>NC_015675.1:1740000-6884444 GCF_000176035.2 Mesorhizobium opportunistum WSM2075 | reverse complement strand
TTAGGCGACGCTTTTCAAGCATGTCGACCTTCAACGGGCATGCATGTGCCGGCAAAACACTTTGAACCGTGCAATCCGTTCTTGACGCTGCTTGCGGGCATTCTTTTTAAGTACTTGCCGGCAAACGAAAAAACCCGGCGCGATCGGCCGGGTTCGAAGAAGATCAGCCTTGGAAGGCGATGTCAGGCCGACAGCACCTTGAGGCGCTGAGCCAGACGCGACACTTTGCGCGACGCGGTGTTCTTGTGGATGATGCCCTTGGTCGCGGCACGCATCAATTCAGGCTCGGCGGCCTTGAAAGCGGCCTGCGCGGCAGCCTTGTCGCCGGAGGCGAGTGCCTCCTCGACCTGGCGGACGTAGGTGCGGACGCGCGAGCGGCGGTTCTTGTTGATCTCCGCACGGCGGGCGATCTTGCGCGTTGCCTTTTTGGCCGAGGATGTGTTGGCCATGATGCCTCTCTTCTGATCTGGTCGGCGCACGCGGCATGCCGCAGGGCGCAAAAAACAAACGGGCAGCCACGGGGCCGCCTCGGTTGGTGGGGCTTATAGTTCAGCTTTTCCGGCGCGTCAACGCTGCCTGGCGTTCTTTTTGGCCGATGCCGTGGGGTTTCGGTCGCGGCCGGCGACGCTCTATCGGTTGGTGAAATTCGGCTTCCGCTTTTCGGCGAAGGCCGCCATGCCTTCCTTCTGGTCATCGAGCGCGAAAAGCGAGTGGAACAGGCGGCGTTCGAACCGCAATCCCTCCGCCAGCGTCGTCTCGTAGGCGCGGTTGACGGCCTCCTTCGCCATCATCACCGACGGCAGGGAGAAATCGGCGATCTTGGCCGCCGCCTTGACGGCCTCCTCGACAAGCTCGCCTGCAGGCACCACCCGCGACACCAGGCCGGAGCGCTCGGCTTCCGCCGCGTCCATCATTCGTCCGGTCAGGCACATGTCCATGGCCTTCGATTTGCCGACGAACCGGGTCAGTCGTTGCGACCCGCCCATGCCGGGAATGACGCCAAGCGTGATTTCGGGCTGGCCGAATTTGGCCGTATCGGCGGCGATGATGAAATCGCACATCATCGCCAGTTCGCACCCGCCCCCCAGGGCATAGCCGGCCACCGCCGCGATGACAGGTTTTCTGCCACGCGTGAACTCTTCCCAGCCGACGAAGAAGTCCTGGCTGTAGGCGTCCACATAGGAGATGGCTTGCATCTCCTTGATGTCGGCACCGGCGGCAAAGGCCTTGTCGGAACCGGTAACGACCATGGCGCCGATACCAGGATCGGCGCCGAAAGCGTTCACCGCCACGACGAGTTCGGCGAGGATCTGGGAATTCAGCGCGTTGAGCGCCTTTGGCCGGTTCAGCGTGATCAGCCCGACCTTGCCGCGCGTCTCGGTGATGATCGTTTCATAGGCCATGGCTGCGCTCCTCGCTTGATCCGGTCTAACTCAGCTCTGACACGTCCGGCAATAGAAGGTCGAGCGCCCGCTCTGGACGACGCGTTCGACGTGGCCGCCGCAGCCGGGTTTCGCGCAAGGCTCACCCTCCCGGTCGTAGACGGCGAAGGAATGCTGGAAGTAGCCCAGCGATCCGTCCGCGTGCATATAGTCGCGCAGCGAAGATCCGCCAGCGGCGATGGCATCCGATATGACAGAGCGGATCGCCTCGGCGAGGCGTTCGCTCTGTTCCCTGGCCTTCTTGCCCGGTCTGGCGATGGTGCCTGTTTCGCGCAGCGGCGACAGGCCGGCGCGCCACAACGCTTCCGACACATAAATATTGCCAAGCCCCGCGATCAGCCTCTGGTCGAGAAGCGCTGCCTTCAGCGGCGATCTGCGGCCCTTCAGCAACGAGGCGAGCAGCACGCCGTCCAGCGCGTTGCCCGTGGGCTCGACGCCCAGCCCGGCCAGCATCGGATGCGTCTCCGGCGATCCTTCCGCAAACAGCATGAAGCCGAAGCGGCGCGGATCGTTGAAGATCACGCGGGACCGGGCACCGGCCGCGGAGGCGACATGAAACACGACATGGTCGTGCGCCGCGCTTTTCGGGCGTTCGTGGTGGAACACGCCCAGAGTCCCGTTGTCGTCGGTCTCGTTGTCGGCATCGGCCTCGATGCGAAAGGAGCCCGACATGCCGAGATGGCAGATCAGCACCGGACCGTCCTGCACGTGCATGGTCAGATATTTGGCGCGGCGGCCGAGCGCGGTGATCGTCCTGCCGGTCAGCCGCTCCGAAAACCGTTCGGGAAAGGGAAACCGCAAATCCGGTCGTCGCGTCTCGACACGGACAAGGCGGGCACCTTCCATAACCGGCTGCAACCCGCGCCGGACCGTTTCGACTTCGGGCAATTCAGGCATGGCCGCCAATCATTGGGCCGCCAATCATTGGGCCGCCAATCGCCGGGCCGCCAATCGCTGGATAGAAAGAAGTGCCGTGACGGCCGTGCGCCAGTTCGAGATGTTCGGCCACGGTCTCGCCGATATCGGCGAATGTCGCACGCAGCCCGATGTCGCCGCCCTTGAGGCCCGGCCCGATGCCGATTATCGGGATACGCTCACGCGTGTGATCGGTTCCGCCCCAGGTCGGATCGTTGCCGTGATCGGCCGTCAGGATGAGCAGGTCGCCCTGCCTCAGCCTGGAGAATGCCTCCGGCAGCCGCCGGTCGAAGGCCTCGAGCGCGGCGGCATAGCCCGCCACATCGCGGCGATGGCCGAATTCGGTGTCGAAATCGACGAAATTGGCGAAAACGAGATCGCCGGCGCCGGCGTCGTCCATCGCGGCCAACGCCTTGTCGAACATGGCCATGTTGCCGGCGGCCTTGCGCACTTCCGAAATCCCGCGATGGGCGAAGATGTCGCCGATCTTGCCGACGGCGATGACACGGCTTCCACGCGCCGTCAGGCGGTCGAGCAACGTCGGCTCCGGCGGCGGCACGGCGTAGTCGTGGCGGTTATACGTTCGCGTGAAGGTGGCGGCGGTTTCGCCGACGAAAGGTCGGGCGATCACGCGTCCGATCCTCAATGGATCAACCAGCCGCCGCACCACCTGACAGAATTCATAAAGCCGCTCCAGGCCGAAATGAACCTCATGCGCGGCAACCTGCAGGACAGAATCGACGGATGTGTAGCAGATCGGCTTGCCGGTGCGGATATGGTCCTCGCCGAACCGTTCGATGATCTCGGTGCCGGGCGCATGACAATTGCCGAGAATGCCTGGAACCTTGCCCTCGCGGATGATCGCCTCGGTCAGTTCCGCCGGAAACGCGGGAACCGTGTCGGGGAAGTAACCCCAGTCGAAGCCCACCGGCAGGCCCGCCATCTCCCAGTGGCCGGAAGGCGTGTCCTTGCCGCTCGAAACCTCTTGCGCCGCACCGTGGAAGGCATAGGCGAGCAGGTCCGTCCCGAAATGGGCAAAGCCCAATCCCGTCGCGGTCTCGGCCGCCTTGCCAAGCCCGAGCGATGCCATGTTGGGGACAAACAGCGGACCTTGACGAAGCCCCTCGCGGTCCGCGCGCCCTTCCGCGCAGGCTTCGGCGATGTGGGCGAGGGTATTGGCACCGGCATCGCCATAGCGTTCGGCGTCGGCCGCGCCGCCGATGCCGAAGGAATCCAGGACAAAGAGGAAAGCACGCGCCATCGGATCATCGTTGCCAGTGTGAACGACCAGACATAGGGTCCCACGGTGGCATTGGCAATTCGGAAACCAAACGGCAACGGCTTGGCGCGATAGTCAGGTCCATGTCGCCCAAAAGTGCGCAGCGGTTTTGGGATAACGACATGGATAGGCCAAGAGTCCATGTCGCCCAAAAGTGCGCAGCGGTTTTGGATAACGACATGGACAAAACAAAAGTGGGGCGACGCGGCGGGCGTGGCATGGATGGAATAGAACCCGGGACGGTCCTGTCATGAAGGCTGCGCCCAAGGCATTGGCTGTCCTTATGCTCGTGCATGGTGCGTTCTGGTGCGGGCCGGCGCAGGCCGACTGGCGCGAGGATATCGGCACATTCCGCATCGGCGTCGTCGCCGAGCCTGGCGCCGGGAACACGGTTCCCGGGCTGGCCCAGTTGACGCAAGCCTTCACCAACGCGCTCGGCATGAAGGTGGAGTTCGTCGTCGCGCGCGATTATGCCGCCCTGATCGAGGCGCAGGCCAACGCCCGGATCGAATACGCCATCTATTCGGCGACCGCCTACGCCACGGCGTTGCAGCGTTGTGGATGCGTCGAGCCGCTTGTGGCTCCGGTCGATTCCGACGGTGCGACCGGCATCCGTTCGGTGCTGCTCACCAGGGACGGCAAGCTATCAGGCCTAGCGGCGATGGAGACCCACCGGATCGCCATGCCGCCATCGGACAGCGTCGGGGGCTCGCTTTTGCCGCTGGCGGGCTTGGCCGCCGAACACGTCAAGATCGCCGAAGATTCACCGTTTTTGATCCATGCCGTGACGGCGTCAGCGGCGGAGGCCATGCTCTTCGATGGCAAGGCCGACGCCTTGTTCGGCTGGGTAAGGGCTGCGGCCGACGGCCAGCCGCTGCTATCGGGCGGCACGCAGGCAAGGCTCGAAGCGGCCGGTCTTTCGCCGTCGGCTTTCCAGATCGTCTGGACGTCGGGGGTGCTCAGATACGGTCCCCACGCCGTACGCAGCGATCTTGACCCGGAAGCCAAGCGCCGGCTGACCGTGTTCCTCACCAACCTCAAGTCGACGACACCGGATGTCTACGATCTCCTGGAATCGAAACATTCCGGTGGGTTTTTGACCGTGGCCCCAAAGGATTACGCGATGGCGGAAGCCACCGTGCGCTTTGTGTCAACCGATGGTGGGCAGCAGTAAGGTCTTCAGCAATCGCCGCAGGGGATCGTCAGGCTTCTGCGGGGACGCAGATAGTAGGTTTCGCCCATCGGTATGGTGGTGCTGAGGGATTGGGTCAATCCAAGCTTTTGTTGGGTGTCCGGCTGCCAGTTGATAATCGGCGAATAGCTCAGATTGCTCTGAACGCGGATGAGGAAGGTGCCGGCGACCCTGAGCGTTGTCGGAACCGTAGTGGTCGCGGGCAAGGTAGTGGCGATGCTGGAGACGCCATTGACCAGCTTGCGCGACCACACCACGTTCACCTTGGGCGGCGTATCGGTGGTGACCTGTATTGCCGTGATGATAATGCTGGGCGTCGACCGGTTATAGGGCTGAATGGTCGAGGTGCCGATCTTCATGATGGCATCGAGGTCCGCCGCGACGATGGTCGGCTGCTGCGTGACCAGGTCGGCGACCATGCTGCCGATACGGCTGACCTTCTTGCTGGTCTCGATGGCCTGCGAAGCCTCCATGGTCATGAAGTACATGACCAGCAGGATAGGCACGATGAGAGCGAACTCGACCGCGGCGACGCCACGGCGATTGGACCAGAACCCGACTGCCTTGCCGCGGATCCCTGCGATTTCCGGATGTGCCCCCGCACGCATCATGCCCTGCCTTTTTTCTTGTTGGTGTTTGCGAACTCAATTGTCGAACGGCTCGTTCTGCCAGGTCACGGACGCGAAGTGCAGCGTCCTGCCACCGCTCAGATTGGCCATCGACTTGGCCATCAGATCGGTCATCACAGGCCATTTGTAGAAGACCCGCAGCATGTTCCTCGATTCCGCCAAGCCCGGCGTAGTCGCGAAGGCCTGTGAGTTGGTGCCTTGCATCAGCACGACGTCGCCGTTCTGGATCTTGAAGCTCGCCGAGGCCGCGTCGGCGAAAGTCGGATATTCGCGAAGATCCGCAAGCAACTGATTGGGGCAATCCGTGGAGACGATGATCTCCAGCCTGTCGCAGATCAGGGTCGTCAATTTGCCTCCCGCGACATCGGCCGGCCTCAGTTGGCCCGTGCGCAGCTGGCGCGCGACATCGTCGGTGATGTTGGCCATCACTTCCTGGCCGGCAAACGAGATGCAGCTTTCAAGGATAGCGAAGACGAGGAGGGCGAACGGCATTGCCAGCAGCGCGAACTCCAGGGCCGTGCTGCCGCGCCGGTCGTGGAAGAAGCGCCTGAAGAAGCTGGAGCGCTCCACCTTACGCTGACCTTTCGATGTGAATTCCTTGCCCATGCCCTGTTTCCTGCCACCCCTGGACGGTTCTGACAGGTGTTATTAGCGCAAACCAATTGAGGCCCGGTTTGAATGATCGCTAAAGTCGACGCACGTGTCTTAACCAGGCGGTAACCCGGATAGCGGGCGGGCGCCGCCTATTTGCTGCCGCCGCCCATCTCTGCTTCGGAGGATTTTTCCGCCTCGCTCTTGTACGAGCTTTCACAGTAGGGCGTGCAGGACATGGTCTGCACTTCGGCGCGCCGGTAAATGCGCACCGAGGAGGCTGCCTGCCGAACGACTGTAACCTGCGCGTCGACGATCGGGCTGCCCTCCTGGTCGAGAACGACGAGATTGGTGACGCCGAAACCCTTGCCGGTGAGCACGATCGTCGAGGCGTCCTGGACCGAGGCATCGGCGATTGACGGGTTGCCGACGACGATCGTGTCGGCGGGGCGCGACAGCTTCACGATCTTGGCCTGGTTCATGGTGACCTCGATGCCGGTGCCGGCCCTGGCAGGCACGACGAGGCACGTTGCTGCAAGAAGCGCGGCAATCAGGATTGAGAATCTCGGCTCGGCCATTGAGGCGCTCCACGCAGCAAACTGTTCAACAGAACATGAACGAGATTGGTGAACCAACGGTTAAGTCCGCCTGCCCGGCATCGGAAGTCGCGATCGAGGGGGTGTCCGGCACGGCTGGATCTCAGCTTGGTCGCGAGCGTTCCCAGCCCTTGCCCTTTGCGGCATTGGCCTTGAAAATGGTATTTTAGCGACCGCTTAGTATGGGGTTAACCACGCAATATGTTCGAGCCGGGAAAGGAATCGGTAAGGCTGTTTATTAAGCCGATCGAAAGAGCTTCTCCCTAGATTGGAAGCATCCGATCAACCATCACAGAAGTTGACGGAAGTGCTGTAACACGTGGAGTAGGAGCTCTCGAATGTCTAACCTTTTTGCACGTTTCGTGAAGGACGAATCCGGCGCGACCGCTATCGAATATGGTCTGATCGCCGCTCTCATCGCGCTCGCCATCATCACCGGCGCCGGCGCGCTCGGCAATGCAATCAATGCCAAGTTCACCACGATCGGAACCACCCTGAACTCCAGCGGCGCCTGATCCGCCGTATTGCTGGGTATCCAGATTGCGTATTGGAAAGGGGCTGCCGCGTGGCGGCCCTTTTTCTATATCCTAGCCAACACAGCCATCTTTCATTCCGGGTCTCATCAATCGTTAATCGAAGATGCCTAGATTGAACCCGGTGGAATTCGCACAATAGGCATAGCGCCGATGCTTGAAGCCCTGATCTTCGTCGTCTTTCCGTTCTGCATGCTGTTCGCGGCGATCTCCGACATGCTGTCGATGACGATTGCCAACCGCGTGTCGGTGCTGCTCGTTATCGTCTTTGCACTGGTTGCGCCGCTGACGGGCATGGAATGGGCAACATACGGTTGGCATTTTGCCGCCGGCGCGCTGATCCTGGCCGTGACGTTCGGCCTGTTCGCGATGGGCGGCATGGGCGGAGGCGACGCCAAGCTGCTGGCCGCCACGGCCGTGTGGATGGGGCTCAACGTGCATCTCGTCGAGTACCTTGTTGTCTCGACGTTCATCGGCGGCCTGCTGACGCTCGCCATCGTGCTTTATCGCAAGTCGCCGCTGGCGGTAATTACCGGCCGCAATCCATTCCTGCGTCATTTCGCCGAAGAGTCGGCCGGTGTTCCATACGGGATCGCTCTCGGCCTGGGTGGGCTGCTGACCTATCCGGATTCGCCCTTGATGGTCTGGGCGCTGGCAAGGCTGGCGAGCTGAGTTCAGTCCTAATTTCTTTTCCTGATTTGTGTCGTTGGGCTTGGCCTTGAAAAGGGTCTGGCCGGCAGCATTGCTGGGCCGCGGCCCGATCCGTCTAATTTATGTAAACCTTAAATTAATCACGATCGTAAGCATTACATTAACCTTGTTTTGACGATTGCCGCTGCAAAGTCCGCCTTGGCTACGTGGTTTGCCAAGGGCGAGGGTTCGGACAGATGCCAGCATCCCGATTGATTATCTTAAGCGTGGCGGTAGCCGCGGCGGGTGGTGCTGGCTACGTCGCGAAGAACATGGTCGCCCCGCCACCCGCCCAGATCGTCGTCGATTCCGGCCCCAAGGCTCCCGCGGTGGCTCTGCAGGACGTGCTTGTGCTTTCAGGCGATGTCGCGATGGGTAACCAGCTCGAGAACAACATCGCCTGGCAGCCCTGGCCAGCCGACGGCATCAACCCGAACTTCATCACCAAGGCCACGGCTCCCGACGCCCTGGAGAAACTGAAGGGGTCGATAGCCCGTGTGGGGATGTACGCGGGCGAACCCGTGCGGCGTTCCAAACTGATCGGCGAGGGGCAAAGCTTCATGTCGTCGATCCTGCCTTCAGGGATGCGGGCGGTCGCCACGACCATATCGGCCGACACGTCGGCCGGCGGCTTCATCCTTCCCAATGATTTTGTCGACGTCATCATGACCCGCAGGGCGGACGCCAACAGCGGCAGCACCGGCTTCAACACCGAAACCATCCTCAAGAACATCCGCGTCCTGGCAATCGACCAGACCATCCAGGAGGACGAGGAAGGCAAGAAGACCAGGGTGGGCCAGACCGCCACGCTGGAGCTCACACCCAAGCAGGCGGAGATCATCACCGTCGCCCAGCAGATGGCGGATCGCCTGACACTGGCGTTGCGGGCGATCACGGACACCCAGGAAAAGAATGTGGACGAGGCCGACTATCTCGTTTCCGGCAATGGCCGCAAGGGAACGGTGAGACTGATCAAGTCGGGCGAAGTTTCCGAAGTAGGGGCAAGGAAATGAGGCTAAGCGGTAAACTGCCAGCGATCGTGGCCGCGGCATTCGGCCTCCTGCTCGTCGGGACGAATGTGCAGGGCGTTGTCGAGGCCAAGAGTACGCAGGTGACGGCCACCACGGCCTCCCAGCGTGTCAAGCTTGGCCTCAACAAGTCGGTGGTCATAGACCTGCCGAGCGATGCCTACGACATTCTCGTCGCCAACCCGTCCGTTGCCGATGCCGTGACCCGCACCGCAAGGCGTATCTACCTGTTCGGCAAGGCGGTCGGCGAGACCAACATCTTCGTCTTCGGTCCGAACGGCGAACAGATCGCCAGCCTGGATCTGGCCGTCGAACGCGACGTCGCCGGCCTGGAAGACTACATCAGGCGCTTTATTCCGACCTCGGATATCAAGGTGGAACTGCTGAACGACAACGTCGTCCTGACCGGAACGGTCGATACGCCGCTGGACTCGAAACGAGCCGTTGATCTGGCGACCATCTTCGTCTCGGGCGGTGAAGCAACGACAGGACAATATTCGCAGACCGCGGCCGGCGGCTCGGCCCAGAGCGGTGTCGACATCAACAACCCCGACCAGGAACGCCGCACCAGCAAGATCGTCAACCTCCTGCAGATCATCGGTGACGACCAGGTGACGCTGAAAGTGACCGTCGCTGAAGTCAGCCGCTCGGTGATGAAGCAGCTCGGTGTCAACATGGTTGGCAGCGGCGGCAGCAACGGCATCAGCTACGGCGCGCTCAGTGACCCTTTCACGGGTCTAGGCAAGCCGTTGTCGAATGCGGGCTTCAGTATCAATGCTTCGGGGCTGCAGGCCTATATCAACGCAATGGAGCAGTCGGGAGTCATGAAGACCCTGGCAGAGCCGACCTTGACCGCCGTGTCTGGAGAAAAGGCGACCTTCAAGGTTGGCGGTGAATACAACATGGTGACCGGCGTCTCCGCGAACGTGTCCGCCGACAACCAGACCGGCCTGAAGACCTATTCGGTCGACAAGATCGAGTACGGCATCGGCCTGGAATTCCAGCCGGTGGTTTTGTCGCCCGGTCGCATAAGCCTGAAAGTTAGAACCTCGGTTTCCGAACCGACAACCGAAGGATCCGTGTCGTCCTCCACGTCCAACACGAGTGTCGGCATGAATGCCCTGTCGCTGCGCAAGCGTCTTGCGGATACGACCGTCGAACTGCCCTCGGGCGGCTCCATGATGATCGCCGGCCTGGTGCGCGACGATGTCAGGCAAGCCGTCAACGGGTTGCCTGGATTGACGAAGATCCCGGTGCTCGGTGCGCTCTTCCGCAGCAGGGATTTCGTGCGCAACGAGACCGAGCTGGTGATCATCATCACTCCTTATCTGGTGAAGCCGGTGGCGCGCAACGATCTCGCCAAGCCGGATGACAATTTCAACGCTGCCAGCGATGGCGCCGCCATGTTCCTTGGCAAGGTCAATCGCGTCTACGGCACCATGCAGACCGACAAGCCCAACGGCCGGTACCACGGCGTTGTCGGCTACATCTACAAGTGAATGGGGAAGCGGACATGTCTCAGTCAGCGTTGAAGACAAGCATCGCCACGATGCGCCCTGGCCGTTCGCGGATCTGGCTGCGCGCCCTTCCGGTCCTGGCGGTGGCGGCAACGGCTCTGCTGGCCGGTTGCGCCCAGCGCGACAGTGTCACCGTCGGCGCCATTCCGGACGACTATCGCACCAACCATCCCATCGTCATCGCGGAAAAGAACCAGAAGATCGACCTGCCCGTCGGTGCCGGCGACCGCGGCATGACCGGCTCGCAACGCGATACGCTTCTGGGTTTCCTCGATGGCTATGACAAGAGTGCCGCTCCGGCGTTGACCATCCAGATTCCCAGCGGATCGGCCAACGAGGTTGCCGCAAGGGCGGCCGGCCGTGATTTCGCCAGGCTCGCGGTCGCCAGCGGCATCAAGCGCAACCGGATCGCCGTGGTCTCCTATCAGGCTGGGTCGAGCGAGGCATCGGCCCCGGTTCGCGTCTCCTTTATCGCGGTGAGGGCCCAGACCGACAAATGCGGACGCTGGCCCGAAGATCTGGTCGAGTCGTCCGAGAACAAGCACTACGCCGACTTCGGCTGCTCCTATCAGAACAATCTCGCCGCCCAGATGGCCAATCCGGCCGATCTGCTCGGACCGCGCAAGCAGACCACCATCGATGCGGAAAATCGTGGCGCGGTGATCGATGTCTACCGCAGCAGGGGCATTTCGGATGAGTTCCTCGGCAATTCGGAAGTGACCTACTGAGCCGCCCTCGGGAAAGAGAAGTCACGCAAGAACAGGCCACGCAAAGAACAGGCCACGGAAAGAGCATGACCATGAGCAACCTCGCCTATGACGCCACCGTGGATGGCGGCGATACCTCGCCGCAGGACATCGCCGCGATGCAGGCGTTGCGGCCGATACCGCGCATCTCGATCCAGGCATTCTGCGAGACGGAGGGCGTTGCCAATCCGGTCGAGCGGGCCGGCGAGGACCGCCGCATGACCAAGGCGCATCTCAAGGTCCACATGGGCGGCGTTCCCACCGCAGTCGAGTTCTATCAATCGGCGCCAACGCCCAACCTGATCCTGCTGGAGTCGCGCAGCGAACCCAAGCAACTGCTGGAGCAACTCGCCCAGCTCTCGGAATACTGCGATCCGTCCTCGAAAGTGGTGGTGATCGGCCACTACAATGATGTCGGCCTCTATCGCGAACTCATCCGCTCCGGCATCTCCGAATACGTCATCGCGCCGGTCTCGATGGCCGACATCGTCAGTGTCGTGTCGTCGATTTTCGTCGATCCGGAGGCTGAACCGCTCGGCCGCTCGGTCGCCTTCATTGGCGCCAAGGGCGGCGTCGGCTCCTCGACGATCGCCCACAATGTAGCCTGGGCGATGTCTTCTCTCTTCAAATCCGAGGTCGTCGTTGCCGATCTCGACCTCGCCTTCGGCACCGCCAACATCAATTTCGACCAGGATCCGGCACAGGGCATCGCCGAAGCGGTGTTTTCGCCCGAGCGCATAGACGAAGTCTATCTCGACCGGCTGCTGACCCAGTGTGCCGAGCACCTGTCGCTGCTCGCGGCGCCTTCGACACTGGAACGCGTCTACGACTTCGATCCGGATGCCTTTGCGCAACTTGTCGATACCGCGCAGCGCAGCGTGCCGCTCCTGGTGCTCGACGTTCCCCATGTCTGGACCGGGTGGGCCAAGAACACGCTGGTCAAGGCTGACGAGATCGTCATCACGGCGACGCCGGAGCTTGCCAATCTGCGCAACACCAAAAACCTGGTCGACATGTTGAAGCGGCTTCGTCCCAACGACCCGCCGCCAAAGCTGATCATCAACCAGGCCGGGATCCCCAAGCGACCGGAGATTTCGCCTTCCGATTTCGCCGAGCCGCTCGGCCTGACGCCGATGTCGGTCATCGGCTTTGATCCGGTCCTGTTCGGCAATGCCGCCAACAACGGGCGTATGCTCGGCGAGATGGATGCCAAGAACCCGGTTGTGGCCACGATCAACGAGATTGCTCATGTGCTGACCGGCCGCAGCGAGATCAAGACGAAAAAGAAGGCTGGCCTGGGCAGTC
The DNA here is from genome assembly GCF_000176035.2 of Mesorhizobium opportunistum WSM2075. Classification (NCBI taxonomy): domain Bacteria; kingdom Pseudomonadati; phylum Pseudomonadota; class Alphaproteobacteria; order Hyphomicrobiales; family Phyllobacteriaceae; genus Mesorhizobium; species Mesorhizobium opportunistum. Next base: position 6,871,981 of record NC_015675.1, on the reverse strand, counting down.
TGCTCGGCAAGCTGTCGCGCAACAAGAAGTGACGCAGTGGGATCGGTAGTCGATCATGTTTGGTAAACGAGGCAACGACGACGGCAACCGGTTCACGCCGGAATTTCGCCAGCCGGCACCTGCGCCGGCCGCACCGGCAGCCGCGGGTTCGGCTGACACGGCGGTTCTCGCACGGCCGGCGGCAGCGCCGCAGCCGAGCGCACCTGTCGCACCGCCGGCTCGCCGCGCGGTCGAGGCGCCCCCCGTCGCACCGGAGCCGAAGCGTGGCCGCGAAAAGAGCGAGACCTATTACGACACCAAGAGCCAGGTGTTCTCGGCGCTCATCGACACGATAGACCTGTCGCAGCTCGCCAAGCTCGATCCCGAAAGCGCGCGCGAGGAAATCCGCGACATCGTCAACGACATCATCGCGATCAAGAATTTCGCGATGTCGATCGCCGAGCAGGAGGAACTGCTCGAGGACATCTGCAACGACGTGCTTGGCTATGGGCCGCTCGAGCCATTGCTTGCCCGTGACGACATCGCCGATATCATGGTCAACGGCTCCAAGAACGTCTACATCGAAGTCAACGGCAAGGTCGAACAGACCCCGATCCGCTTTCGTGACAACCAGCAGCTTCTCAACATCTGCCAGCGCATCGTCAGCCAGGTCGGCCGCCGTGTCGATGAATCCAGCCCGATCTGCGACGCCCGCCTTCCCGACGGCTCCCGCGTCAACGTCATCGCGCCGCCGCTCGCCATCGATGGCACCGCGCTCACCATCCGCAAGTTCAAGAAGGACAAGCTGACGCTCGATCAGCTGGTCAAGTTCGGCGCCATCTCGCCACAGGGAGCCGAAGTCCTCAAGATCATCAGCCGGGTCCGCTGCAACATCGTCATCTCAGGGGGCACCGGCTCCGGCAAGACGACATTGCTCAACTGCCTGACCAACTACATCGACCGCGAGGAGCGCGTCATCACTTGCGAGGACTCGGCCGAACTGCAACTGCAGCAGCCGCATGTCGTTCGCCTGGAAACCCGTCCGCCCAACCTCGAAGGCGAAGGCGAGGTGACGATGCGCGATCTGGTCAAGAATTGCCTGCGCATGCGGCCCGAGCGCATCATCGTCGGCGAAGTGCGCGGACCGGAGGTGTTCGACCTTCTACAGGCGATGAACACCGGCCACGACGGCTCGATGGGAACGATCCACTCGAACAGCCCGCGCGAATGCCTGAACCGTATCGAATCCATGATCGCCATGGGCGGTTACTCGCTGCCGCAGAAAACGGTGCGCGAAATCGTCGTCGGCTCCATCGACGTGATCATCCAGGCGGCCCGCCTGCGCGACGGTTCGCGTCGCATCACCCACATCACCGAGGTGATCGGGATGGAAGGCGATGTCGTTATCACGCAGGATATCGTCCTCTATAATATCAAGGGCGAGGACGCCAACGGCAGGCTGTTGGGAGAGCACGTCTCGACCGGCATCGGCCGTCCGCATTTCTGGGAACGGGCTCGCTACTACGGCGAGGAGCAGCGCCTCGCCATAGCGCTCGAGGCGATGGAGAAACGCGCTGACTGACGTACCCGCAGGCGTGAAGGTTCTGGTCGATGTTTGGAATTGACGGCACCGTATTGGCGTTTGTCGTGCTCGCCGGCTTCAGCGCCGGCGCGGTCGCCTATGCATTTCTGTTCAACCAGATCAGCAATGAGAGACAGACCGGCAAGCGGCTTGAAACGATCAAGGCCGCGGAGACGGACCGTTCCGTCGTCAAGGCCACGCGCGACCGTGCGACGGACGCGGCCAAGCGCCGCAAATCGGTCCAGGATTCGCTCAAGGAGCTCGACGAGAAGCAGAAATCCAAGGACAGCGCCATCAAGAAGCCGCCGCTGAAGGCGCAGCTTCGCCAGGCTGGGATGAAGGTTCCGATCGAGCGTTTCTATATCTATTCCGCCATATGCGGCATCGCGCTGACAGTGATCGCGTTCGTGGCCGGGGCGCCGCTGATCGTCTTGCCCGGCGTGCTGCTGGCCGGTGCGCTCGGCCTGCCGCGCTGGTTCGTTTCATTTCGCCGCAGCCGGCGCGTCAAGGCGTTCCTCAACGAATTTCCAAACGCGCTCGACATCATCGTGCGCGCGGTCAAGTCCGGCCTGCCGCTGAACGATGCAGTGCGCCTGATCGCCAACGAAGCCCCCGAGCCGGTGAAGACGGAGTTTCGCCGCATCGTCGATTCGCAGCAGATGGGCCTGTCGATCCCCGACGCAACCTTGCGCATGCCCGAAACCATGCCATGCACCGAGGCGAGCTTCTTCGGCATCGTTATCCAGATCCAGTCGCAGGCCGGTGGCAATCTCTCCGAGGCGCTAGGCAATCTTTCGCGGGTGCTTCGTGATCGCAAGAAAATGAAGGCCAAGGTCCAGGCGCTGTCGATGGAGGCAAAGGCGTCGGCCGCCATCATCGGAGCGCTGCCTTTCATCGTCGCGTTTCTCGTCTACCTGTCGAGCCCGAGCTACCTGATGCCGCTGTTCAACACCAGCGTTGGAAATCTCATCCTCGGCTGTTCGGCAGTCTGGATGTCAATCGGCATCCTGGTGATGCGCAAGATGATGAACTTCGAGGTCTAGGATAGCGACATGACCGATCAAGTCATCAAATCACTGACCGATCCGAGCCTCCTGATCGCGCTGCTCGTCGCCATCGCGGTGTTCGCGACCGTCTTTACACTGCTGCCGGCGTTCAGCGGAAACCAGCTCAAGTCGCGCATGAAATCGGTCGCGCTGGAGCGCGATGAGCTTCGCGCCAAGCAGCGCGCGCGGCTGGCAACCGAGGCCGATCGCCGGCGCAAGGGCTTGCGCGAAGAACAGTCGGTCGGCATGCGCAACATTGTCGACCGGCTCGATCTGCGCCGCGCCCTTGCCGACGAAAGCACCTTGCAGAAGCTCAAGGTTGCCGGCTTTCGCGGCCAGAATCCGCTGACGCGGTTTCTGTTCTTCCGTCTCGTGCTGCCTTTCGTCGGCTTGGCGTTGGCCCTGGTCTACATATTCGTGCTCGGAGGATTGCCCGACAAGCCATTGGTCATCCGGCTTTTCGTTTGCATCCTCGTTGCCTATGCCGGCTTCTATGCGCCGGTTGTCTATGTCAACAACCGCGCCACCAAGCGCAAGCAATCGATCCAGATGGCGTGGCCGGATGCGCTCGACCTGATGCTGATCTGCGTGGAATCGGGCATGTCGGTCGAAGCCGCGCTCCGCAAGGTCGCCGACGAGATCGGCGCGCAATCGGTGGCACTGGCTGAAGAGTTCATCCTGACCAACGCCGAGCTTTCCTATCTGCAGGAACGCAAGCAGGCTTACGAGAATCTGGCCAGCCGCACCGGCCTGGAATCGGTCAGGTCGGTGTCGCAGGCACTCGTCCAGGCCGAGCGTTACGGCACGCCGGTGGCGCATGCGTTGCGCGTGCTTGCAGCCGAGAGCCGCGACCAGCGCATGAACGCCGCCGAGAAGAAGGCGGCAGCCCTGCCGCCAAAGCTCACCGTGCCGATGATCCTGTTCTTCCTGCCGGTGCTTTTCGCCATCATTCTGGGTCCCGCCGGCATTCAGGTCAGCCAGCGCGGCATCTTCGGCAGCGATCATGCGTCATCGACTGCCCAGTAACGGCGGCACATCCCTGCATGACATCTAGAAAAAACCGCGCTGAACCAGGCGCGGCTTTTCATTCATGGTCGCAACGGATTTCGTCTCATGCATGTCGCCCAAAACTGCGCATGCATGAAATAGTGACTTGAGCGTGCCGGCTGAAATCAGCTTTCGGCGCGGCGCGGTCAGTTGGTCGCGGACTTCGACTTGTCCTTGTCCTGGTCCTTGAGCTGGCTCCAGGCATTCTGCTGCGCCAGCATGTGCCTGAGATAGGCGACATTGGCCTGCGCCTGCTCGGGCGAGAGTTCCTGTGAGGCGATCTTCTCGGCTTCGTCGAAGCGGCCTTGCAGGCCTACGACGAGCGCAAGGTTCTGGCGCACGCGGCTGTCGGCGGTGGGTTGCTGTGCGGCCGAACGCATGTAGGTTTCGGCGGTGCGCAGATCGCCTGCCAGCACATAGGACATGCCGAGATTGGAGAGAACCGAAGGCTCGTTCGGCTTGAGTTCGAGCGCCTTGCGATAGTCCTGGCGCGCCTGGTCCTTCTGGCCGAGTTGATCGAGGATGGCCGCTTCCGCCGACACCAGCCTCCAGTCGGGATATTCGGGCGTCTGCGCGCGCTGCACGGCGTCGAGCGCCGCTTCGAACTGGCCATTGGCGGCCAGCGCCTTGCCATACGAGGCGAGCACGTCGCGATCCTTGGGGTAGGCGATCGCCAGCTTGCGCATCACGGCAAGCGACTGGTCGGCATCGCCGTCCATCTGCAGCGCGGCCGCGAAATTGGTGGCGATTCGCTTGTCGTTCGGATTCCTGGAGTAGGACTGGCCCAGGGAAGCGGTGGCATTGTGGAGTTCGCCCGCCGACATGGTCTCCAGGGGTTTGCCGCTGGTGGTGCGGCCGATCGAGCCGGTGGTGAGATTGCTGGTTCCACAGCCGGCGACACCCGCCGCGAGCGCCAGCATGAGGGCCGTGGTGATCAGCCGTTTTCCCCTGGCGTCGGTCGTGCGGTTGGTCGGCATCGGTCCTGGGCCTCCATTCATGCGCGGCCATTGCGTGGCCATCTTTCCTCCCGCAGAAATATTCTGTTAACCCTAACGGACGGTTAAGAAACGCCGACTCGCCAGGGGTCGGCAGGAGAACATCGGATGCCTGTCGAACTCGTCGAGAAGAAATTGCAGGGCGCGCTGCCGGTCCATCTGGTCGCCAGGGATGGCCTGGAGGCCGCGGGCCTTGCGCCGTCCATGGCCGCCTGGGCCAGGGTCAACGGCTTTTCCGGGGAGGCAGGCAGGACGCTGGCCGTGCCCGGCGAAAATGGCGCGCTCGCCGGTGCCTTGTTCGGTCTTGGCGACGGCGATGGCGCGCTCGCGCTCGGCGCGCTGGCGAAAACCCTGCCCGAAGGCGACTGGCATTTCGCCTCGGGGCCGGCCGATCCGCAACTTGCGGCAATCGCGTTGGTGCTCGGCGGCTATGTCTTTACCCGTTATGGCAAGAAGCCGGGCAAGACGCTGCGCTTCGACCTGCCGGCCGGTGCCGATGCAGCGCGCGTTCGCCGCATCGCCGATGGTGTCTTCCTGACACGCGACCTGGTCAACACGCCGACCAGCGATATGGGGCCGGACGATCTGGAGGCGGCGGTGCGCACCCTGGCCGAGGTCCACAAGGCCGAAGTGTCGGTCATCAAGGGCGACGACCTGCTTGTGCGGAATTTCCCGATGATCCACGCCGTCGGCCGCGCATCCGTCGGCGCGCCGCGCCTGATCGACATGACATGGGGACGGCAAGGCGCGCCGAAGGTGACGCTGGTCGGCAAGGGCGTCTGTTTCGACACCGGCGGTCTCGACATCAAGCCGTCATCCGGCATGCTGCTGATGAAGAAGGACATGGGCGGTGCGGCCAATGTGCTTGGCCTGGCCTCGATGATCATGGCAGCCCGGCTGAACGTGCGGCTGCGCGTGCTGATCCCGGCGGTCGAGAATTCCATCGCCGGCAACGCCTTCCGGCCGGGCGATGTGCTGGCGAGCCGCAAGGGCATCTCAGTCGAGATCGGCAACACGGACGCTGAAGGAAGGCTCGTGCTGGGGGACGCGCTGGCGCTGGCCGATGACGAGGAGCCCCAGCTGCTTGTCGACATGGCAACGCTGACCGGAGCTGCCCGTGTCGCGCTCGGCCCTGATCTGCCGCCGTTCTACACCGGCGACGAGGTACTGGCTTCCGACCTGGCGGCGGCTTCCGCCGCGGTCGAGGATCCGCTGTGGCGCATGCCGCTGTGGCAGCCCTATGAGGCGAAACTGTCGTCGAAGATCGCCGACATCAACAATGTCACCACGGACGGTTTCGCTGGCTCGATCACGGCGGCGCTGTTCCTCAAGCGCTTTGTCGAAAGGACGGCGAGCTGGGCGCATTTCGACATCTTCGCCTGGAGCCCCGCCGACCGTCCGCACGGCCCCGCCGGCGGTGAGGCGCAGGGCATCCGCGCGTTGGAGCGGATCATCTCGAAACGCTTCGGCTGACAGCTGTGGGCTGAGCCGGCAAATTGCCGTGACTGAAACGGAACCGAAACAATTTGCCGTCATGCTGGCGCAATGTCGATTGCGATGCGCCCAAGCCAGGCCTTGCGACTGTGGCAGCAAGTGATGCTGTCGCAGGTGCGCGACGATGCGCCCGACCTGACCATGCGCCAGACGGCGATCCTGTTCACCATCTATCTCGATCCGCCGCCGCACACGGTGCGCGGGCTCGCCGCCCGCCTCAACGTCACCAAGCCGGTCATCACCCGCGCGCTCGACACGATGGGCGCGCTGAAACTGGTGTCGCGCCACCGCGACGAGCTCGACAAGCGCAACGTGCTGATCAAACGCACGGTCGAGGGCGCGCTCTTTGTCGAGCGCTTCGGCGATGGTATCATTGCCAGAGCCCACGAACTGCCGATCTAACCAACCAACCTTGACCGAGTTGCTGATTTGACTGCCAGGGATGCCCGCCTTCACGCCTTTCGTTCCGACCTTGCCGATGCAAGATTGAAAGGAGAGGTTGCCGCCGACCGCTTTGTCGCCGGCCGGCCGGCCCGGGTCACCGCCTCCGTCGCCGATCTGCGCAAGGCGCCGCGTCCGGATGCCGGCATCAACACGCAGCTCCTGTTCGGTGACGATGTCCTCGTCTTCGAGGACAGGGAAGGCTGGGCCTGGGTCCAGGCAGAGCGCGACGGCTATGTCGGCTATGTCGCCGACATGATGCTGGGCGGACGCGACCGCGCGCCCACCCATATCGTCTCGGTACCGCGCACCTTCCTCTACCCTGGTCCGGACCTGCGTTTCCCGATCGCCGGACAGTTGTCGATGGGATCGACGGTGACGGTGACAGGTGCCGCCGAGACGCGGGGCACCCACTATGCTGTCCTGCCTTCCGGCGAGGCCGTCATATCAGGTCATCTCCGGCCGATCGGTGAGAAGGCGAGCGACTATGTTTCGGTGGCCGAGATGTTTCTCGGCACGCCCTATCTCTGGGGCGGTGTTTCCGGCTTTGGCATCGATTGCTCGGGCCTCGTGCAACTGGCGATGCGCATGGCCGGCAAAAACGTGCTGCGCGATTCCGACATGCAGGCGGCAAGCATCGGCGAGCCGCTCGATCCGGGCGCTGATTTCTCAGGATTGCGGCGCGGCGATCTCGTCTTCTGGAAAGGCCATGTCGCCGTCATGACCGATGCCGAGACCATGATCCACGCCAATGGCCACACCATGCTGGTCTCGCGCGAAGGGCTGAAGGACGCCATCGCCCGCATCGGCTATCTCTACGGTGGGCCGACAGGGTTCAGAAGGCCGTAGCACTGATCTTCCCTTCTCCCCTTGTAGGAGAAGGTGTCGCCGAAGGCGACGGATGAGAAGGTGTCGCCGAAGGCGACGGATGAGGGGTGTTCCAGGGAACGCCAACGTCTCACTCCGCTGGAACACCCCTCAACCGTCTCGGCGCTGCGCGCCGATCCACCTTCTCCCCCAGGGGGAGAAGGAAGAACAGCTCGATCCCCTTTTGTTCCGATTTTCCTTGGCGTTGGGCCGCCGTCGCGCTACCTCTGGGAGCGTGACCGAGCAACCGCGCCTTGCCAATCAGAATGCAGCCGTCGTCCTGCCCGAACCATTCATCAGATGGTTCGGCGAGAAAGGCTGGTCGCCGCGCGCTCACCAGATCGAACTTTTGGCGAAGGCCCAGGCCGGGCAATCGGTGCTGCTGATCGCACCGACCGGCGCCGGCAAGACGCTGGCTGGGTTTCTTCCCTCGCTGACCGAACTGGCTGTCAGGCCAAGGCGAAAACCGGGCCAGGCGCATCGCGGCATTCACACGCTTTACATCTCGCCGCTGAAGGCGCTGGCGGTCGACATCGAGCGCAATCTTGGCAAGCCGGTGGAAGAGATCGGCCTGCCCGTCACCATCGAGACGCGCACCGGCGACACGCCCTCCCACAAGCGCCAGCGGCAGAAGCTGGTGCCGCCCGACATTCTGCTCACCACACCCGAGCAGTTGGCATTGCTCATCGCCGCCTCCGACGCCCGGCGCTTTTTCGAGGATCTGCGCTATGTCGTGCTCGACGAATTGCACTCGCTTGTGACGTCGAAACGCGGCCATCTTCTGGCGCTCGGGCTGGCGCGGCTGCGCGGCTACGTGCCCGGCCTGCAGACGATAGGCCTCTCGGCGACGGTCGCCGAGCCGGACGAGTTGCGACGCTGGCTGGTCAGCCAGAACCCACCCGGCGATATGTCCGAATTGATCGTTGTCACCGGTGGCGCGAAGCCTGAGATTTCCATCCTCGATTCCGAAGAGCGCGTGCCTTGGGCAGGACATTCGGCGCGCTACGCCACGCCGGAGATCTATCGCGAGATCAAGCGCCACAAGACGACGTTGCTGTTCGTCAACACCCGCAGCCAGGCGGAGCTGCTGTTCCAGGAATTATGGCGGGTCAACGAGGACACCTTGCCGATCGCCTTGCATCACGGCTCGCTCGATGTCGCCCAGCGCCGGCGCGTCGAGAAGGCGATGGGCGAGAACGCACTGCGCGCCATCGTCGCCACCTCGACGCTCGATCTCGGCATTGACTGGGGCGACGTCGATCTGGTCGTGCATGTCGGTGCGCCGAAGGGGGCGAGCCGACTGGCGCAACGCATTGGCCGCGCCAACCATCGCATGGACGAGCCGTCGAAGGCGATCCTCATTCCGGCCAATCGTTTCGAGGTGCTGGAATGCCGGGCAGCGCTCGACGCCAACTATCTCGGCGCCCAGGACACACCGCCGCTGGTCGATGGCGGGCTCGATGTGCTGGCGCAGCACGTGCTCGGCTGCGCTTGTGGCGCGCCGTTCCGTGCCGATGATCTGTTCGAGGAAGTGCGAACGGCGGCGCCCTTTGCCAGCCTCGACCGGCCGACCTTCGACCGCGTCATCGATTTCGTCGCCACCGGCGGCTACGCGCTGAAAAATTATGAGCGCTACGCCCGCATCCGCCTCAACAAGGATGGGCTGTGGCGTGTCTCCAATCCGCGTGTCGCCCAGCAATACAGGCTGAATGTCGGCACCATCATAGAAGTGCCGGCGTTGAACGTGCGCTACGTGCAGGCTGGCAGCAAGGGCTCGGCCTCACGCGGTGGCCGGGTTCTCGGCAAGATCGAGGAGGCTTTTCTCGAAACCTTGACGCATGGCGACACCTTCATGTTTGCCGGCAAGGTGCTGCGCTTCGAAGGGATCCGCGAGAACGAATGCTTCGTCTCGAATGCGCCCGGCAGCGATGCCAAGGTACCCTACTATGGCGGCGGCAAGTTCCCGCTTTCGACCTACCTTGCCGAGCAGGTCCGCATCATGCTGGACGACCCCCGGCGCTGGGGGAAGCTGCCCGAGCAGGTGGCCGACTGGCTGCGGTTCCAGGCCGACAAGTCGGTGCTGCCAAAGCGCGATGACTTGCTGATCGAGACCTTTCCGCGCGGTAATCGCCACTACCTGGTCGCCTATCCCTTTGAAGGCCGGCTGGCGCACCAGACGCTCGGTATGCTGCTTACCCGGCGTCTCGACCGGGCGGGCGCGAGACCACTCGGCTTCGTCGCCACCGACTACGCGCTGGCCATATGGTCGCTGGGTGATATGGGCGCGATGTTCAAGGCCCGGAAGCCCTCGCTCGGTGCGCTCTTCGACCAGGATATGCTTGGCGACGACCTCGAAGCCTGGCTGGCCGACAGCTGGCTTCTCAAGCGCACCTTCCGCAACTGCGCGCTGATTTCCGGACTGATCGAAAAACGCCATCCCGGCCAGGAGAAAAGCGGCCGCCAGGTCACCGTGTCGACCGACCTTATCTACGACGTCCTGCGCAGCCACGAGCCCGACCATATTCTGTTGCAGGCGACACGTGCCGATGCAGCGACCGGCCTGCTCGATGTCAGCAGACTTGCCGACATGCTCTCGCGCATCCAAGGTCGAATCATGCATAAGGATCTGGAACAGATATCACCGCTTGCCGTGCCGATCATGCTTGAGATCGGCAAGATGCCGGTGAACGGCGAAGCCGATGAAACGCTGCTGATGGATGCCGCGACGCTGGTCGCAGAGGCCATGGGGCCGGAGATGGTCGAGGAATGAACTTTTCGCTGGCGCGGACATCGCTGATCGCCGAGGCCGACCTTGTCGGCATCGCCGGCGAGAGCGCGGTCTGCGATCCGCGCGGCGTGCTCTACTTTCCCGAGCTTCGGCTTCTGGCGGTATCGGACCTGCATCTCGAAAAAGGCTCGTCGCTGGCAAGGCGCGGCACGCTGATCCCGCCTTACGACACCGGCGCGACATTGCTGCGGCTGCAGGCTGTGATATCGGATTATCAACCCTCGATCGTCATCAGCCTGGGCGACAGCTTCCATGATGGCGGCGGCGCCGAGCGCATGCATGCGAGTTTTCGCGAGCGGCTGGAAGCGCTGATGGCAGGCCGCGACTGGTTCTGGGTCGCCGGCAATCATGATCCCGAAGCGCCGGCCGACCTGCCCGGCGAGACCGTGCGCGAACTGGCGATCGGCTCGCTGCTGTTCCGGCACGAGCCATCCAAGCTGCGCGTCGAGGGCGAGATATCGGGTCACCTCCATCCGTGCGCGCGCATCGTACAGCAGGGCCGGTCGGTGCGGCGGCGCTGCTTTGCCGGTGACGGCGGCCGCATGATCATGCCGGCCTTTGGCGCCTATACCGGTTCGCTCAACGTGCTCGACCGCGCCTATGCCGGGCTGTTCCGCCTGGAATCGCTGATGGCCTACATGCTTGGCGTCGACCGCATCTTCGCCATCTCCGGCTCGATGCTGCGCCCCGGCTGACCTCAACGTCCATAGTAGAGCGTGACCGTGTGCTTCGCCTCGGCGAAGAACAGCCAGCGCTCGACCAGCATGCCGGCGAACTGGACGATCGCGGCGAGCACCGACGGCACCGCTGCAAAGGGCCAGGGCAGGGCAAAGGTGACGGCGAGAAGCAGGACTGGCAAGGCAAAGGCCAGAGCTTGCGTGATCTGGCGCAGGCGTGCGCCATGCTTGCGCGCGATGCGAAAACCCATTTCCTTGAGCAGGTAATTTTCTTCGGTATGCGGCCACTCCAGCGATCGCACCGTGCCGCCGGCAAGGCCGGTCGCGGTGTTGGCGGTGGTCGGGATCTCCAGTCGGTCGTTGTAGCGCCATGTCGCCAGCTTCCAGCCCCAGCCGATCACGGTCAGCAGCACACAAGCCGTCAGAAGCGTCTTCGAACCGATATCAAAACTCTGCAGCAGCGCATTCAACAGCACGCTGCCGGTCATCGCCGAGAAGATGAGATAGCCGGGCAGGGTGAAGCGGCTGTGCCACTGGGCGATCGGCTTCAGCGACGCGTAGATCATGCCTGTGGTGCAGACGGTGACTACCGCGCAACAGGCCGTCAGAATTCCGGCAATGCCGACCCAGCCGTCCGTGCGGCCCAAGAACACCCAGCCGATGCCGAACAGCCCCGCCGGGATGAAGGTGATGACGGAGGCAACGCCTTCGCGCGACAGCCATGAACTGCGCCATTGCGAGAACGCCCGCCAGGCGCGTTCGGGCCTGCCGAGATGGCCGGTCGAAGACAACAGTCCAGCCGCGACCAAGCCGAGCGCCAGCCCCAGGCCGATGAGGCCGAGCCAGAAATCGGGCGGGATGATCTGGAGGCCTCCGAGCACGCCGAGCAGCGCCAGAAGGCCGTAGCCCGCGCCTGTAGCAGTGGTGAAGAAGACAACGGAAAAGGCTGGATGCATGTTCTAGTTCGAAAGCATGCGGTCGACCCAGCCGAGGAAGCCGCCCTCGGCCCGCACCGGCTCAAGCGCCTTCGCGGGCACCGATGCGGCGCGTTGCGTGTGGGCGCGTGGCGGCAGGTATTTGTTGGTCGGATGATAGCCGAGTTCCGGCATCAGGTCGACGCCGCCGCGCTCCGCCACCAGTTGCGAGACGGCCGACTGGGGATCGCCGAGATCGCCGAAATGCCGGGCGCTGGTCGGGCACGCGGCGACGCAGGACGGTACGCGGTCTTCTTCGGCCAGATTGTCATTGTAGATGCGGTCGACGCAGAGCGTGCACTTCTTCATCACCCCGACATCGGTGTCGAATTCGCGGGCCCCATAAGGGCAGGCCCAGCTGCACAGTTTGCAGCCGATGCACTTATCCTCGTCGATCAGCACGATGCCGTCCGAGGCCCGCTTGTAGGAGGCCCCGGTCGGGCAGACGGTGACGCAGGCCGGCGTCTCGCAATGCAGGCAGGAGCGTGGGAAGTTGACCGTGCGCCCGCCCATCTCGGTGGTGTGCTCGTAACTGTGCACGCGGTTGAACCAGACGCCGTCGGCATGGCCGCCATAGGGATCGATGTCGGTCAGCGGCGCCATGTGGCCGCCGGTGTTCCACTCCTTGCAAGCGGTGACGCAGGCCTGGCAACCGACGCAGGTGTCGAGGTCGATGACCAGGCCGAGCCTCTTGTCGGTGTGGGTGGGAAGGCAGGTCATCCGGTGGTTTCTCTTTTCGTGCGGAATTCGGCGCCGAAGCTCAATTTATCGGGCGCGGGCTCGAAATGCGGTGGCTGCTGGAAACGCTCGAATTGCGGTTCGGTGAAGCCGGATTCCTCATCAGCGCATTTGACGATGCGCACGCGCAGATCGAACCATGCCGCCTGGCCGGTGACCGGATCGGAGTTCGAATAGCGTTTGCCCTGCGCGTCCGCCGCGGTCTGGTCGCCGATGACATGGTTGAGCAGGAAGCCGCGATTGCTCTCGGCCGCGCCGTCCTTCAGCCCCCAGCTGCCGCGCCGCTTGCCGATCGCATTCCAGGTCCAGACCGTGCTTTCGTTGACGCCGTCGATCAGCTTGATCTGCCCCTTCACCTTGCCATTGACGCTTTCGATCCACACCCAGTCATCGTCGGCAAGACCGAGGCCGGCGGCGGTCCGGTGATGCACGAACAGCCGGTTCTGGCTGGTGATTTGCCTGAGCCACGCATTTTGCGAACCCCAGGAATGATACATGTGCATCGGCCGCTGCGTCAGCGCGTGCAGCGGGTATTTTTCGAGGTCGACGGCCGCTTCCTCGAACGGCATGTGCCAGAACGGCAGCGGGTCCATGTAGGTCTCGATGCGCTGGCGATCACCCTCTGGCGGCAAGACGCGGCCGTGGCCTCGCGCGGCGAGGCGGAAGCGCTGCAACGGCTCGGAATAGAGCTGGAAGACGATCGGCTCCGCCGTGGGGATGAAGCCCATCTGCACGGCGAAGTCGAGATAGGAGCGGTTGGCCATCTTGTAGTAGCGTTGGTCGTCAGCGAAGTCGTGGTGCCAGAAGCCGCCATTGTCGATGTAACGCTGCAACTGGTCCGGATTGGCCTCGCCCTTGCCGATCGACGTCCCGTCCTTGCCGCGCCAGCCGGCAAGCGGCCCGATGCCCGGCGTGCGCTCGTGGTTGACGATGTAGTCGGCATAGTCGGCATATCTGGCCGAGCCGTCGTCCTTGACGAAACCGGGCAGGCTGAGCCGTGCACCGAGTTCGATCAGCACCGACTGGAACGGCCTGACATCGCGGTCCGGCTCGACGACGGGATGGCGGATGGCATCGCCCGGCCCGTCGGCATGGCTGATCGGCCGGTCGAGCAGGCTGATGCAGTCATGCCGCTCGAGATAGGTGGTGTCCGGCAGCACGAGATCCGCGAACGGCACGGTCTCGGAATAGTAGGCGTCGGAATAGATGATGAAGGGGATCTTGTAGTTACCCGCATCATCGCTGTCGGTCAGCATGGCCATGGTCTCGACGGTGTTCATCGAGGAGTTCCACGCCATGTTCGACATATACATCATCAGCGTGTCGATCGGGTACGGATCGCCGGCCCAGGCATTGCGGATGACGGTGTGCATCAGGCCGTGCGCGGCCAGCGGCGCCTCCCACGAATAGGCCTTGTCGATGCGAAGCGGTGTGCCTGTTTCGTCGACCAGCAGATCGTCCGGCCCACAGACGAAGCCAAGCGGCATGCCGTCGAGGGGCGTCATTGCCTTGCTTGTCTTGCCGGCGGGTTTTGGGCCCGGCGGTGCCGATCTGGGGTAGGGCGGCTTGAAACGGAAGCCGCCGGGAACATCCACGGTTCCGAGCAGCACCTGGAGCAGATGGATGGCGCGGCAAGTGTGAAAGCCGTTCGAATGGGCGGAGATGCCGCGCATGGCATGCATCGAAATCGGCCGGCCCTTGATCGACTCGTGCCGGCGCCCGGCCCAATCGGTCCAGGCTATCGGCAATTCGATCGTCTGTTCGAAGGCGACATGGGCGAGCTCGGCCGCAATCCGGCGGATCGTATCGGCCGCAATGCCGCAACGCTCTGCCACCGCATCCGGCGCATGGCTCTCGTCAAGGTAGCGGCCGGCAATGAGCTGGAACACCGGCGTGCAGCGACGGCCGCCGACCTCGAAGCTGCCGGTCAGCGCCGGCTTCGCCTCCGGATCGGTTGCCTTGACGGAGGTCTTCGGCACCCTGTCCCAAGCCAGCGGATTGCCGTCGGCGTCGCGGACGAACAGACCGTCGTCGGCAGCACCTGGCTCCTGGACGACGAGGATATGGGCATTGGTGTAACGGAGCAAATAATCGAGATCGACGCGGCCGGCCTTCAGCAGTTCGTGGATGAGGGCGAAGACGAACAGGCCGTCGGTGCCCGGCCGGATGCCGATCCAGTCGTCGGCAATGGCATTGTAGCCGGTCCGGCACGGATTGATCGACACCACCTTGGCGCCGCGCGCCTTGAGCTGGCCCAGCCCGATCTTGATCGGGTTGGAATCATGATCCTCGGCAACGCCGAACAGCATGAAGTATCTGGTGTTGTCCCAGTCGGGCTCGCCGAACTCCCAGAACGAACCGCCGATCGAGTAGAGCCCGCCGGCCGCCATGTTGACCGAGCAGAAGCCGCCATGGGCGGCGAAATTCGGCGTGCCGAACTGGCTCGCCCACCAGCCGGTCAGGGATTGCGACTGGTCGCGGCCGGTGAAGAAGGCGAGTTTTTTCGGATCGGTCCGGCGGATGGCGGAGAGCCGTTCCGTGGCGATCACGAACGCTTCTTCCCACTCGATCTCGCGGAACTCGCCAGAGCCGCGCGGGCCGGTGCGCAACAGGGGCTTCTTCAGCCGGGCCGGGCTGTAGTGCTGCATGATGCCGGAGCTGCCCTTGCCGCAGATCACGCCGCGATTGACCGGATGGTCCTTGTTGCCGTTGATGTAGCGGACCTTGCCGTCCTTGATGTGCACGTCGATGCCGCAGCGGCAGGCGCACATGTAGCAGGTGGTCTTGGCGATGCTGTCGGAAACATCAGGCGAAGTGTCGACGCCGTCGCCTTCATCAGGCGCGCGCGTGTCCGCCAGCGGGAGCTGCGATGGTGCCGAATTCGCGCCGCGCGGTGGTCCGTGCATCATGATCCAGTGCGCGCGGATTTGGCCCGCGTCTTCGGCCCGGGGCCGCGCATGTAATGCTCTTCCGGGTGGTAGCGATCGCCGGTCAGCCGTCGCCTTATGCCACGGGCCCAATGGGCAAACAGGGATCTGAACCGCCCGATCATTTTATTCGCTGCGACCTGATGGCCAATTTTTTCTAACTTCGACTGAAAAAGTAGAATAAAGCTATCGATCCGTCTAATCAGTTGTTCTTGTAAATTCGATCGATATTGGTTCTTAATGCGCGCATGACCCTGGACCAGTTGCGCATTTTCGTCGCCGTCGCCGAGCGCGGCCACATGACCAAGGCAGCGGAGCTTTTGGGCATCTCCCAGTCGGCGGCATCGGCCGCCATCCGCGCGCTCGAAGAGCAGCACGGCGTGCACCTGTTCAACCGCGTCGGCCGCAACATCGAACTGGCCCAGACAGGCCATCGGTTCCTGCCGGAGGCGAAGGCCGTGCTCGAGCGGGCCGCCGCCGCCCGCAATGTGCTTGAACATGTCTCGCAGACGGTCGCGGGCAGTCTCTCGATCGCGGCCAGCCTGACCATCGCCAGCTACTGGCTGCCGCGCCGGCTGGCTTCCTTCCACGAAGCCTATCCGGCCGTCAGGCTGAGCGTCACCATCGGCAACACCAGGCAGGTCGAGGCCAGCGTGCTGGATGGAACCGCCGATCTCGGCCTGGTCGAGGGGCGCACCGAATCCGACATATTGCGCCGCGCCAAGGTCGATACCGACAGGCTGATGCTGGTCGTTGCCAGCTCCCACCCCGAGATCGTTGAAACCGCGCCTGGCCATCCCGACATCAGGGGCCTGCGCTGGATCATCCGCGAGGGCGGCTCGGGCACGCGCGAGGTGCTGGAGGATCTGGCGCGGCGCGAGGGGATTTCGCTTGCCGACCTGCAAATATTCCTGGTGCTGCCCAGCAACGAGGCGGTTCGCCAGGCGGTCGAGGCGGGTGCCGGCGCCACCATCATTTCGGATCTGGTCGTCGGACGTGCCGTTGCCGAAGGCAGCCTGCGGTCGGTGCCGCTCGAACTGCCGAAACGCGACTTCGCCATGATCACGCACCGGGATCGCCAGGCAAGCCTGGCCCAGATGGCGCTCAAGGCGCATCTCGGTGCCGAAACAACCGGATCTGCGCCAGCATAAGGTTCGTTGAGATTCAGGTCAGGCCGTGCCGAAAATGGTTGGTTCCGAGAACCGGAACGGAGCGTACGTTCGGGTACGCGAGTACCGGAAGCGCAGGAAACGGCCATTTGCAGGCCGGCATCACCTGAATATCAACGGACCGGTCAGCCGAACTTGCGCTGCGCGTCGAGAGCCAGGCCAAGCCCGACCGAGCCGAACATGTCGCCCTCGATGACGGAAGCCTGCGGCACCAGCGACAGGATCTCCCGTCTTGCCAGCGGGATCGCGGTCGATCCGCCGGTCAGGAACACCGCGGTGATGTCGGATGGTTTGACCCGCGCGTCGCGGATGGTCTCCCCGACCGTTGCGGTGACCCGCTCGATGTCCCTGGCGATCGTGGCGTCGAGCCCGCCGCGTGTGATTTCGGCGGAGAAGTCCGCGCCCGGCAGCTTCACCGCCACCTCGGCGGATGATCTGTCCGTCAGCTCGATCTTGGCCTTCTCGACCAGAGCCGCCAGCGCGTGCCCATAACGATGCTCGACGATGTGGATGAAACGATCGACCAGGTCGGCGCGCACGGCCTCGTAGCGGATCTGGCGCAGATGCGCCATCGCCTTGGCGGTGTAGACCAGGTTGATGCGCTGCCATGTCGCGAGATCGATGAAATAGCTCGCCGGCAGATTGCGCTTGCCGTCCTTGGTCGGGGTCAGATAGCCGAGCCGCGGCATCACATGGGCAATGCTCAGCAGCCGGTCGAAATCCGTACCGCCGATATGAACGCCCCGGCTGGCCAGGATATCGTCCTTGCGGTCCAGCGAGCGGGAGCGCTCCGGCGAGACGCGCACGACCGAGAAGTCCGACGTGCCGCCGCCCATGTCGATGATCAGCGCCAACTCCTCGCGCGTGACCCTCTGCTCGTAGTCGAGCGCCGCGGCGATCGGCTCGAACTGGAAAGCAATATGCTTGAAGCCCTGGGCGTGGGCGGCCTTTTCGAGGTCGCCCTGCGCATTCGCATCGGCTTGCGGATCGTCGTCGACGAACTGCACCGGCCGGCCGAGCACCACCGTCTCGACCACGTCGCCGGCGTCTTCTTCCAGCTTCTTCCTGAGATGCCCGAGGAACAGGCCGATGATTTCCATGAAGCCGATCGAGCGAGCCTTGATGCGCGTCTTTTCGTGCGCCAGCGAACTGCCGAGCACGCTCTTCAGCGAGCGCATCAGCCGGCCTTCGACGCTGTCGGTGTAGTTGGCGATGGCCTGGCGGCCAAAGCAGATGCGGCCGTCTTCGAAATTGAAGAACACCGCGCTCGGCAACGTGACCTGGCCGTCTTCAATCCCGACGAGGCGCGGCTGCCCGTTGCGGACCACGCCAACCGTGGAATTCGACGTGCCGAAGTCGATACCGGCGAATGCTGGTCGCAAGGCAGCCTCCTGTCATTGGTGGCAGGCAGCGGATCGGCGCTCGCAGAAGGGAGCGTGCGCTGCGGTCCGGGCGACCGAACCACTCTGCCGGATTGACCACTCTGCCGAATTGAATTGCTTGCCCGTCGGGCGGGGGAGGTGCGGTCTACAGCATGATCCGGAAAAGGGGAACCCCTTTCAGATGCCTCAGTCCCTGCGGAAGACCAGCCTGCCGAGCCAGCCCGTCAGCATGGCCAGCGATATGGCGAAGACGCCGTAGAGGAAGGCATATTCGTGGGCGACGCGGAAGATCGACTGTTCGAAGCCGGACTTGCGGATTTCGAGCTGGGCCGAGCTCTCCTTGATGAACAGGCCGCTCTTGAACAGGAACGCGCGGGCTTTATGGGTGCCGACCGGCACGTTCGGCGCCAGCCTGACGGTGGCGCGGAACAGGTTCTGCGACAGGAACTGCACGCCGCCGACATTCTCGCTGTAGAGGCCGGCTGCCGCCTTGCGCTCGCGCAGGGCGGCAGTGAATTCCTGGATCGTCGCCGGGCTGTCGCCGGCATCGGCGGGCTGCATGTAGAGGTTGGAGGCGCCGAGCGACAGCTGCTTGTAGCTGTTCGGTTCGGTGATGTCCTGCAGCGGCCGTGTCGTCGCCACCGAATAGGAGACCGGCACGTTCTCGAAGGTTTCCGATTCTAGGTTGACCCAGACCCCGAGCACCCGGTCCTTGCGGCGCACCACCACAGGCTTGGGTGGTCCTTCGAGCACGACGATGACATCGTAGCGGCCCTGGCGGGCAACCAGCGGGTCGGGGTTCTCCAGCGAACCGAAAATGGTCAGGTCGGCACCGGAAAAGCCGGCGGTGATCGAGACATTGTCTGTGGAGAGCCCGATCTGGATGCCTTCCGTCAGCGGCGTCTGTGCCTTCGCCGGCAAGGCGGCCACGAGCGAGGACAGGAGAATGGCGGTTGCGAATGCGTTAGGGCCCGCCATCAGTTGAGACCCGCGCCGGACAGCGAATATAGGTTGGGCGGCGTGACGAACAGGCCGATGGCAAGCCTTATCGCCACTGCCAGGACCAGCAACGCCAGGAGCGCCCTTAATTGCTCGCCGCGCAGCCTCTGGCCGGCCTTGGCGCCATATTGTGCGCCGGCCACGCCACCCGCCATCAGCAGGAAAGCCAGCATCACGTCGACGGTCTGGTTGGTGCTGGCGTGAACCAGCGTCGTGTAGGCGGAGGTGAAGATGATCTGGAACAGCGACGTGCCGATAACCACATTGGTCGGCACTTTGAGCAGATAGATCAGCGCCGGCACCATGATAAAGCCGCCGCCGACGCCCATGATGGACGACAGGAAACCGATGCCGGCGCCAAGGCCTAGCACCGGGATGACGCTGACGAACAGTTTCGAGGCCCTGAAGCGCATCTTCAGCGGCAAGCGGTGGATCCAGTTGTGCTGGCCGGATTTCTTCAGGACCGGTGCCGCACCGCTGCGCGTCGCGCGCAGCGCATTGACGCTTTCGACCAGCATCAGTCCGCCCACGGTGCCGAGCAGCACGACGTAAAGCAGTGAGATGAACAGGTCGAGCTGGCCGAGCCTGCGCAGGAAAGCGAACACGAAGATGCCGCCGGTCGAACCGACAACGCCGCCGGCCAGAAGCACCCCGCCGAGCTTGAAGTCGAGCGTACCCCGCTTCATGTGCGACAGCGCACCGGAGAAGGAGGAGGCGATAACCTGATTGGCGCCCGTGGCGACCGCGATCGCTGGCGGAATGTTGTAGAAGATCAGGAGCGGGGTGATGAGGAAGCCGCCGCCGACGCCGAACATGCCCGACAGGAAGCCCACCGCGGCGCCCATGGCCAGCAGCACGAAGACGTTGACGGAAATTTCCGCAATCGGGAGATAGATGCCCACCCGTCAGTCTCGATCAGTTTGCCTGTCGGCGAATACAGCCGTTGCGGACAGTCTCGCATCGAAAAGCCAATTTTTTCTTGCGCCGACGCGGCGGCGGGGAAAAACCCCGTCACCGGGCCGAAACAAAAAACATCTCAATCAGTTAACAGGCAAATGTGTGGCAAGGGCGTCGTGGAAGCGACGCATCTGCCGTTATTTGCGCGCCAGCAGTGCCTTGACCAGTTTCTCGTCGACCGCGCCGGTGGCCGGCATCTTGTTGTCGGTCTGGAAAGCCATGATCGCGGTCTTCGTCTTCTGGCCCATCTTGCCGTCGGCACCACCGGCGTCGTAGCCATTCTTGTTGAGAATGCGCTGGATGTTCTGGACCGCTTTTTTCATGTCGATGCTGGCGGTGGTCTGCGGCGTGCCTTCCTGCCAGGCATCGGGAATGTCGACCGAATTGGCTGCCACGTTGAGCGGCTTGGCCTTCCACAATTCGGTCGCGGCACGGGCGCGCTCGAGCTGTTCGGGCCGCAGCGCATTGGCAATCTCGTCGCGCTTGGCGGCCGCGTCCTTGTCCCCGGTCTTGGCGACGAGCGCGAACCATTTGTAGGATTCCTCGAGGTTCTGCTTCATGCCGACGCCCTTGGCGGCGAGAATGCCGAGATTGAACTGGCTGTCCTTGACGCCGAGATCGGCGGCCTCCTGGAACCAGTGCGCGGCCGATTCATTGTCGGTCACGCCGTCGGCGGCCATGGCGAACAGCACGGCCAGATTGTGCATAGCGCTGGCGTTGCCCTGCTCGGCGGCCATCTGGTACCAGGTCTTCGACTTCTTGATGTCGCGCGCGACGCCGATGCCCTTCTCGTAGAAATTGCCGATACGGTATTCGGCCGGCGCGAAGCCGAGTTCCGCCGATTTCTCATACCATTTGGCCGCTGTCGCCATGTCTTCCTTGACGCCGCGCGACTCCGCGTAGCGCGAACCGATCTCGAACAGCGCCTTGGCATCGCCGCCGGCGGCGGCATCGCGGAGCGCGGCCGGGCCGGCCTCGGCCGGAATGTCGAACTTGGCCGCGGCTGTCGGGGCGGATGTATCCGTCGACGCCACCGCGCCAGTGGTGTCGTTGCCCTTGGTGTCGTTGGTCGCGGTTGGCGCGGCCATGGTCGGCTGGGCATCGCTGGCCGTCGCCTGCGCGCCACCGGTGATGGCTGCCGGCGTTGACGTCGTCGGGGCTGTCGAAGTGGGCGCCGTCGGCGCGGCCGGAGCCATTGCTTCGGAGGCGGCGCCTGCGCCGGAAGCGTCGGCCGTAGCCGTGGATCCCGATGTGGCCGGTGCCGTATCCGCCATCGCATCGCTGTCCGATGGCATCGCCATGGCGGCCTGGTTGACCATGTCGTCCTTGGCCATCGGCGCGGATGGTTCGGCCTGCCTGACGGCGTGGGCCGGCGCGTTGTCCGTTGTCGCCGGCTGGGCTTCCGGCTTCGGCGGGCTGGCCGTGTCGACGGATGCCGTTTGAACCGGCTGCGAGGCCACGATTGGTGCCGCGTCGTTGCTCGCCACCTGGGCCGGATCGGAGAGGAATGCCTTGCCGAGCTGCAGGCCGGCAAGCGCCAGCATGATCGCGGCCGCCGCCATCAGGATCGGCTTGCGCCGCGCCTTGAGCAGATCGCCGATCCTGAGCGCCTTCACCGGCCCTTTCATCGTCGACTGGCGCTTCAAGGCATCGGCTTCGGCCGCGGCGGCCTGCGCCGCGCGCCGCGCCGCCGCGATGAAGTCCGATTTGGAGGCATCGCTGTCACTGAGCTTTGCCGGCTGGCCCCGCTCGTCGCGCACGCGTTTCATGATGGCATTGAGGTCGGGCGCGCCCGAGCCGGGCTCCAGCGGCCGGTTGGCCACTTTCGGATCGAGCGGCTCGTCGAGATCGACGCTCGGGATATCGGCGCTCGGCGCCGAGCCGGCCAGGGGCGGAATGTCCGCCGCCTTCTTGCCCTTGAAGGCGCGTGCCAGCCCGCCGAACATCGATTTGCGGCCGGCCGGCTGGTCCTTCTCGGCAATGGTGTCGGAACCGAGTGCGGCCATGGCGGCCGCAGCAGCGGCTTCCGCCGGCGAGCGTGTGCCTCCCGGCTCGTTGCGCATTATGGCAGCGGCACGGCCGTCGAGATCGGCCATGTCGCCCGTCAGCGGCATCGGCGCGTCGATATCCATCGACGGAGCCTCGACAACCATCTTGGCCGTGCGTGCGCGGCGTTTGCCGACCGCTTCGTCCGGGCGCGCGTCCAAAAGCTCGCTCACCGCCTCGGACGGATCGCTGGTTTCCAGCGAGCCCAGCCTGTCGACGATCTTGAGCAGCGTGTCGTGGATGGCCTCGAAGGTCCGTGAATTGCGCTCGTCGGAACGGCGTGTCAGCGTCTCGAGCGTCTTCAGGTCCTGCGCGAGCCCCGAAACGGCGGCGGTATTGGCGCTCGACCCTGCGAGCGACTGCACTGCGTTTTCGGCCGCTTCGCGCGCCGCGCCGAGGATGGAATCGCGGGTCCCGGCCAGCGACTTCTCGATTTCGTTGAGGCGCGGACTGATGTCTTCGAATTCCGGCAACGGCGTGCCGGGCTTGGAAAGATGCGCGGACAAGCCGGTGACCTGCGCCTCCAGGCTGCGGATCAGCGCCGGGTCGATGCCGGCAACCTGCGCGGCCGATGCGTCGAGCCGGCTGGAAATGTCCACGAGGCGGCTTTCCAGGCCGCGGATCGCCGCTTCGCCGGCGGGATCGGGAGCGCGCGTCTCGATGCGCTTGGCGAGCGCGGTGAAGCGGGCGTCGATGGCCTCCATGATACCGGCACTGTCGACCTGCGGCACGCGCTGGTCCAGCCGGTCGGCAACCTCGTCCAGCCGGCGCTCGAGATCGCGAAACAGCATGTTGCCCTGTTCGATGGCGTCGCCCTGGCGGCGTTCCATCATGCTCGACAGCACGTCGAAACGCTGCTCCAGCCCGTGGAAGATATAGTCGGCATCGGGCATGGCCGGCGCCTGGTCGATCTTGTCGGCGATGAGCGCGATCTGCTTGGCCAGCCGTTCCATCGCCTGTTCGGGCAGGTTGGCGCGGCCGGCGAGCTCGTCGACACGGCTCGACAGCGTGCTCAGGCGATCCATGACGGCATTGCCGGGGCGGTCCTGCGCCACTTCCTCGATCTGCCGGGCCAGAGAATCGATCCGCTTCTCGATGCGCTCGAAGGCTTCATGGTCGAGCGAATTGGCCTGCGCCGCAACAGTCGAGGCAACGATGGCACGGGAAATCTCGTCCAGCCGCTCGTCGATCATGGCGAGGGTGTCGCTGCCGCTATTGTCCTGCTGGCTGGCGAAGTGATCGACGGCGCCGGCCAGCGTGCGGACTTTTTCCTCCAGCGAACGCAGCGACAGCGATTCCGGCAGGTTGTTGACGGCATTGCTGATCTGCTCCAGCCGATCGGTCAGGGCGGCAAGCGCGGGCTCGTCGGAGCGCTTGCGCTGGTCGGCGTCGACGCGGTCTTCGAAGGCTGTCCAACGGCGATCGAAATCATCCCAGCGGCGATCGACCTTCTGCACGCTCTCCTCGCGCGCCAGCGTGTCGAGCGCGGCCTTGACCTGTTCGAGTTCCAGCCGCAGCAGGTTGACGCTTCTGTCGTCGCTCTTTTCCGACAGCGACTTGATGGCGCCGGAGAGCCGTTCGAATTCGACGCCGAGTTCGGCGCTGCCCTTGCCCGATGCGCCTGGGCCTGATGCGCCCGGCTTGGCGTTCGACTGGAAGGCGCGGTCGATATCCTTGCGCAGTGCTTCGAATTCGCGCTGCAGTCCTGATGTCATCTGGTGGCGCAGTTCCTCGCGCATGCCGCGCAGCTCGCCGGCGATCTTGCCGACCATGGCGACGCTGTCTTCCTGGCCGCGGACACGGTCGATGTCGCGGGCAATAGCTTGATAGCTCTGGTCGAAGGCGGGAGGCTGCGCCGGGGCCTTGGCGCGCGGTGCCGGCTGCGGATCCTCGTACCAGCGCTGCTGGCCGGCAGGCTGGGTGGCGGGATAGCGGGGATCGGCCGCGGGATAGCGCGGTTCGGCGCCATACTGTCGGGGAGCGGGACGTGCCATCGTGTCTTCGCGCGTCTGCCCCAGCCGCTGTTCCAGCGTCTCCAGCGAGCGGTTGAGCTGCTCGAGCGTGGTCTGCGGCCTACGCTGCCTGCCGGCGTTGAGTGTATCGAGATAGGACCGCTTGCTGTTCATCGGTGCGTCCGTCTTTCAGATTGGCCAGTTTGCGACCAGCTCCCCAAGTCCCTGCCGGAACGAGGCGACCGCGCTTCCATGCGGTGGAAGACAAGCTTCCCGGGGTTCACCCGCGCTCCGAAAAACCGTGAAAAATTCGATACAGGATAAACACGGGTAGCCGACATGCGCACATTTCGCCCAACGTGGTAAACAACGCGTTAACCAAGCTTAAGAAGTTGGAAGGAAGTTCGCTGCCGCGCTCGCGCCGCGGCATTGCACTTGCGCTGCGGCAAAAAGCACCGTTCGCGGAACACCCACAGAACGCCCTTGCGTCATGAGGCGGCTATCGGTATAGAATTGACGTAAACGTAAAAGGCGCATTGAGTGTGCTGTTTTGCGATTTGTTTGTCGAAACCACGGCCGGAAGCACGCCCCCGCTTCCAGTCAGGCGACGCATGGTCAAGGACCGCGACGCCACCAGACGGGGAAAGCCAGTGACCATGAAGCTTATTTCGGCCGGCGAGACCGCGGCCAATACCAACAATGTACCTGTCGAAGCCGGCGAGGATCTCGTCCGCATCGGCGAGATGGCCAAGAAGTACGGCGTGACTCTGCGCACGCTGCGTTTCTACGAAGACAAGGGCCTGCTCAATCCTCAGCGTGACGGTTCGACCCGCCTCTACACGCGCCGCGACAGGGCCCGGCTGAAGCTGATCCTGCTCGGCCGCAAGGTCGGCTTCTCGCTGCGCGACGTCAAGCAGATGATGGATCTCTACGATCCGACCGGGTCCAACACCAAGCAGCTGCGGCTGGCGCTCGACAAGTCGGAAAAGCAGCTTGCCCGCCTGCAGAAGCAGCGGGCGCTGATCGACGACGCCATCAATGAGCTGGGCGGCTCGATGACGGCGGTGCGCCAGATGCTGGCCGAGCGCTCGACGCCGCAGGCGAGCGTCGCGGGCTAAAAGCAACTTCCAGGAAAAGCGTGACGCGCTTTTCCATCGGCAAATGACGATCAAAGCCGCGTGGCCATGCCGCGCGGCTTTTTGCCGTCAGGCCTGCCAACGCCTTATCTTCGGCTTGCCGGGCACTGGCCGGCGCGCCGCCGTACCGCTAGGCTCCTCGCAAGCAGAGGGCGGAAATCTTGTCGCATCGAAAAAATTGACGTTTACGCAAACGTCAATTTTTGCTATCCCGCCTTCAACACAGGTCCGCATGCTGCCCTGACGCGAATTTGGGGGCTTCCGGACCAGGTTTGCAGGGTGGAGGAAAAGCATGCCGATCTACAGGGCACCGGTCCAGGATACGCTGTTCGTGTTGAACGAGGTGCTGGGCTACCAGCGCTATTCAAACCTTCCCGGATTTGCGGATGCCACGCCCGATGTGCTGGAGGCGATCCTCGCGGAAGGCGCCAAGCTTGCCGAAAACGTCATGCACCCGCTCAACCGTGTCGGCGACATGGAGGGCTGCGTCCGTCACGACGATGGCTCGGTGACGACGCCCAAGGGCTTCAAGGAAGCTTTCGACCAGTACCGCGAAGGCGGCTGGATGGGGCTAGCCGCACCGGTCGAGTTCGGCGGCCAGGGCTTGCCCTATGCCGTGCACACGGCGGTTGCCGAATACATGGTGTCGGCCAACATGTCGCTGATGATGTATCCGGGCCTGACGCAGGGCGCGATCGCGGCGATCATCACTCATGGCACCGACGAGCAGAAAGCCAAATGGCTGCCCAGGATGGTCGAGGGCGCCTGGACCGGCACCATGAACCTGACCGAGCCGCATTGCGGCACCGATCTCGGCCTGCTGCGCACCAAGGCGGTGCCGAATGGCGATGGCACCTACAAGATCTCGGGCCAGAAGATATTCATCTCGGCCGGCGAGCACGACATGTCGGACAACATCGTCCATCTGGTGCTGGCCCGCATCGAGGGCGCGCCGGAAGGCGTCAAGGGCATCTCGCTGTTCATCGTGCCGAAGCTCAAGCTCGATGCGTCAGGCAATCCGGGCGAGCGCAACACCCTCTCCTGCGGTTCGATCGAGGAGAAGATGGGCATCCACGGCAATTCGACCTGCGTCATGAATTATGACGAGGCCGAAGGTACGTTGCTCGGCGAGGCCAATGGCGGTTTGAAGGCCATGTTCACGATGATGAACGAGGCACGGCTCGGTGTCGGCCTGCAGGGGCTGTCGCTCTCCGAGATCGCCTACCAGAACGCCGTCGCCTACGCCAAGGACCGTTTGCAGGGCCGCTCGCTGTCGGGGCCGAAGGCGCCCGACAAGAAGGCCGACCCGATCATCGTCCATCCCGACATCCGCCGCTCGCTGATGACCATGAGGGCCTTCAATGAGGCTGGCCGCGCGCTGGCGCTGTGGACGGCGATCAAATCCGATGTCGCCCACCGCTCGGGCGACGACAAGGATCGCCAGGCGGCTGACGACTATACCGGCCTGATGACACCGGTGGTCAAGGGCGTGCTCACCGACAAGGGTTTCGACCACACCGTCATGGCGCAGCAGGTGTTCGGCGGCCACGGCTACATCGAGGAGCACGGCATGAGCCAGTTCGTGCGCGATGCCCGTATCGCCATGATCTATGAAGGTGCCAACGGCATCCAGGCGCTCGACCTCGTCGGCCGCAAGCTTGGCCTGAACGGCGGCCGCGCCGTGCAGGCCTTCTTCAAGGAAGTCGGCGAATTCTGCGAGGAAAATCGCGCCGACGAGAAGATGGCGCCCTTCACCAAGGCGTTGAAGAAGGGTCTCAACGATTTGCAGGCGGCGACCATGTGGCTGCTGCAGAACGGCATGGCCAAGCCCGACAATGCCGGTGCGGCCTCGACCGACTACATGCATCTCTTCGGCCTCGTGGCGCTGGGCTACATGTGGGCGCTGATGGCCAAGGCGGCGCTGGGTAAGACCGGCGCCAACGGTTCCCAGTCCTTCTACGACCACAAGGTGGTGACGGCGCGCTTCTTCATGGAGCGGATCATGCCGGAGACATCGGCACATCTGGCCCGCATTTCCAGTGGTGCGGACACGCTAATGGCGCTGCCTGCGGAAGCGTTCTAGAAATGGCCGGCGTCCCCCTCCCCCTTGAGGGGAGGGTGGCCCGAAGGGCCGGGAGGGGTCCTGCGTGCAGTGCGCCGGCTGGTTGGCGCTTTGGGAGGAGAATGATCGCAATGCCCCAAACCCGCGTCAGTTTCGAAGATAAGGTCGAGCACGTCATCGGCGACCCCACCCGACCGCTTCGCGGCCACCCTCCCCTCGAGGGGGAGGGGGACGTCGGCGCGGGAGAAACGGCATGACAAATCCAGCTGAAGTGCTTTCTTTGCCGAAACCCGCCTGGGCGGCGGACGAGGTCGGCATGCTCTACGACATGGCGGTCCGCTTCATGTCGGAGGAGATCGCGCCGCGTTACGACGAGTTCGAGAAGAACGAGATGGTCGACCGCGAAAGCTGGCTGAAGGCGGGAGCCGCCGGCCTGCTCTGTGCCTCGATGCCGGAAGAGTATGGCGGCTCGGGCGGGACCTTCGCGCATGAAAGCGCCATCATCGAGGCCATCGGCCATGTCGGCGTCGACGGCTTCGGCATCGGCCTGCACAATTCGATCGTCGCCCCCTACATCCTCCACTACGGCTCGGAAGAGCAGAAGAAGAAGTGGCTGCCGAAGCTGGCGACCGGCGAACTGATCGGCGCCATCGCCATGACCGAACCGGGCGCCGGCTCGGACCTGCAAGGCGTCAAGACGCGGGCGCAGAAGGATGGCAACCAATACAAGGTCAACGGTTCCAAGACCTTCATCACCAACGGCCAGCTCGCCAACTTCATCATCGTCGTCACCAAGACCGATCCGGAAAAGGGTGCCAAGGGCACTTCGCTGATCGTCGTCGAAACAGATGAAGTGGAAGGTTTCGAGCGCGGCCGAAACCTCGATAAGATCGGGCTGAAGGCCAACGACACGTCGGAGCTGTTCTTCAACGATGTGCGCGTGCCGACCTCCAACCTGCTTGGCCATGAGGAAGGGCAGGGCTTCATCCAGCTGATGCAGCAACTGCCGCAGGAGCGGCTGCAGATCGGCACCGGCGCCATCGCGATGATCGAGCGGGCGCTGGCGCTGACCATCGATTACGTCAAGGAGCGCAAGGCCTTCGGCAAGGCGATCATCGACTTCCAGAACACCCAGTTCAAGCTGGCCGAGCTCAAGACCGAGGCCACTATCGGCCGCGTCTTCTACAATGATTGCGTCGCCCGCCACATCAATGGCGGCCTCGATCCGGTGACGGCGTCGATGGCCAAATACTGGCTCAGCGACCTGCAGGGAAAAGTCGTCGACGAATGCCTTCAATTGCATGGCGGCTATGGCTACATGAATGAATATCCGATCGCCCGCATGTTCCGCGACGCCCGTGTCCAGCGCATCTATGGCGGCACCAACGAGATCATGAAATTGCTGATCGGCCGCTCGCTCTGAGAGCGACGACCGGCGAACCCAAGGAGCAGAAAAATGGCTGACGCTTATGTCTATGACGCGGTGCGCACGCCGCGCGGCAAGGGCAAGAAGGACGGGTCGCTGCACGAGGTGCCGGCGGTACGGCTTGCCGCCAAGACGCTCGAGGCTTTGCGCGACCGCAATGGGCTGGATACCGGCAATGTCGACGACATCATCTTCGGCTGCGTCGATCCGGTCGGCGAGGCCGGCTCGGTCATTCCGCGCGCCGCCGCCTTCGAGGCCGGCTACGACGACAAGGCCCCGGGCATGCAGATCTCGCGCTTCTGCGCCTCCGGTCTCGACGCCATCAATTTCGGCGCCGCCAAGATCGCCCAGGGCGCCGATGAGATCGTCATCGCCGGTGGCGTCGAATCCATGTCGCGCGTCGGCATGGGCGCCTCGGGCGGCGCCTGGTTCATGGACCCTTCGGTCGGCCTGCCCGGCTGGTTCGTGCCGCAAGGCATCTCGGCCGACCTGATCGCCACCAAATACGGCTTCTCCCGCGACGATGTCGACGCATACGCGGTCGAGAGCCAGAAGCGCGCCGCCAAATCCTGGGCCGATGGCCGCTTCAAGAACTCCGTCATCCCGATCAAGGACCAGAACGGCCTGACCATTCTCGACCATGACGAGCATATGCGGCCGTCGACGGACATGCAGTCGCTGGCCTCGCTCAATCCGTCCTTCGTCATGCCCGGCGAAATGGGCGGCTTCGATGCGGTCGCAGTGCAGAAGCATCCCGAGGTGGAAGAGGTCAACCACGTCCACCATGCCGGCAATTCGTCGGGCATCGTCGACGGCGCGGCGGCTGTGCTGCTCGGTTCGAAGAGGGCCGGGAAAACCATGGGGCTGAAGCCGCGCGCGCGCATCCGCACCTTCGCCAACATCGGCTCCGAGCCGGTGCTGATGCTGACAGGTCCGGTCGATGTCACCGAGAAGCTGTTGAAGCGCGCCAAGATGAAGCTGTCCGACATCGACCTGTTCGAACTCAACGAGGCTTTTGCCTCGGTGGTGCTGCGCTACATGCAGGCTTTCGACATCCCGCACGACAAGATCAACGTCAATGGCGGCGCCATCGCCATGGGCCATCCGCTCGGTGCCACCGGCGCGATGATCCTCGGCACGGTGCTGGACGAACTCGAGCGCCGTGACCTCAACACCGCGCTGGTGACCTTGTGCATCGGCGCCGGCATGGGCACGGCAACCATCATCGAACGCGTCTGACGGGGAGAGAGAAGATGAGCTACACCAATTTCACCCTCGACATCGACGCCGATGGCATCGCGCTGGTCACCTGGAATAGCCCGGACCGCTCGATGAACGTCTTCACCGAAGAGGTGATGCGCGAGTTGAACGCCATTGTCGATCATGTGGCCGGCGATGCCGGTATCAAAGGCGCGGTGATCACCTCCGGCAAGGACACGTTCTCCGGCGGCGCCGACATCACCATGCTGCAGAAGATGCTGGCGACTTTTGCCACGGACAAGGGCAAGGATGCCGAAAAGGCGAACAAGGCGCTGTTCGAGAATGCCGGTTATATGACCGGCCTGTTCCGCAAGCTGGAGACCTCAGGCAAGCCGTGGGTTTCGGCGATCAACGGCACTTGCATGGGCGGCGCTTTCGAGCTGTCGCTCGCCTGCCACGGCCGCGTAGCAGCCGACAGCGACAAGGTCAGGATGGCGCTTCCCGAGGTCAAGATCGGCATCTTCCCGGGCGCCGGCGGCACCCAGCGCGTGCCGCGGCTGACCGACCAGCAGCAGGCTTTGCAGATGCTGACCTCCGGCCAGACGCTGTCGCCGCAGAAGGCCAAGTCGATGGGGCTCATCCATGAGATCGCCGAGCCGGCCAAGCTGGTCGAGACCGCCAAGGCGATGATCAGGAACGGCCTCAAGCCGGTGGCGCCGTGGGACGAGAAGGGCTTCAAGCTGCCCGGCGGCCAGATCTATACACCCGCCGGCTTCAACCTGTGGCCGCCGGCCATCGCCATCCTGCGCCGCGAGACCTATGGCAATTATCCGGCAGCCGCCGCGATCCTGAAATGCGTCTATGAAGGCCTGCTGGTGCCGTTCGACACCGCGCTCAGGATCGAACAGCGCTATTTCACCGAGATCATGCAGACCAAGGAAGCGGCGGCGATGATCCGCTCGCTGTTCGTGTCGCTGCAGGAACTGAACAAGGGCGCACGCCGCCCGGCCGGCGTGCCGGAAACCAAATTCAAGAAGATCGGCATTCTCGGCGCCGGCTTCATGGGCGCCGGCATTGCCTATGTCACGGCCAAGGCCGGCATCCCGGTGGTGCTGCTCGACCGCGATATGGAGTCGGCGCAGAAGGGCAAGGCGCATTCCGACAGCTTGGTCTCCGATCAGGTCAAGAAGGGTCGCGCCAAGCCCGAGGAGCGTGACAAGCTTTTGTCGCTGATCACGCCGACGGCCGACTATGCCGACCTTGCCGGCTGCGATCTGGTGGTCGAGGCGGTGTTCGAGGATTCCGCCGTCAAGAAAGCCGCCACCGAACAGGCGGAGGCGGTGCTGAAATCGTCGGCGATCTTCGCCTCCAACACCTCGACCATCCCGATCACCGGCCTGGCCAAGAATTCGGCGCGGCCGAAGAACTTCATCGGCATCCACTTCTTCTCGCCGGTCGACAAGATGATGCTGGTCGAGATCATCTTGGGCAAGAAGACCGGCGACAAGGCGCTGGCGACGGCGATCGACTTCGTCCGCGCCATCAAGAAGACGCCGATTGTCGTCAACGACACGCGCGGCTTCTACGTCAACCGCTGCGTGCTGCGCTACATGTCGGAAGCCTACAAGATGCTGATCGAAGGCGTGCCCGCGCCGATGATCGAGAATGCGGCCAAGGCAGCCGGCATGCCGGTTGGGCCGCTGGCGCTGACCGACGAGACGGCCATCGACCTTGCCCAGAAGATCATGAAACAGACCATCAGGGATCTCGGCGACAAGGCTGTCGACCCCAAGCAGATGGCGCTGATCAACACCATGGTCGACGACCATGGCCGCTTCGGCCGCAAGAACGGCAAGGGCTTTTACGACTATCCGGCCAAGCCCGCCAAGAAGAAGCTGTGGCCAGGCCTCAAGGATCTCTATCCGCAGTTGGCACCTGAGAAGGTCGATTATGAGGAGCTGCAGCAGCGGCTGCTCGTCACCATCGCGCTGGAAGCGGCGCGGGTGATGGAGGAGGGGATCGTCACCGATCCGCGCGAGGCCGATGTCGGCTCGATCCTGGCCTTCGGCTTCGCGCCCTACACCGGCGGCGCGCTGTCCTACATCGACGGCATTGGTGCCAAGGAATTCGTCAAGATCGCCAAGGGCCTGCAGAAGAAATACGGGGCCGAGTTCAAGGCGCCGAAGCTGCTGCTCGACATGGCCGAGAAGGGCGAAACCTTCTACGAACGCTTCAATCCCTACGCCAAGGGCGACGTGAAGCAGGCCGCCTGATGTAAATCATGTACGTCTGGGCGCGCATGGCGCGCATGCTGGCCACGACGAGAAGCCGTGGCCCCTACGTGATGGGCGGTGAAAGCCGGCTGGCCTTTCGCTGCCTGCCGACCGATATCGACTTCAACGTCCATCTCAACAATGCGCGCTACATGATGCTGGCCGATCTCGGCCGCATCGACCTGTTCGTCCGTGCCGGCCTCATCAGACTGGCGCGGAAGAATGGCTGGGCGCCGATGATGGGCGGGCTGCAGGCGATCTATGCCCGCGAGATCAGGCTGTGGCGCCGTTTCGAGGTGGTGTCCTCGATCGAGACGTGGGAAGGCACCCAGGTCATCGGCAAGCACCGCTTCGTCCTCGACAATGGCGACACGGCCGCCTTGATCCTGACGACGGCCGGCGTCTACGACCGCAAAGCGCGACGCTTCCTCGACATTGACGAGGTTGTGACCGCACTTGGCCGTGCTGTAAATCCGCGACCGCCAACGCAGGAAGAGCGGATTTTCATGACATCGCACCAGGGTTTGCGCAGCCTTGCCAAGGCGGCTGATTAATCCCCGCAGTCGGAGTTTGCCCGGCCGACGGGAACGCGCGTCACGGCTGCACGCCGGTGGACAAACCGGCATTCGAAGACTAGAAGGAAAAGGCATTTTTTCCTGTTTCGAAGGAGAGCACGACATGCTCTCGCACGACCGTGTCTGGGCTGCCATCGATGCTCTTGCCGAGCGCTACTCGCTTTCGGCCTCGGGTCTGGCAAGGCGCGCAGGGCTCGATTCGACCGCCTTCAACAAGTCGAAACGCCTGTCGTCGGATGGCCGGCCCCGCTGGCCCTCGACCGAATCACTGGCCAAGATCATCGAGGCGACGGGGGCTTCGCTCGACGAATTCACCGGACTGATCGAAGGCAGGGCCGGACTTGTCCATGATGCCCGGGATGGCCGCAGACGGTCGGTGCCTTTGCTCGGTTTCGCCCAGGCCGGCGCCGGCGGCTTCTTCGACGATGCCGGCTTCCCGGCGGGACAGGGCTGGGATCTGGTCGAACTGCCGGCGCAATCGACCGAGAGCTCCTATGCGCTGCAGGTGCAGGGCGATTCCATGCTGCCGCTCTACCGCAATGGCGACGTCCTCATCGTCGAGCCGGGCGCGGCCACCCGCAAGGGCGATCGCGTCGTCGTCAAGACCACCGCCGGCGAGGTGATGGCCAAGGTGCTCGAACGCCAGACCGTCAAGTCGATTTCACTGGTCTCGCTCAATCCCGATCATCCCGACCGCGACATCTCCATGCGCGAGGTCGAGTGGGTGGCGCGGATTGTCTGGGCAAGCCAGTAGGTCCGGCTGATGCGGTTCCCCCATCTCGTCCTGGCGGTTCTGATGGTCCCGGTGATGGCGGCTCTGGTCGTCGTCGGCGGACGCACGCTAAAGGGAAGCGAAAGCGCTGTTACGGTCGATCAGATCGATCCTGGCGCCGATACGATCGCTCAAGGTACAGGGCCCGAAGAGCCGGCCACCTCGGCTCTTCCCACGCCCTCGCAACCGTCAAAGCCGCCTTCGCCGCATTCGAGGGCTATCGATCCCGCCGTCGTCGCGCCACCGGAACTGCCCAGCGGGGAACTCGAGCGGATCGAACCGCGCGAACCGTTGAGCAAGCTGGCGCTTGCCACACCGCCCAAGCCGAAGATGCCTGACGACTGGAGCGGCACGAAGCTGTTTCAGCCGGTCGCATCGGCCGCCGGCCTGATCGAGGCGAAGGGCTATTCGGTCGCGGTCTCCGGCATCGACGTCGTCGGGCAGGACGAGACCTGCACCATGGATGGCAAATCCTGGCCATGCGGCATCCGCGCCCGCACGGCGTTCCGCGCCTTCCTGCGCGGCCGCGCCGTGGTCTGCACCGTGCCGCCCGAGGGCGGCCGCGACCTGGTCGCGGCGGAATGCCGGATAGGCAAGCAGGATATCGGTCAATGGCTGGTCGAGAACGGCTGGGCGCGCGCCGCCAAAGGCGGACCCTATGTAGATGCCGGCGAAAAGGCCCGCACCGAAAAGAAAGGTATTTTTGGATCGGCGCCGAACCTTGCCGGCATCTCGGCGGTGCCGGCTGCGCCCGCCCCGGCGCCTCAGGCGCCGGGCTCGATCCTGGAAGAGGTCGACGGCGCCCTCAAGCCAGCTGTCCCGCCAACGCCTTCTGAATGAGCGCGCGGGTCTCGGCGACGCCGTAGAGCGCTGCGAACGATCCGAAGCGCGGGCCGCGCTCCTGGCCGATGAGCACCTGGTAGATCATCTGGAAGAAGGCACCCGAAACGCCCGGGCCGCCCTCAGGGCTCTGCTTGGAATGATCCTGATAGCGCTCGATCCTGCGCGCCACGTTGAGCGAGGCGTTCTGGATCGCTTCGCCACCGGCGTCCGCCGGCAAGTCGCCAAGCGCCTTGTCGAGCGCCAGCAGCGCTTCGCGCTCGATGTCGTCGGCCGGGCGGAAGGTCTTCGTCGGCTTCACGAAATCGTCGAAATAGCGGATCGCATGGCCGACCAGCTGGTCGAGCTCCGGATGCGTCTTTGGCGTTACCCCCGTCGTGTGGCGGGAAATGAAGCCCCACAGCACGTCCTTGTTCTGCGCATTGGAAGCGCTGACCAGATTGAGCAGCAGCGAGAACGGCACCGGCATGTCGATGGCCGGCGGGTTGCCGTCATGCATATGCCAGACCGGGTTGCCCAGCCGTTCCTTCCAGTCCTGGCGCGGGTAGGCGCCAAGGAAGGTGTAATACTCGTCCACCGCCCTCGGGATGACGTCGAAATAGAGCTTCTTCGCCTGCCGTGGCCGCTGGTACATGTAAAGCCCGAGGCTTTCGGTCGGCGCATAGGTCAGCCATTGGTCGATGGTCAGCCCGTTGCCCTTCGACTTCGAGATCTTCTGGCCGTTCTCGTCCAGGAACAGCTCGTAGACGAAATGCTCCGGTGCACGCCCGCCCAGAATGTTGCAGATGCGGTCGTAGACCACCGCATTGGTCTGGTGGTCCTTGCCGAACATTTCGAAATCGACGCCAAGCGCTGCCCAGCGCATGCCGAAGTCCGGCTTCCACTGCAGTTTCACCCGGCCGCCGGTGATCGAAAGCGTCGTCTCCGTGCCCTCGTCGTCGAAGGTGATGGTGCCGGCCTCGGCGTCGACATGCTTCATGGGCACGTAAAGCACGCGCCCGCTCTTCGGGGAAATCGGCAGGAACGGGCTGTAGGTCGCCTGCCGCTCCGGGCCGAGCGTCGGCAGCATCACCGCCATGATCTGGTCGTAGCGTTCGGCGGCGCGCTTGAGCATCGCGTCGAAACGGCCTGACTTGTAG
This sequence comes from Mesorhizobium opportunistum WSM2075, assembly GCF_000176035.2. Classification (NCBI taxonomy): domain Bacteria; kingdom Pseudomonadati; phylum Pseudomonadota; class Alphaproteobacteria; order Hyphomicrobiales; family Phyllobacteriaceae; genus Mesorhizobium; species Mesorhizobium opportunistum. The sequence continues at coordinate 6,836,498 of NC_015675.1, read as the reverse complement.
TACTGCGTCGCACTGGCGAATTCGTAGTCGAAGCCGAACGTGTCCAGGAAGCGGCACAGCATCGCATTGTTGTGGTCGGCAAAGCTCGCATAGTCGCCGCCGAACGGATTGGGAACCGACGACAGCGGCTTGTGCAGATGCGGCTCGAGCGCCGACCGATCCGGTACGCTGTCGGGTATCTTGCGCATGCCGTCCATGTCGTCGGAAAAGCACAGCAGCTTGGTCGCGACCTTGTCCTGCGTCAGCACACGAAACGCATGCCGCACCATCGAGGTGCGCGCCACTTCGCCGAACGTGCCGATATGCGGCAGGCCGGATGGTCCGTAGCCGGTCTCGAACAGGATGGTTTCGGGAAAGTTGGCGCCCTTGTAGCGTTCGATGATCTTTTTGGCTTCCTCGAACGGCCATGCCTTGCTTTCGGCCGCCGCCGCCAGCAGTTCGGGATTGAGATCGATGATGTTTGATCCCGCCATGGTCCTGTTTTCCAATTATGCGCCGGCCAAATTCGCGATCTGGCCGCAAGTGTCGATTTTCAACCGGTCTCTAGGCGCGCGTGGCCGGAGCGTCAACGCGCGCGGCGCTTTTTCCTTGCGGCCCTTGGGGCACGTTCCTACCTTCGAAGCCCGTTCAAGGAGCAAACAATGCCATCGCCGTCCCCGCATGAAGCCCTGATCTACCTGATGGTCATCACCTCGGCCTCCGACCGTGACATGACCGATGTCGAACTGGCCAGGATCGGCGACGTAGTCCGCTCATGGCCGGTGTTCGAGGATTTCAATCAGGACCGGCTGGTTCCCGTCGCCCAGGCTTGCCAGAAACTGCTGCATGAAAAGGATGGTCTCGAGGGTGTGCTGGCCCAGGTCGGCGAGGCCCTGCCGGAGCGCCTGCGTGACACCGCCTACGCCGCCGCCTTCGAAGTGGCCGCCGTCGATCTCGAAATGCGCATGGAAGAAGTGCGGGTGCTGCAGCTGATCCGGCGTGAGCTCGATCTCGACACGCTGACCGTCGCCGCCATCGGCCGCGCGGCCAAGGCACGGCTGCGCACACTGACCTGACGGCATTCCGTTCGGATCAGAAAAAACTGACCGGAACCGGATCAGAAAAAGCTGACCGGAAAATAGCGCAGGTAGAATTCGGCAAAGGTGCCTTTCATCGAAATTTCCTGCAGCGCGTAATCCAGCGCCGCCGCCAGCGCCGGATCGTCCGCCCGCGTGGCGATGGCCATGCCCGTGCCCAGATATTCGGGCGCCAGATAGGGGCCGCCGGCAAAGCGGCAGCAGCCTGCCGCGTCCGAGCCGCCCAGCCAGAAGGCGAAACGCATGCCGTCGCCGAAGGCGGCGTCGATCTTGCCCGCCTTGAGATCGCTGTAGAGGGCTTCGGGTCCGTCGAAGGTGACGACCTGGACCGTGCTGAAATAGTCGCGCAGCATGCGCTCATGTGCCGAGCCTGATATCACGCCGACGCGCTTGCCGCGCAGTTTGTCGAAGATCGGTTCCAGCAATGCCTTGCCCTTCGGCATGATGAAACGCGCCGGAAACTGCAGGTAGGAGCGCGAGAAGGCGTATGTCTGGCGCGACTGCGGCGTCGCGGCGATGCCGGCGATGATCGCTTCGCCTTCGCCTTTCTCGAGCGCCCCTTCTAGCTCGGTCCATGGCAAGGCCTGGATCTGGCATTTGTCGACGATGCCGAGTTCCGCGCAGATGGCGCGCGCCAGGTCGATGTGGAAACCGGACAATTTTCCCGAGCTGTCGAGGAAATTGAAGGGTGGAAAATCCGTGGTCGTCAGGAAGCGCAGCCGTGGCAGCGCGGAAAGGTCCGGCTTGGGCAGCCGCTCCTTGGCGTCCCACAGCACCGGCACCTGCGGTTCCGCCGCGCGCGCGCCAGCCAATGGCAGCACCGCGATCAGCATCGAGGCCAGGACCAGGAACCGCCATTGGAACGCCACGATAGAACTCCGTCGCACTCGTCTTCGGAGCGGTTTTGGTACGAAAATGGTACAGGCACAATGGTTTTTGATTTCAACGCGCCGATTTCAGGATATGCTTTAGCGTGTTTGCAAACAGCGGTGGCTGCCCTGGTTGGGGGACCAGGGTCGAGAACCACAACCGGAAACGGGCGCGTTGCAATCGGCGGTCGGTGGCAAAGTGCAGACAATGCATGGACCATCGGTCTCAATGCATGAGGCAACATGGGGTTGATGTTGCGATGGGTCAATTTGATCGTACGCTGGAATACATAGACCAACTGCAGCACGCAGGAACGGCGGCGGCGGTCTGTGAGAAACTGTTGGGCATAACATCGGATTTCGGTTTGACCGCGCTGATGGCCGGAACCGTTCCGCAGCCAGGCACGCCTGCCGGGCAGCAAAAGCAGCACGTGCTGCTTTGCGACTGGCCTGTCGAATGGCTGGAGCGCTACGTGGCGCGCAACTATGTCGATCATGATCCCGTGGTCAGCCACATGAAGCAGTTGCAGGCACCTTTCCAGTGGCGCGAAGCCGCCCAGGACATTCGCATCGACAAGAGCAGCGGCGAAGTGATGGGCGATGCCGGCGCGTTCAAGCTGCGCGACGGGTTGGCCTTCCCGCTGATCACGCTCGACGGCCAGATCGTCATGGTGTCGCTGGGCGGCGAGGCCGTGGAGCTGTCGGCGGCCGAGTTCGGCCTGGTGTCGCTGGTGTCGACCTATGCCGTTGGCCGCGCCATGCAACTCCACACCATGTCCGGCAACACCATCGACCATGTCGAGTTGACGCCACGCGAACGCGAATGCCTGCAATGGGCCGCCGTCGGAAAGTCCGAATGGGAGATCTCGCAAATCCTCGGCATCTCCGAACACACGTCGGAGAAACATCTTCTTAACGCCAAAAGCAAACTCGGTGCCGTCAACAGAGTTCAGGCTGTCGCCGAAGCGATAAGACGCGGCTACATTAGTTAGGTCGGCCGTGCCGACCTAGAACTCCCGCCTACGTGATCGAACTCCCGCCTACGTGATCACGCAATTTTCTCATCAAAGCACGGCCGTATCATCCTTTGAACACAGGAGACGGCAGTATGCTTTTTTGTCTTACAACCCAGGAATTGATGGAACGCCCCGACCTTTGGGAGGCGGTCCATCGACTACGCTATCAGATTTTCGTCGAGGAGATGGGGTGGGAGGATCTGCGCCGCCCGGACGGATTCGAGGTCGACCAGTTCGATCATGACGAGGCGGTGCATCAGATCGTCATCCGAGGCAACGAAGTCGCGGGCTATCAGCGGATGCTGCCGACCACGCGGCCGCATCTGTTGACCGAGGTTTTGACCGACCTTTCCGAAGGCACGCCGCCATCGGGTCCGAACATCTGGGAATTGACCCGCTATGCGGTGGCTCCCGGATTTCGCGATGGCCGTCGTGGCGTCTCGACCGTCGGCACCGAACTGATAGCCGGCTTCGTCGAGTGGGGGCTGAAGCGCGGCGTCGACAAGGTGATCATCGAGTTCGAGCCCATGTGGGTGCTGCGCGCGTTGCAGCTGCATTTCCTGGCGACGCCGCTGGGTTATCAGCGCACCTACGGCAACCAGCAGGTCGTGGCGACGCTGCTCTCCTTCAACGAGCACACGCTGGACGTGGTGCGTTCGCGCCGCAATCACCATGCCCCGGTCATGGCCAGGGGATATCCCGACATGTTCGGGCAAAGGCGGGCGTCATGAGATCGGAAATCGCCATGCACCCGCAACCTGAACTGCGCAACCACACGCTGATCGTCACCGTGTCGTCGAATGACGGCCGGCCGGTGCTCGACAGACGAGCCTATGAAAGCCTTGCCAGGACGTTCCACGAAGCCGCCGACAATGACGAAGTGCGTGTCGTCGTGCTGCGTGGCCTCGCCGGCTGCTTCTGTCTCGGCGGCGATTTTTCAGAGTTCCTCGATGCCAGCAAGCATCAGAAACTGATCGCCGCGGTCACCGATATGTTCCGCACGCTGGCAACGTTTCCCAAACCGATCCTGGCCTGCGTCGACGGCGATGCCGTCGGCGTCGGCTGCACCATCCTGTTCCATTGCGACATGGTGATTGCTTCCGGCAAGAGCACGTTCCGGGTGCCGTTCGTCGATTTCGGCCTTGTGCCGGACGCTGCGACCAGCATCCTGGCGCCGCAGAAGCTCGGCTATGCTGGCGCCTTCCGCTTCTTCTGCCTCGGCGACACGCTCCGCGCCGAGGACGCCAGGGCGCTCGGCCTCGTCGCCGAGATCGTGCACGACGGCGTCGAGGAAGCGACACTTGGCCGGGCAAGGCAGCTCGCCAAGAAGCCGGTCGCCGCCTTGCTGCAGACGCGCGGCCTGCTCAAGGGCAACACCGGTGCGCTATGCGACCGCATCGACCAGGAGATATCGCTGTTTCAGCAGGCGCTGCAGGACGATGCCACGCTGCGGCGATTGCAGCGCATCGCCAGGCTGGCGGCCTGAGGATCGCCAAGAATGCCGTGCCGCGTGGACGTCACGCGGCACGGCCCGAGGATCGCCAAGAATGCCGTGCCGCGTGGACGTCACGCGGCACGGCCCGAGGATCGCCAACAATGCCGTGCCGCGTGGACGCCACGCGGCACGGCAGGCATCAGCCTTCCTTGGCGAGGAATGACGGTCCTTCGCCGATGATCTTCTTGTCTTCCTTGCCGACGACATCGAGATCGCGCCCTTCATAGGGCAGCGCCAACAGGATGCGCCGCATCACCGCCAGCCGCGCACGGCGCTTGTCATTGGCCCGCACGATGATCCACGGTGCGAATTCCTTGTGGGTGCGCTCGAACATGGTGTCGCGCGCCTTGGTGTAATCGTCCCATTTGGTAATGCCGGCAATGTCGATCGGCGAGAACTTCCAGCTCTTCAGCGGGCTGTACCGGCGATCGTGAAAGCGCTCGAGCTGCGTTTCCCGGCCGATGTTCAGCCAGAATTTGAAGAAGTGGATGTCGTCATTGACGATCATCCGCTCGAAATGCGGCGTCTCGTCGAGAAACTTCTCGTGCTGTTGCGGCGTGCAGAACCCCATCACCGGCTCGACGCCGGCGCGATTGTACCAGGAACGGTCGAAGGTGACGAATTCGCCCGCCGTCGGGAAATGGTCGACATAACGCTGGTAGTACCATTGTCCGAGCTCGGTGGGCGTGGGCTTGGTCAACGCCACGTTGCGCGCCGTCCGTGGGTTGAGGTACTGGCGCACCACGAAGATCGTGCCGCCCTTGCCGGCGGCGTCGCGGCCCTCGAACAGCGCCATCACCCGCTTGCCCGTCGCCTGCAGCCACGCCTGCGCCTTGACCAGCTCGATCTGCAATTTCTCGAGCGTCTCGTCATACTCATCGCTTTTCATTTTCTTGTCGTAGGGATAGCCGCCCGCGGTCAGCTTGTTGTCCTCGACCCAATCTGGAAGCTCGGGATTTTCGATATCGAACTCCCGCTCCTTGCCGCCGATCCTGATTTTCAGCGGACCCGAAGTCGGCGCGGCGGAGTCTTCGTTGGCTTTTTTCATCGAGACGAACCCTTTTAAGCATCCGGACTCATGCTATTGGGAGCCTCCGGAGCGGTCCAGCGGAAGTTTCCGTCGCCGCACGACCGGTGGGGACGGCATAGGCGCGGGCACGCGGGCGGATGACAGACCTGGACGCAGAGCAGAAAGGCATGGCGCGGACCCTGGCCGTCAGGCTGTGGAACAGCCGCTGGCTGCTTGCGGCCGGTGTCGTGGCGGTTCTGATCGCCTTCGCGGGTATTTCCGCTTACGTGCTGGTGCCGGCGCTGCTCCTGCTGCTCGCGGCCGCGATGTTGCCGACGGCTGGTGTCCGCCAATCCTTTGAGGGTGCGGCGTCGATCGAAGCGATCGGCCTGCAGCGGCTCTCCGGCGAATATCTGGCGGCGGCCGTCGCCGACCCGCTCATCATCTTCGACCATGCCGCCATCATCGTCCACGCCAACGCCGCTGCCTTCGCCGCCTTTGGCGGGATTGCGCCGGGCATATCGCTGTCGCTGAAATTCCGGGCGCCGGAAATGCAGGCCCTGCTGGACGGCGTGCTGTCGGGCAATGTCGCCTCGGATGTCGTCGACTATACCGAGAAACTGCCGGTCGAGCGCGCCTACCGGGTCAGCGCGTCCTCGGTCGGACACGGCACCGATCTTTATGTGCTCGTGTTCAAGGACCAGAGCGAAACGCGTCGCATCGACCGCATGCGCGCCGACTTCATCGCCAATGCCAGCCACGAATTGCGCACTCCGCTGGCCTCGATCTCCGGCTTCATCGAAACGCTGCGCGGACCGGCCCGCAACGATCCGGCGGCGCGCGAGCAATTCCTGCAGATCATGCAGAACCAGACTGGCCGCATGGCGCGCCTGATCGATGATCTCCTGTCGCTGTCGCGACTGGAGATGAAGCCTTATCTGAAGCCGGGAACCGAGGTCGATCTGCGCCAGACTGTCGACAGCGTCATCGATTCCCTGGCCCCTCTGGCCCGCGAAAACAACGTCGTCATCGAGCGCGATTTCGCTGACGGGCCGCTTGATGTGCCGGGCGACCGCGACGAGCTGTTCCAGGTTTTCGAGAACCTTCTGGAGAACGCCTGCAAATACGGCCAGTCGGGCGGCCGCGTCGTGGTGTCGATCGCGCCCGGTGACGACGGTTCCGAACCCGGTATCGACGTGACGATCAGGGATTTCGGCCCCGGCATCCCCGAGGAGCACATTCCGCGCATCACCGAGCGCTTCTACCGTATCGATGTCGAGACCAGCCGGACTCAGAAAGGCACAGGCCTCGGCCTGTCGATCGTCAAGCATATCCTGACGCGTCACAACGCCAGGCTGACGATCAGGTCGGAGGTCGGCAAGGGCGCCGCCTTCTCTGTTCATTTGCCGGCGCACTGATACCGCCCTAGTTTTCCCAGAGGCCGTTTCTTTTTTCTGTCATCCGGTTAGCGTATCAGCGGGGATTCGAGGAAACGACTCAAGACATCCGTGGGAAGGCATTCGTCCATGCAGTCCGTGCACATAGTGAGCGCCTATGACGAGGAACTGAAATATCTGTCGAAGCGCATCGCGGCGATGGGCGGCCATGCCGAACGCATGGTCGAGCAGGCGGTCGCCGCCCTGGTCAACGCCGATCCGGGACTGGCCCAGAAGGTCATCCGTGACGACGCGGTGCTGGACGAGGGACAGCGCGAGATCGACGACAAGGCGATCATCATCATCGCCAGGCGCCAGCCGATGGCGACGGACCTGCGCGAGATTGTCGGCGCCATCCGCATTTCCGCCGACCTCGAACGGGTCGGCGACCTCGGCAAGAACGTCGCCAAGCGCGTGGTCGCCGTCACCGACGGGCGCCAGCCGACCAGCCTGTTCCGAGGCCTGGAGGCCCTGGCCAATTTGGCGCTGACCCAGCTCAAGGAAGTTCTCGACGTCTACGCGTCGCGCTCGGTCGAGAAGATCGGTTTCGTGCGCGACCGCGACAACCAGATCGATGCCATGTACACGTCGCTGTTTCGCGAATTGCTGACCTACATGATGGAAGATCCGCGCAACATCACGCCCTGCACACATCTCCTGTTCTGCGCCAAGAACATCGAGCGCATCGGCGACCATGCCACCAACATCGCCGAGACCATCTACTACATCGTCACCGGCGACCAGATGCCCGCGGACCGGCCGAAGGGCGACAAGACGGACAAGATCGGCTTTTCACCGCCACTGTCGGCGAAGTGAGTGCACTTTTTCTCGAACGCTTGATCATATTGCGCTAAACTATCCCGATGCCAGACTGGTTGGTTCCCCAGTGAAGGCAATGCTTTCGGGAGGCAGCGATGGAATATGTCCGGGAGTTCAAGCCCGCGCCGCCGCAGTCAGGCATCATCGCCTCCGGCGTCTACACCGCCGGGCGTCGCATTGCCGACATCCCGATCGAGGAAGCCGGCGAGTGGGCCAAGAAGTCGGGACACGTCGTCTGGATTGGGCTGCTTGAACCCGACCGGGAGCTTCTGTCGCGTGTCCAGGCGCAATTTCATCTGCACGAACTGGCGATCGAGGATGCCGAACATCCGCATCAGCGGCCGAAGATCGAACAATATGGCGATGCGCTGTTCATCGTCGCCCGCACCGCGCAGCTGATCGAAGGACGTGTCACCTTCGGAGAGACGCATCTGTTCGTCGGCTCGGGCTACATCGTCAGCGTCAGGCACGGGCCTTCGACATCCTATGCCGCCGTGCGCCAGCATTGGGAAAGCTGCCCGCATTCGCTGGCCAAGGGCGAGGATTTCGTCCTCTATGCCATTCTCGATTTCATCGTCGACAATTACATGCCGGTGCTCGAGCAGATCGAGGACGAGGTCGAGGCGATCGAGGACAAGGTCCTTTTGAAGCCGATGACCGGCCCCGACATCGAGCGGCTCTATATGCTGCGCCGCGATCTCTTGCGCCTGCGCAATGCAGCGCTGCCGCTGGTGGAAGTCTGCCGCCGGCTGACCAGCGCCGACCTGCCGCAGATTCATTCCGCCATGCATCCGCTGTTCCGCGACGTGACCGACCACATCCGGACCGTCCAGGAAAAGATCGACAGCCTGCGCGAGGTGCTGGCGTTCGCCTTCGAGGCGAGCCTGCTGGTCGGTCAGAGCCAGGAAACGGCGATCTCGAAGAAACTCGCCTCATGGGCGGCCATCCTGGCCGTGCCGACAGCCTTCGCCGGCATCTACGGCATGAATTTCACCGACATGCCGGAACTGAGGATGGAATATGGCTACCCGATGGTACTGGCCACCATCGCGCTGATCTGCGCGGTCTTGTACTGGCGGTTTCGCAAGAACGGATGGCTGTGAAGAGAGCGAATAGGGAATAGCGAGTAGCGAATAGGGAAAACAGACTTGCCTCTTCGCTAAAGCCTAGTTCGCTCCTATTCGCTATTCGCTATTCGCTATTCGCTATTCGCTATTCGCTATTCAGCGATTGCGCCTCCGCTCCGCCGCCGGCTGGAACGCGACGCGGGCGTGGTATTTGCAGTAAGGGCCGGTTTCGGCGGCTTCGTTGCCGCAGAAGTTGAAGTCTTCCGAAAGCGGATCGCCGTTCGGCCACTTGCAGGTGCGCTCGGTCAGCTCGACGAGCTGCAGGTGCCGTGAGATCGGTACCACGACGTTCTCGACCGGCCGGATATAGTGCCGCGCCACCGGTTCGGCGTCGAACTGGGTCTGCAAGGCCGTCGCGCCGATCGATGTCGTGACGTGGCGTGACGTGCTTGCAGCCCGCGCCACCGATTTCTGAACGGTCGATCCCTGCGCCGTCTTCTTCTGGCGTGCCGGCGCCGCAGTTGCGCGCCCGCGGCCCGACAGTTTCAGCCGGTGCACCTTGCCGATGACCGCATTGCGGCTGACCCCTCCGAGCTGCGCAGCAATCTGGCTTGCGCTCAGACCCTCCGACCACAGTTTTCTGAGAAGTTCGACCCGCTCGTCAGTCCAGTTCATGAGACCGCGCTCCTGCTAACCGTGCGGCAATCAGAATCCACTCCCGACCCAGCACCACTGCTGGGGCAGACACCACATATATCTGGTGATTAGGTCCGCCGCACGAAATCTAGTTATTTCTCGACTACAACTACTCTATGCGCTGACTCGGTGACAAGAGTCCCAAGTGCAACACGAATCGGTTTTTTCGGTTTTCCCCAACTTGCCGCTCTCTTATGAGCCGGCGTCCAGTCAGGGGGCTTGCCGCGTGCCACTACGCGACGTTTTCGTTGACTTCATGGCCGAAAAACACGATAAGCCGCAAAGGCCGCCGCTTTGGCGGCTTTTTTGATTTTCCGGCACCGGAGAAGCATATAATGAGCGGTTCGGCGCTTTTCGAGACCTTTTCTCGCGCACCCCTGGCTTTCGACCATGGGGAAGGCTCCTGGCTGGTTACCGACAAGGGCGAGCGATATCTCGATTTCGCCGGCGGCATCGCGGTCAATTCGCTTGGCCACGGCCATCCGCACCTGATCGCGGCCCTCACCGAGCAGGCAGCCAAGCTCTGGCACGTTTCCAATCTTTACGAGATTCCCGGGCAGAGCCGGCTTGGCGAGCGGCTGGCCGATGCCACCTTCGCCGACAAGGTGTTCTTCACCAACTCCGGCGCCGAGGCGCTGGAATGCGCGATCAAGACGGCGCGGCGCTACCACTTTGTCAAGGGCCATCCCGAGCGCTTCCGCACCATCACCTTCGAGGGTGCTTTCCACGGCCGCACGCTGGCGACCATCGCGGCCGGTGGCCAGTACAAATACCTCGAGGGGTTCGGACCCAAGGTCGAAGGCTTCGACCAGGTCGGCTTCGACGACATCGATGCCGCCGAAAAGGCGATCACCCCGGAGACCGCCGCGATCCTGATCGAGCCGGTGCAGGGCGAGGGCGGCATCCGCCCGGTGCCGGTGCAATCGCTGAAGCGGCTGCGCCAGCTTTGCGACCAGCACGACCTGCTGCTGATCTATGACGAGGTCCAGTGCGGCATCGGCCGCACCGGCAAGCTGTTCGCGCATGAATGGTCAGGCGTCACGCCCGACATCATGGCCATTGCCAAGGGCATTGGCGGCGGCTTCCCGATGGGCGCCTGCCTTGCCACCGACGAAGCGGCCGTCGGCATGACCGCCGGCGTGCATGGCACCACCTTCGGCGGCAACCCGCTGGCCATGGCGGTCGGCAACGCCGTACTCGACGTGGTGCTCGAAGAGGGCTTCCTCGAGGACGTCCAGCGCAAGGCGCTGCTGATAAAGCAGGGACTTGCCGCCGTTGCCGACGAATTTCCCGAGGTCATCGAGGACATCAGGGGCACCGGGCTGATGCTCGGCCTCAAATGCGCAATGCCCAATGCCAAGGTGAACATGGCATTGCGCGACCAGCACCTGCTGGCGGTTCCGGCCGGCGACAACGTCATCCGCCTGTTGCCGCCGCTCACCGTCACCGATAGCGAGATCCACGACGCGCTCGATCGCATCCGCGCCGGCGCCAAGGGCCTGGTAGAGGCGATCGCCTCCGCCGCCGCGAAGTAAATCCCGGAACCGTTGCCGATGTCACTTCGCCACTTCACCGATCTTTCCGCCGTTTCCGAAGGCGATTTGCGCTTCATGCTGACCGATGCGGTGGCGCGCAAGGAGCGCCTCAAGGCCGGCGAGCGCTCGAAGCCGCTCGAAGGCAAGGTGCTGGCCATGATCTTCGACAAGCCGTCGACGCGCACGCGGGTGTCCTTCGACGTCGGCATGCGCCAGCTTGGCGGCGAGACCATCATGCTGACCGGCACCGAGATGCAGCTCGGCCGTTCCGAGACCATCGCCGACACCGCCAAGGTGCTGTCGCGCTATGTCGACGCCATCATGATCCGCACCACCTCGCACGAACGGCTGCTGGAGCTGACCGAGAACGCCACCATTCCGGTCATCAACGGGCTGACCGACGATACCCATCCCTGCCAGCTGATGGCCGACATCATGACCTTCGAGGAGCATCGCGGTCCGGTTGCCGGCAAGACCATTGCCTGGACCGGCGACGGCAACAACGTGCTGCATTCGCTGCTCGAGGCGTCGGCGCGGTTTCGCTTCAACCTCAACGTCGCCGTGCCCGAAGGCAGCGAGCCGGCGCAGAAGCATATCGACTGGTCGCAGGCGAATGGCGGCAAGCTGCACTTCACCCGCTCGCCCGAGGAGGCCGTCGACCAGGCCGACTGCATCGTCACCGATTGCTGGGTGTCGATGGGGCAGGAGCACCGCGCCCGTGGCCACAACGTGTTCTCGCCCTATCAGGTCAATGCCAAGCTGATGGCCAGGGCGAAGCCCGACGCATTGTTCATGCACTGCCTGCCTGCTCATCGCGGCGAGGAAGTGACCGACGAAGTCATCGACGGCCCGCATTCGGTGGTCTTCGACGAGGCCGAGAACAGGCTCCACGCCCAGAAGGCCGTGCTTGCCTGGTGTCTTGGTGCTTGAAGTGTCTTGGTGCTTGAAGTGTCTAGGCGCTTGAAGTGTCTCGGTGCTTGAAGTGTCTGGGCGCTTGATCTGCGGGGGCGCGATGCCTATCTGCGCCGCATCACGCAAATCAAGCGCGTTTGGACGCATGCTCCCGAGAGGACGGCATGGCCGCGCCCCGGAGCTTTGTCATGTTGGAAACGTATCAAGTGACTGAACACCACCCCAAACTCGGCGAGTTCGGCTACGCCGGCGACGATCACGTCGTGCCCTTCGAGGTCGGCCCGCTCGACGTGCGTGGCCGCACGGTCCAGCTCGGGCCGATGCTCGACGCCATCCTGAGCCGCCACGATTATCCCGAGCCGGTCGCCCGCCTGCTGGCGGAAGCCTGTGTGCTGACGGTGCTGCTCGGCACTTCGCTCAAGTTCGAGGGCAAGTTCATCCTGCAGACCCGCACCGACGGGCCGGTCGACATGCTGGTGGCGGACTTCTCCACGCCCTCTGCCCTGCGCGCCTATGCGCGCTTCGACGCCGATCGGCTCGAGGCTTTGGTCGCGGTCGGCGAGACATCGCAGCAGACGCTGCTCGGCAGCGGCGTTCTGGCGCTGACCATCGACCAGGGCGCCCACACGCAGCGCTATCAGGGCATCGTTCAGCTCGACGGCGAAACGCTGGAAGACGCGGCGCGCACCTATTTCCGCCAGTCGGAACAGATCCCGACCGATATCAGGCTCTCGGTGGCCAAGCTGTTGACGCCCGGCCCTGGCGGCGCGCGCGAGCAGTGGCGTGCCGGCGGCATCCTGGCGCAGTTCCTGCCGCAATCGCCCGAGCGCATGCGCGTTCCGGACCTGCCCGGCGGCGATGGCGATCCGCGCGAGGAGATCCATGATCCGGCCGACAATTCCTGGCAGGAATTGCTGGCGCTGCTCGGCACCATCGAGCCGACCGAACTCATCGATCCGACGATCGGCGCCGAACGGCTGCTCTATCGCCTGTTCCATGAGCATGGCGTGCGCGTCTTCGGCGGCGTTCCCGTCGCCGACCAGTGCTCATGCTCGCGCGACAAGATCCGCGGCATCCTCGAGGGCTTCTCCGCGCAGGAGATCAAGGACAGCACCGAGGATGGCGGCATCCACGTCGCCTGCGAGTTCTGCTCGAAGCAATATGACTTCGACCCGGCGGAATTCGCGGCGCAATGAAGGAAGCGTCTTTCTCCCCGCAGGACGGGGAGAAAGACGCTAATTCACCGTCCGCCTGGTCCCCGGCAGGTCGAGCGAAAATGCCGGGATGGCGATGTCGAAGGTCTCGCCGCGCTTGTTGCGCATCGTGTAGCGGCCGACCATGATCCCTGACGGGGTCGAGAGCGGGCAGCCGGACGTATACTGATAGCTGTCGCCGGGATTGAGTTCAGGCTGGTCGCCGACGACGCCCGGCCCACTCACTTCCTCGACCCGGCCGGTGCCGTCGGTGATGTGCCAATAACGCGATAGAAGCTGCACGAACTCGTCCGACTGATTGTCGATCGTTATCTGATAGCCCCAGACATAGCGGTTCTCCGAAGGATCCGAGCGGTCCTCGAGATAGAACGGCCTGACCTGCACTTCGATGTTGCGCGTGACGGCGCGATACATGAGCGGCTCCAAAACAATCTCCAGCAGAACTTTCGGCGCTCCCGGCGGCCGGGTCAACGTGCGCGTCTTGTCGCGCCTGGTCTTGAAACGCAGGTGCCGGCAAAGAATGTCATTTAAGTGACACAGGACAATGGTGGTGTGCGCCAAGCGGGCGACTCGACGCTCTGTCGAACTGTTGAAAACGGCCATAAAGACGGCCGGCTTTTCTGGAGTGACCAGATCTCGATGGAACTCACTCTCATAGCCGCCTCGCTTTCGACTGCTCTCATTCTCTCAAACGCCGCCAGCATTTCGCTTGCCGCTTCACAGCTGAAGCGGCGAACCACGATCGCCCCGCCCGGCGGCAAATCGCAGCCGGTGTCGATTGTCATACCATCGCGTGGTGTCGAGCCGTTCACGCACGAGACACTGGAACGCGCCTTCTCGCTCGACTGGCCGCGCTACGAGCTGATCTTCTGCGTCGCCCATGCCGACGATCCGGTCGTCAAACTGATAAACAGGGCGATTGCCCGGTTTCCCAAAGTGCCAGCCCGGCTTTTGATCGGGGACGACCGCGTCAGCGCCAATCCCAAACTCAACAACTGCGTCAAGGGCTGGGAAGCGGCGCGCCACAACTGGGTCGTTCTTGCAGACTCCAACGTGCTGATGCCCAGGGACTACATCCAGCATTTGATGGCGGCGTGGCGAGCCGATACCGGCCTTGTCTGCTCGACGCCAATCGGCTCGCGTCCCGACGGTTTTTGGGCCGAGGTCGAATGCGCCTTTCTCAACACGCTGCAGGCCCGCTGGCAATATGCCGGCGAGGCGCTCGGCCTTGGCTTTGCCCAGGGCAAGAGCATGCTGTGGAACAAGCCGATGCTGGATGCCAGCGGCGGCATTCGCGCGCTGGCGGCCGAGATCGCCGAGGACGCCGCCGCGACCAAGCTGGTGAACGGCCTCGGCCTGCGCGTCAATCTCGTCGCTTCGCCCTTCGAGCAGCCGCTCGGCCGGCGCAGGCTTGGCGAGATCTGGTCGCGCCAGGCCCGCTGGGCGCGCCTGCGCCGTGTCACCTTCCCGCTGTTCTTCACGCCCGAAGTCCTGACTGGCGCTGTGGTGCCGCTGGCGCTTGCGCTGGTCGCGGCGGCGAGCGCCGGCTTCAGCCTCTGGGCGACCGCGCTTGCCGTGTTGGCGGCCTTCTATCTTCCGGAGTGCGCTCTGGCCTGGTCCAAGGGCTGGTACCTGTCGCCGCGCATGGTCGCGGCAATCATGGTGCGCGACCTGATCCTGCCGGCGATGTGGACGCGCGGCTGGCTCGGCGGCGCCGTCGACTGGCGCGGCAACGCGATGACCATCCGCACCAAGGCGGCAGAACTGGAGGAGACGCCGTCAAGCGCCTGACCGCGCCTGCTCGACGGACCTACCGGACTGTCTTCCCTATTTGGCTGCCCTCAACGCCTGCGCGATGTCTTCCAGAAGGTCGTCGGTATCCTCCAGGCCGACCGACAGCCTGAGCGTACCTGGCCCGATGCCAAGTTCGGTCCGGGCCTCGTCGCTCAAATTCTTGTGCGTCGTCGTCGCCGGATGGGTGATCAGGCTCTTGGCATCGCCGAGATTGTTCGAGATCAGAACGATGTCCAGCGCATTCTGCAAGGCGAAGGCCGCCTGCTTGCCGCCCTTGACGTCGAGGCAGATCAGCGTCGAGCCGCCGGACATCTGCTTCTTGACGATATCCGCCTGCGGGTGGTCGGCGCGGCCGGGATAGATGACGCGGGCGATCTGCGGCTGCCCGGCGAGGAAATCGGCGATCCTGCCGGCGCTTTCCGTCTGCTGGCGCACGCGCACCGGCAGCGTCTCCAGTCCCTTCAGCAGCGTCCAGGCATTGAACGGCGACAGGCTGGGGCCGGTGTGGCGGAAATAGTCGTGCAGGTTCTCGTCGATCCACTTCTTGTCCGACAGGATAACGCCACCCAGGCAACGCCCCTGGCCGTCGATGTGCTTGGTGGCCGAATAGACGACAATGTGGGCGCCGAGCTGCAGCGGCTTCTGCTGCAGGGGCGTGGCGAAGACATTGTCGACGACGAGCCGCGCACCGATTGAATTGGCAAGTGCCGCGACGGCTGATATGTCGACCACTTCCAGCGTCGGGTTGGTCGGGCTTTCCAGGAAGAACAGCTTGGTGTTGGGCTTGACAGCCTTTTCCCAGTTGGCGATGTCGGTGCCGTCGACCAGCGTCGCTTCGATGCCATATCGCGGCGCCAGCGTCTCGACCACCCAGCGGCAGGAGCCGAACAGCGCGCGCGCCGCAACGATATGGTCGCCGGCCTTGACGCTGCACAAGAGCGCCGCCGTCACCGCCGCCATGCCCGACGCCGTGGCGCGCGCATCCTCGGCGCCCTCCAGCGCACACATGCGCTTTTCGAACATGTCGACGGTCGGATTGGCGTAGCGCGAATAGATGAAGCCTGGTTCCTCGCCCTTGAAACGGGCCTCCGCCGCCTGCGCCGTCTCGTAGACATAGCCCTGCGTGAGGTACATTGCTTCCGACGTCTCGCCGAATTGGGAACGCAGGGTTCCGCCGTGAACGAGGGCTGTCTGTGGCTTCCAGTCGCGCTTCTTGTTGCTCATTGCTTTGTTCCAGACACAAAAAAACCGGCCGCGAAAGTCGCAACCGGTCCATACGGCCTTGCGGCCAACGGTCCTTTAGCGACTTGTTTAACGTGGCTGCAAGCCGACCGGCCAAATCACCACGGGATAACGACCCTTTAGACCCGTCCCACACTTGCGTCAATTGCCGGCTTCATTAAGAGGTTTGTGCGACAAGAAAATCGTCGGCCAGGAGCGCAGCCTTGCGGCAGACAGGCATTCTTCCCGATCAGGACATTGCGGCGCTGTTCCAGTCCGGCGCGCTGAAGTCGCCGCGCTCGCTCGACGCCGACCAAATCCAGCCGGCGAGCCTCGATCTCAGGCTCGGCGACAAGGCCTGGCGGGTGCGGGCTTCCTTCCTGCCGGGCCCCAACCACACGGTTTCGGACAAGCTCGATCGCCTGAAGCTGCACGAGATCAATCTTGTCGAAGGCGCTGTGCTGGAAACCGGCTGCGTCTACATCGTGCCGCTGCTCGAAAGCCTGGCGCTGCCAGCCGACATTTCGGCCTCGGCCAACCCGAAGAGCTCGACCGGCCGGCTCGACATCTTCACCCGTGTGATGACCGACCGCGGCCACGAGTTCGACAAGATCGCCGCCGGCTACAACGGTCCGCTCTATCTGGAAGTCAGCCCGCGCACCTTCCCGATCGTCGCGCGCACCGGTTCGCGCCTGTCGCAGATCCGCTTCCGCACCGGCAATGCACTGCTCTCGGAAGCCGAATTGCATGAGCTGCACCGTGCCGAGATGCTGGTCGCCACCGAACCGCCGAACATTTCCGGCGGCGGCATCGCACTGTCGATCGACCTCAACGGCGACAAGGATGGCCTGGTCGGCTATCGCGGCAAGCATCACACCGGTCTGGTCGACGTCGACAAGCGCGCCGCGCAGGATGTCGTCGACTTCTGGGAGCCGATCCACAAGAGCGGCGCCGGCGAACTGGTGCTCGATCCCGACGAGTTCTACATCCTCGTCAGCCAGGAAGCGGTGCATGTGCCGCCGCTCTATGCCGCCGAGATGACGCCCTTCGATCCGCTCGTCGGTGAATTCCGTGTTCACTATGCTGGCTTCTTCGATCCGGGCTTCGGCCATTCGGCGTCCGGCGGCACCGGCAGCAGGGCGGTGCTCGAAGTGCGCAGCCACGAAGTGCCGTTCATCCTCGACCACGGCCAGATCGTCGGCCGGCTGGTCTACGAGCACATGCTGAAGCGGCCGCAGGCGCTCTACGGCACCGATCTCGGCTCCAACTACCAGGCGCAGGGCCTGAAGCTGTCCAAGCATTTCCGCCCTGCGCGCTGAGCTCCGATTACCACCAGGTAAAATACTTGCCTGCGCTGGCACATCATGCTTGGCTGGCTTGTCGGTCGCCGGGATGCGGCGTTCAAGGGGAACGAGAAAATGCAGATTTCAAAATGGATCCTATCGGCGGCAGGCGCAGCCATGTTGGCGATGGCGGCCGGCTCTCTGTCGGCGCAGGCTGCCGAGAAATTGAAAATCGGCACCGAGGGTGCTTATCCGCCGTTCAACACCATCACCTCTGACGGCAAGGTTGTCGGCTTCGACATCGACATCGCCAATGCGCTGTGCGCGCAGATGAAGGTCGAGTGCGAAATCGTCACCCAGGACTGGGATGGCATCATCCCCGCCCTGCAGGCCAAGAAGTTCGACGCCATCATCGCCTCGATGAGCATCACCGAAGAGCGCAAGAAGCAGGTGGCGTTCACCAACAAATACTATACGACGCCGCTCGCCCTGGTCGCCTTGAAGGACAGCGACATCGCCTCCACCGAACCGGCGGCACTTGCCGGCAAGACCGTCGGCGCCCAGGCTTCGACCACCCAGGCCACCTATGACCAGGACGTCTATGGCAAGGCAGGCGCGGAGGCAAAGCTCTACCCGACCCAGGAGGAAGCGATCACCGACCTGCAGAACGGCCGTCTTGACGCTGTGATCTCGGACAAGTTTGTGCTGATGGACTGGATGAAGAAGGCGAGCGACGGCTGCTGCAAGTTGGTCGGCGACGTCAAGGGCACCGAAACGCAAGCCGGCATCGCCGTGCGCCTCGAAGACACCGCACTGCGCGACAAGCTCAACGCGGCCATCGACGCCATCGTCGCCGACGGCACCTACAAGAAGATCCAGGCCAAGTATTTCGACTTCGATATTTATTGAGGGGTTGACGCTGCCAATCTCCCCCCTCGTGGGGGAGATGCCCGGCAGGGCAGAGGGGAGCGCGAAGGATCGCGGCCTTTCTTCAAAATACGGGGAATAGCCTGAAGGCAGAATCGTTTCGATTGAGACGCTGGCGGGACAGCGCCCCCCTCTGGCCTGCCGGCCATCTCCCCCACAAGGGGGGAGATCACTCCATCACAACGCCTTGACCGCCACCTTCACCGGCTGTTCAATCTCGAGCGGGTTGCGCAGCGGCAAGCCGAAGTCCCCAGCCTCGATCTCGAATACGTCGCCGGCTTCGGTCTTGACGCCGTCGGCGAAGGACAGCGTCGCCGTGCCGAACATGTGCACATGCACGTCGCCCGGCTGACGGAAGGCCGAGTATTTGAAGTGGTGATGTTCGAGATTGCCGATGGTGTGCGACATGTTCGCTTCGCCCGACAGGAACGGCTTTTCCCACAGCGTCTTGCCGTCGCGCACGATACGTGACGTGCCGCGGATGTCCGATGGCAGGTCTCCGATCAGGATCTCGGGTCCGAAGGAGGCGTTGCGCAGCTTGGAATGGGCGAGGAAGAGATAGTTGACGCGCTCGGTCACGTGGTCGGAAAACTCGTTCGACAGCGTGAAGCCGACGCGGAATGGGGCGCCATCGTCGCCGATGACATAGATGCCTGCCACCTCGGGTTCCTCGCCGGCGTCCTTGGCGAAGGCCGGTGACAGGAGCGCGGCACCCGGCGCCACGGCCATCGTGCCGTTGCCCTTGTAGAACCATTCCGGCTGCACGCCGGTCTGGCCTTTCGCGGGCTTGCCGCCTTCCAGGCCCATGCGGAACATCTTCATGGAATCGGTGAGCTGCTCCTCGCCGTCGGTGCTGAGCTTCTTGTGCATGGAATCGCGCGTCGCGGCCGAACCGAGATGGGTCAGCCCGGTGCCGGTCAGATGCAGGTGCGCCGGATCGGGGTGATTGATCGGCGACAGGAGCCGCCCCTTCTTGTAGGCGGCGTCGATATCGACCGTCTCGCCAAGTCCCTTGCGCTCGATCAGCGCGACGAGGCCGACGCCGGTGCGGGCAGCCTCCATCGCCAGCGAATAGACGCTGCGCGCCCCGTTGATGATCCGGGTCTTGCCGCCGCTGCGGGCAACGACACGAATGGTCTCGGCGTCGTCGAGAATCTGCGAGATCAGCATGATCAATCCTCTCTCATGTGCCTTGGCATGGCTGCCGGTGCGGCAAACCTTCCCAAGCGCGGCCGGAACGTCGTCCGTGCCACGGGTGAAATTCTCCGTTCGGATTGCGCTCGCGGGGCCTGGTTCCTGGAGGGAACTTCTTCATGCCGGCGGGTTGCCGGCAGCGCCGCGATGTGACCCGTATGCCTTCCTCGTTGCCCTTGCTGGAGCGGTTCGACCCGCTCCCAGTATTTTTGCTCCTACGCAATTCCTGTGGGAAAACCGCGACGCGCCTTTCCTGGAATTGCTCGTGTCAGGCCTTGTTCTTGTTGTAGACGTCGAAGATCACGGCGCCGAGCAGCACCAGGCCTTTGACCACCTGCTGCCAGTCAACATTGACGCCCATGATCGACATGCCGTTGTTCATCACGCCCATGATGAAGCCGCCGACCACGGCGCCGATGACCTGGCCGACGCCGCCCATCGCCGAGGCGCCGCCGATGAAGACGGCGGCGATGACGTCGAGCTCGCTGCCCAGGCCTGCCGCCGGCACGGCCTGGCCGAGGCGTGCCGCGATGATCAAGCCGCCGAGCGCCGACAGCACGCCCATATTGATGAACACCAGCAAAGTCAGCCGCTCGGTGTTGATGCCCGACAGCTGCGCCGCCTTGGGATTGCCGCCCATCGCGTAGATGCGGCGGCCGATGGTCATGCGCTTGGTGACGAAGACGAACAGCGTGATCAGCACGCCCATGACGAGCAGCACCACCGGCAGGCCCCGGTAGCTGGCGAACTCATAGACCAGGAACAGTGCCAGCGCGCTGGCGACCAGCGTCTTGATGACGAACAGCGGGAAGGGCTCGGCCTCGTAGCCGTGGCGTTCGCGCTTGCGCCGCGTCCTCACCCCGAAATAGGCATAGGCCAGCACGGCGATCAGGCCGAGCACGACCGTCGTCATGTGCAGGGTCACGCCGCTGCCCAGGATGGTCTTGCCGGCCGCGTTCACTACCGGCGGGACAAGCGTCAGCGGACCGATCACGTCCGGGATGAAGCCGGAGCTGAGCATTTTGAAGTCGCCCGGCAGTGGTCCCACCGAGGAGCCGCCACCCAGCAGCGCCTGGCAGATGCCGCGGAAGATCAGCATGCCGGCCAGCGTGACGATGAAGCTCGGTATCCGGTGATAGGCGATCCAATAGCCTTGCGCCGCGCCGATCAGGCCGCCCACGATCAGGCAGATGATCGAAACCACCAGCGGATTGCTGAGCGGTCCGAGCTGCCAGATAACCATCATGTTTGCCGCCAGCGCGCCGATAAAACCGGCGACCGACCCGACGCTGAGGTCGATATAGCCCGATACGATGACCAGCAGCATGCCCAGCGCCATCACGATGATGAACGAGTTCTGCTGCACCAGGTTGCTGAGGTTGACCGGCTTGAACAGCGTTCCCGAGGTGGTGAACTGGAAGAACAGCATGATGACGATCAGCGCGATAATCAGGCCGTATTCGCGTAAGTTCGTCGCCAGCGCCGACACGGCGATGCGTGGACGCTGTTCTTCGGCGATGTTGCCCTGTGGGGCGGGGGCGCTATCGGTGCTCATGCTGCTTTTCCTTCTCCCCGGACGATGGCGCGCATTATTTTTTCCTGGCTCGCGTCCGCCGCGGGCATTTCGCCCACGATGCGTCCTTCGTTCATGACGTAGATGCGGTCGGTAATCCCGAGCAATTCCGGCATTTCCGACGAGATGACCACGATCGCCTTACCTTCCGAGGCAAGCCGCGCGATGATCGTGTAGATTTCGTATTTGGCACCGACGTCGATGCCGCGCGTCGGTTCGTCGAGGATCAGCACGTCAGGGTCGGCGAACAGCCATTTCGACAGCACCACCTTCTGCTGGTTGCCACCGGAAAGGTTGCCGGTCAACTGATAGACACTGGACGCACGGATATTGGTCTTCTTGCGATAGTCGTTGGCAACGGCGAGCTCGCGCATGTCGTCAATGACGCTGTGGCGCGACACGCCGCCGAGATTGGCAAGCGTTATGTTGTGCTTGATATGGTCGATGAGGTTGAGACCGTATGTCTTGCGGTCCTCGGTGACGTAGGCAATGCCGTGTTGGACCGCCTTGCTTACCGAGGAGACATCGACCGGCTTGCCCTTGAGCAGCACCTCGCCGGTGATGCGGCGGCCATAGGAGCGGCCGAAAAGGCTCATGGCGAATTCGGTGCGCCCGGCGCCCATCAGCCCGGCAATGCCGACCACCTCGCCCTTGCGCACATTGATGTCGATGCCCTTGATCACCTGCCGTTCGGCATGGAGCGGGTGATAGACCGACCAGTTCTTCACCTCGAACACGACTTCGCCGATCTTGGGCTCGCGCGGCGGATAGCGGTCATCGAGCGAACGGCCGACCATCGAGGTGATGATACGATCTTCGCTGATATCTTTCTTGGCCAGCGTCTCGATGGTGCGTCCGTCACGGATGACCGTCACCTTGTCGGCGACCCGGTTGATCTCGTTGAGCTTGTGCGAGATCAGGATCGAGGTCATGCCTTGCCGCTTGAATTCGAGCAGAAGATCGAGCAGCGCCTGGCTGTCTTTTTCGCTGAGCGACGCGGTCGGCTCATCGAGGATCAAAAGCTTGACGTCCTTGCTCAGCGCCTTGGCGATTTCGACCAACTGCTGCTTGCCGACGCCGATATTGGTGATCAGTGTCTTGGGGTCCTCCTTGAGGCCCACCTTCTTCAACAGGGCGGCGGTGCGCGCCTCGTTGGCATCCCAGTCGATGACGCCGTGGCGGGCGTGTTCGTTGCCGAGGAAGATATTTTCGGTGATCGACAGCATCGGTACCAGCGCAAGCTCCTGGTGGATGATGACGATGCCCTTGTGTTCGCTGTCATGGATGCCTTTGAACTGGCATTCCTGATCCTGAAAAATGATCTGGCCGTCATAGGTGCCTGCGGGATAGACGCCCGACAGGACCTTCATCAGCGTCGACTTGCCAGCGCCGTTCTCTCCGACCACGGCGTGGATCTCGCCTTCCTCGACGCTGAGGTTGACGTTCGACAGCGCCTTCACGCCGGGGAACGTCTTGGTGATGTCGCGCATCTCCAAAATCGTCGAGGTCATGGGCAATAATTCTCCTGCGAGGTCCGCAACAATACCGGGGTCGCTGGTGAACGAAAAGGGGCCCTGCGTTGCGCAGGACCCCTGGCTTTGCAACCGAAATTAATTCAGGTCTTCGGCCTTGATGTAGCCGGAGTCGACGACCAGCTTCTGGTAGTTCGACTTGTCGACTTCGTGCGGCGTCAACAGGATCGAGGGAACGACCTTGACGTCGTTGTTGTAGGTCTTGGTGTCGAGGCCGTCAGGCTTGCCGCCCGAGAGCACCTTGTCGACCAGACCGACAGTGGCCTTGGCCAGGTCGCGGGTGTCCTTGAACACGGTCGAGTACTGCTCGCCCGTGATGATCAGCTTGACCGAAGCGGTCTCGGCGTCCTGACCGGTCACGATCGGCCAAGGCTGTGCGTCCGTGCCGTAACCAACGGCGCGCAGCGAGGCGGTGATGCCGCGCGACAGGCCGTCATAGGGCGAAAGAACGCCGTCGACGCGGCTGCCGTCCGAATAGTTGGCCGACAGGAGGTTGTCCATGCGCGCCTGGGCGGTGGCGGCGAGCCAACGCAGCGTGCCGACCTTGTCCATGCCCATCTGGCCGGACTTGATCTTGATCGAGCCGTCGTCGATCAGCGGCTGCAGGACGGAGATCGCGCCATTGTAGAAGAAGAAGGCGTTGTTGTCGTCCGGCGAGCCGCCGAACAGCTCGACGTTCCACGGCTTGGTGTTCGGGAAGCGTTCCTTGAGGCCCTTGACCAGCGAATTCGCCTGGATCACGCCGACGCCGAAATTGTCGAAGGTGGTGTAGTAGTCGACATTGGCGGTCTTCTTGATCAGGCGGTCATAGGCGACGACGACGACGCCCGCGTCAGCGGCCTTCTGCAAGGCATCCGAGAGCGTGGTGCCGTCGATCGAGGCGATGATCAGCGCCTTCGGACCCTTGGTGATTTCGTTTTCCAGCTGGCTGAGCTGGTTGGGGATGTCGTCCTGCGCGTACTGCAGGTCAACGGTGTAGCCAAGAGCCTCGAGCTGGGACTTGACGGCGTCGCCGTCATTGATCCAGCGCTGCGAAGTCTTGGTCGGCATCAGCACGCCGACAAGACCCTTGTCGGCTGCGTGTGCCGAGTAGGTCATGGCAGCGATGCCAAGCGCCGCGACTGCGGCCAGTGTCTTGATGATTTTCACATAACTCTCCCTGTTTGATGGACGCGGCACCCCGGGGGTCGCGGGCCGCGCAATCGTGCAGAAGCGCCAAGGCACTGCTGCCGTCATATCGATCTCCGGTATCCTCCCATGGTCCCGAACCGCTGATTTCAATCGATACGATTTCATCGTCGGCGACTGTCACGTCTCGGAACGCGCGAAGGGTGTGGCTCTTTGCCATAACTGTCAAATGCGATCTTTGATGGTTGCTATACCGGGACTGATATATGTTGGATCCAGGAACACGATATTGGCGAGTTAGGGACATTCATGGCGACATTGCGCAATCCCGGTGGAATTTCAGAGGGTTACAACGAGCTGCCCGGTGACGGCGAGACCCTGCTGCGCAGCGGTCTCAGCCTGCGTCACATGCGCATGATCGTGGCCCTGGACGATCACGGTCGGGTGAGCGCGGCTGCCCAGGTCATGAACATCTCGCAACCGGCGGCTTCGCGCATGATCGCCGAGATGGAGGCGGTGCTGGAGGTCAAGCTGTGCGAAAGGCTGCCGCGCGGCGTCACGCTGACGCCTTACGGCAAGGCGCTGGCGAGGCGTGCGCGCTCGATCCTGCTGGAGATGCGCGAGGTCGATCGCGAGATCTCCGAGCTCAAGGCGGGCAAGGGCGGCTCGGTGTTCCTGGGTGCCGTGACGGCGCCGGCGATCGAACTGGCGGTGCCGGCGATTCGCGAAATTCGCCGCATCTATCCGCGCATCGAGATCACCATGCAGGTCGAGACCTCGAATGTACTGGCGCGCGAACTTATTGCCACGCGCCATGATTTCATCATTGCGCGCATTCCTGACGACCTGAACCCACGGCTGTTCGAATCCCGTGTCATCGGCGTCGAGAAAGCCTGCCTGATCGTGCGCCGCGGCCACCCGCTCACCAGGGCCAGCGTGGTGCGGCTGGAAGATACCGCCGCCTATGACTGGGTCTTCCAATCGGGCGGTTCGCCCTTGCGCCAGGCGATGGAGAGCAATTTCCTCAACCGCAACATCGCGCTTCCGGATCGCATCCTCAACACCAGCTCGCTGCTCTTGACGCTGGTCATGGTCGCGCAGTCCGACGCCATCGCCCCGGTCTCGATACAGGTCGCGAAATTCATCCAGAATCCCGACGGACTCGCTGGCGCCATCGACGTCGTCCAGACCGAGTTCGACATCGAGGTCAGGCCCTACAGCCTGATCACGGTCAAGAACCGCGTGCTGTCGCCGGCCGCCAAGATGCTGCACGATTTTATCCTGCGCGAAGTGGGATGATGGAACGCGAATCGAGCTCGCGCGTTCAATCCAGTCGGCATGCTTGCTGGAGCCCGTTTTGGGCGAGGGAACGAGGCGCCGGTAGTCAACAATTCTGGAGGCTTTGATGGAACGTCGGTTATTTCTCACTGGAATGCTTGGCGTTGCGGGGGCAGTTGCGTTTGCCAGCGTAGCCGGACCCGGCCGCGCGGTTGCCGGTATTCCCCAAGGCAACGGTAACGGAATTCTCGATGAATTGGACAAGCCGGATCCGGCTGTCTTCGAAGGCGACGACCAAGTCGAGGTGGAGCAGGTCTCCCATCGCCGTTGGCATCGTCGCTACTATCGCCACCACCGCCGTGGGGGACGGCGTCGCGTCTGGAGAAGGGTGTGCCGTCGTTATTGGCGCCATGGCCGTCGCCGTGTCCGCTGCTGGCGTGAGCGCGTCTGGGTCGGCATCTGGCTATAACGGACCGCGAGTTGAAGGCCGGCCACCGCTGCGGTGGCCGGGCTCCTTCTTGATTGGGGACGTATGCAGGGGCCAGACCTGTGTGTCGCACGCAGCGACGGAATTGGCCGGCCTGCTTAGCCGAAGATCGAATTGACGGAATCATATTAGAGATTACTAATTGACCTGTTGTTAGACGGAGGTGACCATGCCGAGGAGCCATCGAGGCGCAGAACCGTATCCCGCAATGCCGGCCATACGCTTACAGGCAGGGGGCAACCGGCACGCATGAAGGGTGTGGCGATACTGACCGAGGCCCGTAGCGGCTCCGAATGGCTTGGCAGCCTCGCAAACAGCACCGGATTGTTAGGCAACTCGGCCGAATGGCTCGACACGGCCAATCTGGGTTTCAAGCCGAAATCCTTCGATGAACTCCTGTCTGCCGTCATCGATCGCGGCGGGACCGCGAATGGCAGGTTCGCCGTAAAACTGTTTCCACGCCACCTTCACTGGTCGCAGGCGAAATATGGAGCCGACTTCCTTGCCGAATGTGTCCGGCGCCATACCATGGGTTTGATCCTGCTGGAGCGGCGGGACCGCCTTCGTCAGGCGATTTCCTACTGCCGGGCAAAGGCGTCTGGCGGTTGGAGAAGCACGATGGATCGCGCGGATCTGGTTCCGCAATACGACTTCGCCGGTATCTGCCGGGCCTATTTCCTGATCGAGCAGAGCTATGCCTTCTGGGAGGCCTACTTGCGCCTCGCTGATTTGCCACACGACCATTTCTTCTACGAAGATCTGCTGGATGATCCCCGTCCCTACGTCGCATCGGTTGCCCGGCAATTATCGGTTGAGATGCCCGACTGCGAGTTCAAGACGAATTTGCGGTTGCAGCGGGACACGCATACCGAAGAGTGGGTGGAGCGTTTCCAGGACGACGCCCGATCCGGAGACGTGCTGGCCCACCTCCCCGAACAGGTGGCGCCGCGCAACTTCGAGAACTTCACCCGGTTCCTTCTCAAGAAGCAGATGCGAATAGGCCAGGCTTAGACTTGCCGCGCACCCACTGGTTTTCGGATCCAAATCAGGCGCAAAACCCTTGGGACATATGCTGGAGCGGGTAGCGGGAATCGAACCCGCGCGTTCAGCTTGGGAAGCTGACAGGCTACCATTACATCATACCCGCGCAGCGCCTCGTTACCATGAGGATTAGCCTCCGGGCAATCGCAAACCGGCTCCCGTCGCAAGTTGCGGCGGTTCCGCGGGTCCATGGCCTGCGGATTGCCCTTTTGCCTTCGCGACTTCGTTGCTCGCGGCAAAGCTCGGCCAGTATTTCGAGATGGCGAGCGCCGCTCCGGCGGTCGAGAAATGGCCGTAGTCGAAGTAGAGAAATTGCCTGGTGCCTGCATCGGCATAGGAACAGCCGGCCGCGTCGCACAGATAGGCCAGCGGGTCGATGAAATCAGCGCCTTTGACGAATGGCAGCACTCGCTTGTTGATGTCCGGATCCATGGCCATCGGCCAGGACGTGTTCGTGGCATGCTCCCGCGTCGCGAAGAAGGCGATTTTCTGGACGTCGGCGACGAATTCCGGAGACTGGCCGATGACATAGACCTTGACGCCCATTTCGCGAAGCCGGTCGATCGTCTTCTGCAGGCCATCGAAGCCCCTGATCTGGTAGTCGCTCCAACGGCCGCTCAGGATCACCGCCTGGATATTGGCATCCCGGATGATCGACAGGGCCCGTTCGTTGAAGCGGGTGCAGGCCGGCCGGGCATAGGAAAAATAGCTGAGGTCCGGTGGACAGCCGGCATAGGTGTATTGGATGACGTTGGCCTGGACTTTCTGGGCGTTGGCCTCAAGCCCCGAAACATAATGGGCTGCAAAGGAATCGCCCCACAGCAGCACATTGGTGGCAAAGCCCTCCGTGCGGGTGCAGTCGGCGAGGTTCCAGGTCTCGATCCGGGTCCCGCCTTCATTGAAACAGACGCCGTTGCGCCAGTCGCCGACGCGAATCCGTTCGGTCGAAAAATCCGGGAACCGTTGCGGAAAACCGTCGCCCAGCGCACCAGTCAGGCCAACGACGCACAGCAGCGCGATCGCCGTCGCCGAAAAGGCGAAGATGGGCAAAGGGGCGGTGAACGCCCGTTTCTGGCGAAAGGGTTGCTCGACATATTTCCAGGAGAACGTCGCCAGGGCGAAGCTGCCCACCGTCATCGCGACGATCGTCGGCACGCCGATGGCCTTCAGGGAGAGATAGTGGACGAACGAGTTGATCGGCCAGTGGACCAGGTAGAGCGAATAGGAAATGAGGCCGACCCAGACCAGCGGGGCGAACCGAAGCACGCGGGTGGCGATGGGTGCCGGCCCTTCCGCGCCCGCGCGGTCCGTGCCGGCATAGATGAGCAGCGCCGTTCCCACGCAGGGCATCAGGGCATTGTAGCCCGGAAACGGGTCGCTTTCCGAAATCGTCAGGAAACCGGCCGCGACAAGGACAAAGCCGGCCAGGCCGATCAGTTCCATCGCCAGCCGGTTGGCAAGCGCCGGAGGCCTTTTCAGCATCAGCATGGCGCCCAGCGCCAGTTCCCAGACCCGTGTCGGCAAGAGATAGAAGCCGGCGGTCGGCGCCAGCGTGGTTGCCATGACCGCGACGGCAAAGCTGCCGATGGCGATCGGCAGCAATATCGTCAGCCAGCGTTTCGAGGCGTAGCGGTAGATCAGATACACAAGGATCGGCGCGAAGATGTAGTACTGCTCCTCGACCGAAAGCGACCATGTGTGCAGCAGCGGCCGCAGGGCGGCATCGATGGAGAAATAGTTGGTCGTCTTCCAGAAATAGATGTTCGACCAGAAGGTCGAGGCCGCGATCACGCTGAGGCTGAATTCGTGGAGATCCGTCGGCAGAAGGATGAACCAGGCAGCAATGCTCGCCAGCACGATGACGAAGGTCAGCGCCGGCAGGATGCGGCGCGCACGGCGCCAGTAGAAGCGGCCGATCGAGAACTGGCCGCGCTCGAGATCGTCGAGCAGGCTGCCGCTGATCAGATAGCCCGATATGACGAAGAAGATGTCGACGCCGGTGAAGCCGCCGGGGATGGCGGACAAGCCGAAATGGAAGAGCACGACAGGCAGCACCGCGATCGCCCGCAGACCGTCGATGTCGCGCCTGTAGTTCATTTGGCCGGTCCGGATGATGGGGTCGGCGATATTGGCTTGCCGCAGCTTGCTGCAGTGCTCATGCGGCGACGTCCTGATATTGCGAAAAATACCGGTTTGCTGATCGCACGGATCTACCCTCTGTCGCGCAACTTTGCTGCACTGCAACATCGGTGTCAAGGCAAACCGGTGTTCGATTGATGAAGCCGATTGGCGCAGGCGTTGAAAGATCGGCGTTGAAAAATCGCTGTAAAAATCAGGCGCCGGGCAGGTAGATCACGGCATAGTCGTCCGCATAGGCCCGCTTCCAGCCCAATTCCGCGAAGAACGGGATGCGGGTATCGTCGGCTGTAAGCAGCGCCCAGCCAACAGCGTATTTTTTCAGCTGGGCCTCGAGCAGTGGTTTGCCGTCGCTCTTGCCCGTCGCTTCATCGGTTTTCGTGAACCCGCCCAGGAACAGCTGGTCCGTCCTGCCGTCGATATAGGTCTTGATGTCATGGAAAATCAGCGTGCCGCCGAAATTGTAGGAGTTCAGCACGTTGCCTGTGAGGTGGTGATCCCCGGCGAATGCCAGGGCGCCGCTGGCCGATGTCTTCGGACTCGGTGCGACCTGATAGACGCTGCCGAGGATCAAGACCGCGCCGACCAGCAATACAGCCATGGTCCCGCAGAGCACATGGAATCGGCTGGCGAAGAGCTTTTCCAGCCCGTCACGTCCTGCCGCCAACCAGGTCGTGGTTGAGAGCGATGGATACTGCCGCGCGACCTCGACCGCGATCACCAGGGGAATCAACAGGAAGGGCAGATACACAAATCGCATATGGCTGAGATAGACATGCAAGGCGAAGACGATGAACAACGCCTTGGCCCAGCCGATCCGGAGCCTCGACACCAAAAGCCCGAAAAGCGCCAGCAGCATCACCGCTTCCTGGAAGAGGTGCTCCTGGGCATTGAATGGGCGCCACTCCAGGATGAGCGGCACCGCCTCGTTGCCATAGGCGACGGTGAATGTGGCCAGGATGGCCTTCACCCCATAGGGATGCATCAGGCTGACCAGTGGGCAGAGCAGTCCGAACGCAACCCATTTTGCCAGAAGCGCCGGCTTCGACAGGCCGATCCGTGACAGCAGCTCCAGTCCGGCGAATCCAGCGATGACGAAGCTCAGGGTGAAGGTGGCGTGCAGGTTTGCCCACAAGACGACAAGCACGAGCAGCCACAGGGGCGGGGCTTTCTCTTCATGCGCGGCGCGAAACAGCATTGCCGTCCAGACGACGATGATCGGCAGGGTGAAGACATGCGGGCGCGCCGTATAGATCGGAGCGACCAGGAAAGCGGCCGCGAAGGCCAGCGCTATCGCCAGGATCGGCTTCAGCCAGGCGCTGAGGAACCATCCCATCAGGAAGACCGTCAGGCCGACGGTGGCGATGATCAGCGTGACGACGCCATTCCAGCCGCCCGCACCGTAGGCAAGGGCCAGAAGCACCTGCCCCAGCCATTCCTTGGCGATCCAGGGCTGACCGGCGAACGTATAGGAATAGGGGTCGACGGTTGGAAACGTCCGGTTTGCCAGGAAGTCCAGCCCGACCTTCACTTGCCACCAATTGTCGGGATCCTGCAGGATCGCGCCGGCGAAGGCGGTGAGCACATAGGCCACGACGCAGGCGCAGAGAAGGCAGAATATCAGTCTGATGCGTTGCGCGTTCCCAAGTGACGGCGTCGCCGTCACGATCGCAGTGGCCTGTGTCATGTCACGGCTCCCAGCGACGGCGTCGCCGTCGCGATCGCTGCGGCCTGTGTCATGTCGCAACTCCAGGCCATTTCGCATTCGTTGCGGCCACGGCATCATCCGCGCCGCCGACGAAGACGAAACGGGACGAGCCGAGATAGAAGATGACGGTGTAGAGGCAGTTTCCAGCCAGATGGACGAACGGGTTTTCGATGATGCCGGCGGACATTGCGGCGATCACTATGCCCAGATTGGCGCTATAGGCGACAATGAAGGTGATCGCGTATCGAACGGCTGTGCCGGGGCGAAAGCCGCCGGCGGCTGTGAATGTCCATCGGCGATTGAGGAAAAAGCCGAGGGTGAGGCCTGCTGCGTAGCCTGCCGCGTTGGAGACGATGTCGCCCAGCCCCAGCCACAGCCCGGCCAGGATGAGCGTATATCCAAGCGCCGTGTTGAGCAGCCCGACGGCGCCAAAGCGCAGCATCCGCGAGAAATCAGACGGAAGAGCCGACCGCATCCTGTCCATGCCGTTCCCGTTGCATCCGGTCGACCTTCTCAACCACGCGCGGCCCTTTTCGCCATCTCCTGCAGGCGGTGGACGGGCAGGTCGCTGTCCTTGGCGGGCTGGTCGCGCGAAACGATTTCGTTGACGAAGTAGAGCGGCCGTCGCTTGGTCTCCATATACATGCGGCCGAGATACTCGCCGAATATGCCGAGCACCAGAAGCTGCACACTACCCATGATCAGCATGATCGCGGCAAGGCTCGTCCAGCCGGGCACCACGTTGCCCCTGGACCATTCGAACAGCGTATAGCCGAGCACGACCAGCCCGAGTACGCCGAACATCATCCCCAGCAGCGAGGCGAACCGCAAAGGCACGATCGAAAAGCTGGTCATCGCGTCGACCGCCAGAAGAACCATCTTCTTCAACGGATAGTGGGTGGTGCCGGCAAACCGCCGGTGCCTTTCATAGGCGAAGGCGACCTGCCTCAGCCCGATCCAGCTCACCATGCCGCGAATGAACCTGTAGCGCTCGGGCATCGCGTTCAAATGGTCCACCGCGCGGCGGCTCATCAGCCGGAAGTCTCCCGAATCCTGCGCGATCTCGACATCGACCATCCGGCCCAGCAAGCGATAGAACATCGAGGCGGAAGCCAGCTTGAACCAGCTCTCGCCGTCGCGCTTCACCCTCTGGCCGTAGACGACGTCGAAGCCTTCATCCATCTTCGCCATCATGGCGCCGAGCAGTTCGGGCGGATCCTGGAGGTCGGCGTCCAGAATGAGGATGCGCTCGCCGCGGCAGAATTCCAGCCCGGCGCTGAGCGCGATCTGATGGCCGTAATTGCGGGCAAGGTCGATGGCGACCACATGGTCGTCCTTTTCGGCCAGTTCGAAAATGGCCTCGCGGGTGCCGTCGGTCGCCCCGTCGATGATAAGCACGATCTCGTAGGAAGGGCTTTGCTCGAGGCATGCGGCACTGACGCGTCGATGAAGCTCCGCCACGCCGTCGCGCTCATTGTAGCATGGCACCACGACCGACAGCATGACTGTGCGGTGCGCGCCGATTTTTCCTGTTCCCGCCAAAGCCTGGCTCCCGCTCTTGGAACGGCAATAGCGGCAATTGGTTAGAAAACAGATAAGTCACAGGCCAATGGATGGGTTGTCGGCCGGTCACCGGGTTCGGCGCCGCCAACGGTCACGGTTCAACGCGGCAGGTTCTGCCGTGCAGACCGCGCCAGCTTGATGGATGGCCGCCAAGCACGTATCTCTGGGCAGTGCCTGTGAGTCTGGGCATCTCAATCGGGAGACGGCCTTGTCCGCACTGACGCGTTTTCTCGGCGACTCGCCGTTCAGGGTGATCCTGAAGCTGCTGGTGGTCTCGTTCCTCGTCGGCCTTGTCATGAATGCCTTCGGCTGGTCGCCGATGGATGTCTTCTATGGCATCCAGAAGTTCTTCATGGATCTCTGGAACCTGGGCTTCCGCGCCATCGACCGCTTCCTTGGCTATATCCTGCTCGGCGCCGCGATTGTGGTTCCGGCCTTCATCCTGCTCAGGATCGCCAACTACCGGAAGTAGGCCATGCTCGAAAAGTTCGTCAGGCGTAGCCCGAGGCGGCCTCGAACAGGATGGCGTGGCGCGCGGCAAGTGCCGGCACATCCGTGGAATAACCGCCGCCGACGACACCGCAGACGGGGATGCCGTTTGCGCGAAAATGGCCGATCACCATCTCGTCGCGGCTGCGCAGGCCGTTGTCGGAAAGCGCCAGCCTGCCAAGCCGGTCCTGCGCATGGACGTCGACGCCGGCATTGTAGAAAACGATGTCCCAATGCCGCATGGCCGACAGTTCCGGCAGGATCGCGGCGAGCCTTTCGAGATAGGCTGCATCGCCGGTGCCGTCGGGCAGCGCGACATCGAGGTCGGATGCGATCTTGCGAACCGGGTAGTTGCGGTCGCCATGCATGGAAAATGTGAACGCGCGTGGTTCATCGCCCAGAATGTCCGCCGTCCCGTCGCCCTGATGCACGTCGAGATCGATGACAAGGATGTTGTGCGCGGCGCCCTCCGCAAGCAGCATCAGCGCGGCAACGGCGACATCGTTGAAGGTGCAGAAGCCGGCACCTTGCGCGCGCCGCGCATGATGGCTGCCGCCGGCGGTGTTGCAGGCGATGCCGTGGCGCAAGGCGAGCCGAGCCGCCAGTATAGTGCCGCCCGTTGCAAGCTGCGCGCGACGTGAAACTCGCGGGCCGATCGGAAAGCCGATCTCACGCTCGATTTTTTCCGGCACAAAACAGCCGATGACTTGATCGACATAATCGGCCGCATGGGCAAGCTTCAGCCATGATGCCGACGCGGGCTCCGCCGTGTTGAGCGCGCCGGCCAGGCCGCGTGCGCGCAAGGCCTCCATCAGCAGCGGATACTTGCTCATCGGAAAGCGGTGGTTGACGGCGAAACCGGCGTCGTAGTCGGGATGGTGGACGATCTGCAGGGGCATGGACTGGGTCCGGCGGGCTCGCGCCAGACCGGGATTTCGGTTGGCCGTCGCGGCAAGGGTGATTGCGCGGTGGCAGGAAAATGGGGCACATCGGACGCTCGATCAAGCCGCAATCAGCAAGGCAGCAATCCTTGGACAAGGGCGCGACCACAGCCGACGCGAGACCTTTCGTCGTCACCAACCGTTCCGTGCTCGCCATCGCGGTGCCGATGACGCTTGCCTATCTGACGACCCCGATGCTCGGCCTGGTCGATACGGCCGTGATCGGCCAGTTCGGCGATGCCGCCTTGCTCGGCGGCCTGGCGGCGGGCGCGCTGGTCTTCGACGTCGTCTTCACCAGCCTCAATTTCCTGCGCTCCGGCACCACCGGCCTCGTCGCCCAGGCTTTCGGGCGTGGCGACCCGCTTGAGGAACAGGCGGTGTTCTGGCGCGCGGTGCTGATCGCGGTCGTCGCCGGCATCGTAATGGCGGCACTTTCGCCGTTGATCGCCGTCGGCGGCCAGTGGTTCATGGATGCCGGACCGCGCGTCAGCGAGGCGATGGGCGTCTATATCAGGATCAGGCTGCTCGCCGCGCCCTTCTCGCTGATCAACTACGCCATCCTTGGCTATGTGCTGGGCCGCGGCGAGGGCGGGCTTGGGCTGGTGCTGCAACTGGTGCTCAACGGCATCAACATCGCGCTCTGCTTCCTGCTCGGACTGGAACTTGGCTGGGGCGTCGCCGGCGTCGCCTGGGCGACCGTCAGTGGCGAATTCCTGGCCATGCTGCTCGGTCTGGCCATCGTTATCAGGCGGTTCCGGACGGCGCCGCCCTTGCCGCGCCATCGCCTGCTCGACATGTCCGCCTTCCTGCGCATGATGTCGCTCAACCGCGACATCATGATCCGCTCGTTCTCGCTGCTTGCCGCCTTCGCGCTGTTCACGCGCCAGGGCGCGCAGTTCGGCACCGTGACGCTGGCCGCCAATGCGGTGTTGATGAATTTCTTCCTCGTCGCCGGCTATTTCCTCGACGGTTTCGCCACCGCCGCCGAACAGCTCGCCGGCCGCGCCGTCGGTGCACGCGCGGAGCAGCCCTTCCGTCAGGCGGTGCGGCTGACGCTGTTCTGGGGTTTTGGGCTGGCCGGGGCCGCGACGCTGGTGCTTCTGTTGGCCGGCGCCGATCTGGTCGCCGTCGTCACGACATCGCAGGAGGTCCGCTCCGTGGCCGACATCTACCTGCCGTGGGCGGCATTCACCGCGCTGAGCGGCGTGCTGGCGTTCCAGATGGACGGCGTCTTCATCGGCGCAACCTGGTCGCGCGACATGCGCAACATGATGCTGTTGTCGTTCCTGGTTTTCGCTGCCGCGCTGCTGACCCTGGCGCCGGCCTTCGGCAATCACGGCCTATGGGCGGCGCTGCACGTCTTCCTGCTCGCGCGCGGCTTCAGCCTGCTGACGATTCTGCAACTGCGAATGCGCACGGCGTTCAGCTGAGTGGCTTCGACGCCCACCGATCGAGATTGCTGTCGCGCAATTCACGGATCGACTTGAGCCGCCCTTTTTCCATGAAGCTTGCCATCCCTGCAATAATGCGGGCCGGCAGCGCAGGACCGGCATAGATCATGCTGGTGTAGAGCTGGACGAGATCGGCACCCGCGCGGATTTTCTCCAGTGCGGCGTCCGTAGTATCGACGCCGCCAACGCCTATGATGGTCCTCTCGGGGCCGAGCAGCCGGCGCATTTTCGCCAGCACGATGGTCGAGCGTTCGAACAGCGGCTTGCCCGACAGCCCACCCGTCTCGCGCGCAACGTCGCCGCTGCGCAAGGCCGGTCGCGAAATGGTTGTGTTGGAGACGATGACGCCGTCGATCCGCTTCTCGGTCACCTCCGCGGCGATGTCCTCCAGTTCGGCCTCGACCAGGTCCGGCGCGATCTTCAGGAAGACCGGCGGCTGTGCGGACGCCGCGGCGCGTGCGGCCATGACCCGCGACAAAAGTTCGCCGAGCTGTTCGCGCGCCTGCATGTTGCGCAGACCCGGCGTGTTGGGCGAGGAGATGTTGACGGTGAGATAGCTGGCATAGGGCGCAAAGCGGGCGACGCCGCGCTCATAATCGCCGATGCGGTCGGCGGTGTCCTTGTTGGCGCCGATGTTGACCCCGACGATGCCGCCACGTCCCTTGCGGGCGGCGAGGCGTTTTTCGGCAGCCGCATGACCTTCATTGTTGAAGCCCAGACGGTTGACCACCGCTTCGTCACCCGTCAGCCGGAAGATGCGCGGCTTCGGGTTGCCGGCCTGCGGCAGCGGCGTGACCGTGCCGACCTCGGCAAAGCCGAAACCGAGGCCAAGCAGCGCATCGGGCACCTCGGCGTTCTTGTCATAGCCGGCCGCCATGCCGAGCGGGTTCGGGAAATCGAGACCGCAGAGGCTGACCTTCAAGCTGACGTCGCGTACGATCCGCGCGCCAACTGGCAGGCCGCAGCGCAGCGCCGCGATCGACAGGCCATGCGCTGTTTCCGGATCGAAGGTGAACAGCAGCTTCTGGCCGAGCCGGTCGAGCACGCTCATTGCCCCTCCAGCGGCGGGAATTGGTGGGTGCCGTCGGCGCCGAGCGGCAATGGCTCGACCCACTTGACCGCTTTCAGGTCCAGCACGCCGTAAAGATGCGGGAACAGCGCGCCGCCGCGCGAGACTTCGTATTTCAGGGCATCGCCCAGGCTGGCGTCGTCGATGGCGACCAGAAGAAGATCCGTCTGGCCGGAAAAATGTTTTGCCGCTGTTTCCCTGACCTGCGACGCCGTGGAGAAGTGGATGAAGCCGTCGGCGACATCGATCGCGGCACCAGTGAAGCGGCCATTGGTTTCGGCCTCGCGCCACGCCGCTTGCGGGGTTATCTTGTAGATAAACTGAGACATGGTTGCGCTATAGAGCAATTCCAGGACAAGTGTGAAACGGTTTTCCGTCCGGAATTGCGTCAAAACGAGTCGGAACCAGCCGTGCGGGAAAGGCCACGCCAAGGGTCTTCCCCATTTCCGGCGCAAAGATGCGATATTTCAGGCTTTGGCCATGGAGGACAACATGCGTCTGCAGCACATCTTGATCCCCGCCGCGCTCGTTTCGCTGGTCGCGGCTTCGGCATATTCGGAAGAAACCGACCGCTACCGGCT
The DNA here is from genome assembly GCF_000176035.2 of Mesorhizobium opportunistum WSM2075. Taxonomy (NCBI): domain Bacteria; kingdom Pseudomonadati; phylum Pseudomonadota; class Alphaproteobacteria; order Hyphomicrobiales; family Phyllobacteriaceae; genus Mesorhizobium; species Mesorhizobium opportunistum. The sequence goes on along the minus strand of NC_015675.1, from coordinate 6,799,958 downwards.
GGAAAAGTCGGCCACCGGCTATATCCGCATGGACACCCAGACCGGCGCGATGTCGATCTGCGAGGAACGCTCCGGGCAGCTCGTCTGCAAGATGGCGGCCGACGAGCGCGCCGCGTTCCAGGACGAGGTCGACCGCTTGCAGACCTCGATGAAGGCGCTGGACGAGCGCGTCACCAAGCTGGAAAATTCGCTCTCCGCCCGGCTCGAATCGAAGCTGCCGAGCGAGGAGGAATTCAACAAGACGATGAGCTACATGGAGCGCTTCCTGCGCGGCTTCATGGGCATCGTCAAGGATATGGATAAGGACAAGGGTGACGGTGCCGAGCTCAACTCGCAGAAGACCTGAGCGCTATAGACAAGGGAAAACGCGGCGCGCTGGCTTTGCCGCTTGAAAACAGCGCGCCGCCCCTCATAATCGTCCAACTTGCCCCGGAAAAAGCTTAAAAAATCATCGGGGATTCGGGGAGGGACATTTGCCGTCAGGCTATTCTTTCGTCATCGCCGACGATCATCCGCTGTTTCGCGGCGCGCTGCGCGAGGCGCTCGCCGGCATCGGCAATGTCGCCGCCATCCACGAGGCCGGCGACTTCGAAAGCGCCAAGGCGCTGGTCGTGGCCAATGAGGACGTCGATCTGGTGCTGCTCGACCTGTCGATGCCGGGCGCCAGCGGTCTCTCCGGCCTGGTTTCGCTGCGCGGCGTCCATCCGTCGGTGCCGCTGGTCGTGGTCTCGGCGCATGATGACCCGGCGACGATCAGGCGCGCGCTCGATCTCGGTGCTTCCGGCTTCATCTCCAAATCGGCCAGCATGGAGGAGATCCGCAATGCGGTGCAGTCGGTGCTTGCCGGCGACATCGCGGCACCCGTCGGCATCGATCTCGGCGTCGAGCGCGATCCCGAAATCTCCGACCTGATCAAGCGGCTGCAGGCGCTGACGCCGCAGCAGACCCGGGTGCTCGGCATGCTGGCGGAAGGCCTGCTCAACAAGCAGATCGCCTATGAACTCGGCGTCTCCGAGGCGACCATCAAGGCGCATGTCTCGGCCATCCTGCAGAAGCTCGGCGTCGACAGCCGCACCCAGGCGGTGATTCTGCTATCCAAGATCGGCGGCGACCCGCTGCAGCCGACGAGCTGACCTATTCCGCCGCCGAGGCCAGCGGCCTGACCCTGGCCATCATCGAACGCAGCACGGCGGGCTTCAGCGGCTTGTTGATCACCGGGATCTCGAGCTCGCTCGCGACCGCCCGCACCTCGTTGGAGCGGTCGGCCGTGACCAATACGGCCGGCAGGTCGCTGCCATGAGCCGCCCGCAGCCTGGCGATGATGTCGAGGCCGGTTTCACCGTCGAGATGGTAATCGGCAAGCACGATGTCTGGGCGGCGGATCGCGGCGGTCTCCAGATCGCGTGAGCCGGACACCGTCTCGACATAGCACCCCCAGCCTTCGAGCAGCAGCCGCATGCCTTCGAGGATGCGGGCATCATTGTCGATGCAAAGCACATGCAATCCCGCCAGCGAAGCCGCCGCCCGGACAGGGCCTCTGGTCTTTTCGATCTCGCGTCGCGGCTCCTGCATGGCAGCGACCGGCAAGACAACGGAAAAGCGCGTGCCTTTGCCCGGATTGGAGAAGATGCGGATTTCTAGCCTGAGCACCCGGGCGATGCGGTCGACGATGGAGAGGCCGAGGCCGAGGCCCTCGGCCTCTCGCGCACCCTCGTCCAGTCGCGTGAATTCGCGAAAGACCGTGTTCAGCTTGTCACCGGCAATGCCGATGCCGGTGTCAATCACCTGGATCTCCGCCAGTTCGCCGCGCCGCCGCACGCCGACCAGGATGCGGCCGTGGCGGGTGTATTTGATGGCGTTCGAGACGAGATTCTGGATCAGGCGGCGCAACAGATTGCGGTCCGTCACAACCGTCAGCGACGATGGCATGATCGTTAGACCGAGCTTCTTTTCGGCGGCAAGCGGCCGGAAGTCGTTGCCGATCTGGCTCAGCAGTCCGTCGAGTGTGAAGGCGCTGTCATCCGGCTTCATCGCGCCGGCATCGAGGCGCGAGATGTCGAGCACGGCGCCCAGGATCGTCTCGACCGATTCCAGCGAGGATTCGATGTTGACCGCCGCCTTTCCGGCCGGACCCTTGCCGGCCTTCTCGATCAGCGAGGAGCAATAGAGCCGGGCGGCGTTCAGCGGCTGCAGGATGTCGTGGCCGGCGGCGGCGAGGAAGCGCGTCTTGCCGAGATTGGCCTCCTCGGCCAGCATTTGCGCCTGCGCCAGCTCCTCGTTGACCCTGGTCAGTTCGATGGTGCGGGTCTTGACGCGCTGCTCCAGCGATTCATTGGCGCGTTTCAGCGCCAGATCCTGTTCGACGCGCCCGGAAATGTCGGCATAGGTGGCGACGATACCGCCATCCGGCATCGGGTTGGACCGCAGTTCCAGGATGCGGCCGCTGGTCTTCAATTCCATCTGCCACGGGCTGACGAAACTGGTCAGCCGATTGAGCATCGTCACCCGCTGGTCGGCAGGAATGTCGCCGCGTTCGGCGAGATGGCGCAGGATCTGGTCGAGCGAGACGCCGACCTGGCCCATGTCGTCGGGCAGGTCGAAGAGCGCCCGGTACTGGCGGTTCCAGCAGATCAGCCTGAAATCGCGGTCGAAGACGGTGATGCCTTGCTCCATCTGGTCGAGCGCGATCTGCAACAGGTCGCGGTTGTGCTGCAGCGCCTCGGTGGCGTCGTCGAGCAGGCGGAAGGCATCGCTGGATTCGCGGTCGTGGCGCCGGAACAGTAGCGACAGGATCAGCCGCGCCGAGGAGGAACCGACAGCACTTGCCAGCAGTTGCTCGGAGAAGCGGATGACGTCCATACTCGCCTGCTCCTTGCCGAGCAGCGTGGTGCCGTTGGTCTTCTCGAATGATTGGAAGGAGCGTTCGGTGCGCTCGACGCCGAGGTAACGCCCGATCGTATCCTTGAGGTCGTTGACGGTGATGGCGGTGCGGAAGCGGCGCAGGCTCGGCATCGGGCCGGCATCCCTCGGCACGAAGATCGATGCCTGGATGCGCTCCAGCGGCACCGAGGCGCGCGACAGCGAGCCAAGCACGAAGAACAGCGTGTTGATCGACAGGCTCCACAACACGCCGTGGTTCAGTGGTTCGGCCACCGTGCCGAACAGAGCCTGTGGCCGCAGCGCCTCGAAGCCGAACAGCCCGTGCACGACCATGTCGGTATCGGGCGCGACAAGCGAGGGCAAAAGCAGCGTGTAGCCCCACACGAGGATGCCCGCGACCATGCCGAGCGCGGCACCCCTGCCGTTGGCGCCGCGCCAGATCAGGCCGCCGACCAGCGCCGGCGCGAACTGCGCGATGGCCGCGAACGACATCAGGCCGATCGATGACAGTCGTGCACTGTTGGTGCTCTCGCGGTAGTAGAGGAAAGCGATGAACAACAGGATGAAGATCGCCCCGCGCCGCACATTGAGGATCAGCGTCGACCAGTCCTCGTTCTCCGAGGTCGAGGTCTTGAGCAGGCGCCGCACGAACAGCGGGATGACGAGATCGTTGGAGATCATGATCGACAGCGCCACGCTTTCGACGATCACCATGGCCGTTGCCGCCGAGAGGCCGCCGATGAAGGCTGTCATAGCGAGCACGTCATGGCCGCTGAACAGGGGCAGCGACAAGACGTAGAGATCGCTGCTGGTGCCGGTGCCGACCAGCGACAGGCCGGCAAAGGCGATCGGCAGCACGAACAGGTTGATCGCCACGAGGTAGAGCGGGAACACCCAGGTCGCGGTGCGCAGTTCGGCCTCGCCGCGGTTCTCGACGATCGTGACGTAGAACTGCCGCGGCAACAGGATGATGGCAAAGCCGCTCAAGCCCGTCAGCACCAGCCAGGTGGCGAGCGAAGTGTTGTAGCCCATCGCCTGACGCACTTGCCCATTCTGCGCCAGCTTGGCGAACATGTCGCCCGGGCCGCCGAAAATCAGGAAGGTGACCATCAGGCCGATCGCCAGGAAGGCGGCAAGCTTGACCACGGTCTCGACCGCCACCGCCAGCACCAGCCCGTCCTGGTGCTCGGTGGCGTCGGCGTGGCGGGTGCCGAACAGCACCGCGAACAGCGCCAAGAGCATGGCGACGACCAGCGAGATGTCGCTGACGAACGGATCGAAGGAGGGCGGCGATCCCGTATAGTGCTCGACCATCAGGCTGACCGAGCCGGAGATCGCCTTCAGCTGCAGCGCGATGTAGGGCACCGCGCCAATTGTCGCGATCAGCGTGGCGATCGCGGCGACGGTGAAGCTCTTGCCGTAGCGGGCGCCAAGGAAGTCGGCGATCGAGGTGATCTTCTCGGTCTTGGCCAGCCGCACGATGCGGTTGAGCAGCGGGAAGCCGAACACGAACACCAGCACCGGGCCGGTATAGATGCCGAGGAATTCGAGGCCGCGCTCGGATGAGAGCCCGACCGAGCCGAAGAAGGTCCAGGAGGTGCAGTAAATGGCAAGGCTGAGCGCATAGATGAAGGGCCGCGCGCGTCCGGGTCCGGAGACGGCCGAGCGGCGGTCGCCCAGGCTGGCGATGGCGAACAGCAGCGTCACATAGGCGATCGCGATGATGACGATGAACAAGCCCTGCACGCCTGGAATTTCCTTCCTTGCCGCCTTTTTATCCGGCTTGTGCGAACGCAATCACAGCTTGGCGCCGGAGTCCATTGCGGCTTTGGCAGCATGATCGCGGCTACGAAGCGAGCCCGGGCGCTACCCAAGGAGAAAGCGGTTGCTTTCCCCTTTTTGCCCATGTTGCAACTCCAGGTTTTTGTTATGTTGCCTTCAGGTCGATGCCGCAAGGACGGAGCGGCAACGCGGCCGGTCATGACAAGGAGGGTCGAATGCTGAAAGAATTCCAGGAATTCATTTCCAAGGGTAACGTGATGGACTTGGCCGTCGGCGTCATCATCGGCGCTGCGTTCGGCAAGATTGTCGATTCCCTTGTCAACGACATCATCATGCCGATCGTCGGTGCGATTTTCGGCGGCCTGGACTTCAACAACTATTTCTTTGGATTGTCCTCTGCCGTGAATGCCACCTCGCTGGCCGACGCCAAGAAACAGGGTGCGGTCTTTGCCTATGGCAGCTTCATCACGGTGGTGCTGAACTTCCTCATCCTCGCCTTCATCATCTTCCTCATGGTCAAGGCGGTGAACAATCTGCGCAGGCGGCTCGAGGCCGAGAAGCCTGCGGCCCCCGCCGCGCCGCCACCCGCCGATGTTGTGTTGCTGACCGAAATCCGCGATCTGCTAGCCAAGCGATAATTTAGCCAACCGTTGCTGGACCAAAACCCCGGCCGTTCGCGGCCGGGGTTTTCTGTTCGAGCATCTGGTAAAGAGCGGCAACTCTAATCGAAAACGGATTTGTCCATGAGCCTGATCGACAGCTTTCGCGCCGAAGCCCGTGCCGCACCTGAGAGCGGCATTGTCGCCGTCGTCAATTACGGCCGCCTGCGTGAGGGGCTGATCCCGCTCTGGGCCGGCGAGGGCGACCTGCCGACACCGGCCTTCATCACCGATGCCGCGTCGAAGGCGCTGGCCGGCGGCGAGACGTTCTACACCTGGCAGAGGGGCATTCCCGACCTCAGGCAGGCGCTGGCCCGCTACTACGCCAGGCATTTCGCCAAGACCTTCCCGGAGGAGCAATTCATCGTCACCGGATCCGGCATGCATGCCATCCAGATGTCCCTTACCGCTCTCGCCGGCGCCGGCGACGAGGTGATCTATCTGTCGCCGGCCTGGCCGAATTTCGACGCCGCCGCCGCCCTATCGGGCGCCGTTCCGGTGGCGGTCACGCTCGATCATTCCGGCAATGGCTGGTCCTGCGACGTCGAGAAGATCGCCGCGGCGATCACGCCGCGCACCAAGGCGCTGTTCATCAACACGCCGTCGAACCCGACCGGCTGGACCGCCGATCACGAAACCTTGCGGGCGATCCTCGATCTCGCCCGCGCCAAGAACGTGTGGATCATCGCCGACGAGATCTATTCGCTGTTCCACTATGGCCATGGCCGCGCGCCGTCCTTCCTCGACATCGCCACGGCGGAAGACCGCATCCTGTTCGTCAACTCTTTTTCCAAGAACTGGGCGATGACCGGCTGGCGCGTCGGCTGGATCAAGACGCATCCGAGCCTGCAGCAGGTGTTCGAGAACCTGATCCAGTATTCGAATTCCGGCGTCGCCCAGTTCATGCAGCGCGGCGCGGTCGCGGCTCTCGACGAGGGAGATGGTTTCATCGCCGAACAGGTGGAGCGGGCGAGGAAGGCGCGCGACTTGGTCTGCGGCATTCTCGGCGCCACCGGCCGCGCCCGGTTTACCGTGCCGCAAGGCGCCTTCTACCTGTTCTTCACCGTCGACGGCATCACCGATTCCCGCACCGCTGCCTTCAATATCGTCGACAAGGCCAATGTCGGCCTGGCTCCGGGAACCGCCTTCGGTCCCGGCGGCGAAGCCTCCCTCAGGCTGTGCTTCCACCGCCGCCTCGACCAGATCGAGGAGGCCGCGCACCGGCTGGCGAAGTGGATGGGAACTGTCTGACCAAGCGGTGAAGCCCGAACTGAAGTCGCTCTGGTGCCTCAGATCCCGCCGGAGTTGAGTTTCAAACGGGCTTTCAGCCGCCTGACTTGGGCACCAGCAGCGGAACGATCCGGTCGCTCTTGGCGACAGAAGGCCGGCCGGCGGAACCATAGGGAATGCCCAGCGCATCCCAGGTCTCGACCAGCGCATCCTGCAGTCCCGCGATCAACTCATCGGAATGGAAAGGCGTCGGCGTGATGCGCAGCCGCTCGGTGCCGCGCGGCACGGTCGGGTAGTTGATCGGCTGGATATAGATGCCGTGCACGCCTAGCAGGCGGTCGCTCGCCATCTTGCACAGCTCGGGGTCACCGACCAGCAGCGGCACGATATGGGTCGGCGATTCCATCACCGGCAGGCCGGCGGCCGACAGGACCTGCTTGGTCCGGCTCGCCTGCTGCTGCTGGGCGTCGCGCTCGGCCTGCGAGCGCTTGAGATGGCGGATCGAGGTGGTGGCCGCGGCGGCGATCGCCGGCGGCAGCGCCGTGGTGAAGATGAAGCCCGGTGCGTAGGAGCGCACCGCGTCGATCACCGCACTGGTGCCGGTGATGTAGCCGCCCAGCGTGCCGAACGCCTTGGCCAGCGTCCCTTCGATGATGTCGATGCGGTCGGCCAGGCCTTCGCGCTCGGTGATGCCGCCGCCGCGCGGCCCGTACATGCCCACCGCATGGACCTCGTCGATATAGGTCATGGCATTGTGGCGCTCGGCCAGTTCGACGATCTCCTTGATCGGCGCGATGTCGCCATCCATCGAATAAACGCTTTCGAAGACGATCAGCTTGGCGCGTTCGCGGCCGGCCGCGTGCAGCAGGCTTTCCAGATGCGCGACGTCGTTGTGGCGGAAGATCTTCTTTTCGGCGCCCGAGCGCCGCACGCCTTCGATCATCGAGGCGTGGTTCAACTCGTCCGAGATGATCAGGCAGTTGGGCAAAAGCCGGGCGATGGTCGAGATCGACGCTTCGTTGGAGACGAAGCCGGAGGTGAAGACCAGGCCTGCTTCCTTACCGTGCAGGTCGGCAAGCTCGTGCTCGAGCTCGACCAGCGGGTTCGAGGTGCCGGAAATGTTGCGGGTGCCGCCGGCGCCCGAACCCATCTTGCCGGCCGCGTTCTGGAACGCGGCGATGACGTCGGGATGCTGGCCCATGCCGAGATAATCGTTGGAGCACCAGACGGTGATTTCCTCGGCGCGGCCGTTGGAACGCCATATGGCGCGTGGAAACTTGCCCGCGATGCGCTCGAGGTCGGCGAAGACGCGATAACGACGCTCGGCATGGAGCTGGTCGATCGCTTCCTCGAAGAACCGCTGATAGTTCATGTCGGCTTCCCAATTTTTGGCGGGATCATAATCATTGACCTGTTGGTCGTCCACCGGGCCATTTTGGTCAAAATGCCACGCCCCGCACCTGTTCCTAACGCCGGCGGATCGTGGCCTATTCCCGTCCACGATACCCCCTTTGGATCACTTTTGTTTCAGCATGACGCCACATCGGTGAACGCCGGTAACCAACGGTTCTAATGGCCACGCGGCAGGCTTTCCAGTAAGGCGATGGTTGAGACAGTTTCCGATAAATCTTGGATAAGCGAGGACGCGGATGACGGTTTTGGTGACAGGCGGCGCCGGTTATATCGGCAGCCATATGGTCTGGGAGCTGCTGGATGCCGGCGACAGCGTGGTCGTTCTCGACCGTTTGTCCACCGGCTTCGAATGGGCGGTGGCGCCGGAGGCAAAGCTGGTCGTCGGCGATGTCGCGGACAAGGAATTGGTCGGTTCGATCATCAGGGACAACAATGTCGACGCCATCATCCACTTCGCCGGCTCCATCGTCGTCCCGGAATCGGTTTCCGACCCGCTCGCCTATTACGAGAACAACACCTCGAAGACGCGCACGCTGATCGAAACCGCGGTGCGCGAGGGCGTGCCCAATTTCATCTTTTCCTCGACCGCCGCCGTCTATGGCGGCGCCGGACTGGAGCCGGTGCGCGAGGATGCCCGCCTGGCGCCGGAATCGCCCTATGGCCTGTCCAAGCTGATGAGCGAATGGATGCTGCGCGACGCAGGCCTCGCGCACGACATCCGCTATACCGCGCTGCGCTACTTCAACGTCGCCGGCGCCGATCCCAAGGGCCGCACCGGCCAGTCGACGCCAGGCGCCACCCATCTGATCAAGGTCGCCTGCGAGACCGCGCTCGGCAAGCGGCCCTTCATGCAGGTGTTCGGCACCGATTATCCGACACCGGACGGCACCTGCATGCGCGACTATATCCATGTCAGCGATCTGGCGGCGGCGCATCGCCTGGCCTTGCAGCGGCTGCGCGCCGGGGGCGAGAGCCTCGTCGCCAATTGCGGCTACAGCCATGGTTATTCGGTGCTCGAGGTCATCGACAGCGTGCGCCGTGCCTTCGGCCATGATTTCGAGGTGAAGATGGGCGCCCGCCGGCCCGGTGACGCCGCGGCGGTGGTTGCCAATTCGGATCTCGCCCGGGCGGAACTCGGCTGGATACCGCAGCGCGACGATCTCGACCAGATCGTTGCCGACGCGCTCGCCTGGGAACGCATCCTGACCGGCAAGAACTCCTCGCGCGGCTGAGTCAGCCTCCGAGGGCTCGCAAGCCATCCGGCGAAGCGCTATGGAAGGCACTCGCGGAGGGCGCGGACGCGCTGCGCCGTGTCGAGCTTGGGGGATGGCATGAAGATAACGGTGCTCGGAGCCGGCGTCGTCGGTACGGCGGCGGCCTATTACCTGGCCGGGGATGGTCACGAGGTCACCGTGATCGAGCGCCACGCGGCGCCGGCGCGCGGCACCAGCCAGTCGAATGCCGGCCTGGTGTCGCCGGGCGACGCCACCGCCTGGGCCTCGCCGGCGGCGCTGAAGACGTTCCTGCGCGCGCTCTACAACCACGATCTCGGCATCAAGGTGCGGTTGCGCTTCGATCCCTATTTCCTCGCCTGGAGCCTGCGTTTCCTGCGCCAATGCACTGTGGCGCGCCTGCGCGCCAACAGCCAGGTCAAGCTGCGCCTGGCGCTCTATTCCAGGGATTGCATCAACGCCATCTCCGCCGAAACGGGCATCGGCTACGACGAGCGCAAGAAGGGCATCCTCTATTTCTTCCGCTCGCAGCACAGTCTCGACACCGGCACCGACAATTACCGCTATCTCGCCGAGCATGGCCTGCCGATCGAGATCGTCGGCCGCGACCGGCTGGTGGAGCTTGAGCCGGGTCTTGCCGGCGTGAAGGAAAAGATCGCCGGCGGCGTCTATTCGCCGATCGACCAGACCGGCGATTCCCGCCAGTTCGTCGAGAAGCTCGCCGCTCATGCCGTCGAAAAGCTTGGCGTGAAATTTCTCTACGGCACGGCGGTCGAGGGGCTGGACATCGAGGGCGACCGGGTGCGCGCGGTGATGACCTCGGCCGGACCGATTGCCGGCGATGCCGTGGTCATCTCTATGGGGCCGGAGAGCGGCCTGCTCGGCCGCCGTTACGGTATCGACCTGCCGGTCTACCCGGTAAAGGGCTATACCGCGACCATTCCCCTGGAAGACGAGAGCAAGGGGCCGACCATGGGCGGCGCCGACGAGGATCAGCTGATGGCGTATTCGCGCCTTGGCAATCGGTTGCGATTGGCTTCGACCGCCGAATTCACCGGCTTCGACCGCACCCACAAACCCAGCGACTTCGCCACCATGTTCAGGACCGGCAAGGATCTGTTCCCCGGTGCCTTCGACGAGAAGAAGGCCGAACTCTGGGCAGGCCTCAGGCCAATGATGCCGAACTCCGTGCCGGTCATCGGCCAGGCGCGCTACAAAAACCTCTACCTCGACACCGGCCACGGCCATGTCGGCTGGACCATGGCCTGCGGCTCGGGAAAATTCCTTGCCGACCTTGTCGCCGGCCGCAAGCCGGAGATCGACCCGCAAGGGCTGGTCTATGTCAACTGAAGGAGCTCTCAAGCGGTCCACCGTTTCACGGAAACGTCGGACCGCTCACATCTAACTCTTTGTTTTGGCGCAATTCCCCAAGGGAAAGCGCTGCGCGCTTTTCCTGGGAAAACCGTTTCACACTTTTCCTGGAACTGCTCTATCGTCGTGCTGGCACCGAACCCATTCTCCCGGACTCAAACGGATCCTGTGATCATCCCCGCGCTTCGACCGCCCTGCGCCAGGCGCTGACATAGCCGGCCCAGGCCGAGTCGGTCGGCGGTTCGATTCGCCCGCCCTTGCCGTGCGCCGAGGCCTGATCCGATGCCAGCAATGCGGCGCCGATGCTGGTGCCGGTGGCGGCCTCAGAGGCAACTACGGTGCGTGCGGTCGCCGCCGCCAGCATGCCGACAAACAGCCGGTTGCGGGCGAAGGGCCCCTCGACGGTGGTCGGGCCGTCGGCGCCGATCAGGTCGAGGCAGGTCGCCGTCATCAGCGCCAGATAGAACGAGATGGCGGCGAAGCGCTGGCCGCTGTTCATGTCGTCGGCATCAAGCCAGATCGCGGTCTGATGTGGGAACGGCCCCGACCCCTGCTGGGTCGACGGCAGCAGCAACGTCCTACGCGCCAGCACGGCGTCGACATCTTCCTCGGTCCAGTTCTCCGGCTGGCCTTGCGTCAGCAACGAAAATTCGCGCCCGCCCATGAAACGGGCCGAGGGAACGGGATCGCCGAGCGCGTTGACATTGACCAGCGTGTCGCGCGCCGGGTCGAGCGTGACCTGTTTGCCGCCGACCGCCATCGACACCACCCAGGTGCCGGTCGAAACGACCGAGAAGGGCGGTGTATCGGAAAGGAGATGCGGCAGCAGCGAGGCGTTGGAATCGTGCAGGCCGCAGAAAACAGGTGTTTGCGGATCAAGGCCGGTTCGCGCCGCAAGCGCGGGCAGGGCCGGACCAAGGCGATCCCTGGCCGGCCGCACCGGCGCCATCAGCGCGCGCCAACCCAGGGTGTCGACCAGCGACGAAAAATCCGATTTCCACGGGTTCCACAGATCGGTGTGGCAGCCGAGCGAGGTCACCTCGTTGGCGGCGATGCCGGTCAGCCGCAAGGCCCAGTATTGCGGATACATCAGCACGGCGGCGGCTTTTGCGAATTCGGCCGGGAAGCCTTTCTGCTGCCAGAACAATTGCGCGCCGAGATTGAGGCCGAGCGGCAGGCGCGGCGTGCCGGTCTCGGCGAAGGGGGGGCGAACAGCGTCATAGTCCGCCGCCAGCCTGTCGGGGTCGTCGAACTCATAGTCGAGCACAGGCAGCACCAGTTCGCCCGCGGCATCGACCAGAACGCTGGTCGCGCCATGGGTGGTGATCGAGATGGCGTCGATGCGCTGTTCGCGGTTGAGGCCGGCAAGGCTGTCGAGGATGAACGCCCACAGCGCTTCGACATCGTGATGCGGATAGGGCGCCTGGCGCACCGGCGCATTCGCCATGCGGCGCAGCGCGACCTCGCTCAGCGTTGCGAGGTCGACCAGCGCCACCTTGGCGTTGGTCTTGCCGATGTCGATGACGGCGATGTGGCGCATCGCACTCATGCCATATGGAACACGGTTTCCAGCGGCACCGCCACCGGTTCGTTGTCCGGCTTGGTCTCCATGAGGTCGGCCATATCAGCCCACCAGCGCTGCATCACCGGATGCCCGGGCAAGTCGTCCATGCCGTGGTCGTCACGCCGCCACAGCACGCCGAACAAGATGTTGGTCTCCTCATCGAGGTGAATCGAATAGTCGCAGACGCCGGCCTGCTTCAGAAGCGCGACCAGCGACGGCCAGATTTCGTCGTGGCGCTTCTGGTACTCGGCCTTCATGCCGGGCTTGAGCTTCATCTTGAACGCGTATTTCTCAGGCATCAGCGTCCCCCGCGCAACCGCCGCCAGACGATCGGCAGCGCGATGACGATGATCAGCAACAGGCCGATGAAGATCGACATGACGATGCCGGGCACGTTGAGCAGGCCGAGCCCGAAGGTCACCAGTCCCATGATGAAGGCGGCGAGCACGACGCCCAGGATGCTGCCGGCGCCGCCCAGGATGCTGACGCCGCCCAGAACCACCATGGTGATGACTTCGAGCTCGTAGCCCTGCGCAATCGATGGCCTTGTCGAGCCGAGCCGCGAAGTGATCAGCACCGAGGCGATGCCCGCCATCAGTCCGGTCAGGCAGAACAGGGTGAATTTGATGCGGCCGACGCGCACGCCGGAAAACTGCGCCGCGACCGGGTTGTTGCCGATCGCAAAGACGCGGCGGCCGAAGCTCGTGCGATGCAGCAGGAACCAGTAGATGACGGCGGCGATGAGGAAGAGCATCAGTTCGAACGACACCACCCACCAGACATAGCCCTGGCCGAAGAAGGCAAAACTCTCGGGATAGCCCTTGTAGGCCTGGTCGCCGAGGATGATGAAGGCGATGCCGCGAAACAGGCTCATCGTGCCGATGGTGACGACGATCGAGGGCAGGCCGAGCCTTGTCACCAGCAGCCCGTTGAAGGCGCCGCAGCCGAGCCCGACGACGATGCCGATCAGCACTAGCACCGGCGTTCCGGCACCGGCCTGCACCGCCATGCCCATCATGGTCGAGGCCAACGCGATGATGGCGGCCACCGAGAGGTCGATCTCGCCTGAAATGATCAGCAGCGCCATGGCAAAGGCGATCAGGCCCTTCTCGGTGAAGTTGAAGGTCAGGTCCGACAGCGAATAGGGGTCGAGGAAGTAGGGCGAGGCGAAGCTGTTGATGGCGAAGATGGCGACCGCCACCACGATCAGCAGCGCCTCCCATGAAAAGATCGCCGAACGCAGCGGCTTGTCGAGCCGGTCGGGAATGTGGCGCGGGGCAGGGATGTCGGTCATGCCGCCTCCGCCTTTCTCAGGATGATGCGGCCCTGCTGGCGTTCGCCGCGCGCGTTGAGCACGACAGCCAGGATGATGGCGCTGCCCGAGATCGCCATCTGCCAGAAGGGCGAGATGTTGATGACCGGCAGAGCGTTGGAGATGATGCCGAGGAACAACGCGCCGAGCACCGCCCCACCGACCGAGCCGATGCCGCCGGCGATCGAAATGCCGCCGATGACGCAGGCGGCGATGATGTTGAGCTCATAGCCGTTGGCGACCTCGACCGAGGCGATCACATAGCGCGAGATCCAGAGATAACCGGATAGCCCGCCGACCATGCCGGAGATGCAGAAGACGATGAATTTCGTGCGGCCGACATCGATGCCGGCATAGACCGACGCCGTCGGGTTGACGCCAATGGCATAGATCGAGCGGCCGAGCGCGGTGCGTGTCATCACAACGAAGAACAGCGCGATGACCGCGATGGCGATCCAGGACAGCACGGGAATGCCGAGGAAGGCCGCTCGCTGGAAACCAATGAACTCGGGGCTCATCTTGTCGGCATTGACCCAGGCGCCGCCGGACAGGACGAACGTGGCGCCGCGATAGATGGTCAGCGTGCCCAGGGTCACCACGATCGAGGGGATGTTCAGCCGCCACACCAGCAGACCGTTGATGGCGCCAAGCACCAGCCCGACGGCCAGCGCGATGACGATCAGCAGCGGGATCGGGATCGCCGGATGCGCGGCGTTGAGCATCGCCACCACCATGCCGGTGAAGCAGAGGTTCGACGCCATCGACAGGTCGATCGACCGGGTCAGGATGACCACCATCTGGCCGAGCGCCAGGATCATCAGGATCGAGGTGTCGTTGAACACCTGGCGCAGATTGCCGGGATCGGCAAAGGCCGGGAAGCGCGTCGAGATCAGCCCGATCAAAACGATGATCGCCGCGGCCAGCCAGATTTCGCGGTATTTCAACAAAGCCTTCATGCCGCGATCCCCGCTGCCGTCCGGACCAGCGTCTCGGCGTCCAGTTCCTTGTTGTCGTAGACCGCCGCGACCAGCCCTTCGCGCATGACGACGACGCGGTCGGACATGCCGAGGATTTCGGGAAGCTCCGACGATACCATGATCACCGACAGGCCTTGCGCCACCAGCTCGGCCATGAAGCCGTGCACCGCGGCCTTGGAGCCGATGTCGATGCCTTTGGTCGGCTCATCGAGGATGATCACCTTGGGCGCGGTCGCCAGCCATTTGGCGATGACGATCTTCTGCTGGTTGCCGCCCGACAGCGTGCCGACATCCTGGCTGAGCGAGGAGGCCCGGAGGTCGAGCCGCTCGGTGTAGGAGCGGGCGAGCGAAAACTCTTCCGCCAGCCGCAGCAGGCCGGATATCGACGTGCGCTTGAGCGAAGGCAGCGAGACGTTCTGGAAGATCGGCAGGCCGATCACCACGCCTTGCTTGCCGCGTTCTTCGGGCACATAGACGATGCCTGCCTCGATCGAATCCGCCGCGGATTTCGGCGCGATCGCCTTGCCGTCCAGCGTGATGGTGCCGCTCGAAATGCGGGTGATGCCTGAAATCGCCTGCATCACCTCGCTGCGTCCGGCGCCGACAAGGCCGTAAAAGCCGAGGATCTCGCCCTTGTGTAGTTCGAATCCGATGTCATTGAATTCGGTCGGATGCGAAAGCCCGGAGACGGTGAGCACGGGCGCGCCGATTTCGGCCTTGCGCTGCGGAAAGATGTGATCGACCGAACGGCCGACCATCATGCGCACGATCTGGCTCTGGGCAGCATCCCTGATCAGGCCTTCGCCGACCATCTCGCCGTCGCGGAACACCGTGTAGCGGTCGGCGATCCGATAAATCTCGTCGAACTTGTGGCTGATGAACAGGATCGCCTTGCCTTGTTCCTTGAGAAACTCGATGAGCAAAAACAGCTCCTCGATCTCCTTCATCGAAAGCGCGGCGGTAGGCTCGTCCATGATGACGATCTGCGCGTCGATCGACATGGCCCGCGCCACGGCGACCAGATGCTTGTTGGCGATGCCGAGATCCTTCAATCTTGCATCGGCGTCGATATGGCCGGCATGCATGGCATCGAGCACTTCGCGCGCATTCTTGCGCATCGTGCGCCAGTCGATGGTGCCGAAACGCGTGCGCGGCGCGTGGCCGAGAAAGATGTTTTCGGCGACGCTCAGATCGTCGAACAGCACGGTTTCCTGATGGATGGCGGTGACGCCATGGCCGAAGGCCGCATGCGCGCTTGGCAAGGTGACCGGCTGGCCATCGATGCTGATCGTGCCCGCGTCGGGCTGGTAGATGCCGGTCATGATCTTGACCAGCGTCGACTTGCCGGCGCCATTCTCGCCGATGAGCGCTGTTACCTGGCCAGGATAGAGCGACAGGCTGACATTGTGCAGCGCCCGCACGCCGGGAAAGCTCTTGGAGATGCCAGACAGCGTCAGGCGTGGGGCTGCCTTACCCTCCCCCTTGTGGGGAGGGTCGCGAACAATGTGAGCGGGGTGGGGGTCTACTAGCATATCAAGGTCCTGGTGCATGGAGATGTCGCCACCCCCACCCCGTCTCGCCTGCATCGCTTCGCGAAGCCGGCTCGCCGACCCTCCCCACAAGGGGGAGGGTGGTGCGAGCGTCCGAGATCAATAGATCTTGGAGAACTTCTCGATGTTGGACTTGTCGAACTGGAAGGGCGGAGCCATCGCAGCCGAATTGGTGTCGTCGAGCGTGACCTTGCCGACGCGGCCGATCGACAGCGTCGCACCGGGCTTGGCCTCTTCCTTCTTCACCGCCAGGTCATGGGCGAGGTAGACGGCGGAGTAGCCGAGGTCGATCGGGTTCCAGAGAGCCACCGCCTGGCTGGCGCCGTTGTCGATGAACTTCTTGAACTCGGACGGCAGCGCGAGGCCGGTGACGTTGACCTTGCCGATCAGGTTCGCGTCGGTGACGACCTGGGCGGCGGCGACGACGCCGACAGTGGTCGGCGCGATGATCGCCTTGAGGTTCGGATAGGACTTCAACAGGCCCTTGGCTTCGTCGGTGCTCTTGGCCGAATCGTCATCGCCATAGACGGTGGCGACCAGTTTGATCTTGGGGAACTTCTCCGGCAGGATTTTCTTGGCCGCGTCGATCCAGGCGTTCTGGTTGGTCGCGGTCGAGGAAGCCGACAGGATGGCGACGTCGCCGCCCTCAGGCAGATAGTCGGCGGCAAGCTTGATGATGGTCTCACCGATCAGGCCGGTATCGGACGGGTTGAGGTGAAGCTGGCGGCCTTCCTTGGCAACGCCCGAATCCCACGAGATGACGGTGATGCCGCGTTCCATGGCCTTCTTCAACACCGGCACCAGGGCGTCGGCGTCATTGGCGGAAATCGCGATGGCGTTGACCTTCTGCGCGATCAGCGAATTGACCACTTCGATCTGCGCTTCGGCGGTCGCCTTGGTCGGGCCGGTGTAGATGATGTCGACATCGCCGAGTTCCTTGGCCGCCTCTTCGGCGCCCTTGTTGGCGGCATCGAAGAAGCCGTTGCCGAGCGACTTCACCACCAGCGCGATCTTGACGTTTTCGGCGTAGGCGGCATTCACGAACATGGCGGCGGAAAACGCCGCCGTAACCATCAATTTCTTCAGAAAGCTCATCGAATTTCCTCCCTTGAGCGTTGCATTCCATCGCCGCTGCGGGCGTGAGTTGGCCTCAGGCCTGCAGCGAAGATTCTTCCTTTGCCGATTTGCGGGCGACGATCAGCGTCACGCCCGCGGTCTCCAACATCTTGGCTTCGCGATCCTCGATGCCGTCATCCGTGATGACGGTGGCGATGCGCGACAGGCCGCACAGGATCAGGCTGGAGCGCTTGCGGAATTTCGAGGAGTCGACCAGCACCACCAGCTCGTCGGCCTGGTCGATCAGCTTCTGCTCCGCCTGGATCAACAGCGGATCGCCTTCCATCAGGCCGAGCGGCCCCAACCCTTGAGCGCCCATGAACATGCGGCGCGCGTAGAAATTGCGCGTCACGTCATTGTCGAAGGGCGACAGGATGATGTTCTGCTCGCGGTAGATCGTACCGCCGGACAGCATCACCGTGTTCTTGGAATGCTTGAGCAGATGCTCGGCGATCGGGAACGAATTGGTGAAGATCGGCATGCGCCGGCCGGTCAGGAAATGCACCATCTGGAACGTCGTGGTGCCGCCATTGATGATGATCGGCTCGCCATCCCCGCACAGTTCGACCGCTTCACGCGCAATCGCCCGCTTCTGAGAAGCATTGATCGTTTCGTTTACGGAAAAGGGCCGGCCGGCGAGCCCGATGAACTGTGGCGGCGAGATTGCCTCGGCGCCGCCTCGCACCCTGCGCAGCCGCTTCTGGACATGCAGTGCCGCGATATCACGCCGGATCGTCGCCTCGGAGGACTCCGTCAGGTCGACCATCTCCTGCACCGTCACCACAGGCTTTTCCTGGACGGCGGACAGAATGATCCTGTGGCGCTCTTTTTCGTGCATGGTTCCTCCCTGCTTGGCCATCTAGGCACTCAAAACGAGCAGTGTCAATCATTTCCGATCATATAATTTCATTGTGCAGTGCAATATGATCGATATTGATCGTTTATGATTGACAATCGGCCGGCTTGCGTAGACATTCCCGGCAAAATGGACTGCACCCTTTTGCGTCCCAGGGAGGATACCTATGCTCGACAAGCGCTCCGGCTCGCGCCTGGCCAATCTGTGGGATGATGCGAAAGCCAAGGGGATGAGCGACCCAGAGCTTCTGGTCTATCGCTCGAACACGCTCGGCTCCGACAAGCGCGTCACCAACTATGGCGGTGGCAACACCTCCTCCAAGATCTGGCAGAAGGATCAGCTCAGCGGCGAGACCGTCGAGGTGCTCTGGGTCAAGGGCTCCGGCGGCGACAGCGCCTCGATCAAGCTCGATGGCTTCGCCACGCTCTACATGGACAAATTGCGCGCGCTCAAAGGCCTTTATCGCGGCGTCGAGCATGAGGACGAGATGGTCGGCTTCCTGCCGCACTGCACGTTCAATCTCAATCCGCGCGCGGCCTCGATCGACACGCCGCTGCACGCCTATGTGCCGAAGCCTTTTGTCGACCACATGCATCCCGATGCCATCATCGCCATCGCCGCCGCGAAGGACTCCAAGGCGCTGACCAAGGAAATTTTCGGCGACGCCATCGGCTGGTTGCCATGGAAGCGGCCGGGCTTCGAACTCGGCCTGTGGCTGGAGAAATTCTGCATTGAAAACCCCGAGGCCAAGGGCGTCATCCTGGAAAGCCACGGCCTGTTCACCTGGGGTGACACGCCCAAGGAATGCTACGAGACCACGATCTCGGTGATCAACCAGGCGATCGAGTGGTTCGAGCGCCGCTCCGAGGGCCTCGCCATATTCGGCGGCGAGGTGGTGAAGTCGCTCGACGCCGCCGCACGCCGCGCCATCGCGGCGAAACTGATGCCGAAAATCCGCGGCCTGATCTCGGAAAAGAGCCATAAGCTCGGCCATTTCGACGACCAGCCCGCCGTGCTCGAATTCGTCAACTCCAGGGATTTGCGCTCGCTGGCCGCACTTGGCACCTCGTGCCCGGACCACTTCCTGCGCACCAAGATCCGCCCGCTGGTCATCGAGTTCGATCCGGCCAAACCCGATGTCGACGCCGTCATCGCCCGCCTCGCCGACGACATTGCCGCTTATCGCGTCGGCTACCAGGCCTATTACGACAGCTGCAAGCATGCGGACTCGCCCGCCATCCGCGATCCCAACGCCGTCGTCTACCTGATGCCCGGCGTCGGCATGTTCACCTTCGCCGGCGACAAGGCCACCGCGCGCATTTCGGGCGAATTCTACGTCAACGCCATCAATGTCATGCGCGGCGCCTCGACCGTCTCCTCCTATGTCGGCCTGCCCGCGCAGGAAGCCTTCGACATCGAATACTGGCTGCTCGAGGATCTGAAGCTGCAGCGCATGCCCAGACCGAAGTCGCTCGCCGGCCAGATCGCGCTGGTCACCGGCGGCGCCGGCGGCATTGGCCGGGCAACGGCCAACCGCCTGCTGCGCGAAGGCGCCTGCGTGGTGCTGGCCGACATCGACGAGGCCGCGCTCGCCAGCGCCAATGAGGAACTGGCGAACGCCTACGGCAAGGATTTCGTCCGGCCAGTGGTGATCAACGTCACCTCGGAGGACCAGGTCGTCGCGGGCTTCGCCGAGACGGCGGTCGAGTTCGGCGGCATCGACATTCTTGTGTCCAACGCGGGTCTCGCCTCCTCGGCGCCGATCGAGGAGACGACACTGGCGTTGTGGAACAAGAACATGGACATCCTGTCGACCGGCTATTTCCTGGTCTCGCGGGAGGCATTCCGGCTGTTCAGGGTGCAGAAGATCGGCGGCAACGTCGTCTTCGTCGCCTCCAAGAACGGCCTTGCCGCCTCGCCCAACGCCGCCGCTTATTGCACCGCCAAGGCGGCCGAGATCCATCTCGCCAGGTGTCTCGCGCTGGAAGGCGCGGAAGCCCAGATCAGGGTCAACGTCGTCAACCCGGATGCGGTGCTGCGCGGCTCGAAGATCTGGACCGGCGAGTGGAAGGAACAGCGAGCCGCCGCCTACAAGATGTCGACCGACGATCTGGAAGAGCACTACCGCTCGCGCTCGATGCTGAAGCGTTCGGTGTTTCCCGAAGACATCGCCGAAGCGATCTACTTCTTCGCATCCGACATGTCGGCCAAGTCGACCGGCAACATCATCAACGTCGATGCCGGCAACGCGCAGAGCTTTACACGCTAGGCCTTCTTCCTTCTCCCCGTTCACGGGGAGAAGGTGGCCCGAAGGGCCGGATGAGGGGCAGCGTTGACGGAACGCATTTTGGGAGGAATAGCAGTTGTCCGAAACCATCATCTCCACCGAAATCGTCGAAAAGGACAACGCCGGGCGCAAAGCCAACCTCGAGCGTGACTACGCCTCGCTTGGCGAACGCCTCGACCGTCGCGGCATCGCCATCGACGCCATCCGCGACAAGGTCGAGAAATTCGCCGTGGCCATCCCTTCCTGGGGCGTCGGCACTGGCGGCACACGCTTTGCTCGTTTTCCCGGCGCCGGCGAGCCGCGCGACATCTTCGACAAGATCGAGGATTGCGCCGTCATCCAGCAATTGACGCAGGCGACGCCGACCGTCTCCTTGCACATTCCGTGGGACAAGGCCGACCCGAACCGGCTGAAGCAGGCGGCCTCGCGCTTCGGTCTCGGCTTCGACGCCATGAACTCCAACACCTTCTCGGACGCCAAGGACCAGAAGCTGTCCTACAAATTCGGTTCGCTGTCGCATGCCGATGCCGGCACCCGCCGGCAAGCGGTCGAGCACAATCTCGAATGCATCGAGATCGGCAGGACGCTGGGCTCCAAGGCGCTGACGGTGTGGATCGGCGACGGCTCGAACTTCCCGGGCCAGGTGAATTTCGCCAAGGCGTTCGAGCGCTATCTCGACGCCATGAAGCAAATCTATGCCGGGCTGCCGACGGACTGGAAGCTGTTCAGCGAACACAAAATGTACGAGCCGGCCTTCTATTCCACCGTCGTGCAGGATTGGGGCACCAATTACATGATCGCCAGGGAGTTGGGCGACAAGGCCTTCTGCCTGGTCGACCTTGGCCACCACGCGCCCAACGTCAACATCGAGATGATCGTGTCGCGGCTGATCCAGTTCCGGAAACTCGGCGGCTTCCACTTCAACGATTCCAAATATGGCGACGACGATCTCGATGCCGGCTCCATCGACCCTTACCGGCTGTTCCTGGTCTTCAACGAATTGGTCGATGCCGAACTCTCCGGCGCCGAGGGTTTCGATCCCGCCCATATGCTCGACCAGAGCCACAACGTCACCGATCCGATCGAAAGCTTGATGCTGTCGGCGGTCGAGGTGCAGCGCGCCTATGCGCAGGCGCTGCTGGTCGACCGCAAGGCGCTCGAAGGCTTCCAGGAGGCCAATGACGCGCTGATGGCGACGCAGACGCTGAAAGCGGCCTACCGCACCGACATCGAGCCGATCCTGGCCATGGCGCGGCTGAAGACCGGCGGTGCCATCGATCCCGTCGCCGCCTACCGTGCCGCGGGCTACCGCGCCAAGGTCGCGGGAGAGCGTCCGGCGGTCGCCGGCGGGAGCGGCGGGATAGTGTAGCCCATAATTCGACGTTTCAGTCGATCCGACAGGGGCGAGGACAGCACTTGAGCACCCCCCTCTGCCCTGCCGGGCATCTCCCCCGCAAGGGGGGAGATTGGCCGCTTCATCGGCGGCGCTCTTCCTGCAACGTCGGAGATTGGCGAAAGCAGGGACAACAACCGATCTCCCCCCTTGCGGGGGAGATGTCCGGCAGGACAGAGGGGGGTGTGAAGGATCGCCACCCGTTATTATTGGCTGGACTAACCCACCCCAAGAGGCTCTTCTAGGCGCACCCCTCACGCTCCCGGAGGCACGCCATGCCGCTCACCCGCAGAACGCTGATCGCCGTCAGTCTATCGTTGATGCTTACCCTTCAGTCGGTGGCGGCTTTCGCCGCCTCGCCGGCACCGGCCAAGGGCGAACACGGCATGGTGGTGACGGCCCAGCATCTGGCATCCGAAGTCGGCGTCGAGGTGTTGAAGAAGGGCGGCAATGCCGTCGATGCGGCGGTCGCGGTGGGTTATGCGCTCGCCGTCGTCTATCCGAACGCCGGCAATATCGGTGGCGGGGGGTTCATGACCATCCGCTTCAAGGACGGCAAATCGACTTTCCTCGATTTCCGCGAACGCGCGCCGCTGGCGGCGACCAAGACCATGTATCTGGACAAGGACGGCAAACCGGTGAAGGGGGCGAGCCTCGACGGCTACCTCGCCGTCGGCGTGCCGGGCTCGGTGGCCGGCTTCGAGATGGCGCGTGAAAAATATGGGACGCTGTCCCGGCAAGACCTGATGGCGCCGGCGATTGCCTATGCCAAGGACGGCTTCGTCCTCAACCAGGGCGATGCCGCGTCACTTGCCGGCAATGCGGAGCGGCTGGCCAAGGATCCCGCCGCGGCCGCCATTTTCCTGAAGCCCGATGGCAAGCCCTATGGCATCGGCGAGCGGCTGGTCCAGCCTGATCTTGCCGCCTCGCTCTCGGCGATTTTCGACAAAGGTCCTGATGCATTCTACAAAGGCGCCATCGCCGACGCCATCGTCAAGGCAAGCGGCGCCAAGGGCGGCATCCTGGCCAAACCAGATTTCGAGCAATATGCGGTGCGCGAACTCAAACCGGTGACCTGCAGCTATCGCGGCTACGAGATTACATCCTCGCCGCCGCCAAGCTCGGGCGGTGTCATCATCTGCGAGATACTCAACGTGCTGGAAGGCTATCCGCTGTCCTATCTCGGCGCTGGTTCGGCCGAGACGGTTCATGTCATGGTCGAGGCCATGCGCCATGCCTATGTCGACCGCAATTCGGCACTTGGCGATCCCGATTTCGTCGACAATCCGGTCTCGAAGCTGCTCGACAAAGGCTACGCCAAGGACATCCGCGACAAGATCGACCCGTTCCGCGCCGGCGTCTCGCAGGACCTGATGCCGAAGGGCTTTGGCGAGTCGAAGGAGACGACGCATTATTCCATCATCGACAATGACGGCAATGCGGTCGCGGTCACCTACACGCTGAACGGCTCGTTCGGCGCCGGCGTCGTCGCCGACGGCACCGGCATCCTGCTCAACAACGAGATGGACGATTTCACCCAGAAGCCCGGCGTGCCCAACCTTTATGGACTGGTCCAGGGCGAGGCCAACGCCATCCAGCCGAAGAAGACGCCGCTGTCATCGATGAGCCCGACCATCGTCGCCAGGGACGGCAAGCCGTTCATGGTCATCGGCAGTCCTGGCGGCTCGCGCATCATCACCATCACGCTGGAAGCGATCGTCAACGTCATCGACCATGGCATGAACATCCAGGAAGCGATCGACGCGCCGCGCATCCACCATCAGTGGCTGCCCGACACGGTTTACATCGAACCGTTCGGACTGTCGCCGGACACCGAAAGGCTGCTGGCCGGCATGGGCTATCACCTCGATCTGAGCGACCAGACCTGGGGCCAGGCGGCCGGCATTCTCGTTGGCGGCAAGAGCCTGGCGGAAATCGGGAAGGGCGGCGGCGCGCGCTACAATGGCGCCATCGACAGCCGCGCGGCCTCAGGCGAGGCGCTCGGATACTGATTCCAGGCGGATTCTCGGACAGCGCCGGTTCAAAGCCCGGCGAGGGCCGTCAGGTCACCAGCGTGATCGTCGATGCGATCAGCATCAGGGCAGCGATGGCGACGAACAGCGCGTAGATGCGCGGCCGGTCGAGCAGAAGCGCGTTTCCGGAGATCCACGCCGATGTGGCGCCGCCCAGCGCGAAAAGGAAGCCGTTGCGGTGGCCGAAGGTCATCGATGCGGCCATCAGCCCGCCAATGATCAGGGCGCCGAACACGATGATCACGGCGACCGCGTATTTCTCGAAATCGTTGTTGCCGATTCCCGGCCCGATCGCGTTCAGATTTGGCAGGTCGTCCGGATCGAAAGGGTTGGCCGACCCATACTCGTCTTGACCTAAGGATTCTCGCATCACTCGTTCTCCGCTGACCGGCAACAAACCATCAACACTTGCCGAGCGCAACCCGATCGTATGTCCCCTACGTGCTGAGTGTCATCTTCAACACGTTCCAGCGGCGCTTGTCACCGTCTTTTCAGATACCTGGCTTGACCGCTACCGCAATTCAGCCCCCGGTCTTCGCGACTGCGACTGCGACTGCGACTGCGACTGCGACTGCGACTGCGACTGCGACTGCGACTGCGACTGCGACTGCGGCCGCGAGTCGCAGCGCCTGCCTGCAGTCGCCAGATTGATGGCCCCTGGGACATCTTCAATCTTGACTATGAAAATCATGTTTTATAGTCAACCGGCATTGGTCGTTCGGGCCAAGATCCGCAGACAGGCACGTCACGTTGAAAACAGATCAGGATAACCGGCTGGGCAAGGCAGCCGATCGCCCGCGCGGTCGAATGACTCGGCGCGGCGCGCTGGCGCTGTTCGTGCTGCCTTTGGTCGCAACCATGGTTCGGCCGGCTGACGCGAAGCCGCTGCGCGTCGTCTGCCTGGACGATGGGCTGGCGGAGACTTTGCTGATGCTCGGCGTCACGCCGGTCGCCGTCGCCGACCGCGAGGTCTGGGAAAAATGGGTGGTCGAGCCGCCGCTGCCGCCGCAGGTTGCCGATATCGGCACGATCCTGGAGCCCAATCTCGAATTCCTCCAGCAGCTTCGTCCCGACGTCATTCTCTCCATCCCCTATCTCGACGGCATCAAACCGCTGCTCGAACGCGTGGCGCCGGTGACGACGATCGGCATCTATACGCCGGATGGCCAGCCCTACCAGCGCGCCATCGAGGCGACCCGACAGTTGGCGGCGCTTGTCGGCAGGGAAAGCGAAGGCGAAGCCCTGATCGCCGCAACGGAGGCGCATTTTTCTGATGTCAGGCAGCGGCTGGCGCCGCTGTCGGCGAGGCCGATCTATGTCGTCAGCTTCCTCGACCCGCGCAATGTGCGTGTCTACGGCGAGAAAAGCCTGTTCCAGGCGGTGTTCGACCGCATCGGCATCCGCAACGCCTGGACCGGCGAGACCAATTACTGGGGATTTGCAACCGTCGGCATCGACGGGCTGGCGACATCGGATGATGCGCGCCTTGCCTATCTCGAACCCTTGCCGGAGGGGGCGGGCGGCACGCTGACCGAAAGCCAGGTCTGGAACGCCATGCCCTTCGTGCGCAACCGCTCGATCATGCGTCTTGCCCCCGTTCTGATGTTCGGCACGCTGCCTTCGGCGAGCCGTTTTGCCCGGCTGCTGGCGCAAGCGCTGACGACGGAGCCCGCCGGTGGCTGAGCAGGAGGCAATCTTGTCCGACGACACCAGCCTCGCCCCGCCAGTTTGTGCGTCGTCGTTTCCTATCCTCAAGAAATATCCGGCGGGCGCGATCCTGCTCTGCGCCGTGCTTGTCGGCGTCGCCGCTGCCGCAAGCCTTTCCAACATGATCGTGCAATTGCCGCCGGCACTCTGGCTCAATGCGCTTGCAAGCCCCGATATCGGAGACATGCGGCAGGTGCTCGTCCACTACGCCTTCCTGCCCCGGCTTGCCGTCAGCCTGCTCTGTGGCGCGGCACTCGGCCTAGCCGGCACGGTGCTGCAGCAGGTTCTCCGCAACCCGCTCGCCTCGCCTGAAACCGTCGGCGTCTCGGCCGGCGCCTATCTGGCGCTGGCGCTCACGACGCTTCTTGCGCCGTCGCTGCTTGCCTTCGGCCGCGAATGGGTGGCGCTGGCCGGCGCGTTCACGGCCCTGGCCGCGGTCTTCGCGTTGTCCTGGCACAAGGGGCTGTCGCCGCTTGCGGTCGTGCTGGCCGGACTTGTCGTCAGCCTCTATGCCGGCGCCATCGGCGCGGCGCTGGTGGTGCTGCGGCATGAATGGCTGGCCAGCCTGTTCATCTGGGGCGCCGGTTCGCTCGGCCAGCAGGACTGGTCGACGACGCTGTGGCTCTTGCCGCGCCTGGGCGGCACGGCGCTGGCGATCGGCCTGATGGCGCGGCCGCTGACCTTGCTTGGCCTCGGCGACGAAGGCGCGCGCAGCCTGGGCGTTCCGCTCGGCGTCTGGCGCTTCGCCGGCCTGGCGGCCGCCGTCGCCCTCATCGCCTTTGTCGTCGCCGCTGTCGGCGTCATCGGTTTCGTCGGCCTCGCCGCCGCGACCCTGGCGCGCATCGGCGGCGCCCGGCGTCTCGGCCAGCAGCTCTTGATGGCGCCGCTGATCGGCGGCGCCTTGCTGTGGACCGTCGACCAGGGCGTGCAGGTCGCGACCGGCCCGCAGGGCGATCTGCTGCCGACCGGCGCAATGACAGCACTTCTCGGCGCGCCGCTGCTGCTCTGGCTGCTGCCGCGCCTGAAACTTGCCACCGAGACGCTGTCGCTGGGCTCGGAGCACCTGCCGCGTGCCCGTCGGCCCGGCCTGGCGCTTGCGGCGATAGGCGGCCTCCTGCTTCTGCTGCTCGCGCTGGCCTTGCTCTATGCACCGGGGCCGCATGGCTGGACATTCGCGTCCGGCGACCAGCTGCAGCCCTTGCTGTCCTGGCGGTTGCCCAGGGTGTGCGCCGCGCTTGCCGCCGGCGCAATGCTGGCGCTGGCCGGGCTTATGATGCAGCGGCTGACCGGCAACCCGATGGCCAGCCCCGAAGTGCTTGGCATCAGCGCCGGCGCCGCGCTCGGCATGATGGTGGCGCTGTTTTCGCTGTCCGATGCGGGCCGCCCCGTCCAGACCGCGGCCGCCACCATCGGTGCCTTCGCCGCGCTGCTGGTGACGCTGGCGATCGGCCGCCGCGCCGCCTATGCGCCGGAGCGGCTGCTGCTTGCCGGCGTTGCCCTGACGGCCCTGTTCGACGCGCTGATCCTGGTGCTCACCGCCACCGGAGATCCGCGCGCCATGCTTTTGCTCAACTGGCTGACCGGCTCGACCTATGGCGTCGATGCGAACTCGGCGCTTTTGACCTCGGCGATCGCCTTTTGCCTGTTCTTGCTTGCTCCGCTCTTCATGCGCTGGCTGGACATGCTGCCGCTTGGGTCCGCTGCCGTGCAAGGCCTCGGCGTCAATCTGAGCGCGGCGCGGCTCCTCGTGCTTTTGATGGTCGCCGCACTCACCGCGGCCTCGACCCTGGTGGTCGGGCCGCTGACCTTCATCGGCCTGATGGCGCCCCATCTTGCCCGCCGTCTCGGCCTCGCCCGCGCACTGCCGCAAGCCGTCGGCGCGGTGCTCGCCGGCGCGCTGATCATGGTTGCCGCCGACTGGATCGGCCGCACCGCCATCTTCCCGCGCCAGATCCCGGCTGGCCTCGTCGCCACGCTGATCGGCGGCCCGGTGCTGATGTGGCTGCTGCGCCGCCGCTGATTTTGTCCCCTGGAGAAGAGCCATGACCGTCTCGCCGCAGGCGTCGCCCGCCCTGATTGCCGACACCACCATGCATGATATTGTGCCGGTCGGGGGTGGCGATCCCTGGCGGGTCTTCATCCATGTGCCATCAGGCCCGGCGCCCGAGGCCGGCTGGCCGGTGCTCTACATGACCGACGGCAACGCCGTCATCGCCACGGCGGCCGACGCCATGCGCGCGCAGGCCTTCTATCCCCTGGGCACCAATGTCGGCTGGGGCGTCATCGTCGCCATCGGCTATCCCGTCGAGAGCGCCTACGACCCGCTGCGCCGCTCATGGGACCTCGGCCCGCCGCCCGGCAAAACCTATCCGCCCTTCCACGAGGGCACATCCGAAGTCAGGACCGGCGGGGCAGGGAATTTCCTGGCCTTCATCGAAGACGAATTGAAGCCGTGGGTCGCTGGCCGGACCAGGATCGACGGGAAGCGCCAGGCACTCTATGGCCACTCCTTCGGCGGTCTGTTCGCCCTCTACGCCTTGTTCACGCGCCCGCTTTCGTTCCGGACCTTCATCGCGGCCAGCCCCGCCATCTATTGGGAGGACCGCGCCATCGACCGTTTCCTGGAAACTTTCGAAGCGGCTGTTCCCGATGGCCTGACGGCCAATGTCATCCTGTCGGCAGGCGAATATGAGACCGGGAAATTGGCACCATTCCAAATCGGTGCCGACGACGAACAAAAGCGCCTTGAGCAGAAAAAGCTGACGCGCACCGACGAATTCGCCCGGGCGATGGCGGAGCGCCTCGACGCTTTGCCCGGGATACGCGCGAGCTTCGAACTGCACGCCGGCGAGAACCACATGTCGATCCTGCCTGTGACAGTCAACCGAGCTTTGCAGGCGGCGTTCGCGGTGCGGCAAGGGAATATTGCCGCTGCCGAACGCCTGCCTCGGTAAGAAGCGCCATCATTCCTGTGAGGGGGGCGCGCTCAATCGACGATAGGGGATGCCATCGAATCTTGCCGTCACAAAATCCGTGACGGACATCTTGCGCTTGCGTCCGTCGCTGCAGGCGTAGACCGGCCAACCGGCATCGCTGCATTCGCTGGCGGCGCAGATACGCGCCAGGCAGTTGCCGATAGTCAACCGGAAGCCGCCCTTGCCGGCGAAGCCTTGCAACAAGCTGCCATCCGCCGAGCGCCATGTCCGCGCACGGAATTCCGCCCGCAAAAGCGATGGTTCGAGAGGGACCGCAAGATTGGTTTCGCCGGCACGTCCTGCGAGCTGCAGACGGAAATGCGCCATTGCAGTCGTGTATGCGGTCACAAGATCCGATTCGCGAAAATAGGCGATCGCCAGGTTCGAGCGGTCAAGCAGATGAGACATACGCTCGCTTGCCTCTACCGGCGTCAGCAAGGCAACAAAGACAAGAAAGGCGAAGCAAGCTCGCGACATTTTCCAGCAGCCATATCGATCTCGGCCTGCCGGTTGGCTCCGGTTGCCCTTCAGCAACATCCCGCCAATCGTCGCCCTGCGCAAGCCGCTTGCTGAGACAGTCAATAGGTGGCCGAGTGTGCAATCCGCAAGGCTACCCAGTCGAAGGGCTTGGAGCCGAAGACGGTGACGACGAATTTGCGCGGACCTGGCGAGGTGCAGGCGGCGTTTGCGGCAAGGAGCAACACCTGCCGCCAGGGTTCCTTAGCTGGCGCGGGCTGGCGGCAGTTCGAACAGATTGGCGCCGTTCTCCTGGCCGCGCTCGACGTAGCCGATGATGTGAAACCATCTGGCGACATCGGGCCCCTTGAGCCAACTGCGCGAGTGGATGGGAAGGTTACCGGCCAGCGCCTGGATATGCCTGATATGCCGCTTGCAGAAGCGGACGGTCGAGGCCCGGAAGAAATCATCCTGCGCGGCGAACAGCGTATCGGCGGCGTCGCTGCTTTCATGCCAGGCGATGATCGCCACCGCCTTCTCGCCCTCGATCAGCGCGTGCGCACGGCCTTCCTTCAAATTCATCATCAGATTGTCGTAGGCGATCTTGCTGTCCTTGCCGGCGGCGACGTACTCGTCCGACATCCGCTTGGAGAGGCCATGAAAGACGTCCTCGAGATCGCCGAGCGTAGCTGCGCGTGCTCTCATTTCACCTCCTGCAGCCCCAAGGGAAGTTTGCCCTAGGGTTGAGGGGGCGCCAAGCAAATTGAATCCCGACACGGGTGGATCAGAGCAAAGTTGTTCCGCCAGATCGCGGGGGAAGTCGCAACGGGGTCTTGGGGAGAAGATCGACAGTCGCGACGCCGGCCAATCGCTGCACGCGGTCGGCCATGTTTGCCTCAGCCAGCTTTGCCAGTGCGTGCTCGACTTGGTGCGCCGAGTCGTGCCGAAGCCTTCCGGGCTGGCGGGTCGATCTTCATCATCTGTCGCTTGGCCTCGCTCACCCGGCGTTGAGCGGACCGTATCCGGCCGCACAACGCCAAGCTGATGCCGATGCCGCAGTCGTCTCCGAGCAATTCTTCAGCACGTTCGAGATCCAGCTTCGCCCGGCCGACATTCTGCCTGGCCTTGGCCAGTTTCATATCCAGCAAATCCATTCTTCCGCTCCCATTCGGGTTGCGGTCCCTTCGCTTCGTTAACCGCGGCTGATCGCGTTGGTTCCGACAACGACTGATCACGGATGGCGAATTACATATTTGAAGCTGGCCGGATGGGTGGCCGAGGTCGATATTCCGGCCTCTGCGGTGGTTTGAGCGGAACATCGGCCAGCGATACCCGCATCGGCTTGCCGGGCAGCGATGGCACGGCAGCAGCCTGCCGCTTGCGCAACGCGGCCGACAGCTTGGAAACGAAGTCTCGTATCTCCATGGGCGCTCCTCCCGAGCAGCCCCCCGAAGCTTGCATACACTACCGCGGCAGTCGCTGCATTTAACTTTGATGTATCGGCGCGCCGGGCGTCGCGAACCGGCACTCGGGACCAAACGGGAAGGCAACGGCGGCTCGATCAGAATTTGCAACGTCAGTCGGGGTGTGCGCTGGGAGCGGTCGAACGGCGGCATGCCGAAGCGCGCTTCCAACTCCTGTAGTCACATCGGAACCTCGGCGCCATGGCCCGGTTATCTCACTGCGAGGAGGTGCTCCATGAATGCGACGAAAGAATTCCTGCGCAGCTGGCTGGAGGAGAATGTCGGCAACTTGCCGGCCGACACCGAGGTCAGCGTTCCGATGCTGGCGCAGCAGTTCGAGCAGGATGCCGATGCGGCCGGTTACGGGCGCGAAGTGCGGGAGCAGGAGCTAGGCAACATTGAAGATGCCATCCAGCGCGCACTCGATAGAACCGGCGACGGAAACGAGGAGGCGTATCTCGGCGAGGAGAATTCACTGGCGCCAGTCATCGATGCCCTGGAAGCAGCCGAGCCTGGGCATGAGACTTCGGAGGATGCCGAGGGCCCGCAGTAATGGATCTGCGTGCATGCCGGAACAAAAGGCCGATGCCAAAGGTTTGGCGGACAGATAATCCGTCGAAACAGAGAACGTATCGATGACGAAGTCTAATGAGAAAGCGAATCCTGCCAGATCGGAATCTAGCAGCAGTCAGCCCGTCCGGCAAACCGCGACGGACGAACGTTTGTCGCAAGAAGATCCCGTGGAGGGATCTCGCAAGACGGTGGATCATGAGCTCGATCGACAAAAGCAGCCGGCTGACACCGAGAACGCGAAATCTGGACGCCAGGCGCTACGCAATCAGGTCGAGGAAGAGACCGAACTGCCCCAGAAAGGATCGGCCTGAACCGGCCCATCAGTGACGCTGCGCCCCCGAGGATCGTTAAGCCCTGCTGGTGGACTCCCCGCCCTCGAATCCTTGCAATCGTGACCGCAAAGCCCAAACGGAAAGCCGTCCTGTTGCTTGCGGCGGCAACGGTTGGCTTGGCCCTGTACAACAACCTGCTTGCGAGACGGGCATTGGCTGGACGCCCGCTCGGGCGCTTCATCCACCTCCGCAGAACGAAGCTGCATTTCTTGGAGGCAGGCCATGGGCCAATGCTAAGTCCGCCTCGGCTGGAGTCTGGCGCGCAGCGCGAGCAGATGATCGATCGCCCGGCCACCGAACAATAGCCAAACGATGTCGGAAGCAGGCCCTGCTGCCAGCACGGAACCCAGGCCAGCCTCGACGCCGCAAATCCCGGACATGGGAGGAACTTTCCTGTGGTTGCGGGCTTTATCTTCATGATTTCAAGCGATTGCAATGAGGGGAAGATGGTCGGCCCTGTTATTCGGCTGAGCCGCGCCTGCCTACCGCTGCTTTTACTGGCGCTAACCTCCTGTTCTTCGTCCGACACCGCCGAACAGCAAACGGAGCTTGCAAGCTCGACGGCGCAGGCGGCCGCGATGGTGACTGATGCCTGGCTTTCGGGTGCCGCGCCATCCTGTTACGCCTCTTCTGCCTTGCTATCCTTCGCCGAGACTCTCGCCGACGCCGCCCGGCAGGTGCAGTCGGCCTCTCCGTCAGATCCAGCGAAGCGCGATGCGTTAAGCACTGCCTTCAGCCGGTTGTCGAACGCGGCGAACCGGGCCGCGAGCGCGGTCAAGACCGAACACCACGCGCAGGCCGACCAGGCGCAACAGGAGCTTCGTGCCGCGCAAGGCGATCTCGCCAAGGCCTACAGCGAATATTTCGCGCCGCAACGATGAAGAAGCTGCTCGAGATCTCGCTGGGTGTCGTGACCAGCGTCGGCGGCTTCCTGGAGGTCGGTTCGATGGCGACGGCGGCACAGGCCGGCGCGCTGTTCGGCTTCCAGCTCATCTGGGCGGTCGCGCTCGGCACCATCTGCATCATCTTTCTGGTCGAGATGGCTGGTCGCTTCGCCGCGGTGAGCCGTCATACCATCTCCGATGGCATCCGCGAACGGTTCGGCTTCAATGCGTTCATCTGGCCGCTGCTTGCAGCCTTGTTGGTCAACTTCCTGGTGCTCTCCGCCGAGATAGGCGGCGTTGCCATTGCGGCCGAGCTTGCCACGGGCATTGGTTTCCAGTGGTGGGCGTTGCCGGTGGCGTTTTTCGCGTGGCTGCTGTTGTGGAAGGGCACGTTCGGCCTTATCGAGAAAGGCGTGTCGATCCTTGGCCTCGTCACCCTCTGCCTCGTCGTGGCAGCCGTGATGCTTCACCCCGACTGGAAAGGGGTGGCTGCCGGTGCCGTGCCCAGCCTGCCGCAGCATGACACGGCAAAATACTGGTTCATGGCCGTCAGCATTCTCGGCGCCTCGATCTCGCCCTACCTTTTTATGTTCTATTCCTCAGGCGCGATCGAGGATCAGTGGGACAAGAGCTATCTCGGCGCCAATCGGGCGATTGCTGGCCTGGGCATGACTTTCGGTGGAACGATTTCCGTGGGCGTACTGATCGTGGCGGCGGTGGTGCTTGGCGCTAATGGTGTTACCGAGGTGGACGACTATAACCAGCTTCCGCTGATGCTGATCCCGATATTCGGCTTCTGGGGTTTCGTACTTTTCGTTGTTTCGCTGGCCGTCGCCTGCTTCGGCGCCACGCTCGAAGTGGCGTTGCAGCAAGCCTATCTTGTCGCGCAGGGATTCGGCTGGACGTGGGGCGAAGATCTCAAGCCGCGCGACGATCCCGGCTTCAGCCTCGTCTACACGCTGAGCCTCTTCCTCGCCGCCATTCCGATAGCGCTCGGTCTCGATCCCCTGAAGCTCACCATCTTCTCAATGGCGCTGACCGCAGCCAGCCTGCCGCTGACCGTCGTTCCGTTCCTTATCCTGCTGAATGACGACCGCTATGTCGGCGAGCACCGCAACGGCGTCGTTTCGAACACGGCCGTGATCTTCATCATCGCACTCGGCTTCGTGCTGGCGGTGGTGACCATTCCGCTGCAGATATTCGGAGGCACCTGATGCAACTGCTGCGCGATATCCTGGACAAGCAGGTCGTCGACCGCGAACAGGTCAAGATCGGCAAGGTTGATGGGCTGGTCGCCGAGTTGAGACAAGGAAAACCGCCCAGGGTCGTTGCCATCGAACTTGGCTCGGTCGCGCTGGGGCGACGGCTTGGCGCGGCGCCCGGGCGATGGGCCGCGCGGCTCGCGGCAAGGCTGAGCGGCAAGCGCCAGGCACGGCCGCATCGGATCGCGTGGAACAAGGTGCGCGACATCGGGGTCGACATCGAATTCGATATCGACGTGCGCCGGACCAAAGTCTTTGCCTGGCAGGACTGGCTGCGCCAACACGTCGTCGGCCGGATTCCGGGAGCCTGACGATGGCGACTGTCAATCTCGACCATCTGGCAGGCAGGCGCGTGTGGTCCGAAAACGGCAGGAGCATCGGCTATATCGAGGAGATCATCGCAGAGCAGGATGGCGACGACCTCGTCGTGACTGAATTCCATGTCGGTATCTTCGCCGCTTTCGAGCGCCTGTCCGCTTCGACCATCGGCACTGCATTGCTCGACGTCTTCGCGCTGCGGCGCCGCGAGGGTCTCTATCGGATTCCCTGGGACAAGATCGATATTTCCGAACCGGCACGCCCGAGGCTGCTCTGCTCGGAGCAAGAGCTTTCCGGCTTTAAGGCCGGAAGCCAACGACGAAAAACTTCGCACTGAAATGCTCGTCAGACACGGCTCAAGCCAACCAACCATTGATCCCGCTCGGGTCTAGGCTGCAAAAGTCGGGTATCGAACGTGTCGGGCAAGCGCGGGTGAGATGGTGCCCTGACGGATGCAGTGGTCACAAACGTCCGGCGGCAAGAGGACGATCATCTTCGCTTCTCGCTCCGCCAAAGCGGTCTGCCGGCCAGCGAGAAGGGGATTGCGAGCACGCATGTCAGGAGAAGCGCTACGAATAGGTTCGCAATGATTTCGCCGAACTGCATGTGCAACTCCCGCAAACAAACACCCGCCGTGTCGCAGGCAACGGCGGTGTTTGTGAACCGACGACAAAGGGACTGATGCTCGCCGGTTCCTAACCAAATGAGCTTCACCGGCTTATGCTTCGGGATTGGGACCAACGCTTTCGCCCATGGACTACAGTCGCAAGGCGTTCACATCCAGCTCACGGCCGCTACGGTCGGCAACGTGACATTTCGCCAGCCGTTTTGCGCGGATGCCTCCGGAACCATCGCCTCGGCCTCGCCGTTCAGGCTTCGAGTCAGGAAGGAGGTTTCGATGACCGGCAAAGCACCACCCACACCTCCCGGGAACCAAAGCCCAAAGGGTCCCGGCGACCCGAAACAGGCGCCGCTTGATCAGAAGAGCAAGGGCGGATCTCCAGTTCAAGATCCGGAGAAACGCGGGCACCAGGGCAATACCAGGGTGAACGTCACTCCACAGCGTAGTCAGCAGGACCGTTGAACATGTCGACATCCAGCAAGACGCCCGCGAGCGTAAGACAAGGCGGCCCGGGCGCAGCTCACGAGAACGCCAAAGCTCCATTGAAGATCAGAAAACCGACGGCGAGTTCCGATCAGCGCAGCCATAGCGGGGTCTCCGGTGGTGGCGGCGAGCGCGACCGTCATCATAGCCATGATCCGGAGAGAAAAGGCGACACGCGCCCTGCACACCGGCGGTGAACCGCTTCCCGGGTTGTCTGGCGGGTTTGCTTCTGACTCCGAATGCTCGCGCGGGGCCATTGCCGTGGCTGTGCTGGGCTAAGAAACGAGTTGCTTGAAATCGCGGGCGAACGATTTCACCCTTTGTCAGATCGGCCAGCGAATTGATCGACTGCCCCCGCCATTTGTAGCATCAGCTCGTCCATTGAGATTGAATTGTCTCCATAGGGATAGAAGTCTGATTTGTCGCCGGTTTTCCATTTCTGCCGCAGTTCGGGTTCGGTAATGTCCCAATCGCGATAGGTCTGGCGCGCCAACTCGCGCAGATCGGCGTGCAACTCCGAGACCGCCGGTCGTCCCCAATAGTAATAGCCGTTGTAGATCTTAAACACTTTCAGATCGCGGCCGAGCACGATTGTGTGCGGGATCATCACGTCGTGCGACGTGTCAGTATATTCCTTGATGTCCAGATCCTTCTGTACGATCCGCTCCTCGTCATAGAGGAACGGCCACGAGGCCGCGGTCTGCTGGCGGTAGTTGTTCGTGGTATGCCAGTCGTCCGTTGTGATGGTGACAAGTTGGGTGTAGCCGACGACGAACTGCGGATGGAAGCGCACGAGCTCGAGCATATGCCGACGATCCTTCGGGCAGAATGAGCCACGCGTCAGCACAATGACCATAAGCTGGTCGCCCTGCAGATCCGATAGGCGCCGAGCTGTCTTGGTGTGGTCGGGAAGAACATAATCCGGGAATTTCGCTCCAGCCGATATATCCTGTCTCATCCGGAATTCTCCTATGTGTTTGGGACATGTACCGAACCCGCGTGGCTGCTGCTTGTTCCTGGGATTGCGCGGCGCGAGAGGTGGAAGCCTCCAGGCTGAGCGCGCCGGTCTCGCGCTGGGCCGCTCATGGCCGCTTTCGTGGAATGGAACAGCGGCTTTGTGAAACTGTTGTTTATGCTGCAAAGGAGAATGCCAACGGTGGCAGTGAGAGCGAAACCATACTGGCAGTGACCTTCATCATCGTTGCGCAGCAGGCGCAGACAGGCAGCTGACGATGCGTAGGAAGCGTACAAATGCGTCCGAGAAATCGGAAGTCGAACGGCAAGAGGGCAGCGCGATCAAAGAAAGCGGGACGCTGCCGGGATCCGCGCCGACGGGCGACGATTTTCCTCGTCGGCCCAAGAAGAAGCGAGCGCTCGACGGAAATGACCAGGATGCGCATCCGGTCAGCGACGAGCCACTGCCGGACGACGAGGAAGAGCTCGTCACCTCGCAGAACCCGTCGAGGCGAGACATTGACGAGCCGTGACTGGGACGTCCGGGCTGCGACTTTCCGGGCGAACAAAAATGTCAGACCGCGACAACCGCGTGCATTTCGACATGTTGACCGAGGCAACCGGCGTGGTCGTTGCTTTCCGAGCACCAGCGGGTGAACCGATCCGCGCCCACGAGCTATCGGTGATCGGGACCGTCGCTCGCGCCATCGCTCGTCTCAAGGGATTTTCCTTCAGAGAGGATGTCGCAGGCGTCACCAACAAGGCGGGGAACCACTATTTTGTCCCTGACGATAGCCTGCTTGCGGCCGATGCAGCCCGCTTGGGAATTCGTGGACCAGAACACCTCTATGGCGGGGTTGTGCCGTGGCATTTCGTAAAGACCAAGGCCATAACGCACCCACTCCTCGACGGTTCAGCCGACCGACCGAATGGATGGCGCTCACAGTTCGGCGAAGCCACCTGCATGGCTGTGCTACCTGGCTATACTGTTTTCTCGCGATCGGATGCTTTGCGAGCAGCAGAACGTCTGCTCAGGCGTGGTCCGGTTCGTCTCAAGCCCCCGCTTTTGTCGCGGGGCAGTGGCCAAGTCGTCGCGACGACGTTTCGTGACTTCGAGAGGCTGATGGAGCGTTTTTCCTCGTCTGATCTGGAAGCGTGTGGGCTTGTGCTCGAAACGAATATTCACGCCATCATCACGCTGAGCGTTGGCATAACGAGAATCAATGAAATCGAAGTCGGCTACCATGGCACCCAGACGACGACTCTCGACAACAAAGGTCAGGCCGTCTATGGCGCCTCTCATCTGAACGTTCTGCGTGGTGGTTGGCGGGCACTTCAGAATTCGGACCATCCGCTCACGCTGGAGCTGGCCGTCGAGCAGGCGCAAGCGTACGACGCGGCCATGGCCAATTACCCCGGATTTTTTGCCTCGCGACGCAAATACGATGTCGGCCAAGGGATCGACTCGTCCGGCATTTGGCGGTCGGGCGTGCTCGAGGCCAGTTGGCGGGTCGGCGGCAGCAGCTCGGCCGAGCTCGCTGCAATAGAACTGATGAACGCGGATCCGGAAATCCGAACCGTCCGCGTGTCCGCCGTCAAGCAGTACGGGAAAGATTGCAGGCCTCCGGAGGCCGCAGACATCCACTTCCAGGGAGACGATCCCGAGGAAGGCCTGATCACGCGCTATACCGTCGTCCTGCAAGCTAAGCGCCGCCTGCCTGGACAGTCATTCTCGTCCTAGGCGATCTGTTGTCGTTCAGAACCGAACCGGCGCCTGAGCACTTATCAAATCCAGAACGATAAAAACTCCTCGCACGCAGCCGGAACGACACAGTCCCAATTGCCGTTAGCAATAAAAGCACAGGAGAAAGCGATGACCGGACGCAGAATCCGTGAGCAGCAAATGCGCATCATCGAGGAGCGCGAGAACACGAAAAACGCGCCCAAGGAATTCGACGCCGAGGCGGACCTGAAGCAATCGGCTGCCGAGCGCGAGGCGCGCCGGAAGGGGTCGGATATCAGAAGCGACCCGCCCGACCTCGTCGACCCGGACGACCGCAACATCCTTCGCAGCAAAAATCAGGAAAGTGCACACAACAACAATCGAGGTGCTAAGTAGCACCGCCTTGCAGCGGCGCGTCCGCTTTCGGCTTTGGCTTTTGCACCCCCATCTCTGAATTCTTGAACCTCCGCTTCGGTGATGTTCGATGCCAACAAAGTCGTTTTTGGCCCGATCGAATGAGTTCATGCGCGTCAAACAAAGGAATGCCGAGGGTTCGCGGAAGGCTGGTGCAACGCCAAGCAAGCGGCCGCTCTGCTAAAAAGCAGGAATGAGGAATATCGCTAGAAAGAAAAAGACGACACGCTGATTGGTTGCTGTCTCGCCGCGCCATTATCCCGTCAAAAGAATGCGGCCCGGTCAGGTGACCGGGACCGCATCCCCAGGCTCGGCGCTGGCATGCGAACGGCAGCGCATATCTCGTCAGCGCGCCTTACGCGGCCGCCTGCAGGGCCCGCTTGTTCGCACCGCTTTCGCCGAGCCTGGTAAGTGTCTCGTCGGTGGCGGATTCTTCCTTGAGGGTCTCGCGCAGCAAGGGCAGGGCGTCTTTCAGCCCCAGTTCCTCCGCCCAGGCGATCAGCGTGCCGTAGCGCGCTATCTCATAATGCTCGACCGACTGGGCGGCAGCTACAAGGCCGGCGTCGAGCGCCGGCTCGTCCTTGTATTCCTCGAGGATCTCCGATCCCTCTTCGATGATGCCGTCGATCGCGGGGCACGTCTTGCCTCGTGCCGGCTTGCCCAGCATTTCGAAAACCTGTTCGAGCCGGTCGACCTGGCCTTCCGTTTCGGTGCGATGCTTTTCGAAGGCCGCGCTCACCTCTTCCGCCTGAGCCGCCTTAGCCATCTTCGGCAGCGTCTTCAGGATTTTCTTTTCCGCATAATAGATGTCTTTCAGGCCGTCCACGAACAGGCTTTCGAGGCCGTTCGCGGCGCCGGACGAACTTTTCTTCGCCATGAATGTCTCCTTTAGTGGGTTGCCTTTCCAAGGAAAGGCGCCAGATCGTTGTTCTTAGCTACTGAACTCAAGGAAGGTGTTCGACTTCCTTGAGCAACAAAACAGGCATGATCGACCGATGTTCCCGACGAAATAACTTGTGAACTGATGTTCAGAAAATTCCGACGAGCCGACGTAGGAGGAGGTAGTCACGTCAGCGGACCTTTACGGTCGCCGGACGAAAGCTGGTCGAGTATGCTCAGCGCTATGCTCGGCCCGGAATCCTCCAGCAGACCCTGCTCAGCGGCCGCTTTCTTGAAAGCAGCAAAGGCGATTGCCGGACGGCAAATCCCTTCACCCGCGTCTTCCACAAGGCGAGCCGCCTTGAGATAGGCTGGCGCGTCCTTATTCTTCCACGCCCTGCCAAGTGCCTTCTTGGCGTCGGCGATCGAGGAAACCACCATCGTGCCGCCGTTGACGAAGTGAATCGTGAGCGGCAGGAATCTGCTCAAGGCTCTTTCACCATCCTAACCACTCGTTCACGCCTCAGGCGGGGCCGATGAAGGGCACCGCCGTCAGGGCCGCCGCTGCCGGAACAAGAATGGGATTGTAGGTCCAAAAGGATTTCATCTTGCCACCGTGTAGTGGCCATAAACGAAGCTGCCACCGAGTGGTTGCATCCAACCTCTGCAGTTAACTTCGATGTATCCACAGAGAGCTGGCGCCTGCCCGAAGATGACCGGAAAGCTGGAGGCGCGGTGCAACCTCAACCTTTTCTGTCCGCATGCGTTGTCCCCGAAAGCGAAGGAGAAAACCGATGCCGACGAAATCCGCCAGGACCGCAGTATCCGCCGTACCGACCAAACCCGCCACGCGGACCAGATCCACTTCCGAGCAGGCGGCTAGCAAGCAGCGGAGTGTGCAGCGCAAGGTCGACGCGGCCGATCGCGCCAAGCCGAACGGCAAATCCAAATCGCAACGAGCCATGCAGGCGGGCGCGCGCAAATATCCGGTGCCGCCGTTCCCGAAGCAGCATCATCCGAAACCCGGTGAGGAATGGGCGATCGAGCCGGCGCCGCTTTATGATGCGCCGTTCTGGCAGGGATCGAACAAGCTGACTGGCAAGGTGGCGCTGATCACTGGCGGCGACTCCGGCATCGGCCGCTCGGTCGCCGTGCTGTTCGCCCGTGAAGGGGCCGATATCGCCGTTGTCTACCTCAGCGAGGATCGCGACGCGAAGGTGACAAAGCAAGCAGTCGAGGCCGAAGGCAGGAGCTGCATTACCATACGCGGCGATGTCGCCAGGCGGACCTTCTGCCGCAAGGCGGTGGAGCAGACGCTGAAGGTCTTCGGCAAACTGGACGTGCTCGTCAACAACGCCGCCTTTCAAGTGCATTCGTCGGATTTCGCCGATCTCACCGAGCAGCATTTCGACACCACGCTAAAGACCAATCTCTACGGCTATTTCCATATGGCGCAGGAGGCCGTGCCGCACATGAAACAGGGCTCGGCGATCATCAACACCGGTTCGGTGACCGGCATCGAAGGCTCGAAGGATCTGATCGACTACTCGATGACCAAAGGCGGCATCCATGCCTTCACGCGGGCTCTCTCGGGCAGTCTGGTCAGCAAGGGTATTCGCGTCAATGCCGTGGCGCCTGGACCTGTGTGGACGCCGCTCAACCCATCGGAAAAGGAGGCGGAGGATGTCTCGCGCTTCGGCGCCCAGACGCCGATGAAGCGGCCGGCCCAGCCGGAAGAGATCGCTCCAGCCTACGTCTTTCTCGCTTCGCCGCAATGCTCCAGCTATATCACCGGCGAGATCTTGCCGATCATCGGAGGCTATTGAACGCAACCGCCGCTGCCGTAAGACCAGGCCTATTTCGACCAGGCATTGAAGGTCGGAACCATTCGATCCACGCGCAATTGACCTCTGCGGGCCGCGTTAGTCGGACCTGGTGGTAAAGAGCACAGGGTGGTTTTTCCGGCTTCACACCTTGGCCAACGAAAAGGCAGTCGAGCTCTTGTCCCACCCGGCCCGCTTTAATTGAGCGTTGGCATCGCATGGCGGAAGACAAGAAATCGAAGACCGACTGGTCGCAGGAAGGCTGGCTTTTGCTGAAGGAAAGCGTCAGCGGCTACGTCAATGACAACGCGCTGAGCCACGGCGCTGCGATTGCTTTCTACGCGGCGACCTCCCTTGCGCCGATCGTTCTCATCGTGGTGGCGATCGCCGGCATCGTCGTCGGCAACGATGCTGCCCAGCTCGCGCTCTCAGCCGAGTTCGCGGGCGTGATGGGGCCGCAGAGCGCCGATCTCCTCAAGGCAACGATCGAGACCGCTTCGCATCGAGGATCCAGCACGCTGGCCACCCTCATCGGGCTGATGGCGCTCCTTGTTACCGCCTCCGGCGTCTTCGGCGAGATGCAGCTGTCGCTGAACCAGATATGGAAGGTCAGGCCCAATGGCGTTTCGCTTTCGCGCCTGGTGCGGGCGAGGGCTGCGAGCCTAGGCCTGGTGGCGGCTCTTGGTTTCATGCTTCTGGTGTCGCTCGCGGCAAGCACGGCGATCTCGGCGCTGGGCGCGGTCATCAACCAGCACCTGCCTTTCGGCGAGCTGATCGTGAGCGCGATCAACACCATCGTGTCGTTCGTGCTGATCGCGCTGCTCTTTTCCGCGATCTACAAGGTCCTGCCGGACCGAACGCTGAAATGGCGCGACGTCGCCGTTGGCTCGTTGGTCACGGCGCTGCTGTTCACCATCGGCAAGTCGCTGATCGGCTGGTACATCGGCACCAGCGCCATCGCGACGTCCTATGGCGCCGCTGGCGCGCTGATGGTCGTGCTGCTCTGGGTCTATTACTCGGCCCAGATATTTCTATTCGGCGCCGAGATCACCCGCGCCTATTCGGTGCTGAGCGGCAGCCGGCAGGATCTCGCGCCGATGGTGCAGAGCAGGCCGGGCTCGCAATTTCGATCTGGACCCACGACCGCGGTGCGGTTCGGATCTCCTGAGAACAAGATCCGTGGTTGGATCGTTTTCATCTGCCTGATCACGCTGCTGGTCTCGCAGGTCTGGCGGCGGGAGGACTGAGCGCCGCGCCAGCCGAGGCCGCCAAGCGCGTAGACACCGTCCTCGCCGGCATGGACGATGCCAAGAACAAGGCAAAAGCGGCCGCCGATACGGCCAGGAAGGCAAGCGCCGCTTTCGCGCTGGTCGGCGCTTTATCCGTGATTGTGGGCGCTTTCATCGCCAGCGTCGCCGCAGCGCTCGGCGGCAAGCAGCGCGATGAAGACGAGGCGCTGTTCGTCCGGGACTGACTGCAAACGCCGCTCGCTTGCTGACATTACTCAATCAAATTCGTCCGCTGGCTTGCCGGCGGGCGAATTATTTTTAGTGGAGCTGGCAGGTAGTCATCCCGAGCCGCCCTGGCGGCTGGCGTCGCCTCATTGTCGGTCCTATCGTTCTCCCATCGCTTTTCGATTTCGTAGGAAAGCCAGCGGCAGAACATGCCGATGATCGAAGTGGCGGCGCCGCCGAGCAAGCAGGCAATCAGCAACGGACTTTTCGATGCGCTGTCCCAGCTGACGATCGCCAGCAGGATCACGCTTGCCGCGGAGATCGAATATCCGATGCCCTTGAGCAGATGAAGCGACGATCTGGTCATGCTAATCCGCCTCCAAAGATGGAACAATTAGCTGTGACTGAAGTTCCATCTCCGCGATATGTCTCCAGCGGCGGGGCGCCGGGCGGCTCCGTCCGGGTCGGCTTGCGATCGCAAAGGCGCAGGTTCCCTCTCGGCACGTGCTTATCCAGAATGCCCGCAACACAGCCGCCATCCATGCAGGCCAAGCCTAACGAGATTGAGTGTTAGCGCTCCCGTTCGCTGGAATCTCGTACCCCGGGGGGTCACTTGCCTGCCGAATAATTCTTAGCGCTTCCTCAGGCGTGAGACCGCATTTGCGGGCAAAATAAACCGCCTCGGTAGCCTCCGAGCGAGAGGCTGTCGCTATGGCGGACAATGCTGATTTCAATTTCTTCTTGGCCATGGTTCACCGTGGCAGACTCATTTGGTCAGCTAATAGCTTCGCGGCCCCAAATTCGGACTTTGAAGCATGGCGAGAGCGCAACGTTCGTGTGGTCATACGCTGACGCGAGTTGGAGAAGGGTTGATTCGAGCGACACAACCCTTCTTCATTGAGCGTTGGCCTACCAGCCTTGGCGGCGAGCCCAGTCATCGACGTCGGCGCGGACACGATCCTTCTCGATGCCGTAACGTTCCTGGATCTTGCCTTCAAGCTGGTCGCGCTTGCCGGCGATGCGGTCGAGATCATCGTCGGTGAGCTTACCCCATTGTTCCTTCACCTTGCCTTTGACCTGCTTCCAATTTCCTTCGACGCGGTTCCAATCCATGGTCCAAAGTCTCCTTAGGTTGCATTGCATAACAACGGCGGCGATGTCCGGGAGTTCCTGCCAAGAGGGTTGTCGCGAGTAGGCGTTTGCTTTTGCAAACGTATTGCGCCTCGCTGATACCCAACTACATTTTGCAGTTGCAGATCGACGACGGCGCCACCTGATGGAACCTTATCCCGCTTGGTCGACTTTATGATCGAGGGCAAGGGCGCCCACGGATTTCATGGTCGATATTCGAAACCGCATTTCACCTGCTCGCGCGAACCGGACAAGCTCGCCGCAAGAACAGGCGCGCAACCGCTTCATTATTGTCATCGGCGCGTCGGCGGGCGGAATCGAACCGCTGAAGAAGATCGTGAGCGATCTGCCCG
Organism: Mesorhizobium opportunistum WSM2075; assembly: GCF_000176035.2. Classification (NCBI taxonomy): domain Bacteria; kingdom Pseudomonadati; phylum Pseudomonadota; class Alphaproteobacteria; order Hyphomicrobiales; family Phyllobacteriaceae; genus Mesorhizobium; species Mesorhizobium opportunistum. The sequence goes on along the minus strand of NC_015675.1, from coordinate 6,756,497 downwards.
CGGAGCTGCCGGCAGCCGTGTTCATCGTGCTCCATGTCGGCCAGATCAGCTATCTGCCCGCAATCCTCGACCGCGTCGCCACGCTCAAAACCTCGGTCGCCGAGAACGGCGCGTCCTTCAGGACCGGCAACATCTATGTGGCGCCGCCCGGCTTCCATCTTCTCCTGCATGGCGACCACATGATGCTGCGGCGCGGACCGCGCGAAAACCTCGCCCGGCCGGCCATAGATCCGCTGTTCCGCTCGGCGGCGCTCAGCTACGGCGCGAGCGTCATCGGCGTCCTGCTCTCGGGTGCGCTTTCCGACGGCACCGCCGGCTTGAGAGCCGTCAAGGCGGTCGGCGGGATCGCGGCCGTGCAGCACCCGAAGGACGCGCTGGTGCCATCCATGGTGGAAAGCGCGCTGCAATATGTCGAGGTCGACCATTGCGTGCCGGCGGCCGAGCTCGCTCGCCTGCTGGCTAAGCTGGCGGCCGAGCCGGCTGACAGCACCTTGCCTGCCCCGCCAATGGTCAGACTGGAGGCGGCCATCGCCGCGCAGGAGCATTCGACCATGAAAGAAGCAGATCGACTTGGCGAATTGTCGGTGTTTACATGCCCAGAATGCAACGGGCCGCTGTGGGAGCTCGAAGACGGTGACATGCTGCGCTACCGGTGTCATACCGGACACGCTTTTACTGCCGAGGCGGTATTGGAAGCGCAGGCGATCGAGGCGGATGAAATTCTATGGAGCCTGCTGCGGTCACATCAGCAACGGGCGGAATTTGCCCGGCGCATGGCCGAGCGGGAAAGAACACGGCATCGCTCGCAGCTCGCGAAAGAGCTTGGCCAGCGGGCAAAAGAATACGATGCGGATGCCGCTCTCGTCGAGCGCATCCTCGAAAGCAGGCGGGTTCGGGTAACGGGCAATGGAACAGTCGACCAGGAAGGCAACGGCAAGAAACGCGAAGGCTAGGCCACGTGGGGATGCCAAAGAGCCCGCGTCCTTCCCCATCATAGGCATCGGCGCGTCGGCGGGCGGCATCGGAGCGCTGCAGCAATTCTTTCCCGAAGTGCCGGCCGACAGCGGTTTTGCCTATGTGGTGATCCAGCATCTCGACGCCGAGCATGAAAGCGCGCTTGCCAGCATCATCCAACGCTCCACCACGATCGAAACGCAAACAGCGGCAGAGGGTGTGGAGATCGAGCCGGACAATATCTACGTGATCCCCCCGGGCGTCTCGGTAACAGTCGAGGACCGCCACTTTCACCTCGCCAAGATGCCTGCCGCGCGTGTCAAGCGCACGCCGATCGACGATTTCTTCACGTCGCTGGCGCGGGAGCAGGCTGAGTATGCGACGGGCATAATCCTTTCGGGCACCGGCAGCGACGGCACGATCGGACTGCGGGCAATCAAGGAGCACGGCGGACTGACGCTGGCGCAGGAAAGCGCCGAACATGACGGCATGATGCGAAGCGCCGTCCAGGGCGGGCTGGTCGACATGGTGCTTCCCGCAGGGCAAATGGCGGGAAAGCTGGTGGGTTATTTCAGCCGCTCCAACCGGACCGAAAGCGAGCGCGACCGCCGCAAGCGCGACTTGGCGGAACAGCTTTCGCGGATCTCGACGCTGCTTCGAGTACGCACCGGCCACGATTTCAGCGGCTACAAGGATAATACTATCATGCGGCGCATCCAGCGCCGCATGCAGGTGCTGCAGATCGACGATCCGGCGACTTTCTATGAGCACTTGCGCGACGATCCGCAGCAGATCGATCTGCTGTTCCAGGATCTGCTCATCGGCGTGACCAGTTTTTTCCGCGACACGCGGGCCTTCGAAGCGCTCGAACGTTTCGTCATTCCGAAGCTTTTCGAGGACCGCAAACCGGACGAGACGATCCGGGTCTGGGTGCCGGGCTGCGCCACCGGCGAAGAAGCTTATTCGATCGCGATGCTGCTGAAGGAGAACGCGCGCGGTGCCGTTTCGGCCAGCCTGCAGATATTCGCGACCGACGTTGACGAGCGCGCGCTGGAAATAGCTCGCGCCGGGCGCTATCCCGCGGCGATCGCAAGCGATGTCACGCCGAAGCGCCTCAAGGAATTCTTCACGCGCGAGGACGGCACTTATCGTGTCGGCGCCGATTTGCGGGAAATCTGCCTATTTTCAGCACACAATCTTCTACGCGACCCGCCGTTTTCCAGGCTCGACCTGATCGCCTGCCGCAACCTGCTGATTTATCTGGGCCCTGAACTGCAGGAGAAGATCGTGCCGGTCTTTCATTACGCTCTGCGCAGCAACGGCTATCTGTTTCTCGGATCGTCCGAGAACGTCACGCGTCACGGGCGCCTGTTCTCGACCGTGGACAAGACCAGCCGCATCTTCCAGAAGCGCGGTGAGGTGGCGGTGCAGCGGCTGCCGGAATTCCCGCTCGCCGCGGCGGGCAGGCAGCCCGCCCCGCATGCACGTCAGCGCGCCACGACTTCAACCTTGCAGGAGTTCGCGGAACGGCTGATCCTCCAGCGCTATTCGCCCGCCCATGTGGTAGTCAACGCCGCCGGCGAACTGATGCACAGTTCCGGAGGCACAGGCAAGTATCTTGAGCTCGCCGCCGGCGCACCCGACCACAACGTCTTCTCCATGGCCAGGCGGGGCCTGCGCATGGACTTGCGGGCAGCGCTTCACAAAGCAGTCAGCTCCGGACAGGTGGCGGTCCAGAGCAACATTACGGTAGGCACCAATGGCGGACGCCAGACGATCAGCCTCGTCGTTCAGCCGCTGCCATCTGACGACTCGGCAGATCCGCTCTACATGCTCGTGTTCCGCGATATCGGCGGCATCAAACCGGAAGCCGTGGACGAGCCAGACCGCACAGCCGACGATGTCGAAAGCGCCAATGTCAGCCAGCTCGAAAAGGAGCTGAGGGAAACCAGGGAACGGCTGCAGATCACGACGGAGGAACTCGAATCCTCCAACGAGGAGTTGAAATCGTCCAACGAGGAGCTGTCATCCATCAATGAGGAGCTGCAGTCGTCCAACGAGGAACTGGAAACCTCGAAAGAGGAATTGCAGTCGATCAACGAGGAATTGCAAACAGTCAATGCTGAGCTCAGCATCCGTGTCGACGAACTCAGCCGCGCCAATAACGACATGGCGAACTTGCTCGAAAGCACCCAGATCGCGACCGTCTTCCTCGACCGCGATCTCTGCATCAAGAGCTTTACGCCGACGGCGCGCGACCTGTTCAGGCTGGTCGAAAGCGATGTCGGGCGGCCCCTCGCGCATGTGCGTCCGCGGTTTCTGGCCGACGGATTGCAGGGCGATTTGGAGCAGGTGCTACAGCGGCTTGGAGCGATCGAGCGGCAGATCGAGGGCGTCGACAACGACCGGCGCTACATCATGCGCGTTCTGCCGTACCGTACGGTCGAGAATGTCATCGCCGGCGTGGTCGTCACCTTCGTCGATGTCACCCAGATCGTGAAAGCCGAGGAAAAGATCGGCACGCTCTCGCAAGATCTGCGCAACCGCGTCGAAAGCCTAGCAACGCTGCTGGACCTGGTGCCGGTGGGCATTCTCATCGCCGAGAACGGTAACTTCGAGGCGATCCGTGCTAATCGCCGGGCGGTTGAACTTGCTGCCCGGAGCGGCGCGGACGGCAAGCTGGCATCAATGGCGGTTGTGCTGCCGCTGACGGTTAACGGCGTTGCAGTGGACGCGGGGGATCAGCCCCTGCAAAAAGCGATGCGGACGGGCAAAGCCATTCCCGGATATGAGGCGCGCATCACGCGGGCGGACGGTTCAAGCGTCGACGTGATGATTTCGGCAAATCCGCTGTTCGATGAATCCGGCAAGGTCCGCGGTGCGATCGCGGCCCTGGTCGACATATCGACCCACAAGGAGGCGGAGCGGAGCCAGGAGAGGCTGCTGCACGAGTTACAGCACCGCGTGAAGAACATCCTCGCCACGGTTACCGCGCTGGCTTCGCGCATGACCCGTTCGTCGATCTCGATAGGCGAGTTCTCGACATCATTTCACGAGCGATTGCAGGCGATGGCCCGCACGCACGAGGTCCTGTCATCTTACAATTGGGGCGATGCCGACCTCGAGCAGCTGCTCAGGGCGACGCTCTCTCCCTACGGCAGCACGGAACGCCAGGCCGTTGTTGTCAAGGGGCGGCCGCTCCACCTCAATTCGGCCACGGCGGCGACGCTCGGCATGGTTTTTTTCGAGCTCGCCAGCAACGCCGCCAAATATGGTGCGCTTTCCGTAGACACCGGCCGCGTCGAAGTGTCCTGGGATGTCGTAACGTTGAACACGTTATCGATCAGCTGGAAAGAAATCGGCGGCCCGATCGTAGAAGAACCATCCCGCAGGAATTTCGGAACAACCTTCATCCAGCAGAGTTTGGAATACGAGTTGGGGGGAACTGTGGGGTTGAGCTTCAAGCCCTCCGGCGTGGAATGCCTGCTTGAAATACCCTTGTCCCGGACGGAAGCCGTCGATCTTCCGCTCAGAAACAAATGAATAAAAACGCTCCATTATCCGGCCTGCGGGTTCTCGTCGTCGAGGATGCATTCCTGCTTGCGCTCGATCTATCGGACGAATTGAAGACAGCTGGTTGCGATGTCGTCGGTCCCGCACCCTCCGTCCAACAGGCACTTGAGCAGATCGACGGCGTCAAGCTGGACGGGGCGGTGCTCGACGTCAACTTGCATGGCGAACGCAGCTTCCCAATTGCGGAGCACCTCGCCACCCGCGGTGTGCCTTTTGTCTTTCTCACCGGCTATGACAGCGCCACGGTGTTCCCCGATCAGTTCCAGGATTCGCCGAGACTATCGAAGCCTGTCGACACGACGATGTTGATCGAGGCGGTCGCGCGTTTCGGCGAGCACAAGGATTAAGGCCACGCGGCGCTCTGGCCCGTAGTGATCGGCCTTCTCTCAGCAAACTGCGGCATCTTTCATAGACCACTGCCGCCAGGGCAGGCGAACTTGCGCCTGTAGCCAACAACCAACCAGACGGAGCCTATTGGCGGTTCACCAGCCATAGGCAGTCGTTCCAAGAGCTCGGAAAATTCTGCTCACGGGATGTGATGCATGACCTCCACAGCTGGATGGCCGGATCCTGCGGCGGAACAAAACGCCCGACGGGGCAGTTCGGCCGCAGGAATCAAGGCGGCACCCATTCACTCATGTTTGGCCGATCCTTTTCCGACGGCACCGGGCGCAAGTGATGACCGAGCAAACCAATAATGAGGCGGACAGGCGAGGGCGCAAAGGTGTCGGAAGAGCCGTTGGGCTGGCCTTGATCGCGGGGGCAGCCGACGACGATTGCTCGGCAATCGGAACTTATGCCAGCGCGGGAGCAAGATTCGGGCCCGACCTGCTTTGGACCGCACCCGTGACACTGCCGATGATGTACACTGTCGTGTACCTCTCATCGAAGCTCGGCCAGGTGTCGGGTCGGGGATTGTTCCAGGTCATCGCGGATTTCTACCCGCGCTGGCTGCTATGGTCGGTCCTGGTTGGAGTCTTGATTGGCAACACGATCGAGGCTGCCGCGAACCTCGGCGCCATGTCGGCGGCGATCAACCTGTTCGTGCCGTTGCCCGTGCCGATGATCGTCGCTTTCATTGCAGCATCTATGTTCGCTCTTCAAGTCTTTGGTTCTTACGGCCTCCTTAGGAATCTATTCCGGGTGCTGGCGTTGGCGCTGCTCGCCTATGTTGTCTCGGCTGTCCTCGCCAAGCCAGAACTGAGTTCGGTGTTAGGCGGTACTTTTCTGCCGAAGGTTCATCTCAACCGTGAGTACTTGTCTATACTGGTTGCGATCATAGGAACGACACTTTCGGCCTACCTCTACACTTGGCAATCCAACCAGGAGGTGGAAGAGGAGATCGCCAAGGGCAGAACCACTCTTGAGAAGCGCAAAGGAGCGACTGAGGGAGAGTTGCGCCGGTCGCGCCACGATATTCTTATCGGCATGACTTTTTCCAACCTGATCATGTACTTCATCATCCTCTCGACGGGTTCGACGCTTCACAAGGTCGGCCAAACCCAGATCGAAACGGCGGCCCAGGCGGCTGAAGCGCTGCGACCGCTTGCTGGCGATGCAGCAGGCATATTTTTCGCCGCCGGTGTGATCGGTGTCGGCTTTCTGGCGGTTCCTGTCATGACGACAGGCGCTGCCTTCGATCTCGCGCAGGCCATGGGCTGGAACCATGGCATGAACGCGAAGCCGCAGAAAGCGCCGGCCTTCTATCTGGCGACGGGGGCATTCACCCTGATCGCGGTCGTCCTAAATTTTCTTGGCTTCAATCCAATGCATGCGCTGGTCTGGGCGGGCGTGGTGCAAGGCTTTTCCACTCCCCCGCTGCTGCTGCTGATCCTGTTGATGACGAACGATCGCAGGATTATGGGCGACAGGGTCAATAGCCGAAGTACGAACATCCTGGGGGGCATCACGACGACAGCAATCTTTGCGGCCTCGGCTGGCCTGGTAGTGAGCTGGTTCCTGTAGCCGGAACCGCGGTATCAATGATTAGTGAACGACACCCGAGCAAGGTTCGTTTCGAACAGGAACGATCGTCATCGTTGCGCATTCTTCCTAGTCATTGTTATCAACTCGCTGTCGGGGTTCGAACCGTGTTACCCAATGGCCATGCCACGCCTGACTGCGTGCCGGGCGAAATCAACGTTGTCGATCTCATCCCTGCCTTGCGCGCGTTTGCACGCACATTTTGCCGTGTTCCCGATGATGCCGATGACCTGGTGCAGGAGACCTTGACCAAAGGGCTTGCCAACTTGGACAAGTTCGAGCCGGGGACGCGCTTGAAGTCCTGGCTTTTCACCATCATGCGCAACACGCACTATACGCGGGTGAAGGCTGCAGCCAGAGAAGCACCTGGATTGCTCGATTGCGTCTCCAGCAGACCGATTTCGGAAGCCTCCCAAGAGTGGTCCATTCAGAGCAAGGAAGTTTACCAAGCCATCCAGAAGCTTCCGTCACATCAGCGCGAAGTGCTGATGCTGATCGGTGTGCTGGGCGTCAGCTACGAAGAAACCGCCGAGATATGCAATTGCGCGATAGGAACCATCAAAAGCCGCCTCAACCGCGCGCGTGCATGCGTCTTGGAATCGCTTGATGAAAGCTCATCGCAAGCGCTGGTCGAAAGACATGAGCATGTGTTGGAAGACCACTGGGATAGGGCTGCTGACAGACCTCGATGAAGGCAGGCGTCAGGTTTCCGGTTCACAGCGACGCTTCTGGATCAGCGCATTCTGCAGCTCAATCGCGAGCTTGATCAGGCGATCGGGGACCTTTTCCTGCTCGATCGCGGTCAACAGCGATGCAATCTCTTTGTCTATGCTCAGGCTTGCGTCGCTGGCGGGATCGCGTTGGCTCGGGCGAGACATGGCATTCTCTTAGCAATTAAGGTCCCTTCGAAAATTCACTGAGACCATAGACGGCCAGAGTTTGCAAGGCGCTCCAGCCGCCAATCAGCCTTGGCTCGGCACTGGATTTTGCCCAGAGCAAAGCCCTCTGCCTGACCCCATACCTGATCCGTTTGCGCGCCTGCAAGTCCGGTGAGAGCCGCTGCAAGCTTAGTCTTCGGGAAGCCGGTTTCCCGCGTGGTCCTGATATTGATCGGACTTGGTCCGATTGCTGTCGAGGCCGCGCTGTTTTGTATGCTGCTTCTTATCCCGGTTCGACAGGACGTCATTTTCGCCGAGCATGTCTTTCGGAACCTCCGTCTTCGCCCCGGTCCCGGAACCTTTGCCCTGACTGCCGCGGCCCATGTGTTTCTTACCGCCGGATGCCATCTGCTTCTCCTGGGTCTGCCAGCTTCTGCGCAAGTGGTTTCGGCGCCCGAACTTCGGTTCGCCTGTTATGTTCCGCCGGTATGACGAATAAGAAAGGCGGTGCCATCCCAGCGACGGAACGGCGTGTCGCCGTCGATCACGATGTCCATGGCACATGCATTGGCAAGGTTGCGGATGTCGGAAGAATCGGCGGCGGACGACATTCGATATGAATAGTTGAGAATTGCCGCCATCCCTCCAGGTCGCAATAGGCGCGCCATTTCGCTGAAGTGCCGCTCGGCGACGCCGGCGACCACCAGGTAAGGGAAAATGTCCACCGCCAGGATGCCGTCAAAGCTCTCGTCGGCGAATTCGCCAAGATCCAGGCCAGAGGTCTGGCGGAACTCGACGTTGCCGATCCCGGCGCACCGCCGACGCGCGACTGCGATCATCCTGGAGGAAATATCGGTACCGACAATATGCCCGGTCTTGGCGTGGAGTTGGCATTCGAAACGGCCGATACCACAGCCGATGTCGAGTATTGTCTTGTCCGCGCCTGTAAACCCGTGTTTCTCAAGCCAAGAGGCGATCTCGGCGGTCGTGGCCGAGAGCTTTTCCTCATCGCCGAGCGACGAAAGTTGGACGCTGGCAGCCGGTGAGATGGCGACCGCCTGGTCAAACCCGCTGGCCAGCCGGCGGACCGTCACCTCACCGGTTTCGCCGTCCTGTCGGTCATGACACACGGAACCTGCCGTCGCCCGAAGACTGTCGAAGGCGTCCGTGTTGGCCGAAAGAAGCGCGGCCACGTCCTCGAGCCAGTCTCTGCAATGGGAGGCCTTTGTCCGCATCTCCAGCGCGATGTCCGCCAATTCCGCAGCATTGATTTCCGCCGTAAGATTGACGGCCAGTCTGGCTACCGCTACCTCGGCGGACAGGTCGTCTGCCATGCAATTCTCGAGAATGCGGCTGGCGGCCATCCTCTGCTCTTCTGCCGCGATCACAGCTCTGCGCTCCGGGTCCAGACCCTTTGTGCCGTCCACCTGTCCACCGCCCCCCAGCTATACTTGTATCTCTCCCGGCCGCGCAGAAAATCGAACTCCCGTGCCCCTTCGCGAGCGGCTTCGGCAATGGCCTCGCCGATCAGGATCGCGCCGGGGCTCTCCTGCGCATAGGCCAAGTCGAAACCACCGAGATAGGCATAGGCGCGACCATGATGATGGAAGCCATAATACGCACCGACGACAGCGTCGCCGATTCCGATCAGCCAGCATCGCGCCAGATCGTTCGCGGCAAGGCGGGGCAGGGCCTTCCGATGGAATCCCAGGGCCATGTCCGTCAACACGCCACCGCCCTCTCCTGCCCAACGGGCTTTGTGCAGGCGGATCAGGTGGCCGAGAAACATCTCTGGTGCGGCTTCCGCACGCGTGATCGTTACCCGGCCTCTCCGTCGCGCGGCTCTTAGAGCGCGACGAAGCTGTCGTCTTCGCCGCGCGGGAACCGAGCCCGCAATCGTCTCGCCGCCGGCCAAGGCAAGCACTGGGCAGGCGGCATGGCCGGCAGACAGGTTCTCTTCAATATCGGGCAGTACGAGATCCAGGGACACGGCTTCAGCCGGAAGATCCGGCAGAATCCATTGCGCCCATTCGAGCGAAAGCACTGTTTCGGCAATCGCGGTCCCGACGGTTTTCTTGAGTTCGGGTACGCAAAGAACATCGAGATAGTCGCTCAGCGATATCCCGATCGGAAGCAGGCGCGAACCTGACGCGTGCCTCTCGAGATAGAGCGGTGCCAGTCCCGCGAGATCATTTCCGCTCCACACAGCGATCACCGAGAGATCGCCAGGCGCGAACGTCCGCCACCATGGCAACAGCCAGGCGGGCGACTGGAAAGGCGTGGCAGAGGCGCATTGCGACCAGAGCGGCCACCAATGCGGCTCAAGATCGTCGAACGCACCTGGGTCCCGTATGACATCGGTGCGCAAGCCGTTCACTGCGCGGCCCTCGACCCCGAGTGGGAAGCGCCGAATTCTGCCAATGCCCGATAGGCATCCATGTAGGCCAAAATCATGCCATCGAGCGAGAAGCGATGTCTCGCTTCGCCCAGGCATGTTTCGCGGTCGAGGTCGGCCGAGGCCTTTATGGCGCTCGCCATCTCGTCGACGTCGTTGACGAGAAATCCGGTCCTGCCGTGTTCGACGACATTGGGCAGGGCGCCATTCGGGAAGGCCACAACGGGCGTACCGCACGCAAGCGCTTCCATGGCAACCAGCGAGCTTGTTTCCGCGGCAAGACTCGGAATGACCAGGCAGCGGGCGGCATTCAGAAGCCTCCGCTTGGCGGAAAACCCGAGCGGTCCCAAGAAGCGCCGCCGTCTGTCGAGGCGAGGCGCCACCTCGTCGGCGAAATACTGGACATGTGTCTGGTAGGGATAGATCTGACCGCCAATCGCAAGCGGCACGGCGGCACGCTTGGCGGCCTCGATCGCCAGATGGACGCCCTTCTCCGGGCAAATTCGGCTCAGCACGAGCGCAAAATTGCGCCGCGATCGCATCTCGTTCAGCGCATCGATGTCTACGCCGTTTGGGATCGGCGCGATCAGTCTCGATCCAAGCGGCGCGGTTTTTTGCTGCGCCTCCGAAACAGCATGCAGCCACAGGTCCTCACGGGCCGGTCTCAGCACGTCGGGTGGATACCAGGCGAGCGGCAGGTGCAGGCTCACAAGCGTCGGGCCGTCGCCAGGGAGATAGGCGTCGAAATCGATGCCGTGCAGGTGAACGACGTCGATCGGCCAACGCGCCCGGGCCGCAGCGATTGCCGCGCGATGCGCGCGTTGGGCGCGGCTCTTTGCCGTCTCATCGAGCACGCCTGTTTCCGCGGGTGTCTCAACCAGTGTCCCGGCCGCGCTGGAGCCCCGGCAGGCGACGACGATGGAATGATGGCCTTGCCGCACCAGCGCGCGATCCAGCATCGACAGCACCTGCTCGGCACCGCCGACCGCATCGGGGCCGACGGGCGCAAGCGGATAGGCGACGTTGAGCACGGTAAGCGTCATGGCTGATCGAGCCGAAGCTCCTCATGCGCGCGAGCCGCGGCGCTCAGCCAGGTCGTGGGCTCGAACCCCAACGGCAGCAATTGATAATAGAGCCTCCCGTTGTTGGGTGGTGCGCGGAAGTTATAGGCGGGCGCCAAACGGAATCGCTCTGTCGCCCCAAAGAACGATGCAAGCGTCCGCAACTGGGTCGTATAGCTGGCCAGCATGGCTCGCTTGAGCCGAAAGGCCGATTCGGTCAGACGTACCTCGATACGATCCGTCCCGAGATCATCGGCGAAATCCTGGAAGATAGGGCCTTTCGGCCCCGCGGCGTAAAATGCCATCTCGATGATGCTGGGCGCCGGACACCGGTCGCGGCGCAGCAACTGACAGGCGGCATGAACCGCGAAGGCAGTGGCGTCGTGGTCGGGATGTCCTCCTTCATAGGGATGCGTGCAGACGAAGCGGATCTCGGCGGAAGCGAAGATGCAGGCCAGCTCCTGCGCGAGCGGGACGAGATGCATGACCGCTTCCGTATCAGGATAGTCAAGGCTGGTCAGGATTCCGCACGACAGGCCCACCGCCGACAGCGCGGCCCCCAATTCACCGCGACGGGCATCGGCGTAGTCTTGCCACGTATCGAAACCATTGGCTTTTGCGTCGGCAAGGTTGCGCGGGGCTCCGTCCGTGACATGCACGATACGGCACTCAGACAGTCCGGCGAGGTGGCCGCCGATGCCAATCGTCTCGTCGTCCGGGTGCGCCACGACGATCATTATACCGGCACCTGGATCGACGTCGTTGCCGGTCAGTCGTGTGGCGAATTCTGCCAGCAGATTAGGTGACTGGTCGATGGACGACATGGTGACCTCATGCGGCCGAGACCCGCCGCATCGGCATCGCGTCGCTGTGCACGCCAGGTGCGTAGCGGCGCATCATGCTCGCGCAGAATTCAGCGAATTCTTCGGGCACTTGTGGCGGACTTGTGTGGTGAGGCTGCATGCCCCGGTGTTCGGGCGTGAAGCAAAAAGTGACGGTGACGTCGAAATCCGCCAGGGCTTCCATCTGGCGGTCGAACCAATCGAGAGCGTTCGGTCTGAAACTGTCGGCCCAGGAAAGGCCCGTGCGCAGATTTGTGACGCCCAGCCGCTTCATCCAGGCGACGGCTTCGTCCAGCCGGTGGTCCTCGAAATGGAACCACTGGACCAAGCCCATCTGCGGAGTGTGGCGCAGGAATTCCTCAAGAGCCGGCTTGGGCGTGCCATCCTCGCGCAGCAGGCCCATGTAGAAATGACGGTAATAGGAGGAGCCTTCCACCTCGCGATGCCGCGTGGTCGCGCCCCAGGCGTGCGGCAAATCGTAGAGGCTGTACCATTGGACGCGGGGTGCGCGGCCAAGCAGCAGCTCCGCAGTCCGCCGCAGGCCCCAGACCTGGACCTCCTCGGCGCCGAAGCTCGACACGCCGGCTTCGCTGATCCAGATCGGCAGATCGGTGATTTCGGCAATCTCGGCGAGCTTTTGCGGCCATTCATGCATTTGCCAAAGATTCCAGTCGAGCGGGAAGCCATGCACGGCAACGGCGTCGACACGATCGAGCACACCGTACCCCTTCATCAATGACATGAACCCGGCGTCGATCGGCGAAATGCCACCGAGCACCCGGGTGATCGCCGGGTTTTCGAGACCGATCGCATCGGCCGCCAGGATTGCCATGTTCGCGAAGCGGCTCCAGTCCGGATCGAGTTCGGGGTCCCAATGCGACTTGTTGTTGGGCTCGTTCCAGATCATCGCAGCTTCAATCATCGTTTCTTCCTTTCGCAGGGTAGACCGCGCCTCCGCCAGCCGGCTCACCGGACGCACGGCAGAAGTAGACCTCGTCTTCCGGGTGAAGCAGGATCTCGAAACCTGAGCTGCGCAGCATGGCTTCGATGCAACTGCGGTTCGGAATCCACCAGTTGGTCGGATCGTCCGCATAGCGGTGTTCGATGAAGTGCAGTTTCGGAAACTCAGGTCGATCAAACAGATCGTGCGTCCAGAAATGGTAGTTCCGTTCGAGCGCGGGGACCTCGCTGCTGCCGCGTTGCATCGACTGGAAGATCACCAGATCCCGCGCGACGTGCCGGCGGATCAAGTCGAGTGCCAGCAACGGGTGGCGCAGGTGATAGAGCACACCCATGAAGAGCACGATGTCGAAAGTCTCGCCGAGGGCGCCGACGTCATAGACCGACAGCTCGCGAAATTCGATGTCGCAGTCGGCGATTTCGGCGGCGAAACGCGCCTGCGTCAGATAGGCCACGTCGAAATCGATGCCGAGCACGCGATCGGCGCCCCGCTTCTTCATTTCAATGGAATAGAAGCCGGCGTTGCAGCCGATGTCGAGCACCGACTTGCCTGAAAGATCGGCCGGGATCGCATCAGCGAACTTCTGCCATTTGACCAAAGGATAGTTGCCGAGGAAATGATCGGGAGCCGTCTGAACGCCGGCCAATTCCATGTTGTGAAACCACGGGCCCAGCGCATCGATGCGACGGCGAATTTCCGCGTCGGAATGCAACATGGTCAGCCTCCTTCGCCTGGCAGGTACGGCACCTGGGAACTGCTGGGCGGCACCAACATCGGCGTGCCTTCGTCTTCCGACGTTTCGTTGTTTTCAAGTAGCCGCAGTGCCGTGCGGTAGCCGTTGAACGTCCCCACATCGACATAGGCCAAGCCCGCCTTGACGCCTAAGGCTTCACCTCCGACGGCCAGATAGGCATTGACCAGCGTGCCGAAATATTCGTCGCAACCATCCCGCTCGCGCCAGAGCCCCGCGAGCCGGTGAAAGATGCGGCCCGGCATCTTGAATGCTCCCCATACCCAGTCCGTGGCCGCGTCCTGCTGCTTGACCTGGATCTGCTCGACCCGGCCATCCTGATCGGTGACGACGGCGTCGAAAAGCTCCGGCCGGTCCACAGGAAACAGCAGGAACGACAGACGGTCGTCCGGAAGTTGGCAGAAGCCGTCCTCGGGAAACCAGATCGTATCCGGCAGACCGATCAGCACCGTTTCTTCCGGCATGACGAGAGGCGCGGCGCGGAAGATCGCGTCGCAAAGGCCGACCGGAGAGGGCTGGGCCACGAAGATAGCGGCGGCGCTGTCATAGCCGGCGGCATAATATTCGAGTATGTCCGACTTGCCCGAGCCGATGATGAAGCAGATCCTGTCGACGCCGTTGCGCACCATTCGGCGCACCAGATATTCGCTGACCGCGCAGGGGCGCTCGGTTTGCCCGTCCATCCGGCTGCCCACCGGCAGCAACTCCTTGGAAAAACCCAGCGGTTGAATGCGGCTGCCGCGCCCCGCGGCAGGCACGATGCCCAACATCAGACGGCTTCCTTCATCTGTTCGCTTGCCGGCGCCCGGGCCGCCTCATTCAGGATTCGATCCAGTTCCGCGGCGCGGCGAGCGGATGTGTGTTCATCGAGCACGCGTTCACGGGCTCTACGGCGCAGCGCTTCGATCTCGCCATCCGATAAACCGAGCGCTGCGACCACGTCTTCCGTGGAATGCGCGAGCAGTATCTCCTTGCCAGGCTCGAAGAAGCTTTCCAGGCCCGGCCAGTCATCTGAAATGATCGCGGCGCCGCAGGCCGCCGCTTCGAACAACCGGCCCGAGGGGCACCAACCCTTACGCGCCATCGCCTCGCGGGTGACGTTCAGGGTCAGACGTGACGAGCAGAAGAAGGCCGGATGGTCGGCGGGCGGCAGATGCCTGACGAAGAAGATATTGTCGCTCCACGGGAAATCCTGCGGGTATTGTGCGCCGCCAATGACAAAGCGGCGATCGGGCATCCGGACTGCCGGCGCGACAAGCAATTTTTCGACGCCGGTCTGCCGATCGTCGGCATAGGTGCCGAGATAGGACAGATCTCCGGCAAATTCGGCCCGAGGCTGCGACGGCCGATGGTGGCCGGGATCCACATGGCCATAGAGCGGCACGACGAGACGCGCGCCCAGCATGGTCTTGAGTGCATCGAGCGCCGGGCCCCCGGTGTAGCTCAGCACCAGGTCGAAATCGCGAAGCCCTTCCGGGCCGAAATAGGGTGGCTGGTCGCCTTGTTCGATGCGCGCCAGCGTCACCGCAGTATCAAGGTCATAGAACACTTTCAGTCCGGGACAGCTCTCGCACGCGAGGTGTGAGGCTTGAACAGCATCCGGGCAGTAGGAGGTGACAATGACAGCGTCAGCCTCCCGGACCGCGACCGCCGCGGCCTGGGCAACATCATCCCAACCCCCATAGAGCACCACGTTGCCGCCATCGAGATGGTCGAGGTCCCTTGCGCCGGCGTAGTAGGGGGTGTCGTGCTCAAAGAAGCTGATACGCCAGCCGAGTGGCGCGAGCGCTCGTATCAGCCCGCGCCAGAGCGTGGCGTGTCCGTTTCCCCAGGAGGAAGTGACAGTGAGACCGAAGATGACCATGCGCATCGGCAGCTCCCGTCAGGCGACTTCATTCAGGCGAATGAGCTTTGAGCCCCAGTCGCCATGGACGATGGTGGTGATCGAGGCGGGCTCAATGTCGAAACGAAAGCAGTCGCCGAGCTGAAGGCCAAGGACCTTGCACACCGCAGCCTTGATGACGTCCGCGTGGCTGATCAGCGCGACGTATTGGTTTGGCTTCTGCTGGCGCAACGCATCCATCAGGCCGATAACCCGCTGCTGCGTATCCAGCATGGTCTCGCCGCTCGGCGTGCGTGCGTTCTGTCGCTGGTCATTCCACATTCGCCAGGCGGCATCGCCATTCAGCTCTTCGAACGTCTTGCCGGACCATGCACCGAAGTCGATCTCATCCAATTCGCGGCGGATCGAAACATGCTCGACGCCGCATGACATGGCGATGGGTTTCGCGGTCTCCAACGTGCGCTTGCGTGGACTGCTCAAAATCGCGGCAAGCGGCTCCCTCGCCATGCGTTGGGCCAGATTCTGAGCCTGTGACCGGCCGGCGGTGCCGAGGTCGATATCGTTCAGGCGGCCGGCCAGGCAGCGGCCGACGTCGTCATGCGCCGCATGCCGGACAAGGAAGAAGGTCGTGGTCATTCCGCAGCGTCGAGCATCGGCTCGTCCCTGCCTGCGATGAAAGCGAGCGTCCGCAGGCGGGCCTCGGCGTCGGTGAACTGCTCCGGTGGCGACTTCATGAAGTAACTGCAAGGCCCCGTGAGCGCCCCCGCAATGCCGCGATCGAGAGCAAGCTTGGCGCAGCGCACGGCGTCGATCACCACGCCGGCGGAGTTGGGCGAATCCCAGACTTCCAGCTTGAGCTCGGCATTCAATGGCACGCCGCCGAAAGTCGTGCCTTCGACGCGGATATAGGCCCATTTGCGATCGGTGAGCCAAGGCACATGATCGCTTGGTCCGACATGAATGTTGCCAGGTTCAAGCGGAACGTCGATCTGGCTGGTGACTGACTGTGTCTTGGAAATCTTTTTCGATTCCAGCCGCTCCCGCTCCAGCATGTTGAGGAAATCCGTGTTGCCGCCGAAATTAAGCTGGTAGGTGCGGTCGATACGCACGCCACGTTCCCGGAAAAGGTTGGCGAGCAGCCGGTGAACAATCGTCGCGCCCACCTGGCTCTTGATGTCGTCGCCGACAAGGGGGAGGCCTCGCTCTTCGAAACGTCGACGCCATTCCGGCCGCGAGGCGATAAAGACCGGAATGCAATTGACGAACCCGCATCCGGCTTCCAGAGCGCGTTCGGCATAGAACTGGGTGGCCGCTTCGGAGCCGACCGGCAAATAGGATACCAGCACCTGGGCTCCGCTTTCGCGAAGGGCTGCGGTCACGTCGGCGACCGGTTCGTCCGCTTCCTCGATTTCGTCGCGCAGATATTTGCCGATGCCGTCGAGCGTCGGCCCGCGTTCCACGCGCACGCCAATCGGCGCCACGTCGGCAAACCGGAAGGTGTTGTTTGGGGCGCTGTAAATTGCTTCGGCCACATCGCGCCCCACCTTGCTTTTGGCGACGTCGAAAGCACAGACGACCTCGATGTCGTCGACGTGGTAGCCGCCGAGATCGGCATGCATCAGCCCAGGGATAGGCTCGTTGCTTTTTGCCTGGCGATAGTAGGTTAGGCCTTGCACGAGGGAGGACGCGCAATTGCCGACGCCGACGACGCCGATGCGAACCTTTTTCGATGTCACGAAACTGCCGCCTCTGCTGTTGAGGGAACCTTCCACGTCACCGAACTGGGACGGGCCAGGAATGTTCCTTGAGAGCCGGAATAATTGCGAAGTCGAATCGAGGATCGGCATGTCTGCTTCGCAGACGGCCAGCACATAGACCGATCGCAACGCTCTATGACCGATTCTTGACCTCCCTGTTGGGCGCCACGGCTGCCGGGCTTGGGAGAGGTCTGTCCTAGATGGCCAGTTCTAGCGCGATTTTGACTTCAACTCGGCAAGTCGAGCTCTCGCTCCGTCTGCGATCACCTTTAGCTCGCTGGCCTGGGCGGCTTCGATCGCAAAGGCCCTGGACGGTAGGACGCCGGGATCTTCCTGGTGATTTTGAAGCTGCAGCTCATCCTCGATTTGCTCAAACAGGTGTTCGGGATTGCTGGAATCTTTGGCGGCTTCGGTGAGCAGCAAGGTCACGAGCACTCGAATAGCGTTCAGCCGGCCCTCGATTTCTTCGGCGGGAATATCTGACATTCTCTTCCTTCTTGCGGTCGGAGCCAGACTGCCGTTGTCGGCACGTGCATTAACAGCGTGGCTCCCCGGCCATCGCGGTGAAAACCTGATCACCGTTGTGTAAATGTCGTGCTTAAAAAGCCGTAGCTCGGCCAGTTGTTCCGATCCGGGTGCTCAAAACGCCGGCGAAGGCCATGGAACCTCGCCGGGTCTCCCAAGTTAAAGCGCGGGAGGAATACCATGTCGTTGAACGCCGCCCTCTTTCTGCTGGTGGGTTGCGCGCTCTGGGTTCCCGCCAACGCTGGTATCTGGGTCGCCGCAGAAGTCGAATGTGCGGGACCTGTCGAGCCGCCGGGTATGCCGACGTTCACGACGATCGAAGCTACACAGCGGGCCGAAGCGCCAACCGGATCTCAGCCCCCGCCGGATAGCGGGCTGTCGTTGTTCCTACGCAACGGTTGCGGCGCGTGTCATGCCATAAGAGGCACCGAGGCCCATGGGACGATTGGCCCGGACCTGTCCCACGTCGGGTCGCGAAGAGCAATTGGTGCGGGGGTCCTGCCGAACACCGAGGAAGCCATAGCACGTTTCATCGCTCGACCTGATTTACTAAAACCGGGTGTGAAAATGCCTGCGTTCGATATGCTTCCGCAAATCGAAATCCAGACGATCGCGCGCTACCTGAAAGCCTTGCAGTGATGCCCGGTCATCGGATCTATCCTCGGACAAAGGCGCCCAATGCCCCTTCCGAGGAAGAAGATGAGATCAGCAGGGTGACGAACCAGCCGATAATGGTCCGACTTAAGCACGTTCTCATTGCCGCCGTCTGTTTGCCTATCGTCATTTTGCTCGGAGCGTGGATTGGGTTTTTCAACGTTGGTGCCAGCACCGGCCATTGGAAGGTGACGGCCTGGTTTCTGGAACTCGCCATGCGCTCGGCCGTGCGCACTTATGCTTTGACCGTAAACGCGCCGAGAACTCTCGACAGGCGCGGGATCCCGGCAGCGGCCGGCCATTTTGCGCAAGGCTGCGCGATCTGCCACGGCGCACCTGGCGAACTTCGCTCGCCGGCGGTGCTGCGCATGCTTCCACAACCGCCGGATCTGGCGCTGACGGTCGGAGATTGGACCGACGCCCAGCTTTTTCGAATCGTCAAGCACGGGATACGTTTCACAGGAATGCCCGCATGGCCGGCCCGCGACCGCGATGACGAAGTCTGGGCGATGGTTGCTTTCCTGCGGGAACTTCCGAAACTCGATGCGAACGAATTTCGGGCACTTGCTTTTGACGCCGGGGGCGCAATAGGCAACGCGCAGCAGCCTACTAATCCGGGCGCACTCGCCAACTGCACTCGCTGCCACGGGAGTGACGGCGAGGGGAGGAGTGGTCTCATCCCTGCGCTCGCCGGGCAAAACGAAGCGTACCTGCTCGCCAGCCTCGAGGCCTTTGCCAGAGGCGATCGCACAAGCGGCTTCATGGCCCTGCCGGTGACCGGCATCACCCCTGCGGAGATGGCCGCGCTTGCCCGCCATTTTGCAGCACAGCCGCCGGTCTCGACGGACGGCGATCCAGTCCCGGCGGAAGTGATCAACAGAGGACAGCAAATCGCGGAGGCCGGAATTCCGGAACGGAACGTCCCTGCCTGTTCCGGCTGCCACATCGGCGCTGACAAGAATCCGAACTATCCCCGCCTCGACGGCCAGCACGCGCCCTATCTCGAAGGGCAACTGAAGCTGTTCCGGTCCGAGGGCAGGGGCGGTACGCAATTCTGGCGTATCATGGCCGCCGCGGCCCAACGCCTTACGGACGAGGACATACGGGCAGCAGCGGCCTATTTCTCCAAGCGCTCTGAAGGCCGTCAATGAATACATCTGGATGTCGCGGAAGTCTGCCGAGCAGGGAAGGGCGGTGCCACGTAGCCTGCGTCGAGGCAAGCTCAAGGAACTTTATTCTTCCCTACCGGTTCTAAAACTCACGGATGGCCGGTTAGGCAGGCAGCCGAGTGAAGCGTCTTCCTCTTGGTGACCACCCCGAATGGATCTTTGGCCGGCTCACGAGATGCAGAACTTCGGGGTCGGCGACTGCCCCGGACGTCCACCGTCGCAGTTATGGCGCGTAAATACCGCAAAACAGAAGAACGCCGCCAATGAGGCAGAAGGCAAGGAGCGTCGCAAGGTAGAAGCCGGGCTCGCCGAAAATCTTGATGTCGCGTCTGAGACTCACGGCTCCGCCCCTTCGACATGGGAAGAATCCAACAACACGGAACGGGACGGGAGAGTTCCGGATGCCGCGCTCCCCCTGTTTCGGGGTGTCTCCGAGAGGGTCCGGTCGCCGTTGGCCGGTCCGCTGGCTGTCATTGTTGGCTCCGCTCTCCTTCCGGGCTGCGCCGGCGTGCAGTCGGCGCTAGATCCGCATGGCGAGCAGGCCGACACGCTGGCTGTTCTGTTCTGGACCTTCATGGCGGTGCTCGGTGTCGTCTGGCTCGTCACCATGGCTGGCCTGCTACTCGCGCTGACTCACCGGCGCGACAGTCGGGGCGAACCGGCAGAAGGCGCGCGCCCAGCCGTCAAACGGCCGATGCTTATCGCCTTTGCCGCGATGCTGACGTCCACCACCATCATCCTCTCAGGTTTGGCGCTGCTCAGCTTCGGCGGACAAAGGGCGATTTTTGCAGATGGGGCCGCCGGCGCGCTGGCGATCTCAGTCACGGGCCACCAGTGGTGGTGGCAGGTCCGCTATGAAGGAAACGACGGCTTCGAAACGGCGAACGAGATTCGCATCCCGGTCGGCAGCCCGGTCGACATCAAGCTCGCCACAGCGGATGTCATTCATTCGTTCTGGATACCAAGTCTCGCGGGCAAGCTCGATCTCATCCCCGGCAAAAGCAACGAACTCCGTATCGAAGCGAGCAAGCCCGGCATATATCGCGGCCAGTGTGCCGAATTTTGCGGTCAGCAGCATGCGCATATGGCGATATTCGTCGTGGCGCTGGAGCCGAACGATTTCCAACGCTGGCGCGCCGGTCAGGCTGCGGCGGCAAAGCCGGTCGATCTGGCGCAGCAAAGCGCCGTGACGTCCACTTTGCCTGAGAACTTGCAATGAGCCTTTCGGTCGAAGAACCTCGCGCGGCCCGTGACTCCGATCTGGGCGACGAGGAACTGCGCGCAAGGTTGAACAAAACCTGGGGCACCACGCGCGGCCTAATCGGCGCCCTTTCAACCGTCGACCACAAGATCATCGGAATCCGCTATGCCGTGACCGCCTTCGCGTTCCTGCTCGCCGGCGGCATTCTAGCGATCATCATGCGGCTGCAGCTTGCGCGACCGGACAGTCACCTCGTCGATGCCGAGCTCTACAACCAGCTTTTCACCATGCACGGCACCACGATGATGTTCCTGTTCGGGGTGCCCGTCGGCGAGGCGTTCGCCGTCTACCTCGTGCCGCTCATGGTCGGCACGCGCAATATCGCCTTTCCGCGCCTCAACGCCTTTTCCTACTACGTCTACCTGTTCGGCGGCCTGATGTTATGGGGCGGGTTCGCGTTGAGCATTCGCCCGGATGTCGGTTGGTTCTCTTATGTGCCGCTCGCAAACCTGGATTTCACTCCAGGCAAGGGGCCCGACTACTGGGCGCAGATGATCACCTTTACCGAAGTCGCTGCGCTTGCGGTATCTGTGGAGATCGTCGTCACAGTGCTGAAGCAGCGCGCGCCGGGCATGACGCTCGACCGTATCCCGCTGTTTGTGTGGGCGATGCTCGTCAACTCCTTTATCATCATCTTCGCCATGCCGGCGATCATGCTTGCCTCGTCGATGCTGATCATGGAGCGGCTGGTCGGCACCCAGTTCTTCAATGCCAAAGCCGGCGGCGACCCGCTGCTTTGGCAGCACCTGTTCTGGTTCTTCGGCCATCCCGAGGTGTATATTATCTTCCTGCCCGGAACCGCTTTCGTCTCGGCGATCATCGCAACCTTCGCCCGGCGGCCGATATTCGGTTATCTGCCGATGGTGCTGTCGCTGATCGCGATCTGCTTCCTGTCCTTTGGTCTATGGGTCCACCACATGTTCGTGACCGGCCTGCCACAGGTCGGCGCGGCATTCTTCACCGCCTCCAGCATGGCTATCGCCATTCCGAACGGCGTCCAGATATTCTGCTGGATCGCCACGCTCTGGGACGGAAAGCCGGTGCTCAAGACCCCGCTGATCTTCGTGTTCGGCTTTTTCTTCATCTTTGTCGCAGGCGGACTTTCGGGTGTCATGCTGGCGTCGGTGCCAATCGATACGCAGGTACACGATACCTATTTCGTCGTCGCCCATTTCCACTATGTGCTGATTGGCGGCACTCTCTTTCCGCTTGTCGCCGCCGTCTACTATTGGTTCCCGAAGGTGACGGGTCGGCTGATGGATGAGCGGCTCGGCAAGTGGCAGTTCGCTCTCGCTTTCATCGGTTTCAATATCGCCTTTTTTCCGATGCATCTGCTCGGCCTGTGGGGCATGCCGCGCAGGGTCTATACGTACCCGGCGGAGATGGGCTGGGGCGGGCTCAACCTGCTCGCCAGCGCCGGTGCGCTGCTGTTCTTCGCAAGCTTCGTGCTGATGCTTTACAATATGGCCGTCAGCGCCCGCTCCGGTCCCGTAGCCGGCGACAATCCCTGGAATGCCGATACGCTGGAATGGGCGACTACCTCGCCGCCCCAGGCGCAGAATTTCGATCGCATTCCCTATGTCACAAGCGGCTCGCCGCTTTGGGATGAGGACGATGTCAAGCCGGTGGTGAGCGGCCTCAAGGTCGACGAACGCGAACTGGTCGTGACAAGCGTCACCGAGGCCCGGCCTGATATTCGCGAGGAACCTCCGGCGCCTTCGATTTGGCCCTTTCTGGCGGCGTTCGCCACCGCCGTGATCTTCATCGGTTCGATCTACACGCCATGGGCGATAACCTGGGGTTCGCCTGTCGTCGCCATCGTGCTCGTTGCCTGGTTCTGGCCGAAATCCATGGAGGAGAACACCTAAATGCCCCGCACGGTCATCGATGTCTCGGGTTTGCCGACCTATGCCTTCGGCTCGCGCGTCACCCCATGGTGGGGCACCTTCTCCTTCTGTCTGCTGGAAGGAACCGGCTTCGCCCTTGGAATCGGCGGCTATCTCTACCTGGCCGTCACCAACAAGGATTGGGCGAGGGATGCCATTCCCTTGAACCTGGTCTGGTCCTCGCTCTTCACGCTTGTCCTTGTTGTCAGCGCGCTGCCGAACTTCCTGACGAGGCGCGCGGCGATGCGGGAGGACTTGCGCCCGGTCCGCCTGCTGCTGCTCGTCATGAGTGCGGTCGGTCTGCTGCTCATCGGGCTGCGCATCATCGAATTTTCGGCGTTGCCGGTACGCTGGCGCGACAATGCATACGGTTCCTTCGTCTGGCTGCTGCTCGGCCTGCACGGTGTGCATGTGCTGACCGACGTCGCCGATACGCTTGTCCTGACCGTGCTGATGTTCACGCGGCATGGCAGGGGTAAACGCTTCAGCGATGCCGAGGACAATACGTTTTACTGGAACTTCGTCGTGCTCTCGTGGCTGCCGCTTTACGCGGTGCTTTATTGGGTGCCGAGACTTTGATGCGGATTGCCCGCCTCTTTCGCCGGGCGTCGTTGCTCGGAAGACTCCTTTCGGCGCCATGCGCGTTGCTGGCGCCGACCGTTGCGTTCGCCCACGGCGCGGACCAGGTACCTGGCGGCTGGTCATTCTCCGCCATGACCGTCATTCCGCTTGGCGTCGTATTGTTCCTCTATACCTGCGGTGTTGCCCGGCTTTGGTGGCAGGCAGGAGCGGGACGCGGCGTCACTTGGCGGCAAATGAGCTGTTTTGTGGCGGGCTGGGCGGCGCTTGGACTGGCACTTGTGTCTCCGCTGCATGGACTGGGCGAGCGGCTCTTTAGCGCGCACATGATCGAACACGAGGTGCTGATGATCGTCGCGGCTCCCGCGCTTGTACTGTCGAGGCCTTTCGGCGCCATGTTGTGGGCATTTCCGCCCTCCACGCGGCGGCACCTTGCCGGCGGCGCACATTGGGCATTTCTGCGAATGACATGGAGAAGCCTGAGTGAGCCGGCCTCCGCCACCGTCCTGCACGGTCTCGCCATCTGGCTATGGCATATGCCGGTCCTGTTCAATGTCGCACTTGCCAGCGAGCCGGTGCACTGGCTGCAGCATTTCAGCTTCTTGACGAGTGCGCTGCTCTTCTGGTGGGCCTTGCTCAATGGCCGCGCCCGCCGCAAAGGCCACGGCGCGTCGGTGTTTTATCTGTTCTTCACCTCCATGCATTGCGGTCTGCTCGGCGCGATTCTGGCCCTGTCGAAAAATCAGATATTCGCGGGGAACGACTCGGCAGCACCGCAATGGGGCCTGACAGCGCTTGAAGACCAGCAACTCGGCGGCCTGATCATGTGGGTGGGCGCCAGCGCGTTTTATTTAGCGGCCGCGTTGATCCTTGCTGCGCTTTGGATCGGCAGCGGATCGTCCGCGAAGAAGAAAGTCGGTGGCAGCGCGAGTTCCGTTCGGGATTGACCCGACACCTGCAGGATGACTGCCGACCTCTGCTGTCGAACCGGCTTGCCGCCATCGGCCGCGACCGGATGTCATCTCACCACCTGCGGACGGAACAGCTCATTCCTTCCAATCGGCCCTCAAACCCGGCCCATGAGCGCCAGGATCACCAAGATGATAAGGATGACGCCGACGATGCCCGATGGCCCATAGCCCCAGCCCGACGAATATGGCCAGGTCGGTATCGCGCCGATTAGCAGCAGGATCAGAATAATGATAAGGATTGTGCCGAGGCTCATATCTGTTCCTCTTCAAGGTGGTGCGCGGACCTGCTACTGAGCCGCTTTTTCGTCATGACATCTGACGCTCAAGGCTCAGTCCAGCCTGCGCAACATGTCAGCTTCCTGCTCGAGGATGCTGGCGACTTCTTCGCGTTGGAGATGCGTCATCATCAGGCTGACGCAACATTCGAGATACGTGATGGACGATCGTCGCAGGAAGTCGGCGGTTTGCGCGGCCGCCATCTGCTCGATGTCCTTGGCTGATCGCTTCGACTGCACGACTGCGTTCTCCGTGCCGGGGGTTATCGGGCCCAACCAGAATCTCTGTCGGATGTTCCCCTTCGGCGTAAAGAACGCGGGTCGCATCCGGATTGTCGCGGCCGCCAGGTTCAAATCCACCTGCGCCCGACCTGTTTGTCGCTGCGACCGGCGGCTCTGCCGCACCGTTGCCAAGATCGGCGAAATAAATGACCGTCTGCAGCAGACCTTGCCTGAGCGGCACTTTGGGCGACCAGCCAAGAAGCGACCGTGCACGGGCGATGTCGGGGCGCCGCCGGCGAGGGTCGTCTTCCGGCAAAGGCAGGAATTTCACGGGCGATCTGGTGCCGGTCAGTTCCCTCACCAGGCCTGCCAGATCGAGGATGGTGAATTCTCCAGGGTTACCCAGGTTGATCGGCTGGCGCGGATTGGGCTCGATATCCATGAGCCGCAACAGTCCTTCGACCAGATCGGTGACGTAGCAGAAGGACCGGGTCTGTCGGCCATCGCCGAATATCGTCAGCGGCCGCTTTTCCAGCGCTTGCATGACAAGGTTCGAGACGATGCGGCCGTCGGCGGGATCCATCCTGGGCCCATAAGTGTTGAAGATGCGGGCAACACGGACATCGGCCATGTCGGCTCTCAGATAGTCGAAGCAAAGCGTCTCCGCGGTGCGCTTGCCTTCGTCGTAGCAGGCGCGCGGGCCGGTGCAGTTCACATGGCCGAGATAGTCCTCGCGTTGGGGATGTTGTTCGGGATCGCCATAGACTTCGCTCGTTGATGCCTGCAGGAACCGTGCGTCGTCGCAAACTGCAAGCTCGAGCAGATTGAGCGTTCCGATCACGCAGGTGCGCGTCGTGTGGATGGGATCGGCTTGGTAGCGGGGCGGCGATGCCGCACATGCCAGGTTGAAAATACGATCGACCGGCTCGCCGAGCTCGAGCGGATTGCAGATATCTTGCTCGATCAGCCGAAATCGCGATTGGCCGATGAGCGACGTGATGTTTTCTATTCGGCCGGTGAGAAAGTTGTCGACACAGATTACGCGATAACCATCGCGAAACAGGGCTTCGCATAGGTGCGAACCGAGAAAACCGGCACCGCCGGCGACAAGCACCGTCCGTGTCCGTTGGGCCTTTTTTGAACGCCGCATCTCTGTGTTCTCCTGTCGTCTGCCTGTCATGCTGCACTCTCGACGCCCAGATCGAGCACCGGACGGATCTGTCCTGACTGCGTCAGTGCGGACGTGAATTCACGTGCCCGAGCGGTTCCCGTGTGTCTTGCCAGGACCAGCGAATGTGCCTGTCTGGCCATACGGAGTCTTGCCCTGTCTGACTGTGTCAGAAGGATTCGCGTCACATCATCCGCGCTGCCGGCCGTCTGGATCGCCGAAGCCGGAAAGAAATTACCGAGGCCGGGCCAGCGGTCGCTGATGATCGGCGTCCCGCACGCTGCAGCCTCGAAAAGCCGCACGCTGGGCGACCATCCGGCTGCGATCATCGAGGTGCGTGTCACATTTAGCGTGTAGCGCTGCCGGCTGTAGAAATCGGCATGCTCGGCAGGCGGCAGATGTTCGATCCGCGCGACATTGTCTGGCCAGGCGATATCGCGAGGATATTGCGCGCCCGCCACGACGAAGCGTCGATCCGGGAGCCGACGCGCAGGCTCAAGCAGAAGTGCTTCCAGGGTCTGCTGCCGGTCCGCGCTGTAGGTGCCGAGGTAGCCTAGATCCCATTCGATCGTATTGCCGTTTCGATGGTGTCGCTCGGGATCGACGGAACAGTAGAGGGGCTCTGCCCGGCGGGCGCCGAATTCGGATGTCAGGCGTTCGAGAGTCGGCCCGCCCGTAAAGGAGAAATAGATGTCGAAATAGGGAATCTGCCGGCGGGCCAGATAATCGCAATCATCTTCGGCAACCCTTGCCAGCGTCACCGGCGTGTCGATGTCATAAAAGCAGAATTGCCCGGTGCGCAGCGACGCGAGCTCGTCGATGATCGCTCTGCCCTGGGGTACGAAGGAACCGACCACCACGACATCGGCCCGCTGAAGCACTCGCTTGTGCTTGCGGTGGAGTTCGTCGACCGTGTCGTAATAGCGCAAGCGGCAGAAATCGGGCTCGCGCAGGTCGCGATGATGTGCGTACCAGGGCACGTCGCGCTCCAGGAATGTGACACGATGGCCGAGTTTGTTGAGCGCTCGCAACAGCCCCCGAAAGGTGGTCGCATGGCCGTTGCCCCACGAAGAGGACAACGAAAGACCGAGGAAAACGATATCGAGCGGCTTCGTCATTCCGCGGCCTCCACGGTCCGGCGCTCGAAATGCGCCTTGAAGATGGTATCAACCAGTTCAGCTCTCAGCGTGTAGGTGTGTTCGGCAAGAACGCGCCGAAGCGCTGCCGCGCCGATCGCCTTCGCCCGCCGTGGCCTGAGCGTGCGCGTAATCTCGGCAACATCGGCGCCGTCCCGCGCGACCAGGATTTCCTCCCCGGGCGTCAGGAACATCTCAATGCCGGCCCAGGCGTCGGTGATGAGGCAAGCGCCAGCTCCAGCCGCCTCAAAGACCCGTGTAGCGGGCGAAAATCCGTTGGTGGCCATGCTGTCACGGCTGATATTCAGCACCGCTTTTGGCGTGACGTTGAAAGCATTGTGGTCTCGGGTGCCGACATGCCCAAGCCAGGAGACATTCGCCGGCAGCTGCTTGTCACCCCAGCCGGATCCGCCGAGCAGGAAGGTTTGGCCGGCCGAGGCACGCGCGGGCTCGAGAAAGAATGACTCGACCCGTGCCTCGCGGTCCGGCAGGCGATTGCCGAGAAAAGCGAGATCGCAGGTGAAGCGGGGGTCCTGGGCAACAGGGAAGTGCGTCTCGGGATCGAGCGCATTGTAGATAGGCACGCATTCGGCCGCGCCAAATCCTCTGTAATCCCAAACGACGGGATCGCCGCCGCCATAGGTCAGCACGAGGCCGATCCTCTTCAGCGCCTCGTGGAGTGGATGGTCGGAATCGTTTCGCAATTCGCCGAGTGTCGCCGGGGCGTCGACATCCCAGAACACCGTCAGCGCGTCGCTGCGGGCGTGGTCGAGCACAGCGCGCAACAGGGCTTCGTCTTCGTAGCCGACGCCGCTGGCCTTGACGACGATGTCTGCCTGCGCGGCACGGGATGCGACCTCCATCAACCCATCCGGCGTTGCGTCATAGACGACGACGCCGCACCAGTCGGGGGGCTCGATATCGCGGTGTTTCTGCCGGTCGAAGGCATCCGGCTCATAGAAGACGATATCGTAACCGCGTCGGGACAGGGCCTTCAGCAGGCCGCGATAATAGGTGGCGGCGCCGTTCCAGTAGGACGACAGCAGACTGGATCCGTAAAACGCGATTTTCATGCGGCGGCCTCCTTTGTTGATGCGCCCTCGAATGCATGCCGATTGCCGCATGCGACGAGTATGTCGAACAACTCATCCACGCGGCGCCGGCATGTATGGCGCGCGAGAATGGTTTCCAGTCCGGCTCCTGCCAGCGCCTTTGCAAGCTCGACGTCATGCAGCACGTCGCGCAGGTGCTGCCGCATCTCGGCACCGTCGCGGGCGAACAGGAAATCCGTGCCGGAACGGAACAGTCCTTCGACGTCCGACCAGGGCGCCGAGACAAGAGGGATGCCGCAGGCCAATGCCTCGAACATGCGGATCGTGGGAATGCCGGGCAGGTGTTCTCGGTAAGGCCGGCGCGGGATGTGCACTGTGACACGGTGCTGCGCGAACGCTTTCGGAACGTCCGCATTGGCGATCCAGCCCTCGTAGCGCAGGCCGGCATCGGCGAGTGCGGCCAGTGCTCCCGCTGGATAGCGCACGCCATGAACGGTTCCCGACAGGCCGAGCTCGCGTGCCGGATCGATCAGGAACTGCTGGATTTCGGCGCTGCGTTCTTCATCGCCCCAATTGCCGATCCAGACCAGCTCCGACACAGGCTCGATTTCGGGGTGCGGCCTGAACAAACGATCGTCCGCTGCCTCGTGCCAGGTGAAGGCCCGTTTGCCCCAACCGGCGCGAAGATAGCTCTCCCGCAATGCCTCGCCAAAAACCAGAACGCCGTCAAAATGCTCCAGGTGGAGCGCCGAAATCGACTGCGTCGACGAGACGGCGCGGTGGTGCGTGTCGTGGAACAGAAGCGTGAATTTGC
The DNA here is from genome assembly GCF_000176035.2 of Mesorhizobium opportunistum WSM2075. NCBI lineage: Bacteria > Pseudomonadati > Pseudomonadota > Alphaproteobacteria > Hyphomicrobiales > Phyllobacteriaceae > Mesorhizobium > Mesorhizobium opportunistum. The sequence goes on along the minus strand of NC_015675.1, from coordinate 6,727,787 downwards.
CGCCATTGAGCTTGGCTCGCCCAATGCGGGCGACGAGATCTGGATCCGTCCACTCATGGACGATCACCACATCGGAGTCGGCCATCCATGCCTCGTGACCGAAAGAAGCATCGTAGGTCACCGGAACGAGCTCGGGGAAATCCTTGCGGAAACGTTCGATGGCGAAGGGGCCTTGCTCGGTCAGCAGGTTCGAACGGCTCCACCCGTCGGCTGGCTCGAGCGCGATCACTTGATGCCCGCGCGTGATGAGCTCGCGCATGATGCCGCGCTGGAAATGCGCATTGCCATGGTTCCAGTCGGACACCACCGAGTGGGTGTAGAACACGAATTGCATGATCAATGCCCCGCCACGGCCATCGCCGCCTGATCGTAGATTTCGCGCATCGCCGCCGACTGCGCCTGCAATGAATATCTGCGCGCACGCCGAGCGCCGCGCCGGCTGAGTTGGCGCCGCAAATCCGCGTCGCGGGCGAGGCGGGCGATGCATTCTGCAAGCGCGTGCGGATCACGTGCGTCGAAGAAGATGGCCGCGCCGTCCCATATCTCGCGATAGGTTGCAATGTCGGCGAGCACTAATGGCGTGCCCGAGAGCGCGGCCTCCAAAGCTGCAAGTCCGAAGGGCTCGTAGATTGACGTTGAAACGAAAATACTGGCCCTGGCCATAAGCTGACGTGCCTCGGCGTGGCCGATCGAGCCGAGCGAGACGCAATGATCGAGACAAGCCCTTTGTCCAGCCGCTCCTTCGAGCGGGCCGGCGGCATAGACCGGCCATTCGGCGATCGCAGCCGCGGCATCCAGCACCGCCGCGTTCTTGCCATCGTCCCACCAGCGAGCGGCTGCGAGGACGAACGACTCGCGGCGCGACGCAAGCGGGCCGGGCAAGGCGCCGTTGTGGACGACGCTCAACCGCGCGATCGGCCCGTAGCAGGTCTCAAGCATGTCGGCGTGGCTTCGACTCGGCGCGACGACTACCCCGGCGCGATCGAACCCAGCCCTGTTGCGATCTTTCTGCCAGGCCCAATCGCCCGCCACGGCTTGGCCGCGCACCGCATGCTGCCATGTCACGATGCAGGAATGCGAGACCGCGACGATAGGGCAAGGCAGATCGAGCTTCGCCGCTTGCGTAGGTGCGTTGAGGTGGACGAGATCGGCGCCATAAGCGGTCGCAAGGGCCTTCAGCTCGCCAGGAAACTGCTCGAGATCGTTCTCGTCGCGTGTCATCCAGTCAGGCGGGCTTTCAAGCCATTCGAGCGTGGTGAACGATTGCGCCTCCCTGACCTGCTCCGCCGAAGGCGGAGGCCCGAGACCCGCCAGCATGATGCTGTCGCCGCCGGTCGCAAGCTCGCGCGCCAGATCGAGCGAATAGCGCCAGACCCCGCCGACGGCATCGGTGGTCATCAGGATACGTCTCGGGCGATAGGTCAATGATTGCAGCATGAGCACTCCAACTCGGCAAGCGCGCGTGGACGCTGGTCCTGGATGTCGCTGAATGCCTGGAACGAGGCGAGGTAGTGCTCATGCGCACGCTCCCAAGCGAAATCGTCGGGTTCTCCCCACAGCTCGCGGTAGCTGGGCGAACTTGGATAAGGATAGAGCGGCACCGGCTCGTTGGCCCAGACGCCGTTGTCGATGAGGTGCTTGCGCCAATAGTCCACCAGCGCCGGATCGTCCTCGACCACGCCGATCAGATTGGCTTGGACGAAAGGGACATGACGGCGGGCATTGACCAGCAGCGCGGCCAATTCCTCGGTCCCAAGTCGGCAGCGCTTGGCCAGCATCTCGCGGCCTTCGACGGTCAGGCTTTCGAGGCCGGCTTCGATCGAGACGCAGCCGGCTTCGCCCAGCAATTCCAGCAGCTCCGGTTTCCAGAGATCGATCCGCGTCTGGACGCCGAATTGGACGTCGCGCTCGATCAACCCCTCAAGCAGCGCTTTCTGCGGCAGGAAGATCTCGTCGATAAAATACACATAGCCGACGCCCTGCGCGATCAGGCCGTCGATCTCGGCAACGACGGCGTCATGGTTCCTGCGCCGGTACGCATCGCGGAAATCGATCTTCGCGCAGAAGCTGCAATTATAGGGGCAGCCCCGGGACGCCTCCACTTCCGCGCCGGCACCTATCTGGTTCGCGTCGAACCGGTGATGATGGTGCGCATGGGCCGCGATCCAGTCCGACGGCCAATGGAGCGCTGGGTGGTCGACGAAGCCGCTGACATGCACTCCGCCGTTTGAGATCAATTCGTCGTCTTCAAGCCGAGCCGTGTGCGAAACGGCGCTCCAGTCGCTTTGACGGGCAAGCTCCGCCACCACTTCCTCGCATTCGCCGCGCACGACGATGTCGACGCCAAGCTTGCGCAGGGTAGGGGCGGGCGTCGCCGAGCCGTGCGGCCCGACAGCCACGGTGCGGCCGCCGCGCCCGGCGAGATGCTTCAGGAATTCTGCCGGTACCCGCAGCTCCGGCTGCGCGCAGCGCCAGAAGAGGTAAGTCGGCGCGGTCGTCACCACCGTCATATCCGGCTCGAACGCCGCTACGTGCTTGGCAAGCGCGGCGTTGTCGAGATCCTGCAGTTGCCCGTCCAGCATCAGCACGGCGTGACCGTCCGCTTCCAGCAGGGCTTTGGCGTAACCAAGCTCCAGCGGCAGGTGCGGTTGGCGGCAACCGAAGTAGATGCTGTGTTCGTATGTCCAGTGCGGGTTGACCAGTGCGATTTTCATGCGACGTACCTCGCTGCTTCGGGAGCTGGCTGGAGACGGTGCCGCAGCAGCCAGCCGGCGAGATCGCGGACACCTTCGCGCCACGGGACATGCGCGCGCCAGCCGAGAGCGTCCTCTATCTTGCGGGTATCGGCGACGAAGAAAGGCTGATCGCCGGTGCGTTGCAGATCATGGCGAAGCGCAACGTCGCGGCCGGTTATGGCGGCGATCTCCGACAGCAGCGTTCGCAGGCTGACCGCATTGCGCGGTCCGCCGCCGAGATTGAAGGCCTGCCCCTTGAGATCTTCGATCCTGGCCAACAAGCCGCGATAAGCGGCAACCGCATCGGACACATGCAGGATGTCGCGCACCTGCTTGCCGTCACCGTAGACGGTGATGGGACGGCCGCTGAGCGCGCTCAGCAGGAAATGCGCGACCCAGCCCTGATCCTCGGTGCCGAACTGGCGCGGTCCGTAGATGCAACTCATGCGCAGCACCGCGGTCGGCAGGCCGTAGGACTTGGCGTAGTCAAGGACATACTGGTCCGCCGCGCCCTTCGAGCAGCCATAGGGCGTGCAGAAATTCAACCCGATCGTTTCGTCCACGCCGTTGGCGCGGATGGCTTCGTCGCTGGGCTCGTAGCGATCGTCCGCTTCCCGCACCGCGACCTGGGGCAAGCTGCCGTAGACCTTGTTGGTGCTGGCAAAGACCACCGGCACGCTCGCCAGACGTGCCGCTTCGAGCACGTTGAACGTGCCCTTGAGATTGATGTCGAGGTCTTCCGTGGGATCGCGCAGGCTGGTGGTCACGGCCGTCTGCGCAGCCAGATGGAAGATCGCCTTGGCCGGCGCCAACGCCGAAACCAGGCTACTCTGGTCGCGTATGTCGACAGTTTCCACACTGAGATGGCTGCCGTGTTTTTGCGCCAGCCATTGGAGGTTCTGTTCGACGCCGGGACGGCTGAGATTGTCGATGACCAGCACCGGCTCGCCATCCGACAACAAGCTGTCGGCGAGATTGGAGCCAATGAAGCCGCTGCCGCCGACAATCGCTGCAGGTCGATTGCGATGATCGCGATGAGGTTGTCTCATGACACCAGCCCTCGCTCTTCAAGCTCGCGCTTCATGTCGGCACCACGATCGACGGCGACGCTGTTGCGAACCCAGGCTGCGAATTCGCCGAGCGAGTTCTCCAGCAGATGGCTGGGTTCGAAGCCGAGCAGCTCGCGCGCCTTGGCGATGTCGGCGAAGCAATTGCGGATGTCGCCCGAGCGCGCCTTGCCGAGGATCTCGGGGGGACGCTTCGGAACGCCCATCGCCTCGGCAAGCAGGCGGGCGACTTCGCTGATCGTGTAGGATCGCCCGCTGCCGATATTGATGGCGTGGCCGGCGGCCGGGCGCTGCTCCAGGGCCAGCCGGAAAGCGCGAGCCACGTCGCGCACATGGACGAAGTCGCGCTTTTGGTTGCCGTCCTCGAAGATCATCGGCCGTTTGCCGTTGGCAAGGCGCGAGGCGAAGTTGGCGAGCACGCCGGTGTAAGGATTGGCGAGCGCCTGTCCGGCGCCGAAGACGTTGAACAGCCGCAGCGCTACCGCATCCAGATCGTAGGCCTGGCCGAAGATCAGCACCGCGCGCTCCTGCGCATATTTGGTCAGCGCGTAGATCGAGGCGAGGTCGGGCCGCTTCTCCTCGTCGGTGGGCACAGGCACTAGCATTTCGCCCGCGGCCGACAGCAGGTCCCACTGGCCGGCCCTGACGTCGACCGGGCTGCGGCGGGCACCGTTGATGCGCCGTCCATCCGGTGTCTCGTAGAGCCCTTCGCCGTAGATGCTCATCGACGAAGCGACGACAATCCGTTCGAGGGGCTTCTTGATCAACGCCTCGAGCAGGGTCGCCGTGCCGAGATCGTTCGTGCCGACGTAGCGGGTGATTTCGTACATGGATTGGCCGACGCCGACCTCGGCGGCGAGGTGGATGACGGCGTCGATGTGCGAGACCGCTTCGGATACTGCGCCTCGGTCACGCACATCGCCCTTTATCAGCTCGGATTCAGCTGGGATGCTCACGGTTTCGCCGCCGTGCACCTGGTCGAGGAGCACGTCCAGGATGCGCACTTCATAACCATGTTCGACGAGTTCCTGGGCGACATGCCGGCCAATGAAACCGCAGCCCCCTGTAACCAGTACACGTTTCACGAGAACTCCTTGCGGATTTGACGTTGGGCTTCCGAACTGCGGGACAAAAGGTTTGTTCCCTGCTTCAACAAAGTTCCTCGCCGCCGTTCCGGATGCTGCGAGTTGGATGCCAGGCTGCCTTGCTTGGAACATTGCCCTTTGCGTGCTGTTAGAACCGCATCGGTTCCGCAGCGAGAAAGGGAAAGCCATGTCCGAGGCGAAGACGACCACCAACCACGATGAAATCCGCAAATGGGTAGAGGAGAGGGACGGCCGTCCCGCGGTGATCCGTACGAAGGGCGAGGGCGGCATATTGCGCATCGACTTCGGTGAGCCGGAGGAGGCATTTGAACCGGTCGAGTGGGAGGAGTTCTTCCGGATATTCGAGGAGAACGATCTTGCCTTCCTCCACCAGGACGAGCCCGGCAGCGGAGGAACCAGCCGCTTCAACAAGTTCGTCGAGCGCAGCCGGAAGGGTTGAGCTCGCGCCGGCATCGCTGCCATAGCTTTGCAAGCGTGTTGACGTTGCGGACCTCACGGCCGGTCGTCTGTCGCCCAAATTGGGCCGGGACATTCAAGCTTCGAGATATTGGCCAGAGGCGGCCGCCGTGGGATGGAACTATTTTGAGCATTCAGCCGTTCCGGGCGGAAAAGCGGAGTGGCCGCCATGGGACTGTTTTCCGATCTGAACAAAAAGCTGGCCGAGAACATCTATGCGCATGGCAATTACTTGAGCGACCCGGGAGCCGATCTGCCGCAGCGAGTCAACGAGACGGTAGATCTCCTTATGCCATTCATCCAGCCGGAGGCGCGCGAGGAGGTGAGGCTGCAAATCCTAGGCATCATCCACGAGCACATGTATGACGAGACCGAGATTGGATTGCGGGATCCAGCCGCCGGGGAGTGAGAATTCCTTCTCGTGACGATCGGTGACACTCGCTGGCGCGTGGCTGGCCTGATCCGGCGCAAGACCGCTGCACCTGCCTTGAATCGCTCGGCGTCCAACCTGCCACACAGCATTGGCGGCCGATTCTGGTGATCACCCGCGGACAGACGCCACCTAGCTGGGTCGTCAGGAATCCAAGGCAACGATTATCGCTGGATGGCGTTCGTTCATCATCGACGCCCTTCGAGGAGGATTCAAGATGACCAAGAGCGCAGGTAAAATTCGAGATACGCTGGCGGTGGTTGAAGAACACGAGATCGAGCATTTCGCGCGCCAGAATGGGGTCACCACAGAACAGGTGAAGCGGCTCATCGCGCAACATGGCAGTGACCGGGTTGCCTTGACCCAGGCGGCGAAGGCGCTGAGGCAAGCCGGCAATCAGGATGCCAGCGGGGCCGACAAAGTGACAAGACAGGCACATAGGCAGGCCACGCCGATGCATCTTGGCAAGACGACCAGGCCTGGCTGAAACGCCGCCCGATTTGTGCGGTCAGTTACGGCATCGTCGAACTGACCCAAGCGCCAGCTAACATCCATGATTTTTCGTTCTCTTCCGTGACGGCGGCTTAAGATTCGCGGCGGACGGCGGCGGTTTGCCCGCCGGCGTCCCAGCCAGGCGCTGTTCGCGCAGCCGGGCCGTCTTCGCCTGGCGCGCCAGGCGTTCCGCTTCAAGCAGTTCGCGCGCCACAAGGGATGTGCGCTCATGTCTGTCCTTGTCGATTTTCCGTACGGCCACGGGTCGTTCCAAATCAATTTCGGTCATTGGAGCCGTATCCAACTGACCCGGGGGCCGGTTGTTCCGAAGCCCACCGTTTCTTGGTTCCAACAGGGAACATCAGTGCCATTTGCCGGTTTTGTGCGCGGTGTGGTGATCCTGATCGTGCTCAAGAAACGATCGGAGTCGTAAACAGCCAAGGCCACCCACGAGCAGCAACAGCGGATCACGGAGGAACGCCTCAACACCGGACATGCGGGCAAAGATTTCAGCGCCGAACGGACGCACCGGGCTCGAACAATCGTCGCCGGCTCTTACAGGCATGACTGACCCCGTCCGCGAACCGAGTGACAGCTCGCACGCAAGCCAGTCGTCGCGCCTGCGCCTTGTGACATTCTTCACAGGCGGGCTCTTCCTCCTGGCAATCCTTGCCGCCTCCTTTGCAGCGAGCGCCATAGTGCTTCCGCTCGTGCTTGCGGTCGTGCTCAAGTTGCTCCTGCAACCCGCTGTCAGCCTGCTGGAACGCTTTTTCGTGCCGAGGGCACTGGGAGCGATTTTGCCGATCGCCCTGGTGGTTGGGATATTGGTCGGCCTTGTGGCCGCCCTGTCCGAGCCCGCGGCGACGTGGGCTCAAAAACTGCCCCAGGGCGTGCCAAGATTGGAAGCGCATTTGATGGTGCTAAGCGGCCCGGTGCACAAGTTGCAAGGCGCGCTGGAAGTTGCTGAGGAAGTCGCAAACGCGCCTCCGCAGGGGCACACCATGGTAGCGGTACGCAGCGATCTCGGTCTTGCCGGGACATTGTTCGCCGGCACCAAGGCCGTTCTGGACGGACTGCTCACGACGGTCCTGGTTCTCTATTTTCTCCTGTTGTCGGGTGACACGTTCCTTCGGCGCCTCGTCGAGATACTGCCGGATTTCGGCGACAAACGACAGGCCGTCGAGATTTTCCAACGGATCGAAAGTGACATATCCATTTATCTGCTGACGATAACACTCATGAACGCTCTGGTCGGATTGGCCACCGCAGCAGCCATGTATCTGTGCGGGATCGGAGACGTACTGTTGTGGGGCACGACTGCGTTTCTGCTTAATTTCGTTCCCTTTTTGGGTCCTCTCCTCGGGGTCGGTATTTTTCTGCTGGTGGGGCTGCTTGGGTTTGATAGTCTGTGGTGGGCGCTTCTTCCGCCGGGGCTGTATTTCCTGATTCATCTCATCGAAGGAGAGACGGTCACCCCCCTCCTTCTGGCGCGCCGCTTTACCTTGAATCCCGTTCTTGTCGTCCTGTCCCTGATATTCTGGTTTTGGATGTGGGGAGCGCCGGGGGCGCTTTTGGCGTTCCCGCTACTGGCTATGCTCAAGATCATTTCCGATCGGCTGTCGTCGCTGAGAGCCTTGGGCCATTTCCTGGAACGATGATGGTCAAGCAATACAGCGCAAAACACCAACTTGGTCCGGCGCATGTCGAGCGTGCAGCCAGCCCGGTGGTGCAGGCGCGACATTTATACGTATGAAACTCTATCCCTTCTGGCCGCGCGAATCCTGATCCTTGGCTTCACGCAACACCCGCACGATCGCATCGACCGGTGATGGATCGGCCGCTGGTTGAATTTTCCGTGGCCACAGACGGCGAAGAAGCCTTCTTAGGTTTGGCATCGAAATAGCCTCCTTCCGCTATAAACTTGTGGTGCGCCGGCAACTATCGCAGCAGTGCGGCAAGCAGCAGCACGGCTGCCGCCAGGACCACGAACGCCGCAATCACCAGCACAGGTCCCGTCCTGGTCGGCTGAAGGTCGGGCGCGTTCTCTGGACGCCGCATTGCGTTGGCGAAGCTCGCCTGGTTGGTGAAATTTGGTTCATGCCGGACAGCGGGGCGGGCTGAATTCGCGGAACTCCCCGCCTCGGCGTCCGTCTCCTGCGGCGCGGCCGCTGGATCGAACCCGGGTGTCTTGTCTTGAGTTGTGCCTGCCTGGATTTCGCCCCGGTCCTCGGCAGGGGTCCGCTCGTCAGGTAAGGTCATCGGGCAACTCCTTCGCAACAAAACATCTGTCGGGCCTTGCTGTTCCAGATGGATATGCTGGAGGTGAAGAACAACGCGCCGTTCGGTAGCGCATTTTCGGTTATTCCGTCCGGTATTGCGGGTGACGATCGTGAGGGCAGCCGGAACAATTCCAATAGGTGCGCCTTTAATCTTCACTATTCCACGACGGCGGCCGCAGGCTGCACAGCCAAAGAAAGGGCATGTGATGAATCCCTTACTCCCGCTGGATACATTGGCGGCACCTAGAGGCGACGGGCTGCACCCCAAGCTTGCCCGTCTGCTCAGATCACACCTTATTTTGGGTGCGCCTGGCGTGGTCGTGCTCGGCCAAGCCCAAGGTGACGGCCTGGTCCAGGCCGGCCCCCATCCGGTCGGCAATGTGGATGAAGCGTCGCAAAAGGGCGTGCTTCGCTTCCCCGAGCGACCCTCAAGTTCCGGGCCCGGAAGAATTGAACAAGACGTCAGGCAATCTTCGCGGCCCCCACTCGCTCGTTGAGTCGGGAGCAGTCCTCCGCCTCCCTTCATGATGGAACCGGCCGGCCGGCGTTTTGTTAGGTCCGCAGGTGGACGCCGGGAGGCGAATATGAAGGCGCCATTGGCACTGATCGTAGAAGACGAATATCTGGTCGCTTCGGACGTTGCAGACGGACTGAAGCAAAATGGGTTCCGAGTAGCCTGTGTAGCCTCTGAGCATGCGGCCGAAACCTGGTTGGCCGACAACAGGCCGGATGTGGCCGTCATCGATATTCAGTTGCTGGACGGGCAGCGCGGTGTTGCCGCCAGCCGGCTTAAGGCACTGAATGTGCCTTTCATAGTGCATTCAGGTTATGATCCTGCGTTCCAGGCGCCTGTCTTTCACGATGCGCCATACCTGTCGAAGCCGGCTGCGATCCCGGATCTGGTCAAGCTCGCAAACCAGATCATCGAGAAACGCGCCGCACTGTAGGAGCCGATACTCCACCTTCTGGCGGCGGCGCAGCCCGATACACGAATTCCATCTTCCTCCGGAACATTGCTGACGACTGTCAGTTCGATATTGTGCAGGCGCCGTCGATTGGCACCTGCCCAAGATCGGTGGGCAATCCTGATCGGCCCGCGCCCCGGTCGCTTCGACGGGCCTTGCCGACTTGCCCGGTATGAACCGGTCGGACAACAATGGACGGGAGCCAATCATGAAACACCAAACGCTCGATCAATTGCACGCGATCGCGGATATCAATCCGCTCGTGCCGCTCGAGACAAAAGCTGAAAAGATAGAGAGGTGGGCAGAACTGCTCGACAAGAATCCGTTGCGCTGTCTCGCCGCGCTCACCGGCACCGAACATCTCTATCCAGCCATGCGAGAAGAGGCGCGGGCGCCAGGATCGCCACTCACAGTCGCCTTCGAGGATCCGCTGCTCAGGGCCTCGGGATTGCAGTCCGACACCTATGGGGAAGCCAGGCGCTTCTTTGAACTCTCCGATTGGGAATTGCACGAAATCGTCTGCAGCTGCCATGCCGGCGCAACCATGCAGGCCAGTTGGGCTGCTGGACGCGTCCGCCGGATCATCACCGGCAATCGGTTCCTTGCCTGGCTGAGAAGTCGCTTCATGCACTGACCGAACGGGGCTTTGGGCGGCGACTGTCGCGATAGTCGCCGGTAGTGCTCGGACGGACGTCAATGCAGCAAACTTGATCCGCTTGAACGGGCGATCTTGGCCATAATGCCAGTCAGCCAATCGGCGGTCGCCTGTCCCGTCGGCTTCGATTCGACCTCGTCGAGGGCCCTCTCCAGCGTGCGTTCGACCAGCCGGTCCGAAGCACTTACGTCGCCAAGCAGCAGCCGCGCCGCAAGCCTCAGCTTTGGCAGAAGGCCAAGAACATCGTCTGAACCGGTTCCCTTCGACTTGGCTCCTGATCGGGTAGATTGCGGAGCGAACAAAGCGTCGAACACGGCGGTCCTGGACGCTGATTTGGAAAGGCTGCTGGCGTGTCTCAGATGTTCCGGGATGGCTATGTCCTGATAACCGCTGAAGAACACGAACGGTACGTTGCGACGCATCAGTTCGTCTGCAATCGGGAACACCCGCCGACCCTTGAGGTCTATGTCCAGAATGGCGGCTTCGGCAGCCTGCGTGTGGCGTTCGGCTCGCTCTACCGTTGCTACGGGGCCGAGGATAACAGCACCCATGTCGCCGAAGAATTTTGCCAGATCGTCGGCCAACAGCCACTCGTCTTCGACGATCAGTAAGCGAACACCTGTCAAGTCTGGCACAGAGCGGTCCCTCGTTCAGTTCATAGCAGTCTTGGAGAATGTACGTGCCTTCGCATTGCTACGCCCGATGCAGCCAGCCAAAGCCCGGCCTGCACAGAGTTTCCGTTACTCCTATTCCCGAAAGAGAGACTGCTACTGCAAATCTTTTACCAGTGGGTTTACCGTGGGGAGCGTCTCGCAGAACCATGCCATCGGAAAATTGTTTGTAGAACGTGGTGAGGGAGAAGTCGTTCCAAAGCCGGTTGCGTTTGGACATCAGGATTGTGCCGTTCGGAACCATTAGTCCGGCGCGCAGTTCGGACCCGCAGGACGTTGGGTACAAATGCAGCTCGCGTGAGAATCCCATGAAAACCACAACGGTTCGGTGCCGGAGAGCGTTGCAATGCTGAACGATCCGATGGTGCTGGTTCTGATGTACTTCGTACTGCCTGTCTGGCTGGTCGCCGGATTTGCCGACTGGCTCTGCCATCGTGCCACGCACATCGAATCGACGACCGGAGCAAAGGAATCGCTGATCCATCTGCTGATGTTCGCCGAAGTCGGCATTCCTTTGCTCGCGGCGATGTTCCTGGAGGTTAACGCCTTGGTCATTTCCGTGATGATGATCGTTTTTCTCATCCACGAGGCGACCGCCATATGGGACGTGCGCTATGCGACCACCGCGCGTACCGTGAGCCCGATCGAACAGCACGTCCACAGTTTCCTTGAAATGATTCCGCTGATGGGGCTTGTCAGCGTGGTTTCATTGCACTGGGGCCAGTTCCTGGCACTGTTCGGATTTGGGCCTGAGAGTGCTCGCTTTGGCCTCGCCTGGAAGGAGCAGCAGCTGCCTGTCGGGTACGTTGCAACTGTGATGAGCGTGATCCTGCTGTTCGAGCTGCTGCCTTATGTAGAGGAGTTTTTCAGGGGCTTGCGAGCCAATTCCGGCCGGCTGGTTCCTCCTAAGGCCCGGCGAAACAAAGGAGGTGAGACGGCCACGCGGTGAGTGAGCCGTTGCGCGTTGAGGCCTGTCTCAGCCGCTCTGATCGATCGCGTGAGGCGCAGGCTGCTGACCGAGCGGGCGCCTCGAGTCTCGACCCGCCCAAACCCAGACGGCGATCAATAGAAGGACGATTACTGCGATTGCAATCCATGCAAAGGTTCGCGACATCGGAAGTCCTTCCGCTGAGGCTCCTAGCCACCCGACTTGTTTGTGTCTGGATCCGAGGCGGTGCCGACTGCCGGCGCGACTAGACCCCGTTCGGCCTGCGAGCCTTCAGATTCGATCACCTGGACTGCCTGATCCCAGTGCTCCTGTTCCCGCCCTTCCGGCCGCCGCTCCCGCTCCCGGATTTCGTGGGCGCTGCGTCTGATGCGTTCTTCCCTGTCCATGGCTGCTGCCTCTTCGCGCGGAGCCGACACCTACACGCGCCCAATCGGCAGTCCGGTGATTTGTTCCATTGAGTCTGGACCGGTCGGCCTTGTCGCGCCTTGGGGAACGCTCTTCCGACTCTCCGGTTATCCAACAGGCCAACGAGAGAAACGAGAGATAAGCCATGAGCGAAGAAAAGAACCGCCGCGAGACCGGCGCCAGGAAATATCCGGCCAACACCGGCCCGGATCCCTCGGACCAGTTCTCACAAGCCGCAGCGAACAACGAGAAGCCTCACGGTCGATTTGGGCTCACCCGAAAACAAGGTGAGGTGGAAGACAAGACGCACCAATCCGAGGGTCAGAATCCCCCGGGGCGAGCGACACTCTGCCCTGACACGGAGGAAAACTCCGGAGCCGGCAACCCGATTGAGCGCTCCAGGGACGCGAAGGCGCCCAAAGAGTGATCGCGAATCGGACGCCTGCGTGAAGGATCGGGACGCTGAACGCAGGCCCTGCGAAACGTAGCTCCATCATCCGGCGCGCTGCCGCCATGAGTGTTGCAGTTATGAAGGAGGTCTGCCGCAGATGCACCTGAACGGCTACGAAGACGGCGGCCAGAGCAACTACCTGAGCATTACTTGCTCGTCCGCACCTTCTGCCGTGGATTGATCCCGCCGGCCCCGGACGGCGGAACAGCGGGCCTGCGGCCGCGTCATCCCTCGGCGTCCATCATGGTCTTGGCCGGCTCGCGCGCGACGTTCTGCGCGATCCGCTCGTGCCCCGGAGTCTGGGGCAGCGCGTTGCGGAAATTCTTGGCATAATCTGATGGCATCTTCGGCGGCATCATCGGCTCATAGGCATCGACAAGCGCCTCGATGACGACCGCCCCATCGGCGGCAAAGGCTTCGTCGAGAACACGCTCCACCTCGTCGGCCCGCTCGATGCTGAAGCCTTTGCCGCCCATAGCCTCGGCGGCCTTGGCAAAATCGATCGGCTGCAGTTCGCAGCCGAATTGCGGATTGCCGAGGAACATCATCTGCTCCCAGGCGATCTGGTTCAGCATGTTGTTCTTGACGACCAGCAGCTTCAGCGGAATGCCATAACGCACGGCCGTCGAGAACTCGCCGAGTTGCATGGCAAACCCGCCATCACCGACAATCGCCGCGATCGGCCGGCCGGGAAACGCAATGCCGGCGGCGATCGCGTAGCTCAGTCCGCAGGCCATCGAAGCCAGCGCGCCTGAAACGCCGAAGGCCTGGCCCCGGCGGAGGTCGACATGGCGCGCCGCCATTTCGGTGTTTTGACCGGAGTCGGTGGCCAATATGGCATTATCGGCCAGGCGTTCGCCAAACGCCCGGGCAACGAGTTGCGGTTTGAGTGGATGGGCATGGCCGTCTTCCGATTGGCGCATCATCTCTCGCCATTCCCGCATCGAGGTCTGCGCCGCGGCGAGGAATGCGTGGTCGGCCTTCCTTTTGAGGCGACGATTGAGCGCCCGAAGCGTCTCCGCCGCCTCGCCGACGAGACCCGCCTCGACGGGGAAGCGCAAGCCGATGCGCTGCGCGTCGCAATCTATCTGAACGCCGCGCGCCTGCCCCGGCTTTGGGTAGTATTCGATGTAGGGGAAGGTCGAGCCGACGATCAGGACGGCGTCGCAAGTTTCCATCGCTTCCTGCGACGGCAGGGTCCCCAGGATGCCAATGCCACCGGTGGTGTAGGGATGGTCGTCCGGAAGCACCGCCTTGCCGAGCAGCGCCTTGATAATTGGAGCTTCAAGCAACTCCGCGGTTTGCTCGAGCTCGGCCGAGGCACCGATCGCGCCGCGCCCCGCCAGGATCGCCACGCGCTTGGCGCCGTTCAGGATGGCGGCCGCCTTGTCCAACTCCTCATCCTCGGCAACGCAGTGAGGGACGAACATGTCCTGCGGCGTATGCGCGGGACGGTTGCGCTTGGAGCGCTCGGCCGCGTCGGAAGGCTGCTCCTGGATATCGCTGGCTATCGAAAGATGGGCGACGCCCTTGCGGGCCAGCGCGGTGCGGCAGGCAAGGCTTGCCACGTTCTCCATATGCGCCGCGTCCGAGACCTGCACGTTGTAGACCGCGACGTCGTTGAACACGCGGGTCAAATCGACATCCTGCTGGGTGAACGTCTCGATCAGATCGTGGAACTGCATTCCGGTAATCGCGAGCACCGGAGCCTGATCGAGCTTGGCGTCGTAGAGCCCCGTCAGAAGGTGGGCGCCGCCAGGTCCTGATGTCGCGAGGCACACGCCGAGCCTTCCCGTCCATTTGGCATAGGCGCAGGCCATGAATGCGGCGGACTCCTCATGACGCACCTGGATAAAGGAAATTTTGTCCTGGTTTTTCCGCAAAGCCTCCATGATGCCGTTGATGCCGTCGCCGGGCAGACCGAACACGACCTCAACGTTCCAGGCAATCAAAGTATCGATGAGAATTTCCGCTGCATTTGGCATGATGAGGCTCCACTGAATGCCTTCCGAACCGGCAGCGCCGCGGTTGGTTCCTTCAAATGGCAAAGAGTCCGAACTGGGGAACAAAGCCGCCTTCATCAAGGTTGGGCGGAAGTAGAGATCGGAGTGGAACTTTTGCGATACATCGCTTCTGCGGATCGCCTATCTGAGCGGCGGTCCGGAGGATGGCCCTCCGGTACTGTTTCTCGGGATTCTCGTTTGATCGAGGGAACGCAAGCTCAGGAACAAGAAAGCCCAGGCCTGGTTACTCTCTCAAGGCATGGTGAGCGAGTCGGCAATCAAGGAGACCGATGTGAGCGACGCACTGAAAACCACAAACCATGAGGTTATCCGGGCATGGATCGAGGCGCGGGAAGGGCGGCCGGCCGTTGCTAAGGGCGCCATCTTGCGCGTGGATTTCGGCGAAGCTGACGAGGAACTGCAGCCCATCGAATGGGAAGAGTTCTTCAGGATAATGGACACCAATAATTTGGCGTTCCTGCATCAGGACATGACGGCCGATGGCGCCACCAGCCGCTTCAACAAATTCGTCGATCGCGACTAATGCATGTCGCGCAAAAGTGACCTCGGTTTTGCGACAACGACATGCATCAAGCAAACGACCGCGTCGCATGAATCCGTTCCGACGCGACGCGCTTTAGGTGAACCAGGGCGCCCCCGAGAGGCCTCGATCACTGATTGCCCGGCATCTTGTTGCTGTCTTGCGGATCTTTTTTATGCCGGCCGCCGGAGATGTGTCCTGGGGCGCGTTTCCGCCCTAGTTCTGCTCCGGCGTCCGCTTCACCGGCGCCGTCGGCCAGCCTTTTTCGACGTAGACGGACACCCAGTAGCAAGCCAACAGAACAACCACAGTCAGTATCAGCGGCAACAGCACTCGTCTCACGCCGGCTTCCTCATTCGCTGCGCTGGCGGTCGATCTTTCGCGATTGAGGCGATGCGATAGTCATCGATCGCGGCGCACGGTACCGCGATCGACGTCCTCGGCTCGGGAAACCGCGGGATCGAAGCCGGTCCAGCCGCCTGCTTCGTATTCGTTCCGCCGCTCGGCGACGTTCACTGATCTGGAATCGCGAAGGATCCCTTCGACTTGCGGAGCAAGATCGTCATCGACGCGAGCGGTGACCAGCGTGCCGCCGCGGCGAACCCCTTCCGCATAGACATTGGCGTCGTTCTCCGACACGCCGCCGTCCGTCAAGGCGCCGATGATGCCGCCGGCGGCCCCGCCCACCACTGCGCCGGCGGCCGCGCCCGCGGCGGTCGCCGCCAGCCAACCAGCCGCCACGACCGGGCCGACACCGGGTATCGCCATGGCGCCGAGACCAGTCGCCAAGCCTCCCGCGCCACCCACCACAGCACCTATCCCGGCGCCGCTGGCTGCGTCCTCGGCAGCAGGAGAGGGATGCCGGCCATCAGCATTGTTGGCGATGACGCTGAGGTCGGATGGTGGCACGCCCATGGCCTCCAACTCGCCCACGGCATCGGCGGCATCGTCGTAATCGTCGAATAACGCGGCAATGGTTTGCATCTTGATGACTCCTATTGGTGATCACTGTTCGTCGGCAAAGACATTGCCTTGATAGTCGAGTGCGACGGAGGTGCTCTTTCCGTCTTTCTTCGCCTGGCCGCGCCAGATGCCCTGGCTGTCCTTGGCGAGTGAAGAGACATCCGTGTAGCCGGCGTCCTCAATGTGGTTTTTTGCCTGGGTTTCAGTGAAGCTGTTGGCGCCAGGAACGGGGGCAGGCGGTTTAGGCGTGGAAGCCGACTTGATCGCCGGCATGCCTGCGTTGGCCGCTGCGATTTTCTCGATCATATCCTGATGCATCTTCAGTGTCGGCAAAGTCTCCGCTGCGAATGCCTTCAAACTGGGATTGTCGCCGTCCTTTGCGTATGATTGGAAGAGGTCCACCGCATCGGCGTGCGCGCCGCGCTGCATCTCGACGTAAGGCTGGTCAAATCCCTTCGTGGTGTTCTGCAGCTTTTCCAGATCGCTCTTATGCGGGGCGTCGGGTTGAGCGGGCACCTCCAGCTTCTGCTCGCCGGCGATCTTTTTAAGCTTCTCATTCGCCGCGCCGTGGTCGGCAATCATCTTCTCGGCAAAATTCTTGACCTGCTGGTCCTTGGCTCTGTCCTGCGCGATCCTGCTTGAATCCACCTCGAACATCCCGCCGATGGCTGCCTTGTTGACAAAGGTCTGCGCGTTGTCGGCGGCAACCGCCGGAAAGGCGAGCGGCGCCGCGGCGATGCCTAGCACCCCAAGAAGTATCCGGATGTTCATGGCTTCAAGCTCCTTTGCTCGATGGATTGAAGCCGAACAACCGTCTCACGGCTTTGTTCCAATCGCAGCCGTTTGGGCTTGAGGATGGCGTGCTTTCACCCCCAAAGCGCCACGCGCCGCAAATCGTTTTCAAAGGGACGGCGCTGCGTGAACAGGAGCATTGTTCGATTGGCTCTCGCCGATCCCGCCGAACATCTTGGCATTGATCAGCGACGGACCCATCGCCGGCCACGGCGATGTCTCGTTCAAGACCATGTTTCCGACCTAATCTCGCTCGGAACAATTCCTTTTAGCTGAGGTTCTAGCTGGCGAAGGGACGCTCAGGGCAAGGCACAGACGCAGACCAATGAGCAGGCTCAGGGCAAGACCGGCACGACAACCAATCAGGCCCAGGGCAATAGCCAGACACAAACCAATGAGCAGGCTCAGGGCAAGATTGGCACGACAACCAACCAGGCCCGGGCTCCAACGAGCAGGATCAAGGCAAGACCGCTTCGATCAACAACGTCACTGTTGAACAGAAAACCCAAATCACCAATGTGATCAAGGAAACCAAGGTTGAGCCGGTTTCCAACGTCGATTTCGACATCTCAGTCGGTGTGGAGGTTCCTCGGCAAAAAATCCACCTGCACCGTCTGCCGTCAAAGATCGTCAAGATCGTCCCGGCCTATGAAGGCTACGAATATTTCGTGCTCGCCGACGGCCGGATCGTCATCGTCGATCCCAATACCTATAAAATCGTCTTGGTTCTCATCTAGGCTGACTACGGAGGCCTGCCATGCAAGGGGATGATAGGCCTATATTTCTTTGTCATCCGAGCACGGGCCAAACGTGCGTCGCTTTGGCGGCCGCCTATCGCCTCCTCGTTGCCGCCAGCTGTAACCCTGGGCATCTGCCGACCTTGCGCCGCACCAATTCAGCAAGTCGGCAGCGGAGCGGCCGAGCCGCTGCATGGAACAAATCTGGCGACGTTCTATTCGACATCAGAATGCACGAGGCAACGGATGTACCAATGGTTGGCGAATAAGGCGACCTTGATCTCGGCTTTTGCCAGTATAGGCATGCTGGCGATTTGGTCCGTTTATCTGCACATCTTCTGGCGAAGCCACCAGCGTCGAAGAACGCCGAAGCTCTTGATCAATTGGGGCGAAGGACGGGAGCTGTCGGCGCGGTGCTTCGTCACCAACATGAGCGAAGGAGCAGTTTTCATTCAAAGCGTCATCGCCGATCTGGAAACGCCGTCCGGCCATCATCGTATATTCATCTCCGATGCCGAAGATCTCAGGAATTCCAAGACGCCGTCTGGCTGGACGCACATGACGCGCCAAGGCCCGGTTGGTCCTGGAAAACTCGTCGACATGGGAAGCTTCGAAGGCATTCTGGAATACGCTCTGCATGAAAAGACGGGCGAGAAGATCCTCGGAGAATCGAGTTTAAGCCGCGGCATTCACCAGTTCGAAATTACGATCATTGGAATGTACGGTTCGGAAGATATTCTGATTGGAGCCTCACGCCGGTTTGAGATAGTCCACGCCCGCGGCAAGGCATGCTTGCGTTCTGCGACGGTCGAAACACGCCAAATAGTCTCGGCGCGGGAGCGTAAACGGCTGGCCAAGGAACTTGCGAAGCAACTGTGACGTGGCGCGAATGGAAAGTCCCGCCGGCATCGCATCGTGTTGATTCCAACACCTGACCTGGGCCACTGATGACCCGACGCAGTTCTGAGGTTCTGGCCTGCCACTAGGCCCGTGTTTCCGTGAAATTTCCCAGCTCGATTGGCAAAGACCGCTCTCGGCGGAGATGGGTTCTGCCAGAGAAACCAAACTCGCAGGTCGGGCCGGAGGTGTAGTGCTTCAGCGTCATCCAGGCATCACCACGCGCACCGGCACCGACTTTGCCGCCGGCACATGTGCCTTTTCGGCCCGGTGCCATAGCGGAATGAGCGGATTAAGCTCAGGGTAATAGCCGGCGCAGTCACCGCGCGGAATTGGATAGGGAATGACCCGCAGTCCGCGCACACGGCGCTCGACACTGTCGCCCGCGGCGGATTCCAGATCGATCTCCTGTCCGTCGCTAAGGCCCATCCGCCGGATATCGTCTTCGTTCATCATTAGCACCATGCGTGTTCCGTCGATGCCGCGCAGCCGGTCGCGATAGCCGTAAATCGTCGTGTTGAACTGATCGTTGGAACGGACGGTGATCAGCGTCAGTACGTCCGCTCGCGACACGTCGATATCCGGATCCGTCTCCAGCATCGTCGGCGGCTTGAAGTTGGCCTTCTTGTTCGGTGTCTGCCACACTCGCTTCGAGGCCTTTATGTCTCGGTGAAATCCGCCGGGCGCCAGGAAGCGTTTGTTGAAGTCCTTGAAGTGATCGGGGTAGCAACGTTCGATCTCGTCCCTCACGCGCGAATAGTCAGCCACCCATTCATCCCATGGTATCGAGCTCTTTGCCGCCACCGTCGCCTTCGCGAGCTCGGCGACGATGCGCGGCTCGGAGAGCAGGTTGGGTCCGACCGGCGGCCGGGAGCCGAAGGAGCCGTGGATGCAGGCCGTGGAATCCTCCATGGAGACGTGCTGCTCGCCGCTCTTCTGCACGTCCTTCTCGATCCGCGAGAGACAAGGCAGCAAATAGGTGACGGCTCCCGGTATCAGGTGGCTGCGGTTGAGCTTTGTTGCGATCTGGACATGCAATCTCAAGTGCCGCCACGCATCTTCGACCAGCCCTGTTTCGGGAACGGCCCGCACGAAATTTCCGCCCAGTCCGATAAAGGCCTTCACCGACCCGTCGATCACGCCTTCGCATGTTTCCACAGTGTCGCGTCCTTTCTCGCGCGGCGGCTCGAACTTGTAGAATTCGGCGAACTTGTCGAGCGGGACCAATTCAGGCTTCTCCGAGATGCCGACGGTTCGCTGGCCCTGAACGTTGGAGTGACCGCGAAGCGGGGAGACGCCGGCTCCTTTCTTGCCGACGTTGCCGCGCATCAGGAGCAGGTTGCAGAGCATATGGACGTTCTCGGTCCCGTGCCGGTGCTGCGTCAGGCCCATGCCGTAATTGCCGATGACCGCCGAGGCTTTACTATAGACGTCGGCGACATGTTCGAGATCGGCGCGCGCAATGCCGGATCGGGCTTCGATCCTTTGCCATGGCGTGCGGCGTAGATAGGCCTCGAACTCCTCGAAGCCATGCGTGTGTTCTTCGATGAAGGCGACGTCGAGGACGCGCGGGGCGCCGGTCTGTTTCGCGGCGTCATCAAGAGCCAGCACTGCTTTCGCAATGCCGGTTATGGCCGCAATGTCGCCGCCACCGCGAATCTGATAGAAGTCGCTCGACATCCTGGTGCCCGCACCAGGCGAAAGCATCTCGACGGGGTTCTGTGGATTCTTAAAACGCTTCAGGCCGCGTTCCGGTAGCGGGTTGAAGGTGATGACAGGTATGCCGCGCTGGCGTGCTTCCTCGATCGGATGGAGCAGTCGCGGCGCGGTGACGCCGGTGTTGTGGCCGAAGAAGAACATCAGGTCGCAATGGCTGAAATCCTCCAGCTGGACCGTGCCGACCGGCGAGCCGATCGACTCGGGCAGGCCGACCGAGGTCGACTCGTGGCACATGTTGGACGAGTCCGGCAGATTGCCCGAGCCATAGATGCGCGCGAACAGCTGATACATGAACGAGGCTTCGAGCGAGGCCCGGCCCGAGGTGTAGAAGACGACGGATTTAGGATCGAGCCTGTTGAGTTCCGCGCCGATGTCGCGGAACGCGGTCTCCCACGCTATTGGCTCATATTTGTCGGTGACCTCGTTGTAACGCATCGGCTCAAGCAGCCGACCCTGTTTTTCGAGATCGTGATCAGGCCAGTCGAGCAGTTCGTTGACGGAATGCGCGGCGAAGAACTCCGGGCCGCAGCGCCGTTTCGTCTGGTCCCATATCGTGGCCTTGGCGCCGTTCTCGCAAAATTCGAACGGCCGCGGCTCGGCGGGCTTCGCCCACGAACAAGAGACGCACATATAGCCATCGGCTTTGTTCTGCTTGAGCAGCGTGCTCCAGATGCCGGACATCAGCAGACCTTCGCCGCGCGCCTTGCGGATCAGCGACTTGAGGGATCCCCATCCGCCGGTTGGATGGTTGTACTTGCGGATTTCAACATGGTCGGTGGTGGACGGGTTCATGGTGGAGCTCGGCTTGTTATGACTTTGATCTTCAACTCGTCCGGGTCCAACATGTTCCGGTGCCGGCGAATCTGTCAGCCGCATTCAGGTCGCGCGCAATGACCTGCCAACCCGCGCGAAGGCGCTTGGATCGGCACGGCCGGGCCGACCGTCAGCTACACCTCGTCGAAGCGGCTGCCTTCCTTGGACGGGTTGCGCGACAGCACACGTTCCTCCTCGTCGTCGGGCAGGGCCTCGTCGCTTTCCTGATCGGGGTTGTCATCATCCTCCTCGGGCAGGGCCTGTTCGGCCTCGCGCAGATCCGGGCCGTTCTCGGTGACGACGCTGTCGGGAAGCACCTTGTTGCCTTCGAAGGAATCCCAATCCTGCTGTTCGATGGTCGGCGCTTCAGTTTCTTCCTGTTTTTGGGATCGCTGCTTGTTGCGGGGGTCCATGTCGTTCTCCAATATCCAATGACTGCTTCTTTCAGAAATCGCACCGGCGGCGGATTGTTCCGGAAAGTCACTGCTACGCGATCTGCTCGAAAGTGCATTGGTGCGGTGCTTTGTCCGGCCGCCAGCGCAGCAGCCTGGTGCCATGCCGGAAACGCTTACTGGTAACATGGTCGAAGCGGACCTCGACGACCAGTTCCGGCCGCACCGGTTCCCATTTCCCGCTGCGCTCCGTGCTCCAGCGGCTCGGCCCGCCCGGCGCCTTGCCGGTAAAACCTAGTCCGCCACGCAGCTCTTCGAGCCTCTCGGTCAGAGCGGTGCGTTCATCGTTGGCGATGGTTGAGGTGAAGCCGACATGATCGAGCTGCCCGTTTTCGTTGTAGAGGCCAAGCAGCAGCGACCCGACTTGCCTCGTGCCGGTCAGATAGCGGAACCCGCCGACTACGCAGTCGGCCGTCCGCAGCCGTTTTACCTTCACCATCGCGCGTTCGCCGGGCCTGTAGGGATCATTGAGCCGCTTGGCTACGACACCGTCCACGGAACCGCTGCCGGCGTCCTTCAGCCATCTGTCGGCTGTCGCAAGGCTGGTGGTTGCAGGCGAGAGGCGCAAAGCCTTGGACCGGGCCTTGGCAACGAAATCTTCAGCTGCATCGCGCCGATCATGCAAGGGCAGTTCGATCAGCGATTGTCCGCCCGGGGCGGCGAGCATGTCAAAGAGCACCAGTTGCGCGGGCGTTTCCCGACTGAGCTTGCGGATACGACTCTCCGCCGGATGAAGCCGCATCTGCAGCGCGTCGAAAGAGGCATACCCCTCGATCACGATTTCGCCGTCCGCAACGAATTCGGTTGCCGTGAGCGCACTCAGGGCCGCGATCAGTTCAGGAAAATAGCGGCCAAGCGGTTTGCCGGATTTTGCCCTGAGGTCGACGGTTTTGCCGTCTTTGAAGGCTAGGCAGCGGAAGCCATCCCATTTCGGTTCGTACTGCCAGGGGCCATCGTCCCACGGCAATGCCTCCGCGGTGCGCGCTTCCATTGGCTGCGTGCTCAAGGGCAAGGGAAACTCGACGCCGGATGCCCCTACCATCGCTCTTCCATGTCGAGATGAGGCTGGTCAATGGTATTCATCCGGTTTGAACGTTCGGCGCGAGATGTGGTTTCCGAGGGAACGGGCATCAAGGCAACGCGTTTGTCCAAACGTTCAGAGGATCAGATCTTGAATCTCAGGCGCCGCTCCGGCTCGTCGAAATATGCGCTTTCCTACTTGGCTTCACCGCGGCGGGGTCGAATCCGCCGGGCATTGTGATGGCGGCTCAAGGATTGAGCTACGGGTCGCTTGGCAAGCACTGCGCGCATGTTTGCGTGGATATGCAAAGACTGTTCGCCGAACCCTCTGAATGGGCGACGCCCTGGATCACCAGGGTGCTTCCGGGAATTGTAAGTCTGGTCGAGAGAAGGCCGACCAGACGATCTTTACCCGCTTCATCCCAGCGGCAAGGGCCGGGCAGGGCGTCGGCACTTGGAAGCGCTACTACGAGCGCTGGGCCTCGATGACAATAGAGGCCATCGGCCCGGAGATGGTCGAATTGCTGTCGCCGCCTGCGTTGAAATGGGCGACAGCAGCCTGCCTCCGGCTCCGGTTTCGGGCGGGTCGATCTCCACGGCCAGCGTGTGTTCGGCGGTGCTCAAGGCCTGCGACGCTATCCGAACCAAGCTCTATGCCGCCGCGACCGACGAGGGCGGTCCGCTGGCGGGTTCCCATAACGAGGAATTCGACCTCGCCGACGGAAAGATCGTCGCGAAGAGCGGCGCCTCGGCCAAGGTCGAGGAGGTGTTCAAGGCCACCTCATCGGCTTTGTCTGCGTCTTTGCCGGTGTTCTGCTCGTTGCCTGGGAGAACGCAAAAGACGACAGTTGACCGCGCGCCCTGCTACTCCTTCAGACCCGCGACGCGCTCGAGCAGCGGTCGCTGCAGGACGGGAACCGTCCCGATTGTCCACATAACGAGGTTGCGGAACGTCTGGACGAAGCTGTTGGTCGACTGCGCTGTCGACAGAATGCGTTCGCTGAGCTCGATCCAGCGATGCCCTACCGGCCGGCGTTCATCGGTATATCCAGCCAGCGTGCCGTCGCCGAAACGCCGGGCAAAGGAGGCGGCATCCTCGATGCCGAGATTCATGCCGCGGGCGCCAAGAGGCGAGTGGACATGCGCGGCATCGCCGCCGAGGAAGACGCGGGCGGTCTGGTAGCGTGACGCCTGCTTTGCCGGAATGTGGAAACGATCGGTGCGCAGCACCTGCGATACGCGATAATTGCCCGGGACATGCGCCAGCGCATCGGGCGTGTTCGAGACCGCGCGAAAGCGGTTGTCGCCGATCGGTATGATGAAGCCGATGTCGCCGCTGCGATTGAGGAAAGCCTGCGCCGCTCCCGGCTCGTAAGGCCAGGATGCGATCTCCGCATCCGTGATGCTCCATTGCCGCCTGTGGGTGTAGCCCTCGAATTCGATGCCCACGGCCTTGCGGACCGAGCTGTCGGCGCCGTCGGCGCCGAAGGCGATGTCGAAACTGTGCCTTTCCTCTTCGCCGCCTCGCGTGATCCGAGCCTCGACCTTGTCGGCTTGCTGGGTGAGGCCGACCAGTTGCGTGCGCCATTCGACCTCGATGCCGAATGTCGCCAGCATCTCGGCCATGATCCTTTCCGTATCGCGCTGCGGCAGCGACAACAGGAAATTGTAGCGGTGCGGCAGCAGCGAGAAGTCGATTGTGACGAGCTCGCGCGTCTCCGTGTGGAAATGCGCGTGGCGGACCTTGAGCCCCTTTGCGAGCAGCTTCCCGCTAACCCCGGAGGCTTCGAGAACGTCCAGGCTATGCGCGCTGATGCCGACGGCCTTGCTGAGCGGCGTGGGGCCGTCCTTCTTGTCTATGATACGAGGGTGGACGCCGCGCCGCGCAAGCTCCAAGGCCGCTGTCAGTCCCGTCGGGCCGGCGCCAACGATGAGGATGGAAGCTGTTTCTCGGAGCACGATTGTCGCCTTTCGAATTGGAACTGTTTTTCCCGCGCTGGTTTGAACGTCTAGGCGCGACCTTACCCGATACCCGATCGCAAGGCGCATCCTACGATAGGGAGACGTTCATGTTTCACATCGGCATGTGGATGCTGGTTGTCGCCGGCGTTCTCCTGATCCTGATTTTGATCTGGATGTATGTCCTCGCCCGACGCCGGAGCGTGCGAGGCGCGACGGAAATCGAGCAGGGAATAGACCGCATGGCGGCCGGACAAGGTAACGGCTCCAGGCGTTTCGTAGGGCCTGCGGCTCCAGAGCGCTCATCCTGAAGCTAAAGCATAGGCAATGACTTCGTCGCCGACCTTGGTTTCCATGAAGTGATGGCCGCCCGGCGCGATGACGATGTATTGCTTGCCATCGACCTCATAAGTCATTGGGGTCGTCTGGCCGCCGGCGGGAAGATCGGCCTGCCACACCGTCTTGCCGGTCTTGATATCGATCGCCCGTAGCTTGTTGTCGGTGCTCGCGGCGATGAAGATCAGGCCGCCGGCCGTAACCAGCGGGCCGCCATTGTTGGGCGTTCCGATGGTGAGCGGCAGCATCGACGGAATGCCGAATGGGCCGTTGTTGTTTGCGCTGCCGAGCGGCTCGTCCCAGAGCGTTCTGCCGGTCTTGAGATCGATGGCGCGGATATGACCATAAGGCGGCTTCGAGCAGAGCAGGCCCGTCGAAAGGCGCCAGCCGGCATTTACCGCGATGGCGTATGGGGATCCGGCCTGCGGATCGCCGATGTCCTTTACTTTCTTCGGGCTGCCACCTTTGTCGATCGGCTTGAAGCCCATCTGGTCCGCCTTCTCGCGCGGAATGAGTTGATCGTAGTTCGGCATGTCGTTGTAGTTGGCGACCAGCAAGCCGCTGTCAGTGTCGACGGCGACGCTGCCCCAATCCGAACCGCCATTGTAGCCGGGATATTCGATGAAGGGACGATCAACCGTCGGCGGCGTGTACTCACCCTGATAGAAGGCCCGATGGAACTGGATACGGCAGTAGAGCTGATCCAGCGGGCTCATGCCCCACATATCCTTTTCGGTGAGCGGCGGCTGGTCGAGATGCGCGTAGCCGGAATAGGGCTGTGTCTTGGAAAGCTTATCCGGCTCGACGCCGCCCGAGGGTACCTTGCGCTCCTCGACCGGGAAGAGCGGCTTGCCGGTCTTGCGGTCGAGGATGTAGATCTGGCCCTGCTTGCTTGGCACGATGATGGCCGCGAGCTTGCCGGTCACGGCCGGGAAATCGACCAGCGTCGGCTGCGAGCCGAGGTCGTAGTCCCAAAGATCGTGATGCACAGTCTGAAAGTGCCAGACGGGCTTGCCGGTCGTGACATCGATGGCGACGATCGACGAGTTGAACTGGTTCTCGAAGTCCTTGCGGTCGACGCCGTAGTAGTCGACGGCGGCGTTGCCGAGCGGCAGGTAGACATAGCCGAGCTGCGGATCTGCGGCGGCGACGGTCCACATATTCGGCGTGCCGCGCGTGTAGGTATCGCCCTGAGGCGGCGCGCCGGTGCGATCGGGGTGCCCCATGTCCCAAGCCCAGGCGAGCTTGCCGGTGGTGGCGTCATAGCCGCGAACGACGCCCGAAGGCGCGTTCTCGGCCTGGCCGTCCTTCACCTGCGCGCCGACGACGGCGATGCCGCGCACAATGGTCGGCGGCGCGGTGACGGAGTACCAGCCGGGCACCGTCTCGCCGATGCCCTGGTTGAGGTCGACGCTGCCTTGCTGGCCGAAATCCGAGCAGGGTTTCCCTGTCTTGGCGTCGATAGCGATCAACCGCGCGTCCAGCGTGCCGAAAATTATCCTGGTGGCGCAGGCCTGATCGGCCTTCGCGCCTGGAACGGAGAAATAGGCGACGCCGCGGCAGCTCGCACCGTAGGGTATGGCGTTGTCGGACACCTTCGGGTCGTAACGCCATTCTTCCTTGCCGTTGCGCGCATCGGCGGAAACGATGATGTCCTTGGCCGAACAGGCATAGAGATGGCCGCCGACCTCGAGCGGCGTGTTCTCCGGCGAGTAGAGGTCCTTGGTGGCTCCGTTCGGCATATCGCCGGTGTGGAAGGACCAGGCGCGGGTCAGCTTGGAGACATTGGCGGCGGTGATCTGGTTGAGCGGCGAATAGCGCGTCCCAAGTTCCGAGCCGCCATAGACCGGCCAATCGTTGCCTGGCTGATGGATCGCGGTGTCCTTTGATACCGGTGCAGGTGGGGTGGACGTCGTTGGCGGTTGAGCAGGTTGTGACTGCGCCAAGGCACTGATGTGGAAAAGGCCGAACGTCGCTGCTGCAATAACCGGCAGCAGCAAGCCCGTTACATAGGCTGCGTTCCGGCTGCCTCGCCCTGCACCGTTGCGGAAAGCAGGCATGGCCAGCAGAACGAAGACAAGGATGATCGTGGGAGCCAAGACACGCGGCATCAGCGCCCAGCCGTCGAGACCCACCTCCCAACAAGCCCAGGCGAGCGTGGCCAGCCAGGTCAGCAGGTAAAGCCAGATACCGGCCGGATTTCCAGCCAACATCAGGATGCCTGCCACCAGCAGCGCGATGCCGGCGGGAAGGTAGTACCATGATCCGCCAAGCGCGATCAGCCAGGCGCCGCCGCCCCCGATCAGGAGGCCGAGGATGACCAATAGGATGCCGACGAGAACGCTCCACCAGAAAGCGACGCCGCGATGGCGCACAGGACGATGAGCGGTGTCGGCAGCGATGTTGGTCATGGCATTATTCCAGCGTGAAACAGATCGTGATGTCTGGCGAACGCACGCGACCGGCTGTGGTTGCGGATTAAATTGTCGACTCGCCGCCGTGGCGGTCACCATTCTGTGATTGCTGCATGGCTCCGGAACTTTCGTGGCGAAAGCACCGTTAGGTGTAGTCAACTCTGAGTTTGCCTTCAGCAGAACCGGCGAGGGGATGCCGCAGATCTTCTCGAAAAACGCCAATGGCATCGCGCGCTTTGTCATCTGGGGAAGTTGTGCAGTTCTGCTGATCGCCGCCGCGATCGGGGTCATCCTTCCCCGTTCGGACCTGGTAACGGGAGTAGGTGAGCCAGTGGCGCAGCCGGTGCCGTTCAGCCACAAGCATCATGTCGGCCAGCTCGGCATCGACTGCCGCTATTGCCATAACGGCGTCGAAACCTCGTCTTCGGCGGGTCTGCCGGCCACCGAAGTCTGCATGACCTGTCATTCGCAGCTTTTCACCAATGCCGACATGCTGGCGCCGGTACGCGCAAGCTTGGCTAACGGCAAGCCGATCGAATGGCAGCGCGTCAACAGAGTGCCCGACTTCGTGTTCTTCAATCACGCGATCCACGTCAACAAGGGCGTCGCCTGCGAGACCTGTCATGGCGAGGTCGACGAGATGCCGCTGACGCGACGGGCGCATACGCTCAGCATGGAATGGTGCCTCGGCTGCCATCGCAATCCGGAACCCAATCTGCGTCCGCCGCAGGACGTGTTCCTGATGCATTGGCAGCCGCCTGAGGACGTCGCCGAGATCAGGCGGCAACTGATCGGCATGCTCGACATCCACCCCGAGACGATGACGGATTGCTATGTCTGCCATCGCTGAGAAAGGGTCAGGCTCCGGCATCGACATCGCGGCCCTGCGCAGGCGGCTGGCAAACGGTCGCGACATGTGGCGCAGCCTCGACGAGATTGCCGGTACGGTGGAATTCCGCCGCTTCGTCGAGGCAGAGTTTCCCGCGATTGCCGAGCGTCTGCCGGCAAAGCCGAACCGGCGGACGCTGCTCAAGCTGATGGGCGCTTCGCTGTCGCTTGCCGGGCTCGCGGCCTGCAGCAGGGCGGAAAGCATCGTGCCTTACGTGCGCCAGCCGGAAATTCTTGTTCCCGGCAAGCCCGTCTGTTACGCGACGACATTGTCGAGCGATGGTTTCGGCATCGGCGCCATCGTCGAAAGCCATGAAGGGCGACCGACAAAGGTCGAGGGCAATCCCGACCACCCGGCATCGCGCGGCGCGACCGATGCGGTAATGCAGGCGGCGGTATTGACGCTGTTCGATCCCGATCGCTCGCGCACGCCGCTTAAGGACGGCGAGCCGGCGTCCTATGGCGATTTCCTCAAAGGCATGGCGGCGCTTGTCTCACGGTGGACGGCATCGCAAGGGCAGGGCGGCGCTCTGCTCCTCGATGCCTCGACGTCGCCGACCCTCGCGGCGCAGATCGACGCGCTGCGGGCGCACTATCCGAAGCTGAAACTCTATCGCCATAATCCGTTGGCGACCTCGGCCGCGGGGGAGGCGTCGCGGGCCCTGTTCGGATCTGCGCTGACGCCGATCCACCACTTGGACCGTGCCGAGGTGATCTTCAGCCTCGACGCCGATTTTCTTGGCGAGGGACCCGGACGACTTGCCTATGCGCGCGACTTCGCGGTGCGGAGGCGCGTGCGCAATCCGTCCGACCGGATGAGCCGGCTCTATGCCGTGGAGTCTACGCCGACCATTACGGGCGCAACTGCTGATCATCGTTTGGCGGTGAAGCCAGGTGGCATCGAAGCCGTAGCTGCCGCGCTGCGCGCGACGCTTGGCGGTCAGGCCGAGGTTCCCAGCTCACTGGTCGATCCGACGTGGATGACTGCGCTATCCAAGGATCTGGCGGCGGCCGGCCGCAACGCGCTGATGATCCCGGGGGCGCATCAGAGCGCCTTTGTGCATGCCGCCGCGCTGGCCGTTAACGCGGAGCTTGGCGCGCTTGGCAATACGGTGGAAATGATCGAGCCACCGGACACATTGCAGGTCGATGGCGATCTCACGACCCTGTGTGATGCAGTCGGGGATGGCGCGATCGACACGGTCGTGGTGGTTAGCGCAAATCCGCTGCACACCGCCCCGACCGGCCTTGATGCGCATAAGGCATTCTCCAGTCTGAAGTTGCTTGTGCATCACGGTCTCTATCGCGACGAGACTGCTTTCTTGTCGCACTGGCATGTACCGGCGGCTCATGAGCTCGAGAGCTGGAGCGACATCCGTGCTCATGATGGCACGGCGTCACTGGTCCAGCCGCTGATTGCGCCGCTTTACGATGGCAAGACCTTACATGAGTTGCTCGCCGTGCTTGGCGGTCAATTCGCAACCGATCCGCTTTCGCTCGTTCGGCAGCATTGGGCAGCGCTCGATGACGGGGCCTGGAAAAAGGCGTTGGGTGACGGTGTCGTGCCGCACAGCGCCGCCAAGCCGATATCAGCGACAATGGCTCCGGAGTTGGGCGGATTGAAGCCGGCAGCGAAGGCAGGCGGCGGGATAGATATTCGCTTCGTCGCCGATCCCTGGCTGCGCGACGGGCGCTTCGCCAACGCCTCATGGCTGCAGGAACTGCCACGACCGCTGACCAAGATCGTGTGGGGCAACGCCGCGCTCATCTCACCGGCAATGGCGGAGCGGCTGAAGATTGAGAACGGCAACATCGTCAACGTCGAGGCCAACGGGGCTGACCTCGATGCACCTGTCTGGATCGTGCCCGGTCATCCCGACCAGACGGTGACGCTTTCCTTCGGCTTCGGGCGCAAGGTTGGTTCCGTAGCCGCGCTGTCCGAGGGCTATAATGCCTTCCGTCTACGGCGGGGCCTGGAATGGATTTCGACTGGCGCCGCGGTCAGGCCGCGCGAGAGCAGTGTGCGGATCATCACCACGCAGCATCACCAGGCGATGGAAGGCCGCGCCATCGTTCGCCACGCTTCGCTCGACACGTTTCGGCAGAATCCGCATTTTGTCCGCAAGGATGCGCCGCCGCCAACGGAGTCGCTCTATCCCGATTGGCCGTACAGTCAGGAAGCCTGGGCTATGGCGATCGACCTCTCGGCCTGCATCGGCTGCATGGCCTGCGTTTCGGCCTGCCAGGCGGAAAACAACATCGCTCCGGTCGGACCGGACGAATGCGAGCGCGGCCACGAGATGCACTGGCTGCGGGTCGACCGCTACTATGCCGGACCGGTCGATGCGCCCGACACCTTTTTCCAGCCGGTGCCCTGCATGCATTGCGAGAAGGCGCCCTGCGAGCTGGTCTGCCCGGTCAACGCCACGGTGCACACGCATGATGGGCTGAATGCGCAGGTCTACAATCGCTGCATCGGCACGCGCTACTGCTCGCAAAATTGCCCCTACAAGGTGCGGCGCTTCAATTTTCTCGACCATCAATCCTTCGACAAGGACGAAGCCGGTCCGGAGCAGGGCGCGCACAATCCCAATGTCAGCGTGCGCTCGCGCGGCGTGATGGAGAAATGCACCTACTGCGTCCAGCGCATTAGCGCCAGGCGTATCCAGGCCCAGATCGAGAACCGCGAGATCGCCGACGGCGAAGTGGTCACCGCCTGCCAGCAGGCCTGCCCGACGCAGGCCATTATCTTCGGCGACCTCAACAGAAAGAACGCTCACGTCGTCCGGGAAAAGAGCGCGCCGCAGAACTATGCCCTGCTCGAAGAGCTGAACACGCGCCCGCGCACGACCTATCTCGGCAGGATTTCCAATCCGAACGGCGAGCTGGCCAGGCAAGGCGAGGCGACTGATGGCTGAAGCGAGCGCCGAAAGTCCGGCCGTTCTGCGCGGCCGCCACGATTTTCCCGAGATCAGCGGCCGCATCGGCTCGATCGTGCTCAGCGGCCGGCTGCCACGCCATTTCTGGACGGCGTTCTTCTTCTGCTTCCTGCTTGTCCTGCTGTTTCTCTATTCGATCACCTATCTGATCTCAGTCGGCGTCGGCGCCTACGGCATCGATATACCCGTTGCCTGGGGGACGATGATCGCCAACTTCGTCTGGTGGATCGGCATCGGCCATGCCGGCACGCTGATCTCGGCGGTGCTGCTGCTGCTGAGACAGCCATGGCGCGCCTCGATCAACCGCTTCGCCGAAGCGATGACGCTGTTTGCCGTCGCCATGGCAGGACTATTCCCGATCCTGCATCTCGGCCGGCCGTGGTTCTTCTACTGGCTCTTGCCGCTGCCCAATGTGCACATGCACTGGCCGCAATGGCGCAGTCCGCTGGTCTGGGATTTCGCGGCGATCGCCACCTACGCAACCGTCTCGTTGCTGTTCTGGTATATGGGCCTCTTGCCCGACCTTGCCGTGTTGCGCGACCGCGCCAGGTCGAGACCGGCGCAGCTCTTCTATGGCATACTGGCGCTCGGCTGGCGTGGCTCGGCCTTCCATTGGGCGCGCTACCAGGTCATCTATTTCCTGCTTGCGGCCTTGGCCACACCGCTGGTCGTCTCGGTGCATTCGATCGTCTCGCTCGATTTCACCTTCGCGATCACTCCCGGCTACCACTCGACGATCTTCCCGCCCTATTTCGTTGCCGGCGCGCTGCTCTCCGGCTTCGCCATGGTGCTTACCATCGCCATTCCGCTGCGCTGGGCCTTTTCGGTCCAGGACTTGATAACCCTCAGGCACATGGAGAACGCCGCCAGGCTGATGATCGCCGCCGGCATGGTCGTTGCGTATGGCTATGTCTCGGAAGCGTTCTTCGCCTGGTATTCCGGGGAGCCCTATGAACGCACCATGATGGCCGAGCGGGCGCTTGGTCCTTATTCGCCGCTGTTCTGGACGATGCTCACACTCAATTGCGGCCTGCTGCAATTGCTGTGGTTCCGACGCATCAGGCGCAACATGCCCCTTTTGTTTGCAATCGCCGTTGCCATCAATATTGGCATGTGGATCGAGCGCTACATCATCGTCGTCACCGGGCCGAGCCGCGACTATCTGCCGACTTCCTGGGGCGAGCAATCGCTGACCTGGCTCGATTTCGGTATCCTGTTCGGCTCGATCGGCACGTTCTTCGCGCTCGTCTTCCTGTTCATCCGCATCCTGCCCGCGATCACCATTTTCGAGGTCGAGGAACTGGCCGAGGAGGAGGGCAAGCTCAGATGAGCCTCTACGGCCTCCTGGCGGTGTTTGCCGATCCCGAAGTGCTTGTCGAAGCGGCGCGCGGCATGCGTGAGCGCGGCTACCGGCGCATGGACGCCTTCTCCCCATTTCCGATGAAGGAGCTGAACGAGGTACTGGCGATCCCGAAGACGCGACTGCCGTGGGCCGTGCTTGCCGGCGGCATCGCCGGCGCCGCACTCGTCTACGCGCTGATCTGGTATTCGGTCGAGATCGACTACGCAATCAATGTCGGCGGCAGGCCATTACATTCCTGGCCGCCTTTTGTCGTCATCGCTTTCGAGGCCGGCATTCTCGGTGCAGCCTTTGCCGGCTTCCTAGGCGTGCTCGCAGCTAACGGGCTGCCCCGCTACTACCATCCGGTCTTCAATGCCGAGAGCTTCACCTATGCGGGCGGCGGCAGGTTCTACCTTCTCATCGAAGCGACCGACCCCAAGTATCGCAAGGGCATCACCAAGGGCCAACTGACGCGGCTTGGCGCCGAGATCGTCGAGGAGGTCGAGGCGTGAGCCGCCTGCCCCTCACACTGGTTTTTGGGGCCTTGCTGGTGGCCGGCTGTCGGCAGGACATGGAGGACCAACCGCGCTACGATCCGCTGGAGGCCAGCAACCAGTTCGCCGATGGCATGTCGGCGCGAACGCCCGTGACCGGCACAGTTGCGCGCGACACCGATCTTTCGCCCGCGCCGGACAGGATTCCCGATCCGGTCACGATAGAGCTGCTGCAGCGAGGGCAGCAGCGCTTCGACATCTTCTGCTCGCCCTGCCACGGCCGCACCGGCGATGGCCACGGCATAATCGTCCAGCGCGGTTTTTCGGCGCCGCCGAGCTACCATCAGGACGCGTTGCGCAAGGCCCCCGACCGGCATTTCTATGACGTCATCACCAATGGCTATGGCGCCATGTATTCCTACGCGGCGCGGGTGCCGCCGCAGGACCGCTGGGCGATCGTGGCCTATATCCGCGCGCTGCAATATTCGCGCGATGCGCCGATCGCCGAGCTTCCGCAAACCTTGCGTGCGCGGCTCGAAGCCAAGGCCGCGCCATGAGCCGCGTCGAGCAAGGTTTCCTGATTGCCGGCATCGCCGGGCTTGTCTGCTGCGCGGTGGGAATATCGCTCGACGCGAGGCCCGTGCTCGGCGCCTGGCTTGCAGCCGTCATCTTCGCACTCAGCCTGCCGCTCGGCGCGCTGACGATTTTGATGGTGCATGGACTGACCGGCGGGCGCTGGGGCGAGGCGATCCGTCAGCCTTTGCGGATCCTGGCGGCGACACTGCCGCTTGCGCTGATCTTGCTCCTGCCGGTGCTGATAAGGCTCGATCTCATCTTCCCGTGGGCCGGCGCGGATTCTGCGATGCTGGCCGAGAAGGTTCGTGAGAAGCTTGTCTATCTCAACGTGCCCTTCTTCCTGCTGCGCTTCGTCGTCTGCGCCGCAATCTGGCTCGCTCTCGCCTGGATGATGCTCAGCTCGACTGAAGAGCACCTCGCAAAGAGTGGCGATGGCAGGAAATATGCCCTCGGTCTCATCCTCCATGCTTTTGCGATCAGCGTCTTTTCAATCGACTGGATGCTGTCGCTTGAGCCGGAATTCACTTCGACCGTCTATGCGCTTTGCGAAGCGTCGGCCGAAGTGGTCGGGGCATGCGCCACGGCGGTCATTGTGCTGGCGGCAAGACGTGCGGTCGAAATCCTGCCCGGCGGCGAAGAAGACGTCGCTCTCAGCGAGGACCTCGCCAATATGTTGCTCGGTTTCCTGCTGATCTGGATTTATCTCGTTTTCATGCAATGGCTGGTGGTCTGGGGAGGCGATCTGCCCGACGAGATTCATTGGTACGTCATCCGCAGCGGCAATGGATGGCAATATCTGCTCTACCTTCTGATCGCGTTGCAGGTGGCGGCCTCTGCGGGCCTGCTCAGCCGGGACCTGAAACGCAGCCATGCCGGCCTGATCCGGCTCGCCGGAATTGCCCTGGCCGGGCATTTCGCCGACATGTTCTGGCGCGTTCGCCCGCCGCTCTTTTCTGGCGGCATTCTTTCGCTTTGGCACGATGTTGCCGCGTGGATCGGCCTGGGCGGGCTGTGGCTTGCGCTGTTCTTTTTCCTTCTTCGCCGGCCGGATCGGATCGCCTGGTGGAAGCGCGAGGCGGCCCATGGCTAAGGCGCATCGCCATCCCGAGACGCGCGATGTGCCGCCCCGCATGTTGGTCGCTTTCGGCGCCGGCCTGGTGCTGTTCATTGCGTCTGCCGCGATTGGCATGAAGCTCGCGTTCAACACCACGCCGACCTGGCTGCCACTGTCCGCGAACACCAGTCCGGAAAACCCCGAGTTGCAGACCGCGCCAAAGCAGGATCTGATCAGCTTCCGCGCCGAGGAAGATCGTCAGTTGAAAATGCTTGGCTGGGTCGATCGCAACGCCGGCATCGCCCGCATTCCTATTGACGACGCCATGTGGGCGGTGGTCAGCAACGGCTTACCGGACTGGTCGCAGCAGGGAGCCGGAGCCGCGAGCACTGAAAATTGCGCCTTGGTCACGGCTGCGGTTCCCCGGGCACCTCAGGCCCAGAATTGCCAGCAGCAGAGCAGGGCAGGGCGATGAGGAGCTTGTTGACTGCGCTTTGTCTTTTCGTTGCCGGTACGGCGCTTGCCGCCGAACGACCGACCTTCGACCCGAAGCCCGGCGCGAAGCTAACTCTCGATCGCGAATTGGTCGATGCAAGCGGACGAAAGCTGACGCTGGGCGAAACGCTCGGCGGGCGTCCTGCGCTGGTCATCTTCGGTTACGACAGATGCCCGAACCTTTGCGGCGTCACACAGCAGGCGGTCGCCTCTGACCTTAAGAAGACGTCGCTTCTTCCTGCAGACTACCGCGCACTATTCATCTCGATCGACGCCGATGAGACGTCCGCCGATGCCGCCGAGGCGCAAGCCGAAATCGCCTCCGCCGCCGGCCCGACGGGATTGTCCGCCTGGCGCTTCCTGACTAGCAGCGACGGCTCCGGCGCGGTGCTGGCCAACGAGGCCGGCATCACCTTCGACCGGCGCAAGGGCATAGATCAGTTCGTCCATCCGATCGCGGTCATTGCACTCACGCCGGCTGGTCGGATTTCGCAAGTGCTGCCGGCGCTGACCTTCACGCCGCGCGACCTTCAGCTCGCGCTGGTCGAAGCATCGGCCAATAAGCTCGGGTCGATCGCCGATCACGTCTTCCTGTTCTGCGCAGGCTTCGACAGTTCCAAAGGTCAGTACACCCCAGCCATCTGGGCGGCGTTGAAAGTGGCGAGCCTGGCAACGGTACTCGGCCTGGGCGCGACGGTGCTTTGGCAAACGCGCGGGAGGGGAAGATGAGCTTCGGCATTCCCTTCTTTCCGCAGGAAGCCTCATCGGAAGCTGGCCGGGTCGATGCGCTGTTTTACACGCTGCTTGCTTTCTCGGCCGTTCTCGGACTGGCGCTCACAGGTCTCGTTGTCGGGTACGCGGTGAAATACCGCGTCGGCTCGCCGGCGGATCGCACCGGCCAGCGTTCCCGCAACATGTGGCTCGAGATGAGCTGGACCATCGCCAGCCTGATCATCGCCTTCATCTTCTTCGGCTGGGGCGCGATACTTTTCGTTCGCCGCGACCATCCGCCGGCGGACGCGCTGGAGATCACGGGGCTGGGCAAACAGTGGATGTGGGAGTTCAGACAACCCGGCGGCCAGCGCGAGATCAACGAATTGCATGTTCCGGTCGGCAAACCGGTCGTGGTGTCGCTTGCCGCGCAGGACGTCATCCACTCCTTCTTTGTGCCGGCTTTCCGCATAAAGCAGGACGCGGTTCCTGGACGCACCACGCACATTTGGTTTATTGCTACCGAGCCCGGACGCTATCACCTGTTCTGCGCCCAATATTGCGGCACGCAGCATTCCGAAATGGGCGGCTGGGTGACGGTGATGGCCCCTGAGCAGTATGCCGCGTGGCTGAACAGCCAGGGCGAGGGCGAGACGCTTGCCGCAAGCGGCGAAAAGCTGTTTCGCGCGCTCGGCTGCTCCGGCTGCCACGGTCCGAACAGCAAGGTGCGGGCGCCGGCCCTCGAAGGCATCTTCGGCCGGCCGGTGGCGCTCGATAACCAGCAGACCGTAATCGCCGACGAGCGTTACCTGCGCGACTCCATCCTCATTCCGAAGAAAGAAATCGCCGCAGGCTACGAGCCGGTCATGCCGAGCTTCGACGGTCTGATCGACGAGGGCGAGCTGCAGATGCTGCTTGCCTATCTGAAATCGCTTTCGCCGCAACCAAGCGCGGGAGCAAAGCCATGACCCGTTCGGCAATGACGGGGACATATCTGGGCGAGGGAGCCGGGCCCCGCGCGTGGCTGCTCACCACCGACCATAAGCGTGTCGCCTGGCTCTACTTGGTCTCGTTGACGGCATTCTTCTTTCTCGGCGGCGCGATGGCGGTGCTGATGCGAATCGAGTTGGCGACACCGGCCGGCGATCTCGTCTCCGACGATGTCTATAACCGGCTGTTTTCGCTGCACGGCATCATCATGGTCTGGTTCTTCCTGGTACCGTCGATTCCGGCAACGTTGGGCAATTTTTTGCTGCCGCTGATGATCGGCGCGCGCGACCTCGCATTTCCGCGGCTCAATCTCGCCAGCTGGTACGTCTTCATCTTCGGCAGCCTGTTCGCGCTGTTTTCGGTGGTCGCCGGCGGCGTCGATACCGGCTGGACCTTCTACACGCCGCTGTCGACGCTCTATGCCAACGGCTTCGTCTCGACCGCAGCGTTCGGGGTCTTCGTCGTCGGCTTCTCGACCATCATGACCGGCATCAACTTCATCGTCACGGTGCACACACTGCGTGCGCCGGGGCTCACTTGGTTCCGCCTGCCGATTTTCGTATGGACGCTCTACGCCACCAGCCTTGTGATGGTGCTCGCGACGCCAGTACTCGCGGCCTCGTTGATTTTGATCGTGATGGAGCGCGTTTTCGGCATCGGCATCTTCAATCCCGACCTCGGCGGCGATCCGCTGCTCTTCCAGCATCTGTTCTGGTTCTACTCGCACCCCGCCGTCTACATCATGATCCTGCCGGGCATGGGCGTGGTGTCGGAGGTTCTGCCCTGCTTCAGCCGCCGGCCGCTGTTCGGCTACAAGGCGGTGGCGATGTCGTCGATGGCGATCGCCGTCTTCGGCTTCCTGGTCTGGGGCCACCACATGTTCGTCAGCGGCCAATCGGCCTACGCCGGCGTGCTGTTCTCGTTCCTGTCCTTCTGCGTGGCGATCCCGTCGGCGATCAAGGTCTTCAACTGGAGCCTGACGCTGCGCAAAGGCGAGATCAGCTTCGAGACACCGATGCTTTATGCGTTGTTTTTCCTGGGGCTGTTCACCTTCGGTGGATTGGCCGGGCTCTTCCTTGCGGCGCTCGCGGTCGACGTGCATGTCCACGATACCTATTTCGTCATCGCGCATTTCCATTACATCATGGTCGGCGGCATGGTGACGGCCTATATGGCCGGGCTGCATTTCTGGTGGCCGAAGGTGACCGGCCGCATGTATTCCGAAACCGCAGGACGCATCGCGGCGACCGTCACTTTCGTCGGCTTCAACCTGACGTTCTTCCCGCAATATGTGCTGGGCTTCGACGGCATGCCGCGGCGCTATCACACCTATCCGCCGGAGTTCCAGTTCTGGCATGTGCTGTCGTCAGCTGGTGCAGTGGTTCTTGCAATCGGCTATCTGATGCCACTGTTCTATCTCGGCCGGTCGCTGTTTCGCGGCGACCGCGCGCCCGACAATCCGTGGAACGCCACCGGGCTTGAATGGCAGACGGGCTCGCCGCCGCCCCCGCATAATTTCGAGACGGTGCCGGTCGTGAGCGGCCCTGCCTACGCCTACGACATGAAGGGGCTCGAGCACGAGCGCTTCAGCCCGCATCTGGAGGCTGGCGGATGAGCAGCACCGAAAGCGTCGCCTTCGACAGTCCGCACCGCGAACAGCGCGCCGACACCTTTGCCATGTGGGTGTTCATCGGCTCCGAGGCTATGCTGTTCGGCGCGATCTTCCTGGTCTTCCTCGTCGCGCATATCGACTACGGCCCCGCCTTCGCGGCGGCGTCGAAACACCTTTCGCTGCCGCTCGGCACCTTCAACACGGCCGTGCTGATAACCAGCAGCTTCACCATGGCGCTGGCGCATATGCTTGCGCTTCGCAGACGTTGGCGCGCGACGGTTTGGGCGCTGGTCGTGACCTCGGCGCTGGGCGTGTGCTTTCTGGCGGTGAAGGCGATCGAATACGGCAAGGAGATTCACGAAGGCCTGGCGCCGGTTCTCGGCCTACCGTTCCGTTATGCCGGGCCGGATCCGGCGCATGCCGAATTCTTCTTCGGCCTCTATTTCACGATGACGTCGCTGCATGCGCTGCATCTGATCGCCGGCATCCTGGTCATCGCCGGCACAATCGCCCTCTGGCGGGCTGCCACTCCCGCCAGCCGCTTGCGCCGGGTCGCGGCCGTTGGCCTCTACTGGCATTTCGTCGACATCATCTGGGTGTTCATGTTCCCCGTTCTCTATCTGGTCAACCGATGAGCGACCTTCGCAAACTCAGCCTTGGCTATGTCGGACTGCTCGCGCTGCTGGCGCTGACGGTCGGCTCGTCCTTGCTCGACCTCGGCGGCTTCAACGTCGCTTTGAACCTGGCGATCGCCGCCGCCAAGTCTGTTCTAATAGCCATTATGTTCATGCACCTGACCGGTGCTCTGCCTCGTCTTGCCGTCGCAGCAACCGGGCTATGGCTCGTGATCTTGTTCGGCCTGACGCTGATCGGCCGATAGGCGTAACGGCCACTATCAGGCGAGCCGACATGGCCATCGTGACGAGAGACGATCCCGAACTCGAAGCATCGGCATCGGAACGCTGAAGAGCCGTCGGCCACAGCAAAGCCGCCATCGGTGTTTCCCGACTGTTTTGGCATGCCTCCGCTGTAGGCTGTTGAAGCGGAGTGGCGTTTGACACGACCCGTTGCCACCACAAACATGGGAAAAGCGTCGATCCCCGAGACGCACCCGCTCGCGATGGGCGCGATCGGCAATCTCACCGGACCCGGTGGGCTCGGGAGGCATACGAAGCCGTTGGTGCAGCAAGCCGATGTTCTGCTGCTGATCGGCAACCGCACCAACGAGGACGGCACCGACCATTGGTCGCTGATTCCCGACGGCGCGCGTGTGCTTCACATCGATATCGATCCGCAAGAGATTGGTCGCAATTACGAAGCGGTGCGCCTCGTCGGCGACGCGCGCACCACGCTTGAAGCGCTGACCGACGCACTTGGCAGCCATTCCCGCAACCGCGATACGAGTGAGCAATGCATCGCCGATGCCTGGGCAGCATTCGAACGCGAACGCCGGCCATTCTTGACGGATGCCGAACCAATTCGCGCCGAGCGCGCACTTGCCGCGATCCAGAAGCGTCTAGGGTCAGACACCGTGGTCGTGGCCGATGCGAGCTACGCCTCGAACTGGGTTGCGGGCCAGCTTCGCACAAGCCATTCGAGGACGCGCGTGATCTCGCCGCGAGGCCTTGCAGGACTTGGCTGGGGCTTCCCGCTCGCGCTCGGCGCAAAGCTCGCCAGGCCCGAGCGGGAGGTCATCGTCGTCGTCGGCGACGGCGGTTTCGCCCATAGTTGGGCGGAACTCGAAACCGCCGTTCGGATCGGCATTGCGGTTACCGTGGTCGTCCTCAACAATGGCGTGCTCGGTTATCAGAAGGACGCCGAGAAAGCCAAGTTCGGTCGCTACACGGCGGCCGGTCACCTCGGCCAGGTCGACCATGCGGGCATCGCGCGCGCCTGCGGGGGTTATGGCGAAACTATCGAACATGCGCGTGACCTCGACGCCGCATTTGATCGGGCGGCTGGGTCCAACACCATTGCGCTTCTTGACGTGCTGACCGACCCTGGCGGCCATCCCCCGATCTCGCTTTACGATGGATCGCTTGACCGGCTGGACCGTGGGCGCGTCGTCCAAGATCCCGTTCCATAGACATTCCCCATCGCTGTGTATCTCCGCAACCTGCAAGAGAAGGAGCCAAGATGACCACGATCGTCGAAACGACGCGAATTGCCGAGAGGCCGGATGCGCTATGGCATGAGATCGGCCGGTTCGGGGCCGTAGGGGAGTGGCATCCCTTGTTAGACAAGGTCGAGAGCGAAGGCGAGCGTGAAGGCTGCCGGCGAACAGCCGAGGCGAAGGACGGAAGTCGACAAACCGAACGGCTTTTCGAAACGGATGCCGAGCAGCATTTCTATCGCTACGGCATAGAGTCAACCACAATGCCTGTGCGCGACTACGTTGCCGAGTTCAAAGTCCAGGACAACCATGACGGCACCAGCACCGTCGTCTGGTTAGCAGAGTTCCAACCAGAGGCTGACGAGCCGAAAGCGACCGAAGCGATCAGAGATTTTCTGAGGACCGGGTTGAATAATCTCGCTGCTGTGCACGGCAAGTAAGCTCGCGGCCGAGACTGGGCCCCGGAACGCAAGCTCCATCGGATGAAGAGACCTTCCGCACCCTCACAAGAGGTCTGCGTTGCTGATCTTTGGCCCTGTCATCCACGGCGGTGCTGTAGGCACATCCTCGATGACGCCGATCTTGCGGGCCCAAGTCGTAAAGGCCTTGTGCGCGGCCTCGACAGGCTTCCGACCGTCGTAAGCCGAGTAGCACGCCTCACAGGCCGCCGCGTGAAGGAGGCCACGTTTTTCGACAGGCCATTCTTCTAAAAACTCAATAGCATCCATCACGCAGTCGATTTTTTGGATGTAGCCATTCTCTCCTACGAAAACTGGCTGCCTGAAAGCATCACCTTCCATAGTGACCTCCCTTCAACAACTGAACCTGGTGATCGTTTCCGCAGATGCACTGCTCATATTCGAACCGCTGAATGCCGGCTGGACAACAGAAGAGATTGGAAGCACCTCTTCTCAATTCAAGACCAGCTTGCCAGGTGACGGCCAGCAGCAGCGACCCGGTCGCCGACGCGCTGAAATTGAGGTCGACCTTCGCCTCGCCAACGGGCTAAGTGCCGGATGACGATATCGTCGATGCCGATCGGCAACCGTGGACGTTGGACATTGATCTCGAGCTTCCAGCCATCGATGCGGATTCCCAGACAGGCCTGCAGCATCATAAAGGCCGAGACCGCGCCTGCGTCAGACAGACAACCGGATAGGCAGTCGGCGCGTCGCCGATGGCCCGCGTAAAGCCGCAGAACAGCTCCGGCAGCCGCTGAAGAAGAGGAGACGGCCACGAAAAGCGACTGTTCCTGCCGTTCGATGCGGAACAGGACCGGCTTGTTCTGTGCCTTGCCGGGCCATTGAAATTTGGTCGAAACTCTCCAAGATTTCAGCCGGTGGAAATCGCGAGAGCCACCAAGATGACGTCAACAGAGGAGCCTTTTGGAAGCGGAGGACCATCGATGGAAAGAGCCATTTCGACGAGTTTTCCCCAAGTCGGGCCCGAGGGCCCTGATGTTTTTCTTGACCGGTTGCTGCATCCGGCACGGCATTTCGAGCGACCTCAGGACGTGCTGATCGACGAGACGCTGGACGTCCAGGAGAAGCGTGCAATCCTGTCATCATGGGCATCGGATGCCTGTGCAGTGGAATCGATGCCGGCGCTGCGCATGCCGCCCGGGGTCACCGAACCCGTTGGCTTCGATGCCATCATGGATGCGTTGCGCCAATTGGATCAATGCGAGACGCTTCCCGCCAGTCGCAGTCATGAGCTCGACATCGCTGCCGCCGGATTCACAGCATTGGTAGATCGACTTTGAGCGAATGCCGCCTTTCAGGAATCCCAGGGGTCTTCCGCTGACGAGGAATTCGCCAGCGGAAAACCGAGTGCGTTCCTCCTGCCCATCCCCCCTACGTCGGATCTTGCCTGAAAATTTTCCTATGGCCTCTTGAATACGCAACTAGCTGTTCTAAATCGACAATCGCCGGTCGCCTGATGGGGCCGGCGCTTAGTCAGGAGGCGCTAAGGCTCCCCTTGGCGTCTTTTGTATCCATGTTGCTCAAAGGAGGATGTGGCTATGAAGACAAACCTCGATTTTACCCCCTTGTTCCGGTCCAGCATCGGCTTTGATCGCATTTTCGATCTGCTCGAAAATGCGAGCCGTGTCACCGCGATAGACAATTGGCCGCCCTACAACATCGCCAAGACCGGCGAGGACGACTATCGCATCACAATGGCGGTAGCCGGTTTCTCGCAGGATCAACTGACCATCACTCATCAACCGAACTTGCTGCTTGTGAGCGGCTCGCAATCGGGTGAGGACGACGGCCAGTATCTTTATCGCGGCGTTCCCGGGCGCGCCTTCGAGCGGCAGTTCGAAGTGGCAGACCATGTGAAGGTCGTCGGCGCCAGCCTGGAAAACGGGCTGCTGAACATCGATCTCAAGCGCGAGCTTCCCGAAGAGATGAAACCGCGCCGGATCGCCATCGCCGGCAGCACGGCCCAGGCGAAGCCACGGCAGATCGAAGCCGAGAAGAACGCCGCCTGAAGTCAGAGTGAACCAGAAGCGACAGGCACCGGCGCTCGTCCGGTGCCGCGCTCTTGAACATGGAGGTGAATGAAGATGAACATGCGTGACCTTATCCCGTGGGGCCGCAACAACAACCAGGCCCCCAACATCTATGGCGGTGGCGATCCCTTTGTTTCGCTTCACCGTGAGGTAAACAGGCTCTTTGACGATGTGTTGAGGAGCTTCGAGACGCGTCTGCCTTCTATGGGGCAGCTCTCGTCTTTCGACAATGGCTGGCCGAAGGTGGAGATTTCGGAGTCGGACAATGAGCTTCGCGTCACCGCCGAGGTTCCCGGTATGGAAGAGAAGGACATCGAAGTCCTGCTCGATGAGGACGTGCTGACCCTGCGTGGCGAAAAGCGGTCGGAGACCGAAGAGAAGGGCTACTCCG
Source organism: Mesorhizobium opportunistum WSM2075 (assembly GCF_000176035.2). Taxonomy (NCBI): domain Bacteria; kingdom Pseudomonadati; phylum Pseudomonadota; class Alphaproteobacteria; order Hyphomicrobiales; family Phyllobacteriaceae; genus Mesorhizobium; species Mesorhizobium opportunistum. The sequence goes on along the minus strand of NC_015675.1, from coordinate 6,684,363 downwards.
AGCGCTTCTACGGTCGCTTCGAGCGGCGCATACCTCTCGGCTACGAGGTCGAGGACGACAAGGTCAAGGCGTCCTTTGCCAATGGCGTCCTGACCTTGACGCTGCCGAAGAACCCAGACGCGCAATCGAAGGTGAAGCGCATCCCGATCACCCACTGACGCATGGAGCAAGTCGGGGGCGGCAGGCAGCCGCCTCCGACGCATCCTTCGCAAAATGGGAGGATTGAACGATGCAAAAGCAAGAAAGAGAAGTCACACAAGCCGCAGAAAATTTCGCACCGGCAAACGACAATCGCAAGCGCGCGCTGTCATTCGGCAGATCCGAGTTCCCGCATGATGCGGTCGCACGGATCTACAAGCCTTCCCGTTCAGTCATGACCTCTGGCCGTGCGCGGGCGAAAGGCTGGCGGCTGATCTTCGAGCGCCGTATGGCGCCGGTCATCGAACCGCTGATGGGCTACACCGGAAGTGGTGACACGCTGACTCAGGTGGAGCTCGATTTTCCGACGGTTCAGGCGGCCATCGACTATGCCGAACGTCAGGGCCTCGCTTATTCGGTTCAGGGAAGTCCGGCGGCCGAAGAGTCCAGCGTCGAAACTTCCGATGCGGGAAGGCGGCTGCAGGCCGGCGTGTACGTTGTCCGGAGCCGCCTCAAGTTGGCTTTGCTGCAGAGCAGCCATGGCGAGATTTTGCAGGCGCCCCATGCCCCATTGCGGACCGGCACTGACGGACCCGGCGGCGCTTTATGCATACCGATGGACGTCAGAAGACGAGAAACGCGCCATCCCCGCGAGGGCCAAGGTATCAATCTCCTTATCAGTTAGCCCGATAACAACGAAACCGATCGCTCATGTTCCGATGGAGTGGCTTCTGGCAAGGAAAACTCAATTCGCGGCAGGCCGCTTTTTGTCCTTCTTTTGCGGCTCGCGCGCCAGTGCCTTGCGGATCCGCTCGATCTGATCCTCGTCCGCCTGAACGGGCTGCGAACTGTCGTCGGGCAATCCCTCTGCGGTCTGACCGATCGAGACATCTCGCGGCCTGTCGTTTGCGCCGGTGGTGATCTTCCTGTTCTTGGCCATGCTCGCCTCCATAGATATGAGGGAAATGGCGAAGGCTGGATCAGAGTTGCAGCGGTGGCAAAAAATCGGCTGGCGACTTTGGCCGGAGCATCGACAGAGCTCAGAGTCGGTCAACATCGGCTAGCAGAGCGCTAGGCCGAATGGTCGCCCTGTCACCGGCCATTCTTCTTCAGCACGGAAACGAGCATTTGATCGAACTCCGACCGTGTCGGATAAGACGCGTGCGTGCCTTTCCGACCAACCGAGAAGCTTGAAGCCGCAACGCCCCAGCAGGCGGCTTCGTATGCCGATTTGTGCTCCAAGGTCGCGGCAGCAAACGCGGCAATAAAGGCATCGCCGGCCCCCGTCTTGTCCACGACATCGACAGACGGCGCCCTTATTGCTGTCGTCTCGTTCCTCTCACCGAGGATGCAGCCACCGTCGGAGAGCTTAACGCATGCAATTTCAACCCCCAGGGCATTGAATTTTGTTGCCGCGTCGCGGGCCTGGCTTTCATCGGCTACTTCAATTCCCAAGGCATCTGCTGTTTCCTTCTGGTTGGGCGACACCGCATAGAAGCGTTTTAGGTCGGTCTTCTCGATCTGATCGGCAAATGTTGGATCGACGATGATCCTGAAGCCGCGTCTTTCGGCAGCTTTGAATGCGGCCTCAAGCACAGCACGAGGAACCTCGAAATCAGCGATCAGGACGGAAGATGGCGGGGCGTTGTCGATTGCCTGTACGACTTTTTCGACAGCGGGAGCTTGCCAGTCCATATTCGCGTTGGGGACTGAAAGGATCGACTTGTTGCCATCTGCCGGGACGACGACGACAGCTATGCCCGTCACGGAGTTTGGAGCGACAAAGACGTCCTCCAAACCGAGGTTCTCTTGCATGAACGGACCGATGGCCACCGTGGCGAAATCGTCGTCTCCGACCTGGCCGAGAAGCTTTGTTGGAAATCCGAGCCGGTGCGTAAAATAGGCGACGTTGGCAGCCTTTCCGCCGCTCTTTTGAGAAAATCCGGATGCTCTGACGGTCGCGTCACCGCTGAACGGTTTGTCGACCTCGAACCTCAGGTCGGCATTAATGCTGCCCAGAGATAGAACCAGCGGCTGTGCCAAACTTCAAACTCCGCTTTTCGGGTTATTGGCTGGTATGATCCACAAACCTGCTTGCTCGCACGATCACCCGGTCGGATCCGTCGTAATGAGCTTTGCTTCGCGTCCGCGAGCCTCTGCGTCGACCATATCTAAGACGCCCGAGATCGCGGCGTTCGCTCGACCGCAGATCGTTGCCAAAACTGGTCCCGGGCGAGAATGGTTCCGCAGCGACGTTCTCGGAGATCGGCTCTTGTCCCAGGCGACCGTCTCAGGGCCGGATTTTGGACGACCGCGTTTGGCGGATTCAGTTGAAGTGCTGCGGCACAAGCGCAGATAAAGCCGCAACAGGACGCGGCCTCGGTGCTGTCTCCGCCGGCTCAACCGGTCGAGTAGAATCGGGAACGCAGGCCGATCCGGTACGTTGCGGTGATATCTGCCTATCGATGATCTAGGCCGTCGACAAGTCGGGCAGAGCTTCTCGACGGCCGATAGCTCGTGGTTTTCCAATCGCAGTTCAGAGGCTTCCTGGTGATGGCGCAATGGAGTTTAGTTGACCGGTTCTCGTTTGATGGACACTCGATCGCCTGGGGCGCGATCGGTGAAGGGCCGCCGGCAGTTGTCATCCACGGCTCGCCTTTCTCCTCATACGAATGGCGCCGGATCGCTTCTTGGCTCGGGCGACACCGGCGCGTCTTCTACTACGATCTTCTGGGCTACGGCCAATCGGCCAAACCTGATGCGGACGTCCTGCACAGCGCCCAGAACAGGTTGTTCGCAGCGCTCGCGAACCATTGGAATGTCGACCGGCCCGACGTCGTCGCCCACGACTTCGGCGGTTCGGCGGCGTTGCGAGCACATCTGCTGGACGGGATCGACTACCGCAGTCTCGTGCTGATCGATCCCGTGGCGATCAGCCCGCAAGGCTCGGCGCTCGTCCAGGCGGCAAAGGCGCATCAAAACACGTTCTCCGGTTTGCCTGGCTATATCCATGAGGCGATCCTGCGCGCCTACATTGGCGCCTCCGTAAAGCACGCCTTGCGCGAGGAGGAGATGCGTCCATACCTTGAGCCTTGGTTGGATAAAGAAGGGCAGAAGGCCTTCTGGCGGCAAATTGCGCAAATGGACGACAAGTACTCTGAGGAGGTGGAATGGCGGTACGGCGAAGTCCGATGCCCTGTCGCCATCTTGTGGGGCGCCGAGGACGAATTCATTCCGCTGCAGGACGGCGAGGAACTCGCCCGCCGTATCCCGGGCGCGTCGTTGACCACGATCTCCGACGCCAAGCACCTTGTTCAGGAGGACGCGCCCGAAGCAATCGTCGCCGCCGTTCTGGACTTTTGGAGCGGGCTGGAGGTGGCGTAGGCCATGAACGCAGGGCAGACAGTTGCACAGGTCGCTATGTCGAATTCCGTTGGCTCAACTCAACACGCGCCCTGCCACCAGCACCGCAATTGCTAAAGCGTGTCGCGCTGAAACGGATTCAGGCGACACGCTTTAAATCTTTGTTTTTATGCATGTTGTTGTCCCAGAACCGCTGCGCGCTTCTGGGCGACATGCATCGGTGACAACGGCACGGCCAAAAGCCAGCCCGCTTCCAAAACGCTGTTCTCATAGTCGTTCACCAGGACGCTCCTTTCCCGGTGTCCTGGCACAGGCGCCATTCGAAGGCGCTTGGACGGGTGCGGCTCATGCCGCGGATTTTGCAGGCGGCCGGTGCGGCCGGCGCCTTAATCTTCGGCAACGCCTTGGTGCATCACCGCTTTGCCGGAGGTCACAATAGTCGCCACGACTTTTCGAAGGTTTTCCCGGCAACTGGTTGCGCGACCGGCCCGATCCGACGCTTCGATCTCCGCCATTACGCAACGGCTGGCGTCGCGTTCGCGGCGACGTCAGCCCATGCGTTTGCAGCTGCCGCCGTGCGTGAAGCCGTTGCCGCCGGGCTGGGCGCGGGTATCGTCTCGAAGACGGAATTTCAACCGGATGAGCGCCTGAGGCCGCTGCGGATTGCCGATCACAAGCCGTTCACGGAGTCATTCGCGGCCTGTCTGAAGGGGCGACAAGAGCTTCGCCCGATCAAGGCATTTATGAAACTCGTGTCTGAGTTTGTGACTCCGGGGCCCGTCCAGGAAAGTGTTGCGGATATCTGATGACGCTTCGGTGAGAAGAGTGACGGCACTTTTTCAAGTGCTGGGAAGGCCGAAATGGGAATCGAATTGGTATTACAAGTATATGAAAAATATGGATAAATACTGCCAAAACAGGCAATGGTGCCCAGAGGCGGAATCCAAGCAGAGAAAATAGCACTTGGTTTCTCAATCGCCTAGCTATGAAGCAGCAGCAGCGCTGACCAACATAAATACCAACAAAATATTTCTGTGGATTGGTTCGGTTCCCGAACATTGCCTTTCGGTCCGACGCCACCGGACCTTAGATGCAGTCGAGCATCGCAGCGACTTATCACCTATCCATCGACAATCAGGTCACATGTATTTGCCATGCGATGTTGCAACTTGGACAGAGTGTCCCCTGCGGACAACATTCTGAACGACTGCTTCGCCCCTCATCGCAGCCATTAAAGTGAGGCTGTTGGTCACCTGGACGCGGACACGTAGACCAAATTCGGCAATGGACGGCTCTTACCTGGGATGTCGAAGTGCCTAACGCCTCACTCGAGCCGTACTTTCCCTGACGATCAACCTGATCGCCAACTCGCGTTGCGATGGTGATGGTGATCGGCAGCAATTCGGCCCATGTCGCGTGCCGCGCTGGATTCTGTTGCTGGGCCACAGACCCGATCGACAACTCGGAGTATGACCGTTTTCTGTTCGACTACCATCAATCACGGGCGAACTGCCAACCGCGTGCTCGAACTGTTTGAACGCCACGGTCGCGTGACCAATCGTTTCTCGGTGCTAAGCACGGACCACCTTAATCAGATACACGCGGCGTTTTCGCCCGAGGACCTGATGGGGTCGAATTCATCCTGCAGGGGGAGGGCCGATCGCAAAGGCTTTCACCGGGCGCCCACGCGCGGAGAAGGGCGTCCGGCAAAGATGCCGCAATCGCCGTGCCGGAGGGCTGTCCCACTATCGCCTGTGTTTCTGGCCTTCTGGTAAATATGCGGCAGGGACGTTTACAACTGGTGACGCCGGTACCGGGTAACGAACGCTGGCCTCTCGGGTACCGAATAATGTCTCAACGTGTCTTCAGCACGCCCGACGAGTTCCGGGAGGGTCTCGATAGCATCGTCGACGAGAATATGCTCGAAAACCCGCCTCCCAACCGGCCAATTCGCTTCCGCGGAGACCTGCAACACGAGGCGGGGGACCACTGCTTCCATCTCCGCTCACGGAACCTTGAGCATCGAGTGCTCGACGGGGTGGTTCCGATTCCCATTGGTCATCTAATCGCGAGCGGGAACTGTACAGCCTCGGAGCTGATTATGGGGGTCACGGATGCAGCGAGGTCCTTGCCGTCGCCGACCTGCTCGATCAGCTATACGCGGCTGGGGTGATCGAAGAGGATCTCGACGACATTTCGCTTGGCAGAACGGGATGACGGGCGCGGGCCGCAGGCCGCGAGCTTTTTTTGTCGCAACGCCGCTGCCCTGCGTTCCACTCCGATAGAGCGGGCTATCGCGGCCGGTCCTCGACCAAATCGTGGTGCTCGCCGACGGCTTCGCCAATGACAATGGCGCCAAGCTTAGCGGACCACTCTATGCCGTGGGTTGGCATTGAAGTATTGGCAAGCCAAGCCGGCGTGGCGTTTCCCCTCGCAGATCATCTGGTCGCACCGTCGGGTTGCGCTGTCAGTCATGGTTATCGTGCGCGATGCCGTCCGGCGACAGGGGCAGACTATCTGCCAGGCCTTGCCGCTCGCTGAGCAACGCGGCGTGATGCGCAATTTGCGCGGCCTTTGGGATGTGCGTCGCTTTCCATGCCGCCGAATTTGGCTTCCAATTGTAGATCGTCGCTTCGGAGATCCCATGCTTGCGAGCCGGTCCAGCATGTCCGATCTATCCACATTACGAATGTAACCCGTTTCGACGTTGACGCTTCAGAACTTTGGATCTTCATTGCAGGACACGCTCCAATCGGCGCATTCGATGTTGAACGAAGGTCCATTTGCCGCTCGCAAAACTTACATCATCTCACTCGGGCTCAGTCAAAGTGGAAACAGCGTTCGGCTAAGCCGGAAACCGTCACATTTGATTTAACATCTTCTTCGGTCAAAGGAGCAGCCATGGCTACCGTGAAAGTCGATATCGATAACTTCCAGTCGGAAGTTCTGGAATCCGCAGCACCCGTCGTCGTCGATTTCTGGGCCGAATGGTGCGATCCCTGCAAGATGATTGCTCCGAGCCTCGAGGAAATCTCCGTCGAGATGGAAGGCAAGATCAAGGTCGCCAAGCTTAACATCGATGAAAACCCGGAACTCGCCGCCCAATTGGGCGTGCGCTCCATTCCGACGCTTGCGATCTTCAAGGGCGGCGAAGTGGCCGATTTCTCGGTCGGCGCCAAACCGAAGACAGCTCTTTTGAACTGGATTTCGAACGCTGCCTGATCGAGATCGCTCAAATGAAGGAACCGTAGATCCACCCCGTGGGGTCATAGTGATTTACTGGCATTTTGTACAGCGCTCAGCCCTTTGTGCTTCCGCTTTATGTCGGAAGAACGAGTGGTGAGGAAGCTTTTCACTGGGGCGTTGTCGAGGCAGTTGCCGCCGCGTGAATGCCGCAGCTTTCAAGCATGCCGTTGCAGGTTCGCGTGACCGCACTCAACCAATGACGCCCTGTTGTTGACAGGCTTAGGCGATGCGTTTTGCTGGATCGGAGAGGGAATATGGGCAGCACCGGAGAGTTAGTCGGACAAGCAGGGCGTCCTGATAGCGAAGAAGGCCCGCACCGCGTCTCCGACGCAATGTCGGACCAGCAGAAGACGCGCGAAGAGACGCTTGCCAGCGCCGGCGTGGTGGTTGCCCGCGACGGCAATCTCGACGGATTTTCGGATTCAGAGTTGGCCAATTTGGTGAACGGCTTCAGCAGATGGCCGGACCAGCAGGAGACGCGCGAAGCGACGCTTGCCATCGCCGGCGCGGTGGTTGCCCGCGATGGCAATCTCGACGGATTCTCGGATTCAGAGTTGGCCAATCTGGTGAACGGCTTCAGCAGATGGCCGGACCAGCAGGAGACGCGCGAAGCGACGCTTGCCATCGCCGGCGCGGTGGTTGCCCGCGACGGCAATTTCGACGGATTCTCGGGCCAAGAATTGGCCAATCTGGTGAACGGTTTCGGCAAGTGGCCGGAAGAAGAAAAAGCACGCAAGGCGATCGTTGCCATCGCCAGCGAGCTCGGTTCCAAGGGCCGTCGCTTCAGTGCTTTCGGCACGCCTGCACTAGTCAGGATCGCCAATGGCCTGTCGCGGGGTATCGAGGCGGGAGAGACCGCCGGCGAGGTCGCCGAACCGGCCTTGCTGAAGGACCGGCTGCATCAGCTGGCGCACTACCTGCAATATGCCGAGGATCGGCTCCAGCAGGCCGATGTCCATGCCGTCGCGAGTATATTCAAGGCGTTGGGCAAGGCGCAGTTGATGGATGATCTCGGTATGCTGGCACAGCCGGGGCTGGACAGGCTCGAGGTGTTACGTGCCGCTCCCGGGTTTAAGCTCGACAACAACCTCGAGACGATGGGCAATCTTTGCAGCTCCCTGCTGCCACTAGCTCGCAGCCCGAAGCCGGCGTTGCGCTGGCACCGCAAGTCGGCGCTGAACCTGCTCAACGCCATCCAGCCCGTGGTGGAACACAAGATCGATGCCTATCTCAAAGCAGGCCAGGCCGAGCGTACCAGCGGCGCCAATGCAAGCCGCAGCCCGGCGCTTTCGATCCATCAGGTGCTCAAGACCCGGGCGGTGCTGGAGACGCTCTACCGGCGGCCCTATGTCGACGGCGACGAGCTCGCATTGCGGGCCAGGCAGGAAGAGCTGCATGGCAAGACTAGGCAGATACTGAAGAGCGCCCGCACCCTCATCGACGCCGACCTTTCCTACAAGAGCTGGAACGTGATCGCCCATATCGAGGCGAAGGAACCGCTCGAAGCGCTCGACACCTTCATGGCGCAGAACGCATCGATGATCCAGGCCCAGCATGCAGCCGCCAGCTTCGATGTTCATCGGGTGCTTCAGGCCATGGATCAAGACCCGAGACCGCCGCAAGGCGATGCCGGACTAATGCGGCTGCCGGTGGTCGACATGCAAGGCCAGCCGCTGCCCAGCGAAGCCGAGTTGCGCTATTCCATTTTCCATCGCTTGACCTCGGGCGCGGTGAAGGTGGTGGCGGTGCAGCTAAAGGGAACTCCGACTGGCGCCATGTTGACACGCACGGTGGCCGTGGAGGGCGTGCCCTACCGCATGGACCTGTTCGGCGGCAGCAAACTGAAGCCGCCGCAAAGGAGCCTTAACCAGCTTGCCTCTGACCTGCCCTTCACGGCCGCAGAGGCCCCAAGCGGCAAGCTTTTGGCGATCCCCTATGCCGAGACGGCTCCGGGTACGGCCTTTGAGCAGCTGTCGCGGGCCTGGGCGCCGTTCAAGGAAGCCTATTACTATACCCAGCGCCGCGGATTTGCCGCGCCGCCGGGCGTCCCCGACGTTGGCCCGCATGATTATGCGCTGGAAGGGTGCTTCAAGCTGTCCCTTCTGCCCGACCGCCCCGCAGGCGCGGTGCATCCCTTCCGGTTCGAGGGGCGAGACGGCGAGATCGCCTTGCGGCCGCATGACGGCTGCGGCTTCATCAGGGCGTCGCTGGCCGAGCGCATGCCGTCCGTTGCCCGGGCTCGCCACGACGCTCCCGAGCGGATGCCTGCCTTTGCCGATAAAAGGCAATCGGCGGTACCGCCCACGGCGCTGCAACATTATCCGCGCAGCGTCGAGGTGGCACAGGAGACCCGCGAGAAGGCTCTGGCATGGCTCGAAACCCATCAAAGCCTCACCACCGAGGAGCTGTTTCGGACGGTCACGGGCGGGCATATCGAGGGTTCGAGCGCTATCGCCGTGCCGTCCAGTGACGAATGCCTGTATGTGCCGACGGGCAAGAGCAAGACCTTGACCCGTGACGCTGGCGTACTTGTCGGACGCTCCCCCTATGACAAGCCCAACCTGCGCCCGTTCGCCGCCGAGCGGGTCAGGTCGGCGCGCGATGGCGACCGCACCGCGGCGTTCCTGGATCGGTGCGTGGCCTTCCAATACAGCTTCAACGTCGCGCACAGGTCGGGGGCTAGGCTTGCCGCCGACGATCCGACCTTCTTTGCCAAAGGCGTCTTGATCGTTGTGCCCGACGAAATGTGGCCGGCGGACTTCGCCGACCGCGGGATTGTGATGTCTGCCGAGGACGTAAAGTGCCATTCGCGCTGGCTGGAGGAAAAGGACCGGGTCAAGACCGACACCGCGCTCGAGTGCGTCGGCATCCTGCAGGCGACGGAGGTGTTCGCGCCCGGCTCTTTGGTTGCGGTTCCGACCGCCCAACAAAAAATGCTCGACGGCGATTTTGATGGCGACGCCGTCATCATCATCGGCGACCAGCCTCGCCTTTACGAGCATGTGCGCCAGTTCGACGCGCAGCTGCAGGCGCGCGGCATCGCCTCGATGAAGCCGCCGAAGTCGCACACGCCGGCCATTGAGAAAGGCGGCTACCAGTTCAGCCGGTCCAAGCAGATCCTGTCGGCCACCGGGCTGGTGCTGGAGACCTACAGCTGCCTGCAGCGCAACGTGCTGGCGCAGCCGCTGGAGGCGCAACGCTGGTTTGCTGAGCGTGCCATCTTCGGCACCTACGAGGGCATTCATCAAGAGCTCAAGGCCGACATCCGTGCATTGTTGCAGGAAGATCGGCCGAATGGCCAGACCCTCCATGAGCTGATCGCCAGGGCGGGGGAAGACAGCAAGGCCGCCCGGCATCCGGTGGCCTGCGAACTGGCCGCGTTGCTAGTGGCCGAGCTCCAGGACTGGAACCTGCAGCTCAATAGCGAGCCGGCTCATGAGCATTCGGACGTCAAGCAGAAGTTTGCGCGATCCGTGGCCTCAACCGGCGCGAAGCCTGCCGTCAGCGCCGAGGCCGCCGCGCTCTTCCCGAAACTCAGCGAATCCTATCCGGCAACCGCTGATGCCAGGAAACGCATCGACTTCCTGCTCAACCGCTATCAGGCGCGCATTGATCCGCGGCCCGACGGCTACAACCCGGTCGATCTGCATGAAAGCGCGATCAATCTGTTGAGCGTCGGCATCAAGGTCGGCACGGACGCCTACAAGTCCGAAACCGGTGCGCGAGTGTTCATGCAAAAAACCACCGAATTGCAGCGGCTCATAGAGCAGAGGCCGGGCTTCAAGTCGGCGCCCTATGTCAAGTCGCAGGCGGCAAAGCTCCACCAGGGCCGGTTCGACGTCGATGGCAGCCTGGCGGATCTGAAGGACAACCCCACGCTGGCGGCCTCGGTCATGGAGGCCTCGATCAGACTCGCCGTCGAAAACCGAATACTGCCCAGCGCCTTAGCAATTCCGGCCTACGACGACCCCGCCAGCAGGATAGCGCTGAACAGCGAACAGGCCCTGGAGCGCGCCAGGCTCGAAGCCGCCCTCGCCGAAGCGCAAGAAAGCGCGATTACCGAAACTGTGCATGCGGTTGCCGAGCTTTTGCGGCAGGACGGCATCGAGGTGAAGGTGCCGCATCTTGATCAACGGTCGCGTGGGCAGATCTGGACAGCCAACGAGTTGACCGGCCAGGGCGTGAGCGCGGCGCCGGAGGCCCAACTGGTCACCAGTGCAGTGCGCCATGTCTTTGAGATCCCGGACGAGGCTTTTACGCGCGCCTTCAGGAAGGCGGCACTGGCCTTCGAGGAGCGTGACTGCAACGAGGTCGAGACCACCAACTGGTTCATCAGGATGGACACGCAGGGGTTACGCGGCGTTCACACGGCGTTCACAACCGCACAGAACTATCGCTTCGAGGTCGAGTTCCATACGCCGGCCAGTTACCGGGCCGAGCTCGCGCAGCGCGCGCAGAGCGAATGCGAGCTGGTCCCCATTCCCCGTGGTGCCTGGGACATATTACACTGGGGCTCGTCAGGAGAAAGCAGGTCGAGGGCGGCAGGGACCTCCAGGTCGCCCATCGTCGCAAGACAACAGAGTGCGGTCATTCTCTCGCCGCATGCCGGCAAGATCCTCGCGGCCCTCGGTACGAGGCCGGTCGTGCTCGTCGGCATGCCGGCGAGCGGCAAGTCGAGCATCGGCCCCCGCCTTGCCAGGGAGCTGGGGGTGGAGTTTGTCGACATCGATAAGCTTATCATCAAAGGGCACGGCGATATTAAGGATATATTCGAGCGCAGTGGCGAGCCTTACTTCAGGGAGCTGGAGACTAGAGAGCTCGCCGAGCAGCTGAAGAAAGGCCCCATGGTCATCGCAACCGGCGGCGGCGGCTTTGTCAAGCAGCCCAATCGAGACCTGATCCGCGAGAAGGCGGTGTCAATCTGGCTCAACACCGATCTGGATGAGATAGGCAGGCGCCTCCACCTGCAGCAGCGCTCCACGGGCGACACCGGCCGGCCGCTGCTGCAAGGCCCCGACATAAAGCAGCAGCTCGAAAACATGTTAGAAAAGCGCGGGCCAGACTACCAACAGGCCGATATCAAGGTGGTCCCGACCTTTAGAAAAGACAAGAAGAACGCCGGCATTTGCGTGGAGGCGCTCCACGATTTTCTGTGCAGCAGGGAGAGAGAAGCCGCCCTGACGCCCGCTACCGAGATGTCACATGTCTCCGGTGCTTCCGGCACCGCCATCAGCATGCCCCCAACAGCGCAGCGCATGCACGATGATCGTCCCAACCGCTATGATTGCGGGGGCGGCGTCGTGGAAACCATCCAGGCGCCGGCGGCACCAATGACTCAAGGTGAACTGCCGCCTCCCGACACCCTCACCGCCGAGCCGCAGCCTTTGCTGGCCGGCAATAACGCACGAGCGGATTTAGCATCTTCCATGAGAAGCAGAGAACGCTCAAGTCGATGACAACAAGCTTTAGGCGAGAATCAGGTCCTTTCGCAGGTTTGGTGCAGGGGGCGGGTTCGCGCCGAATGCTAACAAAAGTGGGAATCGCATGCATAAAGTCGTCAGAAGCCTCTGGCCGAGTCGATCCGGTCCTAGATGACACAGGAGGATTCGCTGACCGTCCAATGGCCCGCCCTTCACAGCAGTGATGCGGCGAGCAGGCTTCGTTCGCGGTCTGGCAAGGTCTCGAGACGACCGGCTGCTTGTGCTTGGGATCGAGGTCATGGCCGAGGGCGTGGAGACAGAGGCAGCCGACAAATTCTGCACAAGCTTGGCTGCAGAACCGCTCAGGGCTTCCTATTCTCAGCGGGGGTCCCTCTGCCCCAATCACTTGAATTTGCAGTAAAGGAGCACGCGAAAGAGTTGTGACCGGTACCAGCTGTTGCTGACTGCATCAAGAAGAGCGTCAAAGGACGAGATGGGTGCTGGAAATGGACATGAGGTAATAGGCGGTATAAAGCGGCCAGTACGACGATGTAGCTGTGGTTCCGCGAAGTTGTGCAAAAAAAGGGCGGCATCGCTGCCGCCCTTTCCGTATTGCGCAGGTAGCGTGGATTAGAAATCCATGCCGCCCATGCCGCCCATGCCGCCCATGCCGCCGCCGCCCATGCCGCCAGGCATGCCGCCGCCGCCAGCCGACTCCTTCTTCGGAGCCTCCGCGATCATGGCTTCGGTGGTGACCAGCAGGCCGGCGACCGAGGCCGCGTCCTGAAGAGCCGTGCGCACGACCTTGACCGGATCGACGATACCCATGGCGATCATGTCGCCATATTCGCCGGTCTGGGCGTTGTAGCCGAACGTCGCGCCCTTGTTCTCAAGGATCTTGCCGGCAACGATCGATGCTTCCGCACCGGCGTTGGCCGCGATCTGGCGGGCCGGAGCCTGCAGCGCACGACGAACGATGTTGATGCCAGCGGCCTGGTCGGAGTTGACGCCGACAACGTTGATGCTCAGCGAAGCGCGCAGCAGTGCGACGCCACCACCAGCAACGATGCCTTCTTCGACGGCCGCGCGGGTCGCGTTGAGGGCGTCATCGACGCGGTCCTTCTTTTCCTTGACTTCGACTTCCGTCGCACCGCCGACGCGGATCACCGCAACGCCGCCGGCGAGCTTCGCCAGACGTTCCTGCAGCTTCTCCTTGTCGTAGTCCGAGGTGGTCTCCTCGATCTGCTGCTTGATCTGGGCAACGCGGCCCTGGATCTCGGCCTTCTTGCCGGCGCCGTCGACGATGGTGGTGTTCTCCTTGGAGATCGACACCTTCTTGGCGCGGCCGAGCATGTTAAGGCCGACGTTCTCGAGCTTGATGCCGAGGTCTTCCGAGATGACCTGGCCACCGGTGAGGATGGCGATGTCTTCAAGCATGGCCTTGCGGCGATCACCGAAGCCCGGCGCCTTGACGGCGGCGATCTTCAGGCCGCCACGCAGCTTGTTGACGACCAGCGTGGCCAGAGCCTCGCCTTCGACGTCTTCCGAGATGATGAGCAGCGGCTTCGAGGTCTGCACGACGGCTTCGAGAACCGGCAGCATGGCCTGGAGGTTGGAGAGCTTCTTCTCGTGCAGGAGGATGTAGACGTCCTCGAGCTCGGCAACCATCTTGTCGGCGTTGGTGACGAAGTAGGGCGAGAGGTAGCCGCGGTCGAACTGCATGCCTTCGACGACTTCGAGTTCGGTCTCGGCGGTCTTGGCTTCCTCGACGGTGATGACGCCTTCGTTGCCGACCTTCTGCATCGCTTCCGCGATCATCTTGCCGACCGACTCGTCGCCATTACCGGCGATCGTGCCGACCTGGGCAACTTCCTCGGAGGTCTTGATCTTCTTGGCGTTCTTGATCAGCGTCGCGACGACTTCGGTCACGGCCAGATCGATGCCGCGCTTCAGGTCCATCGGGTTCATGCCGGCGGCAACGGCCTTGTGGCCTTCCTGGACGATCGACTGCGCCAGAACGGTCGCGGTCGTCGTGCCGTCGCCGGCGATGTCGTTGGTCTTCGAAGCAACTTCGCGGACCATCTGCGCGCCCATGTTCTCGAACTTGTCTTCAAGCTCGATTTCCTTGGCGACGGTGACGCCGTCCTTAGTGATGCGCGGGGCGCCGAACGACTTGTCGATGACGACGTTGCGGCCCTTGGGGCCGAGCGTGACCTTCACCGCGTCGGCGAGGATGTTGACGCCGCGCAGCATGCGTTCGCGGGCATCACGGGAGAATTTGACGAGCTTCACAGCCATTTTTTTGCTCCTGGGCAATTCGGCCTAAATTCAGATTGGATGTGATGAAAGGCGACGGCGTGTCAGCCGATGATGCCCATCACGTCGGATTCCTTCATGATCAGAAGGTCTTCGCCATTGAGCTTGACTTCGGTGCCCGACCACTTGCCGAACAGGATGCGGTCGCCAGCCTTGACGTCCAGCGGGACCAGCTTGCCGGCTTCGTCGCGGGCGCCGGAACCGACGGCAATGATCTCGCCTTCCTGCGGCTTTTCCTTTGCCGTGTCCGGGATGATGATCCCGCCCGCGGTTTTGGATTCGGATTCGACCCGGCGAACGACCACGCGGTCATGAAGCGGGCGGAACTTCGACTTTGCCATTTTTTCTTCCTCGGTGAGAGCGGTGAGAAACACCGTCCGGCCCACGCCGGACAAACTGCAAAGCCCGGCTTTGCCGGACTCGTTGTTAGCACTCATCACGAGTGAGTGCTAACAACGGGAGGATTAAGGGGTAAGCCGGAGATAGTCAAGACGAAATAGGGCAGGCGAACGAGCAAAAGTTCATCAAGCTCTCAGGCAAGGGACCACGGCACGTGAGCGAAGCTGGCAGCAGCCGGCCGGAGATTCCTCAAGGGAAACAAGCGCGCCTGAATAGGCGCCGCAACATCAGCCGAGCCGGTGCAGAAGCAGGCGACGGCCAACTGGCGGCCGCCGATCTCGACAGCCGCGACAACCGCCTCGGTACATACGATGCTCCAGTCGATGGCGAGATCGTGAAGCGCCTCGCACTTTGACATTGCCTCCTGGATTTTGTTTTCGCCGAAGGTGCTGATGCCGACCTCGAAGGCATATCGCAGGATCTGGGCCGGCACCGTCTTGGTGACTGGCAGCAAACGCACGGAGGCTCGGTCGCGCCCGGCCCGTGCGCAAGCAAGCGTGATGCGCTCTTCAACCGACGCCAGATTGGTGCGGAAGCGGGTAAGGGGATTAGGCCCGAAGCGTTCGACGTCCTCGGGCGAAAGCGGCGGATTGTTCGTGCCCATTGTGATCTGCCCATCCGCCGATTGAAACAGTTGAACACTCCTGCTGACTTCGTCATTTGGCATTCTCAGCAGTGCGACAAGTTTTGACAATTTATGTTCGCCTACCATCCCCAGCGGCTTTGGAGGGCTAAGAGCCTGTGAATTTCTTTGAAGAATCCGTTGCAACGCCTGCATGCTGCGCGGGGGCTGATCAGGCAGCGAGACTTGCGAACTGCTTGGGCGAGGAGGCATTCGGATTGAAGGGGTATCTCGCTTGTGGTTTGCTCAAAACCAGGACGCAGGGGTTGCTGCCGCTTAACTTACAATTGGTCGGCCAGCCCACCACGGCTGTCGCCGCATCACCGCACCTGCGCACAGGTGCGCTTCGCGAGGAAGTCCATTCGGGAACAAACCCACTCGCAGTGCTGGTAGTCGGCAAGCGGTTTGTCGCTGCCAAGCTCATCAGGTGCGCTCAATCTGCCGCGGCACCCGACGCCCTCAGAATGGACATGGCGCGGTCGATTCACACTAGAGCCGCCCCGGTAGGATCGGCTCCGTCGGCCAGACCAGACGGTGGCTGACCTTTCTCAACTCCAACCAATCAGGGGCGCCAGGAACAGTTCTGGGAGTGGCTCGCGAGTGATATCGGTACGCGAGGCAGCGCGCCTCGTCCAAGGGTGAAGATGCGCAGCCGAACTTGATCTGCCACATGCCGGCTTCGAACTCGCCCACGCGACCGTTTCTGGCGAAGTGACCCTGCATTACACCTGTGTAGTTTGGCGTAGGTTGGGACAGATTTTCTAAATAGTCCGGCGGAGCCGAGGGCCGACTTCCTCGAACCCGTCCCGTAAGTAGAAATCGAGCGTGCGTTTACATTTTGGTTGCGCGGGTGCTCCAACCTCAAGTCGCTTCCAACCACGAGCGCGGCCTTCCTGCAAGGCGACCTCGAGCAGACAAGGGGCAATCCCTTTGGAGCGCATCTCGGGTCGAACATACAGCTCCGAGATCTGGCCGAACTTGCCTCCTGCATAGATCGCTGTGCACTCATTCAGTACGATTATGCCGGCCGGCTCGCCACCTTCACTTGCGATTACAGCGACCGCGCCAGCGTTGGCAAGCACTGTCGCCGACGAAGTCGGGCGTGGGCGCTTTCCCGCCAGAGAGTTCATCGAGTAGCGCGTGAATGAAACGGGCGACCGTCTCTGCGTCCAATGAGTTGGCCCGTCGAGTAGATACGAAGGCATGGTTTCTCCTTCTCCTAGTGGTCGGCGTCCCGATTCGTGCTGCCAATCGCAACCTGCGCTTGCAAAAAACGGAACTGGGAATCCGTGCATGATGGAGGGCTGCTCTCCTTTATGGCAAGCCATTCTTGGGAAAGCAAAACCGTCGCACGCTCGTCCAAGCCAGGAATCCCTTACACCATCTGACCGCACTCGAAGCAAGATTCTGCTTAGCTGCTAGCGAGGACCGAGCTTGCGGACCCCGACAGACCCCATGGTCACCGTCGGGCGATTTCCCCAATCAGCCGAACATATTCGCCTTCCGGTTGCCCATATGTGCCAGCTGCTTGGGCAACGAGGCCATGGCGGTCTCGAATGACGATTTCACCTCGTCGCGAACGGATGAGGCCACGGCCCTCGAGCACTTGGAGCCCAACGGTGACCCCCGGCCGCCTTACGCCGAGCATAACAGACAAGAACTCGTGTGTGATCGTAATGCGTTTGTCGTGAATTCGGTCGTCACACATCAGCAGCCACCGCGCCAGGCGCTCTTCAAGACTCGCCCGTGCGTTCATAAGGGCCGTATAGCTCGCCTGAATGTGAAGATAGTGGACATAGCGCAAGAGGAAGAGACGCAACGTCGGGCTGTCCACCAGAATCGTCTTGAATGGCTCAACTCCGATTCGCACTGCATTGCCTGCGAATTGCACGTAACAATCGTGCGCGGCATAGTCGGCACCCATCACCAGCGCGGAACTAGTCATTCCCTCTAAGCCAATGAGGCCAACTTCGGCATCCTTGCCGTCCGAAGTCATCGCGACAACAGAGCCGATGCCTTCCTCGAGGAAGTAAATCGCCTCTATCCTTGAACCGGCAGTCTCCAACGGCATTCTCAGATCAAGGGCACATCGCTCAAAATGCGGCTCCAAACGCGCGAGGTCGTCCGCGTTAAGCCGTCGCAGCAATTCGTTTTTGTAGGAAGCATTCACTGGATTGGTCATGGCTCAATCCCACTTGGGGCAAGAGCATTCCAATCTCCTTGCCGTCCGCGCCCGTAAAAACGTGCAGACGATCTTGTGACACTACGCGCCTTGGTACGACAATGACAGCGGAATGCGAATCGATGCACGGCGAGCCCCCGCCGCGTGATTACAAAAGACGCGAGAAGTATGTCAGAGTGGGAAACGTACCAAACTCAGCTTTGTACGAAACCGACATTCTGAAGTCCCAGCTCTTTCCCGTTACCTGTCGTCCTAGCGCGCCGATTCCCTTGAGCTTCGTGATAATCGCACGAACTCCGGCATTTAGAGCCGGCGCGCTTTCAAATCGTAACTGTTCACTGAGAACGACACCTCGCGCTCGGGGATGCCGCTAGATGTAACCACTCCCCAATGCCGCAGCGCGTCCGGTCGGCCGCGTTGGGGGGCGGAGGATTTATGTTGTCGTCGCCGATCGCTCGGATCTACGATTGCTCGGAAAGTTGCGTCGGCGGGACGTCAGCAACACTCAGCGTGTCCGATAGAAATGCCCTAGTGGCGGCTGGCGGATTTATTCTGTGCGGGGACACGTTTGCGGATCGAGTGATGTCAGCCCGGGGCCGTCTGGTCCAATGTCGCGCGGATAGCGCCGAATCCCAACTCATCGATGATCATGTTGTGGCGACTGGCCGTCACCACATCCTGCAGGATGGGCGGCCGTTCGGACTTGCCTTTGTTCGAGCTCAGTTTCCGCTGATGACGGAGCATGAGGTACTTTGGCGAATTCACCCGGCCAATCTACATTCGCGCTGCCGCGAGAATGTTGTGCAGGCTCGGCCTCAATGTCGCCGCACCGCACTTCCGTGGTTATCGGGCGTCCGCGACGCATGGGCACGGTCCGAGATCACGAGTGCTGTAGGCACTGGCTAGCATGCCGCGCCCGGCTGTGAACGAGGCGACATGACATTGCCGTGTATACGCAGGTGCGCGCGCCGGGGTCGCTTGCTTTTAGCGAACTTGCATGGCTGTATGGTTTATGAAAATGGCCGGGGGGCTATATGACCATATACCTGTTTCTAGTGTCGCTGCATTCGGCTTGCTTATCCCACTCTACTTTATTCAGCGTGAACCGACCATTCTCGAGACTTTACGGCCAGGCAGCGGGTCGCCTGGGACCGAAAATTAGCTGCGGTGATTCAGGCGGATTTCGGTTGAGGAAAACAGTGCGGCCTGTCGTCGCCGGGTGGAGGGGAGCGTGGCGATGGGCTTAAGCAGGTTTGAGAGACCAGTCGTCGTTCAGGTCAACCGTAACAGCTCTGAACGCATCGTGCTTGAGGTGAATGACGCGGCAACTATTTTGATGCGGGATCTTCGTTCTCAGACCAAGAAGCGGAATGCAGCGATGGATGCCTGTCTGCACGTGTTGCGTGGTGAGGCTCATCCGCCAACTGCAAGGCGGGCATTCGTTGCGGCCGCGCTCGAGGCGAAGATTCTACGCGGCGATTAGACTAGCGCGAAGGTCGGCCGGATATCCATTCAGGTTCAATCCTCCTCCCGATCGAAGCATAGAATGGGAAGTCCCTCTGCGTGATCATGGCGCGATCAAGCAGGATGGCGCGGAGCATGCCTCCGGTGATCTAGGTTTAACAGCTTCCAACGCCCGCAGACTTAGCTCAGCTATTGAACAGAAATGCCGCCTGGAACTCCCGAAGGGCGCCTCGACCGGTGCAGAGGGTTCATTTGAAGATCACCTCGACGCATGGCGGACACCCTCGCGCCCGACACCGCCTGCTTCGAACCACCAACGGAGTTGCTTTGAAGACATTCGCTCGGTGTTGATCCCAACTTCCCTTGTTCCAAAGCTTCCGCCACAGGACGGATACGGTTCTTGGGCGGCAACCCCGTAAATCGTGCCATTGGCGTGACGCACGACCTGCTCTCCATACTCGAAGCGAATGACGGGAGCTGAGCGGCCTTGAATTTCTCTTCCTGAGCCACTGTCATGTCACTGGCTATCTGTGGAAGAAAGTACCGTCCCTGCTTAAGCGTCGAACGGTAGACGGGCAAGGCGGGTCGCGAACTGATCCAGGGCAGGGTGATCCACCGCCACCCCAGATAAGTAGACGGCCAGACTGCTGCTAGGAAGTCGAACGCTGGACACGCATGGCCACCGACAGAGCGTCACGCGCCTTCGAGCGCCTTCTTCGGATGGATCCTGATGTCGGCCTGCTGGCGCGAGCCCGGACGGTCTGATTGCCGTCTTCAACCTCGAAAACGGAGAGCAGTGATGGCAATCCCTCCTTACACAGCTCCTTTCGCGCAATGCCTATGATATCGTGATCGTTGGTGACGCGGTAGTCGGCTCGTCGACGGCGTATTGGCTGAGCCAGGCACTGGGCAAGGACGCCTCGATCCTCCTCGTCGAACGGGACAGCAGCTATGAATCCTCTTCGACGGCGCTTTCCACCAGTGCGATCCGCCAGCAATATTCCAATCCGATCAACGTGAAGTCAGCCAGTTCGGCATCGAGATTATCCGGAGGTTCCAGGAGCGAATGGTGCCATTCTACGCCTGTGCCGGCGCCCGATCTCGGCTTCAAGGAACACGGATATCTTTACTGCTGCTCGCCAGAAGGCGTGCAAGCGGCGCGCGAACGGGTCGACTTGCAGCGCAGCTTCGGTGCCCACACCGTGTTCCTCGAGCCCGGCGCTTTAAAGCAACAGTTTCCGTGGCTGAACGTGCGTGATCCTGGCGGCGGCTCGTGGGGCGCTCGCGATGAGGGCTGGTTCGATTCCATGGGGATGATTCAGGCCCACTCAAACGCCGCCGAAAACACGCCGATCTGCGACGTTCTGATAACAAAAAATAAATCCTATCATGGACAATCAGCGACAATCGGTACGCAGAGATCAGCTCTGACGGACCGTTTGACGGACCTCCCACATATTGCCCACCCGAATTTTTCTGGGTACCGTCACAACCAATGAGGCTCGTGACGGTACTTTTTTGCCCGTTAAGGCACTGAAAAAAAGGGATTTCCTGCTGCCGAGCCTTGAAATTGTACCGTACGGTCTTTTTCAGGAGACCATTGGGATGCTGACGGACGCCGCCCTTAAAGCGCTGAAACCAAAAGAAGAGAGCGCACGTCGTCGGTAGCGGCTGACGCCGGCAGCGCGGCGACGAAGAGTTTCATCTGCGAGACCGCGTGTCGGAGAATTGCGTCCCGTCGGTCGAAAAGCTGATGTCCTTGAAGTGCCAGTAGCGATGCATGTTCTTGTCGGCATAGCCGATGTTCTGCCCCGTTGGCGTGTCGTCGTCCTTGGTGTAGCCGTGGGCAGGGTCTTTGATGTCATCAGCCCAAACCGCCGCATGAACGAAAGCATACTGCGCCTTCTTGTCGTCCGGCACGCCGGCAACCCAGCTCTGATAGTCGGGGTTCAGTTTGATCGGGGCATCGGCCTTGGCCTTCGCCTGTGCGCTCAGCTTTGAGTAGGCCACGGCGGCGATCTGCATGGGGCCGCCGTCCCACCAGGCCCAAGGCGGGAGCCGATGATAGGATCATGAAAGAACGGAACCAAAGACGAGCGCGCCACGCATGTATTCCTCCCCAGAGCCAACATCGCTGAGACGACACGGCAATGAGACAAGGTGCCTGCACGGAAGACCGAAACCTCTTCTGGATTCGACAACAAAAGACAAATAGCGCATGATCCGTCTTGGGTTGGGGAATTCATTCATGCGTGTGCACGAATTTTCGTGCGTGTTGTCCGTGGTGCTTATCTCGGGCTGCGCAGCCGACTATTTGAACAATTTCGATTCGGTGACGCTCGCCGCTGGCGATGCGTACCACGCCAACATGCTTTTGCAGACGGTCGATCCATTCAATCCCAACAGCAACAACACCCATATCGAGGGCGACGGCGTACGCGCCGCAGCAATCGTCAACAGGTATCGAGACGTGGCCGCAACTGCCGCAGCTGTGCCATCTGGCGGTGCTGATTTGGACTGCGCAGGCGGCAAGGGAAACAATCCGGTCGCACCCCATCGGGTGAAAATCACCAACGGTGATCCTAACGGACTAGATCGCGATCGCGACGGCATCGGGTGCGAGTGAAAGCGGCCAGGACGGTGGAACGATCTCGCTACGACAATCGGTCCGACAAGCTGAACCGCGCCGGAGCCAAGCAATATCGCCCGCGCCGGTGGGCTGGCATGCCTTTGCGAGTGATCTACGTGACGGTAGCCGCGGCTTCGGCTTTGGTGGCGCAGTTCTTCATGCAACACAGCGGCTCATTGCCCGAGGTCACCTACAGAATCTGACCAAGCCGGCTCCAGCGCCGATTGCCGGTGTCGCCTCCATCATCGATGGCGACACGATCGAGATCCATGGGCAGCGTGTCCGCTTCAATGGCATCGACGCGCCCGAGAGCCGGCAATACTGCGACGACGCCAAGGGATTCGAATATCCATGCGGGCGCCGTTCCGCCGAAGCGCTGGACGGCTTCCTAGCAGCCTCGAGGCCGGTCAACTGTACGCTCGGGACTTGGTCGCTACGGCCGGTTTGTTGGTGACTGCAGGCGCGCCGACGGTCGAGCGTCGCCGCCTGGATGCTCGAGCACGGCCAAGCGCTCGACTGTCCAAAATACAGCGATGGCGCCTATGCAAAACAACAGGCCAAAGCGAAGGCCGAAGACCGATCTTTGGGTCGGAACGCTTCTGCCGCCATGGGACTAGCGGGCGCAGCATAGCGACGATGCGCAAGCGCCGCCGGCACCGCTTTTTGCGATTGGCAACGGCAACTCCGGCTGCAATATCAAAGGCAACATATCAGCCAACGGCGAGCGCATCTATCACGTGCCTGGACAGAAGTACTACAACGTCACCAAAATCACCGAAGCCAAAGGCGAAAGATGGTTCTGTTCAGAAGCGGAGGCCATGACAGCGGGCTGGCGGCGATCGAAGCGCTGATCGGTTTTGCGGGAGGATATTCCGTTCGTTTGACTAATTTGGTGGCGTCTCGACGGGACGGCGGAAACGTCTATGTTGCAGACCTATTTGTGGACTGCACTCGCTGACGCATATGATTGCCGCTTGTTTGATGGGCGGCACCGCTGTCTATGCAAGTTCGCCATCGCGACCGAATTCACTCAATCCGTAAAGACTTGGTGCATCACCTGTTGATAATTGTTCAAAGAACGAGTCGCTGGAGTGCCTACCGCAAAAAAATGTTATGATTGAACAAATCACGAACAAGGAGACGAAAATGTCTGAATTTGCAGCGGGTGACGTTGTTTAACTGAAATCCGAGGGTCCTCAAATGACTGTTGAGCAAGTAGGCAAGACGAGCATGACGGACGAGGACGGCGTGTGGTGCGTGTGGTTCGAAAAGATCGGAAACAAGCAAGTCGTTCAAAGAGAAACTTTTCCGCCGGTGGCGCTGAAAAAATACGAACGCCCCGCCACCGGATCGATTGCGGTGCACAGAGCCTAACCATGATCCGCGCAGCGTTTATTGGAATCAACAAACATCTTGATCCGCTTGCGCGGGAACTGAGCGGCGCTGTGGGTGATGCTTCGACTTTGTGCGCGGTGCTGTCGGATTCTATTGACCGGTTTCAGCCAACGCTTATCACTGACCACGACGCGACTTATGCGAGGGTTTCGGCCATCTTTGACGATGTGCTCGACGGTGCATCAGAAGATGACGTCGTCATCCTGTTTTTTGCCGGCCACGGCACGCAAGACCACCGATTAGTTTTGACGGATACGCGCTCTGACGACGTTCCGGGAACGACAATAGACATGACGGAGATTGCCGCGAAGTTTCGGACTTCGCGAGCGCGCGCTGTCCTGCTTTTGCTAGATTGCTGCTTTAGCGGTGGCGCGCCGGCACGCGTTCTGGATGTCGGATACATTCCGCGCGCAGCGGGGATGCCGCTCGCCGAAGTTGGTGGACAGGGCCGTATTCTTTTCGCTGCATGCAATCCAAACGAGGAGGCCCTCGAAGACCCCCAAACACGCCACGGTCTTTTTACGAAGGCGATTTTGGATTGCATACTGGAGAGTGATGGACCGGTGAGCGTGGTTGCGATGGTGGACCGCGTTGTGCAAATGGTCCGCGCCAACGCTGCCCGATTCGGTTACGAACAGACTCCGGTGATGTTCGGTCATGTCGAAGGAGAGCTAACCCTGCCGAAAGGTATGCGCGGTGAATGCTACCGCGCGCTCTATCCAGAAAGAGGCACGGTCACTGTTACAGGTCCAATTGGGGAGCTTTCGGCCTACGGAATTCCTCAGAATGCGCTGAACGCTTGGAGCGATCGTTTCCCCGCCGGTCTGAATTCATTGCAGATCGCCGCTGTGAATAGCCATGGCGTGCTCGATGGAAAATCTCTTCTCGTCGTAGCGCCGACAAGTGCCGGCAAAACGTTTGTCGGCGAGATGGCAGCACTGAAAGCAATCGGCGAGGGAAAGAAGGCGGTTTTCCTCCTCCCTTACAAAGCGCTGGTCAATGAAAAATTCGAAGATTTCTCTGCGCTCTATGGCGACCTTTTGAATCTGCGCATCGCCCGATGCAGCGGCGATTGGCAAGATCAGGTTGGCGACGTTCTAAGGGGTAAGTACGACATAGCCTTCTTCACTTACGAGAAGTTTTTGGCTCTGTCAGTTTCCTCTCCACACATCCTTCACCAAATCGGTCTTGTGGTGATTGACGAAGGACAGTTTATCACAGAGCCGGGTCGTGGGATGGTTGTGGAGCTAATCCTCACCAATCTTTTGAGTGCACGCGAGCGGGGGATTGCACCTCAGTTGGCGACCCTGAGTGCGGTAATCGGCGACACAAACAACTTTGAGCGCTGGCTTGATTGCGAACTTCTCCTTACGACCGAGCGTCCGGTTCCCTTGACAGAAGGTGTCATTGATCGGAGCGGCGTGTGGAAGTTGCAGCGTCCTAATGGTGAGGTGGAGGTCGCGCAGTTGTTCGCACGCTGCGAGATACGGCAGCGCCGGGATAAGCCATCTTCCCAAGACGTTCTCGTACCGCTGGTTCGGCATCTCGCCGGTCAGGGCGAAAAGGTCATCGTCTTTCGTAACGCGAGAGGACCATCCGCCGGTTGCGCGGAATATCTCGCGGCCGAGTTGGGTTTGCCGCCAGCACAAGCAATCGCGGACATGCTGCCGGGAATGGATCGTTCGGATATGTCCGAACGCCTTCGCCGCGCGCTCAACGGCGGCGTTGCCTTTCACAACGGTGATCTTAATCGCGAAGAACGCATGATCGTGGAGAGAGGCTTTCGCGATCCAAACGGTGGGATTCAGGTCTTGGTGGCGACAAGCACCGTAGCTGCCGGCGTAAACACGCCGGCTTCGACCGTCATCGTGGCCGAAACGGAATTTCGCGGAGTGGAGCCGCAGCCTTACACTGTCGCTCAGTATAAGAACATGGCGGGCCGTGCAGGTCGCCTAGGCTACGAGACAGAAGGCAAAGCCATAGTTCTCGCCGACACCGGCATGGAGCGAGAGAATCTCTTCCGGCGCTACGTTCAGGGAAGTCCCGAACGCATCCAGTCTTCCTTCGACGAAAGAAGCCCGGGCACGTGGGTCGTTAGACTTCTGGCGCAGGTAAAGGATATTCCAAGCAATGCGGTTGTCGATCTGGTGGCAAACACCTATGGAGGATTTGTTGCCTCGCTGAGAGATCCCGCCTGGCGCGGCAGCATGTCAACCCGGCTCCTCAATTTGATGACGAGGATGCAGCACGATGGGTTGATTGATGAGCGCGATGGAAGGCTGAGGCTAACGCCTCTAGGGCGCGCCTGCGGCGAGTCACCCCTCAGCTTGGAATCCAGTATGCAGGCTGTTGAGCTGCTACGCCAATTGCCGCCGGATTCGATAGGGCTAGAGACGGTTCTCGTTTTATTGGAAGCACTGCCCGAACGCGATGAAGACTACACGCCTCAAACAAGACGCGGTGAGCCGCAACGGCAGCAACAAGTTTCGCAACGCTTTGGCCAACATGTGGCGCGTGCCCTATGGCATCGTGCGGAAAGCGATGTGAAATATTACGGTCGCTGCAAACGTGCGCTCATCGTTTCGGACTGGATCGAAGGCGTTACAATCACGGATATTGAGACTGGCTACACCACCAATCCGTTTTCGCCCATTCGTCATGGCGACATAAGGGGTTTTGCTGACGGTACCCGCTTCCTGTTGGACTCGGTGCTCCGAATAGCTGCGATCGTTCTTGGTCGAGCTGATGATCCGGATGAGGTGAGTACTTTGCTTAAACGCCTTGACCTTGGAATACCCGGCGCAGCCTTCTCCTTGACTGAATTACCTATCGTCTTAGCGCGCGGCGAAATCCTCGAGTTGTGGAGAAACGGATATGGAAGTCGAGAGCAAGTCGAACATGCAACCGAAGCCGAACTCGTATCCTTGTTGAACGCGAGAGGGAATATGTTGTACGCCGCATTGCACGAGGAACTTGCTATCACTGGGTCCTGAACAGCCTTCGTATGGCTGCGGTCGATAGGAAGGCAGGGGTTGCGATGGCTTTTTCACGCCCGCTCCAACCTCATTTGGCCAACAGATCGCGATGCGGCAACATGGCATGTAATGGTCATCACAAGACCGATGACCGTGCCCAGATTTTGCCCTGAGGAAGAGAACGCGACCACTCCCCTCAGATAGAAATGACCAAGCCCTGCTCGCCTTGGGCAGGAAACACGCAGTGGTAATTGAAGCGGCGCATTGTCTCGGGGTCGTTCCAGATCGTGGTGTTCTCTTGCGCATAATTGAAATACAGAACCTTTTGACGCACCGGGTCATTCACAAGGATTCTTGCGATAGTTTCGGGATCGGGGTGGTTGTGGCGCGAGCCATCCGTCGAAAAGGCGAATGCCGTGCAATCGAGAATCCTAAGAATCTCTGGCGAGGTATTGGCCTTGCTGCCGTGATGGGAGACTTTGAAGCAAGCGAGGGGATAGGGTTCGGCCTCGCTCGCTCCGAGCTCCCGCAAAGCGCGCTCCATGATGCCCGGATGGGCATCGGCGCCCAAAAGGACGCGGCGACCGCCGAACTCGGCAATGAAGGCGATGCTGCTGCGATTAGGCGCGGCGGTGTCTTCCTTGAAGCGTTTGGAGGCGAGTTGCTCGACGTCCAGCCCGGACAAGGGCTCGCGATCTGAGCCAGGTTCGCCCATTCCGTGGTCAGGGTCGAATGGGCGGAGTCCATTGGCTTCAAGTTCGTCCATCCAACGCGGGATCAGCGCGGCAAGATCTGCATCGTTGGGCGAGAGTAGGCGAATCGCGAGCCCGGCGAAGCTAATTTCGCCACTTGCCTCCGGGCTCCCACGTGAGGCTATGCGGCTGGCGAAGCGGGAGTTCCATTTCCAATTGAACTTATCGATGCCGGACGAAAGCTTTTCGCCCTGCTCGGCGTTGAGCGGCTCGGTTTCGAGACCCGCTGTAATGCGGTCGCGCGCTTCGACAAGGTGATGGTAGGCATTGAACCACACCTCTTTGGGATTGAACGGCGCCGCGGCCTCGCGCACCAAAGGCATGGCTCCTTCGATGTGATCGGCATCGATGTGGCTGATTACGAAGAGTTCGCAGTTGCTCATCTCCTTTAGCGCAGGCCGGGCAGTGCCGTAGTCCTTTGTGCGGCCGAGATCGACCAGGGCGTGATACGAATGGTCCTCATCGCCCCAGGCGAGGACAAGCGCATCGCCCTCAGACGCCGGATTCATGGTGAGTGTGAACATTGAGCTACCTCATGGAGTAAGCTTGACCACTGTGAAGGCCTGTTGCGGATCGACGCGAGCCGCGACCCGTCGGACCAGCCCTCGCTCCTGTGAAGACTCCTCCTGCGACCCAGGAACCGATTCAAGACCGCGGGCCAGCCAGTCGCAGGTGAGCGAGAAAAATGGCACGCCGCGGCTGAACCCTTGTTCGAGCAATTCGGAGATGCGATCGAAGTCGGGCGACCTCTCGGTCATCAGGCGACGCGCCAGGATAATAGGCCCGTCGGGGATTTGCGGAAACCGGTTGGTGATGTTCTCGAGCCATTGCCGTGGCACAAGCTCCGATGCTCCGGCTCCCACTGCGATTAGAGCACCCGCCACGGCCGCTAGCGGGTTGGTCATCTTGCTGCGGACGGCCTCGCGGACCTCTCCTTGCATGACCTTGAGAACCTCGGAGCCACGCTCAAAGTCGCGCGAAGCGAGGAACGCCAGCAGGCCGGACCATCGGTATGACTCGACGATGCCCGACGTCGCGGCTCGCCCTTCTGCTGGAGCGGCGGCGACGATTAGGTGAGCGGACCATTCGTTTGGGTCGCTCGGCCGGCCCAACTGCGGCACAAAGGCCGCTTCGATGCGGGTACCGAATCCAAGGACGGCCCAGAGCGGCCCGCGGCGCTGCGTGTAGGCGTCTTCGAAGACCAGAGGATTGTGCTCGGGCACATCAAAGCGAAGAAAGTCCCGGTCGCCCGCTGCCTCCCGCAAGGCGGGTGTTCGCGGGCCTGCCGCACCTAGGCGGGCTGCGTCGCGCGGCTTGGCCATTACCCCGACGAGTTCGGAGAACGAGGGGGCCGGCATTGAACGGGCGACACTGGTGACCGTCGGTCCTCTAGGATTGAGAGGCTGCTGTGGAAATCGAGGTGCGCTGACCGCGTCTGGCCCCTGGGATATTGAGGTGCTGGCAAGAAGCGCGCCGGCTAAGGTCGCATACCCCAGCCATTCATGCAGGGAAGGGCCGCTGACAATCAGGCTATGGACACTCGCGCCTTGCTCGGCTTGGAGTTCCCTGCTGACGCTCGTCCCGTCGGGAAGCGTAATGACGGCGCTGTAGGCACCCGGCTCGACGTCAAGGCGCAGCTTTTCGCGAGTGCCGCCGACTACTGGTTTCAGTGGACCGGGGTTGTTGCCGTCGCGCCGCGACAATGCGACGACGAAGCCGGCCCCTACCTCCGCTGCGGCAGTAAACTCAAAAACCAATTCGGCGCTGGGGCCGCGACGCGGGACTGGCGAGGCGGTTTCGACGGTCGGTACCGCTCCGATTTCGACGAATGCCACGGGAGCGCGAGGGGTAAGTATCTCTGACCCAAGAGCCTTGCCGTCCCGATCAATTGAAATCGTCACTGTCTTCAGTTCTTCGAGGTCAAACTCCGCGAAGAAGGGCGCGGCCTCGCCCGCAGTTTTCGTAGATACGACCTCCCGATGGTCTGAGATGACGGTGCGACAGCGTGGCCATCGGGCTCGATCGGAAAGACTGACATAGGTTTTCACCCGATCAAGGCCGCCAGGATAGGTGATCGCAAAGCTTCCAGCGGCTCGGCCCGCCGGCGTCTGCAACGACCCGTCTGGTCGAGCAAAGAGCCTTAGAAACTGAGTGAGCCGGTCAACGAGAATGCCGGGTCGAACCGGCCAGCGAGCCCCCGACACGTCGGCCGCGGCACCGTTGAGCGCTCGGAGCAAACTGTCGGTGAAGACAGTTGTCTTATCGCGCCGACCGTCGGCCTCCTCATAGAGGCTAGTTGAGCAGAGCGCCCATTGGTGGCGCGTTCCACCGTGGTCGTCCCGCGCTCGTGAAAGCGAGATCAGCTTGGTGCCGAACTCCTCTTCGGCAGGCAGCCCCAACGAGGTCTTCAAACGGCAGCAATCGAACAATAACAGCTGCGACGTCGGCACAGCGTTCTCGAGCGCTGTAATGAACTGCTCGATCTCGGTCATTCCGGCGGTCTGCTCAAGCGGGTCTGTGTCGTAGTCTTCAAGTAAGAAGGCTGTCCTCCGACCGAAGCTCTCGCCGTGGCTTGAAAGGAACAGCACCATCACGTTGTCCTTGTGCGTATTGGCCCGCTTGACCCAGTCCTTCACTGCAGCCTTCACCTCGGCAAACGTCGCTCGTGGCACGGTTACGCTTGCATATTGGGCGCCAGCCTGCCCAGGGGGCGTTTCAGAGAGGGCCAGTGCAAGGCTCCCGAGCGGCCGCTCCGGGTTGGTGAATCCGGCCTTCTGATCGAGAAACCAGTCGGCGATAGCGCGTGCCGAGATCGGCGGTGAAGTAACCGGCTTCAGCTTCTTGCTCTGAAACGCGCCGACGCCAATGATCATCACATGGGTCGCGGGCCGTCGGTCGAAAGCGGTATCCACAAAGACGAGACCCTTGTCGCGTTCAGCGTTGTCGTCGCTACTCATCAGTCCCCCAGTTCCATTTTGGTCCGGACGCGCCGGCACGAACTATCAGTCTCAGGCGGCGGGCGTTTGCCCCTTCACCAACACAACCTGATCAAGGTCTGTCCCCGATCGTGACAACGACTCGAGCAAGGAGGCGTCGTCCAGCAGCAAAGCGTCCTTGAGGCCAAGTCTGGCCTGCTGCAAAGCCATCCCCGCCGGCTGCCCCTCAGCGATCGCTGCATAAAAACGCACTGCGAATACCCTGGCGCCAATATCCCCGACTTCACCACGCATTCCGATAATAACAGCGACCGTTTCGAGCAGCGCTTCGGCGCCGACGAGACTGTCGCACGCATTGAGGACAACGAGAATCGGTGGCGTTGTCGTTGCCGCCAGCAGATCGGCAATCCACTGCAGCGGTATCGGTCGTGCTTGAGTACTGTGGACAAGCCCGTCGTCAAATAGCAAGGCGCCCTCGGCGGCATGACCCGAAAAATGGATAACATGCGGACGTCGTTCGTTTGTCCCATCGATCAGATCGGCGAACGTCGCTGCCGGAAGATGCTCGAGATCGATGAGATCGCGATGCAGCGCACTCTTGAGTGCCTTGCGAACGTCCCGCACCTCACGGTCGGTCTGGAGCCACCGGCCCTCCTCGACGACTGACCCGTCGTCGCGCTGGTAGATGCGTTCGGTCGCTTCGGGATTGGCTGTGACGTAGAGGACTCGGAGCCGTTCGGGTTTGGGCTCGGGGATACGCGCGAGATGCGGGGCCGACTGCAGGAGCCCGTGAACCTGACGCGCGTGAGTGAGTTCCTCACGTCGGCGCTTCTTGTCGGCGCGCTCGCGTTCCTTGCGCAGGTCTTCTTCCGCGCTAGCGATCGCTGCCTGCTTGCTCGCTTGGTCCTTGGCGTTGCGACCGATTTTCTCGGCGACCGCGGCAGCCTTCTTACCGCTTTCGGTGGCCTTGTGGTCGAGTGACACAGCCGAGCGGAGATAGGAATTGATCGACGACGCATTGCGGGACCGCGCCGCCGACTGACGCTTCGAACCGGCATCTTTCCGCGCCACAGCAACTGTTGCCTCGTGCCCGGCGAGTTCCTTCCGAAGCCGCCCTTCCGATTGCTTAAGCCGAGCGAGTTCGCTGCGCAGGCTATCGATGCGCGACATTGTCTACTCCGAAATCAGAATGGGTGCGGTCGAGCCAAGAGCAAGGGCTGTCCGGGGGCAATCAAACAGTGGCGCCTGAAACATCGGACCTAGGCCTCCTCGCTTCCCTGGCTCGCGTTTCTGAGGACAAAGTTCAAGTAATTCCTGCTCAGAGGGCGGCAGAGTTGGCTGATTCATGCAATTCTCCATCACTGCTCTTGAACTCGAAGCTAAACCGTATGAACTTGCCTACCAATTGTCGACCCACGAGGCGACGTATGGTCGAGTCGTGGCGACCGAACAGCGGTCGAGCGGGCAGCGGCATTGGGGCTAGGAAGCGCACCTCCGCCGAGAAGATCCCAGCGATCCCATCGGCAGGTGGTGGCGGCAGCGGATCGCAAGAGACCTCGGCTCGAATCGGTTCAGGCGAACACAGCTCGCTTTAAGGTGAAGCTCGCGCCTCACGACGGGTACATTGCTCGGCACGGCGCTGCATTGGGGATTAGCGTGGCTAAGATGGAAATCGACGCGAACGGAAGTGGGCTAAAAAGCCTTATTGGCTCGCTCAAGGCCAGGGCGAAGCGTACCGCTGGACACTACCGTAAGGAAGACACTGGTATCACGCCCGAAGAATGGCCCAGGGACGCGGAGGTCGAGCTGATTGAAAGCCTTGTGCGGGAGAAGGCCAGACGGGTAACCGGAGGGGATCCCAGCCAGCAGTGGAAGGGGTGCCGTGAGTTCGCGCAGGCGATCAGAGATTCGCGCAACCCGCCTGTCTCACGTGAACATTTCGGGACGGAGGAAGCGCAGCGTCGCTACGAACGCGCAGAAGCCGATTTCTTCGATGGTATCGCGCTCTGGGCCGACAGTACAATGGACTATGTGACCTCTCTGAGCGGACTAGCTGTCGAGACGGCTACGAAGCTCCGGATACTCTTTCTAGCGGCCAATCCCTCGGACAGAACACGGTTGCGGCTCGACAGGGAATTGCGGGACATTCGAGAAGAGCTGGCAATGGCAGGATACCGCGAGCGGTTTGACCTCCAAACACGCGGAGCAGTCCGTGCCAAGGACATGGTGCGGGCACTGCTTGAGCTCGAACCGGCCTATGTGCACTTCTCCGGCCACGGTACTGCTGATGGTGCAATCTGTGTGGAAGCATCCGATGGGACGAGCCACGAAATCGACCCCGACGCGTTGGCCGCGCTGTTCGCGGCGGCGGGCGAGAAAGTCCAGTGTGTCCTGCTCAACGCTTGCTTTTCTGAAAACCAGGCTCTTGCGATTGCCCCGCATGTCCCCTTCGTCATCGGCATGCACACGACGATCAGTGACGAAGCGGCGATCGCGTTCGCCACGGGTTTCTACCGAGCACTTGGTGCCGGAAAGGGCATCCCGGTCGCATTCGAACTGGGGATTGTCGAATTGAAACTGTTTGGCATCGCGGAGCACGAAACGCCTGTTATCGTGCAGTGTCCTTAGCCGGGTGTTCGCTTCTACAGCCGCTTGAGCTCCCACTTGCGCAACACGATTTGAATGACCTCCGACCGCCCACTTTCATCTCCGCAGCAATGCTGATGAGCGCATCCTCGGTTGCGAGTCACTTTCAAGCTCTTCAGCAAAGGATTTGCGCGTCACTGTCGGGTTTGGAGCCGTTCTCTGCGCAGTTTTGCTCTCTCCAACTCAGCGGCGATGAAGGCTGTAGCGTGTCTATCGCGCGCCTAGTGTTCTCACGCGTCTCGAGGACGGTCGCGGCGCAGGGGCAGTCAATGGCGGCTTCCAGTCAACCGCAGCGGCGGGCTTTTGGCCCAACCGAACTGTTGCCAGCGCAAAGCAATACGCGAAAGTCGCATCTTGTCAGGAGTGCGGAAACCAAGAGGAAGCGCAAGCTTCGGGATATCGAACCTCGTTCATCCGTCCAACGTTGCTAAAGTGGCTTCCGTCGGCCTTCGGCGCATCGGGAGGCGTCGGATGCTCACCCCTGAGGTATGGCAGGCAACGAACCTAACCGGTCAGTTTCTTCCATTGAACGTTATTGATGCATCCGCGGCGGTTTTCAGACACTGGACCTGTCGCCATTTTCCTACGAGCGAATTTCGTGCAACGAACCGTTCCTCGAGGAGGCTGTGATCTAGACCATTCAGGCCGCCGGATACTTTGCGATGACGCCAACTACGACGTTGGAATGATCGGTCGCATGTCACCCCGGCGGCTCAGGAAGGAGACGGCACGGTAGCCTATGTGCCCACCTTGACCTTATGTGGTGATCGACGCCAGCCAAGGAGCAACAGCTCCATGGATGTGCGACCCGATGATTGTCGCAGCCGCGCTCCACGCCGGCGATGCAGGAACCTTGGCTGCGGCTCGGTCAGCCCTCGAATTGACTTGTCTTGGTCAAAAGCAACCCATCGCACCAAACGTGGTCTACGCAGCCCCACTCACAGGCGGCAGCAGCATCCGGAAAAAAACCACGTCCATTGAGATTTGCACTCGTGTTGCAGAGCAGCGAAATGCCCGTGAGTTTCTCGTACTCTATGAGAAG
This sequence comes from Mesorhizobium opportunistum WSM2075, assembly GCF_000176035.2. Lineage (NCBI taxonomy): Bacteria > Pseudomonadati > Pseudomonadota > Alphaproteobacteria > Hyphomicrobiales > Phyllobacteriaceae > Mesorhizobium > Mesorhizobium opportunistum. The sequence goes on along the minus strand of NC_015675.1, from coordinate 6,650,838 downwards.
TTCTGCAATTGGGTGTTCGGAAGCTCTTGAAACCGTCTGAAGTCGCGCAGTTCCGTCGAGATGGACGACCGCCGGGATTATTTCTTTCCACTCTGAACGGGTCCGGTGGTCGAACAGCATGTAAGGATCCGGCGTGCCGGGGTCAAACATGTCAGGTGCACGATCCTCCAAGCATATTGGCGCTACCGGCCGGAAGTGCTCTCGCAATTTGATCTTGTTGAGATGGTCCTTCATTTCCGGCGAAGTTGCAGCCGCCAGAATGCTTCTGCCTCCCAAGGCACGCGGACCAAGCTCTGCGCGGCCTGCAAGGAACACCACAGGCTTGTTGTCGGCGAGCAAACCGGCAAGATCTTTCAGGCTGAAAGCAGCAGATTGCCAACCGGGGGGAATCTTGCCACGGCCCACATTCGGCCCGCTGTAGACTGACCAGTCAAGATGCACGAAACCTTTGTCGGCGGACAGCGCGCAGCAAGCGGCACCAATCGCCGATCCGCTGTCGTTTGGAAACGGAGGTACCCAGACTGCGTCGAATAAACCGCTCGCCCGAAGGGCGCTATTCCATTTGATATTCAGCCCGCATCCGCCGGCGATGCACAGGTTTCGGGTTTCCGGAACCAAGTACCGACGCAGTGCGCTTTTCAGTTCCCGGACGAGAAGACGCTCTACGAAGGCATGGAAAGAAGCAAGTATGTCCTCGGGAGTTTCGGAAATTAGTGCCGAGGCGCTAGCATCGAAGAAGTTGTGTACAGCAGTGAGCAGCGCCTCTTCGCTGTGGGTGTTGTTCCTGTATTCCGACGCGTGGTCCGTATCCCCGGCGAAACGGTCATCGTAAAGCTCCTGAAATACATTCACGATGTGTTCACGGACTACTCCAAGCGCGATATAAGCCATCAACTTGCCGGCGATGCCCAGATTCCAGCCAGCCCGCAGTTCTTGCCTGTAAGGACCGAAATGTTGACCGGCGGCGGCATAGGCATGGCCTATCATCGGAAACAGGCTGCCAACAAATCTCACTCCACTTGGCTCGACGTAGTAAAGCCGCGGAAAAATGCAGCCGTCCCATACCAGACAAAGCGCCGGTTCTTCTGCTTTCGCGAATGAACTGGTGCAGTATGCAGAAGCCACGTGCCCAAGAACATGCGGGTAGCTTTCGTAGGAAAATACCCCATTGTCGAGGACGAGACCGGAACCTTCATAGGCCTTCAGTGGGTTTTCGGCGTCCCACTCCACATATGGCGCGCCGTTGAGAGTGATCGGGGAGCCCTTGCTCAAAACATGGAATTCCGACTGGATCTCACCGTCCCATCCGTCAATGACGAACCGGTCGATATCGCCCGGAGCCAGCCCGTTTTCAGCCAGAACAGCTACGACCGTCTCAAGCCGCTCGATATGTTGGTACCGTGGGTTATTTTCAAGCTTCTCCTGCTCGACGCAAAAGATTAATCTGCCGTCTTCCACGACAGCAATCCCGCCGTCGTGCGTCAGCTTAATACCGCAAATACGCATAGTAGATCCTTGTCGAGGTGCCAGTAGAGCACCCGCTGAAAACGGCTGAGAAAAAGCCGTGGGTTCGATGTCGCGCTATGCGCTATGATGCGGGACCGGTAAATTAGATTGTTTGGATATGAGGCATCCGCGCGATGAATGATCAGGTCTGCCGCGTGATCTAGAAGATGGTGGACACGGAGCCCCAGCGCTCTGTTGAGCAAGCCACCCGAGCCAAGCTTGCCGTCTGCGTCCTCTCGTGACGGCGACCCGCACGCCACCTTCAGCATTTGGTTGCTGGCAACTGCCGGTCAGCAGCCCTTGGCGCCTCAACGCGCCGATCGGCTGTTCGACAGCGCTAGGCCACTCATAAACTGGGTATCGTGCTGATGTAAGTCTGATTCAGGGCTTCTTTTGGAGGCTTTGATGCGTCGGTATGAATTGAGCGATTTTGAATGGGGCATCATCGCGCCTCATCTCCCCGCCAAGGTCCGCGCTGTGGCACGCGTTGACCACCGCAAGGTGCTCAACGGCATCCTGTGGCGCTTCCGCACCGGCTCACCCTAGGCCGATGTGCCGGAACGCTATGACCCCTACACCACCTTCTACAACCGGTTCGTGCGATGGCGCAAAACCGGGGCCTGGGATCGGCTTCTGGCGGCGGTTTCCAAGGCATCTGACGGCGAGATCATCATGATCGACAGCTCCTGTGTCCGCGTTCACCTGCACGCTGCCACGGCAAAAAAGGGGGGCGCTGACGATGGCTGCATGGGACGTTCCCGCGGCGGGCTCACGACCAAGATCCCCGCGCTCGTCGATGCCGAAGGCCGGGCGATCGACCTTGTCCCGACGGCCGGACAGGCACATGAAGGCAAGCCCGCCGCCGCCATGCTCGACGCCCTCCAACCCGATGCAATAAAGCTTCTAACGGCTTCTGGCCTCGCGTGAAACAACTCGAGTGCCATGGTCACCAGCTCGTGCTCGAACCTCATAATCGGCGGATACGAGTTGTTCTTGCTGAAAAAAAGCTAGGTACGCTGCCTTGGCGATATCAATGGCATCATCGTCAAGAAGCAGGCCTCGATCATTGATCCACCGGTCGCAAAAGGTCGCGCGTGGATCGTTATCTGCCGCACGCGCTTGCAGAAGCATTTTCGACTTCAATCTGGCTTCTACCTTTTCTAGAGAGCAAGGCGTCTTCATCTGAAAACACCGACTGGTTCCGGGATTTGGCGTACGCTGCTTTGCTATGAGTCTCACCAGTCTTCATGATAGCTCCTCCGCCCGCCACAACTTGCCAAGGGCAAGCCTGACATTAGCGACCAGCGGTACGGAAGTGCTGCTGATTTGCGTCGAATAGTTCGTCGGACCAGACTGTCGGGAGCTGATCTGTTGTTCATCTACCGAGGCTGTTCATGCCGGGGGCACCGGCTCGGAGAAATGGCACAAGCCGGCACGCCCCTGCTCGGTATCCGATCGCTCCAACGACATTCAGCAATGCGCTGTCGAGCATGTGCGGTCTTGTGGCCATGCATGAAAACCTGAGCTCAGAAGTGCCGAAGGAGGAATTGCGCGATTATGTCGGTCGTCTTTCGCGGGAACTCCCCGCCCTCGACCGGCTCTCCGAGGAATGCTGAGCTCCGTAGCGCATTGATGAGATCAACGTTTATGGGGCGGCGTATCCGGGCCAGACCCTTGTTCGTGCCGGCGTGCTAGTCCGCGCGATACGTCAGGCTGCCAACGTTCCGTGTAGCCGCCGTCACCTTGGTTACGATGTGTGGGCTGGTACCTGTTCACGGGCCAGGTTGATGCCGAGAACGACTCGGCCCCTCTCTTCGCTGGGATTGTCGGCCGGCGTCTTCGGCGATGTCTAATAGCTGACAATGTAGTAACAGAAGCCGACTTTCGGATGTTTTGAACCGCCTTGTTTGCATTGGCGCGGTACACGCAACTCTATCCGCATTATGAGAAGCCGTTTTTGAAGTCCTCGTCGACGAGAGAACCTAGGTAATCCAGCCCGCACCGACGAGGCCCTTGACGAAAATGCCAGTCGGATTGTGGATCGCGTTGAAGAAGACTTCAATTGAATACGCGTCTAAATCGTCATAGGTAAGCCGCGAGAGCAGTGACGTGCCTTCATGATTGTAAAGGTCCTTCGATGTTTTGCCGGTACTGTAGAAATAGCGCTGGCCACCTTCGAAGGAAAAAACTGGAGGGGCCGCTGCCCAGGCTATAGACCTGCCCAGGCTATAGACGCGGACTCGGCGTTCACCGGCACTGTGGCGGTAGCGCCCGCCGTCAGGCCACAAAGCGCCACAGATGTCAGTAACAGTCGTTGCATCACATGTTTGCCTTATTTTCCGATTCTGTCGAAAACTATTCGCGTTGCAGGTTGAGCTTGAGCGCTCTATGGCGAGACTATTTGGGAGACAGGTCGAATCTCATCCTGATCGCCCCGCCGCATGAGGGTTCGGATCAGCTTTCCCTTCTGAGGTGGGCGTTTCAGGATGCAGATGAGAGTTACAACCTTCCACAGGTCTACTTGGCCTGCGCCTCCAATATCGCCCGGGCCTGTTTCCAGCCCCGATGCGGTCGGTTTCGTCGGCCCGCGCCGTCAGCATCAGAACCGGCACGTCGGAGTTCGCGCGGCTGCGCTTGAGCGCCTCTAAGCCGTCCATGTCAGGCAGCCTGACATCGAGAATTACGGCTTGGGGCGTACTGCCGCGCGATGTCGGCAATGCCCACCCCGCCGTGTCCGCCGTTAGTACACGAAACCCGTAACCCGTCAGATATTCCGCGAGCATGGCGGACAGGCGCCTGTCCTCATCGACGATGAGGACCTGGTCCGCCATGCTCGTTTGTCAGCTCCGATTCGAACCTGTGCTCGTATAGAGCTTATCCGCGATCTTCGAGATCCTCGAAATCGTCGAGCAACTGCTCAAGCTGCTCGGCCGTCAACACCTCGGTGGCATCCAGCAGATCGGTCGTCAGCGCGCGCAAAGCCTCGCCGGCCCACTCGACAATCTCGGCGCGCACCTCCTCCACTGCGTCGGGGTCGAGGGTTGGCGCGTTGAGCAGCTCGGCGAGATCATTGTGCGCCTGGATTAAGCCCTGCTCGATGAGGCGCATATGGTTATGGACCTCGTCGGTGATCGCCGCCAACTCTTCTTCCTGCTCGGGCGTGATGTCAAGATCAGCGAGCTTGGACTCTAAGTCATGCGCGCAGTAGCCCGTCCCATGGCGGAGGCTGGTCTGCATGTGCATGTCGGGTCCGGCGTGGCCGCCGCCGACGTCGAAGCGCTGCACGCGTCCGTAACCCTGGCTGAGCGCGCCAGAGACGCCGACGCTGGCAAGCGTGACGACCGCAATGCCGCCGATTGCGATGCGCTTGCCCCAGTTCTTCGACTTCGGAGCGCGGGAGAAATGGTGACGAAGTTTCTGCCACGCAGAGGGTTCAGGTTCGGCCATAAACATATTCCTTTGAATGTTGGTCGAGTGGAATGCCTGGATCAGTAGAACCGGCATTTGCACCAGATAGGTTTGTGCCAGTTAGAAGGCAAGAGAATATAAGTATATTTCCGAATATATCCCAGTATTTTGCGGGAACATGATGCAATCGGGCATGTCGCCCACAGGTGAAGAGGTATACTAACATATATTTAATAATATAGTCCAACTTATTGTTCAATTTCTGGATTGATGTGACGGTGTCGGGAGCCGCGGCGACTCCACGTACTCCTTATGACTGCTGGGCCTGAGGGGGGGCGTCATCCGATAAGCAACGGCCGAGGGTTAAGCCAGCTGGCCGGCGCAGTGCCTCATGCACAAGAGGCGGGCCCTATGTGGATATTCACAAGGAGCGGATTTCGATCGCGGTGGCAGCGAGCTGACGCGGCGGATCGCTGGAATATTCGGCGAGATTCCCAATGACACTGATGCATCAAAAAGCTCTGCAACCGTCTGGGTATTCCGGCAAGCCGCTGGCGTTTGGCTATGAGACCGGCGCGTGCGGTTATGGCCGTTATCGCCAACTCACAAGCCTGAGTCATCGCTGCGACGTGGTGGCGTCATCGCTGATTCCGAGGCGGCCGGCCGATCGGGTGAAGATAAACCGTCGCGATGCCACCATGCTCGCCCGCCGCAATCGGGCCGGAGAGTTGACCCCCCCGTCTGGGTGCCCATAACGATCACGAAGAGCCATGCGCGACCTGATCGCCTGTGTAGCCCCGTCGTGCGACAGATATTGACGCGAGCGCATGAACGTCTTCGCGATTTCTGCTGCGTCACGGGCATAAGCAAGAGCGTGGGGCGGCCTGGCGAATGGCTTACTGCCGATGGCTTTGACATTGGCCTTCGAACATCCCGCTCAGCAGGTCGGATTCAGGACTACGTCGATGCCGTCATGGATGCGGAACGGCGCCTGCAGCAGGTCCAGGAACAGATACTCAGCCCGATCCCGGAACGAACCGGCGCCCGGTGGGTGATGCCTGTAGGCAATACGCGGTATCGCGTCAGCCATTGCCGTGGTGCTGGTCGCGGAAGTCGGCGACTTCACCCGCTTCTTCAATCCACGCCGGCTCATGGCCTACTTCGGCCTGGTCCCTGGCGAGCAATCGAGTGGCGAGACCGTCTGGCGCGGGCCGCATCACAACGACCGGCAACACCATGCCCGGCGCGCGTTGGTCGAGGGCGCCTGAGCTTACAGGATCAGACCGCATCGGCCGGCGCAAGGTCGACCCGATCGAAGCGCTGCCACACGTCGTTCGCGATCGGGTCGTTCCAGACGCGCCGGCGCGTCCAGGCAAAAATGCGGCCCGTCAGAGCGTCAAGTCCGCCTCTTGCACCTGATATCCGCAGTCCAAGTGCCTCGATCGCCGATCGAGTGGCGGGCCAATTTCTACGCCAAAGGCCGTTGTCAGCACTCATGACGGTGGAAGGAATCTAGCGCTTGGTGCCCGCGTCTGGTGGCAACGATGATTTTGATCGCGCGCTCAATCTTCTTTAGGGCTAATTCGCGCATGTACATGAAGCCAGTTCCCGCTGCGGCGAAGGTCGTGGCGCATGCTGCGCGAATGCCTCGCCGGCATGGCATCGTTCGTACCGGCCGAAGACGAGCCCACGTCGATCCCCGGAGCGGATCGCCGAGGAAATCGTGCGGCGCGTGTTTGCGGAAATGTCAGCGTTGCCCAGAATTGCCTTGGCTATCGGACGTGCAATAATCACGAGTGGAGCGCAGAGGATTACCCGCAATCGCGCGCCCCATGAACACCTCGGCTGGCCATTTGGATCAGATTCTCCACAATGAAGGGCGGAAGGTGACGGGCAGGCACTGCAGGCAGCGAACGACGTGATGCTTAGTAGGCGGACATTTGTTCACTAAGATACATGGGAAGTGAATAGAGGCGGCGCTCTGGCAAAGTGAGGCTGCGACGCGCACTAGGAGACGTAGCGGCTTTGCTTTCGCACTGGAGCGCTGCGGTGGGCGTTCTGAGCGAGCCTGTCGAGAATGGCCGCGGCCCCTGATATTTAGCTCGGCGATGATGCCATCTGGCCACAGGCGGTGATCAGGGTGGTTTGCGCCGATAGCGTTTCTCGAGGAGTTCGAACAGATGGAAGTGCTGCTCCCCAAGAGGGAGTGCGTTCCGAAGTCGTCGAGGATGAGGAGCCGCACGCGCGTGAGCTTGTAGATGAGGCGGCGGCAGCGGCCATCAATGCGGGCGAACGCCAGGCCCTCGGAGAGCCGTAAAACGCGCAGGTAGAGCACGGAATGATCGAGCCGTGCCGCCTGACGGTCGAAGGCACAGGCCAGCCATGACTTTCGATCCCGGTCTGGCCGGTGACGACCAGGTTCTGGTGCGCCTTCAGCGAAACTTAACGAAACAAGAACGATACCGATGGCATGGCGAAGTCGGTGAGGCCAGCTTTAAAGCGGCCGCTTTGGCTCACCGTTTGATGTGGCGGCGAGGTTCAAATGCCCCCGGGGGGCAAAAATGTCACTTGCGCGCACGAGGATCAGCCCCATCTAACCGGCTCCCCCGGGTTGTAAGGGCAGATCGGGCGGGCGAGGGACACCAGGAGTGGGGCTGCAGCCCAAGCTTCTTTGAATAGCAGAAACCATTCTCCCAGGAGAAGGCATGTATAGGCAGCACGAAGATACACCAGGGTGGGATCGGTCCAAGGCCAATCGACTCTATAAAGCATTGAAGAAGCTTATCGTCGATTTTAAGGTACCCCCCGATACGCGACTCGACCCCCGTCTAATCAGCGTTACTCTGAAAACGAGCGTTACCCCGTTACGCGAGGCATTGATTCAGATCGAAACCGAAAAGTACATCGTCGGATCTCCTCGCAATGGCTACTACACAAGAAAGCTGGATACAAAGCAATTATCAGATGAGTATGGTGTTGCCAACGCAATACTTCAGGGTGTTTTCAGGCAAGGCCCAGATGAGCATTCCAAGCTGTGGTCAACGCTTCCTACGATCCCCAGCTCTAACGACTGTATTTTGTTTGGGGAGTTCCTCGAGGTATTTTATGAGAAGATCGCAGAGGGTGGAAACAATGGAAAAATGCTGGATCTCGTTCATGAGTTCAACATCCGAACGAGATATGTACGTCTTTTGGATTTGCAACGGCCGGAGCGTCTATCATGTATTATAAGTGATATGAGACAGCTTGTAGAGCTTCTTGACAAGCAAGACAAAAATGGGGTGATCGCAAATATTGGTCGGCAATTCAGTGCGATAATTGAAAACGTCCCCGAGCTTGTGCTGGAGGGTAATCTTCGTGCCGGGGATACGAAAGAGAGCTGGTTGAAGACATTGCTGTCGAATTTCGACGAGAGCTGACCGGCGGTTTCCACCGAGATGTGGCTCTGGCTCACTTTTGCTGCTGTTGCTGCCGGCGCTTTTGCTGATTCCCCGGAGGATTAACTAAATTCAACATCCACTTGCCCGCGCGAGCCTCGCGCCTGACGGATTGGCGCGGTGATTGATGTGAAGGTTATAGCGAACACCGCTCAAAAGCTTCGATCGCGCCAATTTTCGGGAATCTGTCCAGACCGGGGGCCAGCCGGAGCGTTCAAGATAGATATGTGCGTCGGCCCGCTGGCCCGCTCCTCGTCGTACGGACGAGCATACGCTGGTGCTGCTGCGGGGGCTGGCGCCGCATACCCCGACGCCGTCATCGCCGGCATTCTCAACAAACAAGGCCGCCGAACGGCGTACGGCACCGCTTCGGCGCGCCACGCCGAGGCTCGCCGGCGCACGCCCCGTCGTCTGGCGACAGACGTCACGGTCTCGCCCGAAAGGAAACTCTCCTCAATGATCTGCAGCTCCTGTTCGGTCCGGGCTTCATACCCGCCGGTTAGATTCATGACGAAGTGGTGCGCCGACCGCCATGGCGGCCTCGATCACCTTGTCGCGCGTGGCGATCCACCGCAAACGCGTGGTAGTGGGTCAGTTTGAAATTTGCCATGCCGTCAATCGACGTCAACCGACTGTCGCACGATAGGCCGAACTCCTATATATGCTCAACGCGAAGCATGAGGAACTGGCATGTTCGACGTCATTAAGGAAATGACTTGGTTGCGCGACACGGTCCGCCATAGCATCGAGCGGGTGGAAGGCATGGACCTAAAGCCTGCCGACGCTAAGGAGATCGCCAAGCGAAAGAAAATTCTTAAGGAAATCGAGGCGGATTTGCGCAGGCTAGAAGGATACCAGTATGCCAACCGGACCTAAGCCCAAGCGCCCGCGCGATCCTAACCAGTTGGCAAGGTCGATTGTTGACATCGCGACTGGCGAAGCGCCGGCCAAAGAAGATCATAAGAACAAGGCCGCTGTGGAGCTAGGGCGACGTGGCGGTAAGATCGGTGGCCGCGTACGGGCTGACCGCATGTCGGCAGAAGAAAGGGCCGATGCAGCAAGGCTAGCTGCATCGGCCCGTTGGAGAAAGCGCGACGACTAGGCAGCTTCTGCTGCCTCGATTTCCGCCAAGTCCATCGTGAAGTCGAAATCCATCTGGATAGGCTCTTCGTCCGACCTCGCATCATTGTAGCTATCGACATCGATCTTCAACTGCCGAACGTCACCGACGATCCCGCGACGGCGCTGCTGGAACGACATCTGCATATGGTGTCGTGGGGCGGTTCGAATATCGTCCCACAGAACCATCTGCATTCCGCCTGACTTGGTCGTGGCGGGATGCAGTTTGCGAACCTTTCTTCCGCGCTTGTCGGTGATGTAATCTTCGCGCATGGCCGACTGCAAATCTTCGGCGCATTTGGAGATTGCTGCCGACTCCGGCAATTCCCATCGTCCGGTTCGGATAGCCCAAGCGGCCATTGTTCTGGTGCCTGCCGGCCACGGCTCGCCGGACATGCGGTACTCTGCAACGATTTTCTGCATCTGCTTACTGTAAGTCATGCTTCAAATCTCCTTCAGATGCGGTGTCACCCCATACCCATCGGTCATCGCCGTACGTATGAGGACATGCCGCACCTTGGCTTGGTACTGCTTGAATAAGTCCCATCTGTTGAGGTGCTTTTGTATTTGCCCGGCCACGATGCCGGGATGGCGCTTCACTAGTTTCGAAAAACCGATCAACCCTGGTTTGGAATAGATCGGGTCATGCCGACGAATGAAGCTTTCCATCTTCAGTCTCGGCACACAGAAATCCGCCGCCGCCGCATCGGCTGCACGTTCGGATTCGTCTGTAAGTCGGTCGTCATCTTCGAAGTTGTCGATGACCGGATTATCGCGACCTTCAAGCCTGAGAATGTGCTCGATCTCATGCCGCAGATTAAACCAAAAGCGGTCGATCTGGTCGCCACCCTTAAGCGACAGGGCAATGACCGGCGACCTGTTTTTGTCCAGCCAGAAACACACCCCATCAATACGCGAGCCGGGAAGCGGTTCGACAACCAAAAACCGCACACCACAGTCATGCAAGATGCGCGGGACATGGCGGACCTCTTCCGGGTCAACCATCAAGGCTTCAAGCTGGACAAGCGCGTCGCGCAGTAGCGTTTCCGAGAACTTCGGCACGACCATCGCTTCCGCAAGGCGCTTTACGCGGATAAGCCAAGCCAGTTGGATAGTGGAAACATCTTCGTTGTTCTTCCTCCATGCGGCGAACGATCCGGTGATAGGATCGCCAATCGAAGCGATTCCGAAGAAGCGGCAAACCGATGCTTCCATACTCTCGCCGGGCCGCTGCGGAAGCCAGCCACGCTTCGCCAAATCTCGGACGGGAAAGCGCTTCCGCATCTCCGCCTCGCGAGCGATCCGCTCGTCAGCCGGCGACGTTTTCGCCAGCTGATAAGCGGATTCCAAATTCAACCAATACTGCGGAGTCGTATCCAGCGCCGCAGCGATCTCTCGCGCCGTGTCTGGCGTGATCGAGCGCTTACCCATGATGATCTCATTCACCACATTGGCCTTGCGGCCGATGATCTCCGCAAACTCTGTCTGCGACCAACCCAACTCATCCAAGGCGTCCTTAAGGAACTCGCCCGGTGGGAAAGTGTAAGCTGGCGTCCGATCGGTCATATTCCTTGGCATCAGTGATAATCCGTTATTTCAATTACCCGCAGTCGGGTGCCTTCGTTGTCGGTGACGATCTCAATGATGAGCCGCCACTGCTTGGTCAGCCGCACCGAATGTTGGTGGCCCCTTCTCCCCTGAAGCTTCTCGAATCGGAGTCCGCCGCGATAGAGGTCCCGCTGGTCGACGGCAGCGCGCAATGCCCATAGCGCTTTGCAGAATCCACGCACAATGTCAGGGCCAAAGCCCGCATCGAAACTCGGATCATGGTCCAGTTTGTCGAGGTCATCATCGGCAAATTCGATCTCCATGCCTCACGTCCCTTTTATATAGCGCCGGAGAAAAAATCTCAATACCCTTTATCCCGGATAGCGTAATAATAGTTGCAAAGCAAGAGCGCTTATGCATAATGGTCAGTATGAATAAGTTGGACGCCCAAGCCCGGTCTGGTATCCTTCACATGCTCTGCGAAGGTCAGTCGATCCGTTCGATTACCCGCATCATGGGTACCAGCAAAAATACGGTGGCAAAACTTCTCTCTGACGCTGGCGCGATTTGCGCACAGTATCAGGATGAAACCCTTCGCAACCTGACCAGCAAGCGAGTGCAGGTCGATGAAATCTGGAGCTTCACCTACGCCAAGCAGAAGAACGTCGCGACGGCCAAGGCTGCCCCGGAAGGCGCTGGCGACACATGGACATGGACGGCCATCGATGCCGACACCAAGCTTGTCATGTCGTGGCTGGTCGGCGGTCGCGACAGCGAATACGCGATGGGCTTCATGGACGATCTTTCGCGCCGCCTCGCCAATCGCGTCCAGCTGACCAGCGATGGCCACAGGGCCTATCTAGAGGCTGTTCAAGGTGCATTCGGTGGCGACATCGACTACGCCATGCTGATCAAGCTCTATGGCGCCTCCCCTGACAGCGCAAAGGGCCGTTACAGCCCCGCCGAATGCACCGGAGCGAACAAAGAGCGGATCGAAGGCAATCCAAACATCAAGCATGTCAGCACGTCATTTGCTGAGCGCCAGAACCTCACCATGCGGATGCATATGCGCCGCTTCACTCGGCTGACCAACGGCTTTTCCAAGAAGGTGGAAGCCCACGCCAACGCCGTGGCGCTTCACTTCATGGACTACAATTTTGTTCGCATCCATGCCACCTTGCGAATGACCCCGGCGATGGCCGCTGGCGTCACTGGCAAACTTTGGGAGATCGGCGATATCGTTGCGCTGATCGAAGCGAAGGAAGCCGAAAAGCCGATGGTTCGCGGAACATATAAAAAGCGTTCCTAGCGGTTTTGGGGAGGGCGAGAAATGGACAAGGCCGACTCTGGTTTGCGCCTCTTAATTGCCGGCGCCTGCATCGCGGTGATCGTTGGCGTCGGCTATTACCTTTTCGGCGAATATCGCAATTACCAGCGTCAGAAAGACGAGGCGGAGCAGGAGCAGCTGCAAGCGGTCCTTCGTGAGGATTGCGTCGATCAGTTGGCAAAATTGAATAAGGCATTCGGCATTTCCCCTACGGAGAAGAACCGAATTGCCAACTGTCTCTATATGGGATCGTTGACAGATGCCGAAGTCGCCGAGCGAGAGCGGGTTCTAGATGTCCCTTTACGCTAAAAATGCGGCCTGAATTTCAAACTGACCCACTACCCAACGCGTTTCTCAGGGCCAAGCCTTGAGTTCGGGCTTGTTGACGTAGCCAGGCAGGAAATCGTCGATCTGGCTATGCCTTACGCGGCATATCGCATGACTACCGGAGGCGAGGTCGCCGCCAAACGGACCAACGAGACGCCCCGCCGGTCATCTGGAGGGGCGAGGCTCCGGACCCAACCATTGTGGTGGAACGTTCAGTACATCTGCATTGGTTAGGCGGCGCATCGAGCCAAATGCGCACTTCGAATTCATCGGACGCGCCGGCCGGAAAGATCACGGGCTGCCCCCTGGACAATGACGGGACGATGGCTCGCACCCGCGTACCGACAACGGGACTTGTAGAGTCGATGAGGCGGGGCCATCACATGGATCACACGGCCTTCGGGGCGCTTTCGTCGATGCCTATCCGAAATTCTCGGTCCTACGTGGCGCCGTCATTCCGGCGGCGGAGGGCGACACGATCAGGTCCAACATGCAGGCCGACGGCGCCGCTCAAAATATTCGTATTCATCGCAGCCTACGACTACGCAGCTGTGAGCCCCGCGCTCCACAACCGAAGAGGAAGTCCTAACATCGACGATCTACGAGACCCGCCCAGTCCCTAGCCCAGCAGTTCACATGCGTTTTCCGAACGCAATACAGGCGGCGCATCCATGGGCGCTCCGTCTTCTTTTTGTAGCGAACACTAAGATGAAGTTTGGCCTACGGGTTGAACGCTCGATCTCGGCGCTCGCAGGAAGCATAGTAAAATTCACAACAGAAAGATCGCCGACCGCGTGGCTAACGCGGGGCCGTAACACCGCGCTTCGGACAGGACCTTGGCCCAATCGACCGCGTGTTCCCCGCCCATGGAGTTCGCTGCCTGCCCGGCATCGTGGATGCGCGCCCCAGGCCTTCATGGCTATTACCCATCGGGTTATGCCTGGGGAGCAGGGAGGATTTGCTCCCCAGGTTAATAGCTAGAGCGATCGTCTCAGAAGCGACGCACATCCGGAAATGGTAGCACCTCCGCCTGTTGGCGGGGCTGTTTGAATTCTTCGAAGGCGACCGCCTCAATTATAGCGTCCAAGGCTTCACGCCCCGTCTGGCTCATCGGGTCATCACCACCAAGATAGTGGTATGCCCGATCTAAATGCACCCGGGCCGCGGAAAAATCGCTCTTCATTTAACCTCTCAGTAGCCGCCGCGTCAGCCCTCTACGAGGTCAGTGTCGCGCAACGGTCAACATACACAGGACAATTTGATTTAAACTTGACACAATTAGGAGGAGTAGCATGCTCGGACGATGACATTTTGCCGGCACTGTGCCGCAGTGAGAGCTGGCCTCGCAAGCCGCTGGAGCAAGGATGTGGTCACATATCCCGAGGGACGGGAGGTGCTGCGCTCCCTCGGCACACACGGTGAGCGCGCTGGGTAGGGGTCGAGAGCTGTAATCCGTCGGTGGTCAGCACACCGCTCGAAAGCGGGGCTTACGATTGGGGACCTGATCCTAAACGGGCCGGGACTTCGGCGACCTGGTACTTCGCGGCCGCTGAAACCGGCTTGATTGGCCGTGGGGGCTGGGCGGAACAGATTTCGAGGAGCTCGGCGATAGCGTAGACAATGCGAAGGCTCGAGAACGTTTTAAAAAGCTCCCACACCGGGGCCAGCGTGGCGTCTATCCGGTGTACTTCTGTGTGGTCGCCGTGCCGAGCCGCTCTGACGATCGCCAGGCAGGGCTCCGGCAAGATGCCACCGAGGACGCTGTACCATGTGTCGGCGCCCGCGATCAGGGCCGCCGTGGCGTTCCAGTCGCCGCTGTAGCCGATCGAGAATCCTTTCGGCAGAATTTCTTTCTGGTGCGCAAGTTGGCCTTCGATAGCATCGCCCCGGTCCGCTGAGTTTTTCATAGCGAGGATCTCAGGCAACTGTCCCAGACGCGCGATGAGTGCTGGCGTGAAGCGAAAATGCGTGTTTCCAGGATTGTCGTAGATCACGATACGAAGGCCACTTTCGCGCGCCACTGTCGAAAAATGCTCGAAAACTTCGTCCTCAGTGAGCGGACTGTATGACACAGCGGCGAGCAATCCCGCGGCTGCGCCGAGGGCCTTCGCATCCCTTGCATATTTTACCGCTTCATCGGTGCGCAAAGCGCCCACAACCACGAGCGGGACTCGTCCACCGTCTCGTCCAGCGCTTCAGAAATTGCCCGGCGGCGTTCCTCGCGCGACAGATACATGTAAGTGCCGGTGCTGCCGAGCAGGCCGATGGAATCCACCTTTGCTGCACAAAGCCGCGCTTTGAGCTTTCGAAGCGCGAGGATATCGACGCTGCCGTCACTATCGCTTGGCGTTATTGGGAAGGCCAAAGGCCGCTCAGGAAAGCCATGCTGAAGCTCCCGCTGTTAGATTGCGTGAAGCGTTGGGCATCAGACCCCCTCCAGCGTTGAGATCGGTGATCAAATCGGCGGCGTCTTCAAGCCTACCGACAGGCACATGAGGTCGTCGCCGACTGCTTCAGGCAAAGGCGCGTCCTTGCAGATGGATTGACTTGCGCGAGCGGGTTAGGCTTGCCGGATGACAAATGAGACTGTCAGCATCGCCAAGGCTGACTGACCTGGTGATCAACGTGAGACCGTCCATCATACGGCGCGCGCCCTCGAACCCCGTTTGGAGGCCGAGAGCCAACATGCCTGAGCCGTTCGACATCTGTCTGCGCGCGATCTTATGCTCGGGATGAGAGCGGAGAAACGGATAGCTAACCCAAGCCACAGCCAGGTGCGCCTCGAGCGCCTGGGCGACCGCGAGCCCAAAGGCACTGTGACGCTCCATACGCAGCGTGAGTGTCTTCAGCCCGCGCAAGATCAGGAATGCGGACATGGGCGAGAGCGCTGCCCCGGTGAGATAGCGCAGGCCAGTTTCGCGCAACAGGTGCAATGTCTTCGCATCGCCGAGTATGAAACCGCCAAGCGCATCGCCATGTCCGTTGATGTACTTGGTCAGGGAATGGATCACGATGTCAGCTCCGAGTTCCAGTGGACGCTGGAGGGCGGGCGAGGCGAAGGTGCTGTCGACCGCGACCTTCACCCGGCGAGAATGGGCGTGTTCGGCAATGGCAGCGATGTCGAGGATACGGCTCAGCGGGTTGATCGGCGTCTCGAAGAAAACGAGCCGAGTCTTTCGGGTGATGGCCCCATCGAATTACTGGGATTTGACAGGTCGAGGGCAACGACCTTAGTCAAAATGCGGCAGGCCCTGTTCGACCATGGCGAGTGTATTGGCATAAACGGTGTTGTGGACGATGAGTTCGTCACCTTGCGAAAGCGGCGAAAGGATCAGCGTGCCGAAGGCCGCCATCCCCGAGGCGAGTACCAGCCCAGCTTCGGCTCCGTCGAGATTGGCGAGCCGCTTTTCGAGGACCTCAGTCGTCGGGTTGTATTCGCGTGCGTAGAGTCTTCCGCTGCTGCGGCGGCTTCGTTTGCTGCCACGCTTTCAAATCCGTAGGTCAATGTAAGAAACACAGTCGTCTGAACGGAATTGGAAAAGCCGGCCGGATCGTAGCCGTGATGTATGGCCCGGGTGGCAAATGCGAGGTCGACCTCGTTCCGGAACGGCATTGATATTGCCTCGTTTTCAAGCGAATCTTCGGCGCTGGCCATCGGCTTTAGCCCTCTTGATTTCGGGAACAATGCCGTCACACTAACTCAGATGGAACGTTCAGTTGGCGATGAAAGAAATGGTCCAGCCTTCTCCTGCCGCTTCGACAGCTCGCCCTCAAGGTCTGGGCGCGCGCCAGATCTGCGAAGCTCTTCGCGAGCAGATCCTGGGCGGCATCTATGAAACGGGCAGCCAGCTGCCGTCGTCCCGGGGCCTCGCAAATGAACTCGGTGTGTCGCGAACCACGGTGACGGTGGCATATGACCAGCTGGTCGCCGAGGGTTTCATTGAGGTCATCCAAGGCGCAAGACCTCGCGTTGCAGCTTCGCTAGTCGGGAGTAAAGCGACTAGCGCGGTGCCGAAAAGGACTGGCCCGATTCACCTTTCCAGTTACGGCGAGCGACTGCGCGCCAGTCCGCCACGGCCCGACTACCTCCCGAACCGTCTCAAGGTCGATTTCCGCTACGGCGACCTCGCACCATCTGATTTCCCTGCACTGACGTGGAAGCGCGCGATGAACGCGGCGATGTCACAAAGTCCCGGAAGGCTGGCCTATCACGATCCACGCGGCTCGCATCGCTTGCGCCAGGCGTTGCAGGGATATTTGTGGCGCGCCCGAACGCTTAGCTGCCGGGTCGAGCAGATCCTCGTCGTGAGTGGATCACAACAGTGCCTGGACCTTTGCGCGCGTCTGCTGCTAGATCCTGCTGACAGCTTCGTGATCGAGGATCCCTGCTATAGAATGGCGCGCCTAGTCTTTGCCAGCACAGGAGCCACTCCAGTGGCCGTCGCCGTCGATAGCGAGGGCATAAAGACGGAGCTGCTGCAGGAAATTCCGGCGCGGCTGGCCTATGTCACCCCGTCGCACCAGTTCCCGCTCGGCGGCGTCTTGTCGATTTCGCGGCGCTATCAACTCCTCGAATGGGCTCGGCGCAACGACGCCTATATCATCGAGGACGATTACGATGGCGAGTACCGGTACGACATTCGTCCGGTGCCCCCGTTGCACAAGCTGGAAGACCGCAGTTCCGTCATCTATGTTGGGACGATCTCCAAGACACTGTCGCCGATGCTGCGCATCGGCTACCTGGTGGTTCCGGCCGAGTTGCAAGATGTCTTTGCGACGGCCAAGCAGCTTCTCGACAGGCATTCTCCGGTTGCCGAACAGGAGGCCCTGGCCTCACTTATCGAGAGCGGTGGTTATGAAAGCCATGTGCGACGCGTCCGCCGTCTCAACGGCGAGCGCCGTGAGGCGCTGCTTGCCGTCCTTCAACGCGCGTTCGCAGACGGTATTGTCATCGAGGGTGCTGATGCAGGGCTGCATGTCGTCGTCTGGTTCAAGGATCTTTCTCGGTCGCTGGAGGACATCCTGGTTGAAGAGGCGCGGCGGGTCGGGGTGGGCATCCATCCGATTTCATCACTGTACATTCGAGATGAAGGCCGTGCTGACCGGATTGGACTGGTGATGGGCTATTCCGCCCTGACCATTCGGCAGATCGAGAATGGCGTTCGGCTCCTTACTGGCGCTGTCCAACGGGTAAAAAGCCTTGCGAGCACTCGGCAACATCCTCAATAACCGGCCTGACGGTGCACAGGCCTGGCTCGTGACCCCAGAGTCACGCCGGCAGCGATCGCAGACTGGATCAGCAAGACTTGCCGTGACTGGCCCTGTCGGCCATTCCGGGTCCCGGGCAGTACTCTGACCCTGCGACCTGGCGAAGAGAGTTCTCGACGAGACTCTTACATCCACTGGAAGCAAGGCGCCGTGCGGCCGGCTTAAAGGAGAAAGCGTTGATGGATTTTCCGCTGATCGACGAGGAAATAGCAGAGATCGCACCTGACTTTCGCGCTATCAGCATTCTTGTTGATGCACAGGACAGTGCGCGAGGCGTCATGGCTCGAGACGTGTTGGGAGAGGCTTGCGATTTCGTCCGAGCGGGAGGACCCGCATGGGGAGAAGCGCACTTGGCCAATTGGGCGGAGGCATACGTCCGATTCGGAGCGAAACCAAACCGGACGCCGTGCTCGGCGCACGCATTGAAAAAACGGGTGGAGAGGGACGGCCGCATCCCATCGATAAATCCTGTCGTTGACCTCTACAATGCAGTGAGCCTGCGTTTCGCAATACCCGTCGGCGGCGAAAATTTCGATGCATATGTCGGTAAACCACGGCTGACAATTGCGGAAGGAACGGAGTGCTTCCACACTGTTTTGAATGGGGAAGCGGTCGTCGAAAAGCCTTCCAAGGGGGAGGTCATCTGGCGCGACGATCTGGCAGCTACATGTCGCCGCTGGAACTGGCGGCAGGGCACGCGCACCCGGTTGGAGACGGTGGGCGGCCGCATGTGGTTTATTTTGGAAAGCTTAGCAGCGATGCCGGAAGGAGCGCTCGAGGACGCAGCTAAGATGCTCGTGAGCGGTCTGAGAGAGCTTGCACCAGGGTGTAAGGTCTACGAACAGGAAATCACCACCGCTAAAGCCTCGGTCGCCAGTTCCGCCAGGCGGGTCGGTTGAGGAACGTGCCGTCCCTGTCATCGAGGCTGAGCTGGCCTGCATGCGCCGCCTGATAGGCAGGCCGGCGGCACGGAAGCCTATCAGAGATGTCGATCGAGAGGCACATGCTCACCCGTCGGGGGAGCTCTCCGCCTCCTTCGAAGGCTAACTTCCCGAGCGGATCGGTACGCAGCCATATCTGCGGGTCGCGACCTTGCCGCCGACGCCGCCAGCGGCTCGGCGGCACATGCTGTGTCATGATTTCGCCAACCCTGGAGGACGGCGCCAGCTCGGCGTCACCCAGGTCCTGCTGGGCAAGCTGGACACACGGCCCTCTACGACTGTTGGGCCACTAAGATAGTTGGCCCGATGATCTGGGCTCGCCAAGTCACTTCACCAACTGGACGACTTCAATTGTAATTAACTGGCTGTTTCCTGAGGGTCAGATTGCCGGTATCCCGACCTGCAGCGCACACACGGAGTTCCCCGATGTACACCCCTCCCGCCTTCCGCGATGATGATATGGATTTCCTGCGGGCGAGCGTCCGCGCATCTCCTCTGGCGAACTTCGTCACCGCGACGGCCGAAGGACTCTTCGCCTCGCCGCTGCCCCTCTTGCTTGATGAAAGCGAGGGCGAGCACGGCGTGATCTACGGCCACCTCGCCAAGGCCAATCCACAGTGCCGTGTTCCCCCGCTGGGCGACGGTCTGGCCATCTTCATGGGGCCGGAGGCTTACGTGACCCCGGCGTGGTACGCGACCAAACAGGAAACCGGGAAGGTTGTGCCTACCTGGAATTACGTCACCGTCCACGCTTATGGCCCGGTCGAGTTCTTCGAGGACACCGGGAGGCTGCTGGAGGCCGTGAATCGCCTGACCGACCACCACGAGGGTGAGCGCGTCTCGCCCTGGGCGGTGTCGGATGCGCCGTCGGATTTCGTGCAGGCCCAACTCCGCGGAATTGTGGGTCTGCGCATGTCGATCACGAGGATCGAGGGCAAGCGCAAGATGAGCCAGAATCGGAACGCGGCCGACCGTGCCGGAGTGGCTGCGGGCCTCGCAGCGAGCGAGCGGGCATCTGACCGTGAGGTCGCCTCCTTCATCCCTTAGCAACATAAACTTCGTTGGTATCGACCCCATGACAAATCTGACGCAACTCGCCCTACGCCTTGCCGCGGCTTTTGTGCTCGCCATAACGCCTGGTGCTCGGCGACTCTATGTTGTCGCCCGCAGTCTCGCCGGCGGTCGCCCCAATTGCGTTCAATACTCTCGCCGACATGTTGGCTTTGTGCCCAGCGGCATTGAAGGCCGCACAGCAGCGCGTCCTGGATTGAATCAGCGCCTGAGGGAGAGGTCGGGGAGGCGCTATGATTGCACTGGCAGTCCACCTCGCTACGGCGGAGCAGCCGGCCACATCAGTTTGGCTCCGGAGCGGTTCAGCATCCTTGCGGCCTGGTACTCACTCTGCAGAAGCGGCTGGGTAGGCTGGATCCATCTTCGGTCATTTCGCTTAGCAGATGAATGTCTCAAGAGGCGCGGTGGTACCCGTTGCGTGAAAGTCGGCTCACAATGATAGACAATCCTATGAATAAAGAGCGGGTGACTTCGACCGGCTCGCCTCCCTATGCCGAACATTTCGGCCTTGAAAATCGCCAAACGGCCAGTGAGCCGCGAATGGCGGCCGCCTTGATGAAAGAACGCCAATCCGTGCGCGTGGCGCCGCTTCGGTTTGCACTCGACCATATGGCGACACCTGGGCTTGACGTCATGACGTTCCTCGCACTCGCCCGCGATCTCGGTCTAACCGACGTGCAAGTCAGGACTGATCCTTGCAGTAAGGCTGTTGCGCGCGGCAAGCCGTCGGCGGATGTCCGGGCTGCCGCTGCCGAAGCGGGAGTCACGATTATCTCAGTCAACGCCTTGCAGCGATTCGACGAGTGGACTCACGCCCGCAAAGCCGAGGCCAGCAAGCTCGCCGATTATGCGGCCGCCTGCGGCGCCCAGGCGCTCATGCTGGTGCCGGTGAACGACGGTTCGCGGTCCGCCAATGCCGAGCGCCAAGGCAATCTCCGCGTCGCCTTGAAGGCGCTAAAGCCAATACTTCAGTCGCGAGGTCTTGTTGGGCTTATCGAGCCGCTTGGGTTCCAGACCTCCTCACTTCGGTCGAAGAAAGAAGCGGCTATCGCCATTGCCTCGGTTGATGGCCAGTCCGCCTTCCGGCTTGTCCACGATACATTCCACCACACGCTTGCCCGCGAGACGTCCTTCTTCTGCGACTTGACCGGTCTCGTGCACATTTCGAGCATAAACGATCCAACCTTCTGGATTCGCCCGGATCGCATCCTGGGCGGCTCGGACAATTGCAGCCAAATCCGGACGCTACTCGATGGCGGCTATTCGGGCCCCTTCTCCTTTGAGCTTGTGGAGGAGGTCCATGCGTTAAATGACTTTGCAGGCGCATTTGCCTCCAGCATCGATCTCATCCGACGCGGGCTTCTCAGGCGAGTGCCAGTCTAATTCGCGCAGGCGATTGAGCCGAGAAGTCATTTGAGATCGCTGTATCTCGCTGATGCAGGCGCTTGCCGCATCACCATTGTCAAAACTGGCCATTGGACCGCCTTGGGCGGCCGCGGCAGTTCGATGGGCGGCAAGGCGAAGATCGGATCTGATGCGGAGGGCGGCGAGCTATCGGTTTTCGGACGAAGAGCAACTGATGGCGGACCAAGGGCGAGTGGCCCACCCCAACCGCAGCGTTATTCAAGCTCCAGCTTCCTCTTCAGTTCCGCGTTCTCCTTGCGCAGCCGTTCCGCGAGCAGGCTCTTCAGTCGCTTGTTTTCTTCCTCAAGCGCGACGAGGTCCTTCAGATCATCACCAACCGATGCAGGCAGCGCAGCTCTCTTCCATTGATAGTAGGTCTGTTCCGAGATGCCGGCCTGCTTGACCGCGCTCTTATGGGTGGCGCCGCCACTGATAGACTTCTGTATAAGGGCAAGCATCTGAGCGCGCTCGTTTTCAGAGTAGATCTTGCGTCCGGTCCGCACGGCCGCCGCTGGTATTTGCTGCGCCTGCGACGCCGCATTGGGCGCGTTCTTCCGAGCAGGCGGCCTGGGCTCAACCTTAGCTCTCGGCGACCGTTGTGCTTTCTTCTTCAGAGGCGTCTCCACTTTGGCTGCCGGTTGCGTTGCAGTTGTTCCTGATCCTGCGTCCAGGGAATTCGTCATGAGATGCTCCGCTCGCGGTTTGTGCATGTGTTCAGCATTGAGCGATACTACACTCGAGTCAACAGGGCGACCATTTGGCAACTCCATCTTCTCGAGTTCCCTTCTTGTCTCGGCCATTGCTGCGGTGAGATCGACATCGCTCCAGATTGAAAGACTCCGTTTTTGAGAACTGCGCTTCTGTCTGATCTCCACCGTGAATGCTCGGGGCTGCCGCCTCATAGGTCGTTCCTTGTTGAAGACGAATTGTACAGGAAGTCGCGGCAGACGACGGAATGAAGGTCTGGCCGGCTCTTCTGTAGCCGAGCTATATGCATCCGATCGCTTGAGCAAGCCCTGCTGGCGACGCACATCCTAAAACAGCCTACGAGCACCTAAAAGCAAGCAGGCTATTTCATCTCGAACCGAGGAGGTGGTGCTTCCTCGCAGCATGCAAAAGCTATCTTCCTGGTTTTCGACGGCGCAGCGACGGGTGGCATCCGGACTGAAAGGAGCTGCTCAAGTGCGCCGATCCAATCTGCGCTGGCAGTGCAGGACGGCTTACATCCGAAAGGCCGGCTAGCGACGCTAGCCCGGCTTATCAAAACGTGAACCGACTTGAGTTGGCGGCGAAGAGCGGACAGCTGCGCAGAATGGCGCGCATGGAGAGTGGAGGGCACGAGCCGAGTCGAACTCGCATCGAGCTTCGTCCGGCAGCGGCAGAGCGTGGTACGGAGGCCGACCGGAGCTACTCCTCGCCGCGGCCACCGCTGGGGCCAATCCTTCTTCCGTGAGTACCGCGGCGGTCATCTGGTTTGGTCGGAACGTGGTCCCGGTACTGACCGAGGAAATCTTGCGAGTTCACTTAGTGGCATGGTACGCACATGAATTCACTGAGCCTTTAGTCGTCCGCTTCACCTCTTGTGCGAGTTTGCTACCCTGGCCTTCTCCTGAAGGCCGGCCAGCCTGCTTTTCGCGTTCGATCGATGGCGCGTTCTCAAGGCCGATTGGCGTTGATGTCGACGGTCGGGCTTGGGAATGCTGAAGGACGCGCGCCTGGTTGCCTCTCCGGCAACCAGGCGACCACGGGCGCCTTCACAAGGCATCAGCAAGCATTGCTGTTAAAGGGCACTAAAAACTGACCCCCAACCGGCTTTGGTGTCGCCTCACCCATTGGTGAGCAGTCCGATTCTGGACAACGCACCGCTCCTGTTCAGACCAAGGCATGGAGCCAAAAGAGCCATTTTGGTGGGCCTGTTATGCCTGCTCCAGCAAACGATCGGGGCCTTGACGGACGCGAACAGCTTGTGAGGGGTGCAGCCGAATGCAGCGCTGCTCCCACAACTGACGAAGCTCCTTTGTGAGAGCTTGACGCTTAGCTTCATCTAGCGTGATTGGATTGAGGAGATCCCCCAGCACGGCTTCGCCCTCGATCTGAATGAGCAGAGCGTACACTTCACTTGAAATGCGCACACCGTCGCGAGGGGAGTGGACTGCGCGAATCTCGCAGACCGTCTCCTGGCGATCTTGCGTTGTATAAGCACGTACTTGATGCAGACTAAACTGAGGAGGCAATGAAACCGCGAGCGCAGTCCAGTCCTCCAGCGCGGTAGCCCGTTTCTTGACGAGGAACGGCCCGACCACAAGTCCGTCCAATTCTGTCGTTAAAAAGGTCGCAATCGAGTCTGCAACTGAATCTACGATCGGCTCGGCGTTGTTGTTGAAGGATGTGTTCAGCAAAATTGGGATGCCCGTCCGCTTCTTGAAAGCATTAATAAGGTCCCAGTAGGCCGGGTTGGCTTTGCGCGATACGGTTTGCAGCCGCGCGGTACCGTCGACGTGTGTGATGGCGCCGAGCAAGCCACGCATAGAGTCGCGCACACGAACGACGAAATTCATGAAAGGGAATTCGCATTCAGTGTCCGGCAGGTCGAAAAATTCGGCCGCATCCTCCTCCAGCACCGATGGCGCGAAGGGCCGATACCCTTCGCGCTTCTTAACCATTGCGTTGATCCGCTCCTTGTTTGCGGCAGGTCGTGGATCTGCAAGAATGCTTCGGTTGCCAAGCGCACGTGGACCGAACTCCGAACGGCCCTGCACCCAGCCGATCACCGCGCCATTGGCCATCAAGTCGGCTGCACTGCTGGCCACATCATCGGTGCGTTCGACCTCGATGTGCCCGGCCCATGCAATAAGTTCCTGCTCGACGGCCTGGTCGCTTCCGAGATCAGGCCCCCAATAGACCTCCCGCAACCGCTTGCGAGGCGCAGGGTGCCCCAGCTCAGCAGATGCCATGAGTGCGGCGCCCAATGCGCACCCAGCATCATGCGCTGCGGGTTGAACAAAAATATCTTCGAAAAGCCCTGAATACAGCAGTTTGCCATTCATCGAGCAGTTGTGGGCTACGCCTCCAGCGAGGCACAGCCGCTTCATCCCGGTCGCCTCACGATGATGGCGGAGAATGTGGAACACGATCCGCTCCAGCGCTTCCTGCAATGAGGCACTCACATCACGATGTTGCTGTGTGAATGGCATTCCCTTTCGCCTGACACTGATGTTGCGGAGCAGTGTCGGGCCGATGCGGTCCAGATGGACGCGGTAGCCACCGTTGGGCAAGAGTTCATAGAACTGCTCGAAGAGCTCGCGATAGGGAACTGCATCGCCGTATGGGGAAAGCCCCATTACCTTATATTCGTCGAACATGCCGTAGCCCAGATGACGAATAGTTTCTATATAGAACAGGCCTAGAGAGTTATTCTCTGGGAAACTCTCGAGCTGCCGGATTTCTGTGCCAGACCCGACCGCCAAGAGGCCCGACAAGAAATCACCAGAGCCATCAATCGCGAAAATCAGGCTTTGTTCGAAGCCCGACATTGCAAAAGCACTTACCGCGTGCGCCTGATGATGACTTACGAATGAGATACGCGAAGCCTCCAGTTCGGTGCCGAACTCCTGCGCGAACAGCTTCTGTACCATCAATTTAGCGTCCACAGGGATGGAGGCGTCCGGCTGGGAAATAAGCATCTTCTCCAGGGCGGCGTTACAATAGGCTTCGGTAGCGTAAAACGCTACACGATCGATGTCTTTGAGCTGAACTCCAGCGGCTGAGAGGCAGTATTGAATCGCACCACTCGCGAGCTTGTTGGAGTGCTTGATCCGGTTGAGGCGCTCCTCTTCAACGGCCGCTATTACGTGTCCGTCTCGGACGAGCACCGCAGCACCATCGTGCAAAAATGTATTCGCAAACTGGAATCGGTTTTCATGGACTTTGTCCAATCCGCCACTCACTCCTAGACACAACATCTCGATCTCCATGTTATTATGACAAAAAGGACCGGCTGGCCCGGCTCAAGGCCGTTCGACTTAGAACGGGCTCCATTATCTTTCTCGCCTGCAACCGCAATCAGACATCGTCAAACTCTGGCAGGGGTGTCGTCAGTGCCAAAATCCGGCCCAACGTTTCGAAATTGCCAGCGTGGGCCCACTGACGAGAAAAAGCCGCGTGGTGCCGACGCGGTATGCCCAAGGAAGGGAAGCACCGCTAAGGCCGCCGTTCCTGTTGAGAACTGCGGCAGGCGCCATCGGGTGGTTCGTAATTTCAACCTTCAATGGAAGGGATCGAGTGGCCCCGCAGCAAGCGAACTGCCGTCGGCGTAGCGGGCCAATCACAGACCACCCACGTCAAAGAACCGGGCGTATGGTCCATGCGCGAAGTGGAGCTGCAACTCATCAAAATTCTGCACTGTCTGGTCCAGCGCTCGCGTTTCCTGGCGCTGAAGGACGGCGCGATCAGAGAGCCCAACGGCCGGTGCGCCCAAAAAATGCCAAACCTTTCCCAAGCAAGCAGCGGGTTCGTGAAGGAGGCTCTCGTATTCGACTACAAGCAGCTGGCTCGTCGTGAAGGAGTGCTCGATGCGAGCGTGGAAATTGTCCGCGGCTTTGAAGTAAGCCTCGCAATCAGCGATTGACAATCTTACGCGCGGCGGCCGAGCGGCGTCCGAACTGAATTTCAGCCATTGGCCGCTTTGCCTTGCCTGTGCAAAGGACCGAAGCGATTCCAATATGTTTCGAGTTACGAGTATGACCTTGAGTGCTGGCCAACGGGTCAGTTCAGCAAAAAAACCTGGACGTTCGTGAAATTGGGGCTCGTTGATCTTGCAGCCAATATGCGTCACGTTCTTGTAGTCTGGCGTGGGATAACGCCAATAAGCTTGTTCGAGGAGCTCACGATCCGTGCGTAGCAGGCGATCCTTTCCGGGCCAATTGGTGTCGTACTCATTGAGCAACTCACCGTTGCTCAGCACGGTCGGATGCTCGTTTAGCAGTTCCTCCAAATAATGTGTGCCAGTCCTTGGCATCGCAAGGATAACAAAAGGCTGAGGCATCGGCGTGCGGTGTGTCATTGCTATGTGGTTCCAGCTAGTAGCGGTCGCGAGGGTTAGGGCAGACCAGGGCACCAGAAATTCGGCTGCTATGTCTTGAACGCGGACTCAATTCGGCTACAGCTTTGATGGTGGCCAATTCAAGATGCATTGCGGCCCTCGTTCTCGTGCCGTCGTAAGCAGCGTCAACGCATCAGGCGTCGGCGAAAGAGCGCAGCAGAGAGGAAGAACGGCAAAACCGTGTACATACAAAGTGCGCCGATATGCAGCCCGACGTTGTCTGCCACATGGCCAAGCATTGCCGGGCGGATCAGGTCGATAGAGTTCGCCAGGGGGGAGAAGGCCGCCACGCGCTGAAAGGCGCCTGGCAACTGGCCGACTGGAAAGACCGCGCCAGACAGGAACAGCATGGGTGTGATGACGAGCGTCTGATAGAATATGAAATAGTGATAGCTGGGGGTGAGCGCGATGACGACCATTGCCAGGCTGGCAAAGGCGAAGCCGGTGAGAGCGACTACCGGCAGCACATAGGGCAGGGACGTCCAATCGGCATAGCCTAGCATAACAGCAACAATGGTAATTGCGGTACCTGCCAGAAAGGCCTTGGTGGCTGCCCATGCCAATTCACCAAGAACGATGTCGCCCAGGGTGAGTTGTGTATGAAGGATTGCTTCCCAGGTGCCCAGGTCGCGCATGCGACTGAAAACCGCGTATATTGTTTCGAAGGTCGATGCGGTCATCGCGCCTGTCGCGACCATCCCGGCTGCCAAGAAGGCAATGTACGAGGCGCCTTCAACCCGACCTATCATCAGTCCAAGCCCCGTACCGAGCCCGAAAAGGTAAATCATAGGATCGGCAAGAGTGCCGAGAAGCGACACAAATGCGACCTTCTTCCACGCCAGATAGTTACGGCGCCACACCGCAATCCAGTTCCACGCGTTGGCGGGCAGTGCCGCCGCAAGACCTTCACGCATTTTTCACTTCTCCATCTCGCGTCCGGTTAGCCGCAAGAAGACGTCCTCCAGACTTGGTGGACGCTCCAGAATCCGCAGACCTGCGCGCCCGCGAAGCTGGACACGCACCTGCTCTGGATCGGGCGCATAGCAAAAGAGGGTCTCACCGCTTACCTCAATGCGCTGAACGTACGGCTTGATTAGCGAAGTCAGCTCCTGCGGATTGCCGCCAAAGATCTCGATCACATTGCATCCAATATGTTCGTCTATCAAAGCATGAGGGCTGCCCTCGGCAATCTTGCGTCCCCGCTCCAGTACACACAGCCGATCGCATAGCCGCTCAGCCTCTTCCATGAAGTGGGTGGTCAAAATGATTGTCTTTCCGCTCGCCAGCAGAAAACGGAGCCGCTCCCAGATCAGGTGGCGGGCGTGCGGGTCGAGGCCGGTAGTCGGCTCGTCCATTATAAGAAGTTGGGGGTCGTTGATCAGCGCGCGCGCCAACGTTAGACGCCGCTTCATGCCGCCTGATAGCTGGCCCACACGTGCGTCCGCCTTGCTCTCAAGGCGGGCAAACTCAAGGAGAGATGGAACGACCTCTTGAATCTTCCGTGTGCTCATGCCGAAGTACCGCCCGAACACCATCAGGTTCTCGCGGACCGTGAATTCCAGGTCCAGGTTGTCGAACTGCGGAACGACACCTATGCCCTTGCGGGCCAAGCGACTTCGACCCGGCACCGGCACTCCGAGCACCGTGATCTTACCGGAGTCGGGCCGGGTCATGCCGAGGAGCATGCGCGCAATGGTGCTCTTGCCTGCACCGTTCGGCCCCAGCAGGCCGAAGCACTCTCCCGTACCCACAGTGAAGGACAACCCGTTCACAACGAGTTTGCTGCCAAATGACTTGGTTACCTGGTCAAGGTCGATTGCTACATTGGACATACGTCTATCTCAGGCTGAAAACAGGCCAATCGGCCGGCCGGCAGCTTACTTTCGAGGTTCTGGTCCAGAGCAGCTGGTACCTGTGCTGGTCCTTGAGGAATGAGAGAAAACGAGTGTCGCAGCCGCGCAAAATAGGGTCGAAGGCTACGGTCGCTTTCGGCTGGTTCTCGGTCTGATCGTGGATGTATGCCTAAGCTCACGACGTATTCTCTACCCAAGTACTCGGTCACTCGGAGCTGTGAAGAACGCCAGGCTCAACCAGCTGTGCAGAATCGCGAGAACGATCCGTACGATTCGAGCCGGCAATTCCCGGACTGCCTGTACCATTTGCCCTGGTGATCGGGTTTGCGACGATGATCGGCTTCTTGCTCCCATGGGGCTGGATGGCATTTTTGCGCGACAGCCAATCACTGTTGCTCAAGGTGCACAACGCATAAGCTTTCAAGGGAAGTAGGAGAAAGATGTTGATGAACGTGTGCAGAGAAAAGCCGAAGAATCGGACTTGGCGTGCACGGAAAGCTATCACGGTGCATCGAATGATCGTCATGCCGGCAATGATAATTGCCGTTGGCCAAGGCGCCGTATCTGTCAATGCGAGCTCTGCGAGCCCGGCTAGTACAGCGACCGCGAGCAACAATGGACCGACATTCTGTCCAATCACGTCCAACGTGAGGTAGCGATCGAGGCCCGGCAACAGGCGCAGTGCCAGCAGCGTGTCGCGGAAAGTGCTTCGTGCCCAGCGTAGTTGTTGGCGCAGATAGGGCCCCATCTTGTCCGGAACGACTGTCGCTGCGACGGCGTCCGGAACGTACTCGGTCCGAAAGCCTGCTTTCAGCATCAGGATGGTAAGATGGCGGTCCTCGCCGAAGTCACTAGGTTTGCCCCTAAACAGCTGGGTTTCGTATTGATCCAGCAGCGACATCAGACAAGAGCGGCGGTACATTGCACAGGGGCCGCAACAGCACATGACCGCACCAAAGCGGGCCTGCGCAGCCCGTTCCTCGTTGCAAGCGAGCCAGTACTCCATGTCAATCAACCGGGTCAACCAAGTGTCGCTCCGGTTGGATGCCGTCAGCTGGCCCATGGCGGCGCCGATCGCTGGATCCCGCATCCGTGCCGTAAGTTTCGCGATCACGTCGGGCTCGAGAGTCGTGTCAGAGTCGACGCTGAGCACGAAATCTCCAGACGAACCACGGATCGCGGCGATCTGTGCTTTGCGTTTGCCGACGTTGTGGGGGAGCTGAATAAAGGTGAATCTGGGGTCGTCCACGTAGGCGTGATGCACCGGCATGAGGGCGTTGCGATTTCCAGAACCGTCATCAACCACATAGACATGCAGCTTTCCGGCGTATTCCTGGTTTGCAACCGAAGCCAGACAGGCCGAAAGTGTGCGCGGCTCCTCGTTGTAGCAGGGGATAATGACATCCACGCTCGGCCAAAGGTCGAAGGCGAGCAAGTCGTCCGAGCTCGAGGCAACGTGTCCCGGCTGCGCATAAACCGCTTGCATGCCTTTATAAACGGTCGAGAGCAGCGCGTAACACGAAACGGCGACGGTACTGGCTGTGGTAAGCGGGTCCATAGGATCTCGTTTGTTCAATGATGTTGAGGAAGGGGTCGGACTGTGAATCCGCGGTCGTGGAGCGCTGGGATCAGGCGGGACAGCGCCACAACGGTCTGGTCGCGCGGATCGCTTCGAGAGCACTCACACCCGTCGTGAAGGAGCACAATCGCGCCCGGGCGGACCCCGGCGAGAACTGCATCGACAATCAAGTCCGCTCCGGGGCGAGCCCAGTCTCGCGGATCGACTGACCAATGCAGGGGTGCCAATCCAGTGCTCGCCGAGGCTTTGAGAGCTTCTTTGGTCCAGCTCCCATAGGGCGCACGAAAGTACCGCACCGCAGCTTGCGGGCACGCCATCCTGATGGCGCTGTTCGCCTCAACTATTTCACGTTCAACTTCGCCGGGTTCGCATCTGGACAGATCCCGATGAGTCATCGTGTGATTGGCCACTTCATGCCCATCCGCAATAATTCGCCGGACAAGCTCCGGCCGGTCTACAGCCGCGTCACCGATCAGGAAGAATGTCGCCGGTGTCCGGTGTTGCGCCAGCACGTCGAGGACCTCCGGTGTCCAAACGGGATCGGGACCGTCGTCAAACGTGAGATAGACGCTGCGCTCTTGGGTGCCGTCTGCGCAGTGACTGGACATTTCACATATGCAGTCCAGATGTTTCATAGCTCCGGACCGTTCCGCTCGATGAAGGTGCCGGACGGCCACTCGTCAATCGACCGCCCAATCGGCGAGACAAAGACGAGATCGTCCTCCAAGCGCGTGGGCGGCAGGTCGGGATGCATGTCTGCCAAGGTTGAGCGGATGCGAACGTCCGGCACAATCTTCCCAAGCCCCACCTTGCAGAGCCTCTGGATGTGATTTCGCATTTCGTGCCGAACCGTGCCGAAAGCGAATGGAACGCCCATCTGCTGCAGCGCCGGATACAGACTGCGCAGGGACAAGCTGATGCCGAGGCCCTCAAGATCCCGACGCACCCCGTACAATCCGAGTTCGGCCACCAGCACGTCGATTGCGCCAACTTTGATGAAACGGCGCAGTAGACCGAGATGTGCCGCTACACCGTGCGTGTCCCTACCAATTGCTCGGAGCTCTGGCCTCGCGCCGAACCAACTCCGCCCGCCTTCGAATCGCATTGCGGAGAAGGTGCCAGTCCCTCCATAGGTTTTGTGCAAGAAGTCTGAGAGCTCGACATGCTCATGCCGTTGCAACTCGTTTTCCCAACACAACCTCCACTGCACTTCAGAGCGCATGGAAAGACCTCTGTCCGTTCCTGTTTTCCTGAGGTAAGCGCGTAATGACGGGGAGCTTGTCGCGTCGAGCCGGCGCGATATGGCTTTCGCAGGTCACGGTGAACTTTAGCCGCACTGGACATGCGATCCGGTCGACACCGGAAGGCGTACGCCAGAAATGCTGTCCGGCACCCACGCAAGCATCAAGTTCCTTTAGGGCTTGCTTACATCTCTTGTGAGGTCCCTATGCGACGTTCCGCAAAACTGGTAAAATCGTTTGTTTCGATGAAAGGTATCCACTCTATGGATGGCCGCAGGCATGCGTTTCAAGGGGCTTGATCTCAACCTTCTCGTTGTGCTGGACGCATTGCTGGCCGAGCGCAATCTCTCGGCGGCGGCACGCCGCATAAACCTAAGCCAGCCGGCCATGAGTGCGGCTGTCGCCCGGCTGCGCGACTTTTTCGGTGATGAACTGTTCAGTATGAACGGTCGAGAGCGCATCCTGACCTCACGAGCGATTGCACTTGCCCCCGCAGTCCGCGACGCTCTCCTGCGTATCCAGTCCTCGATTATTTCTTCGGATCCGTTTGACCCGTCTCGATCCGATCGACGCTTCAGGATCATTATTTCCGATTTCGCCACGCTCGTTTTTTTTGAAAAAGTCGTGGAGCGTGTCGCTCGTGAAGCCCCCGCCGTCACGTTCGAATTGCTGCCACTCGATGACAACCCGGACGAGCTCCTCCGGCGCGGCGACATCGACTTTGTAATTCTTCCGGATATGTTCATGTCGGGCGCGCATCCAAGCGTGGCGCTTTTCGATGAGAAGCTGGTATGCGTGGGTTGTGCCGCCAACAAGCAGCTGCCACGGCAGCTTACATTTGAGAGATACCTGTCGATGAGGCACGTCTGCGTCAGGTTCGGACGTTGGCGCAAGCCCTCTATCGAGGAACTGTTCTTGCTCGAGCACGGCCTAAAAAGACGTGTCGAAGTCGAGGTGCAGGGCTTCAGCATGGTGCCGCCAATGGTGTCCGGCACAGCTCGTATTTCGTCCGTGCCCCTCCGGCTGGTTAAGCACTTCGAAAGAACGTTCCCCCTTAAGGTCGTCGAACTTCCACTGCCGCTTCCCGTTTTCACCGAAGCCGTCCAATGGCTGGCCAACCACAACAGCGATCCGGCCAGCATCTGGATGCGGGAGATAATGGTGCAGGAAGCATCCCGGCTTGCTACTCCTGCGAATCCACGAGAGGCCCCCAGCGCTCCTGGACTTGTGTCGGCCGTTACCGCCCACACTCATGTTGCCTGAGGCGACGGATCGTCAGCTGATCGGCAGGTGTTGCGCTTGCAGACTGTGAGACGCCCGAAGCGAGGAGCGGAGCTCGAAGTGCATGTCTTGGGTCGGTACCTCATCCGGATTCGCAGCTTGGCTGGCCTTGGTCTAGGTTTGCTGAGCCCCATGGTGGGTTATGCCGCGGTTGCGGTCGATGCTCGCTTCGAAGCTCTGGTTGGAGTTGTCCTGGCATACGCTTGGGTGCAGAAGAAGTTCTCGATCAGACGCTTCCAGATCGAGAGGAGGCGGCAAGGCGCGCCTCGGATCGTGCTGGATTACGATCCTGGCGACGCGGTCGTTCAGATCGGCAATGATGGTGTTGATGTTGAACCCTTGTCGGCGTCGGATCGCCGAAGGCGACGCCCTCGATGGACGGGCGAAACCCCGTATCGAAGCGGCCTCCTGACAGGGGGGACGAAGCACACAAGTGCCGAGCGGATCGGTGAGCGCAAGGATCTTGGTCGCCATGCCGACCGGAAAGGCCTGTGGCCTGGCTTTGAGTCCCTGTTGCGCTGCCGCGGCACGCGTATCAAACTCATTCGCCCGGCCATGAGTGCAGCCGTGGCCCGGCTGCGGGATAAACCGTCTACGACAAGCGCCGCAGACGTTTGATCCGCATGCAGCAGCACTTGCCCTGCAAACCCCGGCGGTGAGGCCTGTCGCGCGATGCCTACGACAAGGTAGGCTCCGGTTACCCCGTGCTCAGATCATGGCCATGCCGCCATTGACGTGGACGGTCTGGCCGGTGACGTAGGCGGCTTCGTTGGAGGCGAGGTAGGCGACCGCGGACGCGACTTCAGCGCTGGTGCCCATGCGCCGGGTCGGGATCGCTGCCATAATCGCCTCTTTCTGCTTGTCGTTGAGCTTGTCGGTCATCGCTGATTTGATGTAACCGGGGGCGACGCAGTTGACCGTGATGTTGCGGGTGGCGATCTCCTGCGCCAGCGATTTGGAGAAACCGATCATGCCGGCCTTGGAAGCTGAGTAGTTGGTCTGGCCCGAATTACCGGTGATACCCGAAACTGAAGTGATGTTGATGATGCGGCCATGGCGGCGGCGCATCATCGGGTGGGTCAGTTCCCGGGTCAGCCTGAACACTGCGGTCAGGTTCACTTCCATCACCGTATCCCAGTCTGTGTCCGACATGCGCACGAACAGGCCGTCCTTGGTGATGCCGGCATTGTTGACCAGGATGTCAACCCCTTCGAGATCGGCCTCCGCCTTCTGGCCAAGCGCCTTGACCTCGTCGCGGTTCGAAAGGTTGGCCGGAAACAGCTTGACCCTGTCCCCAAGCTCGGCGGCCAGCGTCTCCAGCTTCTCGATGCGCGTACCATGCAGGCCAACAATGGCGCCCTGCGCATGCAGTATCCTGGCGATCGCCTCGCCGATGCCTCCCGATGCCCCGGTGACGAGCGCCTTGCGGCCGGTCAGTTCGAACATATCTTGTCCTCTTCTCTTCAGGCCGGCGAATTCGGTTTCGCCTTTTCCGGAACGGCTCGATGGTTGGCTTCCTGGCCAAACGGCCTTGGTGAGTTCACGCACCAATTGGGTTGCGGCGGCATCGGCCGCACGACCAGACGCGGCTCGACCGATCTGACCACCTGGAGCTGACTGGTGGACACTGGGAGAGCGTTCAGACTGTCCAGCAAGGCGCGCGGAAGGACTTTGCGGCGACATGGACGCTCACTATACGTGCTTGAACGCTAGAACTGCGTTCGTGCCCCCCATGGCAAACGCGTTGCTCATGGCCACACGCACCTTACGCTCGCGCGGCACGTTGGGCGTGACATCGAGATCGCAATCGGGGTCTGGCTCGCGATAGTTGGCGGTCGGAGGTACCACGCCCTCCTGAATCGCCATCACACAGGCGATCATTTCAATCGCGCTGGCTGCACCTAGGCAGTGACCGTGGGTGGATTTGGTGGAAGAGACGGACATCGAATGAGCATGCTCACCGAAGACTCGCTTGATCGCCGCCGTTTCGATTTGATCGTTGGCCTTGGTGCCGGTGCCGTGCGCGTTCAGGTACTCGACGTCCTCTGGATTCAGTTTCGCATCGGCAAGGCAGGCGCGCATCGCGCCTTCCGGCCCGTGAACTGCCGGCGCGGCGATGTGGGAGGCATCGGCAGACAGACCGATGCCCGCGACCTCGGCAAGAATCGTTGCACCCCGGGCGGTAGCATGCTCATAGCTTTCCAGTACGGCCATGCCCGCACCTTCGCCCAGCACCACTCCCTTCCGGTCCGCGGAGAAGGGCCGGCAAGTGTCCGGAGCGAGCACGCGCATGGCTTCCCATGCCTTCATCATCATGTACACGAACGCCGCGTCGCTGCCTCCCGCAAGCATCACGTCGGCTCGGCCATACTTGATCTGGTCTACGGCCGAGGCAATCGCATGATTGCCCGATGCACAGGCGGTGGTGACGGCGAAGACCGGCCCGCGAAGGCCGAGGCTCATGCTGACCTGGCACGCAGCCGCGCTCGGCATCGCCTTTACTCCCGAGAACAGTTCAACGCGGGACGCTCCCCCCAAAAGGACGTCGCGGTAGCCTTTCTCGGTCGCATCGTAGCCGCCGAAGCCGGCACCCACTATTGCGCCAAAGCGATGGGCATTGCCTTCATCGCAGGAGAGTCCGGACTGTCGCATGGCTTCGCGTGCTGCAAGCACGGCAAGCAGGCTGAAACGTCCCATGGAGAGCAGCTGCCGGGGCTCAATGTCGTGCTCAGGCAGCGTCTTGATCTCGGCGCCGATCGCGCCCTCCAGCCCGTGAAGCTGTGCATTGATAATCGGACCGATGGCCGATCGGCCCTCGCGCATGCCTTTCCAGATGGAGCCGACATCGGTGCCCAGCCCGCACAGCCCGCCTAGTCCAGTGATGACGACCCGGCGATCCATTCAAGCCGCCTTGTTGAGCAAGCCGCGGATGGCTTCCACCATGTCCCCGACAGTTTGGAGATCAGACCACGCATCGGCCGAGTTCATCTCGATCTTGATGCCGTACGCCTGCTCGAGGTCCCAGAGCACGTCCGCCAACCCCAGTGAATCGATCCCGAGCGAAGTCACTTCCGTCGCAGTGGTTATTTCGCCGACGGATGCTGCAGTCGTTCCCTCGGCGTTCTCCGATTCGATGCGCTTCCTGATTATCTCAATGACTTCCGTTATAAGTTGATCAGACATTTTGTTTCTTTCCATTTCAGCTTGTTTTTTACGTGCGCGACATAACTCCTTGAGCCGCGCGTCGGGGAACCAGCCATTAAACTTCTGCAACTGAAGAAGCTTAACGCCCATAGAGCCGGATAAGTCCGGCTGGCCTGCGGCGCAGGCTGCGATGGCGAAGAATGTTGCTGGGAGGCCGTAGCCACTCGGGACGGATATGCAGCCCCGAAGTTCACAGCTCCGGACCGTTGCGGTCGATCAGCGTGCCGGAAGGCCATTCGTCCATCGAGCGTCCAATTGGCGATACCAACACGAGCACGTCATCCAGGCGCGTGGACGGCAGGTCGTGATGCACATTTGCGCGGCTCGAACGGACCCGGACGCCTGGCACAATGGTGGCTATGCCCTCTCTGCAGTACCTCTCAACATGATTCCGCATGGCGTGCCGAACCGTGCCGAAACCGAAGGGAACCCCCATCTGCTGCAGGACGGGATATACGGCGCGCATAGAAAAGCTGATTCCAAGCTTCTCAAGATCCTGACGAACGCCATACAGGCCCAACTCAGCCACAAGAACATCGACGTCGCCAACCTTGATGAAGCGGCGCAGTATGCCGATGTGTGCCGCTACGCCCTCAGGGTCGCTGGCAATAAGGCGGAGTTCGGGTCTTGCGCCGGCCCAACTGCGGCTACCTTCGAATGGCTTTGCGCCGAAGGCCCCGTTTCGTCCATAGGTCTTTCGGAAGAAATCGGAGAGCTCGACATGGTCGGCCACTTGCAAGTTATTTTCCCAGCATAACCTCCACTGCACGGCAGAGCGCATGGAAGAATTTCTCCTTTCGGGTTGTCCTTAAGACGCTCATCACGGCATAGAGGCAGCGGGTGATCGGTGCGTCAGGTGTTTGTCCATGCGAGATTTCAGCACAATGATAAAATCGTTTGTTTCGATGGAAGGTATCCACTCGATGGATAGCCGCAGAAATGCGTTTCAGGGGGCTTGATCTCAATCTTCTCGTCGTGCTGGACGCATTGCTGGCCGAGCGCAATCTCTCGGCGGCGGCACGCCGGATCAATCTCAGTCAGCCGGCGATGAGTGCGGCCGTCGCCCGACTGCGCGATTTTTTCGGCGATGAACTGTTCAGCATGAACGGCCGCGAACGTATTCTGACGTCACGTGCGGCAGCACTTGGCCCCGCAGTCCGCGACGCTCTGCTGCACATCCAACGTACGATTATTTCTTCCGATCCGTTTGACCCGGCTCGATCCGATCGTCGCTTCAGGATCACTATTTCCGATTTCGCCACGCTCGTTTTTTTTGAGAAAGTCGTGGAACGTGTTGCCCGGGAAGCCCCCGCCGTCAGTTTCGAATTGCTGCCTGTCAACGATAGCCCCGATGAGCTCCTCGGGCGCGGCGACGTCGATTTTGTAGTTCTTCCAGATTTGTTCACGTCGAGCGCGCATTCGAGCGTGGCCTTGTTCGACGAGAGGCTCGTATGCGTCGGCTGTCCCACGAACAGGCAGCTGAGACGGCAGCTTACATTCGAGAGATACCTGTCGATGAGGCACGTCTCGGTCAGGTTCGGACGTTCGCTGATGCCGTCCGTCGAGGAATGGTTCTTACTCGAGCATGGTCTTAAAAGACGTGTCGAGGTGGCCGTGCAGGGCTTCAGCATGATCCCACCCATGGTGTCCGGCACGGCTCGTATTGCGACCATGCCCTTCCGGCTGGTTAAGTACTTCGAAAAAACCTTCCCCCTTCAGATTGTGGAACTTCCGCTGCCGCTTCCTGCTTTCACCGAAGCGGTCCAATGGCCAGCACTCCATAATACCGATCCGGCAAGCGTCTGGATGCGCGAGGTAATGATACAGGAGGCAGCTCGCATGGCTGTTCCGCTGTGACAACACGCAAGGCTTTACACGTCCATTTCGCTTTCTACCTCTTCGACCAACTGCTTTCGCGTCGACAGCACGCGCTGGATGAAAGCAATACTGGCGGCAAGCGCGCCAGCGAGCTCGTCCATCGTGCACACTTCCTCTACCAGTTCGAACGAGAAGGGTCCCGCATAACCATGATCAAGCAGCGCCTGGATCTGACTGGCATTGTCAGAACCTCCAGGAAGGCGATCCGGGTAAATCCAGAACATCGGGTCGTTCACGCCTGAAATGTGCGCGAGTCCGGTAAGCTCGCCAAACAAGGAGGTCTCGCCGGCGAGCGTGTGGTGGAACGTATCGTGCATCAGGCGAAACACGGTCTGGCCGTCAACCGCGGCAATGGCCTCGACCGCTTCCCTCTTTGATCGGAGCGAGCAGGTTCGAAAGCCCAGCGGCTCAATCAGGCCGATAAGCCCGCGCGATTGGAGGATCGGCTTGAGCGCGTTTAGAGCGAGGCGGAGACCGTCATGGCGCTCGCCAGCGCTGGCGCGCGAGCCGTGGTTGACTGGCACCAGCACGACCGTCTTGGCCCCGCAGGCCGCAGCGTAGTCGGCCAGCTTGCTCGCCTCCGCCCGGCGGGTGGCAGTCCAGTCGTCGAAGCGCTGCAAAGCGTTCATCGAAATTATCGTGACGCCGGCTTCGGTAGCGGCCGAGCGGACCTCAGCAGCCGGAATGGCGCGTGCAACAGGATTGCTGAAACGATGGTCACGGATTTGAACATCGGTCAGGCCCTGATCACGCGCAATTGCGAAAATGGCACTGACGTCGACAGAAGGCGCCGCCATGTCTTGCAGCGCAAAGCGGGGAGATACCTGGCGCATGGGCTTGGCTTTTCCTTCAACAAGTGCGGCGCCAGTCTTGTCTGGCTTCTCCGCGCGCCCCACCGCAGGCGGATGCACAAAGCTGATTAGAGCAGGCTAGTCAATCGAGCGATTCTTGCATTTATGATAGGAAATTAGCACGCACTGATGGAATCACATCATTCAGATATTCTCCGGCACATAGATATCGAACGGCAGAAATGTCTGGCCCGATGTCTCCGCCGTGCCGTTCTTGAGGGCGCGGTCCATCAGCAGCATCAGCTCATGGCAAAGTCGGCGCAGTGGTGTGGCGAGCGCCATCGTGACGATGTCATCCGCGAGAGCCGCCCGTGACTCCGGCGTGATTTCATTCACGATCACGACGAGATCCTGACCGTTGCACTCGTCCCGGAGCGCGGAGATGGCACCCTCCATGCCACCGCCGGCCACGTAGAACCCGACGAGCTCAGGTTCCCGCTGCATAAGATGCAGTAGCGCCTCGTAAGTGATCTGTCGTTTCTCAAAGTTCAAGAGCGTATCGAGCACCTCGAATGCTGGCTCGTTCTCTCGGAAATAGGAACGGAAGCCGCTTTCCCGCAGCTCATGACTCTGGAAACGGTGGCTGCCGACAAACACCGCCACTTTGCCAGGCCGTTTAGCGGCTTTGGAGAACATCCAAGCTGCCGTGCGCCCGACCCGGTGGTTGTTGAGACCTACGTAGCCCTCGCGCACGCCAGCGGCGAAGTCAGAAAGCAGCGAGAAAACCGGGATGCCTTTTGCCTTGAGCTCCTCGACTGCCGCCGTGATCTTAGGGTGGTCTGGCGCCACCATGCCGATCGCGTGACAGCGCCTACCAAGATTCTTGAGGCTAGCCGCCAGCTCCCCGGGCGAATGCGAAGGCGCGAATTCGATAACCGGAATGCCATAGAAGGTCTCGGCCGAAGTAACCGCTGCTTTGACCTCGCGCGCGAAATCTTGGTAGAAATGCTGGGCCGGCTTTCTCAGGATGAAGCCTAGCCGGTACTGCGGCAGGTCCCGTTGCAAGCGCTGTTTGATGAGACCCGCCGCATGATAGCCGATCGCGTGGGCGGCTTCATGGACCAGCCGCGCGGTCCGCTCCCGCACCGGAAGACGATCGTTCAGGACGCGATCGACCGTTGCTACGCTCACTCCGGCTTCGCGGGCGAGATCGGCAATTGTGGGGCGCTTGGCCGTCGCGCCAATTCTGATCGGCTGTCCCTGTGTCATCGGCCCTGTCCCGGCGACGGTTCCGGGCGGCAACATGAAGATTTCGACATGCTCCACGATCGGCAACCTATCCAATGAACAGCGCTCAAGGAGCAACCGAGCATTCGTCGCTCTCGGTTTCGTTTGCGTAAGGCATCCATGTTTCTTGATTCACCGCATTGGCGCTTCTGATCTTGTGTCTCGCGACGCGCTGTTTAGAGCCGCGAGCCGATTCTTTCGTGCTGATGACAGCGCGGCGACTTGATTGGTCGCGCTGCAGCAATCTTGCTGGGGCGGGGTGGCCGGTTTAATCTCTCGGCAAGCTCCCGCAGAAGGCGGCTTTCATGCGCGCTTCGTCCAATTCGCCTTCCCAGCGGGCGACGACGAGCGCAGCCACCGCGTTACCCACTACATTCGTCAGCGCTCGGCATTCGGACATGAAGCGGTCCACACCAAGGATCAGAGCCATCCCAGCAA
Organism: Mesorhizobium opportunistum WSM2075; assembly: GCF_000176035.2. Taxonomy (NCBI): domain Bacteria; kingdom Pseudomonadati; phylum Pseudomonadota; class Alphaproteobacteria; order Hyphomicrobiales; family Phyllobacteriaceae; genus Mesorhizobium; species Mesorhizobium opportunistum. Next base: position 6,610,829 of record NC_015675.1, on the reverse strand, counting down.
CGGGAACAGTTGGTATTACGGAAAGCGTGGCGGCCAACGTGACGAAGCCAGCCCCCGTAATACCTGCGGCACCCTTCGAGGAAAGCATCGCGACGACCAACAGGAGAATCTGATCGGCAACCGACAAATGCGTGTTCGTTGCCTGGGCGATGAAGAGGGCGGCAAGCGTCATATAGATATTGGTACCGTCCAGATTGAAGGAATATCCCGTCGGGATGACGAGACCCACGACGGAACGCTTGGCGCCTGCCTTCTCCATTTTCTCCATGAGCGAGGGCAGCGCAGCCTCCGAGGAGGACGTTGCCAGGACCAGCAGCAGCTCTTCCTTGATGTATCGCACGAGAGAAAAGATTGAGAAACCGTTGTATCGGCAAACCGCGCCGAGAATCCCGAACACGAAGACGAATGCGGTGAAATAGAACGTCGCGACCAGCATGGCGAGGTTGACCACTGAACCGATGCCATATTTGCCGATTGTGAAGGCCATGGCGCCGAAAGCGCCGACGGGCGCGGCCTGCATCAGGATGCCGACCAGCTTGAACACCGGCGCGAGGAGCGCTTGAAGCAAGGAAAGCACAGGCTTCCCGGTGTCTCCGGCCATCGCCAGAGCGCTGCCGAACAGAATCGAGAAGAACAGGACCTGCAGGATGTTGCCTTCGGCGAAGGCACCAACGATAGTTGACGGGATGATGTTCATGAGGAAGCCGGTCACCGACTGATCGTGGACCTTGGCCACATAGCCCTGCACGGCCTGGCCATCGAGCGAGGCCGGATCGATATCGAGGCCAGAGCCGGGTTGAACGACATTGGCGACAACGAGACCGACCATCAATGCGAGGCTCGAGAAGGTGAGGAAATAGATCATCGCCTTGCCGGCGACCCGGCCGACCTTCTTGAGATCGTTCATGCCCGCAATGCCGGTCGTTACGGTTAGAAAGATCACAGGTGCGATAATCATCTTCACGAGCTTGATGAAAGCATCGCCCAGCGGCTTCAGAGCCTCTCCGGTGCCCGGATACAAATAGCCGACTGCGACACCGAGGGCGATGGCGGTAAGCACCTGCACGTACAGTTGGGCGTAGAAGGCCTTGCGGGCTGGGGGACCGGCGCTTCGAATCGGTGGAGCCAACAGCTTTTCTCTCCCTGACCGGATCGGGGTGGGCCGCCTCCCTTCCCGCGCTTCTCCCATCGCGGCGCTCCGGTCGAGCGCTGCTGTCGTCTCGGCTGCAAGCGTCGTGCCAAGTGGAAATCCCGCGCCCAATCGTGCAGGTTCAGACGCTCGGTCAACCGGTGTCCCTGACGTTTGTGCGGGTTTCCGCACTGGCTGCCTTCATCCTGGGCGAAATCCCGCACTTAGGCTCGGAATTGTGCCGGGTCGAAGCAATACGGTCCGGTAGAAGAAAGAGGATTGACAGGGCGCCGTGCAGTAATTGCTTTGCCTGGCAGAGCGGCCGCCGGTTGTGTCTCTGGCGCCCCGATGTCCCCGCTTCGTTGTCGTATTTGTGACCGACCGCGCACCGGAGTGGAGGATCACCTACGCGAGCGTGCTCTGCCGCGCTCCCGCCGAAGCAGAGCGTCTCGAAGGGGCCGTCGGCAGACCGATTGATCCCGCGGGTCCTGGCGCAACCGGGTGATTGAGGAGATGCTTTGCAGCACGAACACTGAAGCCCCGCACGACGACAACTTCGCGCCACGGCACGCGCCGCCTGCTCTCGTGGGAATGGCATCAAATAGCGAGGAATGAACGATTGTCGCGATCAACTCAGCGAGCCAGGAGGACGTCGGCAGCGATTGCCGGCGATAGAAGCGACGCAAATGCGTCGGCTCGCTCAGCGCGCCAGGCACCCTCGACACGCCGGGGCAAACATCTTTGCCGTTCCGAATCGATCTCCTGGCAAGAATCTGAATGATGGATTCTATCATAGCCTCTCTCAACCTATCAGAAATGCAAGGAAGTTCGGTTGATTGGCCACCTCGTTCCGAGCAGCTGTTGACTGCCCATCTCGTTCCGAGCAGCAGTGGTGGCCACCGGAAAGAGCCTGTAGAGCGCCCCGATTCAGTAAGGATAGTCCAGCCATGCATCGAGCATCGCCTCCCGCATTTTTCGCGCCTGCCTTTCATCGGGCCCTGACGAAGCCAAAAACCGAAACCTACTTTTCGTCTTATGCCTCCTGCGGAACTCCGGCGTGCTGCCGCCAACCCCGCGTCACGATTGTTTCTATCGACGTCCCAAGCACTCGTGGCTCCGACGCGCGAGCAAGTGCGCCAATCTGCGGCGGCCTACGGGGCGAAGACTCATGCCGGTCCCGGCCAACGGTGGCTGGGGCGCCGATGCCATTTGACGAGGGCCTCTACGCCCGGCGACGTCGCAGGCCCACATGGCGCGGCGTTGCTGTCGCGGCCCGGAATGGAGGATGACATGCTAAATCATGACAACAATCGCCAATCTGAAGAAAGTGCTGAGCAGACGCCGTCATGCTGCCCATCGCTTCACGACGCCAAAAGGGACGATGTGGAATCCGCTACTCTGCCGTCACGTGAGAGCGAGCTTGCCGGCGTAGTGGAAATATTTACTACAGCACTTGCCGCCCCCTCCGCGCTCGATGTCACGTTGACAAAGGTCATAGATATTCTGCGATCGTTTCTGCCGATGCGGCACGGCATCATCTCTCTCTTCAACAGTCATGGCGAACTGGAAATCTTCGGCGCCGGCTCGAGCGAGAGCCGCCGTGTGCCGCGGAAGGCGATCGACCAGATTATGAGGGCGGGCACGCCCCTGGTCACCGAGAACATCGCCTTTCATTCGGCTTTCACCGCCGCCGACACGGACGTGCTCGGGGTCTCCAACAACGCAGCAGTGTCCTTCATCGGCGTTCCCATTCGCGTCGATGCGGATGTCGTGGGCACACTGACCATCGACCACGTACTGGGCGAAGACCCAAGAGCTTGGCTCGATCACAACCTCTATCTGCTCAACCAAATCGCTAACTTGGTAGGTCAGACAGTCAAGTTTCGTCGCTCCCTAGGGGGCGGTCGCCAGCAACCCATGGCCCAGCACGACCTGCAGCCAAAGCAGAACCAACCGGCGCGGCAGCGGAACAAGATTCACATCGAGGGGATGATTGGCGACAGTTTGCCGTTTCGCGATCTGATTGAGAATATCCAGGTCGTAGCCAAGCTCAAGATTGCGGTTCTGTTGCGAGGCGAGTCGGGTACCGGGAAGGAGAAGGTCGCCAAGGCCCTCCATGATTTGTCGCCGCGCGCCAAACGCCCCTTCATCAAGCTCAATTGCGCTGCGTTATCCGAGACAGTCCTGGAATCCGAATTGTTCGGTCACGAGAAGGGCGCTTTCACAAGCGCGTTCAACTCGCGCAAGGGGCGCTTTGAGCTCGCCGACAAAGGGACGCTGTTCCTGGACGAGATCGGCGAGATCTCGCCATCGTTCCAGGCAAAGCTCTTGCGTGTGCTGCAGGAGCAGGAGTTCGAGCGCGTCGGCGGCAACCAGACCGTCAAAGTCGATGTTCGGATCATCGCTGCCACGAACAAGAACCTGGAAGAGGCAGTTGCCAGAAATGAGTTCCGGGAGGACCTCTATTACCGCATCAATGTGTTTGCGGTGCGGGTGCCGGCGCTGCGCGAAAGGCGCAGTGATATTCCGCTCCTCGCAGCCGAGTTTCTCAAAAATTTCAATGATGAGAACGGCGTTACGATGACCCTCGATCCCGGTGCGGTTGAAGTGCTGATGAACTGTGATTTTCCCGGCAACATTCGCGAGCTCCAAAACTGCGTGTATCGGACAGCGGTTCTGGCGATGGGTGCATCGATAGGGAGAGGCGACTTTGCATGCTGCCAAGGCCAATGCTTCGCAGCGGCGCTGCATAAAGTCAGATCCGACAGCCTGGCGCTGCAATCGCGGCCGATGTTGCCGGCGCCAGGGGGTGCGGCCATAACGCCGGCTGCTGCCGGTACGTCTCCCTCCGTCGCAGTCCCGCCTGAGACCACAGGGGAGCCGCCACTGAGCAGGATAGCTCACTTGAACGGTACGAGAACGACCGGTGCTGAAGCTGTCATCGCGGCCATGGAAAGATGTGGCTGGGTCCAGGCAAAGGCGGCACGCCTGCTTGGACTGACGCCGCGCCAGATAGGCTACACGCTGAGGAAATACGGCATTGAGATCAAGCGTCTGTGAAGAGTCAACCGAACCAGATGAAGCCTTGGTGCTTTGGCGCCTTGAGACGAGCGATGTGGGGTCCCCGCATCGCCATTTCGATTCGATCGACCCAGGCAAGAACATGGGGCCTCACCCGAGATGACGCTTTGCTACCTAGCAATGAGATTGGCGGGCAGGAGGCCAATTTTAAGCTGTTTCGACCTAGTTGGCCCCAACGACAGGCGGCCGTTATGTAAAGCAAAATAGAACGAGGAACCGGTGCTACCACCCGACATGAGCTCTGTGCGCTCGTTATCGTTTTTGGTGTACAATTAACTGAAAGATTCCTAAGCTGGCGCTAGAACAATAGCGCCACGACTGAGACCGGTACGCCGGCGAACTGGATGGCCGACGTCGCCAGCAGCGCGATCGCTACCAGCGGCGCCGGCGCTGGGTCCCGAACCCGTTGATGATCCAGCGGATCAGGGCTGCCTCGCGCGGCTTGTGCCGCGTCGGTTTGTACCCCATCAAACTCCCTTCATCCTATTGTCACGGCCGGCAGCTGCGACGATAGCTAGCCCGTAATCTTGAACCTCCTGCCGACCCACGACAGCCACTTGGCCCGCCTGGGGTGGCGCGGGGAAGGGCAGGGCGCTCCGTGCATCAGGGACACGACCGGGAGCCCGGAGCACCAATCGAACTTGCAGGCGATCTCTACAGCCTGCTGTGAGGTCCCGCCGGATTCGAGAATGGCCTCCGCGTAATGGGAGCCGCTGCCGATAACAAAATAGGGGCTTTCGAGCATGCCGGTCAGTGTCCAGGCGCCAGACGCCACCTGAGCGCGCCCGTCGGGATGAACGACCAGCAGACCGACGTTGGAGCCTTTTACACCCTCTGGCGTGTTGTGAACGTCAGCGCCAGCGGCGTACCAGTCCAGAATGGCCTCACCGGCGCCAACCTGGGGAGTCGTTGCGCCAATCAGGCGTCCATCCGGAAGACGGCGGATTTTGAGCTTGGAGCCGATTGATCCCAGGCCGGCGCCGTAGGCACGGCTGTCGGCGGCCATTACGCCGTGTTTGTAGGCGATCGTCGTCACAGCCACGTCCCCTCGTCAACCTTGCTCATGGCCGCGTCGGCCGAGCGTACGATCTCGACAGTGTCGACGCCGGCAGCGACGGTTTTCGCGGTTAGTTCCTGGGGCTGGAAACCTCGTTTCGTGACGACTGCCCTGGCCTCGCTCACGCATTGGTTGGCGATCTTGTGGATCTCCCGGTCCAATTGTGCGGTATCCATCTTTGCTCCTGTTAACGGTTTCGAATTCCTGGCTAGTTCGGTGACGGTCAGAGCAATCCTCGTGCCAAGGAGAGCGCCGACAACAGCAAAATGCCGGGCGTGCAGGTCATTTGTCGATTGCGCAGTCGTCGCCGGCTGTAGCGTGTGCAGGTTCACGTGGTTTTCGTCTCTGGGTTGCTATCTGAGTTGGCCCTTGCTGGCGTAGGCCTGAGCGCCGTGGCCACGTTCCGCGAGGGATGATGCTGTGCCCCGAAGGTCTCGTATTCGTAGCGCTGAGGTATCATCGAGCACATAGCGGCTTTCCGTTGAGGTAGGCGTCGGGATCGGCCGGAAAAGCGAGGGCCTGCTTGCGCGAGATCGTCAGCTCGCGCCCAGCATTTAGATGGAGACGCCGGCGAGACGGAGCGATCGCATCTGTGGCACTCGAGAGGAAAAAGGCGAGGGGATTGCGCAATTGGTGCTCCTGCCATGGTCGGGAACGCCCCGCCCTTAACGAAAGGCCGGTAGTCGGACCGCATTCGCCAATGCTGCACAACACGTGCGTCTGCTGGTGTCGCGATCTCTTGCGAAGGAGTGCTCGAACTATGCCCGAAGAATGAGTTCTCACACTGACGCCTGCAGACTTGCCGGCCTCGTCCGGGTGAGACGTAGCCTGTCGTCGCCGAACTTGGAAAAGGCGGGCTGGCCTCGATATTGGCCTGACGGCTGTGTCGAGTGTCCAGCAGGCAGAACTTAGAAACTGGCGATGAACACGTCGAAGACGGCCAGCTTCGGCAATGATGGTTGAGCGACGCGGCTACTGGAACGCGGCTGGCGCGAACGTAGACTGGTCGCGGGTTCGTCGATTGATGCGTCCCACAAACAGCGGGGAGGTGCATTGCACCAGACGGCTGGGCGCCGGATCCGCGGGATCAATGGCATCCGAACCGACTATCCGAATGGCCTCCAGCGGTCTCGTGCTCAATCGCGTCCCACTCGCTGCCCCACTTTTCCGGTATCCGAGTACGATAGCGTTTATGATCGCCGTCCGACACGGAGTGTGGGGATTGTCGGGTCCGCGACAAACCTCTTGGTTTAGGCACTTTCTTTTCTGGGGCTTAGGCTAACTGTTGGAAACGAATGTCGGGTCGATGGGTGAGTTGATACGATTTTTGCGAGCCTTGGTGTGGAACAGGAAGAGGTGGCGTGGACCGTCGATGCCACGCGCCACACGCTCGGCGCGCGGCAGCCGGTTTGCCTAGACCAGAGCTACACGCCTGTTGCGGGACAGTATGCTACCGGGGAAAAACCTGAAGTGACCGCAGATCAAACATCATCCGCTGGACAATTGCCCACCCGTCGGGGCTTATGGCACCTGCGTCAGGTCTATCAGCGTTTCTTCAACGCTTGGAGCCAATGGTTGCCGCCGTTTTCTGATCGGTCTCGTTCGCACGGCCTCTTGTCCAGGGCTTGCTGGAGGCCAGGCAGCGTTCGTCTGATTGGCAACGGACAGGGTTATCCCGCTCATCATACGGCCGTCACGCAGTTGGCTTCCTTGAGTGCGAGCGGTTTTCTCTGCCCGCTTCATCCGCGGCGTTCGCCGACGCGCCTAAAGCGGATACTGCCGGCGATGCATGCATCAGGTACGCGAGGCGGCTTGTCCAGTCGGATCGGCCTCCTCATCGGGAATGTCGTCGAATGACGAGTAGTTCAGATTGTATAGTTTGGAATAGAGCCCGCCCAAAGCCATCAGCTTGTCATGGTTGCCGGTCTCAATAACCTGGCCGTTCTGAAGCACGATGATGCGATCGGCACCCCGGATTGTTGCGAGACGGTGAGCGATGACAAGCGCGGTACGGCCTTCAAGGAGCTTTCCGAGTGCCTTCTGGATCAGCATTTCCGTGTAGCTGTCGATGCTGGCGGTGGCCTCGTCAAGAACAAGGATCTTGGCGTCGGCGACGAGAGCGCGGGCGAAACTGACAAGCTGACGCTGGCCGAGAGAAAGATTGCCGCCGCGTTCGCCGAGTTGAGTCTGGTACGTGTCGGGAAGGTTCATGATGAAGTCGTGGGCTCCGACCACCTTGGCGGCCTCAATCACCTTCTCGCGCGAGACTTCCGTGTTGCCGTAGCGGATGTTCTCGAAAACCGTTCCGGTGAACAGAAACGGCTCCTGCAGCACCATAGCGATCTGGTTGCCGAGCGATTCCTGTGTGAGATCGCGCACATCATGTCCGCCGACCAGCACTTGACCTTGCTGAACATCATAGAAGCGGTGGACGAGGGCCATCGCGCTGGATTTACCAGAGCCAGTCGGCCCGACCAAGGCGACCGTCTCGCCGGGATTGACCTCGAAGGAGACATTCTTCAGCACCGGATCTTTGGGGTCGTAGCCGAACGTGACGTCCCTGAACTCGACTGAGCAGGCCATTTCCGGCAAAAGGACACTCGCATCCCGTTTGTCCTGGATTTCGACCTTGACGTCGAGCACATCGGTCAGGCGCTTGCCGGAGGCCATCGCTCTCTGCATGACCGAATATTGCAGGGTAAGTGAGCGAATTGGGTCAAAGAAGCGTTGGATATAGAATATGTAGGCAACCAACGTTCCTACTTCGATGCGACCATTCATGGAGCCGCCGACCACAATTACGACAGCCATGGCGAGGCCCGTGAGGCCATCCACGATCGGCACCATTATCTGTGTATACCTGGCAGCGATCAGGTGGGTTGTGAGGTCAGCATGTGCCTTGTCGTCATACAATGCGAAGTTTACCTGCTGGCGGTCCATGGACTGAACGGTGCGCACGCCGTGAATGGCTTCGGCCAACGCGCCGTTAACAACTGAATTGGTGTCTTGTGCAGCAGTGAAGGCGTCGCGAGCACGCGGCAGCCAGACGATGCGGATAATCAACAGGACCGGCAAGACAGAGAGCGTCAGAAGGCCGAGCCTGAAGTTGACGCACAGCATAACGACAATGATGCCGAAGAGAAGCGTTATGTCGCCTACAGAGTAGATTGAGCTTTCGAGGAATTCCTGGATAGAGTTGACGTCGCCTTGGAGGCGGGACATCAGGCGTCCGATCTCGGTCTTGTCCATGAAGGAGAGCGATACCATCTGCAGATGCGCAAACATGGCGCGGCGGATGTCGAAGAGGACGTTTCCGGCCATTTTCCCGATCACGGCTTCCTGTGCGTAAGCGGCGCCGAAATTAACCAGAATGGCGAGCGCAAACGCGCCGGCGGCCTCAAGCAGGGCGTAGCGATCAACGCCTGCCGGGGTTATGGCCTCGTTGATCGCGTAGCGGATGATCAGCGGGATGAGAAGCTGCGTGCCAGTGAAAATCAGCAATGCGGCGACGGAGATGGCTGCCGTGGCCCGGTAGGGACGAACGAAGGCCCAGATGCGCCGAATGATCTTTTGGTCAAAGGCCCGGCCGAATATCTCCTCCTCGGCGCGATGGGAACCAACGACCGCGCGCGGGGGACGTCTGCCGCCGTCATTGGGTTCGATTTCGATTTCGCTGGCGTGCTCCTGGGCCATCAGGGCGCGCCTCTATACTTCGTCACAATGTCATCTCCCGGGCGCAACTGCAGATCATGAAGGGCCTTGTAGCGTCCTTGCTTGGCCAAAAGCTCTTGATGGGTACCACGTTCCACGATCTTGCCGTTGTCGACAAACAGGATCCGGTCGGCGTGCTTGAGCGAACTTAGCCGGTGGGCGATGATGATCGTCACCCTATCCTTGGCGAAACGCCGTATCGCCAGGCGAATGCGCTGTTCGGTGGCGGCGTCGATCGCGGCCGTTGAGTCGTCGAAAATGACGACTGATGGACGTAACATCATGGTGCGAGCTATGGTGAGGCGCTGCCGCTGGCCCCCAGACAGAGAAGTGCCGCGTTCGCCGACGACCGTCTTGTAACCTGCGGGGAGGTCCAGGATGTAGTTGTGCAACTGGGCGGATTCGCTAGCGCGCTCGATCCGCTGTTCCTTTGCCCAAGGGTCGCCATAAGCGATGTTGTTCTCGATCGTGGTAGTGAACAGGAATGCATCCTGCTGTACGACAGCGACCGCCTTGCGAAGCGTGGCGAGGGTGACCCCACGGATGTCCTGCCCGTCAAGCATGATGGCGCCCCCAGTGACGTCGTAAAAGCGGGGGATCAGGTGAGCGATTGTCGATTTGCCCGAACCCGGCGGACCCACGATCGCGATCGTCTCGCCCCGACGGGCACAAAAAGTGACATTCTCCAGAACGGCCCGGTTTCCGGTGCCGGGATATGCAAACGAGACATTGTCGAAGCGCAGAGTGCCTTCACCGATCTCAAGTGGTCGGGCGGTGGGGACATCCCTGATCGTATTGTCCTGATCGAGCAGACCGAAGAGGCGCGAACCGCAAGTATAAGCGCGGGCGAAGCCGTTGACCATCAGGCCAATCTGCCGGACGGGCATTTGCAGGATCGTCATGAAGGCCAGGAACATGGTGAGCGTCCCAACGCTGATCTGCCCGACAATGACCTTGTTGCAACCGAGCCAGAGGACCAACCCCATGGCGAGAAAGAAGGCCAGGGTCATTGCCGACGTATTTGGCACGTACACGTCAACCTGCTGGTGAGCGACTTCGAGCGCGGTTTTCGACGCGCGGTCGAACTTTGCCATCTCGTAGGCCTGTGCCGAAAAGGCCCGGACAACGCGGATACCCGCGAGATTTTCCTCCATCACACGGCCGAGGACGGAGAGCCGCTCCTGCAGGTTGAGCCAGATGGCGCGTAGCTTGACCTGCGTGATCGACGATCGCCAGGCTACGAAAGGCACGAAGCTCAGCGCCATGAGACCGAGCAGCGTGTCGGTTGAGATCATCCTGTAGCCGCCGATCCCGATCAGCATGGTGAGCAGAAGCAAGCGAACCAGGGCGGTGGAAAAATACATCCGCACACCATCGAGATCGAGGATGCCGAGGGTGATCAGGTCGCCTGAATGCACCCGGTCGTGAAAGGAAAAGCTGAGGCGCTGGACCTTGTCGTAAAAAGCCAGCCGCAGTTCGTACGCGACGTGATGTCCGACGGCCTCGGCAAAATAGTTTTGCGCCATCGTGAAAAGGCCGCGTAGCGTACTCGCGGCGAGCAGCAGGAGAGCCGGAACCCAGAGCGCTTGTTCTGCAGCCGCCCCCGTGGCACCGCCCCCGAGGACTACCTTGGTCTGGTCGATAGCGTCGCCGAGAAGCTGAGGAATGAGCACCTGCAGGATTACGGCTGCGATTGTCGACCCGATCGCAAGCGCGGCTTGGCCCGGATGCCTCAGATTCATGCGCGTGATGCGCAGCAGCGTGCTCAAGCCCCGGCCCCACCCGGCAGCTTTCACATGCGCGGACGATTTGAGAGAGGTCGTGCCAACAGCATCACTGCTCACAGTGTGTCCCTAACTGAACTTAGCGCCTTCAAAAGCAAGCCGTCGACTCACACCAACGAAGTCCTCAAGTTGATCCAGGCGTTGGCTCAAGTCGTTGACCCGGCGAGTTGCGCCACGGCATCGCTGTCTGGCATGTCAATCACCGTGATCCCGCTTGCCCCAAGGAAACGCGCTTCGTTTCTGGTCAGCGTTTGTCCGTCCATGATCGCGTAACGTGGGCCTTCTGAGCGCTTCATGATCTGCCTGGCGTAAGTGCGCAGCATCTGATCATTGAAGCGGCAGCCGACGAAAAAAAACCCCCGGTCGGTGCGCCGTTCCTTGACCACGTCAGGGATAGGGGTCTGGATGTCGATCTCGGTCAGGGCTTCGACATAGTCGGAATCGGCTATGAGGAAATTTGCGGCCGGCCTGATACTGCCATGAGGCGCATAGAGAACCGTCTTTGTCGCTGCTCCGGGCTCGAGCTCCGTCCCGAACAAGTCGTAGGTTCTGGTCCAAATGTCGCGAGTTTCGTTCGCCCGGGTGACGCCTTGGATCTCGGCGACGTCGGTTCGGCCGGCCTCAGCCAGCGCCGCCCTCATGGCGCCTTCGTACCAGCTGTCGACGATGAGGGAGAGCGGGAGCTTTGCGAGCCAGTTGTGGAGGGGCGTCGGCGCCGTCGGCCCCGCGAATATATCTGCCATCCAGGCTTGAAGTGTGCGGCGATGCCGGCGCTGCTCGATGAATTGCGCGACCGACCACATGTTGGTGCGGATCTTCGAGGGAGCTGTGGCCCGGGTGTTGAGTGCGGCGGCGACGGCCTCTGGGGTGCACGGTACAGGCGGCTCCGCTGAGCTTAGCCGCAGCAGACCCGGACCGAGATACGGGATCATCTGATCGTAGACGAGCGCTCGTCTGGCCAGTTCAAGCAGCTTTCGGGCAAAACTGTCGCGGACGACGAAGAGGTGGCCCGAGGTCGGGATCGTGTTCATGCTCTTTTTCCTCTTGACGCCTTTCATTGAGGGTCAGCGTCAGCCCTCGTCGGGAAGCTTCCTTGCCTCGACAGTGATCGGCAGGCGCGTATGCGGCGGAAGATCGGGTAGAAGGAGCCGCCACCCGTTCCTGAGCGTTACGACGCCGCCCCAGAGGTCTTGCTTCTCGAGCTCGATAATCGGCTCTTCGAGATCCTTTTTGGGGATGTACGCCGACAACCCGGAATCGGTCCTGCGGATCATAACTTTCATCAGGCCGTCCCTTGCTTCGCGTTTTCTTCGGCCCTACGGGCAAGGTCGGCCCTGTCGAGGCTCATCAATTCGCGCGCTCGCATGCCAACGACCGTGCCACGGTCGATCCATTCGACGGCATAGATGAAGAACTGCTGTAGAAAGGTGCCGATGTCGCGCACATAACCCTCTTCACCCTTGCGCACGAGATTTTCGCCGATCTCCCTGCCAGGATAGGTGCCGTCGTTCTTGACGTGACGAGTGGCACGGACCCGCTCCCCCGGCCTGAATTGGGGAGGCCTGCGGATTTCGACCTCCTGTTCGCGTGCGAGGCGCATGGCGGTTCCTTGTTTGTTTGAGGCCAGAGTTATTGATGAGGCGCGCAGGCTTTCTCGGAAGCAGCCCTATGCCGGGTCAGGCAGGAACGCAGGTCTTCGGCACCGGGCATACCGAGGCACATTGTTGCGTGTCGAATTCTCCCTGGCATTCTGTGCACTTCTGCGGCTCGACCACGTAGCTCTCGCCTTTGAACTTGATCGCACCAGACGGGCATTCGAATTCGCAGGCGCCGCATTGCGTGCATTGGGATGCGATGATCTTGAAAGCCATTTTGACTCCTGTTCGAGTGGAATGAGACGGCTCAGGCGTTCGCCGCGAGGGCCGGGACGCCGGACTCGCCGGCGTAAATCGCGCCGATTGCCGTTTCGATATAGTCATGGCCATAAGCGTCGGTTGCTCGGATACCGGCGTCCGCCAACTTATCCTTGGGGCAGTTTCCAATCTTGGCGCAAAGCACGATGTCTACGCCTTCCAGCGCGGCGATGACGCACTCGAGAGTGTCGTTCTCGCCCCAACCGCCGAGGCAATACTGCTCAACCTTGCGGTGCCCGACAAAGTTGATACCTATCGGCGAGGCTTCATACACCTGGAACTCCTTGGCATGGCCGAAGTGTTCGTTGACGCGGCCACCGCCCCTAGTCGCCACCGCGACGACCAGGGACTTGCCGGAGCCGGCTGCCTTGACCATTCCAATCGCTTCGCTCCTGGCCGCCAGGTGATCACGGCGCTCGTCCGCGACCAGCTCCCGATAGGCTTCGCGCTTGCCGGCATCATAGGTGAGCTCGCCAGGAATCTGGTCGATCGTGAATTCCTGGCCACGATCCTCGCCGAGCAGGCCGACGGCATCTGCCCGGCACTGCCGGCAGTGGCGCATCAGCTTGGCGCCGCCTTGAAGACGATCCTGAAGAGCCCTCATCTCCAGTGCATTTGGGCCGCGCTGCCCGGTCAGTCCGTAGTACGTGCCGTGAGCCGGGTCTGAAATCAGGGGCATGACGTTGTGCAGGATCGCGCCGCGCTGCTTGACCTGCTTGTTCACCTCAACCAGGTGCTGGTCGTTCACCCCGGGGATCATCACCGAATTAATTTTGGTGAGGATGCCGCGCGCGCTCAGCATCTCCAAGCTCAGCATCTGTCGCTCGTGCAGGATCCTGGCGGCTTCGATGCCGACATAGCGGCGGTGGTCGTAAAAGATCCAGGGATAGATCTTTGCTCCGATTTCCGGATCGACCATGTTGATGGTGATCGTCACGTGATCGACATTCATGTCGGCAAGCTCGGCGACATGGTCCGGCAGCGCGAGCCCATTGGTAGAGATGCAAAGCTTGATGTCGGGGATTTCCCTGACGACGCGTTCGAACGTCGCCTTTGTCTTCTCCCAGTCGTAGCAGGCATCGCCCGGTCCGGCGATGCCCAGCACGGAAAGCTGCGGCACTTCGTTGGCGACCGCGATAACCTTGCGTACCGCCTGGTCGGGCGTCAGCTTTTCCGAGACAACCCCAGGCCGGCTTTCGTTGGAGCAGTCATATTTGCGATTGCAATAGTTGCATTGGACATTGCACGCAGGCGCGACAGCGACGTGCATGCGCGCGAAATAGTGATGCGCCTCTTCAGAAAAGCACGGATGATCCTTGATCTTGTCCCAGACAGCCGGATCCAGATCGTCCGGTCTTGTCGACGACCCGCAGGAGGTAGATACGCAGCCACCCGAATTCGCGCTCGCCAGCAACTGGTCGGAGAGCTTCGTCTCGGTCAGGCTCTCAACCGAAATTGCCGGTGCGGACATTGAACGGCTCCGTTGCGGGTTAACGTCGCGGTTCAAAGCGCAAGCGCAATGCCAACTAAAAAGGCGGCACTATGATCGGCAATTGGCTTTCGCGTCGGATATCATGAGGCTGCTCCGACATAAATTTGTCGGACCTCGGACAGCGGCAGCCGCATAAGGTGAGGAAGGCGACTACGGCCGGACATCATTGAGAGACAGAAATCCCGTGTCGATCCCTTCACCCGTGAGCGCCTCGGCACAACGTTCTCGACCGGTCTCCGACGAAGATGTCGATCTCGGCGACTGTGAACTCATCGGCGGTGAAGGTGTCGCCGCATACTGTGTCGGCATGGTTCCAGCTAGGAGAGTGCGTGCCTCCCCTTTACTCTCGTCCAGACGCCCGCATGGGCTCCTCATGATCGCGATCAAGAGCGTGATCATCGTCAGAGACCGAGCAGCTTGGCCCTGGCACGGACAGTTCCCGCGCACCTGGCGCAGGGGTATGGTCTTGTTCTCGACATCGTGAGAACGCTGGAATTTCTTCACCTCGATGTCATGTCGGCGCAAAGCGTATCCGACCTGCCGCGTTCGTTAACCCGGTCCGGCGGTATGTGAGCCCTGGAAACACCTCAGGAGTTGTGGTCCAATGCTCCCCCCAAGTAGCATTCATTCAATTCTGGAAGTACACTGTTCACCCGCCCCCCTTTGCGAGGATGGTGCCAGAAGCGGTTGGCGCTTGTGGTAACTTCAGGAGTACACACGTGCCCTATGCAAACGCGGATCATCCGAACTTGAAGAGGACACCGAAGCCACCGCGCGGATAGTTCCATTCGATCTCGCCGCTGGCCTCGCACAAGACGCGGCAGGTGCCGCACTCCATGCAGCCATCAGCGGTGATTTCAACCTGACCTTTGTCGTTCGACTCATAGCATTTCGCTGGACAGACGAGGGTCAGCGCGACCAGATTCGCGCTTGGTTGCTCGTGCGGTCGCACCTTTATATGCGGACGGCCGGAGTCCACCAGATAGCGGTTCTGGTAAAGCTTGTCCTCTACACGCAAGTTCGTCACTGGGTTTGCCATGTGGTCAGTGCCTCACCGCCACGCCAATGCCAGGCGGATAGCGTCCCTGACCAGACCCAACCGCGATCGCGCCTTGATGAAGGCTGCGGTAGTAGCCCTTTCCTTCTCGATCTTTGGCGTGCCGTCGACCCGCATGAAGTTCTGCGCGGCTTGCGACATTAGCCGCGGGTAGGTCGTGAAGAAATTGCCGGCGTTATTATGGAGTAAGGCTGGCATGTCTTTGTATTTCCGCAGGTCCTTCACCACGAAGGATTCGTCCAGCATCGTCTTGTAAAGGGCGAGGTTCCGTTTGGTCATGGGATCGTTGCGTCTCTTGACTTGGATGATAGCTTCAGCCGCAATGCGACCGGAGGTCATGGCGAGGTTCGAACCCTCGCGGTGAATGGCGTTGTTCAATTGCGCAGCATCGCCAACAACGACCCAACCGTCGCCAAAGAGCTGCGGAATTGCCTTGTAGCCACCTTCAGGAATGAGATGCGCCGCGTATTCCTTCACCTCCGAGCCGGCGATCAGCGGCCGGATCGAAGGATGGTTTTTTAGCGCGTCCAGGAGGGCGTAAGGGCTCTCCATCTTCGCGGTGAAATCCGAGACGAGGCAGCCGATGCCCAGTGAGATCGATTCCTTGTTGGTGTAGAGGAACCCGAGCCCGGCCATGTCGTGGGATATCGTGCCGACTGCCTCGATCACGCAGCCTTCACTCCCTTTGACGCCGAACCGCTGCTCAATGACCTCTTCGGGCAAGAAATGCATTTCCTTGACGGCCAGCGCCACGGCTTCCGGCGTCAGCATCTTGCGCAGGCCGCCTCGCGTGCCAAGCAGCCCGCAGACACCTTCTGCAAGAACAACGACATCCGCGTAGATCGCTCCGCCAGCCCGATCTGTCCGGACCCCGATCACCTTGCCCTTGTCGTCACGCACGAGTTCCGTCACGGTCGTCTCGCACAGAAGCGTCGCGCCCGCCTGGCGCACCCTGCGCGAAAACCACTTGTCGAACTGGGCACGGATGATGGTATAGCGATTGGGGCTCACCTCGTTGAAGTCCTCAGACCGATAGTGAATCCCGGTGTGGGAGGTCTCGTCCATGACCCATAGCCGCTGTTCGACCAGATGCCGCTCCAGAGGTGCATCATCGCGGAAATCCGGGATGATCTTCTCCAGCATGTTCGCGTACATGATGGCGCCCTGAACATTCTTGGAGCCCGGATATTCACCTCGCTCCAACTGGAGCACCTTCAAGCCGTCGCTTGCCATGGTGTAAGCAGCTGCGTTCCCGGACATGCCGGCTCCGATAACAATGGCGTCGAATTCTTCGTTGATCATCTCCATCTCCCTTAGCTCGCAAGCTTGTCGCGGCTGTGCGGTGACAGCCGCCGGGTGAAGGCCTCGGTGAGCGCGGGGAGGAAGCGGACCGCATCGGTGACGATCCCGAGGTGAGCGAAATCGAAAATCGGAGCGTTCGGGTCGGTGTTGATGGCCACGATGAGATCGGCTGCCTCAACCCCAACGCGGTGCTGGATCGCGCCAGAAATACCAGCCGCTATGTAAAGCTTCGGCCGGATTGTCTTGCCAGTCTGGCCGATCTGCCGATCCGCCGGCATCCAGCCCTTTTGGACCAGCGGCCGCGAACAGCCAAATTCGGCGCCAATCGCTCGCGCGAGACTCTTCACAAGCTGCAGGTTCTCCGCCCCGCCGAGGCCGAGCCCTCCCGCAATCACCACATCGGCATAGGCGAGATTGGCTGTGCCTGACTGGCTATCCGGCAGGAAGCCGAGGATTTTGGTGACGATTTCATCCTCGGCCAGTGACAGCTTGTGCGCGATGACGCGCCCGATCGCTCTGTCCGCCCGCTGCGGCATGGGCATGACCCTCGGTCGCACCGTCGCCATCTGCGGCCTGTAGTTCAGCGTGTATATCGTGCATAGCAACGAGCCCCCGAAAGTCGGACGGGTCGCGGCCAGCGAACCGTCGGCATCCACATCGAGTTCGGTGCAGTCGGCCGTGAGCCCTGTTAGCAAGGTCGTCGCGACGGACCCGGCGAGATCCCTGCCGAGCGTGGTCGCTCCAAGAAGCAGAATCTCGGGTTTGTAAGTATCAACCAAATCGGTCATCGCCTTGGTGAAAGGCTCATTCCGATAGTCGGCGAGCAGCGGCGACTCGATGAAGTAGACAAGGTCGGCGCCATAGGCGAAGGCTTCGGCGACCGCGTTCTGGGTGGCTTCTTCCGGCGGTCCGAGCACAACGCCCCCGAGCTGGACGCCAAGTTTGTCTGCCAGCTTGCGGCCCTCACCAAGCAATTCGAAGGACACGGAGTGGACCTGGCCGCGTTCAAGCTCGATGAAAACCCAAACGTGCCGATAGGCCCTGAAACGCTCGGGCAGCTCCTTCGTCATCCCGGCACGGCCGGCGGGCGGGCGGGGAGTGTCTGGGTTCGCGCTCGACATATGGTCTGCTCCTTGCCGTCAGGCGCCGTCGAAGGCGAGTTCCGGTTCCAGTGCCGGCTGGCGGGTGAAAATTGCAACAATCAGTTCGTCGGCGAGATCGCGCAGCGTCTTCTCGGCCGTGTCAATTTGCGCTGCCTTTTCCGACCGCGCGGTAGGGGCGAAAACGCGTCTGACGACCGTCGGCGAGCCACGCAAGCCGCACTTGGTGAGGTCCTCAATGCCCGCCTCGGCCGCACTCCATTTCACCACCTGCCTCCGCGCAGCGCTCAATGCGTCTTCGATCGAGCCCCGACGCATCTCGTTGGTGCCTTCCAGCATTGTGATGAGGCAAGGCAGCTTGCTCTTCAGCGTCTGCGTCCCACCCTCGCAACGACGCTCCACCGTGATCTCGCGCGCAGCAAGATCGATGGTAGCGATTCTCGCGACATAGGTGAGTTGGCTGAGATCGAGACGCTTGGCGATGCCGGGCCCGACTTGCGCGGTGTCGCCGTCGATCGTCTGCTTGCCCGTGAAGACCACGTCCGGCGTGCCGAAGGTTTCGCCGATCTTCGCGATTGCCTGGGAGAGAGCAAGTGATGTCGCCAGTGTGTCGGAACCGGCAAAATAGCGGTCGGTCAAAAGCACCGCGCGATCGGCGCCGTAGCCAAGCGCTTTGCGCAGGGAGTCCTCTGCCATGGGCGGACCCATGGTGAGCACGGTGACCTCGCCGCCATAAGCGTCGCGTAGCCTGAGAGCTTCTTCGAGGGCGAATAGGTCATAGGGGTTAATGATGGTCGGCACACCCTGGCGCATGATGGTGTTCGTCACCGGATGGACCCGTATCTGTGCCGAGTCCGGCACCTGCTTAATGCTGACGACGATGTGCATTGGCGTTTCTCTACGCTGTTATCCGGATGCGGGCTGGCGGTGCGAGTTCTTGGCTGCATCATTCGTGCCAAGTGCTTTGCGGCCCTGTTCCCCTAAGTTCGGGCTGCTCATTACGGATGGTGCCGTTGCGATCCCGAATTTGTCGACTTCTTGACATTGTCGCGTCGCGTCTATGTCGCGATCATTCCCTGCCGAACGGCTTCAGGACGGAATCGAAAGGAACGAAAGCGCGGCGTGTCGTGCAAGCTTTATCCGGATCGTGATCTTTGAGCACCTTGAAGACCCGGTGCGTGAGCGGCGAGGAAACCGCGAAGTCCCCGTAAGCCCGTTCCAGCAGGGCGCGCACGCGCGCGGCGATCACCTGGTCGGGCAGACCGGAGAAATCTTCCTCAGCAAGGTATTGTCCCACACGCTTCATGATATGAAGCCGTGAAACGTTGAGCACCTTCGGATCATAGGCGACGCCAAGGACAGAGAAGAACTCCTCCGCGGCCGACACTCCTTTCAGTCGCGTAACGATATCGGTGACATCGATGGGACGGCCGTCAGCGGAACAGGTCATTACATTCTCCCTTGTCGGAAAACTGTTGGGTCAAATACGAAAAACTCTGATCTACAGCCGCGAAAATCCGCAGTTTGATGACGAGGTGGGCTGAGCCAGCGAGGCCGCAAGGCTGGGCGCCCCGGTGCCCGGGCGTGGCGAACAGGCGCCATGCGCAGCGCCGAGCAGTGCGAGATGGGCTCGATTATTGCCGCATTGGCTCTCGATCTGCCGGGCTCCGACCTGGGTGGGACCGAGGTCTTGTTGCTGGCATCTATGAGGAGATCGGCCAGACGCGGCCGGATCATGCCCCTTGATCTCCGGAGGGCTTTGGAGGGCACAGCCCCGACGATCGGCTTGGTGGCGGCTGTCGGTCGGCGTGACGCCTGCGCCACCTTGGCTGCCAGGGCGGGCAATGCGGTCAGGTCGATGCCAGCATGTGCGTGCTGGAGGACAGCCAACGCGGCGGCCACCTCTTCCAGCGCGGCATTGCCCCCGCGCTCGCTGAGTCCAAGGAGGGTGACCGAGGCATGGCGCGCGCCGGCGCGGATCGCCGCCAGCTGGGCGACAAGCTCGAAGGTCGAAAAGGGGTCGAGAACGCCGGCTGTGTCAGCCAGCCTCACGCGCCTTGCGCCGGCGCGCGCCGCCGTCATGATAACGCGCCCGAGATGATCCCGGTCGGCCCGTGAAGCATCCTCGCAGCCAACGGCGACGGAGGAGCCGCTGGCGGCTGCGCGCCCGACCATATGTTCGATAAGCTGGAGCGCTCCCGCCCGATCGAGGCCGAGCTTGGTGGCAAGTTGGATGTTCGATGCAGAAAACGACAGATTGACGGCCCGGACCCCGCTCTCGATCGCTGCTTCGAGATCCGGTGAGGTCATCCGGCACCAGGCCGTGAGCCGCACCGAGAGGCTGCGCGCGACCTCGTCGGCGCCCATTGCCGGCGTGCCGATCTCGATCTCAGGGACGCCGGCTGCTGCAAGCGACTCAGCGATCTCAAGTTTTTCCGCCACGGTGAAGGCAACGCCGGGTGCCTGCTCGCCGTCGCGCAGAGTCGTATCCTTGAGAAAGACCTGACTGCTCATGAATGGTCGCCGGAGCTTCCGGCGCTGAGACAGGGACCGCATTGAAGGTCTTCGGCACTCCGCCCTTCCGGCGCAGAACTGAGGGACGCGCGCAGCTTCTCCACCATGGCAGGCAAGACCTCGAGCACCCGGTCCACGTCGTCTTGGTCGTTGTCACGCGAGAACGAGAAACGGACCGCCCCATGTGGGATGTTCATCGCCCTCAGCACATGGCTCGGCTGTGCACAGCCAGAGGTGCAGGCGGAGCCTGAGGAACAGGCGATACCCACGCGGTTGAGGAGATGCAGGATTCCATCACCTTCGATACGTTCGAAGGCGATGTTTGCGGTGTTCGGCAAGCGCTCGACGGGATCGCCGTTGACGAAGGTGTTTGGTACACGCTGAAGAATCCCGTTCTCCAGCCGGTCGCGTAGCCACTTTATCCGTGTGGTCTCATCATCCATGAATTTCAGGGCGAGTTCGGCTGCCCTGCCGAGCCCGACTATGCCGGGCGTGTTTTCGGTTCCCGCACGCCGGTCTCTCTCTTGGTGACCGCCTTTGATCAGCGAGTGGAAGCGCACACCGCGCTTGAGGAAAAGTGCGCCGACGCCTTTCGGTCCATGCAATTTATGGCTGGAGAGCGATAGCATGTCGATAGCGGTCGATTTCAGGTCCATAGGGAGCTTGCCGACCGCCTGCACGGCATCGGTGTGGAAAAGGGCGCCGACTTCCTTCGCCAATTCGGCGAGCTTTGCGACGGGGAAGATCGTACCAGTTTCGTTGTTGGCCCACATGATCGAGACGATTGCCACGTTTGAGCTGAGGGCTGCCCGGTAAGCGTCAATGTCGAGCCGGCCATGGTGATCCACCGGGATCCTGTGCACCTTGACCCGGCGCGTCTGCTCAAGATGTGCGCAGAGCGCCAGCACTGCGGGATGTTCAACGGCGGACGTCACGATTTCTGTTCGGTCAGGCATCACCTCGAGCGCCGAAAGAATGGCCGCGTTGTCGCTTTCCGTCCCACCCGAGGTGAAGGTGATCTCGTCATCAAACGCCGCGCCGATCAGCGCCTGCAGCTGCCGCCGCGCGTTTCTCAACGCGGCGCCGGCAAGGGTGCCAAGACCGTGCGCCGACGAAGGGTTGCCGAATTGATCCGTAAGGAAGGGCAACATCGCTTGAACGACCTCGGGATCGACCCGTGTCGTTGCGTTGTTGTCGAGATAGAGAACTGTCATGGGTGTGGTCTCCAATCGAGCGGAATGACGTTAAGCGCAAGGACTCATCGCGCTTGCAGCCGCCGTTGATAGCCGAGACGATCCAGAGCCGGTGCAGCACCCACAAATTGATTTAGACCGGCGCCGCCGTCGCGATCGACGAGCTCACCTCCCGGGCCCTCTCTCCTGCTTCGACGATCAGCTGAAGGACTTGCCGCATGAGCACTTCGCTCGCGCGTTAGGGTTATCGAAGACAAAGCCGGAGGATTCGAGCCCCGTGACGAAGTCGACGGTCATGCCGGCGACATGCGGTTGGGAGCCGGCGTCTAAGAACACCTTGATCCCATCTGTCTCGAGGATCGCGTCGCCCTCGCGCGGGACGCTCTCCAAACCGATTGAGTATTTGAAGCCGGAGCAGCCGCCGGGCTGAACCATGATGCGAAAGCCTTCTGCGGGCTCAGTAGCGGCGGAAAGAGCGGTCTTGACCGCGGCAACGGCCTTGTCGGTGAGCGTAATCATGGCTCGCTTATCCTGGTGCGTGACGATTTTGCGGATCACCATGCATGGTCCGTGCCAATGGGAAAAGCGGCGCTGGAACAGTGCGACATCGCTAACACTGCCGCGATTCCGGTTCGGAATTGCTGCGAAGGCGTCCGGCAATCGACACGTATTGTCGAATTTGTCGCGTCCGCCACAGGGGCTGGGCCCGAGTTCCCGCCGAGCTGGCACGTAAGCCAGTTTCCGAGATGCTTTCGGCAAATTGGCACGAGTTTTGAGGCTCCCTTTTGGCGAGGACTAACGCTCCTGACCGACAGTATGGGCAAGCAGAGGTAAGACATGCACCAGCGCGAGAAACCTTCGCCAGAGAGAATCCGGCGGGCACGCGAAGACAGCCCCAAAATCCGCGACCGCGATCTCGCTGGCCAATTGGGCATCTCGGAAGCGGAGCTCTCCGCGGCACATTGCGGTTTTGGCACTGTGCGCATCGAGCCACGCGTCAATGTTGTTCTAACCGCTCTCGAGGCGGTCGGCGAGGTAATGGCGCTGACCAGCAATGATAGTGCCGTGCATGAGAAGATAGGCATCTACGACAAGGTGCTCACCGGCAACCATCACGCCATGGTGCTCGGCAATGACATTGATCTGCGCATCTTCCCGAAGGTGTGGGCGCATGGCTTTGCCGTCGAGACACGCGAAGGCGGGGAGATCCGCCGCAGCCTGCAATTTTTCGACGCCGCAGGCGAGGCAGTGCACAAGGTGCATCTGAGGCCGTCCTCAAACCTCTGTGCCTATCAAAGACTGACAGACGAGCTCCAATCCTCGAACCAGGAGCCGATTGTATCGGTTAAGACGAGGTCAGCCGAAAACGAGGCAAAGATTCCGGACCAAGCCGCTACCATCGACGACCTGCGGGAGCACTGGAGCCAGCTGACCGACGTACACCAGTTCTTCGGCATGCTCAAGACGCTGAACCTCAGGCGCCGCCGGGCGGTCCGCATGGTCGGCCAGGACTACGCCTGGCTGCTTGACAATGCTGCAATTGGCGGCATGTTCCATCGTGTCGCCGAGGACGAGATGCCGATCATGTGCTTTGTCGGCAATCCTGGCTGCATCCAGATCCATTCCGGCCCGATCAAGTTGGTCAGGCAGATCGGGCCTTGCATCAACGTACTCGACGCCACTTTCCACCTGCATCTCAGGACCCAGCACATCCGCGAGGTTTGGGCCGTGCGCAAGCCGACCAGGGACGGCCACGTCACGTCACTCGAAGCCTATGGCGCCGACGGCAATATGATCATCCAGTTTTTCGGGACGCGCAGGGAAGGCGAGCCCGAGCGCGACGACTGGCGGTTACTGACCGAGAACCTGCCGCGCTTTACCAATTCAACCGCCGCTTGAGGTAGGACCGATGCATATTGATTTCCGTTTTCGCTCGGCGTCCGCGCCGCTACTCTGGATTCTGCTGACCACCTCTCCGCCTGCCGAGGCCAACGAGAGCACAGCTGTCTTTTGCGACCCGTCGCGGATCGCCTCGACCGTAGTCTCCAGCCCCAGAGCGCTACACCCGTGGCGAGCTAGCCCTCAATGGTTCCGTTGCGATGTCCCAGAACCGGAAGCTGCCCCTGGTCTAATGCGTCAGCTGTACGTCGATCGAACGTCCAACATCCCGGCCCTGTACGGCGCCGGGTGGCATCAAGTGGTCGAGGTGAAATCGATCGGTCCCCTCGTCCAGTTTCCAGAGGGATGGCTCCACAAAGGCGTGCTCGAATGATCCATAAGGTCGGCAACCCCGTCGGCGTCTAATGCCAAGTCCGCAAGGGTAGCGTGCGAGATGGATGCAAAGCTGAACGCCGCCCGAAGCAGACCGTATCATCAAAGAACGCCAGCGCATCCTGTTCGTGCTATCGGAGCAGGGCAGTTAGATTCTCGGCCCGGGGCGGCGACGCAGCAGACCACGGCCTGGTTGCCGGTACGACGAGTGCGGTCGAGGATTTCTCCGGCGAGCAGCAGCTGTCCGACGAGGCGATCGTCACCGCCAGGCGAGGTGATCCTGACGCAGAAGAATGTCGGGGCGCAATCTTCAGAGCTCAGCCGTTTGCGGCCTCGCGATAGCCTCGGCGGATGTAGGCCTTCTTCTCACGAGCGCGCAGGCTCATCATGGTCAGCGATCGTTCCTGCGAACTGATCGCTGTCAGCAAATCCAACCTTGCCTGCGAACCGTCGATTACCACCGCAAAGCCGCTCGCTCCCTACAGCGCTGGTGGAGAGCGCGCTCGCGAGCGGCTTCGCTACCGCCGAGCCACACCCGGTCTGGGAGGGACCTCGTTCGATCCTTAGGCAGCTTCCACCAGGCTCCTCGTTAGCTTCTATGCGCAACGTTGTCATGTCTGGAACGGACAAGAATGTCGAAAGCCCTACCAGGCGTCGCCCCATACCGGGTCGCCACTACGATATATGAGCGGGCGCCAACGGTGCCCCTATTCGGCACGCGATTTGCTCAATGTCATCTGAGGCGATGTCGGCAGTGCGTCACGCAGCTCAGCGGTATCTCAGTCGAGCGCGTAAACGCCTGAACGCAGGAGAACCAAATGGTAGCCAACCCGGTTCCAGATCATGTCCCCCCGGAAATGGTGGGCGACTTCAGTCTTTTTACCTCGCCATGCATGTCCCCGACGCCCAACGGCGATCCGCACGCAGCAGTCGCTTGCGTGCATGCCGGGCCGCCGATCTTTTATTCGCCTTGGAACACGCGGGCCGGACAGGGTACTTGGGTCATCACTCGCGCGGCAGATCAGCGCCGGGTGCTGCAGGAGACCGAAGTCTTTTCCAGTCATCGCAGCATCTTCGCATCTGCATTGGGCGAAGACTGGCCGATGATCCCGCTCGAACTCGATCCACCGTACCATGGAGTCTTTCGCTCACTGCTCAATCCGCTGCTTTCGCCACAGCGTGTAGCGGAATTTGAACCAACTATCCGCGAGCGAGCGATAACGCTCATCGACAGCATCGCCTCGCGGGGCACGAGCTGCGACGTGATGAAGGATTTCGCCTTTCCCTTCGCGGTCAACATCTTCCTTCGCTTTCTCGGACTGCCGGATCACCGTCTCGATACATTTGTCGGCTGGGCGAAAGATCTGCTCCACGGCGACGATCTGAGACGGCCGGCGGCTGCTCGGACTATTGTGGCGTTCATCGACGAACTGGCGGCCATGCGCCGCAAAGAGCCCGTCGACGACTTCATGAGCTTCATCGTGCATGCACAGGTCGAGGGTCGCGGGCTGACGGACCAGGAGGTCCGTGGCATTGGCGTGCTTACCTTCGTTGCGGGGCTCGACACCGTCGCTGCAGCCATTGGCTTCGACTTGGCCTATCTCGCGCGCAACCTCGAAGATCAGGAATTGCTGCGGAACGAACCGGACCGGATTGTGCTCGCAGCCGAAGAGTTGCTGCGCGCCTATCCGAGCGTTCAGATGATCCGTGTGGCACGGAAAGATATCGATTTCAAAGGCGCGCCGATCCGCAAGGGAGACTTTGTTTCCTGCGCCACGATGATTGCAAATCGTGACCCCACGGAATTTGAGGCCCCCAACACGGTCGATCTGACGCGAGAGGGCAACCCTCACGCCGCCTTTGGCTATGGTCCCCACCGCTGCCTTGGCTCTCATCTCGCCCGGCGGGAAATTGTCGTTGGGCTGGAGGAGTGGATGGCGCGCATACCGCCCTTTCGGATCAAGGAGGCAACAGCACCCATCACCCATGGCGGCCATGTGTTCGGGATCGAAAATCTGGTCCTGGATTGGGCTCGACCAAGGCCGCGCGGAACTGGGCACATACGTGGGAAGTAGCCGTGCGCATTATCGTTCACAAAGCCAGGTGCCAGGGTCATGCGCAATGCTCGGCGCGAGCGCCGGCAGTCTTCAAGCTGGATGAGGCGGGCTACATCCTACCTGGCGACATTGATGTTGCGGATGGGGAGCAACTGCTTGCGGCAGATGGGGTGCGATCCTGCCCCGAACTAGCGCTGGAAATAGACGATCCGCCTGCTGCGCGCCTAGTAGCCGAGGCCACGCGCAAACGGAAGACTCCGCTCCCGGAACAACTCAGAACCCCGGAATTTGCGACTATGGACCACGCAAAAACTACCGAACTACTCGACCGTGAGGCGATCCGCGACTGTCTGTATCGGTACTGCCGCGGGATAGACCGCGCCGATGAGGCAGCGCTGCGTAGCGCCTACTGGCCTGATGCACATGACAATCACGGGGCCTATCGCGGCTCGGCCGAGGGCTTCATTCGGTTTGCGCTCGGTGTGTTCAAGACCGGACCGCGCAACATCCATCAGATCACGAACGTCCTTGTCGAATTCATCAAACCGGCTCAGGCCGCAGTCGAGAGCTATTTCACCGCGCTGCAACGCGGACCGGACAAAGACGGAGAAATGCGCCAGATGCTGCTAAGCGGGCGCTACTGCGATCTGTTTCAAAAGAGGGCAGGCGAGTGGCGGATTGCCGATCGGACCGTCGTCTACGATTGGCTCGAGGAGCAGGTCCCAGCTGCGGTGCTTGAGACCGAACGGTTCGGCCCGCGACAGCCGATTGGAGCACCGTATCCGAACGATCCGGTCTACGCGATCGGAAAGCATCGCGTTGCTTCTCGCGATAATGCGTTCCCAGCTCCGAACGGGAAAACACATCGGTGGGACGATAATTTATGACAACTCTGCTACGCCACAGCAAGCTTAGCGACACCCTGCGCGGTAAAGATGCGGCCGCCAGGGTAGCCTTTCTGCCCCGCGACAGCGTGACCGCGACAGCGCTCTGGTCTGAGGCCACGAGCGCGCCGAGGCCGGTCTACATCGATTTGCTGGACTTTGGCAGAGCCGCTCATCGAGGCAAGCACCTGTGCTTGAGGCGTCGGACACACATTCGGCTATCCAACCGAGAGTTGGATCGCAGCCAATGGGGAGGACGCCTGTCTGGGAACGCACGCGACCGGCACCAGCACAGGGTGCTCTACGGGGGCGCACCATTCCGCCGCACCACGTCGAGGACAGAGAATTCAGAGACTCCTGGAGAAAGTTCCCATGAAGCATGCAGGACGGGTCGTCATCATAACAGGCGCCGCGGGCGGAATCGGCCGTGCCCTGGTCGATGTTCTTGCCGCAGATCAAGACACTATCGTTGCGGTGGACCTTCCTGGGAGCGGCGTGTTTGAACTGGCCCGCGATCTCGGCGAGCAGCACCTTGGCCTCGAGTGCGATGTCTCGCGAGAGGGAGATATCCTCGCGCTCTATGGCCGGGTCGAAGCACAGTTCGGGCAGATCGACGTCCTCATCAACAACGCCGCGGTGGGACCCAATGTGGCTGCCACTGTCGACACCGATGTCGACGCCTTCCGACGCCGCCTGGCAGTAAACCTGATTGGGCCGTTCCTCATGGCGCGCGAGGCGGCGAGGCGCATGAGGCCGGGAGGTGCCATCGTCAACGTCGCTTCGATGTCGGGCGTGGCCAGCAATCCCAGACGCCATGCCTACGCAGCCTCGAAAGCAGGCCTGATCTCGTTGACAAAGTCGCTTGCATGCGAATGGGCTTCTCGCGGCATCCGCGTGACGGCGGTAGCGCCGGGCTGCGTGCGCACGCCTATGACTGCAGAGCTGGAACGAGCAGGCAAAATGGACCTCTCGGCGATGCGCCGTCGCGTGCCAATGGGGCGCATGGCTCGGCCCGACGAGATCGCCCGGGCTGTGCGTTTTCTGGCAAGCGCACAGGCGCACTACGTCACGGGATCCGTGCTGGCGGTCGACGGCGGCTGGATGTCATTCAACCAACCTGGGGATGCCTGCCCTGAGGTGGAAGGCGTTCCCCTAAGCGAACTCTCCTGTCCGGCCCAACGCGCCGACGCGCGAGTGGTGCTCGTCACGGGTGGTGCGAACGGTATAGGCGCCGCCGTTGCTCGCCGTTTTGCCGCGAATGGTGATACCGTCGTGATCGCCGATAAAGACCGCACCGCGGCAACGCTCCTGGCTGCACTGCTTGGCGGAAAGAACATCGCGAAATCGGTAGATGTGGCCGTCGAGGCCGAGGTGGTGGCGCTGTTTGAGGAACTGAGGGAGCGCTTCGGGGGCGTCGATATCCTCGTCAACGGTGCTTCTGTCGTCGACACTTTTGTGGCTGGGATCGAACAAATGCCTGCAGACATCGAACGTGTCCTGCATGTCAATCTCACTGGCGCCTTCATTTGCGCGCGTGAAGCGATCAAAGCAATGCGCCCTGGCGGCGTGATCCTCAACCTCGGATCGATCAACAGTTTTCTGCCCTTCGCGCCGCGTCACGCCTACGGTGCCTCGAAGGCGGCGATGGACATGCTGACCCGATGCATGGCGGCCGAACTGGGGCCCGCCGGCATTCGCACAGCCACCGTCGCTCCTGGCTATATCCGCACTCCCGCCATTAGCGAGTTGGCGAAAACCGGCCATATCGACTTGGCAACGATCGGCCGACGGATCCCTTTGGGCAGGATGGGAAGGCCGGAAGACGTTGCAGATGCAGCGTTTTTCCTGGCTTCCTCCGACGCCTCATACATCAACGGCTCGATCCTCTATGTGGACGGCGGCTGGACCGCGTTCGGTGACGCAGGAAACGCCAGCGAACTCTACGACGAATGCTTTGCGGAGGCGGGTGTTTGAACGTCGACCATCGCTACGCAACCGGGCGCCGTCCATGAAAGCGGAGACCCTGGCTTGGGACGCGCCCGCGGCGCGGCCCCGATCCAAGATGTCGGCGGGGCAACGTCCCTCGGTATGGGGGCTCTCGCGCGTGCCTGCAACCGCGGATCGCAAAACTGCTTATCGTAACACTATGCCCCTGCCAGGCGCCCGATCCGAGGCAATCGCGTGTCTCGGATGAGCGCAGTTCCAAATTCGCCACCATCAGCAAACAAGGAAACATAGTGGAATTCGCCACCTTCATCCTGGCCGCCCAACGTGGGTATCATCAATCCCCCGAGATCGTTATCCGAAACTCGATCGAACAGGCCATCGTTTCGGAACAGGCCGGCTTCGGCACAGCCTGGTTCGCAGAACACCACTTCAACAACTACAGCCTGATCCCGTCGCCGTTGATGATGGTGGCCCACTGCGCCGGAGTGACGAGCACCATTCGCCTCGGCACTGCCGTCTGCGTTCTGCCGCTCTACAAACCGCAGCGTCTGCTCTCCGAGATCGGATTCGCCGATATCCTTGCGAACGGTCGCCTGGAACTCGGCGTCGGCTCTGGATACCAACAGTTCGAGTTCGAGCGCTTCGGCGTCAGTATCGATGAGGCGCCGGCCATCTTTTCGGAACACCTCGATATCCTTTTGAAGGGTCTCAACCAGAACATCTTCGAGCACGATGGCCACTATGAGAAAATACCCCCGACAGCGATTTCAGTATCCACCGTCCAAAGGCCGGCACCGCCCATCTGGATGGCCGGCGGGCCGGCCCGCATGAAACGGGCCTACCGAGAGGGTCACAATTTCTTTGTCACCGCATTCCACGACGGCCTGGCGAGCTTGAGCACGTTGCGCGGAGCAATCAAGGAGGCGGCGGCTTCCGAGGACAGGAATGTGACGGACGCCAGGATATCGCTGTTGCGTTGCTGCTACGCCAGCGATGACGAGGAGGAGATCAAAAGCTATCTCGACAACGCCCGTTTCCAGCGCCGCCTGTCCGAGGCGCTGCATCAGCGCCGGCAGCAGAGCCACGACGGCTATCTGCTGCAGGAAACGCCCACCCAGCAGGATCTGTCCTTCGGGGCAATGCGCAACAACCTGCCGATCGGCAGTGTGAATCGCGTGATTGATCGCTTGCTGGAAGAGATCGACATTCTGAATCCGGATCAGATCGCTATCCAGACCCAGTTGGGGGATTTCGACCAAAAGCTAATGCTGCGCCAGATCGAACTCTGGGGAGACAAGATCATTCCCGCAATCAACAAGGCGCTGGGTTATGCGCGCGTTTGAATTCATAAGGGGTCCAACTTCGTGCCGCAGCTTCTTTTTCGTTCCACTCGGCATAAACGATTTCAAATGGCACGTTCATGAACGGAACTTGGCGTGCTTTCGATGAGTGGCGCTGCCGTCACCTGGACGGCCCCAGATGGGGTTCCCCACTATCTCGCCTGCCGACGGGCGAGCCTTCACGGCTAACCCGTCGCTTCAGGACCTGCTCGCGCCGTCAGCCAATTTCACGGCGTCGTGTCCTGGGTGAAATTCTCGCCTGCCGACAGGCTGCAGGACGCGTTTCAAGGCGAGCTCAATTGCATGATCAAGGCGGTCGATTTCGTCGACCGCTCCATTGGGCACGAGCCTGGGCACACGTGTGCCCGAAAGACTGACTGACCCGCGTTGCGCTCGGCAGAGTGCTGCGTGAAGGCACAGACCAGGAGAACGGAACATGTCCGGTCAAAACGATGCGCATATCGGCACCGGCCAATGGCCGACGATCCAGCCGGAGAAGGAGTTCGACGAACATGTGCTTGCCTGCGTCTTCTCCTGTGCGTTCAAGGAGGTCGAGGCTGGCACGACAGTGGCGGAGTCAACAGGCCTTTCGCTTGCCGAGCTGCGCGAGGTCTTGCCCCGCAGTTTCCCTGGTACCGCGATGGCAGCATTCGCCTCGGCAGACGTCAGCGATGTTGAGCCGGGTATAGAGGAAGAACTTCTGCGCGGCCTGCTACTGGCACATGCCCGGGCGAGCCATCCGGCGAGCGCCCGCTTCGCTAAGATCCTCGCCCGGCGCGCCATGCATGATGGCCATCTGTGGCAGGACCTTGGGCTTCCCGACCGGGCCGAGCTCAACCGCCTTCTTGCCACACACTTTCCGACGCTGGCGGCCGGCAACACCCAAAATATGAAATGGAAGAAGTACTTTTACCGCAAACTCTGCGAGGCCGAAGGGTTTTCGCTGTGCACTGCGCCCAATTGTCGGGAATGCAGTGATTTCGAAAATTGCTTCGGCCCCGAGAGAGGCGAATGTGAAGAACGCGTCACACCGGTTTAAACGCCGCGTTCGTCACGAGGCCCTGAGGCCTTGATTACCGTTGTGCCACAAGCGTTTTTCCCGGCGCCGTTGTATGGAGGAGGGGACATTCATCGCCTCGCGATATTTTGCGACCGTGCGGCGAGCGAGATCGATACCGTCTTCCTTGAGCCGGTCAGCGATTTCATCGTCCGAAAGCACGTTCTCAAACGATTCTTCGGCGACCATTGCTTTGATCCTATGGCGGACAGCTTCGGCGGAGTGCGCGTCACCGCCTTCGGAAGAAGCGATCGCGACAGTGAAAAAGTACTTGAGCTCGAACACTCCACGTGGGGTGTGCATGTACTTGTTCGACGTTACCCGGCTTACAGTCGACTCGTGCATGTTGATCACGTCAGCGACCGCCTTGAGATTGAGGGGCCGTAGGTGGGCGACGCCATATTCCAGAAAGGCATGCTGCTGGCGCACGATTTCGTTCGAAACTTTGACGATCGTCTTGGCGCGCTGATCGAGGCTGCTGATTAACCAGAGCGCATTCTGTAAGCATTCGTTGAGAAATGTCATCTCTTTCGATTTTTTGCCGACTCGGCGTGAAACTTCCTTGAGATAAGTGTGTTTGATCAAAACCTTGGGCTGCGTGTTCGGATCAGGCTCGATCTGCCATCCACCTCCGGGCGAGGGAGTGGCCCAGACATCCGGCACGATGCATTCCGGCGCGCCCGAGTGGAATGCGTTTCCGGGCTTGGGGTCGAGCGCACGGATTTCCTGCAGCATGTCGAAAAGATCTTCGTCGTCGACGCCGCAACGCACCTTCAAAGTCCGAAAATCGCGTCGCGCAAGCACGTCAAGGTTGGCAGTCAAAGCCGCCATGGCCGGGTCGAACCGGTCTCGCTGGCGCAGCTGTATCTCAAGACATTCGCCGAGAGATCGTGCGAAAATCCCCGGCGGATCGAGGTGCTGCAAGATACCCAAAACTCGTTCCACTTCGGCCGGCGGGATGTTTAGCTTCCCGGCCAGCTCCGAAGCACTTGCCCCAAGCCAACCAGTGTCATCCAGATGTCCCGCAAGCACATTAGCAATCAGCCGCTCGTGCGGCGTGAAGGCGGTGAAGGAAATCTGAGAAGCGACATGGTCGTGCAACGTTTCTGGTAAGGCGACAAACTCCTCGAAGGCACGATGATCGCCAGGCGCGGTGCTCGATTTCCCTTGCCTGGGCAGATCCCGTCTCTTCGCATACTCCAGAAGGGGATTTCTCTCGAGCTCCTGGGCCACGAACTGATTCAGTTCGGGAATGTTCATTTGAAGCAGGCGAATCGACTGGATGAGTTGAGGCGATAATCCAAGAGACTGTTTCTGAAGTAGGCTCAACGACGATTTCATGGTCACTTATTCCTGTCCAAGAAGCTCTGACCGCGGCTGGTTTCGATCTCTCACAGGTCGACGCCTCGCATGCGCGTCACCTTTGAATGACCATCCCGGACGCGCCGCTTTAGAGCTTTGCCCTTGTGCAAGTGGCGTCCAAACGCAGCTGCACATCTTCGGCACCAGGTCATGCAGCGTCCTTCAATGTTTGAAGGACGTTCTGCGGGGATGAGACGCCATAGGGGTCGGTCCCGCAGTTGTCGGAGAAACCTTCCTCCTCAAACCACTGCTCCACCACGCCATTATTGACCAGAGCCGCGTAGCGCCAGGAGCGCATACCGAAGCCGAGATTGTCCTTGGCAACCAGCATGCCCATTTTGCGAGTGAACTCGCCTGAACCGTCGGGGATCAGCTCGACTTTCTGCAACCCCAAGGACTTCCCCCATGCATTCATGACAAAGGCATCGTTGACGGAGAGGCAGTAGATCGCGTCAATTCCCTCCTTCTTGAATTCCGCATAGAGATCTTCGAAATTCGGCAGTTGGTAGGTCGAACAGGTCGGTGTGAAAGCACCGGGCAGAGAGAACAGGATGACCCGTTTGCCGGCAAAGTAGTCGTCGGATGTTCTTTTTTCCCAGCGGTATGGATTTGGCCCCTGGACTGAATCATCGCGGACACGCGTAAGAAACGTGACGAAGGGAACCTTCTTTTTACCGGTCATCAATTTTCTCCTTGAAAGGAGGTGGCACTGGATTCTTGCAGGGGCTGGCGCAATACCGAGCTGCGGGTCTCGTGCATGGCATGATGCCGACGGCGCTCCCGATGCTTTCCCCATTCGGGTGTATGGGAACGGCCCGGCTCCAGGTGTTCTTCACCCGAACCGCATCGACGTGAGCGATTGGGGGACGCGGCTCCCGATTCATGGCAACGGCCCGGCTCCAGACCTTTCTCACCCGAAAGCCATCGATATGAGGGATGAGGGCACCTTCTAGCGCCGCGATTGGTCTTGCCGCGACTAGGGCGCCGGAGCCGGCATGGATCACCCACTCCTCATACCCGGGGTCAAAATGCTGGCAACCGGACATGACCAGCAGCGGGATGAGCATATGCGTCGCAAAAGTGATTCTCCGCGCCGCAGAGCGGCGTGGCTGAACTGGTTCAGCGTATTGGCTGGACTTGCCTGTTTCCGGCCGACGTGGGCTCCGCCGAAACTTTGAGAAGCCTCTGGGCCACTGACATGCTGATGCAAACCGATTTGTGGCAAATGCGCGAGCATCATCTGGCGTCTCGGCATCGAACCCCAGTTGCAAAGCCGCTTCGGAGGACGGATCTCCGAACCGGACGACGTCCCGATCTTCAGCGAGGACGGCCACCGTCGCCTTTGTCCATCGTTTGGAGCTTGGGGCGTCAGCCATGGTAGTCACCTTCTTCCTGGTTTGATGGGCTCTAAGCACAAGGCAGCAAGCGGCATGCCATTTCCAATGAAGCTGCTCCTGCACCAGCGCTATCGCTTCGAGACGACGTCTTCGCCAACCGGAGGTGCGCGCCAGAGCCGTCACGTCATCACACCGAACAAAAGTCCTGTGTAGAGAGGGTATTCACGCGTCCGGCGCCGGCTGGCAAAGGACGGGCCAGACAGGGCAAGCCCGGGCAATACCCCGCATCGGCCGGCACAGCGATTGCACAGTGTGTTTGCCCTGGCGTGTTTTTACGTGCGACTAACGTGAACGCAGGCCGGCAGCGCCACGATCCGGATTCGATAAGGATCGCTTTCGCTACGATCTTTACACGCTTGGTGTTCCTCTCGCCGAGCGTCCCTATCGAAATCTATTGTGTCGGAAACTGGACTAGAATTGTCGCAAAGCCGACCCAAAGGTCGCCAAGAAGCGTCCGCTGTTTGCGGGAACCGGCAGAACGCAACGGAGCGCCAACCGGGCACGCAAATAGCCAACAATCTTGTCAGTGGGACGTCTGCAAATTTCGAGGAGAGCCTCGGCTGCCCCTAAGGACGCTTGATGCAGGAGCGCATTGATCTTCCGCTCCAACTCAACTGAAAGGATTTCTGTGACCTATATCGGTCGCTATGCCTGGACAGGCACTAAATCGGCATTTCAAAACCGATGATTTGACGGGTCTCGCTAGCTCGCGCCGAAAAAGTTTGCTGCCCATTTGTGCCCGACGTTCAAACGCTCATTGAAGAGCAGATTGCGCCCTTATCTCCCAAGCTCGTCGGCGTCCACCAGCGGGACGAGTTCGTTGCCATGAAGTTGTCGGACATAGTCATTCGAGAGGTGAGACCGTCGTTGCGCTGACACCCTTGCAATATCAGGACATCGATGTCGGCGAAGATGGGCTGCGCAACCTGACCAAGTCCGCCCGGGCCGAGCGCTGATCGCTCGCTGTAGTCTCGGTGCAGGCCGGCAAGGCACCGGCGCTGGTCCATGCCCGTTGAAGAGCCGACGTGGAAGAGGCAGTACCGCGAATTAGGCGGCCGTCCTAGGCGAGACGAAGGCCTGGATCGAAAAAGTATCGTGGGCAGACCGCGTCGCGCGGCTGGTGCGAGTCCACCTCGACGGCGAGCTTCTCTCCCACCAGGCGGTTAGGTTGCGTGTTTCGGGTCGAATACGAACACTGTGAGTGCCGCGAGCAATGTGGCAATTGCGGTGTAGGCAAAGACACCCGTGACGTGGTCGGGATCATTCAGCAGCAGTCCGCCGAAAATCGCGCCGGCTGCGATGGCTACCTGGAACGTTGAGGTCATCAGCACGGCGGCGCTTTCGGCCTGCTCGGGGACGGCACGCAGCAGTATCCAAGTCTGCAACCCCACCGGCACCGCGCCGAAGGCAAAGCCCCATACGGAAACCGCAATCGCCGAGGCATAGGTCGATGCTCCAAACTTCAGCAACGAGACAGCGGCTATCGCCATAAGGAAGGATGGCAGGGCCGCGACTGCCTTGAGACTGTGTTTGGCCAGGAATGCTCCGGCAAAACTGCCGAAGAAGCCGCTTATGCCAGAAAGGAGCAACAATATCCAGATCCCGTTGGTACCGAGCTTGGGAGTCGTCTCGAGGAAGACCCGAATATAGCTGAAGCTGGTGAAGTGCCCAGAAGCGACCAGCAGTACGACCAAAAGTGCGACCTTGATGGTCGGATCTTTGGCCGCATCCAGCAGACTGCGGAATCCAGCCATTTCAACCGGAGGCAGCGTCGGCATCGTTAAAAGCAGCACCAGCAGCGTAACAGCATTAAGCACTGCGGTGAGCGTGAAGGCCACTCGCCATCCCAAGCTGCCGCCGACGACGGCGCCGAATGCAGGCACGCATACGAGAGCGACCGAAACGCCGGCGAGGATGATTGACATGGCGCGCGGCAGAAGATGATTTGGAACGAGCCGTATCGCCAGCGATGCCGAAATCGACCAGAAGCCTCCGAGCGCAATGCCGAGCATAACGCGTGCTGCCAGCAAAACCGGCAGCGACGACCCGACTGCCACCAGGAGGTTGGACAGGATCTGAAGCAGCATCATTGCCCACAGGACGGTCCTGCGGTCCAGGCGCTTTGTAATAATGGCCATCGTCGGCGCTGAGATCGCCGCAGCAATGCCCGTCGCTGTGATCGCATATCCAACCGCATCCACTGAGATACCGAGATCGTGCGCTATCAGCGTCAGCACGCTGGCTGGCAGACACTCTGCCGCCACCAGCCCGAAGGTGCCCAAAGCAAGCGAAATGACCGCACCCCATGCGGGAGGAGATAGTCGATCCGGCGTTTCTGGGCCGTGCAGAACAGTTTCGATAAGACCCGTCGCCGATTCGGTCATGAACATTCTCGCCCAACATGGGTTGGCTGCGATGATCCGAACTAAAGGCAAAAGCGCGCCATCGCTGCCCGACATCTTGTGATAGTAGGGCGTGCAATTTCGGTGCCGGTTCTCCGTGCCCGACGGGGGTGTCATCGTCGGCAGACGTCTCATCAGGCTGTTCTATGCCGACCACGGCTTCCGTCTCGAACCAGCCATGCGCGCCAGCAGTTCCGAGCACGGACGTCTGATGTTCCGTGACGGGACGACGCGAGCCGGTCGCTATGACCGCCGCCTTTAAGCAGCCAAAAACCGGCTCTGACTCAAAGGACCATTTCCGGTGGCTCGAACCTGACGTTTTGTGTCGGGCATTGTCGGGTCCGCTACACGGCTCGTTCCAACAATAATCTATCTGCCAGCGAGCACTTGTTAGCGCACAAGCTAACTAGCTTGAGCCAAAAGGAAAAATCCCGCTTTGGCTGTCCTTCGGAAAAGTTGGCACGAATCTTGAGACCTCGTTGTGAGGCGGCAAGAGCTGCCCATCGGCATTTGTGTCCCGGGCAGCCGCGACGGATAAAACCAAGGAAGGAAACCTATTAATGTCAGGTCTGCGTCAGATCGCCTTTTACGGCAAGGGCGGCATCGGCAAGTCCACCACCTCCCAAAATACGCTCGCCGCCCTCGTCGACCTCGGGCAGCGAATCCTCATCGTCGGCTGCGACCCCAAAGCGGATTCCACCCGCCTGATCCTGAACTCGAAGGCTCAGGATACTGTCCTGCATCTCGCGGCACAGGAAGGTTCGGTGGAAGACCTCGAGCTTCAGGACGTGCTTAAGGTAGGCTACAGAGGCATCAAGTGCGTGGAGTCCGGCGGCCCGGAGCCGGGTGTGGGCTGCGCCGGCCGCGGCGTCATCACCTCAATCAATTTCCTTGAGGAGAACGGCGCCTACGACGATGTCGACTATGTCTCCTACGACGTGCTCGGGGACGTGGTTTGCGGCGGTTTCGCGATGCCGATCCGCGAGGGCAAGGCGCAGGAAATCTATATCGTCATGTCCGGGGAGATGATGGCGCTCTATGCCGCCAATAATATCGCCAAGGGCATCCTGAAATATGCACATTCGGGCGGTGTTCGGCTCGGCGGACTGATCTGTAACGAGCGTCAGACCGACCGTGAGCTTGACCTGGCCGAAGCACTGGCTTCCAGGCTCAACTCCAAGCTCATCCACTTCGTGCCGCGCGACAACATCGTCCAGCACGCCGAGCTCAGAAAGATGTCAGTGATCCAATATGCGCCCGACTCCAAGCAGGCCGGAGAATACCGCGCGCTGGCTGAGAAGATACATGCGAATTCTGGCCAGGGTACCATCCCGACCCCGATTACCATGGAGGAGCTCGAGGACATGCTGCTCGATTTCGGCATCATGAAAACCGACGAGCAGATGCTTGCCGAGCTCCAGGCCAAGGAAGCGGCAAAGGCGGCAGCCCAGTAACCGATATTGGGCGCCCTCCTTGAGGTGGCACGCCTTGCAAAGAACGGCGCCTCGTCGGTGAGGCGTCACCAGACACCTTGAAAGGGGTCCCATGAGCCTGGAATACGAGAATGATGGTGCTCTCCATGCGAAGCTTATTGAGGAGGTGCTATCGCAATATCCGGACAAAGCGGCGAAGCGCCGCAAAAAGCATCTCAGCGTCGCAAAGAGCGGGGACCAGGCCGGCGGGGAAAGCGAGATCCTTTCCGAATGCGACGTCAAATCGAACATCAAGTCCATTCCGGGAGTGATGACCATACGCGGCTGCGCCTATGCCGGTTCAAAGGGCGTGGTCTGGGGTCCGGTCAAGGATATGGTCCATATCTCGCACGGCCCCGTCGGTTGCGGCCAATATTCCTGGTCACAGCGCCGCAACTACTACGTCGGAACAACGGGCATCGACACGTTCGGGACAATGCAGTTCACATCCGATTTCCAGGAGAAAGACATTGTCTTCGGCGGTGACAAGAAACTGGAACAGATCATCGATGAGATCGAGCTACTGTTTCCGCTGAATAACGGCATCACGGTGCAATCCGAATGCCCGATCGGTCTCATTGGCGATGACACCGAGGCAGTTTCTCGCAAGAAGGCCAAGGAGTACGAAAAGACTATCGTGCCGGTGCGC
This sequence comes from Mesorhizobium opportunistum WSM2075, assembly GCF_000176035.2. Taxonomy (NCBI): domain Bacteria; kingdom Pseudomonadati; phylum Pseudomonadota; class Alphaproteobacteria; order Hyphomicrobiales; family Phyllobacteriaceae; genus Mesorhizobium; species Mesorhizobium opportunistum. The sequence goes on along the minus strand of NC_015675.1, from coordinate 6,572,658 downwards.
TGCGAGGGCTTCCGCGGCGTCTCGCAATCACTCGGCCACCATATCGCCAATGACTCCATCCGCGACTGGGTCTTCGACAAGAAGGACGTCGATTTCGAGGCCGGTGCTTACGACGTCAACGTGATCGGCGACTACAATATTGGCGGCGACGCGTGGGCCTCGCGCATCCTGCTTGAGGAGATAGGATTGCGCGTGGTCGGCAACTGGTCCGGTGACGCGACACTGGCCGAGATCGAGCGCGCCCCGAAGGCCAAGCTCAATCTCATCCACTGCTACCGGTCGATGAACTACATCTGCCGGCATATGGAGGAAAAGTATGGCGTCGCCTGGATGGAGTACAATTTCTTCGGACCGTCCCAGATCGAGACCTCCCTGCGTAAAATAGCCAAGCATTTCGGCTCCGAAATCGAGGAGAAAGTCGAGAAGGTCATCGCCAAGTACAGACCGCTTGTCGACGCCGTCATCTCAAAGTACCGGCCGCGCCTCGAAGGCAATACCGTCATGCTCTACGTCGGCGGCCTGCGCCCCCGCCACGTCATCACAGCTTACGAAGACCTCGGCATGGTCATCGTTGGCACCGGCTACGAGTTCGCTCACAACGATGACTATCAACGCACGGGCCATTACGCAAAGAATGGCACCCTGATCTATGACGACGTTACCGGCTATGAGTTGGAGAAGTTCATCGAGGGAGTTCGCCCCAACCTGGTTGGCTCTGGCATCAAGGAAAAATACCCCGTGCAGAAGATGGGTATCCCGTTCCGTCAAATGCACTCCTGGGACTATTCGGGACCTTATCATGGCTATGACGGCTTCGCCATTTTCGCGCGCGACGTGGATCTTGCGATCAACAATCCGGTCTGGGACCTCTACCAGGCACCTTGGAAACAAGGCCCGTCCCGCGGGCAGGCGATGGCTGCCGAATAGACGCCCTGTCCAAGGCCTAGTCTCCCCCAGAGAGACGATGAACCCCCGCGGCTTGTGAGCCTCGGGAAACCGCAAACGTCTCGACGTACCTGAGCTGCCGTATGGCGCGGCCAGATGGAAAAGAGGTAATACCAATGCCGCAGTCGGCCGAAAAGATTCTCGACCACGCTCCGCTGTTCCGCGAGCCGGAATACAGGCAGATGCTCGCCGAGAAGAAGCTGAATTTCGAATGTCCGCACCCGGATCAGATCGTTGCCGATCAGGGTGAATTCACCAAGACCTGGGCGTACCGCGAAAAGAACCTCGCCCGACAAGCGCTTGTGATTAATCCCGCCAAGGCCTGCCAGCCGCTCGGCGCGGTGTTCGCGGCCGCAGGCTTCGAGCGGACCATGTCCTTCGTCCACGGTAGCCAGGGCTGCGTGGCCTACTACCGCTCTCATCTATCGCGCCATTTCAAGGAGCCTGCTTCGGCAGTTTCCTCCTCGATGACGGAGGACGCGGCAGTGTTCGGGGGCCTGAAGAACCTGGTCGACGGGCTCGCCAACACATACCAGCTTTACGACCCCAAGATGATCGCAGTGTCGACGACTTGTATGGCCGAGGTCATAGGCGACGACCTGCACAGCTTCATCGAGAACGCCAAAGACGAAAAGTCGGTGCCGAGCGACTTTGACGTGCCCTTCGCCCACACGCCGGCCTTCGTCGGCAGCCATATCGACGGCTATGACGGCATGCTGAAGGGCATTCTAGAGCACTTCTGGAAAGGCCAGGAGCGCACGGAGGCCAAGGGAACCATCAACGTCATTCCGGGCTTCGACGGCTTCTGCGTCGGCAACAACCGGGAACTCAAACGCCTGCTCGATATGATGGGTGTGTCCTACACCTTCATCCAGGACGCCTCTGACCAGTTCGACACGCCATCGGACGGGGAATACCGCATGTATGACGGCGGCACGAAGATCGAAGAGGTGAAGGGGGCACTCGACGCCGAGGCAACGCTTTCGCTCCAGCACTACAACACCCGAAAAACGCTCGACTATTGCGGGCAAGTTGGGCAGGCCACGGCTTCCTTCCATTATCCGCTCGGCGTCCAGGCGACCGACGAATTGCTGATGAAGGTGTCGGCGCTTTCCGGCAAGGAAATCCCCGAGGCAATCCGACTGGAGCGCGGCCGACTGGTTGATGCCATGGCCGACAGCCAATCCTGGCTGCACGGCAAGAAGTACGCGATCTACGGCGACCCGGACTTCGTGTACGCCATGGCCCGCTTCGTCATGGAGACCGGCGGCGAGCCGACACATTGCCTGGCCACCAACGGCTCCTCGGCCTGGCAAGCCGAGTTGCAGGAGCTGCTTGACGCCTCGCCCTTCGGCGCGGATGCCCAGGTCTGGGCCGGCAAGGACCTGTGGGCGATGCGGTCGCTGCTCTTCACCGAGCCGGTCGACCTGCTGATCGGCAATTCCTATGGCAAGTATCTGGAGCGTGACACCGGCACGCCGCTGATCCGCCTGACGTTTCCGATCTTCGACCGGCACCATCACCATCGTTTTGCGCTCATGGGCTATCAAGGCGGATTGCGCGTGCTGACCACGATCCTCGACAAGATCTTCGACAAACTCGATCGCGAGACGAGCCAGACGGGCGTGACGGACTATTCCTATGACCTCACCCGCTGAAACATACGGCCAGCTTTTCGCGCAGGCGGTTCGTCGCCGAATTGGGTTTGGGGGCTGACGCGATGACCGCGCTCAGTGCCAAGATCCAAGACGTTTTCGACGAGCCCGCCTGCGACAAGAACCGTGGCAAGGACGCCAAGGCGCGCAAGGAAGGCTGCGCACGGCCGCTGACGCCGGGAGCGGCAGCGGGCGGCTGCGCCTTCGACGGGGCCAAGATCGTCCTGCAGCCGATCACTGACGTTGCCCACCTGGTGCATGCGCCGCTCGCCTGCGAGGGAAATTCCTGGGACAACCGCGGTGCAGCTTCGTCCGGGCCAACCTTGTGGCGCACAAGCTTCACGACCGACCTCACCGAATTCGATGTGGTGATGGGGCGGGGGGAGCGGAAGCTCTTCAAGGCGATCCGCCAAATCACGGAGACCTATGCGCCCGCAGCAGTCTTTGTCTATTCGACCTGCGTGACGGCGCTCATCGGCGACGATATCGAGGCCGTCTGCAAACGCGCCGCCGAAAAGTTCGGCCTGGCCGTGGTTCCCGTCAACGCGCCGGGCTTGGCTGGCTCCAAGAACCTCGGCAACAAGCTTGCCGCGGAGGCGTTGCTCGACCATGTCATCGGCACGGTGGAACCCGACGACGCCGGCCCGTATGACATCAACATCCTTGGTGAATTCAACCTTTGCGGCGAATTCTGGCTGGTAAAGCCGCTCCTGGATCGGCTCGGGATCCGGGTGCGCGCCTGCATTCCGGGCGACGCGCGCTATCGCGACGTAGCTTCCGGGCACAGCGCCCGGGCGGCCATGGTGGTGTGCTCGACGGCCCTCATCACTCTAGCCCGCAAGATGGAGGAGCGCTGGGGAATCCCCTTCTTCGAAGGCTCCTTCTACGGGATCTCGGACACTTCGGAGGCACTTCGCAGAATTGCCAAGCTGCTGGTGAGGAAAGGTGCCGATCCGGAGATCCTGGACCGCGCAGAGACGCTGATTGCCGAGCAGGAGGCGGTTGCATGGAAGAAGCTTGAGGCCTACCGGCCGCGGCTCCAAGGCAAGCGCGTGCTGCTCAACACAGGCGGTGTGAAGTCCTGGTCGGTCGTCCATGCGCTGATGGAGATCGGCATGGAGATCGTGGGCACCTCGGTCAAGAAATCCACGCCCGAAGACAAGGTGCGCATCCAACAGATGCTCAAGGACGACAACCATATGTTCGAGCAGATGTCAGCGCGCGACCTTTACGCCATCCTCTCTGGAGGCAAGGCCGATATCATGCTGTCTGGCGGGCGCACGCAATTCGTCGCGCTGAAGGCCAAGACGCCCTGGCTCGACATCAATCAGGAGCGCCAGCACCCTTACGCCGGTTATGACGGCATGGTGGAACTCGTACGCCAGATCGACCTCGCCATTCACAACCCGATCTGGCGCCAGGTGCGCGAGCGACCCCCGTGGGATTGCCAGCCCGATGGGAAGCACCAATTGCCCAGCGCCAACAATGACACGGCGACGACGCGCGCTGTCCAGAATTTCGCTGCCACCACGCGGACGATTTCGGCTGTCGAGGAAATCCTATGACCCGCATCCTTCCCCAAACCAAATCAGCCTCGGTCAATCCACTGAAATCGTCACAGCCGCTTGGTGCCGCCTTGGCGTTTCTCGGCATTGACGGCGCAGTGCCGCTGTTCCACGGCGCCCAAGGCTGCACCAGCTTCGCCCTCGTGCTGTTCGTGCGGCATTTCAAGGAAACGATTCCCCTACAGACGACCGCGATGGATGAAATAACAACCATCCTCGGCGGGTCGGACAATCTGGAAGAGGCCATCCTCAACCTCAAGAGCCGCACGACGCCAAAGCTGATTGGGGTCTGCACGACGGCCCTGGTGGAAACCCGAGGCGAAGATTGCGCAGGCGGCGTCGCCGACATCAGGCTGAAACGGGCGAAAGACCTCGCCGGCACGGAAATCGTCCTGGCCAACACGCCTGATTTCACCGGCGCCCTCGAAGAGGGCTGGGCCAACGCTGTAACCGCGATGATCGAAGCTGTTACGCGACCTGGCGAACGGGCGCGCCAGTCCAAAAAACTTGCAATCTTGCCCGGCTGGAACCTCACCGTGGCTGACCTCGAGCATTTGCGCGAGATCGTCGAAAGCTTTGGCCTGCAATCGGTGATCTTGCCAGACCTTTCAGGCTCGCTCGACGGTACCGTGCCAGACCACTGGGTCCCCACCACCTATGGCGGAACGAGCATCGAGGATATCCGCGAGCTCGGCACGGCCGGGCACTGCATCGCGATCGGCGAGCATATGCGCCGCCCGGCCGAGGTTCTCTACAAGGCGACCGGCGTGCCTTACGTGCTGTTTCAGTCGCTGACCGGATTGAAGGGCGCCGATCAGTTCGTTTCGCTGCTGTCGGCTATTTCTGGCCAGCCTGTGCCGGCAAGCGTCCGCCGTCGGCGGGCGCAACTGCAAGATGCGTTGCTCGACGGACATTTCCACTTCGGAGGCAAGAAAATTGCGATCGCTGCTGAACCAGACCAACTCTATCAATTCGGAGCGTTCTTCGTCGACATGGGCTCCGCAATCACGGCGGCCGTCACGACGACCGATATGTCGAAAATTCTGGAAAAGGTACCGGCGGAGTCGATTCAGGTCGGCGATCTCGGCGATCTGGAATCACTTGCAAGCGGCGCTGATCTTCTGGTCACCCATTCACATGGACGCCAGGCCTCGAAACGCCTTGGCATTCCGCTTATGCGCATCGGCTTCCCCGTCTTCGACCGGCTTGGCAGCCAGCACAGGCTCTCGATCCTCTATCAAGGGACCCGTGATCTGGTCTTCGAGGTTGCCAACCTGTTCCAAGCCGACCGGCGTGCGCCGACGCCTGATGAGCTCGATCCATTCCGCAACCGCCAAACGCCAGGTGAGCCCGATGCGTCGCTTCTCACTCGTCACTGACGAGGTTCACCGTCCGATGCGTGAACGACAAGTAGGCGCTTTGCGGGTGGCAATCGCTACCCAGGACGTCAAGCAACTCAACGCCCATTTCGGGTCGGCCAAGCGCTTTGTCATCTACGATATGACGCGCGAGGAGTGGGAGCTTGTGGAAGTCATCGAGTTCGACGACGTCTCTGACGAAAGTGGGAAACATCACTCCGAGAGGGATGACCGCATCACACCGAAGATAAAAGCGCTGAAGGGCTGCCACCTCCTGTTTTGCCTGGCGATCGGTGGACCTTCGGCAGCCAAGCTTGTTTCGGCAAAAATCCATCCGATCAAGGTGCGGCATACTCAGAGCATCCAAGAGGTGCTGGTTCGCACGCAGCTGATGCTCAGGACCTGCCCTCCACCTTGGCTGCGCAAGGTCCTGGCTGAGGCAGGCGTACAGAAGCCGTCCTTTGAAGACGAGGACTGAAATGAGGAGGCGAAATGTTCGACCCTGCCCTTAGCCTTGCTGTCGATGAGGATGAGGTGGCGCTTGCCAGCCCGTTTCTCAAATGCCTCGTGCGGCTAATACGTGCTCAGGACTCTTACGGCGCGTGGGAAGGCAAAGCGGACCGCGAACTGCTGGCCGCCTTCATCATCACCAAGGAACAGCGCCGTGGGATCCCCATCATAGGCGATCCCGACCCGGACGTCCTGTGGAGGCTAGATATGTTTTATACCGCCATTGGGCTTGCGATCGAGGAGCGCTGCGGCCTGATGGCATCGCCGATCATGGAGCTGAGCCGTGAAGGCTTTGGGCGCGTGCTTTTCACGACTGGGCGGCTGGTCGCTCTGTCGAAGACGCTGCGCGACGTCCACCGGTTCGGCTTCGAGACGTTGCGGAAGCTCGCCGGGGCCGGCACGAAGCTGGTCAGCGACGCAATCGCAGCCATCGAAACCTATCCCGAGGTGGCGCGTGCGTGATGAAGCAGGTTTCGAGCCCAGGGGCCATGACAATCTTCAGCAGCCGCGGTGGCCAGCCGTCGCAGCCGACGCCGTCCAGGCGGATCAAGCTCCTGAAGTAACACCGATGAAGCCACTCGTCCTGATCTGTTCGCAAGATGCCGAGCTTTATCTGTTGCTCAGCCACATACTGGAGGTGGACGGCTTCGCCACTGAGCCGGTAAGGAGCGCCAAAGAAGTGCTTGCATTGGCCGACGAACGCGAATTCCAGGCCGTAGTGCTGGACTGCGGTCCGGCGAGCATAACCGGGGCCCCAATCTGCGCCCGGCTCAAGGGGGAGCCCCGGACCGCCGACCTTACCGTTATTGCCCTGATCGCGCCGGGTGCCGAGGAACAGCACCTCGATCTCCTGAAGGCTCGCATTGACGAGAGATTTGTGCGGCCGATCGTTCCGGCCAACCTGCTCGACTTTCTACGGGCGAGGCTGGCACTGCCGAAGCGGGGCGCAAATGGTGTTGAAAACGGCGGCTGGCTCACCTTTGGTGACCTCGAGATGAAGGTGGATGCCCGCCGGATTCGCGGCAATGGCCACGATATTCACCTCGGAGTCATCGAGTTCAACGTGCTGCTGCTTATGATGGAAGCTCCCGGCAAGGTCTTCAGCCGGAAGGAGCTTATCGGCGCGGCTTGGGAGAAAAACATCCATGTCGAACCACGCACCGTCGATGTCCATGTCAGCCGGATCAGAACAGCCCTCAAGAAGGCTTGGCCCGGCGGCGGCATTCTCACTGTGAGGTCGGCCGGCTACTCGCTCCAGACGCCGGACGGCTGAATCAGTTGAGGTGTAGTGCCACTCCCTTTCCCTCGCGCTGTGAGTCGGTGTTGCGGCCTGCCCCCTAGACTAAACGAAATACTCAGGAAGAAGCAGGCAAATGGGTTTTAAAAGCGTACTCTGTGTGACGGACGCAGACCATTCCGATCATGACGTCGAAACTGCTGCCGGCTTGTGTGCTGAAGTCGGTGCGCATCTTTCCGTACGGATAATACCGGCTCTGATGCTCGTTTTGTCATATCGGCCGATCAGAGATGGTATCCCCGAGTGGCCCACGGGGCGTGGACAGGCAATGGCCACATTGAACAATCAGTTTCGGCAAGAGAGATTTACACTGGACGTGCCCAGACTGGAAAGACGCTCCGAGAAGATCCAGGAACTGCTGAGGGCCATGTGCCTCTCCTATGATGTCGATACGGATTATTGTAATTTGACTGGCGTGGGGGAGGTGGTGCGACAGCGGGTACTCTGCGCCGACCTGACAATTGTCGGCCCCGCACTTCTCAACGACAGTATTGTCGGACCTGTCGTCATCAACGGCAGCTTACTTGATACGGGAAAACCGGTACTTATTGTGCCCAAGCGCGCTGAGGCGACGCTGTGGCCAAGGCGCGTCCTGGTCGGTTGGGATTCGCGACTCGAGGCATCCCGTGCCGTTCGGGAAGCGCTGGGTCTCCTATGCGCTGCTGAGGAAGTTCGTGTTGTCCTGGTGGGTCCGAAGGCGAACCACAAAGGGTACGGCGCGAAACCTGGAGCCGATATTGCTGCCTATCTCACGCGCCACGGTGCTCGGGTGTCGGTTGACCTGTTGCCAAGTGCTGGCAAATCGGCGGCCAAGGTGCTTGCGCAGCACGCAATCGATACATCTGCCGACATGATAGTCATGGGCGCTTATGGCAGCCGTCGCCTGCGTGAGCGGCTCTTCGGCGGCGTAACGAAATGGATTGTTGACAAGCCGACATTGCCGCTGTTCTTGGCGCGCTGACCGGCTCGGCAGTTGCACCGATGCCGCTCGAAGCTCTAGTCCACTTGGGTGAACTATTCAGATATCGGGAAAAAGATCGCGGCGGCGCGACGCTCCTCGAAGGCAGTGCACGAGGCCTGACCGATCATATGCTCCGGTCTTGAGTTGCTTGTCGAACTCTCGCCCGAGACGGCTCCAAAGGCCGTGCAGCGGCGCTGCTCGACGCTATCGAAGCACGGCCGCGGCAGGTTGGCCTAAGTCGAGAATGGTAGCTTGGCTTAATTCAGTTGAGAAAGACAGTCGTTAGCTTGGTGCACGGGTTAGGACCTATGCTCCGGCCAGCACAGCCGTTCGCTCAAGGCAATGGTCTTTGCAGCGCCGGACCACAGGCTGCCATTGTTCCCGGCTGCCCCATGTCGAGGGCAATTGCAGCTTCATAGAACTCAAGACGAGTGCCCTCAGGCAGCTTAAGGTAGGGCTTCGCCGCAGCTCGTGATGACCTTTAGCTGGCGCCGGACGGAAGCAGTGTGCGATCCTCACTGCCCCGGAAAGCCTGCCTTAGCCGAATTCATGGCTGACGAAGAGATGAGCTTGGCGAAAATAGGGGCAAGCATATGCTGGCTCTCGCGCGAAAGATGGATCGCATCAAGGTAGTAGATGTCTTCACCTGATTTCAGCGGGCACTTATCCTGCCCACACAAAGCTGGGACTATGGGGACGAATTGTACGCTTCGTGGCAGCAGATCCGCGAGGATTTGATTGTTCTGCCAAGACCTCTCGGCCCGCATGGTGGAGCACGGCGCATCGCCATTCATGAAGTCCGCACGGATGAGGCAAGTCAGCACATCAGTGGGCGGTTCTGGGGCTGGTCCAACCACTGCGGTCTTGATGCCACGGGTCGCCAGTGCGGCCGCGGTCTCTTTAATGGCAGACGTGAAGTTCGCTTTGGAAGCCTCCTGCGAAGGCCAGCTTCCATCCTTCGAAAGGAAGCTGCCTCCACGCCCCGAGTAGGTGTTCCAGCGGCCTGCCAGGATCACGAGTGTGACGTTGCCATCGGCAAGAACCGATTGGAGAGCGGACGCATTGAAGGCCGGGCAATCCGCTCTCAAGGGACTGGCGGGAAGCATCGTCATGTCGGGAAAAGGAGCGCACCCCGCCTTTGTGATCTGTCTGACGCGCACGCCTGTCGTCCGGGCGGCCTCGTCTAAAGCAGAGGCAAGATGGGCAGCCTGAGAATCGCCCCACAAAACGATCCTCGGAGCGACATTGCCGGAGCCAAGGAGGCATTCGCCCGTCTTGGGAATGAGCCCGCCACGCCGGAGGCAGGAAGAGGATTCGAACTTGGCCCTTTCCGCTCTAAGCGCTTGAACAGACGGGCCGCCATCAGGCCCCCGACTGGGGAAACCGGAGCTGTTGATGATCACCAGGGACAGACAGCACACCGCAGCCGTTGCGCCGGCGGTCGGTACCATCCACTTCCAGCCTGTGGCCCTCCGGCGAAACGGGCGCTCGACAAAGCGCCAGGAGAGTGCTGACGCGAGCACAGCGGCCGTCAGGACGGCGACACGTTCAGAGACGAACAATTCTCGATTCCGATAGATGCCTGCAAAGACCAGCAACGGCCAGTGCCAGAGGTAAAGCGAGTAGGATGTGAGCCCGACGAAGGCGGCAGGCTTGATCGACAGCCCTCTCGAGACCATCGTGTCGCGGTGAAAGCCGGCGGCGATGATAAGCGCCGCTCCAATGCAGGGAGCAAGCGCGTATAGGCCGGGAAATGGCGTATCCTGATTGAGCAGGAAGATGGAAGCGGTGATGAGCGTCAGACCCGAGGCAGCGAGGAGTTCCGCAATCGTTTGGTTTGGCTTCATTGCCTTAGCCACAGGCAGCGCGATCAGCCCGCCCGCGAGCAGTTCCCAGGCGCGCGTCGGAAGCATGTAGAATACAAAGGCCGGATCGCTCTGGAGCCAGTGCTGAGCTGCGGTGATGGAGATGATGCCCAGCGCCGCGACGATCATTGACGCCCATGGTCTCAGCCATCGCATCATGAGCACGACTGCCAAAGGCCACAGCAAATAAAACTGCTCCTCGACGGCCAGGGACCATGTATGCAGGAGCGGGAGCGAGGTCGCGGCTTCAGTGAAATAGTTGGTGTTGACGTAAAAAAAGAAGTTGCTGGCGGAAATCGCAGCGGCGATGGCGCTGTTGCCGAAGCCGATGAACTCTCCTGGCGGCAGCACAAACCACCCCATCGCAAAACATGAGGCCAGCATCGCGAACAGGGCAGGAAAAATCCGTCGGACACGGCGGTGATAGAAGTCCAGCAGCGAGAATTCGCCCCTGTCGGTGCGCTCGATGATGTCGGAGGTGATGAGGAAGCCGGAGACCACAAAGAAGATGTCGACCCCAACGAACCCGCCGCTGACCGCTGAAAAACCAGCGTGATATAGGACAACCGGAACAACGGCGACGGCCCGCAGACCGCTGATATCCGCTCGGTACTTCATGCAGCTGATCGTCCTCAGAAGGTTCCGAGCAGCGTTTTTCATGGTCGTTACGCATCGTAAAATCGATAGTTTCGATGAAGTGCATCTACGGTATGAATGCGGCCCATCGCGTGCGACTAAGAACCGAACCAGACCGGACACAAATCGCGCAACGCACAATCACGCTCGATTAAAGTGAAAGACGGCTTTTCACTAGAGGCGAACCCGTCCGGTCACCGGCCACTCCGGCTTGTCAGTGTGCGCAGTGGTGCGCCGATGGTACGGGGCGCCAAGGCAAAGATCGCCACTCCAGCGCACATGAGCTTGAGATCATCAGTCGGATCGATCGCCTGCTGCCTTGCGTCAGCTTGACTTGAATTGATGTGGCCTTGCTCATCTCTTCCGCGGTCCTTGTGCCCACCTAGCGCATGTGCGCAGTATCCACCTTCACCGCGCCCGTGATGTCGATCGGCGATTGCCGCGCGTCCGTTGAACAGACGAAACCTATAAGCGCGGCTGGACGGCCGGTCAGAAACAGCACGCTGCCGAATTGGCCACCTACCGCAGCTGCGAAGCAGGCCAGTCATCTCTCAAGCCCGATCTGCTCTCCTCCTCGACAATCGACTAGCTCGCCCGTGCCACGTGGGGCGGTTCCGATTGGGATGATCGGCATCGCCGATCGTACGGTTTCTCATAAGTAGATCGGGCGTCGAGCTTGCAGGCGAGTTGCGCAGGCATCGGTATGGAGCTCTGGGGTTCGGATCTTGATCGCATGCGAGGCGCCCGAATTCACATCGTAGATGGGCTCCATCGAAACAATCTATTTTACGGAGAGTAGCGAACATGAAAAAGCGTCGATCGGGAGGCGACGCCCACCGGAAATCTCTCCAGGTCATGCGCAAGGCGGAAGGTGGAGCGGCGTCCTCCTTCTGATGCCTAGGGTACATCCTCAATTTAGTCGCTCGCTTCCTGGAGCCATCCTGCAGCGTCACGAGCCTGATCATTTGTGCTCGCGACCGGCGGACCCGTTCGGCGCGACCGGCAGACGATCTACATTCCTCTAAATCCGATGCCGTGCGAGCTTCTCAACACTCCGAAGGGATTTTCGGCGAAGGTGAGCTATCTCAAACGGTATGCCGTCCGCTTCGCTCCGGACTTAACGGCGCAATGGATGTCGCCCGAAGCCGGATCGTGGGTTGGACCCGAGGGTGCAAAGCGGTCTCGGCGTATGAGATGCATGAAAAAGCTGCAGACGTTATCTCGATGACGATACCTTACTGAACCAACCGCGCGACGAGGATTGTCTGGCCAGGAACAACGTCCCGACCTGGTGGCCGCGCGCTCCTTGCCGCGATTTGGCGCGTGCTGGCGTCTTCAACGCAATCGCTGCTGATAGCTTCGAGCCGCTGTCGGCTTCCACCGTAATCGACGGCGGCTGCGCCGGCGGAGATGTAAGCTCGAGCGCAGCGGTCGGACTAATGGCCCACGTCATCGGCATTGACCTCGATGAAGCGAGCTTGTGCTGGCGCGCGAAGAAGCTGCCGCGCGCACCTTATTCGAGTGCTAATGGGAGCGTCATGCGCCGTAAGAATGCTATGCCTATCGGATCATGGGAGAGATCCACGTCGCCTGACACATGTGACATTACCGGATTCCCCGGACGGCGCCCATCTGAAAAAAACGCTAGAGTTGGTCAAGCTGGTGCTGTTCCGAAGGGCGACGAAGTGCAAACCTTCAAGGCCTGCCGTTCAACGTCGGATACTCGACACGATCACAAACCCGCTGTCAGTTGGTTCCATCAACGTTTCATCCTGGCACGTCGATTGAGGGAACATTCCGAACACATCAGCGCACGTCCTGCCATGATCAGGCTAAGCGAACAAGCTAGCCCACCCAAGCGCATTTTTCGGGATCGGAGCTACCCTGCTAGCTTACCGGTAAGAGCACCGGGACAAATCTGCCGCCGGTGCAAGGTTTCCCTCCTCAACGTCGGATAGCCGACACGATCACAAACCTGCTGCCAGTTGTTTTGATCAATTTTCCTTCTGGCACGTTCGATGCGGGGAATCTTCTGAACACATCAGAAGGATGTCCTCCTAGGGTCAGGGTCACTGAAGAATGCTGTTGCCGCACTGGGACCGCGCTTCGGCTGATCCACAACCGGTCAGAAGTGGGCGCATCACCTTGGAGGCGAGCGACTGCGCCCGATTCATACGCCGAATAAGGTCGGTAAGCATCCGCTGAGCGAGACGCTATCATCGAAGCGGGGTGGAAACGTCGATCCCGCGCACGGCCCCCACGTCACCGACATGAGTGTCGATCTCATCCGTTGGCTGGATCCCTGGGCCTCACACAGCCGACCACACGAACGCCGGGACAAACGCTAGCGAATCCAGCCGCACCGGGGTCGAGAATGGCCGCGTAGTGCGGAAGCCGAATGACCAGGCCGATGTTCGCCGCGAGCATCGCCTGTTTGGGAAACACTTATAGGAGCAGGACAAGTGGAGCTCTCTTGCATTGGAGTGGGTGCTGGACCGTCTAATCTCAGCCTTGCGTGTCAGATACACGAGCAGATCGGTCGAGGGGCACTGTTCTTGGATCGGCAGCTCGACTTCCGCTGGCACCCCGGCAGCGCATTGGATTCGCCGGAACTCCAGGTCAACCACCTCAAGGATCTGGTCACGCTGGTGAACCCGCGATCAGCCTACACTTTCGTAAACTACCTATACGAGAACGGGCGTCTATTCCACTTCCTGAATGCACAGTTCGAGGCCGTGCTCAGAGCTGAGTTTGAGCAATACCTGAACTGGGCCTTCCACCGGAACCCGCTTGTCTGCGGCGGCGAGACTGTGCGCGAAATCCGCTTCGAGGGCGAATTTCGGGTGTGGACGGACGACGCAGTTCGTGGCGCCAGAGACCTGGTGATCGGCACCGGCAAGCAGCCGCGGATTCCGTCTCAGTTTCGGGGCTGGACCGGACGCAACCTGTTCCACTTATCGGATTTACCGCGCATCCATCCTGAGGTTTGGAAAAAGGACGTTTGCGTGGTTGGTGGAGGCCAGTTGGGAGCCGAGGTGCTTTTACACCTTGTCGGCCTGCCAAAAGAGCGGCGGCCTCGATCGATCACTTGGGTCTCGGAGTGCGAAAACTATCAGCCCATCGACAACAGCCCGTTTACAAACGAGTTGTTCATAGCGTGCTCTTCGGATCGCTTGGCGGCAATGAGCGAGTCGCAGCGCAAACTGTACCTGAGGCGTTTCGTGCTTGCTTCCGACTGCATTTCGGAAGGGACGTTGCGCGCGATTTATCAAGCGCAATACCGGCACGCGTTTTTGGAGCCAAGCCACTGCGAAATCACACTGCGGCCGGGCTACACCGTCTCGTACTGCGTCAACGCCGGCGCGGGTCACAGGCTGAGCCTGCGCCGCGGCAGGAGTGAGGTCGAAGAAGTCACGGCCGACATCGTCATCCTGGCCACCGGTTACGAGAACGCGTTGCCAGACTTCTTGGAGCCGATGGCGGGCCGGCTGGAAAAGAGCGACAACGAATTGGCTATCCGCGAAGATTTTTCCGTGTGCTGGGACGGACCGCCTGAAAGGCGCATCTTCGTACAGAACGCGACCCTCGGGCAGCGCGGGCTGGCTGATCCAAATCTAGGCCTGCTGGCCTGGCGAGCGCGTCGCATCCTCGACAGCCTCCTGGGACGCGTGCCGCAGGCGAACCGCGAGCAGGCCGGCTTCATCAGACCTGCCCCCGTCGACAACTGGCCCCACCTCGTCGCGGAAGAAATGGGCAGCGGGATATGACCTACGGCTACTGATCATCGGCGGGGGGGCCGAGGAATGCTGTCCGCCTTCGCTGCAGCGAAGGGCGGGGTGGATGCGGCGTCCGGGTCCCTGCGAAACAGCATTCGCGCTGTCAGCTCGCACTCGACGCTGGGCCTCATCGACAACGGCTTTAGGAGAAAAGCTCAACGTAACCGGGCGGCACTCAGTCGTTGCACGCGGGAGCCAGTCGCGGACCTAACCCCGCCCTTTCGAACGGCGCCGAAGTGCTGCTGCTGGAGAAGCCGAGGCCATCTGACCGCAGAAGAGAGCCAAGCTGTTCGGTTTCTTACGCAGGAGTGGTTGCGGTGTCCAAAAACTTACGGCCGGCAGAAATTTGTCGCGTCGAAGACAGCTGGCCAACTGGGCCTATGAGGTTTTCAAAGGTAACTATGGAGTTAACGGGCACTAAGCGTGCTGGCACGGCCCTTGCGGCAATACTCGTGAGGGCTGACCGCATGAGAACACGCAAGCCGGATTGGTCGCTACCAACTCGTGTGTTCCGCTCCTGAGAGAGAGAACGACCAGCTAACGCATAAGCGCCAGGAAAGGTGTGGGAATTTGGAGTACGAAACGGTGTTGCGTATTGAGTCCCCCGCTCCGCCAATCAAAGTGGACACTTGGCTGCGTGGCGAGCCCATCACGAACTTTCAGCCCGGCAAGGTCTGTCTTGTTGAATTTTGGGCGACTTGGTGCGGACCTTGTGTGGCGGCTATACCCCATCTGATGCAGCTGCAAGAGAAATATCAAGACAGTGGATTCGAGGTCGTCGGAATCGCAGCTAGCGAACAGGCTCCAACCGCAGACGAGGCGCGGACCAAGTTGGATGCGTGGCTGACCGAGAGGTTCCCGAATCTGAATTACCGGATTGCGTTCGATTTTACTGGTGAAATGAACAGACTATGGATGCAGGCGAGTTCTTCTCCCGGAATCCCTGAGTCGTTCCTGGTTGATGGCGACGGCCGCATCGCTTTCATCGGACACCCGGCGGAACTCAATGAGGTTCTACCCAAAGTTCTGAACGGCAGCTGGCGCAGCAGCAATGAAGCGAGGGCCGCCGACATAAGGCGGATCGCTACTAGCCAACGCACAGCGCGCGAACGGGCCCGGACCAAACCGATATACGCCAAACTTAAGCCCGCGACACAGACCGAGGATTGGCCGGCCGCACTCTCGGCAGTTGAAGAAGGCCTGGCATTGATGCCGGACTATATCGGGTTTCGGCAAACTCAAGCGAATCTTCTGCTTCACAAGCTGCGGGACATGCAGAGCGGCTTGCCAGTCATGCGCCAGTTAGTCGAGGACGCGATCAACAAAAAAAACGAGGCCGTGTCTTGGATGGTCATGGCCCTGAATCAGCTCTTCGATCCCGCGATAGACAACGCCCATCTTCCCCGTGCTGAGCGCTTTGCGATAGGCAACACGCTCTCGGAACAAATCCTGACACTGAATCCCCCGGATGGCGACGGGCGCCTTAAATTCCGTTGCTACCTCCCGGTAGCTCAGTATTACCACGAGAGCGGCAACAACGCTCGCGCGATCGAGTTGATCGAAGCGGCACTGGAATCGCTGGATATTCCGGAGCCAATGCCTGATCACATCAAACAGACACACCTTAGCCCCTTGCTTCAAGCCCTGGCCGACTACACGGGTGAGAACGCCTGTTGCGGGGACTTCTGTGTGGCACCGCAATCAAGGCTCCTGAACACTAAAGCGGAGTGGCCTCATGAGCAGAGATTGCAAAAGGCATGACAAGGAATTGAACCCTGATCAATTCGCTCAATGCATGCGGCCCGCTCGCAGTAAGTATGCCCATGCAGCACCGAGGGGATCGTTTGCTGTAGGTCAAGGCTGGGGCGTGAACGACCTCCAAAGACGGATCGCCGCGGACGCGATGTTCGACGAGAATTTAGCTATCGCGGAGGACGTCACAGTCCAGGACATGTTCAAGGTCGGCCCAAGCACAGCATTACCTGGAACCCGGCCCGGCCAAACCGGAGGGCGGCCGCGTAAGCGGCCCGAAGTTGGCGCAGCCGAACGCAGAGCTCGCCCTCTGAGGACGACACTGAATTGAGGAAACGATATGTCTCACACCGCGCTTGCTCCTGCCCGTCAAGAAGGCAGCAATGCCCTTGCCCGACAGACCATCGAACGGCTCCTGACGCTGATCCGTGCTCAGGACAGGCGATGCCAGGGCAAATCGGACCGAGCTGCTGGTCGACTTCATCATCACAAAAACTGCGTCCTTCAGATCCCGATCATTGGCGATTCTGCTGTGTAGGCTCGACATATTTCACACAGCAGCGGGGATTGTGATCGAGGAGCGCTCTTTCGTCACTACATCGCCAACAATGATGAAATCGATCGGGGTTTCGTGGTTTTCACGGTCGGGCAGTTAATCGTTTGAGACGTCCACCGCGTCCTCTTCGAGACTTTCCGGAAACTTGCCAGCACGAAACTGGGCGACGTTGCGACTGCGTTCATTGCCTGTCCGACGTTGCGAGGATGAAACAGAATTTCGAGGAAGGCTCATGTCAAATCTGGATGAGATGGTGAAGAAAGTCCGAAAGCTGCAACTGCGCGCGGCGATTGCCAAGACGAACTTGCGCGACCTTGCCGAGGGCCTCCCGAACAAATGGACTGAGATAGCGGAAGTCGCCGAGACAGCGCACGCTGTTTATGCCGAGTTGAATAGTGCCCGGAGAGAGCTCGCCAAAATGAGGACCTTACGATGAAGAGCATCACCCGCGACGGCTCCAAATGGGTGCCGGAATATCTGGCCGCTATCGACGAGAAAATCTGTATCGGCTGCGGTCGCTGTTTCAAGGTCTGCTCGCGCGGGGTCATGCATCTTCACGGCGTGGATGACGCGGGTGAAATCCTAGGCATCTGCGACGGGGAAGACGACGACTTCGACGGTGAGCTCAATCGTATGGTCATGGTGGTGGACCATGCCGGCCGCTGCATTGGCTGCGGAGCCTGTGGCCGTGTCTGCCCAAAGAACTGCCAGACGCATGTCGCGGCCGACCAGATTGCAGCATGAGCAGCATCAATGACGGGATAGGAGAACGGCTTTGGACCTCATCATCTTTAGTCGACTCGCGGCAGTGGTTTGGAGCGGCAACGCTGTGTCCGTTCTCTCCGCTTAGCACGCGATCCGTCTAGCCGTCGTCGCTACGCTGGCCTGTTCGCTACTGCTCCAGATGGTTTATTTCGGCAGCGTGCTCTTTCTGCTCTGGCGGTCCAGTGTGCTTGTCGAGCACAGGTAAGGGTAAGCCAACGCAGTTGGAACGAGCCGCCATGAGATGACGAGTTGATGAATGAATGTTCAGATGGATCTCAGCTCGTTCTGACTGGGCTATGTGTTGACGCTGTGTTGAGGCGTAGTGACAGAGCGGAACTCACGTTCACGCCCAACAAGGGACATCGAATTGATAGGACAAGCATACAGGTGGGCTTGAACTGGCCAGAGGTTCGCCACGCACATAGGAGGCGTCGCAGCACGCCGGCACGGGTCGATCGAACGGAGACGCGGCGATGATGTTGAGTCACTTCTACAACGTTCCAGAACATAGCTGGCTCAGCAAGAACGCCCATGGCCTAGACTGAAGGTAGTTCAGCTTGATTACCTCTGCTGGAGAAAACATGCTGAAAAAGTTCCCACGCTATCCGCTCACCTTTGGCCCAACGCCGATCGAGAAGCTCGATCGCCTCGGCAAACATCTGGGCGGCAAGGTAGAGATCTACGCCAAACGCGAGGACTGCAATTCAGGTCTTGCTTTCGGTGGAAACAAGCTGCGTAAGCTCGAATACATTGTTCCGGATGCGATCGCGTCAGATGCCGATACGCTGGTCACCGTAGGGGGCGTGCAGTCCAATCACACCCGGATAGTCGCAGCGGTCGCCGCCAGGATCGGCATGAAATGTCTTCTGGTTCAGGAGAGCTGGGTTCCACATGACGACGTTGTCTACGACCGGGTCGGCAACATTCTTTTGAGCCGCATCTTGGGCGCAGAGGTGCGCCTGGTCGACGAGGGCTTTGACATAGGTGTCCGCCACAGTTGGGAAAAAGCGCTATATGACGTCAAGGCACGGGGCGGCAGACCTTATGCGATACCGGCCGGGGCCTCTGTCCACAAATACGGTGGCCTTGGCTATGTGGGGTTCGCTTACGAGGTGCGCGCCCAGGAGAAACAGCTTGGGTTTGCCTTCGACTACATTGTGGTCTGCACTGTCACAGGTTCAACGCATGCCGGCATGATCGTCGGGTTCGCGAAGGACGGTCGACAGCGCAACGTGATCGGTATCGATGCATCCGCCACTCCAGCAAAGAGCAAGGCGCAGGTGCTTAGTATTGCCCAACATACAGCGATGCTCGTCAACCTCGGAACCGATCTTGTCGAGGCTGACATCGTGTTGCTCGAGGACTACGCGTACCCGCGCTATGGCGTTCCGTCTGAGGAAACCAAGCAAGCGATCCGTCTGTGCGCGCGTCTCGAGGGTATGATTACTGATCCGGTCTATGAGGGCAAATCGATGCAAGGGATGATCGACCTCGTCCAGAAAGGCGTCTTTCCAGAGGGGTCGAGGGTCCTTTACGCCCATCTGGGTGGCGCGCCCGCAATCAATGGTTACGGCTACACCTTCCGTAACGGCTGACGGGCGACAGCTCGCGTATGCCGCCGTGCCGTGCCGGACGTGTCCACGACAGTGCCGAACCGGAAAGGCCGGAGCCAATTTCGCGGACGGTCGATGATCTGGTAATAACGTTCAGCGCGTTCCGCGCAGAGGGCTCGCGACCAAATTCCTCCCTGGGCGGTTGGGCCGTCGAGAGACACGAGGCCGTTGAGTTCGTGCTCCGCTGCCATTCTGCGACCCAACGATTGTTCACTCCGCGACAAAGTGCGTTCGGTTCATCTCCTGGGTACCTACCCAGCCCATTGCAATCCGAAGAAAAGCTTTGCGCCCAAGTTGGCACGACTCTTGAAGCTCTGTCGACAGGGCCAGATTCCACCACGCAATTGGGATGCTGGGCTGGAGCAGCTCGCACCAATGAGAACGCAACTGAAGGAGAGATCATGGAATTCTCGCGGATTGCGGCCGAGTTAGGCTTATTCCTCGACACGACTAATGATGTCGCTGAATCCGAACAGTTGTTCGAATTGTTGTCCGCGTTTGCGCTGAATTTCGATTGCCCGTGGATAGCCTATGGCCCGCTTGCACCAGAACAAAGGGTTTTGAAGCCGACCCGACCGGACTCTGCGATGATGTGGAATTACCCTGATGAATGGCAGGAGCGCTACTTAAAGATGGGTTATGCCAAAATAGACCCGCTCATCAAGAAAGGTCGAAAGGGGGTAGGGCCCTTCCGGTGGAGTGAGGTTTATACCCACGAAAGCACAACTGAAAATGAACGCCGCGTCCTGGACGAGGCGGGGACGTTCGGCTTGAAGTCAGGCGTTACCGTTCCGCTACATGGCCCCGCTGGCAGCTTTAAGCTTATGTGTTTTGCTAAATCCGCGGACTGCGAATTGGAAAATAGAGCGATCACCTATCTGCAAATTGCCGCGGTACAGTTTCATCTGAGGGTTGCGAAGCTCGGAACGCAGAGGTCATCGGAGCACGCCTATAAGATCTCTGATAGGGAAAGAGAGTGCATTCATTGGATATCGAAAGGAAAAACGTCAGGGGAAATAGGGACGATATTAGGACGGTCCCAAAACACGGTTGATTTCCATGTGAAAAACGTAATGCGGAAGTTGGATACGACCCGCAGAACGGCACTTGCTGCGAAAGCTGTGGAACTTGGGATTATCGAACCATAGGAAGGAAGATTCGGAGAGCTCGGTGCGCGGCCTGTCGTGGAGCTCGAGCCTCGTCATACGCGGCGCCGATGGCTGCCCCAACCTCCAAATCCATCACTCGCTCGCCCAGAAGGCCTATCATGTCCCGCAAGAGACCGGAATCCACATTCCTCTCCAAGAGCGCACGCATGTTCGTCATGTCATCGGTCATGGGTGATTCCTTTAAATCAGGTTGGTACCCGCAACTGAGCTTTGCCGGGAACATCGATGACCGCCGCAATGCCGCTCGCTCGCTGCGGCACTGTTGAGGGCGCTCGCGAGCGGCTTCCGCAACCGCGGCGCTACAGCCTGTGGTGACGTGCTCCAGCGGTCGTGACCTTGCCCCTCTGATCTAATCCGGTTTGAAGTTCGTTCTGGCCCAGCGAGAGGACCAGGACATGAAACGCAGCCGCTTCTCTGAAGAGCAGATCATCGGAATTTTGAAGGAACACGAGGCCGGGGTATCGGTTGCCGATCTGTGCCGCAAGCACGGGGTCAGCGACGCCTCGATCTACAACTGGAAGGCCCGCTTCGGCGGGATGGATGTCTCCGAGGCTCGGCGGCTGAATGCGCTGGAGGACGATAACACGCGGCTGAAGCGGCTTCTGGCCGACGCCATGCTCGACAACGTTGAAGGATCTTGTGGGAAGGAATGTATGGTCCGCCCCGTCCGTGCAAGGGTTCGCGACATCGCCGATGACGATTCCAGCTGCGTAAATGATCCGGCCTCTCGCGAGTGAGCTGCTGTTGCAGCCAGGCCATGATGAGATCCGCGCACGCCGTTCCCAATAATGGTTCGGGCACGAAGCCCGCTTTTTTGCACAGGGCTTACGGCATGCTGATCCACTGTTTCGTCATCACTATTCCCGAGCCTTGCAATCGAGCCGGAGCGTCAGGCGAAAGCAGGGTCCCTGCGTTCGTAGAGCGCTCCCGGCTTGGTCAGGACAACCCAGACAATGCGCGCCATCTTGGCGGAAAGTGCGACAACAGCTTTGTTCGGGTGCATACGGCTCTGCAACCCGTCAAGCCAGCTTCCCAGGCGATCCCGGGTTCGATCCAGGTGACGGAAGCATGATCGCGCGCCATGAACGAGCAGCTTGCGAACGTAGCGGTTCCCGCGCTTGCTGATACCGAGTAGCTTCTGCTTGCCTCCGGTCGAGTATTCTCGAGGGACCAGCCCCAGCCATGCGGCCAGGTCGCGAGCCTTCTGGAACTGGCATCCGGTGCCGACGGCCGCCAGTAGCGCGGTGGCTCCCAATGCTCCGATTCCGGGGATCGTCATGAGCCGGCGGGCAACATCTTCTCGGTCTGGATCGCTGCGATCTCCCTCGTCACGTCGTTGATGCGCTGCTCCAACTGGCGCAGATCTGCGAACAGGTCCACGAGCAGTTTGCGCATTGCCGGCGTGAGGTCATTCGAAAGGTCATCGAGAACCAGTGGCAAGTCGAGCTTGAACAGTCCGGCGCCCTGTCTCAATGCGATGCCGTATTCCAGGCAGAATGCTCGCATCTGGTTGATCAGACGGGTTCGCGTGCCGATCATCTGGTCGCGCACCCGATGCAAAGCTTGGAGGTCGGATTGCTCCTCGCTCTTGATCGCGGCAAATCGCATCGTCGGCCGCGTGGCTGCTTCGGCGATAGCTTCGGCATCGATGATGTCGCTCTTGTTCGACTTGACGTATGGCTTCACGAACTGCGCTGGGAACCCTGTGCCCCAGTGCCTGAAGTCTCCTGGCGATCCATTGCGATCCAGCGCACGATTCCATCCCGACGATTGCCGGCGCTGCCCGCTCAAAGAACTTCATCAACGTATCGCGTCGGAAGCGAACTCGCTGGACGGGCTCGCCGTCGCTGCCCAAGCCGACGACGTGGAAGATGTTCTTGCCGATATCGACACCATAGACGGCCGCAGGGCGCGGCGCATTGCGTGGGGACATTGCAACCTCCTTTGTTGTGACTGCCCAGATGATGCTGCGGGAGGACGGGGCGGACCATCCCATTAATGGTGACGCCCGCGGCCAAGCGGAAAGCTGTCGCTCGCCTGAAGGAAGGCTTCGGGATGAGCGAACGGCGGGCGTGTAAAGCCATCGGCTGTTGCCGCATGACGGTTCGCTACGAGACCAGCAGGCCGGACGACCGCGAGGTTCGCGAACGGATGAAGGCGATCGCGCAGGAACGTCGTCGGTTCGGCTACCGGCGTCTTCTCGTGATGCTGAGGCGGGAGGGCCTGGTCGTGAACCAAAAGAAGCTGTTCCGGCTCTATCGGGAGGAGAAGCTCGCCGTTCGCCGCCGTGGCGGCCGCAAGCGGGCGATGGGGACCAGGGCGCCGATGCTGGTGCCGCTGAGGCCCGACGAGCGCTGGTCGCTTGACTCGTATCGGACCAGCTCACCGACGGGCGCCGCTTCCGCATCGTCGACGACTGCACGAGAGAGTGCCTGGCACTCATCGTTGATGCGTCTCTCTCGGGCATGCGGGTTGCCCGCGAATTGGACCGGCTCATCACCGAGCGCGGCCGGCCGAGGATGATCGTCAGCGACAACGTCCTAAGAGCGGAAGGAAATGGAGCGTGCAGTCAACGTCTCTCTGTTCGTCAGCATGCTCTTGCTGCGTAACGTTGGTCAAGTCATCGAACCAGGCGGCTCCCGCCGGCAAGGGAAAAGGTCTCGTCCATAGCAAACACAGGGTACGCACGCAGGCGGCCCTCACCGTCCTCAACACGAGCTTCTGATCCAGGCGGAAGACCCGAACATTATCTACAGGGTCATCGAAGCGATGCCTCACGGCCCTACGCACGTCTGCGGTCTTCACCGGATGCGTACGGCAGAAACCTCATTGTTCAGAAACACGCCGAATGATGGTGTAGGCGGCGCATCACCTTTTTTACGACAGAATGCGCAAATTACTTCAAGGCCGCAGGGCATGAACCGGATAAACGTGCTCTGGTCCGCGGTCCCGCCACTGCCGTTAATATGCGCTATTGGTCAATGTTGAGACGGGATTATGGGCAGGATCACACAGGATTCGAGCCCTGGCTGGTGAAAAACGCGCTGGTGCGCAACTATCGGTTCAGTCTCTTGGAATGGGTTTGCAGTCCCACCATTCAGATTGCGATCGTACTGCGTGAACCACGAACTCATGACTTCGATACCGATTCGGTGGCCTGGAAGGAACCGATTCCCGGTTGCGTCCATTGAGAACTCGAAGAGGGTTGGCTCGTGCGGCTCTAGGAGGCGAGGGCTAGCGAGAGAATCGCGGTATCGGGCACGCAGGACGCCACGAGTCAGGAACCTAGCCGAACCATCGGGATAGAGGTCAACAAGACGGACATGCCAGTCTGTATCCCGCGCCGATGACGACGCATACAGCCTCATAGTCACCCAACCGACAACATCCAACGGGGCCGTGAGCACTTCACTCGTATAACACAGGACGCCCTCGCATCCTCGAATCGCTCGATCATCCACGGGCCCTGCTTCCAAGCGCCACAGCATGCGAGGCGATTCACGAGGGTCGTAAACGTAGGAATCTGCTTCCTCGGCGCTCGTTGGAGGGCTCCACGAAAGCTGTCCGTCGCTCCGAGCATCATCATTCTGCGGGGCTCGGAGGTACAAGGACGTGTACTCAGTGGTCACGAGTGGCCAATCGTCCATCGCCCACCACTCGTTGGCGCCCGCTACAAACACCCTTACTAATGACTCCTTGCTCAATTGATTCTGTTTGCCTTTGAGCCAATGGTCGTAGAACTGCAGGATGTAGTCATCGAGGCTAACCACAGCTGACGGGCCAAAATCAAGTCCTGATAGGGTGGTCGTCTTGTTTAC
This sequence comes from Mesorhizobium opportunistum WSM2075, assembly GCF_000176035.2. NCBI lineage: Bacteria > Pseudomonadati > Pseudomonadota > Alphaproteobacteria > Hyphomicrobiales > Phyllobacteriaceae > Mesorhizobium > Mesorhizobium opportunistum. Next base: position 6,548,417 of record NC_015675.1, on the reverse strand, counting down.
TCGGTGTGCCCATGGCCCGATGACCAATCGTTGCCCGCGCCTAGCACTCTCTGTGAGTCCCTGATCGCGCATTCGCTCAAAATTAAGTGGAGAGCCGGGAAAGTTCATGTCCCACCACCCGGTAATACTAAGCGCTGGGACGGCCATTCGTTCATAGCGCTCATAGGAGCCGGCGGCCCAGAAGCCGTCGTAGGTGGGATGTTCAAGCCACTCCCGCCACCAGTCTATTGATGCTCCGGCCATCTCCGGAAGGCAGCTGGAAGGGATGGCCTCGAAATACTCCTGCTGTTGCGACCATATCTCGCTGAAGTCGGTGACTTGCCAGCTGCGATCTCCCATACCGACAGCCCATTCTCCGAATGATATGAGCAGCGCACCATTAAAGATTGGCTCATTCCGCCACAGCGACCCCGGCGGCGAAACGATAGGAACTATGGCGCGCAAATGTGGTGGAGCCTCAGATGCGGCGTACCACTGCGTTTGACCGACATACGACGTACCATGCATGCCGACATTTCCATCGCACCACTCCTGTCGAGCGATCCATTCGATGGTGTCGTAGCCGTCGATGGCCTCATTGAAGTACGGCTTGAATTTCCCGCCGGAGTTGAAGCGGCCTCGAACATCGACTACTATCACGACGTAGCCGTTCTCAACAAGTTTCCGGTAGAACTCCGCACTCCAAGAGCGCTGGTTTGTCTTGTCGTATGGCGTTCTGATCAGAATCGCAGGCGAAGCACGTCCAAGGGCTCCGTCCGCACAGATCAGGTCAGCAGCCAACTCGACCCCATCGCGCATCGGGACACGCAGATTGTGCACCGTTCTTATGGTCACTGTCTCGGAACTTTGGGGCGACGCTGCCGGCCACCTAAATCCGCGAATGATCCGTCGCTCCACTGCTTCTTCCACTTCATTCATCCTTCTTGGGCTCGACTTGGGCACACCCAGCACCTGGCGGAACACGCGTAGGACGTTGGCGTCTTGCCGACACATTTCGGGCATTGCGAGCATCATGTCTGCTTGGGTCGCCACGATATGTGGATTTGGTTGCGAATATCCTCCCACATGTTCAGAAGTAAAGTGGATCGAGAATCCGGCTACTAGCGATGTAATGACGACTTCATCGAAGGAGGCGAGGAACGCGAAGAGGGCGCTGGCCGAACCCCAGCGGCAGCGTCATCCTCAAAAACGTCTGCAGCGGCCCAGCCCGCATGCTCATGACGTTCGCAAGAGCCGCCGAGACGATTACGACGACGTAGGCGAGCGCGCCGGACCCTCAACTCGTCCGAAGGGCTGATGCGCGTCGGCATCGCACCCACGGAGATCGCCGATCCCTCCTGAATTAAACGTCTGCGGTTAAAGTCCGAAAATTCAATTATTGTACGATTAGGTCAAATACTATTTGCATATATCTGCCATCTAGACATTAGATGGACGCTGAAGCTTGCAATGGGCTGATGTGATAGACGACCTCCCATGCGGGATCGCTCGGTCCGATCTTAGCTTGTGGGGTCACACAAGCGACAGCTGTCCCGAGGAACCCAGCGCGTGCCACTGGGTCTGGAAAGCGTCAGGCACCTCCCTAGTGCACGAGGCGAGCAATCGGCAAATAGGATGGTTGCGATGAATTTGCGCCAGCCGTTCGTCGATCTCGCCAAGGCGCGTGTTTAGTTTGTTCAGTTCGCCGTCCTGACCAATCAGAGTATCGAGGCAAAGCAGGCTTCAATGGGCATGGCCTCGCGGATCTCTTCGAAAGCAATCGCAATGTTATCGACGCGTTGCCGCCCCTGCGGGATGATCAGACCGTATTCCGCCAGATGAGCTTGGATCGCGCACGCCACCATTGTCCGCTGCCGCGCACCAGAAGGACGCAGGCCGGTTGCAACATCAGGAATGCCTGATCCTGCTCGGACTTGAGTCGGACCAAACCAAATGCCAGCTCGAGAGACAGCCTCACAGATTGCAGCAGCATCCGCAGCATTGTTCTTCCGTAGGGCTCACATGAGGAGCTTTGGGTCAAGCAAGCTTATCAGGGTGCCATCTGCAGGTCTCCTGCGCTGTTTCGGCATCCAAGGTCTGAGCCCGTTAAGGAGGCGGCTCCATATCGAGCACGCTCAAACTCACATTCGGTCGCCGCTCAAGGCGGCTGCACCATTATCCCGCATGCAGCGGACAGGGCTCAGGAAGACGAGACCATTCTTAACTTCGGCATTTCGGGCCATACCCTACGCCGGTTCGTCCACCCGGATCCGCAGGAATGATCAGGTCCTGGTAGGTTGCTTAGTTTCGCAAAAGCTATCGTCATACGCTGTTCGTCGCGGCGCCTTCGATCAGCACACCGGCGGTCACATATTTCCAGAGCGCGACCAATAATTTTCGCGCTAACGCGACGATCATCGGCTTCTTGAGACGACCGCCATTCCGGCTCACCCGTTCATAGAACCACCGACTGAGTTCCGAGGCCGGCTGGTGCCGCGGCCACAGCCATGCCAGTTCCACGAGCGTGGCTCGTAGCCTCGGATTGCCGGCTTTCGACACGCCCTGTTCGTGAGCGATTGATCCACTCTGCCACGGTGTGGGGGCCAAGCCCGCATAAGCGGCAATCTGGCGCCGATTGTCGAAGTGACGGAAGAGTCCTTCCGACCACAGGGCCCCGGCGAAGCCAGGGCCGACCCCTTTTAGCTCCAGCAACATGGCCACCCGCGCCGACGCGGCGGCGCGCTCTGCGGCAAGCAGGGCATTCCGCTCCGCCTTCACCACATCGATCTGCTTATTCAGCAGTTCCAGGAGGTCCAGTTCACGGCAAGCCACTGCTTTCAAATGCGTTGGCAACGGTCGCCCATCGCCGGTTCGCAGTTCCTCTAGCCGCTGGTGCCGATCATGGCGCCGTGGCTCGTAGTCGACGATCCCTTGTGCGAACAACAGTCCCTTGAGACGAATTGACGTGCCGTATGCGCTCGTTGATGAGCGTCTTGAGCTCGCGGCAGAGGCGGCGGCGGTCCTCCTCCTCAGGGGTGGGCACCCTGACCATCGCACACACCCGAGGCTCGCCTCGCTTGTACGCCAATAACGCGCGAACCAGCGCCTCGCCATCGATCTTGTCGGTCTTCGCCCGCCGGCGTCGGCGTGAGGTTGCGATCGAAGCGGGATCGACGATGTGGCTTTCGAAGCCTTCCTTCTCCAGGACCCGATGAATCCAGAAGCCGTCCAATCCGGCCTCCTGAATGAATATGATCGAAAAGTGCCGCCCTGTTCGCACCCGCGCCTTCTCCTGGAGTTGGCTAAAGCGCGCGAGGAGCGCTGCAACATCTGCGCCAGAGACGGTATGCTTCGACATTTTCTCTCCACCGCCTGGCGACGGCGAAGTGATCAGCCAGATCGATCGACTGAGTTCCAACGAAACGAAAATCGCGCCCCAAGATCGGTGCGGATAGGGGTCGGTGTTTCGGGTCATTCTGCTGCATCTTGCATGGTCGCCTCCAGAGAGTGAAATTCAGCAACCTCACTCTGCAGAGCGCTGGCCGCTATCCACCTCCTCATAGGATCTTAACGTGTAGGACGGTGGAATGACCGCACGATCTGGTGATTGTCGCGCAGCGCGATAGCTGCCTCGATCGGCCTTTGGGTATAGGAACAGCTTGGCCAAGATTTCGCGCAACCGAATGGTCCATAATTCCTTGCCGATGATTCTCGTTGTAAGGACAGCGCGAGTTCCTGGAGACGTGGGTGTCCCAAAATTTGCCTTGAAGCCCAAACGGCCGTCCAAAGAAGGCCCGAAGCTGCTACCGCTCCGGCCCTCGCGTACTGAGCCGCAAATACTCCGCCTCTCGACATCCGCTGCGGCATAGCGGTGGGTCGTGGCGACCGGCGGCACGGATCGCTGTGTTTGGCGAACCCGAGAATGTGCTCTTCCAACGTTCTGATTTCTTGCTCAATGCGTGCGCGGACAGCCAGCAACGCTGAGACAGCCCCTTCCAGCCCAAGCTCTCCCGCGCAGAGCTCGCGAACGGATTCCTCATATTTCCTTCCGCTGACCTTCCCGACAATCCTGCCAAATGTCTTCAAAAGCCCACGTATCTTTGTTCCGAGATCGCGGCGCATGTTGACCAGCTGGGCACGGGAGGAAAGCAAGGTCCGCACACGATGGCTGTCGAGGCTCTTGACCGCACTTTCTTATACCAGCCGCTCCGAATAAGCTGGGCTAAGCCGTAGGCATCATTGTCATCCGTCTTGTTCAGCTGAACCGACAATGCCGCCTTCGCATGCCTGGCATCAAGGCAGACGACAGGAAGGCCGTTTTCCCGGAGTGCGTGCCAATGCCATGTGCACAACGGTCCTGTTTCCAGGCCAATCTTTACAACTGATGGTGCATGTTTGCGAATGGCTTCAGTCAAAGCTTCCGGTGTTGAGGCAACCTTGCCAGCCACACCACGGCGCCGGCTTCGTCAAGAACGCATACCGACGTCAGGTCGAGGGAACATCCAGACCAACAAAGTGCTTCGTCATTCCATTTCTCCACATGGCGAGATCAAACGTCAGCAGTTTAGCTGAGTGCTCGATGCTCCGCGATCACGCCATGTAATCGCGGAAGCGAGTCGCCCTGAAACCAATCAATAGTCTTGGAGAGCGGCTGTTCCCCGATAGGATGGAGATACGGGCTCACGACTGGACGCCGGGCCCAAGCATCGAATGGAGAACAGCCATGGAAGAATATATCGGTCTCGATGTGTCGATGAAAGAGACGGCAGTCTCGATCCGCCGAGCAGGTCAACGGATCTGGCGCGGCAAGTGCGCATCTGATCCCAGCATCATCGCCGAGCTCATCCGCAAGCGGGCGCCAGCCGTGAAACGCGTGGTGTTCGAGACCGGACCGCTGTCGGTATGGTTCTATCATTCACTGCGCACCGAGGGGTTGCCGGCGATCTGCATCGATGCGCGCCATGCTAAGGCGGCGCTCGATATGGCGGCGAACAAGACGGACGCTAACGACGCCGATGGTCTGGCGCAGCTCGCGGAAGTCGGGTTCTTTCGTGAGGTCCGCGTGAAGGGATTCGACAGCATGCTGACTCGCACGCTTGTCGCAGCGCGCACCCGGTTGGTCCGAATCACTACCAAGCTTTCCAACCAGATCCGCGGTGTCATGAAAACCTTTGGTCTGCTCGTTCCCGCCGGAAAGGGAAGCACCATCGAGAAGAACGTCCGGAGCCTTCTTGCCGATCAGGACGGACTTGCATCGATCGTGCTTCCGATGCTGGAAGCCTGGCGTGGCATTCGCATCCGCGCCGCCGAACTCGGACGGCAGTTGGTCCGGGACGCGCGCCAGAGTCAGGCTTGCCGCATCCTCATGTCGATTCCCGGCATCGGTGCGATCACCGCAACCTCCTTTACCACAGCCATTGAGGAGCCGGACAACTTCAGGAAATCCCGATCGGTTGGCGCGTGGATCGGCCTGACGACATGCAAACCGCGGTCTCTTTCACCGATACATCCAGTGCACAATAGTGTTTCATGCTGCGCTTCTCCGTTTCCTGCGGTCGAGGCTGTTGAAAGACATGACCTCGTTCCCATCAGCCAGAAGCGCAGCACCACAATCCACAAGGGTCAATGGTAAGCCTGCAAAGCCAAATATCCCATCTAATCGCAATGTTGATGACAAGTATCTGCACGTCTTAACACGCGTGTGCCGGGTGCAGGGTTGTCTTCGCGGTCGACATTAGCCGCCGCATGATGGAGCTTCGCGGGTCGAGCCTTCAATGTGGACGACGCACTTTGCTGAGTCAGCGGTGCAACCCATCAGCGGAATGGCTCGGCTCACGTCCCGGCAGGGACACCTTAAGCGTTTGAACGCTATCCGGATTTATGCGGCTGCTCCAGCATTCGGATTAAAGATCTCGCCGGTCTTAAGCAACGTATGCTTATAACCGCCAGTTTGCGGGCTACGGCAACGGCGGCTCGTTTGAAGCCGATCCTCTCCCGGAGCTGCAGACCCCACGTGCGCAGAGTGCTGTCGGTTGAGCTGCGCGTCAGAATGACCGCCGCCGCTTCGTAGAGAAGCCCCCGCAAATGGCGATCGCCACGTCGGGATATATGGCCGTCATTAATCGACTTCTCCGGATTGGTAGCGGCCATCATTGATGAAACAGGAAAAATTTGCCGCGAAACAAAGGTTACTACTCACCCCGATGATTTGATCTCGGTGATAAAGGACCCGAAGTGGCAGATTGAGCGGATCGGTCTTGAAGCCGGACCACTGTCGCAATGGCTTTACGAGGGACTTGCCAAGGCAGGACTGCCCGTGATCTGCATTGAGACCAGGCATGCCAAGGCATTTGAAAGCTCAACCGAATAAGACCGACCGTAACGATGCCCGTGGGATAGCCCAGATGATGCGCGTCAATCTCTATCGGCCTGTGCATGTGAAGACCCTGACGAGCCAGAAGCACTGGGCATTGCTGACAGCGCGCAAACTCTTGCAGGGAAAAGCCATCGCCATCGAGAATGACATTCGCGGATTGTTGCGCAATTTCGGCCTGAAAGTCGGATTGGTTGGAAAGGTTAAATTCGAGGAGCGGATCAATGGTCTCGTCGAAGACAGGCCTGAGCGACATCATGCAGCCTTTGTTGACTGGGCGCAAATTGCTGCGCCAAGAGTTCACCAAGCTGCACAAGAAGGTCTTGGATTTGGTCCGTGAGGATGAAGTCTGCCGCCGGTTAACGACGATCCCCGGCGTCGGGCCCGTTGTCGCTCTGACCTATACGGCAACCATCGATATACCTGCGCGGTTTGCACATTCAAAGGCAGTTGGTTCGGTGCTCGGCATGACGCCGTATCCTGTTGTGGTGACGCGATGATGCGATCCCTGCTTTAGCAGCGCAGGTCCTGCTGGCTAATGTCAAGAAATGATCTTGGCTAAAAGCCTGGGCGGTGAATATCGCCAAACACCGCGGCAGGCAAAAGGCGGTTGTAGCTTTGGCCCGACGGCTTGCGGTGATCATGCATCGCATGTGGAGTGACGGAACCGAATTCTGCTGGACACGGGAGAGCTTGCCTGTTGCTGCGTAATTAGCAACCAGGATAGCGAGAGCCAAAGGAGACAATAAGATTCCGCCGCCGGTGGAAAGAGTCCTTCGCAGGACGATGGATGGGGCGAGTTCGCATGGTTGCTGTTGCGGTCTCATGTTGCGATCAGGTCGCCGATTAGATTGTTCCGCCCCATTCTTCTGGTCCCATAATGGGAGGGCCACAAAGGCCGATCCCGTCTCAGGGGATCTGAACCATGATGCAGAATGCGCATCGGTAGGCGAAGCTCCGGGGCGGCGGGCCCATTCTACGTCCGCGGTCTGAGGACCATGTGTAGCTTCGGGTTGCCGCCACCTCGGATCATCATCGGCAGACCGTCTGCGGGCCAGCCAATTGGGTGTGCGTTGCTCTCCTCTTCCCACGTGTTCCCACCACGCCGCACGCAAACTGACGCCCTGTGGCGCCTCGCCCGTGGTGACGAGGCGCCACAGCGCAATCAGAAGCTTGCGCGCCAGCGCCACGATCATTGTCTTGCGCGTGGCCTTGCGGCCGTCCGCCGTGCGCGCCTGGAACCATCGGGCCAGCGCACCGTCCTTCTGGAAGAGGAGAAAGCGCCAGCCCAGTTGGATCACGCCATGCCGCACGCGGGCACTGCCGGCGCGTGCAAGCCCCTTCTCGCGCCGGCGTTTGCCGCTCTCGTCGAGCGAACCCGTGAGTCCGGCATAGCGCGCCACCGCGCGGCGATCACGCAATCGGCGCGACAGGATCTTGTGGACCAGCATGTCCGCCGTCTCTACACCCACGCCGATGACTCGTGCGATGAGGCGCACCATCGCATGCGGGCCTTCTGGTGCAGCCGGAGCCGCGGCGAGCCTACGCAGGCGGTCGCCCTCGATTGTGCGGATCTGCGCACGCAGGAGGTCGAGCCGCTCAAGCAAGCGGTGCAACTCGGCGCGGGTGTTGTCCGGCAGCGGCGTTCCCTCCGCTATGCGGATGGCGATGAGCCTGTCGGCCGCATTGCGCAGACTCAAGCGGAAGCTGCGAATGCCGAAGCGGGCGAGAATCGCCTTGATGCGGTTGACGAGCCGCGTCTGCTCACCAACCAAGGTCTGTCGCTCGCGGTTCGGCCGCCGCGCGTCCTCTTCTTCGAGCGTCGGAAGCGCCGCCATACTGCAATGGCGCTTCTCGCCACGCAGCCGGCCGAGAAAGGCGCGCATCAAAAGCTCCGTGTCGAGCCTATCTGTCTTGGCACGCCGGTGCTCACGCGACACCGAAACGCTGGCAGGGTGGATGGGGCATAGGCCTCGATGTCGCGCGCCCGGCAGCCAGCGCGCCAGCCAAAAGCCGTCGCCGGCCGCCTCCTAGGCGACGGCGATCCGCTTGATCGTATGCCCGGCCTGGGCCGGCTTCGCCGCGCCAGCGCTGCATCAGCTTCAACAATGATGGCGCGTCGGCAGCAATGGTATCTTTAGCGGCTGGCGCTTGAATCCCGGAACAAGCGCGGCAATCAGCCACTTCGCCTTGCTCATTTCGATGACGGCGACGATCGTGTTATCCTGTTCGAGAGCGGTAAGGGACCGGCTTGCGTCAAAAGACTGTGGCATGGGGCGCCTCCTTCTGAAGAGTTGCTTCTAACAGCGCCGAAAGATGCCACACCCTCGCCGCTTGCCCCACATCTACGCCCTGGGACACGATCACTACTTCACTGCCGCATGACATGGACTCACATTAAAGTCCGCCGCTCTAGCTCAAGCAATTGTGGCTTCCGCCTAGATTCCTCGTTCATACGCTGGACATTCCACGACTGGGGAGGTTGCCGGTCGCAGTCCTTGTCCTTGCGTCCCGCAAGTCCATGCCGCTGCCATGGTCTGGCTGTGTTCTCCCCATGGCTCCCTGCAGGCGACCTACATGTACGCCCAAATTCGGATGCCGCCGACATACGTCTCCGGCGACCTCATCAGCATTTCGCCTCAGCCCTCGGCCTCAATTCCCTTTACCTGCGGGCTACGTGACCCTGCCAGTTGACGCCAGGTCACCGCCGCTTGGGCTCTTGCCCCATCACAGCAGAGCAGAGCATTCTTCAAATCCTCCTTTCTCGATGCCGGGACGGGGCGCACCGTAGGTGAAGTCGGAGACCCACAGCATGTTCGGCGCCTGGGCATGGAACTGGCGGTTGACGTGATCGAGAGGGCATGGCGCCGCCTTGTCGCTCACTGTGGCGCGGATCGGCTTGCCGCGGATGATGCCTTCGACGCCCATGGCCTTCATCAGGCGGGCAACCGTGCAGCGGGCGACGTCGAAGCCCTCGCGTTGCAACTGCCGCCAGACCTTGCGAACGCCGTAGACGCGGAAGTTAGCCTCGAACACACGTCGGACCTCATCGTTCAAAGCCTCATCCCGCTTCGTCCGAGCCGACACCGGGAGGGATCGATGCGCGTGGCGACATGGTCGTGGTAGTCGACGGGGTGATCGGCAGCACATTGCAGATCGGCTCGATCCCATGCGCCTCGCGGTGATCGTCGTGAACGCGATCATGGTCTGAACCGGCGGTCGAGCTCAGCCTGGGCAAAACACGCGGAAGCCTTGCGAAGGATCTCGTTGGCCTGGCGAAGCTCGCGGTCCAAAGCCTTGAGTCAGCCACTGTCGCGTTCGGCCTTCACCCAGTCATGCAGCGTCTGCGCCGTACGGCCAATGTTGGCGGCGATCGACGAGACCGCCGCCCACCGCGAGGCATGCTCTGATCCAGAACCAGCCGAACCGCGCGGGTCCGGACCTCGGGAGAGAACTTGTTAGTCGTCTTGCTTGCCGTGGCTCGACTTTCTCAGGAAGTTGGAGCCTCCGATCAACCCGGGGCGGTTCAGAACGGTCCCGAAGCCGCCGCAGCGTGAGAAGCGTCACCCTACCAGCTTTGACAGTTCCTGAAAAAGCTCAACATGCTATGTTTCAGGTCCAGTCAGCGACCAAAGGGCACAACTCGCTGGGTCACGCGAAGCTAGACAAATGAGATTGGCCGCGCTCAGGCAAGTGCGGAGTGCGATGTGTCCTAGTTGCTTCCTGAAAACCGCAGGCGGAAGACGAAGACCATGAGGGAGACCATACGATGCAGATTCTGATACCGACCCTCTCGGGTCCGCGCCGGCCGGTACGTTTTGGCCACGACAAAATCGGAAATGTTATCGCCACGACTTTGGAAAAATTTGCGTCGAACACCGCTGTTCATACGAGCGAGAATGGCGAGATAAGTTACCAGGAGTTGGGGATGTCCGCGTCGAGTCTTGTGCGGCGTTTCGAGGCCATCGGCCTCCAGCCTGGCGATGCGGTGATTGTCAAGCTCCCCCGATCAGTTGATTTGGTCACGGTCATTCTTGCTACCCAAATGATGGGCGTTGCGTTCGTGCCTGTTGATCCATCTGAATCCAACCAGCGGTTGGACCCCATACTCCGCAACACAAACGCCAATGCAATCGTTAGTCAGGATGCAAGCGGTTCCATCCACGTTGAGCACCTTCTGACACGCGGTGTCAGCAACTCGGCGTTCTCGGACATCTCATACATCATGCATACCTCCGGGACCACGGGAACCCCGAAAGGGGTACCAGTTTCCCAGACGGCTCTTCTGAATCTGGTCGACTGGTATATCGATATGCTCGATTTGTCGGAGGGCATCCGCATATCGCAGCTTACGCGGCCAACGTTCGATCTCTCGGTCCCCGAGTTCTTTGTCCCATTTGCGACCGGAGGGACAATTGTCTTGCCCGCTACAGAACTCCGTGGACAGATTATGCAGACAATCGAATTCCTAATCCAAAGCAAAACGAATGTTGTTCAGATCGTTCCAACACTGCTGCGTCGCTTCTTGGGAGCACTTGAGCGTCTTCCCTACATAGTAGAACAGTTAACGGATCTCAGATATGTGATCTGCAACGGTGAATCCTTGCCAGATTCACTTAGGAAGAGATTCTACTCTATCATTCCACGGGCGAATCTAATAAACAGCTACGGCCCCACTGAGTGTTGCGTTGCCGTTAGCTATCACTATTGCCAACGTTGTGATGCTGATCTGCCAATGTACATCGGCAAACCCGCATGCAACATTGACTTCTTTGTTCTTGACAGCGCCAAATCCGGCGTTGGGTTTGAAGTCGAGGGCGAGCTCTGGGTGGGAGGCATGCAGACGTCCAAAGGCTACGTGGGTGACGATGCCCAATCGCAGCTGCGCTTCGTGCCATTCATTACGTCCAACGGTGAACAAGTGCTGTATCGTACTGGAGACTATGTCTTGGCGTCGGAAGAGCAGGGATTGCGGTTTGTCGGAAGGAAGGATGATCAGATTAAGTTTCGAGGGATCCGACTGGAGAAAGGGGAAATTACGAGCGCGATCGATCGGACGGGCCTATGCGCAGATTCCGCGGTTGTCGTAGTGGATAGAGATGACGACATGGGGCAGGAGTTGGTCTGCATCGTCACGCCCACGAGCGTCGACGTGGATGATGTTCGCCGGCGGCTCTCGGATGCACTGCCGAATGATCGTGTTCCGAGGCTCGTTACGCCTCTTGTCGAGCTTCCTTTTACCGCCAATGGAAAACTGGACCAGCGCACCCTTGAGAGAACTGCCAAGGAGGCGCTCAGGGCGAACGTGAGTTGTGCTGCACCCCAAACAGAACATGCAACGGCGTCACCGTTGGACCACTTGCTGAGAGCGGTACACGCCGTCACGCGAAAATGGGTATTACCCAGCTCGATAGCTCGGGAGTGCAACATTGATTCGCTGAACTTCCTCGAGATACAGGTCAAGTTGGCCGAAACCGGCCTTATGTTCTGCGACGACGTCTATCGAGAGCAAGACTTGTCGCTTGAGGAGTGGGCAAGGCGAATCCAACCAGTCGATCGCAGCGGATCTCAAGCGGGCGCCAGAGGCAAGAGCGGACAGGCTGCCGAATTTAGGGACGAGCTCGCGCGGATTATCGGATACATTGAGTCACTGACACCCAGCACGATTGTGCTGCATTCGTCGCTTGTGGCATTGAGGAATGTAACTGCGAATGAGATAGCATCCATTCTTCTTGAAGGGATAGAGCGCGTCTCCGCGTCGTCCACGGTTATTCTTCCAGCGTTCACATTAAGCTACTGCGCTACGCGGTATTTTCATTGGACGAAGACAAAGTCTGAAACAGGAGTGTTGGCCGACCTTGTGATGCGAGAGCTTCCCGCTGGGCGCACCAAACATCCCGCTTATTCAATGGTCGTGACCGGCCCGAGAGCGCACGAATTGTGCCAGACGGAATGGTGGAGATGCAGTCCGTTCGGTGATGACTCGATATTTGGGTTGATCAGCCGGCTCGGAGGCCTTGTCATGGGCCTCGGTACGTCAGATGCCACGCATGTGCACCGCTGCGAACTGTTGGCTCACGTGCCTTATATGAAAACGATCGATATCGAGGGTGTCTTAGACTTCGGGACGGGGCCGTTTAACGGCTCATCATCAATCTATGTCCGCGATGTCGTGGGAAGGCCGGAATACAGATTTCTTTCGCGCAATGTCGCCCGTGACGTTCATGAATTGAAGGAGGTCACACGTGAGTTCGCGCTGGGTGGAACCTACGCGAGGCTCGTCAGCGTGAGAGACATGGAGTCCATTTGGGTTCCCGCCATGCGCAATGAGCCATATGGCTTCCTCTGGGAAGAGCGCAGGAGCGAAGCGCAACGCGCATATCCCATGGAGAAGTTGCCGAAGAACTATCCAACCCTTGTAAACTCATCTGATTCGGAAGCTTCAAAATGACTGCGCACATATTGGCCTGGTCGAACTTGGCCAAATGCGGCTCAGAAATTTACTATTACGGTCAGAGCTACTCGACATAGTCGGGCGGGGTAGGCAGTGCCTCCTATGTCGAACAAAAGTAACCGGCCGGTTACCCTTCGTCAAAACCTGAAAACGGACTATGCCTCGATCGTCATCCTCTCAGACGCCGACACCATCCTGGCCTTGCTTCGACGATTATGGTGAGGTCCACCCGCACTCCGGCCTCAAGTTCCGCTCACCTCGCGAGTTCTTGCGCCTCAGTGCCTAAACCCAACCGCCGCGTCTCCGGTGAAAATGGGGCCCACTCCACGGTGCAGACGAGAAAGTCGTCTTGTCATTGCTGCCATCCGGGCTAGGTCGTTGTTCCCCTTTCCGCTTCAAGGCGTGGACTTTTGACAATGAAGCGCCGCATGAATGAACTCGTGGTCTCCTGGTGCAGAAGTCAAGGATTGGAAGTGACGCGTTCCCGTGCTTATCGGAAGAATGATCAGGCATCGGTCGAGCAGAAGAACGGTGCCATCGTTCGTCGCCTGGTCGGCTATGCAGGTTCGTTGCGTGCGGAAGTGTATTGGCCCATCCCGAGGTGGCGGAGGTCGACAAGGAGCTGTTGCGCCACGCTCGACCGGCAGTGCTGGCTGACAATAGCGAACAGCATCACCGGTTCGCCGTTGCGAGCATACCCGCACCTCAGTGCGACAAAATCTGATGGAGGAAGAGTTTTGTTCTTTCGTGCTGAGGCTTGGTGAAGAAGTCGTGCGGCTTGCCTTCCTCGACGATCCGGCCTGCATCCATGAAGATGACGCGATCGGCGACGGAGCGCGCGAAACCCATCTCGTGGGTGACGCAGACCATCGCCATGCCCTCGCGCGCGAGACTGGTCATGGTCTCGAGCACCTCAGCGACCATCTCCGGATCGAGAGACGAGGTCGGCTCGTCGAAAAGCATGACCGCAGGCTCCATGCAGAGCGAGCGGGCAATTGCGACGCGCTGCTGTTGTCCTCCGGAGAGTTGACCAGGGAATTTGTTCGCCTGCTCGGGTATGCGTACGCGCTCGAGGAATTTTAGCGCGATCTTCTTTGCCTCGGCCTCGGACATACTCTTAATCCACACAGGCGCTGCCATGCAGATCATCAGCACCGTCATATGCGGGAAGAGATTGAAGTGCTGGAACACCATGCCGACGTTCGTACGAACCTCAGTCAGGTCGCGCATTTTGTTATGCAACCGGATCCCATTGACAGTGATCTCGCCCTCTTGGTGCGCCTCGAGAGCTTCAACGGCCGATTGCGCGATGAACTGCTCAACGAGACACTGTTTACCTCGCTGGCTCAGGCACGCGTAGCCATCGCCCTATGGCACGCCGACTACAACACCGCGCGGCCGCACTCCCAAATCGCTTGGCAGACAGCGGCCGAGTTCGCCAGCACTTCAACCCGCGACGGTCGCTCGCGCTGCGCTATGCCAAAGGCTCCGCGCCAGCGCCCGTCGCTTCACCCGCCCAGCAGGGCACAACCCACGCCGGAAACGAACTCAAAACTGGATAGAAACTGGGGGCAACGTCAGTCGGACGACTCCTATGGTTTTGGTCGGCCGAATTCTCGCAGGGGCGATGGGGCTGATCCGTCAACTACTCGATGCCGTAGTATCGGTGCTTGCCTGGAAAATCTATATGTTGTCCACCGCATTTCCCCTAGGTACCAGCTCTGGAACAACGCAATAATGGGGGTATTTTGAAGAGAGAGAGCCACACCAATTAGCATTCCGGCGAAGTACCGGCCCAAAAAAAGTCGATCCGACGATTCTGGTGTCAATGTGAAGAACATTTACCACGATCAGAAAGTTTTATCACTCTCCCCGTGAATGATCTCCGTGCAGAGGACCTAAAGATGAACATCAACGCTTTCACGGCTCATGAATCCAATGTTCGCCGATATTGTCGGGCCTTTCCCGCAGTCTTTACGAAGGCCCTGGGGGCGACGATCTGGGACGAGACCGGCAAGCCTCACATCGATTTCCTTGTGGGTTCCGGCGCACTCAACTACGGACACAACAACCCGAATATTATGGGACCAGCAATTGAATATCTTGTCGGTGAGAACATTGTCCTGTCGCTTGATATGCATACGGTGGCAAAGCGTGACTTCATTGAAGCCTTTGTCGATTCGATCCTGAAGCCAAGGGGCCTTTGCTACAAGATACAGTTTCCGGGGCCAACCGGCACGAACGCCAACGAAGCGGCGCTGGCCCTTGCGCGAAAGTATACCGGCCGCTCGAGCGTCATGGCATTCACCAATGCTTTCCACGGTATGTCCCTCGGCTCGCTGGCGGTGTCCGGGTCGGCGTCTACCAGAGAACTGGGAGGCGTTGCGCGCCACGATGTGATTCGTATCCCTTATGACGGCTATCCGAGCCAAGCGTTCGATTCCGCCAATTACATTGATTGCGTTTTGAGCGACCCAGGGAGCGGCATAGAAAAGCCGGCCGCAATCATTCTGGAGACCATCCAGGCAGAAGGGGGCATGAACGCCGCATCCGCGGCTTGGCTCATAGAAATTCAGCGCATTTGCCGCAAGCACGGCATTGTTTTTATCGTCGACGATATCCAGGCGGGTGCGGGCCGAACAGGCGATTTCTTTTCCTTCGAGTTCGCGAAAATTGAACCCGATATCGTGTGCCTTTCCAAGTCACTGAGCGGTTCAGGTAGTCCGTTCTCAATTGTCCTTATTCGCCCCGATATAGACATATGGAAGCCCGGAGAACATAGCGGGACCTTCAGAGGCAATAATTTCGCCTTCGTGACGGCAGGGGCCATGTCCAAAATGTGGTCGGACAGCCGGTTTACTGCAGGCGTGGAGCAGACAGCGGCCAAACTGCAGGGGCACCTTGACGGCCTCGTCGCGAAATTTCCCAGATACATTGAACAAAAACGCGGCCGCGGCCTGATGGCTGGCCTCAAGTGCCGTTCACCGGCCGTTGTTGGCCGCGTGCACGATGTCGCGTTCGAAAACGGTCTGCTTATCGAATCTTCAGGGCCAGTTCGCGACGTTATCAAAATTCTCCCGCCGATAACCATCACCAATGTCGAACTCGATAACGGCATTGCCATTCTTGATCACGCACTAAAGGAGCAAGACAATGCGTAGTAAGGCCCCTCAAGCGCCGGCCATCTCGCCTGTTTCCATCATAAAGCGGATCGGCTCGATCAGCACTGCGGACATCATCTCAGTCCTGAAAGGCGAGACGACCGCTCTGCACGTTAAGCAGGCTTTCAGTACTGAAGTAGCCGAGGAGATCAGCGCAAACTTCAGTGTCAGTACCGGTCTCAAGCAGCGAAAAGATGGAGTGCCAGGAGACTATGTCGGCGCATCCCACTACAGGAAGGATGCAGCCACCTATTTCGCCGAGGCCGAAAATGCACGACCGTACGTCGAGGCCCTGTTTAAGAATTTGGTTGACCCGGTCCGAGCAATATTCAGCGCATTGAAGCGCGAGCTTCACAATCAGGGCATTGAATTGCGACTGGCCCGTTCAGAACACGGTCAGGCCAATGTTTGTCGTGCTATCAGCTGGTCTGGGAGCGGCACATTTTCATTGGACCCCCACGACGATGTCGCTCAAGTCCTATGTGCTGGGAGCGGTTATGAGCTCTCATCGGTGGCGCACAACACTGTCGCAGCACTCAACTTTTATCCCAGCATGCCCGAGGAAGGTGGCAATCTGCGGCTCTGGAGCCATAAGCCGACCGTCGCGGACCGAAAGTTGCAGGGTGTAGAGGCCACGGGTTATCCCTATTCGGCAGCTTATCTAAAAACCGTTCCTTGTCGCGAGTTCCAGCTTAAGGCCGGGGACATCGCCCTGATCGACGGCGGCTTCGTTCACGGGGTCACCGGTCAATCAGGCAACGGAAAGCCTCGCCTAGTGCTGAACAGCTTTTTCGGGTTCGCACGGGCGGATCTTGTTCTCTGGTGGACATGAAAAGCTATGGCGGAGGCCACATCCTTTGAAGATGAGGTGCGGCGTCTGCAGGATGAGGACCTGCTTGTGACGGCACAGTGTTTAAGCAACGGCAGATACCTCGCGGAGGAGGGCGCCCACTACTGGGTTTTCCAAGTGACCCATAAAGCCAATGCGCGAACGGAGAAGCAGCTATGATCACGCTACCGCAAATCTCACTGACAAAATTGACAGCCGATGCAACGCGACACGAAGAGCGCGAGCGCCTGCGCCTGGCATGCGAGGAGTACGGGTTCTTCTACCTTGAGCACGGCATCCCGAAAGAACAGATTACAGAAGCCATCCAGGCTTCCCGGCGGTTCTTCGCGTTGCCACAATCGACAAAGGAACGTTTCGGCCACGCCGCCCAAGACGTGTACCCCACTACCGCCCGTGGATACAGTCCCTTGCACGGCGAGGTGCTACATCCCGAGGCTGGTCCCGATCCGAAGGAAATGTTCGACCTCGGGATAGAGAACGAAGGTGACCGGCGCCTGTTTGCCGGACGCACACACCTTCCGGATGACGCGTTGGCTCCTGGTTTTGCCCGAAGCCTGCTTGCTTTGCAGGCTACCGTGGTCAATGAGGTTGTGCCGAAGCTCGGAAGCGCGCTGGCCGACCTGCTCGAAATGGAAGAGGGCTGGTTCCGACGCCATTTCAGCCCGCCGACCGTCCTGCAGCGCGTGATCCGGTATCCGTCTACTGGTGGCACAGCCGGAAAGCATACCGACAATGGGTTCTTCACGCTGCTGCTGCAGGAAGAACTCCCGACGCGCTCCTTGCAGGTCTGGTTCGGGGGGCGCTGGGTGCCGGCACCGAGCTTGCCCGACAGTCTCGTTGTCAATCTGGGCGACATGCTTCAGGCCTTGAGCGAAGACCGCTTTAAGAGCACGCCCCATCAGGTCGTGCACACCGGTCCGGCCGAACGAATTTCCCTTCCCTTCTTTATCTATCCGGACATCGACGCTCGCCTAACTTCCCGGCAAGGGAAGCAAACCTTTAGCGTTGCGGAAGTGATGTTACGCAACTTTGACTCGATCTGGGAAACTCGGAACGGCGCTGGGCGGGCGCGAGAGTTGCAGTAGATAGTTCGGGCTTTGTCAAGCTACGCAAATACGGCGACGACGCGCCGCACCTCGGCGAGGTGCGCTGAGAGAACTCTCCCTACCGGGCTCTGTCGAGCTCTGCGACCTTGTCGAACACCAACACTAGATGTTTATATGGGTTGTCTGCTCTATTTGGCGTGGTGAGGTCAAACACCTTCTGACCATCCGCACCAATGGTCATTGATGTCTTCGCAGTATCGCGCTTCTCTCCGGGCTCGGCCTTTGTGGCCCTCCCATTATGGGCCTGTTGCGCAGTAGCGGAGGGATGTTTGAAGGGATCGGATTGCAGGGATTTCGCTCGTAATCTTGAGCTCTAGCGCCTTGGTGGGGTTTTGGCGGCGGTGCGGCCTCTTACGGCCGGATTGTAGGCGCACCTATCCCGTGATGGCGGCCCATCCGCGCATGTTGAATGCGGTCGCCGCCATCGTCAGCTGGGCGGTCGCCTTGGCCAGCCCGACATAACGGATCGCGGTCAGCTTCATGCGGTTTTTGAGCGTGGCAAAGGTAGTCTCGACCGTCGCGCGGCGTCTTGCGATCAGGCGATTGTAGTGCTTGAGCAGCGGCGGCAACTGCGGATGATGCTTGTTGGGGCGGCGCGCAATGCGCACCTTCTTGCCCTCGGCCTTGAGCCGGGCGCGGCGAGCAGGGGTGTCGTAAGCGGCGTCCGCCCACACCGTCTTCTCGTCTCCGCAGATCAAGGCATCGGCCATCACCGTGTCGTTGACGTTGGCTAGTGTGGTGATCACCGTGCGGATCAGGCCAGAGCCCTCATCCACCCCGACATGAGCCTTGTAGCCGAAGGTGAAGCCGCCCTTGCCCTGCCGCACGGTGCCACGGGCGTCCGCTTCCTTTGAGGTCCGCTCGTCCGTCGGCGGCAATGAGACCGCATTGATCAGCGTGGCATCCAGCATCGTGCCACGCTTCAGGATAACGCCGGCCTTCTCCAACTGCCGGTCCAGTTCACCAAACAACTTATCAAGCAGACCTTCGCCGACAAGCAGATTGCGAAAGCGCGAAAGCACCGTGTGATCGGGAATGCTCTCCTCCAGCCCGAGCCCGACAAAGCGCCGGAACGACAGCCGGTCGCCAAGCGCCTCTTCCAACTCACGGTCCGAAAGTCCGTACAGCGACTGCAGTAAAAGCGCCTTGAACAGGACCAGCGGTGGCCAAGCCGCCCGACCCTGCGAAGGACAACTTTCCACCGACGGCGGAATCTTATTGTCTCCTTTGGCTCTCGCTATCCTGGTTGCTAATTACGCAGCAACAGGCAAGCTCTCCCGTGTCCAGCAGAATTCGGTCCCGTCACCCCACATGCGATGCATGATCACCGCAAGCCGTCGGGCCAAAGCTACAACCGCCTTTTGCCTGCCGCGGTGTTTGGCGATATTCACCGCCCAGGCTTTTAGCCAAGATCATTTCTTGACATTAGCCAGCAGGACCTGCGCTGCTAAAGCAGGGATCGCATCATCGCGTCACCACAACAGGATACGGCGTCATGCCGAGCACCGAACCAACTGCCTTTGAATGTGCAAACCGCGCAGGTATATCGATGGTTGCCGTATAGGTCAGAGCGACAACGGGCCCGACGCCGGGGATCGTCGTTAACCGGCGGCAGACTTCATCCTCACGGACCAAATCCAAGACCTTCTTGTGCAGCTTGGTGAACTCTTGGCGCAGCAATTTGCGCCCAGTCAACAAAGGCTGCATGATGTCGCTCAGGCCTGTCTTCGACGAGACCATTGATCCGCTCCTCGAATTTAACCTTTCCAACCAATCCGACTTTCAGGCCGAAATTGCGCAACAATCCGCGAATGTCATTCTCGATGGCGATGGCTTTTCCCTGCAAGAGTTTGCGCGCTGTCAGCAATGCCCAGTGCTTCTGGCTCGTCAGGGTCTTCACATGCACAGGCCGATAGAGATTGACGCGCATCATCTGGGCTATCCCACGGGCATCGTTACGGTCGGTCTTATTCGGTTGAGCTTTCAAATGCCTTGGCATGCCTGGTCTCAATGCAGATCACGGGCAGTCCTGCCTTGGCAAGTCCCTCGTAAAGCCATTGCGACAGTGGTCCGGCTTCAAGACCGATCCGCTCAATCTGCCACTTCGGGTCCTTTATCACCGAGATCAAATCATCGGGGTGAGTAGTAACCTTTGTTTCGCGGCAAATTGTTCCTGTTTCATCAATGATGCAAACCGCGGTCTCTTCCACCGATACATCCAGTGCACAATAGTGTTTCATGCTGCGCTTCTCCCTTTCCTGCGGTCGAGGCTGCTGAAAGACGTGACCTCGTTCCCATCAGCCAGAAGCGCAGCACCGCACTCAGCTGAGCCAGCGGTGCAACCCATCAGCGGAATGGCTCTGTCCACGCCCCGGCAGGGACGTCTCGGCGCGCTCAGAGACTGAACGCGATCCTTAAAGCCGTCATGCTGTCGCGCCAGCGGTCCTGTCGAAGAACTCGCCGGTCTTGAGCATCGCATGCATTGTCACCGCCAGTTTGCGGGCTACGGCAACGGCGGCTCGTTTGAAGCCTATCCTCTCTCGGAGTTTTAGACCCCATGTTCGCAGGCTGCTGTCGGCGCAGCTGCGGGACCGTCGCAGCTTCGTAGAGAAGCCCCCGCAAATGACGATCGCCCCGCCGGGATATGTGGCCATCATAGTCGACCTCTCCCGATTGGTATCGTCGGGTAGTCAGGCCAAGCCAGGCGCCGACGGAGCGAGATTTCTTGAAGTTGTCCGGCTCCTCAACGGCGGTCACGAACGAAGTCGCGGTGATTGCGCCGACACCGGGGATCGCTCGGCTTTGACGCGCACCAGCGACAAGCTGACGCCCGAGTTCCGCGGCCCGAACGCGCATGTTGCGCCAGGCTTCCAGCCTCGGCAGCACGATAGGAGGCCGTCCTGGTCGACAAGGAGATTGCGGACATTCCTCTCGAACGTGCTTCCTTTGCCGGCGGGAACAAGCAGTCCGAATGTCTTCATGAGCCCTCGGATCTGGTTTGAGAGTTCGGTCGTGATCCTGACCAGCCTGGTGCGTGCCGCAACGAGCGCGCGCGTCAGCATGCTGTCGAAGCCTTACGTATTCCCTGCGGTGACGCCATGATGCGAACGCTACTTTATGAAGCCGCTCAAGTCTTGCTGACGGTGATGAAAAAGTGGTCATGGCTGAAAGCTTGGGCGATGAACGTCGCTAAGCGCCGGGGCCGACAAAGAGCGACCGTTGCCCATGCCCTGCACAGAATATGGTCCGATGGCAATGAGTTCCGGTGGGCGCGAGAGGAAGCGACGGCGGTGATAAAGCGGGTCCACCAAACGAAAGGGAGAACATCCGATAACCAGATCCGCCAGGGGCGGATGAATGTCCTTCGCGGGACGGAGGATGAAGAGAGGACGTGCCGGGACTCGTTTCCACCGCGGCAACATGGTGAGAACGCTGTTTATGTTGTCCCCTTCACTCCAACTGATCCCATGCTGGGAGGGCCAACGCGCCGATCCCGAAGAGAAGCACGGCCTCGCGAAAGACATCAAATGCGCGTGGTAGAGGAAGCTTGAAAGCGATTGCCTTCAACACGCCGAATAGAGAAGTCCCGGCATTTGCGGAGCGGATCAAGCTTGAAGCGTTCTGCTGTGCAGCCCATGCCTTGCAAATGAACTCGTAGGGCGTGAGGCCCTTGAGGGTCTTGAGCCTGCGAGCGAAGTTGTACGCAGCGACGAAGTCGGTGAAATGCTGCCGGAGCTGATCGTGGCTCTCATAGTGGAAGCGCTGGACGGTGGCGTCCTCGATGGTCCGGTTCATTCTCTCGACCCGGCCGTTGGTCCATGGGTGCTTTGGCTTTGTGGTTCGATGTTCGATGCGTGTTGTAGCCGATCGATCTGCGGCGCCTGCCGCTATCCACCGATCTTGGCGCGATCTTCGTTTCTTTGGAACTCAGCAAATCGACCTGGTTGATCAGCTCGCTGTCGCCGCGCAGTGGGGAGAAGATGTCGAAACATGCGGTCCGCGGCGGCGATATCACAGGACTGCTGGCACGGCCGAGGGATCGAAAGCCATGTCGTCGACGCCGCCTCTATTGCCACGTCGCGCCGGCGGCGTCGTGCCAAGACCGACAGATCGATGGTGAGGCGTCGTCGCCTTCTCTCACGGAGAACTCGCCGACTCCGGATAGGCGGCCGCCGACCGCTGCTAACCATAACCCTGCAACAGATCCTTCAAACATCTTTACAGTATCTTTGCAACCGCAAGTCGCTGACAATGTTACCTTCACCGCAAGGGTCTGAGGCTCGGTAGGGCACAAGAAGCCGACGCCTATTGACGCTCAGGCAGCCGGACAGCACCCAACGGAGAGTGAACAGCCAATGACAAGAAGAGCGCTCATCCTGGTTGAAGGGCATAATCGTATCGGACTGCTGTATATGAAAGCAGCCCAGCGCCTTGGTCTTCATCCAATCACCCTGTCGGCTGATCCAGCTCGGTACGACTACCTTGCGGCGGAAAGCATCGAGACAATCCGTGTCGATACAAACAGTCTCGATGCGCTGATCTACGAATGCTCCCGGCTGGGTGGGACGTATGACATTGCTGGCATTACGGGCTTTGCGGGCGACGACGAGTCGATCTATGCCACAGTTGGCCAGCTCTGCCGGTATTTCGATTTACCGGGGCCGAACCCCGCATCGATTGAAGGATGCTGCAACAAATTTACTCAACGTCAGCTCCTCGCGGAGGCCGGCGTTCCAATGCCTTCTTATCGCTTGGCAGCGAATGCGGCGGAGGTTGAAAGCGCTGTCGCGCAGATCGGTCTGCCGGTGGTTATCAAGCCAGCCCTAGGCAGCGGAAGCATTGGGGTTCGCTTGTGCCGCAACGTCGATGATCTAGCCGAACATGCGACCTATCTATTGAGCGGGAGGCACCGGTCTTCGCCGCGTATATTGGTCGAAGAATTCGCACAAGGCCCGCACTATAGCGCTGACATAATGGGAAATGAAGTCATTGGGATTGAGGCCGCTGAATTCGGCCCCCCACCGCATTTCATCTTTCGTGAGTACATCCATCCAGCCCCGCTGACTAGTGAGGAGTATAAATGCATCGCCGACCTTTCGCTCAGCTGTTTGCGAGCTCTCGGCCTTGGCTGGGGGCCATCCTTCGTTGAATTCCGGTGGACGAAGCGTGGCCCCGTCGTCATTGAAGTCAATCCGCGCATTGCGGGTGGGGCCAATCCTCAGCTGGTTCAGCTGGCTTACGGCGTCGACCTCGTCACCGAGCACATCAAGCTAACGGTCGGCGAGGGATCGGATTTGCGCAAAAAGTATTCGCATTCTGCGGGCGCGCGGTTCCTGATCGCAGATCGCGATGGCACCCTAGATTGGATCAGTGGCGACTGTCAGGCGGCTGGTTTACCTGGCGTCGCCGAGGTGGAATTGTACGCCAAACCCAAGACACCGATCGTCAGGAAAGGCGACTATCGAGACCGCATCGGACATGTCGTCGCTGCTTCACCCAGCTATTCTGAGACCGAGACGATACTTGAGGGAGCCGTCAACTTAATCAATTGGTCGATCACACCTTTTCCGACCTCCGGCGAACAGGAACAATCTGAAGCCCCTCACCCTCCGCACCAGAGGAGGAAGCTACGCAACGGGTGATCGTCGTCAAAGATTGGTGCACTCGAGACCGGGGAGTTGCAGGTCGAGATGACTTTGTTTGTGTGGTCCCGGCATGAGATGGCGCGGATCGATCTTGAAGATTGACGGGTCTTTCGTCCATGCCCCGCAGATCATGGTAGAGTGTTTTCCATCGCAGAGCCTTGAGGTGCTTGGCGAAGTTGTAGGCGGCGACGAAGGCCACGACATGGGCCTTGAGGCTTTCTAGATCGTCGTAGTGGTAGACCTTGACCGTGGCATCCTCGATTGTCCGGTTCATCCGCTCGGCCTGACCGCTGGTTCAAGGATGGTAGTTTGGTCAGCCGGTGCTCGATCCCATGATGATGCAGACGCGGTCGAAGATGTGCGGCCCAAGGAAGCGTCGGTTGGGACCATCGCGGTTTTGGGCAGTTCGTTCCTGAGGAAGGCCGCGCCTTCCATCTTGCCAGCGCAGTGATGGAACTCGACGTGGTGAACTTAGAGACCTGGTCGGTCGATGGCCAGGAACATGCCAAGCCTGCACGCACATTATTCATGAATTTGGGTATTGCTATAAGCGAGGAAAACGTGAGAGATATTCATCTGACGCGATTGTAAATATAATTGCAGAGCACGCCCCATCAGGTCGTGCACACCGGTCCGGCCGAACGAATTTCCCTTCCCTTCTTTATCTATCCGGACATCGACGCTCGCCTAACTTCCCGGCAAGGGAAGCAAACCTTCAGCGTTACGGAAGTGATGTTACGCAACTTGGACTTGATCTGGGAAACTCGGAATGGCGCCGGGCGGGCGCGAGAGTTGCAGTAGATAGTTCGGTTTGACGAAGAAGGAGATCAGGAATCTTAAGAGGCGGCTGGCGCAATCTTAATGACGGAGTCACAATGGGACTAGATCTCGCCAAGAATGTGCTTCAGACGCGCGGAGGGTGCTCAGATGCGACGCCTTTCAAATGAAAATCACCTGCCTAGTGGTTTGGCAAGTGCCATTGATCAGCCATGTTCCTTATAACTTGGCGGGTGGAACGACCTCCTATACCATCGCCTCACATTGCTCCGCGTCGATACCGACGAAAGAATCGCGGTTGGGGTGATGTGTATCGAGGGTACATGGGGGTCCGACGTTACGACGGGTGCACTCCTTCACTTGGCGCGTCGACGCCATCCAGCCGGATCATGAATGCATGCGATCTATCGAGTTACGTTACTCCGCGGCTCGATCCTTTCGCCCCAGCTCGCCGCAGCGGCCATATTGCGCCGCCTGAGGGCCTGGGCATTGGCGTGAATCCGGATCCTGAAGCGCTCGGCAATCGGCCGCCATTATCAGTTATCTCCCACAACCGCAGCGCTATCTCTCGCGTTTACGAGCTGGACGACCGGAACGATCAAAGGAGCGTCGCCTCGGCAACTACTTCAAGTTTCGAGTGCAGCCCCTCAGTAAGCTCGCCCGACGTTGTCATTTCGCCAACCAGGCTCGCTCCGCATATGCGAGCTGCCCATCGTGCGAACCAGCTCGGACTACACTCTCAACTTTTGGTGTGCACCGTACAGCGAACCGGCATTTATTGAAAGAGAGGTGATCCCCGTTTCGGGGTGTGCTTGAGGCGACCCAATTAGCCAAGGTGAGCAGTGCGGCCGTGCTCGGCCAGCGGTGCGCACCACATGATGCAAGGCATAATCATAGAGCGCTGCGGTGCGATCGTGCCTAGACGGTGTATCATGGTGCGGGTGGCCAAGCGGCATGAGAGCGCGCGCATGCGGTGCGCCTGGATATGGTGCGGTGCGCTCGGCAGGCATGCGGCATCAGCCTGTGTCTTTTTTCCAAGCCACGCGGCCGTTCAGTGCAATGGAAATCCTGACTGGCACTGGTGATGGCACGGGATCTTCCAAGAGCGGGGGCAATTCGTCATCATCCGCTCATAAGACAGACGCCGATTGCTGTCGTACTCAACCGTGTACCATTCATGACGTCTATATTCGAATCCCCACACACCGGGGCGCGACCATTCCGCCGGCGCAGCGCAGATGACATGATTATTCCTCTTGCTCGCGCCATGTCTTCGGCGGCACGGCGATTGCATGGAACGTAGTGAAGGGGCACGGGCTCCAGACGTGCTGATCCCTTCGATTGACAGAAGGCGAGCGAATAAACGTGACGGCGGACAAACATCAAGGGAGTAGCTTATGCGGGTAGCAGTCGTATCGAACCATGATCATACAGGTGTGATCAACCGGTTCGGGCAGCCTATTCCGGAGTTCGGCGACCGCGAAGAGGTGGAAAGCGTGGTGGCGGCGCTGCAAGAGGGAGGTCACGAGACGCTGATTTGCGACGGCGACAAAGGACTGCTCGCTACGCTCGAGCGGTTCATGCCCCCCGATCGGCAATCCCGGCCCTCGGGGATCGTCTTCAACTTGGCGTGGGGAAGTCAGGGCGAGCGCCCTGAAGCCGGCGTTCCGGCCATGCTTGAGATGGCAGGCGTGCCGTGTACCGGACCGGGCCCGCTTGGATATGGTCTGGCGTTCGACAAGGTCATCATCAAGAGGCTCATCCGCGATCGCGGAGTGCCGACGCCAAATTTTCGGGTGATGCGTCTCGGCACCGAGACTACCGGCGACCTGCGATTCCCATTGGTAGTGAAGCCGCGTTACGAATGCGCGAGCTTCGGGTTACAGCTGGCACATGAGCCCGCTCAGTTGAGGCAGGCCGTGGAGGTGATCGTAACGCTGTATGCTCAGGACGCACTCGTCGAAGAATACATTGATGGGCGAGAAATCACTGTCGCGCTGCTTGGAAATCGAGAGCTCGAGGTGTTACCCCTTGTGGAATACGACTTCCGCGACCGCGAAAAGCGTTGTCTGACTCGGGAAGCTAAGCAGCGGAGAATTTGCCCGGGGCAAATCGGGAGTAGGCTTGCGACTGTGCTGCAAGATATTTCGGTTGCGACGTTCCTTGAGTGCCAGTGCCGGGACTACGCCCGCGTCGACCTACGGATCGACCGCTCCGGCCAGGCCTTTGTCCTCGAGATCAACAACATGCCGTCACTCCGTATGCGCGCCTCTTATGTTCTGGCAGCGAGGACCGCCGGATACACCTTCTCGAGTTTGGTAAATCGCATCCTTGATGTTGCGCACATGCGGTATTTCGGAATCGGCATCCCCAACGCCGAACACGCGTCGAATCGCGGCCGGAGGATCGGAAGTTCCTGAAGTGAGCATCGCGAATGACGGGAGCGAGCGGCGCATAGTGCCGAAGGCCCTCGCCAAATTCAGGCGCTGATCCGGGATATGAGTACGCCAGACCCGGGGCATAAGTCTGCGGCAGCTGGCCCAGGCGTCGAAGCCAGTACCTCATCGGATGGCGCGGCTACTTAGGCTTCTGCCAGACCCCAGGGGTGCTTGCCAACTTGGAAGCGTGGACCCGCGGAAGATTACGCATGTATCTCGGGCGGCGATTGGGAACGGGCACAACCACGTCCCTTCAGCCGACCACTGTCATAGCGACAATCCAATGAATTCTGGCTTATTCTCGAAATTTCATCAAACTGTGCGGCAACTCATGAAAGCAAGTCGGCGCCACAATTTGCGAGGTTCCGTATTACGTCATATCCACATATGCTTGGTAAATATTAATTGTGCAAAATTTAAAGTGATTTTAATATAAGAAAGCTTGCCATGATGACATCATCCATTTATTTGTGGGCCTAGGTTCTGTTTGAACTGTACGTAGCACTAATCGCGACTGACCTATGAAAGGAAGTCCCATTGTCTACTGTAGAAGCCGCGCCCGCCGCTCTTTTCGGCAACGCCGAACGCATCGGATTCGTTGGTACCGGCAGCATGGGGCGGCCGATGATCGCCAAGCTCCTGGAGGCCGGCTATCTGGTGAATGTGTACGATATTGATCCCGCGGCTGCAAAAGACGTGGTCGAAAAGGGAGCCCGGTGGCATGATGCACCGTGTGACGCGGCCCGCGATTGCGAGATTGTCATTACTTGTCTGCCGATGCCCCGCGATGTCTTTGACAACATGACGGGCGAGCAGGGCGCTATGGCCGGAATGCCACCGGGCGGCGTGTGGATCGACGCGTCTACTACCGACTACCACAATACGATCGAGATCGCCCGACGGGCGGCAGCAATTGGCGTGTATTCGCTAGAAGCGCCCGTGAGCAACTTGTCTCACATGGGGGTCGATTTTGGCAATGTCAGCTTCTTCGTGGGTGGGCCATTGGAAGCCTATGTACGTTGCGAGGCGGCGTTGCAAGCCATGGGAGCCGTCTCCTTCCATGTCGGAAACATCGGTCAGGGCCAGTCGGTCAAACTTCTGACGAACCTTCTCTTTTACGCTGCGGCCGTTGCCAGCGGTGACGCGCTCTGCCGAAGCGTACGCGACGGCGTTCCAGCCCAGCAGGCGTGGCGCAAGTTTGTCGGTTCTTCGGCGAACTCCGTTGCAGTCGAGCAATTCGTCCCGTTTCTCCTAGATGGCAGTTACGATCGCTCTTGCACTCTGGAGATCACGATGAAGGATATGGACTTGACCGTCCAGCTGGCCGACGAACTCGGCGTGGGACTGCCGATCGGGCGCACGATCGAAGAGCGCTATAGCCTGGCGGGAAGGAAGTTCGATCGACACGACAGCCATCTGAGCGTCGTCGAACTGGCGCAGGCGGCCTACGGCGCTGGACTGCAAGTGCCGGGTTATCGCGCGCCATCCAAATACGGTGCCGACCCCGCGCATCCGCCAGACCAAGAATTTCTGACCGATCCCGTCGGACGGATCAAACCGAAGCGCGAGCATATGTTTCCGCTCGAGGACGTCCCGCTAAGTGACGTCCAGATACGGCTACTCGAGTCTCTGTCCGTCGAGCTCACTAACTTGAATCGCCTGATCCTTGACGAGGCGTTTGATCTTGGGCGCGGCATGGGCCTGAGCGATGCCCTGATCCACGACGTTATCACCTGGAGCGTAGGCGCCTCCGCATGGTCGGATAGCCATGCTCAGCAATACGGCAACCGACAGCCCATTGCCCCGCCGCTGACGAATGTACCCCATCTCATCTACCCCTACACGGAGGAACTGTCATGACCACTCTGAATGAGCAGACGGCAATAGAGCAAGCCGCACGAAAGCGCATCAAGGACTCCCATGCCCTCGACGGCGACGTCGGTCGCTTGGCCCGCTTCTATCGCGGATGGGCCAGTTCCTATGAACTGGATGTTGGCCGCGAGGGCTACTGCGGGCCGACGGTTGTTGCGGAACTCGCGAGCGCGGTGCAGACGGCGTATTTTGCCAATGAACGAGCAGCCATCGCAATCCTTGACGCCGGGTGCGGAACGGGCCTCGTTGGCGCGCAGTTGAATCGCCTCGGCTTCCAGTTGCTAGACGGGTTCGACCTTTCCGAAGACATGGCAGGAAAGGCGCGAAAAAGCCACGTCTACCGCCATGTCCAAGGCGATGTCGACCTTAATGGGCCGCTCTCCGACTACTCCAGTGCGACTTATGACATTACTGTTTGCTGCGGCGTCTTCACGCTCGGGCACGTCCGACCGGACGCATTGCGCGAACTTGCTCGCGTGACGCGCCCCGATGGGTTCATCATCGCAAGCACCCGCAAAAGCTATGCGGAGGCCACATCCTTTGAAGATGAGGTGCGGCGTCTGCAGGATGAGGACCTGCTTGTGACGGCACAGTGTTTAAGCAACGGCAGATACCTCGCGGAGGAGGGCGCCCACTACTGGGTTTTCCAGGTGACC
Source organism: Mesorhizobium opportunistum WSM2075 (assembly GCF_000176035.2). Taxonomy (NCBI): domain Bacteria; kingdom Pseudomonadati; phylum Pseudomonadota; class Alphaproteobacteria; order Hyphomicrobiales; family Phyllobacteriaceae; genus Mesorhizobium; species Mesorhizobium opportunistum. The sequence continues at coordinate 6,519,106 of NC_015675.1, read as the reverse complement.
CATAAAGCCAATGCGCGAACGGAGAAGCAGCTATGATCACGCTACCGCAAATCTCACTGACAAAATTGACAGCCGATGCAACGCGACACGAAGAGCGCGAGCGCCTGCGCCTGGCATGCGAGGAGTCCGGGTTCTTCTACCTTGAGCACGGCATCCCGAAAGAACAGATTACAGAAGCCATCCAGGCTTCCCGGCGGTTCTTCGCGTTGCCACAATCGACAAAGGAACGTTTCGGCCACGCCGCCCAAGACGTGTACCCCACTACCGCCCGTGGATACAGTCCCTTGCACGGCGAGGTGCTACATCCCGAGGCTGGTCCCGAGGCCGTCAGCAACATCCAGCGATTTCATCAGCGACGCCAGGAGCTTGGTATCTACTGGAGTGAGGATCAACGATGAATATCCCCGCGATGCCGCCGATTGTGCCCCTGCGATCTCTGGAAGCCCATTACTACACCGACCTAGAGATCTTTGCCAAGGAACAGGCCGGCCTGCTAGCTCGCTCATGGCAATTTGCCGGGCACGTCAGTCTGGTGGAGAAGCCGGGCGACTACTTCACGTTCGAGATCGCCGGCCAGAACCTGTTCTGTATCCGGGATCGCGACGGTGAAGTGCGATCCTTCTACAATGTGTGCCAGCACCGGGCGCATGAGTTGGTGCACGGGACCGGAAATTCAAAGCTCACCGTTTGCCCCTATCATGCTTGGACGTATGAGATCAGCGGACAACTGCGCAGCGGTCCGAACATTAAGGCGGTTCCGGGTTTCGACCGGCACGACGTTTGTTTGCCATCCGTGAGAACCGAGGTTTTTCTGGGCTTCGTGTTCGTGAATCTCGATCCAGATGCGCACCCCATGGATGAATGGTTCTCGAGAGTTCGAGAAGAACTAACTGAATATGTCCCTGACATCGAGCGGTTGAAACCACTAGAATGGGTCGAGATTCCCGAACGCTGCAACTGGAAAGTCTCCGTCGAAAACTATTCCGAGTGCTATCACTGCCAGTTCAATCACAAAACTTTTTCGACCGGCGTGATCAAGCCGGAAACCTATGACATCCAGCCTCAAGGCTATTGCCTCAGGCATACAACCGAATGCCAGAACCTGGAGCGCATGAGCTACCCGATTGATCTCGCCGCCAATCCCCGCGCCCGGAAGTATTCGTCGTGGTTCTTGTGGCCAACATTCTCCTTCCAGGTCTACCCCGGCAACGTGCTGAACACCTATCACTGGCGCCCCAAGGGCGTGGATGAGGTCGTCGTATGGCGCGGCTGGTACACGATCAACGGAGCCGATTCGGATATGATACGCAAGCTGGCTATCCAAGATCGGGCGACCACGGTGGAGGAAGATATCCACATCGTTGAATCCGTCCAGCGCGGTCTGAAAAGCCGCGGCTATCGGCCTGGCCCACTCGTTATCGACCCCAATTGCGGCGTCAATTCCGAGCACTCGATACGTGTGCTCCAAGAGTGGATGCGCGAGGCCGTCCATGCCTGAGGTTAAGGCATATTGGCAGAACTATATTGACGGCGCATGGACCGACGGCGGTGCCGGCAGGATCGTGGTCGACGATCCCGCAACAGGTGAAAATCTGGCCGAGCAGGGGCTTGCCGATGCCGGCGATGTCAACCGTGCGGTCGTAGCTGCCAGAGCGTGTCACGAAACTGGCGTGCTGACTGCAATGCGTCCGGTCGAGCGCGGCCGGATGGTCCAGGCGATGGGTGACTACCTTCTGGCCAATATCGACATCATTGCGGAAGTGCTGTGTCGTGAGGCGGGCAAGCCGCTCTGGGAGGCGCGGCTCGAGGTCGAGGGTGCGGCGCGTTACTTCGAATATTACGGCAACCAGGCCGAAACGTTCGAGGGCCGCTCGATCCCGCTCGGCGAGGGCTATTACGACTTCACCAGCTACGAGCCCTATGGCGTGTCCGCGCAGGTGATCCCGTGGAACTATCCGCTGGAGATGGCCGCACGCTCGCTAGCGCCGGCTTTGGCCACGGGCAATGCCTGCGTCGTCAAGACCCCCGAACTCGCCCCGCTGTCCAGCGCATACATCGCTAAGGCGGCCGAGCATGCTGGCCTGCCGCGCGGCGCAGTCAACATACTGTGCGGGCTTGGTCGCGAAGCCGGGGCATCGCTGGTCGGCCACCGAGACGTCAGCCAGATCGTCTTCATCGGCTCCGTGACGACTGGCATCAGTATCGCCTCAGCTGCGGCCAGGAACGTCGTCCCCTGCGTGCTGGAGCTCGGCGGCAAATCGGCCGCGATCGTCTGGCCCGACGCCGACCTCGACGCGCTTGTGTCGTCGGTGCGCTGGGGGATTTTCTTCAATGCCGGCCAGGTATGCTCCGCCATGTCCAGACTGATCGTCCATGATGACGTTCACGACGAGGTCGTCGAACGGGTGGCCGATATGGCCCGCTCGATCTCGGTCGGACCGGGCCTCGATCGACCGGACTTCGGCGCAAATATGGGGGCGATGATCTCCGCTGCTCAGCGCGATCGCGCCGAGGCAATGTGCCGCGAGGCTAAACGCCAGGGCGCCCGACCCGTGGTCGGTGGTCGCAAACTCAACCAGCCCGGTTACTTCCTCGAGCCGACCATATTTGACGGTGTTACACCGGACATGAACATCGCCCGAGACGAGATCTTCGGACCGGTCCTGTCCGTCCTAAAGTTCGGTGAGGACGAGGAGGCAGTGCGCATTGCCAACGGAACCGATTACGGGCTCGTAGGTGGCGTCTTTACCGCCGACGTCACCCGAGCGATGAAAACAGCCGCGCGGCTGCGCGCCGGACAAGTCTTCGTTAACGAATGGTTCGCCGGGGGCGTCGAGACGCCCTTCGGCGGCTATGGCAAGTCCGGCTACGGGCGGGAAAAGGGCCGCGAGGCGTTATGGAACTACGTGCAAACCAAGAACATCGCGATCTCACTTCAATCTTAGGAGTTTCGTGTGAAGAAAGATTTGTTCGACGAGGGCCTTCCCAGGCGCAAGGCCACCTTGGAGGCCGAATACGTGGAGAAGAACCTCGCCGCTGCAGACGCCTTCACCCGTCCCTTCCAAGAGGCGATGACCGCCTGGTGCTGGGGGTTCGGCTGGGGCGACGAAGCGCTCGACGCCCAGACGCGATCGCTCATGAACCTCGCGATAATCGGGGGGCTCGGAAAGATGCACGAGTGGGAAACCCATTGCCGCGGCGCGCTCAACAACGGTGTGTCCATGGAAGAGATCCGCGCCGCGATCCATGTCGTCGGTATCTACTGTGGCGTGCCGCAGGCGCTTGAGCTTTCGTGTCGCCAGCAAGGTTCTTGAGGAGCGCCCCGCTGCTATGAAGATCACCCGGATTTACGTGTGGCAGCACGAGCTTCCGCTGACGAAACCTTACTGGCTGTCCGGCGGCCGGCTGAAGTTCGAGAAACTCGACAGCACTTTCGTGCGCATCGACACGGATGCCGGTCTGTCCGGCTGGGGCGAAGGCTGTCCATGGGGCAACACCTACCTGCCTGCCCACGGACCTGGCATCCGGGCTGGCATCGCAACGCTGGTGCCAGCGCTGCTCGGGCGCGACCCGTGCGCGCTTGACGCGATCAACCGCACTATGGACAAAGCCTTGCCCGGCCATCTCTACGTCAAGTCGGCCATCGACATGGCCTGCTGGGACATTCTCGGCAGGGCGAGCGGCATGCCGCTGTGGCGCCTGTTTGGTGGCGAAGAAGCAGATCCGGTCGCAGTCAATTCGTCGATCTCGACCGGCTCGAATGAGGAGATGATTGCCCTTATCCGGGAGGCGTATGCGCACGGCTACCGCACCCATTCGGCAAAGGTGGGTGGCAGCGACCCGGCGCACGACATCTCCAGGATAGAGGCAATCGAGGCCGCCCTGCAGCCCGACGAGACCGTGACCTATGATGTCAATCGTGCCTGGCTGCCGGCGGTCGCGATCCGGGTCTTGAATAATGTAGGCCTGCGGGGCTGGGTCGAGCAGCCCTGCCAGACCCTGTCGCAGTGCGCGCAGGTGGCGAGAAGGGTGAGCCAGCCGATCATGCTGGACGAATGCCTGCACACTTTCGAGGACCATCTGGAAGCCTGGAAGCTCGGTGCCTGCGAAGGCGTCAAGGTGAAGCCGAACCGGGTCGGGGGACTGACTAAGGCCAGGCAGATCCGGGATTTCGGCGTGTCGGTGGGGTGGCAGATGCATATCGAGGACCTCGGCGGCTCCGCACTGGCCGATACGGCTGCCATCCACCTGGCGTCCTCCACGGCAGCCGAAAACAGGCTTGCGAGCTGGCTTTGCCATCATCATCTCGCTGTCGACCTGGTTGCGGGCCAGGGTGCCAGGAACATCGACGGCTTTGCTACCCCGCCGAGCGACCCCGGTCTCGGCGTCGAACCGGACGTCGAGGTGCTGGGTGAGGCAGTTGCGGTCTATTCGTGATCCCGAGGAGAAAAACGTGACTCGGCCGACATCTATGCGTGCGGTGATCCTGACCGGCCACGGCGGTCTCGATAAGCTCGAATACCGCGAAGATTGGCCCATTCCCGCGCCGGCTGCCGGCGAAGTGTTGATCAAGGTCGGAGCCTGCGGCCTCAACAACACCGACATCAACACCCGCACCGCATGGTATTCCAAAGCCGTCCATGACGGCATCACGCTGTCGAGCGGCAGCGCGGGCTTCGCCGTGGCCGAGGCCGATGTCGGCGGTTGGGGAAGCGCGGCGCTGCAGTTTCCGCGCGTCCAGGGCGCCGATGTGGCGGGCCGGATCGTGGCCATCGGCGACGGCGTTGACACCGGCCGGATCGGCGAACGGGTTATCGTCGACCCGTGGCTGCTTGGCCCGGAGGACTGGTTTGACGCCAAAAGCGCGGCCTATTTCGGGTCCGAATGCGACGGCGGATTTGCCGACTTCACTACCGTGCGCGGCGACAACGCGATCCGAATCGAGAGCCCGCTGTCGGATGCCGAGCTGGCAACCTTTCCCTGTGCCTACACCACGGCGGAGAATTTGATCTCGCGCACCTGTCTGAAGCCTGGGGAGGCCGTGGTGATCGCCGGCGCCTCGGGAGGAGTGGGATCGGCCGCGATACAACTTTGCCGGTTGCGCGGCGCTCGCGTCATCGCGATCGCCTCGCGCTCGAAGGCGGCCCTGCTCGAGGAACTCGGCGCTGAGACGGTGATTGACCGCGCATCGCCCGACTTGGCCGAAGCAATTCGCGCGGCTGTCGGCGGCGGTGTCGATGTCGCACTCGACGTCGTTGGCGGCAGCGTTTTCGGATATTTGATCGAGGCGTTGCGTCACGGCGGCCGCTATTCCACTTCAGGCGCGATCGCCGGGCCGGTTGTCGAATTCGACCTGCGCCAACTGGTCTACAAGGACCTGCAACTCACCGGCGCGACGATCGTGCCCCCAGGCACGGCATCACGCCTTGTTCGCCTGATCGAGCGGGGTCTGCTGAAGCCGATACTCGCCGCTCAGTACCCACTACGCGAGCTTGCCGCTGCCCAGCAGGCGTTCATGGAAAAGCGGCATGTCGGCAATATCGTGGTCGCTATGTCCTGACGTTTCGCGGCTGGATGGGACGCTGAGGATCAGCCCTGCGCCCCCGTCCGCCGCGTCGCGCTCCCCTTGCGGGGCGACCATCGCTGATCAGATGACCATTGGACCGGCGAAACTCTCCGACCTGAACCTGCAGGACTGTCTCGCCAACGTGCTATCTAGCATCAATGACCACATCGTCAGCCCGCTCGATGAACTCTTGCCCGGACTGGAAGTTGCCGGCTGTCCCTCACCACAGGGGGCAAGAAGCCGGCCACTGTCGGCGACAGGACCTTGACCGGCCTTTCCTTTCTTGGTCGAAGCGGCGACGACAGCAATGGTGTGCAAGGGGCCGAGTCACACTCAACCAAAGATGGGCGTTCGTGCCGACGGGCGTCTTACCAATCGGCCGGGTAGCCGCCAAACTGGCGCTTCCCGAAGGCGATCATGCGGACACATCTTTGAGACCGCAGGACAAAACGCCGCCCAGCTTCGCAAGTGTACCGATCTATGCCTTGGCCAAAAGCGGTCCAGTTAGATCAGGCTGTTCCTATTCACTAACGGGCGGAAACGGTGTGATCGACCAATTGATCAATTCGACGGCACTTTGAAGTATTGCCTCGGTCCGAGTATGGCTGCGTGAAAAGGCGATGACATATCCCATGGAGTCTAGGTAATCGCCTTTCCTAACGATCGGCATCTTGGGTTTGACCCACAATTTGATCTCGGCCACACCAGGTACCGCAGCTGCCCGACTGCCGTCATCGATCCAGTCGAGGGTACCCTCGTGATCGGGAAGTAGGTTCCGCCAGCCAGCAATTTCCGAATGCCTTTTACGCAAATCCCATTCGTCGCCGGTGACAAGTTTGATGTGCTCGGTGATGAGATCGATACCGTAAGCCAGCTGAATGTGTTCAGGACCGCCACCAAGACGCGGATTGACTTCAATGACGACTGGGCCACACTTCGTCCACCGGAGTTCAATGCACGTTGGCCCCCAGCCAAGGCTCAGAGCTTGCAAACAGCTCAACGAAGTATCGATGATACGCTTATGCTCGTCATCAGTTAGCGGAGCGGGAAAGATGCCCCCACGAAAGACGAAATGCGGTGGGCGGTCGAAGTCAGCTGCCTCAATCCCAATGACCTCATGTCCCATCACATGAGTGATATAATGCGGACCTTCTGCGAATTCTTCGACCAGTATTCTCGGCGGGGACCGCCAAATGTGCTTGCCGCCCAATAGATAGGTCGTGTGTTCGGCTAGCTCGTGGATATTGCGGCACAATCGGACGCCTTGGCTGCCAGTGCCTACGGCTGGCTTGAGAATCACTGGCAGGCCGATCTCTGCGGCAGAGCTTTCGACGTCCGCCACATTAGTGGCCACGCGATACGCTGGTATTGGAACCCCGGCTTCCGCGAGAAGCTGGCGTTGGACGAATTTGTCGCAGCATCGCTCAATAGAGGTGGGGTCCGGTCCGGGTAGATCGAAATGCCGGCAGAGCTTGCCAACTTTCGCACAGAACGGTTCCGCGGAGGATGTAATTCCAGCAATATCATAGGTTGCACGCAGCTGGGAACATTCACGGATCAGCGCATCGAGATTGTCTGTATCGATACGGACTGCGTCAATGCTTCGGGTTGCAAGATAGTCGTACTGAGTTGGATCAGTCGACAAGGTAATTGGATGAAGACCAAGACGCTGGGCCGCTTGGACGTACATAAGACCATTGCTCCTCCCGGCTTCAACTAGTATGAGCGATCTTCTTGCCATTTTCTGCTGTCTCCACGTTGCGTGCGGTCGAGATAAATAGGCATCAACTTCTTCAGTTTCGCCTGACCAGAGTGTCTAGTGAACGTACTGTCGTCAGCAGCGTACCACTATCAGCGGTTTGCAATCGCAAAGATTCTGCAAGCTTGTTTGAAGGATATGTTGCAATTGGTTCATTGTGAGAGCCTAACTCATCGCAGCGACCAAGCCGAGAGGCTCGTTGTTCTCTCCTTCGAAAGCCGATCCGGATGATCTCTCATTCTTGATCTTGCCAGAAGCCCGAACTCAGTGAACGGTCAATTCGGAGCCCGCTTTCCGCATCAACAGATCGCACGAGACGTGCGCGTCATCAAAAAAACGAACGGGCTTGTGATCGGAAAGCTCGAAAGCTCCGTTTCGTTTTTCTTCGCTGAGGTAGCGGACTTCCAGAGTCCGCAGGGGCACGATCGGCGACCTGGCGGGACGTTCACAGCGCGTCGCGGCGCATCAGCCCACTATGGAGGTCCTCGCCATGGAACCAATCCGGATCACATGGTCAGTTTCAGTCCGTGCTTAACGAGTAAGCGGTGTTTCGGGGCCACCTTTCGGGAGTGATCGCGATCTGTGAGGTTGCCGATCCTGTATTGGGATCGGAGATAGGCTTGTGTCTGGACTTGACCTTACGCTCGACCCGGAGCGGCAGCCTCGGCGTTTCGAGGTGATCAACGGTGCTGGCGGCCGGCGTCACTGGTCGCTGGATGACAAGGCGCGGATCGTCGCGGAGACGCTGGAACCGAACGCAATCATTTCCGAAGTCGCCCGGCGTTATGGTCTCAGGCCACAGCAGGTGTTCGCCTGGCGGCGCGAAGCGCGCAAACAGGCCGCTTCGGTGCAGCAGGAATCCCCGACCTTCGTGCCGGCGGTGGTGGCGCCTCCGGAACCCGCGCCGACGCGTCCAGCACAGCCACGGAAGCGGAAGGCGACCCGAGATGCTGGCCTGATGGCGGCGCAACGCTCGCCTTCTGCTGGGCACACGTGCGCCGGCGCTTCTACGAACTCGCCGCGGCTGGCCCAGCGCCGATCGCGAGCGAGGCGCTCCGGCGCATCTCAGAACTCTATCGCGTCAAGGACGACATCCGCGGCCAGCCGGCAGACGCACGTCGTGCCGCGCGCCAGGAAAGGAGCCGGCCCATCCTGGTCGAGCTCGAGCCGTGGCTGCGCGAGAAGCTCGGCCTGATCAGCCAGAAGACCAAGCTCGCCGAGGCGATCCGCTATACGCTGTCACGCTGCGAGGGGCTCACCCACTTCCTCGACGACGGACGCATCGAGGTCGACTCCAATATCGTCGAGCGGTCGATCCGCCCGATCGCGCTCAACCGGAAGAACGCCCTCTTCGCGGGCTCTGACGGCGGCGCCGAGCACTGGGCCGTCGTCGCTTCGCTGATCGAGACGTGCAAGCTGAACGGCGTCGAGCCGCTCGGCTACCTGGCCGACGTGCTCGCCAGGATCGTCAACGGCCATCCGAACAGCAAATTGACGAACTCCTGCCCTGGACCTACATCGCCAAGCCGGAGCTCAAGGCCTTGGCCTGAGAACGACGCTTACCTTAACGAGGCCGGTCTCCAATCCAATCTGAAAATTAACCGGTGGGAAATCAATTTGCGTCAGCAACCGAAATTGGAGAATTGTACCTGCACAGGTCACATTTCGAAATACTAGCGCAACATCTACTTCACGCAAAATAACCTTACGCATTGCGGCAATGTGATACAGCTTTGGCGACGCCCGACCTGCGGTGACGGCATGGCGAGCCTGGTACCTGACAGCTCTGTGCATCTGTATGCCAATCACAACATCCAGCGCAAAATGGCTGCGGAGAGAGATTATGGAACGCCCGCGGATCCTTAGTCTCGTCGATGCATTCCCCGAGGCACCCAGGGAGGCGTTTGCGGTCGAGTTCAGCCGATTTCTCGACAAGGCTGACGGCATTGCTCAATCCGAGCGGTTGTTTGACCTTTTATCCGCCTTTGCCCTGAATTTTGATTGCCCGTGGACCTCCTATGGGTCTCTTGCACCTGACTAACGGGGTTTAAAGCCCGATGATTCTGCGCGCATGGTTCTGGAGGATGCAGTCATGCAGTCGGCAGCTGGACCGCCAGCAGGATCAGCGAGCGGATCATATGGGCGATCTTGTCCAGTTCCGTACGACAACAATCGAGTTTGATGTGGGGCGCAGCCGTACATTTCCCGATAGACTTTTGAGAAATGTGATGCAGAGACGAATCCGCACGCTACAGCTATCTCTATAACGGGCAGGTTCGAGCTTCGAAGCAGCAAGTGCGCGCGCTCGAGACGCAGTTCCAGGTAGTAGCGGCTCGGACCTCGTCCTAGTTCACGCCTGAAGAGTCGCTCAATTTGGCGGCGTGTAAGGCCAGTCGCTGCCACCAGTCCATTTACCGACTTGGGATCGCCGATATGTGCTTCCATCTGATCGATGACTGTTATCACTGCCTTGTGATTGCATCGTACGCGGGAATTCGGCGGCAAGCGTTGACGGTCCCCAACAGAGCGGACACGACACGCGATGGCCTTCTCACATATGCGATTTACGACGGCAGCTCCATGATCGCGTCCAACCAGATCCAGGAATGTATCAAAGGATGCGCCTGCGCCAGAGCAGGTATACAGCTCACCATCTTCCTCGAATGCGGCTTGCGTAGCTATAACGCTTGGAAACTTCTCCAGGAATAGCGGGAATTGCTCCCAGTGCACGGCGCAGCGGCGACCTTCTGCCAGGCCCGCTCGAGCAAGGACTAGGGTTCCGCCACCTATGCCGATAAGGCGCGCGCGACGGTTGCGGCACTCTCTGAGCCAGGCATCCAACTGGCTGTCATGTCGAGGGAGGGAACGGCCTCCACACACTATCGCGACCGTGGCTGGGTTTGATCGAAGGCGGTCACGCTCCGATCGCAATGCGGCGGCTGAGCTTATGGTGATGCCGCAACTCGACACCACCGGTTGTCCGTCGCCCGAAACAACCTGCCAACTATAGGCGTTTCGTCCCGTCGCTTCGTTAGCCAGCGTAAGCACTTCAATCGCGGAGGAAAAAGCATGCAGGGAAAAAGCGGGAAGCAGGTAAAAGTTAAACCTGCCGGGCATGGTTTCCAGGCCTTGCTTTCGGGCCTCGTTGTATCGACCCGAGGAGCCCCGCGCTGCGTCAAGCGGTGTCAGCCGTTGCAAAATCGAAACCCTGTCTTCACACGAGTAGCCTGAGTACGTTCATCGTTGCCGGACCAAATTCTCACGGCGCACCCCCAGAATTGTTCGATGTCGCTCAGAAGCCGCGGCCCAACACCTGATGGTGGCTACGCTACGCGGCCTCGAAAAGATTCTCGCACAAGCCGAGCCTTTTCGCCGGCCGCCAGCCCAACGTCGACCATATCAGGCCCGACGAGTTCTTAGGCTTATAAGAGATTTCGTTCCTCAAGTACTTTGCGAGCAACCCTGAAGCACTCTAAAGCCTGTGGCACGCCGCAATAGATGCCAACTATGTGAATCGCAGCACGGATCTCGTCCTTTGAGACACCATTGTTGATTGCGCCACGACAATGGGTCTCCCATTCGTGCATCTTCCCTAAGGCGCCGATCATGGCCAGGTTCATCAGCGATCTCGTCTTTGGATCGATTGCTTCATCTCCCCAGCCAAATCCCCAACACCAAGCCGTCATCGCTTCCTGGAACGGGCGGGTGAATTCGTCTGCCGACGCGAGGTTTTTCTCAACGTACTCGGCGCCAAGTACGGCCTTTCTTTTGGACAGGCCCAATTCAAAGAGATTTTGTTCCATTCTGTCCTCTATGTGCGAACGGGCCGGCATCACCTTTGCTCATCTTTCCAGTAGATACCCAGATCATGCCGCCGTTGGTGGAAACGCTCGATATTATTGACAGCGCCGGTCTTGGCTTCCGCTACGACAAAGGCCATGATCGTCTCGAAAAGCGCGGTAACAGCAACGGTAGAGGGAAAAAATTGCGGGGTGTTGGTGGGTATGACGAAACGCTGATCTGCCCGGACGAGGATCGGCGATGCCGGGCTGTCAGATATGCCAACCACCTTGAGGCCGTAAGAACGGGCGACTTCGACAGCCTCGATGATCTCGCGTCGATATGGCTTAAATGTCATCGCCACCAGGATGTCGCCCTTCTCGGCGTGGACCAGTCCGTCAATAGGCAGGGACCCTTCACGCGGGATGGCGACAACGCCGCCTACGGCCATGCTCGCAAGATAGGCGAAGTTTCGGGCAATGGAACTGGCGAAGCCTACGCCAAGCACATATGTCATTCGCGCACTCACGATAGCGTCGGCGAGCTTCTTTATCTCGGTTGCGCTCGTACCAGTAAACAGACCCTCAATATTCTCTATGGATGTCGACGCCATCTGGCTGTAGAGGCTGGCGAGCTTGCCGCCCTTCGAAAGTGACTGAAGCCATCGCGCTCGGTCCGGAAAGTCGTCGCGCCCTCGCATGACTTGTTCTCTAAAGGGTCTACGAAAATCCTCGTACCCTTCAAAGCCCAGAGCGCGGGCCATCCTGACCAAAGTATTTGGCTTGATATCGGCGCCCTGCGCCATGTTTCTGATCGACGTGATGCTGATCAGATTTGAGTTCTCAAGTACATGGGTAGCGGCCTTGTGCAATTCCGGTGTGAACGAAATGAGCCGCCCTCTAATCTCTTCCAGAACCGCGGCCGCGGACCTTTCGGATGGTACATTCATTCGCTTCATGGTTGACATCCATACAGTTGTTCGGTAGCGTTGTCTATAGCGTGTTTGCTCGGAGAAGGCACATGAATGTACGCGATGCACGCGTTGAAAGCACGGGTGTGCGTGCCCCAGCTTGTGGAATGGCATAGCCTCTGAAAGTTGCTTTCCCGCGCCGAAATGAACGAGCTTCTGCCGGCAGACCACTAACGCAGCTGAGCCGCCCTCCAATTGCAAACGATCAAAGTCTTGATCAGCAAGCTGAATGAATATGCCGAATCTCGATATCGCCTCGTCAATTGCCGAATGGGCCGGGCGCTATAGGGGCGATATGTCTCCCACAATCGAAAGGGAGGCGCGCCGAAGCCTTGTCGATACCGCATCTTGCATGTTTGGCGGCAGAACTACAGCCGTGTCTGCCCTGGCTGAGAAGGCGATATCGTTAGAATCCGGAGAGGGTGCGGTTTCGATTGTTGGTGGCGGCATGCTCAGTGTCGGTGGGGCTGCCTTTCTCAATGGCGTGCGCTCCCATGCTCTCGATTTCGACGATTACGAATTCGTCGGCTCGACGCACCCCAGTGCACCGATCCTTGCGGCGCTTCTTGCCGTTGGCTTTCGCGACGGCTTGACCGTTGGCGATATCCTTCGAGCCTGGACGGTCGGATATGAGGTTATTGTTCGTCTGGGTGAATCTCTCGGCTTCGGGCACTACCTGTCGGGATGGCATTCAACATCCACGCTTGGTCCGATCGCCGCTGCCGCCGCATGTGCTCACGCCATGGACCTGCCAAGCGAACGCATTGCGGCCGCGATGAATATGGGGTCCAGCGTATCTGCGGGGCTTCAGCATCAGTTCGGAACAGACATGAAGGTTGCCCATGTTGGCTTAGCTGCCAGGGGCGGAGTATTTGCGGCTCAGTACGCGAGGGTCGGAGCGGTAGCAGCTTCCGGCCTTGTTTGGGACGGCCCTTTGGGCTTCCTGGCGAATTTTGGGACGCCCACGTCTCCAGGAACTCGGGCGGTCCTTGCGACCAGAATCATCGGGCAAGGAATTATGGACCATCCGGTTGCGCGAAAATCTTGGCCAAGCTGTTCCTATACCCAAAGGCCGATCGAGGCAGCTATCGGGCTACGCGAGAATCACCAGATCGATCCCACATCGATCGCTTCGATAGCGATCCACAGTCCCGCGCCTTTCGTGCGAGTTGTGTCGATCGCCGAACCCACGACATCCGCGGAGGCGCGGTTCTCAGTTCGGTATTGCGTCGCAAGAGCAATGTTGTGTGGCGTGTTGACCCCTGCTGATTTCGAACCGGCAGCGCTGAGCGAGCCGGACACTCGGGCCCTGATGCTGAAAGTGTCGATCGTACCTGAACAAGTCCCGGATGACATCCAAGATCTATCGCCAGAAGCTCCCGACCGCCTTGTCGTTACATTGCAATCAGGGCAGCGCCTCGAAAAAGCCGTGGCTTATGTGCGCGGAGGGCCCAAGAATCCGATGACGGACGCCGATCTGACACGAAAGGCCAAAGCTTGCGATGCTCCTGCCGAGCTTGTCGGTCTTTTGGCCGAAGGTGCTTTGTCCATTCCTATCAGGTCGACGGCCATCTTTTAAAGCTACCGCAGGGCTCCGTCCGGTCAACGTCGTTTCATCCTCACTGGGATGTCCAAGCAATTCTCCGAATCCGAATTGACTCAAAAACGTTTGTACGCCAGGTTCTCTGCGGGAAAACAATCGTTCTCTAACCGCCGGTCGGTTCCACGGTTGTGATGGCCAGGGATGGCGAACCCCATCCCAAAAAAGAAAAAGCGGTTAAGCTCAGGGGAGTGAAACATGGACAGACGCAGCATGTTATCGGCGATGGGGGCCACGGCCGCCGCATCGCTCGTGGCCAAAGGCGCCAAGGCCGAGGAGGTCACCTCGACCTTGGATGCGATAATGAAGCGCGGCCACTTGTTAGCCGGCGCGCGATACGATTATCCTCCGGGCAGCTTCGCTGACGCGCAGGGCGTCGTGCAGGGCTACGGACCGGATGTGGCGAGGGAGTTCGGCAAGCACTTGGGTGTCGAAGTCAAGTTCGTGCAGACGACGTCGCAGACCCGAATCCCGCTCTTGCTGAACGGGCAGATTGATGCCGAGTTCGGTCCTACCACAAACTCCAAGATTCGCGAGGAAGTCGTGGACTTTTCCTTGATCTGGAACACCGAGCAGGCGGTCATACTTGTCCGGAAAGGTGAACCGACGGACCCCAAGGCTTACGCCGGCACGGAAAAGACGATCGGCGCGACGCAGGGCGCAGTCTATATAGGCTACTGGAGAGCGACCAATGCTGGCGCCAAGTTCAAGCTCTTCCAACAGTATCCGGAACTGCTGCTGGCCGTTGCCCAAGGGCAAGTGGACTGCGTTCTGATCGACTCCTTGCAGGCGGAGCTGATGATCGAAAAAATGTCCGACGCGAAGCTCGCGGTGGGCGAGCCTTTCTATCGGGACTCCAGCGCCATCATGGTTCGGCAGAACGATTCGAAATGGCGCAACTGGGTGAACTGGGGCCTGCAGCGCCTTTGGCTTGAAGGCAAACTCCAGGAGATCTACCGCAAATACTACAACGAAGAGCCAGGGTTCGTGTTGTGGCAGCCAGGCATGATGCAGCCTGGCGTAGCGGAAGTGCACGGCCCCGATAAGTGGTAGCTTCCAGACAGACATGAACGCAGGTCGGCCGGACCAACAAGCGCCGCGAAAGCCGCGCCACTGGTCGACCTGAGTGATCGGGGCTTGACGCGGAACCCTACGGAAACCTCATGCATCTCGACTGGGGAATAATCTGGGAGTACCGAGCTCTGCTGTTCCAGGGTTTGGGTACGACGCTCCGCATATCTCTGATCTCGATAGCTCTGTCTTTTCTGATCGGATCGGTTGTCGGCTGCTTGAAGGTTACTGCGGGCTTCCATCTCAGAAAGTCCTTAGATACGTGTGTAGAAGTCATCAGGGATATACCAGTAGTTGTAAAATTATTTGCCATATATTACGCCTTCGGGATCGATGCATCCATTTCCGGCGTGATAGCTTTAACGTTGCATCAGGGCGCCTATATCTCTGATGTTGTGACCTCAGGAATCCGGGCTCTTCCCACAGGGCAGTGGGAGGCCGGCATCGCTTCCGGCCTGTCAGGCCGACAGGTATTTACGAGGATCATACTGCCGCAGGCGATCCGGATCACTGTACCGCCCCTGACCAGCCAATTTATCCAAGTCGTGAAGAATTCATCGACTGTGATGCTGATCGCGATTGAAGACCTCACGTTCATGACCCAGCAGATCGAGCAGGAGACGTTTCGCGGCATGGAGGCCGCGATCGCGGTGACGGTCCTGTACCTGATGCTTGCTTTGCTGATAGCGGGCGCGATGAGCGCTGTCCAAGTGCTAATGGACCGGGAACGCCGATGAATCTCGATCGCCAGCCAGAGGATGCCGATCGCCGGAAGGCGGTTATTTGGTACGGTTGCCTCGCGTTCCTGTGCTTTGTGGGTGCTTGGAAAGCGGCTGGGTTTCGCTGGGCTCCCATTTGGCCGAGCGCCGGCCTGATCGCGCAAGGCCTATGGCTATCAATTCAGCTCTCCATCCTGTCCACTGCGATCGGACTGGCGGCCGCGATACCTTTGGCGGTGGCGCGCGTCCACGGTTCGTCTTTCGCCAGGATTCCGGCGGTTTTCCTGATCGAGATCGTTCGCGCGACGCCCGAGTTGATGGTGATATTTTGGGTCTACTTCGGCGCTCCGGCCATCACGGGTCAACCAATCGACGGTTGGACAGCGGCGCTGGTGGCAATGTCGATAATCGCGGCTTCGTACCTGGCTGAGGTCATTCGAGCTGGGTTGTATTCCGTGGACAAGGGTCAATGGGAGGCCGCTGCGTCGACGGGCTTGAACAACTGGCAATCCTTCAAATGGATAATCCTGCCCCAGGCTATTTCCAACATGATGCCAGCCCTTCTGTCGCAAGTGATTATGCTTTTCAAGACAACGTCTCTCGTCTCAATGGTGGGGGTAATTGATTTCTTTAGAGCAGCGCAGATCACAAACAGCAACACCTTCAGTCCGTATGCGATCTATACTTTGGTTGGCATTGGATATTTTATCATTTGCGGCACCCTCTCCTTGGTCGTGAAAAGGTGGCGAGGGCGGGTTTCCGCTGTAGGTGCTTGAGCGATCGGAAGCATAGGGAATGGATTTCGTTACATGACGATTCAGTCGATCATTCGGTTCTCCAAGGTCAGCAAGAGCTTTGGAACCGCCCAGGTGCTGCACGAAATCGATCTCAATGTGAGGGAGCGCGAAGTCGTCGTTGTGTGCGGCCCGTCCGGCTCGGGAAAGTCAACGCTGACCCGATGCATCAATGGCCTGGAAACGTTTCAGACCGGGTCTTTGCGGGTCCTTAATCACAATCTGAACGCAGCCAAGAAGAACCTTCGGCAGCTTCGTTGCGAAGTCGGAATGGTCTTTCAGAATTTCAATCTGTATCCGCATCTCGACGCGATCGACAACATTACCCTGGCACCCCGCCTGGTGCGTGGGACCGCCAGGCGAGAGGCGGAGGAGCGCGCTCACGCGCTGCTCAAACGCGTCGGCATAGGCGACAAGGCCCGCGAGTTCCCGGGCCGCCTTTCGGGCGGGCAAAGGCAGCGCCTCGCGATTGCCCGCTCACTGGCCATGGACCCAAAGGTGATGCTTTTCGACGAGCCGACATCCGCCCTTGATCCGGAGATGATTTCAGAAGTGCTGGATGTCATGGGTGAGCTCGCACAGGCGGGCATGACCATGGTTGTCGTGACGCACGAAATGGGATTCGCGCGCAAGGTCGCCGATCGCATCGTTTTCTTGGATTCCGGGCGAATAGTTGAAGAAGCTGAGCCGGAGCAATTTTTCACCGCACCGACGGACAGGCGGGCAAAGGACTTCCTGTCAAAGATTCTTTCCCACTAGGGAAGCGGGAACAGCCGCGGCGTGCTCACGCTCGGCGGCATCGGCTGTGCCCACCTAATTCCTCAAAATCTCATTAGGAGGCTCCCCGTAAGGCTGCTCGCGCAAGCTTGGCCGCATGGCCCGCTATGGTACAATTTTTCGATTTATCATTGACAAACGCACATCTGTCCTATTAGGTTTTGAGACCATTCGATTAGGAGAACTGACAATGAGCGTATCTCATGCGCGCGTGGTGATTATTGGTGGCGGGGTCATGGGCTGTGGGTTGGCCTACCACCTGGCGCACGAGGGGTGGACAGACGTAGTTCTCCTGGAGAAAGCCGAGTTGACGTCGGGGTCTACCTGGCATGCAGCAGGCCAGATTACCCATTCGACATCGAGTTTCTCCTTAGGCAAATGCGTTGGCTACAATATCGATCTCTACTCCAAGGTACTGGAGCAAGAGACTGGCCAGTCGGTGACTTGGCATGGCTGCGGGTCGCTGCGGCTCGCCTACACTGACGATGAGCTCGATTGGCTTCGTCAAACCCTGAGCGTCGGCAAGGCTCTTGGGTTCACCATGGAATTGGTGGGACCACAGCGCATAAGGGAGCTGCATCCATTCTACAATCTCGAAGGCGTTCAAGCCGCGCTCTACACACCCGATGATGGGCATGTGGATCCCTCCGGCGCTACATTCGCCTTGGCTCAGGGCGCGAGACAATTTGGTGCCAAAATTATTCGGCAGTGCCGCGCCACCGACATCAAGCGAGAGCCGAACGGCGAATGGAGGGTCTTCACGGAGCAGGGCGAGATCGTTTGCGAACACGTTGTCAATGCTGGCGGCACCTATGCCCGCCAGGTTGGGAAGTGGGTGGGTCTCGACGTGCCCATCACGTCGATGACTCACCACTATCTGATTACGGATACCGTGCCGGAATTCATGTCCCTAGAAAGGGAGCTGCCCGTCATCAGAGACGACCAGCTTGTCTCCGGTTACATCCGAATGGAGCAGAAGTCCGGCCTCATCGGCATTTATGAGAAGGCCAATCCGAATGCGGTTTGGATCGACGAATGTCCTTGGGAGGCGGAACACGAACTTTTCGAGCCGCATTATGACCGGATTATGCCGTGGCTAGAGAACGCCATGGGCCGTATGCCTGTGCTTTCCCAGCTTGGCATCAAACGAGCCGTTCACGGGGCGATTTCGCATCCGCCGGACGGCAACCCGCTGATCGGGCCAGCACCGGGGCTCAGGAATTTTTGGCTGAACTGCGGTTGCCAAATCGGTATCGGTTGGGGCCCAGGGCTGACACGTGAACTGGCTCGCTGGATGGTCCACGGTGCGTCGGACATCAACATGCGCGACTACGATCCGCGGCGCTTCGGCCGCTTCGCCGACCAGGGATATCAGGTTACAAAGGCGAAAGAGGACTACCTTCTGCGCCATGAAGTTCCGTTCCCTCACCTCAACAGGCATGCCGGCAGGCCAGTCAAGCCCAGCGCCCTCTATGAACGCCTCAAAAGTCGGGGTGCTGTGTTCGAAGAAGTCTACGGATGGGAACGTCCGCGCTGGTTCGCGCGCGACGGTGTCGAGCAACGAGACTACTATTCTTTCCGCAGGCCCGCTTGGTTTCCTCTTGTCCAGCAAGAGGTCAACAGCGTGCGCGAGTGCGCCGGCGTGATAGACATTTCCGCGTTCACCAAGGTTCAAGTCTCTGGACCGGGAGCGGCCAAATTCATCGATAGGCTCATCCCGAACAGGCTGCCTTCGAAGCCCGGTCGCATTGCGTTGACTCACCTGTTGAATGAGAACGGTCGCATCGAGTTGGAAACGACCATTGTTCGCCTCGCCGACGATCGCTTCTATTTCACCTGCGCGGCGTTCTTCGAGCAGCGCTTGCTGGACTATCTGAGGTTCGCTCGCACTGATCACGACGATGTAACCATCACCAATCTGTCTGATGCCTGGGGAGCCTTGGCTCTCAATGGACCTCGCTCCCGCGAGATCCTGGCCCCGAACACAAGCGCTGCCTTGACCAACGAGGCGTTCCCCTGGCTTACGGCCCAGGAGATCGAGATCGCAGGGGAGAAGGTATGGGCGTTCCGGATGTCCTACGCGGGCGAGGTGGGCTGGGAGTTCCATGGACCAAAAGAGAGCATCCCGGCCGTCTACGATGCATTGCATGAGATTGGCGATGCCATGGGGCTGATCGACTACGGCTCTTTCGCGATGAACGTCATGCGATTGGAGAAGATGTTCAAGGGGGCTGGCGAACTTACCAACGAGGTCACTTTGCCGGAGGCCGATGTGATGCGCTTCGTCAAGACCGACAAGGCTGAGTTCAGGGGCAAGCAGGCCACACTGGCCGCTCTGGAGAAGGGCCCGTCGTGGATCTGCGCTTATCTGCAGATCGAGTCCGACGGGGTGTCGGATGGAAATGGCGGCGAAGCCGTGCTGATGGGAGACCGTCAAGTGGGATCGGTGACCTCGATCGCCTACTCGCCGTCCGTCGGCAAGATTCTCGCCTTTGCCTACGTGTCGCCCGATGTCGCGAGCCCGGGAACAAAGGTGGATGTCACGATCATGGGTGAAATCCGGAAGGCGGAGGTGCTGGGCGAGCCGGCTTTCGATCCCGACAATGTTCGCCCCCGCGCCGATGCAGGCGCAGACAGCCAGAGGAAGAGGGTGGCGGCCAATGCTTGACAATTCAGTTGCGCAGCCGGCGCAGAAGCAGTGGGTCGACAGGGCGAAAGGTGTGCTGCCCGGCGGTGGATTCGGTAATTTCGACCCGTCGATCGTCATTCGCGAAGGCCATGGCGCTCGCGTCTGGGATGAGGACGGGAAGGAATACGTCGACTACCTCATTGGCTCGGGACCGATGATCCTGGGACACGACAATGAAGAGGTCGTTGAGGCAATTCGAGAGCAGGCAGGAAAAGGACTGACGTTTTTCGCCAGCAACAGGCACGGTATAGAGCTTGCCGAAGCGATATGCCAAGCCTTGCAGTGTGCGGAAAAGCTACGATTTGTTTCGAGCGGTGGCGAGGCAGACATGTTCGCGATGCGCCTTGCTCGCGCGCATACTGGTCGGGACCTCATTTTAAAATTCGAAGGCGGCTATCATGGCATGTCTTCAGATGCCCTGATCAGTGTCTTCCCCGACAGACTGGAGAACTATCCAAATGGCGTTCCGGATTCAGCGGGAATACCCGAACAAGTCCGCGAAAGCATCTACGTCGCGCCGTTCAACGATCCGGATTTTATTCGGCAGTTCCTTGATGAACATGGCGAGAGAATCGCTGGTGTGATCGTTGAACCGCTTCAGCGCCTGATTCCTCCGGAGCCAGGATTTCTCGAAGTGTTGCGCGAAGAAACCTCGAAGCACGGGATCGTGCTAATTTTCGATGAGGTAGTTACCGGATTCCGTTTGGCCTACGGCGGGGGACAAGAAAAGTACGGCGTTGTGCCGGATCTTTGCACCGTCGGCAAAATCGTAGGCGGCGGTCTCCCGCTTGCCGCGGTGGTGGGCCAAGCAGACATCATGGCTCATTTCGACAAGAGCGTGGTCGGCAAAGATCGCTTTACCCTGCAGATCGGAACCCTGAGCGGCAATCCGCTTGCAGCCGTTGCCGGCCTGAAGACGCTCGAAATCCTTCGCCGTCCGGACAGCTATGACCGGCTTCGCAGAAATGGGGAGGCCATCATGGGCTTCCTTAGGGATGCTCTCGATCAAACAGGAGTCGATTATCAAATCGTTGGGGATCCTGTTCTTTTTGATGTCGTATTCACTAAGCGTTCGGTGAAGTTCTACAGAGATGTTCTCAAGGCGGACAATAGTTTGGCAGGCAGGTTTAATGCTCGGCTCCGTCAGCATGGAATCTTTAAATCGCCGGGCAAGATTTATCCTAGCCTTGCTCTCTCCAGCAGCGATCTCGCTTGGACGCAGAACGCGATAATGGCGGCCGCCAAGCAACTGTCCGCCGAATAAGCGGTGCTACGCGATGAAACCGCGATTCGACAATTGTCGTCCTGCCACATCGCGTTGCCCTTGCGCTGAGAAATGTAGCTGGCTTCCGGGCGATCTCGCTATTCTCCCGGGTTCAAGTTCTCGTGGATCGACTAAAGGAAAAGAGTTCAGTGAAGATCCTGGTGCCCGTGAAGCGGGTCGTGGATGCGAATGTGAAGGTTCGCGTGAAGGCTGACGGTTCGGCGGTGGAACTTGCCAACGTCAAGATGGCGAGGGTTCGTCAGCGGAAGATTGAGCCGACACACGCAAATCCGGGTGACCTTCATAGCAGGTCGCGCTCCTCTAGCGCGGCTACGGGCCGCAAGAATATCACGCGCATGTGGCCCGTTCAGCGCGAGTGCGCCCCAGTCCTCACACAGGATCGCGATCGTAACCGCCTCGTCGACCTTTTTGTTCATTGCCAAATAATTCAGCAGACGCTGCTCAAAGAAGGCTCTGAAGTAGAACTGGTCATCGGCGAAGCGAACGATGGTCGTCTTGAGCTCAATGCGGCCATTGTCGTTCAGCAGATGCGCCAGCGCGATTCGGCCAGGCTTCGACGGCAGCCGGTTCGCCACAAGCCGGTCGAGAAAGCGTGCCCGTCTGGAGCCGACACCTCAATCTTGGTGAAGGCGGAAATATCTATCAGCCCGGCCCGTTCGCGCACGGCGCGAACCTCCTCCCCGCGAGATGGTGCCAGGGCGGGGCGGCGGAATGAATAGTGGTCGCGCTGCTCAAGCCACCGCGAGGGAACGAGAGCGGCCGCTCCCAGCCGTAGACATTCGAACACCGCGCTTTTCCTTCAAACGGCCGTAGAGTGCGCTCGGCTTGACACGACGGCGCACCGTGCGGTGGAGATGCTGCCGGCATTCACTTCGCAAACGATCTCGCCCTGCTCGGAGAATACCCCCCATTCGCCATTTGGCCGGGCTTTATGTCAGTCACCCGGCACTGGCGGGTAATCGTTGCGCCGATCTGGCGCGCACCCTTGGTCAGCGTGAAAGTCGCACCTGCCGGGTCCATATGGCCGTCATCGGGTTTGTAGAGCGCGATCCGGCGCTGACCAACGAGGCGTTTCCATGGCTGACTGCATAGAAAAATCGAGGTCGCAGGCAACAAGGTGTGGGCGTTCCGAATGTTCTATGCCGGCGAGCTCGGCTGGGAGCTCCACGGTCGGCGCGCGAGCCAACCCTATTCTCTAGGACGCCCTGCAGGAAGCCGGTGCGCTTGCCAACTAACTACGGTTCGTTCGCGATGAACGTGATAGCCGTTAGAGGCCGTTTGGAAAATCGGAAAAATTGGGATTTCGTCTGAGGCTGGTTTGTGATTCAAGCTGGGGATGTGGACCGAACAGAGCCGTGGCCGGATGGCCAAGATCGCCAAGAAGACCAAGCGCTACCCGTCCGATCTGACGGACGAGGAGTGGGAACAGATCGCGCCGCTGATGCCCAAGCCTGGGCGTCGCGGTCGTCCGCGCGAGGTTGAATTCCGTGAGGTGATCAACGCGGTGCGCTACCTTGTGCGCTCGGGTTGCGGCTGGCGGATGCTGCCGATCCATTTCGGCGCCTGGCAGACGGTCTACGGCTGGTTTCGCGAGTTGGCGCGGCGCTTTCCAGACCATCCAAGACGTGGCGCTGATGCTGGATCGCGAGCGGGCCGGGCGCGAGGCCAGTCCCACGGCTGGCGTGATCGACAGCCAGTCGGTCGAGGCCCGCAAGCGGAAACAAGAGGTTGCGACGCCGGCAAGAAGATTGTCGGCTGCAAGCGACACGTTGCCGTCGATACGGATGGGTGGCTCTTGATGGTCAACCTCACCACCGCCGACATCTCCGACAGCGCCGGCGCTCAGGCGATTCTGGATGGTATCCGCAAGCGCTGGCCCTGGGTGAAGCATCTGTTCGCCGACGGCGCCTACGACCGGATAAGGCCGCCTATCTGGACTTCGTGGTAGAGATCATCCGCCGATCCGACGACCAGAAGGGCTTCCAGATCCTGCCCCGCCGCTGGGTTGTCGAGCGCACCTTCGGCTGGATGACAAGATGGCGCCGCCTCGTGCGCGACTACGAGCAGCGCATCGATGTCTCGCAAGCCATGATCCTCGTCGCTATGGCCGGCAATCTTATCCGCAGAAACACTCATCCCTGAATTCAAAACGGACTCTAAGACAGCTCACTCGTATCTTGGCGATCGGATCGGTTGTCGGCACGTTGCTGCAGTCGCTTGGGCAGGATGAACATGCCGCCGGTGATGATGTCGAAGCGACCGTCCTGCAGGCTAGGGACGAGCGAGCCCCATTCCGTCACGATCGGCTCGACCTTGGTGATGCCCATCTTCTTCAGAATGTCGAGCGTCGTATTGACCAAGCCGAGCGGCTCTTTGTTGTCGCGCGGATAGGCCCAGGGAATCTCGTTGGAGAAGCCGATCCGGATCGTCTCTCCGTTCTTGATCTTGCCGAGCGATGAAGCCCAGACCCAGCGAACGGTCGATTTGGAGCCCGCTTCCCGCATCAGCAGATTGCACAAGACGAGCGCGTCATCAAACGAACGGGCTTTAACATCGGAAAGCTCCGCCTTCCACGCTGAGGGCCCGTCGGCGCGGGAAAGTGGAGCAAATCAGTTGTCCTGGACACGTTGGGGCCTTCTGCAACGAGGGCGAAGCGGGACCCAGTTTGACCGTGCAATGTGCTGAAGGGTGACCCATTGTCCCAGTGGCGACCTGGGCCATCTCGTTCCCAGATGATGAGCATAAAATAACTGTATTTGCTCCGAGCCGCCGCGCAATTGATCATCAAAAAATGAAGAAGCCTCGTTCAAGCTTGGGCCACTTGTGACCTCGTCAAGGTGGCACTCGCCGCAGGAAGCTAAGGCTAGTAGACGCGGAAAACGGCGTCGGGACGGAAGTCCATAGGAATCGCTCAGTGGGTTCCCGACGACATCGGAACCGGGCGTAAACGCAGGTGCACGATCAACGTTGAGAAAAAGGGGAACCGCTGTGACACGAAACACTTACTTGCTCGATGGTCTTCGCTCTGGCCTAACGCCGATCGAGAACCACCTGATCGATGGCCACGTCGATGGCCGCGTCAGTCGTCGCGAGTTTTTGCGGCACGGCAGTGTGCTTGGCCTGTCCCTGCCGTTTCTTGGCCAGGCTACGCTGGTGGTTGGCCTCGGCGCAACACCGTCCGTAGCGAGAGCGGCCGTCCAACCCGGTTCCACCATTCGAGTTGCTTGCGATGCGCCGCAGACCGTGGTCGACCCCGTCCTGAATGGCGACACGGGGGGGGTCCTGATGCTCAATCAGGTCGGTGAGTTCCTCTGCATCGACGGGCCAGACCTTGTGCTGAAGCCCTGTCTTGCGACAAGCTGGAACCCTAACCAGGACGGCACCGTTTGGACGTTCACGCTACAAAAAGGCGTTAAGTTCCATTCTGGCGGCGAGATGAAGGCCGATGATGTCGTCGCCACTATGGATCGACTGGCGGATCCAAAGAATTCGTCAAACGCGCTTTCCGTCTTCAAGGGCATTTTGCAAAAGGGCGGCACCCGAAAGGTGGACGACTACACAGTCGAGTTCCATCTCGACAGCGCGAGCGGCAGTTTCCCTTACTTGGTGTCGTCCGACAACTACAATGCTATTATCTTGCCGGCGGGCTATTCGGGAAATTTCGAGGAAAGTTGGGACGCCACTGGTCCTTTCAAGATCGAGAAGTTCACTCGCAACGTCGGCGCGAGTTTCGTCCGCAATGATGATTATTGGGGACTAAAGGCGCTGCCGGCGAAAACAGAATTCATCTTCTTCAAGGATATCCGGGCGCAAATCTTTGCGCTGCAGGCCGGGCAGGTCGACATCGTCAACCAGTTCTCCGTGCTCGACGGTGTGGCACTGCTAGGCGACCCGAGCGTTGACATCGTTAGCTTAAAATCCACTGCGAACCAGCCAGTCCACATGCACTGTGACTCGGATCCATTCGGGGATCCACGTGTCCGTCAGGCGGTGGCGCTGTGTTTGGATCGCGAGAAGTTCGTAAAGGGCCTGATGAAAGGCCGCGCCGAAGTCGGCAACGATAGCCCCTTCGCCAAAGTCTATCCCATGACCGATCCGACCGTGCCGCAGCGCAACCAGGACATCCGCAAGGCCAAAGAGTTGATGAAGGCGGCGGGGATGGAGAAGGGCTTTCAGGTGACGCTTGCCGCCCCGCAATATCTGGAAATTCCGGCCTATGCCCAGCTCTTACAGAACTGGGTGAAGGAGATCGGCGTCGAGCTCAAGCTCGACATCATGGACCGGAGTGCCTTTTATGGCGATGTGATCCCCGGCAAATCGCCGTGGCTCGACTCGGTGATGGGCATTGGCGACTTCGGCCACCGCGGCGTACCGAACGTTCTCCTCCAATCGCTATTGATGAGCGACGGCATTTATAATCCGGCCAAGTTCAAGAACAAGGAATATGACAACCTCGTCAACAGCTACACGGCCTCGCTCGATTTGGAGGCGCAGCGGGCGGGTGCAGGCAAGATTCAGCGGCTACTGCTTGAAGAAACGCCGCTGCTGTTCGGCTACTTCTATGACTACCTGATCGCGACCAAGAAGGGCGTCGTTGGCGTCCAGCCAACAGCCATCGGGCAATTGTTCTTACAGGATGCGGGAAAGACATAACGTTGGCTCGGCGAGGGCAGCATTAGCTGCCTCGCCGTACAGGTACATCATTTAAGAAGCGGACCCCGATGAAACGTTTCCTTGCCCGGCGCTTTACCTATGCAATAATTACACTCTTCGTGCTGAGCCTGCTCGTGTTTTTCGGCGGGCAGGTACTGCCGGGCAACGTGGGGCGGGCCATTCTTGGCCCCTTCGCCGATCAACAAGCGGTGGATGCGCTGAACCACCGGCTCGGTGTGGACAGGCCGTTACTCGTCCAGTACGGCTCTTGGCTAGGGCGCTTCCTGCACGGCGACATGGGAGAGTCCCTTGTCTATCGTAGCCCGGTAGCCCTCGTTGTGAAAGCGGCACTGGGCCAGTCGTTGAAGCTAGCCGCGGTGGCATTCGCTGTCGTCGTGCCACTCAGTATTCTCGGCGGGATAGTGGCAGCGCTAAACGTGAACCGTCCAGTTGATCGCATCATTACCCTTGGCGGTCTCTCGGTAACTGTGCTCCCGGAATTCGTCACTGGAATCGTGCTGATCCTGATTTTCGGCGTTTGGCTGCGTTGGCTGCCGGTTTCCGCCGCCTGGCCGGATGGTGCAGGGCCGCTGACACAACTTTATTATCTTATTCTGCCGGCGATGCCGTTGGTGCTGGGGCTTTTCGCCTATATCGCACGGATGGCCCGTGCAGGAACGCTCGATGCGCTTGATTCCGACTACACCCGCACTGCCGTTCTAAAAGGCCTGCCCTGGCGGAAGGTCATCTGGAGGCATGTGCTGCGGAATGCGCTCTTGCCGACGATCACAGTTATTGCGACTCAGACTGCTTTTCTGATTGGCGGCCTGTTGGTGACGGAGAAACTATTCGGCTACCAAGGAGTTGGATTGCTTATTTTCTCTGCCGCGCAGAGCAAGGACTTCCCGATGCTGCAGGCGGGGGTGCTAGTGACTGGCATCGCCTTAGTGGTAGCGACTATGGTTGCAGATCTGCTTTATGCGCTGCTCAATCCCCGAATCCGTCTCGGGGCTGAGTAATGGCCGACCTGACCGCTTCTTCTAGTTGCCAGCCTACGGTGCGGAGCGCGCTGTTAGGCTCGGGCCCGTTTTTGTTCGGCTCCGCCATTCTCGCGTACTGGGTCGTCTGTGCGTTATTTGGTCGCTATTTCGTGCCTCACGACCCGTTTGCCGCTGACATCATGAATGTGCTCGCCCCCCCTTCTACCGAGCATTGGTTCGGCACGGATCAACTTGGGCGCGACATTTTCTCGCGCGTTTTCCTTGGATCGCGCGATATCCTGATCGTAGCTCCGGTCGCCACCTGCCTCGCTACATTATTGGGAACAGCGCTGGGGCTAGTGACGGGCTACTTTCGTGGAATGATCGATGATGTCGTCTCCCGTCTACTCGAGGCGGTGTTGGCGCTCCCCACGCTCATCATTGCCTTGCTGATCATCGTTGCGTTGGGCAACTCGCAGACGTCCGTGATTCTCGTTATCGGATTGTCCTACGCGCCAAGCATCGCCCGCACGGTCCGCTCCGCCGTCTTGTCGGAACGCGATCTTGAATACGTCGCTGCCGCGACGCTCCGCCGCGAGAACGCCGCCCATATCATGTTCGTCGAAATCTTACCTAACATACTCCCACCCATTCTCGTCGAATCCGCCGTGCGTCTCGGTTATGCAATCTTCGCAGTCGCCACGTTGAGTTTCATTGGCTTCGGCCTGCAGCCACCTTCGCCGGATTGGGGGCTGTCGATCGCGACCAACTACGGAATGATCGGCGGCGGCTTTTGGTGGACAGTGCTATTCGATGCATTGGCCATCGCCAGCCTGGTAATCGGGGTAAATCTAATGGCCGAAGGGCTGCATGGAGCGCTCGATGGCTGAACCCGCACTTCACCTCGATCGCCTCTCCGTCGCTTACCGGTCTGGTGGGCGGGACCGCGCCGTGCTGCGCGATGTTAGTCTGCAGATTGCGCCGGGTGAGGCTTATGGGCTCGTCGGCGAAAGCGGTTGTGGCAAGTCCACCGTGGCACTGGCGGTGGTTCGGTACCTTCCGCGGAACGGGAAGATCACCGGCGGGGCGGTGATGCTCGACGGGACGGATGTAATGCGGCTCGGGCCCGAGGCGCTCAGGCACCTGCGAGCAGGAACTGTCTCGATGGTCTACCAGGATCCCAGCAAAGCGCTAAACCCGTCGCTGAAAGTGGGGTGTCAGTTGGGCGAGGTGTTCGAGGTGATGGGCGTCCCTTCTGCCGAGCGCGAAATGCGTTCGCTAGAGATGCTGCAAAAGGTGCGCATCGCCGATCCCGGCTCGGTTATGATGCGCTATCCACATCAACTTTCGGGAGGCATGCAGCAACGGGTGACGATTGCCATGGCACTGGCGAGCGATCCGAAGATGCTGATTCTGGACGAGCCCACGACCGGCCTTGACGCCACCGTGGAGGCTGAGGCCCTCGACCTCATCTCCGATCTTCGGCGCGAGCTCGGCACCTCAATCTTGTTCATCAGCCACAACCTCGCCGTGGTGGCCAAGATGTCCGATCGCGTCGGTGTCCTCTATGCAGGGATGCTGGTTGAGGAAGGGCTGACCCGTGAGATATTGAGTTCTCCACGCCATCCCTACACTGTCTCGCTCTTGCGTTGCCTACCTCGGGGCGGGCAGCGAAAGGACCAGCGACGGCTCGATAACATTCCGGGTTTTCTACCCGCGCCCGGCGCGCTGATCTCCGGTTGCCCCTTCGCGGAGCGCTGTGCGATCGCCGACGACCGGTGTCGCGCGGAAGTGCCGGAACTGCGGGAAGATTGCGGTAGACTCGTGCGTTGCCACTACCCGGATCGGGCCGTCAATATTCCGCGGAGTACGCCAAGCGATCTTGTAAATCTAAAGTCTTCGTGGGGGGCCGCGCCGGTACTTCGGGTTAGCAATCTCTCGAAAACTTATGGTCAGGGGAGCCACGCGATCCGTGCGGTCGCCGGTGTTTCGCTAAGTCTTCTGCCTGGGGAAACACTAGGTCTGGTCGGTGAGTCTGGCTCCGGCAAAACGACGCTAGCGCGAATGCTCTTGGGCTTGGTGCCGCCGGATCCCGGCGGGGCCATCGAGCTTGACGGCAGGCCTCTGGCCGCCAGTCTCGATCGGCGCCGAGATGAAGAGGTGAAAGCGGTGCAGATCGTCTTTCAGAATCCGGATTCAGCGCTGAACCGCTCGCATTCGGTCTCTCGGATCATTGGCCGCGCGTTGCGAAAGCTCGGCGGCTATCGTGGCGCCGACTTGACTGGCCGTCTCAATGCGCTCGTGGCCGCAGTCCGCCTGACGCCTCGACATCTATCGCTCCGTCCGCGCCAGCTTTCCGGTGGGCTCAAGCAGCGCGTCGCCATAGCGCGCAGTTTCGCCGGCGACCCTCGCGTTTTGGTCTGCGACGAGCCTACGTCGGCGCTCGACGTCTCAGTGCAGGCGGCGATCCTGAATCTGCTCGCAGACCTTCAGGTAGAGCGGAATGTCAGCTACCTATTCATCTCTCACGATCTTGGCGTCGTTCGGTATCTTTCCGACCGAATTGCCGTGCTCTACCTCGGGCGGATCATGGAGATGGGGCCATCGGAGAGCGTGTTCGAAGGACCAAACCACCCCTATACCGAAGCGCTTCTTTCGGCGGTCCCCCAACTCGACGGTGCCCAGAATACCCGCATTCGCCTCTCTGGAGAGATCCCCTCCGCGGCCAACCCGCCCAAGGGGTGCGTCTTCCATAACCGGTGCCCACGCAAGCTTGGCGCAATCTGTGAGACCCTGGAGCCGCCGCAGAACGAGGTGCAGCCGGGCCATGTCATCCGTTGCCATATCCGAACAGAAGACCTCCAGCGCCTCCAGCGGCGTGGCATGCTTTCTCCGGTAAGTTGAAGGCGGTGACGCCACCGTCGGCGATGCCCCTTCTCGACAGACTCGATCACAACGCCCACCGCATCGTGCTCCAGGGTGACAGCATGCGAAAGCAAGCCGCGCCCCCCTTGACCGGCACCCGAAACGGCGAACTCAATCATCCATGACCGCAACGAGGCACCCGAGCGGCAGCTTCTCGAAGAAGGCCACCACCTCCTTGCGTCGAAGTTTCTTGCGCAATGTCGGCTCTTCAGCGGCGTTCGCCCCATGCAGCTGAAACACGTGCTTTGACGTGTCCATCCCAGTTCGAATAATCTGATCCACGGACGGCCTCCTTTGCTTGAGATCTTTAACGACCTCACTCTGGCAGATCGATGCCGTGCTGGGGGCCGTCCACACCAACAGACCGTGCTGCCTTCGGCCGAAACGGCGGCAATGTTGTTATGGGCGTTGATGGCGCCGGCCAGATCTCAATGCGAAAGATCGACGGTTGGCACACGCTCCCCGCCAAGCCGCTCGATCAACAGATTGACCTCGCCGCATGAACCGATAATCTCAACCTACCGAGGCTGCTCCGCCGAATTCCAACACGATCCGCTACGGCACCAGGCATGATGGCAAATAATGCGCAGTGATTACCGTCTCCCCATGCCGCCGTATTTCGCCTTCTACGCGTAAGCCATCATCTAAGGCTTCAATAGGATGGGCCATTCGGATTATGGTCGAGTAACTCAGCCAATCGGCTCTGGTTCGCCAAAATCATGGCCCTAGACATTGCGAACTCGCCATTGAAATCGGTATGAACCTAGCCGCGTTTTCCTGGTGGCCGTTTCGTTTGAGTCAACGCGGCCTGGCTCGTTCATTGAGCAGGTCTTGAGGGGCTAAAGCCGGATTAGCGTCGAATTCGATTTCCTCTCACCCTCAGGGCTGTCGCGTGAACTTGACAACATGGCGCTGCCAAACTGAATCACGTCGCCTTGGCCGCTGAGGTGCTGCCTTATGGAGCCGAGACATGCCGCCGGCTTCTGAGGTGAGAGTGGCAGCAGGGGTCAACTCCAATTTTGTCCTTGCAAGGAAGCAGACCTCGACTACCAGCACCATGGACCGGTTCGATGGGACGACCCGAAAAGTATTGACGTTATTATGGCCGCAGCCGCGGCCGGCCGTGAGTTGCCTGTCGCTCAGCACCGGCCTATCCGTAAGATTCACACGCAGAGCTATGAGAAGCAGGTGCACGGTCATCAGTTCCAGGTTGGCGTTAGTCGCTGAATCTCGGCCGCAAAGACGGGAGATTCAACGTTTCGTCGGCCGTCCTAAACTCCCTCGTACCCTCTCAAAGTTCTCTGCTTATTCTCTTCCTGCCTCATCGGGGTGATCCAACAGTTTGGACAGATCCCCATCACCAGGCCCAGGATCCGCAACAGGGCGCTATAGTCGATTTGCGATCTGAATTTCAGATGAATCGAATCGCAAAACTGTATTTGACTGCGGCCTGGCGCGAGATCGATTGTGGGTGTCGTCCAAATTGAGATTTGCACTCCACTACCATTGGAAAACGACCGCTGTTTTCCAGTTGGATTTAGTACTAATTGAAAATTCAAACCGCGCTGTGCGTGCCACGGCCCTCTCTCGCTGACACGAGGCAGAGGAGAAAGGATAGCTGCAATGAGGGTGAGTGAATACGCAGAGTACGATGCCACCGGTTTGGCCTCTCTTGTCGCTGCCGGCGAAGTGACGCCCTCGGAATTGATGCGGCTAGCCCGCGAGGCGCACGACGAGGTCAATCGGCAGATCAACGCTGTGATGGAATTCTACGAAGATGCTGAAACCGTTGCCGGCGCGGACGGAGGGCTCTTCCATGGCGTGCCGTTCCTTCGGAAGGATATCGGTGCCGCCGAAGCTGGCCGCCTCCAGGAAAAAGGAAGCCGACTGTTCAAAGGCTGCCGGCCCGATACCGACAGCTATTTTTTTCGTCGCGCTCGGGAGGCCGGGCTTCGAACTATAGGAAGGACAACAACTCCCGAGCTTGGCTCTTCCGTAATGACAGAGTCCATTCTCAGTGGCGTCACCGGCAATCCATGGGATCTGGAACGCGCCGCGGGGGGCTCCTCCGGGGGAGCGGCAGCGGCTGTGGCCGCCGGCATCACACCTATTGCCCACGGCAGTGATGGCGGCGGGTCAATTCGCATCCCCGCGTCATGGTGCGGCCTCGTCGGACTTAATCCGTCCAGGGGACGTGTTTCAGGCGGTCCCAACAATCAAGACCGTTCGTATGGTCTCACCCGCGAGTTTATTCTGTGTCGAACAGTCCGCGACATGGCCGCGGCGCTGGACGTCTTTTCCGGTCCCCATCCCGGCGATCCGTTTATCATCGTCCAACCGAACCGTCCCTATGTGGACGAACTCTTAAAGCCCACGGGCCGTCTGCGGGTCGGGGTCGCGAGAACGAGTTGGGGCGCGGTCAATCTTGATCAGGAAGTGCTGCGCGCTGTCGAGTCGACGGCAACGCTTCTGCAGAAGATGGGGCACACGGTACAAGACATCGACCCGCCATATGAGCCGGTCGAATACAGCAGCCTATATCTCGACCCGACGACTGCGAGTGGGCTCGAAAAAGCGGCGCGGGCCATGGGGCGCAGCATCACCGCGAACACCTTAGAGCCGGCCAACCTAAAACGGTATGAATTTTGCCGAGACTTGCCTCTTTCCCTAGCGGCGGACGTACAAGAGGCACTCCGGAGAATGCGTTTCCGCGTGGGCGAGGCGATCCATGCGTTCGAAATTTTGCTGACCCCGACAATGCCAATCGTGGCCGTGCCGCATGGCGGCATCTATTCTGCCACGAATCCTGCGGTCTCTGCAGAGGAATACGTGGAAGCGGATACGGCGATTTGTCAGTATACTGGCGTATTCAATGTGACCGGACAACCTTCGGTGTCCTTGCCTTTGGCACAGAGCGCCAGCGGGCTGCCGATCGGTATTCAGATCGTTGGCCGCTTTGGCGACGAGGCCACACTCGTCCGTGTCGCACGCGATCTGGAAGACGCCAGACCCTGGGGCGACCGGCGACCAACGGTTCGAGCAGGAAACAGCTGACTATCACCTCACATGCTTCAATTCTGAAATTCGAGCAATGTTCCGTAATCGAAGCTTCGAATAGACTGACGCACGGAAATAAGCGATCTGACGCAACGTATGACAGGCGTCTCGGCGGTCAATCCGAAGCAGGAAGGATGTGTTGCAACGTTTTAATTACCCATCGACATTTTCGGAGGACTAGATGTTCAAGGGTCGCCAGTTCGACCAGGCAGTGATCCTGCTTTGCGTGCGCTGGTACCTGGCCTATAATCTCAGCCTGCGTGATCTTGAGGAGATGATGGCCGAGCGGAGGATTGCCGTCGACCAGATGACCATTTGCGGCTTGACCGTTCGCACGCTACTGCTGGAGCATTTCGATCGGCCCAAGCGTAGCGTGACGGGGAAGTGGCAAGTCGACGAGACGTACGGATGCATCTTTACCGCGCCATCGACAGTGTCGGCGACGCAGTCGAATTCTGTTCAGCGAGCATCGTGACTTGTTCTCGGCCCACCGGGTCTTCAGAAAAAGCGCTGGCACATCATGGCCGGCCCGTCCACGTCGTCATCGATGGTAGCAAGACCAATCAGGAGGTTATCGTTTCCTGTGACGTCACAAATCGCTTGCAGGATCGTTCCGGGCGTCGGCTGAAGCCGATCCGGAGTCGCAAGACTAAATGCCTGAACAAGCGGATCGAACAGGACCATCGGTGCATAAAGCGCCGCATCCGGTCAATGCTCGGGTTCAAATCACCAGCATCAGCCGCGATCACCCTAAACGGCATTGAAATGGTTGACATGATGCGTGAGCAACAGGCGAGGTTCGCCTTCAATCCGAATTTATCCCTGGCCGAGCAGTTCCAAATCCATGCCGCGTGATTGGCCTCGTGTCAGACCTCCCTGCGCTCCCATTCAGCCGTTGGACAAAACCCCTCACGGCACGATTGGAAGGATGATTTGCGAGGGATGGTCGCGATCGTGGTAGATAGTGTTCTCTGCCACGACCCACCTGGTTTCCGTCAAATTGTTACCGCCTGTATTCAGGTTTCGGCCGAAATGCGGGAAGCTGCTGCTCGACACTTGCACGCGGATGCGGTGGCCAGGCGCGAAGTAATTGCCGGTCGCATGCAGATTCACCTCTATGGGATAGATTTGGCCTGGGATCATCAATTTAGACGGCTTGTAGCCTTCACGGTAGCGCGCCCGCGCGATACCGGTCCTGAGATTGTAGACCCGCCCATCGGGATAGACGTCACTCAGTTGCACAACGAAGTCGGTGTCCACCGCCGAGGATGACACATAGAGCACGGCGCGCAGCGGACCGGTCACCTCGATGCCTGAACGAAGCGGCTCCGTGGTGAACACCAACCGGTCGTCTCGCAGATCCGTCTGGCGCTGGTCCACTGACACGCTGGCGGACTCAAGCTCGGCAGGGCAGCCCGGACCCGGGGGGACTCTGAAGGGCTCAGGGCTGATAACGGGATCGGCAGGATCATAGTGATAACGGTCAGGCGGGCCCGACGCAGCCGCCGTGGATAGCCGGCCGTCACCCTTGCTCGTGTTCGCATGACCGCCGCTGCTCAAATAATAGGGCACAAAGCGTGTTCCCGGCAGCGGCCAGCTGTCGGATGACTTCCACTGGTTCGCTCCAATCAAAAAGTATTGGACGTGCGGCATGTCGAAGCCGCCCTGACCGTCGCGCAGCCAATGATTGAACCAGCGCAAATAGATCGACCACCAATCCAGCCGATTGTCCCCGACATCACGCTGGCCCACGATGTAGGGTGGGGCCTGTTCGCTTTCGCAATGACCGGTGGGAGAGATGATCACATACTGATTCCGCCGCGCTTCCTCTGACAACGACTGCTTCTGGAACCTGTCGAACAATTCCAGCGTGCCTCCAACCGTACCGTCATACCAAGAATCGACGAACAGGGCCGGAACATCGGGGTGCGAGAACTCATCGAAAAGGCCGAACTTGCCCCACCAAGGACCGCCGAGTTCACGCGAGTGCCAATCCCGCCAGTCATTGGGCGGGCCGCCGGCCCGGTCGCCCAAGTCGGCAACAGGGAGGGTCTTCAGCAACTCCCAATAATCAACTTTCTTGAGCACTTCTTGGCGCTGGTTGGCCGACTCGCGAAACCACTGCAGTGTGCAGCCCATATCGTGAACACCGGAAACCAGTTCATCCCATGGCATCGACCGCAGTGCGCCAGCGGCTCCCTGCGGCACGACAGCCTTCAGCGCTGGCGGCCGCCGTTGCGACGTCATCACCTGAGTGATGCCGAGAGCAGAGCAGCCGTAACCGCCGACCCGGCCGTTGGACCAGGACTGCGAAGCGATCCAGGCGACCGTGTCGTAGCCGTCCATGGCATCGCTTTCAGCTAAATGGAAGGTACCCTCGGAACGGAAGCGCCCGCGAAGGTCCTGCACAACGACCGCGAAGCCCTGGCCGGCAAACATCCTGACTGCCACGCTGCGGTGGCTGAACGGACTGGGCTGAAGATAGCCCGCCTTATTGTATTGCGTCCGGATCATGATTGTCGGCAGCGGGCCAGCCACCCCGCGTGGACGATAGATGTCGGCATAGTGACCGACGCCGTCATGCATCGGTATGCGGACGTCCTTCTCGACATCTACTTCGTAACGCGGCTTCGGAAGGGGCACTGGCTGGTCTGTCTGCCCGCTCCGGTTCAACCATCCAGTGCCAATTTCGGCAGCCTCATTCGTGGGCGTTTTCGACCATCCAGTGCCCGTTTGGGCAGCCTCACTCGTAGGGGTTTGGGCAGCCTCACTCGTAGGGGTTTGGGCGGCCGTGCCCGTAGGGGTGGCTAAGACCGCGCTTGCGGACCTGGCGATAGCCGCAGCGGTCGCCGTCAAGCGCTGACGGAGCCGGTATGGTGCATTTTGGACCATCCTGTCCCTCCTCGGTATGGCGAGTTCATGCGCGGTTACACGCACCTCCAGATCCAGGCCCGCGATCGACCAGGGTAAAGCAAGACAGGCGACCGGCCCTACTCCGCCATGCTTGCGGTAGAATGACGGGCAGGGCCAAGTTCCGGTAGAGGGCATGTCCCGTCGGCCAAGAGTTGGCAAGAATATTATCATTATCGCAGTCATCTAGAACTTAGATGGTTGAACACCGCCAGCCTCGCCTATAGGGGATCGATGCAAAATTGCCTGGTTGTGATTCATGGACTGCATCGGCGGGTCGGTGCAGTTTGGCCCGGCGAATGGCGGATTTCAGCGCGGGTTGGTCAGAATGCGGCGCTGGAGCGTCTGGCGCGGAGGGTGAAGTGGTATCACTTTAAGACGCTGTCGTCGCTTCGGCCGCAGGGCGCGGGCTGGCCGCCGTTAGCTTGGCCTAGCATTGCAGGCGCCGCCGCCCGATCACATGCCATTGTCCCCGGTTCCGCAACCGGCACTATGATCGATGCTCGCTGGTGGCGACGCCGCACCGGCCGGGGTCGGCCGACGGGGCGCGGCGAGCTACTTTTCGTGGCCAACTAATGGGCTCGGTGCGAAACAATCGAATCGGAATTTGAGGTGAGGCTGTGCCTTTCCGGTTGATCGATTGTCGAGAGCGTGGCTGAGGGCTAGACGCGGTCGGTATGGTCGGATTCAGTCATTCGAAGAAGTTGGTCAAAGCGGATGATAGACATTGCCGCGATCAAGGCGCGTTTTGAAACGCTTTCGCCTATTTGTATGAGCGCGCCCGACGCTTGTTTGCGGCAACGGAGGCTGAACTCTTCGGGAATTGCGTCGCGCAGTGCCTATTGGACTGGACGCATTCGTCGACCGGGAGGCGGTCGCAAGCCGAAGACCGAGACTGAGCTTGGACTTTTGGCGGCGCTCAGGGAACTGGTGCGGTCGGCGATCCGTGCGATCCCGAGGCGGTCCTGTTGTGGGTCAGCTGAAGCCAACGTCATCTTGTGTGCGCTCTGCCTGAGCGCTGCTTCACTGCAAGCCGGAAATTGGTAGGCCGGTTACTGCGGGAACTCGGCTTCAGCCTTCATGCTAACAAGAAGACGCGGGAGCGCGCGGCCCATCCTGACCGTGATAGGCAGTTTGAACACATCAACGCGAAGATCAGACGGTTCCGGGATGGCAACCAACCGGCCGTCTCTGTCGATTCCAAAAAAAAGGAACTGGTTGGCGATTTCAAGAATGGTGGCCGTCAGCTGCGGCGCAAAGGCGATCCGAAGCCCGTACGCTTTCATGACTTCGAAATCCCCGCACTACGGCAAGGTCGCTCCCTATGGCGTCTATGACATCGCGGCCAACGCCGGCTTGGTCAATCTCGGCACCGATCACGATACCGGCCTTCGCGGTGGAAACGTTCGACGCTGGTGGCTCACCTTGGGCAAGAGCCGGTATCCGGGCGCAACCACCCTGCTCATTAAAATCGCAGCGGTTGTTTTGAGCCGAGGCCTAACTGCTCTTTTCGCGCCGCTCAACCCCCAGCAGAAGCACCGGTCTGTGCAGGCGGACGCAGGGACCGCGAAGTCACGGCCGCTCTGAGGTTATCTCAAAACGAGATAGCGTCGATCCGCAAACTGAATTTGACGTCGATCGCCGCGACGGGTCATAGTTCGAAAGCATGTTCTTGGCGGCATCTACAAAGTTTATCAGCTTGTCGGCTCCGTTACTTTCGGCGCGTGAGGATAGCGGATAAATAGTCACTGTCCGCAAGTTTTAGCCCCGGCATCTCACATAAAAATAGAGGTAACTATCGAGCCATGGGTCTCAGTTGCTGCCGCAGAATGATTAGCAGGGAGATTGAGCACGATGAATCTTGACAGCGCAAAGGAGCTAGCCTCCGTTGTCTTTTCTGACGATTATTTCGAAGCCAGGCAGAAATTCCTGGCGGCTGCGCCGACGTCGCGAGCATACCGATGCAGTACAAACGGACCCTCTGGTGAGGCTCTCTACACGGACGCAGCGTATTTCGGCCCGGCAGACGCCAAGAAACTCTTGGTTCTGGTTTCCGGTACACACGGGCCAGAAGGTTGCATCGGGTCCGCGGCGCAGCTTCTATTCTTGGAAGCCAAATTTCATAAGCGTCTCCCATACTCCACGGCCGTGCTCTTCCTTCATGCGCTGAATTGCTACGGTTTTGCCTGGGATCGCCGAGTTACTGCGGAGGGGGTTGACCTCAACCGGAATTTTGTCGACTTTTCCAAACCGCTCCCCTCGAATCCTGGATACGAGGAGTTGGCCGGGCATTTCGTTCCGGCGGACATTTCCGAGGAGGGATTGAAGCGCGCTGAGATTGCGTTCGCGGCATATCAAGCGAGACACGGCGAATTGAAACTTCGGGAGGCGCGAGGATCAGGGCAATACACCCATCCGGGCGGCCTGTTCTACGGCGGAACCGAGCCTACCGAAGCCAGGCGAACTCTCGAGGAAATAACGAACGAATTCAACGTAGCCGCCCGCGATGAGGTTATCATCATAGATTACCACACCGGACTGGGCCCTTACGGCTATGGGGAACTGCAATGCGAGCAGTCGTCCGGACTAAGCGGCTATGAGCGAGCCGTCCGCATCTTTGGCACGTCTGTAACGTCGCCCGAAGTAGGGAATTCTTCCGCGGAAATTATACCTGGGACCCAAGACGCATTTTGGGAGCGTGTCTTGGGGAGCCGGCACACCTACATTGCTCTTGAATTTGGAACTTACAAACTAAATACGGCGGTGCTGCGCGACGACCATTGGTTATTCATGTATCGGCCAGAAGAGGTTGATTCCGAGCGGGGCCGGCAGATTCGGCAGGTCACCAAATTGCACTACTATCCGCAGGGGTCAGACTGGAAGGAGATGATCGCTTGGAGATCGCACCAGGTGCATCGACAGGCAATCGAGGCACTTGCGTCAGGAAAATGATCTCCCAAGCCTGGCCGGCGTCCGGGCCAATTGAGATAATCTCGGCTTAACGCATACAGGCCACGGAAGGAGCCGGCGGAGAAATTCATTAAGGACATCGGCCGCGCTACCCGCAAACAATATTCGGCGGAAGAGAGGATCCGCATCGCCGCGAGCGCGGCCTCCGATCAACTGAAGGCGAGATCAGACGCCTGTTAGCCCACTTCGAGGGCAACCCCGTCAATTGATCCCGATGGGTCGCATCATCCGCTTCGTGATCGCACGGCGATGTGACAGGAGAAAATGTGCAGAGTGACGTGGAGCGATCTCGACGCCCGCACCCGGACGCTCACGATCCTCGCAAGGACCCGCGGGTCAGGATGGGCAAATGACGTTTGGAGCGTAAAGCGATCCTGTATGTGCAGTCGTCAGCCCATCAGGTCCTGCACAATCCTGAGAGCAGCATGCTTCAGTATGCGACCCGCGATCGCCTGACGGCGCTTGGCTGCTCTCGCGTAGAGACGATCGACGACGATCTCGGCCCGTTCTGCCGCCGGCGGCGTCGCGCGTGCCGGCTTCGACCGGAGGGTCGCCGAGGTCTGCCTCGGCAAGGTCGGTACGGTTGCGGCGCGAGTTGGAACCAGGCACTCATCCGTGTCGGTGAGATCGAGAGCAAGATCGCCGCGCATGATGCCGCGACGCCAAGGC
This sequence comes from Mesorhizobium opportunistum WSM2075, assembly GCF_000176035.2. Classification (NCBI taxonomy): domain Bacteria; kingdom Pseudomonadati; phylum Pseudomonadota; class Alphaproteobacteria; order Hyphomicrobiales; family Phyllobacteriaceae; genus Mesorhizobium; species Mesorhizobium opportunistum. Next base: position 6,479,932 of record NC_015675.1, on the reverse strand, counting down.
CATCACCTGTGTTGGCAACGGCATCACGGCGCTGGCCACAGACCTTCAGGCTGTCTGGTCGGCGCCAACGACGGACGCCAGGCTCAAGAAGCGCATCGTGCGCACGGTCATTCAGAAGGTGGTCGCCAATTTCGACGATCATGCCTCCGAGATCGTGCTGCTGATCCATTGGATTGGCGGCACCCATACCGAGCTGCGCCTGCCGAAGCGCCGGCGCGGACAGCGCAGCAGCACCTCCACCGATATCATCGCAGCCATCCGGCAACTGGTGCTGATCGCCAGCGATGATCTGATCGCCAGCATTCTCAACCGCAACGGCTTGGTGACCGGGCATGGCAATCGCTGGACACGGGAGCGGGTCACCGCACACAGATCGCATCACAAGATCCCGGATGCGGTGCTGGATCTCGGTCTTGGCTCTGGCGATCGCCTCATGCGTCTTCGACAGTTCCTGTACGTTGTTTATTCCGGCGCGCAGCGGATCGTGATAGCGCTGCGTCGCCTGGATCCTGAGCATGTGCAGGATCACCTGCGCATCCTGGGGATCGTTCTTGTCCCAACTGTTGTGCAAGGCCTCCCGGGTTCGGGCGAGCGCCAGTGACGACACCAGCCGCACCTCGAAGCCTGCCTCAGCCAAACGCCATGCGATAGGGCGATGATAATTGCCCGTCGCTTCGAAGCCGCAGACCACCGGTTGGCAATACGCCTGCAGAATCTCGATCAGCCGGTCATGCTCTGCGCGGGTGTTGAGAACCGGCAGCCGGCTGCGGCGCTTGTGGCCGGAGGCTTCAATCAGGACTTCATTGCGGACCTTGGCGATATCGATCGCTACCAACACCGCATCGGCGGGTATAACATTTGGGCTGGTCGTGGTCGGTCTCTCCGGAATGGGTTGTGAACATTCACATTCAAGAGATCCTTCGACTGGCCATGGCCACCTCGATCGGTGCGCGCCTGCAGCGAAAAAGCTGCGCGCACCGATGTCTCGGTTGCCTCTCATCATTCCTTCGGTAGGTGCTATGGCAGCGAGTTCACCACGCCAGGAGCTGGCGGTTCGGCCGTTCCACTGATCAAGGAAGCGATCGCAAATGGCGAGATATTCCGGGCTCATGCCTTCGAACTCGCCCGCGCCAGGAACGATATCGAACATCGAACCACAAAGCCAAAGCATCCTTGGACCAACGGCCAGGTCGGGCGCATGAACCGCACCATCAAGGACGCTACGGTCAAGCGTTTCCACTACGACGATCACGACCAACTGCGTCGGCACCTTGCCGAGTTCGTCACAGCCTACAACTTCGGTCGCAGGCTCAAGACCTCAAAGGTCTCACCCCCTACGAGTTCATCTGCAAGGCATGGGCTTCCCAGCCCGAGCGCTTCACCCTCAATCCGCTCCAGCAAATGCCGGGACTAAACACCTAGGCTTGGCAAGTTGAACTTGGGACGCCGCTTCCGGCCTTTCGCTCAAGACCTGTCCAAGTGGGGCTTAAGCGGCATGTCGTCGTGTACCCGCACGTCTGCCGTTCGATCTTGATGGATTTGGGCGGGCAATCGCCTTGGTGCAGTGCGTCCAGGCGCGCTGCGATTTCAGCGTCGGCATGGGTCTGCCTCTGGTTGTGTCGCAAATGTTCGACCCATGTTGGTACGTGGTAACACTCGGTCCACAGTCCGGGCTTTTCTAAGTCGCGCAGCAGCGACCACTGCCTGGCACCGTCTCGGAGTCGGGCTTTTCGCCACGATGTCATCACGATGAGGAATTCTGGAACTTCTTTCTGATCGATGCGATAATCAACCATCGCCATGATCGGTCCGCTGCGCGATCGCAGGTCAAGTTGCAGCGCCGGTTCGCTGAACTTATTGGTCGGGTCGAGATTGAGTGTTTCGAAATCCGGTTGGTGAAGAAGAATGCCGATCAGCCCCCCGAAGACAAGAACGAGGCTAGCAACGAACAAAGCCCCGGAAACACCCTGGATGTCCGCCAATTCACCCCAGATCCAGCTGCCCGCCGCCATGCCGCCATATGTAGCCGTCTGGTAGAGGGAGAGAGCTCGTCCAACCACCCACCGTGGCGCCGAAAGCTGAACCGTCACGTTGGACAGCGAGAATGCCTGCAGCCAGGCCGCACCAGCCGGCATGAGGAGAAGGCAGCTCAACCAAACGTGTTCGCACGATGCCAGAAAGAAGCAGATGATCGCCAGCACAAAGAATGCGCCACGAATGACCCACTCGTTGGTGAGAACTTCGCGGCTCCGTGTGATAAGAAGCGCGCCGCAAATGGCACCCAGGCCAAAGAAGCCGAGCATCACGCCGTAGATTATGGCAGTACCCTTCACCTGTTCTCGGGCAATGAGCGGCAGCAGAGCCAGAATGACGATGGCGGTGAGACCGAAAACGAAACTCCGACACATCACCTTGAGAAGGTTCGGCGACAGCAGCACATAGCGGAAGCCGGCGCCCATCGCACTACCGAAAGCCTCACGCGGAAGCGGCTGTCGCGCACGTACAGTTTTCCATCGCAAGAGCGCGATGATCAGGGCGAAGTAGCAAAAGAATTTGAAAAGAAACGCAAAGGCCGCACCGGCTGCCGCTACAATGAGCCCACCAATGGCCGGTCCGATGCTGCGCATGAGATTGTAGCTCATGCCGTTAAGTGCAACTGCGCTTGATAGGTGCTCGCGAGGGAGGATATCTCCCATCGAAGCTTGCCACGATGGGTCGTGCAACGCCCAACCACAGCCGATCAGGAACGTGAGACTCAACAGAGTCCAGGGTGTGAGTGCCTGGGTATAGGCCAAAAACGCCAAAGACGCGGAAACGCACACCATCAGCAGTTGAGCCGTCAACATAATCCGGCGGCGATCAGAGTTATCTGCGAGCGCTCCCGCTGCGAGCGAAAAGATCATGTACGGCAGCGTAGTCGATGACTGGACGAGCGCCACCATACCAGGCGACGTGGCAATGCTCGTCATCAGCCATGCAGCAGCCACGCCCTCGACTAGGGTGCCAAGGTTCGAAACAAATGCAGCCGACCACAGAGAACGGAACCTCTTGTGTTGAAACGGCACGAGTGGAGATGTTCTCTTTGCCATTGTGGAAGCTTTCGGGATCGACTGCTGGCGCGAATTCACAAGCACCCAAATATGCCACGCCCTTAAAGCCAAGCTGCCACGCGCTCGCGCGCCCACTAACCCACAAGGGTAGCGGCCTCACACCCATAACGATGAACGCAGGCAGTACTACCATCGAGCGCGATCCACCGTCGTTTTTCCAACGGCGCTGCAATTTGAATCTCACTCTAGGCGGAAGCCACGACGTTTGAGCTAGGTGTGTTCAAATACTGTTTGGGCGATGTGATTCATCTAAAACTCAGATGACAAGATTGGCTAAAGCGACCGTTGCTTTGTGGCCGAGATCTGTTGCAATCAACTAATATTGCTTATGTTGCTCGTCTCTCGATAATTCTGATAGTCGCTAAATCAGATCCGCCCGATTGATCAACTCAGTGCGACAAGATTTGATGGAGGAAGAGCTTTGTTCTTTCGTGCTGAGGCTTGGTGAAGAAGTCGTGCGGCTTGCCTTCCTCGACGATCCGGCCTGCATCCATGAAGATGACGCGATCGGCGACGGAGCGCGCGAAACCCATCTCGTGGGTGACGCAGACCATCGTCATGCCCTCGCGCGCGAGACTGGTCATGGTCTCGAGCACCTCAGCGACCATCTCCGGATCGAGAGACGAGGTCGGCTCGTCGAAAAGCATGACCGCAGGCTCCATGCAGAGCGAGCGGGCAATTGCGACGCGCTGCTGTTGTCCTCCGGAGAGTTGACCAGGGAATTTGTTCGCCTGCTCGGGTATGCGTACGCGCTCGAGGAATTTTAGCGCGATCTTCTTTGCCTCGGCCTCTGACATACCCTTAATCCACATCGGCGCTGCCATGCAGTTCATCAGCACCGTCATATGCGGGAAGAGATTGAAGTGCTGGAACACCATGCCGACGTTCGTACGAACCTCAGCCAGGTCGCGCATTTTGTTATGCAACCGGATCCCATTGACAGTGATCTCGCCCTCTTGGTGCGCCTCGAGCCGATTAAAGCAGCGGATTAGCGTCGACTTTCCCGATCCGGAGGGGCCGCAGATAACGATGCGTTCGCCCTTGCGGACCGTGAGATTGACGTCAGTCAATGCTCTGAAGGTGCCGTACCACTTCGAGACGTTCTTAGCTTCGATAACTGTATCACTCACTGCCACTCCTCTGGCCGCCCGATAACCCCGATCCGAACTTGACCCGGGGGAGCTTATCTCGACAGTCGTCTTAGATGGGCCGTACAATTTTGGAGCGTGCTTCACGTGACCTTGCCTATGCTGACGACCATCACCGCACCTTGCTTCTAGCAAAGTGGCGCTCGATCCTGGACTGGACCAGTTCCAGGCAGATGGACATAATCCAATATATAATTGCGGCCGTTATGAGCATCTCCATGTGTTGAAAAGTCGGCTGGCCGAGTGTGCGAGCAAGGAACGTGAGCTCCCACACACCGAGGATGGAGACGAGTGAGCTGTCCTTCAGCATTGAGATGAACGTGTTTCCCATTGGGGGAATGATGACCGGAAGCGCCTGCGGCAGTATGATCCTACGCATCGTAAGACCGAAGCCGAAACCCATGGATCGCGAAGCTTCCCATTGGCCGCGGTCGATGCTCTGGATACCGGCACGGAAAATTTCTGTCATGTAGGCTCCGGTGCAAAGCGACAGCGCCAAGACGCCTGAAGGAACGGCGTTGATAAAGATACCAAGTTGCGGCAGTCCGAGGTAAATCAGGTAAATCTGGACCAGCAGCGGCAGGCCACGGAAAAATGATGTGTAGAAACTGGCGATTGCATAGGCGAAGCCATTGCTTGAAAGCTTTGCAATCGCGGCAATCATCGCGATGATCGAAGCGAATATCAGTGAAACCGCCGAGATATAGATCGTCGTAACCGCTCCCTGCGTGATCAGATATGGTAAATTCTCCCAGATGAAGGGCATGCTCAGGTTAAATGACTTGAAGAAGGCAAGAAACAGAACCAGTAGCTCGGCCCAGACAACACCGATTTGCACCTTCAGCGAAACAAAACCGATCAAAACGATGTTGAGACAGAATATGATCGCTATCACAAACGCGATCGCGAAGCGACCATAGATCCCACTTTGCGCCGGGTCGCCGATGACAGGCCGCATGAGCTCGCCAAAGGTGGTGCCCGTAAGATTGAACATAAGAAAAACCGCGAGCACTACGGCAAAAATTGAAGCAACGAACCACGGCTTGTGGACGAGGACCTCGGACTCGACGTTGTCCTGATAAAGCATGAGCAGCGCTTTCAAAGAGCGGCCCCGACAGCGGGGCCGCTATGCTTTGCAATTATCTGTCGACGCTGTAGTCCGCGCCGAACCATTTCATGGACTGCTTGGCGAGGGTGCCATCATCCCTCATCGTTTTCACGGCAGCCGCAACCCTGTCGAGGAATTCCTTGTCGCCATGGAGAATGGAAATAGCAGCCGGCCCCGAGAACAACGGCTCGTCAAGGATCTTAATTGGATACCCGGCCTTTATCGCATTTCTAGCCCCGTTATCAGAGTTAAGCACCGCATCAAGCCGTACTCCATCTCCCAGGCGAAGGTCGTCGTACAAAAGGCTGTCCGTTTGGTAAATCTTCAGCTCGCCAGGTGTAAATTGGTACTTTACTGGTTTAGCGGTGACCCATCCGGGCGTAAAGTTATGTTTGGCATAGGACTCTGCCACGTCGCCCGATCCGACACCGATAACCTTGCCGTCGAGGTCGGAAAGTTTCGTCGCCTTACTATCCTTGTGTACGATGGCTACCTCTGGAATGTAACTGTAAGTGACGAACTCAAATAGTTTGGCACGTTCCTTCGTAGGCGTCATTTGACCCATGCCCATATCCCAACGGCCCTGCCACTTGCCTGCCGCTATCATATCCCAGTTCGTCGTTACGAACTTTACCTCCACGCCAAGGGATTTCGCGATGGCCTTGGCAAGGTCGATATCGGAACCATCGAGCTCATGTTTGTCGTTCAAATGGGACAGGGGTCCCCAATCCGGCCCCACCGCCACCGTCAGCGTCTTTGTGGCGAGCACGCGATCCAGAACTTCGCCGGCGTTGGCCCTGGACGGGCTACCGCCGGACGCAACTGCGAGTGAGGCTGCAGCTGCAATCATCGTTATAAGCCGATTCATCCGTCTCTCCCATCTTTTTTGCCGTTCTTGGCCCGTTAGCGAAGCAAGGTCGTGTCTGCGCGTACTCTCAATGACTACATTCATGCCTGCATTTCGGGCAGGCGTTCCTGTTGACTAGATATGCATGGCGCTGGTGCATCAGAAACGATTAGCGCCTTGTCAGTCAAAACCGCTGAGTGGCTGCCGTCAAATTCAGTTTGTCGATTGTGGCCATCTGAGTCTGAGATGATGTGAGTTGACCGGCCGCCTTTGCTACCGTGGGTAATAGGTGTGATGCCGGCGGCTACTGCCGCTGCTGCTCCAAATCCCACTGATTGCCGGTGACGCCCTCACTACAACGGCACTCCGGTGCCAATGCCCCACCGGGAACAACACGAAGACGCACTATCCCGCTTACTGCCATGGGCGTGCGGGCTTTGTGTTGGAACCACAGCTTGATCGTTATTCATGACAATTCAGGGCTAGCAACCGACGCGAGCGTCAGCCGACAAAGGTCCGTGATGTCGTAGATCGGCAGCCCTGTTATGCGGCGTAGGGCGTTTTTGATACTCGGGAAAGCCGTGCATTCGAAAAGTAGGGTTCCAATCTCAGAATGTTCGGAGCGCAGTTGCGCGACACAAGCTGCGACTTCCGATTCAATTTGTCCAACATCGGTTTGGATGTATGGCCGCGCGAACGCGTTACCTACGAACATACCGCCTTCAATCCCTCCGACGACTACTTTCGATCGATCGACGGGCTTCTCTATCCCCAACAGATCTTCGGTGCAGTGTCGGGAGTCAGCCGCTACTACCGCCAGCTTCTGAGCGGGCGATAGCTGCCGCAGCAACGCCGGAACGAGTAGCAGGCTGGACATCACGACGGGTATATTGACTGCAGCCGCAACCGCTGCCTGATAGCGAACGAAAAAACCGCAGTCAGCAGAGATTACGTCAGCGCCTCGTTCGACTAGTCGTCTCGCTGCAGCAACACAAGCGTCCTTAAGCCTAAGAGACGGCTCACCGCGCACAATAGTCTCGGCGAAGGCGCCTTCCACTATTTCCATGATGATCGGGCCATCAAAGGTCGCTGGATGCAACATAGAACCCTCCCTTGCAATAAGGAACGCGCCATCAGGTGCCAGTCCTTCATCAAGCTCAAGAATTCCGAGGACCGGGCGGCGGCCTTGCAAGACCATGAGTGACACCTTTCAAACTGAGAGGGTTCAGATTCCGCAGGGTCGTGGCAAATCTCGATGCCGTCGCTGTCGACTTGCGAAAAGCAAACGTTTGTTCGTAGGAATTGACATTGTCATACAAACGTTTCTAAGTCAATTGGATTCCGAGAATTGGTTCGAATGTACCGGTTGCTCATGGCACCAAGGATCGGGTGCGGAGGAGGGCCAGGCAGTTGCCCTCTGGCGGCCAGCAATGCCTTCAGAAAAATCGCGGTCGACTTGATAGGCAGGAATAGAGCAACGTCGGTAAGGAGAAACGACGAGCTCGTCGGGAGCGCCACAAGCCTTGGTCTTTCGCATCAACTCGGAGTCTGACATTGGGTCGCCAGCCCTCTGCGCCAGGCGCGAATACTCTCCGCCCCTGGCAGCTATGCCAACATGGGCAACCTTCATGTCTGTTCCGAACTGATGCTGAAGCCCCGCAGATGCGCTGGACCCATACTCATCGCGGCCGCGATGCGTTCGCTCGGCATGTCCATGGCCTGAGCGCATGCGGCGGCAGCGGCGATTGGAGCAAGCGTGGAGGCAGGCAACCGTGCAGGGGACGACATCGAAGCTCCCGCGCTGCAACTGGCGCCAGACCTTGCGAACGCCGTCGACGCGGAAGCTCGCTTCAAACACGCGCCGCACCTCATCCTACAAAGCCTCATCCCTCTCGCCTAAGCCGAGAGGCGGGAGAGATCGATGGGCTTGGCGAAATGGTGGTGGCAGGCCGACGGGGCGACCGGCAACACCTTGAAAATCAGCTCGACCCATGCCCCCTGCGGTGACCGTCGATAAAGGCGATCGTGGGAAAAATAGGTTCGAAGCTCGCGGTTCACACGTTCCGAAGCCTTGAGCTTAATCGCGACATCCGTGGGACCGCAGGCGCTCGAACCTCGTCACCCACTCATTGAGCGTCTCCGCTGTGCAGCCCATCTTGGCGGCAACCGACATGACCGCCGCCCAGCGCGAGGAAATGCTCGTCTTATCCAGAACCAGCCGCACCGCACGGGCCTGACTTCGGGAGAAAATTATTTGTTGTCCTGCCAGCCAGGCTCTACCTTCTCAGGAGCTAGAGTCCCCGATCAACCCGGCGCGATTCACATTCCACATTATGAAGCCATCGCGTGGCCAGATGACTACGATATGGAAAATGCATTTGACCCATGCCGACGGTGCAAGCAATCCTCACGATAGGACGACGGATGGTATCCGCGCGTGCGCATTGTCTGCGTGCTCCGGTTAGCCGATGGGCGCCTTTTAGACAACCAGTGAGCACTTGAGGTGATCTAATGACTAATACATCTTCAGCAGTTCCGTCGACGGGTCTTCCGTTCCCTAGGACCGAATACGAACGCCGTCTGCACAAAGTATTCGAGGCGATGGAACGAGCTAGCCTCGACGCTCTTTTGGTCACCGCCCATGGTAACCTCCAGTATCTTAGCGGATACGACGGGCGTGGTGCATACTTCATGCCGTTCCCATTGATTCTCATCCCGGGACAAATGCCTACCTTGGTCGTCAGAGAGTTTGACTTAGCAAGTGTCCGTGTAGGCAGCTGGGTAGATGAAATAGTTCCTTACAGGGAACAAACTGATTTCGCCCCAGTGTGCGCGGATGCCATTCGGAGACGTGGCTTGAAGGGTAGGGTCGGCCTTGAGCTTGGCTGCTGGAATCTTGCACCGGCGGACGTTTACGCGCTTCAAGCGAAACTTCCAGATATCGAATTCGTTGACGCGTCTCATCTGGTGGCGACGGTCGCAGCTGTCAAGACGGATATGGAACTTGAAATTATGCGTTCCGCAATGAAAATGACAGACATAGCTGTTCGAGTTTTCCATCAGTCCCTACGGGAAGGCATTTCGGAGGCCGAAGTGGCGGCGAATATTGATCGCGAAGTCGAGCAAGCCGGAGGCGAGGTAAGGGCGGCTTCCTCAACATTGGTCTTCGGCGAGCGGACGAAACTTCCACACGGCAGCCCCAAGCACAATGCGATCAGAAACAACGAGCCGGCCTTTATGGAACTTGGGGGATATCAAAGCGGTTACGCCTGCGGCGTCGTGCGAAGCGCCATTCTTGGTCGGCACGCCGAGACTGAAAGTCTGCACGACCTCTCGATTGAAGTTCTGGAGGCGGTGATTTCTGCGATCAGGCCTGGCGCGACAGCCGGCGAAGTTGATGCGGCCGGCAGAGAGGTACTCAAACGACATGGCCGTCCCGGGCTTCTTAACCACAGAGTCGGCTATCAAACTGGCATCAATTGGCTGGAGCGTGGTTACATCAGTCTTGAACCCGGCGCAGAAGACATTCTTGAGCCAAATATGACCTTGCATATGCCAATCATTTTATGTGGTGAAAGTGGTTACTTGTTTGGAACCAGTGAGCATGTTCTTGTTACAGATAACGGTACGGAAATACTAAGCAGCACACCTCACACGCTTTTTCATGCATAATTTGAGTGCGCGTTCCTGCACTCGATACCTCACAACGGCCAAACATGCGTGCGTTCATCCGGAATCGATCCGCCATGCGAAGATACCTGCCGATCCGGAGGAAGATGCGGTCTGCTCTGCAGTGCTAGTCATTTGAATCTAAAGTTCGCCACATAAGGTCTGCTCGGCCTTCCGGGTTCTCATTGTGGCGCTCGATGAAGGTGCAAATATCGGCATCGAGCTGGCTGGTTGAGGTATGCACGCCGCGTCGCAGCTGCTTTCGGGTCAGTTCAGCGAACCAGCGTTCGACCCTGATTGATCAAGGATGCCGAGGTAGGCGTGAAGTAGACATGGGAGTGAGGCCGGCGCGCCAGCCACGACCTGACCAGCGCGGTTTTGTGGGGGCATAAATTATCCATGATATGTGGACATCGAGATCGCGCGGCACGTTGGCGTCGATCTGCTTGAGGAAGTCCGGAAACTCGGTTGTCCAGTGCCGCTTGTAGCATTTGCCAATCACAACGCCGGACGCCACATCGAGCGCCGCGAACAGCGAGGTGGTGCCGTGTCGGACAGAGCTATGGGTCCGGCGCTCCGGCATGCCCGGCATCATCGACAGGACCGGTTGCTCCCGATCGAATGCCTGGATCTGGCTCTGTTCTCGTCGACGCTCAAAACCAGGGCCCTGTTGAGCGGTGACAGGTAGAGCCCGACCATGTCGCGAACACTTCGACAAACAGTAGATCGCTTGACAGCTTGAACGTCTCCGAGCGATGCGGCTGCAGCCCGAAGGCGGTCCATATCCGGCGGATCGTCGTATGGGAGAAGCCAGTCGCAGTGCCCATCGAGCGGATTGACCAATGGGTCGCATCATCAGGATTCGAGCGTAGCGGCCGCTCGATTACAGCTGCGATCTGATCATCGTAGATCGTCCGGGTCAGCCGGGGCGGGCCTCGTCCAGCAGCCCCTCGGCGCGATCTTTGAGGAAAACGTCGTCGCCATTTGCCGACCGTGTGTTCGTGCACGCCCAACTCGGCTGCACGACCTTGCTGGAGACACCGTCAGCGCATCGAAGAAATGATCCGGCACCGCTCCGCCATTGATCGCGCTACACGCCGACGCCGGACCTGCCGCTCCAGATACTCCCGCTCGACCGAGCTCAGAACCGAGGCGGCCGTAACCCGGCCAAAGCACTTGGCACTCAAACTCCTCGCTACACGCATCTGGTGTCAGCCATAATGGTTCCCTCCTAGACTGGTAAAGACGATTGCCAAATTGCCTGATCGCCGCTTCTGCTGACCATCCCGGCTTTGGACCACTTTCTGTCGCGCTTGCGAACGGAATGGGAGGAAGACGGTGAGGATCACACAGGTAGGGGTTAGGGCTTCAATAGCCGGTGCAGGGCGAATCGGGCGGCACAAAGCAGTCCTTGGAACGGGGCCGAATATGCTTGTCTCGGTGTCTGCGTCGGAACACATCCAGCCTCCAGCACGCTATGGTCATGCAGATTTGGACCGTCGACCAGGGCCGAATGGCCAGCCCTTTTCAAGCCCTAAACTGCATCTTTTTCGCGCGCTCAACCCTAGCAGAAGTACCGGTCTTTGTAGGCGGACACAGGGGCGATTCTCCTCCAAGTCACGGCCGCTCTGAGTTTTTATCTCAAAACGAGATAGTGCCGATCCGCAAACTGAATTTGACGTCGATCGCCGCGCCGGATCATAGTTCGGATACACGTTCTTCGCGATATCTCGCTGATAAACGCCGACCCCAATAGCCGCGAGGTACCATCCGTTAGTCGGGCCATCCTGTGCCACAACGTCATTTAGAAAGTCTCGTCTCGCAAACGACACCATGAAGGCTGAACAATGAGCGAAGCACCACACCTTACGTTCGACCTCGAAAAGCCCGGCGTGAGCAAAGGGGATCTTGTTGTGCCAAAGGGCGCCGATTGCGAAGCTCTTTCGCTCCCAGTATTCAGCCTCAACAAAGGCGAGGGGCCTCGGCTCCTGATCACCGGCGGATGTCACGGTAATGAACTCGAAGGGCCGATTGTTGCGCGACGGCTTATTGAGTGGCTGCCCGAAGCGCAAACCTGTGGACGGATCATCATCGTACCGGTGCTCAATCCACCGGCTGTGCAGGCGTTCACCCGCAATACACCGATTGACGGATTGAACCTCAATCGAGTGTTTCCGGGCCGTGCCGACGGGTCGGCAACCGAACGAATCGCGGACGCGGTTTCTCGGATATTGTTGCCTACCGCGGACACCATTTTTGATCTTCACAGCTACGGACCGGGCTGGGAATTTCCTCTGGTCAATACGACACATCCCGTAGCTGATCCCGGCCTCATGGCCAAGACGATTAGAATGGCAGAGGCGTTCAAATTACCCATGACGTTGATCTGGGAACACCCAGAAACGCCTGGAATGTTCGATACTTTGGCCCAAAATCAGGGCAAGGTATTCATTTGCCCCGAACTCGGTGGCGGCGAGGTTGGCGCCGAAGCTCTTGCAATATACGAAGCTGGAGTACGCAACGGACTCATCGCGCTTGGACTGGTCGAAGGAAAATCTGACTATCTGACGTTCCGTCGCCAGAACTCTGTCCAGGCACTTGAAACGCGGCGCTCGTCCGACGAGCTGTATTCGCCCGCGCGAGGCATCTTCGAACCTCGCTGCTCGATGTTGGACGAAGTTAAGCAGGGGGATCTAATCGGAGTACTATACCCGATGGACTCGTTAACGGCCGACACCATTGATGTCCTTGCGCCTGGCACATCCATCGTCTGTGGAATTCGATCCGGAAGTTATGTCGAGGTCGGCGAATTTATAGCGCTCCTCGGGCGGCCGTTAAATCGCTGAAATCCGCGAGCGCAGGAACGCGATCGCAGCCAACGATCCGGCGATCGCCGGCTTCACCGTCGCCTGGTGGCTCGACCGCTCGACGATCCCGACGGCACTAGCAGGCTGTTGAAAAAGGGCTCGCGACGGTCTCAGGTTCGTGATCCACTCTGACCACGAAGAGGTGGGAGTGAATCGTGCGGGGCGAAGACGAACTGACAGGCGAACTGTTCAGATCCTATGAGGAGGTGGATAGCGACCGGCGCGGTGGCAAAGTGAGGTCGCCAAAACATCTCACCTTGGAGGCTAAACTTGCCAGTCACTCGCCAACCGGAAAAACCGACCGCTATCCGCACCCATCTTGGCGCAATTTTCGTGTCGTTGGAATTGAGCCGCTCGAAATGGCTGATCACGTCGCTGTTGCCGGGTGGCGGAGAGAAGATGTCGAAGCACATGGTGACGGCGGGCGACGTCGCCGACCTGCTGGCGCGGTTCGCCGAGCTCAAGCGGAGGGCTGAGGCGCGAAGCGGGACATACCTTCCGATCATCGTGATCCAAGAAGCGGGACTCGACGGCTTCTGGATTCACCGGCTACTGGAGGCCGAAGGGATCGAAAGCTACGTCGTCGATCCGGCGTCGATTGCGACCTCGCGCAGGCGGCGGCGGGCAAAGACCGATAAGATCGACGGCGAGGCGCTGGTGCGCGCGCTGCTCGCCTACAAGCGGGGCGAGCCGCGCGTGTGTGCGATGCTGTGGGTTCCCACACCCAAGGAAGAGGATCGCCGCCGTATAGCACGCGAGCGCAAAGCATTAACGAATGAGCGCACACGCCATATCAATCGCCTCAAGGGGCTGCTGTTTGCACAAGGCATATCTGGCTACGAACCGTTGCGCCGCGACCGGCGCGAGCGGCTGGAGGAACTGAAGACCGGCGATGGTCGTCCGTTGCCTGTCCATCTGAAGCGACAGATTGGCCGCGAACTCGACCGGCTCGAGCTGCTGATCGACCAGATCAAGGCGGTCGAGGCCGAGCGCGACGCCATGCTTGCTGCTGAGCAGGCCGTCTCGCCCGCCCCGGCGATGCTACTTGCCCTGAAAGGCATCGGACCGGAGTTTACCGCCGTCTTGTGCTCGGAAGGTTTGTCCCGCCATTACGATAACCGGCGACAGCTTGCCGCCTATGCCGGCCTGGCGGCGACGCCCTGGAAGAGTGGGGCGATCGATCACGAGCAGGGGGTGTCGAAATCCGGCAATCCGAAGCTGCGAACGACGCTGGTCCAGATGGCCTGGCTATGGGTGCGCCATCAGCCGCGCTCGGCGCTCACCTTATGGTTCAAGGAGCGGGTGAAGCAGAACGACGGCCGGCTGAAGAAGACGATGATCGTCGCGCTCGCCCGCAAGCTGCTCGTGGCGCTGTGGAAATACGTCAATGTCGGCGTTGTCATCGAGGGAGCGATCATGACAGTTGCCTAATGCGCCACACCCATCGAATTCTGCCATCTTCCAGGACCTGATCAGTCCTGGCGGATCCAAGGTGGACGAACCGGCACGTAGCGTGGCTTCAAAAGTCGTTGTCTCAGAATGGTCTCGTCCTCTTGAGCCCTTGTCCGCCGCAAGCGGGATGTTGGTGCCGCTGTTTCGAACAGCGACCGTATATAAGCTGGATCTGGCTCGGAGTAACGAGCCGCGTCATGCAATCGGGCTCAGATCATGGGATCCGCACAACCGAACCGGGGAAGTTAAAAATGTTGCCCTGACACACCCGTTTGCCAAGTTCGAGACCGAGGCGCAACTTCATCCCAGAAAAACGAGCCGCCGCGTCTATTTAACCATGGCTTGCGGGGAGGACAGAATGAATGAATGGTGAATGAGTCGCCGTGCGGTCGTGCCAACGGACTGAGGTGCTGGAGCCGGATCTCCAACAGCTCGTGCTCGAAGGCGGTTCGGCACACTGTCTGACCATTCTGTTGAGAAGAGGTTTGTGATGCCTACTGCCGCAGCGGCTGTAAAGACCTTCAACAATGATTACCGCAGCCGCGTTGCCCAAGGTGCCATGGTCGGGGCGGCTATGTCTTCGATGCCGATGGCGAGCAATACATCGATGACTCCAATTGGGAGCCGCCGTTTACAACCGCAAAGCCGGGGATGTCATCAGATCGGTGTACGGAGGCCCGCAGAACGGACATACGTTCACCGGCCATACCACGGCTTGTGCCGCGGGCGTGGCTGTTCAGAGGATAATCGAGCGGGAGCGGCTTATTGAACCTGTCGCAGCCAACGGATCGAAGCTGATTTCCCTGCTGCGCGATGCGCTCGACAGGGTAGCGTCCGTAGCGATATTAGAGGGCGAGGTTACTTCGTCGGAATCGAGCTTGTCGCCCCTGCCACCAAGGCCTCCGTTCGACCCCGGGAGCCAGGCTTTCCTGAGACTGTGGCGACGGGCGCTGCAAAATGGCCTCATCTGCTATCCGTCAGGCGGGAACGTCGATGGAGTGGCAGGCGACACAATCATCATTTCCCCCAGGTATAACGCGACAGACGCGGAGTTAAGCGAAATCGCCGACAAGCTTGGCAAGTCGGTGCGAGAGGCCCGATGACATTGGAGCCGCCTGATGTCTCCACGCAAAGCCATCATTACTTGCGCCATCACAGCCCTATCTGCCCATCAGCGAGGACGACATTGTTTCGCAGGCGATCGCGGCGGCTGATGCCGGCGACGGTCATTCACCTTCACGTCCGTGACCCCGTGACGGGTCGCCCGAGCTCCGATGCGGAACGGTTTGAACGTGTGGTGGGACGCATTCGCGCCGGTTGCGACGCTCTGCCTAGCATCACGACCGGCGGCAGCGCGCCGGCTCCGACCTGAACTTTGTTCCCTCGATCTGGCACGATGAATTTTTCGCTGCACCCGATGGCATTGACGGAGCGAACCTGGACACACTCGTGGGAGAAGCCGTCCCTTGAGACCATGAAGAGCGGCTTCTTCGGAATACTTTTGCCGATATAGAGAGAATAATTGGTGAACTGGCAGACCAGTTCGGCACGCGCTTCGAGTTTGAAGCCTATGACGGCGGGCATCTCTACAACTTGGTGCATCTTCTGGACCGCGGCCTTGTCAAGGGCAGGACGTTTGTCCAGTTCGTGATAGGAATCCTTGGGGGTTCGGAGCGGATGCCGACAATCGTTCAGGCCGCATCGACATCACCGGTGTTCTTCCTCTCAATTCTCGCCGGACCATCGCCGATCCGCGGCTGGCGCCCTAGCCTGCCACTCCTGCCGCGCCCTGCTGATGTGGGGACGATCTTGCTCGCTGGCCAGCAGCGTTTTTTTGACATTCCTGATGAGCCAGCGCGAGATTGAGGCGGGGGAATCTGGACGCCTGCAGCAGCGGCCTGTTCAGCGGCAAGCTTCGGCATGGTGATGTCATCCTTCTCACAAGGCCAAGTAGGAACGCACAACGCGGGTCGAGCTTGGAATGGCTACCGCCCCCGCTGACCGGGGGCGAGCCTCTCGGTTCGATAGTTCCTCATAGGATCACGACGAATGAGACCGACTCCCCAAAATATGCCGCTGTCGCATGCCGTCAGCGACCAGCCTCGACACCCGCGATTCAGAGATGCCGGTGCTTTAGCGCCGGGATGCTGTGCTAAGAGCGACGAAATTCCGGCCCTCCGGCAATCTGAGTTTCATCTGAAAACCAGATGGCCGCAATACACAGACTGAATTTGACGTGAACCCCGCGGCATTTGAAAATCAACTGACCAATTAAAGAGCCGAATCGCAGACGGGAAGATGAGCGCTTTGGGAGTAAGACCTATGCAATCATCTATTGATAAGATCGTCGAGGGCAAGCTCAAGGAATTTTCAATTCCAGGTTCGGCAGTTGGACTCGTGCACGATGGCAGGCTTGTTTGGGCGAAGGGGTATGGATGGGCAGATGTGACACGCAGCGTTCCGATGACGCCCAAAACCATCATGAATATCGGCTCCGTGTCCAAGACTATTACGGCAACAGCCGTGATGCAGCTTTGGGAACACGGGTTAATTGACCTGGATGCGGATGTCAGTAGGTATCTTCCCTATCAGGTCGTCAATCCGAAACACCCATCGCTGGCCATCACAGCACGGCGGCTCCTGAATCATCGCTCGTCAATCCGGGACGGGAAGTCTTACTCAGACAGCTACGCCTGCGGCGATCCGACGGTTGCTCTTGGGGACTGGCTCGAGGCATACCTAACGCCAGGGGGGATCTATTTCGACGCCAACGACAATTTCCACGGGTGGGCGCCCGGCAAACTCGATCCGGATCACCCCGGCGGGTATTGCAATGTTGCTTATGGCCTGCTCGGCCACCTTGTCGAGTGCGTAGCTGGCGCGCGCTTCACCGATTATTGCGCCGACCACATCTTCACCCCCTTGGGCATGAACAGCACTGGCTGGTATGTGCGCGATGTTAATATTAACCGGCATGCAGTTCTCTATAGCAGGGGTACCAAAGAAAAGTGGGAGGGAGGCGGGCAAGCATTTTCCTCCCGATTTGCAGTTCCTGGCTTGACAATTGATGAGGTTGCGCCGGAGGGCCGCGTGGCGCTTTGCCTCTACAGTTACCCCACCTATATGGAGGGACTAGCGCGCACGAGCATTGAGGAACTGTCGCTCTTTCTCGCCACCTACGGAAACCGAGGCGGAAATCTGTTGCTGAAAGAGTCAACCATCGACGTGATGCTCTCTGAAGTCCACGATGGTCGCCCCCTCTGCTGGCACAAATTCATCCTTGAAAATGGTGATGTTATTTGGGGACACACTGGCGGCGATCCTGGTGTCAGGACGTTTATGGGCTTCCGTGAAAAGGACGGGACTGGCGCGATCCTCTACTTCAATGGAGACGACATTGGTGACAGCAGAGAGGTCCTTATCGAAAGCCTTTTCTGCAGTGCGAGCACCCTTTAACATCGCTTCCGCCGTGACCGTTGGGACGCACGCTATTTCACGAAAGCTATCAAGAACTACGTGTTGGTTTAATAGGGTATGCTGGTGCCCCGGCTTGAGCGCATCGCGCATCGATCCGGCGATTCTGATTCGCTGGTCGACCTTGCGATGTCGAACGTCGCGTCTGGCCGGTGGATCAGGAAGCTTTTGAGAAGTGCGATGCAGAGACTGCGCAATCATTTGCCACAGGGCCTTGACGACGCCCGCCAAAAAAGCTCAGGGCCTGCACCTGCCCTCCGATCCAATCCGGCAGCTTCTGGACTGAGCCTGAACGCAAGATTGGGCAGCAACACATTGAACTTGGTTTTTCAAGAAGCCTTGCGGAATGGTCAATGCGGACAACCTGGTCGCCGACGCGCTGGAAGCCGACTGGAACGCACGGCTGCGTGACCTGGACGCGCTCCAGCGCGAGCACGAGCGCCAGAACGAGGCCGACCGCTCGCTGCTGGACGAGCCAGCGCAGGAGCGCATCAAGGCGCTGGCCGCCGATTTCCCACGCATCTGGAATGACGAGCGCACCGGTGCCGTCGAACGCAAGCGCATGCTCGGCCTTCTCATGGAAGACGTGACGCTGCTCGTCGACGAGCAGGTCAACATCCATAGCCGCTGGCGCGGCGAGGGCATGCGAGCCTGTCGGTGACCAGACCGCGGCCAATGTCAGTGATACGCAAGACGCCGGCACAGTCGTGGCGATATTGAACGAGCTGCTAGAGACCGCCAACGACCAGCAGATCGCCGCCCGTCTCAATGAACTCGGGCATCGCAACTGGCGCGGCGAACTCTTCACGCTGAAGAAGGGTCATGCTCGTGCGCCGCACCTATGGATTGAAGACCCGGTAGGAACGGCTGCGGGAGAGCGGCATGCTGACTGGCGAGGACGTAGCCCAGCAGCTCGGCGTGTGCGCCTCGACCCTTCACCAACTCGGGCGAAAGGGCATTCTCAAGCGCCATCGATATGCCACCAACCATCGATTACCTCTTGAACCGCCGGGCCAATGTCAGACTCGAAAAAGGCGCCGGCAGTCGATATGGTGGTCGTCCGCCCAGATTAATTGCCGCTCAACAACTCCAAGAAGGTGCATCGTGATGCCTGCTCCTTGGTCGGTGGCTCGATGTCGTTCGTGGCGCAAGCGTGTTCAAAGGCATGGGCCCAGAAGCGCTCACCGTTTGCGATGGCCTCCTTGATCAATGGCACGGCTGAACCGCAGGGCGAAGGCGGCCTTCGACCTGCCGAAGAACGCCGCCACCAGCCGCACCTATTCCGGCATCAACATCCTGATCCTGTGTGCCGCGGTCATCGAGCGCGGTTACTCGGCTAGAACTGGCTGACCTTTCGGCAGGCGCTTTCCTTTGGCGGCAATGGCAGGACGGGCGAGCACGGAGGTCTTCAGCCGGGGAAAGGGCCCAGGATACCTCATATCCACAATCCAAACCGCTCTGAGTTATCTCAAAACCAGATGGCAACGATACGCAAACTGAATTTGACGGAGGTTGTGGCGCGACGGAACATAGATTGAATGAATGCTCCTCTCAGTATTCATCTAACCGATAAGCGTGATAACGGCGCGACCGGACAAAGGGGAATGAGCCATGGCAATCTCTCGACGTGAAATGATCAAAGCGGGTTTGGCCGCCGGAGCGGCTATATCGATTCCCTCAGTCCTGAGGGCACAAACAGCACCAACCGACGCGCGGACGGTCCGCATGGTGATGGGCGACCTCAGCACCTTCGATCCGATCGTTACGACGGCTACTATGACCGGCAATCATGGCCTTGCGATTTACGACATGCTGTTTTCGCTTGATTCCAAATTGATTCCACAACCGCAAATGGTGGGGAAGTGGGCCGTTTCCGATGACAAGAAAACTTATACGTTCGAGCTGCGGGATGGTCTGGGCTGGCATGATGGCACCCCCGTCACCGCGAAGGACTGTGTCGCCTCGATCTGTCGCTGGGGCGAGGTGCCTTCTGGCGGAAAGCTGATCGTGGAACGGGCCAGCGACATCTCGGCGCAGGACGATAAAACCTTGATCATCTCGCTCAGGGAACCGATGGGACTTCTTATTGAAATCCTAGCGGGAGCGGTCACGCCGGTCTTGTACATCATGCGCGAAAAGGACGCGAATCTCGCTGCCACAGAGCAGGTGACCGCGAACATCGGATCGGGGCCGTTCAAGTTTAACCATGCTCTTGCTAAGCCGGGCGCCAGCTTCACCTACGACCGCAATGAAAAGTATGTACCCCGCCACGAGCCGACAGACGGGTTCGCGGGCGGGAAGGTCGTCAACGTCGATCGCGTTATCTGGGAAAATATCACTGATCAGCAGACCGCCGTTGCGGCCTTGCAGTCGGGCGAGGTCGATTTTCACTTATTGCCACCCGCCGATCTTTACCCAGCGATTGAAAGCGACACTAACCTTGCACTGCAGGTTCTTAACAAGGCGGGCGATGTATATTTCATGCGCATGAACTGCCTGCAGAAGCCGTTCGACAACGTCAAGGCACGCCAAGCAATGCTTCACCTGATCGATCAGGAGGCATTTATGCGTACTTCGTTTCCCCCAGAATACACCCGCACCATCACTTCGTTTTTCGGAAACCAAACGCCCTATACCAACGACGAAAATACAGGGTGGTACAAGAAGGGCGGTGATCCGGAAAAAGCCAAGCAGCTCTTCAAGGAGGCGGGATATGCCGGCGAAAAAGTCGTCATCCTGCAGCGAACGGACTGGGCGGAGGCCGGCAATTGTGCGCAGCTCTTGGCGGTCACTCTGCGCAAGATTGGGGTCAACGCCGAGCTTGCCCCGGGCGATTCGGCCTCAAATGGCGCCCGCCGAAGGAACAAGGGCTCCGTTGAGAACGACGGCTGGAGCATTTTCATCACGTCCGAGTCCGATTATGAGCGCAGCACTACGCTCAGTAATCCCACTCTGACCGCGAATGGCGAGCAGGGTTGGTGGGGGTGGCCGCAGAGCGATGAATACGAGGCTCTTCGGGCAAAATGGGCGGATGTCGAAACACTCGAAGAGCGCCAGGCACTGGCGCGCGAGATGCAACGTATACAGTGGGACATCGCGGGCACCGTTCTACTGGGATCAGTTCTCTCGCCAATCGCGCGCCGCAAGACGCTCACTGGTCTCATCGAAATGCCGTCGCTCACAGCGATGTGGAATATGCAGAAGGTTCCGGCCTAGTGGCTGCCTACATCCTACGCAGATTCGTTTCGACCATCGCCGTCATGGCGATGGTCGGGATCTTCATATTCCTGCTTCTCAGGCTGGCTCGCGGCGACCCGGCGGCCATGATCGCCGGCAGAAATGCCGCTCCGCAGCTGATCGCCAGTATCCGAGAGCATCTGGGCCTGAACGACCCCATGCCGGTTCAGTTCATGCGTTGGGTGCGCGACATGCTCGGCGGTGATTTCGGCACCTCGATCTTTGCCGGGCGACCGGTCCTCGACCTGATCTCGCAGCGGCTTGAACCGACCCTTTCGTTGTCGATCCTGACGATGATCCTGTCCGTGTCCGTTGGGGTCTCCTTCGGCATTCTTGCCGCGTGGCGATCTGGCGGGCTGCTCGACCGTCTCCTCGCAGCCTTTTCGGCAGTTGGTTATTCCGTCCCGGTCTTTGTCATCGGCTATTTTCTCATATACTTCTTCGCCATCAGGACACACTGGCTGCCGGTCCAAGGATACATCCCTTTAAACCAGGGTCTCGGGCCTTGGTTTGTGCACCTGATCCTTCCCACCGTGGCCTTAGGGCTTGGCTACATTGCATTCATTGCCCGGGTTACACGGGCGAGCATGCTCGAGGTCCTGTCGGAAGACTATATGCGAACGGCCGCCGCCAAGGGCGCTTCGTCCTATGCCATGCTATTCCACCACGCCTTGAAGAATGCGGGTGTTCCGATCCTGACCGTTATCGGCATAAGCTTCGCTTATCTGATCGGCGGCGTCGTCCTCACGGAAACGGTGTTCAACATACCCGGTATCGGTCGTCTGGTCGTGGATGCAATCAACAACCGCGACTATCCGATCATACAGAGTGTGCTCATCCTGACTTCGGGTTTGTACGTCCTTATCAATCTCACAGTCGATCTGGCCTACACCTTGATCGATCCCCGGATCCGGTACTGATATGACCCTTCTTTCCGCACCGGTTGAGGCCGTGCCGATTGGTCGGCTGCAGCTATCCGATATTCCGCGTCTGGCTAGGCGGCACCCGCTGGTTCTGGTGGGCGGCAGTCTGTTGGTGCTCCTGATCGCTCTGGCGATTGCCGCCCCTCTTTACGCCGGCGATCCAGTGAACATGGATCCGTTCAAGCGCCTTCAGCCGCCGTACGCCGAGATGTGGTTCGGGAGCGACAATCTGGGCCGGGACGTGTTTGCGCGAACGATCTTCGGCGCCCGCATCTCTCTTGTGGTCGGGCTGCTGTCGGCGGCGTGTGCGGCTCTTGCGGGGCTTCTGATCGGAATCGTCGCAGGCTACAGCCGCAGCTTCGACAACGTGGTCATGCGGGTCATGGACGGCCTGATGTCGATCCCGACGATTCTGCTGGCGATCGCGCTCATTTCTCTGACCGGGCCCGGCATCGGCATCCTCATCGTCGCCATCGCGGTCCCAGAAACGCCAGCTGTCGCGCGGCTGGTTCGTTCGGTGGTTCTGGGTGTTCGCGAGCGTCCCTACGTGGAGGCCGCACTCTGCGGCGGGGCGCGCCTGCCCAAGGTGCTGTGGCGGCATATCCTGCCGAGTACCATTCCGGCGCTGATGGTCCAGGGCGCTACCGTCTGCGCCAGTGCGATCCTGACGGAGGCGGGGCTGAGTTTCCTCGGCGTGGGCGTGCCGCCCGAGATTCCGAGCTGGGGCAACATGATTGCCAGTTCGCGCCTGTATCTTGCCATCGCTCCAATGACGATCTTCGCCCCCGGTATCTGCCTTGCCGTGACGGTCCTTGCTGTCAACCTGCTCGGGGACGGTTTGCGCGACCTGTTCGATCCCCGCGCCAAGAAGAGGCGCTAACATGCAGATGCATCAAACTGCAGGGAACGACGTGCTTCTCGATGTCCGAGACCTAGAGACGCATTTTTACGGCGAAGAGAGCGTCACCCGTGCGCTCAGCGGCATCAGCTTTCAGGTCAAGAAAGGCGAGACACTTGGCGTCGTCGGTGAATCGGGATGCGGGAAGAGCGTCACCGCTCTCTCTATCCTTCGTCTGCTGCCGAAGCTGACCGCCAGGACTGTCGGCGGCGAGGCCCGCTTGCACGGACGCGATCTCCTTAAGCTGTCCCATCGGGAGATGCGAAAGATCCGCGGCAACCAGATCGCCATGATCTTCCAGGAGCCGATGACGAGCCTGAACCCCGTTTATACGGTCGGCCACCAGATTGCGGAAGCGGTGCAGATCCATACCAAGGTCTCGCGGACCGTGGCCATGGCAAAGGCCGAAGAGATGCTGCGTCTCGTCCGCATCGCGGATCCGGAACGGCGCGTCTGTAATTATCCCCACGAAATGTCGGGCGGCATGCGCCAGCGCGCCATGATCGCCATGGCTCTTGCCTGCTCGCCGGAATTGTTGATCGCCGACGAGCCGACGACCGCGCTTGACGTCACGATCCAGGCGCAGATCCTGCGGCTCATTGTCGATCTGAAAGCGCGCACGGGAACGGCCGTCATGTTCATCACGCATGACCTGGGCGTTGTAGCCGAGACATGCCAACGCGTGATCGTGATGTATGCCGGCCGGATCGTGGAACAAGCTAACGTGATAGATCTGTTTGCGCGTCCCGCACATCCCTACACCCAGGGCCTCATGCGATCGGTGCCAGATCCGCGGCGTGGCCGCCAGCGCCGCCTTCCGGAAATTCCCGGCATCGTCCCAAACTTGCGCGAGCCCAATGTCGGCTGCAGCTTTGCACCACGCTGCCCGTTCGCGATCGATATTTGCCGCGAGAAGACACCCATCCTGCGTGATGTCGGGCCGAGCCACGCCGCAGCTTGCTGGCGCGCCGAAGAGGTGATGGGCGCATGAATGGTCCTTTGCTTAAAGTCGAAAATCTGACCAAGCATTATCCGCTCGGTGCTGGAATATTCAAGAAAAGCATTCCGGTGATCCGGGCGGTGGAGGATGTATCCTTTTGCGTCGAGGCGGGCGAGACACTCTGCATCGTCGGTGAATCGGGCTGCGGAAAGTCGACTGTCGCGCGGCTCCTGATGCGGCTCGTGGAGCCGACGGGTGGGCGCGTGCTGATCGAGGGAACCGACATTGCTGGCCTCAAGAAGGACGCGCTTCGCGCCTGGCGCCGTCGCATGCAGATGGTCTTTCAGGATCCTCACTCGTCGCTGAACCCACGCCTTACCGCCGGACAGGTCATCACCGAGCCGGTCGAGAATTTTGAGTGCCTCAGCAGGAAGCAACGCCAGGCACTTGCCGCGGAGCTTCTGCGTAAGGTCGGAATGTCGCCCGAGATGATGCACAGGCTACCCTCCGAGCTGTCGGGCGGACAGCGCCAGCGGCTCGGCATTGCGCGCGCACTGTCACTCAAGCCTTCGCTCATCATCGCCGACGAAGCGGTGTCAGCCCTCGATGTCTCCGTGCAGGCGCAGATTCTGAACCTACTTCTGGATCTCCAGCAGCAGATGGGCATCGCCTTCGTCTTCATCTCGCATGACCTCGGCGTCGTGGAGCATATCGCGCATCGCGTTGCCGTCATGTATCTGGGGCGCATCGTGGAGCTCGCCCGGAGCGAGGCGCTCTTCGAGAATCCAGTCCATCCCTACACCGAGGCGTTGATCGCGGCAGCTCCGGTGCCGGATCCGACGCGGGTTCGGCTGGAGGTGCCGGTCGAGGGCGAGGTGCCGAGCCCCATCAACCCGCCGAGCGGGTGCGCCTTCCATCCGCGCTGCCCGCTCGCAGTCGAGCGTTGCCGTGCCGAGATACCGCCTTTGGTGCCGATGGCTGACGGGCGCCTCGTGGCCTGCCACGTGCGCGCTCCGGCCACAGGCCAGTCTGCTGCGGCGGCCAATTTCTCGGCTGCAACGGTTTCGGCGATTAGGAGCCCATAAAAATACAAGACAAATCTAACGCTCCCATGGTCGAGTCGTATTTGGTAGTCGATATTTCCGGCCCTCTCCATGAACGTGGGCGGCAGTATGGCCGCGAGGCGCGCTGGTCGCAAAGGGAGCATCGCAACCTCTCAGCTAAAGGAGCGCTTGTGGTGCGAGTGGCGCGGCGACGCTGGTAGAGCTGGGGGAACAGGAATGACAAAGGCGAATGGATTCGGTTATAAGCAATCAGCCTACTGAGGAAGATATGGAGAAAAAATTACACGACAACGGTTGTGATCCAGCCCGACGTGCTGATGGCTACGATACGGTCGGCTCGATCGAAACTAATGTTGCCGACGGCTTCACGATGGTCGCAGTCGGTGACCTCATCGTATCCCGGGCTCTGATGGAAGGCCGGCATCCCGGCATCCACGCCATTGCCGAAATCCTTCGCAATGGCGATGCCACTTTCGGCAACATGGAATCCGTCATCTTCGACATCCGATCGTTCAAGGGAAGCCCACAAGCCGAGCATGGTGGTGCGTACCACGTCAGCCTTCCAGAGGTCGGACCCGATCTAAAGGCGATGGGCTTCAACATTATGGGGCGCGCAAATAACCATACACTCGACTGGGGCCTCGAAGGTATGCGCGCAACCGGCCGGATCCTCGACGAGAGCGGAATCATTCATGCGGGTGCGGGTGAGAACCTTGCAGAAGCCAGCGCTGCCCGGTTTCTAGAGACGGCGCGGGGGCGGGTGGCGCTGGTGTCATTTACTACGTCTTTTACGCCGATGTCCCGGGCGTGCGATCCCGCCGGCGAGGCGCCGGGCAGGCCGGGACTCTATGCCCTTCGCTTGACTGAAAGCATCGTAGTGCCGCCGACGATGCTCGAAAGTTTACGGAACGTGAGTGATTCGCTACCCAATCCCAGTCCCGACCATAAGAACCCGAACCGGCTTAGTCTCGCTGGAGCGACGTTCAAATCTGGCGACAAGGCCGGTTATAGCTACGAACCCGACGCGGGCGATGTCGCTGATATCCTGCGAAACGTTCGCCGCGGCAAGCAGTTTTCTGATTTCTGCGTCGTCACCAACCATTGTCACGAGCCCGGAAACTGGAGCCAGGAACCGCCAGATTACGAGCAATCCTTTGCGCGTAAGACAATAGATGCAGGGGCGGATGCATATGTCGGACACGGGCCGCACCTATTGAGAGGCATCGAGATCTACAAAGGCCGACCAATCCTCTACAGCCTGGGGAATTTCTTCTACGACGACCTGCGGACGCCCGTAGGGGCTGACATGTTCGCCCTCTACGGCAAGAATCCACGAACCGACACCGATGCAGAGGTGACGGTCGACGAAGAGACAAAAGGATACCCCAGGGCAGGCGGCTTTGTGGGCGCGCTCGCCGCACCGATCTACTACGAGAGCATCATCACAGTCAGCCGATTTGAAAGAAATCATCTCGCTGAATTGCGGCTATATCCAATCGAGCTGGGCTATGCCCAGAGATTTGCCAATCGTGGCATCCCGAAGTTGGTTGCCAGGTCGCAAGCAAAGGCCATTCTGGAACGCCTACAGAAGCTCTCGGAGCCATTTGGAACTGAAATTGCATTTGAGAACGACGTTGGAGTGATAAAGCTGCCCGGCGCTTCACGATGAGGCGATGCGCACTGAATCGGTCGCGCAGCGAAATGCTGGCAAGGATATCACAAAGCGTCGCCGACGCGCTTCGGGTACATCTCGAACTCCATCCTCCCGACTGTATCCGATACCTTTCGCAGGCATACGCGCGCGAACAGAGTCAGGCGGCGAAAAACGCTATCGGGCAGATTCTGCTGAATTCCCGAAGCGGAACAAGCAAGTTTGCGAACTCACCTCATCCATCGTCCGCGAGGGCCAGCGTCCCACCGGCAAGTGGGAACTTATCGTCTAGCTTTCTTCCGGCTTTTAAAATTTCACGTTCATCAATTCCGCGATCCGGTTCGACCCTGCGGCCATCTTCGCGCCCCCGGCCAGACCCCTGGGACCGCATCAGACGGCGGCACGTCTCATCCTCCCGAGCGAGCGCGCGCAGCTTGCTTCGTGGATCGGAGCAGCGGCTCCTCGATCAGGTCAGGCAGGCCTTCGGCGAGCTTGCGGATGCGATCCTCGAAGCTTGCGGCACTGGCCTTGCCAAGCTTGAGCCCGAAATTGCGCAAGATCCCCCGGATGTCGTTCTCGATGGCAGTCGCCTTGTCCTGCAGCAGCTTGCGTGCCGACAGCAGTGCCCGACGTTCTGGCTGGTTAGTCTAGCGTCTTCACATGCATCGGGCGGAACAGGTTGACCCGCATCATCTGGGGAATGCCGCGGGCGTCAATGTGATCGGTTTTGTCCGGCTGGGCCTTTAGAAATGGTATGCCGGGTCTCGACAGATAACCGAGCGCAGCATCTCAACCAAGCGTCGTCACCAAAGATCAAAAGATCAGGCTCCGCGCCGAATTCACATCTGGAAATTGAGGGCTGGGGTGCACCAGATCAGCCCGAAGAAGGTGCGCCAGCACAGTCGCGTCGATCGTGTCCGTCTTGATCTTGGCGTCGGCGATCGCCTTCACCTTCAAGGGGTACGCCAACACAACGCAGATGTGGTGGAGCCAGTCGTACATCGCCATCCCAGTTGCGCGTGGCTTCCAGAACGGCATGAGAGTTCTCACAATATCGTTCTAGAAACGAGCCGAGAGGGTGACGGTCGTTCTTCACCCGGTCCGGACCGCAGCATCTTGCCAGGTGAATCCTGCACGACCAGTTGGCCGTAGCTTTTGTGATATCGAACCCGATAGGGTCGCTTTGCTTTCCGTCCTCGAGTTCTTCAAAACCCAGGAACGATAAGCCAATCGGCACAGGGCGTGACAGTCCCGCGATCATCTGGTTGTTGAGCAATCCGGTTCTTCCAGTAGGCGACACCTCTTTCATGCCTCCGATGCTGGTGCCGTAGCCAACCGGCATGGGCTTCTGAATTCCTCAGCAAAGGATACGCCATGAAGATACGCGAGTTGCTGGTGCGCAAGCTCGCCGGCGAGGTGCGTATCCCGGCCAAGAGCACCGTTCAAGTCGTGCTCGATCGTCATGTGTGAGCCAGGCCCGCAAGAGGAACCCGGCGAACAAGGCCGTGGGCACCCAGCTGCCAGAGGGGACGCAGCCAACGATCTATGGGGCGCCGTTAAAGCAGCGGCAAAGCCCCCCAGAATTTATCCAGCAGTTCCCTGAGTTGACCCTGACCAGCAGCTCGCCACTTTCTTCACGTGCGAATCCAACTCTTGCAACAGATCCTTCGAATAAAATTTACAGGATCTTTGCGACCGCAAATCGCTGACGATGATACGCTCACGGCAAGGTCTGAGTCAGGCACGGCTGAAAAAGTAGATGACGATTCAAACTCGTACCGCCACACAGGACGCAATGTCGGGGTTAAAGCCAATGGCAAAAAGAGCACTCATTATGGTTGGAGCGTCAATGGGTAATGGTCCGCTATACATCCAAGCGGCCCAGCGTCTTGGTCTTCATCCAATTACCCTGACGGCGGATCCAACTCAATACGACTATCTTGCGGCGAAGGGGATCGAGGCAATCCGTATCGATACAGACAATCTCAATGCGCTGATCCACGAATGTTCGCGGCTGCGTGCGACCTATGACATTGCCGGCATTACCGGGTTTGCGGGCCTCGATGAGTCGATTCCTGCGACAGTTGGCAAGCTCTGCCGACATTTCGGTCTACCGGGACCGAACCCCGCATCCGTTGAACGGTGCTGCGACAAATTCACTCAACGTCAGCTCCTCGATGATGCCGACGTTCCAATACCCGCTTATCGCTTAGCAGCGAATGCGACGGATGCAGAACGGGCTGCCGCAGAGATTGGCCTGCCGGTTGTTCTGAAGCCAGCCGTAGGCATCAGAAGCATCGGTGTCCGATTGTGCCGCAATATCGATGAGTTGGCCGAACATACGACCTATCTGTTGGGCGGGAAGCATATATGGCGGTCTTCGCCAAGGATAGTGGTCGAAGAGTTCGTACAAGGCCCCCTTTATGTCGCTAATTTAATGGGAACTGAGGTCATTGGAATTAGCGCCTACGAGTTCGGCCCGCCACCGTATTTCGTCGTTCGTGAGTGCACCTGTCCGGCCCCGCTGATTGATGATGAGCATCAACGTATCGGCGATGTTTCGCTGAGCTGTCTGCGAGCTCTCGGCCTTGGCTGGGGGCCATCGAATATTGAATTCCGCTGGACGAAGGGTGGCCCAGTCGTCATTGAGGTTAATCCGCGTCTTGGTGTTGGGGAACCTGAACGGGTCCGACTGGCTTACGGTGTCGATCTCGTCACCGAGCACATCAAGCTTGTCATCGGCGAGGAATGGGATTTGCGCAAAAGGCATTCGCAGACTGTGGCTTCGCGGTGCTTAGTTCCTGATCGCGATGGCATTCTCGATTGGATCGAAGGCGGCAGCCGGGCGGCCGCCGTACCAGGTGTCGTCGAGGTCAAATTTATTGTTGAACCCAAGACGCCGATCGTCAGGAAAGGCGATAATGGAGACTACATCGGGCATGTCATCGCCGCTTCACCCAGCCGTGCTCAGACCGCGGCGATACTTCAGCGTGCCGTAGACTTAATCGCTTGGTCGATCACACCATTTCCGACCCTTGGCGAATAGGAAGGATATGCGGTCTCCTTGCCGCCTCCGCACCAGCGCAGGTAGTCCCAGCTTGTCGCCGCGTCCGGGAAACAATTCAGGCTTACCACCTCCGATGCGCGCAGGCCGGCGGCATAGGCGGTGGTCAACGCGGTGCGTGCCTTCAGTGGTGGCAGCGCCCCGAGAAAGCGCACCACCTAGTCTGGGCTCAATATTGTTGGCAGCTTGCGCGGCGTAGGAATCCGCTCGGGAGTCTCCACCCATCAAGCGTCACGAAGCCGCAGGGCTGGCTGTTTCCGGGCCAATGCCGCCATCTTCGAGCGCTGCGTCGAAACTCGCTCCCGACTGTCGCCCGTCGACGTCGTCATTCTCGACAATCTCGGCTTCTAAAAGAACGAGGGCGCCGCTCAACTGGTTCGCCAATGGGGCGCCTGGCTCCTGTTCCTGCCGCCATAATCGCCCGATCTCAACCCATCGAGCTGGCCTACTCAAAACTCAAGGCGCGCTGCGAAAGAAGGCGGCCAGAACTTTCGACGCTCTCTGCGAAGCTCTCGGCGACGATATCTGCCATCTGTTCGAGCCAAGTGGATGCAGAAACTTCTTCAAGGCTGCCGGATATGAGGCCAATTAATTACGACAGACTTAACCCAAGCTGTGTCCTGATCGGCCGGTCACAATATAGGACACGGCCGAACGAGACCTGCATGAGGATCAGCGTGGGCAAATCCACGAAGAGCAAGCGGAATTCACTGGGCAGTCGACACGCTCTGCGTCGTCATTTCCGACAATGTCAGACATACAACGTAGCAGCATTGGAGCTATGCCGTTATTTTTCAAATAGATTTCTGGTTGGCACGGCACATGTATTCGGTATTCGCAGAACGTCACGGGCCAAGGAGAAGACTTTGTCTCAAACCAATTTGCAAGTCTATTCGGAACGAGTGCTCTCGTTTTTAACCGCCGACGCTATCGGGGATGCGCAATCGAATACCGGCGAACGCGTGGTCAGAGATCGATAGAGGCTTACGGCCCCATCTTGCGCTACTTCGAAGGTACGCACCTCATTCGCAGCTACGCGCCCTTACCCGCCTTGACTTGGGCTGTCTTTGCTGGCGCATCTCTCCAATGGATGGAATTTCACATGAATCTGGAAACAGAACGTTTATTCATGCGCCCAGTTCGTACTTGGGACGCCGAGGCCCTGCATTGTCTGCACTGTGATCCGCTGGTATTCAAATTCATGGAGGGAATTCCGCCAACCCGGGAAATGTCTGATGCTTGGCTGTCCCTCTATCTTCATGACTGGGAGACCCACGGGTACGGATTCTGGATGGTCTATGAACGAAAGGCTAATGGCGATTTGCGCTTTGTAGGCAAGTCCGGGCTGCGCCGCTTCGGTGAAAACGACATTCAAACCGCATGCTTCCTGTTCGGAGCCCGGTGCGGTCAGGGGATTGGGCCGGAAAGCCTTCAGCCGGTGATCGAATTCGCCTTCGCAACCCAATCTATCGATCGGTTGGTCTCTCTCGTACGCTCCACGAATATACGAGCGCTCAAAACGAGAACCCCAATGGGCTATTCCTACCTTGGGCCGGTTGTATTTGATGGAAAGAAATATCAATTCTTTGAATTGCGCCGTCCGCGAAAGTGAAGCTCAGCAAACTGCTGCGCTTCGGGCTCAAGTGTCTCAGTGTCAGGCCGACGAACCGAATGCTGTCAACGGGACGGCGGAGCCGCCGGCTCCCGCCGTGGTGAGCTGGATGTGTTATCTCTAGGTGTTTGATCCCAGGCTTTGATGGTTCATCATTGTCGTCCGGATCAAAGGATGCGCTATGGGCCAGATTCTGCATGGGAGCGCCACAACGACAGAGGCGATCCGTCGAGCGATACAGCATAGTCATGTCTGGACGGCGCCCGCCGATCAAGGGTTTATTTTCGGCGATGGGGTGGTCGCGGGTGCGGTCATGTCTCCGGCCTGTTGCTGCGGTTTAATGACCGCACCCGCGACCACCCCATCACGTCATTGTCACCCTCGATTCCGGATGGCGGCCTTAGCCGATGCTCCTGTTACGCCGGCGTGCCGACATAATGTGTCTCGTCGCGCATGAGTGCGAAGGCAATACGGGCGAGTTTGTTGGCGGTCGCTACGGCGACAAGCCTGAAGGGCTTGGTCTCCATCAGGCGATCCGCCCAGTTTCTCAACACATCGCCGGAACGCTTGCGATGGAACAGAACAGCATGAGCCCCCACCACGAGCAGCTTTCGCAGATATCGGTTTCCCATCTTGGATACACGCCCCAGCCGTTCCTTTCCGCCTGAGGAGTTTTGCCTTGGTGTGAGCCCAAGGAAGGCGGCGAATTCGCGCGGGCCTGAGAAAGCCGAGATATCCTGGACGCTCGCCGCAAGCGCGGAGGCAGTAACAGGGCCGATGCCGGGAACGGTCATCAGGCGGCGTGCCGTTTCATCGGTCTTGGCGAGGGCCAGAATGGCCTGATCGCTCTGCCTGATCTCGGCATCGAGTTCGCTCAGTTGGCGCACCAACGGCAATAGTGCCGAACGCACCGTCGCCGGGATCATGTCGTTGCCCTCGATGACGAGGATAGCCAAGGCACGCGCATTGTTCGGTCCCTGGGCGGCGATGATCCCGATTTCGGCCAGATGGCTGCGAAGGGCATTGAGCAGCTGAGTGCGCTGGGCCACCAGAAGTTCGCGGACCTTGTGATGCATGAGCGCCGCCTGGTTCTCGACCGATCGCACCGGCACAAAATGCATTGACGGGCGCGTCACCGCCTCGCAGATCGCTGCTGCATCAGCAGCGTCGTTCTTCTGACGACGCACGTAAGCCTTCACATAGGCTGGCGGCATCAGCCGCACGTCATGGCCGAACTTCATGAGTTCGCGAGCCCAGTGATGGGCCGACCCACACGTTTCCAAGCCAATGAGGCAGCATGGCAGGCATTCGAAGAATGCCAGAACATCCTTCCGCCGCAGCGCGCGGGTCGTGACGACACGGCCGGCGGCGTCGATCGCGTGAACCTGGAATACGTGCTTGGCCAGATCGAGGCAAACGGTAACGACAGCGCTGAGATCGGTGTTAATATTGCCCATGGACGGTGCTCCTTCCAGATGAGTGCTCGACAGCAGCCATCTTGGCACGCCTCTCACGAGGATGATGCCGTTGCGGGCGCCGTCCATCCCATCAAGCGAGCCTGAGGAAGCTTTCGAAGCGCTACGGCATCAATCCTAAGACGGTCGCTAAGTGGAAGAAGCGGAGTTCGACCGCCGATCACCGGCCCCAGGGAGCCGAGATCGACGATTCTGTCTGTCGAGGAAGAGGCTGTCGTTGTGGCCTTCCGCCGGCACACGCTGCTGCCGCTCGATGATTGCCTCTACGCATTGCAGCCGACAATCCCGCATCTGACACGTTCTTCATTGCACCGCTGTCTGCAGCGCCACGGCATCGGCCGATTGCCGGATGTCGAAGGCGACAGGCCGGCGAAGAAGAAGTCCAAGGCCTATCCGATCGGCTTCTTCCACGTTGATATCGCGGAGGTCCGAACCGAGCAGGGCAAGCTACACATGTTCGTCGCCATCGACCGGACCTCGAAATTTGCCTTCGTCGAACTGCACGAGAAGGCTCCGACAGCCATTTCCAAAGAGTTTCTGCTCCGCCTGATCGCCGCCGTCCCTTACAAGATCCTGCTCACCGACAACGGCATACAGTTCACCACGCCAGGAGCTGGCGGTTCGGCCGTTCCACTGATCAAGGAAGCGATCGCAAATGGCGAGATATTCCGGGCTCATGCCTTCGAACTCGCCTGCGCCAGGAACGATATCGAACATCGAACCACAAAGCCAAAGCATCCTTGGACCAACGGCCAGGTCGAGCGCATGAACCGCACCATCAAGGACGCTACGGTCAAGCGTTTCCACTACGACGATCACGACTAACTGCGTTCCTCTCCCGGAGTTTTAGACCCCATGTTCGCAGGCTGCTGTCGGCGCAGCTGCGGGTTAGGATGACGTCGCAGCTTCGTAGAGAAGCCCTCGCAAATGATGATCGCCCCGCCGGGATATGTGGCCATCATAGTCGACCTCTCCCGATTGGTATCGTCGGGTCGTCAGTCCAAGCCAGGCGCCGACGAGGCGAGATTTCTTGAAGTTGTCCGGCTCCTCAATGCGGTCACGAACGAAGTCGCGGTGATTGCGCCGACACCGGCGATCGACACGAGTATTTGACACGCTCGGCCTTGACGCGCACCAGCGACAAGCTGACGCCCGAGTTCCGCGGCCCGAACGCGCATGTTGCGCCAGGCTTCCAGCCTCGGCAGCACGATAGGAGGCCGTCCTGGTCGACAAGGAGATTGCGGACTTTCCTCTCGAAGGTGCTTCCTTTGCCGGCGGGAACAAGCAGTCCGAATGTCTTCATGAGCCCTCGGATCTGGTTTGAGAGTTCGGTCGTGATCCTGACCAGCCTGGTGCGTGCCGCAACGAGCGCGCGCGTCAGCATGCTGTCGAAGCCTTTCACTCGCACTCACGAAAGAACCCTACTTCTGCAAGATGCGCCAAACCGTCGGCATCGTTCGCGTCGGTTTTGTTCGCGGCCATGTCGAGCGCTGCTTTGGCATGACGAGCATCGATGCAGATCGCCTGCAAACCCTCTGCGCGCAGCGCATGATAGAACCACACCGATAGAACACGACGCGCTTTGCGGCCGGCGCCCGCTTGCGGACAAGCTCGGCAATGACCTTTGGATCAGAGGCGCACCTCCCACGCCAGACGCGCTTGCCTTCACGTCGAATGGAAACCGCTGTCTCTTTCATCGAAACATCGAGGCCGATATAGTCTTCCATGGCTGTTCTCCCTGAGATGCCTGGGCCCGGTGCGAATCGTGAGCCCGTATTCCATCCTGTCGGGGAACAGCCACCCACTTCCATAGCTAAGACTTGGGAAACCGATTACCCCATGTATTCGGCTAGCCCCACGTCTTGAACGGATGTTTGAGGTGCTGCGCTTCGAGCTGATGATAAAACGTGGTCTGCGTGAACAGCCACAAGCATCAGGAAAGCAAGCGCAGCATGAAGCATTATGCCGGACTGGACGTCTCCGTGAAAGAGACGGCCGTTTGCATCGTGGATGAAGGAGGCCGCATTTGCCGAGAGATGAAGGTCGCGAGCCATCCGGACGATCTTGTTGAGGCGTTGAAGAACCCCGCCTGGAATTTGGCCCGGATCGGGCTTGAAGCTGCTCCCTTATCACAATGGTTGTTCAGTGGTCTGGCGGGAGCCGGACTACCTGCATCTGCGTCGAAACCCGTCATGCGAAGGCCTTTCTCAAGGCGCAGACCTGTCGTTGCGCTGGCTTTCAAGGCTACAGTCGACATTCCTGCCCACTTCAAGAATGCGAAGGCCGTAGGCCGGCTCTTGGGTTAACGCCGCGCTGCATCAATCAGGCGAGGACAATCGCGTCGGGACGTGTTTCCCTGTGCGGTGACTCCATGATGCGAACGCGACTTTATGAAGCCGCGCAAGTCTTGCTGACGGTGGTGAAAAAGTGGTCATGGCTGAAAGCTCGGGCGATGAACGTCGCTAAGCGCCGGGGCCGACAAAGAGCGACCGTTGCCCTTGCTCGCAGATTAGCCTCATCATGCACAGAATATATGGTCCGATGGCAGTGAGTTCCGCTGGGCGCGAGAGGAAGCGACGGCGGTGATATAGCCGGTCCACCAAACGAAAGGGAGAACATCCGATAACGAGATTCGACAGGGGCGGATGAATGTCCTTCGCGGGACGGAGGATGAAGAGAGGACGTGCCGGACTTCGGTTTGCTTCGGGGCTTGTTTTGGGCCGCGAGGAACGGTCGATCATGCCGGCGCTTCCCTCGACCCGGAAGCGCTCCACCCAGCGCGCCACCACCCCGTATGTTCGCGCCGCATCGGCTTTGGAAAGACAGCCTTCAACAACGTCGCGGGCTATCTCCTCTCGACGCAGCGGCGTCAGACGGGCGTTCTGATGGATGTTCATTCGGTCCTCCGAGAATCACTGAAGCTTCGACAACCTCAGCTTTCCCGGCTTGGACCGGATGGACAACCTACTGAAAGCTCACAGCTAGTTCGCTCAGTTGGCGCACCAACGGCAACAATGCCGAACGCACTGTCGCCGGATCATGTCGTTGCCCTCGGTGACGAGGGTATCCAAGGCGCGCGCGTTGTTCGGTCGCTGGGCTGAGATAATCCCGATTTCGGCCAGATGGCTGCGAAGGGGTATTGAGCAGTTGGGTGCGTTGGGCAACCAAGTACGAGTACCTTTTGATGCATGAGCGCCGCCTGGTTCCCGACCGATCGCATCGGCACGAAACGCATCGAAGGGCGCTGTCACCGCCTGGCAGATGGCTGCTGCATCAGCCATCGTTCTTCTGGCGACGCACGTAAGCCTACACATAGGCTGGCGGCATCAGCCGCACGTCATGGCCGAACTTCATGAGTTCGCGAGCCAGTGATGGGCCGAGCCACACGCGTCCAAGCCAATGAGGCAGCACGGCAAGGGTTCGAAGAACCGTCAAAACATCCTTCCGCCGCAGCGCCCGGGTCGTGAGGACGCTGCCTGCGGCATCGATCGCCTGAACCTGGAAGGCATGCTTGGCCAGATCGAGGCCGATCGAGGCCAATAGTGGCAACAGCACTGAGATCGGTGTTAATATTGCTCATGGACGGTTTCCCCCAGATGAGTGCTCGACAGCAGCCATCTTGGCACGCCTCTCACGAGGATGATGCCGTTACGAGCGCCTGTCCACCTCATCAAGAGAGACTGAGAGCGCTGGCGAAGCCCTGGGGCATCAACCAGAAGAAGTTGCCAAATGGCGGGAACGGACCTCGGGTCGTCCGCACTGTGTCTCTTTCTGGCCATATCTTCGCTCCGCCATCGCGTCGAAAGCCATACCTCAGGGACGATCGGGCAGGCCAGGAAGGTGCCGGTCATCTCAAAACGCGATGGTTCCGTCCTGGACATTATATTGGCGAACCCAACGCTAAATGGCACATAGTTGGCAGGTAGCCGTGGAAGTGCGTCGCCCGTCAATGGCTCTGGAATGAATCGAGCGAAACGAAGTGCAGATCAAAGATGTCCTGCTAGCGCCTGGCAACGGCGCATTTTTCTATGACGATCAGGAAGCCATTAGGTCCGGCGCAATCCAGGACGGCTTTATGTATGTCGGCGCACCGACGACCCCCGGGTTCAAGTCCATTCGTATTCCGGCATCTTCGCTCAGCATCGGGCTCGTCCTTGCGGACGAGACCGTTGTTTGGGGTGACATGATGAACGTCCAGTACGCTGGTGCCGGTGGACGCGATCCTCTGTTCGACACTAACCAAATCTCAGATCTAACGTCATGCGTCGTCGCGCCGAGGCTTTTTGATGTCGATGCCTCTCGGTTTATTGATTCTTGCACGAGGGTTTTTGAATCCGTCGAGCATTTGCGGATACCTCTGGCTATTGAATATGGCGTGAGCCAAGCGCTTCTTCGCGCAGCCGCCCACCTTCAGCGCAAGACAATGGCGGAGATCGTATGCGCCGAGTTTGATCTGCCGCTACCCACGTGCCGCGTCCCAATTTACTGCCAGAGCGGCGATGCTCGCGAAATCAACGTTGACAGAATGATCTTGAAAGGCGTGGACATTCTTCCCCACGGCCTTATCAACTCTCGGCAGAAATTCGGCACCGACGGCCAGACGTTCATGGATTTCGTGAAGTGGGTTGCAACGCGTACGCGCCAAATCGGTCTCCCGGGGTATCATCCGGTGCTGCATTTCGATGTATATGGCTGGATCGGCCTCGAAATCGGCTTGGAGCCGCAACGGATCGCCGACTTTATCTGCAGGGTTGCCGAGAGCGTTCCGGGTTTCGCGCTCAATGTCGAGTCTCCTGCGGATTTTGGTTCGACTCAAGCGCAAATTGAGAACTACGCGGAGATCGTGTCGATTTTGGACAACCGCGGTTCCAGAGCCCGCATTGTCGTGGACGAGAGATGCAATACGCTTGAGGATATTCGGCTCTTTGCCGAAGCGAAGGCTACGCATCTGGTCCAAATCAAGACGCCAGACGTAGGCTCAATCGCCGATACGGCCCGCGCAGTTCTCATCTGCAAGGAAAACAGGGTCGGAGCGTATGTCGGAGGAAGTTGTACCGAGACAGATCTCTCCGCCCAGGCTTCAGTGCACATTTCGGTAGCGACCCAGGCCGACATGATGCTCGCAAAGCCGGGAATGGGGGTCGACGAGGGATTTTCCATCGTCGGGAACGAACAGAACCGATTGCTGGCGATACTGAACCGTCGTCGAGTTCAAGCCGATAACGTTGGATGAAAACACGGTGTCGCATGCAGAAGTCTCTTGAGGGGATCACAGTCGTTGCCGTGGAGCAGGCGGTTGCTGCGCCTTACGCTTCGTCTCGCCTTGCTGACGCCGGCGCCCGGGTGATCAAGATCGAGAGGCCCGAAGGGGATTTTGCCAGAAACTACGACAAGTTGGTGCGGGGTCAGAGCGCCTACTTCGTCTGGCTCAACCGGGGTAAGGAGTCGGTCTGTCTGGACTTGAGATCTGAGGCGGACCGCGCCGTCCTGGACACGCTCATTGCCGGTGCCGACGTATTGATCCAAAATCTGAAGCCGGGCAGTATTGAAAAATTGGGTTTCGGGTCTGCGGATCTACGTCGGCGTTTTCCACGGCTGATCACCTGCGATATCTCTGGTTTCGGAGAGCAGGGGCCGTATTCCCACTTGAAGGCTTATGATCTCATCGTCCAGGCCGAAACTGGTCTGTGTGCGATCACCGGGACGCAACAGGGGCCCGCCCGTGTGGGTGTGTCGGTTTGCGACATCTCGGCAGGCATGACAGCACATAGCGCCATTCTTCAGGCCCTCTATCATCGCGAGGTCACCGGTGAAGGCACCAGCATCCAGGTGTCACTGTTCGATGCAATCGCCGACTGGATGAACGTGCCGGTTCTGCAAAACGACTATAGCGGCTACCATACGGTACGCGCCGGCGTGAAACACCCGTCGCTGGCGCCGTATGGCGCTTACCGTTGTGCCGACGGCAAAGAGGTCATCTTTTCGGTTCAGAATGACCGGGAATGGGTAAATTTCTGCGAGAAATTTCTTAAGCAGCCGGCGCTTATACGCACACCTGGTTTCGCCGATAATATGGAGCGCCTCGGTCACCGTGCGCAACTTGATAAGATCATTGAACGGCGGTTTTCCGAACTATCCTGCCATGAAGCGATGCGGGAGCTCGAGGCGGCCGGGTTGGCATATGGCCGACTGAACGAAGTCGCGGATGTTTCAACGCACCCACACATTCGCAAGGTGCAGGTCGGAACACCCGAAGGAACCATCGAGACGATAGCGCCGGCGGCGATCTTCAACTCTGAGCGCCCGTTGCTGCGCCCCGTTCCGGCTCTTGGCGCTCATACCGAGGCTGTCCGCGAGGAGGTTCAAGCAGGTTTGCGCGCAAGAGCCGCCTCAGCATGAGCACGCCTCTTGTGGGCAAGGGGGCGCGGTCGCGACCCACAGAGTGCATACCAACCTCTCTGACCCCTTCCAGTCCCACGGCCGCCCAGCCAGCTCACTGACACAGCCCGCACTAAAACCGGCAGCAGATCTTCATGAAGCGCACCGTTCCGGCCATTGAAAGACCGATGTCCATTCCCCGCTGGAGATCGCTGCTTTTCGTTCCCTCTCATGTTCCGCGCTTTGTGGAGACTGCTCATGAGCGCGGGGCAGATGGCGTCATACTGGACCTTGAGGACTCGGTTCCCCAGGATCAGAAAGAGGAGTCGCGAAAGCGGCTTTCTGCATCCGTGGCAAAGGTGGGCCGAAAGGGCGCATCTGTCTTGATCCGTGTGAATCGTGGTTTGCGCCCCTTGGCGGCAGATCTTGATGCAGCAGTGATGGCGGGTGTTGATGCACTTGTTCTTCCGAAAACGGATTCGTCAGAATGGGTATCGGAGATCGCGAATGCGGTACTGGAACTTGAACGAGAAAGAAATCTTGTGCCGGGTCAAATCCGGTTCCTTGCACAGATCGAGACCCCAGCTGCATTGCAAAATCTCGCGGCCATTGCGTCGGCCGATCCCAGGATGATTGCAATGGCGCTGGGCCCTGAAGACTTCAGTGCCTCAGTTGGTGGTGCCCCGGAACTCGACCTTCTCTTGACGCCGAACCTTTCCGTTTTGTTTGCTGCTCGTGCCGCAGGCTTGCTACCGCTTGGCTTCGTAGGAAGCATCGGCGAGTTCTCAGACACGCATAAGATTCGTGAGGCCGCGGCTCACGCGCGGCGGCTTGGCTTTGTCGGAGCTTTGGCGATCCACCCGACCCAGGTGGCCATATTCAATGAGGCTTTCTCGCCAAGCGAGCAGGAACTCGAGTGGGCCCGTCGTGTCGTCGCGGCGCAAAACGATACCTCGGCGCAGGGCAGAGGTGCTTTCGCCTTAGACGGAAAGATGGTTGATGCACCGGTGATTCGAAGGGCCCGTGAGATAATCGCCATGGGCCCGAAAGCCTAGCTGGGCGTCTGTCCGTTTTTGAAATTCACGGATGGGCATTTCAGCGAAGCAGATTGCCCATGGCGACGAGGATCATGTCGTGAGAGACGTCGACGCGCTGCACGTAGTCGCGCACGAGGCGCCGCCATCGGGTCATCCAGCCGAAAGTTCGCTGGACGGCCCAGCGGCGGGGGAGGCTTTCGAAGCCCTTCTGTCGTTGGATCGGCGGATTGCCTGCACGACGAAGTCGAGATAGGCGGCTTGTCCGTGAGCTTTAGCGATGGTAGGCGCCGTTACGAACAGATGCTTGGCCAGGGCCAGCGCTGGCGGATGTCATCCAGGTCGCCTGAGCGCCGGCGCTGTCTGGCCGGCTCATCCCGTATCGACCGCGATATCGCGCTTGCGTGCAACGTTTTTTTCAGCACCAGAGCCAGGTTTTGGGGGTCTGGAACAGAAACGCCGCGCGATTTCGCCAATCCAGGTAGCGCTTTGTCTTCCTGACGAACTGGGTCATCCGCCCACGACCCGGTTTTGTCCACGTCCGGAACTCGAAACACAATTCGCCTCACCTCAAACAAAAATTCCGATATCCAAACGGCGTCTTAACAACTGAAGAGACCGGACGGGACGACAAGAGACCACGGCGATCCAATTGCGTCGCCACTGGATCGCTGCAGCGTGGCACAATTATTGCTATCGCGCCATCGCATTTCGAGATAGATTACATCCATTGGAGTCCACCCTCGGATGTACCCGTGGAAATCAGGCAGTTAAGATATTTCGTCGGCGTGGTCGAAGCAGGCAGTTTTACGAAGGCCGCTGGTTTCCTTAATGTCGCCCAGAGTGCGCTGAGCCTGCATGTGCGTCAACTAGAGGAGGGCTTCGGCACTCAGCTGCTGATACGCGACAGAACCGGCGTCAGCGTCACCGCGTCAGGAGCCAAATTGCTCGAGCGGGCACGGGCGATCCTCAACGAAATTCGACTTACCGAGGTGGAATTGACCAACACAGCTTCTTCCCCTGCAGGGGAGGTAACTATTGGCATTCCATCTGGAGCAGCCCGCGTCCTGAGCGGCCTGCTGCTTGAGTCGGTGAGAAACGAACTGCCCAAAGTGTCCCTTAAGATGGTCGAGGGAATGACTGGCCCGCTGGAGGAGTGGATGGCTGCTGGACGCTTCAATCTGGCGGTCCTCTACCGCACCGCGGACAGTGTAGGGCGAATGACGGTGCTAGCGCGCGAAAACCTTTGTCTGGTGGTCCCGTCCGGTGAGCCACCCTTCGAAGATGCAATATCTCTAGCTGACCTGCATGCATTCCCGCTGGCTGTTCCCATGCGCAACAACAATGTAAGGCGTTCCGTGGCTGATGTCGTCGCACAACATGGTTGCGCGCTGGACGTCAAGTTTGAAGTGGACTCGCTTTCAACGATCATCAACATGGTCATAGAGGGCAAAGCCCATTCTATTCTCGCCCCGTCTGCGGTTCAGAAAGAAGCCGCTCAAGGGCTGGTGCGGACCGTGAAGATCGTTGATCCGGTGATTACCCGCTCGGTTGTGCTTGCTGTAAATCCGAAGGACGAGCGTTCTGCGGCCGTCTCCGCGGTCCGCAAGATCATCCCCAAGGTGGCCAGAGAGTTAATAGAGAGCCGCGGCTGGGCAGCATCCATTCCTGACGCGACCTGACAGCCGTCGATCTATAAAATACGGCACGACTATTTGCCATTCGAAAGATCGATCTGGATTCCAGATGGATTTCGGCACTAATCGATATTTGACCCACCGCGACCATCGCGATGAAACTGGCTCGAGCGAGTTCAGCGGTTTCGATATTGAAACGGCACTCGTATGGCAAGAATTACACAAGTGGAGCGCGCGATGTCCGACGCCAGGAGCCACCAGCTCTTTATCAATGGCAAATGGCGAGCCGGCGGTAGCAGAGCCACATTGCCGGTAGTTAATCCGGCGACGGAGAAGGTATTTGCTTCGGTGGCTTCGGCGACGGTGTCGGATTTGGATGAGGCTCTCGCTTCGGCAGAACGGAGCCGCAAGGCGTGGTCGTCGCGGCCAGCCAAGGATCGTGGCGAGATCCTCGTAGCCGCCGCCAGGATTCTAGCAGAGAAGGCTGGAGCCGCAGCCAGGGACCTGTCGGCCGAACAGGGAAAGACGATTGCCGAAGCGACAGGTGAGTACCTGCGCGCCGTCGAAACGCTGGAATGGAACGGCAGACATGCCGAAGAGCTGTCGGCCCCGATTCCGGTGGGCCCGAACCGGATGGTCGTCCCGGAGTCGCTCGGTGTTGTTGCTGCGTTTACGCCATGGAATTATCCGGCCGTTCTCATCGCCCGCAAGCTCGCCCCAGCGCTGGCGGCAGGCTGTCCGGTGATCCTCAAAGGGGCTGAAGAGACACCGAGCGTAGCTGTCCATATCGTGGAATCGTTGCGTCAAGCAGGCATTCCGGATGGCGTGGTCAATCTCGTCTTCGGTGTTCCAGTGCATATATCGCGGCATCTCCTCAGTTCGCCAATAGTGAAGGTCTTGACTTTCACGGGCTCGACCGAGGTGGGGAAACAGCTGGCCACGCTCGCCGCGAATAACTTGCAGCGTTGCATCCTTGAACTCGGTGGACACTCGCCGGTTATTGTGTGTGAGGATGCCGACCTGGGAAAGGCCATCCCGGCAATTTCGGAATACAAGTTCGAGTGCGCTGGCCAGAGCTGCAACGCGCCCAGCAGGGTTCTCGTCGCCCGGTCCCGCTATGAGGAATTCCTGTCCCAAATGACGGATGCGGCTCGAAAGATCAAAATCGGGCTACCAGACGACCCCTCAACTGACATGGGTCCTATGGCGAACACGCGGCGAATCGAGGCCATGCAGCGCCTGACCAAGGATGCGGTCGAACGCGGCGCCCGTATCGAGACCGGTGGCTCTCGGCTCGACCGGCCGGGCTTCTACTGGCCGCCAACCATCCTGACGGGCGTACCGAAAGAAGCCAGAGTGCTGCATGAAGAGCCGTTCGGACCGATCCTTACGATTGCGCCTTTTGACGAGCTAGATGAGGCGATCGAGGAGGCCAACGCCACCGATTATGGCTTGGCCGCTTACTTCTTCACGGACGCTGCCAATGCGCAACGAAAGCTGATTAATAGTCTTTCAGCGGGAGCTGTCAGTGTGAATTACCTGAAAGGGGTTTCCGCGGACGCGCCTTATGGAGGCGTCAAGCAAAGCGGCTATGGATACGAGGGCGGCGAACAGGGGGTGCGAAGCTTCCAAATCCTCAAAATGGTCAATGGTCTCAGCTCATTTGGATGAAATCGGTGGGAAATAGAACGCGGACCATCGCCGGCAAGGATATCACAAGGAGCGTTGCCGACGCCCTTCAGTACATCTCGTATTACCATCCTCCA
Organism: Mesorhizobium opportunistum WSM2075; assembly: GCF_000176035.2. Classification (NCBI taxonomy): domain Bacteria; kingdom Pseudomonadati; phylum Pseudomonadota; class Alphaproteobacteria; order Hyphomicrobiales; family Phyllobacteriaceae; genus Mesorhizobium; species Mesorhizobium opportunistum. The sequence goes on along the minus strand of NC_015675.1, from coordinate 6,436,578 downwards.
GATTACATCCGGTCTCTTTCGCAGGCCTACGTGCGTGAACAGAGTCCAGCGGCGAAGAATGCCATCGGACAGATCCTCGCTAATTCCCGTATGGCGGCCTTCGGACGGCGGCCAATGTGCCAGGACACCGGTCTTGTGGTGGTCTTCGCCAAGGTCGGTATGGACGTCCGCATCAACTCAGCAGCCAGTTTCGCAGACCTCGTGAATGACGGCGTCCGTCAGGCATATCTCGACCCGGACAACCCGCTTAGGGCATCAATTGTTGCCGATCCGCTTGCCCGACGGATGAACACCCGTGACAACACGCCGGCAGTGGTCCACGTTGACCTTGTGCAAGGTAATAGGATTGAGATCACCATTGCGGCAAAAGGCGGCGGGTCGGAGAACAAGGCACGCTTTACCACCCTGAACCCGAGCACCTCGGTTGCCGACTGGGTGGTCGATACCGTTTCGACCCTTGGAAGCGGATGGTGTCCGCCCGGCCTGATCTCCGTTGGCATCGGTGGTAGCGCTGAAAAGGCGATGCTGCTGGCCAAAGAGGCCATGAACGAGCCCATCGATATGGTGGAACTGATTGCCAGGGGAGCGTCCAGTCCAGAGGAGGGGCTGCGGATTGAGCTTTATGAGCGGATCAACGCGCTTGGTATTGGGGCCCAAGGCCTTGGTGGCCTGACGACAGTCGTTGACGTCAAGGTTGCTACCTATCCTACTCATGCGGCGTCCAAGCCCGTGGCCCTCATCCCGCAATGTGCCGCCAACCGGCACGTGAAGTTTACTTTGGACGGCTCTGGACCCATCAGCCTCCAGCCGCCCGATCTGAGCGAATGGCCCGAAATTGGAACGGACGAATTGAGGCCAGCCGGCGTACGCAGGATCAATCTTGATACGCTGGCGAAGGAAGAGACAGCATCGTGGCGCTGCGGGGAAACCCTCCTTTTATCCGGAACGATGCTGACGGGCCGTGACGCAGCCCACAAGCGGATCGTCGAGTTGATCGACGCCGGCAAGCCGCTTCCCTTCGATCTGCAGGGACGCGTTATCTACTACGTTGGACCCGTCCGCGCGGTGGGAGATGAAGTCGTCGGACCGGCTGGGCCAACGACCTCCAGCCGAATGGACGATTTTACGGAAAAGGTACTAGCCGAAACCGGGCTTTTCGCGATGGTGGGCAAAGCGGAGAGAGGGCGGGCGGCAATACAGTCGATTGCAAGATACAAAACGCCGTATCTCATCGCGGTGGGAGGGGCTGGCTACCTGATCTCAAAATCAATTAAGTCAGCGCGGCTTGTGGCCTTCGAAGACCTTGGCATGGAAGCTGTCTATGAATTCGAGGTGAAGGACATGCCTGTCATCGCAGCTGTCGATGTCGAGGGAAACTCCATTCATGATTCCGGCCCTCTTGAGTGGCGAAAGCGCATGGCTGCGGACAGCATCGCACGCAACATCGGCGTTTGAGCCTTCTGACCAAGCTCGGTTGGTTGACGTCAATTCTATTGTCGACAACGGCTTAACTAAGAGCACAACTCATGAAGTCGAAACCCAATCCTGCGGGCCTGGACGCTTGGGACTTACGGATTCTCTCCGAGATTCAGTCAGACGGCCGAATTTCAAAAAGCGAGCTTGCGAAGCGCGTCCATTTGTCGGCTTCGGCTTGCTCGGATCGGCTCCGTGCGCTCGAAGCTGGAGGAATTATTGAGGGATTCTACGCACGGCTCAGTCCAGCCCTCATTGGCGGCATGATCTTTGTAATGGTGGAGGTCGTGCTGGACCGTCATCGCCTTGAGGACCAAAGACACTTCGAGGTCGCGATCCAAGATTTTCCCGAAATCTTGGATTGCTGGGCAATTGGCGGAAGGATCGATTATCTGATGCGCGTCGCAACACTTTCCATGGCTACCTATCAAGATTTCATGGAGGGGCTGCTGCAGGCAGGGCTGGGGATTGATCAATATTACAGCCTTGTGGTGACCAAACCTGTGAAATCAAATGCGCCGATTCCCTTGTCCTCACTAAGACAACGGTAGACGCCCAGGCGTTATTCCTGCGGGTTTGGACCTCCATTCCGCGAATTCCGTGGCGAAACACGCGCATTCCCGTCAAACCCGAAGGAACGCTTCCCGTATAAGAGGCAACTGGTCAAGCCCTGCCCGTAATCAACGGGAGAAGAGGGATGTGCGCGCCAGAGATATCTTGAAACCAAGCAACTGCGAGAGAAGGATCCATGGCTGCCAAAGAGAAGTTCAAGTTCAAAATCGAAAACGAAAATTACGATTGGGACAACCGGTTCATAACCGGCGCCGAGGTGCGAGGCGTGGGCCCTGGCATACCGGATAGCATGGACCTTTATGTGAAAAGGCCAGGCCAGCCTGGCCAGTTGGTTGGGCGCGAGGACCCGATCGACTTGCTGCCACCGGGGATCGAAAAGTTCTACGCGCAGGATGCAAGTTCCGAAGCCGGAATTGAATGATGCCCCTGTTGTTCGATTCTGATTACGAGACACTCCACAAAGCCGGCGTCAATTTTGAAGAAGAGGAGGGCGCCCGTTTCCTAATATTCAAAAGCTTTCCGCTGCCGAAAGGGATTTACCTGGCAGATGCAAAACCTGCAAACGCTGTCGATGTGTTGTATGAGATTCCGCAGAATTACAATAGCTCGGGTGGGGACATGTTCTGGGTTCACCCACGACTTCACCGGGCTGACGGCAAGCCAATACCAAATACTGGCGGACCTGGTTCCAATGAGGATTCGCGTACGCACAAGGCGACAGTGTTTTGCCGATGGTCCAGACACTGGCATAAAAATGCCTGGAAGCCAAAGGTCGACGACGTCCGGACAATTATGGACCGAATCTCATGGGCGTTTAAGTACCCGGACGCGAGGCGTTCATGAACGGACATCGGATTTCGATTATCGGTTCCCTCGACGATAAGCTCAAGAGCTGGTTGACCGGGCACCCCGACGGTGACGAGCGGGGCGCGCTCGTCCTCTTCCGCAAAATTGAGAGAACCGTACTGGGTCTGCCGCCGTCAACGCGTTTTGTGGCCGTTGACGCGATTGAGATGGATGGCGACTGGGTGCTGGACAGCTCCCCGGTGCACTTGCGCATCAATCTCCGCAAGTTCCAGGATATCTACTTTCGTTGCGAGCAGGAGCGGCTCGAGCTGGGGTTTGCCCACAGTCACCCAAGGGGCGTTCTGGATTTCTCGACGAAGGATGATGAGAACGAACAAAGCATTCTGAGGGGATACGCTGGCTGCAATGGACCTGAGGTATCACTTGTCGCGATGATTTTGGCCGACGGACATTGGCGTGCCAGAGTTCGGACGGGTGCGGCCCCTCACGGAGTGGCTGACGTCCGGCATGTCTGTGTGCTCGGGACGCAGCTGTCAGTTCACATGGGCAACAGGGTCGATGCTGCACCATCGGAAGTGCTAAGGCGACAAGAAGCTGCATTTGGCGAACCATTCAACGAGAAGATCAGATCGTTGCGCGTAGCAATCGTCGGAGGAGGGGGAACAGGGTCTTCAGTCGCCACACTTATCGCTCGCGCGGGTGTAGGCGAACTCATCGTTGTAGACGGCGATTCGCTCGAAGCTAGCAATCTCAACCGCGTTCGCGGATATCGCCGTTGCGATGTAGGCGAGAGCAAAGCTGCTACGTTAGCCCGATATGTCCGGGATCTGGGCCTGAGAGTGACTGTCGTTGCCATTGAGGGGTATGTGAACGAGTCTCCAGAAGCGGTCGATGCCATTTCCAGCGCCGACTTGGTGTTCGGTTGTACTGATGATGTCGCTGGGAGAGAAATTCTCAATCAGGCGGTTTACTATTACTGCCAAGGACTTATCGACTGCGGGCTCACGGGCAATATTGGTCTTGACCAGGACCGTCAGCCGTACCTACGTGATCATAGAGGGCGGGTTAGCACAGTTCTTCCCGAATCTGGTGGGTGCTTAAGATGCCAAGGCGTCGTCACCGAGGAAAAGCTCGATTACGAGAGTGCACTGAAGGCGCGTCCGGAGCTGGCGGAGCTGGATCCAGAGACGCTCCGGGAAGAGTATTATCTGATCGGGGGCGGGGAGCGGGCGCCCGGAGTAGGTCCCTTCACCAGTGCGACCGCCGACATGGCCGTAGCGACCTTGTTTGATCTGGTGCGCCCCTATAGGCGGCTTGCGAGCGACATTCGCCGCGACAATATATGGTACGATTTCGTGCACATGGTAATTTACAGCAATATGCCAAAAGACAACGCTGGTTGTTTTTGCTGCGGTCCAGACGGTTTATTGCTCGCACGCGAGAATGGCTACCGGCTCGGAATGCCGTCACTCGGCAAGCTGTGTTGATTCGCATGTGGTCTTGGTTGTTAAGTTTCCTACGGTGGGTAGAGGAAATCATTCTCGGTCCACGTGGTCCAAAAACACCGGCGGACGGAGTTCCTTCTGAGGCATCGCTCGCGGACGTATCTTTCGCTCGCAATGATGTGGTTGAAAAAACGCCCCCGAATGACGCGGTTCGGCCGGGACATTTCATCAGCGTCGTGCATAAAGGCCGACCATACTGGGCACTCTTTAGGTGTCCCTGTGGGTGTGGGGATGTGGTTTCATTGCCAACCCACGCGCCGCATAACCCCAGGTGGCGCATTGAGGTGAGCCTGGAGGGCCGGCCAACGTTGCATCCCTCCGTTTGGAGAACCAAAGGATGCCTGAGCCATTTCTGGCTCAGCGACGGAAGGGTCTATTGGTGTGAAGACACCGGTGTCGAGCCTTGGCGAGCCCGACCAGACATATATGCAAGAAAACTCTAGAGTAGGTCCTGGAGCCGCGGACGCGTTTGCGATAAGGCCCGCGCGGCTTCACCGGGCGACGCACCCTTGTCATGGAGATGGGCCGCGCCACCGCGGGGTCTCGGCAACGGCCTTCATCGGGAACTGTCACTCGGCTGCAACAAGCGCCGCAAGTCGGTTTATTTTGAGTCCGACCCGGCCAGCGCGTCCTTGAGGATCTCCACTTGCATGGTCTTGCGGCCGAGAAGCCGCTCGAGGTCGCGAACGCGCTCTTCAAGCCCCCGCACTTCTGAACTCCAAAGATTCGACCGATCCCACCGCAGCCGCTGCAATTCAATCCGTCGATAGTCGTCAGCCGCCTGTGCTTGACGATACCCCCAAGCCTCCCACATTAGCCGACTGTCCGGTCCAAACGGGCCCAGTCCAGGCAAAGGTACACAGCTCAGCTGATTTCCACGGCATCTGATCCCGATTCCGCGAATTCGTCTGCAAAAAACATCCATTCCCGCGAAATTCGAGCCGTCTTTCCGGTATACTGCTTGCCAATGAGCTGGCCGGCCGAGTGCCTCCGCCAGTGTGTTGCGAGGAGAGGAACATGCGCTTGAGCAATCTGGGAACCGAGCAACTCCGGGAGAAGGATCGAAGCTTCGTCTTTCATCCGTCTACCCATCTGGCCAAGCACAGCCGAGGCGAGACCCCAAATCGGATTATGGCCGGTGCAGAAGGCGTCTACATCTGGGATACCGAAGGCAGGAAGAGCCTCGACGGTTTCGGAGGGCTCTACTGCGTCAACATGGGATATGGATGCACGGAAATTGCCGAGGCTATCGCCCGGCAAGCGCATGAGCTGCCGTTCGCACACGTCTATGCCAGCCAGGGGACGGAGCCGGTCGCCCTTTTGGCAGAGGCGATAGTTGAGTATTTCGGACGGAACATGCGACGGGTCTATTTTGGCCTATCCGGTTCCGATGCCAACGAAACCAACATCAAGCTGGTCTGGTACTATAATAACATCCTCTGTCGGCCCGAAAAGAAAAAGATCATTTCACGAAATCGTGGCTATCACGGATCTGGATTGGTCACCGGTAGCCTGACGGGGCTTCCCTTCTTCCATAATTTCTTCGACTTGCCCCTGGATTTGGTGCGCCATACAACGACGCCGCACTACTATCGCCAAGCGCGTACCGGGGAGATCGAGGAAGCGTTCTCCCAGCGCTGTGCCGATGAGCTTGAGGCGTTGATCCTGACCGAAGGCCCCGAGACTGTTGCGGCTTTTATCGGAGAGCCGGTACTTGGAACAGGAGGTATTGTGCCGCCCCCCACAGGGTACTGGACGGCCATTCAAGCGGTGCTCGACAAGTACGATATCCTCCTCATTGCCGATGAAGTGGTCTGCGGCTTCGCGCGAACCGGCGAGAAGTTCGGTTCCCACCTGTACGACATGCGCCCGGATTTCGTGACGATCGCCAAGGGTTTGAGTTCCGCCTACCTCCCTATATCCGGGTCAATCATTGGCGAGCGAGTCTGGTCGGTTTTGGAACAAGGAACCGAGAAGCACGGCGCACTTGGCCATGGATGGACATATTCCGGTCACACGCTTTGTGCTGCGGCCGCGCTTGCCAATATTCGACTGCTAAAAGAAAGAAACATCCTGGAACATGTGAAGGATGTCGGACCGTACTGGCAGGCCCGCATGAAAGCCGAACTGGCGGGACATCCCATCGTCGGCGAAGTTCGCGGAGTGGGTATCCTATCCGCGGTAGAGATGATGCGGGACCCGAAACAAAGGATACCATTCGATCCTGACCTTCAGGTCGGGGTGCGCACTGCAGCTGCTCTGTTTGAAAATGGTGTGATCGGACGGGCCATGCCGCATGGCGACATCCTCGGCTATGCGCCACCTCTGATCATTACCCGAAAAGAGATCGACATCATCGTCGGTGCGACCGCGAAATCAGTCGATGCCACATATCGCGCGCTGAAGGCTGAGGGTGCCGTATGATCTTCCAAAGGCGACGGGATTGAGCACTGGCATGACCATGTGCCAGAATGCTGTCATATCATCCCGTGAAAACTCTGCACGGACCAGTAGTAAAGATCTGGCTGCGTCAGGGGCTGTCCTTGGGTGATGCTGGGCTTGACTGCATTCTGTTGCGCCGAGCAAACCCAAATAGTTGAATTCCAGACATCTGATCCTGAGCATGCTCCGGACCACTTTACTCGCAAGTTGTAACCGAACCAGTTCTGCCGCCACTGTCCTGTCCCCCAACAACCAGGGCCTTTGTGCGGCGCGCCCTGCCGGTGTACCTCCCCGCCGGCAGGGCGCCCTTTTTGATTCACCCCATCACGATCATTATGGGCGGCCGGAAATCAGGCGTTCAAAGATGATTTGCGTGTTGGGATGCAGATCGAACTTAGACGCGACTTTACACCATTGCAGCGCGCCATCCCTACCGTTCAACGGAGCGGCCACGCCGAAGATATCGTCCTCAATCATCGATCGCAGCAGAACAATCGCGGCGGTGAATTCTCACATCTCAAACCCAGTGTGGCCACATCTGCTGATCAGCCTCCGCGACGCCTGCGAAGTCAATGACAGTTGTCCGGCCATGCACGCCGCGGCCGGGAGGCGTGCAGAAAGAGGAAGAAGCGAGCGCGACTATGACGAGGGACATGCCACTTGTTTTCGAGACATTCCTTGAAAGACTGTCACAGAGTGTCGATGAAGCAGATTTCCGGGAAGCCTTGGCTGAGGCGGCCGCAAGATTTGACCTACTCTCTTTTGCGTACCTGTCTTTGCCATCACTGCCTTCCGGCAAGCCAAAGCTAATTTCGAATTACCCACCTCGCTGGGCCATGCAGTATCTGGAAAATCAGTATGAGAAGCTCGATCCTGTCATCTTGCGTGCTCGAAATGGCGGCCGCCCGTTTCAATGGGGGTCGGATTTGTGGGGCGGTAAGATGTCGCCGGCTCAACAGCAGCTATTTGATGAGGCGGCCCGATTCAGCATCCGCTGCGGATTGACGATCCCAATCGTCGATCTACGAGGCCGCACTGCCGCGGTTACGTTCGCCGCCGATGAGCCTCGTCCAGTATTTCTTCGGGTCATCGAGCGGTACGAACAAGCTCTTCAGCTGATGGCCACCTGCTTTCATCGCTGCGTTCGCCGCAAACTGCCGGGCGATCGAACCGTGGATGGGATCTTGCTGACATCGCGCGAATATATGTGCCTGCGGTCGGCAGCGCGCGGCAATTCGGCCTGGGTAACCGGCCGCATCTTGGGCATTAAGCCGCGCACCATCGCATTCCATTTGGAGAATGCCAAGAAGAAGCTGGGCGTGCGCACGCAAAATCAGGCCATAGCCCTTTTGGGGTCCCAAGGGAGCTCGATCCTCTGAGTAGCTCTTTTGGTCCGCTGTGCTCGGGCCATCGGTCGCAGCATTTTAACAGCGGCGAAGGGATGCTGAGACCCTTTGTTCCGCCCGGCGTAGTCAGGCGCGATGCAGTCGTATATTCCCGTCACACTTTGCACTCAAAGGACTCAGTCGGCGTCTCGTTCCGACGCTAGTCCGCGTTGCATGGTTATGAGGATAGCTCGCCCCATACTGCTGACGCAAAGCGTCAACCGTGGCGGGCACCGGGTATTTGAATATCCAGCTTCACCGAAAACCTACACTTACTCGTGGGAGGAGCGGCACTCGATGACGTGCTGCTGTGGCTACTGCCCATCCAAACGGACGCGATCCTTTTGTCGCATCAGACCCCCAACCGGCCAAAACGATGCCCATGAACCGAATTGAGGCTGCCGTTGGCCGTTCCTGGATGCCTGATCAGGCGCCGAGGAGGGGGCTGTAGCCGAAGCAGTGGCGGCCACTGGGCGAGCACTGCGCAATTTCTCAGCTGTCGAACAATTCCTTGTACCCGCTTGTCATCACCCAGTTTGCACGGTCGAGATGACTGCGAACAGCCTTCCTCGCACGCTCCGGTTCTCGTCTCGGATCAATGCCGAGGATCAGATGTGCCATTTCCTCTTCGCTAGCATCGTCGCCGGATGCATCGAGGAGCCTCATGTAGGTTGTAAAGTGCTCCTTGTCGTAGGCTGTGATGCCGTCTGACCAGGGCACTTCGTCGGCAATCGCCATGTCCGATTTAGGCTGTAACATTGCTGATCCTAGCTCCAGATGATCGCCTCGGCGAACTTCTCTCCCGGCAAAATGTGAATTACATATTATAGTTGATAAACTCAAGTCGCCTGATCCGGTGGCTTGCGTGCATGGATATGCGCAAGTTGATCGGACGGAATGTGCAGCGGATCAGGCAAAGGAAGCGTCTGACCCAGGAGCAGCTTGCCGACATTTCCGGCTTCAGCCAGCAGTACATCAGCGGTTTGGAGAAGGGCCGAAGAAATCCGACGATCATCACGATCTATGAACTGGCGTTGGCGCTCGGCGTCAGCCACATGGATCTGGTACGGCCCGACAAACAGGCCTGAGGTGGCCGTTCATGTAAGCACTAGGCGCCAGCGCCTGACGGATCTTCCTCGGGGCGACCAGCTATCGCCGCCACCCTTTGCCGATGAGTGTTCCGGGGCTCGCGGGCAAGGTGACTGAGAGAACCAGCGCTACGACGTTACAGTCGAGGTTACGACGTGCTGATCAAAGGTGGGCGCGACGCATGCTGATCGCGTACCTCGACAGGCGTCCTTGTGCTGGGCGTTCTGCAGAAGTCGTCACGGGAAACCGAAACTAACCCGAGGAAGGGGGAACGCTAACGGGCGCCTGAGGGGGCCGTTGGCTAAAAGCGCGCTCACGAGGCCGCGCTATCAGAATCGGTACGTGACACCTGCGCCGATCAGCCAGGAATCGAGCTCCGCTTTCCCCGTCAGCTTGTTACCGGCCACGGTGACTTCGAAGTCCGGCTCCAGGAAAAGCTTCTTCACGTCGAAGCTGACGCCCCAGTGCTGGTCGAGCTTGTAGTCGAACCCGACCTGCAGCGCGGTGCCGAAGGTGTTCTTGACCTTGAGATCATCGGCGCTGCCGGCTTCCTGATGATAAAGGATCGTATAGTTCACGCCGGCGCCGACATAGGGTTTGAAGGCGCCGAAATCGGCAAAATTATACTGGAATGTGAGCGCGGGCGGCAGCAGCCAAACCTTACCGACCTTGCCTAGCCCCCATCGAGCGTTGGCCATTGATGTTGGCATAGGTGGTGCCGAGTATGAGTTCGGCGGCGACGTTGTCCGAGAATATCGAGTGCAGGCGTCACCGTGTTCGAATAGGAAAGACCGGAGCCAGACACCCATTGACGTAGCCCGAATCCCCCAGTGATGACCCTCAAGGCGCGCAGGCGGATCTGCCAGGGGCTTGGCCATTCCGCGACCGAAGGACCCTCGTCGGGGCCGCACGGTTCTGGAAGGTCTGACGCGACCGCCTGCTGTCCGATCAGCATCAGGACGACAGCCGCTGTTGCTGCCCGCGCAGGTTCATTCGCTTTGTTGACTGATATCTCTTGCTCTTCAGAACTAACGAATATTATGCAACTAGTCTATTTCAAGATAGATGGAGCTGTGCGCGCATTCTGACCAACTGTGATCGCGTTATTGCTTTTGTCGCAGTCCTGACCTGTGCTCCTTCGTTCGTCTTGCTTTCGTCGTGCTCCCGGTCGTCCATAAACGTTACCGGCGTGCCAGCCGATCGCGCCGCCAAGCAAATTGTCGCCTAAGCCAATGAACGCGCCCGGGTCGGATTGTCCTTGCCGTAGCTGTGCCCGCCCGGGCTGGTCCCGCAGAAGCAACCGGATAGGCACCGTATTAACCTAGCCGAATGTGGTCCCCCGAGGCGCGCAGGCGGATATGCCAAGAGCTTGACTCCTAGATTGGTGTCGTAGACGGGCACGGGTAAGCGCAACGGGACGGGGGAGGCGGGGAGGCGCAGGGACTTGTGGATGACTCGTCGCGACAACCTGCTGTGCCAGCAGCATCAGGACAACGGCCGTTACTACTCCCTGCGCCAGTTTCACTTACTTGATCCCATGGATTGCTCCTTGCTCTTCAGAAAATGGTAGACTGCATTGATTGAGATCGAGAGCGTGCGAGCGCGCTTTGCACAAACCGTCCTCGCATTATTTCCACCGTTCTCGCAGTCATCGACCTGTACTCAGTCATCCGAAGTTCGCCCTCCTCGGGTTCCCGATCCTTTGTGAAAGCTATCGGCGTGCCAGCCGATCGCGCTACGAAGGAAATTGATGCCAAGACTGATGAATGCAGCGCGCTCCCGATTGTCCTTACCGTGGCCGTGCCCGCCTGCGACGGGCTCGTAGAAATAAGCCGGATAGCCGAGGGCCTGCAGCTTTGCGGTCATCTTGCGCGCGTGGCCCGGGTGAACGCGGTCGTCCCGCTTCGTGGTGGCGAGCAGCATCGGCGGATAGGGCTGTCCCGGCGTGGCGGCGTGATAGGCGGAGAGTTCCTTCAGGAAAGCCCAATCCTCAGCCTTCTCCGGATCGCCATATTCGTCGATCCAGCTCGCGCCGGCCAAGAGCTTGGTGTAGCGGCGCATGTCGATAAGCGGAACCGTGCAGAACAGCGCGCCGAAATGCTCAGGATAGCGGGTAAGCATGTTGGCAATCAGCAGGCCGCCGTTCGAGCCGCCTTCGGCGGCAATCCGCCTCGGCAGTGTGATGCCCCTTCGCACGAGGTCGGCTGCTACGGCGGCGAAATCGTCATGGGCGAGACGCTTGCCCTCCCTCCGCCCGGCATCATGCCAGCGGGTGCCGAACTCGCCGCCCCCGCGGATATTTGCCACCACACACGTGCCGCCGCGTTCGAGCCACAGCTTGCCGAGCGACGAGTTGTAGTGGGGCAGGAGCGATATGCCGAACCCGCCATATGCGGAAAGGTGAACCGGGGCATCTCCGTTCCCGTTCGCCGGACCGACCTGCGTATAGGGGATCAATTCATCATCGATTGAGACTGCCTCGTGGCGCGTGACCACCAGTCCGGATGCGTCGAAATTCTCCGGGCTGCGCTTCAGGACCACTGGAGCGCCAAGAGGCGGCGCATCATTGAGATCAAGTAGGAGCAGTTTCGACGGTGTGATCGGGTCCTGGGCCGAAACGAAGACCTCTCCATTGGTCTCGTGATCTGCCGCATCGAGGGACCAGAGGTGGACGGTCCCTTGCGCCGGCACCGCGTCCAGGGCACGGCGCGTCCATTCCTGGTGACCCGGGGTCAACACCTCGAAACGCGGAGCGAGGTTCTCGAGGTAGGCGATAATGAGCTTCCCGTCATTCCAGAAGAATGACTGCAGACAGCGCCTCTCGCCCGGTTCAAACAGGGTGCTGAAACGGCGTTCGCCACCGATGAAAGAGGAAAGCGAGATGCCGATCAGCGCGTCCGCGGGATGGGTAGTCCCTCTCACTGTCCAGGGCTTGCGCGGCTTTACCGCCAGCCAATCACCGAAGCTGGCCCACCAGGCATCCCGAGGAAGGTTGATCTCAAGCTTCGGCCCGCTCCTGTCGCCGATTTGGACTATCTGCTTGAAGAAGCCAGTATTCTCGATGAACCAAAGGCGCTCGTTCTCGACCGTGTGATCCATATGACCAGACACGCTTAGGGATTCGGAACCCGTCCTGAAGATTACCGGCGCGGTGAGGGGATCGGCGCCACGCTTCCACAACCGCAAGGTCCGCGCGAATCCGGAGCGGGTGGCCATGCCATGGCCAAGCGCACTGAAAAGCAGAAGCGTGTCAGGGTCGAGCCAATTTATCCCGCCCTTGGCCTCTGGGAGATTAAACCCGTCCGCGACAATGCTCAAAGAGCTAAGGTCGAATTCGCGATGCACGACCGCGTCGCTGCCCCCGCGCGACAGGCGCAAGACGGCTCTTTCGCGCGTCTCAGGCTCGATCGACGCGCCGCCCCAGATCCAGTCTTCTCCGTCGCTAGCGGCCAGGGCGTCCAGATCGACCAGTAGCTCCCACTGGGGATCCGCCTTCATGTAGGCGGCAAGGGTGGTTCGGCGCCATTGTCCGCGCGGGTTTCCGGCATCTTGCCAGAAATTATAGAGGTACTGACCGCGGCGCGTGACAAGCGGAATCCTGTCGAAACGGTCGAACATCACTCTAAGCACCGCCCGGTCGCGCTCGAACTGCGTTCCCGCGAAGTGCTTCAGGGTCTTTGCCGACTGGCTGGCGGTCCACGCAAGTGCCCGTTCGCCTTCTACATCTTCAAGCCAAAGATGGGGGTCATCGTCGGGCGCATTCAGCGTTGGGCGAAAATCGAATTCGCTCATGGCCGAAAGACCTGAGGAATGAAAGCGGAAGGGCTCTCGTCCGCTCGAGAAGGCTCAATGTTTGCGGCGGCGTCCGCATGTTCAAAAACCGTGATCATGGATGAGTTCTTCCCAACCGGTGGCGTCGCAGTGCTCTTGCACATAGGACCGCAGCTCTCGTGCCAACTCGGAAGCCCTTACGGAACAATGAGATCGCTCTGACAGAGCTGTGTCAGATGTCAAACATCGTCGCGAAAGCGACAACGAGTGCACCCTGTGATCACCGGAACAACCTCAAGCCCTATAGCTGACACCGTGCAGCTCGCGATGAACTTGGTTGGCCGCCGACATCTTCGCTCCGGAACGCTTCACGCATGCGAGTCAATGGCAGCCACCATGATGTGATGGACGAGTGAGCGACTAAGACCGGCTGCACCTGTGGGTCTAGCCGGCGGCAAAAACCGGAGCCAGGCAAGGAACTGGGGCGCCGCTTGGGCAATCTGAGGGTTGCCCCAAGGCCTGCCGCAACCTTGGCCTGCACGGTCCCCTTCATTGGATTCTTGAAGTCTGTCGATCAAGCCAGCAAGCTGTTCGGGCGAACGCAGTGGACTGGTCCCCATGGCAACTTGGGGTGATGTCGGGGCCGCCGTCCGATATGCGATACGCGGGTCAGGAGGGGCGGTAGAGCCCAATGGGAGAAAATTCCCCCAGGAGACCTCCCGATCACTGACCTTATAGCGCCGCGCTACGACAACTTGCCCACAACCAGCGTGCAATCCACCGCGGCGCCCACTGCCCCTCAAGGAAAATCTGGCACGGGTCTCACGAGCCGATCACGGACTTGAAATCAATTGCGTTGGCCTGCACAGGCCGAGGTGGCTGTCGCAATGCGGATGCGACGGCCTGGACGCGTATTGCGCGCGCCTTCTACTCTCGACAGTGCCGATGGCACACGGCTCGACGAAATGCCTCTATCGAGGTCTGGTGCGCTCAGCGCCGGTGCCTTGCCAGCTGGCATGATGTTTCGACATCCGTGGGGGCGGGCAGGGGAGCACAATCATGCCAGCACTTCTCGTGACTGGCGCGGACGAGGCTGAGTGGCGCGGATGAGGCTGAGTGGCGCGATGAAAGATCATACGATTACTCCGCTGGTCTGACGCCGTGAATGGGCTTAGGAGTTTTTAGTACGCGACCAGCAGTCCACCGTGATGTGACCGCTGCAACCCAGTAGGCCACCCACCTGGTCTCACCAACCCTTTCTCAACGTAGTCGCGTCGGCCGGCGACCTGTCGCGCTGGCCTGTCTTATTTCGCCGAGTCCTTTGGGCGAAATTCGGTCGTATTCTGGTCTCCGCTCTGGTGCCTCCATGCGCTGCCGGTCATTGCAGATGTCAAGATCCTTGGTGACAGCGCCGTTCGAGCTCTCGCATTGCCTGCGGTGCGACGGTCCTGCTGCCGCCCGACAAGGGCCGGCATGTTCTTCTTCACAAAGGGGAGCATGCTCCCAGCTCGGCGTCTCTGGCGCCGATATGCTGCAAGCCTGTCAACCTCCGTACCGAAGCGATCTGGCCCGAGAGGCTTTTGAAGCACTGCAGCTCGCGAAGGCATTCAGCGTCGACCCCTGTGAGCTCATTAAAACGCCGCGCGGGCATCGCATAAAAAAATCAGCTGTGGCGGATGTGGGAACTTCGGACGGCTCTTACGATGCATGCGCCTCCGGGCGGGCCTCGTGAGAAGGGACCCGCCTTTCTTCGGCATTTGGTCTCGGTCACCGGTGCAGCGCCAGCCACAAAGATCCCGTGGACAGTCAAAAGGGGCATTAAAGATGACGTCGCGGGACGTTAGTCGGATGGCGCGGCATCCCTAGCTGAGTCATTCTTCTAGATCAAACAAGTCGTTCCAGTTGGGCGGGGTCTGACCTAGAATGTTCCGAACGAAGAAGTCCAGGAGTTTGTGCTCGGTGTAGATGCCTAGCGTATAGTGATCGGCACCAGGCACATAGACCATTTCGAAATCTTTTCCTGCCTTGACGAGCCGATCGGCAAGCTGGAACGAGGAAAACGGATCGACATTATCATCCATTTCGCCGACCGCGATCATCAGCCTGCCCTCTAGCCTGTAAGCATTGTCAACGGCGGAGGATTGGGAATATTCAATCCCGACCGGCCATCCCATCCACAGTTCGTTCCAGCAGATCTTGTCTATCCGGTTGTCGTAGCAGCCGTTTTCAGCAACTGCGACCTTGTAGAAATCGGCATGAAAGAGCAGTGCGCTGACCGCGCTCTGGCCACCGGCGGACGCGCCAAAAATTCCGACGTTGGATGTGTCATACCACGGATATCGTGCGGCCGCGGCCTTGTGCCACAGAATGCGATCGGGAAATCCTGCGTCCTTCAGATTTTTCCAGGCAACATCATGGAAGGCGCGCGAGCGGTTGTTGGTACCCATGCCATCGATCTGAGCAACGACGAAGCCAAGCTGCGTGAGCGGCTCCGTCCACCCCGAGAAGGATTTCGGGACGAAGGAGCCGTGGGGCCCGGCATAGATATTCTCCACCACCGGGTACTTCTTGCTCGGGTCGAAGTCGGCTGGCAGGTGGATCACGCCCCAGACATCGGTCTTGCCGTCGCGCCCCTTGGAATGGAAACTGAGCGGCGGCTGCCAACCGGCGGCGACGAGCTCGGAAACGTCGGCGGTCTCGATCTCCTTGAGCTTGGCATTGTCGCTGGCGCGGTAAAGTGCCATGCGCGGAGGCAGATCGATGCGTGACCAGAGATCGACATAATAGCGCCCGTCGGGCGAGAACTCGATATGGTGGTTGGCTGGATCGGGCGTCAGTGCAGTCAGCCCCTTGCCATCGAAGCCGATGCTGTAAGCATGAACGAAATAGGGGTCCTCCTCCGAGTTCATCCCGCTCGCTTCGAACCAGATCTGTCGCTTGATCGGATCAATATAATCGACCCTCCGGACGACCCACTCACCTCGGGTGATCTGGTTTTCGAGCGCGCCTGTCCGGCCGTTGAAAAGATACAGATGCTCGTACCCGTCGCGCTCGGATGCCCAGATGATCTCCTTCCCGTCATCGACATCGTAACGGAAGATTTTTCCGGTACCCTCCTGGCTCGCTCCCAGCGGCGGATAATCAACGAATGTCTCACTGGTCTCCTCGATCAGGGAGCGAGCGCGGCCCGTGGCGGCGTCTACCTCGACCAGGCGATAGAGCTGATGCCCGCGCTGGTTATATTCGAAAGTGAAGCCGCGACCGTCCGCCCACCACTGGGGAGGGGAAAGTTCGAAGACGTTCGAGAATAGGGCATTGTCAATCACGATCTGGCGCCCGTCGGCAATGTCAAACAAGACCGGCTGCGGCAGCGGAAGGACATCGCCCGGCTTGCGATAGGGCCTTGTTGAATATTCGCGCCCCAACTGGTCCGTCGAGGAATTGAGGTAGGGGACCTCCCGCTTGTAGCCGGGGCGAACACGGTAAGCAGCGAGGTGGCGCGAGTCCGGCGACCAGCTTAGCGTCGAAACGACGTAGCAATTGTCTTCGGCTCCGTCTCGGCTCAGAGGGACATCCCGCAATCCGTCCTCGCTGCGCAGGAAAACATTACAGTGTTTGATGTAGACGATCCATTTTCCGTCGGGCGACAACCTGCTACTGTCGGGGTTGTTCTGCACCGGCACGTAGTTGTGGCCGAGCGGCCAAAGCTCCCGGTTGTCCGAATCGAATGTGGTGTTGGTACACTCATAGCTTGCAAGATCGCAGCTCCACCGGATGTCTTCAATCTGGAAGCCGAGCCTGCGACCATCGTCGCTCAGTTCGAAATGGTCGAACGGAAGATGGTCGGCGTGGTACAGGTTATGGCTCGCCCTGTTTAATGCCGCCGCCAGACGAGACTGATCGAAGGCTGGCCGCTGCATGCCCGTGGCAACATCGACCAGCATGAACTGGCGCTCGCCATGGCTAGTCCGGCGGTAGACGAACGCGTCGGCTCCATTCGGCCAGAAAGGCACCTCCGGGACATTGACGGTGAGCCCGCCATATGAATCGTTGATGGTAAGTGCGCGCTCGAAATCGGCCGGCGCTAGCTGCGGATGTCCACCATTTGAACCTACAGCCAGCGCCTCAGCGGTTGCCCATTCCGACGCACCCTGAATTGATGGCGCGACCGTCAAAGCGCGGGTTCTGTGCATTTCCATTTACTCTTCGGTTTTCGGAATTCGTATTTTGGATGTGGCTGTCACCGCCAGTCTACGGCAGCGCCAAGTCTGAGGACGTGTGTGCGGATGAAGCAGAAATGCGCCTATGCACCCGTGACGAGACTACGCCTCGGCTACTGGCCTCTTCCTTTTCTGCATCTGGTGGTCTGGGCATAGCCTAGACAAAGGAAAAACCTCTCCACTTTCGCTGCACGAACATCATTGACACCGAGGTGCGGCGCAAAAGGTGTGCCAATGAAAGAAACACTTAAAACCAAAGCAATCGGTCCAACCGGCTTTGTCGCATCTCCAACATTGTCGTGCAGCGGACAGTGCCAATCTGTGCGCGCCGGATTGTGAAAGTGGACCGCCGTCGTCAGCGATAACACCGACCCGAGTGAGGCGAGACGAGCGATTGCCAAGCATGGATTTTCCTGAGCGATCTGTAGCGCTTGCTGCCTGGCCGCATCCAGCCCCAGTTGGCCCCGACCTGTTCTCAAGAATTCCGAGCGAAACAGGCCTCCGGATGTTGATCTCATGCTTTGAGCGGCGTCTCCCCGGCTTAGCTTCCTCAGCCGGCCTTTTTCTGGCGCTGGGTTCGACGTCGCAGACGCGTCGAACGGCCAGGGGAGGTCCCTGACGCGACCGGCGGCAAGCGCCGCCCACTTGAACAGGCAGGCGATATGCGGAGAGCCGTTCGAATAGGCGGTCTTGTTGTCCTTGAAAATGCGCCGGAGAGCGGTCTCTGGTGATGCAGCCAAAAAACCGGATCCAGCTCTCGAGCGCGGCAACCGGGCAGGCGGGCTGCGCCGAGGCGGATCTCGACCTCGCCCGCCGGTTCAGAACTTTTAAAGCGAAGAGACAATAGAGCTTGCCACGGCTATTCCGCCGCCTCGTCATCGGCACATAGTTGAAAATAGGCCCAAGCCAGCGTTCGAAGTCGACGATTGGGCGTGACAGGCACAGCCGGCGAAAGCCTCGCGGCGAAAATGCTCCTCGTCGAAACGCAGGCCCTGGATCTGCGTGCCCATGGCGCCATCGAGGACCAGAATGCGCTCGCGCTCGG
The DNA here is from genome assembly GCF_000176035.2 of Mesorhizobium opportunistum WSM2075. Taxonomy (NCBI): domain Bacteria; kingdom Pseudomonadati; phylum Pseudomonadota; class Alphaproteobacteria; order Hyphomicrobiales; family Phyllobacteriaceae; genus Mesorhizobium; species Mesorhizobium opportunistum. Next base: position 6,418,268 of record NC_015675.1, on the reverse strand, counting down.
TCGTGGCGAGCGCCGCAAGCACTTCAGGGTCTTTGCTGACTGGCCTTCTGTCCACTCAAGTGCCCGTTCGCCGTCTACGTCTTCAAGCCAAAGATGGGGGTTATCGTCGGGTGCGTTCAGGGTTGGGCGGAAATCGAACTCGGTCATGTCCCGATAACCGGACGAGTGAAAGCGCAAGCGCAACGGTTTCGGTCCGCTCGGGAATGCTCAGTGCTGGCCGGGGCGTCCGCATTTTCGACAAGCTTGATCATCAGAAGGTTCTTCTCAGTTGGCTGGCCAGAGTGCTCTTGCGCACAGGACCGCATTTGCCGTGCCAACTGTGAGATCGTTCAAAAACAATGCGATGAGTCTAGTAGGGCTGTGTCGCATGTTCGACATCGTCGAGAATCCCACAACGAGCGCGGATCAAGCTCCAACGGTGAGTTCCGCGGCACAGTCAGAACTCAAGCTGTGAACCTCACACACCTTGGCTGGACCGCAACATCTTCGCCAGAACGCTTAAATGCTTGCGGATCCAATTGGCCGACGACACCCCCAGTCGATGGCCACTTGAGCGACCGAAGCGTCTAGACACCGGAGCGGCAAAAGTCGGATAGGGCTCCGTTTGGCCGATCTGATGGTTGGTCAAGCCCCTGCCATAACGCTTATCCCGGCCGCCGCGCTCCACGTGCACGCCGCTCGCAAAAGCTCGGCGTGAGCACCACCTCAAAGCCATTGCCCCTCGCCGGTGTCCTTTTGCGGTCCGCTGAACCCCCCGGCTTACCTGTATAGCTATACAGGCTGCCGTAGCCTGAAACTTGGTCTCCAATGGCGGGGAACTTCCCCCAGGAGACCTCCATGGCTACGCTTATATCGCTGGCGCTACGACGACCTGCGCACAATCAACGAGAAACCCACCGCTGCGCCACGCGGGCTTCAAGGAACGTCAGGAATGCGGCGCAGGAACCGGCCACTGGCGGCGAGCCAACTCACTTGGCCCGCTCGGGCCGTGCTGGCTGCGCTGGTTCGGTCATGTCGCCGCTATTTGCCGGCGTGTTCGGCCCTGAACGGTGCCGGCCGCAACAGCTTCGACGAAACGCATTCGTCGAGGTCTGGTGGCCCCTGCGCCGGTGCTTTGCCACCCGGCATGATGTTTCGACGTGTCTGGGGGCGGGCAGGGGAGCAAACTGATGCCTGCAGTTCTCGTGAATGGCGCCGATGAGGCTGATTGGCGCGACGAAAGATCTTATGATTACACCTCAGCTCTGACGCCGCGCGAATGGGCCTGGGAGTTCTTACGCCGGAATCCAGCATTCCAGCCTGATGTGACCACTGCAAGCCAGCAGGCCAATACTTTGTCGTACCGACCTTTTCTCAATGTGGTCACGGTGGCCGGCGAACTGTCACGCTGGGGTGTTCTGTTTCGCCGAGTCTCATGGGCGCAATTCGGTCGTATTCTGGTCTCCGCTATGGTGCGCTCATGTGCTGCCGGTCATTGCAGAACAGCTGTCCGCGTGGTCGGGCACAGCGCCGTTCGAGCTCTCGGCATTGCCGTGCCGTTCGACGGTCCTGCTAGCCCCCGACAAGGGCCAGCATGTTCTTCTTCGGGATACCGAGCATACGCTCCAACTCGCCGTCTCTGGCGCGGATATCTTGCACCCCGTTTGCCTCCGTACCGAGGCCATCTGGCCCGAGACCCTTTCGAAGCACCGTCTTAGGGCGATCGAGTCCCTCAATCGTCTAAATGTGGGCCAACAGCTTCCTGCCCGCTTATTCCCGCCAGAAAAACGGGGTCCCCGTTTGACCTTCGTTCTTCGGGCGCTCGACGGCTCGCTTGCTGGGGCGTCACATCGCGAGCTCGCCGAAGCGCTGATTGGTCAACAGCGCGTCCATGCCGACTGGAGGGATCCTCGCGATCATCTGCGCGATCGCATTCGCCGCGCTGTCTCTCGTGGCCGCGCCCTCATGCATGGAGGGTACAGGGATTTCCTTCTTTGAGAAGGGACGGTCCGCCCTGTACATCAGCCGGCGAACAGTTCGGAGCTAGAACCGGTCACCCCAGTTCGCCCGGTCGACTTGGCGGGGCAAGGCCTTAGGTGCGCTCTGGTCGAGGCGTCAGCCGATGCCGAGAGGCACGTTTGAAAACGTTCCATAGGTGACAATGTCGAATGCGCAACAGAGAAAAAAGCTGCCGCGACCGGTATTTTAGAACGCTTTTTGCCTTGGCACGATACATGCTCGCTCAGCAAAACGAGCGGACTGGGTGGTTCCCCCCCGCCACGAAGGTCGCGGACTTACGCCACCTCCCAGGGCGTACCCGGCCCGGCAGCGAGCTCTGTCTCCTGCCGGGCATGCCGCTCAGACGTAGTCGCGTTTAGAGCTTAAAGTTTGAGGCCCATTTCGCGTCCGGCTATGCGGGCTGGTGGCTGTAGGTAGTCGAGGCGGCGGAACTTGCCAATGCGTCTGCCACGGATAGAAAACGAAGCGCAAGGCCCCGAAATCGTCGAGCGCGTCGTTGTTGCTTCATGTTCACGGCAGCGACTATTTCGGCCATCGTTAACTCGAGGATCGCTTTTCAAGTAGTGCGGAAGTCTCACTACGCAGCGTAGTCTTAGCACCTCATAGGCTCTCCCATCGTCGTCGGTACATGCGATGGAGCGGCGAGCGCGGCAGGCGGAGCCTGGAGAGACAGATTCCGCACATCGCAAGGCCGCTCGGCAAGCGCGATGCTCTAAGCCCATTTTTGCGGCAGGCGCATTGCCAACTCCCGTTCAAAGTTGTTCGAATCGCTTTGATGAGGGCTCGCTATACGCAGCGGCCGAGCCGGCCCTTCCCAGCAACGGCAGACCGCCGGCATGGCTACGTGGGTGTAGTTCGACTAACTTGTCATGCTTATCACTTCTTTTGCGGCCAGCTTTCCACCAGATTGCGCTGGGTTGACGGCCCGGAACGTAGAAGGAGCACGTTCAGGCTTGGTGTCGGGGTGCCTTCGGCTTGTTGGTTCAGATGATCTGGCCCAGATCCGCAAGGCAATCGACCACGTAATCCGGTCTGAATGGAAACCGCTCTATGTCAGCCAGTTTGGTCACCCCAGTAAGCACAAGGGCTGTTTTCAGGCCCGATTCCAGCCCTGCGAGCACGTCGGTATCCATGCGGTCCCCGACCATGATGGTATCGACAGCTCGCACTCCCAGCCGGTCGAGCGCATTGCGCATCATGAACGGGTTCGGCTTCCCGACGAAATAGGGCTGACGGCCGGTGGCCTTCTCGATTAGTGCTGCGACTGCCCCGCACGCCGGATGGAAGCCTCGTTCGGTCGGGCCAGTCGCATCCGGTTTGGTGGCGAGAAAACGCGCTCCCTTCGCCACAAGCTCGGCACCAGTTGCGATCTGCTCATAGTGGTACGAAATTGTATCCCCGAGGACCACGAACTCGGGCGAAAACTCCGTTATCCGGCAGCCTGCCTGCCGCAGAGCCTCAACCAGACCGTGGTCGCCGATGACATAGGCAGATGATCCGGGCTTTTGCAGTTCCATGAACCGCGCAGTGGCGAGCGCCGATGTGTAGATGTGCTCTGGCTGCACGGCGAAGCCAACCGCTCTTAGACGCTCGGCATGATCTTCGGGTGTGAAGCGCGAGTTGTTGGTGAAGATCTGAAACGGCTCACCCGTGGCGATTAGCCCGGCCACATAGCCGACCGAGCCAGCAATCGGTTGGCCGCCGCGGACCAGGACTCCGTCCATGTCGAGCAGATGCGCTGTAATCATTGGATATCAACCCTCGATGTCTTTCGTGCATGCACGGCCTGAGCACGGCTTGTGTCACTGAATCTTCTCCAGGCGAGAATGCCGGCGACTGTACCGATTGAGAGCGATGCGCGAAGGGCGCCCAGTTGGCCGTGCGGCAATAAGGAGGTTGCGGCGTAAACGTGTCGGGCGCACCGCTCGCCGTGCCGACGCCCTGCGCCGTCGGCTGCCGACATTCGCTGCGTCAACGCAGCTGATGGACAACGCGTCTCTAGTTCCCAGCGAACCACTAGCCTGGCGAGACGTGCCGCGCTTGGATCAGGATGAGCAACCTGCCGTCCGCTTGTGGCACCTTGCCTCGTCGCTGTAGAGGCGGTTCACGTAGCGCGGCGTCTAGATCTCACTTAAGGCGCGCAGGCCAGGGGCGCGGTGAACGACCCGAAACCAGCCGGAAGAAGGTTCGCCAAAGCGTTCGATCATCCCTTTGGTTCATTCTGCGCCTGAGGCGGCCCATCCCATAGAGATCAGATGCCGCCCATGCAGAGGTATTTCATTTCGAGGTAATCTTCGAGCCCGTGGCGGGAACCCTCTCGCCCAATGCCGGACTGCTTGATGCCGCCAAAGGGCGCCGCTTCCGAAGACATACGCCCCGTGTTGATGCCAACCATGCCGTATTCCAACGCCTCGGCAACGCGCCAGACACGCTTCAGATTGGAGGCATAGAAATAGGCGGCGAGGCCGTAGATCGTGTCGTTGGCCTCACGCACTACCTGATCCGCATCGTGGAAGCGAATGATCGGAGCCAGCGGCCCGAAAGTCTCCTCTTGCGCAACCGCCATGCTGCTGGAAATTTCAGTGAGGACTGTCGGTTTGAAGAAGGTCCCATCCTTGCCAATACGTTCGCCCCCGCATCGAATTGTCCCACCCTTGGCAACGGCATCTGCGATGTGGGACTCGATCTTGGCCAAAGCATGCAAGTCGATGAGCGGTCCGACGTCCACTGCCGGAGCGAAGCCGTCGCCGACCGACAAGGACCGGGCTTTCTCCACGAACTTTTCGACGAACTCATCGTGAACGCTCGATTGGACGTAAAGCCGGTTCGCTGAAACGCAAGTCTGGCCGGCGTTGCGGAACTTCGCCTGGATCGCGCCGTCAACCGCAGCGTCGATGTCAGCGTCGTCGAAGACGATGAAAGGCGCGTTGCCGCCGAGCTCGAGACTGACCTTCTTGATCTGGTCCGAACACTGGCGCATGAGCAGCCGGCCAACCTCGGTCGAGCCTGTGAAGCTGATCTTTCGAACCTTGGGGTTAGAGCAAAGCTCGCGTCCGACGTCATCACCTTCAGATGCATAAACTAGGTTGACGACGCCTTCGGGAAAGCCGGCCTGGTGCGCGAGGGCGAACATTGCACCTGCCACAAGCGGCGTCTGTTCAGCAGGCTTAAGCACGATCGCGCAGCCCGCCGCCAGCGCCGGCGAGATCTTTCGCGCCACCATCGACGCCGGGAAATTCCAAGGCGTAATCGTGCCGACCACACCGATGGGCTGCTTGATCACCAGCATGCGACGGTCTGTCGACGGCGCGGGGATCGTCTCGCCATAAGTGCGATTGGCCTCTTCGGCGTACCATTGCAGATACGCGGCGGCGTGCGAAACCTCGGACCTGGCTTCGGCAATGGGCTTGCCCATCTCTGCAGTGAGTATCGCGGCAAGATCGTCGGTGTGGTCAATGATCAGCTGATGCCATCGCCACAAAGCGTCACTGCGTTCTCGGGCGGTCAGCCCCGCCCATTCTGGCTGCGCCAGGTAAGCCTTGTCGATCGCAGCGCGCGTTTCTTCCACACCCATGTCGGGAAGCACCGCCAGCACTTCGCCGCTCGATGGATTGATGACTTCGAATGTGCGCTCGCTAACCGGTGTGCCAAGCGCCGGCAAGCGATCGATGGCGCCAAACAGGTCCGGGGATTTCAGGTGGCGGATCATCGGTAGGCATAGGGGCATACCGGGTTCCTCTTAAACGCGGCGGATGAGTTGTCGAGCGGCGTCGATGTCTATTCCGCACCTGCGGGTTCCTTATAGGGCCTCCGCCAGACGGCTAGTAGACCATCCCCGAATTTGAAAGGGCGAATTGCTCAAGGCTTTTAGTTTGGTTGGTGGTCTCATTAGGAGACAAACCGAACAGTCGATATGGGCTTGCCCAAGCGCAGGTATTTCGTGGCGGTTTTCCGCTCTGCGTCTACGCCGCAGGGGCCCACAGTGAAGGTCACATCTTGGAAGCCGAAGCCATCAGCAGTCTCGGCATCCCTCAGTGGCCGGACGGATAACCTGCGCTACTTGGCGCAACCGGCTCCCTCGGCGGTCTGGCAGAGGTTCGGACGGAGCCGGAGTCCATCACATGCAACTCGCTCGTATTGGCGTTGGCGAGCTCACCTTGTCACCTTTCGACGTGCGAGACGGCAAGCGGGCGCCGGACATATCCGATGACGTGCCGTCCATCCGCCGGCGCAGCATCCTCCAGCCGCTATTGGTCCGAAAAACGGCAGTCCAGACCCTTTCGACATCGTCGCGCCACTACGCCGCAAAGACAAATCGCCGATGAGCGCAAGCCGGGAAGACCTGCGCGCCATCATGAACCGGCGACGATGTGGCCGCTCTCTCACCCTCGCTAATCGAGAACATCGGGTGAAGTCGCGCAACGGGTTCGCCCAGTTGTCCAAGGCAGGCGCCGCCGTGGCGCAATCGGCAATACCTACCGCCGCGAGATCGGGGCCGAGAGAGCGCGCTATTTGACGCTAGCGACCAAGGACGGGTAGAAGGAATGGCTGTCGCTGTTCAACAACCTACGCGCCGCGCCGCGGGCCGAATGGAGGCATGGCTGATCGGGACAGTTGATGCCACCGAAGTTCGCGCTGTTTGCGATCTATCCCCGCCAGATCCTCCTCGATCTCTTTGGCGAGGAGAGCTATTTCACCGCCGACGTCGATACGGCGATTGCCAGGCGCCAGGCAGGCTATCTCGACGCCGGACGGTCCGATGTTGTTGTTATGGACGCCAATCACTGTTCCATTCCTGGGAGTACAAGACGATGCCGCAGACGAAGGCGGCACAGCCCGCCTACAATTGGGTTCATACCATCTGCCAAGTCATTTGCGGTTTCTCGGCTTCTTTCAATGGAAAGGCGCACCAAGAGCGGGGCATACCTCAATACAAGCGTCGGCAGCCTTCAACATACGTTCACTTGGGTTAAATCCTGGCAGCATTTGCCCCAGGATCATAGCGTTGAGGAACAGCGAACCGCCCAGACGCGGATGAGACGTGTGCCCTATCGCCAAGCTGTAGTTTGAAGGCCTACCACCATAGCGGAATGCAATATTCCGCGCATTTGAGAGGCCAGATACACCGCGTTTCTTTTTACCTTCAGCACTCATTGTTTTCTCTTCTGCTTATGCTCATCGAGAGATGGGTAACCAAAAGACAAGAAAAATTATGCAGTAAATTACGCCAACGTAACCAACCGCGTATGCTTCCGTGCTCGTTCTCTTCATCCTTTCCGGCAGAGAGAACGCAATTATCCTTTGAGTTCCTTCCCGCTGAAACCTTCCGAAGCTTTGACTTCGCTGTCCGGCAACAAGGGGAAACACCTCGCTCGATGTTGCCACCTCCAATTTGCAAAGGCCGTGCCAACACCTCGGCGCCCAATAAGCGCCGTTTGCTTCGACGGTGCTCAGATATAGTTTGTAGTGAACCTGACATTTTGCCTGCCGCAGAGTCGCGCTCGTTGACGCTCATTCCGGAGAGCTGGGTCCGGGCTGCGATCGACCGGCTCTGTCATTGGTGACCGCCAGAACCGAAGCGGTGGTCGCGAAGGTCAGCGCCGTCGCAAAATGTGGCCTTGTGCACCCAGCCAGACCGAAGGTCCACGTTACCGGGCGATGGGCAAAGTTCGAGGCGAAGTGAGTTGCCCCACATTTCGCCGATGCTGCGTCCTCGACGCCCTTGCGGGACAAAATGGATGCGTGGGCAGCGCAGGGCCAGCTGAGCCATCAGTATTTTGCGAGGCCTGACGCGAGCGTCATCTTGAGTGAATCAATGTGAGCGCATTCTTTGGTGGGTGATCATCGGATGACTTTCTCTTTAGTCTGTGAGGCGTTTGCGGGATCGCACATGCCGTGCCAAACAAGAAACTCGTCTCGGCAACGTGAGTAATCGGACTCTGCTATGTTGCCGATCCGACATTGTCCGACATCGAACGCCAGTTAAGGGAAGCGCTTGCCGCTTAAGGTATCGTCGGCGCCACCGGGGCATGGCGGCGCTCGCCGGCAGCATGAGTAATATTCACGACAGAAGGATCGCCGACCGCGTGGCTAGCGCTGGGCCTGCAACACCGCGCTTCGGACAGGACCTTGGCCAATCGACCGCGTCGCCACCATCCTAAGTTCGCGTACAGCCGCGAGGTTTTTGGCCTCGGTCGGATAATCTCGCCGACAGGGTCAAGATCCAGAAGAGTTGCCGCACGCCGTCGCGATGGGAGCAGCATACATGCCGGCCTAGACTATAGACTAGAGGTGCCGCTGAGCGGTTTGAGGGAGTGGCATACCTTGCGCGTCTGGTGCAGAAATTGCTCGCGTCACGCCGAAGTAAGGTCGGCCACGCTAATGCGCCGGCATGGCAAAGGCGCGCTAATCGGCACGGTCGAGGGCAGTTGACTGCCCGGGAATTGGGCCGGGTCATCGCCAGCGACAATGCCAGCGAGTTCATCTTGAATGCCATGCTCTCCCGAGCGGGTCAGAACCGGTCGAATGTCATTACATTGCGCACGGCCCGTCGCCATCGCCATGTGGCGCGCCGAGCTGCAACACCGCGCGGCGGTACAGGCGTGAGAGCTGGAAGCGTGCTGCGAGCCGCCGATATCGACCGCCGGGCGGTCCAACTCGCCGGCGGCATGATTGATACCGCCAATCAGATGCTCAAGGAAATGCCCGATCGCCGAATTTCCCGGGCGGGCTCGTCGGCGCTGCCGATCTTGTACCGCACCATATGGGTGATAGTTGGCGCGCGGTGATCGGGGACTAGGACCACGCCTTTGTCGAGCAGAAAATTCGTCGCCTTGATGTCATCGCTGGCCGCCACAACCGGAGCGCCAGACCGAAGGTTCATCGACCGCCTAGCTTGTAGTTACCGGGCGATGTGCAAAGTTCGAGGCGAAGGAGTTGCCCCTCATTTTGCCGATGCTGCGTCCTCGACGCCCTTGCGGGACAAAATGGATGCGTGGGCAGCGCAGGGCCAGCTGAGCCATCAGTATTTTGCGAGGCCTGACGCGAGCGTCATCTTGAGTGAATCAATGTGAGGGCATTCTTTGGTGGGTGATCACCGGATGACTTCTCTTTAGTCTGTGAGGCGTTTGCGGGATCGCGCACATGCCGTGCCAAGCAAGAAACTCGTCTCGGCAACGTGAGTAATCGGATTCTGCTATGCTGCCGATCCGACATTGTCCGACATCGAACGCCAGTTTACGGGAAGCGCTTGCCGCTTAAGGTGATATCGTCGGCGTCACCGGGGCATGGCGGCGCTCGCCGGCAGCATGAGTAAAATTCACGACAGAAGGATCGCCGACCGCGTGGCCAGCGCTGGGCTCGCGAAACCGCGCTTCGGACAGGACCTTGGCCCAATCGACCGCGTGGCCACCATCGTAAGTTCGCGTACAGCCGCGGCCAAGATCCTTGCCGTCTTCGACGAGCGTAGTGGCATCAGGGGGGCCGGGCGACAGTTCGAGGGCGGAGTCTTTCTGAACGTGACGCTACGCTCAACGCCGCGTGACGCAAATGCCCTGAGGTTGTCAGGCTGCTGTCAGGTCCGGGTGTCACAAGCCGGCTGTTACTGCCCTGCCATTCACCGTTAATTGGAACTCCCCATGATTAATCTAAAAGCCGGCCGGATCGCCCTTTCAGCCCTACTGCTGCTGCTTTCCGTGCTGGCGAAATATGGTCCAACTGTCACACACTACGTGCTCCAGCACGAATACAATAGCCAGCTCCGCAAGGATAGGGAGAAGGTCATTTCAGACCGGCACGACGCACTCTTCAACGACCCCGCTGCGCCAACTGCAGGCAACCCGAATGGCGACCACCATATCGCCGTATTTTTGGACTGCAACGACCCGCAGCGCCGCGCGGTAGACCGTACGATCCAGCAAGCCCTCAAGCGTGATCCCGAGCTGAAGGTTTACTACATACCTTATTCGAGCACGAGACCGGGTTCCAAATTTGCCGCACGGGCGGTGCTCGCCGCCAGCAAACAGGGAAAATTTGAGGCGTTCCATCACGGCCTAATGGCTACTGGCCTCCGGCTCAGCGGATCCGACATTTTGGATATCGCACGAGACGAGGGTCTCGACGTTGAGCGGCTCAAGCGGGACATGAAGGACCCCGGAATCGTAAACACCGTCAAGCACCATTCCGCGCTCGCAAAGAAGCTGTCCATCCACGGCGGGCCGGCGGTCGTTGTCGGCAAACGAGTGGTTTCAGGTGCGGCTAACATTCACTATTTGGACCGCTACCTCGCCAACGAGCGGAAAAAGGATAGGCGTCCTACCGGATCACCAACTTCGGCATTTTGACAGGGCTGGCCGCCGGTGCAACCTCTCTGGCCACGAGTGCCGCCTCTCGCGCCGGGCCAAATCTCAATATGGCCCGGCAACGCGGTAGTGGGCGGCCCGCGCGGCGCTATGCAACGCACCGGGCAAAGGGCAATGACTAAGCCGTCCTGAACATCGCATCGGAGTTCAACGTCTTTGCACCAATGCCCAGGAATGGTCGCCGCGACAAACAACGTCTTCGAACGGTCGCTGAGAGCCGCCGTCGTTCAACGAGAGATCACCAACGGCTATCCCGAGGAGGCGGCCCCATGAATCGCTGCTATGATTGGCTCAAGGAAGCGCCGAGCTCTGCCGAACGGGATTGGTCGGATCAGTCAATCCACTCCGACACCCACCTTGACCGCTACATCAATTTGGACGGCGCAGGCGGCCGAGGTTTCGTGATCAGCGTGCCACGGTTCTCAACCTTCATGGCGGCGTCAATTACACGAACATGAAGCGGAGCGACTAACGGGATCGTACATATATGCCTAAGGGGATCGTACATATATAGTGGGAACGGCTTCGGCTTCCGCGAGAAACGCGGCAAGTTCCCGGACGGCGAAGCCAGCATCGATTACGAACAGCGCTATTTCGGCGTGTTCCTTGGCGCGGAAGCAACCACGACGCTCAGCACTTGACGCCCTCGGGTCTGCTCCGCGGCGGCCTGACCATCGACGCAAGCGATGTTGACCATCAATGGGGGGCGATTGGCCCGGGCTGCGATTTGACGACGACTTCTCCACGGTGCCGTTCATCTCGGCCAGCCAAGATCGACTATCAGATAACCGGCCGCGCCAGCGTCTTCCTGGCCGGCAATCTGGACAATATTTTCCCAAGAAAGGCTAGAACCCGGACTACAGCATCGCGACCGGCGGAGAGCTAAGCATCAAGGGTAGCAACAGCGCTGGCATGGACTCCTATGCCTTCACCCTGTCGGCCGGCTTCAAGCTGACGTTTTGAGCTGAGCACGTAAAACGATGCGTGGAATAAGGACCCACGTTGCATCTGCGCCCAAACGATTTCAATCGCAGCTACCCAAGCGGCGCCGACGTCGGCCAGGATCTCAGGATTATCCGGGCGGTCCGCCAGGCATGATCCGGCCGGCGTGAAGGTGTTGTCGCCGGTCGATTTTAAGGTTCCGGGGGCCATCTGGCACCGGTGCGCGAAGCCGGTTCGAAGCGGGCAAACGCGTAGCTCAGCTCATGCCCCGCTTAACCAAAGGCGGTGGCGTCGTAGCAGACCGCCGTCCTTCGGACCTAAGTCCAAAAGAGCAGCCAAGGCGATCTCGCAGACCGGGCGGCTTTGCGCCGTTCGCATCAAGAGCTGTCCGCCCGGCCAATTCTGTCCCTAACATAAACCTGATGGTCAGCCGGAAACGGTATACCAGCTGTCGAATCGGCCATTGTTTGGAGCCGCACACACAGCGCCGTAACAAACCTTCTCACCCTTGAAGTAGGCCAGGAACTGCAGCAAATGCTGTTCATCTTCGTCGCGGATAAGCTACGGACCGCCCTGCGACTTCAGTGTCAGGTCGATCAACTCGATCGCCCGAGTCTTTGTTGCCGCTCTCGTGATAGTACAGAGCTGCCAACGGGTAAGGCACGAGCTTGCATTGGTCGCTATCGGGGGATTCAATGCCAGGATGTGGTCGGACAGCTGTTTTCCCATCGCCAAGCGCTCAGAAGACGGAAAGTGCGAATGGTCAAGGCCGCAACCATCCAATTCTCGGAGTTTCTGTTGATCCCAGCGAACGAATTGCCGCATGACGGGCAAGCCGGCCTGCATGTCCTCTTCATTTTGTGAAGCCAACAGATTCACACGAGACCGGCGGAAACCGAGATTGTGTGGCATCAAGGCGATGCCTTCTTCGACCGCCGAGAGAAATTCTGCGCATGTCGCAGATCGAGGTGAGCCTCGATCAATTGCTCGACGTTCGCAAGCGGCTGATCACCGGCTCAACCAGGCATTGACCGACGATCAGCGAAAATTCCTGCTCTCCTTCGAAGCCCGCCCCGCAATGGGATCTGCTCGGCATTGAAGGGGCGGACAAGCTGCCCGCCGTTCGCTGGAAGCTGCGCACTCTGGAACGCATGCCAGATGAACGGCAGCCTGGGGTGTATGAGAACTTGGAGCGGGTGCTCGGCGAGAAAAGGCAAATAAGTGAGACCGCCCAAGTAATCGGGGTTCATTGGCTCCTGCTGCGAACTCTTGCTGCTTATAAAGGGCGACTCAGGGGTTTGGATCATATAGGAGACGGATGCTTGCCTCGCTCTGCGAAGATGACCTATATAAAGGCCGAAAGCCTGAGATATGGCTCATGCATGGATCACGGTGGCCTAATGACGGCAACGCAAAAACGGACTTATTCGCGCTACGCGATCGAGGCGCTTGGCCTTTTCGGTAAGACCATCCGGCTGGGCCGGATGCAGCACCGGTTAACCGGACAGGAGTTAGCCGAGAGAATCGGTGTTTCACGCAGCACCTTGCAGCGCATCGAGAAGGGCGATCCCAAAGTCGAAATCGGACTGATGTTCGAGGCTGCTGCCATTGTCGGTGTGAAGCTGTTCGATGCGGATGGCAAGGCCATCACAGCCCTCACAGGCCGCATGGACGATCGCATCGCGCTGCTGCCGAAGCACGTCTACAAGGCCGGCAAGCAGGTCGTCGATGAGTTCTAAGGTCCCCAAGTACGACGAAGCCTATGTCTGGGTCTGGCTGCCGGGCGAGACCGCGCCGGTTGTCGCCGGGCGGCTATATACCCATGACGGACTCGTCAGCTTCAACTATGGCAGGAGCTTTCGTGAACTCGGCAGGGCGGTCGCGCTTTATCTCCCGGAACTGCCCCTGAAGACAGGCGAATTGCCTTTGCTTCCTGGCCTAACCATGCCGGGATGCATCCGCGATGCTGCCCCCGATGCCTGGGGACGACGGGTTATCCTCAATCGCAAATTCGGTGTGAAAGGCGATGAAATCGCGCAGCTCGATATTTCAGAACTGACGTTCCTGCTGGAATCAGGCTCGGACCGCATCGGCGCGCTCGATTTTCAGTTTTCGCCCACAAATTACGAGCCGCGCGCACCGGCCAATGCCACTCTCGAAGAGCTTGTCCAATCGGCGGAGCGGGTAGAGACAGGTATTCCGCTCACCCCCGAATTAGATCAGGCGCTGCATCACGGCAGCTCGATCGGCGGGGCAAGACCCAAGGCGCTGATCGAGGACCACACCGTCAAGCATGTCGCGAAATTTTCCTCGTCTGCCGACCTTTACAGCGTCGTCAAAGGAGAATTCATAGCCATGCGGCTTGCCGCCTTGTGCGGCATCAGAGCGGCATCCGTCTCGCTCGTCCGCGCCGCAGGCAAGGACGTGTTGCTCGTCGAGCGATTCGACCGGATCAGGGTCACGGGCGGCTGGCAACGCAAATCCATGGTCTCAGCGCTGACGATGCTCGCGCTCGATGAGATGATGGCGCGTTACGCTAGCTACCAGGATCTGGCGGAGATCATTCGCCACCGATTCACTGCGCCGTCGGAAACTCTCCGCGAGTTGTTCAGCCGCATTGTATTCAATATACTTTGCGGCAACACCGACGATCATGCCCGCAACCATGCGGCGTTCTGGGACGGGGCTAAGCTCACCCTCACGCCTGCCTATGATATTTGTCCGCAGGCCCGCAGCGGCCAGGAGGCCAGCCAGGCCATGCTCATCAGCGGCAATAACCGCATGAGCCGGATCGCGTCATGCCTTGAGGCCGCGCATCACTTCCTGCTCAGCGCGCCGGAAGCTCTTGCGATTGTTGAAGGCCAGCTCCGATGCATTGCGGAGAATTGGCCGAGTGTCAGCGAGGAAGCTGCGCTATCGCGCACAGATCGCAATCTGTTCTGGGGCCGACAGTTCCTCAATCCCTACGCTTTTACGGCGCTGGAAGGGAGCGCCGACGCTCTCCGCGCTCTGGCTGACGAACTACGCAACAGTGTTCACGCCTGATCCGGCGCTGGATTTCGGACACGCTCGGCAAGCGCACGACGCCCACAATTTGGACAATCCTTGCCGTGCCAGCGCGAAGACAGGAACAGACGGCTGTTCAACCTTCAAGACTGCCGCCCGTAATCTGGGCGGGCGCTTGGCCGAGCGGCAAAGCTGTGCGCCGGCCGCAGCTGGCTGTCGTTGACGACTCGGCGGCAGAACGCCATCCGCCACTCGTCGGACGCGGCGCTTTTCGAGCAGGCGCTGCGCCAGGCCGTGCTTTACTCTGTCGGCCGAGCTGATGGGACGCAATGCTGACGGGGCGCGCCGCGCTTTGGCGACAGTACTGCCGGCTGCACGATCTAGCCAACCGGACCGAAGGTTCAGCGATGGCTTAGCTTGTGGTGATCGGGCGATGGGCAAAGTTCGAGGCAAAGTGAGTTTATCTCCTAGTTGAGGGTGCTGCGTGCTCGTCCCACTTAGTAGTGGGAGAGAGTGGGACGGTGGGCAGCCCGAGCCAGATGAGCCATCATCATGTTGCGGGGCCTGACTCGAGCGTCATCTTTGAGTGAATCAAGGTGAGGGGCATTCTTTGGTGGATGATGGTCGGATGACTTCTCGTTAGTTTGTGAGGCGTTTGCGGACCGGGCACATACCGTGCCAACGAGAAACTCGTCTCGGCAATGTGATTATCCGCAGTCTGCTATGTTGCCTATCCGACATTGTCGGACGTCGGACATCGCCGAATGGGAAGCGCGTGCCGCTTAACATGATATCTTCCCCGTCATGCCGGATGGACGCCGGCAGCATGAGGGAAATGCGTCGAAAAAGCGCAGAAACGCCCCCCTTTTTGTGAGCTTCGCCTTCCAGCTGATATGCTGCTGCGGGTCAAATCAGGACCCGCAGCAACCGCTATAGATCTACTTGGTCGCAGGGGCTCAGATCGTCTTCCGAGCGCCAACATTCACAAGGGAGGCGGCATAGCCACAACCGCCGTCGTCGTCGTCGTCGTCGGGGCCTGCGGGAGCCGGACCGGTCGCCATCAGGGCTAGCGCGCCAGCAAGTATGGTGCGCAGCAAGGCAGAGGGAAATTTCGTCGGCGGCTTCGGAAGGCCCTGGACGGCGACATCTTTGGGTGAGGGGGACATCATCGTATATCTTTCTCCTGTATGGTAACGTGCTGGATTCCGGTGTCGTCTGCCATTTGGCCATCGGCACGCCGGACGGAATGATATGGTTTCCTAGTTCATAAGATCTCCTGACTGGAAGGCCCAACAATAACCCTTCTGGCAGAGCTAGCTGAGCCTGAAAGCTACCAGCTATTTTCGCGACGACGATTCTGAGTGGCCTCAGTTCTGTCGAGCAGGGTAGGTAATCCAATCGATCTTGAAGATCGGCCCTGACCTTATATTGATCATGAAAACGACAAGACAAAAGCGTTGTCGAACTGGAGACGAACATTGGGGGGAAGCGGACGGATCAACGTCCCATGTGAATGAAAAAGACCGCTCAGAACAACGCTACAGCGCGGGCTCTCACGACGGGAAATCGGAAGGGTGCGTGCAGGCGGAAGCGCCTTGGGCTTGGGCGGGGGCCGTGGCATGCTTGTCTCACGCCAGTGGATTGGGATGTGGTGTGCCCCGCCAAAGCTGACTTCCTCTGGCGAGCCGGCCCACCGCGGGGTTGGTTACCGCCCCTGTTTGACATTCCCGTTGCCCAGCAGCGTACAATGCTTCCTACGCCCAACCTGGTCGCTGCAGCAAACCAGGGTCATCGAGGGATTCGAATAATCGCCTCAAAACCATCCTCGCGACCTGTGGCAGGCGAGGCAAGTTCAAGGCTGCCACCGACCTTCTTGATTACATAATTAGCGACGGGTAGACCCTGGCCTGGGACAGTTGCCCGAGTCGCAAGACGCACAAAACGCTCTGTTATCTCGTCAAGGTCTGGGAGGGGCACCACCGGTCCTGCGTTTACAATGGCGATGGTTCCATCAGCTCGGACGGAAACTGTCGTCGGGATATCGGGCAGTCCATGTGTGAGTGCGTTGTCGATGAGGTATCGAAGCACGACGGGAATTCTAACGGCGTGGTCTGCTTTGCACTCCCAGGCGGGACAGCCGTCGACGTCAAGGATTAGCCGTCCGGCAAACCACGGCTTTTTCAAGAAGTCATCAACGACTGACCGAACCTTTTGGACAAGATCGACGGGGTCTCCGAGGCCGTTCCGCGATTCTTCCACGAAACTGTACCCCAAGCCACGCAGTGTCGCTATTCGGTCCCTACCGATCTTCTTGCGGAGCCGGCTAACATAAACCTCCACGGTATTGCTCTCACTTTCCGAACCTAAGGAAAGGAGTTCTTCCTCGATCTTCCTCTTCAAAACTACCGCTCCGGGTCGGGATAGAACGCAGTCGAGAATCGCCCATTCGCGTGCAGTCAGGTTGACCGGCTGCCCGTCGAGGGCGACGCGCCGCTCAGCCGCGTTTATGGACAGCGCCCCGACAGAATATGGCTTCGGGAAGTTCCCGTGACTACGCGCCACGGCATGAATGCGCGCGGAAAGTTCGCGGGGATCGAACGGCTTGACCAAGTAGTCGGCGGCACCAGCATTGAGCCCCTCGATGCGGTCCTCGACCGTATGGCGAGCTGTCACGATGATGACGGGTGTCGAATCACGCCCCTTCCTCATCTCCCGCAAGTAGTCCAGGCCGTTACCGTCTGGCAGGTTAATATCGAGCAGAACAAGCCCGTAGGGAATCCCACTTGCGTGATACCGCGCTTCGGACAGGTCCTTGGCCCATTCAACCGCGTGGCCATCAGCTATCATATGTTCTCGTACAGCGCTGCCAAAGTCCTCGCTGTCTTCAATGAGCAAAATTCGCATGCCGAGCTCCATAATTGGGCAGGGTTCGTGCCCTATTGACGGAACCTGACAATAGGCTGAACGCCGTAGCGCAAATGTTCCGGCGGCTTTCAGGCTGCCGTCAGGTGCGCGTGTCAGAAGGGCGGTGATTATAACAACCGATTAGAGGCAAGTTATGAACGTCATCTTGATCACGGCACTTTCTCTTTATGCGACCACCGTCGGCGCTGCACCGGCCGCCGGGAACTTAGAGGTTGGGATCGCCGAATGGCAACCGCGCCAAGCCGTACTGACCAAGCCTGAAGCGGAGCAAAGGCACCTCCGTTTGATTAGACCGAAGACGGCGGGTCAGATGGCGTCGAGTCGATGGGCAAAACGTCAAAACGCACTTCGACCGCGTAGCTTCGCGCGTGTGGGTGGTGCCGGCGCAGGAGGCTAAGGATAAAGCGATGCGTCACCTACAATGTCTGGAAGCCCTGTCTTAGGATTGTTCCACTGTAGCCTCGAGATTGGCCAAGTGGTGTTATTCTTCGTGGATGAAATATGATCAGCATGAGCGTTCTGCCAATGCCCGCTGCGGCCCTCATCATCCAATCCCGCCTTATTCATGCGCCCGCGATGCCAACGATGCACTGTCATATCCTGAATGCGTGATCTTCAAGTCCTGAGTGCATGACCAAGCGTAAATCGGGCTACCTAGCCACAATCCGTCGGGAGCATCGAAGCTGATCTTGCTAACCTAGACAGCACTCGTGGCCATCACCGGCTGGCGGCATCCAAAGGGGGCGAGGGGGCCCGTGTCTGCTTGCCAATCTCGCCGGCTCAGATCGCGCTTTTTTATCGGCGGCGGGCTCGGAAGCGTCAGTACAACCGAGAACTTCGTTCGAGCCATCACCATTCAATGTCTGAATGCGCCGCCCACGCGTGCGTCGCTTGACAGGAAATCGTCGTCAGAATGCGGCCAAAGCAAACGTCCAAAATTCGCAATTCAATTGGAAGGAGCGTTGTTCCGGCCTGCCTTCTCTTGGGTCCCATCGCGTTGGCCTTAGGACTGCTGCTGCTGCTAACTGCCTAGAAAGGGGCAATGAATGCTCGCCCGCTGCTTCAGGATTTTCGTCGCCGAGAGTTCGCGTTCGCAATCATGCTTCCGCGTCGCTCGCCACTTCTCAGCGGAAAAAGCTCTTGCCGGAGCCAATCTCCGTTCGGGCCGATCGCAGTTTGCGCCGCCACCGCGCTGAATGAACCGACAGGGCAGGGCGGCGAAGATTACCCGGCCCGTTCCTGCGACGCGGCTGCTTCCGCCGTGTCTTAAGTTGGATGTGCACGTATTCGCGCTTCATTGACCATCAGCGGATTGGGCGCAGTGGATGATCGGCTGGAACGAAATCCTCCAACCGCTTCATCGTGAACAGCTACTCCATCACACATCGCTCCGGGCGCATCGAACCGCCTCGCCAAGGTGGATCAGTGGTCTACTTTGGCGTAGGTATTTCAGCAGCCTTCTGGGCGCCCCGCCGCTACGTGCGGACGCCCGCATCAACCGGCGGGCAGATGCGCCGAGGGCAACAAGCGCGCCTGACGTAATGCCGCCAGATCGGCCGAGCCGGTGCAGAAGCAGGCGACGGCCAACTGGCGGATGACGATCTCGAAATGCGCGACAACTGCCTCGGTGGACACCGTCGCCGCGCGCAGCACGCCGGCCGCCTGCCCAGCGATGTCCGCGCCCAGGCGAATGGCCTTGGCCACGTCGACGCCGTCGCGGATTCCGCCCGACGCGATCAGCTTCACCGTTGGCAGCGCCCGACGTACCGCCTGCACGCCGGCCGGGGTCGGAATCCCCCAATCGGCGAAGGCCAGCGCCACTGCACGGTCGGCGGCATCGCGGGCGCGCTCGCCCTCCACCGCGGCCCAACAGGTGCCGCCGGCGCCTGCGACATCGATCACCGCCACGCCCGCCTCGACGAGCACACAGGCCACAGAGGTGGACAGGCCCGACCCCACTTCCTTGGCCACGATCGGCACGCCCACGCAGCGCGCGGCGCGAGCGATCTGCGCCATGACGCCGCGCCAGTCGCTGTCGCCGTCCGGCTGTACCGCTTCCTGCAGCGGATTGAGATGGACGATGAGTCCATCGGCCTCCAGCGCATCAACTGCCCGCCGCGCCAGGTCCAGGCCGTCGGCCTCGCGCAGTTGCGCGGCGCCGATATTGGCCAGCAAGGGAATGTCTGGGGCCAGGCGGCGCAGCGCGCGCGTTAGCCCCTGGGAGCTGCGGGATTGCAGGCTCACGCGCTGCGAACCGACGCACATGGCGATCCCCAAGGATTGCGCTGCCTCGCTCAAATGCCGGTTGATGGCCTCGGCGCGTGGCATGCCGCCGGTCATGGAGCTGATCAGCAGCGGCGCGCGCATGGTCTTGCCCAGCAGCGAGGCGCGCAGGTCGATCTGCGTCAGGTCCAACTCGGGCAATGCGCAGTGTTCGAAACGGATGGACTCCCAGCCGGCGGCGACCCTGGCCGGCGCCGTTCGCCGATCCAGCACGATGTCCAGATGATCGTCCTTGCGCCGGCTCAGGGCGGTGTCGGTCATGCTCGCTCCATCCGTCGCATCGTGCGACGGCATTGCGTCGGATCGGACCGACGGCAGCGCGCGCACGCGCCGCGTCCCGCGCGTTCAGGCAGGCGCACGCTGGCCTCCCCTCGAAGCGTCGCTGCGGTAGCGGCTGGTCGAGGTCTGGTAGTACTGCGCGCGTATGGCCGCCATGGCCTCGATCAACGGTCCCCACGGCGCGGGAAAGCGTTCTTCCGCCATCACCCGGTGCAGCATGCGCGTATGGCCGGCCAGCTCGTCTTTGAGGAACTCCATCACAGCCATAGCCGGATAGCGCTCCAGCAACAGGATCGCCGCGTTGTCAGCCTCGCCGGCCGACCTATCCTTGTCGCGTCCATGCAGATCGTTCTGCAGGCGCCCTATCGCGGAGATGAGCCGCAGGACCTGGCGAAACGCCGGTCGCGCGCGCAAGCTCGCCATGTCCAGCCCCCACAGCAACGAAAGGCAAGAGAACACGTTCGCGTAGGCGATCGAATCAATGCCGTTGTGCAGGTACTCGGCGTAGGACCAGCGTTCCGTCGCTGCCGCCTGAGCGTGTCCTGCGCGCAGCGCCGCGCAGTAGCACCGGGTATCGTCGAGAAGCTGAGCATAGTCGCGACGATCGTAGGCGAGCGCGGCCAGCGAAGCACGCAGCACAACGCAGCCCTCGAATCCGGGGAGCACGCACGGCACGCCGTGCCCCAGCGCCTGCTCCACCGCGGCGAGCTGCTCCGGCGCGATCAGGCCAAGGTCGTTGCAATCGTCGAGCCAGAACAGCAGCGCCAGTTCGCGATAGAACGCCAGGATCAGCATTTCGTCCTGCGGATCGCGGCCGGTGCGGGCGCTGGTCTCACGCAGGCTCGGATGGATGCGCTGCAGGATGTACTGGCCGCCCCTGACCGCTTCCATCGCATGCTCGTCGGCGAACCCGGTCAGGGAACGCCCCCACTCCAGCACCTGCTGCAGCGCGCGTTCGGTCTGGATCATGGAGGCGCTCCTGCTCCCTCGGCCAGGACGCGCCGCCCCCAATGAAGCGCCAGCCACAACCCGGCGAGTTCGGCCACGCGCACGACCCGGATGGGGCAATACAGTTCCTTGCCGATCCACAGCGGCGTCTGCGGTAATGCATGCGCCGCATAGCGGGCGAGCATCCACTCCAGCGCACGCCCCACCGCCTGCGCGATGCGCCGGCGCTCTGTCGGTTCTTCGCTCCCGTCCATCACGTGCAACGCGAACAGCGCATAGGCGGTTTCCTCGAATGTGCACGCGCGACCGGCGCCCCAGCCGCCGTCGTCACGCTGCGCCTGCAGCAGCGCCGCTAGCGCGCGCTCGTCGCGCCACTGGGGCTTGCCTTGCGCCAGCGCAGCGACCGCATGCGCGGTGGGATACAGCCACGAAACGTGCCATTTTTCGTTGTCCCATAGACCGTGTGGGTTGCGATTGGCCTCGACGTAGGCGCCGGTGCCGGCGTCGGGCTTTTCCAATAGTCGCAACGCATGCAGGGCATGTATGTTGGTCGACACTGAGGCATTGCGCTCTCCGGGAAAGGTGACGAACAGCTCGCCGATTTCGAAATGGCGCAACGCATCGACCGCCGGGTCGCGGCCTGCAAGGCGCAGGACGCACAACGCAACGGCGGTGTCGTCCGCATCGGCCGCGAAGTGCAAGGCCGGGCCCAGACCGCGCACGCCCAGGCGGGCGTCGAGCTGCGCGACGATCACGCGCATCGCCTCGGCGAGCGCGGGATGCGCGAACAGCCCGGCCAGATGCAGGGTATACAGCGACCAGCATGGCTCAAACACATTGATCGGCCAGACGCTGGGAACGACACCTTCGATGCAGCTGCGCGTCGCCCGCGATGCCGCCTGCAGATACGCGTCGGCGCACCCGACCTGCGGCCTGCTCCCTTGTGCCACGGCGTGCGCACGCCACGCGGCGGTGGCCGCCGGACTGATGCCGATGCTGCCGTCTTCATCTGGGCATGCGGTGGTCAGCGACGTCCCCCAGGCTTCCCAGGAGTGCAGCAATGGATGGCCGCTCGGCAACGTCGCCCCCGCCCCCAGCTTGACCAGGCAGGCTTGCCGCAACGGCAACAGCGCCGGGTGGCGCGGAAACGCCACGCTGCCCAGCAAGGATGCGGCCTCGCCGCACAACTGCGGCAGGATCAGCTCCGCGCCGATCGGCGCGTCTTCCGGCACCGCATGCGCGTAGGGATCCGGCTGGCGCTCGAGGAACCGGGTTGCAGCCTGGACTGCGTCGGCAGCGTCGGGAAGAGGCTCAGCGCGCTGCAATGCCAGCAACGCCGCCCACGTGGGCGCATGGCGAAACAGCGGGAAGTCCGCGCTTCCCCATCCGCCGTCGGCCTGTTGCTGCGCGATCAGCCAGGCGTATGCGTCCTGCCGACCGGTGACGTTGCCGTGGAACTGCAGCGCTCGCGCCGTGTCGTAGACGGACGGACCGACGCTGCCGCCGTCGCTCATCTCGCTCAGCAGGTGGCGCAATTCGGAAAGGATCTGTTCGGACAGCGCGTTCACGCGGGATGTTCCTTCTGCAGAAGGGTTGACGAACGATCGGGCAGACGCCGCGCACGTCGCCGCAGGCCCGTCGCGGCCAGGCGCGTGGGCAGCGCCGGATGGCCGCCCTGCTCCGGCGCGGCGACGCGCGGCTGGCGTCGGTTCGCCCAATAGGCTAGCGCAGCGCGCCGCGTGCCACGGCCGTGCTGGGCAACCGCTGCGATCGGCGCCGCGGGATCTCGGACAGAGTGCAGCATCCACCGCTACCGCCGGCCGATCGCAGCGGCACAGGGGCGACTCCATGCGGACGGGACGCCTCATGCGCATGGCGCGTGCTTTAACAGATACGCGGTGGCCCGCTGCAGCATCTGCGCCAACGGTTCCGCACGCGGCCCCAGCGGGGCGATGGCCTCCCCGGCGTCGCGCAACAGATCCAGCGCAAACTGGCGCGCTGCTTGCAGCCCCATGATCGACGCGCAGGTCGGCTTCTGCGCCGCCGCGTCCTTGCCGGGGGTCTTGCCCAGCGCCGCGGCATCCGCTGTCGCGTCGAGAATGTCGTCAACCACCTGCAGCGCCAGGCCGAAACAGGCGCTGTAGCGATCGAGCGCACTGTACAGCGCGGCGTGCGCGGCATCCTCCGTGATGGCGCATAGCGCGCCCATGCGAACGGACGCGCGCACCAGCGCTCCGCTCTTCATCCGGTGCATCGCCACGATCCTGTCCAGCTCGACATGCTTTCCGACCAGCGACAGATCCTTGGCCTGCCCGCCTGCGGCACCCTCGGCGGACACCGCCTGCGCCAATTCGCGCACGAGCGCGATACGGTTGTCGCCCGGCGCATCCAGGCTCGCCAGGGTGAGGAAGGCGTGCGCCTGCAGCGCATCACCGACCAGGATCGCAGTGGCTTCGCCGAACTTGACGTGCACAGTCGGAAGGCCGCGGCGAAGCACGTCGTTGTCCATCGCGGGCAGGTCGTCGTGGACCAGGGTACAGGCGTGGATCATCTCGATGGCGGCGCCGACGTCCTCGAGCACGTGCGCCGGCGTATCGGCCAGTGCGCCGGCAGCCAGACAGAGCAAGGCGCGGGTGCGCTTCCCGCCATGCAAGGTGGCGTAGCGCATCGCCGCCATCAGCTCGGTCTCGCCATCGTCTTCGGCGCACAGAAGACGCGCCAGCGCCTGTTCGACCCCCTTTGCGCCGTCCTGCATCCAGATCTCCGGCAGCAGCCTGCCGGATGCGCCGCGCGCCTGCGCGCCTAATCCCCCGATCGCGGAAACGCCAGTTCGGTCGTCATGTGGCTTGGAACCGGCCTGCATGTTGTTCATGTCCTTGTACCTGACAGGAGACGGCCACGGCGAGCGGCGACCGCCGCGCTGTTGCCGGCGTCGCACCGAGCGCGCGCGCCGAGTGCAGCAATGCTGCGCGTCGCTCGCCGCTGCCTCGCCACACGGGGCATGCGATGCCAGCTCATGAGAATCCGATGCGGATTTTCATGGACGGATTTGCGGTCGGGTAATAGCGCCGGCCTTTTTCGACGTCGCTCAGCAACCGCGGCCGCACCCCGGCCTTGTGCATGGTCAGCGCCAAGGCGATGCAGAACTGCACTAGTTCCAGCCATACCACGTGGTAGCCGATGCAGACGTGTGGGCCGGTACCGAACTGCAGCATGTCCACCGGCCGGATCGGCTCCGTGCGTTGCAGCCATCGCGCCAGGCGGAACTGATCAGGCGCCTCGTGCAGCAGCGCCGAGGTCGAGAAATGCAGCAGCGGGATGCACAGATGGGTACCCGCGGGAATGCGCCATTGGCCGAGTTGCAATTCCTGCAGCGCTTGACGCGGCAGGAGCGTGACCGCCGGATGCAGGCGCAGCGTCTCGCGGAACAGCGCCTCGGCGACCGGACACTGCGCTAGATCCGCGTGCCGGGTCGGCACCGCGCCCACGCGTTGCGCCTCTTCGACCAGGGTGTCCCACAGCACAGGCTGCCGCGCCAGCTCGATCACCATCCAGGCCATCGTCGAGGCGGTGGTCTCGTGACCGCCAAGCAGCAGCAAGCGGATATTGGCGACCAGGACGTCATCGGAGAGCGCATCGTCGCTGCGATCGAAGGCGCTCACCATGTCCTTGATCAACCCGGTGCGCGCGGCATGCGCGCGCGCGTCGCGGACGAACTGGTGCAACTGCGCGTCGATCCAGTCGCGGGCGGCGCGGCCGCGCCGCAAGGGCAGTCCGGGCAGGTCGATCGGGGGCGCGACGATCAACTGCACCAGTTGCCGGTACTTGCGATGCCATCCCGCCAGGTCCTGCGCGGGGATTCCCATGAGGCTGAAGATGAGCTTTAGCATCAGGTCGCCGGTTTCACGCAGGATGGCTACGTCGCCGCGGTCGCGCCACGCCTGCACACGCGCCCGGATGACGGGCTCGAACAGGTCGCCGATGCCGGCCTGGGTCAGCCCCTTGGGCAGGAACGCCGGCTTGATCGCATCGCGCGCCTGCCGGTGCGCGCCGCCGTCCTGGGCGACCATCGTTCCACCAAGCAATTCGGGCGCGATCCCTTCGATCAGCGCCGAGGACACGTCCTTGTGCCGAAGCAGTGCGAACGCGTCCGGATCCATGCAGGTCATCAGGTGTCCGGCAGGGCCGAAATCCAGCCAGAAGTAGCTGCCCAGCGTCCGTTCCGCGCGCCGCAGCAGGCGCGGCAGGTCGCAGATGATGGCGGGAAGATGCCCGACCAAGGGGAAAGCGCCGGGCACGACCGGGATGTCGTGCCGCAGCCGGTGGCGACGGTTCAGCGGGTTGAGCAGCATGTCCATCAGCTCCATCAGCAGCGCGGCGCCGCGGCCGCTTCGGCGGTGTCGCCGGCAGGCCGCGCGGCGCGGCTGTTGCCACCGTTCGCGTACGTCCGCACATGCGCCAGCATGCCGCCGTCGATGCACACGACCTGGCCGGTGATGAACGCAGCATCGTCGGAGAGCAGGAACGCTACCAGCGCGGCCACGTCCTCGGGGCGGCCGACGCGCGGCAGCTGGTGCCGGCGCAGATGCCGTTGCATGCACTCGTCCAGCTTGGCGAGGAGACGCTCGGTCATGATCAGACCCGGCGCAACCGCGTTGCAGCGGATCTGCTCATCACCGTACTGGGTGGCGAGCGAGGCCGTCAGGGTGTTCATCGCCGCCTTCGATGCGGGGTAGGACGTCTGGGCGGGGTCACCGCTGAGCCCTGGCACGACGACATGTTGACGATCGCGCCACCGCCGCGGGCAATCAGCCGTCGGATGGCGTGCCGCAGCAGAGCAGCATGCCGCGCAGATTGGTCGCCATGGTCTGATCCCAGACCGCCAGGTCCAGGTCGAGCATCGCGCGCTCGTGCGGGGTCAGATGCATAGCTCGCGTTGTTCACCGCAGTCGACCTCACCGAAGTGCCGCTCCGCCGTCTGGAACAGCGCTGCCACCGCCTGCGCATCGGCGATGTCCATGGCCAGGGCCAGCGCGTGGCCCGCTTCGGCCGTGATCTGCGCGGTGCAGGCGATGGTCGCCGAGCCATCAATGTCGGCCACCACCACTCTGCCGCCCTCGGCGCGATGGCGAGGGCGCATGCCTTGCCGATGCCGGCGCTGGCGCCGGTCACCACGGCCACCTTGCCTTCAAACCGTCCCATCGTGTCCTTCTGGATTGCGTTGGTCTTTCGCGGCATGCCGCTCGGGTTCCGCCGGAGAAGGCGCAGCGTCGGCGCTGGCGCGCTCGTCATCGCCAGCGTCGCTTATCACCCGAATGGCGGCGACCGGGCACTGGCTGGCCGCGAGCCGCACGGCGGCGAGCAACGCCTGCGGCACCGTCGCCGCGCACACTTCAGCCACGCCGTCCGGTTCGCGCTGGCGAAAGGTGCCCGGCAGCGTAAGCACGCACTGCCCGGTGGTTCCGCACAGATCCTGGTCGACCACGACGCGCATCTCAGCCCCCCGCCTGCGCATTCAGCCGCACCGGCAGCGCAAGGAACGTCCTAAGGAACGCGGAGGGCTCCCGGGTCGGCTGCTCGGCCAATGCCAGCGTGGGGAAGCGCGCCTGGATCCGCGGCAGGCTCTCGGCCAACTGCATCCGGGCCAGTTGTGCACCGGGGCAGAAGTGGATGCCGTGGCCGAAGCTCAGCATGATCTTCCCGTCGGTCGACATGCCAGGATTGGTGCCGTAGAACCGCGCGGGATCGAAGCGGTCGGGATCGGCGAAGCCGTCCGGGTCGCGATTGCCGGCCGCGATCAGAACGCGAACGTCCGCGTTCTTCGGGATCACCACGCCGCCCAGTTCGATGTCGCGCTGGGCGATACGCGGAGTGGCGCTGAACAGGACGGGCGCGTCGCGGCGCAGGACTTCTTCGACGAATGCCTTCACCTCCACGGCGTCTCCCTGCAGCCAGTGCCGCTGTTCGGGATAAGCCAGCATCGCCAGGACCGCGTGGTCGATGGCCGCAGCAGTGGTGGTGAAGCCGCCCAGCAGCATGCCCCACAGCATGCTGATCAACTCCGCATCCGATAGCGTGTCGGCATCGTCGTCGTGTGCGCCGACCAGCATCGACACGATGTCATGGCGGGGATCGGTGCGCTTGCGCTGTATGAGGTCGCCGAAGTAGGCCTGCACCCTGGCGCTGCCTGCGTCCGCCGCGGCGAGCTGGGGATCGCTGGCGTGCGGGCTCAGGCCTTCCACAATGGCGCCGATGCCGGCGGCGAGCCCGAACATGTCGTCCTGGGGCAGGCCGAACAGTTCGGCGAAGACCAGCATGGGCAAGGCCAGCGCGAATTCCCGATGCAGATCCACCGCCTCCCCGCGCTCCAGCGCGGGCGCCATGCCGTCCAGGCGCGCTGCGACGATGCGCGCGATGCTCGGCCGCAGGTTGTCGATCTGGCGCATGGTGAAATCGCGAGAGATCAGCCGGCGCAGACGCGTATGCGTCGGTGGGTCCTTCATCGCTATCGTGGACGCCATTAGATTGAGCGACAGGCTGGTCGCCGCACGCGGGAAATAGCGCGCCAGTTCGCCAGGCGCCGGTCCCCGAAAGGCATCGCCCGTGGCCGTGAGCGCCCAGTAAATGTCGGCGTGGCGGCTCAACAGAAAGAGGCCCGAGGCCGCGCGATGCACCGGATCGTGCTCGCGCAACCATCGCATAAACGGATACGGGTCGTGGATGCACGCTGGCGACGCCAGTTCGGCGAAGGCGTCCCGGCATGCTGTCTTGGTTTCTTGCACGTCCATCTTGGTTACCTCTTGGCTGGCTGATCTGACCGGCGCGCGCCAGGGTAGTAGGCACTATAGTCATAGGAGGTGAAGGCGTCGTGCGAGCCACCGATCTCGGCCACCGCGCGGTCAAACTCGCCGGCGACGTGATTGGCCGTCGCCTTGATGTCATCGGTAGCCGCCAGAACCGGAGCGGTGCTCACGAAGGCCAGCGCGGTCGCAAAAAGAGCCAGACTGAAGGTTTGCTGACGGCGTCTCTTGTCGTGACCGGCCGATGGGCAAGTTTTGAGGCAAAGTGAGTTGTCCCTTATGTTGAGGGTGCTGCGTGCTCGTCCCTTTAGTGGGAGATAGTGGGGCGGTGGGTAGCCCCGAGCCAGATGAGCCATCAACATGTTTCGAGGCCTGACACGAGCGTCATCTTTGAGCTAATCTGGGAAACGTGAGGCGGTATTTTTTTGGGATCATTGGATGACTCTCCTCGGCCCGTGACGTGTTCGCGATGACCGCGCACGAACCGTGCCAAATGAGAAAACCCCGTTTCGGCGATGTGATTGTCGGACTCAGCTATGTTACGTATCCGACATTGTCGGACATCTTACACCGCCCGAATGGGAAGCCCTCACCGCTTAAAAAGGTGGCTAGGTGAGCTACCCTTCGGAGATGTCGAATATCATGGCGTTAGCGCGCGCCTGTAGTTGCTGGTCGTCCGCGTACGCCTGCTCACATCGGCCGATCGCTGGTCCCCTAACACGACTCCAAACAGCGATAGACGCGGTCTGGAATTTACCGGAGCGTTGCAGGACATGTATTTGCCACTCGGAACGCCAGCGCGGGAGACGCTTCCGCGAGGGGCGGTCATGATGGAGCTTGCGAGCCGATTTGCGATTTGACCGGGGCTTTTGCTGTTTTCGCTTTTGCTGCCCCTAAAATCTCAGATATGAAGCGGACCTGGCCTATGGCCTGCCTACATTGAATGGTTACAAAGGAATACGACTATGGCGACTGGAACGGTGAAGTGGTTCAACAGCACCAAGGGATTCGGTTTTATCCAGCCTGACAACGGAGGTCAGGACGTTTTCGTTCACATTTCCGCTGTCGAACGAGCGGGCCTTTCGACCCTTAATGAGGGCCAGAAGATCAACTACGAGGTCGAACAGGACCGCCGTACCGGCAAGTCCTCCGCAGGCAGTCTCAGCAAAGCTGGCTGATCTTTTTCTGCCTCTGCCCGGCAAGAGCCGGGCAGAAGTGCCACTGACCGCGCCATAGGAGCGGGCAAGAACACGGATCTCCCGCTGACCGGGCTGCGGTTTGCAGGAAGCTGCTAAGTTCTACTGAAACAAGATGTTTGCAAGTGAAGAGGGGCGGGTCCCGGCCTCTTATTTTTTCTGCTGTAGATTCTCACGTAGCAGATGCCGACGGCGACCGCGCGCATCAGAACGAATCTGGACAAATGAGATCAAGCTGCGAGCTTCTTGTGGGTCCGCTCGCTTCACGCGGATCAATGCTATATTTTCGTTCACGAGCCCCGTGCTCTGACGCATTATCGATCGAGCGTGCCGAGGAAATGAACCAGCAATTCAGCCACCTCCAGCGGTCGACATCTCCACGATCAAGCGGGTAGGGTACATTGGCCCTGAGGGGACCTGGACCCATCAAGCCTCGCTGGACCTCTTTGGCGACCAAGTTGAACTCGTTCCGTTCAACGACGGATTGTTCGAAGCATATGAGAATGGCTGCGTCGACGTTGCATGCGTTCCAGCTACGACCTCTCTGGTCGGAACCACTCTCTACCTCGACCAAGTCCTGCGCTTGAGGTCTCCCAGGGTCATCGCCGAGTACCCGAAGGTCTTGAGCTATAGCCTGATGGCCAGCAAGGATGCGAGTTTCTCGATGATCACTAAGGTGCTTGGCCACGCCGTAGCCTTGCAGGAGGTGGCCGGGTGGCTCGACGAGAACATGCCCAATGTCGAGCGAGAGAGCCGTAAGGGAGCGACATCTTTAGTCGCTAAGCCTCGCCCTCGATAGCGGCATTTGGTCCTGCGCTTGGTGCCAAGCTGTACAATCTGCAGATATTGCGAACAGGAATTGAAGAAGGGCTGCATAACGTTAAGCGGTGGTGGGTGCTCGGGGGCAGGGCCACTGAGCCGACAGGATTTGACCGGACGACACTTCACCTCCGCGTTTCAGAGCAAAATCTCAGTTATGAGCGTCCGACATGCGAGCGGCTGGACACCCATCAATATGTCATCGATGTCGCTGGCCATGTTTTGACGCACCCGGCGCTGGCTGCGTTGGCGGATATTGATGGCTTTAGAATTCTCGGGTCCTGCCCACGTTGCCATTAGCTAAGGCTAGGGTAGTTTCTGCCCATAACTCCAAAACTGTTGATCCTCATCACTGATGAGAAGACACGACCGTGCCGCGCGTCCACGAGATCATCGCGCCGACGATCTTGTCGTTTTCGCTCTTGCCTGCGAAAGTAGTATTCATAAGCACAAGACGTCGATCGGCCGGGCATCTCGCAAAACAAGTCACCATCGATGACTGTGTCGCGTTATCGGCGACACGCTCGTCCATTCGGGACCGTCAAACACTTCAATCCGCGCAGGGGGCGCCGTGACCGGGGCCTGCGGCGGTTTTAGGAGCTTGCCGTTCGGCACGAGCTTGTCGCTTTGGCACCTCACGCTGATTGGCTGTGCTGTGGGACAACCCGGTCGAGAAAAGCATCGAATGCGGCAGCAACAGCGCGAACTACGAAACGATGCTCCTGCCGCACCCGGATGAAACCGTTTTCAATGTCCACTATCCCATCCTCAGCCAGCTTCGCCAAGCGTTCGGCAGCCGAATCGAGAAGGCGAGTTGGATCGAATCCACAGGCCGCACAAATTGCCGGCACATCGGCCTGCAAATCGCACATCAGCCGCTCTATGATCACGGCTCGCACGCGGTCATCGTCTGTGAGCCGGTAGCCTTTTGACGTCGCCAAACGGCCAGCTGCTATGTGCCGACTGTAGGACTCACGTGTTACCTCGTTCTGGACGTAACCCTCGCCGACCCGCCCGATAGCCGACGCGCCGAAACCGATCAGGGTTTTGCAGGTGTCGGCCGAGTAACCCAGCGAGTTACGCCGTAGCCGACCACTGGTCTGCGCCAGCGTAAGTTCGTCGTCCGGCAAGGCGAAATGGTCGAGGCCGATCTCTTGGTAGCCGGCGGCGACCAGCGTCTCGGCCACGGCCGCAGCCTGTTCGGCGCGGGCGACGCTGTCCGGCAGCGCAGTCGTCTCGATCAGGCGCTGATTCTTTATCACCGATGGAATGTGCGCGTAGCCGAACACCGCAAGCCGGTTGGGGCGCATGGCGACAGTTGCCGCCGCAGTCTGGACGCAGGACTCTACCGTCTGATTCGGAAGACCGAAAATGAGATCGACGTTGATGCCGCTTACCCCATGCCGGCGCAGCTCTTCGACGGCAGCGGCCGTCTGCGCCTCGCTCTGGACGCGGTTTATCGCTTTTTGAACAATCGGATCAAAGCTCTGCACTCCGAGACTCGCGCGGCTCACATTGGCTGCTCCCATTGCTTCGGCAATCTCGGCCGTGAAGGTGCGCGGGTCAATTTCGACGGCGATTGTCGCGGACTCCCTGAACGCGAAGCGGCGGCGCAGGAGTTGGATCATGGCCAAGAACTCCGCTGCTCCGATCAGGGTCGGGGTTCCACCGCCGAAATGCACGTCGTTCACGACGAGCCCCTGCTGCACTTGCTCCCAGACCAAACGGATCTCGTCACGCAGAACGGCCAGATAATCGAGGATCGGACCCTGATTGCGGGCAATCGTGGTCGGGAAGCCGCAATACCAGCAAATCGATCGGCAGAACGGAATGTGGAGATAGAGAGACACCGGATCGTCAGCCGGCAGACCTCTTAGCCATTCCTGATAGCTTTCGGGCCTGACGGTGGCGGTGAACTCCGGCACAGTCGGATAGATGGTGTACCAAGGCAGGAGAGCCTCGCGATATTCTTTCAGGATAGAGGTCTGCAACAGTTTCCGTCCCAAGCTGAAAAGTTGGTCCTTTTACCGCCGCGGTCTCCTGTGTCCCTGCGCTATGTCAATTCCATTCCGCTTCGCGCATGTAATCACGCCCTGCAAGGAAAAGGCGGGATTTGATCCCGCCTTTCTATGTTTTCGCTCGCATCATGCCCGAGCTGCCAGCCCCTCAACGGGTCTGGATTGAGGAAGTCACGCTGGTACCTTCTTTCTAGACCGCTTCTCGGGCGCCGAGACTTCAGGCTCTTTCGGTTTGCGGCCGAGTCCCATCGTCTTGGCCAGGGCAGAGCGCGCAGCCGCATAGTTCGGCGCGACCATGGGATAGTCCGCCGGCAGACCCCATTTGGCGCGATATTCATCGGGTGTCAGCCCGTAATGGGTCGACAGATGGCGCTTTAGCGATTTGAATTTCTTGCCGTCCTCAAGGGAGATAATGTAGTCCGGCGTCACCGATTTTCTGATCGGGACGGCCGGCGTAAACGCCGTCGGCTCTTGTGCGGAGACGCGACCGGCCGCCGTGCGTTTCAAAGCTTCGTGCAATTGGCCGATCAGGGCAGGCAGCTCCCCCACCGGGACGGGATTGTTGGAAACATAGGCTGAGACAACATCCGCGGTAAGGTCGATGAGGTTGTTGGCGTTTTCGAAGTCTTCTTCTGGCATGAAACTCTCCAGTGGATTGGTCTACGGAGCGTGGCCTTCTAGTGATGATTTCCGATGAACGCAACAAATCTCGCGACAGGATTGTTCGGTGCTCGTCCAACATCGAGGTCTATAGCGCCAGTTACAAGCTGTCGCGACGCTGATCTCCTCGGAAATCGCCGTTCATAAGCGCCCGGTATCCGCCGTTCAGTCGCGATCTTGTCGGTTTGAGTTGCGAGAGGACGACGCAGAAAAATTGTAAGCACCATGAGCCGTGCACCTGGAAGACCTTGCGCGTACGAAGCAGGTCGGCGTTGCGCCAGCGTGGGGGCGACAGGCAACAGAACCGACCAAGCCCTCAGCGAACAAATAGCGATTGCGCGCCCGCCACTGTTGATATCGGGGGCCGTCGGGCGATACATCAATCACTGTTTCCGCCGCTCGATCATCTTGGTCGACAGGCGCCATTCCCTTGATCAACGGATCTCGCGCAGGGCGTTCGCATGCCGCATGTGGAGATTCGTAAGGAAATCTATGAAAATTCTATTGCCCGCGGTGGCTGTTGCGCTTGTGGCGGCCACAGCTTTGCTGAGCAGTCCCTCCGCCAGACCTCAGGGACACGGCACTGCCATCTTCAAGCCCTTGCCATCCTACGAGGCGACACTGGTCGCGCCGGACCCATTCGAGGCCTACCTCAATGGCGATGACACCGCCATTGATCCCAGCGAAACACGGTCTGGCCCTTTTATGGAAAAGGGCTGCTCCTCCTGCCATTCCGGTGTCAATATTGGCGGGGAAGGCTATATCCATTCGGCCTCGTAGAGAAGCCCGGCGCCGACATCCTGCCGGAGAACGACAAGGGACGATTTGCCGTCACCAATGTGCCAGAGGATCCTATGTTTTCCGCGTGCCATCGCTGCGCAACGTAGCAATCACCGCGCTATACTTTCATTCGGGCAAGGTCTGGGACCTGAGCGAGGCGGTCGCCATCATGGGCACTACCCAGTTTGGCCAAGAGCTAGCGCAAATCGAAATCGATCGGATCGTTGCCTACCTTCATTCGGTGACCGGAAAGCGACCGGAGATCACATATCCCCTCTTGCCAACTGAGACGCCCACTACACCTCGACCTCGATCCTAGGCATCGCGAAACAAGCGATCGCGTCGGAGCCAGTGAGCGTTCCTTGACCCATCTGGCGAATTGCCACAGGCGCGGCCGTCCGATTGGGCCGTGATACGTCGCGGCGCGATTGAGCGTCGCTCGTTGATGGCATGAAGCCATGGTTTTGCATGCTCCCGCCCTTGGAGATCTTCGGCAGGCCAGGGCGCTGTCCGTCAGCATTAGGCCGGCCAATCGCCTCACCAGTCCATCACCACCTTGCCCGAACTACCGCTCCTCATCGCATCGAAGCCGGCTTGGAAATCGTCGATGCCGATGCGGTGCGTGATAAGCCCGGAAACATCCAGCGGCCCCTGCACCAGCGCGATCATCTTGTACCAGGTCTCGAACATCTCACGGCCATAGATGCCCTTGAGATGCAGCATCTTGAAGATCACCTTGTTCCAGTCGATCTCGAAACCGGTCGGTGCAATGCCCAAAATGGCGATCTTGCCGCCATTGTTCATGGTGTCGATCATATCGCGGAAGGCGGGCGCGGCACCCGACATTTCAAGGCCGACATCGAAACCTTCGGTCATACCGAGCACCGGCATGACGTCGCGCAGCTTTTCCTTGGACGCGTCGACGACGTGCTGCACGCCGAGTTTTTTTGCCAGCGCCAGCCGCACCGGGTTGATGTCGGTGATCACCACTTTTCGCGCGCCGACGCATTGGGCGACGAGCGCGCCCATGATGCCGATCGGCCCGGCGCCGGTGACCAGCACGTCCTCGCCGACCAGATCGAAGGAGAGTGCCGTGTGCACGGCATTGCCCAACGGATCGAAGATGGCGGCGATCTCGTCCGGCACATCATCGGGGATCGGCACGACATTGTGCTGCGGGATAGCCAGATACTCACCGAAGGCGCCCGGACGGTTGACGCCGACGCCGAGCGTGTTGCGGCACAGATGCCCTCGCCCGGCGCGACAGTTGCGGCAATGACCGCAGACGATGTGGCCCTCGCCCGACACGCGCTGGCCGACCTTGTATTCGGTGACCGCTGCGCCGAAATCGGCAACGGTGCCGACGAATTCATGGCCCGTCACCATCGGCACCGGCACCGTCTTCTGCGCCCACTGGTCCCAATTGTAGATGTGCACGTCGGTGCCGCAGATCGCCGTCTTCTTGATCTTGATCAGCACGTCGTTAGGGCCGATTTCCGGCACCGGCACCTCTTCCATCCAGATGCCTGGTTCGGCCTTGGCCTTCACCAGCGCTTTCATCATGTTCGACATCAGATGCTCCTTACACCTTGGTTTTGATCCCACTTGCGCCTCTCCTCTGGTAGCCGCACAACGGAAAGGTGGGGTTCGGAGAGCACAGCTGAGATTTCTGGACCGATGGGTATGTCGAGGCTGCCTTGGTGTCGAAGCAACACTCCACCGCGAGGGGCGCGTGAAGATCCAGTTCCAGCGAACCTCAGCGGAAGCGGAGCAAGCGCCACGCCAGATGCAGCGAAGTTTCAACTCATGGGATGAGTAAAGGGTCGCAGCTTGCGGCTCGGGGCCGTGGCTATGTTGTCGATGTCAGCAACATGCCAGGCAATCAATCGACACGATGCTCTCGATGGTCGATCTCACCGCGATATCTCATAGTGCGGACGCACAGGCGGCATCCGAAAACGTGCCCCTCGGTGAAGTGTCTGTTGACCGCTGCTGGCAGGTGACTTGGAAGGCAGCTCGTTCGTTCGGGTTAAGATCGAGCACAAGCGCCGGCTCATCAATCTGCACCCAGTTGGCCCCAGCGAGTTCCAGCTTCTGCGGGAGTTGCTCGTAGACGGGCAGCAGCCGCGGCAGGAGCGCCATGGGATTGAAACCCTGGTCGGGAGACTTCGCCAGCTTCAGGAAGGTCACGGGTCCAAGGATGACCGGGCGTGTATGGATGCCGAGCTCTTTTGCCTCCAGAAGTGATCGACGGGTTTCGTCGACGAAAGGGCGAATGTATGATCGTCGCCAGCTCCGGCACGAGGTAGTGATAGTTTGTTTCAAACCATTTGGTCATTTCCATCGCGGTTAGCATTGCCCCTTAACGGCATGCCCGTGACTGGCGTGTCCGCAACCCGCAGTATCGCCTTGCGTCCCGCGCGCCATCGCGAAGTAGATGTCGAGCGGCACCTCGCCGCCTGTCCAGCCGTAACGAGCTGGCACGGCGCCGACCATTGCTGCCGTGTCGAGCACGTGGTCATAGAGTGAGAAATCGTTCGACGGGATTTTCGACACGCCGCGGTCTCGCTGCTCCAACTGGCGGCACGGAGCGCCTTCGCCGTCGCCAGAAGGTTGGCAGCAGAAGATTTTCTGGACCAGTAGCTTTCGAGCGCGAATTTCAGTTCTCGCCGGCGACCGATACGCGGCACGCCAAGCGTTGCTATGGGAACTTGCTGAGAGACATTCATTCCATACCCCGATGGTTGGGGCGGGAAAAGGAAGGCGCTAGCAGGCCGGCATCAAAGCCGAGCTGCAGCGGCCACCAGACACCCCGCCCGTGTTCACCGTGGCAGGTCTCCTGGCTCGCGGATAACAGCCTCTGCCCCTCTTCCCGGGGAGTTCGCCCCAGTGACCTTAGTGGGTAGGCTGTGTTTATGTGAACTTTATCTGCGACGGTTTCCAAGTCCAAGGCCGCGCTAGGGCTGAGCCGCTTGTGCCCTCTCCAGTTTTGCGCAGGCCGTGCCTGGCCGCTCCGGCAAATCTGCGAGCCGCACGATCCTGGCTGGCGACTTCGGCAAATGGCCTGTCGGCCACCATGATCGGCCACAGTATTAGCCCGAAGAGCGTAAATGTTTCTGCGCCGTCAAAATCGGAAATTTGGAGAAAACCGCCATCCTTCACGGACGGGCACGCGACATTTCGAATTACACGCGCTTATCTTAACAGCCCTGCATCAAGTTCGGTGGGCAGCACCTTGCCGATATGCCCCCTACAACAATCCCGCCTGCTCAGCCTCGCGGCGCAGATTCTGCCGGGGCCTGGGGCCGATCTGCTGGATCACCAATCCGGCCGCCAGTGAGCCAAGATCACCGCAGGTCTTGAGGTCGCGGCCTTGCGTGTAGCCATGCAGGAAGCCGGCGGCGTAGAGGTCGCCGGCGCCGGTCGTGTCGACCAGTTCCTTGATGGCGGTCGCCTTGATCACCACGGTTTCGTCGCCGTGCACGATGACGGAGCCTTTTTCCGAGCGGGTCACGGCGGCGATCCGGCAATCCTTGCGGATCTGCGCCAGCGCCTCGTCGAACGAGGATGTCTGGTAGAGCGATTTGATCTCGTGGCTGTTGGCAAAGACGATGTCGACCGTGCCCGAACGCATCAGCTCGAGGAATTCGTCGCGGTAGCGGTCGACGCAGAACGAATCCGACAGCGTCATCGACACTTCGCGGCCTGCTGCGTGCGCCAGCTTCGCCGTCTGGCGGATCGCTTCCTTGGCGCGCGGCGGGTCCCACAGATAGCCTTCGAAATAGGTGACCTTGGCGCCAGACGCCTTGTCGGCCTCGACATCCTCCGGCCCAAGCTCGACGCAGGCGCCGAGATAGGTGTTCATCGAGCGCTCGCCGTCGGGCGTGACGAAGATCATCGAGCGCGCCGTCGGCGGCTCTCCCTTGAGCGGCGTGGTGTCGAAGGCGACGCCCTGCGCATGGATGTCGTGGGCGTAGATTTCGCCCAGCGCATCGTTGGAGACCTTGCCGAAGAAGGCGGCGCGGCCGCCGAAGCTGGCGACGCCGGCCGCCGTGTTGCCGGCGCTGCCGCCGGACGCCTCGATCGCCGGGCCCATGCGGCTGTAGAGCAGTTCGGCGCGTTGTGTGTCGATGAGGTTCATCGCGCCCTTGATGATGCCGTTGGTCTCGAGGAATTCCTCGTCGCACTGGGCGAGGATGTCGACAATGGCATTGCCGATGCAAAGCACGTCATAATCCGGCATCAAAATCTCCGCCAAAAACCCGAGCCGGCTTCTTGCCACGCCGGCCGGGTGTTTCTTTCGAGTGTGGAATGGGTCGTCCTTTGCCGAAAGAATCCAATACCGACGCATCAAGCAGCTGCGGGTCCTGCCTCACGCGACAGGTCGTCAGCTCTGTCCGTCTTTTCCCAGGTGAACTCCGGCTCTTCGCGGCCGAAGTGTCCGTATGTCGCGGTCTTGCGGTAAATCGGCCGTAAGAGATCCAGCGCCTTGATGATGCCTTTCGGCCTGAGATCGAAAAGCTCAAGGACGGCGCGTTCGATCCTTTTTTCATCAATCTTTGCGGTTCCGAATGTATTGATGAGGACTGAGACCGGTGCGGCCACACCGATCGCGTAAGCAAGCTGAACCTCGCACACCTCCGCAAGTCCGCTGGCAACGACGTTTTTTGCGACGTACCGCGCGGCATAGGCGGCCGACCGATCAACCTTGGACGGGTCCTTGCCCGAAAAGGCACCGCCGCCGTGACGCCCCATGCCGCCGTAGGAATCGACGATGATCTTGCGGCCGGTAAGCCCGCAATCGCCTCGCGGCCCGCCGACCACGAACCGGCCGGTTGGATTGACCAGGAACCTTATTCCCGTCGTATCCAGGTCATGGGGCAAGACCGGCCTTATGATCTCCTCAATGACGCCTTCGCGGACGGCGGCCTGTGAGACCTTATCGTCATGCTGCGTCGACAGGACTATGGTATCGAGCGCTACCGGTCGCAAACCTTCATAGCGGACGGACACCTGAGATTTAACGTCCGGGCGAAGCCAGCCAAGGCGTCCGGTTTGGCGCACCTCTGCCTGTTTTTTCGTCAAATCGTGAGCAAGTTGGATTGGCAATGGCATCAATGTTTCGGTCTCGTTGCATGCGTACCCGAACATGAGGCCCTGATCTCCCGCTCCCTGCTCGAGATCCTGCCCTCGTCCCTCGTCTACCCCCTGGCTGATGTCAGGCGACTGCTCGGTCAGGGCCAAGATCACCGCGCAACGCCGGCCGTCAAAGCCGATCGCATCGTCGTCATATCCAATGTCCAAAATGATATCGCGGGCAACTTGGCTGTAGTCGATCTGCGCGTGGCTGGTGATCTCGCCAGCCAGAACGACCATCCCTGACTTCACCAACGCTTCACAAGCAACGCGAGCCAGAGGATCCTTGCGAAGGATCGCATCGAGGACGCCATCTGAGATATTGTCGGCCATCTTGTCGGGATGTCCCGCGCCGACGGATTCGGAGGAGAACACGAATTGTCTGGTCATGGAATATCCTCGCTTCAAACGTTGGAATTAAATGTGACAGCCGATCCGGCCATCTTATCTGTCGGAGATGCCAGGGACGTCGAACGCAGCGCAGAAGTCGGCAACGTCTCTGCGCACGCGGGCATGGACATCCGAATCATCGGGCTGGCGGCAAACAAGGTCGATGAAAGCGGCAATCTGCAGCATTTCCGCCTCGCGCATGCCCACAGACGTCACTGCTGGCGTGCCTAACCGAATGCCGCTGGTGAGCGCGGGATGCCGCCGGTCGCCCGGCACCATGTTGAAATTCGTGATGATACCTGCTTGCGACAAGCGCTCGGCATAGGCTTTCCCGGACAGCGGCCGTTCCCGTAGATCAAGGATCAGCATGTGATTGTCAGTGCCCCCCGTGACGAGTTCATAGCCTCGCTCCAGAAGCGCCTGGGCCAGAGCCCTGGCGTTGTTGACGATCTGCTGACCGTACACACGGAAGGACGGATTCCCTGCTTCGTGCAGAGCGACAGCTAGCGCTGCAATCGTATTCATGTGAGGTCCGCCCTGCAGGAGAGGGAACACGGCACGGTCTATGCGTTTGGCCAGATTGTGTTTGCTCTTGGAATGATAGAGTGCCTGATAGCGGTCTTCATTCCTTGACAATATGAAGCCACCGCGGGGACCGCGGATCGATTTGTGAGAGGTGCTGGTGACCACATCGCAATGGCCTACAGGATTGGGGTGCACTCCTGCGACAACGAGGCCGCTGATGTGGGCGATGTCGGCCACCAGGTAGGAGTTCACCTCCGAAGCAATTTCGGCCATTGCCTCGTAGTCAAAGATACGCGGATAGGCAGTTCCGCCGACCCAAATGAGCTTCGGTCGTTCCCGCTTGGCCGTCTCGCGCAAGCTGTCATGGTCAATCTGGTGTGTCTTTTCGTGCAGCCCGTACGGGACTCTCTGATAGTCAGTGCCGGAGAAGTTGACGGCCCAACCGTGAGTCAGATGCCCGCCCTCGGGGAGGGTCAAGCCCATCATCTTGTCTCCCGGACACAACAGCGCTCGACAGACAGCCTGATTGGCCGGGGAGCCGGAATAGGGCTGCACGTTGGCGTGTTCACAGCCGAACAGTGCCTTCAATCGATCCATGGCGAGGTTCTCAAGCTCATCGACGATCTCGTTTCCGGCGTAATAGCGTGCGCCAGGATATCCCTCGGCATACTTGTTGGTGAAAATAGACCCGGTCGCTTCCAGCACCGCGGAGGACGCGAAGTTCTCGGAGGCGATAAGCTTGAGGGTCGTCCTCTCCTGGCGCTCCTGTCTTAAAAGCAGCTCGTGAACGCGAGAATCTGCGACAGCCAGGGGAGGCCACTCGCAAGTGCCAAGCTCCGCGATCCCGCCGCCAGTCGAATTGCTCATATCTGCTTCGCGATCCATTGGGACTAAGTTTCAAGACAAGCAGGCGGTCACCTTGGACCGCGCGCTCTGTATCGCCTCCAGTCGCTGTAGGTCTTGTCTGTGATGGCCATCGCCGTGAGGCAGGAGATCAACCAATAATTGAACCAAGCCGCCGTCCGAGCCTCCTGCTTCGAGGTGGTACGAAGGCCAGGGGCGCTGTTCGTTGCCGAGAAGAAAGCCGGCTCTGGCGAGCCGACGGACGTGTGCAACCACGTGCTCGCGAGACAGACTCAGAACTTCTGCTAGCTCGCAGACGGTTAGGTCCGCATGCGCACAAAGTCCCAGGATTCGAAGTCGATCAAGATGAGCCGCGGCCTTTAGGCGCCTGACCAGTGTCATCATCGTCCGGCGCTCGTTGTATTGACTTCGTCCATTTGGCGTCTCCCACTCTTTCAGAGGCGATCTTGCCGTCCCGACGAGGTCAATACGCTCGACCGCATCGTCAGATCGTTTGCGATATATCTCCTCGACCAAGGCAAATGCTCCTGCCGGCCCCTGCTTTTCCGAGCTGCAGGTATTTGGTCGGGGCACGGCGCCACGGTCTCGACCCGCGGCTTTAACGAGGCTCAACGTACATATTCTCACCGGTTTAGAGTGCTAAAAGTCCGCGATTTTCTTTGAAGGATCTGTTGCAACGCTGCATACCGGCGTTGGAAAGCCCAATCAGGAGACTTCATCGAGGTGCTTGCGCGGGCGGCCAAGCGTCCCGCTCGCTGCTGAGCTCGCTTGTGGTGGATCTCGCTGCTCTGAGGCTGGGTCAGGCACCCGAACTGCCCCCGGGATGTCATGTCGTTCGTTTCGAGAGCGGGGCCTGGTGATACAACTCCTCGGATAACTGATGTCAGCCTCCGAGGCTTCGTATCTAGCCTGAACCCGGGCGGCCGCCATTTTGGCCTCAAGGCGCGGCCTTCCCCAGCGTATCGATATACGACAGTACCGGACGGGGCCGAATACGTTTCGGCAGACGATCTGAATTTTCGTCCCCTGTCGGTGGTGATAGTGGGCATCAGCGCGGCGTGGCCGCGTTCAGTCTCC
This sequence comes from Mesorhizobium opportunistum WSM2075, assembly GCF_000176035.2. Taxonomy (NCBI): domain Bacteria; kingdom Pseudomonadati; phylum Pseudomonadota; class Alphaproteobacteria; order Hyphomicrobiales; family Phyllobacteriaceae; genus Mesorhizobium; species Mesorhizobium opportunistum. Next base: position 6,377,262 of record NC_015675.1, on the reverse strand, counting down.
TGCGTTCCATCTTTCTGCCTAATCGTGCCGTGTCTGGTGTCGCCGGCCGTTTCCCCACGATGCTCATGTTCGGTGGTCACCGGATCAGTTGCCTCCTCTGATGCGTCGCTCCTCACCGATCGGGATGATCCAGCCGCCAGCGCGGTCAGGCCGAGAAAAATCATCGGGACCCCCTATCTGCGTCAGGCGCATGCGAACGGTTTGCAGCTCCGCGTCGATAGCGGCACGGATGAGATCGCGCTCGATGCCGACGAAGACCGGCCGGAGATTGAGGCGAGCGAGCGCCTCCTGATCGGCGGGCGCAACGTCGGTGTCAGCGACGGGTCCGGCACGGGTGACGATCCCTCCGATCAGTCCGCCCATGGTCGTGGCCTTTTCCAGCTCTCTCACCAACGTGGCATCCAGCAGCGCTCGGGCGCGTTGGAGATCCCCTTGCAGTCTTCGCGCGAACGGCTGGTGTGTGAGGCCGCGAAGCGCACTGGCTAGCTCAGCGTGCCCAAGCGACTTGATGAGATTGGCGATATGGAGGCGGAGAAGCCCGATGAAGAGCGCGTCTTTCTCCTCCGGCTTGATCGGCTCGCCTTCATCGATCGGATCGCGGACTGAGAGGTGGGCGTCCGTCGGATTTCGCGCCGCCATCCCCCAGCGGGTCGCGACGGCAATGCGCTTCACTGTGATCTTGCGGCCTCCAGCGGTGATATCTATCCGTCCGGCCTGAGCCCAGGCGCGGTTCAATGCTTTGGCCGGGCCGCCATTATCGTGGCAACCCTTCGCTTCGGCCACGGTCAAGGAGGACAGGTCGGATGCGCAGGCGATCCAGTCGGGCAGATCGCCGCGGGACAAGCGCGTGACTTTGACCTGCCGGCGGCGATCGAGGTCGATGATGCGGCTGCCGAGATGCGCGAAGACGAAAGTTGAAGTAGCGTTCCAGATAGGCGCGGGCAACGAAGCGGCCGAACAAGCCGGATAGCGCGACCTTCACCTCGCGGGCTTGCCCAAGCGGTTCCCGGAAGATGAAGGGCGTACCCGCGCCGGTTGGCGTCAACAGCGCGTCCAGGATAGACCACGCGCCGTATGCAGCCCCTGGCGTCTGCAACACTTCGCGAATCCCGGCGTCCTCGATCTCCGAGACGTCGAGGTCGACGGTCGCGCCCGTGACAGGGCTGAATGCTGGCGGATCGAAATTGTGGAGGAAGGTCCTCGTCATAGCGCCAGCGCCAGCTTGAGATCGTCATGCTCGAAAGCGCTGGCCATTCGGCTGATTTCCGCCGATCGAGCGCCGACCGCCTTGGCTGTATCGCGCCAGGTCGCTGTCACGGTCGCGACCTCTTTGATAATCGCGCGGGCCTGCGGCAGGGTGAGCGCGAAAAATATCGACGCGGCTTCAAGCAGATCGAGCGAACAGGTGCCCTCATCGAGATCGATGTTCGTCGTCAGCACCCGGGCCTTGAGATCTGTCGGGACGGGATTGAGGTCGTATGCCGGCGAGAGAGACCACCCCGCCTTTCCCAGCCATAGGAAACCGTGATTGCGGAGGTGGTCGTCGACATTGGAAACCAGCACATTGAAGACGACCCGCCGATAGAGGGCATGCGCGTCCGTCTTCCCCTGGGCGCCGTGTTGAGCAAGGGCATCGACGATCTCCGGATAGCTGCCGCGCTCACCGTCCTTGGCGCCCATCATCGCCATCGCCGACAGGAACGGGATGCGGCTCGCACCGTCACGATCGAAGCGCCGCGACAACATGACTGGCTTGCCGGCGACCTCGATCAGCTCGTGTCGAGGCGTGGCAATACCTGCCTGGCCGGCCAGCCGCAGCGCGATCTGTTCCCAGGTCTCCATACTGTAGTCGTCGGTCTCCTTCGGGAATTTCGCTATGGAGAGGTGACCATGTTGGTCGATAACCGAGGCCTTCGGTCGGGCACCGCCCAGGGAGGAGCCTGGGGCAAAGATGAGCTGCAGGTCTTCATCCGTTTCCTCGTCTCGGAGGATCCGTTCGGTGATCTGGAGCAAACGGCCAAGCTCGATTAAAGCGGGAACGCCCGTGCGGATCGGCGCTTGGAAAATCTCTTCGCCGACCCAGCGGAAGCGGAGGGCGCCAAGTCGCGTCTCGTCGGCGACGCTGAGCAGGTAGTCGCTTTCTATAAGCGTGCGAACCGCGCGGCCTTCTTGGTCGGCGAGGCGGCGTTCGGCGCGCTGCATGAGGCGCCGGCCCCAGGTATCCGGCGCTGAGTCGCCGATGGAGCCGAAAGTCGCAAGACCTGCAGGGGGGGCGAAGGCTCCGCGGGTCAGAGCAAGAGCTGGCTCTAGCGAGAAGCGGTCCGAATCCTCAAGCCATGCTCCGTCATACTCGAAGAGCATGGTCTCGGTGCCCCGGACGCGATTGCTCCTCGCCAGTCCGATCGGGCGTGTGCGGCCGTCCAAATCGATATGGACCTCGAAGTCAGCCATCGCGCGACGATCCGGTTGGCCGCTGGAGGTGGACATGCTTGGGCAGGTCGGCACTGGCGAGCGCCTGACCGACGCTGTCGTTGCTGATGTCGGCGACCTGGCCTAGGCCCTCGAGGAGGCCGAGCGCCTGCAGGACGCCGGCATAGATGCCGACGCTGACGTTGGTGTCCCCGGCTTCGACCCTTTGCAGAGTCGAGCGAGAAGTGAAGGCGCGCTCGGCTACCACCGCCATCGGCAGCCGTCGGCGTCGACGGGCATCATGAATGTCAGCCCCAAGCTTGCGCAGCACGCGCCGCACCGCAGCAGGAGGGTTGTGTGGAGTGGGCATTATGTCACCTTCGCGCTACAGATTGGTGCGTTATGTAGCACGAAGACTACATTTCATCTAGCCCTTGAAGCCTCATCTCAATGGAGAACGAAGTTCTATTAACGCCGTCGTGATGGCATCGACGGGACCCCCCAGTCGACGGCGATCGCGGCGACCGTGGTCATCACGTCATCGAAGCTCGTTCGGTCGACCTGAGTGAAAGGAGCGTCTGTCTCCGTCACTATGCGGTCGATCTGGGCAAGTGCAGGCGAGAGAGCGGCCGCGATGCGAACGGGTCATCTCGGCATGACGGAGAAATAGCATAGCATCGGCGCACATCGAGCCTCGCTTTTGCTTCGGGTGAACCAGTGAAGCACGACCGTGCCGCGATGCCGTGGGAGATATTGTTCGTGCAGGTGCGGCCGCTGCCCGCCTTAAAAACTGTCAAGAAAGGTGGCGAGCGCCCAGACCCGTATCAGGATCCACTAAGGCTCGGGTATTCAGGCTCCGCGCTTCCAACGCGACCATGCTCTGAAGCCGCACTTCCAAGATAATAGGTTTTCCTTTGCCGGATGGAGGCGGTCAGAAACCCAACGCTTTGGCCAGCATCGGTTCAAGAACCAGATCCGGCCGACCTCCCTTTTCGCGAAGCTCCATTGCCCTTATGATCTTCGTGCCTTCATGGCTGTGCTTCCAGTCCCGAGACGCTTCGGCCGCGACGACGAGGTAGTCGGTCTGGCCGCAGACGGTTTCCTTCCAATCACCGCCGCGTTCGCAAATCATCTCAGCGATTACCTTTCGCGGGCCAATGGCGAATTTTCCCGTGAGGACGAACATCCGACTCGGAATTACGAGCCGGCTTGCATCCTCCAAGGCGCCGTCAATGACACCCACATTGCCGAAGGTAGGCAGCCCCGTATCTGTCGCGCTGTCGCCGACAAGATGGGCAATCCACCCGCATATGTCTTTTGCCTCCTCGGCGGTTATGCGACCGTCAGAAATAGACCTTCTGGCAGTTTCTCCGAGAGACGCCACGCGGCTGTCTCTCTGCAGGACCACACTCGCAGTCTTTCGACCTCTGCGGGCGTGATGGAGTTGTCGCAGGCGATACCGGCACAGAACCCGTAGAACTCGTTGACTTCGTCCTTCTCGTCAGCGGCGATAAACTCCCGCGAGCGTATGCCGACTATAGTTTCAAGGATGGCGTAGATCTCTTCGGGCGCGTTACCCCACACATCCAGATCGCGGATGAGCTCGGCAGCATCGTCGTCATGAAGAAGGGACAGGAACTGCTCAGCTTCGACCCTGAGTGGCGGCATCTCCGCGCTCTCGACCCGCTCGCTGGCCATCACGCCCTTCAAGAACCCGAGCCAGTACCCCAACGCCTTCCGGTGATTTGCCTGCGCATGGATTCTACCGAGCGCGGCCCCTTCGTGTTCGAGTTTACCGCCCCTTCCGCGGAACACTTCAACCATTGTCGCCCCCTCGACTCTTTGGTTTCGATCGTAGCAGACATCAGAACACTCATCTATCCGCCGACCAGACAACGCGTGCCTAAACCGGAAGGCCTATCCCGTTAGCTCCCTGCTTTCTCGATGGTAGGGCCAGGTTGCCACCCCAGGAACGGCGTTTCGGCCGAGCGGTCGACCAAAGAAGACGCTCTGGACTCACCAAGGATCAGGCCGCCTGAACCCGCTGCCTCCGACGCGCTCTGTCCCTCGCGCAGCCGTGCTCGTCCGCAAGGGACGCTCCGCTCAAGCCCTTGCGGACTGCGCGCGCCTGCGCATGGCGGGACGCGCGACGGCGGCTCCGGAGATCAGGCTTGGTTCCAGACCGCTTCGTGCGGGGAGCTAAAGCTCGAGACCGCCCTTTCGCCTACTGTGCCGACACCGTTCTGTCCCTGGCGCTGCCGTGCTCTTTGATTAAATCTGCCGAATTCTCGCGTATCCTGCGGCCGCGCATGTGAGCACAAGGTGGCGCCTGGCGCTTCGACGAGCCCCACAAAAACCAGCGTCGGCATGGCGACCGAAATGCTGAGGCAAGAGACCGCCACTCCAGAAGGAAAAGTTCGTCATGCATTCCCATGCCGTTATTGCGTCCCTGCCAGTCGCCGGGGCCGACCGTACTGTCCTTATCGAACGTCATGACGATGACGGAGGCCGCCCCCTTCCTGGGAGTCCATCACTAACCGAGAGATTCCTGGTGGATTCGGGATACGTCGAAACGACCTCGTGAGAGGGAACTGGCCGCAAGAACATTCGGGCCGAATTCACTACGGCGGCGGCAGCACGGCCGCTCCAGATCGATTTCGTCCAGGCCAGGAACGGGCCAGGAGACTAGGACGCGGTGCGGGTCCTTGCCCCGGCTCTCGGAAGCAGGATTCAACCTGCGATCCGCACCTCGATGGGGAACAGTCGCAAAGTGCAACCGAAGCTTTTGAGCAAGTGTTCACGGCTCAAATCGGAACGCCGGGGACTATGGATGTATCTTCGGCACGGCGACTTCAAAGGAACCGCCTCGTTATGGGCCAAAACGTTTGTGATGACGTAAAGGTCGGGCCAGAGTTGCCACTCCCCGCACGCGGTGTCCCTCTGAGGCGCCTTTCGCGACCAGAATCGTCTGATCATTTGTCGGAACCCTGACAAAGCTGTGTCGTTGCAAACAGACAGAAGCGGAGACTAAGAGCCAATATGGTGAACTAAACCGACTCTTTGAATTGGCTTGGCTCTTGCATTTTGAATCCGCGTTCACTCCGCAACGGAGCCGTTCGATGTCCGGAGCCCGACCAGAGCGACACCCTTCGACCATTTCCTGTTGCGGAACGAGCGGCGTTATTTCCGAGCCGATTGCATACGAAGTAATTGCTAAAATCCTTAAATCAATCTCACAGGAGGAGAAATGGCTGACGAATTCATCTACGACGAAAATTGGTCGGCAATGTATGAGCTACTTACATTGCTGCGAGGTAAGAATGATGAGGTTGGCGAGACTGTCGCCTTTCTTCAGCGATTTTCCAGCGGAGGGACTGCTCTTGAACTTGGCATTGGCGACGGACGCGTGGCGGTGCCGTTGAGCGAGCGCGGCGTCAAGGTCGAAGGTATCGACAATTCGGACAGCATGTTGAACCTTCTCGCCAAGCGTACTGATCTGATTAAGTTTTGGAAGGCAGATATTTCAAGATTTAGATCGGAGCAACGCTACAACTTGGTGTATTGCGTTTGGAATACATTCACGCAGGCCGTCACGCGCGAAGCGCAAATAGCTTGCCTCCGATCTGCCGTGGAGGCGTTAGATGATGGAGGGAATTTGGTGATAGATGTAGGCGTGCCGCCCTTGGATGGTTTCGTCAACGGCCAGAAAATTTCCACGCTCGTTGTGGATCATGAGAATACGATCATCGCTGCTGATGTGCACGATCCCCTAACCCAAAACTTGGTCTCAACCCTCCTCTGGTTTTCTGGTACGTCGGTCAAACGATTGCCCAATCGCGTTCGTTACGTCTATCATCAGGAACTCGATACCATGGCCGAATGCGTAGGGCTCAAGCTGGCGGAGCGTTGGGGAGATTGGGCAGGAGGTGCGTTCACCGAACAGTCCAAACGTCATATCTCTGTTTACGGCCGAGCGACGACCGGTCTATTAAATGAGTTATCTCCAACTCATGTAAGGCAAGCCCCTCGAGGCGGATGATAAAGCCTGGCAGAGCCTCATTGAAACAACCGTGAGGTTGTTGTGAGCGGAACAAGCTAGCTTGGCGGCATAAGGGTCTATGATCGGTTCTACCTATTCGCAATATCGGCCTGTAGGAGTCAGCAGCGCGAAGCGCGAACGTGCATCAGCGAACAAGCGCGGCTCACGAACTTCGATGCCTTAACAACTCGATCGCGCGCCGAACGACATCGCTGGCTTTCTGCAAGCACTTGACCACCTGACGCCGAAGGCCATTTCTGTCAGCATAATTCGGCCGTCCGCAATCGCCAATCCGCACGCATGGCTCGCACAGGTCTTCAAAGCGCATCGGCGATGGAAGGCCCGACAGCGATGTCCATGCGTTCTGTGAAATGACCAAATCTGAACGGCGTCAGCTTCGCGCTCACAGATCAACGGGAGGGGCCAATTACATCCTGTTTTGGCTGCTGAGCGCCAGCGAGCCAAATGGGGCGATCCTCCAATGCTGTTTCCTTTGCAAGCCGTTTGCACAACGTTTGCCAGAGGGGATCGCCGGCGAATGCTGGCAAGCTGCCCCATGCCTCGCTCAAAGGTATCTCGCCATAGCAGTCGATTAGCCGCCCAAAATCGCAGCCAAGCTGGGTCATAAGACTGAACGGATCGATTCGACCCGGCGAGATCGTACGATGCCCCCACAGACTCGGCTCTTGGTCAGACCCCAGCGAGACGGACAAGCTACGATTTGCAGGTGACGGAAACTCAGAGAGAGTAGACAGCAAGGCATAGCGCATAATCGGATAGTAAACGATCTGGCGACTGCCGCCGAGCACCCGCACTCCAGGGAGTATCGATGTCACAAAGAATGACAGGAGCATACTGGGTATGATTTCACGCTCGTTCAACGATTGGAGAAGCGCGTCAGGTGCGCACTGTACAGAGAAGGTCCCGCTTTCGTTCAAAAACAGGCCATCGCGCAGCCGCAGGGGAAATATGCGCCCCCCTGAAAAATGCCAAAAGAAGTCGGTTGTCGTCTTTGCCCAGTCGGCCCATTGGCCGCAATCAAACGATGCGAAATGATTGAGCAGCCTCTTCGCAAAAGAGCTTGGTCCAAACAGCGTTGACGAAAGCCAGGACGACGGGTCGCGAAGATGCTGGGCGACTAGGTCGCCCACGTCCCAATCGTCGAACTGCAACAAGTGAAGATCCGATGCGAAGAAACGGCGCCAGAGGCTCTGATTGGCTGTCTTGATAGCATCGGCGGCCGAGAGAAACTCGTCATCGGGCAGGGCTCTTTTCAATCGCTCGGCCAATTGGCTCGCGATCCCCGTCTGTTTGGCGCTCGTCAGAGCAAACCGCTGCGGCGCATCACGTCCGCAAACACTGAGTCGACCCATTTTTCTGTTTGACAGCCCGAAGAGATTGAAGTGCTGACCTCCAAGCCGCAGCCAACCGGGGCCTTTCTTGTCGCTTTCTTGGAATTTAACGGTTGAACTCGAATGAGTCACATACCAGCTGTCTTTATGGGAGCGCAGCCCCATGGCACTAAAGATATGCGTGTAGAACGCATCGGGTTCAAAGGCCAGGTAACAATGTGGGCCGGTCTGAATGACCGGTCGGCTTCGAAGCTGTGTACCGAGTTTTTCAATCTGCGGATGCCCGTAGCCCAGACGAGAGGCACAATCTGCAAGTCGCAATTCCATCTGCTCTAGAGCATGCATACGGACAGGATCGGCGGCGGCGGGTTTAGCGTCATAAGCGACATGCGCATACGCACGTGTCGGAAGCGTCGAGTAACGCGAGATGTGTGGCACAAGCCAAGCCAATGCTTCAGCGACGGGTTTTGGAGATGGCGATTTCATTACACGTCATCCGGTGGCTGTTGGGCTACCGTTTTGCTTGGTGGACAGACGAGAATACCGACTGTCCAAACCACGACCATGACAACTCCGAAATACGGGAGCCCGGCCGGGGCAGCAGCGTATCGCCGGCAAATGCAGTCAAACCATACACAACAAATCCAAACCCCGTTGCAAGGGTTTGGATGCGCACTGGCCGATCGACGGGAACCGCAATAAAGCCGACTGCGCCGCTGGTGAACAATGGGTCATCCTTCCCGACAACAGTAATGAGGTGACTGTCTGTACGCTGTTGTTTTCAAGAAAGCGCGAGCCATGTAGCGGACATGAAATACCAGTACCTACGGATATTGGAGGCAAGCCACTGGCCAAGAATGTACTGGTCGTAAATGATGGCATGTTAGGACGCGTTGGTCGTTGGCCGGCTTCGCTCATCTGCCGGACGCTGCCAGGCGGCGGAACGGCGGGGGTTCGAAGGCCAATCCCGGCAGCGAAGCCGGAGTTTCCGTATAGACGTATTCATTTGGAATGCAGGGCGGGGCCATCGCCGAAATTACACGCCGAAGATTGTCCGCGTTGTTGCTAGCGGCAAGTGTGTAGAAATTGCCGGAATTCCATGTCACGCATCCGTATTTGAAGTGTGCGGCCACCGACTCTGACATTTCAGATAGCGTCGTCTCATTGAAGTTCATTTGCTTAAGAATGGATTCAGTCTTATTTTTGATATCGTCCTGAGTGAAGAAGCGTGCCTTATATCCGTAGTCTTTCTGTAGCTCCCGGCTCAGGTATGAGATATCGTCGTCTTGCCGAAATTTTTCGAAGAAGAAGAATATCCCGCCGTCTTTCAAATGATGTTTCACAAAGCCAATCTGCGCCTTTCGATTGGGCGAATACATTTGAAATGTGGTGTCCTCCAAGATGATGTCGAATCCGTCGGCAAAGTGCCTGAGCGCCGACGTTCCCACCATTCTGCTCCGGGTCAAGTGATGAAATGGGCCGAGGAAGAATGTTGCATGCGCGGGCCGTCCGTGGAGAAAGAAGCTTTCCTCGTTTTCTTTATTGGGACTGCATGAAAGGGTTTGAATCTTGCCGTTGCCCAGCTGGGCAAGCGTTCGAGCGAGTGTGCCTTCGGCGGCCCCCAGCAGATAGAACCGAGCCGGGACGGTCTCATCCGCGATAGCGTCTGCATATCGCAAGAAGGCATCGCCAACTCGAACCTCCTCCTCGAGACGATAAGGAATGCTGGCATGATAGTGAGGGTCGAAGCGGCCCCAGATCTGGCGATGCACGCTGGTGAAGCTTTGCAGCGACACATCCCCTTGGAAAAGGCGCGCATCCACGCTCGGAACTTTGATCGGGGCTCCTGATCGGCCTGCTGCGGTCGCCGAAAAGAAATCGGCCATTTCATTCAATCGCGGTGCCTTATCGCAGTCCTTGAAAAAGTCTTCCACCTGCTGTTCCATTTCGCTCTTGTTGCTCGACGCACAGCCTCCGGCAGTTTGCGCATGGCTCCGTCTATAGACGCATCTGAGGCGCACGCGCGGACGAGTGAGGGCATCCGAGGCTGCGGCTTTGTGCTGCTGACCCGGCAGGCCGGCTTCGCCAAAGTTATATCACATCGCAATCAGTACTAATGTAAAAGTTAGGCTAAATCGCAAGTGTAGGCTGCACCTTGAAAATTAACACACTTTGGACATTAATTAATAAGCTGCGCAAGGAGTGTTGGACATCAGTCCACAGTCGTCTGCCCACCTTGGGTGTGCACATTAGTTGCTCACGCGTTGACCGGTGTCGCCCAGTCGAGCTTGCCTGTCCCGGGCAATGATCACATGTCGCCAAAATGGGAAGACACGTCTGTAAAGCCGGTGATCGCTTTGATCTCGCGCGTCAAGATCCCCCGGACCGAAGCCCTGATTGAGCTCGACATCGGAGAAGCGAACGGCGCCTGCATCGCCGACAATCCCAGCATGTTGACCCGTTATCAGCATGTTACCCAAACAGGCGGAGCGGTAGCCGAGTCTGCCCGGTAAAAGGTCCGGTCAGAGGTTGTATCTTCAATACTGGATCGTGATGGCCTGTGCTCACGGGGGATCAGGTAACGTTAGCATCACCAGCCCCCCTGCAGCCGCCCTGTCAGCAGAACCTTCAGCACATGAACCAAGAGCCGCTTGTCGCTTGCCCTGCACTTCATGTCGAAACCAAATCGATCGACCCAGATTTATCACCTCTCAAATAGTATCTCCGCCCAGATTCGACCGGCATAGGTACTCGTAGGGGGTGAAAAGCCGTTCGCCAATGACTCTTCCGCTCTCTAGAAGAGATGAGAAATTTCCCAAAATGGGCGTCAAAATATGAGGTCATTCCATGGCAAAGGCCAGAGCTGTGAACTGTAACTTGATGTTCTACCGGGTCCAGAGCGCTTGGATCTAAATAATCATAGCTCCTGAAAAGAACGGTTGGCGAGAGACATACCGGATCATGTAGCGTCTGGATCACCGAAAAATATGAACGTTCGGCAAACAGGTTAAATCCCGAAAGATCGAATCCGCATTGGTTAAAGACGGAATTGTCCTCAAAGGCTTGCACGTCGGTGCAGAGGAACCCGAATTGCTGAATCCGATCTGGCATCACTACTGTAGCAGGACTGGCGATTTGGCGGATGTCTTCCGCTATCGATTCATATCCCTCACCAACTACCCCAGAATCCAATGTTTCCGTAAAAATTATGTCAGGCGCCGAAGGAAGGTCGCCGTCCTGAATTGCTTGCCTTGAGGACTTTGCAATCACCACGATGCGATCCTGCAAATCGTTGTTCCGGATAATCTCCCGCGCTGCCGCAGCAATTCGCTCATCCATCTCGCATGTGAATACCTTTCGGGCGCCATGCCTGGCGAAGAGCATCGCCGGAAGGCCAGCCCCGGTCCCGATTTCCACGACGGTCTTTCCTCTGAGATTACAGGATGCTATGGCCGCCTCTATTGCTGCATTTCGTGCGGAGTCGCGCATCATTCTGAAATGCCAGTTGGGAACCTGGGAATCTGCGTGAGCGCGGGACGGGATTTTGTGCATTTAATACCCTTCTGAACCCCTGTGGCGGGTGAATAAGCCACTCATCGCGGACGGCGATCGACGACGTCGCGCGGTTTGTAGGGCTCCCTGTCAGCCTCTGAGACGAACGAATGAGTGTTGCGGTTCGCGAAGGGGAGGCAGCAAGAATGGTGCCAAGGCACGCAAGCGCTAAAGACCTCCACCTGCCATTTCCGTCGCCTGCAAGAGAGTGCTCTGATCTCGTTTTTCGGAATGCGCCGGGTACCTGAACTCAGTGCCGATTTGTCGAATCCACGACACGGTCATCTTTCGCTGTCTTACAGCTGGTGGTCGCCTCAAGCTCCAGCGTGTCGCGGAATAGGAGGTCGGCGATGCGACGAGCCGACATGAGATCGACAATTCTCTGGGTAAAATACGGTTTCTAACATAAGTCCGTCGTCGCTTTACCCGGAGAGAAAGCGTGGCGGCGCGACAATCACGATCGAGGGGAAAGCACGAGTTCTGTTTGTCGTCTGGACGTCTGGGGCGGCAACAAGGGGGGTTTGAATGACCTACCTGCAGTCCCGGTACCAGCGCAGCGACATACAGGAGAGCCCGGCATCGATCCTCTCGATCTCGGCGGTCTTCAGAGGCACGACCTTGTAATTCGCCTTTTCGAGCATCTCAATCGTGCGCGGGTAGCCCGCGCTGACCATGACGATGTCGTTGACGCGCAGCACGTTCGCCGCAGGCTCTTCGCCTTCCGGGACGATGAACTGGCGGAATTCCTTGAATACGGAAGCCTTCGCGAGGGCAGCGGTCGAAATCACGGTTTCATCGTCGAGCAGCGAGGAGGCCGTCTTGAAATGCAGAACGCCTTTCGGAGTCTCGGCAATCTGGGCCTTCCCGCCGAGTTGCTCGATACAGGAGACAAGGGCCTCTGCCCCGGCCTTGTCGGTGCGATCGGACAGGCCTATCAGGACGCTATTTGGGGTGTACATGATATCCCCGCCGTCGGCTTGTCCCGGGGTAGGGAGTTCTAGCACGGTGTCGAACATATCGCGCAGGATCGGCGCGAGCTCCGCGGTCTCGGCGACCCGGCTTGGCGCGCCGGGACGGAGCAGGATGGCGCCCCCGGTGAAAACGAGCGCCGGGTCTTCGACAAACAAAGAGTCTGGAAAGGCCTCAAGAGACGGCAGGACGCTCACTTCGACACCTGCATGCCGCAAGGACGCAACGTATGCGTCGTGCTCGCCCTTGACGCCTTCATAGGTAGGACCTCCCCGATCATCGGCGCGTAGGCCGTTGACGACCGAGATCGAGGGTTCGCGAACGATTGCGGAGTTGAACTGATAGACCGATCTGGTTTGCGACATTTCCAATCCTATTTGTCAGTAGTGTTTCGCTGTGCGGCTTGCTTGGGCGGTGAATGGCGTCTGTGCGGGCTGCGCCCTGCGCCTCGACAGGTGAATCCCTGCAAGCATGCACCGGACCGATCCACCCGCGAGTTCGATTGTCGAGACATCGAACGGCAATAGTCGCGCGGACTGCTCGATTGCCGATATCTGCTCCGCCTGCAGCGCCGCGTGTGCTCGCCCGGAAATGGCAACAATGCGACCATCCGTGCCCTCCAGTTCAATGGCATTGCCGGCGAAGTCTTCGATCTGCTCGATCGAAAGCTCCACGATCTGACGACCGGTTTCCTCCAACCTCGCGACGACTTCCCGCCGCCGCCAGGGATCAGGGATCGACTGCGCCCCTAACAACGCGAAATCGGTGCCGACGCACATCAGGACATTGGTGTGATAGATTGCCTTGCCGCTGCGATCGACTGCGTCAAAGATCATTGGCTCGAAATTGAAGTGCGTGCAGAACCGTTCGAGCGCAACCTCGTTGGCCCTGTTGGAACGCACCACGTAGGCGACACGGGCAATGTGGTCGAGCACCATCGCACCGGTCCCTTCGAGGAAGACCCCGTCTTTCTCGAGGCCGGAATAATCGATGACATCCTGAACCCGGTACTCAGCCTTGAGCATCTCGATGATGTCGGTCCGGCGCTCTTGCCTTCGATTCTCCGAGTACATCGGATAGATCGCGACATGCCCGCCAGAATGGGTCGAAAACCAGTTGTTCGGAAAGACGGAGTCGGGTGTTGCGGCCGATTCATCCTCATAGAGGTGGACAGTGATCCCGGCCTCAGCGAGGCCATCGGCCATACGCGTGGCTTCTTGATATGCCAGAGCGACCAGATCATCCGGCTTCCGCTTTTCATCGCGCACCTGGAACGTATTGTCTGCCGCAGTGACCGGATTCGGCGTGAAGTGATGAGGACGGATCATCACGACGGCCCTCGGCGCCTGCATGGATACTTTGCTCATCCCAATGCACCGCTCAGCCGCACTGGAGCCGGTTGGGCGGCGCGCAGGATCATGCCGTACAAGTCGCGGGGTTCATCCGGGTCGGCGAGGAGATCGAGTTCTTCGTAGAGTCCGGTGTCCTTGAGGCGGTCGCGCACATAGCGCAGGGCCGAAAAATCCTCGATCGCGAAGCCCACGGAATCGAACAAAGTGATTTGGCGCTCGTCGCGGCGGCCGGGCGCGTTGCCGGCGATCACCTGCCAGAGCTCGACCACCAAGTGCTCGGGCGCGAGCTGTTGGATTTCGCCTTCGATGCGGGTCTGTGGGGCGTATTCCACGAAGATGTCGGAGCGCAGAAGAATGTCGCGGTGCAGCTCGGTCTTGCCTGGACAGTCGCCGCCGACCGCGTTGATGTGGACGCCGGGGCCAACCATGTTGTCGGTAAGGATGGTGGCACACTGCTTGTCGGCGGTGACGGTGGTAATGATATCGGCGCCTTCCACGGCCTCCTGCGAGGAGGCGCAGGCGGCGATGTCCAGGCCGATGCCGGCGAGGTTCTTCGCGCAGCGGCGCGTTGCGGCAGGATCGACGTCGTAGAGGCGCAGTCGATCGACGCCGACGATGGCCTTGAAGGCGATCGCCTGGAACTCGGACTGTGCGCCGTTGCCGATGATCGCCATGGTGCGAACGCCCTTCGGCGCGAGATGCTTCGCCGCGACCGCCGACATGGCCGCGGTGCGGAGCGCGGTGAGGATGGTCATCTCCGTGAGCAGCATTGGATAGCCGCTTCCGACATCTGCCAGAACGCCGAAGGCGGTGACGGTCTGGCGGCCGGAGCGCGTGTTCTTGGGATGGCCGTTGACATATTTGAAGCCGTAGGTTTCGCCGTCGCTCGTCGGCATCAGCTCGATGACGCCGTCCACGCTGTGGGACGCCACTCGCGGCGTCTTGTCGAACAGCTCCCAGCGGCCGAAGTCTTCCTCGATATAGCCGGCGAGGTCGGTCAGGAAGCGCTCCACGCCGATCGTCAGAACCAGCTTCATCATATTGTCCACGCTCACGAAGGGAACGATGTTTAGCTTCTCGGGCATGGTTCAGTGGTTCCTTGTCGGGCGGTCCATGATGCGGCGGCCCATTAGACTGGCGGTGAGGTCGACCATCAGGATCGCGGTGCGGCCGCGCTCGTCGAGGAAGGGGTTGAGCTCGACGAGATCGAGGCTGGTGACGAGGCCGGAATCGTGCAGCATCTCCATCACCAGATGCGCCTCGCGGAAGGTCGCCCCGCCCGGCACGGTCGTGCCCACGGCCGGGGCGATTGACGGGTCTAGGAAATCGACGTCCAGGCTGACATGAAGCATGCCGTCCTCAGCCAGGATGCGCTGGAGAAAAGCGCGTAGCAGAGGAGCGATCCCGTGCTCATCGATCATGCGCATGTCGTGGACTGTCACCCCGGCGAGTTTCAGCGCCTCACGCTCGGCCGGATCGACGCTGCGGACACCAAGCGTGCAGATGCGCGCCGGATCGACCGCAGCTGGCAGGTCTGGGAAATAGCCGTGAAAGCCTTTTTGCCCGCTGGCGTAGGCGAGCGGGACGCCGTGCAAGTTGCCGCTGACCGTAGTGTCGAGCGTGTGAAAGTCCGGGTGGGCATCCAGCCAAAGCACGAAGAGCGGCCGGCCCAACTCCTTGGCACGACGGGCAACTCCGGACAGCGTGCCGGCAGAGATACTGTGATCGCCGCCGAGAAAGATCGGCATTGCTTCCCGGCTCGCCGCATAGGCAGCTTCGGCGATCGCTCCGGTCCACGCCGAGACCTGCGGCAGCGCCTTCAGGCCGAGGTTCTCATGCGCCACGGGCGGAAGCGGTCCGGGCGCGACCGCCCCTGCGTCCTCCACTTCATGGCCGAGTTCCGTCAGCGCCTGCGCGAGTCCCGCGGCGCGCAAAGCGCTCGGTCCCATATCACAGCCCATGCGTCCGGCCCCGTCCTGGACCGGCGCGCCAACGATCCTACACAGCATGTCGCCGCTCCCTATTGCTGCTGGCAGCGCGCTGGTTCGGCGCGTCACCCCACTCGAACCGGGATGCGAGCCTCGATACGGCTGAAAATCCATACGAGCAATCCCGTGAGAACCATGTATGTCAATGCAAGCAGAAGCAATGGCTCGTATATCACCAATGTATCCTGGCGAACGCGAGCTGAAACTGCATAAAGGTCGACAACCGTGATAGTAGCGACGAGCGGTGTCGATTTGAGTTGCATTACTGTTTCACCAGCCAACGTGGGCAACGCCTTGTGGATTGCCTGCGGCAACCAGACCCTGCGAAAAAGCTTCCAGCGGTTCATACCGAAAGCGCGTCCCGCCTCGAGCTGGCCGCTCGGCACGCCGGCAAAAGCACCGCGCATAACCTCGCCTACATAGCCTGCGAAGGACAGCGTTAGAGCCAGTACAGCGTATGGCCACGCCTGGCGAACGAGAGGCCAGATATCGGATTCGCGAATCCATGGATATTGCGGGAAGAGCGAGCCAAGCCCGTAATAGAGCAGCCAAATTTGCAGAAGCAACGGTGTGCCTCGAATGACGGTGCAGAAAGCTTTCGCTGGAAGACTGAGCCAACTAGGGCCCACTACTTGAGCGAGCCCAAGTGGCAATGCCAGAACGAAGCCGAAGACGCAGGTCACGATGAGGATCCAGATCGAACGCCATAAACCAGCAATCGCAAGCATGTAGTAGTCGGCCAACCAGTCCCAACGCATGAAGACGGCTGCTGCGGTGATCAAGACAAGGCCGATTACGATCAATACGACGCGGTGTGGGTCCAACCGTGCGAATGGGCGGCAGTTTGCCGCAACAGTCGTGAAATAGGCCATCAGCGGCTCTCCGCTATCGGCTGCCGGCCGCGCCTTGCCCAATGCTCGACCCGTCCGATGAGGACGTTGGAGATCAAAGTGAGCAGTAGATAAAGCACGCCAGCGGCCATGAAGAAGGTGAAATAGGCTTTTGTGGTGCCCGCAGCCTGTCGTGTTTCCAGAGTCAGTTCATTGAAGCCCACAACGGCCAGAAGTGCTGTGCCTTTGAATGCAACCAGCCAGAGATTTGCGAGACCCGGGATCGCGAAGGGCAGCATCGCCGGCATAGTAATGCGTCGCATCAGCATCGTTGGGTTCATACCAAAGGCTCGTCCGGCCTCGATTTGGCCTTGCGGCACCGCGAGGATCGCGCCGCGCAGCACCTCCGTTGCGTACGCGCCCTGTACGAAGCCGAGCGCAACGATGCCTGCCATCGGCCCGCTGACGTCGATCCGTCCGTAACCGAGAGTATCGAGGAGGCGGTTGATCAGGTCCGGAACTGCGAAATAGATAAGCAGAATTAGCACAAGTTCCGGTACCGCGCGGATGAGGGTGGTGTAGACTTGAAGCAAGTCGCGGCGCACAGGTCCGCCGTAAAGCTTGCCAAAGGCACCGCCGATGCCAATAAGCAATCCCAAGGCGAATGCGCCGACACCGATCCCAATTGAATTAATGAATCCGCGAACCAGATTTCCACCCCAGCCAGGCGGCGTAGGTGCAAGCAACTCGAACATGCTGGTCTGCGCCAGCGACAAAAAGAATGAATCGGTCAAGAACGCCTCCACCTTGAGGATTGACCCTCGCCAAGAGCCTGCCGTTCACTGGTGCGTGACGAAGGAGGCCGCCTGCCTCCGACTCAACAGGAGAAGTATTGCGAGGGTCTACGTAATAGGAGAATTTCCTCTTCATTCGCCGTAAATGTCGAAGGAGAAGTACTTTTTCGTAATTTCGTTGTACTTCCCGTTCGCGCGAATCCCCTTGATTGCGGCGTTTATCTTTTCCTTGAGCATGGTGTCTCCCTTGCGCAGACCCGCGCCCGCGCCCGGCGCGAAAATCTCGGGGTCATTGGCAACCTTGCCCTTTATCTCGCAACAGGCCTTACCCTGGTCAGTCTTCATGAATTGATCAATGGTAAGCGGGCTAGCCAGAATGGCGTCGATCCTGCCGGCGACCAAGTCCTGGTTGGCCTCATCCTGTGTCTGGTACGTCTTCATCTCGGCCAAGCTGTCTTTGAAATGCTTGCTGGCGTAGACCTCGGCATTGGTGGAGACCTGAATACCGAGAATCCTGCCCTTGAGGCCCTCAGGGGTAGGATCAATTGTAACGCCCTTGGGACCGGCAATCGTGTACCCGTTATCGCTATAGTACTTGTCGGAGAAATCGATCGTCTTCTTGCGCTTCTCTGTGATTGACATCGAACTCATGATGACATCGATTTTCTTGGAAGTTAGGGAAGGAATGATCCCGTCCCAGGCGACCGGAGTGATGACACAATCGAGTTTTGCCTCGGCGCAGATCGCATCGATGATCTCAATCTCCCAGCCGACCCATTTTCCAGAGGCGTCCAGGGACGAGAATGGAGGGTAGGGCTCGGCCGCGATTCCGACCTTCACCTGTTCAGCTTGCGCCATCAAAGTAGATGCGCAGAAGATTGCCGCTGCGGCCGTCAGTTTCGAAAGTATTCTCATTGTTTTCCCCTATAAGTCAGATGGTTTACTCTGTTTTCCCGGCGCTAGCCCACTCTGCGGATGAATTGTTGAAGCCGCTCTGATTTCGGAGATCCGAAGATTGCGTCTGGTGACCCTTCTTCCTCGACGCGGCCCTCGTGGAGAAAAACCACGCGGGTCGCGACCTCGCGGGCAAATTTCATTTCATGCGTGACCAGGATCATGGTGCGACCTTCGCGGGCCAAATCGCCGATTACGCCCAGAACCTCACCGATGAGTTCGGGATCGAGTGATGAAGTCGGTTCGTCAAAGAGCATGACGCGTGGCTGGACCGCGAGAGCGCGTGCGATCGCGCCGCGCTGCTGCTGTCCGCCGGATAGAAATGCCGGGTATACGTGCCGTTTTTCCAGAAGCCCCACTCTTGCAAGCAGTTTCTCGGCTTCGATGATCGCCATTTCACGCTTGACGCCAAGCACATGGACCGGAACCTCGATCACATTTTCGATCAAGGTCATGTGGGTCCAGAGATTGAAGCTCTGAAAGACCATGCCGAGCCGGGAACGTACACGTTCAATCTGCTTTCGGTCCGCCGGGAGGGTGCTGCCATTTCCGTCAGGCTTGAGACGTATTTCCTCGCCGTTCACCCTGATAACGCCGCTGGTGGGGTTTTCCAGGCAGTTGATGCAGCGAAGTAAAGTGGATTTGCCGGAGCCGCTGCCCCCGATAATCGCCACCACATCGCCGTCGCGTGCAGATAGCGAGACCCCCTTCAACACATGAAGGGCGCCAAATTTCTTGTGCAAGTCCTGGACATGGATCGCCTCCGCGGCCGTGTCCGTCACCGCGTGGCGAGGAATTGCCATGATCGTGGCCGTCATTGCTGTGCGCCCGTATTGCCGAGCACAACATGAAAGGGCGAGAGCAACAGCACTGTTCTGGGCGCCTTCATTTCGTTTCCTCTATTTCTGCGCCAATGTCTCAGACATAGACGCGCGGGATGTGGTCGCGGAGCTGGGCATAGAGACCGATGAGGTCTGTGCCCCATTGAGCGGCGACTTCCTCGTGACTGATGGTCTGGTGCGCTTGCTGTCCGAGCAGGAGCACTTGGTCGCCAAATCTCGCATCAGGCACGTCCGTCAGATCAATGCGCAGGTGCTCGAGATGCGCGGGAGGGAGCAGGCGCGCGCGCTGCCCCCTCACCAGCGCCTCGGCCTGGGCTGGCACGTGACGCGGAAGGCCATCCCCCCATCCCATACCTAGGACGCCGATGGTCATTCCCGACCGAAAACCGGGTATGTCTGGTATAGGGCCGAGAGAAGCATCGATCCGCTTGACGGAAACGAGGCATGTCGAAATGGCCTTGAGCGCCGGCCGCAGAGTGACGGCCCGCATGGGTCGATCCGTCTCGGGAAGACCGATAAACAGGGCCCCGGGATCGACGGCATCGAGATCCATCGCGGGATGCCGAAGCACACCTGCAGTACTCGACATCATAATGATCGGGGGACGGGTGCCGGACGCCTCGGCATCCTGTAGAATCCGCTGCAGGCGGGAAAATTGCTCGCTAGCATCCGAAGTTACTGATGTGGGCAGCTCGCTGAGATGGGCGTAGAGCCCCTGTACTTCAACGTCGCTGCAGACGTGCGCGGCTGCGAGAAGCCGGCCTATCTCCTGCGGCGTGGCCCCAGCCCTGAAGAACCCGAGATCCGCCTTGACGAAAATACGGGTGACGCTCATGGCGGCGCGCCAGGACTCCAGCTCATCGAGGCTGGAAACGGTAACGGTGAGTCCGAGCGCTTCAATTGTTTTCGCCGATGTCGGTAGAGGACCGGGATAAAGCAAAACCGGGAGATCGATGCCCATTTCCCGGATGGCCATAGCATCGGGCAAGGTTGCGACAGCAAAGCCGTCAGCCCCCTCTGTTGCCAGTGTGCGGGCGACAGGTCCCGCTCCACAGCCATATGCATTGCGCTTTAAGCAGGCGAAAATCTTCACTGTCCGGGGAAGATGCCTACGCAGCTGACGGTAATTGTGCCTGATCGCGCCGAGGTCGATCTCGTACCAGGCCTCCCGGGACGCCGCCTTTTTGCTCTGCACCGGCGCAATAGACGTTAACGCGCACATAGGTTCTGACGTTTTTCCCAACCGCTTTTTATTGCTTGTTTGCATGCGAAACGATGGGAGGAATCGCCAAAACCGTCAATTTATTAAGTTTTTGTGACACCCTATTAATTTTACTGATATGGCCACACACACGAGGCAGGCAAATGGCTGGATGACGAACCGCGATGCAGGGCTGCTGCCTGGCAGGCCTGATCAGCAGCCTGCAAGCATCTTTGAGCGACGGCTTGCCGACATCTTGCTTGGTTCCTCATTATGGACGCGGCGCTTCGGACCCGCCTGGCCGGGTCATCCAGCCAGGCGGTGCTGTGGGCGATCAGAATGGACTGGGGCCTGCGCTAGGTGCTGGTGGTCGAGCTGGCTATGGGAGTGGCAGCACCATTACTGGCGAGCGTTCGCGACAGGGCTCAAGCAGCGCGGACTTGCCAATGTCGAGTTCGCGGTCTCCGACGGCCATCCGGCCGTCAGGGCAGGTTTAGGACGTGCGCCCCACGACTTAGCCTAGCGCTGTGATCGCCAAGCGGAGGACCAAAAACTCGAAGCTTGGCGCAGAGCTGGGGTGAGAAATTCATGAGAGGTGGCCGAGGCGAACCGCTGGCTCAATGCAGACCATTTGCGCGAGCGCAGAGAAGGAGGGTCTGGGGACATTCATCGCTGAACGCGCTGCGTTTTCCCTGCTCTGCTAACCCCCGGGGCGCGGCAGACAGTCGATGTCATTGCGACGCTATTCGCGGAACTTGATGAACGCAACTGTGATCGAGCGTTGTCCGCCATAAATATAGTGAAACTCTGCAAGCGAGGCCGCCGAGCGTAAGGACTTCTTGCACCTATGCAAAAGCCGCTGCCTTAGCGCGCAGGTTGTCGACCGTGATCTCGGGCGGAATTGGGCAAGTGTAGCGCCGCCCGCCAGTACGCTCCTTCAATTCCGCTTTCGCCCGGGCGATAAGATCGGGATTGCGCAGGCAATCTGCCGCGGTGGTCGCCATTGCTTTCGCCGCGAGCACCATTCCCTTATGGGCTGCAGGCAGATTCCCTTGCGTGACGAGCTGCCAAGTGTGGAACGGCGTACCTATAGCGAAGCAGGCAGTGCTGCACTGAACCGTGGGCACGATCCAGCTCACGTCGCCGACGTCAGTGCTGCCCATCATCATCCCTTCGCGCGCAGGCATGGGAAGTAGCCCGTCATGCAGCACCTGGCTCGCCAGCGAACGGTCGTAGAGCGCAACGCTCGCCACAATCTCCTCGTTCGTAAACGCGTTCTTCCGCAGTTGTTCGGCGAAGGCATAATCCGTATCGTCGAAGCCCGGGCCGCCCAGGCGACTCATGTTTTCGTACATAACCTCCTGCAGCACTTTGTTAGGCAGAACGTTCGAGTTTGCATCCATGATCTGCACCTCAACGGTGGTTTCCGTCATCAGCGCGGCGCCATCGGCGATCTTCTTGACGCGCTGGAAGAGGTGCTCCGCATCCGGCAAATGCGGCGAACGCACCAGGTAGAGTGATTCCGCAAAAGCCTGTACCACGTTTGGCGCATCGCCACCCGTATTCGTAATGGCATAGTGGACGCGCGCATCCGACGCCATGTGCTCGCGCATGTAATTTACGCCCACATTCATCAGCTCCACCGCGTCGAGCGCGCTGCGGCCAAGATGGGGAGAAACCGCCGCATGCGACGCCTGACCCGTGAAGCGGAAGCTAGCCTGAATGCACGCGAGAAACGAGGTGGACTGCACCTCGTTGACGACGTTTGGATGCCAGCAGAAGGCGGCATCGAGATCATCGAAGAGACCGGCCCGTGCCATGAAAGTCTTGCCCGATCCGCTCTCCTCCGCCGGGCAGCCGTAATAGCGCACCGTGCCCGCGATGGCGCCCGATGCAAGCGCATCCTTCAAGGCCACGGCTGCGAGCGCAGATCCGGAACCGAGAAGATTGTGCCCGCAACCATGCCCAGATGCGCCCTCCGCGGTAGGCATGCGCTCGGTTATGCCCGAAACTTGCCCGAGAGCCGGCAGCGCATCGAACTCCCCCAGAAAACCGACTGTTGGGCTACCGCTTCCATGTTCCGCCACGAAGGCAGTTGCCATGCCGCAGAGCTTTTTGGTGATGCGAAAGCCTTCGTGCTCCAGCAAGGCGATCTGCTCAGCGACCGCGCGATGCTCCTCGAAGGCGAGTTCCGGCATGGCCCAGATGCGGTCGCTGAGCGCACAGTAGTCGGCGCTCTTGGTGTCCACGCGCCGGGCGATTTCATAGACGCCCAGCCCATCGTTATGCATGTTCGGTTCTCCTCATTGTCCAAGTGCGCATTTGGATCCGTTCGGCTGTAAGGGGGCGCCCGGTCATCAGTGCATTGGCACTATACGACACGATCATCAGGATGCGGGCCAGGTTGACGTGCATGGACGACGTTACCTGCTGGCGGCGACCTCGACGCTGCGGGAATTAGCTTTTGGCAGAAGAACGCGAGCATCTTCCAGCACTATTTCGGTTCCATACTTTTGCGAGCGTCGAGATAGGTCTTCGAGCATTGAACCGGCCAGCTCTTTTGATGCGGGCACGGGCACAAGACGCTCATGATACCTGTTGCTGCTCAGCCGCTGCTCCCCTCCAATCACGATTGGAGCGAGGTAGATCGACTCCAAGTGGTTGTTGCCATCGAAGCTGCACGTCGCGACGATACTTTTCCAGATATCCGGTGAGCTCCATTCGTCCTCACCTTCGGGTAGATGAAACAGGAAATTTCCCAATCCGTAGAAGATCGGAGCCCCGCGGTAGATTTCGATCGGCTGCAGCACCGGTGCGCCGTGGCTGGCGAACGCATTCGCTCCCGCATCAATGCAGGATCGCGCGAAGAATTGAACCCATTCGGGAACCTCGCGCCAATCTGGTTCCCAATGATGATGATGAAGATAGGCGATGACAAAGGCACCGGCCAACGAGGCCTTCCGGATTGCGGCGAGCTGACCTCGTAAACTTTGCTCGTTGAAGATGATCCTTCGGCAGTTCTCGGAGGATCGGCGAAAAATGGTTCCGTAAAAGTCGATTTCATCGGACGATGTCAGTTCGCGAGGATCGTCCGGCTGCGTGTAGGTTCCGCGCTCCATAGAGTTGCTTAAAAACGTTTCCTGAATGGAACGCAGGTTCGCGAATTTCTCATCGTCAACCTCGAATACCCGCGAGACATCGAGTTTGTTCACCCCCGGTCGAGCGGGACGGGTACCTGCCGCATTTTCAGCGTACATTGTGGCTGGCCCTGGTCCGGCATCCATCGCGATGAGGGCGACCTTCCTCTTGCCGAGTTGCTTGATGCCGGCTTTGCTCGCGTCACTGGCGTCAACGCCAATTCCTGCACGCAGAAACTCACGCTCGTCTACTTCCTCAAGTGTCGAAAGCACTCCTGCGGGCCCAAGATCGAACGCATGATTATTGGAAAGAGCCAGTGCGCTAAAGCCAATATCCTTCAAATTATCTAACACGACAGGTGGAGAGCACTGGAAATAGGTGCCTTTCATCGGCCACCCACCATGCCGGCCGAGTATCGTGGTTTCTAAATTCGTGAATGAGGCATCGGCTTGCCGGATCAGTTCTTTGATCGTGGCGAAGCCGTCGTCCGATACATGCCGAATATCGTGGTAGATGAGGGACTGTCCGGTGAGGGCGAGGGTGAACGGCGAAGGCATGATTGAGTATCAACCCCTGTATAGGCAAATGTCATTAGCGGCCACTTTTTGTGGCAACCGATCGACTGCGGAGAAAGTGTTGGCTAGTTCCTTGATCCGGTAAGGATCGGCCGTACGGATTTACGACAAGCGCGGGTAGTTGGTTGCGGGTGCGCAACGTCCGAGCTGGGGTCGGTACAGTTCCTGCCAGAGGCACGGAAATACGAATGCCGCATATGTGCTTTTCTAACGTTATAGTGCGCAATTTTTAGAGCTGTGTCCCCTGTGTTCGATTGTGAACTATCCGCTCTGCCAGGGGATAGGTGTTGCTGCATGCGTCACGTCAGCGTTCTCTCTGATGCGTCTGATCCACTGGTTTTGTTACGCCAGACGATGGGGAGAATCGGGAAAACGGTCAATTTATTAAGTTTTTGTGACACCCTATTAATTTTACTGATATAGCGGCCAAACGGAGCCTCTGGCTCCGCGGCCACCAATTCGGACAAAGGCAATGGAAGAGATTTCCGGCCGAAACAGCAAGGCTGGGTTCAGGTCCGCTCAGATTTTTCGGGAGATCATGAGGACCGGTTCTACGAGGCGGGCCGCCCGAGAACTCGGGATTACCCAGTCGGCCGTAAGCCAGCATCTCAAGCTGTTTGAAGAAGCTGTTGGTGAGAAGCTTTTTGCGCGAGATCCCCGCGGCCTTGTTCCAACCACGCGAGCCATCGAAATTTACAACCGCATAGACAGATATTTTGAGACGCTAGGGCACATCGAGAGGGAAATCACCGACTCTTTCAGCGCCAAGAGAAACCTCCTGACGATTGCCGCACCGCATATATTCTCGTTGAGACTCATCCCCAAAATAATTCTTGCGCTAAATAGTCTAGATTCGACTCTAGAATTTCATTATAGGGCGCAGCGATACGACGAGATAGCACAAAGCGTTGTGACGGGAGCGGCCGATATCGGGATTTCCCGGCTGCCGTTAGATGAACGCTTCTTTGAGTGGAAGATAGTCGCCGAAAGCAAGAGTGTCTGCGTGTTGCAACCCGACCATCGCCTTGCTGAAAAGGACATCATAACTGTTGACGACCTCTCAGGGGAGCCCCTTATCGTTCTAGAGAGAGAATACACTTCTAACAAATTGGGTCTATTGACATACGGGCGGAGAGAACTTCCTTTATTGCCGAAGGTTCATTCGGACACAATAGGATTGGATGCTTCTTTTGTCGCATATGGTTTAGGCATTGCAATAGATAATGAATTTGTTGCACAGCAATATCAAATGTTTGATGTGAAAGTCGTGCCTTTTGAGCCGTCAGCGAGATACAATTACGTGGTATTTTGGCGCCGCGGCAGCGATAATATTTCGCAAACGTCGCCAATTGTGGATACTTTCGTGGAGGTGATCCACCGTGAACAATCGTTCGGGCGCGAAGGGCCCAAGGCGGCTTTCCACCCCCATAGCATCTAATGCCGGAAAAATTGTACCTGAGTTGCTTTCGGTCGATTGCAGCCGTGACATCCCTCCTTTTGGAGAGCTTCAGCACGCAACGTCCGGGTGCCAACAACCGCCCTTTGTCTTGGGGTATTTGAAAAATTCACCTTGCCTGCTATGTTGTCTAGAATCCATTTTTGTTAAACGGATCTGCGGGGAACCCCGATGACGAAGACAGCTGTACGGATGCGTCGCGGCCAAGGGCCAGTGGGCAAGCGGACGAGAACCCATCCCAAACTGGCTGAGAAATTGCAGATGCGTAGATTGGCCAGGATTAACGCCGTCCTGCAGAGGGCGGAAGAATCCGGCCTGCGCGCTGAGAAGGACGGCAGGATTGCGGGGCGGGTGAGTGCTGATCTAATCAAGAGGGCCAAGGCTCGAACCGGATTGACGTCTGATACCGAGCTCGTCGAATTTGCATTGGCCAATGTGGCTCTGGAAGACAACTTCGCCGAGACCTTCAGGAAAACACGGGGGACTGTGGATCCGACGCTGAAGCTCGGATTCTGAATTGGCCGATTTCGACTTTGGTGCGGCCTTAAGGTGGTCGCGATTTGATCCTCAAAAAACCTTGAGCCGCCGCCCCGACACGGAGCTGCCGATCATCGGCAACCTCGTCGGGGCGGGGCAAGAACTGCTGCTGGACACCTGCGTCTATATCGACGGTTTGCAAGGCCGGGCGCCTGACGCAGTTGCCGACCTCCTCGATGTCAGGCAGGTCAACCATAGCACCGTAGCGATCCAGGAGCTGGTGCACACTGTAGGCGTGCTTGATCCGAAACACTCGGGCACGAGTAAAGCTGTCAAGCAGATCGGGAGCATGATCAAGGACATGCCGTCCCATCGGGTTTTTGCACCAGATCCCGATGTCTTGGGCCGAGCCGCCCTTCTCTCAGGAATGCTGTGTCGCCTCCAGGGCTACAAGCACGATTCCAAGCTTCGGGCGCTTCAGGACTGCGTGCTGTTCCTGCATGCGCAGAAAATGGGATTTTCCGTTCTAACGGGCAACGTCAGTGATTTCGACTATTTGCTGCAGTTAATTCCGACGGGTCGGGTTTTGATGTATCGGCCAATCTGAGTATAGCCGCCTTCCGCGCTTCTGGGCGAAGGCGGCAATGACTTGGCCATCTTCCGCAGTCGCCTGACCCGGGACTCCTATTCGCCATGCAGGACGGCTCGAAGACCTGCGGAAGCCCTGGTCCGTTCCAAAAGCTCAATGCCAGACTTTCGTTATCGACAGGCAGGCCGCGCCATGATTTGGATGGGTCAAAGCGTCCAGATTGTCCATAGCCGATCTTAACTGTTCTTCCCAATCAATGTGACGAGAGACAATTCGGTCAGAAACTCCAATCCTCTCGCTGACAGGAGCTAGTGCCATCGAACTGGTCACACAACGCGGCCTTGGCCCGGTGATGAAAATCGCCGGGCGTGTTGCATAAGGCTGCAAGATTGGAGCGCATGACTTCTGCTTCGGATCCGCATGTCCTGATAGACGTGTGTTGTTCGGTCGAGCCGCGCCGGCTGGCTTGCTGTGGCGTCTCCCCCTTCACCACGCGGAATCGACATTGCGCGTTTTCCCCTCCTGCACCCGGCGCCTAATCAGGCGACTATTTTCACAGCCAGGATAGCCTCCCATCTGCAGAGCTCCCGCCAGGCCCGGCAGCGCTAGGCGCTTTCCGAAACGTCCAGTCACGTTTTCAACGCGCGTGTTGGAAACGGTGAATCGGCGACACATTTCCGCCACGGTTTAGCCGCGCCGAAGCCACAATTTCCCACGACATAGCCGGCGTTGCCCTAGACGGTTCGGTCCGGCACCGGCTCAACAAGCCCCCCCGCCCTAGGGTCAGTGCCGGATCGAACCACCCTCTTCTTGAGGGACACAGGTCCGAGCCTGAATGTGCTCAGCAGAAGTAAGCTGGTCCACTTCATGGCGAGGCGGTCTCCCAATCGCACAGGGCTGCAAACACCTGCACAGCAATAATGGTTTGCGGCGCGCGTCGGCTTGAGGCGACTTAGGCCAGCTCTACGATGCCTTAGTGTGAGCGACTCATTCAAAGTAGCAAAACTGACGCTAGTCACCAAGCAAGCTTGCATGCCGGTCGCCGCTGTCGATGCTGCCATAATATTTGGTGCCCTCAACCGTGCCTGATGATCCTACGATCTCGTAATGTTGCAGTGATCTGTTAGATCTCGTCACTGCGACTTGGCTGTGGCTGCAGATCCGCTCACTGTTGCCATAGGCTGCGGCCGAAATAACGTTGGAACCGCGTTCGCGACTTCCCCACGTGAAAACACGCTGACCGTCTATGTTGCTCTCTGCGTCGGGTCGCCCGCCCAGGATGTGAAATGCAGCTTTGCAGGATCGAAGGCGCGGGCCACGCAATGTATCCCTCTCATGTTCGTCCCTGCGATTGCTCTCCCTAAGTGTGCGTGCTCAGAGCGTAATAGCGCCCCGATCGCGACGGTAACCTGAAAACTCCTTGAGCCTTGATAAGGCGCTCAATTCGAGCTTGTGCCCAAGAACAGGCCTGGCGTCGGCCAGGATGGCTGCGTGCGCGAGTCATGCCATCGCGTCTGCGCTTCGGCGCCACTTGAACCCTCCTTTATCCCCTTGCATCCGATCGAGGTGCAGCTGAAGAAACTGACCGTCTTTGCGTAGTTGAAGTTTTCCTGAGCCCTGCACCGTCGTGGGGCGGGGAAGGAGAGGGGATGTTGCAGCCAAGCAAGTAATGTCGATGGCGCGCCTGCATCATGGCGTTGGAGCGGAAGGCTGCGTGGCCATTGCAGCCGGTCATGTTGCTGCGGAGCTGGCGCTGAATAGGCCGTCCGTTCCGGGGTGACTGCGCCAGGCGACCTCCCGTTGAGAAACCCCCGGGCACTAAGGCGTTGAACATGTCGCTGTCGCCCAGCTGACGGTTGGCTCGCCAGCGGCTGGGGCTAACGACCGGGCACTCATAGGCGACAGGCGGCCGGGCCGAGGACGGGGCGGCATTGCGCGATGCCGTGCTGCCCGCCAGCGCGATCTTTCCCGCCCGTCCTTTGCACCTCGCCTGTCACCGGCCCCGTGGCGAGATTACCATGAGTCTGCAGCAGGAAGTCCCTGGATGGTGGCAAGGCACGGTGGTGCTATTGGCGGCCGCGCAAATTGCCGGTCAGGTCGGACTGATTTCCCTGCCAGGCAGGCATGAGAGCTCGGCCGCGGCTGATCAGCCGGAGCGGGCGATGGTCGTCGTAGCAACCCTCGATCATCCCCCCCCTGCGCTCAAAGGAGAAGCTGCCGCGAGGATATCATCCCGGGCTCTTACAACGACCGGAAGGAGGAGGCGACAGAGCCGGGGCGTACCATTCATGCGCTTTGGCAGAAGTCACTCACAGCATTTGATGCCAGCCTCGTCATCTTGGCTGGGACGGGACCGGAACCTTCTGCCAGACTACAACTGTAACACCATATCGGTTCAGCAGGTCAGGCTTGGGTGATAACCTCATAGAATAACGACTTTGGAGACCGAGCAATGGATCGCGATAACAAACGGGCACGCGCAGCTGCAAGTTCATCCCAAGCCAGGGAACAAGCCAGGGAACCCTCTACCATCCTGTCCCTTACAGAGGGGCCATTAACGCAGGTGGCAGAACGGCTGGTAACCGCTAACCCGCGCGATACAGCGCGAAATCTTGCAGGCTTCAAAGGCCTCGGGAAGGAAGCGCGAACAGCCATTCGGGGCAGTCAACCCGGGCAAGAAACTGAACTCGCAAAATTTGAAAGGCGCGGCAATCAGCTCGGACGATCAGCCGTCGAGCTGACCTGGAAGCTGACATCCGAATTGGGGTACCAGCCGGACAACGTTGCATTGGAGCAAGTCAGAGCGGTCAGCAATATAGCCAATTACCTAACGCCACACATGCAAGATGCTGTTGTCAATCGCATTGGCAACATGGATCCGGCCTCGCAAGCTCTCGGAGCTCTTAACGTTGCGCCCAATTTCGGCAAGTTCAATAACGAAAACCAATCTCGCATTCTTGATCAAGCCGTTGAATTGATGTCTGATCCGAACGGCAACATCAGGATGGTGGCACAGAATGCTATTTTTCAGGCGTATCACCAGATGGATCCAAATCAACAGGCCCAAGCTCACGCAGTTCCCGGCCTGGAACCCATCTTGCGGCAAATGCCTCCGCCGCAGCATGCACAGGAACGGCATGCGGATCTGGACGCCCACATAGCAGGGCTTGAGGCTGCGGTTCATGCGACAGGCACGCAAATCTCCTATGAACAGCTGCAGCGGGGTGGTCTAATAGGGCAGGCCATAAACCGCAGCTACAGTCAGGCCCGAGCGGACCTGCAGGAGTCCACCAGAAACAGGGATCGCGGGGGTCGTTGAGGTCTCGGCAACGGTATAGACGCTTTGTCTCCCGAATTCCGTTCACGGCCTGGCTGTTTCCAAGTCGCTGGCCGTTGACGCACTAACTTGTGTAACTTTCAAAAAACCACGTCTGCCGGGTGGTGCGATGCAGCCATTGCGCCACCTGCCTCGGCATCGATCTGTCGAGCGGCGACATCGCGACGTCGGTTCGGTGTCTGAGGCCGCACCATGAGCTGCGGCAGGCAATGGAACAATGCCTTCAACCAAAACGACGACCCCCAACCTAGCCGTTAGCATCGCCTGCTCGCTCGCCGTGGGCTTCTGTGCGGCAAGTCTGTACGCAACCTTCCGCCACGGCGGTGGCGGCGAGGCCTTGATGGCGTTTGATGTCCGTGCCTTTTGGTTTGAGACGCCCTTCTATCTGGGTTTCGCAACCCCCGTCTTCTATCGGGGCGCGGCTATCGTGCTCTCGACATCCGTGGTCGTCTTGCTGATTCAGCAGGTCGTGTTGCGCCGCAAGCTCGAACACCACGGGACGGCTCGTTGGGCTCGAGTGGATGAAATGCGACGCACCGGATATCTGCGACGATACCGTGGCGTGAAAGGACCGGTATTTGGGAAGACGAGTGGCCCTTTCTGGCCTGGCTACTACCTGACCAATGGCGAGCAGCCTCACAGCCTCATCGTTGCACCGACCCGCGCTGGCAAGGGCGTCGGCGTAGTCATTCCAACGCTACTTACATTCAAAGGCTCAGTGATAGCTCTGGACGTCAAGGGGGAGCTCTTTGAGCTCACCTCGAGGGCGCGCAAAGCCGCAGGCGATGACGTGTTCAAATTCGCGCCGCTGGATTCGGAGCGGCGCACGAACTGCTACAATCCACTGTTGGACCTTATAGCGCTGCCTCCACAGCTCCAATTCACGGAAGCCCGCCGCTTGGCCGCAAACCTGATTACGGCCAAGGGGGAAGGCGCGGAAGGTTTCATCAGCGGCGCGCGAGATATCTTTGTCGCGGGGATCCTTGCCTGCATCGAGCGGGGTACGCCGACAATCGGCGCCGTCTATGATCTCTTCGCCCAGCCGGGGGAGAAGTTTAAGCTCTTCGCGCAACTCGCGATGGAGACCCGGAACAAAGAGGCTCAACGCATCTTCGACGACATGGCGGGGAACGACACAAAAATACTGACCTCCTACACGTCAGTGCTCGGCGATGGCGGGCTCAATCTCTGGGCGGATCCCGCTGTTAAGGCGGCCACAAGTCGCTCGGACTTTTCGGTGTATGATCTTCGCCGTCGCAGAACGTGCATCTATCTTTGCGTTGGTCCGAACGACCTTGAGGTGATCGCGCCTTTGATACGCTTGTTTTTTCAGCAGATCGTTTCAATTCTACAGCGGTCGCTGCCCCGCCCGGAGGAAAAGCACGAGGTTCTCTTCCTGCTCGATGAGTTCAAGCACTTGGGTAAGCTGGAGGCGATCGAGACCGCAATTACGACTATCGCGGGCTACAAGGGGCGTTTCATGCTCATCATCCAAAGCCTTTCGGCACTGACAGGGGCTTATGGAGAGGCTGGCAAGCAGAATTTTCTCAGCAATACCGGCCTGCAAGTGTTCATGGCAACGGCCGATGACGAGACCCCAAATTACATTTCCAAAGCCATCGGTGAATACACGTTTGAAGCCAAATCGATTTCCTACAGCCAGGCGCGAAGATTCGATTGGAACATTCAGAATTCGCATCAAGGTGCACCGCTGTTGCGTCCCGAACAGGTTCGGCTGCTCGACGACGACTACGAGATCGTTCTCATCAAAGGTCTGCCACCATTGCAATTGAGGAAGGTGCGATATTTTTCGGACCGCATTCTGAAACGCATCTTTGAAGGCCAGACAGGCGCCCTCCCGGAGCCGGCACCGTTGACGGAAGCAGAGGAGGAACTCTCCACAGACTTTCGACTCGATGAGCCGCCGCGTGGATTGGCGCAGGAATTTAACGATACCGTTTGATGTGAGGCTAGTGTGGACCCGCGAAAAAATCCATCCCGTGCAACAGCTTTGCCGCAGGACGCCGGCTTGGAAGGGCGGCAAGCGGGCGAGGCCCGGCGAGTGAGCGTGGAGCAGCAAGTGGCCGAGGCGTTCCGGCCGATGTTCGATGATCGAGCCGACGAGGCGCACAATGAAGGGGCCGTTCTGCGAGTGGAACAGGGGCTCCGCGACGTGCTTCACCAAGAGCAGAATGATCAAGCCGCTCAGCCAATCGTAGCTGCCAGCCAACAGCAGATCCGACCCTTGTCGGATGCGCTTGACCAGGGCAACCACCGGCCACAGTTGGTCATCGTCAATGGTGAACATTTCACAGCGCTGTGGCCAGCGGAGAGGCTGGCGGCCCTGAATGCGCGGCAAGCCGTCGCCCTTCACCAGCAGCCGAGCCAAATCGGCCATTCGGGCGGCCGCGTGCCGATGCAGCCCCTCATGCAGCGGTTGGCTGAATTGCCATTGGCAGGGCTACCAGTTCAAGGCGCAAGGGCCGAACACATCAGAAGGATGCATGTGCAGGCCGCGCCCTCCGCAAAATTTGAAGCGCCCTCCGCTGCTATCGGGAGCTCCATTACCGTCTCGTTCGCCCTCCCCAAAGGCGTCTCCCATGGAACTCAACGCGTCCCACAGGCGATGCTCTCTTCCTCGGACCGCGATGGCCGCTTGCCTGATGCGGGTCCGGCCCGGCAAGTGGGCATTGAGCAGCACGTGGCCGCGCCGCGCCGCTCCAATCCGGCTCCTGTCGCGCCTCGAGTACGTCGTGACCCCAGCTATCGCCATGTGTCCGACGAACACTGGAACGTTATTGATAAGGCGATCGCCCAGGCTGCGGATTCTCAGCAAGGCTATAGCAAGAGTAGGCTTCAAGCTTACACTTATTCGCTTCGCCGATTGGCGAATCATTTCGGCGAGCGCGGCCAAGCGAATGATCTAACAAATCACCAATCCCTGGTCGACCACCTCGATACTTTCTTTTCGGACTACCCTGATATGAAGCCGGCGTTGAACGTCCTGCGTGCGTATCATGAGCCGGACTATTCAGTTGCTGACCGGCCGGTGCCCGCAAAGGCAGACGCGCACCTCCTGGAACAAGCGGCCGGTGACAGCGGGTTGGCTTCAGGCACCCGTGTTATCTATAGTCGTAGTCTTCGCAAATTTTCTGCGGCGCTTGACAAACAGGGTCAGACGATCACTGGGCTGGATCACGATGAGCGGGCGAAAATCGCCGAGAGCTTGTACCCAGACGATCGCTATCTCAGCTACGCGCTAGAGCGGATTCGCAAAGCGGACTCATACGCGCTTGCCAAGGCGAACCTATCGCTGTTCGTTGATCGAGCCGACGTGGTGCCAACCAATACAGAGGCGCTTGTGCGAATCGAGCAGGGGTTGCTCGACGCGCTTCAGGAAGGGCAGAATGATCAAGCCGCCTCGTCTTTTTTCAACAATCAAAGCATGCCCGCTGGACGGGATAACCTCAACACAAGCATGTCGGACGCTTTCGCAAGCTCTGGATGGGCCGGAGTTCAGGCCGCCGCTCCGCCAGTCCTAGCTGCCAGCCAACAGCAGATACAGCCCTTGCCGGATGCGCTTGATCAGGGCGCCCACCGGGCACCCCGGGGGGTCGTCACCAACAATGAACATTCCACAGCGCTGTGGCCAGCGGAGAGGCTGACGGCCCTGAATACGCCGCAAGTCGTCGCCTTTCAGCAGCAGCCGAGCCAAATCGGCAATTCAGGCGGCCGCGTGCCAATGCAGCCCCCCATGCAGCAGTTCGGTGAATTGCCCTTGGCTGGGGTACCCGTTCCAGGCACAGGGGCCGAGCCCATCAGAAGGATGCAGCGGGCCGCGCCCTCCGCAAGGTCTGAGGCGCCCCCCGCGGCGATCGAGGACCTTATAGACCTTTCGTCCGCCGTCCCCAACGGCTTCTCCCATGGGACTCAACGCGTCCCAGAGGCGATGCTCCCTTTTCTCAATCACCATGGCCTCTTGCCGGATGCCGACAAGCCGGAATGGAACTTCGATATCAAAGGTCACGGCTACACCGCCCTGATGCCGGAGGGCGGCAACGCCGTTTGGCTCGTCCATCGCGGTGCGATCAGGGAAGCTGCAGCGGCAGCAGTACCGGCAAGGGCTCCAGAACCCGCCTTGCCAGCGACGCAGTCAGACACCTATCGCGGTGTTCCGTTGGTCGATCTGACCACCTCCTCCGAGGCTCACATCGCAGCCCTTCCGTCAGGCTCGTTCAACCTCCCCGAAGGGGCGGTGCTCGGCCCCGACCTGCTGGGTGACGCCCATATCAGCAGGGATTACCAGTTGCTGGCGCAGAGCCTGCAGATGCACCACCCAGCACTCGCCGCCCGAACGCGGCTAGTGGATTCCTTGGTCTCCCAGCAACTGCGCCGTCACGACCGGGACCCGAACCCTATAGTGCTGTCCATCTATCATCAAAACGACGTCGCAGCCGACTTCGTGTTCCTGCCTGTGAACAGTGGCGATCCCATCGCTACGGCGGAGAATGATGGACGCAACGAGCATTGGTCGCTGCTGCTCGTAGATCGCAGCGATCCGGATAAAGCGGTTGCCTATCACTACGACTCCATCCGTCGTGGCGATGGACTGCCATACAATGACGCGCCTGCACGAGAGCTCGCAGCCAGACTGGAAGTGACCACCGTGGTGACACCCGCCATGGCCCTGCAGAACAACGGTGTTGATTGCGGCGTGTTCGTGGTGGACGGCACGCGCTCGCTGGTTGAGAGATTGGCGAACCAAGACTTGCCAGACCCGCAGCGGCCGCTGCACCTCGAGGCCCTCGTCCCCGATCGGCAGGCGCTGCAAAACCGACTGTGGCAGGGGCGCTTGCCCCACGAGCTTGCAAGCCCCGCGGAAGCGTTTGGAGCAGCCGGGTCGCAGGTGCGACACGCGGTGTTGCAAGCGCAGCAAGCCCGACAAGTCGCGCCAGCCTCGTTTGAACGGCACGTGAGCAGGACTCGCCACGCCCAGGCCGAGCTGACGAGTGCACTTGAAAGGAGCAACCGCGTGAACAGCGGGGGCGTCATCATAAACAATGAACACTACACAGCGCTGTTGACACCGGCGAAGAGGCAGAGGACTGAAAATCCGCAAATCCTCAGCACGGGGCCGCAAGCGAGTGCAGCAAACACGTCGTCCATCAGGCAAGACCCCGATCAAGCCCGAGCGGACCTCATGACTTCCTACAGAAGCAGAGAGCGCTCCGACGCGGGGCGTTGAGCTCGATGGCCGCGATGAAGCAGAACAGCTCTTTTGGCGACCACGTCCCAACAGCTGGCTGCGCAGGCCGGCTCGAGGTTCTGGACGGTCCGACGGGACGGCGGGTTCGCTCGGAGGCCGACAGAGCCCGGATTGCCGCCGAGAGCCTGATGCCGGAGGTGCAGGTGGCGGCGGTCGCCCGCAAGCATGGCGCGACCCGCCGATTGGCGGCGTCGCCTTCGTCAGGGACAACTGGCACTGCAGAAAGCATGGCGCCGATGTTCGCGCCGCTGATGGTGGACGAATCGTCGGCGCCTCAGCGGACGATGAGGCCACCGAATCGGCGCAAGCGCGAGGGTGGAAATTGTGATCGACGACATGGTGATCCGAACGACGGTTGACCTCGAGCAGCTGTCGCAAGTGATCCGAGCGGTTCGGGCCTCGCGATGATTGCACGGGCGCCGAACTGAAGATCTACGTGGCGACCCGGCCGGTTGACTTCCGGCGCGCCATGGACGGATTGGCATTGGCTGTGCAGGAGATGCTAGGCCTCGACCCCTACTGCGGGGGCGGCCTTCGTCTTCCGGGCCAAAAGGGCTGACAGGATCAAGATTTTGGTCTGGGATCGCACCGGCCTTGTGCTCATTCACAAGCGGCTCGAGGCTCGAAGTTCGTCTGGCCGCAGGTTCGCGACGGGGTGATGCGCATGTCGCCGGCGATGTCCCCGGCATTGTTAGAAGGGCTGGACTGGAGACTGGTTCGGCCCCGAGCGGGCACGGCGTCCGCAATTGGCCGGATGAGTGTGGCACGGTGACTCAGCTGCGTTGTCTCCGTGGCGTTCTCGGAGATCACGTGGTTGATTTCAGTGCATGAATCTGACGGTTCTCCAGGAAGAGAACGAGCGTTTGAAGGCGCTCCTGGCCCAGACGCAAGCGACCCTGGCCGAGCACCAGGCTGCCTTGGCTGAATCCGAAGAGGCGCGGCGTCGCCTGGAGACCATCGTCGGTCAACTCAATCACGAGAAGTTCGGCGCCAGGTCCGAGAAGCTGCATCCCGATCAATACCACCTGCCGCTCGAAGACGTGGAGATCGCGCAGGGCGTGCTCGACGCCGCGCAGGAAAGGGCGCAGCGGGTCATCCAGGGTCGTTCGGACGGCGCGTCCGGTTCACGCCCGCGCAACCGTGGTCACTTGCCGGCTCATCTGCCGCGAGTGGAACGGATCATCGAGCCCACAGCACGCTGTGCCCCTGCGGCTGCGGCGAGATGGCTAAGGATCGGCGAGGATGTCAGCGAGCGGCTCGACGCGATCCCGGCGCAGTTGCGCGTGCTGGTCACGCGCCGCCCGAAATACGCTTGCCGGCGCTGCTCGAGCGCGGTCGTGCAGGCGCATGCGCCCGAGCATATCGTGCCCGGCGGTCTGCCGACCGAGGCGCTAATCGCCCAGGTCATCGTCGCCAAGGTCGGTGATCATTTGCCGTTCTACCGGCAGGCCGAAATCTACGCCCGCCAGGGGCATCCAACTGGATCGCGCCACACTGGGCAATTGGGCAGGCCGGGCCTGCTTCGATCTCAAGCCGATAGCCGAGCACATGCGCCGGCGTCTGGCTGACGCGGATCGCCTGTTCATTGACCCTGTGAGGGCTATGACCGGCTGACATGCCTGGAACGGCCGCAAGGACCGTGACTGCTCGTCCATTGCTGGAGCCGCCTGCGCCGACGGTTTGCGAGCTGGCGCGTAACACCAAGTCCCCGATCGCCGAAGCGGCGATACGCCGGATCGCGGCGTTCCACGCTATCGAGGCAACAGTGCGCGGCGCATCGCCTCAAGCCCGGCTTGCCGCTCGACAGGATTATTCCGCGCCGATCATCGCCGCCCTGAAACCATGGTTGGACAAGCAACTGTCGATGATCTCCTCCGGCTCCAGGTTGGCCGAAGACATCCGCTATGGGCTCGCTCACTGGGAGGGGCTCACCCGCTTCCTCGACGACGGCTGGCTCGAGCTCGACATCAACCCAGTCGAAAACGCCATCCGTCCAGTATGCTTTGATCAGAAAAAATGCTCTGTTTGCTGGCCATGAATTTGCGCCCGAAAACTGGGCACTGCTCGCATCCGTCGTGGCCACCTGCAGGCTCAACGACGTCAATCCCGTTGCCTACCTCGCCGAAACTCTCGACGCCATCATCAACGGCCATCCGCAGAGCCAGATCGAGGAACTCATGCCCTGGCGATTCCGGAAAACGTCAAGCCCAAATCCATAGGCGATCGGCGAGGCGCTTACGCTCGACAAGGCGATTCACACTTCTCAAATTGGGTCTCTCGCGCTTCGTTGGGAGGGTCGCATCGCGATCGGCAGCAACACCGTCGAGCGCTCAATCCGTGCGATCGGGCTCAAACGACAAGAACGCGCTCTTCGCTGGCTCGAACTGCGGTGCCCAAACAAGGGGCGATGATTGCATCGCTGAGACCCGCAAGCTCAATGGTGTCCAGCCACTCGGCTATCTCGCCGCCGTCCTCACCAGCATCGTCAACAGCCATCCCAACAGCCAGATCGACGACCTACGCCTTTGGCCTGTACCCCGGCGCCGAGCTAAAGGCCGTGGCCTGAGAACACCGCTTTGGCTTGATCACCCTCCTCGTCAGCAATTGCCAGAATCGCCCCTGTCACGCGGCCAAGGTGCCTCCGTAGCTAACGTCCACGTCAGCGTTGAAGAAGTACCCCGCACCACGACTCGTCTTGACCAGGCGAGGATTGGCCGCATCAGCCTCGAGCTTCCGGCGCAAGCGCAAGATCAGGACATCGATACTTCGATCGTAGACCTCTTCACCACGCACACGGCTCGCGAGCAAAAGCCGTTCTCTGGATAGTACACTGCGGGGGTTCTCCAGGAACGCGATCAGGAGATTGAACTCACATGCGGTAAGCTTGACCTCGCCACGCTCTGCACAGATCAGCCGCCGCTGTTTGACGCTGAGCTTCCAAGCTCCAAACCGGAATGAGCGATGATCTTTCGTTCGCGGACTGGAAATGCGCTGGCGTAGCGCTACGCGAATGCGGGCCAGGAACTCGCGCAGGCCGAAAGGCTTGGGAATGAAATCGGTTGCGCCGAGCTCCAGTGCAACGACTTTTTCGGCCTCATCGAGCCGGTCGCCGCTGATCACTATGATAGGCAAATCCGATTTTGTCGCCAGCTTGCGGACGATCGCAAGCCCATCCTCACGGCCCAGGTTGAGGTCAACGACCACGAGGTCGACCGGCTCATGAGATAGAACGTGGTTGAACTGCTTGCTATCGTTGACTGCAGTCACCTTCAACGCATGCATCATGAGATACTCGGCGATGAGGCGTCGCATTGCGGCATCATCGTCAATGACAAGAACATGTTTCAACGGCTCACCTTCAATCTTGAATCCCCTTGATTCCAAAGCTGTTGCCCGGCAACCTTCTGGACCAACCCACCACAGCTGCCCCTGCTGCCACGCGCCGTTGCGTGCGGCCAATGTGAGGCCGTTGCTCGTCCTGGTCTTTCATCCACAGCCAAATGACCGCATCAAGTCAGTCCGTGACCAGGAGACCAGGTCCAGTCGCCGGCATGACCCTGCCGTGCGATCCTTCAGCTCTAGCTCGAGCTCACCTGCTGGCCCGGCAACAGCACTCGACTTCGACGGCACGGACGCCCAGTTTCCTGCCGTGTCCTTGAGTCGCCGCGGTTCTGGCGATGGCGGAGCTGCATCAACTCGAAATCCTGCCGCTCGTGCGTCCGGCTCCGAAGCGGTGGCGGAGCGCGGCGTTTGATTGATCGCAGAGGCGGTGGGCGCAAGAGCGGCCGTGTCGCTGCTGTAGCCTTGGGCCATGGTATGTCTCCTTCCAAGCGAGTTCTTCCCGGGGGGAGGGGCCGGCGTTCCAAACCCTGGTCCGCGCGACCGGCAGGTCGGTTGCGGTTACGGTTCCGAGCTAGCATTATCAGTTGAACGCGACACCTCCCTTTGAGCTGGTCACTATTCTTGTCGGCAGCGGCCTCGGACGC
This sequence comes from Mesorhizobium opportunistum WSM2075, assembly GCF_000176035.2. Classification (NCBI taxonomy): domain Bacteria; kingdom Pseudomonadati; phylum Pseudomonadota; class Alphaproteobacteria; order Hyphomicrobiales; family Phyllobacteriaceae; genus Mesorhizobium; species Mesorhizobium opportunistum. The sequence goes on along the minus strand of NC_015675.1, from coordinate 6,338,156 downwards.
CGCCAAATGGGGTGCGGCTCGCCGAACAGCTGAATCAGGCTCGCACCAAGATGGGCTGCGCTGCTGCGTTTCCGCGCCCCGCGGACGGCCCCCTCCAGCCAGCGCAGACGAGCTCGCGATGTCAACCGATGGACCTGCCCGTGCAGGGCCACGCATGGCTGTCTCTTAAAGAACTGGCAGCATACCGCAACGTGGGGACTGGCGCCTTCTTCGGCCCTCTCGCTGGACCGACCCACGGCATCCGCAGCCTGGACTAGCCTCGATGCTCTCCTTGATTCGACCTTGGCAGAAGATTCCATCACCATCCTGCCGCCGAAGCCGCGGCTTACAGTCCAAAAGCAACAGGCGACCGGGACGGGCAATCCCGCACAGGACTCGTCGCACCAAGATCCTTTGCATGTCGCTGCTGGCTAATCGGATCCGCCAACCCGCGCTTGCGCAAGATGCTCACCCACACTGCCACGATCAAGGTCTTTGTTTCAGTTGAAGCCGAAAAGCTGAACTTGAACATCACACAGTAACAAACCGCCCCGATAAGCGTGTTCCGGACAGGGCCAGAACCCGTCGGGCAGCTTGGAAAGGTAGGTGATAGGGAATGTTTATTGCAGTTTGGCCGCTGGCCATCGTTCTGTTGACATCCATGTCACTCCCAGCCGAGCCCGCCCCACTTTCGCCCCGTGAGTTCCACCGCCTGTCACGCAAATGCGCTCCCTGGGTCGCGCCGTCCACCCTTGCCGCGATTGCCAAGATTGAAAGTGGCTTTGAAACGCTGGTGGCTCATGACAACACCACAGGTGAGCAGCTTCGCTGGATAGACCACCTGCAAGCCACGCGGGGCATCAAGGACCGACTCGAAGCACAACATTCCGTCGATGTTGGATTGATGCAGATAAACAGCAACAACTTTCCCACGCTCAATCTCACGCCGGAAAAGGCTTTCGAGCCCTGCGCCTCGCTTTCGGCCGCCGCCCACTTGCTTGAAAGCCGGTATGCCGGCGGCGCGACTGCCCCGGCGCAGCAACTGGCGCTTCGCCGTGCCATCTCGGCCTATAACACGGGTGACGTCACGCGTGGCTTTGCCAACGGTTATGTACGCAAGGTCGAGTTGGCCGCAAAGGACATGTCAGAGACAACGCAGGAGCCGACCGCCCAAGATGCGCCACACCTTGAGGCACCGGGTCGGAAAGCAGTGCCGCCTCTGCTCCAACTGAACCAAAAGGCCAACCAAAAGCAGCCCCGCCAAAATTCCTGGGCCATCTGGGGCTCCTATCAGACAAACCGCTCCGGGGCCGATCCCTCCGGTCCGACAGACAGCCAGGCTGCCGATGAGCGGGAACCCTCGAATCCGAACAAACTCGTATTCGATTGAAACATGGAGATACAATGATCAAGCCACTCAAAATACTTCGTGCGCTTAAAACGCGTGTTCCTTCGCCTTTTTCCATGCTGCGAATGGCGGCTGAATACGCGCCGGCCGCTGCTGCGGGCGTGGCGTGGACGGTCTTCTCCAGCGGGCCGGCCGCGGCACAGGTGACCGGAGGGACGGATCCCGCCAAGATGGTCCAGAATATCTGCACCTTCATACTTGGTCCCTTCGGACAATCACTGGCCGTGCTCGGACTCGTGGCCATCGGGATCTCCTGGATGTTCGGTCGTGCTTCACTTGGCCTGGTTGCGGGTGTCGTTGGAGGAATCGTCATCATGTTTGGCGCCAGCTTCCTGGGCAAGGCGCTGATAGGCGCTGGCTGATGAGCGACCGGCTGGAAGTGAGCACCCTCTATGTGGCGGCGACACGCCCCGCACTGTTTTTGGGGGTGCCGCTGACGCTGGCCGGAGCGCTCATGATGTTGGCGGGACTCGTCATCATCATCCTTAAGAACCCGCTCTATGAAGTCGTGCTCGTGCCACTCTGGTTCGGAGCACGGCTGATTGTTGAGCGCGACTATAACGCCGCAAGCGTGGCGTTTCTCTATTTGCAGACCGCCGGCAGAAGCGTGGATGGGTCGGTCTGGGGCGGGGCGAGCGTCAGCGCCAATCCGATCAGAGTGCCGAAGCGCGGAAGAGGAATGGTGTGATGTTTGGCGCCAGTGGCAGGACCGAGAGATCTGGCGAGATCTACCTTCCGTATGTCGGTCATCTGAGCGACCAGGTTGTCCTTCTGGAAGATGGATCGATTATGGCCATGGCACATCTGAACGGGCTGCCATTTGATTTGGAAGACGCTGAGATGCGCAACTCGCGCTGCCGCGCGTTCAACACTCTCTTGCGCAACATCGCCGACGACAATGTCACGCTGTACGCCCATCTTGTGCGAAACAACGATGTGCCGGAGCCGGCATCGCGCCAGTTTCAAAGTGCATTCGCTGGCAGTCTGAGCGAGGCGTATGAGAGCCGTGTGCTGTCGGGCAAGCTATTTCGCAACGACCATTTCCTCACTGTCGTCGTGTTCCCCCGCACCGCAATCGGCAAGATCGGCTGGCGTAGCGCCAAATCGTCCAGAGGCAATGACAACGATCTGGCCACACAAATGCGAAGCTTGGAGGACCTCTGGCAGATCATTGCTGGCTCACTGGGCGGTTACGGTCTGCGCCGGTTGGGCATTCGTGAGAAAGGCGACGTGCTCTTCACGGAAATCGGTGAGGCGCTTCGGTTGATAATGACGTGCCGGTTTCTTCCGGTTCCGATGGTTAGCGGCTCACTCGGCGCCTCGATCTACACTGACCAGGTCATCTGCGGGAAGCGGGCGCTTGAGATTCGACGGCCCGGGGGCAGCTCGGTGGGGTCATTGTTTTCGTTCCGTGAATATCCGGCGACGACGCGGCCCGGCATGCTAAATCCCTTGCTGTCGGCCAACTTCCCGCTTGTGCTCAGCCAGAGCTTTTCCTTCCTCACTCGGCCCCAAGCTCATGCGAAGCTTAGCCTTAAGTCCAGCCAGATGACGAGCGCCGGCGACAAGGCTCTCACCCAGATCAATGAACTTGCCGAAGCAGAGGACGCACTGGCAAGCAACCAGTTCGTCATGGGTTCGCATCATCTGAGCCTGTGCGTCTATGCCGAGAGCCTCAACAGCCTTGCAGATCGCGCAGCAAATGCCCGCGGAAGGCTGGCCGATGCGGGCGCCGTTATCGTCCAAGAGGGTATCGGTATGGAGGCCGCGTACTGGTCCCAACTTCCGGGGAACAACAGGTGGCGCACACGCCCCGGGGCGATCACCTCGCACAATTTTGCCGGGCTCGTGTCATTTGAGAACTTCCCAAACGGTTCCGCATCCGGCCACTGGGGCAAAGCTGTTGCGCGCTTTCGCACGAACGGTGGAACTTCTTTCGACTACATCCCCCATGAGAATGACGTTGGCATGACGGCGATATTCGGGCCCGTCGGCAAAGGCAAGACGACGCTGATGACCTTTATCCTCGCGATGCTTGAGCAAAGCGTGGTCGATCGCGATGGTGCCATCGTCTTTTTCGATAAGGACCGGGGTGGTGAACTGCTGGTGCGGGCCACGGGGGGGACATATCTAGCCTTGCGCAGAGGCGCTCCGAGCGGCTTGGCCCCTCTGCGTGGACTGGACAACACCTCCGCCTCGTTGGACTTTCTGCGCGAATGGTTGATGGCCCTTATCGAGAGTGACGGCCGCGGTCCGATCTCGCCGGAGGAAAGCCGCCGACTAGAACGTGGCATTGTTCGTCAACTTTCGTTCGAACCCGTGATGCGCTCAATTGCGGGCCTGCGCGAATTCCTGCTGCACGGCCCCTCCGAGGGCGCAGGAGCACGGCTGCAGCGGTGGTGTAGAGGGAATGCGCTTGGATGGGCCTTTGACGGCGATGTCGACGAAGTAAGGCTTGATGCCTCCATCACCGGCTTCGACATGACGCAGCTCCTGGAATATGAGGAGGTCTGTGCGCCGGCCGCCGCATATCTTCTGCACCGCGTGGGCGCCGTTGTCGATGGCCGTCGGTTCGTCATGAGCTGCGACGAATTTCGCTTCTATCTGCTCAACCCGCAGTTCTCGGCTGTTATCGACAAGTTCTTGCTCACCGTCCGCAAGAACAACGGGATGTTGATACTTGCAACGCAGCAGCCCGAACACGTGCTGGAATCGCCGCTGGGAGCCAGTCTCGTTGCACAATGCATGACGAAGATTTTCTACCCGTCACCGACTGCGGACCGGGCCGCGTATGTCGATGGCTTGAAGTGCACCACGCAGGAGTTCGAGGCGATCCGCCACGGAATGGCAATTGGCAGCCGCAAGTTTTTGCTCAAGCGCGACAGCGGGAGTGTTGTTTGCGAATTCGACCTTGGCCAGATGCGCGAGTACGTAGCCGTACTCTCGGGGCGGGCCAACACCGTGCGCTTTGCCGACCAGCTTCGTGACCAGCACGGAGATGCCCCAAGCGGGTGGCTCGACGAGTTCATGGCTCGTTACCACGAAGTTCAAGACTGAAGGAGCATATTCATGAGATTTGCCAAACTTGTAGTGACGACGTTTGCTGTTTCCTTTCTGCTTAGCACACAGGCCAGGTCGCAATTAATCGTCACCGACCCGGCAGTGACAGTACAAGCGGGCCTAACAGCGGGTTCCACAGCGGCGATGCTTATAAAGTCAGCTCAGACGCTCGCTACCACGATCGAAATGGTAGAGATACTGAAGTCGTCATTTGCTGTCACGGGTCTGCTGGGCGCACTGAACCAGGGAAACCACTACCCATCGAGCAATAAGCTGGAGGGGCAGATGTTTGATGCTCGGGCGCCGGTTTCGACCATGGCGCGTACCATTGTGCAAGACCCAACCCGGAGAGTCACCGGCACCGATTCAGAAGCGAAACTGTTAGAGGGGCAAATCACTGGTGCCGCCAATGCGGCAGCTCTTGCAGCCGACACTCTGGACACAATGGACAAGCGCCTTAAGGCTAACGACAACACGCCTGGTCAGCTTTCGCGCTCGCGAAATATTGTGCAGGCCACCGTGACCAACGGTCTGGTCCTCAAGCAGATTCACGATGCGGTCATCCAAAATGTCGAGGCCACGAGTCTGCTGACGATGACCACTGCACAAGGCAGCCTTCACGCCGTGGAGGAGGCCGCCACGCAGCGTCGCGAGCGCCAGGACACCGCCAAGATGTTTGGCACACTGCCGTGAACCACGCAGAGTTCGTCCGGCTCAACTGGGCTGATCAGGGACAAATCAGGCTCAGGCCATGAATTTCAAGATTGCCGCGCCATTCACGGCCATACACACGATCTTTGATCTGGCCTTTACCTCAGGGCTGCACAACGTGCTTGAAAAGATCCAAGAGGCGGTCAGCGCACCTCTGGTTGCGTGTGTAACGCTTTGGATAATAATACAAGGCTGTCTGGTCATGCGTGGTCAAGTCGATGCGCGCGGGAGTATCTCGCGCGTAATCATGGTGTCGATTGTCGTTGCCCTGATCTTGGACCAGTCTAACTACCAGCAGTACATTGAAGCGTTCTTCGACGACACGATTCCAAGATTTGCTCACAAGATAAGTAGCAGCGACTTGCCATTCGTCGATATTCCTCGGAAGCTAGACTTTATGTTTGCTGCAAGCCAGTATGCTTTTCAGATGATTGCTTCCGAAATTGGGACAATGAATGGCCAGGACATACTTGCCTTCCAGGGAGCGCAATGGATTTTCTACGGCTCGCTGTGGACGGCGTTCGAGATCTACGATGCCGTTGGAATTCTGACGAAGCTGCTCTTGGCGATCGGCCCCCTGGTCCTTGTCGGCTACCTTTTTGATCGCACGCGAGACATGGCCACCAGATGGATCGGCCAACTGCTCTCGTACGGGCTGCTGCTTCTCCTTCTCAACATCGTTGCGACGATAGTTATTGCGGCCGAAGCAGTCTCGCTGACAGCAATGCTTATCATAATCAAAATGTCGGGCACGACAGCAGCCAAGATCATCGGGCTTTACGAGCTCGATATGCTCTTCCTCGCTGGCGACGCTCTGATCATCGCGCTTCCGACGATCGCCAGCAGCATCGCCGGCGGCTCTTTGGCAGGCGAGAACCGACCTCTTAGCAACCTCAACCGCTACTTTGCCAAAACGGCGGGTGGTTAATCAATCAACCGGTGCCAAAAACATGAAACGCTATCTACTGTTGCTAATCCTCGCTTTGGCGGCCTGCAAGACAACCGATCGGCTTGCGACCTGCACGGGTACGCCATTCCAACTGAACGCGGGACAATGGGAAACCACTCCTGAGGATCTTCAGGTCGAGTGCGCGGAAGAGCCCAAGTGAAATTTCCTGAACATGCCCTTCTGGTGGAGAGAGAAACGCTAGCCGCTCACTATAAGAAGGTGGAAGCGTTTCAAACTTCTCGAGCGAAGTCTGCGCGGCGCTTGTCAAAGGCGCTTATAGCCTTTGCCGCAGCGGCGGTCCTGGGAAATGTCGCCCAGGCATTTACCATCGCTGCCATGGTCCCGTTGGCCAAGCTCGTACCTGTGTTCCTCTGGGTGCGGCCGGACGGTACCGTTGACAGCGAAGTGTCAATCTCTCGACTGCCGGCAACCCAAGACCGAGCCGTCATAAACGCTTCGCTATGGGAATATGTACGCCTTCGCGAGGGCTACACGGCAGATACAGCCCAATACGCCTATGACCTCGTCTCCAGTTTCAGCGCACCTTCTGTGCAACAGCAATATCAAGATTTCTTCAACTATCCCAACCCCACCTCGCCGCAGGTCACGGTTGGGAAGCGCGGCAAGCTCGAGGTCGGGCATATTTCATCAAATGACATCAGTCCCGACGTTCAGCAGATCCGATACAAACGTACGCTTGTTATCGATGGGCAGACGCCGATAGTGACCTCCTGGACTGCTACCATCCGCTACGAGCGCTTGACGGGTCTGCCTGGGCAATCGAGGCTCACCAATCCGGGAGGTCTACTCGTCACATCCTATCAAGCCTCGCAAGACACCGTATCGAACCTGGGCTTCGTGCAGCCATGACAAAAAGAGCATTTCTGGCGCTGGCCTGTTCACTCTTCCTGACGATGGAAGCGTGCGCCGAAGACACGCCACTTGCCGGCAAGCATGATGCTCGGATGCGCTACCTGGCTTACCGCCCCGACGAAGTGGTGCGCCTATCGACCGCAGTTGGGGCAACGCTGGTTGTCACATTCGCGGCCAACGAGACCGTCGCAGCCGTGGCCGTTTCCAATAGCAAAGACCTGGCTGCGCTCCCGCGCGCCAATTATCTCTTTTTCAAGGCTAGCCGGATGCTGTCGCCGCAGCCGGTCGTCGTGCTGGCCGAGAGCGAGTCCGGTACCCGCAGATACGTCTTCAGCATTTCAACGAAAGCGATGCCAAAACTCGATGAGAAGCAACCAGATCTATACTACAGTGTGCAGTTCACCTATCCTGCTGATGAGGCTGCTGCTCGGAGAAAGGAAGCAGAAAGGCGCTCAATTCTTGGCCAGGCCCGGGCGAGAGTGCTGCAAGACGAAAGAGTTCGGGATTTGTTGAATCGGCCCGCCGCAGCTGCCAGTCCGGACGACAGCAATTTTCACTACGTCGCAAAGGGCGATCGGTCGCTCGCGCCGTTGGAAGTCTTCGATAATGGCTTTACGACCGTATTTGGATTCGCAAGCAATTCCCGCATACCCTCCCTCTACGTTATCAATCCCGACGGCAAGGAAGCCGCTGCCAATTACACGGTCAAAGGCGACTATGTTGAAGTATCCGCCGTCGCCCGGGAATGGCGTCTGAGAGATGGCAACACGGTCTTGTCCATTTTCAACAGAGCTTATGACCCTGTGGGACGAGCGCCAGCGACCGGTACAGTGACACCCGACGTGTGGCGTGTTTTGAAAGGCTCGGGACGATGAATGAAACCGGTCCACAGGCGGGACATGATGTCCATGCATCCGGATCGATGGTCTCGGAGCCGGCCCGCCGGCATGTTTCGGGATCGCAGAAGTTGGCCGTCGCTGCTCTTGTTCTCATCTCGTCTCTATCGCTCATCTGGCTCGGAGGTCGTTCCAGCACACAAGACGAACCATCTCAGCCAAAACCGCCAATTGACGCCAACGTCGAGCCATTCCGTCCCGTGCCAATCGAGGTTGCTCCCGAACCTCCAGCACCCGCAGAGGCGGCCAAGGCGGCAGAGCCTGCGCCATCCACGCCGCCCCTACCAGCGGCAGATGATCCGCCGCCGGAGGAATCACCAATTTTCGCCTACAGCGGCAGCGGTCAAATGCCCAATGACGATCAGCGGAGCGAAGACAAGCAAAATGATGCTCCGGCGACCGCAGATGAGATTTCAAACGGTGGCGATCTGTCAGGCCGATTGAAGCCAGATATACAGGAGCCGAGCCGGGCCACACTTTTGCCGCACCCTGATCTCGTGATTACTCAAGGAACGATCATTCCCTGCATTTTGCAAACTGCGGTCGACACAAATTTACCCGGCTATGTGAAGTGCGTCTTACCTAAAGCCGTCCGAGGCGCCACCAACAACGTCGTGCTCTTGGATCGCGGGACAACCGTGATTGGCGAGATCCAGCGCGGTCTCCAGCAGGGGGATGCGCGTGTATTCGTGCTGTGGACGCGCATCGAAACACCCGACCATGCCCTCGTTTCGATAGCATCGCCGGGGGCTGACGAGCTCGGCCGCTCCGGAATGCCTGGCACGGTGGACAATCACTTCCGGGAACGCTTTGGCGGAGCGATTCTGATGAGCGTCATCCAAGGCGCGTTTCAGGCGGCTGGTCAATATGCGGCCAGCTCTGGCGGAGGAAGCGGCACCAACAGCTTCCAGAGCAATGGTGGACAAGCCGTCGAGACGACATTGAGAGCGACGATCAACCTTCCCCCAACCCTGAAGAAAAACCAAGGAGACGCCGTATCCATCTTTGTGGCTCGGGACCTCGACTTCTCGGATGTATACGATCTTAGAGCGACTGCCGCAGCGCCATCCCCCCAACATCGCGAACGCCGGAGAAACAACAATGCAATCGGAGGCTGATCCTCAATTGCGTTTGCTTCTCGATCCCGTTCTGAAATGGCTTGAGGAGCCAAGAACCGAAGAGGTCGCTATCAACCGGCCTGGGGAAGCCTTTGTCCGACAGGCCGGCGTTTTCACGAAACATCCACTGCCGCTGTCTTATGACGATCTGGAGGACATCGCGATCCTCGCCGGAGCGCTGCGCAAGCAAGATGTCGGACCGCAAAGCCCCCTCTGCGCGACTGAGTTGCCGAACGGAGAGCGGCTGCAGATCTGTTTGCCCCCCGCAGTACCCTCAGGAACAATAAGCCTGACGATACGGCGTCCCTCAAGTCGTGTGACCGAACTCAAGGAAGTTTCTTCTCGCTACGAGTATTCGCGTTGGAATCAATGGCGGTCACGAAAAGAGCGCCAAGAGCGGCAGGACGAAACGATTCTTCAGCACTACGACCATGGTGACTTGGAGCAATTTTTGCGAGCCTGCGTCTGCGGGCGGCTCACAATGCTGCTTTGCGGACCTACTGGAAGCGGCAAAACGACAATGAGCAAGACTTTGATCAACGCTATACCCCCGCATGAGAGGTTGATCAGCATCGAGGACACGCTCGAACTTGCAATCCCGCACGAGAACCATGTCCGCTTACTCTATCCAAAGGACCGAGCAGGCGCAGGGGCGGTGACGGCCGAGCAACTGTTGCAAGCCAGCTTGCGCATGCGCCCTGATCGAATATTGCTTGGCGAGATGCGCGATGACGCCGCTTGGGCCTACCTTAGTGAAGTCGTCTCCGGCCATGCGGGATCGATATCAACGATTCATGGGGCTGATCCGGTACAAGGTTTCAAGAAGCTCTTTTCACTCGTCAAGAGCAGCGCGCAAGGAGCCGCTGTCGAAGACCGCACGCTTCTTGACATGCTGTCGGCCGCCATTGACGTCATCATACCGTTCCGTACCCAAGGCGACGTGTATGAGGTAGGAGAGGTATGGCTCGCCGCCGATGCCCGGCGACGGGGAGAGACAGTAGCCGACCTTCTCAACAAGCACTAAGGCTGGAACAACGTCTCGGGATCGGTAAGCCGGTGTCGACGCGTCATTCTGTTCTGCTTCGATATCTTTTTGACGGGCCTTCTCGCAGTGGTTGGATAGGCTGAGCGATTCGGCGGTATCATGCCATCATCATTGTACGAACCGCATGCGCCATTGTCCGGGACGAGACCGGCTTCGCTAGCCAAAGGACGAGGGCCTGATTAGCGGATATGACCGGCATGGAGTCGATTTGGCCGACGACTATGACAGGCACCGTCATGAGGGTGGGGCATACGGATTCGGCCTGTCCTCGCTCCAGGAAAGGCGTTCTACCTAAAATCACCAGGTCTGCTGCCTTCCCGCTTTCGGTCCACTCGCAAAGACCTTCGAGGGTCGCGAAGCCGACCGGCTCATAACCCAGCGCGGCGATCTGGTCCCTGTAGATCTCCAACTCTGCTGGATCGGGCTCCACGACTGCAACGATTTCTCCGTTGCCAAGTGATCCGTCGTACCGACCGAAAGCGATGTCAGCGCTGACTGGCTCCTCGTCGGAGGCCGGTAGGTAGATATCAAACCGCGTCCCTCGGCCAACAGCCGACGTGACATCAAGGCATCCTGCGAGCGCGCTCACGTGCCTGTCAACCGCAGCAAGACCCAGCCCGGTCCCGCCGACGACAGAGCGCGTGGTAAAAAAGGGCTCAAAGACATGCGGAAGTATCGAACTTGCGATTCCTGGGCCATCGTCGCTGATGGAGAGGAGAACGTAATCTCCAGGTCTCAGGGTGCCCTGAGCCAGCGACTTGGTTTGGCGCACCTGGGCGCGAGAAACGCTGACCTCGACACGGCCCTCGTTCAAGACAGCCTCCGACGCGTTCTTGCATAGATTCATGAGGATCTGCTGTATCTCGGTTGGGCTGCCCTCGACCACGGTTTGCCACTCGTTGACCTTGAAGTTCAACTGAACATCCGACCGAACTGTGACCCGCAGCAATGGCGCAAGATCCATGACAATTTCGGAGACGTTGAATGGCACTGCCACGCGCTGTCGGTTTCGGCTTAGTGACAGAATCTGGTCGACGATCAGCTTGGCTCGGTGTCCAGCTAAAATGATCTGGTCGATGTGATTACGGATTCTGGAGGGGCGACGCACAAGGCTTTGGGCAATCTCTGAATAGCCGATTATTGCCCCTAAAATGTTGTTGAACTCATGTGTAACGCCGCTTGCGATCGTGCCCACGGTCCTCAGCCTTTCCACATGCTCCCATCGACTCACCAGAAGGTCGCGTTCCGTATTTATACGTTGCAGTTCAAGATGGTTGCTCAAACGCACAATGGCGCTGGCAAGAACCCGCAGGTCGTCTGCTGAGGGGAGTGAGCGATCTCCTTCAAAAACAAGGATGCAAACCACAACCTGCTGATCGGAAGCCCTGCAGGCAACAATTTGAAAAACACCGGAAAGCCCTAGGGCGGTCCGAACGACGCGAAACACTGGCCGTCCGGCTCGGACAAGTGAAACGACTTCATCAATAAGCGCCACGTTCCAGACGGGTGTGTACGTGTTCGCCACAAAGCACTCGGTATGCCTGCTGAGACTCGGATCCACCAGTGCGAGCGCGCATTGATCCGCATCGAAAACGCGTTGAACGACTCTGAGCGCTTCTTCGGTGGAAAAGCGCGCCGAGGCGTCCTTTGCTTTACTTTCGTTGAGCCGAGTTTCGATCTCACTCATTGCCTCTTCAAGCTCCAACCGCCTTTTCAGCCGGTTCGTCCGCAGAGGCTGCCTGGAGAACCGAATGATCGCAAATATGCAGAGGCACATGGACACCAAACCGAAGAAAAGTCGCGTGCGCTGCGCTTGCGCGCTGGCCAAGCTGTAGCCTTCCAGGTGCTCTCGCTCCAGTTCGGCGGCCTTGGAGAACGTGTCCGGAGATGCGATCTGATCGGCAGCTTCGTCCAACCTCCATGAAGAAGATAAGGCAGCTCCAGCCTTGCTCAGAACGAGCCTCGGTTCAGCCGAAAGCACGATCAGCATCGAAAGTTCAACCATGCTCGACGGTGCCCCCCCAAGGCGACCAATCGAGCGAGCTAGCTGCGCAAGACAGCTTTGCATGAGCTGATTTTGTTCGACCAAGACTGAGACGGCAGCCTTTTTGCTTTCGATCGAGTTTATGAGCTGCGCGAGCAATCTGGATTGCTCTGATCTCTCATCGGAGGAAATCTCGAAAGAACGTTGCAAGTTTTCACGAGTCTTTTGCAATGCCTGTCCGGTAGAAGCAACCGAACGGTAGTCCAATGTCATATCCGTCCCAGCGCGGACGACGTCGCGCCGGAGCAATGCGTCATTGATCTGAATCGTTCGCAGCTGGCTTAGAACCGCGTGATCGATCTGCGGGGGCTGGCCCTGCGTCCCGACCAAGAGCGCAATCGAGGTGGCTAGGGCGATCATAATTGCTTTGTCGGAACTGAGCCATGTTTCCCAGGGAAACGGCGTTTGATCCGCGATGGACCCCTTGCGAAGGTCTGACATGAATTCCAGTTCATGGGCTCGGTATGCGGCCGGATGCTGCTGGAACAGGAAAGCCACGCCTACCTCTCCCCCTTATGAGAATGGCTTAACACCGTTACCGAACTTGGTCCTGGTCCGCTTCCAGCGCGAAATAAGCGCCCAAAGCGCCTACGCGACGCGGAGCACATCCTTATGATCTTGAAAGCAGATCAACATGACGCGCAGGCGGTGCTTCGACCTGTTACGGCGTCAGCTTAGGCCCAGGATGAAGCGCCGATTGGGCGCGCGGATAGGGCGCGTGTTTCCGGGATATAGCGAGGTAAATCGCTCTATATCTGCTGGGTCGACATCAACCGGTTCCGTCGCCACCATCCAGTCGACGTTTTCCGTGCATGGCGGCGTCGTCAAAGATCCTTCATATGTCCAGTAGCCAAGAGAAGCCGGCAGAAGCTCGTTGGGGTCGACGTCATCGACGGCTGCCTCTTCGCCTGACGTTGCAGGAAATGCGGCAGCAAGCCTGGCAAAGCTGGCATTTGTGGCGCCTGGCTTCAGAAACACGCCCAAAACACCCACAGTATCGCTGTTGCGGTCCTTATGGACAAAATGCGCTTCCATCGGGAAACTCTTACCTGCGACGTGGTGCTCGCTTGGTGCATGGAAATGGAACTCTAGCAGCTCATAGACACGATCCCCCCGAGTGAGCGTGCTGCCTTGCGGCAGGTTGATCTGAATGGTGTGGCCGTTGTTCACCATTCTGCCGCCGCCCCGGTGCCAACCTATGGCGATGTGCGGAATATCCGCTTTGACCGCGCCCCTGATATCGACCGGCGATTGCTGCATGCCCGCCGAGCAGACCAAATTCGTCTGGTCCAGATGCCCCCATTGTTCGGGGCCGACCGGGCCGGCATATCCCCATTCGGTGCTGGCCGCCCGCGCGGCTTCAGCGCAAATGGGACAAGCGCCGAGTGCAACGAATCCTTTGATCAGATTACGACGGTGCATATTGCTGTGGCTCCTACTGAACACTTCAATTTGGCGTGGCATGGGAACTGCGGGCGCAGCTGTAATGTGGGCGACAGGGCCGAACAGTTCGGCACGCCACCATCGCGGCCTCAGGGGCGACCGACGGTCCCGCGCACGGCCGTGCTCGCCGGCTACATGCGGTTGTCGCAGCTATTTTCCCCCGGTAGAGGATAGTCCCAGCTACCCGGCTGTATCCATGCTCATTGTCTCCACGACCGCCTTTTGCCGTTCGGCTGCAGATCACATTGGCAACTCCACCGAAGATGGCAGCACCCGGGCCGCACTGGGCAAGCGATTCCACTCAACAACTCCGATGGCCCCACCAGGCCAACTGACGCTTCATATTCATCATCGAACAGCCAGAGAAATCGATTGCTTAGATAAAGAAGCATCCATGACGTGGATGCATACATTGCCATTGCCCAATTTGCGGTGCTGCTTGGGACGCGCCGGCTACGGAAAGGAGGGTCCGCCATTTCCCGACGACAACAACGCGGCTGAGAACTGGGCGAGGTGGAAAGAAATTTGAGTAGACCTTATGAGGTCTTAAGTGGTCCGATTTCGGTCTCCTGGCCCGTCCAAGTCTTAAACGTGACACGCGTGTTGCTCTGCCAGGTCGGCCGAACTTCCGCGGTTCGTCTAGTCGCATAAGGGGTCGACATCTTCGATGCCGACAGCTTTTGTTCGCGATGAAAGGTCACGACAGCGTGCCCGCTCAGGGCGAGCAATCTGGAATTGAGCCAAGCATGGCCCGCTCGGTTCGCACCGGCACATGCGCATCGTCCGCAGCTCACCTAACGCCGAATGGGGATCGGGTGATGTATGCTCACGAGATTGGCGCATCTGGTGCAGGACGATATCTTTTGGGGGGCGGGTACAGTCTGGCCAACTCTCGACAAATCCCGAATTCGGACTTATATAAAAGACCTAAAACTAGTTAAGGTCGTTTTTATGAGACAAAAATGCGCTCGACGGTGACCGACACATTGCCTCCCAAAGTCAAGCGGGCGCTCGGCAAGCTGGGCGCCGACATCGCGCTCGCCCGTAAAAAGCGCAGTTTGACCGTAATGATGATGGCGGAACGACTCGGCATCGCAAAGAGCACCTATCTGAAGATCGAAAAAGGAGACCCGACAGTTGCTATGGGGGCTTATGCCATGTCCTTTTTTGTTCTGGGTTTTGACGACGCTCTGACTAAAATCGTCGACACCCAGCGCGACGAACAAGGCCTGCTCCTCGACGCCGAACGTTTGCCCAAAAGGGTAAGGGTGCGGAAGTCGACCGGTGCAACATGAGACGTTCTATTGCTGTTCACCTCGACGAGGAAGCGACGCCACTGGGCACGTTGCGCTATGATCAGCAGGGTTCGCGCGAGAGCGCTGCTTTTGAATACGATGCGAGCTGGCTGAAAGCAGCGGACGGATTCTCGATCGAACCCGGTCTGCCACTCGTCACTGGCCCTCAATTCCATCGAAAGAGCGGCGACGGATCCGTGTTCCACAACGCGATCGCCGACACTGAGCCGGACGGATGGGGTCGGCGTGTCATCCAGCGCGACCACGCCAAGCGTCGCCAAGAGGCGCGCCGGGCGGGAAATGTCGCGGAAACTCGGCCTCTGAATGCGATGGATTACCTCTTGGCGGTGGACGACATGAGCCGCATTGGTGCGTTGCGGTTGAAGGACGAAGAAGGGCGCTACCAAAGAGCGGCGGAAGAGGGTCGACGCACCACGCCGCCCCTCATCGAGATCGGTCAACTCCTCGCAGCTACGCACGCCGTCGAGACCAACACCGAGACGGCGACGGATCTCGCCTATTTGCGTGGACGTGGCACGTCCCTAGGGGGCCTTCGCCCGAAATGCTGTGTCGTCGACGATGACGGACGCCTCGCTATCGGTAAGTTTCCGAGCGTTGCCGATGATCGATCTGTCACAAAAGGCGAGGTGCTCGCCATGATTCTGGCCAGAAAAGCCGGCGTAGAGGCTGCTGAAACACGTTTGATCGACAGCGACGGCGCTCCTGTCGCGCTCATCCGGCGCTTCGACCGGACCCCGAACGGAAATCGACTCATGTATGTCTCCGCCGCCACCATGATCGGCGCGGAGTCAGGGGACGCTGGCGAGCATAGCTATACTGAACTCGTCGATATGCTTCGTCGGCACGGCAGCCAGCCAGCCGCCGACATAGAAGAGCTTTGGCGGCGTATCGCCTTCTCAATCCTTATCACCAATGTCGATGACCACCTCCACAATCACGGCTTTATCCATGTGGATCGCGGGCAATGGCGCTTGGCGCCTGCCTTCGACATCAACCCATTCCCCGAGCGTGTGCGAGACCTGAAAACCTGGATATCGGAGGAAACCGGGCCTGAAGCGAAGATCGACGCGTTGATGTCCGTCATTGCTTATTTCCGGATCAAGACCGATCGAGCAAAGACCATCCTCGCAGAAGTCGAGAGGGCGGTCTCCACATGGCGTGAGGAGGGGCGGGCGCTTGGGATGACCCACCAAGAACTCGATAGCTTCGCTGACGCGTTCGAACATCGCGAAAGGCAAGCCGCCCAAAGGGCGCTGCAATAACGGGTGAATGCGCCCTTGTTCCTCGGGAACTGTGCCTCAAGTCGTCTGCTCCGATCCGCTCGTTTTGTGCTCACGTCACCTCGGAGGGCGAGAAAAGAGTGTTGGGGAACGGGTACGCGCGGCCTCAGTCGTGCGTTCGATGGAAAGCACTGTGTGAGGAGAATCCTCCCCATCATGCAGTGACAGGAGATGATCACCGATTTCCTTATCCGCTGCCGTGAGCCGATGATTCAGGCGTAGAAAGTCCATCCAGGTTGGCGTGCGGAATGTCTCTGTCCAAATCGAAGGCGTTTGAAGATTGCGCTGCAGTGTCCAGTTTCGCGCACCGGCACGGCTCTGAACATGCCGCCTGGCGCGCATGTAGCCCAGAAAGGTCTCGATATTCTCTTCGGGTATCCGATACTCCACCTTGACCACTATGGGTCCACTTCTGGGCTTCAAGTCGAGTGCCAGCTCCGGCGGGCGAAAATCCGAACTTTCCTGATCCGTTTCCTCCCATGGACCGACGGGAAACAGCATTCCCGCAGCCGCAACCAGCAACAGAGCGCCTGCGGCGCCCTCCAAAGCCCAGCCTAAGGAGTAGTTCTGTGCGACAGTACCCCAGATCCAGCTGCCAGCCGCCATCCCGCCTGCGCTCAAGGCGTAGTAGATCGACAATGTGCGGCCGACCACCCATCTGGGGCTTGCCAGTTGCACCGACACGTCGATCCCAGTCCAGGTGATGAGCCAACCCGCGCCGCCAAGTGCCAGCGAAACGGCCGCCACGGGGACCGATGATGTGAGTGCAAGCGAAAGGCAACATGCCGCACAAGCGACGGAGGCGAAGGACACCAGCCTGTTTTGAGACGTGATCCGCCTTAGAAAGCTATTGCTCATGCCCGCAATGAAAGCACCCATCCCGAAGCCGGCCAGCAAGATGCCGTAGATAATCGGGCCGCTCTTCAGCTGGTCCCGGACAAATAGAGGCAGCAATGCAAGGATGGAGATGCTTGCCAGGCCGAAAAGGGTTGCACGGGCAATCGCTGCCCTGATCTCCAGGGACATCACAGTGAAGCGCACTCCGTCGTGAATTGCCATCGTCATGCGTTCACGAGGGAGAGGGGAAGTGCGAACGTTCCATCGTGTGCGCCATATCGCGGTTAGCGGCGCCAGATCACTCAGCGCTGCCAAGGCGAAAGCGGCAAGCGGTCCAAGAAATGCCAAGACCACGCCCCCCAAAGCCGGACCAACGCTGCGCACAATGTTGTATCCTACGGACATCAGGGTGACCGCGGCCGGGATGTCCCTTTTGTGAAGGATATCGCCAACAGATGCGTGCCAGGCCGGATCATTCAAGGCAAAGCCGCAGCCGGCCAGGAAACCCAATGCGAGAATTAGCCATGGACTGGCAAATCCCAGACCCACGGATATCATCAGCGTCGTTGAAGCCAATGCTATCAGGCAGTGCCCCGCAAACATCACCCATCGGCGGCTGAAATTGTCGGCAATGGCTCCGGCAACGATTGAGAGGAGGAACACCGGCAAGGTGGATGCAGCCTGCACGAGCGCAACCATCAGGTCCGAAGCGGAAATAGTGGCCATCAGCCAACTGATGGCCACCGTTTGCACGAGCCAGCCCAGGCTGGAAATTTGTGTGGCGGTCCAGATCGAGCGAAACACCGGGTTTCGAAAGGGAGCGAGCGTTGCTGAGGCAGGCAGATGGGTATTGTTTTCGGACTGCATGATCATTGCCTTCGAGGGGCCGCTTGTTCAATTCTCGGCTGCCGGTGCTGCCGCTACAATATTGATCTATGGACCAGAAGGGCCGGACTTATCGACCAGGAGGACTTCGTCGAGGTGAGGAGGGGTGATGAACTCTGCTGGCTCCGCTCTCCCATGCTGGCGCCGACAACCCGGAAAGACAGCATTGCCGATCGTGCTGATCGACAGAATCGTCTGCAACTTTGATCGCTCTGGCCTGACCACGCCAGCGCCCATGAAGCTTGCCGGCGACCATTTTTTCGTGCGCCCGTTCGTTCGTGTCATCGGTGACGGATCCTGTGCATGACCGCGTACGGCTAAATTCCTATGACGAGTGCGCCTCCGCTGAGACCGGCACCGGCCGCCGCAAGAAGAATCTTTTCGCCTGGCCGAAACGGCTGCACCCGATGCGAAAGCGAGAGCGAGAGCGGGATCGTCGCGGCCGAAGAGTTGCCGTAGTCGGCAATCGTCTTGATAATTGCATCATCCGCTATGCCCAGATTCCTGCCGACCGCATCGAAGATGCGGGCATTGGCCTGGTGCGGCACGAAACGATCGATCTGGTGCGGCGGCATTTGGGCGGCCCCGAGCGCACCTCTCGAGCAGTCAGTCATCATCTCTACAGCCCTGGCGAACACTTCACGCCCGTCACTGATGGTCATCCGGGTTTGCTCGAGGTCCAGCTCGCCATGAAACGGCGTGTTGCTTCCGCCGGCGGGAATCTGGATCAGCCCGTAGCGCGAGCCGTCCGAGGCCAGCGCCGCGCCGAGAATGCCTCGGTCCGGCTCTTTGCACGGGGCAACCACCACCGCGCCGGCGGCATCCGCAAACAGCACCGCGCTTGCGCGCTCGGCCGGATTGATCCGGCGGCTGAGGATATTGGCGGCAATCACCAAGCTCGCTTTGCCATGGAGGCGGGTGAACCCATCCGCCAACATCAAGGCATAGATGAAGCCGGCGCAGGCGCCCGTCAGGTCAACCGCACCGGCGCGGTCGAGTCCCAGCCGGTGGGCCACCAGCGGCGCGCTCGGCGGCAGTAGATGGTCGGGCGTGGACGTCGCCAGCAACAGCAGGCCGATATCGTCACGCTCGACACCGGCATTCGCCAGCGCCATGTCGCCGGCGCGCGCGGCAAG
This sequence comes from Mesorhizobium opportunistum WSM2075, assembly GCF_000176035.2. Lineage (NCBI taxonomy): Bacteria > Pseudomonadati > Pseudomonadota > Alphaproteobacteria > Hyphomicrobiales > Phyllobacteriaceae > Mesorhizobium > Mesorhizobium opportunistum. The sequence goes on along the minus strand of NC_015675.1, from coordinate 6,319,176 downwards.
GCTCGATAATGTGTCTTCGCCCGTTGCCCAGAAGCGCGACCGTATCCCGGTGCGCCGCTCGATCCAGCCGGGTTCGAGCCCGAGACGACCTTCGATTTCCGCGTTCTCGACCTTGCGCGCCGGCGCGTGATGACCGAAGCCGACGATGCGCGACGACCGGTTCATGATCGCGAACCGAAGCATTCGCCGGCCTCCTCTATGGCGTCATAGAGCCCGTCCAGTTCGTCGCCGGTGATGCAATAGGGCGGCAAAAGATAGAGGACATTTCCGAGCGGGCGCACCAGCATGCCACGCTCGAGGAAAAAAGCGCGCAGTTTCGGCCCGATCTCCGCCAGATATCCGGCCGAGCCGGTGCGCAGATCGAGAGCTAGGATCGTGCCGTTCGCTCGGCTCTCGGTGAAGAAGGGATTGTTTTGGAAGCGTTGCAGGCCAGCGGCCTGTCTCGCACTTAAGGCCGCAATCCGCTCGGCGACCGGCTCGCATCGCCAGACCTCGACATTGGCAAGTGCGGCCGCGCAGGCGATCGGATTGGCGGTGTAGGAACTTGAGTGGAAAAAGGTCTTCTTTCGGTCCACGCAATAGTGGGCCTGGAAGATGGCATCGCTGGCGAGCGTGGCTGCCAGCGGGACGGCGCCGCCAGTCAAGCCCTTCGAGGTGCACAATATGTCCGGTGAGATCGATGCCTGCTCGCAGGCGAATATGGTTCCGGTGCGCCCCCAGCCGGTCATCACTTCGTCGGCGATCAAGAGCGTGCCGGACGCTTCAGCGATCCGCTTCAATTCCGCCAGCACCCAGGCCGGATACATCAGCATGCCGCCGGCGCCAAGCACGAGCGGCTCGATGATGAGCGCGGCGGCGCGGCGGTCAAGAGACAGGGTCTCGAAACGATCCAGCGTTTCCTGCTCGCGCCCCGCGGCCGGAAAAGGAATGGTGTCGACCTCGAACAATAGCGGTTCGTAGGCGGCATTGAACACGCCCCGGGCGCCGACGCTCATCGTGCCGATCGTGTCGCCATGATAGCTGTGTTCCATGGCGATGATGCGCGAGCGCGGCGCGCCTATGTTGCGGAAATAGCCGAGTGCCATCTTCAGCGCGACTTCAACGCTCGTGGAGCCGCTGTCGGAATAAAAGACCCAGTCGAGGCCTGGCGGTACCATTTCGATCAGCGCCGAGGCCAATTGCTCTGCCGGCTGATGGGTGAGGCCGGCGAAGATCACCTGGTCAAGCATCCCGGTCGCGATCCGGATCGCTTCCATGATCCGTGGCTGGCGGTGGCCGTGTGTGACCACCCACCAGGAGGAGATTGCATCAAGGATACGCCGTCCGTCATTCGTCTGTAGCCAAGCTCCGTCGGTGCTGACGATCGACGGGATGGGCGGCTCGATCGCATGCTGGGTGAATGGATGCCAGACGCGCGACCGCGACATCATTCGCCTCCGGCAATCTGGGCGAGGTCGAAGCCGGCAACCATCGCCTCTCGCAGAGTTTCGCGCGTGAGTGGAGCCAGGTGCGGCAGTCTGCCGAGCCGACGCACCGCGCCGAACTCGGTGATTGTCCTTTGCGTATCGGCCGCCTCTTCACCGATGAAGACAACGCCGATCAGCGGGATGGAGCGAGCCCGCAGGGCTTCGATGGACAGCAGAGTGTGGTTGATGGTGCCGAGCTCGGTGCGGGCGCACAGGATCACCGGCAGCCGCCATTCAGCGAAGATGTCAATGAATCTTGTCTGTCGGTTGATCGGCACCATCAGTCCGCCGGCGCCTTCGATCACCAGCGGTGTGGGCAGGACCGGAAATGCAAGATCGGCAGCCTCGATCGAGACACCGTCGATCTCGGCTGAACGGTGCGGCGACAGCGGGCTCTTCAAGCGGTGGGCTTCCGGCAGCACGCGCCCAGATGGCAGGCCCGCGAGCCGTTCGACCACCTCACTGTCGGTCTCCTCATCGAGACCCGATTGCACCGGCTTCCAGTAGAAGCCGTCGAGCAGACCTGCGAGCCCCGCGGCGAAAACCGTTTTGCCAATTCCGGTATCGGTTCCGGTGACGACGATGCGTTTGCTCATGCCGTGGCCAACACTTCGGCAAGCGTCTCGACCATCGCCGCAATGTCAGCCTCGCCGACATTGAGCGTCAGCGAAATGCGCAGCCGCGAGGTACCCTCCGGCACCGTCGGCGGACGAATGCCGCGTAAGTCGAAGCCGCGAGCCTGCAGAGCCGCCGCGATCGCCATGGTGCGCGCCACGTCTCCAATGACAAATGGCTGTATCTGCGAACCGCTGGGCTTGGCTCCGCAATGCTCGGCCAGTTGCCGGCTTGCAAAAGCAACGTGCTCGTGCAACTCAACGCGGCGCATCGGCTCGTCGACCAGCATTGCGAGCGCTTCGCGCGCAGCCACTGCCATCAGCGGCGATGGTGCGGTGGCATAGATGAACGGCCGGCAGCGATTGACAATATACTCACACAGCACTCGCGGCCCGGTGACGAGCGCGCCCGATGCACCGAGTGCCTTGCCGCATGTATGGAGAGCCATGATGTTGTCGCGGCCCTCGAACGACGCGGCCAGCCCGCGGCCCCCCGGTCCCCAGACCCCGGTGGCATGTGCCTCGTCGACCAGTATGAAGGCCTCGTGCCGATCGGCAAGCTCAATCAGGCTCTCCATCGGCGCACAGTCGCCGTCCATGCTGTAGAGGCTTTCGACCGCGATCCAGATACGGCCAATGCCGCCCTCGGCGCGCCAGCGCCGGATCGCATCCTCAAAAGCATCAATGTCATTGTGCGCCACCAGCCTGAACTCGGCGCGTCCGGCCCGCGCCCCTTCATGCATGCTGGCGTGCGCGAGTTCATCGAGGATCAAGAGGTCGCCCTTTTTCACCAGGGTGCTTAGCAGGGCGAAGTTGGCGATGTAGCCGCTGCCGAAGAACAGCGCCCGCTCGGCACCGAAGAAGGCGGCAGCGTCTGACTCCAACGCCTCATGCTCCGGCGCGTTGCCGCGTAGAAGCCGCGATCCGGTAGCGCCGACCGGGGTGCCCCGCTGGATTGCCGCCGCGACTGCATCGCCAAGCCTCTTTGAGGCGGCAAGCCCGAGATAATCGTTGGACGAGAAGTCGAACCCGACCCGCGGCGCCATTGCGCGCAGCCGGTCCTTGCGTGCCAGCCTCTGCAAGGTGGCTTCATAGCGGGCGAGCGGTGGCTCGTTCATTTCGCCTCGCATTGCATCGGTTCGATGCCCAGACGCTTAAATAGACGCGTATCCTTGTCCTCTCCGGGATTGTCTGCAGTCAGCAGCGTGTCACCGACAAAAATGGAATTGGCGCCGGCAAAGAAACACAGCGCCTGGGTCTCGTCGCTCATACTTGTCCTGCCGGCGGAGAGCCTTACATAGGACTTCGGCATCATGACGCGGGCGAGCGCAATCGTGCGGATGAAATCGATCGGATCGATGGGGTCGGCATCGGCAAGCGGTGTCCCCCTGATGGGGATCAGCATGTTGATTGGTACGCTTTCCGGCGGCTCGGGTAGGTTCGCCAGCGTTACCAGCATGTCGATGCGATCGGCCCTTTCCTCTCCCATCCCGACAATGCCGCCGCAGCAGACCTTGATCCCAGCCTCGCGCACGCGCCCAAGCGTTTCCAGACGGTCGGCAAAGGTCCTGGTCGAAACGACCTTGCCGTAATAGCGCGCGGACGTGTCGATGTTGTGGTTGTAGTAGTCGAGACCGGCCGCTTTCAGGCGCTGCGCCTGGCTGAAGTCGAGCATGCCGAGCGTCATGCAGGTCTCCATGCCGAGCGCCTTCACGCCTTCGATCATGGCGAGCACGGCGTCCATGTCGCGGTCTTTAGGACTGCGCCAGGCAGCGCCCATGCAATAGCGGGTTGCTCCAGCATCTCGTGCCTTGGTCGCCTCCTCGATCACATGATTGACCTCCATCAGCTTCGATGCCTTCAGGCCGGTTTGGTGATGCGCAGACTGGCTGCAATAGCCGCAATCCTCCGGGCATCCGCCGGTCTTGATGCTGAGCAGCCGCGACAGCTGCACCCGGTTGCGATCGAAGTTCTGGCGATGGATGGTCTGGGCCAGGAAGAGCAGATCGTTGAACGGCATGCCGTATATAGCCTCGGCCTCTTTGCGGCTCCATCGGGCTAGTGCTTCCTGCATCGACTGCGTGGCATAGTCCGAGTCGCATTCCTCGTTCATTCCCGTCATCATCGTCAAAGCCTCTATTGCTGATCAGCGATCGCACTCACCAGTCCGCCAGTGGCGAGCCCCTTCCGAAAGGCTGTCGGCGCAACATTCGGACACCGGAAATATTGAAGGGTGACCCATGTAGCGTGCTCTTTCGCGCCTCTTTGATACGCGTGTAGCCCGAGCGCGTTGCTCCTCATTGTGTCTCCGTTAGTTCAAATGGGTGCTGATATTACCGCGAGCCGGCATATCCAGGCCGATGTCGAGAATGGGCGCGCTGTGTGTCAGCCAACCGACCGAGATGAGGTCAACACCCGTGGCAGCAATCGCCGGAGCCATTTTCGGTGTCACCCGACCGGAAGCCTCGGTGATGGCGCGGCCGCCGACCATTGCCACGGCGCGGGCAAGGTCCTCAACCGACATATTGTCGAGCAGCACCGCGTCGACTCCCAGCGTGAGCGCTGTATCGAGCTGCTCAAGGGTCTCGACCTCGACCTCGATCTTCACCATGTGCCCCGCGGCGGCGCGCGCCCGCTCTATTGTCGTGCGAATGTCGCCGGCGATCGCGATGTGGTTGTCCTTGATCAGGAAGGCGTCGTCGAGCCCGAAGCGGTGATTGGCGCCGCCGCCGACGCGTACCGCATATTTCTCCAGCGCGCGCAGGCCGGGCGTCGTCTTTCGCGTGCACACGATCCTCGCCTTGTGGCCGCGCACGGCTTCGACCATCGCTGCCGTGGCAGTGGCAATGCCGCTCAGATGACACAGAAAATTGAGCGCCGTACGCTCGGCGGTGAGCAGGCCCCGCGCCGGTCCGCACAGCATGGCGATGATTTCGCCCCCCGCGACATCGCTGCCGTCAACTCGCCAGATTTGCATGTCGATCGCAGGTTCGACGAGCATGAAGGCGAAGGCGGCCAGATCGAGGCCGGCAACGATCCCCGTTTGTCGCGACTTCAGCACTAATGTGGCGGTGCGATCGCGCGGGATCACGGCGTCGCTGGTCAGATCGCCGCATCTGCCCAGGTCTTCGAGAAGAGCGCCGCGCACGATCGGTTCGATCAGGGTTGAGGGAAGCGGTGAGAACTTCATGTCAGGTGCTCCGCATCGGTGCTCGCCAGCTGAGTGCGACGGCGGTCTGTATTGCGCTGCGCAGTGTCAGCCGCGACAGGCGCACGTCCGCATCGCGTCCGGCGAAATCGGAACGATAGTGCGAGCCGCGGCTCTCTTCGCGCCGCAGAGCCGCAAGGGCGATCATCAGCGCGACCATGGCGGGGTCGGAGGCGGCGCTGTCGTGAGCTGCAATCGGCAACAGGGTCGCCACCCCGTCGCGTAGCGTCTCGCCATCGCGGACGATGCCGAGCGCGGCGGAGACGATTGGACGGATGCCGGAGGCGTCCGGCCGTTGAGGCACGAATGCCGAACACACGCGCGGTCGGCGGGTGTGTGACACGTCGGCGACGCTTTCAGCAACCCAGCTCGCCGTCACCATCGCTTCGATAAGCGAGTTGCTGGCGAGCCGGTTCGCGCCGTGCAGACCCGTGCAAGCGACCTCGCCGCATGCCCACAGTCCGTCGATGGAGCTCCGGCCCGCAGCGTCTACTGCAACACCGCCCATGTGGTAATGTGCGGCCGGGCGCACCGGGATCGGTTCGGTCGCGGGATCGATGCCGGCCTCGCGGCACAAATCGGCGATCGCCGGAAAGCGCTTGTCAAATCTGAGGCCAAGACATTGCCTGGCGTCAAGGAACACACGGCGTCCGAGAGCGAGCTGGCGCCAAACCGCGCGGGCAACCACGTCGCGAGGCGCAAGCTCGCCCCCTGGGGTATCAGCCAGGAAACGCTCTCCCCGCTCGTCGACGAGCACAGCACCCTCGCCACGCACCGCTTCGCTCACCAGCGGCATCGGCCGCCGCGGGCCCTCAAGAGCGGTCGGGTGGAACTGCACGAATTCCAGGTCGGCGAACTCCGCCCCGGCACAAGCGGCGAGCGCGAGCCCCTGTCCGCATGAGCCGGGCGGGTTTGTCGTATCGCTGAACAAGGCGCCGATGCCGCCGGTCGCCAGCACCGCGCGGCGCGTTGGCAAGGCGATTGCGCCCGTGCACCCGGCCGCCACCACGGCGATGATCGCCCCGTCTTCAACGACAAGCCGGCGGGCCTCGACGTTCTCCAGGACAGTGATGGAGGCTGTGCGCCGTGCTGCCGCGACCAGCGCGCGCACCAGTTCGCGACCGGTGGCATCGCCCGCCGCATGCACGATCCGCCGCTGCGAGTGCGCCGCCTCAAGCCCGAGCCGCAACGCACCGTCAGCGCGTCGGTCGAATGCGACTCCAAACCGCTCTAGAGTCCTGATCGCTTCAGGTGCAGCTCGGACCACCCGCCGCACCGTCGCCTCGTCGCAGAGGCCGTCACCGGCCGCCAGGGTGTCACAAAGATGAAGTTCGGGACTGTCCTCGCCGCCGACACTTGCCGCAAGACCGCCTTGGGCGAGCTCGCTGCAGGCTCCGGTTCCCAGCTCCGCATTGGATAGAAGCACAACCGGTTCCGGCGCCAGATGGAGCGCTGTCATCAGACCTGCCAAACCAGAGCCGATGATCACCGGTGCCCCGCCAATGTCACGAACGTCGAGGCTCATAGGGAAAGCATTCGCTCGACTGAGCGGCGCGCGCGCCCTGCAATCCCGGCAGCGATCCGAACCTCATGCCGGTTCTCCTCGAGCGCGGCGCGGATGTTGGCCAAGGTGATGCGCTTCATGTGCGGGCAAAGATTGCAAGGCCGAATGAACTCGATTTCGGGATGCGCGACCGCGACATTGTCGCTCATCGAACATTCGGTTAGCAGGACGACGCGCACCGGTTTCTCCCGCTCGACATAATCCAACATGGCCGCAGTCGAGCCGGAGAATTCCGCCTGTGCGACAATCTCGGGCGGGCATTCGGGATGGGCGAGAATGATGACCCCAGGATGTGCATCGCGCAATTCCCGGATGTCGGCCGACGTGAAGCGCTCATGCACTTCGCAGTGGCCCCTCCAGGCGATGATCTCGACATCCGTGTCCGCCGCAACGTTTATCGCCAGATATTCATCGGGCACCATGATCACACGCGGCACGCCGAGCGATTCCACCACCGCCCGGGCGTTGCCCGACGTGCAGCAGATGTCCGACTCCGCTTTTACGGCCGCGGAAGTGTTGACGTAGGTGACAACCGGAACCCCCGGATAGCGCTGCCGTAGCAGCCGCACGTCCTCTGCCGTGATCGAATCAGCGAGCGAGCAACCGGCGCCGAGGTCCGGAATGAGGACCATCTTGTTCGGATTGAGCAGCTTGGCCGTCTCAGCCATGAAATGCACGCCGGCAACCACGATGACCTGCGCCTCGACCGTGGCCGCCTTGCGGGCCAGTGCGAGGCTGTCGCCGACGATGTCGGCCACGCAATGGAAGATCTCCGGCGTTTGGTAGTTGTGCGCAAGGATCACCGCGTTTCGATCGCGCTTCAGCGCTAGGATGGCTTCAATGTCGTTGGTAAACGCCGGCCATTCGACTGGCGGAATCACCCGCCGGACGCGCTCGTACAGGGACGCAGCCGTAGGTAACGCCCCAGTCATCAGCGCCTCCGCTTATATTCGATCTGACAATAAGGGGAATATGTCTACCTTGACTATAAGTATGTCAAGCCCGCGCGAGCGGCAATTTTGTCCCAGCCACAGCCCTGTCGTCGAGGACGGCATGCCGGAACCGATAGAGCTTTGCCGGTCGCCCGCCCGTCTCGAGAGAGGTCTCGCCAGTTTCCTCGACCAACTCTTGCTGCTCAACAAGCCTGCGGAAATTCGGCTTGTTGATAAGCCTCCCGGCGAGGGCCTCCACGGTCCGCTGCAGCTGAAGCAGCGTGAAGGACGGCCTCATGAGCTCGAACACTACCGGCCGGTACTTGATCTTGGAACGCAGCCGCGCAATGCCCGTCGCCAGGATTCGTCGATGGTCAGCGATCATCGCCTTGCCAGATGTCACCGCGGGCGCGACGTCCCGCCCGCGGCCAGCCTCTTCGATCAGGGCAGATTCGTAGAGCAACTCGTAACGTTGTAGCGTGAGTTCCTCATTCCAGTTGCGGTGGTCGAAACCGAAGGCAATCGCGGCGCGCTGCAGGCGTTCGCGTCGCGTGGTGGGGTCGCTGGCGCCCTCAGCCCACTCACTCAGGCGTGGTCGTAAGATATCGAGCACGACCGGCGTGCCGGAGCGATGGTCCTCCCAAGGCAAATACTCGTACCAACTGCGCCACCCACAATTACCGGAGCCCGCTGCCTGTTCCTTGCGAGTGAGTGCGAGATAACTGATTGAGATGGCGCGTTCCTGGCGCTCGGCACCTATGCGGTCCCGATCGGCGAAGGTGTAGAGCTGCTCGATGTAGCCGAGCGGGTGGCCGGTCTGTTGCTCGACCCAACCCCTCAGACCGGATTGCAGCGATCGATGCTCCAGCGCATATGGGCCGGACGGAAGGGTATCCGCGTTCCCGATGGTGAGAAGACAGGGATCACTGTCGGTTACGGCGACGACAACGGCGATCAGGTCCACTTTTGCTTCGTCGGCCTTGACCGCGGCTCTGCGTTTTCTGGTTCCTTTTGCCTGATGGTTCATGTTTGCGAAGGTGAGTTGTTCCCGAATTCGGGGTTATCAATCGATTGAATTTAAGCGTTGCTGCACGAAGGTCAACACCGGACAGTTGGACGCTCTTTTTTGCACTTCGCACTCGCATAAAAATATGCCAAACGCGACACCCGCGGCGGGTAACGCCAGGGAAGGACGTATCGGTTGAGCGCAACGGGTGAGACAAAGGCGATCACACCGCCGGATATCCGAGCGCGGAAGGGCCGGGCTCCACTCGTCTGCCTGACGGCATACACCACGCCGATAGCCAGATTGGTTGATCCACACTGCGACGTCGTTCTCGTTGGCGACAGCGTTGGCATGGTATTGCACGGCCTCTCATCGACGCTGGGCGTCACTCTCGACATGATGATCATGCACGGCCAGGCGGTGCGCCGCGGTCTGGTGCGATCATTGATGGTCGTTGACCTGCCATTCGGCTCCTATGAAGAGAGCCCCGTGCAGGCCTTCGGCAACGCTGCGCGCCTGATGGCGCAGACCGGTTGTGCGGCTGTCAAGCTCGAAGGCGGTGAGAAAATGGCCGAGACCATCCGCTTCCTCTGCGCCCGCGGCATCCCTGTCATGGCGCATGTCGGTTTAACGCCTCAGGCGGTCAATACGTTCGGTGGCTACCGCGTCCAGGGGCGGGGAGAAGATGCCGAGCGCATCAGGCGCGATGCCAATGCGGTTACCGAGGCCGGCGCCTTCTCCGTGGTGCTGGAGAAGGTCCCCGAACCCCTCGCAAAACGCATCACTGCGGAGATCGCCGTCCCCACCATCGGCATCGGCGCCTCACTCGCCTGCGACGGCCAGATTCTGGTGAGCGACGATATGCTCGGGCTTTTCAGCTCCTTCCGGCCGAAATTCGTCAAGCGCTACGCCGAACTTGGCGAACAGGCCGATGCAGCGATTGCGGCTTATGCCGCTGACGTCAGGAGACGGTGCTTTCCGGCGGCGGAACATCTCTACACCCACGAGGCGAGGGCCGGAGACGTCACATGAGCGTGCCGATCGTTCGAAGCACTGCCGAGCTCCGCGCTGTTACCGCGCGATGGCGTCGCTCAGGCGCCAAGGTCGCCCTTGTACCGACCATGGGGGCCTTGCATGAAGGTCATCTCAGTCTCGTGCGTGCCGCGCTTCAGAAGGCCGATCGGGTAGTCGTGACGCTATTCGTCAACCCCAAGCAATTCAACAGTGCCACCGACCTTGATGCCTATCCTCGCACGGAAAACCAAGATGCTGCAAAGCTGGCGCCGCTGGGCGTGCATTTGCTCTATCTGCCGGATGCAGAAGAGGTGTATCCGCCAGGTTTCGCCACGAGCATTTCGGTGTCCGGCATCAGCGAGGGCCTGTGCGGCAGCTTTCGGCCTGGCCATTTCGACGGCGTGGCGACGGTCGTTGCCAAGCTCTTCCTGCAGACCGGCGCTGACTTGGCCTGTTTTGGCGAAAAGGACTTTCAGCAGCTTCAGCTGGTCAGGCGCATGGTCCGCGACCTGGACATTCCAATCACCATCCTGGCCTGTCCGACAATCCGCGAAGCCGACGGTCTTGCACTGTCCTCGCGCAATCTTCGGCTCTCGCCAGCACAGCGGGCCATTGCCCCAAAATTGGCAGCGCTCTTGCTGGGGGTGGCCGATCGGCTTGCGCGCGGCGCTCCTGTCCTTCCCACTCTTGCGGAAGCGCGCGCGGCAATCCTGGCTGCCGGCTATCGCGAAGTCGAGTACCTGGAACTTCGCCGCGAGGCAGATCTGCAACCGCTGACGAGCCTTGACCAACCGGCACGCTTGCTTGTCGCGGCATGGCTAGGCGACATACGGCTTATCGACAACATAGGAATGTCACCAATTGGTGCAACAAATTAGAGGCTCGCGGCGCTGCATCGCCGCACAACAGGCTCATTGACCAGTAGCAGAGCAATGCCCGCGATTAAGCCGACCAGCTCGCAAACGTCGAATGGATCGCCAATCATTTAGGCGAAGGTCTGCGCCGAGCAACGGCACGGAGGTTTATGCAAAGCGCAGATGCATCGCGTGTTTGAAAATTTCCTCGAGCAACTCTCCGAAAGCGTCGATGCTGTCGATCTGTGTGAGACAATGGCGTCTGCCGCAGCCGCGTTAGACTTTCCGCTCTTCGCCTATTTCAGTTGCCCGTCAGCTTCCGGCCGGAAGCCGCGCTTGATTTCGAATTATCCCCCATCCTGGACATCGCGCTATATGCAATTGCGCTACCACAGGCATGATCCGGTGATCCTGCGCGGGCTTCAAGGCTGGGACACCTTTGATTGGGGTGTGGATTTAGCTCGGCAACATCTCCCGGCTGCACAGCAACGAATTCTGGAAGAAGCAGCTCGATTTGGCATTCGTTGCGGGTTGACCATGTCGATGCACGACCATCGCGGCCGCTTTGCTGCGCTGACCTTGGCTTCCGACCAGTCCCGTCCGCCTCTCTTGCGGTCACTGTCACGGTACGAACAAGCATTGCAGCTGGTCGCGATCAGCTTTCATATATTTGCCCGGCGCAGGCTCGCCGAAGATTGCGTGGTCGATGGCGTAATCCTGACCCCGCGAGAATTCGAATGCTTGAAATGGGCGGCGGATGGAAAGTCGGCTTGGGATATCAGCCAGATTCTCAGCGTGTCGAAACGCACCGTGACCTTCCATCTGGAAAACGCCAAGGCAAAACTTGGCGTGCGAACCATCAACCAAGCCGTAGCACGGCTGGCTTCTTCCCGACATTCGAGATCCTGATTCCTTTCTTCGGATACCTGTAAAGGTCTACAGGCTGCATGATTGTCGGCTTTGCTCTTCGATGGCGGGAACACATCCTGCACGGAGGCGACAAATGATGCAGCTAATCACACCTGAGCTCTACGATGAGTTTTCGAGCGAGCTCAAAGAAATGTACGGACTGAGGCATCGCGTTTTCAAGGAAAGGCTGGATTGGGATGTTCAGACCGAAGAGGAACTGGAAACAGACGCATATGACGGGCTGAGGCCCGTCTATCTCCTTCTCAAAGGATCCGACTGGCGCATTCGCGGTTGCGTCCGTTTGTTGCCGACGACGGGACCGACAATGTTGCGCGACACGTTTCCGATGCTGCTTGGCGAGACCGCGGCGCCAGCGAGTGCCCGCATTTGGGAGAGCAGTCGTTTCGCACTCGATCTCCCTGCATCAACGCCCAAGGCTGGAGGGCTGGCCCAAGCAACCTACGAGCTATTCGCGGGCATGATCGAATTCGGCTTGTCGAACGAACTCACTCGGATCGTGACAGTGACCGATACGCGCATGGAACGGATCCTGCGTCTTGCAACCTGGCCGTTGGCGCGCATCGGGCATCCCAAGGCGGTGGGCAACACGGAGGCGGTCGCCGGCTTTCTCGAGGTTTCGCACGCTAGCCTCATGCGCATCCGCTGGAGGGGACGTTTGAACGGACCTGTATTATGGCAGCCGGTTCTCGGCCTGCCGGCATACGCTTAAGATCTTCCCACACTTGAAGGCGTCATCGCGCTGCCGTTGGCCAAAGGCGTTTCAGAAGCTCGCATGAGGCCTCTATCGACGGTCGGGTATGGTCCATATTGCGGCGAAGGCTGGCGGCTCCAGCAAGGGAGCGGTGCGCAACAGGAAGCTGACCTCAATCACCGCCCGCGCGCTTTCCAACGGAGCTACTCAAGGAATCAGCCTTACGGCTTTGATACCTACGTGAAGCGATGCAGCGCGCCACTGCGTGATGACGACGAGGGGGCATCGCCGGCCGGGCCGGTCAAGCGGCCCGTGAAGGTGGAAATTTTCCGCCCCAGTCCGCGAGCGGACCGAGAAGGTCCCCCACCTTCCGCACCACGCCACTTGACAGTCCCGCCCGCCGCCGTGGGGCGGGCTCTCGCCATCCCTCCGGAAAGACCGGGGAGGCTTCGCCCGAAAGGGCTTTCCCGTCGGGAAACACACACTCAGGACACAGACCATGACCGAACTCGCAAACTTCATCCCCCTCAACGAGGACGGCACCTATCTCGATGGCGTCGTGCGCTGGCGTCTGTGCTAATCGAAACCACGTTCTTCCACAGGTGCAATCTTGCTTCTGTGAAATAAAATCACCTCGTACGAGCTTCCATATTCCGTCTTCACTCCATCCAAGCCGTATCTCTGCGCCAAGGGAGCCCATGCGCCTAGTTCATCGGGGAACACTTGATTACCCTGCTCGTCCATGACCGCTAATTTGAGGGGCTCTTTCGCCTCGACAACAAAGTACTTTCCAGAACTACCTGCATAGCCGCGCGCCGTGTTTACATCGTTTTCTGAGGTCATCCAAATTGCGTCGCCCGTGTGCCCGCTTTGCCCCCGACCGCCCCACACCCCATCCCTGTTAGCGTGGTTGAACTTTGTTCCCGCCGGAAGTTCTTCCATCTTCTTTCTCTCCCAACCAACTGAGGCTGCCTGATCTATGTGGTGAACGGTTTGTCCCTTGCCCTTAGCCGAAACCTGACTACTCGGTACGAGGACGATCACGGTCGCAGCAAGGATCATCCCCTTCCAGAAAGACGGGGGATGCACTCGATGAATCGGGATGGCCGCGGTGGCGGTCTCTTTCGGTGAGGATCTCATGTAAGGATTTCCTTGTGCTCGTTTGTGAATTGTCCGCCATCGCATCCGTTTCGCGATCGTCAAGTCGAATGGAGTTGCCGTCAGGTCGCGATGACCCGGCGGCGGTATTCGCTGGCGGCGTATGCCATGAGCGCGGCGAAGATCAGGCCGCCAGCAAGTTGTATCCAGTCAATGCTGGCGCCTGAAATAGCGATAGCAGGTTCCTGCGGCACCGGGTTGGCGGCCGGCCAAGCCAGTCCATCCGTAAAGCTCTGAGTAGCGGCAAGTTCCTTATGCAGATCAACCCGCTTGGGCCATTCAGGGTCATGCAGGCAGGCGAAATTCACGATCGAAGAGGCCTCGGGCATTGGGCAGGCAAGTGCATGTGACAGATGACGTATCCCGAGATAATTCACGCGTGCGACAATGTCCCGATCCAGCGTGCCCGAGACGCCTGCGGCATTGACGAGGCCGTCGACGCGTTCGGGGAACTGGGTAAGCGCTGCGTCAATTTCTTCGGGAGAACCCTGATCGATGCGAAAGAACGCGTCCAGCATCACGACGGGATCCTCCAGATCGACTCCAATAAGACGCGCGCCTTCGCACCGGGCGAGACGGGCGACTTCGGCGCCGACCCCGGAGCAGACACCGGTTACGACAACGGTTTTACCGGCAAGCTTCAACGGCTTCTCCATCTTTTCGCAAAGGACGGCGCTCTCGAATGTCTGATCAGGTCGCGGCGTCCTTGAGCGCCGACGCCGATTGGTTGAACTCTTCGATGCCGCCTCAGACTCCCGGGCGTGCGGTTGCCCGACTCGGACGTTTCGTGCCTCAGCGATTGAAGCAGCGATACGGGCCGATGCACCGCAGGTGCTGTCGCTTATGTCGGTTCGGGTACGATCGACAAAACTGATTCTATGCATGGTTTTCATCCACACCGTAGATGCAAAGCGCCCGTCGGCTTGGACGGTTCAAGCGCAAAAACCAGGCCAACTGACAGAGCGCTTCGGCCTGGCTGCTGGGTATGGTTTTCCTTAGGCGCAGCCGGTGCCACCGAGAGACCTTCGGCCCTCGACCGCCAATGCGATACCCTCATTTGCGGATGTCAGAAGCTGGAGAATATGGTCCCCGCCTAATGGCCGCTCATGGCCAAGATCCTCCTGAATTGCCCCTGACCGACAGTGAGTCGATTCCCTTACCTGGGCTGACAAAGGGCTATGCAATTCAGGCCAGGCAATCAATCAGGCGTGTCGAACTCGCGCGTCAAGGCCGTAGAGCGCAGCCGCAAACGCCAATATTGCTCAAGCCCTGCTACAACTTTGCAGCCGCCCGTCTATTCTGGTCGTCCGAAGAACTCTTTCCTGTGGCGAGCTGACAACAGACGCAACCCGGCGAGATTCCTCGCGACACGGAAGGGACGCTGCAGAGCGCTTCTGCTTACGAAATACATCTGCATGAGGCTCGGAGTCTTACTGTGCGACCCCTTGTTTGCAACACGGTACACAGCACCCCGGAACGGTAAGCAATTCAAGGGAGTTCCGCGCTTGGCCAGAACTGGTGCTATACGGACGTGGCTGCCAAGCGTATCTTTGATCCATTCGATGGGGGCATCTTCGATTTTTGCCGGCAGCCCGTACAGATCCGAACGAATGATCAGCGATGTTCCGCAATAGTGACTGAACTGGTCACGACAGAGCAGAACATTGCCGCCATCGTCCCAGAGATACCCCTTGTCAATCCTCCAGCCGTTTTCGTTCGGATGCTTAGAAGCATACTGCACGATACGAGAGCTTACCAAATCGTCGTCGTCAACGATCATGAAGAAGCGGCTGCCAGCGGCATTGAGCATGCCGGCAAGAACACGGCGGCCTTTGTCGGCGCGGAATGAATCCAGAAAGTCGTTCTCAGTCGCATCGCCTCGCTCATGAATATCGTTCGGTGGAAAGCTCACCCAGACCACCGAGAACTTATCGGGCATGACAGGAAGATCGGCCCCTTCATTCGCAACCACTATGCCTCGCCAATCGGGGTTGGTTTGATTGGCAATGGATGTGACGGTTTGGGCGAGGTTCCTCTTCAGGAGGCCCCAATCACGCGCGTTATCCTGATGCCTGACAGGCACAATGAACGTTACGGCAGTCATGACAGTCTCCAGTCGTTGACTGTGCCAACCGCCTGTTCTCTTGCCCATCTAATGCCGTCGTCGATCGACATTGCCTTGTAGGATAGATCGGTACCCCCCGAAAAAGCGTTCATGAACCGGCGAATTTTTCCGTAGTTGTTGTCCAGCACCGCGTGGGGGCGCGCTATGAGAATCGAACAGATGTGCACATGCAGGCGATCCGTAAGGATGGCCTTGCCACGGGAAATCTGCCGGATGCCGCGTCGAAAGCGGTTGTTGGCCGCGGCATTCAGTTTGCGCAACCGCACTTCTGAGGGGCTGAGGTGCAGCAAAGCAGATGCCGCACCGAGCGCTTTTGCAACGCGCACCCTCGAGTGGCGCTCGGTGATCCAGTCCTCCCTTGGGATATGGGGGTAGGCAGAGAAATCGACCGCTCCGACCTGCTCCTTGTCCTGGCGAAGCATCGCGAGCACCGGGAAGCGGGGCGCATCAGGCTGCACGCTGCCGATGCAAAAAGCCATGTCGGGGCAGAGATGCACTTGGCAATCGAACTTTTCCTGGGCGAACAGAAGGGATTCCTCGTCGCGCACCAGCAGCACGAAGTTCTTATGTCGGCCAATGGCGCGTCTGCTTTGCTCAAGCCGTTCCGGAGAGCTGTAATGGATCGATTGCGGAAACTGGACGATCTGCCGGTCGGGAAACAACTCCATTATATGTTCCCGGAAGTCCTGGTGAGATACCCATAAGTCGCCGAAATTGCCGCCCCCATGGATAAATATCGGCCCACTCGGAGCCATCCCCTTGAGTTCATCATGGGAAAAATCGTCCGTCGTGCAGACATAGGAAGGCCGCTTTGCGTAACGATCCTTCAAATAGGCAATCTCCCCCAGCCATATTGCCGAGTCGCCACAGTTCTTGATGTCGGGAAAATCCAGTATCGCTATCGGCTCATCGGGCCTGACGAACATCTTTAGGCAATCATGCGTTATGTCCTGCAGCGCAGCAATGAGTTCTAGTTCCTGAGCACCTGGCATCGTACCTCTCTTTTGAATTGACGAGCTGGAGATCACGCGTGGCTGACTTTGGACAGCGCCTTGAAAGCGAGCTTTCTCACTTCGGTTTCTGGCCCATCCGGACGGCCCATAACGATCCAGAGAAAGAGACTGAAACCGCAATAGAGAGTTCCGCCGAGGCAGATGAGGACGGCGAGTTGGAGAACCAAGCCGGTCTGCGTGGTCTGAACGCTGATGTAATGATCGGCGAGCGTTACACCTGCGGCCAGAACGGCCGAGCTGGCGAGCGCCCTGAAATTCGCCAACAACTGCGCCCTGACCGAGACATTGATGAGCCGCTCCACCACCACCATGTTGACGACAGCGCTGAACAGACCGGTGAGCACCCGGCTGAATATCAGCCCCGGTAGCCCCCAGCACACCAAACCGATCGAAATCACCGGTATGCGGACAAGAAGCATCTGTGTATCACGCACGAACAGGGTCCGGGTCTGCCCCAGCGCCATGCCAAGGGGCTGGTTGAGAGAACCCAATGTTTGCAGGGCGTAAACTGAGGCGAGCGCCTGGATGATGAAAATAGCGGGAAGCCATTTTTCGCCGAGCACCAGTCTCACCAGGGGATCTGCTATCACAGCCATCCCTATGCCGGCGGGCAGGGCAGCCGCTGTCAGCAGGGCCTGCGTTCGCGAATAGGCCGCCGCCAGACGCTGAGCATCATGGCGCACATTGGCGAACGCCGGATAGATGGTTGCTGTCAGTGGCGCAGTGGCTTCACGGGTGGCCATCATCGCAAGCTGCCCACCCAGCGAATAATAGCCAATGGCGGACCTGTCTAACAGCTTTCCTATGAGCAGGTAGTCGAAACGCCAGTTGAGCGTATTCACGATCTGTCCGGCAGTAATCCAGGCCGAAAACGAAAAAAACTCTCGCATGTGGGAGAAAGTTACGCGCGGACGGAACGGCATGACGAGGTAGGACGTCACAACATTTGTCGCCTGCATCACCAAAGTGCCGACCACAAGCGCCCAGTAACTCTGGTAGATGATCACAACGCCGATCGCGGCTACGAAACCGGCCACTCTCTGGGCAACGCTCAACACGAACTCTTGCCTGAAGATCAGTTCGCGCTGAAGAATGATTTTTCGCGGGTTCACCAGTCCGCTCATGGCAAGACTGAGGCTCAAAGCGAGCAAGACGCCGAACAGGCGCGGCTCGTTATAGATGAGGGACGCGGGATAGGCGAACGCGGCGAAGAAGATGCACAGTATGAGGCCTCGCGTCGCACCCAAGGTCCATGCGGCGCTGAAATGGGATTCCCTGGGGTCTTCATGACGGATAAGCGCTTCACTCAGTGAAAGATCGGTGATTGAGGTCACCACGGCCAACAATGTCGTCGCAAGCGCCACCACGCCAAAGTCCGAAGGCAAAAGATACCTGGCCAGGACAATGGTGCCCAGCATTGAGAGCCCGTTGACGATTATTCTTGAGAGAGTGACCCAGAGACTTCCCGCTACCAGGCGGTCAGCGATACTCATGACTGAGCCCAACTGGCAAATCCAGAACTCTCGGCTGCAGCCCCATTCTATCGGTGTCCTCTATGCGCAACTGCCCGGCACCGCGCCTGTCTCGACGTGGATACGATCAAAGCTTCCTCGCGCCACAATGCAGTGACGTGCGGGGACGCCAACGCACTTCTCGCTGTTTCACCACGCATTTCGGAATTTTCGGCCCGAGTCACTGCTCGCGGACTTGTCATCGCGTGTCCGTTCAATCGCGCGACCTCGTCTGGCCGCGAGCACCACCCCACGCTGATTTTCAACATTTGCTCGAGCGTCCCGTTGCTTAAAGATAGTCTTTGCGGATTCCGTTCAGAACCTCACCCAAGCGACTCTTCAAGCCGTCTAGCGAGCCATCGGGACTAAGCTGCGGTTCCCGGCGGCTCGCTTTGAACAGACCTGCTGCCGAGGGTGCGGCCAAGAATTTTTTGACCATCGACCGCAGCAAGGACTGGGGCCTCTCCGGGCGCGTGGGGCGTCGCCCTGGGGTTGGGCCAACCAACACTGGCTTCGGGAGGCTGCCGTTTGGTGTGACACCCCAAAAGGGCTTGCCTTTCGCCGACGCTTCCCCCCGCGAGGACACGGGTATCACGTGGGGCTTGTAGGTCGCGCCGACACTCATTGCCCAGTCGTTCCATTTGAAGTCATTGATGGAGGCCGATGTGGCTACCGCGATCCAAGGGACCCGAAAGGCATCGGCGATAATCGCGCCGTGCATGGATTCCGCGATGATTAGCTCCGATTGCGCAATATCGCGGATGACCGCCTTTGCGTCACCGCGTGGGTCCAGATACGTGAGTCCGGCCATCTCGCAGACGGCTTGCCACATGCCGTGTTCGGCGGATTCCCAGTGTGGAATGAAGGTCTTCTTGTATCGTTTCGGCAGTTGCTGGAATTCCGGCATCTCAGCAACCATGACGGCCGGATCAACGATGCCCCGTTCGACAGCAAGCCCGAGCCGTTCGGCTGTTTTCGGACCTCGCACACAGCGGAGATCCCATTCCCGGCTGTTGCTGATGTCGGGCGGTGTGCCGTAGCCCCAGCCGCTTCCCACAACCAGCTTGTGCACACCGCGTGGAAGCAGGCCCGAATTCAGGACAGTGCCGACGCCCACGAGCATTGTTTGTTGGCGCACCTCCCGGAATCCAGGCAACAGAAAGTCCCATAGCCAGAGATTGAGGTCGTCACCAAAATTGCCGTGGCTCGATTCCCAATGATATGGAGTCATTTCGCCTCCGCAAACTTAGCTGTCCCGAGTTCCCTCAGTGTCAGTAGCAACTCAGGGTCACGCCACGCCCAACGCGCGAGCAGGCCGACGTTTGGCACTTTGCCGCGACGAAGAAGTCCGGCCTGGCTCCAAAGCCTGGCGACGCGCTCTGCCCTTGGAGGTGGCGATTGACTCAACTTCCTCTGGCCGTCGGGCAAAACAAGCTTCGAGCGCGTCGAGCGCTGCCCAGGTGTTGAATTGCTGCTGCAGGAAGTGGCGCGATGTGCGGTCGATGCTGTGAAAGATATTGACGCCCAAGCCGCGCACGACGCCCGGATCACCGCAGAGCAGGCTGCGCCGAGAGGCGAGGATTGTATCGCAGAAGAAAAGCACGTCCTCCGCGGCGCGCCGAAGAGTGGCGTCGAAACGGATTTTTTTGAAGATGGTAGGGCCGATCACCATTCCAGAGAGATGGAGAAAGCTCCAGTCCTTCAGCATTGCGCTCGCAAGGTCTGGAATTTCGATGACCAGCGGCTGCTCCCCCAATCGAAGCACCCCGTCCGCCTCTGCGAGTTCGGATATTGCGAGGTGGTAATGGAACTCTTCGCTCGCCTCAATTGAGGCCCAGTAACAGTCCCCTCCGAAGCACAACATGCTCTCAAAAGCGTTGTTCAGATGATGTGGCAGCCACGTATCGTCTGAATCGAGGAAAGCGACGAAACGCGTCAAAGGCGAAGTGTTCTCAAGCCCGGTGTTGCGAGCGCCACCAGGGCCGGCGTTGGCCTGCCTTATGACCGTGATGCGCGATCTCTGATCGGCGTCAAGCGCTTCCATCTCGACCTCAGCCGGAAGAGGGGACTCATCGTCAATAACCAGAACCTCAAAGTCCCGATATGTCTGCTCGAATACGCTCTGTAGCGACCGGCGAAGAATGCCCGCTTTTGTCTGATAAAAAGGGATGACGATTGTGAAAGTGGCCAATTCTCATCCTTGCCTTCGGGAGGTCTGTAGCGAGGCCCGAGTAACGCATTCGGCAATGGGTGGCCAAAGTGATTGTATGGATGATGATCATCCATGGCGTGGATAGGCCGTCAGTGGCTGGCTCGGCCTCGGCGGCATCCTCCTCGTCTATGGCAGCGATAAGCTCGGGTTACTCGGGCGGACTCTCGGTTGCCCATTCCCCTGGCCAGGGCGGCCCCTTTGAGATGGCTAGCAAGACGGCAGGACCACCGGATCCAGGGTTGAGCAAGCCGAATTCCTGCTCGAGAAGGTCGGTGGTAATCAGCCTGGGTGGCGCGGACATGGTCGGTACAGTCGATCACACCATATCGCGCCAGTCAGTTTTTTCCGACTTGATCGGACCCAGTTGAACCACCATATACCGCCTCCGGCCGCCGGTCTAAGGTGCCCATGCACGAGACCTTCCAGGCTGAAAATTTGCGTCAGTTTGTTGCCTGTCCGTGTCCGGAGGAACTCTCCCGAGGTGCCGGGCATCTTGCTCTTCTTCGAGGTGTTTATGAAAGATTCACGCATTCCCGAGCCGGTGTTGACGGCCATGTCGGCGGGGACCCACATCATCCGTGCTTATCGTGAGCACCTTGGATATTCCGTCGAGGACCTGGCAGTGGCGTGCGGGCTTGCCGCTGAGGAAATTCTCAACATTGAGTCCGGTCTGAGATACAACAAGGGTTATCGGGATCGCATCGCAAAATCGCTGTCCCTACCCGCCGGAATTCTTGAGGCGGAGCCGGACATACTGGACGCTGCCTGAATGGTGGAAGGCCGGTTTTCCCCGTCTGTTGCCGGAAACAGGTCTCTCGATTTCGTATTGTTGGAACCTGGCGTTTGCGCCACGGGCCAGGTGTGCCCAGGATATGACCAAGCGAGCAGCAGATGGGTCGCGCTCTCCCTGGGCCGTCGGCATACGCGCCCGGAGGGCCTTGCTGGGGCGCCGCTCGCGGCCGCGTTCGCGGGATGCAGTATGCATTCCAGTCACACTAACTGCCAAGCAGATGACCGGCATTTCGTAGGGCGGCGAGGAAGAAACCGGCATCAACGGTGACATCGATCTTTGCCTGTGCCGAGAGAGGTATGCTTGTCCAGTTCTCCAAAGGCGCCATCAGATCTGAGAACGTGTCATTCACCATGCAATAGTGGGTAAGAAGGCCCTGCCTGTCCAACGCGACCACGCCAGTTTGTTCGCCTCGATAGCGGATGGCGGCGATGCGCTGCACCTGCGGGTCATCGTCGACCCGCACGTCGAAAACCAATGTGCCCTGGCTCCTCGCCGCTATCTCCGCGGCTCTTTCGCTGAAACTTGATGTGAGTGAGCGGACGCTTTCGACCGCCATCTGGAAAATCGCCCAATCCAGTTCCTGCGAGGCCATGTCGGCAATTGCGGGTAGTAGAGGGGTGATTGCAACAACGCATGCGGCTTGTTCACAGATGTCGGCTGACGACCGATCCTAACCGGGGTTCTGCCGCCCATCGTGCTGTCCGATTCGGACTGATCCGGAAGCGAGGGGCACGCCCACCGCCCCTGAGGAGGCTCCGCGCTGTCGCGAACCCTGCCGCACCCGGCAAGTCAGCGCCACAGGGTTCACAAAGTTGACTGGCTGGGCTAGGGGGAGCGCAGAGAAATCTCCGGTCGCAGCCTTACCCGGTCAAAACAAGGATACCACGATGAAGACTCTCGTCATCTGCTCCGGCGGATTGGACTCAGTTTCCCTTGCCCACAAAGTGGCAGCGGAGCACGAACTCGCCGGGCTGCTGTCCTTCGACTACGGCCAGCGGCACAGTAAAGAACTGAAATTCGCCACGCTGTGCGCACAGCGATTGGACATTGCGCATCAGATCATCGACATCCGCCAAATCGGCCGCGGCCTTTGCGGCTCCGCGCTGACCGATGGTGTCGACGTGCCGGACGGCCACTACGCCGAAGACACCATGAAGATCACGGTGGTGCCGAACCGAAACGCCATCATGCTGGCCATCGCCTTCGGACTCGCCGCCGCGCAGCAGCTCGAAGCGGTGGGGATGGCCGCTCACGGCGGAGACCATTTCATCTATCCAGACTGCCGTCCGGCCTTCATCGAGGCTTTCCAGACGATGCAGGACCGAGCGCTCGACGGAGACGCGCAGATCCGTCTTTATACGCCTTATGTGAACCTCACCAAGGCGGACATCGTCGGCGATGGAGCAAGGCACGGGACCCCATTTGCGCAGACCTGGTCCTGCTACAAGGGCGGCGAACGTCACTGCGGACGGTGCGGGACCTGCGTCGAGCGGCGCGAAGCGTTTCAGCTGGCGCAGCACGCCGACCCGACCGACTATGAGGACACCGATTTCTGGCTTGAGGCGCTACGGAGGCGGAGCGCCTGATGTTCCGCATTACCAAGGAATTCCACTTCTCGGCCTCGCATCAGCTCACCTCCTTGCCACCCGAGCACCAGTGCGCGCGACTGCACGGGCATAACTACATCGTCGTAGTGGAGCTTTCGGCCAAGGAGCTGAACTCGCACGGCTTCGTGCGCGACTATCACGATCTGGCGCCGCTCAAACACTATATCGACGAGAGCTTGGACCACCGGCACCTCAACGACGCGCTCGCGCATGAGCAGGTCACAGCGGAATACCTGGCCAGGCATTTCTATGAATGGTGCAAGGCACGGCTGCCGGAAACCGCCGCCGTGAGGGTGAGCGAAACCCCTAAAACCTGGGCGGAGTACCGGCCGTGACCGACACGCGGCCCGCAATTCGGGTCAGCGAGATATTCGGGCCGACGATCCAGGGCGAGGGCGTGCTCATCGGTTTGCCGACGGTCTTCATCAGAACCGGCGGGTGTGACTACCGCTGTTCCTGGTGCGACAGCCTCCATGCGGTTGACAACCAATTCCGCCATGAATGGAAGATGATGCCAGTGGATGCGGTGTGGCAAAGCGTGGTTGCGCTTTCCGGCGCCCGGCCAGTTATGGTGTCCCTGTCGGGCGGCAACCCCGCCATTCAGCCCTTCGGCGGCCTAATCGAGCGGGGCCATGCTGAAGGTTACCGCTTCGCGCTGGAAACCCAAGCTTCGGTGGCCAAGGACTGGTTTGCCGAGCTTGACGTACTGGTCCTCAGCCCAAAGCCGCCGTCGAGCGAAATGAGGACCGATTGGGTTGCATTCGAGGCTTGCATCGAAGCGGCGCGGGAGAAGCCGCAAGTCGTGCTCAAGCTCGTCATTTTCGACGAGAGTGACTACGCCTTCGCCAAAGACGCCGCCGCCCGATTTCCAAGTCTCCCGGTCTATCTGCAACCCGGCAATCACACGCCACCGCGCCGTGGCGAGGAAGACGCAGCTGTCGACCTTGCCGGAATCATGAGGCGCATGGAGTGGCTGATCGAAAAGGTGACGCAAGACAGATGGTTCGAAGCCCGCGTATTGCCGCAGCTGCATGTTCTGCTCTGGGGTAACAAGAGGGCCGTCTAGGTCTAGCTGGCAGGTGTGGGAACTGCACCAACTCTTCGGCCAGAATAACTCGCTCGCATGTGACAGCGCTGCTCGGACAGGCGATTGGTGATCGAGGTCGGACTAGTTCGGTAAATTGAACCGGGTACATGAATGCCAGGAAGTCTTTCTTTAGGGTTATTTGTGTTTCCGCTTCCGCAAAGCGTCTACCGCCCAGCGGTGTATCTGGGTGATCGCGTTACGAAGATATGCCGCGCAGGCCTCCTAGGGGCGGGCCGATCGAACTCAATCGCAAATCCCGCCTCTAGCTTAGTGAACGTCCGATGAGGTAGGGCGTTGCATAAGTGCGGGATCGCCGGCCCTATGAATGGAGCCGCGTTTCCGAGTTGCCGTCCGTTCTTGCGTCAAAAGCCTGTGCCGGGTTGAACCAGCCCAGATGAGGGCCTCACGCTCCTTGCTGTCGAGGCCAGACGTTCGTTTCCGGGTCGAGGTCGCGCAATCGTTGAGTCACTGCACCGGTCATTTCACGAGCGTCTTAATTGGGATGGCTTGGCGCGGTTGCTCTCTTGCAATTCGTAGCCGTCGACGATCCTCGGCATGCAGGTCTGCCACTCTTTTCTCGGATGAGACGATGGGGGATATCGATGGCAACTTCGGAGGACCGCGCTAAACTGGCGGCGACACGCAGCATCGGCGTGTCACCTCAATGGCAACGTTGATCTTCTGAGACGATCCTTTCCTTCCAAGGCCAGGCCCTCAATTTGACGTCCTGGGGCATTGTCCAGATATGCTTTATTTTTTCCGGGATCAGGCGGCACTTGTTGCCATGTTCCTCCGGAACGTCGCCGGCCTCCCGCCAGAGCCAGCAACACAGGACGCATTGAACTCCCTCGCCGCCGAGATGAACATCGGCCGGTATCATTCAGATCGTGCTGAGGGAGTGGCTAGAAACGAATGCCTATCTGCCAGTCCGGATGATTGACGAGGAAAGCGAGACCGACGGGAGCGCTTAGCAACATGGCTCGCAAGGGAATGGCCCGCAGAAAAGGCCCGTGCCTAAGGGACGGGCCAAATACGTTTCGGGAACAATGCCTAGAGCGGTTATTCTCAGCCGCCCATCTTCTTGGCCATGGCACAGAAATCAGCGTGCGACTTGTTGAGCGTGGTGTCGCCGCAGTCTTTCAGCACCGCCTTTTGTTCATCCGGTTTCATGGACATCCATGCGGTCTTGAAATCCGCTTCCGACCTCAAGGTTTTCATGCCGGCATCCGTGAAGAAAGGTGACATCTTTGCAGGATCATCGAGCGCGGAAGTGGTGCTGCTGCCAGCCAGCGCTGAGCCCGTCATCACTGCGAGCGCCATCGCGCCCATCGTAAGCATTTTGATGCTCATTTTTACCTCCGTTAGTTCTACACGCGCAAAATCGCGTGACCTGGGGAAAAAACGTCGGCGTCTGAACTCTGTTCCCGCATCTCGCCGATTCCGCATCGGCAGCCGTCTGACGCGCGCTGGTGTCGTGGAGAATGGCCGGTGCAGTGAGGAGTCCACCGTGCGGCGACGGACCACTGCGGCCAGCCTACAGTGCGATCGGCAAATGCGGGCCCATTAACCACCTTCCTGGATAGATTGGACCCCAATGGGGATGCGGGGGGGTTTACTTTGCGTGGAAAATCACAAGCACAGATTCTATTGTCATGTTGAGCGCGACGGATTGTGGGGAGTTTGGGATTGCGTCGCCAACAGGCCGGCAAGGTTGGGCGGTGGCGACCTTCGCGGTTGCACTGGCCAAAGGGCTGAAACTGCGGAACACGTCCTCACGAGAATTTACGACGGCGGACTTGATGCCGTCGCTATCCGCATCGCGGGCATTGTCAGTTCTGCGGGTTCGGCCTGATCGATCCCCGGCCGCCAGGCGCTTACCCAGCCTTAGGGGGCAGCATCGGTCCAGTGGTGTTCCACCGGATGAACTCGACCTCTTTCCCGGTGACGTCCCGCACGGCCTTCAACAGCACCTCATGCAGGACGCGCGTCTGCCTGTAGTGGTCGCAATGTGGCGATATGAACGGCTTGATGATGCTTAGGTGCAGCGCTTCCGCTGCCACCAGGAAGCGCTCGATTTCAGCCTGTGATAACTGCTTTGAGGGTTTTGACCTAGCCATTGCGACACCTTTTGAGAGTCGCCCACCTGAGGACAATATTCCTACCGCGACCGTTCAGTGTAAAGGCTCAAACGTCGAAAAGGTCGTTTGGTCCCACACCAATTTCGTCAATGATGTCCGGCGTGTTGTTTCGCGGGCTTCCGACCTTCCTGTCAATCGGCCACATCTTCATCAGTTCCGAAGGATATGGCTTCATAAGGTCGCGTGGATCCAGTTCCGGTCCGAGCCAGCGCATGTAATCGGCAGGCGCCAGAATAACCGGCATGCGATCATGGATCGTCGCCATCAACGTATTAGGCTCGCAGGTGACGACAGCGAAGGTCCGGATCAACTCGCCGGTGGCCTTGTCGGCATATTCTTCCCATACTCCAGCCATGGCAAAAGGCTCGTCATCCTTCATTGCGATAGCGTAAGGCTGCTTTTTCTTGCCCGAAACATCGAGCTTTTGCCATTCGAAATAGCCGTCGACGGGCACCAGGCAACGGCGCGCGGCGTATGCTTTTCGGAACATGCCGTTGCTGGCAATCGTCTCGCACCGCGCATTGACAGGCGGTGGCCGCCCGCCGCCATCGCGCGCCCAGCCGGGAACCAGCCCCCACTTCGCAGAAACGAAACCGGCCATGCTCGTGGAAAGCTCTTCACGTACAATGATTGGATAGGTCAGGCTGGGCGCGCCATTCCAGACCGGGAACCCGTTGCCCAAACGCTCAACGTCGCCAGGGTGCGCGAACTCGAAGCGCCGTACCATGTCCGGGATGGTCGATTTTACAAAAACGCGTCCACACATTTAGGGTCGTCTCATTGACAAGGATCGAGGCCCGCCCAAAATGGGAACGGAGTGAGAACGAGTCAAGGTTGTGGTGATGCCGAAGAAGCCAAAGGACGTAATGCTGCCAGCGGTCTCGGGCGTCACAATCGAAATCGATGACCGCGATAATCCCGAGGTCTGCCTGGTCGGGCTGTTGACTGCCGAGGGGAAGCGATCCTTCACCCTGAGCGAAAACGGCGCTCGGATGATGGTGAAGGCGTTGCACTCATTTCTCGATCTCCTCGACGGATCTACGTCCGAGAAAAAGCCCAAAGGCCCCGCCAACTGAGAATCAGATATGGTCAATCCGCCCAAGCGACAGGACGATTATCAGGACCGAGCCATCGACTGCCAGGAGGCCATGGAGCCAGGCTTTCAGGTGATTGTCGATTGCATGCTGGAGGCGGGATGGACGCGAGGCGAGACATTGCGGGCGCTGAAACGGCTCATAGCTGCCGACAATAAGGCTCAGAAAGAGAACGCCAGGCTGGAAACGCAACTCGCAATTGCGCGGGCCATGTTGCGCGCTGGAAAGCCGATTTAAGGTCTGTTGACCTGTTGGGGGTCCCTTGGCAATGCGTCGATTGCCACCGGGCGCATAAACTCTTGCACCGACCTGGGAGGAACATGCGTCCGCAGTCGAAGTTCGGAATGCGCTTGGTAAGGAAATCTCCTTGAAACAGCCAAGCAAGGCCCGCCACTGGCTCCGAGACCCGGTGGCGGGCCACCCGCGATTAATCTTTTTCGTAGGGCTGGAACCTGTTTCTGAAATCGAAGTTGGAAATGTGCTTGGTTGAGATTCCCCTCCTCAAATCCAAGCTCTGGTGCAAGTGCAAGGCCCGCCGCTGTAATTGTGTCCTCAGCGGCGGGCTTACTTCGTCAGGCGCTCCACGGTCTCAATGATCGCCTTGGCCAATGCCTCGCCTTCATAGATCGGCTCTGGGCCATAGTAGCCCGTCACCCATTTCTCAGACGGCAGCACACCGGGCGGGCATACCTGCTCAATGGCCATTCGGACGAGCTTCAAGCCTGCGAGTTCGCCAGTGGGCTCGATTGCCACAGGGGGCGATTCGGGCTGCGGTATCATGGTTTCGCCTCGCGGATCGTTCTCAACGTCGCATGGCGCAATTTGTCTTCGCGCTTAAGGGTTTTCACACGTCCGACAAGGCCAGGTTTGATCCATTCGGCGTCTGGTTTGTCGGCTCCCTTCGGTGGCGTGCCTTTCCCCTCCTGCACCTTGGCCCACAGGCGTTCGCGCATGGCTTTGGTCAGGGCGATGTTTGCCGATCCGACATAGCGGCGTTCTGCATCGCGGGTCGCCATCAAGGCGAGTGGGGCCGATCCCGGCTTGCGCTGCACGCCGGCAACCTCAAAGTCGACTTCCTCGTAGCATTTCGTTTTCAGCCACACTTCGGTATCGCCTGACCGATAGACACTGTCCGGCCGCTTCGACACCATGCCCTCAAGGCCCATGCGGATCAACCGCGGCGTAGAAGTCGGCCCCGCCGCCATGCACATGATGGCTGTACTGGATCGCGCCCCTGGCAGGCCCGACGAGGCCGAGCAGCTTTTCCCGACGTTCCAGCAAAGGTGCGGGGCGCAGGTTGACCCCGTCCAGATACAGCAGATCGAAGGCGACGAAGATGATCCGATCCGGCGCCCATCGCATCGCGGACCGAAGCGAATGGAAATCCGACACGCCTTTCCCATTGAGGACGATTGCCTCGCCGTCGATGATTGCCGAATTGGGGAAAGGGTTGCCGCCGCCTCGACAATCGTCTTGTACGTCGATGACCAGTCGTAGCCCCTTCGCGTGATCGCTCGGGCCGTGCCGTTCTCGATTGTGATTTGCGTCCGATAGCCATCGTACTTGATTCCGTGAATCCAGTTGTCCCCTGTCGGCGGCACCTCGACAAGCGTGGGAAACATTGGCCGGATGAACTTCAGACGCATGAGCTGACCCGCAAAACTGGGATTCAATTTAGCATGCGCTAAAATGGTTCCGGAACATTTTAGGCGAATTGGATGTTTGGCAGCTATGGCGAAGCTATCCGACATTGGACCACCCATTCCCGGCAAGCAGCACGGCGGCCAGCCAGCCGATGAGGACGACAACTTCTATACCTGCCCGACGTGTGGACAGCAGGTCGACATGCGCGACTTGCGGCAGGTGATTTGGCACGAGCAGCCAAAGCACAAGCCGCTCCTTGTCGTCGTCGAATAACGCGCACCTTCTTGAGCAAACGACGACTGAACGTTTCGTACCCGCCCTGCGGCCCCGACTATGCGGATTTAATGATTTCGATTACCATTGCTTTCTTGGGAGGCTGCGATGGAAAGCGCGAATACGAACATGGCGCCCCCTCGGGTCGAGGTGGCCGAGGCCGGCGGAGAATGGTTCGTCCGCATAGTGGCCGACGACGAAGAGCTTACCCGCTCATTCGATTTGGAATCGTTCGCCCTGTCCTACGCGGAAGGCCAGCGGATACGTCTTGGACTTGCCGAGTTCAAGCGGCTGTAGGAAGGACAAGATGCCTCTCTCTGAGAGCCTGCATTCAGTTGAGATGGAATTCCGATGCTCGGAATGCGGATTGGGTTTTGTCAAGCCGGGGCGCTGGTTTAAGTCTGCCGCTCAACATCATTGCTCCGGTTGCCATCACCTCACACACCTCACCTATCCGAAGAAATTGGCATTGTTCGACAAATACGCCAAGCTTCCGACGATGGGGATCGGTGGCGAGGAACGATGAGGAGCGACCGTAGCTTCAATAACTTGTCCTCGGCAACCCTCATGCCCCTTCATCGGTAAGCGGTCTTGGCCGCACAATGCTCAAATCAAACTTGGTTGAAAGGTCGGGCTCCGCTTTGTTGATGGCGGCGGTGGTCATCCGATGGACGGGCGGGATGATTATCATCCGGACGTTCGTTCAGGCCAGAGCGGCGCCCCGAAAATCAGGAACACGACTGCCACCAACACGATGACCAACCCGGCTGTAAACGCGTTCGCAATGATATCACCAGGCTGCATACACTCTCCGTGAATGGGTGCCCGCCACACCAAGGGGGTCGTGGCGGGCAATCAACCAACCGACGATGAGGAGACGATGATCGACGGTCACATTCCCGATGTCGAAGAGGCCGTGTTGTTTCAGAGGCCGGACCTTTGCGCTTCGGCATCGGACTTTAGTCGGGTGCTTGAGGCGGCCCCGCTCGGGGATCGATCGGCACGGCGAAGGCCCGTCACCGATCAGCAATGACGGGCCCCTGCCTCGAGACCGCTCGGCTGTAAACCAAGCTTTGAATCGAACTTCGGTTTCGCAGACAGGTTCCCTCGATCTCCAAAAATTGAGCTTCAGTGGGTCCGCCCCCACTGGCGGGCAGGGGCGGACCCGGCCGGGGCTTGGGGCCTCGACCGGCAGCGGGCACGCTGCCGCTTGCTCACCTACCTCGGCATATCAGGTTCCACTAATGCACGAAAAAGCCCGCCACCTTTCGGAAGCGGGCAGGGTCTATAGTAGCTGGGATCAACCAGCATAGGTCAACGGGCGGCGGCGGGGTTGGTTGCGAGGCCACCCAGTCGTAGGGGAATGCTTACACCTTGGATTTTCGCCACCCTGCCCACCAGGCTTCCCATTGAGAGCAAAACCAGCGCTCGCCTTTGGCAGGATTGACGATGGTCTCGTTGTAATATCGCTGACCAGGCAGGTGATAGATGCGCTCGCCTGTCTCGACGCTGATATTGCCTTTGATGTTGCAGCCATCCGCCGCGCTGGAGCCGCCTAGCCGATGCACAGTCGGAAGGGGATGCTGCTCACTTTGCGGGATGAAGTAGCTTGCAGCGGAAACACCGTACAGCAGAACCGGAATTAGCGCCCGCTGCTCCAGCAGCGAACGTCTGCGCCTTCTCCTAGGCTGAGAAGCCTTTTGCCCTTGGAGGCCCATACCCCTCTCTCCCCAAGGGAAGAATGCGACTAACGGCGGTTGAAGTCCAGCCGTGACTGCCACAGCCTATTGGGGTTATGCACGTGTGAACGATCTGGACGGTTCTTGTGAACGGCCAGGTCACTATGAACTTGAGCAGGGCACGGAATGGTGCTCTTGCTTGCGCTTGGTCACAACCCGTTGGATCGGCCTTGCATTCATGAGCCAGTTGCTGAGCGCGATCTTCAAGCCCGACGGCCGGGAGGAAGCTGAACGGGCGAAGTTTTTGTCGCGAATGTTCGGCATATTCTCCGAGAAGATTGTCTCGCTTTGGTGTGATGACGAGCGATCGCCTTATCAAGACATCGGGCGCCCTACGATAAAAACAAGCACCACCGATCGGGGCTACACGCTGGACTTCACCCTGCGAGAACGGAAGACCGACGCGGTGTACGTTGCCGAAATGAAGTGCGAGATCGAGTACCAAAGCTTCCGATACTTCATTCTGACGAACGCCGAGCAGCTCAAGCATCACAGAAAGCCGGCTTTCAACGTTTTCCTGCGGTCAGCTCGGCCCTCGGAAGACTTGCAGGCATGGGTTTGCAAACAGAAGACGCCTTTCGCTGGCGCAATTCTGATTTGGGGCGCGGTGTCGCCCTCTGGCCGAATGAGCGCAATTCAGGAATTTGGATTGAGAGACGCTCTGTCGCTAGACGAGATGTCCCGCGATCTCATCTCTTGGAAGTGCCAGCGGTATGAGGGCCTGCTCAGTGAGCGCCGAGCTTGGAGCAATCAACTTTTCGATGGACTGCTGAGCTCCGCTTCTGTCGGCGAAGCTGAATAGGGCCGACCATCGATCTGGCCTACTCGCCCGACTATGCTTAGGCTGGATGGAAAGCGCAACGGCAACCCCTACGCAAGTCCTGCATCGGGTGTTGACCTACCTCCTCGCCGTCCATTGAGGATGGCTTCATCAAGGCCATCAGATTTGTTGCGCCAAGACCTTCCACGTCGAGGTTGCCGAGCAGCTCCTGAAGTGGACCAAGCGTGGCCCTAGGTGGCGACAGGCGGTGGGAACCTGTATGGCCGCAATTGAAGGTATGTGCCCCCTCAGGATGCCCGTAGGGCGTTCGAGGCGGCGGCCAAGGAAGAGCGGATGCTCGCATTGCCCTAACGTCAAGCATGAAAGGCCGGCTAGGGACCCTTCAAAACAGCCCACTATTTGGTGGAGGGGTATCGCTTCGTCAGAAAGTTCTGAAGCTCGTCGCGACTATTGAAGTGCTCAAACCCATCTGAGCTATGGAGGATGTAGCCCCCGCCTGTCGTCTCTTCTATCTTCATGCCTTGATAGTTGAAGGTCGCTTTGACATGGGGTGGCAATCCCTGCGTCTGGGGCTTTCCCAATTGGGCATCCGCCGAGCCTGGACTTGCTGTTGCTTGTCCACTCATGCCGCCAGCGAGCTGCCGGTCCACAGATGAGAGGAAATCCCGGATCTCGCCCAAGCGGGAAAGGATCATGATCATCCAGAGTACCACGAGGATGGAGACGATGATGTTGACGAAAAAGTAAATTCGAATGAAATCGCCAGCGAAATCCATTCCATGCCCCCAAATTAGGCCTCAAACGCCGACGCTCGGCGCTCGCGGGTGAGGTGCCCAAACCGACCATAGCCAGTCGAGTATCGATAACCTCGTATCCATGACGTAATCGCCGGCCCATGACCAGAAGTACAGGCTCAGGCAAATGTTGAGCGCGGCCACCGCATAAAGCCATCTCCTCTGCTCGTTGTCGGATTTGTTGGTGTAGAGCGCTACCAAAATTGCAAGCGTCGGCGGTACCACAAGAAATGGAATGATGCTCAGGACCCATGCCAACATCGAAACCGGATCGCTTCTAATGCTAGCCAAGATTGGAGACAGCCTCTTCAATCCCGCCTGCTTGGCATCCTGAACCGCCAATTCCAACGATAGGACTGCGCCACAAGTCGGACAGGTGCTGACCCCGCCAAGGGTTTCGCCAAAGCAAGACGGGCACGAGCCTGTTGCGGACCTCAAATTCCTATGATCCGAAGCCACATCAACCTCTCGTGGAGATCGGCGAGGCCCCGGCGAGAAGCATGTGATAGCGGAGGTTCATCGCTTTTGCAGTCTTGTAAGCGTCGACTGCAGACCAAATCATAATGATCCATCCCAGAAAGACAAACCAGAGCGCTATTGTGAGGACAAACATGAGAATGCCCTTACCTATCTGGCCGTTGTAGAATTGCCCGAGACCGCAGATGAGAAGCGATAGGATGAGCGCAACGCCAGCCGATTTGTTGGCTGCGGTGCCGTCCAGGAGGACACTCGCAACGCATAGCCCGGCTGAGGTCCGATGTTGTTTGTCACTTGGACAATGGTGGCACCCTCGGCAGCACTGACCCGGCTGTCCGAATTTGTCCGAGCAGGTGGTAGGGGTGTAACTCTAACGTGTTCGAATACCGAGAACATGGTCTTTGGCAGCCTTCCAAGCCGTCCCGCCGACGGGGACTACCTGTGTATTCTCAGTTATTCGTCCCTCCTTCGCGAAACTGCGAAGTTCATGGCCGGTGTAGGGACCATAATTCTGAGCCTCAATGTTCAGATGCCAAGAACCATCCAAAGGATGCGGCGGAACGTTGGAAACTGAGTTCGAAATTTCTCCTGCCGCGCTAGGCAGCGTAGACTTTGGCCCTAATTGTTCTGTCATAATTCCCCCCTAAGCCCCTTTAACATTTTTATCAGGGAGGCCTCAAAAAGCAATGCGCATTTCAGGGCGTTGCTACTATGCCAGTGTAAAGAGAGAAAGTTTACTCCATGTCCGGCACGTCGCCGCCGATAAAGAGGGTCGTCGGCTCCCCGTATTCACCAAGCGAAGGGTTGGCATCACGCGACCACGCAATGACGCCGGTATGCTTCCCCGCTAGACCCTTCGCGGTCCTAATCGCCCGATCCTCCGTCTGCCGTTCGGCAGGCCCAAAAACGGGCTGAAGGTCCCCAGTCTCATCGCGGTCGAAGGCGGTGACGACGATCAACTTCGGTGCTTTCTGCTGTGGGAACAAATTATCTGATATGCAATCTTTCCGTTCGGCCAAGCCCCGATGAGAGGTGAGGGCTCAGGCTCATTGGGAAAGAGCGCCGTCTGGCAATTCTGCTTTCCAGATTGGCGATGCGCTCAGTCAGCAAATACCGCTCGACAGCAAACCCACCGCCTGCGAACAGCACGGCAAACGTGGCAAAGGCTGCCGGGTTGGCCACTACCAGCGCAGAGTTGCTTCCAATGAAAGCGATAAGGTCATGCATTGAGCGACGCCACTTTCATCCCAACACAGGCGGTGTAGGGTCAAAGCTGATCGCCACGAGCCCCGGATACCTGTGAGCGAGGGCAATGATTTGGGTCTCAAGCTCGCAGTTGTGGGCCATAAGCGCCTTCACGGTCTCAAGAGGGCTTTCGTAGCGGGCGATAAGCTTCTCCGCTTCGAAGTGCAATTCCGCTTTCGATTCAGCGTCTAGGTGCATCGTGGCCATTGCGGTCCCTCCTAGCGTGTCGCGCGGCGTGGTGCAGTGATCGCGTCAAGGCGGTCCTGAAGGTGCCCGTTGAGGATGATCATTTCCTTGAGGGCCTTCATCAAGTCGCCCTTGTGTACGGCAACGAATTTTTCTCGGCGACGGCTTGAAGGGCAGCCTCTTGCCGGCTGTCCAGGGTCACAATGAGGTCCATCTGAACGTCTCCTAATGTCTCGTACCAACAGGGATCTGGGACAGGATATCTTTGCGCAAACAGGAACGCGAGATGGAAGACAACAAACTTGGCAATGGCGGAAGCGTCGTTGAGATCGTCATGATCGTCGTCCTCCTCTTGGTATCCATCGGCCTCGTCATAATCGTCGCGACTGGAATGCCTTGAACATCCCGCCCTGGAATGCCTTGAACATCCCGCCCTGGAATGCCTCGACGTAAGGAGAAGTGTGGGGCTTGGTTGCGACCTCGCCGCCCCGTGTGTGGTGGATCGAGAGGGGACGGGGGGTCTAGGCGCGGGCCAGTTATCCGATCAGCCGCTCAGATTTTTTTACCAAATATTCCGATCCCATAATGTGATTTGGTTTTTCAGCAGGTCCTCCCAATATTGTCGCTGAGAGGGGATTGGGAGGTCACGCGGATGGAACGCTTGTTGAAGTCCGACGACGTCATACAGCAAGCCATAGACCAGGCCATTCAGGGCGAAATCGTCTCCCTTAAGAAGGCCGTCGCGTTTATCCGAACGAAGCGCCCTGACCTTAAGGACGAGCTGGACGAATTGGGCAACGACAACCCACTGTGTGAAAAGGTGGTCCAAATAGCTGCAAGAACTGGAAAGGGCGTTCTCTTCGACCTGCACGATTAGGAACTGTCCCTCCTCCAGGGGCTGTTCGATATGCTCTGTGAGGTGCGCGGGATGGACCGCGAAAGCCCTGAAGCTACGACGGCTGCGGAACGCCTGATTGCACGTTACAAAACAGGCCTTCGCGGCGATGATCTTTTCCAATCGGTGGCGGCGGAGTAGCTGCTGCTCCAATCTCTTCAGGCAGTCCTGTTCTTCGGGAACCATTAAGGTCACCAAAGGTTTGGCTCGGTGCTAACCGTGCGGGCCGACCATGGAAGAGCTTTCTCCCGAGCAACAGCAGGCTACATCGCGTCTCATTCGGACGTGGATTACTTCAGAGACACTGCGCCATCAAATCCGCCAACTGCTGAACCTCCCAGCAGATTGGGATATGACCGAGGAGCATCGGTCCATGCTTGACGAGTTGGATCGGAAGCACAACGTATCGCCCCATGGAGCCAAGGTACGAACTGAAACGTGCCCCCAAAGGGGAGCCAATCGGACCATAAGTTATAGGCGCCAAACTCATGGGGACTCCCTATGGCGAAGCGCGACAAAGCCGGCCACAAGACTGTTGCCGACTCTCTTCAGGAACTCATACGAAACGAGGACAACCGCCGTCAGGTTCGGAAAGCCTTCAGGTTGGAAGTTGAACCTGAGCTGCCGCCAACTCTAGCCTCATTGCTCGACGCCATTGAAGTGGCTCATCAGGAAACCCTAAATTACCCTGATGAGGCAGTTGAGGTACGACCTGAGGAGAGACCAAGACGGGACCTGGACGGTGTTCGACGTGTTCACCGGGCAGCCGGTTTCGCCTGATGGTTGGCCAGCGATAGGCCTCAATAGGGAATATGCCGACGATCTGGTCGACCTACTGAATGCCGAAGACCTCAAGTGCAGGCTCTCCCACCGTAGGTTCATCTGATGGAACTCCATTGGTTCAGCCCTGTGGTCCCCGTCAGAACCGAGAAGGTCGGCATCACGCTGGGCGTCAGCAACGTCGAGACTGCTGCTGAGGAACTCATGAAGTGGCCCGAGAGGGGACCGAAGTGGAACAAGGCGGTGCAGCTCTGCATCGACTGCTTCGAGGACCGAGCGTCACCCCAAGATGTCCAGAAGGCCTTCGAGGAGGCTGCTAAGGAGCAGGGGATGCTTCGGTCTTTGTAGGAAAGGAAAGACCCGCCACCGGAGGGAACAGGCAGCGGGCTCTTTGAGCGGCTACATCCGAGGATCGACCGCTTCGGATGGTTAACTCGCATCACACACGATCGTTCCGAGTAAGTTCCTCGCTGCTCTGGGGGGTCCCATGTCCGTCACGTTTATCCCTCAGGCAGCCCCGCGAGTTCTCCCTGCTGGAGGTTGAGGGCGCACTGGGACACGTTGCGTTGCTTCCCGCCGAGTGGTTGAGTGCCTATTCACACCAAGCCGGCTGCCTAGTAATGTGATTGGGGGAATGGGGCAGCGGAAATGCAGCCTGAGGACGATCTGAAGTCCCGTATCGAGGCTGCATTGGTTCGCGGCCACTTCACCCAATGGCAGCGCCAATTCCTGCTCGACATGCGTGACCGATTGGTGAAGTACGGCCCGCGCACGCGGCTGAGCGCGAAGCAATGGGCAAAGCTTTACGAGATCATAGGCCCCGCGCCGCCAAACGCCAACGCATCGCCACAATCTCGCTCGGATAGGCCCCCATCGTCCCCGCGATGGCAAACGCGCCGCTGGCGAAGCCCACTCGCCCGCGAAGCTCGTTATTTGGCAGCCAGGTTTGCTAGAACCTTTGGGATCGCTTTGGCTCTGATCGTTGGCTCCTTAATCTACTCCTTCATCATTAGGGGTGGTCACGTTACCTGGCCCAGCATGCCATCCTTCGCGAGGTCCGGCGGATCGGAGTGGGTGCCGCTTGCCAGAACCCAGTTCACGATAACGGATGGCGATACTATTCGGCTCAATGGTGCCGCGAAGGGAACCCGGCTTGTCGGCTTTAACGCGCCCGAAAGCATCGAGCCAAGGTGCGACTCTGAGAGAGACCTTGGGCGTCGAGCGAAGGCGCGCCTCAAAGAGTTGGTTGCTGAGGCGAAGCTGGAGCTGAAGATGGTCCCATGTTCCTGCCCAGCAGGCACTGAGGGCACCGACAAGTGCAACTACGGCCGACGCTGTGGCTTGCTCTTTGCCGATGGTCGCGATGTTGGCGACGTGTTGGTGTCAGAGGGTTTGGCTGTGTCGTTCGTCTGCGGCTCGACGAGCTGTCCACCGACGCCTCGCCCTTGGTGTGGATAAGGCGTCCTGAACCCTGAGACGGCCTCGGTTGCTTTGAGCGCTTTGCCAGCTCCACGGGCTGTGCGGGATGGCATGTTCGAGATGCACGTCTGCAACCCGCAAACCTGAGACCTCGGCGAGGCGACATCCAGTCCCTTTAAGATGCGCCAAATGTGCTGGAGGTCGGTCTTGGCGTGTGACACAAGGCGGGCCAAGATGGCGGCAGCCTCATCCAATGTGAAAGATCGGCGCTTGTCTTTGTCCGGCTCAGCCTTGTCCTTGGGCGCAGCCTCTACCCCGCAGTGTATCTCGCGGTGTATCTCTGGGGAATGGAAACCCTTGGAGTCCTTGGGTTTCAAGGCATTTCTGGAATAAGTGGCTCCCCGGGCCGGAGATGAACTAGCGCTTGCAAAGCGAGCCACAGTGGAGGACTCGGCTGCCGTTCGAGTTTTGTGGCCGCGCTCTGTGAAATTTCCCAGACCTATTTTCTGCAAAGTGCACAGGAAGCGCCGACAAATCCCCCGCCAATTGTTTGAACGGTTCCCGACCTTATGTCGCGAAACCGCCGCCGGTTGCGCCATCTTATGGTGCGCCCGTCGAGCGAGGCCACCCAGCCTACGAAGTCAGCTGTGAGCCACAGTTGTGAGCCACAGTGATGTTCAATGCACGACGGCCCACGCTTTCCGCAGCGCAGCGCTGCGTGAGCTCCTGCTGCGGGCGGCGATGGCACGGGAATTGCGACACGGGGGGTGCGGCGCTTGACCGGAGAGCCGCGACGGGAGAAGCGCCGCAACGTGCCGGGGGTGCCGGCGCCGCGGGCGTCCTGCCGTTCATGTTTGATTGGAGCCCACCCATGTCCAGGCTGAATGCCGCCCTTGTCACAGTAATCGTTTTGTTGGCCCTCGCTTTGTTCGCGCTGGGAGCGCTGAAACAACATCTGGATACGGCCGAGGACCTGCAATGTGTGGAGGACCAACGCCTGATAGCGGCTGACTTGCGCATACGCATTCCACAGCGGCGCGACGCCCTCCTCAACGACCCAGCCTCGCCAATTGCGGGCAATCCGGATGGCGATATCGCTGTGGTCTCATTCTTCGACTACAACTGCGGCGTTTGCCGGGCGGCAGCTCTCGATCTACAGGAGGCCCTCAGCAATGATCCCAATGTGAAGCTTGTGTTCAAGGAACTCCCAGTCCTGGGGCCAGAATCCAAATTTGCAGCGCGCGCAGCGCTCGCGTCGCACAAACAGGGGAAGTATCAGGCGTTCCATCTCGCCCTCATGGCTTTCCCCGGCTTCCTCAACCAGCGCACCACCTTAGCCGTTGCAGAGCGGGTGGGCCTCGATCTCGAGCAGCTGAAGCGGGACATGCAAGACCCAGCCATCGCAAATGCCATCACACGCAATTTCGCACTCGCCAAAGATCTGTATATCGAGGGCACACCGGCGTTGGTGGTCGGCGACGAAGTAATCCCAGGGGAAGTGGGGATGGCCCGACTGCAACGCTCCATTGCTGATGCCCGCGCCTAGGCGAAGGTACGATCTTCGACAGCTGCAAAAGTGCCATTCTGACTGAGGGTCTCGGGATCGTCTTTGGGAGCTGGGGTTTTGATGTGCTCCTGAGCGCCTTATTCGCGGTTGGCTTCTTGACCAGACCGTAACGCGGGGCGCGAGCGCGACGCCGAACATGGCGCCGTCTCCCGGCGTGCGGCTAGGGCCGCGATCTCGCTCCTGGACGCTCTCTCCGTTACGCGGCAAGGGGCGCCGAGAGGTGGAAATTCACGGCTCTGCGGCGTCGACCATATCCACGCGTCCAGGCGCAAGGATCGATGGTATCACATCAGCTGCGGTGCCGACCACCAGTCCTGAATCCCGCGCGCCTGAAGGCGCGCGCCGGGTGCTCGTGCACCGAGCCCGCTTTTTTTTCGCAAGGCTCAGGCGGTCTCGGCCATCCGGCTTCGCCCCCTGGCTTGGGCAGCCTTTCGGCTGCGCACGGCCGCCGGCCGATCGGCCGGCGTGGTCTGTCTTTAGGCCGTCCCCGGGTGCGCGCGGTGGGCGGCTCTCCCTTCTAGGCCCGCCGCGGCATCCCGCAACCCTTCGCTGCGCTTCGGGTCCTCCTCTGCGTTCCGGTCCTTCGGATGCGGTCCGCCTCTCACGGCGGGCCTTTGCGGTCGTTTTCGCCGCCCACCCCGCTTCCGGGGGAGGGCGCGATTTGGCGAGCGGAGGACCAGGGCATGCGTTCAACCAACAAACGTTCCGGCTGCCGAAAGGCTGGCGCAAGCAGGGGCGGGCGCGCAGGCGCCAGCCTTTATCAAGAGATCACGGACCGCATCATTGCCGAGCTCGAGCGCGGCACCGTGCCATGGGTCAAGCCCTGGGGAAGCGCAAAGGCAGGCCTCGGCCTGCCCAGGAATGCGGCAACCGAGCGCCGCTATTCCGGCATCAATATCCTGATCCTGTGGGGCGCGGTCATCGAGCGCAGCTATGCCAGCCAGAACTGGCTGACCTTCCGGCAGGCGCTGGCCCTTGGCGGCAATGTCAGGAAAGGCGAGCGCGGAACGACCATCGTTCACGCCGACCGCTTTGTTCCGCAAAACGAAAAGGAACGCGCCAAGGCCGATGGCGACGAACCACAGGCGGTGCCTTACCTGAAGCGGTTCACCGTCTTTAACGTCGCGCAGTGCGAGAACCTGCCCGAACATCTCCATGCCGCCGCCGATCCGCTGCCGCAGCGCCAGATCATCCCGCAGGCCGAGGCGCTCATTCGTGCAACCGGCGCGGATGTCCGCATCGGCGGCGATCGCGCTTTCTACATGCCGGGCAGCGACTTCATTCAGGTGCCACCGCAACCGGCCTTCTTTCAGCAGATCAACTATTACCGGACCTGCTTTCACGAGCTTGGCCACTGGACCGGCCACCCGACGCGCCTTGCGCGCGACCTCTCCGGCTCGTTCGGCACCAAGGCATACGCGCGCGAGGAACTGGTCGCTGAAATCTGCGCAGCCTTCGTCTGCAGCACTATGGGCATCGAGCCGACCGTGCGCCATGCCGATTATATCGGCTCGTGGCTGAGCGTGCTGCGCGAGGACAATCGCGCCATCTTCCGCGCCGCCAGCCATGCCTCGAAAGCCGCCGATCTCCTGCTCGGCTTCAATGCCGAGGTCGAAGGCGAGGCGCATGCCGAGATCGCCGCATGAGCGCGCTTCGTCTCCCTACGCGAGAGCCTTGCGCTTCTGACGGCGCGCGGTGCGACCGCGCGGCGCGGAAACCCTCGATACCGGCCTGTTGGTCAACCCGCCGTCAATCACGAACCGTTTTGAAGGAACTCCGCAATGATCCTGATCCCTGACGAACTGCGCCTTCTTCTGCTCGCCAATGGCGCTGCCGACACCGAAGCCGACCATTCTCCGGTCGTGAAACTGTTCAATCCGCTGGGCGCCGCCACCTGGCTCCTGAGCGAGCTCGACGCCAATGGCGATGCACTCTTCGGCCTCTGTGATCTCGCATTGGGCTTGCCCGAACTCGGCAGCGTCAGCCTTGCCGAGCTCCAGGCCGTCAAGGGGCCACTTGGCCTCGGCATCGAGCGCGACCTTTATTTCAAGGCGCGGTTTCCGCTCTCGGTCTATGCCGAAGCCGCTCGCCTATGCGGTCACATCACCCAGGCCGAACGGCTCTTGCGGCAGGCCGCCGCCGCCCTCTCGTTTTCCCTTCCCGAGCTTCCGCCCGACCCGGCGGAACAATAGCGCCATCCGGCGCAAAACCGCCGCGCCGCTCGGCCTGCGGCCTCGCGGTCAGGCAATTTCGGCCATTGCAAAGGAGAAAGACCATGCAGCTTGCCCACGTTTCCATCGACCGATTGAGCGTCGCTGCCGCCAACATGCGGCATTCCAAACGCGCGCCCGACATTTCCGACATCCTGCCCTCGGTGCGCGCGCGCGGCGTCCTTGTTCCGCTTCTGGTGCGGCCCAACGGCTCGCCCGACACCTTCGAGATCGTCGCCGGACGGCGACGCTATTTCGCAGCCAAGACCCTTGCCGACGAGCGCGGCGAGGCCGAGCCGCTGCCATGCGCCATCATGGAGGATGGCGACGACGCCGACGCGCTCGAAGCCTCCCTCATCGAAAACATCGCCCGCCTCGATCCCGACGAGGTCTCGCAATGGGAAACCTTCTCCCGCCTCATCAAGGAAGGTCGCACCATTGCCGATATCGCGGCCACTTTCGGCCTTACCGAGCATCAGGTGAAGCGCATTCTGGCGCTTGGCGAGCTTCTGCCCAGGATTCGCGAAGCCTATCGCCGCGAGGAAATCGACGCCGAGACGGTCCGCCACCTCACCATGGCCTCCAAGGCGCAGCAGAAGGACTGGCTGGCGCTCTTTGCCGATCCCGACAACCGCGCGCCGCGCGGCTGGCAATTGAAGCAGTGGTTGTTCGGCGGCCAGTCGATCTCGACCAAGGTGGCGCTGTTTGCCATCGAGGACTATCCCGGCCTGATCGTCTCCGATCTGTTCGGCGAGGAAAGCTATTTTGCCGACGCCGACCTGTTCTGGCTCAAGCAGAATGAGGCGATAGCCGCCAGGCGCGATGCCTATCTTGGGGCCGGGTGGAGCGAAGTGATCGTGCTCGAACCGGGTCAACATTTCCACGCATGGGACCACGAAAAGACGCCGAAGAAGAAGGGCGGCAAGGTCTTTATATCAGTCTCGCATCGCGGCGAGGTCGGGTGTCACGAGGGCTGGCTGTCGCGCAAGGAAGCCCGCCGCGCCCGCGATCAAAGCGAGACCGCAGAGGCCGAGACTCCGGATAAACCCTCGCGGCGCGAACTCACCGGACCGATGCAGAACTATGTCGATCTGCACCGCCATGCCATCGTGCGCTTGGCGCTCCTTGACCGTCCGGCCGCAGCCCTTCGCCTGATGGTGGCGCATGCGATCGCCGGCTCCAGCCTGTGGCAGGTGCGCACCGAGCCGCAGCGCGCCGCCAACGAGATCGTGGCGGCAAGCCTGTCAGCCTGCAAGGCCGAGGCCACCTTCACGGATAAGCGGCGTGAGGTCCTGGCGCTGCTTGGGGAACCGGACGAGGGTGGCGCGGTCGCTGGCCGCAATGGCAGCGACTTCGGCACGGCACGCCTGTTTTCGCATCTCCTGACGCTGTCCGACGACGATGTGATGCGCGTTCTCGGCATCGTCATGGCCGAGACGCTCGAAGCCGGCAGCGCCGTCATCGAGGCGCTCGGCAATCATCTCACTGTCGACACCGCCGCTTGCTGGCAACCGGACGACGCCTTCTTCGATCTGTTGCGCGACAAGGAAATTGCCAATTCCATGCTTGCCGAAATCGGCGGCAAGCATGTCGCGGACGGCAATGTCGCCGAAAAGGTGAAGACGCAAAAGACAATCATCCGCGACTTTCTGTGCGGCGACAACGGCAGGCAAAAGGTCGAGGCCTGGCTGCCGCGCTGGATGAAATTCCCGGTCGAAAGCTACACGGATCGAGGCGGCTTGCGCACCGCCGATCAATGGGCCCGGGTCCGGTCCCTGTTCGGCTGCCAATAGACGTCAGGCTGGGCGGCGGCCTCCAAAGTGGCCGCCGCTCGGCATCGTACCCCGGTCGCAATGGCCGCATTTTCGTGACCTTTGCCGCCGCCTTCCCGCGGCAGAATCCAGCCGGGCAAATCACCTTAATCCCGCGGCTCGATCAGCCCGTCGGAGCCTGCTCCGGCGCCCGACCCCTGGGCACGATCTCAATCGGCACGGCACGGCATCAGCCGCAGTCCTCCAATTCCCGCCTCTCCTGGCTTGGCTGCAGCGACCGCGCTTGCCACGAACTCCATGCTCCCTCCAGGACCATCCCCTGCGGCTGGCTTATCGACCTATGGACGGGTCCGGCCGCCCGAAACCCTCGCCAGCAGCTTTTTTCCCCGCCGCCTGCGGCGGCTTCCTCGCGCCGCTCCGCTTCAAAAAAGCCGCCGGCTCGGGTCCTCCGCTGGCGCTGCGGCCCTGTCGGGTTCAGGCGCTCCGGACGCGTCCATCACGGTCAGCCATCGCAGGGGATGGT
This sequence comes from Mesorhizobium opportunistum WSM2075, assembly GCF_000176035.2. Taxonomy (NCBI): domain Bacteria; kingdom Pseudomonadati; phylum Pseudomonadota; class Alphaproteobacteria; order Hyphomicrobiales; family Phyllobacteriaceae; genus Mesorhizobium; species Mesorhizobium opportunistum. Next base: position 6,275,854 of record NC_015675.1, on the reverse strand, counting down.
CCCCGGCGACAGCAAAAGGAGACTTCGAAATGACCGCGATCGGTTACGTCAACAAGCAGGAAAACGGCGCCTACAAGGGCCAGCTCAAGACCCTCAGCGTCCGCGCCGACATCGACATCATCCCCAACCAGGCCAAGAGCGCCGACAACCATCCCGACTACCGGGTGCTGACGCAAGGGGTCGAAGTTGGCGCCGGCTGGATCCGCACCGGTGAGACGTCAGGCAAGGATTATGTGAGCCTGTCGATTGCAGCGCCGGAGTTCGGACCGCGCAAGCTCTACGCCAATCTGGGCCGCGCCGCCGGCCAGGACGATGACGACACCTACGCCATCATCTGGAACCCGGCCGACTGATCCGGCCGACCCGAGCCCCGCGCCGCAGCCGGCGCGGGGCTCTTGCCGAGGAGCGGCGAAAACTCGCCCCCAACTCTTCGCCCGTCCCCAAGACGACCTCGCCCGCCCATCCTCGCCTGGCTCGCAAGCCAAACGAGGATCATCATGGACAACGAAAACGAACGCGCCGCCCGCGCCAAAAAGGGCAGTCCATTTCTCAACACAGCCCAAGCCGCCTTCTACATAGGGCTCTCCCAGCGCACGCTGGAAAAAATGCGGCTCAACGGCGGCGGCCCGAAATTCCGCAAGCATGGCCGCTACGTCCGCTACCACATCGATGAGCTCGACGACTGGTCGAAAGGCCGCCAGAACCACACCCATTCCAACGATGGAGGCCGCTCATGAGCCGGCCTCCTGTCATCCGTCTGACCGGCAGCCGCCTGCGCCGTGTCCGGGCGACAAGGGCGATCGCCGCGACCGCGATTGCCCTTGGCCTGATTGCCTTCGGCCCGCTTGCAAACCCGTCGCCCTGGCTGATCTGGAACGCCTCGGCGAGCGCGCCGGTCGGCCTCTATCGCGTCATGGCGGGAGCGCCAGCACGCGGCGACCTGGTGCTCGCCGGCGCACCGGATGCCATTGCCGGCCTTGCTGCCGAACGCGGCTATCTCCCGAACGGCGTTCCCCTTGTAAAGCACATTGCCGCGCTGCCGCACGAACGTGTCTGCGCCTTCAACGAGGCGATCATCATCGGCGGCAAGATCGTCGCACGTCGGCTCGCAACCGACACCCAAGGCCGTCCGCTGCCATGGTGGAGCGGCTGCCGCGCGCTCGCTGACGACGAATTCTTCGTGCTGAACGGCGAGGCACCGCGCTCTTTCGACAGCCGCTATTTCGGGCCGGTCCGAGCCGCCAACATCATCGGGAGGCTCGCGCCGCTATGGACCGAGTAGCCCTCCTGATGCTTGGCATGATCGCTGTCGCGCCATGCGCCTGTTCCGCCTCGACCGGCGCTGAGCCGGTCGCCATCTCCCAAAGTCCGCAACTTCGAAGGTGGCATGAGTTCACAGGCGAAGCAAGCAAGCGTTTCCGTGTTCCCGAGGCCTGGATTTACGCGGTGATCGATGCCGAAAGCAGCGGCAAGACGATGCTCCACGGCCGGCCGATCACCTCGCGCGCCGGTGCCATGGGCCTCATGCAGGTGATGCCGGAAACCTATCAGGACATGCGTGCGCAATACGGACTGGGCGCCGATCCCCACGATCCGCGCGACAACATTCTGGCCGGCACTGCCTATCTTCGGGCCATGTATGACCGCTTCGGGTTCCCCGGTCTGTTTGCCGCTTACAACGCCGGACCCGAGCGCTACCAGGCGCATCTGAAGCGCGGCACGCCGCTGCCGAAAGAGACCGTCGATTACCTCAAGCAGCTCCGGGCGGCCGGAGTTTCGGGAACCGACATCGAGCAGTTCAAGGGCAAATCTGTCGCTCCAAGCAGGCAAGATGCACCCTCGGGGCGCTCGCTGTTTTTCCCGCAAAATGGTGATCGCGCCGGCGCGCGAAACGGCGATCTCTTCGTGCCGCTGGGAAGCGACGTCGCACAGGTCAAGGAGCCGGAACGCTAGCAAAGGGGGGGGCCGGACGCGTCCGAAGGGGTGGGGCGCGGAAGGCAAGATAAAGACACCCCCTCCAAGAGGCGGCGAAGTGTTTGTCTGCACATCATTTTTGCCGGAGGCACCCTCCAGCGTCAGGAGAACTTCGGAGCGCAAATGGCTGATTCGACTCTGTTCCAGGCGCAGGCCAAGCATGCAGGATGACGAGTTCAGACCGAAGCTCGGGAAGATTGGCTCCCGGGGTTCGAAGGCCGGCAAACGCTTTGTCGGCCAGGTCCGGGCAGCGATCAACCGAGCTGGTGGCCGGCCCCAGCGTGGTGGCCGCTTCGCGGGCAGCCGGATAGGCCGGGGTGGGGCGACGGCCGCGCTGCTGAAATCACGCGATCGCCATGCAGCCTTCCGCCAGCGCCGGGTCGTCGTCAAGGCGCGTGTCGTCAAGCTGGCCGGCAAGAGCGCGGACGGGGCGCGTGCGCATCTGCGCTACATCCAGCGCGACGGCGTCACCCGGGAGGGCGCGCCTGGCCGGCTCTATGGCGCCGACAGCGATCGCGTCGCCGGCAAGGACTTCCTCGATCGTGCCGATGGCGATCGCCATCAATTCCGCTTCATCGTCGCACCCGAGGACGGCATCGAATTCGACGACCTCAAGCCACTGACGCGGCGGCTCATGGCACAGATGGAGGAGGATCTCGGCACGAAGCTCGACTGGGTTGCCGTGGACCATTTCAATACCGGCCATCCGCACACCCACATCATCGTGCGTGGCAAGGACGATCGCGGTGAGAATCTCGTCATAGCGCGCGAATACATCTCGAGCGGCATCCGCGAGCGCGCTGCCGAGCTGGTCAGCCTCGATCTCGGTCCGCGCACCGACCACGAGATCGAGCACCGCCTGCGTCAGGAAATGCAGCAGGAACGCTTCACCAGCATCGACCGCCGCCTGCTGCAGCTGCGTGACGAGAGTGGGCTCGTGTCACCGGATAGCCGCGATGCGTTTCGACAGACCTTGCATCAGGGGCGCCTGCGCAAGCTCGAGCGGATGCATCTGGCCGAAGAGATCGCCCCGGGCCGCTGGCGGCTCGATGACGGGCTTGAAGCGACGCTGCGCCGCATCGGCGAACGCGGCGACATCATCAAGACCTTGCATCGCGAACTGACGGGCAGGGGGATCTCCCGCAGTGCCGCCGACTGCGTGATCCAAGATGGATCGGGCGAGCAGGCCGCCCCTGTCGTCGGCCGCGTTGTCGCGCGCGGGCTGGCCGACGAGCTCAGCGACCGGCATTACCTCATCGTCGACGGTGTGGATGGCAAAACCCGATACATCAACATCGGCAAAGGCGAGGCGACAGAGCCGACGCCCGACGGCTGCATCGTGCGTGTCGCGCCGAGGAACACAGAGCCCAGGCTGGTTGACCGCACGGTGGCCGAAATCGCGGCTGCCCATCACGGCCGCTACAACATCGACATTCATCTGAAGCACGATCCGACCTCCACCGACCGCTTCGCCGAAACGCATGTGCGCCGGCTGGAGGCAATCCGGCGCGCTACCGGGGGCGTCGAGCGCGAGCCCGATGGCACCTGGATCATCGCGCCGGATCATCTCGATCGTGTAGCCGCCTACGAGCGCCAGCAGGCGAGGACCCAGCCTGTCACGGTCGACAAGCTCTCTTCGATGCCGCTGGAGCGGCAGGTTGGCTTTGACGGCGCGACCTGGATCGACAGCCAGCTTGTCTCCGAGGCATCAGAGAGGTTACGTAACTCGGGCTTCGGCCGTGAGATGCAGGAGGCGCGGAGCCGCCGACAGCAGTGGCTGATCGCGCAGGGCCTTGCCGATCAGGAGCAGGATCGGATCGTCTATCGCGCCAACATGATTTCGATCCTCCGCCAGCGGGAGTTGAACCGTGTTGCCGGTCAACTGTCGGAAGAGCTTGGCCTGTCCTATGCCGAAACGCGGGCCGGTCATCGCGTAGTGGGCACGCTCCGCCGGTCAGTTGAACTCGCCAGCGGCAAATACGCCGTTATCGAGAAATCGCGAGAGTTCACGCTCGTACCATGGCGGCCGGTGCTCGAGCGGCATGTCGGCAAAGAGGTTTCCGGCCTGGTGCAGCGCGAGGGCATCTCTTGGAGCATCGGTCGGCAAAGGAGTGGGCCCAGCGTTTCGTGACTTTCATGGTAGCCATGCGCAGGTGCGGGGTGCCTTCGACCCCCGCAAGAGTTCGACAAGGTGATCCGAGCCATGAGGCATAAGATGACATAACGCGTCCGCCTGCTTGCATAGGCAGCCAAAAATGGGGCTGATAGCCACCCGATTCGCATCGGCATCGAACTTTGATGCACGATCCCAAATCGACTGACGCAGACGAAGCGAATGCGCTGGGCAGCAGAGGAAGGTAGCAATGCAAATGATCCTTAGGGCCATCGACAGAGCCTGGCATTCGGCCTTGTCTAAGATCGACACAGCCCGGTTGCGGCGGCAGCGTCGGCAACTCGGCGACGTTGCCACGGCTGAATTTCAGCGGCCGAAACTCCGCACCGCCGAACACTCCGCCACTAAGTCGGCCACCGGACGATCCTCTCCGCGACACGCGGCGGTGCCCAAGAGGGACAGCTTGCAGGGACAATCTGCGCGGCCGCGCAAGTTGAAAAAGCACTGAACAAAGCCGCAAATCGCGGCAATTGGTAGCGAATTTGACGGCTTTCTCATTCTCTGAGACGGGTGAAGGTCAGGAGACCTGGATAGCCGAAATCAACGGTCCGTCTCGCCGATGTCAAACACGAACTCGCCTATCCGCTGGCTGGATGGCAGCTATCCCAAAAATCGATTTACCTGTTTTGCCGAATTCTACTAGGGAGGCTGAGCGCTTGGCCGTGCCCTTGGGCCGACTGAGGCTATCGGGAAGAATTCGGAGACGATCATGTGCGGGATTGTTGGCATCGTTGGGCATCAGCCGGTGTCGGAGCGGTTGGTCGACGCGTTGAAGCGGCTCGAATATCGCGGCTATGACTCAGCCGGCCTTGCCACCCTTTGCGAGGGCTCGTTGCACTCCCGGCGCGCGAAGGGCAAGCTTGTCAATCTCGAGAAAAGATTGAAGGAAGAGCCGCTGAGTGGCATCGTCGGCATCGCACATACACGTTGGGCGACCCATGGCGCACCCACCGAGCGCAACGCCCACCCGCACATTGCCGAGGGTGTGGCCGTGGTTCACAACGGCATCATCGAGAATTTCGCCGAATTGAAGGATGAACTGGCGGCGGCGGGCGCCGAGTTCCAGACCGATACCGACACCGAGGTTGTCGTACATCTCTTGGCACGATACCGCCGTGAGGGCATGGGGAGGGGTGAGGCAATGCATGCCATGCTGAAGCGCGTCAGGGGTGCGTACGCGCTTGCTGTTCTCTTTGAGGATGATCCGTCCACCATCATGGCGGCGCGCAATGGACCCCCATTGGCGATCGGTCATGGCGACGGCGAGATGTTCCTGGGCTCCGACGCGATCGCGCTTGCTCCCTTCACAAATGCGGTCACGTATCTCGTCGACGGCGACTGGGCCGTTATCGGCAAGACAGGAGTCGATATCTTCAATTTCGATGGCCATCCCGTCGAGCGTCCGCGCCAGACTTCCCTTGCCGGGGCATATCTGGCCGATAAGGGCAAGTATCGCCATTTCATGGAGAAGGAAATTCATGAGCAGCCCGAGGTTGTCGCCCGTGCGCTCGGTTATCACACCAGCTTCGAAGGGAATCGCGCCGACACGACGTCTTGCATGGATTTCGCCGGCATCCCGAGCCTGGCGATCTCGGCTTGCGGCACCGCCTATCTGGCTGGACTTATCGCAAAATACTGGTTCGAGCGCTATGCGCGCCTGCCGGTCGAAATCGACGTCGCGTCCGAATTCCGCTACCGGGAGATCCCGTTGCCGCCGCAGTCGGCGGCTCTTTTCATTTCGCAGTCCGGTGAAACCGCGGACACGCTCGCATCCCTGAGATACTGCAAGGCGCGTGGGCTGAAGACCGGCGCTGTCGTCAACAGCCGGGAATCGAGCATTGCGCGGGAGGCCGACGCCGTCTTCCCGATCTTCGCCGGCCCGGAGATCGGCGTTGCCTCCACCAAGGCGTTCACCTGCCAGCTTGTGGCTCTAGCCACACTCGCCATTGGCGCTGCCAGGGCCCGTGGAACGGCAACGCAAGATGAGGCAAAGGCGCTCGTCACGAGTCTTGCCGAAATGCCGGGCGTCATGGGCCGGGTCCTGAACAGCATCAAGCCAGATGTCGAGCTCCTATCGCGCGAACTGTCAAAATGTCATGACGTCCTGTATATCGGCCGCGGCACCAGTTTCCCACTGGCAATGGAAGGTGCGCTGAAGCTCAAGGAGATATCCTACATCCATGCCGAGGGATATGCGGCTGGTGAATTGAAGCATGGTCCGCTCGCACTGGTCGACGAAAACATGCCAGTGATCGTCATCGCGCCACATGATCGCTTTTTCGACAAGACCGTCTCGAACATGCAGGAAGCGGCCGCCAGAGGCGGTCGGATTATCCTCATCACGGATGAGAAAGGGGCCGCTGCTTCGAAACTCGACACGATGCACACGATCGTGCTGCCGGTAGTCGACGAAATTATCGCGCCAATGATCTTTGCGCTGCCGATACAGCTTCTTGCGTATCACACGGCGGTCTTGATGGGCAAAGATGTCGACCAGCCGCGCAATCTCGCAAAATCGGTTACCGTCGAATGATGGTCACGGCCCTTCGATAGAAATGCACTTCGGCTGAACGAGCAGTCGGACGTTATCGTCGAGGCCTTAATAGCTCCGGCTAATCCTTGTGACGAGCCCGGCGCTGCTCCTCGTCGCACCTGGTCGTGCGTAGTGTGCATTTCAGTTCACATCGCGGCGCGCGATGCTTGCCCCGGTGTTCGAAACAGCGGAGCAAGCCAATGACGCCCACGAAGTTGCTGATTGGGCAGATCGTCGTCGTATTCGCAATCGTCATGCTCGGCGTGTGGACGGCCACGCAGTGGTGCGCGCACATGCTGGGCCATCAGCCGCCACTCGGCGCGCCGTGGTTTGTTGCGGCTGGCTGGCCGATCTACAAGCCGTGGAAACTGTTTGAATGGTGGTACCATTTTGACGCCTATGCGCCCGAGGTCTTCGATAAGGCCGGTGCGCTCGCCGGCGCGAGTGGGTTCGTGGGCTGTGCCGCCGCCATCGGCGGTTCGCTGTGGCGCGCGCGACAGCTCGGATCGGTGACGACCTATGGCTCGTCAAGGTGGGCAACGACTCAGGAGATCGTGACGGCAGGGCTGTTTCGGCCGGCCGGGGTTTTCCTAGGCAAGCTGAAGGATCGCTATCTGCGACATGACGGGCCCGAGCACGTCATGGCCTTTGCCCCAACACGTTCAGGCAAGGGCGTCGGACTGGTTGTTCCAACTCTTCTGTCCTGGACCGGTTCGGCGGTCATTCATGATATCAAAGGCGAGAATTGGCAGTTGACCTCCGGCTGGCGGTCGAAATTCTCCTATTGCCTTCTATTCAATCCGACGGATCCTAGGTCGGCGCGCTATAACCCGCTGCTTGAGGTACGAAAGGGTCCACAAGAGGTCCGCGATGTTCAGAACATCGCCGACATCCTGGTAGATCCGGAAGGCGCGCTGGACCGCCGGAATCACTGGGAAAAGACAAGTCATTCCCTCCTCGTCGGCGCCGTTTTGCACGTGCTCTATGCCGAAGAGGAAAAGACGCTTGCCCGCGTGGCCACTTTCCTGTCGGACCCGCAACGTTCCTTTTCCGCGACGCTGCAGCGGATGATGACCACCAACCACCTGGGCACGCCCGACAAGCCTGAGGTCCATCCGGTCGTGGCCTCGGCGGCACGTGAGCTGCTGAACAAATCGGAAAACGAGCGTTCGGGTGTTTTGTCGACCGCCATGTCATTTCTCGGGCTCTATCGCGACCCGACGGTCGCGGCGGCAACATCGACCTGCGACTGGCGCATTGTCGATCTCATGGATGCCGAGCGACCGATATCGCTCTACCTGGTCGTGCCGCCGTCGGACATCTCGCGCACCAAGCCCTTGGTGCGCCTGATCCTGAACCAGATCGGCAGACGCCTGACCGAGCGCCTTGAGGGCGATCCAAGCAGGAGTCGCAAACATCGACTCCTCATGATGCTCGACGAATTCCCGGCGCTCGGGCGGTTAGATTTCTTCGAGACCGCGCTCGCCTTCATGGCCGGCTATGGCATTCGCGCATACCTGATCGCGCAATCATTGAACCAGATATCCAAGGCCTATGGCGAGAACAGTGCCATTCTCGACAACTGCCACGTGCGTATTGCCTTTTCCTCCAATGACGAACGCACCGCCAAGCGCATTTCGGATGCGCTCGGCACCGCAACGGAGCTTAGATCGATGCGCAACTATGCCGGCCACCGGCTGGCGCCCTGGCTGTCGCACGTCATGGTCAGCCGGCAGGAAACGGCCCGACCGCTGCTCACTCCTGGCGAGGTGATGCAGCTGCCCCAAACCGACGAGCTGGTGCTGATTTCAGGGCTGCCGCCGTTGCGCGCCCAGAAGCTGCGCTATTATGAGGACTGGAATTTTACCGAACGCGTGCTACCTTCCCCGGTGCTGCGGGACAGCCCTTACGCGGACCGTCCGGCTTCGCGCACGGATGACTGGACTGGACGGGTGCGCGGCGTTGACGGTCGTCTGGCTGCGGGCGACGAAATTGCCGACGCGGCGATCGGGGACGAGGGCGGCGTCCAGCAGCAGCGCCATCCAGCTCTAGCGGAAGATCAAGTCGTGCTTTCTCCAGAAGCTGAGCAGGACGATCTCTTCAAGTCTGTTGACGATGATAGCGAGCCGGTCGCCGACAAACGTGTCATGGATCGGATTTCGACGGCGGCCCGCGCCTACGGCATCAATGAGGGAAGGGGCGACGACAAGGACATCGTGCCCGGCTTCTGAACGCTGCTTCCTGACGGCGTACCTCAGCGTAGATAAGGGCGATAAGCGTTTTTGGGCATCTGGCGGATGCTTGTTCCCGTGCCGGCGGGCAGCGCTGGCAGTTGGAACAAGCCACATGAAGCCCCGCCGCATTCGTCACCAATTTCTGCTTGAGTTCGAGTTAAGCGAGAAGCTGGACAAACTCAGTCGTGATCCTTCGACCACCAAATCGGCGATCGTCGCCAAGGCAGTAGAAGCCTTCATCGAGCGGCGTGGCGAGAACGAGCTCGACCAACGATACGGGGTAAGGCTCGACCGTCTTTCTCGCGACCTCGCTCATGTCAGGCGCGACGCCGAGATGACGATGGAGAGCCTGGCGCTCTTCATCCGCTTCTCGATCACGCTTCACGCCCACACGCCGGCCCCGGACAGGGTAACGCAGGCCATCGGCCAGGAGCGCTTCGACAAATTTGTCGAGCAGGTCGGCCGGCAGATCGCTTCCGGGAAGCGGTCGCTTGACAAAGGCAATGGCGGGGGAGGGGAAGGGTGAACTCTCATCCGGAAGCCGACCATCGCCGCCGTGCGATGCTGCGCACCGCCATGGGTCCGGCGATCACCAAAGCGCTTTCAGACCCATCGATCATCGAGGTGATGGTCAATCCCGACGGAGCACTGCGGATCGATCGGCTCGGAGAGGGCCTGGTCGACACAGGCGTACACATCCATCCTACCGAGGCGGAGCGCATTGTCCGCCTCGTCGCTTCCCACGTGCGCGCCGAAGCGCATGCGGATAATCCGATCGTCAGCGCCGAACTGCCCTCGGGCGAGCGGTTCGAAGGCCTGCTGCCACCTGTGGTGTTGGCGCCATGCTTTGCTATTCGCAAGCCCGCCGCAAAGCTCTACAGCCTGGCCGATTATGTCGCCGACGGGGTCATGCTGCCGCTGCAGGCTGACGCGTTGAAGAAAGCCGTCCGCGAGCAGCGCAACATCCTGGTCGCGGGCGGCACCTCATCGGGCAAGACAACCCTTGCCAATGCGCTGCTAGCCGTGGTCGCCGACTGCCACGAGCGGGTGATCCTGATCGAGGATACGCGCGAACTTCAATGTGCAGCAAAAGACTGCGTTGCGCTGAGGACCAGGCGTGGTTCTGTCACGCTCGCCGATCTCGTGCGTTCGACACTGCGCCTCAGACCCGATCGCATCATCGTCGGCGAGATCAGAGGCGCGGAAGCGCTCGACATGCTGAAGGCATGGAACACTGGTCACCCAGGCGGCATCGCCACCGTTCACGCGAACTCGGCGCGGTCCGCCCTCTACCGCATCGAGCAGCTCGCACAGGAAGCCGTGGTCACCGTTCCCCGCCGGCTCATCGCCGAGGCGATAGACCTGATCGTCTTCATCGCCGGCCGCGGATCCTCGCGCCGCATCGAGACGATCGCCGAGGTCACTGGCCTCGACGGCAGTGGCGACTACGCCGTCACCCAGCTCACGCTTCCGCAACTCCAGCAACTCTGAAAGGTCACTTCATGCGCAAGAAGCCTCGCTTTCTCTGGGCCACCACGCTCGCGTTTCTTCTCACGTTTCCGGCATACGCCGCCGGCTCCGGAATGCCCTGGGAGCAGCCGCTGCAGCAGATCTTGGAATCAGTGCAGGGGCCGGTCGCCAAGATCATCGCGGTCATCATCATCATCAGCACCGGCCTGACACTCGCCTTCGGGGACACGGCAGGTGGGTTCCGTCGGCTCATCCAGATTGTCTTCGGCCTGTCGATCGCCTTTGCCGCATCGAGCTTCTTCCTCTCCTTCTTCTCCTTTGGCGGCGGGGCACTCGTCTGATGTTCGCCAGAGAGCACCATATCGAGGGCTTTGAGGTTCCGGTTCACCGGGCACTGACCGAACCAATCTTGCTCGGCGGCGCGCCGCGAGCGGTGGCCATCCTCAGTGGCACCGTCGCCGCGGCCGTCGGGCTGGGGTTGCAGCAGTGGATTGCCGGATTGGTGCTGTGGACCTGCGCGCACACCGTGGCTGTCTTCGCGGCCCGCCGCGACCCCGATTTCGCCAGCGTGCTCGTCCGCCATCTTCGCCTGAAGGGGTGGCTCGCATGCTGAATCTCTCCGAATATCGGGGCAAGGCCGACCGACTTGCCGATCATCTGCCTTGGGCCGCACTGGTGGCACCGGGCATCGTGCTCAACAAGGACGGAAGTTTCCAGCGCTCATTTGGATTTCGCGGGCCTGATCTCGAGAGTGCAACAGAAGCCGAACTCATCGGCATCTGCGCGCGGGCCAACAATGCGCTCAGACGGCTCGGCTCCGGCTGGGCATTGTTCTTCGAAGCCGAGCGCATCGAGGCGCTGGGCTACCCAAGCTCGCGTTTCCCCGACGCTGCGTCATGGTTGGTCGATGAAGAACGGCGCGCGGCCTTTCAAGGCAAGGTCGCGCACTACGAGAGCCGCTATCACCTGACGCTGACATTCATGCCGCCGCCGGACAGCCAGGCGCGGGCGCAAAGCGCTCTGGTCGACTCGCATCATTCCGGAGGCGAGAGAGAGTGGCGCCAGGAACTCACGCGGTTCCGGGACGAGACCGGTCGCGTGCTGGATCTCCTGTCAGGCTTCATGCCCGAAATACGCGCACTCGATGATGCCGAGACGCTGACTTACCTCCACGGCACGATCTCCACCCGCCGCCATCCAGTCGCCGCGCCGGAAACGCCGATCTATCTCGACGGCATCCTGGTCGATGCGCCGCTTACCGGCGGCTTGGAGCCGATGCTTGGCAACCACCATCTGCGCACGCTCACAATCCTCGGTTTTCCGAATGTCACACGGCCCGGAATTCTCGACGCGCTCAACCATCAGGATTTCCCCTACCGCTGGATGACGCGCTTCATTCCGCTGGACAAGACCGAGGCCACCAGGACGCTGACGCGGTTGCGGCGGCAGTGGTTTGCCAAGCGCAAATCGATCGTGGCCATCCTGCGCGAGGTGGTGACCAGCGAACCCGTCCCGCTCGTCGACACCGATGCCGAAAACAAGGCGCTCGATGCCGACGCCGCACTCCAGGCGTTAGGCGGCGATCATGTCGGGTTCGGCTATCTGACGACGACGGTGACGGTTTGGGACGAGGACCATCAAGCCGCTGCGGGGAAACTCCGCGCGGTCGAGCGCGTCGTCAATGGCCTCGGCTTCGCCACGATCCGTGAAGGCGTGAATGCGGTCGAGGCCTGGCTCGGCTCGTTGCCCGGCCATGTCTATGCCAATGTCCGTCAGCCGCTCGTTCACACATTGAACCTCGCCCACTTGATGCCGCTTTCCTCGGTGTGGGCCGGCCCGGCGGCGAACGAGCATCTCGCCAAAGTTACACAGGCAGAGGCCCCGCCGCTTCTGTTCGCCTCAACCAGCGGGTCGACACCGTTCCGGCTTTCCACCCACGTCGACGATGTCGGCCACATGCTGATCGTCGGACCGACCGGCGCCGGCAAATCGGTTCTCGTTGCCCTCTTCGCTCTGCAGTTCCGACGCTATGCCGGCGCGCAGGTCTATGTCTTCGACAAAGGCAATTCAGCCCGGGCCGCAATTCTTGCCATGGGTGGCGAGCATCACGCGCTGCGCGCGCACGGTGCGCTTGCCTTCCAGCCGCTGCGCAAGATTGACGATCCGGCGATCCGCAGCTGGGCAGCCGAATGGATCGCCGGGCTGATCGCCCATGAGAACGTCACCGTCACCCCGGAGGCGAAAGAGGCAATCTGGTCGGCACTCACCAGTCTTGCAACGGCGCCGGCGCAGGAACGCACACTCACCGGCCTGTCGGTCTTGCTTCAGTCCAACGCGCTGAAGTCCGCTTTGATGCCCTACACGCTCGACGGGCCCTTCGGCCGGTTGCTGGACGCGGATGACGATCGGCTGGCCTTGTCGGATGTGCAGTGCTTCGAGACCGAAGAGCTGATGCACAGCCAAGGCGCTGTGCTGCCGGTGCTCACCTATCTTTTCCATCGCCTCGAGGCGCGGTTCGATGGACGACCGACATTGCTCATGCTCGACGAGGCCTGGCTCTATCTCGACAATCCGCTCTTTGCGGGGCGTATACGCGAATGGCTGAAGGTGCTGCGCAAGAAGAACGTCTCGGTCATTTTCGCCACGCAGTCACTGGCCGACGTCGCTGGCTCTGCAATCGCACCGGCCATCATCGAGAGCTGCCCACAGCGCATCTTTCTTCCCAATGACCGTGCCGTGGAACCACAGGCACGGGAAGCCTACGAGCGTTTCGGCCTGAACGAGCGGCAGATCGAGCTTGTCGCGCGCGCCACGCCGAAGCGGCAATATTATCTGCAATCGCGCCGCGGCAACCGGCTGTTTCAGCTGGGCTTGGGCCCAATCGCGCTTGCGCTATGCGGCGCCTCCGATCCGGCCAGCCAGACCCAGATCGACAGGATCCTGTCGGAACACGGACAGGACGGCTTTGCCTTTCATTTCGTGAATGCCCGCGGGCTCTATTGGGCCGCCGAGCTTCTCCGCCAATTCCCTCAACCAGACATGGAGTAATCGTCATGATGCGGCGCCGTTTCCTTTCCGGCCTGATCACCCTTTCCCTGATGGCCAAACCGATGGCCGACTATGTCCAGCCAGCCTACGCGCTCATTGTCTTCGATCCCTCGAACTACACCCAGAATGTGCTGACGGCGGCACGCTCACTGGAGCAGATCAATAACCAGATACAGTCGCTCCAGAACCAGGCGACCATGCTACAAAACATGGCGCGCAACCTTCAGAGGCTGGATTTTTCTTCGGTGGGCCAGCTCACCGGTTCGCTGCAGCGGATCGACGGGCTCATGGACCAGGCGAGTGGTCTGAGTTTTGATCTGGGCAAGCTGCAGGACCAGTGGCGCAATCAATATCCCGAAAGCTACGACGCCACGATCAAGGTCAGCGATGTGGCAAGCGCAGCACGCGAGCGCTGGCAGAGCGCCATGCAGGCGTTCCGGCAGACGATGGGTGTCCAGTCGCAAATCCTCGACAACGTCCGCGGCGATCGCGACCTGCTTGCTGATCTCGTCAACCGCAGCCAGGGTGCTGCCGGTGCGCTTGAGGCAAGCCAGGCCACCAACCAACTGATCGCGCTCTCAACCAAGCAGCAGATGCAGATCCAGACGCTGCTCGCGACGCAGTTTCGCGCTGAGGCCGAGGATGCGGCTCGCAAAGCGCAGTCCGAAGAAGCCGCGCGCCAGACGACAAAGCGTTTCCTCGGCACCGGCACGGCCTATCCCGGCAACTGATCACCATTTCTGGCACGAGGAAGGCGCAATGAACGACCTCGGGGTCATCGATCGCTTCATGGAGACTTTCATCCGCTATATTGACAGCGGGTTTGGTCTGCTGTCGGGCGATGTCGCCTTCCTCACCACGACCCTGATCGGCATCGACATCACGTTAGCCGGGCTCGCTTGGGCATTCGCCGGCGAGCCCAACATTCTCGGCCGCTTCATCCGCAAGGTGCTCTATGTCGGCGTCTTCGCTTTCATCCTGAACAATTTCAAGAATCTCGCCGACATTATATACCGCTCCTTCGCAGGGCTGGGCATCAGCGCTTCGGCCGCCAATCTGTCGTCCGACAGTCTCCTGCGGCCCGGACGTATTGCTGCCACAGGCTTCGAGGGCGCGTGGCCGCTGCTGGATCAGGCGAGCCAGCTTCTTGGCTTTCCCGAAATCTTCGGCAACGCGCTCACCATTTTCGTGCTGCTCGTGGCCTGGTTCCTGGTCATCATTGCCTTCTTCATTCTTTCCATCCAGCTCTTCATCACCATTCTGGAGTTCAAGCTCACCACTCTCGCCGGCTTCGTTCTGGTGCCCTTCGCAGTCTGGAGCAGGTCGGCGTTCCTGGCCGAGCGCGTGCTCGGCAACGTGATCTCGTCGGGCATCAAGGTGATGGTGCTTGCGGTCATTGTCGGTGTCGGGTCCACGCTGTTCGGCGAGTTCGCTTCGGCGCTGCAAGGCAAGGAGCCGGATTTGGCCGCCGCCATGTCACAGGTGTTGGGCGCGCTGGCGCTGCTTGGGCTAGGTATTTTCGGGCCTGGAATAGCGTCCGGTCTCGTCTCGGGTGCCCCGCAGCTTGGTGCGGGCGCTGCACTGGGTACGGCCGCGGCCGCCGCCGGTGCGTCACTCATTGCGGGAGGCGCTGCGATCGCTGGGGTGCGCATGGCAGCTGATGGCGGGCTTGCCGCAATTCGCGCCGGCACCACGATCGGTTCGGCAGCTTCCTCTGCCTGGCAACTAGGACGCGCAACCTCGCCTGACTCCGGCCTGTCCGGTGTGGCTGCCGGGATGCAGGGCGTGGCAGGTGCTGCCAGCGGCGCCGCTGTGCGAGCGGCACGATCTGCCGCGGAAACCGTCGGGCGCAGCGCTGATGCCGGGCGCCAGGCCGCATGGACCGCGACCGGCGGGTCTCCCATCGCCTCGATGACCGAAACTCCTTCGGGTCCGACCACCGATGCTGCCCCTAGCTGGGCCAGGCGCCTGCGTTCCCAGCAGTCTGCGCGAGCCCACCGCCACGCCACCATGCAGGCCGTGCGCGATGGTGACAGACCGGGCGGTAGCGCCAATCCCTCTCTCAACGACAAGGACGACTAGATGCTGTTCAAGCGATCCGTTCAACGCTACGGCAAGACACCCGAGCCCATCACACCGTACCAGAAGGCGGGCCAGCTTTGGGATGAGCGCATCGGCTCATCGCGGGTGCAGGCCCGCAACTGGCGGCTGATGGCTCTTGGCTGCCTGGCATTGGCGACCGGGCTCTCCGGCGGGTTCGTTTGGCAGTCAATGCAGAGCCGGGTGGTGCCCTACGTCGTCGAGGTCGACCGCTTCGGCGAGGCGCGCGCCGTAGCCTCGGCAATCCGGGACTACGAGCCGACGGACGCCCAGATCGCCTGGCATCTTGGCCGTTTCATTCAGAATATCCGTTCCGTTTCCACCGATCCGGTGTTGGTGCGGCAGAACTGGTTGGCCGCCTATGACTTTGCCAGTGACCGCGCCGCGCTCTTCCTCAACGAATATGCCAAGGCGAACGATCCTTTCGGTCAGATCGGAACGCGAAGCGTGTCCGTCCAGGTGACCAGCGTGGTGCGGGCTTCCGGCAGCTCGTTCCAGGTCAAATGGACCGAGCAGGTCTTTGAGCGCGGCAGCCTTGCCAGCACGACCCGCTGGACGGCGATCCTCACCATCATGATCCGCCCGCCCAACAATACAGACCAACTGCGCAAGAATCCGCTCGGCCTCTTCATCAACGCCATCGATTGGTCGCGCGAGCTCGACAGTGCCGCGCCGACCTCCGTTTCCCCCAAGGAGCCCGCCAATGACAAATAAAGCCCCATCGCTCCGTGCCGCGCTGATCCTGTCGGCCTCGGCAGCGGTGCTATCCGCCTGCGCATCCAAGCCGGTGCCGCCGCCCGAGATTGCCTATGACGCTGCCGACTTCAAAGCAGCGTCGATCGAGAAGCCGCCAGAGAAACCGGTTAAAATCGTCGAGGTGCCAAAGCCGCTACCGCTTCCCGGCCAGTTGCAGCCTGACCCGGTCAAGTTCGCCGAAGACAAGCGCTCTCCTGAAGAACGCGTTGCCGATGCCAATAGGGCCGCAACTCGGCAGCCAACCAGGTATGGCTATGTCAACGCGGTCCAGGTCTATCCCTTCACCGATGGCGCGCTTTATCAGCTCTTTGCCGCGCCGGAGCGCGTCACCGATATCGCTCTGCAGCCGGGCGAGAAACTGACGGCGGTGTCCGCCGGGGACACGGTCCGCTGGGTCATCGGCGACACCGTCAGTGGCACCGGTGACGGTCAGCGCACCCATGTTTTGGTGAAGCCGTTCGCGCCCGAGCTTACCACAAATCTGGTGATCACCACGGATCGACGCACCTATCACTTGCAGCTCCAAAGCACGGACAAGACCGCAATGGCGGCCATCTCTTGGACTTACAGCGAAGACCAGATCCTTGCGCTCTCCCGGCGAAACGTTCAGGCCGACGCTGCAACGCCGGTCGCATCGAATGTTGCGCTCGAAAATATCCGCTTCCGCTATTCAATCGCCGGCGACACTCCGCCCTGGAGGCCGACACGGGCCTTTGACGACGGCAGCAAAGTCTATATCGAATTCCCCCGGCGCATCGATCAGGGCGAGGCGCCACCGCTCTTCATCGTCGGTGCCGACGGCGGCAATCAGCTGGTCAACTACCGCATGCGTGGCAACTACTACATCGTCGATCGCCTGTTCGCCGCGGCCGAACTGCGCCTCGGGGCCAAGCCGCAGCAGGTCGTTCGCATCTCAAGGATTGACGGCGGGCAATTGCCGCGTCGGATGCCACTCTTTGCCGGTTTCGGCAGGTGAGGGGAAAAGGCTCATGACCGATACCTCCCACTCCAATGCGCCGCCTAAACTCGATCCCGACCAGCTGCAGCTGCGCGCCTCACCCCGCGGTGCTGTGCGCTTCAGGCGGGGGGTGATTGTCGCGATCTCTGCCGCCGGATGTGGTGCCATTCTGGGCGTCATGATCATTGCGCTTCAGGGACCGGCATTGCGATTCAAAGAGCATGCGGAAGACCTCTACCATCCTGACCACAAGCCCACCGCCGAGGGGCTCGACAGCCTGCCCAGGGACTATTCCGGCGTCAAGCCGAAGGCACCGGTGCTCGGACCGCCGCTACCCGGTGATCTCGGCCGCCCCATCCTCGAGCGGCAGCGCCAACTCGGAATTGCGCCGGGACAGGAGGTCTCCGCCGAGGATCAACGCCTTGCCCAGCAGGCAATCGAAGCGCGCGAGTCTCAAGTGTTGTTCCGGATCGATAATCGACCCAGATCGACAGATCTCGCTGACGGCGGGGAGAGTGTACAGCAGCGGCCTGAAGCGCCGCAATCCGGAGCGACAGCCGGGTCGGCTTCCGTTGCGCCAGCCGAGGGCGATCAAAACAACCAACAGCGCAAGCTGGATTTTGTCAGTCAGCGGAGCACAAGCGGAATCTACAATCCCCATGCGCTGCAGACGTCTGCTTCGCCCTACCAACTGATGGCTGGCAGCGTAATCGCGGCAAGCCTCATTACCGGGATCAATTCCGACCTACCCGGCCTTGTCGTCGCGCAGGTCACAGAGAATGTGCAAGACACAGTCACTGGCAGCATCTTGCTCATTCCACAAGGTTCCCGGCTGATCGGCACCTATGACAGCGTGGTGGCGTTTGGGCAAAAGCGCGCATTGCTGGTCTGGCAGCGAATAATCCTGCCGGACGGGTCCTCGATCGAAATCGATAATCTGCCGGCGACAGACACCGCCGGATATGCGGGGCTTGAGGACAAGGTGGATTTCCACACCTGGCAGCTGATCAAGGGGGTTGCGCTTGCGACCACGCTTGGCGTGGGTACCGAATTGAGCCTTGGAGACAATGAAAGCGATCTGGTCAAGGCGATCCGCGAATCCGCCCAGCAGAACGTCAGTCGAGCCGGCCAGCGCATAACTGAGAAAAATCTCAACGTTCAGCCCACCATAACGATCCGACCAGGCTGGCCACTGCGCGTCATCGTGCACAAGGATCTCCTGCTGCGACCATACAAAATTGAACGGGAGTGATTATGGCCAACTTGAAACTTGGCAAGCTTCCAGACCGAACGCCTTTGAAGATTACCATCACCGTCAGCGCGGAGTTGAGCCAAGAACTCAAGGCCTATGCTGCGCTCTATCGTCAGACCTACGGCGAGTCTGAAACAGTCGCGGAACTCATCCCGTTCATGCTGGCGGGATTTCTGGACGGCGACCGAGCGTTTGCCAAGGCCAGAAAAGAAGGTCTGGCGACGGCCAGCATCTCAGACGAATCGCGGTCTTTGAAAGCCTCAGATTCCGAATGACCGAAGCAGAGAGTCAGTCAAGTGCAATTGTGGCGCACCGTGCGTGTCAGACAAGGGTGTGCGCGGGCAACATCGTCTGGCAAATAGGTCACCGATGATGGACCCTGCGCGGACCGCGACGCACTCGCTGGCTCAAACTCCCACGGAGTGCCTGGCCTTTCCCGTTTTGAGATATTTGTCGAACTTCGCAGCGACGCATCTGACAAAGGGACGACTTTCCAGCGGTACGACGAAACGATCGCCGTCGAGTTCAAGTCGGACCGACTTGTCGAGGGCCACGGTACTCGACCGAAGAAGGAGCTTCTGGCCGGCTTTGCCGAAGCGTTCCACCAAATCGACTGCCGAGAAGCCGAAATCGCACATCAGGCGCTCGATGACCCAGCCGCGGGCGCGGTCGTCGTTCGAGAAGGCAATCCCGCGGACCGAAGCCAGCCCACCGTCATCCACCATGCGGCCATACTCGGCGGTCGAAGGCATGTTCTGTACATAGCCTTGCCGGAATTGGCTGATGGATGACGGCCCGAGACCGATCAAGGTTTCGCAGCGATCCTCGGTATAGCCCTGAAAGTTGCGACGTAAAGTCCCCGCTCGCGCGGCAAGCGCCAGCGCATCGTCCGGTTTGGCGAAATGGTCGAGGCCGATTGGTTCGTATCCTTGGTCGAGTATGGCGCGTGCTGCCAGTTGCGATTGGGCAAGCCGCTCCTCCGGGCCTGGCAACCACGCCTGGTCGATCATGGTCTGATGTTTCTTGAACCATGGCACATGGGCATATCCAAAAAGGGCGATCCGGTCGGGCTCAAGCGTCAGCGCCTGCCTGACAGTGGACAAGACGATCTCCCTCGTCTGGTGCGGCAAGCCGTAGAGCAGGTCGAGGTTGACCGATTCGACGCCGCGCGATCGAACGCCGTCGACAACCGTTTTGGTCTGCAAGAAGGTCTGCTCGCGATTGATCGCCCTCTGTACCTTCTGATCGAGATCCTGGACCCCGAGGCTGGCCCTCGTCATGCCGATTTCGGCAAGTGCGTCGAGGCGGGCTTCGTCCATGTCGTTGGGTTCGATTTCGACGCTGATCCTGGTGCCGGGAAGAAATGAGAAGCTGTGGCGCAATGCGGTCCCGAGCGCCACCATGTCGTCGGGCCTGAGCATTGTCGGCGAACCGCCGCCCAAATGGACGGCACGCACCCGGCCCTTGCCTCCGGCGAGACCTGAAACGGTGGCGATCTCCGCATGCAATGATCCCAGATATCTGGTCACCGGTTCATAGTGGCGTGTCTGCTTGGTGTGGCAGGCACAGAACCAGCAAAGCCTGTCGCAGAAAGGGATGTGCACGTAGAGCGATATCTCATCGTCCTCGCTGAGCGCCTCCAGCCAGCCACGATAATCCGCAGCATCGACGCCCACGTGGAAATGCGGTGCGGTCGGATAGCTGGTATAGCGAGGGACGTTTTCGACAATCCGAGCAGCTACTTTCGACTGCATCTCGTAGTCACCATGTTTGCACCGCTGGAACTCTTGACTGGTTGGCCGGCCAATGCCCTGATTTCGATCAAGTGCAGCTCGGACAAACTGCCGCAAGGATTTTTCTACCCTGGATTGCTACCCTGTCGGTGCTTGGAAGAGGGTACAGCGAACGCATGACATTACGGCAGGACATTCACAGTTCCGGCATTCCCGTTCTTTGCCGCTCTTGCGAGGGAAGGCGTCGCGGTATTTGCGGCGCGCTCGATCCAGACCGTTTGGCTGCGCTTGCCAGGAGTTCATCGCGGCACAAGATCGAGCCAGGAGTCGAACTGGTCGGAGACTGCGAGGCCGTCAACAGCTATTCGAATGTGCTTTCAGGCGTGGTCAAGCTGACGAAGAGCCTTTCGGACGGGCGCCAGCAGATCGTAGGGCTCCAGTTTGCACCGGATTTTCTGGGGCGACCCTTCAAGGTCGAAAGCGAGATCAGTGCGGAAGCGGCAACCGTTGTCACGCTGTGTTCGTTCCCCAAGGCAGCCCTCGAACGGATGGTGAAGGAATCACCGGAACTCGAGCATCGCCTGCTCAAGCAGGCGCTGGACGAACTTGACGCAGCACGCGAATGGATGGTGACGCTCGGGCGCAAGACCGCATCGGAAAAGGTGGCGAGTTTTCTCGTCATGCTCGCCCTGAACATCGATACCAGTGTTGATTCGGCCGCCATATCGGCGTCCTTCGATCTGCCACTGACTCGTGCCGACATCTCTGATTTCCTTGGCCTGACGAATGAGACGGTGAGCCGCCAGCTGACTCGACTGCGAGCTGAAGGCGTGATCCGGATCGAGAACAAGCGCCATGTGAGGGTGGAGAGCGTCGGCCGGCTGGAGCAGCGTTGCGGCGGCCGAAGGCCGCGGCAGTTTGGATAAGCCCAGGCGGCGGGCGCTGCGCCGCCAACTCCGATCCGCGGCAGGACATGCTGCGTTCGAACACAATGTATTGCTGTAGCCTCGAGCGTCGCGGTAGCGTAGACCCAAGAGCATCCGCGACCCTTGTCGGATAGCGAGGCAGCCGGCAAGAGTTCCGGAAAGATCGCCGGTGAAGCATTGATCCTTGAGGTCCTCGTGCCCGCAAGGCTGGCGGCGATGTCACTGCGTCTTTCCCGAGCCATTCCAGGCGACCTTAGCAGCGCTACTTCCAACGTCGCGGAGGCCGCGCTTCGACACATCCGCCCGCCCCAACGTCCGCTCTTCGCGAACTCGATTCTACCGCACAAACCTGGCACCTGACATGGATCAGGGCGGGCAGAGGGCAGCTGCGCAATTGATGCCGAGCGGATTGGCGTCCGCCCGATTCGGGATCAGGATTTGCGATGAAATTCGGCACAGCGATCGTCGTGGTGGGCTTTTTTGCCTTTGCAGCCCTGGTGGCTGCTGGCTTCGGCATTGATGGACCTTTCCGCCAGCATATGGGGGTGCTGTCTTTTGCCCTTATTGCCTTTATCGGGATCTTGTTGCGCAACTCGGAGTTCAAGCCGGCCGCTCCGATCGGCCCGTCCGCCTATATGGACGGTCCGATCCGCTACGGCGCCATCGCCACCATGTTCTGGGGCGTCGTCGGCATGCTGGTCGGCGTCGTTATCGCGCTGCAGCTGGCCTACCCCGATCTCAACGTTCAGCCTTGGTTCAATTTCGGCCGCTTGCGGCCGCTGCACACGTCCGGGGTCGTCTTCGCCTTCGGCGGCAACGCGCTGCTGTGCACGTCATTGTACGTCGTGCAACGCACTTGCCGCGCTCGCCTGTTCGGCGGCGATCTCGCCTGGTTCGTCTTCTGGGGCTACCAGCTTTTCATCGTCATGGCGGCGACTGGCTACCTGCTCGGCATCACCGAAAGCCGCGAATACGCCGAACCCGAATGGTACGTGGACATCTGGCTGACCATCGTCTGGGTCGCCTACCTCATCCTGTTCCTTGGCACGATCCTGAAGCGCAAGGAGCCGCACATCTATGTCGCCAACTGGTTTTACCTCTCCTTCATCGTGACCATCGCGATGCTGCATGTGGTCAACAACCTTTCGATGCCGGTCTCTTTGCTCGGTTCCAAGAGTTACTCCGCCTTTTCCGGCGTCCAGGACGCGCTGACGCAGTGGTGGTACGGCCACAACGCCGTCGGCTTCTTCCTCACCGCCGGCTTCCTCGGCATGATGTATTATTTCGTGCCCAAGCAGGCGAACCGGCCAGTCTATTCCTACCGGCTCTCGATCATCCATTTCTGGGCACTGATCTTCCTGTACATCTGGGCCGGGCCGCACCACCTGCATTTCACCGCTCTGCCCGACTGGGCACAGACGCTCGGCATGGTGTTCTCGATCATGCTGTGGATGCCGTCCTGGGGCGGCATGATCAACGGCTTGATGACGCTGTCCGGAGCCTGGGACAAGTTGCGCACCGACCCGATCATCCGCATGATGGTGATGGCCGTCGCCTTCTATGGCATGTCGACCTTCGAAGGCCCGGTGATGGCTATCAAGGCGGTCAACTCGCTGTCCCATTATACCGACTGGACAATTGGTCACGTGCACTCCGGTGCACTCGGCTGGGTCGGCATGATCTCGTTCGGCGCGATCTACTACATGGTACCGAAGCTCTGGAACCGTAACCGGCTCTATTCGCTGCGGCTGGTTACCTGGCACTTCTGGCTGGCGACGCTCGGCATCGTCGTCTACGCCGCCGCCATGTGGGTGTCCGGCATCACGCAGGGCCTGATGTGGCGCGAATACGACGGGCAGGGCTTCCTGGTCTACTCCTTCGCCGAGACCGTCGCTGCCATGCGCCCCTACTACGTCATGCGCGCCATAGGCGGCGCCATGTATCTCTCGGGCGCCCTGATCATGGCCTGGAACATCGCGATGACAATCCTCGGCCATCAACGCGAGGAGAGGCCGATGTCGGGTGCCCCGCCTGTCCTTCAGCCTGCCAGGGAGCCAAACCAATGGGCTTGATCGACAAACATGCCATTATCGAGAAGAACGCCACGCTTCTTCTCGTAGGCTCCCTTCTTGTCGTGACTGTCGGCGGTATCGTCGAAATCGCGCCGCTCTTCTATCTCGACAACACGATCGAGAAGGTGGAAGGCATGCGTCCGTACTCGCCGCTCGAGCTCGTCGGGCGCAACATCTATGTGCGCGAGGGCTGCTACCTCTGCCACAGCCAGATGATCAGGCCGTTCCGCGACGAGGTCGAGCGCTACGGCCACTACAGCCTGGCCGCCGAGTCGATGTACGATCACCCCTTCCAATGGGGATCGAAGCGGACGGGGCCGGATCTGGCCCGGGTCGGTGACCGCTACTCGAACGCCTGGCATGTCGCGCATCTCTCCGATCCGCGTTCCGTTGTCCCGGAATCGATCATGCCGAGCTACGCGTTCCTGAAAGACACGCCGATCGAGGTGAAGGACTTCTCGACGCATCTGGTTGCCAACAGGCGCGTCGGTGTCCCCTACAGCGATGACATGGTCGCCAACGCCAACGCCGATCTGATGGCGCAGGCTGATCCCAACGCCGACACATCAGGTCTTGAGGCCCGTTATCCCAAGGCCAAGACCGGCGACTTCGACGGCAACCCGCAACAGGTCACCGAAATGGATGCGCTCGTTGCGTATCTGCAGATGCTCGGCACGCTGGTCGATTTTAAGAACTACGACGAAGGCGCCGGTTACCGCTGAGGAGTTTTCCATGAATTACAATCTTATGCGGGAGTTTGCCGACAGCTGGGGTCTGGTTGCCATGGCGCTTTTCTTTGCGGGGGCAAGTGTCTTCGTCCTGCGTCCCGGCAGCCGTAAGTTGGCGGACGAAGCTGCCCGAATTCCGCTTCAGGACGAGTGATCATGAGCGAGGAGCACATCGATGAAGTCTCTGGGGTCTCGACCACCAGCCACGAATGGGATGGCATCCGCGAGCTGAACAACCCGCTTCCGCGTTGGTGGATCACCATCTTCTACGTCACCATCGTGTGGGCGATCGGTTACACAATCGCCTATCCGGCATGGCCACTGCTGCATTCGGCGACGACGGGTGTTCTCGGCTATTCGAGCCGCAATGACGTCAAGAACGAACTGGCGGCTGCGGAAGCAGCGAAGAGCAAATACCTCGCGGCGGTGAAGTCGAAAAGTGTCTCGGAAATCGAATCGGATGATGCCTTGCGCGAATTCGCCATCGCCGCCGGCGGCGCCGCATTCAAAGTCAACTGCATGCAGTGCCACGGCTCCGGCGCCGAAGGATCCAAGGGCTTTCCCAACCTGAACGACGACGACTGGCTGTGGGGCGGCAAGGCCGAGCAGATCCAGCAGACAATCACGCATGGGATACGCTTCGCGGCCGATCCAGACACCCGACTCTCAGAAATGCCCGACTTCGGCGACATCATCACCGCCGACGAGATCCAGCAGGTTAGCGCATATGTCGTCAGCCTCTCCGGCAAGGTCGCCGATGCAAGTCTGATCCAACCCGGTGCCAAGGTCTTTTCCGACAATTGCGTCGCCTGTCATGGTGAGAACGCGGAGGGGAACAGGGAATTTGGGGCCCCCAATCTCACCGACGCCATTTGGCTGTATGGGGCCGGCGAGGCAGCGGTCGCAGCCCAGGTCCGCGGGCCAAAGGAAGGTGTCATGCCGGCCTGGCTCGGCCGTCTCGGCGAGATCAAAGTCAAGGAGCTTGCGGTTTATGTCCATTCGCTTGGCGGCGGAGAATAGGAAGGAAGCCCTATTCTCGGCCTCCCCCTGCCAAGCGACGAGGCCCGGCGCGAGCCGGGCCTCGACACCATTTCGGCTGCGTCGCTTATCGATGCGGCACGAATACCCCTTCTGACATCGGATGGGAGTGGCACGCACGTGCGCAATGATACGCGAACAGAACGGCTCGAAGGCTCGGCCCCAAATTCCTCGAATACCCGCCAGCCGCATTATGCCGGACGCAAGAAAATCTTCCCAAAGCGCGCCTCGGGCAACTTTCGCCGCTTCAAATGGCTGGTGATGGCGATCACGCTTGGCATCTACTACCTGACGCCGTGGCTGCGTTGGGATCGCGGTCCATTTGCCCCGGACCAGGCCGTGCTGCTCGACGTTGCCAATCGGCGTTTCTACTTCTTCTTCATCGAGATATGGCCCCAGGAATTCTTCTACGTGGCCGGTCTCCTGGTCATGGCCGGCGTTTGCCTTTTCCTGATCACGTCGACTGTCGGCCGTGCCTGGTGCGGCTATACATGCCCACAGACGGTGTGGGTCGATCTGTTCCTCGTCGTCGAACGCGCGATAGAGGGTGACCGCAACGCCCGCATGAAGCTCGATGTAAGTCCCTGGACCGCCCGCAAGCTGATGCTGCGCGTATCGAAGCACGCCGTCTGGTTGGTCATCGGTGCGGCGACCGGCGGCGCCTGGATTTTCTATTTCGCCGATGCACCGACACTTGTGGGCGAGCTTTTCACCGGTACCGCCGCGCCTGTCGCCTACATCACCATCGCCGTGTTGACGGCGACCACCTACACGTTCGGCGGGCTGATGCGCGAGCAGGTCTGCACCTATATGTGCCCATGGCCGCGCATCCAGGCGGCCATGCTCGACGAGAATTCGCTCACCGTCACCTACAATGACTGGCGCGGCGAACCGCGCTCGCGTCATGCGAAGAAGGTGCAAGCCTCGGGGCATTCCGTCGGCGACTGCGTCGACTGCAATGCCTGTGTCGCGGTCTGCCCGATGGGGATCGACATTCGCGACGGCCAGCAGCTCGAATGCATTACCTGCGCGCTGTGTATCGACGCCTGCGACGGTGTCATGGACAAGCTCGGCAAGGAGCGCGGGCTGATCGCCTATGCGACGCTGTCCGACTACAACGCCAACATGATGCTGGCGACCGCAGGCGGCTCCAGCCCAGTCAGTCCATCGCTCGTCAGGACCGCTGGCGGCACCTTCTCCGATCAGGTGGCGCATTTTCACATTCGCAAGATCTTCCGGCCGCGCACCTACGTCTACATGGGCCTGTGGTCGCTGATCGGGCTGGGCCTGCTCTATTCGCTGCTGACGCGCGATCTGCTCGAACTGAACGTGCTGCATGACCGCAATCCACAATTCGTCACGCTATCCGATGGCTCCATCCGCAACGGCTATACCGTCAAGCTGCTCAACATGATCCCCGAGCCGCGGACGCTCGTCGTCACCATGCAGGGCCTTGAAGGCGCCGACATGGTCGTCGTCGGCGACGACATCCCGGCACGCCGCTCTTTCGCCATTCCGGTGGAACCCGACCGCCTGAAAATGCTGAAGGTCTTTGTGCGCCAGCCGGCGGACCAGATCCGCGCGCCGGCGCAGACTTTCAAGTTCCGCGTCGAGGACAGAGCCAGCTTCGAGTCGAACGAGTACACCGCCACCTTCAACGCGCCGGAGGCCCCCAGATGACTGCCAATGTACAAAAGCCTCGTGAATTTACCGGCAGGCACATGCTGGCCATCATTCTCGCCTTTTTCGGCGTGGTCATCGCGGTCAATCTGACCATGGCGACGCTCGCCAGCACAAGCTGGACTGGCCTTGTCGTCGAAAACACCTATGTGGCGAGCCAGCAATTCAACAAGAAGGCCACGGAAGGACGGGCACAGGCAGCCCTTGGCTGGACCGGCAAGCTGACCATCGCATGGGGTGAAGTCCGCTACAGCCTCACCGATGCCGCTGGCAAGCCAGTTCCCCTGCACGGCGTCAAAATGCTGTTTCGTCATCCGGCTTACGAGAAAGAGGACGAGTCTGTCATGCTCGAGCTCGGCTCCGGCCAGGAATTCGCCGCGCAGCATATGCCCAAGGACGGCGTCTGGATCGTCGAGATCGACGCCGACGCCGGCCTGGATAAACCGTATCGCGACATCCGCCGGATCATGATCTCCCATGGAGCGCTACAATGAGCTGTTGTGCACCGGGCGCCGAAATGGCGCTGGACCTGGGCAGCGCGGCATCGGTGCTGCCATCCAGCCAGGAAATCAGGCTCGCGAGCCGCTCGCTTGGCGACGATCTTCGTCAGACCGATCTTTCAGTGCCGATGGTTCATTGCGCAGCCTGCATCCGGACGATCGAGACGGCGCTGGCGAAACTCGATAATGTCGAAGGCGCGCGTGTCAACCTGTCGACGAAGCGGGTCGCGGTCCGGTGGCGTGGAGACAAGGTGCCGCCTTTCGTCGCTTCACTGGGACGGCTGGGCTACGAGGCGCATCTGTTCGCCGCCGAGATCGATAAAAATGACAAGACGCTTGCCGAGCTGATCCGCGCCGTTGCTGTCGCGGGCTTTGCCGCAGGCAACATCATGCTGCTTTCGGTCTCGGTCTGGTCCGGCGCCGAAGGGGCTACCCGCGACCTGTTTCACTGGGTCTCGGCGCTGATTGCCATCCCGGCGCTCGCCTTCGCCGGCGGCATCTTCTTCCGTTCGGCCTGGAATGCACTGCGCCATGGCCGCATGAACATGGACGTGCCAATCGCGGTTGGGGTGTCGCTCGCTTACGCGATGAGCCTCTACGAGACGATCAACCATGGCGATCACGCCTATTTCGACGCGTCGGTATCACTGCTGTTCTTCCTTTTGATCGGCCGCACGCTGGATCACGTGATGCGCGAACGTGCCCGCACCGCGGTGAAAGGCCTGTCGCAGCTCGCCGCGCGTGGCGCCATGGTGCTGCGCGGCGACGGCGCGCGCCACTACCTCCCGGTCGGCGAGATCGAACCCGGCATGCGGTTGTTGATTGCAGCCGGTGAGAGGATCCCCGTCGACGGCAAGATCATTCAAGGGGCGTCGGATCTAGACTGCTCGCTGGCCTCAGGCGAAAGCACGCCGAAAAACGTGGCGCCGGGCGAAGTCGTGCAGGCCGGTGTGCTCAATCTTACCGGCCCGTTGACCATCGAGGCGATGGCTGCCGTAAAGGATTCGTTCCTGGCAGAAATGGTTCGGCTCATGGAGGCCGCCGAGGGCGGCCGCGCGCACTATCGCCGCATCGCTGATCGCGTTTCGGCGCTCTACGCGCCCATGGTTCATCTCACCGCCTTCGTGACATTCCTGGGCTGGATAGTGGCAACCGGCGACTGGCACCGGGCGACAACCATCGCCATTGCCGTTCTGATCATCACCTGCCCGTGCGCGCTCGGCCTCGCTGTGCCGATCGTGCAGGTGGTCGCCGCAAGGCGCCTGTTCGAGAACGGCATCATGGTCAAGGACGGCTCCGCCATGGAACGCCTGGCAAGTGTGGACATTGCAGTGTTCGACAAGACCGGAACGCTGACGCTTGGCCAGCCCCGGCTGGTCAATGCGGGCTCGATTGATCCGGGCATGCTGGCAGTCGCGGGAGGCATGGCCGCGCATTCCCGCCATCCGTTTTCAAAGGCCATAGCCGGCTTTGCCATTCCTGGCGGGCAGCTCAAATTCGATGCCGTCACCGAGCATCCGGGATTTGGAATCGAAGCCACTGACGCGGGAAGCACCTGGCGACTGGGCCGACGCGGATGGGCTGGCTGGAAGACTCGAACCGGCGGTGAAGGCAAACACGGCTACGGCGGAACGGTGCTGACGAGAAACGGGATGATCGCCGCATGCTTCGTTTTCGAGGATGCATTGCGCGCCGACGCCAGAGCGGCCATCGATCAATTGAGCGACGCCGGGGTTCCCGTGGAGATGCTGTCGGGCGATACCGCGGCAGCCTGTGCCGAGGTTGCGAAGTCACTCGGAGTCGACGACTTCGTTCCGTGCCTGCTGCCATCCGGCAAGCTCGAACGCATCGAGACCCTCGCGAAAGTTGGGCACAAGGTTCTGATGGTTGGCGACGGCCTCAACGATACGCCGGCGCTGAGCGCAGCGCATGTCTCGATCGCACCGGCCACCGCCGCCGATGTTGGCCGCAACGCGGCGGATTTCGTCTTCCTGCGCGAAAGCCTCCTGGCGGTGCCGCTCGCACTGGACATCTCGCGCAAAGCAGGAAATCTGATCCGGCAGAACATCGCAATCGCAATCGTCTACAATGCGGTGGCAGTCCCGATCGCTATCTCGGGGCACGTCACACCGTTGATCGCCGCAATCGCGATGTCCGCCTCGTCGCTGCTAGTCATCGGGAATGCATTGCGCCTGGAAGGCTTTGTTCGGCACACACCAGCGGAAACTGTTGCCGATGATAGACACTCCAACAATGGCGGATGGGCACAGCTGTAATGACGACGCTTGCCTATTTGATACCTGGGACCCTGCTCCTCGGCGCGCTTGGGCTGTCGGGCTTCCTATGGGCGTTGAAAAGCGGTCAATACGAGGATCTCGACGGGGCAGCAGAGCGTATCCTTCTCGACCATAACGACAAGCCAGAAGGCTGATTCAAGCCGCTCCGCAGACGACCGCGCGGAATGAGGTTGCATAGGGCAGCTTCACTGCCGCCGGTTGACGCTGATCTGTGAAAAGCCTGTGTCGCGGCAGGATTACGTCGCCCCTTCCGCCCAATATGCAGGCGTTGATCGTCTAACCGCGGTCGCCGGATTTCTCACGCCCATTGACCCAGATCAGGGTTATCTACTCATCGGTGTGGTTTCATGGGTCAGTCTTTCAAGGAGAAACCATGCCTAGGTCGACTAATCGCGCCGCCGAGCGCCTCGCGATCGGTCTGGATCAACACCCACACATCGAGCCTTTTGCCCGATTGTTCCACGGGTATGGCAGGGCGTCTCTTTCGGCTGAGCGAGCGTGGCGAAGTCGAGGTGGATGCTGAACATGGCATGCGTATGCCAACGTTTTGTTTGCAGGAGTGAATGGATGTCGCGATTTCGCCTATTGACAATCTTTATGTCGGGAATGCTGGGAACGGCGGCGTTGCCGGGTCCAGTCGCCTCGGCACCAGTCCTTAACCCCGCCAATCGCAATGCGCTGGTCGAGCAGAACGAATCACTGATGCTGGAGAACAGGCTGAGGCGGCAGCAATTTCAGCAGCAGCAGCACTTCCGTGCCCAGGATCGCGAGATCGCGCCGCTGCAACGGCGCGATCGTATGCTTATTTGCCAGCTTCAGCCGTCAAGCAACGGCTTTGTGAGCATCTGCCGCTGATGAGGCGGCTTGCCACCTATTTAGGCGGCCATAGCTCGCGCGCGTCGTGCTTAAACTAGCATCAAAGGCGTCTTTGATTTCGCAGTTCGTGCTTGGGCACTGGAGAGCCTACGCGATGGCGCCATGTTGATGGCCGAGTCCGATTACAGCTTCGACATCATTGTCGTTGGAGCGGGGCCGGTCGGACTTTCCTTCGCCGCGTCGCTTGCCCAGAGCAAACTCAAGGTGGCGCTTGTTGAAGCGCAGGCCCTGGAAAGACTGGCCAATCCGGCTTTCGACGGTCGCGAGATCGCGCTGACTCATGCCTCGATCAGAATCCTTCGGGAGCTCGGCGCCTGGGATATCATTCCCGCTTCGGACAAATCACCACTTCGAGGCGCGCGCGTGCTTAACGGTTCGAGCGGTTTCGCACTGCGTGTTGATGCTCCAAGGGCGTGTGGAGAACCACTCGGAATTTTGGTCCCGAACTGCCGCATTCGCGATGCGCTGTTCAAAATCGTTCGGATGCGTGATCAGCCAGAGCTCCTGTGCGGCCACTCGGTCATCGATGCAACGACCAGCCACAAAGGAGCCGTGGTAAGGCTTTCCGACGGCATGCAGTTGAGCGCCAGGCTTGTTGTTGCCGCGGACTCGCGCCTGTCCCCCACGCGTGATCTGCTCGGCATCGGCGCCGACATCAACCGGCTTGGCCACTCGATGCTGATCTGTCGGGTGCGGCACGAGCGCGACCATCACCATGTGGCAACCGAATGGTTCGATCATCATCAAACGATAGCGATGTTGCCTCTGGGGGAGGGGGTGTCCTCGCTGCTGCTCACTCTGCCCTCAAGCGACGTCGACAGACTGCTTGCCTTCAGCGACGAATTGTTCGTCAGGGAATTGACGAAGCGGTGTCGAGGCCGTCTCGGTGAAATGACATTGGCAAGCAACCGCCACACCTATCCACTGGTCACCACTTGGGCGCACGAATTCAGGGCTCCGAGCGCCGCACTCATCGGTGACGCTGCTATCGGAATGCACCCCGTGACGGCGCATGGCTTCAACATCGGCCTCAGCAGCCAAAAGCAACTCGCCGATGCAATCCTGACTGCAAGTCGGGACGGCCGTGACATTGCCGATCCCGACATGCTGCACGGATACGAAAGGCGGCTTCGCCTGTCCGCGGCGCCGCTCTACCATGGTACGAATATGCTCGTCCGACTCTACTCAAGCGAGCGACTGACGGCACGGCTTGCACGCCATGCGGCTCTTAGGTTCGCCCAACATTTTCCTCTTATCCGGCACGGCATTTCGGCCATGCTCAAACGCTGAAAGCAACCAGCAGCTCTGGAGCTCGTGGACTTGTTGCGACGACCGCTCGGCAAAGGTGGCATCACCGCCCAAATCATCAGTACCGCCGCGTCAGCGAACGCCTGTTCGGTGAGGTTGTGGTGAGACGAATGAGCGGTATTTCGGCGCGGATCATCGGCCGGCGGCGAGCTGAATGACCTCAATGGTCCGGGTTTGAATCGGATTCCACAAGGCTGATTCCTGGAAAACCACTGCGCAAGATCCCGTGCCGCTGCAACTGCAAAACAAGCGGACCCCGTGCGCTTGGGGCGGAGAATCCTTCGATGCGGCCTAGGAGCGCTCCGTCGGTTCAGGCAAGGACGTGACTGCGCGCGAACGGGCCGGGTGAGGGGAAAGGCTCCCCCGGTCCGAGCACAAAGCGCCCAGCGGGATGGCGGCGCGTTAAGGAGCAAACTTCCCTGACGCCGATGCTCTCGCGCCGCAAATTTGATCGGTGCCCAGGTGAACGGAACTTTTCTCAAGAACCATGGTTTCGCATCTGCGAAGCACGTATCTGCTCCCCGCATGTGCCAAGGAGATTCGCCATGAATGTTCGCGAGTTGCTGGACCAAATAAAGGACCTACCGCCTGAGACTTTGGTCTGTGTCGCCGAGATCGATGAGGCTTTTGCGGCCAATGCCGCCAATGTTGAAGCCGTTGAGAGCGCCAAAATCCAGAGCCGCAAGCAAGATGGCACCGAGGCTGTCGAACTCGCCAACGGGACTGAAAAAGTCGTCGTGATCCGCTGGTAATACCCGCGGTAGATGTACCAGCCTTTCGGCGGGCAGGTCTGGCTTCCTGCGCCGGCACGTGGTCGGCTTCGTGCAGTAGGAAGTGGCAACGAAACGATTGTCCCCGCCTTCGATGCGAACTCCCGGAACGATGCAGACTGCAGACGTCCTCTGTTTCCCTTCGGCCGGCTCGGGGAAAAACGCGGAACTGAGGCCTCAATTAGACAGCCTCACGCGAGCCACGCGTCGAGAATTCGCCTCCCCAGCATCGACGAGGCAGACCAACGTCATCAGGTCAATACTGCCGCGGTCAACGCTCCGAATGTTCTTCCGAGGTGAACTCTACTCTGAAAGTCCAGCCCTGCGCCAGGCGTGTTCTACACCCACATGGCGACGCACTTTGTTTCGGCCCCGGCACGCCGGTAGAGAGAACGAAACGGTTAGAGCAGATGTAGCTGGGTTTCCCGGGCGGGCTTAGAGCGGACGCAGTAGAATTCCTCAAGGCGGCCTATAAACTCGCTCTGCCCTCCATAGCTAGGGTGACGAACCGCAGTTGCCTCAAGGCCGAGGTCCACCAAAGCTGCTTGGGCATCGCGTCCAATGGCAACAAGATGTTTCGGCTGCAAGGTGTCGATCAGCGCTTCCAAAAAGGGTTTGCATGCCAATCGCTCGCTACGGGTATGACACCGATTTGTCATCGGCTCATTGGGGCCATGCGGATGAAACGGAAAGACGTTCCAGAGAAAGATCGGTTGTTCGATTGAGCGCAGCATCTGCCATACAACGGTGGCGGTGCGCTCGGCCACGGGGGGGCCTTTAGTCGCTCTCATGAGTGGTTCAGTACCGAGAAGTTCTGAGTGCCAATCAAGATGCGCCTCGTCAGTTAATGCCAGGCCCGTTCGGCGACCGCCCCGATAGCCAAGATCTCGAGCAATCCAGAAGGAATCAACTCCTCTCTCGATTGCTGCACTTAAGACGGCTTCCAGGTTCCGCCGACGGACTCCTGGCGCATCTTCGGCGTCAAATTCTGGGCACGCATCGGCGTAGGGATTGAACGCGTTGGCAAACTGGTAGGACGCGAGTTCTTCGACAAAGTCAGCTGGTTTCATGGCGCAAGCTCTTCCACCATCATATCACGTTTGTCCAGATCAAGGATGAGGCGCCCACGTCGATGCTGTCGCAAAAAGCGATAGGCGGCGTTTCCTTTCAGGATCGCTTCTTCCCAAAGCCACAGCGGGCACTGCTCCGCTTCAAAACCCTGGACGAAACTCCTGACCGTCTTCAGCAGGTTGAAATCAACCTCATCGCGTCCCTCGAAGAACTGATGTTCTTTGGCTCTCGCGAAAACGTAGGCCGCAACACCTTCTTCGAGAATAATCGCGCGGGCACCGTCCTCGCCGTCATCGACTTTGGTCTTGCTCTTCCGTTTGAGCTTCAATAGGGCCCGCGTTACCGGCGACCAACCAAGGATGGCTGCATAGGCATAGTGAAAAGCGTCGTGAAAGCGATAGAAGTCTTCCACGACACTATTGTCGGTGAGGCGGTCCCCGATATTGACGCCGTTGCAGCGCTGATAAACGTATTGTTTGGGGCCAGAATTGCGCTCGAAAATCTCAATCGCGAGTTTTCGAGGCAGCTGCTCCTCAGAGGGGAATTCCAGATCAAACAGCGGAGGGGGAATGCGGTCCGTTGGCCAGCGATCCTGCGCCTTCCGCAGATTGTGAACCGCCGCGTCCCCCAAGGTCACGCCTGCCTCGTTGGCCGCGTGCACCAAATTGCGGAAAATCATTTTTAGCTTTTGTGCAAAAGCGATTGGGTCGCAGTCTGACAGAGCTTCACCGTCGCTATTGGTAAGATTGCCTACCGAATTGGCCAGTTTCAGAAGCGTTCGTGCGAATTCCGTCGTGGGAGCTGCGAGGTTAAGCGTTTGTTGCGGTTGCAGATTCACGAAGCGAAGCGCCTCGTTAGGACCGAACTCGAATTCCTCTGCAATATCAGCTAGCCGGATATTTGCATGGGCTGCAATGACCGCCAGGTACCAAAGCGCATCGCCGAATTCCTCGATCACACCGCTTTCGTACGAGTCGTAGGCTTTGGAGTCCCGCTGCTTCTTTTTCACCTCGCTAAGTAAACTGCCGGTTTCACCAAACAATCCAAGGATTGGCAGGCTCAAATTTCTGGATTTCAGGCCTGTTCGATCCGTCTTGAGCGCTAAATCTTGATATTCGTTTAGTGATAGAGTCGATCCATCCATCGCGAATCCCCCACCAGGGCAGATTGCCAGATGATCACGATATAAGGAATCGCAGCGGCTGAACTTCCTCCCGCTGTTGCTCGTCGGCAACAGGTAATTCGGGGCAAAACGCTCGGTTGATCAGAGAACTGCAGCTGCGCTGAAGGCGCCAAACGCTTCAGCGTCACCAATGTCCAGGTTCACCGACATACCCGCGTTCGGGCAACGTCTTCAGCCAACCCTCAATAGCGGCCCGCTGCCCGTCGGGAAAACGGCATTTGTGGCTTGGCCCTTTTTTGATCAGAAAACGCAGGTGTCCAGGGATAACCGGAGCCGATTTTCCGAAGTATGCGAAGTCGGTCGCAAGCATGACTTTTTCCGTGTTACCGGTATCGCGTTTCCGATTTCTGACACTCAGAGTACCATCGTCTTCACTATGGAAAGAGTCGATCTGCTGGAATGTGCCGTCGTGCGCCGTGTGGTAGATGTTGTCGCCGTAGCGATGCATCATGCTGCCGTTCATGTTTGGCTTTTTGCGCGCGAAGCGCGGGTCTGACCAATAGCCATCGAAGGAGGTGATTTCCGATATTCGCATCCAGTAGACGAGGTAGCCGGTAGCCCGCAGGTCAGCCGAACCTGTTCCGATTATGAGGTCGCCTGCGCTAGCGAATTTTCGGATTATCGGTTTGCAGTTTGCTAGCGTACATACACCCCAGAACGGGTTCGGTGCAAAGCCAAGGTCATGTTCGACGACGTAGGAGTAGATTCGGCTCACGGCTCAACACTTGTTGCGTTTGGTGTGAGGCTTTGGTCTTTTCTCCCCGCCTGGTTGTTCCCAGACATCGGTCTCGCCCTTTAGAGTCGGCATCAAGACTTCAGAATCGCGGTCAACTGTGGTAGCGTATTTCCCGATCGAAGCGGGAACACCGCCTGTGCCCTCCTGGTCCGTGTGCAGCCAAATCGCCACGACCCGAATGCCAGCACCGGCAAACGCCATCGTTCGCGCATCTATGGTGCCGAGATCTCCTGGGACTGCTGGGAGCCCGACGACGCCGATGTCAGTGTCCGGGTCGACTGAGGACATGTCACTCGGAACATCGTATCGTGGATTGAAACCTGCCCCTTGCAGGATCGTCTCGATTGTAGCACGGTCGCCACCGTTGAAATGTTCATTAAGAATGAAAGCGTCTGCCATTCACGGTCCTCCTAAGGCTTTAAAAGCCATGCTCGCAATGACGCCGGCAACCGCAGCAACCGCAACACCGCCAGCAAGTGTCATTATACCGAATGCGTAGGAAATGCGTCGCTCGATTTGATCCATCCTTTTGTTGATGGAGTTCAGCGATGCGGTCTCGGCGGGGAGTAATCCCATCAAAGTCGTGTCGATCTCCCGAAATCCCGGTTTTTGCCGGGCGTATTGTTCCGTCGCGCCTTCGAGACGCGCAAACCAGATCAGGAATGCGTCCTGATTGCACCGCACCGTCACTGTCTGCGGTCCTGCGTTGAAGACAGCGAACAGAAGCTTTCCTTTGTAGCCCGGATCGACGTGAAATCCGCTTACATTCACAAGACCGCTGTTTTTTAGCGTACTCTTCATGTTGATGAAGCCGAGAAGGTCATTCGGGAGCGTTACGAACTCTCGCGTGGTCAAATAGGCGAACTGCCCGGGCGGTATTACGATAGCCGCCTTGTGCCCTAAGCGTTGAACCAGGCCCGGCTTGCGGGTGTCTCGACCTTCCGGGCTGATGAAAGCTTCGTCACCGATCCGCAGTGTATAGGCTGCGCAATCGACCCGCTGCGGGGCGAATGGTGCGATCCAGCCGCCGCCATGTTCAGCGATGAGCTTACCCGATAGAAACATTAAGTCTCCTGAGCGTAAACCTGCCTGCGCGCAAGCTGTCGTCGACGATCGTCCACGAGAGCGTCGAGATCAAAATCAGCCGCTTTTGCGCTGTGAACGATCCACTCTGAAAGCGCGGCGTTTGCAGCAAGGGCGATCGCACGGAATTCCTCGAGATGATCGATCTTCTCGCATGCATCGGCAAAACGTCCGGCGTGGTCGGTAAAGGCGAGGTCGGAGGTCGCACCACCGACCAATCCCCCGGTTCCTACATCCGGCAATCGTTGGTTCAGCGCATTTGCAGCGCTCAGCACAACGAGAAACGCGTCGACGAGCGTTTCGCTTCTGGTTTTGACTTCGGCATCACCCCGGGCAAACCGTCCCGCGTATTTCGCGAAATGTAAGCCGTAATGCTTCAGGCGATCCGCGCGCGACAGCGACAATATGTCCAAGTGATTGTGCAGATCGTGCTCATACTGTGCTCGCTGTCGCGACCGCATCGAAATGCGGGGCTTCTCCGGGCTCGCCTTTCGATTCTTAGCTGTGATCGGCGCCATTGTTATAGCCCGCCTCCGCCTGCTCAAGTTGCTCATATGCCAAGATGCCGGCCATCAGCATCGCCTGGATCGGCTCGATTTCCGCGGAGACCGCTTTAGTCACTTCGCCAGCGTCAATTTCAAAGCGTTTGGCAAGCCGAAGAGCCTTTTCTTGTTCTCCCTCGATGCATCCGATAACGATGCGTTGGCCGAGAAAGTCCACCTCGATCTGTCCGATATCCTCAAAGGCGGGGAGCTTTGCGTCGTTCATAAAATCATTCCTTTGATTGCAGCCCCTAAATTTCGTATACGGGCGCAGATTTATCGAGCGCCAACCCGATGTTGCATACTGCTACGGCTCGACTAGGCCGCCAGGCCTGTTGGACCGTCGCAAGCTGTTATCAACTCGAAAATCTCGCCGCGTTGCAGGTCTGGATCGAGACACGCATGCGTGGACTGGATTGTCAGCGTCCCAATCTCAAAACCCGTTTCGTTGGCGATGAACTGCAGCAGGCGGCCGAGGCCAATGAGATTACCAAGCGTACGCTGGACGTAATAGTGGTTGCGATAGACGGCCATCATGCTGAGCCGCCAGATATTTCCCTGGCGCTCGGGCTTTAGCTCGATGAAGCTCAAGCATTGCCGGTTCATTTTCTTTCGCAGATCGCGAGCCGGATCGAAGAGGGCGATCTCTGTCACGTTGCCGAAGAACTTTGCTTCTCCGCTTCTCATCGCCCGCAGCGTCTCGATATTCGCGGAAAGCTGATTGACGGTTCCCGCACCCCTTCCGCCGCCGTTCGGCCAGGCGACCATACGCTGAAAATAGCGACCCCACTCGCCCTGACGATGCATGCGGCGCTCGTAGACCTGCATGTAACGCTTCGTCAGCGCGTCGATGCCGTCGCCTCTATCAAGGGCGGCAGGGAAGATCGTATTGGCGACCGTGCTGACGCAGCATCTGTCATGATCGCGCAGAAACGCGTCGACCTGACACACAATCTCGTCCTCTCCTGGCGAAAATCCGGTCGGATTTTCGATATGGAGCATAAGCCCGTGTTGATCACCGTCGGCCTTGAGCCGGCGGGCTGCCCTAACCCATGCGGAGACGGGGGTGGGTGCGGGCGTCATAGGATTATACATCGTCGGATGCTCCATGTTGGATGACGAAGGCGCCAGCAAAGCGGCGGGTGAGGTAGGTTTCGGAAAACCAGGCGTAGCCCGCCCATCCCCATCTCAGTCCCCAGGAGTTGCGGACCAGAAAATGCGATGCGCCGTTAACGTAGCCGTATCCGGCTAGGACGACCGCGTGCGCCAGTGTAGGATCGATTGGAATATGATCTTCCGCCATCAGCGCCTCCGGTCCGATGAACCGTGCTGGCTGGTAAAATGCGGACGAAATGAACAATGTGATGACGACAGGTGACCCCGAGTCGATCTCAGAGCGCCAGCGATCAGAATCGCTGCTTCGTTGACCGGTATCACAGCGGACGACGACTGGGCGTTGCCCGGCCGGTTGATAGGGATTGAGGCAAACTTCGCGATCTTGATAAGGCCAGAACTCCTCATCTGGTTGGCCGTCATTCAAGATCGCTGTACACGTCGCTTCAATCGTCGAGCCTTGGTCCGGCTGCAACCCATCACGTCGCGTTGCGTGGTAATAAAGCCATTCAGGAGACAACTGGGTCGGGTGCTTATGCGCCGCTCGGTGGGTCGCGCTCGCCGCGAAAGACAGGCAGGTTGGGCGGCGACCTTGATCGCGAGCCGGCTCAAGCTGGTTTCTGAGATCGGCGACGACATTCAACATCAGCGCGCAACGCCCGCGTGTCTGAACGAGGGGCGAAACAATCCTGCATCGTGCGAATAGACAGGTCTGTAATCGAACGACCATCGTTTAGGATTGTCGTCCGGAGCCCACTGCCGGCGCTCCCACAAAGTATAGACTCCGTGCACGGTCGCATCTGAAGCCCGCGCGAGCACATGCCGGATCGCGGGAGCCCCAACCACCCCTTCGGTGACCTGTTCGCGGCCATCTTTCAGTATCGCGAAGCCGGCCATTTCCAGTTCGTCGAAATTCCAGACGTAACCGGCGTTGCTATCTTCGCGCAGCTTGACCACGAACAAGTCGTCTCGGCCGGCTTCGATCACCGTACCCTCGTCTCGCTCCGTCAGGTGCCACACATCGATGTTTTGCGTGGACCCAATTGGATAGTCGGGCACGAGTGCACGCTTGATCGTCGCTGGTTGCGCTTTGACAAGCTGCGTCCGGATTCCGGCCCCAATAACCCTGTTGCGCACTAGCGCGTAGAGTGTCGCGCGATAGCTTGCGCCAACGCGCAAAGCCAATTGGTAGACGACGTCTGCCTTCTGAAGATGCTGCGGCGTCCAATGGTGACGCTGCATGAGTGCCGTAATCAGCCAGTCAGGCACGAGGAAGTATGACGCGAAAGCATCGGCTTCTTGCTCGGCGGGTGGAAGGTTGATGTAGTCCCGAGCATGATCCGGCGACCGGCGCAGAATACTATCATCATCCGCATGGGGATCGTGGTTCAGCACATGGTGGCCAAGCTCGTGCGCAGCAGTGAAGCGCTGTTGGCCAAGCGGACGGCGCGTCGTCAGAATGATCCCTGGATTGCCGCCCTCGCGCAGATAAGCCCCCAAGAGCGGTTCAAGCTTCCGGAAAAGCAAGGGGACGTTCTGTCGGTAGATCGAACCGAATACGTCCACGCGATGCCCTCGCGCGGCGCCTTGATCCAGGCCGAGGTCGCGCTGCAGGCGAAGCGCTGCCCGCATGCCTTTCAGGACTGCGTCGCGCGTGGGCGCCCTAGCCATTCTTGTTCACCTTCGAACGGGAGCGCAGGAATTCCGCAAAGCTTGCCAGCTCACCCCTGTCGTTCTCTGACAGATCGCTTACTGTGCGCGCCAGAAATGCGACGTCTTCGGGCACGTGCAGCTGCTCGGATTCGCCGGTAAACCAGGATGTCGGCCGCTCGTACAGAACGGCTAGGCTTTTCATTTCGAGGGCGCCGACCCCCCTCTTGCCCGCCTCCATTTCCGAAATTGCCGAGCGGCGGACTTTCAGGTGGTTTGCCGCTTCTTCTTGTGTGATGCCCACATATTCACGCGCGTCCTTGAGGCGCTTGCCGAGCCGAACGGCCTCCGGGTTTGGACCTGCGAATCCAACAGGGGTCCGTGCCATATTACACCTCCTCGGTTTCGGGCTGGCTCACTCTCCACGCTTCACGACATGTCTCCATGACGGTCACGACGCAGTGTTCGACACTACGGAAGCCACCAGCTGGCATTACGTCGTCCGGAAGGTCGAGTGCGAACTCTTCCTCGATGCGCAAAACAACCCGGACCATCACGAGCGAGTCGACCGCAGGCTCCCATGCCGCACGTGGAGCAGGACGGTCATTGATGGCCGTACTGATTTCATTTCGGATTGCGTCTTCAAACGCTTGAGCAGGGAACATGATGATACCTCGCATGTCCATTTATCCGACTCGAATCTAGCACATGTCTGAAAAACAGACAACGGGGGCTCTGCGTGGCGCGGTTTATCTAAAGTTTGCTGCGACCCTAGAGCAGCGGTGATAGCAGCTTTTCTGGTTTGGGCCGAAGGAGACCGAATTGGGCATTACCCCGCCGGCCGGATTCAAATGACTGCAACCTGCGGGATCGCAACCAATGTCGTTGCGGCCAATGGGGTGCCAGCGGAATGGCCTTTCTGGCTAGTTCGTCCCAGGACCGGCTCGTCCGCTTGCGGCACCAATGCGGTCATTCGCCAACAGGCTGCGAATAGTCCAAAGCTCGTATACAGTCGAATTGTAGGAAATTCGTCGGTGCTCCGTGGGCCAAACGGATGCGAAACCAAGCAGCCGTTGTCCAGTCTCGGTTTGCATACCGGGTCCGATGGATCCGCCGAAATGGCGTCCACGCGCCTTTCTGTTTGGCGCTGCGAAGGCGCTACCGGAAATGATGCAGTCAAAAGGATGCATGCTGCGACAGCGACTACATTGTTGTAGCGTTTTCAACAGCGTAAGAATCCGACGGTATTTGGGACGGTATTATAGAATTTCGGAAAAAAATTGGGTAGCAAAATCAGTGTGTTGAAATTCCGGTTGATCATCGAGTGGGAGTAGAGGACAGGCGGCAAGGGCGTTAACCTGCCGAGCGCCCCGGCCCGATCGTCACCTTCCGCTGTTTGTTTGCGATAACCTGTTCGATTTCCCAGCAAAACACAGGAATGATCGGAACGAAGTTGGGACAGGTGTACAGCGCAGTCGGCCTGTTGGAGAGTTGCGGCATGCAACGGCGTGCAAATAGGCGGGTTTGCTTCGTGCCCCAAGACCGTCATTCAATGGCTGCGCCTCATCCACCAAGTTGGCGCAGACAACCGTTCGGGCCGCAAGTTGATGCAGGCTTATTTTCGGCAGCGCGGCGTGACGTGAGGTTTTCGGGCAAGCAGAACCGCGCACCGGCGATCTCAAGCACGCCGTTGCGAGTGCTCGGCGGTCCGGCGGTTCCCAACAGCCGTCGGTGTTAGTCATGCTACCGTTCAGCAATGCGATTCAACCCAACCGGTGCCTACGGCGGTGAGCTTTTCATTTCGGAGACAGAATTAATGATGGGTCATAGAGGGCGAAGGCACTGCCGGTATCGAGCCGGAGCAACTATTCGAGAGTGCCATTAAATAGCAAGTCGCATCGGGCGTGACTGTTATGCTAATATGAACATCTCCAATTCGATGCGTCAGTGTCTGACGATAGGTACTCAGCTGATTCGCCTATCGAGCACGGCCGCGGGAAATAAACATCCCGGGCCGAAGCCAGTTAGGGGGCCTGTAGAGGGAGGACCGTCGACGGCTAGCAGAGAAAAAGGGCAAGTAACCGGGATCGCGGCGCAAATCTTATGTCCGACAATCGAAACATTGCCGCTGCGATCGAGGCTTGCTGTGACGCCGCCTTCGAGTTTAGGCAGTGGCCCGCAGCGCTTCAAACGCTGGCCCATTCCCTAGGAGCCACGAGTTGCGTCATCCGCACCTGCGATCCAACTCACCCGTTTCGTAGCGATCAGCGATCGCCGACCGCACTAAGACCCGACTCGACGGAGCATGCCGAATTTGCCGCCCTTTGGATCGAAAGAGTCGAAGGTGCTCCCGATCCGCATGAACGTAGACCGCGCAAGAGGTTGGCGAAGCTGACAGACAGCTTCGTTGTTGAGGATGAGATCACCACTCGCGATGAGCGTGAGATTCTCCCTTATTACCAAGAAATCGCGCGACCAGGCGACCGGGAATGGTGGGCTGCAATAGACTTCATGGTGAAGGATCGAAGGTGGATACTCTCGATGTTTCGTGACGCTCATAAGGGACCATTCTACCGGAGCGAAGCCGAGGATTTCTTGGTGATCGTTCCGTCGATGGTTCGCATTATCAGTGCTGCGGAAAAGGTTTGGGAAACGGCGGTCGAACCGAACCTGGCCATTCTGGACCGGATGGGGAGCGCAGCGCTGTTGTTAAACTGCCGGGGCCGCGTCACCCGCTACAACAAACACGCGGAAGCTCTGCTTGGTAGTGGCCTCGTTGTCCATGGCGGTCGACTCCGGGCGGCAGATCGGGCCAGTGATTCACGCTTGCAGAAATTGATTGCAGGCGTGGTCAGCCAATGCGGCGACTTCAGCGACGGGGAGCCCGTCTTGATTGCTCGCGAGGGTTCGCCATGGCTTCTTGCTGAAGCCATTCCGATGACCTCGTTCGTCCATGACCTCTTTAACGGCGGAGACGCGCTCCTCTATTTTACCGACCTTGTGGCCGAACTGCCGCTGCCCAAGCACCTGATAAGGCAGGCTTTTCAACTGACAGCAGCCGAAACGCGGCTGGCCTGCAGCCTCGCCGATGGTCAAGGTATCAGCGCGGCAAGCTCTGCCCTGGGGATTGGTCGTGAAACTGCCAGAACCCAGCTCCGTGCAATATTTTCGAAAACAAGCACCGGAAGTCAGGCGGAACTCGCGAAACTCTTGTCCCGATACCAGGGGTCCCCCACGCATTGAATTCGTGGTGTCACCCGTTCGGGTGAAGCCCTAACCGTCCAAGGGTCGCACTCTGCGCTGAATCGGGGTCGTCGGGCATGTTCACAACAACAGGCGCCATTAGGATTGCCCCCCGCCAAGCAGGGACCGGTAATGCTCAGACGGGGCACTATACCAAGAAAGCGACAGCACGTGGCGCGCCGCCCATCCGCAAACGGGGTTGACCATGGGGTATTCCGCAAAAGCATCCTGTTTACTGGCCTGTGTCGTGCCGTTTCTGGACATTGCTTCCGCCCAGACAGCGGATCATCAACGCCCGCACCTCCGATCGAGAATTGGAAGAGACAGGGCTGATCGGAGCTTGCCGATCGTACCGAACGCCAGGAGGTTCAGATGAAACTGCGTGCTTGCCTGCCAAGTGCAGGATGGACCGCGATTGCCTTGATGAGTTTCGGCGCAGGCGCTGCCATTGCTTACGCCGCAGACAGTCCGTTGCAGTCGCAGCTTGCGGCGGCGCCAAGGGTCCCGTTGCCGGGGGAACTCGACATCACACACTGCGTCGCTCTGGCCGCTGCCGGCCAATCATTGGCCCCGGAAGATATGAAGGCCTACGAGGAGGCTCAGCCGCCATTGTGGGATGACCTGGGCTCCCTGAGCTATCCGATCAGCACAAAGAGCGCCGATGCCCAAAAATACTTTGATCAGGGGCTGCGGCTCGCCACCAACTTCAATCACGCGGAGGCGCAACGAGCCTTCCGCAAGGCACAAAGCCTCGACCCGGACTGTGCGATGTGCTTCCTCGGCGAGGCGCTGATCCTAGGGCCGAACATAAACGTGCCGATGGATCCCGTCGCAAATGCACCAGCGATCGTTGCTATTCGAAAGGCGCAGGGTCTTTCATCCGGTGCCACCGAGAAGGAGCGGGGACTGATCGAGGCGGTCGCCAGGCGGTATTCCGAAGATCCCAACGCCGATCGAAACACTCTGAACGCCGCTTTTGCCGATGCAACCGCGGCGCTTTCTGACAAATACCCTGAAGATCTCGATCTCGCTGTGTTGGCCGCTGAGGCCGGCATGGACACGCAGCCTTGGGACTACTGGCAGCCGGGTGGCACGGAACCCAAGGGCCGCACCGCCGACGTCCAGAGGCGGCTGGAAGGCGTTCTCGCAAGGAAGCCTGATCACCCGATGGCGATTCACCTCTACATTCACCTTGTA
Organism: Mesorhizobium opportunistum WSM2075; assembly: GCF_000176035.2. Classification (NCBI taxonomy): domain Bacteria; kingdom Pseudomonadati; phylum Pseudomonadota; class Alphaproteobacteria; order Hyphomicrobiales; family Phyllobacteriaceae; genus Mesorhizobium; species Mesorhizobium opportunistum. Next base: position 6,231,610 of record NC_015675.1, on the reverse strand, counting down.
GAGGCCTCGGATCGTCCGGAGCGCGCCGAGCGCTACGCGGATCGGCTGGCAGCTCTGATGCCGGGGGCCGGACACATCGTGCATATGCCGAGTCATATCTACTACCGCGTCGGCCGCTACACGGATTCGCTGAAGTCCAACGAAGCTGCCTCGAAAGTGGACGAGACCTACCTCGCCGAGACCGGTGCTGTCGGTGTCTATCCGCTCGGCTACTATTCCCACAACGTGCACTTCGTGTTGGTTTCGGCCCAACTCCTCGGTGACTCGAAGACGGTGCTCGCAGAGGCCGATAAGCTGGACAAGTTTCTGACCAACGAAGTAGCGACGGCCATTCCGATCGTGCAGCCGGTGAAGGCAGCTCCGTATTTCGCCTGGGCGCAATATGCCGAGCCGGATGCGATCCTGGCTAAGGCCGAACCGGCCGGTGCGCCGCCCTACATCACGTCGATGTGGCATTATGCGCGCGGCATCGCCCTGGCCGAGAAGAAGGACCCCTCGGGCGCCCGAGCCGAGGCGGATGCCATCCACAAGATTGCTCAGAAAACCGACTGGTCGGTGCACGATGCCTGGGGAATCCCGGCAATGACGGTCCTGCAAGTGGCCGAGGATGTCGTACGCGCCCGCGCTGCGCAGGCCGAGAACGACGTCGGCGGCTCGATAAGCTTCTGGAAGAAGGCGGTCGAAGCGGAGGACACGATCCCCTACATGGAGCCTCCATACTGGTATTATCCCGTGCGGCAATCCCTGGGCGCCGCCCTCCTCAAGAATGGCCAGCCGGCGGACGCGGCGAAGGAGTTCGTGGCGGCTCTCCACCGCACACGCAGCAGCGCCTGGGCACTGTTCGGGCTGCAGCAGGCGGCGAAGGCCCAAGGCGATACTGCCGCCGAAACCAAGGCCGCGGACGAACTTTCCAAGGCCTGGAAGGGCGATCCGGGGATGCTGACGCTCGAACGGCTCTGACAAACCTCATCCCGGGCGGGACTCGGCCGCCCGGGCTCCAACCCGATGGAATTCCGCATCTTCCGCTCCACCTGGACATGGCGCAACGCAGGCCCATAATGTTTTTTGAGGCTTGGATTTTTTCTCGGGATATTCCGAGATGACGGACGGATGTGGTCTGCACCAGTCAGGTCTTTCCTTAGGTCGCCAGATGCGAACACACGAAGGTTGGAGCAGTGACGGTACTTTTGGAGACCGCTATGGTGCGCTGTCGAACGCCGCAATGTGCAACGAATCGCCCGATTGGTCCCGATAGTTGGCGAAACCTCAAAATATTTTTTGCGGCGATTTTCCCTTTAAAATCAAAAGCGTAATTTTTTGACGGCCCACGCGCCGGTTTTCGGCGTCGAAGGTGGGAAAAAATTCCAGCCAGATCAATGACCTAGATGGGCTAAAAAACAATCGAGTGGGAGTGAGGGGGAGTAGTGTGGAATGCTATACAAGTATCTTGCCGAATACGACTTCCTTAAACTCTAATAGAGGACCGTCGCTCTTTTCGGCGCGCATCCGCAATAGAGTTCCCTCCCAACTATTTAATATGAAGCGGGCCAGCGACCATGCAGTGAATTGACGATCGATCGCTCCCTGGTCCTGTGCTTCCGAAATACAATCTTCAATTACACGGCTCCAGGCATCGAAGTGCTTGGCCAAGTGCTCGCGTATCAATGAGCTGTGATCCGCAGCCTCGGCGCTGAAATTGCCCATCAAGCAGCCACGGACATAGTTCGAGGCCCTGAAGCTCTCGATCCTGTCGTCAAAAAAGGCCTCCAACCGGGCGAGTGGCGCGATCTTCGGATTACATAGGAACTCGCGCAGCCTGATCTGGCCGCGCTCAGAATATCCATCGATCACTTCGGCCCCAAACGCCTCCTTGCTGGCAAAGTAGGTGTAGAACGATCCTTTGGGCGTGCCGGCTCCCTCGACAATGCTCTGAATACCAGTCGCGGCATATCCTTCAGCGTGAATCATCCGGATGCCGGCCGCGACGAGATTGTGTCGGGTGTCAGGCTTCGGCTTCGGGCCTCGACGGGCTGGATGAGATTTCATGAAAAACCCTCTTGACTAATTACAGACGACCGGTCATCTGGTATTATCGCCGTTCAAACGACGCATGTCAACAGGGACGTTCCTGCCGTCCGCCAAGGCATGCGGCGAGGTTGAGAACGCGAGTATTGCGCCGATGACGAAAGCTGCCGTCGGGAGACCGAACATGGTTCGCAAAATTGACGTGACGGTGCCTGCGGAAGGTGGAATCGACCTCGGTGCTTGGCTGTTCGTGCCCGAAGGCGTCGGCGCTCGCCCGGCCATTACGATGGCCCACGGCTTTGCCGGGACCAGGGGGCACGGCATCGAGCGGTTCGCCCAAGCCTTTGCCGCGGCAGGATTTGTCGTTCTAGTCCACGACCATCGCAATTTCGGGACGAGTGGGGGAGATCTTCGAGGGGATATCGATCCCTGGCGGCAGGTCGCGGACTGGCGTCGCGCAATCTCCTATCTCGAGGCGCGGCCGGAAGTCGATCCAACGCGCATCGGCTTGTGGGGCACGAGCTACGCTGGCGGACACGCTCTTGTGTTGGGCGCCACAGATCGACGTCTGCGCTGCGTCGTTGCGCAAGTTCCGACGATCAGCGGCTATGAGCAGGGATTGCGGCGAATCTCGCCCGACGCTCTGCCAACGTTGGAGCATGCCTTCGACGACGATGAGCGAGCGCAGTTGCGGGGGGAGCCGCCTCGCCGACAGGCTGTCGTGAGCGCCGATCCTTCGGTACCCGCCGCTTACCGGTCTCAGGACGCCATTGATTTTTATCTTCAGTCTCTTCCCGCGGACCTCTGGGAAAACGAAATCACTCTCCGCTCGACACGGGCAGCGCGCATGTACGAACCCGGCAATTGGATTGCCCGCGTTTCGCCAACGCCGTTGCTGATGATTGTCGCACGCGATGACCGGATCACTGTGGCAGATCTGGCGCTTGCTGCTTACGAGCGCGCGCAGGAACCCAAACAGCTCGCCTTGATGGCGGGCGGCCATTTCGACCCTTATCTGGACCAGTTTTCGCTCGCCGAAGGCGCGGCAACTGAGTGGTTTTGCGAGCATCTCGGCGACCCGCTTCGACGCTCCAGCGTCGTTCACCGGTCGTAGCAATCCATGTCAATCGAAAATGAGGCGAGTGAGATCATGACAAATGCCAAGTATTCCACTGCGGTCAGTGCGGGAGACGTCGAGGAGATTCGCGCCCTGTTCTTGCGCCAAGCCGCGGGCGAAACCGCCCATGATATCGAGGTGATCGACGCTGTGCTTGCGCACGCGCTGCCGGGACAGCCGGATCCCGTGAACTTCGTAGCCCGCGCCTATCGGTTCTGGGGGCGCGAGGCGGTCATCGAACACTTCCGTACCATCTTCACCGGAACGTGGCGCTTCGAACCGGACGAGGAAGCGATCCGGATCATACCCCTCGGCCCTGACGCGGCGCACATCTATGCGCCGACGCGCGTCACCGCGGGTCCGGCTGGCCAGGAGGCGCCGACCTACACGTTTCTCGTCAATGAGTTCGCGATCCGCACCCCCGAAGGCTGGCGCATCTCGGCCATCGTTCCCGTCCCGGCGCAGTGAGTGGCATCACCGATAGCAAGCATGAGGCGCTCACTATGACCCATCTGACCTGCACCATCGACCATCATGTCGCAATCATCACACTCGACAACGCTCCGCAGAACCGCATCGGAGACCAGATGGTCGAAGAGCTCGCTGCCGCGATGGCGCGTATCGCAAGCAGCGAAGCCAGGGCTGTACTGCTGTGCGCCGCGGGGCCCGACTTCAGCTTTGGCGGCGACATCTTACCCTGGCCGGAGCGCAGCCGCTCGGAGCTCCGGGCGACCTTCGAGCGCTACATGGACGTATTCAACCAGTTCGAACGTCTGCCGTTGCCCGTCGTGGCGGCGGTGCAGGGACTTTGCTTCGGAGGCGGGCTTGAGCTCGCCTTGCGCGCCGACATGATATTCGCGTCGAGCTCGGCCCGGTTCGGCCATCCTGAGCAGACGCTAGGCATCGTGACTTTGCTCGGCGGTATCTACCGCGTTGCCGAACGGGCGGGTCGTGCGCGCGCATCGGAATGGGCACTGACGTCCGAGCAGATCTCCGCCGCAGCCATGGAGCACGCCGGCGTCGTCAACAAAGTTTTTCCTGACGCGGACCTGCTCGCGGAGTCGCGCGCCTTCGTGGAAAAGCTCGCGATGGGGCCGACTCGCGCCTACGCGGCGCACAAGGTGTTGCTGCGCGCCTGGGCGAATGGCGGGGTCGCCGCGGCCGACGAAATCATGTTCGACATAGCAATGCCTGTTTTCGACTCGCGAGACGCGACCGGCGGTATCGTCTCGGCCGTGGATGCGATGAAAGCCGGGAGGCCGCGACCCTCCTTTCCTTTCGAAGGCCAGTAGAGACGTTCGCCGTAGCGAGCGAACCTTGCCGGCGATCGCCGTAGGTACGCTCCATCAGCGAACTGACTGTGAATCACACAAGGGATTACTGAAATGCGCAAGACGCTCTTAGCCGCTGTCGGTCTGATAGCCCTCGCCAGTGAATCTGTCTCCGCCGCACCGGCCGATTATAAAGATCCTCTCGACCCATCGACCCTGGCGGTCATCGGGTCACAGTTCGCCAAGGTCATGGAGTTAGCCAATCGGCATGATGTCGCGGCCTTGCACGGAATGTTCTGGCAATCGCCGTCGGCCCTTATTGTCGCAAAGAGCGCAAATCCATCGTCAGAAGGGAACTGGGCAGGCTTTTGGGGCAACGAGGCAATCGATCAAAAACTCCGCGCTATCGCCGCATCCGGGCCGGTCGTGCTTCAGCCAGATTTTTCAAGACTCAAGGTCGTTGGCCTGACGCAAGACGTTGCGGAATCCTATGCGCCGATAACCATTACGGTTTCATATGCGGGTCAGGACGGCACGCCGAAGCCGTTTCTGATGATCATGAACTGGATAAAGGTCGGAACGGATTGGAGGATCGCCTCCGAAGTGATCCTGCCGGTCCCACCGACGCCTGCCGTGAAGGAGTGACCGGCGATGATGAACAGGCGAACCTTCTCCGCCACCCTGGTTGCCGGCGCTGCCGCCTCGCTGGTAGCCACCCGCGGCCTCGCCGCAATCCCCGTTCCGACGAAAGCACGCAACGTCGTTCTCCTGCATGGACTGTTCGCCGATGGCTCATGCTGGTCCGAGGTGATCGCGCGTTTACAGGGGGCTGGGCTCAATGCCACTGCCGTGCAAAATCCCCTGACGACGCTGCCTGAAGCAGTCGCATCAGCGCAGCGCGTGCTGGATCGGCAGGACGGCCCGACCGTGCTCGTTGGGCATTCTTTCTCCGGAATGATCGTCACGGAGGCTGGCGTTCATCCCAACGTCTCGGCGCTTGTCTATGTGGCGGCGCGGGCGCCGGACACAGGTGAGGACTATACGGCTCTGGCAAAGACTTTTCCGACGCCTCCGGCATCCGCAGGGATCGTTTATGATGGTGATGAGGGTCGCCTCAGCGAAGCGGCGTTCCTGCGTGATTTCGCGGGCGATCTGCCGAAGGAAAAGGCCAGGATCCTCTATGCTGTCCAGGAGCCGTTCCAGAAGGCCCTGCTGACGGGAAAGACCTCGCACGCGGCCTGGCGGTCGAAGCCGAGTTTCTATGCCGTTTCGACGGAAGATCGAACGATCAACCCCGATCTCGAACGCTTCATGGCCAAGCGCATGGGCGCCAAGACCATCGAAGTGAAAGCAAGCCACCTTTCACTGATCTCTCATCCGGGCGACATCGCCCAGCTCATTCTGGAAGCGGCAGGACAACCCGGATAACCGGGCGGTGCGAGAGACATCTCCGCCCAGGCGATGATCGCGGGTTCGCCTTCCATTGATCGGCGAGGCCGCTCGGGAGAAACGATCTGGCTCGGCACATGTCGAGCAAGCTTCAAAACAATGTGAAAGTGGAGTCTACAATGACCGAAAACCTCAGCACCGAAGTTACGATACCTGTGAAACATCTGAAGGTCGTGGTGAACCGACCATTCGACCAAGTGCGCGATGCGTTTCAAGCGGCTTTGCCGCAACTCGACGACACCGGACAGGCGCTGCTGCACGCCGGTGATATCGATCGTGCGCGCGCGGCCCTCGAAGCACTCCCCGAGCTCTCGATTTTCCAAAGCCGAATCATGGGGATGTGCTGCAAATCGCCGGATTGACGCGCAAAGCGCTCCAGTACGACATCGGCAATCCGAATACGGCGTCGAAGATGACCAGGCATCAACTCGCGGCCGCGCAATATGCGCCGTTTCGCGTCGTACTCTACGAAGATGCCGAGGGCCGCGCCGTCTTCGAGTACGACAAGCCCTCCTCACTCTTTGGCCAGTTCGGCGATCCTGCGGTGACGGCAATTGCCGAAGGCCTCGATCGCGCTATCGAGCGGGCCATCGCCCAGGCTGTCGGCTGAAACGGCGCCAGGGCAGCGGCGAGGCAGCCCTGGCCTGCTCTAGCACCAGAGCAAAATCCAGCCCACTGGCGATCTCCGATCGGCGTGCCTAAACTAGATAGCGTCGTGACAGGCATGACGGTACTTTTCCCCTGCTAGCGGAGCGGCAAGCTTTAAAATCAACACCGTAAGATGTTGACGGCCCGTGGGCCGGCTTTCGGCGCCGAAGAAAAGAAAAAATCTAGATAGATCAATTATATAACTGGATTTTAAACAATCGAGTAGGAATGATTCAGACCCACTCAAACGCCGCCGAAAATACGTCAGTGTGCGACGTAACACGCTGAAAGCAAAAATAGATCCCTCCAGGGACAATCAGCGACAATCGGGACGCAGAGATTGGCTCTGATGGACCGCTTGACGGACCTCCCACATACCATGACGACCGCAGTGCTGGCCTCTCATAGGCCAAGCTGCGGTTTCCCATCGTTACCCCCGTTCCCCATGGCAATTCTTCCATTCAGCCGGAACAAGCCCCTTCGTTTCCATTAGGCGCGGTGGAGGAGTTTTCCATGGCAAGAATGCTTTCTGACCGCAAAGGGCGATATGACTTTGTGTCAACCGATCTGGCGTCGGGCAGGGCGCTGGCTGTTCCAGGAACATACTTGCCTGGATTGCGTTTCCTATTCCGGACCTTCGAAAACAGGGAGACTGGTGTCATGGACTGGAACCGCGTGGAAGGAAACTGGAAACAGGTGAAAGGCGAGGTCAAGGAGCAGTGGGGTAAACTCACCGACGATGACCTTGACCGCATCGCCGGCAAACGCGATCAGCTCGAAGGCAAGATCCAGGAGCGTTACGGCATCGAGAAGGATCGTGTGCGGCGCGATGTCGATGATTGGTACAGCCGACAAGGTTGGTAGGCGTCAGGCCCTGTGCGCCGGCGGTCGCCGCCCCTTTGTGGCGCTCCAGGTGGAACAATATACCGACATCGAAATTCTCCTATCAAAGGAGGCGAGTGATGGAACTCATTGATACTCGGGTGCTCCACCAAGCAGGAGCCGACTGGGTCGAATTCCATGGAGAAGGCGGCGAGTCCGTCAGAGTGACGCTTGCCGCCGGCGACAGGAACCGGACAGACGACGAAATCATAAATGCCGCCAAAGCCGTGCTGGTGCAGGTCGCGACATTCGGCATGGCGGACGAAGAAGCGAATGCCCGCGCGCCACAGACTCCGGCATTCACTGTTGCCAGGCAGAACTGACATGGACCTGTTTAGACGTGTTGTTGAATTCCTCGGAAAGACGCGGTCGCCTCAAGCCTCCGGTGACATGCTCACACAGACGGGGGCTGGCCCAGCTGTTGCGGCCCACTCAAAGGATGCGGCCTCGAACACCCCGACAGGCCACAATCCGCTGGCCACGGCAAAGAAAGCACGGGTCGAAAGACGGCGACACGGGCTGCTGGACGTTGATTGACACCGCGTCGGGCACAAGCCCGAGGCGTATCTTAGGCGGAATTCGTAGCAAGGAATCGTGCAGTGGCAGAAAATCTTTCGCGAGAGAAGGAGCAACAAGGTACCAGGAGGTTAATGATGTGGGCGGTCACGGCTGTGGCCGTGATCTTTATAGTTCTGCTCGCTCTCTTCGTGTTCGGCCCTTGGGCATAATCCTCATCGTGACTTGGCTGCCGTCCTTCGATCCTGCGTAATTCCCGTTGATGACGAAAACGGGACTGTCGAACATCCACTCGTCCTCCAATCCGAAACAGCTCCAGGTTGCGTAAGCCGGCGCCGAGCGACTGCCGGAGGAGTTTCAAAGGCCATGATTAACAACTCAACGATCGACGGAACATATGTTGAGACCGCTGGTTTGGTAACTGCAATGCAACCTCATCAAAAAGGATGTTCGCTATGTTTGCCAAACTTCTTTCTGCATCAGTGCTGACCCTGGCGTTGGCCACATCGGCCATGGCACAATCAAATGGATCCGGTACCAACAGCGGTACCGGCTCGAACAACGGTACCGGCGCCGCGTCCGGAACCAGCGGCGGAACCACCGGCTCTGGCACGCCCGTGAACCCTTCCGATCCCAGCACCACAAATTCCACAACCCAATCGAACGGCATGACCGACCGCTGTAAGGATGCCGCGGGCAACGACACCGACAACAACACCGCCTCCGGCACGACGACATCGGATATGCAGAACTGCAACAAATGAGCGGGTGCACCAGAGCGCTGCCGGACGCTGCTCCTTTCCACGCGTCGGCAATGATCCGGCGGCGTTTTTGCGGATGCAATAGCGGCAGACGCCGATGCGCCGGATCGGTTCCGTCACTTTTCGTTCACGCCACTCCCCATCAGAATTTGACGTTGAAGTTGAAGCGCGCCGACTGATCGGAGATTCCCGAGCCGAACTGGCCGCCATAGGAAACGCCGAGGGTGGCATTGGGCGTGATCGCATAATCGAGACCGGCTTCGATCACCGCGGCATCCCGGGCGATCGGGATCCCGCCGATGTTGAAGGCATTGCCGCCGCCAGCAAAGCGCATGGTCGAGGTCGGCGCCATGTCCCCGAAGGCATGGCGCCAGCCGGCCATGCCCTTGGCGGTAAGCGTGGTCCCGCCGATGGCGAAGGTCGTCGATGCTCGAAGGCCGAGTGTCGCGAAGGTCGAGTCGGTGTTGGCCGAGGCGCCAGTCAGCGCCGCTGCGCCGCCCTGCTCGGTGAAACCATCGGTGTGGAGGTTCACGTAGGCAAGGTTGGCAAAGGGCTCGAACCGGGCACCGCCCGCCCTGAAGCCATAGGCGAATTCGCCGAACATCTGCGCCGTCGCGGCGTTGTAGTCGCCCTTTGGACCGTCGCCGAAGCCGGGGAACGTCACGCTCCGGCTGGTCGAAACGTCATGCCAGGTGTAGGCAGCACCCGTTCGGAACGCGACGTCACCCCAGGCGGTGCCGCCGTAGAGTCCGACATAGTAGTTGTCGCTCGAACCTGAGGAGTGGCGATCCTTCACGTCGAAGGAGGTCTGGCTGTAGCCGGCAACCGCGCCGAAGCGCCAGGTGTCGAACACCGGCGCATCGGCGCCGAAGAAGAAGCCGCCGGTCTTGCGGTTCAGATGGGCGGCGTTGCCGTCACTACTCGCATGGCCCCACGAGCCGAAGCCCTGGCCCCAGACCGCGAAACGGTCGGTGTTCGCCTTGACCGTCACAGGCTTTCCGCCGTCATAGGTCGAGACCGTGCCCGATGCGCCGGCGGCATCGAAGGCCGCGCGGATACGGTCGTTGACGGCGTTGCGGATGAAGCGGCTGTCCTCGATCAGCGCGGTCCTGGCCGAGCCATGGATCTCGCCCGAGAGCTGGTCGAAGGCATATCGCGCCTGCGGAGCCGACAGGTTCACGACCGCGCCATAGAGCGGGTTGCCCCAGCCGAGGCTCTCGACGCCGCCGCCGGTGGCCCTCTGGTTCGCAGTCGGGCCGACGCCCGCGAAGTCGATATTGTTGCGAGCCATCGTCAGGTAGACATTGTTGGCGTCGTAGCTGAGCGAGGGATCGAGGAAGGCCAGGTCCGAAGTCGCCCCGGTGAAAGTGCCGGTTCTCCCGCCGCTCGCGGTCACGATCGTGTACTGGGTTTGCGGTGCGTAGCTGCCCGCCCCCGCCAGCACCGTCACCGTGCCGCCGTTGATCGCGGCGGCACCGGTCGCGATGATCCTGTCGGATTGCCCTCCCGCATCGACCTCGACCTCATAGATCGAGCCGGTGTTGAAGGTGATGTTGCCGGCGATATTGATTGTTCCGATCGAATTGCCGGGCGCTACAGTGCCGGAGACGGTTGTATCACCTACCGTGCCGGTGCCCTGGAGGCGGCCAGCCGAGAGGACATCCAGCATGCCGCCGAGCGAACCGTTCACCGCCAGCGCCCCGCCGGCAATCGTCGTTGTGCCTGTGAAACCGGAGGAATCGCCTGTCAGGTTGAGCAAGGCCGTGCCAGTCTTGTTGAAGCCGCCATCGCCCGACAGCACGCCGGCATAGGTCGCGTTGGCGGACTGGTCGAAGGTGAACGACGCGCCCGAGGCAATGGCCGCATCGCCGCCGAAGCGCTCGGCCGAGGAGGCCAGCCCGCCGGCCTCGATCGCCCAGTCGAGCGATGACAGGCCGGCCAGCGTCAGCACGCCCGTGCCGCGTTTGATCATCGCGCCGCTTGTGCCGTTGAGCGCGGCGATGTCGCCAGAAAAGTTCGCATTGCCTGCCTGGTCGAAGACCAGCGTGCCGGCATTGCCGATATTGCCTGAGATCGAGGCGGCATTGCCGATCAGCGTGCCTGCCGCGACAAACGCGTTGCCGTAGGCATTGGCGCCGTTGTCGAGCCGCAATGTGCCGCTGCCCTGCTTGATCAGGTCGCCGCTGCCCGAGACCACGCCCATCAGCCCGAGTTCGGTGCCGTCCGCGACATCGAAGCGGCCGGCCTGCGTCAACGACACCGCTCGCGCGGTGTCGAAGCTCGCCGTGGTCGAGAGGGTGCCGCCCGCGAAGGTCAGGCCGCCCGTGGCAGCGCCCAGATTGGCGTCGCCCGACACCGACAGCGCACCGCCCGAGATCGTGGTGCCGCCGGTATAGGTGTTGGTTCCAGCCAGGGTCAACGTGCCGGCGCCGGCCTTGGTGAGCGAGGCGCCGCTCCAGCCGGTCGCAAGGTTCGCCGCCTGATCGGCCAGCACCGTCCCGACCGTGAAGCTGTCGGTAGCGTTGGTCAGCGTGAAGGTGCCATTGGCGAGATTGTTGCCGGCGTTCCAGGTCAGGCCGTAGCTGGCGAGATATTGCAGATTGTCGGACGATTTGCGGGTGGAGACGGTGAGGTAGTCCACCGTGCCGCCGAAGCCGCCCACGTTGATGCTGGCGAAGTCGCCGCTGATGCCAGATGCGGTATCGATCAGCACCATGTCGAGCTGGCTCGCATCGGTGATGCCGCTGATGTTGAAGGTAACGCCGTTGCCGATCGTGATGCTGTCGGAGGTAAGCCCGGGGCTGCTCGCGCCGGCGGCGATGGACAGGGCAGTGTTGTCGCCGAAGGTCACATTTTGCGCGACGTTCAGGGTTGTCGGCGCCTGGATCGCCAGCGTGCCTCCGGTGACGTTGATGCTGCCGGCCAGATTGGTGATGCCGCCCGATATGCCGTTGCCGAACTGGAGCGTGCCACCGGCGATGGTCGTGCCGCCGGTATAGGTGTTGGCACCGGAAAAGGTCAGTGTGCCCGTGCCGGTCTTGACCAGCGAGCCGCTGCCGGAGATGACGCCGACCACCTCGGTCGAGAGATTGTTCGAGCCGACCGTGAGTTCATTGGCGCCGAGGATGTAATTGCCGGCGCCCTCGATGGAGCCTGCGGTCAGCCGGCCATCACCGTTCGGGCCTGTGCTGTTCGAGAAATCGACCGTTGCACCGGCGTCGTTGATAAGCGCGGCACTGCCCGCCGTGCTGGTGTGGTAGAAACCAAGGAAACTGTCGTTGGTGATCGTGGCATTGCCAGCCGTGCTGGTGTGGACGAAATACAGGCCGCTGCTGTTGGTGATGGTGGCGGCACCAGCCGTGCTGGTGTCGTAGAATTCCAGGATGCTGTTATTGGTGATCGTGGCATCGCCCGCCGTCCTGGTGCCGTAGAATTCCAGGATGCTGTTATTGGTGATGGTGGCGCTGCCGGCCGTGCTGGTATCGTTGAAATGCAGGATGCTGTTATTGGTGATGGTGGCACTGCCCGCCGTGCTGGTGCCGTAGAAAGTCAGATTATTGTTGTTGGTGATGGTGGCGGCACCAGCCGTGCTAGTGTCGTAGAATTCCAGGGTGTCGCTATTGGTGATCGTGGCATTGCCAGCTGTGCTGCTGCTTAAGAAAGACAGATAGCCATAGCCGTTGTTGGTGATGGTGGCGCTGCCGGCCGTGCTGGTATCGTTGAAATGCAGGAAGTTGTTGCTGGTGATGGTGGCGGCACCAGCCGTGCTGGTGTCGTAGAAAGACAGGGTGCCGGTGTTGGTGATGGCGGCATTGCCGGCCGTGCTGGTGTTGTAAAAACTCAGCAAACCGTAATTGGCGATGGTCGCGCTGCCCGCCGTGCTGGCGTCGTTGAAAGACAGATTGGTGCTGTTGATGATGGTGGCGCTGCCGGCCGTGCTGGCGTCGATGAAAGACAGATTGGTGTTGTTGGTGATGGTGGCATCGCCCGCCGTGCTGGTGCCAAGGAAATCCAGGACGCCATTGTTGATGATAGTGGCGCCGCCCGCCGTGCTGCTGCCGTAGAATCGCAGTTGGTTGTTGTTGGTGATGGTGGCATTGCCGGCCGTGCTGGTGCCGTAGAAATTCATGCCGCCGATATTGGTGATGGCGGCGTTGCCCGCCGTGCTGGCGTCGATGAAAGACAGATTACTGTTGTTGGTGATGGTGGCATCGCCCGCCGTGCTGGTGCCAAGGAAATCCAGGATGACGTTATTGGCGATCGTGGCATTGCCAGCCGTGCTAGTGTCGTAGAATTCCAGGATGCTGTTATTGGTGATCGTGGCATTGCCAGACGTGCTGCTGCTTGAGAAAGACAGATAGTTGTTGTTGGTGATGGTGGCGCTGCCGGCCGTGCTGGTATCGTTGAAATGCAGGAAGTTGTTATTGGTGATCGTGGCGCTGCCAGCCGTGCTGGTGTCGTAGAACCTCAGATCATAGTTGTTGGTGATGGCGGCATTGCCGGCCGTGCTGGCGCCCGAGAAGTTCAGGGTGCTGTAGTTGGAGATGGTGGCGCTGCCGCCATTGATCGTGATGCCGGTCCCCGTGAAAACCTGCCCGGCCGTGAGACTGAACGTGTAGTTCGAGGCTCCGGCATCGAGCGTCCAGCCGTCGAAGCTGCCGGAGGAACCCAACGTCAACGTGGTCGTGTTCGAGGCGCCGAAGGTGGCCGTGCCGGTCGGCACGCTACCAGGGGTCCAGTTGTTCGCGTCGAAGAAATCGTCCGATCCCGGATTGACCTGCCAGGTTGCGTCCTGTGCCCGCGCCGGCCCGGTGGCCGGGAGCGTCAAGGCCAGCGCCAGAGCCGTCGAGGCCAGCAAGGCTTTCCGCAGCGGGCCGCCCAAGGATTCCGTGTACAGGGAAGTGACGCCGCGCGGCGAAGTCGAAGGTGTTCTTGTGTCCATGGTTCCCCAGCCCGCAAAGAAAGGCGCGGCCGCCGGATACCGATTCACCCTTCGCCCACGTTATTGTTGGCCAACCCTGCCATCGCACGCCGGAAACGTCCTGAATCGGAGGGCGCGATGTTCTGAACGTTTCCGTTATTTTCTGAATGGACCGCGCCTTGCCGCGTTTTTAAGATGATTTGAGCAGTTTTCGGGATAGAGCCGTTGTTGTGCGGCTTGGGGGGAATAGGCGCGCCGTGTTGCGGTTTTTAGGCTTTGAATTGGATCGGCAGCGGGCCGAACTGCGCGGGCCGGAGGGCGCCGTCATCAGAATCCGGCTGAGAAGCCTCGAACTGCTGAAGGTCTTCGCCACCAATCCGGGGCGGGTTCTCAGCAAGCAGGAACTGATGGAGGCCGTTTGGCCGGATATCCATGTCGGCGAGGACAGCCTGTTCCAGTCCATCCGCGAGCTTCGCACCGCTTTGGGCGACGAGCAGCGGCAGATCATCAAGCTGATGTCCGGCCGGGGCTATCTGTTTGCAGCCGCGGTGTCGGGTGGGGCGGAAATGGATGCCCCGGCCCCGCGCACACGGCAATCGGAACCGAAACGGAGAACGAACCAGCGTCGGGCCGGCGCGATTCCGGCATGCCGCGCCGCGCCGCGCTCGTTGCGATGGCGGGGCTCGGCGTAACGGCCCTGGTGGCGGCGATGTGGCGCCCCCGGCTCTTCACGGGCTCGCCCGTGACCGTCTCGGTGATGCTCATGGCGGCGGCGACCGATGATCCGCTGGCTGCCCGGATGGCTGCGGATGTCACCCGCGACCTGACCGACGGGCTGGCGAAGATCGAGACGATTCGCGTGATGCTTCCGTCCGGCGTCGCACAAAGCGCCGGTTATATCCTCAGCAGTGAGCTGGAGAAGACCGAAACCACGTGGAATTTGCGCGCGCGCATGACCGAACCGGCAACCGGTGCGGTCATGTGGACGACGTCGCTGTCCATCGATCGGACCGGCGCCGATGCGCAACTTCAGCAGACCCGCCTGACCGCCGGCATGGGCCACCCGCTGGCGCTGCGCATCAACGCGCTGCTGAAAGCAGGTGAGCACGCGGCCGAAGGCTCGCCGACCGGCACCGCCAAGGTCGCCATCGAACAGGCGACGGCCTCAATCAACCACACGACGCTGGAACGCTTTCGCGCCGCGCTGGCGATCCTGGAGAAAGCTCTTGCCGACGATCCCGACAACGTCGACCTGCAGGTTGCGCTGGCGGCGTTTCAACTGCGCGGGGTTCAGATGGCCTGGTTCCCCGCCGCCGAGCGCGAGACGGTCGAGAATAACGTCGGCGCGATCATGGCACGCGCGTTGCGCGCACGGCCCGATTACATCCCGGTGCTGGAAACGCAGTGCCGGTTTCTGTCGGCGACCAACCAGTTCGTCGAAAGCCTGGTGGCATGCGGCAAGGCGCTCGCCCATGATCCATGGGACGGGATCGCGCTATACCTCGTCGGACTGTCCCAGGTTTTCCTGGGCCGCTTCGACGACGCGCTGGCCTCGTTCAAGCAGGCGGATGGGTTCGATACGCCCCGCGTAGCGCGCTGGACATGGGCGCTCGGCGTAGGCTGGACGTACCTTTTTATGGGTCGCGCGGAAGAAGCCTTGCCCTGGCTGCAACGATCGATCGCCATCACGCCGGGCACCGGACGCACGCATATGGCTCTGGCGGCGGCCTATCAGCAATTGGGCCGAGCCGACGACGCCAGGGCCACCATGGTGGCGGCCATGGAACTGTGGCCCGGCTCGACCGCGCGCAACGCGCCGCCGCCCACCAAAAATTGCAGTGCGATTTATCTGAAGGCCTACGAACGGGTTTTGCGGCTGATGGTGGCCGCTGGGTTGCCGGAATGACCAAGCGCCGCGGGCTAAATACCGAGCCCCTCTGCCGCCCCAACTGCCACGACACCGAGCCACCCTGCACGATGCCGCTGACTTCGGTGCGGAGCTGGCGGTCGATGACCGGCCGCCACGGCATGAGGGTGAACTGGTGCGCCTGCTCGAGCACGGCGAACTTGCCGCTCGATAGCTGAACGGTCCCGGGGAGTTTGCTGCTGACGGTCTCGCCATCGAAATCGAGGTGGCACGATGGTTCTGGCGTTCTGCCTAGCAGTTTTCGCGCGTCATCCGCCCATTTCCAGCAGCAAGTTCTGCTTCAGTATTTCGATGCTCCGCAAGCCGAGCAGGCGAATGACGCTTTTGTCCTTCAGGCGGGTGAAGACCCGCGACACCGTCTCGATGGTGAGGCCGAGATAGTCGCCGATATCCAGTCGCGACATCGGCAACTCGATTTGACGCAGGCCACCCTGACGTTCCGCCATGTCGACCAGGAATGCTGCGACGCGTTCGATGGCATTCTGGCGGCCGAGGACCAGCAGATGCTCCTGGGCCCTGATCAAACCCTTGAGTGCAAGCGGCAGCAACTGACTGGACATATCTGCTGTTGAGGCGATCCGGAAGACGCGAATGCCGGTCGCACCGATTGCCTCGGCGAAGAAATGGTGTGTGGCATCGGCCTCGAAGCCGAAGGTTTCTCCGGCCAAATGAAAGGCGCTGATCTGCCGGCGGCCGTCAGCCAGCAGCCGGTATACACGAACGGCGCCGAATTCGACCTGGTAAAGAGGCCCGGCCTTTTCGCCTTGGGCGTAGATCTCTGTGCCGGCGGGGAAGAAGCTGACCGGCTGTGCCATGGCCCCATCGAGAAGCGAGAACGGGCTCGGCTGCGATGGCAATTCAATCTTGGCGATTTGTTGTGCGTACATGGCTGTGTTCCCGATTGATCCGCGACGACAGCAATCGCGCGATTCCGGGCCCGCCGAAATTCGGTTATGTCCCTAAGGAAAACTACTTAGGTATTCGCCGGGATGTCAGGGCCATTGGACGCGTGCGACCTGATAGTGTGCCGTTGCGCTCGATGGACAACGCCCCAGCACACTAGCTGTCCATGGCCTCGCGCCCCGAAACCGTGGCGACCAAAATGCGGAAGAAGACGTGTGGAAGGTCTGTCGCAACCTCGGACTTCTCAGGTTTGAGAGCGCCAGGCTCCCACCAATCGGCGTGCTTGCTCAGCAGCGCCCAGGCATGATCGCGCTGCACCTTGTGCCCAATCCGGTCGGGCAATTCCTCGTAACGACCATCGGCGACAATGCTCCTCCAGCCTCGCCCTTCGCCGTGTTCGTCAATCTGAACAGACACCAGTGGATTGGCTCGCATCCATTCGATTTTCTTGCCCGGCATGGAGAACGCGTAAAGATGAGCATCCGAATAAGCGTAATGGAGGGGAACGACATAGGGCTGACCGTCCTTCGCGCATGCAAGACGGGCCACGCGGTTGGCGCCCAACAATCTGGTACATTCCAGGACGGAAAGTGTGCGGATCAGCATCGATGCGATCTCCTGTTCTTGTCTGCTTTTGCATCAGAGCCAGCGATGTGCCGGCCGGTCTCTTACGGCCCGGCGGTCGCGGAATTGGTCAGTCCGCTGGCCACAGCTGACGAAGCGACTTCTTCATGGATGCCCTTACCTGCACGATCTCGCCGTGCGATATATGTCGATCGAGCAGCATGAAAACCGCGTTGACCGCCACATCGAAATCCACATCTTCATCATATCCGAAGCTGTTGCGGACACTGAGAACAAAGTCGCGCTTCTTACGGCCATGGGCTGCGGCCGATGGCTTCCAGCCTTCGAAGTACATGCCGCGAACCAAGACAGGCAACTGTGCTGAAAGATCAGCCATTTCCGCTTCGGACAGCCAGTCCCGCAGCGTGTGCAGAACGCATCGCAACAGTCGGCAAGCACTTGGTTCGCTCCAGCGGAGATCCCTGGCAAGCTCCTTTACCCACTGTTGAGCCTGCTGGGCGGCGTGGTTCAAATCGCCAAAAGACGTCTGGGACATGTGGCTCATGGTCTGCTCCTTGGAGGTTTGTCGTCATCCTGGAGCGACGCCGAGATCGGCGCCTTGCGCCTGATCAATGTTTTCTCTTTGCGGCTTCAGCCGCCTGACTTGGGCACCAGCAGCGGAACGATCCGGTCGCTCTTGGCGACAGAAGGCCGGCCGGCGGAACCATAGGGAATGCCCAGCGCATCCCAGGTCTCGACCAGCGCATCCTGCAGTCCCGCGATCAGTTCATCGGAATGGAACGGCGTCGGCGTGATGCGCAGCCGCTCCGTGCCGCGCGGCACGGTCGGGTAGTTGATCGGCTGGATATAGATGCCGTGCACGCCAAGCAGGCGGTCGCTCGCCATCTTGCAGAGCTCGGGGTCACCGACCAGCAGCGGCACGATATGGGTCGGCGATTCCATCACCGGCAGGCCGGCGGCCGACAGGATCTGCTTGGTCCGGCTCGCCTGCTGCTGCTGGGCGTCGCGCTCGGCCTGCGAGCGCTTGAGATGGCGGATCGAGGTGGTGGTCGCGGCGGCGATCGCCGGCGGCAGCGCCGTGGTGAAGATGAAGCCCGGCGCGTAGGAGCGCACCGCGTCGATCACCGCACTGGTGCCGGTGATGTAGCCGCCCAGCGTGCCGAACGCCTTGGCCAGCGTGCCTTCGATGATATCGATGCGGTCGGCCAGGCCCTCGCGCTCGGTGATGCCGCCGCCGCGCGGTCCGTACATGCCGACCGCATGGACCTCGTCGATATAGGTCATGGCATTGTGGCGCTCGGCGAGTTCGACGATCTCCCTGATCGGCGCGATGTCGCCATCCATCGAATAGACGCTTTCGAAGACGATCAGCTTGGCGCGTTCGCGGCCGGCCGCGTGCAGCAGGCTTTCCAGATGCGCGACGTCGTTGTGGCGGAAGATCTTCTTTTCAGCGCCCGAGCGCCGCACGCCCTCGATCATCGAGGCATGGTTCAGCTCGTCCGAGATGATCAGGCAGTTGGGCAAAAGCCGGGCGATGGTCGAGATCGACGCTTCATTGGAGACGAAGCCGGAGGTGAAGACCAGGCCTGCTTCCTTGCCGTGCAGGTCGGCAAGCTCGTGCTCGAGCTCGACCAGCGGGTTCGAGGTGCCGGAAATGTTGCGGGTGCCGCCGGCGCCCGAACCCATCTTGCCGGCCGCGTTCTGGAACGTGGCGATGACGTCGGGATGCTGGCCCATGCCGAGATAATCGTTGGAGCACCAGACGGTGATTTCCTCGACGCGGCCGTTGGAACGCCATATGGCGCGTGGAAACTTGCCCGCGATGCGCTCGAGGTCGGCGAAGACGCGATAACGACGCTCGGCATGGAGCTGGTCGATCGCTTCCTCGAAGAACCGCTGATAGTTCATGTCAAACCTTCCTGAATGAAAAAGCCGAGTGGCCGCGAGAGCTGGTCGAAGCTCTTGGCGTCACCTTTGCAGCGGCAAGGTGGGCTCGCATTGAGCCAGGTCAATTTTTGCTAGCGCGCTCGACGGTTCGGCGAAATGACTTTCTTCCTTCAGTTCGAAGAACGGACTCCAAGCGCAAAAGCATGTCTGAGCACCTGCCAGGTTAGTCGGCCTCAACCCATCATTTGGCCACCGCGAAAATGATTCAAATCAAAGCGCTGCAGGAGTCCTTCTTTCACAGTGGCGCGATGTGGAATCCGATCGCAAGCGCGCCATATGGCCGTAGCCTCGAACTGGCCGTCATCGATGATGACGGCCTGCACCCGCTCGTATTTCCCTGTGAAAAAGGTAAGGAAGGCTGGAAGGACGCTGCCACCGGTGCTCGCGTTGACATTCGGCCGACCCACTGGCGGCACTGGAAGCCAGAACACAAGCAGACAAATTCACTTCCTGCTTAATGCGTGGAGTCGGCGATCATAGCCATGCGCACGAGGTGCGACAGGCTGCCCGCGCCCATCTTGCTCATGACATTCGCGCGATGGATCTCGACCGTTCGCGGGCTTATGCCGAGATCGTATGCGATTGTCTTGTTCGGCAGGCCCAAAACCAGGCCATCAAGCACTTGCCGCTCACGTTCCGAAAGCGTGGACAAACTTTTCCGGATCTCGGAGGCTTGCGGATGGGCAACCGCCGCATGACTGCGATTGTCCAGAGCCAGGCGGATCGCATCGATAAGGATCTCGTCGTCGAACGGTTTCTCGATAAAATCGGCAGCTCCCTCCTTCATCGCCTGAACCGCCAGCGCAACGTCCGCGTGACCCGTCATGACAATCACAGGGACAGTGCGGCCGCGCGCTCTGAGCTGACGCAGAAATTCGATACCGTCGATCCCCGGCATGCGCACATCGGTAAGGATGCAGCCGTCTATGTCCTTCGTCGACGTTGCCAAAAACGCTGTGGCCGACTCGTGCAGGCGCACAGCAAAATCGGCCGTTGCAAGAAGAAATCCCAGCGATTTGCGAACGTCGACGTCATCGTCGACCACGTGCACGACATCATTGCCTGCCATTAGCGACCTCGTCCTTTTCGACAATGCGCAGGGTGAATCGAAATGCGGTTCCTCCGCCTGGCATTGCCTCAGCCCAGATATGACCGCCGTGAGATTCGACGATAGTGCGGCAAATGGACAGGCCCACACCCATGCCCTGTTTTTTTGTGGTGATGAAGGGTTGGAACAGTTGTGCCGAAATTTCTGGCGCCAAGCCTGGGCCCGTATCCTTCACGCTGACCTCCGCCATTCCGTCCGCTCGTGTTCTGGTAACCACCCGCAACTCACGGCGCGGCGCTCCCTGCATAGCCTCCACCGCATTGCGCATCAGGTTGAGCAGAACCTGCTGGATTTGGATACGGTCGGTCAAAACGAGTTCAGCCGCCGGGTCAAGCTCATAGCTGACGCGCACGTCAGCTTCCCTGGCGCCCACCAGAGCAAGCGATGAGGCTTCCTCGATAATCGTAGCCAACCGCTCCACCTGACGCTCGCTTTCGCCGCGTGCGACGAAATCCCGAAGATGCCGAATGACGTCTCCAGCCCGCAAGGCCTGCTCCGCTGCCCTTTCAACGGCTTCACGCAACATCTCGGCGTTGTCGTCCTTGCTCTTTTCGAGAAGCCGGCGGCTGCCTTTGAGATAGTTGGTGATGGCCGTCAGTGGCTGGTTGATCTCATGCGCCAACGTCGAAGCCATCTCGCCAAGCGCAGTGAAGCGGGCCATATGAAGCAGTTCCTGCTGCTGCTCCAGGATCCTGGCTTCCGATTTGTGTCGTTCGGTGAGATCGCGGCAGAAGCCGGTAAAGAACCGGCCGGTTCCCGGATGCATTTCGCCGACAGCGAGCTCCATCGGAAATGTCGATCCATCCTTGCGCATCCCGGTCACCGTTCGGCCCAGACCGATAATCCGGCGCTCTCCCGTGGTCAGATAGCGCTGCAGGTACCCGTCGTGCTCCTCCCGATAGGGTGATGGCATGAGCATGCTGACATTCGCACCAATGACTTCACTGGATTTGTAGCCGAACAAAGCTTCGGCGGCCGCACTGAAGGATTGAATGCGAGCCTGCTCGTCGATGACGACCATGGCATCGGGAACCGTCGCCAGAATTGACCGCAGATGGTCCTCGCGCAGCTGGAGGGCGGCGTTGGCGAAGGAAAGATCACTGACATCCGTGCCCTGGACAAAGATCGCGGTGATGCGCCCATCATCAGCCTTGATGGGCTGGTAGACGAAGTCGAGGATGCGTTGCTCTGTGATTCCCTCTTTGGGATTGCGAAGGACGACTTTGACACCGCGCCCGACATAAGGCTCGCCAGTCTCGCTTACCTGGTCGAGCAGTTCGAAGAAGCGCTGACCCTCAAGCTCGGGCAAGGCCTCCCGCACCGGCTTTCCGATGACCTGCCGCTGACCGATCAAGCGTTGATAGGCGGCGTTGGTCAATTGGAAAACATGGCCGGGCTCGCTCAGCAAGGTCATGAACCCGGGAGCTTGCTCAAACATCAGGGCAAGAAGCTCATGCTCCGCGGCGCCGCGCTGTTCCTCGCGCTTACCATCGGAAAGCACTGCCGCCGCGGTTTCGCGGCCAGATGGGACTGGCGCCTTCTTGCTCACATGCAGCCCTTGGATTTGAGAACCGGCAACGCCGGCTGATGTAGCACTCATCCCTTCTCAGGCATACCGCTCTGGAACGAGTAGAATCGCGCCCGCGACAATCAAGACGCCGTCCTTTGACCCGCATCAAGGTGTCGGAGGCCGAAGCGTGCAATTTCGCAAGGCATTCCACCGTCTTCAGCGCGAGGAGTTTTCATGTCCTACAGGTCGATAGTCGTCAATCTCGCGGTAGACGCGGATCCGGCGCCCATTGTGAAGCTCGCTGCGGGTCTTGCCGAGCGCTTTGACGCTCATCTGATTGGCCTGGCCGCCGCGGATGTCCCGCCACTGGTCAGAACCGGCGAGGGTTTGGTCTACGAAGGTGAGGTCATGCAGATCCAGCGGACGGAAATCGAAAAACGCCTCGCCGAACTGCGCGGCGAATTCGAGCGGCTGGTTCCGTCCGCCGTCAGCAGCGAATGGATGCAGCAGGTCTGTAGTCCGACCCGCCTGCTTAGCACTGCCGCACGCGCGGTTGACCTGATCGTGACCGGCGGTGGTGAAGGCGGTAATGTCTTCCGCGCCGTCGATGTCGGTAGTCTGGCACTTGGCAGCGGGCGGCCCGTCTTTGTCGCAGCCGACAATGTCGAGCATGTCTTGGCAAAGACCGTCCTCGTCGCTTGGAAGGATGCCAGGGAGGCGCGCCGGGCGATCGCTGATGCATTGCCCTTTCTGTCGAAGGCCAATGAGGTGGTCGTCGCCACGATAGAGGACGATGCCGATGACAGTGTCCGCAACAGCCTGGCGGACGTGGCGGTCTATCTCGAGCACCACGGCATCATGGCGAGGACGGAAATACTTACGGGCGAGGCCAAAGCAGAACGGCTCGTGGCGTTCGCGCGCTCGATCCGCGCTGATCTGATCGTCTCTGGCACCTATGGTCACAGCCGATTGCAGGAATGGGCGTTCGGCGGCATCACCCGAACACTGCTTCGGGAGAGCGGCATCAATCGGCTCATGTCGTACTGAGCCAATAGCCTGGCTTACAACCGCAGGGCACGAAGTCACAGTCCGGATCGAACCGATCCTTCAAGAGAGCCTTTGACCGTGATCGCAATTGCTGGCTCGGAGATCGGAAGCGGGGGACCGGATGCCGACGAAGCAGTTTGTTGACCGAGATCAATGTCATGATGCTGCCTGCGGGCAATGATTGGCATGTGCAGGAGCAAACCACATGACCTTTCTCGACTATCTGATTTCGGTCGACGCCAGGACGGCGTTGATGGGCCGCATGATGCGGACACTGGGCGTCGACAGGCAATTGAAGGTCGTGCCGGATCACGCGGCTGTCACCAACCGGGCGGCAAACCGCTGCCGTGCCTGCGGTCATCAAGACGAATGCTCGACCTGGCTCGACGATCACCACCAAGCTGACGAGCCGCCGGCCTATTGCCGCAACAGTGACCTGGTCGCTCGGTTGCAACACGTGTCTGGCGACCGATAGTCGTTCACCTCGTCTGGACAGCAAAATGAAATGAACGCGGGTGGCGAAAGCCGCGAGCGAGTTCACCCTGGAGCTCATGAAACAAGAAGTACGGACGTCGGTCCGGTGCAGAAAAGATTGTCCTTCACCGCTTTGATACCGGGGACGTTTTCCGCGGCCACAATCGCTGACTGACGTTCGCGTTCGTCGAAGATGGCGCCGCTCAGTTCGACCGCTCCATTTTCCACGGCGACGTCGATCGTATCGGCTCGAGCCCACTTCTGTGCCGAGAGTTCCGCGACAATGTTTTGTCGAATCTGCTCGTCGCTGGCGGTGTTCGATGTCGAGCTTGACCAAACACCCACCAACGCCCGAACCAGATCTGAGCGCGTGACGATGCCAACCACCTTTCCCTCAGCAAGGACAGGAATGCGATTGACGTGGTGCCGGGTCATCAGTTCGACGACTGTCGCAAGCGAAGTTGTCGGGGATGCCGTGACGACACTTTCGCTCATCACCTCTTCAATCCGCCGTCCGTTGGCCAGGACATATTCTTCGGCAGCTTTTCCCGGGCTGATGAGAAATTCCAGCCAGCGTGGCCGCTTGCGCTGCGTGCCCAATTCCCGGCGGCGAAGGAAGTCGCCCTCGCTGACAATACCCATCAGTTCACCATCGTTGCGAATGACGGGAAGACCGCTGATCTTGTTGGCGAGCATCAGTGCCGCCGCATCGGCGACTGACGCAGACGGGTCAACCGCGATCACCGGCGTGGTCATTATCGCTTCGGCTTGCATGGCTGCCTCCTCGGACAATTTCCCACGCATATCGAAGTCTCGCTCGCAGCGTCCTTGATCTGAATCATTTTCAGGGATCGGCAACGTCGGTGGCAGGTTGCGAAAGCGCAACGACCGCAGGGTTGGGGGGATGTATGACGACACTTTCAACTGCGGAGGCGACCGTGAAGAAGTCCGGTTCTATCAGACCCGACATGGTCGTGGACGAGATCATGAGACAATGGCCGGCAACGGTGCCGGTGGTGCTGAGCTACAGAATGCTTTGCGTCGGCTGTCCGATCGGCGCTTTCCACACCGTGGCCGAAGCATGCCGCGAGCATCAGGTGGACGAAACCCGATTCATTTTAGACCTGGAATCAGTCGTTCGAGGAGAACGGTGAGGATCACCCCTTGGCTCGGCTCTCGGCGAGAACGACGAGGCGATGCGCATCCTTGACCGTGACTTTCTGGCGTCCGCTGACGATTATTCCGATGTCTTCCCATTTGCTCAGCAGACGGCTTACCGTGTGCAGCGTCGTGCCTGTCATCTCGGCAATATCCTGCCTGGAAATCGGGAAGTCGATTTCGATGCCGATGTCGGTCTTTCGGCCGGTCTGGTTTGCCAAACGCAGCAACGCATGCGCGACCCGCTGCTCGACCTGCTCCGTCGACATCTCGACCACCCGTGTCTGGGTCTCCTGCAGCCTGGTACCGACGGTCTTGTAGGTGGTTGCTCCAAACGCCGGAAATCGTCGCACCAGCTCCGGCCAGAGTACGTTGGACCAGGCCAGCACCACGCAGTCGACCGCAGCGACGGCGCTTGCGGGATAGGTTGTCCGGCCCAGCGCGGCGGCGACGCCAAAGATCTCGCCTTCGCTGATGTATCTGGCGATGACCTGCTGTCCATCCGGCGTGGTGCGGACGACCCGTATGTGACCTGAAATCAGCACGAAAAACGAATGGGCCTCGCTTTCCTGCTCGAAGATCGCGGACTCCTTGGCATAGCGTGACGATCGAGCGCTTCTGAGGATTTCGTTTTGCTCTTCGGGAGCCATCCCCTGGAAGAGCGGCAGCTGCGATATCAGCGATCGGTCCAGCGCAGCCAAAACGAATTTCCTCACGACCCCGAGACGCTGCGCCAATCGCGCGGCAAACCTTTCTTAGCGCGAGTTTGCGCCAGCGCAAATTGTTCGCAGCCGCATCGGGCTAAATGACGTGGAACGGCGCAATGCCGCGAACATGAGACAAAGGATAAATCGATGAAACTCTTCCTCGCTGCTGCAATCTCCCTCCTCGCGCTCGCCGGCGGCGCAAGCGCGGAAGAGCATGTCGTGCAGATGCTCAACAAGGGCGAAAAAGGCGCCATGGTTTTCCAGCCGGCCTTCGTCAAGGCCGCACCCGGCGACACCGTAAAGTTCGTGCCGACCGACAAGACCCATGACGCCGAGTCGATCAAGGGCATGATTCCGGATGGCGCCGAGCCGTTCAAGGGCAAGCCGAGTGAGGAGATCACCGTTACGCTGACCAAGGAAGGTGTCTACGGCGTCAAATGCGCGCCCCACTATGGCATGGGGATGGTCGCTCTGATCGTTGTCGGTAAGCCGGTAAACCTGGATGCGGCGAAAGCGGTCAAGCACGTAGGCAAGGCAAAGACGGTGTTCGCCGACCTGTTCACCCAGGTTGCGGCCAACTAGCCGCAATCAGACAGCCTGCTCGCCGCAAGTCGGAGTGGGCGAGGGCCGGATGGACCGAGGGCGGCGGTTCATCCGGCTCTTTTTATTTGAGGATACAAGTCATCTGAGGACACAAGTCATGGCAATTGCACGTCTGCGGCGCTATTCCGGCCCCGCCTTTCTTTCCTACGGGTTCCGGCCCTTCTTCTTCCTTGGGTCCCTGTATGCCGCGCTCTCGATTCTGCTCTGGCTACCGATCTATGCGGGCGAGCTCCAAGCCCACAGTGTATTTGTTCCGATCGATTGGCATATCCACGAGATGCTGTTCGGCTATCTGCCGGCGATCGTTACCGGGTTCCTGCTGACCGCCATCCCCAATTGGACTGGCCGGCTGCCCGTACAAGGCTTGCCGCTGTTGGCGCTGGTTGTCCTGTGGCTTGCCGGGCGCGCCGCTGTCTTCTTCTCGGCCGACATCGGCTGGCAAGCAGCCGCGGTGATCGACGGCTCATTTCTGTTCGCGGTTGCTGCCGCCGCCGCCCGCGAAATCATCGCCGGACGCAACTGGCGCAACCTCAAGGTGCTGCTGCCGCTTGTCGTGATGGCCTGCGCCAACGGCGCATTCCACATCGAGGCCCATGTCCAGGGCACGTCGGACATCAGCCGCAGGCTCGGCATGTCCGTGGCGATCCTGCTCATTTCGCTGATCGGCGGACGCATCATTCCAAGCTTCACGCGCAATTGGCTCGTGCGCGAAAATCCTGGCAGGCTGCCGACGCCATTCGACCGTTTTGACATTGCATCTCTGACCATTTCAGCCATCGCTCTGGGTGTCTGGACGTTCGCCCCCGACAGCGATATCTCCGGATTGCTCCTGGCGGCCGCCGCCACCAGCCAGGCATGGCGGTTGGCGCGATGGGCGGGCGATCGCACCTTGCGAGATCCGCTCGTTCTCATTCTTCACCTCGCATACGCCTTCGTGCCGGTTGGACTTTGGCTGATTTCGGCGTCGATTTTCATGCCTGCGATGGTGCCGATTGCTGCCGGACTCCATGCTTTGGGCGCCGGCGCGGTCGGATCGATGACGATCGCGGTGATGGCCCGCGCCACGCTTGGCCATACTGGTCGGCAACTCCGGGCCGGACCGCAAGCGATTGTTGTCTTCGCCGCGATCCTCATCGCAGCCATGTTGCGCATACTTGCTGTTTTTATCCCCTATGACGGGATCGTTCATGCCGCGGGCGCTGCATGGATTCTGGCGTATGTCGGCTTCCTCCTTACTTACGGCATGGCCTTGACGACGCAAAAGGCCAGGTAGCGACGAAAGAGACTGTGAGACCAGCCCTGCCGCTACAGTCAAGGCGGCATGGCGGCGGCTGTGCTTTCATGACACGCATGCCCGTCGGCTTACAAATGCGTAAGCTTCCGGCCACAATTCCGGGAGGATTCGAGCCCAATTGTGCCGAGGTTTCCAGGCTATTCAGTATCGCGACTGCGCAGCTGTTGAATCATCAGGGGAGTCACATGACGGAAACCAGGATTGGCTATTCATCTTACCAAATTGCGCTTCATTGGATCATAGCGGCGCTGGTGTTGTTCCAACTGTTGTTCGGGGAGAGCATGACAACCGTGGTCGACGCGGCCGAAAATGGAGCCGCGGTCTCTCCTGCCGACCAGACATTGGGCTCTGCTCATTTTTGGGTGGGGATTTCGATCCTGGCGCTCGTGTTCGTCCGGCTCACAATGCGCCTGATATCCGGTGCTCCTCGCCCGGCGGACCGCGGGCCCGCCTGGATGCGGATCGCCGCGCGTGGATCGCACGGCCTTTTCTATCTTCTCTTGCTCGCAACGCCGATTGTTGGACTCCTCGCTTTCTATATTGGCGATCCGTGGGGCGACATCCATTCGCTCAGCAAGCCGGTGTTTATCGTCCTGATTTCGGTTCATGCCTTGGCGGCCCTGTTCCACCAGTACTGGCTTCGCGACGGCACGCTGAAGCGGATGCTGTCGCCCGGTCGGTAGGACGGGTCTGGCAAATTTGTCGCCCACGTCAAAGCCGGGCCTGTTGGGCATACTCTGACGGCGCCTGCCGTCAGATCATGCCCAAATGGGAGAGCAGATCGCTCGCCCAGCCAGGGCGATCCCGAACCAGCCTGAACCCCAGATTGTCGGGGGGCAGGCCAACAGCGCAGCCTCCGCTTTTTCCGTCGCTGACGAAGTTCGACATATAGGCTCTGTGAAGGCCTTCGAGGACGTGGACGCCGCAATTGTCGACCGAACTCGCAACACCGCTTCCGTCTTCGGCCAGCGTCGTGCGGACATAACAGGTCGAAGTCCACTCCCAGACGTTGCCGGAGAAGTCGGCCAGGCCGCGCGAATTCACACCAAAGGAGCCCCGGCTCCTTGGCAACGGGTCCGGTTTGCGATTGAGGTCAAGCTCTGCCTGGTAGCTGGTGAGCCAACGTCTGGCCGGGTTGTCGGCATCGTTTTCGACACCCTCGAATTCCCCAGCAAACCGCTCCGCCGCGGCAAAGGCCCACTCTTCGTCGGATGGCAGCCGCCACAGGCTGCCGGTCACATCAGAATACCACCGGGCGTAGGCAACGGCGTCGAGATAGCTCACTCCTGTTGCAGGTGCATCGCGCGGGATTGAGCGGGTCTCCTCCGCCGGCCGACAGGCGCCAGCCGACACACAATCCGCGTAGTCGGCAGCGCTGACCTGATAGGTCATGATCTCGAGCGGACCGTTGAGTTGCCGCTCGACTTTGGGATTTGCTTGCGGGCGTCCGCCCCTAAGGTACTCGCCCGGCATCGGATAGATGATCGAACCTGGAAGCAGGCTGACCGTCATGGCAGCGACATGGGACTGTCTACGGCCACTGGCTGTCTGTATCGATAGCCCAACCGGCACGGCTGCGGCCATCATGGCGATCGGCATGAGTTTCAGGATGAAAGCCGACATGTCTTTTGTCCATGCCCGGACAGCATTGCTGTCCGGGCAAATTGAAAGTGCCGTTCAGTTGATGGCGATGGGCTTGGGTGCTTCGACCTGCGTCATCAGGTCGTCATTCCAATCGCCCTCGACCTTGAAGTGAGCGGTTGCTCCGAGTTCCACGGCCTCGATCAGATTGTGATTGACGTAGGCGTAGACGCCCGGCTGCAGGAATGTATAGAGCGCCGCCCCCGCAGAACCGCCGCGGATGAACCAAGTCTCCAGATCCTTGGCCGGCGGGTTTGCGAATTTGCCCAGCTCCCAGACATAATCGCCGTGGCCGCCGATCAAATGCGGCCGCGTATCGCGATTGGCCTGAGAATGGACGATGAGCACCGTTTCGCCGACCTTGGACTTCATGGCGTTGTCGCCGGTCAGGGATCCGACCTTGCCGTTGAACACCACATGGGTCGGAATAAGCCCACGCATCACCTTGACGGTGTCATCGTAGCCGTCGCCGGCGGATTCGTAGCTCTTGAAATTGCCCTTCTCGTCGCGCGGAATGTAGAAGTCACTCTCGCCGATGTAGAAGATCTTGTCGTACTTGACCGGTTCGCCCTTGTCGTTCCTCAGCCCGTCGCGCGGCAGCACCATGACGGCACCGTTCATGCCGGACACGACGTGCCAGGGGATCATCGCGCCGCCAGGGGCGCAGTGATAGACAAACGTTCCCGTCCGCGTCGCCTTGAAGCGCAGGGTCACCTGTTCGCCCGGATTGATCAAGGTCAGGCCCCCGCCACCCAGGCCGCCGGTCGCGGCGTGGAAGTCGATGTTGTGGGCCAGCGAGTTGGTGTCGGGATTGATGAGGGTCAGCTCGAGGTAGTCGTCCTGGTGCACGACCATCAGCGGGCCTGGGATCGAGCCGTTGTAGGTCATCGCGTTGAGCTTTGTGCCATCGGCATCGATGACGACAGGTTTTTCCTCGATCGTCATGGTGAACTCGACGATCTTCGGCCCGCTCTTGGCGATCTGGTCATGCGGATGCACAAAAGGCGGTGCCATGAGCGTGATCTTTTCACGGGGCAGCCCGCGGATCTCCGCCTTTGTGACCGTTGCCGACAATGCGGGCAGTGCCGCAACCGCGGCAGCGCCGAGCGCTGCTCCGAAGAGGGCTTCGCGTCGCGTGATCATGTGAATCTCCTGTGTCTCGACCGTTGCGGATGAGAAGAAAGCTACAGGACCTGACGCAGGGTTTCTTTGCGCTGGCGCAAATTGATGGGCATTAGTCGGAGAAACAACAGCCTGGAATACAACGATCTCGCGCGTCACGATTGAGGTGGAGAGGTTGGTGTCTCGGTCTTCTTCCAAAGGAGAGCTGTCACCATCGATTATCTTTAGATCAGTGGACGCTTTTTCTCTTCTGGATCGATGAGAATTCGCTCGGCTGCACCGTCGAGATCTTCATACTGGCCACTTTTCAACGCCCACAGGAAGCCGCCCAAGCCAAGCGCGCCAAGAAAGAGAGCGACGGGTATGAGATAGGTGAGGGTGGTCATGACGACCGGGCCAGTTCGTTGAAGTCGGACAGCCTGTCACGGCGAACATTTTTGGCCTGTGAAATGGGCTCGGAGGTTCGCAGTCGCAACGCATTTCCGATGACGAGCAGTGATGAAGCGGACATGGCAATTGCCGCTATCAAGGGCGTGACGTGTCCAAGTATGGCGATCGGTACTGCCACCGTATTGTAGACGATTGCGATTGCGATGTTCTGCCGGATCAGGCTTCCTGCCTTGCGCGAGACGTCCAGCGCGAGCGGCACCGCCACGAGGCTTTCACGCAGGAAGACGAAGTCCGCGGCGTTGCGGCCAACATCGGCTGCGGTTGCCGGTGCGATCGAGACATGCGCTGCGCTCAGTGCCGGCGTGTCGTTGAGGCCGTCGCCAACCATCAGAACCCTGTGCCCAACTTTCGCGAGGGTTTCGATGCGCTCGAGCTTGCCGGATGGCAGCAGGCACGGAACGAAGTCGTCGATTCCGAGTGACTTCGCAACCTCGGCACAGGCTGCCGCGGTATCGCCCGACAGCATCTCCACGGGAACCCCGGCGTCGCTCAATTGATCGATGGCCGCTCTGGCGTCGGCGCGCAATGCATCCTCGAAAACGAAGCATGCGGCAATCATCCCGTTTCTCGTCAGCACCGTTCCGCCGTAGCCGTGTTTGCCTTCACCGCCGGTTCGAGCCTTCCAGCCAGCCCATCCGCGTCGGCCCAGTCGCCAGGTACTTGCCGCGTCAGTGGCCTCGATTCCAAATCCCGGATGCTCGGTGACGGCATCGAATTTGAGCTGCCCGCCAGGAATGGCAAAGCCGGCTATGGCCTTTGAAAACGGATGACGCGAGTGCGCCGCCAGGTCGGCTGCGACTGTCAGCATGGCCGGATCGATCGACGGCGCGTTGACGAGCCGGGGCTGGCCAAGCGTCAGCGTTCCGGTCTTGTCGAAGACCGCAATGTCCACACTTGCCAGGCGTTCCATGGCGGAGCCATCCTTGACCATGATGCCGTTCTCGAACAGGCGCCTTGCGGCGACCACCTGCACGATCGGCACCGCGAGGCCAAGCGCGCACGGGCATGTGATGATGAGGACGGCGATGGCGATCGTCATCGCCCGATGCCAGTCGCCGGTCGCCGCTATCCAGCCCAGGAATGTCACAAACGCCGTCAGATGGACCACCGGGGCATAAAGCGCTGAAACGCGGTCGGCGATACGGCGATATTGCGCGCGGCCGCCCTCGGCGGCCTCCATCAACCTGACCATTTCCGCCAGGAACGAATCCCTTGCGGCGGCTGCCGCCTCAATCGTCAGCGGGCCGGTAAGATTGAGCACGCCGGCCTGTACCGCTTCGCCCGGCGCCACGTTTTTCGGCGTGCTTTCGCCTGAGGCCAGCGAGCAGTCGAGATCCGACGTTCCCTGGATGATCTTGCCGTCGACGGGGATCCTCTCACCGGCCGCGATCAACAACCGCATGCCTGGTTCGATCTCGCCGACCGGCAGATAGTCGCGCGCGCCATCGCCGCGCAGCACCATGGCGCCACGCGCCGCCAGCTGAGACAGGCCTTTCACGGCAGTCCGGGCACGCTCCCGCATCACATGATCCAGCGTGCGTCCGATCAAAAGGAAGAACAGCAGCGATACCGACGCGTCGAAATAGGCGTGGTCGCCATGATTGATCGTCTCATAAAGGCTCATGGCGTAGGCGAGCGAAACACCGACCGCGATGGGCACGTCCATATTCATGCGGCCATGACGCAAAGCATTCCAGGCCGAACGGAAGAAGATGCCGCCGGCGAAGGCGAGGGCTGGAATGGCGATCAGCGCCGAGACCCAGTGAAACAGGTCGCGGGTAGCACCTTCGGCGCCGGACCAGACAGAGACCGAAAGCAGCATGATGTTGCCCGCCGCAAAGCCGGCAACAGCGACGGCGCGGATCAGTTCGGCAAGCGTCTTGTCCTTGTCGTCGATCTCGGGTGCGAACAGATGCGCCTCGTAGCCCAGCCTGCCGAGCGCGGTGACGAAGGGTGGCACCTCGTCTCCACGCCACCGGACCGCGACCCGTTTCGTCGACAGGTTGACGCGCGCGCTTTCGACGTGATCGAGCTTTCCAAGTGCCGCCTCGATCGCCTGGATGCAGGCGGCGCAATGAACCGCCGGCACTGAAAGGTCGGTCTGCCGAAGACTGTCGCCAAGCGATCGGCTCGCTAACCTGATCTCCTGGCTGGATGGCAGGACCGACGTGGAGCCGTTCAGATCCAGCGCCATTTCAGCGCCCGGTGCACAACAGCTCACTGCAGCGCTCCATGAGAAATCATGATCCTGCGGACGTCGCGATAGGGTCGCGCCAGGCCGGCATCGGCGTCGACTTCGACGATCCAGACGCCGTCCTTCGGCATATGCTGCGCTGCGAATTCCTGGCCTGAGGCGAGGGCGAGCGTGACGGATTCGTCCTCTTTCTCGTAGGCGGGATGACGAAACAGCACCTTGACACCGTGTAGAGGAACCGGCTTGCCGGCTGCGTCGGAGAGGCTGTACCGGACTTCGCCCCATGCGATGGTCAGCTTGCCGGTCCAACCGAGCGCTGCTTGGGCGCGGCCGGCCTCGGCCTCCTTGTTGAATTGCTGGCTGGCCACATAGGTGTTCTCGACGACGAGGCCGGTCCAACTCGTATTGGCGAGCGTGGCCATGGTCAGGTTGACCGCGATGACCACCCCGAAAAAGGTGAGAATGATGGCCAGCATGTGCCTGCCTGTGAATTCGCGAGGCTTTTGGGCATTGGCGGTCATTTGGCGGCCTCTGGCGCGTTGAATGTGGCGGTGTACTCGTTCGACTCGAAGCTCGCTCCATCTTCGACACGGAACTTGAAGGTCTGTGCCGGTGCGTGGATCTGGTCCGCCGGCTGGCGAACGAAGACCTTCAACGTTTTCAGGCGGTCGGGCTCGACCGGGATGGCGAAAGACCGGCCGGCCGGGATGTCGTCGCCGACGACGGCCATATCGGCACCCTCCAGGCCCTGCATGGTGACGACGATTGTCCTTGGCTCAGGGATCATGTTGAGCAGCTTGACGGTATAGCCGTTGCGGATGGAGCCATCGGATAGCGTGACGAATTGCGGATTGCGGTCATGCAGCACGTTCAGCTCGAGCCGATCGCGCGTCAGCAGCGAATAGAGCAGGCCCAGCCCGATCAGCGACCACAGGCCCATGTAGACGTAGGTGCGCGGCCGGAAGATCTTGCGAATGTGAAAATGCGCCACCTGATCGGAGAAGGTGCCGACGCCAGTCCTGACCAGCGACGGATTGATTGAACTGGAGCCGCCTGCGGTCGCCAGCATCATATTGGCGTTGTAATCGGAGAGCGTCGCGTAGGAGATCAGCCCGCGCTCCTTGCCGAGCTTGTCCATGACGCCGTCGCAGGCGTCGATACACAGCGCGCAGGTGATGCATTCGAGCTGCTGGCCGTCGCGAATGTCGATCCCCATCGGGCAGACCGCGACGCAGGCATTGCAGTCGACGCAGTCGCCGACGGACTGCCCTGTCGCTTGCACCTTCTTGGCGTGACGCGAGCGCGGTTCGCCGCGCCAGTCATTGTAGGTGACGGTGAGCGAATTCTCGTCGAGCATGGCTGCCTGGATGCGCGGCCATGGGCACATATAGGTGCAGACCTGTTCGCGCATCAGGCCGCCGAACGTGTAGGTGGTCGCCGTCAACACGGCGATGGTGATGTAGGCGACAGGCGCGGCGGTACCGGTGAAAAGCTCGCCCACAAGTGTCGGTGCATCAGCGAAATAGAAAATCCAGGCGCCGCCGGTCGCCGCGCCGATGACCAACCAGACGGCGTGCTTCGATAGGCGCAGCATCAACTTGCGGGCGGTCCAGGGGCCAGCGTCAAGTTTCATGCGGGCGTTGCGGTCCCCCTCGACCGCACGTTCGACGACAAGGAACAGATCGACCCATACGGTCTGCGGACATGCATAGCCGCACCACGCACGGCCGACAGTCGAGGTGATCAGGAAAAGTCCAACGCCGGCCATGACCAGGAGGCCGGCCACGTAGAAGAATTCCTGGGGCCATATCTCGATGAAGAAGAAGTAGAAGCGCCGATTGGCAAGATCGAGCAGCACGGCCTGGTCCGGGGCAAATGGACCGCGATCCCAACGCAGCCACGGCGTCAGGTAGTAGATGCCAAGCGTGATCGCCATCACCAGCCATTTGAAGCGGCGAAAGTTGCCCGAGGCGCGCTTTGGGAAGATTTTCTTGCGCGCAGCGTAGAGGGGCTGACGTGTCTTGGCGGAATTGACCGCCTCGGCTTCCAGCCGTTCTACCTGCGTCTTGTCCAGCACGACTATCTCCACTTGCACGCAGACCGTGATTTTGAGCGCGCTGGGCAACATTGCCGCCGCCTGGACCGACCCGCGTTGATGCAGGTCAATCGGCGAATGCCGAAAAGATCGAGGCCCGGACTGGCCGGGCCTCGTCGCTCAGGCGGTGAAGGGCAGGAAATAGGGCCCCCGACCTATTCCCCACCGCCGAGCGAATGGATGTAGACCGCCAACTCCTTGACCTTGGTCTCGCCGAGACGCGCGCCCCATGCAGGCATCACGCCCTGCTTCGGTGCGCGAACCTGGTCGGCGATTGCCGTCTCGCCCGACCCGTAAAGCCAGATCGCGTCGGTCAGGTCGGGTGCGCCGAGTTCCCTGTTGCCTTTTGCATTGTCGCCGTGACAGGCGACGCAGTTTTCGGCGAAGACCCTGGCGCCGGGTTGAATAGGAGTTGCATCGCGGACCTTGCCGGACAGGCTGGCAACGTAGGCGCTGACCTGAGCGATCTGGTCGGCGGTGATGATGTCCCCGAAGGCCGGCATTTCCGACAGACGCGTGTCCGGATCTGAAGCGAAGCGGATGCCGTGCGTGATCGTCTGCTGGATCTGCTCGGCCTTGCCGCCCCACAGCCAGTCGTCGTCGTTGAGGTTGGGAAAGCCCTTGGAACCCTGGGCGCCGGAGCCGTGGCACTGCGTGCAGTTGACCTTGAATGCGGCGCCGCCGGCCGCGACCGCGAATTCCCGCAAGGCATCGTCCGCGGCGATTTCGGAGACGCTTTTCGACTCCACCGCCGCGACGTATTTGCCCTTCGCTGCTTCCGCCGCCGCCAACTCGTTCTTGACGTCGTTGCGGCTCGAATAGCCGAGAACACCCGTTGTCGCCGAGTGCAGCAGCGGCCATGCCGGATAGGCGATGGTGTAGCCGATCGCCCAGACGATGGTGACGTAGAACGTGATGACCCACCAGCGCGGAAGTGGGTTGTTCAGCTCCCGGATGCCGTCCCATTCGTGACCCGTGGTTGAGACGCCGGAGATTTCGTCGATGTGTTCGTCGCTCATGATCACTCGTCCTCGAGGGGAATCCGGGCTGCTTCGTCCGCAAGCTTGCGGCTGCCGGGGCGCAGCGCGAAGACAATTGCCCCCGCAAAGAAAAGCGCCATGGCGACAAGACCCCAGCTGTCGGCAAACTCCCGCATAAAATTGTAATTCATGGAAAACTCCTCAGCGGTAGCCGGCGGCTTCGTCGTAGTTCTTGAAATCGACCAGCGTGCCCAGCATCTGCAGATAGGCGACGAGGGCATCCATTTCGGTGACCTGTTGCGGGTTGCCGTCGAAGTCGCCGATCTTGGCTTTGGGATAACGGGCCTCAAGACCTGATGTGTCGGCGTTGGGATCAGCCTGCGCCATCAGATCGGCATTGGCGTGCGCGACCATATCATTGTCATAGGGGACGCCGACCCGCCGGTTGGCGACAAGGTGCGTCGAGAAGTCCTTCACGTCGATCGGCGCGTCCTTCAGGAACGCGTAGCTGGGCATGATGGATTCCGGCACAACGGAACGCGGATCGGAGAGATGCGCGACATGCCATGCATTCGAATATCGGTCGCCGACCCGGGCGAGATCCGGCCCCGTCCGCTTCGATCCCCATTGAAAGGGATGATCGTACATCGACTCGGCGGCCAGGCTGTAATGGCCGTAGCGCTCGACCTCGTCGCGGAACGGCCTGATCATCTGGCTGTGGCAGAGGTAGCAGCCCTCGCGCACATAGATGTTGCGTCCGGCAAGCTCGAGCGGCGAGTAGGGCCGCATGCCTTCGACTTTCTCGATCGTGTTATCGAGGTAGAAGAGGGGTGCGATCTCGACGATGCCGCCGACGGTCACCACAAGAAGGGAGCCTACGAGAAGCAGCGTGGCGTTCTTCTCGATTAATGCATGTCTATCGATCAAGCCCATGTTCTGGCTCCTTATTCGGCAGGCTGAAGGGCGGGAACGGAGCCCGGCATCGGTTGCTCCTCACGCTGGTGGCCGAGGATGGTCATGGTGATGTTCCAGGCCATGATCAGGGCACCCGAGAGATACATGGCGCCGCCCATGGCGCGCATGACGTAGTAGGGGTGCATGGCAGCGACGGTCTCGGCGAAGGAGTAGACCAGGAAGCCCTGCTCGTCGTATTCGCGCCACATCAGGCCCTGCATGATGCCGGACACCCACATGACCGCGGCGTAGACGACGATCCCCAGGGTCGCCAGCCAGAAGTGCCAGGTAACCAGCCGCAGCGAATAGAGCCGGTTACGGTTCCAGAGCTTCGGCACCATGTAGTAGATCGCGCCGAACGAGATCATGCCGACCCAGCCGAGTGCACCGGAGTGCACGTGACCAATGGTCCAGTCGGTATAATGCGATAGCGAGTTGACCGCCTTGATCGACATCATCGGGCCTTCGAAGGTCGACATGCCGTAGAAGGCGATGGCCATCACCATCATGCGGATGATCGGGTCGGTGCGCAGCTTGTCCCAGGCGCCGGACAGCGTCATCAGGCCATTGATCATGCCGCCCCAGGACGGCATCCACAGCATGATCGAGAACACCATGCCGAGCGTCTGCGCCCAGTCGGGCAGGGCGGTATAGTGCAGGTGATGCGGCCCAGCCCAGATGTAGAGAAAGATGATCGCCCAGAAATGGATGATCGAAAGCCGGTAGGAATAGACTGGACGGTTCGCCTGCTTGGGCACGAAATAATACATCATGCCGAGGAAGCCGGCCGTGAGGAAGAAGCCGACCGCGTTGTGGCCGTACCACCATTGCGTCAGCGCGTCCTGGACGCCGGAAAAGGCGGAGTAACTCTTGGAACCGAGGAAAGAGGCCGGCATCGAAAGGTTGTTGACCACATGCAGCATCGCGATGGTGACGATGAAGGACAGGTAGAACCAGTTGGCGACGTAGATGTGCGGTTCCTTGCGCTTCAGGATCGTGCCAAGGAACAGGATGAGGTAAGCGACCCAGACGATGGTCAGCCAGATGTCCACGTACCATTCGGGTTCGGCGTATTCGCGGCTCTCGGTGATGCCGAGCAGGTAGCCTGTCGCGGCCATTACGATGAAAAGCTGGTAGCCCCAGAAGACGAACCAGGCGAGATCGCCGCCGAACAGGCGGGCGCGGCAGGTACGTTGCACGACGTACAATGACGTGCACAGCAGCGCGTTGCCGCCGAAGGCGAAGACGACACCGGACGTGTGCAGCGGCCGCAAACGGCCGAAATTGAACCAAGGCTGAATATTGAGATCGGGGTAGGCCAGCTGCAGCGCGATGACCACGCCGACCAGCATGCCGACGACACCCCAGAACATCGTGGCGATGGCGCCGTAGCGGATTGGACCGTCCATGTAAGCGGATGGATCGATCGGAGCGGCGACTTCGAAGCTCGAGTTGCGAATGAGGATGGCGACAAAACCGAGCAGCATGAAGAACAGCACCCACATGTGCTGCCGGAACGGCTCGTCCACGCCGAAGCCGGCGGCCACCAAGGCCGCGAATGTAAAAAGGCTCAACGCGAAGATTTGTGTGCCGAACTTCATGACATTTCCCCGACCTCGAATTCCCTGCGCGGACGTCAATCCGCGGCAACACCAATTCCGCAGCCGGCACGTCCCCGCCTTGATCCATGTCAAAGTCATATGCATTTGGATTGGGCAGGCTTGATCCTGCGAACGATCAGGAGATTGCCGTTGAACTCGCAGACAGGAGGGGGACCGTTTCCACTGCATGCAGGCGGCAAAAATTCGATGCCGGCGGGGTCTGCTGCGGTGATGAAACGTGTACACTTGGAAAAACTGCAGCTCTGCGACGCCTTGGAAAGGATCGCGGACACGCTGCCCAAGGTCGACACTTTGGCATGCTTGGCGGTAGCGAACGCAATCGTTCCGCTGTTGCGCGACAGTCATCGATACGAAGAGACGGTCATATTCCCCGCATACGAGACGGCGTTGGCCGGCAGTGATGCCAATCTTGATTCAGCAAGGCGATTGAGCGCCGAGCATATCGAGGACGAATGCTTTGCCGGTGAGTTGACCGAGATGTTGCTGGCGATCGGCCACGGCAAGACGATCGACAATGCCGAGGCGGTTGGGTTCATGCTGCGCGGGTTCTTTGAAAGCCTGCGCCGGCATATCGCCTTCGAGCGCGAGCATGTCCTGCCGATGATTGGGTTTGTCGATTGAGCCTAGGCGCCGGAGCGGCGCTGCAGTCGATTCAAGCTATCGACGATGACATGCCGATTGTTCTCGATGCGGATCACGCCATCTGATCGCAGCCGGGTCAGCTGACGGCTGACAGTCTCGATCGTCAGACCGAGGAAATCGGCGATGTCGGCGCGGGTCAAAGGCAGATCGAAACTTGTCGACTGGGCGGCCGGATCAAGCGTGGGGTCGATGTTCCTGGCGATCATGAGTAGGAAGCTCGCCACCTTTTCCGAAGCACTCTTGCGGCCCAGCGTCACCATCCAGTCGCGGGCATCATCGAGTTCGTTCAGCGTCTGCTTGAAGAGACGATGCTGCAGTCCCGGCGATTCCTTCATCATCCGTTCGATGGCCGCCTTTGGGAACGAGCACAGGGAGACTGCGGTTGCGGCTTCGGCGTTGATCGCGCTTTCCACCTTGAAGGGCCTACCCAGAAAATCGGGAGCAAATTGAAGCCCGACAATCTGCTGGCGCCCGTCCGAAAGGCTTTTCATCAGCTTGACCACGCCGGAAAGCACATTCGCGTAGCTGTCGACGGCCTCGGCGTCACCGATCAATTCCACGCCCGCTTCGACGGTATGCTTCGATGAGGTCTTGGCGAGGCTCACCAGCTGGTCCGGATCGAGCGCGCCACAAACGCCATGATGCCGCGCTTCGCATGACTGGCAAAGCACGGGAATGCCGGCGCTATGTACATCCTGACGCACTGTCATCGTGGTCGTCCGCGAACCCAAAGGTTCCGTCAGGATATAGCATCGACCCAAGAAAAAGCCTTGCGGCAGTTTGTCCGCAGCCAATGGGCATTGACCGAAATCAAGGCGGCTACCGCCCCTCGCGAGCAGTATCGCGCGAAACATTCCGGAGTTGATAGCGACATGCGGCCAGAATTAGTTGCCAGGCTTGGCGAGAACGTGCCGCGTTATACGAGTTACCCGACGGCGCCGCATTTTCATCCGGGCGTCGATGCCGCCGTCTGTCGTGGCTGGCTGCAGGCGCTCAACGAGGGCGACGAGATCTCGCTCTATCTGCACATCCCCTATTGCGACAAGCTTTGCTGGTTCTGTGCGTGCCACACCAAGCAGACACGCCACTACGAACCGGTCACAAAATATCTGAGATCGCTGCATGCGGAGATCGCCACCGTCTCAAGTCTCGCCGAAGGCAAGGGCCGGGTACGTGCCGTCCATTTCGGTGGCGGCTCACCGACGATGCTCAAACCACAGGACATGGTGGCGCTGGGAGCCGTTCTGCGCAATAGCTTCTCATTTCTTCCCGGCGCCAAGATCAGCGTCGAAATCGAACCCAACGATATGGACGAAGCCCGCCTCGACGCGCTTGCCGAAATCGGCATGACGAGAGCCAGCCTCGGGGTCCAGGATTTCGATCCGAAGGTGCAGAAGGCCATCAATCGCGAACAGACCTTCTTGCAGACCAAGACAGTCGTCGACGGCGTTCGGTCACGCGGCGTCGAGTCGGTCAACCTGGACCTGCTCTACGGCTTGCCGCACCAGACCGGGGAGAGCGTCTTGTCCACTGTCATGCAGGCGCTGACGCTCGAGCCCGACCGGATCGCCCTTTTTGGCTATGCCCATGTGCCATGGTTCAAGAAACATCAGACAATGATCGACGAGGCCTGGTTGCCAGGCCCGGAGGAGCGGTTTGCCCAATCGCAATTGGCAGCTCGCGCCATACTCGACCAGGGATACGAAGCAATCGGGCTCGACCATTTCGCCAAACCGGGCGATGCGCTGGCGCTTGCCGCGCATGCGGGGATGTTGCGTCGCAACTTTCAGGGCTACACCGAGGATCGTTGCGAAACCTTGATCGGCCTCGGCCCGTCATCCATCAGCCAATTCCGGCAAGGCTATGTACAGAACATGCCTTCGACCGCCGAGTATGGCCGCATGGTGGATGACGGTGGGTTGGCTTCGGTTCGCGGAATTGCTTTTTCCGACGACGACCGCGCTCGCGGTTGGATCATCGAGCGGCTGATGTGCGATTCCGGCTTTTCAGCGATCGACCTGGTTGAGCGCTTTGGCGAGGCTGGCCAAAGGCTTCTCGGCAAAGCGAGTTCCACCGCCCTTCTTGATCCTGCCCGGTTGCTTGAACTTCACGGTGATCACTTCGTCGTGCCGGTCGAAAGCCGCCCCTTTGTCAGAAGCGTCGCGGCGAAGTTCGACAAATATCTCGAAACCGGCAAGGCGAGGCATTCCGTGGCGGTCTGAACATCGGCTGCGTCAGGAATGCTCCCGGGCCGGCAAGTCATGTGAAATGCCTATATCCCGGTCTGAACAGCGCAGATCGTCGACCGCGTCAGGAAACGCTTCTCCCTTCCGTTGTCCAGCGAGAACATGCCGCCGCGGCCTGGCACCACATCGATAATGAGATCGGTATGCTTCCAGGCCTCGAATTGCGAGGCGCCGATGTAGAACGGCGCGTCACCGATATGGCCGAGCAGGACATCGTGGTCGCCGACGATGAATCCGTCCAGCGGATAGCACATAGGCGAAGAGCCGTCGCAGCAGCCGCCGGATTGATGGAACAGCACCGGACCGTGCTCGGCGACGATCTCCGCGATCAGTTCAAGCGCTGCCGGCGTTGCCGTGACCTTGGCATGCATGGGTTTTCGATTTCCAGCCTGGGGCGCGGCCCCTGCGGAGCCGCGCCTTTGAGCCAAAGAGGCGATCAGAAGAAGCCGAGCTTCTTCGGGCTGTAGCTGACCAGCATGTTCTTCGTCTGCTGGTAGTGGTCGAGCATCATCTTGTGGGTCTCTCGACCGATGCCGGACTGCTTGTAGCCGCCGAAGGCCGCATGCGCGGGATAGGCATGGTAGCAGTTGGTCCAGACGCGGCCAGCCTGGATCGCGCGGCCGAAGCGATAGGCGCGGTTGGCATCGCGTGTCCAGACGCCGGCACCGAGGCCGTAGAGCGTATCGTTGGCAATCGCCAGGGCTTCGTCGTCATCCTTGAAGGTCGTGACCGAAACCACCGGCCCAAAAATCTCCTCCTGGAAGATGCGCATCTTGTTGTGGCCCTTGAACACCGTGGGTTGCACGTAGTAGCCGCCGGCCAGGTCGCCGGGCAGAAGATTGCGCGCCCCACCGGTCAGCAACTCGGCTCCTTCCTGGCGGCCGATATCGATATAGGACAGGATCTTTTCCATCTGCTCGGACGAAGCCTGGGCCCCGATCATCGTTGCCGGATCGAGCGGATCGCCCTGCACGATTGCCTCGACGCGCTTGAGGGCGCGTTCCATGAACCGGTCGTAGATCGATTCCTGGATGAGCGCGCGGCTCGGACAGGTGCACACCTCGCCCTGGTTCAGCGCGAACATGACGAAGCCTTCGATCGCCTTGTCGAAGAAATCGTCGTCCTCGGCGACGACATCCTTGAAGAAAATGTTGGGTGACTTGCCGCCGAGCTCGAGCGTCACCGGGATCAGGTTCTGGCTGGCATACTGCATGATCAGCCGGCCCGTCGTCGTCTCGCCGGTAAAGGCGATCTTGGCAATGCGCGGCGACGAAGCCAGCGGCTTGCCGGCCTCGAGGCCAAAGCCGTTGACGATGTTGAGCACGCCCGGCGGCAGCAGGTCGCCGACAAGATCGGCCCAGAGCAGGATGGCAGCCGGGGTCTGCTCGGCAGGTTTCAGGACGACGCAATTGCCGGCGGCAAGCGCGGGAGCAAGTTTCCAGCATGCCATCAGCAACGGGAAGTTCCACGGGATGATCTGGCCGACCACGCCGAGCGGCTCATGGAAATGATAGGCGACGGTGTCGTCGTCGATCTGGGAGAGGCTGCCTTCCTGGCCACGCACCGCGCCGGCGAAATAGCGGAAATGGTCGATGGCCAAAGGCAGGTCGGCCGCGGTCGTTTCGCGGATCGGCTTGCCGT
The DNA here is from genome assembly GCF_000176035.2 of Mesorhizobium opportunistum WSM2075. Classification (NCBI taxonomy): domain Bacteria; kingdom Pseudomonadati; phylum Pseudomonadota; class Alphaproteobacteria; order Hyphomicrobiales; family Phyllobacteriaceae; genus Mesorhizobium; species Mesorhizobium opportunistum. The sequence continues at coordinate 6,189,170 of NC_015675.1, read as the reverse complement.
TGTCCCAGGTCTCGGCGCATGCGAGGAGATCGAGGTTTTCCTCCATTCGATCGGCGATGCGGTTGAGGATGAGGGAGCGCTCGGCCACGCTGGTGCGCGCCCAGGCATCCTTGGCGGCATGCGCGGCGTCCAGGGCCGCCTCGATGTCCTGGCCGTCCGAGCGCGCTACTTCGCACAGCAGTTGGCCATTCACCGGCGAGTAGTTTTCGAAGTAGCGGCCGGAGCGGGGCTCGGCCCATTTGCCACCGATGAAATTGCCGTAGCGCTTGTCGAAGGGCGCTTTGACCGGGCGTGAGAATTCAACCTTGTTCATGTGTCTTCCTCCCAAAGCTGGCGTCGCGGGATGCGAACGCTTCGGGAGAGGCTTGCGATTTCCGCCTCCGGTTGTCACCGTATCGGTTGCCGCGGTTGGGCAAGATGTGTCGCAGAATTGCGACAGTCACGGGATCTCGGCGTTTCAGTGAGGCCGATGGACATCCAGGCGGTTGAGTTTGCGGTGAAGCGTCGCGCGGCTGATGCCAAGCGCCTGCGCCGCGGCCGAGACATTTCCGTCAGCCCGCGCGAGCGCACGCTGGAGGGCCCCGCGCTCTGCCTCAGCAAGAACCTTAGGGCCAATCTCAGCCCAGCCGAGCAGATCGGCGGCGGGCATTGGTTTGTCGAGACACTGCTGTGTAATGCCAAGCGCCAGGCGGGCCGAACGGGTAGCGCCGACCACGAGATCGTCCGCGTCGATGGCGATCAGCGCGCCCGAACCCTTGTCGGTCACCGGCGCAAGCAGAATTCGTGCCTTCGGGAATGCCATCTTGAAGTTTTCGCTTTCGATCCGGCGCGCCGCGTCGACGACAGCCATCGAGATGAGATTGACGAAGGCTTCGGTCAGGTCGGCCCGGCAGGAGGACACGTCAAGCGCGGCCACGAGGTTTCCCTCATGGTCGTGGATCGGGGCTGTGGTGCAGCTGAGCAGGGTGTTGCGCGTGTGGAAATGCTGGTCACGGTGGATCGTCAACGCCCGGCGTTCGACCAGGCAGGTGCCGATCCCATTGGTGCCCTGGCTTTCCTCATTCCAGACGGAGCCAGTCCACAAACCCCAGGAATGAAACGTCTCATCATCGACAGGCGCGCCGCGCCGTTCGACCGGCACGCCGTCGCGATCGGCGAGCAGGACACAGCATCCGACGCCGCCTACCGCGAGATAGAGACGGTCGAGACTGGCTTGGGCAGCACGAAGGAGAGGTTCGATCCGTTGCCGGGCCTGCGCCAGTTCGGCCTCCGTCAGATAATGTGGAGGGCTGCAATCGGCTGGTTCGAGCCGATGCAAATTGGAAGACCGTCGCCAGGAGGCAACCAGGGCGGACTTCGCCGCCGCGTCCGACGCAATCGCCGCCTGGATGCGGTCGGCATGATGACCGGATAGATCTTCTCCCATACTTATCCTCCAACCCTGATGAATTTCCTCCCGGTCTGATCCGGTCTGCGGTTCGATCGGCACTTAGTCAATTCGTCGAAAGGAGCAGAAGGACAGATCTCTTGCCTGCCATTGCCATCCCAATGGCCGCCCCATCGAGGAAGCCTATCAACAGAACGAATCGCGTTCATTGATCGGGAGCAAACTTCGCTTGGGCGGCTATCCACATTGCGAAACCTGGCCGGAAGCCCATCAATGCGAGGCATTTGGAGTTGTCGGAATGCTCACGGCCGCTGTCGCGTCATAGCCATCATCGCGCGGGCGATGATGGTCGAAAAGGTACCCACAAACGTACCCTCACATTCAAGACCGCTTCCGGCGCGAAGGAAGGTACGGGGAGCTAGCTCGATTGCCTGGTTGTCGCGGAACCATACGGATCGTCGGGGCGGTGACGGTACTTTTCGAAGCGGCTTGGACGTGTGCAAAAATCGACCGATTGATCTCCATAGCAGGTGAACACAAAAGATATTTCTTGCGGCTATTTACCTTTAAGATCAAAAGCTTAGCTTTCTTGACAGAACCATGCGTCGGCTCTCGGTGCCGCAAGACGGGCTGTCCGGTACGTGAAGTGATCTCAGTTGAATCCCCCGACCGTCCAAGCGAACTGACTGGCTGCCGGGTTGGCGTGCTGCACGAGGAATACGCAGCGGTGCGGCGTTGGTATGGTGGTGCGCTGGCGGGGCTCTCGTCACGCTGAGCCGCACGTCTGCCGCCTAGCTCATATCAGGCGTGCGCCCGTTCGATCTCACAACTCGATTCTAGTTGCTGTGGCCCCCTTATGCTCGACTATTAACTGTTCGGCCAAGTTGGGCGTTGACGCTTCCTCTCTATAAGAGTTAATAATCTCCTAATATAAGGGGCATCTAAAGTTCGTGGTCGATAACCGCGAGTTTGACGATGAAGTTTGGGTAGGGGAACGTAGCGCGACGACCGTCGCGTCCACCAGCATCGGGTCAATATCCGTCCGTGAACGGCCAGCTTGAGGCGGCTGTTCCAAGCGACGCAGTGTGCCTGGATGACGGCGACAATTCATACCTGCCCGGATTCGCGCGGCTTTTCTTCGGCTGGAAGCAGCCGGTCGTTCAGTACGGTCAAATGAAGCAGATGCTTGGACATCTGTTCTTTAATAACTAGGGGGTTGAAAATGGCTACTAAGATCGCCGATGCAGGTGGAACAACAGCGTCTTTTTCAAACACGCCGCAGGCGCAGGATGACGCTTACAATCTCACAGAGGATACGGTCGTCCTCGCGTCAGGTTCGCAAACCGTCATAGTTCTCGATGTGATGGCGAACGATCAGGGTGGAAACGCAAAATCCCTCTTTTCAGTAGACGACGGGATTTCCGGGTCGACGGCCACGAAGCAATACGCGCCCATTGACCTCACGCATCAGGACTACCAGACGCTCGGCATTTCAACCTGGGAGACCATCGGCGAGGGCGTTTCGATTCGCATCAACAGCGGCAAGGTCGAGATGGACCTTACCGGATATCTGGCGGCGCATGGCTTCTCCAGCCTGCAGGCCATGGGTCCGAACGACCATTTCAACGAGACCTTCACCTATGCGATCAAGCTCGGCAACGGAACGCTGAGCTGGGCCAGCGTGTCGGTCAACATCCAAGGCACGAATGACGCGGCTGTGATTTCCGGCGTCTCAACGGGCTCAGTTATCGAGGCCGGCGGCGTCGCCAACGCCATCGTCGGAACGCCGACGGTGAGCGGCACGCTGACAGACACCGACGTCGACAACACGCCCAATACGTTCCAGGCGGTCGCGGCCGGAGCCGCGAGTGATCATGGCTACGGGACCTACCAGATGACCGCGGGTGGTGTCTGGACCTTCACGCTCAACAACAACAATGCGGCAGTGCAGGGCCTCAACGTCGGCCAGAATCTCACTGAGACCTTCACCGTCCACACACAGGACGGCACCGCCCAGGTGGTGACCGTCACCATCCATGGCACCAACGACGCCGCCATCCTGTCGGCCGACGTGCGCCACCTGACCGAGACCAACTCGGCCACCGACATCTCGAGCTCCGGCACGCTGACCATCTCCGACGTCGACAGCCCGGCGACCTTCGTCGCCCAGTCCGGCACGCCCGGCAGCTACGGCGCGTTCTCGATCGATGCCGCCGGCGCCTGGACCTATACGGCCTCCTCGGCGCATAACGAGTTCGCCGCCGGCACCACCTACACCGACACTTTCGATGTCGTCAGCGCCGACGGCACCCACACCTCGGTGACCATCAACATCCATGGCACCAACGACGCCGCCATCCTGTCGGCCGACGTGCGCCACCTGACCGAGACCAACTCGGCCACCGACATCTCGAGCTCCGGCACGCTGACCATCTCCGACGTCGACAGCCCGGCGACCTTCGTCGCCCAGTCCGGCACGCCCGGCAGCTACGGCGCGTTCTCGATCGATGCCGCCGGCGCCTGGACCTATACGGCCTCCTCGGCGCATAACGAGTTCGCCGCCGGCACCACCTACACCGACACTTTCGATGTCGTCAGCGCCGACGGCACCCACACCTCGGTGACCATCAACATCGACGGCACCAACGACGCCGCCATCCTGTCGGCCGACGTGCGCCACCTGACCGAGACCAACTCGGCCACCGACATCTCGAGCTCCGGCACGCTGACCATCTCCGACGTCGACAGCCCGGCGACCTTCGTCGCCCAGTCCGGCACGCCCGGCAGCTACGGCGCGTTCTCGATCGATGCCGCCGGCGCCTGGACCTATACGGCCTCCTCGGCGCATAACGAGTTCGCCGCCGGCACCACCTACACCGACACTTTCGATGTCGTCAGCGCCGACGGCACCCACACCTCGGTGACCATCAACATCGACGGCACCAACGACGCCGCCATCCTGTCGGCCGACGTGCGCCACCTGACCGAGACCAACTCGGCCACCGACATCTCGAGCTCCGGCACGCTGACCATCTCCGACGTCGACAGCCCGGCGACCTTCGTCGCCCAGTCCGGCACGCCCGGCAGCTACGGCGCGTTCTCGATCGATGCCGCCGGCGCCTGGACCTATACGGCCTCCTCGGCGCATAACGAGTTCGCCGCCGGCACCACCTACACCGACACTTTCGATGTCGTCAGCGCCGACGGCACCCACACCTCGGTGACCATCAACATCGACGGCACCAACGACAATAGCGCCCCAGTTGCTGTCGCCGACACCAATTGGGCGAAGGAAGACACCAACACAAGCGCTACTGGCAACGTACTACAGACACTCGCGCATAATGGTGCACCATCGGGAACGTTCTCGGATCATGCTGACACCGATCCGGATGGCGATACTCTAGCTGTATCCGCACTCTCGGGCGGCATCGACAACGGCACCACGTACACCAAAACCGGAACCTACGGGACCGTAGTGATCACGAAGGCGACCGGCGCCTACACCTATACGCTGGCCAATGCTCAAGCCAATGTGCAGGCTCTGGCAGCGGGCCAGACCGTTACGGATAGCTTCACCTATACCGTCTCGGACGGGCATGGTGGAACAACATCCGCCAACCTGGCGGTGACGGTCTTCGGCACCGACGAGCCAAGCAGCACGCTAATCGGCACGGTTGTGCAGGGACATCAAGGCAGCAACAACGATCCAAGTATTGCTACCATCAATTTTAGTACGGCCGTCCATACAAATTTCGCAAACATATCCGACGCAATACACATTACGGCAGGTGGAGCTCTAGTACCTGGGACTGGAAGCTTCAATGCGGCTCATGATCAGTACACATTCAGCGTAATTAAAACTGGCAACAATGGATCGAGTTACAATCTCACGATAGACGCCGGCGCTTTTTCAGATAACAGCGGAGACACTAACGCAATAAAGATTATCAATGGCACCCTCAAACCCGCTGGCACCTCCGGCGAGCCCATCAATCTCGCCCTGACCGATCCATCGCATGAAGGTGCGCTCATCACCGTCACGGTGAAGGACGTGCCTTCGGGCTGGACCATCGACGGCGCGACGCATAATGCCGATGGAAGCTGGACGACACAGACCAACGACCTGCACGGGCTGACCGTCACCACACCGGCCAGTTTTACCGGCGCCGCCGTGCTCGACGTCCAGATGACCTGGACCAATGCCGACGGCACCTTGGGCAGTGCGTCGATCGCCGACAATGTCGAGGCCTACGCTCCGGGTTCGCCGATCTTTGCCTGGTCCGGCGACGACGTGCTGACCGGCTCCAGCGGCAACGATCTCTTCGTCTTCTCGCAACCGATCGGCGTCGACATGGTGCACAGTTTCGATGTGGCCGCCGACCAGATCGATCTCATCGGCTACAACGGATTGGCAGACTTTGCCGACCTTCAGACCCATATCGCCGACGATGCCCATGGCAATGCGGTGATAACGCTCGGCGACGGACAGTCGATCACGCTGGACGGCGTGCACTCGAACGCGCTGACGGCAGGCAATTTCGTGTTCGACCAGACACCGGTGGTCAACAACTCCGGCACCATGACGATTGGCGACGGCGCGTTGCTGCCGCTGAGCGGCATTATCGACAACAGCGGTCTCATCTCGCTCGACTCGGCCGGCGGCGATACACTGCTGCAGGTCATCCAGCATGGCGTGACCCTGCAGGGTGGCGGGCAGATCCTGATGTCCGACAGCGCTGCCAACATCATCTCCGGCACCGGGCCGGATGTCAGCCTGGTCAATGTCGACAACACGATCTCCGGCGCCGGCCAGCTGGGCGGTGGGATGCTCGGCCTCGACAACAGGGGGACCATCATCGCCTCCGGCTCGAACGCGCTAGTCGTCGATACCGGTGGCAGCGTCGTCATCAACTCCGGAACGCTGGAAGCAACGGGTTCGGGCGGCTTGACGGTCGCCGGCGGCGTGGCGAATTCAGGCATGCTCTGGGCCAATGGCGGCGACATCGTAATCCATGGCCAGGTTACCGGCGACGGCGACGCCACGATCGGCAATCTGTCGAAGATCGAGTTCGGCGGCGCTTCGTCGACGGACGTCACCTTCGGGCACGACGCTGCCGGCACGCTGCAACTCGACGATTCCTTCGATTACAGCGGACGGATCGGCGGCATCACCAATGATGACAAGCTGGACCTTGGGGACATCTTGTTCGGTGCGGGAACGACGGCTGTTTACCAGGCAAACCAGGATGGCAGCGGCGGAACGCTGACCGTTTCGGATGGCACCCACGGCGCCGCGCTGCATCTGGTCGGCAGCTACGATGCGAATGCCTTCAAGCTTGCCGATGATGGTCAGGGCCATACCGTCGTTTCGTACAATCCGGCGGAATTCACACTGACCGGCATCGGCGATGGAGCGATTTCAAGCGACTTCGTGGTGTGAACCAAAAAGGGCCGCCCTCAGCGGCGGCCTACCTGGCCTGACAAGTATCGAGTGGGGTTCTGGACGTGGACAGCAAGTCTCGAATTGTGAAGGATGCGCTTCGGGCATGCCGCCGCTATTTCTTGGTCGCTGCGGCATTCAGCCTGGCGATCAATCTGCTCTATCTCGCTTCCCCCCTCTACATGCTGCAGATCTACGACCGGGTCGTCACCAGCGGCAGCGAAACCACGCTGGTGATGCTGACCCTGGTGTTGCTGGCGGCCTTTCTTTCGCTGGCCGGCCTCGACCTGGTACGCGCCTGGATCCTGACGCGTGCCAGTGCGCGGCTCGACCGGTTGCTCTCGGCAAGGATCCTCGCCGCGTCGGTCGAAACCCCATCGCCCGGCTCCTCGCCGAGCCAGCCCATCCGCGATTTCGACACGTTCAGGCAGGTGATCACCGGCAGCGGCATCCATGCCCTGTTCGACCTGCCATGGTCACCCATCTACATCGGTATCATTTTCCTGCTGCATCCGTGGCTCGGCTTCTTCGCACTCGGCTGCTCGCTGCTTCTGATCGGCATGGCCGTGCTCAACGAGTATCTCGTGCGTTCGCCACTGAAGCAGGCCAACGATCTGGCGACGACCAACTATAACTTTACCGAGATGAGCCTCAGGAACGCCGAAGTCGTCCGCGCCATGGGGATGATCGACGGTCTCATCCGCCGCTGGGGGCGCGACCGCAACCTGGCGCTGCGGCGCCAGGCGGAGGCAAGCGACCGTGCCGCCCTGATGTCGGGCCTGATCCGTTTCCTGCGGCTCACCATGCAGTCGCTGATCCTCGGTCTCGGCGCCTATCTGGTCATCGAGCGGCAGATTACCGGCGGCACCATGTTCGCGGCAAGTCTCCTGCTCGGCAGGGGGCTACAGCCAGTCGAGCAGATCGTCGGCCTTTGGCGCAGCCTGATCCTGGCGCGGGCGGCACTGGCAAGGGTCGAGAAGCTGGTCGACGGGGGCGCGCGGAACGAAAGATCGTTCAACCTGCCAAAGCCCAGCGGCAAGATTTCGGTCGAGCAGGTCAGCTTTGCAATTGCCAGCCAGCAGAAGGTGCTTCTCCGGGACGTATCGTTCCGGCTGGAAGCAGGCGAGACGCTGGGGATCGTCGGCCCTTCCGGCGCCGGCAAGTCGACCTTGGCACGTCACCTTGCCGGCGTCATGCAACCCAGCCGCGGCACCATCAGGCTGGACGGCGCCGACCTGTCGCAATGGGGGCACGACGCGCTAGGCGACCACATCGGCTACCTGCCGCAGGATATCGAGCTCTTCTCCGATACGGTTGCCGCCAACATCGGCCGCTTCAAGACCAATGTCGACCAGGAGGTGATCGAGGCCGCGCGGCTCGCCGGCGTGCACGAGATGATCATTCGACTGCCGCAGGGCTACGAGACCCAGATCGGCGAGGGCGGCGCGGTGCTTTCGGGAGGATACCGGCAACGGATCGCTCTTGCCCGGGCGGTGTTCGGAACGCCGAACTTGATCATTCTCGACGAGCCGAGCTCCAATCTCGACGCCGATGGCGACCGGGCCCTGAGCGACTGCGCGATTGAGCTGAAGCGCCGCGGCAGCACGGTGATCATCGTCTCGCACCGGCCCTCCACCTTGGCGAATGTCGACAAGATCCTTCTGTTGCGCGATGGCGCCGTCGAGGCTTTCGGCATGAGAAACGAGATCGTGGCGCTGCTCAACCAGCGCGCGGCTCCAATGGCGGTGGCGACGCAATGAGCCGTGTTTGGAGAGAGCGATGAGCGACGCCCTTACCTACCGGAGCCTGCCTGGCGACACCGGCATGCTGGCCCCGGATTCGATCCGGGTGCCAGCCTATCTCGGCCTGCTGATCATCATTGCCTTCTTCGGCATCTTCGGCGGCTGGGCGGCCTTTGCCCCGCTGAACGGCGCCGTACTTGCCGACGCCATCGTCAAGGTGGAAGGCAATCGAAAGAGCGTGCAGCACTTCGACGGCGGAACGGTGAAGGAAATCCGCGTCAAGGATGGCGATGTCGTCAGGAAGGGCGACATAATGCTGAAGCTGGACGACACCAGGATCCGGTCCGAATTCAATCTCTATGCCCAGCAATATGCACTGTTGCGCGCTACCGATGCCAGGATTCGGGCCGAACTGGACGGCAGCGAGGCCGTTGCCTTTCCCAAGGACATTCTCAAAGAGCACGAGGACTACCTCAGGGATGCGATGGCAAACCAGATCGCCGACCTGGAAAGCCAGCGGGCCTCGATGGCCGGCGCCAAACAGATCCTCGAGCGGCGGATTGCCGAGCTCGAGGAGCAGATCCAGGGCAAGCAGTCTCGGGTCGAATCCTACCAGGCCCAGCTGCAATCGACGGTCGACGAGAAGGCCAGCCTGTCAAAGCTGCTCAAGGCCGGATTGACGACCCGCCCGCGCATCCTGGAACTGGAAAGGTCCGCCTCGGATCTGCAGGGCCTGATCGACGAGAACCTCGGCGCAATCGGCGGCAGTCGGCAAAGCAAAGCCGAACTCGAGAGCCAAATCGCGCAATTGACCAATGAGCGTCGGGCCAAGCTGTCGGCCATGCTGATCGATACGCAATCGAACCTTGCCGACCTCGTGCCCAAGATGTTTGCCGCCCAGGCCGCCATGGATCGGGCCGAAGTGCGTGCGCCCTATGATGGCCAGGTGATGGATCTCAGCGTCTTCTCGATCGGCGCCATCGTTGCCCCAGGCCAGACCATCCTCGACATCGTGCCGACTGAAAACTCGCTGATCGTCCAGGCGCAGATTCGCGTCGAGGACATATCGAACCTGCGACCCGATATGGCCGCCGAAGTTCGTTTCACATCCTACAAGCAGCGCTCGATACCCATAATTCATGGCCGGGTCACCCGCATTTCGGCGGATCGCATTACCGACAGCAAGACCGGGTTTCCCTACTATCTGGCTGACGTGGCGGTCGATCCGGGGGAGTTGGCGGCGGCTCCACAGATTGCGCTCTATCCGGGCATGCCGGCAGCGGTCATGATCGTCACCGAGGAACGCACCGCGCTCGACTACGTACTAGGCCCGTTGGTCGTGTCGTTCCACTCCGCCTTTCGCCAGAAATGACGGATTGAGCAAAGGATCGCGGTGAGCAGAAGACTCCGCTGTCGCTCGCCAGGAAGGGTCTGCCAGACAGTCAGGCGGGCTCGGCCACAACGCCTATCCGGCGATAGATGAAGGCTTCGTCCGCCGCAGTATCTGCCGCGGCGGGCCGCGTTTCGTCGATGAGCATAGCCATGCGAGCGTGGATCGGCGACTTGATGCACGCCGGATCCGTAGCCGCGGCGTCACCGGCAATCGCCATCGCTTGACACCTGCAGCCGCCCCAATCGATCTCGCGCCGCTCGCAGCCTCGGCACGGCTCCTGCATCCATTCGGCGCCGCGGAAGGCATTGAATGCCGGTGAATCGGTCCAGATTTCGGCAAGTGTGCGCTCTCCGAAGCGCTCGAAGCTAAGCGAAGGAATCGTCTGTGCGGCATGGCAAGGCAGCACGGTGCCGTCCGGCGCCACCATGAAGGCGTCGCGCGCCCAGCCGCCCATGCATGGCTTGGGATAGATAGCGAAATAGTCCGGCGGGACGAAATCGATGTTGATGACGCCGGCAAGCCGCTCCTGCGCCGCGGTGACGATCTCCGCCTGTCGGTCGACCGCGGCACGTTCGGGCATCAGCACATTGCGATTGGCCAGCGCCCAGCCGGCATACTGCACGTTGGCGATCTCGAGCCGCTCCGCGCCCAATGAAAGGGCCATATCGATGAATTCCGGCACTTCCTCGATGTTGTGACGATGGATCGGCGCGTTGATTGTGAGCGGCAGGCCGGCCGCGCTGGCGCGGCGTGCCGTCTCCAGCTTCTTTTCATGGCTGCCCCGGTGGTTGCCGATAAGGTCGGTGGTCGCCGGCCGGACACCCTGAAAGCTCAGCTGCACGTGGTCGAGCCCGGCTTCGGCAAAGGCCTCGATGCGGCCTTCGGCAATGCCGATGCCAGCGGTGATGAGGTTGGTATAGACACCGCGCGCCGACAGCCCGGCGATCAGTTGCTCGTCCACCAGCAGGGTGCGACGGCAAAAAGGGGATCGAGATCGTTGTCTCAGTCGCTCCCGAGGCGGACTGACAACTAAGATCCACGCTATTGTGAACGCCAAGGGCAAGCCATCTTTTAGCTTTCCTTGTTTGAGCTCGGCCGCGCCGGGAGTAATAGTCGCGTCGGAATTGCGAGGAGGAAAGATGACGCTGAACTTCGACCCGAGGGCGAAGGCCGCGACGCTCTACCATGGCGAATTCCGGCCGATGTTCATTGGCGGCAAGTGGGTGGCGGCGCAGTCCGGTCAGGAGATGCAGGCGCTGAATCCGGCGACCGGCGCGGTGCTGGCGACGGTGCCGCGCGGCTCGGCCGCCGATGTCGACGCGGCTGTGGCTGCCGCGCGCATGGCGTTCGAAGGGCCGTGGTCGACATTCTCGCCCTATGAGCGGCAGTGCGTGCTTTTGCGCATCGCCGATCTCTTCGAGATGCATTGGGAAGAGCTCAGTGTTTCCGACACGCTCGACATGGGACTGCCGATCACGCGCACGCTCGCCAATCGGCGCCGCGTCATCGGCATGCTGCGCTTCTATGCCGGCATGGCCACCGCGCTGCATGGCGAGGCGATCGACAATTCCATTCCCGGCGAGATCGTCACTTTCACCCGGCGAGAACCGGTGGGCGTCGTCGGCGCGATCATTCCCTGGAACGCTCCGACCGCCGCGTCGATCTGGAAGATCGCACCAGCGCTCGCCACCGGCTGCACCATCGTGCTGAAACCGTCGGAGGATGCGTCGCTGACGCCGCTGCTGATCGCGCGGCTTATGCAGGAAGCCGGCGTGCCCGACGGCGTCGTCAACATCGTCACCGGCACGGGAGCCGAGGCCGGCGCGCGGCTCGCCGAACATCCCGATGTCAACAAGATCGTCTTCACCGGCTCGACGCTGATCGGCCAGGCGATCGCCCGCGCCGGTGTCGCCAACCTCAAGCGCGTTTCGCTCGAGCTCGGCGGCAAGTCACCGATCATCGTCTGCCGCGACGCCGATATCGACAAGGCTGTCCCGGTCGCGGCGATGGCGGTGTTCGTTCATTCGGGTCAGATCTGCATTGCCGGCTCGCGGCTATTCGTGGCGCGCGAGATCCATGACGAGTTCGTGCGCCGGGTCGCCGAATTTGCCGGCAGGCTGCGCGTCGGCCACGGCATTGAGGCGGAGACGGAGATCGGGCCGCTGATCAACGCAAGGCAGGCCGGCAAGGTCGAGGGCTACATCAAGGCCGGCAGCGACGAGGGCGCCGAACTGGTCGCCGGCGGCTCGCGGCTGACGGGCGCGCTTTTCGATGGCGGCAACTTCATCGCGCCAACCGTCTTCGGTTCGGTATCGGACAACATGACCATCGCGCGGGAAGAGATTTTCGGTCCGGTCATCTCGGCGATGCCTTTCGACACGCTGGATGAGGCCGTCACGCGCGCCAACGCAACGCCTTACGGTCTGGCGGCCGGCATCTTCACCACCCATCTCGGCACCGCGCACAAGCTCGCGCGCCGCGTCAAGGCCGGCTCGGTCTGGGTCAACATGTACCATGCCATCGACCCGGCGGTGCCGTTCGGCGGCATGAAGATGTCGGGCTATGGCCGCGAGGGCGGCGTCGAGCATCTGCATGAGTATCTGGAGACAAAGGCGATCTGGATCCAGACGGATTAGAGCAATCCCAGGAAAAGTATGAGCGGTTTTCCGTACGAGCAATTCACCGTTTCACGGAAACGGCGAACCGCTCTATCCCTTTGTTTTTACACAATTCCGGACGGAAAACCGTATCACACTTTTCCTGGAATTGCTCTATTGCAGGGTATGTCGAGAAACAGGTGAAGATCACGGCCAGTATTCGGCCTGAAGACACCGGGTCGGCCTGAAGACACTGGGCAGGAAAACTCAACGGAGGCTCACCCAATGGCGTCGACCATCCGCTGGTCGGCGCCATTGACCCATAATCTTCTCGGCAGCTACGCGACGAAACGGACCACGCCGCCATCCACCCGTAAAGCCGCGCCGGTTGTCGCCGAAGCCTGCTCCGAGCATGCATAGGTGATCATGTTGGCCACCTCATCGGTGGTCGCGAAGCGTTGGATGAGGGTGGTTGGGCGCATCGCCTTCAGGAAGCCCTGCTCGGCTTCCTGCTGCGTGATCCCGTTTGCGTCAGCCTGCTTCGCCATGAAGTCGCCCAGGATCTCGGAGCGGGTAGGACCCGGCAAGACGGCGTTGACGGTGACGCCCGTGCCCGCGACCGCCTCGGCAAGCCCGCGCGAGATCGCGAGTTGAGCTGTCTTGGTCATGCCGTAGTCAAGCATTTCCTTGGGGATGTTGACCGCGGACTCGCTACTTACAAACACGACACGGCCCCAGCCTTTCGCCACCATCCGCGGCAGGTAATGACGGGTCACGCGCACGCCACTCATCACGTTCAACTGGAAGAGGTCGAGCCAGTCCTCGTCGGGGATCTTCGCGATGTCCTCGACGCCATTGTAGCCCCGGATATGAGCCGTACCAACGTTGTTCACAAGGATATCGGCGTCCGGCGCCTGCGCGATCAAGGCCTCGGCACCCTCCGCTGTCGCAAGATCGGCGGCGATGCCCGAGATGTCGCTTCCGGGAAAGGCCTGCCGCATCTGCCGCACCGCCTCGTCGACCCGGCTATTCCCACGGCCGTTGACGACGACCGATGCGCCGGCACGGGCCAGCCCCTCCGCCGTCGCGCGGCCGATACCTGCGGTCGATCCGGTGACAATCGCCTTGCGGCCCTTGAGTTCAATATTCATATCATTCGTCTCCAATGGTAGGTGGTGATCATCCGCCGATCCAGGCTAGAACCGCCCGTCGCCAGTTGAATACCGACAATATTTGGACGAAGGCGGGCCCAGCATTGTTCGGTCGAAAGTATCGCGGCTCAGGCGACGCAGCGAGACCTCAGGACAGCACGTCAATCCGCCTTGTTCGCGACTTCCGCCTCCGCAGCGCGGGCGAGGCCTTCAACCCATTCCTGGTGATAACGGTAGAGTGCACCGGGATGCTTGCGCCCGAGTTCCTCAAGGAACCAGGGGCCCTGCTGCGTTTCTTCCGTCAGCACGTGGCAGCCATCGGCTGTAGGAGTGATGACCCAGCCGTGGTACGCGCTCGATCCGGTAACGTCGCCATCGACTGTTGTCGCCCATGCCAGCCTGCGGAAGGGTTCGCACTCCGTCACGACCAGACTCATCGGAAAGCCAACCGTCACCCGGACGTATCTGGTTTCAAGCGCCAGTTCCGGCTTGCCGCCCAGGATCTTGACCTGATCCTCGGCGGGAAAGTAGCTCGACCAATTCTCGGCATCGACCAGCAGCTTCCAGACCACTTCAGGCGGCGCCTTCACGTCAATGTCGTTGAGTGCGTAGATAGCCGACATTTTCGGATCATATCGCTCGGGCCAAATCACGTGGTCATACATCGGTCACTGTTCCTTCTTGAACAGGTCCTGGAAGATGAGCTGGCCCCAAGTGCGGCCGCGTGCGTGCACCAGCGCGCCACCCTCGTTGAGCTTTCCCAGCTTGACGGGTGCGAACCCGAGTTGTTTGGCCAAGGCCGCCACGGGAGCGATCGCGTCCTCATCGTCAGCAGACAGAAAGACGACACGGTGCCCGCCCTCGACGATCGGATCGGCAGCCAGGGTGGCCGCAATCAGGTGATTGAACCCTTTGACGAGCTTGGCGCCGGTGAACGCCTTCGCGACGAAGGCGGAGGACGGGAGACCGTCCAGCTCTTCAGGGACAGGAAACGCGTTCGTCGCGTCGATGACCGTCTTGCCTTCCCAGCTCGGCAGGGCCTTCGCGACCTCGCGATGCTCCCCGAACGGGACCGCCAGGATGATTGTGTCGGCCTCGAGTGCGTCCCGCAGCGACTTGGCGACGACCGTGGGTCCGATCGCCCGGGCCTGTGCCGCCAACGCCTCGGGCGGACGGCGGCTCGCGACGGCCACCTCGATGTTTTTACGGGCGAAGGCGTGGGCGAGGGCCTGGCCTATCTTACCGAATCCTACAATCGCATAGCTCATAATATTTCTCCGTTCCGTGTTGATGTCGATTCCCAGCCCTCAACGGCGCTGGTTAGTTGAATGGAGTGACGGGCCGGGCGTGGCGCGTCAGAGTTGCGCAAGGCCGCCGTCGACGGCGACCTCGCTGGCGGTCATGAAGCTGCTGTCCGACGACGCGAGAAAGGCGGCGACAGCCCCGATCTCCGCCGGATCGGCCATGCGCTGGAGCGGCGTCATCGCGGCGAAGACCTTCTGGCCCTCCTCGCCGAGCGCTTCCTTCGCGAGCTCGGTTGCTGTCGCGCCGGGCGACAGCACGTTGACCCGTATGCCGGTGCCCTTCAGATCCTCCGCCCAGGTCCGGGCGAGGTTGCGCACCGCCGCCTTGCTCGCGCTGTAGGCGCTCATTGCTGGGGCGCCCGTGGTGCCGGCGCTCGATCCGGTCAGGATTATCGAACCGCCCTGGCCCATCAGCGGCAGCGCCTTCTGGACAGTGAAGATCGTACCCTTCACATTGGTGTCGAAGGTTTCGTCGATGTGCTCGGCGGTGATCTTGCCGAGCGCAAGCTGGCTTCCCGCCCCGGCATTGGCGAAGACGATGTCGAGGGTTCCGCGCTCGGCCTTCACCGTCGCGTAGAGTCGGTCGAGGTCGGCCTCATCCGAGACCGAGCCCGTCACCGCGCGGGCATTGGGCCCGAGCTCGGCCAGAGCCGCGTCGAGCGTTTCCTGCCGGCGGCCGAAGATGAAGACGAAGGCGCCCTCTTCGATGAAGCGCTTTGCCGCGGCGCGGCCGATGCCGGTAGCGCCACCCGTGATGACTGCAACCTTACCGTTTAGCTTTCCCATGACTTTTCCTTCCAGGCTCTGCCTTTGATCGTTCGGGAAGAACCCCGAGAGCCTGGAAATAGGCCTGCAGGGGTCAGGCTTTGAGTGCGGAAGTGCGCACATCGGTGGTGCAAAATCGATCCGGTCGGACGACCGCCGCCAGTCGCGACGACCGGTGTCCGCCGTTCGGAATTGCGCCGCGCTCGTCGACACAAGCTATGATGAGCGCCCACACTGCTGTACGACTGCGTTGGATACGGGCTTTGGAAGGCGCACCGCGCGGTGCGGGATCGCACCATGATCGACTGGGATGACGTTCGCTATTTTCTGGCCGTGGCGCGCGGAGGCTCGGTGCGGGCTGCCGGCGAGCGCCTCGGTGTGAACCACTCGACCGTGCTGCGGCGCGTTGCACAGCTCGAGGAACGCCTCGGGGCGCGGATGTTCGAAAAGCTGCCTTCGGGCTACCGCCTGACGGCTGCGGGCGAGGAGGTGCTCGAGCTCGCGAACCAGATGGAAGCGTCGTCGCACCAGTTGGAGACACGCGTCTTCGGGCGCGATCAGAGCGTGCGCGGGCTGCTGCGGGTGACATTGGCTCCGACCCTCGCGACACACCTGCTCATGCCGGATTTCGCCGAGTTCGCGCGTCTGCATCCGGACATCGAGATGGACGTCTTGTCGTCCGGCGAGCTGGCAAATCTGACCAACCGAGAGGCCGACGTGGCGATCCGCGTCGTCTACGACCGAAAAACCCTGCCGCTCAACCTTCACGGCCTGAAGGGCCCGGAGCTGTTCGGGGCCGTCTACATGTCTCGCGATCGACTAGCCGCATGGCGTGCGGGCGCCTCTGATCCCATCCGGTGGATCGTCATAAGCATTCATGGAATTCCGGAATGGGCCAGCGAGGGTGAGCTTCGCACGACGGGGGTTCCATTCAGGACCACGGACGCCGCAGCGCAGATCGTTGCTGTACGGCAAGGGCTCGGGATCACGACACTGCCGTGCTTCGTCGGAGATGCCGACCTCCTCCTGGTGAGGGTGCCGGGCACCGAGCTGCATTTGTACGGAACGCTCTGGCTTCTCACCCAGGGTGAGACACGCAAGACGAAGCGCGTGCGGCTCTTCACGGAGTTCGTGTCCGGCAGGCTCGCCGCGTACGCTCCGCTTCTCGCGGGGCTGTCCATACCTGAAGCAGACTCTCGCAGGTGACGTTGAGCACCACCATTTAGTGGGCGCTCGATGGGGTTCAGGTCAGTCGGCAGCCGATTCAACCTGGAAAGCCAACCCAACCCTGGAAAGCCCATTCAGCTTGAAAGCCCATTCAACCTGGAAAGATAGTGAAACCGCCATCGACGCGGATGACCTGGCCGTTGATGAAGCGCGCGCGCGGACCGGCGAGAAAAGCCACCGCCTCAGCGATCTCTTCCGGCTCCGCATACCGGTTCAGCGATTTCCTGCTCGAATCCATGCGCTCCGGATCGACCACACGGGTCGCCTGGAACCGTGCCGTCTTGGTGGCGCCGGGGCTGACCGCATTGATGCGGACGCCATCGTCGATCAGTTCCTTGGCAAGGCAGCGCGTGTAATGCACGACCGCCGCCTTCAACGTCGAGTAGACGACCTCGGGCGAGCAGCCGAGATGTGCCGCCGCCGACGCGATGTTGATGACGGAGCCGCCGCCGCGCTGCTTCATGGGGGGCACGAAGGCCTGGCAGACCAGCATCGTGCCGATCAGATTGTTCTCGGTCAGCACGCGGATGTCGTCCAGTTCAATGTCGAGGGCGTTATTCGGGTTCGGCTTGCCGCCCTTGGCGCCGATGTCGCCGCCGGCGCAATTGACCAGCACATGGACGTCGCCGAGATCGGCCTCGATCTTGCGCTTCATCTCGGCCACCGCCTTCTGGTCGCCAATGTTGCCGGTCACCGACGTGACCTTCGTCCCATGCCGCTTCAGGCGCTCGACTACCTCGCCGAGATTGGCGAACTCGCCGTATTTGGCCGGTGCCGTTTCGTCCATGTCATGGATCGCGACATTGGCGCCCAATTCCGCCAGACGTTCGGCCATCACGCGACCGAGGCCACGGCCGGAGCCGGTTACGAAGGCGGTCAATCCATCGAGTTCGCGTGTCGTCATCAGATATTCTCCACTTTCGTCAAACCAGGTTGCGCATGTTGGCGGCGCTGCGCCGGATCATGTCGAGCTCATAGGAAACCAGGGAACCGTCGTCTTCGCGTTCCCAGGGGGTACGGTAGTCGGCATCATCGGGTAGCCGATTGCGCTGCGCTGCCCGCAGGCAGGCGGCAAATTCCCGTGCCGTCTTCGGCGGATAGCCGTGCCACCAGTCGTCGCGCAGAAAGCGGACATGCCGCGCCTCCAATGCCCCCGGTTCGAGAACGGCGGTCATGCGATCGTGGTGTTGGCCGAGAATTGCGAACATTTCGGCAAACGGCACCGCGCCATCGCCGATGGCGCAACGGATCAGCCGGTAGCCTTCGGTCGTGAACTGTACGCGGTAGTCCTTGAGGTGGACATGGCGGACATAAGGAGCGATCCGCCGCGCAAAATCGAGCGGCGCTTCGCCGACCGGGAATGTGTTGCCGGTGTCGAAGGTGACACCGACGCCTTCGCCGCCGAGCGCGCAGAAATCGACGATTTCCCCGCTGGTGAAGTCCTGGTGGTTTTCGATCGCAAGGACATGGCCTTCGGCGCTGGCGCGCGGACCCCATTCCGTCAATCTGTCTCGAATGATGCCAGCGAACTCGCTCCATTTCTCGCCAGCGGCGTTGCGGTCGCCGCAGAGAACCGGCGTCAGCGCCGTTCGGATGATCTTGGCCCTCAGCAGGCGTGCGGCCCGAAATGCCGCGTCGAGCGGTTCGCCCACCAGCAGGCCGCCGCTAACGATCGGTGTGATCCCAAGGCCGGCGAGCCTTTCGCGCAGCGCGATCACCGCGTCATCGGAAAGCTCCGCCAGCCATGGCACCCAGATCTCCAGCACCCGCGCGCCGAGTTCGGTCGCGAGCGCGATGAAACCTTCCAGCCCCGCCGGCTTGGGATTGGCGCGTGGCGTGCCGCGGGCCTGGAGCCCGAGATGATAGGTCAGGCCATAGGGGTTCAGGCCGACCTCGAGCATGGAGCGATCCTTTGATTCGGGTTTTGCGGTCATCGCAGGCCGGCATCCACGGTGATCGACTGCTTGGTGATCATGCGGCTGTCGTCGGCGGCAAGGAACAGCACCGCGCGCGCGACCTCTTCGCCGAGCAGAACGCGGCGGATCATCTGCCGCTGCACGACCTGGTCGACCGATGCCTGCGTCCTGAACCAAAGCTGCCGTTGCCGGTCGGTGATGACGGCACCCGGCTCGATGGCGTTGACGCGGATGTTGTCGGGGCCAAATGCCCGCGCCAGCGCGAACGTCAACCCGACCACCGCAGCCTTGGCCGTCGCATAGGGCGCCATCTCCGCCGCGCCGAAACGCCAGGCGATCGAGGAAAAATTGACGATCGAACCAAAGCCCAACTCCTTCATATGCGGATGCACGGCTTGGGCGGCAAAGAAGTGGTGCCTGAGGTTCACGTCCTGGGCGTGGTCCCAATACTCCTGCGTCACGTCGGCGACTGGGTGGCGATTGTCGTTGGCGGCGTTGTTGACCAGCACCGCGACAGATCCGAGGTGGTCGCGCACCGTGCCGATCGCAGCCTGGAGAGCGGGAATATCGGTCACGTCGCAGCGCAAGAATAGTGGTGCGTGCGGTGCCGTGGCGGCGAGTTCCCGCGCGAGGTCCTCGCCGGCCTCCTGCTGCAGATCGAGAAACGCGACGCGCGCACCATTGGCGGCGAAGGCGCGGACCGTGTCGGCGCCGATGCCTGACGCGCCGCCGGTGATCAGCACGACGCGGTCGGCCAGGCTCGGATAGATGGCAAAGGACAATGCGGAGCTCATTTCAGATCAGGCGTTGGTCAGATCAGGCGTTGGGGTCAGATCAGGCGTTGGGTCGTCGGGTCGAACAAGCAGGCCCGCGCCATGTCGATACCGAGCGTCACCGTCTCACCCATCCGTGGCGTGCTGTCGGGGTCGAAACGACCGGTGATCTCCTTGCCGCCCAGGCGCAGAACGGCCATGGTCTCCGCACCTGTCGGCTCGACCAGTTCGACCACGGCATCGATTTGCGCGATGCCTGGCTTGCGACGCTGAAGATCGGGATCGAACCGGTAGATGTGCTCCGGCCGGATGCCGAGCACGACCTGTCGCGGCGTATCGGCGGCAAGTGTCTGGACGATCGACAGGCTGGCCGTCTTGCCGTCGGCGGTCTGCAAGGCAACGGTGGGGCGACCGCCTTCCTGGCTCAGTTCGGCCGGCAGGAAGTTCATCGCCGGCGATCCCATGAAGCCCGCGACGAACATGTTCGCCGGACGGTTGTAGATCGTGGCCGGCTCATCGAATTGCTGGACCTCGCCCTGATGCATCACGGCGATGCGCGAGGCGAGTGTCATCGCCTCGACCTGATCGTGGGTGACATAGACCGTCGTCTTACCGACGCGGTGATGCAGTTTCTTGATTTCGGTACGCATGTCGACGCGCAGCTTGGCGTCGAGATTGGAGAGCGGCTCGTCGAACAGGAACAGTTTCGGATCACGCACCAGCGCCCGGCCCATCGCGACGCGCTGGCGCTGGCCGCCCGAAAGCTGTCCGGGCTTGCGCCCAAGCAGCGGTTCGATCTGCAGGAAAGCGGCAACCCGCTTGACGGCCTCGTCCTGCTGCGGCTTCGGCACGCGGCGGCTTTCCATGCCGAACGTGATGTTCTCGCGCACCGTCATCGTCGGGTAAAGCGCGTAGGACTGGAACACCATGGCGATGTCGCGGTCCTTCGGCGCAACCGAATTGACCAGCCGGCCGTCGATGCGGATCTCGCCGGAGGTTACGGTTTCCAGCCCGGCGATCATCGCGAGCAGGGTGGACTTGCCGCATCCGGATGGTCCGACCAGCGCGATGAACTCGCCGTTCTGCGCCTCGAGATCGATGCCCTTCAGCACCTCGACCGCGCCGAAGTTCTTGCGCAGGGATCGGATGGTCAATGTCGACATGCGATGCCCTTCTTGCCGGTCCGCGCGATCGGCGACATGAGACAGGCTCCGCTCATTTGATCGCGCCTCATTTGATCGCACCCTGGGTCAGGCCGCGGACGAAATACTTGCCGCCGAAGAGATAGATCAGCAGCGGCGGCAGCGCGCCGATCAGTACGGCGGCGCTCATGACATCGTAGGCGCGTACATTCGTGCCGCTTGCCGTCAGCGCGACGAGCGCGGCCGTGATCGGCTGTTGCTGCCCGGAGGTGAAGACGACACCGAACAGATATTCGTTCCAGATGCCGGTGAACTGCCAGATCACCGTGACGATCAGGATCGGTGAGGAGAGCGGGAGAATGATCTTGCGGAAGATGCGCCAGAAGCCTGCGCCATCGATGCGCGCCGCCTTGATGAGATCGTCGGGGATGCTGACGTAGTAGTTGCGGCAGAACAGGGTGGTGAACGAAATGCCCTGGATGACGTGGATGACGATGAGCCCGTAGGTCGAATTGCTGAGGCCCAGATTGCCGAGGATGAACGCCCAGGGCATCAACGAAATCTGGCCTGGTATGAAGACGCCGAGCAACATGCAGGTGAACAGTGCTTCCGAACCCTTGAAGCGCCATTTCGACAAGATGTAACCGTTCATCGCGCCGACCGCCGTCGAGATGATCGTCGCCGGGATCGTCATTTTCAGGGAGTTGTAGAAGTTGCGCTGCATGCCTTCGCAGGTGCCGCCGATGCAATAGGTGCTCCAGGCCTCGCCCCAGGCTTCGAGGCGGAAGCTGCGTGGCAGCGAGATCAGCCCGTTGCGCGCGATCTCTTGCTGATCGCGGAATGAATTCAGCACCACGACCAGCAACGGGACCAGGTAGATCGCCGCGAAGACAACCAGCAGCCCATAGATGACGAAGCGGGTGAGGAAATGCCTGCGCGTCGCGACTGCGGCAGCGCGATGATCGTGCGACTGGTCCAGCGCTGCGTCAGCCATGGCCGGCTTCCTTGCGCCGGCGCCAAACCACCCAGAACGAATAGGGCACCAGCACGACGGCAAGAGCGGCAAGCATCATGATGGCCGCCGCCGCACCTTCGCCGATCTGGCCGCGTTGGAACATCAGGTCATAGACGTAGATGGCGGGGAAGGTGGTCGATATTCCCGGACCGCCTTTCGTCAGCGCAGCCACGAGGTCGAAGGTCTTGATGGCGAACTGGATCTGGATGACGGCGACCGCCAGGAAGATCGGCGCAATCGTCGGCAGAAGCACTTTGCGATAGATGCGGAAGGTCGATGCGCCGTCGATCTGCGCGGCCTTGACGAGGTCCGAATCCACCGAGCGCAGACCAGCCAGGAACAGCGCCATGGCAAAGCCCGAGGATTGCCAGACACCGGTGATGATCACCGCGTAGATCGCGTAGTGCCGATCGCTGGCGAGTGCGAAACTGAAATTCGTCCAGCCCAATCCGCGCACCATCGCCTGGATACCGTCGGTGGGGTTGTAGAGCCAACTCCAGACCGTGCCGGTGACGATGAAGGAGACGGCCAGCGGATAGAGGAAGATCGTCCGCCAGACCGCTTCGCCTCGCACCCGCTGGTCGATCAGGATCGCCAGCAGCAGTCCCACGGCCATCGAGCCGACGATGTAGAAACCGCTGAAGAAAAAGAGGTTGTTGTAGGCGATGTTCCAGCGCCGGTTCGCCCAGAGTGACGCGTAGTTGTCCAGGCCGACGAAGCCGTAGGTCGGAAGCAGCGAGGAGTTCGAGAGCGAGATGTAGAGCGTCCAGCCGGTGAACACGAAGACGTAGACGAAGCTCGCCACGAGGGAGGGGCCGAGCACCAGCAAGGGCATCGCCGAGCCCAGCCGCTGCCGCCAGGGGCGGGCGGGCGCCGGGACCGATAGGATCAGGTCGTGATTTGACATCTGGAGCGCGGGACTAGGATGGCCGGGTGCTGATAGAAATTGCGCCCGGCCGTTCCCGTCTACTTTTGTGCTTCTGCCGCGTCGGCCATCGCATTGGCGCCGTCCTCGGCTGACATGTCGGGCGTAGCCACGAACTCGGTAATGGAGTCCATGATCGCGCCGCGCATCTTCTGCGGGATGGTCATGTTGTGCGCCATCGAACGGACCAGCGTGCCGTCCTTGATCGAAGCCTGCAGATCCTTCTGCGAGAGCTGCTGGCACGGATTGAAGCCCTTCGACAGATCGATATCCAGGCGTGCGGGGATCGAGCCTTTTGCCTGGTTGAAAACCGTCTGGAAGTCGGGCGACAGGATCAGGCTGGCAAGCAGCTTCTGGCCGTCGATGTAGTCCTGGTCCTTCTGCTTGAAGAACACGACCGAGTCGGAGTTGAGGATGAAGCCGGGTTTGCCCCAATCGGTCGGCGCCTGGGCGCAGACATAGTCGGTGCCTTCCTTGAAGCCGGCGGCGGTCAGCAGGCCGATCGTCCAGTCGCCCATGATGTGGAACGCCGCGTCGCCCTTGCCGACGAGCGCCGACATCGAATCCCAGTCGCGGCCAACCATGCCTGGATCCATGTACTTGGTCGTCATCAGGCGCATCTGCTCGAAGGCCTTGACCATCCCCGGGCTGCGCATGGATTCGACATCGCCTTCGACGAAGGCCTTGCGATAGAGGTCGATGTCCTGGCCATAGAGCACGACCTCGAACACGGTCGAATCCGTCCAGTCGGCGGTCGAATGCGAGATGCAGATCTTACCTGAGGCGACGATCTTGTCGCAGGCTGCGTTGAACTCGGCCCAGGTCTTGGGCATTTCCGCCACGCCCGCCGCCTGCATGACCTTCGGCGAGGCCCAGAGCCAGTTGATGCGGTGGATGTTCATGGGAGCCGCGACCCATTTGCCGGTCGGCTTCATCACCGGAAGCAATTCCGGCGCCACCACTTTCTCCCATCCTTCCGAGGCCGCCAGTTCGTCGAGATCGGCGGTCATGCCGGTCTTGTTCCACTCGGCGATTTCCGGGCCTTTGAGCTGCACGGCAGGCGGCGCATTGCCTGCGATCACGTCGGCACGCAGCTTGGCCAGCGTATTGGCCGTGTGACCGGCGATCGACGTCTGTTCCCATTTGCCGCCCTTGGCAGTGAACATCTCGCCGAGCTTGGCGATCGCCTGGGCGTCCGATCCGGTCGCCCATTGGTGTAGCAGGTTCGTCTTGGGCTCGGCTAAGGCTGCCCCCGCGAAAAAGGTGCACACAGTAGCGGCCGCGAGGGCGGTCATGACGGATTTCATCGTTTCACTCCCATATGGTGTTGCACGGTTCGTATCGACCGCTTATGGCCGCGGTTTGAAGCCGCAGTCGGCGAGATGTGTTAATCTCGAGTTCTTTCCAAGATGACATATTGGCGCTATCAGTCAACGATGTTTATGTTGATCCATGACAAAACCTTCGCTTAGGACCTGGCTGATCGGCAGGCCGTCCGCGTCGCCGGAGAGCATGATCGTGCGGTGCTTGAGTGAGCGCGGCGTACTCTCCGCCTCGCAGATCACACACGTCACCGGTCTGGCGCGCTCTACTGTCTCAACCGCGCTCAATGGCTTGAGAAAGTCGGGAATGGTGATCGAGGCTCCGACCAGCCGCGATGGGATCAGAAGTATCGGCAGGCCAGCTGCGGCCCTGACGCTCAATCCGACAGCGGGCACCTGCGTCGGAATTCACTTGGGTCTTCAAGAGATGCGGCTCATCGTTGCCGATGTCTCGCATTCCGTCATTGCCGAACAAACTATCCCCATGGCTCTGGACTACCAGCCGCAACAGGCGGCCCAGATGGCCAAATCGGCAATTGCCCAATCTTACGAGGAAAACGGTCTGCCGGCGGCGGGGCTCCTGGGAGTTGGGGTTTCCGTGTCCGGCCCTGTCAGCCGCGATGGAGTGGTGCTGCGCGCGAGCATCGTTCCAACATGGGCCGGCGTCAACATACGAGATGTGTTCGGGCCGGTCCTGGAGCGGCCGATCTTCGCCGACAATGAAAGCAACTGCTCGGCCATTGCGGAGCTGATGTGGGGTGCGGCCATCGGCCAAGATGATTTCGTGCTGTTCAAGATCGACCTGGGCGTCGGCGGGGCCATTGTCCAGCATGGCCGGCTGGTGACGGGCATCGCCGGTGGCGCCGGCGAATTCGGGCACATCAGCATCGATCCCGGCGGCGATCTTTGCCGATGCGGCAATCGCGGATGCCTGGAACTCTATGCGAGTTTTGCCCGGCCACTCGAACAGATTTCGCGTATCGTGCGGCGGCAAGTCACGATGGACGATGTCATCACGATGGCCGAGCAGGGCGACATCAGGGCCTTGCGGATGATCGAGGATACCGCCGAGATCGCCGGCCGGGGGCTCGGCTTGATCGGATCGGTGCTCAATCCGCCGCTCATAATCATCGGCGGCCACATGGCTTTGGCGGGTGACATTCTGCTGACGCCGCTGATCGCGTCCTATGAACGCCACACGCTCATCAAGTCCCGCGATATCGCTCCGGCCCTGCGCACGCGGATCACTGTTGGCAAGCACACCCAGAACGATGCATTGCTGGGCGCGGTTGGCCTTGTGCTGAGACATCAGACGAAGGAGCTGTCGCTCGGCTGATCGTCGGGATCAGTCATCGGCGGGGGACAATCCGCTGGCTGTCGGCATCGGAATTGTTCCGGCTCCGATCAATGCGTTGGCAGCTTGAGTGGCGAGCAGCTTTCTCCAACCACCAGCGCTGGCTGGAAAACCACGTTGCGGGCAGGTTGGGCTCCCTTGCCTTCGATGCGGTCGACCAGCATGCGCAGTGCCTCATTGGTCATGTCGGTAACCGGATGCTCGGTACGGGTAAGGCGCGGCTTCAGCCCGCCTGCTCCTGCCACCGTGTCGGTCGAGGCGATCGAAACGTCCTCGGGGCAGCGCAGCCCGAGATCGGCAACGGCCCGCATGACGCCGATGGCCATGACGCCATTGGCGACGTAGAGGGCGGTTGGCCGGTCCGGCTGTCCGAGCAGATCGCGCGCGACCGAATAGGCGGTGTCTTCACGGAACTCGCCGGAACGGACATGCCCGGTTTTCGGGGCAAGCCCGCGCGCCGCCATCGCTTCGAGCATGCCTTGCAGCCGGCCGCTGCCCGTCGTCAATTGCATGGGCCCGGTGATCGAACCGATATGGCGGTGGCCAAGGTCCAGCAGGTAGTTGGTCGCCTGCTTGCCGGCCGACAGATTGTCGATGGTGACGGTGTCGACGCCGGCGTCGCCGATCGAACGGCCGAGCAGGACCACCGGCATGCCCTCGAAATCCCGCCGCTGGTAATGGCTTTCGGGTCCCACCGGAACGACCACCGATCCATCGCACCCCAGTGTTCGAATGCGCGAAAGAATGCGTCTTTCGATGTCGGGCTTTTCATCGCTGTTGAACAACACAAGCGAGTAGCCCCAGGCGGCGACCGCCGCCTCGGCCGCGGTGACGATGCGGGCATAGAACGGGTTTGCCAGATCCGCCACGGCAAGCGCGATCAGTTGGCTGCGGCCGCTGCGCAAATTCCGCGCCACCAAGGAAGGCGCATAGCGAAGATCGCGCACAGCGGCGAGCACGCGACCACGCAATTCCGGACTCACGTAGGCGGTGTCGTTGACGACCGCGGATACCGTCGCCGTCGACACACCGGCAGCCCTTGCGACGTCTTTTATAGTGGCCATTTGCCCTCTTAGCTAATCGTTTAGCTGAACCTAAACGCGAATCCTTCGCCCATTTTGTGCTTCTTTGCACGAATTTTCTTGCGAAGCTGCCTAAGATGGGAAAATCTGCCGAAACGGTTAGGCGATCATCAGCTTTGAATCTGAAGGTGCACGTCCAACCTCACAAGGGAGAGAGAACCATGCAAAACCTGACGTTCGGCATTTGCGCCGTGGCCCTGGCATTGTCCGGCGCGCAGGCCAGCGCGGCCGACAAGCCGCTGCTCGGTATCGTGTCGATCAGCGCCACGGAAGCGAACAATGTCCGCTATATCCAGGGCGCAACCAAAGCGGCCGACGAACTCGGCTGGAAAGTCACTGTCGTCGACGCGGCGGGCAATGCAGACCAGGCCAACGCAGCCATCCAGAACTTCGCCCAGCTGGGCGCGCATACCATTGTCGACATGGTGTTCCCGTTCTCATCGATCGGCGCCGGGCTTGCCGCGGCCGGTTCCGCGAGCATTCCTGTCGTCACCTGGGGCGGCGGGCTGGGCGGCACCGTTGCCGCCACCAACGGCTCGGGCGGTCCGATGGCCATCCCGGTCGTGGACCTGATGCTCAAGAACATGAACGGCAAGGGTTCCATCCTTGCCCTCACCTATCACACGGGTGAGGTTTGCCGGAACCGCGAGCAGGTCATGGATGAAATGGTCGCCAAATACCCCGACATCAAGGTGACCAAAAACGAAGTGCGCATTCCCGGCTACTTTGAAGACGGCGCGCAGTACGCCAACGCATGGCTCGCCTCGCATCCTGCGGGCGCCGAGAACCTGGCGATCTGGGGCTGCTGGGATGATCCGGCGATCGGCGCGATCGGCTCGCTGCGTGCCCAGAACCGCACCGATGTGATGGTGTACGGCATCAACGGAAATGCCCAGGCGCTTGAAAATATCAAGAACGGCTTCATGACCGCAACGGCATGGCAAGACAGCTACACCGAAGGCTATAGCATGGCGAAGATGATTGAGGAGATCACCGCCGCCGGAAAGAACTGGGCTCCCAAGGCCGCCGAAGTGCCGGCGGTGCTGGTGACCAAGGATACGGTGGCGGATTTTCTGACCAAGCATCCCGACGCGATCCAGTAGGCGCAGCCAGCTTTTGACCGATAGGGTACCAGGAGATGCGGCAATGGAGATGGCGGTGCCCATGGCGCCTCCATTTCTTGTCGTGCGCAACATTAGCAAAGCCTTCGGCGGCGCCCAAGCGTTGCGAAACGCCTCCCTCGACATTGTCGCGGGGGAGGTTCACGGGCTGGTCGGCGCCAATGGCGCGGGCAAGTCGACGATGATCAGGATTCTTGCCGGCCTCAACCACCCGGATCGGGGCTCGATCGAGGTCGACGGGCAAATCGTCGGCATCGAGACCGCGCACCGCGCCACGGAATTCGGCATGAGCTTCATTCACCAGGAACTGGCTTTCGTTCCGGGCATGACTGTTCTCCAAAACATCATGCTCGGCGTGCCAAAACGATCGCGCTTCGGCTTGACCGATTGGGCGGCCATCGCCCGCGACGTCGAGCCCATCGCGAGGCGCGTCGGCATCACCGCCTCGCTCAACGCAAATGTAAAAGGGCTGTCGACAGCCGAGAACTGGTTGATCAATATCTGCCGCGCGCTGGTCCGCAAGTCGCGGCTCATCGTCATGGACGAGCCGACAGCCTCGCTCTCCGCCGCCGAGAGCGAGAAGCTCTTCGTGATCATCAAGGATCTCGCCGCCTCCGGCGTCGCCGTGCTTTACGTCTCGCACCGCCTGGATGAGATCCTGAAACTCTGCGATCGGGTGTCGGTGCTGCGCGACGGCAATTCCGTCGCCGAATTCGCCCGTGCCGGATTGACCAGGAAGGCGCTGGTCGAGGCGATCGTGGGCTCCGCCCATGTCGGCAACGATAGCAGGCCTGAATATGCGCCGCAGAACCATGAGGTTGTTCTGCGCGTCCAGAACCTGACACGCTTGCCCAAGGTGCGTGGCGTAAGTTTCGAACTTCGCCAGGGCGAAGTTCTGGGCATAGGCGGCCTGGTCGGTGCCGGACGCAGCGAATTGGTGCGGCTGATCTATGGTGCCGATCGCGCCGACGCGGGCAGCATGACGCTCAAAGGCAAACCTTTCGCGCCGAAAACGCCACGAGCGGCGGTTGCCGCCGGGCTCGGCCTGGTGCCGGAAGAGCGACGTACGGAAGGGCTTTTCCTGTCGAAGAGCGTCGCCTTCAATCTTGGTCTGGTCAATTTGGACAAGCTTGTGCTCGGTCGCAGGATGCCGCTTCTCAGCCGAAAATCGCAGTCCTCGCTCGCCCGCGAGACGATGAAGCTGCTGGCGATCAAGACGGCAGGCATGGACACCCCTGTTGGCCGGCTAAGCGGCGGCAACCAGCAGAAAGTGGTTATCGGCCGCTGGCTGCAGCGCGCGCCGCACATCCTCATTCTCGATGAACCGACCCGCGGGGTCGATATCGGCGCACGCGCGGAGATCCACCGTCAAATCCGCGACCTGGCCGCGGCCGGCATGGCGGTTCTCGTCATCTCGTCCGAACCCGATGAACTGCCGGACCTTTGCGATCGCGTGCTGGTGATGGCGGAAGGCCTTGTCGTTCGCGAACTGAGCGGCACGTCGATGTCGCGCTCCGCTATTGTCGAGGCAAGCTATGGTGAGCGGAGCCATTGACCGAGGAGATGATCACATGAGCGATGTCTCGACGTATAACAGGCGCCTGACCCCACGAACCAAGGCTGCGCTCGGAGTTTTCGCGCGCTATGCGACCATCCTCGGCTTGCTGGCAATGATCGTTGCCTTTTCGATCCTGTCGCCGAAGGCATTCTCGACCTTGGGCAACTTCACCAACGTCCTCAATCAGGCCTCGCTAGCCATGATCATCGCCGGCGGCCTGACATTGGCGGTCGTCGTCGGCGAGCTCGACCTGTCGATCGGCTTTGCCGCCAGCCTGCACGGCATTCTCGTCACCGGCTTCATCGTCCATGACAAGCTGCCGATCCCTGTGGCCATTTTCATCGTGCTCGCCCTTGGCGCGCTGATCGGCCTGGTCAACGGCTTCATCGTCACCAAGATGAAAGTCAATTCGGTGATCGCGACGCTGGGCGTCGGGACCATCATCACGGGCCTCGCCTTCGCCTACTCCGCCGGGGTGCCCATCGTTGCCGGCGTACCGGAGGCCTTCCTACAGCTTTCGCTCGGCCGCTGGCTCTTCGGCATCCCCAACAACATCGTCGTCATGGTTTTTGTGCTGGGCATCCTATGGGTGCTGGTCGAGCGCACCTCCATTGGCCAGGAGATTCAGGCGGTCGGCGGCAACCCTGCCGCGGCGCGCCTTGCCGGTATCAACGTCGATCGCATCAAGACGCTTGGTTTCGTCATTTCCGGCATGTGCGCCTCCCTCACCGGCATTCTCCTGGCCTCGCGGCTGGGCAGTGGTACAACCAGCGCGGCCGATTCCTATCTGCTGACTGCGTTCGCGGCGGTATTTCTCGGTTCGGCGACTTTGCGCGACGGCGAGTTCCATGTCCTCGGGACATTGGTCGGCGCCCTGATCATCGCTTCCGGCTTCAACGGCCTCAACATTTTCGGCGCCCCGACCTTTTCCCAATACGTGTTCCAGGGCGCCATTTTGATCATCGCGGTCGGGCTTTCCAGCCTTGGCCGCTCACTTGCGGAAAGTTGAGGAGGATCACATGGCACAGGCTGAGCATTGGCAGATCTATGTCATCGAGTTCGCACGATCGAAGAACCAGCCATGGGTCGATCTGGTCAACGGGATGTATGATGACGGCCCTACGGACCTGCCCTTTTCGTTTATTCTGGCGCAGCGCGGCGACCGCAACGTGCTGGTCGACACCGGTTTCATGAAGGACGAAACCGGCCCGAATTTCTCCGACAAGTTCGGCATACCCTGGTGGATTTCCCCGGTTCGCATGCTTGCCGAACTGGGGCTGGCGCCGGACGACATCACCGACATCATCGTCAGCCATGCGCATTTCGATCATATGGGTTCCATCGATCAGTTTCCCAAAGCCCGCCTCTATATGCAGAAGCAGGAGTTGCTGTCCTGGCACGAGGCGATGGCGCTGCCGCCGCAATATGGCTTCCTCACCGCCATCATCGATCCCGACGATCTGCGCGCTGCCTTCGACGCCTCGGTGGAACACCGGTTGACGCTGGTCGACGGTGACCGCGACGATCTTCTGCCAGGCATCCATGTGAGGCTGGGGCAGGGCCACACGATGGGCCAGCAGTTCGTCATCGTGGAGACGTCGCGCGGCCGCATCGTACTTTCCGGTGATTGCGTCTACTCGTCCCGCCAGCTCACCGGCCATAAGCACGACGGCGTCTATCAGCCGCTCAACAACGCCGTCGGCAGCGTGTGGGACCAGCTCAAGACCATCGACCGCATCAATACCGAGATCGGCGGCAACCTGGAACGGCTGATCATTCTTCACGATTCCGAACGCTGGAAGGGCTTGCCGGTGGTCAAGGAGGTTGAAGGATTCCGCATCGTCAAGGCGGCTTAGCAATCATCATCTTTTGATTTGGAAAACTGCCAGGCAGCCGCGCATAAGCCGTCCAGTGGTCGAGATTTAACCTGGGGATGGAACGCGCTGGGTCTATTTCTCTCCCGGCGACTTCACTGGTTCCGTCTCGTCTATCATCTGCTTGACGGCATCGGCCGCCTTGCTCATTCCAGCTTCGTCCATGGCCCAATCCGCGAAGCGTTCGAACAGGAGAGCGAACGTCACCAGGTCCTGCTCATCCCATTGCGCCAGTGAGCCAGCGAAAATCCGCCATTTGGTCTGACGCACCGCCGTCACGAGACGTTCGCTCCTGGCGGTGAGTTTGAGGCAAATGCGCCGGGCGTCGAATTGCGATGCGACACGGAAGGCGTAGCCGCGCTCGACGAGATCGGCGGAGATGCGGCTGGCGCGTGAGGGGTCGATCCCCAGGCGCTCGGCGATGATGCCGACCGTCACTTCGTCCTGCGAGGTGCCGTTGACGACCGCGCTGAGCGCGATAATTGCATCGAGATGGCTCACTTCCAGCGAAGGATCGATGCGGGCCAGGATCAAACGACCGAAGTCCCGGCGCTGGATCGAGCGGCGCACCTTGGTCATCACTGCATCGATGGTGGCGACGGCCTCGGCTGCTGCTTCGGAGAGGCCACTGCTGCGCGCCAGATCCGCGAGGTCCTGATCGCCATGTATTTGACACAGGGCGGAAGATCGGTCCGGATTGCCTGATCCGGTATTTTTGATGCTCATATCCAGCGCGCTAGCAAAAATATATGCGGATGTCAATTATATGCCAAAAGCATATATTTGATGTTGACATGTATATGCCACCAGCACATAAACCGCGCCCAGTCTGGAGAAACCCCAGTCTACGGATACCCAGTCTACGGAGATATCAATGACCCTCGACTCGACCCTTCCGGAGGCATCGCCCGTAGAGGCCGGAGCCAGACCCGATCTCACGACATTGATCGTCTATTTCGGCGCTCTGATCGCCATGTTCATGGCCACCATCGACATGCAGATCGTGGTCACGGCCTTGCCCACCATCGCCGGCGAATTGGGCAACCTGCATCTGTTCGGCTGGGTCGGCGCCGCCTATCTGCTCTCGACCGCCGCCGTCGCGCCGTTCTACGGCAAGCTCGGCGACATGTATGGCCGCAAGAACGTGGTGCTGACGGCGATCACCCTGTTCCTGCTGGGTTCGCTCGTCTGCGGCACCGCATGGTCGATGGAGAGCCTGATCGCCGCACGCGTCCTGCAGGGCATCGGTGGCGGCGGCCTGATGGTCTCCGCCTTTGCCATGATCGGCGAATTGTTCAGTCCGCGCGACCGCGCAAACTATCAGGGCTACAGTTCGGCGGTGTTCGCGCTGTCGTCGGTCCTTGGCCCGTTGGCCGGCGGCTATATCACCAGCCTGTTCGGCTGGCGCTGGGTGTTCCTGGTCAACCTGCCGATCGGCATCGTCGTGCTGGCGGTCCTGGCGTTCGCCATGCGCGGCCGCTTCAACGAGAAGAAGCACCGTATCGACTATCTCGGCGGCCTGCTGCTGGCCATCGGCACCACAGCCATCGTCTATTGGGGTTATCACGTCCTGGACCCGGCCGGGCCGGACGTGCTCACCTTCGCACTGCCGGTTCTCGCGCTGGCGGCAATCGCCTCGTTCATCATGGTCGAGCGGCGGGCGCAGGAGCCGATCGTGCCCTTGCGGCTGTTCGGCAACTCGACGGTCCGCATCGTCTCGGGCGTGTCGGTGGTCGCCGGATCGGTGACGCTGGGCATGTTCTTCTATTTCGCGCTCTACATGCAGACGCTGACCGGGCTGAGCCCTGCCAAAGTCGGCTTCCTGTTCCTGCCGGCGTCCTTGACTTCGATGGTCATCTCGATCCTGGCCGGGCGGGTCATTGCAGCGACCGGCCGCTACAAATGGATGCCGGTGGTGGCGATGGGAATTGGTGGCCTGCTGATGATAGGTTTTATCTTCATCACTTCGCACACGCCGATCTGGGTGCTGGCGGTGATGATGGGTCTGTTCGGCATCAGCATGGGCCTGCAGTTCCAGGTGCTGATCGTGGCGATCCAGGCGGCGGCCCCCTTGCAGGACATCGGCGCGGTGACCTCGCTGATCACCCAGGCGCGGACCATCGGGGCATCGCTGGGGCTGGCGCTCAACGGAGCGGTGATGACCTGGGCCCTGAACCGCCAGACGTCAGAGCTTCCCGCCGATGCCGCCGCTCGGTTGCCGGAGGGCCTGACCGGACTGAGCCCACACCTTGCGGCGAGCCTGCCGGACGCGGTTCGCGATGTGGTGCTCGGCCACTATTCGAGCGCCTTCAACGTGATGTTCATCTGGGTAGCAGTGCTCTACTTCGTCGCCATGGCGCTGACGCTTCTGCTCGAGGACATCCAGATACCCAAGCGGGGTTGAGCCCCGTCCAGGCCTCACCCCGATCGATCGCCGCCAGCGCCTTTTGATCATCGGCGCTGGCGCATGTGAGGCTTGGATGTCCTGGTCACGGATGTCGCGAGCCTTGTCCATCACGCCGCGCAACCCCGACCGGCTTCGCCTGATCGATCGGTTTGCACTTCAGGACGAAGTGGCGGCGGGCTGTCGGTTAGGCCCAGCCTAAGCAGAATTATCGAAA
This sequence comes from Mesorhizobium opportunistum WSM2075, assembly GCF_000176035.2. Taxonomy (NCBI): domain Bacteria; kingdom Pseudomonadati; phylum Pseudomonadota; class Alphaproteobacteria; order Hyphomicrobiales; family Phyllobacteriaceae; genus Mesorhizobium; species Mesorhizobium opportunistum. The sequence goes on along the minus strand of NC_015675.1, from coordinate 6,155,458 downwards.
ATCATTATTTGTGCAGCGCACACAGCGTGCTTTGCTCCACCTGCCGGCTGAAAGAAAAAAATAAGAACGTCAGGCGGCAGCCTTCGGCGATGCGTCCGAAGCGGGTCGTTTTGGCGCGGACAGCGCCCGACCTCAGAAAAAGACAAGGGGAACGTGATGACGACAATGATCTCGAAGTTTCGCCGTGCCGCGCTTGCGGCCGGCATTGCCCTGAGCGCCCTCTCGGTGAGCCTCCACGCCGAAGCCGGCAGCTTGAAACTGGGCATGACGACCTGGGTCGGATACGGCCCGCTCTTCCTTGCGCGTGACATGGGCTACTTCAAGGAGGGGGGCCTCGATGTCTCGCTCGAAATCATAGAGGAAGCATCGCTGTACATGGCGGCCGTCGCCGCCGGCGAACTCGACGGCAGCGCCTCGACCATAGACGAAATCATGAAGTACCGTTCGAAGGATGTCTGCTTCAAATCGGTCTATGCCCTGGATGACAGCCATGGCGGCGATGGCGTCCTGGCACCCAGCGAGGTCAAGAGCGTCGCCGATCTCAAGGGCATGGAAGTCGGGCTGAACGAAGGTTCGGTATCGCAGTTCTGGTTCAACATCCTGCTCAAGCAAGCCGGTCTCACCCAGGCCGATGTGAAGGTCACCAACATGACGGCGGACGATGCCGCCGCCGCCTTCATGGCCGATCGCATTCCCGTTGCCGTCACCTGGGAACCGCATCTGACGCTGGCCAAGAAGGCAAACAAAGGACAGGTCCTGATCGACTCATCGAAGACGCCGGGCGTGATCGTCGATGTGGTGGCGCTGAACTGCGACTACATCACGAAGAATCCTGCGGACGTCGAGGCGCTGGTGAAGGGTCTCTACAAGGCAAACGAGTTCATCAAGGAAAATCCTGCGAAGGCTTATGAGGTGATGGCCAAGGGCGTCGGCGGTTGGTTGAAGGATCCGAAGGACTTTGCCTCCTCCGCCGCGGGGGTGAACTTCTACGGCAAGGCGCGCAATGCCGAGTTCTTCGCCGGCGGCGAGAGCAGTGAAGCCGGCAAGCTGATCAAGCTCGGTGGCGATGTGTGGGGCGGCTTCGGCAAACTCAAGATGGACATCAAATACGACGACCTCGTCGATCCGTCCTTCCTTGCAAAATGATCTGGCCTTGCAAAGTGACTGGCCTTGCAAAGTGATCTGGCCTTGCAACGCGGTTAGGCCTTGCAAAGTGAGCTCGCTGGACCGCAGGCCGAGCCTCGCGCCTGCGGTCCATCCAGCCCAAAGGGTTCCCCTGTGACACTGGCACCGAATACAACGTCTCCCATCAGCCATATCGTGACCACGAGCGTGGAAAAAAATCAGCCCGGTCGATCCGCCTGGAAAGCCATCGCCACGCCTTTTCGGGCTGTGTCGCGTCCTCTCTCCATCACGCTCAGCGTTTTGGTCTGGATCGCGGTCATCGGCGGCTGGTTCGCTTTGACCTATTCCGGGGCGGTCAAGGAAATGTTCCTGCCTCGCCCCGAATCCGTCTTGTCCACCACCATCAGTATGGCGCTTGACGGATCCTTGTGGGAGCACGTCCTGGCCAGTGTCCAGGTGGTGCTGATCGGTTTCGTCATTTCTAGCATCGTGGCGGTGCCGCTTGGGTTGACGATGGGCACCTATCGCATCGTCCAGGCCGCGCTCGATCCGCTCGTCAACTTCATCCGCTACCTGCCGGTGACGTCCTTCGTGCCGCTTTTCATCCTGTGGATCGGGATCGGCATCGAGCAGCGCGTTGCCGTCATCATCTTCGGTATCTTCTTCCAGCAATTGGTGATGATCGCCGACAGTGCCCGCGGCGTTCAGCGCGACCTCGTCAATGCAGCCTATACGCTCGGCACGAAACGCGGTGACACGGTCTTCCACATCGTCTTTCCGGCCACGCTTCCGAACGTGCTCGACGTGCTGCGCGTCACCATGGGCTGGGCCTGGACCTATCTCGTCGTGGCCGAGCTCGTCGCCGCGCGCAGCGGACTTGGCTACATCTCGCTCAAGGCAATGCGCGGCTTCCAGGTCGACGTCATCTTCATGGCCATCGCCATGATCGGCATCCTTGGTCTTTGCACCGATCAATTGTTCCGGGGCATTCGCCGCATCTTCGCTCCGTGGGCCAATTGAGGAATTCGCTGACATGGAAACCCTTGCTCTCGCGACGAAACCAAAGAGCTCCGACATCGGCATAGACAATGTGGCCTTGCGCTACGGCACGGGCGACAACGCCGTGCTGGCGCTGGACGGCATCTCGTTCCATGTCGTGCCCAATGAGTTCTGCGTGATCGTCGGCCCATCCGGCTGCGGCAAGTCGAGCCTGCTCTATCTTGTCGCCGGCCTCGAGGAACGCACCGGCGGCATGATCTCCGTCGGCGGCAAGCCGGTCACCGAGCCGGGCCCGGATCGCGGCATGGTGTTTCAGGCCTATACGCTGTTCCCCTGGCTCACCGTGGCGCAGAACGTCGAATACGGCCCGAAGCGCAAGGGCATGCCGGCGGCCGAACGCAGGGCCATCGTCGAGCATTTTCTCCATGAAGTCGGCCTGGCGAAATTCGCCAATCATTATCCCTCGCAGCTCTCGGGCGGCATGAAGCAGCGCGTGGCGATTGCGCGCGCGCTCGCCAACGATCCGCAAGTGCTGCTGATGGACGAACCCTTCGGCGCGCTCGACAGCCAGACCCGCCACTCGATGCAGAAGCTTTTGCTGAGGATCTGGGATCATTCCAAGAAGACGGTCCTGTTCGTCACCCACGATATAGACGAGGCGATCCTGCTGGCGGACCGCGTGCTTGTCATGTCAGGCCGGCCCGGCCAGATCAAGAAGGAGATCCGCGTCGGCCTCCCGCGCCCACGCAGCATGGATCTGGTCATGGAACCGAACTTCATCGCCATGAAACGGGAAATCCTCGAGCTCCTGAAGAACGACGAAGAGGACGAGCACTAATGCATGCCGCGCAAAAGTAACTCTCGGTTTTGGGAAGACGACATGCATGAAACCAAGATCGGCGGTCTCTGGATATGGCATGAAACGGGCAGGGCATGAGCGTCGAGACCACGGAATTTGACTACATCGTCATTGGCGCGGGCTCGGCCGGTTGCGTGTTGGCCAACAGGCTGAGCGCGAACCCGGCAAACCGCGTCTGCCTGGTCGAGGCTGGCGGCAGCGACGACCGCACACGGGTGCGCGTGCCGGCCGGCATTCTCTCGCTCTATGGCAATCCGAAATTCGACTATGGCTACAGGGGCGTGCCGCAGCCGCTGCTCGACAACCGCCGCATACCGGTCAACCGCGGCAAGCTTCTTGGTGGATCGAGTTCGATCAACTCGATGGTCTACATTCGCGGCGCCGCGCAGGACTACGATGAGTGGGCAGCCCTTGGCTGCGCGGGGTGGTCCTATGCCGACATACTGCCGGTCTTCAAGAGACTGGAGCGGAACCTTCTGTCGCAAAACCCGGCCTATCACGGCTTCGAGGGCGAACTGCGGGTCGACGATCCGCGCGATCCCAACATCGTCTCCAGGCTGTGGGTAGAGGCGGGCGGAAGCGTGGGTCTGCCTGAAAATCGCGACTTCAACGGCGACAGCCAGCTCGGCCTCGGCATCTACAATGTCACCCAGGACAAAGGTGAGCGCTTCTCGGCCTACACCGCCTTCGTCCGGCCGGTTCTCGGCCGCCCCAACCTCCAGGTCATGTCGGGCGTCGAGGTGCTTGATCTTGCGGCTGATCACGGGCGCGTCACCGGCGTCAATGTGATCAGGCATGGAGCAACTCAACGGCTGGTGTGCCGCGCCGAGTTGGTCTTGAGCGCCGGCGCGATCGGATCGCCGCGCATCCTGCTTGCTTCCGGCATCGGCCCGGCCGAGGAGCTGAAGGCGGCGGGGATAGAGCCGGTCGCAAACGTGCCCGGCGTCGGCAAGAACCTGCGCGATCATATCGACGGCATGATCACCGTGCGGTCGAACAGCACCAGGACACTCGGCCTGTCGCTCGCCAACCTGCCGGCGATGCTGGCGGCGCCTTTTCAGTATTTCGCCCGGCGCAAGGGCATGCTGACGACCAACTATGTCGAGGCCGGTGGCTTCGCGAAGACGAAATACGCCGGCAGCGTTCCGGACGTCCAATTCCATTTTGTCCCCGGCTACCGCAGCCATCGCGGCCGGCTCGTCGAATATGGCCACGGCTATGCGGTGCACGCATGCGTGCTAAGACCCGGAAGCGTCGGCGAAATCACGCTGGAGCGCGACGGAACCCGCCGCAACGTGCTGATAGATCATCGCTTCTTCAGCGACGGGCAAGATGCTCTGACCCTTGTCGAAGGCATCAAGCTGGCGCGCTCGATCCTGGCTTCGCCGGTCTTCGGCGATATTCGAGGAGGGGAAATCCTGCCGGGACCGAATGTCGTCACCGACGATGAGATCCTCGCCTATCTGCGTGCCGAGGCGCTGACCGTCTATCATCCCGTCGGCACGGCAAAGATGGGCAACGACGCCATGGCGGTGGTCGATCCCGCCGGCCTCAAGGTGCACGGCTTCGACAACCTGCGGGTGGCCGATGCCTCGATCATGCCAACGCTGATCGGCGGCAACACCAATGCGCCGTCCATGATGGTCGGCGAAAAAGCTGCAACGGCGATGTTGTCGTAGCGCTCCCGTTTTTCCTGGCATTTAGGGACAAGCTAACCACTGCCACGTGAAATCGTAATTTTCGCTATCCAGCCCCTCCAGTACACCACCGATCTGACCTCCTCGCATCCGCAGAAACTCTTGGGGGGAAAGGGCGCAGAAATGTCGGTGGAAAAAATAGACACGCTTGTCGTCGGTGGTGGCCAGGCGGGGGTGGCTATGAGCGAGCATTTGAGCAAATGCGCGGTGCCGCATCTGGTCCTCGAGCGTGGCCGGATCGCCGAGCGCTGGCGTTCGCAGCGATGGGACTCGCTCGTTGCCAATGGCCCGGCTTGGCATGATCGGTTCCCGGGCATGGAATTTCCGGTGACGGGTCCCGACGGCTTTCCCTCCAAGGAGGAGGTTGCGGACTATTTCGCAGCCTATGCGAGGAAGATCAATGCGCCGATCCGCTGTGGCGTAGAGGTCAAGCTCGCGCAAAGAAATGTCGGTCGACCGGGGTTCCGCGTCGAGACGTCGGATGGGGTGGTCGAAGCCAACAGCATCGTCGCGGCGACGGGACCTTTCCAGGTTCCCGTCATCCCCGCCCTTGTCCCCGGTGATGCCGGCATTCCGCAGTTTCATTCCAGCGCCTACCGCAACCCCGGACAGTTGCCGAAGGGCGCGGTGCTGGTGGTCGGGGCGGGCTCCTCAGGTGTCCAGATCGCCGATGAGCTACAGCGCTCGGGGCGGCGCGTCTATCTCTCGGTCGGCCCGCACGACCGCCCGCCGCGCGCCTATCGCGGGCGCGATTTCTGTTGGTGGCTTGGCGTTCTCGGCAAATGGGATCTTGAAACTCCAGGGCCTGGCACGGAACATGTCACGATTGCGGTGAGCGGCGCACGTGGCGGCGAAACGATTGATTTCCGTCGGCTGGCCGCGCAGGGGCTCACGCTGGTCGGCATGACGAAGACATATCGGGACGGCGTGCTCACCTTCGCGCCCGACCTGGCGAAGAACATTGCCCGTGGTGACGCCAGCCTGATGTCACTGCTTGACGAGGCCGATGCCTATGTCGCGCGCAACGGTCTCGACCTTCCGGAGGAGCCAACGGCCCGTCGGATCGACCCGGATCCCGACTGCTTGACCAACCCGATCGGCGAACTTGACCTGGCTGGCGCCGGGATAGCGGCGATCATCTGGGCGACAGGCTTTGCCGTCGATTACAGCTGGTTGAAGGTCGATGCTTTTGACGAGAAGGGCCGGCCAAAGCATCAGCGCGGCGTCTCGACCGAGCCCGGGATCTACTTTCTGGGTTTGCCTTGGCAGTCGCGAAGAGGGTCGAGTTTCATCTGGGGCGTCTGGCATGATGCCAAGCATGTCGCGGACCGCATTTCGACGCAGCGCAAATATCTGGCCTATCACGCTGCCGCGCAGCGCGAGACAGTGGACGCCTGAACGACGTTGGCAACAGCATGAGCCCGATCTGATGGAGACCAGGATGGTGCATACGAGAATCCGCAAATTCAACACGAAAGACACCTATCCCGAGCAGAAACTCGACAATGATCTGTGCCAGGCGGTCGTCACACGGGGCGGACGGACGATCTATCTGCGTGGCCAATGCCCGCAGGATCTCGACACGGCCAAGAATATCGACAGCCACGATCCGGTCGAGCAGACCCACAAGGTGATGCAGAACATCAGGCAGCTCATCGAAGAGTGCGGCGGCACCATGGAGCATCTGGTCAAGGTGGTGGTCTACATCACCGACGTGCGCCATCGCGAGGCCGTCTACCGCACCATGGGCGAGTATATCAAAGGCGTGCATCCCGTTTCGACCGGCCTCGTCGTGCAGGCCTTGGCGCGGCCGGACTGGCTGGTCGAGATCGACGGAACCGCAGTAATTCCGGATGATGGCACCGCCATCATCCCGGACTGACGGTCATGACCTTTTCCATTGTCGCTCGATGCAGCCGCACCGGCATGTTCGGTGTCGCGGTGTCGTCCTCCTCCCCCGCGGTGGCGGCTCGCTGCGCCTACGCGCAAGCGGGGGTCGGTGCGGTCGCCAGCCAGAACGTCACCGATCCGACGCTCGGCACAAGGGGGCTCGAACTGCTGGCGCGCGGCGCTTCGGCCGCGGAGGCGGTTGCCATCCTGAAGCGCACCGGCGCTTATGCCGAATATCGGCAGGTGCTGGCGGTCGATGCCGCCGGGACCACCGCTATTCATTCCGGACCCAAGGCGCTTGGCATCTGGGCGCAAGCGCATGCCGACAATGTCGCCTGCGGCGGCAACATGCTGGCCCATGACGGCGTACCGCAAGCCATGGTCGAGGCCTTCCTGGCTTCGGACGGGCATCTCGGCGACCGCCTGATCGCGACCATGCGCGCCGCGCTGAAGGCGGGTGGCGAGGCGGGTCCGGTCCATTCCGCCGGAATGAAGCTGGTGCGCGAGGTCGCGTGGCCCGTCGCGGACCTGCGCTGCGACTGGAGCGACGGCTGCCCGATCGAGGAACTGGCGGCCCTGTGGGATCGCTACAAGCCGCAGCTCGATGCCTATGTGACCCGCGCGATCAATCCGTCCGACGCACCGAGCTACGGCGTGCCGGGCGACGAGTAGCCGGCATACAAGGGGAGGCCATCCGGATGAGCGAGCTCAGTCACAAGGACTGGATCAGCAAAGCGTCCGCGCTCCGTTTTCGCGACAAGGCGTTCATCGACGGCAAGACGGTTGCCGCGCGTTCGGGCCACACCTTCGCCAGCATCAATCCGGCCACGGGGGAAACGCTGGCCGAGGTGGCGTCGTGCGGCGAGGAAGATGTCGATCTGGCTGTTGCCGCGGCGCGGCGCAGCTTCGAGGCCGGCGTCTGGTCACGCACCAGCCCGGCACACCGCAAGGAGGTGTTGCTAAGGCTGGCGCGGCTGCTGCGCGAAAACCTGCTGGAGTTGGCACTGCTCGAGTCGCTCGACATGGGCAAACTCGTCAGGGATGCCGCCTCCGTCGACGTCCCGGGTTCGGCGGCGATCTTCCAGTGGTATGGTGAGGCCATCGACAAGATCTACGACGAAGTGGCGCCGACCGGCGGCAACGATCTGGTGCTGGTGCGGCGCGAGCCGCTCGGCGTGGTCGGCGCCGTGGTGCCCTGGAATTTCCCGCTCGACATGGCGACCTGGAAGTGCGCGCCGGCACTGGCGGCCGGCAATTCGGTGGTGCTCAAACCCGCCGAGCAGTCGCCTCTGTCGGCCCTGCGGCTGGCGGAATTGGCGATGGAAGCGGGCCTGCCTGCCGGTGTGCTCAATGTCGTGCCCGGCCTTGGCGAGACGGCCGGACAGGCGCTCGGCCGCCACATGGATGTGGATTGCCTCGCCTTCACCGGATCGACCGCGGTCGGCAAGATGTTCCTGCAGTATTCTGGTCAATCGAACATGAAGCAGGTCTGGCTGGAAACCGGCGGCAAGAGCCCTAACCTTGTCTTCGCCGATTGCGGCGATCTCGATGCGGCAGCCGATATGGCGGCGTTCGGCATCTTCTTCAACCAGGGCGAGGTCTGTTCGGCCAACTCGCGCCTGCTCGTTGAACGCTCCATCAAGGATGCCCTCGTGGAAAAACTGGCTGAGCGCGCGGCGGCCACCCAGCCTGGCGATCCGCTCGACCCGGCCTCGAAAATGGGCGCCATGGTCGATATCAGCCACGCGGTCAACGTCATGCGGTTCATCGAGGCCGGTAAGAAGACCGCGCGCCTGGTTGCCGGCGGCGATCGGGTCACGGTCAATGGTCGCGGCAGCTTCATACAGCCCACCATCTTCGACAACGTTGCCCATGACGACCAGATTGCGCGCGATGAGATATTCGGGCCGGTGCTTTCGGTCATCGCTTTCGACCACGAAGAGGAGGCCATCAATATTGCCAATGACAGCCCCTATGGCCTGGCCGCGTCGGTGTGGACCAACAGCTTGTCACGCGCGCACCGCGTCGCCAGTCGGCTCCGCGCAGGCACGGTTTCCGTCAATACCGTCGATGCGCTGAGCCCGATGACACCGTTCGGCGGCGTCAAGCAATCCGGCTTCGGCCGCGACCTGTCGCTGCACGCGCTCGACAAGTATACCGCGCTGAAAACGACGTGGATCAAATACTGATGGGTGCCAAGGCTTGATCGAAGCACCCAAACCGGCAACATAGCCAGCCATGCCGCTACGCTTCACGCTCCGACAGCTGGAATATTTCGTCGCCGTCGGCGAGGCTGGCTCCATCACCAAGGCGGCCGAACAGGTCAATGTTTCGCCGCCTTCGATCTCGGCTTCCATCGCGCAGCTGGAGGCCGAATTCGGTGTCCAGCTTTTTGTTCGCAAGCATTCGCATGGACTGTCGCTTACGGCAGGCGGGCGCGTTTTCCTGAAGGAGGCCGCCAAGCTGCTTGCCGACGCCGACGCTCTGCACGATATCGCCGGCGATATCGCCGAGAAAGTGCGCGGACCGCTGGCGATCGGATGCCTGCTGACCTTCGCGCAGATCGTCATGCCGACCCTGCGCATGAAGTTCGAGCGCGCCTATCCCGAGGTGCGGTTCAGGCAGTTCGAACGCAACCAGGGTCAGTTGCTTGAAATGTTGCAGCGAGGCGAAATCGACGCGGCGCTGACTTACGATCTCGAACTGTCGCAGGACACGACTTTCGAACCGCTGATGCTCGTGCCGGCCTATGTCATGCTGCCGCAGGGACACCGCTTCGCCGGCAAGCCTTCCATCACGACGGAAGAACTGGCCGACGAACCGATGGTGCTGCTCGACCTGCCGTATAGCCGCGAATATTTCCTTTCGGCTTTTCATTCGCGGGGAATCCGGCCGAACATTGCCGAACGCACCGGCGACATCGCGGTGATGCGTTCGATGGTTGCGAACGGTTTCGGCTATGGCATCGCCAACATGCGGCCGCTGAACACGCTGGCACCTGACGGCAAGCCGTTGGTCTTCGTGCCCCTGGAGGGGGATTTGCGGCCTCTTACCATGGGGATCGCATTGCCCAACGCCGAGCACCGCACACAGACGGTGCAGGCATTCATTGACCATTGCCGCCGTTTCGTGGTCGAACAGGGTGTCTTCGGCAGTGGGCGGGTCATCGAATAGCGGCCTTCAATCACGCAATTTGAATTGGTGATCGGAAAGCTGCTCCAGCAATTTTTCCAGCATGTCGTCGCAGCGGCGCATTTGTTCGGCGCTGACGAATTCGTCGGGCTTGTGCCCTTGCGCCATCGATCCTGGTCCACACACGACCGTCGGCGTGCCGAGGTCGCGGCTGAACAGGCCGCCTTCCGTGCCGAAGGCGACCTTGATGGTGTTGTTGGCGCCGGTCAGCGATTTGACGAAAGCGACGGCCTGCGAATTGGCAGGCGTATCCAGGCCAGGATAGGTGTTCGTGATGTCGATGTCGATCGCCGCCTCGGGTGCGATGGCCGAGGCTTCGGCAGCGATGCGTGAGGCCTCCTTGCGCAGGCCGTCGAGGATCTCCTGGGGGTTGTCGGCCGCGACGTTGCGGATCTCGAAGTCGAGTTGGCAGAGGTTTGGCACGATGTTCAGCGCCACGCCGGCATTCATCCTGCCAACGTGGACGGTCGTGTAGGGAATGTCATAGTCGCCGTCTCGCGTGCCGTCGCGCGCCAGCCGGTCCTGTTCCCGGCGCAGGGCGGAGACGAAGTCGCAGCCGAGATGGATGGCGTTGAGCGCCAAGGGAGCCAGAGCCGAATGGCCCTCGCGCCCCCTGCAGATGGCGCGTGCCGCGAGCTTGCCCTTGTGCCCGGTCGCCACCTGCATGCCCGTTGGCTCGCCGACGATGCACAGCAATGGCCGTTGCGGCGCAGTCGCCAGCATATCGATCAGGCTGTGCACGCCGATACAGCCGATCTCCTCGTCGTAGGAAAGCGCCAGATGCAAAGGTGTTCGCAGGGTCATTTTCGAGGCCTTGAGGCACGCCGCAAGCGCGCAGGCCACAAAGCCCTTCATGTCGGCCGTCCCGCGCCCGTAAAGCTTGCCGTCGCGCTCACTCATCTCGAAGGCCGGCAGCGTCCAGTTCTGTCCCTCGACAGGAACAACGTCGGTATGACCCGACAGCATGATGCCGGGAGCGTCGGTCGGCCCGATGGTGGCGAAGAGGTTCGCCTTGTGGCCATCGGGGCTGCGGATGATCTGACAGATAATGCCATGTGCCGCCAGCAGGTCGGTCACATAGGCGATGAGGTCGAGGTTCGAGTCACGGCTGACGGTCGGAAAGGCAATCAACCTTTCAAGGATTTGGATGCTGTCCATGCGTCTCACGTCTCGTTGGCCGTGCGCGCTATCTAGCATCGCGCGACCATGCCCTTGAAGTCGCATTTGGCTCAGCCGGGATTCACTGAATGCTAACCCAGGCGGCGGAGGCGGATTAGGCGCGTCCTAATCGGCACAGAAGAAATCTGTAGTTTTCCGGCACGCGCCGCAACTTATGAGTAGTTTCACGACATCTACCCGCCGGGCGGACCGGCTCGCGCCAAGGTTTGAAACCATCACCGCGCACGCCGCGATGTGACGTTGGCAGGAAGGAAGCACCATGCGCGATCCACGCTACGACATTCTGTTCGAACCTGTGAAGATCGGGCCGGTCACCGCCAAGAACCGTTTTTACCAGGTCCCGCACTGCAATGGCGGTGGCTATCGCGATCCTTCGGCCGCGGCCGAGATGCGCCGGATCAAGTCGGAAGGCGGCTGGGGCGTCATTTTCACCGAGCAGACCGAGATGCATCACACCTCGGAGATCACGCCCTTCATCGAGCTCAGGCTATGGGACGACGCCGATATTCCGGCGCTTGCCAAGATGGCCAAGGCCATGCACCAGCATGGCGCGCTGGCAGGCATACAGCTCGCCTATTCGGGCATCAACGGTCCGAACCTCTACACCAAGGAGGTGCCGCGCGGGCCGTCGGCCTTGCCCATCCGGACTTTCACCAACGATCCGGTTCAGGCGCGCGCTATGGACAGGCAGGATATACGCGACCTGCGCCGCTGGCATCGCAATGCCTTCAGACGTGCCAGGCAGGCGGGTTTCGACCTGGTGTGCCTCTACGGCGCGCACGGCTTCGGCATCATCCAGCACTTCCTGTCCACCGCCACCAACCAGCGCAACGATGAATATGGCGGCTCGCTGGAAAACCGCTCGCGGCTGATGCGCGAGCTGATCGAGGAAGGGCGCGACGCCATTGGCGACACCTGCGGCCTGACGCTGCGTTTGTCGCTGGACGAGATGATCGGCGAGCTCGGCTTTGCCAATTCGGAGGTGCGCGATCTGATCGAGATGCACGCCGACCTGCCCGACCTCTGGGACCTGGCCCATGGCGCCTGGGAGGACTGTTCGGGGCCGTCGCGGTTCAAGGAGGAGGCCGCGCAGGAAAGCCTGGTGTCCGGCATCAAGAAGCTGACTTCGAAGCCGGTCGTGGGCGTCGGCCGCTTCACGTCGCCGGATGTCATGGTCAGGATGATCAGGTCCGGCACGCTCGATTTCATCGGCTGCGCCCGCCCGTCGATCGCCGATCCCTTTCTGCCGAAGAAGGTGGAGGAGGGGCGCATCGAGGACATCCGCGAATGCATCGGCTGCAACATCTGCATCACCGGCGACATGACCATGTCGATCTCGCGCTGCACGCAAAACCCCACCTTCATGGAGGAATGGCGCAAGGGCTGGCATCCCGAGCGCATGCAGGCCAAGGGCGACAGCGAGAGCGTGCTAATCGTCGGCGCCGGTCCCGCCGGGCTGGAGGCCGCTCGCGCGCTCGGCCAGCGCGGCTATCAGGTCGCCATCGCCGAGGCCGGCACCGAACTTGGCGGCCGTGTCGCCCGCGAGTGCCGCTTGCCTGGCCTCTCGGCCTGGGGGCGTGTGCGCGACTATCGCCAGTATCAGCTCAATCAGATGCCCAATGTCGACATCTATTTCGAGAGCCGGTTGTCCACCGAGGACATCCTGGCCTTCGGCTTTCAGAACATCGCCATCGCCACCGGCTCGACATGGCGCCGCGACGGTGTGGCGCGTGCGCATGTCATACCGATGCCGGCGGACCCGGCGATGCCGGTCTACACGCCGGACGATTTGATGGGTGGCACCGTGCCGACCGGCACCATCGTGCTGTTCGACGACGACCACTATTACATGGGGGGCGTTCTGGCTGAGCTCATGGCGCGCCAGGGCGCGAAGGTGACGCTGGTGACGCCATCCGCCTATGTGTCCGACTGGACACGCAACACGCTGGAGCAGGGCGCCATCCATCGTCGGCTGGCCGAGCTTGGCGTCGATATCGTGCTGAACCGGGTCGTGACGCGCATTGTATCGGGCGGTGTTGTCACCGCCTGTGCCTATACGGGTTCCCGACACGACATCGCCGCGGATGCGGCGGTGCTGGTGACATCGCGCCAACAAGACGATGGGGTCTGGCACGAGCTGAAAACACGGCGCGACGAGTGGGCGCGTAGCGGCATCCGATCGATCAAGGTCATCGGCGATGCCGAGGCACCGGGTCCGATCGCCTGGGCAACTTACGCCGGCCACCGTTTCGCCCGCGAGCTGGATGAAGCCGATATTGGCGATGCGCTGCCATTCCGGCGGGAAGTGACGGCCCTCGCGGCGGAATAGGGCGACCTGAAAATATGGGTTTCCGCAAACGACCCTTTGCCGGCGGCTGATCGATATCCCGATCGGCTATCGTCTCCGGCAATACCAATTCGCCGGTCATCATGATCGCGGAGAAGGCGGCGAGAATAATCTTGCGGGACGCGTTGCCGTAGCCTGGGGTTTATCCCGAGCCACTTTTGGAAAGCTCAGGCGGGAAACAGGAACGCGGCCTCCGGGTCGAAAAAGACCTGTCGGCTCGATGGCGACACATCCCGCGATTGCATGGCGGCGGAGGTCGGTCTGATATCGACCTTCTGTCCGTCGGCGGTCTGCGCGACGATGCGCCGGCGCTCGCCATAGAAAGCGGTATCGACCACATCGACGGTGAGTTCCGCACTTGTCGGGCTCCGCTCCATGCGAAAGGCTTCGGGTCGGATCATCAGCCGGGTCTTCTGGCCTTTGCCGAAAGTACCGTTGACCTTGACCCCGGAAACGACCGAACCGTCCGCCAGCCGGATCGTTGCCGTGCCATTGCTGGTGCCGAGATGTTCGGCGGCAAGGAAATTCGAATTGCCGATGAAGCCGGCGACGAAATCGGTCGCGGGTCTCAGATAGAGGTCCTCGCCGGTGCCTGTCTGCTCGATGCGGCCGTCCCTGAACAGGGCGATCCGGTCCGACAGGTGCAGTGCCTCTTCCTGGTCGTGGGTGACATAAAGGATGGTGACGCCGGTTTCGCGATGGATGCGGCGGATCTCGGCCTGGATTTCTTCGCGCAGCTTCTTGTCGAGCGCCGACAAGGGCTCGTCCATCAAAAGGATCGGCGGATCGTAAGCCAGCGCCCGGGCCAGTGCTACGCGCTGCTGCTGGCCGCCCGACAGCGCGCCGGGCAAGCGCGCAGCGAAACTTTCCAGCCGCACCAGGGCCAGCATGTCGGCGACCTTCTTTTTCACCTCCGCCTCCGGCCGGCGGCGCACGCGAAGCGGAAAGGCAACGTTCTCCGCCACGCTCAGATGCGGAAACAACGTGTAGCGCTGGAAGACCATGCCGATGTTGCGCTTGTGCGAGGGTATCGCCAGCAAGGATTTGCCTTCCAGCCGGACGTCGCCGGAGCTCGGATCCTGGAAGCCGGCGATCGCATAGAGCGTCGTCGACTTCCCCGAACCCGAAGGGCCGAGGAAGGTCAGGAACTCGCCCTTTGGAATGTCGAGCGTGACGTCATGCACGGCGGTGATCGCGCCGAACGCCTTGCGCAGGCCGCGGATGGAAAGGAAGGGCTGGGTCATGTCCGGAACTTTCGCTGCAGCAACGCCGTCACCACCATCAGGGCGAGCGTCAGGCCGACAAGCAGGCTGGAGGCGGCGGCGATCACCGGGCTCAAATCCGACCGCAAGCTGCCCCAGATCTTGACCGGCAAGGTCTGCAGGCTGGGGCTGGCCATGAAGATCGCCACAACGACTTCGTCCCACGAGGCGAGGAAGGCAAAGATCGCCGCGGAGAAGATTCCGATGCGAATGGACGGCAAGGTGATCCGAAGCTTGGCCTCGAAGGGACTCGCGCCGCAGACGATTGCCGCGTCCTCGATCGACTTGTCGAAGCCCTCAAGCGCGGTGGCGATCGGGATGATGGCGAAAGGCAAGGCCAGCACGGTGTGGGCGATGACGAAGCCGATCGTGGTGCCGCCGAGGCCAAGGCGCAGGAAGAAGGCGTAGATGGCGATGGCGAAGACGACCACCGGCAGCACCATCGGCGTCAGCAGCAGGCCGCGCAGGATCTCGCGTCCGTGGAACTGGCCGCGAACCAGGGCGAAGGAGGCGAGCAGGCCGATCACCACTGCCAGGATCGCCGTCATGGTGGCGATCTTGGCGCTGGTCAGCGCCGCGTCGAGCCAGGCCGGGTCGGCAAAAAGCTCCTGATACCATTTGAGTGTCCAGCCGGGCGGCGGAAAGGCAAGCCAGCGCGACGAGCCGAAGGAGAGCAGCACGATGAAGACCACCGGCAGCAGGAGAAAGCCGGCGACCAGCGCGGTGAAGCCGAGCAGGGCGATTTTCAGCCATCCCAGGCGCTCGTAGTCGAGCAGCATCTCAGATGCCTCCGCTCATGCGCCTGGCGCCGACAAGGCGCAGCTGCAACGCGTAGAGCACCATGGTGACGACCAGCAGGATGAAGGCGGCGGCGCTGCCGAGCCCCCAATTGAGCAGCGACTGGATCATCTGCGCGATCATTTCGGCCAGCATCATGTTCGACGTGCCGCCGAGCAGTGCCGGGGTGACGAAGTAGCCAAGCGACATGACGAAGACCATCAGGCCGCCGGCCGCGATGCCGGGCAGCGACAGCGGCAGCAGGATGCGGCGGAATGCCTGGAAGGAGCTTGCGCCGCACAGTGCCGCCGCCCGCAGCGTCATCGGATCGATCGCCCGCAGCGTGCCGACCAGCGGCAGGATCATGAACGGCAGCATGATGTAGACCATGCCGATGGTGACGCCGGTCAGGTTGTTGATGAGCGGCAGCGGCTGGTCGATGACGCCGATGGCGAGCAGCGCCCGGTTGATGACACCGGTGCGCTGCAGCAGCACCATCCAGGCATAGGTGCGGGTCAGGAGATTGGTCCACATCGACAGGATGATGATGCCGAAGACGATCGAGGCCAGACCCGATGGCATGATCGCCAGCATCCAGGCGACCGGGAAGGCGACCAGCACGGTGACGGCGGTGACCACCGCGGCAACCAGGAAGGTGTTGAAGAACACCCGCGCATAGGTTCCGTCACCGAGCAGCGTCGCGTAGTTCTGCAGGCCGGGCTCGGGTTCGGTGATGCTGCGCAAAAGCAGGGCCAGCACCGGCACGACGAAGAACAGCGCGATCAGCACCAGCGCCGGCAAAAGGCCACCGAAGCCTGCCGGCATCCGAAATGTTGGTAGGCTCTGGCGTGTTTCGACCGACATGGCAGCGATCCGGCTGTGGGGACGAGACGCCGTCTCGTCCCTTTCTGTTCGAGGGCAGGCTTACTTCGCCTGCCAGGCATACCAGCGCGTGGCGATCTCGTCGCGGTGCTCGGCCCAGTAGTTCATGTCGAGGTTGATCTGCCCGTCGACGTGGGTATCCGGCAGCGCCTTCACCGCATCGGCCGGCATCTCGGCCTTGGCCTTGGTGTTGACAGGCGCATAGCCGCTGGCTTCGGCGAACTTCGCCTGGCCGGCCGGGCTGCTTGCCGCGGCGAGGAACTTCATCGCGGCGTCCTTGTTCTTGGCGCCCTTCGGCACCACCAGCACGTCGGCGGCGGTCAGGTTCTGGTTCCAGGAGACGCCGACATCGGCGCCATCCTTATCCAGCGCGAAGACGCGGCCGTTCCACAGCTGGCCGAACGTTGCTTCGCCGGATGCGATCAATTGCTGCGACTCCGCCCCGCCGCCCCACCAGACGATATCCGATTTGATGGTGTCGAGCTTCTTGAAGGCGCGGTCGAGGTCGAGCGGATAAAGCTTGTCGGCCGGAACGCCGTCGGCCAGCAGCGCGATCTCGATGACGCCGGGCGCCGACCATTTGTAGAAGGTCCGCTTGCCCGGGAACTTCTTGGTGTCGAACATGTCGGCCCAGCCGGCCGGGTCGCCCGAAACGGAGCCCTTGTTCCAGGCGAGCACGAAGGAATAGTAGAAGCTGCCCACGGCGTGATCGGTGGTGAAGCGTGGATCAAGGTCTGCCTTCGGCACGGCGGCGAAGTCGATCGGCTCCAGCAAGCCGTCCTTGGCCGCCTTGATGGCGAAATCCATTTCGACGTCGACGACATCCCAATTGACGCTGCCGGCGTCGACCATCGCCTTCAGCTTGCCGTAGTCGGTCGGACCGTCCTGCATGACCTTGATGCCGGATGCGGCGCTGAACGGTTCGGCCCAGGATTTGGTCTGCGCTTCCTGGGTCGTCCCGCCCCAGCTGGTGAACACCATGTCCTCGGCCCTTGCGGCCGTCGATGCCAGAAGTGTCGTTGCGAGAAGTGTTGTTGCAAGAAGGCGGGCTAGGGCGCCGGTGATGATCAGTTTCATGTCGTTCTCCTCTGTTTGTTTTCGTTGGCTGTCCGCGACCGGCGTTTTCGCCTTGATCGCGTTTCCCCGGCATGCGGCGGCTACCGCATGACAAAAGGATCGGGAATGGGGTCGTCCGAGGTGCGTATCCAGACCGATTTCGAACGCGTGTAGTCGCGGATCGCGTCCATGCCGCCTTCGCGGCCGAGGCCTGACTGGCCATAACCGCCAAACGGAACCAGCGGCGAGACGGCGCGATAGGTGTTGACCCAGACCACGCCGGCATGGATGCCGCGCGCCATACGGTGCGCCTTGGCGAGATTGGTGGTGAAGACGCCGGAGGCGAGGCCGAACGGCGTGTCGTTGGCCAGCGTCAGGGCTTCGGCTTCCGTGTCGAAGGCGATCACGCTGAGCACCGGACCGAACAGCTCCTCGCGCACGCAGGGCAACCCGGTATTGTCATGCGCATCGATGATCGTCGGCGCGTAATAGAGCCCGCCTGCCTGACCGGCTGGTCTTTCACCGCCGGTGACCAGCCGCCCGCCTCCGGCAAGGCTTGCCGCGACGACGTTCTCGATCCATTCGCGCTGCCGCGACGTGGCCAGCGGCCCCATCTCGGTTGCCGGATCCTGCGGATCGCCTATCCGGATCGCCTCGGCCTTGCGCTTGAGCCTCGCCAGGAATTCGTCCTTTGCCGACCGCTCGACCAGCAGCCGGGAGCCGGCGACGCAGCTCTGGCCGGTGGCGGCGAAGATGCCGGAGACGACCGCGTTGGCGGCGCTGTCCAGGTCGGCATCGGCAAACACCACGACCGGGCTTTTGCCGCCCAGTTCGAGCGTCGTGTAGGCGAGGTTCTCGGCCGTGTTCCTGACGATCTGCCGGGCGGTTGCCGGACCGCCGGTGAAGGCGACGCGGGCGACGAGCGGATGGCTGGTCAGGCGCTGGCCGCAATCATGGCCGAAGCCGGTCAGGATGTTCACGGTCCCGGCCGGAAATCCTGCCTCATGGACGAGCTCGGCAAAGGCGAGCAACGGGGCAGGGCCGTCCTCGGAGGCCTTGAGGACGACGGTGCAGCCGGCCGCCAGCGCCGGCCCGAGTTTGACGGCGGACAGGAAGAGCTGCGAATTCCATGGCACCAGGGCGGCGACGACGCCGATCGGCTCGGGCCTGATCGTCACCTCCATGTCCGCCTTGTCGATGGGGACGAACGAGCCTTCGTGCTTGTCGGCCAGCCCGCCATAATAGCGGTAATAGTCGCCGACATAGGCGATCTGGGCGCGGGTCTCGCGGATGATCTTGCCGGTGTCGCGGGTTTCGAGTTGCGCCAGCCGATCGGCATTGGCGACGACGAGATCGCCGAGCCGCACCAGAATCTTGCCGCGCGCCGTCGCCGTCATCGATGCCCACGGGCCGGAGCGCAACGCCCGGTACGCTGCCTCGACGGCGCGGTCGACATCGGCGGTCGTCGCCGCCGGCATCTTTGCCCATGGCGTTCCTGTCGAAGGATCGATGCTGTCGAAAGTTGCCGCCGCTTCGGCGAAACCTCCGTCGATGTAGTTCCTGAATTCGTCGGTGCGCATCACGCGTGCGATCCTTCGAAGGCCGGCATCACTTTGTCGATGAAGAGCTGCAGCGACTTCTTCTTGCGCTGGTGGGAGAGGCCGCTGTCGATCCAGATCGAATACTGGTCGTAGCCGAGCGCCTCGTAGGCCTTCAGCCTGGCGATCACCTCGTCGGCTTCGCCGATGACCAGGTTCTGCCTGATCTTGTCCGGCGCATATTGCGGCATGGCCGCGATTTCGGCTTCGGTCAGCGGCTCCAATATGCCCTGGCGCACCGGCTTCTTGTTCTGGAACCAGGCGCCGAACTGGCAGTAGAATAGCGACAGATCCTTCGTCAGCTGCTCGGCATCGGCGGCGTCCTCGGCAACGAATGTGTGCATCAGCAGCATGATGTCAGGCCGCGCTATGTCGGGGTGGGCAGCACAGGCAGCGTTGAAGCGCTCCATAAGGCTCACCACTTCGCCATCGCCGGAGGCCAGCGGCGTCACCTGCACATTGCATTTGCTGGCGACAGCGAAGTCGTGCGAGTTGGGGTCGCGCGCCGCAACCCAGATCGGCGGATAGGGCTTTTGCAGCGGCTTGGGCGACGAGGTGGTCGAGGGGAACGACCAGAACTCGCCGGAGAGTTCGAAATCGCCATCCCACAGGCCACGGATTGCAGGCACCATTTCGCGCATGCGCTGGCCCGCGCCCCATGCTTCCAGGCCGGGGAACAGCCGCTGGTATTCGTAGGCGTAGGCGCCGCGCGCTATGCCGATATCGAGCCGGCCGCCGGCAATGACGTCGGCCATCGCGGCTTCGCCGGCGAGCTTGATCGGATGCCAGAACGGCGCGACGATGGTACCGGTGCCGAGCCGAATGCGCTTTGTCCTGGCTGCGAGCCAGGCGATGTTGATGAACGGGTTCGGCGAGATGGTGAATTCCATGCCATGGTGCTCGCCGATCCAGGCGGTCTCGAAGCCTGCCGCCTCGGCCTGCAGAACCAGCTCTTCCAGCTCGCCGACAAGCTCGGAATGCGGCTTTGCCAGATCCGAGCGCTCCATGTGGACAAAAAGCGAGAATTTCATCGGCTTCACCTGCGACCGGACTGAAGAATTGCGGAAGGCGAGGGCCAGGCGAGTGGCTGGACTTCACCTTCGACCTCGTTGCCGACATAGACGCCGAACGCATCTTGCGTACGTTCGCGCGCATAGCGGGCAAGCATCGAACGCACTGCCGGGTCGGCGATTTTCAACGCGGCGATCTGTTCGATGTCGACAAGCCTGACACGGCGGTCATCCGTGTAAGGGCCCTCGACCGTACCGCGATAATAGACATGCGTGCGCGAGGGGTTGGCTGCATCGTCCCACACGGCGAACAGGAAGCCGAGCTGCGCCTCGACAGCCCTGGCGGCAAGACATCCCTTGAGGCTGCGCGGATCTTTCGACGTGCCGAGCCCACGTCCGGCCGGCAATTCGTGAAACCCGTCGGATGTCTCGAAGAACAGCACACGGCCCTCATTTTCCAGAATGGCGCCGACTTCCGTGTCGGGCGGCACGGCCGCCAGCGCCTCCTGGCTGAGGCCGGGCGTCACATAGGTGCCCCGGCAATAGCCCAGCGGCTGCGCTCCATTGTGGCTGAAATCGCGAACGCGGCCGATGAGGATCGAATGATCGCCGGCGTCGACCAACTGCTCCATGGCGCAATCGAACACCGCCACGGAACCGTCGATCAGGGGATTGCCGGTCTGGCCGGCCTGCCAGCCGACGCTCGCGAACTTGTCCGCGGCCTTGGAGGCAAAGATGCCGGACTGGGCCTTTTGGCTCTCAGACAGGATGTTGATGGCAAAACCCCTCGATGTCGAGAAAGCGCTGTGACCCAGCGCTTTCTTGGCGATGCAGACAAGCACCAGCGGCGGTTCTAGCGAGACCGAGGTGAAGGAGTTGGCGGTGAAGCCGCGCGGCTCGCCCTCTGCCCCGATCGTGGTGACGATGGTGACGCCGGTCAGGAAGGAGCCGAGCGCACGCCGGAATTCGCTGCTGTCGAAGGCGCCGTCGGCCTGCGGCTTCGCGGCTTGCCCGGTGTCGAGGAAGGCATTGATGTGCCGGGTCACCCTTTCGGGCGAGGCGATCGCCATCATGTGCCTTTCTCCGCTCAGCACCAGGCATTGACCATGCGGCGCGAGCCTCGCCATCGCCGCCGACATCGCCGGGGTCGAATTGCTGTCTTGCGACCCGGTCATGAACAGGGCTGGTGCGGCAAGCCTGGCCAAGGTGTCGGCGTGCTCGGCATCGGCGCGGGCAAACAGGCGATAGGTGCGCGCGTAGCCCTCGGGGTCGACGCCTTCAAGGGCAGCACGTGCCGTCGCGGACGCACCGGCCAGGCTCTCCGGCAGCGGATCGCCGAACCAACGGGCCAATGTTGCCGCAATGGCGGAGGCATCGCCGTGCGAGCCAAGCACCGCCGCACGCTCGCGCACCGCCTGCGCAAGGGTGGCCGGGCGGCGGAACACCGCGTTGAGGCAGACGAGGGAACGGACGCGCAACGGTGCGTGAAGGGCGATTTCCAGGGCGACCAGAGCCCCCATCGAATGACCGACGATCGACACCGAAGCCAGACCAAGATGGTCGATCAGGCGCAGTGCCTGATCGGCGAAGTCTGTGAGGCCAGCATCTTCAGGCGGCAGCGGCGAACCGCCATGGCCGAGCATGTCGATGGCGATCAGATCGTGATTGTCTTGCATCGACGCGATCTGATCGTGCCAGATCGTCGCGTTCATGCCGACGCCGTGGATGAGCAGCACCGGCGCGCCGGAGCCGGCACGGATGAAGCCGGTGCCGTCCGGCGCCGTTTGCCGGACCCATGCGGTGGCGGCGAGCTCAGCCATGCAGGTCCCCGACTTCCCTGAGGTCCTGATAGCGGTCGCCGATGCGGTGGTGCGGGCGCCCGCCGATCGACGCGCCGAGCGCCACCACCAGTTCATCGGGGGCGGGCGCATCGCCGATCTGGAAATGCACGGTCAGATAGTGCGAACGGCGGCCTTCGTCGTTCTTGTCCATCAGCGGGATCATGATCGGCGTGTTCGGCCCGCCGCGTAGATTGGTGAAGGCGAGATAGGTCTTGGCGCCGACGGCACGGCGGTAGTGATTGCCGAAATGCAGCGTGTGGATCAACGCGGATGCGTGCTCGATCTCGCCCGCCGTTCCGCAGATGGCGGCCTTGCCATAGCCTTCGATAGCCTCGCCCGAACCGGCGACGGCGATGATCTCGCGGGTCAGCATTTCGCCGAGGACGGGGGCAAAGGCGCGGATCTCCGGCGACAGGTCGTCGGTGAAGCCCCGGCCGGCCCAGGGGTTCGTCAGCACCGCGGCGACGCCGATAAGGCGCAACGGCTTGGGTACCGTCTTGCCGCCCTCGATCAGCGTGTTCTCGATGTAGGTGACGGTCTTGCGAATGGCCGGTTTCATCAGAAGTCCTTGGTCGGATGGCGCCTTGCCGCGCCGTCATCACTGTATCGTCTTATGGTATACCATGCTATGGAGCGCCAAGAACCTTGTCAATCGCCTATGGAATCTGTTTTGTGGCTGCGCGAGGAGGCAGAGAGAAATGTCAGACGATACGCTGCGGATCGACCGCTCTGCCAAGACATTGCGGACGCTGGCGCTGGAGCGCATGCGCGAGGCAATCATGGGCTTCCATTTCCAGCCTGGAGAAAGGCTGGTCGAACGGCCGCTTTGCGATCAGCTCGGGGTCAGCCGTTCCGTTGTGCGCGAGGTCTTGCGGCAACTGGAGGCGGAAGGCCTGGTGCAGATGATACCAGGCCATGGGCCCGCCGTGGCCAAGCCGGATCTTGGCCGAACCGACGAGATCTATGAATTGCGGGCACTGCTGGAAGGCATCGCGGCGCGGGCTTGCGCGACCTCCGCGACCGAGGAGCAGATCGCCCTGCTCGACGGCGCCTTTGTGAAACTTCTTGAAGCCTGGGCGTCAGGGGAGCCGGTCGAGGTGATGCGGGCTACGGCGAACTTCTATGAGAAGTTCTTCGACGCTGCTGGAAAGCGCATCGCCTGGGAGATCGTGCAGGGATTGAATGTTCGCATCAATCAACTGCGCTCGATGACCATAAGTTCGACCGATCGCCGGGAACCGGCGATAGCCGAAATGACTGCGATCGTGGACGCCATCAAGTCGCGCGACCCCGACAAGGCCGAGGCCGCCGCCCGGCATCATGTCGAACAGGCTTGGTCCATCGCGCAGAAATTGCTGCGCTCGAGATGATCAGCCGTCTGTCATGAGGACCATGCGATAATTTGTCGACAACCTAGCCTGTGGACGCCGCGCGATCCGTCAGTCTCGGTGCTTGGGAGCGGCATGCATGCGCCGCCACCGCATGGGGGCTTCGGTTCCTTGGAGCGGAATGGTGCCAAAGCATGATCCAATCCATCAAGGTTGCCGTGATCCCGACCGATGCCGTAGACAGGCGGCCGCAACGACGTTTTCCAATGGTGGAGAAGAAACACATGTCGGACCAGATGAAGACCATCTCCGTTGCCAAGTCGCACGGCGGTGTGCAGGGCGTCTATTCCCACGCCTCGGATGCCTGCTCCTGCGACATGATTTTTGCCGTCTTCGTGCCGCCCCAGGCCCGTGAAAAGCCTTGCCCCGTCGTATGGTACCTCTCCGGCCTCACCTGTACGCATGCCAATGTCATGGACAAGGGGGAATACAGGCGGATGGCCGCCGAGCTTGGCTTGATCGTTGTCTGTCCCGACACCAGTCCGCGTGGCGCCGATGTTCCCGACGAGAAGGACAATTGGCAGTTTGGCAGCGGTGCTGGCTTCTACGTCGACGCGACGCAAGCGCCCTACGCCACGAACTACCGCATGTATTCCTATGTGACCGAGGAATTGCCGGCGTTGATCGCGCGGGAATTTCCGGCCGACATGGCGCGCCAGGCGATCTTTGGCCATTCCATGGGCGGGCATGGCGCACTGACGATAGCGCTCAAGAATCCCGGGCGCTTCAAAAGCTGCTCGGCCTTCGCGCCGATCGTGCAGCCGAGCACCGCCGGCTGGTCGCGCCCGGCCTTCGAGAAGTATCTTGGCGCGGACGAGACATCATGGCGTGGCTACGATGCCACCTCGCTCATCGAGGATGGCCACCGCTTCCTGGAGTTTTTCGTCGATCAGGGCACCTCGGACGGATTTCTCAATGACGGGCTGAAGCCCTGGCTGCTGGAAGCGGCCTGCGCCAAGGCCGGCATTGCGCTGACCTTGCGGATGCAGGACGGCTACGATCACTCGTATTTCTTCATCTCGACATTCATGGAAGACCATCTGAGATGGCATGCCCAGAGATTGTCCTAGAGATTATCCCCGAGATTGTCTGGCTAGCCTCTTGGCACCGGGCACGCTGAACCAAGGAATAACCCCGAGCGGGTCTAATCCCGTAGCAGGTCGAACATCAGCTTGAAGAAACGGCCCGCATCGACCTCGTGGGCGATCCGCGCATTGTCCTTCTCGCCGCGCTCGCCCCAGAAATCGGCGACCGTCGCGCCGAAAGCATAGGTCCCGGACAAATCGACGCCGATATGGGCGGGACGTGTGCGCACCAGTGTCGGGTCGATGGCGAGCGCCAGGGCCAGCGGATCATGCATGGCGCCGCCGACGCCCATCGAGTTGCGGTGCAGTTTCTCGTAGAACAGCAGCCAGTCGTTGACGAGCTTGCCGAGCGGCGTGTCGATCGTGGCGAGTTCGGCATATTGCGGCGCCTCGATCAGCACCTGCATGGTGACGTCGAGGCCGACCATCAGGATCGGCACGCCGCTGTCCAGCACGATCTTCAGTGCTTCCGGGTCGCAGAAGGCATTGAACTCGGTCGGCGTGATGATCTCGCTCTTGCGGTAGAAGACACCGCCCATCCAGATCAACTCCTTGATCTTCGGCAGCACATCGCGGTGCTTGAGGATCATCAGGCCGATATTGGTCAGCGGGCCGGTGGCGACGACCAGGATCGGCTCGGGCGCTGTGCGGAGCTTGTCAGCCAGGAAATCGACGGCGTGCTGGTCGATCGGCTTGATCGTGGCCTGCGGCAAATAGGGCGAGCCCTCGAGGCCGCTTGGGCCATCGGCGGTGCCAAGCACCAGCGGCCGCGCCAGCGGACGGTGACAGCCCTGCGCCACCGGCACATCGCCGGCACCGATATACTCGAGGATGCGCAGCGCGTTGGCCGTCGTCTTCTCGACCTCGGCGTTGCCACAGGTCGTGGTGACGCCGAGTAGCTCGATGGCCGGCGAACGATGCGCCATGACCAGCGCGATGGCGTCGTCGTGGCCAGGATCGCAGTCGAACAGGATGGGAGTTGCAGTGGTCATATTTTCGGTCCTCACGCGGCTTGTTCGTAGCGCGCGATGGTTTGCTTGAAGAGGTTGAGGAAGCGGCGGCCGTCGAGATCGGTGCAGATCCGCGTGGTCTTCGGTCCGCCGCCGGGCAGCAACTGCCGGCCGCGATGGGCAACGGTCTGTCCACGCGCGAGGCGCCCGTCCAGCACGACATCGACGAAGAGCGGCTCGGTCATGGTGGCAAGGCCAGGATCAAAGGCCAGCGCGACGGTGATGACGTCGTCCATCGGGAAGCCGACAAGGTCGAAGAACTCGCGCCAGATGTCGATATAGATCGGGAAACTGTCGGCGATCATCTCGAAGACCGCGTTCTTGCGGGCAATTGCCCGCATGTCGGCGATGTCGTCGCGCGTCAGCATCGAGGCGGCGACGCGGTTGTCCTCGCAGATGTCGAGCGGCACCAGGATCTTGTCGACGTCGGCGTTGAGCACAATGCGTGAAGCTTCCGGATCGGCCCAGATGTTGTACTCCGACAGCGGCGTGATGTTGCCGGGCGTCTGGAAGTTGCCGCCCAGCACCAGCAGCCGCTTGAGCGCGCCCGTCAGGCGCGGCTCCTGCAGCAGCGCCATTGCCGCATTGGTTAGCGGCCCCGTCGTCACCAGCGTGATCTCGCCGGGATTGGCCATGACGGTCTCGATGATGAAATCGACAGCGTGCCCTGGCGTTGCCGAGCGGGATGGAGGCGGTGCCGGCGGATTGAATTTCTTCAGCCGGTCGCCGAAGCGGGCAACGAGCCGCTTTTCGAAATGAACCGGCGCCTCCATGTCGGCCTTGGCATTGCCGACGATCGGCCGCCACGCGCCGGCGTGGACCGGGATGTCGTCGCGCCCGGCAAGCGTCAGCGTGTTGAGGACGACATTGGTGACCTGTTCGATGGGGCCGGCCGCACCGGTCACGGTGGTGACGCCTTCGAGCCGGACATTCGGGTTCGCCGCGGCAAACAGCACGGCGAGGATGTCGTCGCCGGCAGAATCCACGTCGAGGATTATGCGTTCCATGAAAGTTCCTTCATTGGGGATTTTTGTCGACCGGAGCGCTGTTCCTGTCCACCGACAGAAGTTTCTGAATCGATGCCAGCGTCTCCTTGATGATCCTTGGCCGCGCCCGGTAGGACAGCGCGAACAGCGCCGTCAGCGCGACGACGTAGGGCACGGTAAGTACCAGATAGGACGGAAACCCGAACGTCTGCAGGCGCAGCGAGAAGGCGTCGGCGAAGCCGAACAAAAGGCAACCGGCCAGCACCTTCAGCGGATCGCCATTGGAGAAGATGAGGATCGCTACCGCCATGAAGCCGCGTCCCGAGGACATGTTCTCGGTGAACATGGTGATGTAGCCGAGCGACAGATGCGCGCCCGCGAGCCCCGCGAGCAACCCACACAGCAGCGAGGCGATGTACCGGACGCGTGTGATCGAGATGCCGAGCGCCTCGGCGGCTTCGGGTTTTTCACCGATGACGCGGATATAGAGCCCGAGCCGGGTGCGGCTGTAGAACAGCACAAGCAGAGGCACCGCGATGAACGCGACATAGACGATCGGCGTGAAACCCGAGATCAGTGGCGCCCACGAGCCGAGCAGCGCCTGGGCGCCAGGTAT
The DNA here is from genome assembly GCF_000176035.2 of Mesorhizobium opportunistum WSM2075. Lineage (NCBI taxonomy): Bacteria > Pseudomonadati > Pseudomonadota > Alphaproteobacteria > Hyphomicrobiales > Phyllobacteriaceae > Mesorhizobium > Mesorhizobium opportunistum. The sequence goes on along the minus strand of NC_015675.1, from coordinate 6,128,659 downwards.
CTGTACCTTGGGCAGGCCGACAATGCCATGGCCGACGATCGATCCGCGCGTGCCGAAGATCGCCTTCATCAGCGAGATCGTCATGCCGCCGGCGAGGATGTTGAGGGCCAACCCAACGACCACCTCATTGGCCCGGAACGTTACCACCAGCACGGCAAAGGCGAGCGCGAAGGCAAGTGCGGCGGCAACGCCGCAGGCCACGCCTACGAATGCCGAGCCTGTCCAGATCGAGCCGATGACGGCGAAGAAGGCGCCTGCCAGCATCTGCCCCTCGAGGCCGATGTTGAAGATGCCGGCCTTGGTGGTGAACGACCCGCCAAGCGCGACCAGGAGAATGGGCGCGGTGGTGCGCAGCGTCGCCGCTATCAGCGCGACGTTGACGAGCTTGTCTAGAATTTCCATCGCCGCTCCCCCGCCTGGCTGTCGCCGCGGCGTCTGACCAGAACCTGCGCCGACACGCTGAGGATGATCAGCGCCTGGATCACGGTGATGATTTCGCGCGACGCTGTGGTGTCGACCTCGAGCAGCAGCGACCCGCTGCGAAGCGCGCCAAAGAACAGCGCCGTGACGATGGTGGCGACCGGCGAGCCGTTGGCGAGCAACGCCGCGATCAGCCCGTCGAAACCGAAACCCGGAGCAAAGCCCTCCATGAACCGGTGATGCACGCCAAGGGTCTCGATGCCCCCGGCCAGTCCGCCGACTGCGCCTGAAAGCAGCAGCACCACGAAGCCCTGCCGTTTCACGTTGATGCCGCCATATTCGGCGAACTTCGGCGCCGAGCCGACCATCGTCACGCCGTAGCCCCAGCTGGTGTAGCGGAACACGAGCGCGACACCGAGCGCCAGCAGCAGGCCGATGACCAGCCCCCAGTTCAGCCGCGAAAATGAAAAGATCTCCGGCAGATAGGCCGTTGCCAGGATCGGTGGCGTCTCGGACCAGCCGCCGGGCCGTTTGAACAGGAAGATGGTGAAGTAGGAAGTCAGCAGGACCGCGATATAGTTCGACAGGATCGTCGAAACGACTTCGTTGGTGTTGTAGCGGGCCCGGAAATAGGCGGGGATGGCGACCCAGGCCGCGCCCGCGACGACAGCAAGCCCCAGGGCCGCCAGCGTGTGAATGCCCGCGGGCAGGGAAAAGGAGAAACCGACCCAGGCGGCGGCAAATCCGCCAAGGAACAACTGCCCCTCTATGCCGACGTTGAACATGCCGCCGCGCAGCCCGACGCAGGCTGCGACACCGCAAATCAGGATCGGCGTCGTCTGCAGCAACGTGCCGGCGATCTTTTCCTGGTCGCCGAAGGCGCCACGCAACAGCGTCATGAAGACACGGACCGGGCTCTCGCCGACCATGAGGATGATGACCGCGCCCATCAGCAGGGCCACGCCTATGGCGATGATCTGGCCGGAAAAAGCGCGCAAACGGTCAGTCATTATGCGGGCTCCATCTGCGGCGAGACACCCGCCATCATCATGCCGATCCTGTCTTCGTCGGCATCGTCGCCGGCAACTTCGCCCATGATGCGCCCGTTGAACATCACCAGGATGCGGTCGGCGAGGGCGGCCAGTTCGTCAAGCTGCACGGAGATCAGCAGGATGGCACGGCCGGCCGCGCGCTGGCGCATGATCTCGTCGTGGATGGCCTCCTGGGCGCCGATGTCGACGCCGCGCGTCGGCTGGTCGATCAGCAGGAAGTCGGCGCCATTGGTGAATTCGCGCGCCAGCACTACTTTCTGGATGTTGCCGCCCGAAAGCCGCTTGACCGCGTCTCCCGATCCCTGCGCACGAATGTCGAAGCTCTTGATCAGGGCGTTGGCACCCTGGCCGATAGCCTTCCAGTTGAGCACGCCCTTGTTGGACCACGGCGCACGATGCTGGCGGCCCATCAGCGTGTTTGCCGCGATCGACGCATTGCGATCGACGCCGCGCACCATGCGGTCGCCCGGAACATGGGCAAGGCCGGCCTCGCGAATTGCGGCGGTGGAGAGCGTGGTGAGATCCTGGCCCTTCAACCAGGCTCCGCCATGGCTTGCCGGCCGCAGGCCCGAAAGCACCTCGGCCAGTTCCGTCTGCCCGTTGCCGGCGACGCCGGCTATGCCCACAACCTCGCCGGAACGGACAGCAAAGCTTGCACCACGAACAGCCGGCAGCCGGCGATCGTCGCGCGCCCACAGATCCTTGACGTCGAGGACCACGTCGCCATGCAGCGCCGCGCGCGGCCGCCGGTCGAAACTGACCTCGCGGCCGACCATCATGCGCACCAGCTCGTCCTTGCTGAGTTCCGACGTCGGACGGGTCGCCACCTTCTTGCCGTTGCGCAGTACGGTCACCGTGTCGGACACCTCCATCACCTCTTCCAGATGGTGCGAGATGAAGATCACGGTCATGCCCTCGGCGACGAAGCTGCGCAGCGTCTGGAACAGTTCGCGGCTCTCTTGCGGCGTCAGCACGGCGGTCGGCTCGTCGAGGATGATGGTGCGGGCGCCGCGCACCAGGACTTTCAGGATTTCGATGCGCTGCTCGATGCCGACCGAGAGCAGCCGGACGCGCTCGGTTGGATCGACATGCAGTCCGAAGCGCTTCGACAGGTCGCGCGTGCGCAAAATCTGCGCGGCATGGTCGATCAGCCCATGCCGGCGGATTTCCATGCCGAGAAAGACGTTGTCGGCGACCGACAGCGAAGGCACCAGCTTGAAATGTTGGTGCACCATGCCGAGCCCAGCCTTGATGGCGACGGCCGGGTCGGCCACCACCGTGGCCTCGCCATTCAGCCGGATCGACCCTTCGTCGGGCTGGAGCAGACCGAACAGGATGTTCATCAGCGTCGTCTTGCCGGCGCCATTCTCGCCGATGATGGCGTGGATTTCACCCCGGCGCACGGCAAGGTCGATACCGTCATTGGCAACGAACGCACCAAACCGCTTGGTGATAGCAGTCAACTCGACGGCCATTGCGGCAGTGCTGTGGAGGGTCGGTGACCCCGGCGCGTTCGACACTATGGCTCTCGTAGATTTGGGGCTCTCGCAGATTGGGAGCTCTGGCAGATTGGACGCTGATCCGCCACGGCAAGCCGCGGCGGATCAGCGTAGCGCTTTCTTGGGAGGAATGCGCTGCTGCTGGCTTACTTCGCCTTGGCGATCACGATCTTGCCGTCGAGGATGCCCTTCTTGATCTCGTCCAGCTTGGTGGTCACGTCAGCCGGGATCTTGGGGGCGATGTCGTCGCAGACCTTGACCTCGACGCCGCCCGAGGCGAGGTCAAACGTGCGGGTGCCCGCGGTGACCTTGCGGCCCTCGACCTCGTCCTTGATCAGCGTGTAGACGGCGATATCGCCGCGCTTCAACATGCTTGCGAGTACGTTCCCGGGCGCCGAGCCGCACATGTCGATGTCGACGCCGATCGAATATTTGTCGACCGCGGCACTTGCCTGCATCACGCCTTCGCCTGTCGGGCCGGCAACGTTGTAGACGATGTCGGAGCCCTGGCCGTAAAGCGCCTGGGCAAGCTCGCTGCCCTTGGCCGGATCGTCGAAAGTGCCGGCGAACACGGAATTCACCTTCACGTCGGGCGCGGCGTATTTGGCGCCCTGTTCGTAGCCGCCGAGGAAGTTGCGGATCACCGGGATGTCGCGGCCGCCGACGAAGCCGATTGCCTTGCCGTCGCCGATCTTGGGAAATTCGCTGCCCTTGGCCTCGATCATGCCGGCCAGCGCGCCGGCGACGAAGGAGCCTTGTTCCTCGGCGAAGTTGGCGTAGATCATCTTGGGGTTGTCGAGCACGCCGTCGATGAAGACGAAGCGCTGGTCGGGATACTCCTTGCTGACCTTCTGCAGCGAATCCACCAGTTCCCAGCCCATCACGAAGATCAGGTCGTACTGCTTGGCCTTGGCGAGGTTCTCGAACTGCTCCTCGTAGTCGAGGGCCCGGTTGCCGGTATCGACCAGCTTGAGGTCGATGCCGAAGTCGGTCTTGGCCTTGTTGAGGCCGTTGACGATCGAAACGCCGAAGCCCTGGGCAAAATAGCCCGAGATGGCGGCCACGGAGACCTTGGTCTGTGCGGCAGCCGAACCCAACGAAACGGCAAGCATCGTGCCTGCCAGGAATAAACTCTTGAGCGCCCTTTTCATGTCATTCCCCTTCAGCTTTTTTCAGCTTTAAAGCCATGCCTTGACCATCCCCCACGTATCGCCGGGACAACGGCGAGTTCGTTGATGGTCATATGAGTTTATGAGCGGCCCGACAGGCTGTCAATCGGCATCCATTGCAGTTTTCCTGGCCGCTCCATTCGCTTGCTCGACGTCGACGCTTGACAAACATCGACGATGGATAATTGTTGATACTCTAACGAGTTTTCATGAGTGACGGGACGAAGGATACGCGCAATGCCAGCTGTGGTGGTCAGAAAATTTCTGGTCCAGGTCGAGGAGATCTTCCATGAGGGCGGGCCGCCCGCGGCACGCCCGCCCAAGCGCGGCGCGATTGTCGCCGTCATCGCCAACCCTTTTGCTGGACGCTACGTCGAAGAGATCACCGGCTTCATGGAGGATCTGAGGCCGCTCGGCCTCGAAATGGCACGGCGGCTGATCGATGCCATGGGTGATGGCGTCGCTGCTGTCGAAGGCTATGGCAAGGGTGCCATCGTCGGCGCCGCCGGCGAGCTTGAACATGGCGCACTGTGGCACAATCCGGGCGGCTACGCGATGCGCGAACTTCTCGGCGACGCCAAGGCCATCGTGCCATCGACCAAAAAGGTCGGCGGCCCCGGAACGCGCATCGACATTCCGATCACCCACATCAACGCCTCTTACGTGCGCAGCCATTTCGACGCGATCGAGATCGGCGTTGGCGATGCACCGCGCAGCGACGAGATGGCGGTCATCCTGGCGATGACCACCGGTGCGCGCGTTCATGCGCGGGTCGGCGGCCTGGCTGCAGCCGACATCAAGGGCGAGGACGGATTGCGATGAGCATGGAAATCCGCCGCATCATCACCATCGTCGAGGAAACCCGGATCGAAGGCGGGCGCCCTGTCGACCCGCCGACGCGGCGCGCCGCTTCCATCGCCGTGATCCGTAACCCATATGCCGGGACCTTTGTCGAGGATCTGTCGGCGTTGAGCGCCATTGGCGAGGCGCTGGGCGATATATTGCCCAGGCGTGCCGTCGCTGCCCTCGGCATCGCCGGCGACCAGGTCGAAAGCTTCGGCAAGGCAGCCGCCGTCGGCGCCGACGGCGAGCTCGAACATGCCGCCGCCATCCTTCATCCAAAGCTCGGCGCCCCGTTTCGCGATGTGCTCGGCAAGGGCGCCGCGCTCATTCCCTCATCGAAAAAGCGTGGCGGCCTTGGCGTGCCGCTCGACATTCCGCTTGGCCACAAGGATGCGGCACGGGTGCGCAGTCATTTCGACGGCATGGAGGTTCGCGTTCCCGACGCACCGCGCGCCGACGAGATCGTCGTCGCCATCGCCGTCACCGATTCCGGCAGGCCGCACCCCCGCGTCGGCGGGCTGACCAAGGACAAGATTATCGGCAAGGACGGCGTCAGCTAGGCCGCTCTGACTTCCGGCACCCGCATTGCCGGCGGGGTGTTGCGGCTGCGGCCGGTACGCACCTCGCCATCGATGACGACCATGCCGATGCCCGGCAGATTGCCCAACGCCACGCTGTCGAGCAGCCCGTCGCCGGCGCCGCCCATCGCCTGATCGATGAAGATAAGGTCGGCGGCGCGGCCAACTTCGATGATGCCCCGGTCAGCCAGCCCGCGGACCCGCGCCGTGTTGCCGCTGGCGAGGCAGAACGCCACTTCCGGCGCAATACCACCCAGCGAAGCCAGCATGGTCAGGATCCGCAGGATGCCGAGCGGCTGCACGCCCGATCCGGCAGGGCTGTCCGTGCCGAGGACGATGCGCGAAAGCTCGCCGCGCTGCCTTGCCAGGTCGAGCACGAACAGGCCGGTGCGCAGATTGCCGTTGTGGACAATTTCAAGCGCCCGAGAGCCGTTTTCGCAAATCTGCCGGATCTCGCTTTCGGGCAGAGCCGTCGGCCCGCCATTGACGTGGGCAACGATATCGGCGTCGACCTCCAGCACGACGTCGGCGCCGATGCGGCCGGAGCCGGGCAGGGACGGACCGCCCGTATGGGTCATTGAGGTCATGCCGTATTTGCGCGCCCAGGCGATCATCTGCCTGCCGGTCGGACCGTCCTTGACGCCGCCTAGTCCAACCTCGCCGACGAGCGTCACACCAGCTTCGGCCAAGGTGCGGAAATCGTCCTCTGTGAGGCCGGGCTCAAGGATGGGCGCGCCGGCCAGGATCTTCATCCCGTTGGGACGGAAGTTGGAGAAGGTCCGCTGCGCCGCGATCGCCAGCGCCTTCAGCCCGATCAGGTCGCGTGGGCGGCCGGGCGTGTGGACCTCGCCCGCCGAAATGATCGTGGTGACGCCGCCATGCACGGTCGAATCCATCCAGCCGATCTGGTTCTGCCGGGGCGTCCAGTCGCCAGCCACGGGATGGGCATGGTTGTCGATAAGCCCCGGCGCCACCGCGCAGCCCATCGCATCGATGATAGTCGCCGCATTGCCGCTGTCGACGTCATCGGCCTTGCCAATACCGGTTATGCGCCCGTCGGCCACGACAATGGTGTCGGCGTCGATGATGGGATGGCTGAGGTCGCCGCTCAGCATCAGGCCGATGTTGCGGACGACGAGCGTGTTGGCAGACGACTTGGGGTCGGACGACATCGGTTCTCATTTCTGCTGGTATGGAAAAGGGCCTGGGCGCGCCTTATTTGCCGTTGTCCCCATTCGATGGATCGTCGTCATTGATGCGCTGGAGCAGCCGCAGCAACGTCGCTTGCTCGGTGGCTGACAGAGGCGACAGGAACCGCCGTCCGACCTCGACACTGCGTTCGAGCCGCTCGAGCGTATATTCGGTACCTTTCTCGGTCAGCGCGATCATCGACAGGCGCTGATCGGTGTCGGAAGCGCTGCGCGTGATCAGCCCGTGCTTGAGCAGCTTGCGCATGACGATGCTGATGGTCGACGGGTCCATCGCCGTCAGCCGGCCGAGATGGTTCTGCGAGACTTCGCCATGTTTGAGGATCGTGGCAAGCGCCGCGAACTGGGTTGGCGAAAGGTCTTCGCCAGCCATGACCTGCTGGAAGCGCAGTGTCGCGCGCTGATGCGCCTTGCGGATGACGTGCGCCGGGTGGCGGTCCAACTCGTATCCGGTCTCGGCGTATCGCTCCAGCATCTGCTCGCGGCTCAGCGGCACCGCGCTGCCGCGTTGCCGCCTCGGCGTCTCATCTTTCCCGGATTTCTTTTCGGTCGTCAAACCGGACTCCTATCGCATGTCTTGGATGCCGCTGGCTCTAAAAGGCTCACGCCGCGACGCTCGCCGGCTGCAGCGACGTCCCGTCGCGCAATGCCGCGACGACATCAGCCGAATCGCTGACCACGCCGAAATGCGTCGCTATGTCGTAGAGCGAGCTTTCCTGCTCGCGCGGTCCGGTCGCCGCGCAGCAATCGCTCGGCACCACCACTTCATAACCCTGGAAAAAAGCGTCGTGGACGGTCGATCTCACGCAGATATTGGTGACCACGCCGAAGATGATCAACTGGTCGACCTGCATGTCCTTGAGGGTCAGGTCGAGGTCGGTCTGGAAGAAGGCCGAGTAGCGCCGCTTGATGACGTGGATCTCGTCGTCGCGCGCACCGAGATCCTCGATGATTTCCGGTCCCCAGCTTCCCTCCACGCAATGCGGTGTGCGCTTTACCCATTCACGCTCGCGGCGCATGCCGGGCCGGTGGGCATCGTGAACCCAGATCACCGGCACACCGGCGGCGCGCGCAGCCTCGATGACGGCCAGTTGCGGCGCGACCAGCGTCTCGTATCCAGGCAGGACCATGGCCCCGCCGGGCTTGCAGAATTCATTGACCATGTCGATGACGACAATGGCTGCGCGTTGCGGATCGAGGCGCACCGCATCATCGTGCCGATGCGAGGAAAAAACGTCCACGGCCATGGCGATCTCCTTTGGTCGATCGTTGATGCTCATACAAAAAACCTTGGCGGATGCCAAGTCAATCCCGTTCGACGCAAAGCTGTGCTCTCCGGCCTTGCGCACGCCGCTCCGATAAGCGTATGCGCTATTTGTCCAGTGCGATATGGCCTTGACAAGGGTATGCAATCTTGCGCTCGATTTGTATGACCATCAATGATATTCAAGCCATTGAGCGTGCGAGCCGAGGGCCGTGATTATGAAGACGATTGTCACCGGAGCCAGTGGCCTGCTCGGCCGTCATGTGGCCGAGGCACTGATTGCCGCCGGCCATGATGTGCTGGGCATCGATGCGGTGGCGCCGGTCGGGAGCGCATGGCGTCATGCCACCGCCGACCTGACGGACCTGGGATCGGCGCTTCAACTGGTGCGCGACTGCGATGCCGTCGTGCATGTCGCGGCCATTCCGCGGCCGACCGGTCGGGCCGGCGGCGAGGTGTTCAGGACCAACGTCGCGACCGCCTACAATGTCGTCGAAGCTGCGGCCCTGGCTGGCATCGGGCGCTTCGTCTATGCCTCCTCCTTCAGCGTCTTCGGTTATCCCTTCTTCGAGAAGGCGGTCATTCCGCCCTATCTGCCGGTCGACATGAACCATCCGGTCGGTGCGCAGGATCCTTACGGCTTGTCGAAGTGGCTGGGTGAGGAAATCGTCGACGCGGCGGTGCGCCGCGGCGCTTTTTCGGCGGTCAGCATCCGCATGCCGTGGATCCAGACCCCGCAATCCTTTTTCGCCGGCGTCGGCCCGCGCCGCGCCACCGCCGACAGTGCCCGCGACCTGTGGAGCTATCTCGATGCGCGTGATGCCGGGCAGGGCTTCCTGCGGGCGCTCGAATGGCAAGGCGGCGGCCATCTGCGGGTCCTGCTCAGTGCCGCCGACACCTTCATGGAAGAGGAAACCGAAGCGCTGGTCCGCCGGGTCTATCCGGGGGTCGCCCTGTCGCGGCCAATCGCCGGTTTCGGCGCCGTGCTCGATACGGCCCACGCGCGCGCGACGATCGGCTTCGCGCCGGAGCACTCATGGCGTTCCTATCCAAAGCCGGAGACCCAGGGATGAAACGGTTCGACCAGAAGACGGTCCTCGTCACCGGCGGCGCCGGCGCCATTGGCAGTGCCGCGGTCCGGCGTTTCCGCGACGAAGGCGCGCGGGTTGCCATTGTCGACCGCAACGGCGCGGCGGCCCGGCAACTGGCCAGCTCTCTCGGCGAAGACACGGTCGCCATCGAAGCCGACGTCACCGATGAGCAGAATGTGCGCAACGCCGTCGAAACGACCGTCGAGGCATTTGGCGGCCTGGACGTCGTATTCAACAATGCCGGGATTTCGGGCGCCGTCGCTCCCGTGCATGATTTGCCGGTCGAGGACTGGGACACCATCATCCGCATCAATTTGCGCGGCATCTTCCTCGTCCTGCAGGCCTCGCTCCAGGCCATGATCAAGGCCGGAGCCGGCGGCTCGATCGTCAACATGGGTTCGTCCATGGCCGGCTGGGACGTGCTTTCGGGCGGCGCCGGTTATGTCGCTTCGAAACATGGCGTCGTCGGGCTGACGCGCGTCGCCGCGCTCGATGCCGCCCCCTACGGCATACGCGTCAACGCCATCTGCCCCGGCGTGATCGAGACGACGCTCGGCGTGCCGGCTGCAGGCGACGGCGATTTCAAAAGCAGCGTCCAGCATTTCGCCGACCGGATCCCCCTGCGCCGCATTGGCCAGCCGGAGGATGTCGCTGCCGCGGTGGCCTTCCTCGCTTCGGACGAGGCAAGGCATGTGACCGGCGTCGACTGGTTGATCGACGGCGGTCAGACCTTGCAGAGCTGGGCCAACGCGCCGGCCGGCGGCGCGTTTCCAAAATATCGCTAGGGGTCGCCGCAAATTCCCGGGTGGATGTACCGTCAGAGCCGTTTTGGCGGCATTGCCTGGATCATCCGGACCGCAAGATCGAGATCGGTAAGCCCGCCTGAAAGTGGGGTGCGCGGCGTTGCCCCGGACAGGATGCAATCGGCGAAATGCTGCCATTCCCGACGGAACGAGGTGTCCGGGAAACCCGGTATGGTGCGCTCGGACGCGGTTTCGCCTGTTGCCTCGCGCAGGCGCACGGTTGCCGAGGCATTGCGGAAATAGGGGTTCTGGAATTCGATCCGCACCTCGTCGCGCTCGCCATGCACATGGATCCACTCGTCCCACCATTCATACTGGGCAAGTGCCATGTCGAAGAGGCAAGGAACGTCATCATAGTCGAGGACCGCCAGCAACTGGTTCGGACCGGTCTGTTGCGCATGGACGACACGGTCGGGCGTGCCGAACGCACCGCGCATGACGGCAAGGTCGTGGCTGGCGAGGCTGAGCAGTACAAGATAGAGATCGCGATAGCCGGCATGGTCCACACCGAGCGCCGCCTCGACGCGCCGGGCGACCGCACCGCGTCCCGCCGTCAACACATCGGCCGGCACGTCGGTGATCCGGGTCTGCGTGTAGAGCTTGCCATAGCGGTCGAAGCGGCCCGCGAAATCGTGGATATGGATCGACTTCGGCCGGCCGATGGCGGCTATGCGCTCCAATCCGGTCTCATAGCCGGGATCGTAGAATTTCATGTAGCCAACAAGGGCGACGAGGCCGCTCCGCTCGGCCTGTTCGACCAGCGGACGTGCCTCTTGCGGCGTGAAGGCGAGCGGTTTCTCGACGATCAGGTGCTTGCCGGCGCGGATCGCGTCGGCGACCATCTCGCCATGATCGTAAGTGCAGATCACCACCGCATCGACATTCGGGTCGGCGAGCAGGGCGCGATGATCGGTATACCTTCCCGCGACGCCATAGTGCTCCCCGACCTTGTCGACCGTCCCCCGCGAGATGTCGCAGAGAGCGGCGATGCGAAACGCCGGCAATTCCATGAGATACGGCAAATGCATCAGCTGAGCGATTTCGCCGCAACCGATGACGCCAACGCCAATGACGCGATCCTGCATATCAACCCTTCACGGCGCCGGCTGTCAGGCCGGCGATGAACTGCCGTTGCATGGCAACGAAGACGACGATCACCGGCAGTGTCGTGATCGTCAACGCGGCGAAATAGAGCGTCCAGAGCGAATCATACTGCTGGAAGAAGCTGACCAGGCCGAGCGGGATGGTCTGTACGGAGGGGTCGCGCAGCAGCAGGAAGGCGAGGAAGAAATCGTTCCAGATCTCGATGAAGCCGAAGATCGTGATCAGCGCGACGCCCGGCCGGACCAGCGGCAGCATGATGTGGATCAGGATCTCGAGGCGGCTCGCGCCGTCGACGCGCGCTGCGTCCTCGAGATCGGCGGGCAGCGTGACGAAGAAGCTGCGCAGGATGAAGACCGACAGCGGCAGCGACGTCGCCGCATAGACGAAGGCAATCCCGAGCCGGTTGTTGATCAGGCCGAGATCGCGCGCCACCATGAACAGCGGAATGGCCATCACCTGCGGGGGCACCAGCATGGCCGCCACTGCCACCGCCACCACGAGGCCGCGTCCAGGAAACCGCAGGCGCGCCAATGCATAGGCGCAGGGCGTTGCCACGACGACCAGGATGATCAGGGCCGAACCGGTGACGAGAATGCTGCTGACGATACGCGATCCCATGCCGGCGATGCGCCAGGCATCGACATAGTTCTGCAGCACCAGGCTCGATGGCGGGCCCCAGATGTTGCTCAGCATCTCCTCTTTGGTCTTGAGCGAGCCGAACAGCACCCAAAGCAAGGGATAGAGCGTCTCGATGAGCACCAAAGCGAGCGCCGCGTAGATACCCGCGACTTCGAGCAGGTCGCGCGTGCCAAGGCGACGGCGGCTGTAGGCCGCGCCATCATCGAGGGTGGGCAAAGGGTCGGCCGCGCCGTTCATCATACGTCCAGCCTTTGTCGCCGCATCAGGGCGAGCAGGCCGACGCTGGCCAGCCCGACGATCAGGAACAGCACATAGCCGATGGCCGCGGCATAGCTCATGGCGCCGTCCTGGAAAGCCTTGCTCATCATGTAGGTGAGTACGACTTCGGTGGCATGGTTCGGACCGCCCTTGGTCAAGACATAGACGATGTCGAAGTTGCGCACGAAGGCGCCGGAAAGGCCGAGGATGGTGTTGATGAACACGATCGGCATCATCATCGGCACGGTGACGTGCCGAAAGCGCTGCAGCGGGCCGGCGCCGTCCATCTTGGCCGATTCATAGAGTTCCGACGGGATCGTCTGCAACCCCGCGAGGTAGATGACGGCATGGAAGCCGAGCCATTTCCAGACGTCGACGACGATGATCGAATAGAGCGCGATGTCGGCGTCGCCCAGCCATGATTGTTTCAGCGCGCCGAGGCCGAACAGGTCGAGCGCGCCGTTGAGCAGGCCGAAGACCGGATTGTAGATCCAGGACCAGAGCAGTCCGACGGCGACGAAGGACATCGTCACCGGAACGAATGCGGCTGCACGAAAGAAAGCGCGGCCGACCAGCGCCCGGTTTAGCAGCAGCGCCAGCCCGAGGCCGAGCACGTTCTTCAAGATGACGACGGCAACGACGAAGATCAAATTGTTGCGCAGCGCGCCGAGGAAGATGCGGTCGTGCAGGAGGCGTTGATAGTTGGAAAAGCCTGCCCAGGTCGGGTCCGAAAACCCGTCCCAATTGTGCAGGCTGAGCCAGAAACCGTTGATGAACGGCCAAAGGTAGAAGAGGCAAAACAGGATCGCGGCGGGCAGGATCATCAAGAAGGCGACGGCACCGTCCCCGGCACCGAAGCGCCAAGCGCCGGAACGACCCGGAGCAGGAGCGACTTCTTGTGGCCGCGTGATCATGCGGCCTTCGCGCTTTGCGGCGTCAGCACCAGCCCGAGCGTGTCCCTGGTATAGGCGATGCTTTCCAGCGCGCTTTGCTCCGCCGTCTTCTTCGACGCATCCAGCTCGATGATGGCGAGACCGTCGTAATTGGCCTCCAGCAACACGTCGACGATGCCGGCGAGATCGACGACGCCGGCGCCGAGTTCGCAAAAGGCGCCATAGCGGTCATAGCCCTTCAGGCCCGGGTCCACCCTGGTATCCTTGAAATGCATGTAGCGCACGGCCGAAATGTAGGTCCTGACCGCGTCCACAGGATCGGAATTGGTGTGGGCAAGATGGGCCGGATCGATGCACAGGCCGGCAAGATCGGTATCGAGCTCATCCATCATACGATCGAGCTGGTCGCGGCGCTCGATAAAGGTATCGAGATGCGGGTGATAGACCGTCTCAATGCCGAGGTCCTTTGTCCGCCTGCCGACATCCTCCAGGGCCCGGCAAAAGGCGCGGTAGTCGTCGGCCGTGTGGGCGCCGGCGATGGCTTCCGAGGGACCGCCACCGAGAACCAGCACCGGTGACCCAAAACCCCTGAGCATCCTGGTCAGCGCCACCAGCACGTCGCGTTCGTAAGGCCAGGCGACAGGGTTGGTGAAGATCGCATTGACGTAGAAGGAGGAGAGCTTGATGCCATGCTCGCTCTGGCCTTCCGAGAGCAGTGCATAGCGCCGCAGGATGTCGGTGTCGGTGGTCACCCCCATTGGCGCCTGATTGCCGAGCTGCATGTATTTGCGGGCGTACTGGTCCGAAAGGCTGGTGAAGGCGAGGATCTCGAACCAGCCGAAACCCTGTTCGGCCAGGAATTTGATGGCCGGCCCGAGCGGAAGGCCGGTCAGGTCCCAGCTGTTCAGGTGATAGCCGATCGAGAAGCGCTGCCGCTCGGCGCGAGTCTGCGTCATGTGTTCTCTCCGATTGATGAGGCTGCCCCGAAGCGGGCGGCCCCTGTTTTCATGCTTGGCGCATCACTCGGCTGAATGCGCGTCCGCCCAAGATCGGCGCTTACTTCGGCGGCCAATTGCCCTGGGCCTTGAGGTCGTCGAAGGTGGTTTGGATCGAGGTGGCGGCATCCTCGGGCGTCGTCGTGCCGCCGACGATGCCGGCGATGGCCGAAGCCGTGGCCGTCGCGACTTCCGACGGCCAGATCCAGTCGAGGAACTTGATCGTGCTCGGGAAGGCTTGCTTGCGCAGTTCGACGGCATAGGCATCGTCGACCTGCGGCACCCCCTTGATCGAGGCCGCGATCGGCTGCTCCGGTGCAAGATAGAGCGTCGCCACCTCCGGCTTAGTCAGATATTCGATGAACTTGACGGCGGCATCGAGCTTCTCGGGCGGGATCGACGAGGAAACGCACATGCCGTTGTCGGCACCGCCGCCATGGCCCGGCGCCCCCGGCGTTCCGTCCATTTTAGGAAAGGCAAAGACGCCCCATTTGAAGTTCTTGACGCTGGTCTGGAGCGAGGGGACTTCCCAGGTTCCGCCATAATACATGGCGCTCTTGCCGGCGGCGAAGGCCGCACGCATGCCGTCCTGGTCGACCGAGAGCGAATCCTTGGAAAGGATGCCGTCATCGACCCACTGCTTGATCAGCTTGAACCCTTCGACATCGGGCGCATCGGTGAACTTCGCCGTGCCCTCGAGGTTCTTCTGGGTCTTGGCGACGGCATCGCCCGAGGCCTGCGAGAAGGTTTCGAAATACCACATCGGCCACATCACGGTGTTCGAGCCCTGATGCAGAAGCGGGATCACGCCGTCGGCCTTGAATTTCGGCACCGCCGCCTTCAGGTCGTCATAGGTCGGCGGCACCGGGATGGCGAGTTTCTGGAAGAGGTCGACATTGTAGAAGATCGTCGACGTCGAGAGCGTCGAGATCGGCACGCCGTAGACCTGGCCGCTGATGGTGAAGGCGCCAAGTGCCGCGGCGTCGATCCGGTCCTGGAACGGCTTAATCTTGTCGGTGATGGGCATGACCAGCTTGCGCCGGACGTAGGCGCCGTTGGTGTAGAAGGCCGGGCAGGCGATCAGGTCCATTTCCTGGTTTGCAAGCTTGGCGGTCATCAGGCGCTGGATCGAATCGGTCTGTGGCCCCTGCGCGTCCCATTCGACAGCGGTCACCTCGGGGTTGGCCCTGAGGAACCCATCGATGACCTGCTGCTGGATCTTCTTCTGCTCGTCCGGCGGTTGGCGCGGCGCGAGTTCGTCAAGCGCCGAGCCGCCGAAAACCTTGAGTGTGATCCCATCGGCATGGCCTATGCCGGGCATTGTGATCAGGCTGAGGCTTAGCAGGGCGGTGGCAAGGATGGGGTTGGCGGGGCTTTGTTTTGAACGATGGGTCACTCTCTGCTGAACGGGCATCTGGCTCTCCTTTTCGCCAATGCCGAGGGGCAACCTCGGGACCAAGATCGTTGATGGTCATATGATCTTGGTCCCCTGTTATGATTTTTGTCAATCGGCAAGTATGCCTATAATTTGGTCGGCCACGCGGTAGCGCTACCGAGCGAAAATGGCTGGCTTCGCGTTCGAATATGAAAAGGGCGCGCGCCAAAACCGCCGGCAGCCCGTGACAGGTCCCAGGGCCGTCAGGCCGGGCGAACTCTTCGCGTCAGAGGCCGAACCGGTCCTTCAGTCGCCCCGAAAGGATCGCTGCCTTCACGCCGAGCGGCCAGAAGCGGTGAAACCGGATTGGCTTGAGCGGCGATATCGGCATGGGAAACGGCGACGTCTCATCACCGCGCAGGCGCTGCGCCAGGGCGGCGCCCATCGCCGAGGCCATGGCGACGCCACGGCCGTTATAGCCAAGGCAGATCAGCACGCCATCTTCCGGCTCGTGAACGTGCAGGAGATGGTCCTTGGTGATTGCGACCCGGCCATTCCAGCCATGTGTCCACCGTACCCCCGCAAGCGCCGGCCAAAGCCGCAGTGCATAGTCGGTGAGATAGCGAATGGCGGAGGCATTTTCGATCGGGCTCATCGGTCCCCGGCCGCCCATGAGAAGGCGCCTCTCGGCATCGATGCGGTAGTACACGGTGATGTTGCCGGCTTCGTAGACGACGGGCCTTTCGGGCAGGATTGCGGCCGCGATCGCCGGTGTAAGCGGTTCGGTCGCCGCAATCGCGCTGAACACAGGAACAAGGGACTGCTCAAGCCCTGGCCATAGGGCGCCTGTATAGCCGTTGGTCGCGATAAGCACCTTCTCGGCGCTGACGGTGCCGCCGGTGGTTTTGAGCACCCACCGTCCAGCCCTCCTCTTCAGCGCGAAGACTTCGCTGCCGCCAAAAATCCGCGCGCCGGCGCTCTGCGCGGCGGCAGCCAGGCCAAGGCTGTATTTCAAGGGATGGAGGTCGCCGCCGCGGGCATCGAACATGCCGGATGTATATCTGTCGGTTCCGGTTCGTGCCGCCATCGCCTTTGCGTCCAGCATGTCGACCGGCATGCCTCGCCGCGCGCATTGGGCGGCCGTGGCCCGAACGGCGGCTTCCGGCTTCGGCCGGATGGCCGCGCGTATGGTACCGTTCTGCCGCGCCTCGCAGGCGATCGACAGGCGCTTGATGAGGCCGAAGGTGAAATCCGGCGCGCCATAGGAGAAATCGATCATCCGCAGCCCCAGCTCTGGGCCGAACATTGCCTCGATCGTGTCGGGGTCGTATTTGAGACCGGGATTGGCCTGGCCGCCATTTCTGCCCGAAGCGCCCCAACCCGGCTGCTGAGCCTCGAGCACGGCAACGTCGTCGCCGGCTTCCGCCAGATGCAAGGCGGTCGAAAGGCCTGTGAAGCCGCCGCCGACAATGGCGATCCTTGCCCGCTGCGCGCCGGCGAGCGTGGGATAACTACCGGTGCCGCCTGCCGTTTCGCGGTAGAGGCTCCTGGGCAGGCTGCTCTCGGACATATTGCGGGCTCTTATAGGCTTGGTGGTGGCGTGACTGCGCCCGCGAGAAATGGCAGACCCGCGAATATCGAGCCGGGCGCGCGGCAATTCAGCATGGCTTTCGGGAAATCACAACAGTTGCGAGAGCGCGGCCATAAAGTGATCGTTTTCCAACGGTGAGCCCATGCTGACACGCACATACGTGTCGTAGCCTTCCTGTCTCCAGGGTTTGACGATGACGCCTTCGCGCAGCAAGCCCTCGACGAATGCGCTGGCATTTTGCCGGCAGTTGAAGAACAGGAAGTTGCCTCTGGAAGGCGCGACCTCGACGCCCTTGCTGATGAGGAAACTCTCGACGCGTGCTCTCTCCGCCTTGGCCAGCGCGACCACCTTGGCGAGGTGTTCCTCATCGGCGAGCGCCGCGAGTGCTGCGGCCTGGGCCATGGCGTTGACGTTGAACGGTGTGCGGACACGATCAAACAGCGCACGCAGCTCCGGGTCGCCGACGATGCCGAAGCCGATGCGCAGGCCCGCTAGGCCAAATGCCTTCGAAAATGTCCGCAATACGATCCAGGACCGGTCACGTTTGGCGAGACAGGGCAGGGAGGAAACATAGTCGTCGCCCACGGCATATTCGGCATAGGCCTCGTCGACGACGATCAGCGTCTCGTCGCCGACTGCATCCAGCACCCTCGACAGATCGCTGCCCGACAGCCAACTGCCGACCGGGTTCATCGGGTTCGAAAACACCAGCATGCGGGGACGCTCGCGCACCGCCTCGGTCAGCGCATCGACGTTGATCGTGAGGTCGTCGTTGACGGCAACGCGCCTGACGGTCGCGCCCATCAACGTGGCGTAGTCTTCGTGCAGCGGGAACGACGGATAGAGTGTGACGACGGCGTCGCCCGGCCGCAAGACGGCGCGGCTTATGACGGAGAGAAGGTCTTCGGAGCCGTTGCCAAGGATGACCTGATCCCCGGCGACGGTGTATTTGTCGCCGATCGCCTGGCGGAGCTTGCGCCCTGCGGGGTCCGGATAGAGCCGGAACATCTCGGAGCCGGCCTCCATTATCGTCGCCAGGGTCGGGCTCGGCCCAAGCGGGTTTTCGTTCGAACCTAGCTTGGCGATCCTGGCGGGCGCGTATCGCGCCATGACCTCGTCGATTGTCAGCCCTGAATTGTAAGGCGACAGATGCGTGACTTCGGTTCTGACCATATGCGAGGATTTCGACACGGGGCGCGGGCTCCTCTTCGGCAGCCGACAGACTCCCGTCATCGGCCGGGTTCTCAAACACCGGATTTCGCTGCATCCTCCCGGGGGCAAGCCGGTCGCCTGCAGGGTGCACTGGTGGACGACGTCACAAATAGCCTAGCCGAAATGGTTTGTATATGCTTGTATATGGAACCTAAGGTTCGTTAGTCTTGGACTTGGCGCCGAAGCTGCCCAGGAGATCACATGCGCAATGCTTCTCTCTTCGACCTCTCCGGCAGGAAAGCGCTTGTCACCGGTGCCAGCCGCGGCATCGGGCGCAGCATCGCCGAGGCGCTGAGCGCGGCCGGCGCCGACGTTGCGGTCACGGCGCGCAGCCTGGCCTCCCTCGATGAGACGATAGCGGCCATCCGCGCGGCCGGCGGAGTTGCGCATGCCGTCGCCCTCGACGTCACCGATGTCGGCCGTTGCCGGGCGGCCACCGCCGAGGCTGCTAGCCTGCTGGGCGGTCTCGACATCCTCGTCAACAATGCCGGGATGGAAGAAGTGCGGCCTTCGCTCGATGTCGACGAGGCGCTCTGGGACCGGATCGTCGACACCAATCTCAAAGGAGCCTTCTTCTGCGCCCAGGCAGCGGCGCGGCAGATGCGCGACGCCGGACGGCCCGGCGTCATCATCAATCTATGCTCGCTGACATCCGAAGTCGGCATTCCGACCGCGGTCCCGTACGGCTCGTCCAAGTCGGGCCTGCTCGGCATGACGCGGGCGCTGGCAGCGGAGTGGGCGGATCTGGGCATCAGGGTCAATGCCATTGCCCCGGGCTACTTCAGGACGGCGATGACGGACGTGTTCTACAGCAGCGAGGCGTGGCAGCAGTCGATGTTGGCCAAGATCCCGCAGCATCGTTTCGGCGATCTGCGCGACCTGCACGGCGTAGCCGTGTTCCTTGCCTCGGATGCTGCAGCCTACATCACCGGCCAATCCATTCCGGTGGATGGCGGCTTCCTGGCATCGATCTGAGGCAGCCCGCTATAGGTTCGAAATCAAAGTTTTCCGCAATGTGACCGGCCGGTACGTTGCGTTCCAACAGAAGGAAATTTCCATGTCCGACGTCAGCTTCCACGATCTGTCATCGCTCGATGCCACCCAGCGGGCCGGCCTTCTGAAACGCGCCGAGGGCGATCTGTCGGTCTTCGTCGAAAAGGTCCGCCCGATCATCCAGGCCGTCAAGGACGAGGGCGACGCCGCTTTGATCCGCTTCGCCAGGGAACTCGACAAGGCCGATGTGGCCGAAGGCGGACTGAAGGTGTCGGAGGCCGAGTTCGACGCGGCATTCGACAAGGTCGAGAAGGATGTCGTGGAAAGCATCGGCTTCGGCATCGACAACATCAGGCGCTTCCATGAAGAGCAGAAGCCGGAAACGATGTGGCTCAAGGAAGTCCGGCCGGGCGCCTATGCCGGCGACCGGTACACGCCGATCGCCTCCGTGGCGCTTTACGTGCCGCGCGGCAAGGGTGCATTTCCCTCGGTGACGATGATGACATCGGTACCGGCTGTCATCGCCGGCGTGCCGCGGATCGCGATCGTGACGCCGCCGACATCGGATGGTTCGGTGGACGCTGCGACCTTGGTCGCCGCTCGCCTCGCCGGGGTGAGTACCGTCTACAAATGCGGCGGCGCGCAAGCGGTCGCCGCCGTCGCCTACGGCACCGAGACCGTGCAGCCGGCACTCAAGATCGTCGGCCCCGGCAGCCCCTGGGTGGTGGCGGCCAAGAGCGTGCTGTCCTCGATCATCAACACCGGCCTGCCCGCCGGCCCGTCGGAAGCGATCATCTTTGCCGACGACAGCGTCGACGGTGGCCTTGCCGCGCTCGATCTTTTGATCGAGGCCGAGCATGGCCCGGATTCCTCGGCCTATCTGGTGACCCACAGCCGCAAGGTCGCCGAGGCAGCGCTTGCGGCACTTCCTGAACATTGGTCGCGGATGACCGAACAGCGCGTCGAATTCTCGCGCGCGGTGCTGACCGGAAAGCGTGGCGGCATCGTGCTGACCGCGTCGCTGGAAGACAGCTACCGTTTCATCAACGACTATGCGCCCGAACATCTGGAAATCTTGTCGAAGGAGCCGTTCGCGCATCTCGGGCACATCACCGAGGCGGCCGAAATCCTCATGGGACCGCATACGCCGGTGACGCTTGCCAATTTCGTCCTCGGGCCGAACGCGGTGCTGCCGACCAGCCGCTGGGCGCGAACCTATGGGCCGCTCTCGGTGACGGATTTCGTCAAGCGCTCGTCGGTTGGCTATGTCACCTCGGCCGCCTATCCGGAACTGGCGCGGCACGCCCGCAGACTCGCCCGTTACGAGGGTTTCAGCTCGCATGAAAACGCGGTCTCGGAGATCCGCGACCGCTACCTTGCCGGCTGAACGGAGGCGATCGCGATGAAGGCGGCACGACTTTATGGCCCCGGTGATCTGCGCGTCGAAGATATAGCCACGCCAGGGATTCCGGATGTGGGCTGGGTGAAGCTCAGGGTCGATGCCGCCGGCATCTGCGGTTCGGACCTGCACAATTTCCGCACCGGGCAGTGGATAAGCCGCTCGCCATCGACGGCCGGCCATGAGCTGACCGGCACGGTGATCGCCATCGGCGAGGGCGTCGATACCGTCTCCGTCGGCGACAGGGTGGTTGCCGATTCCCGGTTCTGGTGCGGGGACTGCGCGCAATGCCGCGCCGGCAGGCGGCATCTCTGCGGGTCGCTGGGTTTCGTCGGAGAAATCTGCGACGGCGCCTTTGCCGAACAGGCCATGTTGCCCGCACGTCTGCTGCATGTCATCGATGCCGACCTTGACGAGCGGGTCGCGGCGATGGCCGAGCCGCTTGCGGTGGCGCTGCACGCGGTGCGGCGCCTGCCAAAGACGACGGGCTCGGTGCTTGTTGTCGGCTGCGGGCCGATTGGCGGTCTTGCCGCGCTGCTGCTGTCGCAAACCTTCGCCGGCACGGTGCTGGTCGCCGACCGCAACCAGGCCCGCTGCGCCCGTGTGGCCCAGGTGACTGGAGCCACGATTGTCGATCTCGACCGCGATGCCATTGCTGCGGCAACCGCCAACGCCCCGCTGCTGGCGGCCGTCGAGGCGACGGGCAGCATCGCCGCATTCAACCAGTTGCTCGGCGTGCTCGATTCCGGCAGCGCGGTGGCGATGGTCGGCATCTTCCATGGTCGCCTCGACATCGATCCCAACCTTCTGGTCGAACGCGAGATCGCTTTGCTGGGATGCCATGCCTTCGCCGACGAACTGCCCGACGCGGTGCGGATGCTGGGTGAACTCAGCGAACCGCTGCTCGCCCTGATCGATCGCGAGATCGGCCTGGACGAGGTTCCGGCTGCTTATGAACGGCTGTTGGCGGGGCGCAGCGATGGCTTGAAAACAATCATCCGCATGCGGCAACCTGTTGAGCCCGCTTTGATTTTCGACAAATTGGCGGAAAGGATTTTGACATGATCGATTTGCCCGATACGGCGAGCCCGCTCTACGAGAAGGTGAAGGATTATATCCTGACCAACATCGGAACGGGCCGGTGGGGCAAGGATCGCAAGCTGCCGTCCGAGAATGAGTTGGTGGTTTCGCTTGGTGTGTCGCGAATGACGGTTCACCGCGCCCTGCGGGAACTGACCGCGGCGGGATTCCTGATCCGATTGCAAGGTGTCGGCACGTTTATCGCGCCGCCTCGGCCCCAGTCGACGCTGATCGAGATCAACAACATCGCGGCAGAGATCGTCGAGCGCGGCAACAGGCATCGCTCCGAGGTTCTCGTCCTCGAAACGATCATGCCGTCGAAGGAGCTCGCGCTGTCGTTCGAGTTTCCAAAGCGGGTCTCGATCTATCATTCGGTGGTCGTCAATTTCGAGAACGACCTGCCGGTTCAATTGGAAGAGCGCTTCGTCAATCCGAGCCTGATCCCAGACTACGACAAACAGGATTTCACCAAGACGGCGACCTATGACTACCTCATGCAGAAGACCCCGGTGACCGAGGTCGAGCACATCATCTCCGCGATTCCGGCCGACAAGGAGACGGCGCGGCATCTGGGCATCGATGTCGGCAGCTGTTGCCTTCTCCTGCACCGCCGCACGTGGACGGGCGCGGTCGTCGCCACGATCAGCAAGCTCACCTACGCCGGCAGCCGCTATTCGCTCGGCAGTCGCTATTCCCCCTCCAGAACCAATTGACGTCGACGAGAAAGCACAAGCCGTGGAGCGTTCGCTGTAAATGTATATACATGTACTGGGGAAGGTGGCTTTGCCTCTGCTGGACGGCTTGGCTGGAAGGGACGGCAGATGACGCAGCCACGGAGCCGCACGGCGCGAATCCGGGCTCTCGCGCAGCATGATGTCGCGGCGGCGCAGCAAGCGCTTTCGGCATTGCTGGGCGATCTGTTCGGGATGAACCCCGGCAATGTCCGCATAAACGTGGACAAATACAGCCTCAATTCTTTGAACGGTTTCTTCGATAGCGACGGCGAGGCCTATTTCTTCAAGTTCCATCAGGAGGAGCGGGAGGAAGGCATGACCGGTGAGTACTACCGGGCCGAGATCCTGTCGCGCGCCGGCCTGCCGGTCGACCAGCCCGTCCATATGTCGGCCCAGCCGGGCGAACAGATCCTTGTCTATCGCCGCCGCATGGATCCGAGATTTTCGGACGTGCTGTTCGCGCTGGATGCCGAAGATGATCCCGAGAAAAGGCGACAGGCGGCCCTTGCCGAGCGCGACCTGTCCGCAAGGTTGCTCGAGGTCTATCTTGAGACGCTGCATCCTGTGACCGTTGCGGAGGTGGCGGCGGAGCCGATCCATCGGCTGTTTTATGAGCGGCTGATCGATCCGGATACACGCGCATCGCCAGGCGGCCGGCTGGCCGATTTCTATGTCGGCAAGTCGTTTGCCTTTCCCGGCGCGGAACTCGACTGGGACCGGTTTTCGCGGCTGAAGTTCGTCATCAACGGCCAGCTTTACACCAAGGGCATCGGTGAGCTTTTCGATGTCGCGACCGCGCGCTTGCGGCCGGATCGGCTTGCCGATGCCGGCGGCGTGGTCGCGCATGGCGACGCCCACAACGCCAATGTCTGGTACACCGAGAACGCGGGGAGGGCTGCACTGTCCTTCTTCGATCCCGCCTTTGCCGGCTCGCATATCCCGACGCTGCTGGCGGAGGTGAAAGCGACGTTCCACAACATCTTCGCCCATCCGTTCTGGCTCTACGATCCGGCCATCGCGACCGAGGCTTTTCGCGCGCAGGCGCGGCTGGACGGGAACCTGCTCCATGTCGACACGGACTGGGACCTGAGCCCCGTCCGCCGCGACTTGCTGGAGGTCAAGGCGACCGCGCTGTGGCGGCCATTGCTACTGGAGCTCGAGCGGCGCGGCATGCTCCCTGCGGATTGGCGATCGGTGCTGCGCTCAGGGCTCTTCCTGTCGCCAACCCTGGTCATGAACCTGCGGGCCGGTGCGCGCAGTCACACGCCGGTCTCCTCCCTCATTGCCTTTTCGGTTGCGGTCATGGTCGGCAGCGAGCCTGATGGCGGAGCCGATCGGGTGAGCGATTTCCTCGACCGGATCGATCCAGAAAGAGCATGATTGATGGCTGCGGGGGATGCGGGCGGAAGGCTTGCCCATGGTGGAAAATTGACTCATTCCAACTTGTATATGCATGTATGTATTTTAGCCTTGACATCCGCCGCCGCTGACGCTGAAATATCCTCGCACTTCACCATGAAGTGGCGGGCAAGACGCCGAGGCACAGTGCCGCAAGAGCAGACCCCGCAGTCTCACCAGACCGGACGCCTGGGTAAAAGAGCGGTCTGATCATCAAGGGGAACTAGAGACGATGCATAAGTTAGCAGGACAATTTCGCGCGCTCGTGATGGCCGCCGCCATCGGGCTCGCTGCCGCCCCGGCAGCCCACGCGGCCGATGCGGCCATTCCCACGACGCCCGAAGCCGGATCGTTCAAGATCGGCATCGAGCCTTGGCTCGGCTACGGCCAGTGGCACGTCGCCGACGCTAAGGGCCTGTTCAAGGCAAACGGACTGTCGGACGTCCAGATCGTCAACTTCGCCGAGGACAAGGACATCAACGCCGCGCTCGCCAGCGGCCAGCTCGACGCCGCCAACATCGCCACCCACACGGCGATGGGCATGGTTGCCGCCGGCCTGCCGGTGAAGATCGTTTTGCTGCTCGATGTCTCCATGACGGCCGACGCCATCATCGCCGGCAAGGACGTCACCTCCATCGCGGACCTCAAAGGCAAGCAGGTCGCTTTCGAGGAAGGCACGACGAGCGACATCCTGCTCAAGTACGCGCTCTCCAGGAACGGCATGTCGGTCGCCGATATCCAGCCGGTTCCAATGCCCGCCGCCGATGCCGGTGGTGCCTTGATCGCGGGCCAGGTACCGGTCGCGGTCACCTACGAGCCGTATCTCACTGTCGCCATGGCGCAGAACAAGGACGTCAAGCTGCTGTTCACCGCAGGCGAGGATCCCGGCCTGATCAGCGACGTGCTGGTGGTGCGCGACGAGGTGATCAAGTCACGGCCCGGCCAGGTGCTGGCCATGATCAAAACCTGGGATGCGGCGCTGAAGGACTACAAGGCCGACACGTCGGGTGGCCGCGCCATCATCGCCAAGGCCGTCGGTTCGGACGTCAAGGATCTCAACACCGCCTTTGATGGCGTGCGTTACTATTCGCTCGCCGAAAACAAGACGGCGCTCACCGGCGACTTCACCACCAAGACATTCGCGGATGTCGAAGCGGCGGCCAAGAACGCCAAGCTGCTGCAGGCCGACGTGACGCCGGAGCAGATGATCGACCCGTCCTTCGTCAAGGCGGCGGAATGACGATGGCCGGATCGCGGTGGTGACGCAGATGTCCGCAGAGCCCTCCGCGAAAACGGCCCCGGCTCGCTCCGCACCGGGATCGGTCACGAAACAGGCAAGGCGCCGTCGATCCTCAGGGATCGGGGTGCCGATCGCCAGGTCGCGTTTCCTGATGATCGCGGTGGCCGTCTTTGTCGGGCTTGGTCTCGCCTGGTGGGCGGCGACCGGCCTGGGATGGGTAAAGCCCATCTTCCTGCCGTCGCCGGGCAGTGTCGCGACCCAGATCGTCAAGCTCGCGACCGAGGGTACGTTGTGGCTGGACCTCAGGGCTTCGATGTACCGCATTTCCATCGGTTTCCTCATCGCCTCGGCGCTGTCCATACCGATCGGCGTGCTGATCGGCAGCTTCCGCTCATGGGAAGCGGCCATCGAGCCGCTGGTGGATTTCATCCGCTACATGCCGGTCGTCGCTTTCGTACCCCTCTCCATCCTGTGGGCGGGCACCGGCGATACGCAGAAATTCCTGATCATCTTCATCGGCACCTTCTTCCAGCAGGTGCTGATGATCATGGACAATGTGAAACGGGTGCCAGCCGATTTCATAGGCCTCGGTCGCACGCTCGGCCTGCCGGACCGCAAGATCCTGACGCGCATCGTCGTTCCCAGTGCCTTGCCCGGTATCTGGGATACGCTGCGCATCAGCCTGGGCTGGGCATGGACCTGGCTGGTGCTGGCCGAACTCGTCGCGGCGACATCTGGCCTCGGCTATCGCATCACCGTGTCGCAGCGCTATTTCCAGACAAACACCATCATCGGCTACATCCTGCTGCTCGGCGTGCTCGGCCTCATCACCGACCAGGTCATGAAGGCACTGGAAAAGGTGCTGTTCAGGCAGGATGGCCACTCGCAATGAGGAACGGCCGATGAACCCTCCCAAATTGCGCATCGCGGGTCTCCACAAGAGCTTCGGCACGGGAGAGCGGCGCACCGAGGTGCTGCGCGACATCAACCTCGATCTTGCCGACAACGAATTCGTTTCTCTCGTCGGCACATCGGGCTGCGGCAAGAGCACACTGCTGTCGATCGTGGCCGGACTGCAGGACTTCGACGCCGGTGATCTCAGTATCGATGGCGCACCGATCCTGCAGCCGGGTCTCGATCGTGGCGTCGTCTTCCAGTCCTACACGCTGCTTCCGTGGCTGACGGCGCGGCAGAACATCGAGTTTGCCCTCAAGGCCGCCGGTTATGATCGCGCGGCCTGCCGCGAGATCGCGCTCGAGCATCTCAATCTGGTCAAGCTGTCGGACAGCGCCGAGCGTTATCCATCGGAGCTCTCGGGCGGCATGAAGCAGCGCGTCGCCATTGCGCGCGCGCTTTCCTATCGGCCCAAGATGCTTTTGATGGACGAGCCCTTTGGCGCGTTGGACGCCTTGACCCGGCACCAGATGCAGGAACTGCTGACCCAGATATGGGAGGAGCATCGGCTCACCGTGCTCTTCGTCACGCATGACGTCGAGGAGGCCGTCTATCTGTCGGACCGCATCGTCGTCATGGGGATCGGCCCGGGACGCATCATGCAGACCTTCAACGTCGACATCGAGCGTCCGCGCCGGGAAGAGGTGATGGAAACTCCGGCTTTCATGGATTTGCAGCGCGGCGTGCACAAGGCGATCCGCGAGGCGTCAAGACGTCCCGAAATGGCGTAGCATCCGCGCGCTCACACTTTGCCGATCCGCTCAGCGGTCAGGACTCAAGGACCATGGGGACTGCATATGCCGAGCGTCCATGCAATGGTTCCGCAGAAGCCGCCGACATACCCACGATAGCTGCCGTAGCCATTGTAGTAGCTGTCCATCCCGCCATTGACGCCGGCCGAGTTGTCGCCAGTCAAACCGTCGCCAACCACCACATATTCGTGGTGAACGGCATGCCGATACCTGTCACCATGATGAGTTGTGGTGTGGACAAAATGGTGCCTGACCGCATGGTGCCTGACCGCGGCATCGGCGATGGAACTGAATGAAATCGCGCTCGCGGCCGCCAATATGATGACACCGGTGGACATCATCTGCCGTTTCATGAGGATGCCTCCTGTTCATGCGAGACATGCATGACCAGAAAACGGCCTCCGCACCCGATGCGTTCCTTCACAAAATCGGGACAGGGATTCGCCGGATGCATTGTGTCCCTGGGCAACCGCTGACAGCGATCATCCCGCTGCTCTCCATTCCTGTCCGGTTCTGCCGCAACCCTCACGTCGCTTTGCCGACAGCCGCGTCCATTCTCATTTCCTCCTCGGAAATGTCGTCGAACGAAGCGTAGTTCATGTTGTAAAGGCGGGCGTAGAGGCCTTTCTTCCGCATCAGCTGTTCGTGGTTGCCGCTTTCGACGATCTCGCCATTCTGCAGGACGATGATGCGGTCGGCGCCGCGTATGGTGGCCAGACGGTGGGCGATGACCAGCCCGGTGCGGCCCTCCAGCAATTTGATCAACGCCTTCTGGATCAGCATCTCGGTGTAGGAATCGATGCTGGCCGTGGCCTCGTCGAGCACCAGGATCTTGGCGTCGGCCACCAGCGCGCGTGCAAAACTGATCAGCTGGCGCTGGCCGAGCGAGAGATTGCCGCCGCGCTGCTCGAGCTCGGTGTCGTAGCCATTGGGCAGGTGCTCGATGAAGTCGTGCGCGCCCACGGCTTGTGCCGCGCGCACCACTTCCTCGCGGGTCGCGCCGGTCTTGTGATAGCGGATGTTCTCCAGCACCGTGCCGGAAAACAGGAACGGCTCCTGCAGCACCATGGCCACCTGGTCTCCGAGCGAATCCTGCGTCAGGTCGCGCACATCATGGCCGCCGACCAGGACCTCACCCGACCAGACATCGTAGAAACGGTGCACCAGCGCCATGGAACTCGACTTGCCCGACCCGGTCGGGCCGACAAGGGCGACGGTCTCACCCGGATTGACGCGGAAAGAGATGTTCTTCAGCACCGGCTGGTTTTGCCTGTAGCCGAAGGTGACGTTCCTGAACTCGACCGAGCCGTCCATGTCGCGCGACAGAGTCACGGCATTCTCCTTGTCGCTGACATCCACCGGTACGTCTAGCACTTCGGAGATGCGCTGGCCCGAAGCCATGGCGCGCTGCATGACGCTGTACTGCATGGTGAGCGAGCGGATCGGGTCGAAGAAACGCTGGATGTAGAACAGGAACGCCACCATGACGCCGACATCGAGGCTGTGCGACAGCACCATCGAACCGCCGACGACGATGACCGTCGCCATGGCGATGCCGGTCAGCGTATCGACGATCGGCACCATCACCTGCGCGTATTTGGCCGACCGCAGGTGGGCATTGAGATTGGCCAGCACCTTCTCGTCGTAGAGGTCGAAATTGACATGCTGGCGCTCGAGGCTCTGCACGGTGCGCACGCCATGGATGCCTTCTGCGAGCGCCCCGTTGGCGATCGAGTTGGTCTCGTGCGCCGCCATGAAGGCGACCTTGGCGCGCGGCAGCCAGAACAGGCGCACGATGAACAGCACCGGCATGGTCGATAGCGTCAAGAGCCCGAGCCGGAAGTCGAGCCACAAAAGCACGCAGACGATACCGAACAAGAGCACGATGTCGCCCACCGACATCACGGATGTTTCGAGGAACTCCTGCATCGAATTGACGTCGCCCTGCAGGCGCGACATCAGGCGGCCGACCTCGGTCTTGTCCATGAAGCTCAGCGAGACGCGCTGCAGGTGGCTGAACATGGCGCGGCGCAAATCGGACAGCACGTTCTCGGCCACCTTGCCGACGACGCTTTCCTGCACATGGCTGGCGGCATAGTTGATGAGGATGATCACCGCGAAGACACCGGTCGCCGAGATCATCACCGAGTGGTCTAGCCTGCCCGCGGCCATGCCATGATCGATGGCGTAGCGGATGACCAGCGGGATCGCGAGCTGCGTCAGCGTGAACACCAGCACAGCGGCGACCGAGATGAAAATCCGGCCCCGATACGGCCTGACGAAGCTCCAGATGCGCCTGATGATGCGAGGATCGTAAGCCTTGCCGAAAACCTCTTCCTCGTCGCGATGCGACCCGACGACGGCCTTGGTCGGCCGCCCGCTGGTGTCTTCCTTCTCATCGTCGATGTGTTTCGACATCACGCGGCTCTATCTCTTTAGTTTTGACGCAATTCCCAAGGGAAAGCGCTACGCGCTTTTCCCGGGAAAACCGGTTTCCACTTTTCCTGGAATTGCTCCCGCGGGTCGGTCCTCGTCCGGCCGCAATTGCAGGTCGTAGAGTGCGCGATAGCGTCCGCCGAGCGCCAGCAGCTCCTCATGCGTGCCGCGCTCGACGATGCGGCCGCCCTCCACGAACAGGATCTGGTCGGCATGCATCAGCGAACTCAGCCGGTGCGAGATGATCAGCGTCACGCGATCCCTGGCGAAGCGCTTCATCGCCGCCCGAATCCGCTGCTCGGTGCCGGCATCGATGGCAGCGGTCGAATCGTCGAAGACCAGCACCGATGGCCGCAGCATCAGGCTGCGCGCGATGGTCAGCCGCTGCCGCTGGCCGCCGGAAAGCGATGCGCCGCGCTCGCCGACGACCGTGGTGTAGCCGGCGGGAAGTCCAATGATGTAGTTGTGCAACTGGGCATATTCGGCTGCCTGCCCGATGCGGGTCTCGCGCGCCCACGGATTGCCATAGGCAATGTTGTTCTCGATCGAGGTGGTGAACAGGAATGCGTCCTGCTGCACGACGCCGACCGCCTTGCGCAATGATTGCAGCGTGACCTTGCGGATATCCTGGCCGTCGATGGTGATCGCGCCCGATGTCACATCGTAGAAGCGCGGGATCAGATGCGCGATGGTCGACTTGCCGCTGCCCGGAGGGCCGACAATGCCGATGGTTTCGCCGGACCTGGCCTCGAACGAAATGCCCGACAGTGTCGGCCGGCCGCCTGAACCCTCGTAACGGAAGCCGACATCATCGAAGCGCAGCACGCCCTCGGTAACGACAAGATCCGTGGCGTCGGGCGCGTCCTCGATGTCGAGTTCGGTGTCGAGCAGTTCGAACAGCCGCGTGCCGCAGGTCGAGGCGCGCGCGAATGAGTTGACCATCAGACCGAGCTGGCGCACCGGCATCTGCAAAATGGTCATGAAGGTGAGGAACTGCGCCAGTGTGCCGACGCTGATCTGGCCTGCGATCACCTTCTGGCCGCCGAACCACAGCACCAACCCCATGGCGGCCAGGAAGGAAAAGTTCATGGCGCTGGTATTGCTGACGCGGATGTCGACGCGCTTATTGGCGAGGTCCAGCGCATCCTGCTTGGCACGGTCGAATTTTTTGAGCTCGTGCCGCTGCGCCGCAAAGGCACGCACGACACGGATGCCGCCGAGGTTCTCGTCCATCACCCGGCTCAGCACCGACAGACGCTCCTGCAGCGTCAGCCAGGTGCTGCGCAGCGCCAGTTGAGTCACCGATGAGCGCCAGGCGACGAACGGCACGAAGCTCAGGCTGAGCAGCCCGAGCACGAGATCGGTGCTGATCAAGAGATAGGCGCCGACGCCGATCAGCACGCCGAGCAGCACCACGCGCAGGATGCCGGTGGAAAAGAACATGCGCACGCCATCGAGATCGAGCAGGCCGAGCGTGATCAGATCGCCGGTATGGACCTTGTCGTGGAAGGAGAAGCTCAGGCGCTGAATCTTCTCGTAGAACGCCAGGCGCAATTCATAGCCGGTCCGGTGGCCGACGGCCTCGCCATAGTAGTTCTGCGCCATGGTGAAGAGACCGCGCAGGATGCTGATCACGAGCAGCGTCAGCGCCGTGTTCCACAGCGCCTGCTCGGCCGCGGTGCCGGCACCCGCGGCCATCACGCCTTGCGCCTGGTCGATGGCCCGTCCCAAGAGGCGTGGAATGAAAAGCTGCAGCGTCGCGGCGATGAAGGTCGAGACCAGGGTGATGGCGACTTGCCAGGGATGGCGCAGCGTCATGCGCACGATGCGCAGCAGCGTGCTGAGGCCCTTGCCCCAGGAGGCTTCGGCGACATGGGCAAACGATTTGCCGCGCTTTGCTGCGCCGCTGGTTGCATCCGTAAGCAAGGAAAATATCCAGTCCAATCCGGACATTAGCCCGGACGAATACGACAGACTCAGTTCTGATGACGCGATGTTACGCGTGTCCGACTTGACCGTTCAAGGGGCCAATGGCGGCATCGCACTGTGCCTGAAGCGGCGCCGCGATTGGCATCCATCTGCATCAACAACTTTATTGCATTGGCAAGCAGATTCTCCAGCTCGACCCAGCCATGACGGACTATCAGTTCGGTCAGGTATCACCGACATTCCACGCAAGCGGCCAGGGCGGCCAAGGGCCAGCTACCGCCGCAGAATACGTGGAATACCAGGAGGATCATATTCTTTGACACGTTTTCCCTTCACCGAAGCCATGCCGATCCAGTTTCAGGCGCCGTTGCCGAAGGACGCGGAGGTTGTGATCATTGGCGGCGGCATCATCGGCGTGACAACGGCTTTGTTCCTGGCGCGACGGAACATTTCGGTGACATTGCTGGAAAAGGGGCGCATCGCCGGCGAGCAATCGTCGCGGAACTGGGGCTGGATCCGGCAGCAGGGTCGGGATGCCGATGAACTGCCGATCGTGATCGAAGCGCAACGGCTCTGGCGTCAACTGGCCGAAGAATGCGGCGAAGACATCGGGTTGAAGCAGACCGGCGTTACCTATCTTGCGCGAACCGACAAGGAGATGGCCGGCTTCGCCAAGTTCCTGAAGATCGCCGAGATGCATGGCGTAGACACGCGTCTGCTTGACCAAAGCGAGACGGCCAAGCTGATCCCGGCCATGTCGCGTCCCTTCAAGGGCGCGATGACCACTCCATCGGACATGCGGGCCGAGCCCTGGGTGGCGGTGCCAGCGCTTGCTCGCCTGGCCGCACGGCAGGGCGTCACCATCATCGAGAATTGTGCGGCGCGGATGCTCGACATTTCGGCGGGACGCATCAGCGGTGTCTGGACCGAGCAGGGTCGTGTCGTCACCTCGAACGCCGTCGTCGCGAGTGGTGCGTGGACGTCGCTCTTCCTGCGCGCGCACGGCGTTTCCATCCCGCAGCTCAGTGTCAGGGCAACCGTCGCCGCGACCGAACCCATGCCTGAAGTCCATTCGGGTGCCGTCGCCGATGAGCATATCGCATTCCGGCGCAGGCAGGATGGCGGCTACACGCTGGCATCGGGAGGCTCCAGTCAGCTCTATGTCGGGCCTGACGCGTTTCGTCACGCGAGCAAATATGTTCCCGCCCTGCTGGCCAATCCTTTTGGTATCCGCTACCTGCCGGCGGCGCCGCGAGGCTATCCGGACAGCTGGTCGACCCCGCGCAAATGGAACGCGGACGAGGAAAGCCCGTTCGAACGGATGCGTATCCTCAATCCCGCCCCCAAAGCCTCCGCGCTGCGCAATATCGACCGCGAATTCACCGCACTTTTCCCGCAATTCAAGACAGTGCCGCTCAAGGCGAGCTGGGCGGGCATGATCGATGCGATGCCGGATGTCGTGCCCATCGTTGATCGCGCCGTCGAAATTCCCGGTCTCGTTATCGCCACAGGGATGAGTGGCCACGGCTTCGGCATCGGACCCGGAATGGGCCGCGTCGTTTCCGACCTCGTCCAGGGAAACGAGACAGGACATAGTCTTCACAGGTTCCGCCAATCCCGGTTCGGCGACGGCAGCCCGATCGAACTGGGACCCAGCCTCTAGATCGTGTCGCAGCTAGCCGCGGGTTTGCCGCCAGCGATCGATCTGACGCCCTTCCAGGCAGATAGGTTCTGATCGAGAGCGTGCTGTACCGGCAGGCCTTTCAGTTCTTGCATGGGGAAACGACGTGACCGCGAACACCAATACACAGGCCGCGAACCCAATCGATCCGCAACGCGCCTACGCCGTGCTGATCTGCGATCTGGTCGGTCTGCGCTTCGGCCCAGACGGCAAGCCCGACCCCAGCGAAGTGCGCGCCCACATCGAAGCCAAGGGCGGTCGCTTCCACGCAGGCGCGCTTGGCGACAGGGCAGGGCTTGAACAGGGCCGCGTGCATTTCTTTTACCAGCCGGACCTCAGCACCCGCGAGGAGCTGATCGAAGTCGCCGGCGACGGGGGCTATGACGCCGTCATCGCCGCCGCAACTTTCCTTCCCGCGGAAACCGTTTTTCCGCTGGCCGGCGTGAGGATCGGTGCCGGCACCGGCAATATGGGCTCGCGCTCCTGGGGCGGCGGCAGCGGCGAGGGCGGCACGGCAGTGCTGATGAACACGCCCGGCATCAACAGCCGTGCCACGGCGCAGATGGTGATGAAGGCGATCCTGAAAGTGCTGCCAGACCTCCCGGTCGACACGCTTCATGAGCGGGTGGCGCGCGGTGCCTTCGACACCGGCAGGGAACTGCGCGATTTTCCGACCGAAAAAATCGAAGGCAAGACGATCGCGATCATCGGTTACGGCAATATCGGCCGCGAGGTCGCTAAGCTCGCCCGCGCCTTCGGCATGCGCGTGGTGATCCACGCGCGGCCGCGGCACCGCGACTGGGTGGAAGCCGAGGGCTTCGTCTTTGCGCCGGATCTCATCGATGCGGCTGATGGTGCCGATGTGCTGAGCGTCCATGTCGGCCTGGGCAAGCAGGACGCGCAAACCGGCCGCTACGCCAATGCCGGACTCATCGGTGCGGACGTCCTGTCACGCATGAACAACGGCGCGGTGCTGGTCAATTATGATCGTGGCGAGCTGGTCAACGTAGAGGCCCTTGCCGATGCCCTGAATACGGGGCAGGTGCGCCACGCGGCGATCGATGCCGACCTTTTCAGGGATGCCTCGACCGGCAGACTCTCCGGTCCGATGCTGCCTTATCTCGATCTCGTCGGGAAGCATGCCGGCAAGCTTGAACTTCTGCCTCATGCGGCGGCCGATACGGACCATCCTTCGCGCGTCGCCGGCGCCAAGCAGGCCGTCGACCAGCTGTTCGATATCATCTGCCGTAAATCGGTGACGAACGCAAAAGGCACCGTGCCGTCGGGCTATCTTTCCCTTGGAGCGACAAAGCCTCCTGGCATCGGGCCGGTAACGGCGGATCACATTTTGAAACTCACCTCCAGCGAATGCTCCGAACTGGCGGATGTCTGTGACCGGCAAAGCCAGTTGTGGAAGGCTCTCTCAGACGCGGCAGCTGCCGAGCGCGGAGGGGTCGTGGCCGAACAAGGCAAAGAGCTTGTCCGACTGATCGACCGGTTTTGCCTGCTGGCCGAGAAACTGAATCTCCGCGGCCCTTATCAATAACACCGGCCTGCCGCTGCGGCCGACGCCTTCTCCCTCAGCCTGCTGGGCAGAGTGATTTCAGCGCCGCTCGCGCATCGCGGCGGCGACTGCCGCGTCCCAGCCCTCGTTCGGTCGGCGAAAAGTCGGAATGCGCTCGGCCGCCGACGGCAGCGGTGCAAACGGCTTGTGCGGCTCGGCCTGGTACCAGAAGGCGACCGACGAGATGTCGTCGGCGCGCCGGTTGGCGTGGCCGTGCTCGATGCTGACCCGGATGCGTTTGTGGAAGATCACCGGATCCTCGATATGCCAGCGGTAAAGCGTGACCGGCTCGGTCCAGTTCGGGCCGCCGGCGGCGATGATACCGTGATAGGGCGCGGAATAGTCCTGCGTCGGGCACCAGGCAGTGTTGAAATAATCCTCCGTGCCGGTGCCGTGCAGTGTCGGCGGCCAGGCATCGTTGGCGCCTGCCGAGCTTTCCGCGCGCGGCTCGATGAGTGCCGCCTTCGGGCCGATGCGCGGGTCGGGCTTGCGTACCGTATCGGGCACCGAGAGGCCGGGCTCGCCGTCGATGAAGATCATGTCGTCGCCCTCGCCATACCAGTCCCAGAGCTCGGAGCGGCGGCGCGAATAGACGCTGTAGAGCACCCCGACATAGTGGCCGCGGCCTTCGGCCTCGAGGATCGTGTAATTGTCCTTGCCGTCCGTGGTCTCGCCCCCGAACAGGAACTGCTCGTTGGTGAGGCCGGTCTCCGCCATGCCCTGAGGCCGCGCCTGGCGGTATTGCGCATGAAAGCGGCCGAGATCGTCCTCCAGCCGCTCATGCAGCTCGAGGTCGACATAATAGTAGAACAGGAGATCGTCCTCGGCCTCGTTGGTGATCGTCATCTTCATTCCGGCCGCGAAAGGCATTGGGAAATAGCAATTGAAAGCCTTGCCGTCCTCGGGGCTTGCCTGCACCGGCAGGCTGGCGAAGTTCTTCGTGCGGGCATGGCCCATGCCAAAGAAGTCGCCGACGGGGGTCTCGACGCTGGGCTGGTCCTCGCCGTCCCAGTAGGCGCGCAGCACGATCTTGCGCAAAAAACTTTCGCTCTTGCAGGCAAGCGTCGCCCAGATATGGGTGACGATGCCGGCGCCGTCGTATTCGGCGATTGTCACGGTCTTGCCCGGCTCGATGTGCAGGCGGTCGTCATTGCCGCCCGTGCGGTCGTAGCTGGAGAAGCGGCGCGTGCTCGCATCGCGCAGCTTGGCGAGGCCGCGCAGCGGTGAAAGTCCGGCTTGGGTCATCGGTCGTTCCTATGCTTGTTACTCACTTGAGGCCGCTGGTCTTGATGGATTCGGTGATCTGCCGCTGGAAGATCACGAACAGCACGAGCATCGGCAGCGCCACGATGGTCGAGGCGGCCATGACATAGTTCCAGGCGCCGGCGTACTGGCTCTTGAAGTTGGTGATCGCCACCTGGACGACCCACAGCCTGGTGTCGGAGGCGACGGTGAGCGGCCACAGGAACGCGTTCCAGTTGGCGAGGAAGAACAGGATTGCCAGCGCGGCCAGGATCGGCCGGCTGAGCGGCAGCACGATCGACCAGTAGATGCGCCAGCGGCTGGCGCCGTCCATGACGGCGGCCTCCTCCAGTTCACGCGGCAGCGAGAGATAGTATTGCCGCAGCAGGAAGATGCCGAAGGCATTGAAGATCGAGGGCACGATCAGGCCGGCATAGGTGTTGATGAGGCCGAGCGCCTTCACCAGGATGAACAACGGCACGATGATCACCGGCAGCGACACCAGGAAGGTCGAGAACATGGCGAGGAAGATGAAGTCGCGGCCGGGGAAATTGAGCCGCGCCAGCGCGTAGCCGGCCATCGAGTGGAAGAACAGCGCCACGATGGTGACGGTCGCCGACATGAAGAAGGAATTGGCGAGATAGCGCAGGAAGGGGACTTCGGTCAGCACGTAGAGGAAATTGCCTGTTGTGGGCGAGACCGGCAGGAAGTTCGGCGAGAACACCTCCGGCGCCGGCTTGAAGGCGATGACGAGCATCCAGACCAGCGGGAAGATGGTCATCAGCGCCAGGATGGCCGATATCAGCATCCAGAGGAAACGCAGGATGTGCGTGGAGCCGGCGGCGCGCTTGTCCCTTATGGCGGCATCAGTCATGGTCGAACCGCCCGCCGCGGGTGAGCGCGAACAGCAGCAGCGTGACCAGCATCAGCAGCACCACCAGCAGCGAAGCCATTGCCGAGGCATAGCCGAAAGCGCCGAGCTGGAAGGCCTGCTTGTAGATGTAGACGATCAGTGCGGCGGTGGCGTTGACCGGACCGCCATTGGTCATGACGTAGATCAGGTCGAAGACCTGGCCGCCAGCCGCGGCCATGACGATGGAGACGAGCAGCACGAAGAAGC
The DNA here is from genome assembly GCF_000176035.2 of Mesorhizobium opportunistum WSM2075. Lineage (NCBI taxonomy): Bacteria > Pseudomonadati > Pseudomonadota > Alphaproteobacteria > Hyphomicrobiales > Phyllobacteriaceae > Mesorhizobium > Mesorhizobium opportunistum. The sequence continues at coordinate 6,092,143 of NC_015675.1, read as the reverse complement.
TGGTCGGTTTGAGCAAGGGCAGCGTGATGTACCAGAAGCTGACGACCGGCCCTGCGCCGTCGATCTTGGCCGCCTCGTAATATTCGCCCGGAATGTCCTGCAGGCCGCCGAGGAAGATCAGCATATAGAAGCCCATCAAGAACCAGACGCTGACGACCACCAGGGTGATCAGCGCAAGGTTCGGGTCGCCGAGGAAGGAGACGGCACCCCAGCCGAGCGAGGCGGCGAGGCGGCCGATAATGCCGACCTTCTCGACCAGCAGGATCTGCCAGACCAGCGCCACCACGACGAGGCTGACCATCTGCGGTGCGAAGAACATCGCTCGGATGACCGTCTCGAAGCGGCCGCCACGCTGTACGAGCAGCGCCAGGCCGAGACCCGAGACATAGAGCGCCGGCACCAGCATGACGGCGTAAAGCACGGTGACGCGCAGTGCTGTCCAGAACAGCGGATCGTTCCACATGCGCGCGTAATTCTTGAAGGCGACGAATTTGTACGTGCCGAAACCGTCGACCTCGAAGAAGCCGATGCCGAGCGCGAGCAGCATCGGCAGGCCGACGAAGACGAGCAGCCCCAGCGCGTCCGGCAGCACGAAGAGATAACCGGCCAGCCAGTCGCGGCGGTTCTTGCGCGAGACCATGGGGCGGTCTTCCTCGGTCGTGGAGGTCAAGGCGGTAGAGGGATAGGTCATGTCGGGTCGGCCCGTTGGCGAACCCTCTCTTGCCTGGAGCGCAAGAGAGGGTTTCGATGCGAATTCTCCTGAAGGCTAAAGAATAGGCGCTCCCGAGTAGCCGGCCAGGAAGGCGTCTAGCTGCTGGCTGGCTGATGTCGCGGTCTGCTGGGGATCGGCGCCGCCGAGCTGTGCGGCCTGGATGGCGTCGGAGATGATCTTGTAGACCTCGGGCGGCACGCGGGGCTCGGCCCGGGTGCCCGGATGGATGTCCTTGGAGAAGACGCCCATCTTGCCGTTGGTGAAAGCGGCACCGCCGGCAGCGAGCGCGCTGTTGCGCGGCGGCATGTCGCTTTTGGCCACCGTGCACCAGTCGACGACGCGTTGGACCGAGCCCTTGTCCATCGAGGCGAGTGCCCAGGCGCAGAACTGCGCGGCCGCTTCCGGGTTCTTGCCCTTGGCGTTGGCGACGAAGGCCCAGCCGCCGCCGACCGTCACATATTTGCCGTTGGCCGGCGTTGGTAGCTTGAAGATACCGTAGGGCGTGTTCTTGGCGTTGTTGTCCATGGCCGAGATGCCCCAGATGCCGACATTCTGCATTGCGCAATAGCCGGAGCCGAGATTGGCGACCACATCGAAGCCGCCGCTCAATACCTGGCGTGGTGCGGCGCCCGATTTGATGGCGTCCTGCCAGAGCTTCAGCGCCTGGACCGTGGCCGGGGAATCGAAGGCACTCTTGCCGTCCTTGCCCTGGAATTCGCCGCCGCCCTGCCACAGGAAGGGATACCAGGTGAAATTCTGATAGTAGCCCGGCGTCGTCTCGAACAGAACGCCGTAGCGGTTGGGCGTCGTTAGCTTCTTGGCGGTTTCAAGCAGCTCGTCCCAGCTCTTGGGCACGTCGTTCTCGTTGAGGCCCGCGTCCTCGAAGACCTTGACCGAATAGTAGAAGGCCATCGGCTCGACCTCCATGGGTACGCCGTAGATCTTGCCGTCGACCATGCGGTTGGCGATCACGCTTTCCGGGAAATCGGCTCTGACCGCAGCGTCGATGTAAGGTGTCAGGTCGGCCAGCACGCCGCCATTGTAGTAGCGCAGGAAGTCGCCGGGGCTGATGATGAAGATGTCCGGCCCTTCTCCCGACGCAAAGGCCGTGGAGAGCTTCGAGCCGTTCATGTACTCGCTATTGGTCACATATTCGAGCTCGACCTTGACGTCATGGCCGGCGTTCCAGCCGGCAACCATATCCTCGAACCATTTCACCTGCGGCTTCACGTCGCCGCCCGGCGCATAGAACTGCCAGAACTTCAGTGCCGCGCCCTCGGCGCGGGCGATGCGGTTGATGAAAGGCAAGCCGGCGATGCCGCCGGCGAGGGCAGCACCTTGCTGCAGGATGCGGCGGCGTGTCAGGCCGGATACGATTGGCGAAGTTGGTCGATCAGTCACGGTTTCCTCCCTGTTGATCGTCTCTGGTGAACTTTTCGGGCCGAGTGGTCTCCCGCTGGCTTTCAAACTCCTCACGCCGTGTCGAAGGGGTGGAGGAAGGACGGCACCACTACGGTGCGCGGTTCGCCGGCATAGGCGCCCGAGAGCCTTTCGAGCAGCATCCGCGTTGCCTCCCGCGCGAGGCCGGCCGGGCTGTTGCCGACACGCGTGAGGCGCGGTCGCACATATTCGAGCTGCGGCAGATCCTCGAAAACCGCGACGGCGATGTCGCGGGGCACGACGATGCCGAGGTCGTGGAACGTCGCCAGCGCGCCCGCCGCCATCAAATAGTTGGCAAAGAAGATGGCGCTCGGCAGCGGATCGCTGTGCCGTTCCAGCAGCCAGGCGACCGCCTCGACACCGGAGGGCGGCAGATAGCTGCCGGTGAAACGCAGGTCGGCCAGGGGCGGCGCGCCATTGTCGGCAAGCCCTTTCTCAAAACCTTCGGCGCGTTCCATCGCCTCCCGGAACGAGGTCGGCCCGGTGACGTAGGCGACGCGCCGATGGCCTTTGCGCGCCAGATACTCGCCCATCAGGTAGCCGCCGCCATGGTCGTCCAGTTTGACGTTGTCGACGGCGCGGTTGGGCAGGTCGCCGATGAAGACGGTAGGGATGTCGATGCCGATCAGCGTGTCATGCATGCCATGCAGCGCGAAGTCGCCGACGATCAGCGCATCGACCCGGCGGTGCCGGATTTGGCGCAGATACTCATGGCCGTGCTCCTGGCTGTGGCCGCCGGGCACGTCGGTGTTGAAGATCAGCATGTCGAGGCCGACGGCCTCGAACTCGGACTGCGCGGTCTTGACCAGCTCCGGATAGAACGGGTTGCGGATATCGGGAATGAGCATGGCGACTGTGTTGGTGCGCCCGGTGCGCAGGCTCTGGGCCTGCGGGTTGGGTGAATAGCCAAGCTCCGCGATCGCCTTCTCCACCCGCTCGCGCAGTGATTTAGACACGCGGTCGGCGTGGTTGATCACGTGCGAAACGGTCGTCCGCGATACGCCTGCCCGCTCGGCAACCTTGGAGATCGTGCTCATGGAAAGGCACTATTATGCCTTGTGAATGCATTTGCAAATCGATTTTCACAGGAAGTTTGGAAAATTTGGCCTGTGTCGCGGCCTCCATACCGCGACACACGGGTGATGTCCTGTGCGAGGAAATGATACCCGGACAGCGAGTCCGGAAAAGTGGCAGGCTGATGGAGCGCCGCTCAGTACCGGGGACCGGCCACCATCCGCGCGACCCGCGTCATGTCGGCGCTCATCTCGCGGTCGTCGTCGAGCGGGCTGACGAGCGCGCGCACCGCGGCAAAGGTCCGCTGCGGCCCTTCGCCCATACTGCCGATGACGCCGCGCAACTCCACGCCCGTCGCCGCGAAGATCAGTTCCATCGCAACCAGATAGCGCATGCGCTCGACGATCTCGGCGGTCTTGGCCACCACCCGCGGCGCCATCGACGACTGGTCCTCGATACCATCCGAAACGGCAAGCGGGCTGAGCGACATCGGATTGGCCAGATGGCGGATCTCGGCTTCCAGCGCGGCCAGCGGCTTTTGCAGTTCGGCATAGCCCTGGCGGCTGCCGCCCCTGGCTGACAGGAAGCGCGGCAGTTCGGCAGCTATCGGCGACATCAGCTTCATGCCGCGGTTGGCGATGCCGACCGCGCAATGCGCCAGCGCCTGGCCAAGCTGTTCCCAGGCCAGCGTCATCGCCGTGAGATCGAAATTGCCGTTCGAGATCACCCGCTCGCCCTCGGCCAGGATCACAGGATTGTCGCCTGAGTGGGTCAGTTCGATCTCCGTCGCCAGCCGCGCCTGCTCGAACGCGTGGAGCAGGCCACCCCAGACCTGGGGCACGCAGCGATAGCTGAGCGGATCCTGGAGGCGCCGTGCCGCCTTGTCCTTCCACAGGCCGCTTCCCGCCAGTTCCTTGCGCAGCCGGGCACCGATCTCGCGCTGGCCGAAGGCCGGCCGCGCGGCCAGCGCATGCTCGTCGATCGCGGTGAGGGAAGAACGGAACGCCTCATAGTTGAGGGCCACCGCTGCCAGCGCCCAGTCGATGAGATGCGCGACGTCCTCGAGGCACAGGCAGGCCGTTCCGGTCGACAGGCTGTTGGCGACGATGATGGCGTGGCCGTCCTTCTCGCGCAGGTCGAGCGGCTCGAGCCCGGCCAGCGCCAGCGCTTCGGCGGACGGCATGATCCTGCCGCGGAATTCCGCTTCGCCGTCGCCGCCCAGCGCCCTTGCCATATGGCCGAGATGGGCAAGGTCCGCCGCCCCGATCGATCCCCAGGTGGGAATCACCGGATGGACGCCGGCGTTAAGCGCCGCCACAAGGCCCATCACCACGCGTTCGGAGGTGCCGGTGCCGCCGGCCGCCATGCCTGCGATGCGCGCGGTGATCATCGCCCGTACCGCCTCGGTCGGCAGGGCGGGTCCGATGCCCATGCTGTGGCTGAGCGGCACGCTGTGCTGGAAGGCGATCAGGTCGGCCTGCGCGAGTGGTGTGTCGACACAGGCGCCCAGGCCCGTGGTGACGCCGTACATCGGCTTGCCGAGCTGCGTCAGATGCTCGATGAGGGAACGGCTCGCCCGGATGCGGCGCATCGCCTCGTCGCCCAGCATGAGCCGGGCGTTGCGGCGTGCGATCTCGGCGACATCCGCGACGCCGAGCGGCTTGGCGTCGAGCATTATCATTCGGGCTGTCATTCTCGCCTGTATCCTGTGACCGGAGGCCCGGACCAGCGGCGCGGCGGGCGTCACTGTTTGTGACGGCTTGCAGGCTGGACTGCAAGCCGTTCCCGCTATGGCAGCGGTGGGAGGACGGCAGAAGCGAGGATGCCTGGATTTCCGGAACTACGCCGATCGCTCCACGACTGCATCGGGCACCACCACCAGCTTGCCGACGAAATCCTTGGCGATGAAATCGGCCTGCGCGCGATGGAAATCCGACAGCCTGTAGACGCCGCCGACCAGCGGCCGGATTTTTTTCGCCTCGATATATCCGACGATGCGGCGAAAATCGGCGCGCGTGCCCTGGCTCGAGCCGTGCAGTTGCAGCTGCTTGAGGTACATGGTCCTGAGATCGAGCTGCACGACCGGACCGGCGATCGCGCCCGCGGTGGTGTAGCGGCCCTCGGGCCTCAGGATGCGCAGCAGGTCGTTGAAGATCGCGCCGCCGACGAGGTCGGCGACCACGTCGATCGGCTTGCCGCCGGTTGCCGCGTACACGGCTTGCGGCAGGTCGGCAATGCCACGGGTGATGACAGCCTCGGCGCCGATGTCGCGCACCGCCTGCTCCTTGCCTTTGCCGACGACGGCATAGGGGATGGCGCCGCGCGCCCGTGCCAACTGCACGATGCCGGAGCCGACGCCGCCCGAGGCGCCCGTGACCAGCACGCGCTCGCCGGCTTTCAGGTCGGCGCGTTCCAGCATCTGTTCGCCGGTGAGATAGGCGCAGCAGAAGGTGGCGAGTTCGACATCGCTCATCTCCGTATCGACGACATGCGCATTTTCGGCCGGCACGGTCTGGTACTCGGCGTAACCGCCATCGCGACCGTGCCCCATATAGTCGATGTCGGCCAGCGAATCGTCGTCGCGGTTGTAGATGGAGAAATCGACCATCACCCGTTCGCCGATACGATCCGGCGAGACGCCTTCGCCGACGGCGGCGATGATGCCCACCGTGTCGGTGCCCTGGACGCGCGGAAAGGTCAGCGTGTTGCCCTGGCGCCGCCAGGTCGACACGGCGGCGGCGTCCTCTTCGGTGCCATAGGCGCCCTGGCGCCCCCACACATCGGTGTTGTTCATCCCGCAAGCGCTGACTTTCACCAGCACTTCGCCGGGGGCGGGCGCGGGCACTTTCACATCGGTGCGGTAGACGAGCTTTTCCGGTCCGCCGTGCCCGGTGAGCAGCACGGCGGCCATGGTGGCGGGAAGGGTTCTGGTCATGGCATTCATGGTCGATTTCAGAGATTGGCAAAGACGCTGTTCACCGCATCGGCGGTCCTGGAGACGACGATGTCGGCTTCTTCGCGGGTCAGGCAGAGCGGCGGCGCGAAGCCGAGAATATCGCCTTGTGGCATCGCACGGCCGATAACACCGCTGGCGGCAAGTGCCGTTGCCACCTGCGGACCGATCTTCTGCGAGGCGTCGAAGAACACCCGATCGTCCTTGTCGGCGACGAACTCGACCGCCGCCAGCATGCCGTCGCCGCGCACGTCGCCGACATTTTTGTGGCCGCCGACGGCCTTCGCCAGTTCGGCACGGAAATAGGCACCGGTCTCGCGGGCATTCGTCACCAGATCCATTTCGTCGATCAGTTCGAGATTGGCGACGCCGGCGGCAACGCAGATCGGATGCGCCGAATAGGTCCAGCCATGGCCGAGCGAGCCGAGCTTGTCGGAACCCTGCACCAGCACCTGCCACATCTTGTCGGCGACGATGACGCCCGACAGCGGCGCATACGCCGAGGTCAGGCCCTTGGCGATGGTGATCAGGTCGGGCTTGATGCCGTAATGGTCGGAGCCGAACATGCTGCCCAGCCGGCCGAAGCCCGTCACCACTTCATCGGCGACCAGAAGCACGTCGTACTTCTTCAGCACCGCCTGGATCTTTTCCCAATAGCCGGCGGGCGGCGGCACGATGCCGCCGGTGCCGAGGATCGGCTCGCCGATGAAGGCGGCGACGGTCTCGGGGCCTTCGGCCAGGATCATCTCCTCGAGCTTGTCGGCGCAATGTTGCGAGAACTGCTCCTCGCTCATCGAGCGGTCGGCGCGGCGGAAGTAATAGGGCGCCTCGGTGTGCAGGATCGGCGCGCGTGGCAGGTCGAAGGCGTTGTGGAAGAGATCGAGCCCGGTCAGCGATCCGGTCATCACGCCCGAGCCGTGATAGCCACGCCAGCGCGAGATGATCTTCTTCTTTTCGGGGCGCCCGAGCACGTTGTTGTAGTACCAGATCAGCTTGATGTTGGTTTCGTTGGCATCCGAACCGGAGAGGCCGAAATAGACCCTCGACATGCCCTTCGGCGCGCGGTCGATGATCATCTTGGCCAATGTGATCGAAGCCTCGGTGCCGTGCCCGACATAGGCGTGGTAATAGGCAAGGTTCTTCGCCTGAGTGGCGATGGCGTCGGCGATCTTCTGCCGGCCATAGCCGACATTGACGCAATAGAGACCGGCGAAGGCGTCGATGCTCTTCCTGCCATTGTTGTCCCAGACGGTAACGCCTTCACCGCCGGCCATGATGCGGGTCGGGCTCTCGCCCCGCGCGTGCGTGCCCATATGCGTCGAGGGATGGAAGAAGTGGTCGCGATCCCAGGCGGCGAGTTCGTTGGACTGGTCGAGCATTTTTTTGACTCCTGACGAAAAGGGCGATTCCGATGCAGCTTAGGCTACATCGAGGCAGAGATATTTGAGATCGGTGAAAGCTTCGAGGCCATGGCGCGAGCCTTCGCGGCCGATACCGGACTGCTTGACGCCGCCGAACGGGATCGGCGCGCCGGTAATCTTGACGCGGTTGACGGCGACCATGCCGTAGTCGAGGGCACGGCCGAGACGCTGCTGGCGGGCGCCGTTCTCGGTCACGACATAGGCGACGAGACCGTACTCGGTGGCATTGGCGCGGGCGATCACCTCGCCCTCGCTGTCGAAAGGTGTGATTGCGGCAACCGGGCCAAAGGTTTCCTCGCGCATGATCAGCGCCTCGTCGGGCACATCGGCCAGCAATGTCGGCTGGTAGAACAGCGGCCCGGCCTGATGCCGCTTGCCGCCGACGAGGCAGCGCGCGCCGTGGGCGATGGCATCGGCGACCTGCTCCTCGACCTTGGTGACGGCGCGCTCATGCATCAGCGGCCCGATGTCGGTTTCCTGCATAAGGCCGTTACCGGTCCGCAATGCTTCGATGCGGCTGGCGAAGGCGGCGCAGAAGCGATCATGGATCGGGCGCTGGACATAGATGCGGTTGGCGGCCAGGCAATCCTGGCCCGAAGTGGCGAATTTGGCGTCGATGGCGATGCTCACCGCCTTGTCCAGATCGGCATCGGCAAAGACGATCAGCGGTGCGTGGCCGCCAAGCTCCATCACCAGCCGCTTCATCGTCGGCGCACTCTGCGCGGCGATCAGCCTGCCGATTTCGGTCGAACCGGTGAAGCTCATGGCGCGAACGCGCGGATCCTCGCACATGCGGCCGACAATCGTCGCGGCCTTGCCGGTGATGATGTTGAAGACGCCGGCAGGCAGACCGGCGCGCTCGCCGAGTTCCGCCAGCCCCAGCGCCGACAGCGGCGTCTCCGAGGACGGATGCGCAACGATTGTGCAGCCGGCGGCCAGTGCCGCCGCCGCCTTGCGGGTCAGCATGGCCGATGGAAAATTCCACGGCGTGACGACACCGACGACGCCAAGCGGTTCGCGCCGCACCATCATTTCCGCGTTCGGCAGATGGCTGGTGACGCTTTCCGCGTTGAGGCGTTTTGCTTCCTCGGCGTACCACTCGACGAAGGAGGCGGCATAGTCGATTTCACCAATCGACTCCCGCAGCGGCTTGCCCTGTTCCAGCGTCATCAGCAGGGCAAGATCGTCTTTCGCGGCGATGATCAGCTCGAACCATTTCCGCAGGATTTTCGAGCGCTCTTGCGGCAGCAGCGACCGCCAGGCCGGAAAGACGCGCGCCGCGGCATCGATCGCTTTTGTCGTCTGGCGCGCGTCGAGCGCGGCCACGAAGGCGACGGTGGCGCCGGTGGCCGGATCGGTGACTTCAAAGCTTTCAGCGGCCTCGCTTGCCGTCCAGTGGCCGTCGACATAGGCGAGCTCGCGCAGCAGCCGGCGATCGGCAAGGCGGTCGAGCGCTTCATGGCGATGCGAGCGGGCAAAATGCGCGGACATGGTCGAAGCCTCCCGGTTCGGTCTGATGCGGGGAGATTATCCATCGCGGCCAGACAGAGAGGCTGTTTGGATGCACGCTGATAGAGAGAGTCTCTCTATTGCGGCGGTCAGGCAGACGATCTCTCCGCGCTACGGCGATGCCGGCAAAAGGTCGGCTATCGGAAGCGCTATCTCGTCCTTCACCGTCTTGATGACAATGTAGGTGAAGTAGCGGTCGATGCCGATCTCGCGATCGAGCAGGCCATCGACCAGCCGCTGATAGGCGTCGATGTCGCGCGCCATCACCTTCAGCACGTAGTCGACACCGCCGCCCACCGACCAGCAGGCAACGATCTCGGGGATGTCACGGACGACGCGTTCGAAGCGGTCGAAATCGGCCTGGCGATGGCTGGCCAGCGTCACCTCCATCAGCACGGTCGCGACTGGCGCCACGACACGCATGGCGATCCGGGCATGGTAACCGGAGACGATGCCCGCCTTCTCCAGCTTGCGCAACCGCATCCAGCATGGCGTGGGCGACAGGCCGACCTGCTCGGCCAGCGCCAGCTTGGTGATACGGCCGTCGCGCTGGATGGCGTCGAGGATTTTGAGATCGATCGCGTCGAGTTTCGCAGCAGTCATCACGGCCCACTTTTTGGTCGCCAGTACCATGCCGGCGCATTATTTCGATTGTCAATTGCACTGATTTCGATCTCTAATAAGTCATGACATTGTGGCAACCCGATCCCGCTCTCATCCGGCGGCCGGCCTATCAGTCGCTGGCCGACCAGTTCGCGCGCGCCATTCATGACGGGCGCCTGGCCAATGGCGCCCGTCTGCCGACTCATCGCCGGCTCGCCGACGATCTGAAACTCTCGGTGCAGACGGTCAGCCGCGCCTATGAGGAATTGATCCGGCGCGGCCTGATTTCGGGCGAGATCGGCCGCGGCAGTTTCGTCCAGACGCAACGCCGCGAGCCGGAGCCGCCCTATCTGCCCGAACGCCTCGGCGAGGTCATCGACCTCTCGATCCTGAAGCCGGTCTGCGAGCCGATGCATCTGGAACGGCTGAAGCAGGCACTGGGCTGGCTGGCCGAGAACCTGCCGTCGAGTTCGGCACTGTCGTTCCGGCCCAACATGGTGTTTCCACGTCACCGTGCGGTGGCGGTCGAATGGCTGAAGCTATGCGGCCTCGATGTCTCGCCGCAGAACATCAGCCTGACCAATGGCGCCACCGCCGGCATGACCGTGGCGCTGATGAGCGTTGCGCCGCCGGGCTCGACGGTTGCCACGGAGGCGATCGGCCACCACACACTGGTGCCGCTGGCCCGGTATCTCGGCTTCAACCTCGAAGGCCTGCCCATCGACGGCAATGGCCTGATTCCCGAAGCGCTGGACGAAGCCTGTCGGCTCTCCGACATCCGCGCGGTGTTCGTGCAGCCCTCGGTGATCAACCCGACGGCGACCCTGATGGACGCGCGGCGGCGCGAAGAGATCGCGGCGGTCGCCCGCAAGCACGACATCGCCATCATCGAGAACGATGTGCTGGGTCCCCTGGTCGAGGATCGGCCGCCGCCGGTCGCTGCTTTCGCCCCGGAGCGCACGCTCTACGTCACGTCCTTCACCAAGATCGTGGTGCCCGGCCTGCGCATCGGCTATCTCGCCGCGCCCGACCGCTATGTCGCCGCCGTCGCCAACCGGCATCTGGTGTCGAACTGGATGGCGACGCCGCTGGTGGCCGAGATCGCCACCAAATGGGTGGCCGACGGCACGGCGATGGAGTTCGTCCGCTGGCAGCGTGCGGCGTTGCGGCGGCGGCTGGACATCGCGGCGGAAGTGCTGGCCGGGGTCGAATATCGTGCCCGGCATGACGGGCTGCACATCTGGCTGGAGTTGCCGGCCGATCGGGCCGAGGAAAGCTTTGTCGCCCAGGCGCGGCTGCGAGGCGTGGCGATTGCGCCGGGTACATCCTTCCGCATTTCGGATGCGCCCTGGCATCCGGCTGTGCGTATCTCACTGGGTTCGACCACGGAAGGGGAACTGCGCGCCGGCCTCGGCGTTGTCACAAAGCTGCTGCTTGGCGATCCGGAACATCTGCTGCTTGCAATCTGAGCACGTCGCCCAAGAAGGGCGAGCCGTTTTGGGATGATGACGTGCACAAAAAATCAGCCGCGACTGATCGGAAAACATGCGCAATCGGAATAATTGTCATGATATTATTTTCCCGATTGACATGATTTGGCGTGTTCCGCATCGTTAAGGGCACAGGCTTCTCCAACACGGGGAAATTCATTTGTCCGCATCCAAACCCATCATCAAGGTCGATGCTATTTCGAAGAGCTTCGGCACCTTCAAGGTGCTGGACGGCCTGTCGATGCAGGTCATGCCGCGCGAGAAGCTGGCGCTGATCGGGCCCTCCGGCTCGGGCAAGACGACGATCCTGCGTATCCTGATGACCCTGGAACGCATCGACGGCGGCCACATCCAGATCGAGGGCGAACAACTCTACCACATGGAACGCAACGGTCAGCTGCTGCCCGCCGACGAACGGCATCTGACCCGGATGCGCCAGAAGATCGGCATGGTCTTCCAGCTCTTCAACCTGTTTCCGCACAAGAGCGTCATCGACAATGTGACGCTGGCACCGATGCTGACCAAGGGCACGCCGCGCGCCGCCGCCGAGAAGCGGGCGATGGAACTGCTCGACATGGTCGGCATGGCCGACAAGGCCAAGGCCATGCCGGCACAACTCTCCGGCGGCCAGAAGCAGCGTGTGGCGATCGCCCGCGCGCTCGCTTTGCAGCCGAAGATCATGCTGTTCGACGAAGTGACGTCGGCGCTTGATCCGGAACTGGTCGAGGAGGTGCTCAACGTCCTGTGGCGGCTCTGCGCCGAGACCGACATGACGATGCTTCTGGTTACGCACGAAATGGGTTTCGCCCACGATTTCGCCGACCGGGTGCTGTTCTTCGATCGCGGCAGAATAGTCGAGGAGGGCAAGCCCGATGAGATTTTCCGCCATCCCAAACAGGAGCGCACGCAGGGCTTCCTGAAGAAGATCATCGCGGCCGGACATCGCGTCTGACCGTTATGCCCGGGACGGTGAAGCCGTCCCGAAATCAACCAGAAACGGGCGGCGCTGCTGCCGCAACCAAACCAAGAAAACGAAACAAGGAGTTGGGAACAAATGAAGAAATTTGGCATTCTGGCCGGCGTCGCCGGTCTTGCGCTGACCGCGGTGCTGGCCGCCTCGACCGCGGGTTCGGCCGACGACAGCAAACTCGAACAGCTCAAGTCGCAGGGCTTCGCCCGCCTCGCCATCGCCAATGAGCCGCCCTATACGGCCGTCGCCGCCGACGGCAAGGTTTCGGGAGCGGCGCCTGACGTGGCGCGCGAGATCTTCAAGCGGCTCGGCGTCGCCGACGTCGTCGCCTCGATCTCGGAATATGGCGCCATGATCCCCGGCCTGCAGGCCGGCCGCTTCGATGTCGTCACCGCCGGTCTGTTCATGAAGCCGGAGCGCTGCGCTGCGGTCGCCTATTCCGAGCCCGTGCTGTGCGACGCCGAAGCGATGCTGGTGAAGAAGGGCAATCCGAAAGGCTTCAAGAGCTACGAAGACGTCGCCAAGGACACGTCCGCAACGATCGGCGCTCCCGGTGGTGGCACCGAGGAGAAGCTGGCGCTCAATGCCGGCGTGCCGCGGGATCGTGTCATTGTCGTGCCGGACGGCCAGAGCGGCCTGAAGATGGTGCAGGACGGCCGTATCGACGCCTATTCGCTGCCGGTTCTGTCGATCAACGACCTGATGAAGAAGGCCAATGACCCGAGCCTCGAAGTCATTGCGCCGGTGCAGGGGGCGCCGGTCTATTGCGACGGCGCCGCCTTCAAGAAGGGCGACGAGGCGCTGCGCGATGCCTTCGACGTCGAACTCGCCAAGATGAAGAAGTCGGGCGAATTCGCCAAGATCATCGAGCCCTATGGCTTCTCGGCCGCGGCCGCGATGTCGACGACACGCGACAAGCTCTGCGCAGCGAAATAGGGCGCACTTTTTCCTTCTCCCCGTTCACGGGGAGAAGGTGTCACGAAGTGACGGATGAGGGGCGGCGCAGAGTTTGGAGAAGCTAGCGCTGGCCCTCATCTGCCTGCCCGTCCTCCGCAGCAGCTACGGAGGGTGGACCGGCATCTTCTCCCCGCGAACGGGGAGAAGGATCTTAAAACCAAACGTTGGAACCTCTAATCGAATGACCCAGTGGTCCGGCTATTTCGGCCTGATATTGCAGGGAGCGCTTGTCACCATCGAGCTGACGCTGATGGGGTCGGTGCTTGCCCTGGTCATGGCCTTTCTTGCCGGCCTGGGGCGGCTGTCGCGCTTCTTTGCGCTGCGCGCGCTGGCCACCGCCTATATCGAATTCTTTCGCGGCACCTCGATCTTCGTGCAGTTGTTCTTCGCTTATTTCGTGCTGCCGCTGGTGGGCTTCGAACTGACCCCGCTGCAGGCGGGCGTGCTCGCGCTCGGCCTGAATGTCGGCGCCTATGCCGCCGAAGTGGTGCGCGGCGCCGTACAGTCGATCGGCCGCGAACAGCATGAGGCCTGCATCGCGCTCAACCTCGGCCGCTGGCAAGGCTTGCGCCACGTCATCCTGCCCCAGGCGTTTCTGGTGATGCTGCCGACCTTCGGCAACAACGCCATCGAACTGCTGAAGGCCACATCGGTCGTCTCGCTGATCTCGCTTGGCGACCTGACCTTCCAGGCGCAGGTGGTGCGCGCCCAGACCGGCAACACGATGGTGCCCTTCACCACCATCCTGATCATCTATTTCATCCTGGCGCTGCTCATCTCGTGGGGCGTGCGCTCGCTGGAGCGCCGCATGGCGCGCGGCCTCGACGGAGTGCGCGTCTGATGGCCGGGGTTTTCTGATGGAATGGGATTGGGATTTTGTCCGGCAGATCCTGCCGACGCTGATCCAGGGGGTGAAGATCACCATCCTTGCGACGCTGCTCGGCTCGGTGCTGGCGGCGATCGTCGGGCTCGGCATCGCGCTGGCGCGCCGCTCGCCCAACAAGGCATTGTCCCGCACCGTCGGTTGGGCGGCCGAATTCATCCGCGGCACGCCGCTTCTCGTGCAACTCTACTTCATCTTCTACGTGCTGCCTGACATCGGCATCCTGCTGCCGCCGCTCGTCGCCGGTGTCATCGGGCTCGGGCTGCACTACGGCACCTATACGGCCGAGGTCTACCGCGCCGGCATCGACAATGTGCCGCGTGGCCAGTGGGAGGCCGCCAAGGCGTGCAATCTCAGCGGCAGGCAGACCTGGAGCCACATCATCATACCGCAGGCCATCCCGCCGATGATCCCGGCACTGGCCAACTATTTCATCGCCATGTTCAAGGAAACGCCGCTCCTGTCGGCGATCACCGTGCTGGAACTGATGAACCAGGCGAAAAGCGTCGCCAACACCTACTATCGCTATATCGAGCCGATCACGCTGGTTGGCGCTTTCTTCCTCGCCATCAGTCTTTGCTCGGTTATCCTGCTGCGCTGGCTGGAACGGCGCTACGGCAAGATCGAGAGATAATTTGATGAAACCCTTACCCGAGATCAAGGTCGCGCCCAACCGGCCGACGCTCGAAGACCGCCCGATGGCGCGCCGCGTCGGTCTCATCATCCTGGCCACGGATCACACCAGTGAGCCGGATTTTCGCCGCATGGTGGCGAGCGAGCGCATCGGCGTCTATGTCGCGCGCATTCCCTACGCCAATCCGACGACGCCGGAGAATCTGCGCAAGATGCAGCCGGCGCTGACGGCGGCCGCGGCATTGATCCTGCCCGACGAGCCGCTCGACGCCATCTGCTATTCCTGCACCTCGGCCTCGGTGGTGATCGGTGATGCCGAGATCGAGGTGGCGATTCAAGCCGCCAAGCCCGGCGTTCCCATCGTCACGCCGCCGATGGCTGGCGTGCGCGGGCTGCACGCGTTCGGCGCGCGCCGGATCAGTATTCTTACGCCCTACACGGCCGAAACCTCCAGGCCGATGGCGGCCTATTTCGCCGCCCGTGGCTTCGAGATCGCCAGCTTCACCTGTCTCGGCTTCGAGGACGATCGCAAGATGGCCCGTATCCCCCCGGCAGAGCTTGTCGATCTCGCGCGCGAAGCGACGCATGCGCAGGCGGACGCACTGTTCGTCTCCTGCACGGCGCTGCGAGGTGCGCTCGCGGTCACCGGCATGGAACAGGCGATCGGCCGCCCAGTGGTGTCCAGCAACCAGGCGAGCGCCTGGAACTGCCTGCGCCTTTGCGGTGATGAGACAGTCCATCCCGAATTTGGCCGTCTGATGACGCTGCCCTTGCCCCACGATTGACGATCATGGCGACAGTCACTCTCAGCGATATCCGCGCCGCGCGCGAACGAATTGCCGGCAAGGTCGAGCGCACGGCGACCGTGCGTTCGCCGGGTCTCTCCGAACAACTGGGTGTGCCGGTTCACCTCAAGCTCGAGCACCGCCAGACCACAGGCAGCTTCAAGCTGCGCGGCGCTTCGAATGCCGTCGCTTCGCTGAGTGCCGCGGAGAAAGCGCGTGGCGTCGTCGCGGCCTCGACCGGCAATCATGGCCGCGCGCTGGCGCATGCCGCGAAGCTCGAAGGCATGCGCGCGGTCATCTGCATGTCACGGCTGGTGCCCGGCAACAAGCTCGACGAAATCCGCCGGCTTGGCGCGGAGGTCCGCATCATCGGCAACAGCCAGGACGATGCCCAGCAGGAGGTCGAGCGGCTGGTGGCGCAAGAGGGCCTGGTCATGCTGCCGCCCTTCGACCATCCCGCGATAATCGCCGGGCAAGGCACGCTCGGGTTGGAGATGATCGAGCAGGTTCCGGATGCCGCGCTCGTGCTCGTACAACTCTCCGGTGGCGGCCTGGCCTCGGGCATCGCCGCGGCCGTCAAGGGGGTCAGCCCCGGTACGAAAGTGATCGGTGTTTCGATGGCACGCGGCGCGGCGATGAAAGCGAGCCTCGATGCCGGCCGGCCGATGCCGGTGGAGGAATTGCCGACGCTGGCGGATTCGCTCGGCGGCGGCATCGGCCTCGACAACCGGCTGACCTTCGCCATGTGCCGCGATCTGCTCGACGATGTGATCTTGCTTGGCGAAGACGAAATCGCCGAGGGCATCCGCCATGCCTATGCGCAGGAGCGTGAGATCGTCGAAGGCGCCGGCGCGGTCGGTATCGCCGCTCTGCTCGCTGGCAAGGTCAAGGCGGACGGGCCGGTGCTTGTTCTGCTTTCGGGCCGCAACATCGACATGGACACGCACCGCAAGATCATCTGCGGTGACGCAACGATGGAGCGCGCCGCATGAGCCGCATGACGATCCTCACCGAGAAGGAACTGCGCCAGATCGTGACGCTGGATCTCGACGCCGTCGCCTGCGTCGAGAATGCTTTTCGCGCGCTCGCCACCTTGCCGGTGGCGATGCCGCCGATCCTGCGCCTCGACATCCCCGAGCATCGCGGCGAGGTCGACGTGAAGACCGCCTATGTGCCCGGCATCGACGGCTTCGCCATCAAGATCAGCCCCGGTTTCTTCGATAATCCCAAGCTCGGCCTGCCCTCCGTCAACGGCATGATGGTGCTGCTGTCGGCCAGGACCGGTCTGGTCGAAGCGCTACTGCTCGACAATGGCTATCTCACCGATGTCCGCACGGCTGCCGCCGGCGCGGTCGCGGCCAAGCATCTGTCGCGTCCCGATGCATCTGTCGCCGCGATCTTCGGCGCCGGCGTGCAAGCCGGACTGCAGCTCGAAGCGCTCAAGCTCGTGCGGCCGATCGCCGAGGCTCGCATCTGGGCGCGCGATGCCGCCAAGGCAGTGGCGACCGCGGCCGCCTTGAGTGAGAAACTCGGCATTGTTGTTCGTGCCGAACCCGACCCGGCTGAGGCCGCGGCCGGCGCCGACATCATCGTCACCACCACGCCCTCCACCGAGCCGCTGATCAAGGCCGGCTTCGTTTCCGCCGGCCAGCACATCACCGCCATGGGTTCGGACGCCGAGCACAAGAACGAGATCGCACCGGCGATCCTGCGCATGGCCGATCTCTATGTCGCCGACAGCGCGCGCCAGACACGACGGCTTGGCGAACTCCACCATGCCATCGCGGCGGGCGTGATAGCAGCCGATGCCGAGGTGACCGAGCTTGGCCAGATCATCGCCGGCGCAATGCACGGCCGTCGCTCAGCCAGCGACATCACCATTGCCGACCTGACCGGCACCGGCGTGCAGGACACGGCGATCGCCACGCTCGCCCGCGACCGGGCGCGGACGGCGAAATCCGGAACCATTTTCGAAAGCTGATGCTGGCCGCAGGAGCATGGATCCGGAAAAGCGGAAACCGGTTTTCCGAGAAGATCGTGCTCGAACAAAAAGTTACCTGGAGCCGGATTCAACCAGGTTGAAACAGGCTCCAGGCCCAACAAACGAGGACCAAGAACAATGCAACCAAACCTGAAATTCTCGCGCGGCGAATTTGCCGAACGCCTGGCCAAGACCCGGAAAGCCATGGAGGCAAAGGGCGTCGACCTCTTGATCGTCAGCGACCCGTCCAACATGGCCTGGCTGACCGGCTACGATGGCTGGTCTTTCTATGTGCATCAGGCTGTCATTGTGCCGCCGTCGGGCGAGCCGGTCTGGTATGGCCGCGGCCAGGATGCCAATGGCGCCAAGCGCACCGCCTATCTCGCCCATGACAACATCGTCGGCTATGCCGACCACTACGTTCAGTCGACCGAGCGGCACCCGATGGATTTCCTGTCCAGCGTGTTGGCCGATCGCGGCTGGGGCAAGCTCACCGTCGGCGTCGAGATGGACAATTACTGGTTCTCCGCCGCCGCCTTTGCCGCGCTGCAGAAGCATCTGCCCAATGCCCGCTTCGTCGACGCCACCGCCCTGGTCAACTGGCAGCGCGCGGTGAAGAGCCCGACCGAGATCGACTATATGCGCAAGGCCGCCCGCATCGTCGAGGCCATGCACCACCGCATCGTCGATAAGATAGAAGTCGGCATGCGCAAATGCGATCTCGTTGCCGAGATCTATGATGCCGGCACGCGCGGCGTCGACGGCATTGGCGGTGACTACCCGGCCATCGTACCGCTGCTGCCGTCGGGTGCCGACGCCTCGGCGCCGCATCTGACCTGGGACGACCAGCCGATGAGGCGGGGCGAGGGCACCTTCTTCGAGATTGCCGGCTGTTACAACCGCTATCACTGCCCGTTGTCGCGCACCGTCTTCCTCGGCAAGCCGACGCAGGAATTCCTCGATGCCGAGAAGGCGACGCTGGAAGGTATGGAAGCCGGCCTCGCAGCCGCCAGGCCCGGCAATGCCTGCGAGGACATCGCCAACGCCTTCTTCGCCGTCCTGAAGAAATACGGCATCGTCAAAGATAATCGCACCGGCTATTCGATCGGTCTTTCCTATCCGCCGGACTGGGGCGAACGCACCATGAGCCTGCGTCCCGGCGACCGCACCGAGCTCAAGCCCGGCATGACCTTCCATTTCATGACCGGTCTCTGGCTTGAAACGATGGGGCTGGAGATCACTGAATCGATCCTGATCACCGAAACCGGTGTAGAGTGCCTGGCCAATGTACCGCGCAAGCTGGTGGTGAAGAATTGAAACCGATGTCCAGTCTTCGTCCTTCGCCGGTCGCGCCGACCGTCGATTTCGATCGCGACGGCGTCCAGCATGGCTTTCTGCGCCTGCCCTACAGCCGCGACGATTCGGCCTGGGGTTCGGTGATGATCCCGATCTGCGTCATCCGCAACGGCAAAGGGCCGGCGGCCCTGCTGACCGGCGGCAACCATGGCGACGAATATGAGGGTCCGCTGGCGCTCTACGATCTCGCCAGGACCCTCGATCCGAAAACCGTCAGCGGTACCGTGATCATCGTGCCGGCGATGAATTATCCGGCCTTCCGCGCCGGCACGCGCACCTCGCCGATCGACAAGGGCAACATGAACCGCAGCTTTCCCGGTCGCCCGGACGGCACGGTGACCGAGAAGATCGCCGACTATTTTCAACGGGAGCTGCTTCCTCGCGCGGACATCGTCTTCGACTTTCATTCCGGCGGCAAGACGCTCGACTTCGTGCCGTTTTGCGCCGCGCACACTCTGCCCGACAAGGCGTTGGAGCAGAAAGCCTTCGACGCGGTGGCGGCGTTTTCCGCCCCCTTCTCGATGCGCATGATCGAGATCGATGCCGTCGGCATGTACGACACAGCGGCCGAGGAGATGGGCAAGGTCTTCGTCAGCACCGAGCTTGGCGGCGGCGGCACCTCTCGTGCACAAACCGTGCGCATCGCGCGACGCGGCGTCCTCAATGTGTTGCGTCACGCCGGCATTGTCGATGGTGCGGTCGAGAAGAGCCAGACACAGTGGTTGGACATGCCCTCGGGCGATTGCTTCTCCTTCGCCGAGGACGACGGCATGGTCGAAACCATGGTCGATCTCGGCGAGCCCGTGGAGAAGGGGGCCGTGCTGGCCCGCATCCATTCAGTTGGCCGCACCGGTATCGCCCCGCAGGAAATCAGGGCGGAGATGTCCGGCATGCTGGCCGCACGACATTTTCCCGGGCTGGTCAAGGCCGGCGACTGCGCCGCCGTTGTGGCCGTGCGCGTCGATTGAGCAAAGCGATTGTGCTCAGACAGCATGTAGACAGCGACGGTCCGCACATTGCGGGAAGCCCCGGCTGAAGAGCCGTCGTACTTCGACCAATTTCGGTCGGCGGCTGTTCGGTCGCCGATCCGTGCCGGGGAAAATTTCCCCAAAAAGTAAGAAGTCTAAATTAACGAGAGGCTGGCAAAATAGGAGTCGTGGGCGAGGTATACTTGCTGCGCTGCCGTTGCTGGCTCAGCCACAAGCGAGGCAGTGCGGCGACGATCGTCCAGGGCGCAGGGCGGCTGGTCTGAATCATGAAGTCTTCGACTGGAGAACATTATCCGGCGCTGGACCATATTCGCGGTCTGGCGGCTTTTCTGGTCTTCACCTGGCATTTTCTTCACCAGTCTCCTGATGGGCCGGTCCCCTATGGCTTTGTGCCGGCTCTGCCAATCTTCAGCCTTCTGGATGAAGGGATCACCGGCGTTTCGCTGTTCATGGCGCTCTCCGGCTACCTGTTCGCCAAGCTTCTTGATGGAAAACAGGTCAGCTACCTGCCCTTCTTTGCCAACCGGGCGCTAAGGCTGCTTCCGCTTCTGCTGGCCGTAATAGCCATCGAGGCTTGCCGCAGGGATCTCGCGGGTCAGCCTCTGGGCGAGTACTTCACCGATGTCGGCAAAGGGCTGATTTTCCCCACCCTTCCGAATGGCGGCTGGTCGATTACCGTGGAAGCTCACTTCTACATTTTGTTGCCGTTCTTGCTGATGGCGTCGAGGCGGTTCCCGTTCGCGCCCTTGCTGTTCATCGCGGCAGCGATTTTGCTGAGGTGGGCGCTCTATGTGCACATCGGCGAGGTGCAGTCGGCGGCAGCCTGGACCATCATAGGCCACGCGGACCAGTTTCTGGCCGGCATTCTTGCTTTTCACCTCCGTGCCTATGCGAAGGATCGGCACTGGCTGGCGCTGGCCGTTTTCATCGCATTCTCGGTTTTCTTCTGGTGGTTCGATGCCGCCGGCGGATTTTACCAGTTGGAGCATTATCCGTCGCCGCATTCGATATGGATCATCCTGCCGACCCTGGAGGCCGCGGCCTATGCTTTCGGCATCGCCTATTACGACACCAGCTTTTCGAGGAAGCGCACAAGCCTGCCGTTCAAGATCCTTGAGAAGGCCGGGGCCTACAGCTATTCGATCTATCTCCTGCATCTGTTCTTCGTCATGCAACTGGCGGCGTTCATAAACACGAACGTCATGAACATAAGCAATTTCTATGTTGCTTGCCTCTGGTCCGGCCTGTGCTTCATGGCGACGATTCCGATCGGCTATCTCAGCTACACCTGCATCGAAGCGCCATTCCTGCGCATGCGTATGCGGTATGCGGAGCCGGCAAGCGCTGTGCCGACCCCAGCCAGGGGGCGACCCGCAGCGGCATAGGCGCGCGCCACGATGCCGCTTCCGAAGCGACGGTAAGGTCAGGCTAGCTCTCCTGTACACAAGGATACTTATATCCGCAAAAGCGGTTTTCCATTAGGCTGGATATCGGATGAAGCGGGAGCATCGTTTGCGCGGATTTGTGGAAGGCCTGATCGAGAGACCGCAGACGGTGGCGGAGCAGGTAGCCAATGTCCTGCGCGAAGCTATAGCCAGCGGATCCTTGAAAGCAGGCACCGCGCTGCGCCAGGACGATCTGGCCGAACGGTTCGGCTTCAGCCGCATGCCGATCCGTGATGCGCTTCGCCAGTTGGAGGCCGAGGGCATCGTGTCCATTCACCCGACCAAGGGCGCGCATGTCGCCCGAATGGACAGTGCCGAAATCACAGAGATCTACGCGGTGCGCGAATTGCTCGAATGCGAGGCGCTCCAGCTCTCTGTTCCCGTCCTGTCGGGCGACAAGCTCGATGAGGCCGGACAAGCACTCGACCAGATCGATGCCGAGCGCAATGTCGGCAGATGGGGGGCGCTCAACCGGACCTTTCACCTGGCTCTCTATGATGCCTGCGGCAACCGGCGTTTGCTCGGCCTGATCGAGGCGCACCACAATGCGGCCGATCGCTATGTCCGCATCCTGTTGTCGAACCTCGACTATCGCACCCGCTCGCAGGCCGAGCACCGCGACCTGCTGGCCGCCTGCCGGCAGCGCGACGGCAACAAGGCCGTGAGCATTCTGAGCCAGCATCTTCGCGAAGGCAGCGAGACACTCGTCAACGCCATAAAGGACGAAGGTCTGTCGCGAAAATCCTAGACAGGCAATATCAATGCCGCCGGTCACGCCGGCGTGGTTGCGTCCATGCGGGTTCACTGCCACATATTGCAACATCATCGCTCGACACGAGGATCGCCATGTCTCCCGTCAGCCGCCTGCCGGTGCGCGCACTTGCCCCAAGACGCCACGACGAGATCCTGAGGCGGTTGAGCGCCCAGGGTTCCGTCAGCGTCGCCGAGCTTGCCGGGTTCTTCGATGTCTCGCGCGAAACCATCCGCCGTGATTTGAAGCTGCTTTCGGACCAGGGGAGGCTCGGCATCGTGCATGGCGGCGCCGCCCGCTTCGAGCCGAGCGAGCCGGCGATGAGCCTGCGCAGCCAGGAAAATGCCCACGGCAAGGCGGCGATCGGCAAGGCTGCCGCCGGCCTGGTTAAGGACGGAATGGTGGTCTTTCTCGATTCCGGCACCACCACTTTGGCCGTCGCGCATGCCATGGCCGACCTGCGCGATCTCACCATCTGCACGGCCAGCCTGCCGATCGCGCTGCATCTATGCCATGTCCCGGGCATGCGTGTGCATATGCTGGGCGGCGAAGTCGATCCCGGCGAGGAGGCGGCTTCCGGCATCGACACGCTCGATGCGATGGCTCACTTCCGTGTCGACATCGCCTTCCTCGGGGGCGGTGCCCTGTCCCCGGATGGCGAGGTGACCGACTTCACCCGCGCCGGCGCGGAGCAGCGTGGCCGCATGATCGCTTTTGCCGGCAAGGCCTATTTCGCCCTGGACAGCAGCAAGTTCGGCAAGCTGACGCCGCTCAGGATTCCGAATTTCGAGCGCGCCGCCGGCGTGATCGTCGACGCCAATCCGGACACCGCGCTTGCCGAGGCGCTTTCGCAAAAGGGACCCGAACTCATAGTGGCAAGTCTGATGTGATATTTTGTGACTTTTTGGGTTGATATTTGGCTTTTCCCTGCTAATGTCCAGCCATCCCTTCAAATGGCGGAACGCCCATGGCACATGAATTTCCCACTCAGGCACGAATTGTCATCATAGGCGGCGGCATCATCGGCTGCTCGGTCGCCTACCATCTGACCAAGCTCGGCTGGACCGATGTCGTCCTGCTCGAACAGGGACAGCTCAGCGGCGGCACCACTTGGCATGCAGCCGGCCTTGTCGGGCAGCTCCGCAGCCATTCCAACATGACCAGCCTGATCCGGTATTCCACGCAGCTCTACAGCGAATTGGAAGCCGAGACTGGTCTTGCCACAGGCTGGAAGAATTGCGGCTCGCTGTCGGTGGCGCGCACCGCCGACCGCATGACAGTGTTGAAACGCACGGCCGCATCGGCCCGCGCCCAAGGCGTCGAGATCGATGTCATCTCGGCAAAGGAAGCAGGCGAGCTGTGGCCGGTGATGGCGACGAACGATCTGGTCGGCGCCGTCTGGCTGCCCGGCGATGGCAAGGCCAATCCCACGGACCTCACGCAATCATTGGCCAAGGGCGCGCGCAACCGCGGCGCCCAAATATTCGAGCGGGTGAAGGTCACCGGCATCACGGTGAAAAACGGTGTCGCCTGCGGCGTCGAGACGGATCGCGGCGACATCGCCGCCGAGATCGTCGTCAACTGCGCCGGCCAATGGGCGCGCAAGGTCGGGCTGATGTGCGGCGTCTCGGTGCCGCTGCACTCGGCAGAGCATATGTACATCGTCACCGGCAGGATCGAGGGCGTGCATCCGGACCTGCCGGTCATGCGCGACCCCGACGGCTTCATCTACTTCAAGGAAGAGGTCGGCGGCCTGGTCATGGGCGGCTTCGAGCCGCACGCCAAGCCATGGGGCATGAACGGCATCCCGGAGAGTTTCGAGTTCGCGCTGCTGCCCGACGATTGGGACCAGTTCGAGATCCTGATGGAAAACGCGCTTATCCGCGTGCCGCAACTGGCTGAGGCCGAGGTCAAGAAATTCTACAACGGTCCCGAGAGCTTTACGCCGGACAACAATTTTCTTCTCGGCGAGGCGCCGGAGCTGAAGAATTTCTATGTCGGCGCCGGCTTCAATTCGATGGGCATCGCCAGCGCCGGCGGCGCGGGCAGGGCACTGGCCGAGTGGATCGTCAACAGTGCGCCGACCATGGATTTGTGGCCGGTCGACATCAGGCGCTTCGCGTCCTTCAACAACAATCCGCGCTGGCTGCATGACCGGGTCAAGGAAACGCTTGGCCTGCACTACACCATGCCATGGCCAAACCGGGAACTGGACACCGCGCGACCGTTCCGCCGCTCGCCGCTCTACGATCGGCTGGCCGCCAAGGGTGCCTGCTTCGGTTCCAAGATGGGCTGGGAGCGCGCCAACTGGTTCGCAGCACCGGGAGGGAAGGCCGAGAACGACTATGCCTTCGGCCGCCAGAACTGGCATGAAGCGGTCGGCCAAGAGATGAAGGCGACGCGCGAAGCCGTCGCCCTGTTCGACCAGACCTCCTTCGCCAAGCTCCTCGTCCAGGGTCGCGATGCCTGCGCCGTGCTCAACCGCATTTGCGCCGGCAATGTCGATGTGGCGGTCGGCACCTCGGTCTACACCGGCGTGCTTAACGCCCGTGGCGGCTACGAAAGCGACCTCACGGTGATGCGGCTCGGTGCCGAAAAATTCCTCATCGTCACGGGGTCCGCGCAGGCGGTCCACGACGCCGACTGGATCGTCAAGAACATCCCGGCCGATGCCCATGCGATCCTGACCGACGTCACCTCGTCCTATGCGGTGCTGGCGCTGATGGGGCCGCGCTCGCGCGATCTGCTCGGCAAACTGTCTTCGGCGGATCTTTCCAATGCCGGCTTCCCCTTCGGCACGATCCGCGAGATCGATATCGGCTACGCCACCGCCTACGCAAACCGCATGACCTATGTCGGCGAGCTCGGCTGGGAGTTGATCGTGCCGACCGAGTTCGCGGTCGGCGTCTATGAAGCGCTGCACGAGGCAGGCCGCGAGTTCGGCTTGGCTGACGCCGGCTACTACGCGCTCGACGCCTTGCGCATCGAAAAAGGTTTTCGCGCCTGGGGCAGGGAATTGACGCCTGATATCGACCCCTGGCAGGCGGGGCTTGGCTTTGCCGTCGCCATGGACAAGCCGGGCGGTTTCATCGGACGCGATGCGCTGATCAAGTCAAAGCCGTTGGCCGCGCCGGCCAGGCGTGTCGTGCTGTTCACGCTCGACGACGCCGAGCCGATGCTATGGGGCGGCGAGTTGATCCTGCGCGACGGCAAACCGGTTGGCGAAGTGCGCTCTGCCGCCTACGGTCACACGCTCGGCCGCTCGGTGGCGCTCGGACTGATCGAACACGAAGCCGGCGTCGATGCGGCGTTCCTCAGCGGCGAGCGGTTCGAGATCGACCTCGCCGGCGAGCGGCATGCCGCCACGGCCCATTTGCGCAGCCCCTACGATCCGAAGTCGGAGCGGGTGAAGGCGGATGCAGTGGAGATCAGGGCCGCCGCTTAATCCGCCGACATCGATCTTGCCATGTCGAGAAAGGCGCGCACCAGCTTGCCGCCGCTGCGCTCGCGCAGGCAGATCAGCGCTTCGTCCATCAAGGTCTCGGGCGCGTCGATGGTGATCGGCATCAGCCGTGAATCCTGACCGAATTCGGCGGCCGAGACGAAACCGATGCCGGCGCCCGAGGCGACGATCTCGCGGACCGCCTCGCGGCCCTCGGCTTCGATCGCCGGCCGCAGTTCAACCTTCGAAGCGGCAGCCAGGTCTTCGAGCTTCTGGCGCGTCTTCGAGCCACGCTCACGCATGACCAGCGATTCCTGCGCCAGCTGCGCGAGCGTCAGCGACTTTTTGCCCGCCAGCGGATGGTCGATGGAGGTGAAGGCGATGATCGGTGTCGAGTTGAGTTTCAAAACCTCGAAATCGCGTCCGGTCGGCACCTCGCCCAGCACGCCGATATCGGCATCGTAGCTGTAGAGGCTGCTTATCACCGTCTCGGTGTTGCCGGCGCGCACCGAAACCTGGACGCCGGGGTAACGGGCCCGGAAGCTGCCGAGAATGTGGAGCAGGTGATGCGCGGCGTCGGCGACGATGCGCAGCGTGCCGGAACGCAACGCCCGCGACTCGGTCAGCAGCTCGAGCGCCTGCTGCTCCGTGTCGAACATGCGGTGGGTAATTTCGAGCAGCTTCTGGCCCGAATGGGTCAGCGTGACCTGCTTCTTGTTCCGGTTGAACAGCAGCACGTCGTACTCTTCCTCGAGCTTGCGCACCTGGTCGGATATCGCCGGCTGGGTCAGGAACAGCGCTTCGGCCGCCCGCGAAAAACCACCCGAAATCGCCACCTGATGAAAGGCCCGCAGCTGGACGTAGCGCATTTACCGTGCCTCCGGGATACCAAGGGTCGTCGGCAGCTTACCGCAAGTTCTGCTAACTGAAAGATTGAAATGAACGATTTTATTTATGATGCAGACGCGAAGTTACCCGGCTTCACAAGCATGTCATGAGCGGCATGCAGCTTATGTCGCGGTGCTCGCACCTTGCATCGTAAAAATCGATACTTCGATACAAAATAACGATTTTACAAATACGTCATTCGGCCCGAGAGTAAGGCCGCAAAAAGCAGCGACCTGTCGGAGGACACTCATGCTCGCCGAGACGAAATTTGCCCCAAAGCCCCTGGAGGCACCGGCGCTGGGCGAGCCCTATCTGCTGACCCCGGGGCCGCTGACCACGGCCTATTCGGTCAAGCAGGCCATGCTGCGTGACTGGGGATCGTGGGACGGCGATTTTCGCGCCATGACCGCCGATTTGCGCCGCCGCCTGCTGGCGCTGACGGGCGATGTGAAAGATGAATTCGATTGCGTGCCGATGCAAGGCAGCGGCTCCTTCTGCGTCGAGGCGATGCTCGGCTCGTTCGTGCCGAAGGATGGCAAGGTCCTGGTGCTGGCCAACGGCGCCTACGGCCTGCGTGCCGCGCAGACCATGCAGTATCTCGGCCGTGCCTACACGCTGATCGACAAGGGCGACTACCTGCCGCCGCGCGGCGACGAGGTGGCGGCAGCGCTTGAGGCCGATCCGGCCATCACCCATGTCATCGCCATCCATTGCGAGACCAGCTCCGGCATTTTGAACCCGGTCGCCGAGATTGCCGAGGCCGTCCATGCCAAGGGCCGCAAGCTGCTCGTCGATTCCATGAGTGCCTTCGGCGCCGTCGCCCTCGACGTCAACGAGATCCGCTACGAGGCGATGGTCTCGTCCGCCAACAAATGCATCGAGGGCGTGCCGGGTTTTGGCTTCATCATCGCCCGCAAGAGCGAACTGGAGGCGGCCAAGGGCCGCAGCCATTCGCTGTCGCTCGACGTCCACGCCCAGTGGGCGCATATGAACAAGACCGGCCAGTGGCGCTACACGCCGCCGACGCACGTCGTCGCCGCTTTCCTTGAAGCGTTGCGCCAGCACGAGGCCGAGGGCGGTGTCGCCGGCCGTGGCGCCCGCTACACCAGGAACCGCGACGTCGTGGTGGCCGGCATGCGCGACCTCGGCTTCGAGACTTTGCTCGGAGACCGCTGGCTGTCGCCGATCATCGTCACCTTCTTCAACCCGGCCCATGCCAGCTTCGCCTTCGACCGTTTCTACGATCTGATGAAGGAAAAGGGCTTCATCATCTATCCGGGCAAGCTGACCGCCGTCGATAGCTTCCGTGTCGGCTGCATCGGCCAGATGGACGAGCATGTCATGCGCCGCGTCGTCGAGGCGGCGGCCTTCTCGCTTCGTGAAATGGGCGTCGACACCGCCACCCCACCCGCCGCGGCACTCGCCGAACGCGCCAAACTCGCCGCTTGAAGCGGCCGATATCGAGGATTTTCGATGAACCAGATGTCTCCCATCAATGTCGCGGTCAACGGCCGCACCTACGCTTGGCCGCGCGTGCCGGCCATCGCCATCTGCCTTGATGGCTGCGAGCCCGCCTATCTCGACGAAGCGATAAAGGCCGGGCTGATGCCGGCTCTGGTCAGGATCAAGGAGAAGGGCACGGTGCGCTTTGCCCACTCGGTCATTCCGAGCTTCACCAACCCCAACAATCTGTCGATCGCCACCGGCCGTCCGCCGTCGGTACATGGCATTTGCGGCAACTATCTCTACGAGCGTGAGACCGGCAAGGAAGTGATGATGAACGACCCGCGCTTCCTGCGCGCGCCGACCGTTTTTCAAGCCTTCTACGACGCCGGCGCCAAGGTTGCGGTGGTGACCGCCAAGGATAAGCTGCGTGCGTTGCTCGGCAAGGGCCTGGCCTTCGACGAAGGTCGCGCGTTGTGCTTCTCGGCGGAAAAGTCGGACACCACGACCGTGGCCGAGCACGGCATCGACAATGCCTCGAAGCACTTTGGGCTGCCGGTGCCGGAGGTCTATTCGGCCGAACTGTCGGAATTCGTCTTCGCCGCCGGCGTTCAGCTGCTCAGGGAATTCCGCCCCGACATCATGTACCTGACGACCACCGATTATGTGCAGCACAAATACGCGCCTGGCGTGCCGCAGGCCAACGCCTTCTACGAGATGTTCGACAAGTACCTGACCGAGCTCGATGGGCTGGGCGCCGCGATTGTCGTCACTGCCGATCACGGCATGAAGCCCAAGCACAAGACTGACGGCTCGCCGGACGTCGTCTATGTCCAGGATCTGCTGGACGAGTGGCTCGGCAAGGACGCCGCCCGCGTCATCCTGCCGATCACCGACCCCTATGTCGTGCATCACGGCGCCCTCGGCTCGTTTGCCACCGCCTATCTGCCTGATGGCGCCGACCAGGCCGGCATCATGGCCCGGCTCGCCAAGGTCGACGGCATCATGCTGGTCGTCGACAGCCCGACGGCCTGCAAGCGCTTCGAACTGCCGGCCGACCGCATCGGCGACATCGTGCTGGTCTCGACCGAGAACAAGACGATCGGCACCTCGGAACACCGCCACGACCTGGCGGCGCTGAACGAACCGCTGCGCTCGCATGGCGGACTGACCGAGCAGGAAGTGCCGTTCATCGTCAATCGTGTGCTGCCTGATTTGCCTGATGAGCCGACCTTGCGCAATTTCGACGCCTTCTATTACGCGACGATGGCGGCGGCACTGGCTTGATGTCGAACGTGGATGTCGACCCCCACTCCGCCGAGCTTCGCTCGGCACCTCTCCCCCGATCGACGGGGGAGAGGAAAGGCGCCAGGGTTAGCCGCGGCTCAGCCTGGAAACGTGGGGGCGCCGACTTCGCCTGATTTCCTCTCCCCCGTCGATCGGGGGAGAGGTGGCCCGGAGGGCCGGAGTGGGGGTCGATCCTCGGCCGCAACGCCTAACATCTGCTGGAGCAGAGTGCATGACCAAACTCGACCCCGCCATCAAAGTTCGCCACGAGCCGATGCGCATCGCTGGCAGGAAAGTCGATGCCGAGGGCGTCGTCGAGGTGCGCTACCCCTGGAACGATACCGTCATCGGCACCGTGCCGGCAGGGAGCGCTGAGCATGCCCGAAAAGCCTTCGAGATCGCCGCCGGCTACAAATCGAAGCTGACCCGCTACGAGCGCCAGCAGATCCTGTTTCGCACCGCCGAAATCCTTGCATCACGCCGCGAAGAGATTTCCGATCTCATCACCCTGGAACTCGGCATCTCCAAGGCGGATTCGCTCTATGAGGTCGGCCGCGCCTATGACGTGTTCACGCTGTCGGCGCAGATGTGCATCCAGGATGACGGCCAGATATTCTCTTGCGACCTCACCCCGCACGGCAAGGCGCGCAAGATCTTCACCACCCGCGAACCGCTGAAGGCGATCTCGGCGATCACGCCGTTCAATCATCCGCTCAACATGGTCTCGCACAAAGTGGCGCCGGCGATCGCCACCAACAATTGCGTGGTGGTCAAGCCGACCGAACTGACGCCGATGACGGCGCTGCTCCTGGCCGACATTCTCTATGAAGCCGGCCTGCCGCCGGAGATGCTGTCGGTGGTGACCGGCTGGCCGGCCGACATCGGCAACGAGATGATCACCAACGAGAACATCGACCTGATCACTTTCACCGGCGGCGTGCCGGTCGGCAAGATGATCGCCCGCACCGCTGGCTACAAGCGCCAGGTACTGGAACTCGGCGGCAACGACCCGCTGATCATCCTCAACGATCTCTCCGACGACGATCTGGCGAAAGCTGCCGATCTCGCCGTCGCCGGCGCGACAAAAAACTCCGGCCAGCGCTGCACGGCGGTCAAGCGCATCCTGGTCCAGGAAAGCGTCGCCGACCGCTTCGTGCCACTGGTGCTGGAGCGGGCGAAGAAGATCCGCTTCGGCGATCCGATGGACCGCTCGACCGACCTTGGTACGGTCGTGCACGAGAAGGCAGCGGCGCTGTTCGAGGCGCGTGTCTACATGGCGGCCGAGCAAGGTGCTGAAATCCTCTACAATCCGGGCCGTCTGGGCGCGTTGCTGCCGCCGATCGTCGTCGATCGCGTGCCGCACACATCCGAGCTGGTCATGGAAGAGACATTCGGCCCCATCATCCCGATCGTGCGCGCGCCCGATGACGACGAGGCGCTGATCGCATTGTCCAACTCGACCGCCTTCGGGCTGTCGTCGGGCGTCTGCACCAACTCGTTTCCCCGCATGCAGAAATACATCGCCGGGCTGCAGGTCGGCACGGTCAACATCTGGGAAGTGCCGGGTTATCGCATCGAGATGTCTCCCTTCGGGGGCATCAAGGATTCGGGCAATGGCTACAAGGAAGGCGTTATCGAAGCGATGAAGAGCTACACCAACGTCAAGACATTCTCGCTGCCCTGGTCCTGACCGGACCGTAACAACTGGCAGACCAACCGAGGGGGCGTTTCGACGCTCCCTCCTTCGCGTTTCGGAGACTGTGATGGCCGCGACCAAAGAACTTGTGCATACCGAGGGCGATTCCAACACGACAGCGGCGCGCCGCCGATGGGACGCCGGTCAGGAGGATCCCCGCATCCGCGGCCTGCTCGATCGCGACGCGGCCGCCTTCATGCATCAGAGCCTCTCCAGCCCCTGTCTGTCGACCATCGCCAGGGCTGAAGGCATCTGGATCGAGGACACCGCCGGCCGCCGCTTCATGGATTTCCATGGCAACAGCGTGCATCACCTCGGCTACGGCCATCCCAGGCTGGTGGCCGCGATCAAGCAGCAGCTCGACGATCTCTGCTTCGCGCCGCGCCGCTTCACCTGCGAGCCCGCCGTCGAACTGGCTGAGAAGCTGGCGGAACTCGCGCCTGGCGATCTCGGCAAGGTGCTGTTCACCACGGGTGGCTCGGATGCCATAGAGGTGGCGCTGAAGATCGCGCGCGCCGCGACCGGCCGCTTCAAGACGGTGTCGTTCTGGGATGCCTTCCATGGCGCTGGCTTCGGCGCTGCCAGCGTCGGCGGCGAGGCGACGTTCCGCTCCCATATATCAGGCCCGATGATGACCGGCACCGAGCATGTGGCGCCCTGGGATGGCTACCGCTGCCCCTATGGTCACGACTCCCTCGAAGCGTCGGGCATCGCCTGCGCCAACATGATCGCCTATGTGCTCGACCGCGAGCAGGACGTGGCCGCGGTCGTCGCGGAGCCAATGCGGGCGACGCCCAACCCGCCGCCGCCAGGCTTCTGGAAGCGGGTGCGCGAGGCCTGCGATCGCCATGGCACGCTGCTGATCTTCGACGAGATCCCGACCGGCCTCGGCAAGACCGGAAAGTTCTTTGCTCACGAGCATGATGGCGTGACGCCCGACATTGTCGTTCTCGGCAAGTCGCTGGGCGGCGGCATCCTGCCGATCGCCGCCGTCATTGCGCGCCGCGACCTCGACGTCACCGGCGGCTTTGCCATCGGTCACTACACCCACGAAAAGAACCCGGTGACGACGCGCGCGGCATTGACCACCATCGACATCATACTGGAGGAAGGGCTGGTCGAGCGCTCGGCCGAGCTTGGCCGGCATATGCTCGGGCGCATGCAGGATCTGATGGCGCGCTCGCCGCATGTCGGCGACGTCAGGGGCAGGGGTCTGATGGTGGGCGTCGAACTCGTCGAGGACCGCGCCACGCGCCAGCCCGCGCGCGAGCTTGCCGAACGCGTGTTCTACACTTGCCTGGAACAGGGCCTGAGCTTCAAGGTCAGCCACGGCAACGTGCTGACCTTGTCGCCGCCATTGGTCATTTTGGAAACGGATCTCGACCGCGCTCTCGACATCGTCGAGGCAGCCGTGCTGGCGGCCTGACCGTGAAGGCGGTGCGCACCGATCGGGAACTCGAATGTCCGGGAATCGACGCCGGCTTGCGGGCGAGGGGCCTCGAGCTGGTGACGTTGCCCGACGGTATTCCCGAGGCGGACCTGATCGATGCTGTCGCCGACGCCGATCTCCTGCTGATGTGCTACACGCCGATCACCGCGCGGGTGATAGAGGCGGCGCCCAAATTGAAGGGCATCGTCAAATATGGCGTCGGCATCGATGCCATCGACATTCCTGCCGCGATGCAGCGCGGCATTCCCGTCGTCAATGTGCCTGAGTATGCCGAGGAAACCGTCGCCGAGGGTGCTTTCGCGCTGATGATCGCGCTGGCCAAGCGGCTGCCGGCGATCACGGCGGCGGTGTCACGCGATGGCTGGATCTGGCCCGAGCAGCGCTGGCTGGGGCGCGACATTTCCGGCGCCACGCTCGGCCTCGTCGGCTGCGGCAAGATCGGCCGCAGCATGGCGCGCATGGCAGGCCAAGGGTTTCGCGCCCGTGTGCTTGGCTTCGATCCCGGCGTCGATGCGGCGGCCATGCAAGGCGCCGGCATCGAGAAGGCTCACGATCTCCAAGCTATGCTGCGCGCCTCCGATTTCGTTTCCATCCATTGCGTGCTGAACTACAATACGCGCGGACTGATCGGTAAGGCCGAACTCGCCTGCCTGAGGCCCTCCGCCGTCGTCGTCAACGTCTCGCGCGGCGCCCTGATCGACGAGACCGCCCTTGTCGAGGCGATCGTTGCCGGACGCATCGGCGGCGCCGGGCTCGACGTCTATTCGGTCGAGCCGCTGGCCCGGTCAGGCCATCCGATGAGCGCGCTGTTCGACCGCGACGACGTCATCCTGTTTCCGCATCTCACCTTCTTCACGCAAGAGGCGATGCGCCGGCTCGAGGACGACACGCTCGCCCGCTGCTTCGAAATCCTCGACGGCCGGCCCGTCACGGTTCGCTCGTTCGATCCGCGACTGCGGGCTCAGACGGCAGGCGTTTCCTTCGGCTGATCACCACTGGCTCCGCCGGTCGCCGACGTTTCAAAGGGTCGAAACGCCTCCAAGACAGGCACGCGACAGTTCCATGACAAACATCAGAAGAAGTTTGCCTGTCATAAAATAAATAGATTTTACTTATCGATCGCTAATCCCCAAAGTTGACGCAACGACGACATCCACAAGCGCTACAAGGCCCGAAGGTCCCGACGGCGCGATCGTCATAGTGCATCGCAGAATGTGCCATCAATCACAGGGGAACTGATCCATGAAATCGCGCAAAACAAACATCGCCATGGCCTTCGCCGCGTCGCTGCTGGCGTCGTCGGCTCTCGTCGGACCGGCGCTCGCCGACGGCGTGGTCACCATCTATTCCGCCGACGGCCTGCATGACGGCAATGGCAGCTGGTTCGAAACCGAGTTTGCCGCCTTCACCAAGGCCACCGGCATCAAGGTACAGTATATCGAGGCTGGCTCGGGCGGTGTCGTCGAACGGGTCGCCAAGGAAAAATCGAACCCGCAGGCCGACGTGCTGGTGACCTTGCCGCCCTTCGTCCAGCGCGCCGCGGCTGATGGCCTGCTGCAGGACTACAAGCCCGAAGGCGCCGAGCAGATCGATGGCGGCACCGACAAGTACCGGCCGCTGGTCAACAACTACATGAACTTCATCTATAACAGCGCGGTGCTCTCGGAAGCGCCGAAGAGCTACAACGACCTGCTCGATCCGAAGTTCAAGGGCAAGATCCAGTATTCGACCCCCGGCCAGGCCGGCGACGGAACCGCCGTCATGCTGCAGGTCATCCATGCCTTTGGCGGCGAGGATGCCGGCTTCGAGTTCATGAAGAAGCTGCAGGACAACAATGTCGGCCCGTCCGCCTCGACCGGCAAGCTGACCGCGCTGGTCAACAAGGGCGAGCTGCATGTCGCCAATGGCGACCTGCAGATGAACATGTCGCAGATGGCCGACAACCCGAACATCAAGGTGTTCTGGCCGGCGGGCCCTGACGGTGTGCGCTCCACCTTCGCGCTGCCCTATGAAATCGGCTTGGTCACCGGCGCGCCGAATGGCGACAACGGCAAGAAGCTGATCGACTTCCTGCTCTCCAAGGAAGCGCAGTCGACGGTAAGTTCCGTTGCACTCGGCATGCCCGCCCGCAAGGACGTGACACCATCCGACGCCAACTTCGCCAAGACGCAGGAAGCGATGAAGGGCCTGACCATCTGGGCGCCGAACTGGGACGAGGCGCTGAGCAAGCTTCCCGACTACGTCAAGAAGTGGAACGAGGCGACCGGAAGCTGACACCCGAGGGCAGAAATCCGGAGGACCAAGCCATGTCGGCCGCCGCCTTTACTGGTACCAGTGTCATGGACATCGACGCCGCGAAAATTCGCGGCGCCGGTTCCAACGTCCACTTCGACAAGGTCAGCGTCGCCTATGGCGCGCATGTCGTCCTGCATCCGCTGACCCTGGACATCGCTCCCGGCGAGATACTGGCGATGATCGGCCCTTCCGGCTCCGGCAAGACGACGGCCTTGCGCGCCGTGGCCGGCTTCGTGCGGCCGGCAAGCGGCCGCATCCGTATCGGCGCCACCGATGTGACCGACCTGCCGCCCTACGAGCGCGGTCTCGGCATGGTGGTGCAGAACTACGCGCTGTTTCCGCACATGCGGGTCGAGGACAACGTCGCCTTCGGCCTCCGGGCACAAGGCGCCGACAAGGCGCTGATCGCAGAGCGGGTCAAGGATGCGCTCGGCACCGTCGGCATGGCGACTTTTGCCAGGCGTTATCCGCGCGAGCTTTCGGGTGGCCAGCAGCAGCGTGTTGCGATTGCCCGCGCCCTTGCCGTGCGGCCGCGCGTGCTCCTGCTCGACGAGCCGTTGTCGGCGCTCGACGCGCAGATCCGCCGCAACATGGTCGAGGAGATCGCCCGCCTGCACCGCAGCCTGCCGGGCCTGACCATCCTCTACGTCACCCACGACCAGACGGAAGCGCTGACGCTTGCCGACAAGATCGCCATCATGCGCGACGGCAGGGTCTGTTCGCACGGACCGACGACAGAACTCTATCGCCGCCCGCCGAACCGTTTTACCGCCGAATTTCTCGGCCGCGCCAATCTCCTGCCGGTGACGGTTGCCGAGGCGGCCGGCGCGAAAGGCTTCGCCACGGCAAGGCATGGCGATGCGGTGCTGACAGGCGCCGGCCGTGCCGAGAAGGCCGGCGACAAGAGCCTGCTCTGCATCAGGCCGCAGCACCTCAGCCTGACGGCCGACAGCGAGCACACCAACCGGATCGTCGGCACCCTCAGGGAAGTACACTGGCAGGGCGAACTCACCCATCTCGTGCTCGATGTCGAAGGCACGCCGGTGCGCGTCTCGGCGACGCGGTTGCCGATCGCCTTGCCCGAACCCGGTGCCGAGGTGCCATTGTTCTTTGCGCCCGCCGACACCTCGCTTCTTCCGGAAGACGCCGGTGTCTGACGCGGTCGCAATTGGCGCGCCGGCGATCAGGAGAGAACCCGGCAAATTCTGGATCGTGCCGCCGGCTGCCCTGCTGGCGCTGCTGTTCTTCTATCCGCTGGCGCTCATCGCCCGTCAGGCCTTTTTCGACGACAGCGGTGTCGCCAATATTGCGGAAGTCGTCCGTGTCCTGCATTCCCGCTTTTTCCTCAACGCGCTGATCAACACGGTGACCATCTCGGTCACCGCGACGGCCGGGTGCCTGATCGTGGGCCTCGTGCTGGCGCTGATCCTCGCTTTCGTGCCGTTCCCCGGCAGCGGCTTCATCGCCCGCCTGATCGATACTTTCATCGCCCTGCCGACCTTCCTGGTTACGCTTGCCTTCACCTTTCTCTACGGCTCCGCCGGCATGCTCAATTCCGGGCTGATGGAAGCCTTCTCGCTGCCGCTGCCGCCCGTCGATTTCCTCTATTCGACCTGGGGGGTGGTGCTCGCCGAAGTCACCGTCTACACCCCCTTCATCCTGCGGCCACTGCTCGCCGCTTTCTCGCTGGTCGACCGCGGCCAGATCGAAGCGGCAAGCGTGCTCGGCGCGCGGCCGTTCCGCATCGTCCGCCAGGTCATCCTGCCTGCCGCAATTCCCGCGCTCATCGCCGGCGGCAGCCTGTGCCTGCTGTTGACCGTCAATGAATTCGGCATCGTGCTGTTCATCGGCGCCAAGGGCGTCATCACGCTGCCGCTGCTGATCTACGGCAAGGCGATCCAGGAATCGGCCTATCAGGTCGCCTGCATCATCGCCGTGGTCAACATCGCGCTGTCGCTCGGCCTGTTCGGCCTCTACCGTTTCGCCGCCGGCCGGTTGGGAGTCTAGCCATGCTGGTCTGGTCGCGTCCCGGTCGCATCGCTCTGTGGGTGCTCTTCGCGGTGGTCTTCGGCGTGTTGTTCCTGGCGCCGCTGGCGGTCATCCTCCTGTCCAGCCTTGCCGACCAATGGAACGGTGTGCTGCCAAGCGGGCTGACGACGGAGCATTACAGCGACGTGATGCGCGGCGCGGCTGGCGAAGCCGTAAAGGCGAGCCTGATCACCGGCTTCCTGGCCAGCGCCCTGGCGCTGGTCAGCGGCACTTGGGCGGCACTTGCGCTCCGCATCCAGGGTGCAACCCTGAGCAAGGTGCTCGGCCTGTTGTTCTTCGTCCCAAGTGCGGTGCCTTCGGTGTCCGTCGGCCTTGGCCTGCTGGTGGCGTTCAGCCATCCGCCGCTGCTGCTCAACGGCACGATCGCGATCGTCATGATCGCGCATTTCGTGCTGATCTCGGCCTTCACCTTCGGCAATGTCTCGGCCGGGCTGGCCCGGCTGTCGCCTGATTTCGAACAGGTGGCCTCGAGCCTTGGCGCGCGCCCGGCCTATCGGCTCTGGCATGTCACGCTGCCCTTGCTGGCACCCTATCTGGTTGCTGCTTTCGGCCTGAGCTTCGCGCTCTCGATGGGCGAGCTTGGCGCCACCGTGATGGTCTATCCGCCGGGGTGGGTGACGCTGCCGGTGTCGATCTTCAGCCTCACCGATCGCGGCGACATCTTTGCAGGAGCAGCGCTCACCATGATCCTGGTCGTGGCGACGCTGGTCCTGCTGCTCGGCCTGGAGCGCATCACCAATCGTGCCACTGGCGCATAGGAAACGGCTTGGGTTTCAGCCCCGTGCAGGCTTGCGTTCGACGATGTAGATATGGTCGGCGGCCAGCACCACTTCATCGCGCTGGTTGATGACTTCGCAGCGTTCGATCACGCGTCCGGAGCCCGGCCTCTTTGGATCGTCTTCTTTGGCCGCTATGGTGGTGCGCGTGCGGATCGTGTCGCCGATGAACACCGGCTTGATGAAGCGCAGGCGGTCATATCCATAGGAAAAGGCGACCGGATTGATGACGGTTGCCGTCAGCCCGATGCCGACCGAGAACACCAGCGTGCCATGCGCGATGCGCTGGCCGAACGGCGTCGTCTTCATGAACTCGGCATCCATGTGGTGCGGAAAGAAATCGCCTGTATGCCCGGCATGGACGATGAAGTCGGTCTCGGTGATGGTGCGGCCGCTGGTGATGCGCGAGGCGCCGATCTGGTAATCCTCGAAATACTGGATCCGTTCCATCAGGGTCTTTCCGCGATCGGCGTTGCCGGCGCTGCGCTCGAAAGGTAGGCCGCTTCGACCAGCGCCATGGTGTTCCAGGCGTCCTCGACCGAGCTGACCAATTCGTCGTCTTCGCCTGCGGCAAAACGCTGGACATTGGCCATGCGCCCGACGAAGGCGTCGGGGAACCACTCGCCGGCGAGCGGCACCGCGACCCAGTCCGTTCCGCCCCTGGGATAAATCTCCAGAATGTCCGGTTCGCCCCGGGGATAGTCGAGATTGAGGCCGAGCTTGAGATAGGCCGCACCCTCGGTGCCGCAGATGCGGAATTCGCAGGCCTGGTGCCGGCGACCGAATTTGTGGTCGTGGTTGATCGACAGCGCACAGCGCACGGTATCGCCATAGTCGAGAATGGCGCTGGTGCGCGTCTGTGCCACTCTGTGGTTGGGGTGGCCGAGCGTCTTGGCATGCACGCCCTTGGGGTCGCCGAGCAACTGCCGGATCAGGTCGAGATAGTGGATCGAATGCATGGCGATCTCGACGCGCGGCGCCTTGAGCAGGAACTCCCAAAGCTGCCACGGCGTCGCCAGCGCCAGCCAGGCATCGAAATCGACGATCTCGCCGAGCCAGCCCTTGGCGATGGCATCCTTCAGCGCCAGCATCATGGGTGCGAAGCGGAGCTGGAAATTCACCGCCGCCTTGAGCTTCTTGGCGCGGCAGATTTCCAGGATTTCGGTTGCCTCGCCGAGATAGTTGCCCATCGGCTTCTGGATCAATGCGACCGCGCCATCGGGCAGAGCCTTCAGGATCTCGGCGTGCCGACCCGGCGGCGTCGCCAGATCGAAAACCGCGTCCTTGACATCAGCGGCTGCTTCCACCGAGCGGAACGCGGTCACGCCCCATTTCTCGGCCAGTGCCCGCGCTTTGTCCTGGTCCGGATCGTAGAGGCCGGCGACTGGAAAGCCAGCCTTCCTATAGGCTGGGAAATGTGCGTCGCCGACGATCGATCCTGCGCCGAAGGTGACGATCGGCCGAGGCTTCGACGGCTTTGGCCAGGACTGGACGAGTGAGGCAGGGTCGAGACCGCCCTCAGTCATGATGGAAGACCTCGTCCATGGAAGCCCACCATTCACCCTCCTTGCGGGTCGTGAGCGGCTCCTGGCAGGGCATGCAGACAGACCACCATTCCTGCGTCTTCGGGTCGGCCGCCATCTTGGCCATGTCGGCGGCATAGTCGGTGCCGTGGTATTCGAAATAGGAAAACAGCAGGTTCTCCGGCCGCTTCAGGTAGATCGAGTAATTCTTGATGTTGCAGGCCGAGATCATGGTCAGCACGTCGGGCCAGACGGCGGCATGGAGGCGGACATACTCCTCGACCTTTTCCGGCTTCAACCCCAGAACCATCCCCATCCGCTGCATATCAGTTCCCCTATTTGGTGATCACCGTGGTGAATTCGGCGATGCTCATGGCCTTGACCGCGTCCCAGTCCCAATCGATGCCGATGCCGGGCTCGTCGGGCGCCAGCGCATGCCCATCCTCGATGCGCATGCGCTTGCCGGTCAACTCATCGAGCTGCGGAATGTACTCGACATATCGGCCGTTCTGAACAGCGCAGGTCAGGCTGACATGCAATTCCATCAGGAAATGCGGGCACACTGGAATGTCGAAGGCTTCCGCCGCATGGGCGATCTTGAGCCAGGGCGTGATGCCGCCGATGCGGCCGACATCGACCTGGACGATCGAGCAGGCGCCTTTCTGCATGTATTCGCGGAAATGGCGGATGGAGTAGAGCGACTCGCCGATGGCGATCGGCGTCGGCGTCGAGTTGGACAACCTGATATGCCCGTCGATGTCGTCGGCCGGCAGCGGCTCTTCGATCCAGGCAAGGTCGAGCTCGCGCAGCCTTGCCACGCGGCGGATTGCCTCGTCGACCGAGAACCCCTGATTGGCGTCGGTCATGATCTCGTAGCCGTCGCCAACCGCCTTGCGCACCGCCGACAGGCGGGCGAGATCCTCCGACCCATGCGGTCTGCCGATCTTCACCTTCGAGCCGCGAAATCCCCTGGCCTTGGCGGCCAGTGCGTCGTCGACAAGCGCCTGCGTCTCGATGTGCAGCCAGCCGCCTTCGGTCGTGTAGAGCGGGCAGCGGTCCTTGGCGCCGCCGGCGAGTTTCCACAAC
The DNA here is from genome assembly GCF_000176035.2 of Mesorhizobium opportunistum WSM2075. NCBI lineage: Bacteria > Pseudomonadati > Pseudomonadota > Alphaproteobacteria > Hyphomicrobiales > Phyllobacteriaceae > Mesorhizobium > Mesorhizobium opportunistum. Next base: position 6,052,316 of record NC_015675.1, on the reverse strand, counting down.
GGCAGGTTCTGTTTCTTCGCCCTGAGATCCCACAGCGCCGTGTCGATCGCCGCAATGGCGATGGCGGTGATCGCGCCAATGGTGGTGGCATGTGTGGCGAATTCGAGATCGTGCCAGATCGCCTCGATCATGTCCGGGTCGCGGCCGATCAGCCGTGGCACCAGATGGTCCGAGAGAAGCCGCATCACCGACGAGCCGCCGGTGCCGATCGTGTAGCTGTAACCGGTGCCGACCGCGCCGTCGGAATCGGTGATGGTGACGATCGGCGTTTCCTGGCTGACGAAACTCTGGATGGCGTCGGTGCGCTTGACCTTGGGCACAAGGTCCACCATCCGCAGTTCTATCTTTTCGATTCTAGCCATCGGTCAGCTCCGCAATGTCTTTCCGGTCTCGGTGGCAAACAAATGCGCCTGCGACATGTCGAGACTCATGGCCACTCGCTCGCCCGGCTTGAGCGGTCGCGGATTCAGCATGCGCGACACCCAGTCCGCGCGGTTGAACTCGACGAACACCAGCGTCTCATTGCCGAGCGGTTCGGTGATCGTGATTGGCAATTCGATCTGGTGGACGTCCGCCGCACCGCCGGAGCTGATACCATGTCCCGTCGGATAGATGTCGTCAGGCCGCAGCCCGAACACGACCTTGTCGCCGGTCGCGACATTGGCCTTGAACTGACCAGGCAAAGGCAGCTTTTCGCCGCTGGAAAAAACCATCTGGCCGTCGTCGATCGTTGCTTCGTGCAGGTTCATCGGCGGCGAGCCGATGAAGCCGGCGACGAAGCGCGTCGCCGGCCGCCGGAAAACCTCGTCAGGCGTGCCGACCTGCTCGATATGGCCGTCGCGCATGATGACGATGCGGTCGGCAAGAGTCATCGCCTCGACCTGGTCGTGGGTGACGTAGATCACCGTCGACTGCACCTTGGCATGCAGCTTCTTGATCTCGGTGCGCATTTGCGTCCGGAGCTTGGCGTCGAGGTTGGAAAGCGGCTCGTCGAACAGGAAGACATCGGGGTCGCGCACGATGGCACGGCCCATGGCAACGCGCTGGCGCTGGCCGCCGGAGAGCTGCGACGGGCGGCGGTCGAGCAGTGTGTCGAGGCCGAGGATGCTGGAAGCCTCGGCGACGCGGCGGTCCATGTCTTCCTTGGCCGCTCCTGCGATTTTCAGCGAGAAGCCGAGGTTCTCGCGCACGGTCATATGCGGGTAGAGCGCGTAGGACTGGAACACCATCGAGATGTTGCGCGAGCGCGGCGGCAAATCGTTGACGACGCGCCCGCCGATCTCGATCGAGCCGGCGCTGATCTCTTCGAGCCCGGCGATCATGCGCAATGTCGTCGACTTGCCGCAGCCGGAGGGGCCGACCAGGGCGATGAACTCACGGTCGGCGATGTCGAGATCGATGCCATGCACGATCCCGACATTGCCGTAGCGCTTGGTCAACTTGCTGAGGGAAACTGTTGCCATGGGATCAGCCTTTCACCGCGCCGGAGGTCAGGCCGCCGACAAGGTGTTTCTGGACGATATAGGTGAGGGTGAGCGCCGGGATGATCATCACCACGGCGAGCGCGCACATGCCGCGCCAGTCGATGGTGAACTCGGCCGTGTAATCGAGCAGGCCGACCGGCAGCGTCTTGGCGCTGACCGAGCGGGTCAATTGCGAGGCCAGCGCGAATTCGTTCCAGCAGGTCAGGAAGGCGAAGATCGCGGCCGAAGCGATGCCTGGTCCGGCGAGCGGGAACTCGACCTGCCAGAACGCCTGCCAGCGCGTGCAGCCGTCGATCTGCGCGGCTTCCGCGAGATCTTTCGGCACCTGGCGGAAGAAGCCGTCGATCAGCCAGATCGTGAACGGCACGTTGAGCGCGACATAGGCAAGGATCAGCCCGAAATGCGTGTCGATGATGCCGAGCCGCACGTAAAGGAAGAACAGCGGCAGCGACAGCGCGATGCCGGGCACCGTGCGCGTCAGCATCAGGCCCAAGAAGACGCTCGATTTGCCGCGGAAGCGGTAGCGCGCGAAGGCGTAGCCGCCGGCCATGCCGATGGCCACCGCAATCACCGTCGAGGTTACAGAGATGATCAGCGAGTTGCGGAAATATTCGATGACCGGAATGCCGCCCTTGCCGATGCCTGAGAACATCGAGACATAGGCGTCGAATGAAATCTCCTGCGGGATCCACACCGGCGGCTTGGCCATGATCTCGACGGTCGGCCGCAGCGACGACAGCACGATCCACAGGCCCGGCAGGCAGATGGTCAGCATCGCCAGGAACAGGCCGATGCGGTAGACGACGCCCATGAGCCGGCGCTTCAGGCGGGCGGAAGAATTCTCGTCCATTCTCACCACTCCGCACCGATCTGCGTGCGCGCCGCGGCGAGCTTGTTGAAGAAATAGACGGTGAAGGCGATCGACAGCAGGATCGAGAAATAGGCCATGGCGTTGGCCATCCCCATGCGCCCGTCGCTGTAGGCGGTGCGTGCCACCAGCGTCCAGAGCAGCTCCGTGCGGCCCGCCGGTCCGCCGTCGGTCATGATCTTGACGATGTCATAGGCGCGCGCGACGTCGAGCGAGCGGATGGTCATGGCGATGTAGGCGAAGGGCATGACGAACGGCCACGTCACATAGCGGAATGTCTGCCACGGCGTGCAGCCGTCGACGCGCGCCGCCTCGATCGGCTCCTTGGGCATGGCAAGCAGGCCGGCGAGGATCAGGATGGCGAAGATCGCTGTCGACGACCAGATCTCGGCGACCGAAATGGCGATGAAGGCGAGATGGCCTTCGATCAGCCACGGTATGGCGTCCTGCGTAATGCCGAGCGACTGCAAGGCATTGTTCACCAGGCCGATATTGTCGTTGAACATGAACTTGAACTGGAAGCCGACGAGGATCGGCGAGAACATCATCGGAAACATCATCAGCGTGCGCAGGATGCGCTGGCCGCGCGTTGCCTTCTCGACCAGCATGGCAAGGCCAAGACCAAGCAGCATTTCGAGATTGAGCGCGATGGTCAGCAAGAGAACCGTGCGCCCGAACGCCCACCAGAAATCGGTGTTGGACAGGATCGAAAGATAGTTCCTGAAGCCGACGAAGAGGAAGAACGTCTCGGGCCGCGTCAGGCGGAAGGGCGTGAAGCTGGAATAGAGCGAGAGCAGCAACGGCACCACGACGACCGCCGCCAGCACGATCATTGCCGGAAGCAGCAGCAGGAATGGCGCGGATGGCTTGAAGCCCTTCATCGGAATCCTGTGGTGTTTGCTTTGGACTGTCGGCGCCTCTTGTTCAGGCGCGGGCCGGGGAACAGAAAGTCTGTCGTTGATGGTTCAGCGCTCTCGCCGGCGAAGCGCGATCGCCTCCCCCATTCCTGATGGGAGAGGCAGCGTTGGGAGACGGTTCTAGAGCTTGCCGGCGTCCTGGAGGATTTGTGTCGCCTTGGCGGCGGCTTCGTCCAATGCCTGCTTGGAGGTCTTGTCGCCAAGGATCGCGGCCTGCAACTCCGGATAGACGGCGTTCGAAATCTCGATCCATTCAGGCGTCTGCGGCACGGCGAAGGCGTGCTTGGCCTCTTCCTGGAAGGCGGAGAGAACCTCCTTCTTGTACGGGTCGTTCTCGGCCTGCTTCAGGTCCCAATCCCACACTGCCGTGCGGGTCGGCAGTGGGCCGGCGGCGGCCTCGAGCTTCTGGCTGTCCTCGTTGGTCAGCCACCAGACGAGCGAAGCGGCGGCTTCCTTGTTCGGGCAGTTCTCGGTCACCGAGAAGCCATGGAAACCGGACCAGCCGGTGCGCTTGCCGGAAGACCCTTTCGGCGCGACTTTCACGCCGACATTGCCAGCGACTTTCGACGATTTCGGATCGTTGAAGAAGCCGGCCCAGCCTGGCCAGTCGAGGTTGATGGCGACGGTGCCCGAGGCAAAGCCCTGGCCGAGATCGTCCCACAGGTAGTTAGTGGTTCCGGCCGGCACGGCCTTGGCCTTGTAGAGGTTGACGAACCAGTCGAGCGCGCGGATGCCAGCCTCGGAGTTGAAGACGGGCTTGCCGTCCTTGTCGAGATATTCGCCGCCCTCGGCGACCACCATCTCGTAGAAGCGGCCGTTGATCGCCTCTTCCTTGCCGGCGAACTGGGTGCCGTAGAAATTGGGCGGGTTGGCGAAGAACTCGGCCTGGTCGGTGACTTCCTTCCAGGTGTCCGGCGGCACCAGGTCATAGCCGTATTTCGCCTTGAACTTGGCCTTGTTGTCGGCGTTCTCGTAGAGGCTCTTCTGGTAGTAGAGCGCCGAAACGTCGAACTGGGCACGCGGCAGCATCTCCAGCTTGCCGTCGATGGTTGCCGCCTTGATCGTCGACGGCACGAAGGCGTCGATCTCTTCCTTCGGCAGCAACTTGCTGAGGTCGGTGTAGAGGCCGGTATATTGCGGCGCGAAGGAGGAATGGTTCCAGCCGACGCACCAGTTGGTGCTGCCCGAGGCGATGTCGGACTTGAGCTCCTTGTCGATATCGAAGCCGTTCTTCTTGGTCAGGATGTTGACCTTGGCGCCGGTCGCCTTCTCCCATTCCGGGATCCGCTCGTAGAGCTTTTCATATTGCTGGCCGCCGATCAGCTTCACGTCGACGGTCACGCCTTCGAACTTGCCGGGCAGGTCGCCGGCAAGGGCGGTGCCTGCGCCGAACGCAAGCATCAATGCGCCGGCGCACACGCCGGAAAGCAGTCTGTTCATTGGTATCCTCCCTGGGTGCGCCTCAGCGGCGACCACAACTCGTCTGATGACAAGAAGTGCTACATTCATATACAAACAAAACATTCACGGGCACGTCAAGACGAAATTTGTTTCCGTCGGCCGCATTCCTGCGTATATGAAGAATCGATTTTACTGGAGGGGTGAGGCATGGATGACAGCGAGGACGAGCGCTACCGCGCGCCAGCGCTCGACAAGGGGCTCGACATCCTCGAACTGCTGGCCGGCGTCGACGGCGGCCTGACGCAAGCCGAAATTGCCAAGAAACTCGAGCGCAGCCCCAACGAATTCTACCGCATGCTGGACCGGCTGGTGCGGCGCGGCTATGTCACGCGACTGGACGGCGACCGCTATTCGCTGACGCTCAAGCTGTTCGGCCTGGCGCAATTGCACGCTCCGGTGCGCCGGCTGGTTTCCTATGCCACGCCGCTGATGCGCGAGCTCGCGGAGACGTCGCAACAGGCCAACCAACTCGTTGTTTTCGATCGCGGTTCCGCCGTTGTGATCGCTCAGCAGGAGGCCCCGAACTACTGGGGCATCTCGATCAGGGTGGGGTCCCACATCAGCCTGTTCGACACCGGCTCGGGGCATGTGCTGCTGGCTTTCCGCTCGGAGGAAGAACGCCAGATGATGATCTCCGAACATGTTCGCAGCACCGACAAGATGGCGCAGCCGGCCGAGTTCTTCACCCGTCTCGACCAGATTCGCGACCGTGGCTACGAGATGATGGCCTCGATGCAGACCGCCGGCGTCTTCAACCTTTCGGCACCGGTGCGCAGTTCCGACGGCAGGGCCATCGCAGCACTGTCGATTCCCTACATCACCGTCGTCAATGCGCCTTCCGCGCCCGACATAACCAGGACCATCGAACTGTTGCTGGCCATGGCCGAAAGGTTGTCACGCCTAGCCGGATCGGCGGTCGGTGCAGCGGCGTAATTCTTATTTGAATGAAGAATTCCTCCGTGAGATGATCTGAATAAGCTCGAAGGGGAGGAACCTCGCCATGATCGTTGATACCCATCTGCATCTCATAGATCGCTCGGTGCTGCGCTATCCCTGGCTGGCCGGCGTGCCGGCGCTCAACCGCGATTTCTCCTACGGGGAATATGCCGGGGAAGCGCGGCGTGTCGGCGTCGAGCGCGTGCTGCATATGGAGGTCGATGTCGATCCAGCCGACATCGAGGCCGAGACCGCCCGCGTCGAAGTTCTGTCGCGGCAACCAGGCAGCATGCTCACTGGAGCGATCGCCTCCTGCCGGCCGGAAGAAACCGGCTTTGCGGCCTATCTCGAACGCCAGCGGGCAAACCCATTCGTCAAGGGTTTTCGCCGCGTCCTCCATGTCGTGCCGGATGAGCTGTCGGAGCGCCCGCTGTTCCGGGACAACATGAAGCGGCTTGGCGGCACCGGCCTGACCTTCGACCTCGTGGTGCTGCCGCACCAGATCCCCAAGGCGATCGCGCTGGCCGACCTGGCACCGGATGTCCAATTCGTCCTCGACCATTGCGGCGTGCCCGACGTCAAGGGCGGAGCCGAGCATCCATGGCGCGAACATATGAGCGAGATCGCGCGGCGTCCGAACGTCATCGCCAAGATTTCCGGCGTCGTCGCCTATGCCGATCCCGGCAGCTGGACCGTCGCGACGCTGCGCCCGTATGTCGAGCATACAATCGCTGCCTTTGGCTGGGATCGTGTCGTCTGGGGCAGCGACTGGCCGGTCTGCACGCTCGGCGGCGGCCTCTCGACCTGGGTGGCGGCGACCCATGCGCTGCTCTCAGGCTGCAGCATTTCGGAACGCGAGCGGCTGTTGTCCGCGAATGCCCGCAAGCTCTGGCGGCTCGCCTAGCAGCAACCCGTCAGATGGTCGTCGAGACGTGCCGCTCGCGGCCGTAGAGCGAGACCAGCAGCACGATGATGAGGCCCAGGGCCGCCTGCACCGCCGACGGCTGGAAGCCGAGGCCGATCAGCAGCGTGTTGATCTCGGTCAGCACCAGCACGCCGGCGATCGTGCCGAGATAGTTGCCGCGCCCGCCGACCAATGCCGCGCCGCCGACGACGACCGCGGCGATGGTCTGGAACAGATAGGGCTGGCCGACGTCGCCATAGGCCGAGCCGGTGAAGCCGAGCAGCAGCACGCCGGCCACCGCGGCGAAGAAGGCGCTCGCCGCATAGGTGATGACCCACATGCGGACCGGATCGATCAGCGCCAGCGGTGCGGCGCCCGGATTGCTGCCAAGCGCATAGAGCCGGCGCCCATAGGGCGTCCGTTCCAGCACCAGCACGACGAGCGCTGCCAGCACGACGAGGCTGGGCACCAGCCACGGCACCGGCAGCGGCCCGGCCGATCCGCCGATCGACACGAAGCTGGAAACCGCCTGCGGTGCCGAGCCCGAGGGGAAGCCGGCTGTCCACAACAGCACCAGCCCCTGCACGACCATGCCGATGCCGAGCGTGACGATGAGCGGCTGGATGTCGAGGCTGCGCGAGATCAGTCCGTTCAGCCCGCCGATGAGAAGCGCCAGCACGCCGACAAGGCCGCAGACGAGAAAGAAGTTCCAGCCGTCGCCGTAAAGCTGCGCGGCCACGACATTGGCAAAGCCGATGACGAAGGGAATGGACAGGTCGATGCCGCCCATGATGACGACCAGCGTCTGGCCGATCGAGGCGACGGCAAGCAGCGAAGCGAGCACCAGCATGGCGCGCACGGCAAACGGCGAAGAGTAACCGGGAATGAGGACTGCGCCGGCGAGATGCAGAAGGGCGGCGACACAGAAGGCGCCGACGACGCGGGCATTGGTTGTCGCGAACAGGTTTCGCTTGGCAGCCATGTCAGCGCTCCCTCATGGCAAGACGTTCCTGCAGCGCGGTCAGCATCACAGCCAGCACCAATATGGCGCCATAGGCGATCTGCAGTACGAAGGTCGAGACGTTGAACGTCGTCAGCACGCTCTGCAGCAGGAAGATGTCGATCGCGCCGATCGCGGCTCCTGCCACACCGCCACGGCCTCCGGCCAGGCTGACGCCGCCGAGCGCGACCGCGGCGATGGCGATCAGCGTGTAGGTCGGTCCTATATTGGGGTCGGCCGAACCGATCAGCGCTGTCAGCATCAGCCCCGCGCATCCGCCGAAGATGCCGGTCATCACATAGGCGATGAAGCGGACGCGGGTGACATCCACACCGGCGGTGTAGGCGGCGCGGTCATCGCTGCCGACCGCCATCAACTGGTCATAGTAAGGCGTGCGCCGCACCAGCCACCAGGCGATGAACATCGCCGCCAGCGGCAGCATCGACAGCGGACCGGACAGCGCCTTGAGCCAGGCCGGCGCGGGACCGATCGGCGCCGGCAGGATCGTCAGCGTGATGCCGGTGAGGATCAGATAGGTGCCGAGCGTGGCGACGATCGGCTGGATGCGCACGATCGTCGCCAGAAAACCGTTCGCCGCACCGATTAGCGCGCCGATGAGCAAAGCCGCTGGGACGAGCATCAGAGGCGAGGAGATGCCGGCTTTGAGGAAAAGCACCTGGATCACCATGGCGTTGACGAAGCCCATCAGCGGCCCGACCGAAATGTCGATGCCGCCACGGCCGGCGAGGATCACCGGTGTCGAGGCGATCGCCGCGCCGATCAACGGTGCTGCCAGTCCGGCCAGCGCGCCCCACGATCCCGGCTGGAACCGCCCCGGGCTGAGGATGAGATTGACCGCAAGCAGGACCACCAGCAGCACGACCGCGAAGCCGACGTTTCGCCCAAGAGACAGGAGGCGCGTGAGAGGGCTCATGCTGCGCGTCCGAACATGGCAGAGATCACGCTGTCGGTGGTCATCGCTTCACCGGAGATTTCCGCCGCGACCTTGTTTTCCCTGAACACCAGCACGCGCTGGCACAGGAGAAGAATCTCCTCGATTTCGCTGGACAGGATGACGAGCCCCATGCCATCCGCGGCCAGCCCGCGAAAGACATCGTAGAGTACATGCCTTGTCGCCACGTCGACGCCGCGCGTCGGATCGTTGAGAAGCAGGATCGCGGGTTCCAGCGCCAGCGCCCGTGCCAAAAGCACCTTCTGCTGGTTGCCGCCCGACAGGGTGGTGATCGGCGCATCAGGCCGGGGCGCGACGATCGACAGCTTCTCGCGGTAGACATCGTAGCGTGCCTTGCGCGCCGCGGGACTGATCAGGCCAAGGCGCGTGTCGCGCGACAGTGTCGAGACGGCGAAATTGTCGAGCACCGACTGCGTCGGGAAAATCCCGTTGGCGCGCCGGTCGCGCGGCAGATAGGCAATGCCGCTGGCCACTGCCTTGCGGAAGCCTGTGATCTTGCGGGATGCGCCCATCTCGATCCAGCCGCCAAGTGGCGGCGCCACGCCGGCGAGCATCTTGAGGAACAGCTCCTGGCCGTGCCCGTCGAGGCCGGCAAGCCCGACGATCTCGCCTGGAGCGATGGTTTGCGTTATGGCGCTGGCGCCCGGCACGATGACGAGGTCGCGGACAGCCAGGCCTGGAGCGGCGCGATCAACCATGCGCCAGCTCCGCCGCCGTGCGTGGCGCCATCGCCTTGAGCAATTCCGCCGGGGTCGAGGCACCGCGTTCTTCGGTGCGCACCACGCTGCCGCCGCGCAGGATTGAGATGCGATCCGAAAGCGACATCACTTCGTCCATGCGGTGCGTGATGAACAGGATGAGGCAGCCTTCGCCGGCCAGCGCGCGCATCAGCGAAAAGACGGATTCGCGATCGGCGAAGTCGAGCGCGGCGGTGACTTCGTCGAGGATCAGGATTTTTGGATTGCGCACGATCGCGCGGGCGAGAACGACCAGTTGCTGCGCGGCGAGCGGCAACAGGCCGGCGGGCCTGTCGAGGGGCACGTCGGTGACGGCGAAGCGCTTGAGCGCCGCTGCCGCCCTGTCGCGGCGTTCGTTGCGGGGCACGGCGCGCCGCAGCAGGCCGTCGAGGCCGAGCAGGATGTTGTCGGCCACGCTGCGATCGGGCGCGACCAGTACCTCCTGGAATACCGTGGCAAAACCTTGTGCCTGGAATGCCGAGGGGCTCGTGCCCGAGAACGGCTTGCCCTGCAGCAGGATTGCACCACTGTCCGGCTGGACGATACCGGACAGGAGCTTGACCATCGTGCTCTTGCCCGAACCGTTCTCGCCCAGGATGGTGTGGATGGTACCCGCCCGGAACGCGATCGAAGCATCCGCGAGCGCGACCGTCTCGCCGTAGCGTTTGGATATGTTCGTGATCTCAATCATGCGGTGTTTCGAAGCTGGCAAGCCGGATCCCCGAAAGGAGCCGGCTCGCTGAGATTTTATCTGTCGCAGGCGTCAGTTTGCGCCGGCATCACTTTGCACAGGCATCTGGCACCTTCGAATAATCCCAGCCCTTGGTCGGTGCCGGGTTCGAGAAATAGGCGTCGAGCCATTCCTCCGGCATCGGGTCCGTCGGCGGTGTCGGGAAGATCGAGACGGCATCGGTCGTCATGCAGTCCTTGTACCATTGGCCGAGATCGGCGTTGTGAACCGGCGGGATCGGGATCAGCAGCGTGTTCAGCTTCGGCTTCTGGCCGTCGAGCATGCGCTCGCCGACGCGAAACAGTGTCTCGGCGGTCCAGTGCGGCAGTACGGCATGGCCTTCGAAGCGGTATTTGTCGGGGTTGGCCTTCCAGTAGCCCAACGCGTCGCCCGTGATCGAGCCGGTGATCAGTGGCGCCGGGCGACCGGCTTCGGCGAAGGCCTCGGCAACGACGCGGCTTTCGCTGCCGGTCGTCCACACCGCGTCGATCGGCGCCGGGTTGGTGGCGATCGCCTGCAGCACCACGGTCTTGGTGACGTTGGCCGTCCAGTTGCCGTTGACGGTGCGCGAAATCTTCAGCTTCGGATTTTCGGCCAGCGCCTTGTCCGCGCCCTGGCGTTCCTGGACGACGATCGGGTGACCGGCAATGCCTTCGACGAGCAGGATGCTGGCGCCGTCCGGCTGTGCCTTGCCGATCGCCGTCATCATGTCATAGCCCCAGCGCGCATAGTTGGAATCGACATTGATCGCGTTCGCACTGGTCACCGAACCGGCGGCGGTGATGAACGGAATGCCGGCCTTGGCGGCTGCGTCGATGGCATCGTCGAGTGCGGTGGCGGAGCCCGGAATCGAGGTGATGATCGAGCACTTCTTGTCGATGAAGGCGCGGATCTGGTTGATCTGCTGGCTGGCGTCGTTGTTGGAATCGGAAACCTCGAAGCTCGACACCGTGCCGTCGGCGATCAGCCCGTCGACGAGCCGCTTCAACTCCTTGGTCACCGTGACCCGCCAGGGATTGCCTTGGTAGGATTCTGAGTGGCACCACTTCCACGGCTTCGGCGGCGGGGTGAAATTGTCCCAGGCCGAAGGCAGCACCTTCTGCGGCGCGCCGTCATACTGCGCCTTGAGTTCGGTCGGCAGCCCGCTGATGACGCCTTGCACATCCTGCGCGTAGGCAGTGGTTGCCAGCGAGGCGAGGGCGGTAGCAGCCAGCAGGCCGCGGATCATGTTATTCATTGTTCTCCTCCGTTCGGTTTCGTTTCAAGCTTCTCCACCGGCAGCGCCGGACACCTGCGCCTGGGCGCTCTCCCGGAACAGGCGATTGAGATCGGCAACGACCTGGGCGGCCTTGTGCCCTGAACTCATGCCGGAAAGGATGCGGTCGGACGCTGCCTGCTGGAATGCCATGTAGCCGTCATGGCGCGGCCGCACCCATGAGCCTTCCAGCGTCGAGCGCGTATCCCGATAGAAATTGCCGGTCACGGCGTTGACCGTCCGGTCCTCCCAGGCGGCGGCGTGGCCGGGCTGTCCGCCGGCGGCGGCGTAGGGACCGCGCTGGACATCGCCGCTGGCGACCCAATAGGCGAAGTCGATCGCGGCATCCCTGGCTTTGGAAAAGGCCGACACCGCTATGCCGGTGCCGCCGAGCGCCGAACCGATCGGCCCGTTCGAGCCGATGACCGGGATGTCGGCGAAAGCCAGCTGGTGTGCGCGAAAGCCCGCGATCGCATAAGAGACGTAGCCGTAGATCAGCGGTGCGCAGACGATCCGCGAACCGGCCTCAGCCATCCGTTCCGAAACGGCGATCGGATCCATCTCGAAGCAGGCCGGCTCGACCAGAGCCGCGATCTCGCGCATCGTCTCGAAGACTTCGCTGCCGGTCTCGATATCGATGAGATCGCACGATGGATCGGTGGCGCAGGGACGGTTGAGATTGCCGGCCAGCGTGTAGAAAGCCATCAGCACATGGGGTGGCCGCAGCGGCAACAGCACACGGCCTTGCCGGGCGAGATCGAGCACATCGCTCCAGCGCGCTGGCGCTGCATCAAGTGCATCCGGCCGCCATGCCTGCACCTGGCTGGCGGCATCTATCGGGAATGCCCATTGCCGTCCTTGCCAGTTGTAGCTCGGATAGGACTGGCCAACGCTGCCCGAGGCAAGCGCGGCGCACTCGGCCTCACGGCCGGCGATATCCAGTGGCGCGAGGCAACGCTCCGCCGTGATCTGGCCGACATGCGGGTGGTCGATGACGATCAAATCATAGGCGCGCGCCAGTTCCTCGACCGGGAAGGACTCGAAATCCTGGAGCGAGCGCTTGTCCCATTCGATGGCGACACCGGTTTTCTGCTGCCAGAGAGCAGAGCAGGCGACCATGGGGTCGTAGCCGCGCGGATGGCTCCAGGTCATGCCCCTGAGGGTGGGCACTGGAGTGAGCGTGGTCACAGGCCGAACTCCCGGCGGATTGCGGCACTGTGCTCGCCGATGCGCGGTGCCGCCCGATCGACCTTGGCCCTGATGCCATCGACCCTGAGCGGCGAACTGGTGGTGAGGATCGAGACATCGTCCTCGCGCGTCACCGTCTGCAGCATGTCGAGCGACTGGAACCCTTCGCTGGCCAGCATTTCCGGCCAGGTCAGCACCTTGGCGCACCAGATGTCGGCGGGCTCGAGGATATCAAGCCATTCGTCGATGGTCTTGGTGGCGATCCGCTGCGCGATGATCGCCTTGATGTCGTCACGCGCGGTGAACCACGATGCCGGTTTGTCGCGATAGGGCGCCAGCTCATCGAGCGATAGCAGGTCGGCGAGTTTCGGGATCGGCGTCATGGCGATGGCGAGATAGCCGTCCTTGGCCGGATAGACGCCGTAAGGCGCCGACAGATAGGCATGCGCGCTGCGGAAGCTGGAGCGGCGCGGCAGGCGGCGGCCGTCATTGAGATGCGTGGTCAGCACCTCGAACTGGAAATCTACCAGCGCTTCCAAAAGGCTGGTTTCGATATGGCTGCCTTGACCGGTGATGCCGCGCCGCACAAGTGCCGCCAAAATGCCTTGCGCGCAGGCCGCACCCGCCAGCATGTCGCCGATGGCAAGCCCGAACGGCACAGGCCCCTGGTCCTCGTCGCCGTTCAGCCACATCACCCCGGAGCGCGACTGTGCCAACAGGTCCTGGCCGGGCCGCTTGACCCATGGTCCGTCTTCGCCATAGCCGCTGATCGAGGCGTAGACGAGCCGGGGATTGATCTTGCGGACGGCTTCGTAGTCGAAGCCGAGCCGCTCGATGACGCCCGGCCGGAAATTCTGGATCAGCACGTCGGCCTGGGCCAGCAGCCCGCGCAGCGCCTTGAGGTCGGCCTCGTTCTTGAGGTCGATGGCGAGGCTTTCCTTGGCCCGGTTGATGGCATGGAAGATAGTGGAATCGCCGCCGATTTCGGTGTCGCTGAGATAGAGCCGGCGCGACAGGTCGCCGCCATCCGGGCGCTCGATCTTGATGACGCGGGCGCCGAGATCGAGCAGCCTGAGCGAGCAGTAGGGCCCGGACAGGAACTGGCTCATGTCGACGACGACGAGACCGGCAAGCGGCAATTCGGCCAAAGCCGGCATTCTTATTTCTCCGTCTTGCCGACGAAATCGGCAGGGTCGCGGTACTTCACCGTCTGCAGGTGCTCGCAATACAAAACGAGTTCGCCTTCGCCCTTGAACACCTCATAGCTGGCGCGGATCAGGCCCATCTCCTTGTAGCGGGGCGTCTTGTCCAAATTGGAGCGGATCGAATAGATCGTGTCGCCGATGAAGACAGGCTTTATGAAGCGGAGCTTGTCGTAGCCATAGGAAAAGGCGTTGACGCAGTTGGTGGCGACCAGCCCGAGGCCAGCCGAAAAGACGAAGGCGCCTGCGATCAGCCGCTTGCCGAAAATGCCTTCGCTCTCGGCAAACATCTGGTCCTGTACGTAGGGGTGGATGTCGAGCACCAGCGTGTTGAAAAGATGGCTGTCGCCTTCCGCCATCGTGCGCCGCAACGAGCGGATCTTCTGGCCGATTGGCCAATCCTCGTAGAACCAGTTCTCGGCATTCCACACCGGCAGCGCAGCGTGATCGGCTGGCATGTTCTTGGGGTGCGTCGAGGCGACGCCGACAGTGGGCGCGAAGTCGTTCATGGCTGGCTCCGGCGATCTCGCAGGAGGCTTCGCGCAACCGTTCGAACACGCATCGAGGCGCAGGAATGCACGACGTCTCCTCCCGTCAATCTTCTTTTGTAAATAGTATTTTCACATATGGGGTTGCGTTGCAAGCGTGAACAGGCGAAATTTTGGCCCGTCCCGCGGCACCCGAGCGCCTGCGGGGAAGGGAAGAAATTATGAGCAACGCCTATTTGGTCTTCGTCGGCAGCCTGAACCGGGAAGCGCCGTATTTTCAAGGCGCGCGCGGCGTCGGCCTCAGCGTCTACAGCTTTGATGAGAAAACACTGGAAACCAAAAAGCTGGCCGAGACCGATGACGTCGACAATCCGACCTTCCTGTCGGTGACGCCGGATGGCACGCGGATCTACGCCAATTCGGAAGTCTTCACCTGGCGCGAGGGAACCGTTTCCGCCTACGGCTTCGATCGTAGCTCCGGGACGCTCACCTACTTGAACAAACAGCCATCGCTGGGCAGCATCACCGCCCACAACACCATCACCCGCGACGGCACGAAGCTGCTGGTTGCCAATTACGGCATGGGCGAGGGCGGTCCGGATCGCGCCGTGGCAGTCTATGGTTTCGACAAGGATGGCGCGTTGACGCCGCCGCTGGCCAGTGTCTCGCATAAGGGAACTGGCCCGAATGCGACCCGGCAGGAGCGTTCGCACGCCCACAGCGTCACCGAGACCATTGCCGGCGGAACGGCCATCGTCGCCGACCTCGGCATCGACCGGCTGGTGTCCTACCGGATCGAACGGGATGGAAGCCTGAGCAAGCTTGCCGAATCCGAGTTGCCGCCGGGCGCCGGTCCACGCCATCTCGCGCTCCATCCGAACGGTCGTTTCGTCTTCGTCATGAACGAGCTGGATTCGACCGTGGTGTCGATGAAGTTCGACGAGGCGAGCGGCAAACTCTCCATCGTCGACGCAAAACCGGCGGTGCCGGCCGAGGCGCGCGACAGCAACCATTGCGCCGATATCCAGATCGCGTCGGACGGCCGCTTTGTCTACGGCTCCAACCGTGGTCACGACAGCGTCGTCATCATGGCGGTCGACCAGCAGACCGGTGCACTGAGCCTCGTTGGTTATGTCCCCTGCGGCGGTGCGACGCCGCGCAACCTGGCGCTGACGCCGTCAGGCGGTCATCTGTTCTCGGCCAACCAGAATGGCGACCGCATCTCGATCTTTGCCCGCGACGCCGACAGCGGCATGCTGGTCGACACCGGACGTGCCATCGAGATCGGCACGCCGATGTGCGTCAAGATCGTGCGCTGAACCGCTCGCAACGACGCCTCGAAGCTTGTGACAAGACTGACCGGGGTTCAGGCCTGTTGGATGGCCGAGAGCTTCCAGTTCGAGCCATTCTCGCGCATGAATGTCCACAATTCGGTCGTCTCTGTCGGATGGTCATCGTCGCCCTCGACGGCCTTGCCGCTGGCTCGTTCGCGCATCACGTCACGAGACTCGTAGCGCAATGCGGCCGTGGCGTAGTCGCGGTCGTCCTCACGCCAGCTTTCCGCGATGTCGGCCTGCAGCAAGGTGATGTCCGATACCTCGTTCCTGAGACCTTTCTGGGCATTGTCGGCCAGCTCTTCGGACAGATAGGACACCATCTCGGGCGTCGTCGCCCGGCGCAGGGCGGCGTGATCTTCGCGCCCGAATGCCTCCTGGACATCCGTCAACAGCTGCTGAAATGCGTCGAGGTCGCTCTGGGCCAGTGTAATCTCGTCGGAGCCGCCGGCCGGAGAGCCACCGCCCGAACCGCCGCCAAAGTCGGGGATTGTGAAAGAGCCTGCCGATTGCTGCGGTGACGTAGCGCGGTTCTCAAACCGCGAAGCCTGGGCATTGCCGGCACCGGCGAGCGCAGGACCACGCGCGGATTGCGACCGGAAGAACCTGATAGCCAGCATGATCGCGCCGCCGATAAGCAGGGCCTGCAGCAGGAAACCGAACATGCCGGCAAGGCCGCCGAAGCCTTGGCCCAGGAGCAGCCCGATCAGGCCGCCGATCAGCAGGCCGCGCATCATCGTTCCACCGAAGCCGCTCATGAAGCCGGGCCTCTGCAGGCCGGCCTGCGGCTGCCGGGCGGGGTTATTCACACCGGTGTTGGGTGTCATCGACCGCTCGACCGGAGCGGTCGGCGCCGGTGCGGTCCTGGTCGGCGGCGCGGATTGGAACGTACGCATGCCACGGCTGCCGAAACTGCCGCCGCGACGGGCCTCGGCATGATCGATCGCGACCATGGAGAACGCCAGGAACAGTCCTGCAACGAGGGCGGCAAATCGGCTTGTGCGCGAAATCATCGGGATGGACCTTATCGACGTGGTTTTTGAGATTTTCAGCAAACGACGGCCCGGTACCGGGCGGCGCCATGCCTCAATCGAACAATTCTTCGAAGAATGATTTCTTCCGCTTCGGATAGCGGTGGCCCTGCGAGCGGGAATAATCGTCATCGCGGCCTTGGCTATGCTGCGGCTGGGAGAATGGCGCCGGCTGCGGCGCGGGCGACGCCTCCCTGCCCGAACGTTCGATGATCTTGTCGAGTTCGCCTCGATCAAGCCAGACGCCGCGGCACTGCGGACAGTAGTCGATCTCGATACCCTGGCGTTCGCTCATTGTGAGCGCGACGCGGCAGGAGGGACAAACCAAACCAAGAAGGGAAGATGTCATATGGGGCTCCAAACCAAAAGGAAATGAGCCCGCTTGACCGAAAGGTATGGAAACGGGCCCGTTATAGCGGTCCGACATCACAATCGCCAAGAACGATCGTCAGAGGGGCCCGGCCCGCAGGGGACAGTTAGGAATGCGGGACCGTGCCTTCAAGGGCGCTATTGCCGCGAGAATGATTTGTTCGCCGTTGCGGCCCTTCAGAGCGTCACCACGATCTTGCCGAACTGTTCGTTCGACTCGAGATAGCGATGTGCCTCGACAATCTGGTCGAAGGCAAAGGTCCTATCGATAATTGGCCTCAGCGTGCCGGTCTCCAGGCCTCCAAGGATAAATGCCTTGGCGGCTTCCAGCTTGACCGGGTTGCCGGTGATCTCGTGGACCAGGTAGCCACGCAGCGTCAACGTCTTGCCCAACACCGCAGCCAAAGGGAACGGCGTCGGCTCACGGCTGAGGCCGCCATATTCGATGAGAATGCCGCCAGGTGACATGGCCGCTGTCAGTGGCTCGAAGATCGGGCCGCCGACCGCATCCAACACGACGCGCACGCCTGGCGGTCCGGCGATTTCCTTTAGCCGGGCCTCCAGGTCTGCCTCGGCCAGGACCACGACGGCAGCCGCTCCGGCGTCGAGCAGGGCTTGTTTCTTCGCCGATGTCCGCGTCACCGCGATCGCCGTCGCGCCGACACTGCTGGCGATCTGGATCGCGGCAAGTCCGACACTGCTCGACGCCGCCGTGATGACGACGACATCTCCACCGCGTAGCCTGGCGATGTCGATCAGCGCGCCGTAGGCGGTGAGATACTGCATCCAGAGCGCTGCTGCCGTTCGCCAGTCGAGCGATGGCGGGTGTTTGACGACGAGCGCGGCGGGATAGGTGACCAGTTCGCCATAGGCCGGCCAGCGAACCATCGATCGTGGTGGGATGATGCTGACAGCATCGCCCGTTGCGAAATCCGCGACGCCTTTGCCCAGCGCCTCGATGACGCCGGCCGCTTCCAGGCCATGTCCGGAGGGCAGGGCCGGCGTCTCGATATAGGTTCCCGCACGCAGCAATGCCTCGGCGCGGTTGAGGCCCAGCGCCTTGACGCGGATCTGCACCTCGCCCGGACCCGGAGCGGGGAGGTCGACATCCCCGATGCGCAATACCTCGGGACCGCCATGCTGGTGGAAGCGGACAACACGTGCCATTCAGGATACTCCAAATCATTTGAACCGAATGAGCTATGCAGGGTACGATATCGCGGATAAATGGCGGTACGGATAAAGCAGTAGAAACCAGGAGTTCCGAATATGGATCGGCTCGAGAGCATGGCTGTGTTCATCAGGGCAGTCGACCTCGGCTCGTTCGCGGCTGCGGCGGTCGCGCTCGATCTGTCCGGACCGATGGTCGGCAAGCACGTCCGCTTTCTCGAGGAGCGCCTCGGCGTGCGCCTCATCAACCGCACCACGCGCCGCCAGAGCCTGACCGATTTCGGCCGCGCCTACTATGAACGCTGCCGGGTAGTGCTGGCGGAGGCCGAAGCCGCCGATGCGCTCGCCGCCGACCAGCTCTCGGAACCACGCGGAAAACTGCGCGTCACCATGCCGGCGCATTTCGGTCGTCACTGCGTGACGCCCGTGCTGCTGCAAATGGCGCGGCAATATCCGATGCTGGAACTCGATCTGTCGCTAAGCGACCGCTTCGCCGACCTAGCCGAGGACGGCTACGACCTTGCCATCCGAACCGGCGAATTGGACGACAAGGCCGGCGTGATCGCGCGCCGCGTCGCACGCCAAGGCATGGTCGTCTGCGCGGCGCCCTCCTATCTCGGAATTCATGGCGAACCACGGCGGATCGAGGACCTCGCCGATCATCAGTCGATTGTCTATCGCCGGCTCGGCCAGGTCGTTCAGCCGTGGCTGTTTGCGCGTGAAGGGCAGCCCCTTCAGGAGATCTTGCCAACCGGCCGATTGCGGCTCGACGACCTAGACGCCATCGCCGATGCCGCGGTCGTTGGCATGGGGATTGCCTGGCTGCCTTGGTGGCTGGTTCGCGAGCGCATTCGGGCAGGCGCGCTGGCGGTGCTGTTGCCGGACCAGCCGCGCCATCTCTACGACTGCCATGCCCTTTGGCTGCAGACGCCGCATCTGCCGCTCAAAGTGCGACTGGCCGTCGACGCGCTGGCGACCGCCTTGCCGAAATTGATGGCGTGATCGCCCGTCGCGGTTAGCTCTTCCGTGAACCAATGCGCACTTCCGGCCTTTGCGGCGCCGCTTTCCCTGCCATATGAAGGTGGCTGGTGGAATTTGCGCATCGTGGGAGAGACAGTTGACCAAAGGTTCGGATCTGTTCGTGGCAGCCCTCGAAAATGAAGGGGTCGACCGGATCTTCGGCATTCCCGGCGAGGAAAATCTCGACATCGTCGAATCGATCCGCCGCTCGTCGATCCAGCTGATCCTGACCCGCCACGAGCAGGCGGCCGCCTTCATGGCCGCCACCTATGGCAGGCTCACCGGCAAGGCAGGCGTGTGCATCACCACGCTTGGTCCCGGCGCGCTCAACCTGACGACCGGCTCGGCCTATGCGCTGCTCGGTGCGATGCCGATGATCATGATCACCGGCCAGAAGGGCATCCTGTCATCCCGGCAGGCGCGTTTCCAGATTGTCGACATCGTCGCGGCGATGAAGCCGCTGACCAAGCTGTCGCGCCAGATCGTGTCGCCGAAGATGATCCCCTCGCTGGTGCGCGAAGCCTTCCGTGTCGCCCAGGAAGAGCGTCCCGGCCCCGTGCATCTGGAACTGCCGGAAGACATTGCCGCTGCGGAGTGCGAACCGGTGGCACTCGTGCCGACGCATCCGGTCGAATTGCCGCTGGCCAGCGCCGGTGCGCTCGATCGTGCCGCCCGCATGATCATGGAGGCCAAGCGTCCGCTGCTGATGTTCGGCGCGGCGGCGTCGCGGCCGCGCGTGACGCCCGATGTCGCCCAGTTCGTGCTGCGCACCCAAATTCCCTATTTCACCACGCAGATGGGCAAGGGCACCGTGCCCGGCGGCACCGAGCTCTACATGGGAACGGCAGCCCTTTCCGAGCGTGACTATGTGCACGAGGCCATCGAGCAGGCCGATCTGATCATCACCATCGGCCACGACACGGTCGAGAAGCCGCCTTTCATCATGGGCGCCAGGGGACCGAAGGTCATTCATGTCGGCTATCAAACCGCCGACGTCGAGCAGGTCTATTTCCCGCAAGCCGAGATCGTCGGCGACCTTGGCCCTTCGCTGGCGCTGCTGGCCGATCGCATCGAGGGCAAGATCCCCAATGCGCAGGCCCTGTTGCCGCTGCGCGAAGGCATTTTGAGCCGGATCGCGGCGCGCGCCACCGAAGACCGCTTCACGCCGCAGCGCATCGTGCACGATGTCCGCGCCGTCATGCCGGCGGACGGGATCCTCGCCCTCGACAACGGCATGTACAAGATCTGGTTCGCGCGCAACTACCGCACGCGCATGGCAAACACGCTGCTGCTCGACAACGCGCTCGCCACCATGGGTGCCGGCCTGCCGTCGGCGATGATGGCGGCACTGCTCTATCCCAGGCGCCGTGTCATGGCCATCTGCGGCGACGGCGGCTTCATGATGAACAGCCAGGAACTGGAGACCGCCGTCAGGCTCAAGCTCAACCTCGTGGTCCTGCTGCTTGAAGACCACGCCTATGGCATGATCCGCTGGAAGCAGGCGGTCGACGAATTTCCGGATTTCGGCATGACCTTCGGCAACCCCGACTTCGTCAAATACGCCGAGGCCTATGGCGCCAGGGGGACCAGGGTTGGCGAGATCGCCGACTTGCAGCCGGCGCTGGAGCAGGCCTTCACCGGCGGCGGCGTGCATCTCGTCGTCGTGCCCATCGACTATTCCGAAAACACCAGGGTACTCGTCGACGAACTGCGCGAGCGGCTGCCGGCGCCGCAAGCGAGTTGACGGCGGCAAAGCCGCCGTCAGGATTGCCTGGAGCCGTCGCCGAAGCCCCTACAGCTTGCAGTAAGGCGTGACCGGCGCGATCGTCCCGAAATCCTTGGCGATCTCGTAGCTGATGCCGTCGGCCGCCGCCTTGCCGACATAGGAATGGCAGAGCGTGTGGTTGTTGCTGGCATCGACGCGGATCTTGCCTTGCGGCGCGTCGAACTCGATCGTCGGCAACGCCTTGAGCACATCGTCGTCCTTCAGCGACCCGGCCTTCTCGGCGGCCAGCGCGTAGAGATGCAGGCCGTTGTAGCCGGCTTCGCCGATGCCGTTGACCATCTTCTCCTGGCCGAACTTTTCGCGGAAGCTCGCGATGAACTTCTTGTTGACCGGATTGTCGAGTGCCATCCAGTAAGGCTGCGGTGCATAGGTGCCGGCCGCCACGCCGGGCGGCAGCGCGTCCTTGTTGAAGACCTCGTCGAGTGGCGCGATCAGCGGCTGCTTGATGTCGAAAGAGCGATACTGCTTGAGCTGGGTGACCGCGTCATTACCGACCACCATCGACCACACGACATCGGGTTTCAGCGACTTGATCTTCTGGAATGCAGGGCCGAAATCCGTTGTGCCGAACGGATAATAGTCGGCGCCGATGATCTTGCCGCCGGCCTTCTCATAGGCTGCCGTGATCGCCTCGGTCATCTTCTGTGGCCAGGCATAGTCGGAGGCCATGACGTAGATGGTCTTGCCGAGGTTCTCGGCCACCCACGGCATCATCGGGTCGACCTGCTGCATCGGGATCGGGCCGGTGGCGACGAAGTAGCGGTTGCATTCGCCGCCTTCGAAATTGGTCGGATAGAAGAACAGCTTCTTGGCCTTCGAGGTCACCGACAGCGTAGCGCTTCGCTCTGGCGAAATGATCGTGCCCATGATCACGTCGACCTTGTCTTCGTTGATGAGCTTGCGCGCCTTGTCGATCGAGCCCTTGGTCGTGGTCTGGTTGTCCTCGACGAACAACTCGACCTGACGGCCGCCAATGCCGTTGGCGGCGTTGAGCTCGGCCGCGGCGAGCTTGTAGCAATTGAGCAGCGTCTCGCCGAGGATCGCCTGCAGTCCGGTGATCGGGATCGACAGGCCGACCTTGACGGTGTCGGCGGCGCGCAGGATCGACGGCGCGCCGACCATGGCGAACGCGGCGGCAGCCCCGCCGGATTTCAGGATCGTTCTTCTGCTTATCATTGTTATGTTCCCTTCCAGTCCAGGCGCGCCCCATGCACGCCTTGCAAAGCCAACAAATCCCGGGCGCGCATCAGGCGCGCCTTTACAGGGCCAACAAATCCTTCAACAGGGTCTCGTCGGCGAACGCTTGCGGCGTGCCCTCGTGCACGATCCTGCCCTTTTCCATCACCAGGCAGCGATCCGCCGCCTTCAGAACGAGATCGAGATTCTGCTCGACCAGCACGATCGCGATGCCGCGTTCGCGCGCGATGCGCGGCACCAGCTCGGCGATGGCTTGTACGATGTTCGGCTGTATGCCTTCCGAAGGTTCGTCGAGCAGCAGAACCGAGGGCAGGCCGCACAAAGCGCGGCCGATCGCCAGCATCTGCTGCTGTCCGCCCGAGAGTGTGCCGGCGACTTGTGTTTCACGCTCACGCAGGATCGGGAAATAGCCGAAGATGTCGTCGGGAATGCCGCCGTCGCCGCGATCCCTGGCGGCGCGTGTGCCGACCTCCAGGTTTTGCCGCACGGTCAGCTGGTTGAAGATGCCGCGCCCTTGCGGCACATGGGCGATGCCTGCCCGCGCCCGGCGGAAGGCCGGCGCGCTGGTGAGATCCTGGTCGCCGAGCACCACGGCGCCGCCGCTCGCCTTCAGGCCGCCGGCGATGACGCGCAGCAGCGTCGTCTTGCCGGCACCGTTGCGGCCGAGCAGGCCGACAACTTCGCCAGGCGAGACGCTGATATCGATGCCGTTCAGCACCGGAAGCAGGCCATAGCCGGCCGACACGGCAAGTGTCCGCAGCATGGTCAGCGCCTCCCCAGATAGACGTCGCGGACCATTTCGTCGGTCTCGATGTCGTGGAAAGGACCGCTGCGCAGCCGACGCCCTTGATGCAGCACCAGCGTCTCGCAGTTCAGCGCCCGCACGAAGCGGATGTCGTGTTCGACGGCGACGATCGAGAATTCGCCCTTCAGCCGCAGCAGCATCTCTGCGGTTGCCAATGTTTCCTGCGGTGTCATGCCGGCGGTCGGTTCGTCGAGCAGCAGCAACCTTGGCTCGATCGCCAGCGCCATGCCGATCTCCAGCCATTGCTTCTGGCCATGCGCGAGTTCGCCGGCCAGCGTCGCGGCACGGTTGCCGAGCGCGACCAGCTCCAGCAACTCGCTCACAGGCCGAACCGGTGACGGCGCACCCCACCGCGCAACTTTCAGATTGTCCTCCACCGACAGGCCCGGAAAGACCGACGGGATCTGAAACTTGCGGGCGATGCCGAGCCGGGCGATGCGGTGCAGCGGCAGGCCGGCAATGTCGTGACCGAGGAATCGCACGCTGCCGCTGGTCGGCCGAAGCGTGCCGGTCAGCACGTTGAGGAAGGTGCTCTTGCCGGCGCCGTTCGGGCCGATGATACAGCATAGTTCCTTGTCGCGTACGGTGAGGTTCAACCCTTCGAGTGCCTGCAGGCCGCCGAAGCGGATGCCGACATTCTCGGCCTGGAGCAGGACGTCGCTCATTGCACGCGCCTCCGGCCTTTGAAGAGGCTCTTCAGTCGGGCGTAGATCGACAGGATGCCGTCCGGCAGCAGGAAGACGATGACGACGAAGACGCAGCCGAGCAGCAGCGGCCACAGGCTCGGGTTGAAGCTGGAGATCGTCTGCTGCGCACGCTGGATGAAGATCGCGCCCAGCACCGGGCCAAGCAGCGTGCCACGCCCGCCGACCGCCACCCAGACGATGACTTCGGTCGACAGCAGCAAGCCGGAAAGATCGGGCGCCACCAGCCCAGCCATGCAGACATAGAGCGCACCGGCAAGGCCGGCGATTGCGGCGGACAGGACGAAGGTGACGAGCAGCCGCAGCGGTGCGTTGTGGCCGAGCGCTGCCGCCCGGACTTCATTGTCCTGGATAGCAGTCAGTATCGTGCCCCAGCGGCCGCGGCTGATCGACCACAGCGCCAGCACCACCACCGCGACGATGGCCGAAACGAAGACATAAGAGGGCAGGTCCTGGCTGAGATCGAGATGCATCCCGCTAACATCGAATTCGATCGGCGGGATGCCGATCAGGCCGCTGTCGCCGCCGGTGACCGAACTCCAGGACACGGCGGCTTGCTGACAGATGACGCCCATCGCCAGCGTGACGATGGTGAAGTAGCTGCCGCGGATGCCGCCGAAGAACAGGAAGTAGCCGATGATGGCGGCGACGAAGGCTGCCCCTGCCACCGCGCCTATGATGCCGAGCAGGCTGCCGAAGGCGATGGCGTCGTCGAGCGTGATCAGC
Source organism: Mesorhizobium opportunistum WSM2075 (assembly GCF_000176035.2). NCBI lineage: Bacteria > Pseudomonadati > Pseudomonadota > Alphaproteobacteria > Hyphomicrobiales > Phyllobacteriaceae > Mesorhizobium > Mesorhizobium opportunistum. The sequence goes on along the minus strand of NC_015675.1, from coordinate 6,028,031 downwards.
GCCATGATGTAGCCGCCGATGCCGAAGAAGGCGGCGTGGCCAAAGCACAAGATGCCGGTACGGCCCCAGAAGAAGTCGAGGCTCGCCGCGAACAGACCAAAGATCAGCGCGTCGCGGATCACCGTCAGCTGATAGCCGTCGGCGAAGAGCGGATAGAGAACCGCGAGCACCACACAGACGGCGAAGATCAGCAGCCAGTTGCGATCGCGGGCGATCATCGCGAGGCTCCGTTGAACAGGCCGTTGGGCCGCAGCCGCACGGCGACGATGGCCGCTAGCAGCACAATCGCCTGCGCCAGGGATGGCGAGATCTGGTAGTTGAGGATGCTGGTCAGCCCGCCGACGAAGACGCTGCCGGCGACGAGCCCGCCGATCGAGCCGACGCCGCCAACGATGACCACAAAGAACGCGTTGGCGAGATAGTTCACCCCCATCTGCGGCAGCACGATCGCCAGCGGTGCGACCAATCCGCCGGCGAGCCCGGCGATGGCCGCGCCGAAGGTAAAGGCGATGGCGTAGGTGCGCCGCGTGTTGATGCCGACGCCCTCGGCCATCTCCCGGTTCTGGATGACGGTGCGGATGTCGAGCCCGAACGATGTTCGGCCAATCAGCAGCACGACACCGAGCAAGGTCAGCATGGCGATGGCGATGAGGATCAGCCGGTAGGCCGGATAGACGGTGAAGAACAGGTCGAGCGTGCCCTCGATCGGTGGCGTCACCGGCTTGGCGCCGAGACCGAAGGTCAGTTCCAGGCCTTGTTGCAGGATCAGGCTGACGCCCCAGGTGGCAAGCACGGTCGAGACCGGCCGCGAATAGAGATGGCGGATGATGGCGAATTCCAGGATGCAGCCGACCACCGCGCCGGCAACGGGCGCGGCGGCGAGCCCCAGCCAGAAGGAACCGCCGACGCTCTGGACGAAATAGACCGCGAAGGCTCCGACGGTGACGAACTCGCCATGTGCCAGATTGGTCACATTCATCAGGCCGAAGCTGATCGCTAGTCCGAGCCCGACCAGCATCAGGATGCTGATCAGCGTCAGCGCGTTGAGGAGGGTGGTGATCAGGAAATCCATCGCGTCAGGCAGCACTTGCGAGGCGTTGACGCAGGCCGGCAAGCAGGCTCTCGGCGGCGTCGATCACCGCAGCCTGGTGCGGCTGCAATTCCTGCCCGGCCCATTCGTCGATATGGTCCGACAGCGGGTCGACCACTTCGGTCCGGTGATTGGCCAGCGTCTCGATGACGGCGTGACCACAGAACGGCACATAGCCCTCGGAGTAGCCGCCTTCATGGGTCATCATCAGGCGTCCGTCCGACGTCTCGGCGGCCAGGGCGACCATGCGCGCGGCAAGGCGCCGGAAGCATTCGCTGTTGAGCATCATGCGGCCGAGCGGATCGAATCCCGAGGCATCGAAACCGGAAGCGACGATCACGAGGTCAGGCTTGAAGGCGCGTAGCGCCGGGGCGACGACGCGGTCGAAGCTCGCCTCATAGGCGCCCGTGCCGCTGCCGGCGGGCAGGGGGATGTTGATGTTATAGCCTTCGCCGGCGCCCTTGCCATTGTCGGCCAGCGCGCCGCGCCCGGTCGGGTACAGATTGTCCTGATGCAGGGAAATGGTGAGCACCGACGGATCGGAATAGAACACCGTCTCGGTGCCGTTGCCGTGATGAACGTCCCAGTCGACTATCGCCGCGCGACCGAGCAAGCCCTCATGCTGCAGCCGGCGCACCGACACGCCGATGTTGGAAAACAGGCAGTTGCCCATCGCCTGGTCGGGCTCGGCATGGTGCCCCGGCGGCCGCGCCAGCGCATAGGCATTGTCGACGCGGCCGGTCAGCACCGCGCGCATCGCCGCATAGGCGGTGCCGGCGGACAGGAGCGCGATGTCGAAACTGTTGAGGCCGATCGGCGCCTGCGGGCCGGCGAAACCGGAACCGCGCTCGCTGAGCATCCTGATGTCGTCGACATGGCGCTGCGTGTGCACGCGCAGCAGATCCTCGACTGTCACCGGCTCGGCGAGGATCGGCACCAGATGGCGTGCCAAGCCGCTGACCTGGATCAGGTTGTTCAGTCGGCGCTTCGATCCAGGCGATTCCAGGTGCCGGCCGGGCTCCACGAAACGGCCGGGTGGCATCATGTCGGCGCTGGAGCCGGTGTCATGCCACATCAGCTGTTCGTGAAAAACATAACCTGTCGCCATAGGCAAGCGTCCCCTAGAAACAGGACGACGCTAGCAGGCTAACGATCCCGTGGCCCGACCCCAAAGAGGGGGCTGCACCAGATGTTCATGCCCCTCCTTTCGGAGGGGGACGGAGGTCCGCGCCCGCCTGCGCGGCGCGCACCGCCTGCACGCGGTTCGACACCGAGAGCTTGCCGAAAATGTTCTTCAGATGCCATTTCACCGTCGTCTCGCTCACCGATAGCGCACCCGCGATATCGCGGTTGGACATGCCTTCAGACAGGCAGCGCAGCAGTTCGGTCTCGCGCTGGGTGAGCTGTTCTTTGTCGGCCGTCGGTGCTGCCGGCTTGCGTGTCGCCACGGGCATCGTCTGTGCCGCGTCGATGATGCGCGCTGCATAGGCCGACAGGGCAGGGTCGGTCTTTGCTTGCGCCGCGCGCAGCCGCATCAACCCTTCCACAACAGGCCTCCCCTCGTCGACGAAGGAGCGGATGAAGCCGGAGGGCTGTGCAAGGCGCAGCGCTTCGAGGAGGTGACGGTCGGTCTCGCGCTGGTCATGGACGGTGGTCTTGGCGCGCAGGATCAGCGCCAGGATGTGGCGGCGCATGCGTCCGCTGTTTTTCGTTCGCTCCAGCAACGCGTCGAAAATCGCCGCCGCCGCTGCGTGGGATTTCTCCGCGGTAAGCAGCCGGCCCTCGGCGAAGAATTCGAATTCGTTGGCGACAGTAGGCTCGGTTTCAGCGCTTTCGCGGCGATGTTCACTCAGCAGTGCGCGGGCCTCGACGATACGGTTCTGGTCGAGCAACAGCCGGATACGGTCATGCACCAATACCGAAGCGAGGCGGCGATAGACGGAGCCGCGCACACGCTGGTAGACGCGCTCCAGCATGTCGAGCGCTGCGTCTGCGCGACCGGTCAACTGCAGCACGCGGGCATAGGTCGGCACGCTGGCAAGGGGATAGACGATGACCGCGGCGCCTTCGATCAGCGGTCCGAGATTCTCCACCAGCGTCAGTGCCTCGCCGGACGCGTTGGTCTCGTAGGCGAGTTCGGCGAGCAGCGTTCCGGCAAGGGCTTCGGCATAGGAGTTGGCGCCGATCCGCGTCCTGGCCTCGATGATCGTGTTGCGCAGCAGCCGTTCGGCGGCGGGCAGGCGGCCGGCCGAGCGCTCGATCACCGCCATGTAGCAATTGGCGATGGTGACGCCGAGCAGGCTGCCGCTTCGCTCATGCGCCTTGCGCGCGGCGTCCGCCGCCGCCCGCGCGCCCTCGAGGTCGCCCAGTGCGTAGAGATTATAGCCGATGACATTGGCCGTCGCGCCTTCCATGAACCAGGCATCGGGCGCGATGACGCGCAGGGCGGCCAAGGCTGTGTCGCGTGCATCCTCGAACCGTTCCAGCGTGCTGTGCACGGCGGCATCCAGGACGGCGATTTCGGCCTCGATCGTGGTGCCGGTCAGCGTGCCCGGATCCTTGCCGTCCGTCGGCCCGGTCTCGATCAGCTTGCGCGCATTGGCGAGTGTCTGCTGGGCAATCTCGGGCTGGCTTGAGTGCACCGCCAGCCACAACACGACGAGTTGCAGCCGGATGCGCTGGTCGACCAGTTTCCTCGGCAGCAGCGCCAGCAACTGACGCACATAAAGCAGCTGGCACTGGGCGATGAGCTCGAGCGCATTGTTCTCGATGAACACCGCCGCGCGGGCCTGGTCGCCGGCGGCAAGCGCATGCCCGATCGCCTCGGTCAGCATCTTGCGTTCGCCGAACCATTCGGCGGCGGCCAGGTGCAGCGGGGCGATCATCTCAGGCGCGCGCCGTTCCATTTCACGAATGAGAAAGTCGCGGAACAGGTGATGGTAGCGGAACCAGCGCCGCTCCTCGTCGAGCGGCACGAGAAAGAGATTGCGGGTCTCGATCTCGGCAATATCGGCCTCGGCGTCCGCCACACGCAAGACTGCCCGGCAGGCCTCGGCGCTGAAGCGCTGGAAGATCGAACTGTGGAGCAGAAACTTCGCCAGGGCCGGCGGCAGCCCGAGGAAGACTTCGCCCATCAGGAAGTCGGCGACGTTGCGGTTGGCGCCGGTGAAATTGCCGATGACGGTTTCGGGCGCATGCGCGGCACTGAGCGACAGCGAGGCGAGTTGCAGGCCGGCGGCCCAACCTTCGGTCCGCGAGCACAAGGCCTCGACGGTACCGCTGCTGACGCTCAGGCCCAGCTTGTCGTTGAAGAAGGCTTCGGCTTCGGACGAGACGAAGCGCAAATCGTCCGGGCCGATTTCGAAAACGTCGCCAAGCACCCTGAGTTTGCCGAGCTGCAGGTCGGGCAGGTTGCGCGAACCGATGACGAACGCGACGTTGGCGGGCGCCTGCCGCGTCAGGCGTTCCATGAAACGCTTCACCGCCTCCGTTTCGATGACATGGTAGTCGTCGAAGAACAGCGTGATCTCGGCGTCGCGCGCCGCAAAACCCGCGACAAGTGCAGAGAGCACCACCTCGAGCTGCGGGATCGGGCTCGACTGGAAGGCGAGGTCGAGCTCAGCCGGGTTCTGGACGAGGTGGCGCAGCGCCCCCACCAGATGCGACAGGAAGGCGCCTTCGTCATTATCAGTCGCCTCGCAGGACAGCCATGCGGTCAACCGACCGTGGCGTGCGAGTTCCGCGGCCCATTGCGCCATCGTTGTCGACTTGCCGAAACCGGCGGGCGCGGCGAACAGCACGATGCGCATGCCGACATGCCGCTCCAGCCTTGACAGGATGCTCTCGCGCCGCACCCACCGGCGATGATGCGGAGATGCCTGGCTGAGGGGTTGCGGAGGCGGTCTCATCTTGCGCCAGGCACCCATTCCGTTTCGATCAACGGGATTTGCGGGGCCGCTTCGCGCGGCAGGGTTCCCTTGATCCGTGGATCGTCGGTGATTTCGAAACCGGCCGCATAGGGCTCGAACCCGCAAGCGCGATAGAAACCGATGACGCTGTGATGGTCGAAACTGCTGGTGTGCAGCCAGACGCGGCCGGGGGCGAGGCGCCATGCCTGATCGAGGGCGCCGGCCATCAGCCGCTTGCCGAAGCCTCGGCCGGTCAAGGAGGGGAACAGGCCGAAATAGGTGATCTCGATCTCGTCGCCGTCGGCCACGCGGAATTCGACCATGCCGACATGGCCGCCGTCTTCATCATGGCCGTAATAGAGATGATGGCGCGGGTCAGCGAATTGCGCGGCGATTTCGGCATCCGACATTTCAGCGGCCCGATCCCAGAGCCAGGGAGCCCCGATCTCCAGGAAGATCGCGCGGTAGGAGGCGCAGTCGGGCTTGGTGACCCGGGTCATGGCCAGGGGCTGGGCAAGGCCCGGCACTGGAGCCCGCGCCTCCATCCACGTCACCGCATTGATGATCCTGCCGGCCGGCACGCGCCGGTAACCGGCCGAGAGGTCGGTGACTTCATCCGGCAATGTGCCTTCGGTGACCAGCATCTGTCCTCGATCTTTGGCCGCGCGGCTTTGCCCGCATGCGCTAAGCTGATGCCAATTCCGCGCTCGCCTGCCAAGCGTTTCGGAATGTGGGCCACAGGTTTGCCCCATCTGTCTCTTGCATTTGCGAGGGGCGGCATATGAGATATGATACACCATTCGGATGAAAGCGGAATATGATGCCTGAGCGAATTGCGGACGAGGCCATTCTGGGCGCGGTCGACGATGGCTTCGCGCGGCAGGTCGCGTTTCTGCAGGATCTCGTGCGCTTTCCTTCGCAGCGAGGCGAGGAGCACGCCGCGCAATCGTTCATGGCGGCCGCCTATGAGGCCGATGGCTACGAGGTCGACATGTGGCGCGTCGATGTCGATGCTATTCGCGACCTGCCGGGTTTTTCGCCTGTGGCGGTGTCCTACGACGACGCCTTCAATGTCGTTGCCACCCACACGCCGAAAAACGCGACCGGCCGCTCGTTGATCCTCAACGGCCATATCGACGTGGTGCCGACAGGACCGCTCGACCGCTGGGTGCGCGATCCCTACGATCCGGCGATCGAGGATGGCTGGATGCATGGTCGTGGCGCCGGCGACATGAAGGCCGGCCTGTCGGCCTGTCTCTACGCATTGGCCGCATTGCGCAATCTCGGTTACCAGCCGGCCGCGAAATTATTCCTGCAGTCGGTGGTCGAGGAGGAATGCACCGGTAATGGCGCGCTCGCCTGCCTGCAGCGCGGCTACCACGCCGATGCCGTTTTCATACCCGAACCGCTGGAGCCCAGGCTGATGCGGGCGCAGGTCGGACCGATCTGGTTCAGGGTCGAGGTCGACGGCGATCCGCAGCATGCGTCGGGGGCCTTTTCCGCTGGCGCCAACGCAATCGAAAAGGCCTTCGTCATTATTCAGGCGCTGAAGCAGCTCGAAATCGTCTGGAATGCGCGCAAGGTCGATGATCCGCATTTCTGCGATCACCCGCATCCGATCCGCTTCAATCTCGGCAAGATCGAAGGCGGCGAGTGGACGTCGAGCGTCCCGGCGCGCTGCGTCTTCGAGATGCGGGTCGCGACCTATCCCGGCCAGAAGCTTGAGGACGCCAGGGCCGAACTCGAGGCCTGCATCGCCGATGCGGCCCGCGCCGATCCGTTCCTCGCCAATCGCCCACCCAGGATGACCTACAACGGCTTCATGGCCGAAGGCTATGTGCTGGAAGGCGCCGACGAGATGGAAGCCGTGCTGCGCCGCAGCCATAGCGCCGTGTGGGGCGAGCCGCTGACCGAGCATGTGACCTCGGCGACCACGGACGCTCGCTTCTTCGGCCTCTATGCCGACACGCCGGCGATCGTCTATGGTCCGATCTGCCGCATGCCGCATGGCTATGACGAGGCCGTCGATCTCGACTCGGTGCGCAAAGTTACCCAGACGATTGCCTTGTTCATCGCCGACTGGTGCGGTCTTGAGCCGATCGATCCGAAGGTGAGATCATGAACGCGGCTGTACCCGATGCATTCGGCGAAACGCTCGCCGAGGATGCGCCGGACGTTTCCACCGCAGACGCGCTTGCCATCTTGCGCCGGCACTATGGTCTCACCGGCAGCGCGCGTCCGTTGCCCGGCGAACGCGATCACAATTTCCACATCCAGACCGACGGCGAGGGCGAGTTCGTTCTGAAAATCTCCCATCCGGCGGAAGAGGCCGGCTTCACTGATTTCCAGAACAAGGCGCTCGACCATATCATTGCGGTCGACCCGACCTTGCCGGTTCCCTCGGTGCGCAAAAGCCTCGAGGGCGAAGCGCAATTTGCGATCAGCGTCGGCGGATCCGCGCCGCGCATCATACGGCTGGTCACCTATCTGCCCGGCCAATTGCTTTCGCGCTCACCGACCTCAGCGGCACAGGATCGCAATCTCGGCATCTTCCTCGCCCGTCTTGGCCGCGCACTGCGCGGTTTCTTCCATCCGGCGGCCGGCAGCGACCTGCTCTGGGATATCCGCAAGGTGGCCAAGACGCGGCCGATGCTGGCGCATATCCCGGATGCGGGCCACCGGGCCATGGTCGAACGCATCATCGACGCCTTCGAGGAGCATGCGGCGCCGGTCATTCCGAGCCTGCGTGCGCAGATCGTCCACAACGACATGAATTCCTACAATGTGGTGATGGACGCTTCGCGGCAGGAGGTCGTCAGCGGCATTCTCGATTTCGGCGACATGATCCATTCACCACTGATCTGCGATCTCGCCATCGGCGCCGTCTACCGCTGGCCGGCGGAAGGTCACCCGCTGGCGCCAGCTGCGCGCTTCGTCGCCGGTTATCAATCGGTGCAGCCACTGGAGGGCGAAGAGATCGGCATTCTTTTCGATCTGATCCGTGCGCGCCTTGCGCTGATTGCCAACATCGCCAGCTGGCAGGCGGAACGATTCCCGGCCAAGCGCGACTATGTGCTGCGCCTCATCACCGAGGTCTGGGCGTCGCTCGAACGGCTGGACGGGCTGTCGTCCGCGGATACCCGCCGCTATTTCCTCCACCATTCCAATCCGGAGTAGATGCTCGTGTCCCAGTCCTTGCCCGCCAATGCCTCTGCCGATGCCGGCGCTTCGGCGCAAGAGCGCGCGTTGCTCGAACGCCGCGCCAGATTGCTTGGCCCGACCTACCGCGCCTTCTACCGCAACCCGATCCATCTGGTGCGCGGCAGCGGCGTCTGGCTCTACGATGCGCAGGGCCGCAAATTCCTCGACGCCTACAACAATGTCGCCTCGATTGGACACTGCCATCCGCGCGTCGTCGAGGCGCTATCGGGGCAGGCCGCCACGCTCAACACCCACACGCGCTATCTCAGCGAGATCATCCTCGACTACGCTGAAAAACTGCTCGGCATGCTTCCGGCCCATCTTGGTCACGCCATGTTCACCTGCACCGGCAGCGAGGCCAACGATCTCGCCATCCGCATTGCCCAGCATGCCAGCGGTGGCACCGGCGTCATCATCACCGACTTCGCCTATCACGGCGCCACGATCGCCACCGCGCAGCTCTCGCCGGCGGCGGTCGGGGCAAAGGGCGTGCCCGCGCAGCATCGGACCGTGGCAGCGCCGGACACGTTTCGCGACCATGGCCGCGCCGCGCGCGATTTCGCCAGAAATGTCGCCGCCGCCATCGAGGACATGCGTGCGCAAAACATCCGTCCGGCGGCGTTGCTTCTCGACTCGGCCTTCTCCAGCGACGGCATCTTCTTTCCCGACGCGGCGGCGATGCGCGAGGCAGCCGATCACGTCAGGAGGGCCGGCGGCATCGTCATTGCCGATGAGGTCCAGTCGGGCTTCGGCCGGCTCGGCCAGGGCATGTGGGGCTTCGCCAATTACGGCATCGAGCCCGATATCGTCACCATGGGCAAGCCGATCGGCGACGGGCATCCGATGGGCGCGGTGATCGTGCGGCCACAGCTTGTCGCCTCCTTCGGTTCGAACACCGGTTACTTCAACACGTTCGGCGGCAATCCGGTGGCGGCCGCCGTCGGTATCGCCGTGCTCGACGTGATCGAAGGCGAGGGGCTGATCGAGAACGCGCGCAATGTCGGCGCCTATACCGGGGAGCTGCTTCGCGCGCTGCAGAGCCGGCACGGCATGGTTGCAGACGTCAGGCACAACGGCCTTTATTTCGGCGTCGAACTGACGGCGGAGGGCGACGAGACGCTGGCCGCCACCAAGACAGCGGCGGTGGTCGAAGCCATGCGCCAGGACGGCGTGCTGATCTCGTCCTGCGGCCCGCGCGGCAATGTGCTGAAGATCAGGCCGCCTTTGCCATTTGCCAGGGACAATGCCGAGCAACTGGCTGAGACGCTCGATCGCGCCTTGTCGCAATGGTGAGCGGCCGCGCATGCTGAAGCTCGAACATCAAACCCTGAACGATCGCGCCTATGGCGCGCTCAAGCAGGAGTTGATTTCAGGCGGTTTCAGCCCGGGCCAGACGCTGGTCATCCGCAAGCTGGCCGAAACCTTCGGCATCTCGACGACGCCGATCCGTGAGGCGCTGCAAAGGCTGGTCGCCGAGCGGCTGCTCGAGATGCAGAACAACCGCTCGATCATCGTGCCCTTGCTGTCGGCACCCGCCTTCGAGGAGCTGACGCGCATCCGCATCGCCGTCGAAGGGCTGGCGGGTGAGATGGCCGCGTCGCGGATCAGCGAAAGCGGCTTGATCGACGTACAGGCTACGCTCGCTGGCATGCAGCGGGCCATCGATGCCGGAGATGCCAGGGTTTATCTCTCGTTGAACGAGGCCTTTCATTTCGCCGTTTACCAGCATGCCGGCGCGCCGATCCTGTTGAACATGATCCGGGACCTCTGGGGTCGGGTCGGGCCCTATCTGAAGCTGCTGATGCAGGCCGACCGTTACATTCCCCAATCGAACGACGCCCATCGCAGTATTGTTGGCGCGTTGGAGCAGCGCAATGGCCCTGCTGTCAGGGCCGCGCTTGAACAGGACATCGCGGCGGCGGCCGCGGTTCTCTCGGAAAATCTGCGCATGGCCGACTGATCCGCGCGGCCAGGCACGGTCGACGACCTATCCCATCTCGTCCATCCGGTCGCGCAGCATGCTCCAGCCCAGCAGCATGTTGGGCGCATGCCGCAGCACGGCGTGGAACGGGATCGGTGCCGGCAGCGCAAACGGCAGCGGCAGGTCACGCGCGTCGGCGCCGGCCGCCCAGTCGGCCAGCACCTTGCCCATCGCCGTCGTCATGGCAATGCCGCGCCCGTTGCAGGCGCGGCCGGCGATCAGGCCCGGCCCAAGGTCCAGGAGATGCGGCAGGAAATCCGGTTCGACGGCAGCCATTCCCAACCAGCCATAGGCAAGCGGCGGCAGGTCCGGCAGGTCGAGATGCCTGGCGAGCCGTCGCCAGATTGTCTGTGGCACGCGCGTGTCGGCGCCGGCGCTCAAGATGTGCATGCCGCCGCTGATCAGCCGGTTGTCGGCGTCGAAGCGGAAGGTGAAGAGATTGCGCCTGGTGTCGCCGACGCCCTGTCCTCCCGGCAGCAGAAATGTGCGGATTTCGCGCGGCAGGGGCCCAGTCGCGATCTGGAAAACCTTCAGCGGAAAGTAGGTTCGCTGCAGCAGCGGATTGAGCGACGCACCATAGGCATTGGTGGCGATCAGCACCTTGCCGGCGCGCACCGATCCCGACGGCGTTTTCAGTGCCCAGCCATCGATCACGCGATCGATCGTGGTGACCGGTGTTCGTTCGAAAATCCTCGCTCCGGACTTCTGCGCCGCATCGGCCAGGCCGCGCGCATAGGCGACAGGGTTGAGCACGCCACCCGAACGATCCATCCAGCCACCGAGATAGCCGCGCACGCCCGTCAGCGCCTCGACATCCTGACGGTCCAAGGTAACCGCGGGCCTGCCGCGCCGCGCCCATTGTTCGGCGCGGGACTTGACCTTTTCCAGCGCCGCAGTCGAATGCGCCGGCTGGATCCAGCCGCTCTGCACGGCGTCGCAGTCGATGCCATGCTGCCTGATCAGGCCGAACACCAGATCGGCACTGCCGGCGGCAAAATTGATCAGTCTGTTGCCTCGCTCGGGGCCGAGATGGGCAAGGATGTTTTCCGGATCCATCTTGGCGAAGTTCGGCACGACGAAGCCGGCATTCCTGCCGGTCGCGCCCCAGGCGATGAATTCGGCTTCGAGAATGGCGACCGAGAGTCCTTTCCCGGCGGCGTGCAGCGCGGTTGAAAGACCCGAAAAGCCGCCGCCGACAATGGCGAGGTCGACAACGAGCTCGCCTTGCAGCGCTGGCCGCTGGCGATGGTTTCGGCTGACGGCGTGCCAGAGCGAAACGCCTTGCGCCTCCTGCCGGGCCACCGCGTTCATGATCCTGAACCGCTCTTGGCCGCGGCCGCTTTCGCTCGCTTGCCGAAGCGCAGCCGCCGTGGCCTGTCGCCGAGCAATCCGTTCGGCCGGATCAGCAAGATCACGCAGAGCATGACGCCGATGGCGGCGATCTGCAGCGAGGCCGCGCGCGCCTGCTGCTCGGGCGGGAACAGCACACTGGTGAGCGTGCCGGATCCAGCCCATATCCCCCACACCAGGATGCTGCCGATCACCGCGCCGAGATTGCTGCCGGAGCCGCCGACGATCAGCATTACCCAGACCTGGAAGGTGAGGATCGGCAGATAGTTGTCCGGCGCGATGAAGCCGGTGAAATGCGCCTGCAGCGCCCCGGCCAGCGCCATGATGGCGCCCCCGACCGCAAAGGCCTGGACACGATAGAAGCGCGCGCTCTTGCCGAGCGATATCGCCGCTCGCTCGTCCTCGCGCAGCGCCTTCAGCACGCGTCCCCACGGGCTGCGCGACAGGTGCTCCAGGGCGAGATAGGCGATCAGTGTCACTGCCGCGACCACGGCAAGGTTGGACAGGTTGAACAGCAGCGGTGTTTCGGCAAGGCTGCCGAAAGGACGCGGGATGAAGCCGATGCCGAACGGGCCGCCGGTCAGCTTCTGTGCATTGAGCGCGACCAGTTGCACGACCACGGCGACGCCGAATGTGGTGATGGCGAGATAGTCCGATCGAAGGCGCAGCGTGGCCATACCGGTCAGCGCCGCGGCAATGCCGCCGACGACCATGGCACCCGCCCAGCCGACGAGGATCGGCAGGCCGAAGCCACCGAGCCGCGCGGCATCGTCCGGTGTGGTCAGCAGTGCCGATGTATAGGCGCCGATCGCGACGAAGCCGGCGAGACCGACATTGAACAGGCCGGTCAGCCCCCATTGCAGGTTGAGCCCCAGCGTGATCAGCGAAAAGATCAGCGCGGTGGTCAGGAAGAAGGCGCCGTAGCCGACGAGGTCCATCAGCGTTCCCTCACACCGAAAAGGCCGATCGGCCGTACGAACAGCACCGCCATCAGGATGACGAATGAGACCGCGGCGCGCCATTCCGCGCCGACCAGCTGCACCGCGCCGGCTTCGGCGAGCCCGATGATCAGCCCGCCGAGCACCGCGCCCGGGATGCTGCCTATGCCGCCGAGAATTGCGGCTGCAAACATCGGCAGCAGCATGTCGAAGCCCATGAAGGGGCGGATCTGCACCAGAATGCCGATCATCACGCCGGCGACGCAGGCCAGTGCCCCGCCGATGATCCAGGTGACGCGCACGACGCTGGCGACGTCGATGCCGACGATGCGGGCAAGCGCTGCGTTCTGGCTCAGCGCCTGCATGGCGCGGCCGGTTTGCGTGCGCGTCATCAACAGATGCACGCCGAGCACGAGCACGGCGGTCAGCAACAGCAGTGCGATCTGATCGGGCGTGATGCGAATGCCGAAGCCGACCGGCATGGCGATCTGGATCGCCCGGCTGAAATAGGTCGGCCGCGAGGTGAAGGTGAATTCGAGCAAGCTTCTAAGCGCCATCGAGGCGCCGAAGCTTGCCATCACCACGATGATCGCCTGGCCTTGCGAGCGCAGCCGTGCGAACAGCACCTTGTCGAGCAGCAGCGCCAGCAGCGCGGTGAATGCCATGCCGACAATCAGCGCGACGATCAGCGGCCAGCCAAAGGACAGCGGCGCGATCGGCGCCACCTTGCCGAACATCACGCCGATGGCGCTGACCACGGCCAGCGTCGCATAGGTGCCCCAGGCCATGAAGTCGCCATGGGCGAAGTTCGAGAAGCGCAGGATCGAATAGGTCAGCGTCACGCCGATGGCGCCCAGGCCGATCATCGAACCGGTCAGCAATCCGTCGACGACAAATTGCAGGCTCATGCCGCGCCTCCTCCGGACTTGAGCGGACGTTGGCCGAGATAGAGTTCGGCCACCACCGGATCGTTCCACAGTTGCGAGGCGACACCCTCGTGCCGGTCCTTGCCTTCGACCAGCACATAGGCGCGGTCGCCGATGGCAAGCGCTGCCTTGGCGTTCTGCTCGACCAAAAGGATGGTGACGCCGGATTTGCGGATGCCGGCCAGCATCTCGAACACCATCGAGACGAATTTCGGCGACAGGCCGGCCGACGGCTCGTCCAGCACCAGCACCTTGGGGTGGACGATCAGCGCCCGCGCGACGGCGAGCATCTGCCGCTGCCCGCCCGAGAGGTTGCCGGCGGCGGTCCTGCGCTGGCGGACGAGGTCGGGAAAGGCTGCATACATTTCCTCGATGCGGGCAGGGATTTCGCGCCGTTCGAGGATGCCGCAGGCAACCTTGAGATTGTCCTCGACCGACATTAGCGGAAAGATATTTTCGGTTTGCGGCACGAAGGCCAGGCCAAGCCGAACCATGGTGTGGGCGGGTGCCGCGGTGATGTCCTTGCCGTCGAGGAAAACCGAGCCGCCGGTGATCGGCACGAGGCCGGCGATCGCCTTGATGAAGCTCGATTTGCCGGCGCCGTTGGGGCCGAGCACGACAACGATCTCGCCCTTGCCGACGGTGATCGAGGCGCCGCGCACGATCGGCACCCCTGGTTCATAACCGGCTTCGAGATTACGGACATCGAGGACCGCTTCGCTCATGCCGTGCCTCCGAGATAGGCCTCGATGACGCGCGGGTCGCGGGCGACTTCTTCAGCCGTGCCTTCGCTGAGCAACTGGCCGCTCGCCATGACCAGGACGCGGTGGCAAAGCCGCGTCACCATGTCGATGTTGTGTTCGATCAAGAGGAAGGTGATGCCGCGCCTGTTGATGTCGCGGATGCGATCGATGATGACTTCGAGCAATGTCGCATTGACGCCGGCCGCCGGTTCGTCGAGCAGGATGATCGCCGGGTCGGCCATCATGACCCGGGCAAGTTCGAGCAACTTGCGCTGGCCGCCGGAAAGCACGCGCGCCGGCTCCCGCGCGAGGTGGGTGAGGGTGACGAGTTCCAGAAGTTCGAGCGCTTTGGTCCTGGCAGCTCTTTCCTGCGCCGCCACCCGCCATGGCGTGACGAAATTGGCGAGCAGCTTCTCGCCGGCCTGGCCCTGTGCCGCCAGCATGATGTTTTCGATCAGCGTCAGATTGGGCAGTGGGCGCGGGATCTGGAAGGTGCGGCCAAGGCCACGGCCGATACGCAGATGAGCGGCTTCGCCCGAGACGCTGGCGCCGTTGAGCAGGATCTCGCCGCTGGTCGGCAATAGGCTGCCGGCGAGCAGATCGAACATCGTCGTCTTGCCGGCGCCATTCGGTCCGATCAGGCCGAGGATTTCTCCCGATCTGACATCAAACGAGACATCGTTGACGGCAACGAGGCCGCCGAACCGCCTGACGACATTCTTTGCCATCAGAACCGGCGCACGGTGCCCTTGCCGTTCCGCTGCCTCGCTCATCGAACCCTCTGGCCGAAGACGATCTTTGCCGTCTCCTGATTATTGATTTGTGATCACACTTGCGTTGATCACGCTATTCGGCTTTAATTTCGTCCGCAAGCCGAAAACCGGCCGAGATCGGAATTCCATGCAAAAGGCTGCCATTGAAAAGAACAACGAGGCGATCGCTGCCCAGCTTGCGCCGGTCGGCCGCGAAACCGTCCAGGATCGCGTCTATTCGGAACTGCGTCGCGCCCTGATCGGTGGCCTGTTCGAGCCGAGCCAGGTGCTGACCATACGTGGGCTGGCCGATGCGCTGGTCACCTCGACCATGCCGGTGCGCGAGGCGCTCGGGAGGCTGATCACGGAAAAGGCGCTGGAGGCATTGCCCAACCGTTCGGTGCGCGTGCCGCCGATCACGCTGGAGCGCATCGATGATCTGTTGCGGGCCCGCATCCTGATCGAGGGCGAGGCGATCGCGCTCGCCGCCGCCCGCATGGGTCCGCGCCAGATCGCCGCCATCGAGACCATCCTAGCCGAATGGGACGAGATGCGGGCGCTGAAACACAAGAAGGATGTCGATCGCGAGGTGACGCTCAACCAGAGTTTTCATTTCGAGATCTATCGCTGCTGCGGCTCGGCGGTGCTGATCCCGATGATCGAGAGCCTGTGGCTGCAATCGGGGCCATGCATCCGTGTCGCCATCTATGCCTTCTCGGAAGCCGGCGAGGTCGACACCGCCCAGTATCACCGCCGCATCGTCACGGCGCTAGCCACGCAGGATGCACAGGCCGCGCGCGAGTCTCTGGTCGCCGACATCAGCCGGCCCTTCACCTTCCTGCGCAGCAAATTGCAAACCGCCGGGAAAGACCAGACATGACTTCCATCAGGATCACCGAGCCACGCTCGAAGCTTTCCGTGACGGCGCTACTGCTGCCTGAAAGGGCGCCGGAAAACGCTGCCTTTCTCATGGCCTATCTCGCTGCACCACGCGTCGTTCCCGGCATCCATGCCATGTGGACGGGACCCGAGATTTCTTGTCCGGTTCCGTCAGCCGATCTCGATGGCCAGTCCTACGCCAGACCCTTGCCGGGCGAGAACGCGACGCTGACGCCACAGCCGGGCGACATCGTGCTTTCCTACGTGCCGCCACGCATGTGGGGCGGCAATCCCAATGCGATCTTCGACATCGGTCTCTACTACGGTCCCGGGGCGCGCCTGCTGTTCCCGATCGGCTGGCTCGCCGGCAGTGTGGTGGCGCAGGTACGAGCCGAGGAGCGCGATCAGTTCGCCGCCGCCTGTGGCGTCATACGGCGCAATGGCGCCTGCGATATCACCTTCAGCCTGGTGGAGGCCTGACATGGCCGACGACAGTTTCGAGCTCTTCGATCTTCGCGTCGAAGCGGTCGTCCCCGAGGGCAAACCGATCTATTGCGGCGCCAAGGCCGGCGACTATTTCGAGCTCAAGGGCGAGATGTTGTCCATGCCGGCAGGGCAGAGTTTTTCGATCTATTCGCTTGCGTCCGTGTTGCCGTTTCTCGCGGCAAAGCAGCGCCCGACCGACCGGAATGACTGGATGACATCGGATGCCGAAATCGCCTGTCCCGATCCCAATTGCGCCAGCCGGCTGCGGATCGTCAGGCTGGCCAAGCGGCGGTTCAGCCATGCCGCAACCACGGCCGTGCCGCTGCCGAAGGAGAATGACCCGACATGACCGCCAAGACCTTCGAACTCGGGCCCGGCTACACGATCTCGCGCGTCATCCGCGGCGGCTGGCAGTTGGCCGGCGGGCACGGCGCCATCGACCGCAGCCAAGCAATTGCCGACCTGATCGCCACCTTCGATGCCGGCATCTGGACCTATGATTGCGCCGACATCTACACCGGCGTCGAGGAGTTGGTCGGCGCCGCGCGCCTGCGGCTGGCCAGCGAGCGCGGCCTGGACGTTGCTGCGAGAATGAAGGTGCACACCAAGCTCGTGCCCGACCTCGAGCGGCTGGCCGGCATCAGCCGCGACTACATCAGGGGCATCGTCGACCAGTCGCTGCGGCGGCTGAAGACCGAACGGCTCGATCTCGTTCAGTTCCACTGGTGGGACTATGGCCAGCCTCGCTATGTCGAGGCGATGGGCTGGCTCGACGAGCTCCGGCGCGAAGGCAAGGTGCGCAATCTCGGCACCACCAATTTCGATACGCCGCGGCTGGCCGAAATCCTCGCCGCCGGCATCCCGCTGGTCAGCCAGCAACTGCAATATTCGGTCCTCGACCAGCGGCCTGCTAACAGCCTTGCTGACCTCGCCGCGAAGAACGGCGTCAGCTTCCTCTGCTATGGTTCGGTGGCCGGTGGCTTCCTCAGCGATAAATGGCTTGGCGCCGCCGAGCCAGCCACCCCGCTCGAAAACCGATCCCTGGTCAAATACAAGCTGATCATCGACGACTTTGGCGGCTGGGACCTGTTTCAGCAGCTGCTTGCGGCACTGAAAGCCGTCGGCGACCGCCACGGCGTCGACATTGCCACCATCGCCAGCGCCTGGGTGCTGCAGCAGCCGCAAGTGGCGGCCGTGATCGTCGGAGCCCGCAACCAGGCGCATGCGCTGGCCAATGCCAAAATCATGGATGTCGCGCTTGACGCCGAGGATCGGGCACGGATTGCTGCCATCATCGCGCAAAGCCCTGGCGTCGAGGGCGATGTCTACACGCTGGAGCGCGACCGCCATGGTCGCCACGGCTCGATCATGCACTACAATCTCAATGCAGGCCGGGCATGAGCACGATCAACCAGACGCTGTTTTCCAGGGCCAGCGCCGAGGTGATCGATTTGCATCGCTTCTTCGTCGACTGGTTCGTCGCCGCGCGCGCCGACACGGTGGACTTCGCCCGCTTCGAACGCGCCATGGGCGACGGCCTCAGCATGATCACGCCGGATGGCCATGTCCTCGATCGCGCCGCGGTCGTCGATCATGTCCGCTCCAGCCGCGCCATTTGCGACGACGGCTTTGCCATCTCGATCGAGGACATCCGGCCCGGCTGGCATGACGCGGACACGATCGTCGTCTTCTACGTCGAGGCGCAGCTGCGCGCGGGCAAGCACAGCCGCCGCCAGTCGAGTGCCGTCTTCACCACCAGTTCATCGGCGCCCAACGGTGTCGAATGGCGACATCTGCATGAAACCTGGCTGCAGGTGCCGGAAAGCTGAACAGGCTCCAGAGATCAAATACAGCCAAGTAACTCAACAAGTAACTCAAGGGGAACAACAATGAGAAACACGATACTCCAACTCACCACGGCACTTGCCCTCGTCACGATGGCCGGTGCGGCGCAGGCCGCGGATTGCAAGATCACTGTCGGCCTCGTCATGGAACTGACCGGCCCGGCCGGCGAATACGGCCAGGCTGGGGCCAAGTCGGTCGAGATGGCCTTCCGCGACATCAACGCTGCCGGCGGCGTGCGCGGCTGCGATCTGGCGACCGACACGCGCGACAGCCAGAGCCAGGGCAATATCGCGGTCGATGCCGCCACACAGCTGGTTCAGGTCAAGAAGGTGCCGGTCATCATCGGTGGTATCATCTCTTCGGTGTCGATCCCGATCCTGACCTCGGTCACTGCGCCGGCCAAGATCGTCCAGGTCTCGCCGGCTTCGTCCTCGCCGACGCTGACGGCGCTTGGCCGCGACGGCAAGACCAACGGCATCTTCTTCCGCACCATCACTTCGGATGCGCTGCAAGGCGTCGCCGCCGCCAAATACGCCATCGACAAGGGCTTCAAGAAGCTGTCGATCATCCACGTCAACAACGACTTCGGCGTCAACATGGTGGCCGAATTCTCCCGTGCCTACAAAGCGCTCGGCGGCACCATCGTCTCCGACACGCCCTACAACGAGAAGCAGTCGAGCTATGCCTCAGAAGTCACGGCGGCGATGGCCGGTGAGCCGGACGGCCTCTATCTCGTCAGCACGCCGGTCGATGGCGCCACGGTTGCCCGCACCTGGATTTCGCAGGGCGGCGTTCAGAAATTCCTGCTCAATGACGGCATGAACAGCCCGGACTTCATAGAATCCGTCGGCGCCGATTATCTGAAGGAGGCCTACGGCACCTCGTCGGGCACCAGCCCGACCGCCTCGACCGACTACTTCATGAAGAACTACAAGGAGTTCTCAGGCATCGAACCGTCGAACCCGGCGGCCGACCGTTCCTATGACGCGGGTGCCATCGTCGGTCTCGCCATCGCCATTGCCGGCTCCGAGGATCCGGCCAAGATCAAGGACGCGATGTACAAGGCGGTCGACCCGGCCGGCACGCCCATCTTCGCCGGCAAGGACGAGTTCGCCAAGGCGCTCGGCCTGATCAAGGACGGCAAGCCGATCCGCTATGAAGGCGTCATCGGTCCGGTCGCCTTCGACAAATATGGCGACATCACCGGCCCGTTCCGGCTGTGGAAAATCGTCGACGGCAAGGTGACCACCGATGGCGAGATAACCACTGACGACGTCAACGCCCTGCAGGCCAAGCTTCAGTAAGCTGACACAGTGCTCCGGCATCGATCGCGTCTTATTGTGATCGATGCCGGCACCGCCTGGGGCAGGCCGATATCGCTTGCACGGCACACGATCGCGAATAGGATCGGCGGGCTGCAATTGAAGGATGGCGAGCGTGCTGGACAAGGATACTCATCGGGCCATCCGGTCGAGGGATGCAGACGACGCGCTTCGCCACGCAGGCAGCTAGGCCCGATGGCGCCTGAAACGGAACGACTTCTGTCCGCTCTTGGCGCTCGGCTGGGCGCGGGCGGCATCCTCGCCGGCTCCGATGTCGACCAGCGCTATCGCGACGATCCCGACGGCAAGCTCGGCATGCTGCCCGAGCTGGTGCTGCGCCCGCGCGACACCGAGGCTGTCGCGGCAGCTCTCGCCATGTGCAACGAGCTCTCCCAGCCGGTTGTGATCCAGGGTGGACGCACCGGGCTGGCCGGCGGCACACGCGTGCAGCCGGGCGAGGTCGTGCTGTCACTGGAGCGCATGACCGGCCTTGCCGCTCCGGACCGGCAGGCCGCCAGCATCGTTGCCGAAGCGGGCGCGACGCTGCAGGCGGTGCAAGAGGCGGCCGACGGCGCGGGGCTGATGTTCGGCGTCGATATAGGCGCGCGCGGTTCGGCCACGATCGGCGGCAACATCGCCACCAATGCGGGCGGCATCCGCGTGCTGCGCTATGGCATGTACCGGGCGCAGGTGCTGGGGCTGGAGGCCGTGCTTGCCGATGGCAGCGTGCTCACCTCGCTGAAAGGCCTGCCCAAGGACAATTCCGGCTACGACCTCGGCCAGCTCTTCATCGGCTCGGAAGGGACGCTCGGCGTCGTCACCCGCGCCGCGCTCAGATTGCACCCGAAACCTGCGTCCGAGATCAATGCCTTCTGCGCGCTCCCTTCGCTCGATGCCGCGATCGCCTTGCTTGGGCTGCTCAGGCAAAAGCTCGGTCCGCTGCTGTCCGCCTACGAGGTGAATTTCGCGCCGCTCTATGATGTCATGGTCGCCAGCATGGCGATGCCGGCGCCGCTGCCGGCGGGTTCTCCTGTCTATGTGCTGGCCGAGATCCAGGGCAGCGAGCCCGAGCGCGACGGCGAGCGCTTCGCCGCGGTGCTGATGCAGGCGGTCGAGGACGGCGTGATCGACGATGTCGTCGTCTCGCAGTCGCCGCGCGAATTCCGGGCGCTCTGGGACGTGCGCGAGGACGCCAATCGCGTCCTGTTTTCGATAAAAGGCCTGATCGGCGTCGATATCAGCATTCCGCTGGCGCGCATGGGCACGTTCCTGCGGGAAGCGGACGCCGCCATCCATGCCGTCGACCACGGCGCCGACATCTATGTCTTCGGCCATCTCGGCGACGGCAATCTTCACTATCAGGTCATGACCGCGGATCCGGCGGCCGCGTACGGCATTGTCTATCGCGGCGTGGCGGCGGCAGGCGGCGGCGTTTCGGCCGAGCACGGCATCGGCCTCGACAAGAAGCAGTGGCTGCATCTGGTGCGCAGCGATGCCGAAATCGCCACGATGAGGCGGCTGAAGACGGCGCTCGACCCGAAGAACATCCTAAATCGAGGACGAGTCTTCGATCTCGACCCGACAGGCTTGCCCTGAGCGCGACGCCGGCCTCGACTGGTCTCCGCCCGATCAGAACCCCAGCCGGCTGGCGGGCTTGTTTGAACGGTCCAGCGCCTCAGTTGCCTTGCCCTGCCGCTTCGCGAATGGTCTGCAGCAGGATGATGAAGGCGGGCGAGGGGGGAGTATCCGTGCGCATCGTCAGGCCGACGGGCCCCCTGGTCTCCTCGGTGTTTACCGGCAAGGCGACGAAGGCGCCGCTGGCGATCTCATTGGCCACCACGCCGGCCGAAATGATCCACACCGCATTGCTCTGGCGCATGAAGGAGCGGCCGAAGGAATCCGAGACGGTTTCGATCTCGGTGGCCGGTGCGGTCATGCCGTTGGTGATGAACAGGCGATCGACGAAGGGACGGATGACGGATTCCCGCGTCGGCATCAGCACCGGGAATTCGTCGAGGCGGGCGAAGATGTCCGCCCCTGGCTCGAGCAGCGGATGTCCGGCCCGCACCACGAACAGCACCGGCTCGGAGTAGAGGTGCTCGAAGAAGAAGCCGGTCATGTTCTCGGGTGCGGCCAGCCGTCCGACGACGAGGTCGAGCGCGCCGGTGCGCAGTTGTTCCAGCAGCACGGCGTTCTCGCCGGTGACGATCTTGATCGCGGCGCCGGTTTCTTCCCCGAGGAACAGGCTCATCGCTTGCGGCATGACCTTCGCCGACACTGTCGGCAGCGCGCCGATGCGGATCGGGTGACGATTGATGGCGCCGTCCTGGCGAACGGAATCGACACCGCGCTTCAACGCCGTGATCGCTGTGCCGGCATGGCCAAGGAAGATCTCGCCAAGCCTGGTGACCCGGATGCCGCGCCCGTCACGCTCGACAACGGCGACACCGAGCGCGTCTTCCAACTCGCGCAGGGTTTTGGTCACCGCCGGCGCGCTGACATGCAGGAAATCGGCGGCACGGGCCACGCTTCCCTGTCGCGCGACCTCCAGGAACGCCTGCAGATGACGAAACCGGATGCGGTTTTCGGACATGGTTTGATAACCCCTGAGTTAATGAAACGGCGTAAAATATCATTTTACCGAACCAAATGCCTCGTGCAATGTAGGGATGGAGGATCGAAATCGTGCCATTCGTCACCATCGGCGGCATCACGCTGCACCATCGATATGTCGAGGCAAGCGGCAAGGCGCCTCCGATTGTGTTCATCAATTCGCTCGGCACCGACTTCCGGATCTGGGACGATGTCGTCTCGGCGCTTGATGGGGAAATGCCCTTGCTGGTCTATGACAAGCGCGGCCACGGGCTGTCCGACATCGGTGATATCGGCTCGATCGACGATCATGTCGATGACCTCTCGGCGCTCATCGATCACTTCGGGCTAGAGAAGGTCGTGCTGTGCGGCCTGTCGGTCGGCGGCATGGTCGCGCAAGGGCTCTATGCCAGGCGCCCCGAGATCGTCGAGGCCATGATCCTGTGCGACACGGCGCACAAGATCGGCACGGCGGAGAGCTGGAACACACGCATCGCGACGGTCGAAAGCAAGGGCATCCAGGCCATTGCCGAGGGCGTGCTCAAAGTCTGGTTCACCCCCACTTTCCACACGACACGGGGGGCCGAGCTGGATGGCTATTGGAACATGATGACCCGGCAGACACTGGCCGGTTACGTGGGGACCTGCAAGGCGGTTCGTGATGCGGATTTCACTGACGCCGCGCGCCGCATCGCGGTGCCGACGCTTTGCATCGCCGGCGACCAGGATGGCTCGACGCCCCCCGACCTTGTTCGCTCGCTGGCCGCTTTGATCCCCGGCTCGCGCTTCGAGATCATTCGCGATGCTGGGCATATTCCTTGTGTCGAGCAACCCGAGGCGCTCACCGCGCTGATCCGCGGTTTTATCGCATCGCTTGCCCCTGGAGCGGAAACTCATGGATGAAGCCCCCGGCAACGCCGCCAGATATCGCACCGGTCTTGCGGTGCGCCGCTCCGTGCTCGGCGATCGGCATGTCGACCGCGCGGAGATCGCCGCCACCGATTTCGACCAGCCTTTCCAGGAGTTGATCACCGAGGCGGCCTGGGGAACGGTGTGGGCGCGGCCGGGCTTCAGCAAGCGCGAACGCTCGATCGTCACGCTGGCGCTGCTGGCCGCGCTCGGCCATGATGAGGAAGTCGCCATGCACGTGCGTGCCACCGCCAACACCGGCGCCACGCGCGAGGATATCTGCGAAGCGTTCCTGCATGTCGCCATCTATGCCGGCGTGCCGGCCGCCAACCGGGCCTTCAAGATCGCCAAGGACGTGTTTTCGGAAATGGACGGAGCCAACAATGCCCGTTGAATCCGGATCGAACCGGAGGCCCGAGACCGGCGCCTTTTTCCAGCGCGACCGGACATGGCATCCGCCGCCGCTGACGCCCAACTACAAGACTTCGGTGTTGCGCTCGCCGCAGAAGGCGCTGCTTGCCTTCGACAACACGCTGTCGGAACTATCGGGTCCTGTATTCGGTCACGCCGTGCTGGGCGAACTCGACGCCGACCTGATCCACAATTTCGCCAGGCCCGGCGAGAGCGCGATCGGTGAGCGCATCATCGTCTATGGGCGGGTGCTCGACGAGCGCGGCGTCGGCGTGGCCGGTGCGTTGCTGGAATTCTGGCAGGCCAATGCCGGCGGCCGCTATCGCCACAAGAAAGACGGCTATCTGGCCCCGCTCGACCCGAATTTCGGCGGTTGCGGCCGCACCATATCTGGCGATGATGGCGGCTACGCCTTTCGCACCGTCAAGCCCGGCCCCTATCCCTGGCCGAACGGGCCGAACGACTGGCGGCCCTCGCACATCCATTTCTCGATCTTCGGCCACGGCTTCGCGCAGCGGCTGATCACACAGATGTATTTCGAAGGCGACCCGCTGATCTGGCGCTGCCCGATCGCGCGCGGCATCCCCGACAAGGCCGCCATCGAGACGCTGATCGCCGCGCTCGACATGCAGGCGACGGTCCCCTTCGACGCGCGCGCCTACAAGTTCGACATCGTGCTGCGCGGGCGGCGTTCCTCGCTGTTCGAAAACCGGCTGGAGGGCAATTGATGGCCCAGTCGCTCGACCGGCTCAGGGAAAGCCCTTCGCAGACCGCGGGACCTTACGTCCACATCGGACTGACGCCCAATTTCTGCGGCATCGGCGGCGTCTATCCGACCGACCTCGGTGCGACCATGGCCAACGACAAGACCAGGGGCGAGCGCATCGGTTTGCGCATCCGCGTGCTCGATGGCACCGGCACGCCGCTCAAGGACGCGCTGATCGAGATCTGGCAGGCGGACGCCGACGGGCTCTACAATTCGCCGGCCGAATTGCGCGGTGCCGCGGATCCGAATTTCCTGGGCTGGGGCCGTTGTCCGACCGACATGGACACCGGTCTGTGCGCCTTCGAGACGATCAAGCCGGGACGCGTGCCGTTCGGCGATGGCCGCCTGATGGCGCCACACATCACGCTCTGGATCGTCGCGCGCGGCATCAATCTCGGCCTGCACACGAGGCTCTATTTTTCCGATGAGGAAAAGGCCAATGCGCAGGATCCGATCCTGGCGCGCATCGAGCACCGCATCCGCGTGCCGACGCTGATCGCCGAGCGCAAGGGTGACGCCTACATCTTCGACATCCATCTCCAGGGGGAGAAGGAAACGGTCTTCTTCGACAGCTGATGGTCAGGAGAAGCAGGACATGACCGTATCGCCTTTCGACCATCCGTTGCTCTCCGCCCTTCTCGGGGACGAGGAGGCATCGAGGCATTTTTCCGTTGAAGCAGAAATCGAGGCGGCGCTGGCATTCGAGAGCGCGTTGGCCGAAGTGGAGGCGGAGAACGGGATCATCACCAGGGATGCGTCGGCCGCGATCGTGGCGGCGCTGGCCTCGTTCCGGCCCGACACGTCCCTGTTGCGGGCCGGCGTCGCCAGGGACGGCGTCATGGTTCCGGAACTTGTGCGCCAGCTCAGAATGACGGTCGGCGAACCGCATGGCGACAAGGCGCATTTCGGCGCCACTAGCCAGGACGTCCTCGACACCGGCCTTGTGCTCCGGCTGAAATCCGTCGTCGAGCACCTCAGTCTGCTGCTGACCGAAAACATCGTGCGCCTTTCGGCGCTCGATGAGCGTTTCGGGGGCAGAGCGCTGACCGGAATGACGCGGATGCGGCCGGCGATCCCTATTCGAGCGCTGGATCGCGTAGCCACATGGCTGGCGCCGCTGCTGCGTCATCAGCAAAGATTGTCGGACCAGTCCGCACGTCTGCTTGTGGTTCAGTTCGGTGGTGCCGCCGGCACGCTGGAAAAGCTTGGCGGCAAGGGGCCGGCCGTGCGTGCCGCACTTGCCGCAAAACTCGGCCTTGCCGATGCGCCGCAATGGCAGTGCCAGCGCGACACCCTTGCGGATTTTGCCGGCTGGCTGTCGCTGGTGACCGGCAGCCTCGGCAAGTTCGGCCAGGACATTGCGCTGATGGCGCAAAGGGGCACCGAAATCGCGCTATCGGGCGGTGGCGGCTCGTCGGCCATGCCGCACAAGCAGAACCCGGTGAAGGCCGAAGCGCTGGTGGCGCTCGCCCGCTTCAACGCCACGCAGCTTTCCGGCATGCATCAGGCGCTGGTGCATGAGCAGGAGCGCTCGGGCGCGGCCTGGACGCTGGAATGGCTGCTGCTGCCGCAGATGGTCGTCGCCACCGCCGCGTCATTGCGGCTGGCCGCCGAACTGGCCGCGCAGATCGAAAACCTGGGGCACTGATGCGTACACAAGTCGTCATCGTCGGCTCGGGACCCTCCGGCCTGCTGCTTGGCCAGCTTCTGGCCGGCATCGGCGTTGAGACGGTCATCCTTGAGCGATCCAGTCGTGAGCATGTGCTTGGCCGCGTGCGCGCCGGCGTGCTCGAACAGGGCACGGTCGAACTGCTGGAACAGGCTGGTGCTGCTGCAAGACTGCATACCGAAGGCCTGCCGCACTCAGGCATTTCGCTGGCTTTCGACGGGCGCCTGCACCGCATCGACCTTTCGGCGCTGACCGGCGGCAAGCATGTCACGGTCTATGGTCAGACCGAAGTGACGCATGATCTGATGGACAAGCGCGAGGCGGCCGGGCTCGTCACCGTCTATGAGGCCGCTGACGTCGCGTTGCAGGATTTCGATGGCGCCGCACCTTTCGTCACTTATGACAGGGACGGCGTAAGCCATCGCATCGATTGCGACTTCATTGCCGGCTGCGATGGCTATCACGGCGTCAGCCGCAAATCGGTGCCTGAAAGCGCGCTGAAAATCTTCGAGCGGCACTATCCGTTCGGCTGGCTCGGCGTGCTGGCCGAAGTGCCGCCGGCCGATCATGAACTGGTCTACGCCAATCACGAGCGGGGTTTTGCACTGTGTTCGATGCGCTCGACGCACCGCAGCCGCTACTATGTGCAGTGCCCCGAGGGCGACCGCGTCGGGGCGTGGTCCGACGAGCGCTTCTGGGACGAGTTGCGCCGCCGTTTGCCGGAACGGACGGCGGCGAGCGTCGTCACCGGGCCATCCTTCGAGAAGTCGATCGCGCCGCTGCGTTCCTTCGTTGCGGAGCCAATGCGTTTCGGCCGGCTGTTCCTGGTCGGCGATGCCGCCCACATCGTGCCGCCGACCGGAGCCAAGGGCCTCAACCTCGCCGCCAGCGACGTGCGCTATCTCTTTGCCGGACTGCGAGACTTCTATGCCGAGAAATCAAACGCAGGAATTGACGCCTATTCGCAAAAGGCACTGGCGCGGGTCTGGAAGGCGGTGCGCTTTTCCTGGTGGATGACGACCATCCTGCATCGTTTTCCCGACACCGGCGACTTCGGCCAGCGCATCCAGGAGGCCGAGCTCGACTATCTCGTCCACTCGCGGGCGGCGTCGACGGCGCTTGCCGAGAACTATGTCGGCCTTCCCTATTGAGGGCTGTTTGTTCGGCGCATTCCCAAGTGAGAACGCTATGCGTTCTTCCTGGGACAACCGCCCTGCTGCCGCGCCTCCCATTCCGGTTGCTACCGTCCGAGCAGATTGCGCTCGACGGTCCGCAGATGCGCCAGCATGGCCTGGCTGGCGCTCTCGGGATCACGGCGCAGCAGCGCATCGAGAACGGTCTGGTGCTCGCTGCAATAGATGCTGCGGCGTTCCTCCGAAAAGGAACGCTTCTTCATTTCGAACCACGGCGCCTGATTGCGCAGGATGCGCATCAGATTGTGGATCTCCTTGAGGAAGTCGTTGCGCGAGCACGCGAAGATGCGGTGGTGAAACTCCGCGTCCCAGTGCTCGAAGGTCGGCATGTCCTGCGATTCCGAAGCGATCTTGTGCGCCTCGCGCACCGCGTTGAGTTCCATGGCGCTGGCATTGGTGGCGGCGAACGCCGCCGCCGCCGGTTCCAGCAATTGCCGGATCTCCATCATGTCGGCGGGGCTGGTGCCTTCCATCCGGCCGACAACCGCCGCCATCGACGCCGGGTTGGTGGTGGTCAGGAACGTACCGCGCCCGACATGCCGCACCACCGTGCCGTCATCCTCGAGGAAGGACACCGCGCGCCGCACCGTGTTGCGCGCGACGCCGAATTCGCTCGCCAGGTCGCGCTCCGGCGGCATGCGGCCATTCTCGATCCATTCGCCGGAAGAGATCCGTTTCTTCAGCGCCGTGGCGATATCGTTGGCGACGAGCTTTGGCATGTCTGGCCACCTTTATCTGATCCAATATTGAACCATCGTTAGCAGCTTCCGGCGCTGTCGTCCACCGTGCCGCGTCGCCGCTATCCCAGCGGAGCCGGCCGCAACAGCCTCATTCCTTTTTGGTGTGACCAGTCCAGATTCCACTTGCGGCCTAAACCAATCGGCGCTAGCGTGTAACAAAAGAGCGAAGAATTGGCTCAGTATTGGTTCAGGGAGGATGGGAATGCGGGTCGCAACTTTTTCGATCGCCGGCGAACGTCGCGTCGGTCTTGTCGACCTCGATGCTGAGACCATCGCGCCTTTCGATTTTTCCGTCGACCAGGCCAGGTCCGGTATCCTGGCCTTGATCGAGCGCAATGGCGCCGGCATCCCTCGCACCCTGTCGCCGATCCCGTTGGCGCAGGTCGAGATCGAGGCGCCAATCCCGCAGCCGCGCCGCAACATCTTCTGCGTCGGCAAGAATTATCACGAGCATGCGCATGAGTTCGCCCGCAGCGGCTTCGATTCCAGCGCCGGTGCGGGCGCGATCCCGAAACACCCGATCATCTTTTCCAAAGTGCCTGAATCGGTCGTCGCCAACCATGCCAGCGTGCTGATCGATGCCTCCGTTTCGACGGCCATCGACTACGAGGCGGAGCTGGCCGTCATCATCGGCAAGGGCGGGCGCGGCATCTCCAGGGAAGACGCGCTCGACCATGTCTGGGGCTACACCATCGTCAACGACGTCACCGCGCGCGACCTGCAAGGCAAGTACAGCCAGTGGCTGATCGGCAAATCGCAGGACACGTTCTGCCCGATGGGGCCATGGGCGGTGACCAGGGACGAGCTTGATCTGGCCACCGCCGGTATCCGCTGTTTCGTCAACGAGGACCTGCGCCAGGATTCCCGGATTTCGCTGCTGATCTTCGATATCCCGACCATCATCGCCACGCTGTCGCAAGGCATCACGCTGAGGC
Organism: Mesorhizobium opportunistum WSM2075; assembly: GCF_000176035.2. NCBI lineage: Bacteria > Pseudomonadati > Pseudomonadota > Alphaproteobacteria > Hyphomicrobiales > Phyllobacteriaceae > Mesorhizobium > Mesorhizobium opportunistum. The sequence continues at coordinate 5,999,395 of NC_015675.1, read as the reverse complement.
CCGGCGACATCATTGCCACCGGCACGCCGGTCGGTGTCGGCATTGGCTTCGATCCGCCGAGATACCTCAAGGCTGGCGACGTCGTGCGCATCGAGATCGACGGCATCGGCACGCTGGAAAACCGCTTTGCGGAGCATGTGCAATGACGACGGTGACGGTTGGCCAGGTCGTTGCGGAAGTCGTGGGCGAAGGCACTGCCGTGGTGATGATCCATGGTCTCGGCGGCACGTCCAACATGTTCCAGCCGCAGATGGCGGCACTTTCCGGCTATCGCGTCATCCGGCTCGACCTGCCGGGTTCCGGCCGTTCGCCGCGCCCGATCGAACCGCTGACCATTGAAGGCATGAGCGAGGCCGTCATTCGCGCGATGGCCGGCATGGGGGTCACATCAGCGCATTTCGTCGGACATTCGATGGGCACCATCGTTTGCCAGCAGATTGCAGCAGCGCAGCCTTCACTGGTCGCCTCTCTGGCACTGTTCGGCGCCCTGGCGGAACCGGCCGAGGCGACCAGGCAAGGGCTCGCCAACCGGGCCCGGTTGGCGCGCTCGGGCGGCATCGCCGACGTCGCCGACCAGATCGTCGCCAATGCCATTTCGGCGCATACCAGGGAAACCTCGCCGGCTGCCGTCGCCTTCGTGCGGGAATCGATCACCCGTCAGGATCCGGAATCCTATGCCCGCACCTGCGAGGCGTTGGCCAAGGCAACCGCTGTCGATGCGAGAAGGATTTCGGCGCCGACGCTGCTCGTCACCGGCGACGCCGATACCGTCAATCCACCCGGGGTCGGGCAGGCGCTTGCCGACAAGATCAAGGGGGCCATATTCTCCTCGCTTGATCGGTGCGGGCACTGGGCCACGGTGGAAAGCCCGCGCGAAAGCAGCTCGAAGCTCGCCGATTTTTTGAGACGGGTTGATAGGTGAGGATTTCTGATCGGGCGTAGAACTACGCGCTCGGCAAGTTGGGAGGCTTGTTATGGCAGACGACAGCTGGAATGCAAACGGCTCGGGCAGCACGCTCTTCACCAATGTGCGCGTGCTCGACGCGACAGGTGAATATCCCTACACCGGCGAAGTGCTGGTGCAGGGCAACCGTATCAAGCAGATCACCAAGGGCTCATCGCGCTTCGGCGCGCCTTCATCTTCATCCTATGGAGGTGGGGCTACGGTGATCGACGGCATGGGCGCGACGCTGATGCCTGGCATGATCGACGCGCATCTGCATCTGTCCTGGAACAACGCACCTGGCATCGATCCCATCCAGATGATGGAGGTCGAGGAGCACATGCTGGTCACCATGGAGATGGCCAAGCTGGTGCTCGATGCCGGCTTCACCGCCGGCCGGGGTGCGGCCGCCGCCAAGCCGCGCCTCGATGTCGTGGCCAAGAAATTCATCAACCAGGGCCGCTTCCCCGGACCGCGCTATCTCGCGGCGGGTCCGGAGATCACCACGGTCGGCGGCCTCGGCGATTCCGCGCCGTCGCATATTCCGCATGAAGGCCTCAATCTCGGCCTCGTCGTCTCCGGCCCGGAGGAAATCCGCCGCACCGTGCGCCAGCTGATCAAATACGGCGTCGATTCGATAAAACTCAACCTGTCGGGCGAGAGCATCACTGGCATGGGCGCCGAGGAGACGCCGATGTCGGAGGAAGAGGTTGCCATGGCCGCTTCCGAGGCGCGCTGCCGCAACAAGGTGCTGTCGGCGCATGCGCGTTCCTCCGGCTCGGTCAAGCAATGCGTCCGCCACGGCATCCAGAACATCTACCACGCGTCCTTCGCCGACGAGGAAGCGCTCGACATGCTCGAGGCGGTCAAGGACAAGCACTTCGTCGCGCCCGGCATCGCCTGGCTGATCAACACCGCGCGCCATGCCGAGCAATGGGGCATCAAGCCCGGCTCGCCGCTGTCGCTCGAATATGAGCGCGAACTCGAAATGTGCGTCGAGACGATGAAGAAGATGCACCGGCGCGGCATCCGCGTCTGCATCGGCGGCGACTACGGCTTTGCCTGGACGCCGCAGGGCACCAACGCCAAGGACATCCAGACCTTCGTCGAGATGCTGGGCTTCTCGCCGATGGAGGCGATCCAGGCCGGCACCAAATATGGCGGTCAGATCATGAACATGGGCGACGAGCTCGGCCTGATCAAGGAAGGCTATCTCGCCGACATCCTGCTGGTCGATGGCGACCCGATCTCGGATGTGCGCATCCTGCAGGACAAGAACCGCATCCTCGCCATCATGAAGGATGGCAAGTTCCACAAGGCGCCGCGCATGAACGAGCAGCGCCGGCGGCTGACTGCATGAGCCTGCTCGACCAGCCAACTTCGTCGTCGCTCTCAAGCGGCGGCATGACGCGCAAGCAGGCCTGGGGCCTCGTCGGCCTGCTTGCCGCGGCGATCGTCGCGTGGCTGGTCTTTGCCGTCTGGCCGGATTGGCTGAATGCGATCCTGATCTCGAAGAAGGCTTTCGTCAGCGCCATCCTCAACGGCATCACGCTGGCCGGTCTCTATTTCCTCGTCGCCAGCGGCTTTACGCTGATCTTCGGCCTGATGCGCAACGTCAATCTCGCGCATGGCTCGCTCTATCTGCTCGGCGCTTACATCGGCTACGAGGTTACCAACCGCACCGGCTACTGGCTGCTCGGCGTGGCCGCCGGTTTCGCCGTATTGGCCATTGTCGGCGTCGTCATGCAGGTCTTCGTCTTCCGTCGCCTCGAAGGCGACGATCTGCGCCAGACGCTGGTCTCGATCGGCATTTCGATCGTCGCCGCCGATTTGATGCTCGCGGTGTGGGCCGGCGGCACGTACCAGATCACCACGCCGGAATGGCTTGACGGTGCCTTGACCTTGCCCGTCATCACCGCGGTGCGCTCCAACGGCGCCTCGGTCTTCCTCACCTATCCGCTCTACCGCGTCGTCGTGCTGGCGGCGGCGATCGTCATCGGCGTCGGCCTCTGGCTGATGCTGCACAAGACCCGCGTCGGCATGATGATCCGCGCCGGCGTCGACGACCGCGCCATGCTGCAGGCATCCGGCGTCAATGTGCATGCGGTGTTCGCCATCGTCTTTGCCGTCGGCGCAGGCCTCGCCGGCTTTGCCGGCGTCGTCGGTGGCTCGGCGCTTTCGGTCGCGCCGGGCGAGGACGTACGTTATCTCCTGGCTTCGCTGGTCGTCGTCATCGTCGGCGGCATGGGTTCGATCACAGGCGCGGCCATCGGCGCGCTGCTCATCGGTCTCGCCGAGCAGATCGGCCTCGTCTACTTCCCGACCTACGGCATCGTGCTGACCTTCGTCATCATGGTGGTGACGCTGGCGGTCAGGCCACAGGGCATCATGGGGAAGGCGCGATGAGCCTGGCCATCGCCACCACCGGCGCCACGCAGCCGAACTGGCTGGAGAAGCTCGGCGCCGGCCACATCATCCTTGGTGTCGCACTGGTGCTCTATCCCCTGGTGGCATCCGATTTCTTCCTGACGCAAATCGGCGGCTATTCGCTGATCTTCGGCATGCTGGGCCTGTCGCTGATGCTGCTCGCCGGCTATGGCGGGATGGTCAGCCTGGCGCAGATCACGGTCGCCGGCATCTCCGCCTACGCCATCGCCATCCTGGGCAACAACAATTCCAGCATACTCGGCCTCGGCTGGCCGTGGTGGCTCGCGGTGCCGTTCGCGGTTCTGGCGGCGGCACTGGCATCGGCGCTGATCGGCTGGATCTCGGTGCGGACCGAGGGCATCTACACCATCATGATCACGCTGGCGATCGCCACCGCGACCTACTATTTCGCGCAGCAGAACTACGCCATCTTCAACGGTCATTCCGGCTATGCCGGTATCCGTGCGCCGGTGTTCTGGGGCATCGGCTGGCGTGACGCGAAACCATTCTACTACCTTTGCCTTGGCCTCGCGGTACTGTCCTATGCGGCGGTGCTCTACGGCTCGCGCTCGACCTTCGGCATGACCTTGCAGGCGATCCGCGACAACCCGCGCCGCATGCGCGCGCTTGGCTATCACGTCACCGCGCACAAGGTCGTCGCTTGGGCTTTGGCGGGCGTCATCGCAGGACTGGCGGGCGTGCTGCTGGTCTGGTTCAACGGCCGCGTCTCGCCCGGCACCATCGGTGTCGACGCGGCGATCGACGTGCTGATCATCGCCGTCATCGGCGGCCTGCGCCATCCGATCGGCCCGTTTCTCGGCGCGCTCGTCGTCGTCCTGATGCAGACCTTCGCCATCGACATCGTCGGCGCCGAGCGTTTCAACACGCTGATCGGCCTGGTGTTCCTGGTGATCGTCTTTGTCTCACCGGATGGAATTCTTGGGTTGTGGGGGAGGATCAAGCCACATCTTGCCCAGGAGTCCTTGCGTCCCGGCCCCTAGCAACCGGGATGGAATGAACCACTGCAAAACGAAATCAACGGGAGGAAAAATCATGAGGATGCATAGACGTACATTGCTCGCCTTGGCGGTGTTCACCGGGCTGACCGCGCCTTCGATGGCGCTGGCTGCCGACGACACCATCAAGATCGGCCTGCTCGCCACCTTCGAGGGACCGTTCACGGTGCTCGGCGAGGACGGCGAGCGCGGCGCCATGACGGCGGTTGCCGAGATGAACGGCACCGTCGCCGGCAAGAAGATCGAGATCGTCAAGGGCTCGTCCGACGCCTCGCCCGACAGCGCCGTGCGCGCCGCGCGCAAGCTGGTCGAGCAGGACGGCGTCAAGGTTCTGGTCGGCCCGCTCTCGGGCGACGAAGGTATTGCCGTCAAGGACTACGCCAAGACGCAGCCGAACGTGACCTTCATCAACGGTACCTCTGCCGCGCAGGACACGACATTGCGCGATCCGGCCGAAAATTTCTTCCGCTTCTCGACCGATGGCGCGCAGTGGATGGCTGGCCTCGGCACCTATGCCTTCAAGGACAAGGGCTACAAGAAGGTCGCTACCGTCGCCGAGGACTATTCCTTCCCCTACACGCAGGTGTTCGGCTTCATGGCCGAATTCTGCAAGGCCGGTGGCCACGTGCCCTCGAAATCCTGGGTGCCGATCGGCAACAAGGACTTTTCCTCGGTCATCGCCGCCATTCCGGAGGATGTCGACGCAATCTACGTAGCGCTCGGCGGCGCCGACGCGGTCAACTTCCTGACCCAGTACCAGCAGGGCGGCGGCACCGCGCCGCTGATCGGCGGCTCGATCACCGTCGACCAGACGGTGCTGACCTCGAAGGGCAAGTTGAAGGACGTGCTGAAAGGCACGCCGTCGGCCGGCCCGACCGCCGACACCAACGACGCACCGGCATGGAAGACGTTCGTCGAGGCCTACAAGAAGCAGCCGGGCGCGTTTCCCTCGCCCTCGCTCTTCGCCCATGGCTACTATGTCGATATGAAGGCGACGCTGCTTGGTCTCGACCAGGTCGGCGGCGACGTCTCCGACGGCGGCAAGAAGCTGCGCGAGGCGCTGTCGAAACTGTCCTTCGACACGCCGACCGGCAAGGTGTCGCTCGACAAGAACCGTAACGCCATCGCCGACATCTTCCTGACCGAGGTCACCGAAGGCGCCGACGGCAACCTCCTCAACAAGCTGGTCAAGGTCGTGCCGCAGGTCAACCAGACCCTCGGCATTCCCGAAGACGAGTTCATGAAGCTCGGCGCGGTCAACCGCGACAATCCGAGCTGCCCGTAACCGACGCAGAGTGCAGCCGCCAGTGACCGAAAGCTTCGCAGCAAACCGTCTTCAGAGCACCGGCGCCTATGCGCTGGAGCTCGATGGCGTGGCGCGGCATTTCGGGGCGCTGGTGGCGCTCTCGGGCATCACCATGAGGATCGCGGCCGGCGAGCGGCGCGCGGTCCTCGGCTCCAACGGCGCCGGCAAGACAACCCTGTTCAACGCGGTGACGGGCGACTTCCTGCCGACGGCGGGGCGCATCCGCTTCTTCGGCGAGGACATCACCGACCTGCCGCCGCACGAGCGTATCCGGCGCGGCTTGCGCCGCACCTATCAGATATCGCAATTGTTCAAGGGCCTGTCGGTCCTCGATTCCATCTTTCTCGCCTGCCGCGGCGTTTCGCGCCGGCGATTTTCGCTGCTGCGCCCGGCAACAACCGACGTCAACATGGTGCAGGCGGAATCGATCCTCAACGCCGTCCACCTCGAAGCCCTCCGCGACACGCTGGTGGCGACGCTGAGCCACGGCCAGCAGCGCCAGCTGGAGATCGCGCTGGCGCTCGCCGGCGCGCCGCGTTTCATCCTGTTCGACGAACCGGCGGCCGGTCTTTCCCCGACCGAGCGCCGCGACCTCGTCGCCATCCTCAACGCACTGCCGAAGCATATCGGCTACATCATCATCGAGCACGACCTCGATGTCGCGCTGCGCGTCTCCGAATATGTCTCGATGATGCACAATGGCCGCCTGTTCAAGGAAGGCACGCCGCAGGAGATCGAGGCCGATCCCGAGGTGCAGGAGATCTATCTCGGGGGCAAGCATGGCTGAGCGTCCAGCCTCCTCCAGGGCCATCCTCACGATAGACGACCTGCAGGTCTTCTATGGCGAAAGCCATGCGCTGCAGGGCGTCTCGCTGACGCTGGAAAGCGGTGTACTGTCTGTGGTCGGCCGCAACGGCATGGGCAAGTCGACGCTCTGCAACACCATCGTCGGCCTGAAGCGGGCGAAGTCCGGCTCGATCCGCGTCGATGGCCGCGAGATCACGTCACTCGAGCCGCACGAGATCCATCGCCTCGGTGTCGGCTATGTGCCGCAAGGCCGCCGCGTCTGGCCGAGCCTGACGGTCGACGAGCATCTGCGTCTCGCCGCCGGCAATCGGCGTGACGCCAGCTGGACCGTCGAGCGTGTCTACCAGACCTTTCCGCGCCTGGCCGAACGCCGTGCCAATGGCGGCTCGCAGTTGTCTGGCGGCGAACAGCAGATGCTGGCGATCTCGCGCGCGCTGCTCAGCGATCCGAAGCTGCTGGTCATGGACGAGCCGACCGAGGGCCTGGCGCCTGTCATCGTCGACCAGGTCGAACGCATGCTCGTCGATCTCGCCGCCGAAGGCGAGATGGCGGTACTGGTGATCGAGCAGAACATCGGCGTGGCGACCGCTGTATCGAACCAGGTCGCCATCATGGTCAACGGCCGCATCAACAGGCTGATGGACGCCAAGGCGCTCGCCGCCGATCGCGAATTGCAGCAGCGCTTGCTCGGTGTCGGCCGCCATGCGGAGGAAGCGCAGGTCACGCCGGCGGAAGCCGCGCAAGCCAAGGAGCAACTGGCGGAAGTCTATCGTGTCGACCGCACCGCCAACGGTTCGACCGAAGCGGTGTCGCAGATTGGCGTCTATCGCCCGGTCACCGAACTGCCCAACCGCTGGAACGTGCCGGTCACCGAACTGCGGCAAGCAGCGCTCGACAAGACAGCACCCCAGGATGACTTGAAGAAGGTCTTCGCCATCCCCTTTGCCGAGCGCATCGGCAGGGCCGTGCTGGTCGCCGGCACCTTCGACACCAAGGGCAAGGAATTGCGCTTCGTTGCCGACCGGCTGAAGGCGCTCGGTCTGCCTGTGCGCACCGTCGATCTGTCGACCTCGGGAAAACCGACCAGCGCCGATGTGCCGGCCATGCAGGTGGCCGGCATGCACCCGCGTGGCTCATCCGCCGTCTTCACCAATGATCGCGGCGGATCGGTCAGCGCCATGGCGGAAGCCTTCGCGCGCTGGATCGAACGCGAGCCGCGCATCGGCGGCGTCATCTCGGCGGGCGGTTCAGGAGGCACCACGCTGGCAACCTCCGGCATGCGCGTGCTTCCTGTCGGTATCCCCAAGCTGATGGTCTCGACGGTGGCGGCCGGCGATGTCGCCAAATATGTCGGTGGCGCCGACATCATGATGTTCCATTCGGTCGCCGATGTGCAGGGGCTGAACTCGATCACCGAACAGGTGCTCTCCAATGCAGCGCATGCGATGGCCGGCATGGTCGCGCAATTGCCCAACGCCGAAGCGTGGGAGGCAAAGCGCAAGCTGGCGCGGCCGGCCGTCGGCATCACCATGTTCGGCGTCACCACGCCTCTGGTGCAAGCTGTCACGAAACGACTTGAAGCCGACTATGACTGCCTCGTCTTCCACGCCACCGGCATTGGCGGACGCGCCATGGAAAACCTCGGTGACTCCCGGCTGCTATCGGCCTTCCTTGATCTCACCACCACGGAAGTGGCCGACATGATCGTCGGCGGTGTCTTCCCGGCGACCGAGGACCGTTTTGGCGCGGCGATCCGCACCGGATTGCCCTATGTCGGCTCGACCGGCGCGCTCGACATGGTCAATTTCGGTCCGCGCGACAGCGTGCCGGAGAAATTCAAGGGCCGCAAATTCGTCATCCATAATCCCAACGTCACGCTGATGCGTACCACGCGCGACGAGAACCGCGCCTTCGGCGAATGGATCGGCGCGCGGCTCAATGCCATGAACGGCCCGGTGCGCTTCCTGCTGCCGGAAGGCGGCGTCTCGATGCTCGACGCGCCCGGCCAGCCCTTTCACGACCCGGAAGCCGACAACGCGCTGTTCGAGGCGATCGAGAAGACCGTTCGCCGGACACCTTTGCGCCATGTCGAACGGGTGCGGTCCAACATCAACGACACGCCTTTCGTCGACGCGGCGGTCGCTGCCTTCCACGCGATCACGCCGAAGCTGCAGAGGCGGGCATGAAGAATTGGACTTCGCCACCGCGCGGGTGGATGTTTGAAATCGGTCGCCTCGCGCCGGCCGCATTGTCTTGGGGAGGATAGATCATGGACGCGCAGACCTTTGGCGCTTTCCTGTTGTGGCTGATCGTTGCGGCAGTCGTCGTGGTGATCGCCGTCTACATCTTGCGGTGGCTCTACCGCCGCTCGACCAAGGAGACGGCGTTCGTGCGCACCGGCTTCATGGGCGAGAAGGTGGTGGTGAATGGCGGCGCCTTCGTCATCCCGGTGCTGCACGACATCACTCCGGTCAACATGAACGTGCTGCGCATCGAGGTGCGGCGCGAAGACGGGCTAGCGCTGATCACCCGCAACCGCATGCGCGTCGACCTGATCGCCGAGTTCTTCGTGCGCGTCGGCGCCAGCCGCGAACTGGTCGCCGCCGCCGCGCAGACGCTGGGCCGCCGCACGCTGCAGCCAGACAGCCTGCGCGAACTGCTCGAAGGCAAGTTCGCCGGCGCCCTGCGCACGGTCGCCGCCCAGATGACGCTGGAAGAGATGCATGAACTGCGTGGCGACTACGCCGCCAAGGTGCGCCGGCTGGCCGAGGAGTCGCTCGCCGCCAATGGGCTTGAACTGGAAAGCGTCGCCATCGTCGATCTCGACCAGACCAGCCTCGAATATTTCGATCCGTCCAACGCCTTCGACGCCGAAGGCCTGACGCAGCTGACGGAATCGATCGAGACAAGGCGCCGCATGCGCAACGAGATCGAGCAGCGCACGCTGGTCGATATCCGCAACCAGAATCTCGACACCCAGCGCAAGGTGCTGGAGATTGACCGCGACACCGAATATGCCCGCCTCGAACAGGAACGCGAGGTCGAGATCCGCCGCGCCGCGCAGCGGTCTGAACTCGCCATCGAGCGTGCGTTGCGCGACCAGGAATCCGAGCAGGCGCAGCTTTCGTCGCGTGAAGCCGTCGAGAAATCGCGGCTCAACCAGGAGCGCAACATTACCGAGGAGCGCATCAAGAGCGAGGAGGACACGCAGCGCCGCGAGATCGCGCGCCGCCGTTCGCTCGACGAGACCGAGATGAAGATGCGCGAGCTGACCGAGCGTGAACAGATCGCGCTCGAACTGTCGCTGGAAAAGGCCCGCATCGAGCGCGAGGGCGCGCAGAGCAAGCTCGAGATCGAGCGCAAGAAACTGCTTGAGGTTGCCGAACTGGAGCGCCAGATCGCGCTCGCCGAAAAAGCGCTGGAAGTGACCAAGGCCGAGGCCGAGAAGCGCCGCGCCGAGATCGTCGAGAACCAGGCAACCGAGACGGCGCGCATTGCGCAGGAACGCGTCGTCGACGAGGTCCGCATCGAACGCGAGCGTCATCTGGAAGCGCTGCAGATCGCCAAGCGCCAGGCTTTCGAGGAGGCCGAAATTTCGGCCAGCGAGGAGGTCGAGCGCGCCCGCATCACCACCGAACGTGGCATCGAGGAAGCGCGGCTGATCAAGGAGCGTGACATCAGGCAGCTCGGCGTCGACCGCGACCAGAAGATCGAGATCGCCGAGATCCAGAAGGCGATCGACATCGCCAAGAAAACGCAGGAACGCTCTTCCGCTATCGCCGCGTCGGAGGCGGTTCGCGCCAAGGCCGTCCAGGCAGAGGAACAGGCCTTTACGGCCCGCGAACGCGAGATCGCCGAGCGCCGCAAGCTGACCGACCTGATCGGCGCGCAGCGCGAGGCCGAGCGCGAGGCCTTGCGCATCGTCTCCGCCGCGGATGCCGAGATGAAGGCGGCGAAGAGCCTGGCCGAAGCGCAGAAGATCGCCGCCGTCGCTTCGGCGGAGGCCGAGAAGATCCACGCTCTTGCCGCCGCGCAGCGCTACGAGGTCGACGCAACAGGCCATCGCCAGTTGAACGAGGCCGAGAACATCCTTTCGGAAGGCGCGCGTGCCGGGCGTCTGCGCGGAAAACTGCTCGACCATATGGAAGGCATCATCCGCGAAAGCGTCAAGCCGATGGAGAAGATCGACGGCATCAAGATCCTGCATGTCGACGGCATCAACGGCGGCACCGGCGGCAACCGCAACGTCACCGACGAGGTGATCGATTCCGCGCTGCGCTACCGCGTGCAGGCGCCGATGATCGACAATCTGATGAAGGAAATCGGCATCGAGGGCGGCTCGCTCGGCCGTATGACCGACGTGCTGCGCGACGCCAAGGATATTTCCAGCCTGACCCGCGACAAGAAGGGCAAGGGCAAGGCCGCCAAGGACGACGATGACGACCGCGATCACTGAGGTGAGGGCGGTGTTTCCTCGCGCTTCATTGGGCCGTGCGAGACGATGCCTTGCGCCTGATTGCCATGCTGCGTCGGGTCGCGATGATTGCCAAGTGGTTCCCCCACTCCGTCGCTGCTTTGCAGCGCCACCTCTTCCCCCTCCAGAGGGAGAGGAAGGGAGCCCGCCGTGGACGGTTCGCACCCTTCCTCTCCCCCGTCGATCGGGGGAGAGGCGGCGAGCAAAGCTCGACGGAGGGGGGGTCGATCTGGCGCGGCGCGAGACAATGCATACGCGGACTGCCATGCCCACCACCGGCCCGCAAGCATGACCAAGGTCTATGTCTCCTCTGTCATTCCCGCACCGGCGGCGGAAGTCTGGAAACTCGTCCGCAACTTCAATGCACTGCCAAGCTGGGCGCCGTACGTTGCCGACAGCCGCATCGAACAGAACGCGCAGCCCGACCAGATCGGCTGCATCAGAAGTTTCACGCTGAAGGACGGCGGGCGCATCCGCGAAAGACTGCTGGCGCTGTCCGATTACGATCTGTCCTGCAGCTACGCGATCCTGGAAAGTCCGATGGCGGTGGAAAACTATGTCGCCACGCTGTCGCTGACGCCGATCACCGACGGCAATTTGACGCTCGCCGAATGGCAGGCGGAGTTCGACTGCACGCCGGATCGCGAGGCAGCCTTGATGCAGCAGATCGGCAATGGCGTGTTCCAGGCCGGCTTGACCGCGCTGAAGCACCGGTTCGGGCGCTGACTCCGGCCGATGGTCCAGGTCCGCCAGAGCACGATCATCGATGCGCCGGTCGACGAGGTCTGGGCGATCCTGCGCGATTTCAACGGCCATGACCGCTGGCATCCGGCGATCGCCTTCAGCGAGATCGAGGGCGGCGAGCCGCTCGATGCGGTCGGCTCCGTGCGCCACTTCAGGCTGAACGACGGCGGCGAGTTGCGCGAGCAATTGCTGGCGCTGTCCGACAGGGACCGGCGGCTGAGCTATTGCCTGCTCGAAGCGCCGCTGCCGCTGATGGGTTACGTCGCCTCGCTGCGGCTGAAGCCGGTGACCGACGGCAATGCCACCTTCTGGGAATGGAATTCCGAATTCCACCCGCCGGCGCATCGCCGCGACGAACTGGTCAAGCTGGTCACCGAAGGCATCTATCAGGCCGGCTTCGTGGCGGTGCGCAATCTGCTGCGGCGCGGAAGCATAGGCTCGCCGGTCGAGACAAGAACGCTTCGGGTCGCGTCGCCACCATCCGTGGAGATGCCGCGTGCCGCCCCAATGGTCACATCGGGCCAGGCCGCAACGACCCGTGCGATCGTTGTCGAGCGCTATGGCGGCCCGGAAGAATTGCAACTGCGGGAAATCGGCCTGCCACAACCCGCGCCGAACGAGGTGCGGCTCCGCCACACGGTGATCGGCGTCAACTTCATCGATGTCTATTGCCGCACCGGCTTTTTCGACCTCCTGCAGCCGCCTGGCGTGCCGGGCATGGAGGCCGCCGGCATCGTCGAGGCGGTTGGCTCGGTGGTGTCGGGTTTCTCCGCCGGCGACCGCATTGCCTATGCCTGTCCGCCGGTCGGCGCTTACAGTGAGCGGCGCAACATGGCGCCCGAACTGCTGATTCATCTATCCGACGACGTACCGGACGAGATCGCCGCCGCCGGCCTGCTCAAGGGCGTCAGCGCCAGTTTCCTGCTGCATGATGTACACGCCGTGCAGCCAGGCGACATCGTCCTCATCCATGCAGCGGCCGGTGGCATCGGCCAGCTGCTGGTGCAATGGGCGCGCCACCTCGGCGCGACTGTCATCGCCACCGTGTCGAGCGATGACAAGGCGCGGATCGTCGAGCGTCTTGGCGCGCACCATGTCGTCGTCTATTCCCGTGAGAATTTCACCGAGGCCGTCATGCGACTGACAGGGGGCAAGGGCGCCGATGTCGCCTATGACGCGGTCGGCAATGACACATTCGGCGGCTCGCTCGCGGCCCTTGCCGTGCGCGGCCATCTCGTCAGCTTCGGCCAGGCTTCGGGGCCGGTCGGCAATTGGGATATCGGGCGCTTCGCGTCGAAGTCGCTGACCATTTCGCGGCCCAACTATGCCCACTACACCGACACGCCGGAAAAACTCGCGCCGCACGTCGCCAGGTTCTTCCAGGCGCTTCGGCAAGGCGTGGTCAGGGTCGAGGCGCCGACCCGCTACACCCTTGCCGACGCCGCCGATGCGCACCGCGATCTGGAAGCGCGGCGCACCACGGGTGCGCTAGTCTTGCTGCCGTAATCCCGCAGGTCAGCCGGTCGCGCTGGCGTAGATGTCGAGAACTTCCGTCACGCCAGCGATCAGCAAGTCCCCTGCTTTTGGCGCGACGGATCCATTCGCCACCGCGCTGTCGAGACGGCCAAGATACTGGCTGATGAGGGGAGAGGGGATGTCGCGGTCGCCAAGCGCCTGCATCAGCGCGCCCACGGCCTGTTGGGCGCCGGGCGCCGGCCAGTAGTAGCGGATACGATCGCTGTAGGAGAAATGCCGTTCGATCCGCTGCTCGGCCTCGGTGCCGTGATAGTAATTCTTCCAGTTGCCCGGCGCCGCCAGCATGACGCGCTCCATCGCCGCCGGCAGGCTTTCCCGCGAGGCGTCGGGAGCGAGAATGTCGGCGATGTGGCTCAGGCCGTAGAGCGCTTCGCGCAGCGCGAAGGTCAGCCACGGCCCGACCTTGAGAATGGCGAAGCCGTCATCGACCAACGCGCTCAGTGCCGCCACCGGCTGGTAGTCGGTCGAATGGGCCTCGAAGACGAATTGCGGCAGGTCTCGGAGCGTGCCGGCGAGCGCCCGTGCGCGTTCCGGCTGATAGGCGATCACGTCGGCATTGCCGAATTCGACACCCGGCTGCACGACGACGCCGATCGCCCGCGAAAAAGCCCGGTCAAGGCCGCGCTGGGCGAAAGCATCGCGGTGGATGCGCACCGTCTCGCGTGCCGCCTCCGGTGTCGTCACCGCCAGATGGTCCATTGCCTCAAGAGCGCCACCAGGCACCGGCACCTCCGTGCCGATGACATAGACCGGCTTGGCACCTTTTCGTTCCGTGGCGGCCTCCGCCACCGCGGCCAGGTCGGCCGCACGCGCGGCAATCGTCGCGTCTGGCGGTGCGGCGCCTTCGCCGGCGCAGCCCATGCTGGCGTCCAAATGGAGCTTGGTGAAGCCGGCCTCGGCATAGGCGTCGACCATGCGCGACGCTTTCGCCATGGCTTCGGCTGCCGGCAGGTGTTTCCATGGATTGGGGCCGAGATGGTCGCCGCCGAGCACTAGCCTGTCCAGGGCAAAGCCGGCCTTGCCGGCGATCGTCTCGACGAAGCGGCGGAAATCCCCTGGCGTCATGCCGGTATAGCCACCCTCGTGGTTCACCTGGTTGCAGGTGGCCTCGATCAGCACGTCGGCGCCGCGTGCCTTGCCATGGCGCAGTGCCGCCTCGATGACCAGCGGATGAGCAGAGCAGACCGAGGCAATGCCGCAGCGTCCACCGGCCGCGCGACGCGCCGCGACCGCCGCCAGCCTGTCCGTCGCCTGGCTCATGCCGGCGCACCGGTCTTAGCGGTCTTGATGAACGCTTCGACGGCGGCAAGCAAGGCGATGCCCTCCATCGGTCCCTTCTTCGTCACTGCCAGCGCGCCGCAGCCATTGGCGATGCTGAGCGCTTTTTCAGCTGTCGCTCCACGCAGCCAGAAGGAGACGAAGGCGGCGGCAAAACAGTCGCCGGCGCCGGTCGGATCGATTTCATCGACGGCGAAGCCGGACGAAACGGTCCGCCCGGTCCGGTCGTAGTGAACGGCACCGTCAGCGCCTTTCTTGACCACCACGGTGGAAATGCCGCGTCCCAGCATCTCGCGCACCGCGCCTTCTTCGTCGGTCGCCTTGGCGAAGATGAACAGTTCCGGCCCGCTCGGCAGGAACACGTCGGTCTTCGAGAGCACGAAGTGCAAGGCATCGCGCATGCCCGGCAGATCGAGCATCTCCTTGCGGATGTTGGGATCGAAGGAGACCGTGCCGCCGCGCGCCTTGACAGCCTCGATCCCGTTGCGCGCCACCTCGATCACCTCGGGCGAGAACAGCGAGGTGCCCATGACGTGAAAATGATCGGCGCCGGCCAGCAACGCGCGCGCCTCGGCGCCGATCTCGATCAGGCCGGCGGCACTTTGTTTGATGTTGTAGACGAAATGCCGGCTGCCATCCGCCTCGTAGGTAACGAAGGCGGTTCCGGTCGCCGCACCTTTATGGACCTTGATGGCCGAGATGTCGGCGCCGTCGGCACGCAGGCGCTCGATGTTCAAATGGCCGAAATCGTCATCGCCGACCGCGGCGATCAGCCCTGCCGGCTGACCGAGCCGCGCCGCCTGGTCGATGAAGATCGCCGGCGCGCCGGATGGAAACGGGCCAACCAACGGGCCGGGGGCAAGGAAGCTCTGGCCGATCCGCTCGGCCATGATCTCGACCAGGATCTCGCCGGCGCAAACCAGTTTCTTCATATCCTCACCATTCGCCGGCGGCGGGTCGCCACTGCCATCCCTATTGCCATGCACGCAAAACCTAGGTTGCCAATTTAAGAGCGTCAATAAATAATTTGACGCGCGCAATGGTTCTGCGTTGTACTGCAAACGCGAAAATTTGACTGAACAAATTCGGTCAAGCAATGCTGCCTCACGGCAACGGCCGCAAGACTGATTCTGGCCAGACCGGAAAAGGACTGGCGAGCAAGGACGAGGGGGCCTGGAATATCGATGGCGGAGAAGACCCACCGCACGATGGATGATTTCGCCAGGGCGTCCGGCGTATCACGGCCGACCCTGTCGAAATATTTCGACGATCCGGCGAGCGTGAAGCCGGCGACGCGGGCGCGCATCGAGGCGGCACTGCGGTCGTCGGACTATCAGCCCAACGTTTTCGCCCGCAACCTCAATCGTAAACGCACCCGCAATGTCGGCATCATCGTGCCGGCGCTCACCGATCCATTCTATGCCGAAATGGTTAGCCGCATCGAACTGCGCTGCCGCGACGAAGGTTTCTGGCCGATCGTCATCTCCTCGCACGGTTCGCCGAAACTGGAGGCGGAATCGGTCAGGACGCTGATGTCGCTGAAGGTCGCCGGCGCCATCGTCGCTCCCCTCGGATCGGTCTCCGAACCCGGCGTCTTCGAGCGGATGAGCAAGGACATCCCGATCGTCTATTTCGACACCTATATCGAGGGCGACACGCCCTTCGTCGGCAACGACAACCACCAGAGCACGTCGACCATCGTCGACTATCTCTGCCGATCCGGCGAACCGCCTGTTTATGTCGACATCCCGCACGTCAATCACAATTCTCGCGAGCGCCTGCAGAGCTATATCGATACCATGCGAGCCACTCGTCTGGAGCCGATCGTGCTCAAGGCGGCGGCCGACTACAGCTGGGATTTCGAGCGCATTGGCCATGAATGGATGGACAAGACGCTCGAGAATGGCGGCCTGCCGGCCCGCACGCTGCTCTGCGCCAATGACCGTCTCGCCTTCGGCGTCATGGCGGCCGCCTTTTCGCGCGGGCTGAAGATAGGTCGCCGACCCGATTGCGACTTCCGTGTCGCCGCCCATGACGACCATCCGCTGAGCCGCTACACCTGTCCGGCGCTGACCACGATGGCGCAGGATTTCGCCACCATGGCCGGCCGCAGCGTCGAGATCCTGCTTGCCCTGCTGGACGAGGCCGATCCGCCCGGACAAGGCCTGGCACGCAACGTCAAGCTCGGAGCGACCCTGGTGATGCGTCAATCGGCCTGATCGGGCATCTGCAACTGCAGCCATGCCGCCGCCTCGCTCACCGCTTGCCGCGCGGCTTTGATGTGGCGGCCCATCGAGACGAAGCCGTGGATCTGGCCCGGCCACTGCCGCAAGAGTAGCGGCACGCCGTGGGCCCGCAGGCGTTCGGCATAGGCCGTGGCTTCGTCGGCAAGGATGTCGTGGCCGGCGACGGCGACAAACGCCGGTGCCGCGCCGGCAAGGCTTGACGCGAGCAGTGGCGAAACCCGCCAGTCAACGATGTCATCGGGCGTTCGCACATAGTGGTCGCGGAACCAGGCCATGGTGGCGGCGGTGAGCCCGAAGCCGTCGCCGAAACGGCGGTAGCTGTCCGCCGTCTGGCGGGCATCGGTGTTGGGGTAGATCAGGATCTGGGCGGCGAGCGGTGGCGCCAGTCCGTCGCGGGCGAGCAGCGCCAGCACGGCCGCGAGGTTGCCGCCGGCGCTGTCGCCGGCCACAGTGATGCGGGCCGGGTCGATGCCAAGCTCCCCGGCATTCTGCTCCATGAAGCGAAGCGCTGCCGCGCAATCCTCGAGCGCTGCGGGAAACTTGTGTTCCGGCGCCAGCCGGTAATCGGGGCAGACCACGATGGCATTGCCCAGATTGGCGAGCCAGCGGCAGATATCGTCGTGCGAATCCAGATTGCCGATGACCCAGCCGCCGCCATGCAGATAAAGCACGGCGCGCGCTGCGGTTAGTGGCGCGCCGATGCCGCGGTGGATGCGGATCGTGACCGGGCCGTTCGGCCCGTCGACCGTCAGCTGCACGGTTGATGCGACTGGCTCGTGCTCGCCCTGCTGCGCCGGGAACGAAGCGTTGTAGGCTACCCGCGCGGCAGTCACGCTGCCATGCTCGAATGGTTCGCCGCCCGCTGCACGGCCGATTTCGAGGGCGCGCAAGGCATCGGGGTCGAGCGTCATCGTTATCTCCGTGAAGCATTCCAGGAAAAGTGTGAAACGGTTTTCCGTCCGGATTTGCGTCAAAACAAGGATCATCGTTTCGGTGAGACGGTGATCCGAGTCTAGGCGAGCAGGCTGCTTGCTTCGTCTTCGGTCAGCAGCGCCGGCTGGGCGACATCGCCGGCAATAGCAACCGAGCTTTTCGTTTCGCCCGACAGCAGGACCGCCTCCATGATCTCCAGCACATGCAGCGCCAGATTGCCGGACGCGCGCGGCGTCGCACCAGTCGTGAGCGAGCGCACCAGATCGGCCACACCCAACATGCGGTAATTGGCGCGGTCGGGCGCGGCGTAGGGCCAGTTGCGGGCGCCGTAGAGCTCGCCTTCGCTGGCGAAATCCTTCCACTCGGCGCCGCGTTCGGACAAGGAGACGGTGCCGCCGAACGTGTCGGGATCGGGCAGGCGCAGCGAGCCTTCCGTGCCGTGCAATTCGATCGGGTGGTTGGAGTGCTTGAAGACGTCCCACGAGGCACCGAAGGTGACGGTGGCGCCCGAGCGGAATTCGAGCAGCGACAGCACATTGGTCGGCGTACCGACCTTGAACGTCGTGTTCTTGAACGGTCCTTCGGCTGATATCAGCCGCTCCTCCTGGCCCTTCGTCGCCATGGCCATGACGCGCGCGACCGGGCCGAGCAGGTTGACCAACATGGTCAGGTAATAGGGGCCCATATCGAACACCGGGCCGCCGCCTGGCTGGTAGTAGAACTGCGGGTTGGGGTGCCAGTGCTCCATGCCGCGTCCCATCATGAAGGCGGTGCCGGTAACCGGCCGGCCAATGGCGCCTTCATTCATCAGTCGGCGCGCGCGGCGCCCGGCCGCTCCGAGGAACGTGTCCGGCGCCGAGCCGAGCAGCAGGCCGCGTTTGGCCGCCTCCGCCACCAGGCGGCGGCCGTCGCTGGCCGAAGTCGCCAGCGGCTTCTCGGTGAAGACATGTTTCCCCGCTGAGAGCGCCGAAAACGAAATGTCGAAATGTGCGGCGGGAATGGTCAGGTTGAGGACGAGATCGATCTCGGGATCGGCCAGCAGCGCATCGACGCCGAGTGCCCGAATGCCATATTCCTTGGCCCGCAACGCCGCCATGTCGGCCGAAATATCAGCGCAGGCGCGCAGCTCGATGCCGCCGAAGAGGGCGGCATTGCGCAAATAGGTCATCGAGATGTTGCCGCATCCGATGACACCGATTCCGAGTTTTTCCCTTGATTTTGCCTGCATTTTCGATCGGTCCTCCCTGTAGGTCATGCTCTGCCGGATCCGCTGCGCCGGCAACGCGTCGTGCCGGGAAAGCGCTATACAACGTTTTAAATATTGACGCGCGTAAATTTTTTATAGAACATGCGAAAACGCTGGTGTGAAATCGGGAGGCTGCCAGCTCTGGGAGGAGAATATGACAGACCTGAAAAAACGGCCGACTGCCGATGCGGATCCCGTGGGCTTGCGCGCACAGATATTCCGTCGCGGTCAGGGACCGCGACAAGGTCAGGCATAGATCACCTTGGCTCCGGTCTTATCAAGCTGGCTGCGTATCGGGTCGGAAAGACCATCGTCGGTGATCACGACATCGACGCTCGACAGCGAAAATGCCTTGGAGGTTCCGCTGACGCCCCATTTGCTCGAATCCGCAAGCAGGACAACGCGCCGGGCCATGCGCACAAGGTTTCGCTTGGTTCGCGCCATGTCTTCGTTCACGTCGACCACATCCAGTGACGAGTCAATCGCATGCGCTCCAACAAGGACCTGATGCGCCACCAAGCCGCCGAGAGCGGTGTCGGCATCGGTGATCAGCGTGCTCACCGTGTCCGGATAGACCCGGCCGCCGATCATGTGAACGTCGAGCCCGGGCCGATGCATCAGGTGCTGCACGATATTCATCGCCGTGGCCGCGACCACGACATTGCTGAGCGGCGGTAACAGCATGGCAACCTGCATCAATGTCGAGCCGCCGTCGAAGATGATTGACTGGTTGTCCTCGAACAGGTCCACCGCTGCCCGGGCGATGCGTTTCTTTGCATCGAGGTTCGTTTGCATCCGCCGGGCGAACGCGGCCGTGGTCGAATCCGTCGTACGGGTCACCGCCCCTCCACGGGTCTTGGTCAGCAGTCCCTTGCGGTCCAGTATCTCGAGGTCGGAGCGCACCGTGACTTCCGACACGCCAAATTCGTCCGACAGGTCCTTGATGCGAACCTGTCCGCTGCGTTGCACCTCACCCAGGATCGATTGGCGTCTCTGCTCCGACAACATTGCCTTGTCCTTGCCTCCATGCGCCAAGCGTTCGCCTTGGCCTCGATTCACTCTACCAAAAATACGCGAATTCGAAAGATTTCGAAAGATTGCATTTGTCTTTTCTTTCGCAAACACTGGGTCCAGGATTTTGAAACCAATCGATTGGAGAGTTTTAGACTCATGAGCCTCGGAACCAAGGTGCGCCTGGCGCGCCTCTTCTCACATCCATCGGGCAATCTTTTTGGCGGCGCGGTCGACCACTTTGTCGGCTATGGCGACGTGCGCAAAGGAGGTCTTGCCGACCTGCCGGGCGCGCTTGCACGCGTTATGGTGGGCAAACCCGACTACGTCAGCATCCAGCCTGGCACCGCCCGCCATCTTTGGCCGCAATACGCGGGCAAGGCTTCCCTGGTGATCCAGGCCGGCTGCTTCACCCCGGACGATCGCATCAGCGAACTGATTGCAACGCCTGAGGATGCGGTGCGGGCCGGCGCCGATGCGTTGGCCGTGGCCATTCCGGTGCGCGGCGCGACCGAGGGCAAATACATACGCTGGCTGACCGATTCGGTGAATGCTGCGGCCCGCTACGGCATGCCGGTGGTGGCGCATATCTACCCTCGTGATTTCACAGACGGGGCAAAAATCGTCTTCACCCCCGACGAGATCGCCTATGCGGCACGCATCGGCTACGAGTCCGGCGTCGACGTGATCAAGATCGGTTACACGGGCGATTTCGAGTCGTTTCAAGAGACCGTCCGGACCTGCCCGGTGCCGGTTGTGATCGCCGGTGGTCCGAAGACCGACACGCTGCTCGGCGCCCTTCAGCAGACGGCGGACGCCATCCGTGCCGGCGCGCGCGGTGCCGTGGTGGGCCGCAATCTCTGGGGGCATGGCGATCCGGAAAAGGCGGCGATTGCCTTTCGGGGCGTCATCCATGACGGCCTTTCGGCGCAAGACGCCCTGGCCAGGGCGGGTGCCTGAACCATGCCCGCCGTCCCTTCAATCCTTGGCTTCGGAGCGATTGCGATCGACGACATCGTCTATGTCGATCAGCCGTTGTCGGCGGGCAAGGGGAAGGTTCTGCAAAGTGCCCGAGCTTTCGGAGGAAATGTCGCGACGGCACTTGCCGCCGTCGCGCGGCTCGGCGGCACCGCCGGGTTCGTCGGCTGGCTGGGCAGTGCCGCCGACGACGCCGTGTCGTGCGACCTCGTTGCAAGCGGCGTTGAAACCGCGTTCGCGCCGCGCCACCCGCACGCGCGCCCGGTGCGCTCGCGGATCACCGTCGGTTCGGACGGGGAGCGGTTCATCGCCTATGACGACGAAGCGATGCTGGGCACCGCGCCGGATTTCCCGGACGAGGTCCTCAGCCGCGCGAGCGTCCTGATCGTCGATAGCTACGGGATCGGGTCGCTGGATGTCGTGGCTCGGGCTCGCGATCTCGGCCTTGCGATCCTCGGCGATATCGAATGGAGCCACGGCCCAGCCACCGAGAGACTGATCGGGCTCTGCGACCATCTCATTCTTCCGCTCGGCTTTGCGCGGACCGCCACGGGCCGCCGGTCGCCGGCCGAGATACTCGATGCATTGTGGTTGCCGTCGCGATCCGCCGTGGTTCTGACGGATGGCGGCAGGGGTGTCTTCTATCGCGGACGCGAAGAGGCTGGGCTCTGGCACCTGCCGCCGCACCGGGTTGCCGTCGTCGACTCGACCGGCGCCGGCGACTGCTTTCATGGCGCATATGCCCTTGCCTTGACGCGCGGGGCCGACACCGCGGGCCGGGTTGCATTCGCGGCCGCGGCGGCGGCCCTTTCGATAACGGGGCGGGGCGGGCGCGAGGCGCTTCCGACCGGCGACCAGGTCACGGAACTCCTGGCATCGACGGATGCGCCGTCGGCGGTCGAACTGAACTATGCGCGGCTCGATACCGGAACATAGCCGGAGCTATCCAAGGAAATATCTCGCAGGTGAACATAAGCCGAGGAAAATCATAAAAATCAGTGGCTTGGACTTGTGGAGGAGGAATATGGCAGAAGTCGTTCTTGAGAATATCTGCAAGACATACGGGAACAATTTTCACGCAATCGACCAATTGAACCTGTCGGTCGAGGACGGCGAGTTCTTGATTCTCGTCGGGCCGTCCGGCTGTGGCAAATCCACCGCGCTGCGGATGATCGCGGGGTTGGAGGACGTCACCAGCGGCAGCCTGCGGATCGGCGGAATAGACGTCGTCGACATGCCGCCCAAGGATCGCGACATCGCGATGGTCTTCCAGAGCTACGCCCTCTATCCGCATATGACGGTGTTCGAAAACATCGCCTTTTCGATGCGGCTGGCAGGCAAGCCGAAGGCCGAGCGCAAGAAGCGCGTGGACGAGATCGCCAAAACCCTTCAACTGACGTCTCTGCTGGACAGCAAACCCGCGAACCTTTCAGGCGGACAGCGTCAAAGGGTTGCCATGGGCCGCGCCATGGTGCGCGAGCCGGCAGCCTTTCTCATGGACGAACCCCTTTCCAATCTGGACGCGAAACTGCGTGTCCAGATGCGCGCCGAGATCACCAGTTTGCAAAAGCAGCTCGGCGTAACGACCATATATGTGACCCACGACCAGACCGAAGCCATGACGATGGGCGACAGGGTCGCGGTGTTGAAAGGTGGCGTGCTGCAGCAGGTCGACACACCCAAGAGGCTCTATGAATCGCCGGTGAACGCATTCGTTGCCGGCTTCATCGGGTCTCCTTCGATGAACCTTTTCGAGGCGACACTGACGGGCGACAAACTGACGTCCGGCGCCTTTGCGATCCGGCTGCAGGATGCGGCTTTCGTGCGCAGGCCGGGCTTGAGGTCGTATGCGGGGCGCAAAATCGTGTTCGGGATACGACCGGAGGATCTCTATGACAGCAGCCTCGAATCCGGCCGCAAGTATCAGACGATACCGGCAAGGGTAACCTCGATCGAAGAACTCGGATCCGAACATATCGTCCATCTCAACATCGACGCGGTCCGGGTGGACTCCGGCGACCCTGACGCGGTGCAGGATTTCGGCCTGGCGTCGAATGCGGTGGCCAGATTCGAACCGGTCAGCACGGTGCGCTCCAGCTCGGAAATCAGGTTGGCCCTGGATGACGCCAAGCTCCATTTCTTCGATCCCGAGACGCATCTGGCGATCTGAATATTCGCGACGAGACCCGCGGGTGAGGGTGAGGCACCCCGCATAAGGAGACTTCTGAATAACCAGACGATCGGGCGCATTGTGCGGTCGATCCTAAAGAAGGAGGAGAAAATGATGTTTCGTATAAAACCCGCGATGCTGAAAATGGCCGCGGCCGCATGGTTGCTTGGCGCAACCGGCGCCATGGCGGACACGACGCTGGAATTCACCCAATGGTGGGAGCCCGAATTGCCGGCTGGCTCGCTCAGGTCAATCATGGATGAGTTCGAGGCGGCAAACCCCGGCATCAAGGTGACGCTGGTCAGCGGCCCCTACGCCACCACGCGAGACCAGATCTCGGTTGGTGCTGCAACCGGAACGCTCAGCGACGTCGTCGGTCTCGACGGTGCCTGGGTGAACAATCTGAATGCGCAGGGCGCGCTCGCCGACATGAACCCGATGATGGAGGCGAGCAAGTTCGACAAAGCCCAAGTCGCGGACATCATCAAGGTGGACGGCAAGGCGGTTATGTTTCCCGTGGCTTCCTTCGTCTATCCGGTCTTCGTGAATTTGGACCTCGCCGCCAAGGCAGGCGTGACCAAGCTGCCGTCGACCCGTGCGGAGTTTCTCGAAGCCGCCAAGAAGATGACGCACGCCGACCAGAACCAGTATGGCTGGGTGCTGCCCCTTTCGCTGCAAACGCCGTCCGGCGTCCAGAACGACATGATGTCGTGGGTTTGGGCTTCGGGTCAGTCGATGATGGCGAACGGCAAGCCGGACCTTGAAGGCAAGCCGGTGGTGGATATGCTCACCTTCGTCAAATCGCTCAACGACGCCGGCACCATCTCGCCCGGCATCGCCACCAAGACCGAGCAGGAAAAGGTCGAGGAGTTCGTCAACGACCGCGTCGGGATGATGATCGACTCGCTCGCGCATGTGAACCTCATCCGCAAGCGCAATCCCAAGCTGAACTTCGACCTCATCCCGGTCCCGGTCGTGGAAAACTATACCGGCAAGCGCGGCCTTCCCTATGCCTCCTGGGGCATCGGCATCTCGGCTGCCTCGAAACATCAGGAAGAGGCCTGGAAACTCGTCCAATATCTGATGAGTGAAAAGGTCAACGCCAAGCTCGTGTCGCTTGCAAACGCCTTCCCGGGCAACGTCAACGCCAAGCCCGATTTCGTGACCTCGGACAAGGCGTTCGGCAAGGCTTTTGAAATCTTCAAGACCGGTTATCTCGCCAATGAGTTCACGGGCCTGCCGGTGGCTGAAGACCTGATGACCCAGTTCGACGTGCAAGCCCAGAAGATGCTGGCCGGCGAACAGTCTCCCGAACAAGCCGCAGCCGCCGCTCAGAAGGGCTGGATGGCGAAATTCTGATCGGCCCGTTCCCAGTTGCTTCGACCGGGTGGCCTGACTTCGGGCTGGCCACCCGGCAACAACGATCGGCAATTTGAGATGGACCTGTTTTTGAAGCTCACCTTCTCTTGAAGGCGTATCCCAAGGTTGGCACATGACCCGGCAAAAGCGCTCCCACCACAAGCTGAAACGAGCGGTCGCACCCTACCTCTATCTGTCGCCCTCGCTGCTCATAATCGGGCTTCTGATGCTGCTGCCGATGGTGACGGTGATTGCCTACTCGTTCCAGAACAGCGCGGTGCTGCGTCGTGACCCATCCTTTGCCGGACTGAAACACTACCAGGCGATCTTCGACGACCCGGTGTTCTGGGCTTCGCTGTGGCACACGCTCTACTTCACATGCATGAGTGTCATTTTCCACATGACCATCGGCATGGTCTTCGCGCTCATGCTGAACAGCGACCGCATCAATCCGACGCTGCGCAATATCCTGCGCGTGCTCTACATACTGCCCTGGCTGTTCACCGCGGTGATTATCGCCGTGATCTGGCGCCTCCTGCTTGAGCCGAACGGTGTCGTGAACAGCATTCTCATGCAACTCGGCATCATCGGTTCCAAGGTCGAATGGTTTTCCTCGCCCGAGACCGCGCTGCACGCCGTCACCTTCGCCAATATCTGGGCGGGCTATCCGCTCTTCATGGTCAGCCTGCTCGCGGGCCTGCAGGGCATTCCCAAGGATTTCTACGAGGCGGCCGATATCGACGGGGCGAAGGCCTACCAGAAGCTCATCTTCATCACCATCCCGCAGCTGATGCCGATCATCATCAGCATCTCGCTGCTCGACTTCATCTGGACCATGCAGGTCTTCCCGTTGATCTGGATAACGACAGGCGGTGGCCCGATCTACTCGACCGAGGTCCTCAGCACCTACACGTACAAGCTGGCGTTTTCGAGCTACAACCTGTCGCAAGCTTCGGCGAGCGCCGTGGTCATCTTGTTGATCTCTCTCGGCCTGACGCTGTTCTACATTCGCTATCAAAAGGCTCGGTAGTTACCATGAGGAAAAGGCATACGCCGAAAGACAGGCTGATCACCGTCGCGCTCCATGCAGCGCTTGCAGCGGGGCTCTTTTTCGCGGCGTTCCCGATCTACTGGATGCTGAGCAGTTCGTTCAAATCGAATACCGAAATCTTTGCCCTGCCGCCAACCATCCTGCCAAAGGCCTTCACCCTGGAAGCCTATGCAGCCATCCTTGGCGACCCGGTAAAGCTGCGCTTCTTCTTCAACAGCTATTTCGTGGCGGGAGCGGTGACCGTGCTGACGGTGCTGATCGCCTTGCTGGCGGCCTACGGGTTCAGCCGCTTCAACTTCCGCGGCAAGGGCAGCCTGAACACAATCATCATCAGCACGCAGACGATTCCGCCGATCACACTTTTGATCCCCTTCTTCGGGCTTGTCGTCTCATACGGTATCTTTGATACCTACGTCGCGCTGATCCTGACTTACCTGGTGTTTACGCTGCCGTACGCGATCCTGCTGATGACGGGATATCTGAACACCTTGCCCCGCGATCTCGATGAAGCCGTGGCTGTCGATGGCGGCACCAGTTGGACAGCGCTTTGGCGGGTGATCGTCCCGATCTCACTGCCTGGCATCGTGGCGACGTCGGTCTACACCTTCCTGCTGTGCTGGAACGAATTTCTCTTTGCGCTGACGCTGACGAAGTCGACGTCCATGCGCACCGTCCCGATCGGCATCCAGCTGTTGATGGGCCAGCACGCCTTCGAATGGAACCAGATGATGGCGATGAGCGTGCTCGGCTCGCTGCCGCTCTTGCTCATCTACCTCGTTGCCCAGAGGTACTTCCTCGCCGGCATGACCGCGGGCTCGGTCAAGTAGGATGCCCTTCCCGAGGAGAAGGAGCGGGCCCTCGCGTATCAGCGCCACATCATCGAACGGCTGACGCAAGGCGCATCAAGGAATATCAAGGAATGAAAGGATGAACGTGAAAGACCTCAAAGTCGGCTGCCAGACCTTCACCTGGGAAATGCTGGGAGACCGGTTCACCGGCGGCCCCGACGATCTGCTGAAGGCGATCGCCGATGGCGGTTATGCCGGCATCGAGATCACCGATACCATGATCGGCCGCTATGCCGGCAAGCCGTCGGAGTTCGCCGCCGCGCTGAGGTCGTCCGGCCTGACGCTGGTCTCCTTCGCCTTTGGCTCGGACAGTGGCTTTACGTTGAAAGAGAAGATCGGCGCCGATCTCGAAACTGCCAAACGCTGGATCGATTTCGCCGCCGCCTTTCCGGGCGCACTGGTGTCGATGGGGTCGGCGACCGTCGTGTCCGACGGTCCGCGTGGCGGCAAGTTCGCCATCGCCGCCGAAGTCTACAACAAGGCCGGCGAACTTGGACGCAAGGCCGGCGTCCAGGTCGCGGTGCATCCGAGCTCGCACCACAACACGCTGCTGTTCGATCGCGCCGACTACGACACGATCTTCGCGCTTCTCGACCCCGATCTGGTCGGCTGGGTGCCTGATACCGGCCACATCCTGCGTGGCCACAAGGACATGGCCGACACGCTGCGCACCTACCGCGACCGCATCCGTTACATCCATTTGAAGGACGTCGATGCCAACGGCACCTGGGCAATGCTCGGCAAGGGCGTCTGCGACACCGCCCAAGTGATCGAGATTGCCGGCACCGCGCCGCGCTTCAACGGCTGGCTGGTGCTCGAAGAGGAATCCGACACCGCCGCCGCCGATCCCGCCGGCGCGGTCAAGACCAACCGACAGACAATGCGCGGCTACGGCGCCTGAAGAACGAGACGATGATCAAGAAACAAGACAGACGCCTCAGGGTCGGTGTGCTCGGCTGCGGCCCCATCGCGCAGTTCGCGCATCTGCAATCCTGCGTGAAGGCCGGGAACGCCGACCTTTACGCCATCTGCGACGCGGCCCCCGATCTGCTCGCCCGCATGGGCGCCACCTACGAACCGCAAAAGATCTATGCCGACTATGACGCCATGCTCGCCGATCCTGAACTGGAAGCGGTGATCGTCGCCACGTCGGATGCCTATCACGTGCCGATGTCGATCAAGGCGCTCGACGCCGGCAAGCATGTTCTCTGCGAAAAGCCGATCGGTACCTCGGTCGAGGAAGGCGAGGCGCTGGCGCAGGCGGTCAGGCGCTCGGGCAAGGTGCTGCAGGTCGGGCACATGAAGCGCTTCGACCCGGCGCTGGAGGCCGCGCGCGACTTCGTCCGCGACGAGATGGGCGAGGTGCTGGCGCTGAAGGCCTGGTACTGCGATTCGACCCATCGCTACACCAACACCGACGCCATTCAGCCGCTGCCGGTCACCAGCAAGCTGGCGAAGAAGCCGGCGGGCAATCCAAAGGCTGATCTCAGGCAATATTTCATGCTGGCGCACGGCTCGCATCTCGTCGATACGGCACGTTTCCTTTGTGGCGAGATCACTGCCGTCCGCGCGCGCCTCAACGAGCGCTTCGGCGCCTATTGCTGGTTCGTCGAAACCGAATTCGCCAGCGGTGCGCTCGGCCATCTCGACCTCACCGTCGCCGTGCGCATGGATTGGCACGAGGGTTTTCAGCTTTATGGCGAGAACGGCTCTGTCATCGCCAAGACATTCAACCCCTGGTATTTCCGCGCCAGCGAGGTCGACATCTTCCATGAGAAGGACGCGACCGCGCGAAAACCGCTTGGCGCCGACGGCCATTTCTTCCGCCGCCAGCTGGAGGGCCTCGCCGACACGGTGCTGAATGGTGCCCCGATGCGCGGCGCCAATGTCGACGACGGCATCGCCTCGATCCGCGCCATGGTCGCCATTGCCCGCTCGGTGGAAACTGGCGAACGGGTCGAGCTCGCCTCGGTTTCGGGTGCGGTCTGATGCATCTCGGCATTTTCGCCAAGACGTTTGCCGGCACCGAGCCGGCCGCCGTGCTAACGGCGGTGCGGCAAGCGGGCTATGAGACGACGCAGTTCAATCTCGCCTGCGCCGGCCTGCCGTCGATGCCCGATGCCGTGCCGGCGGATGCTGTTGCGAACATCCGGGTCGGCGCGCAAACGTCAGGCGTTTTGCTCGCTGCACTCTCGGGCACCTACAACATGGCGCATCCCGACAAGACTGTGCGCGACGACGGTCTTCGCCGTCTTGCCGTCGTCATCGAGACGGCCGCCGCCCTCGGCATTCCGCTGGTGACACTCTGCACCGGCTCGCGCAACGCTGCCGATCAATGGGCCTATCACCCCGACAATGCCACCCCGGCTGCCTGGTCGGACATGGCTGCTGAGATGGCGAAGGCGCTGGCGCTGGCCGAGACCGCCGGCGTCGATCTCGGCATCGAGCCCGAGCAGGCCAACATCGTCACCTCGGCCAAGGATGCAACACGGCTGATTGTCGACATGGGCTCCAGGCACCTCAAGATCGTGCTCGATCCGGCGAACCTGTTCGAACACGCGAGCCCCGACGAAGCACGTGCCATCGTCGCCGCCGCGATCGATGAGGCGGCGGGCCACATCGCCATGGCGCACGCCAAGGACCGGCATGGTGACGGCCGCTTCGCCACGGCAGGGCAAGGCATCGTCGATTTCCCGGATTTCACCGCGCGGCTGAAGGCCGTGGGCTTCGACGGGGCGCTCGTCACTCATGGGCTGTCTGCCGACGAAGCTCCCGGCGTCGCTGCCTTCCTGCGCGGGCTGCTTTGATGGGCGCGGCGCCGACGATCATGCTTCGCGATGATGCCGCGCTTCGTGTTTTCGATACAGGGCAGGGCGGGCTTCCCGTTATCTCCCAGCATGGTCTCGGCGGCGATGCCAATCAGGTGGCACAGAATTTTCCTGACCAACCATCATACCGCCGGCTGACCGTCGAATGCCGTGCCCATGGCGATTCCGGCGTGGGCGGCAAACGCCCGTTCTCGATCGCGATGTTCGCCGACGACGTGCTGGCCGCCGCCGATGCGGCCGGCCTCGACCGTTTCGTCGCCGGCGGCATCTCGATGGGCGCGGCGATCACGCTGCAGCTGGCCTCTCGCCACCCCGACCGTGTCCTTGGTTTGGTGCTGGTGCGGCCTGCCTGGGCCTTCGACGCGGCGCCGCAAAACATGCGCGCCTACGCGGAGGTGGCGCAACTCATCCACGACCGTCCGCTCGATGAGGCGCGCGACGCCTTCGCAACCTCCGCGACTGCGGCTCGCTTTCGCAGCGAGGCGCCGGATAATCTCGCCTCGCTGCTCGGCTTCTTCGAGCGTGAAAACGCCACCGTCTTCGCCGAGGTGATGCAGGCGATCGCAGCCGATGGGCCTGGCGTTTCGCGGGCTGCCGCTAGCGCGCTTGCCGTCCCGACGCTCGTCATCGGCTGCGGCCTCGATCTCGTCCATCCCTTGGCGACCGCCCGCGAGCTCGCTGAGATCATCCCCAACGCGATCTTCGCCGAAGTGACACCAAAGGCGACCGACAAGGACCGCCATTTCGCTGAGATCCGTGCCGCCATCGGCGGCTTTCTCGACATGAATTTCAACAACCAGGACCCATCATGATCTCGAAACCACTCTCTGGCCCGGCCGCCATCGCCGCATTGCCGCGCGACCGCATGATCGCCGAATTCTCATCGTGGTCCGCCGACCTCGCCAATATCGAGAGCGATCTCAGGCGGATCGAGCCCTATGTCGACCTTCACCACGTCGATGTGGCGGATGGTCATTTCGCGCCATCTTTCCTGTTCTTTCCCGATCTCGTCGCCCGCATCGCCAAGCTGACGGCGAAACCCATCCACGTCCATCTGATGGTCGATGCCGGTATCGTCGAGGCGCAGACACGGCAGTTCATCGAGGCCGGCGCCGACATGATCAGCGTCCACGCCGAAAACGGCGAGGCGGGATTGCGCGCCGTGCGGTTGGCCCGTGAACTCGGTGCCGAAGCCGGCGTCGTGCTCAGGCTGGAGACACCGGTCGAGGCGGTGACGCCGTTCGTCTCCGAGATCGCCTTCGTCACGCTGCTCGGCACCGCGATCGGCGTCAAGGGCCAGAGCCTGTCTGAGAAAGCCTGCGACCGGCTGCGCGCTGCCCGTGCGATTCTGAGGAAGGCTGGTCGCGAGGCTGCCGTGGTGCTTGCCGCCGACGGTGGCATCCGCCACGAGACCGGGCCCTTGCTGCGTGCCGCCGGGGCCGAGACCGTGGTTCTGGGTTCGCTCGCTTTTGGCGACAAGGATCTGGCCGGC
Source organism: Mesorhizobium opportunistum WSM2075 (assembly GCF_000176035.2). NCBI lineage: Bacteria > Pseudomonadati > Pseudomonadota > Alphaproteobacteria > Hyphomicrobiales > Phyllobacteriaceae > Mesorhizobium > Mesorhizobium opportunistum. Next base: position 5,968,702 of record NC_015675.1, on the reverse strand, counting down.
CGCATTGCCTGGCTGCATGGGCTGAAGGTCGCCGCATGAGCAGCGAAGCCGCTCTCGCGATCGATCTTGGTGGCACCGAGCTTCGTGCCGCGCTGGTCGACCGTGACGGCAAGATCCTGGCCTTTTCGGCCGTGCCGACGCAGGCGCAGGCCGGCCCCGATGTGGTGATCGGCCAGATCGAGGCGCTGGCCGCGACCGTTCATGCCGAGGCCCCTGGGCTCGCCATTGTCGGTGTCGGCGTCGGTGCGCCCGGGCCGCTCGATCCGCTGGCCGGCATCGCGGTCGGGCCGCCGACACTCGCCGGCTGGCAGGACGTGCCGCTGGCCGACATCCTCGAGCGCCGGCTCGGCCTGCCGGTGCGGCTGGAGAACGACGCTAACGCGGCAGCGCTCGGCGAATGGCGCTTCGGCGCCGGCCACGGCGCGCGTTCGCTGGTGTTCGTCACGGTGTCGACCGGCATCGGTGGCGGCGTCGTGGTCGACGGGCGCATCCTGCACGGCCGCCGCGGTCTTGCGGCCGAGATCGGCCACATGACCATCACCAATGAGGGCGAACGCTGCGTCTGCGGTGTTGTCGGCTGCTTCGAGGCTATCGCCTCGGGAACCGCGCTCGGCCGCCGCGCCGACGCCGCGACGGCTCCCTGGGACGGCTCGACGCTGCGCCGCCTCTCGGCCAACGCCGAGGTGACGGGCCGCCACGTGGTCGAGGCCGCGCGGCTGCAGGATGACCTCGCTGTGGCCTTGCTCGAGGAGGAGGCGCGCTGGCTCGGCGTCGGCTTCACCAATCTCCTGCATCTCTATTCGCCCGACGTGCTGGTTGTAGGCGGCGGCATCGCCAACGGCCTCGACCTGATGGCGCCCGTCATCGAAGCGACCATCCGGCAGCGCGCCATGCGCGCCTACCGTGACGTGCCGGTTGTCGAGGCCCAGCTCGGCCGCCACGCCGGGCTGGTTGGCGCGGCCAGCCTTGTCCTGTTCGATGATGGCAGCCTGGCGGCGCGCATGCCTGTCGGTCCAAGCACCTTTCCGGACATCAGGAGGGACTTCAAGGGCTGAGCTCAAGCTGCGCGGAGTGCTCGCGCCGCACGGCAAAACCGCCTGACATCGCCAGCGCATGAAAATGGCCGGAGGCAGCGATGCCTCCGGCCATCGACATTTCTAAACGACTGCGGATTACTCTGCGGGAACGATATCTGCCGGCAGGCTGTCGTCGGCTGTTCCAGCCAATGCTCTTGCCAGCTTGGCCTCGTCGAGTTCGCCTTCCCAGCGGGCGACCACCAGCGTGGCGACGGCGTTGCCGACGAAATTGGTCAGCGCCCGGCACTCCGACATGAAACGGTCGACGCCGAGGATCAGCGCCATGCCGGCGACCGGCACCGAAGGCACCACCGAAAGCGTCGCGGCCAGCGTGATGAAGCCCGCCCCGGTGATGCCGGCGGCGCCCTTCGAGGAAAGCATTGCCACCAGCAGCAGCAAGATCTGGTCGCCGATCGACAAATGGATGTTCGTTGCCTGCGCGATGAACAGCGCCGCCAGCGTCATGTAGATGTTGGTGCCGTCGAGGTTGAAGGAATAGCCGGTCGGAATGACCAGCCCGACCACCGAGCGCTTGGCTCCGGCCTTTTCCATCTTTTCCATCAGCGAGGGGAGCGCGGCCTCCGACGAGGAGGTGCCGAGCACCAGAAGCAGCTCTTCCTTGATGTAGCGAAGCAGCGACAGGATGGAGAACCCATTGTAGCGGCAGACCGCGCCCAGCACGACGAACACGAACAGCAGCGACGTCGCGTAGAAGGTGCCGACCAGCATGGCGAGGTTGATGACCGAGCCGATGCCATATTTGCCGATGGTGAAGGCCATGGCGCCGAACGCACCGATGGGGGCTGCCTTCATCAGCACGCTGACCAGCTTGAACATCGGCGCCATCAGCGCCTGCAGGAAGTTGAGCACCGGCGCGCCGCGGTCGCCGACCAGCGCCAGCGCGATGCCGAACAGCACCGAGAAGAACAGCACCTGCAATATGTCGCCATCGGCAAAGGCGCCGACGATCGTGCCTGGAATGATGTTCATCAGGAAGCCGGTGACCGACTGGTCATGCGCCTTGGCGGCATAGGTGTTGACGGTCGAGGCATCGAGCGTCGCCGGATCGATGTTGAAGCCGGCGCCTGGCTGCACGACATTGGCCACGACAAGGCCGATGATCAGCGCCAGCGTCGAGAAGGTGAGGAAATAGAGCATCGCCTTGCCGGCGACGCGCCCGACCTTCTGCAGGTCGCTCATGCCGGCGATGCCGGTCGCCACCGTCAGGAAGATGACCGGGGCGATGATCATCTTGACCAGCTTGATGAAGGCGTCGCCGAGCGGCTTCATGCTCTCGCCGATCGACGGATAATAGTGGCCGAGCAGGATGCCGACGGTGATCGCCACCAGAACCTGCACGTAGAGTTGGGCATAAAGGGGCTTGCGCTGCGCGGCAGGCGCGCCCGATTGATCTGCGATGTGCATCGAACTCTCCCTGGCCGGATGGACGGAACCCGCCCTGCGTGACTTCTCCCATCGCGGCGCTCCGGTCGCACGCCGCTGGAGAGAGTTTTGCAAGCGCCGTGCCAGACGGGGGAGAGCCCGGAATCCCCGGATTTCGGGCGTTGTTCGCAGCCATTCGGCAAATGCCTGTGCGGATTTCCGCACAAGGAGCGTTTGCCTGGGCGGAATTTCGCATTACAGTGGCGGCGAAGACCCGAGGACAAATGGACAAGCCAGCGCCGGAAGCAGGCACCGATAGCGGCAACGTTGGGACCCTCGGCCGTGACTTGCTGCGCGAGGCAGCGGTGCGGCTACGCGATGGCCGCTGGCTTGTCGTCGTCATTGCCCTTGCGGTTCTGGCCGCCGCGATCGCCATTGCCGGCCGCATCGCTTCCGACCAAGCGGCTGACAATCTGCGCGACACAGCGCTTGCCGCCCTGCCGCTGGCGGCGGGCACGCTGACCGGGGAGATCGAGAAGCAGCGCCTGGTGCCGTTGGTGCTGGCACGTGACGATGCTGTGCGCGGAGCGCTGCGCCGGGCCGGAAAGATGCAGGAAGCGGCGCTCAACGACAAGCTCAAGGCGATCGCCCGCGATGCCTCGGCGTCCGCCATTTATGTCATCGATACGGCCGGCATCGCGATATCGGCCAGCAATGCCGGCGAGCCGGCGAGCTTTGTCGGCATCGACTACAATTTTCGGCACTATTTCCAGGAAGCGATGGCGAAGGGCGCCGCCAGCCAGTATGGCCTTGGCACGGTCAGCGGCAAGCCCGGTCTGTACCTGGCCAGCCGCGTCGACGACGGCGGCAAGCCGCTTGGCGTCGCGGTGCTCAAGGTCGAACTCGACGGCGTCGAAGCCAATTGGCGCTCCAGCGGCTTCCTTGTTTTCGTCACCGACGAACGCGGCGTCGTGCTGGCCACCAGCCAGCCCGAATGGCGCTTTCATGCGCTGGCGCCGCTCTCCACTGACGCCACGGCCGCCGCGCATGAGCAGCTTCAGCTGGCCGATGCGGCCTTCGAACCACTGCCGATACGGCGTGGTGCCGGTGACGGCCTGGCGACGATCGACGGCTCTGGAAAATCGCGCCAGTTCGTCGAAGTGGTGCAGGATCTGCCCGGTGCGGTCCCCGGCTGGCGCCTCTGGCTGCTGACGCCGGCCGATGCCGCCCTCTCGTCCGCCGCCAACACGGCGCGCCTGACGACGCTGCTGGGGCTGTTGCTGACAGGCTTGCTTGTCTACGTGCTCACCCGGCGCCGCCGTACGCGCCGGTTGCGGCAGGAGGCCTTGGCGCGCATGAATGCAGAGCTCGAAAGCCGGGTCAGCACCCGGACGGCCGAGCTGACGCGCTCCAACACGGCACTCGCCGAGGAAATCTCCGAGCGTGAGAGCGCCGAAGCCAAGGTCCGCCGGCTGCGCGACGATCTCGCCCAGGCCAACCGTCTTTCCATCCTCGGCCAGATAGCCGCCGGCGTGGCGCATGAGATCAACCAGCCGGTCGCCGCGATCCGTACCTATGCCGAGAATGCCGGCCGCTTTCTCGAAACCGGCAAAACAGAACCGGCGAGCGGCAATCTGACATTGATCGTCTCGATGACCGAACGCATCGGCGCCATCACCAACACACTGCGCACCTTCGCCCGCCGGCCCGGTGTCGCCGCCTCGCCCTTGCCGGTGCGCGAGGCGATCGACGGCGCGCTGTCGCTTCTGTCGGGCCGTATCCGCGATTCCGGCGTCACCATCGTCAAGCCGCTCGGCAACGCCTCGCCGATGGTCATGGCGAGTCGTATCCGGCTCGAGCAGATCCTGGTCAATTTGTTGCAGAATGCGCTGGACGCAATGAAGGATCGGCCCGATCCCCGCATCGAGATCGAACTCGCCGAGCGGGACGACCGGGTGTTGATTTCGGTGCGCGACAACGGTCCCGGCCTCGGTCCTGAAGCGGCCGGCAATCTGTTCATGCCGTTCCAGACCACCAAGGAGAAGGGGCTTGGGCTGGGGCTGGTGATCTCGCAGGAGATCGCCCAGGAGTTGGGCGGCACGCTGCGGCTCGATCGCGGCAGCGACAGCGGCCCCGGCAATGGCACCGGCGCATCCTTCACCATCGACTTGAGGCGGATCGAATGACGCAGAAACAAGGGTTGGTGGCGCTCGTCGACGACGATGCCGACCTGCTTCACGCCACCACGCAATTGCTCGATCTTGCCGGCTTCACGGTGGTCGCGCTCAAGACGGCCGAGGCAGCGCTTGCTGTCGTCGACCGGGACTTCGACGGCGTGGTCGTCAGCGACATCCGCATGCCCGGCATGAACGGGCTGCAACTGTTCGACCGCATCAAGGCGATCGATCCCGACATACCGGTGATCCTGGTCACCGGGCATGGCGACGTCGATCTTGCGGTGGCCGCGCTCAAGGACGGTGTCTACGATTTTATCCCGAAGCCCTATGCCGGCGATCGTCTGGTCGAGGCATTGAGACGGGCGAGCGAGAAGCGGCGGCTGGTGATCGAGAACCGGCGGCTGCGCGAAGCCGCGGCCCAGGCCGCCGACGGCCTGCCGCTGATCGGCGAAGCGCCAGCCATCAGCCGGCTGCGCGAAACCTTGCGCCAGATCGCCGACATGGATGTCGACGTGCTGGTGGAAGGGGAGACCGGGACCGGCAAGGAGGTGGTGGCGGACCTGTTGCACCGGTGGGGCCGGCGCCGGGCGAAACCCTTCGTGGCGCTGAACTGTGGCGCTCTGCCGGAGACCGTCATCGAAAGCGAGCTGTTCGGCCATGAGGCGGGCGCCTTCACCGGCGCGCAGCGGCGGCGCATCGGCCGTATCGAGCATTCCAGCGGCGGCACGCTGTTCCTCGACGAGATCGAATCCATGCCGCCGGCCCTGCAGGTCAAGCTGCTGCGGGTGCTCGAAACGCGCAGCCTCACCCCGCTCGGCTCGAATGATGTCCGGCGCATCGATCTGAGGGTCGTCGCGGCGACCAAGGTCGATCTCGGCCAGTCGGACCAGCGCGGCGATTTTCGCGAGGATCTCTATTTTCGCCTCAACGTGGTGACGCTGCGCATCCCGCCGCTGCGCGAGCGGCGCGGCGACATCCCGATGCTGTTCGGTCATTTCCTAGGCAAGGCCGCCGAACGCTTCGGCCGGCCGGTCGCCAGGGTGAATGCCGCAGTGAGCGATCATCTCCAGTCGCATGCCTGGCCCGGTAATGTGCGCGAACTCGCCCATTTCGCCGATCGCGTCGCGCTCGGCCTCGGCCCGGACGATGAAGCGAAGGCGGCTTCCCCGCGATCGCTGGAGCCGGCGGCCGCGCTGGCCGAACGGGTCGGCCACTACGAGGCGCAGCTCATCCGCGAGGCCCTGCGCGATCATGGCGGTGACGTACGCGGCGCCATCGACGCGCTCGGCGTGCCGCGCAAGACTTTCTACGACAAGCTCAAGCGCTATGGCATTGCCGCGTCGGACTTCCGCAACGGCGGCGACCCGGATCAACACTCGGTTCGTGCACAGACGTAAATATTGCCTCGCCCTTCGCAACGCTTCATTCCTAGCCAGCTGCATTCCGGACAGAGCCATGAACACGACACTTGAAACGACGGCGAACCCCTTGCCGGAAGAGCTCGCCTTTCTCGGCGAGCGCCTGGCTGCGTTCAACGACGGCGATGTCGGGGCTTCCGAAAGGAAAGCCGTGGCGGTGTTCGTGCGCGACGAGAACGGAGCCGTCGTCGCCGGCATCTCGGGCTACACGGCCTGGGGCTGGCTTTACGTGCAGTGGCTGTGGGTCGACGAAAGGCTGCGCGGCCAGCACATGGCAGGCCAGATGCTGGACGCGGCCGAACAGGAAGCCGTTGCACGCGGCTGCAGGAACGCCTGGATCGACACCTTCAATCCGAACGCCGCCAAGGTTTATCAGCGCCAGGGCTACCAGTCCTTCGGCACGCTGGCCGATTTCCCGGTCGGCCGCAGCCGCATCTTCCTGCAGAAGAAACTGGCTTAACCGGCGAGCTTTCCGCCGCGCATCGGTTGCGGCGCGCCGGTGGTGCTCGGAAAGCTGATCGGCAGGCCGCGCAGGACGCGCACCGCCAGGAAGGCGAAACACTCGGCCTCGACGGCGTCGCCGCTCCATCCCAGGCTTTCCGCTTGCACCACCTCGACGCCGGCGCGGCTGGCAAGCATTGCCATCATGGTCGGGTTGTGACGGCCGCCGCCGCTGACCACCAGCCTTTTCGGACGGCTCGGCAAAAGGTCGAGCGCCTTGCCGACGGCCGCCGCAGTGAAGGCGGTGAGCAGGGCTGCGCCGTCCTCGGCGTCCAGCCCGTCCGCCATCGCAGCGCCAAAATCGAAACGGTCCAGCGATTTTGGATAGGGCTTGGTCAGATAAGGATGCTCCAGCAGCTTGGCGAGCCGGGCCTCGTCGACCTTGCCAGCACGGCCGAGCGCGCCGTCGCGGTCCATTTCGCCGAGCCCCTTCGACTTGATGAAATCGTTGAGCGGCGCGTTGGCGGGGCCGGTGTCGAAGGCGACGACATTGTCGGCGCCGTCCCACCAGGTGATGTTGGCGACGCCGCCGAGGTTGAGCACGGCCACCTCGCCGCTGGCGCCGGCGCTGCGCATCAGCGCGGTGTGATAGGCGGCGGCGAGGGGCGCGCCTTGCCCGCCGGCGCGCATGTCGGCCGAGCGGAAATCATAGGCGACCTTGGTGCCCAGCAAGGCGTGCATGAGTTCGCCGTCACCCAGCTGCCGGGTCTGGCCGAGCTTTCCGGCCTGGGGCGCGCGATGCAGCACCGTCTGGCCGTGGAAGCCGACGACGCCGATATCGGCCATCGTCATGCCATAGCCTTCGACCAATTCCTTGACAGCCGCCGACTGGGCGCGCGTCAGCGCTTCCTCGGCCTCGCGGAAGATCGCCGGTTCCGGTCCGACAAAATTCCAGGCCCGCGCCGCCGTCAGCGTCTCTTCCAGCAGGGCGCGGATCGAGGCGGGATAGGGCATCAGCCGGTAGGTGCCGAAATCGTCGATGCGCTCGCCATCGGTCTTGATCAGCGCGACGTCGATGTTGCCGTCAAGCACGGTGCCGGTCATCAGGCCGACGGCCCAGATTGGTTCCATGGTCGCTTCCTTAGTCGCTGTTGATGAGATCGCCGACCGCTTGCCGAAGCGCAACGATTCCACTGTCGAAATGACGTGTCGGATGGATCCGGTTGGTGAGCAAGGTCCAAGCCTTGCCCTCGTCGAAATCGATCCACAGTCCCGTGCCGGTGAAGCCGGTATGGCCGATGGTCCCTGGGCTGCACAAGGCGCCGCCGGACCAGCCCGCATAGGGGCGTTCCCAGCCATGCGTGCGGGTGGCTGACAAGGGCGTGCGCATCAGCGTGGTCGAAGGTTCGGAAGCGCCGGTCAGCAGCCCTTGCGCGAAATCGAGTATCGACGCCGCCGTTCCGAACAGGCCGGCATGTCCCGCGCCTTGCAGCGCCGAGCAATTGTCGTCATGCACCTCGCCGGAGAGCATGCGATGACGCCAGGTGCAGTCCTCCGTCGCGGCTGACGCATCGGGTTCCGCGGACCAGGCAAATCCCGGGCCGGGGTCGATGTCGCGGATGGTCTTGCCCGACAGCCGCTCGAGCGCGAAGCCGAGCAGGATGAAATTGATGTCGGAATAAACAGGATCGCGAGCCCGCCATTCGCGCTGCAGGATGAAGGCACGCAGCAGCTCCGGATCGCGTCCGTAAGTGTAGATCGGCTCGACCGCCGGAAACGGCGTCTGATGGCCAAGGCACTGGCGAAACGTCACCTTCCGCTCCCAAGCCGTCGCGTCATACTGGCGAAGGTCCGGCAGTACGGAGATCAGCGGGGCGTCGAGGTCGATCACGCCGTCTTCCGCCAGCGCCAGGATGCGCGGTGTGGTGAAGATGATTTTGGTCAGCGACGCCAGGTCGAACCAGGTGTCGACATGCATCGATCGCTGCTTCGGCACGAGCTGCGCGGAGCCGATTGCCCTGGTGATGCGTTCGCCATTTTCGTCGACAATGCCGAGCACGCCGCCGGGGATGCGACCCTCCGCTACTGCCGCTTCCAGTGGTTGGAATGCTCGGTCGAAGAGTAGGGCGAAGGGGCTCAATGCTGGCCTCCTGAAAGGCCGCGATCCGTCACACCCCCCTCTGTCCTGCCGGACATCTCCCCCGCAAGGGGGGAGATTGGCAGCTTTGATGTTGCGCCAACCTTCCAACGTTGAAGATTGGCGAAAGCCCATGCAACATCCAATCTCCCCCCTTGCGGGGGAGATGCCCGGCAGGGCAGAGGGGGGTGCTGTCCCGCCAACCTGAGATATCCGAGGGTCATCATCCTTCCACCCTCGCTCGATGATCCCCGCCAAACTCCTCCCATCGCGCCGGCGCCGGCTCGAACCCTTGCGGGCGCACCAGCGAGGGAACCTGCCGCGTGTCGAGATCGAAATGCTCACGCCGCCGCGCGATCGTCGGAACCGCGGCGATCAGCTTTTTCGTATAGGAATGCTTCGGCCTTGCCAGCACCGACGCCGCGTCGCCGATCTCGACGATCTGGCCGGCATAGATGACGGCGATGCGGTGAGCAATCCGCTCGACGACCGCCATGTCGTGCGAGATGAACAGATAGGCGAGCCCGAACTCGCGCTGCAGGTCGACCAGCAGTTCCAGCACCTTGGCCTGCACCGAAACGTCCAGCGCCGACACCGCTTCGTCGAGAACGACGACGGAAGGGTTGAGCATCAGCGCGCGTGCTATGCACAGCCTTTGCCGCTGGCCGCCGGAGAATTCATGCGGATAGCGCCCCAGGCTGTTTTTTGGCAGGCCGACGCGTTCCAGCAGGTTCGCCATCCTGGTTCGGGCTTCGGCATTCACGCGACCGCTGGTGGCGATCACCGGCTCGGCCAGGATGCTCTCGATGGTCAGCCTTGGGTTGAGCGAAGCGTAGGGGTTCTGGAACACCATCTGCACGGGCTTCGCGCTGTGCTCCGCCGAGGGCATTTGGGCGCGAACTGAGAAGCTGCCACGCGTGGAACGTACCAGCCCAAGGACCGCCTTTGCCGTGGTCGACTTGCCCGAGCCGCTCTCGCCGACAATCGCCAGCGTCTCGCCCGGCATCAGGTCGAAGTCGACGCCGTCGACGGCGTGCACCGCGCCGGTGGCGCGGCTGAAGAAATTGCTCTTGAGCGGAAACCGCACGACAAGACCGTCGACCTTCAGGGCCGGTTCTGCGCTTGCATTCTCCTTGCGCTGTCCGTCGGCACGTGTCGCCCTGCCATTGGTGAAATGCGGCACGTCCTGCAGCAGATGCTGCGTGTAAGGATGCTGCGGCCTGTCGAGGATCTGGTTCAGCTCGCCCTGTTCGACGGCCTGTCCGTTCTGCATCACCATCACCTTGTCGGCAATGCCGGCAACCAGGCCGATGTCGTGGGTGATGAAGATCATCGACATGCCGGTCTCGCGCTTCAGCTCGGCCAGCAGCGCCATGATCTGCGCCTGCACGGTGACATCGAGCGCGGTCGTCGGCTCGTCGGCGATGAGCAGGCGCGGATTGCAGGCCAGCGCAATGGCGATCATCACCCGCTGCAGCATGCCGCCCGACAGCTGGTTGGGCGTGTATTTCAGCCGCCGTGCCGCATCGGGAATGCGCACGCGGTCGAGCGCATCTCTGGCCGCGGCCGTGGCTTGCCGACCGGTCAGGCCGCGATGCAGGCGAAACGATTCCTCGATCTGCGAACCGATGGTCAGCACCGGATTGAGCGAGGTCATCGGCTCCTGGAAGATCATGCCGATCTCGGCGCCGCGAATGCGGGTCAGCTGCGGCTCGGTGGCGCCCATCAGGTCGAAGAGGCCGCCGCCGGCGCGCTTCAGCGTCATGCTGCCGCCAGTGATACGACCGCCGCCGAAATCGATAAGCCGATTGATCGATAATGCGGTGACGGATTTGCCCGAGCCGCTTTCCCCGACAATGGCCAGCGTCTCGCCGTCGGCGAGATCGAAGCTGACGCCGCGCACCACTTCGTTGGCTTGCGGATCGCGGCCGAAGCCGACGCGCAGGTCCGATACCGACAGCAAGGGGCTCATGCCGGCGCCCTCCGCATCTTCGGGTCGAGGATGTCGCGCAGCGCGTCGCCAAGCAGGTTGAAGCCGAGGATGCTGATCATGATCGTCAGCCCCGGGAAGATCATCAGCCAGGGCGCGGTTTCCATCAGGTTGCGGCTGTCGCTCAGCATCAGGCCGAGCGAAGCGGCGGGCGGCTGCGTGCCGAGGCCGAGAAAGCTCAAGCCGGCTTCCGTCAGCAATGCCCAGGCCAGCGCCAGCGTCACCTGAACGGTCAACGGCGCCACCAGATTGAGCAGCAGGTGGCGCGTGACGATGTAACTCGAACTGCTGCCGAAGGTGCGCGCGGCGTCGACGAATTCGCGTGCCTTGAGCGACAAGGCAGGGCCGCGCACCACGCGCGTGAAGATCGGCGTATAGACGATGCCGATGGCAACGACGCTGGTCCAGGTGCCCGGCCCGGCCACGGTGACGATGAGCAGCGCCAGCAGGATAGCCGGAAAGGCCAGCAGCACATCCATGATCCGCATCACCACGCCGTCCCAGCGGCGGCCGAGCCAGGCGGCGGCCAGGCCCAAAACCGTGCCGGCAAGTGTGGCGAAGGCGACCGAGAAGAAGGCGACGGTGAAGGACTGGCCAATGCCGGCCATCAGCCGGCTCGCCACGTCGCGGCCGAACAGGTCGGTTCCCATCCAGTAGACGGCGCCCGGCGCATGCAGCCGGTCGATGCGGTACTGCGTGATCGGATTGTGCGGCGTCAGCCCGAGCAGGCCGAGAATGGCGAGCACGAGATAGATGCAGACGATGACACCGCCGATGCGGCCGCTGCCGTGCCCGAAAATGGCGCGCGCGATGCGCATCACTGCTCTCCCAGCCGGATGCGCGGATCGAGCCCGACATAGGCGAGATCGACCAGGAGATTGACGATCATGAAGTTGAAGGCGATGAACAGCACGGCTCCCTGCACCAGCGCATAATCGCGCTGCAGGATCGCGTCGAGCACCATGCGTCCGAGCCCCGGCAGGGCGTAGATCTGCTCGACGATGACGGCGCCGCCCAGCAGATAACCGAACTCGATCCCGCTCAGCGTCACCACCGGGATCAGCGCGTTGGGCAGCGCATGGCGCCAGATGACGCTGCGCGCCGACGCACCCTTGCTGCGGGCGGTGCGCACATAATCGTCGCTCAAAACGTCGAGCATGGCCGAGCGCGCGATGCGGGTGACCGACGCGGCGAAGGCGAAGCCGAGCGTGATGGCGGGCAGGATCAGCTGGCTGAGATTGCGCGGGGGATCCTGCCAGAGCGGCGCGAATTCGCCCATCGCCGGCAGCACGCCGAAGCCCGCCGACAGCGTGTAGATGATCAGCAGGCCAAGCACGAAGCTCGGCATCGACTGGCCGACCATGGCGACGATGCGCACCCCGAGATCGGACGCTTTTTCGCTATGCGTGGCGGCGTAGATCCCTGCCGGCAGGCCGACCGCGAGCGCGATGATCATCGACAGCACGGCCAGTTCGAGTGTCAGCGGAAAGCGCTCGAGGATGACGTCGACCACCGGCCTGCCATAGGTGACGGAGATGCCGAAATTGCCGTGCAGGATACCGCCTATCCAGCGCCAGTACTGGACGAACCAGGGCTGGTCGATGCCGAAATAGGCGGCGAGCGAATCCCGTTGCGCCGGCGTCAGCAGGCCGGCTTCGGTCCCCAGCATCGCCGTGATCGAATCGCCCGGCACCATCCGGATCGCGATGAAGACCAGGATGGACACGCCAAGCAGGACGAGAGGAAACGTCGCCAGTCGCCGCATCAGATAGTTCACGCGAAGGATACCTCTCGTCTAGAGCATGATGCCGAAAAGTGTGAAGCGGTTTTCGGACGACGTCATGCTCTATCTACTGATCTGGAGGCGGCTACTGCTGGATGGTAACCTTGCTCAGGCTGAACAGCGTGCCCGTCGGCGTCGGCACGAAGCCGGCGACGGTCTTCTGCTGGGCCGTGTAGCTGTAGGACGTGTAGAGCCAGATCCATGGCGACATCTCGGCAAGGTGTTTCTCGAACGCAGCGAAGATCGCCTTGCGTTTGGCCGGATCGGTCTCGGCGCGGCCCTGCTGCATCTGGCTGTCTAGCGTGTCGTCGATGTAGTTCGCCACCTTCTGCAGATTGCCTGCCTTGGTCCAGTAGCGGTTGTACATCGTATAGGGATCGGCGCGTCCGCCATTGAGCGCGACCGCCATGTCGAAATCGCCCTTCAGCCAGGCGTCGACATAGACGTTGAGCTCCATCATCTTGATGTCGAGCTTGACGCCGATTTCAGCCAGCTGCGACTGGATGACCTGGGCTTCCGCCGCCGCCGTCGGCGGCTCGCCGGTGGCGCCGATCACCGTCGCCGAAAAGCCGTCGGCAAAGCCGGCCTCTTCCATCAGCTTCTTGGCCTTCTCGACGTCGCGCTTGTAGCAGAATAGTTGGCTTGGATCGGTCGCGAGCGCCGGGATGGTCAGCGGGCCGGTGACCTTGCCTTCGCCGAGCGCGGCGGTGTCCAGCACCTCCTGCCGGTCGATGGCGCAGGAGATCGCCTGGCGCACCTTGAGCTCGGTCATCGGCTTTCGCGACGGATTGAGCTGCAGCACGTTATAGGCGAGCACCGGCGCGCGGTTGAGCTGCAGGCTGGGCTCCTTCGGCACCAGCGTGGCGACCAGCGGGTCGTTGAGCAGCGCGAAATCGATCTGCTTGCTGCGCATGGCGGCCAGGATCGCCGCTTCGTCGGGCAGCACACTGATCTCGATGCCGTCGACGCCGGTCGAACCGCCCGCCCAGTCCTTGTTGGCGCTCAAGACTTCCTTGGCGTTGGGGTCCCATTTGTCGAGCTTGAACGGACCGGAGCCGAGCGCCTTGGTGCCGACAGAGCCGGCCTTGATCTCGCTGGCCGGGACGATGGCCGCATTGACGTCGCTCATCGCCGTCAGGATCGGCACGTCGGGTTGCGACAGATGGAACACGACGGTCGCCGCATCAGGCGTGTCGATGCTGGCGATCGACAGGAAGTTGGCGCGGGCGGCCGCCCCCGTCTTCTCGTCGAGGATGCGCTCGAACGATGCCTTGACGTCGGCCGAGGTGACGGCCGTGCCGTCCTGGAATTTCGCCTTGGGGTCGAGTTTGAACGTCAGTTCCTTGCCGTCTTGCGAAAACTGCCAGGACGTGGCGATGGCGGGGATGATCTGCAGGCTGGCATCGACCCGCACCAGCGGCTCATAAATCAATTCCAGCAGCCGCAGCGACGAAAAGGCCGTCTGCTTGTGCGGATCAAGCCCGGTGGCGTCCTGCGACCAGGCCATGTGCAGCGTTGCCGCCTGGGCCGGGGCCGCTGCCACGCCGAGCATCGCCGCAACCGTGATTCCCGACAGCAGGGTTCTCGTGAAATGCCTTGTCATTTTCGTCTCCCATTATGATTTGACTTGATGCCTTGCAGTTTCTGCCGACCGCTTCCAGACACACATGCTTCGCAGTATCGGCCCAGTCTATGCGGCCTTGCGCCGTCTGTCCCATGCGGCTTCATGCCTTCCCGTCGCTGATTGCCTTGCGCAGGAATCCTCCAGCCTTGCCGAGCGCCGTCCGCGCCTCTTCGACGCCCATGCCGGTGATCGTCACCAGGATCGCCAGCTTCACGTCATTGCCGGTCTGGGTGAGCGCCTGTCTGGCCTGCTGCGCCGTGCAACCGGTCGTCTGCATGACGATCCTGATCGCCCTCGCCACCAGCTTCCTGTTGGACGGGTTGAGGTCGACCATCAGATTCTCATAGCTCTTGCCGATGCGGATCATCGAGGCCGTCGTCAGCATGTTGAGCACCAGCTTCTGCGCCGTTCCCGACTTCAGCCGGGTCGAGCCGGTGAGCACCTCCGGGCCGACGACCGGCGAGATCGCGATGTCGGCGATACCGGCAATGGTCGATGCCGGATTGCAGGACAGGGCCACCGTGGTTGAGCCCACCTGCCTGGCATAGGTCAGCCCGCCAACGACATAGGGCGTGCGCCCGCTGACCGCGATCCCGACCACCACATCGTGCGGGGTGAGTCCGATCTCCCGCAAGGCCTTGGCGCCCATTTTCGGGTCATCCTCGGCGCCTTCCAATGATCGCACCAGGGCGTCGAGGCCGCCGGCGATCAGACCGACGACCATGCCTTCGGGCACGCCGAAAGTGGGGGGGCATTCGGAGGCGTCGAGAACGCCAAGGCGCCCGCTGGTGCCGGCGCCCAAATAGATCAGGCGTGCGCCTTTCTGGAAGGCGAGCACGATACAATCGACCGCAGCGGCGATTTCCGGCAGCACCTTTTCGACAGCCGCCGGCACAACCTTGTCCTCGTCATTGATCTTGCGCAGCACGTCGATGGTCGGCAGCAGGTCGATATCGACAGTCCGAGGGTTTCGGCCTTCGGAAACAAGCCGGTCCAGCTCAGACATCAACGCTTGCTCGGTCATCCCGGTGCTTTCAAACCATACGGCGGAGCTAGCGGCGAGGCAGTGCTCTCCGCCTGAAACGCCGCGTACCGCCTATAAGGTCCGTGCTTGCCGCCGTGTTCGCCTTTGTTAACTTTTTAGAATTGAATATTCGTACCGTCAACACATATCTGGAATAGATTATTCCTACGGGTCAGACGCTAAGCGCCCTTTTGGCAAGGATGATCGCGCCGGACACGGCATCGCCATCGGCGGGTTTCAGCCGGCGCCGGACATCGGGAGCCAGCCATGGTTCGAGCGGGCTGGCGAGGCCGCCCAGCAAGGTCACGCGCGGCGCACCTTTCTCGAACAGCACCCGTACCAGCGTATCGATCTGCTCGGCCGCGCTCTGCACGATGCGCCGCCCTGCCGGGTCGCCCTGGTCGGCATGGCGCATCACCATCGGCGCCAGCACGGCGTAGTCCGTGGCGCTCGCGCGGTCCATCCACGCGACCGCTTCCATCGGGTCGCCCTCGAAACGTTGCATCACCTCCGCCAGCAGCGCCGTCCGCTCGTGCCGGCCGTCATGGGCGCGCAGCGCCAACTGCACGGCTTTCAGGCCAAGATCGGCGCCGCTGCCTTCGTCGGAGATCGGGAAGCCGTAGCCGCCGACGCGCAGGTCGCGGCCCTCGACGAAGCCGAGACCGATCGAGCCCGTGCCTGCAATGACGATGGCGCCGTCCTGGCCGGAATGCGCGCCGAGGCAGGCGCCGACGCCATCGCTGACGAAATCGATGCTGGCAAAGGGATGTGCGATCGCCCGCAACGCCTCCAGCGCGCCCTTGCGGCCGATACCGGCAAGGCCGATGCCGGCGCTGACACGGGCGGTGTCGGCCGGCCCGAAACCGGCCTCCTCGACCGCCGCGTCAAATGCCCCGGCAATGGAGGCCCAGGCGGCATCGATGCCGAGCCGCGTCGTCGCCGGGCCGGACAGGCCCTGTCCCAGCACGGTTCCGTCAGCGTCTTCGATGCGGGCCCGGCATCCGGTGCCGCCGCCATCGACGCCGAGAAAATATTCGGAGCGGCCGCTGCTCATGCGCTCAGCCGCTCGATGTCGGCGCCGCAAAGGCGCAGCTTGCGGTCCAGCTGCTCGTAGCCGCGATCGAGGTGATAGACGCGGTTGATGATGGTCTCGCCTTGGGAGACCAGCGCCGCCAGCACCAGCGACACCGAAGCGCGCAGGTCGGTGGCCATCACCTGCGCGCCGTGCAGTGTCTCGCCGCCGCGCACCAGCGCCATGGTTCCCTGCAGCTTGATGTTGGCGCCGAGGCGCATCAGCTCGGGCACATGCATGAAGCGGTTCTCGAAGATGGTCTCGCGCAGCAGCGAAGCGCCATCCGCACAGCACATCAGCGCCATGAACTGTGCCTGCAGGTCGGTCGGAAAACCCGGATAGGGTTCCGTCGCCAGGTCGACCGCCTTGAGCGGCCGCTCGCGCGATACGATCAGCCCGCGATCGCCCGGCCAGACGCTGACGCCGGTGGCCTCCAGCAATTGCACCACCGAAGCCATGTGTTCGAGCCGGGCATGGGTGAGCTCGAGCTGGCCGCCGGTGATCGCCGCGGCAATGGCATAGGTGCCGGCCTCGATCCGGTCCGGGATGATGTCGTGCCGGGCCGCTTGCCAGGAAGTGTCGCCGGCGATCAGGATGCGGTGCGTGCCGGCGCCCTCGACGCGCGCGCCCATGGCGTTGAGGCAAGCGGCGAGATCGGCCACCTCGGGCTCGCGCGCCGCGTTGAGGATCTCGGTTTCGCCCTTGGCCGTGGTTGCCGCCATCATGGCGGTTTCCGTTGCCCCGACCGACGGCGAACTGAGCACGATGCGCGTGCCGGTCAGTCCGTTCGGGGCCGAGGCGACGATCGAACCGTTTTCGATGGCGATCCTGGCGCCCAAGGCTGCTAGCGCCGAAACATGCATATCGACCGGCCGCGCGCCGATGGCGCAGCCGCCCGGCAGCGAAACCCGGGCGTGGCCGAAGCGCGCAAGCAGCGGTGCCAGCACCAGCACCGTCGCCCGCATCTTTCGGACCGTGTCGTAGGATGTCTCCTTCGAAACGGCGGCATTGGTGTCGATCGTCGCGGCATGCGCCGATCGTGTGACTTCGGCGCCGTGAAGCCTCACGACGCCGAGCATGTTCTCGACGTCGGTCACATCGGGCAGGTTGGTCAGTTCGAGCGGGTAGGGGCTGAGCAGGGCGGCCGCGATCTGCGGCAGAGCGGCGTTCTTGGCGCCGGATATGTTGACCGCGCCCTGCAGCCTGTGCCCGCCGACGATCCGCAATCTGTCCATGGCTGAAACCTTGTGCGACGAAAGCCGGGCGTTCAGGTCCGTTCAGAATCCGGATTTCGACCCGATCCAGTTCGAGAATTAATTCTGCGTTCTTGGCTGTCAATCGAAATTGGAATAATTTATTCCTTGGTTTCATAGGCTGCCAGCCACGAGCGATGACAACTGGCTGTCGGTGTGCGGGACCGAAAAGCGCGAGGGAATCCGTGTCCGTTCTGAACAGGATCAATGCGAAGCTCGACGGCATGGCGACCGGCGATCGCGAGATCGGCCGGTACATCGTCGACAATCCCGACCAGATGCTGCGCCTGTCGACGGCGGCCCTTGCGGCCGAGATCGGGCGCAGCCAGTCCAGCGTCGTCAAGTTCAGCCAGAAGCTCGGCTATGCCAGCTACCAGGAGCTCAAACTCGCCGTCAGTGAGGCCAAGGCGCAGGAATGGCAGGTGCCGGCCGGCTTCATCCACGGGCCGATCGAGGTCGGCGACGGCTACCAGGTCATCGTGAAGAAGCTGGTCGGCAGCAAGCTTCTGTCGATGCAGCAGACCGTCGCCGCCAATACAGAGCGTATCATCACCAGGACGCTGGAATTGCTGGACGGCGCGCGCCGCATCCATCTGGCCGGCGTCGGTGCCTCCTCGCTGGTGGCGCGCGATTTCTCCTACAAGCTGATGAAGCTCGGCCGCAATGTGCTGCATGACAGCGACAGCCACATCCAGATGGCCAATGCCGCGACGCTCGGGCCCGGCGACGTGCTGTTCGCGCTCTCCTATTCCGGCGCCAGCATCGAAACCCTGCGCATCGCCGAGCTTGCCTGCAAGCGCGGCACGATGGTGATCGCCGTCACCGGCCTGCACGACAATCCGCTGAGCCGCGTCGCCGACATCCGCCTCTACACCATCGCCGACGAGGAGCGTGCGCGCTCCTCGTCCATTACCGCGCGCGACGCGCAGCTGGCGCTGACCGACCTGTTGTTCATCCTTTTGGTGCAGAGGCAGCCCGACGCCAACGACTATGTCCACAACAGCGAGGCGGCGGTCTCGGTGCTGAAAGCCGAGCGATCCTCCTAGCAATCAACTCACCCTTGGTGCCGCACGCCCTTGGCCAGCAAGTAGACGAGGTACGGCCCGCCGAGCTTGATGGTGGTTGCCGTCTTCGAGCCGGTCGTGGTCTTCTTGGCGACGACACCGTCGACCGGCCCGGTGGCACCGCCTCCAGCCTCGCCCTCGACCACGACAGGCTCAAGTTGAGTGCTGGTTTGCACGGCCTGCGCGAAGACGGCCATCGGCGGGATCGTCGCGGCGGTGGCGAAACTGGCCGCCAGAAGCGCCTTCATCCGGTAAAGTCTGCTCATCAGGAAATTCCCGCTTGCGTCGTTGAGATACTTGATCATTTACCCCAACTCCAACCGCCGGCGTGATGTCGTGCTGCTTTGCCCGTTATGTAGAAAGAGCACAATGTAAAATATACGCTTACTTAACCTCCGCATGCATACTGCGAACTGGGCAGACTTGCTTTCTTGCTCTCCCGCATGAATTGAGAATGCGCATGTCGGTTACGCGTCGTACGCTGCTTATGGCCGGAAGCGGTGGGTTGCTGATCTCGCAGGCTCAGGCGGCCGGCACTCAGGCGCAGAACGCCCCAAAGCCCGTCGCGGGCGGCGATGCGCTGCGTATCGCTATGCCGTCCTTCGCTTCCAATCCGTTCTTCCCGGCCGACGGGCAGGGCGACAATGGCATAGACATGGAACTGGCCCACGGCATCGCCGCGCAGCTTGGCGTGGAGCCGGTGTTCGACCGGTCGGCCGCAACGTTCGACGGCATGGTGAACCTGGTGAGTTCCGGCCAGGCGGACCTGGCGATCGGCAAGCTCAGCCGGACCCTTCTGCGCGGCCGGTCGATCGTCTATTCCCGGCCCTACGCCATGCTTCGCCAGGGGTTGATCGCCAACCGCCTCAACCTGGCACGAATTGCGCAAGGCAAGCCACCCGAGCAGATCGTCCGCGATTTCTCGGGCGATCTCGGCGTCATCGAGGGCTCCTCATTCGCCACCTATGCGCCGGCAACCTTCCCGCACGCACAAATCCGCCGCTTCGCGAGTTGGGATTTGATCATCGATGCGATCCGCAACGGGACGCTCGACATGGCCTATCGCGACGATTTCGAGATCAAGAAGCTGATGGTCGACGACCCGTCGATGACGGTCGTCGCGCGCTCGATTACGCTGACGGACAAGGTCGACACCATTGCAGTCGGTGTGCGGCCGGACAATCCGCATCTCGCGGCCTTTGTCGACCTCTATCTCGATCTCGCCCGGGGCCAGCAGGTACTCAACACCGACGAGATCATCGCCCGCTATCGCCAGGGGAGCAAAGCCTGACATGGCCATCTCCGACGTAGCCGGCTCCGTGCCTTTCGATTGGCGCCTTGCGGCAAGGCGCATATTGCGCTCGCCCGTGACGACGCTCGCGATGATCGGGGCAGGGATACTCTGCGGTCTCTACTATCCGGACTTTGCCCATGCGATCAGCCCCATCGCGCAGCTCTACCTGAATTTCCTCAAGATGGTCGTCCTGCCTTACCTGGTTTCGTCGGTCATCTTCTCCATCACGTCGATGGTCCAGGACCCCAAATCGGTTCGTTACCTGGGCAAGGTGGGCATGGCCGTGCTGGTCGTGTCGTTCCTGGGCGTGCTGGTAAGCGGCACCTTGTCGCTGATCCTCCAGCCGGGCCAGATCGAGAACCCGCAGTCGCGCATCGAACTTGGCGAGTTCATCAATTCGCAGGGCAGCGTCTCCACCGATCTCGCCTTCCCGTTCCAGCCGCCATCCAATGAGGGCGCTGACGGCGGGCATTCGATCCTGCTCGATCTGGTGCCGAACAATGTCTTCAACGCGCTGGCCTCGGGCCAGACCATCCAGGTCCTGCTGTTCTGCCTGCTGTTCGGGCTCGCCATGGGAAAGATTCCCCAGCCCACGTCCATGAGTCTTTCTCAGGCGCTCAACGCGGTCTACCGGGCCTGTACGGTCCTCACCAACTGGTTCATCTGGGGATTGCCCTTCGCAACCTTCATCCTGATCGCGGACCAGACCGCGTCGACCGGAACCAAGCCGCTCATGCTGATGGGCGGTTACCTGCTGGTCATGGGGCTTTCCTGCCTCCTATTCGTCGCCGGCGCCTTTGCCATTATCGCCATCCGGTCGCGACGAAGCTACTGGACGACGATCAAGACCTGCCAGCCCCTGCTCATGGTGGCCATCACCACGCGTTCCACCGTCGCTTCGCTTCCCTGGGTCATCAACCTGTTGAGCGAGCGCCTGCGGTTCAGCCTGGTGGTCGTCGAACTGCTGGTGCCGCTGCAGGCGGCATTGCTACGCACCGGCCCGGCGCTGCTCTACACCTCGGGCACCCTGTTCATCGCCCAGCTCTACGGTCATCCGCTCGGCGTGCCAGACCTCGTGCTCGTCGGCATCGCCTCCGCGCTTCTCGCGCTCACGACCGGCGGCATGGGCAGCCTGCTCATCCTGTCCCAGATGTCCATCGTCTGCGGCTACCTGAAGCTTCCCTTTGAAGCGGCGTTCGCCCTGTTCGTCGCTGTGGATGCGGCCGTGGACACGTTCATGACGCTGGCCAGCGTCTGCACCGTCGCGGCGAGCACGGCAATGATCGCTCCCAGCCACAGGGAGACGACGCAGCCGGTCGAAGCCGTCTCGGGAGAGCTCGAAGCCGAGCCCGCCCGATGATCGACGACAGCATCCGTCCCCAGCTCGGCATCATCGGCGGTCTCGGGCCGCTAGCATCGGCCGACTTCTACTTCAAGCTGACCCGAATGACCCAGGCGGTCAGGGACAACGACCATGTGCCTGCCGTTATCCTCAGCGTGCCACAGCTGCCCGACAGGACCGAAGCGATCCTCGGCAACCACGACGGACCGCTGGCGGCTCTAATCGCCGCGGTCTCGACGCTCAATGAGCTCGGCGTTAGCTGTATCGCGGTACCGTGCAACACTGCCCATCATTGGTACGACCAACTGGCGGCGAATTCGCAAGCGCGGATCCTCCATATCGGCGACGCGGTGGTTGCGGAAACACGCCGTAGCTTGGACCGGGGCCAGGTTGCGATTCTCGCAACGCGGGGCACGCTGGTTTCCGGCTTCTACCAGGACAGGATGTCGGCGGCGGGGTTTGGGCTCTGCCTTCCCGCGGACACCGAGTTTCAGCATTGCGTCGACAGCGCGATCAGCCTCGTCAAGGCCGGTTCGATCGCGGACGCGGCGATCGAGACCGAGCGCGCGCTTGATATCGCGCAAGCGGCCGGCGCCGATGCTGCCCTTCTCGGCTGCACCGAACTGTCGGTGGTGGCCGCCAGCCTCAACGATGTCAGCGGATTGGTCGTCATCGACAGCAACGCGGCCCTGGCGCGAGCCTGTCTGACACGGTTGGGCTTCGGTGCGCAGGACGCCCGGGGCCTGCCGACCGTATCGCGGCTGCCGGGACATGAACGATCCCTGCGCGCCAGTCCGGTCAGGCTGGCTCAGCCCTATGGATAGATGCCAGCCGATCGATATCGGCCGCGGCGAAATGGTGCTGGAACGTGCGCATAGAAATCGATGCCCGGTTCCGTGAAGGCGGAAATGTCACGGCTTGCCGGCGCTCTTCATCCCTGCGCCGGGCGTCACGCCGACCACCGCCTTGAAGACGTGCGTCAGATGCGCCTGGTCGAAGAAGCCGGTCGCCTCGGCGATGTCGCCGAGCGAGGCGGTCTCACGCGCCATCATCGCCTTGGCCCTGTCGATCCGCGCCTGCATCTGCCAGCGGTGCGGCGGCACGCCCGTTGCCGCCCTGGTTGACCACTGTATCGCAAGTCGCTGCTTGGCAGTCTGCCGGAAGGTCGCCCGGAACGGGTGCCGTAGCGGCCGGTCAGCGGGGCCTAGACGCTTTCGAGATAAGTCTCGATCTCGAAGTCGCTGACATTGAGGGCGAACGTGTTCAGCTCCTGGCGTTTGCAGGCGATGAAGGAGTCGCGCAGGATCGCCGGGAAGATCTCCGCAACATGCGTTCCACTTTCGAACGTCGCGATCGCCGACGCCCAGTCCGGCGGCAGCTTGGCTGGGACAACGCCTTGTCCATCGCTGCCTGTCGGCTCGCCCGGCGACATCTGTCTTTCGATGCCGACCAGTGCCGCGCCCAGTATGGCGGCCAGCACGAGATAGGGATTGGCGTCCGCTCCCGACACGCGATGCTCGATGCGGCGCGCGGCGGTCGGGCCGCCGGGAATGCGGATCGCGACCATGCGGTTCTCGTAACCCCAGGCGACAGCGGTCGGCGCATAGGAGCGCGGGCGAAGCCTGCGGTAGGAGTTGAAGTGCGGTGCGAACACCAGCGTGCTCTCGGCCATTGCCGCGAGCAGCCCACCGACCGCGTGGCGCATGGTTTCCGAACCCTGATCGGTGCCGTCGTCGAACACGTTGCGCCCTTCGGCGTCGACCACGCTGAAATGGACGTGAAAGCCGTTGCCGGCCCGGTCGCCATAGGGTTTTGCCATGAAGCAGGCGGCAAAGCCGTGCTTGCGGGCAATGCCCTTCACCGTGCGCTTGAACAGCACGGCGTCGTCGGCCGCCCGCAGCGCGTCCGCGACATGGTTCAGATTGATCTCGAACTGGCCGACGCCATTTTCGGCGATCGCCGTATCGACGGGGATGCCTTGCGCCCGGCAGGCCTCATAGACGTCGTGGATGAAGGCCTCGAAGTCGTCGATCTCGTCGATCGACAGCGCCGCGTCGGAATCGAGGCGCCGCCCGGTGACCGGCGAGACTGGCCCGACCGGCCGCTGCGATTGCGGATCGACCAGGTAGAACTCAAGTTCCGTTGCCGCGACCGGGGTCAGGCCGAGCGCCTTGTAGCGGTCGAGGATGCGGGCCAGCGCCCGCCGGGGATCGCCGAGATAGGGTGAACCGTTTTCGTCGGCGAGCCAGAGCGGGACGAGCGCCGTCGGATGCGCCGTCCATTCCACCGGCAGAATGCCGCGTCCCGTCCACTGGCAAAGTCCGTCCGCGTCGCCGGTCGAAAAAACCAGCGTGTTGCCCTCGATGTCCTCGCCCCAGATATCCAGCCCGATCAGCGAATAGGGCATGCGCAGCTTGCCCTCCAGCGCCTTGCGCGCCTGCTCGACGGGGATGCGTTTTCCGCGCATGACGCCGTTGAGGTCGCACACCGCCGCCCTCAGGCTCTGTATGTCGTTTCTGCTTTCAAGCCAGCTCAACACGTCCGCAATTGCATCGCTCAATTTCAAACCTCTGGTTTTCGAAGGTGCCCAAGCCCGGCTGGCTGCGCTAATCCCTGGTAAAAATGCTTATGAGTTTTTGGGAAGCATATCCGGCAGATGCCGGATAGTTTTCCTTATTTTATCAACTCATTAGCTGGGATGTCGGGAGGCATTTCAAAACCAATTGCGCGATCTGCGATCGCAACATAGAGGCAAGAAGGTGGAAAGCCAAGGGGCATTCGAGCTGTGGTGTCGGCCCGCAGTTCTTGGGCGGATGCTGGTCCTCCGGCAGGAAGTCTTGACGGATCCCCTTGCGTTGATGGACCGCATGCCTTGCGACTAGCGGAAACATCAATGATTTCGTCATCCACGGGCGGAGCAAGGAGCGAAACGACGCGGCGCAGACCCGAGGATCCATGCCGGGACTCACAAGCGTCACTGCGGTCGAGAATTCTGCTCCGCTGCACCTGTCAGCAACGTCACGGAATGGATCCTATGGTCTGCGCCGCGTCGCTCCTTGCTCCGCCATAGAATGACGAAGTTGGGAGGCTTCAGCCAATCTCCAAGGTGAAAAGAACCATAGCCGCCTGTCGGAAGTCCCAATCCTAGCTCCTGGATTCCGGAAATCTGGCTTGCCGCAGGATGTGCGCGGCGCCTTCGTCGATGTCGCGAACGATGGCCGCGCGGGCGCGCGTCGCGTCCTGGGCCTCGATCGCCGCGACCACCTCCTCGTGATAGTCGATGTCGAGGATGGAGGAGAGATCGTCTTCGAAGCCCATGGCGAGGTTCCTCAGGAAGGGACCAACCTGCATCCAGACGGTCTCGATCAGGAAGATCATCTGCTCGTTGCCGCAATGGCGATAGATCGAGAATTTGAAGTCGTGGTTCTTCCTGAGATAGTCGTCGATATCGCCTTCGCGCGCCGCGAGAGTGAGTTCATTGCAATGGCGTCGGATCGCGCGCAGATTGTTGCCGTTGATGCGTTTGGTCGCAAGTTCGGTCGCCGAGCCTTCGAGGATCGTGCGCACGGCGGTCAATTGCGAGAACCGTTCGGCCGAAATGACGGGCACCTCGACGCTGCCGTTCGGCATCGGGCTCAACGCCCGCAGTGCCTGCAGCCGCATGAAGGCGCTGCGGACCGGCATGTCGCTGGTGCCGAGCTCCTTGGCGAGCTTGCGCGAGGTCAGCCGCTGGCCGGGCGCGAACTGGCCGGACATCAGGGCTCGCACGAGCTCTAGATAGACCTTCTCATGCAAGGGGACGGTGTCGACGGCGGTCAACCCGAATTGTGTTCTGTCGGTCATTGGCGGGGGCGCTACTTCGCTCGTTCTGAAATCTGGCCTGACGACAACAGCCGCGGACGGGGCATGATAGACGCCTCGATCATCGACCGGCAAGCCAACGCGCGATGCTGCGGGCGGGTGAGGTCGCGGTTCTCGGCCGGCAGTGACGCGGTTCCGTGATGCCGCTCGCCGGCGCGAGAACGCTCATCGATCAGGGTTCGCCCGACCCTTTGTCGCCGCCAGATGCGTCAGCAAATTCTTCGTGATCCTGCCGACGTCGTTCATTGCGTCGCCGGCAGGCAAGGCGCCGCACCAGGCGACCGAACTCGCGCAGAAAATCAGACCGCCCGAAGGCAGATGGCGCAGCGTCATCTCCGCGCAGCGCCGCGATGCGCGCTCATCCTCGCCACCTGCGTACCAGCGCGTCGCGTCGTGGACGAAGCTGTCGGGGAAGCCGGTCGCGCGGGCAATGACTATCGTATCGGGAGAGGTGCCAAGATGCGGGTCGGTGGCGTCGACCTCGTAACCGGCAGCACCGCCAAGCACGATGCCCTCGTCGCCGAAGGTCTCGCTGGCGACGCCATCGAACAGCCATGCCGCGGAAGCGTCATGGCTTTCCGACGTGCGTGTAAAGGGCCGCGCGCCATCGAAGCCCATCAGCGAAATGGCGACGCCGGTCAGCGAGAATTCGCCGCGCCCGCTGGCGCGCAGATAGCCACCCGGCTGGTTGGTGATCGACAGCGATTGTTCGGCGAGCGGCCCGTCCCAGGTCCGGGCCGCCTCGAGTGGCGAGCGGCGTAGTTCCATCAGATCGTCCTGGAACGCGACCTTGCCGGCAAAGCCATTGCCGCCGAGATAGGCGATGCTGCCGCCAGCCGCTGCGAACTGGCGCAGCGCATGCTCCATCTCGACTGACATGTACTCGGGATGGCTGCCGGTGATGACCGCCCGGTAGCCCTCGAGGCCAGCAACGCCCCGCTCATGCAGGTCGCGGTCGGTGATGAGATCGAAAGCGATGCCGTTGTTGTGGCAGAAGCGCAGAAAATGCAGGTCGACCGGCAGATTGTGCGGACAGCCGCACAGCGGATAATTGTAATCGTCGCGCAGCGTCGCCTTCGGCTTTTTGTAGGACGAGATCGACACGCCGCTGAGGTCGCTGTGGTAGTCGTAGAGCGACTTCAGATTGTTGTCGATCGCGAAGCGATGGCCGCGATCTTCGCACATCCATTCGTAGAGATGCGCCGGCAGGATTTCATCGGCATAGGCGAGATAGGTGGCGGTCGGCACCAGGAACAGCGGCGGCGCCCGTTGTGCCGATGAGGGTGCCGACGAGGTGATGAAGAAGACGATGCGCTCCGATCCACCGCCATGCCCGACCTCGAAAGCATAAACGCCGGCAGACGCTTCCGCCGGAATCTGCAAATGGTATGAGGCGGGCCACTGCAGTGCGCCCATGTCGTCGTCATGGCAATGCACCGCGTCGTAATGCGACGGCACCAGCCTTGGATCGAAGCTCGACCCGTCCCAGCGGCGCGAGGTCATGCAGAACGCCGGCTGGTTGACCGTTTCCAGCAAGAGGGCGCTATCGCCGCCTGTCGAGGCGATCGGGCCGCTCGGCAGCAGGGTGGGGAAGGTCCAGACAATGCGCCTGGTTTCGCTTTGCAGCGCGATCGACGAGAATTTGGCGTTGAGCGACCTGACGTCGTTTGCCGCGCTGGCGCCGAAGACCATGTCACCGGACGCGGACCAGGGCCGATCGAATCGATGATGCAGGCGAAACGGCGACAGCAGGTCGTCCGAGCTTATCTGTAGCGCCGTCCCGCTGCCATCGAGCGAAATCTCGACCGTCAGCCAGGTGTTTGCCGGCAAGCTCTGCCCGGTTTCGAGCGGCTTGCCGTCAACGCCTGACGTCAGCCGCCCGTCCTGCAACCCTAGGCGCAAGTTTCCGCTTTCGAAGAGCACGCGGACACCGTCATTGCGGGTCAAATACACCTCGAAGGCGACACCGGTGATTTCCGCAGCCTTGGCCAGTTCCGACGCCGCGATCTTCAGGAAGGACCCATGATCGAAGTCGCGATGCGAGGGGGCATTGCCGGTCGGTTCGACATGCCAGTCCATGAACTCGGCTGTGTCGAGCCGCACGATCCGCACATCGCGCACCTGCCGTGACGACGAGACATGGAGAGCGATAGGCGTCCCGGCCCCCGTGTGCCAGGGTACCGTGTAGCCTGAAACGGCCATGGCGCCATGATCGACGGGACGTTTCATTTCCGCGATCCCGGCCTATGTACTTCCTCGGAGGGCATATTGGACAAATCGCTCGCATCCCTGCTTTTCGCAAGCAGCTTTTACGACAATGCGGCTTTCATCGCAGGTGGAATTGTTCGCGCTCGTGCCGATCATGGAGCGGGCGACCCAGCCACGTTTCCGAGCGCAAGGCGTCCTGAAAAGCCACCGGACCGCGCCCGATCGCCGGGGCCGGACAGGTCGGTCGCGCGAGGTCGGCCCCTTCATCATAAATCTTGAGCTTGCGCGGTCTTGCACCTCTGGCCGCTCTCTGGCTTTTTGGGGTACCCACTTGGGCGGACTGATTCGCGTCGTGCCGCCCGGTTGCATTGCCCCCAAAGGACATGTGCGGGTGGGCCGTGAAGCGCGCGCAATTGGCGAAGGAGAAAGCGGCATGGCAGAGTTCACAAAGCCCGAGATCTCCGAGATGAGACCGAAGATCACCGTCATCGGCGTCGGCGGCGGCGGCGGCAACGCCATCAACAACATGATCGCGGAGCAGCTTCAGGGGACCGAGTTCATTGCCGCCAACACCGATGCGCAGGCGTTGACCATGTCGAAGGCGACGCGGCTAATCCAGCTTGGCGCTCACGTCACCGAGGGGCTGGGCGCCGGATCGCTCCCCGAGATCGGCCGTGCCGCGGCCGAGGAATCGCTCGACGAGATCATGGATCATCTGGCCGGCACGCATATGTGTTTCGTCACCGCCGGAATGGGCGGCGGCACCGGAACCGGCGCTGCGCCGATCATTGCGCAAGCGGCGCGCAAGGCCGGCATCCTGACCGTGGGCGTCGTCACCAAGCCCTTCACCTTCGAGGGCAGGCGCCGCATGCAGATGGCCGAAGAGGGCATCGAGCGGCTGCGCGAAGCCGCCGACACGGTGATCGTGATCCCCAACCAGAACCTGTTCCGGATCGCCGATGCCAAGACCACCTTCGCCGACGCCTTCGTCATTGCCGACCGGGTGCTCTATTCCGGCGTCAGCTGCATCACCGATCTCATCGTCAAGGAAGGCCTGATCAATCTCGACTTCGCCGACGTCAAATCGGTGATGCGCGGCATGGGCCGCGCCATGATGGGAACCGGCGAGGCGTCCGGCGAAAGCCGTGCCATGAAGGCGGCGGAAGCCGCGATCGCCAATCCGCTCCTCGACGAGGTGTCGATGAAGGGCGCGAAGGGCGTCCTGGTCTCGATATCGGGCGGCAGGGACATGACCCTGTTCGAGGTCGACGAGGCCGCCACCCGCATCCGCGAGGAGGTCTATGAGGACGCCGATATCATCGTCGGCGCCATCTTCGACAAGAGCATGGAAGGCCGCTTCCGGGTTTCGGTGGTGGCGACCGGTCTCGACCGCGCACTCGGTGTGGGCGATGCCGATGCCGGCATCGCGCATGACCATTCCATGCCGCCCGCCGCGCGGATCTTGCAGTAAGGCTCTGTTCAATTTCGATGGACCGGACGGCGGCTGCCCGCGGAGTAGAGCGGGCGCCAGTTTGCGTGCAGGGCGTGGCTTCCCCGGCGCGTAGGCGCGTCGGCCAGCAACGCTCGGCCGCTCAGGAAGCCTTCTCGCCGATCAGTTCGAACCGCTCGACCTCGCATTGCCGGGCGACCAGCGCCAGGATTTCCGTCGACGGTTCGATCGCATCGGGCTGTTTCCACTCGATATTGAACGAGTACACGAAGCAGTCCCGGCCGGGATCGTGCTCCATCATGGCGAGGCGCGCGCCGTAGCCAAGCGGTCGCACCATCTCCTGAAGGTCGGGCGGGGATCCATGCGCCCAGGAGACCGACAGGATCGCACGGTGGTCGCGCGCAATCCTGAGGTCGACCCATTTCAGCGCCTGAAGCGTAAAAAGGGTCAGCAGGGTCGCAACTCCCGCAAGGCCGAACTGGCCGCCGCCAAACGCCAGTCCGATCATTGTCATGATCCACATCGTGGCGGCGGTGGTGACGCCGGTCACAAGATCGCCGCGGCGAAGGATGGCGCCGCCGCCGATGAAGCCGACGCCCGTCAGGACGCCGAGCGGAAACCGCAGCACATCCATGCGGGCGAAGAAGTCCGCTCCCTTGCCCGTCGTGTCGAGCAGCAGGTTGGCCTGGATCATGGCGATCGCGGCCGCAAGGCCGACACGGATGGTCGTCCGAAGCCCGGCGGTGTGGCCGCGCGCTTCCCTGTTCAGGCCGATCAGGAAACCGGCGAGCATGGTGAGCAGCAGGCGTGCGGCGAGATCGGGCCAGGTCGGGTGAAGCGGCATATTGCAGCAAAACGGCTCGAACATCGTTGGTTCCTTGTGGGCGGGATGCTTCCCGCCCTCAGTCAACACCTCGCGCAGCGGTCACCGGATGGCGAACGTCAGCACCAATGCCAACACGACGATACCGACCAGGCCGGCGATGAAGATGATGCGCTGCGTGCGCGTGCGCAGGATGATTTCGCCTTGCCGTGCATTTTTTCCGGAAAAAACCGGTCCTTCCCTGTCACGATCCTTGCTCATGACATGCTCCTTCCTGGCCCCGCGCCTTCTGGCCCGTGCCTTCCTGGCATGCCGCGACACCGGGATGTCGATCTAAACCTTTTCTCGCTCCCGAAGTTCCGGCGGGACGCCCGGGCAGCTCCGCAAAACCACGCCGCCACGCGATTTGAACGGCGACGCTTGACTCTGGCGAAGCCTTGTGAAAAATTTTGCAGCAACTGATAAAAATATCATAGGGTGGAAATGGTAGGGTTCGGCAACGGTCTCCTGCGCGACGATGAAAGCAGCATGGCGGCGCGCGCCGCGTGGCTTCATTACGCCGGCGGCATGACCCAGTCCGAGGTTGCCAAGCGACTGGGGCTGACCAGCCTCAAGGCTCACCGCCTCATCACCAAGGCCAACCAGGAAGGGCTGGTGAAGGTCTATATCGACGGCGAAGTTTCGGAATGCGTCGAGCTCGAGGACGAACTGTCCCGCCGCTACGGCCTCGACTACTGCGAAGTCGTTCCTGATTTTGACGCCGAGGATCTGCCGCTCAAGGCGCTCGGCATCGCCGGCGCGCAGTTCCTCAAGCGCGAGATCGAACGCGGCGAGCAGGCGCTGATCGGTGTCGGCCATGGCCGCACGTTGGCCGCCTGCGTCGAATATCTGCCGCGCACCTCGACCGACCGGATCCGTTTTGTTTCGTTGCTTGGCGGCCTGACGCGGAAATTCTCGGCCAATCCGCATGATGTCATCCACCGCCTCGCCGAGCGCACCGGCGCCGAAGCCTATGTGATGCCGGTGCCGATGTTCGCCAACACGGCCGAAGACCGGACTGTCCTGCTCGGCCAGAAGGGCATCAACGAGGTCTTCGACCTCGCCAGATCCGCCGACCTGTTGTTCGCCGGCATAGGCACCGCCGAACGCGAGGCGTCCCTGGTCGCCACCGGCATGATCGAGAAAGGCGAGATGGAGGAGATCCGCCGCAATGGCGGCGTCGGCGAATTGCTTGGCCATTTCTTCGACGGCGCCGGCAATGCGGTGGCGACGACCGTTTCCAACCGGGCGCTGGCTTTGGCGCGTGAGGACATTGCCAGCCGCCGGATCGTCGCCGTCGCCGGCGGCAAGATCAAGGTTCGTGCCATCAAGGCGGTGCTGGAAGGCCGCTATCTCAAGGGCCTGATAACCGACGAGCGGACGGCACGATCGCTCGTGGAAGAGACGCCGGTCGGGTAGCCGGCAACCGTTCAGTTGAAACTACCCTGTGGAGGAGAAGACGAAATGCATGAGAAAGAGAAAGACCTCATTGACGCCTTCCTGCGCGGACAAGTCGACCGTCGCGGACTGATCAAGGGCCTGGGTGCGATGGGCCTTGCCGCCGGCACCGCCGGCACGCTGCTCAATCTGGGGCAGACCCGAGCGCTCGCCGCCGACTTCGACTGGCAGGCGCACAAGGGCAAGACCATCAAGCTCCTGCTCAACAAGCATCCCTATGCCGATGCCATGATCGCCGATCTGGAGAACTTCAAGCAGCTGACCGGCATGAACGTCGTCTATGACGTGTTCCCCGAAGACGTCTATTTCGACAAGGTCACGGCGGCACTGTCG
Organism: Mesorhizobium opportunistum WSM2075; assembly: GCF_000176035.2. Lineage (NCBI taxonomy): Bacteria > Pseudomonadati > Pseudomonadota > Alphaproteobacteria > Hyphomicrobiales > Phyllobacteriaceae > Mesorhizobium > Mesorhizobium opportunistum. The sequence continues at coordinate 5,937,452 of NC_015675.1, read as the reverse complement.
GCAAGCTCGCCCGAATACGACGCCTTCATGACCGGCGCCTACATGACCTGGACCTATGGTCCCGCCGGCTGGATCACCGATCTCAACGAATGGATCAAGGACCCGGCCAAGACCAACCCGAACTATGCCTGGGACGATTTCCTGCCCGGCGTCAGGAATTCCTGTGCCTGGAACGGCAAGCCGGGCGGCGCGCTGGGTTCGGAGGACGCCAAGCAGTGGTGCATTCCGTGGGGCTTCGAGCAGAACAACATCACCTATAACAAGGGAATGTTCGACAAGGCGGGCGTCAAGGTCCCCGGCAACATGGACGAGATGGTGGCCGCCGCGGCCAAGCTCACCAAGGATGTCGGCGGCGGCGTCTACGGCATCGGCGTGCGCGGCTCGCGCTCCTGGGCGACGATCCATCCGGGCTTCCTGTCGGCCTACGCCAACTTCGACCAGAAGGACTTGAATGTGTCGGCCGACGGCAAATTGTCGGCCGCCATGAACACCGCGCAATCCAAGGCTTTCCACAAGCAGTGGGTTCAGATGATCCAGGAGAGCGGCCCCAAGGACTGGTCGACCTACACCTGGTATCAGGTCGGAACCGATCTCGGCGCCGGCGCCTCGGCCATGATCTTCGACGCCGACATCCTCGGCTACTTCATGAATGGCGGCGACAACAAGATGGCCGGCAAGCTTGCCTTCGCCTCCTTCAAGGCCAACCCGGACGCCAAGGCGCCGACGCCGAACATCTGGATCTGGTCGCTGTCGATGTCCAATTTCTCGAAGGACAAGGACGCTACCTGGTACTTCATGCAATGGGCCTCGGGGCCGGAGCATGGGCTGTTCGGCGCCACCAAGATGGACTTCGTCAATCCGGTCCGCCAGTCGGTCTGGAAGGACGAGATGTTCCGCGAGAAGCTGAACAAGAGCTATCCGGGCTACGTCGAGATGTTCGACGCCTCGGCGCCGGGCGCCAGCATCAAGTTCACCGCACAGCCGCTGTTCTTCGACCTCACCACCGAATGGGCGGCAACGCTGCAGAAGATGGTGTCCAAGGAGGTGCCGGTCGACGAGGGCCTCGACAAGCTGGCCGAAAGCATCAACGGCCAGCTCAAGGAAGCCGGTCTCGGTTAAGTCGCAACGAGGACCGGCCTGCTTGACGGGCCGGCCCTCGTCACACTTTTTCTTGTTTGCGATGCGGTGCCTTGAGCATCGGACCCAAAAGTGGAATCCGGTTTTGGGAAAATCCGATGCTCGAGAAAAAGCGAGCATCGGACCCAAAAGTGGAATCCGGTTTTGGGAAAATCCGATGCTCGAGAAAAAGCGAGCATCGGACCCAAAAGTGGAATCCGGTTTTGGGAAAATCCGATGCTCGAGAAAAAGCGCCGCCATTTCGCCCGACCGGTCGCCTTGCTCCCTTAGGCGGCCGGCAAGGGCGAAGCGACAGTAACAACGGAGCAGCTCGATGACTGCGGTGGTATCGCAAAGGCCCAAGCCATCCGGCTTCAGGATCAGCAAGAGGGTGCTGCCCTATGTGCTCAGCCTGCCGGCCTTGCTGGTCTGCATCGGCATCCTGATCCCGTTCCTGACCTCGGTGGTCTATTCGTTCCAGCGTTACCGGCTGAGCCAGCCCTGGGCGCGCCAGTTCAACTGGGGCGACAACTACATCTCCTTCTTCACCGATCCGAAGTTCTGGAACACGCTCAAGATCTCGCTGCTCTATGCCGGCACCACCGTCGTGCTGGAACTGCTTCTGGGCCTCGCCATCGCCCTGCTGCTGCAGAAGCGCTCGACGCTGAACAATTTCATCTCGATCATGCTCTTGATGCCGCTGATGACGGCGCCCGCGCTTGCAGCACTCATGTGGAAGCTGATGACCAATCCCGGCTTCGGCGTGCTGAGCTATCTCGCCAGCCTGATCGGCCTGCAGGATTTCCGCTGGGCCTCCTCGCCGTCGACGGCGCTGTTCACGGTCGTGCTCGTCGACATCTGGGTCTACACGCCCTTCATCATGATCCTGCTGCTTGCCGGCCTGCGCAGCTTGCCGACGCAGCCTTTCGAGGCCGCCGCGCTTGATGGCGTGCCGCGGAGCTTCGTCTTCTTCCGCATCACGCTGCCGATGCTGACGCCCTATATCCTGACCGCGACATTGTTCCGGCTGCTCGATTCCATCCAGCAGTTCGACATCATCTATGCCATGACGCAGGGCGGACCAGGCGACACGCTGACCGTCTTCCAGGTCGAGGCCTATCTCAATTTCTTCCAGTCGACCAATGTCGGCCGTTCGGCGGCGCTGATGATCATCCTATGGGCGATCACCTATTTCCTCTCCAACATCTTCATCAAGAACTGGCTGCGGCTGCGCGAACGCGCCCGTGGACAGGCATAGGAGGCGGCGATGGAACACACCTCGCTTCTCGAACGCATTCTGCGCGGCGTGGCGCTGACGCTGGTGGTGATCTTCTTCATGTTCCCGATCGTCTGGATCTTCATGATGTCGTTCCAGACCAACGAGACCATCCTGCGCATTCCCCCGCAGCTGATCTTCGAGCCGACGCTCGCCAACTATACCGCCCTGATCACCGGCAAGCTGATGACCGCCGCAGGCACGCTCGACATCGCCTTCATGCGCAATTTGTGGAATTCGGTATTCCTGTCGGTGACATCCGTCGCGGTCTCGCTGCTGCTCGGCGTGCCGGCCGCCTACGCCTTCGCGCGGCACAAATTTCGTGGCTCGGAGGACATCGCCTTCACGCTGCTGTCGTTCAAGTTCGCGCCGGCGCTGCTGGTGCTCCTGCCGCTCACCCTCTATTTTCAGAAGCTGGGGCTCGCCAACACCTATATCGGACTGATCTGGGTCTACCAGCTGATCTGCCTGCCGCTGATCCTGTGGATCGTGCGCGGCTATTTTGAGGATATTCCGGCCGACATCGAATATGCCTACCGCATCGGTGGCCATTCCTGGTTCGCCACCTTCCGCAAGATCGCGCTGCCGCTCGCCGGTCCCGGCATCGCCGCCGCCGGCCTGCTTGCCTTCATCTTCGCCTGGAATAATTTCGTCTTCGCGCTGGTGCTGGCCTCGGCCGACAAGCAGCCGGTGACAGTCGGCGCGCTTGCCTTCATCACTTCCTCGGGCATCCAGTACGGCCAGATTTCGGCGGCCATCGTGCTCTCGATCACGCCGACCCTGGCGCTCGCGCTTTATGCGCAGCGCTATCTCGTCGAAGGCCTGTCGCTTGGCGCGGTGAAAGGATAGATATGGCCAGCCTCGAACTTAAAAATGTCGTCAAGCGCTACAAGAGCCAGACCGTCCTCGACAATCTGTCGCTGACGGTTGCCGACGGCGAAACCCTCGTCCTATTCGGACCCTCTGGCGCCGGCAAGACGGTGCTGCTGCGGCTAGTTGCCGGCGTCATCGACCCGGATGAAGGCAAGATATTCATCGGCGGCGACGACATGACCGATGTCGATGCGGAGTTCCGCGGCGTCGGCATGGCGTTCCAGAATTTCGCCCTGTTTCCGCATATGACCGCCTTCGACAACATCGCCACGCCGCTGGCCGCCAAGCGTTCGTCGCAAGGCGCGATCAAGGCCGGCGTCGAGAGCGTCGCCAAGCTGTTGAAGATCGCCCATGTGCTTTCCCATAAGCCGCGTGCGCTCTCCAACGGCCAGAAGCAGCGTACAGCGCTTGCCCGCGCTTTGGTCGGCTCGCCGCCGCTTCTGCTGCTTGACGATCCCTTGCGCAATGTCGACGCCAAGCTTCGCTTCGAGATGCGGCTCGAACTTCCGAGGCTGCTCGCCGATCGCGGTGCTACCGTCGTCTACGTCACCCAGGACTACAAGGAAGCCATGGCGCTCGGCGACCGCATCGCGGTGATGTCGCAAGGCGTCATCAGGCAGCTCGGCACGCCCGAGCAGATCTATCGCGAGCCGGCCAATATCGAGATTGCGCGGCTGTTCGGCGATCCCACCATCAACCTGCTCGACGTCAAGCCCGCGCGCGACGCCAAGGGCATCTATGTCGGCCTGTCCAACGTTCAGGTGCATCTGGCCGGCGCCTACGAAACCGCAGTCGGCCGTGACTGCGTGATCGGCCTGCGGCCCGAAGCGCTCGGCTTCGTCGAGGAAGGCGTGCCCGGCGCCATTCCGGTGACGGTCGAGGCCGAGACGCCGCTCAACGAAAAGATCGTCACGCTGGTGCGCACCGTGCGCGGCCGCGAGATCCTGGTCTCGCGGCCGGCCGGAACGCCGGGCCGCAGCGAAGGCAAGGCCCATATCGCCGTCGACGGCAAGAGCGCCTTGCTGTTCGATCAGGCCAGCGGCGACCGCATCGGCTCCAAGAACGTCCTCAATTTGCGCAGCGGAGAAGCGGCATGAGCCCGAGCGCACTCACCATTTCCGGTGTCGACAAGTTCTATGGTCCGATCGACCGGGGCGTTCATGCCGTCAAGAACCTGACGATGGAAATCGGCAAGGGCGAGATTGTCGCCCTGCTTGGCTCGTCGGGCTGCGGCAAGACCTCGACGCTGCGCATGATCGCCGGCTTCGAAGAGGTGTCGCGTGGCGCGATCTCGGTCGGCGGCCGGCAGGTGCACATTCTGCCGCCGGTCAGGCGCAACGTGGCGATGGCCTTCGAGGGTTATTCGCTTTATCCGCCGCTGACCGTGCGCGAGAACATGGCTTTCGCGCTCAAGGCGGCAAGGTTGCCGAAGAGCGAGGTCGACGCCAAGGTCGCCAGCATCGCCAAGCTGCTCGAGATCGAGGACATATTGGAGCGCTATCCGAGTTCCATCTCCGGCGGCCAGCAGCAGCGCGCCAGTCTCGGCCGGGCGCTGATCCGCGAGGCCGACCTGCATCTTCTGGACGAGCCGATGGGACAGCTCGAACCGCAGCTTCGCGCCGTGCTGCGCGGCCGCATCAAGCACTTCATCAAGGAGCGCGGCCTGACCGCGATCCTGGTCACCCACGACCAGACCGAGGCCAATGCGCTTGCCGACCGCATCGCCGTGATGGAGGGTGGCGTGCTGCAGCAGTTCGACACGCCGGACCAGATCAAGGAGCGTCCCGCGAACCTGTTCACCGGCACCTTCGTCGGCGAGCCGCCGATGAACGTCTTCGAGGCCTATGTCGGCGCCACTGCCGGCCGTATCAGCCTGCGGCTGCCGGACGGCCTGTCGCTCGACTACGACAAGGACGCCTTCAGCGCTCCGGTCCGCGATCAACTGCTGGGCCGCGAGCGGGTCGTCATAGGCATCAGGCCCTACGCCGTGCGGCGCTCGAAGGAGGGCGTTCCGGCCAGGGTCTCGGCCAACCAATGGCTCGGCGACCAGACCCATATAGCGGCCGACTTCGCCGGTGGCTCGCTGGTTCTGGTCGAACATGACCGCACGCGCCTCGATCTTGGCGCACCGATCAATGTCAGCATCGATCCTGGGAATCTGCACGTCTTCGATCAGGCGAGCGGCGAGGCCATTTCGCACGGCAGGGAGCTTGCGTGATGGGTGATGTCCTGATCGGCATCGATGCCGGCACGTCGATCATCAAATCCATCGCCTTCGACACGGCGGGCCGGCAGATCGCCGCCGCCGCGCTGCCGAACCACTATGAGACATTGCCGGGTGGCGGCGCCGAACAGGATTTGGCGCGAACATGGAGCGATGCCGCCACAACCCTGCGCCAGCTCGCCGACAAGGTGCCCGATCTCGCCAGCCGGACCGTGGCGATCGCGGTTACCGGGCAGGGCGACGGCACTTGGCTGATCGACGGCAAGGGCGAGCCGGTGGCGAAGGGCTGGCTCTGGCTCGACGCGCGCGCGGCGGCAATCGTCGAGGAAATCCGCGCGCGGCCGCAGGATCGGCTGCGCTTCGAAAAGACCGGCAGCGGGCTCGCCGCTTGCCAGCAGGGCTCGCAGTTCGTGTTCATGAAGCGCAACATGCCCGAAATGCTCGGCAAGGCGGCAACCGCGTTCCACTGCAAGGACTGGCTCTATTTCAAGCTCACCGGTGAGCGCGCCACCGACCCGTCCGAGGGAACCTTCACCTTCGGTGACTTCCACACCCGCGACTACAGCGACGAGGTGCTCGACGTGCTCGGCGTTACCGATCTCAGGCATCTGCTGCCGCCGATCGTCGACGGCACAAGGCACAGCACCGGCCTGTCGCAGGCGGCGGCGGACGCCACCGGGATGCTGGCCGGCACGCCTGTGGTGCTCGGCTATGTCGACGTCGTCTGCACCGCGCTCGGCGCCGGCCTGCTCGACCGCGAGCGCAAGCCCGGCTGCTCGATCATCGGCTCCACCGGCATGCACATGCGGCTGGCCGAGACCCCCGACGACGTGCAGCTCAACGAAGCGGCGACCGGCTACACGATGGCGATGCCAGCGCCCGGCGTGTTTGCGCAGATGCAGTCGAACATGGCGGCGACGCTCAACATCGACTGGGTCCTCGGGCTTGCCTCGGGCATCCTCGCCTCGCAAGGCATCACTCGCAGCAATGGCGAGATGATCGCGCTGGTCGATGCCTGGATCGCCGCCTCGCAGCCCGCCTCGCTGCTCTATCAGCCCTATGTGTCGGAAGCCGGCGAGCGCGGACCGTTCGTCGATGCCAATGCGCGGGCAGGCTTTGTCGGCATTTCCTCGCGGCACGGCTATGCCGACCTCGTGCGCGCCGTCTTCGAGGGCTTGGCGTTCGCCGCGCGCGACTGCTACGCCGCCATGGGGCCGCTGCCGCGCGAAGTCCGCCTCACCGGCGGCGCCGCCAGAAGCCCGGCGTTGCGCAAGATCCTTGGCGCCGCGCTGGGTGCCGACATCCGGACCAGCGCGCGCGAGGAGGCGGGTGCGGCGGGCGCAGCGATGATCGCCGCTGTCGGCGTCGGCCTCTACCCGTCGATGGACGCGTGCGTCGGCGAATGGGTGACGCCGCTGCTCGGCGATGCCGAGCCGAGCGACCGCAGCCTCGCAGCGATCTACGACAAGATGACCCCATCCTACATGTTGGCGCACCAGGCGTTGCGGCCGGTCTGGCGCGCGATGGCTTCAGTGCAGGCAAATTGAGAAGTCGAGTATGCCCAGGAAAATAGCGATCATTGGCGACAACTTCATGCTTCCGGAGGTGTTTCGCGCCAAAATCGAGAAGGTCGCGAGCGGCGACCTCGATATCCGCACATTGCAGACGGCCTGGCCCGACGAGCCGATGGAGTTCGGCAATCCGGCGCTCGGCCTCGACAAGGTCAAGGAATATTTCGGCCACCCCGACAAGGTCGTCGAGTTCATCGGCGATGCCGAGATCCTCGTCACCCAGCTCGCGCCCCTGTCGGAGGACATGATGCGGCGCCTGCCGGCGCTCAAGCTGGTTGCGGTCTCGCGCGGCGGCCCGATCAACATCGACATGGCCGCGGCGAGGGATCACGGCATCACCGTGGTCAACGTGCCCGGCCGCAACGCCACTGCCGTCGCCGAGTTCACCATCGGCGCCATCCTGGCCGAGACGCGGCTGATCCGGGTCGGCCATGAGGCCTTGCGCAAGGGAGAATGGCGCGGCGATCTCTACCGCGCCGACCGCACCGGCCGAGAACTCGGCGAAATGACCGTCGGCGTCGTCGGCTATGGCAATATCGGCACCAAGGTGGTCCGGCTGCTGCGTGCCTTCGGCTGCCACGTCCTGGTCAGCGATCCCTATGTGCAGTTGAGCGCGGAGGATCACAATGCCGGCGTCGAATTGGTTGGGCTCGACGATCTCCTGTCCCGCTCCGATGTGGTCACGCTGCATTCCAGGGTGACCGAGGAGACGCGCGGCCTGATTGGCAAGGACACCATCGCGCGGATGAAGCCCGGCGTGATCTTCGTCAACACCGCGCGCGGGCCGCTGGTCGACTATGATGCGCTCAACGAGGCGCTGGTTTCGGGGCAGATCGCCAGCGCCATGCTGGAGACGTTCGCGGTCGAACCGGTGCCGTCGGATTGGCCTTTGCTGCAGCTCCCCAACGTGACGCTGACGCCGCATATCGCCGGCGCCTCGGTGCGCACCGTGACCTATGCCGCCGAGCAGGCCGCCGAAGAGGTGCGCCGCTACATCGCCGGCCTTCCGCCCGTCAATCCGTGCTGAGGGTGGCGGCCATGGCATACCAATCCGGCATCGAGGCCAAGGTGGGATGAGCGGCGGCACCGAAATCGTCGACCTCTTCGTCGTCGGCGGCGGCGTCAACGGCGCTGGCATCGCGCGCGATGCGGCGGGCCGCGGCCTTTCGGTCATCCTGTGCGAAAAGGACGATCTTGCCGAAGGCACCAGCTCACGCTCGGGCAAGCTTGTACATGGCGGCCTGCGTTACCTCGAATACTATGAATTCCGCCTGGTGCGGGAGGCGCTGATCGAGCGCGAGGTCCTGCTGGAATCGGCGCCGCACATTATCTGGCCGATGCGCTTCGTGCTGCCGCACAGCCCCGATGACCGGCCGGCATGGCTGGTGCGGCTCGGCCTGTTCCTCTACGACCATCTCGGCGGCCGCAAGCGGCTGCCGCCGACCCGCACGCTCGACCTGCGGACGGCGCCCGAAGGCGCGCCGATCAAGGACGCGTTCAAGCGCGGTTTCGAATATTCCGACTGTTGGGTCGACGATGCCCGCCTTGTCGTCATCAACGCGCTCGACGCCGCCGAGCGCGGCGCCAAGGTTTTCACTCGCACCGCCTGCACCGCCGCCCGCCGCGAGAACGGCTTGTGGGTCGTCGAGATGCGGGACGGCGGGACGGGCGCCAGGACGACGGTTCGGGCACGCGCCCTGATCAACGCCGCCGGCCCCTGGGTCAACGACATCGTCAACCGCGTGGCCGGCCAGAACTCCAAGCGCAATGTGCGCCTGGTCAAGGGCAGCCACATCGTCGTGCCCAAATTCTGGGAGGGACGGCACGCCTATCTCGTCCAGAACAGCGACAAGCGCGTGATCTTCATCAATCCCTATCAGAACGATCTCGCCTTGATCGGCACCACCGACATTCCCTACGAGGGACGGCCCGAGGACGTGACGGCGGATGAGAGCGAGATCGATTACCTGATCAGGGTGATCAACCGCTATTTCAAGCGCGGCCTTGCGCGCAGCGATGTCGTCTATTCGTTCTCCGGCGTCAGGCCGCTCTATGACGACAATGCCGACAACCCGAGCGCGGTCACCCGCGACTATATTTTCGAACTCGATGCGCCCGACGCGCAGGCGCCGCTGCTTTCGGTCTTCGGTGGCAAGATCACCACCTTCCGCAAGCTTGCCGAGCACGCGCTGGACAGGATCGCCCCGTTCTTTCCCCGGATGGGCAAGCCCTGGACGGCGAAAGAACATTTGCCCGGCGGCGACATCGCCAACGCCGACTTCGAACAGTTCCTCGGCGACCTTGGCCGTGAGTATCCGTGGATGCCGGCATCGCTGATCAAGCACTATGGGCGGCTCTACGGCACCAGGACCCGCCTTCTGGTCGGTGCCACGGGGTCGCTCGCCGGATTGGGGCGATGTTTCGGCAAGGATTTCTTCGAGCGCGAGGCCAATTATCTCTTCGAACAGGAGTGGGCGGCGACTTCAGCCGACATCCTGGAACGGCGCACCAAGCATGGGCTGCATCTGTCTGCCGAGGAAAGGGCGGCCTTCGAGCATTGGTGTGCGAACCGGCTGGCGAGGGCAGGCTGATGTCCGTCATCGCCAATGTCACGCGACAGCGCTGAGAGGATCGCGGCTGTGGCCTTCACGCTCTCTCTCAACACCAATCCGCTGGTCAACCGCTTCGCCGAACCGGACGACCTGATCGACACGATAGCCTATGACATCGGCATCAGGGACATTCAGCTCACGCATGAATTCGTCAATCCGGGCTGGCCGGCGGCGACGATTGTCAAATTCGTCCGGCTGTTTCGCAACGCGCTCTCCCGCACCGGCGTGCGCGTCACCTCGGGCATGACCGGCCCTTACGGCCGGCTCAACCATTTCGGCCATCCCGACGCGGATGTGCGCCGCTACTATGTCGACTGGTTCAAGACCTTCGCCGACATTTCCGCCGATCTTGGCGCCAGCGGCATGGGCACGCAATTCGCCATCTTCACCCATCGCGACTTCGACGACCCGGAGCGCCGCGCGCGGCTGTTCGACATAGCACTGGAGTGCTGGCGCGAGGTCGCCGAACACGCCCGCGCCGCCGGGCTGAGCTATTTGTTCTGGGAGCCGATGTCGGTCGGCCGCGAATTCGGCCACACCATCGAGAACTGCCGGCAGTTGCAAAGCGCGATCGACGCCGCCGGCATGGCCATTCCGCTGGAGATGATGGTCGATATCGACCATGGCGACGTCACCTCCAGCAATCCGGCCGACATCGATCCCTATGCCTGGGCCGAAGCCTTTCCCAGGAAGTCACCGATCATCCACATCAAGCAGTCGTCGATGAACAAGGGCGGTCACTGGCCATTCACGGCGGCTTACAACAAGGACGGTCGCATCACGCCGGAAAAGCTGCTGGAGACGGTGCGGCGCGGCGGCGGCACGGACAATGAGATTTGCCTGGAACTGTCGTTCCGTGAACGCGAACCGGTCGATCATCAGGTTGTCGCCATGATCCGGGAATCGGTCGACTACTGGGCGCCCTTCATCGAGACAGGCAGGTCTGGCCTCGTGCCGAAGGCCGGATAGAAAACGGGCGGGAGCCGATAGGCGCCCGCCCGTTGAACCGGATCGTCCCGGTCGGATAGTCGTCAGCCGAATTTCGGATCGAGGCTGCCCGACTTGTAGCGCTTGGCCATTTCCGAGACCGGCAGCGGCTTGATTTTCGGTGCGTTGCCGGCGGTGCCGAACTGCTCGAAGCGCTCCTTGCAAAGCTTGCGCATGGCAGCCATCGCCGGCGTCAAATATTTGCGCGGATCGAACTCGCTCGGGTTCTCGGTCAGCACCTTGCGGATGGCGCCTGTCAACGCCATGCGGTTGTCGGTGTCGATGTTGATCTTGCGCACGCCGTGCTTGATGCCGCGCTGGATCTCTTCCACCGGCACGCCCCAGGTCGGCTTCATCTGGCCGCCATACTTGTTGATGATCTCCTGCAGGTCCTCCGGCACCGAGGACGAGCCGTGCATGACCAGATGCATGTTCGGCAGGCGGCGGTGGATCTCCTCGATGACGTTCATCGCCAGCACCGCGCCATCGGGCTTGCGCGAGAATTTATAGGCCCCGTGGCTGGTGCCCATGGCCACAGCCAGAGCGTCAACATGGGTGTCCTTGACGAATTCCACTGCCTGTTCCGGATCGGTCAACAACTGGTCGTGGCTGATGGCGCCTTCGACGCCGTGGCCGTCTTCCTGCTCGCCGCCGCCGCTCTCGAGCGAGCCGAGCACGCCGATCTCGCCTTCGACGGAAACGCCGCCCCAATGGGCCATGTCGACGACGCGCTTGGTGATGCCGGAATTATAGGCGTAGTCGGCCGGCGACTTGCCGTCTTCCTTCAGCGAACCGTCCATCATCACCGAGGTGAAGCCGTACTGGATCGCGGTGACGCAGGTGGCTTCGTTGTTGCCATGGTCAAGATGCATGCAGACCGGGATGTCGGGATGGATTTCGACCAGCGCATCGATCAGCTTGGCCAGCACCACGTCATTGGCATAGGCGCGTGCACCGCGGCTTGCCTGAAGGATGACAGGCGATTTGGTCTCTTCCGCCGCCTCCATGATGGCGAGGCCCTGTTCCATGTTGTTCATGTTGAAGGCCGGCACGCCATAGCCATATTCGGCGGCGTGATCGAGCAATTGTCTCAGTGTGATGCGAGCCAACGATTAGTCTCCCGTATCTGTTTCGAACCTGTGGTTGCGGACTGTCCGCGCATCGTTCAGCCCATCGATGCTTCTGGCCGGATTTCGGCGCGACCGCAACCGCCAGAGATGGTCCCCGCTGCAATTCTTGTTACAGCACGGTGTTGAAAGCCATGGGTATATCCCAAGAAAATATCTCATTATAACAAAAATCATGATACTTTTGCGACGATACCTGTTATCTCTTGGGCTCGATCAAGGAGCGCCGTTCGGCGGTCGGCTGCGATGAAGAGCGATACCAGACGGCAAGGCATCATGGATTTCCTGATGGACGCCGGCGCGGCGAGCGTCGATGATCTCGCCTTGCGCTTTGGCATCTCGAAGATGACCGTGCATCGCGACCTCGACGAACTTGAGGAAAGCGGGTTCCTGCGCAAGGTGCGCGGCGGTGCCTCGATCCAGCCGAGCAGCCTCTTCGAAAGCGATTTCCGCTACCGGCAGAAGCAGGCGACCGAGGAAAAGCAGCGCCTGGCGGCAGCCGCGGTCGCCATGATCGAACCCGGCCAGACAGTGATCATCGACGACGGTTCGACCGCGGGCGGCATTGCGCGGCATCTTGCCGATTTGCGGCCGCTGACGGTGATCTCCAACAATCTGGCCGTCATCCAGGAACTGGCCGGTGCTGGCGGCATCAATCTCATCGCGCTCGGCGGCCAGTACAGCAAGAAATTCCACGGCTTTTTCGGCCTGCTTGCCGAAGCCTCGCTCAAATCGCTGCGCGCCGATGTCGCCTTCCTGTCGTCATCGGCCATCCACGGCGCTTCCGCCTTCCATCAGGACCAGGAGGTGGTGCAGTCCAAGCGGCTGATGATGGCGGCCGCCACCCGCAACTATCTGCTGGTCGATCACGGCAAGTTCGGCCGCACGGCGCTGCATTTCCTGACGGATATCAGCGCGTTCGACGCTGTCTTCACCGGGCGCGAGCCGGAGCCTGGAGTGCGCGAGGCACTGGAGGCCGCCGGCGTTTCGCTGACGGTGATCGACAAGGGACCATGATCCGAAAGCGGAGCTCTCTTCGGGAGCTCACGGTTCAAATCTAGGGTAAGGAGCGGCAAGCGTGGTTTACTGGGTCGGTACAAGCTGGAAGATGAACAAGACGCTCGCCGAGGCGATGGATTTCGCCGCGATCCTGGCCGGGTTCGTCCCTGGTTTCGACGATCGCATCCAACCCTTCGTCATCCCGCCCTTCACGGCGGTGCGTCAGGTCAAGCAGGCGCTGTCCTCGACGCGGGTCAAGGTCGGCGCCCAGAACATGCATTGGGCCGATGCCGGCGCCTGGACCGGCGAGATTTCACCCGTGATGTTGACCGATTGCGGGCTCGATCTGGTCGAACTCGGCCACAGCGAACGGCGCGAGCATTTCGGCGAGACCGATCGCACCGTCGGCCTGAAGACGGCGGCGGCCGTGAAGCACGGATTGATACCGCTGATCTGCGTCGGCGAGACGCTGGCCGAGCGCGAAAGCGGCGAGGCCGATGCCGTGCTGGCCAAGCAGGTCGAGGGTGCGCTGCAATTCTTCGAAGAGGAAGTGAAGGGCGCAACAATCCTGTTCGCCTACGAGCCGGTCTGGGCGATCGGGGACAAGGGCATTCCGGCCAGTTCCGACTATGCCGACAAACAGCAGGGACTGATCAAGGCCGTGGCCGGTAGCCTGCTGCCGTCCGTCCCGTCGGTGCTCTATGGCGGCAGCGTCAACCCCGGCAATGCCGCCGAACTGATCGGTCAGCCCAATGTCGACGGTCTCTTCATCGGCCGCTCCGCCTGGCAGGCGCAAGGCTACATCGACATCCTCGGCCGCGCCTCGGCCGCGATCTGAAATCAAACGCATCCAGTCAAGAAAGGACACGATCATGAAAATAGCCATTGGGGCCGACAGCGCCGGCAAGCCGCTGCTCGATGTCATCGCCGCACATCTGGCGACCAAGCCCGGTCTCACCGTCAGCGATCTCAGCCAGGCCGGCTACTACGCCGACCTGTCGCAAAAGCTCGCCCAGACGATCGTCGACGGCGACAACGATCGCGGCATCCTGTTCTGCGGCACAGGCATCGGCGTTTCGATTTCGGCCAACAAGGTGCCGGGCATCCGCGCCGCGCTCACCCACGACACCTATTCGGCCGAACGCGCCGCCAAATCCAACAACGCGCAGATCATCACCATGGGCGCCCGCGTCATCGGCCCGGAACTGGCCAAGGCGATCGTCGACACGTGGCTGGCTTCCGAGTTCGACGAGAAGGGGCCGTCGGCCGGCAATGTCCAGGCGATCAACAGGCTCGATACGGCAAAGGCTTAAGCCAAAGCCTTCGTCATCGCAGCGATGACGGTGACGGCGGACGCCGCACCCGGATCCATGTGGCCGAGCGAGCGCTCACCGAGCCGGGCCGAGCGGCCCTTGGCCGCGACCATGTCCTTGGTCGCTTCAGCACCAGACTCGGCGGCGGCAAGCGCGGCGGCCAGACTTTCGGACAGCATCTTGCCGGCAGCATGCGCGGCCGCGGCCGCTTCGGCCGCCGGCTGCCAGGCATCGATCATCGTCTTTTCGCCAGGTTCGGCCTTGCCGCGATCCTTGATGCCCTGCGCCATGGCCTGGAACAGGGCGATGAATTCGGCGTCCGCCAGCGTCGCCTTGCCCTTGACGGCGGCAGCCGCACGCATGAAGGCCGTCGCATAGAGCGGGCCTGACGAGGCGCCAACCGCATTGAGGAACGACTTCGCCGCGCCGTTGAGCAGCGCGGTCGGCTCGACAGCCGCGAGGTCGAGCGATGCCAGCGCATCGCGCACGGCGCCGAAACCGAGCGCCATGGCGATGCCATGGTCGGCGTCGCCGATGACACCGTCGAGCCGGCAGAGCCGGTCCTTGTCGGCCTCGATCGCCACGGCGATTTCATCGAACATTCTTTTCAGGTCGGCGGCATCGATGGTCACGGATCGCTCCTTCGTCAGCCGGCGCGGAACATGGCGCAGTCGCAAGGGTGGTCGAGCATCGTCTGCAGTTCGCCGTCGAGATGCATCAAGGTCACAGATGCGCCGGCCATTTCCAGCGACGTGCAGTAGTTGCCGACCCAGGTGGCATGAACGGAAACACCGATGCCGTCGAGCCTTTGCTTGACCCGGCGGTTCATGATGTAGAGTTCCATCAGCGGCGTCGAGCCGAGCGAATTGACCAGCACCGCGACCTTGTCGCCACGCGAAGGCGACATCTCGGCGAGGATCCTGTCAAGCATATCGTCGGTGATCTCGTCGGCGGTCCCGAGCTTGCCGCGCCCAATGCCTGGTTCGCCATGGATGCCCATGCCGATCTCCATTTCGTCGGCGCCGATCTCGAAATTCGGCCGCCTTGTCTGCGGCAGCGAGCAGGGCGACAGCGCCACGCCCATGGTGAAGGTGTGGTCGTTGGCCTTGCGCGCGATGCGCTCGCATTCGTCGAAGGAGAGCATCCGGTCGCATGCGGCGCCGGCTGCCTTGAAGATGAAGAGATTGCCGGCGACGCCGCGGCGCTTGTCCCGCTGATCGCGCGGTGCCGAAGCGACGTCGTCGGTGGTCAGCACGGTGCGCACCTCAATGTCGTCCATGCCGGCCATCTCGGCCGCCATGTCGAAGTTCATCACGTCGCCGGCATAGTTGCCGTACATGAACAGGACGCCGGCGCCGCCGCTCACCGCCTTGGCGCATTCCAGGATCGGATCGGGTGGTGGCGAGGCAAAGACATTGCCGATGGCCGCCGCGTCCGCCAGTCCCTTGCCGACAAAGCCGAGAAAGGTCGGCTCGTGGCCCGAGCCGCCGCCGATCACCAGCCCGACCTTGCCTGGCCGCGGCCCGTCGCGGGCGACGATCGAGCGCGGGCTGCCATCCGCGCTCCTGAGATGGCGAGGATGCGCGGCGAGGATCCCTTCGAGCATCTCGTCGACGGCGCGGTTGCCGTCATTGATGATCTTCTTGGTCTGCACCGGCATCCTCCCGAATTCGGCATTTCGCAAATACTACCGGGTGTTATCGCGATTTCCACCCGGCTGCGAACATTTCATGCCGCGATCTTTTCCCGAGCCGCCAGGATCTGAACACAGGCATTGGCCGCTTCCTTGCCCTTGACGGTGAAGTGCTCGAAGAAGAAGCGGTGATGCTCGGCGCTGCCGTGATAATTATGTGGCGTGAGCACCGCCGAAAGCACCGGCACGCCGGTCGACAGCTGCACATTCATCATGCCGTCGATGACGGCGCCGGCGACGAACTCATGCCGGTAGATGCCGCCATCGACGACGAACGCCGTGCCCAGGATCGCGGCATAGCGGCCGGTCTGGGCCAGGGTCTTGGCGTGCAATGGGATCTCGTAGGCACCAGGCACGTCGAAGACATCGACCGCAAAGCGTCCGTTGCCAAGCGCGGAAAGCTCTGCCTCGAAGGCCGCGACGCACTGGTCGACGATATCGGCATGCCAGCGCGCGCGAATGACGGCGATGCGAACAGTGTCATAGTCTTTGTGGGAATGCTGATTCATGGGTCCATCCTTCCGTTTCGAACCAGAATCAGGACGCACGATACAAAATCCGGCCCGCCGGGGCGGTCCGTCTTTCGTTCGTTCTCTTTCATCCGGACTATACCGTCGGCTCCGGAATCAGACCGGATCTGCTGACCTTTCCAATTTTATTGGAAAGCGCTCGCGGGCTCGGGTCGAAACCCCTACCGCCGGTGGGGACTTTCACCCCGCCCTGAGAACATTAACGGCTTTGTATGAAAGGGCAGGGCGCGGCTGTCAACCGCGCCAACGCCGCTGGCCGATCAGGTGCTGCTTGAGTGGCGCGTGCGCCATGCCGCCGCCGAGGCGGCAACCAGCATGAGCAAGGCCGCGATCATCGCGCAGGTGGCAAAGCCGAAGGTGGCATAGAGAGGGCCGAAGCCGGTGGTGCCGACAAAGACCGCCAGATAGGTCACCGCGCTGTTCAGGCCCATGATCGTGCCGCGCCGCGAGGGATCGAGCGCGGAGAGGCGCATTACTAGGACATTCAACCCGAAATGGTTGGCAAGTCCCCACACCGCGACCATGGCTATGGTCAGCCCGAAACTGTCGCTCGTTGCGGCAATGACGACGTAGACGATGGCGACAAGCAGATAGGCGAACGGCATGACGCGACGGGCGCCGAGGCGATCGATCACGCCGTCGAGTAGAGCAGCCGTGCCGAAGCCGATGCCGTAGGCGAGCGCGGCCCACCCGTTGGCACTCACCGGCTTGCCCAGTCCGCTGTGAAGGTGGTCGCCGAGATAGCCATAGACACCGTAGAAGGCGGTCATGAAGGCCGCGCAGGCGACCAGAAGCGGCACAATGCCGGGAATGCCGAGCGCGGCCAGCGGCGCTGGCGCCGGGCCGCTCTTCCTGATGTCGCTCAGCGACGTCATGGTGAGACCAGCAAGTGCAAGCATCGCGAGGAGCGCGACGGCTGCGAAAACGGCGCGCCAATGCACGAGATCGGCAAGCACGGCCGACAGCGAAACGCCGGCCACCATGCTGAGCGTCCATCCGGTGAGCACGACGCCGATCGTCCCGCTTTCGCGGCCGGGCGGCGCGATCGCCGCGGAGCTGGCATAGATCGCCGGCATGGCGACGCCGGCGGCGATGCCGGCAACCAGCTGTGCCGCGACCAGCATGATCACCGTTGGCGCCGCCGCGCTCGCGACAAGTGCCAGCGCCAGCAGCAGCAACGCCCCCTGCAGCATCCGGCGTGCGCCGAGCCGGTCGATATAGCGTGCAAGGAACAGGGCGCTTGCCGAGGTGCCCAGGCCAAACGCGGCCGCGGCAGCCATGACGGCCGGTACGCTGGTTGCGAACGACGCGGCCACCGCCGGTGCAATCGGACCCAGCACCAGCGAGTTCGAGCCGATCACGGCGATGCACCCGGTCAAAAGATAGGCCAACGCCGGGATCGGCGGCCTGGCCTCGGCTGCGAAGGTCGTGGCTTGATCACTGTTCGACATATCAACATAATGGCCGTATTAAATTCTGTAGCAATCGGGATTATCGATATGGATGAAGAAACAGATGGCATTCGGCAGAACAGGCCAGCACCCCGTGATGTCGACGCGATCGACCGAAAGATATTAGGCGTTCTCGTCGAGGACGCCACGGTCAGCTACGCCGAACTGGGTGACCGTGTCGGCCTTTCGCCGCCCGCCGCCCATGAGCGGGTCAAGCGCCTGCGGCGCAGCGGCGCCATTCGCGGCACGGCCGTCATCATCGACCCTAATGCGGTGCGGAAACCGCTGCTCGCCTTCGTGCATATCGACACCAAGGGCTGGGGCAAGACGCCGGAACTGATGGCGATCTCGCAATATCCGGAAGTCGAGGAGATCCACACCGTCGCCGGCGACACCTGCGTGCTGCTCAAGGTGCGTACCGAGGATCCGAGGGCGCTCGAAGGATTGCTGTCGCGTCTCTATGAAACGCCTGGCGTCACCTCGACACGCAGCTACGTGGTGCTGTCGACCTATCTCGAGCGGCCGGTGCAGCCCGGCGTCACCACGCAATGGCCAACGCCACAACATCTGAGCCGGCCGCTGTATTAGGTGTGGCTCGTTGACCCCCAAGCAAGCCTGTCGCGACCAGGTCACGGGCGTGGTAGAGATAGGGGCTGAAGCAGGTCGGCTCCTTGCGATTGCGCCGCAGAGGGACAATCGCATGCCGGTCTCGCGAGGTTTCAAACCGACGGCGGGGGATAGCAATGTTGGAAACGGATAAGGCCTTTACCGGTTCGATCCCGGAAAACTACGACCGCTATATGGTGCCGTTGATTTTCGAACCTTTCGCCGCCGATCTGGCACGGCGGGCAGCGTCCCTGTCGCCCGGCGCGGTCTTGGAAATCGCCGCGGGCACCGGGGTTGTCACGCGCGCATTGGCGCCAAAACTGTCCCCTGACGCAAGCTATGTCGTGAGCGACCTAAACCAGCCCATGCTCGACTACGCCGCTTCGCGACAAGCTCCCGACAGCCGCATCACATGGCGCCAGGCGGATGCCATGGCGCTGCCGTTCGAGGATGCGGCCTTCGATGTCGTCTGTTGCCAATTCGGCGCGATGTTCTTTCCCAACCGCTCAGCCGCCTACCGCGAAGCGAAGCGGGTGCTGAAGCCCGGCGGACACTTCCTGTTCAACGTCTGGGATCGCATCGAGGAGAACGTGTTTGCCGATGATGTGACGAATGCTCTCGCAAGGATGTTTCCGGACGATCCGCCGCGCTTTCTGGCGCGCACGCCCCATGGCTACCACGACACGGCCCTGATCCGCCGCGACCTGGAAGACGCAGGGTTCTCCCATGTGGTGATCGAGACGAGAGCCGAACAGAGCCGTGCATCCTCGCCGCGCCTGCCGGCCGTTGCCTATTGCAAGGGTACGGTTCTTCGCAGCGAAATCGAGGCCAGGGACGCCGGAAAACTGGAAGCCGCTACCGACTATGCTGCGGCCGCGATCGCGGAAAGGCATGGCAGCGGCGAGGTCGCCGCCAAAATCCAGGCTCACGTGGTCGTGGCGCTGGCTTAGTCTGCCATCGAGCGTGTCCTAGCTTCCCAGCCGGATCGTCTCGAAATAGGCGTCGGTGCCGACCTGGCCGCCCTTCAGCGCGATTTCGAGCCCGTCGATCTCGCCGCCGCCATGGGCGAGACAAAGCGGCGAGCCGGGCGATTGCGGCAACGGCATGCGCACGGTCAGCGCATCGATGGACAACTGTCCCAGCGCGTGGCTCGACGTGTCGCCGCCGGCGATCACCGCGCGCTTGAGTTTCTCTGTCGCCACCAGCCGGCGCAGGATGGTTCCCAGCGCCCGTCCCAGCCTGTTGCGTGCGCCTTCGATATGGTCGATCTCGGCACTGCGATCGGCCTGGGGACCGAGCGCGGTGTAGAGGATCACGCTGCGCCCCGCCGCCAGGCTCGACAATCCGCTGGCGACGGCACGCTCGATCGCCTCGCCGGCGCCCTCCGAGACCAACTGCATGGCGTCCATCTGAATGCCGTCAAATCCGTGCGCAAGCGCAAAGCGGATCTGCTTCTCGGTGGTCGGCGACACACTGCCCGAGACCACGGCGAGCCTGTCGACCGGACCGGGTGGCGTAAAGGGCGCATGCCCTGTGGCGATGCCTTTGTCTGCCCATTCGGCAAGCAGGGCATATTCGACGCCCGAGGATCCGACGACGAAACCAT
Organism: Mesorhizobium opportunistum WSM2075; assembly: GCF_000176035.2. NCBI lineage: Bacteria > Pseudomonadati > Pseudomonadota > Alphaproteobacteria > Hyphomicrobiales > Phyllobacteriaceae > Mesorhizobium > Mesorhizobium opportunistum. The sequence goes on along the minus strand of NC_015675.1, from coordinate 5,917,468 downwards.
GGCCTTGTTCGCACATGCGCCAGACCTGTTCGCCGACGCGCTTCTGCGTCTGGCGGCTCTCGACGTCGAACAGGACGATTGCCCTGTTTTGTAAGGCCTGGTCGACCCGTTGTGGAAGATCGTCGGCCTGCAATGCCGCCAGGTCGACAAGGCCGGAAGCGAGACCGGTCTGGCGAGACAGATGGAGGAGCAGATCGGCCTCGTTCATCGGCGTCACCGGATGCCGGCTCATGACGGGGTGCCGGTCGATGCGGAAATAGTCGCCGCGGAATGCAGCGAAGAGGTTCCCGAACGCTGTATAGCGCTTGAGCTGAGGCGCCCCGACAACCACCGGCACGGCCTTCTGGCCGAAGACACCCCTGCCGATTTCTATGGCGCGGCCGATGCTGCCGATCGTCGGGCTGGAATCGAAGGTCGAGCAGATCTTGTAGTGGCAAACCGCCGCCTTGAGCCCCCTTAGCCACTCGAAGGCCGGCACCAGGTTTTCGTCCATCCATTGCGGCGTTTCGCTGCGGCTCGTGCCCGCCAGTCCCATGGCGCGGCAATGCGAAAATCGCTCCAGCAAGGGCTGGTCGGGCTGGCGCATGAACAGCACCGTCGGCACGCCGCCGAGTTCGAGTGCCTCCATGACGTCGGTCGAGCCGGTGAGATCGTCGCCATAGTAACTGAGCAGCAGCTTCTGCATGGCCTCGCTCACGCGGCCTTGCCGTCGCCGAACTTCTCGATCGAGCGCGCCAGTTCGACATGGCTGCTTGCGTAGTCCGCCAAGGAAATACCCTCGACGGCGGCCTGCCAGGCCTGCTGGACGGCGCGCACGCCGGCACCCGGGCCGTCCGGATGGCTGACGATGCCGCCGCCGCAGAGATAGAGCAGATCGACCGTGCGCCCGGTGCGCTCGTAGGTCTCGGGCGCCTGTCCGCCCCATTGGCCCGAACCGGCGACCGGCAGAGCGCAATCATCAGGTGAGAACAGCGGCGTCGTCACCGCCTCGAAGGAGGCAATGAAAGATGCGTCCGGCTCCCAGTATTTCGAGGCGATGCCGTTGATCTGGAACTGGTCGACGCCGAGCAGCCGCCAGAACTGCTGCCAGACCTTGAAGTCCATGCCGAGGCCGGGATGGCGGGTCAGGATGTCCCAGCCGTTGCGGTGGGCATGCAGCACCAGGCCGGAACGCTTTCTGAGGTAAGCCATGCCGCCGAAGCCGATTGAGTTGATGTTGATGACCGCGCAATTGCCGCCGGCCTTGAGCACCATATCGTGGTTGCGCATCACCTCGTCCGGGTCGGCATGCGAGATGCCGAAGGCATACATCACCTTCTTGCCGGTCTTCTGCTCGTGATCGAGGATCAGCGGCATGATCGCCTTCACCCGCTCCGCCAGTGGCGAGTAGGCCGGGCTCATCAGCTTCTCATCGTCCTTGATGAAATCGACGCCGGCCGCGATCAGTTCGCCGACCATGGCGGCCGTCTCGTGCGGTCGCAGGCCCAGCGCCGGCTTGACGATGGTGCCGATGATCGGACGGCCCTCGACACCGGTCAGCCTGCGGCTGCCGGCAACGCCGAATTGCGGCCCCGGATGGGCGCCCCTGAATTCTTGCGGCAGCTTCATGTCAACGACGCGGATGCCCGACAGGCCCTTGATCGAATAGGTGCCACCGATCGCGATGGTCATCAGCGCCGAGAGGTCGGTGCCGATGGCATCGAACGGAAAGGCGATATCGACATCGGCGCGCCTGAAAGGCCCGGTTCCGGCCTCGGGAATGGACGGCTGCTCCGCATCGGGCAGGTGCCGGATCGCCAGCACCCGTGCCGCCACGCGCGCCTTCAGCTCTTCGGTCTCGCCGGGCAGCGCAACGAAGGTGCCGGTCGACTGGTCGCTGGCGATCTTGGCCGCCAGGGCTTCTATGCTGCCTGAGGTTTCGATGCGATAGGTGAGGGTGATCATGATGGACTGGCCGGTCGAAAGGGTTCGAAAAAAGTTTCGTTGCGAATGAAATCTGGTATAATGAGTACATAAGTATTGCAAGCAAATATCCCGGCTGCCGCGACGGGCGTCGGTTAAGGGCAGGCATTCCGATAGTCCTGCCCGGAATGCTACACAGGAATCGGGGCAAGGGAGTGATTCGCGGCGATGAACCGTTCGGAACCGATCGTCCGGCGCAAGCTTTCCGACGAAGTCTTTGCGAGGCTGAAGCGGCTGATCACCAGCGGCGAATTGCAGCCGGGCGATGACATGCCGTCGGAGCGCGAATTGATGGAGCGCTTCGAGGTCGGCCGGCCTGCGATCCGCGAGGCCATGCAGGCGTTGAGCAATATGGGCCTTGTCGCCATCTCGCATGGCGAGCGGGCCAAGGTGCTGCAGCTGACCGCCAAGTCGATCATCAGACAGGTCGACGGTGCGGCCAAGATCATCCTGTCTTCATCGAAGGACACGCTCGAGCATCTGAAGAGCGCGCGCATCTTCTTCGAGCGCGGCATGGTCAAGGAGGCCGCCGAAAGGGCCACCGCCGAGGATGTGCAGCAGCTCAAGGAAACCGTTGCCGAGCAGCGCGGCGCACGCGGCAATTCGGAAGCCTTCATTTCCGCCGACATGAAATTTCACAGCCGGATCGCGGCGATTTCGGGCAACCCGATCTATGTCGCCGTCAGCGAGGCGATGCTCGGCTGGCTGAAGGAATACCACACCGAGATGCTGATCTGGACCGGCAAGGAAAAGTACACGCTGACCGAGCACGAGGAGATCATCGACCGCATCGAGCACAAAGATGCCGACGGCGCCGAGAAGGCAATGATCAAGCATCTCGAACGCTCGCGCGCGCTCTATGTGATGAATTCCGAGAAGTAGGCTCTGCGTCTAGCCAAATCGGGCGATGGCGTAGGGCGACATGACGAGACGGCCCCCGCCAAGCGCGGAAGCGTCGACCGCGACATCGTCCGCCGTCAGGTTGGCCAGCCATGCGATGGTCTCGCCCGAAGCGGAGCGCCCGGCCAGCGCCAGCACCCGCGTCTCGTCGCTTGTTTTCGCGGCAACGTGCGCGAGCCCAGCCAATCCGCAAAGCGCGGAGATGGCCTGGAAGATCGGCCGCGGCGATCCCTCGGCGGCAGGTTCCCCGGATGCCGCCAGCACGCCGAACGGCCCCGTGAAGCCGGACAGCGTCAGCACCTCCAATCCGGCCGGCGCGACGCGCGCGGCATAGCCGATCGTCCATGCGGCGGCGAACTGGGCGGCATGACGCGGATCGCGATTGGCCATGGCGATGCGCTGGCCGTCAAAATTGTCCTTGGTCGCGCCGCCATAGGGGTTCTGCCGCATGGCGATGGTGGACGGCCCGATCCGGTAGGGCTTGTCGCCGAAGATCGCCCCCACCGACCGGGTGATGAACGGCAATGCCTCCAGCGACTGCATCACGCTGAGATCGTCGGCGGCATGCACGATCGGGCAGGTGCAGTGGGTGACGAAATCGAGCAGCCCGGCCGGAACGCGCTTGCGGTTGAGCTCGGTGAAATAGCTGAACATGCCGCCGCCGAGACGGATATCGGGAAAGGCGCGGCGGGCGGCGGCGTAGACATCCTCGAGCGGCGGGCATGCCGGCCAGGCACTGCCCGGCGGCGTCGACTGCCGGTCGACCGAAGGCGATACCGCGACGGCGTCGAGCCGCAGGCCCGCCTGGCGCACCATGTCGGCGACCGCTGCGAGTTCGGCATCGAGATCGCCGGTGCAGGCGACAACGCATTCGAGCGTTGTTGCAGCGGGGCAAGCGGCGGCAAGCCGGGCATGGGCGCGCAAGGCTTCGACCCCGTGGCCGCGCGTCGGGTCGAAGTGGAGCAAAAGCTGCTGTGGGCCGAGCTTCGACAGCGTCGGCAGGTTCGCCAGCGCTGCCTCCACATCCTCGGGATAAATGACCACGCCGATATCGGGCAGTCTTGGTCCGGCTTCGCCAAGCTCGATGCGGACCGGCTCATTGCCCGAAGCCGTGGCCGAAGGCCCGGCGTCGCCCGCAATGCGCAGGCTGATTGTCTGGCGCACCGGTTCGCCCGCCGGCAGCACATAGGGCCAGGGCAGCGCCAGCGGCCGCACATAGGTCTTGTAGGAGGCATCGGACCAGTTGCGCTGGTCCTCCATCTCGAATGTGTCGCCTTCCATCCGGCACTCGACAGTGACGCCGGGCCGCACCGCATGCGTGATGGCGCGCAAATCCTTGAAAGGCTGCCAGGGGTCGATCAGGTCGGGCAGTATCGTGTCCACCACGCTGCCGTCTGTATGCTCGATGGTCACCGGGCTGCCGGCAAGCCCCGCGATCGGATGCAGGATGCAGAAGCCGCAGCGGTTGGTCTCGAAATCGCTTTCGGGCAGCGCGCTGACGTCGAACACCAGCCGGCCGTCGGCCGCTCCCTTGATGGTGGCGCGGAAGGCGAGCCGGCTTTCGCCCGGTCCGGTGCAGCTTGCGGTGTAGCCGACGCAGAAAGCATCGGCGCCCTGGTCGATGGTCAAGTCCGCCAGCACGGGTTCGTAGGTGCCCCAGTCGCGGTCCCGCACGATATAGGCGATGGCGCGCAGCACCTCGGTGCCGCCATGGCGGATGCTGCGCAAATTGCCGTTGACCAAATCGGCGCTGAGCGGGCCGGCGCTGAGCCGGACCGGTCTGGCTTCCGCCGCGCGTGTGCCGCAGAGGAGGAAGCCATCCACGCTCATTTCAACAGCTCGTCCATCCGCACCGGTTCGCGGCTCGCGGCGCCGGCATAGGCAGCCTCGATCAGCGCTAACGTCTTGAGATTGTCGGCGCCCGAGGTCGCCGGCTCCTTGCCGCCGACAAGGCAGTCGACCCAGTGCCGCTGGATCGCCAGCACGCTTTCCTGGATGTTGTGCCATGGCCGCGATGCCCAGGGCAGTAGCGGCGGCGAAATGTCCCTGACCGTCGTGCCGCTCTTGCCGGTGACGGTGAGTTGGTACGCCTGCGCCAGCCGGATCGTGCCGTCGCTGCCATCGATCTCGATCAGTGTTTCGGGAAACGGCTCGACGGCGAGCTTTGTCGCGTAGCTGCAATCCACAACCGAGGTGGCACCGCTTTCGTGGTCCATCAGCATCGTGGCGACATCCTCGCCGGCAATGGCGGGATTGATGCGCGCGGTGCGGGCAGTGAGGCTCGATACGTCGCCCAACAGAAAACGGGCGATGTCGAGAATGTGGATACCGAGATCCTCGATGATGAAGCGTTTTCCGGTTGCCAGGTAAGGCTGGCCGGAAAACACGTCATAGGCGGAGCGGAAGGAGATGCGTCCGAAGAAGGGTGTGCCGATCTCGCCGCTGTCGAGCACTGCGCGCACCGCCTGGATCGGCGATTGCCAGCGAAAGTTCTCGTGCACCATCAGCGGCACGCCGGCCGCGGCGCAGGCCGCGACCATCGCCTTGGCGTCGGCGAGGCTCGGCGCGAACGGTTTCTGGCAGATCACCGGAACGCGGTGGCTGGCTGCCAACTCGACCAGCGGCCGGTGGCTGCCGACGGTCGTGGCGATGTCGACGAAGTCGAGTGTCTCGCCTGCAAACATCGCCGCCGCATCGGTGTAGCGCCTGGAGATGCCGAACTGGTCGCCGACGATCTGGAGCCGTTCCGGATCGCGGTCGCAGATGGCGATGATCGAGGCGCCCTCGATGTCGCGCCAGGCATGCATCTGGTTGACGGCGAAGAAGCCGCAGCCGATCAGCGCTCCACGCAATTCCGCCATGATCAGCCCGCCTTTGCCATCTGCATCAGCGTGACGCGCTGCTGAAGCCGGCGCTGCGCCTGATCGACGACCACCGCGACGATGATGACGAGGCCCTTGATCACCATCTGCCAGAAGGAACTCACCCCCATCATCACCAGCCCGTCCGACAGGATACCGATGACGAAGGCGCCGACGATGGTGCCGCCGATGGTACCGCGGCCGCCCGACATCGAGGTGCCGCCAAGCACCGCCGCGGCGATGGCATTCAATTCGAAGCTTTCGCCGGTCGCCGGATGCGAGGCCATCAGCTCCGACGAGATGATCAGGCCGACGATCGCCGCGCAGAAACCGGAGAACATGTAGACGAACATCTTGACCATGTTGACGCGCACGCCCGAGATCCGCGCCGCGCGCTCGTTGCCGCCGACGGCGAAGATGTGGCGGCCGAGCGGGGTGTATCTGGCGAGATAGGCGGCACCCAGCGCCACCACGATCAGGATCCAGATCGACACTGGCAGGCCGACGAGCCGGCCGGCGCCTAGGAAGCCGAAGCCGGTGGTGCCGAGTTCCGGCTTGCCGACCAGATTGGGGAAGGTGCGCCCGTCCGAGGACAGCAGCGCCAGGCCGCGCGCCACGTAGAGCACGCCGAGCGTGGCGATGAAGGGCGCCACGTTCAATCTGGTGATCAGCAATCCGTTGACGGCGCCGATCAGGATGCCGACCGCCAGCGTGATCAAGGCGATCTCGAAAACGTTGAAATAGATGGTGTAGCCGATCTGCAGGTCAATGCCGTTGAGCACGAGATAGCCGGCCACCATGCCGCACAGGCCAACGATCGAGCCGACCGAAAGATCGATGCCTCCGGTGATGATGACGAAGGTCATGCCCATGGCGAGGAAGGCGTTGAGCGCCACATGCTTGGCCATCAGGATCAGATTGGCCGCCGACAGGAAGTTCGGCGCCGCGATCGAGAAGAACACCAGCACGGCAATAAGCGCGATGAAGGTCCTGAGCTTCATCAGCGTCAGCAGTGCGGAACCGCTGGCGGCCGACGAATGAGCCGCCCTGGCCGGAATATCAGTCATCGACGTTGCTCTCCATGTGCGGGGCAAGATGTATGGGGGCAAGATCTGCGGGGGCAGGATGTGCGGGGACAGGTCCATGGCCGAGCGCCGATGCGGCGACGATCGCGGCTTCGGTCGCCTCGGCGCGCTCGAACATGCCGGTCAGCTTGCCATTGCTCATCACCGCGATCCGGTCGGAGAGCGCCATCACCTCGTCGAGGTCTGACGTGGCGAAGAGGATGCCGAGCCCATCGCGCGACAGTTTGCGCATGGTGCGAAAGACGTCGGCCTTGGCGCCGACATCGATGCCGCGGCTGGGCTCATCCATCAGAAGCACCTTGGGTCCGGTGAGCAGCGCCTTGCCGATCACCACTTTCTGCTGGTTGCCGCCGGACAGCGACGAGACCTCCTGCGCCGGATCGGCGACCTTGATCGCGAGTTCCCGCACCATCTGCACCACGGCCTGCCGTTCGGCGGCGCCGCGGATGTGGAACAGGCTGACGAAGCGCGACAGGCTTGCCAGCGTCAAATTGCTGGCGACGGAGAGGATCGACACCAGGCCCTCGCGCTGCCGGTCCTCCGGGATCAGCGCCAGACCCCGCCGGATGCGGCGCGTCGTATCGCGTTCCCGGACCTGTTTTCCGTCGATGAAGATGTTGCCGCTGGCATGGCCGTGGCGGCCCATGATGCAGTCGAACAACTCGCTGCGCCCGGCGCCCATCAGCCCGTAGATGCCGAGGATCTCGCCGGCGCGCAGCGACAGCGAGACGTGGTCGACCGCCAGCCCGCCGGTGGCGCGCGGCAGGCAGATGTCCTCGGCGCGGAAGATTTCCTCGCCCGGTGCATGGTCGTCGGCCTTGGCGAAATCCTTGGCGTCCGAGCCGATCATCTGCCGCACGATCCACTGTGTGTCGACGTTTCTCATCTCCTCCTGGCCGGTGATGCGGCCGTCGCGCAGCACGGTGATGTAATCGCCGATGCGGATCAGTTCCTCCAGCCGGTGCGAGATATAGACGATCGCCACGCCGCGCGACTTGAGGTCGGCGATCACCTTGAACAGGATCTCGACTTCGGCGGCGCTCAGCGCCGAGGTCGGCTCGTCCATGATCAGGATGCGCGCGTCGAGCGAAACTGCCTTGGCGATCTCGACAAGCTGCTGCTGGCCGATGCGCAGATCCTCGACCAGCATATCCGGCCGTATCCCGGCCTCGAGCCGCTCGAGGAATGTGCCCGCGCGCCTTTCCTGCTCCTTGCGGTCGATCTTGCGAAACCGGTTGGTGATCTCCCGGGTGGCGAAAATGTTCTCGGCGACGGTCATGTTGCCGAACAGATTCAGTTCCTGGAACACCATGCCGATGCCGCGGTTCACCGCGTCACCGGAGGACGAGAACGAGACTTCGTTGCCGTCGAGCAGGATGCGTCCAGCCGTCGGCTGCTCGACGCCGGCAATGATCTTCATCAGCGTCGATTTGCCGGCGCCGTTTTCGCCGACCAGAACATTGACCGCGCCCTTGCGCACCTCGAAATTGGCCTGCTTGACCGCGACGGTTCCGGCATAGACCTTCGAGACGTCTGCCAGCTTCAAAATGACGTCGTGACCGGCCGCCGTGCTCATGGCTTGGGTCCGATCTCGACCTCCGCCGGAGTCACCAACGGCAGATCCTGGCCGCTTTCGATCGTATAGGCGCCGAGCACCTTGGCGGTACGGCCTTCCAGCGCCTCGCGCGGCAGCTTGGAAAGCACCGTCTTGTCGGCATGGGCGTTGAACGCCTTGCCGAACTGGGCGAAGTCGATCTGGTTGGTGAAATCGTTGAACTGGACGAAATCGAGGCTGTCGCGCAACGCCGTTCCGCGCATTGCCGGTCCGATCTGGACACGTGCATCCGCCTTGCCGTCGCCGTCGACGTCGATATCCATCGTGCCTGCGCGGGACTGCGTGTTGGCCGCGACGATCTTGCCTTCGACGCGGACCGCGAAGGTCCATGGCGAATTCGCCTGCTTCTTGGGATTACCGTATTTGGCGCCGGCTGCCGCCTGATCCGTTTTCGCCAGCGCATGGACCTCGGCGAACGGCCCGGCTTTTTGGCTGAGATAAGGGATGACCTTCGAAGTCCAGATATCCTCGACCATCTTGTCCGGGTTGAAGGCCGACGCGTTGGCGTCGCCTTTCGCCGACGGCGTCGGCAGGATTTTGCAGGCGCCGAGGCCAATGCTGGCGGTCAGGGCAAGGATCGGCCAGATCGCCTTGACTGGCCAGGTCGGCTTGTTCAGCATCGCGGTCAAGCATCCCAGTGAAATGAAGGCGAGGGACGAACCTTAGGCTCGCCCCTCGCTGTTTGCGTTGCGCCGGCTCAGTTCTTCAGAGCGAATGTCTCAAGCTTGGCGGCATTGTCGCCATTGACGAGAACGCAGTCCATCAGCTGCTTTTCCTTCTCGGGCGACTTCTTGTTCTTGATGAGGTCGTTGGCCTGCTCGACCGCCATCTGCGCCTGGGCGTAGGCCGGCTGCAGCACCGTGGCCTTGATGCCGCCGGAGGTGATGGAGTCGCGCACGTCGTTCGAGCCGTCGAAGCCGACGACGATGACATCCTTGCGGTTTGCCGCGGCCAGCGCCGCATAGGCACCCATCGCCATCGTGTCATTGCCGGAGATAACGCCCTTGATGTCCGGATTGGCCTGCAGGATCGATTCCATCTTGGAATAGGCTTCCGTCTGGCTCCAGTTGGCCGACTGCTGCGCGACCATCTTCAGGTCCGGATAGTCATCGATGACGTCATGATAGCCCTTGGAGCGGATGCCGGCATTGGTGTCGGATTCCTTGCCGACCAGCTCGACGAAATTGCCCTTCTCGCCCATCAGCTTGACGAATTCCTGCGCGCCGAGCTGGGCACCCTGGTAGTTGTTGGAGACGATCTGCGCCACGGCGACGCCGGTGGCATTGATCTCGCGGTCGATCAGGAAGGAAGGAATGCCGGCGTCCTTCGCTTTCTGCACGGCGGCGACGGTGGCATCGGCGCCGGCATTGTCGAGGATGATCGCCTTGGCGCCACGGCCGATCGCGGTGTCGATCAGCTCGGACTGCTTGTTGGCGTCGTCATCATGGACCAGCACCAATGTGTCGTAGCCAAGCTCCTTGGCCTTTGCCTCGGCGCCGACGGCCTCCGCCTTGAAGAACGGATTGTCGTGCGAGGGGGTGATGATGGCGATCAGGTCGGCCGCAAAGGCCGGTGCCGCGGTGCCGAGTGCCAATACGCCGGCGAAAGCCGCAAGCGTCATTCTGCGTGTAAGTTTCATGAAGTCCTCCCGTTGAAAAACCGTGCCTCGATCGATCGAGGCCATCGTCTGCATTTGAATTCGTCTTAGCGATGCAGGCAGCGTGCCATCCGGGTTCCAAGCCGTCTGCCGGCTGTCATCCGAACTGCTCTTGCTTCGCTCCCCGCCGTCCTCCACTCGCGCCGGCTTCGAATTTTCAGCGAAGCATGATCGATCCGAGCCCACGAACAGCTAAAGCTAACTGGTATGATGAGTCAACCACTAATTCAGGTGATCTGTATCTAAGCGGGCGCCCTTTTTTCCTTCTCCCCTTGTGGGAGAAGGTGGATCGCCGCGTAGCGGCGAGACGGTTGAGGGGTGTTCCAGCGAAGTGAGACGTAGCGTTCCTTGGAGCACCCCTCATCCGACCTCGCTTAGCGAGGCCACCTTCTCCCGCAAGGGGAGAAGGGAAGACAGCGCCCTCTCAAGTAATGCGCTGGATGCTGGCGGCGATTTCCTGCGGTTCGAAGACCCGCTTCCAGTCGTCGCGCATCAGCACCGGCTTGCCGAACTCGATCGCCTTGTTGCAGGCATCGGAGAACACGCCCTTGGTCTCGCCGAAGATGACGGCGCCGAGCACATTCATGTGGCCGAGCAGGAAATCGAGCGCCGCCTGCCGGTCGACGCCGCGCGCCACGACCTCGTCGAGGGCTTCCTTCATGACGACGAGCAGCGAGGCGCACACCGTCTCCGAAAGGCCGGGTTCCAGCAGCGCCATCTGTTCGACCGTCACGCGGTGCGAGCGCATCACCGGCGCCCAGATGATCTGGGCGATCTTCTCGCCCTTGGCGTAGTCGTCCTCCGGCCCTTGCATCAGGGCGCTGACGAAATGCTGCTTGGCCTTGACGCCGCCGAAGAAGTCCTTCTTGGCGGCCATGTCGGTCTCGTCGTTGAAGATCGGCGGATGGCAGGGATGGGTGACGAAATAGGTAAGATCGGCACGATCAGGCAGATGCCCGGCGAAGGGGGCTGCCGCATCCAGCACGATCACCATCGTGCCTGGGGCAAGCTTGCTTTCGATGCCGGTGGCGACCTTGCCGATATGGGTGTCCGGCACCGCCAGGATCACGACCTCGGCACCCTTGAGCGCCTCGTCGACGCTGACCGTGTCGATGCCAAGCCCGGTCTTCAGGCGCTCCTTGCCGGCCTCGCTGATCTCGACATGGCGGATCTTGTAGTCCGAGCCGCGAAAATTGGTTGCCAGGCGGTAGCCCATTTTCCCGCCCGCACCGAACAGTGCAATCGTTGTCATCTGGCCCTTGCTCCTTGATCAAACAGGCGACCGTCGCGCGATCGTCATCTCACATACTGGTATGATCACTCTACCACAATTTGGCAAGTGGAATCGTTGGTTGCTGTTGGTCACTTCGGCTGAGGTGTGGCCGCGCCTGGTGCTGTCTTTGCAGCCGCCCCGTCCGTGACATCGACGGAAGCGCGCCGCGCCAGGGCTTGTCGGCCAGCCAGCGCCAGCACGAAGATGACGACGATGCCCTGGACGATATCCTGGGCGCCCGGAGGCAGCCCGATGACCTGCATGGTGGTGACGATCAGGATCAGCAGGATGCTGGCAAACAGGGTGCCGAGCGCGGTCGCCGAACCGCCGAAGATCAGCGTGCCACCAAGCACGACAGCAGCGATCGACTGCAGCAGATAGGGCTGGCCCATTTCGAGGAAAGCGCCGCCGATATAGGCGCCGAGCAGCAGTCCATCGAGCGAGGCCAGCACCGACGAGATGATGAAGGCCGCCGCGATCACCCGGTCGTTCTTGATGGCAGCGAGCCGGGCAGCGGTTCTATTCTGGCCGACCGCCGACAGGACCTGCCCGAACACTGTGTAGCGCAGCACGAAGGAGGCGGCCATCACGCCCAGGATGGCGATGATGGCCATGATCGGAACACCCGAGATGCGGCCTGTCGCCAAGCTCTTCAGCGCTGGGCTGACGGCAAAGCCGGGGATAGCCTTGTTCGACAAGAGCGTCGCGGTTGCCAACACATAGCCGGTCGCCAGCGTGGCGATGATGGCCGGAATGCCAAGGCCGACGACGAGCAGCGAATTGAGCAGCCCGACCGCGAGGCCGAGCAGGACGGCGGCGGCGACCCCAATGGCAAGGTTGGCATCCTGGCCTTTGATGGTGAGCAGCGCGACGAAGGCGCTGAGCGTGATCACCGAGGCGACGGAAAGGTCGATGTTGCCGCGCCCGGTGGTGACGACGAACATCTGGCCGATGCCGACGACCGTCAGGAACGATGCCGACAGAATGATGCCCGACAGGCTGGAGAGGCTGAACCGGTTGGTGACCACGGAGAGCACCAGCCAGAGCAGCAACACCCCGATCGCCGCCCAGATCCAGCGATTCCTCTGCGCCCAGAAGGTAAAGGCGGACAGCGCGTTCATTGTTCGCTCCTGCGATCCGCGGTCAGGCCACGCAGCGTCAACAGCGCGATGAGGATCAGCCCTTGCGTCGCGGCGTTGTAGTCGCTGCTCACATTGAGCGTGCCGAGCAGCGCGCCGATCAGCGACAGCGTCACCGCGCCGGCGATGGCGCCGACCGGGGAGACGATGCCGCCGAGCAGCGAGCAGCCGCCCATCACCACGGCGGCGACGCTGAGCAGTGTGAAGGAATTGCCGGAATTGATGTCGCTCGCCGTGTTGATCGCCGTCAGCGACAGCCCTGCGGCGGCCGCGAACAACCCGGCGATGAGATAGCGCACCAGCGCGTAGCGTGTCGGCGACCAGCCAGAGCGGATCATCGCCGTTGGGTTGTTGCCGAAGCCGCGCAGCACCACGCCGAGCGGCAGCCGGTCGATCGCCAAGACCACCAGGGCGACCGCGGCGATGAGGATGATGGACGTTGGCAGGAAGTCGAGAGACCAGCCGAACAGCGCCGTCAGCCATTCAGGACTGGCGCCGCCCGGCGTCGGCTGCAGCGCATAGCCCAGCCCCACCCAGATGAAGGAGGCGCCGAGCGTGACGACGATGGCCGGGATCTTGCGCGCCTGGATCAGCCCGCCGAGACCGGCATAGGCGGCGACCGCCGCCAAAAGCGCCAGCGCACCGAGCCATGGCTGATCGTAGAGCAGCGTGGCGCTGAGCACGCTGACCAGGCCGGCGAAGGCGCCGACGCCGAGATCGATTTCGCTGCCACCGACGATGAACATCTGCGCTGCCGTCACCAGCACCAGAGACAGCGCCGGCATCAGAAGCAGGTCGAGCCCGAAGATCGAGGCGACCGCCGGGTTGGCCGAGATCATCACCGCCAGCACGGCCGCGAGGCCGATGAAGGGAGCTGCGTTCACCAGCCTGCGGGCAAGCCCGGCCGCACCGGCACTGCTCTGCGCGGCGTCGGTGCGCTTGTCGGCTTGCTGGACGAAGGATGCCCCGACGATCGCGGCCTCCGTGATCGCCGCGCCGGTCAGTTCCTTGACGATTCGCCCGCCGGCAAAGACGAGCACGCGGTCGCAGGCCAAAAGTTCCGCGTCCTCGGTCGTGTGCCAGACGAGGGTCCGTCCGCTGCGCGCGATATCATTGCAGAGCCGGTAGAAATCCTGCTTGGTGGCGATGTCGACGCCGCGCGTCGGATCGTCGAGCAGGATGACCGGCGTATCGGCGACGAGAGCGCGGGCCACCAGCGCCTTCTGCTGGTTGCCGCCGCTCAGCTCCAGTATGTTGGACCCGAAGCGGCTTTCGTCGAGCCGCAGCCGGCCGGCGGCGTCGGCCGCGCTTTCGCGGTTGAGCCGATCCGAGACCAGGCCCAGCGCCGACCGGCGCGCGAGGCTGCCGATGGAAATGTTGCCTAGCACGCTCCAAAGCGGAAACACGCCTTCCTTCTGGCGGTCGCCGGCAATGAAGCCGGCTTCACCGGTCCTGGTGACGGCGCCATCCTTTCCAGGCTTGAAGATGGCATGCAGCAGCTCCTTCTGGCCGCTGCCCTCGAGCCCAGCCAGTCCGACGATTTCACCGCGCAAGATCTCGATGTCGCGGCCGAGCTCGGATGTCAGGTCTCCGGACAGGCGCACCAGCGCGCCCCCGCTGCCGACGGCGGCAGCGCCGTGCTGGTGGACCGGATTGGCGTCGCCGCCCATGAGCTGCACCAGGCGGTCGATCGAAGTGTCCACCACGTCGCCGCGCCAGGCGGTGCGCCCATTTCGCAGCACCACCACCTGTGTGGCGATGTCGATGATTTCCTTCAGCTTGTGGCTGATGAAGATGAAGGCTAGCCCCGCCTTGGCCCGCTCGCGGATGAAAGCCCGCAACTGCTTGGAGCGATCGAGATCGAGGGAGGAGGTCGGTTCATCGAGAACGATGAGCCTGACGCCGGGAGTGGCGGCGGCGCGGGCGATCTCGACCATCTGCCGCTCGGCGATGGAGAGCTGGCCGATTTCGGCATCCACATCGATGCCGTTGCCGGGAAACACCGCATCCAGCGCCGAGCGCGCGCGGGCCCTGTAAAGCGTCCGCCAGCCTGGCCTGCTCGCCGCGTCCGCGGGTGTTTCCAGGAAGAAGTTCTCGGCCACGGAGAGGTTGGCGCACAGCGACAGTTCCTGGTGCACCATGCGGATGCCGCGCCGTTGTGCTTCCGCCGTGTCGTAGCCGGCGAAGCTCAGCGCCTGGCCGGCGAACGAGATCGAGCCCAGCGTCGGCCACATCGTGCCGCAGAGAATGCGCATCAGCGTCGACTTGCCGGCGCCGTTGCCGCCGACGAGGCCGATGATCTCGCCGGCCGAAATGGCGAGGTCGATCTCGGCATTCGCCAGCGTCGGCCCGAAACTCTTGGTGATCTGTGAAAGCGAGACGATTTCCTGCCGGATCGAGGCGGCGGGCGCCATGGCGGCACCCTTCTGATCGGCAACGGCAAGATGGGACATTCGTCCTCCGTTTCTTCACGGCCATGGACCGGGCGACCTTCGGCGCCCGATCCATTGTGCTGGTCGCGTTACTTGCTCAAGAGGTTCTGCTTGACCCAGTCGAGCGAATAGCTGGGGCTGATGATCTGGCCGCCCGGCAGCTTGGCATACTCCTTGAGATTGCTGGCGTCGACCGTCGCCACCGGCATGATCATCATCTTGGGTGCCTTGGCGCCTTTGAGCAGCGACAGTCCGAGCCAGAACGCGGCGCCGCCAATGCCGGGCGTGGTGTTCATCGAGACCGTCTGGTAGCCGTTCTTGGCATTCTCGTCGGCCCACCATTTGACGAAATCGGTGCCGCCGCCGCCTTCGATGATCGGCATCGTGCCGGCATAGTCGCCACCATATTGGACGAAGGCCTGGGCGATGCCGACATCGTCGCTGCCGCCTTGGCCGAGCACTGCATCAACATGCGGCAGCGAGGGCAGCACATTGGCGATGGCCGCCTGCGCGACCGAGGCGGTTGCCTGACCATAGACAGTGGCGACGACCTTGATGTCGGGATATTTCGCCAGCACCGACTGCTGGGCGTTGAACATGTCGTTGTCGGGAGCCGAGCCCTTGACGCCGCGCACCTGGATGACGTTGCCCTTGCCGCCGAGCATCTTGAAGACGGCCTCGGCCTGGGTTGCCTTGTAGCCCTTGAAATCGAAGTTGAGCTGGTAGTTGCAGGGCGCCGAAGCGACGGAATCGAAGGACACGACGATGATGCCGGCCTTGCAGGCTTTCTCGATGATGCCGTTGACCGCGGTTTCCGAGGCGGCATCGACCGCAAGCACGTCGACCTTCTTCAGGATCAGTTCGGCGATCTGGCTGTTCTGCTGCGCCACTGAGCCGTCGCCATTCATGACGATGTAGTCGGAAATCTGTCCAGCGGCCTTTGCTTCCTTGGCCGAGGCCTCGAAAGCCTCCACCATCTGGTGCCGCCAGGTATTGCCGTAATAGGCGTTGGTCAGTGCGATCACCGGGGCGTCCGGAGACGCCATTGCCGGCAGTGCGAACACGCTCCCCAGCGCGGTGCTGGCAAGCGCCGCTACGATTGCAAACTTCATGATACTTCCTCCCAAAAACACCGGCCAGCATGGCCGGCTTGCATGCCATTCCGTAACGGCGTCCCACCCTCGGAGAGACACCATACCATCTACATGTTATACCAGCATACCAAATAGGCAAGCCGGTAGCGGGACTCATTTGATTGCGCTGACGAGAGCGAGAGCGGCCTGCCCGGTTCGTCTTTTTCTTGCCTTGGCCAATCAGGCCGGCTCGCTCCGGCAACTCTTTTGGCCGGTCGCTTGGCATATCGGCGCCGGTCAGGGTGGACGTTAGGTCATCATATATGTAATGTCAATCGATCGCTGGGCCTTGCCTCCCGGTGCGACTCGGGATCGATATGCCGGAGGAATGATCGCGGAGGGATGCATGGAACCGGTCCAGAAGAAGAAGTTGTATGTAGAGGTGCTTGACCGGCTGATGGCGGCGATCTCGACATCCGAATTTCCGCCAGGCTCTCAATTGCCGTCGGAAAAGGAATTGATGACGATGATCGGCGTCGGGCGCCCGTCGATCCGCGAAGCCATGCTGACGCTGCAGCAGATGGGCCTTATCAAGATTTCCCACGGCGAACGTGCCCGCGTCATCAATCCGACGCCCGAGGTGATCGTCGATCAGGTTTCCGCGGCGATGGTCATGATGCTGGCGACGAACTCTCGTGGTCTCGAAGAACTCAAGGAAGTCAGGCTCTTGTTGGAAACCGGCCTGGTGCGGATAGCCACGCGGCGCGCCACGGCCAAGAACCTGGAGCGACTTGCCGAGACCCTGCGCCACCTGCGCGATGCGAAGGGCGACCAGGCGCGATTTGTCGCCGCCGACATGGAATTCCACGCCGTGATTGCCGAGATGAGCGGCAATTCCATGATAGCCGCGGTGGCGAAGGGAATGCTCGAATGGCTGTCGCGGTTCAAGCGCGACCTGGTGGCGGTGAAAGGTGCCGAACGCCTGACGGTCGAGGAGCACGAACGCATCTACAAGGCGATCGCCAGCGGGGATCCGGAAGGCGCGAGCGTCGCCATGGCCGAGCATATCGGCCGCGCCAATGAGCTGTATTCGAAACTGACCGGCGGCGGGACTGGCTGAGTATCCGGATCGGTCAAAATTTTTTGAGCACCAAAGCTCATGTGATGACATGATATCTTTTTGGTGCTAACGCTCGCCTCCATGGATGTCCGTCCAGCGCGGACGCGGCATGGGCCGGTCGTATCTCCACAGCCTGCAAGATGGCTGCGGCAGGCGCCGCACATCCGGAGATCGAAGCTACGCAGGGTTCGGCTGAATCGGCGTGCTAGAGGCGCACAAGGCAATTGGGAGAGAAGCGAATGACGATATCCGTGGCGTTGCTTGGAGCGGGAGGCAAGATGGGCTTCCGTGTCGCGCGCAAGCTGATCGAAGCGGGCTACGATGTCCGTGCCGTGGAAGTCGGCGAGGCCGGCCGCAAGCGGCTATCGGAGGCCGGCATCAGCGCCGTCTCGATGGAAGAGGGCGTCC
This sequence comes from Mesorhizobium opportunistum WSM2075, assembly GCF_000176035.2. Lineage (NCBI taxonomy): Bacteria > Pseudomonadati > Pseudomonadota > Alphaproteobacteria > Hyphomicrobiales > Phyllobacteriaceae > Mesorhizobium > Mesorhizobium opportunistum. The sequence goes on along the minus strand of NC_015675.1, from coordinate 5,899,943 downwards.
CCGGCGCCAAGGTCGTGGTCATGGCCCTGCCGGACAATATCATCGGCCAGGTCGCACGGCAGATATCGCCGATGCTCGCCAGCGGCGCGATGCTTCTCATTCTCGATGCCGCCGCGCCTTACGCCGGCGACCTGCCGAAGGACCGGCCCGATCTGACCTATTTTGTCGGCCATCCCTGTCATCCGCCCCTGTTCAACGAGGAGACGGAATGGGCTGCCCGCCGCGACTATCACGGCGGCATTGCCAGGCAGTCGATCGTCTGCGCCCTGATGCAGGGCCCCGAGGAGCACTATGCGCTTGGCGAAGAGGTGTGCAAGGCGATGTGGTCGCCGATCATCGACAGCCACCGCGTCACCGTCGAGCAACTGGCAATCCTCGAGCCAGGCCTTTCCGAAATGATCGCCATGCCCTTCGTGGACACCATGGTCGAGGCCGTCGAGGAATGCGAACGCAAATATGGCATTCCCAGAAAGGCCGCGCTCGACTTTCTGATTGGCCACCTGAATGTCGAGATCGCCATGTGGTTCGGCTTCTCTCCAAAGGTGCCGTCCGATGCGGCGCTGCGCCTGATGCGTTTCGCCAAGGGTGTCGTGGTCCGCGATGATTGGCGCGAGGCCTTGTCTCCGGCCAAGGTGAAGGAAGCCTCCGAGCTGATCGTCTACGGCAAGGGAGCCTGAGCGCTGCCTCCGACGCCACGGATCACCTCGGTATCGACCGCGCTCTTCGATGGCTATTCCATGGAATTGGCCATCGAAGAGATCGCGGCTGCTGGCGCCAGCCATATCGAACCGGCCTTCATTCGCGGCTATGTCGATTTCGATGAAGGCATGTTTACCGACACCAAGGGCTCGAAGCTTCGCCAGACAGCCGACAGTGCCAGGCTGGGCATCAATGCCGTCTCGGCTCATCTCGACCTATCGGGACCTGATGCGGTGGATGCGCTGTTGCGGCGCGTCGCCTTTGCCGCCGGTCTCGGCGCATCGTTCCTGATCACCAATGCCGGCCCGATGACGGGCCGGGCGAGTATCCGCCGGACGATCGATGCTGTTCTGCCGAGGCTCGAACAGGCCGGTATCGTCCTGGCGCTCGAGAACCCCGGGCACGGCAAGGACGATTTGCTTGGCAACGCCCGATCCGGGGCGAGCTTCGTCCGCGAAATCGGATCGCGGCATGTCCGCCTGAACCACGACGCCGGAAACGTCTTCACCTACAGCGATGAGGCCACGCAGCCGGCGGAAGATATCGCGACGGCTCTCGAAGCCGTTGGCCATGCCCATTTGAAGGACATCGTCGGCACCGGTGCGGGATGGGCATTCTGTGCCGTCGGGGACGGCTCGGTCGATTACGAGCCATACTGGGCGATGCTTCCCCCGACGCTGCCGGTCAGCATCGAACTGCCCTTGCGCCTGGAGCGCCCGAAGCGCCGCGATCCCCAGCGCCGAAACAGGCCGGTCGATATCGAAACCATTCGTCGCGCCCTGCAGCGCTCGCTGCATTTCGTGAAGGCGCTGGAGATCGCGGGGAACAGCGCTTCCTGAACCGGAAGGTTGGGTCCGCGCTTGCGCTATCGCCGTTCGGGGAACATCGCCTTCAGGCCGTCGCGCGATGCCTTGGCGACACCGCGTTCGGTGATCAGCCCGGTCACCAGTCGTGCCGGCGTCACGTCGAAGGCCGGGTTGGCCGCCGGCGTCGCCTCGGGCGAGATGCGCACCTGCGCGATCTCGCCGGCGGCGTTCTTGCCCCATACCAAGGAGACTTCGTCGGCCGAGCGCTGCTCGATCGGGATCTCGGCCAGCCCGTCATGCACCGTCCAGTCGATGGTCGGCGAGGGCAGGGCGACATAGAACGGCACGTCATTGTCGGCGGCGGCCAGCGCCTTGAGATATGTGCCGATCTTGTTGCAGACATCGCCGTCGGCGGTGGTGCGGTCTGTGCCGACGATGACCATGTCGATTGCGCCGCGCTGCATCAGATGGCCACCCGCATTGTCGACGATCAGCGTGTGCGGCACGCCATGGCCGGCCATCTCCCACGCGGTGAGCTGGGCGCCCTGGTTGCGCGGCCGCGTCTCGTCGACATAGACATGGACCGGAATGCCGGCCTCGACAGCCAGGTAGATCGGTGCGGTGGCGGTGCCGTAATCGACGGTGGCCAGCCAGCCGGCATTGCAGTGGGTGAGAATGTTGACCGGCTCGCCAGGCTGCTTGCGCGCGGCGATCGCCTTGATGATGGCAAGTCCGTTCTCGCCGATGGCGCGGTTCAGCCCGACATCCTCGTCGGCGATTTCACCGGCGCGCCGATAGGCGGCAGCGGCCCGCTGCTCCGGCGCAAGTGGCTTGAGGAAGCGCCGCATCTCGTCGAGCGCCCAGCGCAAATTGATCGCCGTCGGGCGCGTCTCGTGCAAGGTCTCCCATACCGCATCGAGCGCCTGGTCGGACGCATCGTCAGCCATCTGCATGGCGACGCCATAAGCAGCGGTGACACCGATCAGCGGCGCGCCGCGCACCCACATGTCGCGGATGGCGGTGGCGATGCCGGCGACGGTGTCGACTGTCTCGATGCGGAAATCATGCGGCAGCCAGCGCTGGTCGATGATTTCGACCGAACGCCCGTCGTCGCTCAGCCAGATAGTCCGATAGTGGCGACCGCCGACGTTCAAATTCCGTTCTCCTGTTCGATCAGCACGGCCAGCTTATTGACCTCGTCGATGCTGTGGATCTGCCGCCGGTTGACGGCGATGTGGCGGCCGAATTTCAGTGCCTTCGCCTCACAACTGGCGCGCAGATCTTCATCGGCAATGGTCTCGAAATCGGCATTGTGGGCGAGGCCGAGGATGCGCCGGTGCACCTCGATGCCGGCAAAGCCGAGCAGATCGGTCCAGATCTGGTGCAGCACATGGTCGAGCGCCTGCTCGGCGGCGAGTATGTCGCCCTGATCCTCGAACAGGCTCTTTTGATAAAGCATGCCGGTGCGCTCGGTGCGCCACAGATGCGAGAATTCGGCACGGAACACGGCCCAGGTCTCCGTAGTGACCTCGAGCAGATAGGCGCGCATGGCATCGCGCTTGCCCTTCTGCTCCTGTCCGCGCTGCGAGAAGAACGACATCCAGAAATTGGCGAGCAGCATGCCGACATCGAACGCCATCGGACCGTAGAAGGCGAACTCCGGATCGATCATCCGTGTTTCCTGGTCGGTGACCATGATCGAGCCGGAATGCAGGTCGCCATGCAGCAGCGTCTCGGCATTGGCGGCGAAAATGTGCTTCAGCCGTTGCGCCTCGACCTTGAGGTCGCGGTCGGCGCGCAGTTCGGCGACGAGGGCGTCGAGCTGCGGCGAGGTATGCCGGTTCATCTTGGCGTCGAAATAGGGGTCGGAGAACACCAGGTTCTCGGTGATGTCGCAAAGCTCGACATTGTCGGCGAACAGCGCCAGGTCGGCCTTGCGGTCCTTGGTCGCCATCGACAGGTCGGAGCCGCGAAACAAAGTGCGAGCCATGAACAGGCCGATGTCCCTGGCGATGTTCGGCAATTGCCGGCCGTCGATCAGGGCGCGGCGCAGGATGATGTGCGGCGGTGCCAGATACTCCATGATGATCAGCGCCTGGCCTTCATCGAAATAGTAGATCGCCGGCACAGAGCCAGGCGCGCGCGCCTCTTGTCTCGTCAGCGCGTGGTATTCGAAGAAGGAACGCTTCAAGGGCAGCGGCCAGCTGTCGCCGACCAGGCGGACATAGGGCAGGGCCTGCTTGACGACGGCAGCGCCCGAGGCACCCTCGACGATGAACACCAGGTTGAGATTGCCGTCGCCGACCTCGCGGACCTTCCAGGCGCTGGTGTCGTTGCCGATCCTCGCGCACAGCGCCTCGTTCGGGCCGAGGCGCGTTGCAAGCGTCTCCACCGACAGTGCTTCGAACGGCAATTTCCCGGTCATTCTTCTCCCTCCCGCTTATGTGCTCCGATCATAGGGGAGCCTTAGCGGCTGGGCCAAGCTAGGAAGCTGTCTGGCAATTGTCAATCGTGTTGACAATTGCCGACGTAAACCATAGCGTCACGGTCAGGGAGGAACGCATGGTCGGCAGTGCCGTGTTCCGCGTAGAGGGACTGAGGAAATCCTTTGGCCGCAACGAGGTGCTTGGTGGCGTCTCGCTGGACCTGCATGCCGGTGAAGTGACCGTGCTGATGGGCGCCAACGGCGCCGGTAAATCAACCCTCGTCAAGATCGTCAGCGGTGTCTATGAAAATGGCGGCGGCACCATGACGCTGGCCGGCCAGGATTTCGCGCCGAACACGCCGGCCGAAGCGATCCGCGCCGGCGTCGTCACCGTGCACCAGAACATCAACGATGGCGTCGTCGCCGACCTTGACGTCGCCACCAACCTGACACTCGACAGGCTGAGCGGCCGGGGCGTACCGACCCTGTTCAATCCGGTCCGCGTCCGCCGCGAGGCCAAGGCGGTTGCCGACCGCATGGGATTGGCCATCGATTTGAAGGCGCGGGTCAACGATCTTTCGCTGGCCGATCGCCAGATGGTGGCGATTGCGCGCGCCCTGGCGCACCAGCCGAAAGTGCTGATCCTCGACGAGCCAACCTCGTCGCTCTCCAGCGCCGAGGCCGACCGGCTGTTCGCGCTGGTCGACAGGCTGCGTGAGCAAGGCGTGGCGATCCTCTATATCTCGCACCGCATGTCGGACATCCGGCGGCTTGCCGACCGCATCGTCTCGATGCGCGATGGGGTCGTCTCGGGCGCCTTCGACATCAAGCCGCTCGACTATGAAGGCGCGGTCAACGCCATGCTCGGCCGCAAGATCCGCCTCGACCAGATCGTTGCCAGGAGTTCGGCTAAGCCGGTCCTGACCGTCGAAAACCTTCGCATCGCTCAGGGCGCCAGGCCGATCTCGCTGACGCTTGGCGATGGCGAGGTCGTCGCCATCACCGGTCTCGTCGGTGTCGGCAAGACGGCACTTGCCGAAACGCTGTTCGGTGTGCGCAAGCCGCTCGCCGGCACCATGACGATGAACGGCAAGCCCTATAGGCCGCGCTCGGCCGGCGACGCGATTGCCGCCGGCGTGTTCCTCGTCGCCAAGGACCGCGCCACCAGCGGCATCGTCGGCGACTTCAACATCGAGCGCAATGTCAGCCTCCCGTTCCTGAAGCGAATGTCGAACTTCAGCGTGCTCAAGCGCCGCCGCGAACGCGCCACCGCGCGCCGGCAGATCGAGGAGCTGGGCATCGTCTGCCGCTCCGAGAAGGACGAGATGTCGGCACTGTCCGGCGGCAACCAGCAGAAGGTGATGGTTGCCCGCTGGATGGCGCAGGATGCGAAGCTGTTTATCCTCGACGAGCCGTTCCAAGGGGTCGACATTTCGGCCAGGCGCGATATCGCCGCCAAGCTGAGAGCCAGCGCCAATGGCCGCGCGACGCTTTTGTTCGTCACCGAACTCGACGAGGCGCTGGAGACGGCCGATCGCATCCTGGTGATGTCGGAGCACGCAATCGTCGGCGAACACCGCAACGCCGATGTCGACCTCGATCGCCTGCTGGCCGAGGTCGCCGGCGGACCGCTGCACAGCGCGGCCTGAATGTGGCGGCGAATGGGAATTGGAATGGAGAGACCATGAGTTCGAGTTGGGTGAAGATGGCAACCGCGCGGGGAAGCGCTGAATGACGCTTCGCGACTCCGCCATCCGTTACGGATTCATCGTCCTCCTGTTCGGGCTGGTCGCCTATTTCGCGATCGCGGCCGACGGGTTCGTCTCGCCGCAAAGTGCCGTCTTCATCTTCCAGTCGGTCGCCATCACCGGCGTGCTGGCGCTCGGCGTCACCGCCACGCTGGTCGTTGGCGGCTTTGATCTCTCGATCGGTTCGGTCGCCACGTCGGCCATGATGGCTGCCGCCTATGTCATGGTGGTGCTGGAGCAGAACGTGGTCGTCGCGGTCGTCGTCTGCCTGCTCATCGGCGCCATTGTCGGCCTGATCAATGGCTGGCTGATCGTCTATATGCGCGTGCCCGATCTGTTGGCGACGCTCGGCATGATGTTCCTGCTCGTCGGCCTGCAGCGCATCCCGACGGAGGGCCGCTCGATCGCCACCGGCATGACCATGCCCGATGGCTCGGTCGCCAACGGCAAATTCTCCGACGCTTTCCTGGCGCTCGGCCGCCACCGCTTCGATTTCTTCATCCCGAACCTCATTCCCGTGTCGGTCGTCGTGCTGCTGGTGCTCGCTGTGCTGATCTGGTTCTTCCTCGAATACACCCGTTTCGGCCGCATGATGTATGCGGTCGGCTCCAACGAGCGCGCCGCCGAACTCGCCGGCGCGCCTGTCAAGGCATACAAGATCTGGGCCTACGTTATTTCAGGAGTTTTTGCCTCGATCGGCGGCATTTTGCTCGCCGCCCGGCTTGGACGCGGCGACATCGCCTCGGGTAATAATCTGCTGCTCGATGCGGTTGCCGCGGCGCTGATCGGCTATGCGGTGCTCGGCGCCGCCAAGCCGAACGCCTTCGGCACTGCCGTGGGCGCGCTGTTCGTCGGCATCTTGCTGCAGGGCCTGACGATGATGAACGCGCCTTACTACACGCAGGATTTCGTCAAGGGCGTGGTTCTGGTCGTCGCCCTTGTCTTTACCTTTGCCCTGTCGGGCAGGGGCAGGGGGTAATTTTCGACCGGACAGGATTTTGGGTTCAACAAGAGTGGAGGAAAACAAGGTGAACATCACAAGAAGACTTCTGGGGAAGGTGGCGCTCGGGCTCGCCGGCGCAACCATGCTGATGCAGGTCCCGGCGCTGGCCGCGGACAAGCCGGCGCCGTTCGACAAGCCCGGCGTCAAGATCGCACTGGTGCGCTACCTCTCGACCGGCGACTTCTTCCAGGCCTATCTTTCGGGCGTCGAGGCACAGTCGAAGGCGCTCGGCATCGACCTGCGCGTCCTCGACAGCCGCCAGGATGCAGCGCTTCAATCGGATATGGTCGACCAGGCCATCGCGCTTGGCGTTCAGGGCATCATCATCCAGCACGGCCTGACGGAATCGATGAAGGACGCCGCGCAGCGTGCGGTTGACGCCGGCATCAAGGTGGTGGCCTTCGACGTCAATGTCGAAAACCCCAAGATCCCGCAGATCGAGCAGTCCGACAAGGATCTGGCGCGCCTGGCACTTGAACAGGCGGTCAAGGACAATGGCGAGAGCTGGAATGCCGGTTACGTCTATGTCGCCGGCATCGCGCCGCTCGACCGCCGCAACGAGACCTGGGTCGACGTCAAGAAGAAATATGCCGGCATCAAGGAAGTCGCGATGTTCGGCACGCTCGACAACCCGATCGCCAACTCCGTCGCCAACCAGGCGCGCTCGGTGCTGTCGGCTCACCCCGACATCAAGGTGATGTTCGCCCCCTATGACGAATTCGCCAAGGGCGTGAAAATCGCCGTCGACGAAGCCGGCCTGAACAAGGGCATCAAGATCTATTCGGCCGACATCTCGACCTCCGACATCGCAGCGATGCGCGAGCCCGACAGCGCCTGGGCGGCGACCGCCGCCACCAACCCGGCCGTCGTCGGCCAGGTCTCGGTGCGCGCCCTGGCGCAGCTGCTCGCCGGTGAGGATCCCGGCCACAACGTCATCGTGCCGCCGACGCTGATCACACAGAAGGAGCTGGTCGACAAGGACATCAAGAATATGGAAGACCTGTCGGCCAAGCTGCCGCAGTTCGCCCATGCCGATGTCGCGATGCCCGCCTGGATGCCGAACCCCAACACGAAGTAAGGTTCGTCACTTTACGGCTTGTAGGATGGTACGAGAGTCGCCCGCAGCAGATCGCTGTGGGCGGCATCCCGCAGAATTCACTCGTTGAATAGGTCGGAGTGCGAGCCGGTACGGGCAAGCTGCAATTCGTCGCCGACAACGCGGTAGATCAGGAGCCAGTCCGGTTCGATATGCCCCTCTCGAAAGCCTTTCCAGTCGCCTTTCAGAGGATCCTTATACGTCGCCGGCAGTTCATGCCCGGCGATCAGCAAGCCTAGCAGATCGCGCAATTTCCCAAGGTTCTTGCCACGCTTTTCCATACGCTTCACATCCCGGCGAAATTGCCCGGAGTGAATGGCCGCTGGCATGGTTAGATCCCCAGATCCTTGAACAATTCATCAGCCGAGGCGAAGCGCTTGTCTTTGCCTTTTTCCAACTCAGCCATAGCCTTTCGCGTGGTTGCGTTGGGCACTTTCACCGGGAAGGGAAATTCCTTGTCTGCGGCCACGCGGACCAGCAGCAGGCGGATAGCGTCGGAAACCGACAGGCCCATGGCCGCCAAGGCTTCCGTCGCCTGATCCTTGGTCGCGGCGTCGATCCGAGCGCGGACCACTGCATCTGTAGCCATATCGTGTCTCCGTTACCTTGAGCCACAATGTAGCTACAATATGCAGTTGTTACAAGCCTACCGCAGCGCCGCTGCAATATTGCCGCCATCGACGGTCGTCACGTCGGCGGTGGTGCGTTCGGCCAGCGCGTGGTGCAGGAAGGCTTGCGCCACGTCCTGCGCCGTCACTTCCTGGCCGAGCAAATTGCCGGACATGTATTCCTTCTCCGACACGCCGCGCGCGCCCGAGCGGCTGGCGATCATGGCATCGGTCAAAAGCCCCGAGCGGATGCGGTCGGCGTTGACGGCGTTGGAGCGGATGCCGTGGGCGCCATAGTCGAGCGCGTACTGCCTGGACAGGAACAACGTCGCTGCCTTCGGCACACCATAGGCGCCGAACTTCGGACCTGGATTGACCGCCTGCTTGGAGGTGTTGAACAGAAGCACACCGCCAGTGCCCTGTTCGAGCATGATGCGCACGGCGTTCTGCGCCACCGACTGGTGGGCGAAGAAATTGAGCTCGAAGCTTTTGCGCAACAGCGCGTCGTCAAGCTCGCCGATGCGGCCTTCCCAGGCGGCGCCTGCATTGGAGACCAGGATGTCGACGCCGCCGAATACGGCAACCGCTTTGTCGAAGGCGGCACGAACCTGGGCCGAATCGGTGATATCTGCTGCGACACCGATCGAATTGTTACCGGCCTTCTTCGCCGCGTCGGCGGCCTTGTCGCCATCGAGATCGACGACGACGGCATGGGCGCCATTGTCGGCGAACAGTTTTGCCGTCGCCGCGCCGATCGCGCCGGCGCCGCCGGTGATCAGCACCACCTGGCCGGTCAGCGGCTTCGGCTTGTTGGAGGCAAGCTTGGCCTGTTCGAGCGACCAGTATTCGAGCGGGAACAGGTCGGCCTTGGACAGCGGATGGAAACGGCCGACAGCTTCGGCGCCACGCACCGCCTCGATCCACATCTCGCCGACATCGGAGGCGATCCTGGCATCCTTCAGCGTGCGGCCATGGCCGAACATGCCGAGCCCCGGCACCAGCGTCAGCCGCGGCATCGGGTCGAGCATGGTGCGCTTGACGTCGTCGAGCGCGTCATTGGTCTCGAAATAGGCGCGATAATCCTTGGCGAAGGCGTCGACATGGCTCTTGATGACGGCCTTGTAGTCGTCGGCCTTGTCGGCATCGGGCGCCGGCACCGCCATCGGCCCGGTCTTGATGCGGATCGACAGATCGGGCGTCGACACGCCGCGTCCCGCATAGTCGGCGATCTCGGCCGAATTGATGAAATCGACGATCGCGTCCGATGTGCGGAAGTCGGAGATCATGCGGTCGAAGCGGCCTTCGCCGCGCGCAAACGCAACAGCGCCGCGCAGCATCGGCGCGATGGAAGCCGGCGTCGCGAGCCTTGCCGGCAGTGCGGCCTTTGCCGCCGTCGGCTTGGCGTGCTTGGCCACATAATCCTCGGCGACGTTCACATAGTGGATCATTCGATCATAGGCCTGCTTGGCATCGTCGCCGAAGGTGAAGATGCCATGCTTGTCGAGGATCAGCCCCTCGACCGCCGGGTCGGCGTCGAAAACGTCGGCTGCCGCCTTGGCGAGATCGAAGCCGGGCATGATGTAGGGCACGTAGCCCATCTTGCTCCCGAACACCGTCTTCACCAGCGGCTTCGAGTCTTCCTGGTCGACGATGGCCAGGATGGCGGTCGAATGGGTGTGGTCGACGAATTTGTGCGGCAGGAAGGCATGCAGCAGCGTCTCGACCGATGGGTTGGGCGAGGCGGGGTCGATCAGGTTCGCCCGCTGCAGCGCGACCATGTCCTCGTCGGAGAGCTTTTCCAGTGCGCGGGCCTTGAGCAGGGCGCCCATCTTGACCGCCGGCAGGCCCTGCGGCTCGATGACCGCCATGTCCCAGCCGCTGCCCTTGACGCACAGCACGTCCCATTCATCGCCGACGAGGTCCGTAGCCGTGGTCTTGCAGGAGGTGTTGCCGCCGCCATGCAGGACCAACTGCGGCACACCGCCCAAAAGCCGCGTCGTGTAGACGCGCAGTGCGAGGTCGCGGCCGACGCCCTTCTTGGCATAGTCGGCAACGAGTTTTTCGGCCGTGTCGTCGTTCCACAAATTCTTCATGTTCGGTTCGTCCAGTTGCTGTCTTTGGATGGTGAAACAGGAATGCCGCGACGCCCTGATGACAATGCGCCGGCGAAGGGTTGCTTTCTCAGGATGCTTTTTGTAGCGCCGCTCCGGCATGATCGAGAAGCCGCTGCGCCATATGAGCGCCGACCACCAGATGCGTGCAAAGCCCCCCGGTGATCGCCGCGAGCAGCGGTTCGAACTTGCTGTCCTCCTGCACCACCATCAGCCGCCTGGCGATGGCGCGCAGCGAGGCAAGTTCGGCCGAGATCACCCGGCGGTTATAGCTGCAATCGAGCACCTTGCCTCCGGCGTCGATGATCTGTCCGGCAATGACCCCGGCTGCACCTTGGCCGCGCAGCTCCGCCATCTCGCCCGATGTCAGCGCGCCGCATTTGACCAGATGGCTGTCGGCATCGACCGCGCCGACCGAGTAGAGCGCCAGGTCGCAATCCCTGATTCCCGACAGTTGCTCACGGATCACCGGTTCGGCCCGCAGCGCGCGCGCCAGCTCTTCCGTCGACAGCACCAGCGGCGCGTAGAAATTGAGGCCCTTGGCGTTGAGCCGCCGCGCGATTTCCATCGTGCACTGGTCGGGCCGGTAGGAATAGGGGGCGCCGAGATTGCCGCAGAGCTGCACCACGGTGACGTCCTGCAGGTCGGCATAGGACATGATGTCGGCGATCGTGTAGACGGTGCGGCCCCAGGCGACACCGATGCGGTCGCCCTTCTTGACCAGTTCGAGAAAGACGCTCGCCGCCAGCACGGCGATGTCGGTCGAGGGGTCCGGGATATGGCCGTTCTCCGGCGCGATCCAGACCGCGTCGAGCCCCAGCGCATCCTCGAGCTTGCGCGCCATCACGTCGTCGGTGAACAACTGCGTCGAGGTCGAGATGTTGACGATGCCGGTCTCGCGCGCCTTGCGCAGGTACATGGCCACCGAGGCACGGGAAATGTTAAGCTGGCTCGCAACCTGGTCCTGTCGCAGGCCATGCGCATAGTAGAGCCAGGCGGCCTTGTGAATGAGCTGTTCTGCCGGTCGGATTGCCATGCCGTCTCCTCGGCTGACATTATTCACGGCTCTCGACAAAAGTCAAACCAGAGCGAAGGTACAGGATACCTGCTCGGCCCCTGAATCTGGATGATCATTGTGCCAAATGGGCTCTAACGTGGCATCCTTGGTGGTGACGCGGGCCTAGCCTGTGGTTAGAAGTCTTCGATAAAAGGGGAGAACGGGATGGGCAATCCTTACGAACAGGATCTCGACAAGAACGCGGCCAACCATCAGCCGCTGACGCCGCTCACCTATCTGGAGCGCGCGGCCAAGACCTACCCCGACCATGTCGCCATCATCCATGGCCGCCAGCGCATCAGCTATCGCGATTTCTGGCGCCGCTCGCTGAAGCTCGCCTCGGCGCTGCAAAAGCGCGGCATCGGCAAGGGCGATACCGTCACCGTCATGCTGTCGAACACGCCGCCGATGCTGGAGGCGCATTTCGGCGTGCCGATGACCAAGGCGGTGCTGCATTCGCTGAACACGCGCCTCGACGCCGCTGTGATCGCCTTCCAGCTAGACCATGCCGAGACGAAGGTGCTCATCGTCGACCGCGAATTCTCCGGTGTCGTCGGGCAGGCCCTGGAACTGGCCAACGTCAAGCCGCTGGTCATCGACTACGACGATCCCGATTACGCCGCCGACGCGCCTTATCCGAAGGGCGAACGCATCGGCGCGCTCGACTACGAGGATCTTGTCGCTGGCGGTGATGCGGATTTCGCCTGGTCGATGCCCGATGATGAATGGGATGCCATCTCACTCAACTACACCTCGGGCACGACGGGCAATCCCAAGGGTGTCGTCTATCATCATCGCGGTGCCGCCCTGATGGCCTACACCAACACCATCCATGCCGGCATGGCCAAGCACGCCGTCTATCTCTGGACGCTGCCGATGTTCCACTGCAATGGCTGGTGCTTCCCCTGGACGATGGCCGTGCAGGCCGGCACCCATGTCTGCCTGCGCTGGGTGCGGCCGAAGCCGATCTACGACGCCATCGCCGATCACGGCGTCACGCATCTCTGCGGCGCGCCGGTGGTGATGTCGGTACTGATCAATGCCCGCGACGAGGACAAGCGCACCTTCGCGCAGACCGTCACCTTCAACACCGCGGCCGCGCCGCCACCCGAAGCCGTGCTGTCGGGCATGGCCGATGCCGGCTTTGCCGTCACCCATCTCTACGGCCTGACCGAGACCTACGGCCCGGCGGTCGTCAATGAATGGCATGGCGAATGGGACGGTCTGGCAAAGGGCGAGCGCAGCGCCAAGAAGGCACGGCAGGGCGTGCGCTATGCAGCACTTGAGGGCCTGACCGTCATGGATCCCGAGACGATGCGGATGACGCCGGCCGACGGCGAAACCATCGGCGAGGTCATGTTCCGCGGCAACATCGTCATGAAGGGCTATTTGAAGAACCGCAAGGCGAGCGACGAAGCCTTCGCCGGCGGCTGGTTCCACTCCGGCGATCTCGGCGTCATGCATCCCGACGGCTATATCCAGCTCAAGGATCGCTCCAAGGACATCATCATCTCGGGCGGCGAGAACATTTCCTCGATCGAGGTCGAGGATGCGCTCTACAAGCATTCATCCGTTGCCTCGTGCGGCGTGGTGGCCAGGGCAGACGACAAATGGGGCGAGGTGCCCATCGCCTATGTCGAACTGAAACCGGGCAAGTCGGCGACAGAGGCCGAGATCATCGAGCATTGCCGAGGGCTGCTTGCCCGCTTCAAGGTGCCGAAGGCGGTGATCTTCGCGGAAATCCCCAAGACCTCGACCGGCAAGATCCAGAAATTCCGACTGCGGGAAATGGCTAAGATCGCCTGACGTCCAGAAGGACCTCCCCCAAAAATTATTTCGGGTGCCCGCATCCTTTGGCCGCCTCGTCGCGTCTGTTGGATGTCACCATCTGTCACTATTTTGTACGTGTACGTCGATTTCGTGTTGACACCTCCTTCTTTTCAATTTACGAGTGACGAAAATTGAAATTCATCACTCGTAAATCGACAGAGAGCCATGTCCGAAGCTGCCAACATCACGGCCGATGCCGCCAGACAGGAGAATGTGACGCGCATTCTCGACTGCGCCGAACGCCTGTTCCGGCACTATGGCTATGGCAAGACCAACGTCGCCGACATTGCTCGCGAACTCGGTATGTCGCCGGCCAACATCTATCGTTTCTTCGCCTCCAAGGTCGAAATCCACCAGGCCGTCTGCGGCCGCATGCTCGGCGCCAGCTACAAGATGGCTTACGAGATATGCCACCTGCCGATCGGCGCCGAGGAACGGCTGCGGCGTTATGTGCACGCACAGTACAAGATGACGATGGAAGTCATGCTCGACGACCAGAAGGTGCACGAGATGGTCATCGTCGCCCTCGAGCGCGACTGGGGTGTCATCGACAAGCACATCGACAGCATCCACGACTTGTTCGCGGAGGTGATCCGCGAGGGCATCGAAGCCGGCGAGTTCGCTAAGCAGGATCCGGTGATCGCGTCGCGCTGCTTCGGCGCCGCCACGGTCATCCTGTGCCATCCGCAGATGGTGGCGCAGTGCCTTGCCAAGACCAACCGGGCGATGCCCGACGACCTTATCGATTACGCGATCAAAGCCTTGAAAAAATAGCCGCCGCCCGCCGGGCGCCGGTGTCGACCAATCATCTCCAGTCGGAGTTCCAAGATGTCGTTGTCCAGTTCCATCCTTCGCAAGCTGCCAGTTGCCGGCCTGGTCGCCGCCACTCTCGGGCTCGCCGGCTGTTCGCAGGAGAAAGCCGAAGTCAAGGATATCATCCGCCCGGTCAAGGTCGTCGAGATCGCCCAGGCGCATGACACCCGCATGCTCTCCTATTCCGGTTCGGTGCGGGCCCGTACCGAGAGCGCCCTGGCTTTCCGGATCAACGGCAAGATCACCGAGCGTCTCGTCGACATCGGCCAGCATGTGGCGCCGGGCGATGTGCTCGCCCGCATCGATCCTTCCGACTACGACCTTTCGGTCAAGAGCGCGCAGGCCGCGCTCGATGCCGCCGAGCGGCAGGTCGAGACCGTCGACCTCGCCCGCAAGCGTGCCCAACAGCTTTTTACCAAGAACTTCGCGCCGAAGTCGCAGCTCGAACAGGCGACACTGACCTATGACCAGGCGGTCGCCACGCGTGACTCCGCCCGCTCGACACTTGACCAGGCCAAGAACCAGGTCGGCTATACCGATCTCAAGGCCGACAGGGAGGGCATCGTCACATCGGTCAACGCCGATGTCGGCCAGGTGGTTGGTTCCGGCACGCCTGTCGTTACCGTCGCCGTCGACGGCGAGAAGGAAGTGCTGATTGCGGTGCCGGAAATGGAAATCGCCGAATTCAAGCCGGGCAAACCAGTCAAGGCCGGTTTCTGGTCCGACAATACGCTGGCGCTCGAGGGCAAGGTCCGCGAGGTCGCCGGCAGCGCCGATCCGCAGTCGCGTACCTTTGCCGTCCGCGTCAGCCTGCCCAACGACCCGCGCGTGCTTCTCGGCATGACCGCCAACATCGAGGCGTCGGCGGCCAACGAAAAGCAGCTCGTCTCGATCCCGTTGAGCGCGCTGGCGCAGAAGGACAGCCAGTCGATCGTCTGGACCGTCGATCGTGGCGCCGACACCGTGCATGCCCGCTCGATCAAGGTTGCGGAGTTCGCCGCCGATGGCGTGCGTGTGGCGGAGGGACTGAAGCCCGGCGACGTCGTCGTTGCCGCCGGCACGCAGTTCATGACCGAGAACCTGAAGGTGAAACTTGCCGGCGGGGTGGCGCAGCAGTCCGCCTCCGCCGACGGTGATGACGCCAGCCGGCTGCGCTGACGACAGACAGATTGGCCGCGCGTTCCGCGGCCACGGGTTTCCGGGCGGCGTGCGCCCGAAGGTCGAGACGTCTAGGCCGATGTACCCCCGCATCGACCTTCGCGTCCCACCGCGATGAGTGTCTCTCCGCTCGGAAAGCCTCGCCGCCCGGAAGCCATTATCGAACGCAGATGATTTCGTTCCGTGTGCCGCGCTTTCGCGGCACCAGGCGCCAACCAAGCAAAGTGGACCAGCACCGATGACGACCTCCACTGAAGAAAAGCGGCCCTTCAACCTTTCGCGCTGGGCCATCGGCCATCCCTCGATCGCGCGGTTCCTGTTCGGCCTGATCATCATCGCCGGCGGGCTCGGCCTGATGCGCATGGGACAGAAGGAAGATCCCGACTTCACCTTCCGCGTCATGGTCGTGCAGGCGATCTGGCCGGGCTCCTCGATCCAGGAGATGGAAGACCAGGTCGTCAACAAGATCGAGCGTAAGCTGCAGGAAACGCCGCATCTCGATTTCGTCCGCTCCTTCACCCGCGCCGGAAGCGCCATCATCACGGTGCAGATCAAGGGCGACACCAATACCGCCGAGGTGACGGACGCCTTCTATCAGGTGCGCAAGAAGGTCGGCGACATATCGGGCGACCTTCCGCAGGGACTGCTCGGCCCCTATTTCAACGACGAGTTCGGCGACACCTTCATCACGCTGCATTCGATCAGCGGCGACGGCTTCTCCTATCCCGAGCTGAAGAAATTCGCCATCCAGGCCCGTGACATGCTTTTGACGACGCCCGGCGTCGAGAAGGCCGTCATCATCGGCGATCAGCCCGAAAAGCTCTACATCGACGTCTCGTCCAAGGCGCTGGCCGAACGCGGCCTGACGCTGACCGACCTGCAGAACGCCATCAAGGGCCAGAACAATGTCGATCCGGCCGGCTCCATCGACACCGGCGTCAATTCGGTGCGCATCTCGGTCGAAGGCGACGTCACCAAGGCCGCCGACATCCGCGAATTGCGCCTGCGCGCCGGTGGCCAGGTCACCCGGCTCGGCGACATCGCCAGCGTCACCTCGGGGCTTCAGGACCCGTACCAGCGCAAGTACCGCTTCAACGGTCACGACAGCGTGCAGCTTGGCGTCGTCATGGCCAAGGGCTTCAAGGTCACCGATGTTGGCAAGGACGTCGAGGCAACCTACAAGCGCTTCGAGGAAGCGCTGCCCTATGGCGTCTCGGTCGACCAGATTTCCGACCAGCCGGGCGTCGTCACGGATGCCGTCAGCGAGTTCATGCATGCGCTTGGCGAAGCGCTGCTGATCGTGCTTGTCGTCTCGTTCCTGTCGATCGGCTGGCGCTCAGGGCTGGTCATCGCGATTGCCATTCCGCTGGTTCTGGCCGCGACCTTCGCCATCATGTACGAGCTTGGCATCGACCTGCAGCGTATCTCGCTCGGCGCCCTGATCATTGCACTCGGCCTGCTCGTCGACGACGCCATGATCGTCGTCGAGATGATGGAGCGAAAGCTGGAGGAGGGGCTGGTCAAGATCGAGGCGGCGAGCTTCGCCTATTCCTCGACCGCATTCCCGATGCTGACCGGCACGCTGATCACCACCGCCGGCTTCATCCCGGTCGGTTTCGCTGCCTCCACTGCCGGCGAATATGTGCGCACCCTGTTCTATGTCGTCGGCATCGCACTGGTCGTGTCGTGGTTTGTCGCGGTCTATTTCACGCCGTGGCTCGGCTATATGATCCTCAAGCAGCGCCAGCATGCCGGCAGCCATCACGATGCCTTCGACACGCGCTTCTACCGCCGGCTTCGCTCGACCGTCGGCTGGGCGGTGCGCCATCGCATCATCGTGCTTGTCATGACGCTGGTGACTTTCGGCACCAGCCTGTGGGCATTCCAGTTCATTCCGCAGAATTTCTTCCCGCAATCGTCGCGGCCGGAAATCCTCGTCGACCTGTGGCTGCCGGAAGGCACCAGCATCAAGGAGGTCGAGACGCAGGCCAAGGCGCTCGAGGCCAAGATGATGGACGACAAGGACAAGCGCTTCATCGCCACCTATATCGGCGAGGGCGCCCCGCGCTTCTTCCTGCCGCTCGACCAGCAGCTCAGCAATCCGAACTTTGCCCAGATGCTGGTGATGGCCAATGACGAGCCGGCGCGCGAGCGGCTGATCGTCAAACTCCGCACCGTCCTGGCCCAGGACTTCCCCTCGATCCGCGCCAAGGTCGACCGCCTGTTCCTCGGCCCGCCGACCGGCTGGCCGGTGCAGATGCGCGTCATGGGTCCGGATCGGCAGGAGGTGCGCCGCATCGCCGACCAGGTGAAGGCGAAATTCCAGGAGAACCCGCTGCTCGGCGCCGTTCATGACGATTGGCTCGAACCCGTGCCGGCCATGAAGCTGGTCATCGACCAGGATCGCGCCCGCGCGCTCGGTGTCACCTCGCAGCGCATCCGCCAGATGCTGCAGGCATCGATGTCCGGCGCGCCGCTCGACGACTTCCGTGACGGCGAGGAGACGGTGTCCATCGTGGCCCGCGAACCGGACGCGAGCCGCAGCCTGCTGTCCTCGGTCGATTCGGTCTACATCCCGACCGACTTCGGTGGCTTCGTGCCGCTGTCGCAGGTGGCCAAGGTGGTGCCGGTGCTGGAGCAAGGCATCGAATGGCGCCGCGACCGCTTGCCGACCATCAGCGTGCGCGCCACGTTGCCCGATGGCGTGCAGTCCAACGACGTCGTCACCAAGATGTACAATGACATGAAGGATCTGCGTGCGGGTCTGGCGCCCGGTTACAAGATCGAAATCCAGGGCGGTGCGGAGGATTCGGCGGAAAGCCAGGCTTCCATCGCCGCCAAGGCGCCGATCATGCTGGCCGTTATCGTCGTGCTGTTGATGATCCAGCTGCAGAACTTCGGCAAGGCGATGCTGGTGCTGGCCACAGGTCCGCTCGGCATCATCGGCGCTGCCGCGGCATTGCTGATCAGTGGCGCGCCGTTCGGCTTCGTCGCCATCCTGGGCGTCATCGCGCTGCTCGGCATCATCATGCGCAACTCGATCATCCTGGTCGACCAGATCGATCAGGACATCGCGAGGGGCATGGAACGCTCGGAGGCGATCATCGGCTCGGCCGTGCGCCGCTTCCGGCCGATCGTGCTGACGGCGATGACTGCGGTGCTGGCGCTGATCCCGATCTCGCGTGGCGTGTTCTGGGGCCCGCTCGCCTACGCCATGATGGGCGGCATCCTTGTTGCCACCGTGCTGACCATCCTGGTGCTGCCCGCGGGCTACGCCCTGTTCTTCGGCCGCGAGCCCAAGAAGCGTGATGTGGATGCCGCCGAAGCAGCCATGACGGAACAGCCGGAGAGGCCGCAACTCGCGCTGGCAGCCGAATAGAGCGGTCACATCGCATCATCCGTCATCGCATTGGCCGATGGCGGATGATCCGGCGTGACGGCTGGTCCGCCGCGCCGATCAAAAATGCTCTCCGGCAAGGGTTTCGCAAAACAGAATTCCTTCCCAGGGCCGTGAAGCGGTCCCATCCTGAGCGACACCGGAGCGGCAGCGCTCCTCATCATCAGGATGTCTTCCCATGGCGGAAAAACGGCAATTGCGGCTCGGCGCCTTCATGCGCCCTGTCAGTCTGCACACCGGCGCCTGGCGCTATCCGGGAGCCTATCCCGACGCCAATTTCAACTTCGCGCATCTGAAGCGCTTCGCGCAGACGCTGAAGGCGGCGAAGTTCGACGCCTTCTTCATGGCCGACCATCTGGCCGTGCTCAACATGCCGATAGAAGCGCTGCGGCGCAGCCACACGGTGACCTCATTCGAACCGTTCACGCTGCTGTCGGCGCTGGCCGCCGTCACCGACCATATCGGTCTGGTGGCCACGGCGTCGACCACCTTCGACGCGCCCTATCACATCGCCCGCCGCTTCGCCTCGCTGGACCACATCAGCGGCGGGCGCGCCGGCTGGAACATCGTCACCACGTCCAACCCCGATGCGGCGCTGAATTTCGGGCTGGACGACCACGTCGAGCATGACGAGCGCTATCACCGGGCACGGGAATTCTACGATGTCGTGACCGGCCTGTGGGACAGTTTTGCCGACGACGCTTTCATCCGCGACGCCGACAGCGGGCTCTATTTCGATCCGGCGCGGCTGCATGTGCTGGATCACAAGGGCGAACATCTTTCGGTGCGGGGGCCGCTCAACATAGCCCGCCCGGTGCAAGGCTGGCCGGTCATCGTGCAGGCCGGCGCGTCGGAAGCGGGGCGGCAGCTGGCCGCCGAGACGGCCGAGGTGATTTTCGCCGCGCATAGTGATCTCCCCACGGGGCAGCGCTTCTTTGCCGATGTCAAAAGCCGGGCGGAAAAACTCGGCCGCTCGCGCGACGACATCAAGATCCTGCCCGGCGCCTTCGTCATCGTTGGCGACAGCGTCGAGGAAGCGCGGGACAAGCGCGCCAAACTTGACAGTCTGGTCTATTACGAGAGCGGCATCGCCTCGCTGTCGATCGCTCTCGGGCATGATGCATCCGGCTTCGATCCCGACGCAGCCCTGCCCGAAATTCCCGAGACCAACGCGAGCAGAAGCGGTCGCGAACGCGTCATCGAGCTGGCACGCACGGAAAACCTGACCGTGCGCCAGCTTGCCCAAAGACTGGGTGGTTATTCCGGCCTTGCCTTCGTCGGCACGCCGCAAACCATTGCCGACGAGATGGAGGAATGGCTGGTCGCCGAGGGGTCGGACGGCTTCAACATCATGTTTCCCTATCTGCCCGCCGGGCTCGACGATTTCGTCGAGAAGGTGGTGCCCGAGTTGCAGCGGCGCGGCATTTTCAGGCGCGAGTATGAGGGATCGACGCTGCGCGAGAATCTCGGCCTGAAGCGGCCGTCCAACCAGTTCTTCGAGGGCACGAAAGCCGCGGCCCGCAAGGCCGGCTGACGTCAGCTGGGGGTCGAAATGAAACGGGCGCGCCAGAGCGCGCCCGTTTCACGTCAAGTCAACGCGTCAGATGATAAACCACCAGTTGGCGAGAAGCATTACCACCACGCCTGCGACCAGCGTCAAATAGGGCAGCATGCCCGCTTTCCTGACCTTGAGATCGGCCGAACTCATGCCGAGATCGGCCAGCATGTGGTCGGGGAACTTGCCGCCGTCCTGGATGTAGTGGCGGAAGCAGAACACCGGGATGATCAAGGCCGCGGTGATCAGACCGGCCCACAGCGCCATCGGGTTCCACACCTTGGCGCCGGCGCCCATGAAGATCGCGTTGACGTAGGCGAAGATTGCCCCGATCCCCAGCAGCCAACTCGGCGCCTTCCAGGGGCGCGCGATATGGCCGTTGTCGATGCGGTGGATCCAGCCGGCATTGAGGTTGAGGAAGTTGAAGATGATGTAGCCGCAGTTCGACACGGCGAGGATGAAGAAGAAGCTCGTCGCGTCGGCCGAGGCGATCGCCAGTACGATCAGGTTGAAGACGAGATCGGTCCACATGGCTCGCGTCGGCGCGCCGTGCTCGTTGACGTGGCTGAGATAGCGCGGCAACCAGCCATCGACCGAGCCCTGGTAGAGCGTGCGCGAGGAGCCAGCCATCGCCGTCATGATGCACAGCACCAGCGCCAGGATCATCAGCATCACCAACAGGCTGTGGATCAGCGCGCCACCACCGACCATGCCGGCCAGCGCGTCGGCCACGCCGGAGCCGTCGACGATCGGCGTTGCCAGCATGCCGTTCAGGCCCAGCACGCCCTGGAAGGTGAACGGCACGAGGATGAACAGAAGCATGCAGAGCAGGCCGGAATAGAAGATCGCCTTGAACGTGTCGGTGCCCGGGTTCTTGAACTCGGATGTGTAGCAGACGGCGGTCTCGAAGCCGTAGGTCGACCAGGCGGCGATGAACATGCCGCCCAGCACCAGTGTCCAGCCGGCGATATTCCACGCGCCGGGCTCGGGCGCGTAGGCGGCCGCCAGCGGCACCAGCGGCGAGAAGTTCGCCCAGTTGATCTGCCCGGTGAAGATCGGCACGACGCCGACGATGAGCATCGGGACGATGACCAGCAGGCCGATATACTTCTGCACATTGGCGGTACCCAGGATGCCGCGATGCTGGATCGAGAAGATGATCAGCATCAGCACCGCGCCGATGAAGAAGGTGGCATTGAAGGTGAAGGAGACCGGGCCGAGCGTGTGGCTGTACAGCGTCCAGTTGCGAATTGCGGGCGTCGCGGCGGCCGTCACCGCGGTGACGGCGTCAGCGGGTGCCGTTCCGGCATGCGCTGCGATATAGGCGACGACTTCCGCCGAGGTCTCGGTGAACAGCGGCACCGGCGCCAGCGCGTTGAGGATATAGGCGGCGGCGATCGAGCAGCCGAGCGACAGCACCGGCGACCAGGCGAACCAGTTGCACCACACCGACAGCGGCGCGATGAACTTGGAATAGCGCAGCCAGGCCGTGGCGCCGTAGATCGAGGCGCCGCCCGACTTGTTCGGGAACAGGCCGGCAATCTCGGCATAGGTGAAGGATTGCAGGAAGCCCATGATCATGGACACCGTCCAGATCAGGAAGGCCAGCGTCCCGGTCGTGCCGGCGATGCCGCCGATCGAAAACAGGACCAGCGCCGGAACGCCGCTCGCCACCCAGAAGGCGCCGCGCCAGTCGATATGCCTGAGCAGCTTGCTTTCGGCAGGCTGGTCCAGGACCGTACTTATGGTGCTCATGTCAGTGACTTCCCCTTTTTGTAAGTGTTCCCCGCCGGCGATGCCTCGGCTCTGCGAAGCTTGCTCCCCGGCACAATGATCGCACGACTGCGGTGTTTCCACTCAGTCGTATTTTTTTCTTAAGAGTGAAGATTGATCCGGCACGCTTTCACGTCAAGCGTTTTGTGAAACCGTGCACATCACGCTTGCGAAACAGGCTCCTGCCTTCTCCCACAAAGGGGGAGAAGGCAAGGGTCGCAATGCTCAGGAGCGCGGTCTGGTCTTCTGCGGATCGTAATGGGCGAAGGCAACGACACGCGCCGGCAGCCGCTTGGCGTGGCCGTCGAGCTTGCCGATCTCGACCTCAGTGCCAACCGCGGCATGGGTGACGTCGAGCCGCGCCAGCGCGATGTTCTTGTTCAGCACCGGCGAGCGCATGCCCGATGTGACGACACCGATCTGGGCGCGGCCGACATGGACGCAGTCGCCATGACCGACCGCGACATTGCTGTCGATGTCGAGCCCGACCAGTTTGTTCTGCGGGTTTTCCTTGCGCCGGATCAGCGCCTCGCGGCCGATGAAGTCGTCGGTCTTGGTCTTCAGCGGCACGGTAAAGCCGATGCCCGCCTCGAAGGGGTCTGTCTGGTCCGAGAATTCGTAACCGGCGAAGATCAGCCCGGCCTCGATGCGCACCATGTCAAGCGCCTGCAGCCCCATCGGTTTCAACCCATGCGGCTGGCCGGCTTCCCAGATGGCGTCGAACACTTTCTCGGCGTCGCGCGGATGGCACCAGATCTCGTAGCCGAGTTCGCCGGTGTAGCCGGTGCGCGAGACGACGACCGGAATGCCGTTGCCGCCGCCGATGCGGGCGACAGCGAAGCGGAACCATTCCAGTTCGTCGATCGACGGCTGCAGCGGCGAGGTCCAGATCACCTCACGAAGGATGTCGCGGCTCTTCGGCCCTTGCACGGCGACATTGTGCATCTGGTCTGTCGACGAGCGCACCAGCACGTTGAGGCCGAGTTTTTTCGCCGTCTCGCGCAGCCATTCGCCGGACAGATCATCGCCCCCGACCCAGCGGAAATTGTCCTTGCCGAGCCTGAGCAGCGTGCCGTCGTCGATCATGCCGCCATGCTCGTAGCACATCGCCGAATAGACGACCTGGCCGACGCCGAGTTTCTTGACGTCGCGGGTCAGCGTGTATTGCAGCAGCGCTTCGGAGTCCGGGCCGGTGACCTCGAACTTGCGCAACGGCGACAGGTCCATGATCACCGCGTCCTGGCGACAGGCCCAGTATTCGGCGATCGGCCCTTCCTTGGCGAAGGAATTGGCCAGCCAGTAGCCCCTGTATTCTGAGAAGTCGCGGGTGTGCTTGGCGAAGCTCGAATGAAAGGCGGTCTCGCGGGTCATTTTGGGTTCCGAATCGGGCGTCATGCGTCTGGCGATCGCTCGCGAGAATTTGTGCTGGCCGGAATAGGTCCGCACGTGGATGTCGGTCGGGTCCCAGCCATTGGCCGGCGTCGTATCGTCAGGGCAGGCGGAGGAGACGCAGACGATGTCGGTCAACGCCCTGAGCAGGACATAATCGCCGGGCCGCGACCATGGCTCGTCGGACACCATGACGCCGTGCGTGTCGATCGCCGTGTTGAAGAAGAAGTTGATCGCCATCCAGCCCGCGCGGGGATTGACGCCCTTGTCGGCCAGCGCGCGGTTGAAATTCTCGGAGCAATTGGTGTGCCCGGGGTAGCCGATATCGTCGTAGTATTTCGCGGCGCAGGCGAGCGCGAAGGCGTCGTGCCGACCGCATGTGTCCTGGACCACCTCGACAAGCGGTTCCATGTCCTGGTCGTAATATTTCGAATGCAGACCGGGGATCGGATAGCTCGTGCCCATCAGCGTGCGCGTGGTCGTCACGTCGAGTGGTTGGTCGACGCCCTTGTCCAGCTTGCGCGCCGAAAAGCACTGGAAGTCGGTGCACTGGCGCCCGTCGACATCGATGATCTGCAGATAGTCACCAGCCCTAACGAAATAGGATTCCGCCGTCGCCGAATGGACGCGAAGGTCAAGCACCGGATCGGCGAGCGGATCGGCAAGTTGTGATCGCGCCGCGGGGCGGATGGTGGCGCGACGCACGATGACGGTGAGAGGTGTTGCCGTGTCGTGGCCATCGACCAGCATCGGCCCCCCGGGCGCGGCAATCAGCAACGCACCATCGCGGGCGACGGCAAAATCCTGCTCTGTGCCTGCGGGTGTCGCGCCGCCGAACACGCGAACCGCCTTGGGCTGATCAAGCTGCACCTGGCGGCGCTCGAGCCCGCGACGCAGGGAGGCGAGGCTGTCATCGCCCCCGGCCAGCAGTGCCTTGATGCCGGCGGCATTGCTGTTGGATTTTTCACCGAGGATACCAGCATCGGTCGCGCCGGTGCTGTCCCAGGCTAGCAGCTCGCAAGCCTGCCCGCCTTCGACATTGCGCACGCTGATCGTGTCGCCGGCCTCGATGTCGATGAGCACCGCGCCATTGCCCTGGATCGTATAGCGCTCCATGCCCGGCGGCAGAGCGATCTGGCCCGGCCTCAGGATCAGGCTGGGCCTGGGCGGTCCGGCGGCGATGGCGGGGTAGGGCGACTGGCTCATCTCAGCCTTGCGGTTCGAGAAACAAGTTTGCCTGTGTGTGAAATTATTTTAGCGGTAAGAATAGCAGGGGCGTCACGTTTGGCAAGGCGGAGCTGACGTAAAGCTCCCCCTTCTCCCCCTGCGGGAGAAGGTGTCGCCGAAGGCGACGGATGAGGGGTGTTCCAGCGGAGTGAGGCGTTGGCGTTCCCTGCAGCACCCTCATCCGTCTCGGCGCTATCGCGCCGATCCACCTTCTCCCACAGGGGAGAAGGAAGAGCCGCTCACAAACGCTACACCAGTTCCTCTGAATGTTTGATCGCCACGCCATATTCCGCAGCCGAATCCAGCATGGTGTGCCACAAGCTCTCGGCAAACGTCGCGAACACCAGAACGTTGAACACCGCCAGCCCGTCCGCCCGGTCTGCGCCGCGCCAAAGCGTGACGCTGGTGTGGTCCATCAAGGTCGCGGCTGCCGCGCTAACTGGGAACGCGGTTGGGTATAAATCGATCGACGAAAGTTTCGCCAGCATCATCCGCGCCTTGTCCCCAGAAATGCTGATCAACACCCGCGCATGCGATTGCTCCGACAGCGAGGCGGAGCCGGAGAATGCCGGTGCCAGCATCTGCGTCGTGTGCTTGCCGCCCTTTGACAGAACGAAGAACTGGTCCGGTCCCGACCAGATTAGCGTGGCGTCCGAGGCCTGGACAACCGTTGGCGCAGTCGGGGCCGCGACGCCAAAATGGGCCTTCGCATCCTTCGCCAGCTCCGCCGCCTTGCCGCGCCGCGCCATCACCTGGACCAAGTCGAAATTGCGGATCTCGGTCAGCGACACGCCGGCTTCGCCCTTCACGCCATACGGCCCGGCAACAAGCGCATGCTCCAGCGGGCTGCGGACCTCCCAGGAAAACTCAACCACGCTGGCGCCCTCCATCCGGATCGTAGAAGACGGGATTGCAGAGTTCGACATCATAGTCCTCGCCGCGCAGCGGGTCATGTGCATGGACGATCTCGCCGATGCGTTCGCGGCCGCGTTCGACCAGGCCGAGCCCGATCCACTGGTCCAGTGTTGGCGAGAAGCAGACCGAAGTAACATAGCCCTGGTCGTTGCCGGGGCCCGGTGTCTGCCCATTCGGGATGATATGCGCGCCGGAGCGCAGCCGGCGTGCCTTGTCGGTCGGCTTGATGCCGACCACGACCTGCCGGTCCGGCGCCACCAGCGCCTCGCGGCCGGCCATCACCCGGCCGATGAAATCCTTCTTGGTCGACATCATCTTGCCCAAGCCAAGATCGGCCGCGGTCGTCGTGCCGCTCAGCTCCGGTCCGGCGACATGGCCCTTTTCGACACGCATCACGCCAAGCGCTTCGGTGCCGTAAGGCGTGACGCCGAACGGCGCGCCGGCCAGCATCAGATTGCGCGCCATGGCCTCGCCAAAGCGCGCCGGCACGGAGATCTCGAATGCCATCTCGCCCGAGAAGGAGATGCGGAACAGCCGCGCCTTGATGCCGCCGCGCAAGCGGACTTCGCGCGCGCCCATGAACGGAAAACCATCGTTGGAAAGGTCTTCGGCGGGGTCGACGATTTCCCTGAGCAGGTCTCGCGTCTTCGGTCCGGCAATCGAGAACTGCGCCCATTGGTCGGACACCGACGTCAACTGGACGTCGAGTTCGGGAAACAGCACCTGTCGGCAGAATTCGAGATGCTGCATCACCAGCCCGGCCTTGGCCGTGGTTGTCGTCAGGAAATAGTGGTCCTCAGCCAGCCGCGACGTGGTGCCGTCGTCATAGACGATGCCGTCCTCGCGCAGCATCAGCCCGTAGCGCGCCTTGCCGACTGCGAGGTTGGAGAAGGTGTTGATGTAGACGCGGTCGAGGAAGGCGCCGGCATCCGGGCCATGCACGTCGATCTTGCCGAGCGTCGAGACATCGCAGAAGCCGACGCCCGAGCGCACGGCCTTGACCTCGCGGGTCACCGATTCCAGCCAGTCCTTCTCGCCGGCGCGGGGATACCATTGCGCGCGCTTCCAGAGGCCGGTGTCGACGAAGATGGCGCCCTGTTCGGCGGCCCAGTGATGCGACGGCGTCAGCCGCGTCGCGTGGAAAGTCTCGTCACGGTGATGGCCAGCGAAGGCGCCGATGGCGACGGGCACGTAAGGCGGCCTGTAGATCGTCGTGCCGGTCTCGGGAATGGATCGGCCGCTCACCGCTGCCATAATGGCAAGGCCGGCGACGTTGGAGGTCTTGCCCTGGTCGGTCGCCATGCCGAGCGTGGTGTAGCGCTTCAGGTGCTCGACAGATTCGAACCCTTCGCGCTGGGCGAGTTCGATGTCTGAGGCCGTGACATCGTGCTGCTGGTCGACAAACGCCTTGCCCTTGCCGTTAACGTGCCAGAGCGGTGTCAGCGAGAAAGCCTCGTCGTCGCCGATCGGCGCGTAGCCTGGCTTGCCGCTGCGCCCGGCGTCGAGCGCGGCTGTTGCACCAGCGGCGAACCCTTCTGCCAGGCAGGCCCCGAGCCCGAAGGCGCCGGCAGCGGCGCCAGCGGCGACCATGCCGGGAGGCGCGCCATCGGGTACGAAGGCAGCAATGTCATCGCGCCATTTCGGCCGGCCGCGATGATAGGAGGTCAGCCCGACCGCCGGGTTCCAGCCGCCGGAAACAGCGAGCCCGTCCGCCTCGACCTCGGCGCGCGCGCCGCCGGTCAGCGACACCGCGATTTTCCGCACGCCATCCTTGCCGCCGTCGATGCCGCTGACGGCGCCATGCAGCACCGGGAAGCCGCCCTTGGATGCCAACGAACGGTGGGCCGCAGAGACATCGGCCCGCGCGTCGATCACCGCCGCGATCTGCAGTCCGGCGCCGAGAGCCGCCTCGACCGTGCGCCAGCCATCCTCATTGTTGGTGAACAGCGCGATGCGCTTTGCCGGTGCTGCCGCGTAGCGCGTGACATAGGTCCGCATCGCGGAGGCCATCATCACGCCCGGCGTGTCATTGCCGGCAAAGACGATCGGCCGTTCGATGGCGCCTGCGGCGACGACACAGCGCTTGGCCACGATCCGCCACAAGCGCTGGCGCACCTCATGCTGCGGCGGCGAGGGCAGATGATCGTTGACCCGCTCGATCGCGCCATAGGTGCCGCCGTCATAGACGCCGAACGGTGTCGTGCGGGTCATGATGCGGACGTCGGGCATGTCGGCCAATTCCGCCAGCGTCTTCGACAGCCACTCGGCCGCCGGCATGCCATCGATCGTGCCGCCATCCGACAGCAGGCGGCCGCCAGGGACGAAATCCTCTTCGCACAGGATGACGCGGGCACCAGCGCGGCCGGCAGCCAGTGCCGCCGCCAGGCCGGTCGGGCCGGAACCGGCGATCAGCACGTCGCAATGCGCCCAGGCCTTGTCGTAGTGGTCGGGATCGGCAATGCCGGCGGCGCGTCCAAGGCCGGCGGCGCGGCGGATCGCTGGCTCGTAGATCGCTTCCCAGAACTTGGCCGGCCACATGAAGGTCTTGTAGTAGAAGCCGGCGACGAAGATCGGCGCGAACAATTGGTTCACCGACATCACATCATGGCGCAGCGACGGCCAGCGGTTCTGGCTGGCGGCCTCGAGCCCTTCATAGAGCTCGGCCGTCGTTGCCTTGGTGTTCGGTTCGCGGCGTGCGCCGGTGCGCAGTTCGACCAGTGCGTTGGGCTCTTCCGAACCTGCAGTCAGGATGCCGCGCGGGCGGTGATATTTGAACGAGCGGCCGACCAGCTTGACGCCATTGGCGACCAGCGCCGAGGCCAGCGTGTCGCCCTGGAAGCCGGAAAAGCTCTTCCCGTCGAAGCGAAAATGCAGCGACGCCGAGCGGTCGATGAGGCCGCCGGATGCGAGGCGATGGGCTTGAGAGGTCACGATGTTCAGCCTCTCATCGATTTGATGTCATGGCGAAGGCCAGCGCTGCCCCTCATCACCCTGCCGGGCACTTCTCCCCGTATAGGGACGGGGAGAAGGGGGCTGGCCGCTATGCCGGCTCCCTTCTTGTAACGCCGGTGATTGGCGAAAGCATTGGCGAGAGCGCCCCTCTCCCCGTCCCTATACGGGGAGAGGATGCCGGCAGGCAGGTGAGGGGCAGCACTGAAGTGGCGAGAATAGCTCATTTCCCAACCTGCCTCGCACCAACACCCGCCGTCGGCTCCACGGCCGAAATCTCGTGCGTCAGCGTGTTGCGGGTGATCTTCAGCCAGGCCCGGCAGCCACCGCCGTGGTACCAGTGTTCGCTGGTATCACCGGCGATGTTGTCACGCAGATAGACGTAGTCGAAGACCTCGTCTTCCGAAGCGCCGGCCGCTGGGCGCACCGGCTTGGCATCGCCGAGATAAGTGAACTCGCCGAGTTCGCGTTCACCGCAGAAGGGACAGACAATACGCATGTGACCGTTCTCAGTGAAGGTTCGGTTGGGCGCCCTGGCCCTTTTCGTCTATCACGGCACCGGTCCGGAACCGGTCGAGGCGGAACCGTGCCGCCTCCTTGTGGGATTCTTCGCGAGCCAGGAGGTGTGCAAAGACGAAGCCCGAGCCGGGCGTCGCCTTGAAGCCGCCATAGCACCAGCCTGCATTGAGATAGAGCCCGTCCACCGGCGTCTTGTCGATGATCGGCGAACCGTCCATCGACATGTCCATGATGCCGCCCCACTGGCGCAGCAGGCGCACGCGGCCGATCATCGGCATCAGCGCCATGCCGCCCTCGCAGACATCCTCCATGACCGGCAGGTTGCCGCGCTGGGCGTAGGAATTATAGCCATCGATGTCGCCGCCGAAGACCAGCCCGCCCTTGTCCGACTGGCTGACATAGAAATGGCCGGCGCCGAAGGTCATGACACCCGGGATGAGCGGCTTGATCGCCTCGGAGACGAAGGCCTGCAGCACATGGCTTTCGATCGGCAGGCGCAAGCCGGCCATCGCCGCGACGCGCGAGGAGGAACCAGCCACCGCCATGCCGACCTTGCCGGCGCCAATCTTGCCGCGCGAGGTCTCGACGCCGGTCACCTTGCCGTTGGCGTCACGGACGAAGCCTGTCACCTCGCAGTTCTGGATGATATCGACGCCGAGCGCGCTTGCCGCATGGGCATAGCCCCAGACCACGGCGTCGTGCCGTGCCGTGCCGCCGCGCCGCTGCAGCAATCCGCCCTGCACGGGAAAACGCGCATTGTCGTAATTCAGGAACGGGATCATCTTCTTGACCGCGGCGAGGTCGAGCAGTTCGGCATCGATACCGTTGATGCGCATGGTGTTGCCGCGCCGCGCATAGGCGTCGCGCTGTGCGTCGGAATGGTAGAGGTTGATGACGCCGCGCTGGCTGACCATCGTGTTGTAGTTGAGGTCCTGCTCCATCCGCTCCCACAGCTTCATCGACAATTCGTAGAAGCCGGTATTCCCGGGCAGGCCGTAATTGGAGCGGATGATGGTGGTGTTGCGGCCGGCATTGCCGGAGCCGATCCACCCCTTTTCGAGCACGGCGACATTCCTGATGCCGTATTCGCTGGCAAGGAACCATGCGGTCGCAAGGCCATGGCCGCCGCCGCCGATGATCACCACGTCGTAGCGATCCTTCGGCGTGGCATCGCGCCATGTGCGCTGCCAGTTCTTGTGGCCGGAGAGGGCGGCGCGGGCGAGCGAGAAGATCGAGTATTTCATTGCGTCATTCCAAGGCCGCTCGCCCTACGCCGGATTCTTTTTGACGCATCGGATTTACCCGAAAACCGCTTCACACTTTTCGGTCCGATGCTTCTAGATATCCAGCGTGTGGTCGCGCTCCCATTGCGTGAAGTGCGAAGCATAGGAATTCCATTCCTGATGCTTCAGCTTTAGGTATGCCGACGAAAATTCCTCACCCAGCGCCGCCTTGAGCGATTTGTCGTTGTCGAACTCGCGCAGCGCGTCGAGCAGGTTGAGCGGCAGCTTCGGTGCGTCCGTGACGGTATGGCCGAGCTGGTACATGTCGATGTCGTAGCGTTTGCCCGGATCGGCCTTGGAGCGGATGCCGTCGAGACCGGCGGCGATGATGACGGCTTGCAGCAAATAGGGGTTGGCCGCGCCGTCGGGCAGGCGCAGTTCGAAGCGGCCGGGTCCCGGCACGCGCACCATGTGGGTGCGGTTGTTGCCGGTCCAGGTCACCGTGTTCGGCGCCCAGGTCGCGCCCGAGATGGTGCGCGGCGCGTTGATGCGCTTGTAGGAATTGACCGTCGGATTGGTGATCGCGGCAAGCGCCGAGGCGTGCTTCATGATGCCGCCGAGGAAGTTTTTGCCCTTGGCCGACAGGCCGAGTTCCATCGAATTGTCGGCGAACACATTGGTCTTGCCGGTCTCGTCCCACACCGAGATATGTGCATGGCAGCCATTGCCGGTCAGCCCCTGGAAGGGCTTTGGCATGAAGGTCGCGCGCAGGCCGTGCTTTTCCGCGATCGACTTGACCATGAACTTGAAGAAGGAGTGCTTGTCGGCGGTCGCCAGCGCATCGTCGAAGGCCCAATTCATCTCGAACTGGCCGTTGGCATCCTCGTGATCGTTCTGGTAGGCGCCCCAGCCGAGCGCCAGCATGTGATCGCAGATCTCGGCAATGACATCATAGCGCCGCATCACCGCTTGCTGGTCGTAGCAGGGTTTTGACGCGGTATCGTATTCGTCGGAAATCGTTTTACCGTCGGGCGAGATCAGGAAGAACTCGGCCTCGACGCCGGTCTTCACATGCATGCCGTCGCTGGCGGCCTCGGCGATCAATCGCTTCAGTGTGTTGCGCGGCGCCTGGTCGACCTGCTTGTCGTCCATGATGCAGTTGGCGGCGACCCAGGCGACTTCGGGCTTCCACGGCAGCTGGATCACCGAGGCGGGATCGGGAACCGCCAGCATGTCGGGATGCGCCGGCGTCAGGTCGAGCCATGTGGCGAACCCGGCAAAGCCGGCGCCATCCTTCTGCATGTCGGCGATTGCCTGCGCCGGCACCAGCTTGGCGCGCTGCCCACTGAACAGGTCAGTGTAGGAAATCATGAAATATTTGACGTTTTTCGCCCTTGCGAATTCTGCAAGATCAGCTGTCACGGAAGTTCCCCATTTTGTCGATTGTTGGCCCTAGAGCATAGGGCCTTCGGCCCTTCGTTGATTAGAAGCCGTTCTTCCCCGGTATCCAGTTGGTGCCGGCCAGCGGCACGCCGGCCATGGCGGCTGCCTCGATCGTCAGTGCAACGAGGTCCTCGGGTTCGAGATTGTGCAGGCTGTTCTTGCCGCAGGCGCGGGCGATGGTCTGGGCCTCGAGCGTCATCACCTTGAGGTAGTTCGCCAGCCGACGGCCGGCGGCCACCGGATCGACCCGCTTCATCAGTTCCGGGTCCTGCGTGGTGATGCCGGCCGGGTCGCGACCCTCATGCCAGTCGTCATAGGCGCCGGCCGTCGTGCCGAGTTCGTTGTACTCCGCCTCCCAGCGCGGATCATTGTCGCCGAGCGCGACAAGCGCTGCCGTGCCGATCGAGACCGCATCGACGCCCAATGCGAGCGCCTTGGCGACATCGGCGCCGTTGCGGATGCCGCCCGAGACGATCAGCTGCACCTTGCGGTGCATGCCGAGATCCTGCAGCGCCTGTACCGCCGGCCTGATGCAGGCAAGCGTCGGCTGGCCGACATTTTCGATGAACACTTCCTGGGTTGCCGCGGTGCCGCCCTGCATGCCGTCGACCACGACGACATCGGCGCCGGCCTTCACCGCAAGCGCTGTATCGTAATAGGGCCGGGCGCCGCCGACCTTGACGTAGATCGGTTTTTCCCAGTCGGTGATTTCGCGCAATTCCAGGATCTTGATCTCGAGATCGTCCGGGCCCGTCCAGTCGGGGTGGCGCGAGGCCGAACGCTGGTCGATGCCTTTGGGCAGCGTGCGCATCTCGGCGACGCGATCGGAAATCTTCTGGCCAAGCAGCATGCCGCCGCCGCCCGGCTTGGCGCCTTGGCCGACCACGACTTCGATCGCGTCGGCGCGACGCAGGTCGCGCAGGTTCATGCCGTAACGCGACGGCAGATATTGATAGACCAGCTGCTTGGAATGGCCGCGCTCCTCCTCGGTCATGCCGCCGTCGCCGGTCGTGGTCGAGGTGCCGGACAGTGTTGCGCCGCGCCCGAGCGCCTCCTTGGCTGGACCCGACAGCGAGCCGAAGCTCATGCCGGCGATGGTGATCGGGATTTTCAGTTCGATCGGCTTCTTGGCATGACGCGAACCCAGCACCACGCTGGTGTCGCAGCGTTCGCGATAGCCTTCGAGCGGATAGCGCGAGATCGAGGCGCCAAGGAACAGGAGATCGTCGAAATGCGGCAGCTTGCGCTTGGCGCCGGCGCCACGGATGTCATAGATGCCGGTCGCCGCGGCGCGGCGGATTTCGGAAAGCGTGTAGTCGTCGAAGGTCGCGGATTTGCGCGGCGTCGTCGGCGGGTTGCGATAGGTCATGCTGCCTCAATACGCGTCGGCGTTGTCGATATTGAAATTGTAGAGGGTGCGCGCCGAGCCATAGCGCTTGAACTCAGACGGCTTGACGCCGGTGATGCCGGCGCGGTCGAGCAGCCCCTGCAGCAATTGCAGATGTTCGGGCCGCATCTCCTTGGCGATGCAGTCGGCGCCCAGGCTGCCGACGTTGCCGCGCACGAACAGGCGCGCCTCGTAGATGGAATCGCCCAGCGCGTCGCCGGCATCGCCCAGCACCACCAGATTGCCTGATTGTGCCATGAAGGCCGACATGTGGCCGATATTGCCATGCACGACGATGTCGATGCCCTTCATCGAGATGCCGCAGCGCGACGAGGCGTTGCCCTCGATGACCAGCAGGCCACCCTTGCCGGTGGCGCCGGCATACTGGCTGGCATCGCCCTTGATGGTGATCGAGCCCGACATCATGTTCTCGCCGACGCCGGGGCCGGCCGAGCCATGCACGGTGATGGCGCTGCCGGAGTTCATACCGCCGCAATAGTAGCCGACGCTGCCGCGCACATCGATGGTGACAGGCTGATCGACGCCGACGGCGACGGAATGGCTGCCTTTCGGGTTCAACACTTCCCAGGCGGTCTCGTTCGAGCCGGGAGCCAGATTGTGCAGCGCCTGGTTGAGCTCGCGCAGCGACATCTGGTCGAGGTCGAACACCCGAGAGGCGTGGTCGCTCGCCGCCGTCTTTGAAAGGTTAATTGCCGGCATGAATTCAATGCTCCCAGAAATAGACGGTTGCGGGTTCCGGTTCCCAGACCCTCGCATTGTCTATGCCGGGCAGTTTGGTCAGCGCGCGATATTCCGAACCGAAGGCGACATACTGGTCGGTCTCGGCCATCACGGCGGGCTTGCAGGCGATCGGATCGCGTACCACGCCAAAGCCGTTCTTGGTGCCGACGACGAAGGTGAAGAAGCCGTCGAGGTCGGAGAGCGTGCCCTCCAGCGCCTCGCCCAGGTTCTTGCCATGCGCCATCTGCGATGAGAGATAGGCGGCCGCCACCTCGGTATCGTTCTCGGTCTCGAATTTCATGCCTTCGCGGATCAGCTCGCGGCGGACATTGTTGTGGTTGGACAGCGAGCCATTGTGCACCAGGCACTGGTCGGCGCCGGTCGAGAATGGGTGCGCGCCCATCGTCGTCACCGCCGATTCCGTCGCCATGCGGGTGTGGCCGATGCCATGCGTGCCGGTCATCTTGCGGACGTCGAAGCGGTCGACGACCGCTTCCGGCAGGCCGACTTCCTTGTAGATCTCGACGACGTCGCCGGCGCCCATGATGCGAATATCGGGACGCAGGGCCTGGATGGCCTCGCGTGCTTGGTCGATCTTGGCGGGCTCGGTCCTGACGACGGCGTGAGTCGATTTCACGGCGATTTTCACCGGCGCGCCGATAGCCTTGGCAAGGTCGGCTTCAAGGCCGCGGAAATCGTGTTCCGGCTTGGCTGACTGGATGGTGATCTTGGCCTCGTTGCCTGACGGCGCGCCATAGATTGCAATGCCTGCGCTGTCGGGGCCGCGATCACTGAGCGAGACCAGCATTTCCGACAGCATGGCGCCGAGCTTCGGCTCCAGCGCCTTGTCCTTCAAGAAAAGTCCGACGATTCCGCACATGTCAGCCTCCCGACGTTTGTGGCTCCGAAATGATGTATCGAATGAATGTCCTAAATTCAATCGTATGAAAAAAATTTTCCTCTAGTTACATATGCGGCGCAATGCCGCCTTGTGGGTCATCGCCTCTGTCGCGGGTCTTGTGAACCCAAAGCGCATGGCGGACCCGGGCGAGCTTGTAGGCGTCGAGGATGGACAGCGCGTAGATCAGGACACCGCCGGCATGGCGGCCGATGAAGCTGGCGTCGGGCGGCGCGATCTTGGCGGTCACCCACGCCAGGATCACCATGAAGAAGAGAAACTGCAGGCCACGCACCGGCACGCCGAGAATGACATGTCCACTTGCCGGCAACAGGATTGCGGCGCCGAGAACAAGGTAGGGATTGGTCGGGGCGGAAATGGTGGTGGAGTCGGTCATGCGGCCTGCCGTTCATGTCTGTTGATGGCATCGCGAAGCGCCGACATCGACACCAGCAGCCTTTCGATCAGCGCCGGATCGAGTGCCGTGCCGCCAAATTCGGCTTGCCGGAAAACACCGTAACGGGCCCGCTCGGCCTCGGCCAGCAGCCAGACGATGCGCACCCCGTTCGGCGTGATCAGCAATTCCTTGGCGCGTCCTTCGGTGAAGATCTCGATATGGCTGGCGATGAGGCTCTGCGGAAAACGCGCGCCTCTCTTGTCGGTGCGCAGGATTGCCTCGGCTGGAAATCCAGGAGCCTTGGGCAGCGTATGCTCGAGGTGATCGAAATTGGAGAACGTCGTCGGCGAGCCCGGCCGCATCATCATGTCGAAAATGGCTGGAACCGCGACCATTTCTGTGAGCGAGACGCTGAGCCAGCGCGCCGGCAGCTTTCTTGTCGCCAGCGTATCGACAATGGTGCGCAGCTGAACGCGCTGGCCGTTCCACGAGCCTTCCCAGGTGATGACGCCGACGGTGCCGTCCGAGACATTGGCCGCGTCGGCAATGACGGCGCGAACGCGGGCCTCTTCGCCGGCGAGGGTCGCTAAATCTCTCTTGCGGCTGCGGCGCGCCAGCCACGCAAGGTGAAGGACGAGAGCCAGGACAATTACCCCGGCGAGCAGTGCTGACGTCACCTCGGACATGTTGTCATGCCAGGTCCGCCCGGGATCCGGACGGACCTTCTCCCATCAATAGCCCTGCGGTTTTGGCCACGGCATGGTGAACTGTTCGCCGCGCCGCACGAATTTGTAGCGGTAGAAATGGAACCACAGCGAGATCAGGAAGTAGAAGGCGACCATAGCGATCAGCTGCGAGCCGAAGCCGAGGAAGATGGCGAAGAAGGTCACCACGCACAGGCAGAACAGCACGATCGCCGGCAGCGGGTGGAAGGGGTGGGTGTAGCCGCGGCGGATCGAGCCCAGCGGCCACTTCTTGCGGAACATCATGATGTTGATGCTCATGAAAGTGTATTGCAGCACACCCGACAGGATCGAGAAGGTGATCGCCTGGTTGAGGTCGGCGATGAAGGCGAAGGCCAGCGCGATCGGCAGCAGGAACAGGATCGAACGGTAGGGTGTGCGGTATTTCGGATGCACGGCCGAGAACCAGCTCGGCAGATAGCGGTCGCGGCCAAGCGAGAACCACGCGCGGGCAGCATCGTTGATACAACCGTTGGCCGATGCCAGCGCTGCAAGCAGCGTGGCGACGAACAACAGGTTTTCCAGCAGCGGGCTGCCGGTCAGCTTGCCCGCGTCCCATAGCGGGTAATAGGTGATGCCGAGATATTCCCAGGGCATCAGCGAGGCGCAGACATACCAGGTCATGGCGGCCGCGATCAGAAGCGTGATCATGCCGGCCATGGTTCCGTAGGGCAGCGAGCGGGCTGGCGAGCGCACTTCCTCGGCGGCCTGCGTCGTGCCTTCGATGCCGAGATAATACCAGATGCCGAACTGGAAGGCGGCGATGACGCCGATCCAGCCATAGGGCAGCGCATTGCCGGGGGTGACCAGCTCGTTGAGCTTCAGCACGGCGCCTTGCGTCCACGGGCTGACCGAGAAGAACAGGATGACGATCGAGATATAGGCGATCGCCGTGATGACGAAATTGACGTTGAGCGTCATCAGCACGCCGCGGTAGTTCAGCCATGCCAGCACCACGATGGTGGCGGCGATGAAGGAATTGTGGGTGAGCCCTTCGACGCCGGCCTTGGCGACGATGGTGTCGCCAAGCAGGATGGCATCGGACACTTCCAGCATCGTATAGGCAAAGACCAGGAACAGCGCGACGTTGAAGGCCATCAGCGGTCCGACGATGTGCTTGGCCTGCGCATACTGGCCGCCGGCGGCGGCGACCGTCGACGTCACCTCGGAATCGATCATGGCGACCGAGGTGTAGAGCAACCCGACCACCCAGCAGACGATCAGGGCTGCCAGCGCGCCGCCCTTGTCGGCGGAGAAGTTCCAGCCGGTGAATTCGCCGACCAGGACGATGCCGACGCCGAGCGCCCAGACATGGGCCGGGCCGAGTACCCTCAGCAGCGATACCCGGTCGCCGTGAATGGTGGTGGTGATGGTATTCTCAACCGCGGCGGTCATCGATCAATCCCCACTCAGATACGGTGTTTTTCGGAGACGGCTTCAAGCTCGCCTTCGCGCGACGAGGTCAGAACGTCCTCGGAGTAGGTCGTATCGACCTTGAACCAGTCGTAAAGCATCCACAGCGCGAGCACGATCGAGATGCCCCAGCATGCGTAAGAGAGTGCCACCCACATGATCGTGCCCCCGATTGCTCGTCGTCGAAACTTTTATTTGTCGTCGAACTTCTCGTTGATGACATCGCGATATTCGCGGTCGGATGCCCGGAACAAGAACACGAAATAGCCGATCAGGACCGCTGCCATGACGATCAGCGTCGGCCAGTCGATGATGTAGTGGAAGCGGTTCTGGATGATGTCGTGCGCGGTCTCCGGCGTATAGCCGAGCTTTTCCCAGATTGAAGCCATGGTCGGATTCTGGCCGAGCGCTTCCCATGTCTTGGCGTCGAGCGCGTCGATGGATTTCGCGGCACCGGCAAGGCCGAGCTTCAGCGGCAGCCACAAGGCCACGAAGATGGCGACCACAAC
This sequence comes from Mesorhizobium opportunistum WSM2075, assembly GCF_000176035.2. NCBI lineage: Bacteria > Pseudomonadati > Pseudomonadota > Alphaproteobacteria > Hyphomicrobiales > Phyllobacteriaceae > Mesorhizobium > Mesorhizobium opportunistum. The sequence goes on along the minus strand of NC_015675.1, from coordinate 5,862,111 downwards.
GACGGCGATATCGAAGACTTGCCCGGCCTTGCTCTGCTCCGGCGGCGTGTAGCGCGGCATGTTCTTGATCCTCAGGAGTTGCTGTTGCGGGCCGCGTCGGCGTTCTTGATGTCGAGCCCGTAGATGAATTCCTTGTCTTCCTTGTAGTGTTTGACCATCGCCAGGATGGCGGCCGTGTTGAAGATCAGCACGGCGGCGGCGGCAATCGCGACGACGGCCTTGATGCCGCCGTGCGGAATGTATGGCCATGTCATGAAAAGGACGAAGAGGATCGTCGCCCATAGGCAGATGATCAGTAGCGCGGATCCGCGCAAGTCGGAACGATACAGCGCCTCGATGCGCGGCTGCAGGTCTGACATCGGTTTTCCCCTTTTTCCGGCGAACGGTCTCCAATTCCTCCGCGCGCCGCTCTCTTTCAAGAGAGTGAAATTTTTTTCATAAATTCAGGCCGATTTCCGCAATTGTCAAGACGAATTTACGCAGAGTTAACCGTTTGGTTGGGTCGGTCGATTTTGCCTGACAATGAAATTATTTGCATTCAGGGGATTGCGGCTCTCCCGCGTTTGCGGTCAATATTCAACCCAAAGCTCCGGCCTCCGCGCCAAGGAGCAGGGAACAATGGATTTTTGAACGGAGGACGAGCGGATGACGGCATCCTGGAGATTTTCGACCCTGGCGGATCGCCATCGCGCGCTGGGTTCGAAGCTCGAAGACTGGAGCGGCATGGGGACCGCCTGGACCTACGACAAGGACGCCGACGAGGAATACATCGCCATCCGCACCAAGGCTGGGCTGATGGATGTGTCGGGCCTCAAGAAGGTCCACATCACCGGGCCGCACGCCTCGCATCTTATCGATCTTGCCACCACGCGCGATGTCGAAAAGATCTATCCCGGCAAATCGGCCTATGCCTGCATGCTGAACGAGGCGGGAAAATTCACCGACGACTGCATCCTCTACCGTACCGGTCCGAACGCCTGGATGGTGGTGCACGGCTCGGGCACTGGCCATGAGGAATTGCAGCGCGCCGCGATGGGCAGGGACGTGTCGTTGCGCTTCGACGACAATCTGCATGATTTGTCGCTGCAAGGGCCGGCCGCGGTCGACTATCTCGCCAAGCATGTTCCGGGCATCCGTGATCTCAACTACTTCCATCACATGCAGACGCAGCTGTTCGGTTTTCCGGTGATGATTTCCCGCACCGGCTACACCGGCGAGCGCGGCTACGAGATCTTCTGCCGTGGCCAGGATGCGGGCACGATCTGGGACAGGATCCTCGAGGAGGGCAAGAGCGCCGGCATCATTCCCTGCCGCTTCACCACGCTCGACATGCTGCGGGTGGAAAGTTATCTGCTCTTCTACCCCTACGACAATTCGCAAAAATACCCGTTCGAGAACGAGGGCCCCGGCGATACGCTGTGGGAACTCGGCCTCGACTTTACCGTCAGCCCCGGCAAAACCGGTTTTCGCGGCGCCGAGGAGCACTATCGCCTGAAGGGCAGGGAGCGCTTCAAGATCTATGGCGTGCTGCTCGACGGCAAGGAGCCGGCGGATGAGGGCGCGCCGGTCTACCGCGACGGCAAAAAGGTCGGCGTGGTGACCTGCGCCATGTATTCGCCGCTGGTCGAGAAATCGATGGGCATCGCCCGCCTCGATGTCGACTGCGCCGTCAAGGACACCAGGCTCGAAATCCGCAACAAGAGCGGATCGATCAAGGCGACGGCGCAGCCATTGCCGTTCGATGATCCCAAGAAGACCAAGCGCACGGCGAAAGGCTGAGGCATCAACAGCGAGGGGTTCGAGGCACGAAGACGTAAATGGCAGCCAAAAGCATCATCAGCCGGCCGGTCTACGGAACGCTTTCTCCGCAGCCCGGCAAGCACCATCTTTTCATCGCCGATGCCGAAGGGGCGCTCGCTATTTCAGACATGGCCGCAAGAGCCCCGGCCGGGTTTTTCGACGATGCCGAGATCGTCTTCATCCCCGGTCCCAATGGCAAGCACGTCGCCGCCCTCGAGGCGCTGAAGCCGGCGAAGTTTCACCAGGCGCCGTCCTTCGCCAGCCTGCTGCCGAGGCTCAGGCATACCTTGGCCAACGCCCATATGGGCCTGCGCCTCTACCTCGCCGGCACCGAAGGCCTGATCGGCCAGGCGATGCAGGTGGCGCTGGAAGCCGGCATCGATCACACTTCGATGCAAACAGAACATCGCGGCTCGCTGGCACGGCGCATGCAGTGCGTCCATTGCAAGGGCATCACTGAGAATGTGACGACGCAGCCGGCAACCTGCGCGCATTGCGGCCTGCTGCTTCTGGTGCGCGATCATTATTCCCGGCGCCTCGCCGCCTTCCAGGGCGTCTGCATCAATGCCGAGGATCGCTCGGAAATTCCTCCAATGGAGGAGGCTTTCCCATGAGCACCGGCACCACCAAGCTCGATGTCGTGGTCAGCGATGTCGTCCCGGTCAACGACCTCGTCACCCGTTTTCATTTCCGGCGGCGCGACGGTGAATTGCTGCCGACCTTCTCCGGCGGCGCCCATGTCGTGGTCGAGATGCGCGATGGCGAGCGCACAAGGCTCAATCCCTATTCGCTGATGGGCTCGCCGCTCGACACACGCGAGTACACGATCTCGGTGCGCCGCGACGATGTCGGCCGTGGCGGCTCGCTGTTCATGCACCGCAATGTCAGGCCGGGCCTGGAGATGGTGATCAGCTATCCCGTCAACTTGTTCTCGCTCGACCTCAGGGCGAAGAAGCATCTGATGCTGGCCGGTGGCATCGGCATCACGCCGTTCATGGCGCAGACCGCGCAACTGGCGGGGGAGGGCGGCAATTTCGAGCTGCACTACACCTGCCGCACCGCCTCGCTCGGCACCTATGCCGATGTCCTGCAGCAGCGCTACGGTCGCAGGGTCCAGCTCTATCATGACGACCGCGAGGAGCGCATCGATCTCGACCGGCTCTTGTCCTCGCAGCCGCTCGGCACGCATCTCTACGTCTGTGGCCCGGCCGGCATGATAAACTGGGTGCGCGACCGCGCGGCAAGCCTGGGCTGGCCGTCGGAGACCGTGCATTTCGAGCATTTCGCGGCACCCCAGCCCGGCTTGCCCTTCGATGTGACCCTGGCCGTCAGCGGCAAGGCGATCCGGGTCGGCGAGCAGCAGAGCCTCTTGGAAGCAATCGAGGCGGCCGGCGTCGATCCGCCCTATCTCTGCCGCGGCGGCGTCTGCGGCCAGTGCGAAACCAATGTCATCTCATCCGACGGCAAGTTCATCCACAACGACCACTGGCTGAGCGAGGAAGACCACCGTTCCGGCTGCAAGATCATGCCGTGCGTGTCGCGCTTCGAGGGCAAATCGCTGGTCCTGGAAAGATAGGAGGCGAAGATGGGCATCACCTTTCGCAAGGAAACGTTCCGCGACGACTTCACCTTCAAGAACAGCCCTGAGCACATCAGGCGGTTCCCGTTCCCGTTCCACGAAGACAGCTACATGTACGCCGTCAACATCGAGCCGCATGTCGTGGGTCCGAAGGGCAGCGTGCTGGAGAACCTGATCGACGTCGACGAGCACTATGTCGCCGAGATGGAGGACCGCGCGCTGGTGCTGGCCGAGGATCCGCTGCGCTGCCAATCGCTGCCGCACATGACGCTCGCCGGCTGGGACCTGCTGGAACTCCTGATGGAGCAGCAGGCGCTGGGCTATCCCGAACATTTCACGCTGACCCGCGACGGCGACCGCTGGCGCTGGATCAACCGGCCGCTCGGCATCGACGACACCTTCACCTTCGGCGACACCTCGACCTTGCCTTACGGACCGATGGAATACATCACCCGCCAGAGCCAGGGCGATTTCTGCATCCTCGACCAGCGCGACGGCAATCTGTGGATGGATGCCGGCATGGTCACCACCCAGGCCGATTGGTCGCTCGACTTCGACATCGGCATGAATTTCTTCGAGTGGCACGCGCCGGTGCCGCTGGCGCACGAGAAAGGGATTTTCGTCAGGGCGCTGAAGTTTCTCACCAACATCCAGCAGGGCAAGCCGGCAAGGCGGCTGAACTGGACGATGACCATCAATCCGCGCCTCGACACCAGCCCGGAGAACTACCACAAATGGGGTCCGGACCGGGCGACGGTGACGCCGGAGAATGTCGGCGACAAGGTGCATCTGCGGGTTGAGTTGCAAAGCTTCTGGCGCCTGCCACGCTCGAACGGCATCGTCTTCCCGATCCGCTGCTATCTGATCAAGATGGACGAGTTGGTGACACAGCCGAAATGGGCACGCCGCCTGCACCGCGTCATCCGCGAGCTGCCCGATGAACTGGCCAACTACAAGGGCCTGACGCGGTATAGGCCGACGCTGGTGGAGTGGCTGTCAAAGCTGGATGATGGGAGCCCGACGAGCGCGGGGTTTGGCCCGGATTGAATAACTGATGTCGGCGCTGCCCCAAATCAGCCAATCTCCCCCCAAGAGGGGGAGATGCCCGGCAGGGCAGAGGGGGGCGCCGTAGAGCGCCGGCCCTGCCCAATGTCCCGCTTCCGCGATGCTCACGACGCGTCGCTTAGCCCAGCCACAATCACGACGTGCTGGCAGACATTGTCGATATCGCGAATGACATCGTCGTTCCAGAAGCGCAGGACCGTCCAGCCAAGCGCTTCAAACTTGGCGGTTCTTACAGCGTCCGATTCCGACGTTTCCGCCTGGCCATGCTGGACCCATCAAGCTCGATGATCAGCTTTTTATCCGGGCATGCAAAATCGGCGATATGGCCAGCGATAGGCATCTGGCGCCGAAACCCCAGTCCCATCAGCCTGTGTGCCCTGATCGCGTTCCAAAGCTTGAGTTCGGCATCGGTCATCACCTTGCGCATCCTGCGTGAATTGCGGCGATTGTTGGCGGACACCAGATTATGCGTCATCGCGGTTCGCCCCCCTCTGTCCTGCCGGACATCTCCCCCTCAAGGGGGGAGATCGAATGTCACTTCGGCCTTCGCCAACCGTCAATGCTGCAAAAGAGACCGTCGCGAGCCGCCGATCCTCCCGGGACCATGGGAAGATCGAGCTCCGCTCAACCCGCGCTCTGTGGATAGCAAATAATCGACAGGTACCGCATCGGCAGCTTCGTCAGCTGCTCCGGCCCATGCGGCGCATCGGCGTCGAAGAACAGGCTGTCGCCGGGTTTCATCGGGTAGAGGTTGCTGCCGTGCCGGTACACGACTTCGCCCTCCAGCATGTAGAGGAACTCCATGCCCTCGTGCTGGAAGGTCGGGAACACATCGGAATCCTCGGTCAGCGTGATCAGATAGGGCTCGACGACGACGCCGCTGGTGTTGGAGCCGATATGGCCGAGCAGATTGTACTGGTGGCCGGCGCGGGTGCCGCGGCGCTCGACGTCCAACCCCTGGCCGGCCTTGACGAAGACCGCACTGCGCTCCTCCTCGAAGCGGCGGAAGAAGGCTGTCACCGGAACGCCGAGCGCGCGTGACAGCGCCTGCAAGGTGGTCAGTGACGGCGAGGTGATGCCGTTCTCGATCTTCGACAGCATGCCGAGCGAAATGTCGGTGGCGACCGCCAGATCGGCGACCGTGATGCCAAGCTTCTTGCGGAACGCCCGCACCTCGCGGCCGATCGCCACCTCCAGCACTTTCTCGCGGGTGTCGCGAATGGCATGCGGGTTTTGCGTCAGCGGCGCCCGGATGGTCTTGCCGTCCGCCGAAACCTTGGGCGACGGTTTTGCCTTTACGGGTCCTGGACCGGCCTTGGAATCGGAAATTGTCTTCGCCATCTCGCCCCCCGAACCAGAAGATTCATTTCACTCAAGGTGAACATGTCAGGTGCCGATACAGGAGCGCAACCGCGACGGCAAGCCATCTTATGTCGCACGCGCCAGTCCGGCGATCGCGGCCGCCGCAAGTTTTTCGCCAGGAATCCATTGTGCGCAAATGCAGTTCCCGCAGATGTCTGTTGACAGCACCGAAGCGCCAATTACTGTCCTGTCAGTGAAATTTGTTTCGCTGGGGAAATCAAGAAGAGGAGGCCCGGAATGAACACTCGCGTTGCCGTCATCGGAGCCGGCCCGTCCGGTCTGGCCCAGCTCAGGGCCTTCAAATCGGCTGAAGACAAGGGCGCCGACATTCCCGAGATCGTCTGCTTCGAAAAGCAGTCCGACTGGGGCGGCCTGTGGAACTACACTTGGCGCACCGGCCTCGACGAGCATGGCGATCCGGTGCACGGCTCGATGTACCGCTACCTCTGGTCGAACGGACCGAAGGAGTGCCTGGAGTTCGCCGACTACACTTTCGAGGAGCATTTCGGCCGGCCGATCGGCTCCTATCCGCCGCGCGCCGTGCTCTGGGACTACATCAAGGGCCGCGTCGAGAAGTCGGGCCTGCGCAAATGGGTGCGCTTCAACAGCCCGGTGCGCATGGTGACGTTCTCGGACGAGACCAAGAAATTCACCGTCACCGCGCATGACCGCACCAACGACGTCACCTATTCGGAAGAGTTCGACAATGTCGTCGTCGCCTCCGGGCATTTCTCGGTGCCCAATGTCCCGTATTTCGAAGGCTTCTCCACCTTCAACGGCCGCATCCTGCATAGCCACGATTTCCGCGACGCCATGGAATTCAAGGGCAAGGACATCCTGATCATCGGCCGCTCCTATTCGGCCGAGGACATCGGTTCGCAATGCTACAAATATGGCGCGAAATCGATTACCTCCAGCTACCGCTCCAAGCCGATGGGCTTCAAATGGCCGGAGAATTGGAAAGAAGTGCCGCTCTTACAGAAGGTCGTCGGCAAGACCGCACATTTCAAGGACGGCTCGACCAAGGATGTCGACGCCATCATTCTTTGCACCGGCTACCTGCATTCCTTCCCGTTCCTGACCGACGATCTGAAGCTCAAGACCGCCAACCGCATGTGGCCGCTCGACCTCTATGAAGGCGTCGTCTGGGAGAAGAACCCGCAACTCTCCTACATCGGCATGCAGGACCAGTTCTACACCTTCAACATGTTCGACGCGCAGGCCTGGTTCGCCCGCGACGTCATCATGGGCCGTATCAAGCTGCCGTCGGCCGAGGCGATGGCCGAGCACGGCGCCAAATGGCGGGCGCGAGAGGAGACGCTCGAAGACGCCGAGCAGATGATCTGGTTCCAGGGCGACTACACCAAGGAGCTGATGGACCAGACCGATTATCCGGGCTTCGATGTCGAGGCGGTCAACCAGACCTTCATGGAATGGGAGCACCACAAGGCGGAGAACATCATGGGCTTCCGCGACCACGCCTACCGCTCGCTGATGACCGGCACCATGGCACCGCTGCACCATACGCCTTGGCTGCAGGCGCTGGACGATTCGATGGAGAGCTATCTCGAGGTGAAAGGCGTCGCGGCCGAGTAGTGGCCCCAGGAGGCTTTGGCGTCAGCTTGGCACAATGACCCAGCCGTGGCGGCGCTTGTCGTAGACTGACTTTGTCGGCGCCGGGAAGGACGGATCGGCGAAACAGCCGACGGCCACGGCGACCGCCTCCGGTTTTCGTGACGGATACCAGAACACGGTAGACCCGCACGTTCCGCAGAAATGGAAGCTGATCGGGAAGCCGCTGTCGGAATCGCGTTGGAATGTCTTCGATTGGCCCCGGATCTCGGTCGCCGCGGCGTCGAAGAAGGCCGCGATGCCAAACGGGCTGCCGGTCCGCCGCTGACAGTCGAGGCAATGGCAAAGCGACACCAGGATCGGCTCTTGCGGGCAATGTATCTGCAATTGTCCGCAGGTGCAGCTGGCTACCCTGCTGGTCATTCTCTTCTCTCCTTTTGGCGGTATTGGCGGTTGAGTATTACCCCAGTCTCGCCCGTGCCTTCGCCGTCCAGGCATTGAACAGCCGGTCGGCGACGATGCCGATGAAGGCGATGGCGAGGCCGGCGACGATGCCGCGGCCGGAATCGGCCTTCGACAGCGCGATGAACACCTCCTGGCCGAGGTCGCGGGTGCCGACCATGGCGCAGATGATGATCATCGCCAGCGCCATCAGGATCGTCTGGTTGACGCCGAGCATGATTTCGGGAAGCGCGAGCGGCAATTGCACACGGAAAAACGTCTGGCGCGGCGTGCAGCCCGAAACCTTGGCCGCCTCGATCAGCGCCGGCGGCACTTGCCTGATGCCGTGATTGGTGTAGCGGATGGCCGGCACCACGGCGAAAGCGATCGTGGCGATCATCGCGGTGACGTCGCCGACGCGGAACAGCATCACCACCGGGATGATGAAGCAGAAGGACGGCAGCACCTGCAGCGTGTCGATGACGGGCGTGACGATCTTCTCGAAGCGGTCGCTGCGCGCGGCCATCAGGCCGATCGGAATGCCGATCAGGCAGGCGATGAAGGCCGAGATGCCGCAAAGATAGACCGTTGCCATGGTCTTCTCCCACAGGCCTGTGACCGCGCAGAAAGCGGTCAGCGCTGCGACCAGGGCAGCCAGCCTCAAACCTGAAAGCTGATAGCCGGCAAGGCCGAGCAGCAATACCGCACCCAGCCACGGAAAGCCTTCGCAGAAGGCGCGCACCGGGTTCAGCACATTGAGGATCAGCGCCACGCGAAACGCTTCGATCGTGTCGAAGAAGTTGATGGTGACCCAGTTCACCGCCGCCTTCCACAACGGCGCCGTGGTGAAGGTGATCGCCTTCGGCACCGCCGCGAAGGCCGGCACGAACAGGCCGATCAGCGTGGTGACGGCAAGGATGGCGATGGCCAGGGTCAGATTGGGATAGCGCCGCCAGAAGCTCGGGCCCGCCTGCTGATGGATATTGCCCTTTGCCTGCTTGTGGGCGATGGCCTGGCTCAGCCGGTCGAGCGCGATGGCCAGTGCGACGATCGCGAGGCCGGCTTCCATCGCCTCGCCGACCTTCAGGGCGCGCAACGCCAGGAGCACGTCGTAGCCGAGGCCGCCGGCGCCGATCATCGAGGCGATGATCACCATGTTGAGCGCCAGCATGATCACCTGATTGACGCCGACCATCAGCGTCGGCCGTGCCGAGGGCAACAGCACGCGCCACAGTTTCTGCCGCGCCGTGCAGCCGGCCATCTCGCTGAAATCGTCGATCTCGGACGGCACCCGCGACAGGCCCAGCATCGTCGCCCTCACCATCGGCGGCGTGGCGAAGATAGCGGTGGCGATCATCGCGGACACCGGGCTGTTGCCGAACAGTAGCAGCATCGGGATGAGGTAGGCGAAGGTCGGGATGGTCTGCATCAGGTCCAGGGCAGGGGAGACGATGAGCCTCTCGGCCCATGGCTTGCGCCACGCCCAGATGCCTGCGAACAGCCCGGTCACGATGCAGAACGGCACGGCGATGGAGATCAGCGCCAGCGTCAGCATGGCGCTGGTCCATTGGCCGAACAGCGCGATGTAAAGAAAGCAGCCGCCGACCAGCAGCCCGAGTTTTCTGCCGCCGGCGGCATGCCCGGCGATGAAGGCGGCAGCACACACGCCAATCCAGGACAGCCGCGGCAGCACAGAGACGTCCGCGCCATGGCCGATTTTGAAACTCTTGGCGAGGAGATTGAGCGCGAAGTCGAGCGGCACGCCGAGCACGGCGGTGATCGAGCGGGTCAGCCACGACAGGTTCGACTTGATCCAGCGCATCAGAGCGCTGACCCAGTCGGCGACCGGCACGATGGCGCTGGCCGGGTAATTCACAGCCCAGGGCAGGTTGTCCTGCAGCAGGAACAGCACCAGCACGGCGGCCAGCGCGAGCGCCCAGATCGCCAGCCACCGCTGAACGGGCAGCCTTGCCTCGCTGGCGCTTGCCGTGACGGTCATCCGCCGACCCCGGAACGCTCGATGCCGGCCAGCAGCTCGATCACCGCTTGCGGCGTCACTTCGCCGATCGGTTTGCCGGTGCCGTTGACCACCGCGAACGGCTTGCCGGAGGACACGATGTCGGCCGAGAAGCTGGCGATCTTGGCTTCCGGCGCAACCGTGCCGCCGTGCTCCGATCCATCGCAGGCGCGCATCAGGCCGCGGGCCGAAATCACCTTGGCACGGTCGACGTCGCGCGTGAACTCGGCGACGTAGTCGGTTGCCGGATTGACCACCAGCTCCTCCGGCGTGCCGATCTGGATAACCTCGCCGTCCTTCATGATGGCAATGCGGTCGGCCAGCCGGATGGCTTCATCGAAATCATGGGTGATAAAGACGATGGTCTTATGCAGCATGGTCTGCAGCCGCATCAGCTCATCCTGCATCTCGCGGCGGATCAGCGGATCGAGTGCGGAGAACGGCTCGTCGAGGAACCAGATTTCCGGTTTTGTCGCGAGACTCCGGGCGATGCCGACACGCTGCTGCTGGCCGCCGGAAAGCTCGCGCGGATAGAAATGCTCGCGGCCGCGCAGACCGACGAGCTCGATCACCTCTCGGGCCCGCGCCTCGCGCGTCGCCCGATCCTGCCCCTGGATGCTCAAGGGAAAGGCGATGTTGTCGAGCACGTTGAGATGCGGCAGCAGCGCGAAATTCTGGAACACCATGCCCATGCGATGGCGCCTGAGCTCGATGAGGGCCGCGTCGGAAATCTTGAGCAGGTCCTTGCCCTCGAATTCGACCTTGCCATGGGTCGGCTCGACCAGCCTCGACATGCAGCGCACCAGCGTCGACTTGCCGGAGCCGGACAGGCCCATGATGATGAAGATCTCGCCTTGGCGGATCTCGAGATCGACGGCGCGCACCGCGCCGACCAGGCCGGCGGCAGTGACGTCGGCCATGCTGGCTTTGCCGTCGCGCTCGCGGATGAAATTGGCCGCGTTCGCCCCGAACAGTTTCCAGACATTGCGACAGGCAAGTTTTACCGGGCGGCCATCCGTACCCGGTTGAACCGCCCCCTGTTCAGTCCCATCCGTCATCCAATCGTCCTTCTGGAACATCGACCATGGAGGCCCGGCCGATCGGACGGCCGGGTCTCCTTCCAGTCGGAACGGTCACTGCGCCCAGGCTTTCCAATCTGACTCATGGGCCGCGATCCAGGCGGCGGCGACATCTTCCGGCGTCTTGCCGTCGAGGTCGATCTCGCCGCTCATCTTGTTGAGCTCGTCGGTGTCGACCGTGTAGGCCTTGGCCACCTTGTAGGCGACCGGCCATTTGTCCTTCATGCCGGACCAGGAGTATTTCCAGATCTCGCCATGCGGCTTGCCGCAGTCATATTTGGCGTCCGGGTTCACGCCCCATTTCGGGTCGTTGTAGCATTCGGGCGTGTATTCGGGGAATTGCACCCACTCGCCCTTGTACTTGGCCGGTGCCCAATGTGGTGAATATATCCACAGCATGATCGGCGCCTTGCGCTGATAGGCTGAATCGAGTTCCGCGAACATCGCCGCATCGGTGCCGGCGTGGATGACGGTGAAGGGCAGCTTCAACGCCTCGACGCGTTCGTCGTCAAAGCCTTCCCAAGTCACCGGGCCGCCGAGATAACGGCCCTTCGGCGCGGTCTCTGCCGTCGAGAAGGCCTCGGCGCATTTCGGGTCCTTCAGCGCTTCCCAGTTGGGCAGGCCGGGGCATTTCTCCTTCATGTATTCGGGGAACCACCACTCTTCCTTGGCCTTCGGACCGAGCTTGCCGAGCCGTTCGGTCTGGCCGGTCGCATCGGAGGCCTTCATGGCCTCGCCGGCGGTCGTGTCCCAGAACTCCAGGCCGACATCGAGGTCGCCATTGGTGAGACCGGTGGTGAGGCTGGAGAGGTAGTCAGCCGTCGGATATTCGACGGTGTAGCCGAGCTTTTCGAGAATGCCGCCAAGGATCTTGGCGTTGAGGTTGACGCTGGTCCAGTCGAACAGCGCGATCTTGATCGGGTCGTTGGATTCCGGTGCCGCGGCTTTGGCGGAAGGCGTCAGTAGGCTCAGCGTCGCCAGCGCCACGGCGCCCAGCGATAGTTTCGAAATTCTACTGCGAAGTGACATGCTTGTTCTCCTTCAAGCTGTGACGGTTATCGTTCGTTCCCTTCTTGCGTCTTTTTCTGCCGTTCTGGGTCTTTCCCTGATTGTGTTGGAAAGACCTGTCGTTGCGCAAGGCCGTTGCCGCTCTGACGCGGCCAAAGCCGGCGCAGGCGAGATTGTGCTGAATTGGGGGTGATGAAATATGCCGGGAGGGTCAGCGTCATGGCTGCCGACGGATCGCTTCGGGAGCGATCACCTGCGGATCAATTGCCACTCCTGCGGCGCCCTGCACGGTGCAAGCCATCAAGGTTCCATGATCTCGGCTGTCGGCGCGGCAAGCCCCTTCTCGCCACGGCCGTTTCATAGGATGAAATTATATATACCAACGTTCATCGCGCGCAACGACTAAGGCTTCGCGAGATGCATAAATTCAGACTGCAGGCGAAGACCGACCTGACCGCCGGGCATTCCTACCAGCAGACGTAGCCGCCATCGACGATCAGGTCGAGGCCGGTGACGAAGCTCGATGCGCGACTGGCCAGGAACACTGTCGGCCCGACCATTTCCTCTGGTGTCGCCATTCGACCCATGGGCGTGTCCCGCTTGAAGATCTTGATCTCTTCAGCGACCTCCGGCCGCTTGTTCATGGGCGTCAGCGTGTAGCCCGGGCTGACGGCATTGACGCGCAGGCCGCGATCAGCCCACTCCATGGCGAGGCTCTTCGACATGTGGATGACGGCGGCTTTCGAGGAATTGTAATGCGCCTGCGTCAGCCCGCGATTGACGATGGTGCCCGACATCGAGGCGATGTTGATGATCGAGCCCTTGCGCCGCGTCAGCATCTTGCGCGCCTCGGCCTGGCAGGACAGGAACACGCCGGCGACATTGACCTCGTGCACCTTCCGCCACGTCTCCAGCGACAGTGTTTCGGCAGGTTCGGAACCGGCAATGCCGGCATTGTTGACCGCAACCGTCAGCGCACCGAGTTCAGCCTCGACACGATCGATCGCGGCTGCGAGGTCGCTCTCCGATGTCACCGTGCCGGTCAATACCAGCGCCCTGCGGCCAAGTGCGGTGATCCGCTGCGCTGTTTCGTCCAGCCCGCCCTTCGACGCATGGCCGAAACAGGCGACGTCGGCGCCGGCCTCGGCCAGTCCGATCGCGATTGCCTGGCCTATGCCGCTGCCCGCGCCAGTAACCAGTGCGACATCGCCGTCCAGTTTGAAAAGATCCATCATACCCCTCCCTGCTCAGGGAAGGTATGCGTTGTACCATGCTTCGATCAAGCGTCCTGTGGGCCCAAGCGGGTTGCAGTTCGCAAGGCTCAGAAATATCCGTCCGAAGCAGCCGTGGCCTCCTTCGGGATTTCGACGCCGTCGACCAGGATCTTGTCGACCAGTTCGTGGTGGAAGCAGACCAGCCCCTTGATGCGCTCGGCCTCGTGCACCGGCTCCGGATAATACCAGACCATGTTCTCGTGCCGCTTCTTGCCGGTCGTCACGTGATAGTAGTTGGAGAGGCCCTTGTAGGGGCAGCGTGAGATGTAGCGGCTGGGCGCGAACATATCGAGCCGCGTGTCGGAGATCGGCAGGTAGTGGCGCACCGGATGGCCGGTCTCGAACAGGAACACGCCACGGCGTGAATCGGCGACCTGTTCGCCGTCGAGGATGACCTGCACCCGTCGCGAGGAGGGCAGGCAGTCGACGCGGCGGAACGGATCGCGGGCGTGCACGAAGATTTCTTCGTCCTCCTCATACCAATGCGTCATCTTGGGCCAGTAGAAGGACATGTAATCCGACAGCAGCGGCGATCCCTTGACCGGGTCGAGGTAGCGCCAGGCGGCATCCTCGACCAGCGTGATACCGGTATTGAGCGAATAGTGCGTCGCCACACCCTTGAACGGGCTCTCGGTCGTCGTCGTGCTGGGCAGCAGGAACTCCTCGCGCACGTCGCTCAGCGGGAAGTAGTAGACCGGCAAATGGTCGCTCTCGTAGAGCACCAGCGCCTTGGTCGTGTCGGCGACGATCATCGATCCGACCTGCACGCGCAGCCGCTTCTGCATCGGCATGGTGAAGGCGACGTAGCCCGGCTCGAACTCATACTGCACGATGGTGTCGAGCAAGGGGAAATGCGGTCCGCGACCGCGCAAATGAGGCTTGCGAATGGTAGTCTCCCGTCTTCTTGTCTTGGCGGCCGCGCGGTTGGACACGGACGTCAGCCTATGGATACTCGATCGAGCAGCAGCCCGGCGGCGATCGGCGGCAGGCCGCTGACATTCTTGCGCACCGGCACCAGCAGGTCGGGGAAGTAGCTGAAGATGACCGGCGTCTCGTCGAGCAGCAGCTTCTGGATGTCGGATGCCGCCGCGCGCTGTGCGCCGATGTCCAGCGCCTTCAAGTAACTGGTGATCATGCCGTCATAGGCCGGGCTCTTGAAATGCGCCGCGTTCCACGGGCCGTCGCTGACCAGCGGGCTCTTGAGGAACACATTCGGCACGCTGCGATGTGCGTAGTCGGTGATCCCCAGCGGGCTGTCCAGCCAGTCCGATTGGCCGAACACCGCCTTGCCGTAATATTTGTCCTGGTCCTCGATGTTGAGCGCGATGCGGGCGCCGATCTCCTTGGCGAAGTTCTGGAACAGCTGCGCGTAGCCCGGAATGTCGGAATAGCGCAGCGTCGTCAGCGTGACGTCGAAACCGCCAGCGAGACCCGCCGCCTCCATGAGCTGCTTGGCCTTGGCGATGTCCTGGACACGCTGCGGCACAGATTTGTCTGTCGCGGGGAAGGCCGGCGCGAACGGGCTGTCATTGCCGGTCGCCGCCATGCCGCGGCACAGGCCGTCGACCAGCTTGGAACGGTCGATGCTGAGCGCCAGCGCCTGGCGCACGCGCTTGTCGGTGAACGGGCCGGTGTCGCAGCGCATGTGGAGCTGGCGATGCGCGGTCGAGGCGACACGCAGCACGGTGATGTCGGGACTGTTCAGCACGACCTGGCTGACATCGAGCGGCACCGCGTCGAGGATGTCCACCTCGCCGGCCTGAAGCGCCAGGATGCGCGGCTGCACGTCGCCGTAGAATTTGAACTCGAGCCGGTCTGGCAGCGCCTTCTCGCCCCAATAATCGGGGTTGCGCACGAAGGTCGCGCCGACCTTCGGCGTGTAGCTCTCCATCCGGAACGGGCCGGTGCCTTCAAAGGTCTTCTCGTAGTCGCCCTTGTAGCTCGCCGGCAGGATGACGGCGTTGTAATTGTCGATCGACACCGAATAGGGAAAGCTGCCGTTCGGCGCGTCGAGATGGAAAGCGACGGTGTGGTCGTCGACCTTCTGCGTGCCGCCCTTCGACAGCAGGCCCTTGAAAACCGAAAGCGCGTTCGAGGCACCATTGGGATCGGCCAGCCGGTCGAAGGTCGCGACGACGTCGTCGGCCTTGAAGTCCTCGCCATTGTGAAATTTCACGCCCTTGCGCAGCTTGAAGGTCCACACGCTGCCGTCTTCGTTCGGCGACCAGCTTTCCGCCAGCACCGGCTTCAGGGTGAGATCCGGCTGCGTGATGCAGAGAAATTCGGCGGTCTGGAAAACCAGCTGGTAGCTGCCGCTGTCATAGTAGGTGACAGGATCGATGGCGCCGCCGGGCGTGGCCACGCCGGCGCGCACCGTGCCGCCCGGCTTGCCCTCGGCGCGGGCTTTCTGCGTGCCGAGGCCGGCAGCGGCGACGAGGCTGCCCAGGAACGGCAGGGAGAGGCCGAGAACGCTGCCATGGTGCATGAAATCGCGTCGGTCCAGCCTGCCTGCCAGCAATTCGTCAACAGCGGAATTTTCGATTGCTGTCAGGTTTTTGCGAGCGGCGTCGATCGTCATGAAATGCTTCGGCATGGCTGCATTCCTCGCTTGCCCTTGGGGGATCGGCCATTTAGGTCATTGTTGACCGCAGCCGGAAAGCGATATTTTTTGATGGGGTCCATCGAAATTTTCGATGCAGGAGCAAAGCCATGGATACCGAAAACCTGCGCAGTTTCCTGGAGGTTGCCGAACATGGCAGCTTCACCGTCGCCGCCAATCGGCTGAACCTCGCCCAGTCGACCGTCAGCGCGCGGATCAGGGGGCTGGAGGAGCAGTTGGGGCGCCGGCTTTTCGTGCGCGATCGCGATGGCGTCACGCTGACGCCCGCCGGCCGGCAGTTCCTGCCGCATGCTTCCTCGATCACCCGCACCTGGGAGCAATCGCGGCAGGACATCGCCGTTCCCGATGGTTATGAGACATTGCTGCGGCTGACCGCACCCGCCTATTTGTGGGATTCGATCACCTCGCCATGGGTCGAGTGGATGCGCGCCAAGCGGCCGAACGTGGCGCTGCGGCTCGAAGGCAGTTTCCCGGATCTGGCGATCGACCAGCTGGCGGAAGGCCTGCTCGACATCTGCATTCTCTATCTGCCCCGGCCGCATCCCGGCATCGTCTATGAAACGCTTGCCGTCGATCAGGTCGTGCTGGTCCAGCATGCCGCGCAGACGAAGCCGTGGACCGAGAACTACATCCTGATGGACTGGGGCTTGGAATTCCGCATCGAACACGACCGCGCCTTCGCCGGCATGGTCAAGCCCGCCATTTCGGCCGGGCTGGTCTTCATCGGGCTGCAGCATGTGCTGTCGCGGCAAGCAGCCGCCTATCTCCCGCTCAGTGCCGTCAGCGGCCATATCGAACGTGGCGAGATGCGGCGCATCGACAACACGCCGGTGTTCCAGCGGCCGATCTATCTTGCCTATCCCTCCAACCCGGTCTCCTCGGATGTCCTGGATGTCGCGTTGACCGGGCTGCGCTCGCTGGCCAAGGACTGGACCAGCGATCAGGGTTTCTCGGAAGGCGACCGCTCCTTCAGCATGGCCGGCCGGATGTGACCGGCCAGGCAATCACCCGCGCGATGCCTTGCTATGCCGGCTCGGTCACCGGCGCCTTCTGCAGCCTCGCCAGCTCCGCATAGGGAATGTGGCATCGGATGGAATGCCCGGGCTGTGCTTCGGCGAGCGGCGGCTCCTGCTCCTCGCAGATCGGGCCGATCTTGCGTGGGCAGCGCGTGTGGAAGACGCAGCCTGAGGGCGGATTGGTGGCGCTGGGGATTTCGCCGTCGAGGCGAATGCGTGCCGTCTCCGTCTGGTCCAGTCTTGGAACCGCCGACAGCAGCGCCTCGGTATAGGGATGATGCGGCCCGGAGAACACTTCTTCCGATGGCCCGAGCTCCATGATGCGGCCGAGATAGAGGACGGCGATCTTGTCGGAGAGGTAACGCACCACGCCAAGGTCGTGCGAGATGAAGATGTAGCTGACGTCTTCCTTCGATTGCAGGTCGGCGAGCAGGTTGAGGATGGCCGCCTGCACCGAGACGTCGAGCGCCGAGGTCGGCTCGTCGCACACCACGATGCGTGGATCGCCGGCGAAGGCGCGCGCGATGGCGACGCGCTGCTTCAGGCCGCCCGAAAGCTGGCGAGGCTTGACCGCCAGATGCCGCTCGGTCAGCCGCACCGAACGGATGAGGTCGTTGAGACGGGCCTCCAGCGCCTTGCCGGAGAGGCCCGCCAGCCGCTTCAGCGCCCGGCCGATCAGGTGGCGGATCGAATGCGAGCGATTGAGTGCCGAATCCGGGTTCTGGAAGACGATCTGCATCGCCTTAACCTGGTCGTCGCCGCGGTTCTCCAGCCGTGGTGCCAGCACCTTGCCCTCGAGCTCGATGGTACCGCCGTCATCGGGTGGCACAAGGCCAAGCAGCAGCCTGGCGAAGGTGGTCTTGCCGCTGCCGGATTCCCCGACCAATCCGAGCGTTTCGCCCGGGCGAAGATCGAGCGAGACGTCCTTGACGGCGCGCAAGGCATGGCCATGGCTGGCATAGGTCTTGTTCAGCCCCGTGACGCGCAGCACGGGTGCTGCCGCCGGCTTTGGCACGGGCGCCACATCGCTCGGCGTGGCGCGCGGCAGCGATTGCGCCTTGTCGTGATGGAAGCAACGCGACAGCCGCTTGCCTCGCTCGTCGCTCAGATCATAGAGCGGCGGCAATTCGGTGCGGCAGCGGTCGTCCGCGAGCGCGCAGCGGTCGGCGAAGGCGCAGCCCTTGATGTCGGCGCCAATGCCCGGCAGGAAGCCCGGAATGGTGTCGAGCCGGCCCTGGTCCTTGCGTTGGCCGCCGCGCGGCAGGCAGCGCAAGAGCGCCACCGTATAGGGGTGGCGTGGATCGTTGAACACAACATCGGTCGGTCCTTCCTCCACCAGCATGCCGGCATAGAGAACGCCGACACGGTCGCACATGTTGGAGACGACGGCGAGGTTGTGGCTGATGAACAGGATCGACGCCGACAGCTCCTGCCGGAGCTGCGCGATCAGGTCGAGCACCTCGGCCTCGACCGTCGCATCGAGGCCGGTGGTCGGCTCATCGAGGATCAGCATCGAGGGGTCGTTGGCCAGCGCCATGGCGATCGCCACGCGCTGCTGCATGCCGCCGGACAGCTGGTGTGGGTAACGCTGCATGACGCTCGTCGGATCGGAGATGCGCACCCGGTTGAGCATGGCGACGGCGCGATCGGTGGCTGCCTGGCCCGTGATGCCGCCAAGCTCGAAGATCTCGGTCAATTGCCGGCCGACGCGGATCGAGGGGTTCAGCGCCTTGCCGGGATCCTGATAGACCATCGAGACGCTTTCGGCGCGAGCGCGCCGCAGGGCCTCGCCGTCGAGCTTCATCACATTCTGGCCGTCGAGCGAAATCGCGCCGCCTGTGATCGAACCATTCCTTGGCAAATAGCGCACGACGGTGAGCGCCACGGTGGATTTGCCGCAGCCGGATTCGCCGACCAGCCCATAGGCCTCGCCCTGGCCGATGTTGAGGCTGAGATTGCGCAGCACCGCCCGGTTGCGGCCGGCGACCCGGTAGGCGACCGATAGGTCGTGCAGTTCGAGGGCGTTCTCCGCCTTTGTGTATTGGACCGTGGCGGGGTCAATCATTGAGCGCTCCGTGAACGCCGTCGGCCGCCAGATTGACGCCGATCACCAGCGAGGCGATGGCGAGCGCGTCGAACAGCACCGTCCACCAGAAGCCGCCGCCGATCATGCCGTAATTGCTGGAGATCGACAGCCCCCAGTCCGGCGACGGGGGCTGGATGCCGAAACCCATGAAGGAGAGTGTCGCGACCGCGAAGATGGCATAGCCGAGCCGCACGGTGGTCTCGACCAGGATCGGCGGGATGACGTTGGGCAGGATCTCGACGAACATCGTATGCAGCGCACTCTCGTGCCTGAGTTGGGCTGCGGCGACATAGTCGAGTTCGCGCTCCGCCAGCACCGCCGAGCGCACGGTGCGGGCAATGATCGGTGCGAAGCTGAGGCCAATGACGACGATGACCGTGGTCTTGGAGGTGCCGAGCGCCACGATGGCGAGCAGCGCCACGATGACCACGGGAATAGCCATGAAGGCTTCGAGGATGCGGCTGACGACATCGTCGACGAGCCCACGGAAATAGCCGGTGAGCAGGCCGAGCGCGGTGCCGGCGATCGTCGCCAGCAAGGTGGCCAGCGGGGCGACGGTCAGGATGTCGCGCGAGCCGACGATGACGCGCGAGAAGACGTCGCGGCCGATCTGGTCGGTGCCGAACCAATGTTCGGATGAAGGCGGCGCCAGCGCGTTGATGATGTCGTCGGCAAGCGGATCGTAGGGTGCGAAATGTTCGCCAAACAGCGCGCAGGCGACCCAGAACATGACGATGGCGAAGCCGACGAGGAACGTCCGCGAGCGCAGCAGGGAGAAAAAGACTTCCGCCACCGCGCCGCGCCGGCGCGTATCGTCTTGTGCGGGTGAGGTGGTCTGGACGACGCTCATTGATCTGACCCCAGCCGGATGCGTGGATTGAGCACGGAATAGAGGAAGTCGGCGATCAATGTGGCCACCGCATAGACGATGCCGATGGTGAGGATGCCGGATTCCAGCATCGGGAAATCCTTGCCGCGCGCGGCGGTGAAGATCAGCGAGCCGATGCCCTGGTAGCGAAACAGCGTCTCGATCACCACCAGGCCGCCGATGAGGTAGCCGGTTTGCGTTGCAATCACGGTGATGGTCGGCAGCAGCGCATTGCGCAGCACATGGCGCCAGATCACCGTGCGCCAGGGCAGGCCCTTGAGCACCGCCGTTCGCGTATAGTCGGAATCGAGCGCCTCGATCATGCCCGAGCGCGCCATGCGGGCGATATAGCCGAACAGCACCAGGAACAGCGGCAGCGAAGGCAGGATCAGATAATAGAGTTGGGTGAAGAAGCCGGCGTCCTTCGGCCATGCGGCCGAGATCGGCAGCCAGCGCAACCAGACACCGAAGATCAGGATCAGGATGATGCCGGTGACGAACTCCGGCAGCACCGTCACCGACAGGCCGCCCAGGCTGATGATGCGGTCGAGCGGGCGGTTGAGGTTCAGCGCGGCCACCACCCCGCCCAGGATACCGATCGGCACCACCAGCACGAAGGCGACCGCCGCCAGCTTCATCGAATTGCCCAAGGCATCGATCACGAACGGCGCCACTGGCGAGCGGAATATGTAGGACGTGCCCATGTCGCCCCGGATAAAGTTCCAGATCCAGGTCGCATATTGGGTGAGCAGCGGGCGATCGACGCCAAGCGTGTGATTGAGCGCGTCGACCGCGCGCTGGTCGGCGAACGGCCCCAATATGGCGCGTCCGACATTGCCGGGCAGAACCTGGCCACCCAGGAACACCATGATGCTGAGCAGGAACAGCGTCACCAGCGACAGCGAGACACGCCGGGCAAAGAAGGAGAGAATGGCTATGACTCCTTGTGGAGCCAGCCCCCTTGCAGGAGCTGGCTGTCAGAGGATTGGCTTTCCCTTGCTGGTCAGGCTTTCGATGCCTTGTCGAGGAACAGCTGCGACATGGCGGTCGGCTGCACGCCGGCCACGCCCTTCGCCGTCGCCGTCAGGTAGTCGTAGAAATAGCCGAAGATGACCGGCGTTTCCTCGAGCAGCAGCTTCTGGATCTTGCCGGCGTCGGCCTTCTGCGCCTCCAGATCGAGCGCGGCGATATAGCTGGTCGCCAGCGCGTCGTAGTCCTTGTTCTTGAAATGCGCCGCGTTCCAGGTGCCGTCGCTCTTCAGCGGAGCGGCAAGATAGACATTGGGCACGCCGCGGTGGCCGTAATCGGTGATCCCCATGACCGAATCCAGCCAGTTCGATTTGCCGAACACCGCGTCGCCATAATAGCCGCTCTGGTCGAGGATGTTGAGCTCGAGCTCGATGCCGATCTCTTTGACCCAGTTCTGGATGAGCTGAGCATATTCGGGGATTTCGAGGTAGCGCTCGGTGGTCAGCGTGATCTTGAAGCCCTTGCTGGCACCGGCGGCTTCCATCAGCTGCTTGGCCTGCGCGATGTCCTGCTTGCGCTGCGGCACGCTCGTATCGGTTGACGGATAGACCGATGCGAACGGGCTGTCATTGCCAGCCACGGCGCGACCCTTCATCAGACCCGCGACCAACTTGTCGCGATCCATGCTGAGGGCGATGGCGCGGCGCACGCGGGCATCCTTCAGCGGGCCGTCGTCGCAGCGCAGATGCAGTTGCTGATGAGCCGAAGACTTCAGGCTGATGATGTCGATGTTCGGATCGTTGAGCAGGGCGACGCCGGCGAGCACCGGCATCTGGTTGATGATATCGACCTGGCCGCCTTGCAGCGCCAGGATCATCGGCTGCACGTCGGTGAAGAAGGTGAATTCGGTGCGCTCCGGCAGCGCCTTCTCGCCCCAGTAATTGTCGTTGCGGACAAAGGACGCGCCGACCTTCGGCGTATATTTCTCGACCTTGAATGGGCCGGTGCCGTCGAAGCTCTTCTCGTAATCGCCCTTGTAGTCAGCCGGAATGATGACGGCGTTGTAATTGTCGGACGACAGCATGTAGGGGAAGTTGCCGTTCGGCGCGTCGAGGTGGAATTCCACCGTGTAGTCGTCGACCTTCTTGCTGGCGCCCTTCGACAGGATGCCGGTGAACACCGACAGCGCGTTGGACGAATTGGCCGGATCGGCGAGGCGGTCGATGCTCGCCACCACGTCCTCGGCCTTCATCTCGCCGCCTGAGTGGAATTTTACGCCCTTGCGCAGCTTGAACGTCCACACCGAGCCGTTGTCGTTCGGCTTCCAGCTTTCGGCCAGTGCCGGCTTGAGCACGAGGTCGGGGCCGTCCACGCAGAGGAATTCGGCAACCTGCTGCATGATCAGCAGGCCGCCGGCGTCGGCGATGGTGACCGGGTCGATGGCCGCTGCCGGCACGCTGCTGGCGACGCGGATGGTGGCGCCGGGAGCGCCCTGGGCGCGGGCGAGCGACGGCATGCCACTGAGGCCGGCTGCCGTGGTGATGCCGCCCAGAAGCGGCAGCGACAGGCCGAGCAGGCTGCCATGGCGGATGAAGTCGCGGCGGCTGACGCGGCCGTCGACAAGACCGTCGATCAGGTGATTTTCAAGCGGCGAGCGGTTGCGCCGGATCAGGTCGAGAATGCGGTAGTTCTTGCTCATGGGTTTAACCCTTTCCCCTGTTTCTTATGGCTGAAGAATGCATTTCCAGTTGACGAAATTCCGTGGAGTTCTCCTGTCCAGGTCGTCAATGTTGTCGGTCGACGGAACTGTAGCACGCGGTTTTCCCCGGTCCATCCGATCCTCGCGGCGGAGGGGTCAGATTTTCTTGAGGCAATGCTTCCACCCGTCCGGTCTTGCCGTCACGACACGATCGCGGCGACGAACCGTTGTTCTTGAACACGCCTCCTTTTCGTCCTCATTCTCCTAGTTCAGCGGCAAACGGCGGTATGTCCCGGGCGCAGCCGGGTCGTGATATTTGTTGCAGGGGCCGTTCTCGGTGAAATCGCGATGGCAGGCCGCGAGGTTTTCCCGCGACAAGGTGATGCCGAGACCGGGGCCTTCCGGCACGCGCACGACATTGTTCCTCGGCGAAAACGGCCCTTCCTCGGTGATATCGGTCGGCTGCATGCGAAACAGCGACTGGTTCGGCTCCCGGATCCAGCCCAGCGCCGCGCACAGATGCAGGTAGGCGGCGCTGCCGATGCCGCTGTCGCCGCTGTAGCACCAGAAGTCGATGCCGGCGTGCTCGCAGGCGCCGACGAAGCGCAGCATGCGGCCGATGCCGCCATGCACGGTCGGGTTGCCGACGAAGGCGTCAGGCACCTTGAGGTCCATGGCGCGCGCGATGTCGATGTTGTGGGTCGAGAACGGGATCGAGCAATGGCGCCGCAGCTCCCGCATCTCCTCGATCGTCGCCACCGGATCTTCCCAGTTGCGCACGCCGAGATCCTCCAGCGGTCGCGCCAGGCGCCGCGCGGTGCTGAGCGAATAGGCCTGGTTGGAATCGATGCGGATCATCGCGTCGTCGCCAAGCTTCCTGCGGATCAGCTCGACCATTCTCAGCGAGATTTTCGGATCCTGCGTCGAGAATTTGCCTTCGAAGAAAGTCGTTCCATAGGTCTCGTGCAACTCGACGCAATAGTCGGCGACTTCCTCCGGCGTCGTTTCGCCTTTCACCTTCGGCCCGTCGCCGCGCAGAGAAAAATAGTCGGTGAACGGGATGTCCTTGCGCACGGCGCCGCCAAGCAACTGGTAGAGCGGCTGGTTCCACGCCTTACCGCGCAGATCCCAGAACGCCATCTCGATGGCGCCGAACGCCATGATGCGGGTGCGGTCGTTGATCGACTGCACGCCGGTCCAGAAGGGAAGGCAGACATGCTCGGCGCCGGCGATGTCGAAGGCGTCGCGGCCGACCAGGCGTTGTGCCAGGATATCATTGACGATGGCGGCGGCCGCCGGCGTCGGCGCCTCGCCGACGCCGATCAGCCCGTCCTCGGTTTCGACTTCGACGATGGTCTGCGAAAATCCGTCGAGCTCGCCGAACACCCAGCCATAGGGCGCTTCGAGGCGCAGATTGATCGGCGTGGCCTTGATGCTGCGGATTTTCATCTCAGCGGCCGATCTCGAAGAACGGTGCGCCAAGCAGGTCGGGAACGACATCGATGCCGAGGCCCGGTCCGTCCGGAATGCCCATGCGGCTGCCCGTGACCGGCGGCATGTTCGACGCCGTGCGCACCGTCACCCACTCATGGAAGGCGATAGCGTGCAGCCGGCGCTCTTCCGGCGTCGACAGCGACAGGTGCGCCATGGCGGCGGTGTCGATCTCGGCGCCGCCGGTGTCCTCGACCGTCATCATGAAGCCGAGGTCGACGGCAACGTCGCGGATCAGACGCGTCTTCGTCACGCCGCCGAGCCGCGAGATCTTCAGCGTCAGCCCATCGGCCGCACCCCGGCGATGGATCTCCAGCATTTCCTCGAGCGAGGTGACGGATTCGTCGAGCACCATCGGCTTGTCGAGCATACGGCGCACCGACATATTCTCGTCGATCGTCGTGCAGGGCTGCTCGAACGTATAGTCGATGGCGCGCGTGGCATCGGCGAACTGGCGCGCCTGGTACGGCGTCCAGCCGGCATTGGCGTCACAGAAGATGACCGTGCCTTTCGGCACCGAGGCGGCGACCGCGGTGACGCGCTCGATATCGTCATGGACATTGCCGCCGACCTTGACCTGCAGCCGGTGGAAGCCATCCTTGACGATCCGCTTGGCCAGTGCGGCCATGGCGTCGACGCTGCCATGGGTGACGACCTTGTAGAGCTCGGCGGTGTCGCTCTCCTTGCCGCCCAGCAGCGTGACCAGCGGCACGTCGGCGGCGCGCGCGGCGAGATCCCAGCAGGCCATGTCGAGCGCCGACTTGATGTAGGGATGGCTCTTGAACACCGTGTCCATCAGCCGGCCGATGCTGGCCAGCCCGCGCGGGTCGTGGCCGATGAGGTGCGGCGCGATTTCCGGCACGCCCGCGCGCGCTCCCATCGGAAACGCGGGCGAGTAAAAATTGCCGAGCGGCGCCATCTCGCCCCAGCCGGTCAGTCCGTTGTCGGCGGTGATGGCGACAATCACCGCGTCGAAGGCGTCGGCCTCACGTCCCTTGGACATGCGGTAGGGCCCGTCCACGAAGGGCTGCACGACGTGATAGGCTCTGATGGTTTGGATCTGCACGTATTTGTCCGTTGGCTGGGATGTCTGGGTCAGGCGCCCGGGCGCTGTTCGAGGCCGCGCGCGTAAGAGAGCAGCTCTTCGAAGTCGAGGCTGATATGTTCGCGGGCATGACGCTGGGCAGCGCGCATGTCGCGGCCCTTCATCAGTTGCACGTAGATCTCATGGACGTCTTCGGCCGGCACCGGCTCCTTGCGGGCCTGCTGATGCAGCGCGAAATACATCTGCAACCGGCTGATCAGCCGCTGCCAGGTTTCCAGCAGCACCGAATTGTCGGCCCACTCGTAGATCAGGCCATGCAGTTGCAGCGCCGTTTCGATCTGCCTTGTGGTGTCGAGGTCGCGTGTCGCCTGCTTCACCGCTTCATGGCGGCGGTCGAGCTCGTCGAAGAAACGCTGGTCGCGCTGTGGCCATGTCTGTTCGATCGCGAACTCGTCCAGCACCTTGTTGAGCGAATAGGCGTCGTCGATGTCCTTGGCGGTGACATCGATGACGAAGGTGCCGGCATAGGGAATGCTGGTCAGGATGCCTTCCTGCACCAGCTCGCGCATCGCCTCGCGTAATGGCGCGCGGCTGACCCGCATCTGTTCGGAGATCCTGAGCTCGTTGAGCTTCTGGCCGGGCGCCAACTGGCCGGTCAGGATCGCGCGCCTGAGCAGCGCCACGATTTCGGCGCGGCGCGTGGTGTCGGCAATCGGACTGAAATCCGTCTTCCCCATCCGGCCCTCCAGCGAGAACAGAGGGTAAGACAATCAGATTGTCGACAATCTAACAAGACGCCATTTTCGGATTTTTCATTTTCGCTAGGGCAACGCGATCCGTGATGCGGATGGCGCAGACCGATCTGGACGCAGGCCGCCTGATCGCGCTGTCGCCGGTCTCGGTGCGCCTCCGGTCACCCCTATTGCGCTTTCATGCCGTCGGCCCAGGCCGATCGCGCCGACGTGGCCGCTCTTGTCGGCCTGCTCGTGAAAACGGCGCCCGCGACCTGAGAAAAGGTCGAGGGCGCCGCGCGGAAACCGGGCCTGCGGGGGTGTCAGGTAGCCGGTTTCTGTGGCAGTGGCGAGATCGGCATTCCAGGTCCGATCTTCTGCAGATTGCCTGTTATCACCTGGTCGCCTTCGGAGACGCCGCTCAGGATGGCCACCAGGTCGCCGCTGGTCGGCCCGAGCGAGACCAGCCGCTGGTCGACCGTGTTGCCCTTGCCGACGACGTAGAGATATTTGCCGAGCTGGCTCGAACCCAGCGCCGTCTGCGGCACCATCAGCGCATCGGGCTGCTGCTTGATGTGCAGCCGCACCCGGACATATTGTCCGGGCATGAGCGTGAACTTGGCGTTGCCGATCGTGGCGCGCGCGGTGATGGTGCCGGTCGAGTGGTCGACCGTGTTGTCGATGAAGGTGAGTTCGCCCTTCTGGCTGGTCTCGGTTTGACCCGGAAGCAGCACCTCGACTTCGATCGGGCCGGCAGCGCGGGCCTGTTCGATCTCGGTCAGGTCCGTCTCGCTCGGATTGAAGGTGACGTAGATCGGGTCGAGCTGCACCAGCGTGTTGAGCACCGTGCCGGCGACGCTGACCAGCGTCCCGACCGAGGCCTGGTTGCGGCCCAGACGCCCGTTGAACGGCGCATGGATTTGCGAGTAGCTCAGGTTGAGTTCCGCCGTGCGCACTGCCGCCTGATTGAGCGCCAGCGATGCTTGTGCCTCGCGCAAGGTGCTGGTGCGCTGGTCGAAGCTGTCCTTGGCCAGATAGCCACTCTTGGCAAGTTCGCTACCACGTCCGAGATTGGACCGTGCATAGTCGAGCGTTGCCGTGTCGCGCTGGACCTGGGCTTGCGCCTGGTCGAGAGCGGCCTGGAAGTCGTCGGGCGAGATCTTGTAGAGAAGGTCGCCCTGCCGGACATCGGCGCCGTCTTGCGCTGTCTGTTCCTGCAGGTAGCCAGGCACGCGCGCCTGCAGCGTGATGCTGCGGATCGGTTCGATCCGCGCGGCATAGTCGAGGTAGATCGGGATCGTCTTCTTGACGACGCTTGCCACCGGTACCGGCATGACGAACGCCGCCGGGGCGGGCGCCGCTCCGGCCGTGCCGGCATTGAGGCTCAAATTACCCATGTCGAGCAGGTGAACGCTCGCCACCGAGATCGCGCCCAGCGCGACAGCCGTTCCCAAAGCGATTTTCCATTTACGCATGATCAGTCTCCAATCTTATTCGGCCGCTTCCGCCAGGGGAGGGAAGGCGGTTTCGGCAGTTGGTTCAGAATGTTGTGAGGCCGGCTCGCCGCTTTCGCGGCGTTCGCGCAGCTGCTCGATGACCGCGTAGAAGACCGGCACGAACACCAGCGACAGGATGGTCGCGGCGACCATGCCGCCAAACACGGTGGTGCCGATCGACTGGCGGCTCGATGCACCGGCGCCGGTCGCGAACATCAGCGGCAGCACGCCGAGGATGAAGGCGAAGGCCGTCATCAGGATCGGCCGCAGCCGCAGACGCGCGGCTTCCATCGCCGCCTCGACGATGCTCAAGCCCTCCTCGCGCCGCCGTCTGGCGAACTCGACGATCAGGATGGCATTCTTCGCCGCCAGTCCGATCAGCATGACGAAGCCGATCTGCGAATAGACGTCGATCTGCATGCCGCGCACCGAGAGCGCCGCGAAGGCGCCGAACAAGGCCAGCGGTACCGCCAGCAGCACCATGAACGGCATCGCCCAGCTCTCATACTGCGCCGCCAGGATCAGGAAGACGAAGACGATGGCGAGGCCGAAGACGACCGATGCGATCGATCCTGCCTTGAGTTCCTGGAAGGTGATGCCGGTCCATTCGAAACCGAAATCCCTCGGCAGGGCCGTTGCGGCAGCCCGTTCCATGGCGGCGACCGCCTGGCCCGAGGAGAAGCCCGGTGCGGCACCGCCGTTGATCGAGGCCGATGCATTGTTGTTGTAGTGCGGCACGGTTTCCGGTCCGACGAACGGCACCAACTTGCCCAGCGTCGAGAGCGGCACCATGCCGCCGGAAGCATTGCGCACATAGAGCCGAGAAATGTCGGCAGCACCCGCGCGTGCGTCCTTGTCGGCCTGGATGGTCACCCGGAAGGTGCGGCCAAACAGGTTGAAGTCGTTCACGTAGAGCGAGCCGAGATAGATCTGCAGCGTGTTGAACACGTCAGGCAGGTTGAGGCCGAGCAGCTTCGCCTTGGAGCGGTCGAGGTCGTAGTTGAACTGCGGCGTCGACGTCGAGAACGGCGAGAACAGCTGCTGCGGATTGATTTCCGGCTGCTTGCGCGCCTCGGCGATCACGGCTTGCGTCGCATCGTTGAGGGCTGTGCTGCCACGGCCGGTGAGATCCTCGACGACGAATTCGAAGCCGCCCGTGGTGCCGATACCAGGGATGGAAGGCGGATCGAAGCTCAGCGCAAAGGCCTCCGGAATCTGCATCAGCTTGCCGCGCACGTCGGCGACGAGCTTGGAGGCGCTCTGGTCGGGACCGCGCTCCTCCCAGGGTTTCAGGATGGCGAATTCGACCGCCGAGTTCGACTGCGCAGCACTGGTCAGGAAGTTCAGGCCGCTGATCGAACCGACGATGTCGACGCCGGGCGTCGCCTGCAGGATGTCGCGCGCCTTCTTGGCCACCGCGTCGGTGCGTTCCAGCGAGGCGCCGTCGGGCAGCTGGATGACGACGAAGAAGTAGCCCTGGTCCTCGACCGGAAGGAAGGTCGAGGGCAGTTTCTGCCAGACGAAGTAGGTGGCGACCAGTCCGGCTGCGAACAGGCCGAGCATGATCCAGCGCAGGCGGATGAGGAAGCGCACGCCATGGGCGTAGGCATGCGACAGCTTGTCGAAGCCACTGTTGAACCAGCGGAAGAGCACGAACTGCGTGCCCTGGCGATAGCGCAGGAAAGCGGCACTGAGCGCCGGGCTGAGCGTCAGCGAGTTGAAGGCGGAGATGCCGACCGAAATCGCCACTGTCAGCGCGAACTGGTTGTAGAGCCGCCCCGAGACGCCGGGAATGAAGGCGACCGGCACGAACACCGCCATCAGGACGGCGGTGGTGGCGATGATCGGGCCGGTGACTTCGGCCATGGCGGCCTTGGTCGCCGCCAGCGGTTTCAGCCCAGCCTCGAGCTGTCGTTCGACGTTCTCGACCACCACGATGGCATCGTCGACGACAAGTCCGATCGCCAGCACCATGCCGAGGAGCGAGAGCATGTTGAGCGAGAAGCCGAGCATCTCCATGACCACGAGCGTCGCCACCAGCGAAACCGGGATGGCGATGGTTGGAATGATGGTCGTGCGCCAGCTCTGCAGGAAGACGAACACCACGGCGACGACCAGCACCAGGGCTTCGCCGAGCGTGATCAGCACGTCATGCATCGACGCCGAGACGAAGCGCGTCGTGTCGTAGTGCATGGCGTAGGAAACGCCCTTGGGGAAACGGCCCGACAGCTCCTGCATCTTGTCCTTGACGCGCTGCTGCAGATCGAGCGCGTTGGAGCCCGGCATCTGGTAGACGGCGAGCACCACGGTCGGATCCTTGCCGAAGAAGGCCGACGATGAATATTGCAGCGCGCCGAGCTCGATGCGGGCAACGTCGCGCAGCCGCACCAGCGAGCCGCTGTCGGTGTTGGCGCGCACGACGATGTCGCCGAATTCCTTCGGGTCGCTCAAGCGGCCGACGGCGTTGACCTGCATCTCGAAGGCGGTGCCGGCCGGGGCCGGCGACTGGCCGATCTTGCCGGCCGCCACCTGGACGTTCTGTTCCGCGATGGCATTCTGGACGTCGACGGCGGTGATGCCGAGATTGGCGAGCTTGTCCGGGTCGAGCCAGACGCGCATCGAATAGCGCCGCTCGCCGAAGATCTGTACGTCGCCGACGCCTTGCAGCCGCTTCAGCGGATCGACGACCTGCAGATAGGCAAGGTTCGAGAGCGCCACCGGATCGACGGAACTGTCGGGCGAGGTGAGATTGACGATCAGAACGAAATTCGGGTTCTGCTTCTTGATCGTCACGCCGCCCTGGTTGACGATCGCCGGCAGCGACGAGGCCGCCTGCGAGACGCGGTTCTGGACGTCGACGGCGGCCGTGCTCAAGGAATAGCCGACATCGAAGGTGATGGTGATGGTCGAGGAGCCGTCATTGGAGCTCGTCGACGACATGTAGGTCATGCCTTGCACGCCGTTGATCTGCTGTTCCAGCGGCGTCGTCACCGTATCGGCGACGACCTGCGCGCTGGCGCCCGGATAATGGGCGCTGACCACGACCTGCGGCGGTGTGATGTCGGGGAACTGCGAGACCGGCAGCAGAAAATAACAAATCGTCCCGGCGAGCACCATGATGATGGCGATCGCCGAGGCGAAGATCGGACGATGGATGAAAAAGTTTACCACGACACACATGCCTCGCCGGCTGCTCTTGCCCTGCCGAAGGCACTGGCAAGCCTGGACAGTTTTTGGCCGCGCTCGTCGCTGGAAGCTTCCAGCGAACGCAGCAGCGGCACCTTGCGACGCTGCCCATTGGCGAGCGAGCGAAGCATTGTCTCGAAGGCGCGGGGATCGACCCCATCTGCTTTCATGACCAGCCGGATCATCGGATCCCGGACGGCCTCATCTATGGTAAGATCGCGGCGCTGTGGCATTGGCCGGCTCCTTGTCTGTCGATTCGCAGCCCATGCTCGCGAACCGTTTTTTCATCTCTTCACCGGCCGAGGCCGCATGATTGGCAGTTTTTCCACCCCTCGATCTGGCAGGACCAGTTCACGGTCTTGTTATTGACGACGGGCGACATAGGTGTTACCAGTAAGTAACATTTGCATAGTTACAGACCGGTAACACCCTAGTCAAGAGGTGGCCGAGGGTTTTTAGGAAACGAAAGGAGATCATGATGACAGACGGCGTCGTGGAGCGCCCTCGTCCCCGGGATCGGATCCTGGAGACGGCGCGTGACATGTTCCACAAGCACGGCATCAAAGGCGTTGGCGTCGACGCCATCACCGAAGCTGCCGGCACGAACAAGATGACGCTTTATCGTCACTTCGAATCCAAGGACGATCTGATCGTCGAATGCCTGCGCGCCAATGCGTCCAAGGCCGGCGCGATGTGGGAAGCCTTCGAGGCCGAATTTCCGGGCGACAAGCTCGCGCAGCTTCACGCCTGGGTTCGCAAGGCGGCCGCCATGCTCAATGCCGATGGTCGCGGCTGCGACATGGCCAATGCCGCGGCCGAGCTGACCGAGCCCGACCATCCGGCCCGACGCGTGATCAAGGAACTCAAGGAAGCCCAGCGCGAACGTCTTGTGGCGCTGTGCCGGGATGCCGGCATCGGTCAGGTAGAACTGCTCGCCGATACGCTGTCGCTGCTGTTCGAGGGCGCGCGTGTCAGCGTGCAGACCGTGGGCGCCGAAGGGCCAAGCGCGCAGTTCGTGCGCATGGCCGAGGGGCTGATTGTTTCTTTCCGGGGCACTGCCGCCAGCTGAAGTGATCGGCCGCGCGTTCCATTCAACTTGTCGTGCGATCTAGGCGATGCCTGGTGCCCTTTGGCGCCGGGCAGCACTGCAATTCCTGCCAACGGAACGAAAAAAGCCCGCTGCCGGGAGGAGGTGGCAGCGGGCTCGATTTCGAATGTGGTGCGGGAGGAGGTGCACCCCACTCAGCGCCGGCATCGCATCTGGGAGGAGTAGATGGCCGACAACCAGAACCTACGAGTTGCCCAATGATTCGGCAACCATAAAAGTTGCATAGCAGGTGTGCAGAATTGCCGCAGCACCCGTCAATCCTCCTACAAATCCGAACAAAGCCGCCTTGCGCAGGCGCGCTAACCTATTGAACCGGAACGTTTTCCCTGAAGATCAGGCGCGGTTCGATGAATTTCCGGGTGAGATAAGGCGCCGATGAGGCAATCGAGCCAAGCAGGCGGATGACCGACTGTTCGGCGATCAGCCTGGCGTTCTGGTCGATGACGACATCGGCGAGGTCATCGACGAGATAGCCGCGTGTTTCCTTGGTCAGATCGTGGCAGATGAACACCGGCTTGCGATTTGGCCTGGCTTCCCGGATGGCTTTCGCGACGCCGGAGCGTCCGGCCCCGACACAATAGATGCCGAGCAGTTCCGGCTCGTTGCGCAGCGCCTTCATCGTCTCGGCATAGCTGACATCGGGCTCGTCATTGATCTCGACAGCGCTGCTGATGGTCAGGTTGGGAAACTCCTCGCCGAGCACGGAACGGAAGCCCATTTCGCGTTCCTCATGGCCGCGATAGGAGCGCGAGCCGACGACCATCGCCAGGCGGCCCTCACGGCCGCCGAGGAAACGTCCCATCAAAAGCGCCGCCGTCCGTCCCGCCATGCGGTTGTCGATGCCGACATAGGCCGAGCGGGGAGCGGCCGGAATATCGGACACCAGCGTCACCAGGCGGATGCCGGTGTCGACGATGTCGCGCAGGATGTTGCGGGTTCGCGGATGGTCGATGGCGATGACACCGACGCCATTGGCCCGCAGCGACAGGTTCTCGACGGCTGTCTGCAGCGCGTTCGGCGATATGCCGGCTAGATTGTGGATCCGGCAGGAAGCGACGAGCGGCAGGCGCGACGCATAGTCTTCGATGTATCTTGCCAGATCCTGCATGAAGGCGTTGCTGCCGATCGGCAGGAAGAATTCGAGGTTTGCGGGCTTGGAGGGAAGCGTCACCTGGTCGGCGACCGGCAGATAGCCGAGCTGCTTGGCGGCCTCCATGACGCGCTGCCGGTTGGCGGCGCTGGCGCCCGGCCGATTGTTGAGCACCCTGTCGACCGTTGCCGTCGAGAGCCCGCAGGTCCTGGCGATATCGGAGACGGTGGCCTTCATGCCGCAACCCTATGCGCCGATGCCATGGCGCACCAGACCGATGATGTGGCAGGCGATGTGGTCTGAGTGGTGGGTGATCGCCACCCATCACCGCGATGTCCATTCGGCTGCTTCGGCAAGACGGCTTCCGCCCGTCTTCAGTGCGGCGGCTTGCCGTCGGCGACGGCGTCGCGGATTTCCTTGTCCGACATGCCGGTGATGATCCGTTCGACTTCCGCCACGGTTGTCGTCTTCGGGTCGATGTCGTCGGCGACCACCTTGCCCCTGCGCATGACGACGATGCGGTCGACCACCTGGAAGACGTGATGGATGTTGTGCGCAATGAAGATACAGGAATGGCCGGAATCGCGCGCGCTGCGCACGAAGCTCAGCACGCCCTGTGTTTCGGCAACGCCGAGATTGTTGGTCGGTTCGTCGAGGATGATGAGGTCGCTGTCGAAATGCATGGCGCGCGCGATCGCCACTGCCTGGCGCTCGCCGCCGGAGAGCGAGCCGATCGGCGTCGTCGGCGGGATGTTCTTCGAAATGCCGACCTGCTTGAGCAGGTCGCGGGCGACAGTGTTCATCGCCTCCTGGTCCATGCGGTTGAGGAAGCGCGGCGGCTTGATCGGCTCGCGCCCAAGAAACAGATTGCGCGCAATCGACAGCTGCGTGACCAGCGCCGAGTCCTGGTAGATGGTCTCGATGCCGTGGGCGATGGCGTCGCTTGTGCTGCGCAGGGCGACCTTCTTGCCGCGGATGAAGATGTCGCCGCTGGTCAGCGGCACGGCACCCGAGAGCACCTTGATCAGCGTCGACTTGCCGGCACCATTGTCGCCGAGCAGGCCGACGATCTCGCGTTCGTTGACATGGAAGTTGGCGTCCTCGAGCGCCTGCACGCGGCCATAGGACTTGCGGATGTTCTGCATGCGGATCAGTGGCTCGGCCATGGTTCAAGTCCCTGCCTGGTGCCGGCGTTCCAGCCATGAATGAAGCGCCATCATGCCAAGGATGATCGCGCCGATGAAGATGTTGTAGGCAAGGCCGGGCACGCCGATCAGCACGATGCCGTTGCGCATCACGCGCAGGATCAGGATGCCGAGCACGGTGCCGATGATGGTGCCGCGCCCGCCGGTCAGCGCCGTGCCGCCGATCACCACCATGGCGATGACTTCGAGCTCGTAACCGGTGCCGCTGTTGGGGTTGGCGGCGGAGGTGCGCAGCGAGGAGATGACGCCGGCAAGCGAGGCCATGACCGATGACAGCACGAACAGGCCGATCTTGACGCGGTTGACGTTGACGCCGCGGGCGCGCGCCGCGTTGGGATTGCCGCCCGCCGCCTGGATCCAGTTTCCGGTTCGGCTTTGCGTCAGCACGTAGCCGAGCGCGATCGCCGCGGCGATGAACCAGAACAGCGACATGTAGATGCGGAACGGCCCGATGAAGAAGTCTCCGAC
Organism: Mesorhizobium opportunistum WSM2075; assembly: GCF_000176035.2. Classification (NCBI taxonomy): domain Bacteria; kingdom Pseudomonadati; phylum Pseudomonadota; class Alphaproteobacteria; order Hyphomicrobiales; family Phyllobacteriaceae; genus Mesorhizobium; species Mesorhizobium opportunistum. Next base: position 5,827,836 of record NC_015675.1, on the reverse strand, counting down.
CAGCGCTTCCGCCAGCCAGCTGCCCTCGGCGCTCCAGGTGCGCTGTGGGAAGCCGTCGGTGATGAAAAGGGCGCTGCCGCGCACCACCAGCAACATGCCGAGCGTGACCAGGAAGGACGGGATCTTGAGCTGCGTGACGAACCAGCCGTTGACCAGTCCGATCAAGGCTGCGACCACCAGCGCGACGACGAAGCCCATCTCCAGCGAGGTGACGCCGGCATTGAACAGCGTCCACATCAGCACCGGCGAGAAACCGAATAGGGAACCGACGGACAGGTCGAATTCGCCCGATGTCATCAGCAATGTCATCGCCAGCGCGATCAGGCCGAGCTCGACCGTGAATGCCAGCGTATTGGAGATGTTCTGCGGCGACAGGAAGTCGTGATTGAAGCTCCAGAAAACGCCGATTTCGACGACCAGGAGCACGAAGGGACCGAATTCCGGCCGCGCGATCAGGCGTTGGACGAGCGAATGATTTTCCACTGATAACCCGCGACATGATTGGAGAGGCGGAGCGCTGCACCGGAATCCAGCCAGGCTCGGCGAATGGACAGACAGTCGCGACCGCGGGTGCGATCGCGACCGTCTCGGTCTCGGATCTTATTTACCCGACAGGATCTTGTCGTAGACCTCGGCGGTGTCCTTTTCATAGAGCGCGCCGGTGATGACGTTGAAGCCCGGAGGAATGCCTGACGCGGCCATATTGGCGAGCGAGAGCGCGACATAGCTGGTTGCCTGCGGGTCCTGCCACTGGCCGGCATTGACATAGCCGTTCAGCACTTCCTGCGTTGTGTCGAGCGAGTTGCCCCAACCGACGACCGGAATTTCGCCGGGCTTGACCCCGACCTGGTCGAATACCCGCTTGATCGAGCCGGTGACCAGATCGCCAAGGCCGATGATCGCCTTCACCTTGCCCTTGTGGGCGGTGAGGTAGTCGACCATGCGGTTGATCACCTCGGCCTGGTCGAGCGTCGCTTCGGTCACTTCATAGGTGATGCCGAGCGGTCCGAAGACGCTCTTGATGCCTTCCTCTTCCTGGACGCCATAGGTGGCGCCGGGAATCTCGACCGGCATCCAGACGAAGTCGCCCTTCTTCACCAGGCCCTTGTCGACCAGATACTGCGCCCAATGCTTGCCGAAGGTGACATTGTCGCCGCCGACATAGGCGTTGAAATTGGCCTTGGGATCGGGCGTGTTGAAGTTGATGATCGGGACGTTGGCCGCGCGGGCCTCCTTGACGATCTCGACAAGGCTGCCCGGGTCGGGGCTGGTGGTGACGATGCCGTCGGCCTTGGCGGAGAGGGCGGCGCGAACCGCTTCCTGCTGCGAGGCGACGTCACCATTGTGGAACGAGGTGTTGACGGTATTGCCGGTGTCCTTGGCCCATTGCTTGGCGCCGGCCAGGAAGTAGGTCCAGACCGGATCGGCCGGACCGCCATGTGAAATCCAGTAGAACGTCTTGGCCTGCGCCGCCGCCGGAACGAGCGTCAGCGCGACCAGCAGTCCGTAGAGCACAAGTCTCAGTCTTGTCAGCATTTGATTTCCTCCCGGTTGAAGATGATCCGTCCCTTGTTCCGGCGTCAGCCGGATTGCGTCTTTTGCCAGCGCCGGTCGGATGCCTCAGAGCATTCCCTTTTTCGACGGATGGCAAGCCTCCATCTGCAGATGTAGTTGTCGGCTGACGCGGCGCCATCAGCGGTCCCATCAGATTGCATCAGTTGGGACGGTTTTCCGGGCAGCCGGATGATTGGCGTCGAGGCTCAGCCGAGCGGGTTGTGCGATCGGCGCTGCATGCTCCACAAGCGATAGCTGCCCTTCAGGACCGAACCACTTGAAGAAACCGCTAGATCAGGCCGGCCTTGGCGAGGTCGCGCATCAAATGGCTGGCGCCGTAGGTCCAGTGCGGGCAATCGGGCGACAGCCGCACCCGGTTGACCAGCGCGCCGAATTTCTCCGACGAGATGGTGACGATGTCGCCGACCTTGTGGGTAAAACCCTTGCCCTTTTCGCCGCGGTCCTTCGAGGGCACGAACATGGTTCCGAGGTAAAGCGCCAGCCCGTCCGGATACTGGTGGTGCGGGCCCATGGCAGCGGCAACCAGTTCTTCCGGCGAGCGGCTGATCTCGGCCATCGAGCTCGCGCCCTCCAGCGAGAACCCGTCCTCGCCTTCGACCTTCAGGCGCACGACCGCGTTCTTCACGTCGGCGATCGTGAACGTGTCGTCGAACAGGCGGATGAAGGGGCCGAGCGACGCGGAGGCGTTGTTGTCCTTCGCCTTGCCGAGCAGCAGCGCCGAACGCCCTTCGACATCGCGCAGATTGACGTCGTTGCCGATGGTGGCGCCGACGATCCTGCCGCTCGAGGCGGCGATCATGGCGATCTCCGGCTCCGGATTGTTCCAGGTCGAAACGGGGTGCAGGCCGACATCGGCGCCGAAGCCGACCGAGGCCATCGGCTGGCACTTGGTGAAGATCTCGGCATCGGGGCCGATGCCGACTTCCAGATATTGCGACCAGGCGCCGCGCGCGATCAGCTTGGCCTTGATCTCCATGGCTGCCGGCGAACCAGGCTTGAGCTTCGAAAGGTCGTGGCCGATCAGCCCGGCAATGTCGGCGCGGATGGCGTCGGCCTTTTCCGCCGAGCCGCGCGCCTGTTCCTCGATCACCCGTTCTAGCAGGCTGACGACAAAAGTCACGCCGGACGCCTTCACCGCCTGCAAGTCGGCGGGAGACAGCAAATACGGCTTGGCCGGGTCGCGCGCGGTCTCGAAACTATTGGCGGCGATGTCGTCGAGCGAGCCGATCGGCTTGCCCTTGGCCGAGCGCACGTGCTTTGCCGGATCGGCCATTTCGCAGACATCGCGCACGGTCGGCGCCGTGCTCGACGTGATGTCGAAGACGGTGCCGTCACGCACCGTGACCACCATCGGATGCGAGGCATCTCGGCTGCCGGCGCGCCCGACAAACAGGCCTTCGGCCGGCAGATGTGTCAGGTTGGTCATGGCGTTGGGTCCTCCGAATGATCGAAAATGCGCTTGGCCGGATCGGCGCGGCACTTTCACCGGATTCCTCTCAAAGGTCTATCCCGTCATTGGCAATCCAAAGGTGCCGCGTTCGGTTGTGAGAGTTTCAACTCTCCAGGGTCACTTCCTATGCCGTGAAAACTGATGCGCTTGTTCAAAAGTGTGAAATGCACGCGGCCATGAAGAACGGAAGCCCTGCCAAAGCTCCCGCCGGGGGATTTCACTTGACAGTTTCATGAATATGAAAAACTCTCAACTAATTTCAAAAATCGGACAGGTCGATGTCGGCCCTTGTTGCAAACCAGATGCCAAAGGCCCGGTCTTCATCGGGCTTCAGCTTCGCCATGCTGCTGCCGGGCGCGGCCGTCACCTTCCTGCTGATCCTGTTTGCGCTTGGCCTCGTGCTTTTCCTCGCCTTCCGCAACAATGACGGCTCGCTGCTGGGCAGCGGTTTCAGCCTCGCCAACTTCGCCACAGTGGTCTCCGATCCGCTCTACTGGACGGTGACGCTGCGCTCGCTGGTGATTGCCGCTCTGGTCACGCTGGCCACGGTCGCCACTGCCTATCCCGTCGCCTACTATCTCGCTTTCCACGCCGGGCGGCGGCGCGGTCTGCTCTTGTTCCTGGTGACGCTGCCGTTCTGGACCAGCTATCTCCTGCGCGTCTTCGCCTGGAAGATCGTGCTCGCCTACAATGGCGTGTTGAACTCGGCGCTGATCGAAACCGGCATCTGGTCGGAGCCGACGCTGGCCTTTCTCAACACGCCGGCCGCCGTCGTCGTCACGCTGGCCCACGCCTATGCGCCCTTCGCCATCCTGCCGATCTATGTCGCGCTGGACACTATCCCGAAATCGCTGATCGAGGCCGCTTCCGATCTCGGCGCGCGGCCGTTCACCTCCTTCCGCCGGGTCGTGCTGCCCAATTCTATGCCGGGCGTGCTGGCCGCCGCGCTCGTCGTCTTCGTGCCGACCGTCGGCGACTATGTCACGCCGGCGCTCGTCGGCGGCCCGGCCTCCACGATGATCGGCACGCTGATCCAGGCTGAGTTCGGCAAGGCCAATGACTGGCCGTTTGGAGCAGCACTCTCCGTAGCCGTCATGCTGGTGATCCTGGCGGTGGTGCTGGTCGCGCGCTTCACCGACCGCAGATTTGGCAGCCGCACATGAGCGCGCGCACGCAAGGTGGCGGCCGCTGGCTTGGCGTCTACGTCGTCGCCTATCTGTTTTTCCTCTATCTGCCGGTGCTGCTGATCCCGCTGTTTTCCTTCAACGACTCGATCCAGGCGGCGTTTCCGCTGCAAGGTTTCACCTTGCAATGGTACGCGACTTTGTACGGCAATTCGGCGCTGTCCGGCGCGCTCGTCAACAGCCTCGTCATCGGCATCATTGCCGCCACGGGCGCCACGCTTTGCGGCATCACCGTGTCCTACATGGACCTCTATGGCCGCTCGCCGCTGGCCGCCACCATCAGCGCCATCGCCCGGCTGCCGATCCTGATCCCGGGCGTCATCGTCGGCATATCGCTGCTGATCCTGATCAACCTCATCGGCCTCGGACCGTCGCGCATCGCCATCGTGCTCGGCCACATACTGGTGGCGCTGCCGACAACCGTGGTGATCATGCGCAGCCGCTTCGCCGCCATCCCGAAGACCATTCGCGAGGCCGCCCTCGACCTCGGCGCGTCCGACTGGACAACCTTCCGGCGGGTGATGCTGCCGCTCAGCCTGCCGGCCATCGTTTCGGCCTTCATGCTGGCCTTCCTGATATCGTTCGACGAATTCATCGTCGTCTTCTTCCTTGCCGGCACCGAGCCGACGCTGCCGCTCTACATCTGGAGCCAGCTGCGGTTTCCGAAGTCGCTGCCGACGGTCATGGCGCTGGGCACATCGATTCTGGCGGTGTCCTTCGTCATCGCCGGCCTTGCCGAGATCCTTCGCCATCGCGGCCTGTCAGCGACCGCGCCGCGACCCGCGAATCCATCACAACCAAAACAAACCAAGAGAGGAGAACTGCAATGGCATTCGACCTGATATCCGGCGACCTGATATCCGGAAAGACGGCCCGGGCCGGCCTCGCCGCTTTGGCGTTGGCGCTGTCGTCGACCGTCGCTTTCGCTGGCGACAAGCTGCAATATTTCACCTGGTCGGGCTATGAACTGCCCGACTTCAACAAGAGTTTCCTCGCCGCGCACCCCGATGGCGTCGAGGCTTCCATATTCGGTGACGACGATGACGCCTTCACCAAGGTCAAGGCCGGCTTCCGTCCCGATATCGCGCATCCCTGCTATGACAAGGTGGCGCGCTGGAACAAGGAAGGCCTGCTGCAGCCGATCGACACCAAGCGCATCAAGAACTGGGATTCGATCTTCCCGGTATTCAAGAACCTGCCCGATCTGCAGGCCGGCGACGGCAAGGTCTGGATGGTGCCGTGGGACTGGGGCAACACCTCGATCCTCTACCGCACCGATCTGGTGAAGAACCCGGAAGCGAGCTGGAACCTGCTGTGGGACAAGCAGTATGCCGGCCGCATGGCGACCATCGACGCCGTGCATGACACGCCGATCGTTGCCGCGCTTCTGGCCGGCGTCAATCCGTTCGACATGACGCCGGAGCAAATGGACAAGGTGGCGGCGAAACTGCGCGAGCAGCGTCCGCTGCTCTCCAATTACACAACCGACATGACCTCGGTCGAACAGGCCTTGGCCAGCGGCCAGCTGGTCGCCGCCATGACCTGGAATGCGTCGGCCACCTCGCTGAAGAAGCAGGGCGTGCCGGTCGAGTTCATGAAACCGAAGGAAGGCATGCTGACCTGGGCCTGCGGCTTCGTCATGCTCAAGGACGCCAAGAATGTCGACCTCGCCTACGATTTCATGAACAGCCGGCTGGATGCCGAGTCCGGCAAATACCTGATCGAGTCTTATGGCTACGGCAGCTCGCTCTCGACCGCTTTCGCCGGCGTGCCGAAGGAAGACCTGGACAAGCTGCAGCTGCCGTCCGATCCGGAAGTGATGCTGAAAAGCACGATCTTCACCGGGCCGATGAAACAGAATGACGATATGGCCAAGATGTTCGAAAAGGTGAAGGCGGGCGGGTGAGGCTGGTTCTTCCTTCTCCCCTTGTGGGGTGAGCAGCCGGTTCGCGTAAGCGAATTCATCGTGCCAGTGGCACGATGAAAGGCCGGCGAACGCTGGGACGCTGCGAAGCAGCGGGGACCCAGCAGGGTGGATCGGCTACCACGCCCGGCCCTTCGCAGGCTCAGGGCGTTCGAAGCTCGAAAAGCCAAGCAATTGGCTTTTCGTTCGCTGCGCGAACCGCTTCTCACCCACAAGGGGAGAAGGGGGAGCCTAGCGGCGCTGCGCCACGTCGATTGAGAAGACTACGAGGACCCATACATGGACATGCTTGACGACGCCGCGGAAAAACCCAAGGACGATGCAGACGTCCGCGTTGGCCGGCGGGTGCGGGCGCTGCGGCTGGAGCGCGGCCTTTCGCTGGCCGAACTGGCGGCAAAAGCCGGAGTGTCGATCGGTGCGCTGAGCCAGATCGAGCGAGGCATGTCATCGCTGCGTGTCAAGGTGATCTGGCCGCTTGCGGCAGCACTCGACATCGAGCCGTCGGCGCTGATCGCCGACGGCAACGACGCAGTCAATGATCTCTATTGCGTGCGCGCCAACAGCCGCCGCGCGATTCCCGTCAAATCCGAAGGCATCGCCAAGGCGCTGCTGTCGCCGCCAGGCGCGACGCTGACCGGCATGCTGGTGACCGTGGAGGCCAATGGCGGCACGGCGGAAGCCTATGCGCATGCCGGCCATGAATTCGGCTACGTGCTGGCGGGCGAGGTCGAACTGGTGGTGGATTCGACAAAATACGTGCTGAAGGAGGGCGACAGCTTTGCCTTCAAGAGCACGCTCTTGCATGCCTTCCGCAATCCCGGCGCCGAGCAGTGCCAGATCCTCTGGGTCAACACCACGAAACCGTCCGAGGTTCGCGATGGCGCCTGATCGTCTTGTGCGGCTGCAGGCGATCTCGAAGATCTTTCCCGGCGGCATCGTCGGGCTCGACGCCGTCGATCTCGACATCGTCAGCGGCGAGTTCATTACGCTGCTCGGGCCATCGGGATGCGGCAAGACCACCAGCCTGCGCGTCATCGCCGGCTTCGAAAGCCCGTCGAGCGGCAAGGTGCTGCTTGACGGGCGCGACATCACGGCGCTTCGGCCCTTCGACCGGCCGGTCAACACCGTGTTCCAGGACTACGCGCTGTTTCCGCATATGAACGTCGCCGAGAATGTCGGCTTCGGCCTGTCGCTGCGCAAGCTCTCCGGCAGCGAGCAGGCAAAACGCGTCGGCGAAGCCCTGGACATGGTCGGTCTCGCCGACAAGCTTCGTGCCCGGGTCTTGGAATTGTCGGGCGGCCAGCGCCAGCGCGTGGCACTTGCCCGAGCCATCGTCTGCGAGCCGCGCGTGCTGCTGCTCGACGAGCCGCTGTCGGCGCTCGATGCGCATCTGCGCGAACAGATGCAGGTGGAACTGAAGCGGCTGCAGTCGCGGCTCGGCACCACCTTCGTCATGGTCACCCACGACCAGACCGAGGCGCTGTCGATCTCCGATCGCATCGTCGTCATGAACAAGGGCCGCATCGAGCAGATCGCGCCGCCGGCGACACTCTATGATCGGCCCGCCACGAAGTTCGTGGCGAGCTTCATCGGCACCATGAATCTCCTGCAGTCGCGGTTTATCGGCCACGACGGCGATCGCCTGCGTTTCACCGCCGGAACACTGGCGCTGGAAGCCATTTCTGAAACCGGCCAGTCACCCGGTGAAGGCGACGTGCGTACCATCGGCGTGCGTCCTGAGGATTTGCTGGCGACGACCGAAGTCTCGCCGGGCACGGCGCCGGCGCGCGTCAACAGCATCGTCTTTCACGGCCGCACGCTGCGCTTGCACGCCGAACTTTGGGAGGGAATGCCCGTGGTGATCGACGCACCGCGCCGGGCCGATGGCTTTCAATTCAACGTAGGCGACGTGGCGCATGTCAGCCTGCGCCGTGGCGCCAGCTGTCCCATGCTGCCAAGCTAATCTTTCTTGAGGTCAAGGGCAGGATTGCGGAGCGCGGGATTTGGATCAATCGACGCTTGACTCGAAAGGAATGTTCCTGTTTTGTTCCAGAACAGAGCGAAACAGGAGCGTTCCTTGCCGGGCGTATGCGTATGTATCTGCAAGGCGAATTCGACTTCGGAATTCCCGAGCCGCCATGGCGGCCAAAACGGCCGGATCGTGCCTTCTTCGGGTTATTCTTACAGCCCCGGTTCCATGCTCCCTTCGCCGATTTGCAGAACCAGCTTTGTCATCGGCATGGAATTGTTGGGAAGCGGTTATCGGTTGAGCGGTTTCACCTGAGCTTGCGGCATGCCGGCGACTACAGACGGCTGCGGTCCAAGGTCGTCTTTGCAGCGTCTCGATCGGGCCGGCATGTCCAAATGCCCGCCTTTGAGGTCACGTTTGGCCATGTCGGCAGTTTTCCGGGTCGCCCGGCGACCCGGGGCAGGCCGCCTCGCCACCCGTTTGTGCTTCTGGCCGATGATGGACCAGTTTTCGAACTCCACAAATTGCTTGGGGTCGAGATGCTGAAGAACGGGCTCAAGGCGCCGGATCATTTCGTTCCGCATCTGACACTCGCCTACGATCAAAAGTTTGTCCCTCGGCAGCCCATCGAACCGATCACGTTCGTTGCCAATGACTTCATCCTTGTTCACAGCCTGCGCGGTCTGACGAAATATCTCTTCCTGGACCGTTGGCCCTTGATGGAGGCATCGTAGTCGGCACCTGATCCGTCCTGACATGAAGTGTCAGCTATCGATCGGCTCGACAGTGGCAGGCGGGCAAGCTGTCCCCTACTTGCATTCATCGCGTCGAACAGGAGGAACACACATGACCATCACGGAAATTGCCAAGGATTTCACCGAACGCCTCAAGCAGGGTGACAATGAGGGTGCTGCCGAAAAGTACAATGCCGACGATATCGTCAGCTATGAAGCCATGGACGGGCCGATGGCCGTCAGCCGCGGCAAGGCTGCCCTCAAGCAGAAGGGCCAGTGGTGGCAGGAGAACAACGAAGTGCATGGCGGTTTGGTCGAGGGCCCCTATGTCAACGGCGACCAGTTCGCGGTGCGCTTCAAGTTCGACATAACGCCCAAGGCCACCGGCGAGCGTGTCACCATGGATGAGGTTGGCCTGTACACGGTCAAGAACGGCAAGATCACCGAAGAGCGCTTTTACTACTGAGGCCGAAACGGCTTCCGGGAGCCCGCTCTCGGTGCGGGGTTAAGACAAATATGGCGGCCGGGACAATGCCCTGGCCGCCATGCGCATCCGTCCACACCAGGCGTCGTCGAGATCACAGCAATGGCGGTCTTTGACTTCTTTGCCGTCGGGTGACTGCATGCGCCGCGGGACGGATTCGACGGTCAGCCCAAGGGAAGCGCGCTGTGACGATCACCATGTACGGCATCACAAACTGCGACACGATCAAGAAGGCGCGCGTCTGGCTGGAGGGCCATGACGTGCCGTACCGGTTCCACGACTACCGGGCCGAAGGGATCGAGGCCGGCAAGCTGAACGGCTGGGTCGGCAAGGTCGGCTGGGAAAAGCTGCTCAACAAGGGCAGCACTACGTTTCGCGAACTGCCGGACAAGGACAAGCAGGACCTTGACGAGAAGAAGGCCAAGGCGCTGATGCTGGCCAAGCCAACGATGATCAAGCGGCCGGTGCTGGAGGTGGGGGATCGGATTCTGGTCGGGTTCAAGGCTGATGTTTATGAGCAGGCGGTGAAGTAAGCAGCGAGACGGCAACGCTGCCAATCTCCCCCCCTTGCGGGGGAGATGGCCGGCAGGCCAGAGGGGGGTGTGAAGGATTGCCAGCCCCAACGAATTTCGTTCTTGCGAAAGCCTATCTCAAGTCGCTGCGATTGATTGATAGGCTGGAGGGACAGCACCCCCCTCTGCCCTGCCGGGCATCTCCCCCGCAAGGAGGGAGATCAGATGTCGCCTCGGCTTTCGCCAATCGCCAACGCTGCGAAACGAAGCCTCAACCCGCGCGCAAATACCCCGCCAGCGCCACGGCATTGTTATGCGCCTCATCATGCGCGCCGTAGAGCAGCGTTACCTTACCCTGGCGGAGCAGTCCGCGCAGTTGCGTCACCGCCTCGTCATTGCCGTCCAGCTCGGCGCGATATCGCTTCTGAAACTCGGCCCAGCGAGCCGGCTCATGGCCGAACCATTTGCGCAACTCGTCGCTCGGCGCGATGTCCTTCAGCCACTGCGTCAGCGCTGCGTCCTTCTTGCTGACGCCGCGCGGCCATACCCGGTCGACGAGAACCCGCTGCCCGTCATCGGAAGCGGGTGGTTCATAGATCCGCTTGACTTCCAGGTCGAAAGCCATCCGACCCTCCGTGCCGTCAGGCCCACTCGCCCTTGCGCATCACCGGCACGCGGGCGCCGTCCTTATGGACGCCGTCGATGTCGATCTTGTCCGAACCGATCATCCAGTCGATGTGGATGAAGCTCTTGTTGCCGCCGCGCGCTGCAATCTCGTCCTGGCTGAGCGATGCGCCGTCGACGAAGCACTTGGAATAGCACTGGCCGAGCGCGATGTGGCAGGCGGCGTTCTCGTCGAACAGCGTGTTGAAGAACAACAGGCCGCTGGCCGAGATCGGCGATGAATGCGGCACAAGCGCCACTTCGCCGAGGCGCCGCGCGCCTTCGTCGGTGTCGAGCACCTTCTTCAGCACGTTCTCGCCCTTCGATGCCTTTGCCTCGACGATCCGACCCTCTTCGAACCGCACCGAGATATCGTCGATCAGCGTGCCCTGGTAGGACAGCGGCTTGGTCGACGAGACATGACCCTCGACGCGCCGCGCATGCGGCGTGGTGAAGACCTCCTCGGTCGGGATGTTGGGATTGCAGGTGATGCCATTCTTGGCGGTCGAGGCGCCGCCCATCCATTCGTGGCCGTCCGCCAGCCCGACAGTGAGGTCGGTGCCCGGTCCCGTGAAATGCAGCGCGTGAAAATTGTGGCCGTTGAGCCATTCGGTCCGGCCGCGCAGCGCTGCATTGTGCGCCTTCCAGTTGCCGATCGGATCCTCCACGTCTACCCGCGAGGCGGCGAATATGGCGTCGGCGAGCTTGGCCACCGCGACATCGTCGGCGTCGTCCGGAAACACCTGCTTTGCCCAGGCGAGGTCCGGATAGGCAACGATATTCCAGTTGATGTCGAAGCCGGTGATCTTTTCCAGCGCCGGCTGGTAGGCCATCGAGTTTGCTTTGTTGGCGCGCGCCACTTTTGCCGGGTCTTGCGCCGACAACAGCGAGGGATCCTCGCCACGCACGGCCAGCCGCGCCGCATTGTTGGAAAAGGCCTTCGCCATGCCTTCATAGAGCCAGCCGGCAGCGCGGTCGAAACCGGCATCGGCGCCGAAGCGGTAGCGCGCCAGGGTCATCTCGTCGTCGTTGAAGATTGGCGTCACCAGTCCGGCGCCGGCCCTGTAGGCATGCTCGACGATGCGCCTGGTCAGCGGCAGGGCCGCGATCGATGAGGTCAGCACCAGATCCTGCCCGGGTTGCAGTTGCAATCCGACCTTGATGGCGACTTCCGCCAGCCTGTCGAGCTTCACCGGGTCGATCGATGCGGAAACGCCGCGCGAATGTGTGGTCATGATCCTGCCTGCCTTGATTGGATATCCGTTCCTACATAGACCGGCGCCACCGTGCTTTCCACCGCGATCGCGCCGGAGTGGCCCGTCTTCACGGATCCGAACTGCGCCATCGTCGCCGCGATCTCCTCCTTGATCCAGGCCTTGAAGTCGCGGACCTTGCGGCTCTCGGTCTTCTCCGCCGAAGTCACCAGCCAGTAGCCGAGCCCGCTCTGGGCGCGGATTCCGAATGGCGCCACCAGCCGCCCGTCGGCCAGCGCATCGGCAGCCAGCAACTGCCAGCCGAGCATCACGCCATGGCCGGCAATGGCCGATTCCAGGCACAGCATCGGATCGGTGAAGCGCGCGCCCTTCTGGAAGGTGACGGGCTGGACGCCGGCCGCGGTGAACCAGCTTTCCCAGTTGATCATCGCCCGCTCGTCAGTGATGGCGCAGGTCTGGGCAAGGTCCTCGATCGATCTCAGTTTGCGGGCGATGTCAGGCGCGCAGACCGGGAAGACCTCCTGCGCCAAAAGCAGTTCCGCCCGCCCGCCCGGCCATTTGCCGTCGCCGAGCCGGATGGCGATATCGATGTCGGAGTGATCGAGATTGGCCAGCCGTACCGAGGCATCGATGCGCAGCAGCACGTTGGGATGCCGGTCGAAATGACGCGACAGCCTGGGCAGCAGCCATTTCGACGCGAAGGCCGGCGCCACCGAAACCACCAATGTGCATTGTGTCGCTTCATCGGCCAGCGCCACCGCCTGGGCCAGCTCGCGAAACCCCGCGCCGAGCCGGGTCGCGAACACAGTGCCGAATTCGGTCAGCACCAGGCCGCTCGTCGTGCGCTCGAATAGAGCCTGGCCGAGCTGCTTTTCGGTGCGGCTTATCTGCTGGCTGACGGCGCTGACAGAAACATTGAGTTCGCTCGCCGCCGCTGCGAGCGATCCGAGACGGGCGACGGTTTCGACGGCGCGAAGGCCGTTGAGGTGGATGCGGTTGAGCACGCTCATTTGAGATTTTCTAAACCGATCTGGCCGAAATCTCAATTGAAAGGCATATCGAAACGGCGGATTTTATCGACGGGAGACAGACCGGCGGAGCCGAAAATGCCAAGGATATTGTCATCGCTGAAGGTCTTGTTCGCCGCGGCCTCGCCGTACGAACCAGGCCGCGAGGGCGACACGCAGAGGTGGCTGACCGATCCGCTTTCGCATCCTGTGCTGAACACCATGTCGGAGCGCGAACTCGGCGATGTGCCGTTCAGGCTGACGGCACGGCGGACCGCGCATGAGACCGCTTCACTGCGCGCCAGTTTCGGCGGGCGCTGCTGAGCGGAAGCGCCCGCACGTTCCGGTTTCAGGACAGGTCGACCACGACGTGGCATTCCGCGGCCGCACTGGCCCAACGGATGGCGGATTGTTTCAGCAATCCCTGCATTTATTGTGCGCTGCAATGACATCAGCCAACTCGACAGCGCTACGCTACGCCTTCGCCGGCATGATCGCCATGGCCGTCGCCATGGGCATCGGCCGTTTCGTCTACACGCCGATCCTGCCCGGCATGATGGAAGAACTGCATCTGTCGCCGGCCAATGCCGGCTGGATCGCCTCGGCCAACTATCTTGGTTATCTCCTCGGCGCGCTTGCCGCGGCGGGCGGTTGGGCGCATGGGCGCGAGCGTCCGCTGATGCTGGTCGGCCTCGGCGCCAGCACCATTCTGGCCGCGCTGATGGGGCTGACCGATGCCATGGCCGCCTTTCTCGCCGTCCGCTTTCTGGCCGGCATGGCGAGCGCCTTCGTCATGGTCTTCATGGCCAGCATCGTTTTCAGCCACATCGCGGCGGTGGGACGCAGCGATCTGCAGGCGTGGCATTTTGGCGGCGTTGGCTTGGGCATCGCGATCTCGGCGGCGATGATGGCGGTGCTGGTCGCCGAACATGCCGGCTGGGCGGCTGGCTGGTTGTGGTCGGCGGCAATTTCGGCCTGCGGTTTCGTGGTCGTCGCGCTGTTGGCGGACGAAGGCCCGCTCGCCGATGGCGAGGCCGCACGCGAGCCGGCGCTGCCGAAAGACCGATCGCTGATGAAGATCATAGTCGCCTACGGCCTGTTCGGGTTTGGCTATGTGGTGACCGCGACATTCCTGGTCGCCATCGTCCGGCAAGGCGGCGGCAGCCGTGTTTTCGAGGCCATGGTGTGGATGGTCGCTGGCCTTGCCGGCTTTCCCTCGATCTGGTTCTGGCAGAAGATCGCGGCCTGGACCGGGCTTCACGCCGCCTATGCGCTGGCATGCTTCATCGAAGTGATAGGCGTCATCGCCAGCGTGGCACTTGGCGGATATTCCGGACCGCTGCTTGGCGGTCTGCTGCTCGGTGGCACCTTCATCGCCATCACGGCGTTTGGTCTGCAGGCCGCGCGCCAGCAGGCGCCGAGGGCGCCCCGGCGTGTCTTTGCCTTGATGACGGCATCCTTCGGTCTCGGCCAGATCATCGGTCCGATCGCCGCCGGGTTGCTGGCCCAGGCATCGGGTAATTTCTTCCTCGCTTCGATCGTTGCCGCGGCCATGCTGCTGGTCTCCGGCGCCGTCACATGGTCGGCTGCGCCAAAATCGCCATGATTTGTGGTCTTGCTCTGCGCCGGGCATCGGGCAGGCATTTTCTTTCCCCCTAATGTGTGACCTTATGCCCGCTCAAACCCGCTGATTTGCGCATAGATCGAGGAATTCGCCACAGTGTTCGTATCTTTCTTCCCGCAGCCGAAGCTGTTCTTCACTTCGGCCGCCGTCTGGAGCCTTGCGGCCGTTCTATTCTGGTTTTTTGGGGGCGAACAGTTAGGTGCCGTTTTTGGATTACCGCCGTTGGGTGATGGCACCGATAAGATTGTTGGTGTTGCACTTTTTTGGTCAAAGCCATTTCTGTGGTTCTATGTGTATTTTTCTGCTGTTGTCTTTACTTTTTATATATTTTGGGCCTTGTATCGGCCGCATCCTTGGCAGAATTGGTCAATTCTCGGGTCGTCATTAATACTTTTTGTCATATACTATCAAGTTCAGGTAAGTGTGGCTTTCAATGACTGGTACGGTCCATTCTATGATCTTATTCAGAAGGCATTGGGTACTCCATTTTCGACAACGCCGTGGGATTTCTACGGACAGTTATTGACAATAATGTGGATTGCACTTCTAGCAGTTTTTATCGGGGTGCTTAACAGGTTTTTCGTCAGCCATTGGATATTTCGTTGGCGCACTGCGATGAACGATTATTACATGGATAATTGGGAGAAATTGAGACCGATCGAAGGTGCGTCGCAACGCGTGCAGGAAGATACCATGCGTTTCTCCACCACGATGGAAGATCTCGGCGTAAGCTTGGTCGGGTCGGTCATGACACTGATAGCGTTTCTGCCTGTGCTGCTGCATCTCTCTCGAGACGTAACAGAGTTGCCCATCGTCGGTGCCGTGCCATACTCACTAGTCGTTGTAGCAATTCTATGGTCGCTCTTCGGAACGACGTTCTTGGCGCTTGTTGGTATCAAGCTTCCCGGGTTGGAGTTTCGTAATCAGCGGGTCGAAGCCGCCTACCGCAAGGAACTAGTCTATGGTGAGGATGACACTAATCGCGCGCAGCCTCCTACCGTAGCGGAGCTATTTAGTAATGTCCGGAAAAATTATTTCCGCTTATATTTTCACTACGTCTATTTCAACGTAGCGAGGATATTTTACCTCCAGATCGATAACATTTTTCCATATATCGTTCTTGTTCCGACGATGGTTGCCGGAAAGATCAAGCTCGGTGCTCTGAATCAGATTCTAAATTCTTTTGAACAAGTTCGATCGTCGTTTCAGTATCTGGTAAATTCCTGGCCAACGATCGTTGAGCTACTTTCAATCTACAAGCGTCTACGCGCCTTTGAGGCGAGGATTCACGGTGAGCCGCTGCCGGCCATCGACAGACGCTTCATGGAGCGTCAAGGCTACGGAGGTGATCCAGCCTGATATTTCGGCGAACGGGTTGGCGGCTCAGCCGCCAACCGACGCCTGTCTCTCGCCGTCGCGTTGCCGCGAAACATAGCCGCGAAAGCTGATGCACTCGACATCCGCTTTGACGCAGACCTCGCCGGCAAAGCGCTCCAGCGCGTTCCAGTAGGCGCCCTCATTCATCAGCGTAAAGTGGAAGCCGAGTTCGAGCGGAATGCGCTTGCCCTGGTATTGCGCATCGAAGGCGGCGCGAAAGGCTTCGTAGGTCCGGTTGGCGAACTCGTCCGCCTTGCTTGGCCGCTCGAAGCCGCCAGAATGCCTGACATAAAGATTGTAATCCATGGCGATCACCGGCCGTGATTTCGGTCCCTCCGGAATCTGCGGCAGTGAAAAATGCATGATGCCGTTGCTGGCCGTCGGCAGGGCAGGGCCTTGCGAGACGCCGCTGGCGTCGAACTGGTAGCGGGCGGCGGGAAGTGCCTCGTAGAGCGCCTTGCTCGTCGACAGATAGGGCGCGCGGAAACCGGCAGCCGCATGCCGCGCGAACTCGCGCCAGCCCGTGGGCTCGGGCGTGATGCCGTTGATCGCATAGGCGTTCTCGAGAATGTGCTCGAACGAGCCGAACTCCTTCAGCCAGTCGGCTTTGCTCCAATCCTTGCCGTCGAAATGGCCGCAAGCGTGGCTGGCGATGTCGTGGCCCTCATGCGCGGCGAGGCCGATCTGTTCGAGCCGCTCGGCCACTTCCTGTTTCGAAGCGGCAAAGCCGATGTTGGATTTGCCCGGTGTCTTGCCCGGCGCGGTGTATTCCTTGCGTGTCTCCGGCGACAGCAGGAAGACGCAGGAGAGAAAATAGGTGAAATGCGCGCCGGTGCGCTGTGCCAGTGCCCGGCTGCGCTTCCACTGCGAGATGTCGCGGGCGCTGTCGAAGGAGATGATGACGACCTGCTTCGGCTTTGCCGGCGTCGGCGGCGCGGGCGGATCGGCCAAAGCGACGCCGGCAGGGGCGAGCAAGGCAAGCGAGAACGCAACAATACGGGACGAGCGATACATGGGCAGGGATCCGGGCGGGTCAGCAAGCCGGCTATCGCCTAAATGTGGCGCGGATGCGATTGGGCTTTTCGCCGGTTTGCCCCCAGGGCAAACGTCGCTTTGCCGGGGTAAACATCCGTTTGCCCCAGGCAAACATCGGTTTGCTCCGGGGGGAATAGGCGATTTTCCGGCTGAACCCCTTCCATGCCGACAAAATTTCGCTAAAACGCGGGGCTCGTGAACCGCCCCGACCCCGGGGCAGGAATGGTTTGATTGATGTCCGACGACAGTTTTATCCGTGAAGTCAACGACGAGATGCGCCGCGACCAGGCGCAGAAGCTGTGGGACCGTTTCGGCCCGGCGTTGCTCGTCGCTGCGATCCTCGTGGTGCTCGGCACCGCCGCATTCGTCGGCTATCGCTACTGGGACGAGACGCGCGCCAACCGCTCCGGCGACGCCTTCTCGCAGGCGCTCAAGCTTGCCAATGACGGCAAGAACGACGAGGCGCTGGCCGCGCTCGATCAATTGGAGAAGGACGGCTACGGCGCCTATCCGCTGCTCGCCCGCATGCGCGCCGCGACAGTCAAGGCAAGCAAGGGCGACGTCGATGCCGCCGTCAAGGACTTCGACGAGGTCGCCGCCGACACCGCCATTCCCCAGGGCATTCGCGACATGGCGCGGCTCAGGGCGGCGCTCCTGCTCGTCGACCACGGCTCCTTCGCCGACGTGTCCAGCCGCGTCGAGGCGCTGACCTCGGACACCAACACGCTGCGCCACACGGCGCGCGAGGCGCTCGGCCTTGCCGCCTGGAAGGAAGGCAAGACGCAGGACGCTCTGAAGTTGTTCGACCAGATCGCCTCCGATGACGGCGCTCCGCGCAACACCCGCGAGCGGGCAACGCTGATGTCCGAGCTGATCCGTGGTTCGGGCAATGCGTCGTAAATGCATGTCGCCCAAAAGTGTGCAGCGGTTTTGGGACAACGACATGCATCATTGTAGGACCGTATGACCTTCAAAGTCGCCATCATCGGCAGACCTAACGTCGGCAAATCGACCCTTTTCAATCGGCTGGTGGGAAGGAAGCTGGCGCTTGTCGACGACACGCCGGGCGTCACCCGTGACCGTCGCGTCCATGCCGCCAAGCTCTACGACCTACATTTCGACGTCATCGATACCGCCGGCTTCGAGGACGCGGCTGCCTCGACATTGCCGGGCCGCATGCGCGCTCAGACCGAGATCGCCATCCACGAAGCCGACCTGATCTTCTTCACCATCGATGCCAAATCCGGCCTGTTGCCCGACGACAGGACTTTTGCCGAGATCGTGCGAAAATCCGGCAAGCCGGTCGTGCTGGTCGCCAACAAGGCCGAGGCCAAGGGTGCGCAGGGCGGCATGCTGGAGGCCTGGGAACTGGGTCTCGGCGAGCCGATCCCGGTTTCGGCCGAACACGGCCAGGGCATGCCCGATCTGCGCGATGCGGTGATCGCGGCACTTGGCGAGGCGCGCGCTTTCGGCGAGGACGAGGAAGACGACCAGGAGATCGCTACCGGCGAGGTGCTGATCGGCGAGGACATCGCCGATCCGGACGCCGAGCCTGCCTATGACGACACCAAGCCGATGCGCATCGCCGTCGTCGGCCGTCCGAACGCCGGCAAGTCGACGCTGATCAACGCGCTGATCGGCGAGGAGCGGCTTTTGACCGGACCGGAAGCCGGCATCACCCGTGATTCGATCTCGGTCGACTGGGATTGGCGCGGACGCCGGATAAAGCTGTTCGACACGGCCGGCATGCGCCGCAAGGCCAGGATTCACGAGAAGCTGGAAGTGATGTCGGTGCAGGACGGCTTGCGCGCCATCCGTTTCGCCGAGATCGTCATCATCGTGCTCGACGCCACCATTCCCTTCGAGAAGCAGGATCTGCAGATCGCCGACCTGATCATCCGCGAGGGCAGAGCGCCGGTGATCGCCTTCAACAAATGGGACCTGATCGATCATCCCCAGGAGCTCCTGGCGGAACTGCGCGAGAAGACCGAACGGCTGTTGCCGCAGGCGCGCGGCATCCAGGCCGTGCCGGTCTCGGCCGAGACCGGGCGCGGCCTCGACAAGCTGATGGATGCGGTGCTGAAGACGCACAAGGTGTGGAACAGCCGTGTTTCGACCGGCAAGCTCAACCGTTGGCTCGAAGCCATTCTGGCGCATCATCCGCCGCCTGCCGTCGCCGGACGCCGGCTGAAGGTCAAATATGTCACCCAGGCCAAGACACGTCCGCCGGGCTTCGTGGTCCAGTGTTCGCGGCCGGACGCGATGCCGCAATCCTACGTCCGCTATCTCTCCAACAGCCTGCGCGAAGCCTTCGACATGCCGGGCGTGCCGATCCGCATCGCGCTGCGCACCTCGGACAATCCATTCGCCGGCCGGGCCAAGAAACGCGGCTGAGCCTCGTTCAGGTATGCTGCGCGTTTGCTCATTTTAGCGCTGGGGGTGTGCGGGAACTCGACGCCGGATGGCCATCGCGTCTAAGCAACGGCCCTTAGCCCCTCAGTCCCCCGCACGCCCTTAGGCAGCGCCTGCCGCGCCGCCTCCAGCAGGATATCGCCGAGACGGGCCGCCACCGGCTCGGGCTCGGCATCGCTGCGATGCAGCAACAGCGCCATCTTGGGCAGCGACGGCAGCCCGGCGATCTCCGGCGTCATCGCGCTGACGCTGGCCGGCAGGCCGATATCGGTGCGGATCGTCAGCCCCAGCCCCGCGGCGACCGCCGCCCAGATGCCGCCAAGGCTCGGGCTGGAGAAGGCCATGCGCCAAGGCAGGCCGGCACGGTCGAGCGTTTCGGTCGCCACCGTGCGCAACAGGCAGGGTGCTTCGAGCGCCACCAGCGGCAGCGGCTCGCCGTCGCGCAGGCTGGTCTCGATGCGCTTTGCCGGACCGATCCAGCGCATTTGAACCTCGGCGACGTGCTGGCTGTAAGGCAGCGTCTCACCGCTGTGCCAGGCCAGCGCGATGTCCAGATTGCCGGACATGATCCTCTCGGCGAGCTCGTGGCTGCGTGCGATCCTGGCTTCGATCTTCACTTTGGGGTGGGCGCGGGCGAAGCGGCCGAGCACTTCGGGCAGCACCGCCTCGCCGAAATCCTCCTGCAGGCCGAGCCGCACCCAGCCTTCCAGTTCGACGTCGTGGATAGCCGCAGCCGCTTCGTCATTCAATTCGAGCAGCCGGCGCGCATAGCCGAGCATGGTCTCGCCGGCCTCCGTCAAGGCGAGGCCGCGTCCCGACTTGCGGAAGATCGGCGTCGCCGCCTGCTCTTCCAGTTTCTTCAACTGGGCGCTGACCGCCGAGGTCGAGCGGCCAAGCCGGTCGGCCGCCTTGGCGAAACTGCCCAGCTCCATGCCGGTGACGAAACTGCGGAGAACGTCGAGGTCGAATGTCACGCGTCGCATGCGATTGTCCCGAATTTTCGAACCGTGTGTCAAAAACTTCCTGATTTTAAGGACTGATTTATGGCGATAGATAGAACCCGTCAAGGCCGGCAGCGCTGGCCGCCACGGGAATGGAACCATGTCCGCCATCGTCGACTGCGCCGATCAACAGCCAGCACAAATCCTTAAAGACAGGGCCGCCGGTCCCGCGGGGAGGGTATTCGGTCCTGGCCATCGCTGGAAGGTTCTCGGCATCGGCGTCGCCGCGAATGCCAGTTTCTCGGCGACCTTCTCCGGCATACCTGCAACAGCCGTCGTGCTTCGCCAGGGCTATCACTTGAGCAATGCGCAACTCGGCGTGGCGCTCGGCCTTCTCGGGCTGGGCGTTGCACTCAGCGAGCTGCCATGGGGCCTGCTCACCGACCGCTGGGGCGATCGCCGCGTGCTTCTGATCGGGCTCGGCGCGACGGCGGCATGGTTGTTCGCCATGGCGATGCTCGTCGTGCCAACCAGGGCTGGCATCCCCGATGTCACGCTCCTGTCGGCGAGCCTGCTCTTCGCGGGACTGCTCGGCGGCAGCGTCAACGGTTCGAGCGGCCGCGCCATCATGGCCTGGTTCCGGGAAAGCGAACGCGGCTTTGCCATGAGCATAAGGCAGACGGCCGTGCCGCTTGGCGGCGGCCTCGGCGCACTGGTGCTGCCCTCGCTTGCCCTGGCGTTCGGCTTTGCCGCGGTGTTCGGGCTGCTCGCGGCGGCGTCCGCTCTCTCCGCCCTGTTCGCCTGGCGCTGGCTGCACGAGCCGCCGACAATGGATGCGGGCCACATCTCTTCATCGGCTGGGGCCGGACCGGCGCCATTGCGCAACATCGAGGTCTGGCGGATCGCCACCGCCATTGGCCTGCTCTGCTTCCCGCAGGTGGCGGTGCTCACATTCGCCTCGGTGTTCCTGCACGATTTCGCCAGGCTGGGAACGGCAGCGATCAGCGCCAGCCTCGCCGCGGTGCAGACCGGTGCCATGGTCATGCGCGTCTGGAGCGGCCGCTTCACCGACCGCCATGACAACCGCCGCCAGTTTCTGCGCTCATGCAGTGCGCTCAGCGCGCTTGCCTTCCTGGTGCTCTGGGTGCTGGTCCTAGCCAGCCCCGCCATGCCTGGCGGCCAATCCTTCCTGATCGCTGTCCTTCCCCTGGTGCTGATTGTCGCGGGCATCTCGGTTTCGGCCTGGCATGGCGTCGCCTACACCGAGCTTGCCACGCTGGCCGGCGCCGGCCATGTCGGAACCGCGCTCAGCCTTGCCAACACATTTGTTTTCGTCGGCTTCTTCCTGGTGCCGGTGGCCATTCCCGGGCTGCTGCATCTCTGGTCCTGGTCCGGCGTCTGGCTGTCGGCCGCCATCTGCGCGCTGATCGCCTGGCCGATCTTCCTGCGGCAAGCCTGAGGAACACCTGCCGCAAAACCGCCCGACTTCGGCGCCACGACCCTGAGGAGACTGGGACAACCCGATCGATCCCGTTAACGTCCCATCAAGGTTAATGCATCATTTTGCTCTCCAGTGGGGTCAGTAGCGTTCCTGGAGAGAGTTCCGTGCATCGACGTCTGTTGAAGCGGCTGGCAGCCGTCGCCGGTGAGAAAAAACGCAGCCTCGTGTCTCCGTTCATCATCGGTCTAGGCATCTGGATCGGCTTCCCGACCGTCGCCGCCTACCAGGACATGACAAGCCTTGTGTCTGGCCTGGAAGCGCCCACCGCGCGCTGGAATTCCTACGTCGAAAAATCCGTCGCCGGCTCGGTTCACGCTGCCGAGATGCCGTTCATCGATTCCGACGTCACCGGTTCGATCTCCGGATCCGGTATTCATCTGGCCGGCGTCGGCAATGTGTCGTTTCGCGGCAAGGGCGGCAAGGTCAGCGCCACGCCCGACGAGGATCGCGTCGTGCGTGGCGACAAGAAGGGCCGTATCGTCCAGATGTCTCCCGTTGCCCCGCCGAAGAACTTCAACGCCGGATCGATCTTCCAGCGGACCTCGTCCTTGATGCGGCCGAGCATGGACAGCGACCTGAAGATGGCCTTCGCCAAGCCGCAGATCAAAGGCAAGGAGATCCAGATCGCCGCGGCGTTCCATGCGCGTGAGGACAAGAAGCCTGATCCCGGCGTGCCGGCCATGCTTGCCGCCCTGGTCAACAACGATCATCCGGATGTGCTGGCGACGGCCTATGCACAATCCGAGCCGGACTATGCCAAGGCTTCACCCTTCGAAGCCCTGCTGCAGGACGAACAGCCCAACAGCGGCCGCTTCATTCCACCGATGGTCAAGGGTGACCACTCGTGGATCCAGAACCCGCTGCCTGAGAGCGTCTTTTCCAAGCCGGAGCAGAAATGCCTGGCCAACGGCATCTACTTCGAGGCGAGGAGCGAATCCGTGCGCGGCCAGGCTGCCGTCGCCCAGGTCATCCTCAACCGCGTCCGCAACCCGGCCTACCCCAATTCGATCTGCGGCGTCGTCTACCAGAACGACAGCTGGTTCAACCGTTGCCAGTTCTCCTTCGCGTGCGATGGCCGCAAGAAGCGCATCGACGATCCTGTCGCCTACAAGACTGCCCAGGATATCGCCATGGCCGTCACCGCCGGCAAGATATTCATCCCGGAGGTCGGATCGTCGACCCACTACTACGCCCAGTACGTTCATCCGGGCTGGGCGCGCACGATGCAGAAGATGACCAAGATCGGCCTGCATATCTTCTACCGCACCTATAGTGGCGGCTGGAGCTGAGTGGCGTCGGTCGCCGGTCTTTTTCGGGCGGCCGTGCGATCGACTAGGGAGCCATTGTCGGGGGGATTCGCGCAATGCATCCCCATCCTTGCTGCGGGCACGATGTCGCACCCCACTAATCGACTGATTTTATTGGCTAAAATACATGGCAATGAACTTCCGCCCGTGGCTTGACGGGCGCAAACCCTCTAACTATGTTGCCGGCGACTTTACAAGCGGACGGACGGTGACGGTCTGACCGGGCAGGGGGGTTGCGATGGCCGAGAAAAGCAGGCCAGACGGAACCGGAGAAACCGGCCGCGGCAAGCAGCATGAACCTGACATCCGTGACGACGATCTTGAGCGACGTCGGCGTGAACTTGAAGCATCGCTTGCGACAAGGCTGCCGAACCGGCTCGAGGGGAAAGACGACGCGAAAGCGGGCAGTGCGGCCGGATACGGCCAGGCGGTCAAACTCTCCAGTGAATTCATCGCTGGCGTGGTGGTGGGCGCCGGCATCGGCTGGATCATCGACCGTATGGCGGGGACATCGCCGTGGGGTCTGATCGTTTTCCTGCTGCTTGGGTTTGGCGCCGGCGTGCTCAATGTCATGCGTTCCGCGGGCGTTGTGGCAGAATTCGGACAGGGCAACAAATCGCGCCCTGACCACGACGACAGCAAATAGCCGCGCTCGCGCGGCAATGATAATTTGGCCGTACGCGGCATTGACGGGGTTAGAACGTGGCAGCTGACAAGGTCGATCCGATCCACCAGTTCCATATCATCAAGCTGGTTCCGATTAACATCGGCGGCTACGACCTGTCTTTCACGAATTCGGCACTGTTCATGGTCGCGACCGTGGTCGTTGCCGCAGCCTTCCTGCTGCTGACGACGTCGAGCCGCAGCCTGGTTCCCGGCCGGCTGCAGTCGATCTCCGAAATGGCCTATGAGTTCGTCGGCAATATGTTGCGCGACGCCGCCGGCACGCAAGGCATGAAGTTCTTCCCCTTCGTGTTCTCGCTGTTCATGTTCGTTCTGGTCGCCAACCTGCTCGGCCTGTTCCCCTATTTCTTCACCGTCACCAGCCACATCATCGTCACCTTCGGCCTCGCCGCATTGGTGATCGGAACCGTGGTGGTCTACGGCTTCATGAAGCATGGCCTCGGTTTCCTGAAACTGTTCGTGCCGCATGGTGTGCCGGTGTTCCTGTTGCCGCTGGTGGTGTTGATCGAAGTCATTTCCTTCGTATCGCGCCCGGTCAGCCTCTCGGTTCGTCTGTTCGCCAACATGTTGGCGGGCCACATCACGCTCAAGGTGTTCTCCGGCTTCGTCGTCAGCCTCTCCGCGCTCGGCGCGGTCGGTGTCGCGGGCTCGGTCCTGCCGCTGGCCATGGCGGTGGCGCTGACGGCGCTTGAATTGCTGGTCGCCTTCCTGCAGGCCTACGTCTTCGCGGTGTTGACCTGTATGTATCTCAACGACGCCCTGCATCCCGGGCACTAAGGCCCCAAGAGTTTCCGGCCCAACGTTTCCAACATTGGCGCCGGATGGAAATCGCAACGGAATTTCAGATCCAAAGGAGTTGAACAAATGGACGCAGAAGCAGCAAAGTACATCGGCGCCGGCATCGCTTGCCTGGGCATGGGCGGCGCGGGCATTGGCCTGGGCAACATCTTCGGCAGCTACCTCTCGGGCGCGCTGCGCAACCCGTCGGCTGCCGACGGCCAGTTCGGCCGCCTGATCTTCGGCTTCGCCGTCACCGAAGCTCTGGGCATTTTCTCGCTTCTCATCGCGCTTTTGGCCCTGTTCGGCTGAGAGCACTGGGAAGATTGGACAGGCCGGCCGCGCAAGCGGCGGGCCTGATATCTGGGGATAGTCCATGTTCGTGACATCTGCCTTCGCGCAAGAGTCCGCGCCATCAGCCGATACCAGCCACGCTGCGACGGAAGGCGACACGCATTCCGGCACCAGCGTGCCTGCGGAGGCGCACGGCACATTTCCGCCGTTCGATCCTGCGACCTTCCCGTCGCAGCTTCTGTGGCTGGCGATCACTTTTGGGCTGTTCTACCTCTTCCTGAAGCGGGTCGTGGTGCCGCGCGTCGGCGGCATCATCGATGTCCGCAACGACCGCATCAGCCAGGATCTCGACCAGGCAGCCAAGTTGAAGGGCGAGGCCGACGCCGCCGTTGCCGCTTACGAGCAGGAACTGGCGGAAGCCAAGAAGAACGCCAACTCGATCGGCCAGCAGGCCGCCGATGCGGCCAAGGCGGAAGCCGATACCGCGCGCAAGAAGATCGAGGCCGCGCTCGATGAAAAGCTCGGCGAGGCCGAGGCGCGCATTTCTTCCATCAAGGCCAACGCCATGAAGGAAGTCGGCAGCATCGCCGAGGATACCGCTTCGGCGATCGTCGAGGCACTGGTCGGCGGCAAGGCCAGCAAGGCCGAGATCGCGGCCGCGGTCAAATCCGTGGCCCGGTGAGGAGCGCATCATGGACGCCACATCTCTCGCGACGCTCTGGGCAACGATAGCCCTCGTCATCTTCCTGGCCATCGCCGTCTATATCAAGGTGCCAGGCCTGATCGCCAAGGCGCTCGATGCCCGCGCCATGCGCATCAGCAGCGAGCTCGACGAGGCACGCAAGCTCCGCGAGGAGGCTCAGCAACTGCTTGGCCAGTATCAGCGCAAGCGCAAGGAAGCCGAGCAGGAGGCAGCCGACATCGTCGCGGCCGCCAAGCGCGAGGCCGATCTGCTCGCCGCCGAAGCGCACAAGAAGACCGAAGACTATGTTACCAGGCGCACCGCGCTGGCCGAGCAGAAGATCGGCCAGGCCGAGCGTGACGCCATCAGCGAAGTTCGCGCCAGCGCCGTCGACATTGCCGTCGAAGCCGCCCGCGCGCTGCTCGCCGCCAAGGTCGACGTCAAGGCCGGGGCCGATCTGTTCAAGGCTTCGCTCGCGGACGTGAAGGCAAAGCTCAACTGAGCTGACAGCGTTGGAAATCAAAAAGCCGCCGGGGCAACCTGGCGGCTTTTTTTGTTGTGCGGACATCAGATGGCGAAGGCGGCGAAGCGCTAATCTCCCTCCTTGAGGGGGAGATGGCCGGCAGGCCAGAGGGGGTCGCCTCACGTAATGTGCCGGCCTGATCTTTCATATGAAGGGGCGTCGCGCCCGGTCGAACCTACCCCTTCTGTCGCCTTCGGCGACATCTCCCCCTCGAGTGGGGAGATCAGACGCTCAAGCTCAATCCAATCCGTCGAAACTCTCTTCTTCAACCACCTCGGCACCGCCCAGCCTGAACGGCGAAAACGACACGCGATGCAGGCGCGCGACCGGGCCGTGCGCCTCGATGGCCGTGCGGTGCCGGGCCGTGGCGTAACCCATGTGCACCTCGAATCCGTAGCGGCCGTTATGGCTGCCGCAACCGCACATCATGCGGTCGCGCATGACCTTGGCGACGATGGAGGCAGCGGCGATCGACTGCGAGCGCTGGTCACCCTTGATCAACGCGCGGCCCTCGCACGGCAACCCCGGCGGCACGTCGCGTCCGTCGGCAAGCGCGAGCTTAGGCCGAACCGACAGCCCGACCAGCGCGCGTCGCATCGCCTCAAGGCTCGCCTTGAGGATATTGCTGCCGTCGATGCCCTCGGCACTGATCGAGGCCATCGAGACCGCCTGCGCGGAGCCGAGAATGCGCAGGAACAATGCCTCGCGCTGCAAATGGCTGAGCCGTTTGGAATCGTCGAGGCCCTCGGGGATGTTGGCTGGGTCGAGCACCACTGCCGCAGCGACCACCGGCCCGGCCAGCGGGCCACGGCCAGCCTCATCCATCCCCGCCACGGGCCACAGGCCGTCGGCCATCGCCTTCGTCTCGAAGGAGAAATCGGGTTTCTCGACAATTTCGAAGAGAAGCGGAGAATCAGAACGCGCGCGAGCCATGTTGCGGCGAGGTTCGCATCGGTTCCGATTCTCCGCAAGTCCCTCCGGGTCGGGTGGGGCGCCGGACCGGGAGGGCACCGTCTGCTGGCCGGGGCAGGCCGGACGGGATTTCACAAGCGAAAAGGAAGATCAAAGCAGCATCAGCTGCTCCTGGTCCTTTCCCGCGGCGACGAACTGGTCGGTTCTCAGCGTGCGCCGTTCGGCATTGAGGCCGAGCCGCTTGGCGGTGATCTCGAAGCGCCGGCCGATCTGCCAGGCATAGGGTCCGGCGCCCTTCATGCGCTTGCCCCATTCCGAATCGTAGTCCTTGCCGTCGCGCATCGAGCGGATCAGCGACATTACGTGGCGATAGCGGTCGGGATAGTGGCGCAGCAGCCAGTCCTTGAAGATCGGGCTGACCTCCAGCGGCAGTCGCAGCACGACATAACCCGCCTCGCGCGCGCCGGCAGCGCTCGCCGAATCGAGGATCCGTTCCATCTCCTGGTCGGTCAGGCCAGGGATGATCGGTGCCACCATGACCGAGGCCGGAATGCCGGCATCGGAAAGCTGCCTGATCGCCTCCAGCCGCTTGGTCGGCGTCGATGCGCGCGGCTCCATCGTGCGCGCCAGCATACGGTCGAGCGTCGTCACCGACAGCGCCACCTTGGCGAGCCCGCGCTCGGCCATGCGCGACAGGATGTCGATGTCGCGCGTCACCAAAGCGGATTTGGTGACGATGCCGACCGGATGGCCGCGCGCCTCCAGCACTTCGAGGATCTCGCGCATGATCCGGTACTGCTTCTCGATCGGCTGGTAGGGATCGGTGTTGGTGCCGATGGCGATGGTGCGTGGCTGGTAGCCGTCCTTCGACAGTTCCTTGTCGAGCAGCCGCGCCGCATCCGGCTTGGCGAATAGCTTGGATTCGAAATCCAGGCCCGGCGACAGGCCCATGAACGAATGCGTCGGCCGCGCGAAGCAATAGACGCAGCCGTGTTCGCAGCCGCGATAGGGGTTGATCGAGCGGTCGAAGGAGATGTCTGGCGATTCGTTGCGGGTGATGATGGTGCGCGGCTTTTCCACCTGCACCTCGGTCTTGAACGGCGGCAGTTCCTCCAGCGAACTCCAGCCATCATCGAAGACATGCCGGGTGAACGGCTCGAACCGGCCGGACGGATTGATGCCCGCCGACCGGCCACGGTTGCGGTCCGGACGGATGCGCATGCCGCTCTGCTCGATCATCGCATTGGCCATCTCGGCTCGTCCTGCTCCGAAGGCTGCAATGTCGGCGCGCATGATCGGCTCCATCTTCGCCCGCTCCCAGGGACTGTCCATGTTGTGTCGAATCGCTCTGCTCATGGAAATTATTCCTATTCTCTTGATGAGAACAAAGCAAGAACTTTCTATGATGCGCTGCAAGAACTGGCATCGTGTCCACCTTTCCGCTATTCGGCTGATGATGCTCAGTGTTCTCATCGAAACCCGCAATGACGAGGAGGCTCTCGCCCGCACGCTCGGCTCGCTGATTGGCGGCGCCGTCGAGGGCGTGGTGCGCGAGGTCGTCGTCTGCGACATCGGCTCCACCGACCAGACGCATCATGTCGCCGAGCATGCCGGCTGCCACTATGTCGCGAGCGGCGGTGTCGCCGCCGGCATCAGGCAGGCCAAGGGCGACTGGCTGTTGCTGCTGGAACCGGGCGCCAGGCTGGTGGAGGGCTGGACCGAAGCGGTCGTCGCCCACACGGCCAGGCAAACCATGGCGGCGCGGTTCTCGCGTGCACGCGGCAGCCGAGTGCCGTTCCTGGCGCGGGTGTTTTCGGGAAACCGTGCCCTGGCCGACGGATTGGTGATCAGCAAGCGGCAGGCAGCGTCCTTGTCGAAGCACGCCGGCAGTGCCGAGGCGCTTGCACGCGGCCTGGCGACAAAGAAGCTCGACGCCGAGATCTGGATAGCGCCGGCGAAGCGGGAATCGCGCAAATGATTCTTTTGCAGCTGCTGTCTACGTCAGGGGCAGCCATAATCGCCGCGCCCTCAAGCATCAGCTAGCCCTACTGTCGGCCATCCCGCCAAGGAGGTACTGGACGCCTATGGCGAGCAGAGCCCGGTGACACTGACCGGCGAAGCTGGCCTCGGCTTCCACATGGGCACCGTGCCGGCACGCACGCCGCGGCTGATGATGGAAGTCGGCTTCGGCGTATCTGCGCTTTCGCGCCGGCGGTTTCACGGCGAACCGGTCATCCGCTGAAAGCGGACAGGATCTCCACAGGCATCCAGCGTGCCTGTCGCCGGGCAATGCGTTCTTGCCTGCTCTCGGCATCATAGTCCATGGCGGCTGGCTCGCGGCTGAACCGCAGCCGGTCGTCCAGGGCATTGACGATGACGATCGCCCTTGCATCCCCGCCATCGGTGGTGACCGCCGCGACATAGACGCCGCAGTCCCGGCAGATCAAGTAGTCGGCGGTGCGCAATCCGAACCGGTATCTGTGCAAACGGGCGTGGTCCTCGACCGAGACGATCAACTGTCCGAGCGGATCGGCAACGGCGCGCGAGCCATGTTTGATGCAGAACGCGCATTGGCAGGCGCGGACTTCGATTTGCGAGGGGTCGAGGTCGGTTGAAAATCGAAGGCGTATGTTGCCGCAATGGCATCCGCCGGCATGCACAGTCATCGCCTCATCGTCAACGGCAAGGGCCCCCGCTACGAAAGGTACTTCCTCCGGCATCGCGTTTGGAATGGTCTTTCGAAGGCGAGGGCAGCATTTTGCCCGGCAAACGCGACGTGAAACCGGCGCCTTGCCTCGGCTTTTACAGAGCCGATTTGCCGCGCCGCAGGTGCTCGTCCAGGCGCGGCATGATCTCGACGAAGTTGCAGGGCATATGCCGGTAGTCGAGCTGCGCCTTCAAGATGCCGTCCCAGGCGTCCTTGCAGGCGCCGGGCGAACCCGGCAGCACGAAGACGAAAGTGGCATTGACGACGCCGCCCGTCGCCCGGCTCTGGATCGTCGAGGTGCCGATCTTGTCGTAGGAGATGCGGTGGAACACTTCCGAAAAGCCGTCCATGCGCTTTTCGAAGATCGGTTCCAGCGCCTCCGGGGTAACGTCGCGGCCGGTGAAACCGGTGCCGCCGGTGGTGATGACGACGTCGATCGCCGCGTCCTTCGACCAGCCAAGCACCGTGTCGCGGATCTTGTCGCGGTCATCGGTGACGATATCGCGGGCGGCCAGGATGTGGCCGGCCTCGGTGATGCGGTCGGCCAGCGTCTGTCCGGATTTGTCGTCGGCGAGGCTGCGTGTGTCGGAAACGGTCAGCACCGCGACACGCACCGGAATGAAGGACCGGCTTTCGTCAGTTCTGGCCATCTGCGCCCTCCGATGCGATGCTGCGCGTCGCCGCGACGAACCAGTCGGGCTGGCGCCCGCGGATCTCGGCCGCCGCGCGCTTGGCGACATTGCCGGTCTCGAACAGGCCGAAGCACGTCGCGCCCGATCCGGACATGCGTGAAAAACCCGATCCAGCCTTATCGAGCCATGAGAGCGCCCGGCCTATGGCGGGCTGTATCGCCAGCGCCGCCGGTTGGAGATCGTTGCGGGTGAGTTCCAGCCAGTTGCGCAGGCTGTGAAAATCGATGCCGCGCGGCAGCGGCGGCAACGGCTCGTTGTCGCGGCGGGAAAGTGCCGAAAACACCTCGGCCGTCGAGACCGGCATGCCCGGGTTGACCAGCACCAGCCCCAGCGCCGAGACGTCCGGCACCATCGACAGATCGTCCCCGATGCCGCGCGCGACCAGCGGCCTGGCCGCCAGGCACATCGGCACATCGGCGCCAAGCGAAAGCCCGATCCGCGCCAGCCCGGCACCATCGATGTCCAGACCCCATGCCTGCACCAGGCCGCGCAATACCGCCGCCGCGTCGCTGGATCCGCCGCCGACACCGGAGGCGACAGGCAGGTTCTTTTCAAGCTTGATGGCGACTGGCGGGCTCTTGTGCGGTCCGGCCGCTCTTCGCAGCGCATCGCGTGCCTTCAGCACCAGATTGCCGGCGTCGAGGGGGACCTCCGGCGCATAGCGCCCGGACACGGTGAAGTCGTCGCTGTCGGCGAGCGCGACCTCGACCCGGTCGCCAAAACGCGTGAACACCGCCAGGCTTTCGATCAGGTGATAGCCGTCGGCGCGCCTTCCCGTGACATGCAGCGCCAGGTTGATCTTGGCGGGCGCATGCCAGGTACGCGAACCGATGTCGGTGTCCACGGCGTCAGTCGTTTGGGGGATGATCCTCAGTCCTTGGCCAGCCGGTATTCGCCGGTCTTGGGATCCTTGACCAGCGTTCCCATCGCGCCGTTGGCCGCCTGCTTTTCGGTGCGCCGCACCTTGGCCGTCACGCGCTCGGCTTCGCGCACGAATGTGCGGTAGCCGAAATAGGCGGCGACGCCAACGACGGTGAAGAAAATGATCTGCGGCATGTCAAAACTCCTCCCACGCTGGGCCGGCGAAGGCGGCCGGTCGGGTCGGTTAATGCATGTCGCCCAAAAATGTGTTCGGCTTTGGCAAAACGACAGGCACGAGACTTCAAGGCACCTATGCTAGACGGTTTTACGCGGTTTTCAAAGCCCGAACCGAGCCCACAACGCGCGCTCTTCCGCCGCATCGATCACCCCGCTGGCAGCGGCGGCGGCGATATCGGGCGCGGAAAAGCCCTGGCTCGAGCCGAACAGGCCGAAGCGGCCGAGGAAGCCGCGCGGCGCGGTGATCAGCCTGAGCTGGGTCTTCGCCCCGAACCGGGTCTTGAGCACCGTGCGCATGTCGCTGAGCGCGTCGACGAGGCCAAGCTCCAGGCCCTTCTTGCCGGTCCAGAACAGGCCGGTGAACAGGTCCGGATCGTCCTTCAGCTTGGTGCCTCGCCGCTCCTTGACCAGATCGATGAAGGTCTCGTGCACCTCGAGCTGCAGTGCCTTCAGCCGTTCGACGTCCTCCTTCTTCTCCGGCTTGAACGGATCGAGCACCGCCTTGTTCTGGCCGGCGGTGTGGACACGGCGCTCGACGCCGATCTTCTTCATCAGCTCCGGAAAGCCGAACGAGGCCGAGACCACGCCGATGGAACCGACGATCGAGGACGGATCGGCGAAGATTTCGTCGCCGGCGACCGCGATCATGTAGCCGCCCGAAGCCGCCACATCCTCGACGAAGACCAGCACCTTTTTGTTCTTTTCGGTCGCCAGGTCGCGGATGCGCTTGAAGATCAGCCGCGACTGCACCGGTGAGCCGCCAGGCGAATTGATCGAGATGGCGACAGCGGGCGCTTCGAAGGAGAACGCCTTCTCGATCAGGCCGGCAGTGGAGGCAAGCGACAGGCTCGGCCGGAACGGACCGCCGCCGGCCATGATGGTGCCGTGCAGCCGGATGACCGGAATGGTGACGACGGTGGAGCGCCAGGATTTCGGCAGCAGGCGGTTGAAAAGTCGTTTCACGTGGGTTGGCTCTCCGGTCGAGGGGTTGCAGGCATGTAGGGATTCCCCGGCCAACGGCAATGTGGTGGCCAGGAATAGCTCAATCTCCGAACAGCGAGGCGAGACCGTTGGTGATCATTTCGCTGCGCTCGTCAGGACCATTGCCCGATAGCGCGTGAAGCATCAGCGGCGGGCGGATGGCAAGCTTTCCCCGCGCCCCGAGCGTCGCCCGCACGACGATGCGGATCGCCGCCGCGTCGGGGCGAGGATGGACGGCCAGCATCTCGGCATCGCCGAAACGGCCTGATATCGCATCGAGGAGGGCACCGAGCTGCTCGGGCCGCGCAATGACCGCAAGCCTGCCGCGCGGCCTGACCACGGCCGCCGCACTTCTGATCCAGCTCTCGAATAGCCCGTCCTCCATGACATGGGCTTCCTTCCTCAGGGGGGCGGGCGTCGCCCGGTCCCGGGGGGCGTTGAAAGGCGGGTTCATGATGACGAAGTCGAAATCATTGTCGGCGAGGCCGGACGCCGCCCGTGCCCGGCCCGACATCGTGACATCGGCGACAAGCACCGACGCACGATCGCTGAGATGCGCATTGCCGGGATGGGCAAGGGTGGCCGCCGCGAAGGCCGCCATTTCCGGCGCGCGCTCGACAAGCACGGCCGCTGCACCCGGACAGCGCGACAGCACGGCGAGGCCCGCAGCTCCCGCTCCAGCGCCGAAATCGGCGAGGCGACCGCTAAAGGAGGATGGTACGGATGCCGCCAGTATCATCGCATCCATGCCGGCGCGATGGCCGCCATGCTTGGGCTGCACGAGCCAGAACCGGCCGCGATGGAAGGCGTCGACCGTATGGGCCGGTGTGTCCGGGCCAAGGGTGTCAAGGGCAGGGGCGGCTGGGGCTGCCGACATTATTTTCCGCGTATCTCGTTGGCGATGCCGGCATCGGTCAGGATGCGCCGTGCCGCGTCGGCCTTTTCGGCGTCGACCATGACGCGCCGCGGCAGGATGCCGAGCGAGCCATCGAGCACGCTCATGTTCTGGTCGGCGACGAAACAGCCGATGCCGGCATCGCGCATCAGCGATTCGACAAAGGAGATGATGACGGCGTCGTTGGTGCGGATCAGCTCTATCATCAGGCGAAACTCTCAGTTTGCGGCGCCGATGTAAACGGCCACGCGGATTCCATGGCACACTCCGGCGCGGTCTCGGCCCGCCCCGGTGTCGGCCCGATCGGCATCGGTTGACAGCCTGTCACGGACGCCGCGCCAATTCGCCACTTGCCGTGGCCGTATCCGCCGCCCTAGAGTCCATTCGGGACTAAGGGTGCCGTCGCACGCGTTATACCAAGACGGGAGTGATTGTCGTGGGTGTCGTTCTCAACATCGAAAATGGGAAGCGGGAACCCGCGTCCATCAAGGATCTCATCGACCTGACGGCAGCCGACATGGGCCGCGTCAACGAATTGATCCTGTCCAAGGCCGGCTCCGACGTCGAGATGATCCCGGAGGTCGCCAACCATCTGATCTCGTCCGGCGGCAAGCGGCTGAGGCCGATGCTGACGCTCGCCGCCGCCCAGATGTTCGGCTATTCCGGCGAGGGCCACGTCAAGCTCGCCACCGCGGTCGAGTTCATGCATACGGCGACGCTTCTGCACGACGACGTTGTCGACGAGAGCGGCATGCGCCGCGGCAAGAAGACGGCCCGCATGATCTGGGGCAACCAGGCGAGCGTGCTGGTCGGCGATTTCCTGCTCGGCCAGGCCTTCCGCATGATGGTCGATGTCGGCTCGCTCGAGGCATTGGATATCCTGTCCAGCGCGGCCTCGATCATCGCCGAGGGCGAGGTCATGCAGCTTGCCGCCGCCAAGAACCTCGAAACCACCGAGGATGAGCATTTCGCCGTCATCAAGGCCAAGACCGCGGCCCTGTTTTCGGCCGCTGCCGAGGTCGGTCCCGTCATCGCCCAGGCGACCCGCAACGACCGTGCGGCCCTGCGCTCCTATGGCATGAATCTCGGTCTTGCCTTCCAGCTGATCGACGATGCGCTCGATTATGGCGGCACCAGCAAGGATCTCGGCAAGAATGTCGGCGACGATTTTCGCGAGGGCAAGGTGACCCTGCCGGTCATCCTCGCCTACCGGCGCGGCAGCAAGGCCGAACGCACCTTCTGGAAGCGCGCCATCGAGGACAATGTCGTCGATGACGCCGGCCTGGAAAAGGCGATCGGCCTGATGACCCGCCACGGCGCCATTGCCGACACGATCGGACGCGCCCGCCATTTCGGCGAGATCGCCCGCGATGCCCTGGCGCCGCTGGAAGAGACGCCGCAGAAGTCGGCGCTGATCGACGTCATCGATTTCTGCATCAGCCGGGTGAATTGAGCGGCTGTCTTTCAGGGAATTCTCTCTGGTTCATGCTGGAGGGGAAAATCTGTGAATTCGTTCCCGCCGTCTCGACAAACTGCCCGACTGCAAATTATCTATAAAACATGGCAAAGGGCACGGACGACACCATCGCGGTGCGCATCGGCAAGGCGTTGGCGGACCGCATCATCTCCGGCGCCATCGAGCCGGGGGCAAGGCTTCGGCAGGATCATATCGCCGAGGAATTCAACACCAGCCATGTTCCGGTGCGCGAGGCTTTCCGCCGCCTGGAGGCGCAAGGGCTGGCCGTCAGCGAGCCGCGCCGCGGCGTGCGTGTCGCGGCTTTCGATCTCGGCGAAGTCAAGGAAGTCGCCGAAATGCGGGCCGCCCTCGAAGTGCTGGCGCTGCGCCATGCCGCGCCGCATTTGACATCAGCCATTCTCGATCTCGCCGAGGAAGCCACAAAGGCCGGCGACAAATCCCGCGACGTCAGGTCGTGGGAAGAAGCCAACCGCGCCTTTCACCGGCTGATCCTGGCGCCATGTGGCATGCCGCGCCTGCTCGCCACCATCGACGACCTGCACGCCGCCAGCGCCCGCTTCCTGTTCGCGGCATGGCGCTCGGAGTGGGAGACGCGGACCGATCAGGACCACAGGGCGATATTGGCCGCCTTGCGGCAGGGAAACACCGAATCCGCCGCCGCGACGCTGGGACGGCATGTCCAATGGATTGGCCGCAAGCCGGTCAGGACGGCCTCCGGCGCGACGCGCGAAGCCTTTGCCATCGTCGGTTAGAGCCAGTCCTGTCAAACGGTTTTCCGTCCGGAAATCACGCAAAACCAAAAGCACTGAACGGTCTTTGCGCAGTCAAGGCTTGCTATCTCCGAAGAAATGTGGATTCGATAATAGATCGAAAACAGAAATTATCTATAATTTCAATTGGTCGAAGGAACTCTCATGACAGACATCGCATTCGCGTCCCGCAAGCCGTCCTTCAGCCCGCTCCGGCTCCAGGATCGCTCGCTCGCCTGGCAGGTCGGGGCCGTCGTGCTCGGCACGCTGTTCCTGGCGATGTCCTCCTACATCGAAGTGCCCATGGTGCCCGTGCCGGTGACTATGCAGACCTTCGCCGTGACGCTTATCGGCGCGCTTTACGGCTGGCGGCTCGGTGCGGTCACCATTGCCGCCTGGCTGGTCGAAGGCGCTGTCGGCTTCCCGGTTCTGTCTGGAGGGGCAGCAGGCGCGTCGTATTTCGTCGGGCCAACGGGTGGTTATCTCTTTGCCTTCCCGGTTGTGGGCGCGCTTGTCGGCTGGCTGGCGCAACGTGGCTGGAACGGCAACAGGGTGGTGCTCGCCTTCGCCGCCATGCTGCTCGGCAACCTTGCATGTCTGGTGCTCGGAACGGCATGGCTCGCTGTCATGATCGGCGCCGAACAGGCCATCACCTTCGGCTTCCTGCCGTTCATCGTCGGTGGCTTGCTCAAATCGGCGCTCGGTGCCGCGACGCTCATGGCGCTTCGCGGCAAGGCCAAGCCCGCCAATCCGTGACGATCAGCCCAATCCGTGACGATCAGACTGCGCGCCCACCATCTCCTTTGCCTGCTCACCTATGTGGGCAAAGGATACAGCTCTGCCTTCACCGCCAACTATGACGGGATCGCGGAGCGTCTGAGCCGGGGCGAGGACATCCTCCTCGTCTCCGAACCGGACGACATCTGCGCCCCGCTGCTCGACGAGCCCGAGCCGCACTGCCTGCGCGACAGCGCGTCCGCACGCGACCAACTGGCCGCGCGGGACGTTGAGGATCTGCTGGCCCGGCCGATCCACGCCGGCGCCCGTCTCGATCTCGACGCCGCCACGCTGGTACGGATGCGGCAGGCGTTTTCGACCGGCCTCGTGCGCAAGGCGTGCGAAGGCTGCGAATGGAGTGCGCTGTGCAGCACCGTTGCGGCCGGCAATTATCGCGATACCCGGCTGCAGCGGTCCGCCGAGACGGAAAACTGTCCTTTCTAGCCATGGTTTGTTAATCGGGTGACCCGATTGTGAATTTCAGGCGGATTGAAGCGCGACCCCAAAAAGGACATGCTTTGCCTGGAAAGATCGAGTCTACGCCGATTCCGCTGACGCGGTGACGGCGCGTGGCTGAAAGGGATACGATGCAGCAAGGACGTGCGCGCTGGCTGACAAGGCTGGCAATTGTGACGGGCATGGCGCTCTCGGCTTTGCCGGCCTATGCCAAGCAATCCACCGAGCCGGTCAAGATCTCGTCATTCTCTGGCGCCTATCTGGCGGCCCGGATCGCCGAAGGCGACAACGACCTCGACAGCGCCATCGCCTACTACAAGCAGGCCCTAGCCTTCAATCCAAGCGACACAGCGCTGCAGCAGAGCCTGATGCTGTCGCTGATCGCGCAAGGCCGCTTCGACGAATCGCTGGTCTATGCCGACAAGCTCAAGGAAGTGCCCGACGTCGAGCGTTTCTCGCGCCTGGCGCTGGCGGTCGATTCCTTCCACAAGAAGGATTTCACCAAGGCGCAGTACTGGCTCAAGCTGTCGCTGGAATCCGATCTTGATCGGCTGATCTCGGGCGTCATGTCCGGCTGGGCCGAACAAGGTGCCGGCCAGCCCGCCGACGCAATGGCCGCGATCGACAAATTGCAGGGGCCGGACTGGTTCGGCCTGTTCAAGTCCTTCCACCGCGCGCTGATCGCCGATGCCTCCAACATGCCCGAGAAGGCCGAGGCGATCTACGCCGCGACGATGCAGGATACGGCCGCCGGCGGCGCAGCTCCCGAAACCTGGATGCGCAACGCACAGGCCTATGCCTCATTCCTGGCCCGCAAGGGCGAGAAGGACAAGGCGATATCGGTGCTCGATCAGGCCGAGGCGTTCTCGCCCGGCAAGCTGGAAATCGTCACCTTGCGCGACAGGATCGCCAAGGGTGACAAGATTGACCCCTTCGTTTCCGGCCCGTCCGACGGTGCTTCCGAAATCCTGCTCGATCTCGCCACCGCACTCAACCGTGGCGGCGGTGAGCCGTTCGTGCGCCTCTATTTGCAATATGCCCTGGCTCTGAGACCTGACAGCGACGCGGCTCTGGTGCAGCTCGCCGCCGTCGCCGAACAGTTGAAGGACGGCGAGGGCGCCATCGCGCTCTATCGGCGCATCCCCGATTCTTCGCCGCTGAAGCAGCTTTCGGACCTGCAGCTTGGCCTCAACCTTGCCGATCTCGATCGTCATGACGAGGCGATCACGCACCTCAAGGCTTTCGTCGATGCCCATCCCAACGACATGCGCGCCTATCTGGCACTCGGTGGGGTCTATTCCTCGAAGGAGGATTTCCGCTCGGCCGCCAACATCTACGACAAGGCCGTCGACGCGCTGAAGACGCCGACCGCGGCCAACTGGAACATCTTCTACCAGCGCGGCATCGCCTATGAGCGCCTGAAGGAATGGCCGAAAGCCGAGCCGAATTTCCGCAAGGCGCTGGAATTGCAACCGGACCAGCCGCAGGTTCTGAACTATCTCGGCTATTCCTGGGTCGACATGAACACCAACCTCAAGGAAGGCCTGGCGATGATCCAGAAGGCCGTCGATCTGAGGCCGAGTGACGGTTACATCGTCGATTCGCTAGGCTGGGCCTATTTCCGCCTCGGCAGGTTCGATGACGCGGTGCGCGAGATGGAACGCGCCGTGTCGCTGAAGCCGGAAGATCCGGTTCTCAACGACCATTTGGGCGACGCCTACTGGCGCGTCGGCCGCAAGCTGGAAGCCACCTTCCAGTGGAACCAGGCTCGCGACCTGAAGCCGGACCCGGATGTGCTGGCCACCTTGCAGCAGAAGCTGATGAAGGGCCTGCCGCCGATCGAATCCAACACGGCGCAGGAAACCCCGAAGGTGAAGCCCGAGCCGGTTCCCGCCCCGAAAGGGTGATATCGGCTATCTTGATTGCGAAAGGGCTCCGATTTTGGAGCCCTTTTTCGTTTGCAGTGACGCGCTTTAAAACAGCTTCCTGTAGACGACGAACCCGGAGCGCTCGCCAACCTTGTCGTAGAGCTTAATCGCCGTGTGGTTGGTCTCATGCGTCAGCCAGTATACCCGACCCGAGCCGGCGGCCTGGGCGCGCTCATAAACGCCTTCGATCAGGGCCCGGCCGATGCCTTTTCCCCGCGAGGCCTCCGTGGTGAAAAGGTCCTGCAGATAGCAGTTCGGTGCGATCGCCGTGGTGCTGCGGTGAAAAAGATAATGCACGAGGCCAAGAAGCTGCCCGTCGCTTTCGGCAACCAGCGCATGGACGGGCTCATAGGCATCGAAGAAGCGCGACCATGTCATCGCTGTGATCTCGCCCGACAGCGCCGTCTCACCCGCGCGGCCGTAGAATGCGTTGTAGCCGTCCCAAAGCGGCAGCCATTGGTCGTAGTCCTGTCGCGTGACCGGGCGGACTATGATGGAACTGGGCATGGCTGGCACCTGTCGTTCATGTAAGGGGTCGAACAGATCGCAGGTTCTCGACGCCGACAATGGGCCAGCCCCGGCAAAGTTTTCAACATCGCGCGGTACGTCCAAGACAACCCAGCCTCGATGCGCCTTGCTTGACGCTTCGCCGCCGTGTCTCTAGGACGTGGCGCTAAGCTAGCCTTTGCTGTCGAGGCCACCCGTGACGATCGAAATGCCTGCCCATATGCATCCCAGCCGCTCTTTCCAGGGGCTGATCCTGACCTTGCACAATTACTGGGCGGCCTATGGTTGCGTCATCCTCCAGCCCTATGACATGGAGGTCGGCGCCGGTACGTTTCACCCGGCAACGACGCTGCGCGCGCTCGGCCCCCGGGGCTGGAATGCCGCCTACGTCCAGCCCTCGCGCCGTCCCAAGGATGGCCGCTATGGCGAGAACCCGAACCGGCTGCAGCATTATTACCAGTATCAGGTTATCCTGAAGCCGAACCCGCCGAACCTGCAGGAGCTCTACCTCGGCTCGCTCGCCGCGATCGGCGTCGACCCGTTGCTACATGACATCCGCTTCGTCGAGGACGACTGGGAAAGCCCGACCCTGGGTGCCTGGGGGCTTGGCTGGGAATGCTGGTGCGATGGCATGGAGGTCTCGCAGTTCACCTATTTCCAGCAGGTCTGCGGCATCGAATGCGCGCCGGTGGCGGGCGAACTGACCTACGGGCTGGAACGGCTGGCCATGTATGTGCAGGGCGTGGACAACATCTACGACCTCAATTTCAACGGCCGTGAGGGCGCTGAAAAGGTTACCTATGGCGACGTCTTCCTGCAGGCCGAGCAGGAATATTCGCGTTACAATTTCGAATACGCCAACACGGCGATGCTGCTCAGGCATTTCGAGGACGCCGAGGCTGAGTGCAAGGCGTTGCTCGACGCCGGTGCGCCGGCATCGAACGACAATTTGCCGATGCACAGGATGGTCTTCCCCGCCTACGACCAGTGCATCAAGGCCAGCCATGTCTTCAACCTGCTCGACGCACGTGGCGTGATCTCCGTCACCGAGCGGCAGAGCTACATCCTGCGCGTGCGCAATCTGGCGAAGGCCTGCGGCGAGGCGTTTTTGAAGACGCGGGCGGGTGGATTGGCGGCCTAAAGAAAATTCCTGGAACCGCTCTGGTTTCAGACGCCTGTCATCATTTCGATCGGCAACAGGATCTGGCTGCTGGCGCCAGCCATGGTCCGCAGCGCCTGCCGCACACCTGGCATCGAGAAGGCGCCGTGGGCCTGCGCGGTGAAGCAGGCGCTGAGCGCGAGGATCTGCAGAAGTCTGGA
Source organism: Mesorhizobium opportunistum WSM2075 (assembly GCF_000176035.2). Lineage (NCBI taxonomy): Bacteria > Pseudomonadati > Pseudomonadota > Alphaproteobacteria > Hyphomicrobiales > Phyllobacteriaceae > Mesorhizobium > Mesorhizobium opportunistum. The sequence goes on along the minus strand of NC_015675.1, from coordinate 5,787,464 downwards.
TACCGTTTTCATGGTCGTTCAGCCAATAGTTTCCTGCCTGAGCGTAGGTCGCTTCAGCGCTGCGTTCGGTTCATGGAGATCTTTGACTCAAGGACGAGTGGGGCCGCCTCGTCCCGACAGGACTGCCAAAATTTCCGCAGGGGTGACAGCGGCCAGCCGAGTTGCTATGCCCTTTTACCTCCCCCTTGATGGGGGAGGTCGCCGCGAAGCGGCGGGTGGGGGTAATAGCGCGATTTCTCATGCCGAAGCTCGATCGGTTCAAGCTGCAGTCCGCCCAACGGCTTCGTGCGGCAATGACCGACGAGGAGCGCATCTTGTGGCGACATCTCTGGCGCATTCCAGTTGAAGGCACTCATTTCCGCAGGCAGGCGTCAGTCGGGATTTACTTCCCCGACTTCATCTCACACCGGCTGAAACTGATCATCGAGGTGGACGGCGCCCACCATAGTTTCGACGGCCAACAACGCCACGACGAACGTCGAACAAATGGTTCGGGAGCCAGGGTTATCGCGTCGTCCGATTCTGGAACCATGAAAACGAACTGGATTCCGTGCTCGATACGATCTATGCGGCGGTGGAAGAACGAAAATCACACCTTGGCCCGCGAGACGCCGAAGGCGCTCGATCCTGAGATGCCGCCACCCCACCCCGGCGCTGACGCGCCGACCCTCCCCATCGAGGGGAGGGTGAGGAGCTACCGATGCCCGACCTGCTTCTAGAACTTCGCTCCGAGGAAATTCCCGCGCGCATGCAGCGCAAGGCGGCGGGTGATCTGAAGAAAATGCTGACCGACGGTCTGGTCGAAGCGGGTCTGACCTACGAGGCGGCGCGCGAGTACTGGACGCCGCGGCGGCTGACGCTCGATGTCAGGGGGCTGACCGCGCGCTCGAAGGATATAAGCGAAGAGATCAAGGGTCCGTCCACGACGGCGCCGGAGCAGGCGGTCCAGGGTTTCCTGCGTAAGGCCGGGCTGTCTTCGATCGCCGAGGCGCATGTCCATTCCGACCCGAAGAAGGGCGACTTCTATGTCGCCCACATCTCAAAGCCAGGCAGGGCTGCCGAACAGATCATCGCCGAACTGGTGCCCGGTATCATCCGCAATTTCCCCTGGCCGAAATCGATGCGCTGGGGGCCGGCCTCCGCGAAACCGGGCTCATTGCGCTGGGTGCGGCCGCTGCAATCGATCCTGTGCACCTTCGGACCGGAAACCGAGGAGCCGGTGGTGGTCGATTTCGAGATCGACGGCATCCGCTCCTGCAACGTCACTTACGGGCACCGTTTTCTTGCGCCCGGCGAAATCACTGTGCGTCGCTTCGACGACTATGTGAGCAAGCTGGAGGCGGCGAAGGTCGTGCTCGACGCCGATCGCCGCAAGGAGATCATTCTCGCCGATGCCCGCAACCTCGCTTTCGCCAACGGGCTCGACCTGGTCGAAGACGAGGGCTTGCTGGAGGAGGTGTCGGGGCTGGTCGAATGGCCGGTCGTGCTGATGGGCGAGTTCGAAGAGGCGTTCCTCGCCATCCCCGCCGAAGTCATCCGGCTGACCATCCGCGCCAACCAGAAGTGCTTTGTCACGCGGCCGCAAGGCGAAGGCGAGACACTTTCCAACCGCTTCATCCTTACCGCCAACATCGAGGCCACGGACGGCGGCAAGGAGATCGCCCACGGCAACGGCAAGGTGGTGCGCGCGCGCCTCTCCGACGCGCTCTATTTCTGGACGACCGACCAGGGCGATCTGCCTGACCTTGGTCAGCTCGAGGCATCGGCCGAAAAGTTCGGGCTCGATCTCAAGAAGCCGCTCGACCAGCGCATGGCCCGCCTCGATCATCTCGATGTGACGTTCCACGCCAAGCTCGGCACGCAGGGCGAGCGCGCGGAGCGGATCAAGCGATTGGCGGAGCAATTGGCGCCGATCGTCGGCGCTGACCCCGCGCTGGCGAGCCGCGCCGCCATTCTCGCAAAGGCAGATCTGACCACCGAAGTCGTCGGCGAGTTCCCCGAACTCCAGGGCGCCATGGGCCGCAAATATGCGCTGCTCCAGGGCGAACATCCGTCCGTGGCAGCGGCCATCGAGGAACATTACAAGCCGCAGGGCCCGTCCGATTACGTGCCGAGCGATCCGGTGTCGGTCACCGTGGCACTTGCCGACAAGCTGGATACGCTCGTCGGCTTCTGGGCCATCGACGAAAAGCCGACAGGATCGAAGGATCCGTATGCGCTGCGTCGAGCGGCGCTGGGCATGGTCAGGGTCATATTGGAAAACAAGCTCAAGCTTTCGCTGGGCATCGCCATCGCGGCCGCGGTCTCTTCGGCCCTCGCCGTATATGAACAAAAAGGCGAGGGAACGGAGAGCCGTGGCGTCGTCGCGATGCTCGATTCCAGCATTCGCGACTACAAGGGCGCAAGCCAGCTGTTGTCGGAAGCAGGCTTGATTTCCAACCTGTTGAAAGGTGGACTGGCCAAGGCAAGTTCGGAAACTTTTGGCTCCGCCGATCAGGAGCGGGAGTTCTTTGACGGCCAGCGTCTGATGGAGCTTGAAGCGTCGCTGTCGCCATTGATCGCCGATCTTTTGTCCTTCTTCCACGACCGCCTCAAGGTCTACCTCCGCGACCAGGGCGCACGCCACGATCTGATCGACGCCGTCATTACCCCGCGGTCCGACGACCTCCTGCAGATCGTACGCAGGGTCGAAGCGCTGGGCTCCTTCCTCGATACCGAGGACGGCAAAAATCTGCTCGCCGGCACCAAGCGTGCGGCCAACATTCTGGCTGCCGAGGAGAAGAAGAAAACCGCGATCGCGCAAACCGTTGAGCCGGCGTTGTTCCGGCAGGATGCCGAGAACTCGCTGTTTGCGGCGGTGAATCAGGCCGAGAAGCAAGCCGGCGAAGCGATTCAAAACGAAGACTTTTCCGCCGCCATGCTGGCGCTTAGCGCGTTGCGTGAACCGGTTGATTCATTCTTCGAGCATGTTCTCGTGAATGATGAGAATCTGGCCGTGCGCGCCAACCGCCTGGCGCTACTCGCCCGCATCCGTTCGGCCACCGGTCAGGTCGCGGATTTCTCGAAGATCGCCGGCTGAGGCGAAGAAAATTTTCTTTGCCGCCGGCCGTTCGAGCCGGCTTACAGTCATACGGCGATGATCTCTCCGTGGCAAAAGGGACATGTTCCCCAACCCCACGGAGGCTTCCATGAATTCCGATCACGAAATCGAAGTGACAGAAGAAACCCCGGCCGCCGCCGAGGCGATCGAATCCGCTTCCGAAACCGCCCTCGATCATGCCGCCGCCGCCACGGTCGAGGCCGCCGATCTGTCGGATGACGACGAAGAAGGCGATGACGAAGACGGCAAAGAGTCCGACGAAGACGCCGCCACGCTCTCGGGCGACGACGACGAGGACGAAGAAGAATCCGAAGATGGCGAATCCGAAGAAGACGACGACAAGGAAGAAGCGGCCTGAGATTTCAGTCCGGTTCTGTCGACAAGAAAGGGCGGCGCATCAGCGTCGCCCTTTCTGTTCCCGGCAACTGACTTATCAGTCTTCCAGGATGCTGACGCGTACGCTGTTTTCGTAGACGTCGACCTGGATCAGCGGCTCGCCATTGACGATAGCCCGCCTGGTCGAGGAACTCATCGCGCCCGGGCGCTCCAGCATGCGCTGCAGATCAGCGCGCTGGTCGTTGGTCCTGAACCAGCCGTCAGCCTCGTCGTCGCGGTCGCGGCGATGGAACTTGTGCCAGTTGGCGCGATCCTGCCGCACCATCTGTGCCGCGCCGTCCAGCGCATAGCCATCGCTCGCCTGGTGGTCGCGGTCGGAAATACGCGCGACATAGGACCCCAGCATGTCATCGGCTTGCGCTGCATTGGCGCCGAGCAGCGACGCCAGCAGAAGCCCGGCCATGGTGACGGTTTTGGATTTTCTCATGATCAACCCCCTTTGAAGATGAATCCCGCGCCGCTTGACTAAATTCATGCGGCAACGTCGACCGGCGAAATATGCCAGGACGAATTCGCGCGGCGATGGTGCGCAGGGCGCCGGCGCGCCGTCAAGCTGCCGGTTGACTGGCGGGCGGCCGCTACTTGACCTTGCCTACCCCGGGGGCGGGCATCGATGCGGCTGCAGGCGCGGCGGGTTTCTTTTGCGTGTCCGGCGCGGGCGCGGCCGACGCGGTCGCGCTTGCAGGCGCAGCAGCAGGTGCGGTCGCCGCGGCCGGCGCCGTTGCTTGCATCGGTGCCGAGAAGGCGTCGCCGACGACGCCGCCACGAATGATCATCGGGTTCCGCATGAAACCATGCCGGGCTTCAGGCGCGTTCGGGATCGCGGCCACCTTTTCATAGGTGACATCGGGCTCGCCGAGCGCAACCACGGACACCACGTCGCTCGCCTTGGCGTCGGCTGCCATCATGATGACGGAGGGCGTCGAGGCCGGCGCGCCGGGAAAAACCAGCGAAGAGGCCTGAGCCCCGCATGTCAAAGCCGCCAGGGTGATCCCCAGTACGATACGCACAGACACTGATATCGCTTCCCTTTTGCCCTGGCCGCGATGATAGCGGACTGGAATTGATACCGGCTTTCGCGGAAACATAGCATTTTAGGGATTGATAAATCGCCAAGGCCGTTCTCGGCCCGGCTTGCTCAACAGCCGCCATCGTACTACGCAGCCGGCATCTGCGAGGTGACGAGAGTGGCTGAGATAGTTGGCGCCGGCGAGGCGTTGGAGCGGGCGCTGGCACTGCTCCAGGGCGGCGATGTCGTCGCCATCCCCACGGAAACGGTCTACGGGCTTGCTGGCGACGCCACGAACGGCATCGGCGTGGCGCGCATCTTCGAGGCCAAGGGACGGCCGCGTTTCAATCCGCTGATCGCCCATGTCGCCGACATGGCGATGGCCGAACGCATCGCCCTGTTCGATCCGCTGTCGAAGAAACTGGCGATTGCGTTCTGGCCGGGCCCGCTGACCCTGGTGTTGCCGCAGCGGCCCGGCAACGGCATTCATCCGCTGGTCACCGCCGGGCTCGATACGATCGCCCTGCGCATGCCTAGGGGCTTTGGCGGCGACCTCATCGCCCGTCTCGGCCGGCCGCTTGCCGCACCCAGCGCCAATTCATCCGGCAAGATCAGCGCGACGACGGCGCAAGCGGTGGCGGCCGATCTCGGCGCACGCATCAGGCTGGTGGTCGACGGCGGCGCGACGCCGGTCGGGCTGGAATCGACCATAGTCAAGGCCGAGGCGGGACGATTGCGGCTGCTCCGGCCCGGCGGCATTGCCGCCGAGGACATCGAGGCGGCCGTCGGCATGGAGCTGTTGCGCGGTGGCGGCGCCGGCGTCGAAGCGCCCGGCATGCTTGCCTCGCACTATGCGCCAGGGGCCGCAGTGCGGCTCAATGCCGGCACGGTCGGCGACGGCGAAGCCTTGCTGGCTTTCGGCAACCGGCGGGCCGCCGGCTGGCAACGCGCCGCCGCCTTCCGCAATTTGTCCGACACGGGCGACCTGCGCGAAGCGGCGACCAATCTCTTCGCCTATATGCAGGATCTCGACCGCAGCGGCGCGCGGACCATCGCCGTCGAGCCGATACCCTTCGATGGGCTGGGCGAAGCCATCAACGATCGGCTTTCACGCGCCGCCGCCCCTCGTGACAACACACAGCCCACGACATAGTTTTCCCACATGACCGAAATTTCACAGACACTCGATCCCGCTCTCATCGATCGCTTCGCGGCGATCGTCGGCGATAAATATGCGCTGCGCGACGTGCGGGACATTGCGCCTTTCCTCGTCGAACGGCGTGGGCTTTGGCACGGCGCGACGTCACTGGTGCTGCGGCCGGGCAGCGTCGACGAAGTCAGCCGGATCATGCGGCTGGCGACAGAGACGGGAACGCCGGTCGTGCCGCAGAGCGGCAACACCGGGCTTGTCGGCGCCCAGGTGCCGGACAGGTCCGGCCGCGAGATCATCCTGTCGCTGTCACGGCTGAACCGCATTCGCGAGATCGACCTCCTGTCCAACACGGTGACGGTCGAAGCCGGCGTCATCCTGCAGACGCTGCAGGAAGCGGCCGATGCCGCCGGCCGGCTGTTTCCGTTGTCGCTGGCCGCGCAAGGCTCCTGCCAGCTCGGCGGCAACCTCTCGTCCAATGCCGGCGGCACCGGGGTGCTAGCTTACGGCAATGCGCGCGAACTCTGTCTCGGCGTCGAAGTGGTGCTGCCTACCGGCGAGGTGTTCGACGATCTGCGCAAGCTGAAGAAGGACAACACCGGCTACGATTTGAAGGACCTGTTCGTCGGCGCCGAAGGCACGCTCGGTGTCATCACCGCCGCCGTGCTCAAGTTGTTCCCGAAGCCGAAGGGGCGCGAAGTGGCCTTTGCCGGCCTGTCGTCGCCAGAGGCCGCGCTCTCCCTGTTCGGCTTGGCCATGGACCGCGCCGGCGCTTCGCTCACCGCCTTCGAACTGATCGGCAAACGGCCGTACGACTTCACTTTGAAGCATGCGCAAGGCGTGACCCGGCCGCTGGCCGAGGACTGGCCCTGGTATGTGCTGATGCAGGTGTCCTCGGGCCGTTCGGAAGAAGACGGCAAGGCGCTTGTCGAGGAGGTGCTGTCGGCCGCTCTGGAGCAGGGCATCGTCGGCGACGCGGTGATCGCGGCAAGCCTCGCCCAGGCCGATGCCTTCTGGAATTTCCGCGAGGTACTGCCCGAGAGCCAGAAGCCCGAAGGAGCCTCGATCAAGCACGACATTTCCGTGCCGATATCGTCGATCCCCGAATTCATCGGCAAAGCCGCCGGTGCTGTCGCTTCAGTCAGCCCCGCCGCGCGGGTCGTCTGTTTCGGCCACATGGGCGACGGCAATTTGCACTACAACATCTCGCGGCCGGAGGACGCCGAGGACGAGGCTTTCCTCGGCCTCTACCACGCCATGAACAAGGCCGTGCACGATGTCGTCCGCTCCTTCCATGGCTCCATCTCCGCCGAGCACGGCATCGGCCAGTTGAAGCGCGACGAACTGATCGCCACCGCGCCGCCGATGGCGATCGATCTGATGCGCCGGGTGAAGGCTGCCTTCGATCCGGCCGGCATCATGAATCCGGGTAAGGTTATCTGATCCTTTCTACATCTTCTGGCTGGTGGCATTCCGATAACCATCCCTGAGATCAGCAAAATTTAACCGACTTTCTTAAGCGCGGCGGTAAGGAGCCAGCGCTAATGTTTCCCCATAACGAGGCCGGGAAAACTGGCCCGGAGAGAACCGGACACCGGCTCTCAGGAGACAGACAGGAAGGCACTCTATGAACACCGGACTTAAGCCAGTCTGGGCGGGACGCAACATGCGCCTCGACCCATTCCGACTGCCCCAGATGGTCAGCTACGCCACGCGCGACGATTATGGCGACGTGACTTTCACCATCGACCATCGCGGCGCCGTGATCCGCCGCCTGCTCGAGATGAGCGGCGTGCCGGCGATCATCGCTCTGCCCGCCAATGCGTTCCGCGGCGTTGCCGCCCGCGCAATGGAGGATCCGGACGGCAATGTCACGGTGACCCTGGAACTCCTGCACAACGACCCCATGCTGTCGGTCCCGCTGCTGGTGGCCGACGATCTTGAAGATGTCGCCGCCGACTGGCGCGCCTGGGCCGACGCCTACCGCCTGCCGATGCTGTTGATCGAATCGGACGGCATCGCCCGCACTTTGGAAGAATCTCTCGGCGCCGCCATCAAGACGCTGCCGCCGCAGGATCGCCGCAAGGGCCGCGTTTCGACCATGCGCCGTCCGCGCTTCCTCGCCCGCCGCCGGGCCGGCGACCTCGGTCTCAGGCTGGTCATCGACGGCCAGGAGATCATTTCAAGGGATTAGCTTCTTCTCCCCGTCACTATACGGGGAGAAGTGCCCGGCAGGGCGATGAGGGGCAGCGCTGACCTAAGTGTTTGGCTACCACCTCAAGACTTGGTTGAGTGTGCGTTGTGTCGCGCTGAACCTCTCGCCTCGCCTTCAAGGTTGGCGCTGCCCCTCATCCGGCTGCCGCCACCTTCTCCCCGTATAGTGACGGGGAGAAGGAAGACTACACCAGCGGCTTCAGCGCCACCCATAGCGCGCCGCCGATCAAGCCGAGGAAGATCAGCCAGCCGACCTGGTTGTTCGAGCGGAACAGCCGCAGGCATTGGTCCGGATTGTCGATGTCTAGAACCGTGATCTGACGGGCCATGTGCGCGCCGGCGGCGATCAACCCGGCCAGCGCCACCACCGGGGCTTGCGCCGACGCGAAGGCGATGGCGAAGCAGATCAGCGTGCCGCCATAAAGTCCTGCCAGCCACGCCTTGGTGTTGTCGCCGAACAGCCGTGCCGTCGAGCGCACGCCGACAATGGCGTCGTCTTCCTTGTCCTGATGCGCATAGATCGTGTCGTAGCCGATCACCCACAGGATCGAGCCGATATAAAGCATGATGGCGGGGCCATCGAGATCGCCGAACTCGACCGCCCATCCCATCAGCGCGCCCCAGGAAAAGGCAAGGCCGAGAAACAGTTGCGGCCAGTTGGTTATCCGCTTCATGAATGGATAGACGGCAACGATCGCCAGCGAACAGACGCCGAGCAGAATGGCGAAGCTGTTGAACTGCATGAGCACCGCAAGGCCGGCCAGGGCTTGCAGGACAAGAAACAGCCAGGCCCGCCGGCGCGTCGTCTGGCCCGAGGGCAGCGGACGCGAGCGGGTGCGTTCGACCTGGTTGTCGATGCCCTCGTCGACAAGGTCGTTGTAGGTGCAGCCGGCGCCACGCATGGCGATGGCGCCGATGAGGAACAACACGAGATACAGGGGGGCCGGCAGAAGCGAGAGCAGCGGGTCGCCGGGGCGCGGATAGGCGCTCGCCGCAAGCGCTGCCGACCACCAGCATGGCCACAAAAGCAATTGCCAGCCGATCGGCCTGTCCCATCTCGCAAGCTGCGCATAGGGCCAAACCGAGCGCGGCAGCACGCGGTAGACCCAATGGCCGTTCGGCGCATCGGCGACACGGCCCTGGGCCACTTTCGATTGGATAGGTTCCATGCGCATGGAGTGGCAGCAGCCGTGGAAACCGTCAAGCGGCAAGCAGTCGGTCGACGACGGTCCGCCCGTCAGGCGGTGAAGATGTCGCGTGTGGAGAACCAGGCTTTCGCCACGTCGACGAATGCCAGCGCTGCGTTCGAAACCCGCTGATGCGTGTCATAGGTGAGAATGATCCGTTGCATGGGCAGCGGATCCGACAACGGCCTGCAGATCAGCGGCAGCCCGTCATAGCTGCGGTCGCCATGCGGGCGGGTGTAGCTGACCGCGACCCCGAAGCCGTTCGCCACCATGCTGCGCTGGAGTTCGAACGAACTCGTCGCCTTGTCGGCGACCGGCGAGAGACCCCGGCCGCGGAACAGATCGAGCATGTGCTGCCAGCTGTGCGGCTGATCCGTCGTGATCAGCGGGTAGACGGCGAGGTCCGCCAGGCTGACCGATGGTTGGTCCGCCAGGGCATGGCCCGCCGGCAACAGCGCGTGCGGGCGAAGTTCGTGCAGCAGGACGCGGGCGAAGTGGGTCGGCAGGCTCAGATCATAGGTGAGACCGAGATCGATGGCGGCGTCGCCGAGTCTCCGCCCCAGCGTCTCGAAGGTCTCGTCGCGAACGACGATTTTCACCGCCGGATGGCGTTCGGAAAAAGCACGGATCAGCGCAGGTGCGAAGAACGGCGCCAGATCCTCGAAACATCCAAGCACCAGCTCTCCGCCGACGGCCGAGTTGTCCGCACCCAGGCTCATCAGCTCGTCGGTCTCGGCAAGGACCTGTTTTGCCTTGACCGCCACGGTGCGGCCGAAGGAGGTCAGCGAAACGCCGCTTCCGCGCTGGCGCACGAACAGTTTCTGCCCGAAATCCTTTTCCACGGCGTCGATCGCGACCGAAATCGACGGTTGCGAAATGTTCAGCGCTTTGGCCGCGCCTGTGACACTGCCGTGGCGGGCGACGGCGACCAGATAGCGCAATTGCGTCAGAGTAGGACTCATAGTTCAGACCTATGTGTCAGATGAGAAGTTATTATTTTACCGAATGAAGGAGGGCTGCGATAGTCGTCTCGATCCTGAAAGGAGGACACCATGGCTTCCCAGACTGCCGCCCGCTCAATCGACACCGGCCTGATCGATGCGGAGATGATTGCCGACTATCAGCGCGACGGCGCGGTTTGCATCCGCGGCGCCTTCAAGGGCTGGGTCGATACGATCGCCGCCGGCATCGAGCGCAACATGGGGAACCGCAGCGCCACCGCGTCTGATATCGCCAATGGCCGCGGCAGTTTCTTCGACGATTATTGCAACTGGGAACGCATCCCCGAATTCGTCGAGCTGGTGCGGCAATCGCCCGCCGCCCAACTGGCGGCGGCGGTGATGCAGTCGCGCACCGCGCAATTCTTCCATGACCATGTTCTGGTCAAGGAACCCGGCACGCAGAAGCCGACGCCCTGGCATCAGGACATCCCCTACTACTTCGTCGATGGCCAGCAGACGGTCAGCTTCTGGATCCCCATCGACCCGGTGAAGGAGGCGACGCTGCGTCTGATCGCCGGCTCGCACAAATGGGACAAGATGATCCTGCCGGTGCGCTGGCTCGACGACAGCAATTTCTACGCCAGCGAGGGCGACTACCTGCCGGTTCCCGATCCCGACAAGGATCCGTCGATGAAGGTGCTCGAATGGGAGATGGAGCCGGGCGATGCCATCCTGTTCGACTTCCGGACCGCGCATGGCGCGCGCGGCAACCTGACCGCGGCACGGCGCCGGGCACTCTCGCTGCGCTGGGTCGGTGACGATGCCCATTATGTCGAGCGGCCGGGCCGCACCTCGCCTCCCTATCATGGCCATGGCATGCAGCCAGGCCAGAAATTGCGCGAAGACTGGTTTCCGGTCGTTTTCCCTGGCTGAGCGGGCCAGAATATGGGCGTCGGAATTCGGCGCCCATATTCGGCAGGGGATAACGTTCCCGTGCGCAAATCGGATCAAAATACCCTGATGCCTTGACCCGTAGCCCAGAGAGCAATAGCGGGTGCTCCAAGAGACTGTTTCGAAATTCGCTCTGGCGAGTCATATGGTGGTGGTTTCGAGAACCGTAGCGGAGCGGACATTTGGTCCGTGAGCAACGGAAGCGCAGAAAACGCCGCCAGGTGGCCGCCAGAGCAGAATTTCGGCATCAAGAGGTGGCCATGAACGTTCTTCTTCTGGGCTCCGGCGGCCGCGAACATGCGCTGGCCTGGAAGATCGCGGCGTCGCCGCTGCTGACCAAGCTCTACGCGGCCCCCGGCAATCCGGGCATCGGCAGCGAGGCCGAGCTGGCTAAGCTTGACATCACCGATCATGCCGCCATCGCCGTCTTCTGTCGGGAGAAAAAAATCGACCTCGTCGTGGTCGGTCCGGAAGGGCCGCTCGTCGCCGGTATCGCGGACGATCTGCGCGCCGAAAACATCCGCGTCTTCGGGCCTTCCAAGGCTGCCGCGCGGCTGGAAGGCTCCAAGGGTTTCACCAAGGATCTCTGCGCCAGGTACAACATCCCGACCGCGGCCTACGGCCGCTTCGGCGATCTGGCCTCCGCGAAAGCCTATGTCGAGAAAACGGGCGCGCCGATCGTCATCAAGGCCGATGGGCTTGCCGCCGGCAAGGGTGTCACCGTCGCCATGACGCTGGACGAGGCACGGGCGGCACTCGATTCCTGCTTCGACGGTTCCTTCGGCGCCGCAGGCGCCGAAGTGGTGATCGAGGAATTCATGACCGGCGAGGAGGCGAGCTTCTTCTGCCTCTGCGACGGCACCACGGCGCTGCCCTTCGGCACCGCGCAGGACCACAAGCGCGTCGGTGACGGCGACGTCGGCCCCAATACGGGCGGCATGGGGGCCTATTCGCCGGCCCCGGTGATGACGCCGGAAACGGTCGAGCGCACCATGCGCGAGATCATCCAGCCGACCATGCGCGGCATGGCCAATCTCGGCGCGCCCTTCGCCGGCATCCTTTTCGCCGGGTTGATGATCACGGACAAGGGGCCGAAGCTGATCGAATACAACACCCGCTTCGGCGACCCGGAATGCCAGGTGCTGATGATGCGGCTGAAGGACGACCTGCTGGTGCTGCTCAACGCGGCAACCGACGGCCAGCTGGCACACACCTCCGTGCGCTGGCGCGACCAGGCGGCGCTCACCGTGGTGATGGCGGCGCGGGGCTATCCCGGCACGCCGGAAAAAGGCTCGGTCATCCGCGGCGTCGAGGACGCGGCGGCTGACGGCGTCCAGATCTTCCATGCCGGCACCGCCATCAACGGCGGCGCACTGGTTGCCAATGGCGGCCGCGTGCTCAATGTCACGGCGACCGGCGCGACCGTCGGCGAGGCGCAGGCGCGGGCCTATGCCGCGCTCGACCGCATCGACTGGCCCGACGGATTCTGCCGCCGCGACATCGGCTGGCAGGCCGTGGCGCGCGAACAGGCGCACTGAAGCTCGGATTGTGGACGGCCGCTACCGCTGGCCGCGATCGCTTTTGGTCGAAGCGGTGCTGACCGGGTCGGCCGCGGCGAAGGCGGCATCGAGTTGCGCGGGTGAACGCTGCTCGGTCCGCTTCCAGGCAACATATTGGACGATGCCGAAGCTCGGCCGTCGCGGTACGGTCTTCACGACAGGCATGCGAAAACCATTGCGGAATCTGGACCAGCGCGTACCGAGCACCGCGACCAGTTCCTCGAACGTCGGCGGCGTCGCGACATCGGCATAGATGAGGGTGGTCTTGCCGGCCAACGCTGCTTCGCGCGACAGCGGCACCGGTACGCTGGCGAGATAGTCTGACGGCACGTCGATCAGCCCGCCGAAAGGCCATTGCTGGCGCAGCGTGGCGGCATCTGTCGGCGCGACGTTGACGTCGATATTGTCAGGCGTGCCGGCGACCCTGTAGGGGCAACGGAAATGGCCGCAATTGGCCTGCGCTGAAAATTGCCAGAGTGCATAGCCCTGCCAGTTGCCCATCGGAAAATGCACGTCGATATCAGGCTTGTAGCGCGCGTACCAGAGCGGCAGCCGCGACAAGAGCCGGTACTTGTAGCGGTTGTCGGCGATGAACTGTGCGGTCCTGCCGTTGGTGTAGAGCACCGGGAAACGGCCGATGCGCCTGTGCACCTGGCGCACGAACTCCTCGGCATCGTCGAGCGACATCCATTGCGAGGGATCGTTGCCCTCGATGTCGAGAGCCATGAGATCGTCGGGCGCGGGTTCGGCGAAATCGAGGAAATTATTGGCCTGCTCGACCGGATTGCCGGGGCGGGCAAGATGATAGGCGCCCCATTTCAAGCCGAGCGCCTTGGCCACGACCCGGCGCGTCTGGAACAGCTCGCGCGTCACCGCATGGCGCTTCCACAACGCCTTGCAGAGCTTCACCTCGGTGTCGCTGCCAAAGCAGAAATAGGGCGGCGGCATGCCGTCCGATGCCTTGTTGATGAAGGCGACGACGCGTTTGTCGGTGGCAAGCTGCGCCCAGTCGATGGAATTGTATTCGTAGGCATCGACCACCAAAGCGCGGTCGGCATTCTTCCACGGCTCGGAAAAATCCGAGGCCCTTGCCGCCGCCGACAGCGTCATCGTCGCCGCAAGAGCGAGAAGCGCTGTGCGGCGAAGGAGGCGCACCGTCCTTTTCAAAACAGGGAATCCCCGTGGATCAAAGACAGATGCTGGACCGCTATGGTTAAGGAAATGCTTCTCTATGAAGATGCCGGCCAATGCCGGGAAGTCAGCGCCGGCTGAATGGCTGGAATTCAAAAGGATCCGGCGCCGGCGCCTGCTGCAGCGTACCTTCGGCGGCGCGTTTGCGGTGGTGGGCGAGCGAGCATTTCGGCGAGCACAATATGCCGCGATCCGACCAATAGGCGGCGCCGTTTTCCAAGTCGCCGTGATAGTAAGAGAACCCCGCCGCCCGGTAGGGCAGGCCGCATTCGATACAACGGTAGGCGTCGGGTCTGGCGAGCATGGGATTGGTTCCAGTCGGCTGGTTCTGGTCTGTCGCCGGTCGAATTGATCCGGCTTCGATCGAATTTAATACGTGCCGGGACGATTGCAAAATCCGCGTGACAAAATTTGACGTTTACGTAAAAAGGAAAGCGGAAGGTCGCCCAAAGGCGGATGGTTTTGCGGCTCCGCGAGCCATAGGGTCCGTTGGCGGAAGGTGAAGAGGAAAGCGGCATGTATCGGGCACCCGTCGAAGATATCGCGTTCACGCTGAAGCACGTGGCCGGCATGAAATCCGCCCTCGAAGCCGGCTCGTTCGGCGATCTCGGCGAGGACCTGGTCGACGCCGTCCTCGGCGAGGCAGGCCGTTTCGCCACCGAGGAGGTTGCCCCGCTCTACAAGATCGGCGACGAACACGGTGCGGTGTTGAAGGACGCTTCCGTCATCACCCCGCCCGGCTGGAAGGAACTCTATCGCCGCTGGATCGACGGTGGTTGGAACGCGCTGTCCGGGCCGGAAGCGTATGGCGGTCAGGCGCTGCCGACCATGCTTGGCGTCGCAGCGCTCGAAATGTGGAACTCCGCCGCCATGGCTTTCGGCATCGGCCCGACGCTGACCATGGGCGCGGTCGAAGCGCTCGACAAGCACGCCTCCGAAGACCTCAAGGCGAAATATCTGGAAAAGCTCGTCTCCGGCGAATGGATGGGCACGATGAACCTGACCGAGCCCCAGGCCGGCTCGGACCTCGCCGCCTTGCGCGCCCGCGCGGAGCCGGCCGGTGACGGCACATACCGCATCTTCGGCCAGAAGATCTTCATCACCTATGGTGAGCACGATTTCACCGACAACATCATTCATCTGGTGCTGGCGCGACTGCCGGACGCGCCTGCCGGAACGCGCGGCATCTCGCTGTTCCTGGTGCCGAAATTCCTGGTCGGCGACGACGGCTCGCTTGGCGCGCGCAACGACGTCTTCTGTTCCGGCCTCGAACACAAGCTCGGCATCCATGCCTCGCCGACCTGCACCATGATCTATGGCGACGGCTTCCAGGGCGCCAAGCCGGGTGCCATCGGCTGGCTGATCGGCGAGGAGAACAAGGGCCTCGCCTGCATGTTCACCATGATGAACAATGCGCGGCTTTGCGTCGGCATGCAGGGCGTGGCGGTCGCCGAAGCCGCGACCCAGAAGGCGATCGCCTATGCCAATGAGCGCCGCCAGGGCAAGGCGGCGGATTATGCCGGCGCCGGCATGGCGCCGATCGTCCATCACCCCGACGTGCAGCGCAATCTCCTGACCATGAAGGCGCTGACGCAGACTGCACGAGCGATCAGCTATTCCTGCGCGCACGCCATCGACATGGCGCGTGTATCGTCCGGCGACGAGGCGGCGCATTGGCGCGACCGTGCCAACCTTTTGACACCGCTGGCCAAGGCATTTTCGACCGATGTCGGCGTCGAAGTGGCCTCGCTCGGCCTCCAGGTGCATGGCGGCATGGGTTTCATCGAGGAGACTGGCGCGGCTGCCCTCTATCGCGACGCGCGCATAGCGCCGATCTATGAGGGCACCAACGGCATCCAGGCGATCGATCTGGTTGCCCGCAAGCTGCCGCTCGGCGGCGGCGAGCATGTCCATGGCTTCATCGGCGAACTGGCCGTGGTCGCCAGTGCCGTGCGCACCTCCAACCTGCAGGGGTTCGGCCGCACCGCCGATGCTCTCGACGCGGCACTCGACGACCTGACGCAAGCGACCCGCTTCCTGCAAGAACTGTCAGCGGACGGCCGGTCGGAGCAGGCGCTGGCGGGCGCCACGCCGTATCTCAGGCTGATCTCGTTGGCCGCCGGCGGCGCCTTCCTGGCGCGGGGCGCTCTGGCCGATCAGGGCCGTATATCGCTTTGCCGCTTCTTCGCCGAAAATCTCCTTGGCGAGGCGCACGCGCTGAAAGAGCGCGTTATCGACGGTGCCGAAAGTCTCGCCATTGCCGGCAAGGCGCTGATTTCCGCCTGACGTTCACAAGGCCTAACAAGGAAAAACCGTGACAGACCACATCCTCGTCGAGCGCCAGGGCGCTATCCAGATCATCCGCATGAACCGCCCGGACAAGAAGAACGCACTGACGCGCGCCATGTATGCCAAGATGTCGCAAACATTGGCCGAAGGCGATGCCGATCCGGCCATCCGAGTCCATGTGTTCCTCGGGGTGCCCGGCGCCTTCTCCTCCGGCAACGACCTTGCCGATTTCATGGTGGTGGCCACCGGCGGCGATTGCGGCTCCGAAGTCTGGGATTTCCTGATAGCGCTGGCCAGGGTCGAAAAACCGATCGTCTCCGGTGTCGACGGCATCGCGGTCGGTATCGGCACGACGATCAACCTGCACTGCGACCTGACCTTCGCCACGCCGCGCACCGTGTTCAGGACGCCTTTCGTCGACCTCGGCCTGGTGCCGGAGGCGGGATCGAGCCTCTTGGCGCCGCGCGTGCTGGGGCAGCAGGCCGCTTTCGCGTTGCTTGGCCTTGGCGAGGGCTTTTCGGCCGAGCGCGCCAAGGCCGCCGGCCTGATCTACGAAATGGTCGAGGAAGGAGCGCTGGAGGCCTCGGTGCTGGCGGCGGCTGGCCAGATCGCGGCAAAGCCGCCGCAGGCGCTGAAGATCGCGCGCGACCTGATGCGCGGCTCGCGCGACGACCTGGTCGCCCGGATAGGCGAAGAAAGCGAACATTTTCGCGAGCGGCTGAAATCGGATGAAGCGCGCTCCGCGCTCACGGCGTTCATGACCAGGAAGAAATAGCTCGGTCTTCTACCTCTCCTAGATGGGGAGGTCGGCCCGCAGGGCCGGGTGGGGTGAAGTGCCGACTTACCGCGTTCAGGGATAAAGCCGCGTCTTGTCCCAACCGCCTTTCGCATCGCGGGAAAAGACCACCCGGTCATGCAGCCGGAACGGCCTGTCGTGCCAAAACTCGATCGTCTTCGGCACGATGCGAAACCCCGACCAGTGTTTGGGTCGCGGAATCTCGCCGATGGCGTAACGGGCCGTGTATTCGGCGACAGCTTTTTCCAGCGCGAACCGGCTTTCCAGCGGCCGCGACTGTTTCGAGGCCCAGGCGCCGATACGGCTGCCGCGCGGCCGCGTCGCATAATAGGCGTCGGCTTCGGCATCGCTGACGATCTCCACCGGACCGCGAATGCGCACCTGGCGGCGCAGCGATTTCCAGTGGAAGCACATCGCCGCCTTCATGCTGCCCAGAATCTCCTGGCCCTTGGCGCTCTCGAAATTCGTGTAGAACACAAAGCCGCCCTCATCGAACCCCTTCAGCAGCACCATCCGCACATCCGGCATGCCTTCGGCATCGACGGTCGCCAGCGCCACGCCGTTGGCGTCATTGATTTCGCTCTTCGTGGCGTCGTCCAGCCATGCGGCAAAGAGGCGAAACGGCTCGCCGGCCTCGGTAAAGTCACCGCTTGTTAACTCAGTGTCACTCATAGTTTTTCTCAAATTGTCACGGATCAGGGGAGGTTGCCGATTGTCGCGTATCGCGCAAGCTTTTGACAGCAGGCAATGGAGCGTTATCGCTTCGGCCAGCGCGAAAGCCGCGATCGTGGTCGTCAGCCTGCCACTGGCCGCCTGTGGAGCGGGTGGCTTCAGCCTGGAAAAGGCGGAGGTCGACCGCTCGATCCTGACCAGCAGCACGTCTGCTTCCGCGGCGCCGGTCGATTCGGATCGAAACTCCGACCAGACGACGATCGGCAATGCGGTATCTTCCGCCGACATCGAGCAGCTCGGCGGGCAGGCGGTGCCATGGGCGAATGCCGGGACCGGATCGCGCGGCTCCATCACCGAGCTTGCCGAATTGAAGGACAGCGGCCAGACCTGCCGCCGCTTCAAGGCGTCGCGCGAAAGCTTTGATGGCGTTGCAATGTTCGAGGGTGAGCTGTGCCTCGCCAGTGCCGGTGGTTGGCGCATGCAGGGCTTCAAGCCACTCTAACTTCCGCCCTCGATTTCCGCCCTTGATATGACGGTCCGGCACTGGAATTTCTTCCTATGCGAGCGCATATAGGAGGCAAGTATGGACTCAACTCATTTCCAGGGCAGGACGCATGCGCGACCCGTATGAGGTGCTGGGCGTTGCAAAGAACGCATCGGCCAAGGACATAAAATCGGCATACCGGAAGCTCGCCAAGAAACATCATCCGGACCAGAATCCGAATGATCCCAAGGCGAAGGATCGTTTTGCCGCGGCCAACCAGGCCTATGAGATCGTCGGCGACGAGAAAAACCGTGCCGCCTTCGATCGCGGCGAGATCGACGCCGACGGCAAGCCGCGCTTCCAGGGTTTCGAGGGCGCGGCCGGTGGCGATCCCTTTGGCGGGTTTCGTCGACAGCAGGGGGCCGGCGGCTCGCGATTCGAATTCCGGTCGGGGCGCCCCGGTGGCGATCCGTTCGACGGCAACAGCGATATTTTCAGCCAGATTTTCGGCGACGCCTTTTCGGGCGCGCGCGGTGCCGGCATGGGCGACCGCCGCCAGCCCGCGACCGCTGCCGATCTGAACGTGACGCTCGACATCACCATCGAGGAAGCGGCGAATGCCGAAAAGGTGACGGCGATGTTCCCGGATGGCCGCAAGGTGGCGGTCAAGCTGCCGGCCTATGTCGAGGACGGCCAGACCATCCGGCTGAAGGGGCAGGGCGAGCAGGGACCGGGCCAGCCCGGCGACGCGCTGGTCAAGATCCATATCCGCAGGCACCCGCGTTACCGGATAGAGGGTCGCGACCTGCACGCCGACCTGCCGGTGTCGCTGGCGGACGCGGCACTGGGCGCCAAGGTGCCGGTCGAGACGCCGACCGGCAGGCTCGCGGTCAACGTTCCTCCCTGGTCGAGCTCGGACAAGGTCCTGCGCCTCAAGGGCAGGGGCCTGCCGGAAAAAGCCGGCGGCCATGGCGATCTCTATGTCCATGTGCGCATCATGCTGCCGGAGAGCGGCGACAGCGCGCTCGAAGCGCTGCTGCGCGGCCAAAAAGGCTGATCGACGGCTTTTGTCCCCCGAACTGTCCGGTTTGAACGCTTGAAGGGGCTTTGTGCCTGTGCGATAGGCACTCCACAAAGCAGAAGATCTTGCGGAGAGCACGCACATGGCGGGTGGACAGGGCCTGATGGCCGGCAAACGCGGCCTTATTCTCGGCGTCGCGAACAACAGGTCGATCGCCTATGGCATCGCCAAGGCGTGCGTCGATCACGGCGCGGAAATCGCGCTGACCTATCAGGGCGAGGCCTTCAAGAAGCGTGTCGAGCCTTTGGCCACGGAACTGGGCGCTTTTGTCGCCGGCCATTGCGACGTCACCGATCCGGCGAGCCTCGACGAGGTTTTCGCCAATGTCGCCAAGCATTGGGGGGGCAAACTCGATTTCCTCGTCCATGCCATCGCTTTTTCCGACAAGGACGAGCTGACCGGCCGCTATGTCGAGACGACGCGCGACAACTTCCTGCGCACCATGGACATTTCGGTCTATTCCTTCACCACCATCGCCAAGCGCGCCGAGGCGCTGATGACCGATGGCGGGTCGCTTTTGACGCTGACTTACTACGGCGCCGAGAAGGTGATGCCGCACTACAACGTCATGGGCGTAGCCAAGGCCGCGCTCGAAGCCAGCGTGCGCTACCTGGCCGTCGATCTCGGCTCCAAGAAGATCCGCGTCAACGCGATCTCCGCCGGCCCGATCAAGACGCTGGCCGCTTCCGGCATCGGCGACTTCCGCTACATCCTGAAGTGGAACGAATACAATTCGCCGCTGAAGCAGACGGTTACCCAGGAAGAGGTCGGCGATTCCGGCGTCTATTTCCTGTCAGACCTGTCGCGTGGCGTCACCGGCGAAGTGCACCACGTCGATTCCGGCTATCACGTCGTCGGCATGAAGGCGGTCGACGCGCCTGATATTTCGACGGTCAAGGACTAATCCCCTCCGCCCAGGCCCAGGCCCGACCACCGGAAGACCTGATGTACCCGCTGGTTTATATCGTGCGCCACGGCCAGACCGCGTGGAACGCCGAGTTCCGGCTGCAAGGGCAGGCCGACACCGATCTCAATGCTCTTGGCCGCGCACAGGCGACCGGAAACGGCGTTCGGCTGGCCGAACTTGTCCATGATCCGGAGAATTTCGATTTCGTCGCCAGTCCGATGAAGCGGACGCGCGAAACGATGGAACGTATCCGCGCTGCGATGCAACTCGATCCGGATGCCTATCGGACCGATCCCCGCCTCGTCGAAGTCAATTTCGGCGATTGGCAGGGATCCACCTTTGCCGAACTCGAGACGCGATATCCCGGCGCGAGCAGGATGCGCGCTTTGGATAAATGGAATTTTCGGCCGCCGGGCGAAGGCGCCGAGAGCTACCGGATGCTGCTCGAGCGGGTCAAACCCTGGTTCGATGCGCTGGACCGGCAGACCGTCTGCGTGACGCATGGCGGCGTCATGCGCACCTTGTTCCGTTTCGTGCTTGATATGGCCGAGGACGAGGCAGCGAACCTGGAGATACCACAGGATCGCGTGCTCAAGCTCGAAGGCAAGAGCCTGGAGTGGCTTTAGGTCACCTGAACCCGTTCAAACGCGACGCGCTTAGTTCGTGTCGCTGTCCGGCAGCTGCATATCGGTTACGACGTTTTCGCCATTGGTCACATCGTAGGCGATGACGATGTCCATGCCCGGCTTCAGCGCGTCGAGATCGGTCTCGGCGTTCAGCTTGTAGGATTTGCCGTCGTCCAGCGTCAGCGTCAGCGCGTCCTTGTCGATCTTCTTGATCAGGCCTTCGGTCTGGCCGGCGAAAGCGGCGGTGGAAAGCAGCAGCGTGGCGGCAACAGCGCCAATCAGGGTACGCATCATCGTCCTCTTTGGTCATTGCGCCGGCACGGTGGCGGCGGATCCTCAACGGCGAATGGAGCAGAGCAGAAACCAACCGAATGTGTCAAAACTAAATCCGCCGGATCACAGTTTGACCCCTGTGGAAAACGCCAATAGAACGCAGGCTTCAACCGGCTCGGCTGCCGATCAGGGCACTTTTCCATGTCTCACAACACGTTCGGCCATCTTTTCCGTGTCACCACCTGGGGCGAAAGCCATGGCGCAGCGCTCGGCTGTGTGGTGGACGGCTGCCCGCCCGGCATCCGCTTCACGCGTGACGAAATCCAGGCCGAACTCGACAAGCGCCGGCCGGGCCAGTCGCGCTTCGTCACCCAGCGCCGCGAACCCGACGAGGTCAAGGTGCTGTCGGGCTTCGTCCTCGACGAGGACGGCGAGACCATGATCACCACCGGCACGCCGGTTTCGATGCTGATCGAAAATGTCGATCAGCGTTCGAAGGACTATGGCGAAATCGCCCGCCAGTACCGGCCGGGTCATGCCGACTACACCTATGACGTCAAATACGGCATACGCGACTATCGTGGCGGCGGCCGCTCCTCGGCCCGCGAGACGGCCGCGCGCGTGGCGGCCGGTGCGCTCGCCCGCAAGGTGGTGCCAGGGATGGTGGTGCGCGGCGCGCTGGTGTCGATGGGTGAAAAGTCCATCGATCGCGCCAACTGGAACTGGAACTTCATCGGCGATGCGGAAAATCCGTTCTTCACGCCCGATCCGGCTTCCGTTCCCGTCTTCACTCAGTATCTCGACGGCATCCGCAAGGCCGGCTCCTCGGTCGGCGCGGTGATCGAGATCGTCGCCGACGGCGTTCCGCCAGGGCTCGGCGCGCCGATCTATGCCAAGCTCGACCAGGACATCGCGTCAGGCCTGATGTCGATCAACGCCGTCAAGGGCGTCGAGATCGGCAACGGCTTCGAGGCCGCCCGCATCACCGGCGAAAAGAATGCCGACGAGATGCGCATGGGCAATGACGGCAAACCGGTGTTCCTGTCCAACAATGCTGGCGGTATCCTCGGCGGCATCTCGACCGGCCAGGCGATCGTCGCGCGCTTCGCCGTCAAGCCGACCTCATCGATCCTGACGCCGCGAAAGTCGATCGACAAGGACGGCAACGATGTCGAGGTGATGACCAAGGGCCGCCACGATCCCTGCGTCGGCATCCGCGCCGTGCCGATCGGCGAGGCGATGGTTGCCTGCGCCATCGCCGATCATTATCTGCGCCATCGGGGACAGACGGGAAGGGAGTAGGCAGTAGGGAATAGGCAGTAGGCCTTTTTTTCTTTCCCCTACTGCCCTATTGCCTACTCCCTATTCCCGCGAGCGAAGCGAGCACTCCATGCCTTACGACCAGAAGAAGATCGTCGAAGCCCTGCGTGCCTTCGAACGCGGCGAGATCGTCGTCGTCATGGACGATGACGGGCGCGAGAACGAGGGCGACCTGATCGTCGCCGCCGTTCATTGCACGCCGGAGAAGATGGCCTTCATCGTGCGCAACACCTCCGGCATCGTCTGCACGCCGATGCCGCGCGAGGAAGCCAAACGGCTCAACCTGCAGCCGATGGTCGCCGACAATGATTCGGCGCATACCACCGCTTTCACCGTCAGCGTCGATTTCAAGCACGGCACCACGACGGGCATTTCGGCTGACGACCGCACGCTGACCGTCCGCAACCTCGCCAACGGCAATGTTGGCGCTTCCGATTTCGTCCGCCCCGGCCACATCTTCCCGCTCATCGCGCGCGAGGGCGGCGTGCTGATGCGCTCCGGCCATACCGAAGCAGCGGTCGACCTGTGCAAGCTCGCCGGCCTGCCGCCGATCGGTGTGATCTCGGAACTGGTCAATGACGACGGCACCGTCAAGCGCGGCCCGCAGGTCGCGGCCTTTGCCGAAGAGCATGGTCTCAAGCAGGTGTCGGTAGCCGATCTCATCGCCTACCGGCAACGCAAGGAAACACTGGTCGAACGCGTCGCCTGTTCCGAAATCGACACGCTCGGCGGCAAGGCGCAGGTCTTCACCTACACGCTGCCCTGGGATTCCATGCACCACGTCGCCGTTGTCTTCGGCGACATCCGCGATGGAGAAGAGGTGCCTGTGCGCCTGCATTCCGAGGATGTGGTGACCGACGTCTTCGGCACCAGTCACCGGCTGGACGCCATCATGAAGGCAATGGGCGAGCGCAAGCGCGGCGTCATCGTCTATCTGCGTGAGGGCTCCGTCGGTGTCGCGCACCAGGAGCGCAAGCGCCCGGCGAGCGGCGAGCGCGAGGATCATGAGGAGGCCCGCCGGCGCGAGAATGAATGGCGCGAAATCGGCCTCGGCGCTCAGATCCTCAAGGATCTCGGCATCTCCTCGATCAATTTGATCGCCTCGCGCGAACGCCACTATGTCGGCCTCGAAGGGTTTGGCATCCATATCGCCAAAACCGAAATCATCTGAACTGCCAGTGATGATAGCGCCCGGTCCGTTCAAACCGGGCGCTTCGTGGATCATTCAGCAGGAACGACCGCCGCTTCGCATCCATCCAGCTCGCAATTGTGGATGGCGAGGCTGCTCTGCCCAAATAGTACCGTGACCAGCGCAATGGTGCCTGATGCCACCGAAACCCAGAACCCGTTCTGGGCGCCGAACGCGTCCACCACCGCACCGGCGGTGAACGACCCCAGCGCCATGCCGATGCCGATGCCTGTCATCACCCAGGTGATCCCCTCGGTCAGCATCGCTTCCGGCACATGTCGTTCGATCAGGCCGAACGCCGTGATGAAGGTCGGCGAGATCGCGACGCCGCTGATGAAGACGGTCAGCGCCAGCAGCGGCACGCTGTCGGCGGTGAGCGGCAGCAGTGTGCCGAGCGCGACCAGGGCGACCGCGATGGCAAGTTGGCGCTGCAGCGGCGCCTTGAGGTTGAGCGCGCCGACGACGATGCCCAGCGCGAACGATCCCAGCGCATAGACGCCGATGACGAGGCTCGCGGCACCCGGCTGGCCGAGTTCCTTGGTGATCGCCACCGTGCTCACTTCCGTTGTCGCAAACGTCGCGCCGATGAAGATCAGGGCGAAGGTGATGATCCGCACCGGCCGCAGGCGGATCGCCGAACCGCTGGAGCCATAGTCCACCGGTCGCACTTTCGGCTCGGTCGACCGCTGCAGGATGAAGGCCATCGATCCGACGGCGAGGAACAAGGTGCTCGCCAGCATGCCGGCCTCGGGGAACAGGCCGGCACTGAGGCCCACCGACAGCGACGCTCCGGCGATATAGACCAGTTCGTCCGCCGCCGATTCGAAGGCGAAGGCGGTGTTCATCTGAGGCCGGCCCCGGAAAATCTCGGTCCAGCGCGCCCGTACCATTGCCGGCATGCTGGGCATGGCTGCCGCCAGCAGCGCGGACACGAACAGCGTCCACATAGGCCAGTCCTGATTGGCCGCTGCAATCAGCATGAGGAAAGCAAGCACGGAGATGATGGTGGTGGGCACGACAATTGGGGTCTGGCCAAAGCGGTCCACCAGCCTTGATATTTGCGGCGCCAGGAAAGCGTTGGCCAGCGCGAATGTCGCCGAAACGGCGCCCGCCAGCCAGTACTCGCCGTGTGTCTGCGACAGCATCGCCACGATGCCGATCGGAGCCATGGCGATCGGCAAGCGCGCCATGAAGCCGGCAGTTGCAAAGCCCTTGGCGCCAGGGGCGCGAAAGATTTCCGAATAGGGGTTCTGCATGATGCTGTTCCTCGACAAAGGACAATTCGACAATTACATACGACGCGTATGAGTGTTAGATAGACCATACGTCGCGTATGTCAATTGGCATACGAGACGTATGTGAATAGGGCCAGACGGAATGCACAAACCACGCAAGGAGATGATTGCGCAGACGCGCGCCAAGCTGATCGCCGCGGCCCGGCAGGCCTTCGGCACCATCGGCTACGCCGAGGCGTCCATGGATGATTTCACAGCGTCGGCTGGGCTGACGCGCGGCGCGCTCTATCATCACTTCGGCGACAAGAAGGGGTTGCTGGAGGCGGTCATCGCCGAAATCGACGCCGAGATGGCGGCTCGGGTGAATGAGGTCGCATCGAGAGCGCCGAACCGCTGGCAACACTTCGTCGACGAGTGCACGACCTATATCGAGATGGCGCTGGAGCCGGAGATCCAGCGCATCATGTTCCGCGACGGCCCGGCCGTGCTGGGGGATCCGGCACAATGGTCGAATGCCAATGCCTGCGTCGGCTCAATGACCGATCATCTTGCCGCGCTGCAAGGGGAGGGGGTGGTCGTCCCGAGCGTCGACCCCGAAACCGCCGCACGGCTGATCAACGGCGCCAGCAGCCAGGCGGCGCAGCGGATCGCCAATTCGAACGATCCCGAGGCGACATCGAGGAAGGTGGTGGTGGCGTTCAAGCAACTGCTCGAAGGCCTGCTCAGGAAACCGGGTTCGCAGCCGAACTGATATCCCGTCCGCGGTCCGGGATCCGCCCACGATTGACAATCTTCGGGTTGAGCGCATCCTCCCCAGCCATCTCTGAGGGGATTCGGGGCATGTGGGATTTCGATATCGGCAGGTCGGTGTCCATCATGATGCGGACCTGGCCCTTCATTGTCTTTCGCATGATCGTCTATTTCGGCATCACGCTGGCCTACATCATGGCGACCGGCACCGGTGCCTCGGTCGGCTATGGCGTCGGCCATATCTCCACAGATCCCGACGGGCCGATGTCCTTTGCCCTATGGGGCGGCGTGGTCGGCTTCGGCATCGTCTCGATCGCCGTCTACTGGATCCGCGAATACATCCTCTATGTCGTCAAGGCCGGCCATATCGCCGTCATGGTCCATCTGATTGACGGCCAGGACGTTCCCGGCGGCCAGGACCAGATCGCCTATGCCAGGCAAGTCGTGACCGAGCGGTTCGCCGAGGCCAACATCCTTTTCGTCGTCGACCAATTGGTCAAGGGCGCCATCCGCGCCATCACCGGCCTGCTTGGCGGCATTGCCGCCTTCCTGCCGATTCCGGGCCTGAGCGGCCTGGTCTCCTTCATCAACACGGTGATCCGCCTATCGCTGACCTATGTCGACGAGATCATCCTCGGCTACAATATCCGCATCAATTCGTCCTCGCCCTTCGAGACAGCGCGCCAAGGCGTGGTGCTCTACGCCCAGAACGGCAAGACCATGGTCAAGAACGCCGTCTGGCTGGCAGTCATCATGTGGGGCGTCTCTTTCGTCATCTTCTTGGCTATGCTGGCTCCTGCCGCCGCAATTCTCTTCATCATGCCGGGGCAACTGGCTGGTTGGGCCTTCGTGCTCGCCATCGTCTTTGCCTGGGCGTTCAAGGCGGCTTTCATCGAGCCCTTCGCCATCGCTTGCCTGATGCAGGTCTATTTCAAGACCATTGAGGGCCAGGTGCCCGATCCCGCCTGGGACGCTCGGCTCTCCGAGGCATCGTCGAAATTCAGGGAACTCAAGGACAAGGCGCTGGCCTCCTTCGGCGGCTCGCGCTGGGATACGGCGGGCGCGACACGCTGATCGGCCGGGCTTGCCGGCGCGGCATTGACGGCGTTGAGGCGTGCAACCGTCGATTTGAGCCGCACCTCGCCCTGACCGCAAAAAGTCTCGCTCTTGATCAGTTCGGGCAGCGGCAGGCGTCGGCCCCAGCCATGGGTTTCGAGGTCCGGTTTCGGCGCGAATTCGGAGACCCGGCCGACGCAGAGATAGGCGACCGGCGTCACGTGATCGGGAATAGCCAGCAGGCTCTTCAGCGCTTGCGACTCGATGATGCTGACCCAGCCGACGCCGACGCCCTCGGCGCGCGCCGCCAGCCAGAAATTCTGCACCGCGCAGACCGTGCTGTAGAGGTCCATTTCCGGATTGTGCCAGCGTCCCAGCGGCGAACCCTTCGACCGCTGCCGGTCGCAGGTGATGCAGATGTTGAGCGCGCTTTCGCAGATGCCTTCCAGCTTGAGCTTGCGGTAGAGCGCCTGCCTTTCCTGTTCGATGGCCGGAAGTTCCTGTTCGCGCGCGGCGAGGAACAGGTCGCGCACTTCCGCGCGCCGTGCGGCATCGCGGATGACGATGAAGTTCCACGGCTGCATGAAGCCGACCGACGGCGCGTGGTGGGCGGCAAGCAGCAGCCGCGCCAGCACCTCGTCGTCGAGCGCGTCGGGCAGGAAATGGCTGCGCACGTCACGCCGCGTGAACATGGCGCGGTAGACCGCGTCTCGCGCCATCTGGTCAAATCCGTCGCTACCAGGAGCGGTCATGTGTTCCGGCATCGCTTGTCCCCTTGCGATTGCTATCGATGCCAGCCGCCTGACCATGCGGATGACGATGTCTGCCAGGCCGGTCTTCTGGCTTGGGATCAACCCGCGTCCGATGCCTTCCCGTCATCGACAGTGGCATTTACCGGCGCGGTCCCCCTCACAGCGTTGGGCACGCCACGGAATTCAACCGTGTTCCCGATTCTCCCGCTTGCGGCGGGCACCAGGCAGTGTCCGCGACCTTACGCCGAACCGCCCAGGGCGCCAATCCCCGCAGCGACGCCAATGGACGCAGGCGTGATTTTCCCCAGCGATCGAGCCGCGATGCATGGCCATCGCGGCGCCGGGGCACTAGATAGGGAGCATGGCCACTCGTCTCTACACGCATCCGATCTTCCTCGAACACATCACGCCGCCTGGCCACCCCGAGCGGCCGGACCGCTTGCGCGCCATCGAGCGGGTGCTCGACGACGAGGCCTTCGCCGCACTCGATCGTGTCAAGGCGCCGGAAGGTGACGAGGCCACCATCCTCTACGCGCATCCCGCCGATTTCGTCGCCCGCGTGCGCGCCGCCATCCCTGACCAAGGCATCGCCCGCATCGATGCCGACACCACCGCCAGCCCGAAGAGCTGGCAAGCTGCGATCGCGGCGATCGGCGCCGCCAATGCGGCCGTCGACGATGTCTTTGAGGGCCGCGCCGACAATGTGTTCGTCGCAGCGCGGCCCCCTGGCCACCATGCCGAAAAAACCACGGCCATGGGCTTCTGCCTCTTCAACACGGCGGCCATCGCCGCGCGTTATGCACAGAAGAAGCATGGCGTCGAACGCGTCGCGGTCGTCGACTGGGACGTGCATCACGGCAACGGCACGCAGGACATTTTCTGGGACGATCCTTCGGTGCTCTATTGCTCCACGCATCAGATGCCGCTCTACCCCGGCACCGGCGCGAAGGACGAGACCGGCGCCGGCAACATCGTCAACGCGCCGCTTGCGCCGCAGACCGGCAGTGAGGTATTTCGCGACGCCTTCCTGTCGCGCGTGCTGCCGGCGCTCGACAATTTCGCGCCGGATTTGATCATCATTTCCGCGGGCTTCGATGCGCACCACCGCGACCCGCTGGCCGAGATCAACCTGACCGAGGACGATTTCGATTGGGCGACCGGCCAGCTGATGCAGCGCGCCGCGCGCCACAGCCGCAACCGGCTCGTCAGCCTGCTCGAGGGCGGCTACGATCTGCAGGGATTGGCATTTTCGGTCGCCGCCCATGTCGGGCGACTGATGAAAGGATGAATGATGGCTGGTGAGACCAACGAAGACGTCAAGGCGATGAGCTTCGAACAGGCACTCGACGCGCTGGAGAAGATCGTCGATGATCTGGAGCGCGGCGACGTACCGCTCGACCAGTCGATCAAGATCTATGAGCGCGGCGAGGCGTTGAAGGTGCATTGCGACCGGCTGTTGAAGGCCGCCGAGGACAAGGTCGAGAAGATCAGGCTGTCGCGCGACGGCAAGCCAGTCGGGACGGAGCCGCTCGACGCGGACTAGAGCAATTCCAGGAAAAGTGTGAGACGGTTTTCCGTCCGGAATTGCGTTAAAACAAAGAGATAGGGTGAACCGCTCTTGGAGCGCGGTCTCACCGGTTTTTGGACACTATCATGTTTGAGGATTAGAGTTCGTCCCGATTGAAACGGCTCCAGGACAAGAGGAGATACGGAAGCGATGTGCAGAAACATCAAGACCCTGTTCAATTTTGATCCGCCGGCAACCAACGACGAAGTCCGCGACGCGGCACTTCAGTTCGTCCGCAAGCTGAGCGGAACGACGCGGCCCTCGAAGCAGAACCAGCACGCGTTCGACCATGCGGTCGAAGCTATCGCGGCATCGGCACGCGAGCTTCTCGATTCGCTTGAAACCAACCAGCATCCGCGCAATCGCGAAGAGGTTGCGGCCAAACTGCGGGCAAAGGCGGCGATCCGCTTCGCCTGATGTGGCCAGGGCGGTCCTTGGCCGCCGACAAGGAGAGTTCATGAGCTTCTTCCCCGGGGAGGATCCCGAAGCCGGCGACGCCTTCGCAAGCGACCAGATCGAGCTGATGGTCATCCCGAATGCCAAGGACATTGGCGGCTTTGAAGTCCGCCGCGCCTTGCCGACCGCCAAGAGACGGCTGGTCGGTCCGTTCATCTTCTTCGACCGCATGGGACCGGCGATCCTGCGCGCCGGCCAGGCGCTCGATGTCCGCCCGCATCCGCATATAGGCCTGTCGACGGTGACCTATCTGTTCGACGGCAAGATCCGCCATCGTGATTCCCTCGGCACCGAAATGGTGATCCAGCCCGGCGACGTGAACCTGATGACCGCCGGCCGCGGCATCGTGCACTCCGAGCGCACGCCCGAAGAACTGCGCGGCGCGCCGATGTCCATCTCCGGCCTGCAGACGTGGCTGGCGCTGCCGGACGACAAGGAAGAGGTGGCCCCGGTGTTCGAGAACACCGCTGTCTTGCGGCTTCCCGATATCGACGCCGAAGGCGTCAGCGGCCGCGTCGTCATCGGCGATTTCCAGGGACTGCGCTCCCCGGTGAGGACCGACTCCGAGACGCTCTACGCCGATCTCAGGCTTGCGCCGGGCGCCAGTGTGAAAATCCCGCCCGATGCCGAAGAACGCGCCGTCTATACGCTTGAAGGCGAGGTCTCGATTTCGGGCGACGTCTTCCCGGCGGAGCGTCTGCTGGTGTTCCGTCCCGGCGATGAGATCATCGTATCGTCGCAAACCGGTGCGCATTTCATGCTGTTCGGCGGCGCCTCGCTCGGTTCGAAGCGGTATATCTGGTGGAATTTCGTCTCGTCGTCCAAGGAGCGCATCGAACAGGCCAAGCAGGAATGGAAGACGGGCCGCTTCGATATCGTTCCAGGAGATGAGGAAGAGTTTATTCCGTTGCCGGAAGGCTGAAGAAGATCGGCGAGGGGACCTGATTGATCCGCGTCGCTGACACGCATTTACTTTCGCCGGCCGGCGGCCTATCCCGCCGTTGAACAGAAAGCCCGAGCACCCGTGAACGCAACGCCGCAGACGCCGCTTCTCGACAAGGTCCGCATTCCGGCGGATCTGCGCGCGCTTGCCGAGAGCGAGCTGCCTCAGCTTGCGTCCGAGCTTCGCCTCGAACTGATCGACGCCGTGTCTCGCACCGGCGGCCACCTTGGCGCCGGCCTTGGCGTGGTCGAACTGACGGTGGCGCTGCACTATGTCTTCGACACGCCGGATGACCGGCTGATCTGGGATGTTGGCCACCAGGCCTATCCGCACAAGATCCTGACCGGCCGCCGCGACCGTATCCGCACACTGCGCCAGGAAGGCGGCCTGTCCGGTTTCACCCGCCGCGCCGAGAGCGAATACGATCCCTTTGGCGCCGCCCATTCCTCGACATCGATATCGGCCGGCCTCGGCATGGCCGCCGCGCGCGACCTCTCTGGCGGCCGCAACAATGTCATCGCCGTCATCGGCGACGGCGCCATGTCGGCCGGCATGGCCTATGAGGCGATGAACAATGCCGGCGCGCTCGATGCCCGTCTCATCGTCATCCTCAACGACAACGACATGTCGATCGCGCCGCCGACCGGCGCCATGAGCGCCTATCTGGCGCGGCTTGCCTCGGGCAAGGCCTATGCCGGCCTGCGCGACTTCGGCAAGAAGCTGACCTCCTACCTGGGTAAGCGCGCCGACCGCGCGATCACACGGGCGGTCGAACATGCGCGCGGCTACGTCACCGGCGGCACGCTGTTCGAGGAGCTCGGCTTCTATCACATCGGCCCGATCGACGGGCACAATCTGGAGCATCTGATCCCGGTCCTGAAGAACGTCCGCGACAATGGCGAAGGCCCGGTGCTGATCCATGTCGTCACCCAGAAGGGCAAGGGCTATGCGCCGGCCGAAGCCGCCGCCGACAAATATCACGGCGTCAACAAGTTCGACGTCATCACCGGCACGCAGGCCAAGGCGCCGGCCAACGCGCCGGCCTACACCAAGGTGTTCGCCGAAAGCCTGATCCAGGAGGCCCGCGAGGACGACCGCATCGTCGCCGTCACCGCCGCCATGCCGGGCGGCACCGGCCTCGACCTGTTCGGCGAGGTGTTCCCGGCCAGGACCTTCGATGTCGGCATTGCCGAGCAGCATGCGGTCACCTTCGCGGCCGGCCTCGCCACCGAAGGCTACAAGCCGTTCGCGGCGATCTATTCGACCTTCCTGCAGCGCGCCTACGACCAGGTCGTCCACGACGTCGCGATCCAGAAATTGCCGGTGCGTTTCCCCATCGACCGCGCCGGCTTCGTCGGCGCCGACGGCGCCACCCATTGCGGCGCTTTCGACACCACCTTCCTGGCAAGCCTGCCGGGTTTCGTCGTGATGGCGGCGGCCGACGAAGCGGAGCTGCGCCATATGGTGCGAACCGCAGCGAGCTATGATGACGGGCCGATCGCCTTCCGCTATCCGCGCGGCAACGGCGTCGGCGTCGACATGCCGGAACGCGGCTCGGTTCTCGAACTTGGCAAGGGCCGCATTATCAGGGAAGGCACCAAGGTCGCCCTGCTGTCCTTCGGTACGCGTTTGCAGGATTGTCTGGTCGCCGCCGAGGAACTCGGCGCAGCCGGGCTTTCCACTACGGTCGCCGATGCTCGCTTCGCCAAGCCGCTCGACCAGGATCTGATCCGGCGGCTCGCCCGCTCGCACGAGGTTCTTGTGACGGTGGAGGAGGGGGCAGTGGGCGGCTTCGCCAGCCACGTGCTGCAGTTCCTCGCCCATGAAGGATTGCTGGAAAGCGGCCTCAAGGTGCGCCCGCTGGTGTTGCCCGACACCTTCACCGACCACGCCAAGCCGGAAAAGATGTATGCCGATGCCGGTCTCGATGCCGACGGCATCGTGCGCACCGTGTTCACCGCGCTGGGGCATACGGCCCACGCCCAGCGCGCCTGACTCGACATATCAAGCGCTTGAATCGGTTTGCCGGCCTGATTTCATAACCCATTGTTAACACTGTCATTTGGCGTTTTGCTTACCGTATCTCTTGGCCGTTTTTCAACGACGCCCTGCTAGATCGATGCCAGGCAGGGAGACAATGGGAATGAAGACGCTTTTGTGTGGCGCGGCGTTTCTGGCCGTCATCGCGGCACCCGCGGCGGCCGAGACAAGCTATGACCGCAATCTCGAAAAGGCAGCAGTGGGCATTGTCGCCGGCAAGATGGGCGATATCAGGGGCGGCTTTTCCTACAAGCAGGTGCCGCAATTGGTGGTCGTGCCGGACCCCGCGCCTGCGCCCCCGGCTGAGCATCCGCGTGAACAGGCTTCAGGGGGGCGGGGCGACGGCCTGTCTCCAGCCGTCGACCGGCAAGTGCCCCGCACCATATTCTAGAACCACATGTCGCGTACGCAGCGGCCGTCCCGCGGCAGATCCTCAAAAGTGTCGAGGCCGTCGAAACGGTCGATCGGCAAGTCGGCGACCGCTTCTGGCGGCGCCAGCCGCGCATTGACTGCGATGGGGCAAGGCCTGATGTTCAGATGGGAGCTGGTGCGCCCGCGGGCTTTCGCGCCCAGCAGATGAATGATTGGGCGACGACTTGCGATCATTGTAATCGGCCTGCTTCTGGTGGCCTGCTATAGTCGACGGCATCATCGAGGTTAACGTGAAAAGTTTTGGCGCACTACTGATTTCTATTAGCGCAATTGTCATAATTATATCTATTATTTATCAATCACTTTTATACATTTTCTACAGGGCGAGGCACGATAAGCTGAAAAAGGCAATTTTCTATGTAAGGGCCTTTTTTTCACTCCTATTCATGTTGGGAATGATCATAGATAGGTAATATGCGGAGAAAAAAGTGCGCGCGATAGGGGCAAGAAGTACTGTGACTGGAATTACGGATTTGCGGTGACAGTGCACATTCTCTCTTCGCCGCCTTGTGCTGGCAAGGCAAGTCTCAACCACCTTAAACCACAAGCTCATGCCCATGGTAACCTCAACTCGGTTGTTTCGCTTATGGGGTGCGGTCCCGCGCTGTCATCGTGTTCTTGGGACGCGCCCCTCAAAGTGCAGCAGGTCGCTTGGATTTCGCACGCTGTCCGACGATGTTCTCTGTTCCACCCCAATGTCCTTGCCATCACCGCCGGCTTTCGCCATGAAGGCCAATGAATTCGCCTCTGCCAGCCAGCGCCCGCCAGCGGCTCGACGACCTGCTCGTCCAGCGCGGGCTGTTTGCCAGCCGTTCGCGTGCCCGTGATGCGGTCGAGCGCGGCACGGTAACGGTCGACGGTGTTATCGCGCGCAAGCCCGGTCAGAACGTTTCGCTGCAATGTCTTGTGACCATCGATGATCCGGCGCAAGGCTATGTGTCGCGCGCGGCGTTGAAGTTGCTCGGCGGGCTTGACCATTTCGGCCTCGACCCCGCTGGAAGCGAGGCGCTGGACGTCGGCGCCTCGACCGGCGGCTTCACTCAGGTGCTGCTCGAACGCGGCGCATCCCATGTCACGGCGATCGACGTCGGTCACGGCCAGACGCATCCAGATGTTGCCGGAGATTCGCGCGTCACGGTCGTCGAGGGGCTGAACGCCCGCGATCTCACCATCGCCGATCTTGCCGGCAGGATTCCGGATTTCATCGTCTCCGATGTCAGCTTCATCTCATTGAAACTCGCGCTGCCGCCGGCGCTTGCCATTGCGAAGGCCGGTGCCAGGGCGATCTTTCTGGTCAAGCCGCAATTCGAGGCGGGTCGCGAGGCGATCGGCAAGGGCGGCCTGTTGAAAGATCCCTTCGACGCTGCCCGTGTCGCCGGCCTGCTACAGGATTGGCTCGACGCCGTTCCCGGCTGGCGCTCGCTCGGCCTGCATCTGTCGCCGATCGAAGGTGGCGACGGCAACCGCGAATTCCTGCTCGGTGGGGTCAAGGATAGATGAGCGCGCGCTTCACCATCAAAAAGCTTGGCGCCCAGGGCGACGGCATCGCCGAAACCGAAAGCGGCGATCTGTTCATTCCCTTCACGCTGCCCGGTGAAACCGTCACCGCCGCGCGCGAAAGGGATCGCGCCATGCTGATGGCGGTGCTGGAGGCCTCGCCGCTGCGCATCGATCCCGCCTGCCGCCATTTCACCGAATGCGGCGGCTGCGCCCTCCAGCATTTCCGGGCCGAAGCCTATCGCCAATGGAAACGCGACAAGATGGTCCACGCCCTGAAGGGCATCGATTGCGACATCGGCGAACTGGTCGCCTGCGCGCCGCACACGCGCCGCCGTGTGGTGCTTGCCGCCCGGCGCACCGAGACAGGCATGCTGCTCGGCTTCAATCGCCATCTGTCGCCCGAAATCATCCCCATATCCGAATGTCCGATTTCGCTGCCCGAGATCGTCGCCGCGCTCGACCGGCTTAAGGCGCTCGCGGACTTGATCTGCGCCACCACGAAATCGTTCCGGATGGCGGTGACCGTGACCGGTTCCGGCCTCGACGTCGCCGCGCATGAATCCGGCAAGCTCGGCGAGAACCAGCGCCGCATCGCCTCCAATTTCGTCATGGCGCAAGGCTTTGCCAGACTGTCCATCGATGACGAGATCATCATCGAACCGAGGAAGCCAGTGGTCATGTTCGGCAGCGTCGCGGTCGCCGTGCCGCCCGGCGCCTTCCTGCAGGCGACCGAGGCAGCCGAGCAGACCATGGCCGATATTGTCGGCGCCCATCTGAAGCGTGCCAAGAAGGTCGCCGATCTTTTCGCCGGCTGCGGCAGCTTTGCGCTCAGGCTGGCCGCGAAGTCGGAAGTCCATGCCGTGGAAGGCGATGCGGCGGCCCTTTCTGCGCTCGACCGCGGATCGCGTTTCGCGACCAGTCTGAAGCGGGTGACGGGCGAGCGCCGCGACCTGTTCCGTCGGCCGCTGACATTCAAGGAGCTGAACGCCTTCGACGGCTTGGTGTTCGATCCGCCGCGCGCTGGTGCCGAGGACCAGTCGAAGCAGATCGCCCGCTCGGATGTTGCCTACGTTGCCGCGGTGTCCTGCAACCCGGTGACGCTGGCGCGGGACCTGCGCATCCTCATCGATGGCGGCTACACCCTGAAGAGCGTTACGCCGATCGACCAGTTCCTGTGGTCGCCTCATGTCGAGGCCGTCGCCTTGCTGGAGAAACCGAGGCGACGCCGGTAGTCCGATGTCGCTGGCTCGCGGAAATTTGTGAAGCCTGTGCTCTTTCGACGAAATTGCGCCCCAAAGCCGCCGCGTTGCGTCTCTCTATTTTCGCCCGGTTCGGGAAACATTGCGACCCTTCCGGCGTTGTTAGGCTGAAGGGACGACGGATAGCGGATTGCGGATTGCAATGCGGACGCTTCACAAATTCGTTGGTCTCGTCTTCGTTCTCCTTTTTTTCGCGGTCACCGCCGCCACCGGGGCGGTGGTGCAAGGTGAAAAGCGTCTGGCCTTCGTCATCGGCAATGGCGCCTACAAGGCCG
The DNA here is from genome assembly GCF_000176035.2 of Mesorhizobium opportunistum WSM2075. Taxonomy (NCBI): domain Bacteria; kingdom Pseudomonadati; phylum Pseudomonadota; class Alphaproteobacteria; order Hyphomicrobiales; family Phyllobacteriaceae; genus Mesorhizobium; species Mesorhizobium opportunistum. Next base: position 5,751,864 of record NC_015675.1, on the reverse strand, counting down.
GAGAGCTCGCGACGGCCGCCAATGACGCCGGCCTGATCGCGCAGACATTGCAGGCCGCCGGGTTCGACGTGGTTGGCGCGCGTGACGTGGACCAGGACTCGCTGCGCGGCGCGTTTCGCGATTTCATGGGCAAGGTGTCCGCCGCCGGTCCCGACGCCGTCGTTTTCGTCTATCTCGCAGGCCATGGCGTGCAGTTCGAGGGTGAGAACTACTTCCTGCCGGTCGATGCTCAGATCGCCAATCCAAACGATATCCCGCTTCAGGCGATGCGGATTTCCGATATCACCAGGCCGCTGTCCGGGTTGCCGACCAAGGTCAATATCGTCGTGCTCGACGCGGCGCGGCCAAATCCCTTCCCAAAGTGGAAGGAGCCGCTGGCCGGTGGCCTTGCCTTGGTCGATCCCGATCCGAACATGCTGATAGCGTTCAACGCCGCTCCGGGAACTGTCGCGCCGGAGGGCAAAGCGCCCTACGGAGCCTACGCCAAGGCGCTTGCCGAGATGATGCGCGAAGGCGGCCTGTCGCTACGGGACGTATTCGACCGCACGCGCCTGCGCGTCAGCGAGGTCACGCAAGGCGGGGAACTGCCATGGAGCGCTTCGAAGATCACGGCGCCTTTCGTTTTCTTCGAGCGCAGCGCGGATGCTCCTCCGCCCAAGGTTTCGGCCGCGGAGACCCGGGCGGCGCGAACCAGGCCGATCCGCGATTTCGACGCGCATGACGCCTATGTTGCCGCCCTCGAGCGCGACACGATGCGCGGTTACGACGATTTCCTCGACGCCTATCCGCACGATCCGATGGCCAAGCGCGTGCGCGCCATCATTGCGGCCCGGCGTGAGGCGATCACCTGGCGCGAGACCTGGATGACGGACACGCCTGAAGCCTACTGGTCCTATCTGGAACGCTACGCGCGCGGCCCGCATGCCTGGGACGCGCGCCGCCGGCTGGAGCATTTCGACGCCGAGCTGGAACCGCCGGAGAGCTTCACCGTCATCGTCTACGACGTGGCGCCACCACCGCCCGAGGAAATTATCTATGTCGACCGTCCAGTAATCTTTTTCGACGATTTCGATTTCGCGCCGCCACCGCCGATCACGGTGATCTTCCTGCCGCCGCCGCCGCCGGATTTCGTCGTGCTCGAGCCACCGCCGCCGCCGGTCGACGTCTTCGTCCTGCCGACGCCCTTATTCGTGCCGATACCCGTGTTCATCAACCCGCCGCGCCACATCGTGCCGCCGCCGAACGACATCATCTTCAACAACATCCACAACACGACCGTCATCAACAATATCAACACGACGATCAAAAACGAGACCATCGATCAGGCCGCGCAGCCAAGCGCCGGTGTTCAGGGTGGCCGCACCACGGGCCGGCAGACGACCGGAGGCGCCGTTGGTGCCCGCGCGGATGCGCTGGCGGCCAGGGTCGCGTTGCCGCCGCCGCTGCAGAAGAAGGCGGCCATGTCCAGTCAGATCACCAATCAGCAACTGGGCGACCGGAAACAGGGCAGCCAGAAACAGGCCGGCTTGCCGCTGAAGCCCGGGCAGCGCGTCATTGAGGGCCAGCAGTCCGGCACTGCTATTCCGCAGTCGGATACCCGATCCTCGACCGGCAAGCTTTCGCGCGACCATGCCCTGCCTGGTGCGAACGGCAAAAGGCTGCCGCTCGTCAACGGCAAGCCGGCGCTCGACGGTCGGAACTTGCCTAGTGACCAGAACTTGCCTGGCGACCAGAACCTGCCTGGCGACAAGTCAGGGAAGCGTTTGAGCGGGCGGGGCGCGGCGGGTGGCAACAACAGCCAGCAGGCCACTGGAAACGCCGGCGCCGCCGCTACCGGCCAGGGCAATGAGCAGACCAGAGCCGGCAATGCCCAGGGCAAGAATCGCAAGCTCCGCAAGCTGCCGACCGTCAATGGCATGCCGGACGAGAACCAGCCGAGCGCGCGGGAGAAGTTCCGGAAGAACAATCCGAACGCCTTCTCCGATGAGAGCAGCGGCAGGCCGAAGAAGCTGAGGCGCAAGGACCTGTCCGCCGGCCGCTCTGTTTTCGAATCGGGTGATCAGGGCTCGAGCGCAACCAAAAAGGGCAGGAAATTCCGCAAACTGCCGACCGTCAACGGTATGCCGGCCGAGAACCGGCCGCGCGTTGAGGAGCGGTTCAGGAACAACAATCCGGACGTGTTCTCCGAGCGGAACAACGGCAGGCCGAGGAAGCTGATGCGCAGGGATCTGTCTCCCGGCCAGTCCATCGTCGAACCGGGCGATCAAGGTTTGGCCAACAGGAGCGACAGGGGCAGGAAGTTCCGCAGGCTGCAGAACGAAGAAGGGTCCGCCGGTGGCGAGGTCGACGTCCAGCGCAACTTCAAGGTCAACAGGCCGGACGAGAACGCGCAGCGCCGGTTGATGCAGGAAAGGCCGAACGAGCAGGTGCTGCGGCCGCAAAGACAGGAACCGAGGCCGGAATTCCGAGAGCAGCCGAAACCTCAGATGCAGGAGCAGCGCCTGCCGCAGCCGCAGGAGTCCAAGAAGAAGCTATCTTGCGGGCAAGAGGGCGAGCCGTCCTGCAACCAGTAGGCCGGTCGCAGCGGAAGCATTTCCAGGAAAAGGCGCATAGTTCGGCTGCTCGGTCTGAGAGCCTGGCGACACGTCAGGTTTTCGGAGTGCCGCCGCGCTGGTTGATCGACATCCAGATGTTCGGGTTCTGCTGCGACTGGCGTTTCAGGAAATAATAGCCGGTCGCGTTCCAGGGCCGGATTTGATCGGCCAGGTTGTCCAGGACGAGATCGCCCCTGTCGGTCTTCACCGTCAGGATAGTGTGGCCTTCATTGTTCAGGTCGCGCACCACCGTCATCAGCAGCGCCTGCCGGGGAAATCCCGCTTCCATGAGAAGCTTGCGCTTGTAGTGGGCGTAGATCTTGCAGTCGCCCTTGCCGTCCACCGGATAATCCCAGTGGTCCATCATCGTGCCCCAGTGTTCGTAGTTGCTGACCGGCTTGATGGCGCGGTTCGCCTTTTGGTTTATCCGCTTGAGGATACGCAGGTTCTGCGCGGTCAGCTTGACGCTCGTGGCCGGCAGGGCGGGCACCTTGCATTCTTTCGGCCTGCGATGGCAGAAATCGACCCAGCCGTAGGGAACGCTGGTGCGTCCTCCAACGGCGGCGGAGCGCAGGTCGATCGCGATCGGCTGCGCCTTCGTGGCCGGAACCGACGGCCGCTTGAACAATGTCGACTGCGCCGCGGAGGGGTCGACAGATAGCGATGTCGCACCGATCAACGAAGCAAGGCCCAGAAGGAAGGAAGAGGTCAGGATGCCAGGGGAACGCAGCACTGCCAACACCACCGCAACGAGAAGATTGGCGACGAGTTAATGCGGAAACGCCGGCCAAGGCAATTGAACAATTAATAATTTGCTAACACGATTGTGTTCGGAGCCCGCTATGCCTCTTGCACGCCGCCATGCCCTGCAGCCCGAGCAGACTTGACGAGTTTGCGGTCGAAGGTGGCAAATCCCGAGCAATGCGCCGACTTGCCGAGATGCAGTGCGTCCGCGAAATCCATCCCCGTCTCGGCCAGATCGAGGGCGGATGAGACGGTCATGGCATCCTCCATCTCGATAGTTGGGAGCCCTCCGAACGCCCGCAGAGCCCGCACGACTTCGGCCTGTCCGAAACCATAGGCACTGCGCAGCACCCATTCGACTTCCAGGATCACCGTGATGGTGACAAAGACCGACTGACCGTCGATCAGCTCTCGGGCGCGCGGCGATTGCTGCGGATGGTCGCTCGTCAGGTAACGAACGATGACATTGGTATCAATCGCGAGCATGGCGTCGCCGCGCCTCGGCAAGCACGCCCGCGTCCATTTCTTCCAGCGTCTTCGGTTTGCCGCTGTGGGGCAGGGAACCAAACACGTCTTCTGGGCGCGTCTCGGCAAAAGCTGGCGCAGGCTTCAAAAGGACACCCTCCGGTGTGTCCTCGACCTGCAGGCGCGTTCCGGCACCCCAATCCCTCCGCTTCCGGATTGCACTGGGCAGGATGACTTGTCCCTTGGTCGAGACGGTCGTTGTGAGTTTTTCGGAAGCGGCCATTGTGGCTTACTTTGTAAGACGAAGGTAAGATAGACCGCAGCCGAACCGAATTCAAGCCTGAAAGCCCATCGGGATCGTGAAACGGCGCCCGCCCTCAAACCCGGGTGCCGCCGACCGTCATCTGGTTCATCCTGAGATGCGGCTGGCCGACGCCGACCGGCACGCCTTGTCCGGCCTTGCCGCACATGCCGATGCCATTGTCGAGCTTCATGTCGTTGCCCACCATCGAGACGCGGTGCATGGCGTCGGGCCCGTTGCCGATCAGCATCGCCCCCTTGATCGGCTGCGTCACCTTGCCGTTCTCGATCAGGTAGGCCTCGGTGCAGCCGAACACGAATTTCCCGGACGTGATGTCGACCTGGCCGCCGCCGAACGAGACGGCGTAGATGCCGTTCTTGACCGAGGCGATGATCTCGTCGGGCTCCATGTCGCCCGCGGTCATGTAGGTGTTGGTCATGCGCGGCATCGGCTGGTGCGCGTAGCCTTCGCGCCGGCCGTTGCCGGTTGCCTTCATGCCCATCAGCCGGGCGTTCTGGCGATCCTGCATGTAGCCGACCAGTCTGCCGTCCTCGATCAGCACGTTGCGGGCCGAAGGCGTGCCTTCGTCGTCGACGGTGAGCGAGCCGCGGCGTTCGGGGATCGTGCCGTCATCGACGACGGTGACGCCCTTGGCGGCGACCTGCTGGCCCATCAGTCCGGCGAAGGCCGAGGTCTTCTTGCGGTTGAAGTCGCCTTCCAGGCCGTGGCCGACGGCTTCGTGCAGCATGACACCCGGCCAGCCGCTGGAGAGCACGATGTCGAAGGTGCCGGCCGGGGCGGGGATCGCCTCGAGGTTGACCAGCGCTTGCCTCAGCGCCTCTTTTGCAGCGTGTTTCCAGCTGTCCTCGATCAGGAATTCGCCGAACGCCTTGCGCCCGCCCATGCCGTAGGAGCCACTCTCCTGGCGGTCGCCATCGCCGACCACGACCGAGACGTTGATGCGGACCAGCGGCCGGATGTCGCGCACCATCTGGCCGTCGGCGCGCACGATCTCGACATGCTGCCAGGAGGCGGCGAGCGAGGCGGTCACCTGGCGCACGCGGGGATCCTCGGCCCGCAGCCAGGCGTCGATTTCCTGCAGCAGCTTTGCCTTGGCCTCGAAGGAAGGCGAGGGGATCGGGTTCTCCTCGCCATAAAGATGGCGGTTGGTGCGGGCGGGTGCGGCGGCAAGCGTGCCGGAATAGCCGCCCTTGACGGTCGAGACGGCATCCGCCGCACGCAGCAGCGAGGCCTCGGATAGGTCGCTCGAATGGGCATAGCCGCTGGCTTCACCCGCGACCGCGCGCAGGCCAAAGCCCTGGTCGGTGTTGAAATTGGCCGTTTTCAGCCGGCCATTGTCGAACATCAGCGCTTCGCTCTCGCTGTATTCGAGGAACAGTTCGCCGTCATCGGCGCCGTTGATGGTCTCGGCGACGATCTGCTTGATGCGATCGTCTGAAATGTCGAATTGGCCGATCAGGCTGTTCATGGCGCGTCCATTCGTGGGAAGATTGCTGCTTTCCCCCGATGTAGGCGTGAAGCTGCGCCGAGACAATCGACAATGGAGATCCACGTCGCCGAATGACAGCGTCCGCTCGATGCGGGCGCCGCTTTCTGGTCATGAAAACCGCGTCACACTCACGGTTCTGTGCAAGGGACCGGGATCAGGGCAGCGCGGCAAAACCGTCGGCGAAACCCTTGAGGTCTACCGGGATGCCGATGCCTTCCTCAGGCGTCTGGAAGACAATGAACGTCGCCGAGGTGCCGGTCTTCAGCGTATCGAGCAGCGGCTTTTCGAGGATGACCTCGGCATAGCATCCGTCCTGGAAACAGCGCACGAAATAGGCGCGCCCGATATCCTTGCCGTCGACATTGAGGCCGAGCCCGTTCGGCAAAAGCACGCCAAGCGGCGCCAGCACGCGCAGGATCTCGGCTTTGTTGTCGGCGGTGCGCAACACGACGACCGACAGGCCCATTTCCGGACGATCCTCGGCGACGACGTTTTGCATCATCACGCATTGTTCCGAGGTGGCGCCGGCCGGCGTGTCGCAGATGATCGACCAGGCGCCATGCGTCGAGCGCACCGTGCCGCTCGGCTGGGCGGCATTGGCCTGACCGGTGACGAACAGACCGGCCGCCGACAGGGCAGCGACAAGCATGGCCTTGACCGAGGTGCTCGAAAGCCCCGGTCGCGTATGCCCCAGTCTTGAAAGCCAAGAGTTCATGACGGCTCCATTGCGAATCACGGCACTTTAAGCCGCGCCAATGCCAAGTAAAGGACGAGACCGCACGCGAACTGTCCCGAAACAGGCGATGCAGCGCTTTTCCCCGCCAATTTCGCCTGAATTACGACGCTCCCCGCGTCCTGCCGACATGAAGCGGGTGGCCTGCCGAACATACGCGTTTCGTCGTCGCGGCCGCTGCCCCGGAAGAGCCATGCCAGCCTGCGCGCAAAAATGCCGCACGGTTTCGGCCGCTCCTTTCTTGCGGAGGGAAAAAGAGTATGGTTTGAACCAGCTTGAGACTGTCGGGATTCCCGTCCCGGCATTGTTCGTTATTCTCGTTGGCACCGCCGCGAGGAACTGGGAGACGAAGAGGGCGATGAGAAATTTCCTAGCTAGCGCCAGGTTTCCAGCAAGTGCCAGGTTTCTGAGTGCTTATGCCGCTGCCACGATTTTTGCCGGCACATCCGCTCGGGCCGATCAGCCGGTGGAATGGGAGACGACCTTCCAGGCGCCGGCGACCGACATGATGCGGCAGATCGAATGGTTCGGAAACTACACGATGTGGTTCATCGCCCCGATCACCATTCTGGTGCTGCTCCTCCTCGCCTATTGCATCGTGAAATTCCGCGCGAGTGTGAACCCGGTCCCCTCCAAGACCAGCCACAACACGCTGATCGAAGTGGTCTGGACCGTCGGCCCGGTCGTGGTCCTGCTTTGCCTCGCCATTCCCTCGTTCCAGCTCCTGACCGCGCAGTACACCCCGCCGGAAGACGCTAAGCTGACCGTCAAGGCCACTGGCAACCAGTGGAACTGGGATTACGAGTACCAGACCGACAACACGCTCTCCTTCAATTCGGCCATCCTCCAGGATGGCGATCGCGCCAAGGCAGGCAAGGAGGATCGCAAGGTCTATCCGCGTCTGCTCGCCGTCGACAACGAACTGGTGGTGCCGGTCAACACGATGACCCGCGTGCTTGTCACCGCGACCGACGTGATCCACTCCTTCGCCATGCCGTCGTTCGGCATCAAGATCGACGCCATTCCGGGACGCACCAACGAGACCTGGTTCAAGGCGGAGAAGGAAGGCCTTTATTATGGCCAGTGCTCGCAGCTTTGCGGCAAGGACCATGCCTTCATGCCGATCGCCATCCGTGTCGTCTCGGATGCGCAGTTCAAGACTTGGCTGGCGGCAGCCAAGACCGATCTGCCCGGCGCCAACAAGACGCTGATGGCCGAGGTCGACGGCCAGAACAAGGTAGCGGCCGCCGGCAATTGATGCCGCGGGTTAGCAAGATTTAGGGAACGGAGCCGAACATGGCAGACGCTGCAGCTCACGACGGGCACGACCACAAGCCTTATCACGGCTGGGTGCGTTGGGTTTATTCGACCAACCACAAGGACATCGGTACGCTCTACCTGATCTTCGCGATCATGGCTGGCATCATCGGCGGCGCGCTGTCGGTTGCGATCCGCATGGAGCTGCAGGAGCCTGGCATCCAGATCTTCAGCGGGCTGGCGCAGATGGTCTACGGCATGAACGGTGACGCCGCGGTCGACGGCGGGAAGAGCATGTACAATGCCTTTGCCACCGCGCACGCCCTGATCATGATCTTCTTCATGGTCATGCCCGCCCTCATCGGCGGTTTCGCCAACTGGATGGTGCCGATCATGATCGGCGCTCCCGACATGGCGTTCCCGCGCATGAACAACATCTCCTTCTGGCTGCTGCCGCCGGCCTTCATCCTGCTGCTCACCTCGATGTTCGTGCCGAGCGCGCCGGGTGCCTATGGCGTCGGCGGCGGCTGGACGCTTTATCCGCCGCTGTCGACCTCGGGCCAGCCCGGGCCGGCCATGGATCTGGCGATCTTGTCGATCCACATCGCCGGTGCCTCGTCGATCCTCGGCGCCATCAACTTCATCACCACCATCTTCAACATGCGCGCTCCCGGCATGACGTTGCACAAGATGCCGCTGTTCGCGTGGTCGGTGCTTGTCACCGCCTTCCTGCTGCTGTTGTCCCTGCCGGTCCTGGCTGGCGGCATCACCATGCTGCTCACCGACCGCAATTTCGGCACGGCTTTCTTCGCGCCGGACAATGGCGGCGATCCGCTGCTGTTCCAGCACCTGTTCTGGTTCTTCGGTCATCCGGAAGTCTACATTCTGATCCTGCCGGGCTTCGGCATCATCAGCCATATCGTCTCGACCTTCTCGAAGAAGCCGGTGTTCGGCTATCTCGGCATGGCGTACGCCATGGTGGCGATCGGCGCCGTCGGCTTCATCGTCTGGGCCCACCATATGTATACGACCGGCCTGTCGCTCGACACGCAGCGCTATTTCGTCTTCGCCACCATGGTCATCGCGGTGCCGACTGGCGTGAAGATCTTCTCCTGGATCGCTACGATGTGGGGCGGTTCGATCTCGTTCAAGACGCCGATGCTGTGGGCGCTGGGCTTCATCTTCCTGTTCACCATCGGTGGCGTCACCGGCGTCCAGCTGGCCAATGCCGGCCTCGATCGCTCGCTGCATGACACCTATTTCGTGATCGCCCACTTCCACTACGTTCTGTCGCTGGGCGCGGTGTTCGCCATCTTCGCCGGCTGGTACTACTGGTTCCCGAAGATGACCGGCTACATGTACTCGCCGGTGATCGCCAACACCCACTTCTGGGTCACGTTCGTCGGCGTCAACCTGATCTTCTTCCCGCAGCATTTCCTCGGCCTCGCCGGCATGCCGCGCCGCACCATCGACTATCCCGATGCGTTTGCCGGCTGGAACTACGTGTCGTCGATCGGGTCCTATATCTCGGCCGTCGGCGTGGTGATTTTCCTCTACGGCGTGTTCGAAGCCTTCCAGAAGAAGCGGATCGCCGGCGCCAATCCGTGGGGCGAGGGTGCAACGACGCTGGAATGGCAGCTGCCTTCGCCGCCGCCTTTCCACCAGTGGGAACAGCTGCCGAAGATCAAGTAAGGCGGCTGCCCGCTCGAATACGAAACCGCCGGCCCGCCGGCGGTTTTGGCCAACGGAATAATGGACTTGAGTACGCATGGCCCTAGTCGACGAAACCAGCATTGACGAAGCCGGCTTCCGCATGTCGGAAGCGACGGCGGGCGATTTCTTCGCCCTGCTGAAGCCGCGTGTCATGTCCCTGGTGGTGTTCACGGCTTTTGTCGGCCTGGTCGCGGCACCTGTGACCATCAACCCGTTGCTGGCGGTGATCGCCATCCTGGCTATTGCCATCGGCGCCGGTGCCTCGGGCGCGCTCAACATGTGGTACGACGCCGACATCGATGCGGTGATGACCAGGACGGCCAGCCGTCCGGTGCCATCCGGCCGCATCCAGCCGCACGAGGCGCTGACCTTCGGGCTGGTGCTGTCGGCGCTGTCGGTGATGACGCTCGGCGTGCTCGCCAACTGGCTGGCGGCGACGCTGCTGGCTTTCACCATCTTCTTCTATGCCGTCGTCTACACGATGTGGCTGAAGCGCTGGACACCGCAGAACATCGTCATCGGCGGCGCGGCTGGTGCGATCCCGCCGGTCATCGGCTGGGCCGCGGTGACCGGGTCGGTCAGCGTCGAAAGCATCGTCCTGTTCCTGATCATCTTCCTGTGGACGCCGCCGCATTTCTGGGCCTTGGCGCTGTTCAAGTCCGAGGACTATGAACGCGCCGGCATCCCGATGATGCCGAATGTCGCTGGCCACGCCTCCACCCGCCGTCAGATATTCGCCTATGCGCTGGTGCTTGCGCCGGTTGGTGTGTCGCCGTGGCTGCTCGGCTATACCACGCCGATCTATGGCGTTGCCGCCGCGCTGCTCGGGGCTGGCTTTGTCTGGTATGCGTGGAAGGTGCTCGGCATGGCCGACGACGACCGCGCCATGAAGCCGGCCAAGGCTTTGTTCGCTTATTCGCTTCTCTATCTCTTCGCCATCTTCGCCGCCTATCTGGCCGATAGCGTGGTCGAACGCGCGCTTGCCATGGGTGGGGCATGACCATGATCGAGGAAAAGCTCGAGACGGTCACCTTGACCGAGCGCCAGAAGAAGGCGCGGCGCAGCCGTTCCGTCGCCATTGGCCTGGCGCTGGCGGTGCTGGTCGTCATTTTCTATATCGCGACGATCATCAAGTTCGGCCACAATTTGGGCACGATGTGATGAGCGCCGGGACATCCAGGAAGCCGGCCGGCAGGAACAGCAACCGCATCGTTGCGGCTGTCTGCCTCGCCTTCTTCACCGGCATGATCGGCATGGCCTATGCCGCCGTGCCGCTCTACAAGATGTTCTGCCAGGCGACCGGCTATGGCGGCACGACGCAACGCGTCGAAAAGCAGTATGCCGGCCGTGTGCTCGACCGCGAAATCACCGTCCGCTTCGACGCCAATATCGCGGGCGTGCCATGGGAGTTCCAGCCGGTCCAGCGCTCGATGACGATGAAGATCGGCGAGACGGTGCAGGCGCATTACCAGGCGACCAACAAGTTCGACCGCCCCGTTACTGGCCGCGCCACCTTCAACGTGCAGCCGGAACTGGCTGGCCCGTACTTCAACAAGGTCGAGTGTTTCTGCTTCACCGATACGACGCTGAAGCCCGGCGAGACGCTGGACATGCCGGTCGTCTTCTATGTGGACCCCGACATTGTGAACGTACCGGAACTGAAGGATATGAAGACGATCACTCTGTCCTATACGATGTTCCCGATCGAGAAGAACAAGCCGGTCGCCTCCTCGGAGTCGGCAAAGGGCAGTAGCAAGACAATTTCAAATACCGAAAATCTCGGGGGTTGATATGGCAGACGCGCACGCACAACATCACGACTATCATCTCGTCGATCCGAGCCCGTGGCCCTTCCTGGGATCCGTAGGGGCGCTCGTCACCGCTTTCGGCGGTGTTTGCCTCATGGAATATTTGAAGGGCGGCTCCTTCCCGATCTTCGGCTTCAACATTGCCAATCCGTGGCTGTTCTTCATCGGCATCGCGATCGTCCTCTACACCATGTTTGCCTGGTGGTCGGACACCATCAAGGAAGCGCATGAGGGCCACCACACGCGGGTCGTGTCGCTGCACCTGCGCTACGGCATGATCATGTTCATCGCCTCGGAGGTGATGTTCTTCGTTGCCTGGTTCTGGGCCTATTTCGACGCCAGCCTTTTTGCCGGCGAGGCACAGAACTACGCGCGCCACGCATTTACCGGTGGCGTTTGGCCGCCGAAGGGCATGGAGGTTCTCGATCCCTTCCACCTGCCGCTCTACAACACCGTCATCCTGCTTCTGTCGGGCACCACGGTCACCTGGGCGCACCATTCGCTCATCCATGGCGATCGCAAGGGGCTGATCAACGGCCTGGTGCTGACCGTCGGCCTCGGCATGCTCTTCACCATGGTCCAGGCCTACGAGTACATGCACGCTCCGTTCGGCTTCAAAGATTCCATCTACGGCGCCACCTTCTTCATGGCGACCGGCTTCCATGGCTTCCATGTCATCATCGGCACCATCTTCCTGCTGGTCTGCCTGATCCGTGCGATGAAGGGCGACTTCACCCCCAAGCAGCATTTCGGCTTCGAGGCAGCCGCCTGGTACTGGCACTTCGTCGACGTGGTCTGGCTGTTCCTGTTCGCCTCGATCTATGTCTGGGGATCGGTCGGCGCGGTCATCGAAGGCCACTGACCCAGTCTTTAGCATTTCGATTTCGGGAAGGCGGCCGCGGCGACGCGGCCGCCTTCTTCTTTTCGGCGCCTTCTTGTTTTCGGCGCAATGATCGCCGATCGATTGCCGATGCGGCGGACGGTTTCCTGGGCGATTTGCGCATTCATCCTCCTGGCATTCCCGGCCCTTGCCGCCGAGAAGGTCGATCTGGTGCGTGTCCACAAGGCGGAACGGCGGCTTGAACTGATCGGCGACGGCAAGGTGGTGCGCAGCTACGGCATCGCGCTCGGTGGCGCTCCGGTCGGCCACAAGCACCAGGAGGGCGATCAGCGCACGCCCGAGGGGCGCTATATCCTCGACTGGCGCAACCCGAACAGCATCGCCTACAAGTCGATCCACGTCTCCTACCCCAATGCCGACGATCTGGCGGCGGCGAAGCGGCGCAATGTCGACGCCGGTGGCATGATCATGATCCACGGCCAGCCAAACGGTTTCGGCTGGTGGGGCTGGCTGCTTCAATTGGTCGACTGGACCGACGGCTGCATTGCCGTTACGGACTCGGACATGGACGAAATCTGGGCAAAGGTGGCCGATGGGACACCCATCGAGATCGGGCAATAGGCATGAGTGACGGGCCATCCATGACTGAAGACAAGGCGATCTGGCCTACCATCGAGCCGATTTCGGCCGGCCTGCATGGCCGCTGCCCGCGGTGCGGCGAGGGGCGGCTGTTTTCCGGCTTCCTCACTGTCGGCAAGCGCTGCGTCAATTGCGGACTCGACTATTCCTTCGCCGATGCCGGCGACGGGCCGGCGGTCTTCGTCATCCTGATCATCGGCTTCATCATTGTCGGCCTGGCGCTCTGGGTCGAAGTGACGCTGAGTCCCCCGCTCTGGCTGCACCTGCTGGTCTGGATTCCGATGGCCCTGGTGCTTTGCCTGACCGCGCTGCGGCTGATCAAGGGCGTGCTGCTGACGCTGCAATACGCCAACAAGGCGTCCGAGGGCCGGCTGGATCGCGGCGAATGAACGAGGCCTCCGTCAAAGGCAGCGGCCGCTCGCGGCCACGATCTCTATTGCTGCTCGGCCTTGGCCTTGTGCTGCTGTTGATCCTGCTGGCGCTCGGCACCTGGCAGGTTCAGCGCCTGCACTGGAAGGAAGGTCTTCTGCAGACCATCGACCAGCGCACCCATGCGGCGCCACGGCCGCTGGCCGAGGTGGAAAAGGAATTCGCCTCCACCGGGGATGTCGACTACACGCCGGTCACCGTCAGCGGAACCTTCCTGCACTCGGGCGAGCGGCATTTCTATGCAACCTGGGAAGGCGAGGCCGGCTTCAACGTCTACACGCCGCTGGCGCTGGACGATGGCCGCTTTGTCCTGATCAATCGCGGCTTCGTCCCCTATGACCTCAAGGATGCGGCCAAACGCGCCAAGGGACAGGTGACTGGCAAGGTCACGGTCACCGGGCTTGCCCGCAATCCGCTGCCGGCAAAGCCGTCGATGATGCTTCCCGACAACGACGTGGCGAAGAACATCTTCTATTGGAAGGACCGCGACGTGATGGCGGCGAGCGCCGGCCTGCCCGCGGGGTACACACTGGTGCCGATCTTCATCGATGCCGACAAGACGCCGAATCCGGGCGGCCTGCCGGTCGGAGGTATCACCATCATCGACCTTCCGAACAGCCATCTGCAATATGCTGTCACCTGGTATGGGCTTGCCGCGGCACTGGCCGCCGTGCTCGTCCTGCGGCTTCGCCGTCCCGCGAAAGAGGATTGAAGGTGACCGAACCCCTTCTACCAATATCCCCTTTCTACCATTGCCCTTGACAGGGCAGGGGTAGCCACCTCATTTCGGCGCTGACGAACCGGCCAGGATTTAATGCTTCAGACAACCACCAAGCCTCCGCTGACGATCCGGCTCTGCCAGCCGCGCGGCTTTTGCGCCGGCGTCGACCGTGCCATCCAGATCGTCGTGCTGGCGCTGAAGAAATATGGCGCGCCGGTCTATGTCCGCCACGAGATCGTGCACAACCGTTATGTCGTCGAGGGACTGCAAAGCCTTGGCGCAGTCTTTATCGAGGAGCTTTCCGAGATTCCGGCCGAACACCGGCAGTCGCCGGTCGTCTTCTCCGCGCATGGCGTGCCGAAGTCGGTGCCGGCGGATGCCAAGGCGCGCAACCTGTTCTATCTCGACGCCACCTGTCCGCTGGTCTCCAAGGTCCACAAGCAGGCGATGCGCCATCAGCGGCTCGGCCGGCATGTCCTCTTGATCGGGCATGCCGGGCATCCCGAGGTGATCGGCACCATGGGGCAACTGCCGGAGGGTGCCGTGACGCTGGTCGAGACCGAGGCCGATGCCGCCGGGCTTGCGCCCGCCGACCCCAAGGCGCTTGGCTTCGTCACCCAGACCACCCTGTCGGTCGAGGATACTGCCGGTATCATCCGGGCGCTGCAGGAGCGCTTTCCCGACCTGCAGGCGCCGGCGGCGGAATCGATCTGCTATGCCACCACCAACCGCCAGGAAGCGGTCAAGGATACCGCGCCGGGTGCTGACCTCTATTTGATCGTCGGCGCCCCCAATTCCTCCAATTCGCGCCGCCTTGTCGAAGTGGCGGAGCGTGCCGGCGCCACGATGTCGCTTCTCGTGCAGCGCGCCGCCGAGATTCCATGGAATGACATCGGCAACATCTCGACGCTTGGCCTGTCCGCTGGGGCGTCGGCACCGGAGATCATCGTCGACGAAATCATCGACGCGTTCCGCCAGCGCTTCGATGTGACCATCGACCTGGCCATCACGGCCACCGAAACGGAGGATTTCCCGGTCATGCGGGTATTGCGCGATGTCGAATTGACGCCGGCCGACATGGCCTTCGTCAACGGGGCTGCGTAAGATACATGGCTGTCTATACCGATGTTGCGGAAGGCGAACTCGGCGCTTTCCTGAAGCACTACCCGGTCGGCGATCTCCTGTCCTACAAGGGCATCGCGGAAGGCACCGAGAATTCGAACTTCCTGCTGCACACGTCCAGCGGCTCCTACATCCTGACGCTTTACGAAAAGCGCGTCGAGAAGGCGGATCTGCCGTTTTTCCTCGGCCTGATGAGGCATCTCGCCAACAAGGGCGTGTCCTGCCCGCTGCCGGTGACCGCGCATGACGGGAGCGTCATCGGTACGCTGGCCGGCCGGCCTGCGGTCATCATCACCTTCCTCGAAGGGCTTTCGCTGCGGCGTCCGGCGGCAATGCATTGCGCCGAGGTCGGCAAGGCGCTGGCGGCCCTCCATTTGGCCGGTGCCGATTTTTCGATGACCCGCCCCAACGCGCTCGCGATCGACGGTTGGCGCAAGCTGTGGGACGCGTCCCGCGCCCGCGCCGACGAGGTCGAGCCGGGCCTAGCGGCCGAGGTCGACGCCGACTTCGCCGATTTCGAGCGCAACTGGCCGAAGGACCTACCCCAAGGCATCATCCACGCCGATCTGTTCCCGGACAATGTGTTCTTCCTCGGCGAGAAGCTCTCCGGCCTGATCGACTTCTATTTCGCTTGCGACGACCTCTACGCCTACGACGTTGCCACCTGCCTCAACGCCTGGTGCTTCGAGAAGGACTTTTCCTTCAACCTCACCAAGGGCAAGGCACTGCTCGAGGGCTATCAGAGCGTGCGCCCCCTGAGCGACCGGGAAAAGGCGGCGCTGCCGATGCTGGCGCGCGGTTCTGCGCTGCGTTTCATGTTGACCCGGCTCTACGACTGGCTCACCGTTCCCGATGGCGGCCTGGTCATGAAACGCGACCCGACCGAATACATCAGACGGATGCGGTTCCATCGGGCGATCAAATCTGCTTCGGAATATGGGCTGGCATGAGCAAGAACGTTGAAATCTTCACCGACGGCGCCTGTTCGGGCAATCCGGGTCCCGGCGGCTGGGGCGCGATCCTGCGCTTCAACGGCGCCACCAAGGAGCTTTCCGGCGGCGAGGCGGAGACGACCAACAACCGCATGGAGTTGCTGGCGGCCATCTCGGCGCTGAATGCGCTGAAGGAACCCTGCACGGTCGAGCTTCATACCGACAGCAAATATGTCATGGACGGCATTTCCAAATGGATCCATGGCTGGAAGAAGAACGGCTGGAAGACCGCCGACAAGAAGCCGGTCAAGAACGGTGAACTCTGGCAGGCGCTGGACGAGGCCAACCGTCGCCATAAGGTCACCTGGAACTGGGTCAAGGGCCATGACGGCCATGTCGAGAACGAACGCGCCGACGAATTGGCGCGGCAAGGCATGGCGCCGTTCAAGAAAGGCCCGTTCAAACCTGCAGCGCCGGCGAAGCCCTCAGCGCCGGCAAAGCAGCCGGCGGCAACCAAGGCGCGGCGCTCCACCCAGAGTTACTGAACGCCGGGCGATCCGCTCGCGGGCAGGAGCCTTTACCGTGTCGACCTTGGTCTACATCACGCATCCCCAGGTTCAGGTCGATGCCAGTGTTCCGGTGCCGGAATGGAGCCTGTCCGACATCGGGCGAGCGCGAGCCATTGCCATGCTCGATCAGCCATGGGTCGGGCCGATCCGGCGTGTCGTCTCGTCGGCTGAGCGCAAGGCGGTGGAAACCGCCGAGATCTTGGCAAGGCATCTGCGCCTTTCAGTCGAGGTGAGGCAGCGGATGCATGAGAACGACCGGTCGGCGACAGGTTTCCTGCCGCCGCCGGAGTTCGAAGCGGTCGCGGACCAGTTCTTCGCCAACCCACACCGCAGCATTCGCGGATGGGAACGGGCCATCGATGCCCAGCATCGTATCGTGAGCGAGGTCGACGCCGTGCTGGCCACCAGGCAGGCCGGCGATATTGCCGTCGTCGGCCATGGCGGCGTCGGCACGCTCCTGCTGCTGTCTCTCAGCGGACAGTCGATCAGCCGCGAAGCGGACCAGCCACCGGGCGGCGGCAACTATTTCGCTTACGATATCGGCGCGCGCCAAGTCATCCACGGATGGCGGCCGATCGACAGATAGTCTTGACCCGCACCCGTTCAGCCGGCGTAAGCATATGGTCGGCAAGCTCTCTTGGTGGCGTTGGAGTTGCTCAAGGGTGTGGATAGGAGTAATATTTCCTACCATCGAGCAATAGGAAGCAACATGGCAAACGTGGAAAAAATGAGCGTGGCCGTGACCCCGCAACAGGCCGCAGTGATGCGAGAGGCGGTGGAAGCGGGCGAGTATGCCACCGCAAGCGAGATTGTGCGCGAAGCGGTGCGGGATTGGCTGGCCAAGCGCGAACTGCGGCATGACGATATCCGCCGGCTGAGGCAGCTCTGGGATGAAGGCAAAGCAAGCGGGAGACCGGAGCCCGTGGATTTCGACGCGTTGCGAAAGGAAGCTCGGCAAAAGCTGACGGAAGTCCCGCCGAATGGCCGTTAGGCTTGTCTGGTCACCCACAGCCAAGGCGGATCTCATCGACATCTACGTGATGATAGGCAGCGAAAACATACGGGCGGCCGACCGCTACTACGATCAGTTGGAAGCGAGGGCCTTACAGCTGGCAGACCAGCCGCGCATGGGTGTCAGGCGACCGGATATCAGGCCTTCCGCACGAATGCTGGTGGAGGCGCCGTTTGTACTGCTCTACGAAACGGTACCGGACACCGACGATGGCCCTGTTGAGTGGGTTGAAATCGTTCGTGTGGTGGATGGGCGGCGGGATCTGAACCGTCTGTTCTAGTTCTCTAGCGGATCAGCAGCGCAGTGCCCCAAAGCCCAATCGCGAACACGGTGTGCGAGACCAGGTTGAGTGCCCGGATCTGCATCGGGTTGGGCCGCTTCGACGCCGCCCATCCGGCACCCATCCCAGGCGCCAGCAGGAACCAGCCGGCGCCGACGGTGACGATGCCCAGGATGAAAGCCGGCAGGAAGGTCGGCGCCGCAAGCCAGGCGGCTCCTGCCACCACGACCAGGATGATGCCGTAGACGATGCCGACGAAATAATGAAACGCCCAGCCCAGCGCCACTTCATTCGCGTAGGGCGCGGCATCGCCGATATCGTCATGGAAGACCTTGTCGCGCAAGTGCCAGACCCAGCGGCCGACAGGCCCCCAATTCGGCCGCGGCTGGCCGAATGCGGTGTGAAGGAAGAAGGCCCAGATATCCATCAGCACCGTGGCGCCGATGCCGATCGCGACAGCGCGCCAGAAGACGTCAAACATCGTTGGAATCCCCCCGAATTGTCACTTCCGGACCACAAACTCGATCGTCGGGCGAGGGCGGCTACTGTGGCCTCGCCCGCCCGCCGCCATCGTTGAGCTCAGAGCTGTTCGAGAATATGAGCCGCACCGGACTCGTCGACGCCGGGCTTGGTCTCGACATTGATCGCTGTGACCTTGCCGTCGTCGACGATCATCGAAAACCGCTTAGAGCGCAGGCCCATGCCGCCTGCGGAAAGGTCGTTATCGAGGCCGACCGCCTTGGCGAAATCGCCATTGCCGTCGGCAAGGAACAGGATCTTGCCCTCGCCGCCGGTGAAGCGCGCCCAGGCGCCCATGACGTGGACGTCGTTGACCGAGACGACGGCGATGGTGTCGACGCCGCGCGCCAGGATGGCGTCGTGGTTCTCGATATAGCCGGGCAGGTGGTTGTTGCTGCAGGTCGGCGTGAAGGCGCCGGGAACACCGAACAGCACGACCTTCTTGCCGGAGAAAATCTCGGCTGACGTGATCGCCTTGGCGCCGTCGGCGGTCATCGTCTTGAAGGTCGCCTCAGGCAGCTTGTCGCCAACGGAAATGGTCATGAGTTCCTCGCTTGGGAATGGGAAGGATGCGTGCCTGCGTAGCGAACTCGGCGGCTTCCTGCAACTCTCGAGGCAGGACATCACGGGAAAGGCAGAAGCCCTTCGACCGCGCCCGCTGAACTCGTCAGTGTGTAGTGAAGCCCGCCATCGGTTGGTGTCGTCGAAGGGCGGTCGAGGATCGGCACGGTGAAGATCAGCTTGCCATCCTTTTCGCTGCGCGAAGGGGGCCCGAACATGTAGTCCCGCTCGCCGGCGACGAAGAAATCCGCTGCCTCCGGATCGCCTGGAAAACTCGCCTCGACAACCAGCGTCTCATGATCGCCCGGCAGGACATTGATGCCGAAATCGGACCTTGCCGGTGCGGGCAACGCCGCGAAGCTCGCCTTCACCAGTGCCGCATCCTCGGCATTGTCCGGGTCGGAAGCGGGGTCGACGGTCAGCCGCGTCTGCACGGGGATGCAGATCGTTTCGCAGATGCCGAGAAAGACGTCGGCGTCGATGACGGCCTGATCCTTCACCGCCGACAGCGTGAACACCACCGGCAGCGACACCGGATAGTCGTAACCTGCCCATTTGCCATAACCATCGTCATGACGCTGCGGCGCCGGAAAGGACAGCTTGGCATCCGTGATGTTGGTGCTGGCGGAAACATCGAGTTGCGGCGGCACGCCCGCGTCGCCGGGATCACGCCAGTAGGTCTTCCAGCCCGGCTTGAGCGCAATGTCGAGAACGCCCTGGATGCGGCCGGCATCGTCCGGCTTGCCTGATGTCACCAGCCGCACCTTGCCGCCTTCGCTGCTGTACCATGCCGACGAGGAGGCTATGGCGGGAACGATGCTTGCCGATGCGATGGCGGCGCCGAGCAACAGGATTTTCAAGCTTTGCATGGCGGTGATTTGATCGTCCGTTCGTGGCGGTGCAATGATTTCATGGCCTTGCCGATATCATATTTGCGTGACCCTTGCGGACAAACCATGCCGGCCTGGCGGCATGGCTTTGGTCGAATCCACCGCTGCGCATCTTTTCGGCGCCGGGGAAACGCGTTACCCTCGCCGTCATGGATTTGTTGCGCCACAAGAAGACAGCCGCTGGGCGCGGCTTTCTCGACGATCAGTTCCTGATTGCCATGCCCGGCATGAAGGACGACCGTTTCACGCGCTCGGTCATCTATGTCTGCGCGCACAGCGATGAAGGCGCGATGGGCCTGATCATCAACCAGACCCAGCAGATGCTGTTTCCGGACCTGTTGGTGCAGCTCGGCATCATGAACGAGCAGGAGGCGATCCGCTTGCCCGCGCAGGCGCGCGATTTCGTCGTGCGCAATGGCGGGCCAGTCGATCGCAGCCGGGGTTTCGTTCTGCATTCCGGCGACTACCGGGTGGAATCGTCGCTGTCCGTTTCCGATGACATCTGCCTGACTGCGACCGTCGACATATTGCGCGCCATTTCGTCCGGTCGCGGGCCTCGCCGCGCGCTGATGGCGCTGGGCTATTCCGGCTGGGGCGCCGGCCAGCTGGAAACCGAGATCGCCGAGAATGGCTGGCTGACCTGCCCGGCCAGTCCCGAACTTCTGTTCGACGCCGACATCGAGCGCAAATACGATCGCATCCTCGCCTCGATCGGCATCGATCTCGCCCATCTCAGCCTCGCCGCTGGACACGCCTGACCCATCAGGCCGACCGACGCGCTCCACCTTCGTCATCCTGCACCACGAAGGGACGGCCGCGACGCGTCTGAACCCCATCACGCTTGCGTCAGCGGATATTGCTCCTTCAGCGTCTTCAGCACCTGGTCGCCCGGCATCGGCGCGCCGAACATGAAGCTCTGCACATATTCGCAGCCCATCTGGCGCAGTTCCAGCGCATCGCGTTCGTCCGAAATACCCTCGGCCACCACCGACAGGCCGAGCTCATGCGCCATGTTGACCATGGATTTGAGCAGCACGGCGCGCTTGGGTGTGCTGTCGTCGACAAAACTCTTGTCGATCTTGATGGTGTCGAAGGGGAAACGCGTCAGATAGGCGAGCGAGGAATAGCCGGTGCCGAAATCGTCCAGCGACAGGCCGATGCCGAGCTGCTTCAGCTTCGTCAGCACGTGGGCGGTCTGTTCCGGATTGTCCATCACCAGGGATTCGGTGAGTTCGAGCCGGAAGCAGCGCGGCTTCAGGTTGGCTCGTGCGATGACGGAGCGGACGTCGCTGACCAGATCGCGGCGGATGAGCTGGCGGCTGGAGAGGTTGACCGAGACCGACAGCGGCGCGTCGCCGATCTGCTTTTGCCACCCGGCGAGATCCTCGGCGGCCTGCTGCATGGCGAACAGCCCAAGCTGGACGATCAGCCCACAGCTTTCGGCGACCGGGATGAAATCGGCAGGCGGGATCATGCCGCGGCGCGGATGGTCCCAGCGCAGCAGAGCCTCGAAGCCGGCGACGCTGCCGTCTTCCAACCGTACGATCGGCTGGTAGGCAAGCGTGAATTCGCGCCGCTCGATGGCGCGCCGCAGGTCGGATTCGAACTGCAGCCGGTCGGTACCGACGGTGCGGAAAGCCGGGCGGAACGGCTCGATCCTGTCGCCGCCGAAACGCTTGGCCTGATGCATGGCAAGCTCGGCGTCCTTGACCATGTCCTCGGCCGAGGTTTGCGCCGAGGTCCAGGTGATCAGGCCGATCGAGGCGGTCAGCACGATCTCGCGCTTGGCGAAGGTGATCGGATTGTTGATCGCATGCTTGATGGCATCGGCCACGCCGGCGATGCGGGCAGGGTCCTGTTCGGAAAGCAGCATCAGGGCGAATTGATCGCCGGCGAAGCGCGACAGCGAATCCTTCGGCTTCAAGAGCCGATGCAGCCGGCGCGCGATGGTGAGCAGGATGGTGTCGCCGGCCGAGATGCCGAGCCCGTCATTGACCTGCTTGAAGCGGTCGATGTCGATGACGAATACGGTCGGCCGCACCTTTTCCTCGGTGCGGGCGATCGAGATGATCGCCTCCAGCCGGTTCATGAAGAGTTCGCGGTTCGGCAGGCCGGTCAAATTGTCGTGCACGGCGTCGTGCAGCAGCCTTTCCTCGGATTTCTTCTGCTCGGTGACGTCGACCATGGTGCCGACGCAGCGGATGACCTCGCCGTCCGATCCGATGACCGGGCGGGCGCGCAAGGCGAACCAATGATAATGCCCGTCGGCGCCGCGCAGACGGAAGTTTTGCGACACCCGTCCGCGGCGGTGCTCCAGCACCACGTCGAGCGTCGTGCGGAACGTGTCGCGGTCGTCGGCATGCAGCACCGGCAGCCAGTTGCGCGCCGCCCCCCCCAGGCTGTTGGGGGCCAGGCCGAGCTGGATGCTGACGTCGGGTTTGGTGACGACGCGGTCGCGCAGCACGTCCCAGTCCCACACCGTATCGCCCGATCCGGCCACCGCCAGCGCCTGCCGCTCGAGGTCGGAGAACAGCCCTTGGTGCAGTGCACCGCCGGCAAAGGCGTGCTGCATGACGGTGAAGCCGATCAACAGGATGATCAGGATCAAGCCGCCGCCGAGCGCCGGTTGGGCGATGTCGTTGTCGAGCATGCCAGTGATCGCCATCCACGATCCACAGAGCCACAGCAGCACCATGACCCAACTGGGCACCAGCATGATGGCCCGGTCATAGCCGCGAATCCCGAGGAAGATGATCAGGCCGAGCCCGGTCAGCGCCGTGGCGGCGAAGGATATCCTGGCGATGCCGGCGGCAACCGCCGGATCGACGATGGCGACACCGGCGATCAGCACCAGCCCGAGGATCCAGACCAGCGCGCCATAGCTGAAATGGCCGTGCCATCGGTTGAGGTTGAGATAGGCGAACAGGAAGACCACGAAGGTCGCCGCGAGCGCCACCTCCGTTCCCGCTCGCCACATCTGCTCGTTGCCGGGTGATATCTCTATGATCTTGTTGAGAAAACCGAAATCGACGCAGATATAGGCGAGCACCGCCCAGGCGAGTGCCGCGGTCGCCGGGAACATCGAGGTTCCTTTGACCACGAAAAGGATGGTCAGGAACAGCGCCAGAAGGCCGGCAATGCCGATGACGATGCCGCGAAACAGCGTGTAGGAATTGACCGAGTCCTTGTAGGATTCGGGATCCCACAGATAGACCTGCGGCAGCTTCGGCGAGGCGAGCTCGGCGATGAAGGTGATCACCGTGCCGGGGTTAAGCGTCACCCGGAACACGTCGGCATCCGGGCTGGTCTGGCGGTCGAGTGCGAAGCCTTCGCTGGGCGTGATGGCGGCGATGCGGGTCGAGCCGAGGTCGGGCCAGAAGATGCCGGAATTCACCAGCCTGAAATGCGGCGCGACGATCAGCCGGTCGAGCTGCTGGTCGGTGGTGTTGGCGAGCGCGAACACCGCCCAGTCGCCGGTCGAGCGTGCATCGTTGGCCTCGACCTCGATGCGCCGCACGATGCCGTCCGGCCCGGGTGCGGTCGACACCTGGAAATTCTCGCCCTGGTTGCGGTAGATCTCGACGGCGCCCGAAAGGTCGAGCGCGACGTCGTCGCGGGCAATCTTGATCGGCTCGACGGCGAAGGCCGACGAAGCCGCGCACAGCGTCAGGATCGTCGCAATGATAAAGGCGAACAGCGGCCCGTTTCGCAGGAAATTCGTCAAAATCAGTCCTTCGTTCCAGCGCCCGGCGGATCGTCCGCGATCCGGGCGTAGAGGTAGTGGTCCTGCCAGATGCCATTGATCCTGAGATAGGATCGAAGAAGTCCTTCGCGCCGGAATCCGGCTTTTTCAAGCACGCGGATCGACCGGATATTGTCGGGGATACAGGCCGCTTCGATCCGGTGCAACCTCAGCGTATCGAAGGCGAAGCGGGCCACCACCTTGACCGCGTCGGTCATCAGGCCGCGGCCGCCGAAGCGCTCGCCGATCCAGTAGCCGATATGGCCGCTTTGCGAGACACCGTGGCGAATGTTGCCGAGCGTGATTCCGCCCGCCAGCTTGCCACTCGACTTCTCGAAGATGAAGAAGGCGATCGCTGTTCCTTGTGCATAGTCCTCGCGGTAACGGCTGATGCGCAGCCGCCATGCCGTGCGGTCGAGCTCATCGGGCGTCCAGCGCGGCTCCCACGGTTCCAGGAAGGCGCGGCTTTCGCCGCGCACCGCCGACCACTCGCGATAGTCGTTGGTCAGCGGCACGCGCAACGTCACGCGTTCGCCCTTCAGTGCCGGCAGGTCACGGCGAAAGAAAGGGAGCGCGAACACGACGCTTTGGGCGGCTTAGACGGCGAGCCTGCGGGCCGTGGTCTGCGTACCCGGAAGCGAATCGAGGATCGCCTCATACGGTGCCAGCGTACCCACAGGCCCGACAGCGGTAAGCGTCGGCTTGGTCGAGAACATCCGCGACGACAGGTCGGTCAGCCGTTCGATGGTCAGCGCCGACAGACGCTCCATCAGCTCTTCCTTGGCGATCGGGCGGCCAAACAGAAGCAGTTGCCGCGCGATCTGCGAGGCACGGCTGGCCGGGCTTTCGGCGGACATGATCAGCCCGGCTCGATATTGGGCGCGCGCCCGGTCGAGTTCTTCCTGCAGGATGCTCTCGCCGGCCTTCTGCAGCTCGTCGATGATGACAGGCACCAGCTCCGCGATGTCGCTCTGCCCGGTCGCGGCATGGACGCCGAAGATGCCGGTGTCGGAAAAGCCCCAGTGGAAGGCATAGACCGAATAGCACAGGCCGCGCTTCTCGCGGACTTCCTGGAACAGGCGCGATGACATGCCGCCGCCAAGGATCATCGACAGCACCTGCGAGGCGTAGAAGTCGCGCACATGGTAGGCGCGGCCTTCGAAACCCAGCACGATCTGCGCGTCCATCAGGTCGCGATCCTCGCGGAAATCGCCGCCGACATATTGCGCGTATTGCGGAATGGTGCTGTCGGCCTTGCTGCGGAAGCCGCCCAGCTGCTTTTCGACCTCGCGCACGAAATTGTCATGCTTGATGTCGCCGGCAGCCACGATCACCATCCGCTCGGCGCCATACTGGCGTTCGATGAAATCGTGCAACTGCTTGGAGGTGAAGGATTTGACGGTCTCCGGCGTGCCCAGGATCGAGCGGCCGATGGTCTGGTGGCGAAAGGCCGTCTCGGTAAAACGGTCGAAGACGATATCGTCGGGCGTATCGTGCGCGGCGCCGATCTCCTGCAGGATGACGTGCTGCTCGCGCTCGAGTTCCTGCGGGTCGAATTCGGACTCCTGCAGGATGTCGGACAGGATATCGACGGCCAGCGGCACGTCGTCGGACAGCACCCTCGCATAGTAGGACGTCGTCTCGACACTGGTGGCGGCGTTGATCTCGCCGCCGACATCCTCGATTTCCGAGGCTATTTCGAAAGCGCTTCGCCGCTTTGTACCCTTGAACGCCATGTGCTCGAGCAGATGGGCCATGCCATGCTCGTCGTCACGCTCGTTGCGCGCACCGGACTTGACCCAGGCACCAAGGGCAACCGATTCAATACTTGGAAGGGTTTCGGTGGCGACTGTCAGGCCGTTCGACAGACGGCTTACCTCAACACCCATATGGCTCTTACTCCCTAACGCGCCGCTCGCGCGCGGCGGCTGACGTAATCTTCCACCATTTTCAGGTCGGATGGAAGTACCGTGTATTTTTCCTCCGTTTTCATCAACCCGCCTAGCCATGCGGGCAGGGCGGGGTGGATACCGCTGGCGGCCTTGACCGCGGCTGGAAACTTTGCCGGATGAGCCGTACCCAGCACCACCATCGGCACGGCACCGGCGGGCTTGCCTGCGGCGACGTGGACCGCTGCCGCCGTATGCGGATCGAGCAGGTAATTGCTCGCCGCAAGCGTCGAGCGGATGGTGGCAGCGACCTGGTCCATATCGGCACGGCCGGCGTCGAATTCGGTCCGCATCTCAGTGATTTCCGGGGTTTCTATGGTGAAAGCACCCGACTGCTTGAGCCCGGCCATGTAGCGCCGCACGGTCGAGGCATTGCGGCCGGAGGCCTCGAACAGCAGGCGCTCGAAATTCGATGACACCTGGATGTCCATCGACGGCGAGGTGGTCGCGAAGACGCCCTTTGTGCGGTATTCGCCGGTCTCGAAGGTGCGCGCCAATATGTCGTTGTCGTTGGTGGCGATGACCAGCCGCTCGATCGGCAGGCCCATCCTCTTGGCCGCGTAGCCGGCGAAGATATCGCCGAAATTGCCGGTCGGCACGGTGAAGGATACGGGCCTGTCCGGCGCGCCGAGCGACAAGGCCGAGGAGAAATAATAGACGATCTGGGCCATTATGCGGGCCCAGTTGATCGAGTTGACCCCTGAAAGCGCCACCCGGTCGCGAAAGCCGTGATCGTTGAACATGTCCTTGAGCAGGCCCTGGCAATCGTCGAAATTGCCTTCGATCGCCAGCGCATGCACGTTCTGGGCGGTCGATGTCGTCATCTGCCGCTGCTGCACGGGCGACACGCGGCCATGCGGGAAGAGGATGAAGATGTCGGTGCGGCTGCGCCCGGCAAAAGCGTCGATGGCCGCTCCGCCGGTATCGCCCGACGTGGCGCCGACGATGGTGGCATGCTGGTCGCGCTCGGCGAGCACATGGTCCATCAGCCGGGCGAGCAACTGCATCGCCACGTCCTTGAAAGCCAGCGTCGGGCCATGGAAGAGTTCGAGGACGAAGGTGTTGGGAGCGATCTGCACCAGCGGGCAGACGGCCTCGTGGCGGAAGGTGGCATAGGCTTCACGCACCAGGCGCTCGAAGACGGGTGCGGCGATTTCGCCGCCAAGGAAGGGCGACAGCACGCGGATCGCAAGGTCGGGATAGGCAAGGCCGCGCATGGCGCGGATCTCGGACGGCGAAAACTGCGGCCACTCGCGCGGCACATAGAGCCCACCATCACGCGCCAGGCCCGCCAGCACGGCGTCGGAAAATCCAAGCGCGGGCGCTTCCCCACGGGTACTCACATATTGCATGTCACAGATCCGTTTGCCGTGTGGCTTTCCGTTCACCACAAGGTGGTTAATTTCTGCGCTGGCTCAGTCGCATTTTTGCCGCGCCGTTGATATACGTCACCAGCTTTGCGAGAGGGAAGTGGGAGTTTCATGGCGTTTCATACATTCAGCGGTCGCTTTGTGGCGGGTCTGGCGCTTACTGGCTTTATGCTCGCCGCCGCCGGTTGCCAATCGGGCGACAACGGTATCCTGAACCTCGGTTTCGGCAAGAAGGACCCGACCGCGCCGCCACCGCCGCAGGACCCCAAGATTCTGGCCAGCCAGTTGAACGCCTATTGTCCGAGAGTGACGGTGCGTGACGGCACGGCCTTCTTCAACACCTATGCCAACGAAGCCCGGAAGCCCAAGCCGAAGCTCAAGAAGACCGGCGACGCCGAGGCCGACGCTGCCGCCCAGGCTGCGGCCGACGCCGCCGCGGCCACGCCGCCCGACGATTCGGCGAGGATCATCTATCAGGCGTCGATCGCCGACGTGACCCGCGATTGCAGCCGTGCCGACGGGCAGCTGACGATGAAGATCGCGGTCGCCGGCAAGATCGTGCCGGGGCCGAAGTTCTCGCCCGGAACCATCACCATGCCGATCCGCACCGCGGTGATGCACGGCACCGACGTGCTCTACTCGCAGATTCACCAATATCAGGTCCAGGTCACCGACCCCTCGGTCGCCACCCAGTTCGTCTTCACGGATTCCAACATCGTGGTGCCGGCACCGACGGCGCAGGACTATCAGGCCTATGCCGGCTATGACGAGACCGCACCCAAGACGACGACGGACAAGCCGAAGAAGACCCACAGGAAGCGGGCGGCCGCGACCAACTGAGCGGCCTTTAGACCCGCGTGCATCGGGCTGGACGCTTGTCAGGCGTCCGCCGACCATTCCGACAGCGCGGCGATCACGCTTTTCAGTTCCGCCCAGCGACGGATCACCGTTTCGGCGCCGGCTTCCGTCAACGCATCGGCATGGCCGGGGTAGCTGTGGCTGGCGCCGGTGAAGCCGATCACGCGCATGCCGGCGGCCCTGGCGCCATGGACGCCGTGCACGGAATCCTCGATGACGAAAGTGTTCGCCGGCTTGGCGTTGAGTTTCTCCGCCGCCAACAGGAAGACGTCCGGAGCCGGCTTGGTTTTGCCGGTGGGCGTTTCCAGCGCCGAGAAGATGCGGCCGGCGAAAAACGGCAGCAGGTGCACCTTTTCCAGCATGAATTCTATCCGCTCCGAGCGTGAATTGGAGCAGATGCAGCGTTGTGTCGTGACCGATGCGACTGCCTCGCGCACGCCTTCGATGGCACGCACGTCGCTGCGCAGCTTCCGGTCGACCAGTTCTTCGGCACGATCGATCAGCGACACCTGGAACGGGATTTTGGACTTCTCCTCGATCC
Organism: Mesorhizobium opportunistum WSM2075; assembly: GCF_000176035.2. Classification (NCBI taxonomy): domain Bacteria; kingdom Pseudomonadati; phylum Pseudomonadota; class Alphaproteobacteria; order Hyphomicrobiales; family Phyllobacteriaceae; genus Mesorhizobium; species Mesorhizobium opportunistum. The sequence continues at coordinate 5,723,764 of NC_015675.1, read as the reverse complement.
GCATCAAAATGTCCTTGAAGGTCAGGCCGGCATAGGTCTCGGCGATTTCCTCGGCCGAGACCTCGTATCCGGCCAGGGTTATCAGCTCGGCCTCGACCCGCGCGGCGATGATTTCGGAATCGACGAGCACGCCGTCGCAATCGAAGATGACAAGATCTGGCTGGGGCATGACGATCCGGGACAAGGAGGATGGAGGGATGGCCGCTACGGGCTCAGGCGGCGCGGCATACACCAATGGCACCGCCTTCGCAAACCCGGCAGGTCGTTGCGTCGGCCTTCACCGAATATTTACGCTGATCGGTAACCATAACAGACAGTAAAAACAGTAACGCGTGCCTGGGGTGTAAAAATGTCTGCAGTGCGTCTTCTCGACGAGCTTTCCCTTGCTCCCCAGCAATCCGAATGGCTGGACACGATCCTCAAGGGCGACTGCGTCGCGGCCCTCGACCGCTTGCCCGAGAAGTCGATCGACGTCATCTTCGCCGATCCGCCCTACAATCTGCAGCTCGACGGTGACCTGCACCGCCCCGACCAGTCCAAGGTCGACGCGGTCGACGACGACTGGGACCGGTTCGAGAGCTTCGAGGCCTACGACGCCTTCACACGCGCCTGGCTGCTGGCGGCGCGCCGCGTGCTGAAGCCGAATGGCACGATCTGGGTCATCGGCTCCTATCACAACATCTTCCGGGTCGGCGCCAAGATGCAGGACCTGGGCTTCTGGATCCTCAACGACGTCGTCTGGCGCAAGACCAATCCGATGCCGAATTTTCGCGGCCGCCGCTTCCAGAACGCGCATGAGACCATGATCTGGGCCTCGCGCGACCAGAAGGGCAAGGGCTATACGTTCAATTACGAGGCGCTCAAGGCGTCGAATGACGACATCCAGATGCGTTCCGACTGGCTGTTCCCGATCTGCACCGGTGGCGAGCGGCTGAAGAACGACAATGGCGACAAATTGCATCCGACGCAGAAGCCGGAGGCGCTGCTGGCTCGCATCATGATGGCCTCGACCAAGCCGGGCGACATCGTGCTCGACCCCTTCTTCGGCTCCGGCACGACCGGTGCCGTGGCCAAGCGTCTTGGCCGCCATTTCGTCGGCATCGAGCGCGAGCAGGCCTATATCGATGCCGCCAACGAGCGCATCGACGCCGTGCGGCCGCTGGAAGATGCCGACCTGACAGTGCTGACCGGCAAGCGCGCCGAGCCCCGCGTCGCCTTCGTCAGCCTGATTGACACCGGGCTGATGGTTCCGGGTGCGACGCTCTACGACGCCAAGAAGCGCTGGGCGGCCAAGGTGCGCGCCGACGGCACGGTGGCGATCGGCGACAGTGCCGGCTCGATCCACAAGATCGGCGCCGAAGTGCAGGGGTTGGACGCCTGCAACGGCTGGACCTTCTGGCACTATGAGCGCAGCGGCGGTTTGACCCCGATCGACGAACTTCGCCGCATCGCCCGCCTCGGCATGGAGCGGGCAGGGGGCTGAACCCCTGCCGCCCGTGCAATTTTGCGTTGATTCAAAATCTCAGCGGATTGCCGGAAGCGATTCAGATCACGCCTTGATTCCGAAGCGCTCAAGGTCTGCTTGAAGCGTCTTGGCGTCGGTGAACAGCACCGCTTGCCAGCCTGCCGCCCTGGCGCCGTCGACATTCTTCTGGCTGTCGTCGATGAACAGCGACGCCGACGGTTCGAGGCCGAATGAGGCGACGTGATGATCGTAGATCCTGCGATCGGGCTTGATCAGGCCGATCTCGGCGGACACGGTTATGCCGCGTGGGCGATCGAGGAATGGAAAACGGTCCCGTGCCTCGACGAACGTGTCGGCGGCCCAATTGGTCAGCAGCGTCACGTCGTGGCCGGTGTCGATAAGCCTTTCCAGGATGGCGACACTGTCTTCATAGGCATGCGGTGCCATTTCGTGCCAGTGGCGACGGAAATTGCGGATGTTTTCCGCGTGATCCGGATGTTCCGCGATGGCAAGCGCCTCTGCCTCTTCCCAGGTGCGGCCGCGGTCCTGCTCGATGTTCCAGTCATGCGTGCAGACATTGTCGAAGAACCATTTCCGCTCCGTCTCGTCGGGGATCAGCCGGCTGAACGGAATGTTGGGATCGTAATGGACCAGCACCTTGCCGATGTCGAAAACGATGTGGCGGATTTCAGTCATGGAGCCTCTTTCAATGCGGGCGTGGCTTTTTCGTCGCGCCGGGTATCGCCGCTTCGATTGCCTTTTTCATGACAGTGGGCAGCGCCTCCCCGGAAATTTCATGGGCCAGCGACCAGAAATGCCCCGCTGGCGCGGCACTGTCCACCTCGGCACGAAAGACATCGAGTTCGAGCGCGAAGTGGGTGAAGACATGCGCGATCTGACCGGCATGCCGCCAGTTGGCGGGGAAAGGCGCCGCCGCCTCGGTGATTGCGCCGTCGATCCGCGCGGTCCATGCGGTCGTCGGCACCTCGGTCATGCCGCCGAGCAGGCCCTTGTCCGGCCGCTTGCGCAGAAGAATGGCGCCGTCATCGCGCATGGCCACGAAAGCCGCGCCGCGCCGCCGAGGCTTGTCGGCTTTCGGCAGGCGTACCGGAAAATGCTCGGGGTCGCCTGAAACGACGGCGCTGCAGTCCTCGCGCAGTGGGCACAGCATGCAGCGTGGCCGGCGCGGGGTGCAGATCGTGGCGCCGAGATCCATCATCGCCTGGGCGAAGTCGCCCGGCCTTGTCGCCGGCACCATGCGTTCGACATGGGCGCGGATTTCGCCCTTGGCTTCGCTCAGCGGCGTCGTGATCGAAAACAGCCGGGAGATGACGCGCTCGACATTGCCGTCGACAACGGCGGCGGGGCGGTCGAAGGCGATCGCCGTGATGGCCGCCGACGTATAGGCGCCGATGCCGGGCAGGTCTCGCAAGGCGGCCTCCGTGTCGGGAAACCGGCCGCCGCGGGCGGCGACCAGATCGGCGCAGGCCTTGAGATTGCGGGCGCGGGAATAGTAGCCGAGCCCCGCCCAGGCCTTCATCACGTCCTCGGTCGGTGCCGCGGCCAGCGCCTCGACATCGGGCCATTTCTCGACAAAGGCGCGGAAATAGGATTTCACCGCCTCGACCGTGGTCTGCTGCAGCATGACTTCGGACAGCCAGATGCGGTAGGGGTCTGGCCTCGCGCCGCGCGCGTGCTCGCGCGGGGTCACGCGCCATGGCAATTCGCGGTGATGCACGTCGTACCAGGCGAGCAGGCGCGACGCGGTATCGTCCGACATCGTCGTGTGGCTCTGGGCCTTGCGGGTCTGGTCTGCTGGTGCCATTGATCTATATGGGCCTGGCCGGTATCTGCTGGGGTGATGGCTGGAGAACGTACATGGCAGGGAGAACGCCCTACGGCAATCCCGTCCCGGTGAGTGATCTTGCGACCAAAATCCTCGATCCGGTGCTGCGCAAGCGGGCCGGCATCTCGATTGGCCTCGTCCAGTCCTGGGAAGAGATCGCCGGCCCGCGCCTCGCCAGCCGCTCGCGGCCTGAAAAGATCCAGTGGCCGCGCCGCCTGCATGAGGACGATCCATTCGAGCCGGCCGTGCTGGTCATCGCCTGCGAAGGCATGGCCGCACTTCATCTGCAGCACGAGACCGGCGAGATCATCAACAGAGTGAATGCCTTTCTTGGCTTCAACGCCATCGGCCGCATCAGGATCGTGCAAAAGCCGGTGACAACGGATAAGGCACGGCCCAAGCCGACCTTCAGGCCCCTGACGGCGGCGGAGCAGACGAAATTGTCCGGCACAGTCGAATTGATCGAGGATGAAGGACTGCGCGCCTCGCTGGAAAGGCTTGGCGCGACCATTCTTGGTGAAAAAAAGTCGAAAACCCCTTGAAGGCAGTCATGGATTTGTCGTCAACATCTCGCATTCGTGATCGCCTTTGTCAGGTTTCGCGATTGGATTGGGGACGGAGATGCCTTAATTCGCGCCAACTCTCGCCTTTTCGTGCCTTTGCATCGCAAAATTCAACCCTTGTCAGGTGATTCGTATGAACCGTCCCTCGTTCGGCAAAAGTCTGTCTCGCAGAAACGTCCTGTCTTCGCTGGCCGCCATTCCGGCGGTCGCCCTGCTCGCCGCCTGCAGTGACTCCGGCGAACAGGCCAAGGCGGCGGATGTGAAGCCTGCTGACCCGGCCACTCCGGCAAAGCCGGCCACGCCGGCGGCGGTCCAGGTGCCGGAAGCGCAGGGAACCGTCGACATGGCGGAACTGTTGAAGCCGGGCGCGCTGCCCGACAAGCAGCTCGGCAAGGACGACGCCAAGGTCACCATCGTCGAATACGCCTCGATGACCTGCCCGCATTGCGCACATTTCGCCGAGACCACCTTCCCGGAACTGAAGACGAAGTACATCGATACCGGCAAGGCCCGCTACATCCTGCGCGAATTTCCGTTCGATCCGAGCGCGGAGGCCGGTTTCATGCTGGCGCGCTGCGCCAAGGATAACTATTTTCCGATGGTCGACGTGCTGTTTCGGCAGCAAGCGAACTGGGTTGGCGTCCAGAACACCAAGGATGCGCTGCTGCAAATCTCGAAGCTTGCCGGTTTTACACAGGAGTCCTTCGAGGCCTGCTTGACGGACCAGAAACTTCTGGACGATGTGAGATCGGTCCAGAAGCGCGGCGCCAATGAATTCAAGGTCGACTCGACACCGACCTTCTTCATCAACGGTAAGACCTACAAAGGGGCGATGTCGATTGAGGAAATATCGGCCATCATCGACCCTCTGCTCTGACACCTGCTCAGCGCTGAATCGGCAGCGTTCCGGCGCTGCCCGCTCTCGCGTTTTGAAGCGGTTTCTTGCCGTAAAACCGCGGAACACTTTCGCGGAACCCGCCTGTGAGGCGCGTGAATGAAGTTTTCGCGCCTCCGCCTCCTTGGTTTCAAGTCGTTCGTCGAGCCCGGCGAGTTCGTCATCGAACGCGGCCTGACGGGTATTGTCGGGCCGAACGGCTGCGGCAAGTCGAACCTGGTCGAGGCGCTGCGCTGGGTGATGGGCGAAAGCTCCTACAAGAACATGCGCGCGTCCGGCATGGACGACGTGATCTTTTCCGGTTCGGGCACCCGGCCCGCGCGCAACACCGCCGAGGTCACGCTTTTCCTCGACAACAGCGACCGTTCCGCGCCCGCCGCCTTCAACGATGCCGACGAATTGCAGGTATCGCGACGCATCGAGCGCGAGGCCGGTTCGCTCTACCGCATCAACGGCAAGGAAGCGCGTGCCAAGGACGTGCAGCTTCTGTTCGCCGACCAGTCGACCGGCGCGCGCTCGCCGTCGATGGTAGGCCAGGGCCGTATCGGCGAACTGATCCAGGCCAAGCCGCAGGCGCGTCGCGCGCTGCTCGAAGAGGCGGCCGGCATTTCCGGCCTGCACACACGCCGCCACGAAGCCGAACTGCGGCTGAAGGCGGCCGAACAAAACCTCGAACGCCTGGACGATGTCGTCGGCGAGCTCGAAAGCCAGATCGAAAGTCTGAAGCGCCAGGCGCGCCAGGCGTCCCGCTTCAAGAACCTGTCGGCTGACATCCGCAAGGCCGAGGCGACTTTGCTGCACTTGCGCTGGACGCTGGCCAAGACGCAGGAAGGCGAGGCGCGCTCGGCGCTGGCTGTCGCCACGGCACTGGTCGGCGACCGCGCCGCCGCGCAGATGAACGCGGCCAAGGAGCAGGGCATCGCCGCCCATCGCTTGCCCGACCTGCGCGACGCGGAAGCGGCCGCCGCCGCTGCTTTCCAGCGCCTGTCGATCGCCAGGTCGCAGATCGAGGAGGAGGCAGGCCGCATCCGCGCCCGCCAGGCCGAACTCGAGCGGCGTTTGCAGCAGCTCGATGGCGACATCGCCCGCGAGGAGCGGATGGTGCGCGACAATGCCGATGTTCTCGAGCGCCTGCGCACCGAGGAAGCCACGCTGAATTCCGAGAACGCCGGCGCCGCCGAGCGCGAGGCCTCCACCCGCGCGGCATTCGAGCAGGCTGCATCGATGCTTGCCGGCAGCGAAGCCAAACTGGCCATGCTGACCGCCGAACGGGCCGAGGCCGCCGCCTCGCGCCACCAGATCGAACGGACTTTGCGCGAGACCGCCGAGCGCCGCGACCGCTTCGCCCGCCAGCTCGCCGAGGTCGACCGCGAATTGTCGGACATCCTGTCCAAGGTGGCCGGCCTGCCGGATCCGGCCGAAAAGCGCGTGCTGGTCGAACAGGCCATGGCGCTGCTGGAGGAGGCTGAAGCCGCCGTGGCGCAGGCCGAGCAGTCGGTCATCGATGCCCGCGCCGCGGAAAGCACTGCCCGCCCGCCGCTTCAGGACGCCAGGGCCGAACTGGCGCGCATCGAGACCGAAGCGCGCACGCTGGCCAAGATCCTGAATGCCGCCAGCGGTGACCTTTTCCCCTCCGTGCTGGAACAGATCAGCGTCGAACGCGGCTTCGAGACGGCGCTGGGCGCCGCCCTTGGCGAAGACCTCGACGTTCCGCTCGACCGCAGCGCGCCGGTGCACTGGGGTGAAAGCGCGATCCAGCCCGGCGACGCTTCCCTGCCTGAAGGCATCAAGAGCCTTGCCAGCGTGGTTCGCGCCCCGGCGCAGCTTGCCCGCCGCCTGGCGCAGATCGGCATTGTCGAAGCCGCGGACGGCCGCCGGCTGCAGGCACTGCTCGCGCCCGGCCAGAGGCTGGTCAGCCGCGAGGGCGCGCTCTGGCGCTGGGACGGACTTGCCGCCAGCGCCGATGCGCCGACCGCCGCGGCGCAAAGGCTGGCGCAGAAGAACCGGCTTGCCGAGCTCGATGCCGAGGCGGTGGAGGCGACACTTGTCCTGCGTCAAGCCGAGGAGAATTTGGCTGAGGCCGAACAGGCGCTGCGCTTGGCCAGCGAGGCCGAGCGAAACACACGCCAGGCCGGACGCGACGCCCAGCATCGCCTGGATGCCGCCCGCAACGCGCTGGCCGAGGCCGAGAAAGCCGGCGGCGAATTGTCGAGCCGGCGCGCGGCACTCGACGAGGCACGTGCCCGTATCGTCGACAGCCATGAGGAGACGTCGGCTGCCTTCGTCGAGGCCGAGATGCTGCTGCAGGACGCGCCTGATCTCGGCGACCTGCAATTGCAGCTCGAACAGTCCTCGGCCAATGTCGCCCGCGACCGCGCCACCCTTGCCGACGCCCGTGCCGTCCATGAGGGGTTGCGGCGCGAAGCCGAGGCGCGCGCACGCCGGCTGGATGCCATCGGCGCCGAACGCAGCAATTGGCTGGTGCGCGCAGAAAATGCCTCGACGCAGATCGCATCGCTCAGCGAGCGCAAGGCCGAGGCCGAGGCGGAGCGCGAGCGGCTGGCCGACGCCCCCGACGAAATCGATGCCAAACGGCGCGCGCTGCTGTCGCAGCTCACCGAGGCCGAAACCTTGCGCAAGGCGGCCGCCGACCGCCTGCAGGAAGCGGAAAACAGGCAGGCCGAATTGGACAAAGCGGCCACCGGCGCCATCCAGTCGCTGGCCGAGGCCCGCGAGACCCGCGTCCGCGCCGAGGAACGGCTGACCGCGGCCGACGAGCGCCGGCTGGAGATCGAGGCGCGCATCCAGGAAACGCTGAACACGCCGCCGCATCTGGTGATCCGCCATACCGGCCTGGAAGCCGACGATCCGATGCCTGAAATGGGCGAGATCGAACGTCAGCTCGACCGGCTGAAGATCGAACGCGAACGGCTCGGCGCCGTCAATTTGCGCGCCGAGGAAGAGCAGAAAGAGCTCTCCGACCGGCTGGAGGTGATCGTCTCCGAGCGCGAGGACATCATCGAGGCGATCCGCAAGCTCAGGCAAGCGATCCAGAGCCTCAACCGCGAAGGCCGCGAGCGGCTGCTGGCCGCCTTCGATGTCGTCAACAGCCACTTCCAGCGGTTGTTCTCGCATCTGTTCGGTGGCGGGACGGCGGAATTGCAGCTGATCGAATCCGAGGATCCGCTCGAGGCGGGGCTCGAAATCCTGGCCCGCCCGCCTGGCAAGAAGCCGCAGACCATGACACTGCTGTCGGGCGGCGAGCAGGCGCTGACGGCGATGTCGCTGATCTTCGCCGTGTTCCTGACCAACCCTGCGCCGATCTGCGTGCTCGACGAAGTCGACGCGCCGCTCGACGACCACAATGTCGAACGCTTCTGCAACCTCATGGATGAGATGGCCAAGACCACCGAGACGCGGTTCGTCATCATCACCCACAACCCGATCACCATGGCGCGCATGGACCGGCTGTTCGGCGTGACCATGGCCGAGCAGGGCGTCAGCCAGCTCGTTTCGGTCGACCTGCAGGCCGCCGAGGCCATGCGCGAGGCGAGCTGAGCCCGTCTAGAAATAGGTTCTCGGCGCGACAAGGTCGTTTTGCTGGCGAAGGTAGAAGCAATAGAAGCCGAACGCGGCGGCGAACCACATGAATCCCTCGCCCATCGACAGCCGGTTGTTCGAATTGCTAAGGATGCTGATGGCGAAGAAGACCAGCGTCGAGAGGTAGCAAGGCCATGCGGCCGGAGCGATCAACCTGGCCCGCACGGCCAGCAGAACCTGCCTGGACGACCAGATGTAGAGAAACGCGAAGAACGCCAGCCCGACCACACCATAGCGCACACCTATTTCCAGATAGCCGTTGTGGAAAACGTTGAAGATCATCGGATGATAGGTTCTATTCTGCCATTCGGTGAGCCAGCTGGAACTGGCTCCGAAGATCGGGTGGCGTTTCCAGATATCGAGCGCGTCGGCCCACAGCATCAGCCGTTCCTTGGCCGCAAGCGGAACCGTGTTGCTGGCGATGGCGCGGTCGAAGGCTGGCAGTACGCCATGGCTCAAGACGTCCGAAACCAGGCTTCTGACGAAGATCATGGTGTCGCCGGCAGTGGACCAGAAGATGCCTTGCGCGGCGACAACGCCGGCCGCCACTATTCCCAGCACGCCGCCCCCGACCATCAGTTCGCGGCGATGGCCTCTCGCCAGGATCATGACTGCCAACAAGACGAGCACGAGCGCCAGCGCGAGCCAGACACCCTTTGACCGCAGCGCGATGATGTTGACGAGGGCGAACAGCAGTACGGCTGCCGACAGCGCCCAGTACATGCTCCTGGTTGTGGTGCTCAGGTCCGTTCTCTGAGCGGTGTGGGCGATGAACTGCAGCGTGCAGAGGAAGATGAAACCAGCCGCCAACGATGCATGAATGGGATTGTTGAAAAGCCACGGCACTGGCCTGGTGCCATGAAGGATGTCCGAATAGCCTGTATCCGCCGCCAGGAAGACAAGGCTGAGGATCATGAACCACAGGACGAGCCGCTCGGGCCGCCTGACGAACAGCAGAAACGCGAAGCCTGTCGTCGCATAAAACAGCGGAAACAGGTAGATGCCTTCGGCGCCGCCCAATTGGTGGCTGTCGAAATAGACGATCGCCAGCCGGATGAAGACATACAGCGACCAACCCACGCACAGGCCGCCGACCCATCCGATCAGCGGCTTGCTGTAAGTCCACAGATCCACCCTGAGCCAGCGGATCGCGGCGACCACGGCAAGCGCCATCCCCGCAAAGCGGTAGGTGTCGGCCTCGCGCCAGACTGCAGAGGCAAGCGCGAGAATGGCGAATGCCGCAAGGAACTGCAGCAAGGTGCTGCGCGGCACGTCGTCCCTCGCGTAGTCCGGGATTTCCTTCGGCAAGGGCGGCCGCAAAAACACGTGATGCAGGCGGTGCAGCTCGTCCCAGGCTCGTGACATGCCGGCGCTCAGCCGGCTCCACCCGCCAAGCCTTGCGGATTTGTAGCTGCCCGAGGGGCCGGCTATGCCTGATATCGCGCTGCTCTTGGCAAAGCCAAGCAGGTTTTGGCGGACCGAATAGACTTTCAGGCCGGTATCCCAAAAGCGTTCGAGCGCGACGTCCCACGGCATTTTCATTACCGCGAGCGCCGACAATAGCCCCTTCGCGCCCTCCCGCGTCACCAGATAGGCGGCGGCCGACCCCTGCGGGCCATGCAGGGCGCGACCGATCTCGTCACCTTGCGTCGTCTTCACGGCGCGCATGAAGAAGCTCATGCGATGGTTAGTCAGCTTGATAACGTCGAAATCCGGCACCGCGGCGATGATGGCCTCGACGCGTCGTATGGTATCTTCGCCGAACAGGACGTCGTCCTCGACTATTAGGCCATGGGCGCTGCCACCGGCTAGGAACGTTTCCAGCGCCTGGATATGGCTGCGGTAACAGGCATATTCGCCGGGCAGGATGTCGCGCCCGCTCAGCTTTTTCGCGGTTGGAAGATCGATCTCCGTCCAGTCCTCCTTGGGCAGTGTGCGGCCGTCGACGGCGGCAATGCGCTGCAAGGTCAGGCCGGCCGCCTCGGCGCTGGCCAGCAATCCGCTCCAGCGGCAGGTCTCCCGATCGAGGTTGATGGCGAAGATAGGAAGGTTCATTGAAGTTCCGTTTCGGATCGTCATCCCACTTGGTCGAATCCCTGACGACCTAGTGTGGACGGCCAACTTCTCTTTTGTGTCTCACTGCGACATTCTGCAAGAGACCCAAGAAATAGCGGACGGCAAGTGACTGATCGGAGCTCCCCGCCGCAGCGTATCGTCTACCAACCCTTCAACCGCTCATGCCGGAATTCGGATCGGTCTTGAAGCCTTGGATTTTGAGTCCTTGGATCAGGCAAAATTGATTCTGAAGGCCTGACGCCATGCAGATCATCAGCGTGTTTTGTAACACTCGGCTTTTTCAGCACTCTCTAAGAGAATGGCTGGGGTTCCTGGAAGCTTTTCGAACTTTCTGTGTCTCGCCTCAGCCAGAATTGCGTGTGCTCATGGACAAAGTGGGACGTTAGATTCGGATTTTGGATAATTTCGACGGTGTCGAGTTCTGGCATGTGTGCCTCCCTGTAGCGCGCTCCTTCAAGTTTTTACATTCTGAGCGCCTTTGCTCCCACAGGTGAAATAGCTGCTGCGTGCCACATCCTGGTCATTACGTCGCGCTAGCGCGCGTCCAAAAAGCTGTTACTCCCGCGCTGTCCAACGAAACTCCGTGCCGTCCGGGGCGACCACGCCTACAAGCCGGTGCCCGGCTGCGTTGCCCTGAGTATGGATCGCGAATGTAGGGAGAGACTAATCACGCGGCCCGGATTGTCGGCGTAAACGACGCGGATCCTGAATTCGGAGGCCGGATGTATTAGTTTTATCTAATATTTGATCACGAAAACGTGTTCTGTCATCTGATAGTTTTCAACTTTTGCTGATTGCTTGAGCGACGTTCTCCAACGGATAAATGAAAGTACAACTGCGTGTTGTCTTTCCGGGGGGAAAGTGGATTCTGTCACGCCTATATCGACTGTGCTGGACAGTGGTGTCATTTGCTTGATGCTGCTCACCCAGTATTTGCGCCAGCCGGCAGACCCCGATGCCATTCGCCACGACTTGGGTCTGGGTGAGCGCGTCGCCGATCGCGTCGACATTGTGCGCGCGGCCAAGCGGCTGAAGCTCAAGGCACGGAGCGTGCAGCCGTCGGCGAAGCGGCTGGATCGTCTGCCGCTGCCGGCCATCATCGAGAAGAAGGGCGGCGGCTTCGCGGTGTTGGCGGCGGCATCCGCGAGCAAGGTGCTTTTGCAGGACCCGCACGTTGGGGCGCCGCAGGAGATGACGCGAGAGGAATTCGACGCGCTCTGGAGCGGCCATGTCATCCTGGTGACCAGCCGCGCCTTCGCGCAAGGGTTTTCGCGACGCTTCGACTTCTCGTGGTTCATTCCTGAGATCATCCGTTACCGCTGGATCTTCGCCGAGGTGCTGCTCGCCTCCTTCTTCGTGCAATTGCTTGGCCTGATCTCGCCGATCTTCTTCCAGCTGGTGATCGACAAGGTGCTGGTCCACAATGGGCTGACCACGCTTGAAGTACTCGTCATCGGCCTGTCGGCTGTCTCGATGTTCGAGGTACTGCTCACCGGGCTGCGCACGTACACCACCATCCACACCACCAGCCGCATCGATGTGGCGCTGGGCGCAAAACTGTTCCATCACCTGCTTGGCCTGCCGATTGCCTATTTCGAGGCCAGGCAGACCGGCCAGACCGTGGCGCGCGTGCATGAGCTGGAAAACATCCGCGCCTTCCTCACCGGCTCGGCGCTCACCGTATTGCTTGATGTCTTGTTCCTGTTTGTCTTCCTCGCCGTGATGTATCTCTATAGCCCGTGGCTGACCCTGATCGTCATCTGTTCGATCCCCGCCTATGTCATCCTGTCGATGGCGGTAACACCCGAATTCCGCCGCCGCATCGAGGAAAAGTTCAACCGCGGCGCCGAGAACCAAACGTTCCTGGTCGAGTCCATCGTCGGCGTCGAAACGCTAAAGGCGATGGCGGTCGAGCCGCAGATGCAGCGCCGCTGGGAGGACCAACTCGCCGGCTATGTCGGCGCCGGCTTCCGCACCGCCAGGCTCGCCAATTTTGCCTCCAACACCGCCCAGCTCATCTCCAAGGCGGTGATCGTCGGCACCATGTGGTTCGGCGCCAAGGCAGTGGTGGCTGGCGACATGACGGTCGGCCAGCTGGTCGCCTTCAACATCATGGCCGGCCGCGTTTCCGGCCCAGTGCTGCGGCTGGCGCAGCTGTGGCAGGATTTGCAGCAGGTGCGCATTTCCGTCGACCGGCTGGGCGATATCCTCAACGCCCCGGTCGAGATATCAGGCGGCGGCGGGCAAGGGTCGCTACGCAAGATTTCGGGCCATGCCGCCTTCGACCACGTCACTTTCCGCTACAGGCCGGGCGAGCGTGAAATCCTGAGCGACGTCTCGTTCCAGACCGAACCCGGCGAGATCATCGGCATTGTTGGCCCGTCGGGCTCGGGCAAGAGCACCGTCGCCAAGCTGCTGCAGCGGCTGCATGTGCCGGAGCGCGGCCGTGTGCTGATTGATGGCGTCGACCTGGCGCTGATCGACCCGCGCAGCCTGCGCCGCCAGATTGGCGTCGTGCTGCAGGAGAATATTCTGTTCCGGCGCACGGTGCGCGAGAACATCGCGCTGGCCGATCCGGCTTTGCCTCTGGAGCGGGTGATCGAGGCGGCCAAGCTCAGCGGCGCGCATGAGTTCATCCTGCAGCTTAAGTCCGGCTATGACACGGTGCTGGAGGAGCGCGGCTCCAATCTGTCAGGCGGTCAGCGCCAGCGCATCGCCATTGCCCGTGCCTTGGTCACCAATCCACGCATCCTTCTGTTCGATGAGGCGACCAGCGCGCTCGACTATGAGTCCGAATACATCATCCAGCAGAACATGCGGCTGATGGCCAAGGGCCGCACCGTGTTCATCATTGCGCATCGGCTGGCAGCGCTGCGCGACGCCACCCGCATCATGACCATCGAGGCCGGCCGCATCACCGAGCAGGGCACGCATGAGCAGCTTTTGAAACTCAACGGCCGCTACGCGCAGCTCTACCAACTGCAGGCCGAACAGCGCCCGTCGTTCCAACCCCAGGCGGCGGAGTAGGCGATGGGACGCTATTGGCAAGCAATCAGGGAAGGCGTGGCGCGCGAGAGCGAAGCCAAGCGCCCAAAACTCAACCGCGACGAGCGCGCCTTCCAGGCCGCCGCGATCGAGATCCTGGAAACGCCGGCCTCGCCGGCAGCACGCATCTTCTCCGCGCTGATCATGTTGTTTGCCGTGGGCGCTCTGGCCTGGTCATGGTTCGGCCGCATCGACACCTATGCCACCATCCAAGGCAAGCTGATCCCAATCGGCAAAGTGCAGGTTATCGAGCCGCTGATCACCGGCACGGTCAGGGCGCTGCATGTCAAGGCGGGCGACCATGTCGCGGCGGGAGACGCGCTGGTCGAGCTCGACCCCTCCGAATATCAGGCCGAGCGCCAGAAAAATGCCGGCAACCTTGCCGCCGCCGAAGTCTCCAAGGCCCGGCTTCAGGCGCTGATCGACGCCGTGGCCGATGACACGCCTGCGACGGAAGCGGCGTTCGTCGTGCCTGAAAACGCCCCCGCGCCGCTGGTCGACTTGCAGCGCCTGCAGATGCGCCAGTCGCTGGCAGCCTATCAGTCGGAGCAGGACAGCCTCGAAGCCGAGATTGCGCAGAAGCGTATCGAGATCGAGCGTGCCGGCAAGACTCTGGTCGAGCGCCGCAAGCTGGTCCAACTCGCTGGCGACAGGCTCGATGTCTACGTCGCGCTGGAAAAGCGCCAGGTCGGTATCAAGACCAGCACCATCGAGGCGCGCCAGGGGGAGCAGGACCAGTTGATGGCGACGGTGTCCGACGAGGGTCACATCGCCGAGCTCGAAGCCACGGTGAAGACGCTCGCCGCGCAAAAGCGCGCACGCCGCGATGCATATCTCGACAAGGTTGCTACCGAACTGATCGAAATCGACCGCATGATCGGCGTGTCGCGGCAGGACCTCGCCAAGGCCGAACTGTTCGAGCGCGCCAGCTTGCTCAGATCGCCCGTTGCCGGCCGCGTTCAGCAGCTCGAAGTCAACACGCTAGGCGAGGTCGTGCAGACCGGCCAGAAGCTGATGGTGGTCGTGCCCGACGGTACGAAGCTCGAGATTGAGGCGATGTTGCTAAACCGCGACAAGGGCTTTGTCCATGAAGGGCAGGACGTACGCGTCAAGCTCGAGGCCTTCCCCTTCACCCGCTACGGCACGCTCGACGGCAAGGTGCTGACTGTCTCCAACGACGCCATTCCGGCCGGCTCGCCACAGGAACCATTAGCGGCCAAAGAAGAGACGGCGCGGGACAGTGCTGGGCCATTGGTGTTTCCAGTGCGCATTGCGCTGAATGAGACGTCTTTCCGCGTCGAGGGGAGGGATGTCGTGCTGACGCCGGGCATGTCGGTGACGGCAGAGGTCAAGACCGGTAATCGGCGGGTTCTGGAGTTCCTGCTCGACCCCCTGATGGAAATGACAGACGAGGCGTTTCATGAGCGGTAAGACGGAGACCATCATGTACCATAAACTGATTTTGGCATTGCTTGGGTGCTCAGATGACGCCAATTAAGAATGTTAGTAGCCTTTATTTAGGCTGGGTTATGCTGGTGGCATTTTTAGCTGGTGTTTTTTCAAGTATTATCGAAAAGGTTAACAACTGCGGTAGTTACATTGGAATGGGTATAAATTATGGGTATGGCGGATCGGAGTGCGAGTCCTATCTGTCACATAGATACGGACTTTCTTTGCTGTCTCAGTCGAGTGATTTGCCGATAGATATATTATTGCTGCCAGCAATAGTGTATATCATTATTACCATATGTATAAATTTATTGTTGTCCCTATTGCACTATACAGACGTTCCGTTTAGGAGGTTTTTTACCATAGCTAATTTCTTAGTCCTATATTCTTCTTACTGTTTATCAATGGTTGTACTTTGACATTTTCCACACGAAGTACATTGGCAATGTGGCATTCAAATCCGTTCTAGATGAGGAAAAAGTGCATGGCTGACTTGTTCAACGTAGGAACTACGGGTGGTGGAACGGCAAGAGCCAGAGTGGCACATAACCCTCGAGGTCAGACAATTAGTGAATCAAATGGACAGCCTATGCGCGCCCCGGCCGAATATGACCCCGTCGCCTCTGCTAGGAATGCGATTGTAGATACATACAATGGTCGTAGCAGCTTATCCGTCATGGGCGACTATAAGACAAATGGCCCGCGTGATCTGCAACGCAGCTACAACGGAGTGATTGGTCGGGGATATACGGGGTTTGTCGCCGATTTTACTGCGGTGGCAAGTTATGATTTTGGATTTGTCGGTGCATCTCTCGGGTTCGACCTGGATACCCTTAAGATTGGGGCTGGGGTGCTAAACGAAAAGAACGCTTTGACCAACAAGAATGTCGACAACTCGGGGGAGTGGGGGAACAATCCACGGAATATCGACAATATGACAACAGGCTACCGTGATGGCTTGTCAGCTTTGAGGGATGGAGCCTTTGCTGATATGCATCTCGCCGACACTGCCCTGATCGATGAAAACAGGCTTGGTAAATACTTCAGCGGGTGGGATTTCTCCAGCATCGAGCCCAAGTACACTGGGGCAGCTCATTCCGCTGGAGTACGAGAATGGGGCCCCAAGTCCGGGCTCGATTCGCCTTCAGAGCATGTTCGCAGCGGAGGCGAGCGCGGCGGGACGTCGCCACGTTCGGGAGCAGATAGCCCTGCCGGCGGAAGTACCCCGTCATCTGGCGGATCCACTGGCAAAAGTACAAATCCAGGATCTGGCCGCTCGGGGATGGCCGACCCATCGGGCTCACCAAAGGATTCGCGCGCGCCCGACCGCAGTGCAGCGCCAAACTCCTATGGCGGTAGTAGGACTCCCGCAAAAAATCAATTCGCCTCTACTCCAGCAGTCGGGCCGATTCCGGACTTTGCCGATGACTACGGGACAGCCCCGCCTCAAACTGCGGGCCAAATGTTTTTTAACCCAGACACCGGTGTCGAGGTAATCGTCGACCCTGACACGCTGAAGATGGTACCGATAGGGCAAGTACCAATAATGCATATAACAATAGATCCCACCCCCACTAACTCAATTCATCCGATGGAAGTCCCTGGGAACCCCCTCGGAGCGTTCGGTAACGCGGTTGCTGGAGTATTTGGCGGAATTGTCGGCGCGATAGGCGGTCTTGTCGGCGGCATAGTCGGCGGCATTGCTCATGCGATCGGAGGCATATTCGGTGGGGGTGGTGGAAGCCATGGGGGTAGTGACCATTCCAGCTCTGGATCCGGCTCAGGTGGAATGGGCAACAGTGTGCACGGAACGCCGGCAGTGGGTGACCACGCCGGTAACCATGACGGTATCGGCCACGACAGCAATAATGGTTGGGGAGGTCATCCCGTCCTGCTTGATCTTTCAGGCAATGGCCTTTCAATCAATCCGCTTTCATCGTCGTCGCAGTTCCTCGATCTAAACGGCGACGGCTACCAGCACCGCACGGCCTGGGCCGGCGACGGCAATGGCGTATTGGTGCTCGATGCCGATGGCGACGGCAAGATCAGCCGTTCCAGCGAGTTTGTCTTCACCGAATGGGACCAGACGGCAACCAGCGATCTCGATGCGCTGAAAAGCGTTTTCGACACCAATCACAATGGCGTGCTCGATTCCGGGGACGATCGCTGGTCCGACTTCAAGGTGATGGTGAATGGACAGCTTGTGTCGTTGGCTTCGCTCGGCATTGCCTCGATTGGTCTGACGGCGACGGGCAGCGGCCAGAACTTTGCCGATGGTTCGGCCATCACCGGCACGGCGACCTATACCAGGACCGACGGAACCACTGGCGCCGTCGGCGATGCGGTGCTCGCCTCTGACGCCAACGGATATATCGTCAAAACCACCACTGTGACCAATGGCGACGGCTCCAAGACGACGACGCTTGGCGGCTACGACAGGGATGGCACGCTGGCCTTCCAGAACTGCATCACCGTGAGCGCCGACGGCCTGTCGACGACAACGCAGTTCGACGATGATGGCAACGGTACTTATGAGCGTTCGCAGTCCGACGTGACGTCGATAACGGCGGGTGTGCGCCGGCGCGTCGTCAGCGATTTCAACGCCGACGGCTCGCTGGTTCAGCGCACCACCACGACGACCAGCGCGGACAAGACGACGGTAACGACGGCACTCGACCAGGACGGCGATGGCGTGACCGACCAGACCCAGGTCTTCGTCAAGAATGCGGACGGCTCTACCACGACGACGGTTTCCGAAAACAGCGTCAACGGAACCTTGCTGCGCAAGGTTGTCACCACTTCTTCCGCCGATGGTCTCACGAAGACGGTTCAGAGCGATTCGACCGGCTACGGCGTCTTCGATCTGACCAGCAACGAGACGACGGTCGTGGCCGGCGATGGCACCCGCACCAAGACCGTTGCCGAAACCTCGAGGGGCGGTGCGCTGATAGATCGCGAATTGACGGTCACCAGCGCCGACGGCCGAACACGCACCGTCTCGCACGACCTCGACGGCGACGGCATCTATGAGACCCACGACGTCACCGCCATCACTACCGGCGCCGGGAGCTCGACCGTAACGACCGTCTCCACCTTCAGCTCGAGCAATGTGCTGATCGGCAAAACGGTCGCGACCACAAGCAGTGATGGTCTTTCCAAGACTGTCTCGACGGATTCGAATGGCGACGGACAGGGCGATCTCGTCTCCTCGGACGTGACCGTGGTCGGGACCGGCGGCAGCCTGGCGGAGACCCAGCAGGTCAAGAGCCGCGACGGCACCTTGCTGTCCAGCACCATCACCAACACCAGCGCAGATCGTAAGACGATCTCGATCTCGACCGAATTCGATGGAGATGGCCATGTCGATATGGCCAAGTCGATCCTTATCGATGCCGTCGGCGTGACGACCTCGACCGTCAGCCAATTCAACGCGGACGGCTCGCTGGTCGGCAGGACTTACGACCAGACCTCCGCGGACGGCTTTTCTTTGACCCACAAGGCCGACATAGATGGCGACGGTACCTACGACACCGTCGTCACCGATGTGACGACCACGGATGCCTTCAGCAACCGCACGCGAACGGTCATGACCAAGAGTGCCAATGGCACGTTGGCCGGCACTTCCGCGATCACCACCAGTGCCGATAGCCTGACACAGACTCAAAAGGACGACGTCGACGGCAACGGAACGATCGACCGCACGACTGTCACCGCCACTGTTCTTGGCGGCGATGGCAGCCGCACCGTGACCGCTACGACCACCAGCGCCACCGGAGCGTTGCTGGCCAAAACCGAAGTCAAGACCAGCACTGACCGCCAGACCATCACGACGAAGATCGATGCTGATGGCGATGGTGATATCGACCGGACCGAGGTCACCGTACGCAACGCCGACGGCTCAACCACCCAGACAGTGACCGATACCTCAGCGAGTGGGGTCCAGATCGACCAGACGGTGAAGACGACAAGTGGCAATGGGCTCTGGAGCTCGGTCTCGCATAACATCGATGGCGGAGTAGACGACACCTTCTGGGACATCACCGGACTCAACAGCGATGGCTCCAAGACCCAGACGCTGGAAGACTTTAGCAACGACGGCACGCTGCTCACCAAGCGTATCGTCACCACCAGCGGCAATGGCTTGTCACTGACCAGTCAGACCGACGCCGATGGCGATGGAGTTGTCGAAAGCAAATCCATCGACGTCACCGTCCTCAACGCCGATGGGGCGACGACCAGGACTGTTTCATCGCTTGGCGGTACGGGCGCCTCGATCGGCAAGACCATGGCCACGACCAGCGCCAACGGTCAGGCGCTGACGATATCGAGCGATCTCGATGGCGACGGACTTTTCGATCTTGTCTCGTCCGACGTGAAGCTTCTCAGCTCCAATGGCAGCACCAGCGAAACGCTGCAGGTGAAAAGCCGTAACGGCTCACTGCTTTCGAGCTCGACCACCAGCAGCAGCGCCGACCGAAAGACGATCTCGATTGCGACCGACGCCGATGGGGACGGCCATGTCGACACTGTCAAGACGATCATCGTCGACAATACCGGCCTCACCACATCGACGATGAATATCTACAATCCCGACGGCTCGCTGGCGGTCAGGACTTTCGATCAGGCGTCGGCCAACGGCCTTTCTCTGACGAGCAAGGCCGACATAGATGGCGACGGAACTTATGATAGCGTTGTCAACGATGTGACTGCCATCGATGCCTCCGGCAATCGCACGCGCACCGTCACTAGGAAGAGCGGCAACGGCACGCTGATCGGCAGTTCTTCCGTAGTGGCCAGTCCGAATGGGCTCACCCAGACCGAGAAGGACGACGTCAACGCGGACGGCACCGTCGACCGCACGATCGTGACGGCCACCGTGCTTGGCAGCGACGGAAGCCGTACTGTGAGTGCTACAACCACCAGCACAAGCGGTGCGGTGCTGTCCAAGACCGCGGCGACAACGAGTGCCGACCAAAAGACGATCACGACGACGATCGACGCCAATGGCGACGGGCATGTCGACCAGACCCAGGTCACCGTACGCAACACTGACGGCTCGACCACGCAGACGGTCACCGATACCGCGGCCAATGGCGTGCAAATCGACAAAACGGTGACGACGACCAGCGCCAACGGTCTCTGGACATCGGTGGCGTATAACATCGACGGCAAGACCGACGATACCCACTGGGATATCACGAGCCTCAACAACGACGGCTCGAAGAGGGAGATAGTCGAAGACTTCAGCAACGACGGCACCTTGCTCAACAAGCGTACCATCACCACCAGCGGCAACGGACTGTCGGTAACCAGCCAAACCGATGCCGATGGCGACGGCATCATTGAAAGCAAGTCCGGCGACGTCACCGTCCTGAACGTAGATGGCTCGACGACCAGGACCGTGTCCGCACTTGCCGGGACTGGGACGTTGATCGGCAAGACCATCACCACAATCAGCGCGAATGGCTTGACTTCGACGGTACAGGCTGACCTGGACGGCAATGGCACGATCGACCGGACTAGCAACGCCACCACCATTCTCGGCGTTGATGGATCGAAAACCGACACGCTTGCGGTCAAGAATGCCAACAACGTGCAGATCGCCTTCTATCAGACCATCACTAGTGGCGATGGCGACACGGTGACGACGACTCGGGACGTCGACGGCAACGGGACGATAGACGCTAGCAGTACGACCACCCTCAACGCCAATGGCTCGACCACAATGGTCAATCGCACCTATGCGGTCGGCGTTGTGACCTCTTCGGCGACAAGGACCGTCAGCGCCAACGCTCTCTCCAACACGCTTGCCACCGATCTCGACGGCAATGGCACCATCGATCAGTCGATGACCGATGTGATCGTGCTCAACGCCGACGGCAGCAAAACCGAGACCATCACAGATTTCGACGGTGCCGGTGCCGTGAGGGACAAGACCACGGTTGTCACGAGCGCCAACGGCTTGACTAAGACGATGACCTGGGCGGCAGTTGGCACGACCACCAGCCGCTCGAAAGTCGACACGAACTTGCTTAACGCTGATGGCAGCACGACAGAGACAATCGACTACAAAAGGGCAAATGGGACTTTAGAGAGCCGCACAGTCACAACGGTCAGTGCCAACAAGCTAACCACCACAATCACCAAAGACGTCAACGGAGATGGTACGATCGACATCACTACCACCTCAGCAGAGGCCCCCGATGGAAGTGTCACGACCACCACGACAGGGCCGAACAGCAGTTCGGGGACGTCCTCGACTACCAGTAAGGCCACCACTGCCAGCGCGAACGGGCTGACTACTTCAACAGTATATGGCGCAACGCTAAACCAATATGTAGCCGGAATAACCGGAAAAATCACTAGCACGACCACACTTGGGGCAGATGGGTCAACGACCAATCTGCTCAAGAAGTATGCCTCGGATGGTCTTACGCTAATGGACGAGGCGAGAGTCACCGTTGCCGGTGATGGTCTTTCCATCACAACGGAATCTGGTGTTACTACCAACGACGACAATTTTCCCCAGAAGCGGACGGACGTTACCGCGCTCAACGCCGATGGTTCGAAAGTACGTACCGTTAGCCGTTTCGATGGCTCGGTGCTAACCAGTGCGCTCGCTACGACCACAAGCGCAAACGGCCTCTCGATCACCACCAATTGGGATCTATTTGGAGCCAATCCCCTCAGTGAGGATTCAACCGACGTTACCACGATCAATGCTGACGGAACGAATACAAGAACCGTCACCAACTTCAAAGCCGATGGCTCGCAGCTGTCAAAATTCATCACCGCCACTAGTGTCGACGGCAAAACTGCAACGACACAGGAGGACATAGACGGCACCGTGGGTATCGACAGAATTACCATCTACGACCGACGGATACTCTCCGACGCCACAATCATCGAAACGGTCAAGAGGCAAACCACCTCCGGCGTTTTGCTCGATAGCCAGGTTGCGACTACCAGTGGTGACGGACGCAAGACATCGATCACACGCGACAGCGATGGCGACGGCACTGTCGACCAGACGGAAGTAACGACCAGGGGGGTCGATGGGTCCGTCACGCTTGTTATCGATGATTTCAGCTCGGCTAATCATAAAACAAGTGAAACCAGGGTTACGACAAGCGCCGATGGCCTTACGACCGTTTCCGACTGGGATTTCAATGGCGACGGAACGGTTGATCAACGGCGAACAACAATCGCGAAAGTGCTGGGTGACGGGGGGTATCAAACTTCGTCAACCGACGTGAACGGAACTGCGGGAAGCGTAATCAGCATCGGTAGGACAATGGATACCGACGATGGTCAGTACTCATTCAATGGCGTCGATTATGACCAGGATAACTACTGGGATATATCGGATAACAGGTTCACCAATCTCGATGGCTCGGTGGTTGACACTATTCACACGAAGGCTATCGCACGAGATGTTTCAAAGCTTATTCCAGGATTTGTCTATTGGAAGCAGGCGATAGCCAACAATATCGTCATGAAAACAAGCTCGGACGGACTTACAACGACGAGCTATTTTGACTATGACGGCAATGCCACGGACCCGTCGACAGCTCCTAGTAACGCCCCGAACCTGACGGGTTATGAGGTCATAGCTGTTTCCCAACAGCACATCGACGGATCAGTATCGACAGCTTTTGCCGAGAGGAATGGAAGCGGGGCCGTTGTCGCAAACGGCATCATGACCGTCAGCATAGATGGCATGACCACCACGTTGCTCAAGGATGCCGATAACAATGGCACCTATGAACATCGGGAAATGGCCGTAACGCGTATCGACGGCTCGATCCGCAAGGTCGCGACCGACTACAATGCTAGCGGCGTCGTGACGCAGACTGTGACCACGGATGTCAGCGCCGACCGTAAGTCCACCTCGGTCGTCGCCGCAAATGGAACGACCGGAACCGGGACCACAACCGGCGCGGGCGTCGAATTCATCGCCACTGGCACAACGAACGACACCATCACAGGCAGCGCGGGTGACGACCACATCCAGGGCGGAGCCGGCATCGACACACTCAACGGCGGCGCTGGCGATGATCTTCTCGACGGCGGCACTGGTGCCGACATCATGAAGGGCAATGCCGGCAATGACACTTATGTCGTCGACGATGCCGGCGACCAGGTGATAGAGGCCGCCAGCGAAGGCATCGATATGGTGCTGAGCTCGGTTACCTACACGATTTTCTACGCGGACGTGGAGAACCTGACGTTGACCGGCACCGCTGCGATCGACGGCACAGGCAATGTGTCATCGAATGTTCTGACCGGCAACTCTGGTGACAATCGACTCACCGGAAACGGTGGCAATGACACGTTCTTCGGGGGGGCTGGTAACGATTTTATGCTCGGCAACACGGGTAACGATACAATGCGCGGCGGCGGCGGGAACGATCATCTTGAAGGTGCCGAGGGCAATGACAACTACGTGTTTCAACGCGGCGACGGCAACGATTATGTAGGCGATTTCCGCGCTACCAAGAAGGTCGGCTCGAGTGATACCGCTGCGGCTCAGGCTTTGGGCGTGTCTGCCACTGGTATAGTCAACACATGGGTTGGTGGTTACATGTGGAGTACTACTGCCAATCAACTGCTCATACTGGGTGATGCCGGCAGCGACACCCTGACGCTTTCAGGTGGCATAGTAGCTGAGGATCTATCCTTTGCATGGACTGGGCGGGATGGAGACGATCTTACTATTACAATTGCGGGAGGCTCGTCCGGCGACAGTGTAACACTCGGTCAAGAGGCGTTTGCTGGAGCGAGAATCGATAAGCTTGCGCTGGATGGTATGAGCGCAACCAATTTCATTGTTGTCGGCGCGGTCGGAGGAACCGCAAACGCTGGAACTGGGTCCAACATAATCTTTGGCCTTGCTGGGAACGAAACACTGTGGGGCAATACTGGAACGGACATAATTTACGCTGGCGCGGGAAATGATGTGCTCTCCGCCGGGACGGGCGATGACACGTTGGTCGGCGGGACCGGCAATGACTATGAGAACGGTGAAGGTGGTAGCGACCGTTACGTGTACCGGCGAGGTGATGGCGCCGATACTGTCGAAGATTTCAGCATGATCGTGACGACGGCTGCGGCCGATGTAAGCGCCGCCCAGGCCTTGGGTGTTTCCGCTAGTGGGTACACCAATACATGGATCGGTGGCTATCTCTGGCAGACAAGTACGAACAGCCTGCTGAAGCTGATCGATGGCACCGGCTCCGACACGTTGTCGCTGGAAGGCGGCATCAAGGCGGATGACCTTTCCTTCTCATGGATAGGGGTTGGTGGGGATAATCTTCAACTTGCCATAGCCGGAGGTCCTGCTGGCGACAGCATCCGGTTGGATCAGCAGAAGACAGGTGTTGCAAAGATCGAAAAACTCCAGCTCGATGGGCTTGGGCCAGTGAACTTGTTCGTCGCGCCATCGTCGGGTGGAACGATTAGTGCCGGCAGCGGTTCAAACATTATCTTTGGGCTATCTGGCAATGAATCGCTCTACGGCAATAGCGGCGTTGACGTGATCTATGGCGGGGCTGGCAATGACTGGATGGCTGGTGGGGCCGGCAATGATACATTATTTGGGCAGGCCGGGAATGATTACCTGGTTGGTCAGGACGGCGACGATCGATATGTTTATCGGAGAGGCGACCAAGCCGATTCCGTCGACGATGCGACCTATGCCGTAACAACCGCCACTGCGGATATCAACGCCGCTGCTGCCCTAGGTGTCTATGCCGGTGGTGTCGTAAACACGTGGGTCGGAGGCTATGATTGGGATGCCACCAACAGTCACCTTCTTAAGCGGGGTGAGGCGGGCACTGACACGATAGATCTTCAGGGTATCAAGGCTGACGACCTTTCCTTCTCCTGGACCGGCGTCGGGCATGATAATCTCGTGATCAACATTGGTGGAGGACCGGCCGGCGACAGTCTCACGCTTTATCAGCAGGGCGTTGTCGGTCGGGTCGAGCAAATAGCTCTCGACGGGCTGGGCACGATGAACTTCGTCGTCGCCGCCTCAACCGGCGCCATCGCCAACGGCAGCGCCGAAGCTGACATCGTCTTCGGTCTCACCGGCAATGAGACGCTCAACGGCAATTCCGGCAATGACATTTTGTCGGGCGGCGCGGGCAACGACACGCTGGTCGGCGGTACTGGCAACGACCAATATCGGTTCAGGGCCGGCGATGGCGCCGACACCATTATCGAATCCGGCGACTACAACGACAATGATGAACTTGACTTCGGAAACGGGATCGATGCCAACGAGCTCTGGTTCGCCCAGCAGGGCAACGACCTCGTTGTTTCGGTGCTCGGCACCACAGACAGGGTGACGGTTAGCGGCTGGTTCACGGGCCAAGGCAATGTCGTCGAAACGCTGAAGTCCGGCGACGGAAAGAGGCTGCATTCGTCCGATGTCGCGACGCTGGTCGCCGCCATGGCCGGTTTCGATCCGGCTACCTCGCCGACCGGTTCGGGCATCCAACCCAACGATCCGCGCCTTGGCGACCCGAGCCAGACCGGCACCATAGCGGCCGCCATGCAGCATACGTGGATGGCGGCCTGAGAAGGTGAATATCGCGGGGCCTCGAACCGGGCTCGGCGTCGCGACGACCAGCATGAAATCAAAGCTGCTGGACCTCGAACTTGAGAAGGAGAATCTAGCCCGAGAGCTTCAGGCGATGGCAGCCGCTGAAAGCATTGCGAGTTTCATCCGGCAGTGGTGACGGTCTACCGTCGGCAAGTATCCGAACTCCAGGACGCGTTGCAATCAGACGAGCGCGAGCGTCACTAGGCGGCGAGGATCATCGGGGCGCTCGTCGCGGGGATTGATATCATTCCGACGGCGGGTAGGGGACAGGTGAGCTGAAAGTCCGCGGTGCGCTGGCTGAACTTCTCAACCTACCAAATCGCAAACCAGGAACAGCGCCTAACGCTGCATTGATGGTAGCGGGAGAGCGCTACCGCCTTTCCCCCCACTCGGAGAGCATGCGATATTTTCTACAGTGTCGGGCGTGATGGGCGTGTCTCGGTGCTGCACAAACCGTAGGGAATGAGCGAGTCCGGCTCGAAAAGCTATCCCGACGCGAACGGCAGCTTTGCGCCCAAAGTCGGACGCAAAACCCACTTTGCCGTTGCCCGAAAGCCGACACATGCAGCGGTGTCGCGCCAAGTATCTACCTGTACCGAGGGTCAGTATGAACTACCGATCAGAGCGAACCGAGATGTTCGTTCGCGTGATGGCGCGGGCGCACTGAAATCCGCGACTATTCGGCACTTCTGTTTTAGCGGTCCGGAGACATTCTCGTGAACCCCTACTGCGTAGCCGCGACTTGCAGCCTTGGCGATCATCTTGATCCCGAGAAGTCGACAATCCTCTTCGATAGCGGCGCGTCGAATTGAGGTCGAAGCAATCATGAGCCCATCTCGCAGGATCGCAATCGCCGTCGTCGCGCTCGTGGTGATTCCATCGGCAGCCATATGGAGTTGGCAGTGGTTCACGGTTGGTCGCTACGAGGAAACGACCGACAACGCTTATCTTCGCGCAGACATCACCAGTATCGCTCCCAAGCTGGCTGGCTATGTCGTCGAAGTCGACGTGGACGACAATGCTAGTGTTTCGAAGGGCGCAGTGCTGTTTCGCATCGATGACAGCGACTACAAGGCCAAGGTGGAGCAGGCGAAGGCCAATGTCGACGCCCGGCGGGCAGAAGTCGCCAACATCCAGGCAAGCCATAAACTGCAAGATGCATTGATCGCGCAGGCCGAGGCGCAGAAACAGTCAGCCGCCGCCGACCTCCAGTTCGTCCGTGCCAACCTGAACCGCTATGTCACACTGCAGAAGAACGGCACTGCCAGCGATCAGAAACTACAGGATGCACAAGCCAGCTACGACAAGGCGAAGGCGTCCTTGGACGGCGCAGAAGCCAATCTGCTGGCTCAAAGGCTGAAGCTCGGCGTCTTGGAAGCACAATTGTCTGGTGCGCAGGCGGCCCTGTCACAGGCGAGGGCCGCTCTCGACCTGGCTATGCTCGACCTCGACAACACGGTCGTGAGAGCCCCGGTCGACGGGATCGTCGGCAATCGCCAGATCCGTGTCGGCCGTTATGTCACTCCAGGGAATGCAGCCTTGGATATCGTTCCGGTTGACGATATCTGGATCGTCGCCAACTTCAAGGAAACGCAGCTCAAGCAGGTGGAGATCGGCCAACGGGTACGCGTCACGGTCGATGAATATCCAGATCTCGAAATCGACGGTATTGTCGAAAGCTTCGCTCCCGGCAGCGGGGCGGCATTCAGCCTGCTGCCGCCGGATAACGCCACCGGAAATTTCATCCGCGTCGTCCAGCGTGTGCCGGTGAAGATCAGGATGAGACGAAACCCGTTGCCTGGCCGTCTCGTTCCGGGGCTCTCCGCCCGCGTTGCCATCGCCCTCGGAGCGGGCGACCTTCCAGCGGTGGCGTTGGAAATACGGTCCGGCGACAGTGCCAACGGACGCCCAGTACAGTGATGCACCGCACCAGAGCGTTCCGCCATCCTGATACCCTGCCGTGGGCCTGGCTTGTCGCAACTGGTGTTGTGTTGGCCGCCTTCATGGATGCAGTGGCATCCAATGCACTGTCCATCGGCCGGATCGACATGCTGGGCGACATCTACGCAACGCCGGATGAACTGGCCATGGTCGACATCGCATTCATCGCGGCCAAGCTGACGGCCTTCCTTGTCGCTCCGCTTTTTGTCACAGCCGCCAGGCCGACCGCCTGCCTGCGTGCGGGGGTCGTGATGCTTCTGCTGGGTTGCGCGGCAATGACGCTCTCGGTGGATCTTATCTGGATTTGTGTCTTCCGCGTCGTCGAGGGGCTGGCTGGCGGCACAATTCTCGTGGCTGGCCAGACGCTGCTGTTTTTTCGGTTCCCGTCTCGACATCAGCCGACTGTCCAAGCCGTTTTTGCCGTGGGCGCGGTAATGGCTCCAACGACGATTACGCCGGCCCTGCAGGGCTGGTTGGTCGATCATTTCTCCTGGGACTGGATATTCCTCGCCAACGTCCCGCTCGGCATCGCCGCCCTTGTCCTTCTGGCGGCGGATGGCAATCGGACATACTGGCGGGCAACCACGCTCCCCGTCGTCGAGGTCATTGTGCTCGGCATCAGTACCGCGCTTTTGACATACGTGCTGCTGCAGGGCAGCAGGTTCAATTGGTCGGACGACATGGGGATCACCGGCCTTTCGACCATCGGTGTGGCGGCCGCCGGCCTTGTGGTTGTCCGGGAGGCCCGGTTCCGCTCAGGCTCACTTCAGGCGGTCGCGCCTTTCGCCGATCCGGACTTTCGCTTTGGCTTTCTTGTCAGCCTCGTCGCGGGCTTTGCCCTATCGGGCAGCACCTATCTCATCCCGGCTTTTGCCCTCAACGTTCTCGATTTTACGGCCACGGCCGCAGGAGTGCTTCTGCTGCCCAGCGGAGCCATGCTGGCGCTGGGACTTCTGTTCTCCGGCCTCCTCATCGAAAAGGCCGGCGTTCACCCGATCGCCCTTGTTCCGTTTGGAGTCCTGTTCTTCTCCGGAGCCATGTGGCTCCTGTCCGGTTCGACGAGCGGTAGCGGCACCCCCGACCTGACCCCGGCCCTGCTTCTGCGAGGATCAGGTCTCGGTCTTCTGTTCGTGGCACTGACGCTGGTTACGCTGCGTGGACTTGCTGCCGATATTCTGCCGTTTGGAATAGGGCTGTTCAATCTCGGCAAGCAGGCTGGTGGTCTGATGGGCACGGCGCTCTTGCAAACGTATATCGATCACCAGAACGCTCTCAACCGAACGATGTTGTCCACCCACCTTGTCGGTGGCGATCCGGCCCTGGACCAGCGCTTGAGGGCCACTGCGAACATTCTCACTTCGAACGGTGCCGACATTCTAGCGGCGCCCAAGATCGCTTTCCCATTGTTGCAGCGCTCTCTCGAAAGGCAAGCCTCCACGATCTCGTTCGACGAAGCTTTCTTCGCGCTCGTGTTGCTGTTCGCGGTTGCTGCGCCATGCCTGATTGGCGCCAAGCAATTGTTCAGTCGCAAAGTCCCCCGGCGGAATCAAACTGGATGAGCATCCTACATTTTGGAACAGGTGTCCTTATCGTCATAGCTTCCAACTTGAATCTTGCGAGCCACGTCCACTAGACCAGACTGGGATGAACACGCGGGGTCGTCGCGGCCGCGTCGCGCTTCGGTTCATGGATTTCCATGAGATGCGGCTGGGGCGCGGCGCTGCTTATGGTGAGTTTTGGTTCGTCAGCCCAGATCCCAGCTGCTGAGAGCAAGTGCTATACGGGGAGCCGACCAGGCCTTGTTTCAGGGGCTGTAGCTTCAATCGGACGTCTAGGTGCCTCACCCCGAAAGTTGGGTCACTCACATCTCATGGATTTCCATGAGGTGCGGCTGCGGCGTGGTCCGGTTAAGATGATGAACCAATTCGCGAGCCCAGATGGTCAACGATGAGAGTTAAAGAAGGCGCTGACAGTCTCCGCCTTTCATTGTCCGGTAGGAGAAGACAATGACGACAGCGTTCAACTCGCTTGGCGATCCCGACGCGGAAGCGTTGCGGGCGGCTCGGCTCATCGAAAGCGTGGTCGGCAATGGGTGGGCGACAGACGCGGCCGGCAGATTCAGCTATGTTACTCCCAGCACGCTATCGCTTCTCGGCACGACGCTGGAGGAGTTCAACACTTCG
Source organism: Mesorhizobium opportunistum WSM2075 (assembly GCF_000176035.2). Classification (NCBI taxonomy): domain Bacteria; kingdom Pseudomonadati; phylum Pseudomonadota; class Alphaproteobacteria; order Hyphomicrobiales; family Phyllobacteriaceae; genus Mesorhizobium; species Mesorhizobium opportunistum. Next base: position 5,694,092 of record NC_015675.1, on the reverse strand, counting down.
TCAGAAGATGGCTCCGCGGGTTGGAAGCGGCTAATACATCCAGACGACTATGACCGAGCCGTGGCCGAGTGGCGTCGCTGCCTGCAAACAGGTGAGCACTACAATGTGGAGCACCGCATTTTGCGCGCGAGCGGTGCTTACGGTTGGAGTCGAAGCTCCGGACAGCCGCTGTGCGACAGCGAAGGTAACGCCGTTGCATGGTATGGCACCCTAATTGAAGGCGATGCGCCGCCCGCAGCCACGGAGCGATTCGCTGATGTGATGAGTGAGGCACTCGAGAAGGAAGCCGCTTCCGATGCTCTCCATTCCCTGAGTCTGGTCCATCCGGATGACCGGACAGCGGCGGCGCACGCAGCCGCCCGCGCCTTCTGGACGGGTGTCCCCCAGGTTACGAGGCACAGGCAGCTGCAGACCGACGGAAGTTATCGCTGGAACGAGACCCGGTCGGAGCCCGGCTATAGTGTCAGCGTGGACATTGATGATCTGGTGACGGACAGGGAGCGGCTTTCCGGGACGGACCTGGATCCCTTGGTTGAGAACGACGCCGGGCCAATTCGATCGGCGAAAATCGTTGAAAGCATATTCGGGAACGGATGGGCGTTCGATGCGGCGGGTAGATGGATCTACATGCATCCGTTCGCGCTGAGCTCCCTCGGGGTGACGCTGGAGGATCTGAACGCTCCATTGAACGAGGGGTACACCGCCTGGAAGCGTTTGCTTCATCCAGACGACTATGAGCAGATCGCGGTTACCTGGCGCCATTGTCTGAGGACCGGCGATCATTTCAATGTCGAGTTTCGCTTTCGGCGCGCGAACGGCACCTATGTATGGGCCCGAACCGCCGCGCGGCCCGCGCGCGACAGCCAGGGTCGTATCACGGGATGGTACGGAATCGCGCTCGACAACGATGTCTACAAGAAAACCGTGGCGGAGCTGCGCGGTCGGGAGCGGGAACTTTCTCAGCTCATCGACATGGTCCCAGTCCAGATCAGACGGCTGACGCCTGAAGGCGAGCCGACCTTCTTCAACAGACGTTTGCTTGACTTCTTCGGTCTCGACGGTGTGGCGGATCTGGACAAGCCGGGGATGAGCCGGCAGGCGGCGGCCATACAGTCCCTCGTCTATCCCGAAGATGCGGCACGCCTCCTGGAGACCGTCCGCCACTCTCTGGCTACCGGCGAACCATACTCCATGAAGTATCGAATGCGCCGTGCGGACGGAGCGTACCGCTGGGTGGACGGACGCGGCGAGCCGCTGCGTGATCACAGCGGCGCGATTGTTCAGTGGTATGTGATCTCTATCGACGTCGACGACGAGATGCGCGCACAGGAAGCGTTGCGCGAGCGGGAGCGGGAACTCTCGCAACTGGTGGACATGGTGCCGAGCTTCCTCTGGCGCCTGTCTGCGTCGGGCGAGCCGGTCTTCTTCAGCAAGCGAATGGTTGAGTATCTCGGCCTTGACGTAGGAGGATACGAGAATGTGGGAGGAAATGGGCTGACGGCGGCCATTGCGGCTGTCGTACATCCCGATGACGCCGCCACGCTGGAAGCTGCGATCAACCACTCGGTCACCACCGGCGAGAGCTTCTCCCTGAACTATCGCCTGCGTCGTGCTGACGGCGTCTTCCGATGGATGTCGGGCCGAGCGGAACCGATGCGAGACGAATGTGGGACTGTCGTCCAATGGTACGGTCTTTCGCACGACATCGACGACCAGGTGAGGGCAGAAGAAGCGCTGCGGAAAGCCAACCGGCAACTGGAGCAAATGATTGACGCTGTGCCGGTGAATCTCCTGAGCTTTGCCCCTTCGGGCAGGATCACCTACACCAGCAAGCGATACCTGGAGAAGGTCGGTTCGCCACCGACGCACATCAATGATTTCGATGCCCTGGCCCGGGACCTGGCCCATCCTGAAGACTTTCCGACAATGTTTCGGAGGGCTTCGAATGGCTTTGCGTCCGGCCAGCCTTTCGTGAACCGCTTTCGTCGACGCGAGAAGGATGGCGTCTACCGCTGGATAGAAGCACGAGCGCAACCGTTAAGGGATACTGATGGCGCGATCGTTCAATGGTATATGGCTTCAATCGACATTGAAGATGAGATGCGGGCGCAGGAGGCATTGCGCGAAAGAGAGCGCGAGCTTCAGCAGCTTGTCGATGCCTTGCCGGTCCACATCTGGAGCTGGACGCCCGATGGCAAGCTTGCGTACGTCAATAGGCGGTCTTTGGAGGAACTCGGCATCTCCGGGGCAAACTTCGAAGACTTCACGAGGGTGGCACGAGATCTGATTCATCCCGAAGACGCTCTCGAGGTGCTCAATAGGTCAGCCAGCTGCCTCAAAACTGGCGACTCCTTCATCATGCGGTATCGCCGGCGTTGGAAAGACGGCAGCTATCGCTGGATAGAAGGGCGTTGCGAGCCTCTGCGCGATCGGGACGGAGCCATCGTTCACTGGTACCAGGTCTCCATCGACATCGACGAGGAGATGCGCGCACAGGTGGCGCTGCGCGAGAGAGAACGTTCGCTGTGGCAGCTGGTTGAAACGCTGCCGGTGATGATCGATTGCGCCGCACCGAACGGTGAGCCGATATATCGAAGCCGTCAGCTCCGCGAATTCCTCGGATATGAGTTGGAGTTATTGGACGGTAAGGGAAAATCCCGCCTGTCCGGGACACTCGATGAAGGCGTTCATCCTGACGACCTGGCGGCCGTCAAAGCGAACTATGCTCATTCGTTGGCCACTGGCGAACCGTATGCGCGCAGGCACCGTCTGCGTCGCTTCGACGGCGAATATTGCTGGGTCGATACGCGCGCGGCACCGATGCGCAACGCAGAGGGAGCTATTGTTCAGTGGAACGTCGTCTGTCTGGACATCGACGGTGAAGTTCGAGCGCAAGAAGAACTGCGCCTGGCGCAAGAGAGACTTGCACGTGCGAGCCAGGCGGCGAGTCTTGCCGAGCTTTCAGCCTCTATAGCGCATGAGGTGAACCAGCCTCTGGCGGCTGTTGTCGCCAATTCATATGCCTGCCAGCGTTGGCTCACGGCCGAACCGCCAAATATCGAGCGGGCGCAGAAGACTGTGGAGCGTATTATCCGTGATGCCAACTCAGCCGCGGATGTCGTCAGCCGCATCCGCGCCTTATTCAAGCAATCTGCAGACGCGATGGCTTACACAGCACTCGACAGCGTCATAGCGGAAGCGCGCGACCTCATCGCCGAGGAGGCGGTGCGGCGCCGTGTTCGTCTGGATCTCGATGTCGAAAGCGACCTTCCTATTGTCGCGCTCGATCGCGTGCAGATTCAGCAGGTTCTGGTGAACCTCATCCGCAATGGGATCGAGGCGATGGACTCTGTTCCGGGCGACAAGGTTCTTGGACTTCGCGTGCGCCGGATAGGGGACGCGATCCAGATCGAGATCAGCGATTGTGGCCCGGGCATTGCGTTTCCTGACCGAATATTCGAGCCGTTCTTTACGACGAAAGAGCACGGCATGGGCATGGGACTCGCGATCTGCCGTTCGATCGTCGAGTCCCATGGCGGACGGTTGTGGGTGGAGAAGAACGATCCGCACGGAACGGCGTTCGTCTTCACGATGCCAGTTGAAATGAAAGCGGCAGCATGACGCCCCACGATCAAATGGTCTTCATCGTCGATGACGACGTGCGTATTCGGGAAGCGCTTGGTGAGCTTCTGGAGTCCCATGGCATGCGCGCCGTAGCGTTCGGATCGGCCGGCGACTATGTCCTTGCCGACAAGCCGGACGTCCCCGCCTGCCTGATCCTCGATGTGGAATTGCCTGACATCAACGGTCTCGATCTGCAGAAGCAGATCGCCGAGGGCGATCATCCGCCGATCGTCTTCATAACGGGGCATGGCGACATCCCGTCCTCTGTGCGTGCGATCAAGCACGGCGCTGTGGACTTCCTGACAAAGCCCTTCAGCGATACGGACCTCATGGTCGCGATCCGGGCAGCGATCGCCCAGGACCGAGAAAGGCGATCAGAGCGCGCCGAACTCACCGTGTTGAGGCAACGCTATCGAGAGCTCACGCAGCGAGAACGCGAGGTGCTGCCGCTCGTTGTGAGTGGCTTGCTCAACAAACAGGCCGCGGCTGAGTTGGGGATCAGCGAGGTTACGCTGCAAATCCATAGACGGAACGTGATGCAGAAAATGGTTGCGGCATCACTCGCTGATCTCGTGCGCATGGCGGAGCGGTTGGAGATACCGATCAGCCACTCTCGACGAACGGGAGGGAACGGAGTGTGAGCAAGGTGCGACCTGTCGTGGCGATTGTCGATGACGACCCAAGATTGCTCGAGTCGCTCGAGAACCTTTTGGAGTCTGCGGGCTATGCTGCCCGCATCTTCTCGTCGGCGGGATCACTTCTCGTCAGCGGGCTGTCTGACGTGGACTTGCTCATTACCGATATCGGGATGCCTGGTACGGACGGCTTTGAACTTCGTGACTTGGTCAAGAAGACGCGTGCGGACCTGCCGGTGTTCCTGATCACCGGTCGTCACGAGATAGCCGATCAGCACCGCGCCAAAGGCATCAGCGGGTTTTTCCGCAAGCCCTTCGATGGCCAGGCCCTGCTTGCGGCTGTGAGCGACGCTTTACGCAACCAAGAACCGAGGGATGAACATGAGAGTTGACCAACCGCTCTTGCAGAGATCGACGCCGGTGTCACGGCAGCGGAACGCCGAGCCGCAGCAGCCGCTCGTCATCATTGTCGATGACGATGCGTCTGTTCGCGAAGCACTGTCGGAGTTGATACTGTCGATGGGCTTTGAACCGGTCTGCTTCGCTTCGACCCGAGAATTGCTCGACGCTGACGTCTTGGACAGCCCCGGTTGCTTGATCCTCGACGTCCGCATGCCAGGGGCAAGCGGTCTCGATCTACAGCACCATCTTGCGTCAAACGGCAATCCCAAGCCCATCATCTTCCTGACTGGGCATGGCGACATACCGATGACTGTCCAGGCGATGAAGGCGGGCGCGGTGGATTTTCTCACCAAACCGGTACGCGACCAAACACTCCTTGACGCCGTGATCGCGGGCATTGCGGTGGATGCCAAGCGGCGGGCGGATGCGGTGGTCGTCAAGCGCAACATCGAGCGTGTCGAGACGCTAACCCCGCGCGAGCGCGAGGTGCTGCATGAAGTGGCGCGTGGGCGCCTCAACAAACAGATCGCTTTCGACCTCGGCATCAGTGAAGTGACCGTCAAGCTTCACCGCGGCAATGTCATGCGCAAGATGGAAGCAGCTTCCATCGGAGAGCTGATCCGGGCCTGGGAAACGCTGCCCCCGGCGATGCGCAAGGCCGGCGCGGCCAGGACTTTCGAAAGGGTGAACCTCGCCTCCGTCCGATAGGATCGCCCAGCGGCTGGCGCTTCTCCGTTAAGAGTAGCCTGCCCAGGACGATCCGGACTCAGACAAATTTTTATGAAGTTTAGAGCGATGATCGCCGCGTGTAACCTGGTGTTGAGGCTACACTGCCAAGCTCTTGCCGCGCATCGCCAGCTAACGGCGGCGTATTGGCAAAGCTATGGAGCGGCGTATCTCCATCACGGCGACTATCGCTAATGTTGTGCTTCAGCCAGCCGCGAAGCTTAGTATGCTGGTGGCAGGAATTCGATCAGGGCCCTTGTGACGGCGGCCGGCTGCTCCTCCGGAACCCAATGGCCTGAGCCTTCGACTACTACGGCCCGTACGTTTTCGGCGACGTGGCGGAGATGGCCTTCGTACATCGATGCCAGGCCACCCGAACCGCTTATACCGAGTACCGGCATCGTCAGCTTGTGTTTTGCAAAGGCTTTGTTCTGTTCTTCGTCACGCGGGAAAGCCCGGTAGTACTCGAAGCCTGCGCGCAATGCGCCAGGCTGGGCATAAGAACGGCCGTAGACTTCGTCGGCTTCGGTGTCGAACGCGCGAGTATTTACCCCCTCTGCATTGTGAAACCACTTTAAATACTCAAGCTCGCGACCGGCAATGAGCATTTCCGGCACGTCGCGTACGGAGTGGAAGCGAAAATGCCAAGTGCGAGGGCCTTGGATCAATTCGTTCCACGGTTCGATGCCTGGCAGCGGGACGTCAACGATTGCCAGTGTGGTGACTTCCCCCGGGTGCTGCGCCGCATAGGAATAAGCGACCATGCCACCCATATCGTGACCGACGAGATTGACGACCGGACCAAGGTTCAGCTGATTGACAAGTGCTCGAATATCCTCGGCAATCGCCGCCTTTTCGTAGCCGGCCGCAGGCTTGGCGGTGTCCCCCAAACCGCGCAAATCGGGCGCAAGTACCGTGTAACCGCGCGCCACCAGTTGCGGCATTACAAAGCGCCACATGTATGAGGTCGTGCCCCAACCATGCAACAACACCACGGTTTTCGGGCCGCCTGCTGCCAGCAAATAGTGATAGGCCACACCGTTAACGTCGGCCTTGCCGTCGACGATACGTGCCGACAGGTCGGTCGATTGCCCGAGCGGCACGCCGGAGTGCGGTGCGCTGGCAGAAGTCGATGGCCCGGCAGCAAGAACGGCAATGAGGAAACCAGAAAGAAAGCTAAGGCGCATAAAGCACTCCGGGGTTGTGAGGTCCAAAGTGCTCCAAGAGCGGCAAATGCCGTGCAATTTCTATAAGGCGAAAGCTTTAAAGCCTTTGTCGTTATAATAACGCGTTGTACACCTAAGCATATTGCGCTCTGGCCGGCGGTGAGTTGATTACTCAACATGAGGACCACGTAGGCGAAACCTATCGCGGTCCGTTCGGGCGGTGACTTGCTCGCGATCAGCCGCTCCTCGTTTTGAGAAGAATCCTCATACGGCTTGATAGGTCGTGTTTGTGACAGCCGCACGCGGCACGTCGCGCACGAACCAACGTCATCGCATCATTTGCCCCATCTCAGCGACAGTTCCAGCACCTCGGCGTACCTACCCTGCACCTTGGCATCGTGCGACAGATGCTTGCGTAGAATAGGTTCGCGGGGCGGATCGGCGCATCTTCTCGCGAGCCATCACGATCATCGGGCGTCGCCGCTCCTTCGCCCGCTCCTCCCCCCGAAAGCGACGGTGCAGGTCGACCCGGTGATCGTGATGGTGAGCCGACCCGAGAAGCCGCTCACCAAGGATGGACACGATGAGTATGGATGGACTTTTCACCCTCGGTGCAACCCGCCGCGACGTCTTGTTGGCCAGTTTTTCAGCGGCGGTCATAGCCGGACTGCCAGTCGCTTCGTCATCCGGCGCCCAGCAAAACCCACATGTTCCCACCCCTCAATCAGGACGCAAAACAATGAGCACCATCACAACCAAGGACGGTACGGAAATCTATTACAAGGACTGGGGTAGGGGTCCGCCAATAACCTTCTCACACGGCTGGCCGCTGAATTCCGACGCCTGGGATGCACAGATGCTCTTTCTGGCCCATAATGGCTTCCGCGTGGTTGCTCATGACCGGCGGGGCCATGGCCGCTCCAGCCAGGCCACCTCCGGCAACGACATGGATGGCTACGCGGACGATCTTGCAGCCGTGATCGAGGCGCTGGATCTCCGGGACGCCACGCTGGTCGGGCATTCAACCGGGGGAGGCGAGGTCGCTCGCTATATCGGACGGCACGGGGCGGAACGCGTGGCCAAGGCTGTTCTTATCGCCGCTGTTCCGCCTATCATGGTGAAAACGCCGGCCAATCCGGAAGGTCTGCCGATCGAAGTGTTCGACGGCATAAGGGCTGGCCTCCTCAAGGATCGCTCGCAGCACTATCTGGACCTCGCACAGTCGTTTTATGGTGCAAACAGGCCAGGCGCCACGGTCTCCCAGGGGGTTCTGAATCAGTTCTGGCTCTGGAGCATGCAGGTCGGTCTCGTGAATGCATATGAATGCGTCAAAGCGTTCTCCGAAACCGACTTCACCGAGGACCTCAAGAAATTCGATATACCGACCTTGATCCTGCATGGCGAGGACGACCAGATCGTCCCGGTCAAGGATTCGTCAGTCAAGTCGGAGCGGCTGATCAAGGGCGCAAAGGCCATATATTACCCCGGCGCGCCCCACGGGATCACGGCCACACACCAGGACCAGGTGAACGCCGATCTGCTCGCCTTCATCAAGGGCTAGTGCTCTCAAGCGGCGGTCATGGCTGGCCGCACAACACCGGTGCGGCCAGCCTGACTATGAAAACTCAGCATCGATGGCTGCTGGAGAAGCTTTCTGGTCTCAGCCGTCCGAGTTCTCGCTGAGAACTGCGGTTGGCAACTGCGGCGGCTCTCGTGAAAATCATCAGAGGCAATGCAAATGGGTATACTTTCAGGAAAGACGGCGTTGATCACCGGGGGAAACAGTGGGATTGGGCTATTCGCCGCGAAAGCTTTCGCGTCGGAGGGGGCGCAGGTCGTAATCACCGGCCGGAGACAGCGCGCCGTCGAGGAGGCAGTCTCCGAGATCGGAGCCGGCGCACTGGGCATTCAGGGTGATGTAGCCGACGTGGCGCACCACGAGGATGTCGCGCGACAGATCCATCAGAGGTTTGGGGCGTTCGATATCTATATGGCGAACGCCGGCGTGAACACCATCACGCATTCGTCGGCAGTTTCCGAAGACGAGTACGATGCGCAGTTCTCTATCAATGCGCGCGGCGTCTTCTTTGGTGTGCAGAAACTGATCCCGCTGATGCGCGATGGCGGCGCAGTCATACTGACGGGATCAATCGCCAGCGAGAAGGTCTTGGAAGGCCATGCCGTTTATGCAGGCTCCAAGGCAGCCATCGGCGCCTTCGCGCGCAGTTGGGCGATAGAACTGAAATCGCGTCGCATACGCGTCAACGTGCTCAGCCCCGGCCCCGTGGATACGGCTATTCTCGACAAACTGGGTGTCCCGGCCGAAATGCGAGCATCCTTCGAGAAGTCCATGGCCGAAGCAATTCCCCTTGGTCGAATGGGCCAGCCGGAAGAACTGGCAAAAGCCGCTCTGTTCCTGGCATCGGACGCAAGCAGTTTTGTCACCGGTGTCAATCTGCGGGTCGACGGCGGAATGGCATTGCTTTGAGCTGGGGTAGCCAAGTCGCTGCCGTTTGACGGTCGAGCGTCGATCGCCATCCCACCCGGCCAGATCCAAGGTGAAAGGTGGTTTTATAGCTCCCCGGTCTCAGAACCTGTGTCAGGGCCCCCACGCACTTTCAAGGTCCTTTGGAAAGCGTGAAGAGGACCGGGGCGACGCCCCGGTCCTTCCAGGTTCTACAATTTTCGGGTGCTAGTGACCCCAGATGCCCTGGCCCGGGTCCTTGCTGGGAGCAATCGGCTTGCGCACGGTCTCCTGCACGCCGGCATCGTTGCCCGTCTTCCTGATCGAGGAGGTGTGCATGCTCTCGGAAGAAGTTGCGGGTTGCTGGACCGAGTTTGACCCGTAGTGATCGCTTCCGGCGACGGCGTTTCCTGCTGCAACAAGGAGGATTGCGGCAGCAAGAGATGTGTTCTTCATTTTGGTAACTCCACGGTTAATTTTGGATCGTATTCACAATAACAATATAAATGCTGCGTCATTGCGGAGCGATCAGACGATGTGGCTGTTTGATCCATACGAAAGCATGGGCTGTGAAGGCCTAAGGTCAGGGGCAATGTCGTTCGCGGTGGGAGTCTTGCCGTTACGCCGGGGCGGCAGTCGTGTTTGGAGGCAGCAGCTCCATGGATTTGTATTGGTCACGAACTCCTGCGCTGCCGGCGATCCGCGTGCGGAATACCCAGGTCACCTGATCGCAGCGATGACCCACCCTGCACCTTGGCATCGTATGACCGACCATTCGGCACAATAGGTCGGCGCCCCGGATCGGCGCATCCTTCTCCACATTGGTCAAACGGAAGGCCGACAAAGGAGAAAGCAAATGCGAAATGTCACTGGAATCCTGGCGCTGGCCGCCGCGCTTGCCGTCGCGGGTGGCGCAACGGCGCAGGCGGCCGGAGCGAAGCCCAAGCCGACGATCGTGCTGGTGCACGGGGCCTTCGCCGAATCGTCGAGTTGGGACGCGGTCATAACCAAACTCGGCAGGGACGGCTATGTGGCGAAGGCGGCAGCCAATCCCCTCCGCAGCGTCGCCAGCGATGCCGCGGCGGTCTCGGCCATCATCCGGTCGGTTCCCGGACCGATCGTGCTGGTGGGGCATTCCTACGGCGGACCCGTGATCACCGAAGCCGCCAACGGCAATCCCAATGTGAAGGCCTTGGTATACGTGGCCGGATTCGCGCCGGATAACGGCGAATCGAGCGCCACCTTGTCCAGCATGTTTCCCGGCAGCACTTTGGCAAGCGCGCTTGCTCCAGTCGCGTCGCCGAACGGCGGCCAGGATCTCTTCATCCAGCCGGACAAATTCCGAGCCCAGTTCGCGGCCGACGTTCCCGAAGAGCAGTCGTCGCTGATGGCCGCCACCCAACGCCCGATCGCGCAGGCAGCCCTGGCCGAGCCCTCGGGCGTAGCTTCATGGAAAACGCTGCCGTCCTACATGATCTACGGCACCGATGACCGAAATATCCCGGCAGCCGTCATGAGCTTCATGGCCAAGCGCGCGCACGCCGTGAAGACGGTCGTCATTGAGGGTGCTTCCCACGCGCTCATGGTCTCGCACCCCGACGAGGTCACCTCACTTATCGAGGACGCCGCATCGGCCAGCGAGTAGCTCCCCGGAAAGCCGACATTCGACCAACACCCGCAAATCAACACCCTCAACAAAGGAGATTGGAAATGAAGATCGTCGTCATCGGCGGAACCGGGCTGATCGGCTCCAAGACTGTGGAAAGACTGCGCAGGAAGGGACACGACGTGCTTGCGGCCTCACCGAATTCGGGAGTGAACACCGTCACCGGCGAAGGGCTGGCCGTCGCTCTTGCCGGGGCACAGGTCGTCGTCGATCTCGCGAACTCACCGTCATTCGAGGAAAAGGCCGCGCTCGAATTTTTCGCGGCATCCGGGCGTAATCTTCTTGCAGCCGAAGCGGCCGCCGGCGTCCGCCATCACGTCGCGCTGTCTGTGGTCGGCACCGACCGGCTGCAGGACATGGGGTATTTCCGCGGCAAACTGCTTCAGGAAAAGCTGATCAAGGAGTCCGCTATCCCCTACACGATCGTGCACGCCACACAGTTCTTCGAGTTCACCGCCGCCATCGCAAACACCGGCGCCGTAGGGGATACCGTCCACATGTCACCGGCGTACTTCCAACCAATGGCAGCCGACGACGTTGCTGATGCGATGGCGGACGTCGCCCTAGCAGCGCCAGTGAACGGCACGATCGAAATTGCCGGCCCCGATCGCGTTCGTATGAGCGAGCTCGTCGGTCGCTTTCTAAAGGCCACCAACGATCCGCGCAAAATCGTCTCGGATCCTGGCGCTCTCTACTACGGTGAAGTGGCAATCGACGATCAAACGCTTGTCCCCGGCGAGAACGCGCGCGTCGGCGCCGTCCACTTCGACGACTGGCTCAGCCGATACACGCCACCGGCGTAAGTACTGAACGCCGGTTTCGCGACCCATCAGACCAGCATTCCCTAGCTCTCATTCCAACAAGGATATCGGACATGATCAGGAAACTCCTCTGTGCAGCGCTCGCCGCCGCATCCGTCACCGCAGCAATGGCCAAAGACGCGGACAGCGTGAAGCTCGTCTACGACCACGCCCTTCCAAATGTGCCCGGCAAGAGCTTGAAAGCCGTGCTCGTCGAGTACGGGCCGGGCGGGACATCGCCGGCGCATACCCATCCCAGTTCCGCGTTCATCTATGCCACGGTGCTGGAGGGGGCGATCCGAAGCCAGGTCAACGGTGGGCCCGTGAAGACGTACCGTGCAGGCGAAAGCTTCTCGGAATTCCCGGGCGACCATCACGCCGTCAGTGAAAACGCCAGCAAGACGGAACGCGCTCGCCTGCTTGCGGTCTTCGTCGTCGATACCAACGAGACCAACCTGACGACCTACGCGAAATGAACTGGTGACGCCCTTGCCAAGGTAAGGGCGTCAAACCGACACACAATCGGCGAAGGAAAGGCACTGACATGGATGCGATCGCCAGGCGCACGCTTGCAGGGGTTTCGGTCCCCGATACGCCGCTTGTCGGCCGGGCGATCGAACATGCCCGCCAGCTATGTGAACCGTATTTGTTCAACCACGTGGTTCGATCATGGCTTTTCGCCGTCCGCATCGCACAGGTCCAGAACATCGAGCACGACGGTGAAGTTGTTGCCGTCGGAACCCTGTTGCACGACGTCACGCTCAACGAGACCTTCGCCGGGCCGCGCCGTTTCGAGGTGGAAGGCGCCGATCTGGCCCGCGCCTTCGTCCGGCAAGGCGGCTTCGACGAGCGTCGTGCTCAGTTGACATGGGACAGCGTCGCTCTCAATTCGACGCCGTCGATTGGCCTCTACAAGGAAGCCGAGGTGGCGCTGTGCACAGCCGGCATCTGCCTTGATGTCGTCGGCCTGCAATACAGTCTCATCTCTTCCGCCGAGATAGCCAGGATCGTCGGCGAATTTCCGCGTCTTCAAATGAAGCGGCGGATGACGCGATGCTTTTGCCACATCGCCAAGGTGAACCCGGAAACGACCTACGACAACTTTGCCCGGGATTTCGGTGAGCGCTTTGTGGCCGGCTACAAGGCGCCGTCTTCCGTCGATTTTGTGATGAACACTTCCTTCGAAGAGTAGGCGAAACCTCGAATCTGATCTCTCCGGCCGCGGCCGCGAGACGCCTCAGGAGGGCACCATGCGAATTGACAGTCTACATCCAGAAACATCGGCGCGCCTTGCGGCGGTCGACCTCGACACGTCGCTGCGGGCAGCTGCGCTATGGCTGTCCAAGCCGGCCATAGGCCTGGTTGTCGTATGCCATGGCAGTGGCGAGGCGGCAGGCGTGCTGAGCAAGTCCGACCTTGTTCGTCATCTGGCGAATTCGGGACCGGCGGAAGCGCCGGTATCCACGCTGATGAGCCGGTCTTTCGTATCCTGTGGGCCTGATGACGACCTGCATTCGGTCTGGCAGACCATGACAACACAGCGGCTCCAGAACCTACCGGTGCTCGGCGCCGGCGCTAAGCCGATAGGCGTCCTTGATATCCGCGACGCGATGAAGGCGCTCTTCCAACAGGAAGAACTCCAGGAGCGGCTGCTCGCCAACTATATCGGGGGCATTGGCTACCAATAGAGGAGAATCTCGCGACGGTGCGATGAGCACGAAAGAGGGAGATCCGTCTCGCGAGATGTTGGTCCCGCACTGGCGATGGTCCGCAGATCGCGGGACATATACTGCAGTATGGTTCGGCTTCTTACTCAATCTAATCGACCACTCCCGTCCTCTATTGTACTATATTCAAGCAACTGAATTCTGCCTGAGCAAACATGAGGGTTATAATGTCTCGTCCGGAAGTGAAAGTGGATGTCTTCGACATCGCGCCCGAGATTCCCCGAGATGGCCTGCCCATCCAGATGGCGACCGCCGGCATCGTTCATGACCTTGGCAATCTCATCCAGGTCGCGTCGTCGGCGTTAAATCACCTGGCCCGTGACCCGAGCGTCTCAGCGGCTCCAACGCTTGGGCTTGCAATTTCGGGCGCCAGAACGGCCTTGGAACGAGCTGGCGCGCTTGTCCGCCAGAGTATCAGTTCCGCCCGAGAGAGCCGCAGAGAAAGCGAATATGCAAATGTCGGCGCCTGCCTGGCTGAAATCGAGACCCTCATTCGAAGCGCGTGGGACCCCAAGATTCGTCTCGAGGTTCGAGTGAGGCCGGACTTGCCGTCAGTGAGGTGCAACCGCCTGGGTTTGCAGAACGCGATTCTGAACCTGGTATTCAACGCGCGCGATGCATCCCCCAATGGGGGCCTGATCTCGATAGATACCGCAGTGGTCTTTGATGGCACCTCAGCCGCTCAGGTGGATATCACCACCGCCGACAACGGTGTGGGGATGACCGCCGAGACGATTGCCTTCGCATTCGATCCCTTCTTCACCACAAAAACGGAGGGCCTCGGCGGCGTCGGCCTGCCGATGGTGAAGCGCTTTGCCGAAGAGTCAGGCGGAAGCATCGACATTCAGAGCGCGCCCGGGACAGGCACCACCGTCAGGCTACGTTTGCCCGCGATGCGATAGCGATCGGGCAAGCTACGTCCAGCCTCACGCAACGAACATCGAGAGATAGAGATGGATGCAAAGGTCACAGAGAACATTCGGCAGCATAGGTTCGAGCTCCCGATCACCGGTCATGCCTTCGCAGTGGCCTACTATACGCTCCAAGACGGCAAGGTTGCGCTGATACATACCGAAGTGCCTTCGGAATTTTCCGGACAGGGGATCGCGTCGCGGTTGGCGCAAGGTACCTTCGAATTGCTCCGCAAAACCGGCCGCAAAGCTGTCTTGAAGTGTCCCTTCATGAGCGGCTTCGTCGCCAGGCATCCGGAATATACCGATGTCGTTGCAGGGTGATCAGGCACGAATACAGCTGTTTGCAAAAAAGGTCTGAGTCGAGATGGACGACCAATATAATTTGCAGAGGTTCGTCAGCGCTCAGGATCCGGTTTACGGCGACGCGCTGGCTATGCTGCGTCGAGGCATGATGTGTACTCCATACACGGAGTTGATCTTCCCGACGTTGGCTACCGGGCGAAGCGACACTGGAGCCGATCCGTACGCGATCACATCACTCGACGAGGCAGGCGCTTACCTCCAATCGCCGATACTGGGCGGTCGTTATCGGGAATGCGTCGGCACACTGCAACGACTTTCCGATCTAAGTGCTCGCGCGGTCTTCGGTGATGAGGATACAATGAAATTGCACGCGTCCCTCACGCTGTTTTCCGAAGCAAGTAACGACGAGTTCCTGCTCGAGACCATCTTCGACGTCTGGTTCGATGGTCAAATCGACGAGGGCACGATGCGCAAACTCTACTCGGTGTCATGACGCCGCCCGGCGACCCGCGGATGTGGCCGCCGCCGAAACCGTCACCACTTTGATTCTTCCTGCGGCAGAGGCATCAACCCGTGTTCCCCCGGCACGGCCGGGAAGCGGCCTTCGCGCCAGTCCGCCTTTGCCTGCTCAATCCGTTCAACTGAGGAGGAGACGAAGTTCCAATGGATATAACGTGGTTCGCAAAGAGGCTCGCCGCCGATCAGCATCAGCCGCGCGGCATGGAAGGCAGGCGCCTGGAGCACGATCTCAGCCCCGGGCGCCAGCATGATCAATTCGCCTTCACCGAAACTGCCAAGTTGGCCCATGACTTCGATCTCGCCGGCGACAACATAGATCGCACGCTCGCGATATCCAGGTTTCACCTGATATCGCGCACTGCCCGTGAGCACGATTTCGGCAAAGACCAGGTCGGAGTACGTCCTTGCCGGAGAGACCAACCCGTCGGACACTCCGGCGATCAAAGTGAACTCGACCCCATCGGCACAGATCCGTGGGATTTCGGGAGCGCCATAATGTGCAAAGTGGGCGGCAACTTCTTCGTGCCGGGAGGGGAGCGCCACCCATGCCTGAACGCCGAAGAGATTGCTTCCTCGCGCTCGGGCTTGCGGCGACGTACGTTCGGAATGGACGATGCCCGACCCGGCCGTCGTCCAATTGATTTCGCCGGGGCGGATGGCCTGCACTTCACCGAGATTGTCGCGATGGATGATCTCTCCGTCGAACAGGTAGATTACGGTCGCGATCCCGATATGCGGATGCGGGTCCATGTCGAAACCACGACCCGCGTCGAATACCGCGGGGCCGAAATGGTCGAATAGGATGAAGGGGCCGATCATCAGGCAGTTCGAGGAGGGCAATACGCGCCGTACCTTCAAACCGTCGGCAAAATCACGCATAGCAGGCTGCCTGAGTGGATCGATGCCGACGATGTCGCTTTGGCGGATGGTCATGAATCTCTGTCCTTTCGAATGCCTGGTCGACCACGTCCTCGAACGTGCTCCGATGGGGCGGTGTGGAAGACAGCCTGAATGGCTTTCAGGAGCGCGAATTTGGAGCTATCGTGCTGCTGGCCGGGGATGCCGGTTTCGCCGTAAGCCGAAGTCCCCCTCGACAGGGTTGCCGCAAGATCATCGGCCATCTCGGGCCTGTCGAGTAGGAGCGGCGCGAAGCTCTGCTGGTCTATCTCGTAGACCACGACGTGGGTCATTGCCCGCAATGTCGACGTCTCGCCAATACCTGCGAGCAGGCCGGTCTCGCCGAAGAAGTCGCCAGGTGCAAGCCGGCCAATCTCCTGCACGTTAGCATTGCTTTGGCCATGTTGCCGGACGATGATGCCCTTCCGGACAATCATGAGGGATGGCAGCATCTCTCCTTGTTCTGCAACGACGTCGCCCTTGCGATAACTGCGAACCGAGGTCGTCGCGGCAAGCACCTCCTGCTCGGCATCCGTTAGCGTCGAGAAGATTGGTATGGCCTTGATCAGGTCGATCGCGGCGAAGCCTTGGGAGGTCGGCGTCCCGTCGATTGGCGGGGAGGTCACTGCAATCGAAGCCGAAAGTGGCGCTGCCAGCAGCACCCCGACCGACCTTGAATGGCGATAGACGAGATCGAAAATTTCGTTCCGAGCTGTAATCCGCTGATCAAGGCTGGCGACGCGAAATGACAGCTCGATCTCGATTGCCGCCGCATCCAGGCTTGTGATGGCTACCACGGGCGAGGGGTCCTGGAGGATCGAGTTGCAGCTCAGCAGGACCATGCGCATCGTGTCTACGATGACAGCCGGCGTCTTCGTCAGAGACATCTTTACCGTCACGGCAAGTCCATGGCTCTCGTCTGGGCCGCTAAGGTTTGTTACCCCGATTTTGGCGACAAGGCTGTTCGGAAGCGCGATGATGTTGTGGGCCGGGGTGAGGAGTTGGGTCGAGCGCCAATTGGTCTCGACGACGCGGCCCTCGGTTCCGTCGTTCAGAATGATCCAGTTTCCAAGCACATAAGGGCGGCCGAGGTTAAGCGCGATTCCCGAAAATACGTCGCCAAGCGTATTCTGGAGCGCCAGACCCAGCATGACGGCAAAAACGCCCGACGTGGCGATGAGCGTTCCGACCGGCACGGCAAAGACGAATGCGAGGATCGAAAGGAGCATTCCCGTGTAAACGACGCCGACCACGACATCCTGCAAGAGGCGTGCCTCGTGCGGCTTTCGCTCGAACACGACATAGATGCGGACAAACCCGATTAGCGCCCAAGCAAGATGTACCCACCACAGCAGCTTGACCAATCCGATGAGGATCGCTCCGCTGGTTGTCTCATCGCCTCGTGCGGGCTCGTACGGGACGACCCGCAGTTCAAGAACCAGGATCGACATTGCAAGGAAAAAGACCAGTTGGACGACCAACTTCGCATTGGCGAAGCGTGCCGGAACGAGGTTCCAAACGACAATTCCGGCGAGGCCGAGCGACACGATGTACATTAGCGGTGAGTTCCACAAATTCATCGCCGGACCCAGATCGACCATGATCGCAATCCCTGGTTTTCAGCTTCGGAAGCAGCGTGGTTCCTAGCGCGCGACATGAAGTTGTCTCGTCACCTAGACGCATCGGCTCCGTCCAACGCGTGTTGCTATCGGCGACTTTCGAGGCGGGCTGGCGAGACACGATCATCGCCTCTTCTCATCAACGTTTGGTCTCCGGCGGCCGCGATCGCGCCTTTGCCGCCGGCCCCCTTGTTCTTCTCGAGCACCGCTTCGGTGATCGAGTTGGGCAGCCGCCGCGGCTTCTCGATCAAGCCCAGCACCGGCAGTGCGATCAGGAAGAAGGCGAAGTAGTAAAGCGTCGCCAACTGAGACATGACGACGTAGTTCCCTTCGGCCGGCCGCGAACCAAGCCAGCCGAGAAACAGGCCGTTGGCGACGAAGAGCCAAAAGAACACTCTGTACCAGGGCCTGTAAACGGCCGAGCGAACCTTGGACCTGTCGAGCCACGGCACGACGAAAAGCACCACGATCGAGCCGAACATGGCGAGCACACCACCAAGTTTGGAATCGATCGGCCCGACATTGAAGGTGATGGCGCGCAGGATCGCGTAGAAGGGCAGGAAGTACCATTCCGGCACGATATGGGCCGGCGTCTTGAGCGGATTGGCGATTGTGTTGTTGTCAGGATGGCCGAGATAGTTCGGCAGGTAGAAGACGAAATAGGCGAAGAAGAACAGGAACACGACGATGCCGAACGCGTCCTTGACGGTGGCATAGGGTGTGAAATCCACGACATCGGTTTTTGATTTCACATCAATGCCGGCTGGATTGTTCTGCCCGACGACGTGAAGCGCCCAGACATGCAAGGTCACCACGCCTGCAAGCACGAACGGCAGCAGGTAATGCAGCGCAAAGAAGCGGTTCAGCGTCGGATTGCCGACCGCGAACCCGCCGAGAAGGAGCTGCTGGAACCAGCCGCCGACCAATGGGATGGCCGTGAAAAAGTTGGTAATGACGGTGGCTCCCCAGAACGACATCTGTCCCCAAGGCAGCACATAGCCCATGAAGGCGATCGCCATCATCAGCAAGAGGTTGGTGCAACCGAGCACCCACAGCAGCTCACGCGGCGCCTTGTAAGAGCCGTAGTAGAGCCCGCGGCAGATATGGATGTAGGCGGCAATGAAGAAGAAGGAGGCGCCGTTCGCATGGAGAGAGCGCAGCAGCCATCCCGAATTCACGTCACGCATGATCTTCTCGACTGAATCGAAGGCCAGCCCGGTATCCGGAGCATAATGCATGGCCAGCACGATCCCGGTCAGGATCTGCGAAACCAGCATGACCGTGAGAATGCCGCCGAACGTATAGGCATAGTTCAAATTGCGCGGGACGGGATAGACGATGAAGCTATCGTGCACCAACCTCGGCAGCGGCAGGCGGGCGTCGAACCAGCGTTCGATACCGGTCTTGGGCGTATAGGTCGAATGTTTGTCGCTCATCGAAATGCCCCCCTCTCAGCTGATACGGATCCTGGTGTCGGAAATGAACTGGAACACGGGTATCGCCATGTTCTCGGGCGCTGGGCCTTTGCGGATGCGGCCGGCAGTATCGTATTGCGAGCCGTGGCACGGGCAGAGCCAGCCCCCGAACTCGCCTTGCTGACCAACCGGGATGCAGCCGCTATGCGTGCAGACCTGGACCATCACGATCCAGGCTTCCTTGCCCGGAGCAGTACGGTTGGCGTCGATTCCCGGCGCATCGGCCGGCAGATTGGCGTTACGGGCGATCGGGTCCTTGAGCTCGGCCAAGCTTACAGCTTTGCCGTCCTCAATTTCCTTCTCGGTGCGGTTGCGAACGACGACGGGTTTGCCGCGCCATTGCACGACCAGCGACATTCCCGGCATCAGCGAGGAGACGTCGACTTCGACCGTGGCCAGTGCCTCGGCGGGCAATGCGGCGGTGCCTGTTTCGGTTTGGGAAAGCTCGGTCATGATGATGACGACTCCTCTAATTGGAAAGCTGCTTCAGTGCGTCGGCGTGCAGTTGGGAAACCCGGCTGCGGCCTCTCGCCTTTCGCGTTTGCTCATTTCGAGTTGAACTATGCAGGCCATGGCGGGATGTGAGCCATCGTGCCAAGGGCACGTGCGTCCAATACGTTCGTTTATGGTTCCTGAGCGAATGATTACCGGAGTGTCGAGGACGCCAGGCGTGGTGGTTCTGAATTCTTGGCTGTCGCCGTTCCCCACCTGAGCGGGATTCCGGCATTGCATGCGGCAATCGCAGGACGATTGCTTAGCTTGATCATACCTCGGCATAGGCACGCCTACCTGTCGGTGTCGTAGCCTTCCTCCCCGGCAAGTGGGAGTTTCTAAGGATAATCGGTGCGCAGAGCTAGGCGGGCTTCCGCCCGACGAATTTGCGAACTGCGTCCGGATTCAGACAAGGGAAAAACCGTGAAACTGTATTATAGCCCGCTCGCCTGCAGCCTGGCCGACCACATCGCACTGGAGGAGGCGGGTGCAGCCTTCGAGCGCGAAACGGTCAATCTCAAGACCAAGCGAACGGGCTCCGGCGATGATTTCACCACTGTCACGCGCAAGGGGTATGTTCCCGCCCTCGTGCTGGATAGCGGGGAAACGCTGACAGAAAATGTCGCCGTCCTCGATTGGATAGCGGCGCAATACCCGGCACTCGGCGTGGAAGGGCCGATGGGTCGTACGCGCGTTCTCGAAGCGCTGACCTATGTCTCAACTGAAATACACCGAAGCTTCAAACCCATGTGGCACCAAGGCAGCGATGCTGAAAAGGCCAAGGCGCGCAGGACGATTACGTCGCAACTCGATCTCTTCGCGAACGGTCTCAAGACTGATTATCTGTTCGGCGAGAAACCCAGCGTCGCGGACTTCTACCTTTTCGTGATGCTGCTTTGGGCAGCCCGCTTCCAAGTCCCTGTTCCGGCTCCTCTAGAAGCGCTGCGCGCCCGAATTGCGGCCCGTCCGGCCGTTCGCGTCGCAATGAAGCGTGAGGGCCTTGTCTAAGTGCGAGACCGGCCGCGTGTCGTGTCACCCTTGAGCCACGACACATTACGAAGGAGTTTGTCCATGCTTCCGTTGCTGCAGATCCTCCACCTGATCGCTGCCAAGCGTGGCGACGGGTTACGCCCCGAATTTCTAAGGATGCAAAGCGAGGCGGCACAAAGCGTGACCTTCCCGCGTGTTCAAACGCAACTTTCTACACTGCCCGGCAATCGCGTCATTCCAGCTCAATGTATTTATGAACTTCAGTCGGTGGAGCCACCGACCTCTCGCCGTCCAAGGGGGTTGTCGAGGCACACAGGCTGGGAACGCCAAGCCGATGAATGAAGGTGATGCCAGTGCTGTGCCAAAAACAGGTGCATCCGATGGTGCCGCGAAAGAGGTTGCAAGAATGGAAAATACAAGACCGCCGGGAGAAATTGATCGCTATCGCAGGGCCTTTGTCGGCGTTGCCGCAATGGGTCTGGCTGCTACCCAGTTCACGACAGTTCGCACTGCTAAAGCACAATGCGTTTCAGAGCTGGGCGGAGCAACGACAGAACGATCGACGGCTGCCTCGTTCGCTGCGCTCAGGCAAATCGACGCCGGCTTGCTGAACGTTGGCTACGCTGAAGCTGGTCCATCCAACGGTCCCGTCGTTATCCTCCTTCACGGCTGGCCTTACGACATCCACAGCTTTGTCGATGTCGCTCCCTTGTTGGCGATGGCGGGCTATCGCGTGATCGTTCCGTACTCGCGCGGTCATGGCACGACGCACTTTCTCTCCAGTCAGACGGTCCGCAACGGCCAGCAGTCGGTGCTGGCTGTCGATGTCATCAAATTGATGGATGCGCTGAAGATCGGCGACGCGATCGTCGCCGGCTATGACTGGGGCGCACGCACAGCCTGCATCATCGCGGCGCTCTGGCCGGAGCGCTGCAATGCGCTCGTTTCGGTCAGCGGTTATCTGATCGGCAGTCTCGAAGCAAACAGAATGCCGCTGCCGCCGAAGGCCGAACTCCAATGGTGGTATCAGTACTATTTCACGACGGAGCGCGGCCGGGCCGGGTATCAACAGTACCGGCGCGATTTCGCAAACCTTATCTGGCGGATCGCCTCGCCGAAGTGGGACTTTGACGACGCCACGTTCGATCGCAGTGCTGCGTGCCTCGACAACCCGGATCACGTCAGCATCGTCATCCACAATTACCGTTGGAGGCTCGGCCTGGTTCGAGGCGAGCCGGAATATGAAGGCCTGGAAAAACGGCTGGCCGAAAGCCCGGTGATCACGGTGCCCACCATCACCCTTGAGGGCGATGCCAATGGCGCACCCCACCCTGACAGCAGGTCCTACGCCAAGAAATTTTCAGGCAGATACGCGCATCGGATCATCACGGGCGGAATTGGCCACAACTTGCCGCAAGAAGCCCCACAGGCTTTCGCCCAGGCAGTCATCGACGTCGGCGAATACTGATCGGGCAAACTGGTGACCGGCTGATGCCGAGATGATCCTGAGACTACCTCGAATTGGGTGAACCGCAACTCCGCCGTTCCCCGATGCCCATCGACCAGGTGCGTTACGAACAAGATAAGGAGGATCTATTGTGGACTTGACTTTGCCATCCCGTGTTTCCCAACCCGTCGTCGCGCAACTGACGCGGGCCGCGATATTTCTCGTCGTGACGGTCAATTCCGGAGCAGAACACGAAGCGACCGTGCGCGCCTTATGTGGCGATCTTTCCGCGCTTCTGCGCGCAGTCGGCTCCCGTGACCTGGACGGCCGGCTCTCGTGTGTCATGGCGTTTGGCTCCGATGCATGGGGCCGTTTGTTTGGAGCCTCCAGACCGAAAGACCTGCATCCATTTCGCGAGATCCAAGGCCAGCATCATGCCGTCTCGACGCCGGGCGACATCCTCTTTCACATCCGTGCCACGCGTATGGATTTTGCTTCGAACTGGCGACACAGATCATGTCGCAACTCGATGGTGCAGTCTCCACAGCGGATGAGGTGCACGGCTTCAACTATTTCGATGGCCGCGACCTGATCGGCTTCGTCGATGGCACTGAAAACCCGGTGGATGATCGCGCCGTCAAGGCCGCGATCATTGGCGAGGAGGACACCTCATTCGCCGGAGGCAGCTATGTAATCGTGCAGAAGTACCTGCATGATCTGAAAGCATGGAACGCGCTCCCGATCGAGAAGCAAGAGGGAATTGTTGGCAGAAAAAAACTCTCAGACATCGAGCTGGACGTTGATGTAAAACCAACCTCCGCGCACAATGCGCTGACCACGATCGTAGAAGACGGAGAGCAGTTGGAAATCGTACGCGACAACATGCCGTTCGGCGACGTCGGCAAGGGTGAGTTCGGTACCTATTTCATCGGCTACGCCCGTTCTCCGCGCAGAATCGAGCAGATGCTGGAAAACATGTTCATCGGCCGGCCGCCAGGCAACTACGATCGGTTACTGGACTTCAGCCGCGCAGTCACCGGCACATTGTTCTTCGTCCCGTCAACGACATTCCTGGAGAACCTTGCAACGGGGGAAGTCATCTCGACCACTGGTCCCGGCCTGTCGGGTTGACCTGTTCGGAGTAACCGTCAACAGGTTCCCCACCGAATATGAAACGCACGAACGACACCCCCACTTTGGCTTTCCAACACTACACTGGCCTTGGGCGATGAACGGAAACGGTCGATGTTCCCGGTCTGTTCTCGAAAGTCGCAAAAATGGCAGACTGGAACGGCAACACCGACGTTGCTGTCTTGTAGTTTTGTCGGGCAGCATGGTAATTCGAAAGCTTCCACACTGTCTATCAAGGCGACGGTTTCGCGTCCCGCCGAGTGAGATCGCGGCGAATACATTGGGCTTGACATCCACCTTTGCGTTATCCTGCATCTCCTCGCAGTAGCCTCGATGGACATTCGCTGCGTAACCCATCAGCTCGGCGTAGGCACGGGTGATTGCGTCGTCTACGCTTGCTTCAACCGTCGGTCGAAACGGTGACCGATTTCCATAGCTCGATTTCTTGCTTCAGGCGCTCAATCCGATCCGACACGAATCGGAGGGCGTCGCTACCTAGCAGCAGTTGCGGCGGAGGGCTGTCCGATTCGACCAGACGCAGAACCGTCGCCGCGAGCTTGTTGGGATCGCCCAGTTGCCTGCCGCTCTTGGCCTGCCGGGCCTGCCGTATGGGATCGAACAGCGCGTCGTAGTCCGCAATCGACCGTCCGGTCCTGACCATCGATCGCCCGGCCCAGTCCGTCCGAAACGAGCCGGGGCACAAGGCCGTCACATGAACGCCGAACGGCGCCATCTCCGCGCGCATGACCTCAGAAATCCCCTGAAGGGCGAATTTGCTTCCGCAATAATAGGCGATGCCGGGCATGGTGATCATGCCCCCTATCGATGTCACGTTGACGATGAAGCCGCCACGTCTTTCACGGAAGCGCGGCAGGAAAGCCTTGGCGACCGCGACCGCGCCGAAGACGTTCACGTCGAACTGGCGCCGCATCTCCTCGATAGGCGACTCCTCCAATATGCCCTCATGGCCGTAGCCGGCATTGTTGATGAGGACGTCGACGGGGCCATGATCGTCTTCGGCCTGCCGGACGATACCGGCGATGCGGTCGAATTCGGTCACGTCGCAGAGGACGGCGCGCATCCCCGGCAAGCGTTGCGCCATGTCTGCGCGCGCCTGCTCCGAGCGGACCGTGCCCATGACCTTGTGGCCCTCGCGGCTGGCGGCGGCCGCGATTGCGAAACCGAAACCGGAATTTGCACCGGTGATGAAGAAAGTTTTGCGCTGCATGCTGGCCTGTCCTGTTGATCGATCGATGTCCTTGACCGATAATATTCAAGCAGGCGGGCATCCATCGCTGAAGCTCTGAATCTCTTGCCAAATCCTATGAGAGGGGAGAAATGCCGTCGAAGCGTCGCGACCTCGTGGAACTGGCCGGCCATCTTGCTCCCCGTCAGGGATACAACGCGACGCCGCTTCATGGCGTCCGCATTCTCAGGAGCGAGGCGGTCCTTCAAGACGTTCCCGTGCTCTACAAGCCGGGCGCGGCGTTCGTTCTGCAGGGCCGCAAGCAGGGCGTGCTCGACGGCGAGATCTATCTCTACGACGAAGAGCACTACCTGGCGGTGTCGGTGCCGGTGCCGTTCCGGATGGAATCGGTGGCAAGTCCCGAGCGGCCGCTGCTCGCGG
Source organism: Mesorhizobium opportunistum WSM2075 (assembly GCF_000176035.2). Taxonomy (NCBI): domain Bacteria; kingdom Pseudomonadati; phylum Pseudomonadota; class Alphaproteobacteria; order Hyphomicrobiales; family Phyllobacteriaceae; genus Mesorhizobium; species Mesorhizobium opportunistum. The sequence continues at coordinate 5,669,468 of NC_015675.1, read as the reverse complement.
TGTATGTCGAGTTCGACATGCACATGGCCGCCGAGATCGCCTCGGACGTCGATACGAGGCGCTCGGACACGCCCGCCAGCAGGATGAGAGGCCTGGTATCGAGCCGGATGGCCCCTGACATCGAGGATGTCGTGCTGCGCATGCTGCGGGCTTTATGCGATCCCGTCGAGCTTGCGATTCTGGGAGCCGGCATCCTGCGCGAGCTGCATTATCGGGTGCTCGTCGGCCCGCAGGGCGGTGCGATGATCTCGGCCCTGCAGCAGCGGGGCAGGTCCGGCAGGATCGTGCAAAGCCTCGTCCGCCTGCGCGAGAGCTACGGCTCCGGTATCTCGGTCGGCGCGCTGGCAACCGAAGCGGGCATGAGCGTTCCTTCCTACCACGTCCATTTCAAAACCCTGACCGGAAGCACGCCGATACAATATCTGAAGGCGATGCGGCTCCACGAGGCGCGGCTGATGATCGCGCGCCAGGACAGGACGATTGCGGAAGTCGCGGCATCGGTCGGCTACGCCAGCCCTGCCCAGTTCAGCCGCGATTTCCGCCGGCACTTCCGGCGCACGGCATCCGAGGAGGCCGAGTGGGTTCGCCGGCATCTCGGCGAGCTTGCCTGATCGTCCTGGCCGGCGGTGGCGGCGCGTCCGGCTTGCGGGCGCGCTGCCGGTCGTTCGTTTCCGCGCCGGCGAGATGGATCAGCCACTTTCGCCGACAATCCTGCCGAGATTCGCGAGAACCGGCCGGCCAGTTTCTTCGAGGTCGACAGCATCAGGCGGCTGCCGAGCTGTGCGATCTTGCCGCCTATGTCGGTGTTGACGGAATAGGTCAAGATCGTCGTGTCGCTTCCGTCCTCCCGCAAACTGACATCCGCCGCCCCCTTGGCAAATCCGGCGATGCCGCCCTTGCCAATGGGGCGGGTTCAGGTTCTTCAATTCGACGGTGACAATGTTGGCGATGTTCAAGCGTCCGTTCGCCGCCCGCCGGACCTCCCGGCACGCCGCAGTAAGCGACTCACCTCGAGCGGCTGGTTCATCATCGAGGTATAAGGGTTGAACTCAGCCGATGACCATGGCGTTGCCAGATTGCGTAGGATGAGATCGGCGCCGCTGAAATCCTCGTGAGACGTAAACAGGCTGGCCGTGATGACCGTGCGCATGCCCGCCGCACGAGCAGCCATAAGTCCGTTCCTGGAATCCTCGATGCAAAGACACTCGCAACCCTCCAGACCAAGGTCCGATAGCACCAACCGATAGACTTCAGGATCGGGTTTTTTGGCGCGCACATCCTCGCCCGTACGGATGCTGGAAAACAGGCCCAAGGACCTTGGGCCGAGCGTCTCATGGAGGAGCGACACCACATTCGCCTTACTGGTGGTGGTCCCGATCGCAAGCATCAGCCCCTCATTCGTGGCATGCTCGATCAGCTCCACCACGCCAGGCCTCAAGCTGATCAGACCCTGCTTGATCTTGAGGTTATAGATTTCTGTCTTTCGTGCGTGCAGGAGATCTGCGTCGACGTTTTGCCCCACCATCTGTGCATACGAAACAATGCGCTCGCGCCCACCCGTGGTGCCGAGCAACTCGGTGTACAGACTATGGTCCCAGACCCAATTAAGCCCGTGCTCGGCAAAAGTCTCGTTGAAAGACTGACGGTGCAGTTCCTCGGTCTCCGCGAGCGTGCCGTCAACGTCGAAGACAAGCGCTCGAAGAGCCATTGCACAGCCTTTTCTTACCTCAGGAAAACCGATTCCAGTTGGTCGAGCACGTCGATAACGCGATCAGCGCCCAGATCTTCGGCCGCCAGTTCGGTATATCCGCCGCGCACTATGATGCAGCGCATGCCCGCGGCCCTGGCGGCTCCGACGTCTGCCATACTATCTCCCACCATAACTGCCTGAGCGCTGCTGCAACCGCATGCGTGACAGGCAGCCAGAAGCATGTCGGGAGCAGGTTTTTTCAGATGGCCGGCATCGCCGCCGATGACGACATCGAGCTCATCCGACAAGCCGAAGTGCGCCAGGACAATGCGTGAGAACCCTTCCGGCTTGTTGGTGACGACGCCGGTCCGCATCCCAGCCTTGCGAGCTGCGGTCAGCGCGCTGCCTGCGCCGGGGCGCAACGTCGTCAATTGGGTGAGGTGACCCCCATAGATTTCATTCATCTGCTCGCGGCTTGCGCTCTGATCTTCCAAGCCAAGCGCGAGCGAATGCGCCGCGAAGGCTCGTTCGATCAGTTTCTCGACCCCATGGCCAATCATGCCACGCACTGCCTCGAGTGAGTGCGGCGCCAGGCCGTAGCGCGCCATCAGCTCATTGACGGCTGCGGCCATATCAGGGGCCGAATCGACAAGCGTTCCATCAAGGTCGAAGAAGACCGCCCGCGGGGGCAGGTCCGCGAATGCTGGGTTCGCGTTCATGGCGCCCGTCTCACGAAGCCGCATCGGCTGATTGGCGAATGGCCGCGATGTTGGCGCTGTATGCCGCTGCCGTCCCGCCTTTGAAAATGGCCGAGCCCGCAACCAACACATTGGCACCGGCCGATGCGAGGAGGGGTGCGGTTTGCGAAGTCACCCCGCCGTCGATTTCGATATCGATCGGTCGATCACCGATCATCGCCTTCACGCGCTTCACCTTCTCGACCACCGAGGGAATGAAGGCCTGGCCGCCGAACCCTGGATTGACCGTCATCAGGAGGACGAGATCCAGACGATCCAGTACGTATTCGATAACGGTCTCCGGCGTCGACGGATTGAGCGAAACGCCGGCTTTCTTGCCAAGGTCGCGGATGGTCTGGAGCGATCGGTCGAGGTGCACTCCAGCTTCTGCGTGGACCGTTATGATGTCGCAACCTACATCGGCGAAGGCGGCGAGATAGGGATCGGCTGGCGTGATCATCAGGTGACAGTCGAACACCTTGTCCGTTCGGTTGCGGATTGCCTTGATCACGGCAGGACCGAAGGTAATGTTGGGCACGAAGTGCCCATCCATCACGTCGAGGTGGATCCAGTCCGCACCTGCTGCGGCGACGGCCTCGACTTCTTCGCCGAGACGCGAGAAGTCGGCCGAGAGGACCGATGGGGCAATGATCGTCTGCTTCACGTCGTGGGACCTTCCGCGGCTGTTGGCGTCAAGAACACTCGGCTGGCCCTGATGTCATCGGCACGGATGGTCGACATCTCCTGCATTGTGACGGGGCCGACCGATGTTTCGAAAAGACGATTGGCGTGACGCAGGCGGGCGCGGTCCAACGCATTGCGGATCGAGCGCGCATTGGCGAAGTGGGGCTGCGTGCGCCTCATGCGAATGTAAGCGGCCATCATCTGCGTCGCTTCATCGTCGAGCACATAATTCTGCTTGGCCAGCATCGTCTCGGCTATGGAGAGCAGCTCTGCGTCCTCGTAATCCGGGAAGTCGATGTGATGTGCGATGCGCGATCGAAATCCCGGGTTGGACTGATAGAAGCGCTCCATCCGATCCCCATAGCCGGCGAGGATTACGACGAGGTCGTCCCGCTGGTTCTCCATCACCTGCAGGAGGATTTCTATGGCTTCCTGGCCATAGTCGCGCTCGTTGTCGGGACGGTAGAGATAGTAGGCTTCGTCGATGAACAAGACGCCCCCCATCGCCTTCTTCAGCACCTCCTTCGTCTTCGGCGCGGTATGGCCGATATACTGGCCGACGAGATCGTCGCGCGTTACCGAGACGAGGTGGCCCTTGCGCACATACCCAAGTCGATGCAGCAGATTTGCCATCCTGAGCGCCACCGTCGTCTTGCCGGTGCCCGGATTGCCCGTAAAGCTCATATGCAGCGTCGGCGTATGGGTCGACAGGCCCAGGCGGCTGCGCGCACGCTCGACCAGCAGGAGCGCCGCCGTCTCGCGGATACGCTGCTTGACCGGCTTGAGACCGGCCAGGTCGCGATCAAGCTCCGCCAAGATCTCTGCCACCCCCGATTCACGGAAATCGGCGGCCAGGTCCACGGTCGGCGTTGCCGCTTCGAATGTCTGCACGGCAGTCATGTATACGGTCTCCAGGGCGTTAAAGTGCAGCCTTCATCGAATAGCGCTGAACACGGCTGTCCGTCTCGGTGCGGGTGAGGACGAACTTGGGCTCGACCTTCGGCCGATTGACGATGAAGGACAGCATCACCGTCTCGAAACCACGCGAGGAATCGAAGGCGTTGAGGCGGATATAGCTGTCCGGTTGCGCAACGCGGCAGGCACGGACCTCCATCATCACGCCGGCCGCGTCCTTGAGGTCGAACATTGGGTTGCCCCACATCTCCCAGAATATGTTCCGGGGATGCGGGTCGTCAGTGTATTCAACGCCGATCGACCATTCTTTGCGCAGGCAATATTCGACCTGCGCGGAAATCTGCTCGTCCGAGAGGTCCGGCAGAAAGGAAAAAGTGCCCTGTGTGATGCGCATGGATCAAGCTCCTTAAACGGCGACGGCAGGGGTGGGGACGAAGTCCGAGGTGTCCGTAGACTGATAGTTGAAGCTGATATTGCCCCATACATCGAGGGCCGCTTCAAGGGGTTTGCACCATCTGGCGGCAGCGCGAAGTATCTCCGGGCCCTCAGCGGCAATATCGCGGCCCTCGTTGCGGGCAAGCACCATGGCTTCCAGCGCAACGCGGTTTGCGGTTGCGCCCGCCTGAATCCCCATCGGATGGCCGATGGTGCCGCCGCCGAACTGCAGCACGACGTCGTCACCGAACAAGTCAAGCAGCTGATGCATCTGCCCGGCATGGATACCGCCAGAGGCCACGGGCATGACTTTCAACGTGTCGGCCCAGTCCTGCTCGAAGAAGATGCCGCGCGGAAAGTCCACCTCGTTCTTGAGTTCGCGGCAGACATTGTAATAGCCCTGGACCGTCATAGGATCGCCTTCGAGCTTGCCGACGGCCGTGCCGGCATGGATGTGGTCGACGCCGGCAAGCCGCATCCACTTGGCGATGACGCGAAACGAGATGCCGTGGTTCTTCTGGCGGGTGTAAGTCCCATGTCCAGCGCGATGCAGATGCAGGATCATGTCGTTGCGCCGGCACCATTCCGAGATCGACTGGATTGCGGTGTAGCCGATGATCAGGTCGATCATCACGATGCATGAGCCCAGTTCCTTGGCGAATTCGGCACGCCGGTAGATCTCCTCCATCGTGCCGGCCGTGATGTTGAGGTAGTGCCCCTTGATCTCGCCGGTTTCGGCGGCGGCGCGATTGACGGCCTCCATGCAGTAGAGGAACCGGTCGCGCCAGTGCATGAAGGGTTGCGAGTTGATGTTCTCGTCATCCTTCATGAAGTCGAGGCCACCTTTCAGACCCTCGTAAACCACGCGGCCGTAATTCTTGCCTGAAAGCCCGAGTTTCGGCTTGGTGGTCGCCCCCAGCAGCGGTCGCCCGAACTTGTCGAGCCGCTCGCGCTCGGCCACGATGCCGGTCGGCGGTCCCTTGAAGGTCTTCACATAGGCGACGGGCAACCGCATGTCTTCCAGCCGCGCCGCCATGAGCGGCTTGAACGAAAACACGTTGCCAATGATGGAGGCCGTCAGGTTGGCGATCGAGCCCGGCTCGAACAGGATCAGGTCGTAGGCGACATAGCAGAAATATTCGCCGGGCCGCCCCGGCACCGGATCGACCCGATAGGCCTTTGCACGGTACTGGTCAGCCGCCGTCAGCCTGTCGGTCCAGACCACCGTCCAGGTTGCCGTCGAGGATTCGCCGGCGACGGCGGCCGCGGCCTCGATCGGATCGACGCCATCCTGGGGCGTGATGCGAAAAAGCGCGATCAGATCGGTGTCCTTGGGCACGTAGTCGCCGTTCCAGTACCCCATCTGCGCGTATTTGAGCACGCCGGCGCGATAGCGTTCCTTGCCTTTGAGCTCTGTCGGTTGCACGGTCATCATCCAGATCCTTCCGTCAAAAATTGGTACTTCAGGCAGCCCTGCTGGCCGCCACTTGTGTGTCGAGCAGGCCCGTTGCGTAGCGCCTGGCCATCTCATCCAAGGGCATCACCTTGATCCGGCTGGCATTGCCCGCGCAGCCAAAGGCCTCGAAACGTTCGCGGCACAGGTCGCGCATGGCATCCATGGCAGGCTTGAGGAATTTGCGAGGGTCAAACTCAGCGCGATTGCTGACCGCGACCTTGCGGAATTGGGCGGCCATGGCCATGCGACAATCGGTGTCGATGTTGATCTTGCGCACGCCGTGGTGGATGCCGCGCACGATCTCTTCCACCGGCACGCCGAAGGTCTGCGGCATCTCTCCGCCATGGCTGTTAATGATGTCCTGCAGTTCCTGCGGCACCGAGGAAGAGCCGTGCATCACCAGATGCGTGTTTGGCAGTTTCTGGTGGATAGCCTCGATGACATGCATGGCGAGGATGTCGCCGTCAGGGCGGCGCGAAAACTTGTAGGCGCCGTGGCTTGTGCCACAGGCGATCGCCAGCGCGTCGACCTTCGTCTGCGTGACGAAATCGACCGCCTGGTCAGGATCGGTCAAGAGTTGATCGTGGGAAAGCGCGCCCTCCGCGCCGTGCCCGTCCTCGGCCTCGCCGTGGCCGCTTTCCAGCGACCCAAGCACACCGAGCTCGCCTTCCACCGAGGCGCCGACCGCATGCGCCATCTCGGCCACACTTGCCGTCATCTCCACATTGTAGTCATAGCTCGCCGGCGTCTTGCCGTCGGCCAGGAGCGAGCCGTCCATCATGACCGACGTGAAGCCATGGCGGATCGCGGTCAGGCAGGTGGCTTCGTTATTGCCGTGGTCCTGATGGACGCAAAGCGGAATGTCAGGATAGATTTCAGCCAGGGCATCCATCATCTTCGAGAGCATGATGTCATGGGCGTAAGCGCGGGCGCCGCGCGAGGCCTGGATGATAACCGGTGCGTCGCAAGCCTTTGCCGCCTGCATGATGGCGAGACCTTGCTCCATGTTGTTGATGTTGAAGGCTGGAACGCCGTAGTCACGTTCAGCGGCGTGGTCGAGCAGCTGTCGAAGTGTAATCTTGGCCATGTCAGACGGTCTCCGAATGTTCGACTCTTTTGCGCAGCACTTCGATGCCAGGTAAGCGGCAGCCTTCGAGCCATTCGAGGAAGGCGCCACCGGCGGTCGAAAGGTAGGTGATCTGGTCGGCAACGCCTGCCAAAGACAGTGCGGCAGCCGTGTCGCCGCCGCCTGCGATGGTGGCGAGTTGTCCGGCCTTTGACAGTGCCGCTGCATGGCGCGCCACAGTGAACGTGGCGTCTCCAAATGGCCTCATCTCGAATGCGCCCAGCGGCCCATTCCACAACAGGGTGCGGCAGGCGTTCAGGACATGCTTGATCTCCGCAACGGTCCTGGGACCAACGTCGAGCGCCATTGCCTCGTCAGGGATAGCTGCCACCGGGACGGTTGTGGCCAAAGCCTCTGCCTCGAACATCCTGGCCACGGTAACGTCGCTGGGCAGAAGGATACGACAACCGTTGGCGGCGGCAGCCTCCATGATATCGCGAGCGATCGAAACACAGTCCGGCTCGTGGACTGACCGCCCCACACGGTATCCGCTTGCAGCCAGAAATGTGTTGGCCATGCCGCCGCCGATGATCAGGTGATCCATCCTGCCGATCAGGTTCTTCAACACCCTTATCTTGGACGAGACCTTGGAACCTCCCACCAGAGCTGCCACCGGCTTTTCCGGCGCGTCGAGGGCGGCAGTCAATGCGGCGACTTCGGCAAGCAGGGACGGGCCGGCGTAAGCGGGCATGATATGCGCGATAGCATGGGTCGAAGCATGCGCGCGATGAGCGCAGGAAAAGGCGTCGTTGACAAAGAGATCGCCGTTGACCGAGAGCCGCAATGCAAAATTGCGGCTGTTGGCCTCCTCGCCCTTATGAAAACGAAGGTTTTCGAGCAGGAGAACCTTGCCGTCCTGATGATGCTTGGCAGCCTTCTCCGCAGTGGGACCGACACAATCTGGGACGAACACAACTTCGCGGCCGACTTCGCTGGACAGCGTGCCTGTTACCGGCCTCACCGAATAGATGGGATTTGCATCACCGTCTGGTCTGCCAAGATGCGTCATGACGACAACCTTGGCACCTCGCGCCAGGAGATCCCTCACTGTTGGAGCAAAGCGTACTATCCTGGTGGCATCGGCCACCATGCCGTTCTTTAGAGGCACGTTGAGGTCGGCGCGAACGAGCACGGTCTTGCCGGCAATTTCAGCGGTGCGGATGTCGGGGAGGGGTTTCAAAGCACGCCCCCAACAGCGACCGAGGTGTCGGCCATGCGGTTGGAAAAGCCCCACTCATTGTCGTACCAGGACAGTACCGAAACGAAGTTGCCGTCCATCACCTTGGTCTGGTCGAGCGCCAGGATCGACGAGCGCGGATCATGGTTGAAGTCGATCGAGACGTTCGGGTGATGGGTGACGCCGAGAATGCCCTTCAGCTTACCGTTGGAAGCGGCGATGACCGCTTCGTTGATCTCCTGGACGGTGGTCGGCCGCTTGGCGATGAACTTGAAGTCGACCACCGAGACGTTGGGGGTCGGCACGCGGATCGAGATGCCGTCGAGCTTGCCCTTGAGATCGGGCAGCACGAGCCCGATCGCCTTGGCTGCACCGGTCGAGGTCGGGATCTGCGACAGGGCAGCCGCACGGCCGCGGTAGAGATCCTTGTGCATGGTGTCCAGCGTCGGCTGGTCGCCCGTGTAGGAGTGGATCGTCGTCATCATGCCCTTTTCGATGCCGACGGTCTCGTGCAGCGCGGCGGCCAGCGGCGCCAGGCAGTTGGTGGTGCAGGACGCATTCGAGATGACGATGTGGTCCTTGGTCAGCTTGTCGTGGTTGATGCCGAAGACGACGGTGAGGTCGGCGCCTTCGGCGGGCGCCGAGACGACGACGCGCTTGGCGCCGGCGGTCAGATGCGCGGCGGCCTTGTCACGGGCAGTGAAGATGCCGGTGCATTCGAGCGCGATGTCGACGCCGAGCTCCTTCCATGGCAGCTGCGCCGGGTCCCTGATCGCGGTGACCTTGAAGGTCTCCTTGCCGACGGTGATCTGGTCGCCGGAAAACGACACTTCATGCGGGAAGCGGCCGTGCACGCTGTCATAGCGCAGGAGATGCGCATTGGTCTCGACCGGGCCGAGATCGTTGACGGCGACGACGTCGATGTCCTTGCGGCCGGACTCATGGATGGCGCGCAGGATGTTGCGGCCGATGCGGCCAAATCCGTTGATGGCAACTCTGACGGTCAAGGCTTCAATCCTTCTGAACAACTGCACAGGCGGCATCGGCAATAGCCTCGGCCGTGATCCCGAAATGCCTGTAAAGCTCTGCCGCCGGTGCGCTGGCGCCAAAGCCGGTCATTCCCACGAAGGAGCCGCCGTCACCAATCCAGCGGTCCCAACCAAGGCGCGCGGCGGCCTCGACGGCTATGCGCGGAGCTGTGCCCAGAACCTCGGCGCGATAGGCTTCGTCTTGTTCTTCAAAGAGTTCCCAGCAGGGCATGGAGACCAAGGCAACCCGCATATGATGGCGCTCCAGGAGCAAGTCGGCGGCCGCGCGGGCGATCTCGACTTCCGAACCCGTGGCAATCAGCGTCACATCACGCCGGCCGACGGGCTTGCGCATGAGGTAAGCCCCTTTGGCCGAGCGACTGGCTTCGGGAGCCTTCGTGCGCAACATCGGCAGGGTCTGTCTCGACAAGACCAGCACGCTCGGCCGGTGCTTTGACCTCAGCGCCAGCTCCCAGCATTCGGCTGTCTCGATGATGTCGGCTGGACGGAAGACATTGAGGTTCGGCGTGGCACGCAGCATCGCCAGATGTTCGACAGGCTGGTGCGTGGGCCCATCCTCGCCAAGTCCGATGGAATCGTGGGTCATCACATAGATGACGCGCTGGCCCATCAGTGCCGAGAGCCGCATTGCGCCGCGCGCATAATCGGCAAAGCACAGGAATGTCCCGCCATAAGGGACAAGCCCGCCATGCAGCGCCATGCCGTTCATAGCCGCCGCCATGCCGTGCTCGCGGATGCCATAGTGGATGTATCGTCCGGAAAAGTCGCCCGGTGAGACGCGAGCCATGCCCTTGGTGATGGTCAAGTTGGAATGAGTGAGATCCGCCGATCCACCGACAGTCTGCTCCGTCGCCTCGTTGATCACGGCGAGAGCCATTTCCGAGGCCTTGCGGGTTGCGACGTTGGTCGCACTCTCGAAGTGTTGCTGGCGAAATGTCGACAGTGCCTCAAACACGCCTTCGGGAAGGTCGCCAGCCACAGCACTTTCGAATTCCTGGCGGCGCGGCGACGCGGCAAGTCTAGCCTCCCACGCCGCGCGCGCGGTTCGGGCGCGTGCTGGCGCGGTGCGCCAGGCGCGCAAAATTTCGCCGGGGATCTCGAAGGGTGGATGATCCCAACCGAGGTTTGTTCGCGTCGCGGCGATTTCGGCCGCGCCGAGCGGCGCGCCATGGGTTTTTTCCGAGCCGCCCAGGTTCGGCGCGCCCTTTCCGATTGTGGTCCGGCATGCGATCAACGTCGGCCGGTCCGACGTCCGCGCCTGCTCCAGCGCCGCCGCGATTGCCTCCAGGTCGTGGCCGTCGATCGAAAGAACGCTCCAGCCGGCGGCCCGGAACCGCATCGGTTGGTCCATCGAGGTCGCCAGCGAGGTCGGCCCGTCGATCGAGATGCGATTGTCGTCCCACAGCACGATCAATTTCGAAAGGCCAAGATGGCCGGCAAGATCAATCGCCTCGTGGCTCATCCCCTCCTGCAGGCAGCCATCGCCGGCGATTGCATATGTGTAGTGGTCGACGAGGCCGGCACCAAAACGGGCGGCAAGCATGCGCTCGGCCAATGCCATGCCGACCGCCGTCGCAATGCCCTGGCCAAGCGGACCCGTCGTGGTTTCGATGCCAAGGGCATGGCCATATTCGGGATGCCCGGCAGTGCGGCTGCCAAGCTGTCGGAAGCGCTGCAACTCCTCGATCGGCATGTCTTCGTAGCCGAGCAGATAGTGCAGCGCGTATTGCAACATCGAGCCATGGCCCGCCGATAAAACGAAACGGTCACGGTCGGGCCAGTCGGGACGCGACGGGTCGATTTGCAGGAAGCGATTGAACAGTATGGTGGCAACATCGGCCATGCCCATCGGCATGCCGGGATGGCCGGAGTTTGCCTTTTGAACCGCATCCATGGCGAGCGCCCTGATGGCGTTTGCCATCAGCTGTTCATCGGCCCTGGCGGGGACGGGCGTGTCGATCGCGATCTGGTTCATCTCAGCTTCCTCAGTTGGCGCGGCGCTTGCGTTCGATCAGTTGCATGATCAGCGGTGTCAGGATCAGCTGCATGGCCAGGTCGAGCTTGTTGCCCGGCACGACGATCGAGTTGGCGCGCGACATGAACGAGTTGTGGATCATCGAAAGCAGGTAGGGGAAATCGATGCCGCGGGGGTTGGCGAAGCGGATGATCAGCATCGATTCGTCAGGTGTCGGGATCCAGCGAGCGACGAATGGATTTGACGTATCGACGATCGGCACGCGCTGGAAATTGATGTCTGTCTTCGAGAACTGCGGCACGATGTGGCGCACATAATCGGGCATGCGCCGAAGGATCACGTCCACGACGGCTTCCGTCGAGTAGCCGCGCGTGGAGCGGTCGCGGTGGATCTTCTGGATCCATTCAAGGTTGATGACCGGCACGACGCCAATCTTGAGATCAGCGTGTTTGGCCAGATCGACCCTGTCGGTGACGGCACAACCATGCAGGCCCTCATAGAACAGCAGGTCACTTGGGGCGAACTCGCGCCACGGGGTGAAGGTGCCGAGATCGCAGCCATAAAGGCTGGCCTCCGCCTCATCGTGAACATAGGTCCGGGTGCGGCCGGTACCCCTGAGCCCATAGTCTTCAAAGACCTCCTGGAGCGCGTCGAGTTCGTTGGCCTCGGCGTTGAAATGGGTGAAGTAGGGATTGCCACCCTTTTCGTCCTCGGCAACCTTCACCTTCATCGCCGCACGATCGTAGCGGTGGAATGCATCGCCCTCGATATATGCGGCATCGACGTTTTCGCGCCGGAAGATCTGCTCAAAGATGCGCTTGACCGAGGTGGTGCCTGCACCTGAGGAGCCGGTGATCGAAATGATGGGGTGCTTGGCCGACATCTTGTGCTTCCCTGATCAGGCCCGAAACAGGCCACGATTGCCAAACAGCGGTGAACGCTCGGCTATTGCACTTGGCTCGGTGTGATAGCGGGCGACGCGCTCGACCTCCCTGGCGGAGCCGAAGACAAACGGGACGCGTTGGTGAAGGCCGGTCGGAACGATGTCGAGGATGCTGCAAAGCGCATTGGTTGCGCGTCCACCGGCCTGCTCCACCAGCATCGCAATGGGATTGGCCTCGTAGACGAGCCGCAGCCGGCCGCTCGCATAACCGGCACGGCTATCGCCGGGATAAAGAAAGACGCCACCGCGCATGAGGATGCGATAGACATCGGCGACCAGCGAGGCGATCCAGCGCATGTTGAAGTTCTTGCCGCGCGGACCTTCCTCACCTTTCAGGCAATCATCCACATAGAGCCGCACGGCTTCTTCCCAATGGCGATAATTGGAAGCGTTGATGGCGAACTCCTGAGTGCGTTCGGCCACAGCCACGCTCTCATGGGTCTGCACGAAGGTGCCAAGTTCTGGCGACAAGACGAAGGCGTGCGTGCCGTGGCCAAGCGTCAAAACCAGAACCAGCTGCGGTCCGTAGACGAAAAAGCCTGCCGCGAGCTGGCTGCTGCCTGGCTGGAGAAAAAAGGCGGCCGGGTCGATGCCGGGCGCGCCAGTCGCTGGGAGAAGCGAGAATATGGTACCGATCGATACGTTGACGTCGATGTTGGACGAGCCGTCCAAAGGGTCGATGGCCACCGCAATGCGGCTCTCGGGGTCGAGTGCGACCGGCGCGATCCGCTCTTCGGAGGCGACACACCGCACCGGCGCACGACGCATGGCGTCCAGGAAGATCTGATCGGCATAAAGGTCGAGGTGCCTTTGGGTATCGCCGTCCGCATTGACCGTTGCGTTGGTGCCGCCAAAGGCGGACCCCAGAGAGCCAGAGCGGATGGCCTTGTTGATCGCAAGCGCCGCACTCGTCAGCGCCGCCACCGTTGCGAGAACGTCGCCATCATGCCCTTGCCGTTCGTGCGACGCCAAAAAGGCCTCGAGTGTCGGATTGTTCATTTTCCCCTCCCGATCCCGCGATAGCGCCGCAGATCTGATGACGGTTGGAACAGCCCGGTGCGGGTTAGTAAACTTTAATCTATTTACGGCGGCGATAAGTTCTGCTTACTGCGACAGATGCGCAACATCACGCTCCGTCATTTCCGCGTCATCTCGGCCATCCATAGCGAGGGTAAAATCATCAATGCTGCCAGGGCGTTGGGACTTACCGGACCGGCGGTGACGTTACAGCTTCAACAGGTTGAAGAAGAGGCCGGAATTCAGCTTTTCGAGCGCGCTCCGCAAGGCATGCGTCCGACTGACGCAGGTTTGGCCTTCATCGAAGCGGCACACGCCATCGATGAGAGATTGCGCCTGCTGCAGGAGGAGATTGATGCGGTCAAGGGCATCAGGAAGGGGCATTTGATCGTCGGCGCGGTGTCCACGGCGAAGTATTTCGCCCCGCAGATCATTGCTGGCTTCAAGAAGGAGTTTCCCGATATCGACCTGAAGCTGGTGATCGGCAACCGGGCGGAAACCATTGCAAAACTGAAGGACCATGTCCTTGATATTGCGCTGATGGGGCGACCGCCGCCGGACCTGCCGGTGGAGGCCAGAGTGTTCGGGGACCACCCCTTGATCATCGCGGCGGCCCCCGATCATCCGCTGGCACAGGCGCGCGACATCACCAAAGCCAGGATCGCCCGGGAGCATTTCATCGTGCGCGAACCAGGTTCGGGCACGCGCATGTCGTTCGAACGGTTTCTTGGCGACATCCCCGGGCGATTGGAGCAGCCGGGAACGGAGATGGATTCCAACGAAACGATCAAGCAGGCCGTGATGGCTGGACTGGGCGTTGCCTTCATCTCCGCCCATACCATAGCCTTCGAGGTCCAGGCCGGACGGCTGTCGGTGCTCGATGTCGTGGGGATGCCAATTCGGCGTCAATGGTTTTCGGTGGTGCGCAGCGACCGCGTCGTGACGCCAGCCATAGGCGCCTTCTGCGCCTTCCTCGCGCGCAAGGGAGCCGCTTTCCTGCCGGTCTCGGCAAAACTCTATCCTGAGGTGCGCTAGGACCGATGTCGGCGCGTAACCTGGTCAGTGTTTGGTCGGAAAGCAGCCATTCATGGCAATTGAAGCCGTCACGCCCTTTTGCTAACAAGGTGCGCAAAATGGAAACCTACTTATATGGATGAACCGGGCACCGTCGTTATCGTATCGCGCCAGGGCAGCGACTGGACGTGGCCGCTTCATGTCCTGGCCGAGCGTTACGCATACCGCGTTATCCTGGCGCACTCCTTTTCTGAAGCACTGACCACGATGGCCACCATTCACGTCGATCTGGCCATAGCGGAGGATCACGAGGGGGAAGATGCTGGTCTCACCTTCCTCACCGGCCTTCGGGTGTCTCATCCCGACATCACCCGCATATATGTGACTTCGAAATCGGACTGCATCTCGGAACCGGCATTGTCCCGGGCGGCAATCTACCAGTTTCTGCTGAAGCCCGTTGATTCGTCGCAATTGGGCCTGGTGGTCGAAAGAGCGCTGGAGACCCGCGAACTTGCACGCCGCCATCGCATCCTGTCTCGAGAGTTCAAGATATCGGGCGACGGGCTGATCTTCGGCGAGCGTAAGAATGCCGTCTTCAGGACGGAAAGCCAGCGTTTCGAAAAGCTCGTCTATGTCAGCGAGAAAATGGCTGAATTGTGCGAACTGGCGCGGCAAGCAGCCAGGACCGAGCTGCCGATTCTCATCGAAGGCGAGACGGGCACGGGCAAGGAACTGCTTGCCCGGGCCATCCACTACAACTCAACGCGCCGGGCAAGTCCTCTTCTCGTGCAGAATTGTGGCGGCGTGCCCGACGAATTGCTGCAGTCGGAATTGTTTGGACACAAGCGTGGGTCCTTTACCGGAGCGATCTCGGATCGGCTGGGTCTGTTTCGCGCTGCCGACGGCGGTACGGTTTTCCTGGATGAGATTTCGGAAGTGTCGCCGTCCTTTCAGGTGAGCTTGTTGCGATTTCTCCAGGAGGGCGAGGTCAAGCCCCTTGGCTCGGACAGGGTCACACACTGTGATGTCCGCATCATCGTGGCATCCAACCGGCGCCTGAAAAATCTGGTCGCGCGTGGCGAGTTCCGGCAGGATCTCTATTTCCGGCTGAAAGGCTTTGAGTTCGAAGTCCCTGCGCTGAGAGAACGCCCCGAAGACATTGGACCGCTGGCGGAGTTCTTTGCGGCAAAACATGCCGATGCCATTGGCCGCAAGATTCTGGGAATCACGGCCAACACCATCGAAAAGCTTTCGGGCGGCGAGTTTCCCGGCAATGTCCGCGAACTGGAAAATGAAATCCGCCGTATGGTGGCTCTCGCCAAGGATGGTGAGTATCTGACGACCCGCAACATGTCAGCGACGCTGTTGGCTGCGCCGCCGCGGCGCAGTTCGGAGGCGGTTGCCTTTCTCCCGGAGGGCGTGACGCTGAAGGACCAGGTGGAAAGCCTCGAAAGGCAGATCGTCAGCAGGGCGCTTGTTCGCAATCACTGGAACCAAAGCCGCACGGCAAACGAACTTGGGCTGTCGCGGGTTGGTCTGGCAAACAAGATCAAACGCTACAGCTTGAACGAACACGGCCAGCAACACCAATGACGGCGAAGCTGTAGCGAAACCGCTCCTGTCTTTGGCAATCGGTGATGCGCGATGTTGCCAGCCAGGCTTGGCATGGCGGGCAGGTGGCTCTTCGAACGCGGATGGCAAATCGGTCATGTCAGCCCTATGTTGAGTTTTGAGCGCGCACGTTTAGGAGAGCGCCATGAGCAAAGCCGATGAACCCTCATCACCGCCGCAAACGGAGATAATCCCGTTTCCGCAGTCCCGGGTCCCGACTTCAAGCCGTCACAAGCCGACCAAATATCTTGGGTTGGGGGCAATGGCAAAAACGATCGGCGCGCCTGAACGGCAGACGACGGGCCACTGGTGCAGTCGCTGCGAAGGTATCTGGTATGGCTATCTGCTCGAAGTCACCTGTCCGGCCTGTGGCAATCGTCACGGCTAAAAACGGGTCGTGACGACCCTTGTCTTCGTTCACAACCTAGTTTCCAACAGCAAAGTTACTTTGCAGCCTGTGCGCGGGCCGATACGGCGGCCCAATCCGCGCAAAGACACGCCAAGTTATTGATAATAAGGGGTTTCTTGGACAACGTTCCCGGCTGGCACGGCGCTTGCTTCACATTAGTCGGAGGCGTGCATACGGCAATGCTTCGTTACAGGCTGTGGAGGAGAGAATGGCCAATCTTTTGTGGCTCCAGGGTGGAGCATGCTCCGGCAACACGATGTCGTTTCTCAATGCCGAGGAACCGAGCGCGTGCGATCTGGTTACCGACTTTGGCATCAATGTGCTGTGGCATCCCTCGCTCGGGCTCGAGCTCGGCGAGAACCTGCAAAAGATGCTGAAGGCGCTGACCGCAGGCACGCTGGCGCTGGACATTTTCGTGTTCGAAGGCACCGTGGTGAACGCCCCCAACGGGACCGGCGAATGGAACCGCTTTGCAGGCCGTCCCATGCGCGACTGGGTGAGGGACCTGTGCAAGGTCGCCAACTTTGTCGTCGCCGTTGGCGATTGTGCGACGTGGGGCGGCATCCCCGCGACCGCGCCGAACCCGTCCGAAAGCGAAGGCCTGCAATTCCTCAAGCGTGGCCATGGCGGCTTCCTGGGCAAGGATTTCAAATCCAAGGCCGGTCTGCCAGTGATCAACATTCCGGGTTGCCCGGCTCACCCCGACTGGATCACGCAAATCGTGGTCGCGGTCGCCACCGGCCGCGGCGGTGATCTCACCTTGGACGAATTCCAGCGTCCGAAGACGTTTTTCACGTCCTTCACGCAAACGGGCTGCACCCGCAACATGCACTTCGCCTACAAGGTTTCTGCGACCGAGTTCGGTCAGCGCAAAGGTTGCCTGTTCTATGATCTGGGCTGCCGCGGGCCGATGACGCATTCGCCGTGCAACCGCATTTTGTGGAACCGGCAATCATCCAAGACCCGAGCGGGCATGCCTTGCATGGGCTGCACCGAGCCCGAATTCCCGTTCTTCGATCTGGCTCCGGGAACCGTATTCAAGACCCAGACCGTCATGGGTGTCCCAAAGGACATGCCGAGCGGGGTCGACAAGACCGGTTACATCAAGCTGACGGCTGCAGCCAAGGCTGCTTCGCCGCGCTGGGCTGAAGAAGACATTTTCGTCGTCTGAAGTCGCCGATTGCTAGTTTCCAATTTTCAGGGAGGTCCGGAAGACCATGTCAGCCGCTGTTCAAACACTTGATATTTCTCCTGTTGGCCGCGTCGAGGGCGACCTCGACGTGCGCGTCGACATCCAAAATGGCGTTGTCGTCAATGCCTGGACGCAAGCCGAACTGTTCCGCGGGTTCGAAATTATCTTGCGCGACAAGGATCCCCAGGCGGGCCTGGTCGTCACGCCGCGCGCTTGCGGCATCTGTGGCGCTTCGCACCTGACCTGCGCGGCCTGGGCGCTCGACACCGCCTGGAAAGCCGAGGTTCCCCGCAACGCCATCCTTGCGCGCAATCTCGGGCAGATCGTCGAGAGCCTGCAGAGCTTGCCAAGACACCACTACGGTCTGTTCATGATCGACTACACTCACAAGAACTATTCGCATTCGAAATACTACGAAGAGGCGGTCAAGCGCTGGTCGCCATACACTGGCACCAACTATGAGCTTGGCGTGACGATCTCTGGACGACCCGTCGAGATCTATGCCCTGCTGGGCGGCCAGTGGCCGCACTCCAGCTACATGGTGCCAGGCGGCGTGATGTGTGCGCCCACGCTTACTGACGTTACCCGGGCCTGGTCCATCCTTGAGCATTTCCGCCGCAACTGGATGGAGCCGGTTTGGCTAGGCTGCTCCTTCGAACGCTACGAGCAAATTCGCTCCTATGACGATTTCATGGCCTGGCTTGACGAGCGCCCGGAGCACGCGAATTCGGATCTGGGCATGTTTTGGCGCATGAGCGTGGACGTCGGTGTCGACAAATATGGCAAAGGTCATGGAAAGTACGTGTCCTGGGGCTACTTGCCGCATGAGGACAAGTACAATCGGCCGACCATCGAAAACCGCAACGCCTCGCTGCTGATGAAAAGCGGCGTCTACGATGGCGCGGCCGACACCCACAAACTGATGGACCAGGTCCACACAAGAGAAGACGTCTTGCATGCCTGGTACGACGAGCCGAGCGGAAAACATCCGTTCGAGCGCACGACAAAGGCCGTCGGCAAGAACCCGGTCGAATACGAAAACCAGTACTCATGGTCGACCGCGGTGCGCCACGACAACAACGGTCGGCTCGAAGCTGGACCCCTGGCCCGCCAGCTGATCGCAGGCGGTAGCCACGGTGAAAGCTGGCAGCATCACGACCCACTTGTTCTTGACATGTACAAGAAGCTTGGCGGGGCCAGTGTCATGCTGCGTCACTTCGCCCGCATGCACGAGGGCGTCAAGCTCTATCGCCAGGCCGAGCATGCGCTGCGCGAGTTTCGCCTCAATGACCCGTGGTACGTCAAGCCGACGGAGAAGGACGGCCGCGGCTGGGGCGCCACTGAAGCCATCCGCGGCGCGCTTTGTCATTGGATCGAGGTGCAAAACGGCAAGATCAAGAACTACCAGATCATCGCGCCGACCACTTGGAATGTCGGGCCGAGATCGGACGGTGGCGAGCTTGGCCCGATCGAGCAGGCGCTGATCGGCACGCCGATCGCGGATCCAAGCGATCCCGTCGAGGTCGGCCATGTCTGCCGCTCGTATGATTCCTGTCTTGTCTGTACCGTGCATGCCCATGATGCCAGCACCGGGACAGAACTCGCACGCTTCCGTACGGCTTGATCCGACGCAACGCGTCGAGCGCGCTCAGCCTCGATCGTCCGGCCGCGCGCTGGACGATCGGATCTGCTGCACACGAACCCGGGAGCGCAGGCAATGAATAGCGAGCAACAGCATGCTTTGCTGCGCAAAATGGCGCAATTGATGCAAGGCGGGCTAAAGACGCAGACCGAACCTTTTCCCGAAACGGAAAAGGAGTTTGCTGCGATTTTGACCGAACTGCGTCAGCTCAAGGCCGACGACATCGAGGGCAAGATGGTCATCAGCGGCTTCGTGGATCAACCCTATGGCCCTGACAAGCAGCGCTGCATGGAATGCATGTATTACCTCGTCCACCGAGAATGGTGCGACCTGCCGGAGCTGGCCGTGCCGGTCGATGCCGATTGGTGGTGCAGGCTTTGGCGCATCTAGGCCCTTGCAGTGACTTTAGGCCCGCGCGGTAGGAGGAGCCGGTGGCGAACGAAACCAACGACGAGAATGTGGCGGGCCAAATCCGCTCTTTGCTTGTCGGCGGCTTGAAGACCGAAGTTTTTCCCCGTGCCGACGACCAGGACAGCGTGGCCGAGATCCTTGGCCGGTTGCGCGAGGCTGGCGGCGACATTACGGCTGGATTGGTGATTGCGGGCTTCACCCTCCAGCCCGTGGAGCACGGCGGCATTGAACAGGCCTGCGAGACCTGCATGTACTATCTGGTCCACCGGCGTTTCTGCGAACTTCCCGAACTCGCCGTTCCCGTTGAACCGCAGTGGTCCTGCCGGCTCTGGCGCATATGAGTGCACAGCTATGATCATCGTCATCGGCTGCGGAAATTTGAACCGACAAGACGATGGGGTGGGCGTAGAGGTCATACGTATATTGCGGCAACGCGACCTCGAAGGGCCGGATGTCAAATTGCTTGACGCCGGGACGGACGGCATGTCGGTCATGTTTGCCGCGCGGGGTTGCACGTCCTTGATCGTGGTCGATGCGTCAAAAACCGGGGTGACGCCAGGCGCCATTCACGAGGTGCCCGGCACTGTCCTTGAGCGCCCCTATGTCCCCGGTCTCAACCTACATGATTTCCGCTGGGAAGCGGCCCTTTATGCCGGACGGCAGATTTTCCGCGAGGAGTTCCCCAAGGACGTGACGGTCTTTTTGATCGAGGCCGCCGAACTTGGCTTCGGCATAGGGCTGTCGCACGATGTCTCTTCGTCGGCAGTGCAGGTTTCACGGCGCGTCGAGGTACTCATCAGCGAAAGGTTGGCCAAGGTGCCCGCATGAACGCGCCCCCCGCCAGTGTGCAGGTCCGGCGCGGCGGGCTCTATCTGTCTTCGGCAACATGCGACCGATACTTCACGGGCCTGGAAAGCGTCATTCTGCTGCGGCGCAACGACGACCTGGTCATCCTGCCGGTTCGTCACGCCGCATCTGGCGGCTATCTGTTGAAGCGTCGCAACGGAGCAGGCGACCGCGTGGTCTTTGCGCCGGATTTCTTCCGGGAGCAGGGAATGGATGATGAATCGGCGTGCGAATTTTTCGCGCAGTGGGACTCGGAGCAGGCCGCGCTCGTGGCCAAAGACATGTTTTGTGTAAACTAAGTTATCAGTTGGTAATTTAAGTAGACAGCTTTGGAAAACTAGGCTAGCTTTTTGCCAAGATAATAAGCTGCGCCAAAAGCAGCCGTGGAGGAAGCCCAGTTGCAAAGCACTCGCGCCGAAGACGAGGTGCGCGCAGCAATTGCTGCGGCAGAAGACGAATCGGCGAGCCCCGCCGAGCGGGCCGAGATGCTCATGGAAATCGCCATGGGACTCCAGCAGCGCCCCAAGAGCGCTGAGCAGATTCTGGCGGCAGTCGACCTCTACGATCGCGCGCTCAGTGTCTGCCCGCAGGATGAACGCCTGCTCGCCGCCCGTATCTTTGCCCGCAAGGGCACGGCTCTTTTGATTCTTCCCGACGAAGGAACGGCAGCGTTGCAACAAGCGCGCGCTGCCTTCGAGGCCGCCATGCCATCCCTGGTCGATTTCGGTCGGCCAGAAGAACTGGCAGAGGCGGAAATGAACCTCGGTCTTGCGATCCAGAATCTGGCCGGCCAGCACAAGGCCCGCATCACCGACGCGATTTCGGCCTATCAGCGGGCGCTGCGCACGTTCGACAAGGCACACTTCCCAAAGGAATTCGCCATCCTGCAGAACAATCTGGCGACAGCGTTTCTCTCCATTCCGTTCACCGATGCCAGATCCAAGATGCGCGAGGCGCTGGCCGTGCAAGCCTTCGAAGAAGGATTGAAGATCGTCAATCTGATCGATCATCCCACCGAATACGCCATGTTGCAGAACAACCTCGGCAATGCCCTGCAATACGCGTCCTCAAGCCATACGCTGGAGAACAACCTGCGCGCGCTCGACGCCTATGACGAAGCTCTGAAAGTTCGTCTGCGAGCCACGATGCCGCTCGAATATGCCAACACAGTCGCCAACAAGGCGAATTGCCTGTGGAATCTTCCCGACGACCCGGAACGGCCCGAGAACGGCAACCGCGCCAATGTGCGCGCCGCTAGGGAGTATTATCGCGAGAGCCGGGAAATTTTTAGCGCCAGCGGGCAGGCCGAGAAGGCGCGTACCGTTGCCGAGGCCCTCGAGCAGATCGAACGTGAACTGCTCTCGGCAGCCCCTGGCGATAGCGATCAACAAGGTGGCGGGGAACACCGACATCTCAACTGAACCGAACTCAAGGAGTCTATGACGTGGCAGGAGTTGAACTGACGGCAGCTGGCGCGGTGCTTGCGCTCATCATCGGACTGGTCTGCTCCGGCATCGGCGGAGCGATCGGTGGCATCGCGATTGGTGGAAAATCATTGGGCAACGAACTTGCCGCCATGATGGGCAGTTTTTACGGACCGATCGCTGGTGTGCCGGGACTGGTCGCCGGATTGATCATTCTGACGCTGATCGGCTGAGGGGCAAATCATGTTGGAAATGGCAAAAAGCTCGATCACGCTCTTCTTTCGGGGAAAGCTCTTCTCCGAACCCGGCAAAGTCTATCGCCAGACAGCGATAGGGGCGACCATAACCGCCCTGCTTGTCATTGCCCTTGCCAAGGCCGGCCTGCCGTTGGCGGCCGCAGCCGGGCTCGCCTGCCTGATTGGCGGTGCCTTGCAGCCGTACCTGTTCAAAAACCTCAAGTACCGTTGATATGAACGCCATCGATCAGATCCCGACCAAACGTGAGGATCTCGCCGGTCTTGCCGGCGACATCGAGCGTGTCGAGGCGATCTTTTCGAGTTGGGACGAGACGCAACGCAACGCGGTGGAGGCATACCGCCGCGCCATAGAGGACCTGCATGGTGAGGCTTTGCGACGCCTTGTGCGGGGGTTGAAAGATGAGCCGGCCGCGCTCGCGGCGATGAAGCAGGCGGTTACCGACGAGGTCGTCTACGCGGTGCTGCGCCGTCACAACATCCTCAAGCCCAGCCTCAGCGAGCGGGTAGAGGCGGCGCTGGACGGGGTGCGCCCGATGCTTGCCTCGCATGGCGGCAATGTCGAGTTGGTCAACGTCAGGCCGCCGGCGATCGAGGTCCGGTTCGTCGGTGCCTGCGACGGCTGTCCGGCCTCGGCCCTCACGTTCCACGCGGGCGTAAAAAAAGCAATCGAGGAGGCCTGTCCCGAGATCACCGATATCGTTCAGATCAAGGGCATGAGCAACGCTGCCGACAATGACAGTGTCCGCTTCGTCAGCCCGTTCGCGCTCGGTGCCGTCGGCGGCTGGCATCTGGTGTGCCGCCTCGATGAGATCCCGCAGGGCGGCATCAGTGCCGTCGTGGTCGGTGGGCAAAATGTGATCCTGTCACGTCAGGAGGGGGTGGTTTCGTGCTTCCAGAATGCCTGCGCGCACCTTGGCATGGAGCTGGACGGCGGCAGCATCGATGAAGGCATCATCACCTGTCCGTATCATGGCTTTCGGTATGATCTTTCCAGCGGCGAGTGCCTGACCGCGCCCGAAGTGGCGCTTCAGCCGCATGCCGTGCGCGTCATCGGCAATCGTGTCGAGGTGAGGCTGTCGTCATGATGCGCATCTCCCTGGCCCCCGATTACCGCCGTCCTCTACCAGGCAGCGTGACACAACAGCTCCTCGATCCTCGCGGTGCGCGAACCGTTCTCGGCGACCAGATCGCTGCCAACGGAGTTCCAGATCCCATCAGGCCTCAACCGAATTCGCTGTTTGGGCCGCGTGGCGTCTGCTTTGCACCGCACGGCGGGCCGTTCTTCGTTGCCGATACCGGCCATCATCGGCTGATGATCTGGAACAAGGTGCCTCAAGCAGACAATGCCGAGGCGGATCTGCTGATCGGCCAGCCTGATTTTTACGCCGAAGGTCGCAACGCGCATGGGCCGGTCGGTCCCGCCACGTTGAACATGCCCACGGGAGTATCGACCGATGGCAAGGTGCTCGCCATTGCCGACGCATGGAACCACCGTGTGCTGATCTGGCGCACACTGCCCGAGCATTCCAACCAGCCGGCGGACCTGGTGCTCGGGCAGGCGGATTTTTCGAGAGGCGCTGCCAACCGCGGCGCGGCAACCGCCGCGGCCGATACGCTGAACTGGTGCTATGGGGTCACAATCGCCGATGGCAGGGTGTTTGTTGCCGACACCGGAAACCGTCGGGTGCTGGTCTGGAACTCCATGCCTCGGCGTAACGGCCAGCCTGCCGATCTGGTGCTCGGCCAGGTTGACGCAACGACCCGCGATGACAATGCCTCCGGGGTCGGCGGCGCTGTCGGCATGCGCTGGCCGCACAGCGTGGTCGTCGAAAACAACAAGATTCTGGTGGCGGACGCCGGCAACAACCGCATCATGGTGTGGAATTCGATGCCCAATGCCGATGGCGCGCCCTGCAGCTTCGTGCTGGGTCAATCCAGCTTCGACGGCAATGACCACAACAGGGCCTCCTATCACCCAAACAATCGTGCACTCAACATGCCCTATGGCATGGCGATCCACGACGGCACCCTCCTTTGCGCCGACACCGCCAATTCCCGGTTGATGGGCTACCCCCTCGACGATCTGCGCATGGATAGTGCCGCGTGCGGTCTCGCCGCCCAGTCGGGCTTTGCCGACAAGGGCGACAATCGCTGGCGCTTTGCTGCCCGCGACAGCGTCTGCTGGCCGTTCGCATTGGCCGCGTCGGGAAAAACGTTGGCGATCGCCGATACGGGCAACAATCGCGTCCTGCTGTGGGAGGCGGCGTCATGAACACGCCGCTGCGGATGGCCGACGCGACGAGCAGTGTCGAGATCAGGGTTCGCGGCCGTGTGCAAGGGGTTGGTTTCCGGCCGACGGTCTGGCGGATCGCCAGCCGGCTGGGCCTCGACGGCGACGTGCTCAACGACAGCCAGGGCGTGTTGATCCGCGTGCGTGGCGTCTCCTCGACCATTGCAGCCCTTGTCGAGGAGTTGCGGGCGTCGCCGCCGCCGCTGGCCGAAATCACGGCGATCGAGACCCGCCCTTGTGAGGGCGACTTGGCGTCCGGCTTCGTCATCGTCGACAGCGAGGCCGGTGCTCATGCCCGCACCGAAATATCGCCCGATGCTGCCATGTGTAGCGTCTGTGCCGCCGAAGTGCTCGATCCGTTCCTGCGGCGTTTCCGCTATCCCTTCACCAACTGCACCCATTGCGGGCCAAGACTGAGCATCGTTGTCGGCGTTCCTTACGACCGCGCCACCACGACCATGGCGCCGTTTCCGCTCTGCCAGGCTTGCGGCGCCGAATATCGTGATCCTGCCGATCGCCGCTTTCATGCCGAGGCGACGGCCTGCCATGTCTGCGGACCGACAGCAAGATTGATTCGCTTCGATGGCCGCGCCTTCTCCTTCGAACAGCATTCGATGCTCGACGATGTGGACGCGGCATTGAGCCTGATCCAGAAGGGCGAGATCGTCGCCATCAAGGCACTTGGCGGCTATCAGCTTGCTTGCGATGCCACCCGGCCGGAGGCGGTGGCTTTGCTTCGTCAACGCAAGCGCCGCGATGCAAAACCCTTCGCGCTGATGGCGCGTGACGTCGATGTTGTTCGCCGCCACGCGACGGTCAGTGACGCGGAAGCGGCAGCCCTTGCAAGCCGCGAGGCGCCAATTGTCCTGCTTGCCGCCACCGGACCCGAAAAACTGCCCGCCGAGATCGCGCCCGGTCTGCAGACCCTGGGCTTCATGCTGCCTTCAACCCCTTTGCATCTGCTTTTGCTCAGGCGCATGGGCCGGCCAGTGGTCATGACCAGCGGCAACCTGTCCGATGAACCGCAGCTTATCGATGACGCGGAGGCGGCAGCAAAACTGTCCTCGATCGCACCATACGCTTTGACCCACAATCGCGATATCGCCAACCGCATCGACGATTCCGTTGTGCGCCACATGGGCGCAAAACTGCGCGTGCTGCGCCGCGCGCGCGGCTATGCGCCGGCGTCGATCGAGCTTCCGCCAGGCTTCGAGGCGGCGCCAGAAATCCTGGCTTACGGCGCTGAACTGAAAGCGACCTTCTGTCTGATCAAGGACGGCCGTGCGGTGCTGTCGCAGCACCAGGGCGATCTCGAAGACGCACTGACCTATGACGACTATCGCAAGAACCTCGTCCTTTATCGCGGTCTGTTCGATCACCGTCCGGTAGCCCTGGCCGCGGATATGCATCCTGAATATCTGTCGGCGAAACTGGCACGCGCCACCGCCAGGTCTGAAAACCTGCCGCTCGTGGAGGTTCAACACCATCATGCCCATGCCGCTGCCTGCCTGGCTGAAAACGGACGCTCGTTGAACGCGGATCCTGTCCTGGCCATCGTGCTCGACGGGCTCGGATACGGGTCCGATGGTGCGATCTGGGGTGGCGAGTTCCTGCTCGCGGACTATCGCCGCTTCGAACGGCTTGGCACCTTCAAGCCGGTCGCCATGCCAGGGGGGGCACAAGCCATACGCGAGCCGTGGCGCAACCTCCATGCGCATGTGACGGCCGAGATGGGATGGCCGGCCTTCGCCATGAATTTCGGCGAACTGGACCTGTTTGCCGCGATCACCGCCAAGCCGCTGGCGAGTGTCGAGGCCATGATCAAGGCGTCCCTCAATTCGCCCAACGCATCATCTTGCGGTCGCCTGTTCGACGCAGTCGCTGCCGCTCTCGGAATCTGTTTCGACCGTCAGGCCCACGAGGGCGAGGCGGCCGCGCGGCTGGAAGCGACGGTCTCGGTCCGCTCGCTTGACGAGGAGAGCGATGCTCTCGCCTATCCGTTACCGATCCCCAACCTGAAAGGTTCAGGCCTGCCATACATTGAGCCGCTGGGCATGTGGAACGCGGTCTTTGGCGACCTGATCCTGAAAACGCCGGCGTCCCTCATCGCGGCGCGCTTCCACAAGGGTCTGGCGAAATCCATCGCTGCCATGGCTTTGAAGCTGGCGCGCCGCGACGAAGACGGCGCCCTGCCGCGTTTCGACACGGTGGCCCTGTCGGGCGGCTGCTTCCAGAACAAGGTGCTGTTCGAGCAGGTCCTCGGCCGGCTTGAAGACATGAATTTCAACGTCCTGACGCACTCCCGCGTACCTTCCAATGATGGCGGCGTCGCGTTCGGCCAGGCCGTGATCGCGGCAGCCCATCTCATCGACGCCGGCGGTGTCCGACAGAAAGCGAGCTGACAATGTGCCTTGGCATTCCTGGAAAGATCCTCAAGATCGACGATCATGAAAAGAAGCTGGCAACCGTCGATGTCAGCGGCGTCAGGCGACAAATCAACATCGCCTGCATTGTCAACGAACACCATTCGGTCGAGGACTGCGTCGGCGACTGGGTGCTGATCCATGTCGGCTTCGCCATGAGCCGCATCGACGAGCGTGAAGCAGCCGAAACACTGAAAATCCTCACCGAACTCGGCGAAGCGCAAGCCGAGATGGAGTCCATGCGGCTGTCGGCGGCCCATTAGGAGGACGTGAAAATGTCCAGCGAAAGCGAACTGAAAGGGCTCTACCCATTCCTGCACGGCAAGGCCCAGGATCCGGAAAAGATGAATGCGGCGCTGCTGCATTCCGTTGCCGAGAAGGCCCGCGACACACGCGAAACCAATGAGCGCTTCTTTGGAGATCAGGCTGGCATCCTTGTCGCCGCCGCGCATGCGCTTGCGGATGTCTACCGCAACAACGGTCAGCTGTTCTCCATGGGCAATGGCGGCTCGAGCTGCGATGCGTCCCATGTCGCAGTCGAGTTCGTCCATCCCGTGACCGCCGGCCGGCCGGCGCTGGCCGCCACCAATCTCGTCGCCGATCTGGCGATGATTTCAGCCGTCGGCAACGATCTCGGCTTCGACCATGTCTTCGTGCGCCAACTGCTGGCGCACGGCCGCAAGGGCGATGCGCTGATCGGCATCTCGACCAGTGGCAATTCGCAGAACCTGGTCGCGGCCTTCGCCAAGGCCAAGGAGATGGGGGTCCACACCATCGGGCTCGCCGGCGGCGACGGGGGGCGCATGAAATCATCAGGCACCGTCGAGCATCTGCTTGTCGTGCCGTCCACCTCTATCCACCGCATCCAGGAGTGCCACGTCGCCGCCTATCATATCCTGTGGGACCTCGTGCACACGCTGCTCGCCGACGAACGCGGCTCTGCCGCCGCAAAAGGAAGCGTCCAATGAAATACACCGACGAATTCCGCGATGCGGAAAAGGCGAAAGTCTTGATCAAGGAAATCGACAAGCTTGTCGCGACCATCGAGATCGCAAGAAGCCGCCCGATCAACATCATGGAGGTCTGCGGCGGGCATACGCATTCGATCTTCCGCTATGGGCTGGAAGGCATGCTGCCCGACGCCATCGAGCTGGTGCATGGGCCGGGCTGTCCGGTCTGCGTGCTGCCGATGGGCAGGGTTGACGACTGCGTGTCGATCGCCGAGCGGCCGGAAGTGATCTTTACCACCTTCGGTGACGCCATGCGCGTGCCCGGCTCGAAAAAGAGCCTGCAACAGGCAAAGGCTGATGGCGCGGATGTGCGCATGGTCTATTCGCCGATGGACGCGCTGTCGCTGGCGCGCAAGAACCCAGATCGAGAAGTGGTCTTCTTCGGCCTCGGCTTCGAGACCACGATGCCGTCCACGGCACTGACGGTGTTGCAGGCCGAAGCCGACGGCATCGAAAACTTCTCGGTGTTTTGCAACCACATCACCATCGTGCCGACGATCAAGGCGATCCTCGACAGCCCGGATCTGCATCTCGACGGCTTCCTGGGACCAGGCCATGTCTCGATGGTCATCGGGACCGCCCCTTACGAATTCATCGCCGACTTCTACAAGCGGCCCATGGTCGTCGCCGGCTTCGAACCCCTCGATGTCCTGCAATCGATCTGGATGGTGCTGAAGCAGATCAAGGACGGCCGTGCCGAGATCGAAAACCAGTATGCCCGCATCGTTCCCGAGGCCGGGAACAACGCCGCACTCACCGCCGTGGGCAAGGTCTACGAGCTGCGTGAATTCTTCGAATGGCGGGGGCTCGGCTCCATCGACCATTCCGGCGTCAAGGTGCGCGACGACTATGCCCGCTTTGATGCCGAGCGCAAGTTCGCCATCCCTGGCGTCAAGATAGCCGACCCCAAATCCTGCCAGTGCGGTGAGGTGCTGAAGGGCGTCATCAAGCCCTGGCAGTGCAAAGTGTTCGGCACCGCCTGCACCCCGGAGGTGCCGCTCGGGGCGCTGATGGTTTCATCCGAGGGCGCTTGCGCTGCCTACTACCAGTATGGCGGCGTCAAGAAGCATACCACGGCCCGGTCCGGTAGCCAGCCGGTGACCGTGTCATGAACATGCGGCCACCCCCACCCAAACGCGTGCTGGGACGGGTTTTCATCCCGACCGTGACGCTTGCCCATGGCGGCGGCGGCAAGGCCATGAAAGACCTGATCGACGATGTCTTCATCAGCGCGTTCGCCGGCGCGGCTCCCGAGGTGCTGGAAGACCAGGCGCGCTTCGATCTCGCAATGCTGGCAACGCATGGCGACCGGCTTGCCTTCACTACCGATGCTTTCGTTGTCGACCCGCTGTTCTTTCCCGGCGGCGATATCGGCAAGCTTGCCGTCTACGGCACTGTCAACGACCTGGCGGTCGGCGGCGCCAAGCCGCTCTATCTGTCCTGCGCCGTCGTCATCGAAGAAGGCATGCAGGTCGAGGTGCTGCGCCGCATCGCGCTCTCGATGGCGCAAGCGGCGCGCGAAGCCGGCGTCACCATCGTGACAGGTGACACCAAAGTCGTTCAGCGCGGCGCATGCGACAAGATCTTTATAACGACCACCGGACTTGGGGTGATCCGGCCTGGACTTGAACTCGGCATCGATCACGTAAGGCCCGGTGACGCTATCCTGGTCAACGGCCTGCTGGGTGATCATGGCGCCGCGATCCTGTGCGCGCGTGGCGACATGGCCCTGGAAGCCTCGATCGAGAGCGATTGTGCGCCTCTGCATGAGCTGATCGAGTTGCTGCTGGCCGCAGCGCCCGGCACGCGCTGTATCCGCGATGCGACGCGCGGCGGCATCGCCACGGTGCTCAATGAGATCGCCGACGCCTCCGCAGTGTCGATCGAGATCAACGAGGTGGCAACGCCGCTGCGCGATGAAGTGCGCGGCTTTTGCGAGATCCTCGGTCTCGACCCGCTCTATCTCGCTAATGAAGGCAAGATTGTCATTGCGGTGCCGGTGCAAGAAAGTGAAGCCGCACTTGCCGCATTGCGCGCGCATCCGCACGGCCAGGGGGCTGCAGTCATCGGCCATGCCGGCGTCGGCGAGCCGGGGCGCGTTACCATGCAGACCCTGTTTGGCGGCCGGCGCATCGTCGACATGCTGGTCGGCGAACAATTGCCGCGCATTTGTTGAGGAAAGCCCGTGCACGAACTCGGCATCACGCGCAACATCGTCTCCATCGTCGAGGAAGCGGCGAAGGGGCGCCGCGTGAGGCGCGTGACACTTGATGTGGGACAGTTTTCCGGGGTTATTCCCGACGCCATCCTGTTTTGCTTCGACATTGTCGCCAAGGGCACGTTGCTCGATGGCGCGCGGCTGGACATCCGCAAGATTGCCGGGCGCGCAAGCTGCCGGACTTGCAGCGCAACGTTCGAGACGGCCACCCTCTATCAGGCTTGCGCCTGCGGCTCGCTTGCCATCGACCGGCTGGCCGGCGAGGAACTGAAAATCCGGGAAATGGAAATCGAGGAGGCTGCCTGATGTGCGGAACCTGTGGCTGCGGCTCCAAGGCCGAAACGCGAATCCTCAACCTGCAAACCGGCAAGGAAACGGCTCTCGGCGATGCGCACGGTGATATCCATGCCCATAATTGCGGCACGGCGCATGGGCATGGCCACGACCACAGCCACGCCCATCCGCACGACCATGGCGACGGACATAGCCACGATCACCAGCATCCGCACACTCATGGCCACGAGCACGCGCACGACCATGCGATGAAGCATGCGCGCGAGCATCGCCACCATAACGATCATGGCCATGGCGACGCTGAGTTGCATGGTGACGATCATTCGCATGCCCATGCTCACCACGGTCATGATCGTGCGGACGGCCATCATCACCATGGGCACGAGCATCGCCACGGCCAAACCGCGGTGGTCGAACTCGAAATGCAGATCCTGGCCAAGAACGACGCGCTTGCCGCCAGCAATCGCGGCTGGTTCGCCGGTCGCGAGATCCTGGCGCTGAACCTTGTTTCTTCGCCCGGCTCCGGCAAGACGACGCTGCTCGAGCGCACCATCCGCGATCTGAAGGACCGGATGGTGATCTCGGTCATCGAAGGTGACCAGGCAACCGCCAATGACGGCGAGCGCATCCGCGCCGCCGGAGCTGCCGCTATCCAGGTCAACACCGGCGCCGGCTGCCATCTTGAAGCCGATATGTTGGCCAAGGGGCTGGTCGAACTGAAGCCGGCCTTCGGTTCGGTGGTCATGATCGAGAATGTCGGCAATCTTGTCTGTCCGGCGATGTTTGATCTCGGCGAACACGCCAAGGTGGTCATACTCTCGGTCACCGAGGGCGACGACAAACCGTTGAAATATCCGCACATGTTCCGAGCCGCCAAGGTCATGGTCATCAACAAGATCGATCTTCTGGCGCATGTCGATTTCGAGGTCGACACCGCCATCGCCAACGCGCGGCGGATCAATCCCGAGATTGCCACGCTTAGTGTGTCGGCAAAGACGGGGGAGGGGCTCGGGGGCTGGTACGAATGGCTTGACCATGAAGCGGCGCAGGTGCGGCTTTAAGCTCTGTGTCGGAACGGTCGTTGTGCAGACTTTGCCGGGCCATCGACGGATCGGGGAGGAGAGAAAATGACGGAAGCAGCCGCGCTCACGGCCTCGGCGATGCACCAGGAACCGACTGCTCGGCGTCTCCCCAATCCTTTCGACGACCGGCCGGTCCGTGTCAGAACCAAGACGGTGATGATCTACGTCTTGCTGGTTGGCGCCAATATGGGCGCGTGGGCATGGGCTTGGGTGGCTTTCTGCGACCGTCCGGCCCTGCTTGGCACCGCATTGCTCGCCTACATGCTTGGTCTCAGGCACGCATTCGACGCCGACCATATCGCGGCGATCGACAATGTCGTGCGCAAGCTCATGCAGGAAGGCAAGGCGCCCTACGCGACCGGCTTTTTCTTTTCGCTTGGTCACTCAAGCATCGTCATCATGGCCTCGATTGCCATCGCCGCGTCGGCCACGCTGATGCAAGGCAGACTGGAGGCGTTTCATAAATGGGGCGATTTGGTCGGGACCAGCGTCTCGGCCCTGTTCCTGCTGGTGGTCGGCATGGCCAATCTGTTCATCCTCAAGGGCATATGGGCGGCTTTCATCCGGGCGCGCCGCGGCGAAAAGATCGTCGACGAAGATCTCGACGCCCTTCTTGCCGGGCGTGGCTTGATCGCCCGCATTTTCCGGCCGCTGTTCGGCATCGTCACTCGGTCCTGGCACATGTATCCGATCGGCTTCCTCTTCGGTCTCGGCTTCGACACCGCCACCGAGATCGGCCTGCTTGGCATTTCGGCAACCCAGGCGACGCAGGGCATTTCATTCTGGTCGATTCTTGTCTTTCCAGCTCTCTTCACTGCCGGGATGTCCATCATGGACACAACCGATAGTGTGCTGATGACCGGCGCCTACCGCTGGGCGTTCGTCAATCCGATGCGAAAGCTCTGGTATAATCTTACCATCACCATTGTCTCAGCAGCGATAGCGATCTTCATTGGCGGCATTGAGGCGCTCGGGATCCTTGCAGACAAGCTTGGTTTGCAAGGCGGCCTTTGGGGCGTGGTTGAAGGAATCGATGGGAGCCTTGCCACTTTCGGCTATGTGATTGTCGCCATCTTCCTGGTGAGTTGGGTGGTTTCCGTGATCGTCTACAGAGCGAAAGGCTATGGAAGATTGAGCATGGAGAACAGTTAGGCCCTGATGCGCTGCATACGGCTTCGCCACAAGTGAGATGCTCTGGTCGAAAGACGGCGGTCACTTGGTGACGAGAAAAACGGCTTGCTGGAATCGCACGTTCAGCGACACCTCCTCGCCGCCTATTCATCGATCCGGGGTGGCCCCGTCACGACATCGTATCCGGGCGGATACTCTGAAAGGCTCAACTTCTGCCGCTTCCGTTTGCGTGGCCGG
This sequence comes from Mesorhizobium opportunistum WSM2075, assembly GCF_000176035.2. Lineage (NCBI taxonomy): Bacteria > Pseudomonadati > Pseudomonadota > Alphaproteobacteria > Hyphomicrobiales > Phyllobacteriaceae > Mesorhizobium > Mesorhizobium opportunistum. The sequence goes on along the minus strand of NC_015675.1, from coordinate 5,636,773 downwards.
GCGGTATTGCGCCTGCCGGATGCCAGCCTCGGAACTGCGGCGGGGCACTTCAACCCTGTTCGACCTTCCGGGCGGCGGCTGCCAGCATCGCCTGACCGACGCCCAGGTTGCCATGGGCGACAAGCACTTCGCCGACCTTGCGAATATCTCGCGGCTCTTTGGTCTGGCTCAGCTTGGCCTTGCCGATCAGGCGCGTAATCTCGATCTCCAGTCCCACGATGTCCTTGACCAGGGTGTCAATGAATTCTCTTGGCGCATCCCCCATCTTCCATGGGACGGGCTGGGATGACTCATGCCGATGGGTCAGTTTGGCCACGTTGCGACGCACAAAGCGCTCATCGTCGTGAACGGTGAGGCGTCCGTGTGCATGTGCGACCAGGTAGTTCCAGGTCGGAACCTGCTTGTGGAATTCGTGCTTGCTCGGATACCACTGCGGAGAAATGTAGGCGTCGGCGGCCCGGAACACGACGAGCATCTCATCACCGCTCGACACCTGCCAGACCGGGTTGCTGCGCGCGACGTGACATCGAAGCGTGCCAAGTGCTCCTGCCAGGCTGTCGAGTTCGCACCGGCGGACGTCTGCTGTTGGGCTTCGTGCCGGCCGCTGCTTGCGCCAACTTTGGCTAGGTTCGCCGGCCCATCCGGTCTTCACGCCGTTCAGCATCGAACGCCTGCCTTCCCTTTGAGGCCCACAGGTCTCGCGCATGCTCGCCTTCATCGCTCTGCAGCTTGGCAGCGATCCAAAGCAGCGCGCCGTAGATCGTAGCGCGATCGTCGTTGGTCAGCTCAACAATGCCTGCCTTGACGACGAGACCGCCGAGTTCGATCAGATGCCGGGTACGCTGGCGTCGCTCGACCTGCCAGGCGCGCATGTCATTGCGAGCCTGTGCCGCTTGCCGGCGATTGTGCGCTGCCCGGTTGTGCTGGAGCGCTACGCCGGTTGCGTTCAGGCGTCGGAGCAGCTCGCCGGGACCGGCTGTCGAAAAACATTACTCCACGCTTGGCCCATGCCTCACGGTTTGAGGTGTCCTTCGTTTCTGCGATCGCGACGAGCGCGCCGGCCAGTTCGTCGGTGCTCAGTTGATCGGCGCCGGTGGCGATCACCAGTTCGCCTAGCTGCTGCACCTTTCGGTTTTTGAGCTCTCGCGCTTTGTCTTCCAGCTCCTTCAGTTCGGCGTCGAAGTCGCGTGGTTTGCGCATGGCTATCTCCATCGATTGTCGATGCGGCAATGATAGGTGAGCTTCTCCCGGAAGGCTTCAGGGTTGCCGAGACAGCCCGGGACGGGTTGGTCCACCCCGAGATTTTTTCGAGGGAGGGCGCGCTTATACGTCGTGCCGACGTACGCTTTGACGTGCAAATGATCCTGTCGCGATGGCGATCTATCATCTTCACGTCAAGGTCATTAGCCGCAAGACAGGCTCAAGCGCAGTCGCGTCGGCCGCCTACCGCTCGGCCTCGCGGCTGCGGGACGAGCGGATCGAACGCACGCATGATTTCTCGGCCAAGCCCGGTGTCGTCCATTCCGAGGTGATGTTGCCTGCGAATGCGCCGGAGGCCTGGCGCGACCGCGAACGGCTGTGGAACGATGTCGAGGCGTTCGAGGTCAGGAAGGATGCGCAGCTTGCCCGCGAGGTCGAGTTTGCGCTGCCGCGTGAACTCAGCCAGGCGCAAGGCATCGAGTTGGCGCGCGACTTTGTACAAGTCGAGTTTGTCAGCCGAGGTATGGTCGCGGATCTGAATGTGCACTGGGACAGGGCGGAGGATAGCAGCCCCAAGCCGCACGCTCATGTCATGCTCACCATGCGGGCCGTGGACGAGAACGGTTTTGGTGCCAAGGTTCGAGACTGGAATGCTACCGAGCTGGTCGAGCGCTGGCGCGAGCGGTGGGCGGAACTGGCCAATGAACGCCTGGCAGAACTCGACATCGACGCCCGCATCGATCATCGCAGTCTGGAAGCGCAGGGCATTGCCCTGGAGCCGCAAACGCAGATCGGTGCGCCAGCGCAACGCATCGAGGGCAGTGGCCTTGCTGCTGGCGACATTGAAGCAGATCGCGCCGAACTGCATCGCGAGATCGCGCGCAACAATGGCGCGCGCATCATTGCCGATCCATCCGTGGCGCTCGATGCCATCACCCATCAGCAATCGACCTTCACCCGAAAAGACATTGCGAAGTTTGCGCATCGACACAGCGACGGAATAGAGCAGTTCAACGCGGTGATGGCAGCCATCAGCAACGCACCCGATCTGGTCGAACTCGGCAAGGACGGACGCGGCGAAGATCGCTTCACCACCCGGCAGATGATCGAGACCGAACAGCGCCTTCACCGCGCGGCGGAGCGTATCGATTTGGACGAGCGACATGCGGTGAGTGACGCCCATCGAGAGGCAGCGCTGGCGAATGCGAAGCAGCGCGGCCTTGTTCTGTCAGGCGAGCAGACCGATGCGCTTGCGCATATCACCGAGGGCCGCGGTCTTGGTGTCGTCGTCGGCTTTGCCGGAACGGGCAAGAGCGCCATGCTGGGCGTTGCGCGCCAGGCATGGGCAGCGGCGGGCTATGAGGTTCGAGGCGCGGCACTCTCCGGCATTGCCGCCGAGAATCTCGAGAGCGGATCAGGCATCCCGTCACGCACCATCGCCAGTATGGAGCATAGCTGGGGGCAGGGCAGGGATCTGCTCACCACGCGCGATGTCCTGGTGATCGATGAGGCCGGCATGGTCGGCACGCGCCAGTTGGAGCGCGTGCTCTCTCATGCGGCCGAAGTTAGCGCAAAGGTTGTGCTGGTTGGCGATCCGCAGCAGTTGCAGGCGATCGAAGCGGGCGCTGCATTCCGCTCGATGCATGAGCGTCATGGCGGCGTCGAAATCGGCCAGGTGCGCCGGCAGCGCGAGGACTGGCAGCGCGATGCAACGCGCGATCTGGCAACCGGCAGGATCGGCGCCGCTATCAGCGTCTACGACGCGCAAGGCATGGTGCATCAGGCTGCAACGCGCAATGAGGCGCGAGGTGAACTCGTCGAGCGCTGGGATCGCGACAGGCAGGCGCATCCAGAGGCAAGCCGGATCATTCTCACCCACACCAACGACGAGGTGCGGGCACTGAACCAGGCAGCGCGCGAGCGCATGCGCGCTGCCGGAGAACTCGGCGACGATGTTCAGGTGAATGTCGAACACGGTGCAAGGAGCTTCGCCAGCGGCGACCGGGTCATGTTCCTGCGCAATGAGCGCGGCCTCGGCGTCAAGAACGGCACGCTCGGCATCGTGGAGGAGGTCAGCACACAGAGCATGACAGTGCGCACCGATGACGACAGGTCGGTGCAGTTCGACCTGAAAGACTATGCGCACATAGACCACGGTTATGCCGCGACCATTCACAAGGCGCAGGGCATGACCGTCGACCGGACCCATGTGCTCGCCACGCCGGGCATGGACGCGCATGGCAGCTACGTCGCCCTGTCGCGGCATCGAGACGGCATGGACTTGCATTACGGCGGCGATGACTTTGCCACTAGAGACCGGCTGGACCGAACGCTGTCACGGGACCGCGCCAAGGACATGGCGTCGGACTACGAGCAAATCGATCCGGCGCAGAGCTATGCCGAGCGCCGCGGCATCACCTTTCGCGAGCGTGTCGCAGAGATCGTGCGCCGGATCCTTCCGGAGAAGCTTCGCGACAGGATCGGCGGATTGCTGGACGGGTTGCGCTCGCCCGGAGACGCCGAGCCCATGCAGGAACGTGGACCTGGGCCGGGAAGGGAAAATGTTGGGGCGCAAATCGGAGATGCAGGTCCGACGCCTGGCAGAGGAAATCTCGCTACCGGCGTGCCGCGCGACACGAATGTGCCGGTGGATGCGGAAACAGAAATGCGGCGAGCCCGCACCCAGGCGCTTGTGCGTCACGCGCGCGCGATCGACGCGATCCTGAGAAGCGGAAATGCGGATGGCCAGGGCAGTCCCGACCAGATGCGGGAATTGAGGGATGCCCGTAGCGCTTTCGAGAAGGTGCGACCGTATGGCTGGCGCGATGCCGAAGCGGCTTATGTGAAAAACCCCGAACTTGTCCGCGAGGCGAGCGTCGGCCGCGTCAGCCGCGTCGTGCTTGCTCTCCAGCTGGAGACGGAGATCCGCACTGGGATGGACATCGATCCCGGTCGCCGCGCCGACCGTTTCGTGGAGCGTTGGCAAAAGCTCGATCGTACGGGACAGCAGCAATATCAGGCCGGCGACATGTCCGCCTACAAGTCAACGCGCTTGGCCATGTCCGATATGGCCAAGAGCCTTGGACGCGATCCGCAGCTTGAATCCCTGCTTGCCAACCGGAAGCGCGACCTTGGGATCAACGTGGAGACGGGCCGTCGCCTGGGCGCGGAACTCGCCTTCAGCCATGGCATCGGTAAGGGGCGGGGGATTGGAATCTAAGGCCTGCCGATTTGCCGCCGTTTCCACTCCGCAGTCGGCTGAGGCGACAAACCTGATTGCCTCCGGCATGGGGTTCGTCCTGTCTGTCCCAGCAGAAATCAGCAACAACCAGTGACGTGCAGGTAAGCTATGCCCGAGCCGGATCGTATCATACGCCTCAAAACCGTCCTTGCCCGGACCGGGCTGTCCCGTTCAACCATCTATCGCAAGATCGCCGAAGGCACGTTCCCAGCCCAGATCAAGATCAGCATCAAAGGTGCGGGCTGGCGGGAATCCGATGTCAGTCGGTGGATTGCTGATCCCGTTGCATGGCACACCGGCGCATCACGAAAAAACAGCGAGTAGACGCGGCGGAGTGGTACGTTGCTGTCGACGTTGAACACTCCTCTCTGAGACAAGTTCAATGACTGGGAAGGGGCCGGAAGGGGACTGGCCGCTTCTGGAGAGCGAACCCAATAAAGCGGACTTACCAATACGGTTTGAATACCGTCCGGCGGGACGTGCGGGATACCGATGAGCAATATGTCTACTCGATAGTCATCCAAAACCCTTCTAAATCATTGCTTGGATACCGGCACCGATAGGCCGAGTTGACGTTTGCACGTCTCGGGAACCTACGTCCTGCTGCGGAAATCGATGATAGGACTCGGTGGATCACCGGCGTCATTCTCAAACCGCTCGATCAAGCCATCTCCTCTCTGAAGACGGATAGTGCGCTCTCAGGAGAAGACGCCATATCGCTCGTCGGCCGAGCGCTTTTCATGCGTTTCCTTGCTGATCGTGCTCTGTTGCTGTCGACCAGAGACATTGTTGCCGTTGATACGGGGTGGGAGTGGCACTGATCCCGAGGATTATGAACTTTTCGATCAACCCGATTTGGTACGTCTTTCCTGCTCGTGGCGCTATAAGACCTTCAGTGGTGACCTGCTACCGCTCTCGGACGAGGTATTTCAGAAACTTACGCTGGTAGCATGTCATGTGCTTGGCAATATCTTCGCGTCGGGCAGAAGGTGGCCAGTTATCGTTAGGCTGGCAGGAGCGGTGGGATAATCTTGATTTCTCGCACATCCCTGGTGCGACGACCTCAGCGCATCAGCAGCTTACTCGCACCTGACATGCCAATCGATTGAGTTAGGAGCAACGATAAGGAAACAAATTTTTTCGAGTGGCGCATTGAGCCCAGCAAAGGGGCTGATTAGGGCCGCGCGGATATCAGAATTTGACGCTCAGCGGCCGATAAGTTCATATCTTAGTGTCGGTCCTGTGGATCAAAATGCAGCGAGATCGCCACATGTCTTACGACGAACGGACGGCCTGTTCGCTGGTGACGATGAGAACTGGCAAACCAAGACGGATCAGATACCGCTTGAGTAATGTGTGTCGCCGGTTGCATCTTTCCGACGTATTGGCGCCATTTCTGCATCGCCCTATCAATTCGACTGTTGAAGCAATAAACAATGATGCCTCCCGTGTTCTGGCCTGGTGCGCCTGTAGAGTATCGAGTGAGAAGTTGCTTTAAACCCGCGTACAAATATCCACAGCCTCGATTTATTTTTGCCTCTCCAATCCAAAGAAAATCATCTCGACCTTCTATTGCAATATCACAATGCCCTCCAATAGCGGAGTCATGAGTTGCCGACATCCCCATCGATCTTAACAGTGATACAATCTCTACTGTGAGTGCGTCTTCGGAGTGACGCTGCTTATATTGAACCCACCTCGCTAACTCTTTGCCTGCATACTCTATGGCACAATTGACACATTCCGTCCGTTGATCATTATTGATCGAAAAGCAGTAATTAAATCGAATTCTACTTGCCGTATCGGGCATCAGCGTCAGAAGATCCTGAAGTGAATATCGAAGATGCTCAATATCATCTGCTTGAGCTCTAGTTTTCGTATTACGTTCTTTTAACACCGATATTTACCTTTCTGAATTCATCCGAGGCATAAAAAATTGGGAAAGTATCCTTAAACATCAATGGTTGTTTATCGATATCATCTATAAAAGATTCTGTATTTATATCTTTTCTATTTACTTTTTCGAACCTTCCATATTTGTCTATCGAGTAGTACGCCACTGATAGGACAGGTTGCCTGGATTGCGTAAGTATAGTTATGGCTGTCATTAAATCTACGTCGGGCGCTCGCTTCCCTGTTATACCACAAAGTCGGCTTAGGCTTATTCGATCAGAATGCGTAGATGATCTGGCGATGAGAAAGCGGATAATCAATTCACATAGGGAAGAAATACTAGGATCGTACTGACTGAGATCAAGAGACGTCTTCCAGGCGTCAGCCACGTCGAACTCAACGCAGAGCCTCTCGGGATAGGTGCCACGCCGTGTCAGCCGACCAATTGAGCCTGCGGCGCGTTGAAGGCCGGCCTTGGCAAAGAGCGCGCGAAAACTCTCCGCGATTTGCACCCGCGCGACCTCCGCGCCTATGCAAAGGTGCAAGCCGTGGCCGTAAAGTAGGTAATCTCTGCCGGGACGGCTGGTGTCGAATCGCTCGGGATCGATCACAGCGTCTTTGTCAAACATCGCCGATAGGATAGAGGGTATGACGATCGTTCCCGCGCGCAGAGTTTTTTCCCGCCGCGTGCCACTGGCGATGACGGCGTCGCGCGCGACATAGCGTAATGGCCCGAGATAGATTGGCTTAAAGCGCATGGCCTCGAGGATGGCCTTGTCGAGCGCGGCATCGTTGCCTGAGTCGATTGCGTCCTGCACGGCCTTACGCGCGTCGGTGCGGTTAAGCACAACGTCGAGCGCGTTGCCCCCGGCAAGCAGATTGGTCGGCGCGAAGCTCGACACCATGCCCATCATGATGGAACGTATGTCATCAAGGGACAGCCTCCCAGCTTCGTGGATCGCCACCAGGCGGGCGAGCGGCTTGTCGGTCTTGCTGCCGGCAAGCACCGTTTCGATCGACTGGTTGATGACGTCGCGCATCCTGTACGCGGCGACGCTCGCTAATTCGCGCGTCGCGGCCTTTTCAAACGGGTTAAAAAATAATTGGGAGCTCAGCGCGATCGACCAGTCGGCGAACTCCTCGTCGTTATCGAAGGCGAGGCCGAAATAATCCCGGCAGATGCGGACCGGGACGATCTTCAGGAGTTCGATGGCGTTGAACCCCGGCATAGCGGTCCGCGCGAGCGCTCGCGAGTGTAATCGAGCGATAGGACGTACTCGCGCCTCTACCTCGACGGGCGGGAAAGCGGAGAGGATAACGGATTTCATGCGGCGATAGTCCGAGCCGTCCTGCATGCCCAGAATGAAATTCACGCCTCCGGCCATTTCGGCCATGTCGCGACCGAACGGCGTCTCGAATTCCTGCCGCTCAAGGATGTCCCGCACATCGGCCGCCTTGGTGACAAGAGCGATGCGTCCGATGACCACCGTGGGCCAGAACCGCCGCAGGAGGGCGAGCCAGCCGCGCGGGTTCTCAAGTACTCGGGAAAGGAGGCCCGCCAGCAGCCCCTTACTTCGCAGCCGCTCCGGATCGAAAGGCGGTAGCTCAGCGACGGGTTTCTGCGCTTCCCGGGCATTCTTGACACCGTCGGAATATTTCGTACGGAACATCAATCGCTACTTGACTTCTTTACGTCGACAATCTGCGTCCTGATACTGCATGGCCGCTCCTCTCGCGGCTAGAGCATCTTCAACGACAACTGTCGAATACCACGAGGAGCCACGTTGTGTGTTGTGGTTCACGCTAGTGAAGCCCGAATTGTGACGCAGCACCAGCCCCTATGCGATCTTTAATAGGCCGGAACCGTCACCGTCCGAAGCCCGTGCCGTTGGCCAGCATTGCCCAATACCTTCATCGAGCCAAGAGTACCGAGCGTTCGAACGCAGGCTTGGCGACAACCAATCGCTCGGTACCTCCTCCATCGTCCGCTAATAGGTTAGCGTAACGGCTGCTTGGACGGCCGAATTTGAGGCGCAAAGCCGCCACTGGTGAGATGCGTAGTATTTGGCGATTGATTCCGGTCGAAAACGATCGATCGCGTGATCACGCTGGATCGGTCGAGATATTGCAGGCGGACAGCGCGTGACCAAAGTTCCCTGATCGGATCCTACCTTGCCCCATGCGTCGCAAAGTGGCTCTTCAACCACCTCAATCGGAGCGGGACCACTTCCTTGGGTAACGCTGGCGATCCAGTCAGTCGCGCAGGCGGCCATACCTGCCGTTAACGGTCTGCGGATACTTGCATTAGATTAGCCTTGAACGAAGATTCGAACTCGTGCTTGGTGACGTCATCGTCATCCTCACTGCTGATCGAGCCTTCATAGACCTCCAGCCGGTTGAGTGGCGCACGACCCGTCGTTTTTTCCTTACGACAACGAATCGAACGGAATAGAGGTCGACAGTCCGGCGCTTTAGACGCGGCTAACGGTGGCAGCCGAGACGCCGATCTCATGGGAACGGCCTTGTACGGCTGTAGGCCTGCGTGACGACGTTATGTCGGCCAAAGACGGGCATCGGTCGCGGGCAAACTGCTGCGGCAATCTAGTCGGCCTTCAAACAGAATGTCCTCATGACATCGACCACGTCATTGCTTACGTAGGAGTGTCTCGAACTGGCGACCAGGCCAACGTGTCTGGGACAGGCGTAGACGGGAGCGATCATAGTGTTTCACACCACACCATCTTTCCTGGATGCCGACTCGGGAGAGCGAGGTAAAGAAGCTATTCCCTTCGACGTTGCGGTCGCGAAGGCGGCAGCCCTCGCTCAGCCTACGCAGTTCTGGGAACGTCTCTCGCTGGCCGACGCGTTGGGCCGTCTTTGTGCGGTCGCCATCGGCTCAACGATCGCTCTGCCGCAGTTCGATAATTCCGCCATGGATGGGTTTGCTGTACGCACCTCGGATCTTGTCGGGGACGGACCGTGGGCGTTGCGGGTGGCCGAGCGAGTTGTCGCCGGCGACGTGCGCTTTCACGTCCACCCGGATACGGGAATGGCGATCAGGATCTTTTCTGGCGCCCCCGTGCCACGTGGCTTTGACGCCGTGGTCATGCAGGAGCAATGCGAACGCTTCGGGGACACGGTTACGGTGTTCGAGCAACCGTTACCGGGGCGGCACGTGCGTCTCGCTGGCGAGGACGTCATCCCAGGATCGGTGCTTGTCGAGCAAGGCAAGGCGCTATCAAGCAGGGACCTGACGCTGCTGGCCGCCGTAGACGCTGTCGATGTCGTGGTGCTGAAAAAGCTTCGGGTCGGCTTGCTCTGCACGGGTTCGGAATTGACGGAGCCGGGACAGTCTCTTGAACACGGCAAGATCTACAACTCGAACCGGGTCATGCTGCAATCACTGCTCGCTGCCTGCCCCTGGGCGGATATCATCGATTTCGGCACGGTGCCAGACAATCAGGACCTGATTGCCGACGTCGTCGCGCGCGCCGTTTCATCCTGTGACGCGCTGGTGACCACGGGGGGCGTCTCGGCTGGTGAAGAAGATCATATAGCAGCTGCGGTCTTGCGTCAGGGCGCCAGTCTCGATGTCGTTGAGGTCGCGATGCGCCCGGGCAAGCCGTTAAAGGTTGGGAAGATCGATGACATGCTCTTTGCTGGGTTGCCGGGTACGCCCAATGCGGCCCTGATCACATTCCGTCAGATCGTCCTGCCCGCATTACGCAGGCTGGCCGGTATTGCCGAGATCCAGTCACAATGGTTTTCGGCTGTGGCTGGTTTCAGCTGCAAAAAGAGACAGGGCCGGGCCGAGTTTGTTCCCGTTCGGATCTCTGGTCGAACCGTTACAGGCGAACCTGTAATCAAACTCCTCGAGCGCGGATCCTCCGCCAACCTAATGGCGATTGCGCTGGCCGACGGTATCGCCGTCTTACCTGCGGTCGCGGCTGAAATCACTCTCAATATGCCGCTGCGCTACGAGCCGTTCTAGGGTTCGTCGCAAGGAGTCCTGAACCCGTTAAGTCTGATCTGGATGGTGAAGCAAGCGCTCCTCGCTATCGCATCGCTCGTATTTTTCTGTCGCCACGGCAGCGATCGCGGAAATGTCGCGGACGATATCGTTTCCGGGATTGATACCGCCCGAACACGATGCGGGCGCATATGAGGGTTCGCGACCATGCCATCCTGGTTCTATTTCCAGCGGTCATGGCCATTATCAACAACAAGAGTTTGCGTTTTGGCGGCTGACATTCTGCTGAAATCCATTTACGGTCGCCAGCCTCGAGGATGTGCGTACCTCGCAGAGACTTCAGCTGGGTGGTCCTCGCCTTGCCGGCGTCCCCCGATGGAGATTATCGTCGTGGAAGCGCAGCGCTTCCTCCATACTGGTCGAGACAATCATGGGCAAATATAGAGACCATCGCGAGCCGCGCCGGCGGCGTCATGACGATGGCCCGGTTTCATTTCCGGAGCATACTTCCGAGCCGAGCTACTTTCAGCGGCCTTCAGCGGTAACCGCGGACGCGGTCAATGCCGAGGTGATGTGGTTCAACGCCGGCAAGGGTTTTGGCTTCGTGAAACTGCTGGACGGCACTGAGGCTTATCTGCCCGTTCGGGTGCTGGAGGCAAGCGGCACTCGCGATGTTTGCGAGGGGACTCGCCTCAAGGTCACGATTGAGGAAAGACCGAGAGGACACCAGGTGACGAAAGTCCGGGAGATCAGCAGCCAGATCGCAAAAACTCCCTCGCAGGTGCGCCTCGCTGAAGGGGTCATTGCCGGAACGGACGCGCGGGTGGAGTGCGAGGGCACGGTCAAGTGGTATGATCCCCAAAAGGGCTTCGGCTTTATCGCCCCCAACAAAGGTGAGAAGGATGCCTTCGTCCACGCCACTGCCCTTACACGCTCAGGGATCAGCGAGCTATTGGAGGGGCAAATGGTGTTGGTGGAATGCGGGCAGGGCAAGAAAGGCCTGGAAGTGCTGAGCATCCGCCTCGTCTAAATGCCTCTTTTTCAAAAGGGCCACGAATCGGTGCCGCTGCATGCTATGGCATCGTTTAAAAAAGGGCGAGGGCAAATGAGCGCCAACGACGCAAATTTCGTCTACTACTGCGAGCTGCGGCTTTCCAACGTCAAGGCCTTCACCCCAGGAACGGTGCTCGATCTGCGCCTCGACGGAAGGCCGGCGCCCTGGACGCTGATCCTAGGTGAGAACGGGCTGGGCAAGACCACCTTGCTACAGTGCCTTGCATTGATGCGGCCGATTTTGAATGTGGAACAGAGCGGAAAGACCGACGCACGTCCTCCGGATCGCGTCGAACCGGCTCTGCCAATTTACGATGACAATCTGCTGGTCGAGCTGGCGCGAATTGGTGACGAGCTGCAGGTGGAACTTGAGGCCGAGTTCTCGGTTGGTCGGGAGTTGCGTTCCAGTGAGCTGCCGAAAAATCACAGCAAGCCGGTTACGACAGGCGCCACGTTTCGAACCAAGCAGAGAGACTTGAGTGAATTCGAATTCACGAATGTCAAGCGGCGTGACGTTGTAGCCCCGTTGCTGGTTGCATATAGCGCGGCTCGCCATCCGCCTTACCGGCGCAGCGAGGTGGTTGCGGATCATGATGATCCCGCAGCCTCGCTGTTCAATCCCGAGATCGAACTTGCGGATGCAGTGCAAGTTTTGGAGAATCTCGACCATCTCACCTTGCGCAAGGACAAGCAGTCGAAGGCCCTCTACGTCAACATCAAGTCTGCGCTTGCGGAAATCCTGCCCGAGATTGGGGATCCCAAGCGCATTCACGTTTACGGCCCGCCATCGCCGAGCCAGCCCGACAAACCATCGGGTGTATGGATCGAAACCTACTCCGGTGAAGTTCCGCTTCAGTCACTCAGTGTCGGGTATCAGACTATGTTTGCCTGGACCGTTGATCTGGCGTGGCGCATGGCTCAACACCACACCACCTCTGAAGATCCGTTACGCGAGCCAGCTATCGTATTGATCGACGAGCTCGATCTGCACCTTCATCCGAAATGGCAACGGCGCATTCGCCGCGATCTGTCAAAGGTGTTTCCGCGAGTCCAGTTCATTGTCACCACACACAGTCCTGTGCTCGCCCAAACATACCTCGACACCAATATAGCCGTGGTTAAGCGCGATGGTGATCATGCGAGCATCGACAATGATCCAAAAACAGTAAGCAGTTGGCGGCTCGATCAGGTCAGCGTCAGCCTGCTTCACGACCTCGATCCCTATTCGCCAGAGATCGTCGAAGCGTTCCAGACACGGCGCGCATTGCTCGGCAAGAAACGGCTTAACGCAACTGAGAAGGCGCGGCTCAATGAGGCGAATATCCTGGTCGCGGCTATCCCAAGTGAACTCGATCCAGATGACCTGAAGGCGGCCGAACTGATCCGTGAAGCGGCCCATCTGCTTGCGACACGGCCGAAATGATTGGTTACACAAAGTCCACGACCGTGCCCTCGTCGCTCAAACGCGGCGTTCGTGCCAATACCGATAATTGTGACGCCTATGACGCCGACCCGACAGCCTACACCAAAGGCGTCGCGAAATTCGATATCTCGAACGGAATCTATGGCACCGACGTCGTAAAGCGGCGCCTGAAGGCTGATCAGCACGACAAGTGCGGCTTCTGCGAAGCAATCTTTGACGCTAATGTAGCCGGTGACGTCGAGCACTACCGGCCCAAGGGAGCAATTGATACTGGTGGTGGAAAAATCTACCCCGGTTATTATTGGGTTGGATATGCATGGAACAACCTTTCCTACGCATGTCCCGACTGCAACGAATATCGGAAGCGAGATCGTTTTCCCCTTGCAGTTGAGGGAGCTCGGGCGCGAAGTCACCACGACGACCTCACCAAAGAGGAGCCGCTGCTGATTGATCCCTATGGCGAAGCCGATCCACGCCAGCACATCGTCTTCCGCGGCGAAGCACCCATTGGACTGACACCACAAGGGACCATCACCATTGAATTGCTGGCGCTCGACCGAACCACGCTGGGGCGCGATCGTCTGTTGTATCTGGAAACATTGAGTGTTCTGTATGAGAGTGTGGTGCTTCTTGAGAACGACGTGCGGCCCGACGCCGTCGATTTCGTGGCGAGAGTTCGGGCACAGCTTGCCGCAGCGGTCCTGCCGAATGCGAAATTCAGCGCAGCTGCCGCTGATCACCTAACCGCATGCGCTGCGGGCAAGACGTATTTGCCTACCTAGACCCAACTCGCTGCCTAACTCACCAGAACAGAGCGCTGTGGGTCAGGCCCTGACCGATCGAGCAGGGAGCGGACGAGCCTACGTCCAAAATCAGTGAGCCCGGGGGAGGCAGCAAGTTCAGAAACTTGGTCGATCTCCTCGCCAATCTCGCGCAAGCGCCTGTCTGCATACGCTCGATCTTCGCTGGACTGCTCGGGGTTGGCGCCTATGATCGACAGCCACTCACTTATAGCCGTGAACACATAGAGACCGTGAACGAGGCCTTGTACCGGGCGCTGGCGTTGCTGCCAGGGCGAATAGCCATGGGCGGCCTGTTCGGCAACAATCGGCTCGCATTGCTCGATAAGAGTAAGTTGAAGATGCATTGCTTCATGCAGGAGCGATTCCGCGAGACGCAACATGGTGTGGCGCTCTCCCAGGGGTACTGAAACGAACACCGAAAATGGGACCGTTGGTTCGGAGTGACTGCAGTCATATCCCGGCGCGCAGGGCAGGATGGTGTGGACCGATCGGATCAGACTGGTTACGGCATCGGAGGCCTGCCCGAAAGCCAAGCACTTAAGGGCCCCGGAAATTGCACGCGCCGCCTCAGGCGCAGTCGCGGAGAAATCCCCGTCGTCGAATTTCTCGGTGAATGGTGCGGGCAACTGTTCAACGACCATTTGCGGTTGGGCAGGCACGGGCACCAGCGCGAGACTGACTGCACCGATCCACCTCGCCGTGGTGTAGCCAGACCTATTTTGGCCAGGCATGTCTGCCCAAAACCTGGCGACCAGTGTTTCTGCAAGGCCCGGAAACCAACAGGGCTCGTTGCTATGCAGGCGACGGACGAGGTCCACTGCAATGTCAGTTTTTAGCGGCATAGAAAGAGTAAACGAGCGTGAAACGCACCCCACCGTGGACGCGCGATACGGCATGGTGCGAGTTTGACGAGATGGCGAACCCGATCGCAGTGCCAGAGATGGGCCGCAGTATACGGTGAACGTCGTTGGCATCGTCACTGTTGAAAAGCATGAAAAAGCCACCGTCTTCATCGGAAAGACCACGATTGAGTTGGACCGTGAACCGATGCGTCTCGCCCCCCTCGCGTAAGTCATTGTGAATGGCGATACGCTGTCCAGGATCCAGCCTATGCGCAACCAGTTGGACGTCGGGACTGAGCCTTGTGTCAAGCGCGTCTTCTATCTTTTGACGCAGCGTGTCGAGCGTCGCAGGGGCGATAAGGACGGCGATTGCCGCAGGAATGTCGGCATCACGCATGTCAAATTCGAACTGCTCATAAAAGTCGGTTTCGACCAACTTCCATGGCGCGGTGGTTTCGAACCAGTCCAGCAGCGCCGCCTCGATGTCCGGCGTGCAGCAGCGCTCGGCCACGAAATAGCGAAAGGGCTTCTCCACAGGCTGACCTGGGGTCATAGGCGCATGCGGATCGGCCCAGCGAAAAGTTGTCATGATCAGCTCAGCGGTTATGCCTGTGATAGGTGCGGTTGTAGAGCGTCACATCCAGCGGACCTTCGAGATCTTTCTGGCGAACTTCGGCGATAAGACGCTGGAGTGCAACACTATCGACCAGTGCGAGGTCAATCTCCGGCGGCTTTTGTTCAGGTGGCGCGATCGGGTCACGGCGCATTGTTCAGTTCCTCAAAGTTCTTGACGTTCGGCGGCTTCGACCACGCGGCGCATGCGCGCAATAAGATGCCGTTGATCGGCGCAGAAAATTGAGGGGTTGTCATAACCGCGCTCCGCGCTCCAACGATGCGCTACCATTCCGCCTCCGCACACTGCAAGATCGGGGCAACTTGCGCAGATCGCTGATATAGGTCGCTGCTGGTGATAATAGGCACTGAACTCGTCGCTCCCAAAGACATCGTTGAAGCTATGATCGAAAACTGACCAGCGCTGATCGAAGCGGTCGGCGCCTGCGCCGGCAACCTTCAGAGTATCGTTCTTTTCAATCGTGCCATCTGGTTCGATCACCAAGATGCCGTAATCCGCGGTTCCCACACCCTCCTTCATCGATCGCCCACCGAGCAGGAGGCGAAGGATATCATCGAGCAGACGGATGGTGGGAGGATGGGGGTCGGCCAGATAAACGTCCAAGAGACCCTCCAGCCAAATGCCATACTCTATCGTCTTGGCGGAACGCTTGCCGAATGGGAGTTTGTCCCAATTGCCGTCGCGCGGCAGTACGTCGAAGCTCATTGCGCCCGTTTGTTTTAGAGCGGCGTAGACCTCGGCCGGATTGCTATCGGGATCGATGACGGCAAGCACTCCTGCCAACAACGCTCTGGAGTCCTCCCTTGCCATGAGACGCTCGACACCGGCTCGCACGCGAGCGAACGACCCTTTACCGCGATGGTCGAGACGGAACCGGTCATGCACAGCCTGGGGTCCGTCGATACTGACCGATACGCCAACATCGTAACGCACAAGCACATCGATTATCCGATCGCTGATCAGAGCGCCGTTGGTCTGGATGTGAATGCCGCACGGATGTGGCAGAACACCTCGTAGAGTTGCGCAGAAGTGCTCGAGCCGGGTGGCACCGAGCAACAGCGGCTCGCCGCCATGAAGCACGACACTGAAAGGAACGGCCTGCAACGCTAACTGATCCGAAAGCCGCTGTGCGACCATCTGGATAACGGCATCCGACATCTGCTTGGGCTGGGAACGCCAAGCCTCGTCGCCCATGTGATAAATGTAGCAATAGCTGCAATCGAGATTGCACCTGCTGGCTACCTTAAGAAGAACCGTATCCAGCTGGCGGCTGCCAACGTGCTGCGACGTCACCGATTGTGCCGATTGTAGGTTCGGTTGTACGAGCCGGCGAGCGTCACAGGCGAGCTCTCGCCAGATCGCACTTCGGCAATCACCCGGGCAAGCGCAATGCTCCCAAGCGCCACATCGGCTCCGGAAACGCTTTCGCTGCTTGCTTTCTGTTCAATCCTGATTTCCGCGCCCATCGCCGCCTCCTGGTTCATTCCCTACGATAGCAGATACCCTGGCGGATTTCCAGCCCTATTTTTACATTTATCTTTTTAGTATATATCTTCTCATGCGACTTCTATACAATATTGATTTCTGTTATATCGCCCTGTACATTATCTTTTAAAACTACTCATCATATAACGTAGAGAAATACTTTCGAACCCGTGGAAGATCGGAGACAGCCGCTGAGGCTGCCGCAGACCTGCGGGACACTGGACGAGAGGAGAGCAAAGCGAACGATGCGCTTGCTGTCATTTCCCCGCAGTACGATGGCCGGTCACCGAATGGGTGCCGTGAGGTCACGGGACAGCCAGAACCCTGTCACGCCATGATTGTCCCGAAAAAAAGAACGATTGCTTTGAGTTGATGCCAGCAGGGTGGGTGTCAGACTGCCGCTGCCTTCACAAGAAACCCGAACGTGTTGATAACGGGCGGCCACCAACGCAACACCAGTCGGCGATGGAGGCGTCCGAAAAGAATATTGCGCGGGCGCCCGCAATCCTCTGCGGCAAGGCGGTTGATGGATGACGCCATGAAATTGATCATGCAACTGGTGACGCTACTGACAACCGCCACCGTGGTTCACGGCATTACAGAACGACAGCCTCAACCAATTTGGATTCTGATGTCGAGGCTAAAGTGCATGCCGATCGTAATCAGACCGTTCGACAGGGTTTGAACGCTTATCTCGGCCTTCTTGTCACACTGCTCTGCCACAAGGCTGGAGATTGCGGCTTTTAACTGGTCGCGCGTGGTAGGATCAATCTCCGTCAGCACCGGTACATCTGCATCAGCCACTAGCCTGAGACCTTGAAATCGTCGGCGCTTTTACCTTCAGCGATCAAGGCCACGAGCCACCGAGGCTTGGCGCCACGAGACGTCCAGGTCTCGCCATTCGGGCCGCGGTGCGTGACCTTCGACTTGGCGGGGGACTTACCGACATCGAGGGCGAGTTTGCCATTGCCGACACGATTGCCGTTCAAGACAGTCTTTCCGTTGCGGACGCGCGGTGCGTCCGTTTGATACCCACAGTGTCAATTCCACCCTTCGCTTTCCTCCGGCTATTTCCGGCCCCGTGGCTTCCGTCACTGCTGGCAGTCAGTTGGTCAAGCTCCGCCTGCAATTCCTGAATGCGGGCTTCCTTCCGGTCGACCAGCTGTTTGCCGACGTGGTCGTGAAGTTCAGTCAGCTCGTTCAGCGAAAGAGCAGATGAATCGGGGGGTGGTTTTCTTGGAGAAAGGCAGCCTCGCCATGAGAAGTACCCCACCAAGAGAATTATAGCTGGAGGCTAAACTCTTTTACGGGGAGCCAAGGGGAGGGTGCCGGTTGTCGGCGCACGCTGCACTGACCCAGAAACAGTTCCGGTTCAAAGGAGCCGCTTCAGGCGTGAAAGGATAGCTCAGGAGTTTTTGCGACGGGCGGTACTATTCACTCGATCGAGGCAATAGGGACCGGGGGAGGAGGCGGAAGAAAAGATCAACGGCACGATAAAATAAACTTGTGCACTCTTTTTGCAGCCCAAGAAAATCCAGGAAGAATCAGCCCAACAATGGAGCCCTGACAGACCAGAGGATCTTTAACCTCGGACCAAAGGGGGACGGTACAATGGCTCCAGTTCTCAGTAGGCGTAAGGCTAAAGCACTCATCAGCAAATTTGCCAAAGAAGCGCTTGCCGTCATTCCCAGTGAAAATATCTCGAACGTTACCGCAGCTCTTAGCGAACTTGCCGGAACCGGGAAACACGCCTGTACCATCCACCGTGAACCAGGCACGAAGACGGTCTGCTGCGCCATGCCAGCCTTGGATTGCGAGAAGCTCGACCGGTACCTGAAGACGCATGTCGATGCGTCCTATTACGCCAAAGTCGGCGTAAACGAGACCTGCATTCACGATGCCTGCACGTGAGCCGGGGCGACAACATGAGACAGGCTGCGAGAATGCTTCTTGCAATTCCGATTGTTCTTTCTGGCTGTGCCACCCCTAAATTCGATGTGGGAACGGACTACGGCTATCCAAAAATCACCGATGTCATCAAGCGCCTCAGCTGCGAGCTGACCGAACTTGTGAAAGACGGCGCCGATTCTCAGGAAGACCTTCTCGACAGCAACTATGATGTCGGTATCCAGCTGGAACTGGACGTCAGCGATAGCGGCGAATTGAACCCACAAATGAATTTTCCGGTCGATCCGACATTTGCGTTTCACGCGGGGTTTAAGGTTGGCAATTCGCGGACACAGCATTTTACAGAAAACCTCTATTTCGATCTCCACGAGCAGTACGAACTGTGGCAAGAGGCCGAAAAAGTTAAAGCAACCACCGGCAAGAACACGATGGAAGATTGCCCGAACGACGTGGGAACGCTCGCCGGCGACCTAGGCATAAAGCAGTCTGTCGCCCTCGCCCTGGCGTCATCCAATCGTCAACCATCCGAGCTTAAAGGCGCTGCCGGTGAGTTTGGAGGGTTCGTCAACTTCGTCATCACCAAGAATGTCAACGCGACCGGTCCGAGCTGGAAGCTCACCCATTTTGAAGGCCCGGGGTCTCTCGCGATGCTCCAACGCATCAACACGGACAAGATAACCTTTGGCTTTGCGCCAGGAAAACCGCCCAAGAAAGGAGGGAAAGCTTCACCGGCCGATAATCAGCGGCTCAAGGATATCCTAAACCAGCTGAACCTCGGGCAAATTCAATCGGCCATCATCATCCGCTGAAGGCTTCTTTTCAGCATGTCCCCACCTCGTAAGACAGTTCTGGAATTCGTCCGAAGCCTTTTGCAATCCGAAGGACTCCGACCGCGCCAGGAACAACCGTAAATGACGCAAGCGCGGACGGGGTTTGAACCTCCGATAACTGCCTGGTCATGCAGCGAAGGGCAATCCCCCTCCACTGGACGCTCGTAAAAGCCAGGGCTTTTCGGCGGCCGTGGCCGGTGCTGTTTATTGAAATTTGTTTGGCTGACGCCTTGCCCAAATTCGGCATGAAGCAATCGAGGTCTTTGGATGAAAAAGAACATCGTCATTTGCTGCGACGGCACCGGCAACGAGGTCGAAGGTGACCTGTCCAATGTTCTCAAGCTGTTTCGGATTGCGCAAAAAAACGAGGAGCAGATCGTCTACTACAATCCAGGTGTCGGCACGATTGGCCTCAGCAGCGAATGGAACAACGTCCTCCAGAACGCCAAAGGGATTTTCGGCCTGGCGACGGGCTATGGTCTGGACGACAACATCATGGATGCGTACCGGTTTGTGTGTCAGCGCTATGAGGACGGTGACAAGCTTTTCCTGTTCGGGTTCAGCCGCGGCTCCTACACGGTGCGTGCTCTGGCAGGATTGATCCACATGGCGGGTCTCCTCAGACCCGAGCAGCTCAACGTCGCAACCTATGCCTTAACCGCATACAAGCGGGCCAGCGAACAGAACAATCTTCACCTTGCATGGGACTTCGGACGGATCATGGGCACGCGGCGCGCCACGATCCATTTCCTCGGCGTGTGGGACACTGTGGCCTCGATGATTGTGCCGCGCAGGGACCGTTTCTATCTGCCCAGTCTGCGCACACTGCCGTTCACGCGCAAGAACCCGAGCGTGCGGTGCTTCCGGCAGGCCGTCGCGATCGACGAGCGGCGACGCATGTTCCGGCTGAACCGGTGGGAACCAGGACAAAACTACGTGCCGGTCCCCTTCGCCAATCCACCGAGCGACGTTCCACAGGACACTATGCAGATGGCATTTGCGGGCGTGCATTCCGACATCGGGGGAGGCTACCCCGAGTCCGAAAGCGGGCTTTCCAAATTCCCGTTGGCCTGGCTTACCAGCGAGGCAGCCGCCCAAGGCTTGCAGATAGATGTTGCAATGTATGACCACCTTGTCGACGGCAAGGTCTTGGCTGGCGGCAAACATGCCTATGTCGCGCCCGACGCCACAGCCGAGCTGCACAATTCGCTGACTTGGGGGTGGTGGATTCTTGAACTCCTGCCCAAAAGCGTGAAATGGCGGGAATGGAAACGGCGCTCCCTCTTCTGTTTGTATTTGCCATGGGCCGAGCCTCGCAGATTGCCCGACGACCTCCATATCCACCCTTCGGTAGAGGACCGGCACAATCGCTTGGCCAGCTACCGGCCAGTAAATGTCTGTTTTCCAGGCAACGGCGCGCCGCCTAGACCCGCTGCGCCCTGACAGTGCCCGTGCTCGCCCAACGCGTTCAAGCAGGACGGAAACGACAGCACATGGTTGTTCCCCAAGTGACGAGGCCGTTCTTGAACGAAAGGCGACACGGCGATTTAGACCAGCTCCGAAATCCGCTGCGACTGCCTGCATCAGCTGCTCCTTCGTCGAGCGACTTGAGTACGAACTTAAACGACCTTTTCGATGCGCGCAGCGGAGCTAGGTTCGCCTAAGGCGCAGGCGGCT
Source organism: Mesorhizobium opportunistum WSM2075 (assembly GCF_000176035.2). Classification (NCBI taxonomy): domain Bacteria; kingdom Pseudomonadati; phylum Pseudomonadota; class Alphaproteobacteria; order Hyphomicrobiales; family Phyllobacteriaceae; genus Mesorhizobium; species Mesorhizobium opportunistum. The sequence continues at coordinate 5,615,814 of NC_015675.1, read as the reverse complement.
TCGTTGAGGCACTCATGATAGACTACGGTTTGGAGAATTGGTCCGGGGAGCGATCGCTCCGCCCTCGAGCATGCAGACAGCGAACCCACTCCCTTCCGCCTTTCCGTGATATGGTCCCATCCACGTTGGAGATGTCGCGAGATGTATGTCAGAAGCTTGAAAGTGTCGAACTTACGATCGGTCGCCAAAGGGAGACTCGATCTCGTTTATCCTGGTCGAGCGTGCGACGGTCCGTTTCAAAAGGGCTTTCCCAACTGGCCGCCCAAGCTGCCAAACGTGAACGTGCTGCTGGGGATCAACGGCGCAGGCAAGAGCACCATGCTCGACGCGATCGCGTTGGCGGCAATGTCTCCAGTCGTATCCGAATCCTCGGGCTTCCGACCCTATGCCTTGATACGTCGCGTAGCGTCGGGTGATGCGCCCAAGACTGCCTCTATTGATGCGGAGATCGTGGTGCATCCGCAGGATATTGTGGACGCTCCCAAGAAGCGGACGGAGGTCATCCGGGAAATTGGGGCGACCGTTGAGCGCCGGGGCGACCTTGAGGTCCTGAAAGCGGTTCAGCATCCGGACCCATTGTGGGAAGGCATGTTCAAGGACCAGTCGCCAGCCTTCCTGATGGTGGGATATGGAGCCACTCGCAGAGTGGAGACTAACGCTCAAGTCGATGAGGCGCTTCGATCGCGCACTCGAGTGCTCCGATACGAGCGCATAGCCTCGCTCTTCGAGGACCACTTCACGTTGCGCCCCCTCTCGAGCTGGCTCCCGGAATGGCAATCAAAGAACCCGGGGCGCTATAAGCAGGTCGTGACGCTCATCAACAAGCTCTCGTTGAAGCACATCAAGTTCACGGGCCGAATCGAGCGCGGCGAGTATCTGTTCAAGGTTGGACGGAACCTCGTTCCCTTCAGCGCCATGTCGGACGGGTTCAAGGCCTTCATCGGGTGGATTGGCGACCTTTTGTATCACGTGTGCATGGGTTGCCCGAGCGGCAAACGGCTGGTGGACAATCAGGGCGTCGTGCTGGTCGACGAGATCGATCTGCACATTCACCCGGAATGGCAGCAGACGATGATTCCGGTGCTCGCTCTCGCTCTCCCAAATCTGCAGTTCATTTTCACATCGCATAGCCCATTGGTGGTTGGATCCCTCGAGCGCGCCAACATCATCCATGTTGAGACGGGCGCCAACGGAACGGCGAGGATGGCGCGACCGGATGAGGAGATCTACGGGAAGACCGCGGATCAGATCCTAAGGTCCGACATATTCGGCCTCAACTCGACTCGCGCCCCGGAATTTCGAGCTCAGCTGGACAAGCTCGCGGAGGCGGCGACGGATGGCGACAGGGAGGCTGCGCTCGACTTCATGCGCAAGGCGGCGCGAGGCAGCGGCGCGACGGAGGCAGCTCGATCTGACGAACAGCGCGAGATGCCGAGTTGGCTGAAGCCCTCTTCAATGGCGGGGGAGTGAATGATCCGCTACGCCGATGCGACACTGGAGAAAGTCAGCGCCATGGTCGACGCCGAAAAGCCCACCTGGCGCTCGAATGCCGAGACTCGAACCGCCGCGATCGTCGCAGCCGGCGCCTTTAGTAAGGGCGCGCCTTCCTGGAGCGACATCAAGGCAATCTTCATGCGCTTCCAGTCCAACAAGTGCGCTTTCTGCGAGTTCCCGCTCGGGGGAGAGTTCGCTGGCAAGGCAACTCAGGACGTCGAACATTTCAGGCCCAAGAATAAAGTAAAGGCTTGGCCCAATAAGGCCAAGAAACCCTCCTACGCGTTTAGTACCGGAGGTACCGGTAGCGGCTACTATTGGCTCGCGTACGATCTTTCTAACTACGCTGCTGCCTGCAAGGCCTGCAACACGGCAAGGAAGTCAAACTACTTCCCTATCGCTGGCGCAAGAGGCGCAGCAGCCAGCACTGCGGCCGAACTCAACGCTATCGAGCGGCCCTACCTCGTTTTCCCTTTAGGGGAAACGGATGAAGATCCCGAGTCGCTGATCACCTTCGCAGGCCTGGTCGCGTTGCCCAAGCAAGACGCGGATAGCCATGCACATCGTCGCGGCAGGATCACCATCGATTTCTTCGCGCTCAATCAGCGCGAGGAGCTATGGGAGGATCGCTTTCGAACAATCTATGCCCTCTTCGATGCCGTGGAGATAATGAAGACGAGCGCCAATGGGGAACGTCTCGAAATCGCGAGAAGAAGAATTGAAGACATGACCTCGACCGCAGGCGCTCAGGCATCATGCGCAAGGTCTTTCCTGCGACTGCTCGAGACCGATCCGCAGAAGGCCTGGGACTACTATGTGGCGGCCGAGGAATTCATCACCGACAATCGAAAGAAGAGGGCGCCCAAACTGGGCTGAAGCGGTCGGGCCATACGCCGCCGCGGCTTTCGATGGCCGGTGTCGCTTCGGTTCCTGCCTCGTTATGACCATGACCTACCAAGATGGCGGAGCACATTTCTAAGACGTCAATAACTTTCTCGATACGAAGCGTCGCCCCACGTGACGCGACAAAGCGGCGTCACCATGATGCCAGCCGTGACTAAGTCACTACGCATACCTGAAGCTGCGTCGTTTCGCTGACGCCGAGCAGGTTTTCCGCGCCGCCGCTGGAACCGGGGGCCACGAAGGCCCTGAAGGGCTTAAATGATGTTAAGACTGCGAGAGAGACAAAAAACCAGTAGGCGCTGCAAGACCGAGGGATACATCTTCCTCCCTCTGTAACTATGCCGGTTTGTTTCATCCATCGTGGTGTCGCCCAAGACAGGAAAGACGACCTATCTTATGGTTTGTGCATCTGCGTGTGAAAATCCGAAACAGAGCCCTTTTCAGGCAGGCAGCTTTGGGCGGAAGCGGTCCGGCAGCTAACAGTTGACGCAAGGGAGAAAGCCGCCGCCTGCCGGAGAGTCTCAAGCTCCTGAAAAACCCATCCTCAGGAAGTTACGCTGATTAATCTACTGTAACATTGGCGCATGCGAATCGATTTGTCAGATCAGTCGGTCGATGCCTTAGCCGAGATTATCTCGGGCGGCTCGGCCGGCGGCTACGAGCCGGCAATTGGCCTTTACCGGCAGGGGTGGCGGTTGGAGGCTTGGTTCAAGGGCTTTGGGGTACCCTTCGACATCAAAGGTGAGAGCCGTTTACCTGCCACCAAGACGGCCATCCATGGCGCAGTGTTCATCGACACAGGCAACGGCGAACTGCTCAAACGGATCATCGAGAGCGCGGCAGACCCGCGCGACTTCATCAAGGAGCCTGAGCGACACACCGCTGTTATCGAGTACCTCAACAAGCACTTGTTCTACGACGGACTCAAGTTAGAGCCGGCCGGGCGCACAATGCGCCTGGTCGAAATTGTGGAAACTGCCCCGGTTACCAATGAGCTTTCCGCAATGGCCGTCGGCATCGACTTCGATACGGTCAGCCGGGACCTAGATCGTGCGCTTCGAGCGGCCGCCGCAGACCCCGAGTTGGCAGTTACATCGGCTTGCGCAGTCGTCGAGAGCGTCTGCCGCTCTATCCTTGTCGAGCTGGAGCTCGACTTCCCTGCCAAACAGGACATCAGCTCGCTCTATCGCGCAGTACGCGATCCGCTTGGTCTAGATCCGATGAAAGAAGGTTTGGCGCCCGAAATCGTCAACGACGTGAAGGCGGTGCTCTCCGGTTTGGTTACTTCGGTGCAAAGCATCGGCTCACTCCGCACTCACGTCGGCGGCGCCCATGGCAAAGAGAAAGGCTTCCGACGTATCGATGCCCGCATAGCCAAGCTTGCTATCCATTCCGCGTCCGCGATCGCGCTCTTCATCATCGAGACGTGGCAAATGCGCCATCCTGGGCGTGCGCTGCCACTGCGCGACAAGCCGAAAGAAGCGTCATGAGTGAGAAGCCGATAATCCTGAAGTTGATGCCCGATCGCGCGGACGAAGGCCTTCGTGTCGCCTATCATCGGAAAAAGTTCGGTGATTATGAGATCGAGCTCCAAATCAAACCGGAAGCACTGAAAGCGGCGGCGAAAGCCACCCCCGACTTCGAGGCGCCGACAGAGCCGATCATTCTTGCTCGATACAAGGCCTCGACCCGCACCCTCACCACCTATCCGATCAGCACAACCTTCGGGGCCTACTTCCTCGAACCCAAATACCTCCATCTAGAGACCATCATTCTCGAAGACGTCGACTCACCGGGCGCGATCAAGGACGATGACTACCTTTACTTTGAGGAGTTGCCAGCAGGCATTATCAGGGAGCCCTTGGCCGGCTTCGGCTTGGCTTACGACATGCGATTCATCGCGGAGGCGGCAGAGCGCCAGAGCGGCGTTACTACGCTGCGAATCTCGGACGACAAAGGGGTATCCCGCAAGGGCGACGTGCTTACGATGTCGTACTCGATGTTCGACAAATTTCGTCGCGATATCAACCGTACGCACAAGCGATCCATCGACCTGGCAAACAGCGCGAAGCGCGAGTACCTCGACGCCAATCTCAACATGATGCTTGATCCAGACTTCGAGCTTCCGATCGGCGACGGTACCCGTCGGCCAGTCGCCGACATCCTTGCTGAGACGCTCATCGGCAGTCTCGATCGCCGGAGGCCGAAGCCAAGGCCGCAGCTCGCACGGTCAAGAAGTCGGTCAGGACGTTGGCAGAGAAAGGGGCGGGGGAGCTGTTCGAGCTACGTCGTGAAATCGAGCTCGTGTCGCTCGAGGAGCTGATTGAGATTTTCGATAAGAAGCTCAGCCAGACCGGTCTGCAAGAGCGTCACTGGCAGGAGTTCTTCAACGCAAACGCTTTCATTCTGCAGCTCGCTTTCAACCTGCCAGCGCTGGCCTTCGGCGACCAGGTCGCGGTCGGTGGCACGAAATTCGATGGTAGCGGCGGCAAGCTGGCTGATTACGCCATCAGGCTCGGACTGTTCGGCAACCTTGCACTGATCGAGATCAAGACGCCCAAGACGGCTTTGCTTGTGAAACGTCCCTACCGCGGTGGCGTATACGCGCCTTCCGAGGAACTGAGCGGTGCGGTTACGCAAGTGCTTGACCAGCGGCACCAGCTGCAGAACCACATCAACAGCAAGAAGATCGCCTCGAAGGCGTACGACGTCTTCACCTATGCGGTGCCCTGCATCGTGATCGCAGGTCAGTCGCCCGCCGCAGACGAAGAAAAGAAGAGCCTCGAGCTTTACCGCAATAACCTACGCGACGTGATTGTCATCACGTTCGACGAACTGTTCGCCAAGCTGAAAGCGCTCCATGAATTTCTGGCGAAGAAGCCCGAACCATGAAGCCTGAGCCACTGAGGCGAAAGCCGGTCGAGTCTAGTGACGATGACCTGTTCTAGTAACGCGGTCCGATATTGCCGCGCACTAACTAGCTACAGGGGAGAGCCCGCATTGGGTAACGTGGTGTTCTTATCACGCGACTGGGCTTGGCAGCCGTTGGCCACTGACTATCAGCGCGACCACTTTCCATCCCGTTTCGGACACGCCCTCATCGAAAAGCAGACTGGCCGCTTCTGTAGCTTGCGTGCCACATGCGAACGGCCGTGATGAGGCGCATTGCTGACATTGATCTGGAACAGATAATCCGTAATGCCGCCCGCAGGTGCCGCCTTCGGCTAGGTGTTTGCAATACCGCGTGCCAAGCGCACACCAGGGCCACCGCCATTCTCTGCAATGAACTCTATTCCGGCTGCTTCGAACGTTGCTTTAAGCTGAACTGTTGTGGACTGTTTCAACGTCTCGCCTCGTTCGAATCGCACAACCGTTTGAGTTGAGACTCCGGCCTCCTTAGCAAGCTCTAAAACGCCCCAGCCCAATGCAGCTCGTGCCATGCGACACTGCACCGGGTTCATAAAATCACCATAATATAGTGATTTCGATTGATCATATGCTGCACTTTGTGTAGTCTCGATTTCAATTGGGCGGCCGGATAGGTGATGCAACACCGATCCGGCCTGGCCACGTGCAAGCTGTTGTGGAGCTCGGATCATGGCTGATTCCGACAATAGCATGACTTTGTCTTCCGTCACGCTCGGGGGAGGTGGCGAGCAGGCTACAAAAAGATATGCTCGTTCCGAGGAAGCAGATCCGGCGCTTGCGCTGCTAAGAGATTGGTTGCGGGCGCAGCATGTCTCGCAAGTCCTCTGCCGAGTTCAGCAACGCCTGGAAACGCGCGTTCTCGGCGCAGCCTGTCCGGCGGCGACGGATGCGAAGGTTGGCTACTCGATCGCCTGCCAAGCGGAAGTCGAGGCTGCGACAGTGGCTTTGAAGATTCAGGATAGACTTCCGCGTACGCCCGCACACTCACTTCTCGGCGTTGTCGCCAAGCTGGAGATAATCGTGGGCGCAGATCGCGACATCGACGACCCAACAGATTTTCCCTGGCCACATATCGAGTCGATCCTGCATGACTTGAAGGAAATCACCGGGAGTGTGCCGCTTGAGCGACCTGATCGATCCATCGTTCAGGCGGACTGTCGGCGATATCAAGCAATCGCGGCCGATTTGATCGGTCTCGAAAAGCGCACCGCTGATCTCCATTTTGGTCAGCAACCGGCCGCTGGGATTGAAACAAAGTAGAAAAGGATACACAAGCGCACACAACGGCCATTCGGCGCTGAGGCGATCTAGGCCATCCTTGTCCCGATGGAGATATGCTCGGGACACAAACGGTGAAGGCGGCACGGCGTGCTGCAAAACGCGGCGCTAGACGCGACGCCGAGACCGATCTATTTTCATTCCATCGCGCCGTCGACGAAGCATTCCTGGAACGAACAGCCCGCTTGTTCGAGGCTCGCATGGGACGACCCCTGTCAGCGGAAAGTGCCCGGGAAATCGTTGACAATCTCGGCGAATTCTTCCGCGTCCTCGCCGAATGGGAGCGGATTGACCGGGCCAAATAGTTGACGCTTCGTGCTCACCTAAAGGCCTTCGGTGCGATCGAGCGATGAACGAGGGCCCCAAGATGAACCAACGACATGTACGGACCGCCGAGCGAGCAGGCCTTCTAAAGGCGCTGCTTTACGCGCGCGTCTCCTCCAAGGAGCAGGAGAAGGAAGGGTTTTCCATCCCGGCGCAATGCAAGCTCCTGCGCGACTACGCCCTGCAACAGCGGTTCGACATCGTGCAGGAGTTTATCGACGTCGAGACGGCCAAGACCTCTGGCCGGACCAACTTCACCGAAATGGTCAAGTATCTGCGAAAGCATCCCGGCATTCGAAGCGTGCTGGTCGAGAAGACTGACCGCCTTTATCGCAACCTGAAGGACTGGGTAACTCTCGATGAATTGGATGTGGAAATCCACCTTGCGAAAGAAGGTGTGACCCTATCACGAGACTCGCGCTCGTCTGAAAAGTTCATGCACGGCATCAAGGTCTTGATGGCCAAGAACTATATCGACAACCTGTCGGAAGAAGCTCGCAAGGGGCAGATGGAGAAGGCGGAGCAGGGTATATGGCCGACAAAGGCTCCGATGGGCTATGTCAATACTACGGGAAAGGATGGCAGAAAGGTTATTGAGCCGCATCCTGAACTGGCTCCAGTCGTCACACAGCTGTTCGAGCGCTACGCAACCGGCCGGTATTCGCTGAAGGCCTTGACTAAGGCAGCCCACGGCGATGGGCTGATCTATCCTAAGAGCGGCAATCCGGTTCCAGTCAGCACCGTGCATACGATCCTGCGCAACCGCCTGTATACCGGGCTGTTCCAGTGGAACGGCAAATTGCACCAGGGAAAGCACGAACCTCTCGTATCGATCGAATTATGGGAGCGGGTTCAGGGCGTCCTGACGGGCCGCAATTCGGTGCCGACCCACCCGATAGGAAACGAGTTCGCCTTCACTGGCCTGATGACCTGCACCGAATGCGGCTGCGCCGTCGTGGCGGAGATCAAGAAGGGTAAATACGTCTACTATCACTGCACCGGGCACGCCAACAAAGGTCGGGGTGGATATGGTGATTGCCGCCGCGAATACGTCCGCGAGGAAGTGCTCGACCAGAAATTCGCTAGCTTGCTTGACCGGTTGCATTTCGACGAAGAGATACTGGAATGGGTAAAGGCAGCCCTCTTGGCCAGCCATGCCGACGAGCGCCGCGAGCATGAACAGGCGATCCATCGATGCCAGGTCGAGTACAAGCGGCTCGAGGATCGGCTGCATGCCATGTATCTCGACAAGCTTGATGGCCGCATCGACAACGCCTTCTACGATCGGATGTCAGCACAGTGGCGGACCGAACAGACGCGGCTGCTTCGCGAGATAGAGCGTCATGGTAGCGCCGAGGAATCGTACATGGGGGACGGCATCCGGCTGTTGGAACTGGCACGCAAAGCCAGCCGACTGTTTGCGAAACAGCCTGCGCACGAGAAAAATCGACTCCTGAATCTGGTGCTCTCGAACTGCGAATGGGACAAAGGCGAAGTTCACGCCGTGTTTAGGCAACCGTTTGATCTACTTGCGAAAACGGTCGTGGCCGGTGCAGCAATGGGTGCACAGCAAGCAGCCTTATCGACAGGGAGTCCAGTTTGGCTGGGGCGCCAGGATTCGAACCTGGGAATGTCGGTACCAAAAACCGATGCCTTACCACTTGGCGACGCCCCAATAGCCGTCAGAGTCGCTTGTGCGGCGCGTTATTAGCAGAGCAGCCGAAAAGCACAATGCTTATAAGCGATGCCGAGAACGCCCTGCACGGCATGGTGCTGCCGACCATGTGAAGCGCTATTCGCTCCACACTGCCAACTCGTTGCCGGCCGGATCGACAAAGTGGAAACGCCGGCCGCCGGGGAATGAGAAGATCGGCTTGACGATCGTGCCGCCGGCACTTTCCACGGCGCGCAGGGTTTTCTCCAGATCCCTGCTGTAGAGCACGGGCAGGGGCTTGGCCGGTGCTTCCTCGGCCTCGGCCTGAAAACCTCCGTCCCACCCTTCAGCAAAGGCCGAATAGGTCGGCCCGTAGTCGGTGAACGACCAGGCGAAGGCGGAACTGTAGAAACCCTTCAGCCGGTCCAGCGTCCCGCCGGTCGCCGGCATTTCCAGATAGTCGAGTTTTCCATCCTGTTTCATGGGATACCCCTTTGTTCCCTTTATGTTCTAGTGGGGGCGTAGTGAGGTGGCAAGTCTTTTTTGCCGCACCCTTGGACATCGCTTTTTCTTAATCGATTGTAGGGGCCGGACGACTTTGCCGGCACCTTGCCTTTCGCACTGCAGCATCATATCGCTCCAAGGTCGGACGCGGCGGAACCATTGGTTTCGTCAATCTTTCCAATCTCCCGCAACCGGAGAGCAAGCATGACCAAATGGGTTTTCACCTTTGGCGATGGTGCGGCGGAAGGCCGTGCCGCCGACAAGAATCTGCTGGGCGGCAAGGGCGCCAATCTGGCCGAAATGTGCAGCCTTGGCTTGCCGGTGCCGCCGGGCTTCACCATCACCACCGAGGTCTGCAACGCCTACTATGCGAACGCCCGCGCCTACCCGGCGGGCCTGGAAGCCGATGTCGCGGTCGCGCTCGACCACATTGGCCAGCTGACCGGCCGCCGGTTCGGCGATCCGTCGAAGCTGCTCTTGGTGTCGGTGCGCTCCGGGGCGCGCGCCTCGATGCCTGGCATGATGGATACCGTGCTCAATCTCGGCTTGAACGACGAGACCGTCGAGGCGCTGGCCGGCGATTCCGGCGATGCGCGCTTTGCCTATGACAGCTATCGCCGCTTCATCCAGATGTATTCCGATGTGGTCATGGGTCTCGATCACGAAGTGTTCGAGGAAATCCTGGAAGACCAGAAGGCGAGCCTCGGCCACGAACTCGACACCGAACTGACGGCCATCGAATGGCAAGGCGTGATCGCACTCTACAAGGCCAAGGTCGAGGAGGAGCTCGGCAAACCCTTCCCGCAGGATCCGCATGAGCAGCTCTGGGGAGCCATTGGCGCCGTGTTTTCGAGCTGGATGAACAACCGCGCCATCACCTACCGGCGCCTGCACGACATCCCCGAAAGCTGGGGTACGGCGGTCAATGTCCAGGCCATGGTGTTCGGCAACATGGGCGAGACCTCGGCCACCGGCGTCGCCTTCACCCGCAATCCGTCGACCGGCGAAAAGCAGCTCTATGGCGAGTTCCTGGTCAATGCGCAGGGCGAGGATGTCGTCGCCGGCATCCGCACGCCGCAGAACATCACCGAGGCGGCGCGCATCGCCGCCGGCTCCGACAAGCCGTCCTTGCAGAAGCTGATGCCCGACGCCTTCCAGTCCTTCGTGACGATCTCCGACAGCCTGGAAAAGCACTACCGCGACATGCAGGACCTCGAATTCACCATAGAGCGCGGCAAGTTGTGGATGCTGCAGACCCGGTCCGGCAAGCGCACCGCCAAGGCGGCGCTGAAGATTGCCGTCGAAATGGCCAGGGACGGCCTGATCACGAAGGAGGAAGCAGTCGCCCGCATCGATCCGGCCTCGCTCGATCAGTTGCTGCACCCGACCATCGACCCGAAGGCCGCGCGAGACGTCATCGGCGTCGGCCTGCCGGCATCTCCCGGCGCCGCCACCGGCGAGATCGTCTTTTCCTCCGGCGATGCCGAGGATCTGAAGGCGCAAGGGCGCAAGGCGATCCTTGTGCGCATCGAGACCAGCCCCGAGGACATCCATGGCATGCATGCGGCGGAAGGCATCCTGACCACGCGCGGCGGCATGACCAGCCATGCCGCCGTCGTCGCGCGCGGCATGGGCAAGCCCTGCGTCTCCGGCGCCGGCTCGCTGCGCGTCGACTACAAGGCCGGCACGCTGCTCTCGATGGGGCAGACCTTCCGCAAGGGCGACATCATCACCATCGATGGCGGCAACGGCCATGTGCTGAAGGGCGCCGTGGCGATGCTGCAGCCCGAACTCTCAGGCGATTTCGCCGCCATCATGGAATGGGCGGACGCGGTGCGGCGCATGAAGGTGCGCACCAATGCCGAAACGCCGCTCGATGCCCGCATGGCGCGCTCCTTCGGCGCGGAGGGCATCGGACTTTGCCGCACCGAGCACATGTTCTTCGACGGCGCTCGCATCGTCGCCATGCGCGAGATGATCCTGGCCGACACCGAGAAGGACCGCCGCACCGCGCTTGCCAAGCTTCTGCCGATGCAGCGCTCGGATTTTCTGGAACTCTTCGAGATCATGGCCGGCCTGCCGGTGACGATCCGCCTGCTCGACCCGCCGCTGCACGAATTCCTGCCCAAGACCGAGGAGGAGGTGGCCGAAGTCGCCGCCGCCATGAACGTGTCGCCGGACAAGCTCCGGCAGCGCACCGACGCCCTGCATGAATTCAACCCGATGCTCGGCCATCGCGGCTGCCGGCTGGCCGTCTCCTATCCCGAGATCGCCGAGATGCAGGCGCGGGCCATCTTCGAGGCCGCCGTCGAGGCCGGCAAGAAGGCCGGCGCGCTGGTGGTTCCCGAGATCATGGTGCCGCTGGTCGGCCTGGTGAAGGAACTCGATTACGTGAAGGCGCGCATCGATGCGGTCGCCAAGAGCGTCATGGACGAGACCGGCGTCAAGATCGACTATCTGACTGGGACCATGATTGAGCTCCCCCGCGCGGCGATCCGGGCCCATGTCATCGCCGCTACAGCCGAGTTCTTCTCCTTCGGCACCAACGACCTTACCCAGACCACTTTCGGCATTTCGCGTGACGATGCTGCCTCTTTCCTGGAGACCTATCGCCAGAAGGGCATCATCGAGCAGGATCCGTTCGTCTCGCTCGACATCGATGGTGTCGGCGAACTGGTGCGCATGGCTGCGCAAAAAGGCAGGGCGACGCGGCCCGACATCAAGCTCGGCATCTGCGGCGAACATGGCGGCGACCCGGCATCGATCCGGTTTTGCGAGGAGGTCGGGCTCGACTATGTGTCGTGCTCGCCCTATCGCGTGCCGATCGCCAGGCTGGCGGCCGCGCAGGCGGCGGTACAGGTGGCAAAGATCGGGCGCGGATAGGACGCCAGCCCGGATCGAAGCTTACGGTTTTGTATGAAAGCTCACGCGAACGTGCTGATGGCATTGCGTAATCTCGACATTGTTCCTGCCCAATTTGCGGATGGCCCGCCAATTGTCTCCGGAATCAAATGTTGCAGATATCACCCGCGCCGTTCCGCTCGATCCTGGTCATTCAGACGAAGTTCATCGGCGACATCGTTCTCGCCTCGACGCTCGCCAGGAACCTGCAACTCGAATTTCCCGGCGCCAGGATCGTGTTCCTCTGCGAGGCTCAGTTCGAGAGCTTCGTGATTGGGCATGGCATCGCCGCCGAGGTGGTCACGTTCAGGCGGGCCCGCATGCGGGGCACCCCGCTGGAGCGTGGAAAAGAGCTCTATGCGATGGTGCGGGCGCTGCGTCGGTTCCGCTTCGACCTGACGATCGACCTGACCGATTCAAAGACCTCGCGCATCGTGAGCGGGTTCGTCAACGCAAAGACGCGCGTCGGCTACAATCCTCCCGAAAGGCCCCTGAAGCTGCTGGAGCGGCAGCCCGCCAATCTGTATGCCAAGCCGTACGGGTTTGGCGGCCATCATTTCGTCTATCGCTATCTCTCGCCCCTTGAAGCGCTTGGCGTCGATCTGCGCGTCACCGTGCCAAGCTTTCAGCCGTCGCTGTTCGAGACGGCGAAAGCCCTGGCGCTTCTGGGCAAGCATCGTCTGCGACCGAACGCCTTCGTCGCCGTGCATGCGGGCGCGAGTTTCAAGGGCCGGCAATGGCAGCCGGAACGGTTTGCCGAGGCGATCGACGAAATTGCAATGGGTACCAGACTGGGCGTCGTCCTGGTGGGAGGGCCGAGCGAACGCCAGGCGACCGCACCGATCCTCGCCAGGACGGCGACGCCGGTCGTCGACCTAGTCGGTAGGCTGTCGCTCGAGACCTTGCTGGCTGTCCTGAAACAGGCCCGGCTGTTTCTCGGCAACGAGAGCGGCCCGATGCACATGGCCGCCGCCGCGGGTACGCCGGTTGTCGGGCTGTTCGGCCTGACGCATCCGTCGCGCTGGGGGCCTGTTGGCGTGCCCAGCATCGCGCTTCGGCCGCCGATGCCATGCGACTGCGTGGCCAAGGATCTGTGCCGCTGGCCCGACCCCAGCAAGGCGTGCTGCGTGTGGCGCCTGGAGGTGAAACCCGTCGTCGATGCGGTGCGCGAGGTGCTCGCGCGCACCGAGATGAAGCGCGAGCGCGCTGTCTGATGCATGTCGGGCTGACGGGCTTTAACGGCGGCAAGGCCGCCGTCGAAGGGTTCGTTCACCAACTGGTCGGTCAAATTGCCGCGTCAGGCATCTTTCTGCTATTCATCGTCCCGATTTCCGCCTTGATGCGGGCCTTGGGATAGCGGCTTGAAATCGCCTATCAGGAATTGGTTTGATGCATCTGCCGCAAAAACATCTCTGCATGATCGCCATGTCGCTGGCGGTAGTGTCCAGCGCTCACGCCGTGCCGCTGGTCGAGCCCACGCTGCATATAAAGCCTGCCGAAAGCGGGGCCGGCCGGGTCGCGCTGACGCTCGATGCCTGCGGCGGACAAACCGACACACGGATCCTTTCGGCGCTGGTGGAAAACAAGATCCCCGCCACCATTTTCGTCACCGGCATCTGGCTGAAGCGCAATGCCGCGGCCGTCGCGATCATGCACGCGCATCCCGACCTGTTCGAACTGGAAAATCACGGCGGCCATCATATTCCGGCGGTCGACACGCCGCAGAAGATTTATGGCATACGCAGCGCCGGCAGCCCCGAAGCGGTGCTGGCCGAGGTCGAATCGGGTGCCGCCGCATTGGCCAAGACGGGTGAACCGGCTCCGAAATGGTTCCGGGGCGCAACGGCCGAGTACAGTCCCTCGGCCATCGCGATGATCCGCAAGCTTGGCTTCAAGATCGCCGGCTTCTCGATCAATGGCGATGGCGGCTCATTGCTGGGTGCCAAGGAAACCGCCAGGCGCATCGCCGCGGCCAAAGATGGCGACGTCATCATCTCGCACATCAATCAGCCGACCCATGCCGCCGGCGAAGGCGTGGTGCAGGGCCTGTTGGCGCTCAAGGGCAAAGGCATGACCTTCGTACGTCTCGACGATGCCGATGGCATGGGCAACAACGGCACCACCGACTGAGGGTGCGTCGATATTGGGTGGTGATCGGCCCGCCCTCAAATCTCAACCCACCCTGAGTGCCTTCAAGTCGAAGAACTCAGCTAGGCTTGGCTTCGATGGTGACCTTGCTGGCGTAGAACGCCCCGTGATCGCGGATGTCGGTCATTTCGTCGAACGGATGCCGATAGGCCCACATCGCGTCCTTGCCCGCCTCGCCGGCCGGCAGCACGCTCCAATAACTGGCATCGCCCTTGTAGGGACAATGGGTGGAGTGCTCCGTGCCGGTGAGCTTGTCGAAATCGATGTCGGCGAACGGAATGTAGAAGGCTGCGGGGTAGGGGGCCTCGGTCAGCACCTTGGCCCTCGTGGACGATGCGATGACCGTATCGCCGGCGCGGACGGTAACGGTGCCGGCATAGGGCTCGATGGTGATGATCTTGTCGGGATTGCGCTGGAAGCCGGGGGCAGGGTTGGCGATCTTGTCCATGCTGGTTCTCCTTACCTGGCTCCCTAAAATGTGGCGGGCACAGCCATTGCGCAAGGTCCGTTCGCATCACGAAAACCGGCGCCAATCGCCGAGGCGTGGCGCTATAGCGCTTTCGAGTGTCAGCCGAGGATTCAGGCGGCGGTTCTGAATGCGTCCATCAGTCCGGCATAGGCGGCTGCGATGCCCGCCACCGGGTTGCTGCTTCTCGAAACGGTCTCGACCTTCAGCGAGCCGCCGCCGGTCGGCAGGGTGAGCAGCAGGAACTGGCGATTGCCGCCGTCGCCGACGGATGCCGCCGCGACATGCTGGCCTTCGCCTCCGCTTTCGACACACATCTTGAACAGCAGCGTGCCGCCGACCGCTTCGAGCGCGCCGCCGACAACTTCAACAAATTCGTCCTCGGAAACAGTCTTCTCGTCCGGCACCAAATCGGCCAGGCTTTCGGCAAGTGTGCTCTCCAGAGCCTTGTCCTCGAGTTGCGCGTCCATGCGAACCTCTTTCAGTCGCCAATCGCACCCCTTTGCCCGTTAACGAAACTTAACGCCGACGATGGCCGGATTGTGGCGGATTTCCCGGTGATTTCGGAGGTAGGAGACTGCCGTCACGGCGGTGATTTGGACCCTCCTGCCATCTCGGTGGCATGAGGGGTCAGCAGGCCGAAATCCAAAACATGCCGGAATTCAACCGCTTGCCGTTACGGCACGGACACCGAAATTCGTTAGCCGCGCAAGCGGGTGACTGGACAATCCGCCGGTTCGCTTCACAATGCGCCAAAGCTACGACGCAAAATGCGCGAGGGAGGAGGAACGGATGCTGGGGCTGATGCAGGAATGGCCGCTGCTGTGCCACAAGCTGATCGACAACGCCGAACGGCAACATGGGGTGCGCGAGATCGTGTCGCGCTCGATCGAGGGACCGATCGTGCGCACCACCTATGCCGATATCCACCGTCGTTCCCTCAAGGTTGCCCAGCGGCTGGAACGCGACGGGTACGGGATGGGCGACCGCATCGCCACGCTGGCCTGGAACACCGCGCGCCACATCGAGGCCTGGTATGGCATCATGGGCGTTGGCGCGATCTATCATACACTCAATCCGCGCCTGTTTCCCGAGCAGATCGTCTGGATCATGAACCATGCCGAGGACAAGGCTGTCTTCGTCGATCTCACCTTCGTGCCGTTGCTCGAAAAGATCGCAAGTGCCGTCAAATCGCTGAAACAGGTGATCGTGCTGACCGACAAGGCGCACATGCCGCAAACCACCTTGCCCAATGCCGTCGCCTACGAGGACTGGCTTGACGGGGTCGATGGCGATTTCGGCTGGAAGACCTTCGACGAAGGCACTGCCGCCGGCATGTGCTATACGTCGGGCACGACGGGCGATCCCAAAGGCGTCGTCTACAGCCACCGCTCGAACGTGCTGCACGCCATGATTGCCGCCATGCCCGATGCGATGGGTCTGTCGGCGCGCGACACGATCCTGCCGGTGGTGCCGATGTTCCACGCCAATGCTTGGGGCCTTGGCCAGAGCGCACCGATGATCGGCGCCAAGCTGGTCATGCCCGGCTGCAAGATGGACGGCGCCTCGATCTACGAGTTGCTCGACACCGAGAAGGTGACCTTCAGCGCCGCAGTGCCGACCGTCTGGATGATGCTGCTGCAATATCTGGAGGAGACCGGCAAGACGCTTCCCCATCTGAACAAGGTCGTCATCGGCGGCTCGTCCTGCCCGCGTGCGATCATGACGAAATTCCAGGACAATTACGGTGTCCAGGTCATCCATGCTTGGGGCATGACCGAAATGTCGCCGCTAGGAACCCTATGCACCCTGAAGCCCGAATATGCCGGCCTCGAGGGCGAGGCCCGGCTCGACGTCCAGGGCAAACAGGGCTACCCGCCCTTCGGCGTCGAGATGAAGGTGACCGATGACGACAACAAGGCGCAACCGTGGGACGGCAGGACATTTGGCCGGCTGAAGGTGCGCGGCCCCGCGGTTGCCCGCGCTTACTATGGCGGTGTGGGCGCCGAGCAGTTCGACGAGGACGGCTGGTTCGATACCGGAGACGTCGCCCACATCGATGCCGGCGGCTACATGCAGATCACCGATCGCGCCAAGGACGTCATCAAGTCCGGCGGCGAGTGGATTTCGACCATTGACCTCGAGAATCTGGCTGTCGGTCACCCGGATGTGGCGGAAGCGGCGGCCATCGGCGTCCACCATTCGAAATGGGGCGAGCGGCCGTTGCTGGTCGTCGTCGCCAAGCCCGGCAAGGAGCCGACCAAGGCTGGTATTCTCGACTTCATGGACGGCAAGGTGGCCAAGTGGTGGATGCCCGACGATGTCGCTTTCGTCGGCGAGATACCGCATACCGCCACCGGCAAGATCCAGAAGATCACCTTGCGCCAGCAGTTCAAGGACTACCGCTTGCCGACGGATTGACGGGGATGTTGCATGTTTCGGCTTCAAGCCGCCGCGAAAAGGCACTAGACCTCGGTCCGGGTTGGGGCGTCGCAGAAGACAATGGTTAGTATTCCCGAACGGCAAACGTCGAAGGCGGCCGGCTGGTCGCGGCGCACGGCCGCATTTTCGGCGGTGCTTTTGCTGACCGACTATGTCGGCCATCGCTTCGGCCTTGTCGAAACGCCGGTGTTCCTGTGGGTGCTGGGCATTGTCGCGCTGCTGGCGGCGCTGGCGCTATTGTTCGCCGCCTTTGCCTTTTCGAGGCTGTGGAATTTCGGTGACCGCGGCGGCCGCGACCTGACCGTCGGCGTCGTGCTGGCCCTGTTGGTGCTGGTCCCCTACGGCGTTGCCGTGTACTGGGCCACGATCTATCCGCCGCTCAGGGATATCTCGACCGATTTCGAGGAACCGCCGGCGCTCGACATCAGCGACCGAACGAAGGACATGAACGTGCTCTCCCCGCCGACGCCGGGCGAACAGCGGCTGCAGACCGACAGCTATCCGCTTGTCACCGCGCGCAGCTACGACCTGCCCTTCGAGACCATCGTCAACGCCGTCGAAACCGTGCTCGACAGGCGCGGCTGGGACCTTTCCCAGCCATACCCCGACCTCGCCGGGCAGAGCGAGGTTACCATCACAGCCGTTGCCTCGAGCTTCGTGCTCGGCCTTCCGGCCGACGTGGCGATCCGCGTGGCGGATGATGGGGACACGATCATCGTCGACATGCGGTCGGCGTCGCGTTACGGCCGCTACGACCTTGGCGACAATGCCGCGCGCGTCACCGATTTCCTGGCGGAACTCGATCAGGAAGTCGCCGGCCAGGTCGGCGCGGCTCCGGCCGAATAGTCGGTTTCCCGCGGATAGTGCGTTTGCGTCCGGGGAAGCCTATCAGGCAGGCGCGAAAATACCGTCGATGGCGGGGGCTGCGTCGGTCGACACCATGCCGCGTGCCACCAAGTCCTCGAGATGGGCAAGCACCGATAGCCCGGCAGCGCCGTGCAGCCGTGGATCGGTATCCCTGTAGATTGCCTTGACCATGTCGGGGATCGTCCGGTCACCGGCCCTGACCCGCTCCAGTATGGCTCGTTCGCGCATCTTGCGATGCGTCTTCAGCCCGCGCATGAAATTGCGCGGCGCCGTCACTGGTCCGCCATGGCCAGGCAGCAGCAGGCGATCGCCGCGCTCGATCAGCCGGTCCAGCGACGCCATGTAATCGGCCATTGCCCCGTCCGGCGGCGCGACGATGGACGTCGCCCATGCCATGACATGATCGGCCGAGAACAGGATGCCAGTTCCCTCCAGCGCGAATGCCGCGTGATTGGCGGTGTGGCCGGGGGTCAGAACCGTCCGGATCGCCCAGCCGTCGCCGGCGACCAACGCCCCGTCAGGCAGCGCGATGTCGGGAACGAAAGCAGTGTCGGCGCTGGCATCGAGCGCATTGGTTTCGCCGGTGTGCAACGGCCTTGCCGGCCGATGCGGGCCCTCCGCCAGCACGGCGGCGCCGGTGCGCTCTTTCAGCCGCGTCGCCAGCGGTGAATGGTCACGATGCGTATGGCTGACGAAGATATGGCTGACCGGCCTGCCGGCGATCACGTCGAGCAAGGTCTGCAGATGCGCCTCGTCATCCGGCCCGGGGTCGATGACCGCCAGCGTCTCGCGCCCGACGATGTAGGAGTTTGTGCCGTGAAAGGTAAACGGGCTCGGATTTCGGGCCGTGATGCGCCGCACGTCGGCTGCCACGTCTATCCCGTGACCGTAGCCGGGATCGAAACTGGTATCGAATTTGAGAGCCATGTCTTTTCGAACCATGTCTTTTCGAAGCAAGCCTTTTCGACCATGTCGGGCACATTGTTTCCTGGAACAATGTAGGCACTTTGTTCCAGGAACGGCAAAACCGATTGCCGCATAGCACGCAAGCCAATATAGGAAAACGCTGAGACCGCGATTGCTGGATCGCGACAAATCGGATTGGGGAAGACCATGGCAACTGCAACGACGATGCGCCCGCTTGTTTCTCTGGCTCTGCCGCAAGAAGGCGCGGCGCGACTGGCAACGCAGCTTCTCCTGGCGATTGCCGGAACGCTGCTGCTGACGCTGTCCGCCAAGACCAGGGTGGTCCTGGGTCCTGTCGATATCTCGATGCAGACGCTTGCCGTCTTCCTGATCGCCGCCGCCTTCGGCATGCGTCTCGGCGTTGCCACCCTGCTGCTCTATATGGCGGAGGGCGCGATGGGCTTCCCGGTCTTCCAGGGCACGCCGGAGAAGGGTATCGGCATTGCCTATATGGTCGGGCCGACCGGCGGCTATCTCGCTGGCTTCGTCGTCATGGCCGCTATTGTCGGCTGGGCCGCCGATCGCGGCTGGGATCGCCATCCGATCAAGCTTGTCAATGCGATGTTGGTTGCCGAAGTCGTGATGATGGCAATGGGCTTCGCCTGGCTGGCGATGCTCATCGGTCCGGAGAAGTCCTGGCAGTTCGGCGTCGTGCCGTTTATCGTCGGCGACCTGATCAAGGTTGCGCTCGCGGCGAGCCTGGTGCCGGCCGTCTGGTCGCTGCTGAAGCGCTCCTGAGCCCCGCAGCAAGCCGGTATGCCATAGACGTCAGGGGTCCACTCCCGGAGACGGTCGCTTCTGATGAAGGTTCTGGTCACCGGCGCCGCCGGCTTCATAGGCTATCATGTCGCCAGGCGGCTCCTGGAGCGCGGCGACGAGGTCGTCGGCGTCGACAGCATCAACGACTATTACGATCCGCGCCTCAAGCAGGCGCGGCTGCGGCTTCTGGCCGAGGCGAGCCGAAGCACCAATGCCGGCTATCATTTCATCCACGGCAATCTCGCCGACAGGACCGTGGTTGACGGCTGCTTTGCCGAACACGCCTTCGACCGGGTAATCCATCTCGCCGCCCAGGCCGGGGTGCGCTACAGCCTGGAAAATCCGCGCGCCTACGTCGAAAGCAACATCGTCGCTTTCACCAACATGCTCGAGGCCTGCCGCCACAGCCGTGTCGGGCACCTGACCTATGCCAGCACCTCGAGCGTTTACGGCGCCAACACCGACATGCCGTTTTCCGAGCATCGCCCGGCCGACCACCCGCTGCAGTTCTACGCCGCGACCAAGCGCGCCAACGAGCTGATGGCGCACAGCTACAGCCACCTGTTCGGGCTGCCGACCACTGGTTTGCGCTTTTTCACCGTATACGGTCCCTGGGGCCGTCCCGACATGGCGCTGTTCCTGTTCACCAGGAGCATCCTGGCGGGCGAGCCGGTCAAGCTGTTCAACAACGGCAATCACACGCGCGACTTCACCTATGTCGAGGACATTGCCGAAGGCGTGGTCCGCGCCAGCGACAGCCCCGCCGCGGCCAACCCTGCCTGGGATTCCGGCCATCCGGACCCGGCGACGAGCAGCGCGCCCTGGCGCATCTTCAACATCGGCAACAACAACCCGGTGAAGCTGGCCGCCTATGTCGAAGCGCTGGAAAACGCGCTTGGCCGCAAGGCCATCGTCGAATTCTTGCCGCTGCAGGCAGGCGACGTGCCCGACACTTTTGCCGACACCTCGGCGCTGCAACAGGCCGTCGGCTACCGCCCTGGAACGTCCGTATCGGAAGGCGTAGGGCGGTTCGTGGAATGGTATCTGGCGTATTTTGGTAACGAGTCCAGGATATAAGCCGCGCAGGAGGCAGCTTTCTCAAGGTGTAGTGTGGCTACCGCTGCTGCCGAGGGGAGTAGGCTATGTCAGGGAGAGCTTCTTGAAAGGAATTATCCTTGCGGGAGGTAGTGGAACGCGCCTTTATCCGCTGACTTTGGCAATCTCCAAACAAATTCTTCCGGTATACGACAAACCGATGATCTACTATCCGCTGAGCGTGCTGATGCTCGCGGGAATTCGGGAAATCTTGGTTATTTCAACGCCACGGGACCTCCCTGTTTTCCGGGAATTGCTCGGTGACGGATCGGAGTTTGGGCTGGATATCTCCTATGCGGAGCAGCCGCAACCCAATGGGCTTGCGGAAGCTTTCATCATCGGTCGCGAGTTCATTGGCAAGGACAGCGTCTCGATGATCCTGGGCGACAACATCTATTTTGGCGACGGGCTGTCGCAGCTTTGCCGCGCCGCCGCTTCGCGCGACAAGGGCGCCTCGGTCTTCGCCTATCATGTCGAGGATCCTGAACGGTATGGCGTTGTTTCTTTCGACAAGACCACCGGAACCGCGCTCACGATCGAGGAAAAACCGCAAAAGCCGAAATCCAATTGGGCCGTTACCGGGCTATATTTTTACGACAACACTGTCGTCGATATCGCTTCGACCATCCGCCCTTCGGCCCGAGGCGAGTTGGAAATCACGGCAGTCAACAATGCCTACCTCGATCGCGGCCTGCTGCATGTGCACCGATTGGGCCGTGGCTATGCCTGGCTCGACACTGGGACTCATGACAGTCTGAACGATGCCTCTTCCTTCGTGCGGACGATTGAACATCGACAAGGCATCAAAGTCGCCTGTCCCGAGGAAATCGCTTTCGAACAGGGCTGGCTGACGGCGGACAAGGTGCTGGAGCGCGCGACCCGCCTGGGAAAGAACGAATACGCGGCCTATCTGCGCCGGCGTGTCGCCGATCTTTCGGAGGGGTAGATGCTGGAGGTGAGACCGCTTGGCATCGACGGGGTGCTGGAAATAGTTCCAAAGCGGCATGGCGATGCGCGCGGCTTCTTCGTGGAAACCTACAATGCCGAGCGCTTTGCGCAGGCCGGCATCGACCTCGTTTTCGTGCAGGACAACCATTCCTATTCCGCCGCGGCGGGCGTGCTGCGCGGATTGCACTACCAGCTTGCGCCGCGCGCCCAGGACAAGCTGCTGCGCGTCATCCGTGGCAGCGTCTTAGACGTAGCGGTCGATATTCGCCGCGGTTCGAAGACCTTTGGAAAATGGGTCGCTCTCGAAGTGTCGGCTAAGAAGGGCAACCAGATCCTGGTGCCAAAGGGCTTTGCGCATGGCTTCGTGACGCTCGTGCCCGACACCGAGGTCCTGTATAAGGTGACCGACACCTATTCGCCCGAGCATGACCGCTCGATCTGTTTCGATGACCCGGCCATCGGCATAGAATGGCCGTCGCTGGCCAGCGGGTTCCAGCTTTCGGACAAGGATCTCAAGGCGCCGCTGCTCGCCGCCGCCGAGGTGTTTGCCTGATGTTGCCAAAGGTGCGTGAGGACAGCAGCATGAATTTTCTGGTGACGGGCGGAGCCGGCTTCATCGGTTCGGCGGTGTGCCGGCATCTGTGCGCCAATCCGGCCTACCGGGTGACCAATCTCGACAAGCTGACCTACGCGGGCAATCTGGCCTCGCTGCGGCCGATCGAGAATGCCCACAATTACAGCTTCGCCCATGCCGATATCTGTGACGAGCGGGCGGTGCTGGACATATTGCGCCGCAACGATATCGACATCGTCATGAACCTCGCCGCCGAGAGCCATGTCGACCGCTCGATCGACGGACCTGGCGCCTTCATCGAGACCAACATCGTCGGCACCTACAAGATACTCAATGCCGCGCTGGAATACTGGCGTGGCCTTTCCGACGAAAGGAAAGGCCGCTTCCGCTTCCATCACGTCTCGACCGACGAAGTGTTCGGTGACCTGCCTTTCGATGGCGGCATGTTCGTCGAGGAGACCCCCTACGCGCCGTCGTCGCCCTATTCGGCCTCGAAGGCGGCCTCGGACCATCTCGTGCGTGCCTGGCACGAGACCTATGGCCTGCCGGTGGTTCTTTCCAACTGTTCGAACAATTACGGCCCCTATCATTTCCCCGAGAAGCTGATCCCGCTCGTCATCCTCAACGCGCTCGATGAAAAGCCGCTGCCTGTCTACGGCGCCGGCGCCAATGTGCGCGACTGGCTGTTCGTCGAGGATCACGCGCGGGCCCTGGAGCTCGTTGCCACCAAGGGCACGCCGGGCGAGAGCTACAATGTCGGCGGCAATTCGGAACGCACGAACCTCGCCGTTGTCGAGACGATCTGCGACCTGCTCGACATCAGGCGTCCCCGCGCCGATGGCAAGCGCTATCGCGACCTGATCGCCTTCGTCACCGACCGGCCCGGGCACGACCGCCGCTATGCCATCGACGCCTCCAAGATCGGCCGCGAGCTCGGCTGGACGCCAAGCGAGAATTTCGACAGCGGCCTGGCACGGACGGTGGACTGGTTCCTGGACAACAAATGGTGGTGGGGGCCGATCCGCGAGCAGCGCTATGCCGGCGAAAGGCTGGGCGAAGCACGCAAGGTGAGCGCGTGAGGATCGTCGTCACCGGACGCGACGGCCAGGTCGCGGCGAGTTTGCTGGAGGCTGGCCAGAGCCGCGCCGATGTGGAAGTCGTCGCCATCGGCCGGCCGGAGCTCGACCTGGCAAGACCCGAGACTGTCTTTGACGCCATCTCGGCGGCCAAGCCGGATATCGTCGTGTCGGCTGCCGCCTACACCGCCGTGGATCAGGCCGAGGACGAGCCCGATCCGGCTTTTGCGGTCAACGCGACCGGCGCCGGCAAGGTGGCCGAAGCGGCAGCACGGCTTGGCGTTCCCGTCATCCATCTTTCGACCGACTATGTCTTCGACGGTAGCGCTCCCGGCGCCTATGTCGAGACCGATGCCACGGCGCCGCTCGGCGTTTACGGCGCCTCCAAGCTCGCCGGCGAACAGGCGGTTGCCGCCGCCGGCCCGCGCCACCTGATCCTGCGCACCGCCTGGGTCTACAGCCCGTTCGGCCGGAATTTCGTGAAAACCATGCTGCGGCTGGCCGCCGACCGCGACGAGATCTCGGTGGTGGCCGATCAATGGGGAAACCCGACCTCAGCGCTTGATATCGCCGACGCGATCCTGCATGCGGCGGCCATGCTGCACCGCAACGAGGATCTCGCAGCGTTCGGCACCTATCATCTGGCCGGCACGGGCGAGGCCAACTGGAGCGAATTTGCCCGTCATATACTGGACACAAGCCTGGCGTTTGGTGGTCATTGGGCGCGGGTACGGGACATCGCAACGATGGACTATCCGACCAAGGCGCGCCGCCCCGCCAATTCCCGGCTGTCGAGCGCGAAGTTCGCTTCCGCCTTCGGTTGGAAGGCGCCGGACTGGCGGCAATCGGCGGAAACCGTGGTGCGCCGGCTTCTGGTTGACAAGACGAAACAGGCACCGAGCTTCAATGCGAACCCAAGGTAAAGAAGGTTGATGCCGTCTTCACGCTCTTGAGGTTGCCATACGGCATGTAATCCCATGCAGATCGCGAAAACCAGAGTCGCGTTCTCGTTGAAGTAGTATGCATGGGCATATTATGTAATCGCCCTCGCTTCCATCCAGATCATGCAGTCCAAGGTGCGTGCCAGTCATCCGCTGTGCTCATGCTATGAAATATGGTCAAAGGTTCTTCGGCACTACCAGTGACACGGTGCAAGATCGACGGGTATATCGAAGCCCTGTAGTTGGATGTGGCAGCCATTCTTTCTTGATCCTCCCCTTTTTTGCCACGTTTCGCACTGTCACCGATTGTGCGCAAGTTTCGATCCTCGCAACGCACAACCACAATCCAGCGCCGCACGTGAATTGAGGTCGGACAGGCGAAAAAACATCTGGCTATACCTCCCGCCACGCAGTATGCGATACAAGACGGCGGGGGCCGGGGATGGCACTTTGAAGGAGTGGTCGGCCACGAGTGATCTTCGTGTTCGCACTCTGCGGTGCCCATGCCCGAGAGCCTGGAGTCTAGTGCCGTCCAATGAATTCTTCCCTGGTATTCGGACTCAGGCCCGAAATGCGGCGTGGCTTCATCATGGCCCAGGACGTGGTCATGGTCCTGGTCGCGGTGGCGCTCAGCCTCGTCCTTTCGCGGTCGAATCTCTCGTTCGAGGCGCTGTCCCTTCAGGGCCTTGTCACCTGGGTGAGCATCGTTTTCATCAGCCACCTGCTGTTCAGGTCCTGCGGCCTCTACACCACCGTGTGGCGCTTCGCCTCGACGCCTGACTTCTTCAACATCCTGAAGAGCTGCGCGATTCTGACCTGCGCGCTTTATGCCGTTTCGCTGGTGGTTCGTTTCTTCGAGCCCGTGGCGGGCCTCAATGAGCGCCAGTTCATCGTCTTCTTCCTGGTCTCCTTCACCATCATCTCGGCGCCCCGGCTGTTCTACCGCTTCCTGCGCGATGGCGCGAGCTGGGGGATATTGAACCGCAAGACCGACACGGCGCGGACCAAGCAGGCGTTGTTCGTCGGCCGGCTCGGAGAGGCCGACCTGATCATCCGCTTCACGCGCACGGCCGAGCCCGCCGACCATTCCATCGCCGGTATCATGGCGACCGAGCGTGACGCGCCCTTGGGCACTCGCATTCAAGGTGTGCCCGTGGTGGCGACCCGGCCCCGCCTCATCGATGTGCTGGAGGATTACACGAGCGGCACCCAGAGCCTCGATCTGCTGATCTTCGGCAGCGGCGCCGAGCACGAGATCGAGGAGTATTCCGAGCTTGTTCGCATCGCCCGGCAGGGTGACATAGCGGTCGTCCAGTTCTCGGGGCTTTCGCAACTGGGCCAGGAAGGCAAGCTCGTTCTCGATGCCGTCGAGATGGAAACGATCCTGCGCCGCCCCACGGTCCCCTCCGATATCGAACGCATCGGCGCTTTCGTCGGCGGCAAGCGCGTCCTGGTTACCGGAGGCGCCGGCTCCATTGGCCGCACGTTGGTCAAACGCTCGCTGGAACTGGGGGCCGAGGCGGTTCTGGTCGCCGACAATTCCGAGTTTGGCATCTTTCAGTTGAGCCAGTACGTCAACGAGAAGGACCATGACCGTCTCAAGGTCCGCATCGTCGACGTCGCGGACCGGCGCCAGATGACGCGCGTCGTCACCGAATTCAAGCCGGACATCATCTTCCATGCCGCGGCCCTGAAGCACGTCCCGCTGCTCGAGGAAAACTGGGAATCCGCCATCCAGACCAACGTCTTCGGGACGCTTGTCTGCGCCGAGGTCGCCGCCAAATGCGGCGTGGCGCAATTTGTCCTGGTGTCGAGCGACAAGGCCGTCGATCCGACATCCGTGCTTGGCATGACGAAGCGCGCCGCCGAACAGATCGTCAGCGGCTTGCATGGCATGCCGGCCGGCGAAGCCGGCGGGCGCCGCGCCGCCACCAAGTTCATAGCCGTCCGGTTCGGCAACGTCTTTGGCAGCAATGGTTCGGTGGCGACCATATTCCAGGCCCAGATCGAGGCCGGCGGGCCGGTCACCATAACGGACCGGCGCATGACGCGCTATTTCATGACTGTCGCCGAAGCCGTCGATCTCGTCATCATGTCGGCGGCCGATGCCGCGTCGCGGCCGGCCGGCCAGGACTACGCCGTCTACATGCTCGACATGGGCAAACCCGTGCCCATCCTCGAAGTTGCCGAAACGATGATCCGCATGTCCGGAAAGAGCCCCTACACCGACATTCCAATCCGCTTCACCGGCATCAGGCCGGGGGAAAAGCTCCACGAAACGCTGCACGGTGAAGACGAGGAATTGGTCGAACTCAGCATTTCGAAGATTTTTGGCCTCAGCACCGACGTCGTGCAATGGTCGGATGTCCACGCCGCGCTTGCCGCGCTGCAGCAATCGATGAAGAGCCAGGACAAGGCAGCCTCGCTCGCCGTGCTTGCGGATCTCGACCGTGCGACGAAGGCAAGGACGAACGTATCCCAGGACATGATTCCGAAGGCGGCCGGGCAGGCGAGCTAGCTGTGACCCGGTCGTGGCCGATCGCGTCGCAGCCCTTTTCCAGCGCCTGCGCGCTCTGCGCAAAAGCGGCGTCTATCGACAGATTTTCGCCGGGACACTCGGGCTCTACCTCGCATTCGTCCTGGGTCGCATCTGAACATCGAATGGCTGCGTGGTACGCTTGGTCGAGAGGCGACCTCATGCTACGTCGGCCGGATGACGGGCTGCGCTTGGGCACGCCGAGGATAGCTTTGGCAGAGAGTATGATCGGCCGTTCATGAAGGCAGCCAAGAAAATCCTCGATCTCGCCGGTGCGGCTTTGCTGTCGATTGTCAGCCTTCCTGTGCTGTTGCTCGCTGTCCTTGCCGTCCGGCTATCGTCGCCCGGCCCGGCGATTTTCTCGCAGACACGCGTCGGTCGAGGCGGCGTCCCGTTCCGCTGCCACAAATTGAGGACGATGTACCAGGGAACGCCGTCCTTGCCCTCGCACGAGGCGCCCGAGGGCGCCGTAACATCGGTCGGCAGGGTCCTGCGGAAATTCAAGCTCGATGAGTTGCCGCAGTTCTGGAACGTTCTGCAGGGCGAGATGAGCCTGGTCGGGCCGCGTCCCTGTCTGCCGACCCAGACCGAACTGATCGAGTGCCGCAGGCGGCTGGGCGTTTTGGAGGCGCTTCCAGGCATAACCGGCCTTGCCCAAATCCGGGGCATCGACATGTCCAACCCGCACCTCCTGGCCGAAACCGACGCTGCCTATCTCAGGACCGCGTCGCTCTGGCTCGACCTTCGGATCCTGTTTGGAACACTCTATCGCAACGCAGGCGATTGAGCGTTTCCAAGCCGCGCTGTCGCGGCCAACTGCTCCAGCGTGCCGGTTTCCGGCAGCCAGCCTTCGGATGCGAGCAACGAAGGATCGCATATCTGCGTCGCGGTCATGCTGTCCCAAAACATGCGCTTGCCCAGCAGGATCGCGGCCGCCCTAATCGGCCTAGCCGGCACGGCCATCAGGCGCGCCGGTCTTCCGAACCCTCTGCGAAAGGCGCCGACGATGGCCGCCACCGAAACCGGCGCCATATCGCTCGCACCATAGATCGGGCGAAGCGGTTGCGAATGGCTCAGCAGGTGCCACACCGCTCCCGCCGCCGATGGCAATGACAGCAGCGAGCGGTTTCCCGTCAGGGCGCCTGTCGGCAGCGGCAGGGCGGTATCCGCCAGCCGCATCAGCGTCGCCAGGTTTCCCTTCATGCCTGGGCCGTAGACCGGAGGCAGCCGCAACGCGGCGGCGTCGGAACGGCCGTGCAACGCATAGGCGTCGCGCACCCTGATCTCGGCTTCGCGCTTCGAACGCCCATAGGCGCATTGCGGGTCGGGGATGGTGTCCTCGTCGATCGTTGCGCTGACACGGGCGCCGATCACGGCCCGGATCGAGGAGAGGTGGATGAAGCGTCCGCTTGCCTGTTCGGCGCAGGCTTGCGCCAGCCGTGCGCTCAATTCCGCATTGGCCGCCAGGAAATCGGCCTCGCTGGCGTTGCCCTGATCGTTGTTTAGGCCCGCGCAATGGACGACGTCCGTAACATGCCTGGTCAGCGCCAGAAAAGCCGCGGCCGGCGCATCGAAACTGGGCATCGGCACGGCTTCGGACCCTGGATCAAGGCTCTCCGGGTGGCGGGAGGCGAGGCGAAGCTCGACGCCGGCCTCGCGAAGCCGATGGACCACCTGACGGCCGATGAAGCCTGTCGCGCCTGTGACCAGGACTTTCATTGCCTTTGCCCGGAACGATCAATGATTGGCGGATGGAAGCGCCGGATCTCCCATCCCTGGCGAAAGCACTTCTTTCGCCACTGGCTGAAGGGTTTTTCCCGGCGCGGGTGGAAGCCCTTGGTTCTCCACCATGGGCTCAAATGCCTGGTCTTGCGGCAATGGCGCCTGGCTGCCTGAGGCGAGATATGTTCCCGACACCAGGAAGACCATCAGCACCGAATCCAGAATATCATGGCCGATCAGGATGCCGGTCATTCCGGCGCAGAGATAGGTGATCACCGCGATGACAATCATGGTGGCGCCGAACCGCTCGATCGGATCGCTGCTGTTCCGCAGCACCAGGGCGGCATTCCTGGCGGCAACCACAAAGATCGCCGCCAGCGCCACGGCGCCTAGGATGCCTGCCTGCACCAGGGCGGTCAGGAAGCCGTTGTGGAAATGATTGAAGCCCAGCGACAACGCGAATTGGTTCTGGAAGCCATGGCTTATCAAGAGCTGCGTCGCACCCACCCCATGCCCGAGCAAGGGCATCTCGCGGAATGCCTTGAGGCCGATCTGCCAAAGGGCGACGCGTATTCCCACCGAAGTGTTGTAGTCGCCGTGGCTGCCAAGCGCGCTCAAGTCGGAGCGGAGGAAGTCGAGGCGCCCGGATATTGTCTGGAAGCCGAAAGCGGCGATGACGATGCCGACCGCCACCACCATCAGCAGCAGGCGAACGACATTGCGCCCTCTCACCCTATGCTGGTTGATCAGCAGAACGGCGATGCCGGCGATCAGCAGCGCCACCCAGATGATGCGGGTGCCGGAGTAGACGATGGCGATCGTTCCGCCAAGCGCCGCGCAAATGAGGGCGATCCTGTGCCTCTCGACCCCCGACAGGGCGCCGGCCACACAGACCATAACCGCAAGGCACAGGACCTCTGCAAACACGATTGCATTCCCGGCCCCGCCCTCGGCGCGGATACCAAGCCGATATTGCTGGAAGGCCGCCAGCAGCAGCGCGGCAAAGCAGGCCGCCATGCTGCAGAGCACGATAATGCGGACGAGCGTTGTTTTCTGCGTGATGCTCCAGGTCGAGTAGGAAACGGGAAAAAACAGGAAGGTGATGAGCGGGATCAGATGCGATGCATCCCTGGCGATCGCGTTGTTGACGATGGAAGCCGCGAGATTGGCCGCGCAATAGGCATAGAACGCAGCCGTCAGCGCCATCATCGCCGGGTCGACATTGAAGCGTCTTTTCTTCAGGGCGATCAACAGGACGGACGACAGGCCGCCACCATTGAACACGAAGCTGACCACCGATCCCAGAACGGGTGGAAAAAAGAAACAAAGAATGGAGAAGTAGATATTGATCTGCGAAGGCGTGAATTGCCTTTTTATGGACGAAAGCGCGTTCAATTTTGGGCTCGCTGTTTTCGAGAAGCTTTATGCGGCACATCTTGTCTGGTGGAACCGAATGTGCGCGCCTCGAAATTGCCCATGCTTCAAGACGCATCTTGCCGCTTCCGGTGGTGATATAGCGGCTGGGCGCCTTTTTCGATAGTATGCTTGGTCGATTACCACTGAAAATAGGGCAACCGCCGCGATCGATGGGAGGGGGTCCCGGAGCGTCGACCCGCCAGCTTTCTCCAGGCAATATTTTTCCTGCGTTTCCTCAGCCGGGGAGATGGCAAGCAGAAATTTCCGAATTCTGGCGGAACCATGGAAAATTCATTCTCGAACCGACAGCTGCCCGGCTCGTCTTGCATTGTTCTGGGCCGCGCCGATCTGCTAGAACGCCCGCACGAAACACTTTGTCCAGAAGCGAAGCTTGAACCGGGCGCAAAAACCCGATGATTTGACGCAAGGTCTTCTGTCGGAAGCACGAGAGAACGCTCACAGTCCATGACAATAGCGCTTACGCATCTGCAGCGGCTTGAAGCCGAGTCCATTCACATATTCCGCGAGGTTGCGGCCGCCTTCACCAAGCCGGTCATGCTCTATTCGGTCGGCAAGGATTCATCCGTGCTGATGCACCTGGCGATGAAGGCTTTTTATCCTGCCAAGCCACCATTCCCGTTTCTCCATGTCGACACCACCTGGAAGTTCCGCGAGATGATCGCTTTTCGCGATCAGATGGCGCAGAAGCTCGGCTTCGATCTCCTGGTCCATGTCAACGAAGACGGCGTGCGCGACAACATCAATCCGTTCGATCATGGGTCCAACACCCACACCCATGTGATGAAGACCGTGGCGCTACGTCAGGCACTCGACAAATACGGTTTCGATGCCGCTTTCGGCGGCGCCCGTCGCGACGAGGAGAAGTCACGCGCCAAGGAGCGCATATTCTCCTTCCGCAACGCCCAGCATGTGTGGGATCCGAAGAACCAGCGGCCCGAAATGTGGAAGATATTCAACACCCGCATCGCTTCGGGGGAATCGATCCGCGTCTTTCCGTTGTCGAACTGGACCGAGCTCGACATCTGGCAGTACATCCTGCAGGAGAATATCCCCATCGTGCCGCTCTATTTCGCCAAGCAGCGGCCGGTCGTGGAACGCGACGGCATGCTGATCCTCAAGGACGACGAGCGCATGAAATTGCTCCCCGGCGAGGTCGTGGAGGACCGGCTGGTGCGCTTCCGCACGCTTGGCTGCTATCCGCTGACCGGCGCCATCGAGTCGGATGCCGACACGCTCGAGGCCATCGTCGGCGAGATGCTGACGGCACGCACCTCCGAACGGCAAGGTCGCCTGATCGACCGTGATGAAGCCGGGTCGATGGAAAAGAAGAAGCGCGAGGGGTATTTCTGACCATGCGCCACATCATGGCAAAGAGCCTCGCCCCGACCGACGGTGTCCGCGACTATCTGGCCGCGCAGGAGAAGAAGTCGCTGCTGCGCTTCCTGACCTGCGGTTCGGTCGATGACGGCAAGTCGACGCTGATCGGCCGCCTGCTGTCCGACACCAAGCAGATCTTCGAGGACCAGCTCGCCGCGCTCGAACGCGATTCGCGCAAGCATGGCACGACCGGTGACGACATCGATTTCGCGCTGCTGGTCGATGGGCTGGAGGCCGAGCGCGAGCAAGGCATCACCATCGACGTCGCCTACCGCTTCTTTGCCACGCCGAAGCGCAAATTCATCGTCGCCGACACGCCCGGCCACGAACAATATACCCGCAACATGGCGACTGGCGCCTCGACCGCCGACCTGGCGATCGTGCTGATCGATGCCCGGCAGGGTGTGCTGCGCCAGACCAGGCGCCATTCGATCATCGCCTCGCTGCTCGGCATCCGCCACATCGTGCTGGCGGTCAACAAGATCGATCTTGTCGATTTCGACCACGCGGTCTTCGACCGGATCGTCGAAGACTACCGGCAATTCTCGCGCGATCTCGGCTTTCAGACCATCGAGCCGATCCCGATGTCGGCTCGCTATGGCGACAACGTCAGCCGCCGCTCCGAGAACATGCAATGGTATTCCGGCCCGACGCTGATCGAGCATCTTGAGACCGTCTCGGTCGAAGAGGCGGCCGTCGAATTGCCGTTCCGTTTTCCGGTGCAGTATGTCAATCGCCCCAATCTCGACTTTCGCGGCTTTGCCGGCACGATCGCGTCCGGCTCCATTGCGCAGGGCGACGAAGTCGTCGTCGCCAAATCCGGCAAGTCGTCGCATGTCAAACGCATCGTCGCTTACGGTGGCGATCTCCAACAGGCGGTGGCCGGCCAGGCCGTCACGCTCGTCCTCGACGACGAGGTCGAGGTCTCCAGAGGCAATATGCTGGTTTCACCGGCCACCCGGCCGCAGGTCGCCGATCAGTTCGCCGCCAACATCGTCTGGTTCGACGAGCATGCCCTGCTGCCGGGCCGCTCCTATATCCTGCGCACCGAAACCGACCAGACCAGCGCCACCGTTACCGATCTCAAATACCGCATCAACGTCAACGACTTCGCCCATGAGGCTGCCAAGTCGCTTGAAATGAACGAAGTCGGTATCTGCAACATCTCGACGCGGGCGCCGATCGCCTTCGACCCTTTTGCCGAGAACCGCACTACCGGCGCCTTCATCCTGATCGACCGGATCAGCAATGCGACGGTTGGCGCCGGCATGATCGTGCACTCGCTGCGCCGGGCCGAAAATATCCATTGGCAGTCGCTCGATGTCGGCAAGCGCGTGCGCGCCGACATGAAGAACCAGCGGCCGGCTGTGTTCTGGTTCACCGGGCTTTCGGGTTCCGGCAAGTCGACCATCGCCAACCTGT
Organism: Mesorhizobium opportunistum WSM2075; assembly: GCF_000176035.2. Taxonomy (NCBI): domain Bacteria; kingdom Pseudomonadati; phylum Pseudomonadota; class Alphaproteobacteria; order Hyphomicrobiales; family Phyllobacteriaceae; genus Mesorhizobium; species Mesorhizobium opportunistum. Next base: position 5,583,052 of record NC_015675.1, on the reverse strand, counting down.
TCGAGAAGAAGCTGTTCGCCACCGGCCGCCACACTTATATCCTGGACGGCGACAATGTCCGTCACGGTCTCAACCGCGATCTCGGTTTCACCGACGCCGACCGCGTCGAGAACATCCGGCGCGTCGCCGAGGTGGCCAAGCTCATGGCTGACGCCGGTTTGATCGTCATCGTGTCCTTCATTTCGCCGTTTAGCGCCGAGCGGCGCATGGCGAGGGAGCTGATGGCCGACGGTGAGTTCATCGAGGTATTTGTCGACACACCTTTCGAGGAATGCGCCCGGCGTGATCCGAAGGGCCTCTATGCTCGCGCGCTGAATGGCGAGATCAAGAACTTCACCGGCGTCGATTCGCCTTATGAAGCGCCGGAGAAACCGGAAATCCATCTGAAGACGCTCGGCAAATCGGCTGAAGTGATGGTAGATACACTGGAACACTGGCTGAACGAGCGTGACATTGCCGAAGACCAATATGACAGCGGCGGCGGCATCTGACGACAGGCTGATGCTCGAGACCTTCGAGCGGCTGGCCCTGGCGGCCGGGCGCGAGGTCATGCGCGTGTTCCACGCCGGCTGTGCGGTCGACCAGAAATCCGACGCCTCGCCGGTAACCGAGGCGGACCGCGAGAGCGAGAAGATCATTCTCGCCGGCCTGCGCAGCGCATTTCCCGACATTCCCTGTGTGGCCGAGGAGGAAGCAGCGGCTGGCGTCATGCCGGCCGAACTTGGCGATGCCTTCTTCCTTATCGATCCGCTCGACGGCACCAAGGAATTCGTCAACCGCCGCACCGATTTCACCGTCAACATCGCGCTTGTGCGCCATGGCGTGCCGGAAGTCGGCGTCGTCTTCGCGCCTTGCACCGGCCGCTTCTTTTCCGGCTTGCCGGGCAGGGCGGAAGCTCTCGAAGTCGACGGCGATTACCAGATCGTCGCGCGCCGGCCGATCTCGGTGAGGACGGCGGCGGTACCGCTGGCCGTGGTGGCCAGCCGCTCCCACAACACGCCGGAAACCGAGGCCTATATTCGCGACCTCGGCGCCGCCGAGATCGTCTCGGTCGGATCGTCCCTGAAATTCTGCCTTCTCGCCAGCGCCGAGGCGGATGTCTATCCGCGTTTCGGCCGCACCATGGAATGGGACACCGCGGCCGGCGATGCGGTGCTGCGGGCTGCCGGCGGCACGACGCGCACGCTGGACGGAAAGCACTTGGCCTATGGCAAGCGCAATCAAGCCGATGACGCGGATTTCGCCAATCCGCATTTCATCGCCAGCGGCAGGGCAGGGGCGAGCCCCGCCTGAGAACTGCCGATTAGCCGAGACTTGCAGCTTACTCGGCTGCGGCCTGCGCCGAGTTGGAGCCGATATAGTTGCGGATCGTCTCGATGATCCGGTCCTGGTCGGCTTCGCTGAGATAGGGGTGCATCGGCAGGCACAGGATTCGCTTTGGCAGGTCCTCCGAGACGGCAAGACCGGTTGGCGTGCGCGGGTAGTCGCGATAGGCGACCTGGTCGTGCAGCGGCTTGACGTAGTAGATGACCGACGGAATGCCCTTTTCACTCAGATGCGCCCTCAGGCCGTCGCGCTTGGGCGTCTCGATCGCGTATTGCGCCCAGGCCGAACGGCTGCCGTCCAGGTTGCGGGCGGCCGTGACGATATCGCCAAGCCCTTCGGCGTAGCGCTTTGCCACCGCCTGGCGGGCAACCATCTCGTCTTCCAGGATGGCGAGCTTTTCGATCAGGATCGCCGCCTGCAGCGTGTCGAGCCGCGAATTGATGCCGACGCGGATGTTGTCATATTGCGTCTCGCCCTTGCCGTGGAAGGCGAAGGAACGCAGCTTGTCGGCCAGCGCACCGTCGTTGGTGAACATGGCGCCGCCGTCACCGTAGCAGCCAAGCGGCTTGGCCGGATAGAAGCTGGTCGAGCCGACATGGCCGAAGGCACCGCACATCTTGTCGCCAAGCGATCCGCCCATGGACTGGGCGGCGTCCTCGATCACCAACAGCCCTTCGCGGTTGGCGATCGCCATGATGGCATCGTAATCGGCGGCAAGGCCGAACAGGTCGACAGGGATGATCGCCTTCGGCTTCAGCCGACCTTCCTTCTTGACCATGGCGATCGCCGCCTCGAGGCTGGCGATATCGATATTGTAGGTTGCCGGATCGACATCGACGAAGACGGGCTCCGCCTTGGCCAGCGCCACCACTTCGGCGGTGGCGGCGAAAGTGAAGCTCGGCACGAACACCGCGTCACCCGGGCCGATGCCGGCGGCAAACAGCGGCAGCAGCAGCGCGTCGGTGCCGTTAGCGCAGGCCACGACATGCTTGGTGCCGACATAGGCGGCAAGCTTGTTTTCGAATTCGGTGACCTGCGGCCCCAGTATATAGCGGCCCTCGTCGACGACACGGTCGATGGCGACCCTCAGCCGGTCGCGGATTCGTTCGCGCTGCGCGCCAAGATCGATGAACTGCATGTCGGCCTCAAAAACAGTTTAGCCAGGCGATTTAGCCAGATAACGGGCCGCTGGTACCAGAGTTGCGCCTGTCGAGAAAGCCGGGCAGGCGGAGCCGTAAATTGCGGAGTTGTCGCAGTCCGTTACCTGTATTCCCGGCCTATGTCAGCCAGATGCCGGGAATCCGGGCTTTGTCGGGCGCTATTGCGCCTTTATAGCCCCATGGTTCGATCTTGCGAAACATAAAGTGATCGACCGGTTCAATCCGAGCGGTGCTCAGGCGATCTCATGCCGCCAGGGCGGGTTGGCGCCGGCGCGCGACACGGTCACCGCCGCCGCCTTGGCGCCGAGCGCCAGCGCCTTACGGATGGCGTCCTGCGACAGTCCGGCGATTGCCGCCTTCGTCAGCAGGCCCTGTTCGTGCAGGGAGGCGAGGATGCCGGCGTTGAACGTGTCGCCCGCACCGACCGTATCGACCACCTCGACCTTCTCCGGCATCACGGTGACGGCGTGGTCCTTGGTGTAGCCGACGGCGCCTTCGCTGCCATGGGTGACGACGATCAGCTTCGGGCCGCGGTCGAGCCAGTTGCGCACGACATCCTCGTGCGAACCCGCTTCGCCAAACCAGTTCAGGTCCTCGTCCGAGAGTTTCACGATGTCGGCCATCGCCATCATGGCGCGGATGCGCCGGAGATGCTTTGCCTTGTCCGGAATGAAGTTCGGCCGGATGTTGGGATCGAGCATCATGACGCGGCTCTCATGCTCGCGCTTCATGAACGCCTCATAGGCGCTGCCGGCCGGCTCCGAAATCAGGCTGATGGCGCCGAACAGCATGGCCTCGATCTCGCCGCCCAGCGTCGGCAGGTCGTCGATGGTCAGCATGCGCCCAGCGGTGTTCTCGTCGTAGAATGTGTAGGTCGCCTGGCCATTGTCCAGCCGCACGAACGCAAGCGTGGTCGGGCGAGGGGAGGTGTGCGCATAGGTGGAACTAACCTTGCTCGCCCCCAGCGCGTCGCGGAACTGGCCGCCGAAAAGATCCGACGACAGGCCCGAAAAGAAGCCTGCCGGCGCGCCGAGGCGGCCAAGCGCGATCGCGGAATTGAACACGGCGCCGCCGACATAGGGCGCAAAGGCCGGCTCACCCTGCGTCGTGGTGCGCGGCAGCATGTCGATCAGGGCTTCGCCGCAGCAGAGGATCATGGCTTCCTGGTCTCCGGCGGATAGATCACGCCCTTGCGGATGATGATGTTGGCGTAAAGCCGCGGCTCGCTTGTAGCGACGATGGCATGCGCCGATTTGACCCGTGCATAGAAGTCGGCGCCGGCCAGCGCAACCACCTTGCGGCCCGGCGCGCGCCTGGCACAGATCGCCTCGATCTCGTGATGGACGGGGTCGGCAAGCGACGGATCGCCCTTCACGGAGGCGCGAAACAGCGCCTCAGCTACTGCGTTGTCGACCGGAAGGATACTGAGGATGGCATCGAGCACCGGGATGAGCGGATGGCCATCGGCCCGGATGAGGCGTCGTGCGTGCTCTTCGGCCGGATAATTTCCGTCGACAAGGGCGATCTCGTCGCCGTGGCCCATGGCGCGCAATGTCGACAAAAGGTCTGGACCGAGCAGCGCCGGGATCCCGATCAGCATTCAGGCGCTCCTGGAAATCGTCGTCGAGCCGATCAGGAAACGTTCGGAAAGCGGCAGGCTGGCGCCGCCGAGCGCGCGGGCATGGATGCCGACGGTTCCTTCGCGAACGGCGGGAAGTTTCAGGCCTTCGCCATCGATTGCCGCAACGGCGTCGACGACGGCATCGACCAGCCGGCGGCGCACCGCCTTCGGCATCCAGCCGTCGATCACCGCCGCCTCGAAATCGATGACAGAGGATGCAGCCACGATAGCATAGGCAAGCGCCCGCGCGGCGCTGGCGATCCAGTCGTCGAGCTCGCCGCCGATCTCGCCCCAGTCCTCGGGCGAGGTCCACAGATGCGAGGCCTCGACGCCACGATCATTGAGCGCCTTTTCCAGCATGGCGATCGAGGCCACGTCGATCAACTGGGTCGGCATTCCGTCCGGGCCCGGCACAGGCATGGAGCCGAGCGCGCCGGCGTTGCCGGTCGGGCCGCCGAACAGCCGGCCGTTGAGGACGATGCCGCCGCCGGCGAAGGCGCCGATGTAGAAATAGACGAAATCACGCGCTCCGCCCGCCTGGCCGAAAACGAGTTCGGCGCCGCAGGCCGAGGTGGCGTCGTTCTGCAGATAGACCGGAAAATCGCACTGCGCCTGGATGTCGGCCTTGATGTCGCGGTGGCGCCATTCGTCCATGACGTCGCGCGGCGCGCCGGCGGTGTCGGCCCAGTTCCAGAGTTCGAACGGCATGGCGATGCCGAGCCCGGCAATGCGCTTGTCCTGCTCGGGTTTCAATTCGCCGCGCATCTTCTTCATGCCTGATGTGACGAACTCGACCGTCTCGCGCGGTGCCGGATAGCGATAGGAGTGCTGCAGCATCGAGCGCACATGCCCAAGAAAATCGATCAGCACGAGTTCCGCGCTGCGGCGGCCGATCTTGAGGCCGATGAAGAAGGCACCTTCGGGATTGAGTGCCATGGGGATGGAGGGCTGGCCGATCTTGCCGCGCAACGGTGCCTGGCGGACGAGCAGGCCTTCTTCCTCGAGTTCGCGCATGATGACCGAAACCGTCTGCGCCGAAAGTCCGGTCATGCGGGCGATGTCGGACTTCGCCAGGCTGCCATGCTGCCGCACCAGCGAGAGCACCAGCCGCTCGTTGTGGTCGCGCATGCCGCTCTGGTTGGTGCCGCGGTGAATAAGGCTGTCATTCGCATCGGGCGAACCATGCCTCGCAGTGGCGGTCTCCACCCTGTTCCTCCCGTCGTTTCCCCACAATGCTTTTGGGCCAGAATGAGCGAGTGAAGCAAGGCTGTCAATAATAAATAAGAGTGATTTAATTATTGACAGACGCTTCGCTCTGGTATCTGTTTGGGTCGAGCGTCCACGCTGGGAAGAGCTTGTCAGGATGCTCTGCGGATGCCGGTTGGCCGGCTCCGATATGGTCTACTGGGAGGAAGTCATGGGTAAATGGAATATTCTGAAGGCGGCCGTCGCCGGCCTTGCCTTTTACAGCGCGATGGCCACGGCCTCGCATGCGGCCGATATTGTCGGCCTGATCACCAAGACCGAAGGCAATCCGTTCTTCGTCAAGATGCGCGAGGGCGCGCAGGCCAAGGCCAAGGAACTCGGCCTGACGCTGCAGACCTTTGCCGGCAAGTTCGACGGCGACAATGACAGCCAGGTCGCTGCCATCGAGAACCTGATCTCGGCCGGTGCCAAGGGCTTCGCCATCGTGCCGAGCGATTCCAGCGCCATCGTGCCGACCATCAAGAAGGCGCGCGACGCCGGCCTGCTGGTCATCGTGCTCGACACGCCGCTCGATCCGATCGACGCCGCCGACGCGACCTTCGCCACGGACAATTTCAAGGCCGGCGAGCTGATCGGCCAGTGGGCAAAGGGCACGCTCGGCGACAAGGCATCGAGCGCCAAGATCGCGTTCCTCGACCTTGCCACCAACCAGCCGACCGTCGACTATCTGCGCGACCAGGGTTTCATGAAGGGCTTCGGCATCGACATCAAGGACCCGAAGAAATACGGCGACGAGGCCGACGCGCGCATTTGCGGCCATGAAATGACGGGTGGCGCCGAGGACGGCGGACGCACCGCCATGGAGACCTTGCTGCAGAAATGCCCTGACGTGAGCGTTATGTACACGATCAACGAACCGGCGGCGGCGGGCGGCTATCAGGCGCTCAAGGCTGCCGGCAAGGACGACGGCTCCGTGCTGGTGGTGTCGATCGACGGCGGTTGCCCGGGCGTCAAGAACGTCGCGGCTGGCGTGATTGGTGCGACCTCGCAGCAATACCCGCTGAAGATGGCGGCCATGGCCATGGAAGCGATCGAGAAATTCGCCAAGACCGGCGAAAAGCCGAAGCCCACGCCCGGCAAGGAATTCTTCGACACCGGCGCGACCCTGATTACCGACAAACCGGTCACCGGCGTCGAATCGATCGATACCAAGAAGGGCCTCGAACTCTGCTGGGGCTGATGCCTTCCTAAGACCCGCAAGAAGGGTTTAAACTCCAACGGAAAGGGCGGCCGTGGCCGCTCTTTCCCGAAACACGGGATCCTTGGGAGGGGATTGTAGATGAGCGACGACACAACCGGTTCGGCGGTCGCCGAACGCGGCCTCCAGGGCAGCGATCAGTCGGTGGCGAGTTTCGACGAGGATCGCCGCTCCAGCCTGAAGAGCCTGCAGAGGTTCCTGCACGAATATCCGACAGCAATCCCCTTCATTGTGCTCGTCGTCGGCGTCCTGATTTTTTCGGTCGCGGCCGGGGGGCGGTTCTTTGCGCCGTTCAATCTGTCACTCGTTCTCCAGCAGGTCACCATCATCGCCTTCCTGGGCATTGCCCAGACCCTGGTCATCCTGACCGCCGGCATCGATCTGTCGGTTGGCGCGATGATGGTGCTGTCGTCCATCGTCATGGGCCGGTTGACCGTCACTTTCGGCGTCCCGGTCGAAATCGCCTTTGTCCTGGGAATGCTGACAGGGCTGCTCTGCGGTCTTATCAACGGCGTCCTGGTTGCCATCATCAAGCTGCCGCCCTTTATCGTCACGCTCGGAACCTGGAGCGTCTACGGTGCCATGGTCATCTATGTTTCGCACTCCGAGACGGTGAGGGCGCAGGACATCGAGACCATGGGGCCGCTGCTGCAATGGCTCGGCCATACGATCAGGCTGGGCGGCGGAGCCGTGCTGACCTATGGCACCATTGCCATGATCATCACGGCCGCCCTCATCTGGTACGTGCTCAACCGCACCGCATTCGGCCGCCATGTCTATGCAACCGGCGACGATGACGAGGCTGCCCGCCTTGCCGGCATCAACACGCGCGGCGTCTACATTGCCGTCTACACGATTGCCGGCTTCATCTGCGCCATCGCCAGTTGGGCGCTCATAGGCCGCATCGGCGCGGCAAGCCCGCTCGGCAACCAGACCGCAAATCTGGATGCGATCACCGCGGTGGTGATCGGCGGCACGTCGCTGTTCGGCGGCCGCGGCTCGATCGTCGGCACGCTGTTCGGCGCGCTTATCGTCGGCGTCTTCCGCAACGGCCTGGCGCTGGCGGGCGTCGACTCGCTCTGGCAGGAATTCACCGTCGGCATCCTCATCATCCTCGCCGTCACCATCGACCAGTGGATCAGGAAGATTTCGGCATGAGCACCCAACCCGTTCCGCAGGCTCCCATCCTTCAGGCAAAAGCCCTCAACAAGCGCTACGGCAGGGTGGTGGCGCTCGACAATGCCGATTTCGACCTGATGCCGGCCGAAATCCTCGCCGTCATCGGCGACAATGGCGCCGGCAAATCGACACTGGTCAAGGCGCTGTGCGGTGCGGTGATACCCGATTCCGGCACGATCGAACTTGACGGCAAGCCGGTCCATTTCCGCTCGCCGATCGAAGCCCGCATGGCCGGGATCGAAACGGTCTACCAGAACCTCGCGCTGTCGCCGGCGCTCTCCATCGCCGACAACATGTTCCTCGGCCGCGAGATCCGCAAACCCGGCTTTGTCGGGCAATGGCTGCGCAGGCTCGACCGCTCGGCGATGCAGCGGATCGCCCGTGAAAAACTGTCCGACCTTGGGCTGATGACCATCCAGAACATCAACCAGTCGGTCGAAACCCTATCGGGCGGCCAGCGCCAGGGCGTGGCCGTGGCGCGCGCCGCCGCTTTCGGCAGCCGCGTCATCATTATGGACGAACCGACGGCAGCCCTTGGCGTCAAGGAAAGCCGCCGCGTGCTCGAACTGATCCTCGACGTCAAGAAGCGCGGCCTGCCGATCGTGCTGATCTCCCACAACATGCCGCATGTCTTCGAGGTGGCGGACCGCATCCACATCCATCGCCTCGGCCGTCGCCTCGCCGTCATCGATCCCAAGCAATACACTATGTCGGATGCCGTCGCTTTCATGACCGGCGCGAAGGCACCTCCAGAGGCCGCGCTGGCGGCCTGACTGTCAAATTGCCGCAGGGTAAGCCGGCGGCGGCGCATCTAAATCGATTGAATGTATGTTGCAATGCGGTAACATGGGCTGGGATGAATGGTGAAAGCCGGTATGATCGTGGCAACCGCACGAGAGGCAGCATGACGCGCGCGATGACATCCGAACCCCTTCCGCCACTGCTCGAAAATCCTGATCCGAAGACGCTCGCAAGGGAAGTCTTGATGGCCCTCAAATACAGGGTCGGCAAGGACACCACCGTCGCGACGCAATATGATTGGCTGACCGCCTCGATCAAGGTCGTGCGCGACCGCATCGTCGATCATTGGATGCAGGCCACCAAAGAGGCCTACGACCAGCAGGAAAAGCGTGTCTATTACCTGTCACTGGAGTTCCTCATCGGCCGCCTGATGCGCGACGCCTTTTCCAATCTCGGCCTGATGGACAATATGCGTGAAGCGCTGTCGTCGCTCGGCGTCGACCTCGATCTCATCGCGGCGCTCGAACCCGATGCCGCGCTCGGCAATGGCGGCCTTGGCCGGCTCGCCGCCTGCTTCATGGAAAGCATGGCGACAGTCGACATTCCGGCGCACGGCTACGGCATCCGCTATGCCAACGGCATGTTCCGCCAGGAGATCCACGACGGCTGGCAGGTCGAACTGCCCGAGACCTGGCTCGATCACGGCAACCCTTGGGAATTCGAGCGCCGCGAACGCGCCTTCGAGGTCGGCTTCGGCGGCTCGGTGGAATCCATCACCTCGAAGGACGGACGGCTGGAGCGCCATGTCTGGAAGCCGACCGAACATGTCCTGGCGGTCGCCTACGACACGCCGGTGGTTGGCTGGCGGGCAAACCGTGTCAACACGCTGCGGCTCTGGTCGGGCATGCCGATCGACCCGATCCTGCTCAACAAGTTCAATGCCGGCGATCACATCGGCGCGCTGGCCGAAAGCAACAAGGCAGACGCGCTGTCGCGCGTGCTCTATCCGGCCGATTCCCACATGGCCGGGCAGGAGCTCAGGCTGCGCCAGGAATATTTCTTCTCCACCGCCTCGCTGCAAGACATCGTCCAGCGCCATCTCAGCCAGTATGGCGACCTGAAGTCGCTGCCCGACAAGGCGGCGATCCACTTGAACGACACCCATCCGGCAATCGCCGTTCCCGAGCTGATGCGGCTGTTGATGGACGTCCACGGCATGGACTTCGACCTCGCCTGGGACATCACCAAGCGCACCTTCGGCTACACCAACCACACGCTTCTTCCCGAGGCGCTGGAAAGCTGGTCGGTGCCGCTGTTCGAGCGGCTGTTGCCGCGCCACATGCAGATCGTCTACGCCATCAACGCGCAGGTTCTGCTCGAAGCCCGCGCGACCGACCAGTTCTCGGACGAGCAGATCAGCCGTATTTCGCTGATCCAGGAAAATGGCGACCGCCGCGTGCGCATGGGCAACCTTGCCTTTGTCGGCTCGCACTCGATCAACGGCGTCTCCGCGCTGCATACCGAGCTGATGAAGGAAACGGTGTTCGCCGATCTGCACAGGCTCTATCCCGATCGCATCAACAACAAGACCAACGGCATCACGCCGCGGCGCTGGCTGATCCAGTGCAATCCCGGGCTGACATCGCTCGCCCGCGAGGCGATCGGCGACCGTTTTCTCGATGACATCGACGCCATCAAGGGGCTCGATGCCTTCGCCGACGATGCCGCCTTCCGCGACAAGTTCGCCGCCGTCAAGCGACAGAATAAAGCGCGGCTGGCCAATCTCGTCGCCGATCGGCTCGGCATCAAGGTCGACCCGTCGGCGCTGTTCGACATCCAGATCAAGCGCATCCACGAATACAAGCGCCAGCTCCTGAACATCCTCGAGGCGGTCGCGCTTTACGACCAGATCCGCTCGCATCCGGAGCGGGACTGGATGCCGCGCGTGAAATTCTTCGGCGGCAAGGCGGCGCCCAGCTATCACAACGCCAAGCTGATCATCAAACTCGCCAACGACGTCGCCAGGGTCATCAACCGCGATCCGGCCGTTCGCGGCCTGCTGAAAGTGGTGTTCGTGCCGAACTACAATGTCAGCCTGGCCGAAATCATGATGCCCGCCGCCGACCTGTCCGAGCAGATCTCGACCGCCGGCATGGAAGCGTCCGGTACCGGCAACATGAAGTTCGCGCTGAACGGCGCATTGACCATCGGCACGCTCGATGGTGCCAATGTCGAGATCAAGGAGTGCGTCGGCGACGACAACATCTTCATCTTCGGCCTCACCACCGCCGAAGTCGCCGAGCGGCGCAACAATGGCTACAATCCACGCGGCGTCATCGAAGCATCGCCGGAACTGGCGCAGGCCGTGGCCGCTGTCTCGTCGGGCGTCTTCTCGCCCGATGATCCCGACCGCTACCGCGACCTCATCAACGGCCTCTATGACAGCGACTGGTTCATGGTCGCCGCCGATTTCGACGCCTACGCCGCCACCCAGCGTGAGGTCGACGCCGTCTGGCGCAACAGCCCGGACTGGTATGCCAAGGCGATCCGCAACGTCGCGCGCGTCGGCTGGTTCTCGTCCGACCGCACGATCCGTCAATACGCGAAAGAAATCTGGAACGTGCCTGCCTGATGTGATTGCATGAGGCCACGAGCAATGTGGTCCCGGTGATGCGGGTTGAAAGTGGGTTCGCATCACCAGAAACAAAACACCTGGTGCCCTGGGAGGGACACTGCCTGATGAGGAAGCCGCGCGCGACCGCTGCGACAAGCGGGCCGGACGGACTGGCGCCAGCCAGCGATGTTGCGGCGATTGTTGCCGGCACGCACGGAGATCCGTTCGCCGTCCTCGGCGTCCATGAGGTTGGCAAGGGTCTGTTTGCCCGTTGCTTCGTTCCGAATGCTGAATTCGTCACCGCCTACACGCTGACCGGCATCGAGGCCGGTGAGCTGACCAGGCGGGACGATGCCGGTTTCTTCGAAGGCAAGCTGTCGATCAAGAAGCGCCAGCCGCTGCGCTACCACGCGCGCAATGCCGGCGGCGACTGGTGGCTGACCGACCCCTATTCGTTCGGACCGGTGCTCGGCCCGATGGATGATTACTATATCGCTGAGGGTTCGCATCTCCGGCTGTTCGACAAGCTCGGCGCCCATGTCATCGAGCATGAGGGCGCCACCGGCGTGCATTTCGCCGTCTGGGCTCCAAATGCCCGGCGCGTCTCGGTGGTCGGCGATTTCAACGATTGGGACGGCCGCCGCCACTCGATGCGCGATCGCCGCGATACCGGGATCTGGGAGGTGTTCATTCCCGATATCGGCGCTGGCCGGCCCTACAAATACGAGATCATCGGCCCCGACGGCGTCAGGCTGCCGCTGAAGGCCGATCCTTTCGCCTTCAAGTCCGAACTGCGCCCGGCCACCGCTTCGGTCGTCGCCGTGCCGCCCGCCCATCATTGGGGCGACGAGGCGCATCGCACGTTCTGGCGCAACGCTGATCCCCGGCGCGAGGCCATCTCGATCTACGAAGTCCATGCCGGCTCCTGGCAGCTTCGCGACGACGGCACGTTCCTGTCATGGGACGAACTGGCCGACCGGCTGATCCCCTATGCCGTAGAGACCGGCTTCACCCACATCGAGTTCCTGCCGATCTCCGAACATCCCTATGATCCGTCCTGGGGCTACCAGACGACCGGCCTCTACGCGCCATCGGCCCGCTTTGGCGACCCGGACGGCTTTGCCCGCTTTGTCGACGGCGCCCACCGTGCCGGCATCGGCGTCATCCTCGACTGGGTGCCGGCGCATTTCCCGGTCGACGAGCACGGTCTGGTCCATTTTGACGGCACCGCGCTCTATGAGCATGCCGATCCGCGCAAGGGGTTTCACCCCGACTGGAACACCGCGATCTACAATTTCGGCCGCCGCGAGGTGGTGTCGTTTCTGGTCAACAACGCGCTGTTCTGGGCCGAAAAATACCATGTCGACGGGCTGCGCGTCGATGCGGTCGCCTCGATGCTCTACCTCGACTATTCACGCAAGCAGGGCGAGTGGATCCCCAACGAGAAGGGTGGCCGCGAAAACCTGGAAGCGGTCTCCTTCCTGCAGAAGATGAACAAGGAGGTCTACGGCCACCATCCAGGCGTCATGACCATCGCCGAGGAATCGACCTCATGGCCGAAGGTCTCGGCGCCCGTGCATGAAGGCGGGCTTGGCTTCGGCTTCAAGTGGAACATGGGCTTCATGCATGACACGCTGGAGTATTTCGCCAAGGAGCCGATCTTCCGCAAGCATCATCACAACGACCTGACCTTCGGCTTGACCTATGCCTTCTCGGAGAATTTCGTGCTGCCGCTCTCGCATGACGAGGTTGTGCACGGCAAAGGCACGCTGCTCGGCAAGATGGCCGGCGACGACTGGCAGAAATTCGCGACCTTGCGTGCCTATTACGGCTTCATGTGGGGTTATCCCGGCAAGAAGCTCTTGTTCATGGGACAGGAATTCGCGCAGCGCCGCGAATGGAGCGAGGCGCGCGCTCTGGACTGGAACCTGCTCGATTTCCGGCCGCATCGCGGCGTCTGGCAGACGGTGCGCGATCTCAACTATCTCTACCGTTCGCGCCCGGCACTGCACGGCCGTGACTGCGAGCCGGAAGGCTTTTCCTGGCTGATCGTCGATGACAGCCAGAATTCGGTTTTTGCCTGGGTACGCAACGCGCCGGGCGGCAGCCCGGTGGCCGTCATCTCCAATTTCACGCCGGTGCCGCGCGACAATTATCGCGTGCCGTTGCCGAAGGCCGGCAAGTGGCGCGAGATCATCAACACCGACGCGTCCGAATATGGCGGCTCCGGCATGGGCAATGGCGGCCTTGTCGAGGCGAGGGCGGAGGGCAAAAGCATCTCGGCAACGATGCTCTTGCCGCCGCTGTCGACGATCATGCTTGAACTCGTAGCCGACTGAGCCCGTCAAGGCTGGGCAACAGGGCGAGACTGAGTAACTTGGGAGGGTAGAAATGGCAGACTTGAAACGGACCCAGCCGCTGGCGCGCGATGCCATGGCCTACGTATTGGCTGGCGGCCGCGGCAGCCGCCTCAAGGAACTGACCGACCGGCGCGCCAAGCCGGCCGTCTATTTCGGCGGCAAGACGCGCATCATCGATTTCGCGCTCTCCAACGCGCTCAATTCCGGCATCCGTCGCCTTGGCGTCGCCACCCAGTACAAGGCGCATTCGCTGATCCGCCATTTGCAGCGCGGCTGGAACTTCCTGCGGCCCGAACGAAACGAAAGCTTCGACATCCTGCCGGCCAGCCAGCGCGTGTCGGAAACGCAGTGGTATGAAGGCACGGCCGACGCCGTCTACCAAAACATCGACATCATCGAGGCCTATGGCCCCGAATACATGGTCATCCTCGCCGGCGACCACATCTACAAGATGGACTATGAGCTGATGCTGCGCCAGCATGTCGACGCCGGCGCCGATGTCACCGTCGGCTGCCTTGAAGTGCCGCGCATGGAAGCGACCGGGTTCGGCGTCATGCATGTCGATGCCAAGGACAACATCATCGCCTTCGTCGAAAAGCCCGCCGACCCGCCCGGCATTCCCGACAAGCCCGAGTTTGCCCTGGCCTCGATGGGCATCTACGTGTTCAAGACCAAGTTCCTGATGGAACAACTGCGCCGCGACGCCGCCGAGCCCGGCTCGAGCCGCGACTTCGGCAAGGACATCATCCCCTATATCGTCCAGCACGGCAAGGCGATCGCCCACCGCTTCGCCAAGTCCTGCGTGCGCTCGACCGCCGAGAACGAGGCCTACTGGCGCGATGTCGGCACGGTGGATGCCTATTGGGAAGCCAATATCGATCTGACCGACGTGACGCCCGAACTCGACCTCTACGACCGCGACTGGCCGATCTGGACCTATGCCGAGTTGAAGCCGCCGGCAAAGTTCGTGCATGACGAGGACGGCCGCCGCGGCTCGGCCGTGTCCTCGCTGGTCTCGGGCGACTGCATCGTCTCCGGCGCCTCGCTGAAAAGAAGCCTGATCTTCACCGGCGCGCGCATCAATTCCTATTCGACGCTGGAGGAAGTCGTCATGCTGCCCGACGTTCATGTCGGCCGGAACGCAAAGTTGAAGCGCGTGGTCATCGACCATGGTGTTAGGATACCGGAAGGGCTGGTGGTGGGCGAAGACCCAGCTCTCGACGCCAAGCGTTTTCGGGTCTCGGAAAAAGGCATCTGCCTGGTCACGCAGGACATGATCGACAAGCTGAAGCTGTAGACACAAAATCGGACCATAAACGCATGCAGGTTCTGTCGGTCACGCCAGAGATCTTCCCGCTGATCAAGACCGGCGGACTTGCCGACGTGACCGGGGCGCTTCCCATCGCGCTGGCGGCCAAGGGCGTGAGCATGCGCACGCTCATGCCGGGCTTTCCGAGCGTGATGGCCGCCTTCAAGAAAAAGAAGGCTGTCCTGCAATACCCTTTGTTGCAAGGCGGCAAGGCCTCCGTCCATTCCGTCCAGCTTGCCGGCCTCGAACTGTTCGTGCTCGACGCGCCGCATTTGTTCGATCGCCCCGGCGGCCCCTATGGCGATGCCAGCGGTGGCGACTGGCCGGACAATTGGCGGCGCTTCGCGGCATTGAGCCAGGTTGGCGGCGACATCGCTGGTGGCGCCATCTCCGGCTACCAACCCGATATCGTCCACGCCCATGACTGGCAGTCGGCGATGACGCTGGCCTATATGCGCTACGGCAAGGCGGTCGGCGTGCCGTCGATGATGACCGTCCACAACCTCGCCTTCCAGGGCCAGTTCGGCGCCGGCATCTTCGGCGAGCTTGGCTTGCCGGCGGCGGCTATGGCGCTCGATGGCGTCGAATATTATGGCGGCGTCGGCTTCCTCAAGGCCGGCCTGCAGGCCGCCTGGGCGATCACCACGGTCAGCCCGACCTATGCGCAGGAAATCCGCTCGCCGGAATTCGGCATGGGCCTCGATGGCCTGATCAACATGCGCTCCAGCGATCTCTATGGCATCGTCAACGGCATCGACATCGGCATCTGGGATCCGGAAACCGACAAGCATCTGGTGTCGAACTACACCGCCGGAACACTCGATGCGCGTGCGCCCAACCGGGCGGCGGTCGAGGCGCGCTTCAGCCTGGAGCCCGACGGCAGCCCGATCGTCTGCGTCGTCAGCCGCCTGACCTGGCAAAAGGGCATGGATATCTTGGCAACGGCGGTCGACGGCATCGTTGCGACCGGGGCGCGCCTGGCCATACTGGGCTCGGGCGATGCCGGCCTCGAAGGTGCGCTGCTCGCCGCCGCCGCACGCCACCGTGGCCGTATCGGCGTCGTCGTCGGCTATGACGAGGCGCTGTCCCACATCATGCAGGGCGGCTGCGACGCCATCGTCATTCCCTCGCGCTTCGAACCCTGCGGGCTGACGCAGCTTTATGGCCTGCGCTATGGCTGCGTGCCGGTGGTCGCCCGCACCGGCGGCCTGGCGGACACGGTCATCGATGCCAACGAGGCCGCCGTGTCGGCCGGCGTCGCCACCGGCTTCCAGTTCGCTCCCAACAATGGCGGCGCCTTGCTGCACGCCATGCGCCGTCTCGTCGACGCACATGCCGATCCGGCGATCTGGAAATCGCTGCAGCGCCAGGGCATGAAGGCCGATGTGTCGTGGGACAAGAGCGCGGAAAAATACATTGAACTCTATCGCTCGCTGCTTTCGAAAAGGGTTGCCTGAAGCATGATCCGTACCGTCCCCACCAAACCCTATCTAGACCAGAAGCCCGGCACGTCGGGCCTGCGCAAGAAGGTGCCCGTCTTCCAGCAGGAGCACTATGCCGAGAATTTCATCCAGTCGATCTTCGATGCGCTCGACGGGTTCAAGGACAAGACCTTGGTGATTGGCGGCGACGGCCGCTTCTACAACCGCGAGGTCATCCAGAAGGCCATCGCCATGGCAGCCGCCAACGGCTTCGGCAAGGTGATGGTCGGGCAGGGCGGTATCCTGTCGACGCCCGCCGCCTCGCATGTCATCCGCAAATACAAGACTTTCGGCGGCATCATCCTGTCGGCCAGCCACAATCCCGGCGGTCCGCACGAGGATTTCGGCATCAAGTACAATGCCGGCAATGGCGGCCCGGCGCCTGAAAAACTGACCGATGCGATCTTCGCCAAGACCAAGGCGATTTCGAGCTTCAAGACCGCCGATATCGACCCGATCGACATCGACACGATAGGCACGGTCAAGGCCGACGGCATGACGGTCGAGATCATCGATCCGGTCGCCGACTATGCCGAACTCATGGAAAGCCTGTTCGACTTCGATGCGTTGCGCAAACTGTTCAAATCAGGCTTCCGCATGCGCTTCGACGCCATGCACGCGGTGACCGGCCCGTACGCCAAGGAAATCCTTGAAAACCGGCTCGGCGCTCCGAACGGCACCTGCCGCAACTTCAAGCCGCTGCCCGATTTCGGCGGCCATCATCCGGACCCGAACCTGGTCCATGCCAAGCACCTCTATGACGAGATGATGGGTGCCGACGCACCGGATTTCGGTGCCGCTTCCGACGGCGACGGCGACCGCAATTTGATCATCGGCAAGGGCATTTTCGTCACCCCGTCGGATTCGGTGGCGATGCTCGCCGCCAATGCCCGCCTGGCGCCCGGATACAAGGACGGGCTCAAGGGCATCGCCCGCTCGATGCCGACCAGCGGTGCCGCCGACCGCGTCGCCGAAAAACTCGGCATCGGCATCTACGAGACGCCGACCGGCTGGAAGTTCTTCGGCAATCTGCTGGATGCCGGCATGGCGACGATCTGCGGCGAGGAGAGCGCCGGCACCGGCTCTAACCACGTCCGCGAAAAGGACGGCCTGTGGGCGGTGCTGTTGTGGCTCAACATCCTCGCCGCGCGCGGCGAAAGCTGCAAGCAGGTGGTCACCGAACACTGGGCGGCCTATGGGCGCAACTACTATTCGCGCCACGACTATGAGGAAGTCGAGAGCGACCGTGCCAACGCGTTGGTCGACGAATTGCGCGCAAAGCTCGGTTCGCTGCCCGGCACCAGCGTGCGTGGCCTGAAGATCGCCAATGCCGACGACTTCGCCTATCACGATCCGGTAGACGGCTCTACCAGCGAGCATCAGGGCATCAGGGTGCTGTTCGAAGGCGGCTCGCGCGTCGTCTTCCGGCTCTCCGGCACCGGGACCTCGGGCGCGACCTTGCGCGTCTATATCGAGCGCTACGAGCCGGACAAGGCGAGGCACGATCTCGACACGCAGGAAGCGCTCGCCGACCTGATCGCGGCGGCTGACGACATAGCCGGCATCAAGAGCCACACCGGCCGCAACAAGCCGAGCGTGATTACTTGAGGGTGGCGCTGCCCGTTTTCCTTCCTCCTCTGTGGGAGAAGGGGGAGCCTGCATGACCCAGCTCGGCGCCGCCGTCACCAGCGACGGCATCCGCTTCGCCGTCTGGTCGTCGTCGGCCCGTCGCCTCTGGGTGTCGATCTTTGATCGTGCCGGCTACCACGAGACCGACCGGCTTGAACTCCAGCCGGAAGGCGAGGGCGTCCACGCACTCTTCGTGCCAGGCCTCGCCGCCGGCACGCGCTACGGCTTTCGCGCCGACGGCGATTATGCGCCCGAGCAAGGGAGGTGGTTCGACCCCGACAAGCTGTTGACCGATCCCTATGCCGTCGAAATCGACCGCCCCTATGCCTATCACTGGCGGCTTGCCGCGCGGCGCAACGAAGGTGCCGACACTGCGTCATTGATGCCTAAGGCCGTGGCGCTCGCGCTGCCCAAGCCGATGCCGGCCCGGGCGCCTGTCTTCTCGCCCGGTGGCTTGATCTATGAACTGAGCGTTCGCTCGTTCACCAAGCTGCATCCGGACATTCCGGAAGAGCAGCGCGGTACGATCGCGGCACTTGCTCATCCCGTCATCATCGAGCATCTCAAAAAGCTCGGCGTCTCCGCTATCGAACTGATGCCAGTGACGGCGTCGATCGACGAGCGGCATCTGCCGCCGCTGGGGTTGAGCAATGCCTGGGGCTACAATCCCGTCACCTTCATGACGCTCGACCCGCGCCTCGCGCCCGGCGGCCTGGCGGAATTGCGCGACGCGGTCGCGGTGCTGCGTGATGCGGGTATAGGCACCATCCTCGACCTCGTCTTCAATCATACGGGTGAAAGCGATCGGCTGGGACCGATCCTGTCGCTGCGCGGCCTCGACAATCAAGCCTACTACCGGCACCAGCCGGATGGCAGGCTGGTCAACGACACCGGCACCGGAAACACGGTCGCCTGCGACCGTCCGGTGGTGCGGGAAATGGTGCTCGACACGCTTCGCCATTTCGTCCGCCATGCCGGCGTCGACGGTTTCCGCTTCGATCTGGCGCCGGTGCTGGGCCGCGTCGACGGCGCGTTCGATGCGGCCGCGCCGTTGCTCGGGGCGATCGCCGGCGATCTCGTCCTTGCCGATCGCGTGTTGATCGCCGAACCCTGGGACATCGGCCCCGACGGCTATCAGCTCGGCAATTTCCGGCCGCCTTTCCTTGAGTGGAACGATCGCTACCGCGACGACGCCAGACGCTTCTGGCGCGGCGATGCCGGCATGGTCGGTGCGCTGGCGACGCGGCTTGCCGGCTCGTCCGATATTTTCGGCAAGGGCGGCCAGCCGGCGAGCCGCAGCGTCAATTTCATCGCCGCCCATGACGGCATGACGCTGGCCGATATCGTTGCCTATGAGCGCAAGCATAACGCGGCCAATGGCGAGCAGAACCGCGATGGCCACAACGACAATTTGTCCTGGAACAACGGCGCCGAGGGCGAGACGGACGACGCGGCGATCGCCAAGGCGCGCTTCGACGACGAGTGCGCGCTGCTTGCGACGCTTTTCGCCTCGCGCGGAACGATCATGCTGACCGCTGGCGACGAATTCGGCCGCACACAGAAGGGCAACAACAACGCCTACGCGCAGGACAACGCGATCACCTGGCTCGCCTGGGCAGGCCGCGACCAGGCGCTGGAGCGATACACCTCGGCGCTTGCAGTACTTCGCCGCGCCGTTCCTGCCTTGTCGGAGACGCATTTGCTGACGGGTGAGGTGGCCGAATCTTCAGGCATCCCCGACGTCGCCTGGCTGGCCGAAACCGGCGCGCCACTTGCCGAGGCGGACTGGAATGATCCCGCCCGGCATCGCCTCGTCATGCTGCTGGGCGATGCCGGGGGCGGCCGCCTTGCCGTCATGGTCAACGGCGATCGCCGCCAATGCGTCTTCACTCTTCCCGTACGGGAAGGGTTCCGGTGGCACTCGGCGATCGAAACGCAGGCGATCGACCTTGCACGCCCGCTGCCGGGCCGCAGCGTCAGTTTCATGACAGAGCATCGGATCGAAAAGTGGCAACCGGTTTTCGGGCAATCCGATGCGGAAAAAATTGGTTCGCGCCGGGCCGGAGCGGCCCGTAGCGGGAAGGGTTCGTGATGGCCGACAACAATTCCGGGCAGGGCGCAGAATGGTGGCGCGGCTGCGTCATCTATCAAGTCTATCCCCGCTCCTTCCAGGACACGACAGGCGACGGCAGCGGCGATCTCAGGGGCATCACGGCAAGGCTGGCGCACATCGCCTCGCTTGGCGTCGACGCCGTCTGGCTGTCGCCCTTCTTCAAGTCGCCGATGGCCGATATGGGCTACGACGTCTCGGATTATCGCGCTGTCGATCCGATGTTCGGCACACTGGAGGATTTTGACGCGCTGGTCGCCGAGGCGCATCGGCTGGGTCTGAGGATCATCATCGACCAAGTGCTGTCGCATTCGTCCGACAAGCATGAATGGTTCATCGAAAGCCGTTCAAGCCGCGACAATCCCAAGGCCGACTGGTACGTCTGGGCCGATACGAAACCCGATGGCAACGCACCCAACAACTGGCTGTCCGTCTTCGGTGGCCCGGCCTGGGAATGGGACTCGACCCGCCGGCAATATTACATGCACAATTTCCTCGCCTCGCAGCCTGACCTGAATTTCCATAACCCGGAGGTCCAGGACGCGCTTCTGGACACCGTGCGGTTCTGGCTGGAGCGTGGGGTCGATGGTTTCCGGCTCGACACGGTCAATTACTATGTCCACGACCGCTGGCTGCGCAGCAATCCGCCTTTGGCGTCGAGCGTCGCCGGCACCAACAGCGAGACCAACACCTATCTTTACCAGGAGCATCTGTTCGACAAGACGCAACCGGAAAACCTTGCCTTCCTCAGGCGCTTCCGGGCGCTGCTGGACGAATATGAGGGCCGCGCCGCGGTCGGCGAGATCGGCGATGAAGGCCGTTCCTTGCAGACGCTCGCCGCCTACACCTCCGGCGGCGACATGCTGCAGATGTGCTACACGTTCGATTTGCTCGGTCCTCAGTTTTCAGCGGCGCATGTGCGCGGCTGCGTCGCGGCCTTTGAAAATGCGGTGGCCGATGGCTGGGTCTGCTGGGCCTTCTCCAACCATGACGTGGTGCGCCACGTCAGCCGCTGGACGCCGCCGGACGGCGATCCTGATGCGGTGGCCAGATTCTCGATCATGCTGCTCGCCTGCCTGCGCGGCTCGATCTGCCTCTACCAGGGCGAGGAACTCGGCCTGGAGGAGGCCGAGCTTGCCTATGAGGATTTGCGCGATCCCGTCGGCATCCGCTTCTGGCCAGGTGTGAAGGGCAGGGATGGCTGCCGCACGCCGATGGTCTGGGAGGCTGGCGCCGACAATGCCGGCTTCTCCACCGGCAGGCCCTGGCTGCCGGTGCCGGCGAGCCATCGCGCCCGCGCGGTCGATGTGCAGAACAGCGACGAGCAATCGGTGCTGTCAGCCTATCGCTCGGCGCTCGCCTTGCGCAAACGGCATCCGGCGCTGGTCAACGGTTCGATCCGCTTTCTCGACGCCGAGGGTGACGTGCTCGCCTTCATCCGCGAAGCAGGCGGGGAGAGGCTGCTCTGTGTCTTCAACTTCGCCGGGGAGGCGACAAATTGGCCGCTGCCGCCGGACATTGGTGCGGTCGCCACTGTCTTGGATGGCACTGCCGCAGTCGAGGCAGAAGCGCTCTCGCTGCCATCTCTCGGTCGCTTCCTCGGTCGGCTCGACTGATTGGCGGTCTTTTTTGGGCCAAGCGATCCGCTTACTGAACGAGCACCGCGCGTCCGCAGATCGCGCCGGTGACACGCACGTCGGCCTGGCCGACTCCGACACCCAGCGCCGAAAGCACATTGTAAAGCAGGTCGTCGACCGGCGCCGTGACAGTGTTAAGCAGGGTCACCACCGCCGGCTTCACTGTTCCAAGCAGCGCCGTCAGATCGATGCCGAGACCAAGCGCATTGACCGAAAGCGACAGGTTGTTGACCAGCGACGTGGTCAGCGACTGCGAGATATTTCGCGTCGAAACGGTTTTGATCGTTTTGTTGGCGATGTCGGTCGCGTTGAACGTCAAGGTTTGCGGGCTGTTGTTGGTGATCGCGGTTGCGGCCGAACCCATCACCTTGATCAGCGGGATGTTGATCAGCAGGAGCTTGAAGCTCACATTCGCGATCTCGGCGTCGGTGAAGGTCTGTGGCTGGCTGAAATCGGCGAAGCCGGAGGGATTGTTGCTGTTGGCCAGGTTAAGCTGGGCAATACCGGGGTGTGCGGCAATGGAAACATTGATGCTGGATGGTCCTGTCGGACAAGTGATGTCGGTCAGCTTGGCTTCGGCATAGGCGACTTCGACATTGAGCGGCAGGTTGACGGCCAGCAGGCTGACGCCGCCGCCGAGACCTGGTGTGCCGACACCGACGGACGCCGTCAGTTTGATGCGCGTCTGGGCCGTTCGAACGACAGTGCCGATGCCACCGACCGCGAGCCATGGCGAGGATTGCGCCGGCTCGCCAATGGCGATGCTGAGCTTGGTGGAGAGCAATCCCGGGATGGTGGCGCCGAGATCGATGTCGGCCTGGTTGGTGCCGTTCGCGAGCACTGCGGCGGCGGTCAGCATTCCAATCGCGCTTGCGTCCACGCCAAGGCCGGACGGCTGTTGCCCGAGCCCCAGGCTGCCGACGGAACCAAGGTCGACAAGACTGCTGAGCGGGATCTTGACCGTGCTCGTCGACTTGGATGCAATGCTCTGCAGGGCGATCTTTGCCGTGTTGCCGAGACCGGGGACGTTGGCCATTGCGGTGGCGATCTGGCCCACAGTCGCCTTCGAGGCCAGGACGTTCGAATAGGTACCGCCGGTCACGTTCAATTGTGTGGCGAGCGCACTGATGAAGGAAAGCACGCTGACATCGGCCGAGATCAGCCCGTTATAGTCCATGACGCTGAGCGAGATGTTGCCGCCGAGAAGTCCGCTCAGAAGCGCGTTGAGGATGCCGCCATTGACGCCGAGCAGCCTCGACCCGACCGAGAATGTCGCCTGCGGCGTCATGCTGGCCGTGGCTTGGGTGCCGATCACCGGTGTGGGGATGAGCGAGCTCGCGAAATAGCGGGCGGGGATTTTCGCCAGCGTGACACGCACTGCATTGTAGGGGGTCACCCCCGCCTGGAAGCGCTGGGTGACAGTGGCGGTCGATGAGGCATATCGGCCTTGCGTGACCGTCACCACCGTCTTGCCGATGGCCGGGGCAATGGTCTGGCCGGAAGCTTGAACGACGACGTCGGGCATGCCGTTGTCGGTGAGCGTGGTGACGACTGCGGTGTTGACATTGTTGATGTTCGAGGCCGCGGTGATCGCCGCAAGGTCGACCATCGCCTGGGCTTCCCGGCGCTCGGTGTAGATCGAGGCCTCGTCGATCGCCACCGCCGCCAGCGCCAACGCGACCGGAGCGATCAGTGCCGTCATCACGGCGAAGTTCGCCTTGCTGTCTCCTGCCATCGACCGTGCAAGCCGGCCGATGCCCTTGCCCGCCCGCATCAGCATTTTCAGATCCCCCCGACCCTGATCGTCGACTGGCGTTTGATCGTGGTCCCGGGCATCGCTATGCCCGGGAAGAGATTCCAGATCGGCAGGTTGCGCGCATCGTACGAGACGGACACCACGAACTGGCTGCCGTCGGCCACGCTGTCATTGGCCTGGTAGGACAGTTTGCTGGCGTCCACGAAGGGGTAGCCGCCGGCATTGTTGGTGAGGAATGCGGCCACGAGTGTCTGGCGCTCGGTCTGGTTCAATCCGGCGATGGCCGTCCGGGCGGCGTCGGCCGCAATCTGCTGAATAGAGCTGGCAGCTCCGAAATAGATGCCGTATGCAACCATTCCGAGCAAGAGGAGGATGAACAGCGGTGACAACAGAGCGAACTCGACCGCTGAAGTTCCCGAAGTGTCCGCTCGGAGCGCACGCCTTCGGACTTTGGAAATGAGGTTCTGAGCCATGGTGCCAGCATGCCAAAGTTCGCATGCAGAAAGCGAAAACCCTGGGTGCAATCAGGGAGTGCATGCGATTGAAAAAGGCGCTCTAAATTAGCCGTTGCTTCTTCGATCCTAGGGATTGACTTAGGGTCAATCAGTACTCGGTTGAAAAGAGCTTACCTCCTGTCTAGTCTCCTGCCACCAGCTGCCGGGGGGAACCGGCGGCGCGCTCGAAGGGGCCAGCCATCGGCTCCGGGGCGTCAACACTTAGAGGCGCGCCGACGGCAGCGCCGACAGGGAGAAACTTCATGCTGAAAAACATGCTGAAGGCGACGGTTTTCGCCACGACCATGGCAGTGACCGCCGGCGCTTTCTACACGCCGGCCTTCGCCGAAATTGTCTACAACCGAGGCACCGCTGCAGAATCAGAATCCGTCGACCCGCACAAGACCTCGACGGTTTACGAAGCCAATGTCCTGCGCGACCTGTTCCAGGGCCTCGTCATGCAGGACGAGAAGGCGAACCTCATTCCAGGCGCCGCCGAGAGCTGGACGGTATCGGACGACGGCACCGTCTACACCTTCAAGCTGCGCAAGGACGGCATGTGGTCGGACGGCAGCCCGGTGACGGCGGACGACTTCGTCTACGCGTTCCATCGGCTGGAAGACCCGGCGACGGGCGCCGAATACGCCTCGATGCTTTATCCGGTAAAGGGTGCGGAGGACGTCAACACCAAGAAGGGCAAGCCTGAGGACATGGGCGTCAAGGCGATCGACGCCAACACCCTGGAGGTGACGCTGAAGGCGCCGACGCCCTACTTCCTGGAGATGCTGACCCACCAGGCGACCTATCCGGTCAGCAAGGCCTCCATCGAAAAGCTCGGCGCCGATTGGATCAAGCCCGGCAATCTGGTCTCGAACGGCGCCTATACGCTGGCCGAATGGGTTCCCAACGACCACATGAAACTGGTCAAGAATCCGAAATTCTGGGACGCCGCGACCGTCAAGTTCGACGTGGTCAACTACATCCCGACCGAAGACCGCTCATCGGCGATGAAGCGCTTCGAGGCCGGCGAACTCGACAGCTATGACGACCTGCCGACCGAACAGCTCGCCGATCTCAAGACCAAGTTCGGCGACCAGATCCACGTCGGGCCATATCTCGGCACCTACTACTACGCGATCAAGACCGACAAGGCGCCTTGGAACAATCCCGAGCTGCGCAACGCCATCTCGATGGCGATCGACCGCGACTTCCTGGCCGAAAAAGTCTGGCAGAATTCGATGCTGCCTGGCTATTCGATGGTGCCTCCGGGCATCGAGGGCTATACGCCGGCAGTGGCCAAATATGCCGACATGCCGCAGATCGACCGCGAGGACGCAGCCAAGAAAATCCTCGAGAAGCTCGGCTACACGCCGGAACATCCGCTGAAGATGGAAATCCGCTACAACACCTCGGAGAACCACAAGAACACCGCGGTCGCCATCCAGGAACAGCTGAAGCCGCTCGGCGTCGACGTCACCTTGCTCAACACCGACACCAAGACCCACTATTCCTTCCTCGAGCAAAAGGGCGACTATGACGTGGCCCGTGCCGCCTGGATCGCCGACTACAAGGATCCCGAAACCTTCCTCGGCATCTCGCGCAAGGCGAGCGGCAACAACTACTCGAACTACGACAGCCCAGCCTACGAGGCGGCCATGGACAAGGCCGCGGCTGCTGGCGGCAAGCCCGAAGAGCGCATGAAGGAGCTCTCCGAGGCCGAGCGCATCCTGGTCGACGATGTCGGCCAGATTCCGCTTCTCTACTACAGCTACCACGACATCGTTTCCTCGAAGCTGCATGGCTTCGTCGACAACGTGATGGATGTGCATCCCTCGCGCTTCGTCAGCAAGGACTGATCCCTGGCGAGCACCGCCGCGCACTCGAGTGCGCGGCGGGGCTGGTTTGCCATCGCATCGGTCCGGAAAGCGGAATCGATTTTCGGGGAATCCGGTGCGAAGATTGAAGGCTGGAGCGCAATCGTCCGACTGGACGCGCGAGCTCCGGATCAAGCGGGGCACCGATGCTGCGATACGTATTCCGGCGGCTTTTGACCGCCATTCCGACGCTGTTCGTCATCGTGACGATGGCGTTTTTCCTGATGCGCGTCGCGCCGGGCGGCCCATTCAACCAAGAGCGCGGGCTGAGCCCCGAGATCAAGGCCAACCTTGAAGCCCAATTCGGCCTCAACGACCCGCTCTGGCTGCAATATGTCCACTATCTCGGCAATCTCCTGCGCGGCAATTTCGGCCCGAGCTACAACATGCCGGATTTCACCGTCACCGAACTGTTTGCCAAGGGCCTGCCCATTTCCATCCAGCTCGGCGCCTCGGCGCTGATCCTGGCGCTGCTGCTCGGCAGTGTGCTCGGCACCGTCGCCGCGCTCAACCAGAACAAGCTTGGCGATTACGCGGTGATTGCGCTGGCGACCGCCGGCAGCACCATCCCGACCTTCGTTATCGCGCCAGTGATCCAGCTTCTGTTCGGGCTGACCTGGAAGCTGTTGCCGATCGGCGGGTGGGGCGATGGCGCCTTCATCAACAAGATCGGCCCGGTGCTCACCCTCGCCTTGCCGCAGATCGCCATCGTTGCCCGCCTGATGCGCGGCTCGATGATCGAATCGCTGCGCTCCCACCATATCCGCACCGCACGTGCCCTCGGCCTCTCCGACTGGTCGGTGGTGGTCAAGCACGCGCTGCGCGGCGCCATCTTGCCGATCGTCTCGTTCACCGGCCCGGCGGCGGCGGCGCTGTTGACCGGTTCGGTCATCGTCGAGACGATCTTTTCCATTCCAGGCGTCGGCCGCTATTTCGTCGATGCCGCCCTCAACCGCGACTACACGCTGGTGATGGGAACGGTGGTGGTGATCGCCATCTTCACCATCGTCTTCAACCTGATCGTCGACGTCATGTACGCGGTCGTCGACCCGAGGGTGCGCTATGACTGATATCGCAGCCTCGGCCCCCGTCATCGTCGGCCGCTCGCTCTGGGGCGACGCCTGGGCGCGTCTCAAGGCCAATCGCGCCGCCATGTTCAGCCTTTATTACCTGGCCTTTGTCGCGATCATTAGCGTGTTCGGCCCTTGGTTCGTGCCGCACCAGTACACGACCATCTATGCCGACTATGTGCGCACGCCGCCGAGCTTCACGGCCTATCCCAAGGCCGATATGATCGAGACGGCCCTCGATGACGCGATCAAGCGCATGCGGGTCGACATCAAGGAATGGAAGCAGGAGGGCGAGCGCGTCACGGTCACCGTCACCTCGACGAAGCCGATCGACGATCGCAACATCCGCTACCTCGACCGGTCCGACGCCTTCGACAACACCAAGATCGAGAGCAAGTCGCCCGACGGCCTCGAAGTGACGATGAGCACGTCGGTCAAGCAGCAGTATTTCCTGTTCGGCACCGACAACACCGGGCGCGATCTTCTCTCGCGCACACTGATGGCCGGGCGGATATCGCTAGCCATCGGCCTGCTTGCCGGTGTCGTGGCGGTGGTGATCGGGGTGATCTACGGGGCCACGGCCGGCTTCGCCGGCGGCAAGGTGGACGAAGTGATGATGCGCATCGTCGACGTGCTCTATTCCTTGCCGTTCATCTTCTTCGTCATCATGCTGGTGGTGTTCTTCGGCCGCAACTTCGTGCTGATGTTCCTGGCGGTCGGCGCGGTGCTGTGGCTCGACATGGCGCGCATCGTGCGTGGCCAGGCGCTGTCGATCCGTCGCCAGGAATATGTCCAGGCGGCCGAAGCCATGGGCGTCGGCCAGCGCGGCATCCTGCTGCGCCATGTCATCCCCAACCTGCTTGGCCCCGTTGTGATCTATATGACGCTGCTGGTGCCGCAGGTCATCATCCTGGAGAGCTTCCTGTCGTTCCTGGGGCTTGGCATCCAGGAGCCGATGACCAGCTGGGGCGTGCTGATCTCGGTCGGCGCCAAGAACATCGGCACGGCCAACTGGCTGCTCTTGTTTCCCGCCTTCTTCCTCGTCTCGACGCTGTTTGCCCTGAATTTCGTCGGCGACGGCCTGCGCGACGCGCTTGATCCAAGAGATCGATAGATGGGGACCGTTGACATGGCTGCTGCCGAAACCATCCTCAGCGTCAAGGACCTGCGCGTCCGTTTCCGCACGCTCGACGGCGCCGTCGAAGCGGTGAAGGGCATCAACATCCACGTCAATGCGGGCGAGACCGTTGCCGTGGTCGGCGAATCCGGCTCCGGCAAGAGCCAGACGATGATGGCGGCGATGAGCCTGCTGGCCTCCAACGGCGAAGCATCGGGCAGTGTCGATTATCGCGGCCGCAACCTCCTGGCACTGAGCAAGTCCGAGCTGAACAAGGTCCGCGGCCGCAAGATCAGCATGATCTTCCAGGAGCCGATGACCTCGCTCGATCCGCTTTATTCGATCGGCAACCAGCTGATCGAACCGATCCGCCGGCATCGCGGATTGAATGCCGCCGAGGCGCATGAGGAGGCGCTCAAGCTGCTGCGGCTGGTGCATATTCCGGATCCGGAGCGGCGGATGAAATCCTATCCGCACGAAATGTCCGGCGGCCAGCGCCAGCGCGTGATGATCGCCATGGCGCTCGCCAATGACCCCGACATCCTGATCGCCGACGAGCCGACGACGGCGCTCGACGTGACCATCCAGGCGCAGATCCTGATGCTTCTGGCCGAGCTGCAGCGCAAGCTCGGCATGGCGATCGTCTTCATCACCCACGATCTTGGCATCGTCCGGCGCTTCGCCGACCGGGTCTATGTCATGCGCCGGGGCGAGGTCGTCGAAGAGGGTGAGGCGGAAGCGATCTTCGTCGACCCGCAGCACGCCTATACCAAGATGCTGCTGGCGGCCGAGCCGACCGGAACCAAGGCGCCACCGCCCGCCAAGGCGCCCGTGGTGCTCGAAGGCAGGAATGTCGAAGTCACGTTCAGGATCGGCGGCGGCTTCCTCGCCGGCGAACCGTTGATGCTGCGCGCCGTCGACGACATTTCGATACGGCTGCAGCGCAACCAGACAATCGGCATTGTTGGCGAATCCGGCTCGGGAAAATCCACGCTCGGCCGCGCTTTGCTGCGGCTGTTGCCGAGCGACGGGCTCATTCGTTTCGGCGATCGCGACATTTCCACCGCCGACCGGCAGGCGATGCGGCCGCTGCGGCGCCAGATGCAACTGGTCTTCCAGGATCCGTTCGGCTCGCTGTCGCCGCGCATGACCGTCGGCCAGGTCATCACCGAAGGGCTGCTGGTGCATGAGCCTGATCTTTCGGGCAAGCAGCGCGACCAGCGCGCGGTCGAAGCCCTGCGCGAAGTCGGCCTCGATCCAAACGCGCGCAATCGCTACCCGCATGAATTCTCCGGTGGGCAACGGCAGCGCATCGCCATTGCCCGCGCCATGATCCTGAAACCCAAGATGGTCGTGCTCGACGAGCCGACCTCGGCGCTCGACCGCTCGGTGCAAAAACAAATCGTCGAACTGTTGCGCAAGCTGCAGGCCGACCACGAACTGTCCTACCTGTTCATCAGCCACGACCTTGCCGTTGTGCGCGCCATGGCCGACTACATCATCGTCATGAAGCAGGGCAAGATCGTCGAGGAAGGGCCGACCGAGGCGATCTTCAGCAATCCGCAGGCTGCCTATACCCAAACGCTGATGAATGCGGCAATCGATGTCACGCGGTTCCGGTTGAGCGCCTGAAACGTCGCTTCAGGTGAAGACAGTCGTCGGGGCGGCGCCTGTTTGCTCAGCTCGCCGACCTCTGGCACCTGTGCGCCCGCGCGGCGACAATGGCATCGTGCCGTTGCTTCAATTGGTCGATCCTCGCCGTCTCGCGGTTTGCGACCGCCGTCTTGACCCGCGAACCACCCAGCAGCCAGCGCGGCACGCTGGTGTTGGCGACCTTGCCGCGCGTGATCGCGATCTGCGAGATTTCGCGGGCGTTTTCGCCAAGTGCGCTGTTGAGTTCGGGGCAGCTCATTTTGTCGTATTTCGCCGCGTCCACCGTCCTGCCGATCGATGAGCAACCGGCCAAGAGGAAGCCGGCCACGAGAAGCAGTGCAATCAAAACAACCGGTGCCGGCTTTTCCTTTGAAATCAAATTCATGTCCGCATCCGGCTCGCCGTCTACCGGCCCCTCATACCATCGGCTACCTAGGGTCGATGCCCATTTCGTCAAAGTTTTGCGCCTGCTGTCGAGCACGCAGTCCGTGTTCACGCTGCTTTGGCGACGTATCCGGTTCCGGAGGCTCCACCGCCGAGCACTGCCTGGGCGACGTCGGTCTCGTTTTCATCGACATGGGCCGTCACCAGAACGATCCCCTCGGCGACGCTCCGATCATCCGGCACGACGGTGGTCGTAACGAACGTCCTGAGCAGTGCGCCGGCACCGCCGCCGCAGATCGCGCCGATCAACGCCGCTGCCGGCAGTCCGGCAGGCAGAGGATTGATGCCTAGGACTGCGACAGCGCCCAGGCAGGCCGCCGCCCCAGCGACGGCGCCAAGCAGGACCGAGGGTGTCTTCAAGACTCCGACTTCGTCATGGTAGGGCCCGATGACGGCAATCTGTACGCGGGGAACTCCGGCTGCCACCAAGGCGCCTGTGACCCTGGCTGCTTCGGCATGGGAATAAAAAAGTCTGCTAATTGTCGGCATGGTCACTCAGGGCGCGTTTTTGTCCAGCACCGTGTCGGCAACGAAGGATGCGGCGATCAGATCGTCGCCATCGATTTGGCCCTGGCCGTCCTCCATCACGGCCGCGACCCTTTGGAAGGTCTTCATTTCGTCCTCGGTGATCCGAGCCTCCTGCATCTTGGTCCTGAGGTCATGCACGCGTGTGCTTAAGGCATGGGATCTTGCGGTCTCACGATTCGACATGCTCTTCATTTCCGCTTTATTCGACTGTCTTCCCGCCCAATCAACCAAATTAGGATCGTGTACAACCGTTCCAAGTTGGGCTTCGGTCGGATGGGGTGCCGGACCTAGGTCTGATCGCAAAGGGCAATGGTCTTGCCGGGGACGCCGCGCGGAACAGCAGCTGTTTGCCGCCGTTGTCCGCTGCAAGATCGTGGGAGGAAGCTGATGGAAAAGAGTGTTGGCCAGGCGCGTTGGTTGCTCGCACCGGTCTTCGCCGCGGCCATCACCTTGATGGCTATCGGAATAGCCCTCGGCTGAGCACCCAGGAGAATCGGCCAAGAAGGAGAACCGGCCAAGGTTTTGCAATTGGCGCAGCCACGTCCCTTCCTGCGCCGATAGGGTTCGCTCGCCGCTCTCATGTGATGAGTGATGTGGCGAGCGAACCCTCGATTTCTGGTGGGCGCCGCAACCCGCGGTACATTGGGGGCAGCAAGTCGGATTCTGCAGGTTTCAAAGTTGAATGACGGCTTTTGCGGCGTGGCGCCGCATGAGAGCCGTCGGCCGAGCTTGTGCGCGGGACGCCGCGGTAGGGCGTCTGGCTGGCCCGGCTCGATCGGCGAGCCGGGCCAGGCGGACGGTGATCAGTATCCGCCGTTGTCGATCACTACGGGGTGACGGTGATGGTGACGGTAGGTCGAGACGGAGCCCGTGACAATCACGGTGTCCCGACGATGATGCCGGCGGCCATGGTCGTAGAACGCAACTGTACCGTGGCGGCGATGATGCAGGCGCTGGCCGTACTCGTTGATGATCTTGACGTTGTTGTGGTGTCGATGGTGGGTCCTGATAACGACGTCGGCCTCGGCTGCCGAAGCCACTGCCGGCAATCCGATGCAAAGCGCCAAAGCGCACATGGCCATTGTTTTCATTGCAATTTCTCCATTGCCTTGATTAGCCCTTCCTTGGATAACCGCTGGTGGTCCGCTTTGGTTCCGGTTTCAGGGCTGGATGAGGACGGCAGGGTTGATGGACGGGCGTTCACATCGTCAATGGCCTGGACGAGGCTGCGTCTCGGCCATGATAGTCGGGAAACCCTGGTGTCCGCGCCGTCCGCGGCCAAAGCAGACGAAATGCGACAGAAGTGCTGCCATTGCCGCTTGCAGGAACGAGGCGTGGCGGCTATAAGCCCGCGGTCTGGTCACGGAGTGTAGCGCAGCCTGGTAGCGCACCTCGTTCGGGACGAGGGGGTCGCAGGTTCAAATCCTGCCACTCCGACCAGAAAAAACAACGTATTGGCGCATCCCGACTTTGGCGCCCTTGACGATACCCACCTGAAAACAAGGCAAGACGTATCACCTCAAACGCCAAGCGTTTTAGGGGTAAACACGGCTTGAAGCCTATGGTAGCCACGACCCTCGATAATTTGTGTTCCCAGCCATTTGGAGTTTTCCAGTCTTGACCCCCAGGATCGTCGGCGAGGCCTTGCCCAACAGCTTCGAATTCGAAACCGCGGCGCTGATAAAGCCGTCCGGCTTCCGCGAATATGACGCGCGCTGGTGGTTTGGCCACCCCGGTTCGGCTGTGCCGCCGGAGCTCAACTTGATCGGTGTCCAGGCGCTCGGCATGGGGCTTGGCACGCTGATCCGCCGTCTCGGAGCCGGCCCCGACATCGTCACCGGGCATGATTTCCGTTCCTATTCGCTGTCGATCAAGCTGGCGCTGGTGTCCGGATTGATGGCCGCTGGCGCACGGGTGAGGGATATCGGCCTGGCGCTGTCGCCGATGACCTATTTCGCCCAGTTCGCGCTGGAAACCCAATCGGTGGCCATGGTCACCGCCTCGCACAACGAAAATGGCTGGACCGGCGTCAAGATGGGAGCGGCGCGGCCACTGACCTTCGGACCCGAGGAGATGAGCGCGCTGAAGGCGATCGTGCAGGCCGGAGATTTCGACCTTGTCGGCGGTGGTTCCTATGATTTCATCCGCGATTTTCGCGCCGCCTATCTCGACGACCTGACCAGGGACAAGCGTATCGCGCGAAAGCTGAAAGTGGTCGCCGCCTGCGGCAACGGCACCGCCGGCGCCTTTGCCCCGGAAGCGTTGCAGCGCATCGGCTGCGAGGTGATCCCGCTCGATACCGAACTCGACCACACCTTCCCGCGCTACAACCCCAATCCCGAAGACATGCAGATGCTGCATGCCATAAGGGACAAGGTTTTGGAGACCGGCGCCGATGTCGGGCTGGGTTTTGACGGCGACGGCGACCGCTGCGGCGTCGTCGACAATGAAGGCAACGAGATTTTTGCCGACAAGGTCGGCGTGATGCTCGCGCGCGACATCTCCGGCCAGCACCCGGGTTCGACCTTCGTGGTCGACGTCAAGTCGACCGGGCTGTTCAACACCGACAGCGTGCTTAAGGCCAATGGCGCCGTCACCGACTACTGGAAGACCGGCCACTCCTACATCAAGCGGCGTGTCGCCGAACTCGGCGCCGTCGCCGGGTTCGAGAAATCGGGGCATTTCTTCTTCAACCCGCCGATCGGGCGCGGCTATGACGATGGGCTGGTCACGGCCATCGCCATCTGCCAGATGCTGGACCGCAACCCGGACAGCTCGATGGCCGACCTCTACCGTGCGCTGCCGCTGACCTTCGGCACGCCGACCATGTCGCCGCACTGCGCGGACGACGTGAAGTATGGCGTGGTCGAGCGGGTGGTCTCCGACTTTCAGGCGATGATGCGCGACGGCGCCGCTTTCGCCGGCCAGAAGATATCGGCCCTGATCACTGTCAACGGCGTGCGTGTCGTCGCCGAGGATGGCACCTGGGGGCTGGTGCGGGCGTCTTCGAACAAGCCTGAGCTCGTCGTGGTCGTCGAAAGCCCGGTGTCGTCGCAGCGTCGCCGACAGATGTTCGAGGCCGTCGACGCCGTGCTGCGCCGCAGCCCCGAAGTCGGCGCCTACAACCAGACCTTCTGAGCTGTGATTCGGCCAGCCTGACCTCGATCTCGACGCATGAGGCCGAAGCCACCATCACCAGTGGAAATCTCGCAGAACCGATCCTGTCGACATCTCGAACCGATAGGAGTTGCCGCATTTCCAATCGGACGAACACGGGCTAAAGGCTTGTGTCGGGCGCCAACCGCAGCTTTTTTGAATACGAGACCTGAATGACCGATCGAATTGTCAGTTTTGTCATGAGCGGCGGCGTTGGCTCGCGGCTATGGCCGCTGTCACGCGAGGATAATCCCAAGCAGTTCCATGACCTGTCGGGCGATGGCTCGATGCTGGCCAAGACCTTGCGCCGGCTGGCGGCAAGATCCGGCGGCGAAACGCCGATCTTCCTGATCGCGTCGGAGCGCCATGCCGAACGTGTGCATGCCGATCTTGCCGGCCTGGATCTCGCCGGCGGCGGTCCGCTGTTCGAGCCCACGGGGCGAAACACCGCTGCCGCCGTCGCGCTGGCGACGCTGCGCACTTTGTCCGAGTTCGGCGACAGCCTCGTCCTGGTGGTGCCTTCGGACCACGAAATATCGACGGTAGGGCAATTCTGGCAGAGCATCGAGGCAGGGGCAGATGCGGCGCGCGCCGGCCGGCTTGTGGTGTTCGGCATAAAGCCGACACAGCCTGAAACCGGCTATGGCTATATCGAGGTCGCAGCCGAAAGCGGCGGTATTTTCGACGTTTCGCGCTTCGTCGAAAAGCCGGACCTCGCGACCGCCGAGAGCTATGTCAAAGCCGGAAGCTTCTACTGGAACACCGGCATCTTCCTGTTTCACGCCGGCGCCATGCGCGACGCGTTCATCGCGTTCCAACCGGATATCTGGCAGGCCACCGAAGCGGCCTACAAGGCGGCGACATCGGATCTGTCCGGCCTCTATATGCCGCTCGAACTCTATGAGGCCATTCCGTCCAACTCGATCGACTACGCGGTCATGGAGCGGGCAAAAGACATCGCCATGGTGCCTGCGGGCTTCCGCTGGAACGACCTGGGCTCCTGGCAATCGCTCCTCGATGTCGGCCCTGCCGACGACCAGGGCAATGTCATCGTCGGCGATGTCGTCGCCATCGATTGCGAGAACTCCTACATCCGCAGTGACGGCAGCTTGCTGTCCGCGATCGGCATGAAGGATGTCGCCATCGTCTCAACTATCGACGCCACTTTCATCGCTCCGGTCAGCCACAGCCAGCACGTCAAGAAGATCGTCGAGCAGCTCGAGAAGAGTGGCCGGCTCGAAACACGGTTCACGCCTGCCCATGATCGCGTCATTGAAAGCGGCGCCTGGCGGCGGCGCGTGCATCACTGGCTGTTTCAGGAAACCTTACCATTGTGGTCGACATCAGGTGTCGACGAGCGCCACGGCGGCTTCCACGAAGCGCTTGGCTTTGACGGCTCCCCGTTGATCAAGCCCAAACGCATGCGCACGCAGGCTCGCCAGGTCTATGCCTTCGCCGTCGCCAGCGCTCGCGGTTGGGATGGTCCTGCCGACCGGCTGATCGCACATGGCATCGACTTCATGGCAGGGAAGGGGCGCACCGACCGCGGCGGTTGGGTGCGCACGCTGAATGTCGACGGCTCCGTTGCCGATGCCACCGAGGATGCCTACGACCATTCCTGCGTTTTGCTGGCGCTGGCGCATGCACACATGTCGGGCAATCCGGATGCCCTTCGGCTCGGCGAGGAAACCTTCGCTTTTCTCGATGCCCATCTCGAGGACAGCCGCATGACCGGATTCCTCGAGACATCGGACGGGGAGGGCGAGCGGCGCTCCAACCCGCACATGCATCTGCTCGAGGCTTTCCTGGCTTGGCATCAGGCCACCGGAGAGCGTGCCCATCTGCGCCGTGCCGCACGCATCATCGACCTTTTCCGCAGTCATTTCTTCGATCCTGAAAGCTGGACGCTCGGCGAATATTTCGACGCCGAATGGAAGCCGGCCGCTGGTGACAAGGGGCTCTGGACCGAGCCTGGCCATCACTTCGAGTGGGCTTCGCTGCTGGTCGATTTTGCCGAGCGCAGCGGCCAGGCCGAATTGCGCGGCTTCGCCAGGAAACTCTACGCCTCGGCAATCGCCAGCGGTCTCAACCGCGCCACAGGCCTTGCCTATGGCGCGGTCTCGCGGCAAGGCCTGCCTCTCGACCTGGCGTCACGCAGTTGGCCGCAGGCTGAAGCGGTCAAGGCGGCAATTGCGCTGAATGGCTCAGGCGGTCCCGATCTCAAGCCGGAGATAGAGGCGCGCGTCGGCCGGCTGTTCCGCTGGCACATCGATCCGGCGCCGCTGGGGCTGTGGATCGACCGCATCGACGAGCGCGGCCGCTCCTTGGCATCCGACGTTCCAGCCAGCATTTTCTATCACCTGGTCTGCGCGCTGACGCAGTATCTGGACGGGACGGCGGAGAGAAGCTAGTTGACGACCGCCTCATCCCTTCACGCCCCCCTCTGTCCTGCCGGACAGAGGGGGGCGCTGTCCCGCCGACCTCTCAATAAGGCGCCGCCACGTCCCCCGTCTCGACATAGACCGATTTCAGCTGCGAGTAGAGTGCCAGCGCCGCCAGCGAATTTTCCCGCCCTATGCCGGACTGCTTGAAGCCGCCGAACGGGATTTCGACTGGCGTCAGATTGTAGGCATTGATCCAGCAGGTGCCCGCCTGCAGCTCGGAGATGACGCGGTGGGCGCGCGGCAGGTCGCGGGTGAACACGCCGGCGGCAAGGCCGAATTCGGTATCGTTGGCGCGGTCGATCACCTCGTCCTCGCCGTCGAACTTCAGCACGCTCATGACAGGTCCGAAAATCTCCTCCCGGGCGATGCGCATGGTGTCGGTGACGCCGGTGAACACGGTCGGCTCGACGAAGAAGCCGCCATCGAAACCTTGCAGCGAAGGCACGTTGCCGCCGCAAGCCAGCGTGGCGCCATCCTGCTTGCCGGTGCCGATATAGCCGACAACCTTCTCATGCTGCGCTTTCGAGACCAGCGGCCCCATCTGGGTCTCGGGATCGAGTGGATCGCCGATACGGATTTTCTTGGTCCGCTCGACCAGCCTTTCGACAAAGCGGTCGTGAATGCCGCTCTGCACGAAGACGCGCGTGCCGTTGGAGCAGATCTGGCCGGTGGAATAGAAATTGCCGAGCATGGCACCGCCAACGGCGTTTTCGATGTCGGCGTCGTCGAAGACGATCAGCGGCGACTTGCCGCCGAGCTCCATCGTCGCGTGCTTCATCTTGGAGCCGGCAAGCGCCAGCACCTTGCGGCCGGTCGGCACCGAGCCGGTCACCGAAACCTTGGCGACGACATCGTGGCCGACGAGGCCTGCGCCGACATCGCCATAACCCTGCACGACGTTGAACAGCCCGTCGGGCAGGCCGGCCTCGCTGTAGATCTCGGCCAGCGCCAGCGCCGACAGCGGTGTGTTTTCCGATGGCTTGAACACCATGGCATTGCCCATGGCGAGTGCGGGCGCGGACTTCCAGCCGGCGATCTGGATCGGATAATTCCAGGCGCCGATGCCGACGCAGACGCCGAGGGCCTCGCGCCGCGTATAGGCGAAGGGGCCGCCGAGGTCAACGGATTCGCCATTGTAGGCGGCGACCGCGCTGCCGAAATATTCAAGGCAATCGGCTGCTGAAGGCGCGTCCGCTACCAGCGTTTCCTGGATCGCCTTGCCGGTGTCGAGCGTCTCGATGCGGGCAAGGTCGGCGTTGCGGGCGCGCAAAATGTCGGCGGCGCGGCGCAGGATGCGGCCGCGCTCGACCGGCTTCAGCCGTGCCCAGGCGGGTTGTGCTGCCCGTGCGGCCTCGATAGCCAACTCAAGCACGTTCGGCGTCGCCGCGCGCAGCATGGCGATGGTCTCACCGGTGGCCGGATAGATGACCGGCAGTGGCGCGCCTTGCTCGTCGTCAACGTAGCGTCCGTTGACATAGTGCGATGCCGTGGGCTGGGCGCGCATGGGAAGTCTCCAAATTCTATTCGCCTGGGCCGGACGTTCACCGGATCATGCTCTATCTGTCCGACGCCTGCCAGCGCGGATTGATCCATGGTTCCTGGTTGGACGGCGCCAGCGGCGTGCGGCCAAGGATGTGGTCGGATGCCTTTTCGCCGGCCATGATCGACGGTGCATTGAGATTGCCGTTGGTGACGCGCGGGAAGATCGAGGAGTCCGCGACCCGCAATCCTTCGACGCCGATGACCCGACACTCCGGATCGACGACGCTCATCGCATCGTCGGCGCGTCCCATCTTGCAGGTGCCGCAGGGATGGTAGGCGCTTTCGGCGTGATCCCTGATGAAGACATCGAGATCGTCGTCCGACTGCACATGGCTTCCCGGCGAGATTTCCTGGCCGCGATAGGCATCGAATGCCTTCTGGCCGAAGATTTCTCGGGTCAGGCGGATGCAGTGGCGGAACTCCGCCCAGTCGTCCGGATGCGACATGTAGTTGAAGCGGATCACCGGCTTCGATTTCGGATCCGGCGAGCGCAGCGTCACCGAGCCGCGCGACTTCGAGCGCATCGGCCCGACATGCGCCTGGAAACCATGCGACTTGGCCGCCGCCTTGCCGTCATAGCGAACCGCCGCCGGGATGAAATGGTACTGGATATCGGGATAGTCGACGCCGGCGCGCGAGCGCACGAAGGCGGCTGCCTCGAAATGGTTGGTGGCGCCGAGCCCAGACTTGAGGAACAGCCACTGCGCGCCGATGAGCGCCTTCGAGAACGGGTTCAGCACCGAATTAAGCGTGATCGGCTTGGTCGATTCCTGCTGGATGTAGAGCTCCATGTGATCCTGCAGATTGCGGCCGACGCCGGGCCTGTCGGCGAGCACGGCAATGCCGTTTTCGCGCAAATGCTCCGCCGGGCCGATGCCGGACAGCATCAGGATCTTGGGCGAATTGATCGACGAGGCGGCGACGATCACCTCGCGTCGCGCCTTAACGACCTGAATCTGTTTGTGAGCTTCGATCTCAACGCCGATGGCGCGTTGATTCTCGATGATCACCCGGCGGGCAAAGCCCTTGACCAGGCTAACGTTTTTGCGCCTGAGCGCCGGCCTCAGATAGGCTGATGCCGCCGACCAGCGGCGGCCGCCCTGGATGGTCTGCTCCATCGGCCCGAAGCCTTCCTGCTTCGATCCGTTGTAGTCGTCGGTCAATTCGAACCCGGCCTGGCGGCCCGCGTCGACGAAAGCGCCATAAAGTGGATTGCGCCGTGAGCCGCGCTGCACGTGCAGCGGCCCGCCGCGACCACGCCAGCCATCCTCGCCGCCATCAGAATCTTCCATGCGCTTGAAGTAGGGAAGGACGTCGGCAAAGCCCCAGCCGGCCGCTCCCTGTTCGGCCCAATGGTCGAAGTCACGGGCGTGGCCGCGCACATAGACCATGCCGTTGATCGAGGATGAACCGCCGATCACCTTGCCGCGCGGCGTCGCTAGCACGCGGCCGCCCAGATGCGGCTCCGGCTCGCTGGCAAAGCCCCAGTCGTAGAGGCTCATGTTGAGCGGGATCGACAGCGCCGACGGCATCTGGATCAGCGGGCCGATATCCGAGCCGCCGAACTCGATGACGATCACCGAATGCTTGCCGTCCTCCGACAGCCTGTAGGCCATGGCCGAGCCGGCCGAGCCGGAGCCGATGATGACGAAATCCGCTTCAAGCATGGTTCATATGCGCCATAAAATCGGCGAGCGAGACATTGCCGCCGGTTGCCACCACGAGCACGGTCTTGCCCCGCACATCCACCTTGCCGCCGAGCAACGCCGCCAGCGACGCAGCGCCCGACGGTTCGAGCACCAGCTTCATCCGCTCGAAGGCGGTCCGCATGGCGCGCCGCACCGATTGATCGTCGACCGTGATGCCACGAACGCCGGCAGCCTTGACCGCCGCGAAGGGCGCGTCGCCCGGCCGCCGCGACATCAATCCGTCGCAGATCGACTTCGGGCCGATCGGCATGGTCTCGATGCTGCCATGCGCCAGCGATGAACCCATGCCATTGAAACCTTCGGGCTCGACGCCGATGATCTCGGTTGCTGGCGACAGATAATGGAATGCGAGCGACACGCCGCCGATCAGTCCGCCGCCGCCGACCGAGCAGAACAACAGGTCGGCGCTGGCATCCTTGGCCGAGAGCTGGTCGAGCGCCTCGAGGCCGGCGCCCGCCTGGCCGGCGACGATCTCCGGATCGTCGAACGGATGCAGCAGTGCCAGGCCTTCCGTCTCGGCGATCTCGCGCGCCTTGGCGGCGGCAACCTCTTCACGCGCGCGCCCGCCATGATCGGTCAGCACGACGCGTGCGCCGTAGCCGGCCGTGGCGTCGCGCTTGGCGGCCGGCGCATCGATCGGCATGACGATGGTGACTGGAATGCCGAGCGCCTGGCCGGCGGCCGCCAGCCCTTGCGCGAAATTGCCGGAGGAATAGGCAACGACGCCCTTCTTCGCCTCGTCGGCGGAAAGCCGCTTCAGCCGCCAATAGGCGCCGCGTATCTTGAACGAGCCAGCCCATTGCAGCGATTCCGGCTTGATGAAGATGCGGGCCGCACCGGTCTCGCGGGCAAGGGCTGCCGATTCCAGCAGCGGCGTGATCTGCGTCGCCCTGGATGTGACCGCATAGGCCTGCTTGAGATGGTCGAGGGAGGGGACAAGACTTGTCATCATTCGCCTCGCGGATACCTTTTGCTCTCCTCGAGATTGTCGAGGTTCATGTGGTTGCGCATGTAGCGCTCGGATGCCTTCTGCAGCGGCTGGAAATCCCAGGGGTAATAGGCGCCGTTGCGCAGCGCCGGATAGACGACCCAGCGCCGCGCCTGGCTCTCGCGCACGGCGGCATCGAATTTGGCCATGTCCCAGCGCGCCCGGACCTTGTCCATGAACGCCGACACCAACGCCGCCTTGGCCGGTTTGTCGGCCAGATTGACCCGCTCCAGCGGATCGGCTTCGAGATCGAACAGCTGCGGCGGGTCGAGCTTGCAGTGGATGAACTTGTATCTGCCGTCGCGGATCGCCACCAGCGGCGCGTAGGAGCCTTCGGCGGCATATTCGATCAACACAGGGGCGCTGCGTTGCCCACCCTTGATGAGCGGCAGCAGCGACTGGCCGTCGGTCCACGGCGCGATTGCGCCGATGTCGATGCCGGCGAGGTCACAGAGCGTCGGCGTCACGTCGAGATTGGAGACCGGCGCCTCGATCAGCCCGGCCGGCACGCCTTTGCCGGCGATCATCAGCGGCACCCGCGCCGAGCCCTCGAAGAAGCTCATCTTGAACCACAGGCCGCGCTCGCCAAGCATGTCGCCATGGTCCGAGCAGAACAGGATGATGGTGTCGTCGAGCATGCGCGTGCGCTTGAGGATGTCCAGAACCTCTCCGAGCTTGTCGTCGACATAGGAGATGTTGGCGAAATAACCGCGCCGCGAGCGACGTACCTGCTCGGGCGTGATCTCGAAGGACGGGTAATCGCTGGCGAGGTACAGCCGCTGCGAATGCGTGTCCTGTTCGTCCTGCGCGATAAAACCCGTTTCCGGGTCGAGCGCCTGGCAATGCTCGTAGAGATCCCAATACTGCTTGCGCGCGACATAGGGGTCGTGAGGGTGCGACAGCGAAACGGTGAGGCACCAGGGCCGATGGTTCGCATCGTCCTGTTCGCGCGAAAGCTGGTAGAGCTTCTGCGTGGCCAGGAACACGACCTCATCGTCATATTCCATCTGGTTGGTGGTCTCGGCGACGCCGGCGCCGGTGACCGAACCCAGATTGTGATACCACCATTCGATGCGTTCGCCGGGTTTGCGGTAGTCCGGCGTCCAGCCGAAGTCAGCCGGATAGATGTCGGTGGTCAAGCGCTCCTCGAACCCATGCATCTGGTCCGGCCCGACGAAATGCATCTTGCCAGAGAGGCAGGTGTAATAGCCGGCGGCGCGCAGATGGTGGGCGAAGGTCGGGATCGATGAGGCGAATTCGGCCGCATTGTCATAGACTCCCGTGCGCGACGGCAACTGACCGCTCATGAACGAGGCACGGCCCGGCGCGCAGAGCGGCGAGGCGGTGTAATTGTTGGCAAAGCGTGCCGAGCGGGCAGCGAGCGCCCTGAGATGCGGCACGTGCAGGAAGTCCGCCGGCCCGTCCGGAAACAAGGTTCCGTTGAGCTGATCGACCATGACGATCAGGAAATTGGGTCGCTTCGCTGTCACTGCTTCCGCCGCTCGCCGAGTTTGATTTCGAGATAGTCTTCGACGAGCGCGATCGCGGTCGCGGCGTCGGGCACGCCGTCCTTCAACGCCCGCCTGATATAGAGCCCGTCGATCATCGCCGCGGTCGCCTCGGCGGCGCGGTCGGCCTCGGCCCTGGGCAGGATGCCGATAAGCCCGCTCATCAGGTTCGAGTGCAGCCGCCGCGCATAGACCCTGAGCAGGCGGCGCAGCGCGGACGACTTCTGTGCCTCGACGTAGAAGGCGAGCCATGCGGCGATGGTTTGCGGCTGGAACTGGATGTCGGAGAAGTTGACGGCCACCACCGCCGAAACGCGTTCACGCGGGGAAGCGGCGGATTGAAGAGCGCGCCGCATGTCGATGGTCAGTTCGGCCAGGATGTGCCGCATCGTCGCCAGCAGCAATTCGTCCTTGGCGCCGAAATAGTGATGGGCAAGCGCCGAGGACACGCCGGCCCGCCCGGCGATCTCGGACATAGTCACGTCGAGCGACCCGCGCTCGCCGATCGCCGAGATCGTCGCGTCGATGAGCGCCTTGCGACGCAGTGGCTCCATTCCGATTTTCGGCATGCTGTTCCCGGCTTTTGCGGGGCAGATTATTTTTTATTGACGCGTCAATCAACAAAAAATCGACGCTGGCGCGACCTGCACCAAGCGATTGTCTGGTTCCGGCCCTTCACGGGCGAGGCAAGAATGTTTATATTTGAACAATAAAGGCGACGTGAGCCGTAAGCCTGTGCCAGGCTGGCGCCAAGGATGGAGAACGCCATGACCGCATGCATCGTCGGATGGGCGCATTCGCGCTTTGGCAAGCTCGAAGGCGAAACGCTCGAAAACCTGATCGTCAAGGTGGCGACCGACGCACTCGACCATGCCGGCATCGGTCCGGACGAGGTCGACGAGATCGTGCTCGGTCACTTCAATGCCGGCTTTTCGGCGCAGGATTTCACCGCCAGCCTGGTGCTCCAGGCCGACGACCGGCTGCGCTTCAAGCCGGCGACACGCGTCGAGAACGCTTGCGCCACCGGGTCGGCGGCGGTCAGACAAGGCATCCGCGCCATCGACGCCAATGCTGCTCGCATTGTGCTAGTGGTCGGCGCCGAGCAGATGACGACGACGCCCGGCCCCGAAATCGGCAAGAACCTGTTGAAGGCCTCCTATCTGCCCGAGGACGGCGAGACGCCAGCCGGTTTCGCCGGCGTCTTCGGCAAGATCGCGCAAGCCTATTTCCAGCGCTATGGAGACCAGTCGGATGCGCTCGCCATGATCGCCGCCAAGAACCACAAGAACGGCGTCGACAATCCCTATGCGCAGATGCGCAAGGATTTCGGCTACGAGTTCTGCCGTCAGGAAAGCGAGAAGAACCCCTTTGTCGCCGGTCCCCTCAAGCGTACCGACTGTTCGCTGGTTTCGGACGGCGCCGCCGCACTTGTCCTTGCCGACACGGCAACGGCACTGAAGATGCGCCGTGCGGTTGCCTTCCGCGCGAACGAACATGTGCAGGACTTCCTGCCGATGTCGAAGCGCGATATCCTGTCGTTCGAAGGCTGCGAGCAGGCTTGGACCCGTGCATTGAAGAACGCCGGCGTCACGCTCGACGATCTCTCTTTCGTCGAGACGCATGACTGCTTCACCATTGCCGAGTTGATCGAGTATGAAGCGATGGGCCTCGCCAGGCCGGGCGAGGGCGCCAAGCTGGCGCTGGATGGCACAACGGCCAAGGACGGCCGACTGCCGGTCAACCCGTCCGGTGGATTGAAGGCTAAGGGCCACCCGATCGGCGCCACCGGTGTCTCCATGCACGTGCTGACCGCCATGCAGCTTGTCGGCGAGGCTGGCGGCATCCAGGTGCCCGGCGCGAAGCTCGGCGGCATCTTCAACATGGGCGGTGCGGCGGTCGCCAACTACGTTTCCATTCTCGACCGGATCAGATAAACCGCCCGCATCTACGGGAGGTGG
Source organism: Mesorhizobium opportunistum WSM2075 (assembly GCF_000176035.2). Taxonomy (NCBI): domain Bacteria; kingdom Pseudomonadati; phylum Pseudomonadota; class Alphaproteobacteria; order Hyphomicrobiales; family Phyllobacteriaceae; genus Mesorhizobium; species Mesorhizobium opportunistum. The sequence goes on along the minus strand of NC_015675.1, from coordinate 5,539,180 downwards.
CATGACAAATCCGGTTCTGATCGAAGTCTTGCGCGGCGCGATCGTCGAGAGCGTGCATCGCGGGGCTGTCGCTGTCTTCGATGCCGACGGCAAGCCGGTCCTGGAGATCGGCGACACCTCCAAACCGGTGTTTCCACGCTCCGCGGTCAAAGCAATCCAAGCCTTGCCGCTGGTCGAAAGCGGCGCAGCGGACGCCTACGGCTTCGGTGACCGCGAGCTGGCGCTCGCCTGTGCGTCCCATTCGGGCGAGCCGGCGCATGTCGAGCTGGCACGTTCGATGTTGGCCAGGGCCGGGCTGGATGGCTCAGCGCTCGAATGCGGCGCGCATTGGCCCTCGAACCACGACGCGGAGATTGCGCTCGCCCGCGCCGGCGGCTCGCCCAACGCACTGCACAACAACTGCTCCGGCAAGCACTCCGGCTTCCTCTGCACCTGCGTACACACAGGCATCGCGCATGGCGGCTACGTCAAGGCGGGACACGCTCTGCAGGAGATGGTGCGCGACGCCATGCAGGCCGTTACCGGCGCTGTGCACGGCGCGGATGAGCGGGCGACCGATGGCTGTTCGATCCCGACCTATGCCGTGCCGCTCAGGAGTTTCGCGCTCGGCTTTGCCCGCATGGCCACCGCACGCCGCTTTGGCCCAGAGCGGGCGAACGCCGCAAAGCGGCTGCTGTCGGCCTGCATGGCGGAACCCTTCTTCGTCGCCGGCACCGGCCGTGCCGATGTCGCTTTGATGGAAGCCGCGCCCGGACGGATTTTTGCAAAAGGCGGCGCCGAAGGTGTCCATTGTAGCGCGATACCCGAGCTTGGCCTCGGCATAGCGATCAAATGCGACGATGGTGCCGGCCGCGCCGGCGAGGCCATCGCTGCCGCCGTCCTTGCCAAGCTGCTGCATGCGGACGAGGCCCTGTCGGCGAAGCTGGCCGCATTGGCAAATGCCCCGATCGAAAGCCGGATCGGCGCCAAGGTCGGAGCGCTGAGGCCGACCGCAGCCCTCAATTGAGGATGGTTTTCAGCTGACGTGATTGCGCTCGACGGTCAGATGGGCATAGCCGGTATTGTCGGATGACGTCAGGTCGCCTGTCGCAGGATCGGCCCAACGCTGGCCAACGATGGCGCCCTTCAGCGCGCCGTCGATGACGTTATCGGAGATGATGGCCGTACCGGCGCCCTCGACCACACTGACGACGATGCCGGTTCCAGCCTTGCGGATGATGTTGCCGGTGGCAACGACATTACGCAGGTACGGCCCCCAGCCGATCTGCATGCCGTAGAGCGGTGCGTTCTCGATGACGTTGTTGGAAACGGTGGTGTCGGCCTCGACCCCGATGCCGACGCCGAACCCCGGCGCATCGGCGGGGTAGGGGCCGCTGGTCGACAGATTGCGCACGATGTTGCCCGAGCAGACACCCATGCGGCCGCCTTCGTTGAAGTTGACGATCGAGATGCCGTTGGCCGCGCCGTCGACGATGTTGTTGCTGATGACGGCGCCCTCGAAGGAGAATTCGGAATAGACGGCCGTTTCGCCCGAGCGCGAGCAGGTGTTGCCTGACACCTGCAGGTTGCTGGAACTGTTGGCGCGGATCGCCGAAAAAGCGCAGTCGGAGACGACATTTCCCGAGATGATGACATTTCCGGCCCGGAAGGCGTTGATGCCGTTGCCGTTCTGGCCGGTTCCGCCGCTGCGCGCGCCGATGCGTTCGACGCGGTTGCCGGTGACCATGGTGCCGTCTTCCGCCGCCTGCCAGCGGTGCAAGAGGATGCCGCCATTGGCACAGTCGGAGACGGTGTTGGCGGTGATCGACAGGCCGGCGGCTTCGACCGAATAGATGCCGGCATCGGCGGCGCCCGATATGTCCGAGCGTTCGATGCGGCCCGCGGCGTGTTCCAGCGCAAGCCCGTTCTTGCCACTGCCGGTTACCTGGCAATTGTCGACGACCAGATGCGCGACCCGGCGCAGATCGAGCAGTCCTTGCGCATAATCGCCCATCGAGCGGTTCGAACCATCGAAGACCAGCCCGCTCAGTTCGATATGGTCGGCCTGTTCGGCCATGAACAGATGGCCGTCGCCGCCATAGACGATCCGCGTTGCACCCGGCACGCCCGAAAGACGCACGCGGCTGGGCAGCGAAAGATTGGATACCACATAGGTGCCGGCCGGCAGGAACACCGGCATATCGCGGCTGTTTGCGTCGCGCAGCAGCTTGGCAAAGGCTTTGCTCTGGTCGTCGAAAGTGCCGGGCTGCACGCCGAGTTCGGTGGCATTGATCGAGCCGCGCATCGAGGCTTTCTCGATGCCGGCAAGGCTGGCGGCCGCCGCCTTGCCAAGCGAGAGGCCGATGACGGCAAAGCCGGCGGTCTGCGTCAGCAGCGTTCGTCTGTTCAACATCGGCACAGGTCCTGGTGTTCAACCCCGGCAGCGCAGGAATCGTGCCAGACCCTCTGTTCCTCTTGGCGAGGGTATCGGCCATGGCTTGTCGAACGGCCGGCCGGCGCCTAAGTTCACATAATGAGCAGAGCTTTTACACGCGAGGAAGATAGCGAAAACGCCATCGCCGGCGTCGGCGAGCGGCCTATCAGCACGCACCGCAATCTGGTGACGGAGCGTGGTTTGGCGCAGATCGAGGACAATCTGAGCGATTTGCGCGACATCTTGGCGAAAGCCGAACGAAAAGGCGACCGCGAGCGCATCGCGGTCGTGTCGCGCGACCTTCGCTACTGGAACGCGAGGCGTGAAAGTGCCGAATTGTCCGTGCCCGAGCCGGGCAGCGACCTCGTTCGCTTCGGCATGGGCGTCACGCTCGAGGGCGATGACGGCAGGAAAGTGCACTGGAAGATCGTCGGCGAGGATGAAGCAAACCCTTCGAAGGGTTCAATTTCGCATGTTTCGCCGATGGCCGTGGCTCTGTTCGGCAAGAAGGTCGGCGAGGTCGTCACGGTCAACGGCAAGGAATGGGAGATCGTCAAGCTCTCGGATGGCTAATCCTTGAGCTTGACAACATGATCGCGGAAGAACGCCACCGCTCCTGTTTCGTCAATTTCCCCGGATGCGACAGCCATGACGAATTCGTAAAGCGTGCCGTTGTCGGCTGCCAAGGCATGGCCGTTCACGATTAAAAATGCGCCAGCGGCCACGATGGCAGTCCGCTTATTGCCGTCAACAAAGGCATGGTTCCTGGCAATGCCGAAGACGTAGGCGGCTGCAAGATCCTCGACTGTTGGATCTCCGTAATTGGCCTTGTTCTCGGCGCGGGCAAGCGCCGATTCAAGAGCATTTTCATCTCTCAAACCTTGCACCCCGCCATGCCTGCGCAATTGCTCTGCATGCATCGCTTCGACCGCGCGCCGGGTCAGGAACTCCCAGCTCATTCGGCGAGCTTCTGAAGCGCGACCTTGTATTTGTCCATGACCTTGCGAGCAGCTTCCATCTGCCGCTCGAAACTGTCGTCCACCGGCTCAAGGGTAATGCCCTTGTCCGTTTCGATGATCTGAAGCTGATCACCTGTCTTCATATTCAGTCGGCCGAGCAGCTCCTTCGGCAGGATCACGCCTTCGGAATTGCCGATCTTGCGAATGATCGTATTCATGACGGATTATCCTGTTGCAATATCGATTATAACTCGATCGTCGCTTTGTTGCAACAGATATTATAACAAACCTGCTACGCCGACAGCAACCGATCCATTAACCGATCTGCCGCTTCCGGAATAACCGTGCCCGGCGGGAAGATCTCGGCAGCGCCAGCCCGCAGCACCGCCTCATAGTCCTGTGGCGGGATGACGCCGCCGGCCACGATCAGCATGTCGCCTTGGCCGAGCTTTTTCAGCGCGTCACGCAATTCGGGGATCAGTGTCAGGTGCCCGGCCGCCAGCGATGAGGCGCCGATAATATGGACGTCATGCTCGACCGCCAGTTTCGCGATCTCTTCCGGTGTCTGGAACATCGCGCCGACCGTGACGTCGAAGCCGAGATCGGCGAAGGCCGTGGCGATCACCTTCTGCCCGCGGTCGTGCCCGTCCTGTCCCATCTTGGCCACCAGGATGCGCGGTTTGCCGCCAAATTTCTTCTCGAAGGCATCGAGCTTGTCCTGCAGCCCGTCGACCACCGGATTGTCGCCAAGCGCCTTGCGATAGACGCCGGAAATGGTCTGCACCGTAGCAATGTGCCGGCCGAAGACTTTCTCAAGGGCAAACGAGATTTCGCCGACCGTGGCATTGGCGCGCGCGGCGCGGATGGCGAATTCCAGCAGGTTTTCATTGCCCTGCGCGGCACGGGTCAGCGCGTCGAGCGCGCTTTCGACGGCGGCGACGTCGCGTGTGCCCTTCAGCCGCTGCAGCTTCGATAATTGCCGGGCCCTGACCTCGGCATTGTCGATCTTGAGCACGTCGACCGCGATGTCGTTCTCCGGCCGATGCGCATTGACCCCGACCAGCATCTGCTCGCCGGAATCGATGCGTGCCTGCGTGCGCGCCGCCGCTTCCTCGATGCGCAGCTTCGGAATGCCCTGCTCGGTCGCCGCGGCCATGCCACCAAGCGTCTCGACCTCCTCGATATGGGTCAGCGCGCGCGCCGCCAGGTCGTGCGTCAGCCGTTCGAGGTAAGCCGACCCGCCCCACGGATCGATGATGCGGGTGGTGCCGGATTCTTTCTGCAGGATGAGCTGCGTGTTGCGGGCGATACGCGCCGAATGGTCGGTCGGCAGCGCCATAGCCTCGTCGAAGGAATTGGTGTGCAGCGACTGGGTGTGGCCCTGCGTGGCCGCCATCGCCTCGATCATGGTGCGGATGATGTTGTTGTAGGGGTCCTGCGCCGTCAGCGACCAGCCGGACGTCTGGCAATGGGTGCGCAGCGATAGCGAGCGCTCGTCCTTTGGCGCAAAATTCTTCTTCATCAGGGTCGCCCACAGCAGGCGCGCGGCCCTGAGCTTGGCGACTTCCATGAAGAAGTTCATGCCGATCGCCCAGAAGAAGGACAGGCGCGGCGCGAAGCGGTCGATATCGAGGCCCGCCGCAACGCCGGCACGGGCATATTCGATGCCGTCGGCGATCGTATAGGCAAGCTCCAGGTCGGCCGTCGCACCCGCTTCCTGCATGTGGTAGCCGGAGATCGATATCGAATTGAACTTCGGCATGTTCTTCGACGTGTAGGAGAAGATGTCCGAAACGATCCGCATCGATGGTTTTGGCGGGTAGATGTAAGTGTTGCGGACCATGAACTCCTTCAGAATGTCGTTCTGAATGGTGCCCGCCAGATCCTTTTGCGCGACGCCCTGTTCTTCCGCGGCGACGATGTAAAGCGCCATGATCGGCAGCACCGCGCCGTTCATCGTCATCGACACAGTCATCTCGCCGAGCGGAATCCCGTCGAAGAGTTGCCGCATGTCGAGCATGGAATCGATGGCGACGCCCGCCATGCCGACATCGCCGGCGACGCGCGGATGGTCGCTGTCATAGCCGCGATGGGTGGCGAGATCGAAGGCGACCGACAGGCCTTTCTGGCCGGCGGCCAGATTGCGCCGGTAGAAGGCGTTGGACTCCTCGGCCGTCGAGAAGCCGGCATATTGCCGGATCGTCCACGGCTGCTGGACATACATGGTCGGGTAGGGGCCCCGCACGAAGGGCGGCAGGCCCGGATAGCTATCGAGAAATGGCAGGCCCTTGAGGTCGGCCTGACTGTACAGATGCTTGACGGCGAGACCTTCCGGCGTCGTCCGCTGCCCCTTGACCTCGACGGGTGCCCGCCGTGGCGGCGTCCAGCCGATCTGACTGAAATCCGGAATCAAGAAGCAACCCCGATGGATTGGTCGATGCGTACGGGAAACAGCGGTTCGCACAGGACGATGCCTTCGGTGAAGGCTGGCCGATGCTGCGCGTCCAGCGTCTCGACCGGACGTTCGCCCTGCTGCGGATAGAGCGTGGTGCCGATCAGGGCTCGCTCGCCTGTCTTGAAGGCGGCGTCGCGCCGCGCGGCGGCAGCACGGACGCGGCGCTGGATGTGCCCGCCCTGAAGGCTGGACAGCACACCTCCTTCAGCCTCGATCGCCTGCAACTCCGCCCACGCCGCCTCGCAGAGATCGGTGGTCAAGGCTTCGACCGCGCCTGAACCAAAGGCAGGATCGGCGACATGATCGACATGGCTTTCATTGGCCATGATCAACTGCGCGTTGCGTGCGACGCGGCGGGCAAAAGGTGCCGGCAGGCCGTGCGCGATCGTATGCGGCAGGATGGAGATCGAATCGGCGCCCCCCGCGGCAGCGGCGAAGCAGCCGATCGTCGTGCGCAGTATGTTGGTTTCCGGGTCCAGCGCGGTCATCATGCGAAACGATGTCTCGGCATGGATGTTGGCCGTGGAATTGGGGATCGAGCAGGCCTCCTGCACCCGCGCCCACAACCTGCGCAGTGCCCGGACCTTGGCCATCGAGAGAAACTGGTCCTGGTCGACGCTGAGCGCAAAGCCGATATGGGGTGCGGCATAGACGAGCGGCTGCCGCGCCTTCTCGAACATTCTCAGATACGAGACCGCCGAAGCGAGCATGATGCCGAGCTCCTGCGCTTCCGTTGCGCCGGCATTGTGGAAGACGCGTCCATCCGCCTCGAGCAGCACGCCCGGAACGCCCATCGAGAAGAAATGCGCCAGCGATTGCGGCATCGATTCCTGCAGCGCCTCGATCGACATGCGCAGCCGGCCGGTTCCGGCAAGGATTGCCGCCGGGTCGATGCCGAACGAAAGGTTGAGCTTTGCCGGATCGGAGCGGCGCTTGCTCAGGAACGCCACCAGCCAGTCGGCCATCGGGCGGCTCCAGGGATGGGTGTCGATCCGGATCTGGACGCGGTTGAGGGGCACGCCGTCCAGCACCGTCTCCAGTGCCTGCGCCGTCCTCGGCAGGCCGTAGCCGAATGCGTTCGGAGCCCCTTCGAAGACCAGCGACAGTCCGGTCGCGCCCTGTGCGATGTCTTCCTGGGCCTGGGCCTTGGCGCGATCGATATCGGGGTCGTCGACGCGCTGGCTGACGATCCAGGGCGATCGGGGATTGGTGCGCACGATCGGCTCGGTTCCGGTCGCGCGGTCGTAGAGCGGCTCGATGCGGATGTTGTCGTCGGTGTGCGAGACCAGCTTTTCCTCGAAGGACGCACCGGCCAACGCCTTTTCCGCCAAGGCCAGCCATCGCTGGCGTTCGGCATCCGCTGGTTCTACATCCCTGGTCAAGGCTCCGGCGCCCATCCATTTTCCTCGCTTTACGTGGCCGCACCAGCCCGGGTCACTTCAGTCTACGGTCCCCGGTCGGTTATCGCAATGCAATGTGCTTCCAGGTCCCGAATTCGATCCCTTCAGATATAGGTTCGCCTGCGTGGGCGAACCATGAACGATTGCCAAACACCAGCAAAATCCGCAAGTTCCAAAAATCCGATTTCGGCGATTGGTCCGATTTGGACGATTGGCCCGGACGTTTGGCCCGGACATTTGGCCCGGACATTTGGCATTGTCGCTGCGCGGCAGCCTGACTATACCTGCGGCTTGGCCATTGGCTTTAAACACACCCGTTTGCGGAGACCGGATACATGGCTGACGACACCAGTATTTTCATCGGCGCCAGCCGCAAGCCCGACGACAGCTATCAGCGTCCCGAGCAGTTGCTGCTGCAATATGGAAACCGCCACGGCCTGGTCACCGGCGCCACCGGTACCGGCAAGACCGTCACCTTGCAGATATTGGCCGAAGGTTTTTCCAATGCCGGCGTGCCGGTGTTCTGCGCCGACATCAAGGGCGACCTGTCCGGCATCGCCATGATCGGCACGGCCCAGGATTTCCTGGTCAAGCGGGCTGAACAGGTCAAGCTCGACCCTTATGACTTCCAGGAATTTCCGGTCATCTTCTGGGACCTGTTCGGCGAGCAGGGCCATCCGATCCGCGCCACCGTCTCGGAAATGGGGCCGCTGCTTCTGTCGCGCCTGATGAATCTCACCGAGGCGCAGGAAGGCATCATGAACATCGCCTTCCGCCTGGCCGACGAGGAAGGCCTGCTGCTGCTCGACATGAAGGACCTGCAGGCGCTGCTTGCCAACATTGCCGAGCGCGCCGACGAGATCGGATCGCGCTACGGCAATGTGACGAAGCCTTCCGTGGGGGCCATCCAGCGCACGCTGCTGGTGCTGGAGCAGCAAGGCGCGGCAAACTTCTTCGGTGAGCCGGCCTTGCGGATCTCCGACATTATGCGCACCACCCGCGACGGGCGCGGCGCCATCAGCGTGCTTGCCGCCGATAAGCTGATGATGAACCCGCGGCTCTACGCCACCTTCCTGTTGTGGCTGATGTCGGAACTGTTCGAGGTGCTGCCCGAAGTCGGCGACCCCGACAAGCCGAAGCTGGTGTTCTTCTTCGACGAGGCGCACCTGCTGTTCGACGAAGCGCCGAAGATGCTGATCGACCGCGTCGAACAGGTTGTCCGCTTGATCCGCTCCAAAGGTGTCGGTGTCTATTTCGTCACGCAGAACCCCCTGGATATTCCGGAGAAGGTCCTGGCCCAGCTCGGCAATCGGGTCCAGCACGCGCTGCGCGCCTATACGCCGCGTGAGCAGCAGGCGGTGAGGACGGCGGCCGAGACGTTCCGGCCGAACCCCGATTTCGACTGCGCCACAACCATCACCCAGCTCGCCACCGGCGAGGCGCTGGTCTCGACGCTGGAGGCCAAGGGCGTGCCGTCCATGGTGCAACGCACTTTGATTCGCCCACCCTCGTCGCGGCTTGGGCCCATAACCCCCGCCGAGCGGCAAAAGCTGATCGCTGAAAGCCCGGTCGTCGGCCAGTATGATGAGGTCATCGATCGCGAATCGGCTTTCGAGATGCTGCAGAAGAAAGCCAAGGAGGCGCAGGACGCCGAACAGCAGGCGCAGCAGGCTGGCACAGGCGGCTCGCGCTGGACTATCCCGGGCTTCGGCAATGACGATCCGCCGCAATCCGGCGGCAGGCGGGCACCCGCGCCGCGCCCCTCCAACCGCCAGACCGTGGCCGAGGCCGCGATCAAGTCGGTCGTGCGTTCGGTCGGCTCATCTGTCGGACGCGCGATCGTGCGCGGGATCTTGGGGAGCCTCTCGAGGGGACGCTGAACTTCCGGCCGGGGAGGGCGCCAAGGCCCTACTCCGTACAGCGCCGCGCGTCCGCTGGACACATGGCGCCGTAGCCCTCCATAGATGTTGTCGACTCAGAAAATCGAATCCGTGATCGCCTTGACCGGCCCGAGCAGTACCGATCCGTCCGGCACGCCGGCGTCGATCGGAATGGCCTTGTGGTTTGCCGTCGCCGCCGCAACCATCGGCTGCCTGGCATCGCTGGTCACGATGACCGGTGACTTCGACGGCACGCGGTCGTAGAGATCGATGATGTCCTGGTTCATCAAGCGCACGCAGCCCGACGAAACCGACTTGCCGATCGAGCGCCACTCCGGCGAGCCGTGCAAGCGGTAGAGCGTGTCCACATTGCCCTGGAAGAGATAGAGCGCGCGCGCGCCGAGCGGGTTTTTCAGCCCGCCGGGCATGCCGCCATTGTCGGCGCTGTACTGTTTCAATTCAGGCTGCCGGGCGATCATTTCGTCCGGCGGTGTCCATTTCGGCCATTTCTGCTTCCACTGGACGACGGCGTCGCCCGACCATTCGAAGCCGGCACGGCCGAGACCGACGCCATAGCGGATGGCCTGGCCGCCCGGGCGGACCAGATAGAGGAAATGGCCTGTCGTATCGACGACGATGGTTCCCGGCTTCTGTCCGGTCGGGTCGGGAACGATCTGGCGCAGGAACTGCGGATCGATCCTGTCGACCGGGATGGCCGGCAGATCGAAGCCGCCATCGCTGACGGCCGCATACATCGAGGCATAATCGGCAAGCGGCGGCTCGACATAGGTGGGCGGCGGCGGTTCCACCGGGCCTGGCCCGGTGGTGGCGCATGCGGAAACCGCGATCGAGGCGGCGCCCAGGGCGGCGGCGTTGAGGAAGCCGCGACGGCTCAGGCGAAAGGATTCGATTTCGGTTATGGACATGGTTGCCTTCTTTAGGACTCAAATTCCAACAAAGCGTGAATACACCGACCGCTGTTGCGGGTGCCTGACAACACCTGGCGCGATAGGCGGTTCCGAATCTGGCCCGAACGTGGACAAACAAAGGCGAAGCTGTGACCGCGTCGTCACTGTGGCGCCATGGCCACAGCCTGTGGCCGGCAACAGCCTGTTGCCTAGCCGCCGGATACCAGGGCTTCGAGGCTCGGCAGGATCAAGGCCGGCGGAAAGTCCCGGTATTCCTCGGGCTGGTTGGAACGGTTGATCCATACCGTGCGGAAGCCGAATTTGGTGGCGCCTGCGATGTCCCAGCGATTGGAGGACTGGAAGGAAACCGCGCCGGGATAGAGGCGCCAGCCGGTGGCGACCATGTCGTAGACCGCCGGATCGGTCTTGAAGCGCCGCACCGCATCGACGGAATAGACATCGTCCAGAACCTGGTCGAGCGCGGCGGACTTGACCGCGGCCTGCAGCATTTCGGGCGAGCCGTTGGAGAGGATCGCCAGCCGGGCGCCCGAAGCCTTGAGCGCTTTCAGCACCGCCGGCACTTCGGGATAGCAATCCAGCCGCCAATAGGCTTCCAGCAGGTTCGCCTTGAGCCCTGGATCGGCCGAGGGCACCTTGCGCAAGGCAAAATCGAGCGCTTGCTCGGTCAACTGCCAGAAATCGGCATAGGCGCCCATCAACGTTCGCACCCAGGAATATTCGAGCTGCTTGGCGCGCCAGATTTCAGACAGCAACTGGCCGTCCGGCCCGATCCGGTCGGCATGGCGGCGCACCGCGGCATGCACGTCGAACAGCGTGCCGTAGGCGTCGAAAACATAGGCCGCGTATTGCATGGAACAGTTTTGGGGCGAGGCGGGGCAAGGTGCAAGCCCCGATTGCATCGCCCCTGCCGCTGGCCTCAACAAAACTCCCCCATGCCGGTTGACGGCGCCGGCCAAAGCATCATCCAATGCTACAATGCGATTGATCGGAACGGGAAAAACGCGATGACATTGGCGGCCGCAGCGCAATCCGCGACATGGACTTTCGTCGATGGCGACTGGTACGAGGGCAACGTCGCCATCCTGGGGCCGCGCAGCCACGCCATGTGGCTTGGCACCAGCGTGTTCGACGGCGGCCGCTGGTTCGAAGGCGTGGCGCCCGACCTCGACCTTCATGCCAAGAGAGTGAACGCCTCGGCGATCGCGCTCGGCCTCAAGCCGAACATGACGCCGGAGCAGATCGTCGGGTTGACCTGGGACGGCTTGAAGAAATTCGACGGCAAGACGGCTGTCTACATCAGGCCGATGTACTGGGCCGAGCATGGCGGCTACATGGGCGTGCCGGCCGATCCTGCCTCGACCCGTTTCTGCCTTTGCCTCTACGAATCGCCGATGATCCCGCCGTCCGGTTTTTCGGTGACCGTGTCGCCGTTCCGGCGCCCGACCATCGAAACCATGCCGACCAATGCCAAGGCCGGTTGCCTTTACCCCAACAATGGCCGTGCCATTCTCGAGGCCAAGATGCGCGGCTTCGACAACGCGATGGTGCTCGACATGCTGGGCAACGTCGCCGAGACGGGCACCTCGAATATCTTCCTGGTCAAGGACGGTCATGTCTTTACACCGGCGCCGAACGGCACCTTCCTGTCCGGCATCACTCGCTCGCGCACGATAAATTTGCTTGGCGAGTATGGCTTCAAAACCACCGAAAAGACGTTGTGCGTGCGCGATTTCCTGGAGGCGGACGAGATCTTCTCCACCGGAAACCATTCTAAGGTGGTGCCGATCACCCGCATCGAGGACCGCGACCTGCAACCCGGGCCGGTGGCCAAGAAGGCGCGCGAGCTCTATTGGGACTGGGCGCATTCGGCGACAACCGGCTGAGGCGCCGGTCCGGTCGTTTTGTCGCTGCCCGGTTCGCCGCGGGAAAACCGTGTGACAGTTTTCCGGAACCCGCCTAGAAAGGGAACTGGCGCTTCATTCCGGAGTTGTTCCAGCTCAACCCAGACCTATCTTACTCCGGTACGGACACCGGATTTTTCCACGAGGGAGTACCATCCATGGCTTTCGAATTGCCCGCTCTGCCCTATGACTACGAGGCCTTGCAGCCTTACATGTCGAAGGAGACGCTGGAATATCATCACGACAAGCACCACAAGGCCTACGTCGATAACGGCAACAAGCTGGCCGCCGAGGCCGGCTTGGGCGATCTGTCGGTCGAAGAGGTGGTCAAGCAGTCGTTCGGCAAGAATGCCGGTCTCTTCAACAATGCCGCGCAACACTACAACCACATCCATTTCTGGAAGTGGATGAAGAAGGGCGGCGGCGGCAACAAGCTGCCCGGCGCACTGCAGAAGGCGGTCGACAGCGACCTCGGCGGTTACGACAAGTTCAAGGCCGACTTCATCGCCGCCGGCACGACGCAGTTCGGTTCGGGCTGGGCCTGGGTCTCGGTCAAGGACGGCAAGCTGGCGATCTCGAAGACCCCGAACGGTGAAAATCCGCTCGTCCACGGCGCATCGCCGATCCTCGGCGTCGACGTCTGGGAACATTCCTATTACATCGACTATCGCAACGCCCGGCCGAAATATCTCGAGGCGTTCGTCGACAGCCTCATCAACTGGGACCACGTCCTGGAGATGTACGAAAAGGCGAAGTGATCTATCGTCAGAGAAGCCCCGGCACCCCGGGGCTTTTCTTTTTCTGCGCCGAAATCCAACAGCAAAAATCATCCAGGCGAAGGGGAATATTCCACCCGTCGCATCCGTTAACGCTTCGTCCCGAAACGCCTTCATCATGGAGCCAAATGAATGAGAAAGCTTGTCATCGCCATCTCAATGCTCGCCTTCGCCGGTTCGGCCGCCTTTGCCGATCCGATCCTCGACCGGCAGGCCCTGATGAAGGAGCGCGGAAAGATCGTCGGCGGCTTGGCGAAAGTGGCCAAGGGCGACGAGCCCTTTGATGCCGCGGCCGTGCTGACGCAACTTCAGGCGCTGCAGGCAAATGCCGAGAAGTTCGACGCCGATGCCATGTTCCCGAAAGGCAGCGATACCGGCGACACGACGGCGGCGCCAAAAATCTGGGAAGACATGGCCGGCTTCAAGGCCACCGAAGACAAGTATCTTGCCGACGTCAAGGCGGCGGTCGCGGCGGCTCCCGCCGACGTCGACGCGCTGAAAGCGCAAGTCGGCGCCATCGGCTCGGATTGCGGCACCTGCCACCAGACCTATCGCGTGAAGAAGGGCTGATAGCGGGCAATGTCCCGGCTGAAAAAACTCGTCGGCGCCCTCATCATCTTGGGTGGCGTCGGCGCGGTTGCAGGCTGGATCCTGTCGGCGCCGACGACGCTGGACACGCAGGCCCTGGCCAAGCTTGGGCCAGGTGACGCAGCCAAGGGCAAGCGCATTTTCTACGCCGGCGGCTGCACCTCCTGCCATGCAAAACCGGGCTCGCAAGGCGATGCCCGGCTTCAGTTGGTCGGTGGCCTCGAACTCAAGACGCCGTTCGGCACCTTCGTTCCCCCCAACATTTCGCAAGATCCCAAGGACGGCATCGGCGCATGGTCGCTCCAGGATCTCGCCAACGCCATGCTGAAGGGCGTGTCGCCCTCGGGTCGGCATTTCTATCCGGCATTCCCCTACGCTTCCTACGCGCGCATGAATCCGGCCGACATTGCCGACCTCTATGCTTTCCTGAAGACGCTGCCCGCGGTCGCTGGCAAGGCGCCGGACAACTCGCTGGCATTCCCATTCAACATCCGACGTGGCATCGGCCTGTGGAAGCGCCTCTATCTCAGCGATCAGCCGGTCATTCCTCTACCCGATGGCACGCCTGAACCGGTGATGGCTGGCCGCTATCTGGTCGAGGGGCCCGGCCATTGCGGCGAATGCCATACGTCGCGTGACCTTGCCGGCGGCACCAGGAAAAGTGAATGGCTGGCCGGCGCCGTCGCCGCCGAAGGCAAGGGCGTCGTGCCGAACATCACGTCGGGCGAGGGCGGCATCGGCAACTGGTCCGAATCCGACATCGCCAACTACCTCGAGACCGGCTTCACGCCGGATTTCGATTCCGTCGGCGGCGCCATGGTCGACGTGCAGCGCAACATGGCCGAGCTGACGCCGCAGGATCGGGCGGCCATCGCCGCTTACCTCAAGGCTGTACCGCCACATCCAAACGGCTATCCGGCGCGCAAGCCGGCTGCGAATTGATCTACGTCCGCCCCAGGCGGCTTCAGGCGTCGGATCACAGGTGCCGGTCGCCGAGGAAATCAAAACCCGTTTCGAAGAAAAGATTGTAGTTGCAGGTCAACTCTTCGCCCGCTGCGATGTCGCGCAAGGCATAGGTTTCCTCAGGCGAGGAGACGTCGCAATTCGGTTCGTCGTCATGGTTCATGTAGCGGGCATCGTCCGCTTCGAAGACGATATAGGCCGGATCGCGCCTGTCGGGGTAGGAATAGCGGTCCAGATAGTTCTTCACCGGCCCCGTCTCGCCCTCATAGGTTTCCACGTCGATGATCCGGTCGAACCGGGGGTCGAGCTTCCAGATCAGTGTGCCCTTGGGGATGTGGTTCTTGGCAAAGACGCCGATACCCTGGATCGGCGATTTGTCGAGATAGACGTCGACGAGCAGCATAGTGGACCCTTGTGCGAATGTGGGCCTCATCGCCCGGGGAAATCGTGCTTTGGGTAGCGCGCGACCGTCGCAATTGCGAGCGGAAATCAGCAGCGCGGAATTCAAAAGATCATGATCGTCGCGCCTGGCGGGAGAGCGCCCGCCGTCAGCGCTGTTGCAGGGCCAGGCGGACACCCAAGGCGCAGTAGATGCCGCCGACAACCTTGCCCTGCCATTTCAGCACCGTCGGGTTTCGGCGCAGGAAGGTACCGAGCCGCCCGGCGCTCACCGCAAAAACGACCGTGCTGAAAAGGCCCAGCAGAACGAAGATCACCCCGAGTGTCATCAACTGGAGCATCACCAACCCGTTTTCAGGCCGCACGAACTGAGGCAGGAAGGCGAGAAAGAAAAGCGCGGTCTTGGGATTGAGCACTTCGGTCAGGATAGCTTGCCCGAATGCCTTGCCGGCCGAGATCGCAAGCTTGCCGGCGGTCGGATCGGCGGGCGTCTTTTCGATGATCGCGCGGATGCCGAGATAAACGAGGTAGGCCGCGCCGATATACTTCACGACGCTGAACAGCGTCGCGGAGGTGGCGATGACGGCCGAGATGCCGACCATCGCCATGGCTGTGTGAAACATGTCGCCGGCCGCGATCCCGGCACCCGTTGCGATCCCGACCTTCGTGCCCGAACTCGTTGCCCGGGCAATCGTCAGCAGGGTGGCCGGGCCCGGAATAAAGACAAAGCCGAACACAACGGCGACATAGGCGATCAATGTGGACAGATCGATCATCGGCGGGTCTCCTAGGCAAGCTGGGCCTTGCCCGTCACCTTCAGCGTGAAGGCATAGGTATAGGCTATCTCCTCCAGGCGTGAAAACCGGCCCGAAGCACCGGCGTGGCCGGAATCCATGTTGATCTTGAACAGCACTGGATTGTCGCCGCTCTTGCGGTCGCGCAGCCGCGCCACCCATTTTGCCGGCTCCCAGTAGGTGACGCGCGGATCGGTGAGGCCGGCGAGCGCCAGGATCGGCGGGTAGTCGAGCGCCGCGACATTGTCGTAGGGCGAATAGGCGGCGATCGTCCGGTAGTCGTCGGCTGACGCGATCGGATTGCCCCATTCCGGCCATTCAGGCGGGGTCAGCGGCAGGGTCGCGTCGAGCATGGTGGTGAGCACGTCGACGAACGGAACCTCTGCGACGATGCCGCCGAAACAGTCCGGCGCCATGTTGGCTATGGCGCCCATCAGCATGCCGCCGGCCGAGCCGCCTTGCGCGACGATGCGGTCATGCGCCGTATAGCGCTCGGCAACGAGGTGGCGCGCACAGGCGATGAAGTCGGTGAACGTGTTCATCTTGTGCTCGCGCTTGCCGTCATCGTACCAGCCGTAGCCCTTGTCCTTGCCGCCACGGACATGAGCGATGGCAAAGACAATGCCGCGATCGACCAGCGAGAACCAGTTGGTGTTGAAGGCGGCCGGCACGGCGATGCCGTAGGAACCATAGCCATACAGCAGGCAAGGTGCGGATCCATCCAGCGGTGTGTCGCGGTGGTGCAGAAGCGAGATCGGCACCAGTTCGCCATCGGCGGCGGGCGCCATCAAGCGCCTCGTGACATAGTGGTCCGGGTCGTGGCCGGAAGGCACTTCCTGGGTCTTGAGCAGCACCCGCTCGCGCGTGCGCATGTTGTAGTCGAACACCTGCGACGGCGTCGTCATCGACGAATAGGAAAAGCGCATGGTCTCGGTGTCGTATTCGTACGACCCTGAAAGGCCGAGCGAAAAGGCTTCTTCATCAAAAGAAATCAGGTGCTCCTCGCCATTTGCGCGATCGCGCACGACGATGCGCGGCAGGCCCTCCTTGCGCTCGAGCCGGACCATATGGTCTTTGAAGCCGATCACCGACAGGATCAGCCGGCCCGGCTCGTGCGGCACCAGCTCCTGCCAGTTGGCGCGCACCGGATCGCTTGCCGGCGCCGTCATGATCTTGAAGTCCTTCGCCCCGTCCGCATTGGTCAGGATGAAGAAAATGTCGCCGCCTTCCTCCAGCTCATATTGAAGGCCGGTCTCGCGCGCCGAAACAAGCTTGGGTTCGGCAAAAGGATCGCTTGCGCTCAACAGCCGGTATTCCGAGGTCTCGTGATCGTTGATGCCGATCATGATCCATTCGTTGTTGCGGGTGCCGTCGACATTCATGAAGAAACCGGGGTCGGTCTCCTCATAGATCAGGCGGTCGTCTTCAGGGTTCTGTCCCAATGCATGGAACAGCACCTTCGACGGCCGGTGGTTGGGATCGAGACGGGTGTAGAAGAACCCGTCATTGCCGGCATCCCACACACCAGATCCGCCTGTGGCTTGTATCTGGTCCGCCAGGTCCTTGCCATCGGCAAGGTCGCGCACGCGCAGCGTGTAGAATTCGGAGCCCTTGTCGTCGAAGGCCCACAGCAGCTTGGCGTGGTCGGCTGAATGATCGACGCCGCCGAGCCGGAAATAGGCCTTGCCCTCCGCCTCCGCGTCGCCGTCGAGCAGGATCCGCTCGGTGCCGCCGTCGCGCGGCATGCGGAAGTAACGCGGCTGCTCGCCGCCAAGCTTGAAGGAAGAACCATAGGCATAAGGCCCGTCCTTCATGGGGACGGAAGAATCATCCTCCTTGATGCGGCCCTTCATCTCCTTGAAGAGCTGCTTCCTAAGGCCTGTCGTATCGGCCATCAGCTTCGACTGGTAGGCGTTCTCGGCTTCGAGTTCGGCGCGTATCCCCGCATCGAGCAGGGAAGGATCCCGGAACATCTCCTGCCAATTGTCGGCTCGAAGCCAGGCATACTCATCCGTTCGCGTGATGCCGTGATGCGTGTCGGTAAACGGCCGCTTCTCGGGCGCCGGCGGACTGACGGATGGAAATGCGGAAGTCTTGGTCATTGCGTCTCGCTCTGCCCGTGTCTCTGGTCTTTGCCGGCCAGTCTCATGCGACCATATTCACGGCTTGGCAAGTGGCCAATCGAGGCGGCCGGCCGGCGGACATCTCGCCTGGTTGCCCTACGCGAAAAAGACGATCAGCAACCTGTGGTTTCGTGGACAGATGTGAACAACCAAGCTTGCAAACGCGATAACCAAGCAAAGCCGAGCATTCAAACCCGTTTCGTGAGTTATCGCGAATGTAATGGCGAGCTGACGCGGCGTCAGCCTTTGCCCGTTTGGCCGAAAAAATATCGAAAAATTACATGATGCACGAAAGATTGAAGCTGAACGACGAATAGTTGATCAACATTCGTAGATATAATGCAGTGAGTGAATTGACTTACTTGATCCATGGCCGCATTGATGTGCCCGCGACACGAATCGCAGAAGCTCTACCTGCACAAAATTCGTGCAATGCCCTGCCTGCAAAAATGGGCACAATCGACGTCACTCTTGTTGGGGCCTGAAGACCATGGATATTGTCGAATCACCTTCCCGAAACAATGAAGCGCTGATCGAGCTCACCGCCGATGTGGTGGCTGCCTATGTCAGCAACAATCCGGTGCCGGTTGGCGAACTGCCGAACCTGATATCCGATGTCCACGCTGCCCTCGGGCGTGTGGGCGGAACCGCCGAGCAGCCCCCTGCCGACAAGCAGAAGCCGGCTGTAAACCCGAAGCGCTCCGTCCATGACGACTACATCGTCTGTCTCGAGGACGGCAAGAAGTTCAAGTCGCTCAAGCGTCACCTGATGACCCACTATGATCTGACGCCGGAGCAGTATCGCGAAAAGTGGAACCTCGACCCGAGCTATCCGATGGTTGCCCCGAACTACGCGGCGGCTCGTTCACAGCTCGCCAAGAAGATGGGCCTCGGCCGCAAGCGCAAGGCGCGGTAGTCGCTCCTCGTCAGGCTTAACCGACATCAACGGCGCTTTCGGGCGCCGTTTGATTTTGCGGCTTGATAGACGGGCAGGTGATCTAGACGGACAGGGGACTTAGGCGGTCTGTTCGAGCGCCATCTCGGCATCGCGCTTGATGCGCTTGACCATCGAGCGGAGGCCATTGGCGCGCTGGGGCGACAGGTGTTCGTCCAGGCCGAGCGCCTTCAGCGTCGCTTCGGCATCGGTTTTCTGGATTTCACTGGCGGTCCGTCCCGAAAACAGCGCCAGCACGATCGCGACCAGTCCGCGCACGATATGGGCATCGGAATCGCCCCTGAACGCAATGACCGGATCGGGGCCCGGTCCCCGTTCGGTGGTCAGCCAAACCTGGCTGACGCAGCCGGGCACCTTGTTGGCGGCGTTGCGTTCCTCATCAGGAAATGGAGGCAATGCTTCGCCGAGTTCGATGACATAGCGATAGCGGTCCTCCCATTCGTCAAGGAAGGAGAAGTCGTCGCGGATCGTCTGGATCGAGGCCGTCATGACCCGGATATAGTGACCCGGCGGCGCCGCGTCACGGAAAAAACCCCAGCGGCGCCGCGTCACGGAAAAAACCCCAGCGGCGCAGCGTCACGGAAAAAACCCCAGCGGCGTCGCGTCACGGAAAAAACAAGGACACCGCGGGCGTCGAGAGGGCAGAAGGCCCGCGGTGCGCCGTCGAGACGGCTTAATTCTTTACCGGCAGGTTGACTGTCTCGGGCAGCACGACGTTCTCGGCCACGCTGCCGGTCATTGTCGAAGTGTCGGGGCCAGCGGACTTGTCGTCCAGCATCGCCGCCGCGATCTTGGCGGTCTCCTTGGCGCGTGCCGTGATGGTGTGCATGGCGGACTTGCCGGTTTCGCAGACATCGGGCTTGCGCTCGCAAATGCCGGCAATGTCACCGACTGCGTCGCGCGCCGCGAACAAGGCCTGGACCGGCCCGACGCTTTCCTGCCCGGGTTCGTCGGAACCGGCAGTCAGGGGCAGCGCCAGCAGCACCAGTGAAAACCAGAAAGCCATTCTTATCAGGAAGAACATGCCTTGCCTCTCGTCGTGACCGGATCATGCATCACATGGCATGACCTCTTTTATGGCAGGATGTTGGCACACAGGCACGAAGGACGGCTTGCGGGTCAGCCGACAATTTTCCTCAAATTTTAGACAAATTCGAAACGAAGCGTTTTGCGATGGATTTGTCTCATATCGGGACGATTTTCGTTACCGACCAATAACCATTTATCTGGCTGTTTCCATTGCGCTTTTCTAGAACTCGAGCGTTTTCGTGCCCACCACTGGTCCACTGTGGGCGGGCGTTCCCGGATAACCCTCCATTTACTATGGCGGCATTTGCCCGGGTTTTCGAGGGCAAGCATCCCGATATTTGACACAGGCCGGGCTTTGGTCGGGCCTGCCCTTATCCATTCCTTAAACGCTGGATGAGAGTTTCAGAGCCAATCAAAACAATCTGCGGAAGCAGAGCTGTTCACGACGAGTGCGAGTGCGTTGAGTTGATGCCGATCAAGGCCAGATACGCTGAATTGCCTGGCGCGATTGCCGCCGGTTGCGAACGTATGGTCCATCCCTCCATTCTCGGTCAGGGCGACCGCGAGCGCCAGCGCCGCTTCATCGGCGTCATGCTGGCGGCGCCATTCTTTGCCGCCGGTGCCGCGGTCACGCTCGTGACGTCAGGCATGGGCGCCGCGGTGACCATGGCCGCCATCTTCGCGGCCTTCGGTCTGTGCTGGTTCATCGCCCTGCTGGCGGCGGCGACAGGCAAGATGGCCGTGGCGGCACGGATCGCACTGGCGATGGCGGCTGTTGCGCTTGGTGGCCTTATCAGTGCCGCCGGCGGCTTGAGTTCTCCTGTCGCCATGCTTGTCGTGGCGCTGCCGTTTGAAGCCTGGTGGATCGGCGCCTCGCGGCGTGCTGCACTTTGGGGGGCTGCCTCGGCCGTCGTCGCCATTGCCCTTCAGCCGCTGTCCGCGGCCTTCCTTCCATTCGCGGGCGCGCAGATCGCCGCCTGGCATTGGCTGGTGCCGCTGGCCTGGGCACTCACGGTCGTGCCGCGCGTAGCGGCGTTTCGCGATACCGCCGGTGCGGCCGATAGAGTCGATACCGGGGATCGGCTGGAAGACATCATCGATGCGGTGGTCCTGCGTGTCGCTCGCCATGGCGAAGTCCTGGACGCCTCGGCCAGGGCACGCACGCTTTTGAAATTGCCGCCGGAGCTGCTTTCGGGGACCGGTTTCTTCGATCGCGTCCATCTGTCCGACCGTGTCGCCTATCTCAGCGCCTTGGCCGACATGCGCGATGGCGCCCTGTCGCGCCGCCTCGAACTGCGCATCAGGCTGCCGCAGAACGGGAATGGCCAAGGTGACAATCGCCTGATGGCTGACAATTATCGGCCGTTCGCGCTCGAACTGGTGCGCGGTGAGGAGCAGGGCGATGTCTTCACGCTTGTCCTGCGCGAGAATGACGAGACCGCCCGGCTGCGCGAAGAACTGGCGCAGGCCAATGAGGCGGCGGCCGCCGCCGAAGTGGCCAAGGGCCGGTTCCTGGCGGTGGTGAGCCATGAACTGCGCACGCCGTTGAATGCCATCATCGGCTTCTCGGACATGCTGCTGCACGAGATGTTCGGCGCCTTCAAGGACCCGCGCCAGAAGGAATATGTCGGCCTGGTGCGCGATTCCGGCCAACATCTGCTGGCCGTCGTGACATCCATACTCGACGTATCGAGGATCGAATCGGGCGCCTACGCAACGGAACCGGAGCCGTTCCGGTTCATGGAAGCCGTGGAAATGTGCCAGTCGATGATGCGGCTGCAGGCGCAAGCCAAGAACATCGACCTGCAGACGCAGATCGCGCCGGACGCCGGCGACATCAACGCCGATCGCCGGGCCGTGCAGCAGATCCTCATCAACCTCGTTTCCAATGCGGTCAAGTTCACGCCTGATGGTGGCGATGTCGTCGTCGGCGCCAAGCGGATCGGCTCGCGTCTCCATTTCTGGGTCAGGGACACCGGCATCGGCATCGCCGAGGAGGATTTCGCCAATCTCGGCAAGCCCTTCATGCAGATCCAGAACGACTACACCCGCCGTTTCGAGGGCACCGGTCTTGGCCTTTCCCTGGTGAAGGGCCTGGTGGCGCTGCACGAAGGCACGATGTCGATCGAAAGCATGCCGGGCGAGGGCACCACGGTGACCATCAGCCTGCCGGTCAACGGGCCGAAGGGGCGCCCAGTCAATCAGACCGGAGTGCTGACGATGCCGGTGATGAGGGCGAAAGGGGACAGGGATGGCTCGCTCCGCAAGACAGCCTAAGGCGGTCAAACGCCGCAGCAATGCCTTTCAGGACGGCGCCATTGCTGTCGGCGGCATGATTTCGCGCAATCCTGTCCTGGTGGGCGGATCGACGGCATTCCTGGTGACGCTGTTCTATGTCTCGGCGAATGCGCTGTGGTATCAGCCTTTCCCGCATGCCGGGGCGTTTTTCGCCACCCGCAGCTTCCAGGGATTTCCACATACGGCCACCGACGAGCCCGAGACCACGATCAACATCGTGCGGCCGAACGCGGCGCCCGCCCCGATCAAGGGCGATCCGGTGGTCGAGCAGGTGCAGGGCATATTGAAGGACCTCGACTTCTATTCCGGCACGGTCGACGGCATTTCCGGCCCCAATACGCGCAAGGCCATAGAAGCCTACCAGCAGAAGGTCGGGCTCAATGCCTCCGGCGAGATCGACGCGATGCTGCTGGATCAACTGGGCGCGACGCCGAAGACCGCCGCCGTGCCGAAACCGCAGCCGCGTCCGGACACGCCGGCCGCCGTTCCGGTGTCTTTGCAGACAGGTTCTGGGCAGACAGGTTCTGGGCAGACAAGTTCTGGGCAGGCAGATTCCGGACAGAATGACGTGGAGACGAATGCAGCGTTGCAGGGGCCTGATCCTCGCATCGTCAAGATCCAGGCCGGACTGAAGGCGTTCGGCAATGACGACATGCAACTGGATGGGGTCGTAGGCGCCCGTACCAAGGCGGCGATCAAGGAATTCCAGTCGCTGTTCGGGCTGCCTCAGACCGGCGAACCCGATGAGATCGTCTACGTCAAGATGCGCGAGATCGGCCTGACCAACTAATGGCAGAATGACGGCTCGCCGAGCCGCGGAAACAGCGATACATAGCCCGCACGCTTTGCGGAGTTTTCATGCGCGTCACATCGGATCTCTGGGTTTCGGCCCTATTGCGCCGGATTTTCAGCGCCGGTGGATTTGCCGCCGTGATCAAGCGCGGCGCGACCGAGGCAGGTGCCGTTTTCGTGCTGGCGCGGGACAGGATGGGTGAAATGGCCCTCTATGGACCGGCGCCGCAGACCAGCTACGATTCGGCCAGACCCGACGACCGCTTCTTCACCCTGCTTGCCGCCGGCGACGATGCCGCCGTGCTCGACGCGCGCCTCGAAAGGGAAAAGAAGTTCGATCCCGACATTTGGGTGGTCGAAATCGAGGCCGGCGCCATCTCCGTCGAGGAGCTTATTTCCGTGAAGATGCCCTGAGGCCGGAGGGCGTTACGGCATTGTCGCTGTTCGATGCCGTGCGGCTGTCGCCGTTTGCAGGCGCGGCCTCGCGAACCGCTTTATGCAGCGTTTCGGCCTTCCAGCCCCGCACCCTCTCCAGCGCCACGTCGCGATGCAGCAGCCGGTAGCGGTCGAGGTAGGTGCGGATCGCCTGCGGATGCGGGAACAGGCCGGGATAGACGGCGACCGTGATCAGGAATGCCCGGTCCTCGCTGAAATCGAGCGAGCGCAGTGCCGCAAGCAGCGGCGCGTAATTCTGGTTGGCGGTCAGCGATCGCGCGGTCGAAAAATCGATGTCGAGGGCATCCGCAAGCGCGGTCTGGAAGAACGCGGCGTTTCCCGTCAGCGCCGTCTCGCGCAGTTTGACATAGGTATCCGAGCCAGGGAACGCATCGACCTGTGCCGCCAGGGCCTCGTCGCCGGTGCCCATCATGGAGCGCAGCCTGCGCCGTGCATTCTCGGCGGCAATGCCGGAGGCCCGTTGTCCTGCCGCACTGTCTTGCGCCACGTCCGCGGTGACGGCGGCCGCGATCGGCGCCGTCGGCGCCGTTGGAGCTTGCGCCTCTGGATCGCGCACGCGCACCAGGGTGGGTCTTTCAAGCGCCCTGATCAGGTCGGCGATGGTCGGGTTCAGATCCTTGCGCCGCGCGATGGCGCGTGCGTGCGGCAGCCCATGCCGGCCGATCAGCGCGATGAGGTCGATGTCACTGACCGCGCGCGAGCGGATGAGCAGCGGCGCGGCGACGTCGACCGGTTCCTCGCACAGGCGGCGCACCAGCGCGGCGGGCGCATATTCGCATTCGGAAAGGGCGGCTGCCACGTAGCGTCGCGATTCAAGGGACACATCGTCGAACAGCGGCAGCGTCAGGTCCTCGAGCTGGCCGATCTCGCGGCGTGAAGGGCGGGTCAGCGAGCAGAATGCCGACACCGCGGCGCGGAACAGCCTTTCGGCCCTTCCCGATTCCGTTCGAACAGCGATTTGCCTGAAGTCCGAAGATGACACGAAGGATACGCCCGATACTCGATACACACTTTGCCGCGCTCACCAGGCTGTGCCGGTTTCGCGATTGCCTCGGTCAGAACGTGCTGACCTCGGAACAAAGATCAAGTTAGTGATGATCCGTTAGCGCTCCGTTAACCCTCTGCCGGCCTTAATAACATTTGGAGGCGTTGCGTTGTGCTCCGGGGAAACCGAGAGGAATGCGCGAATCATGGGCATGGTACTGTCTTTCGTGCCGCGAACGGCACCGACCAATCGAGTAAAGCAAACCACCGAAATACCGGCGGCGGTGATCATCTTTCCCGGCATCCGCTACGAGCGGCCCCAGGCCGGCGAGGTGCGGCCTGTAGATCCGGACACGCCGGGATCATCGCGGACGAAGCCTGTTCCGCACCATTGAAGCGCGGTGCTTAAACGGATCTAGGCGGCGCTAGAAGTCCTGCAGCTCACAGGAACTCTGATCGAGAAAGCGCGACACGATGGGCTTCCAGCTGTCGTCCGGCACGAAGCTGCGGATGACGAAAATGCCCTCGTTGATCGGCGCCTCGACGAAGATCGCTCCCTGCATATCCTCGGGAAGGTCCTTGCGCACGTCGATCATTTGCGCCGGCGTCAGCACCACGGCATCCAGTTTGCCGCCTGTCGCGGTATGATCGTTGAAGGAATAGATGTTGTGGCCGCTGCGGTCATAGACCGACACCGACCAGAAGGGCACGTTTCCCGGCGCCCTGATCCGGACAATTCCCTCGTCAAGGTCGAAACGGCAGGCCGTGGCATAAAACAGCGGGTCGACCGATTTCACCACCGGCGCGCCGCCGGCCTCGGCATCGAGCCGGTTCATCCTGTAGAGATCCGAGGCCATGGAAAGACGCGACCAGGCGTCACGTTCCGAGAATTCCGGCACCAGAAGCAAGACGACGATGTGCACGATGCCGGCGCCGACGAGGCCGAGCAGGACAGCGTAAAAGAGCCTGCGCATCGCGGCATAAACGCTACGCATCGCAGCCCACCTTCACGATCCTGGGCAGCGAGACGTCGGACAGGCCGGTACTGCTGGCGATCGGCGTGTCGTAGAAAGTGAGGACGAAATACATCCGCCCAGAACCGTCGGTCAGAAGCCAGTTGCCGGGCATTGGGTGATGGCCGGCGGAAATGATCACCGAATTGTCGGGCTGGCGAACCACCTCGTAGGACTGAAGTGCCGCAAGTCGCGGTTTGCCGGTTTCGACGACGCCGAGCGATTGATCGGCGGCATAAAGCGTCCAGAAGCGGGCGGTCGGGAACCCTCCCTCTATCGTGTAGGTGCATTGCCGCTTGAGCTGGTCGCCGGCAGCATCATTTTCCGCGACGAAGGACAAGCCTTCCGCGCGGCCGAGCGCTAGCACACCCTCGCGTGCCACGCGCGCCTTGGAATAGGGGTCCGCGGCCGGCGTGCCGATGTCGGGAAAAGCGGTCCATTGGCCGATCCTGATCGCGCCGACACCGTCCTGGATCTTCAGCGCATACCAGACGCTGGCGCCGCCGCCGCCAATGGCTATGGCAAGCGAAAGCAGCATCAGGAAGGCATTTTTGAGCATGAAGGGCCGGGTTCACAGAGGATTGCCGCTCGGGGATATCGCGGCGCGGGGCCTTGTGGCAAGCCGGCGAGATGGATTTGCCTGTAGGCCCGGTTCGCGCCGGACGGTGTCACAATGCCGAAAGCGTTTCGGGCGTGGTGGAGGCGTCGAGCCTGGGGGCCGTCTGGAACAGTTGGGTCATGTCCCTCAGCGTCTGCGTGGTTCGGCTGGACAGCACCGGCGGGCGTTCGGCGGCTGCTTCGGCTGCCGCCTGATCCTCGCTCTTCTTCTGCGCTTCCGCGGCCTTGGCCGCGATCTCCTCGTCGACGAACGGCTTGTCGATGCCGGGGATCGGCTTCAAGTCGATGTTCTGGTGCGCGTAAACCATCAGCCGCTGCCAAACCATCGCCGGCAGCGAGCCGCCGGTCATATTCTTGGTGGGGGTGAAGTCATCGTTGCCCAGCCACACGGCCGCCGTGTAGTTGCCGGTGAAGCCGACAAACCAGGCGTCGCGGTAGGATTGCGTCGTGCCGGTCTTGCCGGCGACGACGATGTTGGGGATCTGTGCGCGCCGCGCCGTGCCTATCACCGGTACGGCCGTCAGCATGGTGTTCATGGATTTCAACGCCTGCTCGGAGAGCACCCGGTGCGGCGGCGGCGCGTCCTTGGTCCAGTCATACACCACGTCGCCAGTACGGGTGACGAGCTGCGTGATGCCATGCCTGGAGCCGACGAAGCCGTTCTGGGCAAACACGCTGTAGCCGGTCGCCTGGTCCATCACGGTCATGCCCGAGGTGCCGAGCACCATCGTCTTGTGTCCCTCGAGCGGCGATTCCACGCCAAACGCTTCCGCCATCGCCTTGATGGGAGCGATGCCGAGATGGTCCTTGGCCAGTCGAACCGGCACCGTGTTGATCGACTTCGCCATCGCCATCAGCAACGTGATGTTGCCAGCCGACTCGCCGCTGTAATTGTGCGGCGACCAGTTGCCCCAGCTGATCGGCCCGCCCGAGATGATCGAGTTCGGCGTAAAACCGTGTTCCATCGCCGTGGCGTAGACATAGGGCTTGAACGACGAGCCGGTTTGGCGCAGCGCCTTGGTGGCGCGGTTGAACTGGCTGGCGCCGTAGTCGCGGCCGCCGACGATCGCCCGCACCGCGCCGTTGGTCTCGATGACCACCACGGCACCCTCGGTGACGTTGTACTCCTTGCCGAACTGGCGCAGGTGGAACTCGACGGACTCCTCCGCCGCCTTCTGGATGTTGGCGTCGAAGGTGGTGTGGGCAACCAGCGAATGCTGGCCAGGCTTGGCGATCTTCTTGACCTCGTCGAAGGCCCAGTCGAGGTAGTAATCCGGGCTCTTCTGTTCGCCGCGATCGACGACGTCGGCGGGATGCAGCCTGGCCTGCAGCACCTGGCCCTCGGTCATGAAGCCGGAATCGACGAGGTTGGACAGCACCACATTGGCGCGCGCACGCGCCGCCGGCAGGTTGATGTGCGGCGCATATTTGGTCGGCGCCTTGAACAGGCCGGCCAGCATGGCGGCTTCGGCAAGGTTCAGGTCCTTGACGCTCTTGCCGAAATAGAAATCCGCCGCCGCCTCGATGCCGAACGTGCCGCCGCCCATATAGGCGCGGTCGAGATAGAGCTGCAGGATTTCCTTCTTCGACAGGTTGGCCTCGAGCCACAGCGACAGGAAGGCTTCCTTGATCTTGCGCTCGAAGGTCCGCTCATTGGTCAGGAACAGGTTCTTGGCCAGCTGCTGGGTGATGCTGGAGCCGCCCTGGACGACCGAATTCGCCCGCACATTCTCGAAGATGGCCCTGGAAAGGCCGAGCACGTCGATGCCGTAATGGTCGAAAAAGCGGCGATCCTCCGTGGCGAGCACCGCCTTGATGACATGATCGGGCATCTCGTCGACCGGCACGGAATCGCGCTGGATGATGCCGCGCTGGCCGATCTCGTTGCCGTAACGGTCGAGGAAGGTGACGGCGAAGTCGCCCTGCGCCCGCCAGTCGCCCGAGGTGTCCTGGAAGGCCGGAATGGCCAGCGCCAGCATGACGACGATGCCCCCGGCACCGAGCGTAAAGCCTTCGCTCAAGAGTTCGACGATGCCGCGGCGCCAGCCCTTGAGCCGAAAACGCCGCGAGAAGATCGTCGCGGCTTCCCAGAACTGGCGCGCCTTGAAGCCGATCTCGTAGAGCGAGGAATCGAGCCAGGCGTCCAGCGCCAGCAGCCGGGCGGCGAGCGGACCTCTTCTCTTGCGTGGCTCAGGATCGACCATTCAAAAACCCGGCTCGGCTGTGACGCGACCTGAAAACCGCAAGCAGGCAATTTCAGGGCCGCAGCCTGTCCTGACTATTCATCCATTTTGCCGGCGCTCACAAGGGCGGGGAGGACACAGCCGCAAGGTTTGTTGGAAATGATTATCGCCGTAATTCAAGCGACGAAGCCGCGGCGATGGCGGCTTGCAACAGGACCCGCGTTCCAGTGATCGCGTCCGCGGGCTCCACATATTCCGCCTCATTGTGGCTGAGCCCGTCGCGGCACGGCACGAAGATCATCGCGGCAGGCGCCACGCGGGCGATGAACAGTGCGTCATGGAAGGCGCCCGATATCATCTGCTTGTGCGACAGCCCAAGCGACCTAACGGCGTCTTCGACGATCTTGATCATATCGGCGGAGAAAGCAGCGCCGGGCATGTCGAAGGATCGTTTGATCGTTGCCATGCAGCCCTGTGCCTCCGCCTCGGCCGTGCAGGCCTGGCGCGCCTCGGCCTCGATGGCATCAAGCCGCTCAGGCCGCGGATGCCTGAGGTCGACGGTGAAGGTCACCGACTGCGGTATGGCGTTGATCGATCCTGGTTGCGCGGCGATCCGGCCTACGGTCAGCCGCGCGCTGCTGTCGAGCGGCATGATTGTCGTCTGCAGCCTGTGTATGGCGGCAATCGCGGCGACCATCGGATCCCTGCGGTAGGCAAGGCCCGTGGTGCCGGCGTGACCGGCGGTGCCCTCGATGGAAACCTCCAGCCAGCGCGTGCCCTGGACGGCTGTCACGACACCGATAGGCAACTGCTCCTTTTCCAGGGAAGGCCCCTGTTCGATATGCAGCTCGATGTAACCTGATAGCGGCATGCCGATCGGACGCAGGGCAGCCTCCGGCAAGGCTGCGATCGTCGCGTCGAGCTCCTTTGCGAGGGAGGCACCGTCGCTGCCGACGATCGATTTCCATGCGGCGGCGTCGGCGCCGGTGAACGCCATGGAGCCCATCACGCCCGGGGCGAAGCGGCTGCCCTCTTCATTGGCCCAGGCGACGACCTCGATCGGCATACGGCTCTCAGCCTTCACGTCCTCAAGGGCTTCGAGAACCTCGAAGGCGGAAAGCGTCCCGAGCGCCCCATCGAAGCGGCCGCCCGTTGGCTGGCTGTCGAGATGGCTGCCGATCAGGAGCGGCGGCAGTGCTGCGTCCGCGCCCTCGCGACGGATGAAGAGGTTCGCGATCCCGTCCTGGAAAACGGTGAATCCGCGCTCCAGCGCCAGTTCAGCCAGCAGGCGCCGGGCGCCTCGATCCTCGACGCTGAACGCCTGCCGGTTGACGCCCCCGGCCGGCGTCGCGCCGATCCGGGCAAACGCGTCGAGCCGTCGCAGCAGTCTTTCGCCGTCGATCTGCGGCGCAAGCCTCATCGCTTGAGGCCACGGATGAAGGCGATCACCCGTTGCGGGTCGACCTGGTTCCACCAGACCCCGTCATGCTTCAGGGAACTCGCGACAATGACGCCGTCGACGATGTCGAGGATGTCGTTGGCATTGTCGGGCGTCACCCCGCTGCCGACAAGGGTCGGCAATCCGGCCGCGTCCTTGATCATCCTGATGTAGCCGAGGTCGGCGGCATGACCGGTGCGCTGTCCAGTGGCGATGACCGCATCGGCGTCGAAGAACACCAGGTCCTTGACCTGTTCCTCGACCGGCCGGTCGCCGACGATCGCATGGGCGCCATGCTTGACATGCGCGTCGGCGAAGATGCGGATGCCGTTGGCCCGAAGCCTGGCACGGAAGCGCATGGCGCGCGCCGCTTCGCCTTCGATAAAGCCCTCATTGGCGACATAGGCGTTGGCCCATTGATTGACGCGCACGAAGGAAGAACCGGAGGCACTGGCGATCGACAGCGCGGGAATGGCGGCATTGGCGAGCACGTTGATGCCGACCGGCCGGCCAAGCTCGCGGCGGATACGGTCGGCGACGACGGACATGTAGGCGGAGGTTTCGGGGCCGATGTCATCTGGCTTGGCGAATGGCACGTCGCCGTGGTTCTCGACGATCACGCCGTCGCAACCGCCATCGAGATAGGCTTTGGCATCGTCGAGGCCGCGTTGATAGATGGCCTCGACCGCCTCGCCATCATAGCGCGGCGCGCCCGGCAGGGGTGCGAGATGAACGACGCCGATCACCACCTTGCTTCTGCCGAAGATCGATCGCAGCGCGTCGTTCTCGCCCTGCTTGGAGCCGATGGATTTAGGGGATTTTGTCATGCGGTTTCCGCTTCCGTCGTTTCCATGAGCGTTTTCATCTCCTGCCTGTCGGGGCAGGAGCCGAGCGTTCCGGCGCGTCCGACCGAGATGGCCGCAGCGCGAACCGCAATCCTGGCCGCTGCAGCGAGATCCATGCCGGCGGCAAGGCAGCCGGCGAGGCAACCGCAAAACACGTCACCCGCGCCGCTGGTGTCCGTCACAGCCACCTTGGGCGCCATGATCCGCTCGATCCGTCCTTCACCATCGGCGACGAGGCAGCCAAGCGCGCCAAGCGTCACGATAGCGGTGCCTGCGCCTCGACGGATCAGCTCGCGGGCTGCCGCGTCAGGATCGCCTTTTCCGGTCAGTTGCGCCGCTTCGCCCGCATTGGCGATGGCGAGGCTGATATCGCTCAAATGCGGCGTCGCACCAGTTGCAAGCGGGCTTGGATTGAAGATGGTCACGGCGCCCGCTTCATGCGCCGTCCGCAGGCAGGCTGTCGTTGCATCCGGATGGAGATTGCCCTGCATCACGACGATGTCGCCGCGTTCGATCGAGGCCGCGAATCCACTCTCTGCCAGGGGATCGAAGGCAGTGGCGCAACTGGCACCGGTGACGATGAGGTTCTCGCCCCGCGCATCGACTATGATCGTCGAACGGTCGCTCTCCTTGGGCAGCATCGTCAGATGGCTGGTGTCGAGGTCGCGGCGCAATTGTTCCCTTATCCAAGCCCCGGCGGCATCATTGCCGATCGCCGTCCAGAACCGGACGTCGGCTCCGGTGCGCGCGGCGGCTACCGCCTGGTTCGCGCCCTTGCCGCCAAGTCCGTCGGCGTGTTCCGATGCGTTCAGCGTCTCGCCCGGCCGCGGGAACCGGTCCAGTCGAAACGTCGTATCGACGCAGACATTGCCGACGACATGGACGCGCATGGCTAATCCCTTGCTAGTCCTTGGCCGTTGCCCAGCCCAGCATCTGTTCGAACAGGGTCTTGTAGCCGCCCCAGGCGATGAAGCCCGGAGGCAGCCAGTGCGGGCCGACGTCCGAGGTCCAGGCGACGGTCCGGCCCTTGCCATATTTGCCGGTTACCAGCAGCGGCAGCGAACGGTAGTCGGAAGATACGGTGGCCAGAACCTCCGCACCGTCCTTGACCGTGACCTCATTGAAGCCGAGCAGGATCGGCCAATCCTTGCCCAAGCCCTTGAGAATTGGATGGTCCTGCGGGCCGACGACGGCCGGCGCATAGCCCTCCGGAACCTCGACACGGTCGTCGATGGGCAGGCACGTGACCGGCAGGACGTCCTCGACCGGCGTCTTGTGATAGCGCGCGCCGCCGTTGATGCCCTGGAAGCTGTAATAGCCGCCGAACATCAGCAGGCCGCCGCCATTGCCGACATACTCGCGCAGCAGGCGCAGCCGGTTCGGCGTCGGCTTGGAATGGATCCAGGTGTCGGGGTGAAGCAACAGCGTGTTGGCGCCGAGATCGGAAAGCACGACCGCGTCATAGGCCGAAAGCGCGTCCATGGTTTGCGGGAAATTCCGCTGCGCCTCATGCGCCGGCATGAAGGTGACGTCGAACGGACCGTCCTTCAGTGCGGCCAGTAGTTCATCGGCGCCGGTGTGATAGGTCACGGTCGGAAACTGGTCGAAGCCCTTGATATGAGTCGCGGTCGAGACCCAGGACTCGCCTGCGAGAAGAACTTTCTTCCTGGACATGTATACTCCCTTGATTGTGTTGATCCGCGGGCTCAGGGGCCTTCGGCGAACACGGTCTTTGGATTGTCGATGAGCATGCGGTCGATGGCCGACTGGTCGACGCCATGGCGTTTCAGTCTCGGCACGAAATGCTTGAGGAGGAAGCCGTAGCCGAAGCCGCCAAAGCGTGTCAGCATGATCTTCAAAAACACGTCCTGCGACAGAAGAAGCCGATCGACCAGGCCCATGTCGATCAGCGAGCGGATTGCCTGCGCATTCTGCTCATCCGAAGGCGACTGCGCATCCTGGTCCGCATAATAGAAGTCCATGCCGATCATGTCGTATTCCAGGAAGGCGCCGCGCGCGGCGAGGCTTCTCTGGTAGGCGAGATCGTTGTGGCTGGGGTTCATATGGCAGAGCACCGTGTGCCTGAGATCGGCGCCTTCCGCCTCGACGACGTCGAGCACGTCATGCGCCAGCCGTTCCCAGCCGGGCAGGTGGATAGTCAGCGGCACGCCGGTTATCCTGGAGGCGCGCGCCGAGGCCCGCAGCGACTTGCGTTCTTCGTCGGTGAAATCCTTGCTGACGCCGACCTCGCCGATGATGCCGGCCATGATCTCGGGCTGCACCGCCCCGCCGCCGACATCGTTGACGAGGAATTCGGTGACATCGTCGACGTCCATCGCCTTCAGCCAGTCGGGGTGGGTGTGCTGCAGGTAGAAGCCCGTGCCCATGACGATCCGCAATCCGGAACTGCGGGCGATGCGCGCCAGCTTCACCGGATCGCGGCCGATGCCGATATTGGTCGCATCGACGACGGTATGGCCGCCGAGCGCCCTGTACTTGGCCAGTTCCGAAAGCGCCAGGTCGCTGTCGTCGAGCGAGACATTGTCGCGGTTCATGTAGGGGTTCATCCGCAGCTCGCCGATGATCTCCATGCTGACCGGCTGCTCGGCGATCTTCTTCTCGTCGGGATGACAAGGGCATTTCCAGGATGTCGAGCCATCGAGCAGGATATGCTCATGCATCAGCGTCACACCCATGTCGGCGATCGCGACCGGGCCGGTAACGGTCATCACGGTGCCGGAGCGAACACCGATCGGCGCCCTTTGCCTTGGCGTGTCGTCGAACAGATGATCCATGTCAGCGGCTCCGCGTTGCGCCCTTGAACAGCCGGAAATTCAGCCAGATGGCAACGAGAATGATTGTGCCGGTAACGATCGGTGTCAGGAACGGCGACATATGTGCCAGGATCAGGCCGTTGCCGATGACCGCGACGGTCAGCGCGCCGAGTATGGTGCCGATGATCGTGCCGCGCCCGCCGAACAGGCTGGTGCCGCCAAGCACCACGGCGGCGATGACATCGAGCTCGAAACCCTGGCCGGAATTCGATGAGCCGGATCCGAGCCGGGCCGCCAGAATGACACCGGCGACCGCCGCCGCCATGCCTGACAGAATGTAGACGAAGAGGATCATGAAGCGCGTGTCGACACCGGCGCGGCGCACGGCTTCGGCATTGGCCCCGATGCCGGTGACATAGCGGCCGAACGGCGTCTGGTTGAAGGCGAGATAGGCGACGATCAGGACGAGAAGGGCGAGCAGCGCCGGCACCGGCACGCCGAGAAACCAGGCCCTGCCGATGTTGACGAAGAAACTGCTCGGTTCGACCGGGATCGAGTAGCCGCCGGTGATCAGCAGCGCCACGCCGCGGATGACGGAAAGGCCGGCAAGCGTGACGATGAAGGCCGGTATGCGCTCATAGGCTATGAAGAAGCCCTGCAGGGCGCCGATCGCCGCTCCAAGCGCCAGCATGGCGACGACGACCAGCGGCCACGGCAGGCCAGCTTGGAGGGCAACGGCCGAGAGCGTTGCCGTCAGCGCCAGCACCGAACCGACCGAGAGATCGATGCCACCGGTGGTTATGACGAAGGTCATCGCCGCCGCGACGATCAGCAGCGGCGCCGACTGGCGCACGATGTTGAGCAGATTGGGCGTCGTCAGGAAGGAACCGGTGACCAGCGAGAAGATCACGCAGACGACGATGAAGAACAGCGCGATGGAGACGACGCTGCCATTGGCTATCGCCACATCCTTCCACGTTCCCTTGTGGGCGCGCTTGGGCGGCGAAACGCCAATCTCGGCGGACGGCGAGGTGGCGTTCATGGCTGTACCCCCTCATCGCGGCTGGCACGCGCCGACCGCGCACTGAATTTCCGGCCGACGATCAGGTTGACGACCTCCTCGATGCTGGTGTCGCCGATCTTGCGTTCGGCGACATTGCGGCCCTCGTACATGACCTGGATGCGGTCGCAGACCAGGAACAGATCCTGCAGCCGATGGGTGATGAGGATGACGCTGACGCCACGGGCGCTGACGGCGCGGATGAGTTCCAGGACCGCCTCGACTTCCGCCACCGCGAGGGCCGCAGTCGGTTCGTCCATGATCAGCACCGACGGGTCGAAGGAGGCGGCACGGCCGATGGCGATCGACTGCCGCTGGCCGCCGGAGAGGTTTTCGACCTTGAGCCTGGTATCGGCGATGACGATGCCGAGCCGGTCGAGCATCTCGCGCGTCTCGCCATGCATGCGCCTGTTGTCGAGAAAGGGGACGCCAAGAACGTGGCGGCGCGGTTCGCGGCCGAGAAAGAGATTGCCCGCCACATCCACCGTGTCGCAGAGCGAAAGGTCCTGGTAGACCATCTCCACCCGAGCGGCGCGGGCATCGGCCGGCGAGGAAAAGGACACGGCGTTGCCGTCGATCTCGATGCTGCCGGAATCGGGAATGACCGCGCCGGACAAGACCTTGCTCAGCGTGGATTTGCCGGCGCCGTTGTCGCCGACCAGGCCGAGCACCTCGCCGGGCTTCAAGGTTAGTGAAACATCATCCAGCGTCTGGATGGGGCCGTATCGTTTGGAAATACCGGTCATCCTGACGCGGTAGGTCTCGCCATCGCTCATCATGGTTCCAGTTCTCGAAGGACGACACGTTCAATCGGTCGCCGGGCCGCGCGGGCAACCATCAGGTCGATGCGCGGCCCGGTGGTCCGGGGAGGATACTACTTGAACATGTCCTTGAACTGGCCGACATTTTCCTTGGTCACGATGGTGATCGGAACATTGATGATCGGATCGATCTTCTCGCCCTTCTTGAGCTTGCCGAAGGCCTCGATGGCGGCCTTGCCTTCGCCAGCCGGATCCTGCTGGACGACGGCGACCACCCAGCCTTCCTCGAGACCTTGCACCGCCGATTTGGTCAGGTCCCATCCGAACACCTTGACGTCGCCGGTGCGGCCCTGGCTGGTGACGGCGGAAACCGCACCGAGCAGCGCCGGCTCGCCGGTCGCATAAAGCGTCGTCATGTCTGCATTGGCGGTCATCAGGTTTTCAGAGGCGGAAAGGGCGACGTCCTGCACGTTCTGACCGTCGACCGTATCGAGGAAGGTGACCTTCTGGCCGCTGTCGGCGACGGCCTTCTTGAAACCGTCGAGGCGCTGGTTCTGGATGAAGGAATTGAGCGCGCCGACAACGCCGATCTTGGCGGTTCCATTCATCTTGGTCTTGACGTAGTCGGCGTAGAATTTGCCGATATCCTCGCCCGCCTTGGTGTTGTCGACACCAACGAAGGCGACATTGTCGCCATTCGGGATCTGCGCGTCGATGGCAATGACCGGAATGCCGGCGGCCTTGGCCGCGGTGATCGCCGGTTTCACACCGTTGACATCGATGGCGACGAGAATGATGCCGTCGACCTTCTGGGTGATGTAGTTCTCGATCGCGTCGTTCTGCGCGCTCGGCACGTTGTTGGCGTTGAAGATGACGAGATCGACGCCGGCGGCCTTCGCCGCGGCTGTCGCACCGTCATTGATCTGGTTGAAGAAAAGAGCCTGCTGGTTGATGGTGACGAGTGCATAGGTCTCGGCCATGGCGGAGCCAGAACCAAGCGCGAAGGTCATGGCGATGGCCGCGGCGCAGCCTGAAAGGATCTTTGTAAGACGCATTCCGGTTCCCCTTGGTTTTGCGAAAAAGGCCCTTGATCGGGCTCACATGGCGCCTGAGCGCATGGGCATAATTCAAGATACTTGATTTCTTGTCAAGTGACTTGAATTAGCGTCGGCAAAGGGAGACCGCCTGTCAGAATGTCGCGGGCGTGTTCACCCAGAAAATGCTGGCGCGTTCGTCGCCGACATTGCGGTACCAATGGGGGAGTTCCGAATTGAAGACGAAGGAATCTCCGGCGGACAGGCGAAACGTCTTCTCACCGACCATCAGTTCGATGGCGCCTTCCAGGAGATAGCCGACTTCCTCGCCGGCATGCTGGATCGGGCCGGCGCTTTCACCGCCCGCCTCGATATGATGGATATTGCACTGCAGGAGATGGCCCGGCGAATAGGGGATGACTCGCTCGAGCGAAATGCCTTCGCCGCGCCGGAGCGGATCGAGCGCGATCAACGGCCGCGCTCCAGCTCGAAAGACGATGCCTTCCTCGCCATCGGACTCCTCGAACATCCAGCCAATGTTCGTGCCGAGCACCTCGACAAGCCGGTGGAGCATGGGAAGCGAGGGCGAGACCTTGCCGTTCTCGACCTTGGAAAGCAGGCTCTCGGAGCAGTTGGCGGAGGTGGCGAGCGCCTTCAGGGTCAGGCCCCGTGTCTGCCGGGAGAGCTTCAGCCTCGTGCCAAGCCGTGAGAGGCTGGTGGCTGTCGAGCGCTCGTCACTGCCCTTGCTGTTGTGGGTATCGATCTTGTTCATTGGGGGAGGCGAACATCTCCGCTGGTTGGGCCGACTCGTAAAACTGATCCGAAGCGTTGTCCATCCTGTGATCATGGACAACGCGTCGGATCGGCATCATGGACCCGTCCAGGGCAAACGAAGCGCCCGCCTTCCCGATACTGGCGAGCGCGCGGTCTCAGGCCGCTTCGCGTTTCAGCGCCTGCGCCATGCAGTGGATGCCGCCGCCGGTCTTGGAGATCTCGCTCATGTCGACTGCCGCGACCTCGAAGCCGCGCGCCTTGAGCTGGCCGATCAGCGTTTGGCTGGAGGTCGGCGCGATGACCCGGTCCTTGCCGAGCGACATGAAGTTGCAGCCGAGTGCCATCGTGTCCTGGAACGGCACGTCGATGATCTCGTGGCCCTTGCCTTTCAGCCAGTCGACGATGCCGGGCTCGGTGCAGGCGAGGCAGACGGCAGTGAGCTTCTCGGCGATCGGCACCACCATCAGGTCGATATGGACATAATACTCGTCGATGAAGGCGATGCGTGTCTCCCAGCCTTCCTTTTCGAACCAGGCCTGCACCTGGCGCGCGCCTTCCTCCTGCGTGCGGGCGCCACCGCAGCCGATCAGCACCACGCCGTCCTCGATGACGTTGAAGTCGCCACCCTCGAACGTGCCCGCCGTGACCATATCGTAGATCGGGATGCCGAGTTTCTCGTAGGTGCGGATGGCGGCGTAGTTTTCGCCGCGCCGCCACCAGTTGGCCATGGCGGTGATAATGGCGCCATAGGGCGTCATCACGCTGGAATCGCGCGAGTAGACCTGCATCGGCAGTTCCGGCGTCGGCTCGTGCCAATGGATGCTGACGCCGAAATGCTCATAGGCGGCGACCAGGTCCTTGTGCTGCGCCTGCGCGATCTGGACGTTGCAGGGCGCCTCGCGCAGATGCTTGCGCGACAGCGAACTGGTCGACAGATGGCGCAGGAAATTCGGCGAGCCAAGCAGGACGTCGGTCAAGACGTCGGTTTCGTTGGCGAAGCCCCAGACGGTCAGCGGCTTGGTGCCGCCGGCCGGGTTGCGGCGCTGCAGCGAGAACGGTTCGGCGACGATGCGATCATGGACGGTCATGGGGTTCTCCTCGTGCTTTGATCATGCGGTTTGGTTGGGTTGACCGCTCGGTATCCACCAGTCGCGGCCGCGCGCGGTGGTGACATATTCGGGCCAGCGGAAATGGATCGGCGGGTCGTAGTCGCAGAGCGGCGCGATCCAGTTCGCACCGCCGATGCCGCCGCCGGTGCGGGTGACGAACTCGTCCATCGCCGCATCGCGGGCGGTTTTGTCCTCCAGCAAGCGCAGCGCCGCCAGCGCGACCGTCTTGGCCGCACAGATGACCATCGGATCGATCGTCGCGGTAATGCCGCCAAGCGCGTTCATCACCCAGCCCGGGTAGGGCTGGCCGCTTGCCGAACGCAACGCCGGACGGGCGACATAGAACCTCGCC
Organism: Mesorhizobium opportunistum WSM2075; assembly: GCF_000176035.2. Taxonomy (NCBI): domain Bacteria; kingdom Pseudomonadati; phylum Pseudomonadota; class Alphaproteobacteria; order Hyphomicrobiales; family Phyllobacteriaceae; genus Mesorhizobium; species Mesorhizobium opportunistum. The sequence goes on along the minus strand of NC_015675.1, from coordinate 5,501,125 downwards.
GTCGGCGCATGCCAGCTCATGTCGGTGTAGTCGTCGGAGGTCGAATTCAGCTGCGACGGCGGCAGGTCACGGCGCAGGATTTCCTCGGCCTGCCTGGGGTCGATCAGTCGTTCCAGCTCGTCGATGAACGGGTTCTCGGTCGCGGTACCCCCGGCATTGACCTGGATTTCGCGCGCGACCGCTCTGGCGGCCTCGTCCCAGTGCGGCGGCCCGATCGTCGACAGCGCGGCATAGGCGATCTCGGCCATGGCGTGGTTGGCAAGCCCCGGCCGCGATTTCGATACCCAGTGACGCTCGAATCGACAGCCGCTGATCGCGGCGGCGGCCGTGGCATTGCGATCGAGCACGGCAGTGACCTGTTCGGCCATGGCAATGGTCGGCACGCGGATCATGTATTGGATCTCGGCCAGGCCCGCCGGCAGATTGTCGGCGGTCGCCTGGCCGGCGGTCAGGATCGCCTCGCTGATCGACCAACCGCCCTGGTGCGGCAGCATGGAATCGCGCAGCGCCTTGGATGTCATGTACATCGTCATCAGCGCGTCGTTGGCGCCGGGCGCCCGCACCGCCGAATGCGCCTGCGGGATCGGTGCACCATCGCCTGCGCGAACCCAATTTTCGGGTTCGTCGCAGACGAAGCGGTAGATCATCGAATAGGCCGCACCGCAATGCGTGTCCCAGCGCGCCGTGTTGCAGAGCGGCAGCATGTAGAAGGGATGGAAGGAAATCATGCCGGCAAGGCCGTCATAATAGCCCTTGGCCGCGTGGATCGGCTTCGAGCCGCGCACCTTCTCCGCGGGTTCGCCGGTGAAGCGCAACGTGCCGGCAATGCCGTGCCGCTGCATGGCAGCCTTGACCGCAAGCAGGCCGCCGAGGCTCGCCATGCCGAGCCCTGAATGCGGATCGGTGTGGCCCGCGGCCTCGAAGCCAAGGCCGGGCCGCGACTGCTTCACCGTCACCGCGTCCTGGCAATTGCCGGGCACCGCGTCATATTCGGCATAAAGGCCGATCGTCGGCCCGGCGCCATTCGTCCAGTGGGCGCAGAACGCGGTCGGCATGCCGCCCGAGCCTTCCTCGACGGAAAAGCACTCATGCTTCAGCCGCGCGACATACCAGGCGGCCGACTGGTATTCGCGCCATGCGGTCTCGCCGAAATCGAAGATGGTGCGCGTCCACTGCGACAGCGACGGCTGGATGCCGTCGAGGCAGGCAAGCGCGGTCTCCTGCGCTGATGTCGTCACCGGTTTGTCCATGCGTCAAAGAAAGCAGTGAAGCGGCTCGCCAAAAAGTGATATGTTTTTCCGGTTCGTGCAAATTCGGTTCACCTCTTGAGAATTCCCTCGACACAGGCGCTGCGCGCCCTCGACAGTTTCGCCCGTCATGGCAGCGTCTGGCGCGCTGCCGATGAACTGCACCTCACCCGCAGCGCGGTGAGTCATCAACTGCGCCTGCTCGAACGCGACCTCGGCTTCGACCTGCTGGAGCGCATCGGCAAGGGCGTGGCACTGACGCCTCGCGGCCAGCGCTATGCCAGCGACGTGCGCAAGGCGCTGACGGTGCTTGGCGATGCGGTGACGCGCGATGCCGGCACGGGCGTCGGCGGCTCGTTCGCCGTCTCCTGCACGCCGGGCTTCGCCTCGTTGTTTTTATGCACCCATATCGGCGAGTTCCGGCAGATGTACCCTGACGTGGCGCTGCGCATCCTGACCCCCAGGCGGCTCGACGACGTCAGCAATGCCGACGCCGATGCCTTCATCGCTTTCGGTGTCGGCAACTGGCCGAACCGAGCCGTCGAGCCGCTCTGTGAAATCTCGTTCACGCCACTCTGCAGTCCGACGCTGCTCAACAAGGTCGGCGGCTTTTCTCGGCCCGCGGACGTGCTGCGCGCCAATCTGCTTCACCTTGACGACACCGAGGATTGGGCGCGCTGGCTGGCGCTGTCCAAGGTGGAAAATCCCGACACCGAGGGCGGCATCTTCTTTTCGGACATGAACCTCGTCTTCTCGGCGGCGATCGCCGGCCAGGGCATTGCGATGGGTGACGAACTGACCAGCCGGCGGGCCTTGAGCGAAGGCCGGCTGGTCAGGCCGTTCGACATCGCGATCAAGTCGCCGCGTTCCTATTACCTGGTCTCCGAGCACGCGAAAACAAGCCATCCGGTGCTGGAGGCGTTCGGGGGCTGGCTGAGATCGAAGCTCTCGGAGAACCCGGTCAGGCCATATTGACCGACCATAGATGAATCAAATTTGCCGATCAGGCGAAAACTATTCGGTTGCGGTGAGCCGCCGGCCTGCCTACGATTTCCTCTTGGGACTGAGGAAGAAGGCAGGATGCAGCAACCCGGCCGGGCCGCAGAGATCAAGGCAATCGGGATCGGCAAGAGCTTCGGCTCGTTCCGTGCGTTGGACGATCTGACGCTCAATATCGGCCGCGGCGAGTTCCTGACCCTGCTTGGCCCCTCCGGTTCGGGCAAGACCACCTTCCTGATGATCCTCGCCGGCTTCGTGCAGCCGACCGAGGGCCGCCTCCTGAGCGATGGCACCGACATCACCGACCGTCCGGCCGAGCAGCGCGCCGCCGGCATGGTGTTCCAGGGCTATGCGTTGTTCCCGCATATGAGCGTCGAGGCCAACATCGCTTTCCCGCTCAAGGTCCGCAAGAAATCGGCCTCCGAGATCAAGCGTCGTGTCGGCGAGATGATCGAACGTGTCGGCCTGGTTGGCCACGAGAAGAAACTGCCGTCGCAGCTCTCCGGCGGCCAGCAGCAGCGCGTGGCGCTGGCTCGCGCACTGGTGTTCGAACCAGGCGTGCTCCTGCTCGACGAGCCGTTCTCGGCGCTGGACAAGAGCCTGCGCGGACAGATGCAGGCCGAGATGAAGCGCCTGCATCTGGAAACCGGCACCACTTTCGTCTTCGTCACCCACGACCAGAGCGAGGCGCTGGCGCTGTCGTCGCGCGTCGCCATCTTCAACCACGGCAAATTGCTGCAGGTCGGCGCGCCGGACGAGGTCTACGACCGGCCGGACAACCGCTTCGTCGCCGAGTTCCTCGGGGAGATCAACATGCTGCCGCTGAAAGGGGTCAAGCCCGCCGGCAATGGCTCGACGGGCGTTTGCGAGGATCGCGCGGTCAGCATGCATTGCAAGGCCGAGAAAGTCCGTGGCGATGCAATCCTGGCAATCCGCCCCGAATATATGTCGATCGCTGGCGAGGCCGCCGCCGGCGAGAACGGCATTGCCGCGACCGCCACCGCCTCGACCTATCTGGGTGCGGCGACCAAGCTCGACCTCACGACGCGGCAGGGCGCCAGGGTGACCGTCTCGGTGCCCAACGAGGTCGCGGCCGCGGCGCTGAGCAAAGGCAATTCCGTCTGGCTGACCTGGCCTGCGGAAAAGGGTTTCCTCCTTCCGGAAGGAGGACAATGACCGCCGGCGTGGACCGATGGGACACGCAGGCTTCCGGGAATGATCAACGACAAAAAAGGGGAACTGACATGACAAACGATACCAAGAAACAAGCCATCGAGACCCTGTCCGCCAGGGCAGGTCGCGGCGAGATTTCGCGCCGCCAGTTCACGCAGCTGGCAGCACTCGTGCTCGCCGGCACGCCGATGCTTTTGCGTTCGACCGGTGCCTTTGCACAGGCCAAGGAACTGGTTCTGGTGAACTGGGGTGGCGACGCCATCACGGCTTACGACGCCGCCTACGGCCAGGCTTTCACCAAGGACACCGGCATCACCGTCAAGATGGACGGCTCCGGCCCGACCGAAGGCGCGATCGCCGCGCAGGCCAAGAGCGGCGCCCCGACCTGGGACCTCGTCGACGTCGATCCGTTCTCGGCCATCACGCTCGGCGCCCAGGGCGCGCTGGAGCCGATCGACTACAACGTCGTCGACAAGAAGAAGATGCGGCCGGGCTTCGGCTGGGAGTATGCCGCCTCGACCTATTTCTTCTCCTACGTCATCGCCTATGATTCCGAGAAATACGGCAAGGACGCACCGACCGGCATGGCCGACTTCTTCGATGTGAAGAAGTTCCCCGGCAAGCGCTCGCTCTACAAATGGGGCGTTTCGAGCTGGGAAGCCGCACTGCTGGCGGACGGCATCGCGCCGGCCTCGCTCTACCCGCTCGACCTCAAGCGCGCGCATGACAAGATCGCCGCCTTCAAGGAGAACGTCGTCGCCTATTGGGGCGGCGGCGCCGAGAGCCAGAGCGTGCTGCTTAATGGCGAGGCCTCGATGGCCATCGTCTGGTCGACCCGCGCCTCGCTGATCGAGCAGGACTCGGGCGGCAAGATCAAGTTCATCTGGGACCAGGGCCTGATCTCGCCCGGTGCCCTTGCCGTGCTCAAGAACAACCCCGGCGGCAAGGACGCGGCGATGAAGTTCATCGCCAGCGCGCAGGATCCGCAAAAGCAGCTCGTCATGTTCGACAAGCTGGGGCAGGGCCCGGCCAATCCGGCCGCCGATGCACTGATCCCCGCCGACAAGAAGCGCATCAACCCGGTCGATCCCGAGAACATGAAGAAGCAGATCCCGCTCGACATGGACTGGTACGCCAAGAACTACGGGCCGGCGCTCGACGAATACACCAAGATCATCTCGGCTTGACCAGGGCCGGGATCATCGGGTCCAGATGAGAGCATATCTCTCCGACAGGATGGGCGCGGCGCTGTTGATGGCGCCGCTGCTCCTATTTCTTGTCCTCGCCTATGCATGGCCGTTCCTCGGTGTCGTCAAGTGGAGCTTCACGCTGCCGACGCCGGGGCTCGGCCAGTATAAGGCACTGCTCACCGACGATCTGGTGCAGTCGGTGTTCATCCGCACATTGCGCATCGCGGCCATCGTCACGGTCGTCTCGGTTGCCGCCGCCTACGCCATCACCGTCGTCTGGGTGCGCGGAACGCCGGCGCAGCGCCTTGTCGCCGAATTCTGCATCCTGGTGCCGTTCTGGATCTCGGTGCTGACCCGCGCCTTCGGCTGGGTGGCGCTTTTGTCCAATCGCGGCCTGATCAACACCTGGCTGCAGGCGATCGGCTTCATCTCCGAACCGCTGGCCCTGGTGCGCAACGAGTTCGGCGTCATCGTCGGCATGACGCATTTTCTCATTCCGTTCGCCGTCTTTCCGCTCGCCTCGGCCATGCGCAGCCTCGACGACCGGGTGCTGCTGGCGGCACGCGGGCTCGGCTCCAGCCGCATGCGCACTTTCTGGACTGTGTTCGTGCCGATGACCCGCTCCGGCATCATCGGCTCGGCGATGATCGTGTTCGTCTTCTCGCTTGGCTTCTTCGTCACGCCGGCGATCCTCGGTGGCGGCCGCAGCGTGATGATCGCCGAACTGATCTATCTCCGTATCTTCCAGAGTCCGGATTGGGGGCTGGGTGCGGCGATCAGCGTCGTGCTGGTGCTGTTCGTCGGCGCGCTGATGGCGCTTCTGTTCCGCTATGTCAGACCGAAGCAGCTGATCTGATGCCGACCTATCGCCCCGGACCCGTCTCGCTGATCCTGGCCGTGCTGGTGGCGCTGTTCCTGCTTTTGCCGCTGCTCGCCGTCATCCCGGTGTCACTGACGCCGAGCCGCATGCTGGCGATGCCGTCGGGCGAACTGTCGCTGCGCCACTATCGTTCGCTGATCGAGGATCCGCGCTGGCTTCAGTCGATCCTGCTGTCGATCAGGATCGGCATCGTCAGCAGCGCGATTTCCACGGTGCTGGCGCTCTGCTTCAGCCTCGGCGTGTGGATGTTCCAGCCGCGTTTCACCGCGGCCCTCGTCGGCTTCGTGCTGCTGCCGATGGTGGTGCCGCCGGTGGTCTCGGCGGTGACGCTCTATTTCCTGCTCACCTCGATCTCCGGCGTCAGCTCCTTCTTCGGATACGATACCTGGCTTGGCGTCGCCATGGCGCATTCGGTGATGACGGTGCCTTTCGCCACGGTGCTGATCCTGGTCTCGCTCAGCCAGCTCGACCGGCGCATCGACCTTGCCGCGCGCGGCCTCGGCGCCTTGGTGTGGGAGCGCGCCACCCGCGTCATCATGCCAAACATCAAGTTCGGCATCGTCACCGCGGCACTGCTGTCCTTCGTGCTGTCCTGGGAAGAGATCGGCGTCACGCTGTTCATCACCTCGGTCAACGCCATCACCCTGCCAAGGCTGATGTGGATGGGCCTGCGCGACAACATCGATCCAGCCATCGCCGCCCTCTCGGTGATCCTGATCATCATCACCGTGCTGGTGCTGGCGGTGCGCAGCTTCGTGGTCCGGTTGCGCGGCAGGCCCTGACCACGGTCGGTGATCATCCTCCAAGCGCTTCGGCTACCCCATCGCGCGGCGGATCGTGCTGGACAGGTTGGTAAGGAATCTCGGCCGGGACGATGCGTCGAGCTTCCACGACAGCACCGCCATGGCCATTTGCCGCGGCAGCATGCCGACCGACAGGAACCAGCCGGCAAGCACGGCGCGGCGCCGCAGGGACGCCGACATTTCGAGGCTGGCGACAGCCCCCGCCGCCGCGAGCGCCAGCCGGGAATCATCGGCGACGGGGTGCCGGTGCCTATCCGCGCAGAGCGACGCCAGCCGTTCTTCCAGATGGACCGGATCATGGCGAACAACGTCTGCCGGCACGACGGTCAGGCCTACCTGCGATGCCTGGTCCGACAGCGCCTCCATGCGGTGGAAATCGTGCTCCACCCGCCAGCGCGCCCGCTCGGCGAGCTTTTCACCGAAAACCGAATGGTTGGCGCCGTGGATACGGTAAGCCCCGACACATTCATCGATGGACTGGACGTGGCCATGGAGTGGCGCCAGCGTCGCAAGATAGCCGTCGGCGCCCTGACGGAAATCCGGTTCCGGAATCGGCATGATCGATTCCAGGGTCGTCCGGTCGAAGGCCAGCCCGCTGGTCACGGTCGTCTGGTAGCGCCCCTTGTGCAGCAGTTTCGGCACGACATCACCGCTGTCGAAGGGCAGTTCCGGCGGCGGAAAGACGTCCTTGATGTGTTGCCGCTCATCGACAATGTGCAGTCTGGATTGCACCTGGGCAGTTGCCGCGTCCCAGGTGTCGACGATCCTGGAGACGGCCCCCGGATAAAGATAATCATCGGCGTCGAGGAAGAGGATGATTCTGCCCGAACTGGCGGCAAAGCCGGTATTGAAGGCAGCCGCATGCCCGCCATTCTTTCGTCTCGGACAAGCAAGGATCCTGTCGCCGTAGGATTCCATGATGGCCGTGGAATTGTCCTGCGATGCATCGTCGACGACGATGACTTCGACGTCGTCGTGGTCCTGCTCCAGGGCGCTGTCGATGCTACGTTCAAGGAAATGCGCGTAATTGTAGTTCGGGATAATAATGGATACCGGGATTTTGTGGGCGGTGGACTGCATCGCATTCGACCTCGCGTCTTAGGTTGATTTTGGCAAAACCCGCCCGTGGGCTGGCTCCTCTTCAAGCTCGCGCCGATCCGTCGGGAGACGGATCACGTCTCTCTTTTGCGACTTCATGCAAAGCCGCTATCGCCTTCGAGGATCGCGGTGGCCGACTGGGTCAAGTGTGTGGCCGGCTCGCAAAGCATCGACGCTCCGGTCATAGACCAAGCTCGACGAAAATGGCGTCGCGTTCGATCGCAGTGGACCGAAGCGGACGCCTTGAAGGCACGGCCGATGCTGGCTTTCAAATGCGGCTGGAACAAGCCCGCCGTCTGAAAATTGGCATGTGAACGCGTGGCCGTCGGACGGACTAGACAAACCGCACGGAAACGCGGCCGAACCTGCCCAGGTCGCCGGTGACCTCGTCGCCGGCCTCGACGCCGATCGGCGTCACGCAGGTGCCGGTGATCACCACCTGTCCCGGCTCCAGTGCTATGCCTAGGCCCGACAGTTCGTTGACGATCCATGTCAGCGCAATGCGAGGGTCGCCCAACACGGCTGCTCCCGATCCGTTGTGCTGCGACTTTCCGGAGACGAAACCGACCACCGGGTGCTTCGCGAGATCCACGTCGCGCCAATCGTCTTCCACCGCCTCGCCGATGACAAACAGATTGGCGCAGGCGTTGTCGGCTATGAGCTGCGGCGCTCCAACGGCGCAGAAATCGTCATAGCGTGAGTCCGGTATTTCGATCGCCGGGTGCAAGGCCGCCACGGCATCCACCACCTCAGCGATTTCATAGGGTGCCGGACGCGGCGGCAATTGCCGGCCGAAGCGGAAAGCGAATTCGATCTCGGCCACGCACATCTTGCTCGTCGCCAGGGAAACGGTCCCGCCAACCTCGACAGCCTTCTCGGCGAGGAGACGGCCGGCCATCGGGCCGTCGACGTTGATATGCCTTTGTCCGGCCAGGCTGGTTGCCGCGATCTTCCAGCCGAAAAGCGGAGCGGCCGAACGACCCATGACATGCGACTGGATGGCGTACCCTTCGATCCGCGTTTCTGGCCGTAACTCCCGTGGTATGGCGTCGAGACGGGTGCCCCGGTCCCAATGACCTACCAACAACATGGAAGCGGCCCTGGTCTTTTCTGGATCGAGCATCATCAACTCCGGAAATTAGGGGAAAATGCCCTGCCATCGTCGCTTCACGGATCAAAGCGAGCAAGGACGTTCCATCCCGTGGGCCGTCCATACGGGGCAAGGATAGGTGACCGGGAATCGAGAGTCCACGTTCACGCTCCGCTGCCAGGCATGTCATCCCATCGCGGTTGCGCTTGGCTATTTCATCGTTAGGTTGCGCGACATCGGCCGAACGGGGTATCGGCAGGTCGTATTTTCGAGATCATCGGCGTTCATCATTCTGATGACGAATCGCCATCGTCTTCGCGTCGCGAACGTTTATATCTGGCAGAACATGCAGACGGACAGGCTTGCGAAAGCCGATGTCGGTGGCGCAAGGCTTGAGGAAAAGGACGATGACCGCGCCCGGCGATTTGCAGCAGGCACTTTTTTTGAGACTGAAGGGCGACGCATCCCTGTCGGCGTTGCTGGGCGGTGCCGGGCTGCTGGAACGGGCGGCCGACAATGCCGCTTTTCCCTACGTGACCTGCGGTCAGACCAGTGCCTTCGACTGGGATACCGGCGTCGAGAACAATGACGATCAGCTGATCACGCTGCATGTCTGGTCGAAAGCCCAGGGCGAAGCCGAAACGCTTGCCATCATGGACGCCATCAAGGCACGCCTTGACGACGCGGTGCTGGTCATCGGTCCTCGCGGACAGACGCGGCTGTCGCTCGAGTTCACCGAAGCCCGCTACGACGAGGAGCTCCTGGTGCATCACGGGCTGCTGCGGTTTCGCGCCCTGACGCAGGAAAATGCCTGACGCGCTTTCAATATGACCGAAACGGAGTCTAGACTGCCATTTCCCGGATTTCGTCGGGTTGGGGCGTCGAAATCACGATTGGTCATCTGTGTTTTCAGGGGTGTAGCGGACATGTTTTGTGCTTCGATCACCGTTCATTTCACGTTCAGCACCGATGCGTTACAACGCTGGTCATGAAAACGCTCCGCTCCCATTTCCGAACCGCGACACTGGCGCTATGTGCTGCCGGGCTGTTTGCGTCGCAGGCGGTGGCGATGCCGGTCATTGCCCCCGGTCAGGCCAGCCCGATCGTTCTGGCCGCGTCCGACTGCTATGCGATTGGTCAACAGGTTGCCCAGCAGAATGGCGGAACGCTGGCCAAGGCCTCGCAGTCGACGCGCGGCGGCCAGCCGGTCTGCGTCATCGTCGTGCTGGTGCCCGGCAAGGACGGGCAGCGTCCGCGCCGTTCCGAGATCGTCGTGCCGCAGAACTGACCGGATCTTTCATCTTACGGGCCTCGTTTCCCAGGCCGCCGGAATCGGCCTATATCTGACCCCAACCTTTAATCCGACCCCAACCCTTCGATCTGACCAAGTCTTCAGTCCAAAAAAGCTCTTCAACAGGTATCGATCTCCGCATGCGCGTACTCGTCGTCGAGGATGACAAGGATCTCAACCGCCAGATAGCCGACGCGCTGGTCGATGCCGGCTATGTCGTCGACCGTGCCTTCGACGGCGAGGAAGGCCATTTCCTCGGCGACACCGAGCCTTACGACGCCGTCGTGCTCGACATCGGCCTGCCGCAGATGGACGGCATCAGCGTGGTCGAGCGCTGGCGCCGCGGCGGCCGCAAGATGCCGGTGCTGATCCTGACGGCGCGCGACCGCTGGAGCGACAAGGTTTCCGGCATCGATGCCGGCGCCGACGACTATGTCACCAAGCCGTTCCATATCGAGGAAGTGCTTGCCAGGGTCAGGGCGCTTATCCGCCGGGCCGCCGGCCACGCTTCGTCCGAACTCACCTGCGGGCCGCTGCGTCTCGACACCAAGGCGTCGAAGGCCGATGTCGACGGTGTGCCACTGAAGCTGACCTCGCACGAATTCCGCCTGCTCGCCTACCTGATGCACCACATGGGCGATGTGGTCTCGCGAACCGAACTGGTCGAGCATCTCTACGACCAGGATTTCGACCGCGATTCCAACACCATCGAGGTCTTTGTCGGGCGGCTGCGCAAGAAGATGGGCATCGACATGATCGAAACCGTGCGCGGCATGGGCTACCGCATGCGTGAGCCGGAGGCGTAACTCGGAACCGCTCAAACCAATCGCAAGGACGCCGCTTGCGCTGCGTTTGTGGCCGCGCTCGCTGACGTTCCGCGTCATCGCCTTCTCCACGGTCTGGGCGATCCTGACCCTGGTCGTCATCTTCACCCTGATCACCACGCTGTACCGTCAGGCCAGCGAACGCGGCTTCGACAGCCTGCTTTCGGCGCATCTGTTCAATCTGATCGGCTCCATCGGCATTTCCGATACCGGAGCGCTCACCGGCGCCCCCGACCTCGGCGACCTCCGCTTCTCCGAGCCCAATTCGGGCTGGTACTGGTCGGTGGAACCGGCCTCGGAAGGCGTGCATGGCGACCTCCACTCCTCTTCGATGACCAGGACCATCCCGTCGCCAAGCGTCGCTGAAGTGCCTTTCAATGCCAGCTTCCAGCGCAGCTATTCGGCCGAGGGTATCGACGGCGAGCAACTCGAAGTGTTCGAGAGCGAATTCGTCCTCGACGCCAAGAACCGTGCCGCGCGTTTCCGCGTCATGGGCAACCAGAGCGAACTCGAACAGGAAATCGGAACCTTCCAGCGCCGCCTGCTGACCTATCTCGGCCTGTTCGGCATCGGCATGATCGCCATCAACGCTATCGCTATCCTGCTTGGCCTGCAGCCGCTGCGCCGGGTCAGGAACGCGCTCGCCATGGTGCGCGAGGGCACCGCGCAGCGGCTCGACGGCCGCTTTCCAGCCGAGATCGAACCGTTAGCCAACGAAACCAACGCATTGATCGAAAACAACAAACGCATCGTCGAGCGGTCGCGAACCCAGGTCGGCAATCTCGCCCATTCGCTGAAAACGCCGCTCGCGGTGCTGCTCAACGAGGGCCGCGCGCTCGGCGGCCCAAAGGGGCAGTTGATCGCCGAACAGGCTGCCTCCATGCAGAAGCAGGTCGATCACTACCTGCAGCGTGCTCGCGTCGCGGCGCAGCGCGACAGCGTCGTCTACCGTACACCGGTGGCGCCGCTGGCCCAGCGCATGGTGCGGGTCTTGCAGAAGCTCAATCCGCAGACAAGCCTGTCGCTGACGCTGCCGGCATCCGAGATCGTTTTTGCCGGCGAGCGCGAGGATCTCGAGGAACTGCTCGGCAATCTTCTTGAAAATGCGATGAAATGGGCAAGGAGCGCGGTGTCGGTCTCGGTCGCACCCTTGGTCGGCAAGGATGATCATCTGTTCGAGATCAGCATCGACGATGACGGCCCCGGCATTCCCGAGGACAGAGCGCGCGACGCGCTGAAGCGCGGAAGACGCCTGGACGAGACGAAACCGGGCACAGGTCTGGGGCTTGCCATTGTCGCCGACCTCGTCAACGAGTATGGAGGCGTTCTCGCGCTCGAACGGTCCGGCATGGGCGGATTGAAGGCGGTGGTGCGGTTGCGGAGCCTTCAGTGACGTTTCCCAGCGCCAATCGACACCGATGGACGGCACATGTTATGGCGGCATATCGATTGGTCCCGGAGCGGCCGGCAATGGCCAAATTTCCGACAAATATCAATACTATGGCGACGCCCACTTCTCCGATGACGCGGCCCCAGGCGCATCCATGGCAGGCTCCAACTCAAGAAAACCGGTTGTTGGCATGAAGATTCGCGTCGCGCTTGTTTCCGCATTGCTGGCCGTCTCCGGCTGCACTACCTTGAGCGGCAAGGGCCCCACCGTCGCGCCGACACCGGCCTCGACGCCTCCTTCGGGCGGCAAGGTCACCACCTCGATCATATCCGCGATGGGCGGTGGCCTGATTGGCGGTTCGATCGGCAGCAGTCTCAGCGCAACGGAGAAGCGCAATGCGCTCGAGGCCGAATACAAGGCGCTCGAATATACGACAAGCGGCCAGAAGGTGACGTGGAAAGGCGACCAGGCCTCGCGCTATGGCGAGGTGGTGCCGGCCCAGCCCTATCGCGTCGGTTCACAGGACTGCCGCCAGTACACGCAGACAGTGTTCACCGGCGGAGCCGGCGTCACCGCCCGCGGAACCGCTTGCCGCAACACCGACGGCAGCTGGACGCCGCTGACCTGATATCCCGGTTGGGAGCTAGTCGCTTGACGTCGATCAAGGACGTCAGGAGCGTCCGCCGTCAAAGCGTCGCAGGATGGACATGTTGGCAGGGCAAGTCTCTGCCTTTATTGGAAGAGCCATGCTGTTCTGGGTCATAGCCGCAATCCTGACGCTGGGCGCGAGCCTGGCGGTGCTGTTGCCGTTGGCTGCCGGCTCGAAAGGTGCCGCATCGAGCGGCGACCACGATCTGGAAGTCTATCGCGATCAACTGTCCGAGCTTGACCGCGACGCCGCGCGGGGCCTGATCCAGCCGGCGGAAGCGGCCGAGGCACGCGCCGAGATCGCGCGCCGCATCCTGCGCCTCGACAATGCGGATCCGGCCGGCAAGGCATCGGCCAGGCTGGCGTCGGCCATGTCAAGACTTGTCGCGACCGTCGCGGTGCTGGCGGTGCCGTTGGTCAGCTGGGGGCTTTACAGCCAGCTCGGTTCGCCCGACCTGCCGTCACAGCCGCTCAGCGAGCGGTTGGCCAAGAACCCGGCCGACAGCTCGGTCGACGAGTTGGTCGCGCGGGCGGAAGCTCACCTTGCCGCCAATCCTTCCGACGGCCGGGGGTGGGATGTGCTGGCCCCGGTCTATCTACGCATGCAGCGCTTCTCCGACGCGGCCGCCGCCTACCGCAACGCCATTCGTCTCGACGGCAACAGTGCCGTCCGTCAGGCCGGCCTTGGTGAGGCGATCGCCGGTGCGGCAGGCGGCATTGTTTCGGCCGATGCCCAGGATGCCTTCGAGGCGGCGCTGAAACTCGATCCGGCCAATGCGAAGGCCAGTTTCTATCTGGCGGTGGCGTTGGCGCAGGAGGGGCGAACCAAGGAAGCGGTTGCCTCCTGGCAGGCGATGCTCGGCACGCTGCCGCCGGGTTCACCGTGGCGCGGCGCCATCGAGCAGGCATTGGCCAAATCCGGCAACCCCGAAGTCGCTTCCGGCGCGGCCGCGAAAGGGCCCGATGCCGCCGATGTCGACGCCGCGTCCTCCATGTCGCTGCAGGACCGCGAAGCCATGATCAACACCATGGTCGCGGGTCTCGACGACAAACTGCGGCAAAATCCGCGTGACGCGGAAGGATGGATGCGGCTCGTTCGTTCCTACGTTGTGCTGGGCAAGGCCGATGAGGCGCGCGATGCTCTTCATCGCGCCATTGCCGTTTTTGGGGCCGACAGTGACGAAGCGAAGAAATTCACCACCTTTGCCGCCTCGCTCGGCCTGGCGGCGACGGAGTAGAGCATGACGCGCAAGCAGAAACGATTGTCGGTCATCGTGGGCGGACTGGCTTTCCTGGGCGCCGCCACCGGACTGACCTTCTACGCGCTCGGTCAGAAGGCGTCCTATTTCTACATGCCGGCCGATCTGGCCACAGCCAGCGTCCAGCCCGGACAGCGCATCAGGCTGGGAGGGCTGGTCGAGAAGGGCACCATCGAGCGCGGGCAGGGCGCGACCGTCGCCTTTTCGGTCACAGACACGCATAAATCGGTCAAGGTCACTTACACCGGCATCCTGCCGGACCTTTTCCGCGAAGAACAGGGCGTCATCACCGAGGGCACCTTCGGCCCGGACGGCGTCTTTGTCGCCGACAGCGTGCTGGCCAAGCACGACGAGCGCTACATGCCCAAGGAAGTGGCCGACGGCCTGAAGGCCAAGGGCGTCTGGCAGGAGAGCAAGAGTGAATAGCTCTGGCAGGAGAGCAACGGTGAATTACAGGTACAGTCATGGTTGAGACCGGACATTTCGCCCTGGTCCTGGCATTCGCGCTTTCGCTGGTGCAGACGATCGTGCCGCTGTTTGGCGCGCGCCTGAACAACCAGCGCCTGATGGCTGTCGGTGGCCCGGTCGCGGTGACCGGTTTTGCGTTGACGGCACTGTCTTTCGTCGCGCTGGCCAGCGCTTATGCGAATTCCGACTTCTCGGTGGCGAGCGTCTGGGAAAACTCGCATTCGTTGCAGCCGCTGATCTACAAGATCACCGGAACCTGGGGCAACCACGAAGGCTCGATGCTGCTCTGGGTGCTGATCCTGACCTTTTTCGGCGCGCTTGTCGCCGCTTTCGGCTCCAACCTGCCGGCAACGCTGCGGGCCAATGTCCTGGCCGTGCAGGGCGCCATCGGCGCTACCTTCTTCCTGTTCATCCTGGCGACGTCCAATCCGTTCATCCGGCTCAATCCGGCGCCGATCGAGGGCCGCGATCTCAACCCGGTCCTGCAGGATCTCGGCCTCGCCATTCACCCGCCGCTGCTCTATCTCGGTTACGTCGGTTTCTCGATCTGCTTTTCCTTCTCGGTCGCGGCCCTCATCGAAGGTCGTATCGATGCCTCCTGGGCGCGCTGGGTGCGGCCATGGACGCTGGTCGCCTGGATGTTCCTGACTGGCGGCATCGCCATGGGATCGTACTGGGCCTACTACGAACTCGGCTGGGGCGGCTTCTGGTTCTGGGATCCGGTCGAGAACGCCTCCTTCATGCCGTGGCTGGCAGGCACCGCGCTGCTCCATTCGGCCATCGTCATGGAAAAGCGTTCGGCCTTGAAGATCTGGACGCTGCTGCTTGCCATCCTCACCTTCTCGCTGTCGCTGCTCGGCACCTTCCTGGTGCGCTCGGGCGTCCTGACCTCCGTCCATGCCTTCGCCACCGATCCGACGCGCGGCATCTTCATCCTGTGCATATTGACGCTGTTCATCGGCGGCTCGCTGTCGCTGTTTGCGTTGCGCGCCTCGAAGCTGACGGCCGGCGGCCTGTTCCATCCGATTTCGCGCGAAGGCGCGCTCGTCCTCAACAATCTGTTCCTGACGACGGCGACCGCCACCGTGCTCGTTGGCACCCTCTATCCGCTGGTGGTCGAAGCCTTTTCCTCGGACAAGATTTCGGTCGGAGCACCATTCTTCAACCTGACCTTCGCGCCACTGATGGTACCCCTGCTGGTGATGGTTCCCTTTGGGCCGCTGCTAGCCTGGAAACGCGGCGATGTCTTCGCGGTCGCGCAGCGCCTGATGGTGGCATTCGCGGGTGCCCTCCTGACGGCACTGGTCACCACTCTGTTCATCGACGGCGCTTCGGTATTGGCGGCCATTGGGGTCGGACTTGCCGTCTGGCTGATCCTTGGTGCGCTCACCGACATCGCCGTCAAGGCGGGGTTCGGCAATGTCACGACGGGGAACATGGTCCGGCGCCTGCTTGGCTTGCCGCGCTCGGTCTTCGGCACGGCTTTCGCCCATCTCGGCCTTGGCCTGACCACGCTGGGCATTGTCGGCACGCTTTGCTTCGGTACCGAGAAAATCCTGTCGATGCATGCCGGCGAGACGGTGGAATTGTCCGGCCACACGCTGCGTTTCGTCGGGCTCTATCCGGCCCAGGGCCCCAACTACAGCGAAGATCGCGGCCGCTTCGAGCTGATCGGTGTCAGCGGCAGTCCCATCGGCGAAATCAGCTCGGCCAAGCGCTTCTTTCCGGTGCGGCAGACGACGACGACGGAATCCGGCATCAAGACCCTTGGTCTTTCCCAGCTCTACATTTCGCTCGGTGACGAAGGCAAGGATGGCTCCGTCGTGGTGCGCTTGTGGTGGAAGCCGCTGGTGACGCTGATCTGGGGCGGCGGCCTGATGATGATGGCGGGCGCGGCCATGTCGCTGATGGACAGGCGCTTGCGGGTCGGAGCACCCTCGCGGCGCCGCAAGACGGCGGTGGCGCCAGCGGGCCTGCCATGAAGACAAGGTTCTCGCTGACGTCGATTGTCCTGCTGCTGGCGCTGCTCTTCGCCGGTGCGGCGCAAGCGGTGAAGCCTGACGAGATGCTGGCCGATCCGGCGCTGGAGGCGCGAGCCCGGGCGCTGTCGGAAGGCCTGCGCTGCATGGTCTGCCAGAACCAGTCGATCGACGAATCCGATGCCGATCTGGCCCGCGACCTGCGCATCCTGGTGCGCCAGCGCCTCGTCGCCGGCGATACCGACCAGCAGGTGATGGACTATGTGGTTTCGCGCTATGGCGAGTTCGTGCTTTTGAAGCCGCGCTTCGACCTGCGCAACGCGCTGCTTTGGGGCACGCCCGTCATTCTGCTTCTGGCAGGCGGCATCTTTATCGCCTTCAACGCCCGTTCGCGCCGGCAACTGGCGACAAAATCCCTCTCCGCCGATGAACAGGCGGCGCTGGACGCGATCCTGCGCCGGGACTAACTGCGAAATAGCGTGAAGGGTGGGGTCTTCCGACAGACAGGTCGGCCGCCAACATTACCAAAGTTTCATGCGTCGGAAATGGCGTTGTAATGTGCGCCGTTCTAATTCTCCTTTCCTGAGGATGCGATCAAGGCGCGTCCCTTTGAAAAGAGGATAAGAGATCCATGAATATTGCCCCCAATTCATACTCCCGCACCCGCAAGCGTCTCTTGGCTGCCGCCGCGTCCGTCGCGGTTGCCGGTGCGATCGGCGTAGGCGCGCTGACCAGCGGAACCAGCCCCGTCCTGGCCGACGCGGTGCGCGTGGAAGCGCCGCAGGTTCCAAGCTTCGCCGATGTCGTGGAGCGCGTTTCCCCAGCCGTCGTCAGCGTCAAGGTCAAGGCCAAGATCCAGCCGACCGCCGATGACGGCTCCGACGATCAGGACGGTCTCGACAATCTTCCCAACAATCCGCAGCTGCGCCGCTTCTTCAAGGAATTCCGAGGCTTTGGCGACCAAGGCGGTCAAAACGACGAAGGTCACCGTCGCTTCGGTCACCGCGACCGCAACAACGGCCAGCCGCGCCCAGTGGCGCAGGGTTCCGGCTTCTTCATTTCCGAAGACGGCTACCTCGTCACCAACAATCACGTCGTCGAAGAGGGCACCGCCTTCACGGTTGTGACCAATGACGGCAAGGAGCTCGACGCCAAGCTGGTCGGCACCGATCCGCGCACCGATCTCGCCGTGCTCAAGGTCGACGGTGGCGGCAAATTCACCTATGTCGATTTCGCCGATGATTCGAAGGTTCGTGTCGGCGACTGGGTCGTGGCCGTCGGCAATCCGTTCGGTCTCGGTGGCACCGTCACCGCCGGCATCGTGTCGGCTCGCGGCCGTGACATCGGCGCTGGCCCCTATGACGATTTCCTTCAGATCGATGCCTCGGTCAACCGCGGCAATTCGGGTGGCCCGACCTTCAATCTCAACGGCCAAGTGGTCGGCATCAACACGGCGATCTTCTCGCCGTCGGGCGGCAGCGTCGGCATCGCCTTCGACATCCCGGCCTCGACCGCCAGGCAGGTTGTTGGCGACCTGATGAAGAACGGTGCCGTGCAGCGCGGCTGGCTCGGTGTCGAAATTCAGCCGGTCACCTCGGACATCGCCGAATCGCTCGGCCTGAAGTCCAACAACGGGGCCTTGGTGTCCAGCGCCCAGGACGACGGCCCGGGCAAGAAGGCCGGCATCACCGCTGGCGACGTGATCACCCAGGTCGACGGCAAGGACGTTGCGTCGCCAAAGGAACTCGCCCGCCTGATCGGCGCCTATTCGCCGGGCAAGCCGGTCGACGTCACCGTCTGGCGCGATGGCAAGAGCCAGACGGTCAAGGTCGATCTCGGCAAGCTGCCCGCCAGCGACAAGCAGGCCTCGAACGACCAGCAACAGCAGCCCGCGGCTCCGGCAAAGCCCGACACGCTGGCCGATCTCGGCCTCACCGTCACCAAGTCCGAAAACGGCAAGGGTCTCGTGGTGACCGACGTCGATCCCGACAGCGATGCCGCCGATCGCGGCATCCAGCCGGGCGACGTCATCACCGCGGTCAACTCGACCGAAGTCAACGGCACCGAGGACGTCACCAAGGCGATGACCGAAGCGGTGAAGTCCGGACGCAAGGCCGTGCTGATGCAGATCACGCGTGACGACAACAACCGCTTCGTCGCCTTGCCGGTCGCCAAGGGCTGAAACGACTTTTCCGATGCGGCGGTGTCAAACACCCCCGAACCGCCGCATGGGGAAGCATGGAGCCGGGTACGTTAGTCAGTCATCGTGCTCTCCTCCAGCGGCAGCGGGCCTCCCATCGCCCGCTGCCGCACATCTTACAGGCTGTCCAGAAGCGCTCCCTGCGGCCCGGTGCGGGGACATGCCGTGACCGCGGTATAGCGACATGCGCTAAAACAGGCATGTCCACGATGAAGACACCAGGGAACAAGATTTTATCGCGCACGCTCGGGATCATCTTGATCGCGATGCGCTTTGGCAAAGGCTAGAATGCAGATGCCTGCTACTCAACCTTCCAGCGAAATCGCGTATAACGGGCCTATGAAGATTCTCGTCATAGAAGATGATCGCGAGGCCGCGGATTATCTGCAGAAAGCCTTCAACGAGGCTGGTCATACCGCGCATGTCGCCGGCGACGGCGAGACCGGCTTCGCGCTTGCCGATACCGGCGACTACGACGTGATGGTTATCGACCGGATGATGCCGCGCCGTGACGGCCTGTCGGTGATTGCCGGCCTTCGCTCGAGGGGCAACACCACGCCGGTGCTGATCCTCTCGGCGCTGGGTGAGGTCGACGACCGGGTCACCGGTCTGCGCGCCGGCGGCGACGATTATCTGACCAAGCCTTATGCCTTCTCCGAACTTCTGGCCCGCGTCGAGGTGTTGAATCGCCGGGCCAGTGCCAAGGAGGCCGAAACCGTCTACCGGGTGGGCGACCTCGAACTCGACAGGCTGTCGCATTCGGTGCGCCGCGCGGCGCGCGAGATCACGCTGCAGCCGCGCGAATTCCGGCTGCTCGAATATCTGATGCGCCATGCCGGCCAGGTGGTGACGCGCACCATGCTGCTCGAAAACGTCTGGGATTATCATTTCGATCCGCAGACCAATGTCATCGACGTCCACGTCTCGCGGCTGCGCGGCAAGATCGAGAAGGGCTTCGACAAGCCCATCCTGCATACGGTTCGCGGCGCAGGCTACATGCTGAAGAGCGGCTAGAGTATGATCCCGAAAAGTGGGCACCGGTTTTCTCGGACGAACGGTTTCCGTTTGTCTAGAGATCATGCTCCAACAAAGAGCTGGATCAGCATGACGGCTCTACCAAACATCATGCTGATCTAGGCGACGGCATGGCCTTATCCGTGCCAGCCATCATGAAGACGACGGCAGCGCGGCTTTCGGCGCTCTATCTTCTTTTGTTCGCGATCTGCGCCGTGTCGCTCGTCTTCTACATGACCTCGCTGTCGGCACGCATGCTGACCGCGCAGACGCAGGAGACCATCAACGACGAAGTGCTCGGTCTCGCCCGTGCCTATCAGCGTGGTGGTCTGCCGGTGCTGGTCCGTGTGGTCGAGGCGCGCTCGCGCCAGCCTGGCGCCAATCTCTACCTGATCGCCGATGCCAACGGCCAGATCCTGACTGGCAATGTGCAGAGCCTGGAGCCGGGCGTGATCGAGGCCGAGGGCTGGACGACCGAGCCGTTCTCCTACAAGCGCTTCGGCGAAGGCGAGCTTGATCGCCTGCGCAGCGGAACGTCCGACCAGACGACATCTCCTTCAACCGGCGAGAACGCGGCGCCGGCCGAGGGCGAGAAGGGTCACAACGCCATTGCGCTGGTGCTGCGGCTGCCGAACCAGATGATCATGCTGGTCGGCCGCGATCTTGGCGAGCCGGAGCGCTTTCGCGCCGTCATCCGCCGTGCCCTGACGCTGGCGCTCGGCATGATGGGCCTGGGCGGCATCCTGATCTGGTTCTTTGTCGGCCGTGCGGCGCTGAAGCGCATCGACGGCGTTTCGGAAGCGAGCCGTCGCATCATGGGCGGTGATCTTTCCGGCCGGCTGCCGGTGACCGGCGCCGGAGACGAGTTCGACCGGCTTTCGGAAAACCTCAACGCCATGCTGGCCAGGATCGCAACGCTCAACGAAGGCCTGAAGCAGGTTTCCGACAACATCGCGCATGATTTGAAGACGCCGCTGACCCGACTGCGCAACCGGGCCGAGGCGATACTTTCCGGCAAGCACAAGCCCGCCGATTACCGCCAGGCTCTCGAGGGCACCATTGCCGAGTCCGACCAATTGATAAAGACCTTCAACGCCATACTGATGATCTCGCGGCTGGAGGCCGGGTATTCGTCTGAGCATACTGCTCGCGTCGATCTGGCGGCAACCGTGCGCGACGTGGTCGAACTCTACGAGCCGGTGGCGGAAGAGGCTGGCGTCTCGCTGGAAGCCGAGGTCAACGGCGCTTTTATCGTCGACGGCAACCGCGAGCTGATCGGTCAGGCGCTGTCCAACATCGTCGACAATGCGATCAAGTATTCGACGGATTCCACGTCCAAACCGGCGGTCCGTGTGACGCTCGCGCGCACGAATGGCGAGATCAGGCTCACCGTCGCCGACAACGGCCAGGGCATCCCGGACGATGCCGATCGTGCCCGGGCGACCGAACGTTTCGTGCGGCTGGAGAAGAGCCGTTCACAACCGGGTTCCGGCCTTGGCCTCAGCCTCGCCAAGGCCGTCATGACTTTCCACTACGGTCGGCTTGACCTGTTGCCCGGCAATCCGGGACTATCCGTGGTCATGAGTTTCCCCACACGCGAGGATCACTGATGGCGGCCGTTGCCAAGCGCAGCAAGACCGACTGGCTGCTGAGGCCCGAGGTCGCGCTTGTTCCTCTTGACGCAAGCCGGGCGCGGCAGGAATTGGCCGAGATCGCGGCAGCGGCACGCGAGGAAGGCCTGACACGGCTGGCCAAGTTCCTGGCCGGCAAGGGGAGGGGTCAGGATTTCCTGGCCGCCGTCTTCGACCTCTCGCCATTCCTGCGCGATACGGCGCGGCGCCGGCCCCGGATCCTGGACAGTCTTTTCGACCAGCCGGTGGAGGCTCGTCTGAAAGCGATTACCGCTGCGATAGACAAGGCGTCGCTGGCGGAGGCGGTCTCGGAATCCGGCCTGATGATGGAGTTGCGCCAGTGCAAGGCCGAGGCGCATTTCCTGATCGCGCTCGCCGATCTCGCCGGCGAGGCCGAAACGTCGCTGACGGTGCGGCGGCTGAGCGACCTTGCCGATGCCTGCACCCGTGCGGCGGTCGACTTCCTGCTGCGTGACGCCCATGGCCAGGGCAAGCTCAGGCTGCCGGACCTCGGCGACCCGTCGCGGCAGTCGGGCTGGATCCTGCTCGGCATGGGCAAGCTTGGCGCGCACGAGCTGAATTTCTCTTCCGACATCGATCTCGTCGTGTTCTTCGACCCGGAAGTCCCTGCCGTCGTCGATCCCCTCGACGCCACCGAGCTGTTTTCGCGCCTGACGCGCCGGCTGATGCGCATCTTGCAGGACCGCACCGAGCACGGTTATGTCTTCCGAACCGATCTGAGGTTGCGTCCCGATCCCGGTTCGACGCCGCTGGCGATCCCGGTCGAAGCCGCGCTGCGCTACTACGAAGCGCGCGGCCAGAACTGGGAGCGTGCCGCCATGATCAAGGCGCGTCCGGTGGCCGGCGATCTGGCCGCGGGCGCCGCCTTCCTCAAGGAGCTCCAGCCTTATATCTGGCGCAAATACATGGACTACGCCGCGATTGCCGATGTCCATTCCATCAAGCGCCAGATCCACGCCCATAAGGGACATGGCGAGATCGCCGTGAAGGGCCACAACGTCAAGCTCGGCCGCGGCGGCATCCGCGAGATCGAGTTCTTCGTCCAGACACAGCAGCTCATCGCCGGCGGCCGCTTCCCGGAACTGCGCGGCCGCGAGACCGTGCCGATGCTCGGCCAGCTCGCGGCGCGCGGCTGGATCACCACCGAGGCGCGCGACGCGCTTGCCCGCCAGTACTGGTTCCTGCGCCGTGTCGAACACGCCATCCAGATGGTGGCCGACGAGCAGACGCACACGTTGCCGGAAGACGATGAGGGGCTGGAGCGCATTGCCCGCATGCTGGGCTTTGCCGATGCGGCAATCTTCGCCGGGGCGTTTCGTGCCTCGCTGCAACAGGTCGAGCGCCACTATGCGGCGCTCTTTGAAACGGCACCCGAGCTTTCGGCGGGCATCGGCAATCTGGTCTTCACCGGCGACGTCGACGACCCAGACACATTGCAGACCTTGCATGGTCTCGGCTTCCAGCGGCCGAGCGACATTTGCCGTGTCATTCGTGGCTGGCATTTCGGCCGCTATCGCGTCACCCAGTCGGCGGAGGCGCGCGAGCGCCTGACGGAGTTGACGCCGGCCCTGCTCAAGGCGTTCGGCCAGACACGGCGGGCGGACGAAGCCTTGATCCGTTTCGATGAATTCCTTGCCGGACTGCCGGCCGGCATCCAGCTGTTCTCCCTGTTGCAGTCGAACCCGGCGCTGCTCAAGCTGATGGCCACGATCATGGGCGCCGCACCCCGGCTGGCCGCTATCATCACGCGCCGGCCCCATGTCTTCGACGGCCTGCTTGATCCAGCCCTTCTCAACGAATTGCCGGACCGTGCCTATCTCTCAGGCCGGCTGTCAGCCTTTATCGAAGGCGACAGGGCCTACGAGGACGTGCTCGACCGCCTGCGCATCTTCGCCTCGGAGCAGAAATTCCTGATCGGCGTGCGCCTGCTCGCCGGCTCGATCGATCCGGCTCGCGCCGGCCGCGCGTTTTCCGACCTGGCCGACCTCACCATCGAGGCCGCGCTACGGGCGGTGATGGCCGAATTCGCAGGGCGTCACGGCATGATTGCCGGCGGCGTGGTTTCGCTGCTGGGCATGGGCAAGCTTGGCAGCCGCGAATTGACGGCCGGGTCGGATGTCGACCTCATCCTGCTCTACGACCACGATGCGGACGCCGAGGATTCCGACGGGGAAAAGCCGCTGGCGCCTTCGCATTATTACACCCGCATGACGCAGCGGCTGATTTCGGCCGTATCGGCTCCGACGGCGGAAGGCGTGCTCTACGAACTCGACCTGCGCTTGCGCCCGTCCGGCAACAAGGGACCGGTGGCCACCCATATCGACGCCTTCAAGAAGTACCAGCGACAGGAGGCCTGGACCTGGGAGCACATGGCACTGGCGCGGGCCCGTGCCATCGCCGGCGATGCCGGGCTCTGCGCCGAGGTCGAGGCGGAAGTCGCGGCGGTGCTGGGCCAGCCGCGCGATGCGGCAAAGGTGAAGGCCGAGGCCTCGGACATGCGGGCCATGATCGAGAAGGAAAAGCCGCCGCGCGACCTGTGGGACATCAAGCTTATTCCCGGAGGACTGATCGATCTCGAATTCATCGCCCAGGTGGCAGTCATTACGAGGCAGGTCGAGACCGGGCCGCGTGTGACTGGTACGGCCGAGATACTGTCCCGCCTGGCCCCTCGCTTTGCCGATTCCGGGGTGAGGCAGGAGCTTTGCGAAGCCTACGGCCTCTATCTGGCGCTGACCCAGATGACGCGGCTGTGCCTCACCGGAGCGTTTGAGCGCGACGACGTTCCGCCGGGGCTTTCGGATCTGCTTCTGGCGGTCACCGATCTGCCGGATTTCAGTGTGCTGGAGGCACATCTCAAGGAGACATCGCAGAAGGTCAGGCGGGACTTTGACCTTTTGCTTCGTGCCGGGCGACCATGAAATAGCCGGCCGCATCGGGGGTGACGATGCAACAGGAGAAGACCCATGAGAAAGTCAACCAAGCTTGCCCTTGCCTTCGCAGCGCTCGCCGGCGCCACCGCATACGCTGAAAACAACGCCAGCGCAAAAGTGCGCGAGGACACGATGATGCGCCTCGACAAGGCGATGGGCGATTCGGGCGGGGCTATCACCTTCGACCAGTTTTCCGACGCCATGAACGCGCGGCTGAAGAAGCTGGTTGCCGACAATGGCGGCACGCTGACCGTCGCCCAGCTCGCCGACGCGCTGGAGAAGGCGCGCTTCCAGCGGATGGCCAAGCGCATCATCGCCCGCTACGACAGCAAGGGCGACGGCACGCTAACATCCGACGATATCGCCAGCCGTGAGAAGAAGGTCTGCGCCATGCTCGGGTCACTTTGGCCGCGACCGTCAGTGGGATGACGACAGTGGCATGCAGTAGTGATGTGCGCGAGTGGTGGCGTCTCTCTGGCGGCGCAACCCGCCAGAGAGACCGGAAATCGAAAACGGCCTGCAGTTTACTCCGTTCGCTGTATCCGGTTGAGGGTGCGGCTCTTGTGGGCCGCCAAAATCCGGTCGCGCAAGTAGGCGTAGAAACGTGGCGGCAGCATGCCGTAGTCGAAGCGGGATGGCTTGCTTCGCGGGATCGGCCTGAGATCGGGACCGGGCCAGAGGAAATCATTGGTTTCGGTCACGACGATCCATGACGGTGCATCATCAAGTCCAAGATGAGTTTTGAGCGTCGCCGGTATCTCTACTGCATCGGCAGAATCAAATGGCGGCGAGTGCGTGATCGGAACCACCGTTACAACCTCGCGCCCCTCCACGACCTGGCGGGCGGCGACGATTGCGCAGGGTCGGCCCTTGCGGCCTTCTTCGGCTCCCGTTTCATGTTCCTTTGCCCAAAGGTATGAATAGCAAATCACCAAACCCGGTATAGGCTTTGGCAGGCTCACGGTGTCCAGTCTTTGAGCATTGCGTCGAGCCCGGCATATTGGTTCGGGACGGCGCTTTCGGCGATGGCGTTCAGCGTCTCATCGTCCAGTTCCTCGATTGGACGGGCGACCCGTCCCTTGACCAGAACCTCGAACATCGCTGCCGACAGAAGCACCGTGTGGGTGCGGCCATTCTTGGTGATCGCGACCGGCGCACGCTGGGCGGCGTCCTGGAAACGTCCGACATTCTGTTGGAATTCCGTTGAAGTCACTCGCACGACAAATCCTCTATTTCTTATCTAAAGTAGATAAAATAGATAATTTGTCAAGGATTTCCGCTCTCGCCTGCGGGCATCGAGGCGAGGGCCGGGATCGGCTTGGGAGGTAGCGAAATCTTCAAGCGGCGACCTTGACCGCCGGCGTCGCCTTCTTCACCGGTATGCGCACCGACACGATCGTGCCGACACCTTCGGTCGAACGGATTTTCAGTGCGCCGCCCTGGAGCTCGGCCAGCGAACGCGAGATGGCGAGGCCGAGGCCGGATCCGGCATGGTTCTTGGAGAACTGGTTCTGCACCTGTTCGAAGGGCCGCCCGAGCTTGCCGAGCGCCTCCTTCGGGATGCCGCAGCCATTGTCCTCGATCGTCAGCACCAGCGCGCCCGATGTGTTGCGGGCCCTGACCGATATGTGACCGCCCTGGCCGGTGAATTTCACCGCGTTGGACAGGAGGTTGATGACGATCTGCTTGATCGCCCGGCGATCGGCGAACAGTGTCAGCGCGTCGGCGATGCGCGTTTCCACGGTTATCGCCTTTTGCGCGGCTTGCAGCGAGACGACGCGCACCGTCTCGCTGATCAGCGGGCCAAGGTCGATCTGCTCCTGGTCCAGCGAGAACTGGCCGGCCTCGATCTTGGACATGTCGAGAATATCGTTGATGACGCCCAGCAGGTATTTGCCGCTGCTGTTGATGTCGGTGGCATATTCCTCATAGCGCGACGAACCCAGCGGGCCGAACAGTCCTTGTTCCATCAGTTCGGAGAAGCCGATGATGGCGTTCAGCGGTGTGCGCAGTTCGTGCGACATGTTGGCCAGGAACTCGGATTTGGCCCGGTTCGCCGCTTCGGCGCGCTCGGTTTCCTTCATGTACTTGCGGTTGAGGTCGACCAGTTCGCGCGACCGTTCCTCTTCGGCCCGGCGGGCAAGGCTCAAATCATGGATGGTCGCCATCAGCCGGCGCTCGCTGTCGACCAGCTTCTCCTGGTGCAACTTGATCTGAGTGATGTCCGAGCCGACAGAGACGATGCCGCCATCCCTGGTCTTCAGCTCGTTGACCTGCAGCCAGCGGCCGTCGGACAGCTGCCGCTCGAAAGTGGCGCCGCCTTGAGGACCATTGGTGTTGGCGAGCCGGCGCTCTGAAGCAAAGGCCAGCATCCGCTCTTCCAGCGACACCCGCGTCACACCGGGCATCACGTCGCGATCCGAGAGCCCATTGTCCTGCTGGTATTTGGAGTTGCACATGATCAGGCGCTGGGCCGAATCCCACAGCACGAAGGATTCGTTGATGTTCTCGATCGCGGTCCTGAGGCGAAGATCGGCTGCCTCCGAACGCAGCGCCAGATGGCGCTGCTCGGTGACGTCGACGGCGATGCCGATCAGCTGGATCTCCGGCGCTTCCGGATCCATGACTTGTGCGCGGGCGCGCATCCACACCCATTGGCCATCGGCATGCCGCATCCGGAACACCTGGTCGATGTGGTCGATTTCACGCGCGACAATTCTGTTGGCGAGCTCGAACAGGTCTCCGTCCTCGGGATGGATGATCTCGTCGACCTCGCCGAAGGACAGCATCGTCTCGCAAGGCTCGTAGCCGAGCATGTCGTACATCGAACGTGACCAGTACATCTTGCCGCGCACCATGTCCCAGTCCCACAGGCCGCAGCGGCCGCGCACCAGCGCCATGTCGATGCGCTGATGCGCTTCGAGGTAGATGCGGTCGGCTGCCTGGGCGCGCGCCGCCTGCCCGAAATAGGCATAGAGGATGATGATCAGCACGCCGGCGGTCAGCACGAACAGGGTGACGTTCAGCGAGACTGTCTTGCGCCAGGTGTCGAAGACGGCTTCCTGCGGAACCAACGCCGCCGCGGCCCCTTTCCCGTTCTTGGCCACGCTTACCGCCGCGTACCAGTCTTGCCCGCCGATGCTGACCTCCATGACCCCGGCGCGGTCGCCGAACATGAACAGCGGCTGGCCGCCCTCGACGAGGCCGTCGAGCGAGTGGCCCTGCCATGGCGTCGAGCGCGGCGATACCGCGGTGATCTTGAAGGCGCCGTCGGTGATGACGAGCACATGGCTGCGGCCCATCGCGCCCTGGCGGCTGGTGGTCTCCAGCAGGTCCTGGATGGCGCCTGGCTGCGTATCGGTGACGGTGGCGAGCGAACTGGCCAGTTGGCCGGCCGCCAGGGTCAGGATCGCCTTGGCGTCGCGCTCGACATCGTCGCGTTCGTTCATCAGCGACAGCACGCGCAGCGCCGCGATGACGATCAGGAAGATGACGATGAGGGCCGGTATCGACCGGCGCAGCAAGGGTTCGGCAGCCAGAAGCCGCTTGTAGGCTGGTTCGGCGATGAGCCGCGTATTCCCGGCAAGGCCGTCGCTTCGCGTCTCACGACGCGCAAAAGCCATCCCTCCGGGCGCGCCCCACGCGTCCGCCTTCGCCATAAATGGCACTCCCCGATTTCAGTATGCCCGACTCTACAGGCTTGACGATCCGGCAACGCCGCACTTCCGAATCGTCATTAAAGAATCAAAGGTGATTCGCCTTGTCCAGTGCTCCGGCGAAAAAAGATTAAAAATCGACTAAAATAATGCCGAAGCGGCCGATCTCCCCACGAGCGGGAGATCAGACACCTAAGCAAGCGTCCGCTCGACAATGTCCCTTAAGTCCGCCGACAGGTTTTCGGCATTGGCGATCGAAAGCAGCGCCTCCCGGGCCTTGGCCTGGCGGCCCGGCTCGAGCGAACGCCATGACCTGAGCGCCGTTGCCAGCCTTGCCGCCACTTGCGGGTTGCGCTTTTCGACCTCGAGCACCGTCTGCGCGAAAAACCGGTAGCCTTCGCCGTCGGGGCGATGGAAGCCGGTCTGGTTGGCGCTGGAGAATGTGCCGATCAGCGAGCGCACCCGGTTTGGATTGCCCATCGAGAAGGCCGGATGAGCGATTAACGCCCGGACCGTGTCCACCGCCTGCGGCCCCGGCACGCTGGCCTGGATCTGGAACCATTTGTCCATGATCAGCGGGTCGGACGCATACTTCGTTTCGAATGCCGCCAGCGCCTTTTTTGCCTCCGGCGAACCGTGGTGTCGATGCGCAAGCACGCCAAGGGCTGCCGCGCGGTCGGTCATGTTGGTCGCCGACTGGAAATGCCCGGCGGCCGATGCCGCGCCGCCAGGCAGCAGCGAGAGATAATCCAGCAAAGTGTTGCGCAGGGCGCGTCGTCCAGCGCTCGCCGCGTCGGGGCTGAACGCGGTCATGTCTGCAAGGCTGTCGTAGAGGCCGGAAAATACCGCGCCATTGGCGGTGCCGATGGCGAGCGCAAGAGCCTGCCGGGCCGTGTGGATGGCGTCGGGATCGATGTTCCTGCCGATGTCGCGGGCGATGTCGGCATCACCGGGCAGCGCCAGTGCCAGCGCCCGGTAGGCCGGCTCCAGCGTCTCGTCGGCGGCAATGCTGCCGGCGAGCTCGGTCAGCCGTTTCGCGAAGACCGGTTGCTTGCCGCCGAGGATCTCGCGGAAGGCTGAAATCAGCGTATCGGTGAGCAGCGTGTTGAATGCCTGCCAGCGCGAGAAGGCGTCGCTGTCATGGCGGGCAAGGAAGAACTGGTCGTCAGCCTTCTGCTCGACCGACAGCGTCACCGGTGCCGAGAAGCCGCGGTTGAGCGACACCGCCGGGCGTTCCGCCACGCCAGAGAAACGCACCATGTGCCGGCGCTTGCGGACATGGATGACGCCATCGTCGACACTGGCGCCCTCGACGCCGCTGTACGACACCGGCTTGCCGCCGGCGCCGATCAGGCCGAAGGCGAGCGGGATGTGCATCAGCCGCTTGCGGCTTTCGGAGGGTGTCGGCGGCACCGACTGTTCGATCTCGAGCGTGAATTCCTGCAAAGCCGGATTGTGCGTCGAACTGACCGTCAGATTGGGCGTGCCGGCCTGATGATACCAGAGCGCGAACTGCGACAGGTCGCGGCCGGACGCATCCTCGAACACCTTGATGAAATCCTCGATCGTCGCCGCTTCACCGTCATGCCGCTCGAAATAGAGGTCCATGCCGGCACGAAAGGCATCCGGGCCGAGGATGGTGCGGATCATGCGCACCACTTCGGAGCCCTTCTCGTAGACCGTCGCCGTGTAGAAATTGTTGATCTCGCGGTAGCGGCGCGGCCGCACCGGATGCGCCAGCGGACCCTGATCTTCGGGAAACTGGTGCGCGCGCAGCGTGCGCACCTCGGCGATGCGCTTGACCGCCCGCGAGCGCTGGTCCGCGGAGAATTCGTGATCGCGGAAGACCGTCAGCCCTTCCTTCAGGCAAAGCTGGAACCAGTCGCGGCAAGTGATTCTGTTGCCTGTCCAATTGTGGAAATATTCATGCGCGATGATCGCCTCGATATTGGCGAAATCGGCATCCGTCGCGGTCTCCTGGTCGGCCAGCACGTATTTGTCGTTGAAGATGTTGAGGCCTTTGTTCTCCATAGCGCCCATGTTGAAGTCGGACACGGCGACGATGTTGAAGACGTCGAGGTCGTATTCCCGGCCGAACGCCTCCTCGTCCCATTGCATCGATCGCTTCAGCGCATCCATGGCGTAGCTGGCGAGCTTCTCCTTGCCGGGTTCGACATAGATGCCGAGCTCGACCGTGCGGCCCGACATCGTGACGAAACTGTCGGCGACCTGGCCGAGATTGCCGGCCACAAGCGCGAACAGATAGGACGGCTTGGGGAAGGGATCGTGCCAGACGGCGTAGTGCCGGCCATCGCCGAGGTCGCCCTTGTCGACCGGGTTGCCGTTGGACAGAAGCAGCGGCGCCTCGTCACGCAAGGCCTCGATCCGCACCGTGTAGACGGACAGGATATCGGGGCGGTCGAGGAAATAGGTGATGCGGCGAAACCCCTCGGCCTCGCACTGCGTGCAATAGACATTGCTCGAGCGATAGAGGCCCATCAAGGCTTCATTGTTCGCCGGTGCCAGCTCGGTTTCGATGCGCAACTGGAAACGGCTCGCTGCCGGCGGCTTGAGAATGGTCAGTTGGTCGGGGCTGGCCAGCAGGTCGGCGGGTTTCACTTTCTTGCCGTCGATCTCGATGCGCTTGAGAACCAGCCCATCGCCATCGAGCACCAGCGGAGCCGACACCGAAACGCCGTCGCGACGCTCGATCGTCACTGTTGCGGTGACGATCGTTGCCTGTGGCGAGAGACGGAATTCAAGGTTCGTTTCCGGAATGAGATAGTCGCTGGGGCGGTAGTCTTCGAGTTTGAAGACTTGGCCTGTGTCGGTGCGCATTCCGGGTTTTTTCCTGTCGATTGCGTTGGAGGCGGATTGTTTCCGCTGATCCAAGAAATTTGAAGTCCGCGCTCTTTACACGAAACGGCCCCTCGACAAAACTGCGACAGGGCCTATTTCAGGCCTTCCTTTCCAGCATCGCGAGGCAGTCATGACCATCGTCACACCGAAGTTCGGGATGGGCGCTTCCGTGTTGCGGCGCGAGGATGCCGCTTTCATCCAGGGGCAGGGCCGCTATACCGATGACATCCAGCCGTCCGGCGTGCTGCACGGCTATGTCCTGCGCTCGCCGGTGGCAAAGGCCAGTTTCACCGTCGGCTCGACCGATGCGGCGAAGACGGCTCCCGGCGTCCATCTGGTGCTGACGGCCAAGGATATTGCCCATCTCGGCGATCTCAAATCCGGCGTCATGCAGGAACAACCCGACGGCACCAAGGCGCCGACCCGCGACATTCCGGTCCTGTGCCGTGATCGCGTCAATTATGTCGGCGATGCCGTTGCCTTTGTTGTCGCCGACAGCCGTGCCCTGGCGCAGGATGCCGCCGAACTGATCGATGTCGATTATGACAGCGAGGATGCCGCGTCTGGCACGGCGACCGCGCTTGCCGAAGGCACGCCGCTGGTGTGGCCCGAGCTCGGCTCCAACCGCGCCTTCACCTACCACATGGGCGACAAGGCCAAGACGGCGGCGGCTTTCGCCAGGGCGGCTCATGTCACCCGCATCGAGTTCGTCAACAACCGGCTGGTCTGCAATTACATGGAGCCGCGCTCTGCGATCGGCGAATGGAACGCCGGCGAGAACCGTTTCGTGCTGACCACCGGGTCGCAAGGCGTGCATTCCATGCAGTACATCCTGGCCAGCGTGTTCAAGATCAAGAAGAACCAGCTGCGCGTCATCACGCCGGATGTCGGCGGTGGTTTCGGGCCGAAGAGCTTCGTCTACCGCGAATATCCGCTGGTGCTGGAGGCAGCGAAGCGGCTTGGCCGTCCGGTGAAATGGGCCGGCGACCGCACGGAACATTTCCTCACCGACGCGCAAGGCCGCGACAATGCCGTGACGGCTGAAATGGCCCTCGACAAGGACGGCCGCTTCCTCGGCATGCGGGTCGATCTGCTGGCCAATATGGGCGCCTATGTCTCGCAATACGGTCCGTTCATTCCCTATATCGGCGTCACCATGTCGACCGGCGTCTATGACATAAGAGCGCTCGATGTCACGGTGACCGGCCTCTACACCAACACCTGTCCCGTCGATGCCTATCGTGGTGCCGGCCGGCCGGAAGCGGCATTCCTGCTGGAAAAGCTGGTCGATGCCTGCGCCCATGATCTCGGCCTGCCCGTCGAAGAGATCCGCCGCCGCAATTTCATCCGGCCGGAGCAGTTTCCCTATCGCACGCAGACCGGCCGCCTCTACGACAACGGCGAATTCGAGGGCCACATGGAGCGCGCCATCCAACGGTCTGAGTGGAAGGCGTTTCCGCAGCGGCTCGAACAGTCGAAAGCCGGCGGCAAGATCCGCGGCATCGGCATGGCGACTTACATCGAGGCCTGCGCCTTTCCGGGCTCCGAGCCGGCATTCGTCGAGCTCAATGGCGACGGCACGGTGACGCTCAAGATCGGCACCCAGACCAACGGACAGGGTCATGCCACCGCCTATGCGCAGTTCCTGGCGGAAAAGCTCAATCTCGACATCGACAAGATCTATATCCGCCAGGGCGATACCGACGAATTGAAGGCCGGCGGCGGCACTGGCGGCTCGCGCTCCATTCCGCTCGGGGGTGTATCAGCTTCCCGTGCGGGCGAGGATCTGGCCAACAAGATCAAGCGCATCGCCGCCGACGAGCTGGAGGCTTCCGCCGGCGACATCGAGCTGTCCGATGGTGTTGCCCGCATTGTCGGCACTGACCGCACGATCGATTTTTCCACCATCGCCAAGGCCGCGAAAAACCCCGATGACCTCAAGGGGTTCGGCGAGTTCGTCCAGGACGAATGCACCTATCCGAACGGCACCCACATCTGCGAGGTCGAGATCGATCCCGACACCGGCACGACCGAGATCGTCCGCTACACCATCGTCGACGATTTCGGTGTCACGGTGAACCCGATCCTGCTCGCCGGCCAGGTTCATGGCGGCGTCGTGCAAGGCGTCGGCCAGGCGCTGACCGAAAACACCGTCCATGGCGAGGATGGGCAATTGCTGACGGCGAGCTTCATGGACTACGCCATGCCGCGCGCCGACAATTTCCCGTTCTTCCATTTCGAGACCCGGAACGTGCCGTCGACCACCAATGCGCTGGGCATCAAGGGCGCGGGCGAGGCCGGCACGATCGGCTCGACACCGGCGGCACTCAACGCGGTCACCGATGCGCTGTGGCGCGCCTATGGTGTCAGGCATATCGAGATGCCGGCGACACCAGCGCGCATCTGGGCGACCATCCAGGAAGCATCGCCAAGGTGACATCAGGGGCGGGGGCGGCACCAGAAACGGCGGGCGGCCACGACACGCTGAGGGGCATTGCCCTGAAGATCGTGTCCGTCGCGGTTTTTGTCGGAATGCAAACCTGCATCAAGGCGGCCGGCGAGGTGCCGGCCGGGCAGATCGTCTTCTTCCGCTCGTTTTTTGCCATCTTCCCGATCATTGCCTTTCTGGCATTTAAGGGACAGTTGCCGACGGCATTCGTCACCAAACGTCCCTTCAACCACGTCGCGCGCGGTATTGTCGGCGTCGGCGCCATGGGGCTTGGCTTCTTCGCGCTCACCAGGCTGCCGCTGCCGGAGGCAATCACCCTGAACTATGCACAGCCGCTGTTGGTCGTGGTGTTCTCCTCCGTTTTCCTTGGCGAGACGATCCGCGTCTACCGCTGGAGCGCGGTGGCAGTCGGTCTGGTCGGCGTGCTCATTATTTCCTGGCCGGAGCTCACTCTGCTCAATTCGGATGAAGCGCTCGACGATCAGGAGGTTCTCGGCGTCATGGCGGCGCTGGTGGCGGCGGCGATCTCGGCCGTCGCCATGCTGCTTGTGCGCAACCTCGTGCAGACGGAGAGGACGGCGACCATCGTGTTATGGTTCTCGTCGACAGCGAGTGTGCTCTCGCTGCTGACGCTGCCTTTCGGCTGGCAATCGCTGACGCTGGTGCAAGCCGCGCTGCTCATCATGGCCGGCTTTTGCGGTGGCCTCGGCCAGATCCTGATGACCTCGGCCTATCGCCATGCAGAAGCCTCGGTGGTGGCGCCGTTCGAATACACCTCGATGATCCTCGGCGTGGTCGTCGGCTACTTTGTCTTCGGCGACGTGACGTCGCTGAGCACGCTGGTCGGCGGTGTGATCGTGATAGCCGCCGGCATCTTCATCATCTGGCGCGAGCGGCAGCTGGGGCTGGAGCGCACCCGCACCCGCAAGGCTGCTCTGCCACAAGGGTAGTCAGGACCGTTCGGCCCGTTCCCTTGCCAGCCGTACCAGCACCGCCCGTGTCTGTTCATCCGCCGGGAAGAACGATTCGATCGCCAGTTCCGACAGCGTCACGTCGAGCGGCGTGCCGAATACGGTTATGGTGCTGATGAACGACAGAACCTGGTCGCCATGCGCAAGCCTGAGCGGATGCACGATCGCATTCGGCTCGACAGGCGCGGGCCGGCTGCCCGTCAAGCCGGACGGATAGCCGCGCAGCTCGCGCTCCAGATCGATCAGCACGGGGTCGCCGGTGGCGTCATTCTGGTGCTTGAGGCGCTCGAGCAGGTGCGTGCGCCATTCCTGGAGGTTGACGATGCGCGGCGCGATGCCGCCCGGGTGCAGGCTGAGGCGAAGCACGTTGACCGGCGCCGCCAGCAAGGAAGCCTCGCTGACATCGGCGAGGAACGGACTAATCGCCGCGTTCGCCGAAACCAGGTTCCAGTGCCGGTCGACGGCCAGCGCCGGGAACGGCTCATGCCCCTTGAGCACGGTCTCGACGGTGGCAAGCGCCGGCGCCAGCGTGGCATCGGTGAGCGGCCTTTCGCCGAAGCTCGGCGCAAAGCCCGCGGCCAGCAGCAGCTGGTTGCGCTGCCTGAGCGGGATCGAAAGCTGCTCGGCCAGATGCAGCACCATGTCGCGCGAGGGCGCGGCACGCCCGCTTTCGACGAAGGAGAGATGGCGCTGCGAGATCTCGGCTTCCATGGCGAGGTCGAGCTGGCTCATGCGGCGGCGCGTGCGCCATTCGCGGATCAGGCTGCCGGCGGAGGTTTGGGCTGTCGTCATGAGGAAGGACTAAGACCGCGGGGGAGGGATTTCAATTACCTTGGAGGTTATCGCTACAGTATCTATTCCGAGATCGGCGAAAGCGGAGATGACGGCAATCTCCCCCCTTGCGATCCTTCGCGCCCCCCTCTGTCCTGCCGGACATCTCCCCCACGAGGGGGGAGATCGGCTAATCATCCTAGCGCTCGCAGTTTTGCCTTGACCTCGAGAAAATCTCGCCATGCTAGTTTTTTGTGCGCCGGCGTCCGCAAGAGATAGGCCGGATGCAGCGTCGGCATCGCTGGAATGGTCACGCCCGACGCCGTCGTGTGGGCACGCCAGTTGCCGCGCAGTCTGAGGATGCCTTCCGAGGTGTTGAGCAACGTCTTGGCGGAAGGCCCGCCGAGATTGACCAGCACCTTGGGATTGAGCAGTTCGATCTGCCGCTCGATGAACGGCCGGCAGATCTCGGTCTCGTGCGGCGTCGGCGTGCGGTTGCCTGGCGGCCGCCATGGAATGACATTGGCGATGTAGACCGAAGAACGGTCAAGCCCGATCGCGGCCAGCATGCGGTCGAGCAGCCGGCCGGAGCGGCCGACGAAGGGCAGGCCCTCTATGTCCTCGTCGCGACCGGGCGCCTCGCCGACCAGCATGACCGCGGCTTGAGGGTTTCCATCGGCGAAGACGAGGTTCTTGGCGGTGGCCTTGAGATTGCAGCCCTCGAAGGCAGCCATGTGCTGGCGAAGCTCTTCGAGTGTGGAGGCGCTTGTCGCCATTTGCCGGGCGAGGGCGGCTTGCGCCTCGTCGGGGACGGCGGCGGTGGCGGACACGGTGCGCACCGGCGCATCCGGCACCTTGCTTGCATCCAACCCGGACGATGCTGCTGGCCGCTCCGGCGTCTTGTCTTCGCGAGGCGACGGCAAGGGCGCCGGCGCGCGCTCGACAGGCCTCGGCGCCGCCTCGGCGAAGCGGTTCACCGGAGCGTCTTCCAGCGCCTCATCGACGCCGGCGCTGGCATAAAAAGCCAGGATGTCGGCGATTTCGGTCGGGCTATTGGGGGCGGCGGTCATGGCGCGCACATTCGTCCGCATGGCCGAAATTTGCAAGGCCGGCGGCTTGCCCTATCCCGTCGGTATGCGCGGGTCCTGCACCAGGTAGAAGGTCCATCGCGGCGTGTAGTCGGTCACCAGGAATTCGAAACTGGCGGTCTTCAGCGGGTCGACCTTGCCGTTCTTGAACAGCAGTCGGTCATAGGGTTCGAAGTCGCGGTCGAAATCGGCGAA
This sequence comes from Mesorhizobium opportunistum WSM2075, assembly GCF_000176035.2. Taxonomy (NCBI): domain Bacteria; kingdom Pseudomonadati; phylum Pseudomonadota; class Alphaproteobacteria; order Hyphomicrobiales; family Phyllobacteriaceae; genus Mesorhizobium; species Mesorhizobium opportunistum. Next base: position 5,465,001 of record NC_015675.1, on the reverse strand, counting down.
ATTGCTCGACGAGATATTGTCAGGCGTCTTGTTGCGTTGGTCGAACGAAAGCCCGTCGCCGAACACGCTCGGCTGGTTCAGCGTCTCCTGAAGCTCGAACTGGAATTCGATCCAGGCCTGGCCGCTGTTGTTGAGCACGTCGATGCGCATATACATGATGCCATTGGCGAACTCGCCCGCCTTGCCGAATGTCTGGATCGGCTTCGTGGTGCGGATGGTCAATGTCACCGGTGTCGCCGAATTCAGCTCTTCGGTGATGACCAGCGGATCGTCCTTGGTTCCGATGCCGGAGGCCCCGGTGATGCGGAAGCCGCCAAGTTCGTCGGAGAAGGAGTAGGCGCCTGTCGCCCAGACCTTCACCCCGTCCGCGGCGGCGTGACCAGGTGCCAACATCAGAAGTGCCAGAAGAACCGCCCGGCAGGCCCGGCTGGGCGGGAAAAGAAAGCGCGTTGAAGAAAAGCCGGTTGGGCCAGGAATGCGCATGCCGGGAAGTATGGCCGATAAGCAAGCCGTCGAACAAACAAAAAAACGCCGGCGCGGCGGATCTCATCGGACAGCAACGGCGGCCAGGCCGCAAGATGCGCGACTTTTTGGCCAAATCCGCCAAATCCGCCCAAAACCGCATTGTCACGTATGCGCCGGTTTCCTGTCGTCAATTGATGCGCTATGCAGCGCAAGAGCCAGCAAGATAGGCAACAGCGGCAAGCCAGTGCGGAGGGGTTGATGAGCGATATCGAACGCGAAAGCATGGAATTCGACGTGGTCATCGTCGGTGCCGGACCGGCCGGCCTTGCCGCTGCCATCCGTCTCAAGCAGGTCAATCCCGAGCTTTCCGTCGTCGTGCTGGAAAAGGGCGGCGAGGTCGGCGCCCATATCCTTTCGGGCGCCGTGGTCGATCCGATCGGCATCGACCGGCTGCTGCCGGGCTGGCGCGAGGAGGACGGCCATCCTTTCAAGACGCCGGTCACGGCGGACCATTTCCTGGTGCTCGGGCCTGCCGGCTCCTTCCGCCTGCCCAACATCCTGATGCCGCCGCTGATGAACAATCACGGCAACTACATCGTCTCGCTCGGCAATGTTTGCCGCTGGCTGGCCGGCAAGGCCGAGGCGCTTGGCGTCGAGATCTATCCGGGCTTTGCCGCCACCGGCCTCATCTACAATGACGAAGGCGCCGTCACCGGCGTCGTCACCGGCGACATGGGCGTCGAGAAAGACGGCACGCACGGTCCGGGCTTCGCGCCGGGCATGGCGCTGATGGGCAAGTATGTGCTGATCGGCGAAGGCGCGCGCGGCTCGCTCGCCAAGCAACTGATCGCCAGATACAAGCTTTCCGACGGCCGCGAGCCCGGCAAATATGGCATCGGCCTCAAGGAACTCTGGCAGGTCAAGCCGGAGAACCACCGGCCGGGTCTCGTCCAGCATTCCTTCGGCTGGCCGCTCGACATGAAGACCGGCGGCGGCTCGTTCCTCTACCATCTGGAGGACAACCAGGTGGCGGTCGGCTTCGTTCTCCACCTCAACTACAAGAACCCCTATCTGTCGCCTTTCGAGGAATTCCAGCGCTTCAAGACCCATCCGGCGATCGCGGCTACGTTCGAAGGCGGCAAGCGGCTGGGCTATGGCGCGCGCGCCATCACCGAGGGCGGCTGGCAGTCGGTGCCGAAACTGTCCTTCCCCGGCGGCGCGCTGATGGGCTGCGCCGCGGGCTTCGTCAACGTGCCGCGCATCAAGGGCTCCCACAATGCCGTGCTGTCGGGAATGCTGGCGGCCGAGCATGTCAGCGAAGCAATTGCCGCTGGCCGCGCCAATGACGAGCTCACCTCCTACGAGGAAGCCTGGCGCGCGACCGACATCGGCAAGGATTTGAAGAAGGTGCGCAACGTCAAGCCGCTCTGGTCGCGCTTCGGCACCATCGTCGGCGTCAGCCTCGGCGGCCTCGATATGTGGTTGAACACGCTGTTCGGCATCTCGCCCTTCGGCACGCTGAAGCATGGCAAGGCCGACTATGCGACGCTAGAGCCTGCCGCCCAGCACAAGAAGATCGCCTATCCGAAGCCCGATGGCGTGCTGACCTTCGACCGACTGTCCTCCGTGTTCCTGTCCAACACCAATCACGAGGAAAACGAGCCGGTCCACCTGCTGGTCGCAGACATGGACCTGCAGAAACGCTCAGAGCATGATGTCTTTGCCGGACCCTCGACACGCTACTGTCCGGCGGGCGTCTACGAATGGGTCGACAAGGACGGGAATGCCGCGGCCGACCCATCGGCGAAGGATGTGCGCTTCGTCATCAACGCGCAGAACTGCGTCCACTGCAAGACCTGCGATATCAAGGACCCGAACCAGAACATCAACTGGGTACCGCCCCAGGGCGGCGAAGGCCCTGTTTACCAGGGTATGTGACCTCGCGCCGCCCGCTCGCTTGGAGCGGCGGCAGCAAAAAACGTGGGTCGCGGCTGGCCGCAAGGGGGTCCAGGCCAGCAGGGACGTTGAAACGGCCACCGGTCTATGGTTCTTTCTCCAGGGATAAGGAGAAAGGCCGATGCGCCGGACCGTTCTGACATGCCTCGTTGCTATCGGGACGCTATGCGCTCCAGAAGCCTTTGCCGGCACAAGGGCAGTTATCCAGACGCGGACCTACGACGTCACCGGAAGCTCGGGCGCGGCCTTCATCGACGCGATGGACAGCAAAGGCCCCAGGCACGGCTTCATGACGCATGCCATCGCCACGACTGCCTATACCGTCGACTGGGATCTCGGCGGAGGTCAGGAGAACGGCTTCTGCCGGCTGCGGCGGGTCAACGGTACGCTTAATCTGTTCTACACCTTCCCTCGCATTGCCTCGCCCATGACGCCGGCGCTGAAGCGGCACTGGAGCCGGTTTTTCGCCGGCGTTCGCGGCCATGAGGAAACGCATGGGCGCATCGCCAGGGAGATGATGCGCGCCACCGAAAGGTCGATCACCGGCCTGCGGGTCGCCAACGACCCATCTTGCTACAAGACGCGCCGCGAGGCCCGGCGTCGCATCCAGGCGGTCTACGCCGAATATGAGGCCAGACAAAACGCCTTCGATCGGCGCGAGCATAGCCGCGGCGGCCACGTCGAGCATCTGATCGCGGCCTTGATCCGAAAACCATGAACGAGCGAGTGCTTGGCTCGGCTGAAGCGTCAGCCTTGCGGCTCGGCTGGCAAGGCGCTCGCCGCGAGCGCCGTGGCGTGCCTATCCTCAGGCTGCTTCTCAGCGGAGCGAACCGAGAACTCGACCAGCACGGGCAGATGGTCCGAGCCGGTGTCTTCCAGCCGCGTCGCGGAATGAACGGTCACCCCGCCCTTGCTGAACACCTGGTCGATCGGCAGTCCCGCAAAGCGCCGCAGCACGTCCGGCAGCTTGATGTAGAGCCACGTCGGTCCCGCTGACGGCATGACGGTCAGCCCGCCGAGGGAGGCGACCCGCCGCACCGCCGCACTCCACGGCACGGCGTTGCAATCGCCGGCCATGATGGCGGTTTCGCCGAGCGAGGAAATCGAATTCGAGAGCTCACCGATCTGCCAGTTCTGCTCGCGCGGCCATGGCCAACTGAGGTGGATGGCCGCGACGTTGACGGCGGTGCCGCCGAAATCGACCGTTGCGATCGCCATCGCGCCCCGCGGCTCGCAATGCGGCGCGCTGTCGGCGGCAAAGGGCCGCCGCGACAGCAACGCCACCCCGAACACGCCATTGGGGTAGGGGCAGAGGATCCGGTATGGGTAGGCGCTGGTGATGTAACCGAGCTCGGTCTCCCACATCGCCGACACCTCGTCGAGCGTGATCACGTCGGGGTTGGTTCGGCCAATCAGCGAAAGAACCTTTTTCGGCGTCGGATTGTCGTAGCGCAAATTCATCTGCAGCAGGTGGTAGACGATCTGATCGACGGGCTTGGCGACCGCTTGCACAGGCCAAAGGCGCGGCAGCGTACTCATCGTCGTGGCGACGCTGGCGATCGCAAAGAGCAGCGCCACGGCCGCTTGCAGCCGAAACGAGCTGGCAAGCAGCGGCAACGCCAGAAGCGCGATCAGCAGGCACAGGTGAAGGCGAAAATGCGAGAAGGAATCGAAGGCCGGATGCAGCGTGCCGAGGAATCCGGCCAACAAGGCGAGCGACAATGCCGTCATCGCCAGGAATGCCACCCCAGCTATCATATTCGAGCGCGCGCCGCCTGTTGTCATTGAGGCCGTGTCTGTCGAGTGTCGCCTGACGATCCGTTCGATCTGCTTATCGATCAAATTGCGGCCTGAGCAAGACGAAGAATTGCCTCGCCGGGACTTCGAGACCACCTACTGGAACGCGGTCTCCGAAAAGCTTCTGAGCTTGCGCGAATGCAGCCGCTCCATCGGCATTTCCGCCAGCTTTTCCATTGCCCTGATGCCGATGGTCAGGTGCTGCGCCACCTGGCGCTTGTAGAACTCGGTCGCCATGCCGGGTAGCTTCAACTCGCCGTGCAGCGGCTTGTCGGAAACGCACAGCAGCGTGCCGTACGGCACGCGGAAGCGGAAACCATTGGCCGCGATCGTCGCCGATTCCATGTCGAGTGCGATGGCGCGCGATTGCGACAGGCGCTGCACCGGTCCGCGCTGGTCGCGCAGTTCCCAGTTGCGGTTGTCGATGGTGGCGACCGTGCCGGTGCGCATGATGCGCTTCAGATCGTAGCCCGACAGGCCCGTGACTTCGGCAACCGCTTCCTGCAGCGCGACCTGGATCTCGGCCAGCGGCGGGATCGGCACCCAGACCGGCAGATCGTCGTCGAGGACGTGGTCCTCGCGCACATAGGCGTGCGCCAGCACATAGTCGCCCAGCGCCTGCGTGTTGCGCAGCCCGGCGCAGTGGCCAAGCATCACCCAGGCATGCGGCCTCAGCACCGCGATATGGTCGGTGATCGTCTTGGCGTTGGAAGGCCCAACTCCGATATTGACCATGGTGATGCCGCCATGGTTCGGCTTCTTCAGGTGGTAGGCAGGCATTTGCGGCAGGCGGGCGGGCGGGGTGCCCTCGCTTGCCGTACCGGCGCCGGCGCGTGTCACGACATTGCCCGGCTCGACGAATTCCATATAACCACCGCCGCCATTCTCCATCAGGCCGCGCGCACGGGCGACGAACTCATCGATGTAGAACTGGTAGTTGGTGAACAGCACGAAGTTCTGGAAATGCTGCGGGCTGGTGGCCGTATAATGGGTCATGCGGTGCAGCGAATAGTCGATGCGTTGCGCCGTGAACGGTGCCAGCGGCCTTGGTTCGCCGAAGGCCACTTCGAACGTGCCGTTGGCGATCTGGTCGTCGGTGCCGTCCAGGTCCGGAACGTCGAACAGGTCGCGGATCGGCCGCTTGATGCGTTCGGCGGCGGCCCCGTCGACATAGGTGCCTTCCAGGAAGGCGAAATGCAGCGGGATCGGCGTGGTCGATTCCGAGACCGTCACCGACACGCCATGATTGCGCATGATCAGGCGAAGCTGCTCGACCAGGTAATTCTCGAACAGTTGCGGCTGGGTAATCGTGGTGGCGAAATGGCCAGGTGTCGGCATATGGCCGTAGGCCTGCCGCGAATCGACCTGGGTAAACGAATTCGTGGTGACGCCGATCTCGGGGTAGAAGGCCCGGTAGCGCTTGCTGCCGTCGGCGCCGGCGGCCAATGCCGCGAAGGAGTCGCGCAGGAACTTGGTATTGCGATCGTAAAGCGCCTGCAGCGCCGCGACGGCTTTCTCGGCCCTGTCAAAGCTTTGCCGGCCAAAAGGCTCCGGCATGACGACTGATTCTATGGCCTGGGGGTAGATTCGCTTTTCCATAGCTCAATATAGAGACTTGGATGGGCGGTTGGGAGGGGTGTCGCTGTCGAAGGCGCCCAAAGCGCGCTTTTTTCTTCACCCACGCTGCAGGCTGACCAGCAGCACGAAGCCGACACCTGACTTCCTCAGCGCCGGAGCCTCGATGGTCGAGCCGGTATCGGCGCGCATCATCGGCACGGCCAGGACCGGGGCGGCCAGGAGCACCAGGATAAGCGCCGCCCGCGGCAGAAGCCGGAGGGTTTTGAGTGCGTTGGCGGCGACGCGGTTCATGATGTCTGTGCTTTTCTTTTCGAGGTTTTCTGGTTTCAGTGGCGAAGGTTGGTCGGGCAGGCGAGACCGCAAAGTCTCGTGGCTTCGTCCCAGGAGCGGGCCGGACGGCCCGCTTCGGCGACGAGGATGGCGAAGAACATTCCAAACAGGCTCATCAGCAGGCAGACGATGGTGAAGCGGCGAGCAAGCATCGGTGGTGTCTCCTTCAACACCCAGGAGAATGCCCTGACGCCTGTGAACCGGCTCTGAGACCGGCGTTCATCTGCGGTTCAAATTGATTGACGAGATTTGACTGGGCTGAAGACGGCCAACAGCAAGCCATCGAGCGCCGGAGCCCGGCGTGTCGATGAAACGAAAACGGGGCCCGTCAGGGCCCCGTGGTCAGGTCGCAAGGCTGCAGACGATCAGAGCTTGTGCCAAGTCTGGCTCTTGCAGATCAGTCCGCCGAGCACACAGCCGCTCATCTTGAGCGAGGTGCCCGAAAGCGTCGCCTTGCCGGAATAGGTCTTGTCGTTTGCAGGATCGGTGATGTTGCCGGTGTACTTGTTGTCGCCGGCCGCCTTGAGCGAGCCGATGGTCTTGCCGGCATATTTGCCGGATTTGAGCGTGATGGAGAACGAGCCGCCGCCGGATATGGCCGCGGTGTCGCCGGCCTGCGTTTTCCAGTTGCCCTCGATCGGATCGGCCCACGCCGCGCCTGCCATGATCAATGTGGCTGCAAGGGCCAGGCTCACTTTTCGAAACATGTTCTTCCTCCCTTTGGATAGCGGCCGGATGCTCCGCCTCGCCGGTCTGCCGCTTACGCAAACGTAAGCTAATCCAGCTCCCATCAAAACAAAAGCGGTGCCGTTGCGGAAGAGTTTCCGATTTTGAAGGCGCCTGAAAGCGCGTCTTCGGTGAGAAAATGAAACGATCGCCGGATTGGCTTCGTCTCCCGTGGTTAGCGGAGTGTTGATTCCCACTCTGAAAATTTTCGTCAAATTTTGCGAAAACCAGCCGAATTGCTGACTTCGTATCCTTAACGAATTTTCGTGTTTACCTCTTGTTTTAGCTTTGTTTTCCTCAAATTAAGCACGCCATTTAACGACGGATTCAAGCCTGCGCGGCATTCTCGAAAGCATCGAAAGAGCGGCCCGGACAAGACAAACGGAGGCAGCTCTCGGGAGCCAGACAGGGGACTAAAATGGCACGTTTTGAAATGCTTGAAGCAGGTTTCGGCGCCATGGGGGCAACTGCCCAGGCCGACATCCTTTTCGAACTGGGCATGATGTATGCAACCGGCCGCGATTGCGAGACCGACGTCGTCGCCGCCCACAAATGGTTCAACATCGCCGCCATCAAGGGCTCGGCCCGCGCCGCGGAATTGCGCTCGGAACTGTCGGCGGCCATGTCGAAGGTCGAGATCGCCAAGGCGCTGCGCGAAGCCCGCGAATGGATGACCATGCACTGAGTTCCACCAGACGGGGACGCTCCGGCCAAGACCGCGAAGACGGTCGGGCCACGACAGGGACAAGGCTGCGCAGACAGCCAGGCTACAGGCCATCAACGACAAGAATGCGGCAGGCCAGGAAGGCTGAAGCCGTGCGAAAGACCATGATCCCGAAACGGGGAATCCGGTTTTCGGACCGAGATCATGGCCTTGGGAAGACAGGGAAGGCGCGTTGGGCTCGGGGTGCGGGGGCGCTTGCGGAACAGCTCGACGAGCGAAAAGCCACGACCAGCCGAAACAAGGCTGGCGTGGCTTTTTTGCGTGGATGAGGGACCCCAGGCCCAATCGAGCGGCGCCAATGCGCCTAGACAGGCCCAATGAAGGATGAAATTGTCCGGCCTCTCTGGAAGAAGCGCGGCCGGGCGGCCGTGCGTGAGTGGAGGAGTTGTATCACCATGAAAAAAATGAGTATTTTGAGCGCGGCCATTTTCGGCCTGATGATGAGCGCGCCGGTCGCGTTCGCCGACGACATCACCGTTTCGGTGGTCGGCCCGATGACCGGTCAGCTCGCCACCATCGGCGATCAGTTCAAGCAGGGCGCACAGGCCGCCGCCGATGCCATCAACGCCGCGGGCGGTGTCAACGGCTCGATGATCAAGCTCGACATCGAGGACGACCAATGCGATCCCAAGCAGGCCGTGTCGGTCGCCAACCGCATCGTGGCCAATGGCGTCAAGTTCATCGATGGCCATGCCTGCTCGGGCTCGAGCATTCCGGCCTCGGCCGTCTATGCCGAAGCCGGCTTCCTGATGATGAGCCCGGCCTCCTCGAACCCGGTGTTGACAGACGCCGCGGCCAAGGCCGGCTGGCCGACGATCATGCGCCTCTATACGCGTGACGACGCGCAGGGCGCCTTCATTGGCCCATGGATCGCCAAGAAGTATGCCGGCAAGAACGTCGTCATCCTGCACGACAAGAGCGCCTATGGTCAGGGCGTTGCCGACGCCGTCAGGGCAACCATGAACACCGGCGGCCTCAAGGAAGTCTACTATGACGCCATCAATCCCGGTGAGAAGGACTATTCGGCCCTTGTCACCAAGCTCAAGGATCTGAAGGCCGACGTCGTCTATTTCGGCGGCTATCATCCTGAAGCCGGCCTGATCCTGCGTCAGTCGGCCGAACAGAACCTGAAGTTCCAGCTGATCATGCCGGACTCCATTGCCTCGCCGGAATTCTGGCAGGTTGCCGGCCCGGCCGGCGAGGGCACCATGTTCGTGTTCCCGTCGGATCCGCAGGCAAAGCCGGAAGCCAAGGCAGCGGTCGAGAAGATCAAGGCCGGCGGTTTCGTGCCCGAGGGCTTCACGCTGTTCTCATACGCCGTGGTCCAGGCGTTCGCCGAAGGCATCAAGCGCGCCGGCAGCGACGATCCGGCCAAGGTTGCCGAAGCCCTGAAGAACGGCACGCCGATCAGCACCGTTGTCGGCGATGTCACCTTCGACGAGAAGGGCGACCTCAAGAATGCCAGCTACGACATCAACCAGTGGCATGACGGCAAATACGCGCCAATCGCGCAATAATCGCTATCATTTCGCTGTTGGAAATGGCCGGGTTTGCCCGGCCATTTTCGTTTGGTCGGCACTCTACGGCGCCCCCTCTGTCCCGACGACATAGCTATTTCGGTCATCCAGCAACCGGGCCTTAGCCCCGACCATCCTCCACGAACCGCACCAGCACGGTACCGTCGGTGACCTGCGATCCTTCGGTGGCGATCTCGGCGATCAGCCCGTCATGCGGCGCGGTGATGGTGTGCTCCATCTTCATCGCTTCGAGGATCAGCAGCGGCTGGCCCTTGATCACCGCATCGCCCTTGGCCACGCGCACAAGCTTGACCAGCCCCGGCATAGGCGCGCGCAGGCTGCCGGAGGCGGCAGCGGCGTCATCGCTCCTGGCCAAGGGGTCCGGCACCGCGAATGTATAGCCGACGGCGCCTTCGAACACCGTGACGTGGCCAGGCCAGCGGGCGAGGCGCGGAACGGCGCGGAAATCATGCGCATTGGTGCTGTCATAGGGTGCATCGAGCGCGACCTGGAAGCGCCCGTCCGGCCGCACCGAAACCTTTGCCACAATGTCGTCCTCGCCGAACTTCAGCCGCATACGCCGCGCCACGCCGTGGAAATGCGCATAGCCGGCAAGCGACGACCATGGGTCGTCCGAACGCGGCGATGCTGCCGCGCCGGAGGCGGCGAGGGCGGCTGCCGAGATGATTTCGCCGCTTGGCGGCGCGACCTCGGTCAGCACGACCTGATGTCTGCCGATCAAGCCGGTGTCGACGTCTCCGGCGCAAAAATCCGGATCGGCCGCCAGAGCTGCAAGAAAGGCGGTGTTGACGGTGGAACCGGCAATTTCGGTTTGCGACAACGCCGTACGGAGCGCCTCCAGCGCTGCCTGCCTGTCCTTCGCATGGACGACAAGCTTGGCGATCATCGGATCGTAATAAGGCGAGATGGCATCGCCGGCTCGCACGCCGGTCTCGATACGCATCGTGGCCCCTTCGGCGGCTGCTTCAGGAAATTTCAGATGATGCAGCGTGCCGGTTGCCGGCAGGAATCCCTTGGCCGCATCCTCCGCATAGATGCGCGCTTCGAAAGCATGGCCGGCAAGCGCGATCTCGCTCTGCGTCTTCGGCAGCTTTTCGCCGCTGGCGACGCGCAGCTGCCATTCGACCAGATCGGTGCCCGTGACCATCTCGGTGACCGGATGCTCGACCTGCAGGCGCGTGTTCATTTCCATGAACCAGAAGCGGTCGGCTTGCAGGCCTTGCGAGGCGTCGACGATGAATTCGATGGTGCCGGCGCCGGAATAGCTGATCGCCTTGGCGGCCTTTACAGCGGCGTCGGTCATGGCCTTGCGCAATGCCGGCGTCATGCCGGGGGCAGGGGCTTCCTCGATCACTTTCTGGTGGCGGCGCTGCGCCGAGCAGTCGCGTTCGTAAAGATGCACGGCGTTGCCGAAATTGTCGCCGAACACCTGCACTTCGATGTGCCGTGGCTTGTCGACATATTTCTCGACCAGCACGCGGTCGTCGCCGAAAGCGGCCTTTGCCTCGCGCCGGGCGCTGGATAGAGCCTCGGAGAAATCATCTGGATGTTCGACCCGGCGCATGCCCTTGCCACCACCGCCGGCGCGCGCCTTGATCAGCACGGGATAGCCGATTTCGCGTGCCTTGGAGGCGAGCAGCACGATCTCCTGTGCCTCGCCATGGTAGCCCGGAACGACCGGAACGCCGGCCTTCTCCATCAGCCGCTTGGCGGCGTCCTTGAGCCCCATGGCACGGATCGAGGCGGCCGACGGGCCGATGAAGATGAGCCCTGCCGCCACCACCTGGTCGACGAAATCAGGGTTTTCCGACAGGAAACCATAGCCGGGATGGATGGCCTGTGCCCCTGTGGCCAGGGCCGCCGCGACGATCCGGTCGCCGCGCAGATAGCTCTCGCCGACCGGCGAGGAGCCGATATGCACCGCCTCGTCGGCCATCTCGACATGCAGCGACTTCGCGTCGGCATCCGAATAGACGGCAACAGTGTGCACGCCCAGCTTGCGCGCCGTGCGGATGACGCGGCAGGCGATCTCGCCCCGATTGGCGATCAGGATCTTGGCGAACATGGAGCCTCCCGGTTTTGCCTCGGGCGGCGCTGGTTCGGCAGATGCCCGGCTATTTCGAAGCAGCGATCTCGCAGGCGCCGCCCGTCGTCACCCTGTGGCGGGCGACCGTACCCTCGCAGGATTTCATCGCCAGATCCTCGGCCACTTTCTGAGAGGGAGCGTTCAGCTTTGCGCCGCAGATGATATACAGCGATCTCACCCGTGTATAAGGCGTGGTGGCGTAGGCCGAATGGCCGCCCGCCGCAATATAGGCCTTGTAAGCCTTGGTGCATGGTGCCTTCTGCGTGTAGGGCAGAGTTGGCGGAAAACGCTTGTCTCCTTCGCTTCCCGAAAGCGACACGGCGATACTCACGCTGGATGCCGCGAGCAAAAGAATTACTGAAAGTATTGATGCGGATGCATTCTGTAGGTATTTCGGTTTCATTTTTAGCCCATTCCCATTGCGTAGTGCAGCGCAAGCACAAGCAATAGCGAATATTTCCTGCCATCACTAGCTCTGCGGCGAAGGCTCGCAATTTCGTGATGGGATGGATGACCACGCCGATATCGTTCATCTCACATCCTGAACACGCCGAAGCGGGTTTCCTCGATCTCCGCATTGAGTGCCGCGGACAGGCTGAGCGCCAGCACCTCGCGCGTCTTTGCCGGGTCGATGATGCCGTCATCCCAGAGCCGCGCGGACGAGTAGAGCGGGTGCCCCTCATGCTCGTATTTCATCAGGATCGGCTTCTTGAACTTCGCCTCCTCCTCGGCGCTCCACTCGCCGCCCTTGCGTTCGATGCCTTCGCGCTTGACCATGGCAAGCACCGTTGCCGCCTGTTCGCCGCCCATCACCGAGATGCGGGCATTCGGCCACATCCACAGGAAGCGTGGCGAATAGGCGCGACCGCACATGCCGTAATTGCCGGCGCCGAACGAGCCGCCGATGATCATGGTCACCTTCGGCACCTTGGCGGTGGCAACCGCCATCACCAGCTTGGCGCCGTCCTTGGCGATGCCGCCGGCCTCGTATTTTCGCCCGACCATGAAGCCGGTGATGTTCTGCAGGAAAACCAGGGGTATCCCGCGCTGGCAGCACAGCTCGATGAAGTGCGCGCCCTTCAGCGCGCTCTCGGAAAACAGCACGCCATTGTTGGCGATGATGCCGACCGGCATGCCATGGAGATGGGCAAAGCCGGTGACAAGCGTGGTGCCGTAATTCTGTTTGAACTCATCGAATTCGGAGCCGTCGACGATGCGCGCGATCACCTCGCGCACATCATAGGGCTGGCGCAGATCGGTCGGTACGATGCCGTAGAGTTCATCCGCCGGATGAAGCGGCGGATGAGCTTTCCTAGAGGTCAGGCTTACAGTCTTGTTTCGATTCAGGTTCTTGACGATGCGCCGGCAAATGGCCAGGGCATGCTCGTCGTCCATCGCATAATGGTCGGCGACGCCGGAAAGCCGCGTGTGCACGTCCGCGCCGCCCAGATCTTCGGCACTGACGTCCTCGCCGGTGGCCGCCTTCACCAGCGGCGGGCCGCCGAGGAAGATGGTCGCCTGGTTGCGCACCATGATCGTCTCGTCCGACATCGCCGGCACATAGGCACCGCCCGCCGTGCAGGAACCCATGACGCAGGCTATCTGCGGAATGCCGGCCGCCGACATGTTGGCCTGGTTGTAGAAGATGCGGCCGAAATGTTCCCGGTCGGGAAACACCTCGTCCTGGTTGGGCAGGTTGGCGCCGCCGCTGTCGACCAGATAGACGCAAGGCAGATTGTTCTGCAGCGCGATCTCCTGCGCGCGCAGATGCTTCTTCACCGTCAGCGGGTAGTAGGTGCCGCCTTTCACGGTGGCATCGTTGACGACGACCATGACCTCGGTGCCTTCGACGCGGCCGACGCCGGCGATCAAGCCGGCCGCCGAAATCTCCTCGCCATACATCGACCACGCCGCGAACTGGCCGATCTCGAGGAAGGGCGAGCCGAAATCCAGCAATTGCGCGAGGCGCTCGCGCGGCAACAGCTTGCCACGCGAGACGTGGCGTTCACGGGCCTCCTCGGAGCCGCCGCGCTCGACGCTAGCCGCCTTCTCCGCAATGTCGGCGACCAGCGCCCGCATGCGCTCGGCATTGGCACGGAAGGTCTCGGAGGAGGGGGAGATCTGGGTTCGGAGAACGGCCATGCTACACCCCCTCGGCCATGATCTCGCGGCCGATCAGCCAGCGGCGGATTTCGCTGGTGCCGGCGCCGATCTCGTAGAGCTTGGCATCGCGCAGCAGACGCCCAGTCGGATAGTCGTTGATATAGCCGTTGCCGCCAAGCAGCTGCAGCGCATCGAGCGCCATCTGCGTCGCCTTCTCGGCGGCGAACAGCACGCAGCCGGCGGCATCCTTGCGCGTCGTCTGGCCGCGATCGCAAGCGGCGGCGACGGCATAGACGTAGGCGCGCGCGGCATTCATCGTCGTGTACATGTCGGCCAACTTGCCTTGCACCAGCTGGAATTCGCCGATCGCCTGGCCGAACTGCTTGCGCTCGTGCACATAGGGGATCGCCACGTCGAGGCATGCCGCCATCAGGCCGATCGGACCGCCGGCGAGCACGGTACGCTCATAGTCGAGGCCCGACATCAGCACCTCGACGCCGCGCCCTTCTTCGTGCAGCACATTGTCGAAGGGCACTTCGACATCCTCGAACACGAGCTCGCCGGTGTTGGAGCCGCGCATGCCGAGCTTGTCCAGCTTTTGCGCCACGGAGAACCCGGCCATCGCCTTCTCGACGATGAAGGCGGTGATGCCGCGCGATTTCCGCTCCGGATCGGTCTTGGCATAGACGACCAGCGTTTCGGCATCCGGGCCGTTGGTAATCCACATCTTGGTGCCGTTGAGCACATAGCGGTCATTGCGCTTTTCGGCGCGCAGCTTGAGCGAGACGACGTCGGAGCCTGCGCCGGATTCCGACATGGCGAGCGCGCCGACACGCTCGCCCGAGCACAGCGGCGGCAGGAATTTTTCCTTCTGCGCCGGCGTTGCCCAGCGGTTGATCTGGTTGACGCAAAGATTGGAATGAGCGCCGTAGGAGAGGCCGACCGACGCCGAGGCGCGCGAAATCTCCTCCACTGCGATCACATGGGCGAGATAACCCATGCCGCTGCCGCCGAAATCCGGATCGGCTGTTATGCCGAGCAGGCCGAGCGCGCCGAACTCGCGCCACAGATGCGCCGGAAATTCGTTCTGGCGATCGATGTCGCCGGCGATCGGCGCGATCTTGTCCTGGGCGAAGCGCCGCACCAGGTCGCGCAACGCCTCGATGTCTTCGTCATGCCCGAAGCTGAGCGTGTTCGTATACATGCCGTTCCTCCCCGGTAGTTGTCGCGCCAACCAGCCGCATTGTCATCGAAAGATATGTCGCCGTCACTTCAGCGATCGACAGCCGCTCGCCCGGGCGAAACCAGACGATGACACCGGTCATCATTTGGATCAGCGCCATCGCCGTCAGTCCGGTGTCATCGACGCTGAAGGCGCCTGCCTCCGCGCCGTCACGCAGGATCGAGCGCAATTCCTTTTCATAGGCCGTGCGCATGCGCAGAATCTGCGTCAGCCTGTCGGGCGAAAGGCTGCGCAATTCCATGTTCGATACATGCGTGGCGTGCCGTCGCTCGATATGGAAAGCGATGTGGTTGCGCACATAGGCCGCAAGCTGTTCCGCTGGATCGGCGCCGACTGGCCTGGCCTGTTCCCAAGCCCCGCGAAGCCCTTCCATGTGCTCGCGCATCAGCGTGAACAGCAGGTCTTCCTTGGTCGGGAAATAGCGGTAGAGCGCGGCGGCCTGCACGCCGACTTCCGCCGCCAACTGGCGCATGGACATCGCCTCGTAGCCATAGCGCGCAATCAGGCTGACCGCTGCCTGGCGGACAGCCGCCTCGGTCTTTTCGCCATCGGATCCTGTGGTGCGCGCCATGGTCGCCTCATTGAAGCGGCATTAATAAAACGAACGTTCAATTAATTCAAGTGCTCTGGATACGTTGTTCCTCGCCCCGCTGCCTTGGGGGCGAGGAATGGCGCTAAGCGATAATCCTGAGTCTGCCGGCGCGTCGTCCGTCGCCTCCTCGACCTCGACCGCCGAGACCAGCGCGCCCCGCGGCCCTTGCCAAAGCCGCTCTATCATGGGGTCGACCGCGGCATCGGCACCGGCAATCAGCGCGGTGACCGAGCCGTCGCGCTCGTTGCGCACCCAGCCCGTCAGCCCAAGACACATTCCCAAGCGGCTGGTCTTTGGCGATAGCTTGCATGGCAGCTTGGCGCATGCATTGTCTAATGTAGCGCTGGTCGACCCCCACTCCGTCTCGGCTTCGCCGAGCCACCTCTCCCCCGATCGACGGGGTAGAGGAAAGGCGCCAAGCTTCTTGCCGTCAACGCGCGTCCAGCAACGCTCCCTTCCTTTCCCTCCGGAGGGGGGAAAGGTGGCGCTGCGAAGCAGCGACGGATTGGGGGAACCACGTGGCAGTCAAGCCGAAGCCCGATCAGTCACGCCAGTCACAGAAGATGTGCGCATAGCGTAGCCACAAGGGAGATTGGCCGCCACCTCGGCCTTCGCAAATGTCCAGGATGTCGCCGGTACCCGCCCTAATTCCCCCGTGCCGCGGCCAATGCGCCGGGCAGCTCCTCGGCGAAAATGTCGAGCTCGTGGTCGAGCCCGACGCTGACGCGGATGCAGCGGTCCAGCCGTGGCGCCATCGGCTTGCGGATGAACACGTCGCGCGACAACAACCCTTGCAGCACTTTCAGCGCGAAATTGGCGTCATGGCCACAGTCGATGGTGACGAAATTGGTCGCCGAAGCCAACGGCTTCAGCCCGCTCTGTTCGGCGATCGCCGTGATGCGCCGGCGCCCGGCAGCCACCCGCGCCACCACTGTCTCGAGATAGGCCTGGTCGGCAAGCGCCTCGACACCGGCGATCTGCGCCATGCGGCTGACACCGTAATGGTTACGGATCTTTTCGAAGTCGCGGATCACTTGCGTCTCCGCCACCGCATAGCCGCAACGTATTCCGGCGAGCCCGTAAGCCTTTGAAAAGGTGCGCATGCGGATGACGTTCGGCCGGGAAATATCGATCGGCGGCAGGGCCGATGCCGGCCCCAATTCGCCATAGGCCTCGTCGAGCACCAGCATGGTGGTTTCAGGCAGCGCCTCGATGAAGCGGATGATTTCGCCCGCCTCCCACCAGGTGCCCATCGGATTGTCCGGGTTGGACAGATAGACCAGCGGCGCCCTTTCCTTGACGACAGCCGAAAGCAGGCCGCCCAGGCTTTCGTGGTCGTTCTCGTAAGGGACGGTCACCAGCCGCCCGCCAACGCCGGCGACATGGAAGTTGAAGGTCGGATAGGCGCCGAGCGAGGTGACCACCGCATCGCCTGGCGCCACATACATGCGCGCCACCAGGCTGAGCAGGCCGTCTATGCCTTCGCCGACAACGACATTCTCGACCGCCACGTCGTGATGCGCGGCGACTGCAACCTTGAGATCGTAATTGTCCGGGTCGCAATACATCCACATGTCGCGGGCGATTTCGGCCATGCGGGCTATGACACGCGGCGACGGCCCAAAACTGCTCTCATTGGCGCCGATGCGGGCACGGAAAGCCCGCCCGCGCTCGCGCTCCTGCGCTTCGGGGCCGACAAACGGCACAGTCGAAGGAAGCGCTGCGATGAGCGGTGTGAGGGGAGGGCGCTGGCGCATGACGGAAGCTCGCATGGAAGGGGAACTTCTTGCTAGCGTGAGCGGATGGTTGGCGCAAGCTGTGCAGGCCCAGGTTGTCGTGCTGGATTCTTGCGACTGTTTTTGCTAGCGAGGCAAGATGAACAATCGTCTGCCGCCCGCTTGGTCCAAGCACCTGAAAGCTCCGTCCGGCTCGAAAATCCCGCACCCGAAAATCGCACAGCCAAAGGCGAACCAGCTATCGCGGGCACAGGCCGACGACGCGCTGCTCAGGCAGGCGGTAGAGCTTCATCAAGCAAACCGGTTGCTTGAGGCCGAGGCACTGTGTCAGCGCGTCCTGGCCCATAGCCCGCGGCATCCTCTTGCCTTGTACATACTGGGAACCTTCGCGCTCGGTCTGGACGACGAGATGGCCATTCGATGCTTCGAGCGTGCGGTCAACGAAGCACCTCGAAATCCGCATTATCAGCTGACGTTAGGTGAAGCCCATTTGAAGGTCGGCGAGCATTCGGACGCAATCAGGCATTTTGAGTTGGCTTGCGAACTGAAGGCTGATTGGGTCGAGGCGCTTTGCGCATTGGGCCGCGCCTACACCGAATTCGGCAAGGCCGATATGGCAGTGCCACGCTATGAGAAAGCGCTCGAAATCGACAGCGGCCATTCCGCCATCCGAATGGGGTTGGCCAATGCGCTGGTCAGTCTTGGCCGGATGGAGGAGGCGACAGATTATATGAAGGAGGCGATCGGCCATCGCCAGGATATTGCGTCTGCTTACAACGGCCTGGTCAGCATCCGGAAATTCACGGACGAGCCGGCAGAATTCAAATCCATTCTGGCTGAGCTGAAAAATCCGGCGCTTGATGAGAACAGCGTCAAGAAGCTCCATTATGCGGCGGGCAAGGTGCTCAACGATATCAGGCGCCATGACGAGGCGATGGACCATTTCCGTGAGGCAAAACGCTCGGCCCGCCGCTTTGACATGGAGGCCTACCGCCGCAGCATCGATTTCATGATCGAATTGTTCAGCCCTGGGATGTTGGCCGCCAGGGCAGGGCATGGAAGCGCTTCGGAAGTGCCTGTCTTCGTGCTTGGCATGCCGCGTTCGGGCACCACTTTGACCGAGCAGATCTGCGCGAGCCATCCCGATGTCCACGGCGCCGGTGAGCTGACAAAGCTCCGGCGCATCACCAACAGGCTTGCGCCGAAAACGCGCTCGTCCGAAGAACTGCGCAGATCGATCCTGAACATGACGGTCGATCAGTCGAAGTCCCTGGCCGAAGAATATCTGGCCCACATCAGGCAACGATCGCCGGATGCTCGACGAATCATCGACAAATTGCCCCATAATTTTGAGCTTATCGGCCTTATAAGGCTCCTTTTCCCCAAGGCGCGCATCGTTCACTGCCGTCGTGATGCTATCGACAATTGCCTCTCGTGCTATTTCCTGGGTTTCAACGAGGACAACACCTATACAGCCGATCTCCGCACGCTCGGACTGTACTATCGTGAGTACGACCGGCTCATGCGTCATTGGGACGAAGTTTTTCCGGGGCAAATCCTGCAGAACCGCTATGAGGACATGGTCTCCGACCAGGAAGGGCAATCGCGCCGCTTGATAGACCATCTGGGTCTGCCCTGGGACGATGCCTGCTTGCGATTCTTCGACAAGGGCGGTGCGGTGAACACGTTCAGCCGTTGGCAGGTTCGGCAACCGATATACACCTCGTCCGTCAGTCGCTGGAAGAACTATGGCAGCGCGATCGAGCCACTGATCGAAGCCCTGGATGATCTGGCCGAGTCCTGATCCGGCCAGCCTCCACCGGACCGCTGCCAGGATTGGCACGCCAGCGGGTGTTCCCGCATCAGCTCGACGGTTTATCCTGTGCTGGCTTCCGCGGGCGGTTTTTGCTAGCGAGGAACGATGAACTCGCGATTGCCGCCCGCCTGGTCCAAACATCTCAAGAAGCAGCCAGCGCAAAAGATCGGATCTTTGCCCCAACCACCGAAGCATGGAGCTTCGCGTGGGCCGACCGACGATATGTTGCTGAAACAGGCATTGGAACTTCAAAAGGCCAAGCGCTTTCCGGAGGCCGAAGAGCTTTGCCACCGTGTCCTGGCGCGCTCGCCCGACCACGCGCTTGCCCTCTACATTCTCGGCACACTAGGGCTCGGTTTCGATGACGAGTTGGCGATCAAGTATTTCGCGCGCGCGGCAGCGAGGGAGCCCAACAATCCACACTATCAGCTCAGTCTGGGCGAAGCCTGTCTAAAGATCGGCGACTACCCGCTCGCGGCTCGTCATTTGCAACGCGCTTGCGAGCTGAAGCCGGATTTTGTGGAGGCACTGCGCGGGCTTGGCGACGCTTATGCGGCGTCCAGCAAGGCGGACATGGCTTTGCCGCTCTATCAGAAAGCGCTTGAGATAGACCCGGACAACGCCGTGGCCCGAATGGACATTGCGAATGCTCTCGTTGACCTCGGGCGCATGGACGAAGCCACGGTCTGTCTGAACGAGAACATCGCCAGGCGTATAAGCGTGCCTTCATCCTACAAGACCCTTGTGGCGGTTCGAAAATTTTCCACCGAGCCGCCCGAACTCAAATCCATTCTGGACGAACTTGGAAAAACGACGAATCCGGCCGAAGAACCCTATGAGCTTCACATGGCCGCGGGCAAGATCCTGGACGATCTTGGTCGTCACGACGAAGCCATGGATCATTTTCTCAGGGCCACTGCGAACAAGGGTTACAGTTTTGACATCGAATCCTATCGTCGGAAGGTCGATGCGACGATCAAACTGTTCAATCCGGAGTTCTTTGCGGCGAGGGCAGGATATGGCGACCCATCCGAAACACCGGTATTCGTGCTGGGAATGCCGCGCTCGGGCACAACACTGACCGAGCAGATCTGCTCCAGCCATCCCGATGTTCACGGCGCGGGGGAACTCACCAAGCTGCCGCGAATCGCGGTGGCCAACGGTCTCAAATTGCGGCCGGGACGCGCATTCGGCCAGCCGGTCGCGTCCATGACGAAACAGCAATCCATGGCGCTCGCCAGAGAATATCTATCCGACTTGTATCTCTATGCGCCGGCAGCGTCGCGCATCGTCGACAAGATGCCACATAATTTCGAGAGTATCGGCCTTATCGGCCTTCTTTTTCCAAACGCCCGGATCGTTCATTGCAGGCGCGATCCGATTGACAATTGTTTTTCTTGCTTCATCTCAAACCTTAACAAGGCGCATCAGTATACTTCGGACCTTGCCCAGCTTGGGCTCTATTATCGCGAATATGATCGGCTTATGCGCCATTGGAAGGCGGTTCTTCCTGGGCGCATTTTTGAGAATCGCTACGAAGACCTTATCTTTGACCAGGAAGGGCAGTCGCGCCGTCTTGTGGAGCACCTTGGTCTGGCGTGGAACGATGCCTGTCTTCGCTTCTTCGAAAAGGCTGGTCCCGTCAGAACGATCAGCCGTTGGCAGGTTCGTCAACCGATCTACAAATCATCCGTCAAGCGTTGGAAAAGCTACGAAAGCAGACTTGGGCCGTTGATAGATGCCTTGGGCGATCTGACTGAAGAGTAGGCGGTTTCCCAGTCACTCACGCGGGCTTCCCTCGAGCGAGGACGAACAGAGCTCTGCGATCGTTGCAATCGGACCGACGAAAAAACCCGGCGGTTGCCCGCCGGGTTTCGATTTCGACAAGGCGAAATTGATTAGAAGTCGCGCTGGAAGCGGAGGATGCCGGCGACGTTGCTCTTCTTGGTCGCGCCAACCCAGCCCTGCGACAGGTCGTCAGCACCGCCAACGTTCTGGTAGTCGACTTCGGCCGTGACCGTGAAGCCGGGAACAACGGTGTAGGCGACGTTCGCCGCGATGCCGAGGTTCTTCCAGTCGTCATAGGACGCCTGCAGGTTGAACGAGGTCTTCTCGTTGAACTTGTAGGTGCCACCGCCCCATACTGCCCAGTTGCCGCCCCACTGCTTGTAGAAGCCGCGGCCGCCAGCAGGGATCGCCACAGTAGGATCGCTGAGGTTGTCGTCGGTGCCGTAGCCGGCCATGATCCAAAGCGCCAGTGCTTCGTTGACGTTGACGTCCAAACGAACCTTGCCGGCAACTTCTTCATAGTTGCTGTCATAGGAAATGACGCCGGTGAGCGCGCCCCAACCCTGGGTCCACTTCAGACCGCCGACGACATGCGGAACGTAGCTGTCGATCGTATCGATGCCCGAGCCTTCTTCGAGCGAGACCACGGCCGAGAAGCCGTTGCCGGCATCGAAGTAGTACTGCACGACGTTGGTGTCGAAATTGCCGTAGGGGACGATCGTATCTTCGATGACATTACCGGCGTAGCCGATGAACGTATCGAAAGCCGATTCGTCCTTACCGACGCGCAGGCCACCGAGCTGGATCCAGGCGAAGTTCAGCGAAACGCCCTTGTTGCGACCCTGCCAGTTGTTGCGGTCGTCGTTGGTCGTAGCCTGGTTGGAATAGTCGCCGTAGTTGTTGCCGAAGTTGAAGCGGGTTTCGGTGTAGGTCTTCAACGTGCCGAGCTCGGTTTCCTGGCCGGTCCAGGTCTTCAGCGTGAAGCGGGCGTTCTTCCAGTAGGTGTCGTTGGTATCGCCAGCGTTCAGGTGGTCCGGAACGTTCTGGGCGCCACCGAACGCACCGTGATCGCCAACGCCGATGTCGTAGCGGAGATAGCCGCCGATGCGCAGGCAGGTCTCGGTGCCGGGGATGTAGAAGTAGCCAGCGCCGTAGACGTCGCAGATCTTGACGTATTCAGCGGGTTCCGGCTCGGCGACGACGACGGCGTCGGCGGCGCGCGCACCGGAAACTGCGATCAGGGCCGCAGCGGAGCCGAGAAGAAGGCTCTTGATGTTCATTTTCTGACCTCCAGTCAAAAGTTAAAAAACGGGTCTGGGTATTCTTTGCTGAAGGACAGCGTTCCCTGCCCCATCCCCACTACCGAAAAAGATGCGCACCGCGCCGCTCCTTCGAATTCGACATTACCCATGAGCCGGCGGCGTTCAACCACGATCGTACCGGCGAAAGGTCTGTTCGGCTGCTATCCCCCAGCGTTGTTGCACAAATGACACGATTTGGCCTCACTCAGAAAGCTCTCGTTAACCTTCAGGCCCGCCGCAACCGCTTGTTTCCAGCCGAATCCGGCAATCGGCCGACGGAATCATGGCAAGGCCTGGAGTCGCCAGCCTGGGATTTGCCGCAGAACCGCCGCAGCTGGGGGAAACCCGCGATTTCCGGCGCCATCTTATTTTTCCATATAATGATGCGGGCTTGTTGATTGTGGCGGCGCTTTTCTTTATCTGCGGCGCAACGGAGAGGTGGCCGAGTGGTCGAAGGCGCTCCCCTGCTAAGGGAGTAGAGGTCAAAAGCTTCTCGTGGGTTCGAATCCCATCCTCTCCGCCATCCTGCTTCGCTCTTCGAGCTTCGCAGGACAAGCCCAGACCTTCCCCCGAAGCAGGATGCCCTCCGAAGCCTTGGCGAAGGAGGGCGGCAAGTCTCTGAGAATCCTTGTAAAAAACAAGGTTGGCAGTCCACTCGTCACGAGCCAAGATGCCCTTGCTTGGCTAGGGAGGGCGGTTTGTGTGGTATGTATATCTACTGGAAAGCATGGCTGTGGGAGGCGAACGCTATATTGGCGTGACTGCCGACCTGAAGCGGCGAGTTGCTGAGCACAATGCCGGGAAATCCAGCCACACATCCAAGTTTCTGCCATGGCGGATCGTGACCTATGTCGCCTTCTCGAATCAAGCAAAGGCGGTCTCATTCGAGCGCTATCTCAAATCGGGATCAGGGCACGCTTTCGCCAACAAACGTCTGTGGTGAAGACTCGCATTCTTGGTGAAATCCAAGAGATTTTCCAGAAAACCTGTGCAAACACAATGATTTAAGGAAAAAGCACGGCTTGTCAAAGCTGTCATTTCGTTCGATTCTGACTGGAGGTCAGAAAATGAACATCAAGAGCCTTCTTCTCGGCTCCGCTGCGGCCCTGATCGCAGTTTCCGGTGCGCGCGCCGCCGACGCCGTCGTCGTCGCCGAGCCGGAACCCGCTGAATACGTCAAGATTTGCGACGTCTACGGCGCTGGCTACTTCTACATCCCCGGCACCGAGACCTGCCTGCGCATCGGCGGCTATATCCGCTACGACATCGGCGCTGGCGACGTTAACGGCCTTACGGACGTCAACGATCGCTCGGATCCTGGTTCGCTCAACGATACCTTCTACAAGCACGCCCGCTTCGCGCTGAAGACCTGGACCGGCCAGGAAACCGAACTCGGCACCTTGAAGACCTACACCGAAACCCGCTTCAACTGGGAAACCCAGCGTGAAGGCGGCAACTACGCTGTCGCTGCCGGCAGGGGCGTCTCTCTGAACTTTGCTTGGATTCAGCTCGGCGGTTTCCGCGTTGGTAAGGACGAGTCCGCCTGGGTGACGTTCAGCGGCTACGCCGGCAACGTCATCGACGACTCGCTCGTCGGTTATGGCGGCGACTTCGATACCGGCGTGGTCCAGTACTATTTCGATGCCGGCAACGGCTTCTCGGCTGTTGTGTCGCTCGAAGATGGTGCCGGCGCCAACACGGTCGACAGCTATGTTCCGCACATCGTCGGCGGCGTGAAATACACGCAGGGCTGGGGTTCGATCAGCGCGACCGGTGTTTATGACAGCGTGTGGGAAGAGTGGGGCGGCAAGGTTCGCGTGGACGTGAACGCCTCCGACGCCCTGTCGCTGTGGGCCATGGTCAACTACGGCTCGGAGAGCAACGTCATCCACAATTCCTTCAAGAACTGGGAAGGCAACTGGGCCGTCTTCGGCGGCGGTACCTACAAGTTCAACGAGAAGACCTCGTTCAATGCGCAGGTCTCCTATGATGAAGGCAAGAGCCTGGGCGTCGCCGCGAATATCGCTTACAATATCGTGCCCGGTTTCGCGATCATCGGCGAAGTTGATTACGTCAACAAGGCCACCAGCGACTATCGCGCCGTCAGCAGCGACGGCTTCGGCGGTATGCTCCGCTTCCAGCGCGACTTCTAAGGGCTGGTACCATAAAGGTGAGATCCAGCCCGGGCGCTTCAACGCCCGGGCTGTTTTGTTTCGTGACTGGGGTTTGGGAAACAGAAGGAACGGGGGGTAACGGTAGCTGAACAGGGTCTGTGGAACGATTTCGTGGGATTCGCAATTCGCGGATGAAGTCGTTTTGTCGGACAAAAACTCTTGAAAGGACACTCTCAAGTAGGCTAGGTGTCTCCTGGCCACTTCCGGGGGGTGTGGTTAACAATGACAAACGAGGCGATTCAAGAGGGATATCCCTCTGATCATTTTGCGGTCTTTTCTTCTCAAAATTCGAAATTCAATTATACATACAACAAGATCAGAGAAGTAAAATCGCATAGGGTTGGAGAGCTGTTTTCAGCCTATCGGGACATATTGTGGGATGATGGGCGACATAAATACAATGTCAGCTCCTTCATCGGCGAGATAGACGAGATCCTCCTCGGGGAGCGTTTCAGCGCCTTTGACCAGAGTACCCTCGACAACCTTGTCGGTACCTTGCGCCAGCGCGGCAACAGCAACGCAACCATCAATCGAAAGATGGCTGCCCTCAGCAAACTGCTGCGCAAGGCTTACAAGATGGGGGATATCCACAGCCTGCCCGAGTTCCGCCGCCAGAAGGAGCGGGCGGGACGTATTCGTTTCCTGGAAAGGGACGAAGAGGCGCGGCTATTCGCCGCCATCAAGAGCCGCAGCGAGGATGCCTACAGGCTTTCCGTCTTCCTGGTCGATAGCGGCTGCCGTCTCGGCGAGGCGCTGGGGCTGATCTGGAACGACATCCAGGAGCATCGCGTCTCCTTCTGGATCACCAAATCCGGCCGCAGCCGCACCATCCCGATGACCGAGCGGGTCAAGGAGGTGATCAAGCTGCCTCCGGCCGAAGGCCGTCGGCCGAAAGGCCCGTTCACCAAATTCAGCCAGGCACAGTTCCGTGCCATCTGGAACGAAGCGAAAGCCGAGGTCGGACTCGGCGCCGACGACCAGGTCGTGCCGCACATCCTGCGTCACACCTGCGCCTCGCGACTTGTCCAGGGCGGCATCGACATCAGGCGCGTGCAGATGTGGCTCGGCCATCAGACCCTGTCGATGACCATGCGTTACGCGCATCTCGCCACCAACGATCTCGACGGCTGCGTTACCGTGCTGGAGACGCCTCGGTGCAACGGGGCGGGCGACCGCAATTCGGTCAGCGCACCACCTGCCCCCCAAATACTTAAGGGGGAAAAGCCACTTAAGCGGGAAAAGCCGCTGAAGCGGGAAAAGAAGAACGAACCGGGGGACGAGAAATCTCAGCCCAATGCGGCTCGAAGAAATACAAAATCCCGGTAGATCAGTCGAACAAGAATAGTAGGCTAGTCGAACAAGAATAGAAGCCTGGTATCGAGATTTGATCCTAGGCTTCTTGCTTCGAGCCTTCCTGCCTTTCCGCACAGGCGAGAAAAGCCACGATGTCGTCGGGCAAGCTGCCTGTTTCGAGGAAAGGGGCGTGACCCTGGCCCTCGGCCGTGATCGTATCCATCATCGGATGGTGCTCTCGCATCCGCCGCAGCGTGTCCACCGACAGCAATCTTGAATTGGCGCCGCGTATGGCGAGCAAGGGGATCGCCGCCAACGCATCGAACTGCGGCCACAGCGCCGGCAATGGCTGAGACAGGTCGAGACCGGCAACCGTGTCGACCAGTTTCGGATCGAAATCCGGCAACAGCCCTTGATCCGTCTCGCGGTAGAGCGCCCCTACCATCCGGGTCCAGTCGGCGTCGGTGAGCAGGGGGAAATCCTTGCCGTGGACGCTGCGCTGCGCATCCGTTACCTCGGCGACGGTCTTCGGCTTCGGCGTGCGTTCGAGGTAGGACTGGATATGCGCGAGGCCGGCGGGCTCGATCACGGGCCCGATGTCATTGAGAACAATGGCTTTCAGCGCGGCTGGCCGCAGGGCGCCGAGCCCATGAATGATCAGCCCGCCGCGCGAAGTGCCGATGAACGCGGCCTCCTCGATGCCGAGCGCTGCCAGCCCGGCAAGCACGTCGCCGGCCTCGGTGCCGACATTATAGTGGCTGAGATCGGGATCGTAGGCCGACTGCCCGCGTCCGCGATAGTCGAAGGCAACCACCTTGCGTGGATCGGGTCCTGTAGACAGACGCAGCGCCAGCTCGTGAAAATCACGCGCGTTGCGGGTCAGGCCAGGCAGGCAGACGACCGGCCAGTGTCCGGAATTTGCGTCGCCATAGACGCGCGCATGAAGTCTCAGCCCATCGGGCGCGGCGTAGAAGAAGTCGGAAAAGCCTTCGTGGTTCGACATCGGAAAAAGACTCCTGGCCGGCTTGTTTCCGACTGCTACAGATGAGTGCAGGAGCGGTCAAATGAAGGCGCGACGCCGAAGCTGCCAATCTCCCCTCTTGCGGGGGAGATGGCCGGCAGGCCAGAGGGGGGTGTGAAGGATCGCCAATCTTGACTGGCTAATTCGGAATGAGTCAACAAATTAACTGATAGGCCGAGGGACGGCACCCCCCTCTGCCTTGCCAGGCATCTCCCCCGCAAGGGGGGAGATCGGCAGCTTCGGCGTCGGTGAGCTTGCCCTCAACTCCGTCCGTTCACCAGATCTCCAACGATGTCGTATTTGCCGGAAATACGCATCTTGTAGACCTCGTAGTTCTCCATCACACGCTGCACGTAACTTCTTGTTTCCGTGTAGGGAATCCGCTCGATCCAGTCCACCACGGCATCGATATCCTTGCCGCGTGGGTCACCGTATTTCGCCACCCACTGGCTGGCGCGGGTCGGACCGGCATTGTAGCCGGCGAAGGTCAGCACATAGGAGCCGTTGAAGCGGTCGAGCTGTTCGCCGAGGAAGGCCGAGCCAAGCGTGGCGTTGTAGCCGGCATCGGTGGTCAAGCGTGTCTGCGAAAATTGCAATCCGGCCTTCTTCGCCAATTGCTTGGCAGTTCCCGGCATCAGCTGCAGCAGCCCGCGTGCTCCTGCGCTCGACACGGCTCCGACGTTGAATTCGCTCTCCTGGCGGGCGATCGCATAAGCCAGCGCCTTGCCCGAACCGGAAATGTCGGCCGAATCGGGAATGACGCCGAGCGGATGCGACAGCGCACCGACATCGATGCCGCGCGCGCCGGCGATCTTGCCGACCTTCAGCGCCATGAAATGGTTGTCCTGCTTCTCGGCAAGGACAGCGAGCAGCGCCAGTTCGCCGGGGCTGGTCAACTGTCCGGCAAGATCGCGATAGAGCGTTTCGGCATAGCGATCGTAGCCTGCTTCCTGCAGGCGCTTGATGGCGCTCACCGCTTCACGGCCGGCAAAGTTCTGCCGGTCGGCCGCACTTGGCGACGGATAGACGATGTTCAGCGCCTGCCGGCCGACACGTTCGGCGGCAAGCTGGCCGTAAAATGTCGTGCCATAATCAGCCGCACGCCCAAAATAATCCTTGGCATTGCCGGGGCCGCCGACTTCCGCGGCACGACCGAGCCAGTAATAGGCGCGCGACAGGGTCATCGGCCCCTGGGCAAGGTCGGCGATGCGCGTGAAATGCGTTGCGGCGAGCTTGGGGTCGTTCAGGCCGCGCAACGCATACCAGCCGGCATGGAATTCGGCTTCCGCCGCATTGGCAGCACTTTCGGCGGCATGCATGGCGACGATCCGGTAGGCCGTCTTCATGTCGCCCTGGTCGACCAACTCACGCGACAGCACCCGGCGCTCGACCCACCAGGCGTCCGGATCGACAAGTGCCTCGCGGTCCGTCGGCGCCTTCATGACAATGGCGGCGGCGCCGGCAAGATCCTCCTGCTTGCGCAAATATTCGGCCTGGGCGAAGAAATAACCGGCCGAACGCTGCGCCACCGGCACTGCCTTGAGCAGTTTCGGCGTGTTCTTGTCGCCCCTGTCGGCGGCGGCCCAGGCGTCCGCCAGCTGCTGGGCGCCGGCAAGGCCGGCGACGCGCAGGGCGGAATTCACCCGGTCGGCATAAAACATGCGCTCCATGCGAAAGCGATGGTCGGCGGCGGGGATCAGGCCGCCGAACTCCTTGATCAGCGCCGTCTCGTCCTTGGCTTCCAGGATTGCCGTGCGCCAGAACGGCGACAGCACCGAGCGCGCCGCCTTGGTATCGCCGGATGCCACATAGGCGCGGGCCAGAACCATCACGCCTTCGAATGTCTGCGGCTGGCTGCCATCGAACGCCCGGACGACGATGTCGGGAGCGGGGTTCTCGCGATAGAGAGCGCGCTCGCTGTTCTTGCGCAGGGCAATCGTGCCCGGCCAGTTGGGCAGCATCTTCGCGGCGGCCGCGATATCGCCGCTCGGAACCTTGTCCCCGCCGTAAAGCGCGATCGCCCAGGCCAGGATGTGCTGGTCGAGTGCGTGAGCGGGCAGGGCGTCACGCACGCCGCGAGCGCGGGGAATATCGCCGGCCGCCAGTGCATCCAGCCCGCTTTTCAGCAGGGCGACGCTGGGAGAGGGATCCTGCTGCGCCTTGTCTTGCAGGTTCGGGTCTTGCAGGTTCGGGTCTTGCAGGTTGGGGGTTTGCACGTCCGGCATGGGGATGGCCGAGGTGACCCGCACATCGACGCTGCCGCCGATCGCCACGCCGGGCACCAGCACGGCAATGGCGCCAAGCAGCGCGAAGAAATGGGGCCGATTGGCCGGCATGATCTATGTCTTTCCTTGCTCTGGCATTTACCAGCAGGCGAAGATGCCTCGAAGCCTAAACTTAGGTCGTGAAGGGCTCGTAAACAAAAGCTTATCGAGGCCGTTCGAATTGCGCTTGCTGGCACCACGGCAATGCTTGCCGCGCAACCATGTCGAGACTATGGTGCGCCGCTTCGCTTTCGGCTAGAAGGCGCGCACGACAAACCGATCGACAAAACACCGATGCATGTCGCCCAAAAGTGGTTACCGGGTTTGGGACAACGACATGCACAAACAAAGAAGTCCCAAGGAGTTGGACGATATGCTGAGAGGCTCGCTTACTGCGCTCGTGACACCGTTCGAAAAGAGCGGGCGTTTCGACGAGAAAGCCTTTCGCGCGTTTGTCGAATGGCAGCTCGGCGAGGGCACGGCGGGCCTGGTCCCGGTCGGCACCACGGGCGAGTCGCCGACGCTGTCGCATGACGAGCATCGCCACGTCGTCAAGGTCTGCATCGAGGTGGCCAAGGGCCGCGCTCCTGTCGTCGCCGGCGCCGGTTCCAACAACACCGATGAGGCCGTTGGGCTCGTGCAATATGCCGAGAAGGCCGGCGCCGATGCCGCTTTGGTCGTCACGCCCTATTACAACAAGCCGACGCAGCGCGGGCTCTACGAGCACTTTGCCGCCGTCGCCAGGGCGACCAAGCTGCCGATCATCATCTACAACATCCCGCCGCGCTCGGTCATCGACATGATGCCGGAGACGATGGGACGGCTGGCGCATGACTTCAAGAACATCGTCGGCGTCAAGGATGCGACCGGCAAGGTCGAGCGTGTTTCCGAGCAGCGCATGACTTGCGGCAAGGATTTCATCCAGCTTTCCGGCGAGGATGCCTCCGCGCTCGGCTTCAACGCGCATGGCGGTGTCGGCTGCATCTCGGTGACGTCCAATGTCGCGCCGCGGCTCTGCGCCGAGTTCCAGGAAGCGACGCTCTCCGGCGACAGCGCCAAGGCACTGGAATTGCAGGACCGTCTGTTGCCGCTGCACAAGGCCATTTTCATCGAGCCCGGCGTTTCCGGCGCCAAATACGCGCTGTCGAAGCTCGGCAAGGTCGAGAACGTGCTGCGTTCGCCATTGGTTACGGTCGAGCCTTCGACAGCTGAAAAGATCGATGCGGCCATGAAGCACGCCGGCTTGATTAATTAGGGATGAGGCGCCACCTCTCCGCATCATGAATCAAGTCAGAAAAGCCGATCCCAACAACAAGACCGTTGCGGAAAACCGCAAGGCGCGGTTTTCCTATGAGGTGCTCGACACGATCGAGACTGGCCTTGTGCTGACCGGCACCGAGGTCAAGTCGCTGCGCCAGGGCCAGGCCAATATCCAGGACAGCTACGCTTCGGTCGAGGGCGGCGAGATCTGGCTGATCAACTCCTACCTGCCGGAATATTTGCAGGCCAACCGCTTCAACCACGAGCCTAGGCGCCGCCGCAAACTCCTGCTCAACAAGCGCGAGATGGCAAAGCTGGCGCAGAGTGTCGACCGCGAAGGCATGACCCTGGTGCCGCTGAAGATCTATTTCAACGACCAGGGCCGCGCCAAGCTGCTGCTTGCCGTCGGTCGCGGCAAGAAGCTGCACGACAAGCGCGAGACCGAGAAGCAGCGCGACTGGTCGCGTGAAAAGGGCCGGCTTTTGAAGGAGCGCGGGTGAGAAACATCGGGCGATAGCCCTATAAAAGCCGGGTTGGCTTCCAAGTTTCGGACAGCAAGGGGCTGCAACCACCAAAGAGGATCGCCTTGAAGAACCGGATCATCCTCTGGAGTTCGGTTACCCTGGTTCTCGCGGCTCTGGTCGCCGGAGGCGGCTTCCTCTACTTCCGCGCCTATTCTCCCGACCGCGGCAAATATCCGCTCAGAGGCATCGACGTTTCCCATCATCAGGGCCAGATCGACTGGCGGCGCGTTGCCGCCGATGATGTCGCCTTCGCCGTCATCAAGGCGACCGAGGGCGGCGATCATGTTGATGATGCCTTTGATCGCAATCTGCGGGAGGCTCGCGCGGCCGGCCTTGCCGTCGGCGCCTATCACTTCTTCACCTTCTGCCGGCCCGGCGCCGATCAGGCGAAGAATTTCATCTCGGTCGTGCCACGCGATCAGCCCTTGCTGCCGCCGGTCGTCGACGTCGAGTTCGGCGGCAATTGTCCGCAGCGCCCGTCGCCCGAACAGTTGAATGCCGAACTCCAGGCCTTCCTCGGACCTGTCGAGGCCGCGTTCGGCAAGCCGGCGATCGTCTATCTGACGGATGAGGCCGAGGCAGCCTATGCCGGGCAGATCGCGGCTCGTCCGCTTTGGCTTCGCTCGCTGCTCGTGGAGCCGGATCGCCACGACTGGGTCTATTGGCAGTATCACAACAGGGGCCGCATCGACGGGATCGCGGGCGATGTCGACCTCAACGTTCTCCAGGGCGGGCAGGAGAGATTGGCGGCGCTGCTTGCATCCGCGCATTGAGGTGTTGAACGACTGGGGCGCCCGAATCTGTTTCTTCATAAGCCCGTCCATGTCATTGAACTCAATGACGATTGGGGTGGCGTCGCCGTCAGGCTTGCTGGGCAGAACGCCCCGCGGTCGCTGAAAACCCCATCCCCGCGGCCATGATCGCGATCGCCGCGAACTGGACGGTCGTCGGGGTTTCGCCAAGCACGGCCATGCTGACCATCACCGTGGCGATCGGCACTCCCGGCATAAACAGCGATGCCGCCTGCGACCCGATCTGGCCGACGATGTAGGTGTAGAGGAACATGGCGGCCGCACCTGCAAGAAGGCCCTGGATGATGACCTGGCCGGCGATTTCCGCGCCTGCCGCGGCATGGAGGCCGCTCGGCGCGAAAAGGGTGAGAAACGGCAACGGCAGGCACGATAGAAAAACGACGGCCGCGGTGGCCGTGACCGGATCGATGCGCCATTGCCGCACAAGAGTTGCATAGGCGGAGAACATCAGGCCCGATCCTATGAACAAGAGATCGCCGAGGAGAACCTCATGGCTGCCGGCGCGCGCCGGCGCGATGAACAGCAACAGCCCGGCGATGATGGTGGCGACGCCGATGGTCCGCCGCTGCGAAGCGCGTTCCAGGAAAAGCGACAGCAGGAACGAGAAGAACACGATCGAGGCAGGGCAGAGTGCCGCGCCATGGACGGCAGGCGCATAAATCAGGCCCCAATTGATGATCAGCGGATAAGGCAATCCGGCCAGCACCGCCAAGGTCAGGGCCCGCCGCCAACCCAATGCCTTCAACTGTTGGAAGCCGTTTCGCCAGATGATCGGCAGGAAGACGGCACCCGCACCCGCAAAGCGCAGGGTCGCCATGTCGGTCACCGTCAGATGTTCCCTTAGGCTGAAGCGGGCGGCGACGAATTGCACGGCATAGATGCCGATCATGGTCAGCCCGGCGATGATTGCCAGCCTCGCTTTTCCCGTGTTTTCCGCCACGCCTGCCATCCATAAAACATCACCGCCGGACAGTTTGACTGTTGCGGCATAAGCGCAGGATATTGCGGGGAAACCGGCGATTGAATATGTTAATTTCCTGGTAGTTGAGTGAAATTCGCGCAAATGGGCCAGTTGGAACGTGAATCTTGAATCAGGCGAACTCGACGCTATCGATCGCAGTCTGCTGCGGCTGCTGCAGGAAGACGGACGCCGCACCACGCTCGATCTGGCGGCGCGCGTCGGCTTGTCGCCGACCGGCACCAGCCAGCGGGTGAAACGCCTGTTCCGCGATGGTTTCATCACCGCCGTCAGGGCCGTGCTCAATCCGGCAAAGATTGGCCGCGGCACGCTTGTCTTCATCGAGGTGCGGCTCGATCACACGGCTCCGCATATCTTCGACCGCTTCGCCGAAGCCGTGGCCAAGGCGCCCGAGGTTCTGGAATGCCATATGGTCGTCGGTGGCTTCGACTATCTGGTGAAGGCGCGCATTGCCGAGATGTCCGACTACCAGGACTTTCTCAAGCGCGTGATCCTGCCGCTTCCCGGAGTGAAGGAGACACATACCTATGCCTCGATCGGCGACGTGAAACCGGATGCCCTGCTGCCGGTGTGAGTCGGTGCCGAAGACCTGCGGCCCCACGGTGACCTCAATTCTCCAGGAATTCCGCGATCTCGCTGAACACCCTGACGAACATCGCTTCCGTCAACACACCCGTATTGGTGTTGTACCGAGAGCAGTGATAGCTGGAAAACAGCGTGATGCCGCCGGCCGGCAATTGTCCGCCATGCTTGAAAGGGTAGGCGGCGACACGCCCGCCCAGCGCGCGGACCGTCGACTGGTGGGCGATCGATCCCAGTGCGAGCACGGCGCGCAAATTGGGGAAGCGGGCGATCGTCGGCACCAGGAACGTCCGGCAAGTGGCGATCTCGGCGCCCACGGGTTTGTTCTCCGGCGGCACGCAGCGCACCGCATTGGTGATCGCCGTGCCGACAAGCTCCAGACCGTCATCGGGCCGCGCCTTGAACTCGCCACGTGCAAAACCGTGCGCGATCAGCGTCGAGTAGAGCAGGTCGCCGGCATAGTCGCCGGTGAAGGGACGCCCGGTGCGGTTGGCGCCGCGCAGGCCGGGCGCCAGCCCGACGATCAGCAATCGAACCGCGGCGTCACCTTCCGGCGGCAAGAAAGTCGGTACCGGCGCGTTGAACCAGGACGGCTCGCGCTGCCGCCATTCGGCGATGAAGTCGTGCAGCCGTGGACAGAGCGGGCAGTCGCGGTCCGGCTCGGAAGCGGAAAGGGCCGTCAAGGCGACCGGCCTCAGTAGTCGTCCTCGTCGACTTCGGCCGGCTCGGGCCGGCGCACGGGCCTCTCCGAGGGATCGCGTCCGACCTCGTTCTTCAGCGTCACCAGGTCGATGAAATGGTCGGCCTGGCGGCGCAGGTCGTCCGATATCATCGGCGGCTGCGAGGCCATGGTCGAGACGATCGACACCTTGCGGCCACGCCGCTGCAGCGCCTCGACCAGCGTGCGGAAGTCGCCGTCGCCGGAAAAGATGACATAGTGGTCGACGACATCGGCGAGCTCCAGCGCGTCGACCGTGAGCTCGATGTCCATATTGCCCTTGATCTTGCGGCGGCCGGTCGAGTCGGTGAATTCCTTGGCGGGTTTGGTGACCACCTTGAAGCCGTTATAGTCGAGCCAGTCGATCAAGGGGCGGATCGACGAGTATTCCTGATCCTCCACCAGCGCCGTGTAATAATAGGCGCGCAGGAGATAGCCGCGCTTCTGGAAGCTCGACAAGAGCTTGCGATAGTCGATGTCGAAGCCGAGCGCCCGCGACGTGGCGTAGAGATTGGCACCGTCGATGAACAGGGCGATTTTTTCACGAGGGTCGAACATGGAAAATATTCCTTTTCGAAAATGCGGGCCGTCTAAACGAAATGCGGTAGCGACTATCGGTCAGGCTCATAATAAACCGGCTGACCTTGTCCATCCGAGATAACGCCAGTTTGGTGGCAATCCAAGGCGTGATGGGCCACTGCAAGCAATTGTGATCGCCGAACGAAGGGGGCGGCCCGACTTTGCCAAATCCCCCGACTTTGCCAAATCCAATGTCTAAACAGGGGATTGAGCGCCCAATAGCGCCGCCATTGCCAAGAAGCTTGTATTTCGGCGGCGTTCGGGTTATGGACCGCGCCTGTTTTCCGTCAAATCCAGGCATGAAAGGGGCAATCCATGGCCCGCGTAACCGTTGAAGATTGCATCGACAAGGTCGACAACCGCTTCGAGCTGGTGCTGCTTGCCGGCCACCGCGCTCGCCAGATCAGCCAGGGCGCGCAGATCACCGTGCCGCGCGACAACGACAAGAACCCGGTCATCGCCTTGCGCGAGATCGCCGATGAGACGCTGTCGCCCGACGATCTCAAGGAAGATCTGATCCACTCGCTGCAGAAGCATGTCGAGGTCGATGAGCCCGAGGCCGATGGCGAAGTGATCGCCGACCAGACCGGCGGTGCCGTTGCGGCCGCCGACACCGACGACGCCGAGGAGAATGTCACGTTCGACCGGATGACCGAGGAAGACCTGCTGGCCGGCATCGAGGGTCTGGTGCCGCCGGAAAAGAGCGACGACTACTAAGAGCGAGCTTCTGTTCCGGGGGGTGCTGGAATAATCTTCCGCACTTCCGTCCTGGCAGTTTCGTGGTTATCTATGACATGCGCCGTACAGCAGTGCGGCGCATGATTCATTTCATCGCCGAGAGATTCCGCCCATGATGCGTCAGTATGAGCTTGTCGAGCGCGTTCAGCGCTACAAGCCTGACGTCAACGAGGCATTGCTCAACAAGGCTTACGTCTATGCCATGCAGAAGCATGGCCACCAGAAGCGCGCTTCCGGCGATCCCTATTTTTCGCATCCGCTCGAAGTCGCGGCGATCCTCACCGAAATGCACATGGACGAGGCGACCATCGCGGTCGCCCTGCTGCATGACACCATCGAGGACACCACGGCGACGCGGGCCGAGATCGACGATCTGTTCGGCCCGGAAATGGGCAAGCTGGTCGAGGGCCTGACCAAGCTTAAGAAGCTGGACCTGGTGTCGAAGAAGGCCGAGCAGGCGGAAAACCTGCGCAAGCTGCTGCTGGCCATCTCGGAGGATGTCCGCGTGCTTCTGGTCAAGCTCGCCGACCGCCTGCACAACATGCGCACCCTCGACCATATGCCGGAGGCCAAGCGCCTGCGCATCGCCGAGGAGACCATGGACATCTATGCGCCGCTGGCCGGGCGCATGGGCATGCAAGGCATGCGCGAGGAGTTGGAAGAGATCGCCTTCCGCTTCATCAATCCGGAAGCCTATCGCGCCGTCACCGCACGGCTTGCCGAGATCTTCGAGCGCAACAAGGGCGTGCTGACCGACATTGAAAAGGCGCTGTCTACGCTGTTCGAGAAGCATGCGATCAATGCTGGCGTCAAAAGCCGCCAGAAAAAGCCGTGGTCGGTGTTCCGCAAGATGGAGGCCAAGGCCCTGTCCTTCGAGCAACTGTCCGACATTTTCGGCTTCCGCGTCGTCGTCGATACGGTTGAGGATTGCTATCGCGCGCTCGGCGCCATCCACACCACATGGTCGATGGTTCCCGGCCGCTTCAAGGATTACATCTCGACGCCGAAGCAGAACGACTACCGCTCGATCCACACCACCATCGTCGGCCCTTCGCGCCAGCGTGTCGAACTGCAGATCCGCACCCGCGAGATGAACAAGATCGCCGAATACGGCGTCGCCGCCCATTCCATCTACAAGGATACCGGCGGCAAGGTGAACGGTGCCGCTCCCGCGATCTCGAAGGAAACCAACGCCTATGCCTGGCTGCGGCGCACCATCGAGCAACTCGCCGAAGGCGACAATCCCGAGGATTTCCTCGAAAACACCAAGCTGGAGCTGTTCCAGGACCAGGTGTTCTGTTTCACGCCGAAGGGCATGCTGATTGCGTTGCCGCGCGGCGCCACGCCCATCGATTTCGCCTACGCGGTGCACACCGATGTCGGCGACACTTGCGTCGGTGCCAAGGTCAACGGCCGCATCATGCCGCTGATGACGGAACTGAAGAATGGCGACGAGGTCGAGATCATCCGCTCCAAGGCGCAGGTGCCCCCCGCCGCCTGGGAATCCGTCGTCGTCACCGGCAAGGCGCGTGCCGCCATCCGCCGGGCCACCAAGAATGCCATCCGCAAGCAGTATTCGGGCCTTGGCGCGCGCATTCTGGAGCGGGCCTTCGAACGGGCCGGCAAGACTTTCACCAAGGATAGCCTGAAGCCGGTGCTGCACAGGCTGGCACGCAAGGACATCGAGGATGTCCTGGCCTCGGTCGGTCGCGGCGAACTGGCCTCGACCGACGTCATGAAGGCGGTGTTCCCCGACTACAAGGACGAGCGTGTCACGCCGGCAGCGCCCAAACAGCGCGAGGAGGGTTGGTCGAAGATCCGCAACGCCGCCGGCATGCTGTTCCAGATACCGGGCCGCGCCGCGCGCAAGGACAAGGACCAGCCGCGCGACGGCGCAGTTCCGATCCGCGGCGTGCGCGGCGATCTACCGGTGCGTTTCGCGCCGGAAGGCGCCGTGCCTGGCGACCGCATCGTCGGCATCGTCCAGCCGGGCACCGGCATTACCATCTATCCGATCCAGTCGCCGGCGCTGCAGGCCTTCGACGACCAGCCCGAGCGCTGGATCGACGTGCGCTGGGACATTGACGAACGCACCAAGGAGCGGTTTCCCGCACGCGTCTCGGTCACCGCTATCAACGCGCCGGGATCGCTCGCCGACATCGCCCAGGTCGTTGCTTCCAA
Source organism: Mesorhizobium opportunistum WSM2075 (assembly GCF_000176035.2). NCBI lineage: Bacteria > Pseudomonadati > Pseudomonadota > Alphaproteobacteria > Hyphomicrobiales > Phyllobacteriaceae > Mesorhizobium > Mesorhizobium opportunistum. Next base: position 5,428,097 of record NC_015675.1, on the reverse strand, counting down.
CGACGCCAACATCCATACGCTGTCGATGGTGCGCACGGCGCCCGACTTCACCGAAATGCTGATCGATCTCGAGGTCTGGGATCTGAAGCATCTCAACCGGCTGCTGTCGCAGCTCAAGGACAATTCGAGCGTCAGCGATGCACGGCGTGTGAATGGGTGATAGTGAGTAGTGAGTAGTGAATGGTGAAGGAGGTGCTCTGCCCTCTACCCTCTACCCTCTACCATCTACTCACTAATGACTACTGACTACTGACTACTGACTAATGACTATTGACTACTGACTACTCACTACTCACTGGAGCGAACAATGAACACCGATGAAGTGCTGGGCATTTTCCGCGAGGCGGGTGCTGTTCTGGAGGGGCATTTCATCTTGACGTCCGGCTTGCGCAGCCCGGTTTTCCTGCAGAAGGCGCGCGTGTTCATGCACGCCGACAAGACCGAGCGGCTGTGCAAGGCGCTGGCGACAAAGATCCGCGCGGCGGTGCCGGGCAAGATCGACTATGTCGTCGGCCCGGCGATCGGTGGCCTGATCCCGGCCTACGAGACCTCGCGCCATCTCGGCGTGCCGGCGATCTGGGTCGAGCGGGAAGGGGGCGAGTTCCGCTTGCGTCGCTTCGAGATCGCGCGCGGCGCGCGTGTCGTCATTGTCGAGGACATCGTCACCACCGGCCTGTCGATCCGCGAAACCATCGACTGCTTGCGCGAGCTTGGCGCCGAAGTGGTCGCCGCCGCCTGCATCATCGACCGTTCGGCCGGCAAGACCCATGTCGGCGTGCCGCTGATCGCGTTGGCCGAGTATGAGGTCCCGGCCTATCCCGCGGACCGGCTGCCGCCGGAGCTTGCCGCCATACCGGCAGTCAAGCCCGGCAGCCGCAACATCTGACCGTGCATGTCGCCCAAAGTGTGCAGCGGTTTTGGGAAGGACGACATGCATGAAAACAAACGGTGCATGTCGCCCAAAGATGTGCAGCGGTTTTGGGAGGATGACATGGATGAAAACAGATCGGCGATGATCGTTGGGATCGATCATTTCGTGTTGACGGTGGCGTCGCTCGACGCGACCTGCGCCTTTTATCAGCGCGTGCTGGGTTTTGAGCGCATCGATACGCCGGGCCAGCCGACAGCGCTGGCTTTTGGCAACCAGAAGATCAATGTCCACGAGATCGGTCGCACTTTCGAACCGAAGGCTAGGTTGCCGACGGCCGGATCCGGCGATTTCTGCCTGATCACCGATCGCCCGCTCGGCGAAGTCATCGCCAGTCTCGAGGCAAACAATGTGGTGGTGGAACTGGGGCCGGTCGAACGCACCGGCGCCCGCGGCCCGATGATGTCGGTCTATTTCCGCGACCCCGACGGCAACCTTGTCGAGGTCAGCGAATACCTGCGGTAGGATCGCAAGCATTGGGCTGCGACAAAAAGCCGACGCCCTTCTCAAATTCGCCGTGATTGTCCGGTGTTGGAGGACGCGAACCTTACCAGGATTATAGGCTGTATGGCCGCAGTTCAGATGGCATTCGGTTGTTGTCGGGGGTGCGCATGGCTATATCAAAGTCGCGATTGCCTTTAGGCGGCCGCAAAGCGCAAGATATGGCGGTCGAAGCCGGGCTGGAAGCAGCCGGTATGTAAGCTGTACGTTATCGGGAATAGGAAAGAGTGCTTTTTCGTCGCCGCAAGCCGGATGGTCTTCTCGAGCGGGTGCGTACCTATCTGTGGCCGCGCCGCTCGTTTTCACGCTCGCTCCAGTATTTCTCCAAGCGCATCCTGCGGCTGAAGGCCACGCCGCACGCTGTGGCGGCCGGGGTCGCCGCCGGCGTCTTTGCATCGTTTTTCCCGGTGGGCTTCCATTTCGCCATTGCCGCTATCGTGTGCTGGCTGATCGCCGGCAATCTGGTGGCAGCCGCCCTCGGCGCGGTTTTCTTCGGCAATCCGTTGACCTTTCCCCTGTTGTGGGGCGCGTCCTGGGAAACCGGCAAGCTGATCCTGCATGAGCGTCTGCCCAGGCACGGACCGCCTGCGCAACTGGGCGACATGATGCATACGCTTTCGTTTGCGAAGCTGTGGCACCCCGTGCTGGAACCAATGCTGATCGGCGCCGTGCCGCTCGGGCTGGTGTTTGGCCTCTTGTTCTACGGCATCACGCGCTGGGGCATGAACGCTTTCCGCGAACAGCGTCGCAAGCGCCTTGCCGAGCGCGCACGCCGTCATGGCCAATCGTCCCATCCCACGGGAAGCATCGGCTCCGCCGCACGATGATCATTGGCATCGGCAGTGACCTGATCGATATCAGGCGCATCGAGAAGTCGCTGGAGCGCCACGGCCAGCGCCTCATCCAGAGAATCTACACCGAGGTCGAACAGGCGCGTTCGGAAAACCGGCGCGCCCGCGCGGCCTCCTACGCCAAGCGCTTCGCTGCCAAGGAGGCTTGCGCCAAGGCCTTGGGAACGGGTCTGGCGCAAGGCGTCTTCTGGCGCGACATGGGTGTCGTCAACCTGCCAAGCGGGGCGCCGACGATGGCGCTGACTGGCGGCGCACTGGCGCGGCTGGAAAAGATCCTGCCTCGGGGACATCGCGCGGCGATCCACCTCACCATCACGGATGATTTCCCGCTCGCTCAAGCCTTTGTGATCATCGAAGCGTTGCCCGTCGAAGAAGCGCCACATTGATTGCCTCTGACGACCGGCATTGACGTTGCCCAGCGCGCGCCGAGACTCTATACCATCCAACGCACAATCGAGGACGACATGAGCGTGGCTGATAAATCCCAGAAGAAATCCGGCGGGCTTGGCGAAACCGTCAGCGTCGTCGTCCAGGCGCTTTTGCTCGCCCTGGTCATCCGCACGCTCTTGTTCCAGCCCTTTTCGATCCCATCGGGATCGATGCGGCCGACGCTCCTGGAAGGCGACTATCTGTTCGTCACCAAGTGGTCCTACGGCTACTCGCGCTATTCGCTGCCTTTCGGCCCCGATATTTTTTCTGGCCGCATCTGGGGCTCCGAGCCCAAGCGCGGCGATGTCGTGGTGTTCAAGTTCCCGCCGGACCCTTCCGTTGACTACATCAAGCGCGTGGTCGGCCTGCCCGGCGACAAGATCCAGATGAAGGACGGCCAGTTGTTCATCAATGGCGTGGGCGTGCCGCGTGTGAAGACCGGCCAGATCGATAATCCCGACGTCACGGAAAAGGATTATCCGATCGACGTCTATCGTGAGACCCTGCCTAATGGTGTCAGCTACGACACGCTGGACCTGTCGCCGAATTCGATCGGCGACAACACCCGCGAATTCGACGTGCCGCCCGGCCATTATTTCATGATGGGCGACAACCGGGACAACTCCGCCGACAGTCGTTTCACGGTCGGCTATGTTCCGGCGGAAAACCTGGTTGGCCGCGCCAATCTCGTTTTCTTCTCGATCGCCGGCAAGGCAAGCCCACTCGAAATCTGGAAATGGCCGTCGCTGATGCGCGCGTCGCGCCTGTTCCACTTCGTCAATTAGGGATGGCAGCGGCAAAACGCCTGACCGCCGATGCGCTCGCCGAAGCGCTTGTGGAACGCACGGGCCATGCCTTTGCCGACCGCCAGCGCCTGCAGCGCGCGCTCACGCATGCCAGTGCCCGTGGGGCCAATGCCGGCATCGATTACGAGCGCTTCGAGTTTCTCGGCGACCGCGTTCTCGGCCTGGTCGTCGCCGACATGCTGCTGGCCGCGTTTCCCGATGCGGCGGAAGGCGAGCTGTCGCTGCGGCTCAACGCGCTGGTCAACGCCGAGGCGCTTTCGGACATTGCTGAACATATCGGGCTGCCGGACTTGATCCGCGCCGGATCGGATATACGCGGGCTCGATGGGCGCAAGCGCGTCAATTTGCGCGCCGACGCCTTGGAATCGCTGATCGCCGTGCTCTATCTCGACGGTGGGCTGGAGGCGGCGCGGGCTTTCATCCACAAATATTGGCTGCCGCGTTCGCAAGCTTCAGGCGCGGCGCGCCGCGACGCCAAGACCGAATTGCAGGAATGGGCGCATCAGGCGGCGAGTGCGGTTCCCGCCTACCAGATCGACAGCCGCGAGGGGCCGGACCACGACCCGCTGTTTACGGTCAGCGTCAGGGTCGGCACGTTTCAGCCGGCAGTCGGCAGCGGCCGTTCCAAGCGCGAGGCGGAGCAGGCGGCCGCGGCTGCCCTTCTGCTGCGCGAAGGTGTATGGAACGCGGCATGACCGATATCGAAACTGCTGAACCCCCTGCCACGCACTCCGGCTTTGTCGCGCTGATCGGCGCGCCCAATGCTGGCAAGTCGACGCTCGTCAACCAGTTGGTCGGCGCCAAGGTGTCGATCGTCACCCACAAGGTGCAGACGACACGTGCCATCGTGCGCGGCATCGCCATGCATGACAATGCGCAGATCGTCTTCGTCGACACGCCCGGCATCTTCAAGCCCAAGCGGCGGCTCGACACGGCAATGGTCACCACCGCCTGGGGCGGCGCCAAGGACGCCGACATCGTCTTGCTGCTGATCGATGCCGAGCGCGGCATCCGGGGCGATGCCGACGCCATCCTCGAGCGGCTGAAGGACGTGCGCCAGCCGATGGCGCTGATCCTCAACAAGGTCGACCGGGTCAAGCACGAGACGCTTCTGGCGCTGTCCGCGGCGGCGAACGAAAAAGTGCCGTTCAAGCGCACCTTCATGGTCTCGGCGCTGACCGGTTCCGGCTGCAAGGACCTGCTCGACTATCTGGCGCAGGCGCTGCCGGCCGGCCCCTGGTACTATCCGGAGGACCAGATTTCGGACCTGCCGATGCGCCAGCTCGCGGCTGAGATCACGCGCGAAAAACTGTATCTGCGGCTGCATCAGGAATTGCCCTATTCCTCCCATATCGAGACCGAGAAATGGGAAGAGAAGCCGGACGGCTCGGTGCGCATCGACCAGACCATCTATGTCGAGCGCGACAGCCAGAAGAAGATCGTGCTCGGCCACAAGGGCGAGACCATCCGCGCCATCGGCCAAGCGGCTCGGATGGAAATCGCGGGCATTCTCGAGCAGAAGGTGCACCTCTTCCTGTTCGTGAAGGTGCGCGAAAACTGGGGCGACGATCCCGAGCGCTACCGCGAGATGGGACTGGAGTTCCCGCACTAAGGTCGAAATCGACACAGCACTCGTCAGCTGGTTGGTCGCCACGCCATATAAGCTGTGAGGTAACGGCACCGGATCTAACGTCGCCGTCCCAGCGCCAGCAATACGCCATTGACAAGATGCTCCGCGTCGACGGCGTTTTCGAACGGGACCACTGTTGTCGCATAGTCGACCGGCGAAAAATCGAAGCCACCGGCATTGATCAACGCCGCCTGGCGTGTTGCCGCCTCCATGTTGCCGAGTTGCGCATAGCAGGCGGCCAGGCGCGTGCGGATCCACGGCGTTGGCCGCGTCGCAAGTTCCAATGCCTCCGCGGCCGGCCGGTATTCGCCCAGCATGTAGAGCGCCAGCGATCGATCGTATTGGTACCAGTGAGGATTGAGCGGGTCGATCCTGATGGCGCGCGCCAGCCAGCTGAGCGCCTCGAGCGGTCGGCCGCGCATCGTCAGAAGATGGCCCATCTGCTCGATGCATTCGGCGTCGCCAGGATTAAGCTCGAGCGCGATCTGCAAATGATGCTCGGCGGCCTGATGGTCGCGCATGCTGAGCCGGACCAGCGACTGAATGCGGTGCGCCGTCGCCTGGTCGGGAGACAGCGCGATACCCCTTTCCGCAAGATCGCGGGCTTTTGCCAGCACGGAACTGCTGGTAGGTCCGAATTCGCTGTTCAGCACATAGGACAGCGCCAAATACGTGTGGGCGAGGCCATAGGAAGGATCCTTCGAGATCGCCGCCTCGAACAGTGCCGCAGCTGCCTTCAGGTCGCTTTGCGCCGGGTCGCGCATCAAGGCGACGCCGCGCAATACCAACTCATAGGAGGCGAGGCTGGTCACCGGCCGCCGCGAGGCGCGCGTCAGTCCGGCATTGCTGACCTTGACCACCAGCCGACCGACGATCTGCTCGACGATGTCCTGCTGGATCGTGAACAGCCCGGCAGCCTCGGCCTGGTAGCGATCGCCCCAGAGCTGCGCTGAATTGGCGGCATCGATCAGACTGACCGCGGCGATGATGCGCTCCGCTTGTCGCCGCACCGAGCCTTCAACGAGATAATCGGCGCCGATTCGCGAGCGGATGGCTGGCCACTCGGCGGGCGAATGGGAGGCGAACGAAAAGCTCGAATTGCGCGCCAGCACTGTCACCGTGCCGAAGCGGGCAAGGCCATTGATGATGTCTTCTGCAAAACCGTCGACAATCTCCTGATTGGCTGGATCCGCGCCGTCGTTGCGAAATCTCAGCACCGCCACGATTGGCTGTGCGCCGGATTCGGGTACTGCTTCCGTCTCCGGCACCAACATGTAGCCGCGTTTCGACACCGTCCGCACCCGTTCCTCGCCCAGCACCTTACGAATTTCGCGCACCGACTGCGTCAGCGAATCCTCGGTGACGAAAACTCCAGGCCAGACCGTATCCATCAGCTCCGATTTCGGCACCACGCGGCCGATGTGGCAGGCAAGGTGGGTCAGCAACGCGTAGGCTTTCGGGCGCAGGAAGGCCGGCTGGTCGGCACGGCTGAGCGTGCCTTTGCCCAGATCGAGCGTAAAACCGCCGAATTGAAAAACCTGACCGGTGGCCGAGACCGCCATCAAAGGCCCGCTCCTGAAGCCATGCCGGCATTGGCCTACGGCGAGCGGGCTGGGTCAAGGGCCAGTGCACTTTCATCGCCAGAAAGACGCAGCGCCTGGCTTCGGGCGCCGCGACAATTGCGTTGGGTTAGACTGTGCCGGCGACGGCAAACCGCGTCTTTGGCCTGCGCACGAAACTTTCCGTGCCATAGTGGGCGACGATGATGACCGCGATGACTGCCCAAATGCCGACACCGAGCCATTGCTGCTGCACGTAGTCCCCGCCCGTGAACACCTGGCCCAGGAAGCGCACGCTGTTCTGGTGGGTGAAGTGCATGATGAAGGCGAGAAGCACGCTGCCGGTATTCTGGTAGAGCCATGTGAAGACCACGGCAGCCAGCAAGACATTGATCGTGCCGTACAGGCTGAGGTCGCCGACCAGCCCAAGCGGAAAGTGCCAGACTGCCCAGATCACGCCGAGGATCAGGCTGCCGGCCAGCGCCGAATGACTGGCGAGCAGACGTGATGTCGCAAAGCCCCGCCAACCGGGCTCCTCTCCGAGCGGGCCGCTGAAGATGGCGTAGAGCGCGATGATCGGCACCATCTCGGAAAACGCCGGAATATTAGCCCAGGCTGGTGCTGCGGCGCCAAATAGCGGATTGATCATGATGGAAGTCAGCTGTGTTGCGAACGGCAGGCCGAAGGCCACTAGGTACCATGTCGGATGCACCCGCCACTTTACCATCGAGGCGAGGATCGCCTTGACTGAAGTCCAACCTCCGGAAAGAGAGGCGACGATGAAGCCGGCGGCCATCGGGCCAAACGTAAACCAGGGAATACTGTCGCCATTCGACAGCCAGAACGGGATGAAGCCCAGCCAGGTCAGGCCAAGCGCCAGTGAAAAGAAGGTGGTCAGCTGGTGCCTTCGCACCATGCTCAGGAGGGAAATCATGTCAGGTCCTCTCGACGGGCAGATTGGTCAGGAGAAGTCGCCGGGCTGCCCGATCGGTCGACCTGCATCTGGAGACGAGCCGAATGTGTCCGGCCGTTGATCGACCGCTCTGGCCGACCTGCCCTTATTGCTTCTTGTGCCGCCAAAAATCCCGAGCAGTTTCTGAAAGATTTCCGATATTTCTGAAGGGCTGGCCTATTTGCTCGGCAGCCGGGGCGGAGCCGATGTGGAGGCCGGCCACGGACTGCTACCGGGCACCGCGTCCCGATTGGCGCCATCTCACAGTCTTGCCGGACGGCCTCCCGACCGTATCGCCGCGGATGCCAGGGCCGTCGGCGTTGCCAAGGGACGAATGTCGCCTGGCGATGCGTCGGGCAAAAAAACAGCTGCGTATTTGTAATTTGGAACAGGTATGGCCTCGCGAGTTCCAGCGTTTTGTAGTGATGCCATGCATATACACCTATTTAGCCGGGAAATTATTCGTGTATATATTGAATATATGACGTTGTTCCAATTGTGCCATTCGCTAAAATGGCAAGTGTTATTTGTGCAACACAGGATTATTCTGTTCACGGAATCGACGTTATTTCCAAAACCGTCATTGAAGGCGGACGATTGATGGGTATGTTCGCCGCGAAAAGGGGACGCGGTGCGAGCCTTTTTCGTTGTGGGGATGAGGCGGGAAAACATATCCGCCAGCCACAAATCCGAAGCCATTTTTAACTTTGACTGGAGAGGTCAGAAAATGAATATCAAGAGCCTTCTTCTCGGCTCAGCCGCGGCACTGGTCGCGGTGTCCGGCGCGCGCGCCGCGGACGCTGTCGTCGTCGCCGAGCCGGAACCGGCCGAATACGTCAAGATCTGCGACGTCTACGGCGCCGGCTACTTCTATATCCCGGGCACCGAGACCTGCCTGCGCATCGGCGGCTATCTCCGCTACGACATGGGCGTCGGCGATTCCGGTACGCTGGATGGCGTCAATAACGTTGCCGATCACATGGACGGCGATAGGCACGACACCTACTATAAGAACATGCGTTTCACGTTGAGGACTTATACCGGCCAGGAAACCGAGCTCGGCACGTTGAAGACTTTTACCGAGACTCGCTTCCAGTTCGGCAACTCCTCCGGCGACTATTCAGGTGACGGCACTGGCTGGCAAGCTGGCAACAAGACCACCACTCTCAACTTCGCCTGGATCCAGCTCGGTGGCCTGCGCGTCGGCAAGGATGAAACGGCATACGACCAGTTCATCGGTTATGCCGGCAACGTCATCCAGGACACGATTATCCCGTATGGCATCAAGGACACCAACGTTGTCCAGTACTACTTCGACGCGGGCAGCGGCTTCACGGGTGTGATCTCGCTCGAAGAAGGCACTGGCGTCAACACGATCGACAGCTATGTTCCGCACGTCGTCGGCGGTTTGAAGTACAAGGCCGATTGGGGTGCGATCACCGGCGTCGTCGCCTATGACAGCAACTACGAGGAAGTCGCCGGCAAGGTCCGTTTGGACGTCAACGTCACCAAGGAACTGTCGCTGTTCGTCATGGGCGGCTATGGCACGACAGACAACAGCGATGTCTGGGCTCCAAGCGGCCGCACCCAATACAAGCCCTGGGGTGGCAACTGGGCTGTCTGGGGTGGCGGCACCTACAAGTTCAACGAGAAGACCGCGTTCAACGTCCAGGCTTCGGCTGATGACGACAAGAACTACGCTCTCGCCGCGAACGTCGCCTACACCATCGTCCCGGGCTTCACGGTCACGACCGAAGTCGACTGGGACCACTACGGCAATTACGGCAATCCCTCCCTCTACGGCAACTGGTCCAAGGCCGACAAGAAGGACAGCGTTGGCGGTATCGTCCGCTTCCAGCGCAATTTCTAATCGATCGACTGACCTTACCAGGCCGCCCGCAGCATTTGCTGCGGGCGGTTTTTTATGTGCTGTTGCAAGAGTCGGTCCCAGCGCAAGCCCATACCTTGATTTCGCCACCCGATCGGTGAAAAGCTCTAGAAATGGAATGGCGCGACGAGGGAATCATTCTCGGCACCCGCAAGCATGGCGAAACCAGCGCCATTCTCGAGGTGATGACGCGCACGCATGGCCGCCATCTCGGTCTCGTTCGCGGCGGCCGTTCGCGCAAACAGCAGCCTGTCCTGCAGCCGGGCAATCGCGTCGATCTCTTGTGGCGGGCACGCCTTGACGAGCATCTCGGCACCTTCCAGGCCGAGCCGATCGAGATGAATGCCGCCCGGCTCATGGACAGCGCCATCGCCGTCTACGGGCTGCAGACCATGGCGGCGCATCTGCGTCTGCTGCCGGAGCGCGACGCCCATGGCGGCCTTTACGAAGCGCTTTCGGTGATGATCGTCCATCTCGACGACGCCGATGCCGCCGGCGAACTGGTGGCACGCTTCGAGCTTCTGATCCTCGATGAACTCGGCTTCGGCCTCGATCTCAGCCGCTGCGCCGCCACCGGCACGCAACAGGACCTCGCCTATGTCTCGCCGAAGTCGGGGCGCGCGGTGTCGCGTGAAGCAGGCTTGCCGTGGCGCGACAAGATGCTGGCGCTGCCGGCGTTTCTGCAGCGCGGTTCCGGCCTGCGCGCGGATCCCGGAGCTGTCGAGGACGCCTTCCGGCTCACCGGCTTCTTCTTCACCCGCCACGTCTATGAGCCGCGCGCCATCGAGCAGCCGGATGCCCGCCTCGGCTTTCTTGCCGCACTGCGCAAGCATCATGCAGCGCGCAAGACCATTGCCGGAGAGAATGCCGCCAGAGAAATCATCACATGAGCGAGGTTGAACTCTATCCGGGCCGCGTCTCGCCGCTCGGCTTGGGCACGATCCCGCACGCCGACATCCTGGAATATACCGGCCTGGAATTGCTGCAGCGCATCGTCGATGGCAAATATCCGGCGCCGCCGATCTCATTTCAGCTGAATTTCACCCTCACCGAAGTCTCGGAAGGGCGCGCTGTTTTTCACGGCATGCCGGGCGAGCGTCACCTCAATCCGCTGGGCAGCGTGCATGGCGGCTGGGCGGCGACGCTTCTCGATTCGGCTTTGGCCTGCGCCGTGCAGACACTGCTCGAAAAGGGCGAGGCCTATACGACCGCGGAATTCAAGGTCAATCTGACACGGCCGATCACGCCCAGGACCGGCGAGGTGGTCTGCGAAGGCAAGGTGGTCCACAAAGGCCGTACGCTTGCCGTTTCGGAAGCGACGCTGAAGGATGCCGGCGGCAAGCTGCTGGCTTTCGGCACCGAGACATGTTCCATATTTCCAGCCGCCAATCTGGCGGCACGTTGAGTTTTCCAGCCGTCCAGTTGCCGCCTAGCCGCCGTATTTGAATGTCAGTGAGACGAAACGTCAGTGAAAACTGGCCTGGTTTGGGGGAACCGCCATGTTTGAGAGCCTGATCGGCCTTGTCGCCATCATCGCCTTGTTCGTCATCATTTCGCGCCAGCAAGGCCGCATCGGCCTGATCGAGCGCGAACTTGGTGCGTTGCGCAGCCTTGTCCTTTCAGGCGCCGTGCCACCAGCGGTCAAGCCGTACGAACTGGCGGCCACCCATGGCAAGGAGGACGCGGCGCCGGTGCCGGCGGCAGCGGCGGATCTAGCTCCAGCAGCAGTGAGCGAGCCGACCGCCGCACCGATGCCCGCTGCAGAAGCGGAAGCTCCGTCCGACGAGATCATGTCCGGGCCATGGACCGCGGGCGAGCCGAAGGCAACGAAGCCCACCGAACCTGCCACAACGCCGAAAGCCGCCCGCCAATCCGATGTCGAAACGGCGCTCGGCACCCGCTGGGCGGTCTGGGTGGGCGGCATCGCGCTGGCGCTGGGCGGGTTGTTCCTGATCCGCTACACCATCGAGGCCGGCATTTTCGGTCCCGGCGTGCGGCTCACCATGGCCGCGGTGCTCGGGCTGGTGCTGGTCGCGGGCGGCGAGTTCATCCGCCGCACCGGCTTCAAGATGCCCGTGCAAGGCGCCGCGGGCGCCTACATTCCGGCAATCCTGACAGCGGCGGGTGCCTTCATCCTGTTCGGCACCGTCTACGCCGCCCATGGCATTTACGGTTTCATCGGGCCGGCGCTCGCCTTCACGTTGCTCGGCGCCATCGGCGTGGCGACCATCGCGGCCGCTCTCGTCCACGGCCAGGCGCTGGCGGGCATCGGTCTTGTCGGCGCCATGGTGACGCCGGTGCTGATCGCCTCGCAGGCGCCCAATCCCTGGGCGCTGTTCGGCTATCTGGCGATCGTGCTTGCCGCCACCGGCGTCATCGCCCGCATGCGCGATTGGAAGCTGCTGATGGCGGCGGCCTTTTTCGGCACCGGCATCTGGACCATCCTCTACATGACCGACGCACCGGGGGCGAACCTCTCCGTCATCCTGTTCATCAATGCGGCCACGCTCGCCGTGCTCGCTTTTGTCTGGCTCGGCCGTCGTGGCGACGAGACCGGACCGGCGAGGGCTTTCGACTGGCCGTCGATCGTGCCTGGGCTGTTCGTCGCATTCTCGGCGCTGGGCCTGTCGGTCGACCCGGTCTTCGCCGCCGCCGGCGATGCGTTGCCGGCGGCAGTGCTGCTTGCCGCGATGGTGGCCGTCGCGGTCTATCGACCGCTGGCGCTGCCCCTGCTTTTCGCCGCCGGATTGGCGACGGTGCTGATCTATCTCGGCATCATCCCGCCGACCTCGATCGCTTCCGATTTTTCGGGCGGCGCTCTTGGTGTCGATGGACTGCCGCTTGCAACCTCCAACGCGCTGACATGGCGCATCGGCATCGCGCTGGGCCTGGTCTTCATTGGCGCCGGTCTCTGGGCAGCCTGGAAGTTCGCGGCCTCCTCCTGGCCGCGGTCCGCCTCCTGGGCGGCATGGGCCGTCATCGTGCCGCTGGTCATCCTGCTGGCGCTCTGGTTCACCTTCGGCAATCTCGACCGCGACTTTGTTTACGCCGCCATCGCGGCATTGCTGGTGGTGATTTTCGCCGCCGGCGGCGAGTGGATCGCAAGGGCCGAAGCGCCGCCGCTCAAGGGCGGAATGGCCGTATCATTTGCCCTCGGCGGCGCGGCAATCGCCGGCCTCCTGATGCTGCACATGGCTTTCGGCTCGGGCTGGACCACCATGTTGCTGGGTGCCGCGGCCATCATACCGGCGCTGGCGACACGCTGGCGTTCTTATCCGGCGCTCGGCTGGATTTCTGTCGGCGCCGTGATCGCGGTGCTCGGCCGCGTCGCCTTCGATCCGACAATCGTCGGCGCTGGATTCCTCTCCACCACACCGGTGTTCAACTGGCTGCTGCCGGGTTACGGGATACCGGCGCTGGCCTTCGGCTTCGCCGCCTGGCAACTCGCCCGCACCACCGATGGCCGGCCACGCCTCGCCATGGAAGCGGCCGCGGCGCTGTTTGCGCTGCTAGCCGTTGCCATGCTGGTGCGTCACGCCATGCATGGCGGCGTGATCGACACGGGTGCCATGACGCTCGCCGAACAGGCGATCTACACGCTGATCGCGATCGGCGCCGGCGCCATCCTGGTCGCCATCGACATGCGCTCGCCAAGTTCGGTGCTGCGCTATGGTTCGATGGCCGCCGGTGTGGTCTCGGTCGCCTTCATCGTTGTCAGGCATTTCGTGGTGCTGAATCCGCTGTTCACGGACGAATCGACAGGCCGGATCCCGGTGTTCAACCTGTTGTTCCTCGCCTATCTCCTGCCGGCGGTCGCCGCCGGCGGGCTGGCGCTTTACGCCAGGGACAAGCGGCCGAAATGGTATGCGCAGATGTTGGCGCTGGTGGCGGCGCTGCTTGCCTTTGCCTATGCCACGCTGTCGGTGAGGCGCCTGTTCAAGGGCGAGTTCATCGGCCTGTGGAGCGGGCTTGGCCAATTGGAAACCTACACCTATTCGGCGCTCTGGCTGGTCATCGGCGTGGCGCTGCTCACCGCCGGCGTCTGGCTGAAGTCGCAGGTGCTGCGCATTGCCTCCGCCGGCCTGATCGCTGTCGCCGTGCTGAAGGTCTTCCTCTTCGACATGTCCGAACTGGAGGGCGTGCTCAGGGCGCTGTCCTTTATCGGGCTCGGTGCCGTGCTGATCGGCATCGGGCTATTCTACCAGCGGCTTTTGACGCGGGCGGCGAAGGAGGGAAGCGTAGCATCTTGAAGGAATATGCAACGTTGAATATATGAATATCCATTGGAGGATATTCCATGCCGCTCTATATCCGTGACGATGAGGTGGATGCGCTGGCAACCAGATTGCAGCGCGAGACCAACGCCCCGAGCAAAACGGAGGCGGTTCGGATCGCGTTGGTACACGAACTTGAGCGCAATCGCGCCACGGTGCCGCTTCGCGATCGGATTGCGAGACTACAAGCCGAGGCCAGGAAGCTTGGCCTGCCCAACCCCGATTTCGACATGAAGAAATTCACCGACGAGATGTGGGAAGACTGATGTTCGTCGACGCATCGGTGATCGTCGGAATTCTCAATTGGGAACCTGGGTGGGAGGAACTGGTCAAGCGGCTTTCCGGTTTTGCCGGCCCGCTCTACGTATCTGCACTGGTGCGTTTCGAGGCGACGCAGGCACTGGCGCGCGCAGCCGCGGGCTCCGACAGGCCGGATGCTGAAGCCCTTCTCAGGGCTCGCGATCTGATCGATCGTTTCATTGTGGAAATTGGCGCGGAAAATGTGGTCATCGGCGAAGACATTGGCTCCCAGGCCATTGATGCAAGTGCGCGCTATGGCAAGGCTGTCGGCCATCAGGCCCAACTGAATTTCGGCGACTGTTTCGCCTACGCTTGTGCCAAAAGCCTCAATGTTCCGCTGCTCTACAAGGGCAATGATTTCCCGTTTACCGATTTGGGATAATTCGGCTTTCTTGTTGATTGCCGGGAATAATTTAGCCGATCACGTCGTTATCTCATTGCTTGGGTGACCGGGGCGGCGGACCGCTTCGCGCTGGCCGCTTGCGCCGCGCCGGGAAGGCGCGTTCAATCGAGATCAACAAAGGCGACCTCAGAACCAGCGGTCATGGACGAAAAGAAGGCAGCAATCCTTGGCGAAATACCGCGCCTGCGCCGCTACGCACGCTCGCTTTTGCGCGACCGCGATTCTGCCGACGACCTCGTCCAGGACTGCCTCGAACGCGCACTGCTGCGGCTCGAGAACTGGCAGACGGGAGAGAGCCCCAGGAGGTGGCTGTTTACGATCATGCATCATTTGTTCATCGACCAGATGCGCAAGGTGAACCGCCGAGGCGAGGCGGCGATGCTGCCGCTGGAAGCGGGCGAGGCGGTTGCCCAGCCGGCCGAACAGTTGGAGGGCATCGCCTCACGCGAAATCATCAATGCTTTGCAGGCGATCAGCCCCGATCGCCGCGCCGCGCTTGTCATGGTCGCGATCGAGGGCTTTTCCTATGCCGAAGCCGCCAACATTCTGGGCGTGCCCGCCGGCACGCTGATGTCACGCATCGCGCGTGGGCGTGAGGAATTGCGTGGGTTGCTGGATGATACGGCGCGCCGCCGCACGATAAGGATCGTCGAGAAATGATCCGCCGCGATTTTTCCGAACGTGACATCCACATGGCGCTCGACGGCGAGCTGCCGGCCGACGAGCGTGCCGCCTACGATGCCTGGCTCGAAGCCAATCCCGAGATGAAGGCCAGGAGCGTCCGCTTCACCGCCGACCGGGAGGCATTGCGCGCCGCCTTTGGCGGCGTGCTGGATGAGGCTGTACCCCTGCGTTTGCGCAAGGTGGTGCTCGGCGAGGCGCCGCTCAGGGTCGCCGCGCCACGCTCGCGCTGGTGGCTTGCCGCTGCTGCGGCCGTGCTTCTGGCCGCGGGCGGATTTGGCGGCTACTTTGCCGGCATCGACGGCTTCGGGCAGGAGGATCCGGCTGAAGACAGGCTCGCCGAACAGGCGATCGCCGCCCATGTCATCTTCGCCGCCGAGAAGCGGCATGCCGTGGAAGTGCCTGCCAGCGACAAGGATCATTTGCAGACCTGGCTGTCCAATCGGGTCGGCTTGAGGCTGGTCGCCCCGGACCTGACCGCCAACGGTTTTCAACTGATCGGCGGCCGGCTGCTGCCGGCCGGCGAAAGCAAGGCCGCGATGCTGCTCTACGAGGACGACAAGGGTGAGCGCATATCGCTCTTCGTCACCGCGGAATCGACGGAGAACGCCAAGGGCACCTATGCTGCGGCGCAGGACGGGCCGCAGGCCGTCTATTGGCTGGACAAGGGCTATGGCTGCGCCGTTGTCGGCTCGCTGCCGCGTGAGCAATTGGCGGTCGTGGCCAAAAATGCCTATGGCCAGCTTCTGGCTGGTCTCGCGAGCTGAGCGGGCTGTGATCTTCCGCCACGGGCAGGCTTCAACGGCGATCTTGCGCAAAGCTTGCCGGCTTCCCTGCCGCCACGGAAACTGTCACAATTCGGCCCTAATCAAGGAGCGATAGCGCTTGATGAATACCGGCGCTTCGGCCGGTGTTCGCGACGCTTTTGACCGGGGCCGTTTCCGCAACGCAATCGAGGTTTCCTCAAGCCGCATGCCTGCCGAGATCCGCACGGCCCGCGCGTCCGACGTCGATGATCTCGCCGCCATCGAGAAAGCTGTGTTCTCGAGCGACCGCATCTCCCGCCGCTCCTTTCGCCAGTTCATCGAGCGTGAGACCGCCGAGACGCTGGTCGCCGAAATCGATGGCCACGTCGCCGGTTATTCGATCGTGCTGTTTCGCAAGGGCAGTGGGGTCGCGCGGCTCTATTCCATAGCTGTCGGCCCGTTTTTCGGGGGACTCGGTGTCGGCCGCCAGCTGCTGTCGGCGGCCGAGGAGGCAGCCTTCGAGCACGACCGCATGATGCTGCGCCTCGAAGTGCGCGAGGACAACGGCCGGGCCATCCGCATCTACGAACAGGCCGGCTATCGCAAGATCGGCCGCGAGCCGGGCTACTACTCCGACGGCGAGACGGCGCTTCGTTATGAAAAGACACTGCGCGGCGATCTCCCGGTCGCCACCAAGGTGCCGTTCTATCAGCAGACCTGCGAGTTCACCTGCGGTCCATGCTGCCTGATGATGGCCATGGCCAATTTCGACCGAGGCTTCGTGCCGGACCCGGTGATGGAAATCCGCCTCTGGCGCGAGGCGACGACCGTCTTCATGATGTCTGGACCTGGCGGCTGCGAGCCGTTCGGCCTGGCGGTCTCGGGGTACGAAAGCGGACTTGCGGCGGAGATTTTCGTTTCCTTCTACGGCGCGCTGTTCCTGCAGTCGGTGCGCAGCGAGGACAAGCGCCGGGTGATGGAGCTGGCTCAGGTCGACTTTCGCCGCCGCGCGGAACTTTACGGCATCCCGGTGAATTACCGTCCTTTCACCATCGATGATATCAGAACCGCGATCGCTGGAGGGAAGTTGGTGCTGGTGCTGATCAGCGGCTTCCTGATGTTCGGCAAGAAGGTGCCTCACTGGGTACTGGCCATCGGCGACGATGGCGACCATATCCTGATCCACGATCCCTGGGTCGAGGATGAAAGGCAGGAAACCATCCTTGATGCCGCCAACATTCCCGTGCCTTACGGCATCTTCATGAACATGGCGCAGTTCGGCCGTGACGGACTGCGTGCCGCCATCACTTTGGGAAAGAGATAATGACCTGGGTCATTCTTACCGGCAGGCAGAGCGATCTCGACCAGGTGGCGACACCGCACAAGATCATCACCAATCGCGAGTATCTCGCGCATCCCTCGCTGTTTCGCGGCCAGCGGCCGAAGGTCATCAACCTGTCGAACAACTACGGTTACCAGAGCCGCGGCTACTATGCCTCGCTGCTGGCGGGCTCGCGCGGCCACAAGGTCATCCCGACCGTCGAGACGATGATCGACCTGTCCGAGCGCAAGCTCTACGAACATGCGCTACCGGAATTGGAATTGGCGCTCAACAAATGCCGCAAGGACCTCGGCGGCGCCTTTCCGGCGAAGGTGTGCATCTTCTTCGGCATCGGGCCGTCGAAAGTGTGGGACCGCTTCGCCAAGCTGTTGTTCGACTGGTTCCGGGCACCGGCGCTCGAGGTCCACATCAAGGACAGCGCCGAATGGGCCTCGATCCGCAAGATCGGCTTCCACCCCTTGGCACGGATGACCGAGGACGAGGAAAAAAGCTTCATCCAGTGCCTGGAAACCTACACCAACCGCGAATGGCGCGACACCAAGGGCCGCACGCCGGCGCGCTACACCTTCGCCACGCTTGTCGATCCGCATGAGGAACTGCCGCCGTCGGAAATCTCGTCGCTGCGCTACTGGGCCAAGATAGCCGAAAAGATGGGGGTCGAAATCGAGCCCATCACCAGGAAGGATCTCGCCAAGCTCGCCAACTACGATGCGCTGTTCATCCGCGAGACCACCTCGATTTCCAACCACACCTATCGTTTCGCCCGCCGCGCCCAGCAGGAGGGCATGCCGGTCATCGACGACCCGCTGTCGATGATCCGCTGCACCAACAAGGTCTATCTCAACGAGTTGATGGCCTACAACAAGGTGCCGGTGCCTCCCACGGTGATGATCGCCGGCACCTCGGACCTCGAACTCGCCGCGCAGACGCTGGGCTTTCCGTTGGTTCTGAAGATCCCGGATTCCTCCTTTTCGCGCGGCGTCAAGAAATGCGCCAACCTGGAGGAGCTGACGCGGCTCGCGACCGAGTGGCTGGAGGATTCCGATCTTCTGATCGCGCAGAAATTCATCCCGACCGAATATGACTGGCGTGTCGGCGTGCTCGGTGGGCAGCCATTGTTTGCCGTCCACTATCTGATGGCCAAGAAGCACTGGCAGATCGTCAACCACAAGGCCAATGGCAAGCCCGACCAGGGTGGCATCAAGACCTTCACGCTGAAGGAGACGCCGCCCCATGTCGTCGAGACCGCGGTCAAAGCGGCGCGCTGCATCGGCGACGGCCTCTACGGCGTCGACCTCAAGGAGACCAAGGACGGTGTCTTCGTCATCGAGGTCAACGACAATCCCAACCTCGACCATGGCTGGGAGGATTCCGGCGAGAAGGACGAGGTCTGGGTGCGGCTGACGCAGTGGTTCCTTGAGCGGCTGGACAGGCCGGGGCGGTAATCAAACCGAGGGAAAAAGATGCTGTTCATCGTGATCGAGGACTTTACCGGCTGCGATCGCAAGGAGATCTACCGCCGTTTCCGCGACCGTGGTCGCCTGAAGCCGGATGAGCTTGTCGTTCACCACAGCTGGATCGCGGCGGATATGAGCCGCTGCTTCCTGCTGGTCGAAGCCGATGACGTCACGCTGCTGCAGCGTTGGGTCATCGAATGGGCGGATCTGGTCGAATTCGAGATCGTTCCCGTGGCGACCAGCAAGGATATGACGCAAGCATTGAGCGGGCACCTTTGACCGTCCAGCCGACTGCTGTGTCAACGGAATACAGACGAACCCACCGCGCGCTGGCATTCACGGATCAGCCAATCGCGGAACGCCGCCACGACGTCGCGCCGGCCGCTTCTTTCCGGGATCGTCAGGCAATAGGGCTGGCGCAGCGCGATCGCCCTGGCGGCGGGCCGGACCAGCCTGCCGTCCTCCAGAGCCTCGGCACAATAGACCCCTTGCGCCAGCGCCACGCCCAACCCCGAAATGGCAAGGTCGAGCGCCGCGCGTGACGAGTTGGCCGAGAGGCCGCGCTGCGCTGCCCGGTCGGGCTGGATGCCGGCCGCGTCGAACCAGTTGCCCCAGGACGGAAAAGACGCGCCGGTCGGACCCCAATCCGTGTGGATCAGCGGCAGCCCGGCGAGCGGTCCGCCATCTGCCTTGACCATGCTGGCAAGCCTTGGCGCGCAGACGGGATAAACCGCGTCCTGGACGATGTCCTCGGTCGGGTGCTCGCGATAATGCGGCCCGTACGACAGCCTGATATCGATCAGCTCGCGATCGAACGGCATCGGATCGTCATCGCCCCGGAGCGAAATATCGGCAGCGCCATGGCTTGCGACGAAGCCGGCCAGGCGCTGCGAAAGCCAACCCATGGCCATGGATGGCGGGACCGACACCACCAGGCGCGGGCGGAAGACGTCGCCGCCCAGTTCGCGCGCGACGCTGCCGATTTCCTGGAAAGCCATGGTCAGCCGTGGCAGCATTTCCACGCCCGCCTCGGTGAGGACGACGCGGCGGTTGACGCGATGGAACAGCTTGCGGTCCATCTGTTCTTCGACCGAGCGGACGAGCTGGCTGACCGCGGCAGGCGAAACCGAAAGCTCTTCCGCCGCCGCGGCAAAGCTGCCTGTGCGCGCCGCTGCCTCGAAAGCCTGCAGTCCTTTCAGCGATGGAGATGTAACCATGATCACCAGATAGGTAAGTTTACCTTATCTAAATCGCAGAAATCATCGTTTTTGGAAAGTTTTTTCATCGGCTACAGTGGGTGTCATCAAATCCCAGCCAGGACCGAAGCCAATGGACCATCGCGACATCATCGCGTCATTGACCCCGGAAGAGCGCAATCGTCTGACCGCCAAGTCCGATGTCGCGGGTCTCGTTCAGCTCGGCGCCCATTGGGGGGCGATCATGGTCATTGGAGCGCTGATTGCGGCCAAGGTGCCATTCTGGCCGCTGCTGATGCTGCCGCAAGGCATCCTGATCGTGTTCCTGTTCACACTCCTTCATGAGACGGTTCATCGCACGGCGTTCGAGACGCAAAGGCTGAACGATGCGGTGGCGCGGGTGTGCAGCCTGGCGATCGCGCTGCCGGCCGACTGGTTCCGCTACTTCCATTTCGCCCATCACCGCTTCACCCAGGATCCGGACAACGACCCGGAACTGGCGTCCCCGAAACCGGAGACGCTGCGGCAGTATCTCGTGCATGTTTCCGGCATCCCGGTGTGGTGGGGCCATTTCAAGACGCTCCATGCCAATGCCATTGGGCGCAGCCAGGACAGCTATGTACCGCCGAAGGGCCGCCCCAAGGTACGGACCGAAGCGCGCTTGATGATTGCCATCTATGCCGTGGTCATTCTGCTCGCCGTCTATTTCCGGCTCTCCGTGCTTCTCTATGTTTGGATCGTTCCCGCTTTGCTCGGACAGCCATTCCTGCGCCTCTACTTGCTGGCCGAGCACGGTCGCTGTCCGTTCGTCGCCAACATGTTGGAGAACACCAGGACGACACTGACCAACTGGCTTGTCCGCAAGCTCGCCTGGAATATGCCGTTCCACGCCGAGCATCATGCCTATCCCGGCGTGCCGTTTCATCAGCTGCCGCGGTTTCATGCGCTGATCGAGCGGCATCTCAAGGTGGTCGAGCCGGGCTATATCAGCTTCCATGAGAAATACATTGAGACACTGCGTTGAGCGGCGTGTCTCAGCCCGCCTGGCTGCGAGGTGCACGCGACTTCAACAGGCGCTGGATGTCCGCCGCCTTCGACGGCACGCCGATCAGATAACCCTGCGCCTCCGTGCAACCATTGTGGCGCAGCATGTCGAGTTGCACCTCCGTCTCGACGCCCTCGGCCGTGACGACGATGCCAAGCTCCGTACCGAGCCCGATAATGGTGCGAACGATCGCCGCCGTGTCGCGATTGCCGAGGTCGCGGATGAATGAACGGTCGATCTTGATCTTGTCGACCGGGAATCGCCTGAGGTAGCCGAGCGAGGAATAGCCGGTGCCGAAATCGTCCAGCGCGATGCGGATGCCGAGGTCGCGCAACTGCCGCAGCGCCTTCAGGACGGCTTTGCTCTCGTCCATCAGCACGGTTTCAGTGATTTCCAGTTCCAACTGGCCGGCCGACACCCCAGAAAAAGCCAGTGCCGAGATGACGCTGCGGGCAAACCCGTCGCTTCTGAGCTGCACGGCCGAGACGTTGACCGCGATACGCAAACCCGGCGGCCAGCCGGCCGCCGCCGCGCAGGCCTTCCTCAGTGCCCACTCGCCGAGCGGCACGATCAGTCCGGTGTCCTCGGCGACCGGAATGAATTGGTCCGGCGCGACCGTCCCTCGGGCCGGGGAATGCCAGCGCATCAAGGCCTCGGCGCCGGTGATCTCGCCGGAGGCGATGTTCATGATGGGCTGGAAATCGAGATCCAATTCCTGACGCGGCAACGCTGTCTCTAGGTCGACTTCAAGCGCCCGGCGGGTCTGCACCATGGCGTCCATTTCGGGTTCGAAGAAGCGATAAAGGTTTCGTCCTTCGCTCTTCGCCCGATAGAGCGCCGTATCGGCGTTCTTCAACAGCGCATCGGCGTCCCTGCCGTCGTCGGGGAAAACGGCGATGCCCAGGCTGATGCCGACATGCATGTCCCGGTTCTCGTCGCGGAACGGTTTTGAAATCGCCTCGACGATGCGCTTCGCCATTTTCTCGGCATTGGCAATGCCCTTGAAATTGGACTGCATGACGACGAACTCGTCACCGCCGAAGCGCGCGACAATGTCTGTTTCATTGCGCAGGCAACGCTGCAGCCTCTCGGCGACGCATTTCAGCAGCCAATCGCCGGCCGGGTGCCCCCAGGTGTCGTTGATCGCCTTGAAGCGGTCGAGATCGAGCGAGAAAACCGCCAAGGGCGTCGCGGCCGCGTCCTCCAGCGCAAAGTCGAGCCGTTCGCGAAACATCGAGCGGTTGGGCAGCCCGGTCAGCGTGTCGTGATGCGCAAGATGGGTCATGCGCTCTTCGGTGCGGCGGCGCTCGGTGACGTCGTCGAAAGTCGCCACCCAGCCGCCGCCGCTCATCGGCCGGCGTGTGACCAGGATCGTCCTGCCGTCGGCAAGATGCCGATAGGCCGAATGGATTTTTCCCGCGCGCCGGCAGGCTTCGGTCTTGGCAACTTCGCTGTCGACGTCGATCTGCGTATAGATGCCGAGTTCCAGCAAGCGTTCGAGTGCGTCGCGATGCGTCGTTCCAAGCGGGAAATCCGCTGCCTTGACCTTGAAAAGCTCCAGAAAACGCTCGTTGCGCACGATCATCTTGCCGTCGGCGTCGTACATCAGCAGGCCTTGCGACATGTTGGCGAGTGCTGCGTCGAAGCGGCGATGCTGTTCCTTCAGATCCTGCTCGGCGCGCCGCTGTTCGGTGATGTCCTCGTAGATCGAGACCCAGCCGCCCGAGGCCAGCGGACGGTGCGAGATGCGGATGATGCGGCCGTCCGCCAGCGCCTCCTCGTAGGTCGAGGGTTTTGCCTGGTCGATATAGGGCTTGCGGATGGCGTAGAGCTCGTTGGCGCTTTGCGAGGCGATGCCGATGTCGACGCTGTGCCGCAGGATGTCGATGAAAGAGATGCCGGGCCGCACCACCTTGGCGTCGAGGCAGAAGATGTCGATATAGTTGCCGTTGCAGATGATCATGCGCTCGTCGGCGTCGAACATGCAAAGCCCATGCGACATGTTCCCGACAGCAGCCGAAAAGCGTTCGTTCTGTTCGCGCAGTTCGTCTTCCATGCGGCGTGAGCGTTCCATGCCTTCGGCCGCCCGTTCCGGGACGATCGAACCATCCTTGACGTCCACGACGGGCATGGGGCGCGCCTGCGGTGCGTGATCGAACATCACACTGTTGACGCTTCCGGTTAATTTAGCGTTTTCTACCCTATCGCGGGTGCCGGGGCCTGATGCCGCGATTTTTCGATCGCCGAAAACCGCTTCAGGAAGGCATTCTGTGCCCAGGTCACCGAACGCGGTGCGAAATCGAAACGCTCGGCGGAAAAACCGCGCGGGCGGCCGAAGAACTCCGTTGCCTCGGCGGTCGAAAAGCCGGCGAGCAGCGTTGCCTCGAAATAGGCGGCGATCTGGTCGGCGCGCTTGATTTCCTTGCGCAACCCCGCGGCCAGGTCGGGAGGCAGCGAGAAGCGCAGATGGATGGCGCGCTGCAAGCGCAATTCGCAGTCCTTGTAGCTGCCGCCCATCACCGACTTGAACGGCGAGATCATGTCGCCGATGACATATTCGGGCGCATCGTGCAGCAGCGCCGCCAGCCGGTCGTCGGCCGAAGCCGTGGGCATCAGTTCGTTGAACAGCGCCTCCACCAGCAGCGAATGCTGGGCGACCGAAAAGGCATGCTCGCCGCTGGTCTGGCCGTTCCATCGGGCAACGCGGGCGAGCCCATGGGCAATGTCCGAAACCTCTATGTCGAGCGGCGATGGGTCGAGCAGGTCAAGCCGGCGGCCGGACAGCATGCGCTGCCAGGCGCGTGGCGGCGCGCCGGTGCGGTCCGCCGCCATCAGGCTTCCTCCGCGCCGACGGTTTCCTGCGGGAAACTGAATTTGGCCCAGGTGGGGATGATTAGCGTCACCGGCACGTCGCCCGCCAGAATCGGCCGGCCGGCGTCCAGCGCCGCCTTGACCCTGTCGATGCGCGCGATGGCAAGCCCGGTTGTGCCAGCACTTGAGCCGAGCGCGCCGACCGGCCGTCCCTCGACGGTCAGTTCGGTGCCCGCGACGGGCAAGGGAAGCTCGGACTGGACAATCAACACACGCCGCCTGGCCGTGCCGCGATGCTGCATGCGCGAGACGACTTCCTGGCCGACATAGCAGCCCTTCCTGAAGCCGACGCCGCCTGTCTCGTCGAGCAGCACGTCGTGCGGGAAAGCATCGCCGAGCGCATAGTCGGCCCCGCTTTCGGCAATGCCGTGGGCGATGCGGAAGGTCTGCCATGCGGCGCCATCGTCGGCTTGCGCAGCGCCGGCATAGGAGCGTGTGACGCTCTCGCCACCAAAGCGCCTGTCGGCGACTGCGGTTGAATCACTTTGTAAGGCGATTGACTCTTTTCCCCATGCAACAGAGACAAGTGCCTGTTCTGGCTTGGCAATCTCGACCTTGGCGCGAAGCTTGTAGAGCATCAGCCGGCGAACGAAATCATCCGAGATATCGGCACGGCATTCGAGCCGAAGGGCGTTTTCACCGGCACGCGAGATCAGGAAGTCGAACAGGATCTTGCCTTGCGGCGTCAACAGCGCGCCCGGTTTTGCTTCGCTTTCACCCAGCACATCGAGGTCGGTGGTAAGGATGTTCTGCAGGAAGTGCTCGGCATCCGGGCCCGAGACGGAAATCAGCGCGCGGTCTTTCAGCAGGGTAAAGGGCATGGGGCGAATGAAAGCCTGATCTTGCAAAACGGTTGGCCATTACGTAAGCCGCTGGCACTCCCCCCGCAAGAGAGCATGACCATGACCTACGACCTCATCCTGACAGGCGGCACTGTGGTCAACCATGACGGCGAGGGGCTGCGCGACATCGGCGTCAAGGGCGGGCGCATCGCCGCGATAGGCGATCTCGGCCAAGCCTCGGCCGGCGAAACGATCGACTGCCGTGGCCTGCACATCCTGCCGGGCGTCGTCGACAGCCAGGTGCATTTTCGCGAGCCCGGACTGGAGCACAAGGAAGATCTGGAAACCGGCTCGCGGGCAGCGGTGCTCGGCGGCGTCACAGCCGTATTCGAGATGCCCAACACCAATCCGTTGACCACCAGCGAGGCAACGCTTGCCGACAAGGTTCGGCGCGGCAGTGGCCGCATGCATTGCGATTTTGCGTTCTGGGTCGGCGGTACACGCGACAACGCCAAGGATGTTGGCGAACTTGAGCGGTTGCCCGGCGCGGCGGGCATAAAGGTCTTCATGGGATCGTCAACCGGCGATCTGCTGGTCGAGGATGATGAAGGCGTCGCCTCGATCCTGCGAAATACCCGCCGCCGTGCGGCCTTTCACTCGGAGGATGAGTTCCGGCTGCGTGAGCGCCTTGGCGAACGCATCGAGGGCGACCCGTCATCGCATCCGGTCTGGCGTGACGAGATCGCCGCCTTGCGCTGCACCGAGCGGCTGGTGCGCGTTGCGCGCAGCGTTCGCGCCCGCATCCATGTCCTGCACATTTCGACCGCCGAGGAGATCCTGTTCCTCGAACGGCACAAGGATGTCGCGACCTGCGAGGCGACGCCGCACCATCTGACGCTGAGCGCCGACGACTATGCGCGGCTCGGCACGCTGATCCAGATGAACCCGCCCGTACGGGCCGCGCGCCACCGCGACGGCGTCTGGCATGGCATCGCGCAAAGCATCGTCGACGTGCTCGGCTCCGACCACGCGCCCCACACACTGGCCGAAAAGGCAAAAACCTATCCAGCTTCGCCCTCGGGCATGACTGGCGTACAGACGCTGGTGCCGGTCATGCTCGACCACGTCAATGCCGGCCGGCTGACGCTGCAGCGCTTCGTCGACCTGTCCAGCCACGGCCCGCTGCGTATCTTCGGCATGGCTGGAAAAGGCCGCATCGCCGCCGGCTATGACGCCGACTTCACCATCGTCGACATGAAGCGGCGCGAAACCATCACCAACGCGCAGGCCGGTTCGAAGGCCGGCTGGACACCCTATGACGGCAAGCAGGTCACCGGCTGGCCGGTCGGCACCGTCATTCGCGGTCGCCGCATCATGTGGGAAGGCGAAATCGTCACACCAAGCCAGGGCAGGCCCGTCGAGTTTTCCGAGGCGCTGCCGGCATAGGCTCGGACCGAAGGGCCCGGTTAGTGGCGGCGCCATACCTGCCCGGCTGTTCCATGGCGACCGTTCCCTGGGGAGGGTAGGCCCGCTCAATCCCCGGCGACGAAGAAGGTCCACTGCCCGGCGGGCGTGATGCCGACGCGGTAGAAGATGTAGGCGCCGAACTGCTTCATGTCGTCGAAATCGCCGGCGGTGACGATCTTGAACAGCTCGACCCGCTGCTTGGCGTCGAGCTTGTCGAGCGGCAGCGCGAAGAAATACGGCCAGACATAGAGTTCCTGCGGTGTTCCGGCATCGACATGGACATAGCCGGCGCTGAGCACTTCTTCCAGAATGGCCAGGATTTCCTGGCCGTCCGGGTCGCCGGAGAGCCCCTTGAGGAAGGCGATGGCGTCGCCGTCGATGTCGGTCAGCGACAGCTGGGTCATGCTGTCGCCCTTGCCGATCAATGGCCTGAGCTTTTCGATGTCGCCGGTCCTGCAAGCCTCGATAATCAGGTCGTGCATGCGCCGCACGGGCTCGGGCAGCTTGGCGAGGTCGTACACCACCTCCGGCAGGGGCGCTTCGGGGTCGACACGCGGCCTGTTGCTGCTGCCATCCGATGGGCTGTCGGGTTCCGCCGCGGCCGGAGCAGCCGGCTGGCTGGTCGAAGGCGTTCCCACGGGATCCGGCATCGGGACTGTACTTCCGGGCGCCGAACTGTCGCTATCCGTCGGCGGCGTGACAGGGGACGGAAGCTCTTCGCGCTGGATCTGGCTCAACGCATGGGCAGGGCTGCTCTCAAGACAAGCCACCAGTGTAAACGCGGCACAGCAAGCAGCGATACGGATGTAAAGGACCAAGCCCTTCGGCTTGCCTGACATCGGAAAATTCACTGCCCGTATCTCCCTGCTTCCGGGCATGATGCCCGAACGACACTTGATGGTCAAAGAACCTGATATCGGTTCAGTGCCGCAGCCGCTCGGGTTCGAAGGCGCCAGCAATCACCTTCTCGCGCATGCGGTCGAGCAGGGCAAGGGCCGATGTCTCGCCGTTGGCGCGCAACATTTCACCAAATGCGGTCTCAAGCGCCGCCTCGGCAATGATCTCGGGCTCGATGCCGGCCGAAAGGCCTTCCGCCCAAGCTTCGCTGTGGCTCTCCACCGCCGTCAGGCGCTTTTCTTCCCTGACCAGCGCGTCGATGTCGTTGACACCATGTTCCATAGCGATGTCCACCCTTTCAAGCGGCGATCCATCTGTGTGAATCAGGCTTGATCTGTTCCGTTTTACACGCAGCCCTAAGTAAGTATTTGTAAATACGACATTTTTTTGATCGCGCTTTACAAAGGGGCGACTGCGCCTGGCGAAGTTGCATTCAACTCGGATCAAACTTAGCCGATTAGGCCGGCCTGCGGGGTGAAAACCTTCAGTTTGAGTTAATTCCACATTTGTGCGCTAACGTTTGATTAACGTTGTTGCAGAAGTGCAACATCAGGATTGCACCAAGACACTGGCTGGCACAAGCCGGATATGCCCGGCGCCGCTCTCAGCTGCCCGGATATCTGTTGATGGACGCCTGGAGAGCTTCCCCGTTGTCCCTGGAAAACCGCATCACACTTTTCCCGGAATTGCCCTAGTTGCCGTAGCGCGAGGCGATGTCACGCGTCAGCGTCTCGCCTTCCTTCATGTAACGGCTGATGGCTTCTGTGGCTGATGCGGTGCATTGCGTATAGGTACCGCCGAAAGAGCGGTAGCCGCGATTGAAGCTGGCGATGAAGCGGGCGCGCCGTTCGGCATCCGGATTTTCCGAATCGAGCAGTTTTTCCATCTCGACGCGCCACTGGTCGCCCTTCTCGCCACACAGATTACGCAGGAAATGCAGCGATCCCAAAACCTCGGCCAGCCGCATCAAGCCAGGCTCGAACGGCGCCTCCGCGCTCAATGCCGGCCGCACCGCTAGGCCCGTGCTGGCGGCAAGGCACAAAACGACGAGAAGGGAAGTGCGGCTCATACGTCTATCTGGCCAAACAATTTGTCGCCTGCAAGGCGTTTCCAGCGGGACGGTGGCGGATTTCAGCGGCTTGCAGGGGAACCGTCGGGTCGACCCAGCAGATCCTGTGCCACCGCGAACACCGAACCGGCGAGCGGCAACGCCGCCATCTCACTGAGCGTGTAGAACGCGGCCGTCTCGGCGTCGTCGCTGGCCACTGCCTCGCCGCCGGCATAAGCGGCGCCGAAGACCGTGAGGCGGTAGTCGACCGGATGGCTCTCATCCCTGCCGTCGATATGGATTTCCCGAAGCGGGCGAAAACCGGCGGCGTGCAAACCGGTTTCTTCCAGCAACTCGCGCTTCGCGGCAACCTCCAGTGTCTCGCCGGCCTCGACCTTGCCGCCCGGAAAGGCGTAGAGCCCTTGCGAAGGCGGCCTTGCGCGCTTGACCAAGAGCACGGTGTCACCACGCACCACCGCGACCGAGACTGCCGGCAGTATCTTTCGTTGTTCGTTCATGGCTCCCAACCGTTCGATCGCCGCAGCCCGCTGTGGACGGCTAGTGCCGGACAGCTTTAGCGGTTGCAGTGCGGCTGTTCCATCGCCACTTTCTTGCGCAACCATTCGAGAGGCACGATCGATCATGTGCGGACGCTTTGCCTTGACCGCAACGCCGGACCAGACGGCCGCCTTTCTGGGCTTGGCCGAGCTGGAGGAATTTCCGGCGCGCTACAACATCGCGCCGACGCAGCCAGTGCTGATGGCGATCTCCGGGGTGCCGCGGGCGCCAGGCTCCAACCTGCCGGACCGCCAGTCGATGCTGGTGCGCTGGGGCCTAATTCCCACCTGGGTCAAGGACACCAGGGAGTTCCCGCTGCTGTTCAACGCCCGCTCGGAAGGCGCGATCGAGAAGGCCTCGTTCAAGGCGGCCATGCGCCATCGCCGCGCTTTGGTCCCGGCATCCGGCTTCTACGAGTGGCGGCAAACGGGCGGCAAGAAGGGGCAACCCTACTGGATACGGCCCCGGCATGGCGGGTTGGTGGCCTTTGCCGGCCTGATCGAAACCTATGCCGAGCCGGGCGGCTCGGAAATGGATACGGGCGCGATCCTGACCGTCAATGCCAATGGCGACATCGCCCATATCCACGACCGGATGCCCGTGGTCGTCGATCCCGGGGATTTCGCCCGCTGGCTGGATTGCCGCACGCTCGAGCCGCGCGATGTCGCCGACCTGCTGCGGCCGGCGCGGCTTGATTTCTTCGAAGCGATCCCCGTTTCCGACCTCGTCAACAAGGTCGCCAACACCGGACCGGAAATTCAGGAGAGGGGCGAGATCGGACCGGAGCCCGAGAAGGTCAGGCGCCAGAAGCCTGGCGCGGACGACGGTCAGATGACGCTGTTCTAGCCAAGCCCGTCGAGGGCTTCATTTTCAAGGCACCTGTTTGCGCCCCGACCGCCGGCGGTTGCGGCGGACGCGTACCGCTTCAGGCCGCGCGGGGCGATACGATCTTCTGCGCAGGCTTCTTCTTCTTAGCGGTGTGAAGAAGGGCTGCGACGATCGCGGCCGGACCGATTGCGCGATAGTGGCTGGCCAGCGCCGGTTGCTTGGCGCGGTTGGCGTCTTGCTTGCTTCGAGGCATCTTTCTCTTCCCTGGTAACGTCTTCGTGTCTGCGTTTGATGGTTGATTCCGACCAAATCGTGACGCTTGGTGATCTAGCCGGCGAATGTTTCATGACTGTGCCGACATGTTTAATAAAATGTTTCACTGCCTGATTCCGCGTGATCGAGCGACGCGCTTCACCGTCTTTATGACGTTTTTCCTGGGATCAGCGACTTGACGGCAACACTGGCCAAGGCGATAAAGCCGCCCATGAAAACGTCTTTCGCCATTTGTGGCATTTGCATTATTGGCTAGCCTCGCGCTGGTCCGGACGTTTTCGCCTCATCTTCCCCTAGATTGGACAAACGCCCCGGCCAGCAGGCTGGAGCCTGATTTGCGCCTCGGCGCGGGGCCGGCTCCATCCAGACAAAAAGTTCGGAACCGGGAAGGCATGGAATGTCTGACGCATCTAAGGGCCTGCGCCTCTACAACACGCTGACGCGGACGAAGGCGGACTTCACGCCGATCGATGCGCTGAATGTGCGCATGTATGTCTGCGGCCCGACCGTCTACGATTTCGCCCATATCGGCAATGCCAGGCCGGTGATCGTTTTCGATGTGCTGTTTCGCTTGCTGCGCCATGTATACGGCGAAACGCATGTCACGTATGTGCGCAACATCACGGACGTCGACGACAAGATCAACGCGCGCGCGTTGCGCGATTTCGGCGACGAGATATCAGCCGGAAAGCTGTCGCTCAACGAAGCTATCCGGCGGGTGACCGAAAAGACCGCCGACCAGTTCCACAGGGATGTCGCCACGCTCGGCTGCCTGGAGCCGACCGTCGAACCGCGCGCCACCGAATTCGTCGAGCCCCGCGCCGACGGCAAGGCCGACATGATCAGCTTGATTCAAAGCCTGATCGAACGCGGCCATGCCTATGTCGCGGCAGGTGAAGTTCTGTTCGACACGGCGTCGATGCCGGACTACGGCCAGTTGTCGAAGCGCAATCTCGACGAGCAGCAGGCCGGTGCCCGCATCGCCGTCGATGCGCACAAGAAGAACCCTGGCGATTTCGTGCTGTGGAAACTGTCGTCGCCCGAAGAGCCGGGCTGGCGGAGCCCGTGGGGCAGGGGCAGGCCTGGCTGGCACATCGAATGCTCGGCGATGTCGGCGGCCTATCTCGGCGAAGTCTTCGATATCCATGGCGGCGGCCTCGACCTGATCTTCCCGCACCATGAGAACGAGATCGCCCAGTCGCGCTGCGCCCACGGCACCGATGTCATGGCCAATGTCTGGATGCACAACGGCTTCCTGCAGGTCGAAGGGCAGAAGATGTCGAAGAGCCTCGGCAATTTCTACTCGATCCACGAACTGCTGGAGACCGAGACCTTCGGCGGCCGCAACTGGCCGGGCGAGGTTCTACGGCTGGCGATGCTGATGACGCACTACCGCGAGCCGATCGACTTTTCGATGCGCAAGCTGGAGGAGGCGGAGAACACGTTGCGCAAATGGAAACGCGCGGCCGATCTGGCGCCGACGGCGGGACAATTGCCGGCTAAGGTCGTGGAAGCCCTTTCCGACGACCTGGCCACTTACGCTGCCTTCCAGCAATTGACCCAGCTTGCCGGCGAGGCCAGCGAAGTCGAAGGCCATGGCGAGAACGCCGCCGCCGCTTCGCTCAAGGCCGCACTTCTCTTCCTCGGCTTCGACATCGGCGCGGCCAGGGTCGACGAGGCCGAGGTCGCGAGGTCGATCGCCAGGCGCCTGGAATTGATCGCCGCCAAGAACTGGGCCGAAGCCGACCGCATCCGCGACGACCTTTTGGCGCAAGGTGTACAGCTGAAGGACGGCAAGGATCCGGTCACCGGCGAACGTGTGACGACGTGGGAGGTGAAGCGGTGAGGGCGGCGCCAAGCGCCTTTGCAAGGTTGGCGGAGGCGCTGGCGACAGCCGATCTCCCCCCTTCCGGGGGAGATCGGTCGGCCTCATCGGTTTTGCCAATCTTCAGCGTAGGGGTGCTTGATGGGGCACGACCTCGTTCCGCCACGACAGCGCAAGAATGCGAAATCCATGCGGCGCGTCATGACCGATGCCGAGCTGAAGCTTTGGAACGAATTGCGCGCCCACCGACTGATGGGAATGAGCTTTCGCCGGCAAGTGCCGATCGGCCCTTACATTGTTGATTTCGCTTGCTCGGCCTGTCGCCTCGTTGTTGAGGTCGATGGCAGCCAGCATGCAGATGCCGAACATCTGCGGCATGACGAGGCGCGAAGCGCCTATTTGAAAGCCAGCGGCTGGACCGTCCTCCGCTTCTGGAACGATGACGTCATTCGCGATATCGACAATGTCTGCCAGCACATTGTCATCGAGGCCGGCTTGGGCAATGCCGCGAGGCCGGCGGGCGAACCAGCAAGGGAGGCTGTTTCATGATCGACCATCTCGGCATCACCGTTGCCGATTTCGATGTTTCGAAGGCTTTCTACGACAAGGCGATGGCGCCGCTTGGTGCGTCGTTGCTCTATATGGTGCCGCTGGAATACACCGGCGGCGCCAAGGTCGGCGGCTATGGCCGCGACCGGCCGGTGTTCTGGTTGAGTACCGGCAAGAACAAGCCGAGAGAGCACCAGCACGTTGCCTTCACCGCGCGCAGCCGTGCCGAGGTCGATGCCTTCCATGCGGCGGCCCTTGCCGCCGGCGGCAAGGACAATGGCGGGCCTGGTCTGCGCCCGCACTATCATCCGAGCTACTATGGCGCCTTCGTCTTCGATCCCGACGGCAACAATGTCGAGGCCGTCTGCCATGACCCGGAGTGAGCAACGATGAGCCTCGACAACCGGCCGGTCTACACAGGCGGCTGCCAGTGCGGCGCGGTGCGCTTCCGCGTCGAGGGCGCGCTTGACGATGCCTCGGTCTGCCACTGCCGCATGTGCCAGAAGGCGTTCGGCTCGTTCTACGCACCGTTGGTATCCGTGCGCGGCGCCAAGCTCGACTGGACGCGCGGCGAGCCGAAATATTTCCGCTCGTCCAGCCATGTCGATCGAGGGTTTTGCGCCAATTGCGGGACGCCGCTGACCTTTACCGCGCCTGATGGTGTCGGTCTCGCCATCGGTGCGTTCGACAATCCGGCGGAGATCGTGCCGTCGATCCAGTGGGGCACCGAGGCAAAACTGCCCTATGTGGACGCCATCCCGAAACTGCCGGGCGAGGAGACGATGGCCGATATATCATCGGCTCCGTATCTCGCCGATCTCGTCTCATATCAGCACCCGGACCACGATACGGAACAGTGGCCGCCAAAGGAAAAGTCATGACCGATCAGGTTCGAACCGGCGGCTGCCAATGTGGCGCCGTGCGCTTCCGCATCAAGGGCGCGCTCGGGCGCCCGTCCATCTGCCACTGCCGCATGTGCCAGAAGCAGTTCGGCTCCTTCTTCGGCGCCTTGGTGACGGTGCCAAAGGACGGCGTCGAATGGACTCATGAGGAACCGAGCTATTTCCAGTCGTCGGTAAATATCGATCGCGGCTTCTGCGCTCGTTGCGGCACACCGCTGACCTACCGCCAGCCCGGCGGTCTCGAAATTGCCATTGGCGCCTTCGACGACCGCTCGGATCTGGCGCCGCAGATCCAGGTCAATTACGCCGCGCGGCTGCCCTGGGTGGAGACGATCTTCGATCAGCCCATCCACCAGGATCCAGACTTCTACACAAGGCAGGAGCAGATCATCTCCTTCCAGCATCCCGATCACGAAACGGCCAACTGGCCGCAACAGGGCCTGAAACTATGAGCTTGCGCACCCTCTATCCGGAAATCGAACCGTTCGACTCAGGCATGCTCGATGTCGGCGACGGTCATCAGGTCTACTGGGAGCGTTCCGGCACCAAGGGCGCCAAGCCGGCCGTGTTCCTGCACGGCGGGCCGGGCGGCACCATTTCGCCGAAGCACCGGCGGCTGTTCGACCCGAAACTCTACGACGTCGTCCTGTTCGACCAGCGCGGCTGCGGAAAATCGACGCCGAACGCCTCGCTGGAGGCCAACACGACCTGGCATCTCGTCGCCGACATCGAGCGCCTGCGCGAGATGGCCGGCTTCGACAAATGGCTGGTGTTCGGCGGCTCCTGGGGCTCGACGCTGGCACTCGCCTATGCCGAGACCCACCCCGATCGCGTCAGCGAACTGGTGGTGCGCGGCATCTACACGCTGACCCGGGCCGAACTCGAATGGTACTACCAGTTCGGCGTCTCCGAGATGTTTCCCGACAAGTGGGAACGTTTCCTGGCGCCGATCCCCGAAGCCGAGCGCGGCGATATGATGGCGGCTTATCGCAAGCGGCTGGTCGGCACGGATCGCAAGGCGCAGATCGAGGCCGCCCGCGCCTGGAGCCTGTGGGAGGGCGAGACGATCACGCTGCTGCCAGAGCCGGAGACCAGCGGGCCATTTGGCGAGGACGACTACGCCGTCGCCTTCGCCCGTATCGAGAACCATTATTTCGTCCATGCCGGCTGGCTGGAGGAGGGGCAGCTTCTGCGCGACGCGCACAGGCTCAAGGACATTCCCGGCACCATCGTCCATGGCCGCTACGACATGCCGTGTCCGGCGCGCTACGCCTGGGCGCTGCACAAGGCCTGGCCGAGGGCGGATTTCCACCTGATCGAGGGCGCCGGCCATGCCTATTCGGAGCCGGGCATACTGGACCAGTTGATCCGGGCGACCGACCGGTTTGCGGGGAAGGTATAGTCGATGCACGGCGATCCTTCACACCCCCCTCTGTCCTGCCGGACATCTCCCCCGCAAGGGGGGAGATTGGATGTCGCCTTCGCTTTCGCCAATCGTCGACGTTGCAGGACCAGCGCTGTCATCAAAGCTGCCGATCTCCCCCTTTGCGGGGGAGATGGCCGGCAGGCCAGAGGGGGGTGCTCAAGCACCTTGCCATCATGAAAAAGCAACGCCTCTATCTCTTCGACACCACACTGCGCGATGGCCAGCAGACGCCGGGCATCGACTTTTCGGTCGAGGACAAGATCGCCATCGCGAGGCTGCTCGATGAATTCGGCTTCGACTACGTCGAGGGCGGCTATCCCGGCGCCAATCCGACCGACACCGCGTTTTTCCAGCAGAAACGCACGGCGAAGGCCAAATTTGTCGCCTTCGGCATGACCAAGCGGGCAGGCGTCTCGGCTTCCAACGATCCCGGCCTTGCCGCCCTTGTGCAATCGAAGTCGGACGCCATCTGCTTCGTCGCCAAGAGCTGGGATTACCATGTCCGTGTCGCGCTCGGCTGCACCAACGAGGAAAACCTCGATGCCATCAAGGCCTCGGTCGAGGCATCGGTCGCTTCGGGCAAGGAGGCGATGGTCGACTGCGAGCATTTCTTCGACGGCTTCAAGGCCAATCCGGACTATGCGCTGGCCTGCGCCAGGACGGCCTACGACGCCGGTGCGCGCTGGGTGGTGTTGTGCGACACCAATGGCGGCACGCAGCCATCGGAAGTGCGCGCCATCGTCGAGAAGGTGATCGCTTCCGGCATTCCAGGCGACCATCTCGGCATCCATGCCCATGACGATACCGGCCAGGCCGTGGCGAATTCCCTTGCCGCCGTCCAGGCAGGCGTGCGCCAGATCCAGGGCACGCTGAACGGCATCGGCGAGCGCTGCGGCAACGCCAATCTGATCTCGATCGTGCCGACGCTGGCGCTGAAGCCGGCCTTCGCCGATCGCTTCGAGACTGGCATTTCGGCGGAAGCGCTGACCGGCATCTCCAGGCTGTCGCGCGCCTTCGACGAACTCTTGAACCGTGCGCCTGAAGCGCAGGCGCCCTATGTCGGCGCCTCGGCCTTCGCCACCAAGGCCGGCATCCATGCCTCGGCGCTGGCCAAGGAGCCGGCGACCTATGAGCACGTGCCGCCGGAAACGGTCGGCAACCGTCGCCGCGTCATGGTTTCCGACCAGGGCGGCAAGGCCAATTTCCTCGCCGAGCTGAAGCGGCGTGGCATTGATGTGCCCAGGGACGATCACCGGCTCGACGCGCTGATTGCCGTGGTCAAGGAGCGCGAGGCCGAAGGCTACGCCTACGAGGGCGCCGACGCCTCCTTCGAACTGCTGGCCCGCAAGATGCTGCATGGCCTGCCGGAGTTCTTCAACGTCACCTCGTTTCGCTGTATGGTCGAGCGGCGTTTCGACGCCAACGGCCAGTTGAAGACGGTGTCCGAAGCCATCGTGAAAGTGCTGGTCGACGGCGAAGAGAAGATGTCGGTGGCCGAAGGGCATGGCCCGGTCAACGCGCTCGACATCGCGCTGCGCAAGGATCTGGGCAAATACCAAAGCGAGATCGTCGATCTGGAACTCGCCGATTTCAAGGTGCGTATCCTCAATGGCGGCACCGAGGCCATCACCCGGGTTCTGATCGAATCGCATGACGGCACCGGCGCGCGCTGGTGGACTGTCGGGGTTTCCGAAAACATCATCGACGCGTCCTTCCAGGCGCTGATGGATTCGATCGTCTACAAACTGATGAAGAACCGCGAGATGGCAGGCCTTGTTGCGGCCGAGTAAGTTTGAACCATCAGCGAAAGTCCATTGATCCATCAGAACTTTGCGATGGTCTTGCAGAGGTGACTGCGCCATAGCGTTGGCCATGGCCACTGAAGTAATTACACTCGACGCGGATTCGAAAGCCCGGCGCGGCTTCCTGCTGGCGCTGGGTGCTTACCTCTTGTGGGGGTTGCTGCCGTTTTACATGAAGGCGGTGGCGCATCTGCCGCTGGCCGAGGTGATTGCGCACCGCATCGTCTGGTCGGTGCCGATCGCCGCTGCGGTTCTCATCTGGGCCGGCCGCACGGCGGACTTCAAGGCGGCATTGCGCTCGCCGCGCACCATTTCCATGGCCGCGCTGACGGCGGCGCTGATCTCGGTCAACTGGGGCATCTATGTCTGGGCGATCGCCGTCGACCGCACCGTCGAGACCGCGCTTGGCTATTACATCAATCCGCTGGTTAGTGTGGTCGTCGGCGCGCTGTTGCTTGGCGAACGGCTCGACCGCTTGCAGATCGCGGCGGTTGTGCTTGCGGCGGTCGCCGTGGCGGTGCTGACGATCGAGGGCGGCAAGCTGCCCTGGGTATCGCTGGCGCTGGCGTTTTCCTTCGCCGCCTACGGCTTCTTCCGCAAGACGCTGCCGATCGGGCCAAGCCAGGGTTTTCTGCTGGAAGTGCTTTTGCTGTCTGTGCCGGCACTTGGCTACATCGTCTACCTGATCGCGACCGGACAGGACCACATCGTGTCCAGCAACAGCACCGACACGGCATTGCTGATCGGCTGCGGTCCGGTCACATCGGTGCCGCTGTTGCTGTTCGCCTTCGGCGCCAAGCTGCTGCGGCTCTCCACCATCGGCATCATGCAGTACATCGCGCCGACCATGGTGTTCCTGATCGCCGTGCTGATCTTCGATGAACCGTTCGGCACCACCCAGGCGCTCGCCTTCGCGCTGATCTGGGCGGCACTGGCGATCTATTCCTGGTCGATGCTGACGTCGGCACGCAAGGCCTCCGCCCGATAGGGAGTTTCGATGTACCAGCTGCACATTGCCAACAAGAACTATTCCTCATGGTCGCTGCGGCCATGGATCCTGATGCGAGAGCTGGACATTGCGTTCGAAGAGCGGCTGACGCCGTTTCCAACCGGATCGAGCTGGAGCCTTTACCGATCGTTCTCGCCGAACGGGCGGGTGCCTTGCCTGACCGACGATGGCTGGGCGGTCTGGGATTCGCTTGCCATTGTCGAATATCTGGCCGAGCGGCATCACGGTGTCTGGCCTGTCGAGGCCAAGGCGCGTGCCTGGGCGCGTTCGGCCGCCGCCGAAATGCATTCGAGTTTCACAGCTTTGCGCGGCGCATGCCCGATGAGTTGCGGCGTGCGCGTCGAACCGTTTCCGATGTCCGATGCGTTGAAGCAGGATCTCTTCCGCCTCGGCGGTCTCTGGAACGATGGCCTTGCCCGTTTCGGAGGGCCGTTTCTCGCCGGCGCGCATTTCACCGCCGCCGATGCCTTTTTCGCCCCGGTGGCGTTCAGGGCGCAGTCCTACGGGCTCTCTTTCGAGGGCGCGGCGTCCGCCTATTCGGCGCAGTTGCTGGCGCTGCCGGCGATGCGCGAATGGTACGCCGCGGGCCTCGCGGAGACCTGGCGCGAGCCTGATCATGAAGCGGAAGTCCGCGCGGCCGGCACCATCATCGAGGATCTTCGCGCCTTGGCGTGAAACCGCGGGCTGCCGTTACAATCCCCGGCCGAGCCGCCTGACGAACAGATAGGTGGCCGCCGCGATAACCACCGACACCGCCGTCACCACCCAGAAGCCTATTGGCGTATCGACCAGCGGCAGGCCGCCGACATTCATGCCGAACAGGCCAGAGATGATGGTCATCGGCAGCAGCACCGCCGTCATGACGGAGAGAACATAGAGCAACTGGTTCGACTGCATGGTCAGCTTGGCCATCAGCTCGTCCTGCAGCAGCCTCGTGCGCGCCTGCAACTGCTCGCCGTCATTGTAGAGCGTGAGCGCCCGGTGCGAGAGCCTGGCCGCCATGTCGTTGATCAGGTCAGGCAGCTCGTCGCGATGCGAATGGTCGAGATGCCGGAACAGGTTGGTCAGCGTCGCCATCTGCCGATGGATCACCACCAGTTGCCGGCGCGCCTCGACCAGCGCCTGGCGCTCATTGTGCCATGCGTCGCGCACCACGCGGTCCTCGATGCCGTCGAGCGTGTCGCCGAGCTTGCCGAGTTCTGTCGCCATGCCGTCGAGCGACTGGCCCATCACCGCCTCGATCAGCTCCGCCGGCGAGCGGAATTTCCGCGATCCGTTCTCCACCGCCTTGCGGATCGCGTCGACCGACTCCAGCGGCTGCTTGCGGGCGCCGATCAGCATCGTGTCGTTGAAGGCAAAGCGGAAATGGACGAGCCCGCGCGCCTCCGAAAAATCGTGCCTGAGATCAGGCAAATCGCCAAAGAGCCAGTTGTCCTCGTAGTCGATATGGCAGCCATGGCTGGGCGCGAGGAAGGCATCGCGGGCCGGCGCGGGCAGCGCCTTTTCGGCGCCGATCTCCTGGCGGGCGTGCAGGTCGGTGATCTGATAGCTGCGCCAGGTCCACTGCGCTTGCGCAGGATCCTTGGTGCGCAGGCCACTGGCGGTGAAATGATAGATGAAGAACAGCCCGTGCTCGTCGGGCAGATAGGGCGACAGGTCGGTGCCTTCGGGGAGGGCGGTGTCCATAGGGCGCTGTGCCAGATACGAGTTGCAAGGCGGCGCCGTGCAGCGGCACCTGGCCGCGATTTCTAGCACGCACGAACCCGGTTCCGTGTGACGGTTTCTTGACAGCCGATCACAGAGTGTCGGGCAGGCGGCAATGCGGTGACGGCGCCTTTCGCCATCACCGCATTGCAATTGCGGCGGTTCAGCGCTTCGGCCCGAACCCGGGATAGGGGTTGAGCGGTACGATTGCCGCGACGTCCATCATGCCGGCCTTGACCAATGGCAGAGTGGCGAGATGGCCGCGCACTTCGGCGTCGTCGTCCGCCTCGAACATCATGCCGCTGCCGGGAATATCGCCGCGGTTCCAGACCTGGCGCACCGCGCCTTCGGCGTAGAGCGTGCGCCGCTGCTCGGCCTCGCCGGGCAGGAGCGGTGCGAAGTCCGCGTCACTGAACTTGGCGGTGTTGCGGGTGAGAAGGGCAAAGAACTGCATGTCGGTCTCCTTGGTTGGGATGGCCGAGTATCGCTTTTCGATGGTCAGACTGTCCAAGACTGACTAGGCTAAAGTTAAGACCCATCAGGACTTGGAGCTTCGGAGAAAAATTGTTCGACCTGCGCCAGATCAGATATTTCGTCACCGTCGCCGAGACCGGCAATGTCGGCCGCGCCGCCGAAATCCTGCATATTTCGCAATCGCCGCTCAGCCGGCAGATCATGCAGCTCGAGGCGCAACTGGGCGTCGCCCTGTTCGAACGGGCAAGGCAGCGCGTCCATCTCAATGCCGAGGGCCGCGCTTTCCTCACCGAGGCCCGCGCGCTGCTCGCCGATGCGCGGCGTGTGGAGGAATTCGGCCGCAACCTCGCCAGCGGCGCGGTCGGCCGTCTCGCCATCGGCTATGTCGAGGGCGCGGTGCATGCCGGGCTGGTCGCCGACATGCTCAGGCAGTTCCGCCGCGAGCGGCCGGATTTCCATCTTCAGCTCAGGAGCCGGCGCACGGCCGCGCAGTTCGATGATTTGCGGCAGCGTGTGCTCGATCTCGGCTTCGTCTACGCTCCGGCCCCGGCCGACGATCCGGACATCGACAGCATGCTGGTGCGGCGCGAGCCGCTGGTGCTGGCTATCCCCGAGGATGATCCACTTGTCGCGCTAGCCGACATCGGGCCGCGGCATCTCGACGGCCGCACCTGGATCACCGTGGTGCGCCAGCCCGACGACACCAATCGCGGCCAGTTCCTCGCCGCCTGTGCAAAGGCCGGCTTTCTGCCCGACATCGCCTATGAAACAGCCGATCCACTGACCTCGCTCGGCCTGGTCAGCGCCGGCCTCGGCCTGGCGACGGTTCAATCCAGC
Organism: Mesorhizobium opportunistum WSM2075; assembly: GCF_000176035.2. Taxonomy (NCBI): domain Bacteria; kingdom Pseudomonadati; phylum Pseudomonadota; class Alphaproteobacteria; order Hyphomicrobiales; family Phyllobacteriaceae; genus Mesorhizobium; species Mesorhizobium opportunistum. The sequence goes on along the minus strand of NC_015675.1, from coordinate 5,387,857 downwards.
CTGCGTGCCGCCGCACCGCCGCGGATCGCGTTCCGCGATTTGCCATGGTTCGAACGCACGGTGTCGATCCATCTGGCCTGGCGGCGGCATGACCGGCGGGCGGTGATTGGGGATTTGAGGAAGGCAGTAGGCAGTAGGCAGTAGGCAGTAGGCAGTAGGCAGTAGGCAGTAGGCAGTAGGCAGTAGGCAGTATCTTTCTCTATTCCCTACTGCCTATTCCCTTACTCCCCTAATCTCACATCTTATCGATCACCGACTGCACGCCCTCGGTCGGGGCGTCGACGGAGGAGCCTGCCACCATGATGGCGGCGACGATGGCCTCGGGGTCGTTGACGACCAGCGGCTTGACCCTTTGCGCGGTGTGAATGAAGCCTTCCGCCGCCATATGATCAAGCAAAGCCAGCATCGGATCCCAGAAGCCACCGACATTGCCGAAGACGATCGGCTTGCGATGATGGCCGAGTTGCGCCCAGGTCATGACTTCGACGATCTCCTCGACCGTACCGATACCGCCCGGCAGCGCCACAAAGGCGTCGGATTTTTCGAACATCTTATGTTTGCGCTCGTGCATATTGTCGGTGATCACCAGCTCGTCGAGCCGGTCAAGCGCGGTTTCGGTCGCTTCCCTGTTGATCAGGAAGCGCGGAATGATGCCCGTTACCTTGCCGCCGGCCTTGAGCGCGCCTTCGGCGACGGCGCCCATAATGCCTTTGGTGCCGCCGCCATAAATCAGCCTGAGGCCGGAGCGTGCAAGCGAGCGCCCGAGCAGGTGACCGGCCCTGACATAGATTTCATCACGGCCCGGAGACGAGCCGCAATAGACGCAAACGGATCGAATCGTGTTCATGCCGATGATTGGTGATTGGGTCTGAAAGCGGGGTCAAGCCCCAAGGCAACAAGGCCGGGCTTTTTCTTGTCGGCCCCTTTTTCTTCTCGGCCCGTTTTTCTTGTCGGCATTGGGAAAACACGCTAGACCGGCATTAGGTGGCTAAGGGGTAGGGAAATATGGCAATTAATCCACTGAAGGCGTTCCTGTTCGCGGCGGGTGGGACCGTCGCGGCTGCGGGAACCGCCTATGTATCGGGTGCGCTCGACCCGTATCTTCATCCAACGCCACCGGCGCAGGTAGCGGCCTTGACGCCGCCCGAGGCGAAACCGGCGGATCCCGGCACGGAAGGGCGACTGCCGGCACCGGCGGTACCGGCCGCTCCCGCCGCGGCACCGCAGGCGACGGCTCCGGCAGCGGATGCACCGGCGCCGGCAGCGCCCGCGGCGGCAGGTCCGATCGCGCCGACATTCGACGTCGTGCGCGTCGAGGGCAACGGTTCGATCGTGGTTGCCGGCAATGCGGCGCCCAATTCGAAGGTCGAGATCCTGAACGGCACCACCGTGCTTGGTTCGACGGTGGCGGGTCCCGATGGAGCCTTTGTCATCGTGCTCGACGATCCGCTGAAGCCGGGCGACTATACGATCGCCCTGCGTTCGACGGCCGGCACCGTGGTGACAGCCTCGGTGCAGACCGCCGTCGTTTCGGTTCCCAAGGATGCGACCGGCCAGGTGCTGGCGATGGTCGAGGAGCCGGGCAAGCCGGCCGAGCTGCTGACAGTCCCCGCGCCCGAGACCAAGCCGGCCGCGCCGGCCACCGGTGACCAGGCTGCCGCTCCGCCAGTGCCAGCGCCGGCTCCGGCCGCTGAAGCGCCGGCGGCTGTTGCTCCGGCGCCGGCAACATCGCCCGCCGCAGCCGCGGCTGAGCCCAAGATTGTTGTTGAAGCGGTCGAGATCGATGGCAGCAAGATCTTTGTCGCCGGCCTTGCTGATCCGGGCCGCAAGGTGCGCGCCTACGCCAATGACATTTTGCTCGGCGACGCCCAGACATCGCGCGACGGTCATTTCCTCGTCGAAGCGACCCGCGACATTCCGGTCGGCAGCTACACCATCCATGTCGATGGCCTTGATGCCGATGGCGTGAAGGTGGTCACCCGCGCCGCTGTTCCGTTCGAACGCGAGCCGGGTGACACGGTTGCCGCCGTAGCGCCCGCCCAGACCAAGCCAGCAGCGACGAAGCCAGCAGAGACCAAGCCTGCCGCCCCGGCCTCTGCCGCCGAAGCGCCAGCCGTTGCCGCCGCTCCGGCTGAGTCGGCACCAGCGGCGCCCGCCGCCGAGGCTCCGGCCATCGCGGCGGCAGCCACGCCGCCGAGCGACGTGCCCGAGGTCGTGGCACCCAAGCTCGAACACGCCGACAGCGCCGTCATCATCCGCCGCAACGACACGCTGTGGCGGATTTCGCGGCGCGTATACGGCCACGGGGTGCGCTATTCGACCATCTATCTCGCCAACCAGGACCAGATCAGGAATCCCGACCGCATCTGGCCGGGGCAGGTGTTCATGGTTCCGGAAAAGTCGAAGGAAGGCGAAGCCGCCGACCTCAAGGCAATGGGCGAGCAGGCGACGACGGCGCCGACCAAGACGCAGTAGAAGCCCCGTATCGGTCAGCCGGCATCACCGGCGCGGCTGGAGTGAAGCGCGAAACCGGCTGCACCCGGGTCGCCGAGCTCAGGGCGGAGATTCATGCTTGGAATGAGATAATCTCCGCCATTTTGCCGACGATATGGGATCGGCGGCGTCGTCGCCAGCGTCCGCATCCTGTCACGCAGGCGTTCAGCCACGGGCTCGAAGCCGTCCTCTCCGAGACGATCGACCTTGTAGACCACGAACGGCGGAAGCACGTCGTATCCGGGGTAGTAGAGAATCCCATGATTGATCGGGAACAGCAGGTCGTCGATGGGTCCGTTGATCCCGCGCGCGGTGTAGTGCTCCTCCCAGCCGCCAACGGTCACGATCAGCATCGCGCGTTTCCCGGCGAGGGTACCCTCGCCGTAGCGATCGCCCCAACGCCGGTCGCTATGCTCGCCAACGCCATAGGCGAATCCGTAGGCGAACACACGATCGACCCAGCCCTTGAGGATCGCCGGCATGGCGAACCACCAAAGGGGAAACTGGAGGATCAAGGTATCGGCCCACAGGAGTTTCTCGATCTCCGCCTTCACATCGTCGGTCAGTGCGTCGGCCTCGAAACCCCTCTTGGAGGCCGCGACGGGTATCAACCGCGCATCAGGTTCGAGCAAGGGGAAGTCGGTGCGATCGACCGCGGATTTCCAGCCATCGGCGTATAGGTCCGACACGCGCACCTCATGTCCTTGAGCCTCTAGTTCCTTTATGGCGACATCGCGAAGGGCGCCGTTGAGCGAACGTGGTTCGGGGTGGGCAAAGACAAGCAGAACTTTCATGGGTCAGATCCAATATTGAGGGGACTGACGTGAAGATAGCCAGCAGCGATGTGATCCACTATATGTAGGCAATGAATAACATTGTGCCGAATAATGGATAAGTCAGACGTCACATTCGAGCGGATGCGCACCTTCGTTCGCGTCGCCGAGCGTGGCAGCCTGTCGGCCGTTGCGCGCGAGCTTGGCGTCGGGCAGTCGACGATCACGCGGCACGTGCGGGAACTCGAAGAAGCTGTTGGCGTGCCTTTGCTCAGCAGAACGACCCGGCGTGTCACGATGACCGCTGAAGGCAGCCGCTATTACGCCAACAGCGTTCAAATCCTGCGCCTTGTCGAACAGGCCAGCGATGAGGCCCGGAGCACGCGCGGCGCGCCCGCCGGTACGATCCGGATAAGTTGTACGGCGGCTTTCGGTGTCTTGCACGTCAGCCGCCTCATCTTCGCTTTTCAGGACCGTCACGCCGACATCGGGATTGATCTCAGCCTCACGGACGAGCGGGTGGACCTCGTCCGTGAGGGCATCGATATCGCGCTCCGCCTGGGGCCGCTCACCGACAGTTCGTTGAAGCTGAGGGCGCTCGGCCAGTCACGGCGTCTGCTCGTGGCGTCTCCGGCCTATCTGGCGGCGCGGGGAAGGCCTTCTGTCCCTTCGGATCTGTCTCGACATGAGGGCATCCGGATGTCGAACGTGGCGGGCAGCGAAACACTTGTTTTGCAGGGCGCCGGCGGCGAGCGCCACATGGTGCCTTTCGCGGGGCGACTGCGGATCGATCATGGACTTGCCGCGCGGCAGGCCTTGGTTGCCGCTCGGGGCATCGCGCCTGCGCATCGATGGCTTGTGGACGATCTTCTGGACGCGGGCTCGCTGGAGACGATCCTGACGGATTATTCGCTGACGTCCGTTCCACTCAACATGTTGATTGTCCCAGAACGCGCGGGCGTCGCCAGGGTCCGCTTGCTGGTCGAGTTTCTGGCTGAACGGATTGCCGAGATTCCAGGGATCGAGAAATCCGTCTCACAGAACTAGCCGCTGTCTGATCTGCCCGGAAGAGTAGCTTGCGGCGGTGCCCTCCATCGTCTATCGCCGATGAACGATGACAGAATCCGCCTTTGAACCAGGCCGCGCCACCGTCGCTCTACCCAACTGCATCTCCGACAGTCGCGCTGTCGCGGCGCGATTTGCGGCGTTGTCGCATCCGGCGCGGATCGAAATCATAAAATACCTCTCGGCCAGCAATTCCTGCTGCTGCCGCGAGGTCGTCGATCGTTTCGACCTGGCGCAGTCGACCGTGTCCCAGCACCTGAAAATACTGGTGGAGGCTGGCCTGGTCCGGTTCGAGCCTGACCGCCAACGCTCGCGCTACGCGGTCGATCGCGCGGCGCTCGCCGAAATATCGGCGTCGCTGGGCGCACTCGTCGATTCCTGCTGCTCCGGCCGCTGACCCTCTCACCCAAAAGGCAAGAAAATTGGCCGAAAAAACTGTCTCCGCCGACACCTCGACCCTGACGACATTGCGCAATTTGTGGCCCTATATGTGGCCGGCCGACCGGGCTGACCTCAGGGCGAGGGTGACCTGGGCGACACTGCTGCTGGTCGTCGCCAAGGTGACGCTGGTCGCCGGCCCCTACTTCTTCAAATGGGCGACCGATGCGCTGGCTGGCGGCTTCAAAACGCCGCCGCCGCTGCCTTCCTTCCTGCTTGCCCCGGTGATGCTGGTCATCGCCTATAATGTGCTGAGGCTCGTTCAGCTCGGCTTCAACCAGCTGCGCGACGCGCTGTTTGCCCGCGTTGGACAACATGCGGTGCGCCAGCTTGCTTTCCGCACCTTCGTGCACATGCACCAGCTGTCGCTGCGCTTTCACCTGGAGCGCCGCACCGGCGGCTTGTCGCGCATCATCGAGCGCGGCACCAAGGGCATCGAGACGATCGTGCGCTTCATCATGCTGAATACGGCGCCGACCATTCTCGAATTCGCGCTGACCGCCGGCATATTCGGCTTCACCTATGGCTGGAAATATGTGGCCGTGGTGGCAGTCACCGTCTGTGTCTATGTCTGGTTCACGGTCAAGGCCAGCGACTGGCGCATCTCGATCCGCCGCGACATGAACGACAGCGACACCGACGCCAATACCAAGGCGATCGACTCGCTGCTGAATTTCGAAACGGTCAAATATTTCACCAATGAGGCCATGGAGGCCGAGCGCTTCGACCGCTCGATGGCGCGCTACGAGATCGCCGCCACCAAGACCTGGACCTCGCTCGGCTGGCTGAATTTCGGCCAGGGCGCCATCTTCGGTCTCGGCACGGTCGTCGTGATGTGCATGTCGGCGCTGGAGGTCCAGGCTCATACGCAAACGGTCGGCGATTTCGTCTTCATCAACGCCATGCTGGTGCAGCTCTCCGTGCCGCTCAACTTCATCGGTTTCATCTACCGCGAAATCCGCCAGGGCCTCACCGACATCGAGCACATGTTCGACCTCCTCGACGTGCCGCAGGAGATCGTTGACAAGCCCGATGCAAAGCCTCTGGTCGTCAGCGCCGGCAAGGTCGAGTTCCGCGACGTGCATTTCTCCTATGACCCGAACCGCAAGATCCTGAAGGGTGTCAGCTTCGACGTGCCGGCCGGCAAGACGATTGCCATCGTCGGGCCGTCGGGTGCGGGCAAGTCGACCATCTCGCGGCTCCTGTTCCGCTTCTATGACGTGCAGGGCGGCCAGGTGCTGATCGACGGCCAGGACATCAGGGATGTCACCCAGGAGAGCCTGCGGGCGGTGCTCGGCATGGTGCCGCAGGACACGGTGCTGTTCAACGACACCATCGCCTACAACATCCGCTACGGCCGCGTCGGCGCGAGCGAGGAGGAGGTGCGCAAGGCCGCCGAACTTGCCCAGATCGGGCCGTTCATCGAAAAACTGCCCGATGGCTACAAGTCGATGGTCGGCGAGCGCGGGCTGAAGCTCTCCGGTGGCGAGAAGCAGCGCGTCGCGATCGCCCGCACCATCCTCAAGGCGCCGCCGATCCTGATGCTCGACGAAGCGACCTCGGCGCTGGACAGCCACACCGAGCAGGAGATCCAGGCCGCGCTCGACCTGGTCAGCAAGGGCCGCACCACGATCGTCATCGCCCACCGCCTGTCGACGGTGATTTCGGCCGACGAGATCATCGTGCTCAAGGATGGCCAGATCGCCGAGCGCGGCACCCACATCGAGCTGATGCGCCAGCATGGCCTTTATGCCTCGATGTGGGATCGCCAACGCGAAGCGACCGAGGCCGAGGAACGCCTGCGTCGCGCCCGCGAGAGCGACGAATTTGGTGTTATCGTTCGCCGGCGGACGTCGGAGGTGTCGTAGGTTTTTCCTTCCCCCTTGTGGGGGAAGGTGGCCTCGCGAAGCGAGGTCGGATGAGGGGTGTTCCAGGGAACACCAACGCCTCACTCCGTCGCGCACCCCTCATCCGTCTCGGCGCTGCGCGCCGATCCACCTTCTCCCGCAAGGGGAGTAGGAAAAGATTTCAAAAACACCGCTTGACCTCAACTTAAGTTGAGATTGTACGCCGTTCCCCAGAGCCCGCAAACACCATGATCCAGGAACGGAACAATCGAGATGAAAGACATAAATCAGACTGTTAACGGTGGCAGCGTGTTCAGGGTGGACAAGTTCGTCGTGCCGGCCGCCGCCCGCGACGAGATTCTCACCAAGGTCAGGACCACGCACGAATTGCTGCGCCGGCAGCAGGGTTTCGTGCAGGATTTCCTGCTCGAGCAATTTTCGGGGCCGGGCGAGTTCAACCTGGTGACGATCGTCGAATGGGAAAGCCAGGCGGCTGTCGACAAGGTCGTGCCGATCGTCAAGGCCGCGCAAGAGCGCATCGCTTTTAATCCGCAGGAGACCATCGCCCGGCTTGGGGTGCGAGCCGACATCGCCAACTATCAGCGAATTCCGGGGCTCTAGCCGGGCCAGCCGGCGCCAGGTGCCGGCGCCTCGACGCTGAGTACCTGGCCGGTCCGGGCCTCGCTGACCATGTGCTCGAAGCCGCGCCATTCCGCGGCGACGATGAACAGGGTTCGCCTGGCCGCGCCGCCCAGCATGCAAGCAAAGCAACCGCGATCGATGGTGACGGTCTGCAAGACCTCACCGCCTTCGCGCACCCGCACGCAATGCTTGTTGGGAACATCCGCGTACCAGACCGCCCCTTCGGCATCGAGGCAGATGCCGTCGGGGTAACCGTCGAGTTCGGCCCAGACGCGTCGGTTGGATAAGGTACCGTCGGCGGCGATGTCGAAAGCGGTCAGCCGGCTTGCGTGGGATTCGGCAATGATCAGCGTCTTGTTGTCCAGGGTCACCACCATGCCGTTGGCAAAGGCGATATTCTCCGCCACTTGCCGGACCGAACCTTGCGGCGTGACCAGCACGATCGTGCCCGGGCCGAAATGTTCGCCGGGAGCCGGCGCCGGTCCGCCGCCATTGACATAGATATTGCCGAGCCCATCGACGACGATTTCGTTCCACGGACTTTTCGAGAGGCCGCGCAGATCGGCATGGGTGACGAGCCTGCCATCGGCTTCCTGCCGCAGCAGCAAGCCTTCCCGGCCCGAGACGACGAGCAGACGACCATCCGGCAGCCAATCGATGGAGTAGGGCAGGACGGCCGGCACCGTGAACATGATCTCGCGGTTGCCTTCGGCATCGACGGCGATGATCTCGCCGGTGCCCCAGTTGCAAAGCCACAGCCGTCCGTCATGCCAGCGCGGCGACTCGCCGAAAGCGAGGCCGGCAGTGATGAGATGCGCTTGGGGGGCAGGTGACTGCTGCATGTAAGGGACTCCTTGCCGGTTATCCTACCAAGGACGGTCGAGCCGATGGGGTGCCGACACCGCAGTCAGGAATTTCGGCACAAATCTTCCTATGCAAGTGCGGCAGATCAATCTTGAGCCCTTTTATCTTTCTGACCTGGTGATATTGTTCGCTATTAGAGTTTAGGGAAGTATTTGGATGTTCGGTTTTTTTTCGCGAAGACCAAAGAAGAATTCCGAGAAGCCGTCGGGAATCCCACTTCCTGCCGTAGGACAGGCATCGAAAGCCGGGCTGTTGGTAATCGTGCCTCGTTCAACCGTGGACAAAGCCGTTGAGAAGCCTTTTCAACTCGTCCTGGCAGTCGAAAAATTCATTCACGCTATGGTTTTTAAAGGGCTCTACCGCCATTTTGAAATCGACCCAAAGGCGATGCACGTCTCCCATGCCGATCAATATTCCGCCGAGGTGAATAACGGCGGTCATAGTCAATTCATCCACAATGCCGACCGTGAGTTCGATGTGATGGTCGCCAACGCTCGTGCCGGCCTCATTGCTATTGGCGCGAAGGGGCAATTGGCGACTCTGGAAGAGATGTCCGTCTGGGTCTCCGAACACCCTGACGAAGCCTCGGAAGAGACCGGCTTCGAGGGCGGGCGCGACGATTTTCTCGACACGCTTGATGATGCTTTCTACGGCGCCGATGAGGCTTCTCCGATAATCGATCTATTGGCGCTCTGGATCGCATCATGGCCCGATCTGCAGATTGTCGACGACGATGATTGCGATGAAGCTATCCTCCAGTTGGCAATGGCCAATCCTCTGCGCGAATCCCGGCTTCTCCATCGATCGGTCAGCGAACTGGTCGGTCAGATGTTTCGCACGCGCGATGTCGGAGTCGGCCTCGCGTGCGCCAATGCGCTACCGCCCGAGGTCAAACTATCGCTTGGCGTGGCGAGGATGTTGGATGTCGAGGGCGAGACCCAATTAGCTTTTCAACTGCGCACCAACGCAGAGGAGCTTCGCCTTTGCGTCTCCACCGACACCCATGCGGCTGTCTATGGATATATCGCTCCGGAAGTTCGGCCAATTGCGCAACCGGGTGAAAATATACTCGCTGCTGGTGCGCCTCGCGTCGGTCGCAAGCTCGGTCAAGCCGATGCGCAAACGATAGCAAAGGTAATCGAACTGGCCGAGGAATATCATGCGCCAGTAGCCGTCGATCTTTTGCTGCGGAAGGCTGGATTCGATCCAACTGACGCAGTCGTGTCGGCGAATTCTGTCGTGCAGAACGAAGGAGGGCCGGTGGTGAATTGGGTGGTGATGGCAGGTGGTCACGCGTTTCTCTTCCAGTCGTACCCAGACCGTGGCGTGATGTTACGCGGTGGCAATGAGCAAAGTCTGGTGGAAGCTTATCGAAATGAGCTTGAGGAACACTTCGACCTGAGCGCCGCAGCTGGCGAATAAACTGTTCGAGTTAGATCGGGCTGGAACGTCATCCTAGCCCCTGCGATCACTGCATTTCGCTCGGGAAGAAGTTTGCATGGAGATGGACGTTGGTGCCACGTGGGCCGGAATTCTGACGGCAATGGCATGGGCATGCAAGCCGGTCGCGGCTCACGAAAGACAGAGTGTCCGGCCATCCGGATACAGCGGGCCCTTGCCCGTTCGCCCGCGCCGCCGATTGTTGCGTTGCGGCGAGGGGGGCTTTCGGCTATTGAGGCCGGACCTGAAACGGAGCCCGTTTACACCCGATGAGCCTTGTCGATACGGTCAAGAACGCGTTCGTACCGATCCATCGCGAAGGCTATCCCTTTATCGCGGCCTTTGGCGCGGCGACGCTTTTCCTTGGCTATTTCTCCTCGATCCTGTTCTGGATCGGCCTGATCCTGACCGCCTGGTGCGTCTATTTCTTCCGCGACCCCGAGCGCGTCACCCCGATTGACGACCGCCTTGTGGTGAGCCCCGCCGACGGCATCGTCTCGGCGGTCGGGCCGGCCGTGCCGCCACGCGAGCTTGGCCTCGGCAATGTCGAGATGACCCGCATCTCGGTGTTCATGAATGTCTTTTCCTGCCATGTGAACCGCGCCCCGGTACGCGGCCGTATCGTCAAGATCGAACATCGGCCTGGAAAATTCCTCAACGCCGAGCTCGACAAGGCCAGCACCGAGAACGAGCGCAACGGCCTGGTCATCGAAAGCCCCAACGGCACGATCGCCGCCGTCCAGATCGCAGGTCTGGTGGCGCGCCGCATCGTCTGTTGGGCTGAGGCGGGCGGCTCGATCGGCATCGGCGAGCGTTTCGGCCTGATCCGCTTCGGCTCGCGCGTCGACGTCTTCCTGCCCTTGACCGCGACGCCGCGCGTTGCCGTCGGCCAGACCGCGGTCGGCGGTGAAACCGTGCTGGCCGAATTCGGTGGCGTCGCCGGTACGCCTCTCGTGCGGATTTCCTGAGCCGTGGGCACGCAATATAAGAAGTTCGAGGCCCATGCGAGCGGCGGTCCGCGCATCCGCGAGATCCCGATGCGCATGGTGCTGCCCAACCTCGTCACCGTGCTTGCCATCTGCGCCGGCCTGTCCGGCATCCGCTTCGGCTTCGAAGGCCGCTTCGAACCGGCGGTGGTGATGGTGTTGCTGGCAGCCTTCCTCGACGGCATTGACGGCCGCCTGGCGCGGATGCTGAAGGCGACCTCCAAATTCGGCGCGCAGATGGATTCGCTGGCCGATATCGTCAATTTCGGCGTCGCCCCGGCCTTGGTGCTCTATGCCTTCCTGCTCGACCGCGCCGGCTCGCCGGGCTGGATCGCGGCATTGCTGTTCGCCATCGCCTGCGGGCTCAGGCTCGCCCGCTTCAACGTGCTCGACGACGAGAAGGCCGACCGCCCGATATGGCAGTCCGAATATTTCGTCGGCGTGCCGGCGCCGGCTGGTGCCGTGCTGGTGATGCTGCCGCTCTATCTCTATTTCCTGCGGCTCGGGCTGGAGCCAAGCCGCCCGGCTGCCTTCATCGCCACCGGCTTCACCGTGCTGGTTGCCTTCCTCCTGGTCAGCCGGCTGCCGGTCTATTCCGGCAAGAGCATCAAGATCCCCGGCGACAGGGTGCTGCCGGTCATCCTGGCGGTCGTGCTCTACGTTCTCTTGCTGATGACCTATCCCTGGTACACGCTGACCGCGTCGGTCGCCGGCTACCTGATCTTCCTGCCGTTTTCCGTGAGCGCCTATTCCAAGCGCGCCAAGCTGGAAGGCGAGAAGGTGCCGCCCTCGGACATAGGCTAAGGTCTCAAGCCCCTGAGCAACAGATCACTCCAGGCCGACGCAAAGCGTTCGTCGCTGACGTCGATCGCACGCTCGCCCCAGATCGCTTCGAAGACCCGGAACATGGCGACGCTGCCGACGATCACGGCGGCGACGGCCTCGCTGTCATGCGGGCGCAGTTCGCCCTGGCGCTGACGCTCCCGCAGCCATTCGGCGACGGCAAGGTAAGTGCTTTGCATGATCTCGCCACGCGCCGCGGCTTTCAGTTCGGGAAAATGCTCCAGATCCCGCCACAGGATCCTGAGCACGTCACGATTGGCGCCGAGTTTTTCAAGCATGCTTTCCACTAGCCGCCGCGAACCCTCGTCGACGGAAAGTGTCGTCCCGCCAAGTTCGGCCCGGCCTTCCCGTGCGGTGCCGACAAACTGTTCGATCGCGGTGGCAAGCAGATCCTCTTTTGAGGAAAAATGCTTGTAGAGCGCGCCGGAGCCGCGCGACAGGCCCGCCGCCTCCTGAATCTCGGGAACGCTCGTCCGGTCGTAGCCGCGCTCGGCGAACAGGCGGATAGCCTCGCGCAGGATACGCTGGCGTCCGGTCGATGGCGGCTTCATGGCTGCTCCTGGCTCCGTGGGCACGATGACGGGGATTGGCGATCGGACATCAACATCCGACGGACAATCTGAAATGACCCGCGCCGCTGCGTGCAGCGCCGCTGACCGGTCACTGGCGCCCGCCTTGTTCGCAAAGCCACGCCTTCCAGTTTCTTTCGCCAAGCCGTTCGGCGGTTTCGACCAAACCCATTTTGAGGCTCATCTTGCGGCCGATCGGCAACGGCAGGACGAGACGCCTCAGCCCAAGCGCGTCGCGGTATTGCCGCGCGAAATCCGAGAAAGGCATCGTATCCGGACCGCCGATTGCCGGGCGTACGCCGCATTTGCCGTCGGTGACGGCCTCGGCCAGATATTTGGCCACGTCGCGTGTATCCACCGGATTCGACGGCGAGGTCGGCAGCGGCCAGACCGGCAGCCATTTCAGCCCACCGAGCATTTGCGCCAGAAGGTAATAGAACGGCGTGGCCGCGATGACCGACCATGGGACCGACGACTTCCGCACCAGCCGTTCGCCCGCCAGTTTCACGCGGGAATAGGGCAGGGTGCTGAATTCGAGGCCGACGATGGACACGAAGATGAAGTGCGAGACGCCGCTGCGCTCCGCGGCGGCGAGCAGGTGGCGCGTGCCGTCGACATCGACGCTGGAAGGGCTCGAAAAGAAATCGACCAGCCTCATGCCGCGCCTGGCGATCGGCGAGAGCGTCGCGGCGTGGATGACCGTATCGACGCCGCGCAGCGCTTCATCGATGCCATCTCCGGTCGCGAGATCGCCTGGGGCCCATTCCACGAAACTGTGCTGCCCGGCTTTCCGGGCAAGCAGCCTGACAGCGTGGCCAGCCCCGGTCAGCGCCGGCACGAGGTCGCGGCCGAGATGCCCAGTTCCGCCGGTGACAAGGATTTTTGACATTCGAGATCTCTTCGCTGTGCCAAACAGTGCCCGAAGCGGGTGCCATGGAATGCGAGACCACCGAAGCTTCGAACTTGAAGGAAGTGAATACTCACTCACCGGCAATTTGTCTAGGGAGATCACGCGCGGCATGGGCGCACAGATTGGCCCGGCCTGGATAGGGGATACGGGTAGGGTCAGGCCGCGACGCCGAGCCCCAGCCTGTCGATCGCCAGCTTGCGGGTCGAGACGTAGTCCGTCTTGCCCGACCCCAGCACGGGGATTTCCTCGACCTTGACGATGTCGTTCGGCACCATCAATTCGGCCGCACCCGCCTGCTTGCCGAACTTGCGCAATTCGTCGGGATTGGCATCGCCGGCGGTGGTGACCAGAACGATGCGCTCGCCGCGCCGCTTGTCCGGCACCGCTACCGCCGCGTGGCGTTCTTCCGGCCACAGCGACTGCACCAGCATCTCGACCGCGCCCAGCGACACCATCTCGCCGGCGATCTTGGCGAAACGTTTGGCGCGGCCGCGAATGCTGATGAAGCCTTCGCGGTCGACGGCGACGATATCGCCGGTGTCGTGCCAGCCGGTCAGCGGTTGCAACTCGCCGGGCCGGTCCGCGGTCATGTAGCCCATCATCAGGTTTGGCCCATCGAGCCACAACTGACCGGCGTCGGTGATGCCTTCGATCGGCTCCAGCTTCATGCGCATCGCCGGCAGCAGCCTGCCGACCGTGCCGTCGCGGCCGTGGATCGCGGTGTTGACGGCAACCACGGGCGCGGCTTCGGTCAGCCCGAAACCTTCGATGATCTCGGCCTGGAAGCGCTGGCGATAGACGCGACGGGTTTCCGGCTTGACCGCCTCGGCGCCGGCAACGACGAAGCGCAGGCTGGAAAAATCGCCGTCCTTGGCGGTGCGCGCATAGTTGGCGAGGAACGTGTCGGTACCGAACATGACCGTTGGCTTCACCTTGCGCGCGACCTCGGGGATGATCTTGTAGTGCAGCGGCGAGGGGTAGAGGAACAGTTTTACCCCGGTGACCAGCGGCAATATGGTGCCGCCCGTCAGGCCGAAGGAATGGAACACCGGCAGCACGTTGAGCAGGATGTCGGCCGGCGAGATGGTGATGCGCGCCTCGGCCTGCATGGCGTTGGCATGAAGGTTCCTCTGTGACAGAACAACCGCCTTCGGCGTGCCTTCGGAACCCGAAGTGAACAGGATCACGCCCGGCTTGGCCGCTTCCTGCCGCTGCAGAGGCCAGCGCCACAGCAGGGCGGCGGCGAGCTTGTCCAGCGCGGTGACGCTGGTCCGCAGATCTTCCAGCCACAGCAGCCTGGCGCCGCCCTTTTCGACGGCCACGACAATGTCGGCTAGGTCTGCTTTTTCGACAAAGGCGCGTGATGAGATGACGGTGCGGATCACCGCCGTGCGCACCGCCGCGGTGACGCTCGCCGGTCCGGCCGTATAATTGATCATCGCTGCTACGCGGCTGGCCGACAGAAGCCCGACGAAGGACAGCACGACGCCATTGGCGTTGGGCAGCATCACGCCTACCGCCTCGCCCGGCGCGGTGATCGCCTCGAAGCGCCTGCCCAGCACTCGCGCGCCGATGAACATCTTGCGGTAGCTCAGCGCGCCCGAGATGACATCCTCGATGATGGGATGCGAGGCGCCGACCCGATCCGAAGCATCGCGCATGGCCAAGAACAGTCCGCGATCGAGGTTGCTGCCGAAAAGCCGAGCCTCGGCGACACGGTCGAACAGGGCATTGGTGTTCGAGGCCTGGTCGGGGTTGCGCGCCACCAGTTCGGCGATGGTCATCGGCTCCAGGACGCTGATCGACAGCTGCGGAAACCAATGCCGTGGCGCGTTGTCCGCCGGCGTCAGCGACACCGGCAGGCTGCGCGCGCCGGCGACGAAGATCGGCACGATGCGGGCGTCGGCCTGCATGGCGATGCGGGTGACGGCGCGAAACAGCCGAAACGTCTTGACGTCGGGCTCGACCGCATCCGGCAGATAGACGGCGAGCCGCCCCTTGCCCTTCAGCACGCGCACCAGCCGGCGGCTGACGAAGACATGTTCGGCGTTGAAGGCGATGGTGCGGCCAAGCTCGCGCCAGGGTTCGAGCCAGGGCGAGCGCGCCGAGACCTCGTCGAGGATATGCAGCGTGTCGTCAGGCAGCAGCGACAGCATCAGCGCCGGTTCGAAGCGCGACTGGTGCGAGATGACGTAGATGACCGGTACCTGCGCTTTGCGCGCGATCCTGATGCGGTTGTCGCTGACCCGATAGGCGAGCTTGAACGGCACATAGAGCAGCGCCTGGGCGAAGCGCAGGCCGAGGCGGAATTTCTCCACCACGCCGATCAGCAGCCAGGCCACGACAAGACCCGCAAGCAGCGCCAGTGTCAGGATCATGCCGCGTCTCTCCCAACGACTTTATCATCGCGGCTCTTTTGCGGCCGCGTCGGGCAGAGCGTAGACGATGTGGGAGCAAGGTCAATGCGGATGAGGACGGTCTTCCTTCTCCCACAGGGGAAGAAGGAAAGGCGCCCCTCAAGCCGCCTTCAACCGTCCGCTGATGAATCGGAACTCCTGCGTCTTGCCGCCATAGCCATAGGCGGCCGCCGGCACCTCATGCACGAAGCCATAGCTTTCTTCATGTATGCCGCCCAGCAGGCCGCCGAAGGCATCGAAGATTGCCTTGAGATAGGCTTCCAGCTCGACCTTGGTATTGGTGCCGTCGACCACCTTGATGTCGAGCCAGAACGTGCTGGTTCCATGCTCGGCCAGCGACTTGCCGCCGGCGAACCAATGCTTCGGATCGATATAGGACACGGCAACGGCGGTGATCGTCGGATCCTTGCGCAATCGCGTGGCTGTGATTTCGGTCACCTCCCCGGCAATCCTGGCTGACAGGGCGGCGTCGGGCTTGCCGGTGACGCTGACATTGATGATAGGCATTTTTCTTCTCCTGGTTTGAGCGGCGTCCGATCGCCGTTGACAACACCATGCCACTATTGTCGGATCAAAAAAATCGAATTGTTTTTGATTGAAGATTCGATAAAATCGAATTATGGAAACGCTCGATCCCGATCTGCTCAGAACCTTCCTCGCTTTCGCCGACGGCGGCTCGCTGGCGCAGGCGGCTTCCAGCGTCGGCCGCTCGCCTTCGGCGGTGACCGCACAGATGCAGCGGCTGGAGGAGATCGTCGGGGAGCCGCTTCTGACGCCGCAGGGGCGGGGACGTGGCCTGACGCTGGCCGGAGAGGATCTCGTCGGCCACGCCAGGCGCATCCTTGCCGTGCATCGTGAGGCGTGGCTGGCGTTGAAGGGCGCGCGCGCCGCCGGGCGCGTCGCCATAGGCACCACGCAGGACTTCGCCGACAGCGGCCTGCCGGAGCTGCTGCGCGCCTTCGCTACCAGCCATCCGCGCGTCAGGATCGAGTTGCGGGTCGGCCGCTCCGCCGAACTGGCGCAGGCGCTGCAGGCCGGCAGCCTCGATCTGGCGATCGTCATGCGACAGTCAGCGTTGGCGGACGAGGTCGGCGTGCTGCGCGAGCCTATGATATGGCTATGCTCGCAAAAAGGACTGGCCTCGCGCCAGGAGGAACTGCCGCTGGCGCTGCTCGATCCCTATTGCGGCTTCCGCGAGGCCGCACTTGCGGCGCTCGATGCAGCTGGCCGGCGCTATCGCATCGCCGCCGGCAGTGCCAGCCTTGCCGGCCTGCGCACCGCGGTGAATGCCGGCGTCGCGCTGACGTTGCGAACCGCGCGCTTTGCCCATTCCGGCATTGTCGAGGCACCGCGCGAGCTTGGCCTGCCGCAGGTTCCGATGGCTGAGTTCGCGATCCGGCTGCGCGCCGGCGCCGATGGCCCAGCGAACGATCTGGCGGCACTGCTCCGCGGCAACCTGGCGCTGTCTGGAGCCTTTGGCTGAACACGGACGTGTTGGCCTTGGCGTTGCCTAAACGCAAAGAGAAAGCAGACCTTGCGGTCGGGCCCATTTTGCAAAAGAAAAAGCCGACCTTGCGGTCGGCTTGGAGTAAGACGGGCCGAGGGGTTTGGGGGGACTTGGGGGGTGGCCCGTCGCACCAATAATGCCTGAACCCGATGATGGTTCCATGACTTCGAAAATTTTTTAAGAAATATTTGACGCTGTCCGTTGCCCGCGGGCCGCCAGCCAGTCGCGGCCGGCATGGGCAAACACCGCGCAGAGTACGATGGCGCCGCCGACCAGGCTGGCTGCCGGCGCGATTTCGCCCAGGAACAGGAAGGCAAACAGGATCGCGAACGGCACTTCGGCCGAGCCGAGCAGCCCGGATTCGGCCGCCGGGATGAGCCGTGCGCCTTCCGTCCACAGGATCGACGACAGCGCGAAGGAAGCGCCGAAGGTGACGAGCAGGACGGCATCCCTTGGCGAGACCGCCAGCGGATCGGTGACGAACCAGCCGAGCACGAACAACAGGAAGGCCGATACCGCGCCGGCCCAGACCACCGGTGTGTCGCGGAAGGCACGCACCATGATCATGTAGAGGCCGCTGCCGATGGTCATCAGCAGCGCCAGTCCGTCGCCGAACAGGTTGCCGGTGCCGAAGCTGGACCAGACCATGATCGCCACGCCGCAGAGCGACACGGCAGCGGCGAGCATCGTCTGCATGCGGAAGGGTTCACGCGTCAGAACCCAGGCCAGCAGCGCGGTGGCGAAAGGTGCGGTGGCGTAGATGACGGTGACATTGGCGACGAAAGTGAATTTGAACGCCGAGATGAAGGCGATGCTGGCCAGCGCGCCTTCCACCGCCAGCAGCCAGCCGCGCCAGCCCAATCGCAGGCTCTCGCGCCCGCCGGAGCGGTGTCGCCGCCACAGCACATAGAGGCTGATCAGGATCGAACCGACAAAGCCGCGCCAGCAGATGATGGTCAGCGGATCTGCATGGATCGATTTTGTCAGCACGCCAGTCAGCGCAAAGACCGCCGCCGAGCATGACACGAGAACGATGCCAAGCGTGCGCTCGGCGACAGTGTCGGTGGTGGCTGTCACATCAGTCATGCCGCCAGCCTACGCCGCTCCCTCCTGACATCGTAGCGTCAGCAGTGATGCCCATCACAGCCGCTTGCGAAAATGCTCGCCGCCGACGATCAGCAGCCCGGCGGCGACGATGAGGGCGGCACCCAGGAAGACTTCACGGCGCGGCACGTCGCCCCAGATCGCGAAGCCGAGCGCGAACGCCCACAACAGCGAGGTGTATTCGAGCGGCGCGAGGATCGAGGCCGGCGTGCGCTTCATGCCCTCGAAGAGGAGGTATTGCGCCAGGCCGCCGAGCGCCCCGACGCTGGCGAGAAGCAGCAGCTGGGGCAGGTCCGGCGTGTGCCACCACAACAGCGCCGGCACCGCCGAAAACAGCAGGAAATAGAAATTGTTGAGGAGAAGCTGGATCATCGAGCGTTCGGCAAGCGCGGTCTTGCGCAGCAGCACGATGGCAATGCCCCACAGGAAGGCGGCTGTCAGCACCAGCAGCACCGGCACGGACAGGCCGAGATGGGTAGGATCACAGGCGATAAAGACGCCGGCGAAGCCGATCAGGACCGCCAGCCAGCGCAGCATCGGCACCTTTTCGCCGAGCAGGAACACCGAAAGCACGGTGACGATGATCGGGGCCGCGTAATATACGGTGGTCAGTTCGGCGAGCTGCAGGCTGCGCGCGGCGTTGTAGTAACAGAGCCAGGCGGCAAGCGTGAAGGCGCTGCGCACCAGCATCGGCCGCACGATCGGCGAGCGCACCGTGTCGGCAAACAGCGCTCGTCCGCCGATTGCCGCGCAGGCACCGAGAATGGTGATGCTGCGGAAGAACATGATTTGCCAGACGGTCATGCCGGTGACCAAGAGCTTGATCGAGGCATCCTGCGTCGAAAACAGGAGATAGGCAGCACCGGTCAAAAGGATCCCGGCGAGAACCCTTTCACGAGTTTCGAGAATGGCGACATCGGCCATAAGGTGCGGGACCAGTGTTGCAGGAAGCGATGCGAGCGGCCTGGAAGGTCAGGCCCCGCTCCAAGCTATACGGGCGAAAGTCGGCGCAGCGCTACGCCAGCCCTGAGCTTGCGTTGGGGCAGGGGTCGATCGCGCGCGTTGCCGCGAAGCCTACTGCGTTGCCTGGTAGAGTTCCGAGGCGGCCTCTTTCAGAGCGCGTCGACCGTCGGGGCTGAAATACATCATATGCCCACCCTCGACAACATCGAGATGGATGGGCTTGGTATTGGCAAGCGACGGGACTTGATTCACCAGGTAGCGCGAGGCGAGATAAGGCGTAACCAGATCGGTGTAGCCGTTGACGATCACGACGCCGAGTGCAGGGTTCAGCGAGCGTGCTCGCTGCAGGTCGTCCATCACCCCGGCATAGCCTTGCCGTGAGGCGCTCGTCCCGTAATCCCAACTATGGCTGATTTCGTCATTGAGCAGGCGATAGCTGACATCGGTGCGGAAATTCAGTTCGTTGCGGGCGTAGCCGACGAAAGCCGAGGTCAAAGCCGGCACGCTGCGGTCGAGCACTGGATCCGGACCGACGACGCGTGCGCTTTCGGGCGCGATGTCGGCGGTGCTGATCATGGCGTCGTATGGGCTGAGCACCTTGCCGCTGGCGCGGGCGAACTCTCTTGCGAACAGGTCGGTCGGGATGCGGGCGGAGTTGCGCCGCACGAGGTCGAGCGGCAGGCCGGTGATGTCGGCCACGCGCTGGCTCGCCAGTCGCCCGCCTTGCTCCAGCCCGCTGGTGAGCGCCGTCAGGTAATCGCCCAGCGCATAGTGTTCGACTTCGGCCAGCTTTTCCCGCAGTGCATCGCCGCTGACGCCTTCGGTGCGCAGGCGCACGGCCGCCAGCGAAGGCAGTTCGAGCGCCCAATGCAACGGCTGGAATTCGTCGGGCCGCACCAGTGTGAACTCCAGCGCCGGCGAGATCAGCACGATGCCGTTCGGACTGATGCCGATATCCTCTTGCAATGTCCTGGCCAGAAGCGCCGCACGGAAGCCGCCATAGCTTTCCCCGGCGAGGAACAGCGGCGAACCGGTGCGGCCGTTCTGCGCGAGATAGAGCCGGATGAAGGCGCCTATCGAGCTGGCATCCTGTTTGACTCCCCAGAAGTCGTGCGTGTCCTGGCCCGGTGCCTCGCGGCTGTATCCAGTTCCGACCGGATCGACGAAGACAAGGTCGGTCATGTCGAGCCAGCTGTCCTGATTGTCGATGAGCCTTTGCGGCGGGGGCAGGAATTCGCCACCGGTTCCCGTGGCGATCACGCGCGGACCAAGCGCGCCGATATGCAGGAAGGCGGACGCTGCTCCAGGGCCGCCATTGAACACGAAGGTGATCGGCCGCTGCGGGTCCTTGGCCGCGTTTGCCGGTGGCTCCAGCGTATAGGCGACATAGAATATCTCCGCTGTGACGTCGCCCTTGCCGGAAAGCAGCGGCAAGGTGCCGGCCCTTGCCTGATAGTCCAGCTTGCGCCCGGCGAGGGTGATGGAATGCTTGGTGGTCTGCGGCGACGGCAGCAGGGACAGCACGCCGCCCGAGGGCGCCGGACGCTCCGCCGTATCAGCCAGGACAGGCTGCGTGAAGGCGGCAAGCATCAGCAGGGCGATCAGTTTCAGCTTGAGCGACATGATGTCTCCGCGAGAACGACTCCCGCATAGGTATGGCCGCGGCGATCGAAGTCAAAGGGCATGATGGGTGGCTCGGTTTTGCCAATTCGAGATTTTTGCCGCGGGTTGTGACAAGTCCCCGATTTCGGACCATTATTCACGGCACGAAACAAGCAGTCGGGAAAGGGCAACAAAATGGACGCCACGGAACTGAAGGCCATGCAGGCCCCGCTGAAGCAGGCCTATCGCGACGACGCTTCGCAGGCGCTGATCACGTTGAAGGCAAGAGGGTCGATCGACGACCAGTCGGTGGCCTGCAAGGTGGAGACGGGGAGGGCCCTTGCGATTGCCGGATTGCACCCGGCAACCGGCGGCTCAGGCCTGGACCTCTGCTCCGGCGACATGCTGCTCGAGGCGTTGGTGGCCTGCGCCGGCGTGACGTTGAAGGCCGTCGCGACGGCGCTTGAGTTCAAGCTTGGGGCTGCCGCGGTTGAGGCCGAAGGCGACCTTGATTTTCGCGGCACGCTCGGTGTCGCCAAGGATGCGCCGGTCGGCTTCCGTGCCATCCGGCTCAATTTCGCTCTCGACACCGACGAGCCGCAGGAGCGTATCGATTCGCTGCTGAAACTGACCGAGCGCTATTGCGTGGTGTTTCAGACCATCAATCAGAAACCTGAGCTGACGGTGAGCGCACGGCGCTGATGATCTCCCGCTTGAGGGGGAAATGTCGCCGAAGGCGACATAGGGGGATCGGAACATCCTGACGCGACGCCCCTTTGCCGGCAGAGGAGGTCAGCGCTCCACGCGCGGCGACCCCCTCTGGCCTGCCGGCCATCTCCCCCTCAAGGGGATTACGCTCATCACTGCGCGGACGGCTCTTCGGCATCGCCCTCGTCGGTGAAGGGCGAGGCGCTTGGCACGCATTGCACCGACCAGCCCTGCGGTGTCGGCTGCTTCTGGTATTCGGTGATGGCGGCGGTGCACTGCTCGCGCTTGTCGAAGGTGCTGGGCAGCACGACCATGCCGCCCTGCGGGCCGGCGATTACAAGATACCAGACCAACGCTGCGGTTGTAGCCATGGGGATTTCCTTATTCTGCCCAGCGGGGCGCTTGTTGCGGGAATCTCTACGATCCTAACAACTCCGTGGAAATGACGAAAGCATGACCACGGAGCAGCCTTTACGCTGGAGATCACAGCCGCGTGATGACAAGGCCGGCTCTGCTCCGGTTCTCGGGGACTACCGCTTCAGTCGGTTGCAAAACAGTAGAATAGGCCGTCGCCGCCAGTGCCCTTCAGCGCCTCCTGACCGCAGCCGCCGCGCGAGGCATGCGAGGAATTCCAGGACTTTGCCGCAGCCGAATCGTCGAGCCCGGCGCGGTCGTGGTGGCCCATCATGGCAGCCCCTTCGGCGCCGCTCACCGTCCAGTCGCCACAGGTCTGGTCGGCGATCTTGGTGCCGTCGGG
The DNA here is from genome assembly GCF_000176035.2 of Mesorhizobium opportunistum WSM2075. Taxonomy (NCBI): domain Bacteria; kingdom Pseudomonadati; phylum Pseudomonadota; class Alphaproteobacteria; order Hyphomicrobiales; family Phyllobacteriaceae; genus Mesorhizobium; species Mesorhizobium opportunistum. The sequence goes on along the minus strand of NC_015675.1, from coordinate 5,365,929 downwards.
CTTGGAGCCGGTCAGCATGTCGTGACGGTTCGGCGTGTCGCCACGGCCATTGACGGTCTCACCCTTCTCGGTGAGCGCGGTCTGCTTGGTGATGCCGTTGGCGTCGCTGTGCAGCGAGGCGACATCGTCGGCGATCTTCTCGCCCTTGGCGTTGAACCAGGGACCCTTGCCGATGCGGTCGCGCGCGTCCTCGGTGCTGGTCGAGAGATAGGCGTGCCAGGTCTTGCCGGCGACACCGGCCGCTTGCGCCAGCGAAGCGCAATGTGCGTCGGCGCCCTTCAGGCCGCCGAGATCGCCGCCCTTGCCGGAGCCGGCGCTGGTGACGAAGAAACTCATCTTGGCATCTTGCGACAGGGCTGTGCCGGCAGTCGCGGCGAGGGCGGCCGCGGTGGCGGCAACGATAAGAAGAAGTCTGCGCATATCGGTCCTCCGGTTTTCGAATATCCTACGTTCGAAGAACGTAGCCGGAGGCCTTTTTAATCCCTGACACAGGCCACCTGAATGCGGGCAGCGGTTCTGGGAGCCGTCGAACGAGGGTGTAAATTTATTCCGGTTGCCTGTAGGCGACGAAGCGGTTGTGCTTTGCCTGGAAGATTAGCCCGGTCTCTTTCAGGTCCGGGCTTGCCAGCGGCACGATGCGCTTGGCGATCTCCGAGGGATGCGGCAGCGTTGCCGGATCCTCGCCGGGCACGGCCTGCGCGCGCATGGCGGTGCGGGTGGCGCCGGGGTCGGCGGCGTTGACGCGCAGCGGCAGGCTTTGCGTCTCATGCGCCCAGGAACGCATCATGGTCTCCACCGCTGCCTTCGACGCTGCGTAGGGCGCCCAGAAGGCGCGTGCCGAATGCGCGGCGTTGGAGGAAAGCAAAATCGCGCGGCCGGCATCCGAAAGCCGCAGCAACGGGTCGACCGAGCGGATCAGCCGCCAGGTCGAGGTGACATTGATGGTCATCACCTTCTCGAAGGTCTTGGCCTCGACATGGCCGATCGGCGAGATGACACCGAGCACGCCGGCATTGGCGACCAGAATGTCGAGCTTGCCCCAGCGCTCGTGAATGGCGCCGCCCAACCGGTCGATGCCGGCCATGTCGGCGAGGTCGAGCGGCACCAGCGTCGCCTGGCCGCCGGCCGCCTTGATCTGGTCGTCGAGTTCTTCAAGCCCGCCGACGGTGCGCGCGACGGCAATCACATGCGCGCCGGCGGCGGCCAATTCCTTGGCGATGAAATAGCCAATGCCGCGCGAGGCGCCGGTGACGACCGCGACGCGGCCGGTAAGGTCGAGGGTCATGCGAGAATTTCCGTGAGGTAGGTGCGAGACGCCCCCGAAGGCAAATGACGGCCTGGCAATCTTATGCCCCGCTGTTCGCCAGCAGCGACAGCGTGCGTACGTTGTCGTGGCCTTCGAAGTCGAGCAGGCGGGTCGGATATTGGCCGGTGAAGCAGGCGTCGCAGAATTGCGGCTGGTCGTTGTCGCGGCTGGCCTCGCCGACGGCGCGGTAGAGCCCATCGATCGAGAGGAAGCCGAGCGAATCGACGCGGATGAATTCGGCCATCTCCTCCACCGACATGCGCGATGCCAGGAGCTTCGACTTCTCCGGCGTGTCGACACCGTAGAAGCAGGAGGCGCTGGTCGGCGGCGAGGCGATGCGCATGTGCACTTCCTTGGCGCCGGCATCGCGCACCATCTGCACGATCTTCTGGCTGGTGGTGCCGCGCACGATGCTGTCGTCGACCAGCACCACGCGCTTGCCCTCGATCATGCGGCGGTTGGCGTTGTGCTTCAGCTTGACGCCCATGTGGCGGATCGAATCGCCGGGCTGGATGAAGGTGCGGCCGACATAGTGGTTGCGGATGATACCGAGCTCGAAGGGGATGCCGGCCGCCTGGCTGAAGCCGATCGCCGCCGGCGTGCCCGAATCCGGCACCGGCACGACGATGTCGGCGTCGACCGGATTTTCCTGCGCCAGTTCGGCGCCGATGCGCTTGCGCACCTCATAGACGTTGCGGCCTTCGACCGAGGAATCCGGCCGAGCGAAATAGACATATTCGAAGATGCAGAAGCGGGTCTTCTGCGGCTCGAACGGGAACAGGCTTTCGATGCCCTTGGAGGTGACGACGACCATCTCGCCCGGCTTCAGGTCGCGCACGAAACGCGCGCCGATAATGTCGAGCGCGCAGGTCTCGGAGGCCAGGATCCAGGCACCGTCGAGATCGCCGAGCACCAATGGCCTGATGCCGAGCGGGTCGCGGCAGCCGATCATCTTCTTGGCGGTCATCGCCACCAGCGAAAAGGCGCCCTCGACCTGCCGCACCGCATCGATGAAGCGCGAGTTGAGGTCGCGCTCCTTGCTGGTCGCAACCAGATGCAGGAGCGTTTCGGTGTCGGAGGTGGAGGAGAAGATCGCGCCCTGTTTCTGCAGCGCGCGCTGCACCGTCATGGCGTTGGTCAAATTGCCGTTGTGGGCGACCGCGAAACCGCCATCGGCGAGTTCGGCAAAGAAGGGCTGAATGTTGCGCATGCCGGCGCCGCCGGTTGTGGCGTAGCGCGTATGGCCGATGGCGCGGTTGCCTTGCAGGCTGTCGATGACGCGCTGTTTGGTGAAAGTGTCGCCGATCAGGCCCACATGGCGTTCGACATGGAACTGGGTGCCGTCGTAGGAAACGATGCCGGCCGCTTCCTGGCCGCGGTGCTGCAGCGCATGCAGGCCGAGCGTGACAATGGCCGCTGCGTCCTGCCGGCCGAAAATGCCGAACACACCGCACTCGTCATGGAAATGGTCGTCGGCCTCGGCGGAAAGCACGTCGTCTGCGTCTGCCATCTTAAGCTCCGCTAAAATCGCCATATAGAGCGGGTTCGCGTCGAAAGCAACGCGCGCCGTGCAGTCGTTCACACCATCGTCGGTCCTGACGCCTCTTTCGGGCGTCAGTTTGCAGGCGCTGCCGGTGCCGGCTTGGCCGTGTTGTCGGCAGGAGCGGCGTCGTTGTCGTCGGGCGCTGGCGCATTGGCGTCGTCGCCGCCGGCAGGCGCGTCCGCCGCAGGTGCATCCGGTGCTGCCGGCGTCTCGGCGGCCGGCTGATTCGGATTCAGCTTCTTGAGGATGGCGTTTTCCGGATCCTCCGGCAGCAGGCTCTCGAGCTTGGCGCCGATCTGCTCCAGCAGCGGCCGCGACTTGGCTTCCGTCACCCAGGCCGGTGCCTTGGCGCCGGCCAGCCAGTTGAAGAACAGCAAGGCGACAGCGACGACCAGTATGCCGCGCGCAGCGCCGTACAGGAAACCGAGCGTGCGGTCGAGCGCGCCGATCCGGGAATCGATGATCCAGTCGGCGAGCTTCATGGTGATGACCGAAACGACGATCAGCGCGATGACGAAGACGACGCCGGCGGAGGCCGCCATGGCGATCTTCTCATTGTCGATGTAGGGCTTCAGATAGGGCAGGACCGGCTTGTAGAAGAAGAAAGCCGCCGCGGCCGCCGCCGCCCACGATACGACCGAAAGGACCTCGCGCGAAAAGCCGCGAACCATGGCGAGCATCGCCGAGACCAGGGTGAAGCCGACGAGAATTCCGTCAAGCAGCGTAATCGGCATGTCTTTCGCCCCACTCCGATCTCTTTTTCACGGCTCGACGAGCCGCGTTATTCTTCGTCGTCCACACGGCTTCGGCGTGAGCCGGCTATGCGTGCCACGAGGTCGGCAAGCTCGGTGGGCTGGAAAGCGCCGGCCCCGATCCCCCCTGCAAGTTCCTCGCTGCCCAAGGGCAGAACCGCGCTACCAAAACCCAGCTTTTCGGCTTCCTTGAGGCGCTGCTGCGCATGCGCAACCGGCCTCACTGCGCCCGAAAGGCTGATTTCGCCGAAATAGACGCAATCCGCGGGAAGGGCAAGACCGGTGAGTGAGGAAACCAGTGCGGCGGCGACCGCGAGATCGGCGGCTGGCTCGCTGATGCGGTAGCCGCCGGCGACGTTGAGATAGACGTCATGGGTGCCGAAGCGCACGCCGCAATGGGCTTCCAGCACTGCCAGGATCATCGACAGCCGCGCGCCATCCCAGCCGACCACCGCCCGGCGCGGCGTGCCGAGCGAGGAGGGCGCGACAAGCGCCTGGATCTCGACCAGGACCGGCCTGGTGCCTTCCATGCCGGCGAAAACGGCAGCCCCCGGGGATTTCGCATGCCGTTCGCCCAAGAACAGCTCCGACGGGTTGGCGACCTCGCGCAAGCCCTTGTCCGACATTTCGAAGACGCCGATCTCGTCGGTCGGTCCAAAGCGGTTCTTCACCGTGCGCAGGATGCGGTAGTGGTGGCCGCCTTCGCCCTCGAAATAGAGCACGCCATCGACCATATGCTCGACGACGCGCGGGCCGGCGATCTGGCCTTCCTTGGTGACATGGCCGACAAGGACGATCGCCGCACCCGTCGATTTCGCATAGCGGATCATCGCCTGGGCGGAAGCGCGCACCTGGGTAACGGTGCCAGGCGCGGAATCGGCAAGATCGGTCCATAGTGTCTGGATCGAATCGAGAATGACCAGATCCGGCCGCTTGCCGTCGGCGATCGTGGCGAGAATGTCCTCGACATTGGTTTCGGCGGCCAACTCCACCGCGGTGTCGGCAACACCCAACCGCTGCGCTCGCAGCCTGATCTGGGCGACGGCCTCCTCGCCCGAGACATAGACGATGCGGTGGCCCCGGGACGCAAGTGCCGCGGCAGCCTGGGTAAGAAGCGTCGATTTGCCGATGCCGGGATCGCCGCCGACCAGCAGCGCCGAGCCGCGCACGAAACCGCCGCCGGTGGCGCGATCGAGTTCGCCGATGCCCGACACGATGCGCGGCGCATCCTCGATGTCGCCGGAAAGTGTGGTCAGCACCACCGCACGGCCCTTGCGGGCATTGCGCGTGTTGGCCGGGCCGGAGCCGATGCCGCCGGAGGTGCCTTCCTCGACCAGCGTGTTCCACTCCCCGCAGGCGTCGCATTTGCCGGCCCAGCGCTGATGCACCGAGCCGCAATTCTGGCAGATGAACTGGACGCGGGATTTAGCCATGGAGTCGCGCCGGGTCGGTAGAAAGTGCAAACCATAGACAGGCCGGCAGGACAGAGGGGGGCGGGACGGAACGAGGCCTGTCTCAAGAGGTCACTCGAACCTCTCCGCGATATGATGTTCCTCAGCCAGATCGGAGAAGCGGGTGAACTCACCGTGGAACGCAAGGGTGACAGAGCCTGTCGGGCCGTGGCGCTGCTTGGCCACGATCACCTCGGCCTTGCCGCGCATCTCGTTCATCTCGTTTTCCCACTTGACGTATTCCTCCGTGCCGAGCTTCGGCTCGCGGTTCTTGAGGTAATACTCCTCGCGATAGACGAAAATCACGACGTCGGCGTCCTGCTCGATCGAACCGGATTCACGCAAGTCGGAAAGTTGCGGGCGCTTGTCGTCACGGCTTTCGACCTGGCGCGAGAGCTGCGAAAGCGCGATGATCGGCACGGCCAGTTCCTTGGCCAGTGCCTTCAGGCCGGTGGTGATCTCGGTGATTTCCTGCACGCGGTTCTGCGAAGACTTGGCGCTCGAACCCTGCATCAGCTGGATATAGTCGATGACGATCAGGTCGAGGCCGCGCTGGCGTTTCAGCCGCCGGGCACGGGCCGAGAGCTGGGCGATCGAGATACCGCCGGTCTGGTCGATGAACAGCGGGATCTTCTGCATGGTCTGCGAACAGGCGACCAGCTTCTCGAAGTCCATTTCGGTGATTTCACCGCGGCGGATCTTCGAGGAGGAGATTTCCGTCTGTTCGGAAATGATGCGGGTGGCGAGCTGTTCGGACGACATTTCGAGCGAGAAGAAGCCGACGACGCCGCCATTGGCCGCCTTGAACGAGCCATCGGCCTGCTGAGCCGGCTCATACATCTCGGCGATGTTGAAGGCGATGTTGGTCGCGAGCGACGTCTTGCCCATGCCTGGACGGCCGGCGATGATGATCAGATCGGACGCCTGCAGGCCGCCCATGCGGCGGTCGAGATCGCGCATGCCGGTGGCAAGGCCCGACAGATGGCCGTCGCGCATATAGGCGGCGTTGGCCATGTCGACCGCGGTCTTGACCGCGTCGGTGAAGCTCTCGAAGCCGCCATCGTAGCGTCCGGTTTCGGCCAGTTCGAAAAGGCGGCGCTCGGCATCCTCGATCTGCTCGGATGGCGACATGTCGACCGGCGCGTCATAGGCGATGTTGACCATGTCCTCGCCGACGGTGATCAACGCCCGGCGCGTGGCCAGATCGTAGATGGCGCGGCCATAGTCCGTGGCGTTGACGACGGTGACGGCCTCGACCGCCAGCCGCACGACATATTGCGCCACCGTCATGTCGCCGACCTTCTCGTCGGCCGGCAGGAAGGTCTTCAAGGTGATCGGCGTCGCCACCTTGCCCATGCGGATGAGCTCGGCCGCGACATCGAAGATCTTGCGGTGCAGGGGTTCGTAGAAATGGCCGGACTTCAGGAAGTCGGAGACACGATAGAAGGCATCGTTGTTGACGAGGATCGCACCAAGCAGCGCCTGCTCGGCCTCGATGTTGTTGGGCGATTCGCGATAGAGCGGTTGCTCCGCCACGCCGAATTTTCGTGCTGCCTCTGCCATGATATCCCCGATGTCGATCCCGGCTTCTCGATATCAGAACGAGACGAATCGATGCTGACCTTTCTGCATCATCGCATGACCAACCAGCCTTGATGCCCGTTGTTCACAGGCTCGGCGAACCGTCCACAGGAGAGTGCTTCCAAGCCCCGATTCCGATTGACTCGGAAAGGCGCAAGTCCCTACCCGAGTCTTTGGAACAGATCAAGAACAATCTTGGCGATCAGGCGCTTCCTTCGTCCAGCGTATCGCCCCAGTCCAGGCGCCGTGCCGCCTTGAACAGATCACCGTCGCGTTTGGTCAGCAATTTTTCGCCGGCGCTGCCGTCCGTTCCGCAAAGCTTGAGCAGAACCTTGCCTGAGCCGGACTTTGGCGGTGCGAGCACCCGCGCGGCATGCGCGGCGGCCGGTTGGCGCGAGGCGGCGACAAAAATGAACTTCTCGTCTTCCCACGGCACTTCCGCCTCCTTGGCCAGCCGGTGCAGGCGCGAGCGGGCGACGCGGCGGGAAAAGTGGCACCAGTCGGGCGGGGCGAGCGGGCAAGGCGCCTCATGCGGACAAGGCGCCAGCAGATGCGCGCCCGCCGCGATCAACCGCGCGCGCACCGCCAGGATTCGCTGCCAGCCGGCAGGCGTGCCCGGCTCGACAACGAGCAGCGTGTCGGCCGTGAGGTGCCAAAGCCGGTCGACAAGCTTCGGCAGGGATGCCGGAATGATCTCGTCCAGCACATAGGTACACGTCACCAGCTCGGCCGGCTCGAGATCGGCGAGGTCGATGGTGGCGTCGCCGGCCAGCCATTGGGTCCGGGCAGCGACTGCGCCGGCGGCGAGCGTCTCGCCGACCTTGCGTGCCGCCGCACTGGCTTCGAGGAGCACCGCCTGTTCGAGGTCGGGCCAGAGGTCCATCGTGGCCCAAAGCACCGTACCAGGCCCGGCTCCGATATCGAGCAGGCTTTTCGGGGTGAAATCCGGCCGGGCTTCATTCAGCACACCAAGACTGGCGCGGACCGCGGCATAGGTCGCTGGCAGCCGCGTCGCGAGATAAGCGTGCACGGCCAAATCCTGCGCCATGTGCAGGCGGCCATCGCGCAACTCGGCACGGTAGCGGTCTGAAAGCGTTTTCGCCGCTTGCTTCAGGGTCGCCAGCGGAACGTTTTCAAGCAGGCGCTCGACCCCTTGGCGAAGTGGCGCTGGCAATTCCATGGTCAGGCTCCGCGCGGTGCGAGCAGGATGACAGAGGCTCCGGCCATGCAGAGGACCGCGCCGGCAAGATCCCAGCGGTCGGGCCGCACGCCTTCCACCAGCCACAGCCAGGCGAGCGACGCCGTGATGTAGATGCCGCCATAGGCGGCATAGGCACGGCCCGCCGCATTGATGTCGACCAGTGCCAGGAGCCAGGCGAACAGGACAAGCGAGACGAAGCCCGGCGCCAGCCAGAGCGGCGACCTTTCCAGCCGCCACCATGCCCATACCGAAAAGCAGCCGGCGATCTCGGCCAGGGCCGCGGCAACATAAAGGAGATAGCTCATGAAAAAGGCCTCGCGACGATCACGAGGCCTTTTTCAGGGCAGGGGCGTGCGAAGGCAAGCGCCAACAGCGAAAGCGTACGAACGTTCCCGTTTCTATTCCGCCACCTTGCGGCGACGGGCAGGCTTGGCGGGCTTCTCGACGGGAGCCGCCTCGCGGCGGCCCAGGTCGCGCATTTCCAGCGCCTTTTCGCATTTGGCCATATAGTCGCGGGTCATCGGCAGCGTGTCGTTCTTCTTGGTGATCTGGAACTGGAAGATGACCAGGTCCTGCCAGCGGAAGGCGGCTTCCGAGGCGGCCAGATAGAATTCCCACATGCGGCAGAAGCGTTCGTCGTAGATCGCCTTGGCCTTGTCGCGGTTGGCGGCGAAGCGCTGGCCCCAGTGCTTCAGCGTATCGGCATAGTGGAGCCGCAGGATCTCGACGTCGGTGACCACGAGGCCGGATTTCTCGATCGCCGGCAGCACCTCCGACATTGCCGGGATGTAGCCGCCCGGGAAAATGTACTTGCGGATGAAGGCGCTGGTCGCCCACGGCACACCGGAACGGCCGATCGTGTGCAGCAGCATGACGCCATCGGGCTTCAACAGTGTCGCGGACTTGTCGAAGAAGGTGCGGTAGTGGTTGACGCCGACATGTTCGAACATGCCGACCGAAACGATGCGGTCGAAACGCTCGTTGAGCTCGCGGTAATCCTTCAGCTCGAAATGGACGTGGTTTTCCAGCCCCTGCGCGTGCGCCCGGTCGGTGGCCACGCCATGCTGTTCGGTCGACAGCGTCACGCCCTGCACGTCGACGTCGAAAGCCTTGGCGAGATAGAGCCCAAGCCCGCCCCAGCCGGAGCCGATGTCGAGCACCGTCTGGCCGGCCTTCAGCCTGAGCTTGGCGGCGATGTGGCGCTTCTTGGCGGCCTGCGCCTCGTCCAGCGTCATGTCCGGCTGTTCGAAATAGGCGCAGGAATACTGCATGTCCTCGTCGAGGAAGAGCCGGTAGAGATCGCCTGACAGATCATAGTGCCGCTGCACGTTGCGGCGCGAGCGCGAGGCGGTGTTGATCTGCTGCAGGCGGCGGAAGGCGTGGCGCAGGCCCTCGATGGCTTTCGACCAGGTCGCGTCGATGCCGCCGCTGCCCATGTTCTGGAAGGCAATTCGCATCACACCGAGCACGCCGCCGTCGAGAATGTCGAGTTCGCCATCCATGTAGGATTCAGGCACCGCCAGCATCGGATCGAACGTGATGGCGCGTTCGGCATGTCGGGTCTTGATGTGCAGGTGCACCGGCTCGCCGCTGCCGTCGCCGAACACGAATGTCGTGCCCTTCGGTCCGGTCACTTTGAGACTGCCGGTGCGAACCAGGCGATCGAGAACGCGCTTCAAGAGAATATTCATGACCTAATGTCCCCAGGGTGCCTTACGCATGGCCCGAAAACCGCAATCGACTTTCGGACTGGATCATGCGCCGAACTCTAATTCCACACGTCCTTTGCGCGTCCAAAGGACGCGCGACGATCTAGTCTGCAACAATATATGGGGACCCGGAAAGTTCCTTTTGGCACAAAAAAGCCCGGGCGAGAGGCCCGGGCGTTGGTCCACAAAGGACGGATAACGGCAATGTGATCGGAGCTTAGCTCCAATCCCTTGCGAGGGTGAGATCAGGCGTTGTCTTCGCCGCCTTCGAACTCGGCGTTCGGATCGAAGAAGTTTTCCGGCCGGGCGTTGTCGTTGATGTCGTCGCCATAAATGGCTTCGGCGGTGGTCAGCGTCTCGCCCTTGGCCTGGCGTTCGGCTTCGTCGGCCGTGCGGGCGATGTTGAGCGTGATCGTGACTTCGACTTCCGGGTGCAGCGCGATCGCCACATTGGTGACACCGATGGTCTTGATCGGCTGGTTGAGCTGGATCTGGTTGCGGTTGACCGTGAAACCTTCCGCCGTCAGCAGGTCGGCGATGTCGCGCGTCGACACCGAACCATAGAGCTGACCGGTCTCGCCGGCCGAGCGGACGGCGATGAAGCTCTTGCCGTCGAGCTTTTCGGCAACCTGGGCGGCTTCCGACTTACGCTCGAGGTTGCGGGCCTCGAGCTGGGCACGCTGGCCTTCGAACTTCTTCTTGTTGGCCTCGTTGGCGCGCAGCGCCTTGCCCTGCGGCAAGAGGAAATTGCGGGCAAAGCCGTCCTTGACCTTGACGGTATCACCCATCTGGCCGAGTCGGGAAACGCGTTCGAGAAGAATGACTTCCATGGTTTTGTTCCTTTCAGTTGGGCGTCGATCTCGGGATCGATGCCAATTCTTGGGAACAGGTCAGGAAGCAAAGGGCGTTGCCGCCGGTGTCGCTGTCCTGCCTGTCGGCAGTTAGAGGCTTTGGCCTCAACCCGGGATTTCCTGCATGTCGCCCAAAAGTGGGTTCCCGGCTTTGGGACAACGACATGCATCGTCAAGACACTCCAGCGGCGCCCGTCGCCGTGGAGAAAAAGCGGGCGACAAAGCCGCCCGCTCGGAGAAATTTAGCGAACCACGTAAGGCAGCAGGCCGAGGAAGCGGGCGCGCTTGATCGCCTTGGCGAGCTCACGCTGCTTCTTCTGGCTGACCGCGGTGATGCGCGACGGCACGATCTTGCCGCGCTCGGAAATGTAGCGCTGCAGCAGACGCACGTCCTTGTAGTCGATTTTGGGCGCGTTGGCGCCGGAGAACGGGCAGGTCTTGCGGCGACGATGGAACGGGCGCCGGGTCGGGATCTGGTTGATGTCGACCATTATTCTGCACCCCCTTCAAAGCCTTCGCGCGGACGGCGCGGACCACGCTCGCCACCGGCATCGCCGAAGCTGCGCGGCGGACGGTCGCCGCGATCGCGGTCGCCGAACGAACGCGGGCCACGGTCACCACGGTCGCGGTCGCCGAAGCCACCGCGCTCCGAGCGCTCTTCGCGCTTCTGCATCATCGCCGAGGGGCCTTCCTCATGCGCCTCGACCTTAATGGTCAGGAAGCGCAGCACGTCCTCGGACAGGCCCATCTGGCGCTCCATCTCGTTGAGCGCTGCCGGCGGGCAGGTGAGGTCCATCAGCGTGTAGTATGCCTTCCGGTTCTTGTTGACCCGGTAGGTGAGGGACTTCAGTCCCCAGTTCTCGACCCGGCCGACGGACCCGCCATTTGCTGCGATGACGCCCTTGTACTGTTCGACAAGCGCATCGACCTGCTGCTGCGAGAGGTCCTGCCGGGCAAGAAACACATGTTCGTAAAGAGCCATTATGTCTTCGTGCCTTTCTTCGTTTCTCTCCCGGTTCCCGGCGGCAAAAGCCTCTGCAACTTCTCTGACCCGGATCCCTTGAGGGGCGGGGAAGAAAGGAGCATGACGAGACGGTCGAGAGCGGAGACACGGGAGGCGGAAGCACTTCTGGCTTCACGCGAAGGTTTTTGAGAAAACCTCCGGCCCTCCGTTCAGCCCCCAGCTAGGACCGGCAGATTGCGGGCGTCTATATAGCAATCCGCAGGGAAGGCAAGGGCGGGTGGCGTTCGCGATGTCGCAGGGGCCCTGTGTCGCAAAGGGGGCGATGTCGCAAGGGGGGCGATGTCGCAGGGGAAGGTCAAATGGCGACAACCGCAAGACTTTGCGATTTCCCCGCAGCGGCAAGCATTTCCGGGGATGAGATGCTTCTCAAGAGCAGATCGCCAACAAGTTCTCGAAGCTGCAACTAACGAATTGAGTGTTCGATCCCCTCAGAGGGACTGCAGGCTCAACTCATGTGGGCTACGACCTTGTCGACCGTTTCGGGGAAGAAGTCCGGCGCCGCGTGCCGCTTGCCGAACATCATGTCATATTGCAGCAGGCGGAAGTCGCGGATCGCCGGGTCGATGTCCTTCTGCCGCGCCCAGTCGGGCGTGGCTTCCCCGGCCGGCGTCAGCAACAGGTTGCGGTCGACGACGCGGTAGCGTTCGCGCATCTCGCCCAGGAAGCCGGTGTAGTAGGGATGGGTGATGCCGGCCGTCTTCAGGATATGATAGGGCAGGAAGGCGGGGCTGACCGCACCCAGGTCCTCGGCCGGACCGGTGCGGTTCGACCAGATGACCAGCGGCGTCTCGTGATGCTGAAGGGCATCCTGCGGTGACGCCTCCTTGCGCGGCGCGACATTGTCCTTGAGGAAGCCGGTTTCGACGTAAACCGGGCCCAGCGGCGGCAGATGGTCGCCGAAGAAGGCGATCACCGTGGGACGGGAGCGCTTCTTTGCCCATTCGACGAGGCGCTCGAGACCGCGATCGGCATCCGCGGATCCCTCCGCATAGCTCAGCAGCGATTCACGCGCCCACTGGCTGATCGGCGCCTGCACCTTGTGGGTCGGGTTGTAGTAGCGGTTCGGCTCGTAGGGACCATGGTTCTGCAGGCTGACCGCGAAGAAGAACACCGGCTGCTCGCTGGCGTCGGCTTCGCGGATGATCTCGTCGGTCATCGCCGCATCCGATGCCAGCGGTCCGCGCTTTTCCATCGGCGGCAGCGTCTCTTCCGACTTGAAGTCGTTGAAGCCGAAATCGGCGTACACCGCGCCGCGGTTCCAGAACCAGTTGGTGCCTGGATGTATGGCACGCGCCTGATAACCCTCGCTCTTCAGGAAGGTTGCCATCGACGGCGTCGGGGTGCGCACATATTGCTGGTAGGGGATGCTGCCGGCCGGCAGGAAGGCGTTCGAGAAGCCGGTCAGCGCTTCGAACTCGATATTGGCGGTCATGCCGCCGAATTCGGGCGAGAACATATAGCCCGAGCGCAACGCCCGCACATTGGGAATGGGGTCCGGCGTAATGGTGACCCCTGGCAGCTTGGTCGGATCCCAGAACGATTCGCTCATGACGACGATGATGTCCGGTTTCTCGGCGGGCACGGAGGCTGTCACCGCTGGCCTCTCGATCGCGGCGATCGCCTTGTCGGAATAGCCGGCCGGCGCCGAGACATGCGCCATCGGCACGTTGAGCGCGAAAGCGAGCGCAAAGCCGTTGGAGGCGTAGTTTTCCTTCTGGTCCCACATGATCGGGATGATCTGCAGCCGGTCCCTGGTCCACGAGAAGGTGGCGTAGTCCATGATCGAGACAAAGAAGGCGAGCAGCGGAACCGCCAGCGTCAGCCGGGCGAGGCGGCCCTTGCGGCTGAGTGCGAGGACCTTGCGGCGCCACAGCCGCCAGCCATAGACGAGCAGCGACAGGCCGGCGACGATGCCGACGACCATGGCGAGCGCGGTCATTGGCCGGTCGCGAACCAGCAATGGCAGCAGGGCGACGATCTGGCGGGCGTAGAGGAAATCCGTCGGATAGAGCGGGTCGCCGAGATAATGCGACTTCTGATGGCCGACAAAGGCCAGGGACAGGGTCAGCGGAGCCACGATCATCAGGCTCTGGTGGCTACGGCCGAGCACGGCGTCGAGGCCGATCAGGATCAGCGCGAACACGACGATCGTGGTCCAGCCCGGCTTGAGCGGTTGCAGGAAGAAGGAGACGGTGCCGGCGAAATCACCGCGCACGATCAGTTCGATGGCGAACACCAGGATGGCCGCGATCGCCAGGCTGATCAGCCCGTAACGGACAACCGGCCATCTCCGGCCCGGCAGGTAGCCGGTGGACGGATCGTCTTCCAGGAATTGCGGCACGGCTTTACCGCTACGTTTCGAACTCTTTGTCACTTCAACTTCCCCACCCAGCGACAAACACGTCACTCGATTGTCATATAATTGTCACGCAAAGCTAGCGCCTGTGGCGGAAATAAGAAGAGCCAGCAAACGATTCGTGAGCGGTTTTCATCAGGAGTGATCGCCAAAAAGCCTTTGGGAACAGGCACTCGGCGGTTGACGAGGCCGCCCGGCAGGGGCGAACTGGGCTTGACTTGGCGGCCTGCCTTGCGTCACAGGCAAGAAAAACCCGCCTATCAGGCAAGCAAAACCAGCCGTTGGGAGCCTTCGCATGGCCGTCGCATTCACCTTTCCGGGACAAGGAAGCCAGGCTGTCGGCATGGGCAAGGATCTCGCCGATAGCTTTCCCGAGGCGCGCAGGGTCTTCCAGGAAGTCGATGACGCGCTCGGCGAAAACCTGTCGAAGCTGATCTGGGAAGGTCCCGAAGAGGCCCTGACGCTGACGGCCAACGCACAGCCGGCGCTGATGGCGGTATCGCTGGCGGCCATCAGGGCGCTGGAATCGCGCGGGTTCTCGCTGAAGGACAAAGTCGCCTATGTCGCCGGCCATTCGCTGGGCGAATATTCGGCTCTGGCCGCCGCGGGCTTCGTTTCCGTTGGCGATGCCGCGCGGCTGCTGCGCATTCGCGGCAACGCCATGCAGGCGGCGGTACCTCCCGGCGAGGGCGCCATGGCGGCGATCATCGGACTGGAGCAGGCGGATGTCGAAGCTGCCTGCGCTGAAGCGGCCAAAGGGTCTGTCTGCCAGGTCGCTAACGACAATGGCGGCGGCCAATTGGTCATCTCCGGCGCCAAGGCCGCAGTCGAACTGGCCGCTAGGCTTTGCATCGAAAAGGGCGCCAAGCGGGCGCTGATGCTGCAGGTCTCGGCACCTTTCCATTCGGCGTTGATGACGCCGGCCGCGGAGATCATGCGCGATGCGCTCGCCGAAGTGGCCAAGGCCGCACCGGTGGTTCCGATCGTCTCGAACGTCACAGTCACCCCGACGAGCGACCCGGACGAGATTTCGCGGCGCCTGGTCGAGCAGGTGGTCGCCCGCGTGCGCTGGCGCGAGACGGTCGAATGGTTCGGCGCCAACGGCGTCACCGCGCTCTACGAAATTGGCGCTGGCAAGGTGCTGTCGGGGCTGGCGCGGCGCATCAACCGCGACATCGCTACCGCGTCGGTCGGTGCGGCGGTTGACGTCGAGGCGGCGCTAGCGGCGCTCTGACTTGAATTCTCCCCTGCGCGGCTGTACATGAATACATGTATTCATGAGGATTGCCATGCCGACCTCTATAAGACTGGCTCCCGAGATCGAGGAGCGCCTGGATTTCCTGGCGGCCAGGACCGGCCGCAGCAAGGCTTACTATCTGCGCGAACTCATCGAGCGCGGTATCGAGGAAATGGAAGACTATTACCTCGCCGCTGAAGTTCTGGAGCGGATCAGGCGTGGCGAAGAGGATGTCATGAAGGGCGAGGACTTCTGGCGTGGCCTGGACGCTTGAATACGCCCGTTCAGCGCGCAAATTCGTTGAAAAGCTGGATCCAAAAACGCGGCATCGCATCCGGGACTTCATTGAAAACCGTATCGCGGTGCTCGACAATCCACGTGAAGCCGGCAAGGCGCTGAAGGGCCCTTTGGCGACTTTTTGGAGATACCGGGTTGGGGATTATCGCATTATCTGCGATGTGCAGGACAGCCGGCTGGTCGTTCTGGTGGTAACCATCGGCCACCGTGGTGACATCTACAGATAATCGCCCGCCCCATTTAAGAAGAGGACAAGACATGTTCGAATTGACCGGCCGCAAGGCGCTCGTTACCGGGGCATCGGGAGGCATCGGCGAGGCAATCGCCAGGGTGCTGCATGCGCAGGGCGCCATTGTCGGCCTGCATGGCACGCGCATCGAGAAGCTGGAGACGCTGGCCAACGAACTTGGCGACCGGGTCAAGCTGTTTCCGGCCAATCTGTCGAACCGCGACGAGGTCAAGGCGCTCGGCCAGAAGGCGGAAGCCGATCTGGAAGGTGTCGACATCCTGGTCAACAATGCCGGCATCACCAAGGACGGCCTGTTCGTGCGCATGTCGGACGCCGATTGGGACAGCGTGATCGAGGTCAATCTGACCGCCGTTTTCCGGCTCACCCGCGAACTCACCCATCCGATGATGCGCCGGCGCCATGGCCGCATCATCAACATCACCTCGGTGGTCGGCGTGACCGGCAATCCCGGCCAGACCAATTACTGCGCCTCCAAGACCGGCATGATCGGCTTCTCGAAGTCGCTGGCGCAGGAGATCGCCACCCGCAACATCACCGTCAACTGTGTGGCCCCCGGCTTCATCGAATCGGCAATGACCGACAAGCTCAACGACAAGCAGAAAGAGGCGATCATGGCGGCCATCCCGACGCGCCGCATGGGCACCAGCGTTGAAGTCGCGTCCGCGGTCGCCTATCTCGCCTCCAACGAAGCAGCTTACGTCACGGGCCAGACCGTCCACGTCAATGGCGGCATGGCGATGATCTGAACGAGGCCCGGCGGCAACGCTGCCGGGTTGTGAAAAGAGACCATTTCGCCTTGGACCTCAGCTATTTTTCGTGTAATGCGGCCCGCAACCCGGCGGTTCGGGCAAAAACCGGTCCGTGGCCGTTGCGTTTCCGGCAGGACCATCTTTCAGCTTGATTAGCGGCATTCTGCCCGCTAACGAAGACAGACAAACAAAAGACGAGGATGCCCAAATGAGTGACACCGCAGAGCGCGTCAAGAAGATCGTCATCGAACACCTTGGCGTCGATGCCGACAAAGTGACGGAGCAGGCGAGCTTCATCGACGATCTGGGCGCCGACAGCCTCGACACGGTCGAACTCGTCATGGCGTTCGAAGAAGAATTCGGCGTCGAGATTCCCGACGACGCGGCCGAGACCATCCTGACCGTCGGGGATGCGGTGAAGTACATCGACAAGGCTTCGGCCTGACGCTTTCTGCTGTCACCACCGGGGAGGACCTGCGATGAGGCGTGTCGTCGTCACGGGCCTTGGGTTGTTGTCACCGTTCGGCATGGGCTTCGAGCACAGCTGGAAGGAACTTCTGACCGGCCGCAGCGCCGCCAAGCGCATCACCGAGTTCGAGGTGGAGGATCTTGCCTGCAAGATCGCCCACGTCGTTCCGCGTGGCGACGGCAGCAATGCTACCTTCAATCCCGAGGCCGTGCTCGAGCCGAAGGAATTGCGCAAGATCGGCGACTTCATCCTGTACGGGATTGCCGCCGCCGACGAGGCGCTGAAGGATTCCGGCTGGGAACCCAAAACCCATGAAGAGCAGTGCGCCACCGGCGTTCTGATCGGTTCCGGCATCGGTGGTATCGAGGGCATCGCCGAGAACGCGATGATCCTCAAGGAGCGCGGTCCGCGCCGCATCAGCCCTTTCTTCATCCCCGGCCAGATCATCAATCTCGTCTCCGGCCAGGTTTCGATCCGGCACGGGCTGAAGGGCCCGAACCATGCCGTCGTCACTGCCTGCTCGACCGGCGCGCACGCCATTGGCGACGCTGCCCGGCTGATCATGTGGGGCGATGCAGACGTCATGGTCGCCGGCGGTGCCGAAGCGCCGGTGACGCGGCTGTCGATCGCCGGCTTCGCCGCATGCCGGGCGCTGTCGACCGAGCACAATGATACGCCACAGACTGCATCGCGCCCCTACGACCGCGACCGTGACGGCTTCGTCATGGGCGAGGGCGCCGGCGTCGTCGTGCTGGAGGAGCTGGAGCACGCCAAGGCGCGCGGCGCCAAGATCTATGCCGAGGTTACCGGCTATGGCCTGACTGGCGATGCCCATCACATCACCGCGCCCGCCGAGGACGGTGACGGCGCCTTCCGTTGCATGACGGCGGCCCTGAACCGAGCCAAGCTGACGCCTGCCGATGTCGACTACATCAACGCCCATGGCACCTCGACCATGGCCGACACGATCGAGCTCGGCGCCGTCGAGCGGCTTGTCGGCAATGCCGCGTCCAAGATTTCGATGTCGTCGACCAAATCGTCGATCGGCCATCTCCTGGGGGCGGCGGGCGCCGCCGAAGCGATCTTCTCGATCCTCGCGATCAGGGACAATGTCGCGCCGGCGACCATCAACCTCGACAACCCCGAACGCGAAACCGCGATCGACCTGGTGCCGAACAAGCCTCGCTCCCGCCAGATCGACGTCGCGTTGTCCAATTCCTTTGGCTTCGGCGGCACCAACGCATCGCTTGTGTTCCAGCGCTACAATGGCTGATCGTCCGGTTACCGGGCGGTGCTTTGACGTGTCGTCAATTTTGCCATATTCGCCCCTACTCTGCCGCAGGGGATTCGTTGAGAGATCAAACGGTAGGGCGAAATGAACACAAACCCGGCAGGCAACGGAGAATTCGGCCAACGTCCGGCGAGCACTGGGCCGATCGTGCCGAAAACAGCCAGCGAAGCCTTGCGGCCTGAAGCCGGAACGCCGCCGCCGAAGCGCTCGCGCGCTTCTCGCAGCCAGGTCGTGGTGTTCATGAACTTCGTCATCTCCTCGGTGATGCTGATGGTGCTGGCGGCGGGCGTGGCGGTCTACTTCGGCAAGCAGGAATTCACCGAACCCGGCCCCTCGGCCAATGGCGACACTTTCCTGGTCAAGCCGAACACCGGCGTCCAGGATATCGCCGACCAGCTCGAGCGCCGCGGATTGATCAGCGACGCTCGTATCTTCCGGCTTGGCGTGCGCGCCTTCGGCAATGATTCCGCGCTCAAGGCCGGTGAATACGAGGTCAAGCCCAGGGCATCCATGCGCGACATCATGGAGCTTTTGAAGAGCGGCAAGTCGGTGATGTACTCACTGACGATTCCGGAGGGGTTGACGGTCGAGCAGGCTCTGCAGCGTATCGCGGGCGAGCCCGCCTTGAGCGGCGACATGCCGGCCAAGACGCCACCAGAGGGCAGCCTGGCCACCGACACGCTGCGTTTCACGCGCGGCGCGACGCGCCAGCAGATGATAGACAAGTTGCTGGGCGATCAGAAGAAGCTGGTCGACGAGGTATGGCAGCGGCGCGCGCCGGACCTGCCGCTGTCGAACGTCGACGAGTTCGTCACCCTGGCCTCGATCGTCGAGAAGGAAACCGGCAAGGGTGACGAGCGTTCACGGGTGGCCGCGGTCTTCCTGAACCGGCTGGCCAAGGGCATGCGCCTGCAATCCGATCCAACCATCATCTATGGTCTGTTCGGCGGCAAGGGCAAGCCGGTGGACCGGCCGATCTACCAGTCCGACATACAGAAGCAGACGCCTTACAACACCTATCTGATCAGCGGCCTGCCGCCGACGCCCATCGCCAATCCGGGGCGTGCGGCACTTGAGGCCGTGGCCAATCCATCGAAGACCGACGATCTCTATTTCGTTGCCGATGGCACGGGCGGTCACGTTTTTGCCGCGACGCTGGACGAGCACAATGAAAACGTCGCCCGCTATCGTGCGTTGCAGAAGAAGCAGGCCGATGAAGCGGCCAAGGCCGCCGCAGCCGCCGGGGCCAGCGGCAGTGCCGACAAACCTGCTGACGGCAGCGACGGCAGCGACGGCGACAGTGGCGACGCCGGCGGCGATGCGGGTGCCGCCCAGTAAGACGAAGAAGGCTGGAAGGGCGACAGCCCTGACATTTGAAGCAACGCCACGCGTCCGATTTCGACGTCCCGCGGCGTGATCGTTTTTAAGCAGCATCTGCCCTGTCCGGGATGGTTTCGGGGCGATGCGCCAGGGGTGTGTAGGCGACATGAATTTGCAGAGCATGACCGGATTTGCCCGTGCCGTCGCCGAGCATGAAGGGACCTCGGTCGCTTGGGAGGTCAAGTCCGTCAACGGCAAGAGCGTCGAGGTGCGGCTGCGGCTGCCGCAAGGATTCGAGCGGCTGGAGCCGGCGGTCAGGCAAACGCTGCAGAAGCGTTTCGCCCGTGGCAATTTCCAGGCGACGCTGACCATCGGCCGTGCCGCCGGCGCGCAGGCGCAGCCGGTCGTCAACGAGGCGTTCCTGAAGGATCTGGCGGGGCTCGCCAAGCGGCTGCAGGAACAATTTGGCGTTGCTCCCGCGACGGCCGACGGCCTGCTTTCGCTGCGTGGCGTACTCGACATTCCCGAAACCGTCGAAACCGAAGAGGTGCGCGCCGCGCTCGATGCGGCCATCATGGCGGCGCTAGACGTGGCGCTGAAAGGGCTCGAACAGGCGCGGCACGGCGAGGGTGCTGCACTGGCGCTGCTTTTGTCCGGCCATATCGACGCCATCGAGGCCTTGACGCTGCTCGCCGAGGCGGACCCGTCGCGCGATGCGGCGGCGATCCGTGAACGCATCGCCGAGCAGGTCAGGCTGCTGATGGACCCGTCCGCCAATCTGGATGCGAGCCGGCTGCACATGGAAGCGGCGTTTCTTGCCACCAAGGCCGACATTCGCGAAGAGATCGACCGGTTGAAAACGCATGTCGCGTCTGGCCGGGCGCTGATCGAGGGTGGCGGCGCCGTCGGCCGCAAGCTCGATTTTCTGGCACAGGAATTTAACCGCGAATCGAATACGCTGTGTTCGAAGTCGAACGCCGCCGCCGTCACCGCGATCGGGCTGGAACTGAAGGCCGTGGTCGACCAGTTTCGTGAACAGGTCCAGAATCTGGAGTAGCCGATGGTTGCCAAGGAACCGATGGTTGCCAGGGATTTGGGCTCCCGCATTCGTCGCCGGGGGCTGATGCTCGTCCTGTCGTCGCCATCCGGCGCCGGCAAGTCGACCATCGCGCGCAACCTTCTGGAAAGCGACTCCAGCCTCGAACTGTCGGTCTCGGTCACCACCAGGCCGCGTCGCGGCAGCGAGATCGAGGGTGTTCACTACCATTTCCGCACGATGCGCGACTTCGAACGGTTGCGCGATTCCGACGCGCTGCTCGAGTGGGCCGAGGTGCATGGCAACTGCTATGCGACACCGCGCGAACCCGCCGAACTGGCGCTGGCGCAAGGCCGCGACATGCTCTTCGACATCGACTGGCAAGGCGCCCAGCAGCTCAAGGAGAAGATGCGCGCCGATATCGTCTCGATCTTTATCCTGCCGCCGTCGATGAAGGAACTGAAGGCGCGCCTGAAGCGCCGCGCCGAGGACCAGGAAGCGGTGATCGAGACGCGGCTCAAGAACGCCCGCAACGAGATCGAGCACTGGAAGGAATATGATTTCGTCATCGTCAATGACGACCTCGATCGTGCCTTCGCCGAAGTGCGCGGCATCGTCGTGGCCGAGCGGCTGAGGCGCGATCGTCGGCCTGGTCTGTTCGATTTCGTCTCTGGCCTGTTGGACGAAAAGACCGGCTGACCGGTTTCAGGATGCCATGCCGTCGACCAGGATCAGATTGCGGCTGAGCGCGGCGTCGCGCACGTCCAGTGCAGCGGCATACTCAGCGGAAGCGTACCAACGCCTGGCCCGTTCCATGTCAGGAAATTCGACGACGATCAGCGGCCGGGGATGCCACTTGCCTTCCAGCGCCTCCACCTGGCCGCCACGCACCAGATAGCGCCCGCCGTGCTGTGCGATGGAGGCAGCGGCACGGGTCCGATAGATCTCGATCGCCTCTTCGTCGCGGATGGTGACATCGGAAATGATGTAGGCGGGCATTTGGTTCTCCAGCATATTGCCAGATTATCTATGCCGTGAGCGAGGCGTTTCCAGACCTGCCGGTGCTAGAGCATTTCACCGTTTCACGGAAACGGCGAACCGCTCTATCTCTTTGTTTTTACGCAATTCCGGACGGAAAACCGTGTCACACTTTTCCTGGAATTGCTCTATACCAAATTGGTCAGCCGCACGAACTCCTCGACGCTGAGCGTTTCGGCACGGCGGGTCGGATCGATGCCTGCGCGCTCGAGCAGGGTCTCGCCGCCGAGGCTTTTCACGCTCTGCCGCAACATCTTCCGGCGTTGGCCGAAAGCGGCTTCCGTGACGCGGCCGAGTTTTTTCACGTCGGCGGGCAGGGGTGTCGCGCGCGGCTCCAGATGCACCACCGAAGAGGTAACCTTGGGCGGCGGCGTGAATGCCTGGGGTGGCACGTCGAAGGCGATCCTGGCCTGGGTACGCCAGCCGGCCAGCACGCCAAGCCTGCCATAGGCATCGCTGCCGGGTGCGGCGACGATGCGCTGGGCCACCTCACGCTGGAACATCAGCGTCATCGAGGCATAGAAGGGCGGCCAGTCCGTGACCGTCAGCCAGCGGATCAGCAACTCGGTGCCTATGTTGTAGGGCAGGTTGGCCACG
Source organism: Mesorhizobium opportunistum WSM2075 (assembly GCF_000176035.2). NCBI lineage: Bacteria > Pseudomonadati > Pseudomonadota > Alphaproteobacteria > Hyphomicrobiales > Phyllobacteriaceae > Mesorhizobium > Mesorhizobium opportunistum. The sequence continues at coordinate 5,343,871 of NC_015675.1, read as the reverse complement.
ATCTTCGTCGGCGCGCCGGCGGCGAGCGCGGCAAAGTCCGTTTTCAGCGCGTCGCCGGCAATAATCTCCAGCCGGCCCGGATAATGTTCCGAAACCTCGGCCAACGCCGCCAGGCAGCGTTCGTCGCGCTCGATGGCAATGACCCGTCGGGCGCCGTTGAAAAGCAGCGCCCTTGTCAGGCCGCCGGGGCCCGGCCCAACCTCGATTATCGTGGTGTTTGTCAGGTCGCCCGCGGCACGCGCGATCTTGCTGGTTAGATTGAGGTCGAGCAGGAAATTCTGGCCGAGCGCCTTTTTCGCCTGCAGCTCATGGCGCTCAATGACGTCGCGCAGCGGCGGCAACCCGTCGATGCTCATGCCGGAAAGCCAGAAGGGGGAGTGTTCATGCGGCCGCGGCCCTTGCGTCGGTGTCAGCCAGCTTCCTGGCCAGCTTCAACGCAGCGATCAGGCTGTCGGGGCGCGCAATGCCCTTGCCGGCGATGTCGAAGGCGGTGCCATGGTCGGGCGAGGTTCGGATGAAGGGCAGGCCGAGCGTGACGTTGACCGCCTCGTCGAAGGCCAATGCCTTGGCCGGGATCAAAGCCTGGTCGTGATACATGCACAGCGCCGCGTCGTAGCCCGCCCGCGCCCGGGGATGGAACAATGTGTCGGCCGGCAGGGGACCGAAAGCGTCGATGCCCTCCGCGCGCAGGATGTCGACGGCCGGGCGCACGATACGCTCGTCCTCAAGGCCCATGGAGCCGCCTTCGCCGGCATGCGGATTGAGGCCCGCGACGGCGAGCCTCGGCTTGGCGATGCCGAACCGGCTGGCGAGGTCGGCGGCGGTGATGCGTGCGGTGGCGACGATCAACTCGGTGGTCAGGGCCTTCGGCACCTCGGCCAGGGCGATGTGGATGGTGACGGGAACCGTGCGCAGGTCAGGACCCGCCAGCATCATCACCGGCAGCGCCTCGACGCCGGTGTGCCGGGCCGCCAGATGCGCCAGATATTCGGTATGGCCGGGAAAGCGGAATCCGGCATCGTAGAGCGGCTTCTTGGCGATGGGGCACGTGACGACGGCGGCGGCGTCACCGGCAAGGCAGGCAGCGACAGCGCGATCGATGGCCTCGACGGTGCCGGCTGCATTGGCCGGATCCGGCCGGCCCGGACTGTCGACACAGCGCGCCGTCAGCGGAACGATCGGCAGGGCCTGGGCGAATGCCCGTGCCGATTGCGCGGGCGTTGTCTCGATGATCGGCACCGACAGGCCGAGCTGGCCTGCCCGCGAGGCGATCAGTGCCGGATCGGCAAGCAGATAGAAGGCAGGTACGCCAAGAGCTTCACGCGCCATAAAGGCGGCGATGGCGATTTCGGGGCCGATGCCGGATGGATCGCCGGCGCTCAACGCCAGCGCGCTCACCGCGTCATCCACGTCAGCGCCATTCACGTCAGCGCCACTCACGTTAGCGCTTGACGATGTGGGCTTTCGCCTTCAACTCTTCGACATATTTCTTGCTGAGCTCGTCGGCATTCTTGTCGCTGGAGCCTTCGCTCTGGAACACCATCTGGGCGGTCTTGTCGTCGGACACTTCACGCGATGAGCATATGCCGATGAACTCGACGCCGCGCTCGGTCTCGCGCGTGACGGTGGCGCCACCGACCTTGGTCGCCTTGATCTGCTCGGCCCAGTCCGGCGGCAATTGCGGCGCCAGCACCCGGCCCAGGTCGCGAACGGTGACGTCGATCAGGCCCTTGGCGAATTCGCGCGTCGTGGTGCAGCCGTTGAAACGGGCGCGCATGGCGTCGGCCTCGCGCTTGCGCTTGGCCAGCGTGGCGCTGCGCTCGGACGCCGGCACGACGAAGATGACCTGCTGCAGCATGTATTCGGTGGCGCTTGGCTTGGCGCCACCCTTGTCGAGCATGCGCCTGACCGCATCCTGCTCGGTCACGCTGCCGCCCTCGCCGGAACGGTAGCGCGCGCCCAAGGCCTGGTTCCAGGCCATCTGGGCGCGGATGAACTCCTTGAAGTGGTCCTTGCCGACGCCGGATTTTTCCATGACGCCGTTAAGCTGGCTGAGTTGCATCTTGTTGCTGGTTGCAAAGCGCTGATAGGCCGCTTCGACTTGGGCGTCGCTGATGCGGATACCAAGCCGTCTGGCTTCCGCGAGGCGCAGCGTCTGGTCGATCATTTCCTGGGCTGCATCGCCCTTCTTGCGCTGCAGTTTGAGGAAGGCGGCACGATGCGCGATATCACCAGTTGTGATCGGTACGTTGTTGACGACGTATTTGATCTCACTGGCGAAAGCCGGCGGCGTCATGACGGTCATCGACACGGATGTCGCCGCCACAAGCAGCGCAAACCCTGCTGAAAAGAGGTATTTCCTCATCGTTGGCATCCCAATTTTATCATCCCGGCTCCGCCCAATTTCGTCCTCATCCGGGTGCGCGAATCCGTGCCAGCCCTATGCGGCGAAACGATGTCGCCGACTACTGGATGGTGTCGATGGCGTTGGTCGACGAGCCGAAGTCGCCGAGCGTACGGAACGACAGGTTGAAGCCGATGCTCTGCGTCACCTCCCTGGTGTTCAGGTCGCGCGACTGCGAGTACGTCATCAGATAGGTGAAGCAGGAATCATTATAGGCAAAGCCCACCCCATCCTTGACCAGCAGGCTTTCCTGCAGGTCGTAGGTGCCTGTACCGAAGACGCGCCAGTTCTCGGCAAGATGCGTCGAGGCACCCAGCGTGACTTCATGACGGTCGGTCGTGAAACCATAGAGCGGCTGAGCCTGGATGAAGGCATATTTGGCGCTCAGCGATACCGGCAGCCCCGAATAGGCGGCTTTGAACTCGGCACGGCGGATCTCGAAGGTCTGTTCGTCGAAGCGACCGCTGACCGAGGCCGCGAACCCGTTGGGGCTGTTGATGCCAAACAGGCCGACATAGTCGGACTTGGTGTCCTGAAGACCCGAATAGGCGCCGACATTGACCAGATCCGGCGCCGCGAAGGAGTTCTCGCCGCCAATCTGATAGGACTGGCCGAAAATGGCGTTGGTACCCCAGCCGTTCATATAGGAGCCGGAATAGCGGAAGCCGACATTGGCGCGCGTGCCGCCTTCCACACGATCGTAGCCGGAGAACTTGTCGCGTTCGAACAGGGTGGTCGCATCGAACACCATGCTCTGGGCGTCTTCGTTCGGAATGGCGAGGCCGCCGACATACTGTTCGTTCGGACGCACAAAGACCTGTGCCATCGGTTCGATGACATGGCTGGACCCGCTGGCCATCGAAAACAGCAGCGGCCAGCGCATCTCCAGCCCGGCGGTTGCCATGTAACGGGCAAATGAAGAGCGCATGTCATCGCTGGTATTTATATCAGGATTGGCCGCCATCTGGTTGACGGCGGCGAGCGACGCCGACGACGCGTTGAGATAATCAACGTCGCCCTGAAATGCTAGCAACGGCGTCAGCACCAGCCCGCCGTCGGTGACGAATGTCCGCTTCCACTCGGCCTCAGCTGTGAGACGCCCCGATTCACCTTCAATGCCGCGCACGCGCTGCACAGGCGTGGTGGCATCGTATGGGGTGTTGTAAGTCTGATCGAGTTCATCGCGACGGAGCACCCGCGCGTGGACATTGAGCGACAACTGGCCGCCGGCGACCGCGACGTCGGGGATGTTTGTATAGTCGAACGACGGCAGCACCCAGGGCTGCTGATCGCTTCGCGCGGAGATATAGTTGTTGGGCGTGTTCTCCTGGACATCGAAGTGCATGGCGCGCACGTCGAAATAATTGCGGCCGTTGAGACCCGTCAGGTAAACCGTCGACTGGTGGACGGCGGCATTGTACTTGTCGATGTTGTAGGTGCTGGAGAAGTCCTTGTCGGTCTGCAGCAGAACGTCCCAGCCGAAATTCCAGCGTTCGTTGATGGCGAACTTGCCCTGCGTGCCCATCATGCCGCGGAACTTGTTCGGATCGCCCGCCGCGCCCGAATCGATGTTGTGGCCACCGGTAGAGGGGAAGGCGGTGGTATCAATGAAAGCGTCGGGGTTCTGCTGCTGGATCCCGGCAATCTTCAAACTGTATTCGCCGTTGTTGAACCGCTGGCGCCACTCGGCCTCTCCGAGGAAGCCCTGCTTGGTGTAGCCGCTTCCCGACACCGTCAGGTCATAGGTCGGCGACAGTGCGAAATAATAGGGAACCTTGACGCTGTAGCCCAGGTGGCTGTTGTAGCTGATACTGGGGATCAGGAAGCCGCTCTTGCGCTTGACCGTCGGGTCGGCAATCTCGAACGCCGGCAGGTAGGCGAGCGGGAAGCCAAAGAACTCGAAATTCGCGTTCTCGAAGCGAACCGTTTTCTTCTCGCCGTTCCAGATGATCTTCCTGGCCTTCACGCGCCAGGTCGGCGCTTTGTTGGGCTTGTCCTCGCACGGCTCGCAGGCGGTGTAGACGCCATTGTGGAACGTGGTCAGCACGCCGCCCATGCGTTCGGCGCTTTCGGCGGCGAAATAGGCCTTGTCGATGGTCTCGACGCGCAGTGCGTTGACGAAACCGTCGGCGAAATCGTCGGTTATATCGATATGATCCGAATTGATCTTGGTGCCGTCGCTGTTGATGACTTCGACATTGCCGCTGGCGACCATCCGCTTGGTGTTGCGGTCGTATACGACTTTCTGGGCAACCAGGCGGTTGCCGCCATAATCGATCTGCACGCCGCCGACGGCAGTCACGGTCTGGTTGTCGTTGTTGTAAACCAGCGTGTCGGCGGCCAGCAGCATCTGCGAGCCGGACGGAACCTTGGCCGCAACGTCACCGACCTCCTGCGCGACCGCAGGCAGCGGGACGGCGCAGGCAAACAAGCATGCCAAAGCGCTCGCCGCATAAAGGCGCGCCAAATGGGCCTGCCTGCTACTGGGCAAAACCGCTTCCCTCACTAGCCGTCTTCCTTGTATAGCAGGAAAGTCACCCCGAAGAACATAGCTACCACGACCGGCACCCACGCGGCTACGGCAGTCGGCACGAATCCCGCCACGCCGAATGCCTTCACCAGCACCGAAACGACATAAAGCAGAAAGCCGGCAACGACGCCACCCAGAATCATCGTTGCCGATTGTCCCATCCTCGCAAACCGCATTGAAACTGTTGCAGCAATCAGCGTCATGGCGACGAGGAGGAACGGCAACGCCACCAGCGAATCAAACTGCATGGCAAAGGCATTTGCCTTGAGGCCGAAGGAACGGGCAACCTCGATTTTTCCGGGCAGGTCGTAGAAAGGAATGGTTTCCGGGCGTGCCAGCCGCTCCTGCACGAATTCCGGCTTCAGATTGGTCGGCACGCGATCGTTCGCCGCGGACTGGATGACGCCGTTCCTGAAGGTCTTGACGTCCTGCAATTCCCAATAGCCGTCCCGAAGGTAAGCGCGCACCGCATCCTTGCGCTCGGCGATATTGCCTTGCTGGTCGAGGATGAAAAAGACGGCGTCGGACATCTCCAGGCCCTGGTTGAGGATGGCCCGCGCGCCGATGATGGTGTCGCCGGAACTGGTTTTCTGGCGAATCCAGGGCGCCGCGTCGGCCGAAACCGTGTTCGATTTTCCGGAGCGCAACTGGGTCTCGATCTGTTCGGACAAGGAGAAGGCGTGCGCGGCGAGCGGGTTGATGATCCCGACCGATACGACGCCGAACAGCAGTGCTCCGATGCAGCACGGCAAAAGGAATTGCCAGGCGGAGACGCCGGCCGAACGCGCGATGACCAGCTCGTAGCGCCGGTTGAGCGATACCAGCGTCGCCATCGCCGAGAACAGGCCCACGAACGGCACCGTCTGCAGCATGATCATCGGCATCCGGAGGCCTGAAATGGCCATCGCCGTCCCATAGGTGAAGCCGGGCAAGCCGGTGGTACGGCCGGACAGCTCGGTGAAATCGATCAGGAACACCAGCGCCAGCAGGCCGAGGAAGAACCAGATCGTGATCGCCACGTAGCGGAAGAAGAAATATCGGCCCAGCGTCCAGCCCATCAGCCGACCCTCTGACCTGAAGTGTCGCGCCTGGACAAACGCAGTTTGAGGGAATTCCAGCCGTCACCGATGCGGCTGGCCAGATTTGTCATCCAGTCCGCCCAGGCCACCGGCAATTCCATGGTCCGGTTGGAGACGATGAACCAGATCGCCACCGCCGAGGCCACGATGGGCACGCCATAGACCATATAGCCGTATTGCGGGATCTCATCGGCCTTGCTCGCGGCAAAGAAGCCCAGCCAGCGCACGAACAGCGATATTGCAATGGCCGTGATCAGCGGATTGACGCGCGCCTCCCGGTGCGAGCGCGCGTCGCCCGCGACCGCCAGTGCGATCAATGCGAAGACCATGGAATAGGTCCACTCTGAAAACCGCTGGTCGATCTCGGCCCGGTACTCCTGTGGATTTTGCTGATAGTTCTTGTCGTTGGCGCTGGGATTGAGCAGGTATTGGGTGGTCTGGTCCTTCGGCAGCAGCGTTACTTGATTGGCCGCCGACATGAAGGCCGACATGTCAAAGGCATAGGAGGTGAACCGGATGACACTGAGGTCACCGGTCAGCGTTTTGCGATGAATGACGCCGTCATTCATCATCAGCACCTTTTCGCCGCCGCGTTCGATGATGCTGCCGGTCTTGGCATAATAGACGAGATTGACGCCTTCCTCGCGCGAATCGGCGACGAAGATGCCACCCAGTTTGTTGTCGGGGAGCCGCTCGCCGATCTGCAGGAAAAGCCCATCCTCGATCTTTCGGAAGGTGCCTTCCTGGATGATCAGCGACAACAGGTCGGAGCGCGACTCCGCCACCAGGGCGCGGTTCTTCTGCCGCGCATAGGGGTCGATGCCGTTGTCCACCGCAAAGGAAAAGACGCTTGCGGCCAGCGCCAGAAGCATGATCGGCCGCACAATCGTCCACCGCGAGGCGCCCGAGGCGTTGACGACCGCGAGCTCCGAATCCGAATTCATGACGCTGAGTGTCTGGGCGACCGCCACCACCAGCGCGAAAGGCACGACGATCGGGATGATCGAGGGAAGGATGAGGGATGCGACCTCGAAGAAGGTCAAGGCGGACTGGCCGCTGTCGGTGACCAGATCGATCTTGGCCAGCACCTGCGTCGTCCACACGATGGCCAGCGTCCAGACCAGCGCCGCCATGAAGACCACGAAAGCGCGGCGCATGATGTAGCGTTCAACGACCGTCATGAAGGCTTTACTCGGTTTTCTCGAACGGCATCATGCCACCACGCTAAGGGTAGCTGTCCGGCGACGACCGCACAACTGGCTCCGATGGGCTCGATCAGGCAGGCGATCCGGTTCCCGTCCCACGTCGCGTGCCGCTGTGGACCGGAGTGTCGGCGGCAATGGATAAGAAAGGGCGAACATCGATGGTTAACAACAGGTTGCGGCATGAAGCGGGGCCGTGCCGCGACGAATCGCCATCGATTCCATGTGTCATATGGGTAGCCATTTTGGCAAAGTCTTGCCAAATGCCGGAAAACGACCAAATGTCGCGGATCGCTTCAACCGCTTCGCGCACAGTCAAACACTCCCCGAAAGCAGGACATGATGAACCCGAGACCGTCGATCGCCTTTGCAAAATTCGCCGCGCCCCAGGCTGCGGCGAGCAGGAAGGGCACCGTGCTCGTGCTGTCGGCGGATGACGGCGGCTTGACCGAGGCGGCCAGGGCTTACGATCCCGGCAAGACGCTGGAGCGCGCTTTCCCGGTGGCCGAGTTCACCGGCAAGTTCGCCGGCGTCGTCGAAATTCTGGCGCCGGAGGGATCCTCGCTCGACAGGTTGGTCGCGATCGGCGCCGGCAAGGCGTCGGGGCTCGACGAATATGCCTGGCTGAAACTCGGCGGCACCATTGCGGCGTCGCTGCGCAAGGCAACCGATGTGGCCGTGGTGCTCGACCTGGCCGGCGCCTCGCCCGATGGCAAGGATGCCGCCAGCCTCGCGGCGGGCATTCTCCTGCGCAGCTATTCCTTCGACAAGTACAAGACCAGGAAGGACAAGGATGACGCAAAGGCCGATCCCAGGAAGCCAGCCAAGGTCACCATCCACACCGCCGACCCGGCAGGCGCCAAGAAGGCCTTCGCGGATGCCGAGGCGGTGATCGACGGCGTGCTTCTGGCGCGCGACCTGGTCAACGAGCCGGCAAACGTGCTGGGACCGGTCGAGTTCGCCGCCCGCGCCAAGGAACTCGAGGCACTCGGCGTCAAGGTCGAGATCCTGGCCGAGAAGGAGATGAAGAAGCTCGGCATGGGCTCGCTGCTCGGCGTCGCGCAAGGCTCGCCTCGCGGCGCCCGCATGGCCGTCATGCAGTGGAACGGCGGCAAGCCCAAGGACAGCCCTGTCGCCTTCGTCGGCAAGGGTGTCACCTTCGACACCGGCGGCAATTCGATCAAGCCCGCATCGGGCATGGAAGACATGAAGGGCGACATGGGCGGTGCCGCGGCGGTCACCGGCCTGATGCATGCGCTGGCCGCCCGCAAGGCGAAGGCCAATGTCGTCGGCATCATCGGCCTCGTGGAAAACGCCGTCGACGGCCATGCCCAGCGCCCCGGCGACATTGTCACGTCCATGTCGGGGCAGACCATCGAGGTGCTCAACACCGACGCGGAAGGGCGCCTCGTGCTGGCCGACGCGCTGTGGTACTGCAACGACCGCTTCCAGCCGAAATTCATGGTCAATCTGGCGACGCTGACCGGCGCCATCATGGTCGCGCTCGGCGTGCATTACGCCGGCCTGTTCTCCAACAATGACGAGTTGGCGCAAAGGCTGACGGCCGCGGGCCAGTCGACGCAGGAGCGGCTGTGGCGCATGCCGCTTGGCGCCGAATACGACAAGCTGATCGATTCCAAGAACGCCGACATGAAGAACATAGGCGGCCGCTACGGCGGCGCGATCATCGCCGCGCAGTTCCTGCAGCGCTTCGTCAAGGACACGCCCTGGGCGCATCTGGACATCGCCGGCACGGCGATGGGCTCGCCGTCGAACGAGATCAACCAGTCGTGGGGCTCGGGCTTTGGTGTGCGGCTGCTCGACCGGCTGGTGCGCGATCATTACGAGAGCTGACCTCGATCCATGGCCGAAGTGCTGTTCTACCATCTGACTGAATCCACGCTGGAGGATGCGCTGCCGGGTTTGCTCGAGCGCAGCGTCGATCGCGGCTGGCGCGCCGTGGTGCAGACCGGCACCGACGAGCGGCGCGATGCGCTAGACCAGCACCTGTGGACCTTCCGGGACGATTCGTTCCTGGCGCACGCGACCGATCGCGAGGCCTATCCCGGCGAGCAGCCTGTCCTGTTGACCACCGGCGACGGCAATCCCAACGAAGCCAAAATAAGGTTCCTGGTCGATGGCGCGGCGCCGCCCGACCTCAGCGGTTACGAGCGTGCCGTGTTCCTGTTCGACGGCCATGACGCCGCCCAGGTCGATGCGGCCCGGGCGCATTGGAAGACGATGAAGGACGCGGGCCACTCCGTGACCTATTGGCAGCAGACGCCGGACCGGCGCTGGGAGCGCAAGGCTTAGCCCTGCGGCTTTTCGCGAATGGCGCTGCCTACTGCTTTGCTTTGATCCGGTTTTCTTTCCGGGTGACGTAGTCGCCATGTTTCAGTTTCATGAATTCGTCCGCCAGGTTGCGATGCGAGCTCCTGAAGACATACCATTCTCCATCCGGAACCCGGCGCTGGTAGAGGATTCTGCCGGACTGGCGATGTTCGAAACAGGAAAGCGCGCTGGAGTCGCCTCCGGCGCCATGCCATTTTGCGCGAAAGCAAAGCTTGCCTCCCCCGGGAATGAACCAGATGCCGTCACCATAGCCCAGCTTGCCCTTGTCCGAGGTCCAGGCGCTGAACTGACGGCGCTGCACGGCAAAATACCCTGTGCCGTTTCGACCCCAGAGCCATGAACGGTTCTGGTACATTTGATAAATGCCTTCGTCAGGCACCACCTCGGCCTTCTTGGCCAGGTCGGCGATTTGCACCGCTGTCTTGGCCATTGCCGGAAGCTGGAAAGCAAGAAATACGATGGAACAGGCAAACGCCGTTCCGATACAATTCCCCAGTACTCGTTTCACGACCCCACCCCAACCATTTTACGCCACGCCCAGTTTTTACGCCTACACCCGGTCCAGCACCCTAGGGAAGGACGTGCTGGGTAACCCTCCAATCAGGCAGCCCGTAGCCCCCCAGCCACGGCCACACTTCCTTCTGATTGAAGTAGACGACCGAGGTCAGGGCCGGAAATTCCGAGTAGGACTTGCGGGAATCGGCCTCCCATTGCGAAACGTATCCCTGCTTCCCGACATAGCCGAGCTCAGCCACCTCGATCGGCTTGTTGAAACCCGCGACGCGATCATAGCCGGGCTTCAATGTCTCGGCGAACGTCCGGTCACGACCGGTCTCGTCATTGTCCTTTTTCTGCAGACCGAACACCGACAAGCCTATGACGTCGACATAGTCGTCGCCGGGGTAATATTTTTCCAGACCCTCGTCGCCTTTGGGTGACCACATGTATTTGGCGGCAGGGGCGGCTTTGCGGCAGATATCGACCTCGCGCTTGTAAGCGGATATCCAGTCCTTGGGCGCCCAGTTGGCCCAGGTGAAGCGACCGTTCTTGTCCTCCATTTCCTGCGCCCAGCGAATGGTCACGGGGCTCTTCATGCCTCCCACGAGATCGCAGATTGCCTGCATGTTGGCGTCATATCTGCCGCTCAATATGCCGTCGCGCAGTTCGTTCGGGGTGATGCGCCAGTCCTTCGACCAGGTCCACGGCTCGATGGTGATCAAGAGCGACCGGCCTCGCTGAAGCGCATAGGCGTCGGCCAAGGGCAGGCTCGCCAGGTCGACGTCTTCCCAAGGCAAGAACAGTTCCTCGATGCTGGCGCTCTTGTCGGCGGTGAAGTCGCCGTAGGGATCATAGGATCCGAACGCTGAAGCCGCACTGTTGGTCTGGACGGGATCCGTCCCAGCCGTGGAGCCAGCGCTTCCGATGGTCGGGAATGTCATGCTCCCACCCAACGCCAGGGCAATTGCAAGTGCACTTGCCGTATAGTTTTTCATATTTGTTCTCCCATCGCCTCAACTTCCCGCGGAAATCAAAGCGTCGCCACCGCGCGTCGATGCGTGATCGACACGACCGCCCAAAACCGATCGGCTCAGTTGGGGGAATCTGTGGGATTTCGGAGCGATTGGTGGCGTGCGAACCTCGCACGGAACCCACCCAAAATTGTCTCTCGAGGCACCGACACAAAGGAGCTACAGAGAGACTTCGCCGCGATACTCACAAATTCGCGTCAACATCCCGATATATATCATCCCTTGCTAAATTAAGAGCCGGCCGGGGCCAAGAGTCAAGTGCAATTAACGGTTGCTTAACCATGACATTCGCAACATGGTTAACGCTGCTCTTGGAACGCTACGGTCTGGTGGGGTCTGATCCCCATTCGTGAATCTCCCAGCGAAAAAATTCCCTATTTGCCCGGTCAGAACTGGCCTGGTGACCAGCAAGCATGTGGAATTCGTACTGCGATTCAACGCGTTAGGTTAACCAGTTCTCAAGAATCATAGTTAACGAGTTCTTAATTTAGTTGACTCTAAAGCAGCTCAAGCGGATTCTGTAGCCGGGTTTTGGGTTGTTGGCCGTCGGTCGGCTGACGTTCGAAGTGGCGGCGGTGCGTGTATGAGTGTTTCCGCGGACGTAGGAACCATCAGCGGTAGGACCAGCTCGAAACAAAGGCCTGGAGCGGCTCTGGCCAAGGCGGCAGGGAAGGCTCCTTTTCTCGTGCCCGTCCTGTCGGCTACCCATCAGCGGATTCTACGGTTCGGCTTAGCTTTCTGGTTCGTCACCCTCGGCTTTTTCTGGATCTGGTGGTTGAAGCCGGAGCATATCGAACATATCGGGCCATTCACCTTTGCAACACTCGTGCTGGCCTGGCTGACCTTGATGCCGATGTACTTCCTGCTTAATGTTCACGCGTCTAGGAAACCGTCCAAGCTTTACAGTATCCCGACGCGTTCGCGCGTCGCCATGGTGGTGACCAAGGCTCCGTCTGAACCCTTCTCCGTGGTGGCGCGCACGCTGCAAGCGATGCTTGTGCAGGATTATCCGCATGAGACCTGGCTGGCGGACGAGGACCCCTCGGAGGAGACGGTTCGATGGTGCGATGCCCACGGTGTACTGATCTCGACACGGCGCGGAAGGGAAGACTATCACCGCAAGACATGGCCGCGCCGCACCCGCTGCAAGGAAGGCAATCTGGCGTTCTTCTACGACCACTATGGTTATGAGCGTTATGATTTCGTCGCTCAGTTGGATGCCGATCATGTGCCGACGCCGACCTATCTCAGGGAAATCCTCTATCCCTTCGCCGATCCCGCAGTCGGCTATGTCTCGGCGCCCAGCATTTGCGACAACAATGCCGCCGAAAGCTGGTCTGCGCGTGGCCGGCTGTTTCCGGAAGGGATGTTCCATGGACCCTTGCAGTCCGGCCATACCGGCGGCGGGGCGCCGCTTTGCATCGGCTCGCACTATGCCGTGCGAACCAAGGCGCTGAAGGAGGCGGGCGGTCTTGGTCCGGAACTGGCAGAGGATCATTCCACCTCGATGCTGATCAACGCGGCCGGATGGCGCGGCGTGCACGCCTTGGATGCCATCGCGCATGGCGATGGGCCTCAGACTTTTGCCGATCTTATCACCCAGGAATTCCAATGGTCGCGGAGTCTGATGACGATCCTGCTCGAGTATTCGCCTGCATATTTGGCCAAGCTGTCGCCGCGGTTGAAGTTCCAGTTTCTTTTTTGCCAGCTCTGGTATCCTCTATTCGCCGTCTTTGCGTTGCTGATGTACGTCATGCCGATATATGCGCTGTTTACCGGGCGCAATTTCGCCAATGTCATGTATCTCGACTTCCTCTTCTACTACCTGCCGAATGCGGTCGCCCTGGTCGGCTTGGTAGTGATGCTGAAGGTTTTTGGCGTGTCGCGGCCGGTCACGGCCAAGACGATCAGTTGGGAGGGGACGCTGTTTCTGTTCTTCGCGCGCTGGCCCTGGGTGCTGGCCGGCACGCTATCGTCGCTGCGCGACTATCTGACCAAATCGTTCGTCGATTTCCGTGTCACGCCCAAGGGTAGCGGCCCCAAGCACCTTCTGCCAGTTCGTGCGTTCGCGCCCTACGTGATGCTGGCGATCGGTGCGGCGCTGCCGGTGTTGCTTGTGGAGCACCCCTTCGACGCCACCGGGTTCTACTGGTTCGCCGCGTTGAATGCCTTCCTCTATGGGCTTCTGGTGGCGGTCATCGTCGTGAGACATGTCATCGAGAACAAGGTTCCGCTGCGCGCCAATGCCGCGAGAGTCGCCTTGCAGGCGTCGCTCGCCATGCTGGCGCTCATCGTGCCGGCTATGAGTCTCTACGACCGTGGCATGGAGGGCGTCTACGGGCTGCAGCAAGGCGCGGTCGGCTTGCGCATCGTACGCATCGCCTATGTGGTTTCCGGTGCTGGCCAGGGCAATATCGGGACCCGAAAATTCTACTTTGATCCAGGTTGGGAAACCCGACGCTGACGCCCGGAGGCATCCGCGCAAAGAGCTGCGTTCGCCTTGGTTGACGGCCTCCATTGTCGGACGGCGAGCATTAGCCGCGGACGTAAAAATAAGATCAAATTTTAACAATATCCGATCGAGCGCCGGAAGGTGGCATTCACCACGCCGTTTGCGCGAATTTTAATAAGTATCCCCTAATATATGTTCATGATGTGAACGGCGATTGGCTGGTCACGCGGCGCGGAAGACACCAAAGAAAAATATCTCCGCATCCAATCAACTTGCGTTTTTCGGCAGGGGATAGACGATGAACAAGTTCATGAGGGGTTTGGCTGTAAAAGGCAGAAAAAATGCCTGGTCTATAGCCGCCATTGCATTGATGTCGATGGTCTCCGGTTGCCAGAGCATGGACGTGACTACGACCGGCTCGCTCGCCGGTAAGCTTGCCGCCGGTAAGCCTGCGGTGCATGCGCCGGCCAAGAAAATCCACTACGTCGGCAAGAAGCGGGTTGGCGTGTTCCATCGCAAGTCCCTCATGCAGACGAGCAGCGTGACGCGCACGACCGAGACGGCCTACGCCGTCTTCGTGCGGCCGCAGCGGGCCAGGATCGTCACGCCGGCGCCGATGAAGGTTTCCTATAGGCTGGGTGGTCCATTCCTCGGCCATTCGCCCTGGATTTGCGGCCCGAGCGGATTTGGCCAGCGCGCGGCTTGCCGCGCCCGTTAGCAAAAGTTCAGCGGGGGCTGGAATCCGGGTGCGGGGAGGGGGCGGAGCAAGCCGTGCCAGCCACCCGTCGCGCCCGGATTTACACAGCGCTGATATCAATCGACGACTGCCTTCGAACCCTCTTCCGCCGCCCCTCTTGGCTTGACGTCGAAGTCTCGAGCCAGCACGCGTTTACGCGGCCTGGCGCCTGCGGCCCGAAGCACCTGGCTATGGCGCGCAAGGTTGACATCGGCCTTTGCCCGACTGCTAATGCTCTCATGCCAAGGTGCTGACAGCGCTGCCCGAAACCTGGCGTTGCGTCGATGGGAGAGCGCTCCGTTGTGGCGCGTTCCCGGTCACGATCGGGTTGCTGCGGCGCTGGATCGAGATGTGGGACGACATGAGATCGCTGATTGTGCTGACGACTTCCACCGGATTGCCTCGGCCACGCACAAATAGAGATCGGGAACGCAGCTGGTCTGCCAGGCTTGCGCCTCTGCTGGTCATTTGCGGCCAGTTGGCATTTTCGGGAGCCGCTCATGCGGCTAACGAGAAGACCTCTAAGCCTGAGGAAGCAACCGTCACCGTTCCGACAGCCTTTGAATTGCAGCTTCTCTACGCCGACCATACATGGATATGGAAAGACGGAGCGGCCTATTTCGGAAAGGCCGATCGACCCCTCCGGGCCTGGACGTCGGGGCAGGATTCAGCCTCCGTCGCCGAGGGCAAGTGGTTGGTCATGAACAACGGCAAGATGTGCATGGACCTCGCCTGGCGGTCCAAGAGCTATAAGGGCAAGCAGCAGCGCACCTGCTACAGCCATCGCATCAAGGGCGGGTCCATCGAGCAGCGCAAGGATCCCGATGGGGAATGGTATGGGTTCAAGCGAACCCCCGAGGATCCTTCCGACGAATACCGGAAATTCGAAGTCGGCGACACCAAGAGCGCGCAGTTCGAAGAGACCCGCAAGCTGATTGATTCCAAGAATTAGGTCGCGTTCAGCCATCGAGCCGGTGGTGCCTTGAGCCTGTCAAGGAGCTTGCGAATCACCTATCGTAAGACTTCAGGACGGCCGGAGTTATCGGCGCGCCGATCTCCGATTAATTGCATTCAATTCTAAAGAAGAGCGAGACGCTGGCCTGCTGCACGGTCTGTTTAATAAGCGTCGTCTAATGTTTCTGCGTGATTGTAAGTGGCGAGTGGCTACTCATGCGGCGTGAAGCGACGAAAGCATGGAATGTCGTGCCCGCCGTCGGCTTTGATAGGAGGGGATACGTGATGGACCGTTCCGCAATGGGCGCATTTCGTCCAGGCAAATACAATTTGTGTGTTGTTGCGGCCGTGGCGATGGTTTCGGGTTGTCAGGGTCTGGATGCGACCAAAACCGATGCGGTCTTCATCAAGCCTGTGGTCCACTCGGTTCGAGGGAATTCCGCGGTCAAGCCGGTCTACGCCATGTCCACGGTTCATTCGTTTAGAATTGATCCTCCGCTCCTGACGACGAGTGCGATACGGACGACGGAAAATGCCTACGCTTTTACATCACCGCCACAGATGAAAGTTCACACGCCAGGGCCTGTGAAGGTCTCTTTCAATCCGGGCGATGACGGTGCATTCCCAGGCAGTTCGCCTTACATCTGCAGCCCCAGCGGATTTGGCCAACTCGCAAGTTGCCATCCCCGCTATCTCTAATCTATCGGGCGATGGCGAACGCTGGCGCCTCGGCCGGTGGCGCCATGGGTTTCGTCTCCAGTTCGAAGAATGGCGCCGCCGTCCTGACGATGGTATCGATATCGGAAAGCTCGGGCACGAAGCCAAGATGCTCGCGTGCGTTGCCTGGATCTGCATAGAGTTCCGCCGGATCACCGGGGCGCCGGGCCCTGAAGACGGCCGGAACCGGTCTTGACGTCACGCGGCTGACGGTCTGGACAATCTCCTTGATGGATACGCCTCGCCCGGTGCCGAGGTTCACCGCCAGGCTTTGTCCACCTCTCTCGAGATATTCGAGCGCTTTCAGATGGGCGCGTGCCAGATCGCTGACGTGGATATAGTCGCGCACGCACGTACCGTCCGACGTGTTGTAGTCGGTGCCGAAAACCTCGATCTCGTCGATGATGCCCGATGCGGCCATCAGTACCCTGGGAACCAGATGCGTTTCGGGTGAATGCCATTCGCCAAGTTCGCCGTCGGGATCGGCGCCGCAGGCGTTGAAATAGCGCAGGATCGCGAATTTCATTCCGTAGGCCGACGCATAGTCGCCGATGATCTGCTCGCCCATCAGCTTGGTACGCCCATAGGGGCTGATCGGATTTTGCGACGAACTCTCGCGAACGGGCAATGCTTCGGGCACGCCGTAGGTTGCACAGCTGCTGGAGAAGATGATGTTTTCGATTGAATTCGCGCGTGCCGCATCGAGCACCGCGATGGTGCCCATCACATTGGTCGAATAATAGTCGGCCGGCTCCTGAACGGACTCGCCGACATAGGCCAATGCCGCGAAATGGATGATGGCCGTCGGCCGGTGCGCGGCGATCGCCGCCTGCAGCGCATCGCGGTCCCGGATATCGCCGACGACAAGCGGACCCCAGAGGACGGATTTCTCGTTGCCCCGGCACAGATTGTCGAAAGCCACGGGTAGATAGCCGGCCGCGGCCAGCAGTTTGCAGGTGTGGCTGCCGATGAAGCCCGCCCCACCTGTCACCAGGATTGGCGGACGGCTCATGAAGCGGCTGCTTCTTTCGTCAGCCGGTTTCCGTAGAGCAAGGTGTCAAAATATTCGACGGTATGCGCCAGCCCCTGGCTCAGGCTGATCCGCGGCTGCCAGCCGAGATTGTCCCTGGCAAAGGAAATGTCCGGCCTGCGCTGCCGGGGGTCGTCGATAGGCAGTGGTCGATGCACGATCTTCGAACTGGAATTGGTATAGGCGACGACCAGCGTCGCCAGTTCCATGATGGTGAATTCGCCGGGGTTGCCGAGGTTGACCGGGTGGGCGGGCGCGCGCGGTGCGTTCATCAGCCGGACAAAGCCCTCGATCAGGTCGTCGGCATAGCAGAAGGAGCGTGTCTGCAGGCCGCTGCCGTAGACGGTAAGGTCTTCGCCGCGCAACGCCTGGACGATGAAGTTCGAGACGACGCGCCCGTCATCGGGCTGCATGCGCCGACCGTAGGTGTTGAAGATGCGGGCGACACGGACATCGAGGCCATATGTCCTCGAATAGTCGAAGAACAGCGTTTCGGCCGAGCGCTTGCCTTCATCGTAGCAGGAGCGCGGTCCGTGCGTGTTCACGTTGCCGAAATAGCCTTCTGGTTGCGGGTGCACGAGGGGGTCGCCATAGACCTCGGATGTCGAGGCCTGGAATATCTTGGCGTTGTTCCGACGCGCGAGCTCCAGCAGGTTCAGCGAACCGAGCACGCTTGTCTTGAAGGTATGGATTGGATCCGCCTGGTAGTGCGGCGGCGAGGCGGGGCAGGCAAGGTTGTAGATCTCGTCGACCCGAAGATCCAAAGGCAGTGCATTGACGATGTCGTGCTCGATGCAGGTGAATTTGGGATCGCGCAGAAGAGCGTTGAGGTTGTGTTTCTTCCCGGTGTGGAAATTATCCAGTGCGACGACTTCATATCCGTCCTGCAAAAGACGTTCGCACAGATGCGAGCCCAGGAACCCCGCGCCTCCCGCGACCAGGGCGCGACTTCTATGGTTGGCACCGCGTTGATCGTTCCGGGAACCAAGTTTCAGAACCTTGATGACCTTGCTCATGCTTTCCTCTCACGCAACGCACACGCTACCACCCTGGCCAGGACAAAGCATCGCCCGCCCACGTCCTTAAGAACGAGACAAAACTTTCCGCGTCCGCGGAGCCGCCATCACTGATGTGCGCCTATTGTTCTCTGAGTTTGCAAGGCCGATGCCGCGACGGCTTATAGTCTGCCGCTCAGCACTCCATGCGCCCCGAAATCGCGATCACAGGCCTGATGCCATCATCGTCGATTGCTCGCCCAAATTGCACATCCCAACACACCAAAAATATACCTGTGGAGGCCGTAGTCAACTAAATTAGCAATTCCTTAACCATCTTCATTTTCGAATGGTTAATCATGACGCCGGTGTCGACTTCGGGTTTGCCGCAAGGGTGCCCAGATAGATCCCTTTGTGATTCAACGCATTGGCTCGATAGTCCGGAATTTTCGTCGGATGCGACAGGCCGTTTTCGAGACGCCATCAAGGCTTTGCAGAGGATTGCCCAGTGGGGCGGTTTGGGTGCAACCCAGGAAATGTACCTGCATGGAAACGGGTCGGGCAAATGTCAATCTTCAGAGCGTAGCGAGATTGCTGCGCGGACCCGCTCGAGCCGGTCGCGGATACCCGCGACGGGCGACGGCCTGTATTCAGCTTCGTCGCCCCCGGAATCATTGATGAACAGAAGGGCGCATCAACCGGCTGGTCGATCAGGTCCCGGATCGGCCCCCGGAAGCAGTGTCCATTCGGTTTGAATATGCCAGGGCCGCCCATTTCCTTCCTGCCAGCGGCTATTGCCCGCCCATTTCCTTCTTGCCGGCGGCTATTGCCCGCCCATTTCGTTCTTGAACGTGTCGAAATCGATCTGCATGCCATTGAAGATGGTGCTCCAGTGGCGGGTCAGCGCGGACATCGCCACCGCTTCCTGGATCTCTTCTTCGGTGGCGCCGGCGCGCTTGGCGTCCTGCGTGTCCGACCATATGCAGTAGGTGCACGGAATCTGCGCCGCCACCGCCAGTGAGATCAGCGACTTGACCTTTGGCGGCAGCGCCGTCTTGTCGCTGAGCTCGATGGCCTTGACCTCGGCCCAGGCACCGGGCAGACCGGATTTCGGAAACTGCTTCACGAAGCTGGGCACGCCGCCCACGGTCGACTGGATGTCCTTGATTGTCGCATCATAGTCGTCGGCGTGCACGGGCGCCGTGGCGAGCGAGAGGATGCAGACCGAAGCGGCGAGCAGGGACGCACGGCGGATAGAAGAATGCACGGATGAAAGACTGCGATAGGCAGACATGGTTTTTCTCCTCTGGTCTTCGTTAGCCTTACGATGTAAGGTGACGTGGAAGATGAACCTTACAGTGTAAGTTGTCAAGCGACGCCATGGACTCATCGCTCAAAAAAAAGCGAGCGCGCGGGCGGCTGTCCCGCGAGATGATCGAGGACGCGGCCTTCGAAGTGATCGAGCGGGAGGGGCTTTCCGGCTTTTCGATGCGCAAGCTCGCGGCCGCCCTCGGCTGCGAGGCGATGAGCATCTATCATCACTTCCCTTCGCAAGCGCATCTCTATGAGGCGCTTGTCGATCGACAGGTCAGCACGATGGCAATTCCCGACGGCAGCATGCCGTGGCGCGAGAGCATTCGTCTCGTGATGCAGGAGTTTCGTCGCATCGCGACGGAGCATCCGGCCTTCGCGCCGTTCCTTGTCGTCTATCGGATGAATTCGCCGCCGTGCCTTGCCATGTTGAACGGCGTCATCGGCCTGTTCGAGGCAGGCGGTTTCGGCCCGGAACTCAGCGCCCGGCTGTTCCGCACCGCGAGCTACTACCTGTCCGGCGCGATCCTCGACGAAACTGCCGGCTATGCCAAGGGACCGTCGGCCGTCACCACCGTGAGCGAGGAGCGACTGGCGAAGGATTTTCCCAGCGTCATGAGAGCTGGAGCTTATTTCGGCACCGCTGGTTTCGACAAGACATTCGAGATCGGCCTTGACATGCTGCTGGACGAGATGGAACGCCTGCGCGAGGGTGTCAGCGCAAGCCGATCGTCCGGCAAGGGGTGATTGCAAGGTGACCGTCTGAATGCGCTTTCTGTTTGTCCTGATCCTGCTGGCCGGCGCCGGCGTCAGCGTCATCTATCCCTGGGCGATGACCAATTTCTCCGGCCGCGAGATCGGCACCTGGCGGGTCTATGAGCAGGGCCGCTTCAGGCCGCTGACCGTATCGCTGAAGAGCCGCGATGCACCGGTGCGGGTGCTTGTCGACCTCACCGCGAGGGCCGAAAGCATCGTTTCGCAGCAGCGTACTGTGCTGACGCTAACCGCGGCAACCAACGGCCGCACGGTGCTCGCCTCGACGCTGCAGTTCAACCACGTGGACAATCCGCGCCAGACCAGCCCGCAACTGCCCGACAAGATCTTTCGTGACGAGGCCGGACTGATCCCGGCGGTCAGCACCGGATCCTACCTCTTCACCGTAGGCCCGGGCGATGTCGAGGACATACCGATGCGGGCGGTCGACCTGATCTTGCGCTCCGGTGTCGGTGAAGCCGACAGCCGTGCGCGGCCGGTCGGCTTCTCCCTGATGGCGGTCGGCTTGATCGGCCTCCTGCTGTCCCTGCGCTTCGGCGGCGGCCGGCCGGACAATCCGAACTCGCAGCCGCCACCGCCGCGCTGGGGCAGGGGGACCACGTGAACTACCGTCACGCCTACCACGCCGGAAATTTTGCCGACGTCGTCAAGCATGTCGTGCTGACGCGCCTGCTCGAATACCTCAAGCAGAAGGACAAGGCGTTTCGCGTCGTCGACACCCATGCCGGCATTGGCCGTTACGATCTGTCGTCAGTCGAAGCGCAGAAGACCGGCGAGTGGCAGGGCGGCATCGGCCGGCTGATCGACGCCTCGTTCGATGCCAGGGCGGCGGCGCTGCTGGCGCCCTACCTGGAGACGGTGCGGTCGCTCAATCCCGAAGGCGGTGTAAAGAAATATCCAGGCTCGCCGCTGCTCGCACGCAATCTCCTGCGCAAGCAGGACCGGTTGTCGGCGATCGAATTGCACCCCAAGGACGCCGCAAGGCTGAAGGCGGAATTCGCCGGCGATTTCCAGGTGAGGGTGATGGAACTCGACGGCTGGCTGGCGCTCGGGGCGCATGTGCCGCCGAAGGAAAAGCGCGGCCTGGTGCTCATCGATCCGCCATTCGAGGAAGAGGGCGAGTTCGCCCGCCTCGTCGACGGGCTCATAAGGGCGCACAGGCGCTGGCCTGGCGGCATCTACGCGCTGTGGTATCCGATCAAGGACCGCAAGGCGATCATCGCCTTCAGGAAAGCGCTGAAGCAATCCGGCATCCCGAAAATCCTCGACATAGAATTCGAGATCAGGCCGGCCTCATCGGAACCCAGTCTCGACGGCAGCGGCATGGTGGTGGTCAATCCGCCCTTCACGCTGGAAGCCGAATTGCGAACCGTGCTGCCGGCACTCCACAAATTGCTCGCCGTGGCAAAGCCGGCGCACTGGATGCTGGAGTGGCTGGCCGCGGAATAGGTCGAGGTTTCGAACCGGGAAACCATTGTTTCGGCAACCGCTTGACCGACGCCAAGCGAATCCGCACAGTGCGCGCAATCGACCTTGAGAGGCTGTCATGACTCGCTTCGCCAAATCCGCATTTGCTGCCCTGATTTCGCTCTGCACTTCGCTCGCCGCACCCCTCGGTGTCACCCAGGCTGTGCAGGCGGCCGACCTTGTCGGCGTCTATCCCGACGACGATGGCGGCGTCTGCGGCGAGCCTTGGGTGCTGAACAAGATCACCCACCGCTTCTCCTACCAGGTGCATCACGTGCCGCACCTGCCGGATGTGCAGATCACCGATTTCCGGCGCATCCACCAGCACCGCTATCTGCCCGCCAACGACACCTGGCCGATCGGCCGCCGCTACTGCGGCGCCACCGTCAGTCTCTCTGACGGCCGTGACCGGACCATCTGGTACCTGATCGAGGAAGGGCAGGGCTTCGCTTCGATAGGCGACAATGTCGAATTCTGCGTTTCGGGCTTCGACCGCTGGATGGTCTACAACGGCCGCTGCCGCGTCCTGCGCTGAACGCAGCCTTCCTTTCGCGATCCCTTTTCGCGCTCGCAGCCTGATCGGCCGCGGGCGCTTTCGCGTGCCGTGTTGACAGCCAATGCGATCCATCGCATAAGGATGAGACAGACCTGTCTCATCACTTGGTAGGCCCCATGACATCATCGCCAGCTTCCGACAAACGTCAGCATGTCGTCGAAACGGCCTACGCGCTGTTCAAGCGCGCCGGCTTCCATGCCACCGGTATCGACCGGATCATCGCCGAGGCCGACGTGGCCAAGATGACGATGTATCGCCATTTCCCCAGCAAGGACGAACTGATCGTCGAGGTGCTCGACTATCGCGCCAGGCGGTTTGATCGCCAGCTCGACCGGCTTGCCCTGGAGGGCATCACGCCGGAGCAGAAAATCGCCAGGATCTTCGACTGGCATGGGCGATGGTTCCGCAGCCCGGATTTCCACGGCTGCCTGTTCGCGCATGCGCTGGCCGAGTTTGGCGATCCCGGGCACCCGGTGTTCAAGGCGGTCGCCAGGCAGAAGAACGGCTTGAGGCAACGCATGCAGGCGATCCTGTCGGATGCGATGCCGCCTGGCCGCGCCGAGAGCGTGGCGGCGACACTTTTGATGCTGATCGAAGGTGCGACGCTGATGGCGCAGATGGGGCAGGCGGACACCGTCATCCGCGACGCCCGCAAGGCCGCCCTGGGCATCATCGCCGCCTCGCGCAGGCCGCAATGAGCCCGCTGGTCATCGGGCTCGCGCTCCTTGCCGCGATCCTGCACGCAACCTGGAACGCTTTCCTGCGAACCGGAGCCGACAGGTTGTGGACCGTCACCGTCATGAGCTTCTCCAGCACGGCGCTCGCCATCCCCTACGCGCTCCTCAGCGGCTTTCCGGCCACATCAGCCTGGCCCTATGTCGGGCTCTCGGCCGGCCTTCAGGTCGGCTACAGCGCGTTTCTGGTGGCCGCCTACAGATATGGCGAACTCGGGCAGGTCTATCCCATCGTTCGCGGCAGCGTGCCGCTGCTCGTCACGCTCGGCGGATTTCTGCTGGCCAACCAGCAGCTCACCATGCCGCAGACCATAGGCGTTGCCCTGGTCGGTGGCGGCATCATGGGTCTTTCGCTCGGACGGGGCAGGGCGGCCACGACATCGATCCTCTATGCGCTGGCAACGGGAGCGATCATCGCCGCCTATGCAACGGTCGATGCCATCGGCGTTCGCACGGCGGGAAATGCCGGCGCCTACACCGCCTGGGTCTTGCTGATCTACGGTGCATTGCTGCCGGCGACATTTGTCGCCTGCCGTGGCCGGCTCACCGTCGACCCGCGCGCGCCGGAAACCTGGAAGGCGCTGGGCGGCGGCTTGTTCGCGCTTCTGGCCTATGGCGTGGTGGTCGCCGCCTTCGCGCTCGGGCCGGCCGGGCCCATCACCGCGATCCGCGAAACCAGCGTCGTCTTCGCCGCCTTCATCGGACGCTTCTTTCTCGGCGAGACGCTGACGCCACGACGGATCGGCGCTTGCGCCATCGTCGCGATCGGCGCCATCTGCTTCGGCTACCAGCCATGACGACAATGGACGTGCCGGTCGAACCGGGCGGCGGCAGCGCCTGCGGCTCGTTTGCCGGCCGCGACCGATCGCCAATGATCTACGACGAGCGCCGCCGCGTTCTGCGTTGAGGGCGATCCGCCGCCGGTTCCGCTTCGTCGAGGATGGCCCGAAGCCAGGCGGCATGACTGCGAAAGGCGCGCCGCCCGACCGTCGTTGCCCAGACCCGCGTTTGTGGCCGCCGCTCGACGAACAGCTTTTCGACATCGACGTAGCCGACCCTTGCAAGCGTCTCGATGTGCGCGCCGAGATTGCCGTGCGTGGCTTCGACCATGTCCTTTAATCGTGTGAATTCAAGCGCTTCGCGCCTGTCCAGCGTGTGCAGGATGGCCATGATCCTGAGCCGCGTGCTTTGATGTATGACCTCGTCGGTGCTCATGAATTGGCTCCGGCGTGACAAGGCCGCGGGTAATCCACGGCGATGCCGTCGCCATGGAGCGTTGTCTCCGCGTTTCCCCACAGCGACAGCGTCGTTTCCTCTTCTGCGATCCGCATCGAAACAGCCTTCTGTTTTTCACAAAATACTCTGTCATGCAGAGTAGTCTGTCAATTGGCAAAAAGGTGAGGCGATGGAATCAAACTTGACAAGGTGATGGACAGATCGGTCGTCGCATTGCTCTCACGGTCCGCGTAGATCGTGCAACCACCAAAGATGATTGTATCGACGAAGCAGCGGCTCTTGATGTTCGCGGCTGACGATCGATGCGCGAGGCTGGTTGTTGATCTTCGAAGCTTCACGCCACGACCGGTCTCACTGCGTGCGAAGAATGCCGGTATCAAATTGCTGGCGATGTCTGAAGATCAGCGGCGAATTTTTGCCATGACGAGTGAGATCGTGTGTCGATCTCAATCAAAATTTAAGCTGACGAAATCATACCATTGCTTCGCTGGCTAGCGAGCCGCGAGTCAGATATGCATTGCGCGCCGGGGTCATTCACGGCCATCGGCATAACGTGAAGGGGCATGACATGGCTAAGCAGTCATCTAAAGCGCCGGCATCCAAGGCACCGGCAAAGAAAGCACCCGCAAAAGCAGTCGCGGCGAAGGCCGCAACGGCAGTGAAGAAAGCAGCGCCTGCGAAGGCGGCGGCAAAGCCCGCAGCGAAGGCGCCGGCGAAGAAGCCCGTGGCCAAGGCTGCGGCGAAACCGGCAGTGAAGAAGGCAGCGCCGGCCAAGGCAGCGGCAAAGCCGGCAGCCAAGGCAGCACCGGCGAAGAAGCCTGTGGCCAAGGCGGCGGCAAAACCCGCGGCCAAGGCAGCGGCAAAACCCGCGGCCAAGAAGGCGGCACCGGCGAAGAAGCCTGTGGCCAAGGCCGCGGCAAAGCCTGCTATGAAAGCTGCGGCAGCCTCGACCAAGCCCGCGGTGAAGAAAGCCGCGCCGAAGGCCAAGGCAGCGCCTGCGAAGGCGAAGGCTCCGGCCAAGAAGTAGACCGGGCCGTTGGGGCGTCGCGCGTCCTTCGGGACTCGGCAAGGACGCTCTGACGCTCTGGATTGAACTATCTCGGCAACGGCTTCAGCCCGGTTGGCTGAACGTCGGGGAAAGGCAGAGGGCAAGCAAAGCGAGGCGCCGGTTGGCTGCCTCGCTCGCCTGCCTGATTGTCTCCTTGCCGCGCTTGGCGGAGGGTCCCGATGCAATGCCCGGGACCTATGAGACGCGAACGCAGATATGAGTCCCATCAGCCTGCTGTCGGCGTCCGCCTGCGTTTCCCAGCCTACCAATCTGTAAGCTTGTCGAGATGCTTGGGGCAGGAACCGCAACCGATTCCTGGCTGCTATTTTTTCGCGCTCTGGCGGTTGATCGCAAGAACCTGTCAGCCGACAGTGGACGTCTGCAAACAGGAAATCGATCATGCCGAAACTGCTCTACGCATCCACCTCTCCTTACAGCTCCAAGGTAAGGATGGCCGCGGCCTATGCCGGGATCGTGATCGAGCAGGTTCCGGTGAAGACCGAGGACCGGCCGGCCGATCTGATCGGCGCCAATCCGCTTGGCAAGATTCCGGTGCTGGTGCTCGACGACGGCCGTTCCATCCACGACAGCCGCGCCATCACCCAGCATCTCAACCGGATTTCGAAGAACGCGCTGTTCCCGCGCAATCCCGACAAGCGGTTGGAGGCCGAGGTGCTGGAGGCGCTGGCCGACGGCATTTGCGACTGTGCGCTGTCGATGGTCTATGAGCGCCGCACCCGGCCTGAGGAGATGGTCTATCAGCCCTGGCTCGATCGCCAGTGGGCGAAGATCACGGCTGCTCTCGATCAGCTCAATGCCAACCCGCCCAAACTGCCGAAGAAGATCACCGCTGGGCAGATGGCGTTGCGGGCTTGCCTTGGCTATCTCTCCTTGCGCTTTGCCGGGAAATGGGAAAAGGGCCGTGGCCGGCTCACCCGCTGGGCGGCGCGCTTCGACGAAAAATTCCCGGAACTGAAGCCCGCGGTTCCGGGCTGACGGGCGGCGTCGACAATGGAGATTAGCGAAGCCGAGGCGACGAACCAATCTCCCCCTTGCGGGGAAGATGCCCGGCAGGGCAGAGGGGGTGCTGGCGCGGCGCAGCGTGGGTAATAAAAAAGCCGGGCGCGAGGCCCGGCTTTTTCGTGTCGTGGCTTGAACGACTTAGAACTTCATACCGAGGCCGAAGGTCACCCGGTTGTCGGTTGCCTTCACCTTGCCGATGTTATCGAAGCTCTTGCTGCCGAAGTCGGTGTAGCGGTACTCGACACGGCCGAACACATTGTCGGTCAGCTTGATGTCGGTGCCGAGACCAGCGGTCCAGCCGAGCATGGTGGCGGTGTCGCTACCAAAGGTATCATCTTCCACCTTCAGGCTCCTGCCGGCGAGACCGCCGGTGCCGTAGAGCAGGATTTCCGGGGTCACGGCGTAGCCGAGACGGGCACGCAGCGAGCCTTCGAAGCCGCCCTTGGAGTGGACGCCATTGTCGTCGCCCTTGACGCCGTTGTAGCCGAGTTCGGCTTCACCGCCGTACACGAAGTTCTCCTGCTGCCACTGATAGCCGCCGAAGACGCTGCCGACGAAACCCTTGGTGTCGGTTTCAAAGCCGAGATCCTTTTCCTTGGTACGGCCGCTGAAGCCATAGCCGAGGTTGATACCGGCGTAGGGGCCGGCCCAGGATGCGACGGGCAGTTCGGCAACCGGGGCGGGTGCCGGCGGCTCTTCCTGGACGACGTCTGCGGCATAGGCAGTTCCGCCGAGGGCGAAGAGCCCGAGCGCAACGGCCAGCGGCCGTGCGAATTTGAGATTGGCTTGCATTGTTCTCTACTCCTTAAGCCACAGGACACAGGCTTGTTTCTCACGATCGCCATCAACCCGTCCGGGGGGTGAAACGGATCTGGCGTTCGTCGGTTCCAAATGTCGTGTCAAAATGCGGCTGAACCGAACCTGAACTTGGGTCATTCCCCGGCACGAATGAGGCAGAACCTTGACGTTGCATCTTCGCAACAGCGAAATGTCAGCAGCCCGGTCATGTTGCGCTGCACACCGCTTGGTGCAAGGAGTCCAGCGCCCTATATTGGAGTGCTGCCGGCCTCGGGACACGGCGAGTCGGAATACCCGCCGGGCGGTTTCGCCACAATGCTGCCCCAGGTGCAAATGCCGTTTAACGGATGGCAGGCCATATTTCGCCGGCGCCGTTATTCGTGCCGAAATTGAGGATTGACAGAAGATGAGCAAAGCCACCGCGGCGCTGGTGACCGGCGGGGCGAAACGGATCGGCAAGGCGATCGTCGAGGATCTCGCCGGCCATGGTTTTGCAGTCGCCATCCACTCCAACCGCTCGCACGACGAGGCGGACGCGTTGGCCGCGGGGATCAACCGGTCTGGCGGCCGCGCCGCCGTGGTGGCGGCGGACTTGACCGACATGGACGCCGTCAGCGACCTCGTCGGCCAGGCGGAAGCAGCGCTTGGCCCCATCTCGCTGCTGGTCAACAACGCGTCGCTCTTCGTCGACGATTCGGTTGAGGATTTCGACTGGCAGGCCTGGGACCGGCACTTTGCCATTCACGTGAAAACCCCGGCGCTGTTGGCGCAGAATTTCGCCCGCTCCTTGCCGGAAGGACAGGAGGGGCTGATCGTCAACATCATCGATCAGCGTGTCTGGCGGCCGACGCCGCGCTATTTTTCCTATGCGCTGTCGAAGTCGGCACTATGGACCCAGACCCAGATGCTGGCGCAGGCGCTCGGGCCCGGCATCCGTGTCAACGCGATCGGTCCGGGCCCAACGCTGAAGAACCTGCGCCAGGATGATTCCGATTTAGATGCGCAGGTCGCCGGCCTGATCCTGAAGCGCGGCCCGGAATTGCCGGAATTCGGCGCCACAATACGCTATCTCTGGGAGGCGCGCTCGGTCACCGGCCAGATGATCGCGCTCGATGGCGGCCAGCACCTTGCGTGGCAGACGCCCGATGTGACAGGCATGGCGGAATGAGTCCTTTGGATCACAAGAACAAGGCGCGCGGCGGCGCCGAAGATCTTCCTCCCGAAATCGACATCGAGGATGAAGCGCTCGAGGAGATCGTCGAACCCGCCGGCCCGGATGTCGCCTTCACGGCGATCGACTGGACGCCGCATGCCGGCGACGCCGAAGGCATGGTCGGCGCCGAGGTGATCCAGACGCTGGTCAAGCGGTTGCCCAATGCGCCAGGCGTTTATCGCATGATGAACGCCGCCGGCGACGTGCTCTATGTCGGCAAGGCGCGCAGCCTGAAGAAGCGCGTCACCAACTACGCGCAAGGCAGGTTCCACACCAACCGCATCGGCCGCATGGTGCGCGAAACGTCGACGATGGAGTTCGTCGTCACCCGCACCGAAATCGAGGCGCTGCTGCTCGAAGCCAATCTTATCAAGCGCTTGCGGCCGCGATTCAACGTGCTGATGCGCGACGACAAGTCGTTCCCCTATATTCTCCTGACCGGCGACCATATCTCGCCTGGCATCTACAAGCATCGCGGCGCACGCTCGCGCAAAGGCGACTATTTCGGGCCTTTTGCCTCGGCCGGCGCTGTCGGCCGCACCATCAATTCGCTGCAGCGCGCTTTCCTGCTGCGCAGTTGCACCAACTCCTTTTACGAGAACCGGTCGCGGCCCTGCCTGCTCTACCAGATCAAGCGCTGCGCCGGTCCGTGCACGGGAGAGATCTCGCATGAGGGCTATGCCGAACTGGTCGAGGAGGCGAAGGATTTTCTCTCCGGCCGCAGCCAGAAGGTGAAGACCGAGATTTCGGCCGCCATGCAGCAGGCCTCGGAGGATCTCGATTTCGAGCGCGCCGCCATCTACCGCGACCGGCTGGCCGCGCTGGCGCACGTGCAGAGTCATCAGGGCATCAACCCGGCGACAGTCGACGAGGCGGATGTCTTCGCCATCCACCAGGAGGGCGGCCAGGTCTGCATCCAGGTGTTCTTCTTCCGCACCGGCCAGAACTGGGGCAACCGCGCCTATTTCCCGAAGGCCGATCCGGCGCTGGAAGGATCGGAAGTGCTGGGCTCGTTCCTGGCGCAGTTCTATGACGACAAGCCGACGCCGCGCGCCATTCTTCTGTCGCAGACTGTCGAGGATCAGGAACTGTTGGCGGAGGCACTCTCGACCCGGGCCGGCCGCAAGGTGGCGATCTCGGTGCCGCAGCGCGGCGAGAAGAAGGACCTGACCGACAATGCCTTGCAGAATGCGCGCGAGGCGCTTGGCCGCCGGTTGGCCGAAACCTCGACGCAAGGCCGGCTGCTTGCCGGTTTCGCCGAGACATTCGGCCTGGCCAAGCCACCCGTGCGCATCGAGGTCTACGACAACTCGCATATCATGGGCACGAATGCCGTTGGCGCCATGGTTGTCGCGGGGCCGGAAGGGTTTGTGAAAAACCAGTACCGGAAATTCAACATCCGCTCGACCGAGATCACGCCGGGTGACGATTTCGGCATGATGCGCGAAGTGATGGAGCGGCGCTTTTCGCGGCTGCTCAAGGAACATGGCGATGTCAAGCCGGATGATGTTACGGAAGCAGCCGACGAAGACGATATCTCCGGCAGCTTCCCGGCCTGGCCCGATGTCATCCTGATCGATGGCGGCCAGGGCCAGATGACGGCGGTGCGCAAGATCCTCTCGGATCTCGGCATCGAGGATCGCGTCGTGGCCATCGGCATCGCCAAGGGCCAGGACCGCGACGCCGGACGCGAGCGCTTCTTCGTCAAGGGCAGGGACTCGTTTTCGCTGCCCGTGCGCGACCCCGTGCTCTACTTCGTCCAGCGCCTGCGCGACGAGGTCCACCGCTTCGCCATCGGTTCGCACCGGGCCCGCCGCAAGAAGGAAATGGTCAAGAGCCCCCTCGACGAGATCAGTGGCATCGGCCCGGGCCGCAAGCGCGCTCTGCTTTTGCATTTCGGCACCGCCAAGGCGGTCAGCCGTGCCGCCATCGAGGATCTGAGGAAAGTCGACGGTATTTCCGAACAGGTGGCGAAACTGGTCTACAATCACTTCCATGAAAGCTGAAAATTCGGCACTTTCATCTGGCCAGTCGAATCTGGCCTGTTGACCCCCTACATTCGCTTCTGATTTGAGTACGCAGGCAGAAAGAGTCCCCCAGACATGGCCCAGCGCGCATTCAACCTGCCTAACATGCTCACCTACGCCCGCATCATCGCGGTGCCGCTGGTCGTGCTGTGCTTTTTTCTCGAGGGGCATCTGAAGTCGAGCGACTTCGCCCGCTGGTCGGCGCTGGTCATATTCCTGCTGGCCTCCATCACCGATTACTTCGACGGCTATTTCGCACGCGCCTGGCAGCAGACCTCCAACATCGGCAAGATGCTCGATCCGATCGCCGACAAACTGCTGGTCGCCACCTGTCTCCTGCTCTTGGCGGCCGACACCGACCGCCATGCCGGTATCGCCGGCTGGTCGCTGTGGGCGGCGATCATCATCCTGTGCCGCGAGATCCTGGTTTCGGGCCTGCGCGAATATCTGGCGGCACTCAAGGTCTCGGTGCCGGTGACGCAGCTTGCCAAATGGAAGACCACCATCCAGATGGTCGCCATTGCCTTCCTGCTGGCGGGGCCGGCCGGCGACAAGATCTTCCCGCTGACCACGCAGACCGGCCTGGTGCTGCTATGGATCGCGGCACTCGTAACGCTTTACACCGGCTATGACTATTTCCGTGCCGGCCTCAAACACATCATGGACGAGTGAGATGCGGCTCATCTATTTCGCCTGGGTCCGCGAGCGGATCGGCACATCGGAGGAAGACGTCGAATTGCCCGACGGCATCGACACTGTCGCCGACCTCTTGCGCTGGCTGCAGTCGCGCGGAGAAGGCTACGAGCAGGCGCTGCAGTTTCCCGACGTGATCCGCGTTGCCATCAACCAGGAACATGTCGATCACCGCGAGAAGATATCCGGCGCGCGCGAGATCGCGCTGTTCCCGCCGATGACCGGGGGCTGACACATGTCGGCCGCCGTGTTGCCGACGGTGCGCATTCAGCGCCAGGATTTCGACGTTGCCGCCGAGATCGCCGCATTGACACAAGGCCGCGCCGACATTGGCGCCGTGGTCACCTTCTCCGGTCTCTGTCGCGACGAGCAAGGTGCGCTCTCGGCGCTTGAGCTCGAGCATTATCCCGGCATGGCGGAGGCCGAAATCGGCCGTATCGCGGCCGAGGCTGCCGAACGCTGGCCGCTGCAAGGCCTCACCGTCATTCACCGCCATGGCAAGATCGCGCCGGGAGAGAACATCGTGCTGGTGGTGGCCGCGTCGGCGCATCGCCAGGCCGCGTTCGAGGCGGCCGACTTCCTCATGGACTATCTCAAGTCGCGCGCACCCTTCTGGAAGAAGGAGCACCGCGCCGATGGTTCCGAGGGCGGCTGGGTCGAGGCCAAGGAAACCGATACCCGGGCGGCGGGACGCTGGAAGTCGCAGGAATAAATCCCCCGGCAGTCATGTATTGACCGCATTCCTTTGGCCAATTGGCGGAAGTCATGGGCAAGGGAGATGGTCATGCTGGGCAGGCTCGCGGAATTCTTCGTCTTCGGTTTCGTGCCTCTGGTGGTCGGCATCCTGGCGGTGCCGGAGCTGTCCGTGGCCGCCGAGAAGGCGGTGAGGGGCGAGGTGATCTATCGCGAGCGCATCGCCTTGCCGCCCAATGCCGTGCTCTCCGTCCAGCTTGCCGATGTCTCGTTGGCCGACGCGCCTGCCAGGATCATCGGCGAGCAGAAGATCAAGCCAGCCGGCCAGGTGCCGATCAGTTTCGAGATCAAATTCGATCCCGCCGTCATCCAGCCGCGAATGACCTATGCGCTGCAGGCCCGGATCACCGTCGACGACAGGCCGATGTTCATCTCCGATGTGCGCTATCAGCTCGATCCGCTGACCGACGCGCCGCAAACCATCCTGCTCAAGATGGTCACGCAGCGCACCGAACCCAAAGCTTCCGTCTTCGGCCAGCTCTGGGTTGTCGATTATGTCGATGGCATCGGCGCCATTACCGCGCCGCAAGCAACCTTCCGGGTCAGCGAGGCCGGCAAGGCAGGCGGAAGCGGCCCCTGCAACAGCTATTTTGCCACTGCGAAGGTCGACGGCCAGGCGATCGCGATCAGCAGCATCGGCTCGACCTTCAAGGCCTGTGCGCCGGAGGTGATGGCCGAGGAAAAGGCGCTATTCGATGCGCTGGCCAAGGCGGCGTCATGCAATGTCGAAGCCGGCAAGCTCACCATATCAGACAAGGACGGCCGCGAAATCCTGCGCTTCAGCGCCGCGAGCTGATTTCCGGGCGGTCACCTCGCGGCCGTTTCCTCGACCACGGCCTTGACGATCTCGATGGTCTGGTCGTCGGCTGGAAACAGCATTTCCAGGGCAAGCTCCGCCAGGGTCACGTCGTTGGGCACGAAACCGGATCGGGGATCCAACGAAAAAGGCCGGCGAAACGCCGGCCTCTTCGCATTGGATGTGGCGGTGTCGGCTCAGCCGACGATCTCGGTGTCGGAGAACCAGTACTTGATTTCCTGCGCGGCGGTTTCGGGCGCATCGGAGCCGTGCACCGAATTTTCGCCGATCGACAGCGCATGCACCTTGCGGATGGTGCCTTCGGCGGCATTGGCCGGGTTGGTGGCGCCCATCACTTCGCGGTTCTTGGCGATGGCGTTCTCGCCTTCCAGCACCTGGACGATCGTCGGTGCCGACGACATGAACTCGACCAGTTCGCCGAAGAACGGGCGGTCCTTGTGGACGGCGTAAAAACCTTCCGCCTCGCGGCGGCTCATCCACACACGGCGCGAGGCGATGACGCGAAGGCCGGCATCTTCCAGCATCTTGGTGATGGCGCCGGTGAGGTTGCGCCGGGTTGCGTCCGGCTTGATCATGGAAAAGGTGCGTTCGAGCGCCATGGGTCGTCCTTGTCTGAGAATGGAATTGAGAGTGGCGGGCTCTATACAAGCCGCCCGGCCCATTGCCAAGGGGTGAGGAACGGTGTGTCGTAAGCACATGAGTTGTCCGGATTAGGTAGCACGCGAGTTGTCCGGTTTTATCGCCAGCGAAGGGGTGGCTCGGTCCGCGATGCGGACGGAAAGCCAATTGCCTGGCTTTCCGAGTGACGAACGGTGAAAGCCCGGTCCGCCTTCGAGAGGATCGAAAGGTCCAGTGGTGTTTCTACGTCAGGCCGGTACCGCGAACGTGCGGCGCTGGATGACATCGGATGGCTGCACAGCAACGCTTTGCTTGCTATAGTCGCGTGTCGGCGCCGCGCTGAAGTCGGCCCGCATGGAGACAATATGACCATGGCAGACGATCGTCAGGAACGCATTCGCAACCGGGCACATCAGATCTGGCAGCAGGAAGGGCAACCGGCCGGTCAGGACGAACGCCACTGGCACCAGGCGGCAGCCGACGTGGACGCCGAGGATGCGTCGTTGGTCACCAGGAAGCCTGCCAAGAAGGCTGCTGGCGCCGACAAGGCAAAAGCCTCGCCCAAGGAGGCGAAGTCGGCCAAGAAACCCAGCAAGCCAAAAAAGGCGTCGGCCAAGTAGGCCTGTCATCGCCTGCGGTGTCATCGCCGGCAAATCAGGGCGTCACGCCGCGGCTTCAACCTTTCGTCCCAGCCCGCCATGCAGGTCGAGGCAGCGGTCGAACCACTGCGCCACCACGTCGCTGCTTTCGAGCAATCGATAGGGCGAAGCCACGCGCGCCCATTGCAGCGCGCCAAAGACGATATAGTCGGCAAACAGCGGCGAGGCGCCGCCGATGAACGGCTGGTAGCTCAACATTGAGCGCAGCGGCTCCAGGGCCGCCCGGAAGGCTGCCAGCCCGGCGTCGCGTGCGGCGACGACATCCTCCAGCCGCTTGCCGAAGCGTTGTTCCCGGCTCCGGCGGAAATACGCGGCGTTCTCCTCGTCCTGCATGCCATGGAGGTCCACAATCGCCGCGGTGGTGACATAGGGGTGGATGGTCAGTTGCGACCAGCGCTCGATGAAGCGAGCCATCGCCTTGCCGCCTTCGCCGCCAAACAGGGTCGGCCGATCCGGGTAGGCCTCATCGAGATAGAGCGCGATGGCGAAGGAATCGACGACGATCTTGTCGCCGTCGCGGATCACCGGGACGGTCTTTGAGATACCGCCTTCGACGGCGGGCACCTCGAGGAAGCGCGTCGGCGCGGTCGAGATATCGAGCCCCTTGTGGGCCAGCGCCATCGTCGCCTTCCAGCAATGCGGGCTAAACGGCCGCTTCTCGTCATGCCCGACGAGATCATAAAGCAGAATGGTCATTGGCGTCGGCTCCCTCGCGGTCTAGGTATCGCTCCCGATACCCGAAACAGGCCCGGCGGGAGAAACGATGAAACAACACTTCATGATGTTTGCGGCATACAATCAATGGGCCAATGGCCGCATCTACGATGCCGCCGCCGATCTCGACGAGGAAGAATTCAATCGCGATGTCGGCGCCTTCTTCCGCTCGCTGATGGGTACGCTCAACCACCTGCTCGCCGCCGATCGCATCTGGATGAAGCGCTTCACCGGCGAAGGCGACGCTCCGACGGCGCTCGACGTCATCCTTCACCGCGCCTTGCCCGGCCTTCGGGCGGCGCGCGAGGCGGAGGACCGGCGGATCGTCGACTGGGTTGGCGGCTTGAGCGACAAGGCGCTGTCGGGCCGCTTCACCTACATGACCGTATCGGACATGCGCACCGTTTCGCAGCGTCTGGCGCCGGCGCTGGATCATGTCTTCAACCACCAGACCCATCATCGGGGCCAGGCGCATATGATCCTGACGGTTCTGGGCCGCCCTTCCGTATCGCTCGATCTGACGCATTTCCAGCGCACCGAGGAGGGCAGGGCCTTCGCCTGATTTTCCAGATCGTTTCGTTCTGGATTCGAAGGCGAGCGGCCGGCTATCGTCGCATTTTTTGCTGCAGCATGGCCTTCACTTCAGGCCACTCGGAATGCTCCGGCTCAAGGGGCTTGAGCTCGACAATTTCACCGACCAGCGCGGGTTGCCTGGATTGGACGTCTATTGGCCGATGGCCCTCAATTTCTGGCCGGCGGTCATCGGGAATAGTACAAGCTGGTCCGAATTTCAGGCGCTCTCAAAAGCCAATTCGCTGTCCAACTGGCTCTGCGTCAGAGCCGCTTCCGCCATCACCCATTGTTTGAACAGCAGCACCCTGCGTGTGGCGAGGCTCTTGTGGGGGGAAACAAAATACCAGCCGGCCGTGTTCGGATGATGCACGGCAAAGGGAGCGATCAGCCTCGCGGCGCGGATGTCGCTGGCCATATAGGCGCGGTTGGCGACGGCAAAACCCATTCCGGCATTGGCCGCCTCGTAAGACATCATGCAGGAATCGAAATAGATGCCCTTGGTCTCGCTGAGCACGAAGCTGGCGCCCGCGAAACCAAGCCAGGATTGCCAGTTCTGGGTGCAGGTGTCGGAATGCAGAAGCGTGAAGTGCTTGAGGTCATCCGGCGTCACCTTCGACCGCGGCCTGTTGCCGAGAACCTCATGGAACAGCTTGCGGCTGCAGACGGGAGTCAGGTCCTCCCGGAACAGAAGATCGGACTGCAGCCCGTGAAAGTGGCCGTCGCCATAGCGGATTTCGAGATCGAAATCCGACGCCGCGAACTCATGTGTCGCGTAGGAGGTCGAAACCCGCATCACGATATCGGGGTGTTGACGCTGGAACAGCGGCAGGCGCGGAAACAGCCAGCGTGCGGCAAAGGTCGGCAGCACCGATATCTTCAGCACATGCTCCTGTGACTGCCCGGTCGCTTCCATGCTGGCGGCGACGATACGCTCCAGCGCTTCGCGAACGCGCGAGACATAGGTTTCGCCTTCGGGCGTCAGTGACACCGCATTGCCGCCGCGCTGGAAAATCTTGAAGCGGAGTTGATCCTCCAGGCTTTTGACGCGCTGGCTGACCGCCGAGGCGGTGATAAACTGTTCTTCGCCGGCGCGCGTGAAGTTCCCGTGCCTCGCAGCACTCTCCACGATCTTGAGCGAATTTAGGTTGACCTGACTGAGCAGACGCACGGTTTCGACCTTAAGCTGGGCTTACACTAGCACCAGCATTCCTAATTTTACAGGGGTGGGTGAATTAATCGACTATTTACCAAGTGTTGCCCCCATCCTGGAGAAGTAGAATGAACGCCCATACGATCCCCGAACTGCGTTATGCGATGAGTCGAGAGGCCATCATCGGCCACGAAACCGCCTGGAAAGTGTCGAGCTTCGGCGTCGCGCAATATCTGCACGGCTATGACCCGGCACTGCTTGCGGCGATCGAGGAGGCGGCGCTCAAACTCAAGGCCAGCCATGCCGTGCACAAGCACCTCGATCTGACCTTCATCACCGGCGCCGACCGTTATATTCCGGAGATCAAGGAGCTTTTGCACGACAAGGTGCGGCTGGAGCGTCTGTCCGACATGATGGGCACCAAGCTTGAGCCCTATCCGCTGTCGATCGTCGGCTCGACCGTCACCTTCATGAATCCCAGGGATGGCGCCGTGGACTGGCATTGCGACGGCGTCCCGGTCACCGAGCTCATCCCGCTGTCGATCAGCAATCCATTGGTTGGCGGCCATCTCGAAATCTATTGCGACGACTCGGAAACTGGCCGCGCCATCCTCGAATCCGGCCACGAGATCCCGCGCAACCGCATCATGCGTATCGATCACAAGATGAACTACGCCACGCTCGGGCAGTTTCTGGGCGTCCTGCATCGCACGGCGCCGATCCAATTCGGCGAGCGCGTGACACTGGTGCTCAACCAGCGCTCGGTGGCCAAGCCCTATGTCGACGACAACCGCATGTTCTATCTCGCCGCCGACAACGACCAAGACCGCGAATGGGTCAACGAACTGGCCGAGGATGTCTGGACGAACCAGCTGCCGGCCTATCGCCGGTTCGAGGCGGAACATCCGGCACCGGCTCCCGCCGAGGCATCGGTACCGGGCGGAGCCAGGGAATCATGGTAGACAACCTTGATCCCGGAAAGTGGGAACCGGTTCTCGGACGAGATCATGGTCAAGCACGGAGATAGCGCCCCATACCGGTTCTTTCCGCATGGATCAGGCTCGATATCCGCGCTGGTCTTTGCCGCCGGCGCGGTGGCTTTGTGGTCCACCAATGCCCTTGTCGGCAAATCCCTGCTGGCGAACCACTCGGTGTCGCAGGTGCAGTTCCTGCAATTCGCGGGAGCCGCACTGGTCTTTGCCCTGATCCGGTTCATGAGCCGGGAGAGCGCTCCGCCGGTCGGCGCGAGGGCCGCGCTGCTTCCGCTCGCGGTCGGTTTCATCGGCCTGGTCGGCACCATGGTGCTGCAATACATCGCCTTCGCTTCGATGCCGGTGATCGAGGCCAACCTCGTAGCCTACACCTGGCCTTTGATGGTTGCCGCGGCGGTGATCCTCTTTGAAAACCCGCGGCGTCCCGCGCTGTTGGGCCTCGCCGCGACCCTTGGCTTCATCGGTGTGGCGCTGGTGATTTCAGGCGGGCGCGACCGAACTTGGTTCCAGGGCGATCTCGTCGGCTATTGCGCGGCATTCGGGTCCGCGCTGTGCATGGCATTCTATTCGGTGATGGTGGGACGGGTCGCCACCTCGCCGGATCGCCTTTTGCTGCCGTCGTCGCTGATCGGCGTCGCCCTGACGCTTGCGTGGTGCGCGCGCGATGGCGTTGCCTTGCCCACGGGCACCGACCTTGCTCTCGGGCTCTATCTCGGCGCCGGCCCGATGGGGCTGGGCTACTATTTCTGGTCGCGCGCCCTGAAACTCGAAGGCAGCGGCAAGGTTGCTGTCGTCGCCTATCTCACGCCGATTGCTTCGACGCTGCTGCTGACCCTGTCCGGCGAACGACTGACGATGACGGCCGTTGCCGGAGCCGGCCTTGTCATCGGCAGTTGTGTCGCGGTCGGCCTGGAACGCTCGGAGGCGGAAAACTATGTTTGATGAAAACGAGCGCCTCGCCAGGCGGGAAGCGCATTGGCTGCTCAAGGAATTCGGCGCCGAGGCGCCCTTATACGCGGCGATGAAGGCCGAAAAGGCGATTGAACAGAAGGATTTTGGGCGTTGTGCCCGTTGGAAGCGTATTCTTGAGATATTGGCCGACAGCAGGACAGCCAAGTCTGTCGCTACCAAGTATTAGATTTTCTAATTTGCGCGGCGCCCATTTTCCATAAAGATAGTTGGTGGCAAGTCTTGATTCGTTTTGGGGCTTGGTGGTCCGTTGGGGGCGCGGTTAGAAGGATACATAGACAAAAGTCTTCACTGGGGTAGATGATTTTGTCGCAAATAAGGTGAAAGCATTGTCAAATATCGAGGATAAGACCGTTATCGAGCTCACGGCCGATATTGTCTCGGCCTATGTTGGCAACAATCCACTTCCAGCTTCCGGCCTGCCTGACCTGATTGCCAGCGTCAGCGCCTCGGTTCGAAAGCTGGCCGGTGCGGCTGTCGTTGAAAGTCCGAGCCTGGTTCCTGCCGTAAATCCGAAAAAGTCGGTATTTCCCGACTACATCGTCTGCCTGGAGGATGGAAAGAAATTCAAGTCGCTCAAGCGACACCTCAGGACAGACTATGGCTTGAGCCCGGACGACTATCGGGCCAAGTGGAGCCTGCCGCCGGACTATCCAATGGTCGCCCCGAATTACTCGGCGACCCGTTCGGCGTTGGCGAAGTCGACGGGGCTTGGCCGTAAGCCGGCCGTGGCACCGGCCGCGGTGGCCAAGACGGCAAAGCGCGGCAAGGCCACTGCCTGAGGGCGGTGGCTCGGCCGGCACGAAAGCCGCCGATCTGCGATACTGACGGGCCACTTGCGGGTACCGTTTTGAGGCCTTGCGCGACCAACTGGTCCGCAAGGCCTTGCGAAGCACTGATCTCCCGTGCAAAAGCGCGGCCATGCTTATCATCAATGACCTTTCGCTGCGCATGGCGGGGCGCCTGCTTCTCGACCATGCCTCCCTGACCCTGCCGGCCGGTACCAAAGCCGGGCTTGTCGGCCGCAACGGCACCGGCAAGACGACGCTGTTCAAGACCATCACCGGCGATTTTCCCTCCGAGACCGGCTCGATCAGCCTGCCGAAGAACACGCGCATCGGCCAGGTGGCGCAGGAAGCGCCTGGCACCGAGGAACCGCTGATCGAGATCGTGCTCAAGGCCGACCTCGAACGCACGGCGCTGCTCGAAGAAGAAAAGACCGCCACCGATCCGCACCGCATCGCCGACATCCACATGCGGCTGGCCGACATCGATGCACATTCTGCCGAGTCCCGCGCCGCCACCATCCTGGCCGGCCTCGGCTTCGACGATGTGGCGCAGCGCCGGCCGGCCTCGTCCTTCTCCGGCGGCTGGCGCATGCGCGTGGCGCTTGCCGCCGTGCTGTTTTCGGAACCGGATCTGCTGCTGCTCGACGAGCCGACCAACTATCTCGACCTCGAAGGCACGTTGTGGCTGGAAAACTACGTCTCCAAATACCCGCACACAGTGCTTCTGATCTCGCACGATCGCGACCTGCTCAACCGTGCCGTCAACTCGATCGTCCATCTCGACCAGAAGAAGCTGACCTTCTGGCGTGGCGGCTACGACCAGTTCGAGCGCCAGTATACCGAGCAGAAGGAATTGCAGGAGAAGGGCCGCGTCAAGCAGGAAGCCGCCCGCAAGCATATGGAATCCTTCGTCGAACGCTTCCGCGCCAAGGCCTCGAAGGCCAGGCAGGCGCAGTCGCGCATCAAGGCGCTGGAGAAGATGAAGCCGATCGCGGCGATCGTGAACGATTCAGTGCGGCCGTTCTCTTTTCCCGAACCGGTGAAGACGGTGGCCTCGCCGATCGTTGCCTTGAACAACGTCAATGTCGGCTACACCGAGGGCCAGCCGATCCTGAAGAAGATGACGCTGCGCATCGATGCCGATGATCGCATCGCGCTGCTCGGCGCCAACGGCAACGGCAAGTCGACCTTCGCAAAGCTTCTATCCGGGCGGCTCAAGCAGGAGAGCGGCACGATGACGGTGGCGCCTGGGCTGAAAGTGGCGATCTTCGCCCAGCACCAGCTCGACGATCTGCGTCCGGAGGAAAACGCCTATGAGCATGTCCGCCGATTGATGCCGGAAGCGCCGGAATCCAAGGTGCGCGGCCGCGTTGCCCAGTTCGGCCTCACCACCGAGAAGATGAACACCCCCGCCAAGGACCTGTCAGGCGGCGAGAAGGCGCGTTTGTTGATGGGCCTGTCGGCCTTCGAGGGCCCGAACCTGTTCATCCTCGACGAGCCGACCAACCACCTCGACATCGACAGCCGCGAGTCGCTGATCCATGCGCTCAACGAGTTTCCCGGCGCCGTCATCCTGATCTCGCACGACCGCCATCTCCTGGAAGCGACCGCCGACCGGCTGTGGCTGGTCAAGGACGGCGCGGTCAACCCGTATGATGGCGATTTGGAGGACTACAAAACGCTGGTCACCGGCGTGTCCGGCGACCGCCGTGGCAAGCGCGAGGCCGACAAGGCGTCGAAAGCCGACCGCCGCCGCGACGCGGCCGCGCGTCGCGCCGCCTTCGAACCGCTGGCCAAGGAAATCCGCGCCACCGAGGCGCTGATGGACCGCATCCGCAAGCGCATCGACGGCATCGAGGATGAGCTGGCCAACCCGGCGATCTACGAAAAGGACCCGTCTACGGCGACGCGGCTGGCCAAGGAACGCTCGCAGCTCGCCCAGACGCTGGCCGGTCATGAGGAAAAATGGCTGACCATGTCGGCGGAGTACGAGGAAGGCGCGGCGGAGTGAGTGCGTAATCTCCCCCCTTGTGGGGGAGATGCCCGGCAGGGCAGAGGGGGGCGCTGTCCTGCCAACCTGTCGGCCTTTTTGCAACCACCCACCGCCGGATTCGAGGACGAATAGATAGGTCGCGATCCTTCGCGCCCCCCTCTGTCCTGCCGGACATCTCCCCCACGAGGGGGGAGATTGGCTAGTCATCTGGCCCTACACGCCGACGCCAAAACCCGCTAGACAAACCCCATGAACCAGCACGCGAAGCTCCGCATCGGCCATTCGGCATGTCCTCATGATTGCCCATCGACCTGCGCGCTCGAGGTCGAACTGCTCGACGGCAACCGCATCGGCCGCGTCCACGGCGCCAAGGCCAATACCTACACGGCGGGTGTCGTCTGCGCCAAGGTCGCGCGCTATGCCGACCGCGTCCATCATCCCGACCGTTTGCTGAAGCCGCTTATCCGCGCCGGCGCCAAGGGCGACGGCTCATGGAAGGAAGCGAGCTGGGAGGCAGCGCTCGACCTCGTCGCCGAAAAATTCATCGCGGCCGAAGCAAAATACGGCTCGGAGACGGTCTGGCCCTATTTCTATGCCGGCACGATGGGACTGGTGCAGCGCGACGGCATCGACCGGCTGCGCCACGCGAAAAAGTATTCCGGCTTCTTCGGATCGATCTGCACCAATCTCGCCTGGACCGGCTGGATGATGGGGGCAGGCGCCTTGCGTGGACCGGATCCGCGCGAGATGGCGAAGTCCGATTGCGTGGTGATCTGGGGCACCAATGCCGTGGTCACGCAGGTCAATGTGATGACCCACGCCATCAAGGCGCGCAAGGAACGCGGCGCGAAGATCGTCGTCGTCGACGTCTATGAAAACGCGACGATGAAGCAGGCCGACATGGGTCTTGTGCTCAAGCCCGGCACCGATGGCGCGCTGGCTTGCGCGGTCATGCATGTGCTGTTCAGGGAAGGCATGGCCGACCGCGCCTACCTCGAAAAATACACCGACGACCCGAAGGGGCTCGAAGCGCATCTCAAGACACGCACGCCGGAATGGGCGGCTGGCATCACGGGCTTGACCATTGGCGAGATCGAGGCCTTTGCCCGCCTCGTCGGCACCATCAAGAAGACCTATTTCCGCCTCGGCTACGGCTTTGCCCGCCAGCGCAATGGCGCCGTCAACATGCATGCCGCGTCCTGCATCGCCGCGGTCACCGGTAGCTGGCAGTATGAGGGCGGCGGCGCCTTTCACTCGAATTCGGGTATCTTCAAGCTCAATCAGGAGGTGCTGGAAGGCACCAGGATGCGCGATCCCTCGATCCGCCATCTCGACCATTCGCGCATCGGCCCGGTGCTGACCGGTGCCAGCGATGCGCTCTATGGCGGGCCGCCGGTGACGGCCATGTTGATCCAGAACACCAATCCAGTGAATGTCGCGCCCGAGCAGCGGCTGGTGAAGCAGGGCTTTCTGCGCGACGACCTGTTCACTTGCGTGCACGAGCAGTTCATGACCGACACGGCCAAGCTTGCCGACGTCGTGCTGCCGGCGACGATGTTCCTCGAACATGACGATCTCTACAAGGGCGGCGGCAACCAGCACATCACGCTCGGCCCGAAGCTGATCGAGCCGCCGGAAGGCCCGCTCACCAACCATTTCGTCATCGAACAATTGGCCGTGCGCCTGGGGGTCTCCGATCGCCCGGGCTTTGGCCTGACCGAACAGCAGCATATCGACATCATCTTGGGCAAGCGCGGGCTGGGCAGCTTCGACAGCCTGAAGGAAGACAAGTGGGTCGACCTGCAGCCGGATTTCGAGGCCGCGCATTTCATCAAGGGGTTTGGCCACGCGGATGGAAAATTCCGCTTCCGCGCCGACTGGACCGGGCAGGCGGCCCCCAACCGGCCGCCGAAGAGCATGGGCCTGTTCGGCCCGGTGGACCGGTTGCCGGAATTTCCCGACCATGTCGATCTGATCGAGGTGGTCGACGAGGCGCATCCGTTCCGGCTGGCGACCTCGCCGGCCCGCAATTTCCTCAATTCGACATTCTCCGAAACGCCGGTGTCGAAGGCCAAGGAGGGCCGCCCGGAGCTGCTTCTCCATCCCGACGATGCCGCCGCGCATGGTCTGGCCGATGGCGACCGTGTCGAGATCGGCAACCAGCGTGGCGAGGTGGTGCTGCACGCCAAGCTGTTCGACGGCATCAAGCGCGGCGTTGTCATCGCCGAAGGCATCTGGCCGAACAGTGCGCATGAGCGCGGCGAGGGCATCAACGTGCTGACCGGCGCCGATGCGCCCGCGCCCTATGGCGGCGCTGCCTTCCATGACAACAAGGTCTGGCTGCGCAAGCCAAGGAGCTGACGGCATAGCCGGTCAGGGATTTCCTGGTCGTGCATCTGGTGACGCAGAAACAAAAGCAAAAATATTGGCCGCGACGCACATAGCTGCGAAGATGATATTGTTGAGATTTCAGCGAAGACTATGTATCGCGAAAATCACGAGTGATTAGAAATAATTTCGCGTTGGGATGGATGTACGTCAAGTTCATTTGCCAGAAACGTTAAAATATTTTTTATACGATTGTTGAATGAAATAGAAATACCTAGATGAAAAAATGCGAAAAAAACCAGGTAAAAAACCATATCGGATGCACTTTTGTTGGATACTAGGAGACATACCCATCCAAAAAAAGCTAAAATCAAAGCTGGATACGATATCCATGTCCCGCTATTAACAAATGATCCATGTATAAATTTATCTCCTTCACTTTCAATAATTTTTGCCTTAAAGGTTGTTATGTTTCTGTATGCCCCAGATTCAATCCAGAATTTCTTATTGACGTTGTCTAAAAGAACTCTGCCTATCAAGATGCCGTGATTTTCCTTCGCATCAGAAAGTCTAAAAAATAAATCTTTTGCTGATGTCTCATATTTGAAATCTCCGACCATTCTTGGGAAGGCCAAAATTCTTAGGAAATTGGTATGTTTGAAAGGTTCCATGAAGCTCCGCTTGGTCTTATTACCAAATACGAGATCTCGCATAAATTCCCAATTTGAAGCTACGATTTCGCATCTAAGTTTTGCAACACCCTTAGGGGTCTTGCGCTGCTCACCCAATATCCTGGCTCTTGCGATCGTGGCGGGCGTTTTTCCCATTCGACCGTAAATCTGGCTCCTGTTAGGACCGCCACCGCCCCAACCAGCATCTCTGCAACATGACGGCGCTTGTCGCCGTCAAGCTGAGGAAGGAGATCGCCAGCATGATGCTGAAGACTGCACTGGGATAAGCAACCGCAAATCACACCGGCAGAATTTCGGAAGCCTTTTTCCTGTTCAGCCGGTGCCAGATGTCGTCGGCGATCGCCTGGGCTTCGATCCCGATTTCGCGCAGCAAGCCGGTCACGGCGTTGTGGAAACCAACAAGGTACAGGCCGAGATCCGAAGCTTGCGCGGTAACGCCGCTGCGGTCCGGCTGGATGCCAGGCTCCAGGAACTTGGCATAGCCCGGCCGGTAACCTGTCGCGAAGATGATCGCGTCGAATTCGCCGTTTTTGCCGTCGGCAAAACGGGCGCCGCGTTCCGAGATCTCGGCAATATCGGGCGCAACCTTGATCGCGCCTTCGCGGATCTTGCCGATGGTGCCGACGTCGATCACCGGAATGCGCGATGCAATCGCGATCTGTTCCAGCAGTCCCTGTCCCGGCCGTTTGAGCCCATATTTTTCCAACCTGCCCATCACCAGGTCGAGGATGATGGGAAAGAGAGCATCGTTGAAACGTTGCGGCCCCAGGCGCGCCGCCATGCCGACCATCTGGATCGGAACGCCGAACAGTTCGCGCGGCACGATATGAACGCCGCCGCGCACGGAAATCGTCGGTTTTGCGCTGTTTTCGGCCAGATCGAGCGCGATCTCGGCGCCGGTGTTGCCCATGCCGACGACCAGCACCGACTGGCCGGCAAAAGGCGTGGCATTGCGATAGTCGGCGCTGTGCAGCGTCTTGCCCATGAAGGTGTCGATGCCCGCAAATCCAGGTCGCAAGGGCTCGGCATTGTAGCCTGACGCGATCACCACATGCTT
The DNA here is from genome assembly GCF_000176035.2 of Mesorhizobium opportunistum WSM2075. Lineage (NCBI taxonomy): Bacteria > Pseudomonadati > Pseudomonadota > Alphaproteobacteria > Hyphomicrobiales > Phyllobacteriaceae > Mesorhizobium > Mesorhizobium opportunistum. Next base: position 5,298,908 of record NC_015675.1, on the reverse strand, counting down.
GGCGCGCAACGGACCGGATGTCGCATCCACACGCCAGCCGCGACCGTCCCGGGTGACCGCTTTCACCGTTTCTCCGAACCGAGGCCGCAGGTCGAAGCGTTGCGCATAGGCATCGAGATAGTCGACGAAGAGAGCGCGCGGCACGTAGCGTGGATAGTGCTTCGGAAACGGCACGAAGGGCAGGGACGAATAGCGCTTGGTGGTGTGCAGGTGGACCCGTTCGTAATGGCGCCGCCAGGCGGGTGCGGCCTGCTGCTCTTTTTCGAGCAGGATGAAGTCGACGCCGGCCTGCCTCAGACAAGCGGCAACAGCCAGGCCCGCAGGCCCGGCGCCGATGATCGCAACTGGGGTGGTATCGTCCAAGCGTGCCTCCATCACTCAATTCGCGTCCGGGAGAATGTCAAAAGCATGGCGCGGCCGGGCTGAACTTGCCGCCGCCAAGCTCAATCCGGCAGCGGCACCGTCAGACCGACCTTGACGCGATCCATGGCTACGAAGGTGCGGAATTTTCTGACATTGTTGCTGCCGAAAAACAGTTTTCGTGTCAGCGCCTCATAGGCGCCCATGTCGGCCACGGTGATGACGAGAATGAAGTCGGCCTCGCCGGTGACATAGTAGCATTGTTGCACTTCGGGCGCCGCCGAGAATTGCCGCTTGGCCGCGTCGATCAGTTCCGTGCGCTCGCTCTCCAGCTCCACCTCGACGAAGATGGTGATGGGCTGGCCGACGGCCGCGGGTTCGACCACGGCGACATTGCCCGCGATGACGCCGGCCTGCTCCATGCGCTTGATGCGGCGCTGCACCGCCGGCGCCGACAGGTTCACCGCTTCGCCGATCAGCCGCTGCGGCGTGGTGTTGTCCCGCTGCAGGATGGCAAGGATGGCGAGATCGAAACTGTCGAGCGGCGACTGAGGCAATGGCAATGTCCAGCGAAACAAACTTGCATTTCAGGGGCCCAAATACAGCGCTTTTTGCGCAGATCTTGCAATATATTCTCGCCGATCACCAAGGAGGCCGCCAGTGTTCCTGCCCAATCGCAATGCCCTGCATCGCCAGCCGCTTGACGCTGCCGATGCCGAGACCCTCGGGATTGCCGGGGCGGACACGGTCGAACGCTTTCTTGCCCATCGCGACAATCACAGGATGACGCCGCTGCACGCGCTGCCAGCGCTGGCGGACGAACTCGGCCTCGCTGCGCTGCATGTCAAGGACGAGGGTTTTCGCCTCGGGCTTGGCAGCTTCAAGGCGCTGGGCGGCGCCTATGCGGTCTTCCGCCTTGTGTTGGAGGAGGCTGGAAAGCGGCTTGGCCGCCCCGTCGATATCGGTGATCTCGACTGGCCAGATGTCCGCTCGGTTGCCGCGACGATGACGGTCGCTTGCGCCACCGACGGCAATCACGGCCGCTCCGTTGCGCAAGGTGCCGAGCTTGCCGGGGCCAAGGCCGTGATCTTTGTCCATGCCGGCGTCAGCGATGAGCGGATCGCCGCAATAGCCCGCTATGGTGCCCGGATGGTTCGTGTCGAGGGCAATTATGACGATTCGGTCAGGCAAGCCGCAGAGGTCGCCGCCGGGAAGGGCTGGATCGTGGTGTCAGATACGTCGTGGCCGGGCTATGAGCGTATTCCCGGCCTGGTGATGCAAGGCTATACCGCGATTGTGCGCGAGGCGTTGCGCCAGCTCCGCGAACCGCCGACCCACGTCTTCGTCCAGGCAGGTGTTGGCGGCGTTGCCGCCGCGGTGGCCGGCCATCTCGCCATCGTGCTCGGCAATGCCAGGCCGACCTTCATTGTCGTCGAGCCGGCCCGTGCCGCCTGCGTTGTCGCAGCTGCCCGGGCAGGGCGCGTGGTCAAGGTGCCGCATGACGAGCCGACGGTGATGGCCATGCTTGAATGCTACGAGGCCTCGTCAGTCGCCTGGCGCGTGCTGGCGCGCGTTGCCGACGCCTTCATGACCGTGGACGAGGATGACGCCGTCGCGGTGATGCGGCGGCTGGCGCGACCAGCCGGCGGCGACCCTGTGATCGTGGCCGGTGAAAGCGGCGGCGTCGGCCTTGCCGGGCTGATCCGGGCAGTGGCCGAAAACAAGGCCGAACTCGGGCTTGACGGCAAATCCCGCGTGCTGGTGATCAACACCGAAGGCGCCACCGACCCAAGCCGTTATGCCGCGCTCGTCGGCATGAGCCCCGCCGAGGTGCTGGCCGGCAAGCTTGCTGTCGAGGCCAAGCTTTCCGTCGAGGCAATGTCATGATCGCGATCGACGCACAGCGCCTGTTGGGCCGCATCCGTGAACTCGGCGCTGTTGGCCGCGACGCAGAGGGCAGGCTGACCCGGCTGGCCGCTTCCGACACCGACAAGCTCGGCCGCGACCTCTTCGTCGGCTGGCTGCGGCAAGCCGGGCTCGATGTCGCCGTCGACCGCATCGGCAACATCTTCGGCATCTGGCAAGACGCGGATAATAACGGGCAGGCGCCGGTGCTCATCGGCTCGCACATCGACACGGTCATCGACGCCGGCATCTATGACGGCTGCTACGGCGTGCTTGCCGGGCTGGAGGTGATCGAGACGCTGAAATCATCAGGCCTTTCGCCGTCGCGCCCAATTGCCGTCGCAGCCTTCACCAACGAGGAAGGCGTGCGCTTCTCTCCCGACATGATGGGATCGCTGGTCCATGCCGGCGGCGTTGAAGTTGAAGCGGCACTCGCCGCCGTCGGCACGGACGGCAGCACGCTCGGCCAGGAACTCGCCCGCATCGGCTATGCGGGCGATCGCGAACCTGGCTTTCTCAAGCCGCACATCTATGTCGAGCTGCATATCGAGCAGGGGCCGGTCCTGGAGCGCGAGGGCATCCCCATCGGCGCGGTGGAGAGCCTGCAAGGCATCTCCTGGCAGCGCATCACCATCGACGGCGTCGCTAACCACGCCGGCACCACGCCGATGTCGATGCGCTGCGATGCCGGATATGCGGCTGCACGCGTGGTCACCTTCCTACATGACCGGGCAGCGGCCTCCAATTCGCCAACCGTTGCCACTGTCGGCACGATGCGCTTGGAGCCGAACGCCATCAACGTCATTCCATCGCGCGCCGTCTTCACCGTTGACCTGCGCGATCCCGACGAACAGCATTTGCAGGCGGAGGAGGCGGCGCTGGCCGCCTTTCTGGAACGGCTCGCCGACGAGGGCATCACCGACATATCGGTGGTTTCGGTGACCGAACTGATCACCGACGGCACCCGCAATGCGCTGCCCGGCCTGGCCCGCATCCTTGGCGACGCACGCAGCTTCCGCCCCGAGGTCAGCGCCGGGATCGAACGCCAGATGCGTATAATCGCCGAAGGCACCGCCGCCGCTTACAACGTCACCGCCGAAGTGAACTACAGCCGCGAATTCGTGCCGCTGTGCAACGATGCCGAACTGGTCGACGCGGCTTTCGCCGCCGCCAGGGACGTCTTCGAACCCGGCAACATCGCGGTGGCGGCTGAGCCGATGACAGCCTCGGAGGATTTTGCCCGCCTCCTCGACCACGTGCCGGGCTGTTTCGTCTTCCTCGGCAATGGCGAGGCCTCGGCGCCACTTCATAATTCCAGCTATGACTTCAATGATGAGGGGTTGCTGTTCGGTGCCAACTTCCATGTCGCCATCGCCAGGCGACGGCTTGGGGTTTGAAGGGCGAGGACTCGTTTGGTTCGTTTTGCGGGGGAAAACGCCCGGAAAGAGCCAAAATCCTCGATCCTGCATGACGCAGCGGCAAGACTCAGCTAGCCTCTTCCTTGCGGCGGACCTCTTATCCGCTTGGCCGGCGCCTTTCTCCTCCCAAGCGGCGCCGGCCTTCTTCTCCGTGGCGCCGCCTTGCTAAATTAGCACTCATTAAATTTGGAATATTCGCACTTCCAGGAAGTTAGGGTCTTGCTGGCATAAGGCGGCGGGCCTTTGGGGACTTGCGGGAAGACAGATGCGCGGGCGGAACTGGATAAAGGCGTTGCGTCAGGACGAAGCGCGGCAGGTGCGTGCGCGTATCGCCGAGCTCGAACGGAACCTGACGGCGGCGTCAGCGTCCCCAAGCCGTCAGCAACGGCACGAAGCCGGGCACGAACTGCGCAATGCCAAGTTCCGCCTCGAGCGGCTCGAGGAATGCATCTCGGCGATGCCTTGAACACCCGACCTGTTGCAAGGAGCCCAGAACCTGTTGCACGGAGCCCAGAACCTGCTGCACGGAGCATTGGCTCACTTGCCGACAGTGCCCGTGTTTACGACGGGGTTGCTGGCGAGGCTTTGTTCAGCGCCGGGAGCCGTCGTTGGCGGCAATTTGTTGTCGCAGGCCGAAACAGCCAATGCCACCAGGACGAGGCCCAATCTTAGCTTTTTCATCGCTATCGCCTCCTGTCTCAAAACGAGGTGATGTCGGTTTGGTTGCGAATTTCGCGTGAGGGAACAAAACGCCGTCCCTTTGGTTGATCCCGATCACGGGAGAACCGATCCATGGTCCGTTTGCTTCTGGCAGCCACCCTTGCCCTTCTCGCATACCGGCTCGCTCGCAAGATGATCGATGAGGTGCCCGACAATTTCGACCCGCTGTTGCTGCCGGCGCCAAGAAGCGACCGCGAGGCTCTGCGCCGTCAATCGGCGGCGATGGGTGTCGATCCCAAACGGTAGTCCCCAAGCGATAGTCCCCCAAGCGATAGTCTCCAAAGCGGTCGTCCCCTATCGTGCCGCTTCTGTGTTGCGAACAAAGCGGAAACGATGCTTGATGGGCGATGAACCTCGCCGCCCATGATTCGACCTTTGTGGAATCGACCGTCCCGCCCGCCTACCTTGAGCGGTTGAACGACGCCCAGCGCCAGGCCGTCGAGCATGGCGACGGCAAGATCGCGGGGCCTTTGCTGGTCATTGCCGGCGCCGGCTCGGGCAAGACCAACACGTTGGCGCATCGCGTCGCGCACCTGATCGTCAAGGGCGCCGACCCGCGCCGCATCCTGCTGATGACCTTTTCGCGGCGCGCCGCGTCCGAGATGGCGAGACGCGTCGAGCGCATCGCCGGCGAGGTGCTCGGCCGCGACGCGGCGGTGATCACGGATGCGTTGACCTGGGCCGGCACCTTTCATGGCATCGGCGCCCGGCTGCTGCGCGATTATGCGCTGGAGATCGGCCTGGATCCGGCCTTCACCATCCATGACCGCGAGGATTCCGCCGACCTGATGAACCTGGTCCGGCATGAACTCGGCCTCTCGAAGACGGAGGCGCGCTTTCCGACCAAGGGCACCTGCCTCGCCATCTATTCGCGCGCCGTCAACGCGCAGGCGCCGTTGGGCGAAGTATTGGGTTCCGCCTTTCCCTGGTGCGCCGGCTGGGCCGAGCAGCTGAAGCAGCTGTTCGCCGGTTACGTCGAGGCCAAGCAAGCGCAGAACGTGCTCGATTACGACGATCTGCTGCTCTATTGGGCGCAGATGGCGGCCGAGCCTGAAATCGCCGCGCATCTGGGCGGGCGTTTCGACCATGTGCTCGTCGATGAATACCAGGACACAAACCGGCTGCAGGCTTCGATCCTGATGGCGCTGAAGCCCGACGGTGCCGGGCTGACGGTGGTCGGCGACGATGCGCAGTCGATCTATTCGTTCCGCGCCGCCGAGGTGCGCAACATTCTCGATTTCCCCAAGCAGTTCGCGCAAGCCGCCGATGTGGTGATGCTGGAGCGCAACTACCGCTCGACCGAGACCATCCTCGCCGCCGCCAACGCGGTGATCGGCGAGGCCTCGGAACGCTTCACCAAGAACCTGTGGTCGGAGCGCAAATCCACGGGCAAGCCGAGACTGGTGAACGTCCGCGACGAGGTCGAGCAGGCGAATTTCGTCTGCGATACCATCCTGGCCGAGCGCGAGGCCGGCACCGCGCTGAAATCCCAGGCGGTGCTGTTTCGTGCCTCGCACCACAGCGGGCCGCTCGAGATCGAGCTGACGCGGCGCAACATTCCCTTCGTAAAGTTCGGCGGTTTGAAGTTCCTCGATGCCGCCCACGTCAAGGATGTGCTGGCGGTGCTGCGCTTCGCCGAAAACCCGCGCGACCGCGTTGCCGGCTTTCGGGTGCTGCAGCTTTTGCCGGGAATTGGCCCTTCGGCCGCCGCGCAGGTCGTCGAGACGATGACATCTGCGCTGGACGAGGCGATGGGCCTGGCCGGATGGCGCCCGCCGCAGCGCGCGGCGGACGACTGGCCAAGCTTCGTCGCGCTCTATTCGGGCCTGCGGGCCGGCGCCAAATGGCCTGCCGATCTCGAACAGGTCAGGCTGTGGTACGAGCCGCATCTGGAGCGCATCCATGAGGATGCGATCACGCGCCGCGCCGACCTTTTGCAACTCGAGCAGATCGGATCGGGTTATGCCTCGCGCGAACGGTTCCTGACCGAGCTGACGCTCGACCCGCCGGACGCGACCAGTGACCAGGCCGGGCCGCCGCATCGGGACGAGGATTATCTGATCCTGTCGACCATCCACTCGGCCAAGGGCCAGGAGTGGAAAAATGTCTTTGTGCTCAACACCGTCGATGGCTGCATCCCGGCCGATCTCGGCGTCGGCACCAAGGAGGACATCGAGGAGGAGCGCCGGCTGCTCTACGTCGCGATGACACGGGCCAAGGACAACCTCAACCTGGTCATGCCGCAGCGCTTCTTTCCTCACGGCCAGGCGGCGCGCGGGGACCGCCATCTCTATGCCTCGCGCACCCGCTTCATCCCGGCCTCGATCCTCGCCGCGTTCGAGCAGGTGTCGTGGCCAAGCGCGCAGGCCGCGCAGGGCAGGGCGCCCCGGCCGGACGTGCGCGTCGACATCGGCGCGCGCATGCGCGGCATGTGGAAATAGCCGAGGCCATGCCGCAGCCGCCGATCAGGATCGCCATCGCCGGCGCGCTCGGCCGCATGGGCCGCCAGATGACGGACGCCGTGCGGGCCGATCCACGGCTGGCGCTCGCCGCTCGCTTCCACCGGCCCGGCGCCGTCGGCGACGGGCTGGTCAGCCGCGAGGAGGCGCTTGCCGCGGCCGATGTGGTCATCGACTTCACCACGCCGGCGGCCTCGGCCGACCTGGCAAGGTTTTGCGCCGCCCGCGGCGGGCCGGCCCTGGTCATCGGATCGACCGGTTTCGATGCGACTGAATTCGCCGACATCGCCGAGGCAGCAAAGATCATCGCCATCGTGCGCTCCGGCAGCTTTTCGCTGGGGCTGAACATGCTGGTCGGATTGGTCGAACAGGCGGCGACAGCGCTCGATCCCGAAGACTGGGACGCCGAGGTCTTCGAGGCGCATCACCGACACAAGATCGACGCGCCGTCGGGCACCGCCTTGATGCTTGGCCAAGCCGTGGCCGGCGGACGCAAGGTCGAACTCGACGCGGTGGCGCGGCGTGTTCGCGATGGCGTCACCGGCGCGCGGCCCGCAGGCGAGATCGGCTTCGCGGTGGTGCGTGGCGGCAGCATCGTCGGCGAGCACAGCGTCAGCTTCTGCACCGAGGGCGAAACGGTTACCCTGTCGCATGCGGCCGGCGACCGCATCATGTTCGCCCGTGGTGCTATTGCCGCGGCACTCTGGGTGGCGGGGCGCCACCCCGGCGAATACGACATGCGCGACGTTCTCGGTTTCGGCGCTCCGTGACCGGCAGCCACAACGGATTCCATTTCAACGGCCGCTAAAACGACTGAAAGCCAGCTGAAAGCTTGGGCGTGCCATGAAGTCATTGCGGCGTTCGCCGTGTGACCGGTGCGGGAGCGGCCGGTAAGGAGGAATGCGGCGCAGCCGGGATGGCGCGCCGCCCAAGTGGAGGAAGTTTCGTGACCGGTTTCATCTCGAAGTGCGCCCTGCGCACAGCGGCGCTAACCCTTGCTATTGCAGCCACAAGCGCCACGGTGGCTTCTGCTGCCGACAAGATCACCATCATCGTCGGCGGCATGGAAAAGCAGATCTATCTGCCTGCCGTGCTCACCCAGCAGCTCGGCTACTTCAAGGACCAGGGGCTCGATGTCGAACTGCTCAACTCGCGCGCCGGGGTCGAGGCCGAAAATGAACTGCTGGCCGGTGCCGTCCAGGGCGTTGTCGGCTTCTACGATCACACCGTCGACCTGCAATCGAAGGGCAAATACATCCAGTCGATCGTCCAGTTCAGCCAGGCGCCTGGCGAGGTCGAGCTGGTCTCCGCCAAGCACCCCGAGATCAAGTCGCCCGCCGACTTCAAGGGCGCCACGCTCGGCGTCACCGGTCTCGGCTCCTCGACCGATTTCCTGACCCAGTATCTTGCCGTGCGCGGCGGCCTGAAGCCCGGCGACTACACGCTGCTGCCGGTCGGCGCCGGCAACACCTTCATCGCCGCCGTCAAGCAGGATCAGATCCAGGCCGGCATGACCACCGAGCCGACCATCGCCAAACTGCTCAAGACCGGCGAGGCAAGCATCCTGGTCGACATGCGCACGCCCGAAAAGACCAAGGAAGCGCTGGGCGGCGACTATCCGGCGGCGTCCTTCTATGTCCAGTCCTCCTGGCTGGAAGGCCACAAGGATGAGGCGCAGAAGCTCGCCAATGCCTTCGTCAAGACGATGAAATTCATCGCCACGCATTCGGCCGAGGAGATCGCCGACAAGATGCCGAAGGATTATTATGCCGGCAACCGCGACCTCTACGTGCAGGGGCTGGCCGGTGGCAAGGCGATGTTCACGCCGGATGGCCGCATGCCGGCCGATGGCCCGCCGACCGTGCTCAAGGTTCTCTCGACATTCTCGAAGAGCCTGCAAGGCAAGCAGATCGACCTGTCGAAGACCTATACGACGGAATTCGTCGACGCCGCCAAATAGCGGCGCCCGCCAGCCACTCGTTGAATAACAAGGGTTTGCGCCGGCTGCTTGAATCAAGAAGGCAGCGGCGCGGCATCCCGAACACCTGGAGATCCGTGGCACTGCCGCGGGCTCCCCTTGCCCCATTGCGACAGGAGTGCGCCATGCAAGTGCAACCCATGGCGGCCGAGAAGCTGTCTCAGGCCGCGCCACAAGCCGACGCCGCGATCGCCATCGATGATGTGACCTTGCGTTTCGTCACGCCCGACGGCCACATGATGACGGCGATCCGCGATTTCACGATGACCGTGGCGCGCGGCGAGTTCGCCTGCGTCGTCGGGCCGACCGGCTGCGGCAAGTCGACGACGCTCAACCTGGTCACCGGCCTGTTGCGGCCGACGACCGGCAATGTCCGCGTCATGGGCACGCCGGTCACCGATATCAGCCGGGACATCGGCTTTGTCTTCCAGGCGGATGCGCTGTTTCCCTGGCGCAGTGTCATCGACAATGTCGCCGCCGGTCCACTCTATCGCGGCACGCCGAAGGCGCAGGCCTACGACCGCGCCCGCGACTGGATCGCCCGCGTCGGCCTCGGCCGCTTCGAGAAGCACTATCCGCACCAGCTTTCGGGCGGCATGCGCAAGCGCGTCGCGCTGGCGCAGACCTTCATCAACCAGCCCAAGATCCTTTTGATGGACGAGCCGTTCAGCGCGCTCGACATGCAGACGCGCACCGCCATGCAGGACGAATTGCTAGGTTTGTGGTCGGAGCAGAAATCTTCGGTTGTCTTCGTCACCCACGACCTCGAGGAGGCGGTGGCGCTGGCCGACAAGGTCTATGTGCTCACCGCTGGGCCGGGCACGGTCAAGAGCGTCTACCGCATCGACCTGCCGCGCCCGCGCGTCATGGCCGACATCCGCTACGACCCGAACTTCGTCGAGATCGCCAAGGTGATCTGGAACGATCTGCGCGAGGAAGTGCAGCTCGGCCAGAGCCGGACCTTGCAGACCGGACATTGAAAGGAGAAACAGCATGACCGCAATCTCTCCGACCGCCAACCAGGCCGCTGTCCGCGATGCTTCCATCGCCGTTGCCGAAGCCCGGGCGAGGGCAAGGCTGCGCCGCCGCCACGCGCTTGTCATCTCCTTGCGCCTGGCGATCCTGGTCGTCTTCCTTGGCCTGTGGGAACTCGGCGCCGACTACAACATCATCGACCCGTTCTTCTTCGCCAGCCCTTCCGGCATCTGGCAGCAGATCTGGTCGTGGATCACCGAAGGCACCTCGCAAGGCCCGCTCTGGCTGCAGATCTACGTGACGCTGGAGGAAACCTTCCTCGGCTTTGTCATCGGTGCCCTTGGCGGCATCGCCGCCGGCATCATCCTCGGCCGCAATCGGCTGTTGGCGGATGTCTTTTCGATCTACATCAAGATCGCCAATTCGGTGCCGCGCGTCGTGCTCGGCTCGGTGTTCATCATCGCGCTCGGCCTCGGCATGGCGTCCAAAGTGGCGCTTGCCGTGGTGATGGTGTTCTTCGTTGTTTTCGCCAACGCCTTCCAGGGCGTGCGCGAGGCCGACAGGGCAATGATCGCCAATGCCCAGATCCTTGGCGCCTCGCCGTTCCAGATCACCCGCACCGTCATCATTCCTTCGGCGATGAGCTGGATCCTCGCCAGCCTGCATGTCAGCTTCGGCTTCGCGCTGGTCGGCGCGGTGGTCGGCGAGTTCCTCGGCGCCAAGCAAGGCATGGGCCTGCTGATCTCGACCGCGCAGGGCGCATTCAACGCCAATGGCGTGTTCGCCGCGATGATCATCCTGGCTGTCATGGCGCTGGTGGTGGAGTTCATCATCACCCGCTTCGAGAACTATGTCGTGAAGTGGCGGCCGGCGCCGTTCAACGAGCAGGGAACGTGATCGGTCAGACCAGGGGCAGCCTGACCAGTCAGGCCAAGGGCAGCCTGACCTCGACCACCAGACCGCCGGCCGCACCATCCCCGAGGGTGACGCGGCCGCCGGCGTTCTCGACCACCTCGCGCACGATCGCCAGCCCGAGCCCGCTGCCTTGCTCGCTCGAACCGGCGACGCGATAGAAGCGTTCGAACACATGCTCGCGCTCGTCCGCCGGGATGCCGGGTCCGTTGTCGGCGACGGTCAGCACGGCCTCGCCATCGAGGGCCGCCAGGCTGACCGTGACACGCCCCCCGACCGGGGAGTAGCGCAGCGCGTTGTCGACAAGGTTGACGATCATCTCGCGCAGCATGGTGCCGTCGCCGGTGACCGGCACGGGACCGGCCTCCTCGAGGCCGAGATCGATGTTGCGGGCGATCGCTGTCGGGGCCTGCGTTTCCAGCACGTGGCGGGCGGCTTCGGCCAGGTCGACGCGGTCGGCGCGCGGCCGCCGGCTGCCTGGCTCGGCGCGTGACAGGGTCAGGAGCTGTTCGGCCAGCCGCGCCAGTTTGCCGGAACTCGCCTGCAGCGCCACCAGCGCCTCCTGGCGGGCATCGGCGGCACTTTCGCGAAGCGCATAGCTTGCCTGTGTGGACAGCAGCGCCAGAGGCGTGCGCAGCTGGTGCGCCGCGTTGGCGATGAAGCGGCGTTGCGCCGCCATCTGCGCCCGCACGCGCTCCATGTAGGCGTTGAGGGCGTCGATCAGCGGGCGGATCTCGCTTTGCGCACCGGGCACTTCGACGGGGTCAAGGTCGCTGCGGTTTGGCGAGCGTACCGCATCGCGCAGCCGGATCAGCGGCGCCAGGCCGCGACGCAAGCCGAGCAGCACGAACACGCCGGCAATCGCCACCAGCGCCAGTTGCTGGGCAAAGGCGCTGAACCAAAGCCGTTTGACCATGGCGTCATGGCCGGCAAGGGTGACGCCCACGGTGACCGATATCGGCGAGTCGTTGCCGGCGCCGATCACCGCATGGCCAAGGGTCATGAGCCGTAGCTGGTGATCGCGATAGGCAGCCTCGACACTGGCATGCTGCGGCGCTTCGGGCAGGTCGGGGTATCCGGTCAGCAGCCGCCCGCCGGCTGTCTCGACGCGATAGTAGACGCTGTCGCGGTCGCCGGTGTCGAACATCTCGATCGCGGCCGGGGGCACCGTGGCATCGAGCACGCCGTCGACCATGGCGACCTGCTCGGCAATCGCCCGCGCCGATCCGACCAGCATCCGGTCGGTGACCAGGTCTGCGGTCGCCAGTGCGTTGCGCTGGCTGGTCCACAGGTTGATGGTCGCGAGCCCGGCAAGCGGCAGCACCACCCATGCCAGCAATTGCAGGCGGAGGCTGTTGATCCTCATGGCGCCAGGATCGTCACGGCGCCAAATCGTCTTGGCGCAAGAGGTAGCCGAGGCCACGCAGTGTGGCGATCTGGACCCGCGACCCTTCGAGTTTCTTGCGCACGCGGTGCACGTAGATCTCGATGGCGCTAGGATCGGCGTCGGTCTCGAAATCGTAGATCGCGGCCGACAATGCCGCCTTGCTCACGGTGCGCCCGGCCTTGACCATCAATTGTTCCAGCACTGCGTGTTCGCGCGGTGTCAGCGCCAGCGTTTCGCCCGCGAGCGAAAACAGCCTTGTGTTGGTGTCGAAGACGAGGTCACCGCAGGTGATCATCGGCGCGGTGCGGTCATTGGCGCGGCGCAACTGCACGCGGATACGCGCTTCGAGTTCCTCGATCTGGAAAGGCTTGGCCAGGTAGTCGTCCGCGCCTTCGTTGAGGCCTTTAACGCGGCCGTCGAGGCTGGCATTGGCTGTGAGCACGATCACCGGCACACGGTTGCCGCGCGCCCGCAGCATGCGCAGCACCTCCATTCCGCCCATGCGCGGCAGCGCAAGGTCGAGGATGATGAGTGCGTGGTCGCCGGCCGCCAGCGCATGCTCGACATCCTCGCCGTCATGCACGATGTCGACGACATAATGCGCCTGGCGTAGGGTCTTGCCCAGCCAGTCCGCCAGTTCGTGGTTGTCCTCGACAAGCAGCAATCGCATGTCTGTTGCTGTTCCTGCATCCGTCTCTTCTCGATCGCGGCGGGCTGCCCTGGGCTTGAACGGCCGCCGCATCCGACAATCAGACTTGAAATGAGCGATAGTCTCGATCTCGACGCAAGGCAAATGCGGGCAGGTGGCCGGCGGCGAAAGGCTTTTCGCAGGCTCGATCCATCCATTTCGGCGTCCACTTCAGCATTAAATCGAACCGAACGGTTCGGTTCTGATTGACAGATTGTATCGCAAATGGTGAACAATAGATCGCGAACTGGTGTCGCTTTCGTCGAAGGCGAAAACTTAAGTTACTGGAAATATTGGAGAAGTCATGTCGCATTTGCTGCGGTGCAATATGCATTGTCCATAATATAACGAATAACTGCAAAACCGATGCGACTGGAAATCAAAAAAGGCATTCCCTACTTCGGGGTGGTCCGAGCGACGCGAAATTCCTCCCAAGGGCACGCCACTAGACGGACAGGACTAGCAAACTGGAGTAACCAAAATGACCAAGATCGCTCTTACCGCCGCCGCCATCCTCGTTGCCACGGGCACGGCCTTTGCCGGCAGCGACAATTATGGCTCGGCCAACGCCAATCAGCCCGCCGCCACTGTCGACCATTCCGTTACCGCTTCGATCTCGAAGTCGAACGGAACCGTCCAGGCCCCGGCTCCGCAGGGCGCCGATCACAACCTCTTCGGCAACCACTAATCGCGTTTCCCGAACCGATCGCAACCAATCTTCAAATCAGGAGTAAATAAAATGACCAAGATCGCTCTTACCGCCGCCGCCATCCTCGTCGCCACGGGCACCGCTTTCGCCGGCAGCGACAATTATGGCTCCAACAATGCCAACCAGCCGGTCGCCAACCAGTCGACTTCCAACGTCGACACGCTCCGCACCGGTTCGATCCTGAAGATCGACAAGACGCAGGCCGACGCCAATGCGAAGGTTCCTGCCGAGTCGGGCCAGGGCATCTGGGGCCGCTAACAGCTTCAAACCCTGCATGACGACAAAGAGCGGTGGGCTTGGCCCGCCGCTCTTGTTTTTTGTGCCATGGCGCAGGCACTGACGGGCACCGTCTTGGGCCGTCGGTCTAGAAAAAAGCTTCCATCTCCAGGAATAAAACGTGGCGGCCTCGGGTCTTGTCCATAGAGCCGGATGATTTCAAGTCGAATGACCTGAAATCTGAATTCGCCTCTAAATCAAAGAGATAGAGCATGAGGGCGCCCGAAAGCCGCGTCACATTTTTTGGCATCATGCTCTAGCGGAACCGTCCTCCCAAGACGCCGCCCAACGGATGAAACAGGAGATTGAAATGAACAGGATCGCTCTCGCTACCGCCGCCATTCTCGTTATGACCGGCGCTGCTTTTGCCGGCAGTGACCACTATGGCTCCGATGGTGCCAACCAGCCGGTCGCCTCGGTTGCCGGCGTCGACCATGCCGCCACCGGCGCGGTCAAGGACACGGACATGGCCGGGCACAAGGCAGCCGACACCAACATGAAACCCGCCAAGGAATGGCCCGAACCCGGCCAGGGCATCTGGGGGAACTGATGTCCGTGGGCAGATATGCGGCGGGTTCGCCCCGCCGTTCCTGCCAACATCAGCCTACTGGCTCAGATCCCTCGGCCGCAGGAAATGCGTCAGCCGCGCGGACGACAGGCCGGACCAGTCGCCCTCGAAGACCAAGCGCGCAAGGGCTGCCGTCGGGAACTTTTCCTCGAGCCGCTTGCGCGCTTTCGCTTCCGATCCTGAACCGGCAAGCTGTTTCGCCAGATCCTCCAGGCCCGGATTGTGGCCGACCACCAGCAGGCAACCGTTCGACGGATCGGCCAGGCGAATCTGGCTCAGAATATCCGCCGCCGAAGCGTCATAGAGCGCCTCGGCAAACACAGATCGAGGATGCATGGGCAACTCCGCCGCCACCAGCCGCCAGGTGTCGCGTGTGCGCAGCGCCGGCGACACCAGCGCCAGATCCGGAACCCAGTCGCGCGCCGCAAGCTCGCGCCCGATCAGCGGCGCCGTCTTCAACCCGCGCTCGGCGAGCGGCCGGTCGAAATCGGCAAGCTTGGGATCATCCCGACTCGACTTAGCGTGGCGCAGGACAAGCAGCTGTCTCATCGGTATTGGTCAGGACCAGGGAATGTCGGCATTGAAATCCTTGCCATATCCGCCACCATACTTCGTGCCCGTGGTTGCATCAAAGGCCGCTGACAAAGTGCCGAAGATGAACAGACCTACACGTTGCTTGTCACGATCCCACCTAACGGCGACATCTGCCTCGGTGATCGCCCACGCGCCTGAGCGAATATGAATTGTGCCAATGATCGGTCCAACTGCCTGGCCCTTGATCTCGCTCAGATAAAATAGGCTCTAGCGTTTTGTGCCCCATCGGTCTCGTCATATTCAAAAATACCGGCGAAATCGCCTTTTCTTCGGATTGCACTGTCGAAGACGTCCACGGCTTTGATCCTAAAACAGCGTCGAAACATCGCGCGCACCATGCACGATACGCACGATCTCGATCCATCCCTCCGCGAGGCGATACAGGATGAGATAGTTGCCGATCGTCAGCGCTCGCGCGTCGGCGCCGATGTCGGGTCTACGTGGTCCGGATTCGGGGAAGGCAGCAAGCTGCAGGATACGTTCCGCGATAGCATCAAGAAAGTGATCGGCTGCACGTGGACTGTCATTGGCGATGGCAAGCCAGATATCGACAAGGTCTCCTTCTGCCGCCGGGCTGCGGATGATCGGCATGCTCACCATGAAGCTATTTCTTGATAGCGTCGACGAGCCGGCTGCGGGCCTTCTGTTTTATGTCTTCGATGTCGAAAGGAGCGAATGGACCGCTTTCCAACCCCTCGATCCAGGCTTTGCGCAACCGTTCCGCCTCGGCCTCGCGCAACGGCTGGCGTAACCGCCACTCGCGCAGCGCCTCGCGGATCACCTCGCTTGCCGATCCGTAGCGCCCGCTGTCGACGGCGCCCTTGACCATCTCAAGCAACTCCGGCGAAAGCGCCACGCTAACTTTCTCGACTGTCGCCATTGAACTGTCTCCTTCAACCAGAAGGGTAGCAATATTTGCTACCAGGCTCAAGGCTCAAGGCGTAATCCGCGCCAGGTGCTCCAGATCGGCTTCCTCGCGCAGCGGGTCGGGCGCCATCACCACCGACGTGCCGTTGTCGGCATCGTCGGCAAAATGGGCAAGCACGGTGCGGCCGGCCTCCATGCGCGCCTTGCCTTCGGCGACCAGCCCCAGCGCCAGCGCATAGAGCCGGTGCTCGGCCTTCAGCACCCGGGCGGCCAGCGTGTCGGCATTGTCGCCGACCATCACCGGCACGGCCGCCTGCGCGATGATCGGGCCGTCATCCATTTCGGTCGTGACGAAATGCACCGTGCAGCCGTGGATGCGTATGCCGGCCGCAAGTGCGCGCGCATGCGTATCAAGCCCCTTGAAGGCGGGCAGCAGGGCAGGGTGGATGTTGATCATGCGGCCCTGCCATTTCTGCACGAAGCCGGGAGTGAGGATGCGCATATAGCCGGCCAGCGCCACGATATCGGTGTGGAAGGCCGTGAGTGCGGCGTCTATCGCGGCATCGTGCGCCTGCTTGCTGCCATGGTCGGCACGGGAAATGACCCGCGTGGCGATGCCGCGTGCCTTGGCGATGCCGAGGCCGGCGGCATCCGCCTTGTCGGAGATGACGCCGACGATCTCGGCCGGGAAGGCCGGGTCGCTGGCAGCCGCGATCAGCGCGGTCATGTTCGATCCACGTCCCGAGATCAGGACGACGGTGCGTTTTTTCTGCATATTCATAGGCCGATCGAGCCCCGATAGATGACGCCGGCGTCGCGGCGCGGCACGATGCGGCCGATCGGCGTCACCGTCTCGCCGGCTTCCTGCAGCACGGCGGCGACCTGCGCCGCCTGGCCGGAGGCGACCGCCAGGATCATGCCGATGCCGCAATTGAAGGTGCGCATCATCTCTTCCGGCGCCACGCCGCCGGTCTTGGCCAGCCAGGAGAATACCGCGGGCACGTCGATCGCCTCGAGGTCGAGTTCGGCCGAAAAATCCTTGGGCAGCACGCGCGGAATGTTTTCCGGGAAGCCGCCGCCGGTGATGTGGGCCAGCGCCTTGATGCCATGCGTGTTGCGGATCGCCTTGAGGATCGACTTGACGTAGATGCGGGTCGGTTCGAGCAGCGCCTCGGCCAGCGTCACCTCGTCGTTGAATGGCGCCGGATCGCTCCAGGCGAGGCCGCTGACACCGACGATGCGGCGCACCAGCGAAAAGCCGTTCGAATGCAGGCCCGAGGAGGCCAGACCCAACAGCACGTCACCTTCGACGATATCGTCGGTCGGCAGCAACTGGCCGCGTTCGGCCGCGCCCACCGCAAAGCCGGCAAGGTCGTAGTCGTTGCCGTGATACATGCCGGGCATTTCCGCGGTCTCGCCGCCGATCAGCGCGCAGCCGGCCTGGCGGCAGCCCGTGGCGATGCCGCCGACGATCGCCGCACCTTGGTCGGGATCGAGCTTGCCGGTGGCGAAATAGTCGAGGAAGAACAGCGGCTCGGCACCTTGCACGACAATGTCGTTGACGCACATGGCGACGAGGTCGATGCCGATCGTGTCGTGCTTGCCGGCTTCGATGGCGATCTTGAGCTTGGTTCCGACGCCGTCATTGGCCGCGACCAGCACCGGATCGGTGAAGCCCGCCGCCTTGAGGTCGAACAGGCCGCCGAACCCGCCGATCTCGCCATCGGCGCCCGGCCGGCGCGTCGCGCGCACCAGCGGCTTGATCTTCTCGACCATCAGATTGCCGGCATCGATATCGACACCGGCCTCGGCATAAGTGAGCCCGTTCCTGCGCTTGCCCGTTTTGTCCTGGCCCGTTTCGCGCTTGCTCATCGCAATTTCCCTGTTTGCGGGCTCTTCGCATGAATGGTTTCGGGGGGCAAGGATAACGGCGGCGGAGGGGCGGTTCAAAGTGACAAAATCGTGGACAGCGGACCCCAACCGGCCAGTCCGCGCGGCAAAGGGGATTGGCGGCTTCTCCCTTGCACCCGGCTTTCGTCTCGATCATCTATCAGCAAGCAAACTGGCAGGCACGCATTTGACGATCCCCAACCTGATCACCATCCTGCGGCTTCTCCTGGTGCCCGCCGTGGTGCTGGCGATGCTGCAGGAGCGCTGGGACTGGGCCTTCGTCGGGTTCGTCGTCGCCGGCGTCTCCGACGGTGTCGACGGCTTCATCGCCCGCCGTTTCAACCAGTGGTCCAGGCTCGGCGCCTATCTCGATCCGATTGCCGACAAGCTGCTTTTGGTTTCGGTGTTCATCGTCATGGGCTTCATAGGACAGTTGCCGCTATGGCTGGTCGTCACCATGGTGGCGCGCGATGCGCTGATCGTTTGCGCGGTTCTGTTGTCTTCCGTCATGGCCCAGCCGGTCGAGATGAAGCCGCTGTTCGTCTCGAAGGCCAACACCGCCATCCAGATCGTCCTGGCGGCGGTCGTGCTGGGCGAGCTGGCTCTTGCCGTGCGACTCGACCCTTTGCGGCCGGCCCTCATATTGCTGTCCGGGGTCTTGACCGTGGCTTCGGCCGCGGCCTATCTCGTGGCTTGGCTGAGGCATATGAGCGGCTATGGCGAAAGCTCCAAACCGGACACCTGACCAAGGATCCATCGAAGCGGCCGCTGAGGCTGCGGCGGCAGGCGAAACTGCGTCTCTGGCGTTCCGCCGGCAGATCTTCTTCTGGCTGGCCGGATTGGCGGTGCTTGCGCTGTTCCTCTATGTCTTCAGCGACATCCTGCTGCCCTTCGTCGCCGGCATGGTGCTTGCCTATTTCCTCGATCCGGTCGCCGACCGGCTGCAACGGCTCGGCCTGTCGCGCTTCATGGCGACGGTGGTCATCCTCATCACCTTCCTTATCGTGCTGGTGCTGGCATTCGTCATTCTGATCCCGGTGCTGGCGACGCAGATGGCCGACTTCGCCGGCAAACTGCCGGAGTACCTGACCCGGCTGCAGAGCCTGATCACGTCGTTCGATCCGAAATGGCTGGAAGAGAAATTCGGCGTCAACGCCAATGGCTTGCGCGACGGCCTGAATTCGCTGCTGACTTCCGGCTTTGGCCTGATCACCACCGTCTTCACCTCGTTGTGGAGTTCCGGCATGGCGTTGGTCTCGGTGGTCAGCCTGTTCGTGGTGACGCCGGTGGTTGCCTTCTACATGCTGCTCGACTGGGACCGCATGGTCGCGGTCATCGACAGTTGGGTGCCGCGCGACAACGTCGCCACGGTGCGCGCCATCGCGCGCGACATCAACACCGCCACCGCCGGCTTCGTGCGCGGCCAGGGCACGCTCTGCCTGGTGCTTGGCGCCATGTATGCCACCGGCCTGACGCTTACCGGGTTGAATTTCGCCATCCTCATCGGCCTCTTCGCCGGGCTGATCTCCTTCATTCCCTATGTCGGTTCGTTGACCGGCCTGGTGCTGGCCGTCGGCGTTGCCTTCGTCCAGTTCTGGCCGGACTGGACCATGATCGTCGCCGTTGCCGTGGTGTTCTTCATCGGCCAGTTCATCGAAGGCAACATCCTGCAGCCCCGGCTGGTCGGCAAAAGCGTCGGCCTGCATCCGGTATGGCTGATGTTCGCGCTGTTTGCCTTCGGCGCGCTGTTCGGTTTCGTGGGCCTGCTGATCGCCGTGCCGGCTTCGGCGGCCGTCGCCGTGCTGGTGCGCTTTGCCATCGCCCGCTATCTCGAATCGCCGCTCTACAAGGGCCATGCGAAAGAGCCCGTGCCGCCGCTGCCCGCCGATCGTGGCGGCGGCCGCCGCACGCAGCCGCGTCGCTGACGTGACTGCCCAGCGCACCGATCCGCCGCGCCAGCTGCCGCTCGATCTCGGCCACGGCACCGGCTATTCGCGCGACGAGCTCGTCGTCTCCGGCACCAACAGCCAGGCGGCGGCGCTGGTCGACCGCTGGCCCGACTGGCCCTCGCCGGTTGTGGTGCTGGCGGGTCCCGCCGGATCCGGCAAGACGCATCTCGCCGCCATCTGGCGCGCGCACGCCAACGCGGTGGCCGTCGACGCCGGGCGCATCGGCGACAGCATCGCCAATCTTGGCGCCCGCCCGGCGCTGATCGACGATGTCGACGCCGGAGCGGTCGACGAACAAGGCCTGTTCCACCTTATCAATGCCGTGCGTGGCGCCGGCTCGACGCTGTTGTTGACGGCGCGGCGCTTTCCGGCCGCCTGGGGTGTGTCATTGCCCGATCTTGCCTCGCGGCTGAAGGCGGCGGCGACAGTCGAGATCCACGAGCCCGACGACCTTCTGCTGGCGGGTGTCATCACCAAATTGTTCGCCGACCGCCAGGTCGAGGTCGAGCCGCATGTCGTGCAGTATCTGGTGCGGCGTATCGAACGCTCGCTGGCGACGGCGATGCGTGTGGTGGAGCGGCTGGATCGCATCGCGCTCGAGCGCAAGATGCCGATCACCAGGGCGCTCGCCGCCGAAACCGTCAGCGTGATGGACGAAGGACAGGGTGAGTTCGAGATCTGACGGCCTCGATGTTCGGATAGAGCCTGCCGGCATGGCGGCTCTCCGTGCTACCTGCCGGTGTTCCATTTTGGGAAAACAAGGCTGGCATCAGTCTTGCTCCGAGAGTTTGCCGGCTGACCCCGGTCCTGATTGCGTTCCAAGTCAGGTTGTAGGCTCGCCGGGGGATGGCGCGGGGGTTCTCGCCCGGCGAGCTTGCCTGTCGAAAGGCCCAGGATCGACGGGCCTAGAAAGATCGACAGGCCCAAAGGTCGACAGGCCCATGGTCGGCGAGCCACAAGGCGGCCATGCGCTCATGCCAGTGGCTATCGATATCGCGTTTTTGAGAAGGATGGTCGGAGTGGAGAGATTCGAACTCCCGACCCTCTGGTCCCAAACCAGATGCGCTACCAGCCTGCGCTACACTCCGAACGGTCTGTTGCCTATTCATTTCGGCGTTGGATGGCAAGTGCAAAAACCTGCAAGTGCAAAAACCTTGCCGCCGTGCGCATTGCGCAGTAATGACGGGCCAAGGGCGGGCGATACCGCCTTGCACAACAATGAGGTGGCCATGTCCGCGCGCATTTTCAGCCCAGCCAAAACCGCGATGCAGTCCGGCAAGGCCAAGACCGGTTATTGGGTGCTGGAGTTCGACCCCGAGATGCGCAAGAAGATCGACCCGCTGATGGGCTATACCACGTCCGGAGACATGAGAAGCCAGATCAGGCTCACCTTCGACACGCGGGAAGAAGCAGTGGCCTATGCCGAAAAGGAAGGCCTTGCCTTCCGCGTCGAGGAGCCGAAAGAGGCTAAGCGCCGCCAGATTTCCTATGCGGAGAATTTCCGTTATGACCGCAGGACGCCCTGGACGCATTGAACGCGCGCCCAAACGGGCGCCAGAGGCAATATCTACCGGCCCCCGGGTCGGCCAGCGGTCCCGTAGCTCAGCTGGATAGAGCACCGGCCTTCTAAGCCGATGGTCACAGGTTCGAATCCTGTCGGGATCGCCAATCTTTTAAGTGTACGGCCCGGACGCATGGGTTACGGTTTATACCGAAGACATGGGTAACACTTGGCCCGAGAGGGTTCTGTGGACGGTTTTGATTTTGATTGCGTTTTCATTTTAGGAAGACCTAATATCGAAGTGCTTTGAAATCGGCATTTTGGGAGGAGTGTCATGCCTAGAGTTTCAGATCTTTTCTTCAAGACCGCCGTCGTGTGGCTCATTTTGGGAATAGGCGCCGGTTTGCAGATGGCGATCTCGGGCGACCACGGTGCTTTTCCGGCCCATGCACATATCAATCTGCTCGGATGGGTCACAAGCGCGATATTCGGCGGCTACTACGCCCTCAATCCCGCAAAGGCAGCTCGTAGGATCGCAATGATCCACTTCGGCCTCTATACGATCGGCTTGGTAATCATGCTGCCAGCCCTGTATCTGATGCTACACGGCGGCTATACGGCGATCGAGCCGGTCGTCGCCGCCGGCTCGCTGATCGTGGCCGCTGCCGTGCTGGTGTTTGCCTTCGTGGTCTTCTCAGGCGCGAGCGTGCGTTTGGCATCTGAGCTGTCGCCAGCCACACGCTGAATTGGCGGAATTGATATCAGCGAGATAAGCCCGCCAGCAAGCCGCGGGCCGCCGAAGCTTTGGGACCGGCGATCGGCCCGCGCAAGCAGCGCCAGAACCCTATTGGCAATTCCGCGCGCCAAGGTTTGAGGAGGAGCATCACCGGCGGCACAATATTTTAGTGGCTGCGAAACAAAGATTTCCGACCCGCGTTTAGGCTCGTCCGACATGGGAGCCTCGGGAATGGATCCAGCAACCGCAGCGGTGATGGTTTTGCTTTCGTGCAGCCCAGGCCATGCGTCTGTCTGCAAACCGGTCAACTGGGCGCCTGAGACACGCTATGCCTCGCTTGAGAAATGCCGTGCCTCATTGGCCGACAGGCTCGGGGCCACGCCTAGCGGAGAATTAGTCGGTCGATGCCGTCTTGTCGACCAGACCGTCACCGGTTCGCTGCCTGCCGGATATACGACGGTTGTGGTGACCCGAGGCATTGGGAGCAACGCCGTCAGCACGAGCTATATAGTGCAGCACCACGAGTGAGGTTTCCTGGAGGAAGCGAGCTACGCGGCGGACTTGATTGTCCGCTGGGCGGATCCCCTGGCTGGGCGCCCGCCCATTTTGGGTGCGGGACCGCAGTCCGCCGAGTTCGCAATCCGAGCAAACAAAAGTGCGACAAGATCAGTATGCGTGCAGTCGGCTTCCGGCCGCTCAGCATCATCGTCCCGGAATTATTTCGTGATCTTTCGGGCCTGGAACCTTACCACACACCGCGCGTTCGGGGCCTTGTATTCGCGGTGCCTGATAAAAAGGCAATGTGAGGACCAGCGAATCGGGCGGGGCAAAATAGGTGCGGGTTGGGGGAGGAGAAGCAGGCCATGTCGAAACGTGAAATTGGAACGTCCCCTGCTTTGGGGCGGCGTATCGCCGAACTCAAGGCCAGAATGCAGGATGCCGAAATTTCCGACCATGAGATGAGGACCTTTCACAAGGTCGCCGCCATCATGGGGGCGGGCGACGGTTCGCTGCGACTGGATGCCGACGACCTGATCGCGGCATCCTTCGTTGTCGAGGCGGGTGGACCGTCACCCAACCGCTGACATTCAGGATTTTCCCGCATCCGCGCGAAGTTCGGTGAATTCGCTTCCGCCGCCGGAGCACTGCCGCCCATTGAGGCAAGCGTGCTCCGGCTCCCGCTCAACCGATCTCGAATTGAAACGAACATCTTATCATTTTGTTTGCGTTGGCACGTCATAGTAGAGGCGGCTAACGGAGTGAAACGGGATGAAGCTCGACCTGTCGCCGACCAGCTGGGGCAGGGTGGTCGCTGTCACTGCCGCCGGAACGGCGTTCTTTATCGCTGTGGCGTTTTTCGTCGATTCGTTCAATTTCCCCTATCTTTCGACCGAGGCCGTCTGGCGTGCGCAGCTGACCGACCTGATGCTTCCCCTGGTGCTGGGCGGCTCGTTCCTGTTTTTTCTCATGTGGAAGATCCGGCAACTGGCCATAGCCCAGCGCGATCTCAGCGTCATCGCGGCGACGGACAGCCTGACGGCGGTGTTGAACCGAGGCGCCTTCTCGATGCTGGTCGAAGCCTATCTCGAGCAGACCCGCAAACAGGAGCTGACCCGTTCCGGCGCGCTGCTGATCATCGACGCCGACCACTTCAAGTCGATCAACGACCGCCTCGGCCATGACTGCGGCGACCAGGCGCTCAAGCTGATAGCGCAGACGATCAAGGCACAGTTGCGCGGCAGCGATATCGTCGGCCGCATCGGCGGCGAGGAGTTTGGCGTGTTTCTGCCTGGTGTCGATCCCTCGCAATCTTGGCTGGTTGCCGAAAGCATCCGCCGGCGCATCAGCGAGATGGACTTTTCGCCCGGTGGCCGCTCCTGTCCGCTTTCCGTCAGCATTGGCGGCACCAGCTTCAACGGGCCGACCACCTACGAGGCGATATTCTCCGCCGCCGACAGACGGCTCTATGCCGCCAAATCGAATGGCCGCGATCAGGTCAGCTTCGATCCGGCGCAGGCCGCACCGGAACCCAGCGCCGCCACCATGCATTGACCACCGCCTTGCAAGTGGCTGGAGGCTACGCGGGCGGCTTCCTTGACGCTCTCTCACCGCTATGCTTCCTCCGAGCAAGGCCAGGTAAGCGCAGCGATCATGATCCATTTGTTCAACGGTTTTCAGAACCCGTTTGGCGGCAGTGAACGCGAAACGCTGGACCTGTACCGACTGTTGAGCGCCGATGTGCCGGTGCGGCTGTGGGCAACCTCCTCGCGCGTATCGGACGAGCTGATGCGCCAATTCCCGATTCGCCCCGTCTCGCCGGCAACGCGCAACGTGCCGGACGGTGGCACCTATGTCTTCCTCGGCGCGCATTGGCGCAACAAGCTATGGCCCTACCTGATCCCGAGGCCGCGCCGGCTGATCTATGTCTTCAACACCTTTCACCCGAAGATCATCGCGCTGACGACGCGCATGCCGCGCCTGCTTGGCTGGCCCGACGCCGAACTGGTTTTGATATCCGACTTTCAAAAGCGACTGTTGCGGGTCGAGGGCGTGGTTCATCCGTCGCCGATCGATATCGACCGTTTCGCGCCACGGCAGGGAAGGCCGGACGGTCCGTTCACGGTTGGCCGGCTGAGCCGCGACACGGCGGACAAGCATCACGCCGACGATGCGGCGCTTTACGAGGCATTGCTGGCCGATGGCGTCGCGGTGCGGATTCAAGGCGGCATGCTGCTCAGGGACAGGCTCGCGCCGCATCCGCTGCTCGAACTCCTGCCGCAGGGCCAATTTGCCGCCGAACAGTTCCTGCCGACGCTCGACGTGTTCTACTACCGCACCGGTTCGCATGTGGAGACGTTCGGCCGCGTCGTGTTCGAGGCGATGGCTTGCGGTTTGCCCGTGGTCTGTCATGTGCATGGCGGCTATGCCGACCACATCAGGCACGGCGAAAACGGCTTTCTGTTCGAAACCACGCAGCAGGCAGCCGGCATCCTGGCCGAGCTCAAGGCCGATCCGGCGCGGCGAGTAACCGTGGGCAAGAAGGCGAGGCAGACCGTCGAACAGCTGTTTTCACCGCAGGCATTGCGGCAACAGCTTGATTTCTACCGGCGTTAGCGGCACCACGCCATCTGGCCTTCCCAGGCACCCTTCGGCGCGCCAACAGATCGAGCAGGACTTCCACCGATGACATTGATGGGTGCCGCGGCGCTGCTGATCCTGGTCCTCACCTATGCCGGTGTCGCTATCGGCCGCATCCCTGGCCTGCGTCTCGACCGCGCGGGGATCGCACTGCTGGGCGGCGCCGCGATGATCGCCATTGGCGCCCTCAGCATGGAGGATGCCTATCGGGCCATCAATTTCGACACCATCACGCTTCTGCTCGGCATGATGATCGTGGTGGCTCATCTGAAGGTATCGGGCGCTTTTCGCGGCCTTGGCGCCATCGCCATCGAGCACGCGCACGCACCGTTCATGCTCCTGGTGATGGTGACGCTTCTAACCGGCGTGCTGTCGGCCTTCCTGGTCAACGACGCCATCTGCCTGGTCATGGCGCCGATCGTCGTCCACGTCACCCGCGTCATCAACCGCAACCCGGTCCCTTATCTGATCGCCACCGCCACGGCATCGAACTGCGGCAGCGTCGCCACCATCACCGGTAATCCGCAAAACATGGTCATCGGCGCGCTGTCGGGCATTTCCTATCCGGCCTTTTCGGCGGCGCTGGCGCCGGTCGCGCTGTTCGGCCTCGTCGCGGTCATCGTCATCGTGCGCATCGTCTACCGGGCCGAATTCACCCGCACCGCCGAATTGACGCCGCATGTCTCGCGCGGCCGCATGCATCGCGGGCAAGTGCTGAAGGCGGTGATCGTATGCATCGGGCTGGCGATCGCCTTCTTCGCCGGCGTTCCCGTGGCCAAGGCGGCGCTGGTCGGCGGCGCCATTCTCCTGCTCACCCGCGCCATCAAGCCTGAACGCATCTACCGCGAAATCGACGGGCCGCTGCTGTTCATGTTCGCCGGACTGTTCGTCGTGGTTGCCGGCGCCGAAAAGACGCTGCTGACACCCGACATCATCGCCTCGGCCAAGGATCTCGGCCTGGACGACGTCTGGCGGCTGTCCGGCTTCACCGCGGTGCTCTCCAACATCATGAGCAATGTTCCGGCGGTGCTGGCGTTGAGGCCGTTCATACCCGGCCTGGAGAATCCGCAGCGTGCCTGGCTGGTCGTCGCCATGAGTTCGACGCTCGCCGGCAATTTCACTTTGCTCGGCTCGGTCGCCAACCTGATCGTTGCCGAGCACGCGCGGGTCACCGGCAACCCGTTGTCCTTCGGTGCCTTCTTCAAGGTCGGCTTGCCGCTGACGCTGATCACGCTCGTCGCCGGCACCGCTTGGCTGGCGTTTGGGTTCTAGAGGGGAGCTTCAATCGAGTGACCAGCAAAGGTCAAGGAGACATCGGCAATCTGATCCGGCGGGCTGTGGCCGCCTTCAATTCCGGCAATCACGACCAGGCGCTGGAGCTGTGTGAATTGGGCCTGACGCAGCACCCGGGAGATCCGGCGCTTTGCCATCTCCTGGCGGCTGTATTGTTCGCGAAGGCAGACCTGCTCGAGGCTCGTGCACGCATCGAAGCCAGTCTTGCCGCTCGCCCGGACAATGTGCCGGCCTTGATCCTGGCATGCAGGATTGCCCGGGCCGAAGGCCGGTTTGAAGCGGCGCTGCGGCAATTGGAGCGCGCTGCAAGGCTCTCGTCGCATGCGGAAATACTCGTCGAGCGGGCACGCACCCTGGATCAGGCAGGTGATAGTTCGGCGGCGGGCGTGTCTTGGACACTTGTCTTGCAACAGGATCCGAAATCCGAGGAGGCAGCGGCTCGCCTCGGGCGCCTGGCGTGGGAACGCGGTGCGTCTCTGGAGGCGGAAGCTCTGCTTGAACGCGCCGTAGCAGGCGGCGGGCATCCAACTGCCTGGTTCGATCTCGGGTTGGTGCGTCAGGACTTGCGCAAGTTTGGCAGCGCCGCACAGGCCTATCGACGGGTGCTTGAGATGAGCCCGGACGCACCGGAGGCTGCTGTCAATCTGGGCGTCGTCCTGCAGGAAACCGGCGATCTCGACGGGGCCATGGCAGCCTATTCATTGGCCTATGGTTTGAGCCCATCTACCTTTGGAGTGATCGCCATGGCACTTACGTCGGCGCCAAGCGGCCGGTTGTGGCTCGATGAGGAGGCGCTGCGTCGCTCACTCGCAGGTGGAGCGCCCCCGCCTGGCGCGAAACCGTTTGCGGTAGACACCGGGCGTTGACAGGACATCGGCGACCGTCTGCGTAAAGGCGGCTTGGCGTTTCTCGTCGAACACCTCGTATTCGAGCTGCGGCGCGGCCCGCGGAACCGCAAAGCATTGCGCGACAGGAGTTCCTTTCGGGAGCACGCCCGAGAATTCGGGCTCCGTCCAGACCGCCGGGAAATTGATGCCGCCATCGCTGAACCGGTCGCAATCCACCAGACCCGTCACCAGCCTGAAGGGCAGATCGTCGCGATTGACCGGATGAGTCGCGAACAGCGACCAGCCATCCTCGACTTCAATGGTCCAGAAGCTGTTGAATTTGAGGGCGGCCTGGCCTGGGTTCGCAAACGGGCTGCCGGCGAGCTGACCCGGCGTGTGGAAACTCAGCGGAGCTCTGGGGTGGTTCTTGGTAACCGGATCCGGGATCTTCCAATTCCAGGAAAACGCCCCCTTGTCGACAACGACGTCGCAAGGCAGCAAGACCATGAAGCCATAGGTCATCGCGTCGACCACCGGCGGGCACTGCTTGAGCGTACGAATGTCGCGGCCATGGATTGCCGAATATGCGGTGGCAGGCATAGCGCGCAGCCAATCCGGCAGAGCGCCTCGCGCCGGCATTGGGCGCGGCAAATGTTCGGCCAACATTGGATCACATCGGAAAATGACACGCATCGCCGCCTCCTGGCGTTGCGATATCATGGTTGGCAGCTACGCTCCAAGCCAGTCAGTCCTTGTTCCCGCATCTAGCCCGAACAATGTTCGGCGGCCCGGTTGAGCTGCAGCGCGGCAGTACCTCGCCGCAGCTCAACCGGGCCAGAGATTAGGGCGATACGTCGAGATGGCCCTTCATGTTGGGATGGAAGCGGCAGAAATAGTCGAGCGTTCCCGCCGCCTTCAATGTCAGGCTTGCTGATTTCCGTGGCTGGATCATCACCTCCCAGCCGCCCTTCACTGTGGCTGTGTGGGCGATCACGTCCTTGTTCACCCACTCGATCGTGTCGCCGACCTTCGCCTCGACGGCATCAGGCGAAAAGACCAGCTTGTCGATGGTGACCTGGATGGTCGCACCCGCCGCCGGCGCCGCCGCAAGGACCAGCGCCAGCGTGGCCAGCCATGGCAAGCGATTTGAAGCTCCCGCTTTCATTTCAGCATGCCGGCGACGTGTTCGGCATGCTGCTCATGGCCTTGAAAGATCTTCAGGCCAGTCTCCAGCAGGCCCTTCAACTCGGCATTGCTGGCCGAGGGAATGAGCAGGGTTTCGAGCGCGCCGTTGACCTGCTTGTGGTAGGCGACCTCGTTGTCGACATAAGCCTTGTCGAAGGCCGCGCCTTTCAGCTTGGCGAGCTTGGCGCGCTCCTCTTTCGCCGCCTTCGTCAGCGCCTGGCTGGTGGCGTTGTCTTCGGGCTTCACCTTGAGCTTCTTGACCAGGTCGAGCGCCTGCTTGTTTACCGCTTCGTGGTCGCGCTCCATGTCCTTGGCGAAATCGAGAACCTCCTTGTTCTTCGATTTCTTGATCGCTTGCTTGGCGGCCTCGATGTCGAGGACGCCGGCCGTATAGGCGATATGAGCGATCTGCGGGTCGGTCGGCTTGTCGGCGGCCTGTGCGAACGGGGCGGCGCCGACGAGAAGCAAGGCGGCAAGGGCGGCGGTGTATCGGGTGAACATGGCATCCTCCTTGCCCGGTCGCGAGGAGGCGCCGGGCTCACATTTTTCAGTTGACGCTGATTGGATGCGGAAGCTGGAGAAACGTTCCCGGAAAATCAGGACAGGATCATTCGAAGCCCAGCCTTCCCATCACCGCCTGGGTCAGCCGCTCGCAGCGCCGGCCGGCGAAGGGGAAGGCGTCGAGCAGCACAGGGCCGATCTCGTCGTCCAGCGCCTTGCGCAACAGGGCACGCGCCCGGTGCAGCCTCGTCTTGACCGTCTCCGGCCGCAGACCGAGCAGGTCGGCGGTCTCCTCCATGCTCAGGCCCTCGATGACGCGGGCGACGAAGACCATGCGGTAGATGTCGGGCAGGCTGTCGGTAGCCCGTTCGACAAGTGCGAGAATCTGCCGCTGCGCCATCGTCCGCTCCGGATCGTCGCTGGGATTGAGGGGAAAGCGGATGATCCGCGCTTCCGGATTTTCAGGCATCGCCACAATGCGACGCCTCTTGCGCAGGCGGCCCAGCGCTTCGTTGATGACGATGCGCGACAGCCAGGTGGCGAGCGAGGACTCGCCACGGAATGCCGCCAGGCTGGCGAAAGCGTGGACATAAGCCTCCTGGACGATGTCCTCGGCCTCGGCGTCGTTGCGCACCACGCCGCGCGCGATGCGGAAGAGCCGCTGGTTGTGCGTCTTGATGATGGCGCGGAAGGCGTTCGCCTCGCGCGCCAGCGCTCGCTGCACGAGCAGCATGTCGCCGGAAGGGTTTTGGGCCACTGCGGGTGTGGCGGGCATTGCGAGCTTGCTCATCGCGACCGGATCTCCCGAACAAGGCCCGAACAGGCACTTGACTGCACGTTGGATACGCCTGCCGCAAAAAGGTTCCCGGGTTTCGGCGATCCGACTTCGCTTTTTTAGGCCGCCGCCAATCCCTTGTCAGCCGTCTGCACGCGTGCGGCCGCCGCCAGAAGGTCGGTCTGCGTGATCAGGCCGAGAATGCGCCGCTCACCGTCGACGATGACCACGGCGTGGCTGCGGCCGTCGGTCAGCACGGGAAGCAGGCTCATCGCCGGCGTATTGGGCGAGGCGGTGCCGGCCCTGGACATCACACCCTTCACCATATCGACGGCCTTCGTCAGCTCGCGCAGGCCGACGGCGCCGACCAGCCTTGCTTCGGCGTCGACCACCGGCAAGGTGCGGATGTTGTGATCGAGCAGCTGCTGGCGTGCCTCATCGACCGTGGCTTGCTCGGGCACTGAAACCACGTCACGCGACATAATGTCCTGGCAAAGCAGCGTCCGGTGCGACCGCACCATCGCCTGCAGTTCGACTTGTCTCAACAGCCGTTCAAGGTCGTCGCGGTCGATGTCGAAGGTTTCGTCGAGTGTGGTCAGCGCCGCATCGACATCCTCGGGCCGGAAGCCGACGCGCTGCCCCGCAGGCGGATCGGCGGTGCCGTGGCTGTTGGCGGCGGGCACGGCGACATGCGGATAGTTGCGCCGTGCCAGCCTGTGGAAGAGGTAGCCGAGCGTGACCAGGATGATCGAATTCAGCGCCACCGGCACGAAGGGAAACAGGAAGCCCGCGCTGACGACGGCCGGCCCGCCGAGCACCGCCGTCAACGCCGCGGCACCACCCGGCGGATGCAGGCAGCGCGTGAACGACATCGCCGCGATGGCGAGCGCCACCGCGAGGCCGGATGCAAATATCGGATCATGGACGAAATGCATGACTGTCACGCCCACCAGCGCGGATATGGAATTGCCGCCGATGATCGACCAGGGCTGCGCCAGAGGGCTCGCGGGCACGGCGAAGAGAAGCACGGCGGAGGCGCCCATCGGCGCCACCAGCAGGGCCACATGCGGGCCGCCGCCCATCGCCAGTCCGCTGATCGCGCCGGTCAGAGCGATGCCGATCGTCGCTCCGATGCACGCCAACAGACGTTCACGCAGCGTCGCGCCGGCGAGGATGGGAACAAAAAGACGAAAGGCCATGGCAACTTTGTGGTGGAGGGATCGGCTTGGTGACGAATGGATTGGCTAAAATGCCGTGCAGCACGCAATGAAGCCGAACCCACGGATTTGAAAGTCAAACAAATCCGGAAAGCCGCGGCCCGGGAGAATAATATTGCGTGCCACACGGCGCTGGGATGCTGCGAGCGGCTCGCGCTTTGTCATCAGCGTCAATGCTTTGCGGTCGTTTTCTGATTCTGCTCGGCAGCCGGCCCGTACGCGCGGTCAGGCGGCAGCCGCGGCGGCCAGACCACGCTGGATATCCGCCTTCAGATCGTCGACATCCTCGAGGCCGATCTGCAGGCGGATCAACGGGCCTTCATAGGCAGCTTTTGCAACGACGCGATCGCCGAGCCAGACCGGCACGGCGAGGCTCTCGTAGCCGCCCCAGGAATAGCCGAGCCCAAAGATCCGCAACGCGTCGAGGAAGGCGTGCTGCTGTTTCTGGCCGCCGCCGGCAAGCACGATGGAGAAGATGCCGCTGGAACCGCAGAAGTCGCGCTTCCACAGGCCATGATCAGGGTGGCTGGGGAGGGCAGGGTGGAGAACGCGCGCCACGCCCGGCTGGCCCTCGAGCCACGACGCGATGGCGAGCGCGCTGCGCTGATGATGCTCCAGCCGCACGCCCATGGTGCGCAGGCCGCGCAGCACTTGGTAGACATCGTCGGGTCCAGCACAGCAGCCAAGCGTGCAAAAGCTCTCATAGAGCTGCTTCCAGCAACGCTCATTGGCCGAGACCGTGCCGAGCAGCACATCGGAATGACCGGCCGGATATTTCGTCGCCGCATGGATGGAGATGTCGACGCCATGGTCGAGCGGACGGAAGTAGAGCGGCGTCGCCCAGGTGTTGTCCATCATCACGATCGCGCCGGCCGCATGCGCGGCGGTGGCGATGGCCGGAATGTCCTGCACCTCGAACGTGTTGGAGGCCGGCGATTCCGTGAACACCACCTTGGTGTTGGGCTTGATCAGGGCGGCGATGCCCGCGCCGATATGGGGGTCGTAATACTCGACCTCGACTCCCAGCCGCTTCAGCATCGTGTCGGCGAAATTGCGGGTCGGGTGGTAGACGGAATCGACGATCAGCAGGTGATCGCCGGCCGATACGAAGGCGAGCAGCGGTATGGTCACCGCCGCAAGCCCCGACGGCACCACGATCGTGCCGGCCGAGCCTTCCAGCGCGTCGATGGCGTGGGCAAGGGCGTCCGTCGTCGGCGTGCCGCGCGTGCCGTAAGTGTATTTCTGGCTGCGCGCCGCCATCGCGGCGGCATTGGGAAACAGCACGGTCGAGGCATGCACCACCGGCGGATTGACGAAGCCGAAATAGTCGTGCGGGTTGTTGCCCGAATGGGCAAGCCGCGTGTTGATGCCCACCTTGCCTGGCCCGCTGCCGTCATTCACCATTCTTGGTCGCCTCGTTTGACAAGGCGCTAGGCATAGTGCGGCGCCATGGGCCGTGCAACAGCCAGCCGCCGCCACGGGACGGACTTCGGATATGCCAATTCGAGGACAGCTTTGCCGGGTGCGATCTGGCCGCCGGATATTGTAAGCCGCTGCAAAAGGTATATGGTGGATGTCTAATACAAATAGGCGGGCCAATCTTACCGGATGTTCAATCCCGGCAGCGGCTAACGCACTGGCAAATTGGGCATCCGCATCACCGCTTCTCGCTCCCGCCGAACAACAATGGGAGGGATCGTTATGCCCAACGTCAAGTGGATGTTAAAGGCGCGTGAATTCGTCAATTGCAACTGCGCCTATGGCTGCCCATGCCAATTCAACGCCTTGCCGACATATGGTTTCTGCCAGGCTGTGGTCGGCATGGAAGTCGAAAGCGGCTATCATGGCGATACCAGGCTCGATGGCCTGCGCTTTGCGGGTGTGTTTCGTTGGCCTGGCGCGATTCATGAAGGCGGCGGCGAGGCCGCGGTGGTCATCGACGAACGGGCGAGCGAGGCGCAGCGCGTAGCCCTGCTTCGCATTCTCGGCGGCGAGGACACCGAGCCCGGCGCGACCATATTCCAGGTTTTCTCGACCACGCTGGAAACGCTGCATGACCCGATCTTCGCCGCCATCGACTTCAAAGTCGACGTCGATGCAAGGACAGGCCATCTGCACGTGCCCGGCATCACCGAGGGCCATGGCGAGCCGATCAAGAATCCCATCACCGGCGCCGAGCATCGGGCGCGCATAGACCTTCCGCGCGGTTTCGAATACGCACTGGCCGAAATCGGGCGCGGCTGGACCAAGGCGACCGGTCCGATCGCGTTCGAACTGGCCGATACCCATAGCCACTTTGCCAATCTGCATCTCACGCAAAGCGGCATCGTGCATTGAGCTGATCATGAGCGACACGGCCCTCGAGGCGGCGCTGCGGCGCGACCGCGCGGTCGTGACGGCTGCGCTCGTCGTGATCGCCGTGCTCGCCTGGGCCTATGTGCTGTGGCTCGCCGCCGGCATGGTCACCCCCGGTTCGCCCGCGCCGGCCGGCGCGGGCGGCGGCATGGCCGAAATGGACATGTCGAACATGGCCGGCATGAACATGGCCGGCATGGACATCGCCGGCATGGACATGGGCGCCACCGCGGCGCCCGTTTTCCGGGCCTGGGCAGCGGCGGATTTCGCTTTCATCTTCACGATGTGGACGGTGATGATGGTCGGCATGATGACGCCTTCGGTGGCGCCGATGCTGCTGCTCTATGCCGGCGTCGGACGCAAGGCGCGGGCCGACGGCCGGCCCATTGCCTCGACGGGATGGTTTTTTGCCGGTTATCTCGCGGTCTGGGTCGTCTTCAGCCTGGTGGCGACCGCCGCGCAATGGCTGCTCGCCGGCCTTGCCTTGCTCAGCCCTTCGATGGCGACCGACAGCGCGATCCTCGGCGGTCTCGTCCTGATCGCGGCCGGCCTTTATCAATGGACGCCGATGAAGGGCGTCTGCCTGCGGCAATGCCAGGCGCCGATCGCGTTCCTGGCCAGCCATGGCGGGTTCCGTCCCGCTCCGTTCGGCGCGCTTCGGCTCGGCATCGAACACGGCGCCTATTGCCTCGGCTGCTGCTGGGCGCTGATGGCCCTGCTGTTCGTTGGCGGCGTCATGAACGTGCTGTGGATCGCCGGCATCGCCGCACTCGTCCTGCTTGAGAAGATCATCCCCACCGGGCAATTGGTGCCGCGCATTACGGGCGTGCTGATGGCCGCAATCGGCGTCTGGTTCATCGTCGGAGCATTCTGAACAGCTTCGCATCCTCGCCCGCGAACGCCGCGGCCGTGTCTGCTCCGAGACGGATCGTGTCTGTCCGGAGACTGATGATGTCAGTCGATCGCGGCGGGACGCCAGTAACGCGGAGTAACGGGCAAGGACGGATTCCGACCGGGAACCTCACTTTACGTAAGGCTGATCATGCCGACTTTATTTGCGCTCATGACTAAATCGCGGGCGCTCTTGTCCGCAATTCAGGCATTCGGGGCAATCGATTTTCAAACACGTTGGAAATCAGTCATTTCCCTTGACCTCACGGGAATTATCGCCTTCGATGCTGTCCGTGAATGGGAGGCAGCGCGTCGGTTTACGATGCGGGGTTCCGGGAATGGGCCGGAATGGGAGCTGCGTTCACACGGAAAAAAGATCAGGTTTTGCCTGAAAACAGAAAAGGGTCTGTGGGTCATGAAACACATTGCTATCGGCATTCTTGGTGCCGCTGCTCTTGGATTGATGGCGTCGGCCGCATCGGCTACCACGCTCGATACGGTCAAGGCGAAAGGCTTCATCCAGTGCGGCGTCTCGACAGGCCTCGCCGGCTTCTCGGCGCCGGACGACAAGGGTGACTGGCAAGGCATCGATGCGGATTTCTGCCGCGCTGTCGCAGCCGCCGTCTTCGGTGACGGCACCAAGGTCAAGTTCACGCCGCTCAGCGCCAAGGAGCGCTTCACCGCCCTGCAGTCCGGCGAAGTCGACATCCTGTCGCGCAACACCACCTGGACCATCAACCGCGACACGGCACTTGGCCTGAATTTCATCGGCGTCACCTATTATGACGGCCAGGGCTTCATGATCAACGCCAAGAAGCTGCCGGGCGTCAATTCGGCCCTCCAGCTTTCGGGCGCCGCAGTCTGCGTGCAGAGCGGCACCACCACCGAGCTCAACCTCGCCGACTACTTCAAGGCGAACAAGATGGAGTACAACCCGGTTGTCTTCGAGAAGCTCGAAGAGGTCAATGCCGCCTATGACGCCGGCCGCTGCGACGTCTACACCACCGACCAGTCGGGTCTCTACGGCATCCGCCTGACCCTCGGCTCGCCGGCGGATCACGTCGTGCTGCCCGAGATCATCTCCAAGGAGCCGCTCGGACCGGCGGTGCGCCAGGGCGACGACCAGTGGTACCACATCGTCAAGTGGACTTATTTCGCGCTGCTCGACGCCGAGGAACTCGGCATCACCAAGGCCAATGTCGATGAGATGAAGAATTCCGCCAGTCCGGAGATCAAGCGCGTGCTCGGCCAGGAAGCCGACACCAAGATCGGCACCGATCTCGGTGTCTCCAACGATTGGGTCGTCAACATCGTCAAGGCCGTCGGCAATTACGGCGAAATGTTCGACCGCAATGTCGGCTCGGGCAGCCCGCTCAAGATCGCCCGTGGCATCAACGCGTTGTGGACCAAGGGCGGCCTGCAATACGCTCCGCCGATCCGCTGACCGAAATGTGATCCGGGAGGCAGATCGTCTGCCTCCCGGTTTCTCTTTCCAGGGGATGGTCGCATGGCATCGCAGGAAATCCTTCGCGAGGAGCCAAGCCGGGCTTCGTTCGTCAATGATCCGAAAGTCCGCAGTCTCTTCTTCCAGACGCTGGTCGTCATCGTGCTGTTCGGCTCTGTCTGGTGGATCGTGCAGAACGTCATCGACAATCTGCAGCGCCTGCACATCGCCTCCGGCTTCGGCTTCCTTAGGGGACGCGCCGGTTTCGACATCTCGGACACGCCGATCGCCTATACGTCGGACTCGACCTATGGCCGCGCCATCGTCGTCGGCCTGATCAACACCATCATCGTCGCCGTCGCCGGCATCATCACCGCCACCATCATCGGCTTCGTCATCGGCATCGGCCGTTTGTCGCAGAACTGGCTGATCCAGAAGATCTGCACCGTCTATGTCGAGATATTCCGCAACATCCCGCCGCTGCTGGTCATCTTCTTCTGGTATTCGGGCGTGCTGGCCGTGCTGCCGCCGCCGCGTGACAGCTACAACCTGCCCTTCGGCTCCTTCCTCAACCAGCGTGGCTTCTACTTTCCGCGCCCGGTCTGGGGCGACGGCTCCTGGCTGATCCTGGTCGCGCTCGTCGTCGGCATCGCCATGGCGTGGTTCGTCGCCCGCAAGGCGCGTCAGCGGCAGATGGCGACAGGCCAGCAATTTCCTGTGTTGTGGACTTCCGTGGCGCTGATCGTCGGGCTGCCGCTGCTCGCTTATGTGCTGAGCGGCTTTCCGCTGAGCTTCGATCTTCCGAAACAGTCGACCTTCAACCTGACCGGCGGCTTTCAGGTCAAGCCGGAGTTCCTGTCGCTCTATCTGGCGCTGTCCTGCTACACGGCGGCCTTCATCGCCGAGATCGTGCGGGCCGGCATCAGGGGCGTCAGCAAGGGCCAGACCGAAGCCGCCGCAGCCCTTGGCTTGCGGTCCGGATCGATCCTGCGGCTGGTTGTGGTGCCGCAAGCCATGCGCATCGTCATTCCGCCGCTGACCAGCCAGTATCTGAACCTGACCAAGAACTCCTCGCTGGCCATCGCCATCGGCTATCCCGACCTGACGGCGACCGCCGGCACGGTGCTCAACCAGACCGGCCAGGCGGTCGAAGGCGTGCTGATCATGATGATCGCCTATCTCATCCTCAGCCTGGTGACATCGGCCGTCATGAACGTGGTCAACGCCAGAATGGCGCTGGTGGAGAGGTAGGACCATGCAGGAACACGACATGTCCTGGGTGCGTACCGAAATGGCTCTGGCGCAGCCGGCGCCGGCAAGCGTCAGCGGTCCGATGGCCTGGGTGCGCAAGAACCTGGTCGGCACGGTCGGCGACACCATCCTGACCATCCTCGGCATCATCATCGTCGCCTGGGTGCTGCCGCAGGTCATCGGCTGGGCGTTCATCAATGCCGTGTGGACCGGGCCGGATCGCACCGTCTGCGCGACCGTGGCGCAAGGCGGCATTCAGCCGGATGGCTGGAGCGGCGCCTGCTGGGCCTTCGTCAACGCCAAGTTCGGCCAGTTCATGTTCGGCACCTATCCGGTCGAGGAGCGCTGGCGGCCGATCGTGGTCGCCATCCTGTTCGCGGCGCTGCTGATACCGATGCTGATCCCGCGCGTGCCGCGCAAGGGGTTGAACGCCATCCTGCTTTTCCTGGTGCTGCCGATCGTTTCCTTCTTCCTGCTGGTCGGCGGCATGTTCGGTCTGCCGCATGTCGAAACCTCGCGCTGGGGCGGGCTGCTGATCACGCTCAGCCTCTCCTTCGTCGGCATCGCCGTGTCGCTGCCGCTGGGCACAGTGCTGGCGCTCGGCCGGCGCTCCAAGATGCCGATCGTCAAGATGCTGTGCGTCATCTTCATCGAAGCCGTGCGCGGCATCCCGCTGATCACCGTCCTGTTCTTCGTCTCCGTCATGCTGCCGCTGTTCCTGCCGGCCGGCGTCACCTTCGACAAGTATTTGCGGGCGCTGATCGGCGTGTCGCTGTTTGCCGCCGCCTATATGGCCGAGGTGGTGCGTGGCGGGCTGCAGGCGATCCCGAAGGGCCAGTATGAAGGCGCCGATTCGCTCGGCCTCGGCTACTGGCAGAAGATGAGCCTGATCGTGTTGCCGCAGGCGCTGAAGCTGGTCATTCCCGGCATCGTCAACACCTTCATCGGCATGTTCAAGGACACCAGCCTGGTCCTGATCATCTCGATGTTCGACCTGCTCGGCATCGTCAAGCAGAACTTTTCCGACGCCAATTGGGCAACGGCGCAGACCGCGAAATCCGGTCTCGTCTTCGCGGCCTTCGTGTTCTGGCTGTTCTGCTTCGGCATGTCGCGCTATTCAATGTACACTGAACGCCGGCTCGACACCGGCCACAAACGCTAAACAAAAAAGCAAGGGGACCCCGTCATGGCCACCGAAAATGCCGTCAGCGCGGAAGAGATCAAGGTCAACGCCGCCAAGATGCATATCTCCACCACCGATGTCGCCATCGACATCATCGCCATGCACAAATGGTATGGCGAGTTCCATGTCCTGAAGGACATCAATTTGAAGGTGATGCGCGGCGAGCGCATCGTCATCTGCGGCCCGTCCGGCTCCGGCAAATCGACGATGATCCGCTGCATCAACCGGCTGGAAGAGCACCAGAAGGGCAAGATCATCGTCGACGGCAAGGAACTCACCAACGATCTGAAGAAGATCGACGAGGTGCGCCGCGAGGTCGGCATGGTGTTCCAGCACTTCAACCTGTTCCCGCATCTGACCATCCTGGAAAACTGCACGCTGGCGCCGATCTGGGTGCGCAAGACGCCGAAGAAGCAGGCCGAGGAAATCGCCATGCACTTCCTCAAGCGCGTGAAGATCCCGGAACAGGCCAACAAATATCCTGGCCAGCTGTCCGGCGGCCAGCAGCAGCGCGTGGCGATCGCGCGCTCGCTGTGCATGAACCCGCGCATCATGCTGTTCGACGAGCCGACCTCGGCGCTCGATCCGGAAATGATCAAGGAAGTGCTGGAGACCATGGTTGGCCTGGCCGAAGAAGGCATGACCATGCTGTGCGTCACCCACGAAATGGGCTTTGCCCGCAAGGTCGCCAACCGGGTGATCTTCATGGATCAGGGCCAGATCGTCGAGCAGAACACGCCGGCCGAGTTCTTCGACCACCCGCGCCACGAGCGCACGAAACTGTTCCTGTCGCAGATCCTGCACTGAGCGCTCCGACGCAAGTTCAGGAGGCCCGGCCGCACCACGGCCGGGCTTCCTTGCATTTGAGCGAGTGGATCGCTTGCATTGGAACGCGACTGAGCCGCAAAGTCGCTACCTCATGAGAAAACTCGGCCGTTTTCTGGGTCTGCTGTTGATAGCGGCCGCGCTAGCCGCGACGCTCGGCACGCTGGTGCCGCGGCCGCTGTGGCCGGCCGCCGCGGCGGGCGAGGGCACACGGCACATATTGGTGCTGAAGAACCCGATCCACACCGACATCGCCATTCCGGTGGACGATGCCGTGCGCCAGCGCTTTCGTTTCCTGGTCGAGGCTGGCATCCCGGCCGACAGTCCCGAGGTGCGCTATATCGTCTTTGGCTGGGGTGGCCGCGCCTTCTATCTGGAAACGCCGACCTGGTCGCAGCTCAAGGCCATTCCGGTAATGAAAGCACTGACCATCGACGCGTCGGTCGTGCATGTCGATGTCACCGGCGATATCGTTGAACCGCATCCCGATGTCGCCAGCTTCGACATCGGCGAGGACCGTTTTGCGGCCTTGCTTGATTTTATCGCAGCCAGCTTTCAGCAGGGGGCTGGCGGCCCAATCGTCATCGAGAATGCGGCCTATTCCCGGTTCGACCGCTTCTACGAGGCGAACGGCCATTTCAACGCGCTGGTCGGCTGCAACACCTGGACGGCGGCGGCGCTGCGCACTGCAGGCCTGCGCACCGGCTGGTGGAACCCGCTGCCGGCTTCGCTTGGGTGGTCGTTGAGCTTGTACAATTAGTGTGCGCATTTCGCGAATTGGCAAACGTCGCGTTCCTTCGCGCCCCCCTCTGTCCTGCCGGACATCTCCCCCACGAGGGGGAGATCGGATCTGGCTCCGGCTTTCGCTAATCTCCAACGTTTGCAAAAGGACGCCGGCGCCAAAGCTGCCAATCTCCCCCCTCGTGGGGGAGATGTCCGGCAGGACAGAGGGGGGCGCTGTCCCCGCCAGCCTATCGGTTTCTTTATTGTCTCGATGTCCTACCGCCTAATAATCTTCGGTTCCTCCCACCCGTAGAGCCAGTCCAGATCCGCCGCGAGCTTTTCCGCCGGCCGCGTCGCCAGCACCAGGTTGCGAGCCAATGCCACCGGACCCCAGGCATGCCAGGCCAGCCGGTTGAGCGCGCCGCGCCGGATCACCTTCTCGACGCGCGGTCGCCTGAGATTTTCCCAGATCGCCAGGCCCTGCTTCGGATCGGCCGGGAAGTCGGCGATTACCCCGGCAAGCGTTGCGGCATCTTCGATGGCCATGGCGGCCCCTTGCGCCGCGAATGGGGTCATCGCATGTGCGGCGTCGCCAATCAGGGCGATGCCGGTTGGTGTCGTCCAGTGCTGCTTCTGGTCGACCGTATGGAGCGGCCAAGTCAGCCACGGGCCGGCCATTTCCACCAGCCTTGCAAGGGCTGCCGCCGTGCCGCTCATTGCATTGGCGAGGATGACGGGATCGGCATGACCCGACCAACCCTCGGCAATGCGCTCGCCTTTGGTGAAGGCGACAAGGTTGAAGGCATCGCCCTTGCTGACGGGATAGGCGACCATGTGGAATCCCGGATGCAGAAAAGTCGTGACACAATCAGCCGCCCCAATCGCGGCAAAGGCTTGCCCGGCGCCGCTGTCGGCGGCAACAGTCGTGCG
Organism: Mesorhizobium opportunistum WSM2075; assembly: GCF_000176035.2. Lineage (NCBI taxonomy): Bacteria > Pseudomonadati > Pseudomonadota > Alphaproteobacteria > Hyphomicrobiales > Phyllobacteriaceae > Mesorhizobium > Mesorhizobium opportunistum. The sequence goes on along the minus strand of NC_015675.1, from coordinate 5,258,478 downwards.
CCAGGCCAGTTCGCCGGAAAAACGGCTTCTTGACGATCCCCCCCGAGCTCGATCGACAACCGCGCGCACGGATGACCACACGCCGTCGGCGCCGACCAGAAGGAAGCCCTGTGACTGGACGGTCTTGCCGTCCGTCTCCAGTGTCGCCGTCACACCATCGTCGCCTGTGGCAGCGCCGCTGACGCGCGCACCCTTGACCAGACGAATATTCGGGTTTTCGGCAACGTGTGCGGTCAGCGCGCTCTGCAGGTCGGCTCTGTGGGCGACGAGATAAGGCGCCCCCCAGCGTTCTTCGGCGGCCTGCCCGAGTGGTACACGCGCCAGTTCGCGCAACGTCCTTGCGTCCTTCAGCACCACGGCCTCAGGCCGCACCGTTGCCGGCAGCAGCCGCTTGAGCACGCCGAGTTGGCGCAGGATGCGTGTCGCGTTGGGGGAAAGCTGGATGCCGGCTCCCACGGCCTCCAGCCGCTGCGCCTGTTCGAACACCTGCACGGGGTAGCCGCGTTCGGCGAAGGCAAGCGCCGCGGTCAGCCCGGCAACGCCCGCTCCGGCGATGACGACTTGCCGCTTGTCGTCCATCAGGCCCGTCGCGGAAGAATCAGGCGGCCTGGTCGATGTAGAGGCAGCCCGCCGGCAGCGTTTCCGTGGCCTTCAGCTTCGGCGAATAGCGGTAGAGCGTCGAGCAATAGGGGCAGACCTTCTCATTGTCGTCGCCCATGTCGAGAAACACATGCGGATGGTCGAAAGGCGGGTTGGCGCCCGTGCACATGAATTCCTTGACACCGATGTCGATTGCCGGAAAGCCCGCATCGTTCTGGAAATGGGGAATGGAACCGCCTGCCATCGTCGTCTCCTTAACGCAGTCTCGCATGCATCTGGATCATAACAGGTCTCTTTGCAAGATCGATGAAATCAAACTGTCGCAAAAGCCTGTCAGAGGATAAGTTAAGCCGGTTAACCGGCCGAGCTGGTGGGAAGAGCAGGAACAATGAACGAACTGAAGCCGGTACAGAGCGAATTCATCAATGTCGAGGCGGCAAGCCCGGAGGGCGGCAATCCAGACCGTTTCGTCAATCGCGAGTTTTCCTGGCTGCAGTTCAATCGCCGCGTGCTCGAGGAATCGCTGAACACCAATCATCCGCTGCTGGAGCGCGTCCGCTTCCTGTCGATCTCGGCCGCCAATCTCGACGAGTTCTTCATGGTCCGCGTCGCCGGCCTCGCCGGCCAGGTGCGCGAGGGCATCGTCTTGAAGAGCCCTGACGGCCGCACGCCCGAACAGCAGCTCGAACAGCTGCTGCGCGAGGTCGAGCGGCTGCAGGAAGACCAGCAGAAGAGCCTATCGGCGCTGACCGTGCTGCTCAACAAGGAAGGCATCGAGACCATTACGCGGGATGCGCTGACCAAGGACGAGAAGACCTGGCTGGAAGAGCATTTCCAGGACCAGGTGTTTCCGGTGCTGACCCCGTTGTCGATCGATCCGGCGCATCCATTCCCGTTCATTCCCAATCTCGGTTTCTCGATGGCGCTGCAGCTTCGCCATCGCAAGAATGGCGAGGAGATGAGCGCGCTCTTGCGCCTGCCGGTGGCGCTGAAGCGCTTCATCCGCCTTCCGGACCGCAAGCACCATGTCCGCTTCATCCCGCTGGAAGAGGCGGTCGGCCTCTATATCGGCAAGCTGTTCCCCGGCTATGAGGTCAAGGGTTCCGGCACATTCCGCATCATCCGCGACAGCGACATCGAGGTCGAGGAGGAATCGGAAGATCTGGTGCGCCTGTTCGAGACGGCGCTGAAGCGCCGCCGCCGCGGTTCGGTGATCCGCATCGAATTCGACAAGCTGATGCCCAGCGAATTGCGCGACTTCGTCGCCGGCGAGCTTGGCGTCTCGTCGAGCCGTATCAGCGTGCTCACCGGCCCGTTGGCGCTCAGCCAGATCTCCGAGATCGTGGCGGTCGCCCGCGACGATTTGAAGTTCACGCCCTACAATCCGCGCTTTCCCGAGCGCATCCGCGAGCATGGTGGCGACTGTTTTGCCGCCATCCGCGAGAAGGACATCATCGTCCACCACCCCTATGAATCCTTCGACGTCGTGGTGCAGTTCCTGCGCCAGGCCATGGCCGACCCCGAGGTGGTGGCGATCAAGCAGACGCTTTACCGCACCTCCAACGACAGCCCGATCGTGCGCGCGCTGGTCGATGCGGCCGAGGCCGGCAAGTCGGTGACCGCGCTTGTCGAGCTCAAGGCCCGTTTCGACGAGGAAGCCAACATCCGCTGGGCGCGCGATCTGGAGCGCGCCGGCGTGCAGGTCGTGTTCGGTTTCCTCGAACTCAAGACCCACGCCAAGATGTCGCTGGTGGTGCGCCGCGAAGACGGCAAACTGCGCAACTACGTGCATCTGGGCACCGGCAACTACCATCCGGTCACCGCGCGCATCTATACTGACCTGTCCTTCTTCACCACCGATCCGACGATCGCCCGCGACGTCGCCCAGCTGTTCAATTTCATCACCGGCTACGCTGAGCCGACCGACGAAATGCGGCTGGCGATCTCGCCCTTCACGCTGAGAAGCCGCATTCTGAAGCACATTTCCGCCGAAGTCGCCCATGCGCTGGAAGGAAAGCCGGCTCGCATCTGGATGAAGATGAACGCGCTTGTCGACCCGATCATCATCGATGCGCTCTATGATGCCAGCCGCGCCGGCGTCGAGATCGACCTCGTCGTGCGCGGTATCTGTTGCCTCAGGCCTCAGGTTCCGGGGCTTTCGGAAAACATCCGGGTGAAGTCGATCGTCGGCCGGTTTCTCGAGCACAGCCGCATCTATTGCTTCGGCAATGGCCATGGCCTGCCCTCGGACGAAGCGATCGTCTACATCTCCTCGGCCGATCTCATGCCGCGCAATCTCGACCGCCGCGTCGAGACCATGGTGCCGATCACCAATCCAACTGTGCATGAACAGGTCCTTGGCCAGATCATGCTCGGCAACATCATGGACAATCAGCAAAGTTTCGACGTATTGGCTGATGGAACCTCCCGGCGCGTCGTGCTGGAGGAGGGCGAGGAACCGTTCAACGCGCAGGAATATTTCATGACCAATCCGAGCCTGTCGGGACGGGGTGACGCGCTGAAGTCGCACGCGCCCAAGCGCATCGCGCAGTTCAAGCGCCGCAAGAAGAACGCCGCAGCGTCCGGCTGATGCTGTCTGATTCCCAGGGCCGGCTGCAGGACCGCCGACCGCTGTCCATCATCGACATCGGGTCGAATTCGATCCGCCTTGTCGTCTATGAGGGACTGGCGCGTTCGCCGACCATGCTGTTCAACGAAAAGATGCTGGCCGGCCTTGGCCGCGGCATCGTTTCGACCGGCAAACTCGATCCCGAGGCGGTGACGCGCTCGATGGAGGAGTTCCGCCGCTTCCGTGCGCTCTCCGACCAGGCCGGCGCCGAGCACATGTATGTCTTGGCCACCGCCGCCGCCCGCGAGGCGATCAATGGTCCCGATTTCATCCACCGCGCCGAAGAGGTGCTGAAGACCGAGATTCGTGTCATCAGCGGTCGCCAGGAGGCCTATTATTCGGCGCTCGGTGTCATTTCCGGCTTCCACCCGGCCAACGGCATCGCCGGCGATCTCGGCGGCGGCAGCCTCGAACTGGTCGACGTCAATGGCGAGGCGATCGGCGATGGCATAACGCTGCCGCTGGGTGGCCTGCGCCTGCAGGACATGGCCAAGAACTCGCTTACCCAGGCGCAGAAGATCGCGCGCGACGAACTGGCGCGGGCCAAGCTGTTGAAGGGCGGGCAGGGCCGGCCCTTCTACGCCGTCGGCGGCACCTGGCGAAACCTCGCCCGGCTGCACATGGAGATGACCAACTACCCGCTTGGCGTCATGCACCACTACGAGATATCCGCCGAGAGCGCGACGGCCTTTCTCAAGCAGGTGGCAAAAGCCGAGATCGAGAAGATCAAGGGCATTGAAGGCGTATCGAAAAATCGCCGCTCGCTGCTGCCTTACGGCTCTATCGTCCTGCAGGAGATCATGGCGGCCATGCAGCCGTCGAAGATCATCGTCTCGGCGCTCGGTGTGCGCGAAGGCTTTCTCTATTCGCTGCTCGACGAGGCCGAGCAGAAGGCCGATCCGTTGATTTCGGCATCCGAGGAACTCGCCCGCTTGCGCTCGCGCTCGCTCACCCATTCGCATGAACTGGTCGACTGGACGGCAAAATCCTTTGCCGCCTTCGGCATCGATGAGACGGAGGACGAGGCGCGCTACCGCCACGCCGCCGCATTGCTGGCCGATATAGGCTGGCGCGCCCATCCGGAGTATCGCGGCAGGCAATCGCTCAACATCATCGCGCACGCCTCCTTCTTCGGCGTGGACCATCCCGGCCGTGCCTTCCTGGCCTTGGCCAACGCTTATCGCCACGATGGCATCTTCAACGAATCCATCGCGCCCGAAATCAAGGCGCTGGCGACGCCGCGCTATCTGGAACGTGCCCGGGTTCTGGCGGCGATGATGCGCGTCGTCTATCTGCTGACGGCCTCGATGCCCGGCATCATGCCCAGGCTCAAATGGGAGCAGCGCGCCAACGGCGTGCTGGCGCTGGTGTTGCCGGCGTCCCTGGCCGACCTCTATGGCGAACGGCCGGCCGGGCGCCTAGCGCAACTGGCGCGCATCACCAACCGTCGGCTGGTGCTGGCGGTCGAGGGCGGCCCGAGCATGTCGGTGAAATGAACACGGCCCATCAGAGCGTGATTTATCGGACCCACGCGGATATTGAATCAATTCAATCGCGCCACTTGCCAGCGGTTTCGCGTTTGATGACCGGCTTCCCCCACTCCGTCGCTGCTTCGCAGCGCCACCTCTCCCCCCCTCCGGAGGGAGAGGAAGGGAGCGTTGCTGGACGAGCGTTAACGCCAAAGAACTTGGCGCCTTCCTCTACCCCGTCGATCGGGGAGAGGTGGCTCGGCGAAGCCGAGACGGAGTGGGGGTCGACCAGTTCGGGCGCGGTTAAGCGAAGATATCAAACCGCGCCCCGCCCGTCGGCCGACCAGGCGCCAGCACCGGCCATGGCCAGCGCCAGGAAGCCGCCCGCGATCGCAATGTCCTTCATCAGCATCTGCTGGTGCAGGAAGGCGAGCGTCGCATCGCCGGCGCCCTGGCCATAATGACCGATGAAGCCGGCCGCGATGCAGAAGGCGGCAAGCAACAGCGCCACGATCCGCGTCTGGAAGCCGATGAGGATCAGCAGTCCGGCGATCAGCTCGAACAGGCCCGTGCCCCACGCGGCAAGCGCGGGCAGCGGCAGGCCCAGGCCGGCGAAATAATTGGTGGTGCCGGCGATGTTGGCGAGCGCCTGGAAGCCGGACGGTACGAACAGCACGGCAAACAGCAGCCGCGAAACGAGAAGCAATGCGTTGCGAGCCATGGCCCATCTCCCTTGTCGCCGCACGATCGGGCTCAGCCGGCGGCCAGGCAGTCTACGCCTGCGAGGCTGCGGCTGAAACCGGAGAGCCGCCTATTCCAGACAACGAAGAAGCGGCGCGAAAAATTCCGTGCCGCTTCCATTTTCAAGGCTTGGGAGGGAAGGCTTGGAGCAACTCCGAGGAAAAGCGCATAGCGCTTTCCCTCGGGAACTGCGTCAGAACAAGGAAACTCAGCCGCGCTTGGCGTCGATAGAGTAGGCGCCGGCGCCCGACGAAGCCAGCAGCAGGAAGCCGCCGGTGATGGCGAGGTTCTTGAGAAACTGGATCATCTGCATCTGGTCGGCCCAGCCGGTGTGGGCGACAAGGCCGGTGGCGACCGTGAAGATCGCGAGCACCCAGGCGGCGATCCTGGTCTGGAAGCCGACGAGGATGGCGAGCCCGCCGAGCAGTTCGATCAGGCCGACGATGACGGCCGTCACTGTTGGCAACGGCAGCCCGAGGGCGCCGAAATAGCCAGCGGTTCCGGAAATGGCAGCCAGCTTGCCGAAGCCGGAAAGCAGGAAAATGACCGCGAGCAGGATGCGGCCGAGCAGGATCGTGACAGAACTATTGGACGCTGTGCCGGCGCCGGCGGCGGAAGTGTTGGTGGACATGGTGGCTCTCCGAGTGGGTTGAATGACCACCCAGATAGACGATGCCGACTGTTCACCAAAGCCGCCTGTGTGGCGACACATTGTTCACAGGTCATACGTTTCCGTGATCGCGCGACGCGCGCGAAATTCGTGTCGGATGACGCGGTGACGGGGGTAAATTTTCCCGCCGAAAACCTCACCCCGGATGGGTCATGTCCGCGGGCCGCACCAGCCGGTCATAGTCGGCCTCGCTGACCAGGCCGGTGGCCAGCGTTTCCTCGCGCAGCGTCGTGCCCTTTTTGTGCGCGGTCTTGGCGATCTTGGCGGCATTGTCGTAGCCGATGGTTGGCGCCAGCGCCGTCACCAGCATCAGCGAGCGGTCGAGGGCCGCCTTGATGTTGTCTTCGCGAGCCTCGATGCCGACGACGCAATTGTCGGTGAAGGAGACCGAAGCGTCGGCGAGCAACTGCACCGACTGCAGGAAGTTGTAGGCCATCAGCGGATTGTAGACGTTGAGCTCGAAATGGCCTTGGCTGCCGGCGAAAGTGACGGCGGCATTGTTGCCGAACACCTGCACGCAGACCTGGGTCAACGCTTCGCACTGCGTCGGGTTGACCTTGCCCGGCATGATCGACGAGCCGGGTTCGTTTTCCGGCAGCGACAATTCACCGAGGCCCGAGCGCGGCCCGGAACCGAGGAAGCGGATGTCGTTGGCGACCTTGAACAGGGCAGCGGCAGCGGCATTGATGGCGCCGTGCGAGAACACCATGGAATCGTGCGCCGCGAGCGCCTCGAACTTGTTGGGCGCGGTGACGAAGGCGATGCCGGTAATGGCGGCGATGCGGTCGGCCACCCGCTCGGCGAAGCCAACCGGCGCGTTGAGGCCGGTGCCGACGGCGGTGCCGCCCTGCGCCAGCTCCTGCAGGCCGGGCAGCGTCAACTCGATGCGCTTGATCGACGAGGCGACCTGCGCCGCATAGCCCGAGAATTCCTGGCCCAGCGTCAGCGGCGTGGCATCCTGCGTGTGGGTGCGGCCGATCTTGATGATGTGGTTGAACTCCCTGCTCTTGGCGGCCAGCGCCTTGTGCAGGTGCTTCAGCGCCGGCAGGAGGTCGTGCACGATGCGCTCGGCGCAGGCGATGTGCATGGCCGTCGGATAGGTGTCGTTCGACGACTGGCTCATATTGACGTGGTCGTTGGGGTGTACCGGCTTCTTCGAGCCCATGACGCCGCCCAGCATCTCGATCGCCCGGTTCGAGATCACCTCATTGGCGTTCATGTTGGACTGCGTGCCCGAGCCGGTCTGCCAGACCACCAGCGGGAAATGGTCGTTGAGCTTGCCGTCGATAACCTCCTGCGCGGCCGCGATGATCGCCTTGCCGATGGCGGGATCGAGCCGCTTCAGCTCCATATTGGCTTCCGCTGCCGCCCGCTTGACGATACCGAGCGCCCGCACGACCGAAACCGGCTGCTTTTCCCAGCCGATCTTGAAATTGCCCAGGGAACGCTGCGCCTGCGCGCCCCAATAGCGGTCGGCGGCGACCTCGATGGGACCGAACGTGTCGGTTTCGGTTCTGGTCTTTGGCGTGCTCACGGCAAGTCTCCGGTCTGTCGATTTGGGCAACGGCGTATCGCGTTGCACAAAACGCATCAAGCGGAGATTGCGGACGGTGAGGATGCAAATCGGTTGAAGATGGTCCTTGGGATTACGCTTTGTATGCAGGCGCCCGCATGTTCGCGAAACTGTCTTTCCCGACCTAGAGGCCGCGGCGGCCAAATCCGGTTGGACCTGTGGGACGCCTCGTTTGCGGCGCCGGTGGTGCGGGATCGATCCTGCTGGCTTGCTGGCCCACCCTGGTGGATCGCGATTGTTGCTGAACAGAGTGCTCGGCCTTCATACGCGAGATGTGTGTGCTGAGCTCGCTTCTGGAATCATCGGTGCCGGATGGCGGACCATAGTCGTTGTTGCCGCCTGAACCGGAGAAAAAGCCGCATTCGACGAGCACCCATAGTCCGCCGATATAGGGGAGGAACAACAGCAGGGACCATACGCCCGACTTGTCCAGATCATGGTACCGCTTGATCGTTGCGGCGAAATTGATCCAGAGCGAAAGGACGGAGCCGGTGATTAGCGCCAGATTGACACTTAGCCGGTCTGAATGAAGCGCCCTGAGCCTTTGACCAGCCGATGCACCTCCGACGTGGACAAGCGCGGCGACGGTCACCACCAACAGGGCCAGCACCACGAACTGGGCCAACCACCATTGTCCACGCCCGATCCGCCCGGAAAATCCAAACAAAAGATTCATGTACATCCCCCATCGGCATGTGGGGGCAATATTCATTGCGTATGTAAAAAGTTACTAAAGATATGCTGGCGAAATAAGGAATATGGCGAGCCGACCATCTGGATGGTTAATTGATGAGGAATGGAGCATATAAACAAAGATCAGTATTTATTCTTGTCGATGGGATCTGCACTCGTCAGCTGAAGCAGCCGTTGGCCGACGATCGGATCTATCCGGTCCGAGGCAACAACGCGCCGCGCCTGTCCGTCTCACGCAGGGCGACAACTGGCGCTCATCCCGCCGTGTACCCGCCATCGATCGCGAAGATACCACCGCTCGTCCACGCGGCCTCGTCACTTGCGAGATAGACCGCGATGCCAGCCAGATCGTCCGGGCGGCCGATGCGGCCCAGCGGATAGCTGCGGTCGACATAGGCCTTCAGCTCCGCCTGTGCCTCGGCCGGCAGGTTGTCGACGGTCTTGCGCCGCATGGCGGTGTCGACCGTGCCGGGCGCGATGGCGTTGACCCGGATGCCGCGCGGGCCGAGTTCGAAGGCAAGCGACTTGGTCAGCGAATTCAGCGCGCCCTTGGACAGCGAGTAGAGGCTGGATGGCCGCTTCGGGATCATCTTGTTGGCGAAATAGGAAGAGATGTTGATGACAGACGCGCCGGCGCCGAAATGTTGCAACAGGCCCTGGGTGAGAAAGAACGCCGCCGTCACATTGAGCGCGAAGGAGTGCTGGAATTGCGCCTCGCTGACGGTTTCGAACGGCACGAGATAGGCGACACCGGCATTGTTGACGAGGATATCGAGCGGCTGGCCGGCGCCATTCACATGCTCGACGACGGCGGCGATGCCGGGGCTGACGGCAAGATCGGCCGACAATGTCTCGACCGTGCCGACAGGACCGGTAGCCGTCAGCTTGTCGCGAGCGGCTTCGAGCTTGCCCGCGTCGCGCCCGACGATCAGCATATCGGCGCCCTCGCGCAGGAACGCCTCGGCGATCGCAAGGCCGATGCCGTCCGAACCGCCGGTCACCAGCGCGCGCTTGTTGCGAAGTTTCATGGGAACGCTCCAAAGCAGCCTTGGCCAGCCCAAGAGCACTGCATAGTCGCGGCAGTGGTCAACCCAGCGGCCTATCCCACGGTATGAACTTCGATCGCCGCCGGCCCTGCGGCTTGCTTCGGAGGGGCGAACAGGATAGCCGGCTTGACCGAGCGGTCGTGCAGTTTCAAGTGAGGCGCCACGGGCTTCCTATCGAAATACCTTTCCCAAGAAGCATTGTTGAATCCCGCAAGGGCATTGTTGAAAATGGCTACTCTCGAGACCGCGAACCGAAAGCTTCCCTTGCCGGTCGATGTCGTCGAGGTCGGCAGGCGCTTTCTGCCCGGGCTCAATCGGGGTGAAATCTACTGTCGCCTCGACGACGGGAAGCTCATCGTGCGCTCCCGTGCCGCCTGGCTTGAACGGCACGTGCAGGTCCTGACGCTGATTGCCGAGGCATTGGCGTCGCTTGGCGCCCGCAGCATGCCGCCTTTCTACATGCTTCTCGGGGACACCCCGTCCCGCAGAAGGCATCGCCGTTTCCGCACCCGCTTTGCCTTCTCCCAAGCCGACGGCTATGGCGAGGTGGCGGCGCCCGATTTCGTTTTCGATGGATGGCCGGACGCAAAGTTCGACGATTATGATGAGAAGACACGAGCGATGGCGGTGGCATCGGAAGAGCCGCCGCGCGACAACAGATTGTTCTGGGCGGGGCGCTGCATGAACGAAGCCCGCAAAAGGGTCGTCGATCTCGCAAAAGCCCGGCCAGACCTGCTGGAGGCCTACGACACCGAGCCGAACTACGACGTCGCCGTCAATCGCTATTCCACCAGGTTCAGGACGATGGAGGAGCAGGTCGCGACGTACAGGTACATGATCGACATCGAGGGCGCCGGCTACAGTGGCCGCCTCAAGATGCTGCTCCACACCAAACGGGTGGTTCTGCTGCAGGATCGGCCATGGCGCGAATGGTTTTTCGACGATATCGAGCCGTTTCGCCACTATGTCCCGGTGGCGCGCGACATGTCGGACCTAGCGGAGCGCATCGAGTGGCTGCGCGCCAATCCGAAAAGGGAAGCCGAAATAGCCATGGAGGCGCAGCACTTCGCACAGACCCGCCTGACCCGCGCCGCAGCGGTGGCGGCATGGGCGAAGCTCCTGGGGGATCACGCCGCCGCCGGCGGCAATCTGAAATCCGGTCTCCAGCACCGCAAGCGCGCAACCGGCTGGCCGATCTGACCGTGCGCCTGTTCCCATGAGATGAAACTCAGCCCGGCTGGCAAGCCAGCCGGTTTACGCGCCGACGGCCGCAGGCTGGTGCATGGCCAGTCGCGCGGCGACAAGATCCCTGACCTGGCGGATCGCCTGTTCGCGCGAGATGCTGCCCGGTTGCAGGCCGAGCCGCAGCCAAAGCCCGTCGATCAGCGCGGTGACGCCAAGCGCGATGTCGTCCGCATCTCCAGGCGGGGCTAGGCCGCGCAGGCCGGACAACAGGTTCGAGCGCATGCGGGCGTGAAGCACCCTCTGGATGCGCGCCAGCTTCTCGTCGCGCGGGACCTCGGCGCAAAGCGAAAGCCAGGCATGGCATAGCGGTGGCCGGAACAGGTGCTCCTCGAAATTGCCGTCGATCACGGCATCGAGGCGCTCCATCGGCGTCCGCGCCTGGCGCAGCCGGGTGACCACCGCGTCGCGCAGGACGGCATTGGCCTCGCGCATGGCATGCTCGAACAGTTCCTGCTTGTTGCGGAAGTAGTGCAGCACGATGCCCTTGGAGGCGCCTGCGTGGGCGGCAACCTTTTCCAGCGTGGCACCTGCAATGCCTTCGCGCTCCAGCACGGCGAAGGCTGCCTGCCGCAATTCCTTGCGGCGTATGTCGCCGAGACGCTTGAGTTTCACGGGTTCGATCCATGCATGGCGAATCCACGTTGACATTTTCGTCCGGTCAGATCAATCATTGACCAGTGGGACAATAAAAAGACCAATTGGTCAATCAGGCGATAATTGGTCACAAGAGGAGAACCGAAAAATGTTGCGCATCCTTGCAAATGGCGTGTGTCTTGCCGCGTTGGCGCTGGCGTCTCAGGCAGCCCAGGCGGCAGAAGCGGAGGAGTGCAGGACGGTCCGCATGGCCGAACCGGGCTGGAATGATCTTGCCTTCACCACGGGCGTGGCCAACGTCCTGCTGCAAGCGCTCGGCTATCAGCCGCAAAGCGAGGTGCTTGGCATCAACGTCATCTACGAAGGCATGAAGAACAGGGATCTCGACCTGTTCCTCGGCTATTGGGACCCGGCGATGGTCACTTACTACGAGCCCTATAAGAAGGATGGCTCGATCGAGAATGTGCGCGTCAATCTCGTCGGCGCCAAATACACCTTCGCCGTGCCGACCTATGTCTGGGAGGCCGGCGTCAAGGACATTGCCGACCTGCACAAGTTCGCCGACAAGTTCGGCAAGAAGATGTACGGCATCGAGCCCGGCTCCAACCAATTGATGATGGACGCCATCGCCGATCCGAGCTTTGGCCTCGATGGCTGGCACGTGGTCGAGTCCAGCGAGGCCGGCATGCTCTCCGAGGTCGGCTACGAGATCAAGGAGAAGCAGTTCATCGTCTTCCAGGGTTGGGCGCCGCATCCGATGAACACCATGTACGATTTCAAGTATCTGACCGGCGGCGACAAGTTCTTCGGCCCGAATTTCGGTGCCGCCACGGTGACGACGCAGGTGCGCAAGGGCTATCTCGATCAGTGCCCGAACGTCGCGCAATTCTTGAAAAATCTCGCCTTCGACATCGATTTCGAGAATGTCGGCATGGGCTACCTGATCAATGACGGCATGAAGCCGGAGGATGGGGCGCTGAAGGCGGTCACGCTGAATAAGAGCCGCCTCGATGCCTGGCTCGCCGGCGTCACCACTTTCGACGGCAAGCCCGGCCTTGCCGCGGTCAAGGAAAAGCTCGGCCTGTGAGATCGGCCGCGCTGGATGCCTTGCCCGACGCTGGGGCCGAACAGGACGCCTGGGCCGGCCGCAAGCGATTGGTCGATGTTGGCGACCTCGAGATCGCCTATGTCGAGATCGCGGGCGCCGAGCCGCCGCTGCTTCTGGTGCACGGCTTCACCGACACCAGCCGCAGCTTTTCGCTTCTTGCGCCGCATCTGGCCGGCCGCCGGCTGATCATGCCCGACCTGCGCGGCCACGGTGCGTCGCAAGCGGGAAAAGGCTTCGGCATCGCCGAATTTGCCGATGATATCGCCGGCCTGATCGGGCGTTTGCGGCTCAACCGGCCCGTCGTCGTCGGCCATTCCCTGGGCGCCATGGTGGCCATCGCATTGGCCGCGCGACATGATGCGCTTGTCGGGGGACTGGTGGTCATGGCCGGCACGGTGAAGCCTGGTTTCTCGCGCGATCATGCGCTGGTCGCGGGCGTTGAGGCCTTGCATGACCCGATATCGCCGGCCGACCCGTTCTATGCCTGGTGGCATGCCTGCCGGCCCGGCGTGCCGCAGCCCTTTCTCGCCGGTCTTGCGAAAGACGCCTCGGCGATGCCTGCGGCGCGTTGGCGCGCCATCCTGGAAGAGATCCGCCGGGCCGACCTGACCGATGCGGCACAGACAGTTCGGACCCAAACGCTGATCCTAGCCGGCGCGTACGACCCGCTGTTCGGCGAGGCGCACCAGCAGGCGTTGCTCCGCGCGCTTCCTGATGCTGTCCTCGTGCGAGCCGACGCGTGTGGCCACAATCCGCATTGGGAGGAGCCGGCTTTTGTCGCCAGGGCCGTCGGCCGGACCTTCGGCGAAGCCTGAACTCAGCCGAATAGTGAGCGAAGCATCGACACCGGGTCGCCAATGAGGCCCAGCGCATGCAGGATCACCGCCACGGCGAACGCGATGATGAGGATCCGGCTGGCGATCACCAAGGCAAAGCCCAAGGGGTTTTTATCGACGTCGAAACGATAAATGCCATCATTGGCGACGCCCGAGGACAGCGATCTGTATATGCCCCAGACCGCCGCGAGGGCTAGCAGGCCGAAGACCGTTGCGATGAACCACTGCGGCATGGGTGACGTCCGATTGGATGTCGGCAGCATAAAACAGCCGGATTAAGCAATCGCTGATGTGCCGAGTAGCGATCGCCCGGTTGGCGAAAGCCGCAGCACGTCCGTCGGCTTTGACAGTCTCGGTTCCACGGCCCGCTGAAAAGCCTGCCAGCCGAGCGAGGCTGCAAGCGTCGTCTGGCATTGCGCGTGGGCATCCTCGCTTTCGAAGCCGGTGACGGACAGGAAAACATTTTCGCCGGTTCGAACCGGCAGGCGTGAAAACGTGTTTTCGGCGCGCTCCGTCATGAACGCCCCGAGCAGGCGCGCGCCGTTCGCGGCAAGCTGCGGGGCGGCCTCTGTTCGAAAGTGCCCAGCGAAGCCGGTTTCGGTGCCTGGCCGCAAATGATGAATCGAAATCTCAACGAGGGTATCTAAAGCGCTTTGCGGGTTTGGTTTTCCGGCTTCCGCCGCGGCTGGCCTTTGCAACCCCGACAGATCGAAACCCGCGCTCGGCCATGCCGGCTTCAAAAGCAGAACGTCGTCTGAATCGATCATCGTGGCGTTAGCGGCGTCCCGATGTTCGGCCCAGACCGGGCCGCCATAGAAGGCCGTCAGCGCGTCTTTCCTAGTCTCCATATCGTCGAAGCCGCGCAGCCAGACGAACATGTCGGGACGGTCGAGATCCCTGAACTGGCCGATAATGGTCATCCCGGCGTCTTCCTGGCCCTCGATGAACTTGCTGTCGAAGAGGTCGATGAGTGTGTCGCGCTGGCCCGATTTCAACGTGTATTGCCGCAATTCGACGACGGGCGACGCGCATGCCGCAAGCTCCGACTTGGCATTGAGGGGCAGGTCCATCGCGTTCTTCTCCAAAACAGGGTGATCATCCTGTTTATAAACAGACCGGTTGTCCTGTTTTGTCAACATGCTATTGTCCGGCAATGTCAGCAGAGATGACCATTCGACCGGGCCCACGGTCTCGCAACCGCATCAACGACCCCCAGGGCATGCGCCGGAAAATGCTCGATGTCGCCGAGGTCGCGTTCCAGGCGCGCGGCTATCACGCGTCCAGCCTCGGCGATCTGATGGCGGCGGCAGGGGTCAGCGGCGGTGCGCTGCATCACCATTTCCCGACCAAGAAGGCGCTGGCGCTGGCGGTGATCGAGGAGCGCGTGGCAGCCGCGGTCGAAGAGACATGGATCGTGCCGGTCAAGGCTGCGGCCTCAGTGCGCGAGGGCGTGCGCCTCGTCTTCGAGGCTGTGGCGGCCGAACTGGAACAGCAGGGTTTCGTGCGCGGCTGCCCGCTCAACAACCTGGCGCACGAACTGTCTCTTGCCGATCCGGAGTTCCGCACCGCCCTTGCCGGCATCTTTTCGGGATGGCGGCAGGCGATCGCCGACAAGATCAGGGCCGACCAGCAAGCGGGCAGGGAGCTGGGCATCGATCCCCAGCGCTTTGCGGCGCTGGTGATCGCCACCTACTCGGGCGCCATGTCGATGGCCAAGACGGCGCAGGACGTCGGCCCGTTGCGCGATTGCCTGGCGGCGTTGGAGTGGGACGCCTCCCAGGCCGAGTCGTCCCAGGGCGAGACGTCCCAGGGCGAGACGGGAGCGAGGCGGCGTCGCAGGGTGCTGCGGCGGTACGGAACCTCGTGAGGCCAGTCCCTTACCGGCCAGTCTCCCTTACTCGGCCAGTCTTCCTTACCCGGCTAGCATCCCTTACTCGGCCAGAGGTTTGATCGTCTCGTAGCCGTTCACCGATTCCTTGCTGGTGCCTTCATCGTAGCGCCGGGCGAGGGCGGCTTGCAGATCGGGTGCATAGAGCACGGTATAGGCATCGAGCGTCTCGCCTGCTCCGTTCTTGAAGATCTCCTGGACGGCGAGCACATTGTATTTGCAGTCGCCCAGGCTGAACGTCTCCTTGCCCTTGACCACCAGCGTCAGCGTCTTGGTGCTCTTCGGCTGCTTGCTGGGCGACAGCTCGACAAACTCGATCGTGCCTTTGGTCCCCTTCTTCAGCGGAAACAGTTTTCGCAGGTCGGAAAACGGGATCATCGCCAGCCGGCCGGTGTCGCTGTCGCGAAACACCTCGATCAGGCCGGCAAACAGGAACTGCTTCTGTGGTGATTGCGAAGCGTAGGTATTGGCGACGGAGACCATTCCCCCGCCTACGGGCCGAAACTCGCTTTGGATGCCGGGCCTCGCCAGAATGAAGCCATTCTTGGCGGACTTTGCGTCGATGCAACCGGCGGCATGCGCGGTGCTCGCGGACAGGATCACGATCGCGGCAAGGATCGCGCAGATCGGTGCGGTTTTCATTTCGTCCTCCTCTGCTCGCGCAAGTTGAAGGCTAGACATGCCAGACCCTAGACATGCCAGGCCCTAGACATGCCAGACCCATCACCCTGTGTCGATGCTCGGCAAGGAGAGGCGCTGGACGACCCCCCGCTCTCCATGCTGAAATTCCCCGATGATGAATCGCCTTTCGCCGCTTTCACGACGCCGCTTTCTGGTGGGGACCGCCGGTCTTGCCGCAGCTGGCGTGCTGTCACGATCGGCGCTCGGTCAGACCGGGCAACGCATCCAGCCCATCGACGCCACCTTCCTGTTCATCGCCGATATCCATGCCTGCCGCATGGCAAGCGGTTTGAGCCCCAACTGCCAGCAGGAAGGCAAGACCGACGCGGCACTGCTGCGCAATGTCGCGGCGCTGAACGCCATCGGCGACAAGGACTGGCCCGCCGAAATCGACGGCGTCGCCACCGGCCTGCGTTCGGCTGGCAGCCGCATCGGCACGCCGCTCGGTCTCGTCGTTGGCGGCGACATCACCGACGACGGCGGCGGCCAGATCACCCAGCCGAGCGAGGGCACGCAGCTCCTGCAGTTCAGCCAGCGCTACCAGCAAGGTGTCGGCCCCGATCGCGTTCACATGCCGGTCTATGTCGGTCTCGGCAATCATGATCTCGACCAGAACGGGCCGCCGCACCATGTCGACTGGTATCGGCGCGAAATGCGCGACTATGTCGAGGTCAACCACCGTGCCGGCGTCTTCTTCAAGCCGCCCGCGCCGGCCACCAGCTACGATGTCGACACCGACTGCTATTCCTGGGACTGGGGCGGCCTGCATCTCGTCCAGACCCATCGTTTCGCCGGTGACACCGGCCACGGCGCCGAAAGCAGCCTGCCATGGCTGAAGCAGGATCTGGCGACCTACGCGGCGGACGGTCGCCCCGTCATCCTGTTCCAGCACTATGGCTGGGACACGTTCTCGATCGAGCGTTGGGATGCCGTCAAGAGAACCTACGAAGATGACGGCGCCGGCGCGCCGCACTGGTGGGGCGAAGCCGACAGGCAGGCGCTGCTGGCGGCGCTGAAGGGCTACAATGTCGTTGCCATCTTCCACGGCCACCAGCACGCCACGCCGCTGATCTATCACCGCGACGGGCTCGACCTGTTCAAGCCGAAGGCCGCCTATATGGGCGGTTTCGCCGTCGCCAGGGTGACCAGCGACGG
The DNA here is from genome assembly GCF_000176035.2 of Mesorhizobium opportunistum WSM2075. Classification (NCBI taxonomy): domain Bacteria; kingdom Pseudomonadati; phylum Pseudomonadota; class Alphaproteobacteria; order Hyphomicrobiales; family Phyllobacteriaceae; genus Mesorhizobium; species Mesorhizobium opportunistum. The sequence goes on along the minus strand of NC_015675.1, from coordinate 5,241,550 downwards.
CATGGACGTCGCGCTTGGCGAGGCGATCGATGACCATGGCGAGGTCGCTTTCACCAACGCCTTCAGCAAAGGCTGGAGCACATGACAGTCGATGCAGCCATCCGAAAAGGTCAGAGCGCCTTCTTGATTTTTTCCTTCATGTCGCCGTAGGCCTTCTGCACCTTGCCGGTGGCCTTGTCGGCCATGCCTCTGGCCTGGGTCTGCCTGTTGCCGGTCGCCTTGCCGGCGGCTTCCTTGACCGAACCCTTGACCTGCTTGGCCACGCCTGCGACCTGATCCTTGTTCACCATTTCCGCATCTCCCGGGTTTTGAATTCGAAGGAATTGGGTTTTGAATTCGAACGAATTCATCCGCGGCAAGCCAACGGACAGATCCCGCTTGGGTTCCAGGCGTCGTTCGGCCGGCAGATCAGGTCGCACCGTCGCTTCCTGGCGAAAGGCCGGCAGGCTAGGCTGAGAATACGCATCGGGTTTGGACAATCGTGCGCGGGGAGAAAAATGGCGGAATTCACGCTCTACATCGGCAACAAATGCTTCTCCTCATGGTCGCTGCGGCCATGGCTGGCGATGAGGCATCTGGATATCCCGTTCAAGGAAGGTTTTGTGCGGCTGCGTACGCCGGAGACCGCCGCCAATCTGGCGAAAGTGTCGCCAACCGGTCAGGTCCCGGTTTTGAATCACAGCGGAAGGATCGTCTGGGAAACCCTTGCCATCCTTGAATATCTTGCAGACCTCTACCCGCAGAAAAAACTCTGGCCGGACGACCTTGGCGCCCGCGCGCTGGCGCGCTCGGTGGCGACCGAGATGCATTCCGGTTTTCGCGAGGTTCGCTACGGCTGGCCGATGAATTTGCGCCGGCCCAAGGTTCATAAGCCGCTCGACGCCGAAGGCGAGGCGCAACGCGCCCGCATCGAGGCGCTGTGGCGTGAGTGCCGCGAAAAATATGGCAAGGGCGGCCCGTTCCTGTTCGGCCATTTCACCGCGGCAGATGCCATGTATGCGCCGGTCGTCACCCGCTTCGACACCTATGGCGGCGTGCTGGCGCCCGACACCAGGGCCTATGTCGAGGCCGTGCTGGCAACGCCTGCGATGCGGCACTGGTATGCGGAAGCGGCGAAGGAAATGTGGCCGGAACCCGGGCCGGACGAATAAACTCGCCACAGGCTGGGCTTCCAGAAACGTTCGCGCGGCCTATCTGAAGGAGTGGGCCGGGCATCTGGAGAAGATCCATGACATCCTCTAATTCCCCTCTCCTGGGCAAGGTCGCGCTCGTCACTGGGGCCTCGTCGGGCATCGGCGAAGCGACCGCGGCGGCACTTGCCGCCGCCGGCGCCAAGGTGGCGGTCGCCGCCCGCCGCGCCGATCGCCTCGACATGCTGGTTGGCCGCATCGAGAAGGCTGGCGGCAAGGCGCTCGCCATCGAAGCTGACATCGCCAAGGGCGGCGACATCACCGCCATGGTCGACAAGATTGTCTCCGAATGGGGCCGGCTCGACATTCTCGTCAACAATGCCGGCGTCATGCTGCTGTCGCCGGCGGACGAAGCCGACCTCGATGATTGGCGCCGCATGATCGAGCTCAATCTGATCGGCCTGATGGCCGCCACCAAGGCGGCGCTGCCGCACCTCAAGGCTGCCAAAGGCCATGTCGTCAACGTATCCTCGGTCGCCGGACGCGTCGCCAATCCGGGTGCCAGCGCCTACGCGGCAACCAAGTTTGGTGTCGTCGCCTTCTCGGAATCGCTGCGCCGCGAGGTCTATGTCGACAAGGTGCGCGTCACCGTCATCGAGCCCGGCCTGGTGCGCACCGAGCTTGGCGACCATATCACCAATCCCGCCATGAAGGCCGGCCTCGACCAGCGCCTCGCCACCCTGGAAGCGCTGACCGCCGACGATATTGCGAACGCCATCCTCTACGCCGTCAGCCAGCCACCGCGCGTCAACATCAACGAAATCCTTATCCGCCCGACCGATCAGGAGCGCTGAACCGCGGGCGGAGCAGGGACCGTGACCGCCGGCGATCCGATGGCGCGTTCGGGCCTCGGTTCCCATGACGATCTCCTGCCGCCGATCGGCGGCGCGACCTTGGGACCCGGCACATACAAGAACGCCCCTCGCACCTTTTATCGTGCGGGAGGCGTCCTTTTGTCGGCATTCCCGAGATTTCTCTCTAGGATTGCCGACCATTGAAATGCGCCGGTGTGGAATTGGTTCCGGGCGTGGTGCGTTTTTTCGGGAAAATGAACGCACGGTCGTTCAGCCGGTTCGCCAGTTGAGGCCTATGCACCGAGCAACCCAAAATTGAATTCGGGCCGCTGAAAAACCAGAAATTGACTCGCCGCCAAAAGAAGTCTACAAGAAACATGTCGATATTTGTTTGACTGACTTTTGTTATCCGCGCCCGAATGCGCGCCTTTGACGAACTTCCCCATCAAAAATCGAGACAAAAATCGTTGTGCATTCGCACCGCGATTAGCGAATATTTGCCATGGAAAGGGTTCGTTTATGAGCACCGGCACAGTTAAATGGTTCAACGCCACCAAAGGTTTTGGTTTTATTCAGCCTGACGACGGCTCGGCCGACGTTTTCGTCCACATCTCGGCCGTAGAGCGCGCCGGCATGCGCGACATCGTCGAGGGCCAGAAGGTTGGCTACGAGATGGTCCGCGACAACAAGTCGGGCAAGATGTCCGCCGACCAGTTGAAGGCGGCCTGAAAAAAGAATTCGGCCCTCCCGGTGACCACGGATGTACTGGCACCGGTGAGTGGCGAATTCTGGCGCATGGCCACGGAGACCTGAGTTTCCAAGGCACGTCATGCGCATGAGAGGAGTGTTCCTGTACATCCAGCCTGTGCATCCATCTGGATGTGCGTGGATGCGCGGTGCTCCCCACGGAAGGTCAGGCGGTGCCTGGCCTTTTTCATTTTACGCTTGTTGCCGCCGAAAATGCGCTGCGCATCGTGCTGAACGTGCTAAGGGACGCTCCAGCAGTGCGTGGTCCTGACCGAAGACCCGGTCTCGCCCTATCGGCACCAGGCTCCTGACAGGAGAAAGATTTTGACCGCCCATTCGAAGACAGCCGCCGATCCGGCGGTGTCGCTGTTCAGCAAGACGCAAACCCAGTCGATGTCGCTCAACCGCATCATGTCCGAGCGCGATGCCGTCAGCGAGGCGCGTGAGGCCAAGACGGCACGCTTGCGCGAACTGCGCCTGGAAAAGGAAGCCGATGAGATGGCCGCGGCCGCGGCGCGCCCGGCATTGCCGAAACGGGCTGGAAAACGCTGATGGCCACCAAGCGCGTACCGCCAACGCCGATAGCCGCCGACGCGACCATCGCCGACATGGTCGAAGGGCTCGACAAGCCCGTCGAATACGTCCGCCGTGTGCTGGAAAAGCTCGAGCGCTGCAAACGCGCCCATGGCGATGCCCAGGTGCGCGTCGGTGTGCGCGGCCGTGCCGAGTGCCCGAACTACCTGATCGAATATGTCCGCGAAGACGCCAAGACCCATGAGCGGGTGACTTATCAGGACGCCGCCTACAGCGGCAGCACGCATCGCGAACTGGCGCCCCACCACATCGAGGCGGCAAAGAACTGGTCGCCCGAGGAAATGAACATCACGGCGGTTTCGGCACTGATCGGCCGCTTGCGCAATCCGCGCGCACCATCATCGCGTTTCGCCGACGAGGACTGACATGGCCATAAAATTCTCAGCCAAGGACCAGCCTGCGGCGCCGGTCGCCGCAGTAAAGCCGGCCAAGCCGGTCGCGCCGAAGGCCGACGCTGCCGACACCGCGACCGACCTGTTCAAGTCGCCGGCCGAGACGCCCCGCGGCAAGGCAGGCAAGAAGAAATAGCGCCTTGCCGCGCGACGCCGATCATGACCTTGCCGCGCTCGCACCGCGCGGCTCGCGGGTGCCTGCCTTCGACTGCCAGAGCTGCGGCGCCTGCTGCTCCTACTCGGCCGAATGGCCGCGTTTTTCCACCGAGGATGACGCGCAGCTCGACCGCATCCCGGAAAAATATATAGCGGCTGACCTGTCCGGCATGCGCTGCGACGGCGTGCGCTGCTCGGCCCTGTCCGGCGAAGTCGGCAAGGCGACGGCTTGCGGCATCTACGATGTCCGGCCAGACGTCTGCCGCGCCTGCATGCCCGGCGACGCGGAGTGCCTGATGGCGCGCCGCGAACACGGATTGCCGATCTTCTAGAATTGCCCGTGTAACTGCCGATCTCCCCCGCTTGTGCGCGGCCCCGCGGCCCGGTACCTTCCTGGCCGGGCAGGCTGCCGGAGGAGATCATCGTGAGCATCGAATTCCTGTTGACGTCGCTGATCGTCGTGGCTTCGCCCGGCACCGGCGTTCTCTACACGCTGAGTGCCGGACTTTCGCGCGGTGCGCGGGCCTCGATCATTGCCGCCTTCGGCTGCACGCTCGGCATCATCCCGCACATGGCCGCCGCCATCACCGGCCTCGCGGCGCTGCTGCACACCAGCGCGGTCGCCTTCGAGACGCTGAAATATCTCGGCGTCGCCTATCTGCTCTACATGGCCTGGAACACGCTGAAGGAGAAGGGTGGCCTGAGCGTCGAGGACAATGTCGCGCCGCGCTCGGCCGGCAAGGTGATCGCCACCGGCATTCTCGTCAACGTGCTCAACCCGAAACTGTCGATCTTCTTCTTCGCCTTCCTGCCGCAATTCGTTAGCGCCACCGAACCCAACGCGCTGTCGAAGATGCTGGAGCTCAGCTCCGTCTTCATGCTTTTGACCTTCGTGGTCTTCGTCGGCTACGGCATCTTCGCCGCCTCGATCCGCAGCCATGTCGTGTCGCGGCCCATGGTGCTGACCTGGATGCGTCGCACCTTCGCCGGCGCCTTCGTTATGCTCGGTGCAAAGCTGGCGCTGGCCGATCGGTAGCGCCACCAGGAGCGGTTCAGTCCCGCTGATCCGCTCCCGTGCTTGTTCATACGCAATTCCGGACCGAAAACCGGATATCCCTGTTCAGGGCGCGCTATCCCTTTACATAGCCCATCGCCTCGACGATCCGTCCGTCGGCGACGCGCATGAGGTTGACGCCGCGCACCGAATGGCCGTCGGCCATCCAGTAGCGCCAGCGGATCGTGGCACGGTCGCCGGCCACGAAAGTCTCTTCGATGTCGAAGCGCGTGCCGGGTCCGGTGGCGATCGCCGACCACAGTTCGACACAGGCGGCTTTGCCGGCGCGGCGGGCGCCGTCCGGCGCCGGGGTGGTGTTCTCGATCACGCAGTCCTGCGCCACCAGGTCGTTGAGCGCCGATGGATCGTGACGCTGGAACACGTCGTTGTAACGCCGCATGATTTCGGCTGTTTGGCCAGAGAGCTTTGCCGTGGCGAGGTCGATGATGATTTCCCTGGTCATTGGTTGGCTCCTTTCGTTCCGTGATCGATGGCGGCGTCGACGAGGGTCGCCTTCAGCGTGATCGTGGCGACACCTGCCAGTGCCCGGGAGACCAGGCAGCCTGCCTTGGCCGACTGCGCCAGCCTCTCGAAATCGTCCGCGCCCAGCCCGGCGACACTTGCCCCAGTCTTGAGTTCGATATGGGTGATCGTCGGTCCGGCCGCGGTCGCGCCGAGATGCACCTTGGCTGTCGTGTGGATAGTTTGGGCCGTGTGGCCCTCGCTGCCGAGGACGGCGCTCAGTGTCATCGAGAAGCAGCCGGCATGCGCCGCGGCGATCAGCTCCTCCGGGTTGGTGCCTGGACCGTTCTCGAAACGCGACGGAAAGGAATAGGCGCCTTCGAAGACACCGCTGCCGAGCCGCAACCGGCCCGAACCTTCCTTCAGCGTGCCTTGCCATTTGGCCGAAGCTTCACGAATTGTCATTGGTCTGCTCTCCCTTGTTTGATTGTGAGAAGTCGGGATCAGGCGCCGTCGATGGTGACCTTCCCGAAGACGTCGCCTTGCTGGAAATAACGGTACGCGTCGCCGGCCTCGGCAAAGGCAAAGCTCTTGTCGATGACCGGCCGCAACCCGTGCTGCGAGACCGCGCGCAGCATGGCCTCGAGGTTGGTCCGGCTGCCGACGAAAAGGCGGCTGATGGTTGTGAGGCTGCGCTGGTAGAGGGCCGCGGGCATTTCGATCGATCTGCCTCGTGCATCCTGCAGCGTCAGCAGCACGATGTGCCCGTAGAGTGTGCTTGCGATCAGCGATTGCGCGAATGTCGCCGGGCCGCCGGTTTCAACGATAAGGTCGATGCCGCCGGTCTGGTCTCGGACCGTCGCACCCCATTCGGCCATCTCCGATGTCGAGATCACAAGATCGGCGCCCAGCGCCCGCAGCCTGTCGGCCTTCGCGCCGCGCGAGGTGACAGCCGCGACGCGGCAGCCGAGCAGCTTGGCGAACTGCAGCGCAAACAGCGAGACGCCACCGGAGCCGATGACCAGAACCCACTGGCCAGGCTTCGGCATCCCGGCGCCCGTCACTGCATTCCAGGCGGTGACGCCGGCGCAGGTCAGGGTCGCCGCTTCGTGCCAGTCGAGATGATCGGGCAGGCGTACGGCCCATTGTTCGTCGAGGACGGCATATTCGGCCAGCATACCGTCAAGCGTGCAGCCGAGCTGGTCGATGAGACCGGCGTTTATGCGGCCGTCGATCCAGCGTGCGAAATAGCTGCCGGTGACGCGGTCGCCGACGGCGAAGCGAGTGACTTCATTGCCGATGGGGACAATTTCACCGGCGCCATCGCTCAGAGGCACGATGCCCCGGCGCGGCGTCAGCGGATAGGTGCCGTTGAGGATCATCGTGTCGCGCCGGTTAAGCGAGGCGGCGCGAACGCGCACCATGATTTCATGAGGTCCTGGCTCCGGCCGAGGCTCGTCGCGCATCACCAGGCTTTCGATTCCCGCGGATCCTTCAAGGCGTAAGCTTTGCATGTCGGTCTCGAATATATAGACTGATCTACATATTATGTAGACCGATTGTCATATTCGATGCAAGGCCTATAATGATCGCTGCTGACAGAGGTTGACATGGCGAACGATACACGGGCCCGCATACTCGAAACGACTGGACTGCTGCTCAGGCAGCGCGGCTATCACGGCACTTCGCTCAACGACATATTGAGCGCCAGCGGCGCGCCGCGCGGCTCGCTCTACTTCCATTTTCCCGGCGGCAAGGACCAACTCGTGATCGAGGTGACGCGCGATAGCGTTGCCGACGTCACCGAGAGGCTTGGCGCGGCTTTGGCCGCCGAACGCGACCCCGCGGTCGCCGTCCACCACATCTATCAGTCGGTCGGACACATGCTCGAAGAGAATGAGTTCTCACTCGGCTGCCCGATCGCGCCGGTCGTGCTGGACTCGCCAAGCGACGTGCCCGAGCTTGCCGAACTGTGCCGCTCGGCCTTCGAGCAGTGGATAGGCTTGCTGCGAGATGCCTTCGTCAGGGCAGGGGTGCCCGAGCGTCGCGCGCATGCCTTGGCGCTGCTGGTCGAATCATCTCTGGAAGGGCTGATGGTGATCGCGCGCGCCACCCGCGACCGCGCCCCGCTGCAGGCGGTCGCCGACGAGGTCGCGGCACTGATTGAAGGCGCCGTGCTGGCTGGGGGAGCACGGCAACGCGCGGATACAGCCGTCTGACGCCGATCGAAGGGTGGCGATCAGGAGCATGCAAACAAAAAGGGCGGCATCGCTGCCGCCCTTTCCGTATCTGAAGGCTGATGGAAGCGTGGATTAGAAATCCATACCACCACTCAAGCCCGCTTGCGGGCTTGAGCAATGTGAGTTCATGGGCGTGCTTTATGGATTTCTTAGAAATCCATGCCACCCATACCGCCCATGCCGCCGCCCATGCCGCCAGGCATGCCGCCGCCGCCAGCCGACTCCTTCTTCGGAGCCTCCGCGATCATGGCTTCGGTGGTGACGAGCAGGCCGGCGACCGAGGCCGCGTCCTGGAGGGCGGTGCGCACGACCTTGACCGGGTCGACGATGCCCATGGCGATCATGTCGCCATATTCGCCCGACTGGGCGTTGTAGCCGAAGGTCGCGCCCTTGTTCTCAAGGATCTTGCCGGCAACGATCGAAGCTTCCGCACCGGCGTTGGCCGCGATCTGGCGGGCCGGAGCCTGCAGCGCACGACGCACGATGTTGATGCCGGCGGCCTGGTCGGCATTGACGCCGGTGGCCTTGATGTTGGCCGAAGCGCGCAGGAGAGCGACGCCGCCGCCCGCAACGATGCCTTCTTCCACGGCCGCGCGGGTCGCGTTGAGGGCGTCATCGACGCGGTCCTTCTTTTCCTTGACTTCGACTTCCGTCGCACCGCCGACGCGGATCACGGCAACGCCGCCGGCGAGCTTCGCCAGACGTTCCTGCAGCTTCTCCTTGTCGTAGTCCGAAGTGGTCTCTTCGATCTGCTGCTTGATCTGGGCAACGCGGCCCTGGATCTCGGCCTTCTTGCCGGCGCCGTCGACGATGGTGGTGTTCTCCTTGGAGATCGACACCTTCTTGGCGCGGCCGAGCATGTTGAGGCCGACGTTCTCGAGCTTGATGCCGAGGTCTTCCGAGATGACCTGGCCACCGGTGAGGATGGCGATGTCTTCCAGCATGGCCTTGCGGCGATCGCCGAAGCCCGGAGCCTTGACGGCGGCGATCTTCAGGCCGCCACGCAGCTTGTTGACGACCAGCGTGGCCAGGGCCTCGCCTTCGACGTCTTCCGAGATGATGAGCAGCGGCTTGGAGGTCTGCACGACGGCTTCGAGAACCGGCAGCATGGCCTGCAGGTTGGAGAGCTTCTTCTCGTGGAGGAGGATGTAGACGTCCTCGAGCTCGGCAACCATCTTGTCGGCATTGGTGACGAAGTAGGGCGACAGGTAGCCGCGGTCGAACTGCATGCCTTCGACGACTTCGAGCTCGGTCTCGGCGGTCTTGGCTTCTTCAACCGTGATGACGCCTTCGTTGCCGACCTTCTGCATCGCTTCCGCGATCATCTTGCCGACCGACTCGTCGCCATTGGCCGAGATCGTGCCGACCTGGGCAACTTCCTCGGAGGTCTTGATCTTCTTGGCAGCCTTGCCAAGCGCCGCGACGACTTCGGTCACGGCCAGATCGATGCCGCGCTTCAGGTCCATCGGGTTCATGCCGGCGGCAACGGCCTTGTGGCCTTCCTGGACGATCGACTGCGCCAGGACGGTCGCGGTCGTGGTGCCGTCGCCGGCGATGTCGTTGGTCTTCGAAGCGACTTCGCGGACCATCTGCGCGCCCATGTTCTCGAACTTGTCTTCAAGTTCGATTTCCTTGGCGACAGTGACGCCGTCCTTGGTGATGCGCGGGGCGCCGAACGACTTGTCGATCACGACGTTGCGACCCTTGGGGCCGAGCGTGACCTTCACCGCGTCGGCGAGGATGTTGACGCCGCGCAGCATGCGCTCGCGGGCATCACGGGAGAATTTTACGTCTTTGGCAGCCATTTTTTAGCTCCTGGCAGGGGCTTGGGGTAAGCCCGGAATTCAGTTGACGGTGAGGCCGATAATCAGCCGATGATGCCCATGATGTCGGATTCCTTCATGATCAGAAGGTCTTCGCCATTGAGCTTGACTTCGGTGCCCGACCACTTGCCGAACAGGATACGGTCGCCAGCCTTGACGTCCAGCGGGACCAGCTTGCCAGCTTCGTCGCGAGCGCCGGAGCCGACGGCGATGATCTCGCCTTCCTGCGGCTTTTCCTTTGCCGTATCCGGGATGATGATCCCGCCAGCGGTCTTGGATTCGGATTCGACCCGGCGAACGACCACGCGGTCATGAAGCGGGCGGAACTTCGACTTTGCCATTTTTTCTTCCTCGATGAGAACGGTGAGAAACAGTTCCTCCATCCGGCGAAGCCGGACAACAACAAAGCCCGGCGGCGCCGGGCCCTGTAGTTAGCACTCACCAAAGGCGAGTGCTAACGTGGCGCTGAAATAGGCCGCTGGCTTTTGAGAGTCAAGGTGCGCGAAGGCCGCGATGCGAGCGAAATTTTCCTCATGCTGCCGCACGGTTTTAGAAAACCTGGGTTGCGCCTGCCCCGGCTTGTGCGCCGTCCTGCTGTCTTCATTGTCATGGCGCGTTCAGTGTCTTGGCGCCCGCAGCACCAACAGCGGGCATCGCTCGGCAAGCCCATAGCTCCCGGTCAAGGCGATGCGAACATCACCAAAATACGCTTCCGCCTCGCTCACCAATGCAGTCGCCGGTGCGAAGGTGTAGATGGCCGGCGAGTTCCGATAGACATCGATGGTGCCGATGGTGGGCAGATCCCAGCCTGTGCGAGCCGAAAGCTCGTTGCGGTCAGGAAACAGTGCGTCGAACCTTTCCGCGATCGTCCTGACCGGAATGGCATGGTCGGGCGCATCACCCGTCGCGGTCATTGCGACGCGCCATTTGAGTTCGTGGAAGGTCGAGACACCGGCCGAAAGTGCAAGCGCCCGCACCGCCGCCGGATCGTCCGGTGTTTCGGGACCGGCAAAGAGGCGCAGTCCCGCTCGGCCGTCGGTGCGCAGTACCCCGGCGATCGCCGCAAACAGCGCCCGGCGCGCGGTTGAAAGGCCGAGCGCCGACAGGCAGCCGTCGCCGATCACCGCATCGACGCTTGCTTTCGACACCGGCAAGTCGAGCCAGTCGCCGTTGATTGCCTTCCTCAACGCGGTGTCGCCTGGCCAGATACCGGCGATCATGTCGGACGATTCATCGACGGCCGTCATCGTCGTCCCGAGCCCGGCGAGCTCCGGCGTCACGCCGAGCAGAATGACGTGCGCCTTCGAAAGGTCGAGCTCACGCTCATAGGCCTCAACCGCTTCCGCTGGCGGCCGCAACGGTGGTCCGAGCAACTGCCAGTGCCTTCGAATGGCATTCCAATGGTCGGTCATCCGCAGCCCCCAAGCCGGCATTGTATTGGCAGCTATAATAGAGGACGCTAGAGAGACCAAGCGGGGGGCGCATGACACGCATCGCGGTTATTACGCATGAGTTCGACAGGTTCGAACGCCGGCGCGGGCCGCTGTTTCGCCGCGGAAACTCCTATATGCTTTTCGGTTTGCTGGAGGAACTGAAGCGACGCGGGCATTCCGTCCGCATAATCCCTGGAACGTCGGCAAAGCCGGAGGCCGATATAGCGGTGCTGCACGTCGATGCGACCGTGACGCCACCCGAATATGTCGAATACGCACGCGCTTTTCCCTTCTGCCTGAACATCGGGGCCGCCGACATCTCCAAGCGACGCGTCAGTGGCGCGGTGATCGGCAAGGATGACGACTGGCTAGGGCCGGTCATCGTCAAGAGCAATCTCAACAATCTCGGGATGCGGGAGCAGGCGCTCAACCGGCGATCGCTGCGTGCCGGAAAGCCGAAGCCGTTTCCCGGCGTCGAGCCTATCGAGGGTTATCGCGTCTATACATCCCTTTCGGAGGTCGCGCCGGCGGTCTTCGACCGCAGCGATCTCGTCGTCGAAAAATTCATTCCCGAGCCGGAACCGGACGGCTTTGGAGCCCGCTTCTGGATATTCTGCGGCGAGCGCGAGCGCTGCACCCGCCATGTCTCGCCACAGAGCCTCGTGAAGGGCGACGACACGATCCGCCGTGAGCCGGTTCCGGTTCCCGAGGAGCTTCGCGCGCTGAGGCGCCGGCTTGGCTTTGACTACGGAAAGTTCGATTTCGTCATGCATGAGGGCAGGGCGGTGCTGCTTGATGCCAACAAGACGCCCGGTGGCGCCCGCAATCTTTCCGCGTTTCTCGCTGCCGGCAATGCCAATCTTGCCGACGGCTTCGAAGGCCTTGTCCGCCAGCTCGCATAGCGGGCGTCCTGATGCTTGCGCCGCCCGGCACCTCTCATTCGCGGCAGCTTGCTGATGATCGCCAGGGCTACAGATCGCCTGGACTCCAAAAACACAGGGCTACAAAAACAGCCGCAACTGGGTGTGGATGATCGACCGGTAATCCTCGATGGTCCGGTGGCTTTCGGCTCCGCCTTCCGCAAGCGCCAGCCGCACCACGGCGCCGGCGAGCTGGAAGATCAAGAGAACCATGCGTTCGAACTGCTCGTGCTTGTCCGGCGCGAGCAAGGCGATGACATGGTCGCAGAACATCTTGGCTTGATGCCGGGTCTCGGCGATGTCGAGATTCTTGAGCGCCTTGTCGGCCTGGATGGCGTTCTGCAGGTCCTGGATGGCCGGATCGCCGGCAACGCGGCTGCGATAGTCGTCGAGCAGCCGGTCGGCCGCCACGATGATGTCCTTGGCTTCGCGGACATCGGCGACAATCACTGACAGCCGCGCCCGGCTGACTTCGGAGAAACGCTCATAGAGCATCGCCAGGATCGCCGACTTGTTGGGGAAGTAGTGATAGACGGTGGCGATCGGCCCGCCCGCCAGCATGCCGACTTCCTTCATGGTGACGGCATCGATGCCCTTTTCGCCGATCAGCCGCATGGTCGTCGACAGGATGGCGTCGATGCGCTCGCGGCTGCGCTCCTGCTTGGGCCTGCGCCTCGGCTCGATCATCGTCTGCCTTGCTTCAACCATGCACCGGTCTTTCGCGCGCGTTTCCAAATTCTGGTTGACAACAAATATGATCAAGTATCAGCTTCTGGAATCCTGACAGATTGTCAGTTTTTTTGCCGCGCGGCAAGGACGTTGGGAGGCGCCTTTGGCTTCGACAGATACCGGCCACACGGGCACCGGCCATACCGGACACAAGGACACCGGACACAAGGGCAATGGCGACTGGCTGGTCGGCAATCCGACCGGCGGGCAGCTTGCCTCGGCTCTGTGGATCGGGTCGGTCGGCCTGCTGATCCTTGGGCTGCAGCCCGTTCTGCTCGGCGCTCTCTATACCGAGGGCCATGTCAGCGGCGATGAACTGGCGCTGGTTGCCACCGCCGAGATGATCGCCATCGCCATCGGCTCGGCGATCGTGGCGATGCTGCTGTCCGCCCGCAATATGCGCTGGAAAAGTGCGGTTCTCCTGCTGCTGCTGGCGCTGGCGAACATATGGACGGCCTATGCCGCCGGGGCCGGCACATTGATGGCCGCACGCGCCCTGGCTGGTCTCGCCGAGGGCGGCCTGGTCGCGGTCGCCACCGAATTGATCGCCCGTTCGCGGCGAGCCGAGCGCATCGGCGGCTATTTCGTCACCATGCAGACCCTGGCGCAATGCGCCCTGGCGTTGCTGCTGGCGCTCTATGTCATCCCCGCCGCCGGATCGGCCGGCGGCTTCTTCAGCCTCGCGGTCGTCTGCGTCCTGTCGCTCGTGATCGCCTTCATTGTTCCCGCTGACTACGCCGATCTGCCGAAGGAGGAGGATCTGGCCAATGTGCTGACGGTTCCCTCGATCACCGCTTTGCTGTCGGTCTTCTGCTACTTCATGTTCTTCGGCGCGGTGTGGGCCTTTCTCGAGCCGCTCGGCGCGCAATTCGGCATCGACGGCCGCACCGTTGGCCTGATCGTCTCGGCCAGCCTCGCGGTGCAGGTCCTGGGCGCGACGACGGCGACCGTGTTCGAGGCGCGCATCGACTATCGCATCGCCATCGCAGCCATTGGCGCCGTCGCGGTCGTCGCCTCGCTCGTGCTCGCCAGCGGACCTGGCCTCACCACCTTCTGGGTCACCGCCCTGGTGATGGGTTTCATCCTCCTGTTCATCGTGCCCTACCAGATCCGGCTGGCGATCACCGCCGACGAGACGCGCACCGCCGTGCTTTTGGTGCCGGCCGCCCAACTCTTTGGCCTGGCGATCGGTCCGGTCGCGGCGTCCTTGCTCATCGACGGCAAGGATTTTCGCCCGGTGCCGGAATTCGCCGCCGCCAGCGCCGTCGCCAGCGTGGCGTTGCTCGGCCTGTTCATCCTGATGGCGCGGCGTCGCCGGCTTGTCGTGTGAGCGCCATGTCGAAAACCTGGAGCAACTGGTCCGGCTTTGTCACCGCCGAGCCACGGCTGATCGCCAGCCCCGCCGATGCCGGCGAACTCGGCGATCTCATTCGCACGGCACCGGGTCCCGTCCGCGTCGTCGGCGCCGGTCATTCCTTCACGCCGCTGGTGAAATCGCAGGGCACGATCCTGTCGCTCGAGAAACTCGAAGGCCTGGTCTCGCATGACGCGCAAAAGCATCAGGCACGCGTGCGGGCAGGGACGCGGCTCGGTTCGCTGATGCACATCCTGCAAGGCATCGGCCAGGGCCTGCCCAATATGGGCGACATCGACCGCCAGGCGATCGGCGGCGCACTGGGAACCGCCACCCATGGCTCCGGACCGACGCTCGGCGCCTACCATACGCAGTTGGAGACGGTGCAGATCGTCGACGGGCTTGGCAAGGTCCGTGACTTCAGTCGGGCAGGGGATCAGGACATGATCCACGCCATCGGCGTCGCGCTCGGCGCTTTCGGCATCCTCAACGAAGTGACGCTCAACAACATCCCGACCTACCGCCTGCGCCGCCGCAAATGGGTGCTGCCGATCGCCGATATGCTGCGCGATTTCGAGACCATGATGACCGCGCACCGGTCGGCCGAGTTCTATTACATTCCGTTCTCCGGCTATGCGCAGTTCATCGCCAGTGATTTCAGCACCGAGGCGACCACCGCACGCCCGACCGAGGATGACGAGGGCTCGTTGAGGACGCTGCGCCGGCTGCGCACCGCGCTTGCCTGGCTGCCGTCGCTGCGCCGCCGGCTGATCCTGGGCGCCGTCGCCAAAGTGCCATCCGAGGACTATGTGCAGGACTGGCTCAACGTCTATGCCAGCGACCGGCAGACAAAATTCAACGAGATGGAATATCATTTGCCCTTCGAGGAGGGCCCGAAGGCGCTGGCCGAAATCATCGAGCTGACCGAGAAGCGCTTTCCCGAGGTCTATTTCCCGATGGAGGTGCGCAGCGTCGCGGCCGATCGGTTCTGGCTTTCGCCCTTCCATGACAGGCCGACCTGTTCGATCGCCATCCACCACGATGCCGCCAACGATCCGCTGCCCTTTATGCGCGCGGCCGAGCCGATCTTCCACAAATATGGCGGCAGGCCGCATTGGGGCAAGATGCACAGCCTGCAAGCGGCGGACCTGAAGAAGCTTTACCCGCGTTGGGACGATGCGATGGCGGTGCGCCGCGACATCGATCCGCAGAACCGTTTCGTCTCGCCCTACATGGCTGGCCTGTTCGGCATCGAACCCAGCCCTTTCGGCACCTGATGATGAGCGCCTATTTCGCCACACTATCGGAGGCTCTGAAGCAAGCCGGCATCTTCCAGCCCTGCCTGCTGCTCGACCGCGACCGGCTGGATAGCAACATTGCCCTGGTCAAAGCGAGACTTGACCCCGGCCTTGCGGTGCGGCTGGTCGACAAGTCGCTCGCCTGCCTGCCGCTGCTTTCGCACATCGGCAAGGCGCTTGGGACCGATCGCTTCATGACGTTCCATCCGCCGATCAGCGAGGCGGTGTTGAAGGCGTTTCCGGATGCGGACCTCCTGTACGGCAAGCCGATGCCGGTCGGAGCGGCCAGAGCCATGCTTTCGAAGGGCGAAGTTGACCGGACACGCATCTGCTGGCTGATCGACACGCGGGAGCGGCTGGCGGAGTATGGCGCCCTGGCAGCCGAGCTCGATGTCGACCTGCGCATCGCCTTCGAAATCGACGTCGGGCTGCATCGCGGCGGCTTCGCTGAACCGGCGGCCTTGTCGCAAGCCTTGAAGGGACTGTCGGCGCACAAAAGGCTGCGCTGCGAGGGCGTCATGGCCTATGAGGCGCATGCGCCGCACATTCCCGGCCTGTTCGGTGGGCCGGCCAGGGCGCTGGCACGAGCGTCCGAGCGGGCCGCCGCTTTCGTTGCGTGCCTCGGCGCCGGCCAGCGCGGCATTCTCAACATCGGCGGCTCCAAGACCGCGCTGCTTCACCAGGGGGGCATGGCCAATGAAGTGTCGATGGGTTCGGCCTTCGTGCTGCCCGGCGATTTCGATACACCTGGCCTCGATGGCTTCCAGCCGGCGGCTTTCATCGCGACGCCGATCCTGAAAGTGGTCGAGCCGATGCTGCCCGGCCCGCCGGCTGTTTCCCGCCTGCTGCGGGCGCTCGGCCGGTTTCCGCGCAAGGGCTGCTACCTCTATGGCGGCAAATGGATGGCCGAACCGGCATTTCCCCGGGGGATGACGACGAACGGCCTGCTTGGCCTGTCTTCCAACCAGCAATTCATGGGCCTGCCTGCCGATGCCGTCGCCCGGCCCGGCGACTACGCATTCCTGCGGCCGACGCAGAGCGAGGCCGTGCTGCAGCAATTCGGGCCGGTCGCGGTGCTTTCCGGCGGCAAAATTGTCGATCGCTGGCCGGTGTTGCCGATGATGTGATCGCTCCGGATAGTTGACTCCGTCAAGTAAATGGTCGATCCTGTGCCGACAGGAGATACTCATGACGATTCACCATAAGGAAGTGTCCAACAAGGAACTGATCGATGCGGTCCGCGCCTTCAACCGCTTCTATACCCGCCAGATCGGCCTGCTTGACGAGGGGCTGTTAAAGAGCCCGTTCTCGCTGACCGAGGCGCGGGTGCTTTATGAGCTTGCGCATCGCGACGGGCTCGTTGCCAGCGACCTTGTGCGCGATCTCGGTCTCGATCCCGGCTACGTCAGCCGCTTGCTGAAGAAATTCGAGGAGCGGGGCCTGGTCGAGCGCGCCGCCACGGAAGCTGATGCGCGCCGCGCCTCGATTACGTTGACGCCGGCGGGCAAGGATGCATTTGCGCCGCTTAACCAGGATTCGCACGATCAGGTGCGTGCGTTGCTCGATCGTCTGGTGCCCGCGGATCAGGACCGACTGGTCAAGGCGATGCGCATTGTGCAGGATCTGCTCGGCGACAAGCCTGAACCTGGGGTGCCTTACATCCTGCGGCCGCTGCAGGTCGGCGACATCGGCTGGATCACCCGCCGGCAAGGAATGCTCTACGCGCAGGAATATGGCTGGGACGAAACCTATGAGGCACTGGTCGCCGAGATCCTCGCCGCATTCGTCAAATCCTTCGACCCGAAATGGGAGCGCGCCTGGATCGCCGAGCGGGAAGGCGAGGTGGTCGGCTCGGTCTTCATCGTGCGCAAGTCCGACCAGGTGGCGAAGCTGCGCCTGCTCTATGTCGAGCCCTCGGCACGTGGCCTCGGCATCGGCAAGCGGCTGGTCGAGGAGTGCATCGGCTTTGCCCGCGCCAAGGGGTACAAGACGCTGACCTTGTGGACCAACGACATTCTCTCGGCCGCCCGGCACATCTACCAGGCGGCCGGCTTCCAGCTGACCGAGGAAGAGCGGCACCGTTCCTTCGGCAAGGATCTGGTCGGCCAGAACTGGAACCTGGAACTGTAGCGGCGCCTCAGGTCTTGACCGGTATCCAGATCTCCAGCCCGCCATTGCCGCTACGCGGATCGAACTCCGGACCATAGCGCTCGAAATCGGGCGCGTCGGCCACCTCGTGCCCCGACGCGGGCAGCCATGTGTTCCAGATCGTGTTGACCGTACGGCGGATGGTCGAGATGTGCTCGCGATGCGCGAACACCGCATATTTCTGGGCCGGTATCCGCACGCGGCTGAATTCCCTGGGAAGATCGGAAAAGTCCGTCACCTCGACGCCGGCGATGTAGTCGAAATTGCCGACATCGTCGCCGTTGACGCAGACACCGTAGGCGACGTCGCCGGTCTCGCCCGGAATGTTGCCGATATAGGGGCCGAAGCGCTGCCATTGCATCGGTATGGCGGCGCTGGTTTCGCAGCTGTAGCGTTCGCCGAGACCTGCGATCAGGAACGGCCGGCTGGTCTCGAAGCGTGGCGGTTCAAGATTGGTGAGAGGGGACTGGTCCATCAGGATTGGCTCCACGAGTTCGAGGGACTTGGTCGAACCTTCCGCGCGCACCAGTTCCGGCGTGGTGCCGAACTGGTCGCGGAAGGCCCGGGTGAAAGCCTCATGCGAGTTGTAGCCGGCGTCGAGCGCGACGCGCAGGATGTCCGGCGCTCCGCCGGCGAGCTTGCGCGCCGCCTCGCTCAGGCGCCGCGCGCGCATATAACCCATGACCGAGCGGCCGGTGGCGGCGCCGAAGGCCCGTGTCACATGAAAGCGCGACACGCCGCTGCTTTGGGCGACATCGTCGAGTGATATCGCGTCCGGCAGATGGCTCTCGACGAACCACAGCGCTTTTTCGGTCGGGTTCATGGCTCTCCTTCCCGCATTGGCCAGATCATACTGCCGCCTTTCCACGCGGCCGGTTTGATCGAAATTGCGCAGCGCGCAAAGTGATGCAAACTAGCGCCGCTGACGCTGGAAGAACCGGCGAAGCCGGCGCCCGATCTCGCGCGGCTGATGGCGCAATCTGCCTTGATGTTTTTGGGCGGTTGGCACGATCGGCAGGGAGAAGGCCGGGTTGAGTGGCTGTTGGCGCCCTAGCCGTTCCCAGTGGATCAGCCCGCGCATGATCCGGTCCCAGGCAAGCACGGTTGCCACTGCGGTGGAAAGTTCACCATCATTGGCGGGCTCATGGCGCCGCTCGAACTCGGCATAGGCCTCGGCGACATAGGTCCCGAAATCGAAATTGTCGGGATTGGGATCGTACGAATCGCTTAGCGCATAGCGCGCCTGCCGGGCAATGAACGAAGCGATGTCGACATAGTTTTCGTGGTGAATGTGGAGGCAGTTCGGTGCCTCCAGCCGACGAAGGCGCTTGGCACCGGTCAGAACCTGCGGCACACGATGATGGCCTGGTTGCCAGGCGACGGTCCCCTTGCGGAAGAACCGTATCTGGTGATCCGGATAGAAGCCGGAGCCGCGCATGACATGGCCGGCGACGGAGTTGAATCTTGGCAGCGCAAAGGCGTCAGTGTTGTCACTATAATCGCGCACGAGCCCTTGCAGTGCCTCGTATGCGTCGTCGGCGAGGTACTCGTCGGAATCCAGCACAAGCACCCAGTCGTTTTGCGCCTGCGGCAGGTATTGGTTGCGGATTGCGTCGACGGCATCGACGATTGCACAACTCAGCACCCGGCAGCCGGCCGCACGTGCGATCTCGATGGTCGCATCGCCGCTTTGCATATCGATGACGATGCGCTCCGATGCCCAGGCGGTGGTTGCCAGCAGCCGGGGCAAGGTCAGTGCCGAATCCCGCGTATGGACGATCAGCGATATCTCGTTTGCCTGCGTCACCCGCTCTCGTCTCCGTCTATGGTGTAGCGCCCACGCCACCGCTCGAAGAACAGTTTGCGCGAGGCCTTGTGGCGGTCAGGCCGCCGGTCCGAGGTCGATTCCAGATGCAATGAATCCCGGCGCTGGCCACATGCGATGCGGATTCCCAATTGCCGTGCCCGAAGACAGAGATCGACATCCTCATAGCCGAAAGGGAATGTCTCGTCGAAACCGTTCAAGGCGTTGAAGGCCGCATGGTCGATCATCATGGCAGCCGCCGTCACGGCCTGCGGGAAAGTCGTCGCCCGGCTGACGATCGCGCTTCGCCTGCCATGATCCTGGTGATAGGGGCCACGTTCTCCAGCGTCGAACCGCACACCACAATGCTGGATCGTGTCGTCGGGCAAGACCAGCCTTGTGCCGCAGATGCCAACCTTGTGGTCACGGAAGATCTCAAGCATCTCCACCAGCGCGTCTGGATGCAGAAGCACGTCATTGTTGAGGAAGAGGTACCGTGTGGCGGCAAGCTCGCGGGCGCCGCGATTGCAGGCTGCCGAGAAGGAATGCCTTAGATCCAGCCTGACGATCCGCACGTGCGGCGGCGCGAGATCATCGGCGAGATAGGGTATGGCGGAGCCATTGTCGACGACGACGACACAGGTCTTGCCTAGCTGTGTCCTCGCCAAGGCATGCTCAAGCTGCAGCAAGCAACTTCGCAGCAGCGCCGTCAGGCCCCATGAAGGAACGATGACGCTTAGCTCCATGACAAGGCGTCCTTCAAGCCCGCCTCCATAGCAGATCGCAGTTTCTTTCTCTGAACCGCGATGCGGTAACGGGATGCCATCGCCGCGCCGCCGTCGCGCAGTGCGGCACGCCGGGAGCCTGCGCCTTGCTTGCTGATTTCGGCGAGCGCGGCTGGCAGTTCTGTCGGCTCAGCGATGTATGCGGTATGCCCATGTTTGAGATACTCCATCCCACCGATGACTGGAACCGATACTACAACGCAGCCCGCCGCCATCGCCTCGAGCGCCGGCAGTCCGAAGCCTTCAGAGACTGCCGTGCCCAGGAAGAACCCGGAGCGCTTAAGACTGTTCGCGCAGATATCTTCACTAACGCCGTCAATCGGCAGGAAGTGGAGGGAGAGCACATGCTTCTTCGCCGATTGGGCTATCGCGGCGCCTCTGCGCGGCATGAAGGCTGCGCACCGCTCATCCTTGGGGGATCCGTCATGGAAGAAAGCGTCGGAGATCGATATGCCGACATCGATCGAAACGCGCCGGGCGACGAACATTGCATAAGTCGTCGCTTGTTCCCAACACGTCAGCACGGTGACATCCCTGTCGTGCAGAATGGGGTTGATGAGGGGGTCGGTACCTTGGCAGTGGAAGATCAGCCGCGCCCCAGTTGCCTTCAACTCGGGATAGTCGTGCGGCAATGAGAAGATGAGCGTATCGCTCTTCCCGGCATTCGCGACGACCTGCTGCCTGTCCACCACAGGCTGACTGCATCGGAACCATGAAGGCGCAAGGTTGCCAGGGGTCGCGACCGCCATCGGCACGCCGGCGTCCGTCAGCAACTGCGCGAACTGGAAGCCAACCTTGATGCCGCCATAAATACCGACCCCAGGCAGAACATAGTAGTTCATCGGCCTTCCAGCGCACGCCACCGTTTTCGGCGCAGCGCTTCCCTGATACCGAGGCGGCGATGGAGAACCCATCGCAGACCGCGAAGCGTAGCCGCAAAGGCACGGCCGTAATGCAGCTCCGCGAACTTGAGCCGCGCATTGTCGATCAACGAGATCCGGACGGAGGTCGGGATATCCGCGCCTCGCTGACCGAGATGCGGCAGCACATGGTCCAGTTCGACGATTTCGAGCCCACGCCGTGCCATTTCAAATCCGACCGCGACATCTTCCATGTAGCAAAAGTATCTCTCGTCGAAACCGCCGATAGCATGAAAAATCTCTCGTCGAACGAACAGGGCGGCCGCGAGCGGCCAGCTCCACTTGTGGTCGTGATAGAATGGGAGACGTCTCAGGCGCCGAGCCCATTTCGCCATGCCGTTATTGTCCAGAAGGTCGGCTGTCAGCTTGAGTCGGGAATAGCCTGGCTGGCGACCGGCTGTGACTCCGCCATGCCAGTCGACATAGTCGGGAACGATCATAGCATCGGGTTTTCGACGAAGCGTCGAGAGTGCCACCTCGACCGCAGCCGATGTCACAAGGCAGTCCGGGTTGAGGAAGCATAGATATTTGGCGCTGGCGGCGGCGGCGCCTTGGTTGGCAGCGGCGGCGAAACCCTCATTGTTTTTGTTCCGGATGATGGTCACGCCCTCATGCGTCACGTGATCGAGTGTCTCGTCGGTCGAGGCATTGTCGACGACAATGATCTCATGCTGGTCCGGCAGGGCGTCGAGGCAGTAGCCGATTATCTTTGACGAGTTGTAGGTGATGATGATGAACGCCAGGTCGGCAGGTTGCCCTGTCGCTGCGTTGTCTAGCAAGGGGCCGGCGGGACCTTCGGCAAGAAGGTTATGCATCGCGAGAACGGTTTCAAATTCGGGGCCGTTGCAGAAGTTGCTGAAGTGGGCGATCAGCGCATCCGGTCGGGGAAAGCCCGTATCCCAGTGGCCGCAATGGTTCCATTGCCAGGAGAGGGAGACGCAGCGATCCGGCACCACTGAATTTGCCCACACCTGGAAATAGTCCTGGTCGGCGATCATGTGCGCGCCAACCGAGTGATCGGCAGGCAAAAGCAACCGTCGGGCCGCAACCCACTCCAGCAAAAGCTGCAGTTCGTCCCTGAAGGCCAGCACCACGCCACTGTTGAAGTAGCGAAACGATATCGCAGATGGCGCCGCCGCTGACCCGTCGATGAATGCTAGCGAGCGCTTGCTGTAATGTTCCTGGAAGTCCCCCGGCGTCATGCCCGAACCAGCGATGCCGGTCTGTTCGACCATTGCCATCCGCTGTTCGCCCAGCGCCGTCGACACCTCGGCCGCCGCCAGGGGGCGCAACAGGATGGTATCGGCATCGACCTGAATAATGATCTCGGCGCTGGACTGCCCGAGACACCAGGCCAATGCGTCGAATTTGGCCAGAAACCCGTCGGCCCGGTATTCCTGCCGTGCGGCGTCGAGCAAGTTGAGATGGATGCGCGGCGAGGGCGGCAAGATTGGGGAGGAGAACCGATCCGTGACTATATAGATTTCGAAATCCGTGTTCCGGAGAAAGGACGCAACGGCTTCGCGCGCCGCCAGCGCATAGCCTGGCTTGCCGATCGCGAGCATGCAGATTGCTACCGTCCGCTCGTTCATTCGGCTGGGTCACCACGCATCATGCCGGGCACCTCCGCTGTGCGGACCCGTCGCGCCAGATAACGTCGCCGGCGTCACGCCGTGCCTGGCATGGAGATAACCGAGGTTTGCCCCGGTTTCGTGAAATCTCAGGCCGGGAATGCCGGCCAACGACGACCTTGCGTCGATCCGGCGCCCGATGCGGAAAACCAGCCCCTCGCTCGCCCGACGTGTCAACGACCAGCCGGGCTCCGGAAATAGAAAATACCAGCCATTTCAAGCGAGCCCTTCTTCGTGAAGCTGGACCCAGATGCTTCTGCGATCCCGAACGATACCGCAATGTGTTCTCACGAGTATCGGCAGGTCAACCGTGCGCGCACGCTCTATTTTCCGCCAAAGATAAGATTGCGCGATCGCCACGGCACCACAACGAATGGTCTCGGCGAAAAAACGCATCGAAGCGATTGCGCAAACGTTTCGATGACATTATGGTTTTCCAAAATCCGCCGAAATCAATTAGAGCGGGCCAGGAAACGCATCATCAGGGAGGAGCGCTTGCCAGCACTCCGATTGAGCCATCATGCCGACAATGGCTGAGGTCGCGCGCCGCGCCGGCGTGTCGGTTTCGACCGTCTCGCATGTCATCAACCACACCCGCTTCGTCTCGCCGGAGAAGGCGCGGCTCATCAATGATGCGATTGCCGCGATGGGCTATCAGCCCAACGAGCTGGCGCGGTCGTTGAAGGTGGCGTCGACCAACAGTGTCGGCCTGGCGATCTCGGCGATCTCCAATCCCTACTTCACCGACATCATCTGCGCGGTGGAGGCCGAATGCGCGCGTCTCGGCCTCATGGTGTTCCTCTCCGACACGCAGGAAGATCCCGACCGCGAGCTGTCGGTGGTGCGCGCCTTCCACCAGCGCCGTGTCGACGGCGTCATCCTGGCACCGTCGGGTTCGCCGCAGCGCGCCATCGACTACCTGGCCGAGAAGAAGCTGCCTTGCGTGCTCATCGACCGCTTCGCCGATCAGCGCTTCGACCAGATCGGCGTCGAGAACGAAACCGCGATGCGGGCGCTCATCGACCACGTCGCCTCCTTCGGCCACAAGCGCATCGGCTATATCGCCGGCCAGCCGGGCCTGGCGACGACGCGCGAACGCATCGAGGCCTTTCGCGCCTCGCTCGTCGCCAATGGACTTGAATGCCTGCCGCACTATGTCTCGCCCGAGAACGTCGACACGGCGAGCGCCACGGCATCGACCCACGCCATCCTGTCCCTACCGTCGTCGCCCACGGCATTGGTCACCGGCAACAACATGACGACCATCGGAGCGGTGCGGGCAATCCGCGAAAGAGGCCTCTCGATACCGGGGGATCTCTCGCTTGCCGGTTTCGACGATTTCGAATGGGCCGATTGCTTCGAGCCGCGGCTGACGCTCGTCGCGCAGCCCTGCACCGAGATCGGCCGGCAGGCAGCGACCTTGCTGTGCGCCCGCATCGCGTCGAGCGGCCTGGAGCCGCAAGCGGTCCGGCTGCAGGCTATGCTGCAGGTCCGGCAATCCTGTGCGGGGCCGGTTCCCATGAGGTCGGCTCCCGTGAGGTCGGCTCCCGTGAGGTCAGCCCCCGTGAGGTCAATATGAGCGCGCCGTTGCTTTCCGTTACCGGTGCGGTCAAGCGCTTTGGCGGCGTCCAGGCGCTGCGCGGCGTCGACTTCGATCTCAAGGCCGGCGAGATCCATGCCCTGCTCGGCGAGAACGGCGCCGGCAAGTCGACGCTGATGAACCTGTTATCGGGCGTCTACACGCCGGACGAGGGCACCATCCTCATCGACGGCAAGCAGGTAACCTTCAACAATCCGCGCGAGGCGCAAGCCGCCGGCATCGCCACCATCTTCCAGGAGCTCGACCTGGTGCCGACGCTCGACGTCGCCGCCAACCTGTTCCTCGGCCGCGAGCTGATGCGGCCGGGCGGCTTCCTCGACGTGCCGGCGATGCGCGGCGAGGCCCGCAAGCGGCTGGAAGCCATCGAGCTTGCCATAGATCCGGCGGCGATGGTCGCCGATCTGTCGATCGGCCAGCGCCAGGTCGTGGCGATCGTCAAGGCGCTGTCCTACGCCTCGCGCGTGCTGATCATGGACGAGCCGACGGCGGCATTGACGGTCGGCGAGGTCGAGAGGCTGTTCGACATCATGCGCAAGCTCGCCGCCACCGGCGTCGGCATCGTCTATATCTCGCATCGCCTGGAAGAGGTGCCGCAGATCGCCGACCGGGTGACGGTGATGCGTGACGGCAGCATTGCCGGCGTCACCGAGCCGCATGCGCCGCAGGCGGAACTGGTTCGCCTCCTGGTCGGGCGGCCGCTGGACGAGCTTTATCCCGGGCGCTCGAGGGCCGCCGGCAAGACGCTGCTCAGCCTGCGCGATGCGAGCTTCAGGCTTGCCCATGAAAGTGCCGGATGGCAGCCGCCGACCGGCATCTCGCTCGATGTCAATGCAGGTGAGATCGTCGGGCTGGCCGGCATCATGGGGGCAGGGCGCACGGAACTGCTGAGCGCGCTCTATGGCGCCGGCCTGTCCGGCCGCTGGGAGGGCGAGGTCGCCATCGACGGACGGCCAGTGAAGCTGGATTCGATCAAGGCGGCCCGCGCGGCCGGCATTGCCTTCGTCACCGACGACCGCCGCGGCAGTGGCCTGATGCTCAGGATGGCTGTTGGACTCAACCTCGTGATGTCGGTGATCCGCCGCATCTCGCCGGCCGGCCTGATGTCGCCGCGCCGCCAGGCGGATGCGGTGCGGCAATCCTTCGGCCAGTTCGACATCAGGCCGAAGAACCCCGACATCGCCGTCGGCGCGTTATCCGGCGGCAATCAGCAGAAAGTGGTGCTGGCAAAGGAAATCCTCGGCAATCCCCGGCTGCTGCTGCTCGACGAGCCGACGCGTGGCGTCGATGTCGGCGCCAAGGGCGAGATTTACGCACGGTTGCGGCAATTGGCGGCACAGGGCCTCGGCATCCTGGTCGCCTCCAGCGAGATGCCGGAACTGATCGGGCTCTGCGATCGCATCGTGGTGCTGCGCCAGGGGCGCAATGTGGCGGAATTCATCGGCGGCGTCGACGAGCACACGGTGCTGGCCGCGGCAAATGGCAGGGAGGCCTGATGGCGGACGAAAAGATCTCGGTGGCAGTAGCTCCGGCGGTGCCGGCGGCAGCGCCAAAGCATCGCGACCCGCTGGCCCTCATCGTGCGCTTCCAGAGCCTGATCGGCCTGGTGCTGGTGGCGATCGGCGGCATCATCTTCTCGCCGCGCCGGCATGGCGAGATCCTGTTCCTCAACCCCGACAACATCGCCAACATCGTGCGTGCCGTGTCGGAGACCGGCATCATCGCCATCGGCATGACCTTCGTCATCATCACCGCCGGCATCGACCTGTCGGTCGGCGCCGTGCTCGGCCTGTCCAGCGTGGTGACCGCATCGATGATGATTTCCGGCGGTTTCGGCCTCATCCCGACCATCCTTGCCGTGCTGGTCATGGGCATCGTCTTCGGCACCCTCCAGGGCACCATCTCCACCCGTTTCCGGCTCGAACCCTTCATCGTCACGCTCGCCGGCCTGCAGGCCGCGCGCGGTCTGGCACTCGTCGTCTCCGGCAACCAGTACATCAACATCTCATACGGCGACGGGCCGGGCCTGGCGCCGCCGGTGTTTGCCGTGCTGGGCGAGCGTCTGTTCAACAACACCGTGCCGGTGGCGACGCTGGTCTTCATCGTCTTTGCCGCGATCGCGACGGTGGTGCTCAACACCACGCGCTTCGGCCGCTACGTCTTTGCCGTCGGCGGCAATGAGCGCGCGGCGCGCATTTCCGGCGTGCCCGTCTCCATGGTGAAGATCTCGGTCTATGCCATCACCGGCTTTGCCGCGGCGCTTGCCGGCATCGTGCATGCCGGCCAGTTCAATTTCGGCAGCGCCAATGACGGCATGGGCTACGAGCTGACGGCCATCGCCGCCGTGGTTATCGGCGGCACCAGCCTGTTCGGCGGCGCCGGCTCGATGGTCGGCACCGTTGCCGGCACCATCATGCTCGGCGCGTTGGCCAACATCCTTCAGCTCAACAACATCACGCCTGCCATGCAGCTGCTCGCGACCGCCGCGATCATCGTGTTGGCGGCAGTGCTTCAATCCCTCGTTCGCCGCCGCGAGGGTTTGGGTCGTTAGGAGGAAGGCGGCAGCAAGTGGACGTCAACCAAGGTCTGGCCCCCGGCCCGACGAGGAGGAGAGAGTTATGAAAACCACAACACAAAGGCGTGTGCTCAAGGCCGCGCTTCTGGCAGGCGCTGGCCTGTGCATTGCGGGAGCGGCGCAAGCCGCCGACCCGATGGTGAAAGCCTGCGCCAAGGACGGCCAGTTCATCATCGGCTTTTCGCAGGCGAACAATGCCGAACCCTACCGCCAGCACGTCAATGACGAGCTGACCGCGGCGGCCAAGGAAGTGCCGGGCTTCACCCTGCAGATCGCCGACGGCGCCGGCAACGTCAACACGCAGACCTCGCAGGTCGACAACTTCATCACCCAGAAGGTCGATATCCTTTTGATCTCGCCCTTCGAGGCGGCCCCGCTGACGCCGGCGGTCAAACGTGCCATGGATGCCGGCATCCCGGTCATCGAACTCGACCGCAAGACGGTCGGCGACCCCGGCAAGGACTACACCGCCTTCATCGGCGGCGACAATTACAAGATCGCCATGGAAGCCGGCAAATACACCGCCAAGACGCTGCTGCCGGATGGCGGCGAGGCGGCGGTGCTGGAAGGCCTGCCGAGCTCCACGCCGGCTGTCGAACGCCTCAACGGCTTCAAGGACGGCGTCAAGGAAAACGCCAAGATCCAGGTCGTCGCCGAGCAGGCCGCCGACTGGGTGCCGGACAAAGCCCAGACCGCCTTCGCCGCCATGCTGCAGGCGCATCCCGACATCAAGGTGCTCTATGCTTCCAACGACATGATGGCGGCCGGCGCGCTGCTTGCCGCCAAGGGCGCCGGCAAGGACGTCAAGATCATCGGCACCGATGGCTTGCCGGGACCGGCCGGCGGCATCGAGGCCGTCGCCAAGGGTGACTGGGCGGCGACCTTCACCTACCCGACGGGCGCCAAGGAAGCGATCGAGATGTCGAAGAAGATCCTGCTCGATTGCGCGACCTCGGTGGAGCCGACGGTGACGGTGGACACCACTGCGATCACGCCGGAGAACGCCAAGGCGATGGCTGGGAAGTAGGGCAGGGCTCTGCAATCGAAGGTGTCGCGACAAGGCCCCGCAAGGGGCCTTGTTTTTTGGGAATCGATCAATCGACAGGAGGCGGCTCGACCTCGGCTTTGCTAGGGCGCGGCCGCCACGGGTTCGTTCTTGCGCATCGTCAGTTCGTAGTTGAGCCGGTAGCGGCCGCCCTCGAATTTCCAGATCAGCGGGGTGCGCACGCCGTCGATCGAGCTGGCGCCGACCGGCAGGTCGGGAAAATCCCTGACATGGCTGGGGTCGTCCGGGCTGGTGTCGTCCTGCTCGAACACCTTAAGTCCGGCATGGTCGACGAAGGTAAGGTTCGAGCTGCCGAACCGCGTCGCCCAATCCTTCTGGTCGGCGGAGTCGTCGCAGTCGAACTCCACCTCGCCTGAAGCCGGAAAACGGATGGTGCGGCTGTCGATCGACAGTTGCGTGAAGATGTCGTCGGAGCCGAATTCCGGATTGGTCTCGTCCTCGCAGATCAGCGCCTTCATCTCGAGATTGCGCACCGTGGTCTGCATGGAGGCGCGCACCCGCACCGGCTGGTTTCCAGCCGCGGCCTGGTGGATGACCAGATAGCCACGCGTGCCGTCGCCCATGGCGTCGCTGACGATGCGGCTGCTGCCGGAAATAGCGATTGGGGGTTCGCCGCCATGCGGGTTGTCGAACTCCTCCAGCGTCGCCTTGTAGCCGTTCGGGTCGGGCAAGCCGTCGGCGGTCAGCGTGACGGTCTGGTCGGCGCCGCTGTCGGCCTGGCCGACGACGTCGAAACGGAACCAGGCTTCGTCCTGGCTGCCGAGCAGGCTGCCGGCTTCCGTGAGCGAGGCGAACTGCGGCGGCTCGCCAGGCTGCAGCGGGCAGGCCTCTTCCTTGGTCGCACAGGTATGGCGGCGCACCAGCAGCGCATAATTGCCTCGCCAGTCGCGGTCCTTGCCGGTGATGCGGATGAAGAACTCCTTGGGCAGCGCATAGGTGTGGACGGTGAAGGTCTGCTCGCCGTCTTGGATCGTCCTGGTGTCGCCGTAATAGCTGGAGATCGGCGTCGTCATGTTGGACGGCTGGTAGATGTCGATGTTGACGCCCGGATTGTCGGCGCCGATCGAATAGCTGCCCGCATCCTGGCGCACGACGTGGAACCACTGCATCGAACCCGGAAAGCGGATCTGGGTGACGTCCTGGCCGTTCCTGAAATCGATCACCTCCTCGGCCTGCGGCTTGCCGTCGGGCCCCTTCTTCGACTTCAGGTCGACTTGGTAGGCAATGCCCGGATGGCAGAAATTGTTGCCGAGATTGAGGTCGGCGGTCAAAAGATTGTGGTCGCTCTCGAGGTTGACGAAATCGACCGGGATGGTGACATGCTGGACGCAGATCGGTCCTTCGATGCCGCCGCTCAGATAAGGCTGCGGCGCGGCGAGGATATAATCGTAGCGCTCGCCGTCGATGTAGTTGGAGATGCCGGGGTCGGCACGGTTGGTCGCTGCCCAGCTGTCATAGTGCTTGGATGTCCAGTATTTGCCGGGACTGGCGAAGCGGCGCGCCCATTCGCCCATCGGCTGGTGGAACAGCGGCACGTTGAGGTCGCCCATCACCAGCACCCGTTCGCGCTTGCGCTGCGCTGCCGTCAGCGGCGACAGCGTCGTCTCGATCAGCTTCTGGACCTGGTCGAACTGCGCATCGCGGGCGTCGGCGTGAAGCTCGGGCGGGCTCTTGTCGAAATAGTCGGCCTGGGCATGGGTGAAGACGACCGTGTAATTGCTTTGCGAGGGCTGGTGGAGCAGTCGCACGATCGCCGCGCCCTTGCCGGACAGGCAGTCGACGCCGCCGCAATGATCGTAGAGCGTGAAGCCGACCTCGTCGGTCGCGGCATCCAGTGTCTCGCCGTCGTTCTTGCCCCATTTGAAGGTGTCGTCGGGCAGCGGCAGGAACTTGAAGTCCTTTTTGGCGAAGAACATCAGGCCGCTGTCCTCGCCGTCGATCTTCTCGATCGGCTCGCCATAGATGGCTATGGCCGCCGCCGGATCGAGGCTGGTGATGGCATCGACGATGGCCTGCGGCCGCACCTTCAAGAGCGCGGCGTCGATCTTGCGCACGAAGTTCGGATAGACCGGCGTCAGCCTGTCGATGAGGATCTGCTTGGCGTCCTCGTCCCAGGCCTCGTTGATGGCGATGATGTCGAAGCGGTCGGTGTCCTTGAGAATGGTCTCGGCGAGATGCTTGGCCTGTTTTTCGGTCTGGCCGTGGATCTGGATGAGGCAATCGGCGAAGTTCGGATTGGCGCATTTGAAGATCGGCGACAGCAGATAGGCGTTGAAGGTGGCGATGCGCACCGTTTCCACTTCCTGGCCGCTCGCGCCGATCGGCTCGGCAAGAAGCGTGACAGCAAAGATCGCCAACCCGGCCAGGACTCTGCCCAGCCAGGACCCGCAAGAAACCGCCAGCAATCGACCGCCCATCTTTGCCCCCGCGCTCACTGAACGAAACCCCGCTCACCCAATGAAACTATGACAAAGACAACCGTCCACACCATGAAGCGCTTCACATTGCCCTGCGGGCCAGGCTTGCGCGGCCTTGCTCGCCAATATCAGTTACAGGCAGCGGCGGTCTTCAGAGCCTGGGCTCGGGAAGGTGCGGGCAGATCCCCGATCCGGCGGACGGCGGCATAAAACCTTGGATAGTCGCCGGAGCACAAATCGAACAGGCGAAGAAATGCCGGAACCTGTTCGCCGTAGACAGCGGTCGCGGCGAGCTTGGCGTTGTTGATCGGGGCGGCGAACCAGGCATCGTATCCCCGATATCCGGCCCATTGCTTGTCGCGCATCCGCCGGTAGCGCACCCGCAGCCTGTCGATCGTGGCTGCCTTGGCAGCCGCCATCTTTTCCGGGGTACGTGGGCTACCATAGACTTGGCCCAACTCGTCCCGCGTTTTCGCGATCAGTCCGAGAAAATCGGCGCTACGCTTTCGATTGGCTTCGTAGCGGCGCAACCCGGCGCGGTTGCCGGTGGCGCGAAGCCATTTCCGCACGCCGCTGGTTTCGACGGAAACCGCGAAAGCCTCGTTGAACGCGGAGTCGCCGTCGACATAGATTTTCTGATGCGCCAGCTCGTGAAAGACAACGCTGGCGAGATAGGTGTCGTCCTGGCGAAGCATGGTGCTGAGCAGCGGGTCGCTGAACCAGCCCAGCGTGGAATATGCGGTGACGCCCGAAACGTAGACGTCGAGCCCCTGTCGTCGCAGTTCGACAGCACTTTCAGCCGCGGATTTCCGCGAAAAGTAGCCTCGGTACGGAACGCAGCCGAAGACCGGAAAACACCATGTAATTGGAGTCAGCGAGAATTGCGGCGCGGCAAAAACCGCATACGTCACATCGTCCCGACCGATGTCGACATAGCTGCGGTAGCTGCTGTTTTCGGGCAGCGCCAGTTCATCCGTGGCAAAGCGGCGTATGGCACTCGCCGACGTCAGCCTGGCGCGCAACGCCTCGGGTGTCGAAGGATCGCGGATCAGCCTCCCGACACTTTTCCGCGCCGCCATGATCCGTACATGGCCCTCCACCGACTGCGCATAATAGGAAATGCTGGTGCACCCGGTGATGGCGGACGCCACGATAACGGCGGCAAGCCATCGAAAAACCCGCTTCCTGCCCACTGCTTGCTTGTCTCCCCATGAAACGAAATGGGACATTCGTGCTACGAACTACCCGCCGGTCGCCGGGCATGGAATGCAGGCAAGAAGGTCGGAACGAAACGCCCTCTGAAACCTCGACAGATATGGGCGATTCGCTTCTTTTTCGATCGGGAGCGGCGTCTGCGAGACAGAGCGCTCTTCGATTTGGCGATCGACAGCAAGTTGCGCGGTTGCGACCTCGTCAAGATCAAAATAGGCAACCTTGTTGCCGGGCAGGATATCCGAACTCGCGCGATGCTCATCCAAAAGAAGACCGG
This sequence comes from Mesorhizobium opportunistum WSM2075, assembly GCF_000176035.2. Lineage (NCBI taxonomy): Bacteria > Pseudomonadati > Pseudomonadota > Alphaproteobacteria > Hyphomicrobiales > Phyllobacteriaceae > Mesorhizobium > Mesorhizobium opportunistum. The sequence goes on along the minus strand of NC_015675.1, from coordinate 5,209,932 downwards.
CCGAGGCTGGCTGAGATCCGGGACGTTGCGAGCTAGATACGTGCCGGCGTCCGAAGGTTTGCCAGACGTCTTGCCGTCCGAGAAAGCTCATTTTTCCTCCTCAACGCGCTGCAGGATCGAGCGATAACGGTCGAGTACGGCAGGGTCTTCGTGGACCACCTCTTCTGTCAGAATGTCGTCCAGGGAATTTCCTACATGCCGGGAACAGGATGACCTTACGCGCGCGAGAGCTCCCCCGGCCTGCGCGGTTTCGCCCAGTTCTGCATGGCAGATGGCGACGTAGACAAGCGACCATGAGTGCAGGGTTGGCATTTTGGCGAAGCTGGCCAACCCCTCGCGGTAGCGTCCTGCGTTCGTGAGTATGATACCGAGCACATCATTAAACCATCCTACTGCGAACGGGTCGCGGCGCCGGGCCTGCTCCAGTTCGCGAAGCGCAGCATCGTACTTGCCGACGTAGTTGAGTAGAAGAGCGTTGTAGATGAGTATGAACGGATCGTTCGGATTGAGGGAGACGGCACGGTCGAGACTAGTTTCGGCTTCTCGGAATCGGCGCAGGAACATCGAGGCGAAACCGTTGGCGAGATGCGCGTAGGCCTCTTCGGAATCGAGTTGCAGGGCGGCTTTCGCCGTCCGTAGCCCAACCTCGACATCGTTGATGTCGTTGGACCAGAAGTATTTGATCGTCTCGACAAAGCTGAGCATGCCGAGCGCCCCTGCGAAGTCGGGATCGAGCTTGACCGCAATGCCCAGGAACGGCGCCGCTTGGACTGCCGTTTCAAGCTGGCTGACAAGCTGGAGCGCCCGAAGGTAGTTTTCGTACGCGGAGACATTTCCGGTCGGGTGAGCCCTGGCGCGCGATGCTATCGCCGTTCTGGCCTGTCGCGCCAGCCGAGCCGCGATCATCTGGGTGATGTCGTCCTGGATGGCGAAAATGTCATCGAGCTGGCGGTCGTAGTGCTCGCCCCATACATGAGCCATGGAAGCTGCGTCCGTCAGCTGCACGCTGACCCTGATGCGGCTACCGATTTTCCGAACACTGCCTTCCACGACATACTGGACACCAAGCCTCATCGCGACCTCGGCGAGGTCCCCCTTCTTACCACGAACGCGGAAGGACGAATTCCGCCCGATGACCAGGAATTCCCTGAATTTGCCGAGCTGCGCGATGATGTCTTCAGTAATCCCGTCGCTAAAATAGTCCTGCTCGGGATCGCCGCTCATGTTGTCGAAGGGAAGAACGGCGATGGAGGGTCTGGCTTGCATCGAAGCCGGGTCGGTCGCCGCAGAGGGCTTGGGACCAGCATACTTGTAGCCGCGACCATGCACCGTCACGATCATTTCAACGGGCAGCAGTTTTCGCAGCGCGGAAACATGGACCTGGAGCGTATTCTCCTCCACCACCAAGCCGGGCCAGGCGGCATCGAAGAGTTCGGCCTTGCCGATCACCTCGTCCGGCCGGTCCAACAACGCCGCTAGGATGTCAAAGGATCGCGCCGAAAGCTCGACCGGTCCCGTGGGTCCAAGCAGCAGCCGCTCGGTACGTTTCAGGCGAAAGTTGCCGAATTCCACGTCCATCACCAAAGACCTGTCGCTTCAGGGCAAGATAGCTGAAGCAGGATAGCTGAAGACGGTCCTGATGGCGAACTTCAGGAGTGTTCAGGTTCGTTGAGGAGTCTTCAGGTCTCGGACAAGGACGCAGGCATGGAGCGGTGTCATCCTTAGCGCTGCAGGAGAACCCATGACCGACATTTCGACTGATCCCCAAGTCCATTTTGGTTCAATAGTTATCCGGAGCACAGTCGTGGCTCGACGAAGCCTTCGAGGATCCCGAGCGTTACTGATTGCCATGGCATGTTTGGTCGGCGACGCATTCAGGATGGCCTACGTGGATCCCCTTGTCAGTCACGATCGCCAGCCCAAGATCGCGCCAGACAAAGATTTTGAAGGGCGGGACCCTACTTGGTGAAATATTCGCGCCTATCGAAGAACGCAAGCTATCCGCAATCTTTGCAAGGCAGCAGACGAACCGCTCTCTGGCCCGATCGTGCGGACAGGTGAACGTGCTAGCAGCAGCGGCTTTCTAGAACCGTACGTGACCATGGAACGATCGGGATGGTCGGTTGCTGCCGTTCGGTCACCGGTGATTGAATGGCAGCTATCTCACGGCCGATGCCCGAAAGCGGATTGTCCGGAACCAGCCCCCAAAGGCGACATCATGGGAATCCTGCCGCCGATGTTGGCGGATGTCCCCGCGTGCCGGATAGAAGGGAAATGACAACCAGCCTCGCACGTCACCCCAAACCCTTCGTCGACCGCTCCAGCGCATCCACCACCAAATCACAAAACTTTGCGTGATCCAGCGTCATCGCCACGCTGTGCAGGGGCCTTGTTTGTTTTGGGGTCGCCTGCCGGAGAATGGCAGCTTCGCGCGCCGTTTTCGGTGCGCAGGCTCAAGCTGCAGGGGCGATGATGGCAGGAACAATATCCGTGTTCTGAGCCACCTTGATGCGCCATCCCGACCGCCCTTCTTGGACGATCAGAAGCAATATGCCCTTCCTGATCCCGACCGGGGTTCCGTCCGGAGCAGATGCTCCCGTTAGGGTCCAACTGTAGTGAATGGAAGCAAGCCCCTGAGCCAATTCCACAACCGACGAGACATCGCCTTCCAGGCGGCTATCCCGAAACATGGTGTCATGAGTGGCTCGGTGCGCTGCTTCGATTTCGGACCGGTTCTTCCACCAGACACCTACGACGTTGACGAAATTAGCATCGGAAGCGAACAGAGATGCGAACTCATCCATGTCGTGCCGGTTCCAAGCGTTCGCAAAAGCGGCAGCGACATGCTCGGGCTTGCCGTTCGTCACGCTCATGACCCCACGCCTCCTGAATACTTCCGCTAACCATACAGGGGCCGGCAGCCGATGCGACCACTGCAAAAGTCAAATTTCAACTGAAACGCGGCATCGGATGCGGGATGCTGCTCGGCTTTCTCGGTGGTGAAAACGGTCGGGTCGATCATGGCCGCCACGCAGCACGCTGAGCGGCAGGTTCCGCAATGGACTGACGGCCACAGGCCTTCTACCACTTGACCCGCAAACCGAGCGAACCCGTCAGTGCATGGCTGTCACCGAAGTTCTCCAACCCCGTGCGGGCGACAGCTTCGCCAAAGACGGAGAACTTGTCGTCGGCCCAGTTGATCGTGCCGCCGATGCCGAGACCGCCCCATAGCCGCTCGTTTCGGCTTGAGAGGGTACTGCCGGCCAGGTCGACCGACGAGCCGTCCTCGAAATCGTAATAAAGGTTGGCGATCGTGTAGACATTCGTGTGCCCGGTCCGGCCGCTGCGGTCCTGCCACTGTGACTGGTGGTCCAGCGACAGGCCGAGACGGCCAAGCAGGCTGTCGTTGCTGCCGGGAGCAACTCTTGCGCCGAAGGCGTCGGTGAACGCGTCGAGGTCGACGGACGACCAGGCAAGCTGCGCTTGCGGCGTCAGCGACCAGCTCGGGTCGAGCATGATACGCTTGCCCGCTTCGACGCCGAGTGCGTAGCCGACGCCGTTGTTACCATCGACCAGCCGCTGTCCGGCGGTCGCCGAGTCGAGATCGCTGTCATACCAGATCACCTGCGCCTGGCTGTCGAGGTAGAACCCTTCCGCGCCGTACCAGGTCAGCGAGCCTGAAACGCCGGTGCCGGTGCTGTCGATCGACCCGCCGCCGAATAGCGACGAGACATCGGCTGATACGGTGCCGTACTGGAAAGCGACACCGCCGATGAGCTGACCGGCGGCGGTGTCGGAAAGGAGCATGTCTGCGCCAGTCTGAAGCTTCCAGGTCGAAGTGTCGTAAGTCGTCCCGGTTGTGGAGTTTTCCGGATCGTAGGAGCCGCTGGTGCCCTCGATCCTGCCCCACAGGCCGATGCCTGCCTCGGCCCTCACATCGTCGGAAACCCCGTCGGCGCATTGCGCTTCCACGGTCCACGACCGGTTGCCGAGTCGCTGCTGGAGCGTGCCTAGCTGGTTGAACGTCTGCAGCGCACCCGCATAGGCCTCGTACAGCGGTGCGCCGGCCTGATAGAGCGGCGTTCCGGGTCCACCGCCATCGATCAGGGCGGAACGCAGATACCAGTCGCCGTCGCCGGGTGTGCTCGTGCCGCCCTGGTAGAGCCGGTAGGCATAGGCGCCGCCGACCACCGCCTGATCGCCTTCGAAGGTGTAGTTGCCCTTTAGCGAGAAGCTGCCATTCGAGACGCCGCCGACATCGACGATCTTGATGCCTTCGACCGTCTGCGCCCCGCCGCCGCCGAGACCTGGAGCGTGCCCGTGCCTGACGTACCCCCGGCGATAACCATCATGTTGGTTTGTGAGTTGTCTGCACCCAGGGCGGTGCCGATGAGAATATTGCCCCCATTGCCGACATAGTCGCCGCTGACGGTCAGCTTGCTTCCAAGACTGCCGGCAATGCCCACCGTTCCGGCGTTGGTCAGCCCTGCGGTCGTCTGCGAGGTGCCGGCGAGATCGAGCGTCGCGCCCGAGGCGACCGAGAACTGCGAAGCGGAACTGAACGCGTTGGCCGCGCCCGCGGCGAGCGTGCCGCCATTGACCAAAGTGGCGCCGGCGAAAGCCGAGTTGTCCGAGGTCAGAACCACTGTTCCCAAGCCGTCCTTGACGAAATTTCCGGCGCCCGAGAGCGCGCCGGCATAGCTCGCATTGGCGGTCTGGTCGAAGGTGAACGAGGCGCCGGCGCCGATCGAGACATCGCCGCCGAAGCGCTCGGCCGCCGCGACGAGGCCGCCTTGGTCGATGGTCCAGTCCAGCAGCGACGTGCCTGAAAGGGTCAGCGTGCCGGCACCATCCTTCACCATCGCGCCGGTGCCGGAGATATCGCCGGCAAAGCTGGCGTCCATCGACTGGTCGAAGACGACCGTGCCGGCATTGCCGATGTCGCCCCGGATCGAGGCTGCATTGCCGACAAGCGTGCCGGCATTGACGATGTTGCCGCCCGTGTAGCTGTTGGATAAGTTGATGACATTGAGGGTACCCAAGCCGTGCTTGACCAGCGTGCCGGCGCCGGTCACCTGCCCGGTAAGGTCCAGTTGCGTGCCTCCGGCCGTTTCAAAGCCGCCATTGCCATTGAGCTGGACATTGCGGGCAGTGGAAAAGCTGGCGGTCGTGCGCAACGTGCCGCCGCCGAAACTGAGATTGCCCGAAGTCGCGCCGAGATTGCCGTCGGCGGCCACTTGAAGTGTCCCGGCGTTGATCACCGTGCCGCCGCTATAGGTGTTGGCGCCGGTCAGGATCGTCGTTCCGCTGCCGATCTGGCTGACCGAGCCAGTGCCGCTGATAACGCCGCCATAGGTCAGCGCATCGCTGCGGTTGAAGGCGAGCATGCCGGCGTTGGTGACGTCGCCGATGATCGAGCCGCTGGTGCCACCATTTCCCAGTTGCAGCGTGCCTTGCTGGATATCCCAGTTGGTGGTCGCCGTGTTGTCGGCCGTCAGTGCCCAGGTGCCGCTGCCGGTCTTCTCGAAAATATCGAAGTTGCGATACTGCCCGGCGGCGCCAATCGAACCATCCAGGACAGAGAAGCCGGTTCCGTTGAGCCGGAGGCGGTCGGTGGTCGCCGTGGCGTTCGCCACCACATTGCCGAAAATCTGCGAGCCGTCCTGGAGCTCGAGGTTGATTACGCCCGTCGTCGGCGTGACGCTCGAAATCCAGCCGATTGCGTTAGCGCCGGCACCGGCCCGGATCACGCCGCTGTTGACAATATCGAGTGAGACGGTAGCGCCGTTGGCTGCGATAGCGCCCCCACCCGGGCCACCGCTTTCGATGGTGCCGGTGTTGATGATCTGACCGGCGCCATTTCGAACGTAGACGCCAATGCCGCCGTTGCCGCTCGTAGCCGGCCCACCGCGGATGGTGCCGTGATTGGTCAAGCTCGCGACAGCGCCCGGGCCGCCGAAATCGACGCCCGAACCGCCGGATCCTGAAGCCCCGGTTCCGCCTTGAACCAAGCCCATATTGATCACCGCGGCCCCAGTCCGGATCTGCAGGCCCGCTGATGAAGTGCCGCCATCCGAGCCCTTGAACGTGCCCATCAGCGTCCGCACGGCGCCAGCGCCGGAAATTGCGACGCCGCTGCCCGGTGCGCCAAAGAGGGTGAAACCTTGCGTGTCGATCGTCAGCGGCTTAGTCGACGTCGGAAGGCTGGTGGACGACACGGTGAAGCTGCCGGTCAACGTGATCGTCGCGTTAGGATCAGGATCGGCATTCGCGGCGGTAATCGCGGCGCGAAGCGAGCCATCGCTGTTGGCGACGTAGTTGCCCGCGATCGCCTGGCGCGGCGCCACCCCGGCAACGACCAGCACTGCCAGGGAAGCCCCCGCCAAAAACCGGCCGCGCGCTGCAGTCAAAACCCCGCCGCGCGCGTGAACCCGTCCCACCATGCCTTCGCCCCTAATTCCAGATGCCCGAACGCAGCATGAATGCTACCGCCCGGCAATCCATCTATAGTCCAGAGGACTACCAAAACGCTAAGAATGTTGTGCAACTGCAACTATATAGCGGTGAGGACAAAATTTATATTTGTAGTATCTAAATTAGCCCATAAAACTATACAGGGGGGCGGGCCTGCGGTGGCATTGATCGAGGGATCGCTTGGCCGGCCCTCTCTGCCGGCAGACGTCTCGGCTTTCCAGACAATAGGGGTTGACATTATCCGCAAATATCGCTTCTAACGTAATGTTATTACATTAATAAACAGCATCGCAAAAACCCGTTGCGGTGCGATCGATGGAAATCTACGGTGGGTGCGTGATGGTCCCCGCGCCGAAAGGCAAGGGGTGAAAAGGGAACACGGTGAGATCCCCGGAAAGGGGTCGAGACCGTGGCTGCCCCCGCAACTGTAAGCGGTGAGCACGATCCGAAATGCCACTGGCCGGCAAGGCTGGGAAGGCAGGATCGAGCCGAGACCCGCGAGCCAGGAGACCTGCCATCACGGAGTTGACCGGACGGGGTGTGCCGGGAGGAGACGTGGACGTCGGTCTTGTCGGCCGGCTCGCCAACATCCTTCCGTCGCCTATCGAGAAAGACGGAAAGTTGGACGGCGCCATCGATCCCATTCATCTCATTCACCGCATCATCGTGTGCACGCTTTGCCGCGGCGTCCCGAGTGGGATCAGGTCGGGCGAAAGCCTGTACATCCTGCGCTCCCGGCTCTCGGCCCCTGCGGTGGCGCAAGGCTTCACGGTCGAGGGCGTCGAGTGCATGGCGGGCTGCGCGCGGCCGCTGACGGTGGCCTTCCAGGCGCCGGGCAAGGCCGCCTATCTGTTCGGGTCGATCGATGCGCAAGCCGATGCCGGCGATCTCGCGCGGTTCGCCAGCCTCTATGCCTCGCTCGCCGACGGCTGGTGCAATTCCGGGCAACGTCCGCCGCGACTGGCCGGCAAGACCGTGGCCCGCATCCCGGGCACGCCTGCGGAGGGAAACCGATGACGCCGCTTCTCGAAGCGCGCGATCTGGGCGCGACGGCGAACGGCCGGGACCTGGTCCTGTCGGTCAGCCTGTCGGTGGCATCGGGCGATCGGCTCGCCATCATCGGCCCCAACGGCGCCGGCAAGACCACGCTGCTGCGCATGCTGTCGGGCATGCTCAGGCCCAGTTCCGGGGAGGTTAAGCTTGGCGGCCGGCGCCTGGACAGGATTTCGGCCGCCGAGCGCGCGCTGCACATCGCCGTCGTCGGCCAGACCGACCAGCCGGATCCGCGGCTCGCGGTAATCGACTATGTCGAGCTTGGCCGCGTCCCGCATGCCGGCTTGAGGCGCAGGAGCGAGGAACGCGACATCGTCGTTGACGCGCTGCGCCGGACCGGCCTGTTGCCGCTGCTTGGCCGCACCATCGGCTCGCTGTCGGGCGGCGAGCGCCAACGCTCTCAGCTTGCCCGCGCCATCGCCCAGCAACCGAAGGTCTTGTTCCTCGACGAGCCGACCAACCATCTCGATCCACGCGCCCGTGGCGAACTGCTCGAACTCGTGGCCGGCTTCGGCATGACGGTGATCGCGGTGCTGCACGATCTGGCGTTGGTGGCGCCCTTCGCCACCAGGGTCGCGGTGATGAACGAAGCCCGGCTGCATGCGCTGGCGGCACCGCGTGAAGCACTGACCCAGCAGCTGATCCGCGAGATCTTCGGCGTCGACGTGTTTCGCCTGCGCCATCCGACCGAAGACCGCGAACTGACGGTGTTCGACGTTCCGAACCGCGCCGCGCCGTCTTCCTGATCGAAGACCATTCCTCATCCGACACTGTTCAGCCAAGGAGCAAAATCCGTGAAACGTCTTGCTATGTCGCTCTTCTTCTCGCTGCTGGCCTCGACGGCCTTCGCCTTTCCCGTCACGGTCGACAGCTGCGGCAAGCCGCTGACCTTCGACGCGCCGCCCAAGCGCGCCGTCATCCAGGATCTCAACATGGCCGAGATGGCCTTCGCGCTGAAGCTGCAGCCGTCGATCGTCGGGCTGACCGGCATCACCGGATGGTACAAGGTCGGTCCCGAATTCAAGGCCGAGCAGGGCTCCATCCCGGAACTGGCGCCAAAATACCCGACGCTCGAAAACCTGGTCGCCGCCGAGCCCGATTTCTTTTTTGCCGGCTGGTACTACGGCATGAAGCCGGGTGGCGAGGTGACGCCCGACACGCTGGCTCCGCACGGCATCAAGACGCTTGTGCTGACCGAAAGCTGCGTCCATCTCGACAAGAGCAGGTCCGCCGCCTCGATGGACCTGCTCTATGGCGACGTCGAAAAGCTGGGCAAGATCTTCGGCAAGGAAGCCGACGCGGAAAAGCTCGTCTCCGGCTGGAAGGCACAACTAGCCGATATCACCGCGAAAGTCGGCAGCGCCAAGGGAACGCGGGTGTTCCTCTACGATTCCGGCGAGGACAAGCCGTTCACCGCCGGGAAATTCGCCATCCCCAGCGCCATGATCACGGCGGCCGGCGGCGACAACATCATGGCCGACATGGACACCAGCTGGGGCAACACGGACTGGGAAACGGTGGCGTCGCGCAACCCGCAATTCCTCATCCTGCTCGACTACCAGGATGGCGGCGGCTACAGGAAGCTGCTCGATTTCCTTAAAGTCCACCCGGCGATGAAGGAGACCGACGCGGTCAAGAACGAGCGCTTCGTGGCGCTGCGCTATGCCGAACTGACGCCCGGACCGGCAAACATCGAGGCGATCGGCAAGATCGCCAGGGCGATGCATCCGGAAGCATTCTGATGCATCTTGCGCTTACGCATAAATCCGGCGCGCTTTCGGGGCACAAGGCATTCACGCTGGCCATGGCGGCGGGCGCGGTGGCGATGGCGGCCCTGGTGCTGCTGTCGATCGCCTATGGGTCGACGCTGATACCGATGAGGGATGTCATTGCCGCACTTGGCCATGCCATCGGGCTGGAGGAACATTCGGTATCGGGCCCGATCGGCACGATCGTCGTCGATCTCAGGTTGCCGCGTACGATCCTGGCGATCTGTGTCGGCGGGGGCCTGGGCATCGTCGGTGCGCTTTTGCAGACGGTGACTCGCAACGATCTAGCCGATCCTTTCCTGTTCGGCCTGTCGTCGGGAGCCGCGGCAGGCGCGGTTTCCGTCATCACCGTCTTTGGCGACAGTTTCGGCACCTGGACCTTGCCGGTCGCGGCTTTCACCGGCGGCATACTGGCGGCCTGCATCGTCCTGCTGCTGGTCACGCGGGTGCGGGGGCAAGGCCCGGAACGGCTGATCCTCGCCGGCCTTGCCGTCTCCTTCATGTTCACGGCATTGACCAACTATTTGGTCTTTGCCGGAGACCAGCGCGCGGCCCATTCGGTGCTGTTCTGGACGATGGGCGGGCTTGGGCCGGCGCGCTGGGACAATGTCTGGCTGGCTGCGGTGGGCGCCGGCACGATTGCGGTTTACGGGCTCTGGAACCATCGCCGGTTGGACGCTTTCCTGGCCGGTGAAAGTGCCGCCGAGAGCCTTGGCGTGCCGGTGGCGCGGATGCGCCGGGCGACATTTCTCGTCGCCGCCTTCTCGACGGCAATCCTGGTCTCCGTCGCCGGCGTCATCGGCTTTGTCGGGTTGATGATCCCGCATCTGTCGCGCCCGCTGGCCGGTCCCTTGCATCTGCGCCTGATCGCGAGCTGCGCGCTATTCGGGGCGGTGCTCTTGCTGGCAAGCGATCTCCTGGCCCGGACATTGCTGCCGCCGCAGGAACTGCCCATCGGCATCATCACCAGCTCGCTTGGCGCCTTCTTCGTCGTCACCATGGTCGTCCGGAACCGCGTGTGAAGGCAGCGTGTCCTGCTCAGTTCGGCTGTTTCCGGGGTCGCGTCGTTCACCTGGTGCTCGCGGCGCTGGTCCTGCCGCCCTAGGCGAAAGATAGGCCCGCTGCGGGAGCAACGGGCCATCAACTTGGGCCGCGGCGAATTGCCCGATCGCACGTCGGCATTGGGCAGTGGGCCTAGTGGCCCCTATCACCCGGCTTGTGGCCCGCGTCGCGCGTGTCAGCCATGGTCAGACTTGCCGTGATTCCGACGGCGGTGGAGCAGAGGACGACGATAGCCAGAACCCTGAATATTGCACGTAGCATCTTACCCTCCTGTTCGCCGAAACCGGCCAATCCAGCGTCGGGAACGCCTGAATTATACTGCCTTTCTCAAGGGGAGTGACGACGCCCGGATACCGCAATCGGCCAGCCTGGCATGTCCTTTCGACGGAGTACGACGGCGCTTGCTGGGCAGCCGTGCCCGTCAGGATGGCGATTGCACCGGTCCCGCGCCGCTGCTGGCAGGCGAACTCCTGGCCCGGACTTTGCTGCCGCCGCAAGAACTGCCCATCGCAATCATCACCAGTTCGCTCGGCGCCTTCTTCGTCGTCGTCCGAAACCGCCTGTGAAAGCAGCAGGTTCTGGGCCCAGTTCGGCTGTTTCCGGAGGCGCCTCGTTCACCTGGTGCTAACCATGATCGCGTCGCACGACTGCCATGCACATTTGCCGGCTTTCAGCCGCAATGTGGCGCTTGAATAGTAAGCACGCTTATTATATATACCGCTCATGGTTTCAGATGGCTTGGACAGATTGGGATTTTTGATCCACGACGTGCAGCGCTTGATGCGCAAGCGTTTCGAAACGCGCGCCAGCGGCCTTGGCCTGTCCTCGGCGCAATGGCGGCTGATGGTGCGCGTCGCCAAGGAAGCGGGCATCACGCAGGCGCGGCTCGCCGAACTGCTCGAGATCGAGCCGATCAGCGTTTCGCGCCTTGTCGACAGGATGGAGGAGGGCGGCTGGATCGAACGCCGCGCCGACGCCGCCGATCGCCGCGTGCGCATGATTTTCCCGACCGCCAAGGCGAGTGCCGCTTATGCGGAGGTCAAGAGCCTGGCTGGCGAAGTCTATGAAGAATCGCTCGTCGGCGTTTCGCCGGAGGATCGTCGCGTCCTGATCAGGGCGCTCGACGCAATGGCACAGAATCTCGGCGACGGCGATTCGCCGTCCGACGAAAAGGTCAAGAATACAGAAGGCGCAGCAGCATGAATGCCGTAGCGAAGATAGACGAGAACGAGAGCACTCCCAAGGTGGAGATGGAAGCGCCGGCCAAGCCGGCCGCCACGCCCGTCGCGGCGGCCCCGGTGGTGCCGGAGCCGGCCCCGGCGCCAAAGAAGAAGCGCGGCATCGGCCGCTCGCTCTTGATGTTTGCCTTGCCGGCGGCGCTGGCCATCGGCGGCGGCTATGTCTGGGTCACCGGCGGTCGCTACCAGGAGACGGAGAACGCCAACCTGCAGCAGGCCAAGGTGTCGATCGCCTCGGATACGGCTGGCCGCATCGTTAAGGTCGCCATATCCGACAACCAGCTGGTCAAGCAGGGCGATGTGCTGTTTGCCATCGACCCCGAGCCCTACCGCATCGCATTGGCCCAGGCCGACGCGGCGGTCGCGGTCGCCCGCGTCGGTATCGAGCAGTTGCGCGCGGCCTACAGCCAGGCGACGGCGCAGCAAAAGTCGGATGCCAGCGAGGTCGCCTTCGCCCAGTCGCAATACGACCGCGCCGCAGACCTTGCCCAGAAGGGCATCAATGCCAAGTCGTCGCTCGACCAGGCCAAGAACGATCTCGACAAGGCCAGGCAGCAGCTGGCGGTTGCCGAGCAGGGCATCATCAGCGCCAAGGCGGCGCTTGCCGGCAATCCCGACATCGAGACGGACAAGCACCCGACCGTGATGGCGGCGCTCGCCGCGCGCGACAAGGCTGCCTACGACCTGGCGCAAACCACGGTCAGGGCGCCCGCCGATGGCGTCATCAGCCAGGCCTCCTCGTTCAAGGTCGGCCAGTATGTCGGTTCCGGCACGCCGTTGTTTGCGCTGGTCGAGACCGGCGACACCTGGATCGACGCCAATTTCAAGGAAACGCAGCTGACCCACATGAAGCCCGGCCAGAAGGCCGAGATCGTGGTCGACACCTATCCCGGCCGCACCTTCGAGGCGACGGTCAAGGCGATCGGCGCCGGCACCGGGGCAGAGTTTTCGCTGCTTCCGGCGCAGAACGCCACCGGCAACTGGGTCAAGGTCACGCAGCGCATTCCGGTGCGCCTGGAGCTGACGGATCCCGACGCCAAGATGGCGCTGCGCACCGGCATGAGCGCCGCCGTCACCGTCGACACCGGCGTGGCGCGTGGCTGGCCATCGATCTTCGGTCACGCCACGGCCGGCGAGACCGCGCAGTAGAGACAGCGAAGCCCGCGGGGACCAGGCGGGTGGAAGCGAACAGCAGGATTGGTCTGATGGGAGTGGTGGGAAGGATCAGCGTTTGGCCGAACCGCGTCGCGGCTTGCCCGAATTTGAAACCTTCGACACGGACCCGTCGGTCCTCATGTTTCCGGGCGGCAGACATCCGCTCATCAGAGACTTCGGTCGATGTAACCCCCACATCGACAAATCGCGTCCCACCGCGATGAGGGTCTCTCAACGGAAGGCATTGCCGCCCGGAAACCCGTTGTACACGTTTTTGTTACCGGCTGGAAGTTCAACGCCATGAGCACGCCCGAACCTTTCAAGGAAGTGCCGCATCGCGGCCTGATCACGGTCGCGCTGATGCTGGCGACGATCATGCAGGCGCTCGACACCACGATCGCCAACGTCGCGCTGCCGACCATGACCGGCGATCTCGGCGCCTCGCCCGACAACATCAACTGGGTGCTGACCTCCTACATCGTGGCCGCCGCCATCATGACGCCGGTGACCGGCTGGCTCGCCGACCGCTTCGGCCGCAAGGAACTGTTCCTGGGGGCGGTTGTCGGCTTCACCGTGTTTTCGATGCTGTGCGGTATCGCCTGGAGCCTGGAGAGCATAGTGTTCTTCCGTCTGATGCAGGGCGTGTTCGGCGCCGCCATCGTGCCGCTGTCGCAGACCTTCCTGCTCGACATCAATCCCAGGGAACGCCACGGCCAGGCAATGGCCATCTGGGGCGCCGGCATCATGCTGGGGCCGATCCTGGGCCCGACGCTGGGTGGCTGGCTGACCGAGAATTTCAACTGGCGCTGGGTGTTCTTTATCAATTTGCCGGTCGGTATCATCGCCTTCCTGGGCATGGCCGCCTATCTGCCGGCAGTTGCCCGGCGGGTGCGCAGCTTCGATTTCTTCGGCTTTGCCATGCTATCGCTGGGCGTCGGTGCGCTGCAGCTGCTGCTCGATCGCGGCGGCGAGGTCGACTGGTTTTCTTCGGTCGAAATCTGGATCGAGCTTGCTCTTTCGATCACCGGCTTCTGGGTGTTCATCATTCACACGGTGACGGCGGAACGTCCTTTCATCGATCCCAAGATCTTCCTCGACCGCAATTTCGTGACCGGGCTCGCCTTCATCTTCGTGATGGGCGTGCTGATTCTCGCCTCGATGTCGTTGCTGCCGCCAATGCTGTCGACCATCTTCGGCTATCCGACCGTCACCATCGGCATCGTCCTGGGGCCGCGCGGCGTCGGCACGATGATTTCGATGCTCGTCGTCGGGCGGCTCATGAACAGGATCGACGCCAGGATCCTGGTCGTCATCGGCTTTCTCTTGACCGCGCAGTCGCTCTACACCATGTCCTCCTTCACGCCCCAGATGGACAACTGGCTGATCCTCAGCTCCGGCGTCATCCAGGGCCTGGGCATGGGAATGGTGTTCGTGCCGCTGTCGACGGTGGCCTTCGCCACACTTGACGTGCGCTTCCGCACCGATGCCACCGCTTTGTTCAGCCTGGTGCGCAACCTCGGTTCGTCCATCGGCGTGTCGGTGGTGACGGTCTTGATGGTGCGCAACACGCAGGTCAATCACACCGAGCTTTCGGCGTTCATCAACCCGTTCAATCCCAATCTCTGGGCGGTCTCGCCGGCGGCTGCGGGCGGCGATCCGATGGCGCTGTCGGAGGTCGATCGCATGGTCAACCTCCAGGCCATGATGATCTCCTACGTCAACGACTTCAAGATACTGATGATGATGACGCTGCTGGCCATCCCGTTCGTCGTCCTGCTGCGCAAGCCGAAGGCCAGTCCGGCCGCCGGCGGCGCGCCTGCCGCTCACATGGACTAGCGGGCCTTTGATGTCGAAACCTGAGGGGTCGCGATGACACAGGGGAAAAGTAACGAGATCATGGATTGCGACAATGCAGGCGGTATTGTCATCACGCAACGTTCAAAGACCGTATGCGTCGCAGTCGGAGTCAATCGAGGTCACGAGTACGAGGTGAAGGGGCGCTCCCCAAAGGCCGCGCTTGCGCTATGGATCGAAGCTGCCGGATACTTGGGGCGCGGTTCACTCGATTCATTCGATAAGAAGTAGCGCTGTCACGCGGTAGTGGAACGTCATTTGTCGGCAAGTTTCATCTACGGCAGCGTCCCTCACGCTGTCGGTCAAGGTCGCCAAGCCTCGGCCGGGCCCGCATCGCCCCGAGTGGTGTGGGCCACGCTGTGGCCGAAGCCGACCGTACCCATTCGGACGAATTGACTGCCCAAAGCTTCAGCAGCAATTTGCTCCTGTTAGGGCAGATATGCCCCCAACTCCAAGCCTGCCCTGACAGGAGCTCGCTGGTTTCACGGCTGGCGAGCTTTCTGATCATTTGCTTTATTAGAGGCATCTCAGCGATTCGGGGTCACTGTTGATCGGCGGCACGAGCATGGTTTCATACGTCAGACAGCGACTTGCGGAAATCCAAGCCGACCCTGCTCTGCGGCGTCGGCCGGCCAAGCCCCTTAGCTTCCAGAAACAGGCGGTTGTGGTGGCGAAGTTTCTGGCCGCCTTGGCGCACGAGAAGCGCCTCTTGACCTGCATTCATCTGATGGACGGCGAGAGAACGGTGACGGACCTGCTCGCGCGCGTGGGCGGGACCCAGCACTCCCTCTCGCAGCACCTGGGCATGCTTGTTGAAATGGGGATAGTTGAAAGTCGGGCCGAAGGCCGGTGGCGGTACTATTCCTGCAAATCGGAAGCCGCCAAGGATGTCATCAGAGTGCTTGATCTTCTGGCCCGGAACAATGCGCTTCCTGCGCCCCCGTCTGGTGCGCTAGAGCGACCTTGAAGTATCGGACGCGGGCTTTCACTGTCTCACCATAGGCAATCTCGGCACGACATTTGCTTCTCCCACTCCAGCATGGGTCCCAACGGCCCGTGTAGTCCCAGAATCCCAGGGACGCCCGCCGCTGCCGTGAATGGGGCGGCGGGATTTGCGTTTCGGTATTCCTGATGCTTGACGACGGCCGTTTCACCGCCGTCCGCAACTGCAATCTGTCGACCGTTGCGACAAAGGCTATCGAACCTCGGATCGCGAGACCCATATTTCTCTCGCCTGAATTAGGGTGTACTAATGCTTTGTTGGGGAGCAACTTGGGGCTGAGGGATTTATGCAACAAATACGCGCAAAGATTTTCGAGTGGGCGAACAGTCGCGGCATCTCAATCAAACAACGCTCAAAAACGGTATGGACTGCGGCAGGAAGCTATCGAGGCCGCAATTTTGAAGTTAAGGGCCGTTCGGCAACAATCGCGCTCGCACTGTGGATAGAGGGCTCTCGGTACAAAGGGCCACGGGCTTGAGGCCCTTCTTCGCAGCGATGCGGTAGATCCCATGTTCCATATGTTGTTAACGATCGATTTGGCTCGCCGCCGAGCCGGCAATCCAGTCAGCCTGAGCTGACTGTTGCTCAGCTTCGGAGACAACAGTTGACAGTTTTCGAACTTGAGCGCCGAGTCTCCCGCGCGAATTATCGCACGACTGCTCAAAGGGAGGACCGTACATGGAACACCTTAATCGCAGATCAGCCCTTAAATTTGGTCTCGCTGCGACCGCCGCGACCCCCGTATTTTCATTAGCAGCGCCGGCGGAGGCGGCAGCTCCCAGCTATAGCGTCACTGATGGTATGGACATGGGACACGGACGACGGATGGTGGAAGTCGGGGAGCAGGAGTCACAGATCAGTGCTTACAAGAGCATCAAGATAATCGATGTGATCTATCAACCCGGAGCTTCCGATCCGGACGACCAGCCTATGATGGACATGGACATGATCTGCCACATCATTGCCGGTGAGTTCAAAATCGAGAAGAAAGGTATTCCGGCCTATACCGTCAAAGACGGCGGCCTCTACAGCTGCGGCAAGGGAAAGTCGGATAAAGCCACCAACATCAGCAACGTGGTTGGCATCCATCGAATTGCACTCTTGATCCCAGCTTAAGATCTGCGACGACGCATTCGCCACGGTGGCGACTTTGTCGCCGAGCCGTCCGTGTGGCGGTGGCAAGCTGCCACACGGCAGGCGTTATGGGTGTGCAAGATGAGGAAGCGATTGCTGGAACGTAACGCAGTCGGGATTAAGCGGGATAGAGATCGATGAGGAAGTTGACAGCCTCTACCGCGCCCTCCTGGAAGCCAGTGATGTCGTTCCGGCATGGAGCGCGCTAACACGACGTAAGGAAAGTAGGATAGCCGGGAAGCTCTACCTGCCCAGAACCAGCGCCCAATAGCGCAGGTTAGGGTCACGCCCGTCGCGGACATAGGCGAGCCCGAAGCGGCTGAAATCCGGATCGAGTATGTTGCGCCGGTGGCCCTGCGAATGCATCCAGATGTCGAACAGTTTTTGCTGGTCGAAGCGGCCTTCGGCGATGTTCTCGGCCGCGGCCCCCCGTACTCCGTTGTCCTTCATGCGCGAGGCAAAATCCTTGCCCCAGCCCGTGGTGTGGCTCATGCGCTCACGCGACGCCATATAGCCTGCCTGCTGCAGCGCCGCCTGCTCGAGCTGGGTGTCGGGCACGAGCGGCCCGAGCCCAGCGGTGGCGCGCAGGCTTGTCAGCGTGCCGGTCGCGGAGGACGAGACTCCGGCGCCTTGCCCGGTCGGCAGCGAAACGGTGCCGCAGGCGGCAAGGCCGGCCAGGGCCGCGAGACCGATCAGAAGGGCACGCCTGCTTCGGCGCGTTTCGACGGCGGAATGGGAACGAGCAGCAGTGGTCATTCCTGCCTGAATAGTCGAAATCGTGGCTTTTGACGGGCAAGCGGCGAAAATTTCGTGCCGCCGCCCTTTGCGCCAATCGGTTTCCTGCCAGTCCTTAAGGACAACGAGGCGGCCTGGGACGGCAGCTTATGCAGCCTTCCGCCGCGATTGGCTCACGCTCAGCCACGCCGCCGAAACCAGGAAGTAGAAGGCGCCTACCGCGGCATAGCCGGCCACGTTGGTGATGGAGGGCGGCATCGGCATCCGCGCCTGGATGATGAAAAAGGTGCCCGCCAGCGCTGATTGCCCTCCGCTCAGTATCATCGCCCACTGCGCGCCAAAACGCTTCCAACGACGGACGGCGGTGCCGAGCTGAAGCAGGCCGGACAGGATCGCCCATACGCCGAACACGCCGAGCACCCAATTCATGCTCATCGTCAGCGCGAGAACCACCGCGAGCGCTGTCGCCAGGCTGGCCAGGACGTTGATGGCCTGCGTGCGATTGCGTCCCAATCCTCCACTGCGCGATGCGTCGACAAAATTGGCCAGCGCATCCCATGCGGGATAAGCCACGAGTAAAACCGCCGCGATCGCCCAGGAATGCTGTCCCGCCGTGAAGGCAGCCGCCACCCACGCAGCCGAAAATACCGTCCGGGCGAAGTAGTAGAGTTTGAGCCATTGTTCCTCGCTGGCCCGGGAAAGATCGCCACTGTGAACCGTCATCGGATTGTCCTTTCAACTAGTAGGTAGGGTTTTGCGGCGAGCGTCGCGGAGCAATTTGCGTTGTGATCGTTTGAGACCTAGGACCGTAAGGAAGCGATACGCTCCAGGAGCGGGCCCGTCACGGCGCCGAATACCTTCGGATCGCCATAGGCCCGCGCCGAAAGCATCGCACCGTGAACCGTCGCCATGAATGCTTCGGCCTCTGCGCGAGGGGTGGTCATCAGGTGCAGCTGGCCGTGCCGCGCCCCGCGCTCCAGCACCGATGCCAGCCACGCCGACAGGGAGCGGAAATGGGCGCGGACCTCCAGGCCAACTTCCCCGGGCAGGACCGGGAGTTGGCCTGCCAGCAGCGCGCAGACGCAGAATGGAGCGCTGGCGTCCGCGATACAGGCTTCCCAGTACCCAACGTAGAGTCGAAGCTGTTCGAGCGGGTCGGATACCTGCAGTTCGAGATTAGCCATCCCCGCTTCGGCTTCTTCCCGATACCGCGCAACCAGCGTGCGGACCAAGTCGACCTTGCTTGGGAAATGGTGATGGATGCTCGCCTTGCGAATCCCGACGACATCGGCGATGTCGGCATAACTGAAACCGTTGTAGCCGCCAGCGACGATCAGGGAACGCGCGCAAGCCAGGATGTCGTCGGAGGTCGTAGACAGGTTGCTCATGGCCTTACCTACCTTCTGATAGGATGGTCGTCAAGTGGACTAGCCTGGGTGATGGAGAGCACAATCTTGTGATGCTGTATCCAAGACCATCGATTTGGCGACAAGACCTGGCAAATCGGCTATGCTGCCACATCTACTAGTGGCAGCTGCGGGCGGCCTCACGGCGGTGACCGCCCCCGATTAACGGAGGGAAGGTTATGGCCAACTTTCATGTCATGGCGGACGCGCGTGGAATGCATGTGCAGCCCGCGGTGCGCCACATCACCACCTCGGATCTCTGGGACGCGTTGCGGCTCGGCGCTGAGGATTTCTGGGCAAAACCGTCCCACTATGTGTTCCTGTGCCTGATCTACCCGATCGTCGGCCTGATCCTCACCCAGTGGTCGTCGGGCTCCAATGCCATCCAGCTCGTCTATCCCTTGATGTCGGGCTTTGCATTGGTCGGCCCGTTCGCCGCCATCGGCCTTTACGAGATCAGCCGCCGGCGCGAACTCGGCATGAACACCAACTGGCGGCATGCCCTCGATGTCCGCCACTCCTCGGCACTGCCATCGATTGCGGTCATCGGCATCATGCTGTTCGCGCTGTTCCTGCTGTGGCTGTTCACGGCGCAGTCGATCTACACCAGCCAGTTCGGCGACCAGCCGCCGGCCTCCGTCGGCGCCTTCCTGCGCGACGTGCTGACGACCAGCAAGGGTTGGATGTTGATCCTCGCCGGCAATGCCGCGGGCTTCGTCTTCGCAGTGGTCGTGCTGGCCACCACGGTGATCGCCTTCCCGCTGTTGCTCGACCGCGATGTCGGCGCCGTTTCGGCAATCGAGACCTCGGCCCGCGCGGTCATGGCAAATCCGCTGCAAATGGCGCTGTGGGGCCTGATGGTCGCCGTGCTCCTCGTGATCGGCTCGATCCCGCTCTTTGCCGGCCTGGCCGTGGTCATGCCGATCCTTGGCCATGCCACCTGGCACCTCTACCGCAAGGTGATAGAGCCGGAGCGGACGCAGCAGATAAGGCGGCCGATGTAGGCAAGCCGGCGCCATCGCATGCAACGGCCGGGACCGCTTGGGAAGCTTTTCCGGCCGGTCTGCCTTGGCATGGCCGGCTATCTCGCTTGCGCGCCCGCGAACGCCGAGGAAGCGGTTCGATTTCAAAGCGCGGCGGTCGCGCCGACGCCACTTCAGATGCGCAATGCGCAACAAAACGGGCAAGCGCTCAAAGCTGTTCCAGGCACGCCATTGAATGGCTCTCTGACGCGGCCGCCGGGCGAGGGGCCGTTCCCGGCTGTCGTGGTTCTTCACGGGTGTACGGGTCTATCCCCGGATGTAAAGAAAACCTGGTCAGAGCGGCTGTCTTCCTGGGGGTACGTCTCCCTCTTTGTCGACAGCTTCAGCACCCGCGGCATTCGCGAGACGTGTGAAGGCAAGCCGCTTGCCGATCGCGTCTATGACGCCTACGGCGCCTTGGAGTTCCTGTCGAAATACAGTTTTGTCGATCCGCGGCGCATAGCGTTGGCGGGGTCCTCCGCTGGCGGAACCACAACGCTCGAGGCCGTGCAATCCGGTGGCGCCGAGCATCTTATGGAGCGCAAGTTCAAGGCGGCGATTGCCTACTATCCGAATTGTTCGGCAACGAATGGCGACATGGCGGTCCCGACCTTGATCCTGATCGGCGAGCTCGACGACTGGACACCCGCCAAAAAACGCCTGGGGATGATGGCCCGTCGCAATGGCAAGGGAAGCGCGGTGCAGCTCGACGTCTTCAAGGGCGCCCGTCACGCATTTGCCTCGCCCGGATCGAAGACTGGCGGCGAGGACTATGGTCACCGGGTGGAGTACAATGCGGCTGCCGCCGAGCAATCGATAACCGACGTACGCGTCTTTCTGAAAGAAGCGTTCGGCGGCTAGCGCTGCGCGTCGGTCGCCATCTTCAGGGCCAGCGCCGTCAGCACCGTTCCCATCATCCAACGCTGGATGACCAGCCACAATGGCCGGCCGGCAAGGAAGGCTGCAATCGAGCCGGCCGTCACGGCGATGATGGCATTGACGCTCAGGCTGATCGATATCTGCGTCGCGCCGAGCACCAGAAGTTGCGACAGCACATGGCCCTTGCCGGGACTGATGAATTGCGGCAGCAGCGACAGATAGAGCACGGCCACCTTGGGATTGAGGAGATTGGTCATCAGTCCCATGGCGAACAGCTTGCGCGGCCTGTCTTTCGGCAAATCGCGCACCTGGAACGGCGAGTGTCCGCCAGGCTTCACCGCCTGCCAGGCCAGCCACAAGAGGTAGAGCACGCCGGCAAAGCGCAGCGCATCATAGGCGAAGGGCACGGCGAGCAGTAGCGCGGTGATGCCGAACGCAGCCGACACCACATAGAACAGGAAGCCGACCGCAACCCCGCCAAGCGAGATCAGCCCGGCCTTCGGCCCTTGCGACAGCGAGCGCGAGATCAGGTAGATCATGTTCGGGCCCGGCGTCAGCACCATGCCGAGGCAGACCAGCGCGAAGGCGATATGATTGGCGGTGTCGGGCATTGTTCGTCCCCAAGGCTCGTCGCAGCGTGTCGCGATGGATGCGGGCGATCTCGCGAGCGCGCAATATGTGCCCGTCGCGGCGGGCGCCCGCAAGGGCTTGGCGGCGCCACGCGTTGCGCCAGGGGAAGCTTTAACCGACCACCCGCAGGTTCGACAGTTCGTTGCCGATTTCCTTGAAATCGTTCGACAGGCTGGCCCCGGTCGCATTCCAGAACAGCTTCGCCGGCTTGCTCGGATCGGTCGGATCCTTTCGGAAGCGCGACTCCGACGAGCAGGATTTCAGCGCATCGATCGCCAGCTTGTCGCTGGCCTTGGTCGTCGACAGGTCGAGCGCCACCGTCATCACCATGATGTTGGCCGCCTTGGCGTTGTTGCAAAGCGTCGCCATCTGCTCGTTGAGGGCGTTCGTGTAGTTGCCGTTCGAATAGTCGAACTGACCGATGGCGGTCGATGTGCCCATGAACATCCGCCCGACCGAGGTGCCGTTGTAACCGGGGTTGAGATAGCCGTAGGACGCATAAGTCGATTTCGAGTCGGCGGGATCTGAATAACTCAGCGAGGACGGCGTATAGTAGGTGTTGGCGCCGTCGGTCAAAACGATCACCACCTTGTCGTTGCCCTTTTCCGTCTCCAGGCGCCCTTGCGTGAACGGCTCGCCGCTCGAAACCACCCGCCAGCCCCACGCCATGCCTTCGGGAACATTGGTGCCGCCATTCGGCTGCATCAGGTCGATCGCGGCCTTGATCGCGGTGGCTCCATCGGTGACGCTGACATCGGTCAAAGGCGTGATCGCATTGGTGGTGCAGCTGTAGTTCGGGCCGTTGCCGGTGGGCAACGCCGGCGCATTGATCGGCCGCGGCTGGAAATACTTCGCCATGTTGCGCAGCCGTGATTGGCCGCTGGTGCTTGAAGGATCGTCATTCCACCAGCTGTTCACCGCGCCATAGGTCACCGGGGCGGCCTCGTCGGGATCCTGGGTGAGCTTCCAGTGATTGCCGGGTTCGTCCGGGGCGAACATCGGCACGAACATCGTTGCCGGATCGCCGACGCCGATGCCAGTGTTGGCCGAGCCGCCGGACGGCGGGGCGTCGTTGACATTATAGGGGTAGGGCCGGGCTTCGACGCAGCCCTGCCAACTGGCGAACGGGCCATAGGTATCGACGTAGTCGTACTCGTTGTGGCTGCGTTTGCAGGTGTTGTTCGAATAATATTCGTCGCACACCACGCGCTTGCTGTTGACGACACGCTCGTGGTTGGTGACCACCTGCATGTCGCGGTAGAGCGAAAACCGGGTCAGCATCTGGCCTTCCTCGCTGCCCCAGCCGGTGCCGCGCTTGTACCAGATGCCGTTGGTCTTCTGGGCGTATTTGTCGGCGGCGTTCAGCGTCGACCAGTCGAAATTCTCGTTCGACACCGGGGACAGGCCCTCGGTGTCCATCCACGATGCGTTGCCGTTGCCAGACCCCACATTCACCGAGGCAGCGAACGGCACGAGGCCGAATTGCACCGGTCTGTCGACCTGCTTGATCATGACCGCCTGCTGGGCAAGCGTGTCGACCAGCTGCTTGGACGCGGTCTTGAGAAGGTCGATGCGTTTTTGGCCCGAGCCGGTGCCGAGCGTGGTCATCGATCCGGAATTGTCGAGCACCAGGGCAACTTCCAGAGTGTTCTTCAGCCGCACCTGGGAGGTGACGTCGAAGCTGATGCTCTGGTTCGCATCGGTTGCGGATTTGCCGACGAGCTGGGCGAAGGCAGGATAGAAATAGGGCTTGTAGTTCAGCCGGGCGGTCATCTTAAGCAAGCCGCCGCCTGCGGTGTTGCTGGGCAAGGTGAGATTGAGCGTTGCGTTGGCGGGATTGAGATCGTTCAGGTTGGCGTTGAAGAAATCGAGCGCATAGGCTCTCAACTGGTCGTCGGTCGCGCCTTCCGTCAGCCGGCGCGCCGTGGCGAAATTGGCGGCGTCGAGCGCGTTCGTCACCATCTGCTTTTCGCGGTTCATTTCCGTGAAGTCGATCGCGAGCGCCAGCCCGCCCATCAGCGGTATCATCGCCACGGCTGTCATGAGAGCATAGTTGCCGCGCCTGTCGCGGCGGAACTGACGCCAGATTTCATGCATGTCTTGCAGCGGCCCCCGCCGGCGGATTCTCGATTGGCGCCAGCTTTTCACAAAACGCTGAAGGACGGGTTTGGGAAACCGCTCTATTGCTTGGTTGGCACTTCACCAACCGCTAACCAATCCAGAGCCTGCGGCCTCGATCCCGTCCAAAAGCAAAACGCCCTGCCGGGGCAGGGCGTTCATAAGGGGAACCTGCCGATCAGCTGACGATGCGCAGGTTGGACAGCTCGTTGCCGATCGCCTTGAAATCGTTGGACAGCGTTGCCCCGGTCGAATTCCAGAACAATTTCATCGGCTTGCTGGGGTCCGTCGGGTCCTTGCTGAAGCGGGAATCCGAAGAGCAGGCCTTCAGCGCATCCATCTGCGTTTTTTCCGCGGTATTGGTGGCATCCAGGTCGAGCGCGATGGTCATGACCATGACGTTGGCGGCCTTTGCGTTGTTGCAGAGCGTGGTGAAATGCTCATTCATCGCCTTCGTGTAGTTGGCGTTGGAGTAGTCGCTCTTGATGACGCTGCTGCTGGTCCCCAGGAACATGCGGCCATAGCTGTAGCCATTGCTGTACGGCGTCACATATCCCAGCGCGGAATAGATCGCCTTGTTGCCGGCGAGGTCGTTGGCGCCATAATTGTAGTTGGTGCCGGAATAGGTCTGCGCAATCACTGAATCCGGCGTGTAGTAGGTGTTGGCGCCGTCGGTCAGAACGATCAGCACCTTGTCATTGCCTCTTTCGGTCTCGGGTCGGCCCTCGGTGAAGGGAGCCGTGCTGGAAAGCGTCCTCCAGCCCCAGGCCATGCCTTCCGGCACATTGGTGGCGCCGTCCGCGGCCATGGCATCGATGGCTGTCTTGACCGCGCTCGCGCCGGCTGTCGTGGAGACATCGGTCAACGGTTTGATCGGCGTGGTGCTGCAGCTCGTGT
Organism: Mesorhizobium opportunistum WSM2075; assembly: GCF_000176035.2. Taxonomy (NCBI): domain Bacteria; kingdom Pseudomonadati; phylum Pseudomonadota; class Alphaproteobacteria; order Hyphomicrobiales; family Phyllobacteriaceae; genus Mesorhizobium; species Mesorhizobium opportunistum. The sequence continues at coordinate 5,185,503 of NC_015675.1, read as the reverse complement.
TCGGGCCGGCGTCCATGCCGTAGCTGGGTGTAACCGTGGTGGAGCCCGGATCGGCGAAATACTTCGGCATGAAGCGCTGGCGTATGGCGCTGCTGCTGTTCGACGTGACGTCGGTACGCCAATTGTTGTTGGCGGGGCGGCTATTGCTGTCGGTGAGGTCGGTTTCATCGGGCGCAAACATCGGCACGAAAAGCGTTGCCGGTGTTCCGGTCGCTGCGGGAGTGTCATTGATATTATACGGATAGGGCCGGGATTCGACACACCCTCCCCAAGACGCGACACTGCCATATGTTGCCGGTGTCGTCGTCGTCGTGCAGCCCCTCCAGGTACATGTCGTGCTCGTGGAACTCGCCGTCACGACGCGCTTCATCTGGTTGTAGATGGAGAAGCGGGTCAGCGGCAGGTCTTTCTGGGTAGCGTCCCATCCAGTGCCCTTGGCGTACCAGACGCCGGCGATGTTCTGGGCATATTTGGTGGACGAGTAGGACGAACTCATGCTCGTCCAGTCGAAATTCTCATGATGGATCGGCGAGATGCCGGTGGTGTCCATCCATGCCGCAGAGGCATTGCCCGGATCGACATTCACCGAGGCGGCGAAGGGGACGAGGCTGAATTGAACCGGCTTGCTGACCTGCTTCATCAACTGGGCCTGGCCGGCCAATTGGTCGACCAACTGCTTGGCGGCGTCCTTGAGCAGGTCGAACCGGACCTTGTTGGAACCCTTGCCGAGTTCCTTCATCGAGCCGGAATTGTCGAGCACCAGCGACACTTCCAGCGTGTTCTTCAGGCGCACTTCCGAACATGTGTTGAAGGCCATCGTGGTGGCGTTGCCGCTGGTGCCGCCCGCCAATATCTTCGCTGTCGGCAGGAAGTAGGGCTTGTAGGTCAGCGTGCCGCATAGCTTCAGTGTTCCGCCGCCGGTGTTGTTGTTGGGCAGCGTCACGGCCAGCGTGGTGTTGGCCGGATCGATATGCGCGAGATTGGCCTCGAAGAAATTCTTGGCATAGGCTATGGCTTCGGCGTCGGTGGCGCCGGCAACGATCTGCTGGGCGGTGGCGATGCCCGCGGCATCCAGTGCGTTCAGGGCGTTTTGCCGCTCGCGCACCATTTCCGTATAGTCGATGCCGATCGCCAGGGCACCCATGAGCGGCACCATGGCAAGGACGGTCATCAGCGCATAATTGCCGCGCCGATCGTTTGCAAATTTCCGGATCATGCCTTTATCCACCCCCCGCCAAATCAAATTGGTGGTGACTGTGTCATAAATCGTTAAATTTCAGGTTGCCGGAATATATCCAAGGTCGAGCCTCGCTTTCAAAGCTCGTTAACCAAACCATCTGGTGATGGTTTCCGCCGCCGAATGGAGCACCCATCGGCGGACTGCCGGCCCTCTGCGCGATCTCCATGCGACACCCGGGCGAAAGCTGGTGACAGCATGGGCCGGTTCGGATAATTCGGACCGGTCGCGGCGAACCGTCGGCCGCGGCGCTCGCAACGGATCATATTGAAGGGAACGACATGGCGGATTCGCCTGAAATCGTCGGCTCGCTCGAAGATGTGTCGAAAGCCTATTCGGCAATTCTTTGCGATGTCTGGGGCGTGGTGCACAATGGCGAATGGCATTTTCCGGCAGCTGCGGCCGCGTTGGCGGCGGCAAGGGCGGCTGGTATTCCCGTTGTCCTCATCACCAATTCGCCTCGCCGCAGCGCCGATGTCGTGGCTCAAATGAGCGCGATCGGCGTTCCGCCGTCAGCCTATGACCGTGTGGTGACCTCGGGCGACGTGACCCGCGACCTGATCGCGGAAGGTCCACGCAAAGTCTTCCACATTGGCGCCGACCGCGATCTGAACCTCTATGACGGCCTCGATGTCGAGCTCGTCGAGGAATTCGAGGCCACCGGCGTCGTTTGCACCGGGCTGTTCGACGATGAGGTCGAAAAGCCCGAGGACTATGCCGAACTGCTGCGCCGTTTGCGTGCCAGGAACCTGCCGTTCATCTGCGCCAACCCCGATATCATGGTGGAGCGTGGCGAACGGATCATCTGGTGCGCCGGCGCCTTGGCGCGCGAGTATGCGCAGCTCGGCGGCCGCACACTGATCGCCGGCAAACCCTACGCGCCGATCTACGTGGTCGCGATGAAGGAAGCGGCCGAGGCTCTTGGCCGACCGCTCGAGCGTTCGCAGGTATTGGCCATCGGCGACGGCATGATGACCGATGTGAAGGGCGCGGCCGACAATGGTTTCGACGTTCTCTATGTCTCCGGCGGCATTCACGCCCGCGACTATGGCGATGCCTTGCAGCCGGATCCGGCAAGGCTCGGCCTCTTCCTGGAACGGCACGGCTATCGCCCGGTGGCCGTCATAGCCAGACTGCGGTAGGTGGCAATGGAAGCCTTTCAGCACCTCTCGGCGACCATGCCGCTGCCCGCCGAACTGAGGGGGGGCGTTGTCGCGATCGGCAATTTCGACGGCGTCCACCGTGGCCATCAGGCGGTGCTCGAACGGGCGTTGGCCGAAGCCGTGCGGCGCGGCGTGCCGGCCCTGGTGCTGACCTTCGAGCCGCATCCGCGAACGATCTTCAGGCCCGACATGCCGTTGTTCGTGCTGACGCCGCCGCCGATGAAGGCGCGGCTCCTGTCCTTGCTGGGCTTTGCCGCGTTGGTCGAGCAGCCGTTCACGCGCGACTTCGCCTCGCTGTCGGCGGAAGCGTTCGTCACCGACGTGCTGGAAAGGACGCTCGGCATCACGCATGCCGTGACCGGTTTCGATTTCCATTTCGGCAAGGGCCGCCAGGGCGGTCCGGCCTATCTCATGGCGGCCGGCGAGCGCCATGGCTTCGGCGTCACGCTTGTCGACGCCTTCCGGGACGAGGGCGCCGAGGTGGTCTCGTCGAGCCGCATCCGCGCTTTGCTCTGCGATGGCGAGGTAGCCGAGGCCGCCGGCCTGCTCGGCTACCGCTTCACGGTGGAAAGCGAGGTCGTCGGTGGCCAGCAGCTCGGGCGAACGCTCGGTTTTCCGACGGCGAACATGCGGCTTCCCGCGGAAGCCGCCCTCAGGCAAGGGATCTATGCCGTCCGCTTTCGGCGCGCCGACGGCACGCTGCACGACGGCGTCGCCAGTTTCGGCCGCCGTCCGACAGTCGACGACAATGGCGCACCGCTGCTGGAAACCTTCGTCTTCGATTTCTCAGGCGACCTTTATGGCGAGATTTGCCAGGTGTCGTTCTTCGGCTTCCTGCGCAGCGAGATAAAATTCGACGGGCTCGATGCGCTGGTCGTGCAGATGAAGCGCGATGAAGCCGAGGCAAAGGCGCTGCTGGCCGGCGTCGAACCGCTTTCGGAGCTGGACAGCGCGATCGCTTTCTGACGGTCCTTGGCTGAAATCACGGGAAAACGCCAACGACTGTGAAACAGTTCATCGAAGTCGGTTGGCGGGGCGCCCAACACTCGTTGATGAAAATCGACCTGTTCGTCTGGGGCGTGGTGATCGTCTGCGCAGGCTTGTTCATACTTTGCGATGGGCTGAGCGCGCATTGGGGCAAGACCGGCAGCGGCCGCAGCCTGGCCTATGTCATGCTGCTGTCGCCGCTCTCCTACTGGGCCTTTGCCTTCATCAACACACGACTGGATCTTGCCGTGACCGGGGCTCTGGTCAACACCATCGTGGTCGCCGGCGCCGTGCTGGTCGGTGCGGTCGTCTTCAAGGAAGAGGTATCGTCGCTGCAATATATTGGAATTGCATTCGCGCTGATCTCGGTGACGCTGCTCAACCTCGCCTGATCATCTACTTCTTCAAGGCAAGCCCGACCGCGATGAAGGTCCAGCCCTGGAAAATCAGGTCGATCGCCAGGAATAGTCCGAGCACCCACAGGCTGTTGACCGGCCAGCCCATGGCGATGATCAGGCCGGCGAGCACGCTGATGACGCCTGCCGCGACGATCCAGCCCCAGCCGCGTTCCGGGCGGTGACTATAGCCGACCCAGGCCCTGAGCGCGCCGGAAGCGACAAGCGCAACGGCCAGCAGGAAGGTCAGCACTGCCGAGGCGAGCAATGGATTGTCGAAGGCGAAAAATCCGGCGACAGCGTAAAGCAGTCCGCTGAGCAGCCAGTAGAAGAAGCGGCCCCAGGTCTTGACGCCGAACGCATGCATGATCTCGATGATGCCGGCCACCAGCATCAGCCAGCCGACGACATAGACGGAAGCCACCGTGGCGATGAACAGATTGCCGAAGGCGATGCCGCCGAGGATCAGCAGCAGCACGCCCAGACCGACGAACCATCCCCACTTGTCTCGCGTCTGGCCGATCGCGTTCTTCAGTGTATCGCCGTGCAGGGTCATGTCGCCACCTCCATTGAGGACCGCCAGCATGCAACGAAGTTATCCCTGGCGCCGATCCGCGTCCAGCCGATGGCGGGCTGGATGGTGCAGGCAATAAGAGCCGGATGTCTCGTCCTTAAATCAAATTTTACCAAAGCCTCTTCAATGCTGTCGCCGAAGGACAGTTGTATCGTGTTAGTGGAGTTGCCATGAGTCCGGTCGGGAAGATTTCTGCAGCCTTGGCAACCGTCATGCTGGCTACCTCAGGCGCGGCCGAGGCCGGCGAGGGCGCTTTCGGCTGGCTACCCGGTGACTGGTACCTGACGGTCGGCGCCACCGGCATGGTGGCGCCCAATTTCGAGGGCGGCAGGCAGTACCTGCTCAGTGCCTCGCCGATCATTTCGCTGGGCAAGGCCGGCCCCGCGGCTCGCTTCACCTCCCGCAACGACAACATTTCGTTGGCGCTTGTCGACGATGGCAGTGTTCGCGCCGGTCTGACCGGCAAGTTCCTGTTCTCGCGCGACGACAGCAATGCCGACGAGCTGAAGGGTCTCGATCCTGTTCGCTGGGGTGGCGAAGTCGGCGGCTTCTTCGAATTCTACCCGACGGACTGGTTGCGCGCTCGCGCTGAGCTGCGCCACGGCATCCGCGCTCACAACGGCTTTGTCGCCGATATCGCCGCCGACGCCTTCTACGACGTGACGCCGACCGTCAGGATTTCGGGTGGACCGCGCGTGTCTTTTGCCTCGGCCAATTATTTCGACGCCTATTATGGCGTCGATGCGCAGGAAGCCGTGGCATCGGGCCTGAGCCGGTACAATCCCGGCGGCGGGCTGAAGTCTGTCGGCCTCGGCGGCGCGGTGACCTGGAAAGTGACCGATCCGATGACCGCCAGCCTGTTCGGCGAGTATTCGCGCCTGGAGGGTCCGGCAGCCGATTCCAGCCTGGTCAGGGAACGTGGCGACCGCAACCAGTTCATGGTCGGCGTGTCGACCACCTATCGCTTCGACTTTTCGATGTAGGCGAATCGAACGAGACGCTTTATTCCTGCCGCGGCATCGGCTAAAAGCCCAGCCATGAGCAGCTTTTTGCGCCTTTTCGCAATCGCGATACGAATTACAGGCCCGGTGTTCCGGGCGGCCTGAGCGCCGCCGGAACCGCCGGGAGTTTCGCGCGCGCCCTCGCGCTTTTTCCAGAACATCAATGCATATCGCCCAAAAGTGGGTCCGGTTTTGGGAAACGGTATGCGTCAACCAAAGACTTCAACGCCCCGGCTTTTGTGCCGACGGGCTATGCAGATGGCAGATCAATGACCGACACTGTTGAAACGATCGACTATTCCAAGACGCTCTACCTGCCGCAGACGGATTTCCCGATGCGCGCCGGCTTGCCCGAGAAAGAGCCGGTGCTGGTCAAGCGCTGGCAGGATATGGACCTCTACCGCAAGCTGCGCGAGGAAGCCGCCGGCCGCACGAAATACGTGCTGCATGACGGCCCGCCCTACGCCAACGGCAACATCCACATCGGCCATGCGCTGAACAAGATCCTCAAGGACGTCATCACCCGTTCGTTCCAGATGCGCGGCTATGATTCCAACTACGTGCCCGGCTGGGATTGCCACGGCCTGCCGATCGAATGGAAGATCGAGGAGCAGTACCGCGCCAAGGGCAAGAACAAGGACGAGGTGCCGGTCAACGAGTTCCGCAAGGAATGCCGTGAATTCGCCGCGCACTGGATCTCCGTGCAGGGCGGCGAGTTCCAGCGCCTCGGCGTCATCGGCGACTTCAAGAACCCCTATACGACGATGGCTTTCCACGCCGAGGCGCGCATCGCCGGCGAATTGTTGAAATTCGCCATGTCGGGCCAGCTCTATCGCGGCTCGAAGCCGGTGATGTGGAGCGTCGTCGAGCGCACGGCGCTGGCCGAGGCCGAGATCGAGTACCAGGACTATGAGAGCGACACGATCTGGGTGAAATTCCCGGTCGTCAGCCTTGCCCGCGAGGTCGCCAATACCGTAGGGCCGGCAAAGCTGACCGAGACGTCGCTGGACCTGCTGGAAGCTCATGTCGTCATCTGGACGACGACGCCCTGGACCATCCCCGGCAACCGCGCCGTCAGCTATTCGCCGCGCATCGGCTATGGTCTTTACGAGGTCACCGCGGCCGAGAATGCCTTCGGGCCGCAGCCGGGCGAGAAGCTCATCTTTGCCGATGCTCTGGCGGAAGATTGCGCGGCCAAGGCCAAGGTCACCTTGAATCGCCTTCACAGCGTTTCGGCCGAACAGCTTGGAAGTCTTACGCTTTCGCATCCGTTCAAGGGTCTTGGCGGCGGCTACGAATTTGCCGTTCCGATGCTCGCCGGCGACCATGTCACCGACGATGCGGGCACCGGCTTCGTCCACACCGCGCCCGGCCACGGCCGCGAGGATTTCGATGCCTGGATGGATTCCGCTGCCGACCTGCGCGCGCGCGGTGTCGACACCGCGATCCCGTTCACGGTCGACGATGGCGGCTTCTTCACCAGGGACGCGCCGGGCTTCGGCCCGGACCGCGAGGGCGGGCCCGCGCGCGTCATCGACGACAACGGCAAGAAGGGGAACGCCAACCAGGCGGTCATCGACGAGCTGATCAAGCGCAACGCGCTGTTCGCGCGCGGCCGCCTGAAGCACTCCTATCCGCATTCCTGGCGGTCGAAGAAGCCGATCATCTTCCGCAACACGCCGCAGTGGTTCATCTATATGGACAAGGATCTCGGCGACGGCACGACGCTGCGCAGCCGCGCGCTGAAGGCGATCGACGACACCCGTTTCGTGCCGGCGGCAGGCCAGAACCGTATCCGCGCCATGATCGAGGAACGGCCCGACTGGGTGCTGTCGCGTCAGCGTGCCTGGGGCGTGCCGATCGCCGTTTTCGCCGACGAGGACGGCAATGTGCTCAAGGACGAGGCCGTCAACCAGCGCATCATGGACGCCTTCGAGACGGAAGGCGCCGACGCCTGGTTCGCGGCTGGCGCCAAGGAACGCTTCCTCGGCAATCACGATGCCTCCCGGTGGCGGCAGGTGATGGACATCCTCGACGTCTGGTTCGATTCGGGTTCGACGCATGTCTTTACGCTCGAGGACCGTCCTGACCTGAAATGGCCGGCCGATGTCTATCTCGAGGGTTCCGACCAGCATCGCGGCTGGTTCCATTCCTCGTTGCTCGAAAGCTGCGGCACCAGGGGCAGGGCGCCCTACGACACGGTCGTCACCCATGGCTTCACCATGGACGAGGACGGGCGCAAGATGTCGAAATCGCTCGGCAACACCGTCGTGCCGCAGGACGTGATCAAGCAGTCCGGCGCCGACATCCTGCGGCTCTGGGTGGTGACGACGGATTATTGGGAAGATCAGCGGCTCGGCAAGAACGTGCTGCAGACCAACATCGACGCCTACCGCAAGCTGCGCAACACCGTCCGCTGGATGCTGGGCACGCTCGCCCATGACGATGGCGAGAATGTGCCGCTGGAAGCGATGCCGGAGCTGGAGCGGCTGATGTTGCACCGGCTGTCCGAACTCGACGAGGTGGTGCGCCAGGGCTACGACGCCTTCGAGTTCAAGCGCATCACCCGCGCGCTCATCGATTTCATGGTGGTCGAGCTGTCGGCCTTCTATTTCGACATCCGCAAGGACGCGCTCTATTGCGACGCGCCGTCGAGCGCGAAGCGCAAGGCTTCCGTGCAGGTGGTGCGTCATCTCTTCGACTGCCTGGTGAAATGGCTGGCGCCGATGCTGCCCTTCACCATGGAGGAGGCTTGGCTCGACCGTCATCCCGATGCGGTCTCGGTGCACCTCGACCAGTTCCCGGAAATCCCGGCGGATTGGAAGAACGAAGCCCTGGCGGAGAAATGGCGCAAGGTCAGGCAGGTGCGCCGCGTCGTCACCGGCGCGCTCGAGATCGCGCGTGCCCAGAAGGTGATCGGCTCCTCGCTGGAGGCGGTACCGGTGGTCACGATCAACGACGCGGCGCTCGAGGCGGCGATATCGGATGTCGACATGGCCGAGATGGCGATCACCAGCGATCTCGTCATTGCTGATGGCCAGGCGCCGCAGAGCGCCTTCACCCTGGACGACGTCAAGGGCGTCGCCGTGGTGGTCGAGAAGGCCGAGGATCGCGGCCTGGTCAAATGCGCGCGCTCCTGGCGCTACACGGCCGATGTCGGGCAGGACACGGAATTTCCCGATGTCTCGGCGCGCGATGCCGCCGTGCTGCGTGAACTGAAGGCGCTCGGCCGGCTCTGATGCATGTTACCCAAAAGTGCATGGCGGCTTTTGGGATCACGGCATGCGCGGCCAGAATGCCCGGCATATCGGTGCACAAATACCACGCCGGGCGGTGCTGATCCGCCCGCGCGTTGCCCTTAATGAGTGGTTGAGGTAAACACGCGAAACTCCGGAAGACAAATTGTCGCCGGATTTCCGTCGCAAGTGCTTGGACGATGGGGACCGGACACAAGGCCGGTGGCAATCGAAAGGCTGTCTAGAGTGGGACTTTTTGGCATGACCGAGAGATATAACGCGCGCCTTGCGCTTTTGGCGCCGCTTGTCGCATCGGGCCTCGCTTTGTCCGGCTGCATGGGCTCTCCGACCTATGGAACCGACAAGACTGCCGCCGAACAGCTGGCCGGCGATCTCACCGGCGCCGTTTCCTTCGCGCCGAAGCGCAAGGACCCGATCGACTACAAGCCGCGCCCGACGCTGGTGAAGCCGGCACCTGGCCAGAAGGAAGCGCTGCCGGCGCCGCAGAACAGCATCCAGACGGCGAGCGCCGAATGGCCTGAATCGCCCGAGCAGCGCCGCGCTCGCCTGCGCGCCGACGCCACGGCACACCAGGATGATCCGAACTATCAGTCGGAGATCGTTGACGACGTGCAGACCGATCCCGAGGCGATCAAGAAGGCTATGGCCGAATCAGGCTCCAGTCACCCGCCGGCTTGGACGCCCGCGGATTCCGACAAGGGCCGCGCCGCCGAGATCCAGCGCCGCCTTGCCGAAGGCAAGCAGGGCAATCCCAACACCCGCAAATATCTGAGCGAGCCGCCACTGGCCTACCGTGTCGCGTCCGATCAAGCGCCGCAGAACGAACTCGGCGAGGACGAGTACAAGAAGGAACGCCGCCTGAAGAAAGAGGCGGAAGGCAAGAAGGGCGGCTGGTTCGACTGGCTGCCGTCCCTGTAACAGCCGGCTGCGTCGATTGTGGACGGGCACGGCGCCCGGTTCAGTCGCGACGTTCCCTGAAAAATCCCTTGAGCAGCAGGCCCGCTTCGGTCTCGGCCATCCCCGGGTAGATGTCGGGCGCATGGTGGCAGGTCGGTGAGGCGAAGAAGCGCACGCCGTTGACCACCGCGCCGCCCTTTTCGTCGGCGGCGCCGAAATAGAGACGGCGCAGCCTGGCGAAGGAAATTGCGCCGGCGCACATGGCGCAGGGTTCCAGCGTCACATAGAGATCGTGGCCGGTAAGCCGCTCGGTCGCCAGTTTGCCGCAGGCCTCGCGGATCGCCAGCATCTCGGCATGCGCCGTAGGGTCGGCAAGCTCGCGGGTGCGGTTGCCGGCACTGGCGACGACGGTGCCGCCGCTGGCGATGACGGCGCCGACCGGCACTTCGCCGCGCAAGGCGGCTGCTTCGGCCTCTTTCAGCGCCACGGCCATGAAATCCGGCCGCTTCACGCGGTTTCCATTCCCATTGTGTCCTCGCCGCTCCAGGCTTTTGGTTTTCGTTTGTCTTTCCGGAAAAACCGGTCTCCACTTTTCCCTGACAAACTCTGATGATCCTGTTATTGAGCGCATAACCTCGAAAATCGGACTCGATTTTCGGAAATGATCATGCGCCAAATCAAAAGTGCTACAGCGTTCGTTGCGCGCCCGAAAGGATGCGCCACGCTGTAGCAGCGCAAACGGACAAAGGCCACATGGACGACAACGACAAGAAATCTCCGCGCCAAAAAGGCCCGGGCAAGAAACCCGCAGGCCCGCGTGGCGGTGGCAAGCCGTCCTTCGGCGCCAAGAAACCCTACGCGCCGCGCGGCGATCGTCCGATGGCCGCCGAGGGCGAGCGGCCGAAGCGCAACTTCAAGAGCGGCGACAAGCCGTTCAGCAAGGGGCCGCGCCCCGAAGGCAAGCCGTACGAGAAGCGCGAAGGTCCGCGCAAGCCCTACGCCCCGCGTGGCGATCGCCCTGTGGCGGCCGAAGGCGAGCGCAAGCCCTACGAGAAGCGCGAAGGTCCGCGCAAACCCTACGCCCCGCGTGGCGACCGTCCAATGTCCGCCGAAGGCGAGCGCAAACCCTATGAGAAGCGCGAAGGACCGCGCAAGCCTTACGCGCCGCGCGGTGACCGCCCGGCTGCTTCTGCGGAAGGTGGCGAAAGGCGCTTTGACCGTCCCAAGCGCGATTTTGGCGACCGTCCCAAGCGCGATTTCAACGATCGCCCCAAGCGTGACTTCGGCGATCGTCCGCAAGGCGCGTCCGGCGGCTTCAAGCCCCGCCCGCGTCCCGCCGAGGCAGAAGAAGAAGCCGGTGAACGGATCGCAAAGCGCTTGGCGCGCGCCGGTCTTGCCTCGCGTCGCGATGCCGAGGACCTGATCGCCGCCGGCCGCGTGAAGGTCAATGGCCGAGTGCTGGCCTCGCCGGCCTTCAATGTGATGCCCGGTGACATTATCCATCTCGACGGCATGGAAATCCCGCCGATCGAGCGCACGCGCCTGTTCCTGTTCCATAAGCCTGCCGGCGTGGTCACCACCAACCGGGATCCGGAAGGCCGCAAGACCGTCTTCGACGTGCTGCCGGCCGAATTGCCGCGGCTGATGACCATCGGCCGGCTCGACATCAACACCGAGGGTCTGCTGCTGCTGACCAATGATGGCGGCCTGTCGCGCGTGCTCGAACTGCCGGCCACCGGCTGGCTGCGCCGCTACCGCGTGCGCGTCCACGGCAAGGTCGAGGAAAGCGCGCTTGCCGGCCTGCGCGAGGGCATTGCCGTCGACGGTGTCTTCTATGGCGCGATCGAAGCCAGCCTCGACCGCGAGCAGGGCTCCAATGCCTGGCTGACGATCGGGCTGCGCGAAGGCAAGAACCGTGAGGTCAAGAACATCCTCGGCGCGCTCGGCCTCGACGTGACGCGGCTGATCCGCATCTCCTACGGTCCTTTCCAGCTCGAGGATCTTCCCGAAGGCCATGTGCTGGAGATCAAGGGCCGCGTGCTGCGCGACCAGCTTGGCGAGCGCCTGGTCGAGGAATCCGGCGCCAATTTCGACGCCGAGATTTCAAAGCCGTTCTCCAACAAGCCGGTGCGGCGCACCGAACCGCGTCAGGAAGAAGCCGAGCGGCCGAAAATTATGCGCGAGGGCGACCACCGGCCGATCGGCGAGGGCGGTCTGATCAAGAACCGCAAGCGCCGCGAAGGCAGCCGCGACGAGGCTCTGGGCAAGCTGTCGACCAGTCCCGATAGAGGCGAGAGGCCGGAAAAGAGTTTTGGCGAACGCGGTCCGAGGCCCGAACGCGGCGGCTTTGGCGACAAGCCGCGCGGCAATTTTGGCGACAAGCCGCGCGGTGGCTTCGGTGACAAGCCTCGTGGCGGTTTTGGCGGCAAGAAGCCCGAGCGCGAGCAGCGGCCGATCGAGCCGCCCGGCCAGCGCAAGGCCAATGTCTGGATGGCGCCGGGTGCCCGGCCGATCGGCAAGGGCAGGGCGGAAGCCGACGCTGCCAAAGCGGCCGAAGCCAAGGCGCGCAAGGCGTCGTTCAAGCCGTCCTATGGCAAACCGGGCGGCGCAAAACCGTTCGGCAAGGCGCGTGGCGAGCGTCCTGGCGGCGTCGGTGGCGGTGAGCGGCCGCGCGGCGGTCCGAAGGGGCCCAGGACGAAATGAGACCGGACTTAAATGAGACCCGGACTTAAATGAGAATCGTCGGCGGTGAGTTTCGCGGGCGTCCGCTGGCGACGCCCCGCAGCAGTGCCATCCGTCCGACGACCGACCGCACCCGCGAGGCCGTCTTCAACGTGCTGGCGCATCGCTTTGGCGAGCAGTTGGACGGCGCGCGCGTGCTCGACCTGTTTGCCGGCACCGGCGCGCTTGGCCTGGAAGCGCTGTCGCGGGGGGCATCCTATGGCGTGTTCATCGAGGAATCGGCCGAAGGCCGCGGCCTGATCCGCGACAATGTCGAGGCCTTCGGGCTGACCGGCCGCACCAAGATCTTCCGCCGCGACGCAACCGCCCTTGGCGAAGCCGGCACGCTGACCCCGTTCGGCCTCGTCTTCGCCGATCCGCCCTATGGCAAGGGCCTTGGCGAGCGCGCCCTGCAGTCGGCCAAGGCCGGCGGCTGGCTGCGGCCCGGCGCACTCTGCGTGGTCGAGGAGACCGCGGCGGTTCCCTTCGAGCCAGGCGCCGGCTTTTCCGTGCTCGACGAGCGCAACTACGGCGAGACCATCATCCGCTTCATCGAGGCTGGCTGACACGCCCGCGTTCAGCGGCCTCTTTGCCGCCGCCTTTGCCGGCAACAACAATTCGCTTTGCTTGTCGCCAGCACCTTGCCTATCGTCCTGTCCAAGCAATTCCAGGAAAAGTGTGAAGCGGTTTTCCCACGGGAATTGCGTCAAAACGAAGAGAAAACCGGAGCCATTGATGACACCCAGGGTTGAATGGCTGCGGGCAGCGCTGCTGGCGACGTCGCTGGCTTTTGTCATGACCGGCCCGGTGCCGGCCGCCAGTCCCGTATTGCCCGACACCGTGCCGGCCGAGTTCAAGGTGACGGATTTCCTGCTCGACAACGGCATGGAAGTGGTCGTCATTCCCGACCACCGTGCGCCCATCGTCACCCACATGGTATGGTACAAGATCGGCAGCGCCGACGAGCCGCCGGGCAAATCCGGCATCGCCCACTTCTTCGAGCACCTGATGTTCAAGGCGACGACCCATCACGCGGCCGGCGAGTTCGACCGTGCCGTCTCCGATATCGGCGGCTCCAACAACGCCTTCACCTCCTATGACTACACCGCTTTCCACGAGACGGTGGCGCCCTCGGCGCTCGAACAGATGATGAGCTTCGAGGCCGACCGCATGCGCAACCTCATCCTCACCGACGACGTCATCAAGACCGAGCGCGATGTCATCCTCGAGGAGCGCCGCTCGCGCATCGACAACAATCCGCAGGCGGTGCTCGACGAGGAAGTCGATGCGACGCTCTGGCAGAACCAGCCCTACCGCATTCCGGTGATCGGCTGGATGCAGGAGATGGAGCAGCTCAACCGCACCGATGCCACCGCCTTCTATGACAGGTATTACAGGCCCAACAACGCCGTGCTGATCGTCGCCGGCGATGTCGAGCCCGACGCGGTGCGGGCGCTGGCTGAAAAGACCTATGGCAAGGTGGCGCGCGGGCCAGACCTGCCGCCGCGCGTGCGCCCGGTCGAGCCGGAGCAGAACACCAAGCGCACCGTCACGCTTTCCGACGCTCGCGTCAGCGTGCCCAGTTTTTCGACGCAATGGGTGGTGCCGTCCTACCACACCGCCAAGCCGGGCGAGGCCGAAGCGCTCGATCTGCTTGCCGAGATCCTCGGTGGCGGCAACCGCAGCCGGCTCTACCAGGCGCTGGTGGTCAAGCAGGGCATCGCCTCCAACGCCGGCGCGTATTTCCAGGGCACCATGCTCGACGACACCAATTTCACCGTCTACGGCTCGCCGCGCGGCGACGCCAGGCTCGCCGACATCGAAGTCGCTGTCGATGCGGAGGTGGCGCGTATCGCCAGCGGCGGCGTCACGCCCGGAGAACTCGAAAAGGCCAAGGACCGCTATGTCAGGTCTATGGTCTTTGCCCGCGACAAGCAGGATTCCATGGCCGAAATCTATGGCTCGACATTGGCCACCGGCGGCAATGTGCAGGATGTCCAGCAATGGCCCGACCGCATCCGCAAGGTCACCGCGGACGAGGTCAAGGCCGTCGCCGCGCGCTATCTGGTGCTGGCCCACTCGACCACCGGCTATCTCTTGCCGCAGCAACAGGCGGGGAATTGATGATGAAGCGGTCGATGCACATACACGAAGCCGTGAACGCGCCTTCCCTTCTCCCCCTTGTGGGAGAAGGTGGATCGGCGCGCAGCGCCGAGACGGATGAGGGGTGCGCGACAGAGTGCCGTCCTTGCCAAGCTGGAGCACCCCTCATCCTACCGAGCTTCGCTCGGCCACCTTCTCCCGCAAGGGGAGAAGGGAAGACCGCGCGTGGCCACCACGCTCGCAACTTTCGTCCTCGCCATCCTCTTCCTCGTCCTGCCGGCACTTGCCGCCCGCGCCATGGAGATCCAGTCCGTCACCTCCTCGAAGGGCGTCACCGCCTGGCTGGTGGAGGACTATTCCGTGCCGGTGGTCAGCGTCCGTTTCGTCTTCGGCGGTGGCTCGACGCAGGATCCGCCGGGCAAGGAAGGGCTGGCCAACCTGATGACCGGCCTGTTCGACGAGGGCGCCGGCCCGCTCGATTCGGAAGCCTTTCAGATCAGGCTCGACGATGCCGGCGCCGAGATGGGCTTCGAGGAGAACCGCGACGGCATCTACGGCTCGATGCGCATGCTGGCCGAACAGCGCGACGAGGCCTTCGACTTGTTGCGGCTGGCGGTCAACGAGCCGCGCTTCGACCAGGCGCCGATCGACCGCATCCGCGCCCAGATCCTGTCCGGCATCATCGCCAACGAGAATGACCCCGACACGGTCGCGCAGAACCGATGGGCCCGCGCCATCTATGGCGACCACCCCTATTCGCGTTCCGACCAGGGCACCAGGCAGAGCATCGCCGCCATCACGCAGGAAGATCTCAACGCGCTGCGCAAGGCGGTGTTCGCACGCGGCGGCCTGCATGTCGCCGTGGTCGGCGCCATCGATGCCGGGACGTTGAAGAAGAAGCTGGACATGGTGTTCGGCAACCTGCCTGAGAAACAGGCGCTCGCCCCTGTCGCCGATATCGAGCCGAAGCTGGCGCAGCATCTGGAGGTCAATTACGATCTGCCGCAGACCTCGCTGCAGCTCGCCTGGCCCGGCGTGAAGCGCAAGGCTGTGGATTTCTTCCCGGCGGTGCTGATGAACGAGATCCTCGGCGGTGGCACCTTCACCTCGCGCCTGTTCCAGGAGGTGCGTGAAAAGCGCGGGCTGGCCTACAGCGTCGATTCCTCGCTGGTCAACCAGGACCACGCCAACGCGCTGATCGTCACCACCGGCACGCGATCGGATCGCGCGGCCGAGACGCTCGGCATCGTGCGCGCCGTCGCCAAGCGGTTGGCTGAGGACGGCCCGACCGAGGCTGAGCTCGCCGCAACCAAGAAATATCTGATCGGCGCCTACGCAATCAGCAATCTGAACTCCTCGAGTTCCATCGCCGCGACGCTGGTCGAGCTGCAGCTCGACGATCTCGGCATCGACTACATGCAGCGGCGCGCCGGCTACATCAACGCGGTGACGCTCGACCAGGTCAAGGCGGCGGCGAAGAAGCTGCTGTCGGCCGAACCGACCATCATGGTCGTCGGACCTCCGCTGGCCGGAGCCGGCAAGGGATGAGCCCGACTTTTGGAATAGCCTTCGGCGGTGGCGGCGCACGAGGCCTGGCGCATATCCATGTCATCGAGGCGCTGGACGAGCTCGGCATCCGACCGGTGGCGATCGCCGGCTCGTCGATCGGCGCCATCATGGGCGCCGGCATGGCCGCCGGCATGACCGGCAAGGACATCCACGACTACGCCCGCTCGGTCCTCGGCCGGCGCGCCGAGGTGGCAAGCCGCATGTGGCGGGCCCGGCCGGGCACGATCGCCGAAGCCATGCAGGGCGGCATCCGCGTCAGCCAGTTCAATGTCGAGCGCATCCTCAAGGCCTTCCTGCCCGACGCCATTCCCGAAACCTTCGCCGAGCTGAAGATCCCGCTGAAGGTGACGGCGACCGACTATTTCGGCCACAAGCTCGCCGTGTTCGACGACGGCGATCTGCATTCGGCACTTGCCGCCTCGGCCGCCATCCCCGCCGTGTTCCGCCCGGTGATGCGCAACGGCCGCCTGCTGATCGACGGCGGCATCTACAACCCCGTGCCGTTCGACCTGATCGAGAACGATGCCGACATCATCATCGGCGTCGACGTGGTCGGCGCGCCGGAAGAAGCCGACCGCAAGCACCCCACCTCCGTCGATCTGATGTTCGGCGCCACGCAGCTGATGATGCAATCGATCACCGCCAACAAGCTGAGACAAACCCAGCCCGATATCCTGGTCCGGCCGACAGTGTCGAAATACCGCGTGCTCGATTTCCTGAAAATCGACGCCCTGATGAACGAGACGGTGGCGATCAAGGATCAGCTGAAGCGGGAGGTGGAGCGGGTGGTGGAGGCGCGGGGCGCCGCCGCCAAGGGGAGGCGGGCCAAGAAAGTCGGGTAAGGACGGTGCGACGCCGGCAATTGGTCGCCAAGGTCGACTACTGTTGTCATCCAGGCATGGAAGCCCATTACGACTTCGCCGCCACCGGCACATACTCAAGCGCTACAACCCCGTTGCTGAATGGCGTTGCGGAGATCAACTCAAGCGGCACTTGTTCAACAGGCGGGAACAGCTTCTTGCCTTGGCCGACAGCGCCGGGATAGCTGAGCAGCCTGACGCGGTCGACCAGACCGTGGCGCAGCAGTTCCTGCGCGACGCTGAGGCTGCCATGCACATAGATGTTGCCGCCGCTCCCTTCCTTCAGGGCTCGCACCGCCACCGGCAGTGGCCCCTTGAGCAGTTCGGCCGGTTTCCAGTCGAGCGCCTTCAAGGTGCTGGAAGCGACATACTTCGGCAGCGCGTTGAACCGATTGGCGAAGGTTCCGGTTTCATCAGGCCACGAACCGGCAAAGATCTCATAGGTCGTGCGCCCCAGAAGCATGGCGCCGCTGTCGGCCAGTTCGTCCTCCTTGAAGCTGTTCATCTCATCGTTCCAGGTGATGCTTGGCAGCTTCTCGACCTCGGCGATGCCATCGACGCTGATGAATTCGGTGACGATAAGTTTTCTCATGGCGTCCTCCTTCTTTGCTCAAAGGACGAACCGCAGGGACGTTTTGCGACTGCCCCAGTGAAAAAATCTGGAGCGGTTTGTCGGAGAGGGTAGTTTCTCTGGCCTAGACTAAGCTTCCAAGATCGAATTTTGGTGCTACATCTCGGCGGATATCCCCTAAATTACAGGAAGATCATGGGATTCGGGGTCTTCATCCACCGGTCGGATTCGATCTACGACGACAGCCCCGCTGAGCGATATCAGTTCCCCAGCCAGTATCTGCGTCGTGTGGAAGCATGCGTTGGTGACTGGATCATCTACTACGAACCAAGCAAAGTGGATGATACCCGCGGCTATTTCGCCATGGCCAAAGTCCAGCAGGTTATTCCCGATCCCGCTGCGCCTGGTATGTATCTCGCTTTGATTGAGCCAGGATCATACCTCGATTTTGCCAATCCTGTTCCATTTAATGGGACAGACGGTCTCGCTGAGCGGGGTCTGCTTAACGACCAAGGACGGATTTCCGGCCGCGCTCAATCTGCCGTCCGGCCAATCAGTCCAAGCGATTTCAACCGTATTGTCGATCTTGGCCTTGATGCCCGTGAGTTGCTGCTGCCACGCGTGGATGAGACCGGCATTTCCTCCGGGTTTGAGGACGAGGGGGCCGCATTCCAGTTCGAGCAGAGTCGTGATCGTGTGAGCTACATCGGATCGCGAATCGTGCGGGACCATATTTTCCGCCGCATCGTCTTGCGCGCCTATGACGAGCGCTGTGCGATCACGGGACTGAAGCTGATAAATGGAGGCGGTCGAGCAGAGGTTTCTGCCGCCCATATTCGACCTGTCGAAAAGAATGGACCAGATATCGTCAGCAATGGGATCGCGCTATCCGGTACCGCGCATTGGATGTTCGATCGAGGACTAATCAGCCTATCGGACGATCTGGAAATCCTGATATCGAGGCAGGTTAACGACCTGGCAAGCGTGCAGACGTTCATAAACAGGACTCGCCGCGCGATTCCGCCCCGCCGCCAAATTGAGCGCCCACATCCTCATTTTTTGCAATGGCATCGCGAGCACTGTTTCAAACAGTGAGGCATCGCTTGGCTTCCAGCTTGGGATTGGCGGACCTAAGGGTGCCCCCCTCAGTCCTTCGCCCGCTCCACATACGCGCCATCCGCCGTCATCACCACCACGCGGGTGCCGGGCGCGATGTGCGGCGGCACGGTGGTGCGGACGCCGTTGGAGAGGACGGCGGGCTTGTAGGAGGACGATGCCGTCTGGCCCTTTGTCGTCGGTTCGGTCTCGACCACTTCGAAGGTGGCGCGCTGCGGCAGCACCAGGGAGATGGCGATGCCGTTGAACTGCGAGACCTGCACCGGCATGCCTTCCTGCAGATAGGGCGCGGCGTCGCCGACCACGGCTTCCGACACCGCAACCTGATCGTAGGTTTCCGGATTCATGAAGTGATAGCCTTCGCCGTCGGCGTAGAGGAAGGTGTGCTCGCGCTCCTCGACATAGGCGCGCTCCACCTGCTCGGTGGTGCGGTAGCGCTCCGAGACCTTCACCCCGTCGCCGATGCGGCGCATGTCGAGCTGCGTCACCGGCGTGCCCTTGCCTGGGTGGATGTTTTCGGCAAAGAGGATCACATAAAGCTTGCCGTCCTTTTCGACGACATTGCCTTTGCGGAGCGAACTGGCGATGACTTTCACCACGGTTTTTTATCCTGCGAGAGTTGATGGGCGTTTGCCGGCTTCTGCGGCGCTGGATGGGGGCCTAGCGCATCTCGGCGCGAACCGCCAGCCCCCAGTGCAAACTGACACGCCCGCAGCCCGGCGATGACCGCCGCTTCGCCCTGGTGGACGCCTGACGTTCACGCCGACCGTCGCCCGCGCCTGATGCTGCGCAACGGCCTGACCACCGCCTTGCGTGACTGGTTCGCGGCCCAGGATTTCATCGAGGTGGAAACGGCGGCCCTGCAGATCTCGCCCGGCAACGAGGCCCATCTGGCGGCTTTCGCCACCGAGGTGGTCGGGCCCGATGGTGCGCGGTCGCCGCTGTACCTCCACACCTCGCCGGAATTCGCCTGCAAGAAGCTGCTTGCCGCCGGCGAGCGGCGCATTTTCAGCCTGGGGCCGGTCTGGCGCAATCGCGAGCGCGGCCCCTTGCACCATCCCGAATTCACCATGCTCGAATGGTACCGGGTGGGCGAGACCTATGGGAGCCTGATGCGCGACTGCGCCGATCTGCTGGCGCTGGCCGCGACCAGGGCAGGGGCCACGCGCTTTTCCTTCAGGGACCGCGATTGCGATCCGTTCGCCGAGCCCGAGCGGCTGACGGTGGCGGATGCCTTCACCCGTTATTCCGGCATCGATCTCCTGGCCACCGTCGCCGCCGACGGGAGCACAGACCGCGAGGCGCTTTACGCCGCCTTGATCAAGGCCGGCCTGCGCACGGCGCCCGACGACAGCTGGGCCGACCTGTTCAGCCGCGTCATGGTGGAAAAGATCGAGCCCAATCTTGGCATCGGCCGCGCGACCATCCTGTGCGAATACCCGGTCGCCGAGGCTGCACTTGCCCGGCCGAGCCCCGGAGATGCCCGCGTCGCCGAGCGCTTCGAGCTCTATTGCTGCGGGGTCGAGCTCGCCAACGGCTTTGGCGAACTGACCGACCCGGCCGAGCAGCGCCGGCGCTTCATCCTCGAAATGGATGAGAAAGAGCGCATCTATGGCGAGCGCTACCCGCTGGACGAGGATTTTCTCGCCGCCCTTGCCATCATGCCGCAGGCCAGCGGCATCGCGCTCGGCTTCGACCGGCTGGCGATGCTGGCGACCGGCGCGCGGAAGATCGAGGATGTGATCTGGACGCCGGTCACCGGGTCGTAAGTCCAGGCTCGCTCTGCCTCAATGTGCGAAAACCTGCTCCAGCGAGCGGAAACCCTTGAATTCCAAGGCATTGCCTGAGGGATCGCGAATGAACAGCGTCGCCTGTTCGCCGGGCTCTCCCTTGAAGCGCACCATCGGCCGTTCCAGCCAGTCGATGTCGTCGCGCGCTTCCAGCCGTGCCGCCAGGCGCTGCCACTCGTCCATCAACAGCACGGCGCCGAAATGCGGGATCGGCACCAAAATGCCATCAACCTTGCCGTCGCTTGGGGCCGGCGCGGCTTGTGGCCGCAAATGCGCCGACATCTGGTGGCCGAAGAGATCGAAATCGACCCAGGACGCCGAGGAGCGGCCGATCGCGCAGCCCAGCACCTCGCCATAGAAAATGCGGGTTTCATCGAGATCACGGACTGGAAAGGCGAGATGGAAAGGCGTCATCGAACATGCTCCGTGCAGGCTGCGGGCGGGTTTTTTGCTTCACTCGGTTCCTGAAGGAAGCCGTGAAGCTGCATTTTGATAGAGGCCTGTGCCATTGCACAAGCCGGACCGGAACAATAGATGGGTGGGCAGCGGCCAGACGCTGGCCGCAACAGCAGGAATCACAGGCATGGCCGATATAACAGACGCTGCAAGACTGACCGATCGCGTTGCGGCGCTGGTCGAGGCTGCCAAAAAGGCCGGCGCCGATGCCGCCGACGCCGTGGCCGTGCGCGGCCGCTCCACCGGCGTGTCGGTGCGGCTCGGCAAGGTCGAGGCCACCGAGGCTTCCGAGAGCGAGGATGTCGCGCTGCGCGTCTTCGTCGGCCAGAAGGTCGCCAGCGTTTCGGCGACCGCCGCGTCCGACCCGAAAGCGCTCGCCGAGCGCGCCGTGGCGATGGCGAAAGTGTCGCCGGAGGATCCCTATCAGGGCCTTGCCGATCCGGCACTGCTTGCCAAGCGGACGCCCGATCTCGATCTGTTCGACGCCACCGAAGTGTCAGCCGACCAGCTGAAGGAGGCGGCATTGGCGGCGGAAGCGGCCGCCCTTGCCGTCAAGGGCGTCACCAATTCGTCCGGCAGCAGCGCCGGCGCCGGCATGGGCGGTCTTGTGCTGGCCACCTCGCACGGCTTTCTCGGTCATTATGTCGTCTCGCGCTTTTCGCGCTCGGCCAGCGTCATTGCCGGCGAGGGCACCGGCATGGAGCGCGACTATGAATTCTCCTCGCGCCTGCATTTTGGCGATCTCGATGCGCCCGAAGACATCGGCCGCAAGGCCGGCGAACGCGCGGTGCGCCGGATCGGCGCGCGCAAGGCGGCGACCGGGCCGGTCGACGTGGTGTTCGACCCGCGGGTTGCCCGCGGCATCGCCGGCCATCTTGCCGGCGCCATCAATGGCGCCTCCGTCGCGCGCAAAACCTCGTTCCTGCGCGACATGATGGGCAAGCAGGTCGCGGCTGCCGCCATCACCGTCACCGACGAACCGCTGCGGCGGCGTGGCCAGGCGTCGCGTCCGTTCGACGGCGAAGGCATCGAGGGCGAGAAGCTTCTCATGGTCGAAAAGGGCGTCCTCAACCACTGGTTCCTGTCGACGTCCGCCGCGCGTGAGCTTGGCCTTGTCACCAACGGGCGTGGATCGCGCAGCGGCTCCTCCGTCTCCCCATCCTCCACCAATCTCGCCATCGAGCCGGGAGAACGCTCGCCGCAGGACATGATCAAGTCGCTCAAGAGCGGCTTCTACGTCACCGAAGTGTTCGGCCAGGGCGTCGACATGATCACCGGCGAATACAGCCGCGGCGCCTCCGGCTTCTGGATCGAGAATGGCGCGCTGGCCTATCCGGTCGCTGAAGTCACCATCGCCTCCAATCTGAAGACCATGTTCCTGAACATGGTGCCGGCTGATGACCTCGACCGCAATTTCGGCACGGCGGCCCCCACGCTTCTGATCGAAGGCATGACCCTTGCCGGAGCATGAGCTGATCTCGACCGACGCTACGGAAGACCTGCCGCTGCTGCGCGACGCCGCCCGCGAGGCGGGCCTCATCGCCATGCGCTACTTCGGCCAAAGCCCGCAGGTCTGGATGAAGGGCGGCACCTCGCCGGTGAGCGAAGCCGATCACGCGGCGGACGCCTATCTGCGCCAGACGCTGCTGGCGGCGCGGCCGGATTATGGCTGGCTGTCGGAAGAGACCGTCGATGATCCGGCCCGGCTTTCGGCGCGCCGCACCTTCGTCGTCGACCCGATCGACGGCACGCGCGGCTTCCTGGAGGGCCAGCGCACCTGGTGCGTCAGCGTCGCCGTCGTCGAAAATGGCCGCACGCTCGCCGGCGTGCTCGAATGCCCGGCGTTGAACGAGACCTATTGGGCGCTGCCCGGCCAGGGCGCCTTCCGCAACGGCAAGCGCATCGCGGTGCGCCAGCCCGGCGAGAAGGCCGAGATTTCAGGGTTGAAGCAGCTCATCGACCTGATGCCGGCCGGCTGGCAGAAGCGGCTGACGCGGGCACCCTACAGCCCTTCGCTCGCCTACCGCGTGGCGATGATCGCCAACGGCACGCTCGACGGCACCTTCGTCAAGCCGAACGCCCATGACTGGGACATTGCCGCCGCCGACCTCATCCTGCGCGAGGCCGGCGGGCAGTTGCTCGACCCGCATGGCCGTGCGCCGCTCTATGCCGGCGAGGTGACCCGCCACGGCGCGCTCGCCGCCGGCAGCGGCGACCTACTGGCGGTGCTGGTCGACGTCATCGCCGGGCTGGACGCGTGAAAGCGTTTTCGAAGGTTCCAAAGTCGACGGCTTTGGTCTAGACCTGTCACAAACTCACGATATGTGAAGGACCGACATGGCCGCGGAAGACGGAAAGAAACAGCTTTTGCATC
Organism: Mesorhizobium opportunistum WSM2075; assembly: GCF_000176035.2. NCBI lineage: Bacteria > Pseudomonadati > Pseudomonadota > Alphaproteobacteria > Hyphomicrobiales > Phyllobacteriaceae > Mesorhizobium > Mesorhizobium opportunistum. The sequence goes on along the minus strand of NC_015675.1, from coordinate 5,162,432 downwards.
TGGTGTTCGGCGGCGAACTGAAGAAGCTTGGCGGCACCGAGTTCCGCGATCTCGATGGGCTCGACATCGTCGGCATCTATCCCGACTATCAATCCGCGCATACGGCGTGGAAAGCCAAGGCGCAAGCCAGCGTGGACAATGCTCATATGCGTTATTTCGTCGTTCATCTGCACCGTCTCCTGGATCCCGACAGCAAGGCCGCCGGTTGACCTCGATGGAGCATGACCTGGCGAAAGGGCCAGCCGGCGATGCCGCGCCCACGGGCAGGGGCGGCAGGCGCACGACCAAGACCTTCTGGCGCAAGATCCGCGAACCGCTCGCCCAGTCGCGATTCGTCAAGAACGCTATTGCCAGCCTGCTGGCGCAATTCGTGCGCCTGGTGCGCCTGACCAGCCCGCTGGTCGCCGGATCGGCGCGCTTTTCGGGAGGCGCCTACGCCGAGTTCGAGCCCGGGATCATCGCCCTGTGGCACGGCCAGCATCTGTTGACGCCGGCCTATTACCCCAAGCGCAAGCCGCTGGTCGCCATGGTGTCGCGCAGCGCCGATGCCGAGCTCAACGCGCTGATGCTGGAGAAATTCGGCATCGAGGCTGTGCGCGGCTCGGGCGGCCGCGAGAATGCCAGGCATCTCGACAAGGGCGGGGCCAAGGCGCTCATCGCCCTGAAAAAGTCGCTCACGGCCGGCAAGAACGTCGCCATGATCGCAGACATTCCCCACGGCACGCCGCGCGACGCGGGGCTCGGTATCGTCCTCCTGGCGCGCCTCTCGGGCCGGCCGCTGCTGCCAGTCGCCATCGCCACCAGCCGCCGCAAGGTGCTGGAGAAGAGCTGGGACAAGACCACCATCAACCTGCCGTTCGGCCGTTCCGCGGTGACCATCGGCACGCCGATCTTCGTGCCGGCCGACGCCGACGAAGCCGAAATGGAGCGCAAGCGCCAGGAAGTGACAGTCGCGCTCAACGCCGCCACCGCCGAGGCTTACCGTCTCGTGGATGGCCCGCGATGAGCGGTCGCTGGGCGCGCGCCATGCTGTCGGCATACCGGTTCGCCGGTGCCGCCGCCTATCCGCTGGTCGGCCCCTATGTCGCCTGGCGCACCTCGCGCGGCAAGGAGGACCGCAACCGCCGCCGCGAGCGCTACGGCGTCGCCGGCCGCCCGCGCCCCGAAGGGCCGGTGATCTGGATCCATGCCGCGAGCGTCGGCGAAACCATCGCCGTCGTGCCGCTGGTCGAGAGCATTCTCGACTATGGCGTCAACATCGTGCTGACCACCGGCACCGTGACATCGGCCCAGGTCGCCGACGAGCGGCTTGGCGACCGCATCATCCACCAATATGTGCCGCTCGACCTGAAGCCGGCGGTCAGCCGGTTCCTCGATCACTGGCGCCCGGACCTGGCGATCATCGCCGAATCCGAGATCTGGCCGATGACCATCCTCGAGCTCGGCGCCCGCCACGTGCCGCAGGTGCTGGTCAACGGCCGGCTGTCCGACCGCTCGTTCACCTCGTGGAAGAAGCGGGCCAACATCGCCGAGGCGCTGTTCGAGAACCTCGCCCATGTCGTCGCTCAATCCGATGTCGACGGCGAGCGTTTTCGCGCGCTGGGCGCCCGGCCGGTCACGGTGTCGGGCAACCTCAAGGTCGACACCAACCCGCCGCCGGTCGATGATCGGGCGCTGGGCACCTTGCAGCGGCAGATCGGCAGCCGTCCGACCTGGGCGGCGATCTCGACCCATGATGGCGAGGAGGTGGTCGCCGCGGAAGTCCACGCGACGCTGCACAAGCGTCACCACGGCTTGCTGACGATCGTCGTTCCGCGCCATCCCGATCGTGCCGAAGCCCTTGCCGCGCAGATTTCCGGCATGGGCCTGAAGGTCGCGCGGCGCAGCAGGGGCGATCGCATCGGACCCGACACCGATATCCTGCTCGGCGATACGATCGGCGAGATGGGGCTCTATCTCAGGCTGACCGAGATTGCTTTCGTCGGCCGCTCGCTGACGTCCGAGGGCGGGCAGAACCCGCTTGAACCGGCCATGCTCGATACGGCGGTTCTGGCCGGCCGCAATGTGCAGAATTTTCGCGAGGCCTATCAGCGCCTGATCGACAGCGGCGGCGCCAAGCTGGTGCGCGACCGCGACATGCTGGCCGGTGCCGTCAACTTCCTTTTGACCAACGAAGTGGCGCGCCACGAGATGATGGCGGCGGGCATAGCGACCGTCGACGAGATGCGCGGCGCTCTGGCGCGCACGCTGAAATCGCTTGAACCCTATATCCAGCCCCTGGTCGTCAAGTCGCGCCTGAAGGGCGCCAACGGGCGCTAGAGCCGGATGATTTCAGGTCTATTCGACCTGAAATCTGAATCCGCCTCTAAATCAAGGAGATAGAGCATGATGTCACCCGAAAACCGTTTCACACTTTTCGGCATCATGCTCTAACGTGGCGTCCGAAGCACCACCATTCTGGTGGGAAGAGCCGGACTGGAAAGTCCTGGCACTGTCGCCGCTGTCGGCCGTCTATGCGTTCGTCGCCGGCCGCGGCATGCGGCGCGCGCGGCGCGAGAAGATCGAGGCGCCGGTCCTGTGCGTCGGCAATTTCACCGTCGGCGGCACCGGCAAGACGCCGGTGGCCATCGCGCTCGCCCAACAGGCCAAGCGCATGCAGCTCAAGCCCGGCTTCCTGTCGCGCGGCCATGGCGGCTCTTTCGCCGAGCCGCATGTCGTCGATAGCCATCACGACAGCGCCAGGCATGTCGGCGACGAGCCGCTGCTGCTCGCCGAACATGCGCCAGTTGCGGTGACGCCCAATCGCGCCGCCGGCGCCCGGCTGCTGCTGGAAAGGCACGGCTGCGACTTCCTGATCATGGATGACGGATTTCAGAGCGCGCGCATCCATATCGACTACGCGCTGGTCGTGGTCGATGCCCGCTACGGCATCGGCAATGGCCGCGTCATCCCGGGCGGCCCGCTCCGGGCCAAAATCGTCGACCAGCTGGTCTTCACCAGCGGGCTCTTGAAGATGGGCGAGGGCAACGCCGCCGACCCCGTGGTGCGCCAGGCCGCGCGTGCCGGCCGGCCGATCTTCGAGGCCCACACCGAGCCAAGCAGCAAGGCGGGGCTCGCCGGCAAGCGGTTCCTGGCCTTCGCCGGCATCGGCCATCCCGAGAAATTCTTCGACACCATTCGGGAGGCCGGCGGCGAGGTGGCTCTTTCGCGGCCCTTCCCGGACCATCATTTCTACGCCGAGGACGAGCTGGCCGAACTGGCGATGACGGCGCGCGCCGAAGGCCTCGCCCTCATCACCACGGCCAAGGATGCCGCCCGACTGCGCCACGGCGCCCCGCAGGACTTCCTCGACCGCCTCGACGTGCTGGAAATCGACACGGTGTTCGAACTCGACCATGTGCCTGAGCGCATCATCGAGGAAACGCTCGATGCCTGGCGGCAGCGCAAGCTGAAGGGCTAAGCAATTCCAGGAAAAGTGTGAACGGTTTTCCGTCCGGAATTGCGTCAAAACAAAGAGTTAGAGCGATTCGCCGTTTCCATGAAACGGTGAAACGCTCTAGCTGCGCCTGCGCAGCTCCGGATGCACTTCGATTTCGCGGCGCAGCGAAGCGGTGGCGCTCGCATAAGGCTCCTGCCTGGCGACGCTCCAGTATTTCAGTTCATCCAACGGGATGCTTTCCCCTGTCACGGCACAGCGCACGAACGAGCCGGGGCTGGTGACCTGGAAATCGCCATCGAGGTAGCGGATGCGGGCTTCCTTGCCGCCCGGGCCTTCAAAACGGTTCATCATGCGCTGGTGCCGAATGTCATGGAGATTTCATCGCCACAAATCTGCGGCCGGGTCAAGCATGCGACAAGCCTCAGACAATGCTGAGGCGCTACGACAGGTGTGAAAAGCGCTTTTGTTGGGGGCACGATGGATATTTCTTCCGCCCGCCTGGCTTCCTTGCTCAAGGAAGCGATGACGCCGCAACCCGTGCCGTTGGCGAAAGCCGATCCGGTCAGGGCGGCTTTGGTCAGGGAATTGGTCCAGCCCGCCACACCTTCCTTGTTCGCTCAACGGACGGCGCCGGCGCTATTGGCGATGCCCGCGGTGCCGATGGCCGTCAGATCGCAGCAGATTGCTTCGGCCGGTATCGTCGAGGCCTATCAGGCGCAGCTCGAGACGAGGGACGAGGCGGTGCTGGCAACGGTCGCGGCGAGAAAGGCAACGCCCGAAGCCGAAACGCAGCGCGGCTTCGTGCCGCCTTCGGCAACAGCCAACGACAACGCTCCCGCCAGGACCGCGGGCCTGTCCCTGCTGTCGTTCATCCCGCCGCCGGCTCCGGTTCCACGCGGCAGTGCCGTTCCGGATACACCGGCAGGACGGCACAGACCGGCCAATCAATCCCACGGTGCGGCGCCGAACCCCGAACGCCTGCTGGTGAAGATCGGCTTTGTTTCGATCATGACCGGCCTGTTGGCGACCATGATCTTCGGCTTCGTCCTGCTGCTGTTTCGCTGAAATCCGGATCAGCCAGGAATATGTTGGAGCCTATCGCTCGGCCTCTATGAACGCCTCGATCTTCTCCGCCGCCAAGCCAGCCTGCTGCGCGATGCGGCGGGCGAGATCGGCCGCGGCCGTGCGTGGCCGTCCCATCGGCCGATCGAGCCAGTAGGACACCGGATTGAGCGCTGTGCGCTCATCGACGGCGGTGATGCGGCCCGACGTCAGCTGATGCCCGCTCAGCGGCGGCCGCGCCAGCGCGATGCCAAGCCCATAGGCGGCCGCGTCGAGCACCAGATTGTAATCCTCGAAGCGGCGGTCCTGCGGGCGCGGCCGGTAGTCCATGCCTTGCGCCGCGAACCAGGCACGCCAGCCGGAGGCGTCGGAATCGTTGATCAGCGGAAATTTGAGCAGCCGGGCCGGGTCACCGCGGCCGATCTCGCGCGCCAACTCCGGTGAGGCGACTGGGAAGACATGCTCTTCGAAAAGCTGCACCGAAACACGGCCCGGAATGCCGCCGCGGCCACAGCGGATCGACAGGTCGATGCCCTCGTCGGCAAGGTCGGCCTGGCGGACGTCGACATCGAGCACGATGCGCAGCTTGGAGGGATTGTTCTCCAGGGCCGCCATGCGCGGCATCAGCCAAAGCCCGCTCACCGACGGGATCGAGGTCAGCCGCACGACCGCCGTGCCGCGCGGCTCTACCCAGCGGTCGGAATGGCTCGATATCAGCGCGAAAGCTTCCGACGTGCGCAGATGCAGCCGGTTGCCTTCGATCGTCAGCGAGACGCCCCGGGCGCCCCGGTCGAACACTTTCAGCCCCAGCCAATCCTCGAGCTTGGCGATCTGCCGGCTGACCGCGCCGTGGGTGATGTTGAGTTTCTCGGCCGCCGCCGAAAAGCTGCCGGTTCGCGCCGCCGCGTCGAAGGCCCGCAGGGTTTCGAGAGGCACCATCGTATCTGAGCTGTGATCCATAGTCACAGGTGATCCTCGATTTGGTCGTTTGTCAACGGACCGAAAAAGACGTTTTCTGCCTTTCAGGACGAGAAGAACACAAGGAGAGTGAGATGGGCGCGATGACGGGCACGTTGAATCAGACACAGCGCATGGATACCACGGCTATCGTCGCCGTGGCCCTGACGGTGGTCGGCTGGGCGTCCGCCTTCCCGGCGATCCGCGCCGGCCTCGCTGCCTTTCAGCCGCTGGAACTCGGCGCCATGCGCTTCGCCATCGCCGCGGTACCGGCGGCGATCTTCCTTGCCGTCAAGCGCCCGGCGCTGCCCAGGATCGGCGAATTGTGGCGCTTCGCCTTTGGCGGCGCCATCTTCGTCGCGCTCTACACCGCCATGCTCAATTTCGGCGAACTGACCGTCTCGGCCGGTGCCGCCGGCTTCATCATCAATGTCAGCCCGATCTTCACCGCCATCATGGCGATGGCGCTTCTGGGCGAGCGCTTCTCCGGCATGGCGTGGCTCGGCACCGTTATTTCCTTCGCCGGCATCGGCATCATTGCCATGGCCGACGGCAACGGCCTGCACTTCAATGCCGGCGCTCTGCTGGTGCTGGGCTCAGCGCTGTGCTCGGCCGTCAACACCATCGTCCAGAAGCCGCTGTTCGCCCGCCACCATCCGCTGACCATTTCAGCCTCCAACATGGTGCTCGGCGCGCTCTGCCTTGCGCCCTTCCTGCCTGCCGCTTTCCAGCAGGCGGCTGTCGCCGACACCGCCGGTCTCGGCGCCGTCATCTATCTCGGCATCGTGCCGAGCCTGATCGCCTATGCCGCCTGGGCGACCGCCCTGTCGCGCCTGCCTGCGGCGCGTGCCTCGAATTTCCTCTATCTGGTCTCGCCGGTGTCCGCCCTGATCGGCTTCTTCTGGCTCGGCGAAGTGCCGACCCTGCTCGGCATCCTCGGCGGCGCACTGGCGCTCGGGGGTGTGATCGTGGTCAATTTGAAGCGGTGAATCAGGGAGTTGGGATTGTTCCTTGATTCGAAAAGAGCCGCTTAAGCGGCTCTTTTCGGACCCCCACCCCGCTGCTTCGCAGCGACCCTCCCCACAAGGGGGAGGGTAAAGAGCGAGGCTCCCTACCTCCTCCTTGTGGGGAGGTCGGACCGAAGGTCCGGGTGGGGGTGCTTGGCGCCGACGGAGGGGGCCGCCCTGCCTTCACCGCCGCCCGAACAGCCGCTCGATATCAGCCAGTTTGAGCTCGATATAGGTCGGCCGCCCATGGTTGCAGGTTCCGGAGCCCGGCGTCGCCTCCATCTGCCGCAGCAGCGCGTTCATCTCCTCGGGCTTGAGCAGCCGGCCGGAGCGCACCGATCCGTGGCAGGCCATGGTGGCCGCGATCTTGTCCAGCCGCTCCTTCAGCGTCTCGACCGTGTCGTTGTCGGCGATCTCGTCGGCGAGGTCGCGCACCAATTGGCCGACATTGGTCTCGCCCAGCATCGACGGCGTCTCGCGCACCGCGACGGCGCCCGGACCGAAACGCTCGATGCCGAGCCCGAAGCGGGCGAGCGTTTCCGAATGCATGGCGAGCCGCTCGGCATCCTCTTCCGGCAGATCGATGATTTCCGGCAGAAGCAGCATCTGGGAGGGGACCGGCCGCGAATGCAGCGCGTTCTTCAGCGCTTCATAGACCAGCCGCTCATGCGCGGCATGCTGGTCGACGATGACCAGCGAATCGCGGGTTTGCGCCACGATGTAGTTCTCGTGCACCTGCGCGCGTGCCGCGCCGAGCACCGCGCCGAGCAGCGTCTCGGCCGCCTCGCTCTGCCCGGCGCGCGCATCGGCGCTGGCAAGCGGGCCGGCATCGAACGCCGCCTGGTCGGGCTCGCGCAAACCGCGGTGTTCGAATCCTCCGCCTTCAAAACCCATATCGAGCGGACGCTGCGACGATCGCGCCGGATCGAAACCGGCCGAGCCGGAGGCGTGGTACGATGCTTCGTAGCTGCGATGGCCGTTGGCCGGGCCGCCATGGCCGTAGGATGCGGCACTCGGCCGGAACGCCGCCATCATGCCGGCCGCTCCCGTGGTGGCTGAACGGATGCCGGCATCGGCCAGTGCCTGGCGAATGGCGCCGACGATCAGCCCGCGCACCAGGCCCGGATCGCGAAAACGGACGTCGGCCTTGGCCGGGTGGACGTTGACGTCGACGGTTCCCGGATCGAGAGTCAGGAACAGCACCGTCACCGCGTGGCGGTCGCGCGGCAGGACATCGGCGAAGGCGCCTCGGATGGCGCCGGCGATCAGCTTGTCGCGCACCGGCCGGCCGTTGACATAGGCATATTGCTGCAGCGCGTTGGCGCGGGTGAAGGAGGGGATCGAAACGTGCCCCGTCAGATGCACGCCTTCGCGCATCGCGTCGATGGCGATGGAATTGTCGGGAAACTCGGCACCCATCACCTGGGCGACGCGGCGCAGGCTGCCTTCGGCACTTTCGTCGGTTGCCGGCAATTCCAGCGTCGAGCGGTCGGAGCCGGCCAGTGTGAACCGCACGGCGGGAAAGGCGATGGCGATGCGCTTGACCACGTCGCTGATGGCCGAGCTTTCGGCGCGCTCGCCCTTCATGAATTTCAGCCGTGCCGGTGTTGCGAAGAACAGGTCGCGCACCTCGACCGTGGTGCCGCGATTGGCCGCCGCCGGCCTGACGGGCAGGATGCGGCCGCCCTCGATGCCGATCTCGGCGGCGCTATCGCCCAGGGCTGTGCGCGAGCGGATCGACAGCCGCGACACCGAGCCGATCGATGGCAGCGCCTCACCGCGAAAACCGAGTGAGCGAATGTCGTGGATATCCTCGGCAAGCTTGGACGTGCAGTGGCGCGCGATGGCCAGCGAAAGCTCATGTTCGGGGATGCCGGAGCCGTCATCGGTGACCCGGATCAGGTTTAGCCCGCCGCCAGCGGTGACAACCTCGACCTTGCTCGCACCGGCATCGAGCGCGTTCTCGACCAGTTCCTTGACCACGCTTGCCGGACGCTCGATGACTTCGCCGGCGGCGATCTGGTTGATCATCGTTTCGGAAAGCTGGCGAATGGGCATGACGACAGTATAGGCGGATTCGTATCGCGCGGGCGAGGGCGAACTGAGCAAACGAACTATGCCTGCGCGACCAGCCAATCCCTGACCTTGCGGGCATTGTCGCTGAGTTCGCGGTTCTTCGGCCAGATGACGTGGAATCCGATGCCGGTCCTCAGCACATGATCCGTCACGGGCACCAACAGCCCAGATGCCACGAGGCGCTCGACGAGATGACGCCAGCCGAGCGATATGCCTTGGCCCTCCATGACCGCCTGAATCACCAGGGCATAGTCATTGATGCGCAATCCGCGCTCGGCATTGCGCAGGCTGGTTCCGGCTGACGCGAACCATTCGTCCCAGTTCGGGGCCTCGCGGTAGGGCTCCTCCAGATGGATGAGCCGGTGCATGGCAAGTTCAGCGACGGTCTCCGGCAGCCCAAACTTCGCCAGATAGTTGGGGCCCGCAACCGGGAAGATCTCCTCGTCGGCAAGCGAAAGCGAATGATAATCCGGCCAGTCGCGCGGCACGCCGCCGCGCACGCCGAGCGGGATGCCCTCGGCGATGATGTCGAGGTCGCGGTCGGCGGTCTGGATGCGCAGATCGACGCCCGGCAGTTCGTCGCGGAACTGCTGCAGGCGCGGCATCATCCAGAACGAGCCGAAGGCGGTCGAGGCGGCGAGCGTCACATGGCCGCCGGTCGCCTGCAGGCGCAGATCCTCCGCCGACTTGCGGATATGCGACAGCCCGAGCGAGACGTCGGCGTGGAAGCGCTCGCCGGCTTCCGTTAGGAGAACCTGGCGGTGGCGGCGCTGGAAGAGCTTGGCGCCGAGTTTTTCCTCAAGCCCGCGCACGGCGTAGGAGACGGCCGCCTGCGTCATGCCGAGCTCGCGACCGGCGGCGGTGAAGCTCGACAGCCGGCCGGCCGCCTCGAAGACGATCAGGCTGCCGGCCGAGGGCAGGAGGTGGCGCAGGCTTCGCATAAGGAGAGTTTATACAAGAGATCAGGATTTTCCAGCGTCACAGCTATATCTCGGCTCGCTAAGTTGACGGGGCTGTTGGAGGATGAGTTGCCATGAATGCACCGGCCGTTGCCATGACCGAACACGCCAACCGCAGAAGTGGCGGCCGCCTGGGGCGCAAGGCGCTGCGAGGCGCTCCGGTCACGTCGTTCCCGACGCTGGTGCGCGAGATCCCCGCCTATCAGATGGTCCCTGACGAGGCGGTGGAGTTGATCCACCAGGAATCGCTCTCGATCCTCGAAGAGGTGGGCTGCGAGTTCCGCGACGATGAGGCGATCGCGCTATGGAGGGCCGCCGGAGCCGATGTCTCCGAGACGCGCGTCCGTATCGACCGTGCGCTCTTGATGGAACTGGTCTCCAAGGTCCCATCGGAGTTCACCCTCAATGCCCGCAACCCCGAGCGTACCGTGCGCGTCGGCGGCAAGAATTCCATCTTCGTGCCGATGTATGGTGCACCCTACGTGCGCGACCTCGACAACAACAGGCGCTATGGCTCGCTCGGCGACCTCAACAATTTCCACAAGCTCGCCTACATGGCGCCGGCGCTGCACTCGTCGAGCTCGGTCATCTGCGAGCCGATGGAAATTGCGGTGCCGAAGCGTCACCTCCACATCATCCATTCGGCGCTGAAGCATTCCGACAAGCCGTTCATGGGCATCGTCACCTCGAAGGAACGCGCCGAGGACACGATGGCGATGGCGGGCATCGTGTTCGGCGAGGAGTTCGTCCGCGACAATCCCGTCCTGGTGTCGATCACCAACTGCAATTCGCCGCTGGTGTGGGACGCCACCATGCTTGACGCCATGAAGGTCTATGCGCGCCACAACCAGCCGCTGATCCTGGCGCCCTTCGCGCTGTGCGGCGCCTCGACCTCGGCCTCCGCGGTCGGTGCGGTCGCGCAGGTCAATGCGGAAGCGCTGGCCGGCGTCGCCTTCACGCAGCTCTTGCGTCCGGGTTCGCCGCAGATCTACGGACAGTTCATGGTCACGGTCGACATGAAGACCGGGGCGCCGATGGGCGGCACGCCGGAGGCGGCCCAGATGATGTACCTGATGGGCGCGCTGGCCAGGAAATACCGGCTGCCTTGGCGCACCTCCGGCTTCCATGTCGGCTCGAAGCTCAACGACGCCCAGGCCGGCTACGAGGCGAACATGCTGATGCACGCCGCCATCCTCGCCGGCGCCAACTACATCTGGCATTCCGCCGGATGGCTGGAGGCGGGGCTGACCTGCGGCTATTCGAAATTCGCCACCGACTGCGAACAGCTCATCGGCTGGTACAAATATGCCGGCGGGCTGCCGTTCGACGACTTCAAGGAAGCGATGGCGGCAATCCGCGAAGTGGGGCCGCAGGGCCATTTCCTCGGCACCCAGCATACGCTCGAACATTTCGAGTCCGCTTTCTTCATGCCCTCGATCATGGACTTCAATTCGTTCGAACAGTGGAAGGCCGAAGGGGCGAAGGACCACGACACCCGCGGCCGCGAGAAAGCGCGCAACATGCTCGCCGACTATGAAGAGCCGAAGCTCGATGAGGGTGTCGCCGAGGGTCTCGCGGATTTTATCGCCCGGCGCGAGGAAAAGCTGCCGGACAGCGTTAGTTGAGAGAGAACGGGCAAAGAACCGACGAAACCAATGGGAGAGCGAAATGACACTTTTCAGAAGCAATAGCGACCGGGTCCCCGCCGCCATAGAGGCGATGGCTGAGGACGCGCGCGCGGGTCGCATGGACCGGCGCGAATTCCTGGCATTGGCCAGCGCCTTCGGCGCCACGACGGCTTTCGCCTATGGCATGATAGGCCTTGCCGCGCCGACAAAAGCCCTGGCGGAAGAACCGAAAAAGGGTGGGACGCTGCATGTCGCGATGTCGGTCAAGGCGCAGAAGGACCCGCGCACCTATGACTGGACGGAAATGGCAAACGTCACCCGGACTTGGCTCGAGCCGCTTGTCCGCTACACCCACCAGTTCACGTTCGAGCCGGTCCTGCTCGAAAGCTGGGACGTCAATGATGATGCCACCGAATACACGCTGCATCTGCGCAAGGGCGTGACCTGGAACAATGGCGATGCCTTCAACGCCGACGACGTGGTCGCCAATCTGAACCGCTGGTGCGAGAAGGGTGCTTCCGGCAATTCCATGGCGGCACGCGTCGGCGCGCTGATCGACACCAAGACCGGCAAGGCGAAGGATGGCGCCATCACCAAGGTCGACGACCACACGGTCAAGCTGAAGCTCAACGAACCCGACATTGCGATCATACCGGGCTTCACCGACTATCCCGCACTGGTCGTGCATCGCGACTTCGACAAGGATGGCGCCGACCCGACCACCAAGCCAATTGGCACCGGGGCTTTCGAACTGGTCTCCTACGCGGTCGGCCAGAAAGCGGTGGTCAAGCGCCGCGAGAACGGCAAATGGTGGGGTGGCGAAGCACCGCTCGACAGCGTCGAGTTCATCGACTACGGCACCGACTTCAACGCCACGCTGAATGCCTTCGATTCCGGCGAGATCGACCTCGATTTCGAAACGCCAGCCGACTTCATAGACGCCCTCGACAAGATGGATCTGGTGAAATCGGAGGTCGCGACAGCGACCACGCTGGTTGCCCGCACCAACGTAACCCACAAGCCCTATGACGATCAGCGGGTGCGTAATGCGCTGCAGATGGCCGTCGACAACGATGCCGTCATGCAGCTCGGCTATGCCGGACGCGGCACCGTCGGCGAGAACCACCACGTCGCCCCGATCCATCCCGAATACTATCCGCTGCCCAAGAAGACGCGGGATGCGGCGGGCGCCAAGAAGCTGATGGCGGATGCCGGGCAGGCCGACTTCGAGCACGAGCTGATCACCGTCGAGGACGAATGGCAGAAGAACACCGGCGACGCGATCGCCGGCCAGCTGCGCGATGCCGGCATCAAGGTGAAGCGTACGGTGCTGCCGGGCTCGACCTTCTGGAACGATTGGACGAAATATCCCTATTCGATGACGATCTGGTACATGCGCCCGCTCGGCGTGCAGGTGCTGGCGCTCGGATATCGCACCGGCGAGGCCTGGAATGAGACGGCCTATTCCAATCCGGACTTCGACGCCAAGCTCAAGCAGGCGCTGTCGCTGGCCGATCCCGCCCAACGCAAGGAGGTGATGAAGGACGTCGAGCAGATCCTGCAGGATTCCGGCGTCATCATCCAGCCGTTCTGGCAGAAGCTCTACTGCCACATGAGCAAGAAGGTGAAGAACTACGGCATGCACCAGACCTACGAAATGGACTTCCAGAACGTCTGGCTGGACGCCTGATATAACTCCCGAGACATGCAAGAAAACGCTGCCGGCGCCTGTCACAAAAGGCGCCGGCGGCCGGTAAATCGCTGACACGCAAATTCACGCAGGCAAAAAATGGCCGACGACGAGATCATCCTTTCCGAGCTTTCCGACGATGAGTTGGTGCAGCAGATGCACGATGATCTCTATGACGGGCTGAAGGAAGAGATCGAGGAAGGCACGCGGATCCTGCTCGAGCGCGGCTGGGTGCCCTACAAGGTGCTGACCGAGGCACTGGTCGAGGGTATGCGCATCGTCGGCGAGGATTTTCGCGACGGCATCCTGTTCGTTCCCGAGGTGCTGTTGTCGGCCAACGCCATGAAGGCCGGCATGTTCATCCTGCGGCCGCTGCTGGCCGCCACCGGCGCGCCCAAGCAGGGCAAGATGGTGATCGGCACCGTCAAGGGCGACATCCACGACATCGGCAAGAACCTGGTCGGCATGATGATGGAGGGCGCCGGCTTCGACGTCATCGACCTCGGCATCAACAATGCGGTCGAGAAATATCTCGATGCCATCGAGCAGCACCAGCCCGACATCATCGGCATGTCGGCGCTTTTGACCACGACCATGCCCTACATGAAGGTCGTCATCGACACGATGAAGGAAAAGGGCATTCGCGACGATTATGTCGTGTTGGTTGGCGGCGCGCCGCTCAACGAGGAATTCGGCAAGGCCGTCGGCGCCGATGCCTATTGCCGCGATGCCGCGGTGGCGGTCGAGACCGCCAAGGATTTCATGAAGCGCAAGCACAATGTGCGGGTCTGAGCACGGCAGCCGGGACAAGTTTGTGACCGAGAGCGTCGTCATGCAGTGGCCCGTCATGCACTGGAACGGCAACATTGCCGGAATAGCTTGGCTCGAAGGGAGCTGAGGTCGGCATGCGTATCGAAACGATCAAGGTCTATCAGGTGGATCTGCCCGTCAAAGGCGATGCCTACCGGATGGCTAGCGACACCGTGCGGGATCTGGACAGCACGCTTGTTGAAGTGACCACCGAGGACGGGCTGTCGGGCTGGGGCGAGACTTGCCCGGTCGGTCCTGTCTATCAGCCCCAACATGCCCTGGGCGCGAGAGCGGCAATTGCCGAAATGGCGCCTGGCCTGGTGGGCGAGGACACGACGTCCATGCGCCGTCTCGCGAAAAGAATGGACGAGCGGCTGAATGGCCACAACTATGCCAAGGCGGCCTTGGACATAGCGCTCCTCGACCTCGCCGGCCAGCGGCTGGGCGTTCCGGTCTCGACGCTTCTGGGCGGTGCGCTCACAGATCGTGTGCCGTCCTATTATTCCACGATTGTCGGCGCGCCGGACGAGACGGCGCGTATCGCCGCCGACAAGGTCAAGGCCGGATACCCACGGCTTCAGATCAAGATAGGCGGGCGCGATCTCGAGCAGGACGTCGCCACCGTACACAAAGTATGGGAGGCGGTCGGCTTCAAGGCCCGCATAGCTGTCGACGCCAATCGTGGCCTCACCGCCGCGGCGACGCTGCACATCGACCGGCTTTGCCAGGCGATCCCGTTTGTGTTCGAACAGCCTTGCAACACCATGGAGGAGGTCGCGAGCCTCAAGGGGCGCGTTACCCATCCAGTCTACCTCGATGAGAATACCGAGGATTTGAATGCCGTCTTGCGGGCAATTTCTTCGGGTATCGCGGACGGATTCGGATTGAAGGTCACCCGCCTTGGCGGCCTCACCAAGATGGCCACCGTCCGAGATCTTTGTGCGATACGATCTCTTCCGCACAGCTGCGACGATGCCTGGGGCGGCGATGTCATCGCCGCGGCATGCGTGCACCTCGCGGCCACCGTCGAACCGAGACGTTTCGAGGGCGCCTGGATCGCACAGGAATACATCGAAGGGCATACCGACCCCGTAAACCCCGTCGTCATCGAAGACGGCCATATACGCGTCCCGCAGACGCCGGGGCTCGGTGTCAGGCCTGAGCGCTCCCGTCTCAACGCGCCTGTCGCGACTTTCGGAGGCTGAGGATCCCATGATGTATCGTCCGCAGCTGACCGCGGAATTGCTTTTGCAAACTTCCAGGACGTCTGGCGGGGCGCCCTGGGCAAGCCGCCAGGGACTTCATGAACCGCAAAAAAGCCGATATGCAGGAGGCGTGGTATTGATTGCCGCAAGCCATCAAAAGCCGGAGATTCTGCATGAGACTGACAGTGCTCCTTGCCGCTCTTTCGACCGCCTTGCCCGCCGCGGCCTTACCCGCTGCAGCCTGGGCCGGTCCGGCGTCCGACGCCGTGAAATTCTTCTATGTTCCGGAGGTCAAGTTCGAGGCCGACACGCAATACCGGGATCGCTTCACCGAGCCGGTGACGAAACTGTTCGATCTCAACGATCAGGCGACGAAAAAGAATCCGGACCAGGTCGCGTGCATCGATTTCGATCCGGGTCTCGACGCGCAGGATTTCGACCAGAAGTCCGTGGCCAAGACGCTGAAACTGTCTGAGAAGCGCGATGGGGACAATGCCGAGGTCACAGCGTCATTCAGCCTGTTTTCGGAAGGCGATGATGCCAAACGCGAAATGCTCTGGTCGCTCAAGAAAATCGACGGCAAGTGGAAGATATCGGACATCGCCTCGAAGACCAGCGACTGGACGCTCAGTGCGTTGGAGTGCCTGGCCGGTCAAACGCCGGAGTGATGTGATGGACCGCCGCTCGTTCCTGGCACTGTCGACTATGTGCCTGATGGCGGTGGGTCAAGTTGGCGCTGCCGCACAAGGGCTGCTTGGCACCCCGCCAACAAACGCCCCGCCCGCAAATGCCCCGGAGGCCACCGCGCCGGCCGACAGCGGGTCGCCGCCCGCAACTGCGCCTGGCGGAGCAGCGGAGCCGGCAACGCCACCCGTTGCCTGGCCCCCAAGCGAACCGGCCGCGCCCATCCAGCCGGGATCGCCGACAGCGGTGGTGCGGCCATTCTACGATCACGTCAATCTGGAGGTCGATCCGTCGCAGCGCAGCCATTTCATCGATCCGGCAAAAACCGTGCTCGACAAGAGCGATGCGCTGCGCAAATCCGGGCAGGGCGAATGCCTCGACCCCAACATGGCATTGGACAATGCCGACTACGACAAGGACGAGATCGACAAGAGCCTGAAGACGCTCGAGGCGATCAATGGCGACCAGGCCAAGGTCATCGTCGCTTTCGTCGTCGCCGGCAACCCACATCGCCTTAAATGGAAATTCAAGAAGGTCGGCGGCGAATGGAAGATATCGGACCTGTTGTCGGTGACCGGCGAATGGGCGCTCAGCCAGTACCAGTGCGAATGATGGGCCGGCTAGCCGCGCCCGCGATAGGGCGCCACGCCGGTATCCGGCAGCCAGGCGCCTTCAGGGGGCGCACCGGTCTGCCAGAATACGTCGATCGGAATGCCGCCGCGCGGGAACCAGTAGCCGCCGATGCGCAGCCACAGCGGCTTGGTTGCCGCCACGATGCGACGGCCGATCATCACCGTGCAGTCTTCATGGAAGGCGCCGTGGTTGCGGAACGACGTCATGAACAGCTTCAGCGACTTCGATTCCACCAGGGCAGCATCGGGTGCGTAGTCGATGACGATATGGGCGAAATCCGGCTGCCCGGTGACCGGGCACAGCGAGGTGAATTCCGGGCAGGTGAAGCGCACGATCGCCGGCGGCCCGTCGCCGCGCGTATACGGCACGGTCTCCAGGACCGCTTGTTCGGGGCTCTGTGGCGTCTCGACGTGGGCGCCGAGCTGAGTGAGGGTTTTGGTATCGATCATGAGCAAAGCCTTCTTGGTTTGCGGCGCTCATTAGCATCGGATCGAAAGGTGTGCAGCGGTTTTCGGACGAATCCGACGCTTAAATAGGAAATGGAGCGGCTCCCGCTGCTCCAACACAATATGAAACGGCAGGAAGACGATGACCAGCAACGACCCGCTTCTCCAGCCCTACCAGCTCAAGCATCTGACGCTGAAGAACCGGGTGATGTCGACCAGCCATGAGCCGGCCTATTCCGAGGACGGCATGCCGAAGCAGCGCTACCGGCTTTATCACGCCGAAAAGGCCAAAGGCGGCATGGCGCTGACCATGACCGCCGGTTCGGCCATCGTCTCGCGCGACAGTCCGGCAGCCTTCGGCAATCTGCATGTCTATGACGACCGCATCGTGCCGTGGCTCGCCGAGCTTGCTGACGCCTGCCACGAGCATGACTGCAAGGTGATGATCCAGATCACCCATCTCGGCCGCCGCACCGGTTGGAACAAGGCCGACTGGCTGCCGGTGCTGTCGGCCTCGCCGGTGCGCGAGCCGGCGCACCGCGCTTTCCCCAAGACCATCGAGGACTGGGACATCGAACGCATCGTCGCCGACTATGCGTCGGCCGCCCAGCGCTGCCAGGCGGCCGGCCTGGACGGTATCGAGTTCGAGTCCTACGGCCATCTGATGGACGGCTTCTGGTCGCCGGCCACCAATCATCGCGACGACGAGTATGGCGGCTCGCTCGACAACCGCTTGCGCTTCACCAACATGGTGCTCGATGCCGTGCGGGCGGCGGTCGGCGAGAAATTCGTCGTCGGCATCCGCATGGTCGCCGACGAGGACTTCGAGAAAGGCCTGTCGAAGGAGGAGGGCGTCGAGATCGCCAGGCGGCTGGCCGGCTCCGGCAAGGTCGATTTCCTCAACATTATCCGCGGTTCGATCGAAAGCGACGCGGCATTGACCAAGGTCATTCCGGTGACCGGCATGCGGTCTTCGCCGCATCTCGATTTCGCCGGCGAGGTGAGGGCGGCGACAAAGTTCCCGACTTTCCATGCGGCGCGCATCTCCGATGTCGCTACTGCGCGCCATGCGATCGCGACAGGCAAGCTCGACATGGTCGGCATGACCCGCGCCCACATCGCCGACCCGCACATCATCAGGAAGGTGATGGAAGGCCGCGAGCACGAGATCCGCCCCTGCGTCGGCGCCACCTATTGTCTCGATCGTATCTATGAGGGCGGCGAGGCGCTGTGCATCCACAATGCGGCGACCGGCCGCGAGGCCGATATTCCGCACATCATCGTCAAGACCGAAGGGGCGAAGAAAAAGGTCGTTGTCATCGGCGCCGGCGCCGGCGGACTTGAGGCGGCGCGGGTGGCGGCCGAGCGCGGCCATTGGGTGACGGTGCTTGAAGCGTCGAGCCAGGCCGGCGGCCAGGTGCGTCTGGCGACCCAGAATCCGCGCCGAAAGGAATTGATCGGCATCATCGACTGGCGGCTGGCAGAGCTTGATCGGCTCGGCGTCGAGATCCGCTACGATACCTGGGCCGAGAAGGACGACGTCCTGGCGCTGGCGTCCGATGTGGTCATTGTCGCTACCGGCGGCTTGCCGCAGAACCCGCCGCTGGCGGCGGGCGACAATCTCGTCACCTCGAGCTGGGATATCATGGCCGGCAGCGTCAAGCCGGCCGAGAATGTCTTGCTCTATGACGACAATGGCGGCCATCAAGGGATGGGTGCCGCCGAACTGATCGCCAACAGCGGCGCACGGCTGGAACTGGTTTCGCCTGAGCGTTTTTTCGCACCCGAAATGGGCGGCATGAACCATGTGCCGTACATGCGCTCGTTCCAGGAAAAGGGCGCCACCATCACCATCAACACGCGCCTGCGCTCGGTGCGGCGCGAGGGCAATCAACTGGTCGCCGAACTCGCTTCGGATTTTGCCGACGGCTGGCGCGGCGAACGGCGGGTCGACCAGGTGGTGGTCGAGCATGGCACCGCGCCGCTCGATGATCTCTACCTGGCCTTGAGGCCGCTGTCGAAGAATGGCGGCGCGGTCGACTACGAACGCCTAGTCAGCGGCGGCGACATTTTTCCGGCGCGCAACCACGAAGCCGGCTTCGTGCTGTTGCGCATCGGCGACGCGGTCGCCTCGCGCAACATCCATGCCGCCATCTATGACGGGATCAGGTTCGGTTTGCGGATCTGAAATCTCGCCGCGAAAATTGATGGCGCGCGGCCGGGCTGGCATACGAGAGCCCGTGTATTCCGGCTCGATCCGCGCGCCCGCACGTCATTGGCTCGTTGCCAGACAACGCACGATGCTGTGAGGGTTGCGGCGTGGCGGCGCTCAGAACATTCTGGCGGTGGCCATGCACAGCACGGTCAGCACCAGCAGGCCTCCGGCGATGCGCTCGCCTCTTGTCATCTTCGCGCGCAACCGGCTTTCCGTAGCCGCATCAGCGCCGGCAAGCTGCCTGCTGGCAGAGCCTACCAGTGCGCCCTGCACGCCGGCGGCGATCAGGGCCGTCACGATCCCCAGCGCCAGCACTTTCTCCATCGAGCCGAAAGCGCCCTCATGGAAGAAATACCAGAGCAGTATGCCGGTCAGGAAAACCAGGCCGGCAGCGCCCATTTGCGGCCGGAAAAACCGTTCCGCGCGGATGTCCGGGTCACGGCCGACCGCGATGGTCGTGCCCGCCCAGAATACGCCTGCCATGACGTGAAGACCGATGACGACGATGTAGACATATTGCATGCCATCTCTCCTCTCTCACTTGCTAAAGATAATGATTAGATATCGAACTGTTCGATGTCAATGTATAAAATGAGCCAGTTCCATCCTTGGAAAACACCGTCTAGGGTCCGGCGATGACGCCCTTTGAACGCCCGCCAGTTGGTATGAATCTTGGCCGCACCGCCAAGCTTGTCGCCCAAGCCTTCGACGCCGCCTTGGTCGAAGCGGGCGGCACCTTGCCGGTCTGGCTCACGCTGTTGTCGGTCAAGTCGAGCAAGCTTGCCAATCAGCGCGAGCTTGCCGGCATGATCGGCATCCAGGGCGCGACGCTGACCCACCATCTGAATGCCATGGAGGCGCAGGGCCTGCTGACGCGCCGCCGCGATCCCGTCAACCGCCGGGTCCATCTGGTCGAACTGACCGAGGCGGGAGAAGCGATGTTCGAAACACTCCGTAAGGCCGCGCTTGTTTTCGACAAGCGGCTGCGGGTGGGATTGTCCGACGAGCGGCTGGCGGAGTTCGCGCAGGTGCTGGCGGTGTTGCGGGACAATGTGGAGGGCTAGGTCGGTCGACAGCCTTGTTTTATCCGACTCGCCTTGCTATATGACTACTCTAGTCACTTTGGAGTAAGCCATGCGCGAGATTCAGTTGAAGGATGCCAAGGCAACACTTTCCGCGGTGGTCGATCAAGCCATCGCCGGAACACCCGCCGTCATCACCCGTCACGGACGCAAGCAGGCTGTCATTCTGTCTTTTGAAGACTACGAAAGGCTCTCGCGCGTGCCAAGTTTTGGACAATTGTTGGCGGCCTTTCCCGGGGACCTTGACGATATTGCGCCTCGGCCCCGCAAACCGGCTCGCAAGGTCGAGTTGTAACGCAGCCGATGTTTCTGCTGGACACCAATATCATCTCGGCAATGGCTCCCTCGAAGAGAGCCGCTCGGCAAGCCTTGGCTACATGGCTTGATCAGGCGAGTGACCATCTGTTCCTGTCCGTTGTCACCGCATCCGAGATTGCTGCCGGAATAGCCAAGGCCGAACGTGAGGGTGCGACAACAAAGGCAAAATCATTGCGTGGTTGGTGGCAAGCGGTCCAGCACCTTTATGGAGAAAGAGTGCTCCCCTTCGATTTGCGTGCCGCACATGCCGCAGGACTGATCCTGGATCGCGCGAGGGCACACCGGCCCGGATTTGAAGACATAGCGATTGCTGCCACTGCCGAGGTCCATGGTTTGACGATCTTGACTGACAACGAGCGTCATTTCGCGCCACTTGGGGTGCCGATGCTCAATCCGCTGAAGAATTTGCCTATCTTATCCACTCAGTCGTCATAGGTCGGGATCGTTCCAAAGGCATAGTGGCGCAGCTTCAGCGCGGCGATCAGGTTGGTCAGCTTCGTCTTGCCATCGAAGCGGTCTTGGAACATCTCGTCATGCATCAACAGGATCAGCTTGCCGGGTCTGGCGAAATGACCATAGCCGAACAGGTGATCGATCTCGCTGACCAGATGGTCGACGCTCTGTACCGGCTCACCGCACCCATTCGTGGTCCCAGCCATAGAGATAGAAGCCGGAAGCCGCGACGAACTCGTAGTCGGGATCCTCGCGGCCGGCTTGCGCGGGCCCGAGCGAGTTGTCGTCCTTTGACATCGAGGGCAGCCGGAACACATCGCGGCCCGGCAGGCGCGCGTGCACCGCGGGCTTCAGGCCGAGCACGGCGTTCGCCTTGAGCATGTCGGCGACGACGCCTTCCGTATCGCCATAGAAGTGCCGGTAGTGATTGTAGGCGTGGCTGTAGCTGTGGTTGCCGATCGTCACCAGTGGCATCGTCTTGGCGCGCCGCACCAGCATCTTGTTGGACGCACTGGCCTCGGCGTGCATGCCGACCATGAACAACGTTGCCGGAACTTGGCTCGCCTGCAACACGTCGAGGATGTTGCCGGTGCCGCTGAGCGGACCGTCGTCGAAGGTGAGATAGATGGTGCGATCCGCCCCATGAGCCGGCAACGTGGACATCAACACGGCCGCGATGACAAACCGGAAAAGTGTCATAAGTCGCGGCATCCGTTTGGGTTGCGACAGGCCGCCATGTCCATGGCCGGTGTCAAGGCGGACCGCGCGGGTGCCTACGCCAGGCTGCCTTGCAGCACCGTCAGCTTTGCCTTCTTCGGCATGCGGGCGGTCAGCCACTCGAGCGCTTTGTCCTGCGGCATCGGGAAGGCGATGGAATAGCCTTGCACCTGGTCGCAACCGATCGCCATCAGCGAGTCGAGTTCGGCTTCGGTTTCGGCGCCTTCGGCGACGATCGAGATGCCGAGGCCGCGGGCAAGCTCGGTGATGGCGCGCACGATCTTGGAGTTGTCGCCGTTCTCGTGGATGTTCTGGACGAAGCGGCGATCGATCTTTAGCCGGTCGATCTCGTTCGGATTGACGTGGCTCAGCGAAGCATAGCCGGTGCCGAAATCATCGAGTTCCAGATGGACGCCGGCCGCCCTGATGTGACGCAGCTTTGCCGCGATGCCTGTCTTCTCATCGTCCAGAATGACGGATTCGACGATTTCCAGCGACAGTTTCTGCGGCGGCAATCCGGCCTTTTCCAGCGTCCCGAACAGGAACGCATCGAAATCATGCTCGCGTAACTCGGTGCCCGAAACATTGACGGCAAGGCGACCGAAGGCGATCCCGGCCCGGTTCCATTCGGCGGCTTCGTTGATCGCCTTGCTGATCACGATGCGGCCGATCTCCGGCATGAAGCCGCATTTCTCCGCAACCGGAATGAATTCGCCGGGCGAGATCATGCCGCGTTCGGCATGGTTCCAGCGCACCAGCGCTTCGATGCCGCTGATCGTGCCGGTGGTCAGCGAAACCTGCGGCTGGAAATAGACCTGGAACGCCTTTTCGGAGATGGCGACCTTGATGTCGTGTTCGAGTTGCTTGCGATAGTCGAGTTCGCGGCGCAGCTCCTCCGAGAAGAACGAGAAGTTGCCGCCTCCCATCTTCTTGGCCGAATAGAGCGCCAGATCGGCGTGAACCAAAAGATCCTGCGCGTTGTCGGCATCTATCGGATAGACGGCAATGCCGGCGCTGGCGCCGGGAAGAATGGTCGTGCCCTGGAAAATGATCGGCTCGTTGATGTGCGCCAAGATGCGCCGTGCCAGCATGTTGATGTCTTCGGTGCTGCCGGCGCCGTTGAGGATCATCACGAATTCGTCGCCACCGAGCCGCGCGCACAGATCCGACGCCCGGCAGGAATCACGCATTCGCTGTGCCGTGATGACCAGCACATAGTCGCCGGCGGCATGGCCCAGCGTATCGTTGATTTGCTTGAAACGGTCGAGATCGAGCTGGACCACGGCAAGACGCTCGCGCCGCCGATGCGCGCCCTTGATCAGCGTCTCGAAATGGTCGGTCAGGAAGGTTCGGTTGTGCAGGCCGGTCAGGCCGTCATGAACCGCGATGAAGGCCATCGAATTGCGCGCGTCGACCAGTTCATGCGTCTTGCGCAGGATCGCGTTGGACATCGGCCTGAAGATGAATAACGCCACCAGCAGGATGACGCCGAGGGTGGCGTAGAACAGCGTGCGGTGGAGGGAGAGCAACTTTTCGGAGCGCTCGTCGGCCTCGGCGCTGATACGCTGGCCGAGCGCGGCATAGCCCGACAAGGTGGCGTTGGCGACCGACATGTCGAGGTTGACGCGTTCAGCGCTGCCTTTGTAGCCGCCATTGTCGAGATTGTTGAGTTGCGATTCCAAGGCCGAGATCAGACGGTCGCCATTGGCGATCAGCCCAACCGAGAAATAGTCGAGATGGAAGGGTTTGGCGAAGAGTACGCTCTCGATCGACTTCGAATCGAGCTTGGCCGGTGATTCCGGATTTGCCCCCGTCTGCTCGAGCAGCAGATCGTAGTTGGTCTCGAACTCCGTCGTTGCCTGCTTGAGCGCGCTGACCAGCGCCGGCTGCTTGTCGAGCGACGCGGCACCCGTTGCACTGGCAAGGAAGACGATGCGCTGCGACAAGGTTTTTTGCGTGCCGACGATATCGAGCAAGGTATGGTTGTGCTGCTGCGTGGCCATCGTCTGCTGCAGCAGGACGAAAGAGGCTGCCACCATGGCGGCGATGATCAACAGCGCCAGCCAATAGCCGGCCTTGATCAGCAGTATGAGCTTGCCTGAAACGGTTTGCACCGGCTGCTGCGACATTTTCGGGGGCGGCCCTCTCGCCAACGGATTCCTGTATGAGCATCATTGAACCGCAAACGTTAACAGGACTGGAAATCGACAGCCGGCCTGCAAGGGGGAAACGCGGAAAGATCGGGGGAAACGCGGAAAGATCGCAGAATGGTTATCGGCTCCTTTCGCCGCCAACCCGCATTTGAACGGTTGCCAACCCGTGTGATCCTCGTGGGGCACGCTCGGGCGATACCCATGACGTTTCATTTGATGCCCCCCACCACCGGCCCGGTCGCTTTTGCGATGGATTTTTTGCGCGGGCGGGACAACAGTCGACCCACGTCAAACAGGGCCTGATCATGACCGCAGCATTTCTCTCGCATATCGACAACGAGCTTGCAGGGCTCAAATCGGCCGGTCTCTACAAGTCGGAGCGGGTGATTTCCTCGATGCAGTCGGCGCAAATCGAGGTCGGCGGCGAGAAAGTCCTTAATTTCTGCGCCAACAACTATCTCGGCCTCGCCGACAGCGCCGAACTGCGCGACGCGGCCAGCCAGGCGCTCGACCGTTATGGCTACGGCATGGCCTCGGTGCGCTTCATCTGCGGCACGCAGGAGCAGCACAAGCAGCTCGAGGCGACGATTTCATCCTTCCTCGACCTGGAGGACACCATCCTCTACGGCTCCTGCTTCGACGCCAATGGCGGTCTGTTCGAGACGCTGCTGGGCGAGGAAGACGCGATCATCTCGGATGCGCTGAACCACGCCTCGATCATCGACGGGGTCAGGCTGTCGAAGGCCAAACGCTTCCGCTACGCCAACAACGACATGGCCGATCTCGAAGCGCGGCTGAAAGAAGCGAAGGATTGCCGTTTCCGGCTGATCGCCACCGACGGCGTGTTTTCGATGGACGGCATCATCGCCAATCTGAGGGGTGTCTGCGATCTCGCCGACAAGTACGACGCCATGGTCATGGTCGACGACAGCCATGCCGTCGGCTTCGTCGGCCACAATGGCCGTGGATCGCCCGAACATTGCGGCGTCGAGGGCAGGGTCGACATCATCACCGGCACGCTCGGCAAGGCGCTCGGCGGCGCATCCGGCGGCTACACATCGGGCAGGAAGCAGGTGGTCGACTGGTTGCGCCAGCGCTCGCGGCCCTATCTCTTCTCCAACACGCTGATGCCGGCGATCGCAGGCGCTTCGATCAAGGTGTTCGACCTGATCCGCAACGGCGACGCCTTGCGCCAGCGCCTCTATGCCAATGCGGCGCGGTTCAGGTCTGAGATGGGCAAGCTTGGCTTCACCTTGGCCGGAGCCGACCATCCGATCATTCCGGTGATGCTGGGCGATGCGAGCCTGGCGCAGGAGATGGCGGCGCGCATGCTGAAACGCGGCATCTATGTCATCGGCTTTTCCTTCCCGGTGGTGCCGAAAGGCCAGGCGCGCATCCGCACCCAGATGTCGGCGGCGCACTCCACTGCCGATATCGACCGTGCAGTGGAGGCGTTTGGCGTGGTCGGCAGGGAATTGGGTGTGATTTCCTGAGCGATCGGCGCCGAAAAGCGATTCCGGATCAAGAGATTCAAGGGACAAAAGAATGTCGAACATGATGAAGGCGCTGGTAAAGGCCAAGGCCGAGCCGGGCATCTGGATGGAAGAGGTGCCGGTACCGGAGATCGGCCCCAACGACGTGCTTATCAAGATCAGGAAAACCGCGATCTGCGGCACCGATGTCCACATCTACAATTGGGACCAGTGGGCGCAGAAGACGGTGCCCGTGCCGATGGTGACCGGCCATGAATTCGTCGGCACCGTCGCCGATTTCGGCGCCGCGGTCACCGAATACAAGGTTGGCCAGCGCGTGTCGGGCGAAGGCCACATCGTCTGCGGCCATTGCCGAAACTGCCGTGCGGGCAGGGGGCATCTGTGCCGCAACACGCTCGGCGTCGGCGTCAACCGTCCCGGTGCCTTCGGCGAGTACCTGGCGATCCCGCAGCACAATGTGGTGCCGATCCCCGACGATGTGCCCGACGAGGTCGCCGCCATCTTCGATCCCTTGGGCAATGCGGTGCACACCGCTCTGTCTTTCGACCTCGTCGGTGAAGATGTGCTGGTCACCGGCGCCGGGCCGATCGGCATCATGGGCGCGCTGGTAGCGCAATGCGTCGGTGCGCGAAAAGTGGTGATCACCGACATCAATCCGGTGCGGCTGGCGCTGGCCAAAAAGCTTGGCGTCCAGCATGTCGTCGATGCGTCGAAGGAAAAGCTGCGTGATGTCATGCCGGCGCTCGGCATGACCGAGGGTTTTGACGTCGGCCTCGAAATGTCGGGCGCCGCGCCCGCCTTCCGCGACATGATCGACACCATGAACAATGGCGGCAAGATCGCCATCCTGGGCATCGCGCCGACCGGCTTCGAGATCGACTGGAACAAGGTCATCTTCAAGATGCTGCATCTCAAGGGCATCTACGGCCGCGAGATGTTCGAGACCTGGTACAAGATGATCGCCCTGGTCCAGGGCCCGCTCGACGTCTCCGGCCTGATCACCCACCGCATCGGTATCGACGATTTTCAGGCTGGGTTCGATGCGATGCGCAGCGGCAGTTCCGGCAAGGTGGTGATGGACTGGTGAGGCTGCTGTGAAGGCACTGTGCCGGAGACGTTAGCGGGACAGCACCCCCCCTCTGGCCTGCCGGCCATCTCCCCCGCAAGGAGGGAGATTGGCAGTTTCGACGCTGCGCTCATTTCTCTCCCGTTGATGATTGGCGAAAGCCGGGATGACGTTCGATCTCCCCCCTTGCGGGGGAGATGTCCGGCAGGACAGAGGGGGGGTGCTGCCCCGCGGCCTATCAGTCCTCGGTTTTGCCACTTACCTTGCCTCCAACGCGCTCTCCAGCGCCGCCACCCCACCGACAATCGCCGCGCGTTCCTCTTCATCGAGCCTCGCCAGCAACTCCCGTTCGAACGCCTTCGCCAGCGGCACCATCTCGCGATAGGCGGCCAGCCCCGCTCTGGTCAGCGTCAGATGTTCGACACGGCGGTCATTCCCATCAGGCGTGCGCGTCAGCCAGCGCCGCCGTTCGAGCTCGGCCACGGCGCGCGACACCTTGGTCTTGTGCATGGCCGATTGCTCGCCAAGTTCGGTCGCGGTCATTGTGCCGTGCTGGCCGAGCCCGGAAAGCGTCCGCCACTCCGGCCGCGTCAGTCCATGGCTGTCCTTGTATATCCTCGAGAATTCGCGGCTCACGGCATCGGCGAGGCGATAGAGCCGATAGGGCAGGAAGCTTTCGAGTTTCAGGATTTCCATGGCCTCACATCCCGATGTGATGGATTGATAGTTACATTTTCGATGGTTACAAATGAAACTAGTTTGGTCAATTGAGATCCATTCCGGGAGGAAGCGATGGCCTTTTCCTACATGCCGGGCTTCGGCAATGATTTTGAGACCGAAACCTTGCCAGGTTCGCTGCCGCAAGGCCGCAACTCACCCCAGCGGCCGGCCTACGGCCTTTACGCCGAACAGCTCTCGGGCTCGCCCTTCACCGCCCCGCGCGGAACCAATGAGCGCTCATGGCTTTACCGGATCCGGCCGAGTGTGAAGCACACCGGCCGCTTCAAGGCGTCGAGCTATCCCTTGTGGAAGACCGCACCCAATGTCGGCGATCACGAATTGGCGCTCGGCCAGTATCGCTGGAATCCGGTGCCGATGCCGAATGAGCCGACCGACTTTGTTCAGGGCATGCGCAGCATCACCACCGCCGGCGACGTGCTTGGACAGACCGGCATGGCGGCCCATGTCTATGTCGCCAACACATCGATGGTCGACGACCATTTCTTCAACGCCGACGGCGAGTTGCTGGTCGTGCCGCAGGTCGGCGCCCTGCGCTTCGTTACCGAGATGGGGGTCATCGAACTCCGGCCGGGCGAGATCGCTGTGCTGCCGCGCGGCCTCGTCTTCAAGGTCGAACTCGTTGACAAGGAAGTGCGCGGCTATGTCTGCGAGAATTACGGCGCCAAGCTGACCTTGCCCGATCGCGGCCCGATCGGCGCCAATTGCCTCGCCAACCCGCGCGATTTCAATACGCCTTGCGCCTGGTTCGAGGAGAAGGAAACGCCTTGCCGGCTGATCGTCAAATGGTGCGGCAATTTCCACGTCACCGAGATCGGCCATTCGCCGCTCGACGTTGTCGCCTGGCACGGCAACTACGCGCCCTATAAATATGATCTGGCAACCTTTTCGCCCGTCGGCGCCCTCCTGTTCGATCACCCGGATCCGTCGATCTTCACCGTGCTCACCGCGCCCAGCGGCGAGGAGGGCACCGCCAACATCGATTTCGTCATCTTCCCGCCGCGCTGGCTGATTGCGGAAGATACATTTCGCCCGCCCTGGTATCACCGCAACATCATGAGCGAGTTCATGGGGCTGATCCACGGCCAGTACGATGCCAAGGAGGAAGGGTTCGTTCCCGGCGGCATCAGCTTGCACAATCTGATGCTGGCCCATGGCCCTGATGCGCCTGGCTTCGAAAAGGCCTCGCGCGCGGCGCTGAAACCGGTCAAGCTCGACAACACCATGGCGTTCATGTTCGAGACCCGCTTTCCGCAGATGCTGACCCGCTACGGCGCCGAACTGGAAACCCGGCAGGACAATTACATCGACTGCTGGGCCGACCTGAAGAAGCGCTTCAACGGCACGCCGGAGGGTGACTGGTCTTGAGCGGCAAGCCAATGCCGGATCGTTTGGTGCTGCTGGGCTCGAAAGGCGGCCCGGCGTTGCGGCCGGGCGGACCGTGGCCGAGTTCGTCGCTGCTTGAGATCGGCGGACGGACCATCGTCGTCGATTGCGGGCTTGGCGTCACGCACGGTCTGGTCGATGCCGGCATCAGCCTGAAGGCACTCGACCTGATCTTCATCACGCACCTGCATTCCGACCATGTGCTGGAACTGGGGCCGCTGATCCACACCGCCTGGACGGCGGGGCTGGCGAGCCCGGTCAGCGTGTTCGGCCCGCCCGGCACCGGCCACTACTGGCATCGCTTCTGCCAGGCGATGGAATTCGACATCGAAATCCGCATCGCCGACGAAGGTCGGCCCGACATTCGCGATCTGGTTTCGATCAATGAATTCGGCGAGGGCCAGGTGCTTAGGCAAAGCGGCCTGAAGGTGACGGCGCTACGCGTCGACCATCCACCGGTGACCGATTGTTTTGCCCTTCGCTTCGATCATGACGGCAAAAGCGTGGTGTTTTCCGCCGACACGGCCTTCTTTCCGCCGCTTGCCGATTTCGCCGAAGGGGCCGACATCCTCGTCCACGAAGCCATGCTGGAAGAGGGGATCGAGCGGCTGGTCGCCCGAACCGGCAACGGCGCGCGGCTCAGGGAACATCTCCTCGCCAGCCACAGCTTTGCCGAGGAGGCCGGGCGCATCGCCAGCGATGCCGGCGTGAAGCGGCTGGTGCTCAACCATCTCATCCCGGCCGATGATGCCGAAATCGGCGATGCCGACTGGGTCGCCGCTGTCAGGAAAACATGGGCCGGCGACTTGACGATCGCCCGCGACGGCCTTGTTGTGGAATTAGCATGATCCCGAACCGAAGGACCGCGTCAGCGAAAAGTGGGAACCGGTTTTCGGAAAAGATCATGCGCAAAATAAACAACCAAAGCGGCGCCAAAGCCGCATCAGGAGAGGGAACCGCATGAAGCTTGCCACATTGAAGGACGGGACGCGTGACGGAAAACTCGTCGTCGTCTCGCGCGACCTGACGCAGTACACCGACGCCTCGTTCCTGGCGCGTACGCTGCAAGCGGCACTCGACGATTGGCGCAGGATCTCACCGCATCTCTCGACCATCGCGGAATCGCTGGAGAACAATGCGATGCCCTCGGCGCGCTTTCACGAGCATGATGCGCATTCGCCGCTGCCGCGCGCCTATCAATGGGCCGATGGCTCCGCCTATGTGAACCATGTCGAACTGGTGCGGAAGGCGCGCGGCGTCGAGATGCCGGCAAGCTTCTGGACCGATCCCCTGATCTACCAGGGCGGCTCGGACTCTTTCATCGCGCCGCGCGATCCGATCCGCATGGCCGACGAAGCCTTCGGCATCGACATGGAGGCGGAGGTCGCCGTCATCATCGACGACGTGCCGATGGGCGCCAGCCTCGACGAAGCGCGCGCCGCGATCCGGCTGGTCGTGCTGGTCAACGACGTGACGCTGCGCGCGCTGACCGGGCCGGAGCTGGCCAAGGGCTTCGGCTTTTTCCAGTCAAAGCCGTCCTCGGCTTTTTCACCCGTTGCGGTGACGCCGGATGAGCTGGGCGACGCCTGGGACGGCGGCAAGGTCAGCCTGCCGCTGCTCGCTGATCTCAACGGCAAACCGTTCGGCCGCGCCAATGCCGGTGTCGACATGACCTTCGATTTTCCGACGCTGATCACCCATGCCGCCAGGACACGGCCGCTGGTGGCCGGCACCATCATCGGCTCCGGCACCGTCTCCAACAAGCTCGACGGCGGAGCAGGCAAGCCTGTCTCGGCGGGCGGTGCCGGCTATTCCTGCATCGCCGAACTGCGCATGATCGAGACCATTGCGTCGGGCGAACCCAAGACGCCATTCCTGCGCTTCGGCGACACGGTACGCATCGAGATGAAGGACAGAGCCGGCCATTCGATCTTCGGCGCGATCGAGCAGAAGGTAGAGAAATACGAGCGATGAGGGCCTACGGGAGATTTCAGCCATGAATCTTCTTGACCATCTGCGCTGCATGGCCGGCAACAATCTCTGGTCGAACGACCGGCTCTACCGAGCCGTGCTCGCGCTCGAGCCCGGCGAATTCGAAGCCGAGCGCACCAGCTTCTTTCCCTCGATCAAGGCGACGCTCAACCATATCCTTGCGGTCGATCTTCTCTATCTCGATTTTCTCGAGGAGGGCGGCATCGGCGCCGCTGCCCATGATGATTACGTGCCCTTCGACGAGCCCAGGGCGCTGTTTGCCGCCCAGCTTGTGGCCGACCGGCGGCTGATCGCTTTCTGCGATGCCCTTTCGGAGGCCGATCTCGACCGCCGCGTCATCACTGACCGACGCGAGGACGGCATGATCCCCGAGCGCATCGGCGACATCCTCGCTCATGTCTTCCTGCACGACATCCATCATCGCGGCCAGGTGCACGCGATGCTGTCCGGCACCTCGGTTGCGCCGCCGCAGCTCGACGAATTCCTGCTCGATTATGATTTGAAGCTGAGGAAAACGGAGGTTGAGCGACTGGGCCTGGATGATCAGACCAACGCGACGTCGTAGCTTGAAAATTGCCGGTCCGCGGTGACCAAGGTCAGGCCTTCAATTTGAGCCTGTGCAACGAGCAGACGATCGAAGGGATCGCGGTGATGAAGCGGCAGATGCTCAAGTCTCGCCGCGTGCAGTTCGTTTATGCCGAGGATCGGAATCCCGTTTGATCGCAGAATGTCCACGACGTCGCCTGTGAGCGTGACTTTGCCGATCGATTTCTTGATCGCGATCTCCGCTACCGAGACGGCGCTGATGATCACTTCCCTGCCTGCGAGAAAGATGTCGCGATGATGGTCCGAAAGACGTGAATCCGCGTTGAGCACCCAAAGCAGAATATGGGTATCGACCAGATATTTGCCGCTCATTTAATGTACTCGTCCCATTCGGGACCGAGTTCGTCAAAATCATCCGATATCCAGACTTTGCCTTTCAAGGCTCCAAGCAAGCGCTGGCTGCCGCCGGGCCGGGCGGGAGCGCTCAAGGTAGCGACAATTTCCCCATGCCGGGTCAGATGGATTTCTTCGCCAGCCTGGGCACGCTTCACCAACTCGGAGAGCTGGGCCTTCGCTTTCGCCATCGGAACGTTCATCGTCAGACTCCTATGACCATAATTTAGGTCATAATCGATTGAGCCGCAAGAACTCCGGTGTCGCCTCGCTCTACTCCGCCGCCTGAACCTTGATCACGCCGCGCTTGATCTGGTCCTGCTCGATCGATTCGAACAGCGCGCGGAAATTGCCTTCGCCAAAGCCTTCGTCGCCCTTCCTCTGGATGAACTCGAAGAAGATCGGGCCGATCACGGTCTTCGAGAAGATCTGCAAGAGAATCTTGGTCATGCCGCCGTCGACCACGCCTTCGCCGTCGATCAGGATGCCGTGCTTCTTCATCCGCTCGATCGGCTCGTCATGGCCGTTCACTCGGTCGTACGACATATTGTAGTAAGTCTCGGGCGGGCCGGGCATGAATTTCAGCCCGTTGTCGGCGAGCTTGTCGGTGGCGGCGTAGATCTCGTCGGTGCCGACGGCGATGTGCTGGATGCCTTCGCCATTGTACTTCTTCAGGTACTCGGCGATCTGGCTGGTCTCGTCCTTGGATTCGTTGAGCGGAATGCGGATCTTGCCGCAGGGCGAGGTGATGGCGCGGCTGACCAGACCGGTGATCTTGCCGTCGATGTCGAAGAAGTGGATCTGCTTGAAGCCGAACAGATTGCGGTAGAAATCCCACCATTTGTCCATCTGGCCGCGATAGACATTGTGGGTCAGGTGGTCGAGGTAATAGAAGCCGACGCCTTGCGGCCGTGGATCGCGCGCGCCGAGCCACTCGAACTCGACGTCATAGGCTGAACCCTTCTTGCCATAGGTGTCGATGAAATAGAGCAGCGAACCGCCAATACCGACGATGGCCGGAACGTCGAGCGCCTTGTCGTCGCCTTCGTAGGGCGTGGCACCTTTGGCAACGGCGTGATCGAAAGCGTGCTTGGCATCCACCACCCGCCACGCCATCGAGGCCGCGCAGGGACCATGCTTGTCGACGAACTTCATGGCGTGCGAACCCGGCTCGGCATTGACGACATAGTTGATGTCGCCCTGGCGCCAGACGGTGACGTCCTTGGTGCGGTGCCTGGCCACCGCCACATAGCCCATGCGGGTGAACAGCTCGGCCAGCTTCTGCGGCTCCGGATGCGCGAATTCGACGAACTCGAAACCATCGGTACCGGCGGGGTTGTCCCTGCTGATCGTGGCGGGCGGGGCGTCGTGCGGAAAGGGACCCATGGCATTCCTCCGAAAGCTGGCTTGGCCTGAAAAGGCCATCTGACGCCATCATAGCGCGGAGCCGGTGCATGGTGCTTGCATTCAAACGCTTGAAATGATCATCTCGTGCGTGAAGCGTGCATGTTGCGGGAGAAAAGCATGGATGAGGCGCGCATTGATCAATTCGACCGCAAGATAATGGCGCTCTTGCAGGGCGACGCCCGGCTGACCAACAACGACCTTTCAGAGCGAGTCAACCTGTCGGCGTCGCAATGCTCGCGCCGTCGCCAGCGGCTGGAGGAAGACGGCTATATCAAGGGCTATCGGGCCGTGCTCGACCGCGACAAGCTCGGCTTCTCGCTGGTCAACGTCATTTCGGTGACCTTGGCCACCCACAACCGCGACAATGCACGGCGTTTCGGCGAATTGGTGGCGCGGCTGCCGGAGGTGCAGGAGGCGCACGCGCTGACCGGCGAGATGGATTACATCCTGAAAGTGGTGACGCCGGATCTCAAATCACTATCGGAGTTCGTCAACGGCGTGCTCCTGCCGCACGAATCCGTGCAGCACGTGAAGACGGCGATCGTTCTCGAGACGCTGAAGGAAACTGGCGCACTGCCGATTTAGTCTGAGCGAATTTCACTTGATACGTCGGAGGGACAGCACCCCCCTCTGGCCTGCCGGCCATCTCCCCCACAAGGGGGGAGATCGGATGTCACTTTCGCTTTCGCAAATTGCCAACGCTGCAGAATGGTGCTGAGCCCAATGCTGCCAATCTCCCCCCTTGCAGGGGAGATGTCCGGCAGGACAGAGGGGGGTGTGAAGGATCACCATCGCTGGAATTTGGCGTTCCTTCATCTGCGATGATGAGACCGTTCAGCCCTTCGACTGCTGGATCAGCCCATAAAGATTGGTGCAGCGCGCACCGGAACGGCAATAGGCGAACACCGGGCCTTCCAATTCGTCCAGCGCCTCGGCCTGATCCTCGACATTCTCGGCGGTGATCTGGCCGCTGATGACGGGAATGTAGCGGAAGGCGAGGCCGGCGGCTTCCACCGCCGCCTTTACCGTGTCGGCCGAAGGCTGGCCGGGCTGCTCGTCATCGGGGCGGTTGCAGATCACGCTCTTGAAGCCGGCTTCCTTGATGGCGGCGGCGTCTTCGGGCTGGATCTGGCCCGAAACCGAATAGTCTTCACTGATCTCGCGGTATTCCATGGCAGCATCCTCGCAATCTGGTCTGGAGGCAGTCTTGCCACCGCCCTGCATGCGCGGCAATCCGCATCGAGAGAATTCTCTGCCAAATAGACATTGTGCGCGGAAAAATCCAACCGGGCCAATGCGACCCGGTTGGATAGCGCTGGCTCGCCTCAGCTGCCGAGGATCGCGCCTTTGATCTGGCGGATGTTGTTGTGCATCATGTCGATATAGGTCGAGGCCGGGCCATCGGGCTGCGACAGCGCGTCCGAATAGAGCGTGCCGCCCACCTTGATGCCGGTTTCATCGGCGATCTGCTCGATCAGGCGCGGATTGGTGATGTTCTCGACGAAGATCGCGGCTGCCTTGTCCTGCTTCACCTGGGTGACCAGCTTGGCGACGTCGGCTGCTGACGGTTCGGAATCGGTCGAGATGCCCTGCGGGGCGAGGAAGGTCAGGCCGTATGCGTGCTCGAAATAGCCGAACGCATCGTGCGAGGTGATGACGACGCGCTTCGCCTCCGGGATCGACTGGATCGCTGTCTTCACTTCGCCTTCCAACGCATCGAGCTTCTTGGTGTAGGTCGCGGCATTGGTCTGGTAGGAGACGCAACCATCGCTGTCGGCCGCGCAGAAGGCCTCGGCGATATTCTTCACATAGATCCTGGCGTTGGCGATCGACTGGAAGGCGTGCGGATCGGTGACCGTCTTGCCGCCGCCGGTGCCGGCGCCTTCGGCGGCGTCCGCGTCGGCGAATTCAGGCTTGAAGTCGATCGGCGTCACCCCCTTGGTCAAGGTGATGATCGAGGCCTTGGTGGCGCTGGCATCGACCAGCCGCTGCAGGAAACCTTCGAAATGCAAGCCGTTGACCAGCACGATATCGGCCTTGGCCATGGCCACAGCATCGGCCGGGCTCGGCTCGTAGACATGGGCGTCCCCATCCGGCCCGACGATGGTGGTGACGTCGATGCGGTCGCCGCCGACATTTTTGGCGAAATCGGCGATGACCGTGAAGCTGGCGACCACTTTCAGCGGTGCCGCGAGGGCCGATGAGGCGCCAAAGGCGGTTAATGTTATAACGCTCATCGCCAGGGCGGCACGGAGTGATTTCAGCATGGTCAAGTCTCCTTTGGGGGGCGGGGATCAGGCCGTTCTGTGACGGTGGTGGATAATGCGGGCGCGCAGGATGCCGCGCGTGCCGAACAGGATCGAGGCGAAATAGACGACGCCGGACGACAGGATGATGGCCGGGCCGGATGGCAGCGAGGCGTGATAGGACAACAGCAGCCCTGCGATGCAGGAGGCAAAGCCGATCAGAACCGCCAGCACGCACATCGGCTCGACGCGCACGGTCCAGAAGCGGGCGGCAGCGGCGGGCAGCATCATCAGCCCGACCGACAGAAGCGTGCCGAGCGCCTGGAAGCCGCCCACCAGATTGAGCACGACGAGGCCGAGGAAGATGAAGTGCACTGGACTGCCCATGCGGCTGACCGAGCGCAGGAACAGCGGATCGAGGCATTCGGCGACCAAAGCCCGCCAGAAAATGGCGAGGCTGACCAGCGTTACCGCGACAATGCCGCCGATCAGTGTCAGCGCCTCGTTGTTGAGCGCCAGCACGGTGCCGAACAGCACATGCATGAGATCGACGCTGGAGCCGCGGATCGACACCATCAGCACGCCGATGGCGAGCGAAATCAAATAGAAGGCCGCCATCGAGGCGTCCTCGCGCTGGATGGTGAAGCGCGAGACCGCACCGGCGCCGAGCGCGACGATGACGCCGGCAATCAGGCCGCCAATCGTCATCGGCAGGATTTCCAGCCCATAAAACAGGAAGCCCGCGGCCGCACCCGGCAGGATGGCATGCGCCATGGCATCGCCGGACAGGCTCATGCGCCGCAGCATCAGGAAAACGCCGACCGGGCAGGCGCCGAGCGATAGCATCAGCGAGCCGACCAGCGCCCGCTGCATGAAGGCGAAATCGGCGAAGGGCGCGATCAAGAGACCATAGAGCATGTCCATCAGGCAGCCCTCGGTCCGGCGCCGTGGTGATGATCATGATCGTGATCGTGGCTATGATGGTCGTGATCGGGCCCATGGGCGTGCTCGTCCGGCTCGCACCAGGGAGCGTTTTCCTCCCAGGCTTCGTGGAAACGGCGTGCGCGCAGAAGATTTTCCGGCTTCAACGTTTCCCTGGTTTCGCCCCAGGCGATGGGCTGGCGGGCCAAAAGCAGCGTTTCGGGGAAATTCTGGCGCACCAGGTCGAGGTCATGGACGACGACCATGATGGTGCGTTCCTCGCCATGCCAACGCTTGATCAGCGCGATCAGGTCGCCAACCGTCTTGGCATCGACGGCGTTGAACGGCTCGTCGAGGAGGATCAGATCGGCGTCCTGCAGCAGCACGCGGGCAAACAGCGTGCGCTGCAACTGTCCGCCCGAAAGCGTGTCGATCGGCCGCTTCTCGAAACCGCCGAGGCCGACCGCCATCAGCGCCCGGCTGACGGAGTCGCGATCTTCCTTGGTGTAGCGGCCGAGCATGCCGCGCTTCGGCCACAGGCCGAGCGAGACCAGATCGACGACGCGCGCCGGGAAGGAGCGATCAAGCTCCGACTGCTGCGGCAGGTAGGCGGCGCGCACGCCGGGCGCCCGGATCACGCTGCCGGCCATCGGCTTCAGAACCCCGACAATGCCCTTCATCAGCGTCGACTTGCCCGAACCATTGGCGCCGACCACGGCCGTCAGCGAGCCCTTGCGGATCGTGCCGTCGAGATGATGGATCGCGGGATGGCTGTTGTAGCCCAGTGTCAGGTCACGGAATGTCAGGCAGGTCTGGGTCATATCGTTCCGTGGGCAGGCCAAATCCGGCTGCATGCAGAGACCGGTTGGATATGTGATGTTATTACATTAGTCAACAAGCCAATCGGGCGGAATTGCGGCCGGCGGCACAACTTGCCGTGAATCCCGTCCCTGGCTGGTCCAAGGGGATTTGGGTCCGGCGGCCTTGCCCGAAGCAAGTCGCGACTCTAAAGAGGCGCGACCGACAAAAGGAAGGAAAACATCCCATGAGCATTCGTCGCATCGATGTAGGCCCGCGCATGACCCAGATCGTCATCCATGGCAACACCGTCTACCTGGCCGGCCAGGTCGGCGAGCCGGGCGGCAACGTTGCCTCGCAGACCCGGGATATCCTGGCGACCATCGACGAGTTGCTGGCCAAGGCCGGCACCGACAAGACCAAGATCCTGCAGGCGATCATCTGGCTGGACGACATGGGCACCTTCGCCGAGATGAATGCGGAATGGGACAAGTGGGTGCCGAAGGGCCACACGCCTGCCCGCGCCACCGGCGAAGCCAAGCTCGCCAGCCCGGAATATCTGGTCGAGATCATCATCACGGCGGCGATTTGAGGCATTGAAACTGCCGATCTCCCCCCTCGTGGGGGAGATGCCTGGCAAGGCAGAGGGGGGCGCTGTCCCGCCGGCCTTCCCGGTTTTTGAGTAAGCTCATGCCAGGCAACATCGAGGGTCGCGCTCTACGGCGCCTCCTCTGTCCTGCCGGACATCTCCCCCACGAGGGGGGAGATCACTCATCCCTGCGGCCTGAACCTTGCCACCAGCGTGTGGCTCTCGGCCGCGTAGGTGAAGCGGACATGGGTGACCGGGTGTTCGGCGCTCCACGTCCGTCGTTCGACCACCAGGCAGGGTGCACCGGCGGCGATGTCGAGCGCCGCCGCGATCTGCCTGTCGGCGGCAACCGCGCGGATGCGGTGCTCGGCCTCGCTCCACGGCACGCGGCCGATCAGCCACGGGCCAGGCGCGACATCGAGAAATTCCTCGTCGGCCGCCCCAGGCACGGCGGCGAGGTTGATCAGCCGCTGTTCATGCGCGAACGGCCGCATGCCGGCGAAATGCCGGCATTCCAGCGACAGCACCGATCCGGCCGCGTCGAGCTCCAGCAGGCCGCGATCCTCTGCGCTGCTGCGCCTTTTGTGCCGCGCCACGCGCTCGTAGCGATAGGGCAGGCCGAGCGCTTCGACTTCGATCCTGATGTCGTGGATTTCCAGCACCGCCGCCTGCGACTGCGGCTGGCGGACGAAACTGCCGGAGCGCCGCCGCCGTTCGATCAGCCCGGCCTTGGCCAGCTGCGACAGTGCCTTGTTCACCGTCATGCGTGAACAGCCATATTGGTCGGTCAGTTCATGCTCGAACGGGATGCGATGGCCGGGCGCCCACGTGCCGGACAGGATCTTCTCGCTGATGTCGGACAGGATGCGCTGGTGGAGTGAGCCGCCGCCGATGTCCGCATCCGCTATTGCGACCGCGTTCATGCTGAAAGTGCTGTCATGACGCTACGAAACCGCGCGGCGATGGCCTCGCGCTTGGCATGCTTGCCGCCACTGACTTGCTTCTGCCCATGCACCCAGACGCAATCGACCTTGCTGCCATTGGAGAAGATCCAGGCATCGAGGATCGCGTCGCCTGTCTTGCCTGCCAGCGAGGGGTTGTCGGCATCGAGCGAGACGAGATCGGCGGCGGCGCCAGTGGCGATCTCGGAGGCGCCGGCGCCAAGCGCGACGCTGCCGCCGTCGAGTGCCGCGTCAAACAGCGCGCGCCCGGTCGAACCGCCTGCCACCGCCAGCACGTTGCGGGCGCGGTGGGCGAGGCGCTGCGAATATTCGAGCTGGCGCAATTCGTCGGGCAGGCCGATCAGCACGTTGGAATCGGAGCCGATGCCGAAGCGACCGCCATGTTCCCGGAACAACGGCGCGGCAAAGGTGCCGTCGCCGAGATTGGCCTCGGTGATGGGGCACAGGCCGGCAACGGCGCCGCTCCTGGCCATACCGATGGTTTCCGCATCGGTCATGTGGGTGGCATGGATCAGGCACCAGCGCCGGTCGACCTCAGCGTTGGCGAGCAAGAATTCGACCGGCCGCGCGCCCGACCAGGCAACACAGTCCTCGACTTCCTTCACCTGCTCGGCGACATGAATGTGGATCGGCCCATCGGGCGCCAGTGCCGCGATGGCCTTGAGTTCTTCGGGCGTCGCGGCGCGCAGGCTGTGCGGTGCGACGCCGACGACAGCTTGATTCAACGCGCGAACCGATTCGCGGCTTTTCTCAACGAGCCGGGAGAACTGATTCACATCGTTGACGAATCGCCGCTGGCCCTCGTTTGGAGCCGCGCCGCCAAAAGACGAATGCGCGTAAAACACCGGCAGCAGCGTCAGGCCGATGCCGGTTTCGCCGGCCGCGGCCGCGATCCGCTCGGCCATCTCGGCAAGATTGGCGTAGGGTTTTCCATCGCGGTCATGATGCAGATAGTGGAATTCGCCGACGCGTGAAAAGCCGGCCTCCAGCATTTCGACATAGAGCTGCGCCGCAACTGCCTCGACCTGGTCGGGCGTCATCGACAGCGCGAAGCGGTACATCACCTCGCGCCAGCTCCAGAAACTGTCGGCGGAAGGGCCGCGGAGCTCGGCAAGCCCCGCCATGCCGCGCTGGAAGGCGTGGCTGTGCAAATTGGGCATGCCGGGCACGAGAATGGAATGGCGCTCGTCGACGGCCGATGCAACGGCTCCGGGCTCGACGGCCGTAATGCGGCCATCGGCGAAAATGATCCGCACATTGTTGTGCCAGCCATCGGGGAGGAGAGCCCGTTCCGCAAGGATCGCTGTCACTTTTTTCTCTCCGCTTCCCTGTCCAGCATGCGATGATAGCACTTGCAGTGCGTTTCGATATGTATATACATAATCGCCGCCGATTGAAACGGAAAAGATGATGGCCGCAGAGAGCAAAAGCCGGGCAGGGGATCTTCGTCTGTGGCGCAATGCGCGCCTGGCGACCATGGCCGAAAGTTCCGCCGGACTTGGTGTCGTCGAACGCGGCGCTGTCGCCGCACGCGATGGCCGCATTGTCTATGCCGGCCCGGAATCGGAGATGCCGGCGGCATTTTTGCAGGGCGCCGAGACCGTCGATTGCGAAGGCCGCTGGATCACGCCGGGCCTGATCGACTGCCACACGCATCTTGTTTATGCCGGCAACCGCGCCAACGAATTCGAGATGCGGCTGGCCGGCGCGACCTATGAGGAAGTCGCCCGGGCCGGCGGCGGTATTGTGTCCTCGGTCAAGTCGCTGCGCGCCGCCAGCGAGGATGAGCTCGTTGCCCAGACGCTGCCGCGCCTCGATGCGCTGATGGCCGAGGGTGTCACGTCGGTCGAAGTCAAATCGGGCTATGGCCTCGATCTCGACAATGAAAAGAAGTCGCTGCGCGCCGCCCGCCGGCTGGGCGGAGAACGGGCGGTGACGATCCGCGCGACCTGTCTGGCTGCGCATGCCCTGCCGCCCGAAGCAAAGGGGGACAAGGACGCTTTTATCGATCTGGTCGCCAGGCAGATTGTTCCGGCGATTGCCGCCGAAGGACTGGCGGATGCGGTCGACGGTTTTTGCGAAGGCATAGCGTTCTCGCCGGAGCAGATGGCGCGCGTTTTCGATGCCGCCAAGGCTTTGGGGCTGCCGGTCAAGCTTCACGCCGATCAACTGTCCAACCTGCACGGCGCCGAACTTGCCGCGCGCTATGGCGCGTTGTCGGCGGATCATCTCGAATACACGGATGAGGACGGCGCTGCCGCGATGGCGAAAGCCGGCACGGTGGCGACCATCCTGCCCGGCGCCTATTACTTCATCCGCGAAACGAAGAAGCCGCCTGTCGACTTGTTCCGCCGCCATGGCGTGAAGATGGCGGTGGCGACGGACAGCAATCCCGGCACGTCGCCGCTCACCTCGCTGTTGCTCACCATGAATATGGCGGCGACGCTCTTCGGCTTGACCGTCGATGAGTGCCTTGCCGGCGTCACCCGCGAGGCCGCGCGAGCGCTTGGTCTTCTCGGCAAGGCCGGCACGCTGGAAGCCGGAAAATCCGCCGACCTGGCGATCTGGGACATCGAGCGCCCCGCCGAACTCGTCTACCGCATGGGCTTCAACCCGCTCCATGCCCGCATCTGGAGAGGACAATGACCGAACTGACCCTGAAGCCCGGCAGTGCGACGCTAGCCGACTGGCGCGCCATCTATCGTGGCGCCGTGCCAAAACTCGACAATGCCTGCCGTCCAAAGATCAAGGCGAGCGCCGAGGCGGTCGCCAGGATCGTTGCCAAGGGTGAGCCCGTCTATGGCATCAACACCGGCTTCGGCAAACTGGCCAGCGTCCGCATCCCGGCCAGCGATCTCGAGACCTTGCAGCGCAACATCGTGCTGTCGCACGCCGCTGGCGTTGGCGAGCCGATGCCGGTTGCCGTGGCCCGGCTGATGATGGCGCTGAAACTTGCCAGCCTGGCGCAGGGCGCCTCTGGCGTCCGCTCCGAGACCATCGAGTTGCTCGAGGCAATGCTCGCCAACGACGTCATCCCGGTGGTGCCGGCGCAAGGCTCGGTCGGCGCCTCCGGCGATCTCGCGCCGCTGTCGCACATGACGGCGGTAATGATCGGCGTCGGCGAATGCTTCACCCCGCATGGCCGCTTTCCGGCCAAGGTCGCCTTCGTCTCGCACGGACTGGAGCCGGTGACATTGGGCGCCAAGGAAGGCCTGGCGCTGCTCAACGGCACGCAGTTCTCGACCGCCTACGCGCTCGCCGCCCTGTTCGAGGCCGAAGTGCTCTACCAGTCGGCGCTGGTTGCCGGCGCGCTCTCGACCGATGCGGCAAGGGGCTCCGACGCGCCCTTCGATCCGCGCATCCATGTGCTGCGAAAGCATCCCGGCCAGATCGAGACGGCGGACGCGCTGCGCAATTTGATGGCCGGCAGCGCTATCAGGGAATCGCACCGTGTCGGCGACGAGCGGGTGCAGGATCCTTACTGCCTGCGCTGCCAGCCGCAGGTCATGGGCGCTGCACTCACCGTGCTGCGTCAGGCCGCCGACACGCTCGGCACCGAGGCCAATGGCGTCACCGACAATCCGCTGATCTTCGCCGAGGACGACACCGCGCTTTCCGGCGGCAATTTCCACGCCGAGCCGGTGGCCTTCGCCGCCGACATGATCGCGCTTGCGGTTTGCGAGATCGGCTCGCTGTCGGAACGCCGCATCGCCATGCTGGTCGACCCCGCGCTGTCCGGCATGCCGGCCTTCCTGACGCCGAAGCCCGGCCTGAACTCCGGCTTCATGATCCCGCAGGTGACGGC
The DNA here is from genome assembly GCF_000176035.2 of Mesorhizobium opportunistum WSM2075. Classification (NCBI taxonomy): domain Bacteria; kingdom Pseudomonadati; phylum Pseudomonadota; class Alphaproteobacteria; order Hyphomicrobiales; family Phyllobacteriaceae; genus Mesorhizobium; species Mesorhizobium opportunistum. The sequence continues at coordinate 5,120,556 of NC_015675.1, read as the reverse complement.
GGCCGCGCTCGTTTCGGAAAACAAGCAGAAGGCCTATCCGGCGAGCGTCGATTCCATTCCGACCTCGGCCAACCAGGAAGACCACGTCTCGATGGCCGCGCATGGCGCCCGCCGCCTGATCGGCATGGTCGAGAATGCGACGGCTGTGATCGGCATCGAGTTGCTGGCCGCGGCGCAAGGTTGCGATTTCCATGCTCCGCTGGCCTCGAGCGATGCGCTGGAAGCCGTGCGCAAGCTGGTCCGGGACGAGGTGCCGCATCTCGACAACGACCGCCACTTCCACCCCGACATGGAAAAGGCGATCGCCATGGTGCGCAGCGGCGCCGCGGTGAAGGCGGCAGCGGCGGTGCAACTGCCGGGTATTGCGTCGTGAGACGGCACGCTCTGATAGGCCGAGTTCTGTCGCGCCCCCCTCTGTCCTGCCCGTCCTCCGCAGCAGCTGCGCTGCAGCTGCGGAGGATGGACCGGACATCTCCCCCTCAAGGGGGGAGATCAGCAGCTTCTTTGGCGCCGCCCGTTCTCCCACGCTGGCGATTGGCGAAAGCCGGCGTGACAGCCAATCTCCCCCCAAGAGGGGGAGATGTCCGGCAGGACAGAGGGGGGCGCCATAGAGCTCCAACCTGCGGAGGTTTCGCATGACACCTCCTTGGCTGACAGTAAAACAAGGCACCGCGCCGCTGCTGGTGTCGATCCCGCACACCGGCATCGACCTCGCCGGCCTCGAAAGCCGGCTGGTGTCGCGCTGGCTCGGACGCCGCGACTGCGACTGGTGGATCGACAATCTCTATGATTTCGCCGGCAGCCTCGGCGCCACCGTCGTCCACACCGCGATCTCGCGCACCGTCATCGACGTCAACCGCGATCCGTCCGGCGCTTCGCTCTATCCCGGCCAGGCGACAACAGGCCTTTGCCCGACCGAGACTTTCGATGGCGATCCGCTCTACGGCGAGGGCGAAGAGCCGGGACCGTCGGAGATCGACGAACGGCGCCAGAAGTTCTTCGTACCCTACCATGCCGCCCTGCAGGCCGAGATCGACCGGCTGCGCGGCATGCACGACAAGATCGTCCTCTACGACTGTCATTCGATCCGCTCGGTGCTGCCGCGCCTGTTCGAAGGCACGCTGCCGGTCTTCAATCTCGGCACCAATGATGGCAAGAGCGCCGACCCGGCGCTGCAGGAGAAGGTGGCTGCAATCCTGGCCGAAACCGGCGAGACATGGGTCGTCAACGGCCGCTTCAAAGGCGGCTGGATCACGCGCCATTTTGGCCAGCCGCTGCAGGGCGTCCATGCGCTGCAGATGGAACTCTCCAACCGGGGCTACATGCGCGAGCCCGACGAAAAGGGCACGCCGGAGAACTGGCCGGTCCCTTACGACGCTACCTATGCGGCGCCGATCCGCGCCACGCTGAAGACCATCCTCGAAACCGCGATCGGCTGGGCAACGCGCTGACGCGCCGCCGTCTTGCTTGAAAGGGACAATGATGACCAATCCTCGTCACAACATTCGCGAAGTGCGCAGCCCCCGCGGCGACAAGCTCAATGCCCGGTATTGGACGACCGAGGCGCCGCTGCGCATGCTGATGAACAATCTCGACCCCGACGTCGCCGAGAACCCCAACGAACTGGTCGTCTATGGCGGTATCGGCCGGGCGGCGCGCACCTGGAACGATTTCGACAGCATCGTCGCCTCGCTGAAGACGCTTGGCGAGGACGAGACGCTCTTGGTGCAGTCCGGCAAGCCGGTCGGCGTGTTCCGGACGCACGCCGATGCGCCGCGCGTCCTGATCGCCAACTCCAACCTGGTGCCGCACTGGGCGAATTGGGATAAATTCAACGAGCTCGATAAGAAGGGCCTGATGATGTACGGCCAGATGACGGCCGGCTCGTGGATCTACATCGGCACCCAAGGCATCGTGCAGGGCACCTACGAGACCTTCGTCGAGGCCGGCCGTCAGCACTATGGCGGCAATCTCAAGGGCAGGTGGATCCTGACCGGCGGCCTCGGCGGCATGGGTGGCGCCCAGCCGCTGGCCGCCGTCATGGCCGGCGCCTGCTGCCTGGCGATCGAATGCAATCCGGATTCGATCGATTTCCGCTTGCGCACCCGCTATGTCGACGAGAGGGCCGAGACGCTCGACGAGGCGATGGCGATGATCGAGCGCTGGACCAAGGCCGGCGAGGCGAAGTCGGTCGGCCTGCTCGGCAACGCAGCCGAGATCGTGCCCGAAATGTTCAGGCGCGGCATCCGCCCCGACATGGTCACCGACCAGACCTCGGCCCACGACCCCATCAACGGCTATCTGCCGAAGGGATGGACCATGGCCGAGTGGCGCGAGAAGCGCGTCAGCGACCCGAAGGCGGTCGAGAAGGCTGCCCGCGCCTCGATGCGCGAACATGTCGAGGCAATGGTGGCGTTCTGGAACGCCGGCGTGCCGACGCTCGACTACGGCAACAACATCCGCCAGGTGGCCAAGGACGAAGGCTTCGAGAATGCCTTTGCCTTCCCCGGTTTCGTGCCTGCCTATATCCGCCCACTGTTCTGCCGCGGCATCGGTCCGTTCCGCTGGGCCGCACTTTCGGGCGATCCCGAGGACATCTACAAGACCGACGCCAAGGTGCGCGAACTGACGCCGGGCAACACCCATCTGCACAACTGGCTGGACATGGCGCGCCAGCGCATTTCCTTTCAAGGGTTGCCGGCGCGCATCTGCTGGGTAGGTCTGGGCGACCGGCACCGGCTCGGCCTCGCCTTCAACGAGATGGTGGCCAAGGGTGAGCTCAAGGCGCCGGTCGTCATCGGCCGCGATCATCTCGATTCCGGTTCGGTCGCTTCGCCCAACCGCGAAACCGAATCCATGAAGGACGGCTCGGATGCCGTCTCCGACTGGCCGCTGCTCAATGCGCTGCTCAACACCGCGTCGGGTGCCACCTGGGTATCGCTGCATCATGGCGGCGGCGTCGGCATGGGGTTTTCCCAGCATGCCGGCATGGTCATCGTCGCCGACGGCACGCCGGACGCCGCAAGGCGGCTGGAGCGGGTGCTGTGGAATGACCCGGCGACCGGCGTCATGCGCCACGCCGACGCCGGCTACGACATCGCCATTAATTGCGCCAGGGAACACCAGCTCAACCTGCCCGGCATTCTCGGGTGACAGGCTGAACACATGCGCATCCTTCGTGCCGCCGAATACCGCGTCATGCCGTGGAAGAACGGCGGCGGCACGACGACCGAGATCGTCGTCTGGCCCAACGGTGCCGGGCTCGACGATTTCGATTGGCGCGTCTCGATGGCGCGCGTCGAAGGCAGCGGCCCATTCTCGAAGTTTGCCGGGATCGATCGCACGCTTGCCATACTTGAAGGCGAGGGCATCGTGCTCGATATTGCCGGCCGCCCGCCGGCATCGGTCAACAGGGCAACCGCCCTGTTTTCCTTTCCGGCCGACGTGCCGACGTCCGCCACGCTGGTTGGCGGGCCGATCACCGACCTCAACGTCATGACCCGCCGCGGCAGGACGACGCACTCGGTCGAACGCCTGGTCGTTTCTGCCCCAGTGGAAATCCGGACGGAGCCCGGCACGACCCTCGTCCTGTGCCCGGACGGGGAGGTGGTCATCGCCGCCGCCGAACCGGTTCGGCTTGGTCCGCTCGACACGTTGCTGGTCGAACACGACACCGCCAGCCAGCCTGCCCAGCCCACGCTGCTTGTCCGGCCTACCCATGACACGACGCTGTTCGTGATCCGCATACGCGGCAACGATTAACGCTTGTTTCCAAACATGATCGCGATGCCGGCGAAATATAGCGTAAGCTCTTGTCGGCATCACGAAAAAGCCCGAATCCTTTCCGTCGATCGATCCCGATGGGAAGAGGGGCGATCGTCTTTGAATGTTGTCGAGAGATGACGCCCTGTCGCGGTGCGGAAACAAACTTTCGGCAAGTGGGATTATGCAACCAATTGCATTTGAATCGGTTTTAGGGCCATTGCCGTAGCGGTGACGCCGCTGAGTGGCCGCTTACGGAATTTTCAATGAATATTCAGACGAATCCAGCACACATCGAGAAGACAAGCGCGAGCTTTCCGGCCATTACGGAAGAGCCGATAAGATCGACCTTTCTGCCGGAGGAACGCCTCCGGCTGCTCGGCGAGCGCCTGGCAAAAGGCGATCTCACCGACTTGTTCGGCCTGACGCCATTCGACTTCCAGGCCCGCATCCGCGACAGCGCCAAGAAGATACTGGAAGTCTACCGGTCGACCAATGCGGCGCAGGGCAAGGGAGAGACGATCACCCCGGCCGCGCAATGGCTGCTCGACAACAACTATCTGGTCGAGGAGACCATTTTCCAGGTCAAGCGCGATCTGCCGCGCCGTTTCTATCGCCAGTTGCCGACGTTGAAGCTGCCCGATGGCGGCACCGTGCCGCGCGCGCTGGCGCTGGCCTGGACCTATGTGGCGCATTCGGACAGTTCCGTCTCGGCAACCATGTTCAAGGCGATCGTCCAGGGTTTTCAGTCGGTCGAGCCGCTGAAGATCGGCGAACTCTGGGCCCTGCCGTCGCTCCTGCGCTTCGTGCTGATCGAGAATCTCCGCCGGCTGGCGGTCAGGGTCAATCGCACCCGCCAGATGCGCCAGATCTCCAACGACGTGGCCGACAAGGTACTGGCGACCGACGACAGCGCCGACCGGCAGGCGATCCTGGCCAATTTCTGCGCGCATGCGCAGGACACCACCTTTGCCACCCAGCTTCTCTATCGCCTGCGCGACGGGTCGCAGAATGCCGGCAAGGCCCTGGAATGGCTTGAAGGCGAGCTCGAGAAGACCGGTTCCGATGCCGAGGAGATCATCATCTCCGAGCACCACACGCTCTCCAGCGGCAATGTGACGACCGGCAACATCATCCGCGGCCTGCGCCTCATCAACGACGTCGACTGGACGGTGTGGTTCGAGGGCGTCAGCCGCATCGATACGGTGCTGCGCGAGCGCACCGACTTCGCCGCGCTCGACTTCTTTTCGCGCGATCAATACCGCACCGCGATCGAGGAATTGGCGCGCCGCTCGAACCTGTCGGAATACCGTGTCGCCGAAAAGGCCATCGAACTGGCCAGCCAGGCAGCTAGTGAACGCGCCGCCAGTGAAATTGCGGCCAGTGAAATTGCGGCCAGCGAACTTGCGGCCAGTGAACTTGCATCGGCTGGCGATGCTGCCGATTCCGTGCCGGCTCCGTCCGCGCACACCGATGTCGGCTTCTTCCTCGTCGGCCCGCGCCGGCTGGAGCTGGAAAAGGCGATCGGCTATCGGCAGACGATCAGCCAGACGGTCAAGCGCACCTTCGCCAAGACCGGATGGGTGGGCATCGTGCTGCCGGTATTTGCTTTGACCGCTCTGCTGCTTGTGGTCACCGGCAATGCCTTGGCCAACCTTGGTCTGTCGGTGACCTCGATCGTCCTGATGCTGGCTCTGTTTGCCGTGCCGGCGAGTGAGGGCGCGCTGGCCTTCTTCAACACCGTGGTTTCGCTGTTCCTCAAGCCGACACGCCTTATCGGCTATGACTACAGGCATGGCGTGCCGCCCGAGGCGCGCACGCTCGTGGTGGTGCCGTCGCTGATCGGCTCGCGTGACGATGTCGAGGAAAACATCCGCAACATCGAAGTGCACTACCTCGCCAATCTCGCGGACGAGATCCATTTCGCGCTGCTGTCGGACTGGCCCGACAGCAAGATCGAGATCGATGCGGCGGACACCGAGATCCTCGAATTCGCCCACGCCGAGATCGCCCGCCTCAACGCCCGCTATCCCTCGGAAGGCGCACCGCGCTTCTACATCCTGCACCGCCGCCGGCTCTTCAACGCGGCGCAAGGCGCCTGGATGGGCTGGGAGCGCAAGCGCGGCAAGCTGCATGAGCTTGACCTTTTGCTGCGCGGTGACAGCGACACCACCTTCCTGCCCTTGGAGGTGCCGCTGCCGGAGAAAGTCGTCCATGTGATGACGCTCGACGCCGATACCCGCACCACCCGCGACGCGGTGGCGACCCTGGTCGGCAAGCTCTGCCATCCGCTCAATCGTCCGCATTTCGACGCGACGCGGCGCGTCGTCACCGCCGGCTACACGATCCTGCAGCCGCGCATCACCGCTTCGCTCACCAGCGGCGACGAGGCCTCGTTCTTCCAGCGTGTGTTCTCGGCCAACCGCGGCCTCGACCCCTATGTCTTCGCCGTCTCGGACCTCTATCAGGATGTCTTCGGCGATGGCTCCTTCACCGGCAAGGGTCTCTATCATGTCGACGCCTTCGAGGCGGCGCTGAAGGGCCGCATCGAGGAAAACACCATCCTCAGCCACGATCTGCTCGAGGGCGCGCTGGCGCGTTCGGCGCTGGTCACCGATGTCGAGCTGGTCGAGGACTACCCGACCCGCTACTCCGTCGACGCCTCGCGCCACCATCGCTGGGCACGCGGCGACTGGCAGCTCCTGGGCTTCATCCTCGATCCGCGCTCCGGCGTTCCGGCCCTGTCGCGCTGGAAGATGATCGACAATCTGCGCCGTTCGCTGACGCCCATCTTCTGGGTGATGGCGGCCATCGCCGGCTGGACCTTGCTGCCCTTCACGCAGGCCGCGCAATGGCAGGCCCTGCTGATCCTCAGCCTGTTCATGGCGCCGACATTCGATGTCGTCAACGCCATCCTGCCCAAGAGCGGCGACCAGACGCCGCGCGGCCATTTCTCGGCACTCGCCCGCGACGTCGCCTTCGGCACCGCCATGGTGGCGCTGAAGATCGTGCTGATGGCGCACAACGCCTGGATGATGGGCGATGCCATCGTGCGCACGCTCTACCGGTTGTTCGTCAGCCGCCAGAACCTTCTGGAATGGCGCACCGCTTCGCAGGCCCACAAGGCCGGCGACAACGATATCGGCTCGTACTATGGCATGATGTACGGTGCCGTGATCATCGGCTTCGTCGGCCTCGCCATTCCGGTGCTGGCCGATTCCACCGGCGCCTTCGTCGCCTTCTTCTTCGCCCTGTTCTGGATCGGCTCGCCGGCGATCGCCAGCTGGATCAGCCGCTCGGCGGAAACCGAGGACCGCTTGCGCATATCGCAGGCCGATATCCATACGCTGCGCACGGTGGCGCGGCGCACCTGGCATTATTTCGAAACCTTCGTCACGGCAGAGCATCACCATCTGCCGCCCGACAATTTCCAGGAAAGCCCGGCGCCGGTCGTGGCGCCGCGCACCTCGCCGACCAACGTCGGTGTCTACCTCTTGTCGGTCGTCTCCGCGCGCGATTTCGGCTGGATCAGCCTGTCCGACGCCATCACCCGCATCGATGCCACCATGGCGACCATCGAGAGCATGCCGCGCGAGCGCGGCCACCTCTTCAACTGGTATGACACCACGACGCTGAAGCCGCTCTATCCGCTCTATATTTCCGCTGTCGACAGCGGCAACCTCGCTGGCCATCTTGTCGCTGTGGCGGCTGCCTGTGCCGAATGGGCGGAAGCGCCTTCCGTTCACCTCCAGGGCGATTTCGAAGGCATTCTCGACACCGTCACCATCCTCAGCGAAAGCCTCGATGAGCTGCCCGACGACCGCCGCCAGTTGCGGCCGCTGCGCCAGCGCCTCGTCGACCGCCTCGACGGCATGCGGCGCGCGGTCGATACCATCAAGGCGCAGCCGGAAATGGCCTCGATCCGCACCATCAACCTGGCCGTGCTGGCGGGCGAGATCCGCAAGCTGGCGACCGCAATCCACACCGAGGCGGCATCGGCCCAGAGCGACATCATCGTCGACTGGGCGGCCAGGCTGGAAGCGACTTGCGAGGCGCATGTCCACGATGCCCACAGCGACGAAAACGCCGTCGAGGCGTTGCGCGCCAAGCTCCTGACCTTGCGCGAGCGCACACGCCGTTTCGCCTTCGAGATGGAATTTGCCTTCCTGATGCGACCGGAACGCAAGCTTCTGTCGATCGGCTACCGGGTCGAGGAACATCAGCTCGACGAAAGCTGCTACGACCTTCTCGCCTCCGAGGCGCGGCTGACCAGCCTGTTCGCCATCGCCAAGGGCGACCTGCCGACCGAGCACTGGTTCCGGCTCGGCCGCCCGATCGTCGAGATCGGCTTCCAGGGCTCACTGATGTCCTGGTCGGGCTCGATGTTCGAATATCTGATGCCACCGCTGGTGATGAAGGAGCCGCAAGGCTCGATCCTCAACCAGACCAGCAAGCTGATCATCAAGCGCCAGATGCAGTACGGCCGCCAGAAGAACGTGCCGTGGGGCATTTCGGAAGCTGCCTACAATGCCCGAGACCGGGAACTGACCTACCAGTACACCAATTTCGGCGTGCCCGGGCTTGGGCTGAAGCGCGGCCTTGGCCAGAACACGGTGATCGCGCCCTATGCCACCATATTGGCGGCGCAGTTCAACCCGCGCGAAGCGGTGCAGAATCTTGCGCGTCTGCGCGAGATCGGCGCGCTTGGTCCCCATGGTTATTACGATGCGGTCGATTTCACGCCGCAGCGCGTGCCTGAAGGCACCAACCATGCGGTCGTGCTGAATTACTATGCGCACCATTCGGGCATGTCGATCGCGGCGGTGGCCGACGCGATCTTCGAGGGTCGCCTGCGCGACCGCTTCCACAGCGATCCGGTCATTGAATCTGCCGAACTCTTGCTGCAGGAGAGGGCGCCGCGCGACATCCCGACGGCGACCGTCCGCACCGAGGCCGACGAGCGCTCCAAGGACGAGACCGAGATCGAGAGTCCCGATACCCGCATCGTGCTTGATCCCTTGAGGGCGCTGCGTTCGACCAATGTGATGTCGAACGGCCGCTATTCGGTGATGGTGACCGCGACCGGTTCCGGCTACAGCCGCTGGGGCGATCTTGCCGTCACGCGCTGGCAGCCCGACCCGGTCGAGGACCGGCTTGGTTCCTACATTTTCCTGCGTGACGCCACCACGGGCGACTGGTGGTCGGCGACATCGGAGCCCAAGCGCGCGGCCGAGGAAAAGACGCAGACCCTGTTCTCCGACGACAAGGCGAGCTTCGTAAAGTTGGTTGGCACGCTGCGCTCCGAAGTGGAATGCATCGTCGTCTCCGAAGGCAATGGCGAAGGCCGGCGCGTCACCCTGTTCAACGAAGGGCCGACCGACCGTCACATCGAAGTGACGTCCTTTGCCGAGCTGGTGCTGGGTTTGGAGGCTTCCGACAACGCGCATCCTGCCTTCTCGAAGATGTTCGTGGAGACCGAAATCGCCGCCAACAACGGCGCGATCTTCGCCACGCGCCGCAAGCGCGAAACCAGCGAGCCCGACATCACCCTGGTACATTTCGTCACCGATCCGTCCGGGCCGGCGCGTGACGCCGAGGCAGAGACCGACAGGCGCGCCTTCATCGGCCGTGGCCGCACCATCGTCGATGCCGCCGCCTTCGATCCCGGCGCCAGGCTCGGCGGCGGCTCCGGCTTCACGCTCGATCCTATCGCCTCTCTGCGCCGCCAGGTGCGCGTGCCCGCCAACAAGAAGATATCGCTGACTTTCTGGACCGTCGTCGGGGCCAACCGCACCGAACTGGAGGAGGCCATAAACCGCCTCGACCATCAGGAGAGCTTTGCCCGCCAGGCGATGCTTGCCTGGACCCGAAGCCAGGTGCAGACCCGCCATATGGGCCTCAGCCTCGCCGATGCCGCCAATGTGCAGAAACTGGCGCGCTATCTGATCTATCCCGATCCGTTTCTGCGTCTGCCGGCCGATTCCATCGCTGCGGGCCTTGGCAAGCAGTCGAGCCTGTGGCCGACCAGCATTTCCGGCGACTTCCCGATCTTCCTGGTCAGGATCGGCGATGTCGCCGATCTGGAGATCGTTGCCCAGGCACTGCGCTTCCAGGAATACATGCGCACCCGCGGCATGATGATCGACTTCGTCGTCGTCAACGAGCAGGCCTCGTCCTATGTCCAGGACCTGCAGCGTGCGGTCGAGACGCTGTGTGAAAACAGCCGTCTGCGCGGCAAGGAACTCGGCCCCCGACAGCACATTTTCGCGGTGCGCCGCGACCTGATGGAAGAAACCACCTACAGGACGCTGCTCGCCGTCGCCCGGGTGGTGCTGCATACGCGCAACGGCACCATCTTCGACCAGATCGAGCGGGCCGATGCGGCTGCCTTGCAGGCGCGCGACGGCCTTCAGCCGGGCGGGCTGCCGGCCCCGCGCGAAATTACGGCGCCGACGACGCATGCGTTCGCCTCGCAGGCCCTGGCCGATGTCAGCGCCGATGGCGCCGGCCTCAGCCAGTGGAACGGTTTCGGTGGCTTCGACGGCGACGGGCGGCACTATGTGGTGAGGCTTGCCGGCCGGCGCACCACGCCGCAGCCGTGGATCAACGTCGTCTCCAACGCTTCTTTCGGCTTCCACACCTCGGCCGAGGGTGCTGCCTTCACCTGGAGCCGCAACAGCCGCGACTACCAGTTGACGCCGTGGTCGAACGACCCGGTCTCGAACCGGCCGGGCGAGGGCATCTACATCTACGACCAGGCCAGCGGCCGGGCATTCTCGCCGCTCGCAGCCATGGTGCGCGATCCCTCGATGACCTACGAGGCCTGGCATGGCCAGGGCTTCTCGACCTTCCGCTCGAAGCGCGGGCCTCTGTCGATGGACCTGACCCATGTCGTCGATCCCGTCGATCCGGTGAAGATCACGCGCCTGCGCATCCAGAACTCCGGCTCGGTGCCGTCGCGGCTGCGCGTCTATGCCTATGCCGAATGGGTGCTTGGCGGGCATCGGTCCCGCACCGCGGCAACCATCGTCCCGTCGCGCGACGGCGCGACCGGCGCGTTGCTGGCGCAAAACCCATACGGCCTCGATTTCAGTGAGCGGGTGGCTTTCCTCGCCGCCGATGCCGGCGTCCACTCGGTGACGGCGGACCGCGCCGAATTCCTCGGCCGGCATGGCTCCAGCGAGCTGCCGCAGGCGGTGCTGAGCGGTGCGGCCTTATCGGGCCGTGTCGAGGCCGGAGACGATCCTTGCGCGGCGATCGCCCGCGACATCGAGATTCCGGCCGGTGGCGACGTTACGCTGCTCTGGCTGCTCGGTGACGCCGAGTCCTCCGCGCAGGCGAGCGCGCTGGTGGAAAGGCACCGCGGCAAGGATTTCGACCAGCGCCTGGCCGACAACGAGCGCGAGTGGCGCGGTTTCCTCGACACCATCCAGGTCGAGACGCCGGACAAGGCCCTCGATGCCATGGTCAATCACTGGCTGCCCTATCAGAGCCTTGCCTGCCGCATCCGCGCCCGCTCGGCCTTCTACCAGGCGAGCGGCGCCTTTGGTTTCCGCGACCAGTTGCAGGACACGCTGTCGCTGCTGGCGCACGATCCGACGCTGGCGCGCGACCAGATCCTCAATGCCGCGCGGCGGCAGTTCCCCGAGGGAGATGTGCAGCACTGGTGGCTGCCGCGCACCGGAGCCGGCGTGCGCACCATGATCTCCGACGACGTGGTCTGGCTGGCCCATGCCACGGCGCGCTATCTGACGGTGACCGGCGATGCCGGCATCCTGAAGGAGCAACTGCCCTTCATCGACGGGCAGGCGCTGGGCGAGGGCGAACACGATGCCTTCTTCACCCCGGAAATCTCGAAGAAGACCGTGTCGCTCTACGACCATTGCGCGCGTGCGCTCGACCTTGCCATCAAGCGCAGCAGTCCTGGCGGCCTGCCGCTGATCCTCGGCGGCGACTGGAACGACGGCATGAACCGCGTCGGCGAGCACGGCAAGGGCGAGAGCGTGTGGCTGGGCTGGTTCCTGCTGAAGACGTTGGGCGATTTCGCCCCCGTCGCCAAGGCCGAGGGTGACACCAAGCGTGCGCAGGCCTGGACAAAGCATGCCGAGGCGCTGAAGCGGGCGCTTGAAAGCACGGCGTGGGACGGCGAATGGTACCGGCGCGGCAGCTTCGACGACGGCACGCCACTGGGCTCCCGCACGTCGCAGGAGTGCAAGATCGACTCCATCGCACAATCCTGGAGCGTGCTTTCGGGTGAGGGCGACCCGGCGCGGTCGACGACGGCGATGCAGCAAGCGACCAAGCTGCTCGTCGACGACAAGCTCAAAATCGTGAAACTGTTCACGCCGCCCTTCTCGAAGACGCAGAAGGATCCCGGCTACATCAAGAGCTATCCGCCGGGCGTGCGCGAGAATGGCGGCCAGTACACCCACGCCGCCACCTGGTTCGTCATTGCGCTGGCCGAGATGGGGCTGACCGATGAAGCCTATCGCTGCTTCTCGATGCTGAACCCGGTCAACCACGCCTTCGACGAGGCCTCGGCCGAGCATTACCGTGTCGAACCCTATGTGGTCGCGGCTGATATCTATGCCGGAGACGACAAGGGAGGCCGTGGCGGCTGGACCTGGTACACCGGCTCGGCCGGCTGGCTCTACCGGGCGGCGGTCGAAGGCATTCTCGGCATCGAACGGCGCGGCAAGCAGATCACATTACGGCCGAAACTGCCCAGCCACTGGGATGGCTACCAGGCCTCGCTCAAAATGCTTGGCGCCGAGATCAAGGTTCATGTCATTCGCGACAAAAAAACCAAGACGATCTCGCTTGAAGTCAATGGTTCGAAGACAAAGTCCGCGTCCTTCGAACCCAAAGCCGGCAGCCAGACCGAGGTTGTGGTCAAGATACCGGGGTGAAATCAAAAGGTTAATCCGACCTATCGCGCGTCCTGCGGGGCGCGCGAAGCCGCGCCCGGTTTACTTGCGCGAGATCCGTGGCGGCAACCGCCGGGTGGCCCCTGAATAGGCCGTTCAAGCCTACTGTGATTAAAAATGTGGCACTGCTCTGCCGTTGCCATGATTTTGCCGCAAGGCTGACATTTCACCTTTTATCTCAAACCGTTAGGTGATCACGTCAGATTTCGCATCGTCGTCATCTTTTGTTCGCTAAATGGGAACGGAAGCGATAGACGGGCATTGTTTTGCGACGCGTCAACCGTTACGTGTCATTAAATGGTGCAGTGCACAATACTGGAATTGAGCACAATAGAGAGTTGGCGGAGTAGCTGAAGTGTCACTTCTGCAGATCTATTGGAGAGCGCTGGGGTATTTGGCCGCCGACAAGAAGCGCGTCGCGCTGATTTGCGGCGCCAATATCGCCCTTGCCGCCATCGCCATCCTGGAGCCGATCATGTTTGGCCGGGTGATCGATGCGATTTCGGCGCATGGCTCGGTATTCTCCACGCTTGCCGTGTGGGCCGGTTTGGGCGCCTTCAACGTCATGGCTTTCGTTCTCGTGGCGCGCGGCGCCGACCGCTTTGCTCATGCCCGGCGCAGCGAAGTGCTGTGCGAGTCCTTCGAGCGTGTCATCACCATGCCGCTTGCCTGGCACCATCAGCGCGGCACGTCGAACGCCTTGCACACGCTGCTGCGCGCCGTCGAGACGCTGTTCAGCCTGTGGCTCGAATTCATGCGCCAGCATCTGTCCACGGCAGTTGCACTTGTGCTGCTGGTGCCGACCGCACTTAGCATGGATGTGCGTATGTCGATGGTGCTGCTTGGGCTCGGCATCCTCTATGTCGGCATCGGCCGTCTGGTGATGAAGCGCACCAAGGCCGGCCAGGCCGCCGTCGAGCGCCACTATCACAAGGTGTTCGCGCACGTGACGGATTCCGTCAGCAACGTCGCTGTTCTCCAGAGCTACAATCGCCTTGGCCATGAGGCCGAAACCTTGCGCCGCTACGTCAAGAACCTGCTCGACGCACAGAACCCGGTGCTCGACTGGTGGGCCATCGCCAATGCGCTCAATCGCCTGTCGTCGACCATCTCGATGATGGTGGTGCTTCTGATCGGCGCCTATCTGGTCACCCACGGCCAGTTGCGGGTTGGCGATGTGATCGCCTTTACCGGCTTTGCCACGCTGTTGATCTCGCGGCTCGACCAGATGTCGGCTTTCGCCAACCAGATTTCGGAGGCCCGCGCCAAGCTCGAGGACTTCTACAAGCTCGAGGACTCGGCTGCCGATGTCGCCGAACCGGATGGCTTGCGCGATCTCACCAACGTCACCGGCCATGTCCGCTTCGAGGAAGTCGGCTTCGAATTCCCCAATTCGGGCCAGGGCGTCAGCGATGTTTCCTTTGAGGTCCAGGCCGGCCAGACCGTCGCCATCGTCGGACCGACGGGTGCCGGCAAGACGACGCTCATCAACCTGCTGCAGCGCGTCTTCTCGCCGTCGCACGGTCGTATCCTGATCGACGGCATCGATACCCGCACGGTGACCCGCAAGTCGCTGCGCCATTCGATCGCCACCGTGTTCCAGGATGCCGGCCTGCTCAATCGTTCGATCGAGGATAACATCCGCGTCGGCCGCGCCGATGCGACCAATGACGAGATCCATGCCGCCGCCAACGCGGCTGCCGCGCAGGATTTCATCCTGGCCAAGAGCGGCGGCTACGACACCGTGGTCGGCGAGCGTGGCGGCCAGCTGTCGGGTGGCGAGCGCCAGCGCATCGCCATTGCCCGCGCCGTGCTGAAGGATGCTCCGATCCTGGTGCTCGACGAGGCGACCAGCGCGCTCGACGTCGAAACCGAGGACCGCGTCAAGGAAGCGATCGACGAGTTGCGGCGCGACCGCACCACCTTCATCATCGCCCACCGCCTGACCACCGTTCGCGACGCTGACCTGGTCGTGTTCATGGACAAGGGCAAGGTGATCGAGATGGGTGGCTTCGCCGAATTGTCGCTGCGCAATGGCCGCTTCGCCAGCCTGCTGCGCGCCGGCGGCTTGCTCAACGACGAGGAAGTCCGCCGCCTCAGCCGCTCCGTGCAGGGCGAGGCCGCGTAAGCAGGTGACGGTTCTTCCTTCTCCCCTTGTGAGAGAAGGTGGATCGGCGCGCAGCGCCGAGACGGTTGAGGGGTGTTCCAGGGAACGCCAACGCCTCACTCCGCTGGAACACCCCTCATCCGACCTCGCTTCGCGAGGCCACCTTCTCCCGCAAGGGGAGAAGGAAGAGGCTTATACGCCTGCGACACCGCCGCTCGATTGCCCCAAATGCATTGGCGGTCTATGTAAAGCCGCATGAGCGACATCACCTCACGCCTGACCGGCTGGACCGATCTTGCCAACCCGACGCGCTTCGTCGGGCTGGCGGACAAGGTTGTGCCGTGGCTGGCAGCGATTGCGGCGCTTGTCCTCGCCGTCGGGCTCTATATGAGCTTCACCGCGCCTGAGGATTTCCAGCAAGGCATCACCGTTCGCATCATGTACATCCATGTGCCTTTCGCCTGGCTCGCCATGATGTGCTACACGCTGATGGCGCTCTCGGCACTCGGCACCCTGGTCTGGCGCCATCCGCTGGCCGATGTCGCGCTGAAATCGGCTGCCCCCATCGGTGCCGCCTTCACCGCACTGGCGCTGATTACCGGCTCGATCTGGGGCAAGCCGATGTGGGGCACCTGGTGGGTCTGGGATGCGCGGCTGACCTCGGTCTTCGTGCTGTTCCTGATGTATCTCGGCATCATCGCGCTGACCCGTGCGCTCGATGACGCCAGCCGCGCCGCCTGGGCCGCCGCCATCATCACGCTGGTCGGCTTCATCAACATCCCGATCATCAAATTTTCGGTCGACTGGTGGAACACGCTGCACCAGCCGGCCTCGGTGTTCCGCATGGGCGGATCGACCATCGACCCCTCGATGCTGTGGCCGCTGCTGGTCATGGCTATCGGCTTCACGGTGCTGTTCTTCGCATTGCATCTGATGGCAATGCGCACCGAAATCCGCCGCCGCCGGGTCATCGCCATGCGTCGCGTGGCGGCACGGCAGGCCGAACGGCAGCCGGCCTAATTCATCGCATCCGCCCGCGCGCGGCCACCGGCAGCGTTTCCAGCACCGTCTCGCCGTCGATCAGGTTGACCTCGTCGAACAAATTGGTGACGACGCAGCAATGGTCGGGCACCACACGCACGCGCTCGCCGATTTTAAGCGTGCCATCGCCGGAAAGCGTTACGGTGCCATGCTCTTCGCTGAGGCCTGTCACCCGCGCGCCGGAGACGCCGAGCAGCTCGCCGAAGTCGGGCAGCCCCAGCGTGTCGCTGGACAACGCCTTGCTGCCGCTGTCGAGGATGGCGCGGGTCGGTGTCGGGTGGCTGACCACCGTCGACAGCACCGTCAGCGCGCAATCGTCGAGCGAGCCGACGCCTTTGGCGACCTGATAGCGGTCGAGATAGATGTAGGTGCCGGGGCGGTATTCGGTGACGACGCTGTCCTTGCTGGAACGCCACATGTCCGGTGTGCCGCCGCTGGAGATGCGCTCGCAGGCGAGACCGCAGACGGCAAGCGCCTGGCTGGCGTTGGCGAGCCAGGCTTCGGCCTCCGCCGCACGGCCCGCGGCCGGATAGGTCATCAGCCCGCCGAAGGCGAGGCCTTTGGCAGTGTCGATCTGTCTTGCCAGCCCAACCGCGTCACCCGCTGTCTGTACGCCGCAGCGCCCCATGCCGGTGTCGCACTCGACCAGCACCGTCAGACGATGGCCGGCATCGGTGAAGGTGGCGGCCAGCCCATCGATGGTCTCCGTGCTGTCCGCCGTCACCGACAAGATTACGCGCCTGTGCAGCGCCAGAAGCCGCTCCAGCTTGGCGCGGCCAAGGATGTTGTAAGGGAGAAAAATATCGGTCAGGCCGGCCTCGGCCATCACCTCGGCTTCGCCGATCTTCTGGCAGGTGATGCCGACCGCGCCCGCCGCCACCTGCTTCTTCGCCCAGTAGGGCAGCTTGTGCGTCTTGATATGCGGCCTCAGCTTCAGCCCGTTCTTGTCGGCATGGGCCTGCGCGCGGGCAATGTTGGCTTCGGCGCGTGCGGCGTCGATCAGGATCGATGGCGTATCGAGGTCATGGATGGTCGGCATCAGCTATCACTCCTGAATTCCGCAGGGGTTATGGCCTCGAAAGCGCGTGATGTCACGCAGCCAGCGGACGGGATCGGTGGGCCATCGGTTCACGGCCAGGGCGGAGCAGGCGGCTGGATGGATCGACACCGCACCAGTGTTCGGCTATGCGAATTGCCATGCATGTCGCCCAAAAAGTGGCCAATGGTTTTGGGACAACGACATGCATGCTGCCAAACAAAGCGTATCGACACGAAGGACCATGATCATGAAACGCTCCGCCATCAACGACATCATCCGCGAAGCCGACGCTTTCATCCGCTCGTTCGGCTACATCATGCCGCCCTTCGCCTACTGGTCACCCGAGGAGATGAAGGCGCGCCAGGTCGATTCCTCGGCCATCTTCACCTCGCGGCTCGGCTGGGACATCACTGATTACGGCCAGGAGAAATTCAACGAGCTCGGCCTGTTCCTGTTCACCGTTCGCAACGGCCGCTACGAGGACATGAAGAAGGGCATGGGCATGCTCTACGCCGAGAAGATCATGATCTCGCGCAAGGACCAGCTCTCGCCGATGCACCGCCACAACATCAAGGCCGAGGACATCATCAACCGCGGCGGCGGCAAGCTGGTGCTGGAACTGTTCATGCACGATCGCGACGGCGGCATCGATCCCAAGGCCGAAGTATCGGTGCCGGTCGATGGAACCATCCACAGGATGCCGGCCGGCGGGTTGCTGAAGCTCGACCCGGGCCAGAGCGTCACGCTGCTGCCGGGCGTCTGGCACGCCTTCTGGGCCGAGGGCAAGGACGTGCTGATCGGCGAGGTGTCGACCGTCAACGACGATCTCACCGACAATGTCTTCCGCGAGCCGATCGGCCGCTTCTCCAACATCGACGAGGATGTCGCGCCGGTGCACCTCTTGGTGTCTGACTATGAGAAGTGGCTGAGGTAGAAAACCCGGCTGGCGTAGAGACCCGGGCTACCGCGCATACTTGTCCACCTTGCGGTTGCCGAGCAGAAGCTTGCGTTCCAGATGCGCCCTGAGCTCACCGTAATAGGCGGTCAAGAAGGCCTTGGAATCGTTCGGTTCGATCGTCGCGCCGATCTTGCGGCCGATGGTTTCGGCAACCGCCTTCATCGCGAAATGGTCATCGCGCCGCAGCACTTCCTCCAGTCTGTGCAGTTCGGCGATGCCGTAGGCGTCGAGCTGCGCCGGGCTGAAGTGGAAGCGGCCGGCGGCCGGATCCTGTCTTAGCGACAGGTCTTCGACCAGCGCCAGCTTCGGCGCCTCGACCACCCATGTGCCGGCGAGCAGGTCGCCGATGCGCAGGCGATCGCGGTTGAACAGCGGAAACAGCGAAAAAAGCAGCGCCCACACCAGGCCGAAGATCGTCGACAGCGTATCGGCGACGCCGGTGCCGCCGCGCACGGCGATGATCGACAATGGCAAAAACACCTCGAGCTCGCGCATCAGGTTGCGGGCGATGACCTGGTCGATCGTGAGGCCCGCGCCGCCGCGCGACGCGACCCGAACGCCGACGATCCGCTTGCCTGGTGTCGCGGCGCGCCGGCCCGCCTCGAAGGCGATGAAATAGACGTTGCGCAGCAGGAAGATGAAGATGATCCAGACCACGAAAAGTGGCTCCGCCTCGCGCAGGCCAAGGCCGCCGAGGCCGAAGATCGCGACCAGGCTGACGGCCACCGCGGCGGCGACGATAATGACCACATCGAGCAGGAAGGCCGAAGCCCGCGTGCCGGCGTCCGCCAGCTTGACCCTGAGGTCGACGCCCTCCGGCGTGATCAACGGCCTGATCAGTGCGGCGGGGTTCCTAGCCGTTGCCATGCCGCACCATCCGGAACAGGTAGAAATAGGCAATCCATAGCGTCAGCATGCCGCCGCCAATGGCGTAGCGGGTCGCATCGCTGGTGATCGTCTGCCGGCCGATGCCTTCGAGCAGGCCGGCAAACAACAGCATCACCATCACGCCGACCATCACGGTCGCCGCCACCTGTCCGGCTTGAGCGGCGGCGGCCATCCGGGTCGATTCGCCGGGAAAGGCGATGCGCGTGCCGATCCGCATGCCCGCGGCACCGGCCAGCGCGATGGCAAACAGTTCGGTCGTGCCGTGGATCGACAGCCAGCCGCCAAGCGCAAAGCCCAGCCCCTTGGCGGCGTAGACCTGGAACAGCGCGCCGAGCATGCACCCGTTCATCAGGATGATCAGGACGCTCGGCACCGCGAAGGCGAAGCCGAGCGCAAACGCCAGGATCGCCACTTGCGTGTTGTGGGTGAAGAGATAGGCGGCAAATCCCGACAGGAAGTGGCTGCTGCCGCCATCGTAAAGCACGCTGCGCAGCGCCTCGACCGACGAATCCGGATTGCGGCCGCCGGCAAGGCTGGGCGCGATGATGGCGTCGTACCAGCGGTTGTCGGAGGCGACCAGCCAGTAGCCGGCAATGGCGCCGACAAGGGTCAGTCCGACCGAGACCGAGGTCTCGCGCCACAGATCGCGGATCGCCGCCGGCCAATCGCGCAGGAAAAAATCGCCGACGCGCTGCCGCAAGCCCCGTTTCGCGCCATAGAGATAGAAATAGCCGCGCAGGCACAGCGCCTCGAGATAGGCGATCAGCGCGCTGTCCAGCGATGTCGCGCGGGCGACCGACAGCGAAGAAAGCGCCGAACGGTAGAGCAGCGGCAGCGACAGCAGCTCATCTTCCGAAAGCGTGCGCGGGGCGCGTTTCTCGACGCGCGCAAGCAGCGCCTCGAATGCCTTCCAGTCGGCCTCGCGCTCCTGACGGAAGCTCGCCAGCGATTGGCGTACCGCATCGGTGCCAGCGGGCAGCGTCATAGAAGGTTCTCCTCCTTGAGCTGAATATAGCGCTCGACCAGCGCCGGGCCGAGCCGCTGGTGGTCGGCCTCGATCACATGCGCGCCGAGCAGCCGCAGCCGGCCGATCACCACCTGGCGTTGCCGAAGCAGGCCGCCGGCGGTGACCGCACGGGCTACATCCTCCGGCGTGGCGGGTGCCATGTCGGCCAGCGCCTCCAGCTCGGCGTCCTTCATCAGCATGAACAGCACCAGATGCCGCTCGGTCAGCCGGCCGACGGTGCGCAGCATCAGCTCGGCGCTGATCGGATCGACGAAATCTGTGAAGATGATGACCAGCGAGCGCCTGTCGAGCTTGGCCGCCAATGTCGTCAGCGCCAGGGTGAAATTGGTCTCCTCGCTGGAATAGTCGATCTCGGCGGCGCGCTTCTGGATCATCGTGAAACTCGGCGAGCCGCGCACCGCGCCGCTCGACACGCGCGGCCTGGCGTCGAAGGAGAACAGGCTGACGAGGTCGCCGCCCTTGAGCGCGATGAAGGCCGACAACAGCGCTGCCGTGACCGCCCGGTCGACTTTCGGCACGCCGTCCACCGGCTCGCACATCAGCCGTCCGCAGTCGATCGCCAGCACGATGTTGTTGTTCTCCTCGATGCGAAATTCGCGCGCCAGAAGCTTGCCGTGGCGCGCGCTGCGCTTCCAGTCGATCATCCGACGGCCCATGCCGGGCTGATAGTCCTTCAGCGCTTCGAACTCGCGGCCCTGGCCGGCCCGCCTTTGCGCATGGCCGTCGGCCAGCGCGGAGCGCTGCAGCAATGTGATCGCCTCGTCGCGGGCACTGCTGACATCGGGCAGCACCGCGACTTTCCGGTCCATCGGCAGGACCACCTGGTTCCAGATCAGTCCGAACGGGCCGCGCCAGCGCAGCCACAGCCGGTCGAAGCCGGCGATGCCGCGCCTGAGCGCATCGAATTCGAGGTCGAGCGTGCCGCCATTGGCCGGCAGCGCGCCGCCGGTGCCGGCCACTGGCGCCAGCCGCTGATCATGGCCGACCCGCGCCTGCAGCGCGCGCGGCCGCCCGCCGAGGCTGGCCGCGACATGAAGGGTGAAACGGCCGCCGACGCCGACTTGCGGTGGGGCGGAAAGGCTGGCGGTGAGCGCTGCACGCCCACGCCCGGCAGCCGCGTCGACCGCCAGGAATGCAAGCAGGATGCAGATCCACAGCAGGCCGAGATACCAGAAAGAGGGCAGCGCAAGCGCGATCAGGAAGGCGGGGATGGCGCCCGCCGCCGCTGCCCAGACCGCACGGCCGCTCGGATAGATCAACGCGGTGCTTCCGTCTGGTCGACAAGATCGGACACGATCTGCTCCACCAGCCGCCCGTCGATCTGCGCCGCCGGCGACAGGATGACGCGGTGGCGCAATGCCGGCACCGCCAGCGCCTTGACATCGTCGGGGATGACATAGGCGCGGCCGTCGAGCGCTGCCCTGGCGCGTGCGGCGCGCGCCAGCATGGCGCCCGCGCGCGGGCTTGCGCCAACCTCCAAATCGGGGCTCTCTCGCGTGCCGCGCACGAGGGCGGCGATGTAACCCACGACATCGTCGACCAGCATGACGTCGCCGACGGTGGCGAGCGCCTTCTCCAGCGTCTTTCGGTCGGCCTGCGCCGTGATGCCATATTGCTTGATGTCGTGGGAAGCGGAGCCGCCGCCATGATGGACGATGATGGCGCGTTCCTCCCGCGCGTCGGGATAGCTCACCTTGTGCTTGAACAGGAAGCGGTCGAGTTGGGCTTCGGGAAGCGGATAGACACCCTGATGCTCGATCGGGTTCTGTGTCGCCACCACCATGAAGTTATGGCTGAGCGCATGCGTTGTGCCGTCGAAGGTGACGGCGTGTTCCTGCATGGCTTCCAGCAGCGCCGCCTGCGTCTTCGGCGGCGTGCGGTTGATCTCGTCGGCAAGCAGGAGGTCGCAAAAGATCGGGCCGCGCGTCAGCGTGAACTGCCCGGTCTGGAAATTGTAGATGTTCGAGCCGACGATGTCGCCCGGCATCAGGTCAGGCGTGAACTGGATGCGCCCGTAGACGACGCCGAGCGCCTGCGCGAAGCAGCGCGCGGTCATGGTCTTGGCCGTGCCTGGCGGGCCCTCGAGCAATATGTGCCCGCCGGCGAACAATGCCGTCAGCATCAGATCGACCGTGTCGCGCTGTCCGGTGATCGCCTTCGCCACTTCTTCCCTGATCGCGGTCGCCAGGGCCTTCACATCATCGACGTTCACCGAGCCTCCTTGTCGTCCAGTCATGCAGCTCCTGCGCTGCTTCATGCATTTGAGCCAAATTCCTGGCTTCGTTCGCGGCCTTGAAGCGACGGCTGAAGCCTCGGGTTTCGCCGTGGTCGCGGGAATCGAGCCAGCGGTCGAGCGCTTCGCCTGGCAAGCCTTGCGGCGCGCCGAGCAATGCTGCGGCACGCGCACGCATCAGCACCGCATAACGGTCGCCGAGCTCCTGCAACCGCCCGGCGCGCCTGAGCAGCATCGCCGTGGTGTCGACCAGCGCCCGCTTGCCGAAGGCGATCGCCCGGCCCTCGGCCCGTGGCGGACCGAACCGACCGAGACCATGCAGGAAGGCAAGGGCGGCCGCCGCCAGCACCGACAGCGTCAGCGCCAGGAACGGCGGCTCGACCAGCAATTTGGCAAGATCGTATCTCTGGCCGGCACCGTGCAGCGTCAGATCGAAGATCACGGCGCCCTTGGCCGGTTCGAGTGAAGCGATGAGGTCGAGCGCCGCCTGGGCTTTGGTGAAGTCCTTCAACGCGGCATTGTTGATCAGGTCCGGATCGGTCAGGATATAGAATGGCTGGTCCTTGACTTCGGAGAGCACTGCCTTGCCGTTGCCTGCCGCGATCAGCGGCTGGTCGTCGGCAATCCATTGCAGTTGATCGGGCGCGACGACCATATGACCCTGCACGTCGATCTGCCCGACAGTGCTGTTGCCGATACCGAGCCTTGCCTTGACGATGTGGCCGAGCCAGTCGTTGACCACCGTATCGGGCAGCCGTTCGATCTTCATCTCAAACTCCTGGCGCCCCTCGAGCGGCAGGGTCAGCCATTTCGGCAGCACGAACAGCGTCGGCTTGTTCGCGCGAAGCCTGACGATGCGGTCGAGCGCGGCGGGGTCGCTGTCTGGCGAGATGGTGACGATCAGCAGGAACCCGGACAATATGCCTGTGCTGATATCTTTCTGGTTTCGCGCCATGGGTGCCGGCGTTCCCGTCAATTGCAGCCATTTGACGATGCCGGCATAGCCCGAGCCGCCCTTAGAGAGCGGGGTGGCGCCGCCGCCGGGCTGGCGGAAATCCGGGGCATAGGTGGACAGGAGAAAGAATGCGGCCGCGGCCAGCAGGCTGGCAAAAATGCCCCAAAACAGGGTTCTGCGGCTGAACGGTTCCTGCGCTGTCTCGGCAGCCGGCGCGCTCATGTCCAGGCATCCCTGAAGGCAAATCGCTCATAGGCGCCGCGCGCCCGCTGCCAGCCTTCGGCGCCGACCGGCCGGCGGGCAAAGAGCGCCGCCTCGACGATGCGCGCGATCTCGCTGAACGCCTGGCGCGCCCGCGACGGAAGCGATGGTGCAGTTGCGATGTCGCGCGACGTCAGCGATGGGCGCAGGAAGTCGGGCAGCCGTCCGGCGATGTCGGCGACGCTGCGCCGAAGCAGGAGATGCACCGCCTCGTCGAACGCGCCGCGCGCTGCGAGCGCGTCAGCCTCGGAAAGCAGGATCTGCGCCGCGCTGGAATCCGGGCGCCAGTCGTCCTGCGTCTCCGCTTCCTTGCGGGTGCGCCGCCAAGGCAGGCGCCAGGCCACCCCCTTCGCTTCGAGTGCGACCAGAAGGACGATGACCGCCACGCCGATAATCACCGCGCCCCAGAACATGTAGATCATGTAGGGGCCCATCCGCGCCAGCATCTCCAGCACGGGCTTCAGCCATGCCGGCGGTTCTGATGGCACCAGGCTCGGCAGATCGAATTGGATGGAGTGGTCCGCCAGCAGCTGCGTGTGCAGATTTGCCAGCCCTTCGGCGTCCGCCGTGTCCGGCTGTGCGACTGTCACCCGCTCGCTCCCTGCAACCCGCGGTTCGTCGCCAACACTGGCAATGCTGCACGGCAATTGCAAGTGATTGGACGTCGGTTATCAATACTGACAGATTAGCAGTCGGGAACACCGCTTGGCATGGCCCGGTGAGGAGGGGACGACGTCATGACTTCAACCACATTGGCACGGCGGGAGAAATTCGATATCGGCAGGGTGTTCAACAACACATTTGCTGTTATCGGCCGCAACATCGGGCTCTGCATTGGCCTTGCCGCCGTATTTTCAGGATTGCCGAATCTTGTCTCGCAGCTTGCGCGACCAGCTGCCCCTGCAGTTGGAGATCCGGCTGGTCTTGCCGTGGCGACCGCGAATTACACATTCGGCTATTTCGTCGGCTTCGCGGTGTTTGGAATACTCTATGTCGGTCTTTCGCTTCTGTTGCAGTCCAGTCTTGTTCGAGCGGCGATCGAAGATCTGAACGGCAAGAGGCCGAGCTTTGGCGACTGCATCCGGGTGGCGATCCGCAATTTGTTGCCGACGCTCGGGATTGGCCTGCTTGTCGGGCTTGGCGTTGGCGTTGCCTCGATTGCTTTGGTGGTGCCCGGCATCATCCTCTGGCTCGGCTGGTCGGTGTCGATACCGGTGCTTATCCAGGAGCGGCTCGGCGTGTTCGGCTCGATGTCGCGCAGCCGCGCGCTGACGAAGGGCAGCCGCTGGGCCCTGTTCGGGCTTTTCCTGATCCTGATGATCATAGCACTTGTCATCCAGTCGATGAGCGCGGTGGTCATCTATCTCTTCCACGGAATTGCCGCTGCGGTCTTGGGCGCCCTGGTGCAGACCATCGTGTCGATGGTGATCTCCGTCGCCACGGCTGTCAGCTATGTCGAACTGCGCCAGGTCAAGGAAGGCGTCAGCGTCGACGAGTTGGCGGAGATCTTCTCGTAGCGGAAGGTGCCGTTCGCGTCAGCGCGACGGCCCACTTCCGCGACAGCTTCAATGACAGCAGCAATGATCCGCTTGCACGCTCGTCCTGCATAGGCAGGACGAGGTGATCGGCACGTCCGCCTTGGCCGACGCCACGGCAAGACGTGCCTGCAGCGCCTGCAATTCGTCGCTCTCGCCACGCCGTGTCAGGCATTCCACCAGCCCGTGCAGTGCCCAGACATTGTTCGGGTGCTGGGCGCAGCGCTGCACCGTGCCGCTGAGGCCGAGATCGTCGCGGTAGACCTGCTCGGCCTCCTCGGCGTGGCCCTGGTCGAGCAGCAGGGCGGCCAGTGCATGGCGCGGCGGGTGCATCCACGCCCATGGCTCGGTGTAGGAGAGGTTGTCGTCCAGCTCGACCGCTTGCCGCAGATGGCCATAAGCCTCGTCGTGCCGGCCCTGGTGATAGGCAAGCTCGCCATCGAGCAAGGCAGCCCCGACCGCGAGCGAGGCACGGGTGGGATTGCTGAGAAAACGCCGCTCCGGCGCAATGCTTTCCACATGCCGGTGGAACCGCTCACGCTCGCGCTCGGCCTCGGCGAATTGCCTCAGCGTCGCGTGCGCGACGCCCTTGGCGTAGTGCTGCATGGCCGCCGTCAGTACATAGAGGCCGGGCTCCGCCGTCACCGGTTCGTCGATGATCTCCTGCCAGCGGCCGAAGCGCACGAGCACATGCGACTTCATCGCGTGATAGCCTTCCACTGTTTGCGTGAGCTTGGGACGATCCTGGATGGCGACCACGTCGCGCACGACCAGGCTTCGCACCTTGTCGGCGGCCCACAGCGCCGGCCGGTATTGGCCTGACAGCATGCAGGTGAACATCATCAGGTGCAGATCGTGGCAGCAGCCGAGCAGATAGTAGGTCGGCTCGTTGGCATAGGCGAGATAGAGGTCGTTGGCGCGCACCGCCTTTTCGCTGGCGAGTTTCGCCTTCTCGTATTCGCCGCACAGCACATAGATATGGCCGGGCATGTGGTTCATGTGCCCGGCATCGGGACACATCTGCCCGAGCAGGTCCGCCGAGCGCATGCCGCGTTCCGGCATGGTGGACATTTCCAAGAGATGGATGTGCAGGTGGACGATCGCCGGATGCTGGGCGACGCCGGCCCGGTCTGCCAACCGGATTGACCGCTCGCAGACCTCCAGGGCTTCAAGCACGTCCGAGTTCGGCGCCGGCGCACCGGTCTTGAGGTTCCACAGCCGCCGCACCGTGCGCATCATCAGCGCCTCGACCAGCAGTGCCATCACGTCATGGTCATCAGGAAAATCCTGGTAGACCAGCCGCATCGCGGCGGCATAGGCATCGTCCCACTGCTCGAATTCCTGTGGGCTCACCTTCTGTGGCTTCTGGAAGCGAGCGGCCAGCGCCTCGATCAAGGCCCGTTCGATCTCGCTGGCGGCAGCCGCATTGGCGTGCGCCTGTTGCACATGCTCGAAGCAGCGCTTCGTCGCGCTGTTTGCCTCGGCCTCGCCATGCTCCTTCCAGGTCAGGTTGTAGAAAGGCCCGGCGGCATAGGCGATGCCCCAATGCACCATCGGACAGTCCGGATCCGTTTCCAGCGCCTTCTCAAAACACTTGATGCCTTCCTCATGATTGAAGCCGTAGCACCAGTTCAGCCCGACATCGAACCAGCGCTGGGTTTCAGTCGAGCGGGTAGAGATGGGGCGGCGGTAGGTGCCGAGATTGAAGCGGTCCATGTCTTCCATTCAAGTTTGATCGGCTGTTCCAGGTATTACCGCCGCCCTTAGTCGGTCCCTTCGGGCACCGCTTCATTTTGCCATCCGGCCAGCTCTGGCAGGTCGTCGAGCCAGCTTTTCTCTGAAATCAAGGCATCGTCGGCCTGCGGGGTAGCCTCGGTGGCGTTTTGAATGAGCCAGTCCATCCATTTCCGATAGGCAACTGGATCCAGCTGCGGCGGCAGCACCTTGGCCTTGAGCAGCATCCTCTTGCGGAAACTGGTTTGCCGGCGGAGCTTGGTCGTCGTGAACTTGATGACCTTGCCCTGGTATTCAACCGTCCAGCGGCCATCGCCATGGCTAGCGAGCCTGTCGATGGCAAAACCGGCATCGACAGGCCTATCGCGCCAGGGAAGCTCGATGGCATTCTTCCTCAGGTCGAGTGCCCATCGCCTGTAATTGGTCCCGGCACGCTGGGGCGGCAGCACACCAGCCTGTTCGAGTATCTTCCTGCGGAAAGTAGGCTGCTTCTTGAGCTGGCCGGTCGTGAACTCGATCCGGTGCCCGCGAAACTCGACGTGCCAACGGATCCTTCCGTTGCCGACATACTTCACCAGCCTGTCGATGAGGAATTCGCCATCGTCAAGCACCGCACAGCCCTGGCTGATGCTTTCGAGAATGTACTGGCTGTCAGTGACCATTATGGAGCCCAATGCAAAAAACCTTTGCGGAGCTTAGCCCGGCAGCGACTGCCATGACCAACGCGTTATTTGCCTCTGAGGAGGGAGCCGGGTCGGATCAAAGGGATAGGGCCTCGTCCTTTTGAAGGAATCGCAAACCGTGAGAAGCCGGCGTAAGGATTCGTTGCGCACAGTGAGGTCCCCATGTTTTTTGAACCGCTCAATCTGGACGGCCGAAAGCGAAGCGCCGCCCATCATGCAACACGGCTTTCGAAGCTGCACGGCCGGCTGGCGAAGAAGCTCGACCAGGTCGACCATGCGGCCGACCGGGTTGAACGGGCAGCGGCCGTCTTGGTCGAGGCCACCCGTCAATCTGCCATGCATGAGACGATGGCACCTTCGGCAGTTTTCGTGCATCTGGGCGCCAGTCAGACACTCGGTCTGTGAAGCGTCGCCTTTTCCTTCACCAGCATCTTTTCGCGTGCGGCTTCCCAGTCCTGCCGTGAAACGACCGGCGGTGTCTTCATCGTCATGTGCTTGGTCGCGACGTTATCGGCGCTTCATTTCTGATTTGAGGGATCGCTTCCCCTGTCCTAAGTGTCATCATTTAAGTGCTGACTTTTAGGACAGGGGGAAAGTCATATACTGCAGGGATTGGGCGACGAGAAAAGCAAGCGGGAAGGAAACAAGACCCGGTTCGAAAAGACCAAAGAGGTCGCGCGAAGCGCGAGCAAGGCCGAAGGCCGCGCAGGGAGGGCCGAAGGCCCGAGTAGACGCGCTTTGGTTTTGCGCTCACAATACGTGCTTTGAACGCGTGTTTAGCCGGTGATTTTAGGATTCCAAATGGAAACGTTTCATCTTCGCGTCTTTCAGCGGCAGGTCTTGGATCAATGTAAGTTCCTCCTCACCGCAGCCAACGAGATAAACGCGGGCCTAGCCTCACATAACATCGACCACGTTTTATACGCGGTGCAAAACCTGCTTAATGCTGGCGCGAACATCTCTAAAATGTTGTGGGGGCAGAAGGGAAAACTCGCCAACCAACGCGAGCGACTCCGCCAAAGCATTGGCATTGCCGATGACTCGCCGCTCCGGGACGTCAATATGCGAAACAATTTTGAGCACATGGACGAGCGCATAGACAGGTGGTGGGCCGAATCTAAGTCGCACAATCATGCTGATAAGATCATCGGGCCTAAAAACAGTGCCATCGTTGGGATGGAGCCAACGGACATGTTCCGAATGTTCGATCCGCAAACGACGGACGTCATATTCTGGGGAGAGGAATTTAACATTCAGGCCCTCGTAACCGAAGCCCAACGGATACTCCCACTGCTCCAAGCAGAGGCACATAAGCCACATTGGGATGAGCCCGGCCGATAAGGCTGGCAATAGGAAATAATTCCTCTTCCCCCAACGGCCTCGAAAGTGGCCACAGGATCACGGCTACGCAACGGTCAGCTAGATAATGGCACACATGCGAAGGGCGCGGATCATACCGCGCTCTTCCGCTTACCGCCGGCTCCTGTAGTAGGGTGTGACCCGCGTTCCGTTGGCCTTCGTGTAGCCGGCCACGCGTGTGGTTCTAGGATTGCCCGTTATCTCACTTATGGCACCGTAGCCAGTCGCGGCGCTTCCGCTTTGCTCGCGCAGCCGCTGTTGTGCAAGCAGCCCGGCTTGGCCATCCCAATACAGCGGTCCGGTAACCCGTTCATTGGTCTTCTCGCCGAAGTAGATGATGGACGGCCATTTTTCTTCGGCGCTGGCTGAAACCAGGCCAGGCGTCGAGAATAGAACAGAGAGTAAAAGCACGGTCCGGCGCATGTATGAATCTCCGCAGCGCGAAGGCAAAAGACTCCACACGGCTTGAAACTAGAGGGGGTGACGTTAGCGGCGCGGTTAAGGAAGGCTTGCTCTATGAGAAGTCCCTCTTCACGTATTGCGCCGCGAATTCTGCTTCCAGTCGCTTGTAATCGTCCCACGACATCGGGTTGGGATTATTCTTCTCCCATGCCCGCAAGCGCACGTCTGCAGCTTTCATCGCTTTAAAGATGTCACGGTTCGAAAGGTCGTCGGCTCCAGTTTCATGCCTGAAGGATTTTGCCGCTTCATGTCGTCGCTCGGACCATTCGGCATAAGCAGCATGGTTGGCGAGCCGGTATTCTTGAAGCACGTGTTCGCGGTGCTCGGCGGAACGCTTTTCCCAAGGGGCCGGTTTGCCCTTTTTTCCCGGATTGTTGCTCATCGGCTTCTCTGTCTTGCTATCAGAAGTGGGTTCTATTTGCATGTGACCAGAACAACCTTATGTTCTGCTGCGGGACAAATGGGAAGAGGGCTGCTTTTGATGGGAACCGACCTAACGCCTGCTCCGGAAATAACGCTGATAAAAAGCGAGATGGAGGCCGCAGCGGCTCGCGTGGCAGAAAGGGCGATGAACACAACGCTGGATGGCATTTCAGGCGTTCTAGGGGATGTATTTGGCGGATGGTTTGGCGACGACGTGAAGCAATGGAGAACGCGGCGACTCATCACAACCCTCATCAAGACAAAGGAACATTTGGAGGCGGCCGGCATCCCTATCGAGAATGCGAAATCCCTGCCGATGGGGGAGCTTTATGCGATCTTCGATGGGTGCTCTAAGCAAGAGGATATCTCCCTCACAGAAATGTGGTCGGCTTTGCTCGCAAACGCTATGAATCCGACCAATGACAAGTATATTGATCCATCGTTCTCTAGGATTCTTGGAAATTTAAGCGGGCTAGATGCGGCGATCTTAAAGTATATAATGGACTTTAATAGTAAAAGAGATGCATTATTTGCGAAGCGTAGAGAAATATTGAACGATGCTCACGTTAATAAGCAGATGAAGGGAGGTAAGAGTTTTGATCTCATGATTGATGAAATCGAAAAGGAGTTCTCAGATTGGGCTGATGGTGAGCATCAGGGTCAGTTCAAAGGATTTAGTGTAGAAAATATTTCCTATTCCATAAGCAATTTGCTTAGAATCGGATTGATTTACTCTCCGGAATACACGATCCCAGAAAATCTTATCCAGGTCGGCATCAAGAAAAAAACCGGGAGGGAGAATGAACTCGTAGCTGACGATAGGCGGTTGCGTGCATATCTACGAGCGATGAACGATCAGGCGGGCGCCGCCATCGAGAAGAAAAGCACCCTTCAAAGCCTTATCACAAGCGTCCGTCCCAATTGGCCAATGATTCAGCGAAACCCGACAATTCAGCCGGCGTATTCGCTGTCTGGCCTTGCAACGCGGTTCCTGCTGGCGTGTTCTCCATAGGTGGCCTACGGCGCTGGTAACCACGCAGGAAATCAAAAATAGCGTTTTGGGGGAGGAATGGAAATGTCATCCGTCCAGCATTGGGTGGGAGTTGCGGGGCTATGTTGCGACTTCTACGGGGTTCTTTTGCTCACCAAAGAGTGGCCCTTCATGTTCGGGCGCGGACTGACCCGGTTGGCCGACAAAGTGGGTGTTAGAAACGTTCGCAGGGCAGAGAAGATTCAAGCCAAATTCGAGAAACTCACCGCCGACAGGCGTCGGAACGAACACAAGATTTTCGATTGGACTTATCGGCTGGCGCAATCGGCGCTGCGGCTGGAATCTCGCCGGGAGGCATGGGCAATAAAGAGGCAGGTCACAGGGCCAGCCGGCAGCGTAGTTGGCGCCGATCTAGATATTATTGATCCGAACGGCCTGCTTGATCCGATCGCCGTAAAGCGTCTGGGCGCCTCTATCCATGGATTCTTGGAGGATCTGGTGGAAAATGGTGAGGCGCGCGATTTGTCGGGGAAGGGACTTAAGTGGGTTCTTGTCGGTCTTACCGGCCAACTTATCGGAACTCTGCCGCTAGGACTCTAAATGACCATGTGGAGCATCCACAAAGGTGTAACACTTCATGTGCGCTAACATTGCTTAACTCATTGAAAAACAACGAAGAAAGAGAGTTGGCTGGGGAACCTGGATTCGAACCAGGACTAACGGAGTCAGAGTCCGTGGGTCTACCGTTAACCTATTCCCCAGCAGGCGTGGTCATGGACCGCGCGGGCCGAACGGCTGAGCCGCTTGAGCGCTGCCTTGTAGCCGCCAGCGGAAAATAGTCAAGCCTGCTCTGCGGCTCAAATCGGCCAATCGCACAAGTTTGCGCTGCCCCTCATCCGCCTGCCGGCGTTCGTCGGACGAAAAGCCAAGCAGTTGGCTTTTCGTCCGCTTTGCGGACCGCTCCTCAACTCCCCGTGAACGGGGAGAAGGCCGCCGAACGCGTCTCAGCTCTCCGTCCGGCTGAACTGCGAGCGTTCGAAGAACAGCACGACGCCAAGCCCGAGAATCAGCGGGATGATGAGATAAAACAGCCGGAACACCAGCAGCGCCGCCAGCACCCCGACCGGGTCCATGTCCGAAAGCCCGGCCAGGAACACCACCTCGAACACGCCGAGGCCGCCCGGTGCGTGCGAGATCTGGGCGATCGAGAACGAGACGAGGAACACGCCGAGCACGACGAAATAGCCGGGATTGTGGGTCTCGGGCAGGGCGAAGAAGATGATCGCGGTCGCCGCCAGGAGTTCGATCGGGCCGACCAGCAATTGCCTGGCGACGATCGGCAGTGCTGGATAATGCACCTGAAAGCTGGCGATCTTCAGCGGGCGCAGGTGCAGCCAGCTGCCGAATATGTAGGCGGCGACGAGGATCAGCATGGCGATGCCCGCCGCTTCCGACAGGCCGTGATGGGCAATGCCGGAGAACCGGTCGAGAACCTGCGGCTCGAAGACCAGCACGAGGCCGGAGACGAGGATGGTCGACAGCACGAAGGTGATCCAGCAGATCGCCACCAGCACGCCGACATCCTGGCCGTTCAGGCCCCTGGTGCCGTAGGCGCGGTAGCGGATGACGGCGCCGGAGAACACCGAGCCGCCGATGTTGTGCGACAGGGCGTAGGTGGTGAAGGAACAGAGCGTCACGAACAGCCACGACACTTTTTTACCGATATGAAGCAGGGCGATGTGGTCGTAGCCGGCGAGCGAGGCATAGGCGATGACCGAACTCACGGCCGCCAGGACCCAGCCGCGGGTTGGGATGGCCGCGAGACCCTCCCAGACATCGTCGAGCGAAATGCCGCGCAGTTCGTGCCAGAGCAGCAGCAGTGAGAAGATCACCGCGGCGATGCCGACGACCGGCCAGAAATAGCGTCTCCAGTTCATTGCCTGACTGCCATGCGTTGCGTTTCCGCTTCCTTTTTGCCTGATGGTGGGAGGCCGGCTGCCCGGTGACCTCAATCCATTTCAGAAATGCCTCATTGAAGCCGGCTATTCAACCGCGAACACTTGTCGCGCGGGCGGCCGCGCGGCCAGCCGGCAAAATTCAGCAACCGGCTCTTGGTGATCGGGCGCGGCACTGTTAGTCTGGCGGCAACTTGAAACATGCCAAAGCGCCTGCTGCGTCCGTCACCGGTTCGCGCGGCGCCGGAAGGAACGACAGTGGAAGACCGCGACACCGGCGCAGGCGCGCCGGAGGTGGGCGCGTCCAGCGCTTCCCCAGGGCCATCGGGCTCGGGGACGGCCGGTTGGCAGCAACGCCGCCCGACGGAGCCTCGCTCCGCCGACGGGCAGGCGGGCGACGCGACCCATAACCAGAAGGGCAAACCCAAGAAGCGGCGCAAGCGAAGGCGCGGGCGCAAGGTTTTCGCGCGCGATGAAGCGCGTCCGCAGGACAATCGGTCACCGGTGCCGGGAACGGCCGCGGTCCTGGCAGTGGCGCCTATTCCGTCGGCGGCTGCGGCGATCGCATCGGTCGTTCCAACACCACGCCCCGAACAGGGTACCCGTCGGCCTCCGGTGCACGAGCTTCCCGTTTTCGCGGCCCTCGACCTCGGCACCAACAATTGCCGGCTGCTGGTCGCGGTGCCGACGCGTCACGGCCAGTTCCGCGTCATCGATGCCTTTTCGCGCATCGTCAGGCTGGGCGAGGGGCTGACCGCCAATGGCCGGCTCGGCCAGCCGGCGATGGACCGCGCCGTCGAGGCGCTGAAAGTCTGCGGCGACAAATTGCGCGGCCGCAAGATCAGGAAGGCCAGGCTGATCGCCACCGAAGCCTGCCGCTCGGCCGAGAACGGGGTCGAATTCCTCGAACGCGTCGAGCGCGAGGCCGGGCTGAAGCTCGAGATCATCGACCGCCAGACCGAAGCGCGGCTGGCGGTTTCCGGCTGCGGTTCGCTGGTCGAACGCGACACGCAGGGCGTCGTCCTGTTCGATATCGGCGGCGGTTCTTCGGAGATTGCGTTGATCGACCTCACCGGCCGCCGTTCGCCGCGGCTCGCCAACCACATCGTGTCCTGGACGTCGCTGCCGGTCGGCGTCGTCTCGTTGGCCGAACGTTTCGGCGGCCGCACCGTGACGCGCGAGATTTTCACCGCCATGGTCGATGACGTCGCCGGCAGGCTGGCCTCGTTCGACGGTCGCGACCGGTTGAGCCATCTCAAGGCCAGCCCGAATTTCCATCTGCTCGGCACATCCGGCACGGTGACGACGCTCGCCGGCGTCCACCTCGATCTCGAGCGCTACGACCGTCGCCGTGTCGACGGGCTATGGATGGACCGCGACAGCGTCGATCGCATGGTCGAGAAGCTGGTCGGCTGGGATTTCCAGCAGCGCTGCGCCAACCCGTGCATCGGCGCCGATCGCGCCGATCTGGTGCTGGCCGGCTGTGCTATATTGGAAGCCATCCGTGCGGTGTGGCCATCCGAGCGGCTGCGCGTCGCCGACCGCGGGCTGCGCGAGGGCATATTAAGCGAGCTGATGGCGGATGACGGCGTCTGGCGCAACGATGGGTGGGGCAGGGCATGATCCCGAATCTAAGGACCTCGTCAGCAATGAGCAGTCGACCCCCACTCCGTCGAGCTTCGCTCGACACCTCTCCCCCGGTCGACGGGGGAGAGGAAAGGCGCGAGCGTGCGCCGGCTGGCGCCTTTCCTCTCCCTCCGGAGGGGGGAGAGCGACTGTCTGGGGTGTCAAGTTGCATTTGCGAACTCGGCTCGCGCATCGCGTGCTTTTGCATTGAGGATGACGAGGAGTTTTCGGGCGAGTGCGATGCGGATGAGCATTTTGGACTTTCCGGCCTGTTGCAACCGCTGAGCGAACGCTTTGAGATGGGGATCGAACTTGGCCACGATGGCCGCGACGATGAAGAGGATGCCTCGCGGCCCGGCGCGTCCGCCGCGCACATGCCTGTTGCCGGCCCGCCTGCCGCTGTCATCTGCGATGGGGGCGAGGCCTGCCAGCTTAGCGATGGCTTTGTTGGAGATGAGGCCGATCTCAGGCAGTTCGGCCATCAGGCGGGCGACGGTGCGCCCGGCCACCCCCTTGAGCGAACGGAAGGCCCGCTCCAGCCTGGCCCACAGCGGATCGTCGTCGATCATCGAGGCAATCTCGCCTTCCAGCCGTCGTTGCTCGCGCTTGAGGAAGGCCAGCATGGCCTCGATGCTGGCGCATGTCTCGGCGTCGCGTGCGGCACTTCTGCGCTGCTTGTTGATGGTCGCATCGCCGACAACCTGGCAAAGCCGCGCAACCAGTGCGGCGAGCCGCTGCTGGGCAGCGCTCGGCGGTGGCGTGGGGACCGTCTTCTTGACTTCGCTGTAATGGGCGATGACAGCAGCGTCGATCCGGTCGGTCTTTTCCAGATAACCCATCGCCTCGGCGAAGCGACGCACGCTCTTGGCATTGACCACGCCGCACGGCATGCCATGCGCCCACAAAAGCATGAACCCCAGCCTCTCATAGCCGCCCGACGCCTCCATCACCGCCATTGCTGCGCCGTGGCCACGGCAGAACAGCCAAAGAGCTGCGATGCCCGTCGCGTCATTGGCGAAACGCTCTGCCGCACCGCCTGGCCAGACATGCGCGTCCAGCCAATCCTTCGAAACATCAACTCCACAAATGATCTTGTTCACGGTAACCTGCCTTGTGCGTACGGTTGGAACCAAGCGACTGTTCGGTCGTGCGTGACGAAGGCGAAGATCCCAAGCTCTCCCGCGGCTGTAACCTCAGGTGGTACGGGCGACTTCGCCAAGCCAAGGTCCGGGCGGCCGCCCGGACCTTGGCTCAATCGCTTCAATCCCACGAAATCGCTCTCGTGTAGATACAAGGTGGCGCCGCGAAGCGGCGACGGAATGGGGGAAGCCCTCCGCGAAACGCACATGCTCAAGCAAGAAATCAACCAATGACCAAGAAACCGGAAAAACCAGGCTCCGCCAGCATTCGCGTGCTGAAGACGCGAATCAAGAAGAAGAGTGGCCTGAAGGAATCGTCGCGCCGCTGGCTGCAGCGCCACATCAACGATCCCTATGTCCAGCGGTCGAAGGCCGACGGCTACCGCTCGCGCGCGGCCTACAAGCTGATCGAGATCGACGACAAGCATCACTTGCTCAAGCCCGGCATGAAGGTGATCGACCTTGGCGCCGCGCCCGGCGGCTGGTGCCAGGTGGCGGCCGCGCGGACGAAATCGACGGCGGAAAACCCGCATGTCATCGGCATCGACTATCTGGAAATGGATGCCGTGCCCGGCGCGCCGG
The DNA here is from genome assembly GCF_000176035.2 of Mesorhizobium opportunistum WSM2075. NCBI lineage: Bacteria > Pseudomonadati > Pseudomonadota > Alphaproteobacteria > Hyphomicrobiales > Phyllobacteriaceae > Mesorhizobium > Mesorhizobium opportunistum. The sequence goes on along the minus strand of NC_015675.1, from coordinate 5,084,869 downwards.
TGCTGCTGATGGATTTTCTCAATCCGGCAGCCCCGCAGAAGCTGGCCGAGGCGCTGGGTGGTGACCCCGATGTCGTGCTGTCCGACATGGCCGCACCTACCACCGGCCACAAGCGGACCGACCATATCCGCACCATGCATCTGTGCGAGGTGGCCGCCGATTTCGCGCTATCGGTGCTGAAGCCGGGCGGACATTTCCTCGCCAAGACGTTTCAGGGCGGCGCGGAGAACGAGCTGCTCTCGATGCTCAAGAAGAATTTCCGGTCGGTGCACCACGTCAAGCCACCCGCCTCGCGCGATGAATCTGTAGAGCTTTATCTCTTGGCGAAGGACTTCAAGGGGCGAGACGACAGGGTGTGAAAGACGCTTGGTAGCGATCCTTCACACCCCCCTCTGTCCTGCCGGACATCTCCCCCGCAAGGGGGGAGATTGGCAGCTTCATCGCCTAGCCAGCCTTCCAATGTTGGTGATTGGCGAAGGCCGAGGCGACATCCGATCTCCCTCCTTGCGGGGGAGATGGCCGGCAGGCCAGAGGGGGGTGCTGTCCCGCCGGGGTCAAAAAATTCACTCCCCCGGCGATCTCACCGGTTCCAGCGTCTTGGGCGTGGTCAGCCGGCCATGGCCGGAGACGGCGTTGCCGGCATCGGGCGCCAGGCGCATGAACGACAGCGACGCGGCGGCCGAAATCGCGGCGACGATGAAAAAGGCGAGGTGGAAATCGGCCAGCATCAGCGATCCGCCATGGATGCTCGTAGACACTTCCAGGATGCCGCCCGCAACCGCCACACCGAGCGCGATCGACAATTGCTGGAAGACGGCGGCGATCGGCGTCGCCTTGCTGGTATCCTCGGCCGAAACCTCCGCATAGGCGAGGGCGTTGACGCCGGTGAAGAACATCGAGCGGATGAAGCCGCCGACCAACAGCATGGCCAGCATCAGCAGATAGGGCGTGTCGGGGGTGAACAGGCCGTTGATGGCGATCGACCCCGCCGCCACCAGCGAGCCGACGATCAGCACGCGGCGGAAGCCGGCAACGCGAAAGATCAGCGCGGTGACGAATTTCATGCCGATGGCGCCGATCGCCGAGACGAAGGTGATCATGCCGGACTGGAACGGCGTCAGCCCGAAGCCGATCTGGAACATCAGCGGCAGCAGGAACGGCACCGCACCGATGCCGATGCGAAACAGAGAACCGCCAAGCACCGACGAGCGGAACACCTGGTTGCGGAACAGGTCGAGCGCCAGCAAGGGGTTTTTCGCGCGGCGCGCATGCATCAGGTAGAGCGCGCCCGACAACAGGCCGACAGCGACGGTGATGAAACCGGTCGCCGGCGGCAGATAGGGCAGGCTGACCACCGAGAGGCCGAACACGACGCCGGATGCCGCCAGCCCGCTCAGCACGAAACCGATGAAATCGAGTGGCGGCGTTTCCATCGATTCGGTTTCCGGCAGGAAGCGGGTGGCGAGCCAGATGCCGATCAGGCCGATCGGCACGTTGATCAGGAAGATCCAGTGCCAGGTGAAGTAGGTGGTGATGAAGCCGCCGACCGGCGGTCCGACCAGCGGACCGACCAATGCGGGAACGGTCAGCCACGACATGGCGGCGACCAGTTCGCTCTTGGGTGTGGCGCGTACCAGCACGAGGCGCCCGACCGGCGTCATCATGGCGCCGCCAATGCCTTGCAAGAACCGCGAGACCACGAAGGCCGGCAGCGAACCGGAGAGAGCGCAGGCGATCGAGCCGGCGATGAACACCGCGATCGCGGCACGAAAGACGTTCTTGGCGCCGAAGCGGTCGGCCATCCAGCCGCTGATCGGAATGAAGATCGCCAGCGACACCAGATAGGCCGTCAGCGCCAGCTTGAGTGCGATCGGGCTGGTGTGGATGTCGATGGCGATCGCCGGCAGCGATGTCGCGATCACGGTCGAATCCATGTTTTCCATGAAAAGAGCGACCGCCAGTATGAGCGGGATGGTGCGGTTCACGAGCGTGGCCGTTTCAGATTTCTTTCCGGCCCACTTCTTGTCTAGAAAGGGGGCAAGCCGATACAAGGGGGCGGTTATCACGGCCGGACACCGATGTCGTGTTAATTTGCTGTCACTTTTGTGCGACCGGGCCGAGACGGCGACGGCTCTCCTGGCCTGCCCGAGAGACTGGCGGCCGCATTCCAGGGCGGTGGGCGGCGATGAGAAGCTTGCGGAAAACGGTGCGCCTCATTATTGTAGTGATAATAACTACTATATAGGCCGTATCATGGAAGAAGCCGTTTCGGCAGCCGATGCCAACCGCAAGTTCTCGCTCATCCTGCGCGGTGTTCGCGAAGGACAAAGCTACGTCGTGACCAGTCACGGACGCCCCGTGGCGCGGATCGTGCCCGCGGATCAACAAGAGGGGGTGGTCTCCCGCTCGCGCGCAGCGCTGCTGTCGCGCCTCGAACGCCAGCCTGCGACTGATGTTGGGCGCTGGACCCGCGATGAGCTTTACGAGGACGAGCGGTGAAGGTCGCGCTCGACACCAATGTCCTTGCCTATGCGGAAGGGGTCAACGGTGTAGAGAAGCGCGACACCGTTCTCGAGTTGATGCGCAAGGTCCCGCAAGAGGCCGCCATTATTCCCGTTCAGGTCCTTGGTGAATTGTACAATGTTCTCGTCCGCAAGTCCGCAAGACCGCCTGTCGAGGCCCGGGATGCCCTTCTGAGCTGGCGCGATGCGTTTGCGGTTGCCGCGACAACGCAGGACGTGATGATGATGGCGGCTGATCTGGCGACGGACCATCGCTTCAGCATTTGGGATGCGGTCATTCTCTCCGCCGCCTCGCAAGCCGGTTGCCGGCTGCTGCTTTCGGAAGATCTGCAGGACGGCTTCACATGGGGAGGGGTAACTGTCGTCAATCCTTTCGCATCGCCGCGCCATGCCTTGCTGAATGCTCTCGTGGGAGAGTCCGCCGAATAGACGCGCCGGGCGCAACGATCGGCTTTTCATCGGCGCCACGACGTGTTACCAGCCAGCGCCAATCCTGAAAGGGAATAACGAGTCGGCGCTGTCCATTCCGGTCCAGCGCCTTTCATGCATTCTAAGGACTGGCCATGGCAAAAATCATCGAAACGTCCACCGGCGCACTGGCGCTGACCTTTGACGACGTGCTTCTGCAGCCGGGTCATTCCGAGGTCATGCCTGGCGAAACCGATGTCCGCACCCGCATTGCCGGCGATATCGACCTCAATGTCCCGATCCTGTCGGCCGCGATGGACACCGTCACCGAGGCGCGTCTCGCCATCGCCATGGCCCAGGCCGGCGGCATCGGCGTCATCCATCGCAATTTCTCGCCGGCCGAGCAGGCCGAGCAGGTGCGGCAGGTGAAGAAATTCGAATCCGGCATGGTGGTCAACCCGGTCACCATCGGGCCCGATGCTACCCTTGCCGATGCGCTGTCGCTGATGCGCACCTATTCGATCTCGGGCATTCCGGTGGTCGAGAATGGCGGCACCGGCGGTCACAAGACGGGGCGGCTGGTCGGCATACTGACCAACCGCGACGTGCGCTTTGCTTCCGATCCGGCGCAGAAGGTCTACGAGTTGATGACCCGTGAGAACCTGATCACGGTCAAGGAGAATGTCGACCAGGACGAGGCCAAGCGGCTTCTGCACCAGCACCGGATCGAAAAGCTCGTCGTCGTCGACAAGTCGGGCAATTGCGTCGGGTTGATCACCGTCAAGGACATCGAGAAGTCGCAGCTCAACCCGCATGCCACCAAGGATGCGCAGGGGCGCCTGCGCGCCGCCGCCGCCACCAGCGTCGGCGACGATGGCTTCGAGCGCGCCGAACGCCTCATCGAGGCCGGCGTCGACCTCCTGGTGATCGACACCGCGCATGGCCACTCGCAGCGCGTGCTGGACGCCGTCACGCGGGCGAAGAAGCTCTCCAACTCGGTGCGCATCCTGGCCGGCAACGTCGCCACCGCGGAAGGCACGCAGGCGCTGATCGATGCCGGCGCCGACGCCGTCAAGGTCGGCATCGGCCCGGGCTCGATCTGCACCACCCGTATCGTGGCCGGCGTCGGCGTACCGCAGCTCTCGGCCATCATGTCGGCGGTCGAGACGGCGCATAAATCGGGCGTTTCGGTGATCGCCGATGGCGGCATCAAATATTCGGGCGATCTTGCCAAGGCGCTCGCCGCCGGCGCCAGTGCCGCCATGATCGGTTCGCTGCTGGCCGGGACGGACGAGAGCCCGGGCGAGGTCTATCTGCACCAGGGCCGTTCCTTTAAGGCCTATCGCGGCATGGGTTCGGTCGGCGCCATGGCGCGCGGATCGGCCGATCGCTACTTCCAGGCCGAGGTGCGCGACACGCTGAAACTGGTGCCGGAAGGCATCGAAGGGCAGGTTCCCTATAAAGGACCTGTGTCTGGCGTGCTGCACCAGCTTGCAGGCGGGCTGAAAGCCGCTATGGGTTATGTAGGCGGCCGCGACCTTGCCGATTTCCGCGACCGCGCCACCTTTGTGCGCATATCCAACGCCGGACTTCGTGAAAGCCACGCCCATGACGTCACGATTACCCGCGAAAGCCCGAACTATCCCGGAGGAGTCTGACCCTTCCGGAACCTGGCGCAGCTTGACGGTGGCGGTCCTGCGGCTGTCGCGTCATGCCGCGGCACTCTGTTTCCTGTCGGGCGCGGTTTTTATCGCCATGACTGGGCTGGAATTCTTCTATTTCCGTCAGTTGAGCGGCGGTTTGCCTTCGCTCGACATGCGCTTTTTCGGCTTCACGCCCGACGAAGGCATGGCCTGGCTGACGGCGCTCGGCCGGCGCGGCGGCGAGATCATTCTCGTCTGGCACTATCTGACCTTCGATCTGCTGTTTCCGGCGCTGCTGTCGCTGACGCTGGTCAGCCTGATCCTGGCTATCGGCCGGCGCCTGAAGAATTTCCGCGTGCTGCCGCCGCAGGTGCAGTCGATCTTCGCGCTGGTCCTGGTGCTGCCCTATACGCTTGCCGACTATGCCCAGAACATCGCCGTGGCGCGTCTCCTGTCCGATTTCCTGTCGGCCAACCCGGATTCGCTGTCCTTCGCCTCGGCTCTCATCGTCACCAAATTCGCGCTTCTCGCCATCCCGGTGATCGTCATTGCCGCTTTCTGGCTGGCGAGCCAGAAACATCAGGCTTGATGCCGGACCGGAGAGCGGGCATTTACCGGGCAGGGGGCGTGTCATGAACCAGACGACGATCTTCTGGCCTGTCCTGGCCCACGTGCTGCTGATCTACATCGTCTACTGTGTCCTCGGCCGCCGCAGATATGGCGCGGTCAAGTCGGGAGAGGCCAAGGTCGGTCAATACAAGATGCGCTCGACCGAGCCGGCGTCCAGCGCCACGGTCGCCGCCAATCTCAGCAACCAGTTCGAACTGCCGGTGCTGTTCTACGTGCTGTGCCTGACGCTGCATGCCACCAACGGCGTCAACTATCTGACGCTCGCGCTGATGTGGATCTTCGTCGCCTCGCGCTATGTCCACGCCTGGGTTCACCTGACCAGCAACAACCTACTGCTGCGCAACCGCTCTTTCGTTATAGGTGCCGGGGTTATCCTGCTGGGCTGGATCTGGTGCGCGCTGCACCTGCTTGGGGTGGTTTGAACAGTCTGACCCTCTCCCTTGTGGGAGGGTCACTCCGCAAAGCGGAGCGGGCGGGGGTACGCTATTCCTACAAATCGAAGACCGCGATCTTGCGCTTGTCGAACTTGATGCCGATCTCGCCGCGAACCAGCTTCAGCGCCGCTTCGCCGAACACGGCGCGCCGCCAACCTTGCAGGGCCGGCACGTCGGCCTCCTCGCCTTCGGCCGCGATACGGTCGATATCGTCGCTGGAGGCCAGCACTTTCGAAGCCACGCCCTGCTTTTCGGCGATGATCCTGAGCAGCACTTTCAACAGTTCCGCGGCAGCGCTCGATCCCTCGGGCGGTTGGAAACTCTTCGGCAGCTTCGGCATCTGCTCCTTGGGCAAGGCTAGCGCCGTGTTGACGGCGCCGAGCAGCGCCGTCGCCGTCGATGACCGCTCCCAGCCCTTCGGCGTCGTGCGCAGCTTGGCAAGGGCCGCCGCATCGCGCGGCGCCTGCTGCGCCACCTCGTAGATCGCGTCGTCCTTGAGCACCCGGCCACGCGGCACGTCGCGTTCCCTGGCCTCGCGCTCGCGCCATGCCGCCACGGCCTGCACGATCGCCAGTTCCTGCGGCTTGCGCAGCCGCATCTTCAGCCGCTTCCAGGCGTCCTCGGGATGCGGATCGTAGGTCTCGCGCGAGGTCAGCACGTCCATTTCCTCGTTCAGCCAGTGGGCGCGGTTTTCCCGCGCCAGTTCGGCGTTGAGGTGCTGATAGACCTCGATCAGATGGGTGACGTCGGCCAGCGCATAATCGAGCTGCTTGTCGGAAAGCGGCCGGTGGCGCCAGTCGGTGAAGCGCGACGACTTGTCGAGCCGCGCGCCGGTGATGCGCTGCACCAGCTGATCATAGGAAACGCTGTCGCCGAAGCCGCAGACCATCGCCGCGACCTGTGTATCGAAGACGGGATGCGGAACCAGGTCGCCGAGATGGACGATGATTTCGATGTCCTGCCTGGCGGCGTGGAAGACTTTGACCACCGCCTCGTTGGCCATCAGCTTGAAGAACGGCCTCAGGTCGATGTCCGATGACAAGGGATCGATCAGCGCCGTCACGCCCGGCGCGGCCATCTGGATCAGGCACAGGATTGGCCAGAAGGTCGTCTCGCGGATGAATTCGGTGTCGACGGTGACGAAATCCGACTTTTCGAAAGCGGCGAGAGCGGTCTCGAGTTCTTTCTGGGTGGTGATGACGTGCATCAAATCGCTTTTGGCAGGAGTAGGGTCTTCCTAGATTTCAGCCGGGAAGGCTTTCGTCAAGCCGTGGCACCCTCGTCACGGCTTTTCCGGGCCGTCCGGATCGCCGTTTCTTCTGGCCAGCCGTGCGAAAACGGTGGAAGTGCGCAACAATGCGGTGAAACGGCTGCGCTTGCCCGCTGGCACGCCGGACCGTGCCTGCATGCGGTAGAGGATGACGGCGATGAAGATCGCGTAGACCATGGCGCTGAACACGAACAGCGCGCTCGGCCCGAAATACTGCATCGCGGTCGAGGCGGCGAAAGGGCCGCCGATGGCGCCGAATGAGTAGAACAGCATCAGCGCCGCGTTGATCAGCACGAACTCGCCAGTGTCGGCGCGGTCGTTGGAATGCGCCGCCGACAGCGAATAGAGCGGCATGGCGAAACAGCCGAAGATGAAGATGATGACGAAGTTGAGCGCGGGGTTGCTGCCGGCGATGAACACCAGCGCTAGGGCCGAAAGCATCGCGCAGCAGGTGGTCATCAACAGCACCCGGCGCCGGTCCCAGCGGTCGGAGAGGTAGCCCAGCGGATACTGGATGATGGCGCCGCCGAAAATGCCGACGCTGACGAAGGTGACGACATCGGCGACCGACATGCCGATCTGCTCGGCATAAACAGGTGAGAGCGTGCGAAACGCGCTGTTGGTGACGCCCACGGCGATGCAGCCGAAGCAGCCCAGCGGTGAAATCCGCCAGACGCGCGCCAGGTCGAGCTTGACCCCCTCCGGTGGCGTCGGGTTGGATCGGTCGCCGAGGGAAACCGGCACCAGCGACAGCGTGATCATGATCGACATGATGGCGAAGATGGTGAAGCCGCCGGCGCCGAAGACCGGGATCAGGAACTGGGCGCCGGTCACCGAACCGGTATCGACCATCCGGTAGATCGCCAGTACGCGGGCGCGGTCGTGGTTGCTGACGCCGGAATTGAGCCAGCTTTCCACGATCGTGAACAGCCCGGCGAAGCAGAAGCCGCCGGCAAAGCGCACCGCGCACCACATCACCGGATCGAGGACCAGCACTAGCAGCAAGGTGCCGACCGAGGCGATCGCCGCTAGCGCCGAAAACGCCCTGATATGGCCGACCGCCTTCATGATGCGGGTGATGGCCAGGCAGCCGAGCAGGAAACCGGCGAAATAGAAGGTGCCCATCAGGCCGATGTCGGAGGCGGAAAACCCTTCCTGCGCACCGCGCAGCGCGATCAGCGTGCTCTGCAGCCCATTGCCGCCGAGCAGGATGCCTGCGGCGAGAAGAAGCGGGATCAAGGGGCGGATGGAAGACATGTAAAAGGACGATCACGTATCGGTGATCCCTTCTTGAAACATTGCCCTGGTCAATGCCAGCGGCAATTCCAGGTCGCCAACAGGGCGCGTGCTCCTCAGGCCTCGCCGGTCCGCGCCGGTATTTTCCGCCGCGCCAGGCCGGAGGCCTCGTTGGACGTCGCCGCTGGCTTCTCCGAGGGCGCCCGTCGGCCAAGCGCGCCGGCGGTTAGCAGGCTGAGCGCAATGAACGGAATGCCGATGCCGAAGGCCGAGCGGATGCCCCAATGGTCCGAGACGAAGCCGAGCAGCGGCGGCCCGAGCAGGAAGGCGACGAAGGAGATCTGCGACAGCGCCGCGACATTGATTGCCGCCGGCCGGTCCGTCCGCTGCGCGGCCGCAGAGATCGCCAGTGGGAAGAGCGCGCTCGTGCCGATGCCTAGAAGAGCAAAACCCAGCATGGACAACAGCGGCGAAGGCGACAGGAAGACCATGAAGACGCCGGCCGCCATGCAGGCCAGCAGCACCCGTGCCACGCCGCTCGGCGAGTGCCGATCGACGAAGCTGTCGGCGAAGAAGCGCGTGGTCGCCTGCGAAAACGCAAACAGCGCCACGGTGAAACCGGCAACGAACGGGCCGGCATCGAACACGGTGCGCATGTAGATCGCCGACCAGTCGATGCTGGCGCCCTCCATCAGCATCGCAGAAAGCGTCACCGCCACCAGGACGAGGATCGGCAGCGTTGGCCGCGCGAAGGTGGGCGCCTTGTCGCCGGTGCTGGCGAAACGGGCCGGTGCCGGCTGGTAACCGCCGAGAAACAGCGCCATGGATATCGCGACCATGGGCACGACAATAGCCAGGTGCAGTTGCGGCGACACACCGAGATGCCCAAGTGCTGCACCGAACAGGCCAGCGCCGAAGAAGCCCATGCTCCAGAACGAATGCGCCCTGTTCATGATCCGGCGTTTCAGCAGGAATTCCGTTCTGTCGGCTTCGACATTGAGCATGATCTCGACGCTGCCGATCATCAGGCCGACCGGAAAGAGCATCAGGAACAGCGCCAGCGGACCCCTCGCATGTACGGCGATGGCATAGGCAAGCGCCACCAGCGGGATCAAGGCAAGCAGCGCGCGGCGGAAGCCGACGCGCTCGAGCAGCGGCGTCGCAAGGGTCAGCGCCGTCAAGGTGCCGATCGGCGTTCCGATCAGGCTGAGGCCGAGCGTGCCGTCCTCGATGCCCATGGCGTGCTTGATGTCGGGCAGCCGCGGAAAGATGTTGCCCATGGCAAACGAATAGATCGCGAAGCCGGCATAGACCCGGTGTTGAGGGGAGAGGCTGAGGCCAAGGGTCATCGCTATGCCTTCAAGGAAAGAGGAGCCGCGGCTGGTCTGCTCGACTGCCCGATGCGTCGACTTCTTGCATAAGCATGCAGAACATGCAAGAACGTGCACAAAAATATAGGAATGTGCAATGCTGACCGATGAACGGCACCAACTCATTCGCGACCGGCTTGCATCGGAGGGCCGGGTATTGGCTGGCGAACTGGCGACTCGCTTCGGTGTATCGGACGATACGGTCCGGCGCGACCTGAGGGAGCTGGCAAAGGCCGGGCAATGCCGCCGCGTCTATGGCGGCGCGGTCGCGCCCGCACCATTCGCCGCGGCGTCCATCAACCTGCGCGGCAGCCATGCCGTCGAGGAGAAGATGCGGCTGGCGCGGACGGCGGTGGCTCTGCTCTCCAGCGGGCAGAGCCTGTTCATCGATGGCGGAACCACCAATGCCGCGATCGCCAAGGCCATTCCGCGTGACCTCGAACTCACCATAGCAACCAATTCGCTCGGCGTCGCCTCGGCCCTGTCCGATCACGCTCTGGTCGAATTGATCGTGCTGGGCGGAAGGTTCGACCGCGAACTCGGAACCTGCGTCGGAGGCGACACGCTGGCCGCCGTCGCGCAGCTTGGCGCCGATCTGTTTTTCCTCGGCTCCTGCGGTCTCGATGCCACAAGAGGCGTGACCGCTTTCGATTCGGCGGAAGCCGAGGTGAAGCGGGCCATGGCCAGGAACAGCGGCGGCATCGTCATCGCCGTTACCAACGACAAGCTGGCCACTGCATCGCCCTATCGTGTCGCCGGCCCCGAAGCGATCCGCCATCTGGTCGTCGACAAGACCGCGCCGGCCAGTATCCTTGCGGAATTCGAACGTCAGGGCGCTGAAATCCACTTCGCTTGAAGCCGTCGCCCGCGCATCCGCCAACGGGGTGCCCTGATTTCGAGTTTTCGCCCGGGCTTCGACCCGGGCTTCGACAAGGGATGTCGAAACAGGCGGCTGCGCTCGCTTGCCTTGACAAATCCGGCCTCCCATGCGCTTTTCGCGCAAATTTTGAGGCCGGGCTTGATGCTTCGGCCTGCAACCCAGCACCCCGGACTTTACCAATGACCATGCACCGTTACCGCAGCCACACCTGTGCCCAGTTGAGAAAGAGCGACGTCGGCTCGACCGTTCGCTTGTCGGGCTGGGTGCATCGCGTGCGCGACCATGGCGGCCTGCTGTTCATCGACCTGCGCGACCATTATGGCCTGACCCAGATCGTCGCCGACCCCGATTCGCCGGCCTTCAAGGTTGCCGAGACCGTGCGCGGCGAATGGGTGATCCGTGTCGACGGCGAGGTCAAGGCACGCTTGCCCGAGACCACGAACGCCAACCTGCCGACCGGCGAGATCGAGATTTTCGCCCGCGAGATCGAGGTGCTGTCGGCGGCCAAGGAACTGCCGCTGCCGGTGTTCGGCGAGCCGGACTATCCTGAGGACATCAGGCTGAAATATCGCTTCCTCGACCTGCGCCGCGACACGCTGCACAAGAACATCGTGGCGCGGACGAAAATCATCGCCGAGATGCGCAAGCGCATGACCGATGTCGGCTTCACCGAATTCTCGACGCCGATCCTGACCGCGTCCTCGCCGGAAGGCGCGCGCGACTTCCTGGTGCCGTCGCGCATCCATCCCGGCACCTTCTACGCATTGCCGCAGGCACCGCAGCAGTACAAGCAGCTGATCATGGTGTCGGGCTTCGACCGCTATTTCCAGATCGCGCCCTGCTTCCGCGACGAGGATCCGCGCGCCGACCGTCTGCCCGGCGAATTCTACCAGCTCGACCTGGAGATGAGCTTCGTCGAGCAGGACGACGTGCTGTCGACCATGGAGCCGGTGATGCGCGGGGTCTTCGAGACCTTCGCCAACGGCAAGCCGGTGACGCAGACATTCCAGCGCATCCCCTATGATGTCGCCATGCGCAAATACGGCTCCGACAAGCCCGACCTGCGCAACCCGATCGAGATGCAGGCCGTCTCCGACCATTTTCGCGATTCGGGCTTCAAGGTGTTCGCCAACATCCTGGCCAACGACCCGAAGGCCGAGGTCTGGGGCATTCCGGCCAAGACCGGCGGCAGCCGCGCCTTCTGCGACCGCATGAACTCCTGGGCGCAAGGCGAGGGCCAGCCGGGGCTGGGCTACATCTTCTGGCGCAAGGAGGGCGACAAGCTCGAAGGCGCCGGTCCGCTCGCCAAGAACATCGGCGAGGAACGCACCGAGGCGATCCGCCTACAGCTCGGCCTTGCCGATGGCGATGCCGCCTTCTTCGTCGCCGGCGATCCGAAGAAATTCGTCTCCTTCGCCGGTGCCGCGCGTACCCGCGCCGGCGAGGAGCTGAACCTCGTCGATCGCGAGCGCTTCGAACTGTGCTGGATCGTCGACTTCCCGTTCTTCGAATGGAACGAGGAGGAGAAGAAGATCGACTTCGCCCACAATCCGTTCTCGATGCCGCAAGGCGGCATCGATGCATTGAATGGCGAGGATCTGCTCGGGATCAAGGCGTTCCAGTACGATATGGTCTGCAACGGTTTCGAGATCGCCTCAGGCGGCATCCGCAACCATCTGCCCGAAACCATGGTCAAGGCCTTCGAGACGGTCGGGCTCGACCGTGCCACGGTCGAGGAGCGCTTTGGCGGCCTCTACCGCGCCTTCCAGTACGGCGCGCCGCCGCATGGCGGCATGGCTGCCGGCGTCGACCGCGTCGTCATGCTGCTGGTCGGAGCGAAGAACCTGCGCGAGATTACCATGTTCCCGATGAACCAGCAGGCCTACGACCTGCTGATGAACGCGCCTTCGGAAGCGAGCCCGCAGCAGCTTCGCGAACTGGCGCTGCGCGTCGCACCGACCAAGAAGGACGCCTGATCGGAAGCTTCGGGTGGCACTTTAAAGAACCGCCCGAACCGATTCTTTCGAGTCGATAATCCAAAAAATAGCCCGGCATCGCTGCCGGGCTATTTTCGTATCTTGAGCTAACTTCGATCAGTCTTCGTTCGCCTTGACGCTGACGCCCAGCGTCTTCGGCAGGTCGAGCGGGTTGGACATGGCGCCCGCCATGATCAGCGCGAACGGCACCGATGCCGGCGGCTCGGCCGAGATTTCGAGGCTCTTCGGGTCGTCGAGATACTTGCCGACGGCTGCCGTCACCTGCGCCGTCAGTTCCGGATTGTTGAGCTGCGCCATGCCGAACGGCACGATTGCCTTGGCCTGGTTGGCGATGTCCTTGGCCGACATGCCCTGCTGCTTGCCGACATATTCCAGCACCTTGTTGGTCAGCGAATCGTCGTCGAAGCGGATCGAGGCGCTGTTGAACGAAAGCTGCTGCAACAGGCCGAGCATGGCCATGCCCTGCGCGGAATTGTCGGCGCCTTCGGGCTGCGCGGCCATCTTCTTCTGCATCTCCTGCAGCGACTTGACGAAGTCCATCGTGTAGCCGCCGAGGTCGAAGGTCATGCCGAGCGTTCCGGCATTCTCGACGGAAATGTCATATTTCGACAGTTCGATCTTGCCATCCGAGGGCTGCCAGGTGCCGGCCATTTCGAGATTGCCCGAGATATTCTGGTAGCCGAGAGCGTTGATGACTTCCTTCGACTTGGGATCGTCGACCAGCGTCAGGTCCGCATTGAACTTTTCCGTGGTGCCGGTGAATTCCATCGCCTTGCCGTCCGCCGGCGGCGTGATCTCGATGGCAAGGCCGTCCATCGAGAAGGCGGTCTTGTCGGCGACCTTGACGGTCATGTTTTCGAGTTCGGCGGATTTGTACATCATCAGCGAGCCCAGCGGGCCGGTGGAGCCATCGGCCGGAACCGTCATGTCATGGATGACGAAGGGGCTGAGATTGAGGGTGACGCCATCCTTGCTGTGTTCGAAGGCCGACGTCGACACGGTGGCGATGTCATAGCCGCCATTGGCTTCGGTGACGCCCTCGAGCTTGACGTCGCCGATCGGCAGGGCTTCCTTTTCCGCAGCCGGTTTGATCGCGACGCCCTGCAGCACCATGCTGGTGTTGTCGCCGGTCACGCCGGTCCAGGAGATGTCGACGCCCTGCGCGGAAAGCGCCGCCTTCAGCCGGTCGGCGACCGCGGCGTCCTGTGCCAGGGCCGCATTCAGTGGCAGCGTGAGCAAGAAGGTCGAAAGAGCGAATTTCCGGAGAATTGAGCGGTTGATTGTCATCACAAGGTCCCTGAGAGTGTTCTGAAATTGTTTTTCAATTCTTTGCGCCATCACCATTCCGTGACGAACTGGACGGGAAAAAGGCGTATCCCCCGGCACATTGGTCAAAAATCGCGGCGAAAGGCAAACCCGATCCGAACGTCATTGTCTAAAGCGGTGAATTTGGCGTGAAGAGCGGGTCACGCAGCGCCGTCGCGCTTGGCAATAGATGCGGCGTGTAACAGATTGATGTTGGCCGGCAAGCCGGACCTTTCGGCTTCATGTTGCACAAAGGACGCAAGTCGATTGGCCCGGCACGCGCCACTTGCCGCGAATCACCCGCTCGGCTAGTTCCAGCCCATGGGAAAAAGGCTTTTGCCGCCTGACAATGGCGGTGGCGATCATATCGAACCGGTCGACCTGAAGAAGGCGCTGGAAGAGCGCTATCTCGCCTATGCGCTGTCGACCATCATGCATCGGGCGCTGCCCGACGTGCGCGACGGACTGAAACCGGTCCATCGCCGCATCATGCATGCCATGCGCCTGCTGCGGCTCAACCCCGACCAGGGCTTCGCCAAATGCGCCCGCATCGTCGGCGAGGTGATGGGCAAGTTCCACCCGCATGGCGACCAGTCGATCTATGACGCGCTGGTGCGGCTGGCGCAGGATTTTTCGATGCGCTATCCGCTGGTCGACGGGCAGGGCAATTTCGGCAACATCGACGGCGATAACGCCGCCGCCATGCGTTACACCGAAGCGCGCATGACCGACGTCGCGACCGAGCTGTTGGCCGGCATCACCGAGGATGCTGTCGACTACCGGCCGACCTACAATGAAGAGGACGAGGAGCCGGTCGTGCTGCCCGGCGCTTTCCCGAACCTCCTGGCCAATGGCTCGTCGGGCATTGCCGTCGGCATGGCGACGTCGATCCCCCCGCACAACGCAGCCGAACTTTGCGACGCCGCACTTCACCTGATCGAGCACCGGGACGCGCCGGTGGCGAAGCTGATGGATTTCGTCCAGGGTCCGGATTTCCCGACCGGCGGCATCATCGTCGACAGCCGCGCCTCCATCCTCGAAGCCTACGAAACCGGCCGCGGCGGCTTTCGTGTCCGCTCCAGGTGGAGCCAGGAAGACCAGGGCAGGGGCACCTGGAGCATCGTCGTCACCGAAATCCCTTATGGCGTGCAGAAGGCGCGGCTGATCGAGAAGATCGCCGAGTTGCTGATGGCCCGCAAACTGCCGCTGCTCGAAGACATCAGGGACGAAAGTGCCGAAGACATCCGCGTCGTGCTGGTGCCCAAGAGCCGATCGGTCGATCCCGGCATCCTGATGGAATCGCTGTTCAAGCTCACCGAGCTCGAAAGCCGCTTCCCGCTCAACATGAATGTGCTTTCGCGCGGCAAGGTGCCCAATGTGCTGTCGCTCAAGGGCGTCCTGCAGGAATGGCTCGACCATCGCCGTGATGTGCTCGTCCGCCGCTCCAAGCATCGCCTGGGCGAGATCGAAAGACGGCTGGAGATCCTCGCCGGCTATCTGATCGCCTATCTCAACATCGACGAGGTGATCAAGATCATCCGCGAGGAGGATGAGCCCAAGCAGGTGATGATGGCCCGCTGGTCGCTCACCGACACCCAGGCCGAAGCCATCCTCAACATGCGCCTGCGCGCCCTGCGCAAGCTGGAGGAGTTCGAGATCCGCAAGGAATTCGACGGCCTCACCACCGAGAAGAAACAGATCGAGGCATTGCTTGCGTCCGACGCCAAGCAATGGTCGACGATCAAGTGGGAAGTCACCAGCATCCGGGACAAGTTCGGCCCGGAGACAGAGCTCGGCAAGCGCCGCACCCAGTTCGCCGATGCACCCGAGCACGACCTGACCGACATCGCCCATGCCATGATCGAGCGCGAGCCGGTCACCGTGGTGGTTTCGGAAAAGGGCTGGCTGCGGGCGATGAAGGGCCATCTGGCCGATCTCTCGACGTTGACCTTCAAGGAGGGCGACAGCCTCAAGCTCGCCTTCCACGCCCAGACCACCGACAAGGTGCTGGTGTTCACCACCGGCGGCAAGTTCTACACGATCGGCGCCGACCGGTTGCCGGGCGGGCGCGGCCATGGCGAACCGATCCGCATCATCGTCGACATGGACAATGACCAGGATATCGTCACCGCCTTCGTCCACGATCCCAAGCGCAAGCTGTTGCTGGCCTCCTATGACGCCAACGGCTTCATTGTGCCGGAGGAGGAAGTCGTCGCCAACACCCGCAAGGGCAAGCAGGTGATGAACGTCAAGGCGCCGGACGAAGCCAAGCGCTGCGTCCCGCTCACCGGCGATCATCTCGCCATCGTCGGCGAGAACCGCAAGATGCTGGTGTTCGCGCTTTCAGACATCCCGGAAATGGGTCGCGGCAAAGGCGTGCGGCTACAGAAATACAAGGATGGCGGCCTGCTCGACCTAAAGCCGTTCACGCTGGAGACCGGCCTGTCCTGGCAGGATTCGGCCGACCGCACGTTTACCCGGTCGCGCGAGGAACTGGCCGAATGGATCGGCGCCCGCGCGTCGGCCGGACGGATGGTGCCGAAGGGATTTCCGAGGACGGGGAAGTTTGGGTAGCGGCTGATCTCCACCCTCGAGGGGGAGACGTCGCCGAAGGCGACAGAGGGGGTCGGTTCGACCGGACGCAACCTCCTGCTTTAACAGAAGAGGCTAACGCCTTACGGGCGGCGACCCCTCTGGCCTGCCGGCCATCTCCCCCTCGAGGGGGAGATCGCTCACTCCCCCAACTCATTTGGAGTATCGTCACGATTGCTGCACTATATCCGTGCATAATGGGGTGCTTGGGAGAGACGGGCGTTTTGAAGGAAGCAAAAATCCAGAAACCGGAACGGCAGCAGCGCCTGTTCGGCCTGTCGACGCCACTGCGGTCCGCGGTCATTCCGCCGCTGTCGGCGGCGCGCTGGCTGCTGGTGCTGATCGTCGCCGCCGGCGTCTATTTCTTCCACGGCTTCCTTTTCCCGGTGCTGGCGGCGCTCGTCATCGCCTTCGCAAGCTGGCCGCTCTACCGGCGCCTGCTGGCCAGCGTCGGCGGCAACCGCACCATTGCCGCCACCTTTGCCATCCTGTTCATCCTGGCCTTCCTGGTCATACCGATCGCGCTTGCCGGCACCTACGCCATCAACGAGGTGCGCGAGTGGGTCGGCTGGGCGATCGAGACCAATCGGCACGGTGCCACCACACCGCACTGGATTGCTACGCTGCCTGTCATCGGTGAGTGGCTGAACGAACAATGGACGGACAATTTTGGCCATCCCGGCGGCATCGGCGAGCTGATCCAGTTGATCAGCGGCGCCAATATCGGCAGCATCTATCGCGGCGTGCTCGCCGCCGGCGGCAGTGCTTTCGGGCTGTTGCTGACGCTGCTGTTCATGATGATCGCGCTGTTCTTCGCCTATCGCGACGGCGAACACTTTGCCGGCCAGGTCGACCGGCTCGGCGAACGCATCCTGCCGACCCGCTGGGAGCGGATCTCGCGCGTCGTGCCGGCGACGATTTCTTCGACCGTGACCGGCATGACCGTTATCGCCATCGGCGAGGGGCTGGTGCTGGGCATTGCCTACTGGCTGGCCGGGGTGCCATCCCCGGTAACGCTCGGCGCCCTGACCGGCGTCATGGCGCTGATACCCGGCGGCGCACCGCTGTCCTTCACGCTGGTCTCGATCTACCTCGCCGCCAGCGGCTCGCCGATGGCCGGCCTGGCGCTGTTCCTGTGGGGAGCGGTCGAGCTGTTCATCGTCGACAAGACATTGCGCCCGAAGCTTGTCGGCGGCCCGATAAAGCTACCCTTCCTGCCGACCTTTTTCGGCCTCATCGGCGGCGTCAAGACCATGGGTTTCCTCGGCCTGTTCATCGGACCGGTGCTGATGGCGCTGCTGGTGGCGATCTGGCGCGAATGGCTGCGCGAGGTGGAGCTGGCCGACGAGACGGCCGCCGACTCGGCGGCCGAAATCGAGGCCGGTCCGCAGATCGAAGTCCTGCCGGAATCCAGTGCGGCGAAGAAAGCCAGCGCCTGATAAGGACCGGCTTTGCGCCGTAAGCCGAATTGTCGCTAGACCGGGTGGTGCACCGCGAAATCGACCCGGCGCTTGCGCCCTTCATGCAGCTGCCAGAGCGAGTGCGCGACCAGCGTGACGATCAGGATCGCGCCGCCGATCAGGCTGTTGCGGGTCGGTGCCTCGGCAAAGATCATCCATACCCAGACCGGCGCCAGCACGGTTTCGAGCAGGTAGAACATCGCCACCTCCGGTCCTGAAATGTATTTCGGCCCGGCGGCGAGGCAGAAGAACGAGATCGGCATGATGATGGCGCCGTTGAAGACGATCCACCATGGCGCGTTCACATGAAAGCCTTCGCCTGACACCATGAAGACCGCCAGCGCGAGCGGCAGAAGGACGCCGACGAGCGAGGTGAATCCCATGTCCTTGCCGCTGGCGCGCGAGATGGTGATGGCCACCGCGATGAAGAAGGCCGAGCACAGCGCCATGAAATCGCCGAACAGCTTGCCGGTGCCGACCGAGCCGCCGACGATGACCAGCACGCCGAGGATCATGATCGCCATCGCCGCGATGGTCACAAGCCGTGGCCTTTCCCTCAGGAATATCCAAGATAGCAAGCCCGCGAAGACGGTGTTGAAAGCCAGGATGAACACCAGGTCGGCGGTCGAGGTGTGGTAGACGGCGGTGACGAAGGTGATCCCGGTCAGCCCGTAGCATATCGCCACGATCAGGCCGGACCAGCCGGGGATGAGCGGCGGGGCGCTTCGGCTGAGTGCCCGCCAGACCGACCAGATGACCATGGCCGCCACGAAAGTAGTGCCGGTGCGCAGCAGCATGATCGTCCATGCGCCTCCGTCGGCGAGGCGGATCAACGGTATATCGACAGTCAGCGTGAGCCCGCCGAGGGCGGTTATCAAAAGACCTTTCTGGTGATCGTAATGAGAGGACATGCAGGAACTTTCGCAATGAAATGCAGGCTGGCGGCCGGCTGGTGCAATGGCGCACTCTCTCCAGCCAACCGGCTGAAAGACCAGCATCCCCTGCCTTGAAACAGTTTAAGGGCGGACCGTGGAAAAACTCAGCGCGAAACCGCTTCGTTGATGTAGCGTTCCCAGCCCTTGGGGCCGAGATGCTCCTGCGGCATGAAGCGCATCTTATAATTCATCTTGCGCGAGCCATTGACCCAGTAGCCGAGGTAGACATGGGGCAGGCCCATCGCCCTGGCGCGGGCGATGTGGTCGAGGATCATGAACGTGCCGAGCGAACGGCTTTCGAAATCGGGATTGAAGTAGGAATAGACCATCGACAGGCCGTCGGCCATCTTGTCGGTGAGCGCCACCGCGATGAGTTCGCCCTGGCCCTTGCCTGTGATGAAGGTGTCGGGGCCGCGCCGCCGGTATTCGATCACCTTGGTGTCGACATGGGTATCCTCGACCATCATGGCGTAGTCGAGCACCGTCATGTCGGACATGCCGCCGCGGCGGTGGCGGGCATCGAGATAGCTGCGGAACAGTGAATATTGTTCAGTCGAGGGCTCGGCATTGTGCATGGCGCCGACGAGGTCGGAATTATGCTGCAGCACGCGCTTCATGTTGCGGCTGGCAACGAATTCCTGGGCCAGGATGCGCACGGACACGCAGGCGCGGCAGGTCTCGCAGGCCGGTCTGTAGGCGATGTTCTGCGAGCGCCGGAAGCCGCCTTGCGTCAGGAGATCGTTCATCTCCGACGCCTTGTCGCCGACCAGATGCGTGAACACCTTGCGCTCGAACTGACCGTCGAGGTAGGGGCACGGCGACGGCGCGGTCAGGAAGAACTGCGGCGACTGGGTCGGGTGCTGCGTCATCGAGCCTTGGAAACACTCCTTCGAGTCGCTCTACCTTTGGCGCGGAAAGCGAAAAATTCAACAGGATTGTGAAGGTACGGGCGAACAGACGCCTTCACATTTGTGCCGATATGGCGGTAGCGCTTCCAGAAAATGCCGTCAACGGCCGGTGCGGCTGACCACGGTGCCGAGCAGAAGGTCATGCAGCGTGCGCTTGCGGTCGGCAAACAGGGTCACCAGCAGGACGAGCGGCGACAGGATGACGTTGCCGGCCCAGAACAGCACGGAATGGACGACCGCGGTGAGGCCGTCGATCGGCCTGCCGTCGAGCCGGTCGAGGCGGATGCCCATCATCTTCATGCCCGTGGTGGCCTGGTCGGTGCTGCCCAGCGTGTTCCAGATGTAGAGGATGGCAACGGCCGGCACGAGGACGCCAAACAGCACCCAGCCAAGGCCGAGGGTCAAGAGCCCGAGGAAGAACACCAGTATGGCGAACGGAATGGTGAGCAGCGCGACCATGATATAGTCGAGCACGAAGGCCAGGATGCGCCTTGTGCGCACGCCTTCATAGGCCCTGACATCATCGAGCCTGGTGTTGATGATTTCGCCGTCGAGAACGCGCGCGTTCATGTCATTTCCTCGTAACAGGGCCCGACATAGGCTGCGGGCCGCCCGACAATGAAATGGTGAAGGCCTGTGCCGGAATCAAGATCGGGCTTCATTGCGGGCGCGAGGACGGAACGGCGTCTGGCGCAAGCCGAACCGGTTGAATTTGCCGCGCGAATGGCATTAGCTTGCTGCGGCGCACCAAAGCGCCGAGGGGCAGGGGAACGGGGCACTATGGACTACGACATGCTGGTCATCGGCAGCGGCCCTTCCGGCCGCCGCGCCGCGGTGCAGTCCGCCAAGCTCGGCAAATCGGTGCTGGTGGTCGATAGGGGCCGGCGTCTTGGCGGCGTCTCGGTGCACACCGGCACCATCCCTTCCAAGACGCTGCGCGAAACGGTGCTCAACCTCTCGGGCTGGCGCGAACGCGGCTTTTATGGACGCGGCTACCGGGTCAAGCAGGATATCTCGGTCGGCGACCTGGTCGAGCGGCTGCACAAGACGCTCGACCATGAGGTCGAGGTCCTGCAGCACCAGTTCATGCGCAACACGGTCAAGAGCGCACGTGCCGCGGTAAAATTTCTCGGTCCAAACAAGGTCAGCCTGACGACCGACAATGGCGACTACAGCGAAGTCGGTTTCGCCAATGCGCTGATCGCGGTCGGCACCAGACCGCACCGGCCGCGCGACGTGCCCTTCGACAAGACCCGCGTCTTCGACAGCGACGAGATGCTGGAACTCGACCGCTTGCCGCGCACGCTGACGGTGATCGGCGCCGGCGTCATCGGTGTCGAATACGCCACGATCTTTTCCGCTCTCGACGTGCCGGTGACGCTGGTCGAGCCGCGCAGCTCCATCCTCGATTTCGTCGACCGCGAGATCGTCGACGATTTCATCCATCAGATGCGTGATCGTGGCATGACGATAAGGCTGGGCAGTGCGGTGAAGGAAATCCGCTCCAGGCCGGAAGCCGCCGAGGTAGAACTGGCCGATGGCCGCACCATTCGCTCCGAGGTCGTGCTCTACGCCGCCGGCCGCACCGGCAATGTCGGCAGCCTGGGGCTGGATGTGGTCGGCATCGATGCCGATACCCGAGGCCGCATCAAGGTCGACCCGCAGACCTTCCAGACCAGCGTGCCGAACATCTACGCGGCTGGCGACGTCATCGGCTTTCCGAGCCTCGCCTCCACCTCGATGGAGCAGGGCAGGGTCGCCGCCTGTCATGCCTTCGGCGTGGCATTGCCGCCGCCGCCGGAAACATTCCCTTATGGCATCTATGCGGTGCCGGAAATCTCGACCGTCGGCCAGTCCGAGGAACAGGTGCGCGAGAGTGGCGCCGCCTACGAGGTCGGCGTGGCGCGCTTCCGCGAGACGTCACGCGGCCACATCATGGGCGTCAACACCGGCTTCCTGAAATTGTTGTTCTCGATCGAGACGCGTCGCCTGCTCGGCGCGCACATCGTCGGCGAGGGCGCTACCGAACTCATCCACATCGGCCAGGCGGTGATAAATCTCGGCGGCACGGTCGACTTCTTCGTCAACAACACCTTCAACTACCCGACGCTTGCCGAGGCCTACAAGATCGCCGGACTTGATGCCTGGAACAGGATGGGGCGGGGGTAGGCGCTAGCTCTCCACGCGGATTCCGCAGGCCCGCACGGCCGAGCGCAGATCGACACTCTGACCGTTCGGGACAGAAGCCCTCAGCTTCGCTGTATCGCCGCCTGTCCCGCCAGCCATTGCTTGACGATCGCCGCGTCCGGCTCACCGATTTCATGGCCCGAAGGAATGATCCGGGCGTCGATCTCGCTGCCGTGGCGGCTGAGCAGCGTCACCAGTGCAGGCGCGAAGGGACCGTAGGTCTCGTCGGCTGCTCCGGCGATGATCAGCGTTCGTGTCCCGATGAGGGTCGCCGCCGGCGCCTGGTCGAGTACAGGCATTTCGGGCTCAGGCATTTCGAGCACAGGCATCGGCCTCAGCAGCGCCGCCCCGCGCACGATGCCTGGATGCAGCAGCATCAGGCTTGAAACCAGATTGGCGCCGTTCGAATAGCCGAGGAATGTTGCCCGGGCGAGCTCAAGCCCATGGCGCTTGGCCGCTTCGCCGGCGAATGCCGCGAAAGCGGCAGTTTCGGCAACGATGTTTTTCTGTTCGAATCGCGTCGGGGTGATCCGCTCGAACCAGCGAAAACCGTCCTCCTGGGGGATCCGGCCACGCGCAGCGATCAGCACGGCGTCGGGCGCGATCTGTCTCGCCAGCGGCACCAGGGTCGTCTCGTCGACACCGGAACCATGGAGCAGGAACAGGCATTCACGGCGGCTCCCGCCGGCACCTAGAAGCCGGTAGGGAAAGGCCAGATCCATGACCAGCGGGCCGTTTTCGACGCTGTCGCCCATCATTCCGCATCCTCTTGATTATATGAGGTTTCGCTGAATTTGCCGGCTTCAAAACGCAATATTTTCATGCTCCGCGAAAGTTGATTGAACCGGGCGCATTCCAGCCCGTTTCTGCGCCGATACACTCCCGTGGGAGGAATCGAAGCGGTGCGCCCCGGGGGTCGCATTGCTGGACATGAACAACCAGCTTTGAGGCCTTTTGTCGATGACCACCCCCATTTCGCCGGAACGCGATACGCGTATCGATGTACTGCGCGCGCTCGCCCTGCTCACCATCTTCGTCGACCATGTGCCGGGCACCGCTTTCGAGGTGCTGACCTACAAGAATTTCGGCTTCTCGGACGCGGCCGAGGCGTTCGTGCTGATTTCCGGCATCTCGGTCGCGCTCGCCTACGGCACGAAATTCCGGCCGGGCGGCCGGCTTCTCGCAACCTTGAAGATGTGGCGGCGGGCGGGTGTGCTCTACGTCACCCACATCGTGACGACCATGGCGGTGATGGCCCTGTTCTGCGCCGTGGCGGTGTTTGCGAGGCGGCCGGACCTGCTGAGGCTGATCAACATCGAGCCGCTGATGAAGAACCCGCCGGAAGTGCTGGTCGGCATCGTCACGCTCGGCCATCAGCTCGGCTACAACAACATCCTGCCTGTCTATGCCGTGCTGCTTTTGATGGCGCCGGCCTTCGTCCTGTTCGTCAGCTACAGGCCCGTCGCCGCACTTGTCGTGTCCGGCGCGCTGTGGCTCGTCGCCGGCATCTGGCAGATCGCCCCGCCCAACTATC
Organism: Mesorhizobium opportunistum WSM2075; assembly: GCF_000176035.2. Taxonomy (NCBI): domain Bacteria; kingdom Pseudomonadati; phylum Pseudomonadota; class Alphaproteobacteria; order Hyphomicrobiales; family Phyllobacteriaceae; genus Mesorhizobium; species Mesorhizobium opportunistum. The sequence goes on along the minus strand of NC_015675.1, from coordinate 5,061,558 downwards.
CAGAGCCTGGCTTCTGGTTCCTGAACCCGCTGTCCTGGCAGTTCCTGTTCAACATCGGCCTGGCCGCCATGCTGCATGTCAGGCGTGGCGGTGTTATCCCGGTCAATCGCTGGCTGGTCGGCGCCGCCGCTGCCTATGTGCTGACGGCGCTGGTCTGGGTGCACAGTCCGCTGTGGGGGCAGATAACCTGGTTCAAGCTGCCCGTGGTGATCGGCGGCTTCGACAAGACCTTCCTGTCGTTGCCGCGGCTGTTGCACATCCTGGCGGTCAGCTATCTCGTCGTTGCCCTGCCGGCGCTCTCCAGTCTGTTCCGGACCAGCCCCGACCATCCGCTGGCGATACTGGGCAAGCGCTCGCTTCCGGTCTTCATCGCCGGCACGCTGATTGCCATGCTCGCCCAGGTGATGAGGCTGATCAATCCGGGCGGGCTCGTCTATGACAGCCTGCTGCTATCGGCCGGCATCGCCATGCAGTTCGCGCTCGCCTTCTATCTCGAATGGCTGTCGACCATCGCAGGATCGGGCAAAGCCCGCGCGACGCAAAAGGACGTCGCGCCGGTCCGCGCGCCTTTCGGCATCTCCGCCGTGGCGAGAGCCAATCGCTGAGCTTGGCCGCACGGCTCAGCCGCGTGGCGGAGCCGACGAGGCCCGCACGATCAGTTCGACAGGCAAAAGCTGCCGGCTGACCCTGCCGTCGCTCTCCAGGATCGCTTTGACGGCAAGGCGGCCGATCTCGGCGATGGGCTGGGCGATCGTGGTCAAGGGCGGCTTGGACGTCGCCGCTTCCGGAACGCCGTCGAAGCCGATGACGGAAACGTCGCCGGGCACGGCCAGCCCGCGCGCGCTCAGCCATTCGAGCGCCACCAGGGCTGTCCTGTCGGACATCGCCAGGATGGCGGTGGGCGGCTCGCTGGAAGCGAAGATGGCTTCAAGCCCCGCTTTCGTGGTGGCCGCATCGTTGGCGGTCTCGTAGACGGGCACTTTGGATATGTCGACGCCAACCCGCGAAAGCTCCTGGAGATAACCGGTGAGGCGGTCGCGCGTCCCCGCATAGGTCGCGGCACGAACCTGCTCGGGCGACACAAGACCTGTCCTGTCGTCGGCGAAAGGCAGCGCCAGGACGGCAAAGCGGCGATGTCCGAGATCGGTGAGATGGCGCGCCGCCAGGCCGGCGCCGGCGATGTTGTCGACGCCGATCGCCGCGACCGATCCGTCCTGCGAATCCAGATCGAGCGCCACGAACGGCAGTTTGCGCTCGCGTGCCAGTTCCACCAGACGCGAGCCGCCTTCGATGCAGAAGACGATGAAGCCGTCGACCAGCGCGCTCTGGATGTTCCAGGCAAGCTGTTCGTTGTTGGCGGCCGAGACCAGGGAAATCCCGGCCCCGGTTGCGTCGCAGGCTTGCGAGATGCCCGCCATCATGACGCGCGCGAAGGGATCGTCGAAGAAGTAGGAGAGGGGCTCGGCGGTGGCCACGCCGATGGCGTTGACCTTGCCGGCCCGCAGCAGCCGGCCCTTCGGATCCGGCCCGCCATAGCCCATCGCCTCTGCAGCCGCCTTGACCCGTTCACGGACTTCCTCGCGCACGATCTCGGGGCGGCTGAAGACATTGGACGCGGTGCCATGCGAGACACCTGCGGCCTTGGCGATGTCGGCCAGCCGGACGGGTCGTCGATTGCCTGCGGTGAGTGACGCCATTTTGCGCGTGCCTCCTGACATGCATTTAGCACGTTCCGGGCTTGCATCTAGCACTTTCGTTGGATCGATTCAAATTCTGCTTGACCAACGGCGGCCGAGGGCCTATCTTTGAATCGATCCAAACTGGCAGATTCAGGCTGCCGAAATGACCGAAGGGGAGGTGCGCCATGCATCCCGTCAACTATCTGTTTCAAGACATCTATCGCAACGACTGGAGCATTGTGTCAGCTGCCAACAGATCCAGGCGTCGAAATCATGCCGGCCCATGGGTTCGGGACCTTCGCTTTCTGGTGGAACGCAAGCGGAGCTGATCGGCGCAGCCGTTTTGTGCTCACCGATTGGATCGATTCAATTCAAGAGAGAGAAAAACCATGCATCCCGTCAAGCATCTGTTCGAAGACATCTATCGCAACTATTGGGGCATCGCGCCGGCCGCCGAGCGGCCCGAGGCGCCGCGCCGGACAAGGCTAGCCTCGCGCGGTCGCGACCTTTGGGTCCGATCCGAACGTCACCGGGACTGACCGTTCGGCATCTCAGGATCTTGGGCGCACCAAGGCGGAGGCGGCAATCGCCAGCCAGCCTGCGATGAGCAGGGTGCCGCCGATCGGCGCCGACATCGGAAACAGTCTCGATCCGAGAAAGTCGCGGGCGAGCAGATCGCCCGCGAAAAGCACGAGCCCGACAAGCAGGGCCAGGCTGGCCATCCGCAGCAAGCGGTTCGCACCGGCAAGGCCGACGGCGAGAAACACCGGTGCGTGCATCAGGAGGAACGATGCGGCCGTGCCGGTAAAGGCGCCGCCACGGTGCGCGGCCGCCGCCGACAGTGCCACACCTGCCGCACCGACGAGACCGCCGGCAAGCACGAGGATGCGGCTGGCGTTGGATTCAGCGAGACTCATGATAGCACGGCCCTTCGATTGCTGACTTGGGCGAATCCCTCAGGGCTCGCCCGCCTCCAGCAGCATATGCCGTGTCCGCCGCGACTGGACAATCCAGTTGTAGACGGCGCCGCCAGCCATCAGCACCGATGTGCCGAGAAACACCGCCGGCATGCCGAAGTGGCCGCCGACGAAGCCGCCGGTCAAGGGTCCGGCGACCTGCCCGACATATTGCGCCGAAATCGCCAGGCCAAGCACGTTGCCGCCGACGCCGTCGGGGACGTTGTGGCGGATGACGCTGGTGATGCAGGGCAGCAGGCCGCCAAGCGCCAGACCCATCAGGAAGCGCAGTCCTATCAATTGCCAGCTGTCGGTGACGAAAGCCTGCGGAATGAGCAGCAGGGCCGAGACAGCGAGCGCGCCCACGACGACGTTCCAGTGACCGACGCGGTCGGCGAGCTTGCCGAGCCAGGAGGCCGACAGGATGGTGCCTAGCGCCGCCGCCGACATCACCACGCCGGCGACCAGCGTCACCCGGCTCTGATCCTCGATGAGCTGCTGCACATAGACGGTGATGATCGGCTCGATCGACATGGTGGCGAACGCAAGCAGCATTCCGGTTGTCAGCATCGCCACGACCGGACGCTTGTCCGGGATCTGCGACCAGCCGCTCTTCGGCTTTGCCGCCGAAGCCGCTTTGGCTGCCTTCGGGCGGGGGGTCTCCTTGATCAGGAAGGTCGTGGCCAGGAAGGCAAGGAAGATGACGCCGCCGGACAACAGGAAGGTGGCGCGGATGCCGATGACCGGCGGCAGGGCGCCGCCGAGCAGGGGGCCGACCAGCGAGCCCGCTGTGATCCCCGCCGACAGGACGCCGAGCGCCCAACCAGAGCGGTCCTTGGGCGTCTGCATGGCCACCAATATGGTCGAACCCGAGGAATAGCCGCCGGCAAAACCGATCAGCAGGCGCAGCAGCACCAACTGCCAGACCGTTTCGACCATGCCTGTCAGCGACATGCAGATCGCCATGCCGAAACTGGCGCGCACCAGCATCACCTTGCGGCCGTAGCGGTCGCCCAGGCGTCCCCATAGCGGCGCAACCATGGCCGCGGCGAAGAAAGTGGCGCCATAGGCGATGCCGGACCACTGCACGATGGCCGCATGTCCCTGCGCGCCGAGCTGTTCGACATAGAGCGGCAGGAAAGGCAACAGCAAGGTCATGGCGATGAGCGTGCTGAACGAGCCAGCGAAGCAGACGGCGAGATTGCGCCGCCAGTGGATGTTGTAACCGCTTTGTCGGGTGTCTTCCTGCGTCATGTCCTTGCCTGCTCGATACCAGCGCTTGTTGCGGATACCGTTTTGGGATACCAAACTGGTATACGTCATGAACTTCAACCCCGCTGCTGTCAATGCGGCTTCGGAAAGGCGAGCGCGATGTCGCAGATGCAGAATGTCGAACGGCGGTTGCGCGAGATGATCCTGGGGCTCGAGATCGGGCCAGGAGAGCGGCTGACCGAGCGTTGGATCGAAGGCCGCTTCGGCGCCTCGCGCACGCCGGTCAGGGCAGCGCTTCTGCGGCTGGAGACCGAGGGGCTGGTCGGCAGGGACGGGCGCGGCTGGACGGTGTCGCCCATCAACCTTGCCGAGCTCGAGCAGATCGCGGTCTATCGCGAAGCGGTCGAGGTCGCGGCTCTGCGGCTGACATGCACGCACGTCGACGGGAATGCCATCGATGTCATCGAGGCGATGCTCGATTCCTGCGACGAAAGCACGCCGCGCGAGGAGTGGCATCGCGTCGGCATGGATTTTCACATCGAGCTGGCGCGCCTGTCGGGCAATGAATTCCTGTTCCGGGCCGTTCGCGATGCCATGACGCGGCTGTCGCGCGCCCGCTGGCTGGAGGTTCGCGACGAAGCCGCCCTTGGCCGCGCCTGGGCCGAGCATCGCGCCATCCTGGCGGCAGCACGCCTTGGCGATGCCGATGAAGCGGCCCGCCGGCTTTCAGCCCATATCGTTGGCAGCCGTGACCGGCTGGTGACGTCGCTTGCCAACGATCGACGCGGGCTTCGCGCCAGGGGTTTTGCCGTGGTCGCTGCTTAGCGCGGTCTGCACAAGGCGGGGCGATCGCTGCGAAAAGGCTGCGTCCCGATACAAAGCGCACTTTCGGCCTCGCTTCATGGATGCTGATGGCGTAAGAGCGGCGATGGAAAACAACCGATTTGAAACACCCGTGACCGTCAAGTCCGTCACGGCGGGAAGCACTCAGCTCTTGCGTTCGGCCCGGGAGGCTTCCGATTACCTCCTCAACAGCTGGCCCGGCAAGCGCAGCCCCAAGCACCGTGCGGCGCTGCAGGCCTGTCATGACGCGCTGGCCGGCGACAAGCCGGCCATGAATGCCAGGCGCGCCTTCATCGCGGCGGCGCGTGAAGTCGACGTTTTCGTCAGCGACAAGGCGCCCGCTTGACGCAATCCAATCGGATTGAGACGAGGCCCGCATTCGCGGGCCTCTTGCCGTCATTCCTCTGTTTCGGCGTCGGTCTCGGTCTCCGGCTTGGACCGTTCCCGCGCGGCGACCTTGGCGGCCTGCTTTTCGGCCTTCTTGGCTGCCTTTTGCCGGTCGCGTTCCTTGCGTTCCTGATCGTAGTTTGGTGCTCGCGCCATATCGGCTCCTTTTTGACCTGCCTTGCGGCTCAAACCTTGCCTAGGAGCATTAGCCGTCAAACACAACAGCCGAGGCAAAAGTACCGCAGCGTTCGCTTCCGCGGTTGGGTAGGGCTTGCCAGATGCGCGGCACAATGGTGTAGGAAGCGTCGGGGCGCCAACGAATTGAGAGCTGCCTGTTTGTTTTGATCAAGTGAACCATGGCCACAATTGCGCGGACGACGGCGAGGGTGTTCTATTATGCGCGAAACGTCGCGCGCGACGTCATTCCCCAAGCCCTGTTTCGACGCAGGCTGGCCGCTCGTCTCGAAACGGCCAGGCTTTCCGGCGAGCCGGCGCGCCGGCGGCTGAATTACTACAACAAGCTGCAGGATGGTTTCACGCCAAGCGCAAAGGCCGTGCGCATCAGCGAGCTGCCCTTCACTCCGACCATGTATTATTACGACCTGAAGGAGTTTGCCCGCTACTTCGATCCCGGCTTGCTGATCGACGTCCAGTTCGGAGACGTCATGAAGGTGCCGAAGGTGCCTTCGATCGTCAAGGATCGGCCGATCCGTGACGACGACAGCAACGCGGTCATCATGAAGCTCGACAAGTTTCGCCATTTCCAGATGCCGGCCGATACGATCCCGTTTGCCGACAAGCTGCCGACGGTGGTCTGGCGCGGCGATCTCAACAATCCGATCAGGACACGGTTTCTGGAAGCGGCGCGCGACCTGCCGTTCTGCGACGCCGGCTCGCACAAGGCCAACGCGCCGGCGGAGTATGCCAAGCCCTTTCTCACCATCCGCCAGCACCAACGCTATCGCTACATCGTTTCGCTCGAAGGCAACGACGTGGCGACCAACCTCAAATGGATATTGAACTCGAAGTCACTCTGCCTGATGCCGCCTCCGACATACGAGACATGGTTCGCGGAGCGGCAGCTCGAGGCCAATGTTCACTACGTGCCGCTCGCAGCGGACTTCTCCGACCTTGCTGAACATGTGGCTTTTTTCGAGCGGCACCCGGCGAAGGCCGAGCGCATCGTCGCGGCCGCGAACGCCTATTGCCGGACGTTCGACAATGAGCAGACCGAACAGGCGATCTCCCTGCTGGTGCTCTACAAATATTTCGTGCTTAGCGGCCAGATCAAGCCGGATGCCGATGTCTGGCGCTACATAACGGGATAGTTGCCGGCGACATAGCCGGCCCCTGTGGCCAAGCGCGCTGTCACCATTTGGAGGCGTCGCCCATTTTGCGAAATCTCTGACACGACCACGCGGGGGCGCGCGAGGAACTATTTCGGCTGTCGTGCGTTTGCTGGCGCTTGTTTTGATCAGAGAACGATGGCCACCATACAGCGAACGACCCAAAAGGTTTTCTACTATGCGCGGAATGTCATACGCGATGTCGCACCACAGGCAATCTTCCGACGACGGCTGGCAGGTCGCCTCGAGCAGGCCAGGCTCTCCGATGAGGCCGTCCGCCAACGATTGAACGACTACAACAAACTGCACGACACGTTCTCGCCCAGCCCCGATGCCGTCCGTATCGACAGCCTGCCGTCGACACGCAGCATGTATTACTACGACCTGAAGGAATTTGCCCGTTACTTCGATGCCGGACTGCGCCTCGACCTGGAGTTTGGCGACGTCATCGAGGTGCCCAAGGTGCCGTCATTCGTCAAGGATCGCCCGATCCAGGCCGACAACGACAATGCGGTGCTCATGAAGTTCAACAAGTTCCGCCACTTCTACATGCCTGTCGACACGGTTGCCTTCGCCGACAAACTGCCGGCCGTGGTCTGGCGTGGCGATCTCAACAATCCGCTCAGGACAAGGTTTCTGGATGCCGTGCGCGACTTGCCGTTCTGCGATGCGGGCTCGCACAAGCCGAACGCGCCGGCAAAGTACAGCAAGCCCTTTCTCAGCATCGGCCAGCACCTGCGCTATCGCTACATCGTCTCGCTGGAGGGCAATGACGTGGCGACCAATCTGAAGTGGATCATGAATTCGAACTCGCTCTGCCTGATGCCGCCGCCGACCTACGAAACGTGGTTTAGGGAGAGCCAGCTCGAGGCCAATGTCCACTATGTGCCGCTCGATCCGGATTTCGCCGATCTGGCCGAAAAAGTAAGCTATTTCGAACGGCACCCGGCCGCGGCGGAGCGCATCGTCCTCGCGGCCAATGCGCATTGCCGCAAGTTCTCCAACCAGCGAGACGAGCAGGCGATCTCCCTGCTCGTGCTCTACAAATATTTCGTGCTCAGCGGCCAACTCGAACCCTATCCCGAACTCTGGCGGTTCATCGGGGGCTAGATCCTGATGTCCGTCAGATGGCGCTGCGGTCGAGAACCGTGTCGGCGGGGCTGAAGCGATCCTTTGCCGTCAGTTGCTGGTGCCAGTAAGGGTAGAGCAAAGGCGGCCGGCTGACCGCGTCGAGGCGCTGGCGTTCGTCGGCACTGAGTTCCAGGGCGGCGGCTGCGAGATTGTCCTTGAGCTGGGCATCGTTGCGGGCGCCGATCACCAGGGAGGAGACGGCGGGGCGGCCGAGCAGCCAGGCAAGGGCCACCTGCGCCGCGGAAACGCCGCGGGCCTTGCCGATTTCGACCAGCACGTCGACGATCCGCCAGAGCCGGTCCTCGTCCCGGATCGGCGGCTCGGACCAGCCAGCGAGCTGCCGGGCGGTGGGGCTGTCGCGGCGGTATTTGCCGGACAGCAAGCCGCCGGCGAGCGGGCTCCACACCAGCACGCCGAGCCCCTGGTCGACCGAGATCGGCAGCAATTCATACTCTGCCTCGCGCGCCTCCAGCGAGTAGTGGATTTGCTGGGTGACAAAACGCGGCTGGTGATGGCTGTCGCTGACGGCGAGCCCCTTCATCACCTGCCAGCCGGAGTAGTTGGAGCAGCCGACATAGCGGATCTTGCCCTGGCCGACCAAGGTGTCGAGCGCGGCGATGGTTTCCTCAAGTGGGGTCAGGCCGTCCCATTCGTGCAGGAAATAGATGTCGATGACATCGGTCTTGAGCCGCTTCAGGCTCCTCTCGCATTCGCGGATCAGGTGATAGCGCGACAGGCCTTCGTCGTTGGGCCCCTTGCCGATCCGCATCCTCGCCTTGGAGGCGATCAGCACGTCGCTCTTGCGCTTGCCGCCGAGTGCCTCGCCGATGATCTCTTCCGAGATGCCGTTCGAATAGACATTGGCGGTGTCGAGAAGATTGATGCCGGCATCGATGCACATGTCGATCATCCGTTTGGCTTCGGCGAGATCGCTGTTGCCGACCGCGGCGAACGGGCCGGCGCCGCCGAAGGTCATGGTGCCCATGGTCAGTGTCGAAACCTTCAGGCCGGAACGGCCGAGAGTACGGTATTCCATGTCAGTCCTCGCGATTGTGTTGAATTGGGGCGGCGCGAAAGGGCAGCCCGGAATGCGACCGGGGATTTGTAGGACAATTCGGTCCGCTTGTCGCCATGCCAGGACGACGATCGATCATATCTCGCGGAATTTGCAGCGCCGGCAATCGTGCTCGGGCTGCAATAAAACCGTCACTGCCGGCCTATATTGAATTCGGCTAAGGTGTTCCGTTCCAGGCCGCGGGCCAGCAGGGTTGGGGCGCCGGGACATAAACCGACAGGCTTGCACGCGGAGCAACTGATATGACCGAGCTAAGACAGAATTCCCCTGCAAAAGACTGGCTCGAAGCCGAGCTCGCCGACACGCTCGACGAAGACTATGAGCTCGAAATGTCGGAACCGGCGCTGTCGATGGAGATCGCCAAGATCTACAAGAACTCGCATCCGCCTTCGATCGACCGCATGCAATATTTCCGCGACCTGATCACCTTGCAGTCCGAGCTGATCAAGCTGCAGTCGTGGGTCGCCTATCACAGGAAGAAGCTGGTGGTGATCTTCGAGGGCCGCGACTCCGCCGGCAAGGGCGGCGTCATCAAGCGCATCACCCAGCGGCTCAACCCGCGCATCTGCCGCGTCGTGGCATTGCCGGCACCGACCGAACGCGAAAAGTCGCAATGGTATTTCCAGCGCTACGTCCCGCATCTGCCGGCCGGTGGCGAGATCGTGCTGTTCGACCGCTCCTGGTACAACCGTTCCGGCGTCGAACGGGTGATGGGTTTTGCCGGACCGGAGCAGGTCGAGGAGTTCTTCCACGACGTGCCGGAGTTCGAGCGCATGCTGGTGCGCTCGGGCATCACCGTGGTCAAATACTGGTTCTCGATCACTGACGAGGAACAGCAGATGCGCTTCCTGATGCGCATCCACGATCCGATGAAGCAGTGGAAACTGTCACCGATGGACCTGCAGTCGCGCGTGCGCTGGGAACAGTACACCAAGGCCAAGGAAGAAACCTTCGCCCGCACCAACATTCCCGAGGCGCCCTGGTTCATCGTCGAAGGCAACGACAAGAAGCGCGCGCGGCTGAACTGCATCGATCATCTGCTGAAGCAATTGCCGTATGAAGAGGTGCCGCACGAGGAGATCACGCTGCCCGAGCGCGTCTTCAACCCGGAATACGAGCGCCAGGTCCTGCCGCGCGAACTTTACGTGCCGGAGAAGTATTGAGGGTTCTTCCTTCTCCCCGTATAGTGACGGGGAGAAAGGGGCCTGCCGCCAAGGGTTTCGCCAAACTACGCGCGATCGATGATCACATGCGTGGCAAGCGCTGTCGCCACCTGCTCCGTGCACCGATAGCCAAGCTTCACCATATCCAGGCTCGCGAAGAGGTTCTCGCCTGTGCCCAGCAGCACCGGTGAGATCGCCAGGTGCATGGTGTCGATAAGCTTCTCCTGGAGATATTGCCGGATGGTCGAGACACCGCCGCCGACCCGCACATCCTTGCCGCCAGCCGCCGACCTTGCCTGCTCGAGCGCCGAATGGATGCCGTCGGTGACGAAGTGGAAAGTGGTGCCGCCCTCCATCGTGATCGGCGCTCGCTTGAAGTGTGTCAGCACGAAAACCGGCACATGGTAGGGCGGGTTGTCGCCCCACCAGCCCTTCCAGGTTTCGTCGGGCCATTCGCCGCGGATCGGTCCGAACATGTTTCGGCCGAGGATCCAAGCGCCGACATTCTCGAAGCTGCGCGCCGCGAACGCCTCGTTGATATCGGTGGCGCCGCCGTCTTGTCCCAGCACCATCTTGCGGAAGGTGCGGGTATCGACAAACCACTTGTGCAAGGATTCCCCACCGACGCCGAGCGGATTTTGCAGATCCTGGTCGGGACCGGCGCCATAGCCGTCGAGCGATAGGGTGAAAGCGTTGACACGCAGCTTGGACATGAAAACCTCCTCGATAACCAGTTGTATTTTGCAAGTGGTTGCCTTGTAGCAAACCGATTGCGAATTGCAAGTGGTATTTTCTACGGCGAAGAAACACGTACCCGGACCTCTCCGCCATGTAGCGGGAAGTCCTTGCCTGTAAGTTCCTTATGGAAGTCGCGGATGCCGTTCATGGACGACCACGTCGCTGAATGGCCGGGGGAGGGCGAGAACCTACCCCTTCAGCATCGTCGCCACCTCTGGCGCGAAATAGGTCAGGATACCGTCGCAGCCGGCGCGCTTGAAGGCAAGCAGGCTCTCCAGCATCGCTTTCTCGCCGTCGATCCAGCCATTGGCGCCCGCCGCCTTGATCATCGAATATTCGCCCGACACCTGGTAGGCGAAGGTCGGCATCTGGAATTCGTCCTTCAGCCTGCGGATGATGTCGAGATAGGGCAGGCCGGGCTTGACCATCAGCATGTCGGTCCCCTCGGCGATGTCCTGTTCGGCCTCGCGCACGGCTTCGTCCGAGTTGGCATGATCGATATAGTAGGTCTTCTTGTCGCCCTTGAGCAGGCCGGCGGTGCCGACCGCCTCGCGATAGGGGCCGTAGAAGGCCGAGGCGAATTTGGTCGCGTAGGACATGATCGCCACGTCCTGAAAGCCGTTGGCGTCGAGCGCGTCGCGGATGGCGCCGATACGCCCGTCCATCATGTCGGACGGCGCGATGATGTCGGCGCCGGCCGCCGCCTGGATGACGGCCGCCGCCGCGACCTGTTCGACCGTCTCGTCGTTGACGATGATGCCGTCGCGCAGGATGCCGTCATGGCCGTGGCTGGTGAACGGGTCGAGCGCGGCGTCGGTGATGATGCCGATCTCGGGCACCGCGTCCTTTATGGCACGGGTGGCGCGGTTGATGACATTGTCGGGGTCGAGGATGTGCGAGCCGGTCTGGTCGCGCAAGGCCAGATCGACATTGGGGAAGGTGGCGAGCGCGGGAATGCCGAGCCTGGCCGCGCGCTCAGCCTCCTTGATTGCAAGGTCGATCGACAGGCGGAAGACGCCCGGCATGGCGGCAATCGGCTCGCGCACATTTTTGCCCTCGACGACGAAGATCGGCCAGATCAGGTCGTCGACCGTAAGCCGGTTCTCCTGCACGAGCCGGCGCGACCAGTCGGCCTTGCGCATGCGGCGCAGGCGGCGGCTGCCGGTGACATCGTCGACGCTTCGAGCGCCGGCTGGCTTTGTCGGGGTGAATCTGTTCATTGCCAAAACTCCGGATCAGCGGCTTTTACCACGAGCCCTCGGTGCTGACCAATGCGACACGTTTGTGCCAGGAGCCGCACGCTATGTCAGCCGGGTTGACCATTGCCGGATAGTATTTGTGCGGCGCCACGGATCGCGGCGCGGAACGCCTCGTCGAAGCTGACGCCGCGGACCTGCCACTCATAGGTTTTGCCATCGACCGCAAGGGTTTTGCCATCGACCGTAAGCCACCAGTCGACGACCCAGCCCAATTCCTTGTCGCGCCAGCTGATGTGCCCGAAAAGCAGCGGTCGGCCGCCAAGGGTTCTTGCAACGCCGCCCAGCATTTCGGGCGAGGTGGCCATGGCCCTTACCTCCTCGAAAATGAAGCCGCCCTTGGTGAGCTTAGCCTTGTCTGGAATGACGATCGACATTGCCAGGGGCTGGGCAGCCGCCTCAAACGATTCCCGCATATAGGGGCTCTCGTCCCCGTCACTGGCGAGTACGAAGCCACGCCCAGCACGTTCCACGGCCAAGAGTATCGTCAGCGCCGGCCGTTCGCCAAGCCAGGGCCTGCTGCCCAGCGACGCCAGCACCTTGTCGATCACGTCAGGCTTGTAGAGACAGGTGAGATCATGCGGCCGGTCATGCGTGCCTTGCTCGTCGTGGATCGGAATGCCCTCCAACCGGTCATGGTAGCGGAAAGCATCGACGAAGCTGCCGGCCTTGTCGCGCAGATCCGCTATCTCTGGCTTGTCGAGCAACCGCTGGTCGCCCGAAACCCTGACCAGAACCCGGTCCAGGCAATCCCGGAAGCCTGTCTGGCGGTTCTCCTCGCCTTGGCCGGTGACGATGGTCTGCGACTGGTAGAGATCGTCCAGCGTGGTTGCCAGGACAGGATGGGCGGCCAGGCATCGCCCGATCAGCCCGATTGCCACCAGCGCAAGGCGTAAAAATCGAGCCATGAACAACGTCCGCCGTCCAGCATTTGCCGGTCGATTTCTAGCATCGACCACGGACGCGAGCCAAGAGGCTGTACCGGCCTTGTGGCGTTGACGTGTCCTTGCAGCACGCTAGGTCGGCATGGGGCGGCGGAAGGAGCAAGCCATGGTCTTCGTCTGGTCCATCTATGCCGCCTGGCTCGTGCTGATCGTCTACCTGACCGTTTCGGCGTTCGGTGTGAAACGGGATACCGAAGAGCACATGCCGCAGCGACTGGCACTGTTGGCCGCCATGATCGTCGCTTTCCTGCTCCCGCGTGTGCCGATGTTCCGGTTCGTCAACTTCGCACCCGTGAACGCCGTGTTGAGCAGCATCGGTGTCATCGTGGCCGTTGCCGGGATGGCCTTCCTGGTCTGGGCGCGGCAAACCCTTGGCAGCAATTGGAGCCAGATCGTCTCCGCCAAGCAAGGCCATGAACTGGTGACGTCAGGCCCTTACCGCTATGTCCGCCACCCCATGTACACAGGTGGCCTTGTTGCATGCATCGGCTCGGCGATCGTGGTGGGCGGTGGTTTCGTCTTTCTGCTGATCCTGCTAGGCGTGATCTTCCTGTGGCGTGTCGGCGCGGAAGACAGGCTTCTGGCAGGGCAATTTCCCGACGAATTCCCAGACTATGCGCGTCGCACGAAGGCGTTGATCCCGTTCGTGTGGTAGCAATTCCAACCGATCATGCTTCCTGTCCCGGCACACGACAATTGACGTTCGCTCGGTCGCCGCTTAGCACTTCAGTCCCGCAGGCGCGGGGGAGGGATTCTCTGGCGATGGATTTTGGTGGAGGCGACGAAATTCGCTTCGAACGGTTGGGCAGGGCTGGTGTCGTCACGTTGACGCGGCCGCAGGCGCTCAATGCCGTCACCCATCGCATGGTCAAGGCGCTGGGCAAGGCCCTGCGTTCCTGGGAGCGTGACGACGGTGTCGACGTCGTGGTCCTCAAGGCCGAGGGCAGGGCGTTTTCGGCCGGAGGCGACATCCTGGATATCTACGAAGCCGGCCGTGCCGGAGAGCCGCCGGTCGCGTTCTTCGCCGACGAGTACCGGCTCAACGCCTACATAGCGCGCTTCAAGAAACCCTACGTGGCGCTCATCGACGGCATCGTCATGGGCGGCGGCGTCGGCATTTCGTTCCACGGTTCGCATCGGGTGATGACCGAGAATGCCCAGTTCGCCATGCCGGAGGTCGGCATCGGCTTTTTCCCGGATGTCGGCGCCAGCCATCTGCTGCCCGATCTTGGCGGCTCGTTCGGCATGTATCTGGCGCTGACCGGCAACCGCATCCGCTATGGTGACGCGCTGTGGTCGGGGCTGGCCACCCACACCATCAAGGCCGAGGACCAGGCGAGCTTCCTCGATCGGCTGGTACTGACCGGCGATCCGGAATCGGTGCTGCGCGGTTTCTTCGTCCAGGCCAGGCGAGAGACCGACAGGCCGATCCTGGAAGCGATATCGCGTCATTTCGCCCAACCATCGCTGCAGGATGTCGTCGACAGCCTGGAACGCGCGGCGGGCACCGACGAATTCGCGGCAAAAACGTTGGCGACGATCCGCATGCGCTCCCCGACCAGCCTTCGCGTCGCCTGGCGGCAGATCAACGCCGGGCTGACATTGTCGATGGACGATTGCATGAAGATGGAATTCCGCATTCTCAACCGCATGCTTGCCGGACACGATTTCTATGAAGGCATCCGCGCCGCCATCATCGACAAGGGGTCAAAGCCGCAATGGCGGCCGGCAAGCCTCGACGCGGTCAGCGAGGCCGATGTCGAGGCCTATTTCGCCCCGCTCGGTGAACGGGAACTCCTGGCATGAGCGAGGTGACTTCGAGACGCGTGGTGCTTCAGCCCTCGACGGTCGAGGTCATCTTCGCCTGGTTCCAGCGCGTCATCGCCGGCTACTGCCTGCTGTTCGGCATCCTGTACTGGGTCAAGCTGATCGGCTTCTATCCAGGTTCGCTGTGGCGCTTCGACCTCATGCCGGTGCACTGGCAGGTCGCGGCGGTGATGCTCGCCGTGTTCTTCCCCTTTGCCGCGGCGGGACTGTGGATGCTGGCCTCCTGGGGGCCGGTGATCTGGTTCATTTGCGCGGTCACAGAGACCGTCATGTATGCCGGCTTTCCCGAGCTTTTCGGTCATCGGCTGCTGATTGTCGTCTCGCATGCGGCGGTGGCGCTGCTCTACATCGTCTTTCGCGTCGTCATCTGGCTGCAGAAACGCCCGGTACGGCACTAAGCCGTTGAGCGCATTGATGACTTCGTGATCGCCCCGAACCGGCCCCGCGAGAGGCGCCTAAGCCTTTAGGTTAATTATCCTTACTCGGGTGACCGTTCGTTAAGCCTCTTCCGAAACCTATTACCGGTAAGCTCTTGTTAGCCCTAGCGTTTAAGTCGAATTTTATGAGTATTCGATAGTGTCGCGATCAAGGTGAAAAACAAAAAATCACCAAGGCGACAAACGAGAGGCAAAGACAATGATCAATTCGCGTCCGGCGGCGAAGACCGCCAACGTATCCGACGATCGCCGCGAGGCTATCCGTTCCCTGTACATGGAATCGCTGCAGCTTGTTGAGCGGCTGCACCGCCGCCTGCTTGATGTGATCAAGGACGAATTCGACCGCAACGGCCGTTCCGACATCAACGCCATCCAGGCGCTGCTGCTGTTCAACATCGGCAACTCCGAACTGACCGCCGGCGAACTGCGCTCGCGTGGCTACTATCTCGGCTCGAACGTGTCCTACAATCTGAAGAAGCTGGTCGATCTCGGCTTCATCAACCACCAGCGTTCGCGCATCGATCGCCGCTCGGTCCGCGTCTCGCTGACGCCGAAGGGCAACGAAGTGGCCGATGTGGTCGCCGGTCTTTATGAGCGCCATGTCGGCTCGATCGAGCAGGTCGGCGGCATCAACACCGACGAGTTCAAGCAGATGAACCGTGCCCTGCAGCGGCTCGACCGCTTCTGGAACGACACCATCGCCTATCGCATGTAAGGCGTCCGTCGCATCGGATTTGGCCCGCGCCAAAGAAGCGCGGCCGCAAGAGCGACCTTCAGTCAGGACCGGTGCCGAAAGCACCGGTCCATTTTCTTGTGGGGTTTTGGCAGGCATGTCGGGTTACGGCATCAGTCGGCAGAGCTTCTCGGGGCACTGGGGAGTGGCGATTGCAGTGCCTCGGTGAGTCCTGGAACAGCCGGGCGACCGAGCGGCTCCAGCAGAACTTTTCAAGCTCTGGCGCGGCTTAGGCACATACGTGTTGTGTCGCGGCAGATATCGGTCCCATCACGAAAATTTTACCGAAGTATTGCCGCTGGTGATGCAACCCCGTCCGCCAACCGTGAAAACCGAAATTACGCAGCCGCTTGTTGATTGGGATTAAAGTCATCTCGAAGAATCCATTGATCGAAATGTCTTCGGTGCCGGCCGGCGGATACCAGATCGGCGACAAGGAGATACTTGAAATGAAAAATAAAATGTGAAGGAATGCGAAGAGGGGTCGCCAGAACAAAAAATGAGAACTGGCGCGGAGGGGGATACGTGCACAAGATTTGCATGCTGACCGTGTCGGCGGTCTCTATATGCCTTGAGGGATGCGGCATAAGGCCATTACCGCAAGACGTAACTAAATATAATACGTCGGATATTGTTCGTCACATCAGATGTGAAACGCGAGAGGCCATAAAACATCAGCTGATCGCGTGGCTTGAGGATCGTGGCAAGCACGGGGATCCTGCGGCCATTCGAGTGGCTCAGGACATTCGAGACAAAAAAGACCCCAGAAAAATAATTTACGACGGACTCAAGCCTGATACCGTTTACGCTATCGGGTTGTTTGCTCAAACGGTCGTCGCCTACGCATTTACGTTCGACATGACCGTTGCAAGCAATAACACTTTCGGAATGAATTTCCTAGATACATTGCACTCCGGAGCAAAGAATACATTAGGTATAGGCGCTGGAATGAATCTCTCACGGAATAATATAAGGACTCTCACGGCGGCCGATACTTTTGCTAGCCTCTACACGGATGTCGGCAACAATTATTGCGACAACGAGCTGAAGGAGGCGAATTACCTTTATCCTATCACTGGGAAAATAGGTATGGATGAACAGATTTCCGATTTTGTCGACAATTCTATTTTCAACAGCCTGGCTGGAAAGGATGGATCGACATCCGGCCCGGAAACTGAGGCCGACAGTCTGGATTTCGAGACAGTCGTAACGGGCAATATAAATCCGAAGATTACGCTCGCGGGAGCGAGCGGTTTGACGGATGTGTCTTATATTGGATCGATAACCCGCACGGATAAACACAAGGTGATAATAGGATTCTCACTTCCGGTTGGTGGAAAAGGGTCGGCGGATGTGAAGGAATTTGTAGGTAAATATATATCTGGAAGCGGAGACGCGACGATGAGACGTGCGTATCGTGTCATCGATCAGGCCAAGCAAGATCAGTTGCTATCAAGGGCTATAGTGTTGAATTGAGGAGGGATGAATGAGTAACAGTTCAAAGATAAAATCGGAGAAGACGACTGTAAAGCGGAAGCCTGCGGTAACTCGGAACAATGTGATGTCTGAGGCGGATGAATTTTCACAATCGTCCACGCCGATGACGTTCACCTCGGCGCACGCACTGCGGTTTGTTCGCGCGCTGGACAAGCATAAAGTCTTAAGCAGATTTATAAAGGAGTCGAAATTGGACAAGGAGAATTCTATCTCTTTCAGTCCGTCGGCAATTAATTTGGGAAAGAAGCTTTTGGCTGAAAAGAACGCTCACAGGACTGATGTGTTTGCCAAGAGCATAGTTGGAGACCCTCAGATACCCAGCACGGACCCTAAACGGTGCCCTCACTACGATAAATGATCACTATAGTTTGTATGTTCACTATTCGGTAGGTACGAGGTTTGCCACACGGGATCGATCTATTCTGTTGCAGATTGGCTAGATCGTGTTTCATTTTTTCAGCCAGCAGAATTTCTCGCCAAAATCTGCAAGGCCCGTTAGGTAGTGGATGCCGCCGTCTTCCTCGGCTGCTTAGCTCGTGAAGACCGCGGGCGATCGGGAACCTGCCGCAAAGGTTCGTTTGCCTGTTAGCCTTATCTGAGGGGCGCCCTGTTGCAGATGGTGTAGTGAGATAGGCGTCAATCTCTGACAATCTCTTAGGACTGCTGCCGTTAGGGCTGCCAGCCTATCCGAGTGCGTCTTTGACGGTTGGCGGATTGCTGGTCGATCTCGGGGCAGACAACAACGGTTCGGTACCGGAAAAGCACGCACCTTTCATTTCGCTGCACCGGCAGGCTCGATTTGAGCCCAAGGCCACGTTGCCGCCATAATCGCGGTGGAAGCGAGGATGCGGGTGATGCTGCCGGCCAGCGCTTGCGCTCACTTGAACCCGCATCGCGACAGCGCATTTGACGCCTATGCGATGCAGGTCATGGTTGGCTAATTCTTAACATTGCCAACCCTAGACTGCGGGCTCAATCGCCCGTTGAGAGCAAACCGAGCGAGATCGAACACAGCAAGAATGTCTGGAACGTCCATGAGAACCAGCCGCCGTTTTTTCCTTTCTGGAGCCTCCGCGCTCGCCGCCGCCATGGTGGCCGGCCGCGCGAGTGCGCAG
Source organism: Mesorhizobium opportunistum WSM2075 (assembly GCF_000176035.2). Classification (NCBI taxonomy): domain Bacteria; kingdom Pseudomonadati; phylum Pseudomonadota; class Alphaproteobacteria; order Hyphomicrobiales; family Phyllobacteriaceae; genus Mesorhizobium; species Mesorhizobium opportunistum. The sequence goes on along the minus strand of NC_015675.1, from coordinate 5,043,219 downwards.
GATGTGATCGGGGATATCCTGAAATCCTCGGCTCGCGGCAATTGGGATGACCAGTTCGACGCCCGCGCCAGCGAAGGCGGCAAGGTCGCCTCGACATTGCCGATCTTCAGTCCGCAGACCGTTGCATTCACCGAACAGGCGGTGGCGCAATACCAGAACATTGTCGGTCAGGGCGGCTGGGTAGATGTTCCCGCGACCAAGAAGCTGGAACTCGGCGTCGATGACCCGGACGTCGTCCCGCTGCGCAAGCGCCTGATGATTGCGGGCGACCTGTCGCAGAGCGCCGGCATTTCGACGGCCTTCGATTCCTATGTCGACTCCGCGGTCAAGCGCTTCCAGTTGCGCCACGGTCTTCCGGCAGACGGCTCTATGGGCAAATACACCTATGCGGCGATGAATGTTTCGGCGCAAATCCGGCTCGGTCAGTTGCAGACCAATCTGCAGCGGCTGAAGGAGAAGGCCGGCACGCTCGGCAGCCGCTATGTGCTGGTCGACATTCCGGCGGCGCAGATCGAAGCGGTCGAGAACGACCGCGTCGTGCTTCGCCACACGGCCATCGTCGGCAAGATCGATCGCCAGACACCGATCGTCAATTCCAAGATCAACGAGATCATCGTCAATCCGTACTGGAACGCGCCGGTCTCGATCGTGCGCAAGGACATCATTCCGCTGATGCGGAAGGATCCCGACTATCTGAAGAACAGCCATATCCGCCTGTTCGCGCCGGATGGCAGCGAAGTCGATCCGATGAATGTCGACTGGTCGACCGACGATGCCGCCAAGTACCGTTTCCGGCAGGATCCCGGTTCCGAAAACGCCATGGCGTCGGTGAAGATCAATTTCCCGAGCCCGGATGGCGTCTACATGCACGATACGCCGCAGCAGAGCCTGTTCGGCAAGATGATGCGGTTCGATTCCTCGGGCTGCGTGCGCGTCCAGAACGTGCGCGACCTCGTCACCTGGATCCTGCGCGACACGCCCGGCTGGGACCGCCAGCATTTCGAGGCGGCGATCAAGACGGGACAGAACACGCCGATCCAGGTCACCAACCCGGTCCCGGTGCACTTCCTCTATCTGTCGGCCTGGTCGACCGGCCCCGGCGTCGTCCAGTTCCGCGACGACGTCTATGCGCTCGACGGCAACAGCGAACTGCAGATCACGTCTTCGCTCTAAGCGCCTGATAATTTTGACGAAAAGCCGCCTTCGAGGCGGCTTTTCTGTTTGCGGGCGCAGCCGCTGATTGACCAGCCTCGCCACCGCTTGCGCACGATTGATGACGCCGAGTTCGGGGATGGCCTTTGGTCATCTTGGTGCCGGCGCGGCCTGGCTGGACGCGGCGCCGGCGATTGCGCATGGTCTCCCGACAGCCGGAATCGCGCAATGCAAACCGCCATCTTCATCCTTGTCGTGCTCGTCTTCGTCGCCGTTTCCGGCGCGCTGGTGCGCCTGGTGCGGGTGCCGCTGCCGGTGCTGCAGATCGCCATAGGCGCCGCGCTTGCCTGGCCGGTGCGCGGCATCCATGTCGAGATCGATCCGGAACTGTTCCTGCTGGTGTTCATTCCGCCGCTGCTGTTCAGCGACGCCTTTGGCGCGCCCAAGCGCGAACTCATCGCTTTGCGCCGGCCGATACTCGATCTCGCCATCGGCCTCGTCTTCTTCACCATTGTCGGCTTCGGTTATGCCTTGCACTGGCTGGTGCCGAGCATTCCGTTGGTCGTGGCCTTCGCGCTCGCCGCGGTGCTGTCGCCAACCGATGCGGTGGCTGTTTCCTCGATCGTCGACAGGAACGTGGTGCCGGCGCGGCTGATGCACATCCTGGAGGGCGAGTCGCTGCTCAACGACGCGTCGGGCTTGGTGATGTTCCGCTTCGCCGTCGCGGCGGCATTGACCGGCAGTTTCTCCTTCGCCGCCGCCTCGCTAAGTTTCCTCTATGCCGTGGCGGTCGGCATCCTGGCCGGGGTGGCTGCACTGTTCGTCGCCGCCAAGATGCTGCAACTCTTGAACCGCATTGGCGGCGTGCCGGCCGAGGCGCAGGTGCTGATAACCATCCTGCTGCCCTTCGTCGCCTATCTCGCGGCCGAGCATTTTGGGGCTTCGGGTATCCTGGCCGCGGTCACCGCGGGCCTTTTGACCGGGAGCACCGGGATATTCCGCTTCCTTGGCGTCTCGGCGCGCATGCAGACCATCTCGCTGTGGACGACGTTTTCTTTCGTCTTCAACGGCGCGCTGTTCATCGTGCTCGGCCTGCAGCTTCCCGAAATCATCCGCAAGGTGCCGGCGGAACTCACCGGCCACTATCCCGTCGTCCAGCCAGTGCTGACCGTGCTGGCGCTGACGCTGTGCCTGATCGCGCTTCGCTTCGTCTGGATCTGGATCGGCGACATCACGGCGGGTATCGCGGCGCGGCTCGGCAAGCGCGAGGCCGAGCCATTCGGCCTGCGCGTGCGGTTGGCCGGATCGGTGGCGGGCGTGCGCGGGGCGATCACGCTGGCCGGCATCTTGTCGCTGCCGCTGGCCTTGCAGGACGGCACGCCATTCCCCGCGCGCGACCTTGTCATATTCCTCGCCGCCGGCGTCATCATTTGCTCGCTGGTGATCGCTAGCCTTGCCCTGCCGGTGATCGCGCGCGGGCTGGTCGAACCGGGCGAAGATGCCGGCGCGGCGGAGGAGCGCTTGGCGCGTGTCAATGCGGCGAACGCTGCAATTGCCCACATCGAGAGCATGGCGAGCGGCAGCGACGACGACGGCGAGGTGCCCGGCGCCAGACTTGTCGCCGCCGAAAACATCGTCGCCGGCTACCGACGCCGCATCGCTGCTTCCGACGCTGCCGATGAGGCCCGAGCCGAGGCGCGCGAGGCCGGGCGGGTGGAGCTCGAAATGCGACTTGCCGGCATCGAGGCCGAGCGCTCGGCCGTACGCAACATGGTCCGCAGTGGCCAGATCAACGACCATACCTCGCGTGCGTTGTTTACCGAGATCACGCTCACCGAAGCCTTGCTCAGGGGGCGGCAGGAGCGGAAATAGCCGGTTCCGGTCCGCCTCTGCCGCAAAACGGCCAGCAAATTTCGCGCTGCAAACGTGGCGAGGCCAAAACAACTGTGTTAATGGCGCGGCAATGCAGGTCGCCCAAAGGCGTGCAACGATTTTGGGCCGACGATGTGCATAAACAAATTGCCCCCGAACCGGAGGATTTCAGGCCATGGCAATAGCAGCGGCAGCGTCGAACAAATTCGAATCCTTCTTCGAAACCACGCTGGAAGACGCCGATCCGGAGATTTTCGGCGCCATCCGCAACGAACTCGGTCGCCAGCGCCATGAGATCGAACTGATTGCCTCGGAGAACATCGTTTCCCGCGCGGTGCTCGAGGCGCAGGGCTCGATCATGACCAACAAATACGCCGAGGGCTATCCGGGCAAGCGCTACTATGGCGGCTGCCAGTTCGTCGACGTGGCCGAGGAACTGGCCATCGAGCGGGCGAAAAAGCTGTTCGGCTGCAACTTCGCCAACGTCCAGCCCAATTCCGGCAGCCAGATGAACCAGGCGGTGTTCCTGGCGCTGCTGCAGCCCGGCGACACATTCATGGGTCTCGACCTCAATTCCGGCGGCCATCTCACCCACGGCTCGCCGGTCAACATGAGCGGCAAATGGTTCAAGGTCGTGTCCTATGGTGTGCGCAAGGAAGACCATCTGCTCGACATGGACGCGATCGAAAAGACCGCGCACGAGACCAAGCCGAAGCTGATCCTGGCCGGCGGCACCGCCTATTCGCGCATCTGGGACTGGAAGCGATTCCGCGAGATCGCCGATGCGGTCGGCGCCTATTTGATGGTCGACATGGCGCACATCGCGGGCCTCGTCGCCGGCGGCGTGCATCCCTCGCCTTTGCCGCACGCGCATGTGGTGACGACCACCACGCACAAATCGCTGCGCGGCCCGCGCGGCGGCATGATCCTGTGCAATGACGAGGACATCGCCAAGAAGATGAACTCGGCGGTGTTCCCCGGCCTGCAGGGCGGACCGCTGATGCATGTCATCGCTGCCAAGGCGGTCGCGTTCGGGGAAGCGCTGAAGCCGAGCTTCAAGATCTATGCCGAGAGCGTCGCCGCCAATGCCAAGGCTCTGGCCTCCAGCCTTCAGGAAACGGGCCTCGACATCGTGTCCGGCGGCACCGACAACCATCTGATGCTGGTCGATCTGCGCCCCAAGAACGCCACCGGCAAGCGCGCCGAGGCAGCCCTTGGCCGCGCCAACATCACCTGCAACAAGAACGGCATCCCCTTCGACCCGGAAAAGCCCTTCGTCACCTCGGGCGTGCGGTTGGGCACGCCGGCCGGCACCACGCGTGGCTTCGGCCAGGCCGAATTCCGCGAGATCGGGAAGCTGATCGCCGAGGTGCTGGACGGGCTCAAGGTCGCCAATTCCGACGAGGGCAATGCCGCGGTCGAGGCGGCGGTCAAGGCCAAGGTGGTGTCGCTGACCGATCGTTTTCCGCTCTATCCTTATCTTGGCTGACCATCCTTGTCTCGATTGACCATCCTTACCTCGATTGACAAGGCCCTTATCTCGATTGACCAGACGCGAAGCGTCATCTTTTATCCGCCGGCAGCGCGTCGCCCCTGATCGGGTGGCGCATGAAACTGGAGAATTGATGATGCGCGATTTTCGTCTTGCCTCACTCGGCGCTCTGGGCTGGCTGGCTGCTTGCGGATCCGCCTTGGCGCAGACCCAGCCGGCCCCCGACATGCCTGCCAGCAGCACGTTCGGCCGGTGGACAACCATGGTCGATACGCTCGACACCGGCCAGGATGCGCGCAAGACCTGCGCGGCTTCGACGGCGTTCTACGATGCGGGTGGCAATTCGGGCACGCTGACCTTGTCGATCTCGAACGGCGATGCGCTGCCGCCGGATGCCTATCCGGCAGTCATGATCACCATCGACAACAGGAGCCTGCAGACCGGCAAGAAGATCGCCGCGATTTTCGGCGATCCCGGCGTCAAGGTTTCGACGACTGTCTATTCCAACGACGCGGTCAATGGCCGTCCGACCTGGACGGTCGACAATCAGCCCAAGACCAGTCTCGCGCTGCTGCGTGCCATGCGCCAGGCCACCTCGCTCGACGTGACTTTCGGCAAGCAGGCTATCGCCAGCATCCCGATGGACGGCTTTACCAAGGCCTATCGCAGCCTTGGTGCATCCTGCGGCTTCCCGACCAAAGACGTCGCGCCGTGACGCGGACAACCGGATCGGCATAGGCGCCGCTGGCAATCTTCCTCGTGCCTCGCTATCTCTGATGCGGCAGGCCGTCGAAGACACGGAATTGCTTCAATCCCGGCCGGAAAGGCTCTAAGCCTTTCGCCTCACCAGATTCGCGAACCCAAGGCTCTCCATGCGCTGTCCCTATTGCCAGTCCGAAGATACGCAGGTGAAGGATTCGCGCCCCGCAGAGGACGGCGCGGCGATCCGCAGGCGGCGTGTCTGCCCCGATTGCGGCGGCCGGTTCACCACATTCGAGCGCGTGCAGCTGCGCGACCTCGTCGTGGTCAAGAAGTCGGGGCGAAAAGTGCCATTCGACCGCGACAAGCTGCTGCGCTCGGTCGAGATCGCGGTGCGCAAGCGCAATGTCGATCCCGAGCGCATCGACCGCGCGGTGACCGGCATCGTGCGCCAGCTCGAAAGCTCCGGCGAGACGGAAGTGGCCTCGGGCGAGGTCGGCCGCCTGGTCATGGAGGCGCTGAAGTCGCTCGACGATGTCGCCTATGTGCGGTTCGCCTCGGTCTACCGCAATTTCCGCGAGGCCAAGGATTTCCACGAGTTGCTGGGCGAACTGAAGGGCGACGAAGACAAGAGTGAAGAGGAAGCCGGCTGAGCATGGCAGGATCGCGACAGGGCGAGGCCGCACAAGCGGCCCTTGATCACCGTTTCATGGCCGCTGCGCTACGGCTGTCGCGCAGGAATGCCGGCAGAACCTCGACCAACCCTTCCGTCGGCACGCTGATCGTGCGCGATGACGGTGCTGGGCCGATGATCGTCGGCACAGGTGTCACGGCAGTCGGCGGCCGGCCGCATGCCGAGACCGAGGCGCTGGCCGAAGCGGGCGAACTCGCGCGCGGTGCCACGGCTTACGTCACCCTGGAACCCTGCGCCCATCACGGCCGCACGCCGCCTTGCGCCAATGCGCTGGTCAATGCCGGCGTCGCGCGCGTCGTCGGTGCCTCCAGCGATCCTGATCCGCGCGTCTCCGGCAAGGGCTATGCTATTCTGCGGGCTGCCGGCATCGAGGTAGTCGAAAAGGTACTGGCGGCGCAAGCCGCCGAGCAGATGGCCGGCTATCTCATTCGATCACTCAAAAAACGTCCGGAAGTGATTCTGAAACTTGCGCTTTCCAGTGACGGCAAGATCGGCAGGGAGGGCGCCGGCCAAGTCGCGATCACCGGCGACATGGCCCGCCGCGAAGTCTATCTGATGCGGGCCGAGGCTGACGCCATCCTGGTCGGCATCGGCACGGCGCTTGAGGATGACCCAGCGCTGACGGTTCGCTTGCCCGGGCTGGAGAACCGTTCGCCGGCGCGCATCGTGCTCGACCGGCAGATCAGGCTGCCAGAGGCTTCGAAACTGGTTTCGGGCGTGGATCGCGTGCCGCTGTACGTCGCCGCTTGCCTGCAGGCCGATCCGCAGCGCAGGGCGGCCCTCGAGCGCGCCGGCGTGCGCTTCATCGGCACGGAAACCCATGAAGGCGGCGTCGCACTGCCGGAGCTGCTGGAGGATCTGGCGGCGCTCGGCATGGCAAGCGTGCTGGTCGAGGGCGGCGCCAGGGTGGCGAGCGCCTTCCTGGCCGACGGGCTGGTCGACCGTATCGTGCTGTTCCAGGGACCGGAAGCGATCGGCGAGGGCGGCATTGCATCGCCCATCGACGGTGACCATATCCCGGCAGGCTTTCGTAAGCTGCGCGAGATGCGTTTCGGCGAAGACGGTTATGCCGAGTGGATTAGAGATCTCTAGACCATGATCCCGAAAAGTGGGACCCGGTTTTCGGACAAGGTCATGGTCAAACGGGATAGACCATGATCCCGAAAGGTGGGACCCGGTTTTCGGACAAGGTCATGGTCAAAACGGGACAGACCATGATCCCGAAAGGCGGCACCCGGTTTTCGGGCAAGATCATGCCAAACAGGAAGACAACATCGATGTTTACCGGAATTGTCACTGATGTCGGCACCGTCGCGGCGATCAAGTCGCTGAGCGAAGGCGTCGGCTTGCGCATCGACACCGCCTATGACCCCACGACCATCGCCATCGGCGCGTCGATCTCCTGCGGCGGCGTTTGCCTGACGGTCACAGCTTTGCCTGACCATGGTTCGAACGCCCGCTGGTTCGAGGTCGAAGCGTGGGAGGAAGCCTTGCGGCTGACCACGGCCTCTGGCTGGAAATCCGGCACCAAGGTCAATCTCGAACGGGCGCTGAAGATCGGCGACGAACTTGGCGGCCACATCGTTTCGGGCCATGTCGACGGCACCGCCGAGATCGTCGAGCGCAAGGATGAGGGCGACGCGGTGCGCTTTACGCTGGAAGCGCCGCGCCATCTGGAGAAGTTCATCGCGCCGAAAGGCTCCGTCGCGCTCGACGGCACCTCGCTCACCGTCAACAAGGTCGAGGGGACCCGCTTCGACGTGCTGCTGATCCACCATTCGCTGACCGTGACCACCTGGGGCGAGCGCAAGGCCGGCGACCGCGTCAATCTCGAGATCGACACCATGGCCCGCTACGCGGCGCGGCTGGCGGAGGCGGCGGAAGAGGGACTTTGAGTGCTGCCTGCTTGAACCTCGACTTAGTCAGTACTAATCGCTATGATTAAGTCTGATTGTGAGGCTCAGATGGACACAAAAGTAATCACCGCTCACGTTCCGCTGCCGCTAGCAGAAAAGGTGGATCAGCTAGCTGCTCGCCTCGATCGCCCGCGCGGCTGGATCGTCAAACAAGCTCTTTCCGCGTGGGTGGATTTGGAGGAGGAGCGCCGACGTCTCACGCTTGAAGCACTGGCCGATGTGGATGCAGGACGGGTCATCGATCACCAGGCCGTGCAGGCGTGGGCTGAGAGTCTTGGCACCGACAAGCCACTACCGGTGCCTCGTTGATGGAGCTGAAATGGACCAATAAGGCTTTGTCCGACTTGGTCCGGCTCCACGATTTTCTCGCGCCAGCAAATGGCCCGGCGGCCGCACGCGCCGTGCAGGCGCTTGCTGCCGCGCCGGCACGGTTAGTCGAGTATCCGCGCATCGGTGAGAGACTAGAAGAGTTCGAGCCACGAGAAGTGCGCCGCATTTTGGTAGGCAGCTACGAAATTCGTTACGAAATACAGAACGCGACAATTTCTGTGTTGCGCCTGTGGCATACGCGAGAGGATCGATAGGCCCGGCGGCCCTCCGCCAATCTTCCGCTTGCGATCAACCCGGCTTCGGCCTAAGTCACCGGCAACCCCCCGGAGACTTTTATGGCTGGTACCTCCCAACACGGCAAAGCCTTCATTCGCCCGAAGGCGAAGGCGCACTTGCTTATCATCGAAGCGCGCTTCCACGACGGCCTTGCCGACGCGTTGCTTGATGGCGCGACAAGGGCGCTCGATGAAGCGGGCGCGACCTACGACGTCGTCACCGTTCCAGGTTCGCTGGAGATTCCCGCGGTCATCACCTTCGCGCTGGACGGCGCGGCGGAAGGCGGCACGAATTACGACGGCTTCGTCGCGCTCGGCACCGTCGTTCGCGGTGATACATATCATTTCGACATCGTCGCCAATGAATCCAGCCGCGCGCTCATGGACCTGTCCGTGCAGGACTCGGTCTGCATCGGCAACGGCATCCTGACCACCGAGAACGACGCGCAGGCGTGGACGCGGGCCAAGCGCTCGGAAGGCGACAAGGGCGGCTTTGCCGCGCGTGCGGCGCTGACCATGATCGCGCTCAAGGAAAAATTGGGAGCGCAATCGTGAGCGAGCCCGCTTCGCCCGGCCAGCCGGCGGTGCGCCACGCCAACAAGCGCGGGGCTGCCCGTCTTGCCGCCGTGCAGGCGCTCTATCAGATGGATGTCGCCGGCAGCGGCGTCTTCGAGATCACCGCCGAATATGAGGCGTTTCGCCTTGGCAAGGAAGTGGACGGTGCGCTCTACCGCGAGGCGGATGCCCAATGGTTCCGCGCCATCCTGACGGGCGTCGTAGAGGACCAGAAGACCATCGATCCGATCATCCGCCAGTCGCTGACCGAGGACTGGCCGCTGTCGAGGCTGGATTCGACGCTGCGCGCCATTCTGCGCGCCGGCGTCTATGAACTGATGAAGCGGGAAGACGTGCCGGTGGCGGTGATCGTCTCGGAATATGTCGACATCGCCAAGGCCTTCTACGAGGAAGATGAGCCGAAGCTGGTCAATGCCGTGCTCGACCGCGTGTCACGCCGGGTGCGCGGCGAGGGACGCGGCAAGGACGCATCGTGACAGCCATCGCCGTCGAGGTGGGCAAGGGTGGGCGGCGCACAGCGCTGATCCTCGCCGCCTCGCAGGCGATCATCGGCTCGGCGGCACCCATTGCTATCTCCATGGGCGCGCTGGCCGGGCAATATCTGCTCGGTGCCGACAAATCGCTGGCGACGGCGCCGATCACCGGCTTCAACCTTGGCGTGGCGCTCGGCGCTCTGCCCGCCGCGGCCATCATCCGCAAGATGGGCCAGCGCGGCGGCTTTATGACCGGAACCGTCGTCACCGCGCTTGGCGGCCTGGTTGCCACCTTCGCGCTTTTCCATGGCAGTTTCTGGCTATTCGCGTTCGCGCTGCTGGTGATCGGCATCGGCGGTGCCTTCGTCCAGCAGTTCCGCTTCGCCGCCGCCGACAACGCACCACCGGAGTTCAAGGCGCGCGCCATCTCCTTCGTGCTGGCGGGCGGCATCATCACCGCCATCCTTGGGCCGCAGATCGTCATCTTCACCCGCGAACTGTTCGCGCCGGTGATGTTTGCCGGATCGTTCGCCGCCATCCTGCCGCTTGCCGCGGCCGGCGCCATCATCCTGTCCTTCCTGCAACTGCCGGCGAGGGCGCCCGGCAGGGTGGAAATCGTCGACAGCGACGCAAGACTGTTGGCGGAAATCGTGACCAAGCCCCGTTTCGTCGCGGCGCTGTTCTGTGCGGTCGGCAGCTATGCGCTGATGAGCTTCGTCATGACCGGCGCACCGCTGGCCATGGTCGGCTGCGGCCTGTCGGAGGATGATGCGACGCTGGGCATCTCCTGGCACGTCATGGCGATGTTCGCGCCGAGCTTCTTCACCGGCTCGCTGATCCATCGTTTCGGCGCCGAACGCATTGTCGCCATCGGCCTGCTGCTGCTGATCGGCTGTGGTGCCGTAGCTTTGTCGGGCCTGGCGCTGTGGCAGTTCTGGACGGCTCTCATCCTGCTTGGCCTCGGCTGGAACTTTGCCTTCATCGGCGCCACCGCGATGGTGGCGGCCAGCTACCGGACGTCGGAAAAGGGCAAGGTGCAGGGCTTCCACGACTTTGTCCTGTTCGGCTCCGTCGCCTGCGCTTCGCTGATGTCGGGCATGGTCTACAACGCCTGGGGCTGGACCATGCTGAATTGGATGATCTTCCCGGTTGCCGTGCTCTGTTTCGTGGCGCTGGGCGCGCTGAAGGTGACGAGCGCGCGTCCGGCTTGACGTTAAAACCTATGCGTCCGGCGGCAGAACCTGAAGCACCCGCGCTATGAACATGTGGAACTCGGCCATGTAGTTGCGCAGGAAATCCTCGGTGGATTCGACCGTCACTTCGCCGTCGTCCGTTATCAGTCCCGGGGTGAACTGGATGTAGGCCTCTGGGGCATTCATCTGGGGTGAGTTGCAGAAGCTCAGAACGCTGCGCAGGCTTTGCTGGGCGACAGCGGTTGCGATGGCGCCCGGCGATGTCCCGATGACGGCGGACGGTTTGCGCGCGAATGAATTCTTTCCATAGGGGCGGCTGGCCCAATCGATCGCGTTCTTCAATCCTCCAGGGATCGAGCGATTGTACTCCGGCGTGACGAACAGCACGGCCTGGACGGACGCGATCGCCTTCTTGAAATCCTGGGCGACCTGCGGGAAATCGGCGTCGTAGTCGTAGCTGTAAAGGGGCAGATCCCTGAAGGGGATTTCGGTCATTTCAAGTTCCGGAGGAGCCAGTTGAACGAGCGCCTTCGCGAGCTTGCGGTTGATGGATCCCCGGGCAAGACTGCCGATGAGGTAGCCGACTTTGTGTATGGCCATGACACGCTCTCCGTGTTTGCCACCCCGCACCCTCACTGCATTATCCGCCAGATGGCGGCAGATCGCCAGCGTCGCCTCGAAATTGCCCTTCCCAACAAAAATATTGCGTCTGTGCCCATTGTTATGAAACCGTGTGCCCCGACTGGCCGTTGAAGCCATGCTCATATGCGGCGGCCGCACTACGGTTCACAGCAAGGGATTTTCACGATGTTTTCAGTCAAGGTTCTGGCCAGCGCGGCATTGGCGCTCGGCATCACAATGGCATCCGCCAGCGCCCAGGTGGTTGTCTCCTCGAAGATCGACACCGAGGGTGGCGTGCTCGGCAACATCATCCAGTTGGTCCTCAACGCCAACAACATCAAGACGACCGACCGCATCCAACTCGGCGGCACGCCGGTGGTGCGCAAGGCGATCACCGCCGGCGAGATCGACATCTATCCCGAATACACCGGCAATGCCGCCTTCTTCTTCGAGAAGGCCGACGACCCCGTGTGGAAGGATGCCGCCAAGGCCTATGAGACGGCAAAGAAGCTCGACTACGACGCCAACAAGATCGTCTGGCTGTCGCCGGCGCCCGCCAACAACACCTGGGCGATCGCATTGCGCAAGGAAGTGGCCGACACCAACAAGCTCGCCACGCTCTCCGACTTCGGCAAATATGTCGCGGGCGGCGGTCAGGTGGTGCTGGCGGCATCCGCCGAGTTCGTCAATTCGGCGGCAGCCTTGCCGGCCTTCCAGACCACCTATGGTTTCAAGCTGAAGCCTGAGCAGTTGATCACGCTCTCCGGCGGCGACACGGCGGCGACCATCGCCGCGGCCGCCAATCAGACCAGCGGCGCCAACGCCGCCATGGTCTACGGCACCGACGGCGGCATCGCGCCGTCCGGTCTTGTCGTGCTGGAGGACGACAAGGGCGTGCAGCCGGTCTACCAGCCGGCGCCGATCATCCGCGAATCCGTGCTCAAGCAACATCCCGAGATCGAGACGCTGCTGAAGCCGGTCTTCGCCAAGCTCGACCTCGTCACCCTGCAGGAACTGAACGGCCGCGTGCAGGTCGGTGGCGAGCCGGTCAAGGGCGTCGCCGAGGGCTTTTTGAAGAAGAACGGGTTTTTGAAGTAGTCAGCCAGAGATCGTGACGTTGGTGCGAGGCGCCCCCCTCTGGAAGCTGTTGATCTCCCCCCTTGCGGGGGAAATGTCCGGCAGGACAGAGGGGGGTGCTGTCCCGCCGACCTCTCAACCCGTTACAGCTGCGGGCTTCGACAGGATTGCTTCTGAACAAGCCAACGATCGAAAGTTGGCGATCCTTCACACCCCCCTCTGGCCTGCCGGCCATCTCCCCCGCAAGGGGGGAGATCGGATATCGCGTCGGCTTTCGCCAATCGCCAGCCAGCCGTGCGCAACATGGCAAGTCGCCACCCAAGTGGGGCGGCCATGACCCTCCGCTTCGACAAGCTCGGCGTGGTCATCGCCGCGATTGCGGCCTACGCGGCGTTCCTTGCCCCCTTCGCCACGTTCCGCGCCAACCGCATCGTCCCTGGCCAGCCGCGCTCGATTCTCGAGGCGCTGCCGGCAATCACCGGGCCGTTGCTTTTGGCGATCGTGGTCACGGCAGCGCTCATAGCACTGTTCAAGACGCCGCTCGTGCTGCGGCTTGCCGCCAGCGTGGTTGCGCTGGTCGCGCTCGCAGTGCTTGTCGGCGTCGCCGGCACATTTCTGACGCCGGCCGGCAACACGTTTGCCAGGGTGTCGCCGGCCTCTGGTTTCTGGATATTCATCTTCGCCTTCACGCTTTTGCTGGCGGACGTGCTGACGCGCCTGAACCTGTCGCCCTCGGCCCGTGTCGGCGTGCTGCTCGCCGCCGCCGCGGCCATTGGCCTGCTTTTGGTGTCGGGGGCCTGGAACGACCTTTCCATCCTCAAGGAATACGCCAACCGCGCCGACAGTTTCTGGGCCGAAGGCTCCAAGCATGTGACCCTGGCGCTCGGCTCCCTGCTTGCCGCGGTGGTCGTCGGCCTGCCGCTCGGCATCCTCTGCCATCGCGTCGAAAGGCTGCGGGCCGGCGTGCTCAACGTGCTCAACATCATCCAGACCATTCCCTCGATCGCGCTGTTCGGCCTGCTGATCGCGCCGCTCGGCTGGGTCGCTACGCATGTGCCGGGGGCTGCCGCGCTCGGCATCCGCGGCATCGGCACGGCACCTGCTTTCGTCGCCCTGTTCCTCTATTCGCTGCTGCCGGTGGTGGCCAACACCGTGGTCGGCCTCGCCGGGGTGCCGCGAGCCGCCAACGATGCGGCGCGCGGCATGGGCATGACCGAACGCCAGCGCCTGTTCGGCGTCGAGTTTCCACTGGCCTTTCCGGTGATCCTGACCGGCATCCGCATCGTGCTGGTGCAGAACATCGGCCTCGCCACCATCGCAGCACTGATCGGCGGCGGCGGCTTTGGCGTGTTCGTCTTCCAGGGCGTCGGCCAGACGGCGATGGACCTTGTGCTGCTCGGCGCGGTGCCAACCGTGGCGCTCGCCTTCGCCGCCGCCATCATCCTCGATGCGGTGATCGAAATGACTGCCACCAAGCGCAGGGTTGAAACGGCATGATCGAGATCGAAGGCATTACCAAGCGCTACGACGCGACAACGGTGGTCGACGACGTGTCGATGGTCATCGAGCCGCGCACCATCGCGGTCATTGTCGGCACCTCGGGCTCCGGCAAGACGACGCTGCTGCGCATGATCAACCGGCTGGTCGAACCGACCGCCGGCATCATCAAGCTCGACGGCGCCGACAATCGCTCGGTGCCCGGTTACGAACTGCGCCGCAGCATCGGTTATGCCATCCAGGGCCATGGCCTGTTTCCGCACCGAACCGTGGCGCAGAACATCGCCACCGTGCCGGTGCTGCTCGGTTGGGACAAGGCCCGTATCGATGCGCGCGTGGACGAGTTGATGACGCTCTACCAGCTCGATCCCCGGGAATTCGGGCCGCGCTACCCGCACGAATTGTCCGGCGGTCAGCAGCAGCGCGTCGGCGTTGCCCGCGCGCTCGCCGCCGAACCCAACGTGCTGCTGATGGACGAGCCGTTCGGCGCGCTCGACCCGATCATCCGCACCAAGGCGCAGGAAGACCTGCTGGCCATCCAGAAGCGCTTCGGCACCACCATCATCCTCGTCACCCACGACATGGAGGAAGCCGTGCATATGGGCGACAAGATCGCCGTGATGGATGCCGGCAAGCTCGTGCAATACGCCAAGCCCGCCGAGATCCTGGCAAACCCGGCCAGCAGCTTCGTCGAGACCCTGGTCGGCGCCAGCGAACGGCCATTCAGGCTGTTGTCGCTCGGGCGGGTGCGCGACGCTGTCGAGAAGGGCGCCGCCGATGGCGAGGCGATCCCCGGTGACGCCAGCCAGCGCGATGCGCTGGCTGAACTCCTCTGGTCGGGCCGGCCGGCGCTGCCGGTGAAAGGCGCCGACGGCAAGCCGCTCGGCCGCGTCACGGTGGACGGGCTGGTCAAGCGCGCGGCGAGGCCAGCATGAAGGCCTGGCTGCCTTTGCTGCTCAGGCTTGCGCTGGTGGTGCTGCTCGTTGCCTTCGTCACCAGCCCTGGATGGTTCGAGCCGCTGCTGAAACCGCTGACCGAAAACAACGCTCCTGTGATCTACAACCAGGGCAGCCTGCTGACGCTGACGCTTTTGCATCTGCGCACCGTGCTGATCGCCACCGTCGCCGCGACCATCGTCGCGGTGGCCTTGGCTATCCTCGTCACCAGGCCGGCCGGCGCCGAATTCCTGCCCTTGTCGCGCAGCCTGGTCAACATCGGCCAGACCTTTCCGCCAGTGGCGGTGCTGGCGCTCGCGGTGCCGGCTGTCGGCTTCGGCGAGAAGCCGACACTGATTGCGCTGTTTCTCTATGGCTTGCTGCCGATCTTCGAAAATGCGCTGACCGGGCTGACGACGCTCCCAGCCAACGTCGTCGAGGCGGCGCGCGGCGCCGGCATGACCGGCTGGCAGCGGCTGACCAAGGTCGAACTGCCGCTCAGCGCGCCGATCATCCTTGGCGGCATCAGGCTGTCGGTGGTGATCAGCCTGGCCACGGCCACCATCGGCTCGACCGTGGCCGCCAGGACGTTGGGGGAGGTCATCATTGCCGGCCTGTTGTCGAACAACTTGGCCTTCATCCTGCAGGGCGGCCTGATCGTGGCCGCACTTGCCGTGCTGATCTATGACGGCCTGTCGGCCGTCGAGCACTACGCGGCGCGGCGCATGGGACGCCAGGCGGAGTAGCTCTTGAGGGCGCTGGCGGTGATTCCCTTGCGTCATTTCAATCGATCTAAATGAAAGACCACACGGGCAGGACCGTCGCGGCTTTTGTCTTTTGGGCGAAAGCCGGGCAAAAACCGAACAATATCTTGACGTTCGCGACCCTGTTTCGCATACACCGCTGCGAAGAGGCGGATTCCGTTCGCGGATCCGGTCTTTGTCTCAACGGCCCAGGGAGGGGTTCTTTTGGGCCATCAATCGAGGAAAATCCGGCAATGACAATTATTTCCGCCGTCATCGCCTGCGGTCTGCTTTCTGTCCTTTACGCCATCTGGGCGACACGTTCGGTTCTCGCGTCCGATCAGGGCAATGCACGCATGCAGGAAATCTCCGCCGCCATCCGCGAAGGCGCGCAAGCCTATCTGGCACGCCAGTACACAACCATCGCCATCGTCGGCGTGGTCGTGCTCGTGCTCGCCTGGTGGCTGCTTTCCATCACCGCCGCGATCGGCTTCCTGATCGGCGCCGTGCTGTCGGGCGCCGCCGGCTTCATCGGCATGCATGTTTCGGTGCGGGCCAATGTGCGCACGGCGCAGGCAGCCTCCAACAGCCTGGCCGCCGGCCTCGACATCGCCTTCAAGTCGGGCGCCATCACCGGCATGCTGGTCGCGGGCCTCGCCCTGCTTGGCGTCTCGATCTACTATCTCATCCTGACCCACTTCATGGGCCTTGAGCCCAACGACCGTATCGTCATCGACTCACTGGTCTCGCTCGGTTTCGGCGCGTCGCTGATCTCGATCTTCGCCCGTCTCGGCGGCGGCATCTTCACCAAGGGCGCCGACGTCGGCGGCGATCTGGTCGGCAAGGTCGAAGCCGGTATTCCCGAGGATGATCCGCGCAACCCGGCCACTATCGCCGACAATGTCGGCGACAATGTCGGCGACTGCGCCGGCATGGCCGCCGACCTGTTCGAAACCTACGCGGTGACGGTCGTCGCCACCATGGTCCTCGGCGCCATCTTCTTCGGCGGCACCGCCATCCTGGGTGCCGCGATGCTCTATCCGCTCGCTATTTGCGGCGCCTGCATCCTGACCTCGATCGTCGGTACCTTCTTCGTCAAGCTCGGCTCCAACGGCTCGATCATGGGCGCGCTCTACAAGGGCCTGATCGTCACCGGCCTGCTGTCGATCGTCGGCCTCGCCGTCGCCACCTCGGCAACGCTCGGCTGGGGCGAGGTCGGCACCGTCGCCGGCATGACCATCACCGGCAAGAACCTGTTCATCTGCGGCCTGATCGGCCTCGTGGTGACCGGCCTTATCGTGGTGATCACCGAGTACTACACCGGCACCAACAAGCGCCCGGTCAACTCGATCGCCCAGGCGTCGGTGACCGGCCATGGTACCAACGTCATCCAGGGCCTTGCGGTCTCGCTGGAATCGACGGCGCTGCCGGCAATCGTCATTGTCGGCGGCATCATCTCGACCTACCAGCTCGCCGGACTCTACGGCACGGCGATCGCCGTCACCACCATGCTCGGTCTTGCCGGCATGATCGTCGCGCTCGATGCCTTCGGCCCGGTCACCGACAATGCCGGCGGCATTGCCGAAATGGCTGGCCTGCCCAAGGAAGTGCGCCACTCCACCGACGCGCTCGACGCGGTCGGCAACACCACCAAGGCCGTGACCAAGGGCTACGCAATCGGTTCGGCCGGCCTTGGCGCGCTGGTGCTGTTCGCCGCCTACTCGAACGACCTGAAGTTCTTTGCCGCCAACGGCGACAAATATCCTTACTTCCAGGGCATGGGCGAAATCTCCTTCGACCTCTCCAACCCCTACGTGGTCGCGGGCCTCATCTTCGGCGGCCTGATCCCTTATCTGTTCGGCGGCATCGCCATGACGGCCGTCGGCCGCGCGGCGGGCGCCATCGTCGAGGAGGTGCGCAAGCAGTTCCGCGAGGATCCGGGCATCATGGCCGGCACCTCCAAGCCGAACTACGCACGCGCGGTCGATCTTCTGACCAAGGCGGCGATCCGGGAAATGATCATCCCGTCGCTGCTGCCGGTGCTGGCGCCGCTCGTCGTCTATTTCGGCGTGCTGCTGATCTCGGGTTCGAAGGCGTCCGCCTTCGCAGCTCTCGGCGCTTCGCTGCTCGGCGTCATCGTCAACGGCCTGTTCGTGGCCATCTCGATGACTTCGGGCGGCGGCGCCTGGGACAACGCCAAGAAGTCGTTCGAGGACGGTTTCACCGACAAGAACGGCGTCAAGCACCTGAAGGGCTCCGAGGCACACAAGGCCTCGGTGACCGGCGATACAGTCGGCGATCCCTATAAGGACACCGCCGGCCCGGCGGTCAATCCGGCGATCAAGATCACCAACATCGTCGCCCTCTTGCTGCTGGCCGTGCTCGCGCACGGCTGAGCGGCCGGCGTTTTGAAATGAAGATCCGCGGGGAGCGATCCCCGCGGATTTTTATTGGGAGCGGTTTCTCGCCGGAACGAATGGTTTTGGCTTAGCTGTCCTTGGCGGCGGCATCCTTGCGGTCGCGATAGAACATCAGCATCTCGTCCACGCCCGGTTCGCGCTCCGGCATTGGCGCGAGGCCGCGTATCTCGCGCAGCCGGGCGACAAAGGCGCCGCGTCCATGCTTGTGGCGAAAGGACCGGGCCCTGGGATGGATGCCGCAGGCAGCCAGGACCCTACGCCTGAGATAGGTATATCGGCTCGAGCGGGGCGCTTCGGCCGTGGCAAGGACCGTCGCACGCAGGGCGTCCGGCATGTGCATTGCGTCAAGGAGTTCCTCCTGCTCCGTCGCCGTGTCGCCGACATAGCTGCCCTTGCGGGTGCCCGAATGCAGCTTGAGCACGGTCAGATGGGGCATCGTCGAGATGAGTGCGCCCTTTCGCCAGGCCCGAAACAACCAGTCTTGCGATGATTCGCAAAAGCACTGGCTGGCCGGACGCCAGGGTCCCAATCGGTTCAACGATGCCCGCCGCACGATCTGCGCCGACCCAAACCCGGTCGTCGAAGCGGGATCGTAGAAGCCGTCCTTGCCGATCCCGAATATCGAGTTCTTGACAGGCTTGCCATCAACCGGCGGCTCGACAACGACACCGCGCGCGATCACCACGTCGGCATTGGTCGCGTCGATCCATCCCGTGGTCGCCGCGAGATGGTCGGGAAACCAGAGGTCGTCATGGTTGAGCAAGGCGACGAACCGGCCGCGCGCCCTGGCAAAGCCGATGTTGTTGGGGCCTGATTGTTCGCCAAAATTGACCGGCAGGTCGACATAGAGGATGCGCGGATCGCCAAATTCGCCGACGACGGCTGCTGTGTCAGGGCGGCAGGCGTCGCCGATCACCAGAATTTCAAAGTCCTGCAAGGTCTGGGCCAGCACACTCTTCAACGCCTGTCGCAGCGCGGCGGGCCGGTTGTGCGTGGCAATCACCACCGAGACGAGCGGCGCGTTCCACCCGGTCGCATCGGACTGGCCCGGTTGCTCCACGCTACACCAGCTTGTAGGGGATGTGTTCGGTGTCCGGCGGCAGGCGCCAGTGGTCCGGCGCGTCATAGGCATAGGCCTTGTCGACCAGATTGAGCAGCATGGCCGTCTCCGGCCCGAGCGCGGTCACACCGTGCCACACGCCCGGCGGGATGATGACAATCGCCGGGCGCAACGCACCGACGATCTTGTGCCAGACGGCGCCGAAACTGGGGGAGGCCTTTCGGCCGTCATAGAGCGATATGCGGACACTGCCGGCACAGCAGAACAGCCGATCCAGCGTCACATTGTGTGCGTGCCAGCCCGTCACCGCGCCGGGATACATCGTGCGCTGAAACACCTGGCCGACGGGCAATTGATCGAGCTCCCACTCGTCCCGGAAGACCTCGGTCAAATAGCCGTTGGACGTTGCGACCGGCCGAATTTCCTTGATCCTGACGCCATCGATCGTTGGTGGGTCGATGGCAAGCCAGTCGGATGTCACGGTTTGACGGTCAGGCGAACCGGTGGCCATCCAGCCATCCGGCCTTGCATGATCATTGCCACTCATTTCGAAGCCCCCAGCACCGGCAGCTTTGATAGGGTTTCGCCCCATCGCTGGCAAGCCGGACCGTCCCTGACCAAAACAAAAACCCGCAGGATCGCTCCCGCGGGCTTTTGGTCGCCTGAGATGGTGCTGCCCTCCAAGGGAAGGCAGGATCTGAAGATCAGGGAGTGCCGCCGCCGGGAATGCCGGGCGCCAGCTTGCTGGCGCCGTTGATGATCTGGCTGAGGAAGTTCTGGTCCTTGCCGCCGGTCGGCGTGGTGCGCGAGATGAAGTCGAAAATCTTGCCGTCCTTCATCCCGTAATTGGCGATCTGGGTGACGCGGCCGTCATCGCCGAAATAGACCGCCAGCACTTTCTGGTCGATCAGTCTCGGCTTGTCGAAGGCGACATAACGTTTGCGGGTTTGCGAGATGTAATAAAACGCCTCATTGTCGAAAGTGGCCGTGGTCGACGGCGTGCCAAGCGCCAGAAGCACCTGCTCGCGGCTGGACCCGACGGGCACCGAATCGACCGCCTGCTGGTCGTAGACATACCCTTGCGTCAGCGTCTCGCTCGGGCTGAGATCGCCGATCATCTTGCTGGTGTGGCATGCCGACAATGCCGAAACGACAAGCAGCAGCGAGATCGCGCCGGCGGGCCCGGAAGTGAAGGTCGACTTGAAATTCAGCGCGCGCAACAACAATTCTCCATTACATCGCCGCAACTTGCGCTGGGCCGCAAAACCGGTAAACCAGCTTGCTTGCCGTTGCAACAAGGCCAATTCAACAAACGGTCCCCGGAGACCATCCCCATGTTCCAGCGCCTTTTTGGCCGCGAACGCCACGCCAACCGCGCCATCACCGACGCGCTTTACGCACAAATCGTGGCGGCGGCGCGGCAGACTGCATTTTATTCCGATTTGAATGTGCCGGATACGCCACTCGGCCGGTTCGAGATGCTTTCGCTGCACATGTTCCTGTTCCAGCATCGGTTGCGCGGCGAGGATGGCGTGGGCCAAGAGGTCGCGCAGGTGCTGATCGACGAGTTCTTCCTAGACGTCGATCATTCGCTGCGCGAACTGGGCATTGGTGACGTCGGTGTGCCCAAACGCATGAAGAAACTGGCCAAGATGTATTATGGCCGCACCGCAGCCTATGACGATGCGCTGGAGAGAAACGATCACGACGGGCTGACCGCGGCACTTGCCCGCAATATCCAGCCCGATGCCGGCTCGTGGCCGCAGGCATCGCAACTGGCCAACTATGTCGCCGACGCCCGTCGGCAACTGGCCGCGCAGCCGTCCGAATCAATCGTTTCCGGCACGGTGTTTTTTCCGCTCGCAAGCGAGGTTGATCGATGAAACATGCCGATCCGCAAAGCCCGGTTTCCTTCCGCGCAAATGTCGCCCGTCTGCCGCACAAGGGGCTGCCCGTAGTGATCGACGCCGACGCGGCGCAGCGCGCCGCGCTCGCCGAGGAGCACGGGCTGCTGTCCGTCGAAGCCTATCGCGCCGAACTCCTGGTCGTCTCCTGGAAGCGCAATGGCGTGAAGGTCAGCGGCCGTGTCGAGGCCGACATCACCCAGGCCTGCATCGTCACCCTCGAGCCCGTCGAGGCCCATATCGATGAGCCGGTCGAGGCACTGTTGCTGCCCGAGGACTCCAAGCTTGGACGGCAGGGGTTCGAAGGCGGCGGCGAAATACTGCTCGATGCGGACGGGCCCGACAGTCCCGAAACGTTTTCCGGCGACACCATCGATGTCGGGGCTCTCGCCGAACAGTTCTTCGGCCTGGCGATCGACCCCTATCCGCGCAAGTCGGGCGCAGCGCTGGATGCCGCCGGCGATACCGAACCGGAGGAGAATGAATTTCAGCAAAAACTGCGATCCTTGCTGGGAAAATCCTGAAAACCGCGACGGCGACGGAAAAGTCGGTTGTGTGAAAACCCAAAACCGCTATTTTCGCCGAACCTTTGCGGCCACTAAAGCGACCTGCCGCATAACCGTGAGATGAATACCGCGTGATCAGGATTTCCATCGATGCCATGGGCGGCGATCACGGACCAGCCGTGGTCATTCCGGCGCTCATGACGGTCGCGACCCGCCGTCCCGACATCCGTTTCGTCATCTACGGGCGTGAGGAGTTGGTGCGTCCCGAACTGGCCAAATTTCCCAGACTGGCCGAGGTCAGCGAGTTCATCCACTGCGAAATCGCGGTCAGGATGGATGACAAGCCGAGCCAGGCGTTGCGCCATGGCCGCTGGAAGTCATCGATGTGGAAGGCGGTCGAAGCGGTCAAGTCGGGCGCCGCGGACGCCTGCATCTCCGCCGGCAACACCGGTGCGCTGATGGCGATGTCGAAATTCTGCCTGCGCACCATGGCCACCATCGATCGCCCGGCGATCGCGGCATTGTGGCCGACATTGCGCGGCGAAAGCGTGGTTCTGGACGTTGGCGCCACCATCGGCGCCGATGCGCACCAGCTCATTGATTTTGCCATTCTGGGCACCGGCATGGCGCGTTCCGTGTTCGGCATCGCCCGGCCGATGGTTGGCCTGCTCAATGTCGGCGTGGAAGAGATCAAGGGCCAGGAAGAGGTCAAGGAAGCGGGGCGCATGCTGCGCGAGGCCAACATGGCCTCGATGAACTATCATGGCTTCGTCGAAGGCGACGATATCGGCAAGGGTACGGTCGACGTGGTGGTGACGGAAGGCTTCGCCGGCAATATCGCGCTGAAGACGGCGGAGGGCACCGCGCGCCAGATCGCAGGTTATCTGCGCGCCGCCATGAGCCGTACCCTGATGGCCAAGATCGGCTACGTCTTCGCCAAGGGAGCCTTTGATCGCCTGCGCGAAAAGATGGATGTCGGCCGCTCCAATGGCGGCGTTTTCCTGGGCTTGAACGGCATCGTTGTCAAAAGCCATGGCGGTGCTGATTCGGACGGGTTCGCCGCCGCGATCGAACTTGGCTATGACATGGTCCGCAACAATCTGCTCGACCGCATCGAGGCCGACCTGGACCTGTTTCATGCGCGCAACCCGCATGCCCTGACATCTAGGAAATCCGACGTCGTTATCGACGCGAAGGAATAGGAAAGAACTTTGATCAGATCAGTCGTGCGCGGCACCGGTGCCGCGCTGCCCCACCGCATCATGAAGAATGCCGATTTCGAAGGCATGGTCGAAACCTCGGACGAGTGGATCGCCCAGCGCACCGGCATCCGCCAGCGCCATATCGCGGCCGACGACGAGACGACGGCTTCCCTGGGTGAGGCCGCGGCGCGCGCGGCACTGGCCGATGCCGGGCTGACGCCGGACGACATCGACCTGATCGTGCTGGCGACCTCGACGCCCAACAACACATTCCCTGCCACCGCGGTCGACATCCAGAACCGGCTTGGCATGCATCACGGCTTTGCCTTCGATATGCAGGCGGTGTGCTCCGGCTTTGTCTATGCGGTGACGACGGCCGATCTCTACATCCGTGGCGGCCTTGCCAAGCGCGTGCTGGTGATCGGCTCGGAGACTTTTTCGCGCATTCTCGACTGGAGCGATCGCTCGACCTGCGTGCTGTTCGGCGACGGCGCCGGCGCGCTGGTTCTGGAAGCCGGGGAGGGCAGCGGCACGATCGCCGACCGCGGCGTTCTGGCGGCCAGCCTGCGCTCCGACGGGGCGCACAAGGACAAGCTTTTTGTCGACGGCGGCCCATCGACCACGGGAACGGTCGGCCACCTCCGCATGGAAGGCCGCGAAGTCTTCAAGCATGCGGTCGGCATGATCACCGACGTCATCGAGGCGACCTTCTCGGACGCCGGCATCACGGCCGCCGACCTGGATTGGTTCGTGCCGCATCAGGCCAATAAACGAATTATTGACGCTTCCGCCAGGAAGCTCGGGATAGATGACCAAAAAGTGGTGGTTACCGTCGATTTGCACGGTAACACCTCGGCTGCTTCCGTACCGCTGGCGTTGTCGGTGGCCGTTGCCGATGGCCGCATCAAGAAGGGTGACCTCGTGCTCCTGGAAGCGATGGGCGGCGGCTTCACCTGGGGCGCTGTTCTGGTTCGTTGGTAAGTTGCCAAACGGTCCGGTTTCGGTCCTTGACCTTGCCGGATCAATTACTTAGGCTCTGCGGCTGTTGTGCCGATTTTATGTTTGAACTGATGGGACGGTCGCATGGGGGGAAAGACACTTACGCGCGCCGACCTTGCCGAGGCCGTCTACCGAAAGGTCGGTCTGTCGCGGACTGAATCCGCGGAGCTTGTCGAAGCGGTGCTGGATGAAATCTGCGAAGCCATCGTTCGTGGCGAGACGGTAAAATTATCGTCATTCGCGACATTCCATGTCCGCTCCAAGAACGAGCGTATCGGGCGCAATCCCAAGACGGGTGAAGAGGTGCCGATCCTGCCGCGCCGGGTGATGACCTTCAAGTCGTCGAACGTGCTGAAGAACCGCATCCTGCGTTCTCACCAGAACAGCAAGGCCAAGGGCGGCAAGTAGCCTCCCAAGGTGCGTCCATTGTACGGTTGAAAACCGGCCCCGGCATGACACCGGGCTTGAATATTGTTTCACAAACCGCTGAAATAAGGCCCGATTCGGCAGCATGGCCGGATTGGTGTTCTGCGTAAGATCCATTCTGTGCAAACGGAATGAGCTTTCTCTTGGTTGAGCGTGATCCCGTCTGAAGACCGTTCCGGATCACGCTCCAGCGTGAGGATTTCGCCCATGGACAAGAGCCCTGACGCCTTCCGGACCATCAGCGAGGTCGCCGAAGATCTCGACCTGCCACAGCATGTGCTGCGTTTCTGGGAGACGCGCTTCAACCAGATCAAGCCGATGAAGCGTGGCGGCGGCCGCCGCTACTACCGCCCGCAGGACGTCGAATTGATCAAGGGCATCCGTCACATGCTCTACGATCAGGGTTACACGATCAAAGGCGTGCAGAAGCTGCTGCGCGAAAACGGCAATCATTTCCTGGTCGCCATCGGCAATGGCGACATGGCCGCCGTCGAGGCGATCTCGCAACGCAAGCAGGCCGACCAGGTGCCGTTGACGCCGGCGGCGCAGCCACGCGGCGGAGACGATGAGCTGGTTGGCCAACCAAGGGTCAAGCCCAGCCGGCGCTTTTTCGGCCTCGGCAAGGGCGATGAGGAAGGTCCGGTCCAGCCGGACGCGTCGAAACTCTCGCGCGACAACCGCGCGCTGCTGCAGGAGGCGCTGTTCGACCTTCTGGAATGCAAGCGCCTGCTCGACCAGGTGCGCTGACCCGCGCACGAAGGCTCCGGTGCGCAAACCGGAACCCGCCTGCGGGTGAGGCGTTACGTTTCCTTCTGCAAATGAAGGAAGCACGTCATGGCATCGTTCTCGACCCTTTCGGACATTGACCTCGATAGGCAGGTCGCGGCCCTCTCCAGGGAATTGGCGGCGTTGAAAAAGGCCGTCTCCCAACGGAGCGGCGCTTACTACGAAGATGGTCGTGACGCCGCGCTCGACACCTATTCAGATCTGGCCGGACGCCTGCGCGATGCCATGCCGGCGATCCGCAAGCAGGGCAGGGTGATCGAAAAATCGGCCCGTGACCATCCGGCGGCGGCCGCGGCGGTCGGTCTTGTGGTGCTCGGCCTGGTTGCCAGCCTGCTGTTCAGCCGGCGCTGATGCCCGTCCATGCGACCCGAGCGCGAAGTGCGTCGGCATAGAGGCCACGGCAGCTTTGTGGCGCCGCCGCAGGAACGCGGATCGGTCGAACCGCCAGAGCCGCCCGATCTGGCCGGCGAACGCCGGATCGATACGGCCCGCAATCGAGCCTCTTGAATCAGGAGGAGACCAGCCTTGAACAGGGAAGCCAAGGCCGGTCTTCTCATTGGCAATCCTTAGGCCTTGTTGCCCATCTTCTTCATGTGGTGGTGGTGATGATGGTGGTGATGATAGCGATGGTGGTGGCGATGATGATGGTGATGACGATGATGATGCCTTGCCATCGGGGCCGCATCCGCGCTCGTTGCACCGATCACCGGCACCGTGAAAGCAAGCGCGACTGCAAGCCCGAGGGCCGAGAGGAGGGACTTCTTCATGGATCGTTTCCTTCTTTTCGCAGGCAGGTATGAAACGGGCCGACAACCCGACCGCCGCGATGGCGATTACGCTCCTCGATTTTTTCGTCAGTATTTCCCGATTGTAGAATTTTGTTTCTGAACTATTTCCGGGAATCCAGGCTTTTCGCCGTCTTCATCCCGCAGGCCAAAAGCCGCGTTTTGCCGCGGGTTTCCACTACATCGGCGGTACCACGCCTTTGTTTCCCACCACGACGCGGCTGGAGCTCAGCGTGCCGTCAGCCTCGCGCTGCGCGGTGACGAAGACCGTTGCGCCTGGCTTGAGATCGGCCGGCGTGGCCGGAGCGAAGGTCACGACAGGCGTGCTGTCGGGTATCGAGATCTTCTTGGTCTGCCCGTTGTCGTAGGTCAGCGTGACGGCTCGTCCGTTGATGTCGGTGACGTCGGCGACGGTGCCGTTGGTCATGCGGCTGTTCGGCTGCAGGTCCCATGGCCGATCACCCTCGCCGGTGCCCTTCAGGGCCGCCGGAAAGACCACCACTTCCAGCGCGCCGCTGCCGCCATCCGCCTTCGAGACGGAGGCGATGCCGAGGAAGTCGCCCTGCTTGATGTCCTTCATGGAGGCGCTGGCGACGCCTGAAACCTTCCAGCCGGCATTGAGCTTGATCGCCGAGGTCTCACCCTGGCGGGTTTTCACCGTGAGCAGCGATGGCTCGAAACTGACGACCGTGCCGCGCACGCGCAGCGCGTCCGCCGCCTGGGCGGCAGCCACGCCGGCGCCGGAAAGCATGGAAATCGTGCCGAGCACGAGGAGGGATGTCTTGAGCTTCATTTGCGTATGTCCTTCTAGGAAAAGGCTGGCCAGGAAAAGGCTGGCCAGGAAAAGGCTGGCAGGAGCCGATCGGCTTTCATGCCAGCAACGCCAGGACAACGAATGGGCGTGGCCAAAATGCCGAGCAAAAGGCGCTTCGGCGTTCAAAACAACTTGATCGGGACGAGATGGCCGGGACGCCGCGCGCCCCCCTGCTTCACGATAGCGTGACGGTCTTTTTGGGACTTGGCAAATCGCCGCCGAGCGGGCATCTTCCCATCGTCTCAGGCAACATCCCATTTTGATCAAACTCTTTCAGCCAACGGAGTTGCCAATGCCCAAAAATGCAAAAAGCCATGCCCTCTCCGAACCGTTAGCCAATGAGATCGGGCAAGATTACAGTGCCCTCAAGGCCATGCGGGAAACCCGCGGATACAGTTTGGAAGAGCTTTCCCTGACGTGCGGCCTGTCGGTCGACGAAATCGAGGACATCGAGAACGGCAGGGCGGCCGATCCGGCGAAGCTGCGTCGTATTGCGTCCGCGCTTCGGCTTCCTCCGGACACTCTCATTGCTTCGGCAGCCAGCACGCCGGCCGCACAAGGCCGGCCCCTGGCATAAGCCAGTACCAGGCATGCCCGAGAACCCGCCAAGGCCCCTTGGCGGGTTTCTTGCTGATGCCACGGGTTTTGCCACCGGCCGGGCTTGCCGATTTGCAAATCGCACGTGTTTATACGCGCGGCATCCTTGAACCCTGGGGTTTTCGATATGAGCCTGGAATCCGTTCGTGCGTTCTTCGCCGCTCATGCGCCTGACATCGAGGTCATCGTCACGGAAGCGAGTTCGGCGACCGTGACGCTGGCGGCGCAGGCGCATGGCGTGTTGCCGGCGCAGATCGCCAAGACGATCTGCCTTCGCGTCGGCGACCGCACCATGCTGGTCGTGACCAGCGGTATCGCGAGGCTGGACAACCGCAAATTCAAGGACCAGTTCGCCGGCAAGCCGCGCATGCTGGACGCGGAGGAAGTCGTCGCCGCCACGAGCCATCCGGTCGGCGGTGTCTGCCCGTTCGGCCTGCCGGCGCCGCTGCCGGTCTATTGCGACGTGTCGCTGCGCGAGTTCGACGAGGTTGTCCCCGCCGCCGGCGCCACCAACGCGGCGGTGCGGATTACGCCGCGGAGGATGGTCGAGCTTACCGGCGCTGAATGGGTGGATGTCTGCCAGGGATAGGCCGCGACCGGGCAGGGCCGTCGCCCTAATCGACCAATGGCGTCATGAAAACCAGATGCGAATAGGGGAGCTCCTCGCGGGCTCCCCGTGACGCTTAGATGCTGAAGCCCAAACGGCTAATTACTGACCCATTCCGAACTTGTAGGTTAGCCTGGCCATCACGGCATCGACCTTTGCCTCGGTGCGATACGTCTCAGGATTGTCACCGAGGTGCCCGTCATCGTAAACGTTGTCGCCCGTGCTCGTCTTATGACCGAGGTCAATGTGGGTGTAGTCCACGCCCAGCGAGAGGTTGTTCGTAAGAGCATAGTCGATGCCGGCGCCGAGCGCATAGCCGTTCTGCCACTCATTCTTCTCGTAGGACACGAGAGCGTCATTGTCTCGGGCGCGGAAATCCACCTTGCCGCCGGCATAGCCCGCCTTCGCGTAAATCAGCACGCGATCGAAGGCGTAGCCGACACGGCCAACGATCGTGGCATAATTCGAGATCTTGCCGGTCTCGGTGTCACTGTCCGGGTAATAGGGACTGGTGATGGTTTTGCGGATGCCCGTTGCAGTCCAGGTCGCCTCGCCGCCCAGAACGAATTGCCCCCACTGCCATTGCGCGCCCGCATGGATACCCCCGGCTACGCCCGCTTTGTTGAAGTCAAAGCCCTCTGTTCCGGCCGGAACGAGCTCGGTGAAAAAGCCGCCGTTTGGCTCGGTCATGTCCGTCGCCGTGATATCACCATCGGCAACGCCGATATGGCCGCCGACATAGAAACCGCTCCAGTCATAGGCCGACCCCGCAACCGGGGCCACCACGTCCGCTGCTGAGGCAGTGCTTGCCGACAGGGCGGCAACAGCGAAAACTGCTAAGAATTTATTCACGTATTTCTCCCAGCCCAAGTAATTCCCCCGTCCATGACAATAGCCGGGGCGGTGTAAAAAGTATGTGACCTTTTTGCAACTAGCTGTATTTTGCCTTGGCCCAATCTTCCATCGATCACTGTGCCTACACTGACCTGACACTTCCAGGCGCAAATCGAGCCCAGTAAA
Source organism: Mesorhizobium opportunistum WSM2075 (assembly GCF_000176035.2). NCBI lineage: Bacteria > Pseudomonadati > Pseudomonadota > Alphaproteobacteria > Hyphomicrobiales > Phyllobacteriaceae > Mesorhizobium > Mesorhizobium opportunistum. The sequence goes on along the minus strand of NC_015675.1, from coordinate 5,014,548 downwards.
GGGCTTGTAGAGCGCTCGGCCCCGAAATCCGTATATCAGTCAACGGACAGATCTTCACTGGTAGAGCGATTCCTTGAGGAAGACGTTAGGTGTGCGGTTTTCATTCGGGCATGAAAAAGCCCGCACCCCAAAGCCGAGGCGCTTTTCCCGCCGGAAAAGACAAAACGAAGGGGCTTGCGTCGCATGCATTGCCACCCGGGCTCGAGTCGCCGCCAATGATTGGCGTGCCGTTTACGACGGCGATTTCGTCGAAACTGACATACTCGTTTGCGTGTATGACTTTTCCATCGACTGATAGCTGATCCTGAGTTTGACCAACCTTGTTCTTCAGTATCGAAATGTCATGTCCGAACGCACGGAGTTCCCCGCCAGAGGCCGGCTGCAGTTCGATGCACCATAGAATATGCACGCCAGAGTAGCGCGACAGATCACCATCTCGCATTCCCCTTACATACCCGTCGATAGTCGCAGGAAACGCTCGGAAATCAATGAAAGAGCCCAAAGCAGCTCTGTTACTCCATCAGTCATCCTGCGCAGTACGCCGGAACTGAGAGTAGGACTTTTGGGGCAAGTCCTTGTTCTAAAATGGTCGGAGTGGCCGGATTCGAACCGACGACCCCTTGACCCCCAGTCAAGTGCGCTACCGGGCTGCGCTACACTCCGGACCGGTCGCGATGTATCGTGATAACCCCGCTCGGGTCAACCGAAATTCGGCGTTTATTATGTTGCCGCGATCGCAGGTGTCGATGAGCCGCGCAATACCGGCCGCAACAGCCGCTGATGGCGGTATTCGAGCGCGATGGCGCCCCAGATCAGGCCTAGCAGCAGGTACATGTGGCGCCAGTGGTCGATGTCGATGAAGGTGCCAAGCCCGACATTGCCGATGAAGGCGACGTAGGAGCACAAGAGATAGGGTTGCCACGGCCGGTCGCGCAGCAGGATGCGGAACCCGGCTGCGATTGTCCACAGGACGAGCGTCAGGAACGACACGAAACCGATCCAGCCATAGTCCATCAGCATCTTCAGCCAGATGTCGTGCGTGTCCTCGCCGAAAATCGTGCCGAAGACCAGCGGCCCGATGCCGAACGGATGCTCCATCGCCATCTGGAAACCGATCGTGTAGCGGGCGAAGCGGCCGAGGCGGGCGGTGTCGTAGCTCTGTTCGAGATGTGCACGGTTGGAGAACATTTCCGACACCCCGGGCAGCTGCAGGATGACAATGATGGCGATCGTCAGCAGCGACAGCGCGGCGACGGTCATGATCACCACGCGCAGCCGGAACATGCCGCTGGCGCTCTGCAGGAACAGACAGCCGGTGAGCAGCACCGCCGAAACCGCGAACATGCCCCAGGCGCCGCGCGAGAACGAGAAGAAGATGCCGGCGGTGATGATCAGCAGCGGTACCGCCAGCAGCGGCATGCGCGAAACCGAACCGGTCAGGATCAAATAGAGCAGGTAGATGCCGGGCAGCACCAGGAACGGCCCGAATACGTTCGGGTCCTGGAAGGCGCCGGCGGCACGGTCGTATTTGGTGAACATCTCGGCGCCGGGGAAGGCGTGGAAATAGCCTGCTATGCCGAGCAGCGAAGTCATCACGGCCGAGATCACATAGGCAATGAAGATCAGCCGGTAGAGGCCTGGCTGCGTGGCTGTAACCGAGGCGAAGAACACGGCGCTGAAGGCGAGGAACAGCGACACGGCAAGGTAGAGCGGCGTGTTGGCGAGATCCGCCATCTGCGTCATCGAAATCATGCCGCCGATGTTCATCGTCACCAGCAGCACCAGCAGCGGCAGCGCCGCACGGGAGATCCTCATGCCGAAAAGAGCCCAGATGGCGATCAGCCCGGCCATGTAGAGTTCATAGGGCGCCGGTTCGCTTATGACGAAACCGGACAGCAGGATGCCCAGCACGACCGCCCCCGAAGAGATCATCGCGATCAGCTTGGCGTTGACGGCGGCCTGCGGCAGCTCAAAGGAGGTCGCGCTCAATAGGCGTTTTCCGTGTTGAGCAGGCGGATCGGTGTCAGGAACAGGATTCTGAGATCGAACAGCAGCGACCAGTTCTCGATGTAATAAAGGTCGTATTCGGTCCGCATGCGGATCTTCTCGTTGGTATCCATCTCGCCGCGCCAGCCATTGATCTGCGCCCAGCCGGTGACGCCGGGCTTGACCTTGTGGCGGGCGAAATAGCCGTCGACCACTTCATTGTAGAGAAGGTTGTGCGACTGCGCGGCGATCGCATGCGGGCGCGGACCGACCAGCGACAGCGAACCCAAAAGCGAGTTGAAGAACTGCGGCAATTCGTCGATCGAGGTCTTGCGGATGAAGCGGCCGACACGGGTGACGCGCGGATCGTTGCGGGTCACCGTCTGCTTGGCGGTCGGGTCCGAACGGTCCGTGTACATCGAGCGGAACTTGTAGACCTCGATGATCTCGTTGTTGAAACCATGCCGCTTCTGGCGAAACAGCACCGGCCCCTTGCTGTCGAGCTTGATGGCGATGGCGGTGGCCAGCATCACCGGCGAGAACACGACGATGCCGATCAGGCTGAAGATGATGTCGAAGGCGCGCTTGGCGACCGAATCCCAGTCGTTGATCGGCTTGTCGAAGATGTCGAGCATCGGCACCGAGCCGATGTAGGAATAGGCGCGCGGGCGAAATTGCAGCGCGTTGGAATGCGCGGACAGGCGGATATCGACCGGCAGCACCCACAGTTTCTTCAAAAGCTGCAGCACGCGCGATTCGGCGGTCAGCGGCAGCGACACGATCAGCATGTCGATGCGCGCGATGCGGGCGAATTCGATCAGCTCGGAAATGGTGCCGAGCTTGGGATAGCCGGCGACAAGCGGCGGCGAGCGCTTGTCGTTGCGGTCATCGAAGATGCCGCAGATGCGGATGTCGTTGTAGGGCTGCTTCTCGACCGAGCGGATCAGGACTTCCGCCGCCTTGCCGCCACCGACGATGACGGCGCGCCGCTCCATGCGGCCATCGCGTGCCCAGCGTCGGATCAGCCTCGACATCACCAGCCTGAGACTGAAGAGGCAGACGAAGCCGACGACGAACCACGTGCCGAACAGCAGGCGCGAATAGTCCTGCGACATCTTCATGGCGAAGGCCGTCAAGGCCATCAGCGCGAAGGCGCCGGCCCAGACCAGCAGGATGCGGCCGAAATTGGCGATAGGCCGCATCAGGGACACGACCTGGTAGCAGTCGGTGACGTCGAGCAGCACCACGGCCAGGAATGACGCGGCGCCGATCGTCAGCGGATATTGCCAGGCGAGATAGTTGAAGAACCCGACATAGTGGAAATAGACGCAGAGGCCCGAAACCAGAAGCACCCCGAATTCGACCATGCGCAGGACACCGCTGACCATGATCGGCGACATCGTGTCCCGCCGGTACTGCGAGGCGACCTGCCGGGCAACGTCGTTCATGCCGCCGGGCGCAATGCCCTCGGCCGGAGTGTCGAGTTTACGCACTGCTTCTGGTGAAAAGCGGCGCGCGGGATCGATCTCATTCATGGAACAGTCCGCAAGCTTCCCCAGGGTGATTAGCAAAAGAGAGCTAAGAAACCCTTGAAACAACGCGTGGCTTTGGAAGGGCCTGGGGCTATCTGTCGAGCGCGGCGAAGTAGGCCTTCTCGATTTCGGCGGCCATGACGTCGGCGCCGAAGCGCGCCCTGAGGCTGGCATCGTCGGGCATCAGCTTGCTGTAGGCGGCGAGATCGGTCAGCGCCTGGCTCATCTTGTCGGCGAGTTCGGTCGGGTCGGGTCGGATCAGGGCAGGGGAGTTTGAACCGAAAATCTCCGGTATGCCGCCGACGGAGGTCGCGATCATGGGTCTTGCCGCGGCAAGCGTTTCCAGCACGATGTATGGCATGGCTTCGGCGCGCGAGGGAACCACGACGAGCGCCGCCAGCCCAAACGCCTCCCGGGCCGGCATCGGCGGCAGGAAACGGACGTGGCCTTCAAGACCGAGACGCTTCACCTGTGCTTGGTAGCGCGGCAGGTCGTCGCCGTCGCCCACCATCACCGCGCTCAGTGCGCGGCCGAGCCGGGGCCCGGCGAGGGCCAGGGCATCGATGAAGATGTCGGGTCCCTTGAGGTCCCGCATCATGCCGATATAGAGCAGGTCCGCCGCGTCGGCGCTGGGGACAACCGGCTCGAATTCGGTGGCGCGAAGTCCATTGTAGGCCAGCGTGTTCGGGATCGGCGGCTCGCCGACCTTCCTGCGATAGGTCAGCCGCTCGTAGTCGGAGACGAACAACAGGCAATCGGTGAAGCGCGCCATGATGCGCTCGAGCGCGAAGAACAGCTTTCCGGTGACGGTGCTCTCGTCATAGTGGAGAGAGCCGCCATGCGGCGAATAAAGGCGGGCTACGCGAGACCTTGATACCCGCAACAATGAGCCGAACAGACGGGCATAGGCACCACCCTTGGCGCCATGCCCGTGCAGAACGTTCGGCTGCAATTCCTTGATGATCCTGTAGGTGCGCCGGGCCGAGGCGAGGTCGCCCAGGCCGACATGGCGCTGCATTGGCGTGCGATGGATGCCGAGCGCCAGCACGTCCTTCATCTGCTCGAACAGGCGCTCCTCGAATTCGCCGCCCGTCGTCGAATCGCAGACGATGCCGACCGCATGACCGGCGGCGACCTGGGCTTCGGTCAGGTCGCGCACATGCCGGAAAATTCCTCCGACGGGTGAACGAAAGCAGTGGACGATCCTGAGCTTGTCCGCCACGTGGTGCCGGTCAGAACAGGCGTTCGCGGACGTAGACGGTATCTCCGGGCAGCAGTGGATCCGAGGTGACCACGCGGCCGGTCATCACCTTGCCATTGATGTCGCGGGTGACGTCGACGCTCTCCTGGTTGGCGCGCGGTGTGAAGCCTCCGGCAATGGCGATGGCCTTCTGCACCGTCAGGCCGGGCACATAGGAATACTGGCCGGCGGCGCCCACCTCGCCCATGACGAAGATCGGCCGGTAGCGATCGATCTCGACGGAGACATCGGGATCGCGAAGGTAGCCTTGCCGCAACTTGTCGGCGATCTCCTTTTCCATCTGCTGTGCGGTGTGGCCACGGGCGGGTATGGCGCCGACAAGCGGGAAAGAGAGATAGCCGGACTGGTCGACGCTGTAGGTGTTGGTCAGCCCGTCCTGTTCGAACACCGTGACGCGGACGCGGTCGCCGGCGCCGAGACGATAGGGTTGGTCGAGGACCTCGTGGAAGGCTGCCGGTGTCGGCCGGTAGCTGGAGCAGCCGGCAAGCATCGATACGGCAAGCAGCGCGCGAAAGAGGGAAGCAGTGCTTTTCATGACCGGACACGTACCTTCGACTGGCCGCTGCGGCGTCGCAGCAAACATCTGATATCAAGGCTCGTTATCATCCTGTTAGGGTTAATGGCCGGTAAAGGAGCCGGCCGATACCGTCCGCGCCGGCAAGGATTTTGGTATTTTATCGTTTTTTTCTTGCCGCTCGCCAGCAAGTCCTAACGAGAGCTTACCTTGGTCTTAACGGCTGAGTTACCATAGTTGTTTACGGTGCATCCTGACCCAGTTTCGGAGTAGGGATGCATGTCCGTTCAGTCCGCGGCCGCAGATGTCGATGTTGACCTCAAGCAGCTCTTCGCCAGCCTGGCGAGGCGTTGGCTGCGCACAGTGCTTGTCGTTCTGGTGGTGACGGGGCTGGCCTTCGCTTTGGCGTCGCTGGCAACCCGGCACTATAAGGCGGAGACGCAGGTGGAGATCGTGCCGCGCGAATCCGTATACACGCGGCCGGCCAGCAACAACAGCGACACCGACAAGCCGATTCTCGATGAACAGGGCGTCGCCACGCAGGTCCAGATCATTTCCTCCAACGAAATCCTCAAGCAGGTGGCGCAGAAGCTTGGCCTGGAGAAACTGCCCGAGTTCAACGATGCGCTCGACATGTCGCCGCTGAGCCGCCTTTTGGTCCTGGTCGGACTGAAAAGCGATCCGATGGAAATTCCGACGGAAGAGCGCGTGCTCAAGAAAATGCACGAGAAGCTCAACGTCTATGGCGTCGAGAAGACCCGTATCATCGCCATCGAGTTCTCATCGGAAGATCCAAAGCTCGCGGCCGCCATACCCGACGACATTGCTGCCGCCTATATTGCCGGCCAAGGCGCGGCAAAGCTCGAATCGAACAACGCCGCCGCCGACTTCCTGGCGCCGGAGATCGCCGACCTGCAGCGGCAAGTCAAGGATGCCGAGGCGAAGGTCGCGGCCTATCGCGCGCAGTCCGATCTTTTGATGGGCGGCAACAATTCGGTGCTCGCCACCCAGCAGCTTTCGGAATTGTCGAGCGAACTGTCGAAAGTGCGCGCCAATCGCGCCGCGGCCGAAGCGACAGCCGACGGTGTACGCAAAGCGCTGCAGAATGGCGGCTCGCTGGACGCGGTGCCGGAAGTTCTGTCATCCAACCTGATCCAGCGTCTGCGCGAGCGTCAGGTCGAACTGCGCACCAACATCGCCGATCTGTCGACGACGCTGCTCGACAATCATCCGCGCATTCGCGCACTGAAATCGCAGCTGTCCGATCTCGACGCACAGATCCGCAGCGAGGCGCAGAAGGTGATGAAGGGCCTGTTGATGCAGGCCGAGACCGCCAAGGCCCGCGAGAGCCAGCTTGTCGCCGACGTCAACACGTTGAAGGCGGCGTCGGCCCAGGCCGGCGAACAGCAGGTCGATCTCGACGCATTGCAGCGCGATGCGGCGGCCAAGCGCCAGCAACTCGAACTTTATCTGACCAATTACCGCGAAGCGGCTTCGCGCCAGGATCGCAAATATCTGCCGGTCGACGCCAGGATCGTCTCGAAGGCCTCGGTGCCTTCGGAAGCCTATTTCCCCAAGATCGGGCCGATCGTCGGCGCTGCCTTCGCGGCCTCGCTGCTGCTGATGGCGGTGCTCACGCTGTTGCAGGAACTCTTTTCGGGCCGCGCCATGCGCCCGGCCAGTGGCGCCCGTTTCGAGCCGATCGATGAGGTGGCGATGCCGGCGACGGCTCGCTCCGAGCCATCCGGCCGCCTGGAACCGCTAATCCCCAGCGAGCCCGCCAACCGTGCCGCCGAGACACCATGGCCTCCCGAAACGATCTCGGATCCGGAGGCGCGGCCAACTGCCGAGCCTGTCGCCGAATCCGAGCCCGAAGCCGAGCCCGTCACGGAGGTTCGGCGGCCACGATCGGTGCTCGGCGAGATCGACATCGAGAAGGCGGCTGAAAAGCTGATCGCGAGCGGAGCCGCGCGCGCCATATTCGTTTCGCCCGAAGGCGACGAGGCCGCCGCATCGGCGATCCTGGTGGCGCGCGAGGTTTCCGACGCCGGCTTGCGCGTCCTGCTGCTCGACCTTACCGCCTCGGGCGCCGCCTCGCGGCCGATGCTGGACAGCGGGCTTTTCCCCGGCATCACCGATCTGCTGGCTTCGCAGGCGCAGTTCAGCGACGTGATCCATGCCGATCTCTATTCCGACTGCCACGTCATTCCCGTCGGCACCGCCGATCCGGTCCGCGCCATGCGCGCCGCCGACAGGCTGCCGATCATCATGCAGTCGCTGACCACGGCCTACGATCTGGTGGTGGTCGAATGCGGACCGGCCGACGCACAAGGCATCAGCCGTCTGGGCGGCGATGCCACCGAGGTGTTCCTGTCCATGCTGGAGCCGGACGACGAGGTAGCGCAGGCCGCGGTCAAGCTGATCGAGAACGGCTACCCGGACGTGACGCTGGTGACGCCGCTTGGTCACGAACCGCCGGGCACCCCGGGACGCCGTTCCGCCGCCTGAAGGAACCGCTGTCCAGAGGCAGGCTTCGGCCTATCCGAGTTCAAGCGTTGTCACGCCGAATATCCTGTTGGCGTCGAGCTTCGGCGGCGGTCCTTTGTACATGCGGGTGGTGGAGAAGGTCGGTGAGAAACCCGCCGCGCCGAGTGCCGCGATGAAATCCACCTGGGTGGCCGGTACGTCGATGTTCAGGTCGCCACCCTCGCACGCGCTCGCCAGTTCCTCGAGCAATCCGACCGCGGTCTGCATGTCGTCGGCGAAAAGCGGGCCGATCTTGAAGCCGCTGCGGCAGGATCGCGCCACCGCATAACCCGCCATTCCCCGCGGCGTGATCGCCGCCAGCGCATGGTGCGGCGGCTGCACCCATCGCCGCAGGAAGGAACTCCGGGATGCGGGAAAGCAAAGTGCGTCATAGGCGATGATGTCGGGCATCAGTTGCGCCGTCACCATGCGAGGCCGCTCGGCGCCGATGGGCGCGGCTGCGGGGCGCCCGCTGTAGCGGACGGTTTCGTAGGCCGGCGTGAATCCCTTGCTCTGGTAGTTGGCCTGCTGCTCCTCGACGCCATCGAGCCCGATGGTGCGCCCGGCCAGCCGGTCCATGCCCGCGGTCCACACCATCTTGCCGTAACCCTTGCCGCGCATGTCCGGACGGCAGATGTAGAGACCGATGAAACCGAAATCGTGCCCATAGGCCACAGCCGAGATCGCGGCGACCATTTCGTTGCCGACAAAGGCACCGATGAACCCCTCCGGATCCGCTGGCTGGAACATCGCGGCATCTTCAAGGCCGGGATTCCAGCCCTCGGCAGCTGCCCAGTCGACGAGGACGGCCAGTTCTTCAAGCGACAGCGCGCGCATGGTCGGCTTCATGATGCTCATTTCGCAGCGAGGTTGTGGTCGAAGGATTTCAGCAGAGATGACCGGTCTTGGCCAGTCGCTTGCATCGGCGCCGCGCTTCGAGGTCGAGGCCTGCCGAAAGCAAGCCGCGGCAAGGCCTAGTTGTCGTCTTCGGCGGGGGCGGGGGCCGGCTGTCCAGCGGCCTTGCGGCGCAGCATCTTGGTCAGCTTCCAGACCATCGGGCTGTTCTTGATAAAAGCCTTCAGCCGCGTGCCCTGGCGAAGCGCCAGCGCCAGCGCGCGGCCCTTCAGCGTCAGCGGGACCAGCACCTCGAAATGCCGGGTTTCGATATCGCACCATAGCCGCTTGTAGGGCTCGTCGCCGACCGAGAAATCATAGACCTCAAAGCCGGTCTCGCAGGCTTCTTGGATGTTGTTGAAGAACAGGAAGTCGCCGGGACTGGTGTGAGCGAGATCGTCCTCGGAGATCGCCCCGAATTCACAGATCACACGTTTGCCCGAAAAGCTGGATCCGGTGACGGCGCGCAGCCTGCCGGCAACCTCTAGCCCGTGCAGCACGAAGGAGGGTTTTTGTTCGGCCAGGGCCTGGCCGAACAATGCCCGGAAGAAAGCGCGCGTGTGGTCGTCGCCGAAGACGTTGGCAATGCCCATCTTGCGGAAGCGGGATTCCTTCATCTCGAAGAAGGCGTCGAGCAGCCTGTTCACCTCTTCCGGTGTGGCGGCCGTGATGCGCCGATGGCTGCCGACGGCCTCGAACTTGCGTGTCTGCGAACGATGCTTCTTGCGTTTGCGCTTGCCGCTCGCACGCGCCAGCAACGCGTCGAAGCCGCCGTCGAGATCGACGGCCAGCGCAAGGTTGGGGCTGGCAAAATGATCGAGCGATGCGAAGGGATTGGCGATGCCGTCGAGGTCGGGCAACAGTCGTTCCAGCGCGATGAGATCGATGTCGGGGCGCGCCCTGGCGATGGCGGCAAGCAACGTCCGGATGGCCGCGACATCCGCCTTGGCCAGCCATTGCGGGTCTGCGGCGGCAAAATTGCCATTGGCGTGTCGGCCGCCCATGAAACGGGCGACCCGGAACGGGCCGCGGCGGGTCACTTCCAGCGCCAACGCCAGGACCGGTTTGCCTCCGAGAGCGAGCGTCGCGACGATCGGATCTGGCCTGACCTGCGTGGCCCAGTTCAGGGTCCATATAGCGCCCTGTGCCGGAGCGCAGAGCGCAGAGCGGCAGAACGCCGCATAGGCCGCGAGCCCCTCGGCGGCGGCAACGCAAACAGACAGCCCGGCGGCATCTTTCGGCAGGGCCCGTGACGAGGCTTCGGTCGCCGTGAGCCGATTGCCCTCAAATGACGCCGATGCGTCAACCATACCTCAATCCTTAGGGCGTATTGATCCCGATTTGGGGTTCGCTCAGGCGTATTCTGTGCTTGGATCAGCCTAGGCGCAAAAGGTGAATGAATGATCGACGGCGGGGAGGCAATCCGGAAACTGGCGCTCAACGTCGCCCGCTATACCGGCCTCGCACCGCTGGCCAGGCCGTTTGTCGGCGGCATCGGCGCCATCCTGATGCTGCACCGCGTGACGGCGACGCCGGAAAAGCCCGATAGCGTTAACCGGCACCTCAACATCTCGCCCAGCTTCCTCGACGCCATGATCGCCGACATGAAGGCGGGCGGCTATGCCTTCGTCTCGATGGACGAGGCGATCGAGCGCATCAAGGCAGGCGGCAAGGGTGGCCGGTTCGCCACCATCACCGCCGACGACGCGTACCGGGACAATTTGACCGAGGCTCTGCCGGTGCTGGAAAAGCACGGCGCGCCGATCACCATCTATGTCGCACCCGGGTTGATCGACGGCACCGCCGATCTGTGGTGGGATGTGGTCGAGGACATCGTCAACGCGTCCGACCGCCTGACCCTGACGACCTCGAACGGCCCGGTGCTGATCGATTGCAAGACCCCCGCCAGGAAACACCAGGCCATCGCCCGGCTGCACACCTACTTCACCACCGAAGTTCGCGAGGAAGACTTGCGGACCGTGCTGCGCGAACTGGCCAGTGCAAATGGCATCGACGTGGATGCCTCACGCCGGCGCACGCTGATGAACTGGGATGAGATCCGCACCATCGCGGCGCACCCGCTGGTGACGATCGGTGCCCACACCATCAATCACAGCAATCTGAAGCGGCTTTCCGAGGCCGGCGCACGGCAGGAGATCGGCGCTGTGAAGGACATGTTGCGGGCTGAGCTTGGCGCCGAGCCCCGTCATTTCGCCTACCCCTATGGCTATGCCAGTGCCGTCGGCTGCCGCGAGGTGGGCTTTGCCCGTGATGCCGGCTATGCCTCCGCGGTGACGACCCGCCACGGCGTGCTGCGCGCCGAGCACGCCGGCTTCCTGCATGCCTTGCCGCGCCTCTCGGTCAATGGCCGCTACCAGAGCCTCGCTCATATCCGCACCATGCTGTCGGGCGTGACAACGCCGCTCGCCAATGCCGGCAAGATGGTCGTGACAATCTGACGGATTATCTGGCTAGGCCAGGCCAAAGCTCAGCGCTTGGCCCGCGGCTCCAGCATCAGCCATTTGATGATGCCCATCGCCGGCAGCACCCACAGCAGGCCGCTGAGCAGGAAGAACAGGAACTGCACCAGCGCACCGGACTCCGACAGCCGGGCGACCGCGAAGATCGAGGCGACCAGCGCATAGATGATGACCAGTGCCACCAGCAGGAACATTCCGATCAGCTTTTTCAGGCGAATGGGCATGGCTTGGCCTCGTTGATCGCACTCGCTTAAGCCGAACGCGGGGCACGCGCAACCCGCGGCGGACGGCGCGACGGCGTGCCGCGCCGGACGGTCTTGCCAGCACGGGTACGATGGTCCACCAATCCGCGACCTCAACCTGCCGGGAATAGATCATGGCTGCCATTTCAGCCGCCGCGCCGTACGTGGCCCGCGACCGCGACCTGCACAACCGCGCACTGCTGCGCGGCTGGCTTTATGTCGTGCTTCTGGTGTTGTTCGCGCTGGTGCTGGTCGGCGGCGCCACCCGGCTTACCGAGTCCGGCCTATCGATCACGCAATGGCAGCCGATCCATGGCGTCATTCCGCCGCTCAACGATGCCGAGTGGCAAGAGGAATTCCAGCGCTACCAGCAGATCCCCCAATACACCGAGCTCAACAAGGGCATGAGCATCGAGGCGTTCAAGTCGATCTTCTGGTGGGAATGGGCACATCGCCTGCTGGCACGCAGCGTCGGCCTGGTCTTTGCCGTGCCGCTGCTGGCCTTCTGGGCGACGCGCCGCATCGAGCGCGGCCTCGGACCCAAACTGGTCGGGATTCTGCTCCTCGGCGGTTTGCAGGGCGCCATCGGCTGGTGGATGGTGGCCTCGGGCCTGGTCGACCGCGTGTCGGTGAGCCAGTACAGGCTGGCGACGCACCTGACGCTGGCAGCGCTGATCTTCACCGCCACCATGGTCGTGGCGCGTGGACTGGCGCCGCATTCCGAACCCGCCGCCGATCGCTCGACGCAGCGCCTGGCCGGCTTCATCGTACTGTTGGCGCTGATCCAGATCTATCTCGGCGGCCTGGTCGCCGGCCTCGACGCCGGCATGAGCTACAACACCTGGCCGCTGATGGACGGCAGGATCATCCCGGGCGATCTGCTGATCCTCGAGCCGGCATGGCGCAATTTCTTCGAGAGCCCGAAGACGGTGCAGTTCGTCCATCGTCTGGGCGCCTACACGGTCTTCGTCGTCGCGCTCTGGCACATGATCGCGACGCGTCGGCGGCTGCCCGGGTCGACCCATGCGCGCCGCGCGACGCTGCTGTTTGTGCTGGTGCTGGTGCAGGCCTCGATCGGCATCGGCACGCTGCTGATGCAGGTGCCGCTGCATATGGCGCTGACGCACCAGGGTTTTGCGCTGGTCGTGCTGGGCTTCGCCGCCGCTCACTGGCGCGGCACCAAGGGTGCTTACCCCCTGCCGCACCAGGTTGCGCTCCGGACCTGATCGCGAGCCGATCGGTCGATCACATCCAGAATTCGTTGGACCGCGTGGTCTTCTCGCCGTCGAATTCCGCCTGGCGCAAGGTGGCGGCGGATGGGGTGGACTGGCTCTGGGCTGCCTTGGCAGCCTTGTCGGCGTCGGCAAGCGATTACCGCTCCCGTCCACGGACTTAGAAAGCGGCCCGCACCGTCCGGATCGCCGCGGCTATCGACAGTTCGCGGTTCTCCTCGACCGCGTTGTCGTCCTCGTGATGCCAGGCCGCGGACAGGCAGCCATAGGCGATGGCGTGGTCCAGCATCGCTGCGGGTGTCTGCTTCAGCGTCATGGCAAAGACTTCGGCCATATGCGCGATCCGCTCCGGATCGAGGCAGAGTGCGTCACGATCGAGCGGATTGTAGAACATGTTGGCGGCGTCGAAGCCGGGGTCGCCGAGCACGCCCTTCGGATCGATCGCCAGCCAGCCGCGCGGGCCATGCAGGATGTTCTCGTGGTGCAGGTCGCCGTGGAGCGGCCTGACATTGCGCGGGTCGGCCAGCAATCGATCTGCGATTGCGGCGGCCTCGACATAGGGGCTGTCATGACCGTTGGCGCGATCGGTTGCGGCTTTCTTGAAAAGGCTGGCGAACCGCTCCCTGAGCGGCTGAAGCTCGGACGGGAAGGAGTGCTTCGATGGCGAGAGCAGCCTTGCCATCACCTCGGCGGCGATTTCGGTGGCGATTTTGTCGCCTTGCTCATCGAGAACCTTGGAAAGCAGGGTTTCGCCGGAAAATTCGAGCAGCATGCTGTGACCGTCGCGGCCAAGCAGGCGCACCGCGCCTTCGCCGCGCCGCCAGGCAAGGAAATGCTCGCCGCGCAACTCGTCAGCGACATCGTCGAACGGCTTGAGCGCCTTGACGATCGCCGGCGAGCCATCCTCGCGCCGCACCTTCCAGATGCGGCTCGAAAAGGTTTCGGCGATGAGTTCTGGCGCGCTGACATTCCAGCGCGCCGGGAAGGCTGGTGCGTCCATCAATGCATGTCGCTCAAGAGTGGCCCCGAAAGACGACGCGCTTTAGGTCCCGAGCATCAGGTCCATGTTCTGGACGGCGGCACCCGACGCGCCCTTGCCGAGATTGTCGTAGACCGCCAGCAGCAGTGCCTGCGCGCGTTTGTCGTTGGCAAAGACATAGACCTTCATGCGGTTGGTGCCGTTGTAGACCTCGGGGTCGATGTCCGGCACGCGTTCCAGATGCGCATAAGGCGCCACCTCGACCACGCCGCCCTTGATTGCGGCGAAATGGTCGGCAATCGCGGCATGCAGCTCGGCACCGCTCGGTACATGATCGAGGCCGCCGAGCTGCAGCGGCACCACGGTAATCATGCCTTGGGCGAAATTGCCCACTGCCGGCTGCATGATCGGGTCATGCGACAGCTTCGCATAGGCCCGCAATTCCGGCACGTGCTTGTGCTGCAGGGTGAGGCCGTAGGGCAGGAACTCCGAAGCATCTTCGCCCTTGGCGACATAATCCTCGATCATCGGACGCCCGCCGCCCGAATAGCCCGAAATGCCGTTGACGGTGATCGGGAAATCCGCCGGCAGCAGGCCAGCGGTGACCAGCGGCCGCAGCGTCGCGATCGGTCCTTGCGGCCAGCAGCCGGGGTTGGCGATACGCTTGGCCGAGGCGATCGTCTTCGCCTGATCCTTGTCCATTTCAGCGAAGCCATACGCCCAGCCCTCGGCCACGCGATGCGCGGTCGACGCATCGATGACCTTGGTCGTGTCATTGGTGATCAGCGAGACGCTTTCCTTCGCCGCGTCGTCCGGCAGGCACAGGATCGCGATATCGGCGGCATTGAGGAATTCGGCGCGTGCGGCCGTTTCCTTGCGGCGCTCGGCGGGAATGGAAATGATCTCGAGGTCGCCGCGCTCGGCAAGCAGCGCCCGGATCTGCAGGCCGGTGGTGCCGTGCTCGCCGTCGATGAAGATTTTCGGTTTCATTGCCTGATCAAATTCCCTGAAATTTCAAGACTATATGCCGTTACCATGATTCACCACGGCACCGTTGTGGTTGCCGTTGTTCAGCTCTTCGAGCCGGGCCTTTCGCTCCGCCAGCAGGCCGAGATACTGCATGGCCACCATCGAGCCGGCAATCGCCGTTATATCGGCGTGATCATAGGCCGGCGCAACCTCCACGACATCAGCGCCGACAATATCGACCTGGTTGAGCTGCCGCAGCGTCGACAGGATCTTCGCCGAGGACGGCCCGCCGGCAACCGGTGTGCCCGTGCCGGGCGCATAGGCCGGATCGAGGCAGTCGATGTCGAACGTCAGATACGTCTTCTTGCCGCCGGTGCGGTCGACGATGGCGTAGGCGATGTCGGACGCGCGCATCTCCTCGATTTCGTGGCCATGGAGAATCTTGATGCCGAACGTGTCGGGGGCATGGGTGCGGATGCCGATCTGGATCGACCGGTCGGGATCGATGATGCCTTCCTTGACCGCGCGGCCGACGAAGGAACCGTGGTCGATGCGCTTACCGTCGTCCTCCCACGTGTCCTGATGCGCGTCGAACTGCACCAGGGCGAGCGGTCCGTGGATTGCGGCATGCGCCTTGAGCAGCGGCCAGGTGACGAAATGGTCGCCGCCAAGCGTCAGCAGGAAGGCGCCCGACTTCAGGATCTTGGCCGCCTCGCGCTCGATCGTGCCCGGCGTCTTCTGGTGGTTGCCCGAGTCGAGCAGGCAATCGCCATAATCGACCACCGCGAGGTGCTCGAACAGGTCGCGCGAAAAGGGGTATTGCGGGTCGTTGTCGAGGATCGCCGAGGCACGGCGGATAGCCTGCGGGCCGAAACGCGCGCCTGGCCGGTTGGTGACGGCGGCATCGAACGGAATGCCCCACACGACCGCGTCCGCGCCCTTCACGTCCTTCGTATATTTGCGCCGCATGAACGACAGCGCGCCGGAATAGGTCGGCTCGAACGCAGCGCCCGTTTTGGAGCGGGCGGTGAAGGCATGGTCGATGGTCTTGGTCGCCATTAATGGTCCTCGGTTTTCATCGGGGTGCAACAACTACAGAACCGGCATGGAAGATGCCAGTCACAGCTTGGGGAGACGAAACCGCGCCGCCCGGGTGCCACGGCAAGACAGGATTTGTACCATCATGACGCAAACAGCGTTTCTTAATCCGTCCCGTGCCGTGGTGTCGACCCACGCCGGCACGATCGCCGGCGAACGCTTCCAGGTTCTCGATTCCTGGCGCGGGATCTGCGCGCTGCTGGTGGCGCTGTTTCACTTCCCGACCGCTTCGGTGATCTCGCAGAGCCGTTTCATCGGTTCGTCCTATCTTTTCGTCGACTTCTTCTTCGTGCTTTCCGGCTTCGTCATCGCCAGCAGCTACGCCGACCGCCTGAGCCAACCCGATGAGGTCGCTCGCTTCGCGCTGGTGCGTTTCGGCCGCATCTATCCCCTGCATTTCATCATGCTCGCGGCCTTTGCCGGGTTCGAACTGCTGCGGCTGATGCTGCCGCAACTGCATGGCGCCGGCGCTGCTCCGTTCACCGGCGGTTTCGACCTGAAAAGCCTGCTTGCCAATCTTCTTCTGCTGCAAGGTGTCGGCTTCGAGGATCGCCTGACCTGGAATGCACCAAGCTGGAGCATTTCGGCGGAGTTCTTCGCCTATCTCCTGTTCGCTGGCGTCGTCTTCGTCGCCGGCGCGCGTGCCTGGATATGGTTCGTCGCCGCCGCTGTCACGGCGCCGCTGTTCCTGCTCGGCTTCTCCACGCATCATATGGATGTGTCCTATGATTTCGGCTTCATCCGTTGCCTCTACGGCTTCTCGCTCGGCGCCCTGCTGGCTTGGTTTCAGCATGATTCCATTGCAAGGGCGCGACAGGTTCTCGCCAGGCGCGGCCCACGGGTGAACTGGACCCTTGCCGAAATCGTCATGGTGGCGGTCATCGTTCTTTTTGTCTCGCTGGCGGGCAGCAATGATTTTGGCATCGCGGGACCGCTGGTGTTCACGCTGGCGCTGTTTCTGTTCGCCCACGAAGGCGGCTGGATTTCAGCTCTGCTGAGGGCGCCGTTCATGCTGACGCTCGGCGCGCTGTCCTACTCGATCTACATGGTCCATATCTTCGTCCAGGCGCGGCTGATCAATGTCGCCGGGCTCGTCGAGCGCAAGCTCGGCCTCGGCCTTGTCGGCGACATCGTGCTGCGCGGGCAACCTGCGACCGGTTTCGGTGCCGGTTGGGTCGGGATAGCCGCGATCGTTCTCATGCTCGCTGCCACCGTCGCTCTATCCTGGATCACCTGGCGCTTCGTCGAAATGCCTGCGATGGCATGGTTCCGCCGGCAAGCGAAACGCATCTGACGCACCGGCCAGCGCGCATTCCGCTAGCCGGCTTCGTTCACCTGGATGTCACGGGCATCGCCTATCCGGATCTCGATCCGGCAAGGAGCGATTCTCGATGCGGACCATCTGGCTGAGCGTTCTGTTTTCCACGGCACTCGCGGCCGCCTGCGGCCAGGCCTTGGCCGGCGAGACCCGCGCCGGGCAGATCCTCGACCGCTTCGAACATGCCAATCAGTGGCGGGACCACATCATGGTGGCCGCGCATCGCGCCGGCAGCATGCAGGCCGGCAAGACGCTCTATGCGGAAAATTCGCTCGCGGCTGTCGAAGGCTCGATCGCCATGGGCGCCGAGATCGTCGAGGTCGACATCAGGCGCTCGAAGGACGGCGAGTTCGTGGTCATGCATGACAGTTGGCTCGACCGCACGACGACCTGCAAGGGCGAGGTGGTGAAATACACGCTGGCCGAACTGAGGACCTGCCGGCTGGTGATCGAGGGTACCCGCGCCGTCACCAACGAGACGGTCTCGACGCTGCGCGAAATGCTGATGGCGACCAGGGACAGGATCCTCATCAACCTTGACAACAAGCTCGAGGTCGGTGACCTCCCAGGCATGATCGCCGTGGCGCGCGATCTCGGCATGGCGGATCAGGTCATCGTCAAGGAAAACCTGTGGAACCAGGGCAGGATCACCGCGGCAAAGGCCGCCATGGCTGCGGTCGGCGGCGTCCAGTTTATGCCGATCATCGCCGATGACGCGGTGCATGATGCCGGTTTCGCCGAGACGGTCGACCATGCTTTTGCGCCGCGTGCGATCGAACTGATCAACTGGCGCGCAGGCGCCGAGACGCTGACCGAAACCGGCGGACCGCTGTTCAGCACGCGCATGCGGGCCGCCGCGGTGCGCGGCAACTGGCACATCTGGGCCGACACCTATGCCATCGCTGGCAAGCCGGGCGGCTTCCTGGCCGGCGGCCGTGGCGACGAGCTGGCGGTGCAGGCCAGCCTGCCGCGCGAAGCCTGGGGTTTTTGGGCCGACCGCGGCGCCACCATCATCCAGACCGACGAACCGAAGGCGGCAATCGGCTGGCTGGCGGCGAACGGCTACCGCGTGCCTTATGCCGATGAGGTACGGCCGGTTGAGGCCTCCAGCACTGCCAGCATCAACTAGGAAAAAATAGGAAATCCGACGCTGGCGCCATTACCCCACCCGGCGCTGCGCGCCGACCTCCCCATCGAGGGGAGGTAAGGCGCCGGGTTTTGGTCAGTCACGAATCCCGACCGCTCCGACACTGCATTGGCCGGTGCAAAGGACACGCACTCTTCTACCTCCCCTTGATGGGGAGGTCGGCGCGTAGCGCCGGGCAGGGTGACTGCCGAGCCGCAAACAAAAAGGCCACCCGGAGGCGGCCTTTTCGATTGTCCAAACTGCGGAGCGCTTAGCGCTTCGAGAACTGGAAGGAGCGGCGGGCCTTCGCCTTGCCGTACTTCTTGCGCTCGACGACGCGGCTGTCGCGGGTCAGGAAGCCGCCCTTCTTGAGCACGGCGCGCAGCGCAGGCTCATAGTAGGTCAGCGCCTTGGAGATGCCGTGACGCACAGCACCGGCCTGGCCGGAGAGGCCGCCGCCGACGACGGTGGCGACGATGTCGTACTGGCCAGCGCGGTTGGAGGCGATGATCGGCTGGTTGAGGATCATCTGCAGGACCGGACGCGCGAAATAGGTTGCGAATTCCTTGTCGTTGACGACGATCTTGCCGGAACCCGGCTTTACCCAGACGCGCGCAATGGCGTTCTTGCGCTTGCCGGTGGCATAGGCGCGGCCCGACTTGTCGAGCTTCTGGACGTGGACGGGTGCCGCGGCCTGCGTATTGGTGTTGCCGGTGGCGGCGCCCAGTTCTGCGAGCGAGGAAAGCTCAGCCATCTTATGCGACCTTCTTGTTCTTGGAATTCAGCTTGGCCACGTCGAGGACTTCTGGCTGCTGGGCGACATGCGGATGCTCGGCACCTGCATAGACGCGCAGGTTCTTCATCTGGCGACGGCCGAGCGGGCCACGCGGCACCATGCGCTCGACGGCCTTCTCGACGACACGCTCGGGGAAACGGCCCTCCAGCAGCTGGCGCGCGGTGCGCTCCTTGATGCCGCCGGGGTGGCCGGTGTGCCAGTAATAGACCTTGTCGGTGAACTTCTTGCCGGTGAACACCACCTTGTCGGCATTGATGACGATGACGTTGTCGCCGTCGTCGACATGCGGGGTGAAGGTCGGCTTGTGCTTGCCGCGAAGATGATTGGCGATGACAGTGGCGAGACGGCCGACGACGAGACCCTCGGCGTCGATCAGGATCCACTTCTTCACCACATCCGCAGGCTTCTGCGAAAAGGTTGTCATGTTTTCTGCTCTCGGTTTGGACCTTCCCAAAAACATAGAGAAGGCGTTTCTTGTTGCTTGGATTGGCGAAAAGCACTTGCCCGCCGCCAATAACAAAACGGCGGCCTTTGCGGGCCGCTGCTTCGTGAGGGCTTATAGGGGAGAAGGGTAGCCCTCGTCAAGCATCATTGGCGGTCAACGAAACCGAAAAACCGTTAAATTTCAAGTGTTAAACTATGTGGTATTATTTTACAACACGGCCTGCCGCCAAAACGGCTGGTATTTCGCTCACCGCCGGCCACTCGTCACTGCAAGCAGGAGTCTGATGCCGACGGCGACCATAATGGCTCCGGCCAGCCTTCCCTGCCACACGACGAAGCTGCTTCGGCGCGACAGCCAGCCGCCGACCGCGCCGGACGTCAGCGCGACGGCGCCGAGGACAACCATTCCCATCATCTTCATAGTCGTGCCGAGAATGATGAACTGCAACGCCGCTGGACCGGCCCAAGGGTGAACGAATTGCGGCAGCATCGCTAACATGAAGGCAAGCGTCGTCGGATTGGTGAGATTGCAGATCATGCCCTGCCGGAAAGCGGCTGCAGTGCCACCGGTGTTGGCAAAGGCAAAGATACGACTTTCATCCTGCCGGCGCGCCAACAGGAATTTGACCCCGATGGCGATCAGATAGATGGCGCCGACGATTTGGAGAAAGCTGTAAAGAGGCGGCGAGGATGTGATCAGCGTGGCAAGTCCCATCGCAAGTAATGGAATTTGCACGACGCCGGCCGATACGCAGCCTGTCGCGGCCGCCAGTGCGTGGCGCCAGCCCTGTCCGACGCCGCGACTGATCACAAGCATCATATCGGGCCCGACGCCGGAAAGCTGGTAGGCAAGCACGGCGCCGAGAAAGGCAAGGTATGTGGTCAGATCGGGCATGCCGCAAAACGGACGTGTCGATCGGGAGTTCCGGCCAGGATGCCGGATCGGCCTTCTCCGTGTCAGCGTTTCGGCGGGATCGAATAGGTCCCCGTCGCGTGCGCGATCGTGTGTCCGCCCTCGCCGGCGACGATGTCGATGTCGAACACCATCAGGTTCTTTCCCAGCTTCAGGATGCGGCAGTGGCCATCGATCGGTCCTGTCCCGGCCTTGCGGACGAAGTTGATGTTGAGGTTGGTGGTGACCGAGAGTGCATCCGGCCCGGCATGGCTGAGCACGCATACATAGCCGCCTATGTCGGCCAACGTGAACAGGGCAGGGCCGGACACCGTGCCGCCTGGACGAAGATGCCGGTCGCCGGCATTGAGCCGCACGATGCAGCCGCCCGGGAAAACGTCGATCGCCTCATAGGCCGCGACTCTTTCGTTAAGCTGCGGAAACTCGGCTTCCATCAGCGCATTCACCTGCTGTGCGTTCAGCACCGGCTTGAGGTTAGTCTGGGCGGGCATGTCGGTCTCTCGTTTTGCGCCGGACCCTGTATGAGCGCAGCCGCCCGTTTCTGGCAACACCTCCGTCCGTCTGGCGCAAGCGATCGGTGTTGGACGAAACCCGATCCGGTATTAGATACTCAGGCAGCCCGAGCGGAATCGCGGAGACCTTAACATGGCCGAAATCCTTGCCATCAAGCCTGCCGCTGTCGAGGGGCCGGTCGCGACCCGGCTGGACAAGGGCGTGCTGCGCCTCATGCTGGCCAATCCGCCCGCCAACGCCCTGTCGCTGGCGGTGATGGCGGCGCTGACGGCGGAACTCGAACGCGCCAAGGCCGACAAGGCCGTGCGCGTCATCGTGCTGTCGGCGGCAGGCAAGGTGTTCTGCGCCGGCCATGACCTCAAGGAGATGACGGCGCGGCGTGCCGACGCCGATCGCGGCAAGGCCTTCTTCGAAGAGACGTTTGCCGCCTGCGCCACGTTGATGCAGGCGATCGTGCGGCATCCGCTGCCTGTCATCGCCGAGGTCGACGGCCTGGCGACGGCCGCCGGGCTGCAACTGGTCGCCAGTTGCGATCTGGCAATCGCCTCGCACGAAGCGACCTTCTGCACGCCGGGCGTCAACATCGGCCTGTTCTGCTCGACGCCGATGGTGGCGCTGTCGCGCAATGTCTCGCGCAAGCAGGCGATGGAGATGCTCTTGACCGGCGAGACGATCGACGCGGCGACCGCGAAGGACTTCGGCCTGGTTAACCGCGTCGTGCCGCGCGAGTACCTGAATCAGATTGTCACCAAATACGCGCAAACCATTGCTTCCAAATCGTCTTTGGTGGTGAAGACCGGCAAGGAAGCCTTTTACGCCCAGGCCGAGATGGGATTGGCGGACGCCTATGCGCATACCGGCCGCGTCATGGTCGAAAACATGCTGGCGCGCGACGCGCAGGAGGGCATCGGTGCCTTCATCGGCAAGCGCAATCCGGAATGGATGGACGAGTAAGGGAGACGCATTCATGGAACCGCGCATCTCCATCATCACCATCGCCACAGACGATCTCGATCGCGCGGTGCGTTTCTACGAGGCGATGGGCCTGAAACGGCATGCCGGCATCACCGAAGGCGTCGCCTTCTTCCAGATGGGGGGCGTCATTCTCGGCCTGTTCCCGCGCGAAAGCGCCGAGCAGGATTCCGGCGTCTCCTTCACCGGGGCGCCGTCCGCCGTCTATCTCGCCTACAACACCCGCTCTGATGCCGAGGTCGACGAGGTGCTCGCCATGGCGGAAAAGGCTGGCGGCCGCATCGTCAAGCCGGCCGGCCGCGCTTTCTGGGGCGGCTGGTACGGCTATTTTGCCGACGCCGACGGCCATGTCTGGGAAGTGGCGCACAATCCGGCCTTTCCAATCGCGGAAGACGGCACGATTTCGCTGCCCGAATGATGCAGCCCCGGCGATGCTGACCAAGTGATGGCCCACCGCAAGCAGCTGACGCGGCTCAAGGCACCCTATCTCAAACGCATCCTGCTCGATCCCGCGCGCGTGAACGATTGGGAAAAATACCCGTGGAGCCTGCCGCTGTTTCGCGGCCGTGCCTTCGAACTCGAATTCACCACGCCGATCACCATCATCGTCGGCGAGAACGGCACCGGTAAATCGACCTTGCTCGAGGCGATCGGCGCTCTGGCCGGTTACGACGAGGCTGGCGGCGGCAAGGGCTACCGGCCGGTCGACCATTCCAGCGCCATCGACAAGAGTGGCGCCGCGCTGGCGAACACGTTCCGTGGCCACTGGCTGCCGAAGGTCACCGCCGGCTGGTTCTTCCGCGCCGAATCCTTTTATTCCGTCGCCCGCTACCTCGACCAGGCAGCGCTGGAAGACCCATTCAAGCCGCCGCCGCCGGATTTCCTGTCCTGGTCGCATGGCGAAGGGTTCATCCGCTTTTTCGAGGAACGTTGCCGCAGGCAAGGCATCTATATCCTCGACGAGCCCGAAAGCGCGCTCTCCCCGTCGCGCCAGATCGAACTGCTCAAGATGCTGCGGCGCATGGACCAGTCGGGCACCGCGCAAGTGATCATGGCCACGCACTCGCCGCTGCTGATGGCCTGTCCCGGCGCGCGGCTGTTCCGCATCAGCCGGTTCGGGCTCGAGCCCGCCGACTTTCGCGATACGGACCATTTCCGCATGCTGCGCGATTTCAGCAATGACCCGGATGGTTTTCTCACCGAGGCGTTGTATGAGGACGAGGCATGAATCACGATAGCTACGACAACACCTACATCGGCGGCATCCTCAATTCGGTGAAGACCATCGCCATGGTCGGCGCGTCGGCCAATGACGTCAGGCCAAGCTATTTCGTGCTCAAATACCTGCTGGCTAAGGGGTTTTCAGTATTTCCGATCAATCCTGGCCAGGCCGGCAAGGAAATCCTTGGCCGCATGACCTATGCCAGGCTGGCCGACATTCCGGAGCCGATCGACATGGTCGATATCTTTCGCGCGCCGGCGGCGGTGCCAGGCATCGTCGACGAGGCGTTGCGGCTCGATCCCCTGCCGAAAGTGATCTGGATGCAGCTTGGCGTGCGCCATGACGAGGCGGCCGCACGTGCCGAGGCCGCCGGCATCAAGGTGGTGATGAACCGCTGCCCCAAGATCGAGTACGGCAAGCTCTCCGGCGAGATCGGCTGGACCGGGGTTAATTCCGGCGTCCTGTCGTCGAAGAAGCCGCTGATGCGCCAGGGCTTTCAGAGCTTTGGTGTGCGCCAGAAATAGGCAGCAGCAAAAGCGCAAAATTATTCCGGCAAAAGCCGTATTTCCCTTCGGCTTGGTCGAAGGTTCCACGCCGAAGGGTATTTTCTTCTTTGCATTCCGGGCCGGGCTTCGCCAAGAATGCCCGGCGATTTTCAGAAGGTTTTTTAGGGAGGTTTCCGTGACCCGTACGCCCGGTTTCAATACGCTCGCCGTCCATGCCGGCGCCAAGCCCGATCCGGCCACCGGCGCGCGCGCCACGCCGATCTACCAGACCACGTCCTTCGTCTTCGACGATGCCGACCATGCCGCCTCTCTCTTCGGCCTGAAGGCCTTCGGCAACATCTACACCCGCATCATGAACCCGACGCAGGCTGTGCTCGAAGAGCGCGTCGCCGCACTCGAAGGCGGCACGGCTGCCCTTGCGGTGGCATCCGGCCATGCCGCGCAGGTGATCGTGTTCCACAATCTGATGCAGCCGGGCGACAATTTTGTCGCCGCCAATAAGCTTTATGGCGGATCGATCAACCAGTTCGGCCATGCCTTCAAGAATTTTGGCTGGGAGGTGCATTGGGCCGAAGCCAATGACGTCTCGACCTTCGAAAGCCAGATCGACGACAGGACCAAGGCGATCTTCATCGAGAGCCTGGCCAATCCTGGCGGTACCTTCGTCGATATCGAGAAGATCGGCGAAATCGCGCGCAAGCATGGCCTGCCGCTGATCGTCGACAACACGCTTGCCTCGCCCTACTTGATCCGGCCGATCGAGCACGGCGCCGACATCGTCGTCCATTCGCTGACCAAGTTCATCGGCGGCCATGGCAATTCGATCGGCGGCGTCATCGTCGATGGCGGCACCTTCGACTGGTCGAAGTCGGGCAAATACCCAATGCTGTCGGAACCGCGCCCCGAATATGGCGGCCTCGTGCTGCACGAGACCTTCGGCAATTTCGCTTTCGCCATTGCCGCGCGCGTGCTCGGCCTGCGCGATCTCGGCCCGGCGATCTCGCCGTTCAACGCGTTCCTCATCCTGACCGGCCTCGAAACCTTGCCGCTGCGCATGCAGCGCCATTGCGACAACGCGATCACCGTCGCCGGCTGGCTGTCCAACCATCCCAAGGTCGCCTGGGTGAATTATCCCGGTCTTCCCAGCGACAAGAACAACGCGCTGCAGAAGAAATATTCGCCGCAAGGTGCCGGCGCCGTGTTCACCTTCGGCCTCAAGGGCGGCTATGAGGCCGGCGTCAAGTTCGTCGAGGCGCTCGAACTGTTCTCGCATTTGGCCAATGTCGGCGACACCAAGTCGCTGGTCATCCACCCGGCGTCGACCACGCACCGCCAGCTTTCCGACGAGCAGAAGGTCAAGGCCGGCGCCGGTCCGGATACCGTGCGGCTTTCCATCGGCATCGAGGATGTCACCGACATCGTCGCCGACCTGGAACAGGCGCTCGCCAAGGTCTGATTTTTGAGTCAGTAGTCAGTAGTGACTAGCCACCCGAGCGTCGACGGGAGCGCTTCCACTCACCACTCACCACTCACCACTCACTACTGACTACTACTCACTGTGGGAGGCAAGTCTTGTCCGCGCATTACCTGACAATATCGACCGACAGCGTCGAATCGGAATCCGGCGCACCGGCGCCGGATCGGCTGATCTCGGGCGACCCGAAATTCCGCACCTGGAATGTCGAGGAGCGGGATGGCGGGCTCTACGCCGGCATCTGGGAATCCACCCCGGGCAAGTGGCGCATCGTCTATGACGAATGGGAATTCTGCCACATCCTGTCCGGGGTCTCGATAGTCGCGGAACAGGGCGGCGAGGCGCGCACGGTCAGGGCAGGCGACAGTTTCGTGCTGAGGCCAGGCTTCAAGGGCAGCTGGGAAGTGCTTGAAACGACACGCAAGGAGTATGTGATCAAGCTG
The DNA here is from genome assembly GCF_000176035.2 of Mesorhizobium opportunistum WSM2075. Taxonomy (NCBI): domain Bacteria; kingdom Pseudomonadati; phylum Pseudomonadota; class Alphaproteobacteria; order Hyphomicrobiales; family Phyllobacteriaceae; genus Mesorhizobium; species Mesorhizobium opportunistum. The sequence goes on along the minus strand of NC_015675.1, from coordinate 4,989,108 downwards.
TGATCACTTCGCCGGAAACTGGCCGAGACAGGCTTCCGAAGCCTTGTCATGGGCGGTCAGCAAATTGGCGTCCTGGGCTTCGAGATCGGCGTCGGCAATCTCGTCGCGATAATATCGCGTCAACAGGTCCAGCCCTTCCTGGGCGATACCCTGGGTCGGCATTTCCCGCGCCAGACAGCCGCAAAGGCTGAGTGCGCGGTCCGGCGAGCCGACCTTGCGGTTGGTCAGGATGAAATCCTGGGCCGGGCAGGCGGCGATGAAGTCGTTGAAATCCAGCCCCTGTTGCGGCTGGTCGCCATGGTTGAAGTAGGCCGGCTGCCACTGGCTCTTGCCGCTGACGACGTCGCAGCCGGTTGCGGTGTCGCTTGCCTTCGTGGTGACGGCTTGCCAGGCTTTCTCCTTGTCGCCGCTGGGATACTCGAAATTCTCGCCCAGCGAGGCGGCATACTGGTCAAGGTCGTCCTGGGTGAAGCCGATCGCCTGAAACCGGTTGAACTGGCATTGGCATTCACCGGCAACCTGTTCGGCCTCGCCCTCTTCTGGCTGTTCGCTGGATTTGCTTTTTTGGCAGGCGGCGATGAAGACGGCGCCATCGAGCGACGTGACGGGGAAGGTCGAGACTTCAGCGTAGTGGTCGCCGGTCCAGCCAAACAGCTTCTGGTCGAGTTGCAGGTCGATGAAGCCGTTGCGCTTGAAAGCACCGAGCGCGACCCTGTCTGGAGCCGTCAGCCTCGCACCGGGGATGTCACCGAGAACCTCACGGTAGCCATCGCCTTCCAGCACGAAAAGGAAAAGCCCGCATTTGGCGCCATCGCAAGCGGGATCCGCGACGTAGGCGTAGATTTCGGACAGACCGTCGAGGTTGAAGTCGACTTCATAGGCCGAGAACTTGTCCGCGGGCACGGCAGCACCCGTCTGGCGCTCCAGCAGGCCAGCCGCCATCGCCCTGGCGATGGCATCGCTGTTTTCCTGCGGGATGTTTTCCGGCTGCTGCGCCTGGGCGTGCGCCAGGCATGCGCATAGCAATGCCGATGCGAACGCCGTCGCCAGTTTGGAAAACAGTCTCATCGCGCAGCCCCTGGCCCGCGATCGTTCAAAAGCCGACAGCGAGCGTTTCCAGCCCATGGAAATGGTAAGTGTCGCGGAAGCGCGGGCTTTCGGCAAGATGCAGCTTTGGCTGGCGCTCGAACAAGGTCTTCAGCGACACCTGCAATTCGAGCCGGGCGAGCGGCGCGCCGATGCAGAAATGGATGCCGGCGCCGAAGGACACGTTCTTCTGGTCTGTCCGGTCCGGCCGGAAGTCCTGCGGGTCGGCAAAGGCCCGCGGGTCGTGATTGGCCATGCCGAGCAAGAGCCCGATCGTCTGGCCCGGCTGCACGACGATGCCTGGCGCCACTTCGATCTCCTGATAGGCGTATCGGGTGAACATGTGCAGCGGTGCGTCGAAGCGGAGGCATTCCTCGACTGTTGCAGCGGTAGCTTCCGGCGAGGTGAAGAAGCGGCGCGGGTCGCCCTGTTGCGCCAGGATCGAGCGCACCGCATTGCCGGTCTGATGCACGGTCGCTTCATGGCCGGCGTTCAGCAGCAGGATGGCCGACGACACCATCTCGTCCTCCGACAGTCTTTGGCCGTCTTCCTGCGCCGAGATCAGCAGCGACAGCAGGTCGTCACCCGGGTTCTTGCGGCGTTCGGTGATGTAGCCGCGCAGGAAATCGGCAAATTCGCCCGCGGCGCGGTTGGCCGTCTCCTCGGTCTCGCGGCTGCGGCCATGGATGTACATGGCGACCATTTGATGTGACCAGTCGAGCAGTTGCGGCCCCATCTCGACAGGTACGCCGAGCATTTCGGCGATGATGGTGATCGGCAACGGCGCCGCGAAGGCGGGCAAAAGGTCGACCGGACCGGCCGGATCGAAACGGTCGATCAGCTCATTGGCAAGCGCTTCGACACGCGGCCGCAGCCGTTCGACCTGGCGCGAGACGAAGGCGCGATTGACCAGTGTTCGCAGCCGGGTGTGCACCGGCGGTTCCAGCTCCAGCATGGAGTTCGCTTCGATGCCGTCGAAGGCCTTGAGATGGCTTCTGTCCTGGCCGATGCCGCGACTGTCGGGAATGCCAGCCGGGTTCTGGCGGCCGAAGCGGCGGTCGCGCAGCAGCCGGTTGACGTCGTCGAAGCCGCCAAAGCACCAGCAACCGAACTCCTCCCAGAAAAACGCATTCGATAGGCCGTGCAGGCGTGCATAGGCCTCGTACGGGTTGAGGAAGAAAGCCGGCTCGTGTGGATCGAGCCGCAGGTGGCGGGTGGCTGGATCAAAGGCCAGATAGGGGAGCGTGGTCATGCCAGACCCATAGCGCGGCTTGCCAGCCCCATTCCAGACCGTATGTTGGTGCGCGATAGCCCATGAGTTGAGCCAGCCGGTGCGGCTACGGAAGGTCTCGGCGGCTCAGCGATTGAGCTCTTCGGCGGCGGCAATGACTTCCGATACAATGGCCCGCACGTCATCCGGGGCCGTCCGGTGATTGACGAAACACGCCCGCAGCACGAACTGACCATTGATCGTTGCATTCGACAGATACACCCGGCCGCGCTCGATCACGCGTCGGAGGATCGCTTCATTGTCCTTCGAGCGATGACGGAAGCAGACCGCGCTCAGCGACACGGGCGCAAGCTGTTCCAGCTCTGGATGCAATGCGATCGTTTGCGCCAATATTTGCGCATGATCGAGATCGCGCCTGATGGCTTCGCGATAGGCACCGCGTCCGTGAAACTGCAGCGACATCCAGAGCTTCAGCGCGCGGAAGCGTCGAGACAGCTCGATCGACTCCTCAAAGAACGCAAAGGCTTCGGTGGGATCTTCGCTCAATATCCTGACATAGTCGTCGCTGTGCGAGAAAGTCGTGCGCGCGATGTCTGGATGACGATTGAGCAGGCAGCCGCAATCGAGTGGTTGATACAGCCATTTGTGCGCGTCGAGCGACAGCGAATCCGCCAAGGACAATCCCTCGAACTTTTCCGGCACTGCCAGGGCCGCCATCCCGCCATAGGCACCATCGACGTGCATCCACAGCGCCTCCCTGCGGGCAATGTCCGCGATTTCAAGGAGGGGATCGATTGCGCCGGAGACGATGGTGCCGACCGTGGCCACGATGGCGATAGGCACGTTTCCGGCCTCGCGGTCGGCGGTTATGGATGCCTGGAGGGCGTCCGTGCGCATCTTGAATTTGTCGTCGACGGGGATCAGGCGCAGATTTCTTCTGCCGATGCCCAGCAATGCGACGGCTTTTGGTATCGACATGTGCACTTGCTCGGAAGCGTAGATCACGCATGGCTGTACGCCCGTTTCATTGGCGGGCAGCTTCGCTTCCCGCGCCATCGCCAGCGCCATGAGGTTGGCCATCGAGCCGCCGCCGCACAGGCTGCCTGTAAATCCGGCGCAGCCGACGGCCTCGGCCAACCACCCGACGACGGCGCGTTCGATCGATGTCGCCGCCGGCGCCGACCGCCATGACGTCACATTTTGATTGAGCACGGCCGCCAGCAATTCCCCCAGCGCGCCGATCGGTTCGCCCGAGCCGACGACGTAACCGAAGAACCTGCCGGTGCCGGGGCGCGCATGCTCCGCGATCGACTTGAAATCCTGAAGAATTTCCCGACCACGGCCGTTCTCCAGCCAGGGCCGCGAGAAGAGCTCGGTCGTGTCCTCGCCGCTGGTCGAGGGATATGCCCGACGCCCTTCGAGAGACGCCCAATAGCTTTTGGCCAGCCCCAAGGCTTCTTCCGCAATATCCGACAGTTCCTGGTTGGAAATTTCCAGGTCGCGCATTGCTCGGCCCAAAACAGGTTTCCGTTGCGCGCAGACTACACTTCCGGTTGAAATCCAACAACCGTCGTGGGGTCGTCTATGTCGCTAGTCCTGGCAATGCCTTGGAATATGTACGCGCCGCCAGCCTGACGACCCTTCGCGCACCAGAACGCGCCTTGCGACGGTCTGGTAAGAGGCGGGAATATCGATAACGCGCCTTTGCTCGGGCCGAACCAGCACCTCCTCGGCGATCCGGTCATACTGCGCCGGAATGACGATGCGCCGTGTGCGCTCCGGCTGGACCACCACGGTCTCGGCGACGCGCTCGTAGCGCGCCTGGTGCCGGACCTTGCACAGCACCCTGCGGCCATGGATGACGCGCCATTCCCAGGAATAGCCGCCATCATCGACCTGGACCGTATGGTAGACGGTGCGGGTGACGGCGGGCACGACCTCGTAGCTCACCTGGGCCGGAACGGTCATCACCACGCGTTCGCGCGTGCCATAGATGGGCGGGTCGTAGTCTACCTGCTGGCCGGGCGGGCTGACCATCACGTCCTCGTAGACCGTATCGTAGACGGCAGGCGAACGGACCGGCTCATAGCATTCGACGGCGCGGCCACCGGCCGCCGTCGGCGAAATCGTGCCGAGCACGGTCAGCCCGGCAATGGTGAAGCACGCGATTTTCCCAGGCATGGCACTCCCCCTGCTGAACGGCGCAATGACAGTTCAACGTTGGATTGTAGGGGAAGCGGCTTCGGAGGAAAGCGGTTTCGGCGCATTTCGTTAAGTGACGCGGTTAAGAAACTGCTACCCGGCTGACCCGAGGGTGTGCGTTATAGAGCGGCAGAAGCGTCGGCCGCTGCGAATCCTTGGCTGGAAACCTTGATTCGACTTGCCCAGATGGCTAGGACGGGTCGGCCTTGCACAAGGATGAGCCGGCATCCTATTTACAGAATAACGATCCAGAACCGATTCTGCCCGACTTGCCAGCCCACTTGCCAGCCTTCCCGGAGCCGGAATCCCACCGCGAGATAAGAGACAACGAATGAAGAACCCCGTCGAAACCTACATGAACCTCGTTCCGATGGTGGTCGAACAGACCAATCGCGGCGAGCGTGCCTACGACATTTTTTCGCGCCTCCTCAAGGAGCGCATCATTTTCATCACCGGTCCGGTCGAGGACGGCATGGCGACGCTGGTCTGCGCGCAGCTCCTGTTCCTCGAAGCCGAGAACCCGAAGAAGGAAATCAACCTCTATATCAATTCGCCGGGCGGTGTCGTCACCTCGGGCATGGCGATCTACGACACCATGCAGTTCATCAAGCCGGCGGTGTCGACGCTCTGCATCGGCCAGGCGGCCTCGATGGGCTCGCTGCTCCTGACCGCCGGTCACAAGGACATGCGCTTCGCCACGCCGAACGCCCGCATCATGGTTCACCAGCCCTCCGGCGGCTTCCAGGGCCAGGCGTCCGACATCGAGCGTCATGCCCAGGACATCATCAAGCTGAAGCGCCGCCTCAACGAGGTTTACGTCAAGCACACCGGCAAGAGCTACGAAGAGATCGAGAAGACGCTCGACCGCGACCATTTCATGACCGCCGACGAGGCCAGGGACTTCGGCCTCATCGACAAGGTCATTTCGTCGCGCGAGGCGGCCGAGGGAGCGCTGGCATAAGGGCTTGTTGGCAGTTGGATGGCACCATCACGCGCTTTTGGTGCGTCTTGCGTCATTTCGGCCACAATTGGCTGTTCCCTCGACGGTCGGGATTGCCTACGTTAAGGCTATGTTGATTTTCGACGGCTTAGCTTTACGTGGGGAGCTGCGAATCATTGCCACGTTTTCTGATTTGTGTTTCGTACGGAATACGTTGCGGGAGCCGGGACACTGGCGGCGGCGGATTCCCGCGATAGATTGAAGTTGCGCCCTTTCAGCCAGACCATCGGCGGGCGGCCATGAAAGGACATGAAAATGAGCAAGGTCGGCAACAACAGCGGTGATTCCAAGAACACGCTCTATTGCTCGTTTTGCGGCAAGAGCCAGCACGAGGTGCGCAAGCTGATTGCTGGCCCGACGGTCTTCATCTGCGATGAATGCGTCGAGCTCTGCATGGACATCATCCGCGAGGAGAACAAGACCTCGATGGTGAAGTCGCGCGAGGGCGTGCCGACACCGCAGGAGATCCTCAAGGTTCTCGACGATTATGTCATCGGCCAGCCCTATGCCAAGCGCGTGCTGTCGGTGGCGGTCCACAACCACTACAAGCGCCTCGCGCATGCCGGCAAGAACAACGATGTCGAACTGGCGAAGTCCAACATCCTGCTGATCGGCCCGACCGGTTGCGGCAAGACGCTGCTCGCGCAGACGCTGGCCCGCATCATCGACGTGCCGTTCACAATGGCGGACGCCACGACGCTGACCGAAGCCGGCTACGTCGGCGAGGACGTCGAGAACATCATCCTGAAGCTGCTGCAGTCGGCCGACTACAATGTCGAGCGCGCCCAGCGCGGTATCGTCTACATCGACGAGATCGACAAGATTTCGCGCAAGTCCGACAATCCCTCGATCACCCGCGACGTGTCGGGCGAGGGCGTGCAGCAGGCGCTTCTGAAGATCATGGAAGGCACGGTCGCCTCCGTGCCGCCGCAGGGCGGCAGGAAGCACCCGCAGCAGGAATTCCTGCAGGTCGACACCGCCAACATCCTGTTCATCTGCGGCGGCGCCTTCGCCGGACTGGACAAGATCATCTCGGATCGCGGCCGCAAGACCTCGATCGGCTTCGGCGCCGTCGTCGCTTCGCCGGAAGATCGGCGCACCGGCGATGTCTTCCGCCTGGTCGAGCCGGAGGATCTCTTGAAGTTCGGCCTGATTCCGGAATTCGTCGGCCGCCTGCCAGTCCTGGCGACGCTGGAAGACCTCGACGAGCCGGCGCTGATCCAGATCCTGACCGAGCCGAAGAATGCGCTGGTCAAGCAGTATCAGCGGCTGTTCGAGATGGAGAATGTCGACCTGACCTTCCACGAGAACGCCTTGTCGGCGATCGCCAAGCGCGCCATCGAGCGCAAGACCGGTGCGCGCGGCCTGCGCTCGATCATGGAAGCGATCCTGCTCGATACGATGTTCGAACTGCCCGCGCTCGAAGGCGTGCGCGAAGTGGTGATTTCGGAGGAAGTGGTGACCGGCAGCGCCCGGCCGCTCTACATCTACTCCGAGCAGAAGGAAAAGAAGGGCAACGTCAGTGCCTGATATGGCACTTCAGCCCATATTTTTGTGGAACGGCGCCCTTGCGGCGCCGTTTTGCTGTCACGGGGCATACGACCTTTGCAATGGAATGGATTGCGGACGATGTTAACTCTTGATCTTTGCCCCGCTTGCATCCACCTAACACGAGAAGGCCGAGGTGCCCGATTTCTGTGCTGTAAAACTCCCGTCACAAACGGTGGTAGGCGGAACGATCCCCGGTCGTTAATATAAGATTCGCGGTTGGCTCAATTAGCGGCCGCGACATGAAAGGTTGGACAATGGCCAAAATATCCAAGGCTCCCAGCGACGGCGTCTTCGCAGTCCTCCCACTGCGCGACATCGTGGTGTTCCCGCACATGATCGTTCCGCTCTTTGTCGGGCGTGAGAAATCGATCAAGGCGCTGGAAGAGGTGATGGGGCAGGAAAAGCAGATCCTGCTTGCCACCCAGATGAATGCCGCCGATGACGATCCCGAGCCCGATGCCATCTTCGATATCGGCACGCTCGCCAATGTGCTGCAATTGCTGAAGCTGCCCGACGGCACCGTCAAGGTTCTGGTCGAGGGCGCCTCGCGCGCGAAAATCGTCTCCTTCACCGACCGTCCCGACTTCCATGAGGCCCGCGCTACGGCGCTGGTCGAGCCGGAAGAGGAAGAGGTCGAGGTCGAGGCGTTGGCGCGTTCGGTCGTCACCGACTTCGAGAACTACGTCAAGCTGAACAAGAAGATCTCGCCCGAAGTGGTAGGCGCTGCCAGCCAGATCGACGACTATTCCAAGCTCGCCGACACGGTTGCCTCGCATCTCGCCATCAAGATCCCCGAGAAGCAGGAAATGCTGGCCACGCTCTCTGTCAAGGAGCGGCTGGAAAAGGCGATGGGCTTCATGGAAGCCGAAATCTCCGTCCTGCAGGTGGAGAAGCGCATCCGCTCGCGCGTCAAGCGCCAGATGGAGAAGACGCAGCGCGAATACTACCTCAACGAGCAGATGAAGGCGATCCAGAAGGAGCTCGGCGAAGGCGAGGACGGCCGCGACGAGGCCGCCGAAATCGAGGCGCGCATCAAGAAGACCAAGCTCTCCAAGGAGGCCCGCGAGAAGGCGGAAGCCGAATTGAAGAAGCTGCGGACAATGTCGCCGATGTCGGCGGAATCGACCGTCGTGCGCAACTATCTCGATTGGCTGCTGTCGATCCCGTGGGGCAAGAACTCCAAGGTCAAGCAGGATCTGGCTTATGCGCAGAACGTGCTTGATACCGATCACTTCGGCCTCGACAAGGTCAAGGACCGCATCGTCGAGTACCTTGCCGTGCAAAGCCGCCAGAAGAAGCTGAAGGGGCCGATCCTGTGCCTCGTCGGCCCTCCCGGCGTCGGCAAGACCTCGCTCGGCAAGTCGATCGCCAAGGCGACCGGCCGCGAATTCATCCGCATGGCGCTGGGCGGCGTGCGTGACGAAGCCGAGATCCGTGGCCACCGGCGCACCTATATCGGCTCGATGCCCGGCAAGGTCATCCAGTCGATGAAGAAGGCGAAGAAGTCCAACCCGCTCTTCCTGCTCGACGAGATCGATAAGATGGGCCAGGACTTCCGTGGCGATCCGTCGTCGGCGCTGCTCGAGGTGCTCGATCCCGAGCAGAACTCGACGTTCATGGACCATTACCTCGAGGTCGAATACGACCTGTCGAGCGTGATGTTCGTGACGACGGCCAATACGCTGAACATCCCTGCGCCCTTGATGGACCGCATGGAGATCATCCGTATCGCCGGCTATACCGAGGACGAGAAGATCGAGATCGCCAAGCGGCACCTGATGCCGAAGGTGGTGCGCGATCATGCGCTGCAGCCGAAGGAGTTCTCCGTCGGCGAGGACGCGATCCGCGCCATCATCCAGACCTACACCCGCGAAGCGGGCGTCAGGAGCCTGGAGCGCGAGCTGATGAAGCTCGGGCGCAAGGCGGTGACCGAGATCCTGAAGACGAAGAAGAAGACGGTGACCATTACGGCGGCGAACCTCGCCGATTACCTTGGTGTCCAGCGCTTCCGCTTCGGCCAGGTCGAGGCTGACGATCAGGTCGGCGTCGTTACCGGGCTTGCCTGGACGGAAGTCGGCGGCGAGCTGCTGACCGTCGAAGGCGTCATGATGCCCGGCAAGGGCCGCATGACGGTGACCGGCAATCTGCGCGACGTGATGAAGGAATCGATCTCGGCGGCGGCCTCCTATGTCCGCTCGCGCGCGCTCGATTTCGGCATCGAGCCGCCGCTGTTCGACAAGCGCGACATCCATGTCCACTTGCCGGAAGGCGCCACGCCGAAGGACGGCCCGTCCGCGGGTGCTGCGATGGCGACAGCCATCGTGTCGGTGCTGACGGGTATTCCGGTCCGTGCCGATGTGGCGATGACTGGCGAGATAACGCTTCGCGGCCGCATCTTGCCGATCGGCGGCCTCAAGGAGAAGCTGCTCGCCGCACTGCGCGGCGGCATCAAGAAGGTGCTGATCCCGGAAGACAACGCCAAGGATCTGGCGGATATACCGGACAACGTGAAGAACGGCATGGAAATCATTCCGGTCTCGCGGGTCGGCGAGGTGTTGCGCCACGCGCTGGTGCGTATGCCGGAGCCGATCGAATGGGTCGAACCGGTCAATCCGCCGGCCACGACGGACACCACCGACGATGCCGGAAAGTCGCTTGCACATTAGTAATTGCTAAAGTTGCAGCGCACAAACAGAAGAGCCGGGCCTCGCGCCCGGCTTTTTCATGTGAAAAACCCCGGAATTCCGGGCTTTTTCCGGTTTTTTCCTGCCTTTTCGACTTGGTTGCGGAAGCGCTTCTTTCTAAAGTCCGTTTCCTGCCGGATGAGTCGTTAGTTCCGGTGTTCTCATGGAAGGGAATTTTTATGAACAAGAACGAACTGGTGTCCGCTGTCGCCGACGCCGCGAGCATTTCGAAGGGTGACGCGCAGTCGGCGGTCGATGCGGTATTTTCCGTGATCACCGGCGAACTGAAGAAGGGCGGCGATGTCCGGCTTGTCGGCTTTGGCAATTTCACCGTGTCAAAGCGTGCGGCTTCGACCGGCCGCAACCCTCAGACCGGCGCCGAAGTGAAGATCCCGGCACGCACCGTGCCGAAGTTCTCGGCCGGCAAGGGCCTCAAGGACGCAGTCAACTAAGCGTTTTTTCTTTTTCAGAGACCAGAAAAGCCGGGCCCGCCCGGCTTTTCATTTTTGTGCGTTCGGCCGCCAGGGCCCCGGTCTATGCGGTGGGCGCATCCGCGCGCATCAGGCCTTCCTTCTTGAGGTCGGCCCACAGGGCCGCGGGCAGCTTGGCGTCGAGCAGCGATCGGTTGCTCTCCACTTCGCTCGGCCGCTGGCCGCCGGGGATCACCGAGACGACCGATGGATGCAGCAGCGGGAACTGCAGCGCCGCCTCGATCAGCCTGACGCCATGGCGCTTGCAGACGCCCTCGATGCGGGCGACCCGCTCAAGGATGTCCTTGGGGGCCTCGGAGTAGTTGTAGTAGGCGCCCGGTTTCGGTCCGGTTGCCAGGATGCCGGAATTGTAGGGGCCGCCGAGAACGATGCCGATGCCGCGCTTCTGGCAGAGCGGCAGGAAGGACGTCAGCGCCTCCTGTTCCAGCAGCGTGTAGCGCCCGGCAAGCAGGAACAGGTCGAAATCGCCGCGCTCGGCCAGCGTCTGGGCAACCTGCCATTCATTGATGCCGCCACCGAACGCCTTGATCACGCCCTGGTCACGCAATGACAGCAGCCCGTAATAGCCCGAGCGCATGAACTCCTCGATGCGCTGGTCGGACGCTTCCTTGCTGCCATGGGTGAAGATGTCGACATCGTGCACGAAGAGGATATCGATGCGGTCGACGCCGAGGCGCTCCAGCGAGGCCTCGAACGAGCGCATGACGCCATCATAGCTGTAATCGTACACCTCGCGCCGCGACGGCGTGTCGAAGAACTTGCCTATGCCCGTGCGTTGCTCCGGCGGGCAGGCGCGCATGATGCGGCCGACCTTGCTCGACAGCACATAGTCGTCGCGCTTCCTGCCGCGCAGGAACGGGTTGAGGCGTGTTTCCGACAAGCCAAGCCCGTAGAGTGGCGCGGTGTCGTAGTAGCGGCACCCGGTCCCCCAGGCGGCTTCGAGCGTGGCATTGGCATCCTCATCCGAAACGGCGCGGTAGAGATTGCCGAGCGGCGCGGTGCCGAAGCCGAGCTCGGTAAAAGTGATGCCGCCATTGCCGATGCGGTCGAAATGCCGTGTCTTCATGTCCTGCAGTGTCCCGGATTGATCTGTGGGTTGATTTGTCTGGCATGACACTATCATGCCTGTGATCAGGCAAAAGCGCCGCGCGGCGTTGGACACGCATTTTCGCGGTTGCTAGCATGAACGAAATCAAGCTGTTCGTGGGAAAATCGCAAGATGATTTCGAGAGCGGGTTTGCCGTGAGCGACCGGAACGAAACCCTGTTCAGGACCGCGCTTGCCGAACTCGGCGGCGTGCTGGAGCGCGTCGACGAGAGCCGGATCGACACCGCCTGCAAGATGCTGGCTGATGCTGGACGGGTCGTCGTCTATGGCTGCGGCCGCGAGGCCTTGCAGGTCAAGGGCTTCGCCATGCGGCTCTATCATCTCGGCCTGCCGGTTTCCGTGGTCGGCGACATGAACACGCCGCCTCTGGGGCCGGGCGACGTCTTCCTGGCCAGTTCCGGACCGGGAGAAACCACGACCGTGCTGACCTTGATGCAGGTTGCGCACGCCGCCGGCGCGACCAACCTTCTGCTGACCGCCCAGGCCGAAAGCAGCGCTGCGAAGCGCGCCGATTTCACGCTGCTCATTCCCGCACAGACCATGGCCAACGATCAGGGCGCGCAAAAGACATCGGTGCTGCCGATGGGCTCGGTGTTCGAAGGAGCGCTGTTCCTGCTGTTCGAAGTGATGGTGCTGAAGCTCAAATCCCTGACCGGTGCGTCGCCTGAAGCCATGCGCGCCCGCCACACCAACATGGAATAGATCATGCGCTATGAACTGATGCTGCCGCACCAGATCCGCAAGGCGATCGCTGAGAATTGGCCGGTCGCGCTGCCGCTCGGCGTGCTCGAATACCATGGCGAGCACATGGCTGTCGGCATGGACACGCTGGCTGTCGTCAAGACGCTGGAACTGTTCGAGAAGGAGAGGGAGGTCGTCATCCTGCCGCCCTTCTACTACGGTGCCGCGAGCTACGCGGTGGCGCCGCCGGAGGGCACCGGCTCGGTGCAGGTCGGCGGCAATCAGCTGGCGCCGTTCGCGGAAGAGCTGTTCTACGGCCTGCTGCGCATCGGCTTTCGCAACATCCACGCCGTCATCCACCACCAGACCGAGAACTTTGCCGCCGGCATGCCGACCGACCTCGCCTTCAAGACCGCCGGCCGTCAGGCGATCTTCCGTTTCCTCGAAAAGCAGCGCGGCGAGGGCTGGTGGGGCTCGCAGGAGATGGCCGACTACTATTCCGGGCATGCCGCGGGTGAAAACTTCTTCAACTGGGTGCAGGTGCATCCGCTGATGCCGGCGACCATGAACGGCAAGTACCCGTTCGACCACGCCGGCATCGGCGAGACATCGCTGATGTTGGCGTTATGTCCGGAAGCTGTCGATGCCGCCCACTTCGCCGATAACACCGGCTGGTACACGGCAAGCGCGCCGGAGGCCTCGGCGGAGTTGGGGCAGAGGGGCGTGGCGATGATTATGGATCATCTGAGAGAAATCCTCAGGCGCTAGCGGAGGTTCTTCCTTCTCCCGCAAGGGGAGAAGGAAGAGCGGCAACCGCTACTTCACCGCTCCCGCGGTCATGCCCATGATCAGATAGCGCTCCAGCGCGATGCCGATGACCGCCAGCGGTGCTATCGCGGCGGTGGCAAGCGCTGCCATCGACCACCAGTTGATGCCTTGCGAGCCGGTCTGGCTCGCTACCATGACGGGAATGGTCTTGGCATCGGTCGAGGTCAAAAGCGCGGCGAAGAAATACTCGTTCCAGCACAGCACCATCGCCAGGATGAAGGCGGCGACCATGCCCGGCAGCGCGATCGGCATGACGATGCGGAAGAAAGCGCCCCAGATCGACAATCCGTCGACGAGCGCTGCCTCCTCGAGCTCGACGGGGATGGAGTTGAACTGGTCGCGCATGATCCAGATGACGATCGGCAGCACCATCAGCGTGTAGAGCAGGATCAGCCCGATGCGGGTGTCGAGCAGCCCGACTTCCCGGTAGAGCACCAGGAAGGGCAGGGCGAGCACCACCGGCGGCAGGATCAGCTGCGACAGGAAGAAGAAGGAGATGTCCTCGTTCTTGAACCAGGCGAATTTGTAGCGGTAGCGCGTCAGGCCGTAGGCGGCGAGGCTGCCGATGACGATGGCGAGGCTCGACGCGCCGACCGAGGTGATGACCGAGTTCATGAAACGCTTGAAGAACTCGTCGCGCACCGTGGAGGTCTGGAAGATCGAATCCGGCGACAGGCCGAGCGATCGCCAGCCTTTCCAGTCCGGCCAGAAATCGACGAACGGGATCAGATGTCCTTGCGTGACGTCGACCGCCGATTTGAACGAGGTCGTTATCGTCCAGTAGATCGGGAACAGGCAGATGAAGGCCCAGAAGACAAGCGCGCCGTAGATGACGACACGGCTGGTGATGAAGCTCGCTGGAGAGCGGATTTCGGAAACGGTGTATTCGGTTGTCTGAACGCTCATGATCCGGCCGCCCTAGTTCACGTTGCGCACGAAGCGGTTGGCGATCTTCAATAGCCAGGTCACGAATACGACGATGATCACGAGATAGGCCATCGCCAGCATGGTGCCGTAGCCGACATTCGAGCGGTCGCGGTATTCGCGGTAGATGAAGCTGGAGACGGAATCGGTCGCGCCGCCCGGGCCTCCGGACGTCACGGTGATGATGATGTCGGCAAGCTTCAGCTTAAAGATGATGCGCAGGATGACAGCGGTCACCGAAACCGGCAGCATCAGCGGGAAGGTGACCTGCCAGAAGGTCTGCCAGGCATTGGCGCCGTCGACGCGGGCCGCTTCCAGCACCTCGCGCGACATGGCCTGCAGGCCGGCCAGCAGCATGATCATCATGAACGGAATGAAGGTCCAGGCATCGAGTATCATGATCGAGATGCGCGCGATGATCGGGTCGGAAAAGAAGGCGGGATTTTCCCAGCCGAGATGGCGCGCCAGCGTCGCCGCCGGGCCGAACCGGTACTCCATCAGCGATTTGCCGATCATCCAGGATACGGCGACCGGCGACAGCATCAGCGGCATCAGGAAGACGACGCGGAAGAATTTTCGCGCCCGGATCTGTGCGTTGAGCAGAAGCGCCAGCCCGAAGGCGATGACATATTCGACCAGCACCGCCAGCACGTAGAGCACCATGTTGAACAGCGCGTTGCGGTAGTAAGGATCACCCAGCATCTGCCAGAAATTGTCGAGCCCGTTGAACTTGCGGCCCGAGAACGAACTCAGGTTCCAGTCCGTCAGCGCGATGTAGAAGCCGAACAGCGTCGGGAAGATCACCATGGCGATGGTGAACAGCAGCGCCGGCAGCAGGAACAGCGCGCGTTGGCCGTCCTCGCCGCGCATCAGCACCTGGCCGACGCCGAGCGCCACGCCCCACAGCACATAGGCATAGACGACCGGGCGCCAGGTCTCGAAGCCGACGGTGCCGGCCTCGGTCTTGTACAGGATCTCGATCACGATGATCGCCAGCAGGCCGAGCGTTGCCGCAGCCATCAGCGCCCAGCCAAGCCGTTTGCGGGCCGGGGAAATCAGATCGTAAGCACCGGCATCTGCCGGCCACTGGTTTGCGGTCGAAGTCTGGTCAGTCACAAATCTCGCCCGTTTGGAAGGCTCCTCGATGAGCCGGAGCCGGTCTAAAGTGGTCCGGCGTTGCCGCCGGACCACGGTTCATAGGCCAGCCTACATGCCGAGCGAGGCCTTGTAGAGCTTGATCTGGTTGTCGCGGCCGATCTGGTCGGTCAGCTTCTCCCAGGCCGCTGCAATGGCGTCCGCGCCTTCCTGCGCCTTCATCTTGCCGGCGAAGGTGTTGGCCAAAATATCCTCGGCGGCGGAATAGTACTGGAAGATGCCGGGGATACGCGGCTCGATCGCCGCATTCGGGTGGTTGTAGCTGTCGCCTTCCGACTTGAGATACGAGGTGATGAAGGCCTCGTCATAGCCGGCCGCCACCCACTCGGGAATGTCGAAATGCGAGTTGCGGTAGGGCTGGAAGCCCGACGGGTACATGGCCGTCCAGATCGACAGGTCCTTGCCGCCGAGATGGGCGGCCGCGGACCATGCCGCCTTCTTCTTCTTCTCGTCGGCATCGACGCGGGCCATGACATAGACGCCCCAGCCGAGATAGGCGCAGTTCGGCGCGTAGTTCGGCCCGCTGGCGAGCTTGTCCCACTTACCGGTCTTCGAATTGTAAACGTCGTCCGAGCCCGGCAGGATCGAGAAGCCGGTGACGTCGCCGATGACCGAGGAATCGTTCGTTTTGACGTTGGAACCGACGTCGCCCCACCAGGTGACCATCGATCCGGTACCCGCCAGGAACTGCTGGAAGGCGGTCGTGTTGGGGTCGGCGTTGATCTGGTCGGCGGGTTCGGACGGCAGCGCGTCGATGACGTCCTGGATGGCGCGCACCCAGGCCGGGTTGTTGACGCGCGGCTTCATGGTGTCGGCGTCGAACAGCCAGGCCTTGTCGTCGGGGTGCTTGGCATAGGCGGTGGCGCGGCTGCCGAGGAAGTAGAAGCCGAAGCCGCCCCACGGCTTTGGCGCGTCGAGATAGCCGTAGACGTCCTGGTCCTTGAGCTTCTTGCCCTTGAGGAACTTGGTCACGGCCTGCACCTGCTGCCAGGTCTTCGGCACGCCCCATTCGCCTTCGCCGCCGCCATCCTTCCAGGCCTTGGCGAGATCGGCATCGGCGAACACGTCGGTGCGGTAGTTGAAATTGTGCGCGTCGCCGTCGACGGTCACGCGGTACTGCTTGCCGTTCCAGGTGCCGACCGGCGGTTTCAGGTAGTTGACGAGATCGTCGAAATCGATCTGCGTCTTGACCCAGTCGGGCATCTCGGAGGTCAGGCCCTTGCCGCAAACATCGCCCTCGAAGGGCGCGCCCATCTCGATGATGTCGAAGTCGACGGTGCCGGTGGCGATCGACTGCTGCAGGCGGGCATTGTAGTCGGCCTGCGCCAGGTCGATCCAGCTGATCTTGGCGCCGGTATAGGCCTCCCACGGCTTCAGGAAGCCGCGGAACAGCACATTGTGCAGGTTCTGGTTGTTGAGGCCCATGAAGGTCAGCTCGACGCCGGCGAATTCGCCTTCCTTGACATTGGCCTTGGTCGCTTCGAGGCAGAGCTCGCCAACCTTCTGGAAGTCGGCATCGGTCGGCTGGCCTTTGCCAACGCCGGGAATCTGCAGGATTTGCTTGCGTAGCTCGCTTGCCGCGGAAGCAGGGCGCGTCAGGGCGCCGAGCCCCGCGCCGGATGCCGCCGCGATCGCGGCCATGCTGGCCGCGCCCTTCAATATGTCGCGCCTTGTAGCGCCGGCACGGGTCAGTTTTTCGTAAAGATCGACTCTCATGTACCATTCCTCCCAGAACAACAGCCGTGATTGAAATGCCAACTTCTCTCGGACGCCGGAACGTCGACGGTTCTCCTCGATAAAACAGGGACCTGAGACCCCACCCAGTGTCCGCCTGGAGCTCCGTCTTCCGGTCAAAGGTCCGGCATTCGGAATTGGCGACCATCACTATTCTCGCAACGCGATGGCGTGTCAACGAGATCGGGTTTTTATCTATAAGGGACCGACTTGCCCTGACAGGTCGCGTTGGTTAGCTTCTGCGCCTACGGCTGGTGGAGCCGATGGGGGAGACATGGCTCAAGTCGCAATCAGCAAAGTGGCCAAGGCCTTCGGAACCGTCAAGGTTCTGCACGAAGTCAGCGTCGATATCGCCGATGGCCAATTCGTGGTGCTGGTCGGCCCTTCGGGTTGCGGCAAGTCGACGCTGCTCAGGATGGTGGCCGGGCTGGAGACCGTCTCGGGTGGCACGATCGCCATCGGCGACCGCGTCGTCAATCATTTGCCGCCGGCCAAGCGCGACATCGCCATGGTGTTCCAGAACTACGCGCTCTATCCGCACAAGACGGTCGAGCAGAATATGGCCTTTGCGCTGAAGCTGCGGAAGACCGATCCGGCCGTGGTCGCCGAGCGGGTCAAGCGCGCCGCCGACATCCTCGACCTCAACCCTTATCTGAAGCGCTATCCCCGGCAGCTCTCGGGCGGGCAGCGCCAGCGCGTGGCCATGGGCCGCGCCATCGTGCGCAATCCGCAGGTGTTCCTGTTCGACGAGCCGCTCTCCAACCTCGACGCCAAGCTGCGCGTACAGATGCGCACCGAGATCAAGGAACTGCACCAGCGGCTGAAGACCACAACCATCTACGTCACCCACGACCAGATCGAGGCCATGACCATGGCCGACAAGATCGTCGTCATGCGCGACGGCCGCATCGAGCAGGTCGGCGCGCCGCTGGAATTGTTCGACCGGCCGGCGAACCTCTTCGTTGCCGGCTTCATCGGCTCGCCTTCGATGAACCTGCTCAAGGGTGTCGTGCGCAAGGATGGCGTCGACATAGCCGGAACGCTGTTCCCGATCGCCCCCAACAATACCGTGCAGGACGGTCAGGCCGTCGTTTACGGCGTGCGCCCGGAACATCTCGAAATCCATCCCGATGGCGTACCGGCGAAGATTTCGGTGGTCGAGCCGACCGGCTCGGAGACGCTGGTTTTCCTGCGCTTCGGCGATGGCGAGATGGTGGCGCTGTTTCGCGAGCGCCACGACTTCAAACCCGGTGACACGCTCAAGCTGCGGCCAAGGCTCGACCATATCCACCTGTTCGACGCCGAGACCGGCCAACGTCTTTGATCTCATCAGCGTCTCTAACGGCGTCTCCAATCTCAAACGGACTTCACGAGGACCATCATGCTCAAAGGGATCCATCCGTTGCTCAATGCCGACGTGCTCCAGGCATTGCGGGCAATGGGACATGGCGATGACCTGATCATCGCCGACACCAATTTTCCTGCCGCTTCGGTGGCGAAGCAGACCGTGCATGGCAAGCTCCTGCGCATCGATGCGCCGGCCGCCGAGGTGGTCAAGGCGGTGCTGTCGCTTTACCCGCTCGATACGTTCGTCGACGACTCGGCCGCGCGCATGGAAATCGTCGGCAAGCCCGACGAGATCCCGCCGGTGCAGACGGAAGTGCAAAAGGAGATCGACAAAGCCGAGGGCAAGGCCTGGCCGATGATCTCCGTCGAGCGCTATGCCTTCTATGAGCGCGCCAAGCAGGCTTATTGCGTCATCCAGACGGGCGAGCGCCGCTTCTATGGCTGCTTTGCCTTCCGCAAGGGCGTCGTCCCGCCGGACGCGGAGTAGCGGCATGGCCTCGGGCAAGCCGGTCGTCATGAAGCCTGTGGTCATATTGGGGGTCTTCGTTGCCGATACCGCCTATCGCGCCGATCGCCAGCCGCGCATGGGCGAAACGATTCTCGGCAATTCGTTCAAGCTCGGACCTGGCGGCAAGGGCTCCAACCAGGCGGTCGCCGCCGGCAAGCTCGGCGCCGACGTCACGTTTCTGAGCCGCCTTGGCGTTGACCCCTTCGCCGACATGGCGAAGCAGACCTGGGCGCAGGCGGGTGTGAAAAGCGCCGTCATCGACACGCCGGACAGCTACACGGGCGCCGCCTACATCTTCGTCGAGGAGGGAAGCGGCAACAACGCCATCATCGTCAGCCCGGGCGCCGCCATGCTGATCTCGCCGGCGGATATCGAGGCCAACGCGGATCTGATCCGCGCCGCCGGCGTCTTCGTCACACAGCTCGAACAGCCGATCGATGCGGCGATGCGGGCATTGGAGATCGCGCGCGGGGCAGGGGTGACGACCATCCTCAACCCGGCTCCGGCGGCAAAGCTTCCCGATCGCATCTACACGCTCTGCGACTATCTCACGCCCAATGAAACCGAGACGGAGGAATTGACCGGCATGAAGGTCTCTTCGGTCGGCGAAGCACGGGCCGCCGCGGACAGACTGCTCGAAAAGGGCGTCGGCACGGTCATCGTCACGCTCGGCGACAAGGGCGCGCTTCTGCACGCGAAGGATCGCTCGGAGCATGTTCCCGTCGTCAGCGCGGGCCCGGTGGTTGAAACCACCGGAGCAGGGGATGCCTTCAACGGCGGCTTCGCCGCGGCCCTGTCGCGAGGCGTGGAGCCGCTGGAGGCTGTGCGCTTCGCCTGCGCCGTCGCCGGTATTTCCGTGACCCGTCCAGGCACGGCGCCATCGATGCCGACGCTGCAGGAGGTCGAGGCGCTGCTGGCGAAGGGTTGAGATAATTGAGGTTCGCGGGCCGACCGAACGATCAGGCTGTTCCAGCCCTAAGGCATGCCGCCCAACAATGACCTCGGTTTTGGGACCTCGGTTTTGGTAGAACGGCATGCCTTGAAACTAAGGGCCCAAAGCGAGTCGCATGAATCCGCTTCAACGCGATGCGCCTTGGATGTCCCGTGAGCGATCGTCTGACCAATTACTGCTTGATGTAGCAGCGCTTTCTCTGATCAGGCGCGGGATCGCCGAATACATCGTTGTCGCATTGGACACCGTTGCGGAACACGTCCTGCGTGAATCGGCCGCGCGCTCCGTACCTGACCACTTTGCGGCCATCGAAGTCGCAGAACTCACCTTCATCGGCACAGACCGCCCAGCTCTCGCGGCGCGGCGCGTCGTAATCGTCATCCGACTGGTCCCGGTCGCGCATGACGATGAAGCACGACTTCGGCCTGCCCGGTGCTGGGTCGCCAAAAACGCGATTTGAACAGGGTACTGCGTTTCGCTCGATATAGCGCGAGGTGGTGCGGCCCCGGGCGCCGTACACCACCTCGGCGGGGTACGGCAGACGGCAGATGCCGCCCTCGCGCGCGCACTGCTGCAGCCGGTCGGCCGACGCGGTCGCCGGGAAAAGGGCGGTGGCGATCGTCGTTACGGCACCCAGGTAAAGGAGCGTGAATATCGTGCGTATAGGAATGTTTCGTGCGATTGACACTGTAAGTCCTCCATGCCGTTTCGGCAGCATATCTGTGCAGCTCCGCTGTCTGCGAAATGAATGGAGCGCTTTGTGGGCAAATCCGCAAGCCGGATCCGCAATCAGACACGGTTCAACGGTTTCAAGAGCCGCTTTTCAGCATATTGGAGTGGCCTCCCGTTTGCCGCACCGTCGCTTATGCATGTTTGTTTTTTGAAGCCGGCTGTGAAGACCGTCGGCCGTGTACGACCGGCGCGGGGAGCGATCACTGACCGCGCCTCGACACTTCATTTCCGAAAGTGGACTTTGACAATTTATGTCGGCATTTCCCTTGTACCAAGAGTTTGAAACCCTTGAGAGAAATGGCGCGAGTGACGGGGCTCGAACCCGCGACCTCCGGCGTGACAGGCCGGCACTCTAACCAACTGAGCTACACCCGCGCATTGACGAGCACGTGTCAGCCGTGTTCGTCGTTGGGGCGCTGGATAAGGGGTTCGCCACCGGGTGTCAAGCGCACCAAACCATCATAACAGCAAACTGGAGAAGGTTTTTTGACAGCCGGCGTTTTGTTGGCAAATCCGGCCCGCGAACAGGGCGTCGCCTTTTCATTTGGCCTTGCGAAGCCGGTCCCGACCGCTTAAAGGTCCGGCCCGGAGCGGGCGATTAGCTCAGTTGGTAGAGCGCTTCGTTTACACCGAAGATGTCGGCGGTTCGAGCCCGTCATCGCCCACCACTTTGATTAAACAAGGTAATTTTTGTTTTTGTGCTTTTTCTGCAAACCGTCGAAAATTGCCGCCTAGCTACAAAATAGCAACAGGAACAAAAGTAGCTCGCCAGATTCTCTCGGGCCTTGTAACGGCGATCTTCATATCTTAGCTCAAGGCACAACAAAAAAATGGCGGTCTGTCCAACGGCCTAGGCCATCTCAATCAGAGGGCAATCTTGGTCATCCGAGATCTCGGAATTCGGGCTAACCCTATCGCTTAGGCGCTTCGCTCTGATCAACCATTCTTGCCAACTAGGACAGTGGTCGGACGTGCGACTCGCATTCTCATCGCTGTCCTGCATTTTTCGAGGGTAGCTATGAGGCCTTTTGGCGGCGGACTGACCAGCCCAATCAGTAAGGTCCGCGCCAGTTATCAAGAAATGATCTCCCTTTATCTATCGGCACGATATCATAAAAAATGTAGCCTCCCTCGATCGTGGAGTCTGCGAAAACGGTGAAGCCATCGCCATTAAGAATATACGAACCGATTCCACATTGAAGATAGTCAATGCGCGCGTTACCGATTGCAGTAATTTCTTCCGTCGATAGCTGAAAAATATTCGCAAACACAGTGACCGACAAAGCGATCTGCCGATAATATTCAACTGAACCAAATTTTGCGCCAACAGGCAGGGCGAATCGAATGCTTTTTAACCGTCCATAGTCCTCGATGACCTCCACAAAGCCTTTAAGTTCTTTATCAATAGGAAAGCCAACCCAGCACTCGGTGCCGGGGCACAGCTTGCCCTCCTCCATGCCATAGAATCCAGAAAGCGCGCGTAAAATATCATTTGAATTCCAGGGAAGGTCAGCTTGCGTAGCTGGCTCTCGACGAAACGATATCGACGGATCATTCAACGTGTTCAAGAGATCGGTGCCTTCTCGAACATTGAAATGTCCTCGAAATTCAAACTTGTCCGTCATGACCTGCAGAAGCCTCACCGCTCTTTCGAAATTATGAGGATGGGTGAGATAGACGTTTGCCCCCCTCAGCCGCTTTGCAAGCCCCTCATACTCAGATCTGGTAAGGACAGGGAGATGAGTCTCAGCACCTACAGCAACACGATCTGGGTTCGTATAGTCGAGATCAGCAAACGCAGAGTTATTTCGGCAACTGGCGTGGAGCATCTTGATGACGAAATCCTCCGCATTTAACCCTCTCTCCCCAACCAGCAAGTGATTAAAGACTATATCTTTCATTAGAAAGAGATAGGATTCCATCCCTTCCGCAAATAGCTTAGCGTTTAAGCTATTGTTTTTCTTAATGTATAGGTATGTGTTCCCCACGTCGATTGCGGCGACAGTGTCCGCTCGCACCTCCTCGTCAAACGTGCTCTGCGCTAGACGGCGATCTAAGAAGTCTAGGAGAGAGTCGAATAATCCGCTTGTCTCTGCCACTGGCACTTCAATTGTTTTGAGATGTGCGAGCTCGTGAAAAAGCAGCTGCGAAAAGGCCCCCGCAAAAACAAAATCTATGTGCTCATCATGGAGGGCCCCCGCCGCGCGCAGCAGATCCTTAACCTCCTTAGTAACATCTTCACCGTCCGGAACGTATCCCCTTCGTAATTCCCTCAGTAGCGTAAGGCGTCTGATTGAGAATATTTTTAAGTCAGTTATAGAATCCGTCAGAGCATCTCCCGATCTATTTGCGTTTTCGTATGTATAAGCCAATGATGAATTCATGGCGCCTAAAGTCAAAGTCGATGCAAGCAATTCACTAATCAGAATGATGTTAGGCTTGACGGCCATCGCATTCATGCTCAAACTTGGCATCGATGAGTACAAAATTGCTGACTCCTTGACTACCTTGATATTAACCTTCGATCCATCCAGCCCAGGCCCGACATGAATGTAGTCTCCTATCCTGAGGAGCTCTACAACAGATGCCAGCCTGTCGCGAAATTCAGGAACCTCGAACTCATCCTTAGCGAGATCGCGGATATCCGAGGCTGACCGCGCTGATCCTAATGAAAGGAGCAGGCCGCATATTACGGCGGCAATTGTTCGCGCCACTTTGAAAGCGTTCATACTTGCGGTTTTTTGGAGTACTTGCTTTCAACCGACGCAAGTATTATTCTGAAGAAAAACCCGTTCTGATACGATATTAAAAAGGCAACAAACGAGTCTGTGATGGAAATTATAGAATTATATGTGTACATAACGACAATAGGTGCTATTAGAGAAGCGGATATAATGCCTTTCTTTAAATCTGTTGGTTTTTCGGTGATGTACTCATAGATTGATTTTGATATAACACCTAGAAATGTCCCAACCGACGCAATAAGTGGAGCTTTGTAGTCTCGCAGTATCGAAATATCAAAATCTCCATGCACCTCCGGGTCTCTGAAAAAATTGAAGTAGAGCGCATAAGCAAGATAGGTCAGTGCGAGCACAAGGAGCGCATAAATTACATACAGAGGGACGGGAGGCAGGCGGCGGCTTTCAGCCATTAGTGGCGTCCTCCAAGTGCGGTTTCGCACTAAGTTGGCCGATTGGGCGGCCTTAGTTGGTCCTGTTGGGAGACCATGGCCTCTAAGGCGATCGACCGTTCATGTTGACCTTGGGGAATCTATCATGCAGTGGGGCAGCCGGTCACGCAAATTGTGGCGGCAGGGTCGAATACTGTGCGGCCAAACGCAAACGCTCTGATCGATCCAACACACGCGCCGAGCCTAGTCCGAGGCAGCATCCCTGAGCATCATCAGCGATGAGGGTAGGAAGTCTTGGGTTGCACCAGGAACATGAAGCCAATCGGCTAGCTCGTCATCTATCGGCGCAAAGCCTGCCCCATAGGCGTTAGTGTCTTAATTTGAAAACGGGTTCACGATTGATCCCTGCTCAACCAGTTTTTGGCCGTAGGATTTTTGTCAGCTTTCTATAACCGCAGCCCTAGTTAGACCTGCGCCCGGAGTAGAGCAGTTTACCTGCCTCCCGGCTTCCTGCGCTGCAACTACAGCCGCGTTCCATGGTCTATCCTCTGTCATCGGTCCTTTCAACTGTGAACACTTGTTTGTCACGATCGGTCACGATCAGGAGAAATGGCTTAATTGGCATGTTCGATCTCTCTTTCGATGTTTCGCCACGATCGGAGCCCGCACGGCATCAACCGGCGTATTGATCGGCGGTATCTGTAGCACGGCGTGCGCGCTCACAAGACCCTGCGCATTACGGCAGCTATGGCGGCAGGTGTGCGCAATCGGCTATGGTCGAAGGAAGAATTGGTGGAAGCGAGCGTATCGAGCTGAAATGGGAGGAGCGGTAAATGTCGGACCAGACGCAAACATATGTAGAGTGCGAAGTTGGAAATGATCTGTCGAATGATGAGGTTTTTGCTTGGGTCGATCAAGCGCTTGAGCAGAACAAAAACATGGCCGCGATTGGAATCAACGTAAGCAACTCGCTGCATCAACGCGGTCTTACTGGCGAACATCGTGGCGTGAAAATCGCGATGGACCCAAGCCTGTACCCACGCGATGTCGTGCGCATTCAGTTCGGACCCAAGAAATCAAATTAGGAGACTACCCCATAGGCACTTGCCGGTACGGAGCGGCCAACGGTGTTCGTCGGCAGCGCGGACTGCAACGAGATTGACCGGCATATATGTCCGCTGGAGGGTCGGTTCGCCAGCGTCAAGGATTTTGAGCGCTCTTTAGTTCCTGGATTTCCTCAAGCAGGTTTTTGACCAATATCTGGTAGACTTGCGTGAGTTCCGCTGGTGTGAGTTCGACCCGGATATCGTACGAGCCGGCATAGTTCACTTGCAGCGTCGCCGTCCCGAACAGCGTCGTGGTGCCGTCGCGAATATCAGTCGCCACGATCAGGTTTTGGACAGGTTGGTCGAGCAGGATGACGCCAGCTTCGCCGGGATTGTTATGGGTCGTTGTCCTAATTCTCATGTCGGCCTCCTGTTCACACACAGCAGCGTGCGGCACCATTGTCTTCCGCGATCGCACCATAGGCTAATACGATCAGGCAGTTCACAATACACCTACAAGCGGTCGATTCCTCCGGGATGTAGCCACTCCAAAAACCCGCCACGGGTCGCTCCCGTGGCGGGTTTTTCATCGATCAGGGGGTTGCGGGCCACCGGCGCGAGCTTCCTGACGCCTCGTCGGCGTGATTTCGCACCTGAGGGGTCACGGCGGCAGCAGCCGAAAGTCATTGCCCTCGGGCAGCAATTGTCCGCCATCGACGACGATGGTCGTGCCGGTGATGTAGCTGGCGTCATCCGAGGCGAGGAACAGGAAGGCGTTGGCGACGTCGCGCGGGCTGCCGAGCCTGCCGAGCGGGATGGAATCCTCCATGTTCTTGATGTAGGCGGCGCCGCGATGCTGCTGGATGGCTTCGGTCAGGATGTTGCCGGGCTCGACGCCGTTGACGGTGATGCCATAGCCGGAGAATTCCAGCGCCGCCGCCCGGATGAAGCCGTTGATTCCGGCCTTGCTGGCCGAATAGTGGCCGTGGCCCGGGCTGGTCACGTGCGGACCGGTTATGGAGGAGGTGTAGAGCATGCGGCCAAAACGCTGCGCCTTCATCGGCACCAGTGCGGCGCGGCTGGCATTGAAGGTGCCGCGCAGATTGACGGCCATGACGCGGTCCCAGTCGTCGGCGCTCGTGTTCTCGATCAATTGCCAGGGATAGATGCCGGCATTCTGCACGATGATGTCGAGGCGGCCGTGCTGCTTCAGCGCCAGAGCCACCGCGGCCTCGGCGTCGCTCATCCGCGAGATATCGGTGCGGATGAAGGGCACGCCGAGTTCGCTGGCGGTCGCTTGGCCGGCCGCCGCCTCGGTATCGGCGAGCACCAGCCTTGCGCCTTCCTCGGCGAAACGCTGCGCGATGCCCTTGCCGATGCCGCGCGCGCTGCCGATGATCAGCGCCACCTTGTCTTTCAGTCGTCCGGTCATGCCCGCCTTCCTGTCATGCGAATCGTCCTGTCATGCGAGTCTTTGGCGAATGGTTTGCTTGAAGGCGTCGAGCAGCACGGCCGCCAGCACCAGCAGGCCGTGGATGACCTGGGTGAAGTTGGCGGGCAGCCCCATCAAATTGATCGCCGTGTTGATGGCCGAGAGCAGAAGCACGCCGGCATAGACGCCGGGCAGGGTGCCGACGCCGCCCTTCAGGCTGACGCCACCGATGACGACCGCGGCAAAGGCGTTGAACAGCAGGCCGACGCCGAGATTGGCGGTGGCGCCCGAGGTGCGGATCGCCAGCAGCCAGCCGGCTAGGCCGGCTATGGCGCCGGCGAGCACGAAGGCGATGACTAGGTTGCGGTTGACTCGGATGCCGGCGCGGAAGGTTGCCGTCTCGTTGCCGCCGATCATCACCAGGTGTCGGCCGAACGGCGTCTTGGCCATGATCAGCGAGAAGACGACGAAACAGGCGATGGCGATCCAGGCGGTGAGCGGCAGGCCGGCGAGGCGCTGGATGCCGAACCAGCGAATGGCCGGCGCCAGGTCCTGCGCCGAGCGGCCGCCCGAAATGACCAGTACCAGGCCGCGCACCCAGATGTAGGACGCCAGCGTGATGATGAAGGCGCTCATCTTCACCTTGACCACCAGATAACCGTTGAAGACGCCGATGAGGCCGCCGACGGCCAGCGCCAGCAGCAGCGATACCGGCACCATCAGCCATTCCGGATGCAGTTGCACGCCCATGCCAATGCCTGACGAGCAGAACAGGATGCCGACCGCCATGGCGCTGAGCGCGGCGACGGATTCGACCGACAGGTCCATGTGGCCGGCGATGATGACCAGCGCCAGGCCGATCGACATGACCCCGAGCACGCTCGAAGCCTCGATGATGTTGGCGAAGATGCCGAGCTGAAAATAGTTCGGCACGAAGATGGAGAACACCACCAGCACGAACAGCAGCATGAACCAGACGAGGTTGTCGAGAACGAACTCCAGGGCATGGCGGGTGCGGAGGTTCATGGGCTGATCCGGCTGGCGCATGCCTCCGAAAATCAGTTCGATTTTCGGAGGCATGCGCGGATTGGAATTGCGAAGGATTGGCTCCGGGCCGAGAGGGCCCGGAGCGTTTCAGGCGAGATGCCTATTCGACCGACTTGACCGTGTCCGTCGGCGGCTTCTGGTTGCCCCAGAAAGCCGGGTTGTCGACGTTTTCCTTGGTAATGGCCGCACCCGGGATCTTGATGTTCGGGCCCCAGCTTTCCTTGGTGACGACCGATTTCAGGCCAAGCACGTCATAGTCGCCGGGCTTGATTTCTTCCTTCTTGACCACCTTGTCCATGAACATGGCAACCGCCGCGGCCTGTGCGTAGAGCGGCTGCTCGACTTCGACGTTGAGCCAGCCCTTGCGGATCAGGTCGAGGCCGACCGGAGCGCCGTTCGAGCTCATCAGCATGACGTCGCCCGGCTTCTTGCCGGCGGCCTCGAGCGAGGCGACGGCGGCGACCGACAGGTGCGCGGCATGGCTGAAGATCAGGTCGATGTCGGGGTTGGCCAGCATCTGGTCGGCGACGATGGTGCCGGCGTTGCTGGCTTCCCACTGCATGGCCGGAAGCGAGATGATCTTGACGTCCGGAAACGCCTTCATCTTCTCCTCGAAGCCCTTCTGGATGTCGAGCGTATAGGGATCGCCGGGGTCGCCCAGCACTTGCAGCACCTTGCCCTTCACCGAGCCGTTCTTGGCTTTCAGCAGTTTCTCTGCCTGGTCGGCCGCGACATGGCCGATCTCGACGGTTCCGGCGACCGATGTGAAGTCGGAAGGCGTCGAGGTGATCTGGCGGTCGAACTCGACCACCGGGATGCCGGCCGCACGCGCCGCCTCGATGGACGGTTTCAGCGCGTTGAAATCGACCGCGGCCAGGATGATGGCCGCCGGCTTCAGCGCGATGACGTCGTTCATCTGCGACTGCTGCGCGTCGGTCTTGTTGTCGGCATTCAGCGTTTTCACTTCATAGCCGACCTGCTTGAGGAACAGCTCCAGCGCGCTCACCGAGCCGGTCTGGAACTCGTCGAGCAGTGTCGGCACCATGTAATAGACGGTCCCCTTGGACTGGGCGAATGCCGGCGTGAGCGTGGCAAAGGCCAGTGCCAGGATACCGAAGACAGCAAGAAGTACTCGCTTCATGTTGTTGGCTCCCTGTTAAGCCGGACCCCTCTTTGTCCCTCAGCCCGCCGGTCCGGCACCGGCAAGCGTTTCACCGGTGATCATGTTGATCACCGCATCGGGACTTGTTTTGCTGCGTGCGACATCGCCCGCCACGACGCCTTGCCGGATCACCACGATCCGGTCGGCGACCTGAAAGGCCTGCTGCATGATGTGGGTGATGATGACGACGCCGATGCCCTGGCTCGCCACCTGGCGGATCATGTCGAGGCCGCGCCGCGTCTGCTCGACACCAAGGGCGGCGAACGGTTCGTCCAGAAGCACCAGCTTGCCGCCCCAGTGTACGAACCGGTTGAGCTCGATGGCTTGCCGCTGGCCGCCCGATAGGTGCTCGACATTGGTGCGCAGAGACGGAATGCGGGTGCCGGCGCTCGCCAGGGCCTTCCCAACGACGGCCTCCATGGCGCGCTCGTCGAGCACGGGAATGCCGAGAACCTTCCGGGTGATCTCGCGGCCCATGAAGAAATTGGCCACCACATCGACATTGGTGCACAGCGACAGGTCCTGGTAGACGGTCTCTATGCCCGCCGCCTTCGCTTCGGCGGGCGATTTGGCGAGAAACTCCTTGCCCTCGAACAGCATGCGGCCCGAGGTCGGCTCCAGTCCGCCCGCTATGATCTTGACCAGTGTCGATTTGCCGGCGCCGTTGTCGCCGAGCAGGGCCACGACCTCGCCCTTGCCGATCGAGAAGCTGATCCCCTTCAGCGCTTCGATCGCGCCATAGTTCTTGGTGACGTTGTCGAGCACCAGCAGAGGTTCACTCATGCGGCAATCTCCTTGGCCGCCAGGAGATCGCGGCCACGCTCGCGCTCTGCCGTGAACATCTGCCCGAAGCGCGGCGACAACACCCCTGAAACTGCAAGGGCGGCGGCGCCGCGCAGCACGGATTGCTGGCCGCCGCCCGCGACGACCACGCGGGGCGCCTTGCGGTCGCCGCGGGCCGAGACCGAATTGAGCAGCGGCGTTGCCGCGCCCGCCAGAAGTTGCAGCAAGTCCGGCGCCGCCAGCCCGCCGAGCACGATCGTCTCGGGATCGAACAGGTTCTCGATGATGGCGATGGCATTGCGGAAGATCGGGCCGACCTCAGCCACCCAATCGGCGTCGTTGCCGGCCCAGCGCCCCCGTGCTTCGAGCGAAAGATAGCGTTCGAGGCAGCCCCGGTTGCCGCAAGGACAGGGCTCGCCGCCGGGAACGACGGGAATGTGGCCGATTTCGCCGGCATTTCCCCAGGCGCCGCGCATCACGCTGCCGTCATGCATCATGGCGCTTCCCAGCCCGACGCCGAAATAGAGATAGTAGTATTCGGAATGGTGGACCCCGATGCCATAGAGGCGTTCGCCCATCGCGGCGGCGGCCATGTCGCTTTCGAAGAACGCCGGCAGTCCCGTCGCGGCCGTCAGCCGCTCGCGCAGCGCCACATCCTTCCAGCCAGCCATCGTCGTTGGCCCGACGAAGCTCATGGAGTCCACGCCAAACGGTCCGGGAAGCGCCATGCCGATGCCGATGACACGGCCGCCGGCCCGCTTCCCCGTTAGATCACGGACCATGCCGCCGATCTCATCGAACGCATGATCGGGCGCCGCGTTGGGCGCTTCGCGGTGCGAACTCTCGATCACGTCGCCGCTGAGATTGATCAGTGCTGCATCTATCCCGAGCGGCGTCAAATGGATGCCGACAGCATAGCCGCCCTCTGGATTGATGCGCAGCGTCGCCGGAGGTAGGCCGCGCCCCTTGGGTTCCTCTCGCAGGGACAGGATGTAGCCCTGTTCCTCCAACTCGCGGACGATGGTCGATACGGTCTGCACGGTGAGCCCGACATGCCGGGCGATATCGCCGCGGGCGATGGGGCCGTTACGGCGGATCGACTCGAGCACGATGCGCCGGTTGTACGGCCGCCCAAATTCCTGATTGGTCCCCCGCAACGCCATGCCTTGCACTCCCAACGGATACAAGTTTGCATCAAAGATTTATTCAGTCAAATGGAATTCAAAAATAAATCAGCAAAAAGTCCGGGGGCAAAAAGGCGCTGGGATGGACGTTGCTGGGTTTAGGACCTGTTCAGGTGCCGCCCTTGGCCGATTGCCGCAATCGCGAGAACCGCTTCAATGGTGGCCAAGCAACCGCGACGCAACACAGCATGGAGCAAAGATGATCGAATTGCCGTTTGCCCGCGAGGAGTACCAGCAGCGGCTTCGCAAGATCCGCGCCGAGATGGCCAAGCGCGGTCTCGAGCTCCTGATCGTCAACGACGTTGCCAACCAGCACTATATCACCGGCTATGACGGTTGGTCGTTCTACACGCCGCAGGTGGTGCTGGTTCCCGTGGAAGACGTCGAGCCGGTCTGGATCGGGCGCGCCATGGATGCCGCCGGCGGTCTTCTCACGGCCTGGATGAGACCCGAGAACGTGGTTGGCTTCCCGGAAGATCACGTCCAGCGTGTCGATCGCCATCCGATGGACTGGATCGCCAACTGGATCGTGGCCAAGGGCTGGGGTACCAGGCATATCGGCATCGAGCTCGAAGCCTATTATTTCTCCCCGAAAGCGCATGCGCGGCTCGTCGCCGGCCTTCCCAATGCAAAATGGCACGATGCCGATCTCCTGGTGAACTGGATCCGTGCGGTCAAATCGGCGCCCGAGATCGCCTATTTGCGCAAGGCGTCGACCCTGGCCGAAGCGGCGGTGGCGCGGGCCTTCGAGGTGATCGCGCCGGGTGTGCGCGAGTGCGATGCGATTGCGTCCATCCAGGCGGCGCAGATCGCCGGCAGCCCGGATTTCGCCGGCGACATCACGGCCCTTCCGCCGACAATCCTCGGCGGCGAGAACGCCTCGGCCCCGCACATCATGTGGAGCGACCGTCGGTTCGGGGACAACGAGACCATTGCCCTGGAACTCGCCGGCGTCTGCCGCCGCTATGCCGCCGGGTTGGCGAGAACGATGCAGCTTGGCAAGACGCCGACGCGTGTCGCGGACACGGCAAGGGCGGTGATCGAGGGCATGGACGCGGTACTCTATGCGGTCCGGCCAGGAACATCGGCCGAAGCGGTCGAAGGTGCATGGCGCAAGGTCATCCAGCGCTACGGGCTGAAGAAGGAGTCGCGCATCGGCTATTCCATCGGCGTCGCCTATCCGCCGGATTGGGGCGAACACACGATCAGCCTCCGCCCGGGTGACAAGACGGTGCTTCAGCCCGGCAACGTCGTTCATTCCATCCTCGGCATGTGGATGGACGGCTGGGGTATCGAGATCAGCGAGACCATCCTGGTCACCGAAACCGGCCATGAGACGCTGACCAGGTTCCCGCGGGAGATCCATGTCAAAGCCTGAGGGATCGGTCATGGCCGACGGTGGCGCGATTTCCGGCGGTGTTGGCCAGGCCTGTTATTGTCGGAGGCGCTGCAATCCAGGCTTCAGATGTCGGCGGGCCGGTGCGGTATGGACCAAGCAGGCAAGTCCATGGCCGCTTGATTTTCCATCCCACCTCACTCAAAAGGGCGCATTTGGGGGAGCGCGAATAGTGTCAAAACTTACAAGTTTTCTGGAGGGCCACGGTCTCAAGCGAAAGCGCCGGCCATCGGCTGTTGTGCTTCCAGAACGGCGTATGACACAAATATTGCACGAGCGCTGCGTTATCGAGAGTGCCGATTTTGCGGCGCCGCACATGGAAAATGCGCTGCTTTTCGACGACCACCAGCAAATACGAAATTATGCAATCGAGAAAGTCGCGAAATCCGGGTTTCTGCTGGAATTTGGTGTCTTTGACGGGACAAGCATCAACCATTTCGCAGGGAGACTTTCGTCATCTGGCGACACGCGGTCAATCTTTGGATTTGATGCTTTCCTAGGTCTTCAGGAAAACTGGACTGGAACTGGCTTCCAGGCCAGAGGCCGGCAATTCAACAGGGACGGCGTTGTGCCGAAGGTTCGGCAAAATGTGAATCTGATAAAGGGCTGGATTGAAGATACGCTTCCAACGTTTCTTAAGCAGCACCAAGGTCCAATTGCTTTCATTCATATTGACACGGACACCTACACGCCCTGCAAAGCCATTCTCACGCTCTGCAAGGACAGGCTTGTCAGTGGCAGTGTCGTCCTGTTTGACGAACTGCTCTGCTACCCAGGATGGCGATTTGGAGAGTACAAGGCGCTGAACGAGGTGTTGGGTCCAGACCGGTACACCTGGGCAGCGTTCGAAGAGCAGCGGGCCGCGCTTGTCATCAACTGAAGGTTTCACTCCGAGGACTGGCGCGCCTCAGAGATACTGGGCGACCTTCTTGCCGACGGTGAGGAAGCGCAGCGGATCGATCGCTTCGCCATTGTGGCGCACTTCGTAGTGCAGATGCGGGCCGGTCGAGCGGCCGCTGCTGCCGGTCTTGCCGAGGACGGCGCCGGCATCGACCTTCTCGCCGACGGTCACGTCGATTTCGCTCAGATGCCCGTAGCGGGTCGCAAAGCCGTTGCCGTGGTCGACTTCCACCATGCGGCCATAGCCGCCGTTCCAGCCGGCCTTGGTGACGACGCCGGGCGCCGTGACCCTTGCCGCCATGCCGATCGGCGCCCTGAAATCCATGCCGGAATGCAGCGCGGCGGTGCCGAGGAGGGGGTCGGTGCGAATGCCGAACGGGCTGGTGACGGAGTGGCCGGGTGCGGGGTTGGACAGCGGCAGCTGGCGCGCTTCCTTCTTGAGATGGTCGAGCGTATCCAGGGCTTCGTCCAGTTCCTTGACCTTGCTGTCGAACATCATCGAGCTGTCGAGCGGGATCAGCGGTCCGCCGACATCGCTCTGGTCCTTGCCGAAATCGCCGTCGACCGGCAGTCCCGCCGCTTGCAGCGCCTGGGTGATCGCGTCGGCGCTCTTATAGGCATTGTCGGCGAGTGCGCTGATGCGGGTGAGCTGCTCGGTCTCGATCGATTTCAGCGACTGGTTGATCGAGACGAACAATTTGTCGGCGCGATCGGCGGCTGAATCGTTTGGCAAAGGATCGGAGCGGGTCGACCACAAGGAGAACGGCCTCGTGTCTGCGGCTCCGGGGTCCGCGCTCAGGCTAGCGACCGCGTAATTCTGCGCCGGCTGGCTGATGCTGCCGGTCACTTCGGCGGGTTTGTCAGGCTTCGCGGCTGCTGCCGGGGCCTCGCCTGGCGCTGTTCCGACGTCATTCTCTGCGCGTTCGAGCAACGGGCCGAGGCGGCCGTGACGCTGGCTGAGCTGCGTCTGCCGGTCAAGCAACTCGCTGACCTTGGTCTCCATCAATTGCTGATCGAGCAGCTGGCGGCTGGTGATGCGGTCGACCTGGGCGCGCAGTGCCGAAATACGGTCCTCGTAAGCCTGCTGCATGCGCGCCTGGCGCGCGGTGGTGGCGCCGATCAAGTCATCGCGCAGCACCAGGTAGGACGTGGCCAGCAGGTAGCCGACGGCAATGGCGGCGAGTGCCGAGCCGATGAATGCCGCGAGCCAGGGTCGGATCGTGAAGTGCCTGATCTCGTTACCCCGGGCAATGATGACAGTGTGGGGTTCCTTGCGCCTGCCGAAGACTGCGGACTGACCGGTTGCGTTCACGGGACCAAGCTTTCGTTTACGACACCACGACGGCTTGATTACACATTATTAGGGTTAACAAAGGCTTGCCGGACCGATCGCGCGGCAACGAATACACGCGGCGAGGGCAGTGGGTTGCATCAACACTGCCGAGGGAGCGGCCATCGTGCGCGCGTCACGCACCATGTTTCAACCAGAGGAACGGGTCACTCGCCGATTAAGGTCAAGAATCCTTAACTCTCTTTGATCGCATTTACTTGACGGTTTTCGGTTAAAGGCGTGATGGGGTTTGGGAATCTATTGAAGAAGGCGGTCCAAGGGATGCTGAGCGATCTGGTTGGCAAGGTCCTCGACAGGCTCTCCGGCACCAGTCTGCTGGCGACCGGGCTTTTGCTGCTGACTGCCTTGGTCAGCGCGCTCGTGGCCTATTGGCGCACGGTGGAGGAGAAGAGCTGGAAGGAGTTTTTCGAGTTCGCCGTCCCGCATGAGGTTATCACTCATCCCTCGGCGAGAGCCGACCTGCTGTTCTGGGTGACGAAGAAAGCTCTGATGCCCTTCCTGATGCTGCCCGCCGGAATTGTCTTCGTCACGGCGGTAGGCTACGGGACCAACTGGCTGTTCTCGACACTGTTCCAGTTCCAGCCGCCGCTGATCGAGGGGCCGGCGGGTCCGGTAACGGTGCTGATCTTCACCATCACCATGCTGCTCGCCTACGACATTTCCTATTATCTCTATCACGTCGCCCAGCATCGCTATCCGGTGCTCTGGGAACTGCACAAAGTGCATCACTCGGCCGAGGTGATGGTCGGTATCACCAAGGACCGGGTCCACCCGCTCGACGAACTGATGAACCGCGCCTGGGACGGCATCGTGGTGGGCATCTGCTTCGGCATCTGGTCGCTGGTTTCGCTGAACCTGGTCGAACTGACGGTCTTTGGCGTCAACGTCTACGTCATGCGCAACATCCTGATGATGGATTTCGTCAGGCACACGCATTTCAAGATCTCGTTCGGCCCGCTCAACAATTTGATCCTGTGTCCCCATTGGCACCAGCTGCATCACAGCACCGATCCGCGCCACTACGACAAGAATTTCGGGCTGCTCTTCTCGTTCTGGGATCGCCTCTTCGGAACATTGTGCGTGCCGAAGCCCGACGAGGATTTCAAGTTCGGCCTGGTCGATCGCGATGTGCGCGACTACCAGTCGCTTGCCGGCCTCTATGTCATGCCGCTGAAGCGAATGTGGCGACATATCGCTCGGCGCGTCCGTCCCGGAAAGCCGGAGACAACGCGAGCATCGCAGAGGGCTCGGTCGTGAACGCTCCCGTGGCGCCCACTATTCCGCGGAGCTTCGTCTTCGAAGTCGTGACATCGGCGGCGCGTTTGGACGAGATCGCCCCGGCCTGGAGTGCGCTTTGGCAGCGAGC
Organism: Mesorhizobium opportunistum WSM2075; assembly: GCF_000176035.2. Lineage (NCBI taxonomy): Bacteria > Pseudomonadati > Pseudomonadota > Alphaproteobacteria > Hyphomicrobiales > Phyllobacteriaceae > Mesorhizobium > Mesorhizobium opportunistum. The sequence goes on along the minus strand of NC_015675.1, from coordinate 4,954,098 downwards.
CGGCGGGCTTGTCTTCCAGCATCCGGCCTGGATCGCGGCCTGGTGGCGCACCACCCCCCATCAGGAGCGGCGCACGCTCAGGATCGGGCTGGCCTGGAACGGCGACCGGCTCGAAGGCGTGATAGCGCTCGCCACCTTCAGGCGCTCCGGCATCCGCGTTCTCGAATGGGCGGCGAAGGATCACAGCGACTATGGCAACGCGCTGTTTGCCCCCGGCGGCGACCCGCAACAACTCTCCCGGCTCTGGCAGTATGTTCTCGACCAGGGCGGCTTCGACCTCATCTATCTCAATCGTCTGCTGCCGGATGCCGGTTTCCGTGCCCTGCTGGATCCGGCCTCGCGCCACGGCAAGGCGCTTCGGCGCAACCACCGCTGGGAAATCAGCTACCGTGTCGAGGGTTCCTGGCCGCGCGGCGCGGACTGGTTCGAGACGCTGTCCAAAAAGGCCCGGCAGAACTACCGTCGCGGCTGCAAGTTCATGGAAGAAGGCGGCGCATTGCGTTTTCGCCTGATGGATATCGGCGAACCGCTTGAGCCGGTGCTCGCTCGGGTCGCGGCGCTGAAGCGGCTGTGGCTGGCGCGGCACGGGCGCGTCTCGGACCTGTTCGATGAAGGCTCGCCTGTTCTCGCCGCGCTTGTGTCGGTGCTGGCCGAGCTCGGGCTGTTGCGCATTTTCGTCTTGGAGCTCGACGATACGATCGTCGCCGTCTCGATCAATTTCGAGCAGCACGGCACCATGATGGCTTTCGTCACCACTTACGATCCCGAATACGAGCGCGCCTCGCCGGGTATGGTGCTGATGGTGGACTATATCCAATGGTCGCTCGACCGTGGCCTTGGCAAAATTGATTTCCTCTGCGGCGGCGAGGATTTCAAGCGGCGCTTCGCCACGCAGTCGGTCAGGCTGTCATCGGTGATCGGCGCGCGCGGCTTGCGCGGTCGCCTCGCCGCGCTGGCCGATCATCTGAACCATGTTTCGAAATCCTGGCGGGCGCGACAGCAGCCGAAGGTGGAAACACCCGAAGAGTAAGGACGCCTGATTTCGGCATCAGCCGGATTTCGTGCGCCGACATGAAGGCCGTATCGCCGTCGGCCTTCGTGGCGCTCAAAGCGCTCGGACGGCCTCGAGAACTTCCTCGGCATGGCCCTTCACCCGGACCTTGCGCCAAATCCTGGCGATCCGGCCATCGCGGCCAATCAGGAACGTGGCGCGCTCGACGCCCATGTATTTGCGGCCATACATCGATTTCTCGACCCACAGATGGTAGGCATCGATCACCTTGCGCTCCTCGTCGGCGGCGAGGTCGATGGTGAGGCTGTATTTGGACTTGAACTTGTCGTGCTTCTTGACGGGGTCGGGCGACAGGCCGATCACCACCGCTCCGGCCTTCTCGAATTCCGGCTTGAGCTGTGAAAAGCTGATCGCCTCCTGCGTGCAGCTTGTTGTGTCGTCCTGCGGATAGAAATAGAGCACCACGGGCTTGCCGGCGGATGCGGCAAGGCTGATTGAGCCGCCGCCGTCTCGCGGCAGGTCGAATTGCGGCGCAAGATCGCCCACGACGAGGTCAGCCATACCGATGCCCTTGTTTGAGGTTACGCGCGAAGCCACACCGATATAGTGTCGAGCGGGGATTCGTCCACGAGCGAATTCGTACAACGGAAGATTGCGTGGATCAGGAGCAACCGCAGCACGAGAAGATCAGGTTCAGGCGGGATGAGATCGCCGACCTGGGGACCTTGCCGTCCGCGTGCCGGGTGCCGCCGCTTGGTCAGGCCCGGATCGGACGTGGCCTTCGCATCCTTTCGCGCGTGTTCGCGGGCATGGTTGCGCTCACGCTGCTGGTCGCGATAGCCGTCTATCTCATCGGTCTTTCCGGCATCGGGGCGGACCGGCTGCGCGTCGAGGCGGAAACCGCCATCGAGAAACTCGCCGGCGTCGATGTCCATGTCGCGGTCGGGCCCGCTCGCATCACGCTCGACAGTTCGAGTTTCGTTGCGCTCCAGGTCAGCGACGTCAGCCTGAAGACGAACGACGGCAAGCCCATGGCCGACGCCGGGCGTGTGCGCTTCGGTGTCCGCCTTGTGCCGCTGCTGTGGGGTGAGGTGCGGCTGACGAGCGCCAGGATTTCCGATGCGCGCATCGTCATGGCGGCGATGCCCTCCGGCGGCGACTGGACCGCCGCGCTGCGCAATGAGGACGGCCTCGTCGATCCCGAGAAACTGTCGGACGCGGTGTTCGGCAACATCCATCGCGCCCTCGACGCCGTGCGGGAAGATTCGATGCGCCGGATCGATCTCAGCAATGTCGAATTCGTGCTGCCCGATACCGGATCGATCAAGCTGGTCAAGATCGCCGACGCCACCGTCGTTCAGTCGGGGCCGGGCGGCATGGAATTTTCGTCACAGGCCGATGTCGACGGCAGGACGATCAAGGTTGCCGCTTCCGCCACACGCGATGTCGCGGCGCATCGCGTGACGGCGCTGGAAGCGAGCATCGATCTGGCGGCTCCCGCCGGCACCACGGCCGGCGCCGGGAAGCTGGGCGCCGTGGCGTTGAAGCTGAAGGGATCGGAAGGTGCCGGCACGAATGCGTCGCAACTGACGGCCGCCTTGTCGTCGACCGGGTCGGTGCTCGATCTCGGCACACGTGGATTGCTGCCGGCGGACGTCGCGGTCGATGCGACGCTTGTCGCCGGCAGCAACAAGATCCAGGTGGACAGGATGCTGTTCAAGACCGGCCGGTCGACATTCGATTTCGCCGGCTCCATCGGGCCGAAGCCGGCATCGGGAGCGGCCGGCGACGAACCCGCCTACCGCTACGATCTGACCAGCGACGGTTCGTCGCTGGCGCCATCGGAGTCACCCGAGCCCGCGTTGAGCTTCCTTGCGCGAATAGCCGGCGTGTACCAGACCAAAAGCCACAAATTGGTGGCCGAGCAGATCGCGCTTCGTTCCGATACCAGTGGCGAAGTGCTGGGAACCGCGGCCGTCGAGTTCGTCGACGGCAAGGCGCCCGGGATCAACCTCGCTTTCAACGTTCACAACATGCTGGTCTCCCACGTCAAGCAGCTCTGGCCGTGGTTTTCAGCGCGCAATGCGCGGCTCTGGGTGCTGAGCAATCTGTTCGGAGGCCGCGTCGTCGACGGCAATCTCCAGTTCCAGGTGGTGCCCGATCGCCTCGGCAACGGTGTGCCGCTTTCCGCCGACGAAGTGTTCGGCCGCTTCCAGATCGACGGGACGCGTTTCGACACGGCCGGTCGCATTCCGCCGATACGCGACGCGGTCGGTGTCGTCGCCTTCCACGGCAATGACGTCGACGTCTCCCTGTCCTCGGGCACCGTCTTCATGCCCAGCGGCCGCACCGTGGCGGCCAGCAACGGCACGCTGGCGGTAAAGGCGGCGAACCGCCCGCCGGTCATCGGCGCGCTCGACATCGACGTTGCCGGCGACGCGGCGGCTGTCGCCGAATTGGCCTCCTACGAACCGATCAATGCCATGCGCCATGTCGGCTTTCTGCCGGATGACCTGTCCGGCAGCGTCACCGGCCATGTCAAGGCTGATATCCCGCTTCAGTCCGGCGTCGACAGCTCCAAACTCGACTGGCTCGTATCGCTCGACTACACCGGCCTTTCACTGGCCAAGCCGTTCGAAGGGCAGACCGTGGCGGATGCCGACGGCTCGATCACGGTCGATCCCGAAAAGGCGGTGATCTCGGCCAAGGCGTCGCTGAACGGCATTCCGGCCGAACTCGACCTCGTCGAGCCGCTGGCCGATGATGGGCCGGCGCGCAGCCGCAAGGTCGCCCTGGTGCTCGACGACAAGATCCGTGCCGCCGCCATGCCCGGCCTTACGCCGCTGCTTGCCGGCACGGTGAAGGTCGCGATCGACAAGAGCGGCAGCGGCAATCAGAACGTCTCGGCCGACCTGACCAATGCCAGGCTGGACATTCCCTGGGCCGGCTGGAGCAAGGGGGCAGGGGTTCCCGCCACCGCTACATTCGTCATGACAAAGTCGGGCGAGACCACGACGCTGTCCGACTTCGAGCTCGACGGCAAGACTTTCTCCATCGACGGCAACGTTGTCCTGCTCAACGGCGCCCTGTCGTCGGCAAAGTTCAGCAAGGTCACCTTGAATCGGGGCGACGACGTGGCGGTGTCCGTCAGGCGATCGGGCAAGGGCTATGCTGTCAACGTCAGCGGCAACGCCCTGGATGCCCGCTCGCTGATCAAGCAGTTCACCTCGGACGTCGACACCGCCACCAAGACCACTGGCGCCGACGCCATTTCGGTGAGCGCCGACGTCGATCGGCTCACCGGTTTCCACGACGAGCAACTCTCCAACCTGAAGCTCGACTACAGCGCGGCCGGCTCGCGGGTGAACGGCCTGAAGGTCAGTGCGACGGCGAGTTCTGGCGCCGCCATCACCATCAGCAACACCACCGGTGACGGCCAGCGGGCGCTCAACGTGCAGTCCGCGGACGCCGGCGCCATATTGAGGTTCCTGAACGTCTACGAGCACATGGAAGGCGGGTCGATCATGCTGGCCCTGTCGGGAGCCAGCGACGGGCCGATGAAGGGCAAGGTCGACACCAGCAATTTCTTCGTCGTCAACGAACCGAAGCTCGCCTCAATCGTCTCGACCACCCCGGCCGGCGACAGCCGTAGCCTCAACCAGGCGGTCAAGGGCAAGCTCGACACGTCGCGGGTCAAGTTCGAGCGTGGCTACGCCGAGATCGAGAAAGGCAGCGGTTATCTGAAGCTGGCCAACGGCGTGCTGCGGGGGCCGCGTATCGGCACGACCTTCCAGGGCATCCTCTACGACCAGAACAACAACATGGACATGACCGGCACCTTCATGCCGGTCTACGGCCTCAACCGCATCTTCGGCGAGCTGCCGATCGTCGGGGCGCTTCTCGGCAACGGCCGTGACAGGGGCCTCATCGGCGTGACCTACCGGCTCAGGGGCAATGCCAACAAACCGGTGCTCGACATCAATCCGCTCTCGGTGATCGCGCCGGGGATATTCAGGTCGATCTTCGAATACCGGTGAAGCGGCCTTAGATAGGCCGCACCAAAATGTGCTTTTTCCTGCCCAAAGATAGCTTTACGACGTTTTCCGGACTCAGATCCTGAAGCGTCACCAGCCGGCGCTCGTCGCTGACAGGCTGGTCGTTCAACCGCACCGCACCGCCTTGCACATGCCGCCGCGCTTCGCCGTTCGACGCCGCCAGCCCGGCGGTCACCAGCAGCGACAGGATACCGATGCCGGCTTCGAGCTTGGCGTTCTCAACCTCGACGGTCGGCAGCGATTCGGCGAGCGCGCCTTCCTCGAACGTCTTGCGTGCCGTGTCGCTGGCCTGTTCCGCCGCCGCGCGACCATGCAGCAATGCGGTGATCTCCGTGGCGAGCACCTTCTTGGCGTCGTTGATCTCGGATCCGCCGAGCTGCCCGAGGCGCGCGACCTCGTCCAACGGCAGCGTCGTGTAGAGTTTCAGGAACCGGCCGACATCGGCGTCCTCGGTGTTGCGCCAATACTGCCAGAACTCGTAAGGCGAGAGCATGCTGGCATCGAGCCAGACCGCGCCCGAGGCGGACTTGCCCATCTTGGCGCCCGACGAGGTGGTGAGCAGCGGCGTGGTCAGCGCATAAAGCTGCGCGTCCTCCATGCGGCGACCGAGATCGATGCCGTTGATGATGTTGCCCCACTGGTCGGAGCCGCCCATCTGCAGACGGCAGCCGAGGCGCTTGTAGAGTTCGACGAAGTCGTAGGCCTGCAGGATCATGTAGTTGAATTCGAGAAAGGACAATGACTGCTCGCGGTCGAGCCGCAGCTTGACGGAATCGAACGCCAGCATGCGGTTGACCGAAAAGTGACGGCCGACATCGCGCAGGAAATTGACGTAGTTGATCTCCATCAGCCAGTCGGCGTTGTTGACCATGATGGCGTCATTCGGACCGCTGCCGAATTTGAGGTACGGCACGAAATTGCGACGGATGCCGACGAGATTGTCGTCGATGTCCTGCGGGGTCAGAAGCTTGCGCGCCTCGTCCTTGAAGGAAGGGTCGCCGATCATCGAAGTGCCGCCGCCCATCAGCGCGATCGGCCGATGGCCGGTCTGCTGCAGCCAGTGCAGCATCATGATCTGGATCAATGAGCCGGCGTGCAGGCTCTTGGCGGTGGCGTCGAAGCCGATATAGGCCGTCACCGTCTCCGTGGCGAAGAGATTGTCGAGGCCGGCATCATCCGAAGTCTGGTGGATGAAACCGCGCTCGCTCATCGTGCGCAGGAAGTCGGATTTGAAGGCAGGCATGGTTTCTTTCCCGAAAGCGTCCGCCCGTCCGGCGCGGGCGTATGTGAACGGGCGCGTTTAGCATCCAAGCGCGATCAGCAAAAGTGGATTCCGATCTTGCGCCGGATTGCCTGCCAACCGAGGGGCTGCGACCAGCAGGGGGTGGATGCGGTTTTGTGGCACGCACGGATGATGTCCGTCATGCTTGCTTCATCGTTTCGGCTGGCGTAATGAGGCGCCGCGCCACAAGGTTCTTGCAGCCCACGACCTCCAGCGGCACCGTACGGCATTCAAAACATGCCATATCCGACGACAGAGCCCCGACGCGACATGCCGGACGCATTGATATCCATTGTCATTCCCTGCCGGAACGAGGCGGCAAACCTGCCGTTGCTGATCGACGAGATCGAGGCGGCGATGGTAGGGCGCGACTTCGAACTGATCATCGTCAATGATGGCTCGACCGACGACACCGCGGCCGTTCTTGCCGAACAGGCAGGTCTTCGCCCGTTCCCGGTGCGGGAATTGCGGCACCGGAAATCCGCCGGCCAGAGCCTTTCGGTGCGTTCGGGCGCCTGGGCAGCGCGCGGCGGCATCGTCGCCACGATCGATGGCGATGGCCAGAACGATCCGCAATACATTCCCGTGCTGGTCGACGCCTTGCGGCAGGCCGGCCCCGATTTCGGCGCCGCACAGGGGCAGCGCCTCAAGCGTCGCGACAGCAAGGTCAAGCAACTGGCGTCACGTTTCGCCAATTGGCTGAGGAACGCCATCCTGCATGACGAGACGCGCGATACCGGCTGCGGCCTGAAGGCTGTTCATACCGACATCCTGCGCAAACTGCCGTTCTTCGACGGCACGCATCGCTTCGTGCCGGCTCTGGTCATCCAGGAGGGGTACCGCGTCGTGCACTGCGACGTGGTCGACCGTTCGCGCCGGCACGGCAAATCGAATTACGGCATCTTCGATCGTGGCCTGCAGGGCGCGCTCGATCTTGGTGGCGTCTGGTGGCTGCGCCGCCGGCGCCGCAGAATGCCAAAAGTAGAGGAAATCAAGCGTGTTTAACGTGCTTCAGGAACTGGGGACCTGGCTTCATCAGGTCTTCATCAAGCAATTCGATGCGTGGGTCCTGCTCGGCTTCATCGCCCAGTTCTTCTTCACCATGCGCTTTCTGGTGCAGTGGTTGGCCTCCGAAAAGGCCAAGCGCAGCGTTGTGCCGGTTGCCTTCTGGTTCTTCTCGCTGTTCGGCGGCGGCCTGCTTCTGATCTACGCCATCCAGCGCCAGGATCCGGTGTTCATCGCCGGCCAGGCCATGGGCCTGTTCATCTACATCAGAAATCTCTGGCTGATCGCCAATGAGCGCAAGGCGGCGATGACCAAGGTCGATTGAGCGGCCCGTGTGCGTGAAGAACATGATCGGAGAGGCTCAAAAATGGCGTTGAACAGGAACTACATCCTTCTCTTCCTGTTCAGCCTGATGATGACGGCCTCGGGGCTGGCATCCCTGCCGCCGATCGACCGCGACGAGTCGCGCTTCGTCCAGGCTACCAAGCAGATGGCGGAGAGCGGCGACTATGTCGACATCCGCTTCCAGGAGGCCTCGCGCTACCAGAAGCCGGTTGGCATCTACTGGCTGCAATCGGCAGCCGTGACGCTGAGCGGCAAGGGCGCTGAAGCACCGATATGGGTCTACCGCACGGTCTCGGCGCTCGGCATCGCCATTGCGGTGCTGGCGATCGCGTGGACGGGAACCAATCTTTTCGGAGCGAATGCCGGTGTCGTCGCTGGCCTGGTGATGGCTGCGATCTTCGCCACCGCCTTCGAGGGGCGGGATGCCAAGACCGATGCGATGCTTTTGGCCTGCTGCGTGGCCGCGCAAGGCGCGCTGGCGCAGATCTACCTGGCATCGCGCCGCAACGAGCCGGTCGCCGGCCATCTCTGGTGGATTTTCTGGATCGCGCAAGGCGCGGCGATTCTCATCAAGGGGCCGATCGCGCCGCTGCTTTCGGCGCTGACCATCGCGGTGCTGTTTGCCTTCGAGCGCGATGGGCGCTGGCTGTCGAAGCTCAGGATCGGGCGCGGCCTGCTGCTTGTCGTGGTGATTGCGCTGCCCTGGCTCGCCGCGATCACCTGGAAAAGCCATGGCGCCTTCCTGCAGCAGGCCGTCGGCAAGGACATGCTTGGCAAGGTCGCGTCGGGCGAGGAATCGCACGGCATGCCGCCGGGCTTCTATATGCTGACCTATTCGCTGTTCATGTGGCCGTTCGGCCTGATCGCGGTCGGCGCCGGGCTGCAGGCCCTCAACCGGTTGCGCGACGACCCCAGGCTGCGCTTCTGCCTTGCCTGGTACATCCCGTTCTGGCTGGTCTTCGAGTTGATCCCGACCAAGCTGCCGCACTATGTCCTGCCGGCCTATCCCGGCATGGCGCTGCTGATCGGCTGGCTTTTGACCTTGCAGCCCGAGGATGCCAATGCGCCGCTCAAGCGCTGGCAGACCTGGTTGTGGTGGTCGACGGCATTTGGCCTGGTCGTGGTCAGCCTCGGCCTGGCGGCGGTCTGCGTGGGCGCACCGATCTACCTCACGCACACATTCTCATGGTGGAGCATCCCGGCCGCGGCGGCGGCGCTCGGCGCCGGCTACCTCGCCTTTTCGTGGCAGTTGCAGGTGCCGCTGCCCCGCATCGGCGCCATCGCCGCCTGTGCGGGCATCACCTATGGCTTGCTGTTTGGCGTCATCGCGCCGTCGCTGAAGCCGATCTGGCTGAGCCCGACCATCGAGACCGCGGTCAGCGCCTACAAGCCTTGCGATACCACGGTGCTGGCCTCGGCGCGGTATCAGGAACCGAGCCTGGTATTCCTGGTGGGCACGAAAACGGTGCTGACCGATATCGGCGGCGTGGCGGAACATCTGCTGGCCGATCCTGCCTGCGGCTTGGGACTGGCGCCGATCGAAGACGAGCAGAAACTGAACGGCATGCTGTCGGTGCAAGGCAAATCCGTGAACCGCCTCGCCGAGGTCGATGGCCTCAACTATTCGTCGGGAGACAAACTGTCGCTCGGCCTCTATCGTGTGGCGCCATGACGGCTGGTCCATGACAGGGTCGAATTCCCAATGCTCGTGAAACCGCGCCCTTCCGCTTTCGCCAGGCTTGTAGCGGTGAGACGCCGCTCCCTCGACAATTTTCGCGACACGTTGCGGATCGTGAGAAGGCGCTTTGCCGTTCGTCCAGCACGTTACCCTGACGTTGCATGGCCGGTTTGGATCGTGGTTTGGGTGCTGCTGACGGCGGCGGCCTTTGTCCGTCTCGACACACCGGCAGGGATGCTTCATGGCCAATGGTCGGGGGCACGGTTTGCCGAGTTCACGACCCAGTTCGCTCTCGGCGGCTGGTATCTGATCCCATCGGCGCTCTTGCTCGTCGCGGCCAATCTGATCGATTGGCGAGGCCTTTCACGGCGATCGTTGATGCTCGTCTACAACTGGACCTGCCTGGCATTCCTGGTGCTGAGTTCGGTTGGCCTTTCCGGCTTGCTGGTCAATGTCCTGAAATATGCGATCGGCCGCGCCCGCCCGCTCTACTTCCAGGATTTTGGTGTCCTGGCGTTGCATCCATTCGCCTTTGACGCGCGCTTCGCCGGTTTTCCCTCCGGCCATGCCACGACGATGGGCGCCGTGTTCGGTATTCTTCTGCTCTTGTTTCCACGGCGCTGGGCCATCGCCCTGATGGTCACGGCCTGCATCGCCTCGACCAGGGTCTTCGTCGGCGCGCACTATCCGAGTGACACCGTTGCCGGCTTCGGCCTCGGCTGCGCCTTCGCTCTCGCATGCGGATTGGTCTTTGCCCGGCTGGGCTTCATTTTCCGCCCGGCAGCCTCCGGTTTGCCGGTACGCAAAGCATCGTTCCGGCTGATTGCGCCGGAACGATAGGTCGCTGCCGGCTTAATTGCCGTCCAGGCCACCGTAAGACTTTACCAGGCGAACCATATCGGACGAATCGGCGACTTCGCTTTCAAGTCCGTGCGCGACGCCGACGCGATCAGCGACGGGACGGTTCTGGCTGACCTTCCACTTGCCGTGGATCTCGCCGATCTCGATCTCCAGCCCAATGATGCCCTTGATCTGCGACTGGATGAAGGGCGCCGGCGCGTCCGTCACCGCCCAGGGTGCCTCGCGAACGCCTTCCTGGGAGGCGGTCAGATCCGCGATCTGTCGTGCCAGCCAGTCCTGGTCATCCATCACCTTGACGGTGCCGCGCACCTGCACGATGGCGTAGTTCCAGGTCGGCACCACCTTGCCGGTCTCGCGCTTGGTCTCGTACCAGGACGGCGTCACATAGGCATCGGTGCCCTGGAAGACGATCAGCACGGGCGACGCCGGATTGTCGGCGATGAGGCGCCATTGCGGGTTGGCCCTGGCCAGGTGCGCGCGCAGCCTGCCGTTCGGCGGCAGGCTTTCACTAAGTTCAGAGGGGGCATCGAGCAAGAAGGGAATGGCGTTGGCCACCGGGCCGTCCGGCCCGTTCGAGATCAGCATGCCGAGCGGATGCGCCCGGATCAGTCCGTGCAGGACATCCGGCCGCGTTTCCTGGAACTGGGGAGGCTCATACATCCGCGCTCGTACCTTCCTTTTGCTTATCTCAGCCGCCCTTTTGCTATCTCAACCGCTTGGGCCGCGGATCCGACAATTCTCCAGCCAGCCGGCGGTCGAGATAGTCGGAGCATTCCTCGATCAGCAGATCGGCGTCGTTGGCGAAGAAATGGTTGGCGCCGGGCAAGGTCTTCTGCGTGATGGTGATGCCCTTCTGGGTGTGCAGCTTGTCGACCAGGCCCTGCACATCCTTCGGCGGCGCCACCTTGTCGGCGTCGCCATGGATGATCAGGCCCGATGACGGGCAGGGCGCCAGGAATGAGAAGTCATAAGTGTTGGGCTGCGGCGCGATCGAGATGAAGCCTTCGATCTCGGGCCGGCGCATCAGGAGCTGCATGCCGATCCACGAGCCGAAGGAATAACCGGCGACCCAGCAGCTCTTGGAATCCGGATGCAGCGATTGCACCCAGTCGAGCGCAGCCGCCGCGTCCGACAACTCGCCGGTACCGTGGTCGAATTCGCCCTGGCTGCGGCCGATGCCGCGGAAGTTGAAGCGCAGCGTGGTGAAATCGCGCTTCTGGAACATGTAGAAGAGGTCGTAGACGATCTTGTTGTTCATCGTGCCGCCGAACTGCGGATGCGGGTGCAACACGATGGCAATCGGCGCGCTCTTTTCCTTTGAGGGTTGGTAGCGCCCCTCCAGACGGCCGGCCGGACCGGTAAAAATGACCTCAGGCATGAAATACTCCACTTGTAATACGAATGCGCGGCGCCCGGAACGAACCTTCCTCTGGCCTTGACGCAGGGCGAGCGTCTTCCTAGAAGCTAGTTTAGAACTGTTCAAAACTGAGTGGCCAGACGTCGAGCCCGGCCACCGGCGCCGCAAGCCGCGTAAATAGGACGGCTCGCCTTGGAATTTCAAGGAAATAACGCCATACGACAACCGAATGGCTTCTGACGGGACCAACTGGACGAAAATGGCCGCAAAACGTGCCTATCTCGACTACAATGCCAGTGCACCGCTGCTTGCCGCGGCGCGCGAGGCCATGGTCGCGGCACTTGATGTTGCCGCCAACCCGTCATCGGTCCACGCGGAGGGGCGCGCGGCGCGGCGCCTGATCGAGACGGCGAGGCGCGAGGTGGCGGCGCTGGTGAATGCCAGGCCCGAACATGTCGTGTTCACCTCCGGTGCGACCGAAGCCGCCTCGACGCTGCTTTCCCCGGACTGGCAGATGGGACGCGGCAGCGTGCGCATGAGCCGGCTCTACGTCTCCGAGGCGGACCATCCCTGCCTTTTGAATGGCGGGCGCTTTCCCGCGGCGCAGGTGACGCGCATCGGCGTCGATGCCAACGGCATTGCCGATTTCGGCGCTTTGGCCACAGCGCTTGGCGGTCACGACAAGGCCGATGGCCTGCCGCTGGTCGCGATCCATGCCGCCAACAACGAGACCGGCGTCATCCAGCCGATCGATCGCATCGCCGAAATCGTCAAGGCGGCGGGCGGTGTCCTGGTGGTTGACGCGGTCCAGGCAACGGGCCGCGTTTCGATCGATATGTCAGCGGGTTACGCCGATTATTTGGTTCTGTCTTCGCACAAGATCGGCGGCCCCAAGGGTGTCGGCGCCATTGTCGCCGCCGCGGACCTGATGATGCCCAAGCCCCTGGTCAATGGCGGCGGTCAGGAAAAGGGCCATCGCGGCGGCACGGAAAACCTCGCCGCCATTGCCGGTTTTGGCGCTGCCGCGCGTGAGGCCCTGAACGGGCTGCAGGCGATCGATACGGTGCGCAAGCGCCGCGACGAGATCGAGGCCATCGTGAAAACCTTGGTGCCCGAGGCGGAAATCTTTGGAACCGGCGCGCCAAGGCTTGCCAACACGACATTCTTCGCTATTCCCGGCGTCAAGGCCGAAACCGCGCAGATCGCCTTCGATCTTGCCGGCGTGGCGCTGTCGGCGGGCTCCGCCTGTTCGTCGGGCAAGGTCGGGCCGAGCCATGTGCTGAAAGCCATGGGTTACGGTGACAGTCTTGGTGCCTTGCGCGTGTCGATCGGTTCGGCGACGGGCGCCGAGGATATCGAGCTGTTCAGGACCGCACTGGCGGGCATCGCTGCAAGGCAGGCCGCCAGGGAAAAGGCGGATAGAGAAGAAGCCGCGTAGCGGTTGGGAGCATCGGACCGAAAAGTGCGTAGCGGTTTTCGGGAAAATCCGATGCTTGACTAAGATGTTTTGGGTCTTTTTGACCTGGTAGAGCCGTGCGTTTCATGTTGGCCGGGTGAATTTCCGGTCGAGACGCATTATATGGAACTTACGCTGCCGCGAGCGCTTCTTTGGCGGTCATTTCGGCGGTGCCATAGTTTGAAAACTGTCGGGCCTTGACCCCGGCGTGGATGGAGAACGCATATGCCTGCTGTGCAGGACACGATCGATCGGGTCCGAAAGATCGACGTCGACCAATACAAATATGGATTCCAGACCGAGATCGCCGTCGACAAGGCTCCCAAGGGGCTGAGCGAAGACATCATCCGTTTCATTTCGGCCAAGAAGGACGAACCGTCCTGGATGCTGGAATGGCGCCTGGAAGCCTATCGCCGCTGGCTGACGCTGGAAGAGCCGACCTGGGCGCGCGTCAACTATCCCAAGATCGATTTCCAGGACATCTACTACTACGCGGCGCCCAAGAGCACGCCTGGCCCGTCGTCGCTCAGCGACGTCGATCCCGAACTCTTGAAGGTCTATGAGAAGCTCGGCATTCCGCTGCGCGAGCAGGAAATCCTCGCCGGCGTGCAGAAGACGGATGTTTCCGAGCTCGAGGAAGCCAGCGACAATGTCTACAAGTCGGGCCGTGTCGCCGTCGACGCGGTGTTCGATTCCGTCTCGGTGGTCACGACCTTCAAGAAGGAACTGGCGCAGGCCGGCGTCATCTTCTGCTCGATCTCGGAAGCCATCCGCGAGCATCCGGAACTGGTGAAGAAATATCTCGGCTCGGTCGTGCCGACGTCGGACAATTTCTATGCCACGCTGAATTCGGCTGTCTTCACCGACGGCTCGTTCGTCTTCGTGCCCAAGGGCGTGCGCTGCCCGATGGAGCTGTCGACCTATTTCCGCATGAACGAGAAGAACACCGGCCAGTTCGAGCGCACGCTGATCATTGCCGAGGAGGGGGCTTACGTCTCCTATCTCGAAGGCTGCACGGCGCCGCAGCGCGATGAGAACCAGCTTCACGCCGCCGTCGTCGAACTGGTCGCGCTCGACGATGCCGAGATCAAATATTCGACGGTGCAGAACTGGTACCCCGGCGACGCCGAGGGCAAGGGCGGCATCTACAATTTCGTCACCAAGCGCGGCGACTGCCGTGGCAACCGTTCGAAGATCTCGTGGACGCAGGTCGAGACCGGCTCGGCGATCACCTGGAAATATCCGAGCTGCATCCTGCGCGGCGACGATTCCCAGGGCGAGTTCTATTCGATCGCGGTGTCGAACGGCTACCAGCAGGTCGACTCTGGCACCAAGATGATCCATCTCGGCAAGAACACGTCGAGCCGCATCATCTCCAAGGGCATCGCCGCCGGCTTCTCGCAGAACACCTATCGCGGTCAGGTTTCGGCGCACCGCAAGGCGACCAATGCCCGCAACTTCACCAACTGCGACTCGCTGCTGATCGGCGACCAGTGCGGCGCGCACACCGTGCCCTACATGGAAGCCAAGAACTCGACGGCGCAGTTCGAGCACGAAGCGACGACCTCGAAGATTTCCGAGGACCAGAAGTTCTACGTCATGCAGCGCGGCATTCCCGAGGAGGAAGCCATCGCGCTGATCGTCAACGGCTTCGTCAAGGATGTCATCCAGCAGCTGCCGATGGAGTTCGCCGTCGAGGCGCAGAAGCTGATCGGCATCTCGCTGGAGGGAAGCGTGGGGTGACAAAGGCGCGCAAACGCGAACCCGCAGAAAGACATGTCTACCTGCGGGATCGAGTGGATAACTGGGAAGCGGGCCTGGGCCTCGCATTCTGGCTGTGCGCGATAGGAATAGCGCTGCTCGCTGCGGCCTACTCGCCGGATGGCTTTTGGCAGGGGCTTTGGGAAGCCTTGAAGCAGTTGTTGAATCGAGTTTAGCCAGGCAGACGGCTACTGATAGGACGAATGGAAATGCTTGAAATCAGAAACCTCCATGCCCGCATCGTCGATGACGGCACCGAAATCATCCGCGGCCTGAACCTGACGGTAAAAGCCGGCGAGGTCGCCGCGATCATGGGCCCGAACGGCTCGGGCAAATCGACATTGTCCTACATCCTCGCCGGCCGCGAGGATTATGAGGTGACCGAGGGCGACATCCTGTACAATGGCCAGTCGATCCTCGAAATGGATCCGGCCGAGCGCGCGACGTCGGGCATCTTCCTCGCTTTCCAGTATCCGATGGAGATACCGGGCGTGGCGACCATGGAATTCTTGAAAGTGGCCATGAACGAGCAGCGCAAGGCGCGCGGCGAGGAGCCGCTGAAGATCCCGGAATTCCTGAAGCGCGTGAAGGAAGCCGCCGCCTCGCTCAGCATGGACATGGCGATGCTGAAGCGGCCGCTCAATGTCGGCTTCTCCGGCGGCGAGAAGAAGCGTGCCGAGATCCTGCAGATGAAGCTCCTGGAGCCGAAGCTCTGCGTGCTCGACGAGACCGATTCCGGCCTCGACATCGATGCGCTGAAGATCGTTTCCGATGGCGTCAACGCGCTGCGCGCGCCGGACCGGGCGTTCCTGGTCATCACTCATTACCAGCGCCTGCTCGAACACATCGTGCCCGATAGCGTGCACGTGCTCTACAAGGGCCAGGTCATCAAGTCCGGCGACAAATCGCTGGCGCTCGACCTCGAAGCCAACGGCTATGCCGGCGTGATCGGGCAAGCCGCGTGAGATGCCAGAAGGCAAGGTCAAACTGATGAATATTCACACACAACCCCAGCGGACACCGGCCGAGACGGCGTTGATCGACGCCTTCGGCGACCGGCTGTCGCTGCTGCCGGGCGATGGCGCGGTGATGCTGAAGCGCGACGACGCCATCGAAGCGATCAAGCACGGCCTGCCGACGCGGCGCGTCGAATCCTGGCACTACACGGACCTTCGCCGGCTGCTGAACGCGGTGCCGGATTTCGATCCGGCTGCCGCCCCCAAGGCCGTTGGTCCGATCGTCGAAGGCTCTGCCGTGCTGGCGGTCCTGAACGGCAAGTCCGATGCGAAGATGCCGGCGGTGGACGGCGTCACCGTTGAGCGTCTGTCGGAAAAGCTGACCGACGGCAGCATCGCGCCGGGGCTCGATCCCTATGGCAGCGACGATGCCATCGGGGCGCTGAACACGGCATTCGTCGCCGATGGGTATTTTGTCGACATCGCCGACGGTGCCGAACTGGAAAAGCCGATCGAATTGCAGAATTTGCAGGCCGGCGGCCAGACCCATGTGCGCCTGCCGGTGCGTGTCGGTGCCGGCGCCAAGGCGGTCATCGTCGAACGCCAGGCCGGCGAGGGTGCGGCGTTGACCAGTTCGGTCAGCCAACTCGTGCTCGGCGAGGGCGCCGACGTGACATGGCTGATCGTCCAGGAACAGCCCGAGACCGCGACGCATCTGGCGCAGTTCAAGGCCCATATCGGCAAGGACGCGAAGCTGACGCTGTTCGTCATGAATGCCGGCGGCAGGCTGGTGCGCCAGGAGATCGTGGTCAGGACAACCGGCGAAGGCGCCGATTTCAAGCTGCGCGGCATCAATCTGCTGGCTGGCGACACCCACACCGACGTGACCATGGTGCTCGACCATGCCGTGCCGCATACGACCTCGACCGAAATTGTCCGCAACGTGGTGACGGGCAAGGCGCGCGGCGTCTTCCAGGGCCGCATCAACGTCCATCAGTATGCGCAGAAGACCAACGCCAAGATGGCCTGCAACACGCTGCTGTTGTCGGACGATGGCGAGTTCTCGACCAAGCCCGAGCTCGAAATCTTCGCCGACGACGTCGTCTGCGGTCATGGCGCGACGGTCACCGAGATCGACCACGACCATCTCTTCTACCTGATGGCGCGCGGTGTTGACGAGAAGAGCGCCCGCGGCCTTCTGGTCAAGGCGTTCGTCGCCGAGGTGATCGAGGAACTGGACGACGAAGCGATCGTCGACGCGCTCGAAGCGCGGCTCGACAGCTGGTTCGTGGCACACGGGTGATCCTGATGAACGCTCCAGGCAAGATTGGAGATTTCTACGACGTCGAGGCGATCCGCCGCGACTTCCCGATCCTGTCGCGGGAAGTCTATGGCAAGCCGCTGGTCTATCTCGACAATGGCGCCTCGGCGCAGAAGCCGCAGGTGGTGCTGGATACGATCCAGCATGCCTATTCCCAGGAATATGCCAACGTGCATCGCGGCCTGCATTTCCTGTCCAATGCGGCCACCGACGCCTATGAAAAGGCGCGGGAAACGGTGCGTCGCTTCCTCAACGCACCGAGCACCGACAACATCGTCTTCACCTCCAACACGACGTCGGCCATCAACACGGTCGCCTATGGCTATGGGATGCCCAACATCGGCGAGGGCGACGAGATCGTGCTGTCGATCATGGAGCATCACTCCAACATCGTGCCCTGGCATTTCATTCGTGAGCGGCAGGGCGCGAAACTGGTCTGGGTGCCGGTCGACGATCTCGGCATCTTCCACATCGAGGAATTCGAGAAGCGCCTGACCGACCGCACCAAACTGGTCGCCATCACCCAGATGTCGAACGCGCTGGGCACGGTGACCCCGATCAAGGAAATCGTGCGCATCGCGCACGCGCGGGGCATTCCGGTGCTCGTCGATGGCAGCCAGAGCGCTGTCCATATGCCCATCGACGTCCAGGACCTCGACTGCGACTTCTTCGTCTTCACCGGCCATAAGGTCTATGGGCCCTCGGGCATCGGCGTGCTCTATGGCAAGAAGGACATTTTCCAGGGCATGCGCCCCTTCATGGGCGGCGGCGAGATGATCGAGGAGGTGACGGAAGACATCGTCACCTACAATGAGCCGCCGCACCGCTTCGAGGCCGGCACGCCGCCGATCGTCCAAGCGATCGGGCTCGGTGCCGCGCTGGAGTATATGGAAAAAATCGGCCGCGAGCGCATTGCCGCGCATGAGGAAGACCTCAAGATCTATGCTCATGAACGGCTGCGCGCCATCAACTCGCTGCGCATTTTCGGCGACGCTCCAGGCAAGGGCGCCATCATATCGTTCGAACTCCAGGGTATTCATGCCCATGACGTGTCGATGGTGATAGATAGGCAAGGCGTGGCGGTCCGCGCCGGCACCCATTGCGCCCAGCCGCTGTTGAAACGCTTTGGCGTAACCTCCACATGCAGGGCATCGTTCGGCATGTATAATACCAGGGCCGAAGTCGACGCTTTGGCTGAAGCGCTTGAAAAAGCGCGCAAGTTCTTCGGGTGACGATGATGGATGACGCGAGCCCCACTGCCGAGACCACCGCGGAAACCGCCGCCAACGCCGTGGTTTCGGCGTCCGCCATTCCCGCCGACGAACTGGCGCGGTTGACCGACGACATCGTTTCGGCGCTGAAGACGGTCTACGACCCGGAAATCCCCGCCGACATTTACGAGCTCGGCCTCGTCTACAAGATCGACATCGAGGACGACCGCTCGGTCAAGATCGACATGACGCTGACCGCCCCCGGCTGCCCGGTGGCCGGCGAAATGCCCGGCTGGGTCGAAAATGCTGTCGGCGCCGTCGAAGGCGTTTCCGGCGTCGAGGTCAACATGACCTTCGACCCGCCCTGGTCGCCCGACCGCATGTCGGAAGAGGCACAGGTGGCGGTGGGCTGGTATTAAGTGCAAGCGGAAGGCGCACTTGCGCCAGCGGTAAAACTTCACCATTTTAGGTGAGGAATCGTTCGGCAGGCCTTGAACCTGCACGGAATGGAGAAAACGAATGGGACGCTTTGCCGTCATCACCATGACCGAAAAGGCCGCCGACCGGGTGCGCGAGATCGTGGCCACGCGTGAGAACGCGCATGGCATTCGCCTTGGCATCAAGAAGGGCGGCTGCGCCGGTATGGAATACACGGTCGATCTGGTGACCGAACCCAACACCAAGGACGACCACATCGAGCGCGACGGCGCTCATGTCTATGTGGCGCCTGAGGCGGCCCTGTTCCTGTTCGGCACCGAGATGGATTTCGAGCAGACGACGCTGCGCACCGGCTTCACCTTCCACAATCCGAACCAGAGTTCGGCTTGCGGTTGCGGCGAATCCGTTGAACTGAAGCCTGCGGATTTGAAGGCGCTGGCCGAAGCACGCGCTTCGGCTTGATCGTCCTTCGCCCCGTTTACGGGGAGAAGAAACTCACTCCACCCACATCCCCGTCCGCTTGTGCCAGTCGGCGATCGATTCCTCGGGATAGACGTCAAAAGTCTTGTCGCCTTTGCCGACATCCGGCTCGACCCAGTTCGCCTTGTATTTCAGCATCAGGTGTACCTTTTCAGGCGGTTTCGGCAGGTCGCTGTCGATCGCCGAGGCGAAGGGATGCACCAGCTCCGGCCAGGTCGGGTCGTAGAGCCAAAGTGCTGATCCACATTTCTTGCAGAAATTGCGCTCGCCGGTCGAGATTTCGCAATGCGGATGCTCGTCGTCCTCGATCTCGGCGCGGTAGACGCCAAGGCTCCTCTTGCCCCGGATGTTCAGCGTTTCGTAGTCGGCGCCGAGATTGATGGCGAAACCGCCACCGCCCTGCTGCTTGCGGCAAATCGAGCAGTAGCACAGCATGAACGGCACCGGCGTGTGGCTTTCCACCTCGAAACGGACGGCATTGCAGCGGCACGAGCCTTTGAGCAGGACAGGCATGGCGGGAAACTCCGATCGATCCTCTTTCAACCTGTCAGCATGATTTTGGTTGCGGCGATGACAAGCTCTGACGCCGATGACATGATCGCGGCATGGACAATGAACGCATCGCCGAACTGTTCGAAGGCCTCGGCCCGGTCAGCATACGCAAGCTGTTCGGCGGCAAGGGCATCTACTTCGATGGTGTCATCGTCGCCATCGTGCTGCGCGGCGAATTGCTGTTGAAGGCGGATGAACAAAGCGCCCCCGATTTCGAAGCCGCCGGCTGCAGGCAATGGACCTACACCGGCTCTCGCCACGGCAAGCTGGTCGCCATGCCCTATTGGAGCATTCCTGACAGCGCTTTCGATGATCCCGACGAGATGACGGTGTGGGCACGCCGCGCGTATGAGGCGGGGCGAAGAGCTGGGAAGTGATGCCAACTTGCGGACGTCGGCGCCCTACAGCGCCTTCGCGATCCTCGCCGCCAGCCGCGCATTGTTCTCAACCAGCGCGATGTTGGTCTTCAAACTGCGGCCGCCGGTCAGTTCGAGGATTTTCGACAACAGGAACGGCGTCACCGCCTTGCCCGTCACATTGAGCGCCTCTGCCGCCTTTTGCGCCGCCTCGATGTAACCAGCCATCTCCTCAGCCGGGATCTCGTGGTTTTCCGGCACTGGATTGGCGATCAGCATGCCGCCACTCAAGCCCAGTGCAGCCCTGGTCCGGAAGAAATGCGCGATCTCTTCCGGCTTGTGCAGGGTCAGCGGCGCGCGGAAGGGCGACTGCCGCGACCAGAAGGCCGGCATCGTTTCGCAGCCAGCGCCGACGACCGGCACGCCGCGCGTCTCCAGCACCTCCAGCGTCTTTTCGATGTCGAGGATCGCCTTGGCGCCGGCCGAGACGACGATGACCGGCGTGCGCGCCAGTTCGTCGAGGTCGGCCGAGATATCGAAACTCTTTTCCGCCCCCTTGTGCACGCCGCCGATGCCGCCGGTGGCGAATACTTTTATGCCGACCATGTGCGCCGCGATCATGGTGGCGGCGACCGTGGTGCCGCCGGTGCGCCCTTGCGCGACGGCAAAGCCGAGATCGGCACGCGACAGCTTCATGGCATCGCCCGTCATGGCCAGCGATTCCCGCTCGCCATCCGAGAGGCCGATCTTGATGCGGCCGCCGACCACTGCGATCGTTGCCGGCACGGCGCCGCCGTCGCTGATGATCTTTTCCACATCCGCCGCCATGGCGCCATTGTCGGGGTAGGGCATGCCATGGGTGATGATGGTGCTTTCCAGCGCCACCACCGGCTGGCCGGCGGCGAGGGCCCGCGCCACCGGCGCATGGACGTCGATGAAGGGGTGGGCGGTTTCCGGGTTCATCTGGATCTCCAAGCTGGAGCGCCCGCGTCTATCTCGACGCTGGCCGGCGCTGCGGACCATGAATTTGCCGGTCTCATGCCATTTCCTGCGCATCCGGCACAAGGGCCAGGGCTTGCACGAAGGATGCCTCGCTGAAATCGGGAACGGCATCGGCGCTTTCGATGGCCAGCGTCGCCGCCGCGACTCCGTCGCGCAAGGCCTCGCGAAAAGGCAGACCGCGCAGCAAGGCCGCGATCGTTGCACCTGCCAATGCGTCGCCGGCTCCGGTGACATCGGCGATTTTTCTCGGGGCAGGCGGCAAGATCGAAAAGGCGCCTGCTTGGTCGAAACCCAGCACCGCGCCGCCACCTGCGGTGACCACACCGCTTCTGAGACCGCTGCAGCGCAGCCCGTCGACGACAGCCGGACTCGCGGCATTTGCGTTGACGCCCGCCAGCGCGATGGCCTCGCTCCGGTTCATGAAGACCAGCGCCAGCGCGCCGAGCACCGGCATCAGCCGCACCACCTTGGCCGGCGAAATGGCAATCGCGTACACCGGCTTGCCCGCGGCGAGTGCGACGAGCCGCTCCAGCGCCGAGGACGGCAAATTGGCGTCGCACAAGATAGCATCGGCGGCCGCGACCACCTCCCGCACCTTGGAACGCCTGATCTGCTTGGGGAACGCCATGTCGTAGAGAGCCATGTCGGCAAAGCCGACGATCAGTTCGCCCTCGCGGTCGATCAGCGCCGTATAGCTCGGCGTGGTTCGGTCGAGGAACACCGCCGAGAGATCGGCGATGCCAGCTTCCGCTATGGCGCGCGAAACGGTGTCGCCCGCCGCATCGCCGCCGCGCATCGACATCAGGGAGGCCGACACGCCGCGCCGCACTGTGCTGCGCAACGCATTGAAGACGCCGCCGCCGACATCCTCGCGCATCGTGCCGGGATTGGACGCGGCGGGCACATAGGCGCCGGACACCTGGCCACGCCGGTCTATGTGGGCGCCGCCCACGGCCAGTATCTTTGCGGATTTCACCATGCCGGCGATATGCCCTTTGTTATTCCTGCCGCACAAGCGTTAGGCTGCGGATGGAGTTTCGCACGCAAGGCAGCGATTCGGCGAACCGAAACAATCGAGCTGTCTGGCCCAATCTGAGGTGCATTGCTGTTCGATCCCTTGGTACGAAAAAAGAACAAATCCGGATATCACTTGTTTTTCAGATGTTTGATCCCTCTTGCCAAACGAGAACAAAAAAGGTACAAAATGGTAGGGATTACGGATTGTCCGGCCTTCATTGACGACCAAGGGGTGATGTATCATGGCTCAGAATTCTTTGCGGCTTGTAGAGGATAAGGCAGTGGACAAATCAAAGGCTCTGGATGCGGCGCTGTCGCAAATCGAGCGGGCTTTCGGCAAGGGCTCGATCATGCGGCTCGGCGCGAACGAGCAGGTCGTCGAGATCGAGACGGTGCCAACGGGCTCGCTCGGCCTCGACATCGCGCTTGGCGTCGGTGGCCTGCCGCGCGGCCGCATCATCGAGATCTACGGGCCGGAAAGCTCGGGCAAGACGACGCTGGCGCTGCACACGGTGGCCGAAGCCCAGAAGAAGGGCGGCATCTGCGCCTTCGTCGATGCCGAGCATGCGCTCGATCCGGTCTACGCCCGCAAGCTTGGCGTCGATCTCGAAAACCTCCTGATCTCGCAGCCCGACACCGGCGAGCAGGCGCTGGAAATCTGCGACACGCTGGTGCGTTCCGGCGCCATCGACGTGCTGGTGGTCGATTCGGTCGCGGCGCTGACGCCACGCGCCGAAATCGAAGGCGAGATGGGCGATTCGCTGCCGGGTCTGCAGGCCCGTCTGATGAGCCAGGCGCTGCGCAAGCTCACCGCCTCGATCTCGCGCTCCAACACCATGGTCATCTTCATCAACCAGATCCGCATGAAGATCGGCGTCATGTTCGGCTCGCCCGAAACCACCACTGGCGGCAATGCGCTGAAGTTCTACGCCTCGGTGCGCCTCGACATCCGCCGCATCGGTTCGGTCAAGGACCGTGACGAGGTCGTCGGCAACCAGACACGCGTCAAGGTGGTCAAGAACAAGCTGGCGCCGCCCTTCAAGGTGGTCGAGTTCGACATCATGTACGGTGAAGGCGTGTCCAAGACCGGCGAACTGGTCGATCTCGGCGTCAAGGCCGGCGTGGTCGAGAAATCGGGCGCCTGGTTCTCCTACAATTCGCAGCGTCTCGGCCAGGGCCGGGAAAATGCAAAACTGTTCCTGCGCGACAATCCCGATACGGCGCGTGAGATCGAACTGGCGCTGCGGCAGAATGCCGGGCTGATCGCCGAGAAATTCCTCGAAAATGGTGGCTCCGAGGGCAATGGGGACGACGGTTTCGAGGATGAAGCCGGCGCAATGTAGGCCAATGGCCGGAGTTCGGCCATAATTCCTGCCTATGATCCAATGCTTATGTAATCGAGTTCTTTAGTACCGCGTCCAAAACCGCCGGCCTTCGAGCCGGCGGTTTTTGTTTTTGGGCTGCCGGCAAGCTGGTGGATTGGCCCAATTCCGTGTTTCTGGACAGGGTGAAGCGTGCCCGCTAAAAGGCCCAATCTATCTCTGGAAAAGCAGAGCCCATTTCCGCCGGGTCGCCGGCGGTTTTCGCGAAAAAAGGCAGCAGTCATGAGTGGCGTGAACGAAATCCGGTCGACATTCCTCGACTATTTCCGCAGGGAGGGCCACGAGGTCGTCGCCTCGAGCCCGCTCGTGCCGCGCAACGACCCGACATTGATGTTCACCAATGCCGGCATGGTGCAGTTCAAGAACGTCTTCACCGGCCTGGAGAAGCGGCCCTATTCGCGCGCCACGACTGCTCAGAAGAGCGTTCGCGCCGGCGGCAAGCACAACGACCTCGACAATGTCGGCTATACCGCGCGCCACCTGACCTTCTTCGAGATGCTCGGTAATTTCTCGTTCGGCGATTACTTCAAGGAACGCGCCATCGAACTTGCCTGGAACCTGATCACCAAGGAGTTCGGGCTGAAGAAGGACAAGCTGCTGGTCACCGTCTATCACACCGACGATGAGGCCGCCGGCTTCTGGAAGAAGATCGCCGGTTTTTCGGACGACCGCATCATCCGCATCCCGACCTCGGACAATTTCTGGGCGATGGGCGACACCGGTCCTTGCGGCCCGTGCTCGGAAATCTTCATCGATCGTGGCGAGCACATCTGGGGTGGTCCTCCCGGCAGTCCCGAAGAGGATGGCGACCGTTTCCTCGAATTCTGGAACCTGGTGTTCATGCAGTATGAACAGGTGACGAAGGAGGAGCGGATCGACCTGCCGCGCCCGTCGATCGACACCGGCATGGGCCTGGAGCGTATGGCGTCCATCCTGCAGGGGGTGGAAAGCGTCTTTGAGACCGACCTGTTTCGGCACCTGATCGACGTGGCGTCCTCCGCACTCGGGCGCGCTCCCGATGCGGAAACCGTGGCGTCCTACCGCGTCATCGCCGATCACCTGCGCTCGTCCTCCTTCCTGGTCGCCGATGGCGTGCTGCCGTCGAACGAAGGCCGCGGTTATGTGTTGCGCCGCATCATGCGCCGCGCCATGCGCCACGCTCAGTTGCTCGGCGCGAACGAGCCGCTGATGTGGAAGCTGGTGCCGGCGCTGGTGCGCGAGATGGGCCAGGCCTATCCCGAACTGCTGCGCGGCGAACAGTTGATCACCGAGACGCTGAAGCTCGAGGAGACGCGCTTCCGCAAGACGCTGGTGCGCGGCCTCGGCCTGCTCTCGGAGGCGACGGAAACGCTTACCGCCGGCGACATGCTGGACGGCGAGACAGCCTTCAAGCTCTACGACACCTACGGCTTCCCGCTCGACCTGACGCAGGATGCGCTGCGCCAGCGCAGCATCTCGGTCGACCTTGCCGGCTTCACCAATGCGATGGAACAGCAGAAGGCCGAGGCCCGCAAGCATTGGACCGGATCCGGCGAGGCCGCGACCGAGACAGTCTGGTTCTCCGTGCGTGAAAAGACCGGCGCTACCGAGTTCCTCGGCTACGAAACCGAGCAGGCGGAAGGCCTCGTCCAAGCGCTGGTCAAGGACGGCAAGACCGTCGACAGCGCCGGCAAGGGCGACGCCGTTGCGGTGGTCGTCAACCAGACGCCGTTCTATGGCGAGTCCGGCGGCCAGATGGGCGACACCGGCATCATCTCCGGCGAAGGGTTTTCGATCGAGATCTCCGACACGCAGAAAAAGGCCGACGGGCTGTTCGTGCATCTCGGCACGGTGGCGAGCGGCACCGTCAAGGTAGGCGCCGCCGTTGAACTCAAGGTGGATCACGCGCGCCGGTCCAGGCTGCGTGCCAACCACTCCGCGACGCACCTGATCCACGAGGCGCTGCGCGAGGTGCTGGGCACCCATGTCGCGCAGAAGGGTTCGCTTGTCGCGCCCGAACGCCTGCGTTTTGACATCTCGCACAACAAGCCGATTTCACCGGAGGACCTCGAAGAGGTCGAGCGCATGGCCAACGAGATCGTCGTCCAGAACGGCCCGGTGACCACGCGCCTGATATCCGTCGACGACGCCATAGCCGAGGGCGCCATGGCGCTGTTCGGCGAGAAATACGGTGACGAGGTGCGCGTCGTCTCGATGGGCACCGGTGTGCACGGCGCCAAGGCCAACCGGCCCTATTCGGTCGAACTCTGTGGCGGCACCCATGTCCGGGCGACCGGCGATATCGGCTTGGTGCGTGTCGTGTCGGACAGCGCCGTCGCCGCCGGCGTGCGCCGCATCGAGGCATTGACAGGCGAAGCCGCGCGCAAACATCTCGACGAGCAGGACAGGCGTTTGAAGGCGACGGCAGCCGTGTTGAAGATTTCGCCGGCCGATGTACCGGCGCGCGTCGAGACGCTGCTCGAAGAGCGCAAGAAGCTCGAGAAGGAACTGACCGAAGCGCGCAAGAAGCTGGCGCTGGGCGGCGGTGCCGCGGCCGGCGCGCCCTCTGAAAACGAAACGGTCGCGGGTGTCGGCTTCCTCGGCAAGATGGTCTCCGGTGTGTCGCCGAAGGACCTGAAGCCGCTGGCCGATGCCGGCAAGACATCGCTCGGCTCCGGCGTCGTCGTCTTCGTCGGCGCCGGCGAGGACAACAAGGCCAGCGTCGTGGTCGCCGTCACCGACGACCTCGTTGGCCGCTTCAGCGCCGTCGACCTCGTCCGCGTCGCCTCCGCCGCGTTGGGCGGGCAGGGCGGTGGCGGCCGGCCCGACATGGCCCAAGCCGGAGGCCCGGATGCGTCCAAGGCCGGCGATGCGATTGCGGCGGTAAGGGCGGCACTCGAAGCGGTGTAGGCAAGTGGGCTGAATTTATTGCAATGGTTGGAGGGACAGCGCCCCCCTCTGTCCTGCCGGACATCTCCCCCACGAGTGGGGAGATCGGACGTCGCATCGGCTTTCGCCAATCTCCCACGTGGAAACACCGCGCCGGAATAGGCGCGCCAGCGGACGCTGCCAATCTCTCCCCAAGTGGGGGAGATGTCCGGCAGGACAGAGGGGGGCATTGTCCCGCAGACGTCTCAACACTTGTCAGCCGACTTTTTCAGTCCGAACGAAGCTCGGCCACGCCGCAATGCGCGCATACCAGTCCCGGATATCCGCGAACCGCGCCAGCAGCTTTTGCCCCTCGCTGACCTTGACGAAATAGGCAATGATCGGCGCCGCGTGCAAGTCGGCCAGTGTCAGCCGCTCGCCGAGCAACCATGGTCCCTCAGTCGTCAGCGAGGTCAGCACGTTGAGCACCGTCTCC
The DNA here is from genome assembly GCF_000176035.2 of Mesorhizobium opportunistum WSM2075. Lineage (NCBI taxonomy): Bacteria > Pseudomonadati > Pseudomonadota > Alphaproteobacteria > Hyphomicrobiales > Phyllobacteriaceae > Mesorhizobium > Mesorhizobium opportunistum. Next base: position 4,927,228 of record NC_015675.1, on the reverse strand, counting down.
GCTTGCCGCAGGCCGCCGGCGATCAACGCCTCATCCGCCGCTTCCTTTTTCAGTCGCTCGACGGCGACATCCCAGACCATTGACCGGTAGGCATAGGCGTCGAGCATGCCGATGATCTGGCCCATCCTGGCGCGGCTGCGCGCGTCGGCAGGCTGCAGCGCCGGTCCGTCGAAGGCCTCGTCGATATAGCGGGCAATCGCATTGGTCTCGAAAACGCGAAACCCGTCATGCTCGAAAGCCGGGATGCGGCCGAAAGGATGGTGCTCGAGATACCAGGCTGGGATGCCCTCGGCGGCGAAGATATCGACCGGCACGAGTTCGTGGTCGACGCCTTTCTCCTGCAGCGCCATCCGGGCGATGCGCACATAGACGCTGTAATCCGCGCCGTACAGGATTGGCTTGATCATGCTTTCGCTCTCGGTGGTCTAAAAAGCGAAAGCCCCTTTCGGAGCCTTCGCATCCAGACTGCCGGTATTTACGCCATTGCCTTCTGCAAATTCTCGTCGATCTTGTCGAGGAAGCCGGTGGTCGAGAGCCATGGCTGGTCGGGGCCGATCAAGAGCGACAGGTCCTTGGTCATGAAACCGGACTCGACGGTCTGGATGCAGACCTTCTCCAGCGTGTCGGCAAACCGCTTCAATTCGGCATTGTCGTCGAGCTTGGCACGGTGGGCCAGGCCACGCGTCCAGGCGAAGATCGAGGCGATCGAGTTGGTCGAGGTTTCCTCGCCCTTCTGGTGCTGGCGATAGTGGCGGGTGACGGTGCCGTGCGCGGCTTCGGCTTCCACCGTCTTGCCGTCCGGCGTCATCAGCACCGAGGTCATCAGGCCGAGCGACCCGAAGCCTTGCGCCACCGTGTCGGACTGGACGTCGCCATCGTAGTTCTTGCAGGCCCAGACATAGCCGCCCGACCATTTCAGGGCGGAGGCCACCATGTCGTCGATCAGGCGGTGTTCGTACCACAGCTTCTTCGACTTGAACTCGGCCTCGAATTCGGCCTCGTAGACTTCCTGGAAGATGTCCTTGAAGCGGCCGTCATAGGCCTTGAGGATGGTGTTCTTGGTCGACAGGTAGACCGGATAGTTGCGCAGCAGGCCGTAGTTCAGCGAGGCGCGGGCGAACTCGCGGATGGATTCGTCGAGATTGTACATGGCCATGGCGACGCCGGCGCCGGGCGCATCGTAGACATCGTGCTCGATCACCTGGCCGTCCTCGCCGACGAACTTGATGGTCAGCTTGCCCTTGCCGGGGAAGCGGAAATCGGTGGCGCGGTACTGGTCGCCGAAGGCGTGACGGCCGACGATGATCGGCTTGGTCCAGCCGGGTACCAGGCGCGGTACGTTCTTCATGATGATCGGCTCGCGGAAGATCGTGCCGCCGAGGATGTTGCGGATGGTGCCGTTCGGCGACTTCCACATCTTCTTCAGCTTGAATTCCTCGACGCGCTGCTCGTCGGGGGTGATCGTCGCGCATTTCACGCCGACACCGTATTTCTTGATGGCGTTGGCCGAATCGATCGTCACCTGGTCGTTGGTGGCGTCGCGATGCTCGACACCGAGGTCGTAATATTCAAGCTTGAGGTCGAGATAAGGGTGGATCAGCTTGTCCTTGATGAACTGCCAGATGATGCGGGTCATCTCGTCGCCGTCGAGTTCGACGACCGGGTTCGCCACCTTGATCTTCGCCATGGAAAGAATGCCTCGTTGCTGGGAATGGGACGGCCTTGCCCGTGTGGCATTCGGCCGGGGGATGCCGCCCGTATATCAAAGCGCTTTTGGCCGCGCAAACGGCGATCGGTCACGAATGCGGGGCTGCCGCCGCGATCATTTGCGAATGCTTCATTTTCGCCGCCGAATATGGCAGGGGACGCTGAAATGCCGCAAACAGCAGTTCATTGACAATCATGCCCATCACCAAAGATCCCGATAACGCTTCAGCAGCCGGTCCGGCCATCATCCTCGTCGAGCCGCAGCTTGGCGAGAACATCGGCATGGTCGCTCGCGCCATGGCCAATTTCGGCCTCTCCGAGCTGCGCCTGGTCAACCCGCGCGACGGCTGGCCGAGCGAAAAGGCACGCGCGGCCGCCAGCCGTGCAGATCATGTCATCGATGCGGTCAAGGTGTTCGACGACCTCGCCTCGGCACTTGCCGACCTCAATTTCGTTTTCGCCACCACTGCGAGGCAACGCGACGGCTTCAAGACCGTGCGCGGCCCGGTCGAAGCGGGCAGGGTGCTGCGGGCGCGTCACGGAATGGGTCAGCGCACCGGCATCCTGTTCGGCCGCGAGCGCTTCGGTCTCTACAATGACGAGGTCGGCCTCGCCGACGAGATCGTCACCTTCCCGGTCGATCCCGACTTCTCCTCGCTCAACATCGCCCAGGCAGCGCTTCTGATGTCTTACGAGTGGATGAAGTCCGGCCTTGAGGACGAGACCAGGACGAATTTCTCCGGTCCGGACATGAAGCCGGCCAGCAAGGAAGAGCTGCACGGCCTGTTCGCCTATCTCGAAGGCGCGCTCGAGGCGCGCGGCTATTTCCGGCCGGCGCCGAAGAAGCCGAAGATGGTCGACAATCTGCGCGCCGTGCTGACGCGCGCCGGCTTTGCCGAGCCGGAGCTGAAAGTGCTGCGCGGCATTATCTCGTCGCTCGACAGGTTCTCACCGGCAATGCCGCGCGGCGATGGTTCGCCGGGCGACGATCCACGGCGGTTGCCCGCGGCGGCCGCGCGTGCCCGCAAGGCGGATACGGCTGGCCATGCGCCGGACGCCAACGGCGATGACACGGACACGCCGCCGCTCGGCGGCAAGGGAACCGACAATGACTGACCAGCCGATCCTGATGTTCGATTCCGGCGTTGGCGGCCTGACCGTGTTGCGCGAGGCGCGCGTGCTGATGCCGGACCGGCGCTTCGTCTATGTCGCCGACGATGCGGCCTTTCCTTTCGGCGCGTGGGAAGAACCGGCGCTGCGCACCCATATACTGGAACTGTTCGCCAGGCTGCTCGACCGGTTTTCGCCGGTCATTTCGGTCATCGCCTGCAACACTGCCTCGACGCTGGTCATCGATGCGCTGCGCGACAGATTTCCCGGCCATCCCTTTGTCGGCACTGTTCCGGCGGTCAAGCCGGCGGCCGAGCGCACGCGCTCGGGCCTGGTCTCGGTGCTGGCGACGCCGGGCACGGTCAAGCGGCAATACACGCGCGACCTGATCAGCAAGTGGGCGCAGAAATGCCATGTCCGCCTGGTCGGCAGCGACAGGCTGGCGGGGCTTGCCGAAGCCTATATGCGCGAGGGCTTCGTCGACGAGGAGGCCGTGCGCGCCGAGATCACCCCCTGTTTCATGGAGCATGACGGGCGCAGGACCGACATCGTCGTGCTGGCTTGCACCCATTATCCATTCCTGGTCAATCGCATGCGCAAGACCGCGCCCTGGCCAGTCGACTGGATCGATCCGGCCGAAGCGATCGCGCGGCGGGCGCTTTCCCTTCTGCCGCCTGTCGATGGGGCGCTGCCGCAAGGCGAGCCTGATATCGCCGTCTTCACGTCTGGCAAGGCGGATTTCGCCGTCAGCCGGCTGATGCAGGGCTTTGGACTGGTGGCGGAAGCGTCCGCTGTTCAGGCAGGTTCGAACACGATTCGGCGTTGATCCGGATCGGCCAGGACTAGCCTTAGCGTTAGGCCGTCACCCTGTCTGACCCCGGTCGCGTTCAGGTTGGCAACGATAGGCATGTCGGCAAGCTGGACGCGCACCCCATGGTTGACGTCGGTCACGACGGCCTTGAACGTCTCTCCCTCGCGTCCCCTGAGCATCACCGCCTCGGCAAGGTCGATGGCCGCATGGTTGATCTGCGAAGCGCGGGCACCCGCCCGTCCCATCACTTTCGGCAATCTGGTGAACGCATCGGTGACGGCCTGCGGTGCGGGCTGGCCGTTGGCGATTGCCAGCACGCAGCGCACGACGTAGCGATCTGCCAGTCGCCTGAGCGGCGCGGTTGCATGGGCATAGGTCGCCGCCATCGCCTCATGCCAGGGGACGACACCTTCCTGATAGGGTTGGTAAGACGCGCCGGGGCTCGCATGGCGGATTTCCAGCATCAGCGCCGCCTGTTGCGGATCGGCCGGGTCAAGGGTTCGCTGGTAGTCGTGCAAGCTGGTAGAGGCCGGCCAGGACAGCCCCAGAGCCAGTGCCGCGTTGCGCAGTCTTTGCACCTTGGAAGCATCCGGCTCCGACATCACACGGAACAAGCCGGTATGGTGCGCAAGCATGGCGTCGGCAATCGCCATGTTGGCGGCCAGGGAAAGCGCGGCGTTGTCTTGCTCGGATTGCAGCAGCGGCCTGAACGAAAGCCGGAACGTGCCGTCGGCGAGCCTTTCCACCTCCTGCTCGGGCGGGTCGACGCGGGACGCGCCACGCCGCTTCTCGTTCATCGCCATGCGCCGTGCCATTTCGGCGAAGCCGGCCGGAAGATCGGAGGCCTGCACGCTGTCATAGGCGAGCTTGGCGCGGCTTTGAATGATTGCCCGCTCCGCGCCGTCCAATTTCACCAGACCATCCTCGGCGACCCGGACGGTGAAGACGACCGCCGGTCGCGGTCCATCCGGCAGCAGGCTCGCTGCGCCTTCGGCGAGTGCCGGCGGGTAGAGCCCGGCCTTGCCGTCCGGGAGGTAAAGCGTCTCGCCCCGCGTCCAGGCGTCGAGATCGATCGCGTCGCCGTCCTCGACGAACCAGGCTACGTCGGCAATGGCATAATGCAGCAGCAGATCGCCGCCGCTCGCCTCGATTGAAAACGCCTGATCAAGATCGGTGGAGCTTGCCGGATCGAGCGTGACGAAGGGCATCGCTGTTCGATCGGTGTGCTGGCTGGGCACGCGTTTGGCCGCCACCTCAGCGGCGGCCATTACGACTGCCGGAAATCCATCCGGCACGTGGAATTCGGTGCGGATTTTCGTTAAGCCCGTGGAGAGTGCTTGTGAGGGATCGGTCAGTGATTTCATGCCGCAGTCCTACACTGGCGCTCCGGACACGGGAAGGCGGGAACTGGGCGCCGCTGGCGACGGAACCGCCGCCGAGGCGCGGGCGTTTCTCCTGACAGCAAAGGAGAAACGGCCATGCCAGCCACCTCGAAAGCCCAGCAGAAAGCCGCCGGCGCTGCCCTGTCGGCCAAGCGCGGAGAGACGAAAAAGAGCGAACTCCAGGGCGCTTCCAAGGGCATGTATAAATCGATGAGCGAAAAGCAGCTTGAGGAATTCGCCGAGACGAAGCGCAAGGGACTGCCGGAGAAAAAATCCAAGGATTGAGCGCTTCGAGCCAGCCTGACTATTGAATGAAAAGGCCAGCGACGGTTCGCTGGCCTTGGATTGTTGCATTGGGCAGCTTACCAGCGGTGGCAGCGCCTCACCCTCTGTACGATCACCCGGCGATGGCCGTGCCGCCATACCACCCTTTTCTTGACGATAACGCGGCAGACCTGCTTGTGCCCGTGCCAATGACGGGCCATCGCCGGCTCCGGCGCAACCGCCATCGACCCGGCCAATACCGCGGCACCGGCCAAGGTAAGGAAGAACTTCTTCATGCTCATTGGACTCCTCTAGCTCCAGTCGCTTCCTGGTGCCGTTGGCGCAAACCTCCCGCCACAACCGGCATCGCATCTACGTCCCGGACGGTATAAGGTTGTGTTACGCCGCGCCACTCACAAGCTTGACATCGGTTAAATCTCGGTTTAACCAGCCGCCAACGCCGGGCAGCGATGTCCGGTGTTTGTTTTGTATGCGCAAGGTCGGCGACCCTGGTTGTTTCTGGTCTTGTTTGAACTGACGTGTCCCGTGGGCTTTCCGCCGCGTTGCGTGGGAAAACCCTGTCAGGCCTCGAAAACGGAGGCCAGAGGAGGGCGCGTTTCCTTCACCCGGACCATGAGGTGCCGGGTGTGTTGTTTTTGAAAAGGGAATGCGATGAGCAAGCGCGAATCCGCGAAATACAAGATCGACCGCCGTCTCGGCGAAAATATCTGGGGCCGCCCGAAGTCCCCGGTCAACAAGCGTGAATACGGCCCCGGCCAGCACGGCCAGCGCCGCAAGGGCAAGCTTTCCGACTTCGGCCTGCAGCTGCGCGCCAAGCAGAAGCTGAAGGGTCACTATGGCGACGTTTCGGAAAAGCAGTTCCGCAAGGTCTATGAAGAGGCCGACCGCCGCAAGGGCGACACCTCGGAGAACCTGATCGGCCTGCTCGAGTCGCGTCTCGACGCGGTCGTCTACCGTGCCAAGTTCGTGCCGACCATTTTCGCCGCCCGTCAGTTCGTCAACCACGGCCACGTCAACGTCAACGGCAAGCGCGTCAACATCGGTTCGTACCGCTGCAAGCCGGGCGACGTCGTCGAAGTGCGTGAAAAGTCGAAGCAGCTCGTGATCGTCCTGGAATCGGTCGGTCTCGCCGAGCGCGACGTTCCGGACTACATCGAAGCCGATCACAACAAGATGGTCGCGACCTTCTCGCGCATCCCCGGCCTGGCGGACGTTCCGTTCGCCGTGCAGATGGAGCCGAACCTGGTCGTCGAATTCTATTCGCGCTAAGCGAACGCTTTTCTGCGATATCGGAAAGGCCGCCCTCGAGGCGGCCTTTTTGTTTCGTGCATCCGCTTTGCCGTTTCGGTTTTCCGGCCGATGCGCTAATCCGGTCGGTAGTCACATACGGGGCCGTCGCGCCATGAACATGCAGCCAGACATCGAAACGCTTGAACCGATCGCCGAAGGTGGTTTCCATCCGCTGTTCGCCGATGTGCCGTCCTCGGTCGAGTTCAACAAGCTGCGCAAGCGGCTGCTGCGGCTGACCCGCCAGGCGATCGAGGATTTCTCCATGGTCAGGCCCGGCGAGCGCTGGCTGGTCGCGCTGTCGGGCGGCAAGGATTCCTACGGCCTGCTTGCCGTGCTGCTGGATCTCAAATGGCGCGGGCTGCTGCAGGTCGACTTGCTGGCTTGCAATCTCGACCAGGGCCAGCCGAATTTTCCCAAGCACATCCTGCCGGATTATCTCAACGCCAACGGCATCGCGCATCGGATCGAATACCAGGACACCTATTCGGTCGTCACCGACAAGCTGCCGCAGGGCAGCACCTATTGCTCGCTGTGCTCGCGGCTGCGCCGCGGCCATCTCTACCGGATCGCGCGCGAGGAGGGGTGTTCGGCCCTGGTGCTTGGCCACCACCGCGAGGATATCCTCGAGACCTTCTTCATGAATCTGTTCCATGGCGGCAGGCTCGCCGCCATGCCGCCAAAGCTGCTCAACGACGACGGCGACGTCATGGTTTTGCGGCCGTTGAGCTACTGCGCCGAGATCGACCTCGAAAAATTCGCTGCCGCCATGCGGTTCCCGATCATTCCCTGCGACCTCTGCGGCAGCCAGGAGGGCCTCCAGCGCAATGCCATGAAGGCGATGCTGGACGACATCGAAAAGCGCATGCCTGGCCGCAAGGACACCATGCTGCGTGCGCTCTCCAACTCCAGGCCGTCGCATCTGCTCGACCGGAAACTGTTTGATTTTGCAGCCCTCAACGAAACCCACAGGCAAGCCGATGACATTTGACGATACCGCGATCGACTGGCTGGCCAGCCTGCTGGCTGAAGCAGCCGACACCGAAATCATGCCCCGCTTTCGCCGGCTGGGCGATGGCGACGTCAGGCAGAAGACTTCCGCCGCCGACCTGGTGACGGAAGCGGACGTCAATGCCGAACGGCTGATCACCGCCAGGCTTCGCCAACGCTATCCCGGCGCCATGGTCGTCGGCGAGGAGGCCTGTTCCGACAATCCGGCACTGCTCGACGGTCTGGGCAACGCCGATCTTGCTTTCGTCATCGACCCGGTCGACGGCACCTTCAACTTCGCTTCCGGCGTGCCGCTGTTCGGCGTCATGCTTGGCGTGGTGGTCAAGGGCGAGACGGTCGCCGGCATCATCCACGATCCGGTCGGCAAGGACTGGCTGATCGGCGCCAGGGGGGCCGGCAGCCATATCCGTCATGCGCATGGCACGCTGGAGACAGTGCGGGTTGCCGCGAGCGTATCGATCTCTGAGATGACCGGCGCGGTCTCCTGGCAATACATGGCCGAGCCCGACCGCACGCGGCTGGCCTGCAACCAGACCAAAACGCTGTCGCAGTTCAATTACCGCTGTGCCGCCCACGAATATCGCTTGCTGGCCAGCGGCCACGGCCATTTCGTCGTCTACAACAAGCTGATGCCCTGGGATCATCTGGCCGGCGTGCTGATCCATGCCGAGGCCGGCGGCCATGCCGCGCGGTTTGACGGCACACCCTATCTGCCGTCGCATGTCGGCGGCGGTCTGCTGGTCGCGCCGGACCGGGAAAGCTGGCAGGAATTGCGCCGCGAACTGTGGTCGCAATAGAGGTAGATTTTCCGCAGGCGGCGACCGGGCCGCCGGCTTTTACCGGCGAAGACTGATGCGACCACCTGCAAACCCAAAGACCCGGCGAATATTGTGTGCGATGGTCGTGGCGGCCATCGCCTTGTTTGCGGGCTCCAATGAGGCCGGGGCAGGGCAACGCGGCTGCCGCAGCCCTGATCCCATCGACACCATCGAGGAAATGTCCGAGGCTATCTTCGCGTGTTGGAAGCCGCCGGCTGGAACCGCCGGCATGTCCCTGACATTGCAATTCTCGCTTCGCCGAAACGGCACACTGATCGGCAAGCCTCGGGCCACCTATTCCGATCTCGGGGCTGACGCCCAGCTTAGCCGGGCCTTCGTGGCTTCCATCCTCAAGGCTCTCGATGATGCCTTGCCACTGCCCTTTTCGGACAGCATGGGCGGGGCAATCGCCGGGCGTATGCTAACCCCTCGCTTCACGGCAACTCTTGAAGGTGCATCCTAGGGTGCGCGGCGGTTTTGGGGCAGTTTTATGAGTTGCGGCCTCGACGGTACCTTGTAGATTGGACGCATGGCGCTCAAGCGGATGGACAACATAGGAATCGTCGTCGATGACCTCGAAGAGACGATCGATTTCTTTCGCGAGCTCGGCCTTGAGCTCGAAGGGCGGGCCGCGATCGAAGGAGAATGGGCCGGGCGTGTCACTGGACTGGGCGATCAGCATGTCGAAATCGCCATGATGCGCACGCCGGACGGCCACAGCCGGCTCGAACTTTCCCGCTTCCTCGCGCCGCCTGTCGTCGCGGATCACCGCAACGCCCCGGTCAACGCCCTGGGCTACCTCCGCGCCATGTTCGCCGTGGACGACCTCGACGAGACGCTTGAAAGGCTCCGCAAGCACGGCGCGCGGCTCGTAGGCGAAGTCGTCCAGTATAAGGACGTGTATCGGCTCTGCTACATCCGCGGGCCTGGAGGGCTTCTCATCGGACTCGCCCAGGAACTCGGCTGAGCGCAATACGACGACGATAGCGAAGGCCGACCAATGTCAGCGTCCCACCAAGGGTTGGACCAGGCTAATGCAGGTCGGTAACGTGCCCTGAAACCGGCGGGTTGTGCGGCTGGAACATCTTGCCGCGCTCGGCGATGAGGATCATCAGCAGCGCTGCGACCGAAACGCTGCAGAAGCCGGCGGCAAGCGGCGTTACCGTGCCGTTGAACGCCTGGCCGATCAACGTGCCGAGAATGCCGCCGAGAAAAGTCTGCATGAAACCCAGGATCGATGACGCCGTGCCGGCCAGTTGCCCGAGCGGCTCCATGGCCAACGCATTGAAATTGGCGCCGAGCGCACCGAACGGCAGCATGGCGGCGGCAAAAAAGGTAACGAACAGCCACAGCGGCATCTTCAATTCCAGCGACACGACCAGCCATGCGAGACTGATGGTCAAGAACAGCAGCAGCGCGCTTTGCGACAGGCGGCGCATGCCGATGCGGCCGACGAGGCGCGAGTTCAGGAAGTTCGAGAAGGCGAGCACGCCCGCAACCCCGGCGAAGATGAGCGGGAACATCTCGCCGACATTGAATATGTCGACATAGATCTGCTGCGCCGAGGCGATGAAGCCGAACATGGCGGCGAAGATGAAGGTGCTGGCGAAGGCATAGCAGAGCGCGACGCGGTTGGTGAGCACGATGCGGAAGCCGCCAAGGATGGATGATGCCGTCAGCGGCCTGCGATGTTCGGGACGCAGCGTTTCAGGCAGGCGCAGCAGTGACCACGCCGACACCAGCAGCGCCCCGACGGCCATGGTGATGAAGATCCAATGCCAGGTGGCAAACAGCATGATGAACTGGCCGATCCCCGGCGCAATGACCGGTATCGCCATGAACACCATGAAGATCAGCGACATCACCTCGGCCATGCGTCGGCCTTCGAATGTATCGCGCACGATCGAGACGGCGATAACGCGGGTAGCCGCGGCCCCGACGCCTTGCACGACGCGGCATAGCAAAAGTGTTTCAAAGCTGGGTGCGATGGCTGCCGCGCCCGCCGCCGCCACGTAGATGATCAAGCCGGCGACCAATGGCGCGCGACGCCCGAACCGGTCCGAGATCGGCCCGAAGAAAAGTTGGCCGCCGCCGAAGCCGAGCATATAGGCGACCACGACATATTGCCGGTGGTTTTCGTTCTCGACGCCGAGCGAGGCGCCGATCTGCTGCAGCGCGGGCAGCATGATGTCGATGGCCAGCGAATTCAGCGCCATCAGCGCCGCGCACAGCGCGATGAATTCCCAGCGCGGAATAGACAGTTTGCTTGCCGATTGCGGCGCTATCGATTGCTGGTCCACGGCAAGTCCGATCTCTAAAAACGAAAACGCGCCGGCGGGCCGGCGCATTGGCTCGTCCTGGTCCCGATATCAGGGGGTCCCGATATCAGGGGGGCCCGACATCAGGGACGTAAAATTGCCGAGGTGGGGCCGCCCCGGTGCCCACAAACAGAAGTCAGGCATGTCGACAGCGACATGCCCAAAGACTGGAATCAGGCGGCGCCTTTGACGCTCACGCCTTTTTCGACCAGGAAGGTCTGCAACTCGCCGGCCTGGAACATCTCGCGGATGATGTCGCAGCCGCCCACGAACTCGCCCTTGACGTAGAGCTGCGGGATGGTCGGCCAGTTGGAATAGTCCTTGATGCCCTGGCGCAGTTCGGCCGAGTCCAGAACATTCACGCCTTTGTAATCGGCGCCAATATAGTCGAGGATCTGGACGACCTGGCCGGAAAACCCGCACTGCGGGAAACCGGGCGTGCCCTTCATGAAAAGGACGACGTCGTTGCCCTTCACTTCGTTGTCGATGTAGTCGTTGATACCGCTCATGGAATATCCTTTCACGCCTGTGGGAGTCAGGCTCGAAGCATGCCTTTCAAATAAACCCATAGGTTGCCCGAAACAAGAGTTTAGCCAAGCCATCGGCCAAATGGCGCAAAGGATGGGTTGTTTTGGGCCAAGCGGGTCTGAGGCTGTATGCCTCAGTCGGGAACGCTGGTCTGCAGCGCCAGCGCGTGCAGCACGCCGCCCATATTCCCCCTCAGCGCGTCATAGACCATCTGATGCTGCTGGACGCGGCTCTTTCCCCGAAAGCTTTCGGCCACGACCTCGGCCGCGTAGTGGTCGCCGTCGCCGGCGAGGTCGCGGATCGTCACTTTTGCGTCCGGAATGCCGTCCTTGATCAGTTTTTCGATGTCGTGGGCGTCCATTGCCATGAAAGAAATTCCTGTTTTCGGGCGGGCGGCGGCGTGGCTGCCGGTGCGATGAGAGTCGGGATAAACCTAAAGCCTTTCCGGCCGGGATTGAAGCCGTTACGTCCAGCACCGTCGCGATTGTGGCCTACGGCGCATTCTCATCCGGATGGACCGCATCGACTGGAGGATCGTCTTCGCGCATCGAGAAGGTGCGACCGAGGCTGAAGACCAGCACATAGAGCGGGATGTTGACCGCCAGGTTGGCAATCGGCAGATAGCTGGTCATCCGCCAGGCGGGCGAGAAGAACGGCTGGCCGTAGCCATCGCAGACCAGCGAAGAGCCGTACTCCCACAGCGCCCCGAGGATGGCCGCTACGGCGAAAAGCTTGAGGCAGGTGACGGCGCGCCTGGTCCGCGCCTGGTCCGGCAAGAGCCGGCTCCACAGCACCAGGCAGATGAGCGGAACCGCATAGATGAGGTTCTGCAGCACCAGCATCGGAAGCGTGCCATTGGCCGCCGCGAGGAACTCGGCGCGCGTTTCCAGCCTGGGGCAAACCTCGCTGGAGGTCGTCGATAGCAGGAAGAAGACGAACGGCCCGAGGCACCAGAAGAAGAACAGCGACGGCCAGAAAACGACTGCGAGCAGCGCCCGGGCAGCCAGTCTGCTCAACTGGCCTGATCCATGAAGCGCGGGAACCAGCCTTCGTGAGCGGCGGTCAGATCGCTGACAGGGATCGCCCTGGCATCGCCGAGCTTCAGCGTCTTGCCGCCGGTCGAGCCGATCCACGGCGCGAAGATGCCGAGTTCGCCCTGTTGCTTGCGGATGGCATCCCATTCATCGCCATGTGGATCGATCGACAGCGTCAGGAGGTAGCGCCCTTGGTCCTCGCCGAACCAGACGGGAATGGGATCGGTGCCGACGAGGCCGGGAACGGTTGCGCCTATGCCCGACGCCATCGCCATCTCGGCCAAGGCGACCGCGATGCCGCCATCGGAAACGTCATGCGCCGCGGTGACGATGCCGGACGCGATCAGCGAGCGCACATGGTCGCCGACGCGCTTCTCGTGCTCGAGGTCGACCGGCGGCGGCGGACCGTCGGAACGGCCGTGGATGTCCCTGAGATAGACCGATTGGCCAAGATGCGTTCCCCAGGAGGCGGGTGCGCCGACCAGAAGGATCATCTGAGATTCGGCGACAAAGCCCGTTCGCACCATTTTCGACCAGTCGGCGATCAGGCCGACGCCGCCAATGGTCGGTGTCGGCAGGATGCCCCGGCCGTTGGTCTCGTTGTAGAGCGAGACATTGCCCGACACGATCGGGAAGCCGAGCGCGCGGCAGGCATCGCCGATGCCTTTCACCGCGCCGACCAGCTGGCCCATGATCTCGGGCCGTTCCGGATTGCCGAAATTGAGATTGTCGGTGGCGGCGAGCGGCAAGGCGCCTGTGGCGGTCAGGTTGCGCCAGCATTCGGCCACTGCCTGCTTGCCGCCTTCATAAGGGTCGGCCTCGCAATAGCGCGGCGTGACATCGGAGGAGAAGGCGAGTGCCTTGGTCGGATGGCCCTCGACGCGCACCACGCCGGCATCGCCGCCGGGAAGCTGCAGCGAGTTGCCCTGGATCAGCGTGTCGTATTGCTCCCACACCCAGCGGCGCGAGGAGAGATCCGGTCCGCCGAGCAGCTTCAGCAGCGCATCGGCAACGTCGGCCTGCGGAATGTCGTCGGCGGCAAGCGGCGCCGGCTTCTTCGGCTCGACCCACGGCCGGTCGTACTCCGGAGCCTTGTCGCCGAGATCCTTGATCGGCAGGTCGGCGACCTGGTTGCCCTGGTGCAGCACACGGAAGCGCAGGTCGTCGGTGGTCTTGCCGACGATGGCGAAGTCGAGCCCCCATTTGTGGAAGATCGCCTCGGCTTCCTTTTCCTTCTCGGGGCGCAGCACCATCAGCATGCGCTCCTGGCTTTCCGACAGCATCATCTCGTAGGCGCTCATGCGCTCCTCGCGCACCGGCACCTTGTCGAGATCGAGCTCGATGCCGAGGTCGCCCTTGGCGCCCATCTCGACCGCCGAGCAGGTGAGGCCGGCCGCGCCCATGTCCTGGATGGCGATAACCGCGCCCGAGGCCATCAGTTCAAGGCTAGCCTCCAGCAGGCATTTCTCGGTGAAGGGATCGCCGACCTGCACGGTCGGGCGCTTCTCGTCGATCTTGTCGTCGAATTCGGCCGAGGCCATGGTGGCGCCGCCGACGCCGTCGCGGCCGGTCTTGGCGCCGAGATAGACGACCGGCAGGCCGACGCCCTTGGCCTCCGACAGGAAGATCGCATCGGTCTTGGCCAGGCCCGCTGCAAAGGCGTTGACCAGGATGTTGCCGTTGTAGCGGGCGTCGAAATTGACCTCGCCGCCGACCGTCGGCACGCCGAAGGCGTTGCCGTAGCCGCCGACGCCGGAAACCACGCCTGAGACGAGGTGCCTGGTCTTGGGATGATCGGGTGCGCCGAAACGCAGCGCGTTCATTGCCGCGATCGGACGCGCGCCCATGGTGAAGACGTCGCGCAAGATGCCGCCGACGCCGGTCGCCGCACCCTGGTAGGGCTCGATGTAGGAGGGGTGGTTGTGACTCTCCATCTTGAAGACGACGCAGTCGCCGTCACCAATGTCGACCACGCCGGCGTTTTCGCCTGGGCCCTGGATGACCTGCGGCCCGGTGGTCGGCAGCGTGCGCAACCATTTCTTCGAGGATTTGTACGAACAATGCTCGTTCCACATCGCCGAGAAGATGCCGAGCTCCGTAAAGCTCGGCTCGCGTCCGACAAGATCGAGGATGCGCTGATACTCGTCGGGCTTCAGCCCATGCGCGGCAATGAGCTCTGGGGTGATCGGCACGGAATTGGAAATGGTCATGGGCGGCGGTTGATGTCCATGGGAGCGGGGATTTTGAGTCCCCTCTTATCGCAAGCTTTGCGGCCGATACACCCGTTGATCGAGGAAAAAGACAGAAAGCAACCTTGGGAACGCTAAGGGTGTCCCGCCGTTAGGGTCTCAACCACTGAGGAGACCCGCACCATGGCTGACAAGCAAGGCAAGAACGACAATCGCCTCTCGGATAAGGAGGCCATCCATATCGCGGAGACCACCGACGTTTCGCCCCGGCAAGCCAAGGAACTGGCTGAGAAGCACGGCAAGGAGAAGGCCAAGAAGGAAGCCAAGAACTTCAAGGCGGAGGGCTGATCCGAGATCAGGCTTCCGAGCGGCAGTTTCGCAAGCCGGCCTGCGTGGTGCAACGGCTCAGGAGAAACTGTCGTAGCCGGCGCGGCCCTCGTCGAGGAGACGCCGGATAACCGCAACGCCGTCGGCGACATCCCCGCGCTGTCTCGGCTGTGAAACGCCGAAGCGGATGCCGTGGAAAACCTGCTCGGAGCGCCCGGCCTTGAACTGGTCCTCATCATTGATCAGCACGCCGTGCTCAAGGCAGGCATTCTTGAAGGTGCCGGAAAGCCACGGGTCTGGCAGTGTAAGCCAGACAAAGGGCACCTTCTCGTGCGACTTGAATGCGAAGCCGGCCAAAGTCTCGCGCACGATGGCGATGCGGGCGCTAATTTCAGCGATGCTGCGCTTGCGGATATCGCTGGCCTGACCGGAAAGCACCAGCCGCGCATTCACCTCCGCCAGAAGGAAGGGCATGCCGCCGGTCATCATCTTGTGGGCGACACGGATGCGGTGGCGATAGGCGGGCGGACAGGAGAGCCAGCCGCCGCGAACGCCGGCCGCGACCGACTTCGACAGGCCGCCAGCGACAATGGTGCGTTCAGGGGCATATTCAGCGAGCAACGGTGTCGGATCGTCGGTCAGATGACCATAAAGATCGTCCTCGATCAGGATGACATTGTATTCGCGCGCAACCCGCGCGATCGCCTCGCGACGCGCCGCCGACAAGGTCGCCAGCGTCGGGTTCTGCACCGTCGGCATCAGGAAGATCATCTTGGGATGTTTTTGCGCGCAGACGCGCTCGAAATCATCGGGGTCGAGGCCTTCATCGTCCGATGCCACCAACGCCGTCCGTCGGCCGATCAGGCTGGCGCTGCGGGAAATCTGTGAATAGGTGAGGTGCTCGAAGGCGACATAATCGCCAGGGGTGGTCAGCGCGGCGATCGCTGACATCACCGCGGCAAGCGTGCCGAGCGTCGGGACAACGGCGTCGGCATTTGGGTGGAAAGAATTGCGTGACAGCCAGCGGGCACCGGCCTCGTACCAGCGGTCGGGAAAATCGCGCGTGTAGCTTGATATCTCATGGGGATGGTCCTGCGCCACGCGCGACAGGACATCGGCGACATCAGCGCCCTGGCCGATGTCGGGCGCCGCCATGCTGTCGAAACGCAGTTCGCCGCGCGGCGCGTCGATAGTGCGTGTGCCTTCACCACCGACGTCCGGAGCCAGGAAGTCCGGTTTTGCGCCATCGGCGCGCTGGCCGACCACATAGGTTCCGCGCCCGACTTCGCCGCTCACCAGCCCCCGTTCGCGCAACAATTGATACGCCCGGCCGACCGTGCCGACCGTTGTGCCGATGTCATAGGCGAGGTCGCGCTGTGGCGGCAGTTTTGCGCCAGCATCGATCACGCCACGGTCGATGTCCGTTTCGATGGAATCCGCAAGCCTTTGGTATAGCGGGCCCGAGCCGGCGGTCAGGTCTGGAAGCCAATTTGTCATGGTGACAATTTTCTATATTGCACCGAATTATGAGTCAATACATATCAGCCATGCGCTAAAAAAGGTGCAATTTAGACCATTGGCAGAAAGAAATGGATACAATCGCGACAATACGTCATTCGAGAACCGAGGGCCAGATTATGCGCCCGTCCGGCCGGCGCGGCTTCGTCAGCCGTCTGGCGCGGCTGGCCAGGTCGCTGGCGAGGTGGATCGACTATCTGCTGGATCGCCGGCGCAGCCGACTGGCATTGCTGGAAATGACAGACGACCAACTCAAGGATATCGGCATCTCCCGCTGCGACGCCCATCGCGAGGGCATCAGGCCGATCTGGGAATAGACGCCCTAGCGGGCGGTTTTGGTCCGCAGGCGAGCAACTCCCTGGTCTGCGAGAACGGCGACGACGCATATCACCAGGAACAGCCCGGTGATGGCCAAAGACGCCATGGCGACGCTGCCCCAGCCGTTCTTGGCGACATCGAGGAACGAGTAGGGCACCTCGCCGGCGAGCGGCGCCCGCGCCAGTGCATAAATCAGATACGCGATGGGGTAGAGCACCCACCAGGAGATGTCGCTCCAACGCGTCTTGCCGTCGGCGCCCGACATCAGCCACCACAGCACGAACAGCACCGGCGTCACATAGTGCAGCAGGACATCGCAGAGCAGGAACAGGCCCTGCGGCTGCCAGAGGCGTGCCAGCACCGTGGCATAGACGATCATGACCATGGCGATCGAAACCGCGACACCCGCACGCATCCGTGGCCCGGCGAAGGCAGGCAGCCATGCGTAGCCGGTGGGCGACAGCAGCGAGGCGTGCACCAGCACCGCGCCGATGTTGGTCAGGATGGTGAAGAAGCTGAAATAGAAGACGATCGAGCCGAGCAGACCGCGGCCGGCTTCCATCGATGCCGGAACGGTGATGCAGAACTGCAGGACAAGTCCGGCCAGGCCGATGATCAGACCCGCGACCGGCAGAAAACGACCCATGGTCAGGCGGTCGCGGCGCAAGCCGGGTTGCCGGCTTGCCAGCGGGCAATGTCGGAACCGATGCGCGCGCCGAGCGGATCGTTCATCAGCGGTCCGAAGGCGTCGACGCGGCTTGAATTGCCTTGCGCCTGCACGACCAGCAGGGGCTTGCCGCCATAATGCTTGGCCGGCACCAAAAGGAAACGCGGCGTGCCGCTGAACGAATTCAGTTCGTTGGCCATCTGATATTGCTTGAAGGCCGGGTCCTTGCTGGCGATCCAGCACTTGTGGGCTGCTATCGCCACTTGCTCCATGGCCAGCAGCGCCGCACTTTTGCCCGACGGGACCGGCACGCTTTTGGGGGTGGACTGGCAAGATGCAAGGGCGAAGCCTGCCGCGGCAACCAATGCGATCGTCCTGGTCTTGATCAAGCGGCACCCATCTCGAGTTCGGACAGAAAGGTCTCCAGGCCATCGGTCATTTCGCCCCATACCCGCGACAACGCCGGATGCTGCAGGGCGATCTGCTCATAGGCATCGAATTTGGGATAGGCGTCGAGCAGGTCGTTGCGGCCCGTCATGGCGCGGAAATTGTTGAAGATGAACCGCGTTGGCGTCAGCCAGGCATCGGCGAAGCTGATGTCGTTGCCGAGCGCGAAGGGGCCTTGCGCCATGCGCGCCTCGATCGCCGCCAGCCCATGGTGCAGGCGGGCGAATTGGGCGTCGATCTCGGCGCTGTTGCGCTTCGGCACGGAATGCAGTTCGAAAAGCTTCATCATCGGCGTCAGCACGTCGAGATCGGTGATGCGCGCGAACATGCGCACCAGTGCGCGGTCCTTGGAATCGGGTGGCAGCAGCGCCGGCTCGGGAAAGCGCTCCTCGAGATATTCGGCGATGACGACCGATTCGACGATCGTTTCACCCGAGCCGGTGATCAGCACCGGTATCCGGTTCATCGGCGAGATGGCGCGAAATCCTTCAGGGATCGGAAAACCCGGCGGCGGCGCGATGATCTTGATCGGCACGTCCTTGACGTAGGCGAGCGCCCGCACGATCGACGAGTAGGGCGACAACGGCCGCGAATAGAGTTTCATGACCGTCTCTCTCCCCAGAGCAATGGACTTGATGTCCTTGTAAACTTTAGCGCATTCTCGGCTGAAATCGTCAAGCGGCGATGCCGAGCGCGCTCTCGAACAGCGCACGGCCGTCGCTGCCGCCATGGGCGGCTTCGATCAGGTTTTCGGGATGCGGCATCAGGCCGAGCACATTGCCCCGGTCGTTGATGATGCCCGCGATGTCGTTGATGGAGCCGTTGGGGTTGGTGCCCTCGGCATAACGGAACACCACCTGTCCTTCGCCTTCGAGGCGCGCAAGTGTGCGGGCATCGGCAAAATAGTTGCCGTCATGATGCGCTACCGGCGAGCGGATGATCTGGCCCGGTTTGTAGCGGCTGGTGAACATGGTGTTGGCATTGGTGATTTCGAGCTTCACCTGCCGGCAGACGAATTTCAGCGAGGTGTTGCGCATCAAGGCGCCAGGCAAGAGACCGGCCTCGACCAGGATCTGGAAACCGTTGCAAACGCCGATAACCGTCACGCCCTTGGCCGCCTTTTCGGCGACCGCCCGCATGACCGGCATGCGCGCCGCGATCGCGCCGCAACGCAGATAGTCACCGAACGAGAAGCCGCCGGGGATGGCGATCAGGTCGACATCGGGGATTTCAGTGTCGGTCTGCCAGACCGTAACCGGCGGTTTTCCCGAAATCTTGGTCAGCGCCGCGATCATGTCGCGGTCGCGGTTGAGGCCGGGAAGGAGGACGACGGCTGATTTCATGACATGTCCAGCTGATTCAAGAGGCATATCCGGAACTGGCGTATCGGCAGCGTATTTGCGGGTCAAGCGCCAGTTAAGGCTTTTAAGCTATTTTGCGGTTGCAAACTGGGCAGGCAAATTTGAAGAGCGGCTGGGAACTCAAATTCGAAGACCAACGTTGGGCATCTGGCGTTTCCGGTGCGACGGTGCTGCTTTTGTCGGCATTCATTTATGCGTTTTTCTCTCAGGCCGACGCCAATTTCGCTACGGCGTTTTCGAGAATTTTTTCGCTTAAAGTCGATCTTGGACTTTGCTCTTCATCCTTTGCCAATTTAATCATGGCCCAGATTGCCTATGCGCTGGCGATTTGCCTCGTCCTGCTAGGATTTGTGTTCGCCCTTGGCGTCGCAGCCATTGCTGATGCTACAAGCAGGATGCGGTATCTCAAGCTTGCGCTAGGAACGTTAGTATTGCTGCTCATCTTTCTGGCGTTGGCCATGAAGGATGACGGCCTTTGGCTTGACTCCACCACCCGTAGGTCTATTTCGGCACATTTAAGTATAGTGGATGCATGCACGCAAAGTCACAGTACCGATTTCCTTCGCGTCTATGTCATGAGTGCGTGGCTTTTTGTTGGATCATGGATAGCCATCACGGTGGATATCATATTCTTTAGAATTATATACTTTAAGAGAAACTACAGCGATCTACCGAAGGATCCAGCGTTTCGTGCCGAAATATTGGCGATCCACGCCAAATACGGTGCCGTTCATCGGCCGATACAAAAGCCGCCATGGACATTTTCCCTGATGGCTTTTGTAGGTTTCTTGCTATTCATAGCGGTGCATAGCCTATACAAGTTGGCCGCCGTTTTAGGCGTCCTTTAGGCGGAATTCGATGCGCTCAAGCCGGGCATCCCGACGAGCCAGCACGCCATAGATATTCTTCATGTCGCTCTCGGTGGCGATGAGATGAAGCTCACCGACTCGATGATCTAGGCGCTTCAGAAGCTCGTACATCAGCTCATTCGTGACTTCAGGCATCGGTGCCTCCGGCACAACCCTAGGTAAGCGTCACACTATAATTCTCAATCACCGTGTTCGCCAGCAGCTTGTCGCACATGGCTTTCAGGTCTGCCTCGGCTTTGGCCTTGTCGCTTTCCGCCAGCTCGACGTCGAACACCTTGCCCTGCCGCACTGCGCCCACGCCATCAAAGCCCAGTCCGGACAGCGCGTGTTCGATCGCCTTGCCTTGCGGGTCGAGCACGCCATTCTTGAGGGTAACGGTAATGCGGGCCTTGATCACGCTGGACATGCTCCTGTTCGAACTCTTGGTTAGTGCGGCTTGCCTTTGAGGCCGTCGGTCGAGGCGACAAGCACCGGGCCGGTCGGGCGCGGCGGTTCGTTCTCGTTCATGATGCCGAGGCGGCGGGCGACTTCCTGGTAGGCTTCGACCAGGCCGCCCATGTCGCGGCGGAAACGGTCCTTGTCGAGCTTGTCTTGCGTTGCCACGTCCCACAGGCGGCAGGAGTCCGGCGAAATCTCGTCGGCGACGACGATGCGCATCATGTCGCCTTCGAACAGGCGCCCGCATTCGATCTTGAAGTCGACGAGCTGGATGCCGACACCCATGAACAGGCCGGAGAGGAAGTCGTTGACGCGGATGGCCAGCGCCATGACGTCATCGATCTCCTGCGGGCTTGCCCAGCCGAATGCGGTGATATGCTCTTCCGACACCATCGGGTCGTCGAGCGCGTCGGCCTTGTAATAGAATTCGATGATCGAGCGCGGCAGAACCGTGCCTTCCTCGATGCCGAGGCGCTTCGACAGCGAGCCGGCGGCGACATTGCGCACCACCACTTCGAGCGGAATGATCTCGACTTCCTTGATCAGCTGCTCGCGCATGTTGAGCCGGCGGATGAAGTGCGTCGGAATGCCCATGCGGTTCAGGTGATTGAAGATATATTCGGAAATGCGGTTGTTGAGCACGCCCTTGCCGTCGATGACCTCGTGCTTCTTCTTGTTGAACGCGGTTGCATCGTCCTTGAAGAACTGGATCAGCGTGCCCGGCTCGGGTCCCTCATAGAGGATCTTGGCCTTGCCTTCATAAATGCGGCGGCGATTTTTCATCTGAATTTTTCTCTGGATTTGCGGGCAGGCGGCAAGCGACCAGTTCCTGTCCGTCTGCCTAAATTAGTGTGGCGACGGTTGGGTTCAATGCCGGGTCTATCCCAATCACATCGTTTGCTCAATCGGCAAATCCCCCCAATCAACCGCTTTCGGGACCGAAATGCCGCAGCGCAGCATGCGACGAAGCGTATTGACCGGCCCGCGACCTTTTGGTTTGTGCTTTGGCAACACACATATCCTTTTGCAAACGAATCGCATTTGACCCGGAGGGACGCCATGAGCAGCATGAAAGACCGCGAAGAGGGCTTCGAACGCAAATTCGCATTCGACGAGGAGCTTCGGTTCAAGGCCTCCGCCCGCCGCAACAAGGCGCTCGGCCTTTGGGCCGCCGAAAAGCTCGGAAAGTCGGGCGCTGACGCCGATGTCTATGCCAAGGAAGTGGTGGTTTCCGACATCGAGGAAGCCGGCGACCACGACGTGTTCCGCAAGATCCGCAAGGATTTCGATGCCGCTGGCGTCGACCAGTCCGACCATCAGATCCGCCGCACCATGGACGAGCTGATGGCGCAAGCGATCGAGCAGATCAAGAACACCTGATCCGGCCGAATCTGGTTCCGCAAAAGTGTCCCACGGTTTTGCGACGGAGCCTGCGACAGAATAACTGGACCAATCGACCGCCCGGTCCAGCCGGGCGGTTTTTCTTTGCCTTTGCCATGGTTTCCGGCTGAAACTGCGATCGTTAACAAGGAAAGTGTCCATGTCCCTGAAGTCCCGTCTCGCCGCCGATGAAACGCTGGTCACCGCATGGTCGGGCGTGCCCGACGCACTGACCGTCGAGATCATCGCCAAGCAGGGCTTCGATGCCGTGACGCTGGACATGCAGCATGGCGGCCATCACGAGGACAGCGTCCTGCGCGGTCTGGTGCCGGTGCTCGCCGCGAATAAACCCGCGCTGGTGCGCATACCGGTCGGCCGTTTCGACATGGCGAGCCGGGCGCTCGATTTCGGCGCCGAGGCGGTCATCGCCCCGATGGTGAACTCGGTGGCCGACGCAAGGCTGTTCGCAGCGGCGATGAAATATCCGCCGCTCGGCGAGCGTTCGTGGGGTCCGACCTATGCTTTTCCACGCCATGGCAAAGGCGACCAAGCCGAATGGCTGCGCGACACCAATCAACGCACCATGGCCTTCGCCATGGTCGAGACGCGCGCCGCGCTCGACGCGCTCGACGGCATTCTCGACACGCCGGGCATCGACGGCATTTTCCTCGGTCCGTCGGATTTCTCGATCGCCTGGACCAACGGCACTACGGTCAATTCCACGCTGGAGAGCATGATGGAGACGGTGGCGTCGGTTGCCGAGCGCACCCGCAAGGCCGGCAAGCATGCGGCGATCTATGTCGTCGAACCGGCAATAGCCGGTCGTGTCGTGTCGATGGGTTATCGTCTGCTGGCCACTGGCTCGGAGCATGCGCTGATTTCGCTGGGCGCAAAGACCCTGCTCAAGAGCATCAAGGATTCGATCGGATCCTGAACCCGAACCGGCTGCCGCAAGCGTCGCGTGGTCAGGCCTTGGCTGCCGCGGGCGCCGCTGCGGAGGGCCTGCTGCGTCCGACTTTGTCGAACAAGGCGCCGAGCGCTTGAACCCAGCGGTTGTTGAAGGCCATCAGCGGCAAGGCCACGAGAATCGAACCTGCTATGGCGGCAGCGGCGGCGAATGCGGTCGAACCGCTGGCCAGCACCACGCCCTCCGCCAATGGCGCGAAAGCACGCAAACAATGCTCATTCAGAACAACGAGTGCGGCGACTCCTCTCAACAATTCGAGTGAAGCATACTTGCGCGATGGCCTGCCGAGCAGCTTCGTGTTCAGGCTTTGACCGTATATATTACAGGTCCGTCAGGAACTTGGCGAAGGTCATGGAGCCTTCGGGCCAAGGGCCGAATCCTGAATCTTCGCTGAGATGCCCGGTCTCGCCGGCGTCGATGAACAGCGAGCCCCAGGCGCCGGCAATGTCCTCGGCGACATCGAAGGCGCAGAACGGGTCGTTACGGCTGGCGATCACGATCGAAGGAAAAGGCAGCGGTTCGCGCGGGTAGGGGCCGAAGGTCATCAGGTGCCTTGGCTTGATCTTTGGATTGGCGACATCGGGCGGCGCCACGAAAAAGGCCCCGGCGACCGGCTTCTGGAACCGCGGAATGGCTTGCACCGCCGCGGCGACCCCCAGCGAGTGGGCGACGATGACAACCGGCCTCTCGGCTTCATTGACCGCTTTGGCCACGCTCGCCGTCCAGTCCTCGCGCACCGGCTTTGACCATTCCGCCTGCTCGACCCGCCGCGCCGTCGACAATTTCGATTGCCAGCGGGTCTGCCAATGCTCGGGCCCGGAATTGGTGTAGCCCGGAACGATCAGAATATCTGCGTCTTTGACTTTCATGGCGCTGAGATAGCGAGAGCGCTTATCTCATGCAACCGCTGATGGGCGCCCCTCGTAATGGTGAACACGATGTTCGCTTTTCGCTGTCTTGTGTGAACGATCGCGATCGACGATTTGTCGTTGGGAAAGAAACAGCCGTGAAGGACCGGATTTTGGCGCTGACACGACGTAGGATGATCGGCGGCGCAGGGCTCTTGGCTTTGGGAGTTCCGTGGAGCGTGGCCGCAACGGAGACAATGATGAGCGAACTGCCATTTGCCGCCACCACGCCGGTGAGCGTAGCCCGCGTCGGGCTGAAGGCGCGCGATGCCGAAGGCCTCGCAGCCTATTACCGCAGGGTCGTCGGCCTGCAGGAGTTGAGCCGCGCCGACGGCGCGATCACGCTTGGCGCCGGCAGCCGTCCGTTGCTGGTCCTCGAACCGGATGCCTCCGCCAAGCCGGACGATCCGCGCAGCGCCGGCCTGTTCCATACGGCTTTCCTGCTGCCCAGCCGCGCCGATCTCGGCCGCTGGATAAACCATGCTATCGCCGACAAGATCGCCATCGAGGGCGCTTCCGACCATCTGGTCAGCGAAGCGCTGTACCTGACCGATCCCGAAGGCAACGGCATCGAGATCTACGCCGACCGCCGTCCGCAGGACTGGAAATGGAATGGCGACAAGATCGCCATGGCGACCGAGCGCCTGAACATTCCCTCCGTCGTCGACGAAGTGCCGGCCGGCGATGCTGGCTGGCAAGGTGCGCCGGAAAACAGCATTGTCGGCCACGTTCACCTGCGCGTCGGCAGGCCTGAAGAAGCCGAAGCCTGGTGGAACCAGGAATTCGGCTTCGACACGATGGCCAGATATGGCGGCCAGGCGGTGTTTCTGTCGTCCGGCGGCTATCACCACCACATCGGCGCCAATGCCTGGCAGAGCTCCGGTGCCGGTCGTCGCGACGCGTCGCGATCGGGTCTCGCCTGGGTCGAGATGCGCTCGGACAATGTGAGCAGTGAAACGACCCGTGAGGACCCTTGGGGCACAGTGATCAGGACCGTGCCTGGCAAGGCTTAATTTGACATCGGCACAGCTTCTTTCTCCCCGTTTACGGGGAGAAATGCCCGGCAGGGCAATGAGGGGCGGCGCCGAGGTTGGGAGGTTATCGTTTCTGCACAAAGCGATGGGTAGCTTTAACCGCCAAAGTCCGCGCCGCCCCTCATCCGCCCTTCGGGCACCTTCTCCCCGAAAACGGGGAGAAGGAAAGCTCAAGCCTCGCCGAACACCCGCCTGAAAATCGTGTCGACATGCTTGGTGTGGTAGCCCAGGTCGAATTTCTCGCGGATCTGCGCCTCGGGCAGCGCTGCGGTCACTTCCTTGTCGGACAAAAGTTCTTCAAGAAAATCAGCGCCTTGTTCCCACACTTTCATGGCGTTGCGCTGCACCAGCCGGTAGGAGTCCTCGCGTGACAGGCCGGCCTGTGTCAACGCCAGCATGACGCGCTGGGAATGCACCAGCCCGCGGAACTTGTTCATGTTCTTCAGCATGTTCTCCGGATAGACGACAAGCTTGTCGACGACGCTGGTCAGCCGCGACAGCGCGAAATCGAGCGTCACCGTGGCATCCGGACCGATCATCCGCTCGACCGAGGAATGCGAGATGTCGCGCTCGTGCCAGAGCGCCACATTCTCCATTGCCGGCAATGCCATGGAGCGCACTATGCGGGCGAGGCCGGTGAGGTTTTCCGTCAGCACCGGGTTTCGCTTGTGCGGCATGGCCGATGAGCCTTTCTGGCCCGGCGAGAAAAACTCTTCCGCTTCCAGCACTTCGGTGCGCTGCAGATGCCGGACCTCGATCGCCAGCCGCTCGATCGACGAGGCGATGACGCCGAGCGTGGCGAAGAACATTGCGTGGCGGTCACGCGGGATCACCTGCGTCGACACCGGCTCCGGTTTCAGGCCGAGTTTTGCCGCCACATGCTCCTCGACATAGGGTTCGATGTTGGCGAAGGTGCCGACCGCACCCGAAATGGCGCAGGTGGCGATATCCTCCCGCGCATGCACCAGCCGCTCGCGGCAGCGCGAGAATTCGGCATAGGCCTGCGCCAGCTTGATGCCGAAGGTTGTCGGCTCGGCATGAATGCCGTGGCTGCGGCCGATGGTGACGGTGTCCTTATGCTCGAAGGCACGGCGCTTGAGCGCCGCGAGCAGCCCGTCGATGTCGGCGAGCAGGATGTCGCTGGCGCGGGTCAACTGCACGGCAAAGCAGGTGTCGAGAACATCCGATGACGTCATGCCCTGGTGGATGAAGCGCGCGTCCGGACCGACGAATTCCGCCAGATGTGTGAGGAAGGCGATGA
The DNA here is from genome assembly GCF_000176035.2 of Mesorhizobium opportunistum WSM2075. Classification (NCBI taxonomy): domain Bacteria; kingdom Pseudomonadati; phylum Pseudomonadota; class Alphaproteobacteria; order Hyphomicrobiales; family Phyllobacteriaceae; genus Mesorhizobium; species Mesorhizobium opportunistum. Next base: position 4,901,253 of record NC_015675.1, on the reverse strand, counting down.
CGTCATGCTTGGTGACGCGCTCGATCTCGTCGATCTTCTCGACGTCGAATTTCGCGGCACCGCCCTTTTCCCAGATGGTTTTCGCGGCTGCCTTAGGGATGACGCCGAGTTCGGCCAGCGCGTCGCAGGCATGGGCTTCGATCTCGAACCAGATGCGGAACCGGGTTTCGGGTGACCAGATGGCGACCATTTCCGGCCGGGAATAGCGTGGGATCATCGGTCAGTCCTGACATATCGAGAGGTTTGCCCGCGTCCTAACAGAGGCGGACAAAATGCTCAACGCCGCCGCCGCGCAAACCATGCGCTCGCGGCGAACAAGGCGATGAAACCGAGCGGAAAGTAAAGCCGGATACCCAGCACCACGAACTGGTAGAACGCGATCAAGGTCGTGAAGACGAGCTGGAGAGCCCAGGTGTGGGTGAGGGCAGGCGCATGCCACTCGGCATAGTAGGAGCGGTATTGCAGGGCGTAGAGCCCGCCGGTCAAGCCGATCGTCGCTGCGGCGAGGCACACGAACGCTGCCGCGAAGGCAACTTCCCGGCGCCTTCCGAGAGACAGCAACTGCGCCGCAAACAGGCCAAACGGAAAGGCCAGGGTTCCACCCATCGCAAAGAGCAGCGACACGGTGCGTATCTTCTCCGGCGTCTCCCAATCGTCCAGCAGCAGATTGAGAAGCGCGCTGCCGCCCATCATCACGGCCCACACCAGGGCGCCGAGAAACGCCGTCCGCCACCCCGGCAAGGCGCGGCGGACATAGTTCGGGCCGGGGCTGGCGGCGTGCGGTGTCACAGGCGGCCCGTCACGGCGATCCAGCGGTAGTCCGGCCCCTCGAAACCGTACTGGCGCACCGCGATCACCACGGCATAGGCGCTGAGGCTGTCCATCGAGAACGTCTGGACCGCACCGATGCTGTAGCCGTTCGGGCAGCCGCGGCTCTTGGGGACTGACTTGTCCTCGTGCAGCAGCCTGGTCGTGCCGCCGTCCCGAGCCTCGACGCGCAGCAGCCGGAAGCCGTTGATCTCGCCCTGGCTCTCGCAGCCTTCGGTGCTGTTCATGCCCAGCTCGTCCAGCCGGAATTCGAGCGGCTGGTCGACCGGCGAGAAGATCGGGCGTGGGTTGACCACCATGCGGTGCGGATCGGCCGAAAGTTCGGTCACCGGATTGAAACCGGCGGTGATGCCGCGGTTGGCGCTCAACTCGGCCTGGCTGACAATGGCCTCGCCCTTCTGCCGGGCTTGCAGGCGCGCCGCCTCGAGCGTGGCGGTCTCGTCGTCAAGCCGCACTCGGATCGGCGTTCCCTTGAGAAAGCTGTCATCATTGGTGTCGATATAATAGCGATTGGCGTAGGGGAAACCCGACCCATCCTGGACGCCATATTCCTCGAAGGCGAACACGCCGCCGTCCTTGGTGAATCCCAGGATTTCGAGCTCGGCGACATCGCCGGCACGGGCCACGATCGGTGTCGTGACCTGTGCTAACAGGCAAACGGCAAACAACAAAAGGATCCGCATCGTCTTTCACCCCCGGTGTTCGTGATCGTCTAGTCCCCTAGCATGATGGGATCAAAACGTCGTGCTGCCTGAAAGCCGATGCATCCAATCGGCCGGTCGTTTGTTATTGTCGGCAGTCCCAATGGAGAACCACCATGACCGACACCAGCAAAATTCGTGAGCATATGGAAGTCGTTGGCGCCGATGGCGTGCATATCGGCACCGTCGACAAGGTCGACGGCCAACGCATCAAGCTGACCAAGGCCGACAGCGGCGAGGGCGCTCACAAGGGCCATCACCATTACGTCCCTCTGGCGCTGGTTGCCGAGGTCGACGGCAAGAAGGTTTGGCTGTCGGCGAATTCCGATGTCGCGGTGACCTTCGAGGAAGAAAGATCCGATCGTGTGTGATCGACCGGTTCAGCCGGGGCGCGACGACCAGGCCGGGAAAAGATCGTTTTCGGCGGGTGTTGCGGCGAACACGCCGCGGCTGATGGCGCGCGCCATGGTGGCGCCGGCCGCGGCATAGAGGTCGATTGCCGCGTCGGCTTCGAGCCGGATGCCGCTCTTGCCGGTCGCCAGCGCGAACACCAGGTCGCCATCGGCTGGCGTGTGCGTCGGCCAGATGGCGCGCACGAAGCCGTCATGCGCCGATATCGCCAGGCGCTTTGCAGCAGCCTTGGTCAGAACCGCGTCGGTGGCGATGACGGCGATGGTCGTGTTGCCGCCGGTCTCCATCTGCCTCCCGGCATGCTGGTCGCGGTATTTCAGCAAGATCCTCTTTGCATCGTCCGGCATTGGCGAGGGATAGCCGAGCCCGCCGAATTCGTCGTCGATTTCGAAAGGTGCCGCCCAGAAATAGCGCGTGCGGCCAACAGTCACCGAGCCGGTCGGGTTGACGGCAGCCAGCGCACCGATGGTGACGCCATTGTCCAACAGCGTCGAGGCCGAACCCAGGCCGCCCTTCAGCCCCGCGGTCAGCGCGCCGGTGCCGGCGCCGGCCGTACCGAGCTGGAAATCCATTGCCGCGGTTTGCGCTGCCTCATAGCCGAGGTCGCGGTAGGGCGGATAACGGCCCCAGTCCTTGTCGCCGCCATTGCGCAGGTCGAACAGGATCGCCGCCGGCACGATCGGGACGCGAAAGCCGCCCACCTCGAAGCCGATACCGCGCTCGCGCAATGCCGCCTGCACGCCGGACGCCGCGTCGAGGCCGAAAGCCGAACCGCCCGACAGCACCACGGCATGCACCGCCTCGACCGAATTGTGCGGTTCGAGCAAGTCCGTCTCGCGGGTACCCGGCGCGCCGCCCAGGATTTGCACGCCGGCGATCGCCGGCTCGTCGCAAAGGACGGTCGTCACCCCGGACTTCAACAAGGCGTCGGTCGCATTGCCGACGCGCAGGCCGGCGACATCGGTGATCAGGTTGCGCGGGCCGGTGCGGAACATCAGTTGCCTTCCAACATCAGTTGCCTTCCAGGGGCACGAAGCGCGTGCCGTCGAAGCGGAACACGCGATAGGGGCTCTGGCTGAGGTCGCCCTTGGCGTCGAAGCGGATCGGCCCGATCGCCGTGGTGAAATCATGCCCGGTCAGCACCTCGGTCAGCGGCATGCCCGAGGACAATGCCGCCGCCGACTTGGCGATTTCGATCGCCGCATAGGCCGGCACCGTGTAGCCGTCCGGCACGATCTTTTGCGCGGCGAAGCTTTCCAGCACCTTGGGATCGGCGACATCGGCCCATTCGGGCGGCGCGATCATCAGCGTGCCCGTCGCATAGGGCACGTCGCCGGGCGGCGTGCGCAGGTTTTCACCGCCGGCAAAGACGATGCCCGCCTGGAGCTGTGCAGCATCGCGGCCCATGATGGCGATGTCGTCGCCATCGCCGCCGGCAAAAACGTGCGTGGCGCCGGCCTTCTTCAGCCGGCCGATGAGGCCGATCTGGTTGTCGAGCTGCGGCCGGAACGTGTCGACGAAGACGGGTTTCAGCGCCGCTTGCTCCGCTGCGGCGCGAAACGTCTCGGCCATCTCGCGGCCATAGATGGTACCGTCGTCGATGATGGCGAACAGCTCGTTCTGCCACAGGTGGGTGAGGGTGGAGGCAACGGCGTTGCGCTCATCGTCGCCACGCGGCCCCAGGCGATAGACCGGCCATCCGGTCTTGGCGCGGCGGTCGGTCAAGCTTTCGGTTCGCACGCCAACGGTGATGACCGCGATGTTGGCGTCCCTCAGGATCGGCATCGCCGCCTCGATCGCGTCTGTGCAGAGGAAGCCGACGACGATATTGACTTTGGCTGCCACGAAGTCCCTGGCCGCGGCTGCCCCGCCATCGGCGGTACAGGCGTCATCCACGGTCTTGAGTTCGACACCGTTTGCTTCCGCCGCGAGCCCGGCACCGGCCTCGACCTGCTTGCCAAGAATGGCCGATGGTCCCGACAGAGGCGCGGCAACGCCGATCGTGAGCGTCTGGGCGTTGGCGGCGCCGGCCAGCAGCAGCCAGGCCAGCGCGGCGGATATCGTTGCCCGGGATCGCATCCTGCCGAAGTGTTCCTCCAAGCCCGCGACATCGCGCAGGCACCAGCTCCCGCCAAGACCTAAAGGCTGCCCGGCCTTGGTGCAACACGCGAATTTGGCGATATGGGCCAAGCACTTCGCTTGTGGCATGTCATGTCTAGCCATATATAGCGGTGAGGTTTCTGGCTGTGGAAAATTCTGGTGCTGAAGAAGAATGACATTGGACCTCAGGCCTATCGCGACGCGATGAGCCATTTTGCCGGTCACGTCCATGTGGTTACCACCGACGGGCCAGCCGGCAAACGCGGCGCGACGGTGATCGCGGCCTGCTCGGTGTCGGACACGCCGCCGACCATTCTGGTCTGCCTCAACCGTGAGAATCCCAAGAATGAGCCGTTCGTGAAGAACGGCCGATTTGCCCTAAACACACTGGCTTCGCACCAGGAGCCGCTGTCGGTCGGGTTTTCAGGCATCACCGGCCTGCCGGTCGAGGAGCGTTTCGCGCTCGGCGAATGGGACGTGATTTCCACCGGCGCGCCGACCTTGAAGGGCGCGCTCGCCGTTTTCGACTGTGAGTTGATCGACACCAAGGACCTTGCCACCCATCGTGTGCTTTTTGGCAAGGTGACAGGCCTGCGCATGGGCGATAATTTGCGGCCGCTGATCTACCACGCCCGCGGCTACCACGTTCTGGAAAGCGGAGCAGCGGCGTTCACGGAGAAAGAATGAACGAGCTGAAACCGCGAGCCGTGCCGCGGACGATCGATGAAACACTCGATCTCCTGACTGGCGCGGACTATGTAGCGGACCGGTCGCTGGCGACCGTGCTTTTCCTGTCGCTGCGCATGAAACGGCCATTGTTCCTCGAGGGCGAGGCCGGCGTCGGCAAGACCGAGATCGCCAAGGTGTTGGCGCAGGCGCTTGGCCGCCGGCTGATCCGCCTGCAGTGCTATGAGGGGCTCGATGTCTCCTCGGCGGTCTACGAGTGGAACTACGCCGCGCAGATGATCGAGATCCGCATGGAGGAGGCGGCTGGCAAGGTCGATCGCTCCGCCATGGAACGCAACGTGTTCTCGGAAAAATACCTGATCCGCCGCCCGGTGCTCGACGCGCTGACCGGCAAGGCGGGTGCGTCCCCGGTCTTCCTGATTGACGAGCTCGACCGCACCGACGAAGCCTTCGAGGCCTTCCTGCTCGAAATCCTCTCCGACTTCCAGGTGACGGTGCCAGAACTCGGCACCATCAAGGCGGAAGAGCCGCCGATCGTCATCATCACCACCAACCGCACCCGCGAGATCCACGACGCGCTGAAGCGGCGCTGCCTCTATCACTGGGTCGACTATCCCAATGCCGAGCGTGAGCTTGAGATCGTGCACCGCAAGGTGCCGCAGGCCAACCAGCGGCTCTCGGCCGAGGTGGTCTCCTTCATCCAGAAACTGCGCCAGATCGAGCTGTTCAAGGTGCCTGGCGTTGCCGAAACCATCGACTGGGCCGGTGCGCTGACCGAACTCGACAAGGTCGCGCTCGATCCGGAGACGGTATCCGACACGATCGGCGTGCTGTTGAAATACCAGGACGACATAGCCCGCATCGAACAGGGTGAAGGCCGGCGCATCCTCAACGAGGTGAAGGCCGAGCTTTCGGCGGCGGAGTAGGCGATGCCGCGCCCCGAACCGAAAGAGGCGACAGCGGATGGCCGGATCGCCGACAACATCGTCTATTTCGCCCGCACCTTGCGCAAGGCCGGCATGCGCGTCGGGCCAGCCTCGGTCAAGGACGCCATCGAGGCCGTGCTCGTCGCTGGTATCGGTTCGCGCGATGATTTCTACTGGACGCTGCACGCCGTGCTGGTCTCGCGGCACGAGGATCACGCCATCTTCGACGAAGCTTTCCGGCTGTTCTGGAAATCGCGCGAGTTGATCGAGAAGATGCTGGCGATGTTTTCGCCGGTGGCGCCCGACGCCAGGGAGAAGCAGAAGCCGCGCGCGGCCGAGAACCGCGTCAGCCAGGCGATGTTCGAAGGCCACCAGAAGAATCAGCCGCCGCAGGAAATCCCCGAGATCGAGGTCGATGCCCGCTTCACTTTTTCCGGCAACGAGGTTTTGCGGGGCAAGGATTTCGCCCAGATGAACGCCGCCGAGATCGCCGACGCCAGGAAGGCGATCGCCGGGCTGCGTCTGCCGGTCGACATGGTGCGGATCAGGCGCTTCAAGGCCGATGCGTATGGCCACCGTATCGACCCGCGCGCCATGATGCGTTCGGCCGCGCGCACCGGCGGCGAACTGATCTTGCCGAAATTCCGCTCGGCCCGTGAAGTCCACCCGCCGCTGGTGGTGCTGGCCGACATATCGGGCTCGATGAGCCAGTACACCCGCATCTTCCTGCATTTCCTGCATGCGTTGACCGAAAAGCGCCGGCGCGTGCACACTTTCGTTTTCGGCACGCGGCTGACCAATCTGACCCGGCAGATGCGCCACCGCGATCCCGATGCGGCACTTGCCGACTGTTCGGCGGCGGTCAAGGACTGGTCGGGCGGCACGCGCATTGGCGATACGCTGGCCGAGTTCAACCTGATTTGGTCGCGGCGCGTGCTGGGGCAGGGCGCGGTGGTGCTTTTGATCACTGACGGGCTGGAGCGCGACGATGTCGCCGGGCTTTCGGAGGAGATGGAGCGGCTGCACAAATCCTGCCGGCGGCTGATCTGGCTGAACCCGTTGCTGCGCTTTGACGGTTTTCAGGCGCGCGCCCGCGGCGTCAAGGCGATGCTGCCGCATGTCGACGAATTCCGTTCGGTGCACAATCTCGAGGCGCTCGCCGACCTCTGCGCCTCGCTGGATAAGAAATCGGCACTGTCGGTCGATCCGCGGCGATGGATGGATGCTGGCGAGAGGCATGCCGCATAACCATATGTTTTCCCTGTTCCCTGGAAAAACAGACCCTGAGAGAAGCAACCATGAGCGACAGTCTTTATCTCGATGAGGCCCGCGATCCGCTGATCATCGCCGAAGGTTGGATGAAGGACGGCAAGGATGTCGTTATCGCGACGGTGGTCGAGACCTGGGGTTCGGCGCCGCGCCCGGTCGGCAGCCACCTTGTCATCGATGCCGAAGGTAATTTCCACGGTTCGGTTTCCGGTGGCTGCGTCGAGGGCGCCGTGGTGACCGAGGCGATCGACGTCATCGGCTCCGGAAAGGCCAGGATGCTGGAATTCGGTGTTGCCGACGAGGCTGCCTGGCAGGTCGGCCTGTCCTGTGGCGGCCGCATCAAGGTGTATGTCGAGCGATTAGGCTGATCTCAGATGGATCCATATACCCTAAAAACCTTGAATGCCGAGCGCCGCGCCCGCCGTGCGGCGATCCTCGTCACCGATCTCGGTGACGGCCGCGATCGTATCGTGCGCGAGGGCGACCACGTCGCCGGCGATCTCGGAACGGCGATCGCCAAGGCCTTTCGATCGGGCAATTCCGGTTCCGTCGAGGCGGAGGGGCGGACCTTCTTTCTCAACGCGCATCTGCCGCAGCCGCGCCTGCTGGTCATTGGCGCCGTCCACATCAGCCAGGCGCTCGCCCCGATGGCACGCATCGCCGGCTATCCCCTGGAGATTATCGATCCGCGCACCGCCTTTGCCACGCCTGACCGCTTTCCCGATGTCGCCTTGCATGCCGAATGGCCCGAGGATGTGCTGACGCGCCAGCCGCTCGACAGCTATACGGCGCTCGCCGCCGTCACCCATGACCCCAAGATCGACGATTTCGCGCTGAAGGCCGCACTCGACGCCAAATGCTTCTATGTCGGGGCGCTTGGCAGCCGCAAGACCCACGCCAAGCGCGTCGAACGCCTGCTGGCGCTGGGCGCGAGCGCCGACCAGATCGCCCGCATCCATGCGCCGATCGGCCTCGATATCGGTGCCGCGAGCCCCGCCGAGATCGCCGTCGCCATTCTGGCGCAGACCATCCTTGCCTTCCGCTCGCGCGGCCTTAATGCAAAAGGCGCGGCAGCGTGAAATTCGGTCCAATTCCGATCGACGCGGCCGAAGGCGCGGTGCTGGCGCATGCCACCACCGCCGGCGAACGGCGGTTTCGCAAGGCGCACAGGCTGACCGCCGAAGACATCTCCATACTCAAGGGGGCCGGGATTTCGCAGGTCGTCGCGGCCGTGCTGGCCCCGGACGATCTGGGCGAGGACGCCGCGGCGCAAAGAATTGCCGAGTGCATGACATTCAGCGGCATCGAGGCGAGGCCCGCCGCCACCGGCCGGGTCAATCTCCATGCCAAGGCGGCCGGCATCTTCACGGTCGATGCCGCTGTCATCGACGCCATCAACGCCGTCGATCCCGCCATCACCATCGCCACCCTGGCCCAGCACGCACCGGTCGAGAAAGGGCAGATGGTCGCGACGGTCAAGATCATCCCCTTCGCCGTCGCCTCCATGCTGGTCGACACGGTGACCAAACTCTGTGCCGGCGGCGAGATCTTTGCCGTCAACGTCTACCAGCCGGTGCGCGTCGGCGTCATCCAGACGGTCTTGCCGGGCACCAAGCCTGGCGTGCTCGACAAGACGCTGCGTGTCACCGAAGCGCGGTTGGCGCGCTCGGGCGGCAGGTTGACGGCGGAGCGCCGCACGCCGCATGAGATTGCGCCCGTGGCGGAGGCCGCGGCCGCGCTGGCGCGCGACAACGATATGGTGGTGATCTTCGGCGCCTCCGCGATGAGCGATTTCGCCGATGTCGTGCCGGCGGCGATCGAAAGGGCCGGCGGTACCGTGATCCGCGCGGGCATGCCGGTCGATCCCGGCAATCTGCTGGTGCTCGGCACGCTCGGTGGCAAGCGCGTCATCGGCGCGCCCGGCTGCGCCCGCAGCCCCAAGGAAAACGGCTTCGACTGGGTGCTCGATCGGTTGGTTGCCGGCCTCGATGTCACCGCGCGCGACATCGCCGGCATGGGCGTCGGCGGGCTGCTGATGGAAATCCCGACGCGGCCGCAGCCGCGCGAACCGGTGCCGGCCAAGAACCAGCTCAAGGTCGCGACCGTGCTCCTGGCGGCAGGCCGGTCGAGCCGCATGGGCGGGCCGAACAAGCTGCTGGCGCTGTTCGACGGCAAGCCGCTGGTGCGCCGCACCACCGAGCGCGCTCTCGCCTCGAAGGCCGCGGGCACGATTGTCGTCACCGGCCATCAGCGCGAACGGGTGCGCGCGGCATTGTCGGGCCTGGATGTCACCTTCGCCGACAATCCAGATTTTGCCGATGGCCTGTCCACGTCGTTGAAAGCCGGGATTGCCTATCTGCCGCAAGACACCGCCGGCGTGATGATCGTTCTCGGAGACATGCCGGGTGTCGCGTCCAACGATCTCGACCGGCTGATCGACGCATTCCGTCGGGCCGGAGGCAATTCCGTGGTCCGCGCCTCGCATCTTGGGAAGCGCGGCAACCCGGTGCTTCTGCCTCGCTCGCTATTCCCCGCCGTCGCCCATCTCGAAGGCGATACCGGCGCACGCCATCTGGTCGAAGCCGAAGGGCTCGACGTCGTCGACGTCGAGATCGGCGAGGGCGCATCCGTCGATGTCGATACCCGCGAGGCGCTGGAAGGCGCCGGCGGGGTGCTGCAGGATTGACAAACCCGAACTGAATTAAGCATGGCTTGGGGATGGCTATTCGTACCGTCGCACCCCCCTCTGGCCTGCCGGCCATCTCCCCCTCAAGAGGGGAGATTGGCAGCTTCCGCATCGACACTCTTTCTCCAGCGGCGGTGATTGGCGAAAGCCGTGATGACATCCGATCTTCCCCCTTGAGGGGGAGATGGCCGGCAGGCCAGAGGGGGGCGTGCCGCGCTGTCCTAGCTGCCTTGCTTTTCTTGTTTTCTTCGGCCGCCAACGCCGACACTTTGTCCCTAAAATCCTTCAAGGACGATCTCTTCGCCTATCCGGCTGCGCTTTCCTCCGACACCAACGGTGCCTACACGGTCATCGACTATCGCGAAATGCGCGACATCAACCAGCGCGACGAGGTGCCGGAAAAGCGTGTGCATGCGCAGTACACCGACACCGGCGTGCGCAAGGTGCAGCAGGATCTGCTCCTGAAGACCGATGCCGGCGACGTCAGGCATGTCGCCGTCGGCAAGACGGAGGGCGCCGGCATTATCGTGCTTTACCTGCACGGGCAGGGTGGCAGCCGCAAGCAAGGCGTCGACGACTTCACCTTCGGCGGCAATTTCAACCGCCTCAAGAACCTGATGGCCGCCAATGGCGGCCTCTATCTCAGTCCTGATTTTCCCGATTTCGGCGACAAGGGCGCGGCACAGCTGGCGGCGCTGATCGATCATTACGCCGAACAGTCGCCGGGCGCGAAGATCTTCGTCGCCTGCGGCTCGATGGGCGGTGCGCTTTGCTGGAAGCTGGCCGCCCGCAAGGACACCGGCGGCCGCATCAATGGCCTGCTGCTGCTCGGCTCGCTGTGGGACGACAGCTTTTTCGCCAGCCCTGCCTTCAAGCGCCGCGTGCCGGTCTTTTTCGGCCAGGGCAGCCATGACGTGGTCTTTCCCGTGGCAAGCCAGGAGGCCTTCTTCCGTTCCATCATCGCCAAATCGAAAGCCTATCCGACCCGGTTCGTCCGCTTCGAGACCGGCACGCACGGCACGCCCATCCGCATGGTCGACTGGCGCGGGACGCTCAACTGGATGCTGTCGAAGGCGCCGTAATCGACGCGGCTTGAAGCAGGCCGGCGCTCAGGGCGCGGTGTTGTAGTCGACGACCGTCTGCGGGTTCTCCTTGCCGTCATAGGACGCGTCGACGTCGTACTGGACCAGCGAGAAATTGCCATTGCGGAACAGATAGGTGCCGGCGTCCGACGCATCGCCGACACCGCGCCACTTGTTGAACGTGGTGATCGTATGGGCATCCGGATCATAGTCGGAATTGACCGCCCAGCCGCTCGTCTGGAAGCCGACGATGCTCATGCCCAGCAATTTGCCATTGCTGTCATTGTTCTCGTAGCGGATGTCCATCTTGGGTTCGGCGAACTGCAATTGCTGCACGGCCGACAACTCGTCGGTCATGTAGTAGACCGAGCTTTCATTGTAGGCGGCCGCCGAGCAGGAAAAATGGAACAGCCGCGTCTCCTTGTCGGGATCTCCGGGCCGGGCATCCTTGTCCTTGTACTTGATTGAAAAGACCTCCGGCTCATTGGCCACGAGATCCTTGTCGCACTGGTCGCCATAGGTCGCCAGAAAGGCCTTCTTGGCCTGTTCCAACGCCGTGTCCTTCTTCGGTGGCGGCGGCCCGTCGCCGCAGCTAGGCGGCACCGCCTCCTCGAAATCAGCGGTGGAGGGCTTCAGCGCGCCCTTTTCGATGTGGATCGGGTCGAAAGGCGGCGCGGCCTGGATCTGGGCATTGACCTGGCGCAGCGTGTAGCAGCCGGCGAAAACCTTTTCGCCGCCGGTCTTGTCGGTGGCGCGGATGGCGACGGGAACGTTGTAGAAAATGCTGCCCGCGGCACCTTCGTCCGAGATAGCGCCGGTCTCGACCTCGACCTTTGCGGTGCCGTCATAGCCCTTGACGAAGCTGTCAAAATCCTTTGCCGGCTTTGTATCGCCGAAATAACTCCAGGCGCGGGCGAATTCGTGCCGGTTGATGGCGCTGTAGAGCGAATGGATGACCGCCTCGGCGCTCGAACGATCATCGACATAGGGCGCTTCGGCGGCATCACCGGCGGCCAGGGCCGTTTGGCCCGTCGTGGCAAGGGAGAGAAGGGCAATCGCTGCGAGAAGGGCGCGTCTCATCGGGAATCTCCGCTCGATAACGAAGATTCTACCACGGCGATTGCGGCGGCGTGGTGACGCCGCGTCGACGGCGCTTGAAGAATCGAGCGCGAAGGCGCTACCTCCCGACCGCCGGCGTTCGGCCGGACGGGAGATTTGACGTGACGATATCGATGTATGAGGCATCCGTGCCCGTGTTTTCGGCCCGGCTGAAAGCACTTTCCAATGTGCTGGCATCAGCCGAACAGAATGCGCTTGAGCGCAAGATCGACCCGCAGGTGTTTTTGACGGCGCGCCTCGCGCCCGACATGTTCGCGCTGACCCGGCAGGTGCAGATCGCCACCGACCATGCCAAGGGCGCGCCGTCGCGGCTCGCCAGCCGCGAAGTGCCGAAATATGAGGACAATGAGGCAAGCTTTGCCGATCTCGAGGCGCGGATCGCCAAGACGCTCGCGCTTCTGGCAACGTTCTCGGCTGCCGATATTGATGGTTCGGACGACAAGATGATCGAGTTGAAGCTCGGCGGGCGCGAAACCACATTAGGCGGCATGCAGTATCTGCTGCATGTTGCCATGCCCAACTTCTACTTCCACCTCACCACCGCTTACGACATTCTTCGCCACAATGGCGTGCCGCTGGGCAAGTCGACATTCCTCGGATCGCGCTGAGGAATTGGACGTTGAGATGTCCCGTGCCGATCCGGGACATCTCGCAATATGCATTTAGCGAATGGACATTTCGCGGGCGATGCGCGGAAAATCGGCGGGCTTGACGCCGATGTCGGCACGGTCGGCATTGCTCATCGAATGAAGCAGCGCGAGAGCCGCGCGATATCTCAGATGTTCCTGCGGGCGCGGCCGGGCGAACATTTCAGTGAAGAAACCCATGACTCAGGCTCCTGGTTGGTCCTCCACAACCGGCAATATAGATGAATCGTGACAATTGTGCAGTGCAGCATTTGCATGCCTGCCATGTCGGAATGATTTGCATAAAATTTTTTTGGGGCCCGGTGAAACTTTTGGGCCGCAGGACCCGTAGGCTTGAACGCTGGCACATGGCCAGTTTTTCCTCGCCACTCCTGGCGAATTTCCGGGCTGCATGAAAGTGCAGTCCGGCTTTTGTTTGAGGAGCTTTGGGTGCTCGGGCGGCAATCCTCGCAACGGCTAAATTCGTTAACATCGGTGGCATGTATTTTTAACGAGCCGGTTCTATGGTCTGTAACCCAGACAGTCGGGCAAGTGGGAGGCTGACATCGCTACCAGCGCCAAGCGCGATTTCGCTTCGCTGCTCGACGACCTCTTCGTTGCGTCTGACGGCATCGGGGGCGACGGCATCGAGGGCGACGGGGCCGGTGCGCGTCCGTCCATTCCGTTCGATTATCTGTCCGTTGCCGATGAACTCCATTCCGGCCGTATCAAGGTATCCGCGGCCGAATATCGTGAGGCGGGTACCGACTTGGCCAGCGAATTCGCTGCCTTGCTCGAACACGCCAAGCTCGCTCTGGCCGGCGAAGAACCAAAGCCCGAGGAGATATTGCCGCCGATCGATCCTGAATCGATCGCGGTCGAACTGGGACTGGATCAGCCAAAGAGCACCGCCGATTTCGGCCGCGTGCGTCGCCGCTTTGCCTTCGCCAACCATCCGGACCGCGTCGCCCCGCATCTGCGCCAGCGCGCCATGATCCGCATGCAGGTGGCCAATATGCTGATCGACGAAGCCAAGCGCCGCGCGGTGGCCGGCGCTCGCCGCTAAACAACACCAGTTCACGCAAAAGTCGGCTTGCCGAGGCTTGGAGAGCACCGCCGCTTTCCCTATAGATGCTGACCTCATTCCCGCGCAGCCGCGCACGCTTTCCCTCCGGAGCAGAAATTCCATGCACAAACGCCGTCTCGGTCGGACCGATCTCCTTGTTACCCAGATTTGCCTGGGTTCAATGACCTGGGGTCAGCAGAACACGGAGGCCGAAGGCCACGCGCAGATGGACCTGGCGTTTTCGCGCGGCGTCAATTTCATCGACACCGCTGAACTCTATCCGATCCCGCCGAAGGCAGAGACGCAAGGGCGGACCGAAAAGATCATCGGCAGCTGGATGAAGGCCAAGGGCAACCGCGACAAGGTGATCCTTGCCTCCAAGGTCGTCGGCCGCACCGCCAACAGCTGGTTTCGCGGCGACAGGCCGTCGCAACTGGTGCGCGCCGATATTCTTGACGCTATCGACAAATCGCTGGCCAAGCTCGGCACCGATTATCTGGACCTTTATCAAATTCATTGGCCGGAAAGGGACATTCCCTGGGGCGCCAACCCGACACGCGTCGGCGCCGTAGCGCGGCGTCCCGATGCGATCGGCGCGCCGACCGACGAAACGCCGATAGAAGAGACGCTTGCCGTCTTCGAGGAACTGGTGAAGGCGGGAAAGATCCGCCATTTCGGCCTCTCGAACGAGAGTTCCTGGGGGGTCATGCGGTTCCTTGCCGAGGCCGACAAGGGCGTTGGCCCGCGCGTCGCGTCGCTCCAGAATGCCTACAATCTCGTCAACCGCACCTTCGAGGTCAACCTCGCCGAGGTCTGCGAACGCGAGGAGGTGTCGTTGCTCGCCTATTCGCCGCTGGCGCAGGGCTACCTCACCGGCAAGTACGACCATGGCGCCCGCCCGCAAGGGTCGCGGTCGCAGCTGTTCAATCGCGGCCAGCGCTACGAGACGCCCAATGCCGCGGAAGTGCAACTCGAATACAACGAGTTGGCGCGCTCGTTTGGGCTGGAGCCGGCGCTGTTTGCCAATGCCTATGTGTCGAGCCGTCCGTTCGTCACCTCGAACATCGTTGGCGCCACGACCATTTCGCAGTTGGAAATGGCGTTGTCCTCGGTGGATGTCATCTGGACCGAAGAGATGCAGAAGGCGGTGGATGCGATCCATCAGCGGGTCGGCAATCCTTGTCCTTGATTGGTGCAAGGTACGGAATTAGTCAGGAATAACAAAAGGGTGGAGACAATGGCGGACTTTCCGATCGAGGCGGTGCGAGCAAGATTCCCGGCTCTGTCCCTGACCGACAAAGGGCGTCGCCGCATCTATCTCGACAACCCCGCGGGCACGCAGGTGCCGCAGGCTGTCGCTGACGCGGTGTCGCGCTGCCTGCTCACCACCAATGCCAATCTCGGCGGCTATTTCGAAACGACGATAGCCGCTCAAGCTGTCGTCGATGACGCGCATCAGGCAATGGCCGATTTCCTCGGCGCGGAGAGCCGCGAGGAAATCATCATCGGCGCCAACATGACGACGCTGACCTATCACATGTCGCGCACGCTCGGCCGCACCATGAAGCCCGGCGACGAGATCATCCTCACCCGCATGGACCATGAGGGCAATGTCTCGCCCTGGCTGCAGCTGGCCGAGGATCTTGGCCTTGTGGTGCGCTGGCTGCCCTTCGACGAAAGGAGTTGGCAGGTCGAGGAGGCAACGCTGGCCGATCTGCTATCCGACAAGACGCGGCTGGTCGCCTTGAACTATGCCAGCAACCTCACCGGTTCGATCAACCGGGTTAAGTCCCTGACTGCCATTGCAAAACAGGCCGGCGCGCTGGTCTATGTCGACGCCGTCCAGTTCGCGCCGCACGGCCTGATCGACGTGCGGGAACTCGGCTGCGATTTCCTGATCTGCTCGGCCTACAAATTCTTCGGCCCGCATATGGGCATATTGTGGGGACGGCTGGATATCATCGATGGCCTGAAGGCCTACAAATGCCGTTGCTCGTCCAATGGCCTGCCGGAGCGGTTCGAACTCGGCACGCCGCAGATCGAGCTGATGGCCGGTGTTACGGCGGCGGTCGATTATTTTGCTGACGTTGGAGCTTCGGCGGGCGAGGGCGGTTCGCGCAGGCAGAAGATCGCGAGGGCGTTCGAAGTCTCCATTGCCTATGAAAACCCGCTGGCGCAGAGGCTGATCGATAGCCTGGCCGACATTTCAGGCCTGACCATCCACGGCATCACCGACCCGAAGCGGCTCGGAGATCGCGTACCGACGGTCTCCTTCACCGTTGACGGCATCATTCCCGAAACCATCGTCCGGCAGATGAACGCCGAAAACATCTTCCTGTGGTCCGGCCACAACTATGCCTGGGAGATCGTCCATCAGCTGGGCATTCCAGCCGAGCAAGGCGTCGTGCGCATCGGCATCGCCCACTACAACACACACAATGAGATCGACGAGACGCTGGAGAGCGTGCACCAGGTGATCGCGATGCTCAGGCAGCAGCGATCCTGACGCCGGCCAGAATTGTCACCGCGCCTTGCCGCCGAAACCGGTGAGGAAGGCGGTGAGATTGTCGCCGAGTGCGTCGCAGAGATAGCCGCCTTCCTGGACGATGACGCTCGGCAGGCCGAGCCCGGCGATCGCCTCGCCAATGCGCGAGAAGCCGGGCGTGGTCACCGAGAGACCGCCGAACGGATCGCCCTCGAATGCGTCGAGACCGAGCGCCACGACAAGCGCATCCGGCGAAAAGGCACGGATGCGCTGGAACGCGACCTCGAGCGCTTCGAGGAACGCCGCGTCGGCGGATTTGCGTGGCAGCGGCAAGTTGAAATTATAGCCGAGGCCCGGCCCTTCGCCTCGCTCGTCAGCATGACCCCAGAAGAACGGATAGAAACGCACCGGGTCGGCGTGCAGCGAAACGGTGAGCACATCGGGCCGTGCATAGAAGATGCCTTGCGTGCCGTTGCCGTGATGCAGGTCGACATCGAGGATCGCCACGCGGGCTGCGTTTCTGCGCAAAACCTGAGCCGCAACGGCCGAGTTGTTGATGAAGCAGAAGCCGCCGGCGACATCGGCAAAAGCGTGGTGGCCGGGCGGGCGGCACAGCGCATAGGCGGCCGGTGCGCCAGCCATCACCGTTTCGGCGGCTTCGACCGCGCTCCAGGCGCTCCACAGCGCGCTTTGCCATGTCTCGCCGGAGATCGGGCAAGCCGTGTCGGCCATGTGATAGCCGGCCTGGCCGACCGCCGAGGCCGGATAGGAACCGTTGCGGGCGATCGGGTGGATGTTGGGGATCACCTCGGCGGATGCGCCATCGATGCGTTGCCAGCGTTCAAAGATGTGCTCGAGAAAGTCGAGATATTCGGGTGTGTGCACCGCCGAAACGGGGCCGAGCCCGTGATCGCGCGGCCGTTCGATCGTGCAGCCCGCAGATATCGCGCCGGCTAATAATCTCTCGACGCGTTCGGGCTTTTCCGGATTGGGCTGTGCGGCACCGCTGGAAAGAAAGGCCTTGGGATCGTGGCGTTTCTGCTCCTGCGCATAAAAGGCTTTCATTCCTGCTCCCCATTTTCCGGCGCATCCGCGAAGGCGAAAAAGGCTTCGCCGATGATCTTCTGCGTCTGTTCGTAGCTCGACCAGGCAATGCCCAGCCTTTCATAGAAAGCCTTGGCGCCTTCATTGTCGGTGTCGACGGACAGTCTGAGATAGACCCCGCCTTCTTTTCGGCACTGCGCTGCGACGCGCCGCAACAGCCGCTCGCCGATCTTGCGGCCGCGGAACCGGTCCTCGACGTAGAGATCCTGCACGTAGACGCCAGGCCGCCCCATCCAGGTCGAAAAGATCGGGAAATACAGGCACAGCCCGGCGAACTCGCCGCCGACTTCGGCGATCAGGGTCGAGAAGGCGGGCTTTTCGCCGAAGCCCCAGGTTCTGAGATCGTCCGCCGTCGAGACGATTTCCTCGGGCGCGCCGATATGGGTGCCGAGTTTCAGGATTGCCGCGTGTATGGTTTCGACGTCTTCGATGCGGCCGGGGCGGAGGAGGACTTCGGAGCGGTTGCTCACGATAGGCAAGGCGCCCAGGCACCCCCCTCTGTCCTGCCGGACATCTCCCCCGCATGGGGGGAGATTGGCAGCTTTGGCCTTGCCGCCACTGTTTTGACGTTGGAGATTTGCGAAAACCGGAGTGACATCCGATCTCCCCCCTTGCGGGGGAGATGTCCGGCAGGACAGAGGGGGGTGTGACGGAACGCAAACATCTCAGTCAAGGGCATCTCAAAACGCCACCCTATCCCCACCCTTGAGCGCCAGCATGTGGCGTGCTTCGGCCGGTGTGGCAACTTCCAGCGACAGCCCGTCGAGAATACCACGGATGCGCCGCACCTGATCGGCATTGGATTTCGCCAGCTGGCGGCCATCATAGAGGCTGTCTTCCAGCCCGACACGGACATTGCCGCCCATCGCCGCGGCGATCGAGATCAGCGGCATCTGGTTGCGGCCGGCGGCCAGCACCGAAAACTGGTAGCTGTCGCCGAACAGTTTGTCGGCGATGCGCTTCATGTGGACGAGATTGTCCGGGTCGGCGCCGATGCCACCCAGGATGCCCAGCACGAACTGGATGAACAGCGGCCCCGACACCAGGCCGCGGTCGCGGAAATGCGCCAGCGAATAAAGGTGGCCGATGTCATAACACTCGAACTCGAAGCGCGTGCCGCAGCCTTTTCCGAGTCTTTCGAGCACGCCCTCCATGTCGGCGAAGGTGTTCTTGAAGATGGTGTCGCGGGTGGCTTCTAGCAGTTTCGGTTCCCATTCGTGCTGCCACTCCCGTGGTTTGTCCAACATCGGGAACAGCGCGAAGTTCATCGAGCCCATGTTGAGCGAGCACATTTCGGGCTCGGCGCGGAGCGGCGCAGCCAGCCGTTGGTCGAGCGTCATCAGCGACGAGCCGCCGGTGGTGATGTTGATCACCGCGTCGGTTGCCTGCTTGATGCGCGGCAGGAACTGCATGAAGACGTCCGGATCGGCGGTCGGGCGGCCATCCCTGGGGTCGCGGGCGTGAAGGTGCAGGACCGAGGCACCGGCTTCGGCCGCCGCAATGGCATCCGTCGCGATCTGGTCCGGCGTCACCGGCAAATAGGGCGACATCGACGGCGTATGCACCGAGCCGGTGACCGCGCAGGTGATGATGACTTTTCGCGGCGCCATTCCCTTACCCCCGGCCTTCGACCGGCAGGTCGAGCTCGGAAGCCAGAACCTCCAGCGCGTCACCGATGATGGAGACGATTTCGCCGACCTGTTCGCTGGTGATGATCATCGGCGGCGCGATCATGAAATTGTCGCCGTCGACGCCGCCCTTGACCCTGCGGCCATAGATGATCAGCCCGCGCGCATAGGCGAGGTCGAGCAGGCGCTGCGTCGCCTTCTTGCTCTGGTCGATCGGCCGCAGCGTCTCTGGATCGGCGACCATCTCGGCGCCGGTGAGCAGACCCTTGCCGCGCACGTCGGCAATGAACGGGAAGCGCTTGGCAAGTCCCTTCAATCCGTCCATCAGCACATCGCCCATCGCAGCCGCATTGGCGATCAGGTCGAGTCGGTCCATTTCACCCAGAACCGCAAGACCGGCGGCGCAAGCGAGCGGATTGCCGGCATAGGTGTGGCCGTGCTGGAAGCCGCCGGAGGCGAGCAACGGCTGCACCAGCCGCATCGGTGCGGCGAGCGCGCCGAGCGGCGCATAGCCAGAGCCCAGGCCCTTCGACAGCGCGACGATATCGGGCTTGCAGTTCCAGTGGTCGCCGCCGAGGAATTTGCCGGTGCGGCCGGCGCCGCTCATCACTTCGTCATGGATGAGCAGGATGCCGTAGCGGTCGCAGATCTCGCGGATGCGGGCATAGTAGCTGTCCGGCGCCACCAGGGCTGCTGTGGCGGCACCCCCGATCGGCTCCATGATGAAGGCGACCACGCTTTCCGGCCCCTCGGTGAGGATCTTCTCCTCCAGCATGTCGGCATAGCGAACGCCGCGCTGCTCCATCGAAAGATTGTCACGGTCGCGCCAGGCGGTCGGCGCCGGCACGGTCGGCATCGACCGCATCATCGGCGCAAAGGTTTCGGACAGCGCATCGTCGCCGGTGATCGAGAGCGAACCCAGCGTGCCGCCATGATAGGAGGGAAAGCGGGTGATCACCTTCCAGCGGCTGGCCTGTCCGGTGGCGACCGCCCATTGCCGCGCCAGCTTGATGCAGGATTCGGTCGCTTCCGAGCCGCCCGAGACGAAGAAGATGCGGTCCATGCCCTCCGGCAGTTTCCCCGCGAGTTCCCGCGCGAGTTCTTCCGCCGGCTCGTTCTCGAAATGCAGCCGGTAGGCGAAGGTGGCGCGGTCCATCTGCCGCTTCATGGCATCGAGCACGTTGCGGTTGGAATGGCCGATATTGGCGACCATCGGCCCGCTCGATCCATCGATGAAGCGGCGGCCGTCCTGCGTCCACATGTAGATGCCCTCGGCGCGGTCGATCAGCGGCCGGCGCAGGCTGGACAAATAGAACAGATGTGATTCTCGCCGGGCTTCGGTCTGTTGAGCGGCGATCTGGGTTTTCGACATGTCAGGGCTTTCCGAGATAACGATCGAGGACATTTTTTGTGACGCGTTCGACCATCGGGTCCTGTCTTAGCAGGCCGGCAACCCATTCGCAGCTTCCGGCGTGGAACACCTCGCCCTTGCCGCGCGGAAAATTGACGATCATGCCGTTGCCGCGTTTGACTTTCTCCAGATTGGCGTCGCTGCCCTCGCCGAACAGCGTTTCGGCGCTGAAGCGGCCATCCTCGTCGGTGAGGAACTGGTCCTCGATCGGGATATCGGCGCTTTCCTCGACCTGGGAAGCCATGCCGACGGCGAGAACCTGCAATCCATCCGGCGCGCCGCTGTCTGACGTGGGGTAGGGCAGGCCGCCGCGGATCTCGAAGTCGAGCCCGTCCACCTCATAGCCATAGACGTGGCTGTCGGCGCCGAGCAGGTCGCCGTAGTAGATGCCGGTGCCGGCAAAGGCCCAATGCTCCGGTCGATAGACCGGGAAACCGCGCACGCCGCGCGGCGCGCAGCCGCCCCAGCCGGTATAGAGGCCACGGGTGGCGTTCAGCCCGAAGGTTGCCGAGCCCGGCCGGCCGATTTCGGGCGCTTCCCAGGAGTTGGTGGCGCGGGTCACGTCGCCGCCGCGATAGGCGGGATCCTCGGCGCGGGCACGGTATTTGTAGCAGACCTGGCGGCGTCCCTCATCCTCCAGCCGCGTCTGCCACATGAAGTTGCCGGCAAAGCGCGCCGCATGGCCACCGCGCTCCACATATTTGTCGACCGCGTCGCGCATTTCCCAGGTCCAGTACTCGTCATGGCCGACGAAGACGGCGCAGTCATAGCCGTCGAGGATGTCGGGCGAGAAATGCAGGTCGTGCTGGCTGGCGAGGTCGACACCGTAGCCGGCCCGCTCGGCGAAGCGGAAGAAATGGCTGTCGTAGCTGGCCCAGCCCGACGAGGCGTATTTCTTCGAATGGCCGGTGGCGAGCGCCCATTCCATATGCGGATAGCGCGGCACGGTCTTCGGCGGCACGGCGACTTCCAGCGGCACGCGCGGCGCATCCCCGGGCAGCACGACAAAGCCACGGCACCAGGGGCGCTGGGTCGATACGATGGGCGAATACTGGTTGCGGTCAGGCCCGGTGATGCCCTGATAGTGGTTGGAGCCGCCCCAAGTGTTGTAGGCGAGCCAGGTGCCCGTCGCCGCAACCTGCAGCACGCGGCCGGGCTTCTTGCCAGGTTGCGGGCTGACGATGAACAGATGGTGGCACTGGATCGGCTTGCCGTCGCGACCGCCGGCGGTCAGCGTCACGCGGTATGCACCGGACGGCCAGTCGCCGCCGAGGCGGAATTCGAACGAAGTCTCCCAGCCGCAGCCCTCGGCCGAGCATTGGTCCGGACTGTCCTGCCAGCGTGCCGCGATGCCCGATTTCTCGAACACTTTCGTTTCGGTGCCGCCGTCGCGGGTGATCGTCATGCTAAAGGACGGAGCCGTCGAACTGACATGCAGCGTCACCGTCTCGCCGGGACGATAGGAAAATCGGTCCGAGTAGCACCAGATCTCGCCGCGCTCGCCATCCATCCCAGGCCATTCGTAGTAGTGGCCGCGCACGGCGTGACGGCGCCGCTCTGGCGTCAGTCCGAAATCGGGGAATTCCGTGGGCAATCTGGTCATCATCGTACTCAGGCGGAAAGATATTTCTTGAGGAAGGTGCGGGTGCGTTGTTTCTGTGGGGCTCGAAACATGTCGCCCGGCGGTCCCTCTTCCACCACCACGCCACCGTCCATGAACAGCACACGGTCCGCCACTTCGCCGGCAAAGCGCATCTCGTGCGTTACGATGAGCATGGTCATGTGTTCCGCGGCAAGCTGTTTCATCACTGCGTTGACCTCGTCGACCAGTTCCGGGTCGAGCGCCGAAGTGGCTTCGTCGAACAGCATCACCTTGGGCTGCATGGCTAGCGCTCGGGCAATCGCCACGCGCTGCTTCTGGCCGCCCGAAAGACGCGACGGATAGGCGTCGATCTTGTCGGCGAGCCCGACCTTGGACAACAGCCCATGCGCCAAAGCCCGGGCATCCGCCTTCGGCATGCCTTTCAGGATCATCGGCCCCATGGTGATGTTCTCGATCACGGTCAGGTGCGGAAACAGATTGAAGTGCTGGAACACCATGCCCATCTGCTGGCGCACCTTGTTGATGTGCCGCTCGAAAGCCTGGCCGTGCAGTGGCTGGTTGACCTGCACGCCGTCCAGCCAGACGTCACCGCCGTTCAATGTCTCGAGATGGTTGATGGAGCGCAGCAACGTGCTCTTGCCGGAGCCGCTCGGCCCGATGATGGCGACGATCTGCCCACGCTCGACCGACAAATCTATGCCTTTCAGCACCTCGACGGCGCCGAAGGATTTGCGCGCACCGCGGACCTCGACCATTGGCCGCTGCGTACTCATCGGGAGACCTCCACATGTCTTTCAAACCGATGCAAGGCCGCTTCGAGCACGAGGTTCAAGATGTAATAGAGCGCCGCGGCCGTGATGTAGAACTCGAACGGGCGGAACGTTTCGCTGATCGCCAGTTGCGCCGAATGAACCAGTTCCGCGATGCCGATGACCGAGACGACGGAGGATTCCTTCAGCAGCGCGATCAGGTTGCTTCCGATTGGTGGCGCCGTGTTGCGGATGGCTTGCGGTATCACGACATAGCGCAGCGTCTGCCACTTGCCGAAGCCGATGCTGCGTGCGCCTTCGGTCTGGCCGATGTCGACAGCCACGACACCTGCCCGGATCACGTCTGCATTGTAGACGGCAAAGTGCAGGCCAAGCCCGACGATGCCGGCGGCAAGTGCCGGGATGTCGATACCGACCTGCACCAGTCCGAAATAGATCAGGAAGAGCTGCAGCAGCAGCGGCGTCCCCATGAACAGCCACATGAGCGCGCGCACGGGATAAGCGAGGATTGCCGGAGCATAGAGTACGGTGATGGCAAACAGGATGCCGAAGACGAAGCTTAAGGCTCCCGCCGAAATCGTCAGCACGGCGGTCCACCAGGCGCCTGTCACCAGAAGGTCCCAGTAAGGCGCGACGATGGTGAAATCCAGACCTTGCATCTCGTTCCCCGTCAGACGATTGCAAAGCGCTTGTCGAGCATGTCGACGATGCGGGCGAGGGCGTAGACCATGACCATGTAGAGCAGTGCCGCGACACCGAAGATCTCGAATGGCTTGTAGGTGGAGCCAATGAAGCGCTGGGCGGTGTAGGTCAGCTCTACCACCGAGATGGTGGACACCAATGCCGAGCCCTTCAAAAGAGCGACGGTGTTGACGCCGAGCGGGCGGATCATCAGCCTGGCGGCTTGCGGCAGCACCACTTTGCGCAAGGTCTGGAAGCGGCTGAAGCCGATGGTGCGGGCAGCTTCGGTCTGGCCCCGGTCGACTGCTATCACCGCACCACGGATCGATTCCGCCATGTAGGCACCGATGTTGAGGCCAAGGCCGATGACGCCGGCCGCGAACGGATCCAGATTGATGCCGATCTGCGGGCCGCCGAAATAGAGCACGAACAGCTGGATCAGGCACGGCGTGCCGCGAAACAGGCTGACATAAACAGCGCCGAGCGCACGCAGGATCGCGGATCTCGACATCTTGGCGGCCGCGGCCAGCGCTGCCGCCGCCAGCCCCAGAACCAGGGCCAGCGCTGTCAGTTCCAGCGTCAGCAGCGCGGCCTCCACGAAGAAGGGGAAGACGCGGCTCATCAAGGAGAAATCCATGGGGCAGCCCAGCAGAAATGACAGGCGGCCTCAGGCGAACTTGCGTCGCCTGGGGCCTGGGAAATTAACGGATGTCGCTGCCGACCCAGTGCTTGGAGATCTTCTCGTAGGTGCCGTCGGCCATCATCTCGTCCAGCGCCTTCTGCATGGCGGCCTTGAGTGCCGGATTGTCCTTGCGGATGGCGATGCCGATGGCGACGCTACCGCCCTCGATATCAGGCGTATCGAGTTTGCGGACCTTCTCGCCGGTTTCCTTGACGGCGACCATGACCGGAATGTTGTCGACGACGATGGCATCGACACGGCCGGCCTTCAGTTCCAGCAGCAGTTCCGGCAGTCCCTTGTAGGTGCGGATGTCCCAGCCACCCTGTTCGCGCGCCCATTTCTCGTGCGTCTCGCCGAGCGTTACGCCAAGGGTCTTTCCCTTGAGTTCGTCGAGGCTCTGCACCTTGGAATCCTGGTTCACGAAGACCGCGCGGCCGGCGTGGTAGTAGGGGCCCACGAAATCGACCACCTTCTCGCGCTCGGGGGTGATCGTCATCGAGCCGACGACGGTGTCGTATTTGTTGGCGAGCAGACCGGCAATGATGCCGTCCCAGGCGGTGGTGATGATCGTGCCCTTGACGCCGATGCGCTCTGCGATCGCCTTGCCGATATCGGCGTCAAAGCCGACGACCTCGTTCTGGTCGTTGACGAAGTTGAAGGGCGGGTACTGGCCGCTCATGGAGATTTTCAGTTCGCCCGCCGCCTTGATCTTTTCGAGATCGTCGGCCTTGGCCGAAACGGCGGTGAAGGTCGACGCAAGCAGCAGCGCCGCGACCGCAATGCCGGAAAATACCCTGTTCATCTGGTTCCTGTCCTCTGGATTGGAGCGCGAAGGCTTGTTCTTGGGAGGCGTTGGGGCGCGCTCCTGACGGCAATGATTGCCTTTGCGGCAGCATTGCGCAAATAGATAATAGGAATAGGGAGCATAGATATCAGGAATGACCTTGCCGCGCCCCGAACGTCTGGTCTGGGACCTGGACTGGAACCTTCTGCGGACCTTCGTCGTCATCGCGGAAGTGAAGAGCATCACCCGCGCCGCCGAGCGGCTCAACCTCAAGCAGCCCAGCGTCAGCAACGCGCTGCGGCGGCTTGAAGACCGGGTCGGCAGGCGGCTGGTCGAGCGTGACGCGACCCGCTTCGAACTGACTGAAGTCGGGCGGCTTCTCTACGAGCAGAGCGTCGAGGTGTTCGGCACGATATCGCAGCTGCCGCTGCTGATGCGCGGCATCAGCGACGATGTCACCGGCCACGTCGTGATTGCCACGGCAAGCCATGTCGTCTCGCCGCTCTTCGACCGGGCGCTGGCGGAGTTTCATCGCGATTATCCGCGTGCCAGCATCACCATCTCGGTCGCGGCAAGCACCGAAGTGGCCAAGCAGGTGCGGGAGCGGCGCGCCTCCTTCGGTATCTGCCTGGTCAGCCAGCGCGATCCGGCGCTCGACTATGCGATGGTCTATCGCGAATTCTTTGGTTTCTTCTGTGGCCCCCAGCACAGGCTCTACGGGAAAACCGGACTGGCGCTGGCGGATCTGCGGGGCGAGCCTTCGGTTTCCTTCCAGACCGACCATATTTCGGACGCGTTGCGGCCGGTCGCGCTGTTGCGCAGCGAAGCCCGGCTGAGCGCCGATGTCGTCGGCGTGTCCTCAAGCCTGGAGGAGGTACGGCGCATGATCGTCGCCGGGCTCGGCATCGGCCCCTTGCCGTTGCATGTGGCGCGGCGCGACGTGGCTGACGGCACGTTGTGGCGGCTGCCACCCTACGATGCGCCGCCGGCCATCGACATCTTCCTGCTCACCAATCCCGACAAGGTGATGAACCGTGCCGAGAAGGCATTGCTGTCAGGGCTGCAGGCGCTGATCACGGAGACGCCGCTCAACGACCGTATCTACAATGGCTGAACGGCCAAGCCCGGTCTATTCGATCAGGAACGCTGCCGCGCGATCGCGCATCGGCTCGTCCAGGGCCACCGAGGCCCTCGCGGCAAGGTCGAAGCGCACGCTGGTCGTCCGGCTCGATGCGTGGACGATGCCGTCGAGCGATCCCGACATCACCTGCTCGAAGGTGATGGAGGTGCGGCCGATCTTCACCACATGCGAGCGGATGGTGAGGAGCGAGCCGGCTTTCGTTTCATGGCGGTAGTCGATTTCGGTGCGCACGTCGGCCCACCCGGTTTGCGACGGCTGGTTGCCGTCCTGCTCAGCGATATGGCCGAGCAGCTGGAAACTGGCGTCGTCGAACATTGCCGCGTAGTGGCGCACATTCATGTGTCCCATCACGTCGCACATCCAGGGATGCGCGACGCCGACGAAGGTGACCAGGGGTTCGCTCATGGGAATTGCTTGCTCCGTGACCATCGACGACCGCGAAGACGCAATATCGAAACGTGCGATGACAGGCAAACGCTTCGCCGTATTCGTTGGCCGCGCTCTTGGCCCTCCGGACCAAACCGACTATCTCAGGAGTGACGACGGCGTTTTTCCGCCACGGGGATCGGCATGCTCAGAGTGCAAAAGGTCAAGGTCGACGACATCTACGTGCCGACGGCGCGCAAGAAGACATTGCACCCCGAGACCGTCCGCCATCTCGCCGAGGACATATTGGAGAACGGCATGAAGACGCCGATCCAGGTCCGCCACGACGGCAAGCGTCATGTACTGGTCGAAGGCCTGCATCGGCTCGAGGCCGCGAAGTGGCTCGGCGAAACCGAGATCGACGCCTATCTGGTGCAGGCCAAGCGCCACTGACGCGAGCTTCGTTCGCCGCCCAGCCTTCAGACCATACAAGCAGTCGCCAGATTTTCTCCAATCGCCAGATTTTTTCACTGGCGGTGTCGGGTTGCATTGCATCGGCTCGTCCTTGGGGAAGGAAGCCGGACCAACCCCCCAAGATCAAACAGATCAAACCCGAGGAGACCACCGTGGCCACCAAGCTCGACATCGCCCCCGACAACGACCGCGAACTGGTTCTTGCCCGCATCATCGATGCGCCGCGCGACAACGTCTATCGTTGCTGGACCGAGCCGAAGCTGATCACGCAATGGTTCTCGCCAAAGCCGTGGACGACGCCGCGCGCCGAGATGGATGTGCGCACCGGCGGCTCGAGCCTTGTCGTCATGGCTAGCCCGGACGGCAATGAGTTTCCCAACCCCGGTGTCTTCCTGGAAGTCATCCCCGGCCAGAAGATCGTCCTCACCGATGCTTACACACAGGCGTGGAAGCCGTCGGCAAAGCCGTTCATGACCGTCGTGCTGACCTTCGAGGACGAAGGCGATGGCAAGACCCGCTACATCGCGCGCGTTCGGCACTGGAGCGTCGCCGATCGCGAACAGCACGAGGCGATGGGTTTTCATCAGGGTTGGGGCCAGTGCGCCGACCAGCTTGAAGATCTCGCCAAGACGCTTTGACACCGACAAGACGCTTTGAACCGACAAGACGCTTTGACACCGGCAGGACTGGAGGAGACCGATATGTCCAGAACCCTGTTTTTCGCCATTCTTGCTTCGGCCGCGGCGCTTCTCGCCTGCCCGGGCACCACCAATGCAAAGGAACCTGCCATGACGACCGAAACGAGAACACCGCTGAAGCCCGGAAAGTCCGGCCTGCTGCCGATCAACGGCCTGAATTACTATTACGCCGTCTACGGCAAGGGCGAGCCGCTGCTTCTGTTGCATGGCGGTCTTGGCTCGACCGACATGTTCGCGCCGATCCTGCCCAAGTTTGCCGAAAATCGCACCGTCATCGGCGTCGACCTGCAAGGCCATGGCCGCACGGCGCTCGGCGACCGGCCATTCAGCGTGGAGGCGATTGGTGACGACATGGCCGATATCGTCAAGGCGCTCGGCTACGACAAGGTCGACGTCATGGGCTATTCGCTCGGCGGCGGTGTTGCTTTCCGCATGGCTGTCCGCCATCCCGAGATGGTGCGCCGCCTTGTGCTGGTCTCGACCGGCTATGCCACGGACGGTTTCTATGACGAGATGCGCCCGCAGCAGGCTCAGGTGAGCGCCGCCGCCGCGCCGTTCATGAAGGACACGCCGATGTACAAGTCCTACGTCGCGGTTGCGCCGCATCCGGAAGACTTCCCCAAATTGCTCGACGCGCTCGGCAATTTCATGCGCCAGAACAGGGACTACTCGGCCGATGTTCCCAAGCTGAAGATGCCGGTCATGCTGGCCTATGGCGACAGTGACATGTACAAACCCGAGCACGAGATCAAGTTCTACCAGATGCTCGGCGGCGGTCTGAAAGATGCGGGCTGGATGCGCGAGAACCTGTCGCGGAACCGCCTGGCGATCCTGCCCAACCGCACACATTACGACGTCTTCTTCGCCCCGGAACTGACGGCCGCCGCGCTGCCCTTCCTCAACGGCGAGACCAAGGTGAAGAGCTGGGACGAAGTGGTCGGCGAAACGGAGTAGCCTGTCATTTCCCCGCCGGCCGTCTCTGCGACGAGATGGCTGGCGTTGCCTATGAAGCCTTGGCGCGGCGCGGCTGCCTGAGATGCTTGATGCCGCTCATCTCGACGAAATTCGTCGCCGCTTCCCAGAGATAGTCACCGTAGAGAAACGGCTCGAAGGGCTCGGCGCCTTTCAATGGCAGCGGCGCAATTTCTGCATCGACGCGGGGTTCGTAGAAGAACGGGATCGACAGCCGCACCGTCTTCGGCGCGATCACCCGGTGCCGCGTCGCACGGACGCGCCCGCCGGTCCAGCGCTCCAGCAACTGACCGAAATTGACCGCCAGCGTGCCGTTGGCCGGCGGCACGTCGATCCATTCGCCGGCGAGATTTTTGGCCTGCAGGCCTTCGACACCATCCTGCGCCAGCAAGGTGACGAAACCGGAATCGGCATGCTCGCGCCCGATGATGGTGCGTTTCTCGCCCTTGTGGATCACCGAAAATTCCGGGCCGCTGGTGTCGACGCCGGCGTTGGCATCGCGCAGGGGATAGCGGATCAGGCGCAGCGTCGAGATGCCGTCATCGAAATAGGCATCGAAGATCGTCTCCGGCAGGCCAAGCCCGCGCGCGATCGACCGCATCAGCGCGTTGCCGACGCTCTCCATCGACCGGTAGTAGTCCGCCGCCGCGGCGCGCCAGCCGGGCAGGGCACCTTCGGCCGGCAGCGGCGTCGGCTCGCACAGCGGATCGTCGGAGGCCGAAAAACCTCCGGCATCGGCGATATCCGGCCCGATGTCGATGCCTTCCTTGTAGGAAACGGCTGTCGGCTGCAGCGGGAACCAGCCGCGGTAGACGTTCTTCCTGGTCGGGTCGAAATTCCAGCGCAACAACTTCTGCTTCTCGGCTTCGGACAGCGCGAAGATGCGCAGCAATTGTGCTCGCCTGTCCGGCGTCAGCCAGTGATCGCCGGGAAAGTCGCGGACAGCCATGAAACCGATCCCCGAGGCGGCGGCCATGATCCTGGTGTCAACATGGTCGCGAGCCGGCGAGGGCGGCTCGAACAGGTCGGCAATTCCGATGGTCTCGATCTCTTGCGCCACGACAAACTCCATCGCATTCCGATTATCGATGGCATCGTATCAAGGCTTTTCAATTGACCCTGTCGGCCGTGCGACTACCTTGCCGCTTATTTTCTCGATTTGCGGAACAAGACGATGGCTAAACATCAGGGCGGCTGCCTGTGCGGAGCGGTGCGCTACAGCACCGACGCGGCTCCGATCAACGAACGCATCTGCCACTGCAGGCTTTGCCAGAAGGCGATCGGCGCTGCCTTCAACGCGCGCGTGCTGTTTCGCATCGACGATGTGACGATCGAGGGACCGCTGGCGACGGTGAACAGCTCGCCGGATCTCGAGCGCGGTTTTTGCCCGGGCTGCGGCACGACAATGTTTTCCAGGCGCGCAACCGCCGGCATCATCGGCGTCACCACCGGTTCGCTCGACGACCCGTCGGCCTTCAGGCCGCAGATGCACATTTTCACCGCCTCGAAACAGCCTTGGGTGGTGCTCGATGATGGCTTGCCGCAATATGAAGGCGCTCCGCCACCAGCCTAGACTTTCCCTCGCCACGCGGCGGCGCCGGGACAGTAAGGCGATGACCAAAATTTAATCCAAAACATCACGCGATAGCCGGCAAAACGTCATTGGCGGGCCATGATTGTCTTCCTATCTATGCTGCGCGGGCCGGCATTCGAGGAGACGACGGATGAACGACAGCATCAGCACCCTGGACGAGCTTTTGAGCGATCCGATGGTCCTGCTTGTGATGGAGCGCGATCGTGTGCGCCCTGAGCAGGTGCGCATGCTGCTCGAACGGGCTCGCCGGCCTTCCGTCGACGAGCCGGTCGTTCCGCCGGCGCATGTGATCGCCAGGACCTGCCAGAAACTCTGGCTGTGTCCGTAATCGCCTTGTCTTTTTCTCCTGTGAGAACACTCCCTGTGAGACCGTAGGCCGGCCCATTGGGGCCGGTCCCCTACCGACGCGCGTTCAGTGCTGCGTCACCAGCTTACAAATCCGTAAATTGATTATCCCGTCCATGACGGTAAGGCTTGCCCACGACAGGCCAAGGCGGGACAGGTCAAGGCTGGTCGATGCCGCGCAAATTCGATCCCTCACACACGGAACCCGACATGGCTGACATCTGTACCCAGGGCCTGGATACGGGCTTTGTCGGCCTGGGATATGCCAAGGTCGCCTTTCTCGGCCTTGTGCAGGGCATTACCGAACTGCTGCCGATCTCCTCGACCGCCCATATGCGCGTCGTGCCGGCGGTGCTCGGCTGGCAGGATCCTGGGTCGGCCTTTTCCGCCGCCATGCAGCTTGCGGCCCTTGCCGCCGTCGTCAGCTATTTCTGGGGCGATGTCAGGGACCTGCTGTTCGGTTCCATCGACGCCCTCACACGCCGCGATTTTGCCGACCGGCATTTCCGGCTGGCCTCCTGGATCGTGTTGGCGACGGTCCCGATCGTCATTGCCGGCGTGGCGCTGTCAGGCATCCTCAACGCCTGCAATTCACCGCTGCGCAGCCTGAGCGTGATCGGCTGGTCCTGCATTGTCATGGCCGTCCTGCTGGCGCTGGCCGAGATTTTCGCCCGCCACCGGCGCACCATGGGCGAAGCCTCGCTCGCCGATGCGCTGCTTGTCGGCGTCGCCCAGATCGGCGCGCTGATACCCGGCGTCTCGCGCTCGGGCTCGACCCTGACGGCAGCACTTGGGCTCGGCTTCAAGCGGGCCGAGGCAGCGCGCTTCTCGTTCCTGCTCGGGCTGCCGGCCATCGCTCTTGCCGGCCTCAAGGAGCTTTGGGAACTGCACAAGGTCCATCTCGATGCCCACGGATGGTCGGTTCTCGCCACCGGACTGGTCGTCGCCTCGATTTCCGCCTTCTTGGCCATCTGGGGCCTGATGCGCGTGCTGGAACGGTTTTCCGCCTGGCCTTTCGTCATCTATCGTGGCCTGCTCGGCATCGTCTTGCTGCTGGGCGTTGCGATCGGGTGGCTTGCCTAGGCTCGCGGTCGGCTCTGTGTTGCGCGGGAGCAACCTTGAAACCTCCACGCTTCGGCCCGCAAAGATGTGATCAGCCGGCTTGATTGACTTCGGTAGGTAACAGCCTTTAACGTTCTGTTAACAAAACAGATGGGCGGGGCCGGATGGCATCCTCGAAGGGTTGGCGCCGAAAGGCGAAGGGGCTGGGGCTGGCGGTTGCTCTGACCGCGATGTGTTCCGCAGCGAGTTTCGCCTACGCGGCTCCTGTTTCCATGGTCGTCGGCGGCTCGACCTCCCAGCCGATTGGCCACTATGATTTCTGCAAGATCCATGCCGCCGAATGTTCGGTCCGCTCACACGACAGCGTGCCGGAACAGATGACCGGCAAGCTGCTGCACGAGATGTCAGCTGTAAATCTCTCGGTCAACACGCGCGTCAAGCCGATGAGCGACGTGGACAATTACGGCAAGGACGAGTGGTGGGCCTATCCGGACAACGGCTTCGGCGACTGTGAGGATTACGCGCTGGAAAAGCGGCGTGAACTGAACAGGCTGGGCATTGCCATAGCCAATCTGCTGATGACGGTGGTTCGCAAGCCTGATGGTGAAGGTCATGCCGTGTTGACGGTGCGGACGGACAAGGGCGACTTTATCCTCGACAATCTGACCGACAAGGTCCGGCTCTGGAACCAGACCAGCTACCGCTATCTGAAGCGGCAGGCGAGCGACGACACTGGACACTGGGTCTCCATTCTTGGTGGCGACGAACAGCTGGTCAGTGCTGTCAAATAGTCTCGTCGGCTCCGCGGCCAGTGCCCTCGGGTCCGCGACATCCCATTGCCGATCCACGCCGTTCCAGGCCGAGCTTCCACAATGCCGGCCAGCGATGCTATCCACGGTAGCTCGTTGGAGCTGGGTGGGTGCATGGATTTTCTGACGCTTTTCAATTCCGCGCCGCTGCTGCTGGCCTTGATCAAGGCCACGTTGCCGCAGGCGGTCGCCACGACGGTGGCATTCGGCCAATGGTTCGCGACGGTGCCGCCGTGCCGCGACTTTACCTTCGAGGCGACCAGCTATCTGGTCTGCGAGGTCGACCCCAAGCAATATTCGGTCGAGCTGTTCTGGAAAGACCAGACAGGCAAGCCATTTCAATCGCTGCACAATCTCGACGCCGCCCAGCGCATGGCTGGCCGCACGATGCTGTTTGCCATCAATGCCGGCATGTACCATCCAGACCTCAGGCCGGTCGGCCTCTATGTCGAGCGTGGCCGGGAAATGGCGACGGTCAAGACGGGATCCGGCAGCGGCAATTTCTCGCTGCAGCCAAATGGCATCTTTTACGTCAGCGACGGCAAGGCCGCGGTCCGGGCGACCAGGGACTTCGTCAGCAAGCGGCCGCCCACCGACTATGCGACGCAATCGGGACCGATGCTGGTGATCGACGGCCAGCTTCATCCGAAATTTCAGGCCGACGGCACATCGCGCAAGACCCGCGACGGGGTAGGGGTGCGCAAGGACGGGGTCACGGTCTTTGCCATTTCGAACGGCACGGTGACGTTCCATGCATTCGCCCGGCTGTTCCGCGATGCGCTCGGGTGCGACAACGCGCTGTTTCTCGACGGTACGATATCGAGCCTGCTCGCCCCGGCCATCGGCCGCAACGACGACTACTGGAATCTGGGACCGATGATCGGCGTCTTCAGGAAAAGTGGCTAGGATATGGCCAGGTTCGCGCGGCCCGCCTGCCACGCAGCCTGATGACGACCACGGCGACGATCATCACTGCGATGGCGCCGGCGGCGAATGTCCGAAACCGGCCACAGGCATGGTAAAAACTTGATTCAATCTTTATTGGTAATTTCTCGTTCATAACTGGTCCGGTTGTCCGTCGGCCGTTGCCCTCGGTCTGTTGTGTTTCGAGTACAGGTCCAGATGCGGTTATCAGGCGTCGTCAGTTTCATGATCGCATCGCTGTGCCTTGCCGGCTGCTCGTCGACATCGGGCATGGACGCGCTCGACGTGCAGAGGCCGTCAAACGAGACGACAAGTTCGGTGGTGCGGCCAAGCGCGCCGATCGCATCCGTCCCTATGGCGAAGGTCGGCAATGCGCGCAGGCTGGCCGAGGCCGCGCCAGTGGACGACAATGTTCAGCCTTTCGGCCTGGCGGAGGAGGAGACGGTAGCGTTTCCAGCGCCCGAATTGCCCGACAGCGCCGATGCTCCGGTCGAGCCGGCAGCCCTGGTCTCGCCGCCGAAACTGCTGACGCGGGCAGCCCCTGCCATGCTCGCCGGTCCAGTCACGCGCTACGGCTTTCGCGACGCCAAGCCGATCAATTTCGGCCGCTCCTCGCCACGGCACCTTGCCGTGCATGGCGTCGACGTGTCGCGCTGGCAGGGCAACGTGAACTGGGAGAAGCTGCGCGCCCAGGGCGCCAATTTCGCCTACATCAAGGCAACCGACGGCGGCGACCATCTCGATCCGATGTTCATGAAAAACTGGCGCAACGCCGACGCCGCCGGGCTGAAGCGCGGCGCCTACCACTTCTTCTACTGGTGCCGCACCGCCGGCGAACAGGCCGACTGGTTCATCCGCAACGTGCCGAAGGTCGACGGCGCATTGCCGCCGGTGATCGATGTCGAGTGGAACGGCGACTCCAGCTGCAAGCGACGCCCGTCGCGCGAAAAGGTGCTGGAGAAGATGCAGGTGTTCATGGACAAGCTCGAGCGCCATTACGGCCAGCGGCCGATCATCTACACCGCGCCGGATTTTTACCGGGACAATCTCAGGGGCCAATTCCTCGACTATTCGTTCTGGCTGCGCGCGGTGGCGAGGCATCCGTCAAAGGTCTATCCCGACCGCAAATGGCTGTTCTGGCAATATTCCGGCTCCGGCCTGTCGCATGGTGTCACCGGCCGCATCGACCTCAACGTCTTCAATGGCGACGAGCGGCAATGGCGCGCCTGGGCCGGCGGCCGGCAAATGGTGGCCGACGCGGACTAGGGCTTCTTGCGCGTTGCTGCTCGTTCCGGCTGCCTATTGGAGCTGGTTGCTCCGGTCGTTCCGCTCCTCGCTCAGCCGCAGGCTCCTCCTCAAGGCCATGATCTCGGCAATCGCGGCATCGATCATGGTGAGAAGCGTAAGCGTGTCGTGCTGGGTCGGATCGGCCCTGACATAGGCGAGCTGGTTCACGATGTCGCCGTCATCCTCGGGTTCGTCGCTCATGCGCACCTTCCGGCTGTGTCTCCGCGGATTTTTCATCCGATCGCATCGATCGTCAAATGACCCTTTTATCACGTCGTCGTGTCGATGGGCGCATGTCGGATCATTTCCCAGGACGACATCGGCATGCTTGACGGATGCGTATTTGCCGGCACCATTCGCTGAAGGAAGCTCTTTGACCAGCATGGATGCAAGGGAGGGAAAGATGTTGTCGAAGGCTCTGGCCAAGAGCCGCCGGACGATCAGTGCCTATGAGGACTATGCGGAACGCTACGATGCCATCGTGCGGCATGTCCCCAACGAGAGAGAGCAGGCGTCGTTGAAGCGCCTTGTGGCGATTGCCGGCACATCCGGCCGGATTCTGGAAGTCGGGTCGGGTGCCGGCTACGACGCGGATTTTCTGGAGGGCCTGGGCGTGAAGGTTCGCCGCACCGACGCAACAAAGCGGTTTCTCGAACTGCAGGCCGCGCGCGGCAGGCATGGTGAGCTTCTCGATCTCATCACTGATGATCTCGGCGGCCCCTATGACGCCGTCCTGGCCCTGGCCGTCCTGATCCATGTGCCGCGCGACCAGACCGACCAGGTGCTTGGCAAGATTGCCGGGGCACTGCGGCCAGGCGGCGCCTTCCTCGTATCGATGCGCAATGGCGATGGCGAGACATCAGGCAGATATCATACGGTCTACTGGCGCAGGGACGACTTCGCGGCCCGTCTCGAAAGCGCCGGGCTGGTCCTCCTCAGGGATGATTTCAACATCGGCCGCAACAACGAGGAATGGAACACGTTTCTGGCTGTGAGGCCGGCATGAAGGGATATTTTTCCCTTCTCCCTTGTGGAAAAAGGTGAGCGCGTCACGCCTCGTTGATCATCGCCTCGATGTTGTAGCCATCGGGGTCGAGCACGAAGCAGGCGTAGTAATTCTCGGCATAGTCCGGACGCAGGCCGGGCGCCCCATTGTCTTTGGCTCCGGCCTCCAGCGCTGCCGCATGGAACGCGTCGACCTCTGCCTTGCTGCCGACGCGGAAAGCGACGTGCAGATGGGTGAGCGGTGGCGCTTCGCCGGTTCGCTGGATCTCGAACAGGCAGCCATTGCCGACATCGAAAGCCCAGAAGACGCCTTCCTTGCCGAAGGACAGGCGATACTTCAGGGGCGCGAAAGCGCGTTCGTAGAAAAGCTTACTCTTCTCCAGATCACCCACTTCGATGGTTATGTGATCGATCATTTGGTGCTCCGTCTGGGATGTGATGGGTTGCCTTGCGATTTTGCGAATAAGCGAGACATTACCGTCGCGGTGCTGTCTAGTGCCGGTTCCTGCGCTCCGGGGGGATCAGGGTGGAACTCAAGATTCTGCTTGTCGGCTTTGCCTGCGCGGTCGCCGGCATGTTGTCGTTCATCGGCGTCATGAAATGGCGGGAGGTGCGGGCGCTCAGCCACTGGTTGCCGACACCGGGAAAGATCGTCTCGTCGCGCGTCGAGGCGCGTGAAGTCAGAAGCTCGGGCGCTGGCTCGGACAGCAGCGATACCACCGAGATGCGCAATTTTCCGGCGATCACCTTCGAATACAAGGTGGGCGGCAAGAAATTTCAAAGCTCGCGCTACAGCGTGCAGGAAAATCTGGGGAATTTCGAGGTCACCGAGACCCTTGCGCAGTTTCCGCGCGGCGCCGACGTGACCGTGTTCTACAATCCGGCCGATCCGAGCAAGGCCGTCATCGAGCGCACCATGCCGGACGGCGCCTTCAAGTTCATGTTCCAGCTTTCGGCCGGACTGGTGATCGGCGCGCTGGTTCTGGTGTTTTCCGTCGGCGGTCTGCTGGAGGCGATCCGGCCGCATCTGCCCAAACCGCAAAACCTCGGCGCCGCGGCACTGCTGCTGTTCATGGGCCTGTTCGCGCTGCGCATGGGTTTCGCCCAGAAGTCGCTTGCCGGGCAGGCCGCGAAATGGCCGGTCGCCGCCGGCCGCATTGACACCTCGGGCCTGCAGGCGCTCCGCAACCATAGCAACTATCGACGCTGGCGCACCGTCTTCAAATCCCGCATCGTCTACAGCTATGGCGTCGCCGGCCAGCGCTACACCTCCGACCGTGTCACTTTCGGCGCCACGGTCACCGCTTCGCTGCCCGCCCTAGTCAGCGGCCAGGCACGAAGCTATGCCGAGGGCAGCCAGGTCGAAGTCCACTACGACCCCGCCAATCCCGCCTCTGCGGTGTTGGAATGCCGGGTGCGGGGGCTCTGGCTGCTGTGGGTCTGTTCGGTGGGCTTTCTCGGCGGCGCGGCCTTGCTGGTCGGGCTGGTTTGAGACGCTGATTGCTTCAGCAGCGCACGAGCGGTCCGCTGTCGAAGCCAGGCCAGGTGAACCGCAACATGGCGCCATGCCTCTCGATATGGACAACACGAGCGAACGGCTCCTCGAGTGTCGGATCGGAGCCGTAGCACTGGCTCGCATGCACCACCCAGCCCGTGGCTGTTTTGCGAAAGGCCGCATGCTCGCAACCGAATTCGGGAAGCGACAGGGCCGCTTTGTCCACCGTGAAAACCGTCTGGCGTTGAACGTCGGCGGCCGCGCTACAGTTCAGCCGGTCGTGGGACCAGGTTCCGACATAAGGTGGCGCGGCCAGCGCGGTGCCGCTCGCGCATGCGGACATTGCCATGGTCATTGCCAAACGCCGCATCACCTGTCTCCTCGATCCGCCATGCTCGATCGTATAGCAGTGGTGGGATTTGTGCGGAGTATTCGTCCAGCAGAAAATGCGGCCATTCCGGATTCCGCTTTTGGCCGGATGATGCGACTGTGGGCCAACGGTCCAAACAAATCGCCAAATCCTGGAGACTATCTCATGCGCCTTCAACGCTCTGAGGCCCGGCGATGAGCACTCGCATCCAAGACATGAGGAACCTCGGACCGGCTATGGCGCGGATGCTGGCGGAAATCGATATTCTCTGTGAGGTGGATCTGCGCGGTTTCGGCGTGGTTGAAGCTTACCACCGGCTGAAGTTCCGTTTCGGACGGCAGGTGACGATCCTCGCACTTTATTCGATGGGGGCGGCACTTCGCGGTTGCGACTGGCGGGCGCTTGATGCCGAAACCAAGGAGCATCTGCGTGAGCAGGCGCACCAGAACAGGCAACCGGCAGGGAGTGGATAAACGCAGCCGCGCCGGATTTCGCTTATGCTTTTGCGCGGATGATGCGACTGTGCGGGCCGGCACCCGGCCGGGCAACGTTTTCCCAGAGACATTTGATGATCACTCGCAAATTGGCCTTCGTTTTGCTCGGCCTGCTCGGCCCGGTGCAGGCAGCGACCGCCAAGGAATGCCTGCTGAGCCATGCCACCTATCGCGAGCCGCGCTCGGGCGCGGTCATGCAATTCCGGCCGATCGACAACGAACCGGCGGCACTGACGGCGCAGGTGTTTTCGCTGACCGTACCCAACACCGGCACGAGCCTGCCGGCCGACATCACCTGGACCAATGGCAAGAATTCGTTTCCGCTCGGCACCATCCGCCATGCTTGCACCGATGACGACCGCGAGGCGGGCCTGCAGGACGGCAGTGGGCTGTGCAGGCTATGGGACGGCCAGGTCTATGCCTTGACCGGCGGCGGCGCCGAGCAGTTGAACGCGCGCGAAGCGACAGCGGCGCCGAAAGGGCTGCTTCTGCCCGATTTCGGCGTGGCTTTCACCGAATGGGCCGATTTCGCCAACGCCAATCCGGATGGCTCGGCCTGGGATGCCTTTGCTCTGACAGGTTGCAGCGATGAGTAGCGCCATAAGATCGATCGCCTGGGCCTGCGCCCTGTCTGCGTCCGCAACACTATCAGCCGTGGCGGACGAGCCGGCGCCGCCGCGAGTGCCGATCGACAAATGCGTCTGGGAAAGGCTGGCCGACAAGACAATCGGACTGGCCGCCTGGGCACAGCGCTGCGATTTCGGCTTCCGCCAGATCCATTTTAGCGATGACAATGCTCAATGGTCGTCCGCTACCGAGATCCTAATGCCAGAAGACAGTCTGCTCTGAACCCGTATAATCGCCCGGCAACCGACATCATGCGATGTGCTACTTGAACGAGCGCGACTATAATGGCTCAGCCGACGGCCGGGGAGTTGAAGCAGCTCGGTGTGCCTGTGCCGCATGGACGAACGATGCCGGGATGATCGGACCGCCTTCTGGAACTCCGCCCGTGGCCAGCTTCTGTACGAAAGGGTGTCATCCGCGAGCAGGGAGATCAGCTTGCAGCCAGGAGGCTCCGGGTGACAACACTGCTATATGTCTGACAGTTTTCGTCTATCCGTTGACGAAGTAGTACCCATTCATCCGCTTTTCCCTGATGTCGCGGAACGGGCTGTTCGAAGCCAAATGAGCATCGAACTCGGGATCGTGCATCCATGGTTCATCGATCAGGCACCAGTCCAGGTGCAGGAACTCGCCATCCTTCGAGACGACCACCCCGATGCCCCGCCTGGCCTTGCTCAGATACTTCGCGGCCGCCGTGAGGTTTTGGAGGCCAATTGTTCGGGCTTGCTCACCTTCCTGTCCGGTCGTGGGTTTGCCAGGAGGGAACGGTGCGAACATGAAGCTGCAATCAGTTTCAGGAAAATAGAATCTGTAGGGCTTTTCGAAATGCTCGTTTTTGGCCGCCCCGATCGACAAATCCAGTCTCTCCCTCGCCGCCCTCCAGGCAGACCTCGGCAACTTCGCAAACTCTAGGAGTATGCGGGCGTAATCGCCAGAGTGGTCCGGGTTCTGAATGTGGTCGGCGAGACGGTTCATGATCACCGACAGGTCTACGTGGTCAGCGTCATCGACAAGACGATCCAGGTGCTTGTGGGACGACGGGGTAGGAATGTTTTCATCGGACATGTAGGCAGCAAGGATGTCGCTCTCGACGACTGCCGTCTTGATGGCGCGGAGCTCCACCAGCGCCTTCTCGCGATACTGAAGATATCGCCGAACTTCGTCGGGGACGGCAAGCATCTTGACTACCAGGCTATAGTCGCTTCGCTCGAAGATGTGGATGAAGCCAGCAGTCTCGCTGTCGTGGTACTGGATGCGCCGGCATTCATCTGGCAACGACGGGCCAGCGGCGTAGAGAACAACCTTTTCAATGTGTCGGAGATCGCTGCCGCGAACGTCGTAGCGCTGACCGCGTCCGTTGGCGATCGAAATTGTTTCGTGCTCTTTGAGGAAACGGACGGAGTCCTTGACCTGACTAACTGCCTTTCGGCGGACCGCATCCTTAAACCAGCGTCCTTCGACTCCGGGATCGTCCGTCGGCTTCGCGCGCTCCTTCATCTGGATGACGAACGCAGTCTCACCGAGCCATACGAAGCTGTCGGCGAGCTCCAACTCCTGACCTGGCCGCGGCGAAAACTGGTTTTGGGAGAACGTGAACTCCTTCCAAAAGATGGAGCCGTTCAGTTGAGCGGTGAATTCTTCGAAGGTTATCGCCACGGCACGGCATCCAGGCGCCGAAGTGCCTGGATGATCAACATTAATGCCGGGTGAGCCAACTTCTAGTGTCGAACGAGCCATCTATCATGACGTTGAGCGAGATTCAGTGACGCATCAGGGTTTTAATGTCTCAAACTGTCTCAGCTGCACCCGCTCGTGGCGCCGCACGTATCGCACTTCTCGCAGGTCCCGTTGCGCACCATGGTGAAGTTCTGGCACTCGGAGCAGGAATTGCCGGTGTAGCCTTGGAGCAGGGACTTGGCACGGCGGTCGGCGGCGAGTTTCTTCGCCTCGGCCGCTTCGTTCGCTGCGGCGTCGGTGAACAGGGCCGCGGTGGCATCCGTGGAAGCGTTGGACGCCGCGTCGGCTGCCTCCTCGAACGCCATGTCTTCGGCCAACTCCTTGGCGCGATCCTCATAATCGCGCTTGTAGGCGATCGCCTCGTCGCTGGCCGGCTTCAGCGCCAGCACGTTGGAGCCGGAAAAGGCTGTCGGCGCCGAACGGGCAGGGGTGCCGGTGGAACCACCGGCAAAGCCCTTCGGATCGTTGCCGCTTGCCCTGGAAACCAGCTTCACCGGCGAACCGCGGGTCAGGCCCTTGGAAACGGC
Source organism: Mesorhizobium opportunistum WSM2075 (assembly GCF_000176035.2). NCBI lineage: Bacteria > Pseudomonadati > Pseudomonadota > Alphaproteobacteria > Hyphomicrobiales > Phyllobacteriaceae > Mesorhizobium > Mesorhizobium opportunistum. The sequence continues at coordinate 4,860,677 of NC_015675.1, read as the reverse complement.
GTCGGTCTTGCCTTCGCTGATGTTGCGGCCAAGTGCGGTGTTGGAGAAGTCCGACTGGTCGACATGGGCGAGGTCGTTGCGGCCGAGATAGGAAATCGCAAGCTCGCGGAACACGTAATCGAGGATCGACGTCGCGCTCTTGATCGCATCATTGCCCTGCACCATGCCAGCCGGCTCGAACTTGGTGAAGGTGAAGGCGTGCACATATTCGTCGAGCGGCACGCCGTACTGCAGGCCGAGCGAGATGGCGATGGCGAAGTTGTTGAGAAGGCCACGCAGCGTGGCACCCTCCTTGTTCATGTCGATGAAGATCTCGCCGAGGCGGCCGTCATCATATTCGCCGGTGCGCAGGAAGATGGTGTTGCCACCGATCTTGGCCTTCTGTGTGTAGCCCTTGCGGCGGCCGGGCAGCTTTTCCTGCTCGCGCGACACACGCTCGATGATGCGCTCGACGATCCGCTCGGTGATCTGGGCAGCGCGGGCGGCGGCGGGTGCCTGGATCAACTGCTCGAGGGCCTCATCCTCGTCGTCCTCGACATCGGCGAGCAGCGAGGAGTTCAGCGGCTGCGACAGCTTCGAGCCGTCGCGGTAGAGCGCGTTGGCCTTCAGCGCCAGCTTCCACGACAGCATGTAGGCGCCCTTGGCGTCTTCCACCGTCGCGTCGTTCGGCATGTTGATGGTCTTGGAGATCGCGCCCGAGATGAAGGGCTGTGCCGCCGCCATCATCTGGATGTGGCTGTTGATCGAAAGCGAACGCTTGCCGATCTTGCCGCACGGGCTGGCGCAGTCGAACACCGGCAGGTGCTCGGCCTTGAGGAAGGGCGCGCCTTCCAGCGTCATGGCGCCGCAGACATGGATATTGGCGGCCTCGATGTCCTTCCTGGAGAAGCCGAGCGCCGGCAGCATCTCGAACGAGAAGTCGTTGAGCTGCTCGTCGGTGAAGCCAAACGTCTCCTTTACCCAGTCGGCGCCGAGCGTCCACTGGTTGAAGACGAACTTGATGTCGAAGGCCGACTTCAGCGCGGCATTGAGCGCCGCGATCTTGTCATCGGTGAAACCCTTTGCCTTGAGCGAGCCGGGATTGATGCCGGGCGCCTGGTTGAGGTTGCCATGGCCGACCGCATAGGCCTCGATCTCGGCGAGTTGGGCTTCGGAATAGCCGAGCGTGCGCAGCGCCTCCGGCACGGCGCGGTTGATGATCTTGAAGTAGCCGCCGCCGGCGAGCTTCTTGAACTTCACCAGGGCGAAATCGGGTTCGATGCCGGTGGTGTCGCAATCCATGACCAAGCCGATCGTGCCGGTCGGCGCGATGACGGTTGCCTGTGCGTTGCGGTAGCCATGCTCCTCGCCAAGCTCGATGGCGCGGTCCCAGGCGGCTTTCGCATGATCGGCCAGCGCTTGCTGCTTGAGGTCGGAGGCGACCAGAGGCACCGGATTGACGGCCAGCTTCTCATAGCCGTCCTTGTCGCCATAGGCGGCGCGGCGATGGTTGCGCATGACGCGCAGCATGTTCTGGGCGTTGCGGTCATAGTCCGCGAAGGCGCCGAGCTCGGAGGCCATTTCGGCCGAAGTGGCATAGGCGGTACCGGTCATGATCGCGGTGAGTGCGGCGCAGATCGCGCGGCCCTCGTCGGAATCATAGGGAATGCCCGAGGTCATCAGCAGGCCGCCGATATTGGCGTAGCCGAGGCCGAGCGTACGGTATTCGTAGGAGAGCTTGGCGATCTCCTTCGACGGGAACTGCGCCATCATCACCGAGATTTCGAGCACGATGGTCCACAGCCGGACCGTATGCTCATAGGCGGCGATATCGATCGTGCCGTCGGCGTTGCGGTAGGGCAAAAGGTTGATCGAGGCGAGGTTGCAGGCCGTGTCGTCCAGGAACATGTATTCCGAGCACGGGTTGGAGGCCCGGATCGCACCGGCCGACGCGCAGGTGTGCCAGTCGTTCATCGTCGTGTTGAAATGCAGGCCCGGATCGGCCGAAGCCCAGGCGGCGTAGCCTATCTTTTCCCAGAGGTCCCTGGCCTTCAGCGTCTTCAAGACCTTGCCGTCCTTGCGGGCGGTCAGGTGCCAGTCGCCATCCTGCTCGACAGCGCGCAGGAAATCGTCCTTCAGCGACACCGAATTGTTGGAGTTCTGGCCCGAGACCGTCAGGTAGGCGTCCGAATCCCAGTCGGTGTCGTAGGTCTTGAACGACATCGAGGTGTAGCCCTGCTTGGCGAACTGGATGACGCGGTAAATGTAGTTCTCCGGCACGGCCGACTTCTTGGCTGCCTTGATCTCTCGCTTCAGCGCGGTGTTGATGGCAGGATCGAAGCAGTCGTCGTCATGGCCTTCGCAGTTGACGCAGGCCTTCATGATCGCTTCGAGATGCTTCTTGACGATCTTGGAGCCGGTCACCAGCGAGGCGACCTTCTGCTCTTCATTGACCTTCCAGTCGATGAATTCCTCGATATCAGGGTGGTCGGCGTCGACAATGACCATTTTCGCCGCGCGCCGCGTCGTGCCGCCCGACTTGATGGCGCCCGCCGCGCGGTCGCCGATCTTGAGGAAGCTCATCAGGCCGGAGGAACGGCCGCCGCCAGACAGCTTTTCGCCTTCGCCGCGCAGAAACGAGAAGTTCGAGCCGGTGCCGGACCCGTATTTGAACAGGCGCGCTTCACGCACCCACAGATCCATGATGCCGCCCTCGTTGACGAGATCGTCCTGCACGCCCTGGATGAAGCAGGCATGCGGCTGCGGATGCTCGTAGGAGGACTTCGACTTGGTCAGCTTGCCGGTGAAGGGGTCGACATAGAAGTGGCCCTGGCTCGGACCGTCGATGCCGTAGGCCCAGTGCAGGCCGGTGTTGAACCATTGCGGCGAATTTGGCGCCACGCGCTGCGTGGCCAGCATGTAGGCAAGCTCGTCACGGAAGGCGAGCGCATCGTCCTCCGACTTGAAGTAGCCGCCCTTGTAGCCCCAATAGGTCCAGGTGCCGGCCAGCCGGTCGAAGACCTGGCGGGCGTCGATCTCGGAACCGTAGCGCTCGGCTTCCGGCAGTTTGGCAAGCTCGGCCTCGTCGGCAACGGAGCGCCACAGGAAGGAGGGGACGTCGTTCTCTTCGACCTTCTTCAGTCGCGCGGGGACACCGGCCTTGCGGAAATACTTCTGCGCCAGGATGTCGGCGGCAACCTGGGAGAACTGCGCCGGCACATCGATGTTGTCGAGACGGAACACCACCGAGCCATCCGGATTCTTGATCTCGGAAAGCGCCTTGCGGAATTCGATCTCCGCGTAAGCAGATTGTCCCGGCTTGGTGAAACGACGCTCGATGCGCATTGGTCCTGTCCCTTTTGTCTATATATAGCGCTTTCGTCAGGGGATTTCTGCCCCCAATGCGAAACACGCATGTCCGCCGTCTGCCGGCGTTCGAAAACGGCCGGCTCTCCATTTCGCGGTCTCCGTCGGTCCTTGCAGGTCAGGCTCCTTGCGAAGCGTATGTCTAGCGGACCGGCGGACCCTCGCGGGTCCCTCAAATCTGATTTTTTCGATTCCCTCACTCGAGGGAAATTCACACTATCTAGCGTCGAACCTACCTGCAAACACTAAATATAGTGTTAACAGACAATTTATTCCAGTCCGACAATTCTCCCTTTCGTCGCCCCGCCACCCACAATCCCAACGCTTCCGCCGGCCTCGTAAACAGGCGGAAATGCGGGCAAAACTCACATAATCCGGGAAAAAGACCGGGCTCAGAACTTTCCGGTCGCACTCTCAACAGGAGCACATGGCCTATAAAAGGCGACTCGTTTTGCGCCGTCAAGGATTCGTTTGCGTAGCTTTTGTGACCCCAACATCTTGTGTGTCACATATGTGGATAACGGGGACAGATTGACCCGCCGCGACCACTATTTTCCCGGCGGCGGGATACGCGCCGCCGATGGTCGGCGCGACGGCCGGCGAAAACGCTTCAGCCGGCAGCGAAAGTCGGCGGTCCGGCCCCCGGAAAGCAGCCCCCGGAAAATCAGCCGTAGTGCATCTTCGGCTTTGGCTCGATGCCGATGAATTTCACGCCAACCCGGTCATTGCGGCGCCAGCGAACCTCGCAGCGATAGGCGACGCCGTCGAGCGGCACATAGAGAAGGAAACGATCCGGAACCCGGGACTCGAGCGGTACTTTCAATTCGGCGCCGCCCGCGTGCTGATTGCGCAAGGTAACGACGACTTCCGAGTTTTGAATGCCGGTGATGACAGTTCCACCCTTGAGCACGCGCGGACGATGCTTGCGCTCCGGCTCGCCGGGATCTTGCTGAAGGTTGTCTACGGGATTCGTCATCGATCCAACGCCAGATTGATCAATTTGTAGCGGAGAAAAATTAGCAAACCATTCATGCCGCGCATCACAGGGTTGTGAATCGGCCATGATGCACGCGCAAGGGGTGGTTAGGAGAACCTGTGCGGGTCGGCGCAGAAATAGGCGATGATCTGGCAAAGGTCCGGTTCGTTGACCATGCGCACCGCTTCGCTGGAACTGACCCATTTGCGGGTACGGGCGCGCTTTTCCTTCCAGCGGTCGGCAATCTTTTCGACGTGCAGCGGAAACACCAGCACCTCGCAAGGCACTTCTTCACCAGAAGCCAGCACCTTGGCATAGAAGTAGCGGCCGGCTTCAAGGTGGGAGACGGTTCCGCGCAATCCGGCTTCCTCGCCGGCCTCGCGCGCCGCCGCCTCGCAGAGCGGCTCCCTGGCCTCCGGCCAGCCCTTCGGCAGCACCCAGCGGCCGGTGTCGCGGCTGGTGATCAGCATGATCTCGACACCGTTCCCGGTATCGCGCCAGGGCAGGGCGGCAACCTGCAGACGACACGGCGCTGTGCCGAAGAGTCGTCGGACCCTTTCGGCCAGATGGTTGTGCGTCGTTGGCCTCGTCAACATCGGAGAAGCTAGCCCCAGCCTCCAGAATCGTTTGCCGTCTCACGAATCTTACGGCGAATCGTAATCTATAAAAGTAAAAAACTTCATATAGGCCGGTAAAAATGCACCATAACGCGCCGATTTCACAAAATATTGTACCTTCAGCTGCCTATTTGGCAGCAAAAGGCACCCGCCGAACTCGTACCGAGTAGAACGAGGGTTGTTCTGCGAATCAGCCGGCGTGATCGTCGGCGATCGGCTTCTGATAGGTGAAGCCCATATCCCAGGGGAAATAGATCCAGGTGTCCTGGCTGACCTCGGTGACGAAAGTATCGACCAGCGGCCGGCCCTTGGGCTTGGCGTAGACGGTGGCGAAGTGGGCCTTCGGCATCATTGCCCGCACGATGCCGGCGGTCTTGCCGGTGTCGGTCAGGTCGTCGATGATCAGCACACCGACGCCATCGTCGGCCAGCAGCGCAGGCGTGACCTCCTTGAGCACCTGCAACTGCCCCTGGCTGGTGTAGTCGTGATAGGAGGCCACGCAGACCGTCTCGATGACGCGGATGCCGAGTTCGCGCGAGATGATCGCCGCGGGCACCAGTCCGCCCCGCGTGATGCAGACGATAGCCTTCCATTGACCCTTGTTGGTACCGGCAAGCCGCCAGGCAAGCGCGCGGGCGTCGCGGTGGAACTGGTCCCAGGAGACCGGGAAAGCTTTTTCGGGAAGGGACATGTCTCGCGCACTCCGCAGCACGCGAGGACCGCGTGCGAGAAAACAGGGGAATGCGCGCGGAATTAACTGGAAAACCTTGGGCTTGGCAAGGGCGGTCGGCAGTGATCGCTGTGGACTTATCGCGACAGGAAGGCCGCCACCTGCGTTGTGCGCAGCACCGTGCGCGTCACGCCGCCAAACAGGAGCTGGCGCAGCCACGAGTGGCTGTAGGCGCCGAGAACCAGAAGATCGGCGCCGGTCTCGGCGATCCTGTTCTGGATCATGTCGTCGACCGAGGTGCCGCCCGATTTCTGCACCGAGACGCTGACCGTGGCACCGTGGCGTGACAGCGCCGACGCGATCTCGGCACCGGCGGCTTCCGGGCTTTCGTCGAGCGTTTCGGGCGGATCGATGACCAGTATGTCGGTTTTCTCGGCCTCGATGATGAAGGGCAGGGCGTCGAAGGCGGCGCGCGCGGCCTCCTTGCTGCCGTTCCAGGCAAGCAGCACGTGCTTGAACGTGGTGACCAGCGGCCCTGCGTGCGGCACCACAAGCACAGGCCGGCCGGCATCATAGACCAGCGTGTCGACATCCGCGCCCGGATCGCCGCCGGTGTCGCGCTGGGCGGCAACAATAAGGTCGGCGGCGCGCACCGTCGAAATGCCGGTCAGCGCGCTGTCGCCGGAGAAGCTCTCCAGGCTGCGCCATTCGAAAGAGAGACCGGAATCCTCGATGCGCCTGAGGAAGATGGCCTGCAGCTTGTCGGCGCGCTCCCGGTTCATGTCGGCCGACACCTGTAGGAACTCGGTATCCGGAAAGCCGGTCGCCGATGTGTAGGGCACCGGAAGCGCCTCGGCATGGATGCCGACCAGATGGCTCTGGAAACGGCTGGAGAGCGGAATGGCGCAATCAAGCACGCGCTCGGCGTCTTGCTCGTTCTGCAGAATGGCAACGATGGTCTTGAAGCGCATGGTGATCCCCCAATCCGGCGAGCGTTCGATCTCGCGTGCAGGGAAACGCCGCGGTGCCTTGCTTGGTTCCGGCTGGAGCCAATTCCCTGGGGAATTGCGTCAAATGGGAATTGCGTCAAAACAAGGGGATAGAGCGGATCAGCCCGCCTTGGCGGCGAAACCCGCGACCATCGCCTCGACATCAGCCCGCGCGGCGTCAAGCGCGTCCTGGCTGCGGGCGCGCACGACCAGTTCGGTCCAGAACTTGCCGTCGCCATATTTCGGATAGGAGCCGATGATGGTGTCCGGATGCGCTTTTTGGATATCGCCCAGCGGTCCGCCGACAAGGCCTTCGCCAAACGGACAGTGCACGGTCGCCGACAGCATCTTCGTACCGGCTCTCAGCGTCGGCACGACATTGTCGAGCATGGCCTGGAAGATCGAGGGCACGCCGGCCATGACATGGACGTTGCCGATGCGGAAGCCGGGTGCCACGGACACCGGGTTGTCGATATGGTCGGCGCCGCGCGGCATTCTTGACATGCGCTTGCGTGCCTCGGTGTATTCGATGCCGCGCTCGGCATAGCTCGCTTCCAGCAGCGCATAGGCCTTGGCATCGTATTCGCAGGGCACGCCGAACGCCTTGGCAATCGAATCGGCGGTGATGTCGTCATGGGTCGGGCCGATGCCGCCGGTGGTGAACACATAGGTGTAGCGTGCGCGCACGGCATTCACCGCCGCGACGATCTCGTCTTCCTCGTCGGGAACGATGCGCACTTCCTTCAGGTCGATGCCGATAGCCGTCATGATGTCGGCGAGGTGGCCGATGTTCTTGTCCTTGGTGCGGCCGGACAGAATCTCATCGCCGATGACAAGCATGGCGGCGGTCACGATTTCAGGCATGGAAGGCTCCGGCAGGACGGGTCGCCTGAAATAGCGCGACGCGCGGCTGTCGGCAATGCCGGCCGAGCGGTAGTATCCGGCAATGTCCGGTTCGCTTCGATGCGAGGTTGCGGCGCGACCGGATGCAACTAAGCTGACCTCGTCTGATCCGGGTGAACGATGCTCCTGTCGATACTGTCGTGGCTGCTGGCCGTTCTGCTCCTGCTGGCGGTCCTCGCCATCGGCTGCCTTGTGCTGGCGACATTGTGGATCGCGGCCAAGGCCGAAAGGCTGGTGCCGCCGGTCGGAAAATTCATCGAGGTCGACGGCAACCGCATTCACTATGTCGATGTCGGCGATGGACAGCCGATCGTCTTCCTGCACGGGCTTGGAGCTCAACTCCACCACTTCCGCCACACGCTGTTCGCACATTTCGGCCCGGGCTACCGGCTGATCGCGCTCGATCGTCCGGGATCGGGCTATTCGGTTCGGGCGCGCGGCGCGACGGGCCGGTTGCCCGAACAGGCCGAGCTCGTGCGGCGTTTCATCGAAACGCTGAGATTGGAGAAGCCGCTGGTGGTGGGCCATTCGCTGGGCGGCGCCATCACGCTGACCCTGGCCGTGGAACATCCCGAGGCGATTTCGGGCATAGCCTTGCTGGCGCCGTTGACCCATATGCAAGCCGGCATGCGCGAGAAGTCCGGCTTGCTCAATATTCCGTCACCACTCCGGCGCTGGATCATGGCCTACACGGTCGCGATACCGACGAGCCTGCGGTATGCGCGGCCGACCATGGAATTCATCTTCGCACCGCAGGCTTTTCCAGCAGACTACATGGTCGACGGCGGCGGCTGGCTCGGGCTGCGGCCAGCCCATTTCCAGGCAACATCCGCCGATGTCGTGGCCATCGAACGCGATCTTGGCCGTATCGAGCAACGCTATGGTGAGATCGCCATGCCCGCCGGCATCCTTTTCGGCACCTCCGACCAGGTCATCGACATCGGCATCCATGGCGAGCCGATGCAAGGCAAGATCAAAGGGCTCGGCTTCGAACCCGTCGACGGCGTCGGCCACATGCCGCAGTTCGTCGAACCGGAACGGGTCGCGGCCTTCATCCAGCGCATGGCCGCTCACGCATTTTGTGATGCGACTTCACCGCCGCTTCACAAGGAATTCAAGGAACCATTCGGCCGATGACCGGTTTGCCAAGTGTCGCACGCAAAGCGACAAAGACGAAACGGAGTGATCCAATGTACAAGAAACTTCTCGCAGCATCCGTTCTGACGATCGGTCTCGCCACATCGGCGATGGCGCAGTCGTCGGACGGCACCTATTCCAACCATCAAGATTGGCTTCATCACAACTGGCTCTGGGGCAACGAGGATTCCTCGAGCGTTGACCGGACCACGACCGGAAGCATCAATGCGGACGGTTCCGGGCTGAACACCTACGGCAACACTGGACCCTGCGCCTTCAATACCCCTGGTCCAGATGCCAATGCCCAGGGCAACGTCAACGATCAGTACTGCGGCAAATAGCCAGCCGGGGCCCCGTGCTGGCCGCGGGACGTCTTTCTCTCCTGACGTCCGCGGCCGGCGCGCTCAGGCCCCATGATCAGGCTTTGGGCTGCGAAATCAGTCGGAGACCTCGGTCTGCGGCCGATCGCGGCCATCAGCCAGTTCCTCATGCCACTTGCCTTCGGCATCCTCATACTGGATGCCGTCAGTGGAGCCCGCCACCTGTTGCTCGGCTGAAGCGATTTCGGCTGCGCGCAGCGCGTCCTGGTGCGTGGGAAACGTCTCCGAGAAAGTGGCGCCGACCTTGTAGGCCCAGCCGCCGTCATGTTCGACGATCTTGTAAGTCAGCTTCGCCATGAAAACCTCCGGTTGAAAGGTCCGCCTGCTCAATGCAGCCGGTCGTCGGACAGTCTGTCGTCTGGCACCAGCACTTCCGATTCCCTTGCGGCCTCGATCAGTGCTCGACGCGCATCCGCTGTCGAACGATAACCTTCCAGCACTTTGAGGCAAGTGTCGAGGGCATCACGATGGCGCGGGCCGCGATTGAGCGGCCACACCGTCATCAGGCATTCCGCCGCCTCCTGGGCGCTGCGTATTTGCCGATATTTGCCGACATGGCCAAGCTCGACCACGACGGGCGTTTCAAAAGGTTTGTTGTCCATCATGGCCGCAACGCAAAGCAGCCAATTTGGTTGCAAAAATGGCCTTCAGCCTGCGCCCAAAAGTCGCTTGCGACGCGCTTCAGTCTTTGTCTGATGCCTGTCCCAAAATCACGTGTCCCAAAACCGGATCCAGTTTTGGGCGACATGCGCGGCCAGCTCAGTAGCCGCAATCGTTGCGCAGCCAGCGCGCGTTCGCCCAGCCGGTCGTGCCGCCGATTTCGACCTGGTACCAGTTGCCGCGCCGGTCGAAGATCTCGGTGTGATCGCCATTGAACAGCTGCCCGATCATCCGCGACGACGAGTTTGGCCGTGTCCGCACGGCGAGAAAACCGCTGCCGGTCGCCAGATTGTAGCGGCCGGAAAGGCCGTGCACCGTACCTTCGCAATATTGCGCGACGCTCGCCGTTGACGCGCCAAGCCAAAACCCGGCAGCAGCCACGAACGCTGCCGCCGGCAAGAATGCCCTCATTGACATGATGTCCTCCCAAGCCCGGCCGCGCCCGCCGCAGCCTCACCCAACGTAGCAGTTCACGGCCGGAATTGAAGCAGGCGAACTTTCCGGGACCGCAGGCAGGGGCGCGCCGGTTTCAGGAAAACGGGCCGATCAGCCCGCCGCCTTCATCCAGTGCTCCATCGTCGTCACCGAGCGGGCGAGCTGCGGCGCCGGATGGATCTTTTCGCTGAACGTGGCGGCCGCACGCCATCCCCAGCGCGGGTCGGCGAGGAAGGCACGCGCCAGCGCCACCATGTCGGCGCGGCCCTCGGCGACAATTGTCTCGGCCTGCTTCGGATCGTCGATCAGGCCGACCGCGCGGGTCGGGATACCGGCGCCCTTGCGCACAGCTTCCGCCAGGTGCACCTGGTAGCCGGGGCCGCTGGGCAATTTCTGCAATGGCGAATTGCCGCCGCTGGAGCAGCAGAGATAAGCGACACCCTCGGCCTTCAGGGCTTTCGCCACCTCGATCGCGTCCTCGACGTCGAAGCCGCCATCGACCCAGTCCTTCACCGACAGCCGTGTGCCGAGCATCAGCTTCGGCACCGCTCGCCTCACCGCCCTGGCGATTTCGACGACAAGACGCATCCGGTTTTCCAGCGAGCCGCCCCAGCGGTCCGTGCGCTGGTTGGACAGCGGCGACAGGAACTGGAAGATCAGGTAGCCATGCGCGGCATGCAGTTCGATGAAGTCGAAGCCGGCGCGTTCGGCCCGCCTCGCGGCCTCGGCGAACCGCTCGATGAGTTGCAGGATCTCCTCGTCCTCCAGGGCGTGCGGCACGTTCCAGCCGCTGTCGTAGGCGATGGCCGAGGCCGAGACGGTCTGCCAAGGATCCTCGTTTGGCTGCAGCGGGCCGCCGCCCTCCCAGGGCTTGCGGTTCGAGGCCTTGCGGCCGGCATGGGCAAGCTGCGTGCCGAATTTCGTGCCGGGTGCGGCCACTCGCCTGGCGGCGTCCAGCGTCCGCCGCGCGGCGGCTTCATTGTCTTCGGAATAGAGGCCAAGGCAGCCATGGGTGATGCGCCCGCGCCGCTCGACATCGGTCATCTCCACCGTGACCATGCCGGCGCCGGACATGGCAAGGTTCATCCAGTGGTAGAGGTGCCAGTCGCTGGCCGATCCGTCCTCGGCGGAATACTGGCACATCGGCGCCACGGCGATGCGGTTGGGGAAGGTCAGCCCGTCGAGCGTGATCGGCTGGAAAAGCGATGTCGTCATGAGGAAACTCCGGGGAGGGGGAATGCGCTATTTAGGGAGCGGACCTCTTCCATACCACACACGAGAGAGTGAAGCGCACTGGACCAATCGCTGGTCCGATCGCGCCGGAGCCGGTTCGCGGCTACGCCTGCGTCCGCCAAGCAAGCACCGAGGTATCCCATGGAAGATCGCGTTCGCATCCGCTCGGAAGAGGTTCTTTCCGACGACTGGGCGGTCCTGAAGAAGACCGTGCTCGACTATCGCCGGCGTGACGGCCAGTGGGAAACGCAGGTCCGCCAGACCTATGATCGCGGCGACGGCGCGGTGATTCTGCCCTATGATCCTCAGCGTTCGACCGTGCTCCTGGTGCGCCAGTTCCGCTATCCGGCCTATGTCACCGGCCATCGCGAACCGCTGATCGAGGCCTGCGCCGGCCTGCTCGACGAAAACGATCCCGAGACCGCCATCCGCAAGGAGGCCGAGGAAGAGCTCGGTTACCGGCTGAAGGATATCGAGCGGCTGTTTTCGCCATATATGAGCCCCGGCAGCGTCACCGAGCGGCTCTGGTTCTTCATCGCCCGCTATTCACCCGCCGACCGCATCTCGGCCGGCGGCGGCACGGCCGAAGAAGGCGAGGACATCGAAGTCCTGGAAATGCCGCTGGACGAGGCGCTGGCCGGCATTGCCGATGGCCGCATTATCGATGCCAAGACGATTATTTTGGTTCAGCATTTGAAGCTGAACCCGATCAAGGCTTGACGACACTACATCATCGGGCCCTCTGCCCGCTCTGGAGAGTTTTCCGCGCGCCAGCGTCGTTTTTCGGGGACCAGGCGCTAGCCACACAACGTGACACCGTACCGAGAAATCCCTGCACGAATTCGAAGATCGTCACAACCGCCAATGCGACCTAGCACGACGATGAACTCTGGCTGGAGGTCGAATATCTGGGCGATGCTTCGTTACCGCAGGGCTCATTCGTCAGCGACACCAAGGCATCGCCATTGACCACAGCCGCCGCGCAGACCTCAAGTTCGGAAACCCGGGGTGGCTCGACGGCATCGTTCAAGCTGAACGTTTCGTTCACGCCGCAGCAAGAAGGCTGGATCCTAAAGCGTGTCGCGATTAATCGGAGGCCGGCAAGGCATCGGCAACGCTCTATGTCGACCCGAAGGTGACGCTGACCTAAGCGGCCTTCGGCGGGTACTCGAAGAGCGCTTCAGTCCTCGCGCTCTTGTACTGGTCAAGGCCGGCCCAGATGCCCAATTGGCGACGGGTGCTGCTCGCGCCGAAAGCTGCATTCCGCTCTTTCCGTTCGTAAGATCGAAATTGATCGACTGGTGCACGAAGCCTTGAGGCGGAGCAAACCTGATGATTGTCCCGCCGTTGTCGATGAACAATCGCATTTGCGCGTCCTGTTGAAACGCGTTCCCCGGCGCGGTTTCGGGGCCAGGCCGCTCTTCGAGGAGCCATTTCGTGCCATAGGAGATACAACGATCTGTAGACGAGCCTTCGTACCAAGTCAGGGGAGTCTTGAATTCAGGGCTGGCGAGAATGCCATACAGTGGGTCCCCATCACCGCCGGCGCCGAGCATCGACGCCAGTGAGCTGCTGGAGCCAGAGTTGAGCGCGAACCGAAACAGTTCCCCTGGCACAAGATCTTTGGCGCTCTTGTGGGTGAGACCCAGAAGGCTTTGCATGTCGCTATTCCTTTTTCCTGACCACCAGGGAAGCCCTGATCCTGGACACGCCCTCGGCCCGCTGCGCTGGGCTAAATGCGCTTTCGGAGAAGCAGCCACGGCAAAAAGTGCCGTCGAGCTCGTGCAGGTGCGTTCCCTCGTAGAGGCCTTGTCCCATCTGCACAGGTCGACCGCATAGGTCGCAATCGTGCATTACTTTATCGCCGATGATCTCGCGGAACACCATTGGGGGCAGACCCTGTCTCTAACCGAACTCGATCGAGATCAAGTTCTCGCCCCTCGTTTTGAAGCGATTGAAGGTGAGCGGCTGACCATGGTCGCATGTGCCGAAAATCACTTCAGCGTCATCGGGCAACTCGGCGATCGCGTTCCTTACGTCCCCGACTGTCAGCGGCCCGCCGCCGCCAGATCTCGTGCCGCCCGAGACGACATGCTCTCGATTAAAGTTCCGGCTTCAGCCATAACAAGCCCTCCCAGGATCTCCTGATTCGGATGTTCGCGTGGATAGCAGCAGAGCGCAAGCCGAGCTTCCCTAAAGGCATCTGTTAAACCTAAATCGTCTCGGGGACAGCTGCGCTTTCCCATGGAAGCCTGGATTGGCAATAGCCTCGGCGGCGATCCCATCGATGAGAGCTAACCGCGGTTATCCGGAAGATCTTTTTGCTGGCGCCGGTGGACGATGCCGAAGGAGCTATCTTTTGGCACCCACCTTCAGTGTAATGTTGTGGTGTTTCTCAATGTATTTCGTGACCACTCTCGGGTCTCCCGGCGTTGATAACGTAAATACTGCTCTGGGGCGGATTCGAATATATCTTGTAAGTCTCTCTGCCTTTTTCATCAAAAAGCGGACTGCTTACAAACCACCCAGCACCTCTCATCGTGACGTGGATTTGAGCTGCTTTGAGCCGATATTGTGTACCTCTGTGGATTCTCGTGGAAATGCGGCGCGAGGTCCAATTGGTTGATATAGTTAACAGTATCGGCCAATTCGTAAAGGTATTTCGGAGTTTTGTTTCGGATGCAACTTAGGGTGCATCTGGGGACGTTAATGGCCAGAAGCTTCTGTGGATAGCCCGCGATCTGGCGGAACGTCTCACCGAAACCGCATCGGCCTGCCATCACAAGGTCATTGACGACCGCAAAGCCGCTGGTTGAAAAGCTGCAAGTTTGCAGGATTGGTCCGCTGCCTCACGGTGGCGGGCTCTTTAGAACCTCAACGGGGCCATCGAAGCGGAAAGAGCGGAAATTCCATGTGCTGTTCACGTGCCACGACATCACGAGCGGTCAAGAGGTAATCGAATTCGAGCCGCGCCATATGTGGCTCCGCGCCCCCTACGGTCACGGCCTCCTGTTTGTCGTCGATTTTAGCGACAAATCTCCATGTTGCGATTTGCCTGGCAGTGCCAGGATGAATGACGAACTCTGAGTTTCCATGCGCCGTGGTTCGGCCTCCATCGCGTAACAGGGCCGTGTCAAGAACTTGACCGTACCAATCGTACTTTGAACCCTGACTGTTCCATACTGTGAGCGATGGGAAAAACGCGGTAACTCGCGACGTATTTTCGAGAAATACGCTTACCTCAAAAGTCCATTCGCTGCCGGCCACCATCCTCCGAGTGAAATTTAGGCGCAGCTCCAATGAAGGAACCGCGACGCGCCTAAAGGCGTCTTCGATGTCATAGTGCTCCATCGCATAGCTTCCGGAGCCAGAGCGCTTAAAATACTGTTTTAGATCGGTGGCTTCGCTGCGATGCGGTCGGCGCTCGGAACGAGGCACATCTACAATTACATAGCCGAGGCTCTGATTCTCCTCGGACGCAAATGCTTCGACGCGGATGCCGTCATTTTTTGGCTGCAAAAGATCACCCACGGCCGAACTCACCGCACTGAGTGCGGTCTTCCAATTGGGCAGCGGTTCAAGGTCACAGGCACAATCGACCCCGTCGGTATTCTTGCGGCATTCGACTCCAATGACCAGAACACCGCCAGCGGAGTTGCTAAAGGCCGAGAGGGCTTTGGCTAAACTGCTTCTTCCATCCTTGGTAAGTTGGCCTTGCGGGGTAAATGCCGCGCCTTGCTTGGCGACAGCAGGCGCTTTGAAATCCAGTCTCAGGCCCTCTTGCGTTTCAAGCAGAATTGCCTCGCGCAGGAACGCCTCTTTGCCAGAAATGATGTCGTCAAATTCCATTGCTTAGCCCTCTTCCTCTATCGTCGGCTTCCCCTACGGCTACCCACTTAGAATCTTTCTGGGTAGCCAGCAGCGCCTCGATCGACAAAATCTCTCTTTAATTTCAGGGTGGTGCGGACGACGGGAATCGAACCCGTACGATCAGAGATCGAGGGATTTTAAGTCCCTTGCGTCTACCAATTCCGCCACGTCCGCAGGCCTGCCCTTTTCAGACGCCAGGCACAGGCCGTCAAGTCGTGTTCTTGGGCTGTCTGAACGCGCAACCCAGAGGAGGGCGCGCGGCGATACTGGTGCGATCGCGGAATAATCCTCGCCGGAGGCTGTGGTAACATTGGCGCGGCGGATTTGATCCGCCATGGCCGGCGCCTCTCAGGCCCAACCCATTCCCCCGCCCCCTGCGGGCGTCGGCCGCCCCCCATCCGCAGGATCGATCCACAAGCCAAGGCCTTGTCGACAGTGTGACGCTGTTGGCGATGTTCAGAACTTGTAGCTCAGATTGACGCCGACGGTGTTCAGCTTCGTATCTTGGTCGCGGTCGGCGAAGCCGTTGGATCCATCAAAGTGCTCCGAGCCGAAATCGTAGTAGCGATACTGCGCGCCGACGACGAACTTGTCGGTCAGCGCATAGTCGACGCCGGCGCCCACGGTCCAGCCGACATTCGTACGTGTTTCGGAGAAGGCGGCGCCCGCGGATTGCGAGGTTTCGATACCGGCGAAGGCGACGCCACCTATGCCATAGACCAGCACGCGGTCCACGGCATAGCCGGCCTTGGCATTGACCGACCCGAACCACTTGACGTCGGTGCCGAGCGTGTTTCCCGCGCCTAGGTCGGCCGTCCCGTCGACGGAGGAATAGTTGAGGTCGGCCTCGGCGCCGATCACCGCCTGGTCGAATTGCCACAGCCCGGCGACGTGCCCGCCGACGAAGCCGCCACCGATATCGGGCGAGACGGAAAACGGTCCGCCGCCGGTTCCGGAGATATCGGATTGGCCCCAGCCATAACCCGCCTGCATACCGGCATAGTAGCCGGTCCAGTCGAAGCCGGGCGCGGTCATCGGCACATCGACCGTCGGGTCGGCTGCCAAAGCCGGCACGGACAGGGCTGCAAGAAGACCGGCACTTGCGACGATCAGGCGGTACATCGAACTCCCCGGACCAAGAGCCAGAAAAATCCTTGCGGGCAACGTAACCTGATTTGCCGCAAAACGGAATCAGATTTCCGATAGCGGCCTATGCCGCCTGCCGCGCCGGTGCGGTGGCAAGCCTGGCGGCGTTGCCGTCACAGCGTCGGTAAAGGCCGAATAGGCTTTGCGAGGGCTGGGCAGGCCTCACCCTATCCGCCGTTTGGCGCTGGTCAAAACCAGGCGGGCTTGGCACAGTCGCGCAAACAGGAGTTCCTTCATGGCAAAGAAGCCGGCGGCGCAAGCGACGAAACCCAGGCCATGGACCGAGATGGCGACCCATCTCGTCGACGTCGCCATGGGTCGCAAGCCCGCCGATCTCGTCATCCGCAACGGCCGCTGGGTGAATGTTCACTCCGGCGAGATCATCGCCGGCACCGACATCGCCATTGCCGGCGGCCGCTTCGCCTATTGCGGACCGAATGCCAGCCACGCGATCGGCCAGGGCACCAAGGTGGTCGACGCCGGCGGGCGCTATCTGGTGCCCGGCCTTTGCGATGCGCATATGCATGTCGAGAGCGGCATGGTGACGGTGACCGAGTTCTGCCGCGCCGTCATCCCGCACGGCACCACCTCGATGTTCATCGACCCGCACGAGATCGCCAATGTGCTGGGCCTGCCCGGCGTGCGGCTGATGCATGACGAGGCGGTGGCGATGCCTATCAACGTGCATGTCCAGATGCCGTCCTGCGTGCCCTCGGCGCCGGGGCTCGAACATGCCGGCGCCGAACTGACGGTCGCCGATGTGGCGGAGGCGATGAGCTGGGAAAACATCATCGGGCTCGGCGAAGTGATGAATTTCCCTGGTGTGGCGGCCAACGATCCGGTGATGTCGGGCGAGATCGCCGCGACGGTGAAGGCGGGCAAGACGGTGGGCGGGCATTATGCCTCGCGCGATCTCGGCCTGCCGTTCCACGGCTATGTCGCCGGCGGCCCGGAGGACGATCATGAGGGCACGCGCGCCGAGGACGCCATCGCCCGCGTGCGCCAGGGCATGAAGGCGATGCTGCGGCTGGGCTCGGCCTGGTACGATGTCGCCTCGCAGATCAAGGCAGTGACGGAAGGCGGCATCGACCCGCGCAATTTCATTCTATGCACGGACGACAGCCATTCCGGCACGCTGGTCCACGAAGGCCACATGGACCGGGTGGTGCGCCACGCCATCAGCCAAGGGCTGAAGCCGGTGACGGCGATCCAGATGGCGACGATCAACACCGCCCAGCATTTCAGGCTGGAGCGCGAGATCGGTTCGATCGCGCCGGGGCGATTGGGTGACCTGCTGATCGTCTCCGATCTCGCCGCGATGACCATCGACGAGGTCTATGCGCGCGGCGTCAGGCTGGCCAAGGGCGGCAAGCTCGACATCGATATTCCGGCCTATGACTATCCGAAGACGGCGAAGAACACCGTCAAGTTGGGCAAGAAGCTGAAGGCCGGCGATTTCGACATTACGGCGCCCAAGGGCGCCAACGAGGTGCGGGTGCGGGTCATCGGCGTCATCGAGAACCAGGCGCCGACGCGGGCGCTGGAGGCGGATCTTGCCGTGGAGGACGGGCTGGTCGCCATGGATCGCCGCAACGACATCTGCCAGATCGCGCTGGTCGAGCGGCACAGGGGCACCGGCGGCGTCACCAACGCCTTCGTCTCCGGTTTCGGCTATATGGGTGACTGCGCCCTGGCTTCCAGCGTGGCGCATGACGCCCACCACATCATCTGCGTCGGCACCAACAAGCAGGACATGGCGCTGGCGGTCAACCGGCTGGGCGAGGTCGGAGGCGGGGTCGTGCTGTTCTCCAAGGGCAAGGAACTGGCGCTGGTCGAAATGCCGATTGCCGGCCTGATGTCGGACGAGCGGGCCGAGATCGTCGCCGCCAAGGCGGACAAGCTGACCGAGGCGATGCGCAAGATGGGCTGTTCCCTGAACAACGCCTACATGCAGCACTCGCTGCTGGCGCTGGTCGTCATTCCGGAGCTCAGGATCTCCGACGTCGGCCTGATCGACGTCACGACGTTCCAGAAGGTCGATCTGTTCGTTTAATGCTGACGATACTCAGGTGACGTAGGCCTATCAGGGGTTGCTCAGCCACCGGTGGCGATCGTCAGCACCTTGAACGGCGTGGTGATGACGATCTCGGCGACCGAGCCGACGGCCTTGCCGAGGCCCTGGCCGAGATTGTTGAGCTGCGTCGGGTCGGGTTCGTCCGACGCCAGGCCGGCCGGCGCCCGCAACCGGTCTCCGAGCAACTGCACCAGGATTGGATTGTCGGCGAATTTCGCATGGTTGAGGCCACCGTCGCCGCCCTTGGTCTTGGTCAGGTCGGCCACTAACACGCCATAGCTGGCGAGATCGGCCGCATCGCCATAATCGCCGACACGCGGTTTGTCGCCGGAGATAAGGGAGGACAATTTGAGTGCCCGGTCATCGCCTGAAAGCAGCACGGCGAACGGCTTGTCGGGCTTGCCATAGCGGATCATCTGCTTCTTGAACACGTCGACATCGATGTCCGGGGAGGCGAGGATGACGTAACCGAGCTTGCCACCGAGATCGCGGTCGCCGGTGATGGCGAGCTGGCGCAGCGCCTCCATCGTCAACCAGGTGCCCATCGAATGCGCGATGATGTCGATACTCTTTACCCGCGTCTTGGCGAGCATCCTGAGCGTCGCCTCGAGATCGTCACGGGCGGCGGTGGAACTGTCCTTGTCGTAGATATAGCCCGTGGTCTTGGCGCTCGACGCCCAGGAAAACAGCACCGGCGTGCCCGGATATTTCGTGTCATGGGCGATTTGCGTCAGCCGGTAGATGCCGTCGTCGAAGCCATTGTTGAAGCCGTGCACGAAGACCAGCGCACGGTCGCCGCGCATCGCGATGTCGGCGCCGACCGCCTTGGCGAATTGCGGTGCGCCTTCATAGTAGGTGACGTCCTTGGCGGTGAAATCCTTGGCTGGATTGCTGTTGGCGGATCCCTTGGCCCGCTCGATGGCGCCGACCTGATGACTCCTCGGAACGGTAACGTCGACGCGGGCGTAGCTGGTGGTCAGGGAACGGTCGCCGTCGAACACCTGCCGCGGATCCTTCGTTGCCCTCTGGCGCGTCGTCGCAACGAAAATCTCATGTGTAGCCGCGATGTCCGAAGCTGGCGCGGCGACGGTGGTCTTGTTGAGGAGGTCATGCGTAGGGCCGGCGCAGCCGCCGATGGCGAGCACAAATGCGACGAGCAAACCCTTCAAACGCACAGTCACACGTTGGCTCCCGCAGCGGGGGACGTCAAACGCATGACGTCGCTGACTATTCCGATAAGGCCAGTGACCGGCGCGGTCCAGTTCAAAGTGGATTGACGGCTCGGCAATGGTGAGCGGGCACGGCGCAATCCGCTGCGCCCGCATCTATTGTCCGAGCAGGCTGATGCGGTCGGTCACGTCGCGGTCGCTGGCAAAGCCGTCATCCTCGCGCAGCCGCTGGCCGATCATCTTCACCAGGGCCGGATTGTCGGCGAATTTCGTATGGTTGAAGCTGTCGCTGCCCTTGACCTTGGAGAGATCGACCACCGTCACGCCATAGGTGGCAAGATCGGCGGCATCCTTGTAGTCGCCGACGCGCGGCCGCGAACCGGCGATCAGGCCGGAGAGCCTGAGCGCCCGGTCGTCGTCCGATAACAGCAGGATGAACGGCTTGTCCGGCTTGCCGTAGCGGCGCATCTGGCTCTTGAACACGTCGACGTCGATGTCGGGCGAGGCAAGCACCACGTCGCCGAGCTTGCCGCCGAGGTCGCGGTCGCCGCTGATGGCCATCTGGCGCAGCGTTTCCATGGTCACCCAGGTTCCCATCGAATGCGCTACAATGTCGATACGCCGCGCGCCGGACTGCTGCAGCATGCGCAAGGTCACTTCGAGCTGGTCGCGAGCGGCACTGGCACTTTCCTTGTCGTAGACATAGTCGGTGGTCTTGGCGCCCGAGGCCCAGGAGAACAGCACGGGTGTGCCAGGATAACCGGAATCGTGGACGATCTGGGTCAGGCGGTAGACGGCATCGTCGAAGCCGGTGTTGTAGCCATGGACGAAGACCATGACGCGGCCGCCGCGCGCGGCGATGTCGGCGTTGAGCGCACTGGAGAATTTCGGCTGGGTGTCGTAGCCGACGACCTCGGAGGCCATGAAATACTTGGCCGGATCGTTCGATTTGCCACGCGAGCGCCGCTCGATCTGGCCGGTCTGGTGGACGCCTGGCACGGTGACGTTGACGCGTGCGTAGTTCAGCGTCGCCGAGCGTTCGCCATCGAAGACCTTGTTTGGATCGTCGGAATGCTTGCGCGTCGTGGCGATGAAGATCGAATGGTTGCCGGCGATTTCCGTCACCGGTACGGCCATGACCGCGCTACCGAGCAGTTCCTCGGTTTGCCGGCCGCCGCAGCCCGCAACCAGCAAGGCAAGCGCAAGAATGCAAATCGTCTTCAAATGCACGTCAAAATTCCACGTCAAATTCCACCCGGGCCCAAACAAGGGCCGTCCACCCTCCGCGATATCTCCCCAGCAGGCCAAAGTGCGGCGGAAGTAAGTCGTGTCCAGCCGAAATCTCATCGGCGCCCGGCGATGGCCATCCTACTGTTGCGCGAAAGCCAAACGACGGCAGGAGGGCTGGAACGCCGCGGAAGGCCAGCACCCCAGGGCTCGGCCGGATGCCGCGAGCGACACCGACGATGCGCGCTCACACCGTTTGCAGAGGACATCAACAAACGCCTTCAAGTGACTGCAATTATGACAGGAACATGTTGCAGTTGGCGCGACGCCAATCGGACAATGGTCTTGCCCTGCCGGATGTGCAATAGGGTTGGGTCTAACTCGCCTGCGGGCGGTCCAGGATGATCTTGCCATGACCAGCTTTTCCTCGCGCGTCGCCACCGCTGCTGCCGCGATCCGTCAGATTTTTCCGGAGACGCCGCTGCAGGAGAATGACTATCTGTCGAAAAAGACCGGGGCGCGGGTGCTGCTGAAGCGCGAGGATCTGAGCCCCGTTCGGTCCTACAAGATCCGTGGCGCTTTCAACTTCTTCCGCAAGGCGCTTGCCGCCGGCAACCAGGCCGAACTGTTCGTCTGCGCTTCCGCGGGCAACCATGCGCAGGGCTTCGCGTTCGTCTGCCGCCATTTCGGCAGGAAGGGCGTGGTGTTCATGCCGGTGACCACGCCGCAGCAGAAGATCGACAAGACCAGGCTGTTCGGCGGCGACTTCGTCGAGATCAGGCTGGTCGGCGACTTCTTCGACGACTGCTATCGCGCCGCCTTCGAATTCACTGAAAGCTCCGGCGCCCACATGGTGCCGCCCTTCGATCACAAGGACATCATCGAGGGACAGGCGACGGTCGCCTATGAGATCGCGGACCAGATGCCGGGCGCGCGCATGCCCGACATCGTCATGCTGCCGGTCGGCGGCGGAGGCCTGGCTGCCGGGGTGACGCACTACTTCGCCGATCAGGGCCGGGAGGCGCGTTTCGTCTTCTGCGAGCCGGCCGGGGCGCCGAGCCTGCGCGAGAGCCTTGCGGCGGGAAAGCGGCTGAAGCTCGCCAAGGTCGACAATTTCGTCGACGGTGCCGCGGTCGCCGAGATCGGCCGCGAACCGCTGCGGCATCTCAGGGAGTTCGCCGCCGACACGGTGCGGCTCATCCCGGAAAACCGGCTCTGCGCCACCATGATCGAGATGCTCAATGTCGAAGGCGTCGTGCTGGAGCCGGCCGGCGCGCTGGCGATCGATGCGCTGAAGGATTTTTCCAGGAAGGAGATCCGGGGCAAGACCATTGTCGCCGTGGTCTCCGGCGGCAATTTCGATTTCGAGCGGCTGCCCGATGTCAAGGAGCGGGCGCTGCGCTTCGAGGGCCTGAAGAAATACTTCATCATCCGCTTTCCGCAGCGGCCGGGCGCGCTGCGCGACTTCCTCGAAATGCTTGGGCCCGACGACGACATCGCGCGCTTTGAATATCTGAAGAAGTCGGCGCGCAATTTCGGCTCGGTTCTGATCGGCATCGAAACCAAGGATCGCCGTAATTTCGATCTGCTGAAGGCGAATTTCGAGGCTGAAGGCGTCCAGTATCAGGATATCACCGACAACGAGACGTTGGCGGGGTTCATCATATGAGCGCAAAAACCTTCATCGCCCTGTTTTCCGGGATCAATGTCGGCGGCAACCGCATCGTCAAGATGGCGGAGCTGCGGGCGTTCTTCGAGGATCTCGGCTTTTCCGAAGTCGCCACCTATGTGCAGAGCGGCAATGCCGTGTTCCGGGCCAGGAAGGGCGATGCCGCCACGCTGACAAAGCAGATCGAGGCGGCCTTCGAGAAGAAATGGGGTTTTCATTCGCGCATCATGGTGCGCGATCTCTCCTGGTTCGAACGGCTGGTGAACGAAAATCCCTATCCGGAAGCGGCCGCCGACCATACCAAGCTCCACGCCTATGCACTGGAGCGTGAGCCGACCGCCGAAGAGGTGGCGCGGCTCGCCGAAAAGTGCACCGGCCCCGAGCGCTTCGAAATCAAGGGAGACGTGCTCTACCTCAGCGCGCCGGACGGGCTCGGCAAATCAGTATTTGCCAACCTCATTCCGCGCGTTCTGAAGGTGCCTTGCACGGCGCGCAACTGGCGCTCGGTGCTGGCGTTGCTGGAAATGGCCGGTAAGGCCGGCAAGAACTAGGACTACGCCGCCGGAGCCCGCTTCCAGTCGAAACTCAACTCTTCGCGGAAGGCAAAGCGCTTGATATGATCGGCAACAACGCTTTCCAGGCGCTCGAGCGAGCCTGCTTCGTCAGTCGATACCGCGATGTGCAGCGCACTTGCATCGGCATCCATTGTGGTGCGGCCGAGCGAGAGATCGATCGTGCCATGGGTGGGATCGAACTCGACCGGGAATTTGTGCGCCCAGTGCTTGCACAATTGCTGCAAATAGCGGCTGGCATGTTCGGTGGCGACGTCGGCATGGCTGGACGGCATGACTGAATTCTCCGCGGGCGGACGCCCATTGGCATGACAAGGCGCCGGCGGTTCAAAGCCGGCGCGACATCGGACAGATAGGCGCTGTGTTGCCGAACGCCAAAGGCCGCCGGGCAATATTCGCCCGGCATGGATGGAAGCTTACCAGCTTCCGGTGTTCGCCATCGAAGCCCAGGGCTCGGCCTTGGCCTTGGCCGGACCTTTCTGCAAAAGCTCGATGGAGATGCCGTCGGGTGACCTGACGAAGGCCATGTTGCCGTCACGCGGCGGCCGGTTGATGGTGACGCCGCTGTCCATCAGCCGCTGGCAGGTGGCATAGATGTCGTCGACCTCATAGGCGAGGTGGCCAAAATTGCGCCCGCCCTTGTAGTCTTCCGAATCCCAATTGTAGGTGAGTTCGACCAGCGGTGCCTTCTCGTTGATGCCGCTTTGCTCGTCTTCCGGCGCGGCGAGGAAGATCAGCGTGTAGCGGCCCTGCTCGTTTTCATAGCGGCGCACTTCCTTCAGGCCGAGCTTGTTGCAATAGAAATCGAGCGAGGCATCGACATCGGCGATGCGGACCATGGTGTGCAGATAGCGCATGTGTTTTCCTCGATTTGTTGGGTTGCGGCGCAACATAGGGTCGGGTCGCTCAAAGGGCAATCGTCGGGCCGCGGGGATGCCGGCAAAGAACAAATACGGTATTCCCGCAATGAACCGTGAAAAAAGGCACGTCAGGTCTTGCACACACGGGAAGCGCCGGTGTTAATCTGGTATCAAGAATCAGTTGCGGTGTTCTTGAAAAGAGGGGGCATTCTTATGGGGGAAAAGGCCTCTTTGACGGGGCGGGCCGATACCCTTGGCGACGCCTTGACGCGCGACGAAGGCGGCGATGCTGCCGATCTCGTCGAAATAGCCGGCGCCATCAAGTGGTTCGATGTGGCCAAGGGGTACGGGTTCATCCTTCCGGATGACGGTATTTCGGGCGATATCCTCCTCCATGTGACATGTCTTCGACGGGACGGCTTCCAGACAGCCCTGGAAGGCGCGCGCGTGGTCTGCCTTGTCAAACAGGGTGAGCGCGGCCTGCAGGCCTTCCGCGTGCTGTCCATGGATGTCACCACCGCCGTCCATCCCGCGGAAATGCAGGAGCAGCGCACCCATGTCTCGGTGACGCCGGAGAGCGGGCTCGAACGTGCCTTGGTCAAATGGTTCAACCGCACCAAGGGATTTGGCTTCCTGACGCGCGGCGAGGGTACCGAGGACATTTTCGTCCATATGGAGACCTTGCGCCGCTACGGCATCACCGAGCTTCGGCCTGGACAGGTCGTGCTGGTCCGTTTCGGGCGCGGTGACAAAGGCCTTATGGCCGCCGAAATTCACCCTGATATGGGTACCTTGCCGGTCTCGCATTAGGGCGACCCGGCCGAGGATTTCGTATGGCTCACAGGAACTGGCTGACGGCGGGCGTGATCTGCGCCGTTGCTGCCGTCATCATCGCCGCAGGCGCTTTCTTCTATTTCCAGGTACCCAGCGCGGCCGATGGCCGGGCGATGCTCCTTCCTGTCGACCCGACGCCGCTGGTCGCGGCCACGAAAAGCGGCGAACGCTCCTTTTCGATCGAAGTCGCCGATAACGAGGCAGAGCGGGAGGCCGGCCTGATGTTCCGCAAGGACATGGCCGACGATCATGGCATGCTGTTCGTCTTCGACGAGACCCGTGAGGTCAATTTCTGGATGAAGAACACGCCGATGCCGCTCGATCTGATCTTTGTCGGCCAGGACGGCAGGATCCGGGCGATCAAGCAAGGTGAGCCGCAATCCGAGGCGATCGTGTCGCCAGGCGAGCCGGTCCGCTTCGTGCTCGAACTCAAGGCCGGCACGGCCGCCCGGGACGGTATCGCGGACGGCGATCTGTTGCGCCATCCGGCGATCGGCACCGCATCGGGGCCTGGCGTGCCGCCGGCCGACAAGGGCGATGCGCCCAACGGCGGCGGTTGAGTACGCAGGCGGGTCGCTGATGCAGTATTTTTCACATGACGGTTTCGATCTTGCCTTCCTCGACCGCCAGCCGGCATCGGGCGAGGGCGATCCGGTGCTGATGATCCACGGCTTCGCTTCGAGCCACTATGTCAACTGGGTGTCGCCCGGCTGGTTCAAGACGCTCAACGATGCCGGCTACCGCGCCATCGCCTTCGACAATCGCGGCCACGGGTCGTCGTCCAAGAGCTATGACGAGGCCGACTACACGCCCGACGCCATGGCCTCCGACGCGGCCGCCCTGCTGGATCATCTCGGCATCGAACGTGCGCACGTGATGGGTTATTCGATGGGCGCGCGTATCGCGGCGTTCTTGGCGCTGTCAGACCCGGACAAGGTGGCGACGCTGGTCTTCGGCGGCCTCGGCATCGGCATGATCGACGGTGTCGGCGACTGGGATCCGATCGCCGCGGCCCTTCTTGCCGACGATCCGGTCACGACCACCCATCCGCGCGGCCGCTCGTTTCGTGCCTTCGCCGACCAGACCCGCAGCGACCGCCGGGCGCTTGCCGCCTGCATCGCCAAATCGCGGGAGCTGTTGAGCGAGGACGATATTGCCCGCATCTCCCAACCGACGCTGATCGCGGTCGGCACCACCGACGACATTGGCGGTTCGCCGGACGAGCTAGCCGCCCTGATGCCGAACGCCAGGGCATTTCACATCGAGGGCAGGGACCATATGCTGGCGGTCGGGGACAAGACCTTCAAGCAGCGCGTGCTGGAGTTCTACGCCGAACATCCGCTTTGAAGCTGCGCGCCAGTGCCGGGCTCAGTCTCGGCCCCTTGGGCCTTGAACCGACTTTGCGAGCACGCACAGCAATCAAGCCGAGGGCCTATGCGTTCAGCTCCATCCACCGGGTCGCCTACCGCAAGACCGATGCCCAGCGCTCGCTTGTCCAGGCGTTTCTCGGGGCCCTGTTCGATACTGCCCCGGTGGCACGAACTACTTAAGGTGACCTACACAAGGGCGTCGCGGGGACCGATCACGCAGGCTTCTGCAGCGCCTCCAGCGACCGTGCCATGTTCAGCCTGGCCTGCGGCTCGAAACGTTGGCGAAATTCCTCCGTGTGGAAGATGTGCGGACGGGCAAGGAAATTCGTCAGCACCGCGCCGCGGCCGGCACGCCACATCGGCTCCTCGACCCAGTCATATTCGCGGCGGACCGCGCGCTCATAGGCGTCGAAAGCATCCGGCCCGGCACCCAGGATCGACAGATCCATGTCGAGGAACAGGCTGGCGTCCCGCGTCGCCGTTGCGTCGTCGAACCGGGGCGGTTCATGCGTTGCGGTGGCCAGGATCATCGCGCTGATACGGCTCAGGCGCCCGGCATCGATGCGGCCTGCGAGCCATTTCTCGGCAAGAGCCGCACTTTTGGCCTCATTGTCCTTGGCCTTGCTGTCGTAGATGGCGTCGTGGAACCAGATTGCCGCCTCGACGGCCTGGGGGTCGCTGAGCAGCCGCCGATAGTCGCCAGCCAGCGCCAGCATCGCCTCGATGTGGGCAAGGTTGTGGTAGTGGCGGCCCTTTGCCTGGTAGAGCGCCGAAAGCTCGGTTTTCACTGCATTGTCGATCAAGGGTTCGTTTTCCATGGCTGCTTGAATTCCTGCGAACCAAATCCATTTGACAGAGCACTAAGGAAAATTGAGTTCAATCGTGCTATGATCTGGCCTATATGTGCGGCCGGATAGCAGGCAGCACCACAGGCAAGCTAGCAGGACGCAGGACAAGACGTCGATGAACAGCATCAGCATTTCCCGCCACAGCGCGTTGCAGCCGGTCGATCCGATCTGGCGTTCGATCCGTGACGAAGCGATGGAAGCGGTCAACCGCGATCCGCTGCTTGCCGCCTTCCTCTATTCGACGATCCTCAATCAGGAGAGCCTGGAAGAGGCCGTGATCCACCGGATCGCCGAGCGGCTCGCCCATCAGGATATCGGCTCCGACCTCATCCGCCAGACCTTCAAATCGATGCTGGCCGACGACAAGGGCTGGCCGACCACGGTGCGCGTCGACATCCAGGCCTATTATGACCGCGACCCGGCCTGCGACCGGTTCATCATGCCGGTTCTTTATTTCAAGGGCTTTCACGCCATCCAGACCCATCGGCTGGCGCATTGGCTGTGGAACCAGGGTCGCAAGGATTTCGCGCTCTACCTGCAGAGCCGCTCGTCCTCGGTCTTCCAGACCGACATCAACCCGGCCGCGCGCATCGGCATGGGCATCTTCATCGATCACGCCACCGGCCTCGTCGTCGGCGAGACCGCGGTCATCGAGGACGACGTATCGATTCTGCACGGCGTGACGCTGGGCGGCACCGGCAAGGCCGGCGGCGACCGCCACCCCAAGATCCGCCGTGGCGTGCTGATCGGCGCCGGCGCCAAGATCCTCGGCAACATCGAGATCGGCCACTGCTCCAAGATCGCCGCCGGCTCGGTGGTGCTGTCACCGGTGCCGCACAACAAGACCGTTGCCGGCGTGCCGGCCCGTGTCGTCGGCGAGACCGGCTGCGATCAGCCTTCGCGCCAGATGGACCAGTTGCTGCCGTCGCAGACGATGGACCAGGTGGTCAGCTTCGACATCTGATTTTCCACGCCGGCGTGCTGCCTGGCGTGATCGCGATTGCCCGGCGGCGCTGCGGCTTCCGGTGCAATACAGCGGGCTTGCCTTTACATCGCCATTGTCGACGTGCCAGAAGCGCCCTTCAAACCAGCAAGCCCGATGATCGGAGAAGACTGTTGAAGCCGGACGAAATCAGAAAGCTGGACGCCTATTTCAAGCGCGTCTTCCAGAACCCCAAGCTTATGGTCAAGGCACGGCCGCGCAAAGAGGATTCGGCCGAAGTCTATGTCGGTGAAGAGTTCCTCGGCATCGTCTTCAAGGATGAGGACGACGGCGACTACAATTTCTCGATGGCGATCCTCGACATCGATCTGGCCTGAGCCAGCTATTTTCATGGCGGGCCGCGTCGAGCGCGGCCGGCCTCGGCACCTGTCCGTCAGTGCCCGGTTTTCAGGATTCGCGCGGCCTCGTCCGTCATTGCCGCGTCGAGCGCCTGCCAATCATCGAGAAACTCTTTCGGAAAACGATAGGTGAGGCTGAGATCCTCGCCGACATGGATATCCCGCTCGCAGGGCGCCAGCGATTCGCCGGCGCTCGGCCCGCTCAGGCATCGCGCCACGAAGGGGTCCTTGCCCTCCCGCTTGCCGACGACCAGCACCTCGTTCAGGTAGCCTGACTTCTCGTTGAAGCCGTAGACCGTCGTGCCGCCAGGCCCGGGAATGCCGGGCTGGACGATCAGAGCACTGTAGATCGGCGCGAACCGGCCGCTCATGTCGCGCGACATCATCTGCTGTTCGAAGGACAGGAAAATGATGTTCTTGGCTGTCCCGGTGTGATTGAAGTCGTCGCTCGCCGCCGCACTGAAGCCGTCCATCTGCGGATAGCGAAGATAAAGGTCGAGACGCGAGGCGATGCCGTCGCGCCGGGCCTGGGCGAACCGGATGGTGTTGGCTGGAACGGCAATGACATTGTTGCCGATGACCACCTGATGGATGGTCGGATCGTCCGTATAGCCGGCCATGGCGATGGAGTGCCCGAACCATTTGCCGCCAAGGCTGATGGCGATCGACAGCAAGGCCAGCGCCGCGAAGGCGTAGAACACCCGCTTCATCAGCACGGAATCGACCACGGTGAGCTCGGGGCCGTCGGCGATCGTTGCCTGTTTCATCTCGGTCCTCGGATCCAGCTTGCCATGCGCCTTGGGTGTCCCTCGGCGGCACACATCGCTCGGCACGGCTCTTGCAGCCTTGCTGAAACGACTGTGCGATTTCATGGTAAATGGAAGGTTAAGATGACTGATATGGAACCCTTCCTGTTCGCTTTTGTCGTCGGGCTGACTGTCTGCGGATTGATCGGCTCGACGATGGAACTGGTGTCAGGCCGCAAGGTCGCCTTCGCGGAACCCTATGTATCGGCCTCGCATGTGCTGCGCTCGCTGGCGGCGACCGCCGGCGCCGGGCCATTCATGCTGGTCAACGATGCCCTGGATGCCCGACGCCAGAACCGCATTTCGACAGTGGCGCTCTTGTCGTGCGGTTGCACCGCGATTGCCTGGTCCCTGGCGCTGGGCATCGTCGTGCTTGCCATTGCCTCATGGACGATCCGTCTCCTAGGGTCCGGCATTCCAGCCTGAAGGCGATTCGGAGGCCGACAATGCCGCTTTATGCGATCGATGGAACGGAGCCCAGTTTCGTGGACGCCGGCTCGAACTGGATCGCACCCGATGCGACGCTGATCGGCAATGTCAGGGTCGGCCGCAACGCAGGGTTCTGGTTCGGCGTCGTCATCCGCGGCGACAATGAGCCTGTTGTCATCGGCGCCGACACCAATGTGCAGGAACATACGGTCATGCACACCGATCCCGGCTTTCCGCTGACCATCGGCGAAGGCTGCACGATCGGCCACCGGGCCATGCTGCATGGCTGCACGATCGGCGACAACAGCCTGATCGGCATGGGCGCCATCGTGCTGAACGGAGCGAAGATCGGCAGGAATTGCCTGGTCGGCGCCGGCGCACTGGTCACCGAAGGCAAGGAATTCCCGGACAATTCGCTGATCGTCGGCTCGCCGGCCAAGGCGATCAGGGTGCTGGACGACGCGGCGGTCGCCAGGTTGCGCGGCTCGGCTGCGCATTACGTCGCCAACGGCAAACGCTTCAAGGCAGGGCTGAAGAAGGTTTGAGGCCAGTCTGGCTTGTTCCTGTTGCCGACAGTCGCAGCCCAATTCACCGTCCGCTAGAGTCGCGTCCGGCTATCGCATCACGCAACAATGAAGCACCGGCTTCGAAGCCTGCATTGTCGGCCTCCTCTACGGCTGTCGTATAGTTGTCGATGCGGGTTTCGAGCATCGGGTCGGCGCCTGCCGCCAAAAGCACGCGGATTGCTTCGGCGCTGCGAATGGCCACTGAATAGTGAAGCGGTGTCCAGTCGTTCACGCCCCGCATGTTGGGATCGGCGCCACCGTCGATCAACAGTCTGACGATTTCCAGTCGGTCGGTGCGGTCGGCGGACAGCGCGGCAATGATTGCCGGAAAGCCACCGTGATCCTGATAATTCGGATCGCAGCCCGCATCCAGCAACGTCGAGATGAAGCCGACCGAACTCCAATAAATCGCATATTCCAGCGGGTGCCCGAGCCCAAGCTCGAACGGCATGCGCTCGTCGAACCAGCATGGTGAGCCGCCCAGGGCTTTGCCAAGGCCATCGAAGTCACCGGCCTTGAACGCGTCGTCGATCGCCTTGAACAGACGATGGCGCTCGCATCGATCTTCCGGGATTTCCAACATCACCGTGATCCAGGTGGCGAAATCAATGGCGTATAGTGCCTCGACCTGCTGCTCGTGGAAAGGTGGGTCGGGATGACACCATTGGCTCGACCGACCTTCGGGGCCGCCAAAGGTGATAGGTTGCTCAAGCGACCGCCAGAAATGGCGGAGCCGGCCCGGGGACGGGGCCGGCTCCTATGACCCGGTCGTTGGGGACGGGGAGGGTGGGGACTCGACCGGGTTTCTCCTAAAGCGCGTCCATTCGTGCGACGCGCTTGATCTCTGTTCTCTGTGCGCCCTTAGCGGACGCTGGCGACCGCGTCGGAACGGCCGTCGTTGATCGTCACCCAAACGCCGGAATTCTCCGTCGATTGGCGCTTGAGATAGGTGTAGTCGGTGTCCGTCCAGGACAGCACCTTGGTTTGCAGATTGTCGAGAATGAACTCGCCGAGGCTGGTGCGCACGGTCAGCACGGCATGGCCGTCGCCGTTCGGCTGGCGGGCGACCGTCATCAGCAGGTCGCCGGCCGGCACGCCGATATCCATCAGCGCGCGGCGCTTTTCCAGCGCGTAGTCCTCGCAGTCGCCATAGCCATTGTCGGGATAGGCCCAGTATTCCTCGACACCGTAGTTTTCCATGTCGGTGCGCGGCTTGACGCGGGTGTTGACCGAATTGTTGATGTTGATGATCGTTGCCCAGAGCTTGCGGGTCAGGTCGACCGGCGCTCCTTTGGGCGTCTTCTCGTTGCATTCGCCGGGAATGCGCTGGCAGAATTCATAATGGCCAACAGGCTGTGTGGTGCGGCCGCCAGTGTGCATATAGGCCGGTCCCGCGGCATATGCTGATCCCCAAGCGGAAAGCTGCATCGCCATTGCCAGCAGCAATAGCTTGCCCCTCGTTTTTTTCATTTCTAGTCTCCCCGTTCGAAGGAGACATTGCCACAGGTGGATTTATTTGACGCAAAGGCGCGAAGTAGATATTAAGTAAAACGCCTATAGAATAAACATAAAATTTGAATCATTTGAGTATTGAATTGTTTGGATTGCAGAAACCTGTCTTTCGAGGGCGCAGGCTGTCGACAACCGCGATCTTGGGCTGTCCGGCAGGATCTCAGTTGCTGTGGCGCTGAACAAAAAACCGGCCGCGAAGGGCCGGTTCGATTGGGGCGTCCTGGCCTGGCCGACCCGGTCAGGCGCGCGGTGTGTTGAATTCGGAATCGAGCGTCTCGGGGCGCTGGATGACGGCGAATTCGATGGCGACGCCATCCTCGAAATGGCGAACGATCTGCCCGCGCATGGTGCCGAGCGTGACCTGGACGCCGATCGCCGGTTTGACGTCGATCTCGACCGCCGCGCCCGACAGCGACAGGTCGATGATCCGGCACTGATACTGGCGGCCGTCGGTGAGCTGCAACACGCTGGTCGGATTGCGCGGCGCGACGCGCTCGTGGCGGCGGTCTTCCGGCAGGTCGAGTTCGTGCTTGTTGGCAAGCCAGGTCAATTGCGCGGCGAGCTTGTCCTTCTTGCGGTCGGATGCAATCACCGTCATCGCAAAGCCGTCCTGCAGGGTGCGTGTCACGACACCTTCGATGCGGCCGATATGGTCGATATAGGCAATGACTTTCTCGCCGGGCATGCCGATGCGATCGGTGCGAAACGCGACGTTGCCGGGCGACATGTCGACGACCTGGCAAGGGTGTTCGGTGCGGTCTTCCAGCATGAAGCGCCCGTATATCTTTACCCGGACGCGCTGAAAGTTACGCCTTTCAGCTTGGGACGGCGCGTAGTCGACCGCCGCTGACCTCATGTCTGCCTACACCCCGTTTGGCATTCCGCGCGTCGATGCGAGGAACTTCATCGCAGAACTACAACAAAGCGGGTTAACAAAGGGGAAAAGTGAGCCCGTCGGGCCGGCAGATCGTCAACTATTCCTCACGTCCGCCGTCGAACACGACGAGATGGCGGATGCGGCGCGCGCGGCCGAGTTCCGAGATCGTTTCGGGCGTGTCGATCTCGTCGGGAACGAGCGACGGAACGCTGATCGCAGGGCGGTTGTTGAGGAGTTCCTTTTCCGGGTCGATGACGCGGATCGAATCGATCAATGCGTCGTTGATCGGATCCGCGCCCAGCCAGAACGGCTTCTCCACGGCGCTGATCACGCCGAGGCAACGCGGGTTTTCGACACCGCCGTCAAGCGGCAGGGCAAGCAATTCGAACTTGTTGGAGCGGCCGTTGCGGCTGAAGCCCTCGAAGGCGATCAGCACGACCGATTTCTGGTCGAAGACGCCATGGATCAGCCGCGATACCAGCCGCTGGTCCTTTTCGCGCCACAGCGACGGGAACGAGAACCCTTTGAGTTCGCGGCCATAACAGGCGCACAGCCTGGTGCCGGCCAGGCGAAACACGGGTTGCCCGCGCGTGTCCCGTTCCAGGATGAACGTATCGGCCAGCAGCGCTTTGATGTCGGCCGGCTCGACCTCCGACCGCTTCGGAGCGGGGCGTCCGTCACGCAGGCGGTTCCAATAGTGGAACAGCGTGATCGATCCGTTCTGGTTCATGCTATGCAGCTCCGCGCATTCTGTCGTCTGATGTCCCATCGGTGAACAGAAGGGCGCCCTCCGATGACCTACATGCGTTGCCGAGCAGGAAGCGTGCCAGCGTCGTTAACACTTGTTCACGGGTCGGGGCCGTTAAGGTTAACAAGTGGTTTACGTTGCGCCCGGGCGGGCCCTGTGGCACACCAAAACCACTCCAGAAGCGGTCGTTTCGCGACGATCGGCAGCACTTCAGTCAAGAGTTTTAGGGGAGCAGGGGGCTCGACCGGCCGTTCAAGGGAAACCTTGGACGGCTTCTTTTTTGATTCGCGCTGGGGCGATTCGCCCTTTGTGAGTTGGCTGCCAGTGGTCTAGATGCTCGCCCGACTGAATTCCCTGGATCGAGTGCTGGCGCTTATGAGCGAACCCGAAAGTCCCCCCGAAATGGAACAGGCCGGCCTGGAGCCGGAGCGGCGTCGCGAGCCGGTGTTCAACCTGCCGCCGGTGGTGCTCGCGATCATCGGCATCTGCGCGGCTGTCTTTCTGCTGCAGCAGTATGGGCTGAACGACACGCAGCAGATGACGCTGTTGTATGACGGGGCCTTCATTCCCGTCCTCTACACCGGACAATACGGCTTCGACTGGTTCCTGTTCACGCGGCCCTTCACCTATGCCTTCATGCATGGCGGCTTTGCCCATATCGCCATCAACATGGTCTGGCTCGCGGCTTTCGGCTCGCCGCTGGCCAATCGTCTGGGCGCACTCAGGTTCGCGCTGTTTTTCGCCGTGACAGGGCTGGCTTCCGTGGGCCTCTTCTGGGCGATGCATCCGTACGGAGAGGCGCCGCTGGTCGGCGCTTCCGGCGCCATATCGGGCATGATGGGTGCCGCGGCGCGTTTTGGCTTCCACACCGACCGCTCGGCCGGCAAGGCTGCTTTCGCCGGCCCGGTGCTGCCGGTCTCGATCGTGCTGCGCTCGCGCGGCGTCGTCATCTTCCTTGCCATGTGGATGATCATCAACCTCGCCACCGGCCTTCTCGGCTTCGCGCCGGGAACAGATGGCCAGATTGCCTGGGAGGCTCATATTGGCGGCTTTATCGCGGGCTTTTTCGGCCTGCGGTGGTTCGACAGGGGATGGCAGGCACCGGAATGGGAGAGCCTCGACCGCACTTGAAATGCAACCGATCACGGCGCACGATGTTCACTCTTACGTGAAGCCGGTCTGGGCAGGGAACCGGCAGGCGAAGCAGAGGAGGACGCCATGACGGTTAAGGCAATTCTGGAAAGAAAAGGCCATGACGTGTTGACGCTCGGGCCGAACGAAAAGCTGAGCGAAGCCATCCGCATCCTGGCCGAACACAAGATCGGCGCATTGGTCATCACCAACGGCGATCACAAGATCGTCGGCATCCTGTCCGAACGCGACATCGTGCGGGTGGTCGCCAGGGAAGGTGGCGCCGCGCTCGACATTCCCGTGCGCTCGGCCATGACGCCGAAGGTGAAGATCTGCAACGAGAACCACACCGTCAACGAGGTGATGGAGATCATGACCAGGGGGCGTTTCCGCCACCTGCCGGTGGAAAAGGACGGCCTGCTCGATGGCATCGTCTCCATCGGCGACGTGGTCAAGCGCCGCATCGAGGATGTCGAGCGTGAGGCCGAGGAAATACGCGCCTACATCGCCACCGCCTGAGCGGCGAAGGAAACCGCCGGCCGATATTCCGGCCGGCGGCACAAGGCTACCTGTTGTCGAGTTCGGAGCGGACGAGTTCAAGTCCGCGCCTTGTGATGCGGTAGGGACCGCCACCCGACGACGAAACCGCCTTCTTGCGTTTCAGTTTTCGAAACAGGTCGAGATCGACGCCCGGATAATGCCACCCGTCACGGGTCAGGCATTTGACGGAGGCGATCCGCTTCTTCTGGTTCTTTTCGATTTCAATGCGCCCGCCCTGCGCAAGCAGGTGCAGGATGCGCTGTTCAGTGCGCGAAATATCCATGGGAGAATTTTCCGGGAAAACAAAAAAGCCGCCGCCGCGGAGCTTCGCGGCACGGGTTTCAGGTTTTCTGCCCTGCCTCGCTACGAGTCAGGGCCTTACCGGGACTGAGCGTAAGTGGACATCCACTCTCCATTGGAATGGACGTCCTATAGGCGAAAGTGGCTGAAAAGGACAGCCTGCGGCTTTGCGCTTGTCTCTTTTGGCGGTTTGCACTAGCGAATGACTTTCACTTAAGACGTGAAAGTCACGTTCAAACGTGAGTTCACTCACCGCAATTCGTAGGCCGCCATGACCCTCATCGATACCCGCACGCCCGACGCAAAACGCCTGATCCCTGGCGCCACCGGTGACTGGGAGATCATCATCGGCCTCGAGGTCCATGCGCAGGTCACCTCGGAAGCAAAGCTGTTTTCCGGCGCCTCGACCACTTTCGGCGCGGCCCCCAACGCCAATGTCAGCCTGGTCGATGCGGCGATGCCCGGCATGCTGCCCGTCATCAACGAGGAATGCGTCAAGCAGGCGATCCGCACCGGCCTCGGCCTGAAGGCGCAGATCAACCACAAGTCGGTCTTCGACCGGAAGAATTATTTCTATCCCGATCTGCCCCAGGGCTACCAGATTTCGCAGTTCAAGCAGCCGATCGTCGGCGAGGGCACGGTGATCGTCTCCGTCGGTCCTGATCGCCAGGGCGAATTCGAGGACATCGAGGTCGGCATCGAACGCCTGCATCTGGAACAGGATGCCGGCAAGTCGATGCACGACCAGCATGCGACGATGTCCTATGTCGATCTCAACCGCTCGGGCGTAGCCCTGATGGAAATCGTCTCCAAGCCCGACATGCGCTCGGCCGACGAGGCCAAGGCCTACGTCACCAAGCTGCGCACCATCGTGCGCTATCTCGGCACTTGCGACGGCAATATGGACGAAGGCTCGATGCGCGCCGACGTCAATGTCTCCGTGCGCAAGCCCGGCGGCGAATTCGGCACGCGCTGCGAGATCAAGAACGTCAACTCGATCCGCTTCATCGGCCAGGCCATCGACTATGAGGCGAGGCGCCAGATCGCCATCCTCGAGGATGGCGGCAAGATCGACCAGGAGACGCGTCTGTTCGATGCCGTCAAGGGCGAGACGCGCTCCATGCGCACCAAGGAAGAGGCGCACGACTACCGCTATTTCCCCGATCCGGATCTTCTGCCGCTCGAGTTCGACCAGGCCTATGTCGATGCGCTGGCCAAGGAGTTGCCGGAATTGCCCGACGCCAAGAAGGCGCGGCTGATCGCCTCGCTCGGCCTCTCGACCTATGATGCCTCGATCCTGGTCTCGGAAAAGCCGATCGCCGATTATTTCGAGAAGGTGGCCGCCGGCCGCGACGGCAAGCTCGCCGCCAACTGGGTCATCAACGATCTGCTCGGGCAACTGAACAAGGCCGGCCAGGGTATTGAAAACGCTCCGGTTTCGCCCGATCAGCTTGGTGCTGTCATCGACCTGATCAAGGACGGCACGATCTCCGGCAAGATCGCCAAGGATCTGTTCGAGATCGTCTGGAACGAGGGCGGCGATCCGCGCCAGCTGGTCGAGAGCCGCGGCATGAAGCAGGTCACCGACACCGGCGCCATCGAGAAGGCCGTCGACGAGGTGATCGCAGCCAATCCTGATAAGGTCGAGCAGGCGCGCGCCAAGCCGACGATGGCCGGCTGGTTCGTCGGCCAGGTGATGAAGGCAACGGGCGGCAAGGCCAACCCGCAGGCGGTCAACGACCTCGTCAAGGCCAAGCTCGGCATAGAGTAAGGCTATGTTCGTCCGCACCGCAGGGGATCGTGACCTTGCTGCCATCCGGGCGTTGCTGGTCGAAACCTGGCACGCGACCTATGACGCCATCTATGGCGTCGAGCGGGTCACCGCGATCACCGAGGAATGGCATTCGATCGCCGCGCTGAAGGCGCGGCTGACCAAGCCGAACAGCGAATTCCTCGTCGCCGATGACGGCAAGCGCATTGGCGGCGTGGCTTTTGCCGAAAGCGTCGATGGCGGAGACCTGGTTGTCCTGAAACAGCTCTACGTGCTTCCAACCCTGCAGGGCAGGGGCATTGGCGGCATGCTCCTCGACGAGGTCATCGAATGCTTCCCCGAAGCCCGGGCCGTTCGTCTGGAGGTGGAGAAGCGGAACACGCACGCCATCGCCTTCTACGAGGCGAACGGCTTCGTGCGGTCCGGCGATGCCGGCGAGCGCGCACGCGCCACTGGTGAGGCAACGCTCGTCTATCACCGGCCGCTCGCCGGCTGATTCCTTCCGGCGGACAGGTCTGGATCACCTTCGCGCGAGCGGCGTTGTGGAGGGGCTGTTTTCGTTTGACGCCCCTTGGCTCCGGCCCCAAAGCTGCCTCAGCTGACCGCGCGGAAGCCGGAATGAACCGGCACGCAAGGCGGCGTTGGGGGGATCATGCCAAGCTTGCCGGAACTGATGCCGACACAGGTGTCGGACGAAACTTTTGGTGGCGTCACCTATCATATAGCGGGCGAGCTGGTGCCCGTGCTTTCCGTCGATGTGAGGCAGATGCCGGTCTATTTCGAGCACCACATCCTTTTGTGGAAGAACTCCACCATCACCATCGGGCTGAAATCGCTGAAGGGCGCGCTGAAGCGCATGATGGCAGGCATGCAGATCTTCGTCACCGAGGCGTCGGGGGCGGGCATCATCGCCTTCAGCCGCGACGGACCCGGCCACATCGTGCCGATCCATCTCAGGTACGGCGAGGAGATCCAGGTGCGCGAACACCAGTTTCTCGCCGCTACCGGCAATGTCGACTACACGTTCGAGCGGGTGCGCGGCCTGGCGACGATGCTGTTCGGACAGAGCGGTTTTTTCATCGACCGTTTTCGCGGCGATGCCGGCGACGGCATCGTCTGGCTGCACGGCTACGGCAATGTCTTCGAAAAGACGCTTGCACCAGGCGAGACCATCGACATCGAGCCGGGCGGCTGGCTGTTCAAAGACACCTCGGTCAAGATGGAAACCAAGATCGACCGCCTGTCGAGCGGCTTCTTCGGCGCCAACATGAATTTCATCGTCAACCGCTTCACCGGCCCGGGCCGGGTCGGCATCCAGTCGATGTACCTGCATATGCCGACCGAGGAATAGGCGGCGACCGGAGTTTCAGGCCCCGCAGCGTGAGCGCAAGGCGGCGACAATTCGCGGATCATGCCGCACTGGCCGTCGGTTGTTACATCAGGCGGAGGCAATTTCCACATTATCGATCAGCCTGGTTTTTCCAAGCCAGGCGGCGGCGAGAACGCGGCCTGCGCGCTCGCGCCGCCATGGCCCGAGCGTCAGGCTCTCACGAGCCTCGACATAGTCGACCGTCTGGAAGCCGGCGGCGATCAAGGTGCTGCGGGTTTCGGCGATCGTGTCTTTCTGGCCCGCGCCCGCCGCCAGCGCCGCTGCTGTCTTGCGCAGGACCACGTTGAGCTGGCGAGCGATCTGGAGTTCGGCCTCGCCGAGATAGGCGTTGCGAGACGACATGGCGAGGCCATGCGGATCGCGTATGGTCGGTGCGCCAATGATCTCGACGGGCAGGTCGAGGTCTCGGCAGAGCTGCCTGACGACGCAAAGCTGCTGATAGTCTTTTTCGCCGAAGACGGCAAAGTCGGGCGCTGCCTGCAGGAACAGCTTGGCCACCACGGTGGCGACGCCATCGAAAAAGGTGGGGCGAAAATCCGATTCGAGCCCGGCGGACGGGCCGCCGACCGAAATCCTGGTGGCAAAGCCGGCGGGATACATCGCATCGACCGTCGGTATGAACGCAAGATCGGCCCTGGCCGTCGCCAGCATATCGAGATCGCGGGCGAGCTGGCGCGGGTACTTGTCGAGATCCTCGCTCGGCGCGAACTGCGTCGGGTTGACGAAGATCGACACCACGCAGCGCTCGGCTCTTTCGCGTGCGATCCTGATCAGGGAGAGATGCCCCTCATGCAACGCGCCCATGGTCGGCACCATGGCGACGCGAAGCCCATCGCGGCGCCAGTCCC
The DNA here is from genome assembly GCF_000176035.2 of Mesorhizobium opportunistum WSM2075. Lineage (NCBI taxonomy): Bacteria > Pseudomonadati > Pseudomonadota > Alphaproteobacteria > Hyphomicrobiales > Phyllobacteriaceae > Mesorhizobium > Mesorhizobium opportunistum. Next base: position 4,821,434 of record NC_015675.1, on the reverse strand, counting down.
GGATCCGCGCGCGAAGGGCGGCAACGCTGTCGACGACGTCAGGCCGGCTCATGCGTCATCTCCGCCACTTGTGTTCGTGCGGGAAAAGAGTTTTGAACTCGAAAAGACATGGGCAGGACCGGGAAATGTCCGGCTTCGCACCTCTAGTGCGTAGCGCTCGGCGGCATGCGCGATCACGCTGCGCAGATCGGCATATTCCTTGACGAATTTCGACACGCGATCGACGGTCAGCCCGACCATGTCGTCGATGACCAGGATCTGGCCGTCGCAGTCGGCGCTGGCGCCGATGCCGATGGTAGGAATGGCGATGCGGCGCGTGATGTCGGCGGCGGCCGCCTCGATGGTGCCTTCGATGACCACCGAGAACGCACCGGCCTTTTCGACTGCCAGCGCGTCCGCCACCAGCGCCGCGACATTCTCGTCAGTGCGGCCCTTGATCTTGTAGCCACCCTCCTTCTCGACCGATTGCGGCAGCAGGCCAATATGGCCCATGACCGGAATGCCGTTGGTCACGATCGCGGCGATCCGCCCGGCCATGTCGACGCCGCCCTCCAGCTTGACCGCCTGGCAGCCGGTCTCGCCGACGATGCGCCGCGCCGAGGCAACGGCCTGTGCCGCTGAATCCTCATAGGTGCCGGCCGGCATGTCGACGACCACGCAGGCCCTGGCGGAGCCGCGCATCACGGCCTGCCCATGCGCGATCATCATCTCGAGCGAGGCGCCCAGCGTCGTCTGATGGCCATGCAGGACCATGGCGACGCTGTCACCGACCAGAAGCAGGTCGACATGGGGATCAAGCAGTCGGGCGACGGGATAGGTGTAGGCCGTGAGGCAAACGAGAGGCGTACCTCCTTTGCGCTGGCGAATCAGGCTTGGACTGACGCGGCTATCGGTGGTCGGCAATTCCGTGGCCAATCGTCACCTCCGTTGGGCTCGCGGTCAGTTTGGATATTGCCGCGCGGACCGCGCCGAGCTTTAGAAACACCGGGAAGACTTGGCAAGCGCGCATCCCGTTATGTGGAAAGATCACAAGTCGGTGTCGATCCCGGGCGCGCCATTTGCGCGCTCTGCGCGGCAAAACCCTTGCCTTCCCGAAGGCCTGACGCCATAAGCAGGAAACAGGCGCCGCCAGCGCGAGGGTTCTGAGATGAAGACTTTCCTGACGCAATTTTTCACCTGGTGGAACAGCCAGACGCTGGGAACGCGCCTGCACACCTGGCGGTACGGCAAGAAGGTCGGCCAGGACGAGACGGGCAACGTCTATTACGAAGGCGGTATCGATTCGGAAGGCCGTACGCGCCGCTGGGTGATCTACCGCAACTATTCGGAAGCTTCGGCCATTCCGCCCGGCTGGCACGGCTGGATCCATCACCGTGTCGACGTCGCGCCCTCTGGCGAGGACTACAAGCCGCGCGATTGGCAGAAATCGCATCAGTCCAATCTGACCGGAACGCCGGCGGCCTATCGCCCGAAGGGCTCGGTGTTGACCAACCAGCACCGCCCGCAGGTTACCGGCGACTACGACGCCTGGACGCCCGGGTCGTAACGGCCCGGCTCGTAACGGCGCCCCGACTTGTCACAGCACGAAGTGCAGGCCGGTCCTTTATCGCCACAATTGGTGTTTAGCTGCTTGCTCATCAGAAAACGGCGAATAGCCTTGGCGATCGACGGAATCACCTGGGCGCGAACCACCGGTACCCTTGCATGAGCTTTTTCAACCGAATCTCGACAGGCGGTCTGACGGTAGCCGCCAGCCTCGCCGTCAGCACCGCCGCCTTTGCCGCGTCGCCCGCACCCGCGGCACCCGCGCCGGCTCCGCCTGCGGGATCGGATCGCATCACCAACCCGGTTGCCGAGTTCGCCGGCATCGACAAGATCACTGGCCGCATCATCACCTTCGATGTCTATATCGACGAGACGGTGCAATTCGGCGCTTTGCAGGTGACGCCGCGTGTCTGCTATTCCCGGCCGCAGAACGAGGAGCCGAAGACGGACTCCTTCGTGGAGGTCGACGAGATCACGCTGGACCGCAAGATTCGCCGCATATTCACCGGCTGGATGTTTGCCGAAAGCCCCGGTCTTAACGCCGTCGAACATGCCGTCTATGACGTCTGGCTGAAGGCGTGCAAGCAGAAGTCCGATGTGCCGGCGCCGGATGCCACCAAACCGGACGCCACCAAGGCCGATGCTTCGGAGCCGGCGGTCGCCAAGCCGGCTGCCGCCAAGCCGAACGCTGAGGTCAGCCCGGATGTGGAACAGCCCGATCCCACGGAGCCGGACACCTCCGACACCAACTGATCCCCGGGAACCGTCGTGGTCATCATGCGTTGGGCCACGGACGACCGCGCATCGATGCGCCCGGAGGACAGTCCGATGTCGGACAGCAAGCGGATCACGGCCAGCAAGACAGAGTTGCTTGAACTCGAAAAAGGCTTCTGGACAGGCGATGCCGCTTATTATGCGGCCAATGTCGACACGGAGTGCCTGGTGGCATTTCCGCGGATGGCACGAGCGATGGACAATGCCGATCTGGCCAAGACGGCGACCAATCCCAACCGATGGCGCGACCTCGATATCGAGCTCAAGGGCATAATCGAACCGGGCAGTGATGTCATCATGCTGACCTACGAGGCGCATGCGACGCGGGAGAACGGCGAACCCTATGCCGCGCTGGTCAGCACCGGCTACGTCCACCGCGTCAACGGCTGGAAGATGATGTTCCATTCGCAGACCCCGATCGAGGTCGCGGCCGATAAGGCTTGATCCCTACGGAAAGAAGACCGCTTCGCCCTTCAGGGCCTCGGCCAGCATCTTCTCGTATTTGCCGCGCGGCACGTCGACAGCACCAAAGCGCTTGAGGTGCTCGGTGGTGAACTGCGTATCGAGTAGGGCGAACCCGCGCGCCTTCAAGCGTTCGACGAGATGGACGAGGCAGGTCTTCGACGCGTCCGTCTCCTTGGAAAACATGCTTTCGCCGAAAAACACCCGCCCCAGCGACACGCCATAGAGGCCGCCGACCAGCCGCTCCTCGCGCCAGGCCTCGACCGAATGGCAATGGCCCATGCGGTGCAGTTGTACATAGGCTTCGCGGATCGGCGCGTTGATCCAGGTGGAGCGGCGCTCTTCGCGCTTTTCGGCGCAGCCGTCGATCGTCGCCTCGAAGTCGAAGTCGAAGCGGATGTCGAACAGGTTTTTGCGGACTGTCTTCCTCAGGCTCTTCGGCGTGTGGAATCCGTGCAGCGGAATGATGCCACGCGTTTCCGGCCGCACCCAGAACACCTCCGGGTCGGCAGCGCTTTCGGCCATGGGAAAGACGCCCGAGGCGTATGCCTTGAGCAGGAGGTCCGTGGGGATGCGATAGCCTGGCGCGTAAGGGCGGGTCATCGCGTCCCCGGACTACTCTTCCTTGGCCAGGTATTTTTCCAGCCAGTGGATGTCATAGTCGCCATTGGCGATGTCGGCATTGCCGACCAGATCGCGAAACAGCGGCAAGGTTGTCTTGATGCCGTCGACGACGAATTCGTCGAGCGCGCGGCGCAGCCGCATCATGCACTCGACGCGATTGCGGCCATGCACGATCAGCTTGCCGATCAGGCTGTCGTAGTAGGGCGGGATCCTGTAGCCGGAATACACGCCGGAATCGACGCGGATGCCGAGGCCGCCAGGCGTGTGGAAATGCGTGATGGTGCCTGGCGAGGGCGTGAAGGTGCGCGGATCCTCGGCATTGATGCGGCACTCGATGGCGTGGCCGTTGAACTTGATGTCTTCCTGCCTCACCGAAAGTCCGCCGCCGGAGGCGACCCGGATCTGCTCGTGGACGAGATCGATGCCGGTGATCGCTTCCGTCACCGGATGCTCCACCTGCAGGCGCGTGTTCATCTCGATGAAATAGAACTCGCCGTTCTCGTACAGGAATTCGATCGTCCCGGCGCCCGAATAGCCGAGATCGGCAATGGCCGTGGCGCAGATGCTGCCGATACGGGACCGCTCCTCGGCGTTGAGAGCCGGCGAATTGGCCTCTTCCCAGACCTTCTGGTGGCGCCGTTGCAGCGAGCAGTCGCGCTCGCCGAAATGCACGCCGCGGCCAAAGCCGTCGCCGAACACCTGCACCTCGATGTGACGCGGCTTCTGCAGGTATTTCTCGATGTAGACGGCGTCGTCGCCGAAGGCGGCGCCCGCTTCCGAGCGCGCCGTCTGCAAGGCGACCTCGAGGTCGGCCTCGGTATGGGCAACCTTCATGCCGCGTCCGCCGCCGCCGGCCGATGCCTTGATGATTACCGGATAGCCGATCTCGGCGGCGATGCGCTTGGCTTCCTTTTCCTCGGTCACCGCGCCATCGGAACCCGGCACCACCGGAATGCCGAGGCGCTTGGCGGTGCGTTTGGCCTCGATCTTGTCGCCCATGATGCGGATATGGTCGCCGGACGGGCCAATGAAGGTGATGTTGTGGGCGGCCAGGATATCGGCGAACTTGGCGTTCTCCGACAGGAAGCCGTAGCCCGGATGCACGGCGTCGGCGCCGGTGATCTCGCAGGCCGCGACGATCTGGTGGATGTTGAGATAGCTGTCGCGCGACGGCGGCGGGCCGATGCACACGCTCTCGTCGGCAAGCCTGACATGCATGGCGTCGGCGTCGGCGGTCGAATGCACCACAACGGTCTGGATGCCGAGTTCCTTGCAGGCGCGCAGCACCCGAAGGGCGATTTCGCCGCGATTGGCGATGAGGATCTTTTGGAACATCCGGCCCGCTCTACTCGATCACGACAAGCGGCATGCCGTATTCGACCGGCGTCGCGTCCTCGAACAGGATCGCCGTCACCGTGCCGGCGCGCGGCGAGGGGATCTGGTTCATCGTCTTCATCGCTTCGATGATCAGCAGCGTCTGGCCTTCCTTGACCTTCTGGCCGATCTCGATGAACGGCTTGGCGTCCGGTGAGGGCGCCAGGTAGGCGGTGCCGACCATCGGTGAAGCCACCGCGTTCTTCGACACATCCGCGGCCGCCGGGGCCGAGGCCACGGGCAGAGCGGCTGCCGCTGGCGCATAGGCGGGTTGGGGGGCCGCAATCGCGTGGACGGCGGGCGCCTGCCGCGACACGCGCACCTTCAGGTCGCCCAGTTCAACCTCGATCTCGGTCAGGTTGGTGTCGTTCAGTATGCCCGCCAGATCGCGGATCAGCTGCTGGTCAACACCGGTCTTCTTTATCGACATTTTCGAGCCTTCTGTTTGTGGGCCGGTCATAGGCGCGCGGCCAGCGCCTGCAGCGCCAGCGTGTAGCCGAGCGGCCCAAAGCCACAGATCATGCCGACGGCGACCGGCGCGACCATGGAGACATGGCGGAATGGTTCCCGCGCGTGGATGTTGGAAAGATGAACTTCGGCGACCGGCAGCGGCGCGACCGAGCGGATGGCGTCGTGGATCGCGATCGAGGTGTGGCTGTAGGCGCCTGGATTGATGACGATGCCGGCAGCCTTGTCTCCGGCTTCCTGGATCCAGTCGACGAGGTCGCCCTCGTGGTTGGACTGGCGGAAATCGATCTCGATCCCAAGCGACGCGCCCGCCTGCTTGCAGTCGTCGGCGATCGCGGCAAGCGTCTTGCCGCCATAGATGCCCGGCTCGCGCTTGCCGAGCGCGTTGAGATTGGGACCGTTCAGGACGAAAACCGTTTTCAAAAAAGCCGACCTTTTTCGGCGCCGGCGTCAAGCCGGCGCGCTGGGCCTCTATACCGGGCATAGTCGCCCGCGGAAAGAGCGCAACTGCGTTCTTTCACTGTCCACAACAGGCCGAAATGCACCCGTGATGAAAATCGGCGGCGGATCAAAGCGCGGCTTTCGCCGCCTCGATCTTCTCCGCCAGCACATCCTGTCCGAGAGCCCCGAACACGACCTCGTTGCCGACGACGTAGGACGGCGTTCCGGTGATCGACAGCTTGTTGGCCAGATCGTAGGTCTTGGAGAAGGCTTCGGGGATCGAAGGATCCTTCATCTTCTCGCGCAACGTCGCCTCGTCGGCGCCGAGCGAAAGCGCGATCTTGATAGCGGCCGCCTCGGTGGCGCGTCCCTGGCCACCAAGCAGCGCATTGTGGAACTCGCCGTACTTTTCCGGCATCATCAGGTGGAACGCCATCGAGACGACGCTCGCCTTCTGCGAATCCGGGCCGAGGATCGGGAACTCCTTGAGCACGAAGCGCAGGTCCGGATCGGTCTTGGTCAGCGCCCGCATGTCCTCGATGGCGCGTTTGCAGAAGCCGCAATTGTAGTCGTAGAACTCGACGATCGTCACCTTGCCGTTCGGATTGCCGACGACGCCATCGAAGGCGGAGTTGAAGATCTGGTCCTTGGCGTTCTTGATGACGCCGAGATGGGCGATGCGCTGCTCTTCCTTCTGCTTGGCCTCGAGCGCGTCCTGCACTTCGAGCAGCACCTCGGGGTTCTTCAAGAGGTAGTCGCGGATGATGCCTTCGACCTCGGCGCGGTCGATCTTGGTGTCGGCGCCCGCCATCTGGACAGGCTCAGCCGTCTGAACAGGCTGGGCCGTGCCGGCCTTGGCGATCTGCGGGTTGCCGGCGACGAAACCGAAAGCGAGCATCGCAAGGGCTACAGCGATTCCCGTGGTGCCCAACAGCAGTGCCTTTTTCATTGTTCTCGTTCCTTTTGCCTGTTTCCCGGTCTGGCTATGTCGCAGCGCATGGCCGGAGGGTTCACTAGATCTTGCCTGATGATTTGTAGTTTATGATGTCCTGGGCGCGAATCCAGCGCGGCTCGCCGCGCTTCATCTGCTGCTGCGCCCGCATGGCGAATATCTTCGCATCCTTGTAGTTACCGGAATAGAAATGACCTTCGGCAGTGGCGAGCTCGGCGCCCGGTATGTCCCCCAACTCGCCATAGGCCTGTGCCAGATAGCGATATCCGATGGAATTTTCCTTGTCGCGCCCCAGACCATTGTTGATCTGCGCGACGGCTTTCCTGAGCGAATCGGGCGTGCCGATGGCCATCAGCGCCTGTCCAAGCGAGACCGGCAGCAAGCCGGACCGCGCCGAATCGAGGCTGACCGCCTTGGCGTAGGCTTCCGCCGCATCCTTGGGGTTGTTCGCCTTCATCAGAATGTCGCCGCGCAACTCCTGGAAGTAGGCATTCCTGGGCTGCGCCTTGATCAGGGCGTTGGTCTTGGCGAGCGCTGCGGCGATATTGCCGTAAAGGTAGGTCGACTGGGCATCGCCATATAGCCCGGCCAGCGTTCCTTGCATCTTTCGCATCAGCCGTGACCCAGCCGCCTGGCCTTCCATGTAGACGGCAATCTTGACCCGCATCATGTCATGGCGCTGCTGCAGCGCCGGCGGATCGACCTTGCCGACATTGGGGCTCTGTTTGACCAGCACTTCGAGATTGGCGATGCGTTCCTGCGGCATCGGGTGGCTGATACGATAGGGATCGACCTGCGTGCCGGACAAGGACAGCGCGCTTTGGAAGCGGGCGAATGTCTTCAGCATGCCCATGCCGGACTGGCCGGTGGCGTTGAGATAGGTGATCGCCGAGCGGTCGGCGGTCGTCTCTTCGGTGCGCTGATAGGCGAGGATGCTGCGCTGCGCCATCTCGCCGCCGCCAGCCGCCACGCCCATGCCGGCGCCGGCAAGGCCGCGGCTGTTGGTGGTGGCGCCGGCAACAATGGCGCCGGCGCCGAGCAAAGTGGCGATAATGGCCATGGTCTTGGCGCGTTCGAGCTGGTCGCGCAGTTTCTGCTGGTGGCCGCCGGCGATATGGCCGGCCTCGTGGGCGATGACGCCAATGATCTCGTTCGGCGTTTCAGCCATCATCAGCGCGCCGGTGTTGATGAACAGCCGGCGTCCGGTAACGAAGGCGTTGAAGCTGGAATCGTTGACCAGGACGATGTCGATGCCGTCATTCGCCAGCCCGGCCGCCCTGAAGATCGGCCGCGCATAGTCGCGAACCAAAGCCTCGATCTCGGCGTCGCGCACCACCGGCACGGACTGGGCAAAGGCAGTGACCGAACTCGCCACCGCGACAGCGAGGCCGAGCGAAAGTGTCGCGAAAACACGCGCCACCTCTGCAATGGTCGGTCTGGGTCGGCTCAGCATGACGTGTCCACTGGTAGACGAGCGGGCGAAAGATGAAAAGTCGGCACCGGAAAAACTTCCTCAACTTGTGATCCTCACACCAATCGGGCATTTGTGCGGCGTATGCGTCCAGGGCATGCCGTGCTCAACCGTCGGGATAGGATAAAATGGTCGTTTCGCTCTCACGCCGTGGCAATGTCGAGCCGTTCCACGCCATGGATGTGCTGGCTGAAGCCAACCGGCTGAAGGCCCAGGGCGCGCCGGTGATCTCCATGGCGGTCGGCCAGCCATCCGATCCGGCGCCCGCACGGGTTCGCGCCGCGGCGGCCAAGGCCCTGCAGGAAGGCCGCATCGGCTACACCGACGCGCTGGGTCTGGCCGGTTTGCGCAAGGCGATCGCCGGGCATTACGCGGATCACTACGGGCTCGATGTCGAGCCGGGGCGGATCGCGGTAACCACCGGATCGTCGGCCGCCTTCAATCTCGCCTTCCTGGCGATGTTCGATCCGGGCGACCGCGTTGCTATCGCCGCGCCCGGTTACCCCGCCTATCGCAACATCATGGCGGCGCTCGGCATCGATGTCGTCGAGATCGAGCTCGGCGAGGCGGCCTATCTGCATGCCGGCCATCTAGAGGCGGCGCATCGCCAGAAGCCGCTGAAGGGCGTCCTGTTTGCAAGTCCGGCCAACCCGACCGGCGCCGTCATTCCGGCCGACGAACTGTCGGCGCTGATCAGCACGGCGGAGGCGCTCGGCATCGCCGTCATTTCCGACGAGATCTACCACCGGCTGGCCTATGGCGCCCCCGACACCACGGCGCTCGCCTTCGGTGACAGCGTGACGGTGATCAACTCGTTCTCGAAATATTATTGCATGACCGGCTGGCGTATCGGCTGGATGGTGCTGCCCGAGGAGCTGGTGCGGCCGGTCGAGCGCATCGCCCAGAGCCTCTACATCTCGCCACCGGAGCTGTCGCAGATCGCCGCGATCGAGGCCTTTGCCGCGACGGAGGAACTGGAGGCGGTCAAAGGCCGCTATGCCTGGAATCGCGAGCTGCTGATGAAACGTTTGCCCGAGCTCGGCTTTCCGCTGGCGGCGCCCATGGATGGTGCCTTCTATGCCTTTTGCGATGTCACCCGGCACAGCAACGACAGCATGGCGTTCGCGCGCAAGATGCTGGCGGAAGCCCATGTGGCGGCGACGCCCGGCCGCGACTTCGATACCCAGGCGGGGCACCGCACGATGCGGTTTTCCTATGCCGGCAGCCATGACGACATGGTCGAGGCCATGGCGCGCCTCGAACGCTGGTTGAGGTAGCGCCATGCCGGAACTCGAACAGGCCCCCAAACTTGATCAGGCCCCCAAACTTGATCAGGCATTGGCCGAGGTCGCCGCCGAAATGGCCGAGCGCACCGATCGCGGCGACGTCGCGACCTACATTCCCCAGCTGGGCAAGGTCGATCCGAGGAAATTCGGCATTGCCGCCGTCACCAATGACGGCCGCGTGCTGGTGGCGGGCGATGCCGACCAGCCGTTCTCGATCCAGAGCATCTCGAAGGTCTTCACCTTGACCCTGGCGCTCGGCAATGTCGGCGATGCACTGTGGAAGCGGGTGGGGCGCGAGCCGTCCGGCAATCCGTTCAACTCCATCGTACAGCTCGAGCACGAGAACGGCATTCCGCGCAATCCGTTCATCAATGCCGGCGCCATCGTCATTTCCGACATCCTGCTCGCCGGCCACCAGCCGCGCGAGGCGATTGGCGAGATCCTGCGTTTCATACAGTTCCTGGCCGACGACGAGACCATCATCATCGACCGCGAGGTGGCGGCCTCCGAGCGCGCCACCGGCTATCGCAACTTTGCGCTCGCCAACTATATGAAATCCTTCGGCAATCTCCATCATGCACCGGAGCTTGCGCTAGGCGTTTATTTCCATCACTGCGCCATCGCCATGAGTTGCCGGCAACTGGCGATGGCCGGCCGCTTCCTCGCCAATGGCGGCAAGAACCCGGCGACGGGGCATTCCGTGGTGTCGGCCGAGCGGGCGCGGCGCATCGGCGCCATGATGCTGACCTGCGGCCATTATGACGGCTCCGGCGATTTTGCCTTCCGCGTCGGCATTCCCGGCAAGAGCGGCGTCGGCGGCGGCATATTGGGCATCGTGCCGGGTGTCGCCTCGCTTGCCGTCTGGTCGCCCGGCCTCAATGCCAACGGCAACTCCAAGCTCGGTTCGATCGCACTGGAAAAGCTGGCCAGGATGATGAACTGGTCGATCTTCGCGCCTTAGCGTTTCCCGCCCTATCGGAATGCCGGGTATGAAAAATCCCGCGCCATCTTTTCGATCGCGCGGGATTTTCTTGTCAGAACATCAGCTCAACGAGCTGAAAAGCTTAGAAAAAGCCCTTCCGCTGCCACCAACCGGCACGCTTCGGCTTTTCTTCGGTCTTGGCCTCATCGGCGACGCTCGAAGAAACCACTGGCACGACCGGAGTATCCGCAGCCACCGCCTTGCGCCGCGACGGGCGGGCCTTCGCCGGCTCCTCTTCGGCAACGGACGGCTCGGCAACGACGTTCGCATCGTCCACAGGAGCGGGCTCGACGGCAGCTTCCGGATCTGCCTCGGTCACCGCCTCGGCGGGGACTTCGGCTGCGGCCTTCTTTGCCCTTGAAGCACGCTTCTTCTTCGGCTTTTCGGCTGGAGCGTCGTCGTTCGCCGGTGCAGAAGCCGCGGTTTCTTCAACCGCTACGGGCTCGCTAGCGACCGTCTCAGCTTCAGCGGCATCGATCACCGAGGCGTCGGCGGCTTCGCCGGCCTCGGCCTCGGTCTCGCCTTCACCGTCCTCGCGACGATTGCGCTTGCCGCCGCGCTTGCCGCGCCGGCGCTTCTTGCCCTGGCTGTCATCGGAAGCCTGTACCGCCTCGTCGGACGCGCTGGCGGAGATCGCAACGGCATCGTCCGTTTCGGTGTCGTCATTGTCCGCCTCATGTACCGATTCGGCGAAATCGCCGGCCGGTGCGGAGATGGACGAGCCGTCCGTCGGGGCGCCATGTTCGCGGTCGCGATCCTTGCCGCCACGCCGTCTGCGGCGCTTGCGGCGCTTGCGGTCGCGGCCTTCGCCGTCCTCGCCCGACCTCGGCTCGCCCGTCCTGGGTTCGCCAGACCTTGGCTCACCCGACCTTGGCTCACCCGACCTTGGCTCACCCGACCTGGGCTGCTGGTGCTGCGATGGCTGGGCGTGCCTTGGCTGCTCGGCCTGAGCCGGTGCTTCCTCGTCTTCCTCGATGACGACCTCGTCCTCGGGTTCTTCCGGCTCGACATAGGCCGGCAGGCTGCGCAACTCGACAAAGCCTTCGGGCTTTTCGGCCAGCGCGCCGCGGAAGATCGCATAGTGCTGGGCGCCAACCGCATCGTCGGCCTCGATGGTGATGGTCAGGCCGAAGCGGCTTTCGAGTTCCACCAGCGTGCCGCGCTTGTGGTTGAGCACGTAGAGTGCGGTCGCCGCCGGCGTGCGTACCGTGATGTGGCTGCGCGAATCCTTGAGCAGGAATTCCTCGATCGCCCGCACCACCATCAGCGCGACCGAAGAATCGGAGCGCACATGGCCGGTGCCGCCGCAATGCGGGCAGGGCTTCATGGTCGATTCCAGCACGCTGGCGCGGATGCGCTGGCGCGACATTTCCATCAGGCCGAAATGCGAGATGCGGCCGACCTGGATGCGCGCACGGTCGTTCTTGAGGTGATCCTTCAACCGCTTTTCGACGGAGCGGTTGTTGCGGTTCTCCTCCATGTCGATGAAGTCGATGACGATCAGGCCGGCAAGGTCGCGCAGCCGGAGCTGACGCGCGACTTCCTCGGCCGCTTCCAGATTGGTGTGGAGCGCCGTATCCTCGATCGAGTGCTCCTTGGTGGAGCGGCCCGAATTGACGTCGATGGCGACCAGCGCTTCGGTCTGGTTGATGATGATGTAGCCGCCGCTCTTCAGCGTCACCTGCGGCTGCAACATGCGGTCGAGCTGCGCCTCGATGCCGTTGCGCACGAAGATCGGCGTCGTGTCGCGGAACGGCTGAACCACCTTGGCGTGGCTCGGCATCAGCATGCGCATGAAGTCCTTGGCCTCGCGGTAGCCTTCGTCGCCGGAGACGAGAATCTCGTCGATATCCTTGTTGTAGAGGTCGCGCACCGAGCGCTTGATCAGGCTGCCTTCCTCATAGACGAGGGCAGGGGCGGTGGACTGAAGCGTGAGATTGCGCACGTTCTCCCAAAGCCGCATCAGATATTCGTAGTCGCGCTTGATCTCGGCTTTGGTGCGGCTTTCGCCGGCGGTGCGCAGGATGACGCCCATGCCTTGCGGCACTTCGAGATCGGCAACGACCTCCTTGAGGCGCTTGCGGTCGACCGCGCTGGTGATCTTGCGGGAAATGCCGCCGCCGCGCGCCGTGTTCGGCATCAGCACGGAATAGCGACCGGCAAGCGACAGGTAGGTGGTGAGTGCGGCGCCCTTGTTGCCGCGCTCTTCCTTGACGACCTGCACCAAAAGGATCTGCCGGCGCTTGATCACTTCCTGGATCTTGTACTGGCGGCGCACCGGCTTGCGGCGGTTGCGCACTTCTTCCAGCGCATCTTCGGCGCCGACCGATTCGATCTCATGATCGTCCGGATGCGAGGACGACACCTCTTCGAGCATGCCGCGATCATTGTCGGCGGAGGTGGCCTCGCTGCCCTGGTCCGCCTGCGAGACGGGCTCGGAAATCACATCGGCTTCGACGGAGGCGGCGATCGAGGTGGGGCCGCCTTCGCGGGCTTCGCTTTCCTCCTGCTCGGCAGAAGCCTCGTCATGCGAGGATGCGTCGGCATCGGCCGACGTATCCGCCGCGTGTTCGACGGTCTCGGAAACGTTGGAGGTGTCCTCGGCGACGGCATCGGCGCCATTGTCGCCGTTTTCTCTTGCCTCGCCAGCGGCTTCGTTTGCCTCGCCGGATTCGGCTCCGCCTGCATCGCGCGGGTGCTCGCCGCGGTCGCGGCTCTTGCCGCCGCGCCGGCGTCCACGCCGGCCGCGATCGCGGCTCTGGCGATCCTCGCCTTCGCTATCCTCGTTCTCCTCGTCCTCGGCCTCCTGCGCTTCCGCGCGCAGCAGCGCCTGACGGTCGGCGACCGGGATCTGGTAGTAATCGGGATGTATTTCACTGAAGGCGAGAAAACCGTGACGGTTGCCGCCATATTCGACAAAGGCTGCCTGAAGGGAAGGTTCGACGCGCGTTACGCGGGCGAGATAGATGTTTCCTTTGAGCTGCTTCTTGTCCTGAGATTCAAAGTCGAATTCTTCGATACGGTTACCGCGTACGACGACAACTCGTGTTTCCTCCGGGTGGGAGGCGTCTATCAGCATTTTGTTGGGCATTATTTCGTTTCCCCCCGGCAGCCGTCAGCCGCAGCTGGCGGGGCAAAGCCCGCTGCTGTGTGTCTGGATGAATATGGGTGCCGGATAATTGAACGTCCGCCGGACGCTGCCTGCGTGTCATGGCGGTGCCGCCCGCTGCCATATTGGCGCGGTTTGATGCGGACCTTTCCATGATTGCGCTTGAAGCCATCGTCACCAGCAGAACCTTTGAACCAAAGCCCGGAAACCGGACCAGCTTGTTTGCTCGTACAGAGCCGGCGCGGGAACAAACCCGGCCGTTTTCCTCACGCAGGCGATTCCCCCGCCACGGGCGCACACCTGCGAAATTCGTCGCGATCACCTGAAGCCTTTTCGCGTGAAGCGAAAGGAGCCGCCTTTCATCTGACCCTGTAGCAGGAAGCTGCGGAGGAGGGCGGTTCCAGGATTGCAGTGATCCACTATCGCTTTTATGATTTGGCGGGGTGGAAGGCAACCCCGATTTCCGATGCCGGCAAAAAGCAGTTCCGTAGCGTAAACCTGGCTCCAGCCCTGCATGAAAAGGCTTGGTTAACCTTCTCTGGATACCAATCGTTAATCGAGTTCGCGGCCTAACCGGCACTTCGACGAAACGAGCGGGCGCCGGGCGCCAAACCGGGAGCGACTGGAAGAGAGATGGGACTGGCAGACCTCGCAGACAAGGGATGTCGTGTCGGCGGCCGGATTCTCGGCGCCTTCTGTCTCGTGCTGCTGGTGGTTTGTTCCCCCCTTTCCTCAGTCGCCAATGCCGCCGATGCGCCGCTGGTGGCGAAAGGCTACAAGATGGCGGGCGATGCCACCAAGATGCGCATCGTCATGGAATTCGATCGCGAGCCTGACATCAAATGGTTCCTGCTGCGTGCTCCCAATCGTCTGGTCATCGACCTGGCGAACACCAGACTGGCCATCGATGCTAAGGATCTGAAGCCGCGCGGTCTGGTCAGGGGCGTGCGCCTGGGCGAACTCGGCGACGGCGTTTCGCGGCTGATCCTCACCGGCAAGGGGCCGTTCGCCGTCGATAAGCTCGATGTGCTCAAGGACGAGGACGGCACCGGCTACCGCATAGCCATCGACATGTCGGCGGCCTCCGCGCGCGAGTTCGATGCAGCCCTTGCCAACCAGGCGCTGACCACCGGCTCCACGGTTTCGACCGACAAGGGCGGGCGGGTCGGCACCGGGCCCGTCTCCAATCCCGGGCACCGCTTCACGGTCGTCATCGATCCCGGTCACGGCGGCGTCGATGGCGGCGCCGAGGGCCTGAACGGCACCATCGAGAAGAACGTCACGCTCGCCTTCGCCACGGAGTTGCGCGACAAGCTCGCCGCGGCCGGCAAATACGATGTCTTCATGACCCGCGACAGCGATGAATATTTGCGCCTGGACGACCGAGTCCGCATTGCGCGGCAGCATGAGGCCGATCTGCTGATTTCGATCCACGCCGACACCATCAGCGTCAAGGGCATCCGCGGCGCCACCGTCTATACGGTTTCCGACAAGGCGTCGGATCCCGAGGCGCAGGCGCTGGCCGACCGTGAAAATCTCTCCGACCAGTTCGCCGGCATGGTGATCAAGGACGATAAGAAGGAGGTGACGGACATCCTGATCGACCTGATCCGCCGCGAGACGCACACCTTTTCAATGAGTTTCGCCCACACATTGGTCGGCCAGCTTTCGACCAGCGTCGGCCTCATCAACAATCCGCAGCGTTCCGCTGGGTTCAAGGTGCTGAAGGCGCCAGACGTGCCATCGGTGCTGGTCGAACTCGGCTATCTCTCGAACGCCAAGGACGAGGCGCAGCTGCTCAACGCCGATTGGCGCGACAAAGCCGCGCAAAGCATCACCAACGCCGTCGCGCTTTTTGCTTCCGCCCGTGCCGGAACCGGAACCGGAGGCTAATATGCCTGGCCACGCCTGCAACCAGAGGCGGCGTTGCTGTATGACAACACCCGATGCCTTTATTTCCAGCACGCGGCCACGAAACAAGGCCTTGCCGTATTTTGTCCACATGGCGGCGACATGGGTTTTCGATTACGGTTTGGGCCCGGCACGAAAGCTTGCGCGGAAGGCGGCTTCGTTTAGGAAATTCCCGAACCAAGGACTGGAGCGGGTATGATTCGTCTCATTGGCTATTTCTTCGGCATCGGCACGACGCTGGCCCTTCTGGTCGCGGCGGGCGTTGCGATTTACATCGGCCATGTGGCAAAGGATCTGCCTGACTACGAAGTGCTGGCCAAATACGAACCGCCGGTGACCACCCGCATCCATGCCTCGGATGGCTCTCTGATGGCGGAATATGCGCGCGAACGGCGCCTGTATTTGCCGATTCAGGCGATCCCCGATCGCGTCAAGGCTGCCTTCCTGTCCGCCGAGGATAAGAATTTCTACAATCACCCTGGCGTGGACATAACGGGATTGGGCCGGGCGGCGCTCACTTACCTTTCGGGTGGACCGATGCAGGGCGGTTCGACGATCACCCAGCAGGTTGCCAAGAACTTCCTCCTGACCAACGAGCGCTCCCTGGAACGCAAGGTCAAGGAGGCCATCCTTTCGTTTCGCATCGAACAGGCCTATTCCAAGGATCGCATCCTTGAACTCTATCTCAATGAGATTTTCTTTGGCTTCAACGCCTACGGTGTCGCTGGCGCCGCGCTGACCTATTTCGACAAGTCGGTGAACGAATTGACCGTGGCCGAGGCCGCTTATCTGGCATCGCTGCCGAAAGGCCCAGCCAACTACAATCCCTTCAAACATGCCGATCGGGCGCTTGAGCGGCGAAACTGGGTCATCGGCCAGATGGTCGAGAACGGTTACGTGACTCCCGAAGAGGGTGCGAAAGCGAAGGCCGAGCCACTTGGCGTTGCCCCGCGCCGCACCGGCTCCTACCTTTTCGCCGGCGAGTATTTCACGGAAGAGGTTCGCCGGCAGATCATCGCCCGTTACGGCGAGAACGCGCTCTATGAGGGCGGCCTGTCCATTCGCACCACCCTCGACCCGAAGGTCCAGCTCATTGCCCGCAAGGCGATGCAGAACGGTTTGATGAAATACGACACGCTGCGCGGCTATCGCGGGCCGGTGAAGACAATCGACGTGTCCGGCGACTGGGGCGCCTCGCTGGGCGCCGTCAAGGGGCTGGAGGACGTTCCCGAATGGTCGCTTGCCGTCGTGCTCGACAGTTCGGCGACTGGATTGTCGATCGGCCTGCAGCCCGCACGCCAGGCGTCGGGCGAGATCGTCAAGGAACGCGTCGAAGGCACCGTCAGCAAGGACGACATGGGTTTCGCCATGCGCCATTTGGTCGATGGCAAGACAGTCAGGGCCAAATCACCGGCCGACGTGCTGAAGCCAGGCGACGTCATCTTCGTGCAGAAGAACGAAGGCTCCGACAACACCTACAGCCTGCGCCAGGTTCCCGAGGTGGAGGGTGGCCTGATCGCCATGGATCCGCACACCGGCCGCGTACTGGCCATGGTCGGCGGCTTCTCTTATTCGCAGTCGGAATTCAACCGCGCCACCCAGGCGATGCGTCAGCCGGGCTCCTCATTCAAGCCGATCGTCTATTCGGCCGCGCTCGACAATGGCTACACGCCGGCCTCGGTGATCATGGACGGACCGATCACCATCCAGAGCGGCAACACGACATGGACGCCGAAGAATTATGACGGCACCGTCGCCGGTCCGGCGACGCTGCGCTCCGGCATCGAGAAGTCGCGCAACCTGATGACCGTGCGGCTTGCCAACGACATGGGTATGAAGCTCGTCGTTGAATATGCCGAGCGCTTCGGCGTCTACGATCATCTGGCGCCGTATCTGCCGATGGCGCTTGGCTCTGGCGAGACCACCGTCATGCGCATGGTTTCGGCCTATTCGATCATGGCCAATGGCGGCAAGTCGATCAAACCGTCGCTGATCGACCGCATCCAGGATCGCTACGGCAAGACGGTGTTCAAGCAGGATGAACGTGGCTGTGAAAGCTGCAATGCGCCTGAATGGAAGAACCAGCCGGAGCCGGAACTGGTCGACAATTCCGAGCAGGTTCTCGATCCGATGACCGCCTACCAGATCACGTCGATGATGGAAGGCGTCGTCCAGCGCGGCACCGGCGCCACCATCGGTGAGCTCGGCCGCCACATTGCCGGCAAGACCGGCACCACCAACGACGAAAAGGACGCCTGGTTCATCGGTTACACGCCGAACCTCGTGGTCGGCCTCTACATGGGCTACGACACGCCGCGCGGCCTTGGCCATGGCGCCACCGGCGGCGGTCTCGCGGCCCCGATCTTTAAGGATTTCATGCGCGTGGCGCTGGACGGCACGCCCAATGTCGACTTCAAGGTTCCCGATGGCATGAACCTGATCGCCATCAACCGCAAGACCGGCATGCGGGCGGCATCGGGCGATCCGGGCACCATCGTCGAGGCCTTCAAGCCGGGCACCGGCCCCGCCGACAGCTATTGGGTGATCGGCATGGGCGCCGACGGCTCCAATGCCTCCGGCGGCGCCTTGTCGCCACAGGCCAACCAGGCCATCCAGGACGGCGGCGGCGGACTCTACTAACGGGTCCGGTCGTCGGCACGGCTGGCCTTGGGGTTGGCCCTGGGGCCGGCCTATTCGCTTTGCACATGTTCGCTTTACACATGGCGGCGGCGTCCCTATGTATCGCGCCGACCGAAGTGTCACTTCAGCAACAGGACAAAATACCAGGCCATGCGCGCGGAAACGCAGAATATTGTCGACGAGATCAGGCAGGCGATAACCCTGCTGAGGAGGCATCTTTGACTGGGATCAGGCCATAAAGCGGCTTGAATACCTGAACGTTCGCGCCGAGGACGCCAGCCTATGGAACGAACCGCTGGAGGCGCAGAAGCTGATGCGCGAGCGCCAGGGCCTCGAGGAAGGCATTGCATCGGTCAAGGGTCTGACGCAGGCGCTGGAGGACAATATCGGCCTGATCGAGCTCGGCGAGGAAGAGGGCGACGAAGGCGTCATCGCCGAGGCCGAGGCAGCGCTCCGCTCCATGCAGGGCGAGGCGAAAGCCCGCCAGGTCGAGACACTGCTGTCGGGCGAAGCCGACGCCAACGACACCTATCTCGAAGTCCACGCAGGCGCGGGCGGCACCGAAAGCCAGGACTGGGCCTCGATGCTTTTGCGCATGTACACGCGCTGGGCCGAGCGCCGCCGCTTCAAGGTCGAGGTGCTGGAAGTGCATGACGGCGAAGAAGCAGGCATCAAGTCCGCGACTTTGCTGATCAAGGGCCACAATGCCTATGGCTGGCTGAAGACGGAATCCGGCGTCCATCGCCTGGTGCGCATTTCGCCCTATGACAGCAATGCGCGCCGGCACACCTCCTTCGCCAGCGTCTGGGTCTATCCGGTCATCGACGACACGATCGAGATCGACGTGTCCGAATCCGACGTCCGCATCGACACCTATCGCTCGTCGGGCTCGGGCGGCCAGCACGTCAACACAACCGATTCGGCCGTGCGCATCACCCATATCGCCACGGGTATCGCGGTTGCCTGCCAGGCCGAGCGTTCGCAGCACAAGAATAAGGCCAAGGCTTGGGAGATGCTGCGCTCGCGCCTCTATGAGGAGGAGCTGAAGAAGCGCGAAGCCGTTGCCAACGCGACCGAAGCGTCCAAGAGCGATATCGGCTGGGGCCACCAGATCCGCTCCTACGTGCTGCAGCCCTATCAGCTGGTGAAGGACCTCCGTACCGGTGTCGAAAGCACCAGCCCTTCCAGTGTACTCGATGGCGACCTCGACGATTTCATGGAGGCTTCGCTGTCGCAACGCATCGAGGGCGGTGCGGGTGAAGTGGTGGCGGATCTGGATTAGAGCAGCCACTTGAACGACGGAGCTGAACCGACGATGGCACGCAGGCTCTCGGGAAAATGCCTCTGCGGAGCAGTGCGCTACGACGTCGCCGACGAATTCGTCTACGCGGCCAACTGCCACTGCTCGAATTGCCGGCGAACCACCGGTTCGGCCTTCAAACCTTTTGCCGGGATCGAGCGGGACAAGTTGGCCCTCGTCAAGGGCGAGGACAAGCTCCTGATCTTCGGCGATCAAAGCGGCGCTCATGACGCCCACTGCGGACTGTGCGGCTCATTGCTCTATTCGCTTGTCCGCGAAGGAGCCTTTTTCCATGTGCCGATGGGAACCCTTGTCGACGATCCTTCCATCCGTCCGACCGCGCACATTTTCGTCGGCTCCAAGGCGGGCTGGTTCGACATCACCGACGACCTGCCGCAATATCAAGAGCACGTGATCGTCGGCTCCGACGCTCGATAGGCTGGAACCGATTCGGACCAATCGCCGTTATTTCGATGCTCGCCCGTTATTCGAAACTCGTATGCCGGGAGTGGAACCTGGCCTGAATCTCGTCAGCAATTGCAGAGGGTTGGCGCCTGCACGGCGATATCGCCGATAGCAGCAGCTTCTTGCGCCTACCAGGGAATCAGCCCAGCATCCAAAGGCTGGGAGAGAAAAAGCATTTATGGCCGGACGCGGCATATCTGCGACCTGACGATCCGGCCACTGGGAAGACACGTTCCGGGAACGGGCAAGCGAAACGCTTGATGCTCGTTTGAAAGGAACGTTTCCATGTCTGCTGCCACATTCCGATCGGCCAGAGCCGTTCAACCGGCTGGCCGACTTATGTTTTCCCTGCTCGCCATCGGTGCGCTCGCGATACTTACGCCAGCTGCTTTTGCCCATGACGCCAAGCCCACGGCGGCAAAGCCGCAAGGCTGGAGTTATCCATTCGCTTGCTGTGCCAACTATGATTGTCGTGCCACACACACCGGGGAAGTGCTGGAGAAGCCCGAAGGCTATGTGATCGCCGGCACCGGCGAGGTCGTTCCCATGACAGACAAGCGCATCAAGGACAGCCCTGACGGCGAGTTTCACTGGTGCGCTCATCAAGGCGGTCTCGATGCCGGCAGGACGATCTGCCTGTTCGTCCCGCCGCGCTCATTTTAGGTTGTGACAAATGCATCGGAAGACCAGCCATCGTTCCACAACCTTGCTGAGATGGCTGGCCTGTGACGCTGTTGCCTCACGCGGAGGCCGCGACTGCTGAGGCGAAGTCGCGATATGGGCGCAGTGGGCGGCCCAGAAGCGCGGTCAGGCGCTCGACGTCGCCGGCTTCCGGCAGCATCCCGTCGGTGAAGAAGCGCTCGCCCATCAAGCGCATGTCGTAAGCCATCCAGGCGGGCAGGAACTGCTTGAGGTTTTGCTCGAAGCCCTCTGTGTTGTCGCCGCTATAGTTTATCGGCCGGGCAAGCACGTCTGACCAGATTGCGGCGATATCCGTCCCGGTCAGTGTCTGCGGACCGACGAGGTTGATCCGTTCGATCGCAAGTGGCTCCGCGGACTGTTCGCGGCGCAACAGCTCAAGGGCGGCGATTTCGGCGATATCACGGGCGTCGATCATGGCAAGACCCTTCGTGCCGATCGGCATTGGGTAGGTGCCGTAGCCGGTGATGGTGTCTTCGACCATCAGATCGTTCTGGATGAAGTAGGCCGGGCGCAAGATCGTGGCCTTGAAGTCCATCTGCTCGATCATCCGTTCGACGCCGAACTTGCCGGCGAAGTGCGGCACGTTCACGTAGACGTCAGCGTGGATCACCGACAGATAGACGATCCGCTCGATGCCGGCCGATCGGGCGACGTTCAGCGCGACCAAAGCTTGGGTGAACTCGTCCGGTACCACGGCGTTCAGGAGGAACAGAGTGGAAACTCCAGACATGGCTTTGCGCAGCGAATCGACATCGAGAAAGTCGCCTTGCACGACGGATACGCCTGCCGGGAAGCTGGCTTTCGACGGATCGCGGACGAGGGCACGTACATCGGCGTTGCGCTTGACGAGGTGGTCGACGACTTGGCGCCCAATGTTGCCCGTGGCGCCGGTAACGAGAATGGTCATGAAATTTCTCCTGTTGGGGTGCTTGACGCCTCCCATATGTGTGGCTCACAAAGCGCCAAACAGGCGGAAAATTTAGACGCATCGTCTCACTGGTGGAACACGCCATGGATCTTCTTGCCCTCGCGGATTTCAATCTCGTTGCCCGCCATGCTGGCTTCGGCAAGGCGGCAAGGGCCACTGGCCGGCCCAAGGCAACGCTGTCCCGGCGCGTTGGAGAGTTGGAAAGCAGTCTTGATCTGCGCCTGTTTGAACGGGGCGCGCGTGACTTGAAGCTGACCGAGGAAGGACGGGCCCTCTTCGAGCGGACGGGGACGTTGCTTGCCGAACTGGACGAGACGGCGGCGGCGATTGCCTCGGGCGGTCAGAGACCCAAGGGCAGATTACGGATCAGTGCACCTCTCCATTTTTCTCAGACCGCAATGGGGAGGATAGCCGCGGGATTTGCCGTTAAGTATCCGGAGGTTAGGCTGGAGGTCACGACCGAGGATCGGTATGTGGACATGATCGAGGAAGGTTATGACCTGGCAATTCGAGTCAATCCAGATCCCGACGAAGGCCTGGTCGGACGGGCGTTTCTGCGCGACCGTCTGGTCGTGGTGGCAAGCCCCGGCCTTCCTCGCACGACAGATGGACTCGCCGCTCCTAGCGTTGCCCGCGGCCCAGGCGATCGGCAAACATGGCACGTGAAGACACAAGCTGGCCGCTCGACGATTACAGTCGAGCCTGTCCTCACGCTGTCAACGCTCATCATGGTCCGGGACGCGGTGCGAGCCGGCGTCGGTGCGGGACGGCTTCCCATTTCATTGGTGACCCACGACTTGGCTGACGGCACATTGGTGAATTGGGGAGATATCGACGGCCCCGAGATCTCTCTATGGGCGCTCTACCCATCTCGGCGGCTGCTCAGTGCGCGCGTATCGGCGTTCTTGGACTTCCTGAAACAGGCTTTCCCAAATGGGACGCCGGACGAACTGGCCGCCTATATTGGCAGGTGAAGGCCGAGGTTGCCTTCAGCCGTAGCCTGCTGACGGACAGTTGTCAGCATCGCTTCTTTATGGTGCCCTGTTGCAGGGGCGGCGGCCAACGGAGAGGTGATGTTTCATGACCATCAAGGGAAGCTGCCACTGCAAGGCGACAATGTTCGAGGTCTCGCAGGCCCCACAAACGGTGACGCAATGCACCTGTTCGTTCTGCTCGAAGCGCGGTTCGCTGTGGGCCTACTACATCCCCTCGCAGTTCAAGCTCATCACGCCGCCGAACAAGGTTTCCTTCTATCAGTGGGGATCGAAAACCGTAAAACATGGGTTTTGCGCCATCTGCGGCTGCGGCACTTTCACCGAAACACCGGACTGGTCCACCGGCGAGCCGGATTTTGACAATCCGAAGATCAGCGTCAATTCACGGCTGTTCGATGATTTCGATCTCGACAAGGTCGAAGTGGTGGTCATTGACGGCAAGAATCTCTGGTAGCCAGCCAACACGGTTCGTTACCCGACCGGCTCCAGGGAAAAAGCCGTTGCAGGCGATTTTTCCCGTTCCGCTTTTCGCCGCATTTCATGGTACAAGTCGCGGCAAGGGCTGATTTGGCGCCGTCGAAAAGGCGCGACTTGGAGAGGGACCATCTATGAAGAAGACCGTGCTCGTCGTCGTGGCGACGGCTTTGCTCGTGAGCGCCTGCACCACCACGGATCCATATACGGGCGACCAGAAGATTTCCAACACGGCCGCGGGTGCCGGTCTTGGTGCCTTGGCGGGTGCCAGCCTCGGTCTGCTTGCCGGCGGCAATGACCGTCGCAATGCGCTGATCGGCGCCGGCATCGGCGCGCTGGCCGGCGGCGCTATCGGCGCCACGATGGATCAGAACGAGGCGGAGTTGCGTCGGCAGCTCGAGGGCACCGGCGTCAGCGTCACCCGCAGCGGCGACCAGATCATCCTCAACATGCCGTCCGACATCACCTTCAATTCGGATCAGGATGCGGTGAAGCCGGGCTTCTACCAGGTGCTGAACTCGGTTGCGCTGGTGCTGAAGAAGTTCAAGCAGACCACGGTCGACGTTTTCGGCCACACCGATTCGACCGGTGGCGACCAGCACAATTTCGATCTGTCCCAGCGTCGTGCGCTGGCGGTCGCCAATTATCTGGCCGGCCAAGGCGTCGATCAGCGCCGCTTCGCCGTCACCGGCTTCGGCAAGACGCGTCCGGTCGCCTCCAATGCGACGTCCGAGGGCCGCGCCCAGAACCGCCGCGTCGAGATACAGCTTTCGCCGCTCACCTGATCTGTCCGGCAAGCGCCCCGACCTGTTCGGCAAGCCAAAACAAAACGGCTCCCACGCGGAGCCGTTTTGTCTAAGTGCGCGCTCTATTTTAGCGATTTCTAATAAATTTCTTTCCCGCGACCATGGAAAGGAATATCATCCTCGCTGTTCCGGAGGGGATGAGGCGGTACAATCGGCCGCGCAATCAGCATTTTTCCGCCTCGGTCTTGCACGGCCAGATCAGAAGTCTGGGAGGAATGCATGACAAGAACAGCCACCCTTGGGCGCTGCGGCGTCCTTGCTTTGACAGGCATTGCAACTTTATGGCTGGGCCTCGCCGCGGCGAGGGCCGAGGACGCCAACAAGGCCGACATCGATGCCTTGAAAAAATCGCTCGCCAAATATGAGGATTACACCGCCGCCGTCCGCGACCTCTATCTGTCGACGGTCGGCTGCGTCTACTACAGCGGAGAAAAGATAGCGGGCTCGATGGATTACCCGAAGGGCGCCATGGGCATCCATTTCGTCAATGTCCCGAGTGTCGGCCAGAAACTCGACCCGATGAAGCCCAACGTCCTGATCTACGAGCCGACCAAGAAAGGCCTGAAGTTGGTCGGTGTGGAATGGCTGGTGCCGCTGACGCCGGACGTCAAAGCGCCGCCGAAGCTGTTTGGACAGACCTTCATGGGCCCGATGGAGGGGCACTATCCGCTCATCCCGAGGGAGTTCGTCCACTATGACCTTCACGCCTGGCTGACGGACAATCCGAACGGCATGTTCAGTCCGACGAACCCGAAGGTGAAATGCAACAAGGCCGAGTTTCCGATGCTGGAGAAACCGACCAAGATGATGCCAGGCCCGATGTAGCAGGCACGCCAAGCCGAGGCCCGTCGATATCCATCGGTGCGTCTACCGAGGGCAAGCCGGATCGCTGGCTTGCCCGCCCGGGAATCAGACCTTGGCGACGATTCGCATGAAGGCCGGCATGTCGTCGCCGAAGCCGACGGTGGCGTCGTTGTCTTCCTGGTGGCGTTGACGGCCAGGGCGGTTGTTGTCGCCGCGCTGCGGCCTTGTATCACCGCGTTCCGGTGCGCGCTCATTGCGATCGGAGGATTTACGCTCGGTGTTTTCCGAACGGATTGCATCCTTGCGCGCGCGCCGTTCGACAACGTCGGCGACCGGCGTCTCTGCTGCGTCGGACTGCTCGTGCTGCTGGGCAACCACGGCCGGCGCGTCTTCTTCGCTGTGTCTGGCGCGACGTTCGCCGCCCTTCTTACGCTCGCCCCCGTCCTTGCGCTCGCCCCTGTCCTTACGGTCGTCATCTTTGCGGCCGGCACGGCGCGGTGCGCCTTTGCCACGGCGCGGCGCGTCGTCCTCGCCTTCGCTGGCGACCACCGTCGACAGATCGCCGTCATGCCACTCGATCTTGGTGCCGATCAGCCGCTCGATGGCGTCGATATACTTGGTGTCGGATTTGGTCGCGATGGTGAAGGACTTGCCCGAGCGCCCGGCGCGGCCGGTACGGCCGATGCGGTGGACATAGTCCTCGGCATGGATCGGGACGTCATAGTTGAAGACGTGGCTGACATCGGGGATGTCGAGGCCGCGCGCGGCAACGTCCGAAGCGACGAGGTAGCGCAGCTTGCCATCACGGAAATTGGCCAGCATCTGCATGCGGGCGCGCTGGTCCATGTCGCCATGCAGCGCACCGGCGTCGAAATCATACTTCAGCAGCGAGCGGAACAGTTCCGACACCTCGACCTTGCGGTTGCAGAAGATGATGGCGTTCTTCAGTTCGGCATCTTCGGCCTTGATCAGGTTGCGCAGCGTCTCGCGCTTGTCCCAGGGTTTCGAGCCCGACTTGACCAGCCGCTGGATGATATTGGTTGCGGCCGACGCGGCCTTGGAGACCTCGACGCGCACCGGCGCGTGCAGGAATTTTTCGGTAAGCTTGGTGATTTCCGGCGGCATCGTCGCCGAGAAGAACAGCGTCTGCCGGGTGAACGGGATCATCTCGCAGATGCGTTCGATATCGGGGATAAAGCCCATGTCGAGCATGCGGTCGGCCTCGTCGATGACGAGGATTTCGACGCCGTTGAGCAAGAGCTTGCCACGTTCGCGGTGGTCGAGCAGGCGGCCGGGCGTCGCGATCAGCACGTCGGCGCCACGCTCCAGCTTCTTGTCCTGTTCGTCGAACGACACGCCGCCGATCAGGAGCGCGATGTTGAGCTTGTGATTCTTGCCGTACTTGATGAAGTTTTCCTCGACCTGCGCGGCAAGCTCACGCGTCGGTTCCAGGATCAGTGTGCGCGGCATTCGGGCACGCGCGCGGCCCTTTTCCAGCCGGG
Organism: Mesorhizobium opportunistum WSM2075; assembly: GCF_000176035.2. Classification (NCBI taxonomy): domain Bacteria; kingdom Pseudomonadati; phylum Pseudomonadota; class Alphaproteobacteria; order Hyphomicrobiales; family Phyllobacteriaceae; genus Mesorhizobium; species Mesorhizobium opportunistum. The sequence continues at coordinate 4,795,419 of NC_015675.1, read as the reverse complement.
TCAGCATCGGCAGCACGAAGGAAGCCGTCTTGCCGGTGCCGGTCTGGGCAATGCCCAGCACGTCCTTGCCGAGCAAGGCGTGCGGAATGGCGCCAGCCTGGATCGGAGTCGGCTGCGTGTAGCCGGCATCGGTAACTGCGGAAAGCACCTTCGGCGACAGGCCGAGGTCTGAAAAGGTCAACGCTTCTTGAGCGGTCGTGGTGTCTGAGGACAAGTGTTGCTGTCTTTGGCTGGTTCGGGGAAGCGCAACGTTGTTCGTCGCGGCAAGCGCCACGCGCCTGCAAGATTGGTATTGCGATTAGGCGCAAGCCCGCGATTTGTCAACAGAAACGGGCGGGATTGGCGCGATTGTGAAGTCGTAACCTTAATCGCGATGCTTAATCCGGCTGCTTGTGTCTGTGCCGGCTCAATACCGGAACTGTTCGGCCAGGATGCGCTCGTTCCAGGAGTGGTTGGGATCGAACAGCAAGGTCGCCGTCGCAGTCGGCGACTCCCGCACCGTCACGGTGGTCACCGCCTTGACCTCCGTGTGGTCGGCGGCGGCGTTCACCGGCCGCTTTTCCGGCTCCAGAATGTCGAAGCGCACGGTCGCCTTGTTGGAGAGCAATGCACCGCGCCAGCGGCGTGGACGGAACGGGCTGACCGGGGTCAGCGCCAGAAGCGGCGCATCGAGCGGCAGGATCGGGCCGTGCGCGGAGAGATTGTAGGCCGTGGATCCGGCCGGCGTCGCGATCATGACGCCATCGCAATTCAACTCTTCAAGCCGTATCTGATCATCGATGCTGATGCGAATCTTGGCCGTCTGATAGGATTGGCGCCACAGCGCCACTTCGTTGATCGCCAGAGCCGAGACCGTTTCGCCTTCCGAGGTGACGGCCAGCATCTCCAGCGGGCGGATCGTTTCGGCGACCGCTGCCGCGATGCGCTCGGTGAGCCCGCCGGAACGGTACTCGTTCATCAAGAACCCGATGGTGCCACGGTTCATGCCGTACACCTTCTTTCCCGTCCCCATCGTGTCGCGCAAGGTCTGCAGCAGGAAGCCGTCGCCGCCCAGGGCCACGACAACCCCTGCATCCGCGACTGGACATTGGCCATAGCGCGCCGACAGGCTTTCCAGCGCCGCCTTGGCGTCTGCTGTGTCGGACGAGACGAAGGCGATGCTGTTGGCGGCTGTGCTCATGGCTTCCCGATCGCGACCGATTGGCGGCAGTTCCGACCGCGCCAACGCCGGGGTAGCATGGGGCGGGCAGGTCTGCAAAGAGAGCCATTGTGTCGGCCGGCAAAGCGATCGTGCCACGGTCTGCCGAGGCCGGCCGGTCGCGGTTGATGTCAAGGCACCAACGAATGTGATGGTTAAGGCCGGCCGTAACCTCTCGTAAAGCTGGATCGATCATGTTAGCCGGCATGGGTGGCGTGGGGCGCCCGCAGCATTGCCGGATCCTTCGGGACATCAAAAGGACGCTGCGGCACTTTTGATCTGTGCGCATGATCCCTCGAGAATATCTGATGTTCGGGGATGTGCGCGCCAACCAGACGAGGCCGACATATTGCCGGTAGCACGCCTGATCATCGTTTTTGTCATCCTGGGAAGCTTTGCGCTGGTCTTCGCCGCGCTGGTTCGCCAGTCGGAAGAAATGAGCAACAGACCAGTGCCCACCGCATCTCGCTGTGGCGATGCCGCCGGAATGCCTTGCCCGCAAAGGGCGGAGCTGTAAGCCGTACGGCCCTTCATTCCGATCGTGAAGCCGTTGCGATCGTGAGATCATGCCGATCGCGGAAGTGAATCGAGCTTGCCTGTGAAATGGGGGGCAAAGACGGTTTCGAAGGCCTTGAGGGCCGCGCCGATCGCCTGGTGCATGTCGAGATACCGGTAGGTGCCCAGCCGTCCCCCCAGATGCAGGTTTTTCTCGGCCGCCGCCCTTTCGAGGTAACGACGGTAGATCGCTTGGTCCTTGCGTGTGTCGATTGGATAGTAAGGTTCGTCGGCGCGGCCGGCGAAACGGGAATACTCGCGGCCGATGAGTGTCTTGTCGCTTCCGTGCTGGCGTTCCGGATTGAAATGCCGGAATTCGACCACGCGGGTGTAGGGCACGGCTTCGTCGGCATAGTTCATGATCGCCGTGCCCTGATGATCCGGTGTGTTCACCACCTCCAGATCGATATCGATGGTCCGCCAGCCGAGTTCGCCCTCGCAATAGTCGAAATAGCGATCGATCGGGCCGGTATAGACGACCGGCAGGTCCTTCGGCAGCAGGGGCTTGATGTCGAAGAAGTCGACGCCAAGCCGTGTTTCGATGAGGTCGTGTGCAAGCATCTTTTCGAAGATCGCGGTGTAGCCATCCACGGGCTGACCCTGGAAACGGTCATTGAAATAGCCGTCCTCGAACGTGTAGCGGACCGGCAGGCGCGCGATGATCTGCGCCGGCAGTTCGCGCGGGTCCGTCTGCCATTGCTTGGCGGTGTAGCTCTTGATGAAGGCTTCATAGAGGGGACGGCCGACAAGGGAGATCGCCTTCTCCTCGAGATTGGCCGGCGGGCGGTCGCCAAGCTCCGCAGCCTGCTCGGCGATCATGCCGCGTGCCTCGTCCGGGCTCAGCCGCTTGCCGAAGAACTGGCAGATCGTGGCGAGGTTGATCGGCAGCGGATAGACCTTGTCGCGATAGGTCGAGAATGCGCGATGGCGATAGGACGTGAAGCCGGTGAAACCCTGCAGATAGTTCCAGACCTCCTCGTTGGAAGTGTGAAACAGATGCGGCCCGTAACGATGGATTTCGACGCCGGTGACGGGATCCTGCTCGGTATAGGCATTGCCGCCGATATGCGTGCGCCGATCGATCACCAGCACCCGCCGGCCGAGTTGGGTGGCGATACGCTCCGCCAGCGTCGCGCCGTAGAATCCCGCGCCGACGATCAGGATGTCGGCTTTGCTCAGCAGGTTCTTGTCCATTCGGCCGATCCATCCAGCGTTTGAAGTCCGTGCCTTATTGGCTGCTGCCGCTCACGACACAAGCGAAAAACGACATGGGGTTGAAGTGTTTGGAACACGAGGTGGCAGTCCGAATGGACAGAAATATTTTTTGGCAAGCTACATCAGCTTTGTTGTAGCCTGAAAGAAACTTCAGTATTCGACCACCTGATTTGTCATCGTTGGTCAATCGGCCGAGTAAACCATCGCCATCACAGGATTGTACGTTTCATGAAGCTGATCGTTGTGACTCCGGCAGGGCGCGAGAAATATCTTCGCTTGCTCAGCCATCACGTTTTGAAAAGCCCCGACGTGCACGAATGGCACCTGTGGGACAATTGCCGCAATGAAGCCGACCGCGCCTACCTTCAGCGGCTGGCCGCCTCCGATCCGCGATGCCGGATCAAGAAACTTCCACATGCCGATGGCGGGTTTAACGTCATCGGCGACTTCTATCGTTTTTGCGACGACGCCGAGGCTTTCTACCTGCGCCTCGACGACGATGTGGTTTTTGTCGAGGATGGCTTCTTTCAAAAGTTCATGACGAGGGTCATGGCCGAGAGAGGATCGGCCATCTGGTACGCGCCGTTGATCATCAACAACGCCATCTGCAATTCACTGATCAAGCAGCTTTCCAGGGTCCTGGTGGACGGGCCGCTGACTTGCCAGGCGTCATGCGAATTCTCCTGGGCTCATGCCAGCTTTCCACAGGCGCTTCATCCGGTCTTCATCGAGGCCGTCCGCGCCAACCGGCTTGATGACTTCCGCGTGCCGGACAGGGAGATCAGGCTGTCGCGCTTTTCGATCAACGCACTCGGCTTTTTCGGATCGGATATTGTCGGCCTGGGAGAGAGTTTCCATCCGCCGTCGGGCGATGAGGAGGAGTGGCTTTCGGCGACCTTGCCTACCAGACTGGACCGGCCGGGCAAGATATTTGGTGACCTGATCGTGGCGCATTTCAGCTTCTATCCGCAGGAACGCCAATTGCTGCGTACCAACATCCTCGATGGCTATTACGAACTCGCTGGCCTTGCTCCTCCGATCTACGAGAAGCCTCCAATCCGCCTGAGAGATCGGTTTAAGCAGTGGAGGAGAGGCCGGAAGGCGTCGACACCACCGCGCTATACGATCTCGCTTCCACCCGTAACAACCTGAAGGTCGCCGTCGAGCGTCCAGGCAACTTCTTGGCTGCGCCTGCCGGGACCTTGCATGGTCTCACCAGGTAAGCCAGGCCGTCCTTCAACCAGTCGCTGACGTCCCTTTGGAAATCGCTCGGGAAGGCAGCGGCCGCGCGTGGCAAAGCTTGTGAAAACATATTGACTGTATGGTTAGTTATAATTATTCCTGGCGTTAAGAGTTGGCCAGCCGGCATGCGCCGGTGAATGGCCGCGAAAAGGGGAATATCGTGTCGGCCATCCGGCCCGCAATCGGGGCGAAGGCGTCATCAGGCTTGTTCATCAGCAGGAAATGGACCTGAGGCGATACGCAGCCCGGTCCCAACAATGGGAGCACTCGCATGAACTGGAAATTGACCGCGGCAACCGTCGGGCTGTCGCTGCTCGCCGTAACCGGCGTCGCCCGCGCCGATGGCGAACTCAACATCTATAACTGGGGCAATTACACCAACCCGGACCTGATCAAGAAATTCGAGGAGACCTACAAGGTCAAGGTCACCGTCACCGACTATGATTCCAACGACACCGCATTGGCCAAGGTCCGCCAGGGCGCTTCCGGCTACGACATCGTCGTGCCCTCCGCCAGCGTCGTGCCGATCTGGATCAGCGAAAGCCTGCTGCTCGAAACCGATCCCAGCAAGATGGAGAATTTCAAGAACGTCGATCCCAGATGGGTAGACGTTCCCTTCGATCCGGGCCGCAAATATACCGTTCCGTGGCAGTGGGGCACGACAGGCATTTCGGTGAACAAGTCGGTCTATGCCGGCGACCCCAACACCTCGGCGCTCTTCCTCGATCCGCCGCCCGAGCTGGTCGGCAAGATCAACGTCGTCCCCGAAATGGGGGACATCATGTTCCTCGCCATCGCCTATGAAGGCGGCCAGTACTGCACCAACGACATGCAGGTGCTGAAGAAGGTCCACGACAAGCTGGTCGAGGCCAAGGCGAAATGGCTTTCGCTCGACTACGCGGCCGTCGACGGCCTGGGCAGGGGCGACATCGCCGCCGGTGTCAACTGGAACGGCATTTCGCTGCGGCAGAGACTGCAGAACGACAAGATCGTCTACGGCTATCCCAAGGAAGGCTTTCCGATCTGGATGGACAATGTCGCCGTGCTCAAGGACGCCAAGAATGTCGAGAATGCCAAGCTCTTCCAGAATTTCATCATGGACCCGAAGAACGCTGCTATGATCTCGGCCTTCGCGCGCTACGCGAACGGCATAAAAGGTTCGGAAGCCTTCATGCCTGACGACATGAAAAACGCACCCGAGGTCAATGTTCCGGCCGAATTCGCCGCCAAGGGCCAGTTCATGCCGGCCTGCCCATCGGATGTGCAGGCGCTCTACACGAAAATCTGGACAGACCTGCAGAAGTAGCGCCGCCGGCCGAACCCGACGAACAGCCACCGGACCGCAGCGCGCGGTCCTGCTACCCTCATATCCGACCTTGATGCCAGTGCGGTCTCGCGATCGCGGGGAGATTTCCGATGTCCGATCTCGACCTTTGCTACATGCCGGCCCATGAGGCACTGCGACTGTTCAAGGCGAAGAAACTGTCGCCCGTCGAATTGATGCGCGCCACGATCCGCCGTGCCGAAGCCACCAAATCGGCGATCAACTGCCTCACCTTCACGCATTTCGAGGAAGCGATGGGGCTGGCGGCCAAGGCCGAGGCGAAATATGCCAAGGACGCCCGCACCGGCGCGCTCGAGGGCCTGCCGATCGGCATCAAGGACGAGAGCTACATCAAGGGCAAGCCGACATCGCACGGCTCGCTGCTGTCGAAGGACACCATTGGCGGCCACACCTCGACGATGAACGAGCGCGTCATCAAGGCTGGCGGCATCGTCCATGCCCGCACGGCGACGCCCGAGTTCAGCTGTGCAGGCTACACCTGGTCGAAGCGCTGGGGCGTCACCCGCAACCCGTGGAACCGCGACTTCACGCCGGGCGGTTCGTCCGGCGGTTCGGCGGCCACGCTTGCCTCCGGTACGTCGTCGATCGCAACCGGCTCGGACATTGCCGGATCGATCCGCATTCCGGCCTCGGCCTGCGGCCTCGTCGGCTTCAAGCCGCCTTACGGGCGCAATCCGGACGAACCGCCGTTCAATCTCGACTTCTATTGCCACACCGGTCCGCTGGCGCGAAACGTCAGGGATGCGATCCTGCTGCAGAACGTCATGGCCGGACCGAGCCCGCTCGATATCGCCACGCTGCGCCCGAAGCTGCGTCTGCCGCTCGACTACAAGCCGATCAAGGGCTGGAGGATAGCCTTTTCCATGGATCTCGGATCGTTTGAAGTCGACCCTGACGTGCGCAAGAACACTCTTGCCGCCTGCGACGTGTTCCGCTCGCTCGGCGCCACCGTCGAGGAAGTCGACCTGGGCTGGGGGAATGATGTGCTCAAAGCCGGCATGGCCTACCTGGAGCATCTTTTCGGCGCATCGCTGTCGCAACTGCTCGGGAAGCACGGCAAGGACATGACCAGCTATGCCCGGCAGTTCGCCGAGGACGGACAAAAATCCAAGGCGACGGATTTTGTCGCAACGCTCGATGTGGCGGCCAAGATGTACCAGACGCTGGGTCCACTGCTGGAGGCCTATGACGTGCTGATCTGCCCGACCAACGCGCTTCCGGCGGTGCCGGCGGAGTTCGACCAGACCAGGGACAGGGTCGAGATCAATGGCAAAGAGGTGAACCCGTCGCTCGGCTGGGTGATGACGACGCCATTCAACATGATGAGCCGCTGCCCGGTTCTGTCCATACCTTCGGGGCATGCGGCCAGCGGCGTGCCGACAGGCATCCAGATCGTCGGCCGGACCTATAGCGATGCCGATGTCTTCCGGGCTGGGCTAGCCTATGAAACGGCCCGGGGGCAATGGTATGGAGACGCCGGGACACGCCCTTCGCTCTGAGTGACCTCTGGAGCGAGCGAAGTAACTATGCGGCTGGATATTTCCGCCGTGGGTCCGAAAGGCCTGACGAAAATGGCGCAACGCAAGGCAACCGCAAAGCCGGAGAAACGCAAGGCTGCGACGGCCAAGGGCAGGGGCGCGGCAAACGATGCCGCCCCCAAGGACCGTCGGCGCGAGCGCGGCGAAGCGAGCGTGCAGCGGATCATCGACGCCACGATCGAGCTCATCGCGGAGGAGGGCCTGGCGAGCGTCACCATGCAGCGCATCGCTGAACATGTCGGCTCGTCCAACGCGCTGGTCGTCTTTCACTTTCGGAGCAAGGAAAACCTGTTTCGGGCCGTCCTGCAGTATCTCAGCGATCGATATGACGAGCTGTGGGTGATGCTGGTGAGGGCGCCCGGCCTGTCGCCGGTCGAGAGGCTGCTGGGCGCCGTCGATTGCGCGCAGCGCTTCGCCCGGCAGCATCCGAAATGGGTTTCGGTCTTTGTCGTGTTCTCCAGCGACCGCAAGAGCATGCAGATCTACAATGAAATCGGCCTGCCGAGCGATCTCGCCTACACCGCCGAAGCACGCGAGCTGCTGATCGAGATTTCGCGCAGCGGTGGTTACACCGGCGTCGACATACACACCCTGTCGGAAAGCCTGAATTATCTGGTTCATGGCGCCTGGTACTGGGACCATCTGAACCCTTCCGGCCGTGACACCGATGTGCTGCGCAAAACCATGCTGCTGCTGCTGCATCAGGCATTTCCGCAACATTTTTGAACTGATGCGTTAAGGTCGTCAGGGGCTCTTGTGCAGATGGCAGCCGACCTGCCGTTTTCGCGCCAGGTATTCATCGATCAACTGGCGATAGCGGACCTTGCCGAAGCTCGGGAAATGGCCGCCATGCACGACCGAGACGCCGAGGTCGCGCAGGGCGGCGAGTGTCTCGACATAGTCCGGGATGTCCGAGTGATAGACGTCGTCGATCAACGGACCGTCATAGACGATGTCGCCGGACAGCAGGATGCCGGTCTTCTTTTCATGCAGCGCTATGCCGCCGGGGGAATGGCCGGGTGTGTGGATCACCTCGAAGGCGCGGTCGCCGAGATCGATGACATCGCCATGTTCGAGCAGCCGGCCGGCCGGCGCGGCTGAAATGCCGTAGCGCGCGGTGTCCCAGCCTTTCGGGATGCCATCGAACATCTCGTCGGTCGCATAGCGGTCGGCCACCGTCCATTCGTTGCGCGGATCGGCGAGGATTTCCCCCTCGGCGCGGTGCACGCAGCGGTCGGGAAATTCGTGATGGCAGCCGATATGGTCGAAATGCGTGTGGCTGGCCACGCAGGTCAGCTTGCGCTCGGCCACCAGCGGCACGTGCTGCCTGAGGCTGAAATGGCCGAGCCCGGTGTCGAAGAGAAGATCGCGGTCGCGGCCGCGCACATGCCACATGTTGCAGCGGAAGAACGGTTTGATCCACGGCTCATGGATCAGCGTCACGCCGTCGGCCATACGGATGGTCTCGTACCAGTCGGGTGCGTCGATGACCGCAAGCATGCCCATGTTCAATCCGTCAGCAGGATGATCTGGTCGGTATCGCACGAAGCCGCGACCGTGTCGCCCGGCTGGACCGTGGCCGCTGCGGGCAGCTTGGCGATGAACCGCACCGAAGGGTCTTCGACGGACATCGCGAGCACACGCTTGAAGCTGCCCTGGAAGACGACGTCGCTCACCTTGGCCGTGCCCAGCCTTGTGGCGCCTGAGGCCGCGCCCAAGGTCAGATGTTCCGGCCGTATGGCCAGCGCAACGGCCGAGCCTGCCGGCAAAGCACCGGGCAGCGAGACCGCCCCGACCGGCGTCGCGACAGTGCTTGTCTTGTCCTTGGCCTCGGTGACCGTGCCAGCGAGGATCGTGCTTTCGCCCATGAAGGTGGCGGAAAAGCGCGTCGCCGGCCGGGCATAGACGCGCTCGGGCGGTCCTTCGTCCTCGATGCGGCCGTCATTCATCACCACGCAGTGGTCGGCAAGCGCCATCGCCTCTTCCTGGTCATGGGTGACATGGATGAAGGCGGTGCCGACGCGTTTTTGGATCGCCTTCAATTCGTCCTGCATCTGCCGGCGCAGCTTCAGGTCGAGCGCGCCAAGCGGCTCGTCGAGCAACAGCACCGCCGGCTCGATCACCAGCGCACGCGCCAGCGCCACGCGCTGCCGCTGGCCGCCCGAGAGTTGATGAGGCTTCTTGTCGAAGGCCGAGGCAAGTCCAACCAGAGCCAGCGCCTCGCGCGCCCGGGCGGCACGGGTCGCACCGTCGACGCCCTGCATGCGCAGCCCAAAGCCGACATTGCCGCCGACGCTCATATGCGGAAACAGCGCATAATCCTGGAAAACGGTAGTGGTCGGGCGCCTGGCCGGCGGCACCGAGGTGCAATCCTTGCCGCTGATGAACACCTTGCCTTCGCTGGGCGTGACGAAACCCCCAAGGATGGACAACAGCGTCGTCTTGCCCGAACCCGACGGTCCGAGCAGGATCGTGTAGCTGCCGGGCTCGATCTGCAGCGAGACATTTTTCAGCACGGCCAGTTGCCCGAAACGGTGCGAGACGCTGCGTATGTCGACCAGGGGCGCGATCATGTCTTTCTCCTGCGCAACAATGTCAGTTCGAACGCCACGACCAGCACGATGGAAACGGCAAAGACCAGCGAGCCGACCGCATTGGTCTTGGGATTGAGGCCGGAGCGCAGCAGGTTCCAGATTTCCACCGGCAGCGTGGTGTCGAAGCGCGTCAGCAGGAAGGAGATCACGAACTCGTCCCAGGAGAAGGTCATCGACAGGAAGAAGCCGGCGAAGATCGCCGGGGCCATCACCGGCACTGTGACCAGCAGCAGCACCTTCCATTCCGGCGCGCCAAGATCGCGCGCGGCGCGCTCGATGTTGATCTGGTGGCCGCCCATCTGGCTGTAGATGATCGCAAAGCAGAGCGGCAGGTTGATCACCACATGGCCGATGCCGGCGGCAAGCAGCGATTTCGGCACGCCGGCCCAGTTGAACAGCACCAGCAGCCCCATGCCGATGATCAGGTAGCTGACCGTCAGCGGCAGCGTGATCAGCCCGCGCAGCAGGCCCGAGCCGGGCAGCACGAAGCGCGCGAAACCCCAGGCCGAGAGGAAACCCAGCGTGACCGCGGCGAGGGACGAGATCGATGCGACCAGCAGCGAATTGATCAGCGCCGAGGTCAGTCGCGTGTCGGACAGAACGGCCTCGTACCAGCGCAGCGACGGGCCGGTGAACGGCGGGATCGGGAATGACGTCGCCTGCAGCGAAAACAGCACCAGCACGACCACCGGCAGGAAGATGAAGCCATAGACCGCAAGCGCGTAGACCAAGGAAATGACGCGGACAATCCTATGCATAGTCAGGCCCGCTCGATCTTCAGCCAGCGCGCGCAGGCGAGGTAGGCGACGGTGACCACGGCCATCAGGATGATCGACAGCGCTGAGGCGAGCGGGAAGTCGCCACGCCGGCCGATCTGCATCATCACCAGCTGCGGCATCAGAAGCTCGTTGTTGCCGCCAAGTATCTGCGGCGTGATGTAGTCGCCGATGCACAGCACGAAGGTGAGGAAGGCGCCGACCATGATACCGGGAAGCGTCAGTGGCAGGACGACGTGCAGGAAGGTGCGCACCGGTCCGGCGCCGAGATCTGCCGCGGCCTTGCGGTAACTCGGGCTGAGCTGCTTCAGATTGGCGAAGATGGTCAGCGTCAACAGCATGACGAAGAAATGCACGAAGCCGGTGACCGTGGCTAACCGAGTGTTGGCGAGCTGCAGCGGCTCGGTGATGAGGCCGGCGCCGGTCAGTGCGCGGTTGATGACGCCGTTCTGCGCCAGCACCAGCAGCCAGGAATAGGAGCGCACGACATAGGAGGTCCAGAACGGCAGCACGGCCAGCATCAGCGCCAGCCGCTGCCAGCGTTCCGGCACCTGTTCGGCCAGGATCCAGGCGAAGGGGTAGGCGAGCAGCACCGAGACCACGGTGACGATCGCCGTCACCTCGAGCGAGTTCACCATGGCCTGCCAGTAGGACGGGTCGGTGAAGAACTGGCTGTAATTGGCGAGCGTGAAGCCGCCGCCCTCATGCACTGTCAGGCTGGAAAACCCCATGGCGATGAAGGGCAGCACGAAGAACAGCAGCGTCCAACCGAGCGCCGGGGTGACCAGCGCCCAAGGCAGGGCATTGCCCCGTCCGCTGCTTCTCACCGAATTCATGAGCACTCACTTCGCCTGCAGCATTTCGGTCCACATATCCTGCATCTTCTTGTCGAGATCCGCGTTCGGCGCCGGATAGGCCTGGGCGCGGGCAAGGAAGCCGGGCTGCTCGTCGAAGCGCAGGATCTTCTTCTGATCGTCGGTCAGTGCCGCCTTGGCGTTGGACGGCATGCCCCAATAGCAGGACGAGGTGGCAAGCTGCGCCTGGCCTTCCGGGCTCATGATGTACTGGATGAACTTCAGCGCCATGTCCTTGTTCTTGGAATCCTTGAACATGGCCAGCGACTGCGACCACAGCACCGCGCCTTCTTTCGGAATGGAAAAGTCGAGCGCCGGGTTTTCCTTGGCCAGCCCCGCCGTCACCCATTCGCCGCCGCCGACCAGTATGTCGACCTCGCCGGTCGCAAGCGCCGTCTGGCTGGCGGTGACTTCGCCGACCAGCTTGGCATTGGCCTTCATCTTGAGCAGCTCTTCCTTGAGGGCGGGAAGATCGGCTTCGGTGAGGTCGGCCGTCTTCTTGCCGATGGCGAGTGCCGCCATGCCGATGACCGGCAGGTAATAGTCGTAGATGGCGACCTTGCCCTTGTACTTGTCGCTGGTCAGCGACGCCAATGACTGCATGTCGGCCGGGTCGACCTTGGTCTTGTTGAAGCCGATGGTGTTGTAGCCGAACTTTTCGGTGATGCCGTAGCGCTTGCCGCCGACCACGGTCGAGCCGTCCATCTTCACCTGCGGGAACAGGTCGGCCAGCGGCAGCTTGTCTTCCGGCAGTGGCTCGAACAGGCCCTTTTCGACGCCGCGCGGCACATCGATACTATCGATCACCATCACGTCCCAGTCACCGGGCTGCGACTGTTCGACGATGGCGAGACCGGCGCCGGTGCCTTCGAATTCCTTGACGTTGACCTTGACGTTGTTGGCCTCCTCGAAGGGCTGCAGCAGCGCCGGATCGGAATGATCGCACCAGATCAGCGCGTTGAGATCGGCGGCCTCGGCGAGACTGCCGGCGCCAAGCAGCAGCGCCGTGGCAGCGCAGGCGGCGCGCAGTTGGTTCTTCAGGACGGAAAGCGGATTCATGGCTTTTGACTGTGCGGACATCGAGTGTTCTCCCTGCCTTCGTGGCTTCTTGCAAAAAATTGAACCAGTTTTAAAATTGAGTCAATTCTATTTTTGTGGCAAGAGGCTGATATGAGCGGATTGCGGGCAAGGCAAAAGGCGGATCGGCACAGGCGCATCATCGAGGCGGCGGCCGCACTTTTCCGCGAGGCCGGCTATGAGGGCGCCAAGATCGAGGCGATCGCCACTCAGGCCGAGGTCTCGGTCGGCACCATCTACAATTACTATGAGAATAAGGGCGACATCCTCGGCGCCATCGTCTCGCTGGAGGTCAACGAAGTGCTCAACGCCGGCCGCGGCGTCGTCGCCAGGCCGCCGGCCAATGTCGGCGACGCGCTGGACACGCTGATCGGCATCTATATCGAGCATTCGCTGCATTATCTCAGCAAGGAGATGTGGCGGCAGGCGATGGCGATCTCGATGCAACTGCCCGACAGCCCATTCGGCCAGGCCTATACGGCGTTGGACCGCTCGCTGACGGAACAGATCCGCGCGCTGATCGCCCGGCTGCAGGAGATTGGGCTGGTACGGCAGGACATCGACGGGGCAGCGCTCGGTGAACTGATCTTCAACAACATGAACATGATGTTCATCGAGTTCGTGAAGCGCGACGACGCAAGAATACCGGAGTTGCGTGCGGCGATACGGAGGCAGAACCGCATATTGGTGGCGGCGATCGGAGTGTGAGCGAGTCAGGAGCAGGCAGGAGAAATCGTCACCTCGGCATATATGTCGTGTCACGCGAGGCTCGTCTCTTGAGTTGAGCTTGAAATCTGGTACAACTTAGAGGAGCATAAAAAAGGGGGAGGGGTAAATGGGGGCGTTTTCCGTCTGGCATTGGGCGATCGTGCTGCTGTTGATCGGCGTGCCTGTTTTCTTTGCTGCTCGATCAGCCGCGAAGCCGTCACAGAATCCTGAGGCTCTTGTGGGCTTCGGCGGTTGGCTGATGCTGCTGGCTATCGGTCAGGCATTATCACCGTTGCGCACACTTGCCGACTTCGCCAACTCGGCCGACGGCTACCAGCAACTCATGGCCCTCTCAAACGGGCCGCTGGCGGTGTATGGCGAGGTTGCTCTCAATCTGGCATTTCTGGCGCTTCAACTGGTTGTGCTCGTTTCCATGCTGCGGAAAAGCCGCCGGTTCCCGCAGTTGTTTCTGCTCCAGTGGCTTGCGATCCCTGTCGTTTTTGTCCTGGACACGATCTGGATTTCTTCAATTCTGGGCGTTCCGGTGAACCAGGTGCTCGCAGGTGATGCGCTGGCGGCACCGATAGCCTCGTTTGTCGCGGCTGGCATCTGGGTTGCTTATGTCTACAGGTCTGTCAGGGTGAGGAACACGTTCAACAAAGCGGGCGCATCAGGGCAAGTCGCCAGCGCCTCATAGCGATATCGCGTTGCGGTCGCGCTCGGAGAGGCTTCCGGCTCTTGACGGATCGTTAGGTGAACTGGTGCCCCCGGACGGAATCGAACCGCCGACCTTCGGTTTACAAAACCGCTGCTCTACCAGCTGAGCTACAAGGGCACGGCGCTCCGGTAGCATATTTGTTGCGCCAGTAAAGACAAAACTCCGTTTTCGGTTACTCGCCGTGGTGGATGACGTCGCGGCGCGAGGATGCTGAAATCCGCAAAGGCGTTTCCTACATATCGGATGGTGTAATCGCTTCAACCGGGGTTTCGCATGATCAGGCTCATCATCATTCTCCCCATGGTCGTCATCGCCTGGATGCTGCTGGTGAAGCTTATCAGCGATGTGAAGAAGGCCAATGTCGACTGGACCGGCGTGACCACCATCATCGGCTTCATCGCGCTCGCCTTCTGGCTTCGCCATGTGACGGGCATGGGGTGAACGAAGAGAGTGAGTAGGGAATAGTCAGTAGTCAGTAGTGAGCCGTGCGGCTCACTTCCACTACTCACTACTCACTACTCACTACTCACTACTCGCTTCCCCGAGCCTCGCCGAAAAAAATCCTCGCCCCTTCGAACCTTTTCCCGCGCCGCGCCGACTGATGTTCGGAGGCGAATGGGTCGCCTCGATCAAAAGATCCAGGAGATCATCATGTTCAAGCGCACTCTCACTTCAGGCCTCGTCGCCATCTTCGTCGCCACCGGCGCGCTCGCCGGCACCGTCGGTACCTCGTCTGCCCATGGCATGCACGGCCATCATCATCATCACCACCACTTCAAGAAGTTCTGGTGGAAGCACTACAATCACCATCATCACCACAGGCACGGCAGGGTGATCATTTTCCTTTGATGGAGGGACCCAATTCCTCAAAAGGGCGGCTTCGGCCGCCCTTTTTGCATTAGACGCCGGCAGCCGCCGGAATTCGCGATACCCGAGTCCGCCCATCGCGGTGGACGCGATTTCCCCAGTTCAAAAAAAGACGAAAAAAGATTCGAACCTTTCTTCTTGCCGCAACGACAGATGATCAAGAGGCGGATGGATCGCCTCGGTCAACGAAGCAAGGAGATCATCATGTTCACGCGCACACTCGTTTCCGGCCTCATCGCCACCACTGTCGCCGCCACCGCATTGGTTGGCACCGTTCAGCCTTCGGCAGCCCACAGCCATCACCACAACCATGACATCGGCATCGGCATCGCCGCCGGCGTCGGCGGCTTCGTCCTCGGCAGCCTGCTCTCCCAGCAGCCGCCGCGTACCGTCTATGTCGACGAAGACGGTGGTTCTTGGCACGTCCGCCGCTGTTTCGACCGCTACTCGAGCTACGATCCGGAGTCCGACACCTACATCGGCCGCGACGGCTATAGCCACTACTGCCGGCTCTGAGCGGAGGCCAACCAACGACAGGAAAGAGGGGTTGCGGGCAGCCCCTCTTCTTCGTTTTGAAGGTCGCGGGTCTAGAACTTCGCGTCGGCGTCGAGAACCGGCAAACCGGCCGCGCGGCAGAGGCCCTGAATTCGAAGCCGGGAATCCGCCGATCCATCGCTCATCGCGGCGAGTTCGAAGCTGCTTCCGGCATCCGGGTAGATCTTGGCGACAAAGGCTTTGTCATCGCCGTGAGCCCCGGATGAGATCCTGTTGCTGACGGTGCCGCAGGCCACGATCTCCTGGCGGCCCCCCGACGTCCGCTCGCCGGCCAGCATCGTCCCGAACTTGGCGGAGGCCGGATCCGGCAGATGCTGGCGGATGCCGCCGGTAATGATCTCCTCCAGCGCGAGCGAGATCGGAATGGGCGAGATCGGAATGGGATTGCCGCGTTGGTCGCCCGCATCGAGCCGAGGTGCCGCCGCCACGCATCCGCACAATGAAGCGACAAGCAAAAGCTGGATCGTTTTTCTCATCCGCGCCCTTTCGCATGCATTCGAACGCCACGGCAAGGCGGTCCCATGCAGCGGGCGCTATACAGCGATTTTCGGAGCGTCTAGTCTCTTGCGATGGGCATCGAGGGAGGGTGGCTTGGACGAGCAGGACCCGAAAGAAGACCTGATCGAGACGGTTTTCCGCAATGGCACCGTCACCACGGTCGGCATCCTGCTGGCATTTTCGCTGGGTTTCATCACCCATTGGGCCGCCAACCCGATTCCCTGGCAAACCTACCATCTGGTCGCCGTCCTGCCGATCCTGGCCGGTATCGCCTTGCAGATGCGGGCGCTGTCGCTGCTGCTCGACACAAAGTCGCTGCAGCGGCGCGTCTACGAACGCGCCAACCGCATCTTCATCGCCGGCCTCGTCTTCACGGCCTGCGGTGTCGGCATGGCGATCCTGCTCGATTTCTTCGATATCGCGACCAGGAGCGCGTTGCCCGGGGCGGGCTGATCAGCCGGCTTGCATGCCGCCGATCATCCTGGTCACTTCAGCCGCGGCATTGCGCACCATCGGCCCGATCTCGGCCAGCCGCTCCGGCGTCACCCGCACGGTCGGCCCCGACACGGAGACGCCGCCGATCGGCTCGCCGAACTCGTTGAAGATAGCGGCCGCCACGCAGCGCATGCCGGGGTGCCGTTCCTCGTCGTCGACCGACCAGCCGCGCAGCTTGATGACAGCTAGGTCATGCGCAAGCGCCGGGATTTCCGAAAGCGTCTTGTCGGTGAAGCGCTGCAGGCCGGCCTTGCGCAAAATGATGCCGACGCGCTCGGGTTCGAGATGCGCCAGCACCGCCTTGCCAATGCCGGAGGCATGGAAGGGGCTGCGGGTTCCCGGGCGGAAGAAGGCGCGGATCGCCTGATGCGTCTCGACTTGGCTGACGAACACCACGCAATCATCCTCGGCGACGCCGAGATTGGCGGTCTCGCCGGTCTTTTCCATCAGCTCCTGCATGACGATGCGAGCGCGGTCGACCAGCTTGCGGCGGCGCAGGAATGCAGCGCCCATGCGGTAGGTCTCGACACCGATCGACCACAATTGGTCGCTGGTGTCGAACTCGACCATGCCGTGATTCTGCAGTGTGGTCAGCATGCGGTAGGCGGTGGAGGCAGCAAGGCTGCTTTGCGCGGATATCTCGCTCAGCGACAGGCCACTGCCTTCGGCGACAATGGCCAGGATACGCAAGGCCCGGTCGAGCGACTGCACCGAATTGGCTTCGGATGGCCCGTTGAAGGCGCGCGGCCGGCCGCGCTGGCGTTTTTCGGTCGTGTCCATGGGCGCCATTCTCCGCCGTTTCGCCAAACAAGCAATGAAAAAGTTTTTCACTCGCGCAAGTGGTGGGATTCTTGGAAAACGGAAAATCCAATAAAATCAGCAGATAGCTGTCGTTTTCTAGAAATGAAAAAATATTCTGAAAAAATTGAAAAATAGCCATCTTGCTGACATTCTCGGCCATCCAACAATGACAACCCTGAGGAGGGTCGGAAAATGGCCAGGATGCGCGCTGTCGATGCCGCGGTTCTCGTTCTCGAAAAGGAAGGCATCGCCTGCGCCTTCGGCGTGCCGGGCGCGGCGATCAACCCGCTCTATTCGGCACTGAAGGCGAGGGGCACCATCCGCCACGTGCTGGCCCGCCACGTCGAGGGCGCTTCGCATATGGCCGAAGGCTATACGCGCGCCAAATCCGGCAATATCGGGCTTTGCATCGGCACGTCGGGTCCGGCGGGCACCGACATGATCACCGGTCTCTATTCGGCCGCCGCCGATTCCATTCCGATCCTGTGCATCACGGGCCAGGCGCCGCGCGCACGGCTGAACAAGGAAGATTTCCAGGCTGTCGATATCGCCGCCATCGCGGCGCCTGTCGCCAAGTGGGCGGTCACGGTCATGGAACCCTATCTCGTCCCCATGGCGCTGCAGAAGGCGTTTCACCTGATGCGCTCGTCGCGGCCAGGTCCGGTGCTGATCGACCTGCCGGTCGATGTCCAGCTGGCCGAGATCGAGTTCGATATCGACGCCTATGAGCCGATGACGCCGTTCAAGCCGGCGATGACGCGGGCGCAAGCCGAAAAGGCGCTGGCGATGCTCAACGCGGCCGAAAAGCCGCTGATCGTCGCCGGCGGCGGCATCATCAATGCCGATGCGTCCGATCTGCTGATCGAGTTTGCCGAAATATCGGGCGTGCCGGTCATCCCGACGCTGATGGGCTGGGGCGCGATTCCCGACGACCACCGGCTGATGGCAGGCATGTGCGGGCTGCAGACCTCGCACCGCTACGGCAATGCGACGATGCTGGAAGCCGATTTCGTCTTCGGCATCGGCAACCGCTGGGCCAACCGCCACACCGGTTCGGTCGACGTCTACACCAAGGGGAAGAAATTCATCCATGTCGACATCGAGCCCACGCAGATCGGCCGTGTCTTCGCGCCTGATCTCGGCGTCGTCTCGGATGCGGGTGCCGCGCTGAAGATGCTGCTCGATGTCGCCACCGAGTGGAAGACCGCCGGAAAGCTGCGCGACTGGTCGTCCTGGGCGAAGGAATGCCAGGCCCGCAAGAAGACGATGAAGCGCAAGACGCATTTCGACCAGGTGCCGCTGAAGCCGCAGCGTGTCTACGAGGAGATGAACAAGGCGTTCGGCCGCGACGTCACCTACGTCACCACGATCGGCCTGTCGCAGATCGCCGGCGCGCAGTTCCTGCATGTCTACAAGCCGCGCAACTGGATCAATTGCGGCCAGGCCGGCCCGCTTGGCTGGACCTTGCCGGCAGCTCTTGGCGTTCGCGCAGCCGATCCGGACCGCACCATCGTGGCGCTGTCGGGCGACTATGATTTCCAGTTCATGATCGAGGAACTGGCGGTCGGCGCGCAGCACAGGCTGCCCTATATCCACGTTGTCGTGAACAACGCCTATCTCGGCCTGATCCGCCAGGCGCAGCGCGGTTTCTCGATGGACTACGAGGTGAGCCTGGCCTTCGAGAACATCAACCGGGCGGACGATCCCGAGGCCGGCTATGGTGTGGATCATGTCGCGGTTGCCGAGGCGATGGGCTGCAAGGCGGTCAGGGTGCGCAAGCCGGAAGAATTCGCCGGCGCCTTCAGGCAGGCGCAGCGGCTGATGAAGGAACACCAGGTGCCGGTCGTGCTCGAATTCATTCTCGAACGCGTCACCAACATCTCCATGGGCACCGAGATCGACAAGATCACCGAATTCGAGGACCTTGCCGAGCATCAGGAAGATGCGCCGACCGCGATCGTGATGCTGGATTAGGAGAAAAAGAATGCCGCGTTTTTCAGCCAATCTTTCGATGCTCTTTGGCGAGCACGATTTCCTGGACCGCTTCGATGCAGCCGCCCGCGCCGGCTTCAAGGGCGTCGAATATATCGGTCCGTACGATCATGCACCCGAGGTGGTGGCCGCGAGGCTGAAGAAGAACGGCCTGACACAGGTGCTCTTCAACCTTCCGGCGGGCGACTGGGGCAAGGGCGAGCGCGGCATCGCCGTGCTGCCGGACCGTGTGCCGGAATTCCGCCAGGGCATCGCCAAGGCGATCACCTATGCGCAGGCGCTCGATTGTCCGCAGGTCAACTGCCTGGCCGGCATCGCGCCTGTCGGCGCCGATCGCAAGGTGCTCGAGGATGTTTTCGCCGAAAACCTCGCCTTCGCGGCGGAAAAGCTGGAGCAGGCGGGCATCAGGCTGCTGATCGAACCGATCAACACCCGCGACATCCCAGGCTTCTTCCTCAACCACTCGGATCAGGCGCTCGACCTCATTGACCGTATCGGCTCGAAAAACCTGTTCCTGCAATATGACATCTATCACATGCAGATCATGGAGGGGGATCTCGCCCGTAAAATCGAGGCAAACCTCGGCCGCATCGCGCATATCCAGCTTGCGGACAATCCCGGCCGTCACGAGCCGGGGACGGGCGAGATCAACTATCCCTTCCTCTACGACCACATCGACCGCATCGGCTATTCCGGCTGGATCGGGGCGGAATACAAGCCGAAGGCCGGCACGGAAGCCGGGCTGGCCTGGTTCCGGGACCTGACCGGGCAGGGCAGTGCGGCGGCTTAACGACTATCGCAGTCGAAGTCCTGTTCCTTGGCGCCCCCCTCTGGCCTGCCGGCCATCTCCCCCACAAGGGGGGGAGATCGAATGTCATCTCGGCTTTCGCCAATCTCCAACGTTGCAAGATGAGCGAGGCGCCGAAACAGCCAATCTCCCCACCTGTGGGGGAGATGGCCGGCAGGCCAGAGGGGGCGCGACAGAACGCTGCCTTCACAAAGGAGAACCACAATGGAAACCATAGGCTTCATCGGTCTCGGCATCATGGGCGCGCCGATGGCGGGGCATCTGCTGGATTCTGGCTACAAGGTCATCGCCAGCGATCACCGCTCCAAGCCGCCGGCGGATCTCGTGGCCAAGGGCCTGAAGACCGTGACCGGCCATGCAGCCGTGGCCAAGGCTGCCGACATCGTCATCCTGATGGTGCCCGACACGCCGCAGGTGGCCGAAGTGCTGTTCGGCGACAACGGCGTCGCCTCCGGCCTTTCGAAGGGCAAGCTGGTCATCGACATGAGTTCGATCTCGCCGATCGAGACCAAGACCTTCGCCCAGAAGATCAATGCGCTCGGTTGCGACTATCTCGACGCGCCAGTCTCGGGCGGTGAGGTCGGCGCCAAGGCGGCGTCGCTCACCATCATGGTCGGCGGCGAGGAAAAGGCTTTTGAACGAGCCAGGCCGGTGTTCGAGAAGATGGGCAAGAACGTCACTTTGGTCGGGCCGAACGGCGTCGGCCAGACCACCAAGGTCGCCAACCAGATCGTCGTCGCGCTGACCATTGAAGCCGTCGCCGAAGCTCTTGTTTTTGCTTCAAAAGCCGGCGCCGATCCGGCCAAGGTCAGGCAGGCGCTGATGGGCGGTCTGGCGGCCTCGCGCATCCTCGAAGTGCATGGCGAGCGCATGGTCAAGCGCAGCTTCGCGCCGGGGTTCCGCATCGAATTGCACCAGAAGGACCTCAACCTGGCGCTGGAAGGCGCCAAGGCGCTTGGCGTGTCGCTGCCCAACACCTCGACCACCCAGCAACTGTTCAATTCCTGCGCCGCCAATGGCGGCGCGAAGGAGGATCACTCGGCGCTGGTCAGGGCGCTTGAGCGGATGGCCGATTTCGAGGTCGGCGGCGAGGCGGCCGAGGCCAAAGGCAAAGCGGCATAGGTCGGGAGAGGGCGGTATAACGTTCCCAGGCCGCCAGCTCCCTTTCCTGTCGAAGAACGGGTTCCCGCGACCATCGCCGGGACCCGTTTCTCGTTCAGATCGGCGACGGAACTGTCGCCTCCGGCTCAGTCGCGCTTCAGGAACGCCCGTGCCGCGTAGAGGCTCACCGCCGCGGCGTTCGACACGTTGAGCGATCTGATTGCGCCGGGCATATCGAGCCGGGCCAGCGTCGTCACCGTCTCGCGCGTCTTCTGGCGCAGGCCCTTGCCTTCGGCGCCGAGCACCAGCGCGACCCTGTCTCCCGCAAAGCTGGTTTCGAGTTCCGCCGGCCCATCCGAATCGAGCCCGATGGTCTGGAAGCCGGCCTCGTGCAGCTGCCCGAGCGCGTCGGCGAGGTTTTTGACCTCGATCTGGTCGATATGCTCCAGCGCGCCGGAAGCGGATTTCGCCAGCACGCCCGATTCCTGCGGGCTGTGGCGTGCCGTGGTGATCAGCGCGCCGGCGCCGAAGGCGACCGCCGAGCGCAGGATGGCGCCGACATTGTGCGGATCGGTGACCTGGTCGAGCACCAGCACCAGTTTCGTGTCGCCCAGCGCGTCGAGGCGTTTGGGCTTCAGCGGCTCCGCCTCGATCAGCACACCCTGATGCACGGCGTCCGATCCGGTGATCTTGTCGATATCCCTGGGCTCGACCAGTTCGGCCGAGAACGGCAGGGCGGCGAGATCGGCAATTTCAAGACGCTCGGCCGCATTGCGCGTCACCAGCATTTTCTTGATCCGGCGCCGTGGATTGTCGAGCGCCGCCCGCACCGTGTGCAGGCCATAGAGCCGCACCAGGCCATCGCCTGCGTTTTCGCCCGGGGGGACAGGCTGACGTGGCTTGAATGCCGGCGCGCCGCCGCTCTTCTCGTCGCGAAAGGCGCGGCGCAGCTTGGCGTAATGGGTGTCTTTCGGAGTGTTGGTCTTGTTGCTCATGGTCGGCTTCTATAGCCGTCTGCGGCGGCCAGGGATACGGCCCGTCGCCGCAGTCGGCGAACAAGTTCGAAAAAGCCCGGCTGCGCGGTTGACACCCACTGGCCTTGCCGCCATAAGGCGCTTCGCTGATTTCGGAGAAGACATCTATCTCGGGTCCGGATCGGCAAGAATGCCTCGTTGCATGGCTCCGGCGGCAGACTGGAGAGGTGCCCGAGTGGTTAAAGGGGACGGACTGTAAATCCGTTGGCTTAGCCTACGTTGGTTCGAATCCAACCCTCTCCACCACTGCCGGCCCGGAAGCCCTGAAACGCGAAGAGCATCGGAGGCGAAAAGCGCATGGCGCTTTTCGGATGAATCCGGTACTTCAGTGCAAGGCGCGGGTATAGCTCAGTGGTAGAGCAGCAGCCTTCCAAGCTGAATATGCGGGTTCGATTCCCGCTACCCGCTCCAGATTTCCATCGCCCAGAATTCCATCGCAACCACCTGCAAGCCGGAACACTGCGCGATGCGCGCAGCGCTCCGATCGTCTCCGCCCGCGTCAGCTGTTGAACGCGGACGCCACCTGGTGCTGCTGCGGCACTTGGCCGTTCGGCGTCAGCTTGTCGACGATGCCGGGCAGGGCCGTGGACAGTTGCTTGAGCAGTTCCTGCTCGTTCATGCCGGTCCGTTGCGCGATCTCGCGGATAATTTGGGGTCCAATCGCATTGCCGAGATCATTGGCGTTGATCGACTGGTTCTGCCCGGTGCCGACCCAGGAGTCGGCGGTGTTGCCGTGACCGGCATCCCTGAGCTTGTCGAGCAGGCCGCCGAGGCCACCGAGCAGGCCGCCGTCACTGGCGGTGGCTTCGGTCGGTACGGGGGCGGGTGGAGCGGCAGCTTCGGGTTGATCCGGCTGTTCGGCACTTCTGCCGCTCAGCATTTTTCCGACCAGCAACGCGCCGAGTGCGATCATCAGCGGTTTGGTGATGTTGCCGCCGGGAACGGCGTTGTCAAAAAGTCCCATAGTGGATCCTCCATCTCAACCAAGCCCAGCCCAGCTTCCACAATGGCGCATTCGGGCGGAATTTCAAGCTGGCTTGAGCTTTTGACAATCATATGAAAATGTCGCGCTGGCGAGGGATGGAGAGGAAAAAAATGGGTATCATCAGCTGGATCATTCTCGGCGCTATCGCCGGCTTCCTGGGCAGCAAGATCGTCAACAAGACCGGCCAGGGCCTGATCATGGATATCGTGCTCGGCATTGTCGGCGCCATCGTCGGCGGCGTGATCTGCAGCCAGATCTTTGGCGTGGGTGTCACCGGTCTCAACATCTCCAGCCTGATCGTCGCCGTGGTTGGCGCCGTGGTCGTGCTGTGGGCCTACCATCAGTTCAGCGGACGCAGGACGCTTTAGCCGGAACGCACGCGCCTTTTTTGCTTGCCGGTCACCAGCTTGTTTCGGGGCCGGTGACCGGCGTCCTGGCGTCGTAGTGCGAGCAATGGCTACGCGACCACGGCCAGCCGGCGCTTGCGTTGGTCCAGTGACACGATGGTCAGCCCGCTGCCCACCACCAGCAGGATGCCGCAGACGGCCAGCACATTGGGGAATTGTCCGAACACCAGCAGTCCCGAAATGACGGCCCAGACGGTGAAGCAATAATAGAACGGCGCCACCGCGCTGGTCGGCCCGACGCGGTAGGCCATGAAGATGAAGAAATGGCCGAAGATCAGGAAAAACCCGGCGCCGGCCATCAGCAGCAGGTGACGTGCCTCCGGCATCACCCAGCGCTCGGAAACCAGATGCGCGGCGCCGGCGCCGATCAGCACCACCACGACGGCGGAGATCGCCACGATCATCCCCGGCACCTCGGCCGAGACCCGCCTGCCGGCAAGGTCGCGCGCCGCCGCCAGCGCCGCATTGCCGAGCGCCAGCAGAGCGTAGACCGAAATGCCTTGCATCGTCGGCTGCGCCACCATCAGCGCGCCGATGAAGCCGAGCCCGATCAGCGCCATGCGCAGGCCGCCGATGCGCTCGCCAAACAGGATCGACGAGCCGACCAGCATCAGGAGCGGCGTTATCTGTCCGAGCGCGGTGGAATCCGCGATCTGCATGTTGGCGAGCGCCACGACATAACAGAGGATCGCCGCCATCTCGAGCAGGTTCCTGCCCAGCACGCGTCTGTCGAAGATCAGCGGGATCTGTTTGCCGTAGCCAAGCGCGAACAGCAGCGGAAACCCCCAGAGCGCCGCCGCGACACCGCGCAGGAACAGCACCTCGTAGGACGGCAGCCCGGCGGTCGCGAGTTTCATCATCGTATCGTTGACGAGATACGACCCGGTCGAGATGATCATGAACAGTGGGCCGCGAACGGTCGTCGGAAGGAAATGCATCGGGTCAGGAGATCAGAGCTCGATGACGACCGCAATGGGCCATCGACGGGCCGTGAAGCGGACACGGATTGGCGGGCATGAGGCCGCCGGGGCGGCCCGATCGACCCGGCTTTCACCCATTTCATTCCGTCCAGGGCCTACCTATATCAGCGCCACATCCCCGCAATCGGATCCCAGGTTCGGACTGAGTGAGACGGCACCCGGCCAAAAGACGCTTGTGTTTTTTGGCCTTTGTCGCTAATCGCCCCGCATTCGACTGAACTGAAGGTCAAGGCCGTCCAAGGAAAGAGACTATGGCAAAAGGTAAATTCGAGCGCACTAAGCCTCATGTGAACATCGGCACGATCGGTCACGTCGATCATGGCAAGACGTCGCTGACGGCGGCGATCACGAAGTATTTTGGCGAATACAAGCGCTACGACCAGATCGATGCGGCGCCCGAAGAGAAGGCGCGCGGCATCACGATCTCGACGGCGCACGTCGAATACGAGACGGCCAACCGCCACTACGCCCACGTCGACTGCCCCGGCCACGCCGACTATGTGAAGAACATGATCACCGGTGCCGCGCAGATGGACGGCGCGATCCTGGTGGTGTCGGCCGCCGACGGCCCGATGCCGCAGACCCGCGAGCACATCCTCTTGGCCCGTCAGGTCGGCGTGCCGTCGATCGTGGTGTTCCTGAACAAGGTCGACCAGGTCGACGACGCCGAGCTGCTCGAACTGGTCGAGCTCGAGGTTCGCGAGCTTTTGTCGAAGAACGAGTTCCCCGGCGACGACATTCCGATCGTCAAGGGTTCGGCTTTGGCCGCGCTTGAGGATTCGAACAAGACCATCGGCGAGGACGCGATCCGCGAGCTGATGGCTCAGGTCGACGCCTACATCCCGACCCCGGTTCGTCCGCTCGACAAGCCGTTCCTGATGCCGATCGAGGACGTGTTCTCGATCTCGGGCCGTGGCACGGTGGTGACCGGCCGCGTCGAGCGCGGCGTGGTCAAGGTCGGCGAGGAGCTGGAGATCATCGGCATCCGTCCGACGACCAAGACGACCTGCACGGGCGTGGAGATGTTCCGCAAGCTGCTCGACCAGGGCCAGGCCGGCGACAACATCGGCGCGCTGTTGCGCGGCGTTGACCGTGAAGGTGTCGAGCGCGGCCAGGTTCTGGCCAAGCCGGGCACGGTGAAGCCGCACAAGAAGTTCGTGGCCGAAGCCTACATCCTGACCAAGGACGAAGGTGGCCGTCACACGCCGTTCTTCACCAACTACCGTCCGCAGTTCTACTTCCGCACCACGGACGTGACCGGCATCGTGTCGCTGCCGGAAGGCACCGAGATGGTGATGCCCGGCGACAACATCACGGTCGATGTCGAGCTGATCGTGCCGATCGCCATGGAAGAGAAGCTGCGCTTCGCCATCCGTGAAGGCGGCCGCACCGTCGGTGCCGGCATCGTCGTCACCATCAAGGAATAATCGATCCGGCTACTGCCGGTCAGATAAGAAAAGGGCGGTCTTCGGGCCGCCCTTTTTGTTTCCATCATGGCCGCGTGAGAGGCGCATTTGCCGGCCGCTGAAAGCTGTTGCAAGCGCCATCGCCGCAACTAGTATAGGTTGCACCGAGGGAGCTTGGCCAAGAGTGGTTCCAGGGCGTCGTTTCGATGGACAGGCATGGTGGTTGCGGGCGCTGGCCCGCCTCGTGCTGTTGCTTGCCGTGGCGCTGCCTGTCTGTGCGGCTCAGGCCGAGGAGGAGCAGCCGGATATCCCGCCGATGCGGTTCGCCGTCGTGCGCAGCAGTGCGCCGGGCTGCGAGCCCAACTGTCCGGAATGGATATCGGCGGAAGGCACCATCGAGGCTGGCACGCCGGCCTTGTTCAAGCGCGCACTCAAGACGCTCGCCGGCCGGCAACTGCCGGTCGTCGTCAATTCCCCCGGCGGCAATGTCGACGCGGCGCTGACGCTTGGCCGGCTGATCCGCAAGAACAAGCTCGATGCCGCCGTCGGCACGACCGTCTTCACCGGCTGCGAGCCGCGGATGAAGAACTGCACGGACAAGGACGGCAAGAACAAGGACGGTAAGGCAGCCGGCTATTTCGGCATGGCCTATGACAGCGGCGCCATGTGCAATTCGGCCTGTCCGCTGATGTTTTCCGGCGGTGTCCGCCGCGTGGTCGGCGATTTCGCCTATCTCGGTGTCCACCAGATCACAACCACCTTCCAGCGGACGAGGCTGGTCTACCGGACCACCTACCGGATCGTGAACGGCAAGAAGAAGATCATCAGCACCAGGATCGTCAGCCGAAAGAACGCCGGCAGCTACAAGACCTACGAAATGAGCAAGGGGGTCGAGAAACGCCTTGCCGCCTATCTGAAGGAAATGGGCGTCGACCAGGACGTGCTCGAGACGATGAAGCAGACGCAGGCCAGCGACATCCGGCAGATTGCCCTCGATGCCATGCTGCGCATGAAACTCGTCACCAGCCTGGACAGCGTCGATGTCATGACCGGGGGGACCGTCTGCAGGCTGGAGCAGCCGCAGGCGAACTGCCGGCAGGTACCGGCAGGCAAGGACACCGCCGGCGCCCCGACCGCCGGGGCCAGGCCTGCCGTGCCTCAGCCGGCTGAAGGCATGCCGCCGAAGGAAGCGGATATGCGCTTCGTGCTTGTGCGCGGCAGCAATCCGCTGTGCAATCCCGACTGCCCGGAATGGATCTCCGCCGAAGGGTCGATCACCGCACAGACGCCGGAAAGGCTGCGCCAGGCGCTCGATGCCGCCGGTGGGCGGCGGCTGCCGATCGTGATCAGCTCGCGAGGCGGCGATGTCGACGGCGCTCTCGCCGTCGGCAGGACGATCCGGGAGCATAAGCTCGATGTCGTCGTCGCCCGCACGGATTTCGTCGACTGCGGTCCCTCCCTGGACTGCCTGGCCAGGGATGGCGCCCACACCGGGCTGACCATCGATACGGAAGGTGAATGCGCCTCGGTCTGTCCGATCGTGGTCGCCGGCGGCATCAGGCGCCTGATTGGGCCGGATGCGCGCCTCAGCGTGCAGGCGCTCGGACAGGAGGAGAAGGTCAAGGCGTATCTTGAGGAGATGGCGATCGGGCCTGGCCTGTTCGAGGCCATGCAGCGCTCATCGGGCCAAACGCAGCTCGATCGAGACACGGCGCTGAGGCTCGGGCTGGCGACCGGGCGTCAGTCCGCCGACGAACTGACAGGTGCCACCATATGCAGGGCGGCAGCGAAACCGGACAATTGCAGGGTTACGCCGTCAGCCAATGCCGAAGCCGAGACGCCGGCGAAACTGTAGTCGCGCAGGCTGGCTGGCCATCGGGGCAGGTTGAGCAGAGCGAGGGCTTTCCGCTATTGTTCTCGGGCAGCCAGGACAGGTGAACTCTGATGCGCAAGAACGTCCCGACACTCTACGAATGGGCCGGCGGCAGCGAGGCGCTGAACCGGCTGACGCAGACCTTCTATGACAAGGTGGCGCAGGATCCGATCGTCGGGCCGGTGTTCAAGACCATGTCGCCCGACCATCCCGCCCATGTCGCCGCTTTCATCGGCGAGGTTTTCGGCGGGCCGAAAACCTATAGCGAACAGCATGGCGGGCACCGCGAAATGGTCATGCATCACCTGGGCAAGCATCTGACTGAGGAACAGCGCCGCCGCTGGATCAACCTCCTGGCAGACGCCGCCGATGCCGTCGGCCTGCCCGACGATCCCGAATTCCGTTCAGCCTTCATGGGCTATGTGGAGTGGGGATCGCGGCTGGCCAAGATGAATTCCAATCTCGGCGAGACCTGCGACCCGGAAACCGAACCGATGCCGACCTGGGGCTGGGGTGTGCCTGGCGGACCCTACACGCCGCCTGATGCCAAATCATGACCGGCAAAGCCTGCCGAGAGCTGCTGGAGCAATGACTGCCGAGGCATTCAAGATCGTGCGCTGGCGCGAGTGGGAAGGCCCCGGCCTCGAACATCTTGTGCTGCGCGAGCGGGCCGGCGAGGTGTTGGCCGATTCCGTCGTCATTTGCTCCGGCCAAACGCCTTTCGCCGTCCGCTATCGCATAAGCTGCGACGCGAACTGGCGCGCCAGGAGCGTCACGGTCGACATGATCGGTAGCGAACGGACGCTGGTTCTTGCCTCTGACGGCGATGGCCACTGGGCCCGGGACGGCATGCCCGTGCCGGAGCTCGACGGTGTCTTCGACCCGGACCTCACCGTGACGCCGTTCACCAACACGCTGCCGATCCGGCGCTTGCGGCTTTCCACCGGGCAAAGTGCCGAGATCACCACCGCTTTCGTCGATTTCCCCGCGCTCACGGTGGTGAGGAACCCGCAGCGCTACTCATGTCTCGAAGAGGGCAAGCGGTACCTCTATGAATCGCGCGCCAGCGACTTCAAGCGGGAACTCGAGATCGACGATGACGGGCTGGTCGTCAGCTATCCCGATTTCTGGCAAAGGGGATGAAGGCGCGTTTGCCTGCAAACCGCTCTTTACAGACAGCGCGGAAGCTTTTAGGAAGCCCCTGCTGCTGCGCCGAGGCGCACACGATACGGGCATAGCTCAGTTGGTAGAGCGGCGGTCTCCAAAACCGCAGGTCGTAGGTTCGAGCCCTGCTGCCCGTGCCATTTTCCAAAATGGCCATCCGAACGATATTTGCTGCTGGCCTTGGAAAATCGGCGAACCGCTGGTGGCCGGACATGCTAAATCGTGAGAAGGTTTGGATATGGAAGCCCATAGCGCGCTCCGCCGTATTGTCCTGCTCGTCGCACTTCTGAACCTGAGCTATTTTGGCATCGAGTTCGCCGTGGCGCTCGCCATCGGATCGGTGTCGTTGTTCGCCGACAGCATCGACTTTCTGGAAGATGCCTCGGTCAACCTTCTCATTCTGCTCGCGCTGGGCTGGTCGATGCGCGCCCGCTCGCGGGTCGGCATGGCGCTGGCGCTTATCCTGCTTGTGCCGGGCGTGGCGACCCTCTGGACGGCGTGGGAAAAATTCAACGCGCCGGTGCCGCCTCAAGCCTTCGCCCTGTCGCTGACAGGTCTGGGTGCACTCGCGGTCAATCTCTCCTGTGCCTACATGCTCGCCGCCTACCGGCACCACGGCGGCAGCCTGACGCGGGCGGCATTCCTGTCGGCACGCAATGACGCATTCGCCAACATTGCCATTATTGCTGCCGGGCTGATGACGGCTTTCGTATGGCGATCGGCGTGGCCAGATTTGCTGGTGGGTTTGGGGATTGCGGCCTTGAATGCCGACGCCGCCCGCGAAGTGTGGGAAGCTGCGCGTCAAGAGCGCCGGGCAGCCGCTTGATTGCCGCCGTGACGACAATTTGGGCGATATCATGAGCGCCTTTTTACGGTTGGCAGATCAACCGGATACGATCCCGACATACTCACCCAGCGCGTCGAGCATGGCGAGATAGGGGGCGGGCAACCCATGGTGCCGGCCGCCATCGCGCATCAGTGCTAAATACTCGGCATTTGGGGGAGGGGGATTTTCCTGCCGCTCAGCGACATAGGTCTGCATTTCGGTGGGCTCGCCACCCATGGTCACCACTATCGTCATCCGGTTATAGCGGTTCTCGCCCGCGGGTCGGCTGGCTTCGTATCCCTCCTCCCGATCGAGACGGACCACGTCATCGGGCGTCAACCGGTAGACAACGCCCCATACCACCCCGTCGTGAACCGGCTCTATGGACGATACTCCGCACCCGCGATTCTTTGACAGCCGCGGAAAACAGAGCCGATGGCTCGGCAACATGCCGATGCCCACGACCTGGTGGCCAGGGCAGCGCTTTGCGATCTGCAGCGGGTCCATGTTCGATCCGTAGGCGAAATATAGCATTGGGACACCCTCGAAAGGCCTAGCAGGGCTGCTGATGAAATACTCATTTGGCTTTCAGAATGGCTTCGCCGCCGTTGGGATAGGCAATGTGATCTTGAGCGAGCCGTCGTCGAGCAAGTTCGGCGGAGCCATCGCCAATAACCTCGCCATCCGTCGAAGCCAGCTTATGTGAAGAACACCATCTTATCGGGCCATATCGGTGCTGTCCCTTCCGCATTGAATGGCATCCGCGAAATTCTCGCTTATCCTGCTTGTGCGCATGTGAGCATAAGGTGGCGCCTTGCCAACCGCGGCCGCGCCTCCATTCCCGCCGTCGGCCGTAGTTCGGCTGAAAAGGGCCAGTTTCCGTCACACGAATGCCCTGCGCGCATCGATATTTTGCGGGTCGGCCTTTGAAAATCGGCGACCCGCTTGCCATATTAGCCTGATTGGGGCATAAGGCAGCCATAGCCGGGACGGAACGACTGGATGGTTCCGAGGCGGTGTTTGGTCATAAAGCGGACACTTGCCACTTGCGTGGATCAAGAATCGGTTTTATGTAGACAGAACAGACACGCGACGCGTGGAGCTGGGAAGCCGGCTTTACGCGTCTGATTTGCATGGGCGAAATGGTTGCGCTGATTCGGCGCGACTCTGGGCTCAGGCGGCAAGTCCCGGTCAGCGGGATCATCCAGGGGGCCCGGCCAACGGGTCTTGAAGACAGGCGGCATATGGCTTCGAAAACCACAAATCCTTTCGTCTTTCTCCAGCAGGTCCGCTCGGAGACAGCCAAGGTGACTTGGCCGTCGCGTCGCGAGACCATGATCTCGACGGTGATGGTTCTGGCCTTCGCTGTGATTGCGATGGTCTTTTTCTTCACCGCCGATCAGCTCATGGGCTTTGCGGTCGAACAGATTCTGGGCATTGGACGTTAAGTCCGGCGATTACGGAGAAGTCTAAAAATGACTGCGCGCTGGTACATCGTCCACGCTTATTCGAACTTTGAAAAGAAGGTCGCCGAGGACATCGAGAACAAGGCCAAGCAGAAGGGCCTG
The DNA here is from genome assembly GCF_000176035.2 of Mesorhizobium opportunistum WSM2075. Classification (NCBI taxonomy): domain Bacteria; kingdom Pseudomonadati; phylum Pseudomonadota; class Alphaproteobacteria; order Hyphomicrobiales; family Phyllobacteriaceae; genus Mesorhizobium; species Mesorhizobium opportunistum. The sequence goes on along the minus strand of NC_015675.1, from coordinate 4,764,239 downwards.
TCCGCCGATATCGAGCAGATCGTGGTGCCGACCGAGAAGGTCGTCGAAGTTCGCCGTGGCCGCAAGGTCGATGCCGAGCGCAAGTTCTTTCCGGGCTATGTGCTCCTGAAGGCCAATTTGACCGATGCGGTGTTCTCGCTGGTCAAGAACACGCCGAAGGTCACCGGCTTTCTCGGCGACTCCAAGCCGGTGCCGATCACCGAGGCCGAGGCGCAGCGCATCCTGAACCAGGTCCAGGAAGGCGTCGAACGGCCGAAGCCGTCGGTCACCTTCGAGATCGGCGAGGCGATCCGCGTTTCGGATGGTCCGTTCGCGTCGTTCAACGGTTTCGTCCAGGAAGTGGACGAGGAGCGGGCTCGGCTCAAGGTGGAAGTTTCGATCTTCGGGCGCGCCGTGCCTGTCGATCTGGAATTCGGACAGGTCGAAAAGGGCTGATCCGAAATCCCCGATGTTGGACCGGCGACGCCGGTCGGCGATCGGGGGAGGCGGCGCACAAGCGCGCGGCCTCGAGAACGGTGGGAGGCGAATGCGGCTTTAGCCGGCCGCGCGAACCGCACCACCAGACTGCAACCGCCGGGTTTCCCAGATAGTGGATGCCGGCATAGACAAAGGCAGGAAAAGAGATGGCTAAGAAAATTGCAGGCCAGCTCAAGCTCCAGGTCTCCGCGGGTTCGGCTACGCCGTCGCCCCCGATCGGCCCGGCGCTTGGTCAGCGCGGCATCAACATCATGGAGTTCTGCAAGGCGTTCAACGCGCAGACCCAGGAAATGGAAAAGGGATCGCCGGTTCCGGTCGTCATCACCTACTATCAGGATAAGTCATTCACCTTCGTCATGAAGACGCCGCCGGTGAGCTATTTCCTGAAGAAGGCAGCGAACCTGAAGTCGGGCTCGAAGGAGCCGGGCAAGGTCAAGGCTGGCACCGTTTCGCGCGACAAGGTTCGCGAAATCGCGACTGCCAAGATGAAGGATCTGAACGCAAACGACGTCGAAGCGGCCATGCGCATGGTCGAGGGCTCCGCCCGCTCGATGGGTCTGGAAGTGGTGGGCTGAGATCATGGCAAAGATTGCAAAGCGTGTATCGAAGACCCGCGAAGGCATCGATCCCAACAAGGCTTACGCCCTGGGTGATGCGCTGAAGCTGCTCAAGGACCGTTCCACGGTCAAGTTCGACGAGACCATCGAAGTCGCCATGAACCTCGGCGTCGACCCGCGCCATGCCGACCAGATGGTCCGCGGCGTGGTCAACCTGCCGAACGGTACCGGCCGCTCGGTTCGCGTCGCCGTGTTTGCCCGTGGCGACAAGGCCGAGGAAGCTAAGGCCGCCGGCGCCGACATCGTCGGAGCCGAGGATCTGGTCGACATCGTCCAGAAGGGCACGATCGATTTCGATCGCTGCATCGCCACGCCGGACATGATGCCGCTCGTCGGCCGTCTCGGCAAGGTGCTCGGCCCGCGCGGCATGATGCCGAACCCGAAGGTCGGCACCGTCACCACCGACGTCGCCGCCGCCGTCAAGGCATCGAAGGGCGGCGCGGTCGAGTTCCGCGTCGAGAAGGCCGGCATCGTTCATGCCGGCGTCGGCAAGGTCTCGTTCGACGTCAAGGCGCTGGAAGAGAACATCCGCGCCTTCGCCGACGCGGTGACCAAGGCAAAGCCGGCTGGCGCCAAGGGCAATTACGTCAAGAAGGTGTCGGTCACCTCGACGATGGGCCCGGGCCTCAAGCTCGACGTCTCGACGCTCGCAGCGTCCTGATACGACCATTTGGATCGTCTTCCAAGAGACTGATCCGCAAGTGAATTCCGGGCCTCCGACGTGTCGGCGGCCCGGTGCCGGAAGCCGAAAGGCTTCCGGACATCCTGTCCGAGATTGCAGGCGGCCCAAAAGCCTTAATTCATGTGGGCCTGCATGAGACGGGTGAAGACCTGACAACGGAGCAAGTGCTCCAATGAAAGGTTCGAACCGTGTTTGCCTTTTGTCTGCGCATCGTCGGCTTGGCCGCCGGTGTGGCGAAAGGGGGCAGGATCCTCGAGCGTCGTTCGGGAGATCCGTTACTGGATGGCCCGGCCGGCAAAGGCAACCCGACGCCTGTCCTATTTTAGGGGCAGGGGTCAACTGGAGATAGGCAGTGGACAGAGCGGAAAAACGCGAACTCGTCACGGGCCTGAACGATGCGTTTGCAAGCGCAGGTTCAGTGGTCGTGGCCCACTATGCCGGTATCACCGTCGCGCAAATGAACGACCTTCGGTCGAAAATGCGCGCCGCCGGTGGCACCGTTAAAGTCGCGAAGAACCGTCTCGCCAAAATCGCTCTTCAGGGCACGGACTCCGCATCGATCATCGAGCTGTTCAAGGGACAGACGCTGATTGCTTATTCGGAGGATCCGATTGCGGCGCCGAAGGTCGCGTCCGATTTCGCCAAGGGAAATGACAAGCTCGTCATTCTCGGCGGCGCAATGGGCACCACCTCGCTCAATGCCGACGGTGTGAAGGCACTCGCCACACTTCCGTCGCTCGATGAGCTGCGCGCCAGGCTGGTTGGCATGATCGCCACGCCGGCAACCCGGATCGCCCAGATCGTCAATGCGCCAGCGGCCTCGGTCGCGCGCGTCATCGGCGCTTACGCCCGGAAGGACGAGGCGGCATGAGGCCGTTCCTCGCTATCACAAACACACGTTCGAACCTTATGAAGGAATACAACAATGGCTGATCTCGCAAAGATCGTAGACGACCTTTCGAAGCTGACCGTCCTCGAGGCGGCCGAGCTGTCGAAGCTTCTGGAAGAAAAGTGGGGCGTTTCGGCTGCTGCTCCGGTGGCGGTTGCCGCTGCTGGCGGCGCTGCTGCTGCCGCTGCTCCGGTCGAGGAAAAGACGGAATTCGACGTCGTCCTCACCGACGCTGGCGCTCAGAAGATCAACGTCATCAAGGAAGTCCGCGCCATCACCGGTCTTGGCCTCAAGGAAGCCAAGGATCTGGTCGAAGCGGCTCCGAAGCCGGTCAAGGAAGGCGTTTCCAAGGCCGACGCTGACAAGTTCAAGGCCCAGCTGGAAGCAGCCGGCGCCAAGGTCGACCTGAAGTAAGCGTAAAAGCGGCGGGCGGCCTCGCGCCGTCCGCCACTCCCCTCACCTGGAGGGGAGGACGCGTAACGCGAGATGTACGAGAACCTCTTTCCTGAGGGCCCGAACAGGCCTTCAGGAAACGGGTTTTCTCCCGTTTCGGCCGGCCGCCGCCAAGCAATTGGTTGTGGCTGCCGGAGAACAGACAGAGGGCCGCCGCCCAGGCGGCTCGGTATGCAAGGCGAGCCGCGGCGAGGCTCGTCCCGAGTTTAGAGCTAAGGAGCGACGATGGCCCAGACCCAGACTTTCAATGGCCGCAGACGCGTACGCAAGTTCTTCGGAAAGATCCCGGAAGTTGCGGAGATGCCGAACCTGATCGAGGTTCAAAAGGCATCCTATGACCAGTTCCTGATGGTGGACGAGCCCAAGGGCGGACGTCCGGACGAGGGACTGCAGGCCGTTTTCAAGTCGGTCTTCCCGATCTCCGATTTTTCTGGCTCCTCGATGCTGGAGTTCGTGAAGTACGAGTTCGAAGGACCGAAATTCGACGTTGACGAATGCCGTCAGCGCGACCTGACCTATGCCGCGCCGCTGAAGGTGACGCTGCGCCTCATCGTGTTCGATATCGACGAGGATACCGGCGCCAAGTCGATCAAGGACATCAAGGAGCAGGACGTCTACATGGGCGACATGCCGCTCATGACCTTGAACGGCACCTTCATCGTCAACGGCACCGAGCGCGTCATCGTCTCGCAGATGCACCGTTCGCCGGGCGTCTTCTTCGACCATGACAAGGGCAAGTCGCACTCGTCGGGCAAGCTTCTGTTTGCCGCGCGCGTCATTCCCTATCGCGGCTCGTGGCTCGACATCGAGTTCGATTCCAAGGACGTCGTGCACGCCCGTATCGACCGCCGCCGCAAGATTCCGGTGACGTCGCTGCTGATGGCACTCGGCATGGACGGCGAAGAGATCCTGTCGACCTTCTACAACAAGATCACCTACAAGCGCGCCGGCGACCACTGGCGCATTCCGTTCAACGTCGAGCGTTTCCGCGGCCTCAAGGCCGTCGGCGACCTGGTCGACGCTGATACGGGCGAGGTCGTTGTCGAAGCCGGCAAGAAGATCACCGCCCGTCAGGCCAGAGCGCTTGGCGAAAAGGGTCTCAAGGCGATCAAGGCGACCGACGAGGATCTGCTCGGCAACTACCTGGCCGAGGACATCGTCAACTACGCAACCGGCGAGATCTTCCTCGAAGCCGGTGACGAGATCGATGAAAAGACTCTCAAAGTGCTTCTCGGCACGGGCGAGAACGAGATCAAGGTCCTCGACATCGACCATGTCAATGTCGGCGCCTATATCCGCAACACGCTCAACGTCGACAAGAACGAAAGCCGCCAGGACGCGCTGTTCGACATCTATCGTGTCATGCGCCCCGGCGAGCCGCCGACGCTCGAGACCGCCGAAGCCATGTTCAACTCGCTGTTCTTCGACAGCGAGCGCTATGATCTGTCGGCCGTCGGCCGCGTCAAGATGAACATGCGCCTCGAACTCAAGGCCGAGGACACCGTGCGCGTCCTGCGCAAGGACGACATCCTGGCCGTGGTCAGGACGCTTGTCGAACTGCGCGACGGCAAGGGCGAGATCGACGACATCGACAATCTCGGCAATCGCCGCGTGCGCTCGGTCGGCGAGCTGATGGAGAACCAGTACCGCGTCGGCCTGCTGCGTATGGAGCGCGCGATCAAGGAGCGTATGTCCTCGATCGAGATCGACACGGTGATGCCGCAGGACCTGATCAACGCCAAGCCGGCGGCCGCCGCCGTGCGCGAGTTCTTCGGTTCCTCGCAGCTGTCGCAGTTCATGGACCAGACCAACCCGCTGTCGGAGATCACCCACAAGCGTCGCCTGTCGGCGCTTGGACCGGGCGGTCTGACCCGCGAGCGCGCCGGCTTCGAGGTGCGCGACGTGCACCCGACGCATTACGGCCGCATCTGCCCGATCGAGACGCCGGAAGGCCCGAATATCGGTCTGATCAACTCGCTGGCCACTTTCGCACGTGTCAACAAGTACGGCTTCATCGAGAGCCCGTACCGCAAGATCGTCGACGGCAAGCTGACCAATGACGTCGTCTATCTCTCGGCGATGGAAGAAGCCAAGCACCACGTCGCGCAGGCCAACGCCGAGCTCGACAAGAATGGCGGCTTCGTCGACGAGTTCGTCATTTGCCGCAGCGCCGGCGAAGTGATGATGGCGCCGCGCGAAAACGTCGACTTGATGGACGTGTCGCCGAAGCAGATGGTGTCGGTGGCCGCGGCCCTGATCCCGTTCCTGGAAAACGACGACGCCAACCGCGCTCTGATGGGCTCGAACATGCAGCGTCAGGCCGTGCCGCTGGTGCGCGCCGAAGCGCCGTTCGTCGGCACCGGCATGGAGCCGATCGTCGCCCGTGACTCCGGCGCCGCCATCGGCGCCCGCCGCGGCGGCATCGTCGACCAGGTGGACGCGACGCGTATCGTCATTCGCGCCACCGAGGATCTCGATCCGGGCAAGTCCGGCGTCGACATCTACCGGTTGATGAAGTTCCAGCGTTCGAACCAGAACACCTGTATCAACCAGCGTCCGCTGGTGCGCATGGGTGACCGGGTCAACAAGGGCGACATCATCGCCGACGGTCCCTCGACCGAGCTCGGCGATCTGGCGCTCGGCCGCAACGTGCTGGTCGCGTTCATGCCGTGGAACGGCTACAACTACGAGGACTCGATCCTGCTCTCCGAGCGCATCGTCGCCGACGACGTCTTCACTTCGATCCACATCGAGGAGTTCGAGGTCATGGCGCGCGATACCAAGCTCGGTCCGGAGGAAATCACGCGCGACATTCCGAACGTTTCGGAAGAAGCGCTGAAGAACCTCGACGAAGCCGGCATCGTCTACATCGGCGCGGAAGTGCAGCCTGGCGATATCCTGGTCGGCAAGATCACGCCGAAGGGCGAAAGCCCGATGACGCCGGAAGAGAAGCTTCTGCGCGCCATCTTCGGTGAAAAGGCCTCCGACGTGCGCGACACCTCGATGCGCATGCCTCCGGGCACCTTCGGCACCGTCGTCGAGGTGCGCGTGTTCAATCGCCACGGTGTGGAGAAGGACGAGCGCGCCATGGCGATCGAACGCGAGGAGATCGAACGCCTCGCCAAGGACCGTGACGACGAACAGGCCATCCTGGACCGCAACGTCTACGCGCGTCTTTCCGACGTGCTCGTCGGCAAGGAAGCGATTGCTGGACCGAAGGGCTTCAAGAAGGGCTCGACGCTGTCCAAGGACACGCTCGACGAGTATCCGCGTTCGCAGTGGTGGCAGTTTGCCGTGGAGAACGAAAAGCTCCAGAGCGAACTGGAAGCCCTGCGTGGCCAGTACGACGACTCCAAGAAGGCGCTCGAGCAGCGCTTCATGGACAAGGTCGAGAAGGTGCAGCGCGGCGATGAAATGCCTCCGGGCGTCATGAAGATGGTCAAGGTCTTCGTGGCCGTGAAGCGCAAGATGCAGCCGGGCGACAAGATGGCCGGCCGTCACGGCAACAAGGGTGTCGTGTCGCGCATCGTTCCGGTCGAGGACATGCCTTTCCTCGAGGACGGCACGCATGCCGATATCGTGCTCAACCCGCTGGGTGTGCCGAGCCGCATGAATGTCGGTCAGATCCTGGAAACGCATCTGGGCTGGGCTTGTGCGGGCATGGGCAGGAAGATCGGCGAGCTGATCGACACGTATAAGGCGGCCGGTGATATCAAGCCGCTGCGCAAGACGCTCGAGAGCTTCATGCCGGCCAACGACCGCAACGAGCCGGTCCGCGAGTATGACGACGAGAGCATTGTTCGCCTCAGCGAGCAGATGCGTCGCGGCGTCTCGATCGCGACCCCGGTGTTCGACGGCGCGCACGAGGCTGACATCAACATCATGCTGGAGCAGGCGGGCCTGCATACCAGCGGTCAGTCGCAGCTCTATGACGGACGCACCGGCGAGCCGTTCGATCGCAAGGTGACGATGGGCTATATCTACATGCTCAAGCTTCACCACCTGGTGGACGACAAGATCCACGCGCGTTCGATCGGTCCGTACTCGCTCGTCACCCAGCAACCGCTGGGCGGCAAGGCGCAGTTCGGTGGCCAGCGCTTCGGCGAGATGGAGGTCTGGGCGCTGGAAGCCTATGGCGCCGCCTACACGCTGCAGGAAATGCTGACGGTGAAGTCGGACGACGTCGCCGGCCGTACCAAGGTCTACGAGGCGATCGTCCGCGGCGACGACACCTTCGAGGCCGGCATCCCGGAGAGCTTCAACGTGCTCGTCAAGGAAATGCGGTCTCTCGGCCTCAATGTCGAGCTGGAGAACACCAAGCTCGACGACAACCCGATCCGGCTGCCCGATGCTGCCGAATAGGGGCGCGGTCGAGTAAGACCAAGACATGGCGCGTCGCGGAAGCTTGCGACGCGCCTACCAAATTCGACGGCCAGTGGCCGACAAAGACGGCGGGCGTTTGGTCCGCGTTAGATGCAAGGGGTTTTCGAGGACCCCGAAAAGGAGAACGGCATGAACCAAGAGGTCATGAATCTCTTCAATCCGCAGGCGCCTGCGCAGGTGTTCGATTCCATCCGGATCTCGCTTGCCAGCCCTGAGAAGATTCTGTCCTGGTCGTTCGGCGAGATCAAGAAGCCGGAGACCATCAACTACCGCACCTTCAAGCCGGAGCGTGACGGTCTGTTCTGCGCGCGCATTTTTGGCCCGATCAAGGACTACGAGTGCCTGTGCGGCAAGTACAAGCGCATGAAGTACAAGGGCGTCATCTGCGAAAAGTGCGGCGTCGAAGTCACGCTGTCGCGCGTTCGCCGCGAGCGCATGGGCCATATCGAGCTCGCCGCTCCCGTCGCCCATATCTGGTTCCTGAAGTCGCTGCCCTCGCGCATCGGCACGCTGCTCGACATGACCCTGAAGGACATCGAGCGGGTCCTGTACTTCGAGAACTACATCGTCACCGAGCCTGGCCTCACCGCGCTGAAGGAGCACCAGCTGCTCAGCGAGGAAGAGTACATGATCGCCGTCGACGAGTATGGCGAGGATAGTTTTACCGCCATGATCGGCGCCGAGGCCATCCACGACCTCCTGGCCGGCATGGACCTGGAGAAGATCGCCGGCGACCTGCGTTCGGAACTGGCTTCGACCACGTCCGAGCTGAAGCAGAAGAAGTATCTGAAGCGGCTTAAGGTCGTCGAGAACTTCATGGAATCCGGCAACCGTCCGGAATGGATGATCATGAAGGTGGTTCCGGTGATCCCGCCGGACCTGCGTCCGCTCGTCCCGCTGGACGGTGGCCGTTTCGCCACGTCCGACCTGAACGACCTCTATCGCCGCGTCATCAACCGCAACAACCGTCTGAAGCGGCTGATCGAGCTGCGGGCACCGGGCATCATCGTGCGCAATGAAAAGCGCATGCTGCAGGAAGCCGTCGATGCGCTGTTCGACAATGGCCGTCGCGGCCGCGTCATCACAGGCGCCAACAAGCGTCCGCTGAAGTCGCTGTCCGACATGCTCAAGGGCAAGCAGGGCCGGTTCCGCCAGAACCTGCTCGGCAAGCGCGTCGACTATTCCGGCCGTTCGGTCATCGTGACCGGTCCGGAGCTCAAGCTGCACCAGTGCGGCCTGCCGAAGAAGATGGCGCTCGAACTGTTCAAGCCCTTCATCTACGCCCGTCTCGACGCCAAGGGTTACTCCTCGACCGTCAAGCAGGCGAAGAAGCTGGTCGAGAAGGAGCGTCCGGAGGTCTGGGATATCCTCGACGAGGTCATCCGCGAGCATCCCGTGCTGCTGAACCGCGCGCCGACGCTGCACCGCCTCGGCATCCAGGCGTTCGAGCCGATCCTGATCGAAGGCAAGGCGATCCAGCTGCATCCGCTGGTCTGCACGGCCTTCAACGCCGACTTCGACGGCGACCAGATGGCGGTCCACGTGCCGCTGTCCCTGGAAGCGCAGCTTGAAGCCCGCGTGCTGATGATGTCGACCAACAACATCCTGCACCCGGCTTCCGGCGCGCCGATCATCGTGCCGTCGCAGGACATGGTTCTGGGTCTCTACTATCTCTCGATCGTCAACCAGAACGAGCCGGGCGAGGGCATGGTGTTTGCCGACATGGGCGAACTCCAGCACGCGCTCGAGACCAAGGCGGTGACGCTGCACGCCAAGATCAAGGGCCGCTTCCGCACGGTCGACGCCGAAGGCAAGGTCGTGTCGAAGATCCACGACACTACGCCTGGCCGCATGATCATCGGCGAGCTTCTGCCGAAGAACGTCAATGTGCCGTACGAGACCGCAAACCAGGAGATGACCAAGAAGAACATCTCCAAGATGATCGACACCGTCTACCGCCATTGCGGTCAGAAGGAGACGGTCATTTTCTGCGATCGCATCATGGCGCTCGGTTTCGCCCACGCCTGCCGTGCCGGCATTTCGTTCGGCAAGGACGACATGCTGATCCCGGACTCCAAGATCAAGCTGGTGTCGGACACCGAGGCTTTGGCCAAGGAATACGAGCAGCAGTACAATGACGGCCTGATCACCCAGGGCGAGAAGTACAACAAGGTCGTCGACGCGTGGGCCAAGTGCTCGGAAAAGGTCGCCGACGAAATGATGGCCCGCATCAAGGCCGTGGAGTTCGAGGACAATGGCCGTCAGAAGCCGATGAACTCGATCTACATGATGTCGCACTCCGGTGCGCGTGGCTCGCCCACGCAGATGCGCCAGCTCGCCGGCATGCGCGGCCTGATGGCCAAGCCGTCGGGTGAAATCATCGAGACGCCGATCATCTCGAACTTCAAGGAAGGCCTGACCGTGCTCGAGTACTTCAACTCGACCCATGGCGCCCGCAAGGGTCTGGCCGACACCGCCTTGAAGACGGCGAACTCGGGTTACCTCACCCGTCGTCTCGTCGACGTGGCACAGGACTGCATCGTCAACTCCGTGGATTGCGGCACCGACAAGGGCCTCACCATGCAGCCGATCGTCGATGCCGGTCAGGTTGTCGCTTCGGTCGGCCAGCGCGTGCTGGGCCGCACCTCGCTCGACGATATCAACCATCCGGTGACCGGCGACCTGCTGGTCAAGGCCGGAACGCTGATGGACGAGCGTGACGTGGAGCAGATCGAAAAGGCCGGCGTCCAGTCGGTCCGCATCCGCTCGGCACTGACCTGCGAGGTCAGGGTTGGCGTGTGCGCGGTCTGCTACGGACGCGATCTGGCCCGCGGCACCCCGGTCAACCAGGGTGAAGCCGTCGGCGTCATCGCGGCGCAGTCGATCGGTGAGCCGGGCACCCAGCTCACCATGCGCACCTTCCACATGGGCGGTACCGCGCAGGTGGTGGACAGCTCGTTCCTTGAAGCCTCCTACGAGGGCAAGGTCGAGATCCGCAACCGCAACGTGGTGCGCAACTCCGACGGCCAGCAGATGGTCATGGGCCGCAACATGGCGGTGCTGATCCTCGACGAAGCCGGCAAGGAGCGCGCCACGCACCGCGTCACCTATGGTTCGCGTATCTTCGTGGACGATGGCGACAAGGTGAAGCGCGGCCAGCGTATCGCCGAGTGGGATCCCTATACCCGCCCGGTCCTCACCGAAATCGAGGGCAAGGTGTCGTACGAGGATCTGGTCGACGGCATTTCCGTCCAGGAAACGGCCGACGAATCGACCGGCATCACCAAGCGTGAGGTCATCGACTGGCGTTCGACGCCACGCGGCAACGACCTCAAGCCGGCGATTGCGATCCTGGACGCCAAGGGCAAGGTCGGCAAGCTGTCGAAGGGTGGCGACGCCCGCTTCCTGCTCTCGGTCGAGGCCATTCTCTCGGTCGAGCCGGGTGCGCAGGTTCGCCCCGGCGACGTCCTGGCGCGTATCCCGATGGAAAGCGCCAAGACCAAGGACATCACCGGCGGTCTGCCGCGTGTTGCCGAACTGTTCGAGGCCCGCCGTCCGAAGGATCACGCCATCATCGCCGAGATCGATGGCACGATCCGCTTCGGCCGCGACTACAAGAACAAGCGCCGCATCATCATCGAGCCGCATGACTCGACGCTCGAGCCGGTCGAATACCTGATCCCGAAGGGCAAGCCGTTCCATCTCCAGGACGGCGACGTCATCGAGAAGGGCGACTATATCCTCGACGGCAATCCGGCGCCGCACGACATCCTGGCGATCAAGGGCGTGGAGGCACTTGCTTCCTACCTCGTCAACGAAATCCAGGAGGTCTACCGCCTGCAGGGCGTGTCGATCAACGACAAGCACATCGAGGTGATCGTTCGCCAGATGCTGCAGAAGGTCGAGATCACCACGCAGGGCGACTCGACCTACATTCCGGGCGACCACGTCGACGTGATCGAGCTGGAAGAGGTCAACGAGCGCCTGATCGAGGACGGCAAGAAGCCGGCCGAAGGTCAGCCGGTGCTGCTCGGCATCACCAAGGCCTCGCTGCAGACGCCGTCCTTCATCTCGGCCGCCTCCTTCCAGGAGACGACCAGGGTGCTGACGGAAGCCGCGGTTGCCGGCAAGACCGACATGCTGCAGGGCTTGAAGGAAAACGTCATCGTCGGCCGGCTGATCCCGGCCGGTACCGGCGGCACGATGAGCCAGATCCGGCGCATCGCCACCTCGCGCGACGAACTCATCATCGACGAGCGCCGCAAGGCCTCCGGTGTGGAAGTCGCCGAGCCGATGCTGGCCGACATGACAACCGCCGCGCAGTAAGCGCGGCGGCAGCAATTCCAGGAAAAGTGTAAAACGGTTTTCCGTCCGGAATTGCCAAAATAAGGATAGAGCGGTTCATCGTTTTCTTGAACCGCTCTTGGAAATCTCAGGCAACAAGGCCGTCGGGGCAACCCGGCGGCCTTTTTGTTTGTTCGGGGTTTGATGTTGGGTATTCATATTCATGGCAGCTTTTCGCCCGTGGTGCCTAGCGGCATCCTTTCGCGTTTTGGCTTTCAATGGATCGGAGATTAAAACGATGAGCAAGAAGACCTGGGCTGCTGTCGACGACTACATCGTCGATGCCCTGTTCGAGGCAGATCCCGCCCTCGACGCCGTTCTGGCGGCCAATCATGACCAGGGCCTGCCTGCGATCGACGTGTCGCCGGCGCAAGGCAAGCTGCTTTCAATTCTGGCGCGCATGAAAGGGGCAAGGAAGATCCTCGAGATCGGTACGCTGGGCGGCTATTCGACGATTTGGATGGCGCGCGCACTGCCTGCCGACGGCAAGATCGTGACGCTTGAACTCGACCCGCATCACGCCAAGGTCGCGCGGTCGAATTTTGAGCTTGCAGGGGTGTCGGAGCGGGTCGACCTGCGGGTCGGGCCAGCGCTTCAATCGCTTGCCGCGCTGAGCGCCGAAAATGCCGGCCCGTTCGACCTCATCTTCATCGACGCCGACAAGCCGAACAATCCGAACTATCTGTCATGGGCGATGCGGCTGTCGCGCTCAGGAACCGTCATCGTCTGTGACAACGTCATCCGTGACGGCGCGGTGCTCGATGAGGACGGTCGTGATCCCAATGTCGAAGGTGCACGCGCCGCCTTCTCCTTCATCGGCGGCGACAGGCGGCTGGACGGAACCGCCATCCAGACCGTCGGTGCCAAGGGCTATGACGGTTTTGCGATCGCGATCGTCGAATGATCCCAGAGGGAAGCCGCATCGACGAGCGTTGGCTGCAATAGGTTCGCGCCCTTCCTCTACCCCGTCGATCGGGGGAGAGGTGGCTCGGCGTAGCCGAGACGGAGTGGGGGTCGACCTGGCACGAGCATTCAAGCCATGTCCGCGATCCCGTCGCGGTGCACAAATCAGTCGAAGAACGCCTCGACCACATTGCGCTTGCCCAGCATGAAGGCATCGGCGACATGCTGCAGCGGCGCGAGGTCGACATCCGAGGCGCCTGCACGCACGATCTCGGCGAAGCGCTTGTAGAGCATCGGGTATTCGGCTTCCGGCTCTTCGTGGACCACCTTGCCATCGATGGCGAGCTTAGAGCCGCCGCCCGAGAGCACCATCTTGCCGGCATCCGTGTCGGCCAGGATGTCCCAGCTTTGCGGCCCGGTCTGCAGCCAGTCGAGTTCCATCGTCACCGGCAATCCGTTCGAAGTGCGGAAGGCGACTTGCGCGGCGACTGGGGCGGCCCGGTTTTCGGGGAAATCGAGAACCGCCGAGGTGATGAACATCGCCGGCAGGATGTGGGTCGCGATCGACAGCGCGTTGATGCCGGGATCGAAGACGCCGAAGCCGCCTGGCTGCCAGATCCAGTCCTGGTTCGGGTGCCAGCGGCGCACGTCTTCCTTCCAGACGATCGCCGCCGAGCGGATCCGGGTCGATGCGAGAAAGCTCCGCGCTTCCTCCACCGCCGGCGCATAGCGTGAATGCCAGCTGGCGAAGAGGGTAACGCCCTGTCTCGCCGCCAGCGCCTTCAGGTCCTCGACCTCGCTGACCGTGGCGCCGGGAGGCTTTTCCAGGAAGACATGCTTCTTGGCCTCGAGCGCGGTGCGCGCGGCATCGTAGCGGAATTGCGGCGGCATGCAGAGCGAGACGGCGTCCAGTTCCGGCACCGCGTCGAGCATCGCCTCGATGGCAGGAAAATTCGGGATGCCGTCGACCTTGCCATGCCGGCTGGCGGCGGCGGTCAGTCGGTAATCCTGGTCTTTCGCCAGGGCCGGCAGGTGCTGGTCGCGGACGATCTTGCCGACGCCGACGATGCCAATCTTGATGGGCTGGGACACGGTCGCTCCGTCTGTTGGGTGATGATCAGCGCTTCTTATCAGAACACTTGCCCCGAACAAGCCAGCGGTGGACGGTCAGTCCCAGCTTTGCCGGACTGCAGCGCCCAACTTTTTTCTTTCGCCGGAAGGGGCTGGCGGCGATTCGAAAGGCGAGGGGTGCCTGATTCTCAGATCGGCTCCTCGAAGGTCACGATCGACACTTCGCCTTCGAGCGCGCCTTGATAGGCTGACAGATGCGGCTCGTCGTCGGGCACGCCGTCCATGTCACCGATCTGGTCGAGCTCGGCCTCGGCGTAACCCTCAGCCGCGAGCGATTCGAGCGCTTTGCGCACAGCCGAATCGTCGTCGGGTGCGACCAGCATGACATGCACGCCTTCCACTTTGCCGCCCTTCCGCTTCCACACCCGGCCGGTGATGATGGTCACTGGGCGTTCGTCATTGTCGTTCACGAGCTGATTCCTCTTTGCAAGGGATGGCGAGGGGGCTTCGGTCGCTCATGCCGCCTTTTCGCATGAAGCAAGGGCGCGCAAAAGCCAAAAGCCGGTCACTTTCTTCCTTGCCATTGCAAAATGGCGAAAGAAAATTACATGCGGTTTTCGCATGGCTGCCAAGCCTCGGCTTCGATGCAATATTTGCCACGCCGGGGTTGACGGTTCGCGGGCTTACGAGTAGAAGCCGGCCAGTCAGAACCGATGTGAGGCTCTCCTTTCCGAAGCGACACGCTTTGGAGTTTGCCTCAAACAGGGTTCGTTTTACGAGCGAAAAGACATTTCCGGCGTGCACGAAGCGGCTTCCGCTTCCTCTGCCATTTGTTCGGGCAAGACCGCGAGGCGCGGTTTGTGGCCCGAATTTGCGTATGGAAATGACGCTTTGAGCGGCCCTGACCGGGCGAGACACGGAATTGAGAGACAAGAGGGTTTAATGCCTACCGTCAACCAGCTGATCCGCAAGCCGCGCATTGCGCCGGTGAAGCGCAACAAGGTCCCGGCCATGCAGCAGAACCCGCAGAAGCGGGGCGTCTGCACGCGCGTCTACACGACGACGCCGAAGAAGCCGAACTCGGCGCTGCGCAAGGTGGCCAAGATCCGCCTGACCAATGGTTTTGAAGTGATCGGTTACATCCCCGGCGAAGGTCACAACCTTCAGGAACACTCCGTGGTGATGATCCGCGGCGGCCGCGTCAAGGATCTTCCGGGCGTTCGCTACCACATCATCCGCGGCGTGCTCGACACGCAGGGCGTGAAGAACCGCAAGCAGCGCCGTTCGAAGTACGGCGCCAAGCGTCCGAAGTAAGGCGTCCGAAGTAAGATTTTCCGGCTCTGGCGCTCCAATGCGTCGGGCTACGAGATTGAGAGACAAAAGCCATGTCGCGTCGTCACAGTGCAGAAAAGCGTGAGATCAACCCGGATCCGAAGTTCGGCGATCTGATCGTCACCAAGTTCATGAACGCCGTCATGTATGACGGCAAGAAGTCGGTTGCCGAGACCATCGTCTACGGCGCGCTCGACCAGGTTCAGTCGAAGACCAAGCAGGAGCCGGTCACCGTCTTCCATCAGGCGCTCGACAATGTCGCGCCGCATGTGGAAGTGCGTTCGCGCCGCGTCGGCGGTGCGACCTACCAGGTTCCGGTCGATGTGCGCCCCGAGCGTCGTCAGGCGTTGGCCATCCGTTGGCTGATCGCCGCCGCGCGCAACCGCAACGAGACCACGATGGTCGACCGCCTCTCTGGCGAGCTGATGGACGCGGCCAACAACCGCGGCACGGCCGTCAAGAAGCGTGAAGACACCCACAAGATGGCTGAAGCCAACCGCGCTTTCGCGCACTACCGCTGGTAAAGCGCGAACGAGACTGAGAGGCAGCTACGATGGCCCGCGAATACAAAATCGAAGATTACCGCAATTTCGGTATCATGGCGCATATTGACGCCGGCAAGACGACGACCACCGAGCGCGTCCTCTATTATACGGGCAAGTCGCACAAGATCGGCGAAGTCCACGACGGCGCTGCCACCATGGATTGGATGGAGCAGGAGCAGGAGCGCGGCATCACCATCACGTCCGCCGCGACCACGACCTTCTGGAAGGGTCGCGACGGCAAGATGCACCGCTTCAACATCATCGACACCCCCGGACACGTCGACTTCACCATTGAAGTCGAGCGTTCGCTGCGCGTGCTCGACGGCGCCATCGCGCTGCTCGACGCCAACGCCGGTGTTGAGCCGCAGACGGAAACGGTCTGGCGCCAGGCCGACAAGTACAAAGTTCCGCGCATGATCTTCTGCAACAAGATGGACAAGATCGGCGCCGACTTCTACCGCTCGGTCGAGATGATCGGCTCGCGCCTCGGTGCGCAGGCTGTCGTCATGCAGCTGCCGATCGGCGCCGAGATCGACTTCAAGGGCGTCGTCGATCTCGTGGAAATGAATGCGCTTGTCTGGCGCGACGAGACGCTGGGCGCTGCCTGGGACGTCGTCGAGATCCCGGAAGACCTCAAGGCCCGTGCCGAGGAATACCGCGAGAAGATGATCGAAGCCGCCGTCGAAATGGACGAGACGGCTCTCGAGAACTACCTCGAAGGCAAGATGCCGTCGAATGACGAGATCCGTTCGCTGATCCGCAAGGGCACGATCGCGGTCAAGTTCTACCCGATGTTCTGCGGCTCGGCCTTCAAGAACAAGGGCGTGCAGCCGCTGCTCGACGCCGTTGTCGAATACCTGCCGTCGCCCGCCGACGTGCCCGCCATCAAGGGTGTGGACGCCAAGACCGATGCCGAGATCGAGCGTCATGCGGACGATAACGAGCCGCTGTCGATGCTCGCCTTCAAGATCATGAACGACCCGTTCGTCGGGTCGTTGACCTTCGCCCGCATCTATTCGGGCAAGCTCACCAAGGGCATCTCGGTCGACAACACCGTCAAGGGCAAGAAGGAGCGCATCGGCCGCATGCTGCAGATGCATGCGAATTCGCGCGCCGACGTCGAAGAAGCTTTCGCCGGCGACATCGTCGCTCTGGCTGGCCTGAAGGACACGACCACCGGCGACACGCTGTGCGATCCGCTGCATCCGGTCATCCTCGAGCGCATGGAATTCCCCGATCCGGTCATCCAGATCGCCATCGAGCCGAAGACCAAGAACGACCAGGAGAAGATGGGCCTCGCCCTTCATCGCCTGGCTGCCGAGGATCCGTCTTTCCGCGTCAAGACCGACGAGGAAAGCGGCCAGACCATCATCTCCGGTATGGGCGAGCTGCACCTCGACATCATCGTCGACCGCATGCGTCGCGAGTTCAAGGTGGAAGCCAATGTCGGCGCTCCGCAGGTGGCTTATCGCGAGACGATCACCCGCAGGTTTGAGCAGGACTACACGCACAAGAAGCAGACCGGCGGTACCGGTCAGTTCGCCCGCGTCAAGGTTGTGTTCGAGCCGAATGCGGAAGGCGAGGACTTCGTGTTCGAGTCCAAGATCGTCGGCGGCGCGGTGCCGAAGGAATACATCCCGGGCGTCGAAAAGGGCATCCAGAGCGTCATGGGCGCCGGTCCGTTCGCGGGCTTCCCGATGATCGGCGTCAGGGCGACGCTCATCGACGGCGCCTACCACGACGTCGACTCCTCGGTTCTGGCCTTCGAAATCGCGTCCCGTGCGTGTTTCCGTGAAGCGGCACCCAAGCTTGGCGTGCAGCTGCTCGAGCCGATCATGAAGGTCGAGGTCGTGACGCCGGAAGATTATGTCGGCAGCGTCATTGGCGATCTGAACGGCCGTCGTGGCCAGATCCAGGGCCAGGAAGCGCGCGGCGTAGCTGTCGTCATCAACGCGATGGTGCCGCTCGCCAATATGTTCAAGTACGTCGACAACCTGCGCTCGATGAGCCAGGGCCGCGCGGCCTACACGATGCAGTTCGATCACTACGAGCCGGTCCCGACCGCGGTCGCCCAGGAAGTCCAGAAGAAATACGCGTAACTCGAAAGAGCTGCCGCGGTAACGCAATTCAAAGCCCGCACGGGCGAGCAGGAAATGGAGACATCACATGGCAAAAGGTAAATTCGAGCGCACTAAGCCTCATGTGAACATCGGCACGATCGGTCACGTCGATCATGGCAAGACGTCGCTGACGGCGGCGATCACGAAGTATTTTGGCGAATACAAGCGCTATGACCAGATCGATGCGGCGCCCGAGGAGAAGGCGCGCGGCATCACGATCTCGACGGCGCACGTCGAATACGAGACGGCCAACCGCCACTACGCCCACGTCGACTGCCCCGGCCACGCCGACTATGTGAAGAACATGATCACCGGTGCCGCGCAGATGGACGGCGCGATCCTGGTGGTGTCGGCCGCCGACGGCCCGATGCCGCAGACCCGCGAGCACATCCTCTTGGCCCGTCAGGTCGGCGTGCCGTCGATCGTGGTGTTCCTGAACAAGGTCGACCAGGTCGACGACGCCGAGCTGCTCGAACTGGTCGAGCTCGAGGTTCGCGAGCTTCTGTCGAAGAATGAGTTCCCCGGCGACGACATTCCGATCGTCAAGGGTTCGGCACTGGCCGCGCTTGAGGATTCGAACAAGACCATCGGCGAGGACGCGATCCGCGAGCTGATGGCTCAGGTCGACGCCTACATCCCGACCCCGGTTCGTCCGCTCGACAAGCCGTTCCTGATGCCGATCGAGGACGTGTTCTCGATTTCGGGCCGCGGCACGGTGGTGACCGGCCGCGTCGAGCGCGGCGTGGTCAAGGTCGGCGAGGAGCTGGAGATCATCGGCATCCGTCCGACGACCAAGACGACCTGCACGGGCGTGGAGATGTTCCGCAAGCTGCTCGACCAGGGCCAGGCCGGCGACAACATCGGCGCGCTGTTGCGCGGCGTTGACCGTGAAGGTGTCGAGCGCGGCCAGGTTCTGGCCAAGCCGGGCACGGTGAAGCCGCACAAGAAGTTCGTGGCCGAAGCCTACATCCTGACCAAGGACGAAGGTGGCCGTCACACGCCGTTCTTCACCAACTACCGTCCGCAGTTCTACTTCCGCACCACGGACGTGACCGGCATCGTGTCGCTGCCGGAAGGCACCGAGATGGTGATGCCCGGCGACAACATCACGGTCGATGTCGAGCTGATCGTGCCGATCGCCATGGAAGAGAAGCTGCGCTTCGCCATCCGTGAAGGCGGCCGCACCGTCGGTGCCGGCATCGTCGTCACCATCAAAGAGTAATTTGGACTTAAACCGATCTGTCGCGGGCGCGGGAGTTGCCCGCGCCGCGCCAGAACAAGGAAGTGACGCATGAACGGACAGAATATCCGCATCCGCCTGAAGGCGTTTGATCACCGCGTGCTCGACGCCTCGACGAAGGAAATCGTGTCGACGGCCAAGCGTACCGGTGCAAACGTCCGCGGCCCCATTCCGCTGCCGACGCGGATCGAAAAGTTCACGGTCAACCGGTCGCCTCACGTCGACAAGAAGAGCCGCGAGCAGTTCGAGATGCGCACGCACAAGCGTCTGCTCGACATCGTCGATCCGACCCCGCAGACCGTCGATGCTTTGATGAAGCTCGATCTGGCCGCCGGCGTCGACGTCGAGATCAAGCTCTAAGGGAATGAGAGCGCGGTAAGGGGCGGTGCCCCTGGCCCGGAACTCTAAAGGAATTGAACCGATGCGTTCAGGTGTGATTGCAAAGAAGGTGGGAATGACCCGCATCTACAACGATGCCGGGGAACATGTTCCCGTCACCGTTCTCCAGATGGAGAACTGCCAGGTCGTGGCGCAGCGCACGCAGGAGAAGAATGGCTACACCGCCGTTCAGCTCGGCGTTGGCCTCGCCAAGGTGAAGAACACGTCGAAGGCGCTGCGCGGCCATTTCGCGACCGCTTCCGTCGAGCCGAAGGCTAAGGTCGCCGAGTTCCGCGTCTCCGCCGACAACATGATCGATGTTGGCGCCGAGATCACCGTCGAGCACTTCGTCGCCGGCCAGAAGGTCGATGTGACGGGCACGACGATCGGCAAGGGTTTCCAGGGCGTCATCAAGCGTCACCACATGGGTGGTGGCCGCGCGACGCACGGTAACTCGGTTTCGCACCGTACGCACGGTTCGACCGGCCAGCGTCAGGACCCGGGCAAAGTGTTCAAGGGCAAGCATATGGCTGGCCACATGGGCGACACCCGCGTCACCACGCAGAATGTCGAGATCGTCTCGACCGACGCCGATCGCGGCCTGATCCTGATCCGCGGTGCGGTTCCCGGATCGAAGGGCGCATGGATCCTGGTCCGCGACGCGGCCAAGGTGGCGCTGCCGGCCAATGCGCCGAAGCCCGCCGCGATCCGTGCCGTTGCTAAGAACGAGGCTCCGGCCACAGAGGGAGCGGAATAATGGATCTCAAGATCACAACGCTAGGCGGCAAGGACGCCGGCAAGGTGAAACTCTCCGAGGAGATTTTCGGCCTTGATCCCCGCGAGGACATCCTGCAGCGCGTCGTGCGCTGGCAGCTGGCCAAGAAGCAGCAGGGCACGCACAAGGCCAAGGGCCGCGCCGAAATCGCGCGCACCGGCGCCAAGATGTACAAGCAGAAGGGTACGGGCCGCGCCCGTCACCACTCGGCACGTGCTCCGCAGTTCCGCGGCGGTGGCAAGGCCCATGGCCCGGTCGTCCGCAGCCACGAGCACGACCTGCCGAAAAAGGTCCGCGCGCTCGGCCTCAAGCATGCTCTCTCGGCCAAGGCCAAGAGCGCGTCGATCATCATCATCGACGAGCTGAAGCTGACAGAGGCCAAGACGAAGGCGCTGATCGCGAATTTCGCGACGCTGGGCCTGAGCAACGCCCTGGTGATTGGTGGCGCCGAGCTTGACCAGAACTTCAAGCTGGCCGCGACCAACATTCCGAACATCGACGTGCTGCCCATCCAGGGCATCAACGTCTACGACATTCTGCGCCGCGGCACGCTGGTCCTTTCGAAGGCCGCCGTCGAGGCTCTCGAGGAGCGCTTTAAATGACCGACCTTCGTCACTACGACGTGATCGTCAGCCCGGCGATCACCGAAAAGTCGACCATGGCTTCCGAGCAGAACCAGGTCGTCTTCAACGTCGCCAAGAAGGCGTCGAAGCCGGAAATCAAGGCCGCCGTCGAAGCGCTGTTCGGCGTCAAGGTGATGGCCGTGAACACGCTTGTCCGTAAGGGCAAGATCAAGCGCTTCCGCGGCACGATCGGCCGCCAGAGCGACGTCAAGAAGGCGATTGTGACGCTGGCCGACGGCCAGTCGATCGACGTCGCGACGGGTCTCTGAGCAAGGCCGCGAGGACAACAACAATGGCACTGAAAAAATTCAACCCGGTAACGCCGAGCACCCGCCAGTTGGTCATCGTCGACCGCTCGGGCCTCTACAAGGGCAAGCCTGTCAAGGGTCTGACCGAGGGCCTGACCAAGTCGGGCGGCCGCAACAATCACGGCCGCATCACCGCCCGCTTCATCGGCGGTGGTCACAAGCGTTCGTACCGCATCATCGACTTCAAGCGCCGCAAGTTCGACGTCGTCGGCACGGTCGAGCGCATTGAATACGATCCGAACCGCACCGCCTTCATCGCGCTGATCAAGTACGACGATGGCGAGCTGTCCTACATCATCGCCCCGCAGCGCCTTGCCGCCGGCGACAAGATCGTGGCTGGCGAAGCGGTCGACGTGAAGCCGGGCAATGCGATGCCGCTGGCCTCGATGCCGGTCGGCACGATCGTCCACAACATCGAACTGAAGCCGGGCAAGGGCGCCCAGGTCGCCCGTTCGGCTGGCGGTTACGCCCAGCTCGTCGGCCGCGACCAGGGCATGGCGATCCTGCGCCTCAATTCGGGCGAGCAGCGTGTCGTCCACGGCTCCTGCATGGCCACCGTCGGTGCCGTGTCCAACCCGGACCACGGCAACATCAACGACGGCAAGGCCGGCCGCACGGTTTGGCGCGGCAAGCGTCCGCACAATCGCGGCGTGACCATGAACCCGGTCGACCACCCGCATGGCGGTGGTGAAGGCCGCACCTCCGGTGGCCGTCATCCGGTCAGCCCGTGGGGCAAGCCTACCAAGGGCAAGAAGACGCGGTCCAACAAGGCGACCGACAAGTTCATCCTGCGCTCGCGCCATCAGCGCAAGAGCTAAGAAGAGGTAACGCCAAGTGACTCGTTCTATTTGGAAAGGCCCCTTCATCGACGGCTACCTTCTCAAGAAGGTGGACAAGGTTCGTGAAGGTGGTCGCAATGAGGTGATCAAGATGTGGAGCCGTCGCTCCACCATCCTGCCGCAGTTCGTCGGCTTCACCTTCGGTGTCTACAACGGCCAGAAGCATGTTCCCGTTTCGGTGAACGAGGACATGGTCGGTCATAAGTTCGGTGAATTCGCTCCGACCCGGACCTATTACGGTCACGGCGCGGATAAGAAGGCGAAGAGGAAATAATCATGGGCAAGGCCAAAGCTCCGCGCAGGCTTGCTGACAACGAAGCGCGCGCCGTGTTGCGCACGATCCGTATCAGCCCGCAGAAGCTGAACCTGGTTGCCGCGCTAATCCGCGGCAAGAAGGTCGCGACAGCGCTTTCCGATCTCGAATTCTCGGCCAAGCGGATTTCCGGTACGGTCAAGAAGACGCTGGAATCGGCGATTGCCAACGCGGAAAACAACCACGACCTGGACGTCGATGCGCTGATCGTGGCGGAAGCCTATGTCGGCAAGTCGATCGTCATGAAGCGGTTCCACGCTCGTGGCCGTGGTCGCGCCAGCCGTATCGAGAAGCCGTTCTCGCACCTCACGATCGTCGTTCGTGAAGTCGAAGAAAAAGGGGAGGCCGCATAATGGGCCAGAAAGTCAATCCGATCGGTCTTCGCCTCGGCATTAACCGCACCTGGGATTCGCGCTGGTTCGCGAACACCGGCGAGTACGGCAAGCTGCTGCATGAGGACATCAAGATCCGCAAGTATCTTGAGAAGGAACTCAAGCAGGCCGCGATCTCCAAGGTCGTGATCGAGCGCCCGCACAAGAAGTGCCGCGTCACCATCCATGCCGCGCGCCCGGGTCTGATCATCGGCAAGAAGGGCGCCGACATCGAGAAGCTTCGCAAGAAGCTGATGGAGATGACGAAGTCCGAGACGCACCTCAACATCGTCGAAGTGCGCAAGCCGGAAATCGATGCGACCCTGGTCGCCCAATCGATCGCCCAGCAGCTCGAGCGTCGTATTGCGTTCCGCCGCGCCATGAAGCGCGCCGTGCAGTCGGCGATGCGCCTCGGTGCCGAAGGCATCCGCATCAACTGCGCCGGCCGTCTCGGCGGCGCCGAGATAGCGCGCATGGAATGGTACCGCGAAGGCCGCGTGCCGCTGCATACGCTGCGCGCCGATGTCGACTACGGCACGGCCGAGGCGAACACGGCGTACGGTATCTGCGGCGTCAAGGTCTGGGTATTCAAGGGCGAGATCCTCGAGCACGATCCGATGGCTTCGGAGCGTCGCGCGACCGAGGGTGATGCTGCGCATGGCGGTGGTGGTGATCGCGAACGCGGTCGTCGTCGCGAAAACGCCTGAGACATTTAGGAATTTGGAGTTAGAACGATGCTGCAGCCAAAGCGCACAAAGTTCCGCAAGCAGTTCAAGGGCCGTATCCATGGTACCGCAAAGGGCGGCACCAACCTGGATTTCGGTGGTTTCGGGCTGAAGGCGCTTGAGCCGAACCGCGTCACCGCGCGTGAGATCGAGGCGGCCCGCCGTGCGATCACTCGCGAAATGAAGCGCGCTGGCCGCGTCTGGATCCGTATTTTCCCGGACGTGCCGGTCACCTCGAAGCCGACCGAAGTCCGCATGGGCAAGGGCAAGGGCGCGGTCGACTACTGGGCGGCGCGCGTCAAGCCGGGCCGCATCATGTTCGAGATCGACGGCGTCAATGAAGAAACCGCCCGTGAGGCGCTGCGTCTCGGCGCGGCCAAGCTCTCGGTCAGGACGCGCTTCGTACAGCGCATCGCAGAATAAGGACGGGCTGATCATGAAAGCCGAAGACATCCGGACCAAGACCCAGGACCAGCTGACCGACGACCTGGCCAGCCTGAAGAAGGAGCAGTTCAACCTGCGCTTCCAGAAGGCCACCGGCCAGCTCGAGAAGACCGCGCGCGTGAGACAGGTCCGTAAGGATATTGCGCGTATCAAGACCATCGCTGCGGAAAAGTCCGCGGCTAAGAAGGCTTAAGGACGAAAACCATGCCAAAGCGCATTCTGCAGGGCACCGTCGTCAGCGACAAGAACGAGAAGACGGTTGTCGTCAAGGTCGAACGGCGCTTCACGCATCCCGTGATGAAGAAGACCGTGCGCATGACCAAGAAGTACAAGGCGCACGACGAGAACAACGCCCACAAGGTTGGCGATCAGGTGTTCATCCAGGAATCGAAGCCGATTTCCAAGGATAAGCGCTGGATCGTCGTATCCTCGGACCAGGCGTAAACAAACGAATTTTGGACAGACCGGGGAGGGGTGAAGAACCCGTCCCGTTAGAAAAGAAGAAGGCGGCCAGTCATGATTCAGATGCAAACAAACCTCGACGTGGCGGATAATTCCGGCGCGCGTCGTGTCATGTGCATCAAGGTGCTGGGCGGCTCGAAGCGGAAATACGCTTCCGTGGGCGACATCATCGTGGTGTCGATCAAGGAAGCCATTCCGCGCGGCCGCGTTAAGAAGGGCGATGTGATGAAGGCGGTCGTGGTTCGCACGGCCAAGGACATCCGCCGCCCGGACGGCAGCGTGATCCGTTTCGACAAGAACGCGGCCGTTCTCGTCGACAACAAGAAAGAGCCGATCGGCACGCGTATCTTCGGACCGGTTCCGCGCGAACTCCGCGCCAAGAACCACATGAAGATCATCTCGCTCGCGCCTGAAGTGCTGTAAGGAGCCGGACCAATGCAAAAGATTAGAAAAGGCGACAAGGTCGTCGTTCTGGCCGGCAAGGACAAGGGCCGTTCGGGCGAAGTCCTCTCGGTTCAGCCGAAGGATGACACCGCGCTGGTGCGCGGCGTCAACATGATCCGTCGTCACCAGAAGCAGTCCCAGTCCCAAGAGGGCGGGATCATCACCAAGGAAGCGCCGATCCAGCTGTCGAACATCGCGCTGGCCGACCCCAAGGATGGCAAGCCGACCCGCGTCGGTTTCATCTTCCAGAAGGACGGCAAGAAGGTGCGCGTCGCCAAGCGCTCGGGAGAAGTCATCAATGGCTAAGGCTCAAAGCAAGCAGGCGACTGCCACCAACACGCCGCGCCTCAAGCAGGTCTATAACGAGACCATCCGCAAGGCGCTGCAGGAGCAGTTCGGCTACGACAACGACATGCAGGTTCCGCGCCTCGACAAGATCGTGCTGAACATGGGCGTTGGTGAAGCGACCGCCGATTCGAAGAAGCCTTCGGTTGCCGCCGAAGACCTGGCGATGATCGCTGGCCAGAAGGCCGTCGTCACCCGCGCCCGCAATTCGATCGCCGGCTTCAAGGTCCGCGAGAACATGCCGATCGGCGCCAAGGTCACGCTGCGCAAGGAACGCATGTACGAGTTCCTCGACCGCCTCGTGAACATCGCGCTGCCGCGCGTCCGCGACTTTCGCGGACTGAATCCGAAGAGCTTCGATGGCCGTGGCAACTACGCCATGGGCATCAAGGAACACATCGTGTTTCCGGAGATCAACTACGACAAGGTTGATCAGATCTGGGGCATGGACGTCATCGTTTGTACGACTGCGAAGACGGACGACGAAGCCAGGGCATTGCTCAAGGCCTTCAACTTCCCCTTCCGCCAGTAACGGCAGCGAGAAAAGGAAAAATCTGAAATGGCAAAGACCAGCTCAGTCGAGAAGAACAACAGGCGCCGCAAGCTTGCCGACCAGTACGGTCCCAAGCGGGCTGCCCTCAAGGCGATCATCATGGATCAGTCCAAGCCGATGGAAGAGCGCTTCCGCGCTCAGCTCAAGCTTGCCGCCATGCCGCGCAACTCGGCCAAGATCCGCATCCGCAACCGCTGCGAAGTCACCGGGCGCCCGCGTGCCTATTATCGCAAGCTCAAAGTATCGCGCATCGCGCTTCGTGATCTCGGCAATAACGGCCAGATCCCGGGCCTGGTCAAGTCGAGCTGGTAAGGAGGACATAACATGTCATTGAGCGATCCTCTCGGCGATATGCTGACCCGCATCCGCAACGCCTATGGCCGCAAGAAGTCGAGTGTTTCGACGCCGGCTTCGCGTCTGCGCACCCGCGTCCTCGACGTGCTGAAGGCTGAAGGCTATATCCGCGATTACAGCCAGACCGACTTCGACAACGGCAAGTCCGAAATCGAAATCGAACTGAAGTATTTCGACGGCGCGCCGGTCGTGCGTGAAATCGCCCGCGTCTCGAAGCCGGGCCGCCGCGTTTACGTTTCGGCCAAGTCGATCCCGCACGTCGCCAACGGCCTCGGCATCGCCATCCTTTCGACACCGAAGGGCGTGATGGCCGACCACGAAGCACGCGAACAGAACGTCGGCGGTGAGATCCTCTGCCAGATCTTCTGATCTGGCAGCTGACCGCAAAGTGGAATCCGGTCTTCGGATCGTTTCCGAAGACAGAGACCTGAAACAAGAGAAGTGACGAGGACAACAAAATGTCTCGTATTGGAAAGAAACCCGTTTCGCTGCCGCAGGGCGTGACCGCGACCGTCAACGGCCAGACCGTGACGGCGAAGGGCCCCAAGGGCGAGCTGAAGTTCGTGGTGAACGACGAAGTCCTGGTCAAGATGGAAGGCAGCGAGATTGCTGTCCAGCCGCGCGACCAGACCAAGACGGCCCGCTCCAAGTGGGGCATGTCGCGCACGCAGATCGTCAACATCCTGCAGGGTGTGAAGGACGGCTTCGAGAAGAAGCTCGAGATCACCGGCGTCGGCTATCGTGCCGCACTTCAGGGCAAGAACCTGCAGCTGGCGCTTGGCTTCAGCCATGACGTCGTCTACGAGACGCCGGCTGGCATCACCATCACGGTGCCGAAGCCGACGGAAATCACCGTGGCCGGCATCGACAAGCAGCAGGTCGGCCAGGTGGCCGCCGAGATCCGCGAATACCGCGGCCCCGAGCCCTACAAGGGCAAGGGCGTCCGCTACGCCGGCGAGAAGATCGTCCGCAAGGAAGGCAAGAAGAAGTAGTGGGCTTGGCCCCGAAAGGTTGAAGACTTTTCGGAAAGGGCCAAGCTGAAGAAGTGCAACGCCGCGGGGAGCGGTCGCGGGAGGCGCTTTCGCCTACCGCACATGGCGGCCCCCGTTTTTTGAAGGCAAGGAAGACCATCATGGGTACCAAGGAATCCACGCAGCGCCGTGCGCAGCGCGTTCGCCGCCAGATCAGGAAGGTCGCCGGCGAGCGTCCGCGTCTGTCGGTTCACCGCACCTCGAAGAACATCTATGTCCAGGTGATCGACGACGCCAAGGGCCACACCATCGCTGCCGCCTCGACGCTCGAGAAGGACCTCAAGGGTTCGCTCAAGACCGGCGCCGACACCGCCGCCGCCGCCGCGATCGGCAAGCTGATCGCCGAGCGCGCCACCAAGGCCGGCGTCAAGGAAGTCGTCTTCGACCGTGGCCCGTACATCTATCATGGCCGCGTCAAGGCGCTGGCTGAAGCTGCCCGCGAAGGCGGCTTGAGCTTCTGATCTTTCACCGTCGGCGACCCAAAGCGGCGCCGGCAATCAGCAACCCGTGCTTCCGGAAAAGAACAAGGAACAGGATATGGCACAGGAACGTAGGGATGGCGGCCGCGGCCGCGATCGTGAAGAACGCGATGACGGCATGGTGGACAAGCTGGTCCACATCAACCGCGTCGCCAAGGTCGTCAAGGGCGGCCGTCGCTTCGGCTTCGCCGCACTCGTCGTCGTCGGCGACCAGAAGGGCCGCGTCGGCTTCGGTCACGGCAAGGCACGCGAAGTGCCGGAAGCGATCCGCAAGGCAACCGAATCGGCAAAGCGCGACATGATCTTCGTGCCGCTGCGCTCGGGCCGCACGCTGCACCACGACGTCGAGGGACGCTGGGGCGCCGGTCGCGTTCTGCTGCGCGCTGCCAAGCAGGGTACCGGCATCATCGCCGGCGGCCCGATGCGCGCCGTCTTCGAGACGCTCGGCATGCATGACGTGGTCGCCAAGTCGATGGGTTCGTCGAACCCCTACAACATGGTTCGCGCCACCTTCGACGCGCTGAAGAGCCAGATGCATCCCAAGGATGTGGCTGCCGCGCGCGGCATCAAGTATTCGACCCTTCAGGCCCGCCGCGGCACCGCCGTTGCGGCTGAAGAATAGTCGATCTGACCAGGGATTTTGACCATGGCCAAGAAAGCAACCAAGACCATCACCGTTGAGCAGATCGGTTCGCCGATCCGCCGCCCGAAGGAACAGCGCGCGACGCTGGTCGGCCTCGGCCTCAACAAGATGCACAAGCAGCGCACCCTGGAAGATACGCCTTCCGTGCGCGGCATGATCGCTGCCGTTCAGCATCTCGTCCGCGTCGTGGACGAGGGCTGAGCCAAAGCGCAGGAGAACCCAGATGAAACTCAACGATCTGCGTGACAAGGACGGCGCGACGCACTCCAAGAAGCGTCTCGGCCGTGGCATCGGTTCCGGCTCGGGCAAGACCGCCGGTCGCGGCGTCAAGGGCCAGAAGGCGCGCTCCGGCGTCGCCGTCAACGGCTTCGAGGGTGGCCAGATGCCGCTCTACCGGCGCCTGCCGAAGCGTGGCTTCAACAACATCTTCGCCAAGAGCTTCAACGTCGTCTCGCTGGCCCGCATCCAGGTGGCCATCGACGCCAAGAAGCTCGATGCCAAGGCAACCGTGACGGCTGAATCGCTGGTTGCCGCCGGCGTCATTCGTCGCGTCAAGGACGGTGTGCGCATCCTTTCGGACGGCGAGATCAAGGCGAAGCTCGCCTTCGACGTCGCCGGTGCCTCCAAGGCCGCGATCGAGAAGATCGAAAAGGCCGGCGGCTCGGTCAAGCTGCCGGAAAAGGCAGCCGCGGAGTAACGGCAATTTGAAGCGCGACCGGTAAGAATGGGATCCCGTTTTTGCCCACGGTCGCGCTTTGATCTGCTCAATTAAGCGGCCGCGTCAACGCGGCCGCTTGCATGTTTAGAGCCCGGAGCTTATCTCGTGAGCTTCGGTGAAACGCACCGCCTGACCTCACGGGCCATCAAGCGTTACCAAGCGGAGAATCAGGCATGGCTTCGGCTGCTGAACAATTAGCCTCGAATCTGAATTTCTCGGCCTTCGCCAAGGCGGAGGACCTGAAGAAACGCATCTGGTTCACCATCGGCGCGCTGCTCGTCTATCGCCTCGGTACCTACATTCCGCTTCCCGGCATCAATCCCGACGCCTTCGCCCAGGCCTTCTCTTCGCAGAGCAAGGGTGTGCTCGGCATGTTCAACATGTTCGCCGGCGGCGCCGTGCAGCGCATGGCGATCTTCGCGCTCGGCATCATGCCCTACATCTCCGCCTCCATCATCATGCAGCTGATGACCTCGGTCATCCCTTCGCTGGAAGCGCTGAAGAAGGAAGGCGAGCAGGGCCGCAAGGTCATCAACCAATACACGCGCTACGGCACCGTGCTGCTCGCGCTGGTTCAGGCCTATGGCATTTCGGTCGGCCTGGAGAACGGCAACGGCATCGTCAGCGATCCCGGCATGTTCTTCCGCATCTCGACCGTCGTCACCCTGGTCGGCGGCACCATGTTCCTGATGTGGCTCGGTGAGCAGATCACCGCGCGCGGCATCGGCAACGGCATTTCGCTGATCATCTTCTCGGGCATCGTCGCCGGCCTGCCGCATGCCATCTCCGGCACGCTGGAACTCGGCCGCACCGGCGCCCTGTCGACCGGCCTGATCCTGGCGATCATCGTGCTGGCCATCGTCGTCATCGCGCTGATCGTGTTCTTCGAGCGCGCCCAGCGGCGCCTGCTGATCCAATATCCGAAGCGCCAAGTCGGCAATCGCATGTTCCAGGGCGACACCTCGCACCTGCCGCTCAAGCTGAACACGTCGGGCGTCATCCCGCCGATCTTCGCCTCGTCGCTGCTGTTGCTGCCGGCGACCATCGCCGGCTTCTCGCAGACGACCAACATGCCGGCCTGGGCCAGCACCATCCTGGCCTCGCTCGGCCACGGCCAGCCGCTCTACATGGCGTTCTACGCGGCGATGATCGTGTTCTTCGCCTTCTTCTACACAGCGATTGTCTTCAACCCGAAGGACACCGCCGACCAGCTCAAGAAGCACTCGGGCTTCATCCCAGGCTATCGTCCGGGCGAGCGCACCGCCGATTACATCGATTACGTTCTCACCCGCATCACCGTCGTCGGCGCCATCTATCTGGTGCTGGTGTGCCTGCTGCCGGAGTTCCTGATCTCGGCGACTGGCGTACCATTCTACCTTGGTGGCACATCGCTTCTGATCGTGGTCAGTGTCACGCTCGATACGGTTGCGCAGATTCAGGGCCACCTGATCGCGCACCAGTATGAAGGCCTGATCAAGAAGTCGAAGCTGCGCGGGGGGAAGAAAGCCAGATGAGGTTGATTTTGCTTGGGCCGCCAGGAGCGGGCAAGGGGACACAAGCACAAAGACTGGTAGAGAAACACGGCATACCCCAGCTGTCGACGGGCGACATGCTGCGTGCCGCCGTTCAAGCCGGCACCGAAGTCGGCAAGCGTGCCAAGGCGGTGATGGATGCCGGTGAACTGGTGTCCGATGCCATCGTCAACGCCATTGTTGCCGAGCGGATCGACCAGGCCAACTGCGCCAAGGGCTTCATCCTCGACGGCTACCCGCGCACGCTGGTGCAGGCCGATGCGGTCGAGCAGATGCTTGCCGAGCGTGGCATCGGCCTCGACACGGTCATCGAACTGGTCGTCGACGACAGGGCCCTGGTCGGCCGCATCGTCAAGCGCGCCGAGGATGCCAAGGCAGCCGGCCAGCCGGTGCGCAAGGACGACAATCCCGCGGTGTTCGAAGAGCGCCTGCGCGAGTACTACAAGAAGACCGCTCCGCTGACCGGTTACTATTACGCCAAGGGCAGGCTCAAGACTGTCGACGGCATGGCCAGCATCGACGCGGTGACCGCCGAGATCGAGGCCGTGCTCGCGGCGGCCGCTCAAGGGGCGGAGTCGGTAAATTAACGATTGCGCTTGACGGGAGCGGTTCGCTGCGGTATGGCGGCCCGTCTTCCTATCAGGCATGGGCTTTGCTTGTCCGCAAGGGCAAGGCAGTCGCCTTGAACTGGAAACTCCCGCATGGGCCGGCCTCCACCGGACGCGGGGCAACTTTGACAGCGCCGGATCTGCCTTTTTGAGGGTTGGCCGGCCCACATGGAGAAGAGAAGAACATGGCTCGTATAGCCGGCGTCAACATTCCGACCAACAAGCGCGTCGTCATCGCGCTTCAGTACATTCACGGCATTGGCAAGAAGTTCGCCCAGGAGATCGTCGACAAGGTCGGCATCCCGGCGGAGCGCCGCGTCAACCAGCTGACCGACGCGGAAGTGCTGCAGATCCGCGAGACCATCGACCGCGACTACCAGGTCGAAGGCGACCTGCGCCGCGAAGTGTCGATGAACATCAAGCGTCTCATGGACCTCGGCTGCTACCGCGGCCTGCGTCACCGCCGCTCGCTGCCGGTTCGCGGCCAGCGCACCCACACCAATGCACGCACCCGCAAGGGCCCGGCCAAGTCGATCGCCGGCAAGAAGAAGTAAGTGAGCGAATAGCGAGTAGCCATTAGCGAGTAGGGGATCCCTATTCGCTAATTACTACTCACTACTCGCTTTCAAAGGTGGAGCCGCTGGCATTACGGCGGTGTAGAGATCAACTGAAAGGACTATCATGGCCAAGGAAGCCGCTCGTGTTCGCCGTCGCGAACGCAAGAATATCTCGTCGGGCGTTGCCCACGTCAATTCGACCTTCAACAACACGATGATCACCATCACCGACGCGCAGGGCAATTCGATCGCCTGGTCGTCGGCCGGTGCCCAGGGCTTCAAGGGTTCGCGCAAGTCGACCCCGTTCGCCGCCCAGATGGCTGCCGAGGACGTTGCCAAGAAGGCCCAGGAACACGGCATGCGCATGCTCGAAGTCGAGGTCTGCGGACCTGGCTCGGGCCGTGAATCGGCGCTGCGTGCCCTGCAGGCGGCCGGCTTCACCATCACCTCGATCCGTGATGTGACGCCGATCCCGCACAATGGCTGCCGCCCGCGCAAGAAGCGCCGCGTCTAACATTATTGAACGCCGCGCGAACGCCGAAAGGCGTTCCTCCACGGTATTCCAGGTCGCCCGCCACGATTGGATGGTGGCGGGTCAACGGAAGGAAAGCATCATGATCCAGAAAAATTGGCAGGAACTGATCAAGCCGAACAAGATCGAGTTCTCGTCGAAGAAGAAGACGCTGACCACGCTGGTCGCCGAGCCGCTCGAGCGCGGCTTTGGCCTCACGCTCGGCAACGCGCTGCGCCGCGTGCTTCTGTCTTCGCTGCGCGGTGCGGCCGTCACCGCCGTGCAGATCGACGGTGTCCTGCATGAATTCTCGTCCATCGCCGGCGTGCGCGAGGACGTGACCGACATCGTCCTGAACATCAAGGAAATCGCCATCCGCATGGAAGGCGATGGGCCCAAGCGCATGGTCGTGCGCAAGCAGGGACCGGGCGCGGTTCTGGCCGGCGACATCCAGACGGTTGGCGACGTCGAGATCCTCAACCCCGACCACGTCATCTGCACGCTGGATGAAGGCGCTGAAATCCGCATGGAATTCACCGTCGACACCGGCAAGGGTTACGTGCCGGCAGAGCGCAACCGCGCCGAGGATGCGCCGATCGGCCTGATCCCGGTCGACAGCCTGTATTCGCCGGTCAAGAAGGTCTCCTACAAGGTCGAGAACACCCGCGAGGGCCAGGTTCTCGATTACGACAAGCTGACCATGACCATCGAGACCGACGGTTCGATCTCGGGCGAGGACGCAGTGGCGTTCGCCGCTCGCATCCTGCAGGACCAGCTCGGCCTGTTCGTCAACTTCGACGAGCCGCAGAAGGAAGTCGCGGCGGAAGCCGTCACCGAGCTCGCCTTCAACCCGGCGCTGCTCAAGAAGGTCGACGAACTCGAGCTTTCCGTGCGTTCGGCCAACTGCCTGAAGAACGACAACATCGTCTACATTGGCGATCTCATCCAGAAGACCGAAGCCGAGATGCTGCGCACCCCGAACTTCGGCCGCAAGTCGCTGAACGAGATCAAGGAAGTGCTGGCGGCGATGGGCCTGCATCTCGGCATGGAAGTGCCGGACTGGCCGCCGGAAAACATCGAAGACCTCGCCAAGCGTTACGAAGATCAATACTGAGCATGAATTCCAAGGATCGGCGGCGTGGGCCGCTCGATCCGACGGTCATGCGGAAAACCATCAGAGGCCGTGGCCTCTTGAACAACTGAAGAAGGAAATGAGCCATGCGCCACGGTTTCAAAGGCCGTCGCTTCGCCCGAAGCATTAGCCATCGCAAGTCGATGTTCGCCAACCTCGCCGTGTCGCTGCTCGAGCACGAGCAGATCGTCACCACCTTGCCGAAGGCGAAGGACCTGCGTCCGATCGTCGAGAAGCTGGTGACGCTCGGCAAGCGCGGCGACCTGCACGCCCGCCGCCAGGTGATCGCGCAGATCGGCAATGAAGGCGTCGTCAAGCGCCTGTTCGACACGATCGCCCCGCGCTACGCCAACCGTAACGGCGGCTACCTGCGCATCATGAAGGCGGGCTTCCGTCACGGCGACAATGCCGCGATGGCCGTCATCGAGTTCGTCGATCGCGACACCTCGGCCAAGGGCGCCGGCGACCGCGCCCGCCTCGAAGCCGAAGGCACCGAAGCGGACGCCGCGGCCGCATAAGGTCACGTCTTTCCAGAATGAATTGAAGGGGCCTGCGGGCCCCTTTTTCATGTTCTGCGCGGTTCAAAGCACGCCCATAAAGATCTGCTTGCGCGAAAATAATCGGATTTCAGCGGCTTAGCCTTTCATTTTGCACAATCGTCGGGACAATGCGCCCGAACTTGCCTTGGAGGATTCGCGAATGCGCGCCAAAAGACTGTCCCTTGTCCTGCTCTGCGCCTTCATGGTGTTCGCAGCCGCACCGGCAGTTCGGCAGGCGTTGGCCGAAGACGCCGCAAAGCCAGCCGATCCGGGCCTGTCGGACGTGCTGACCGATCTGTTGCATGGTGTCGAGGGCGAAAACGCTACCTCAGGACCCGACAAGCGCGTGCCGTTCGGCCGCGAAGAGGTGCAGCTGTCGTTCGCGCCGCTGGTCAAGCAGACGGCGCCCGCCGTGGTCAATGTCTATGCCTCGCAGACGGCCAAGGTCACGTCGCCTTTTGAAGGCGATCCGTTCTTCGAGGAGTTTTTCGGCCGTGCCCGGCCGCGCGCGCAGTCCTCGCTGGGTTCGGGCGTGCTTGTCGATCCGAGCGGCGTCATCGTCACCAATTTTCACGTCATCAAGGATGCCGACGAGGTCAAGGTGGCGACCGCCGACGGGCGCGAATTCACCAGCAAGGTGATGCTGAAGGACGAGACGCTCGACCTTGCCGTGCTCAAGATCGAATCCGACAAGCCATTCCCGGTGATCGCCATCGGCGATTCCGACGCGCTCGAAGTTGGCGATCTGGTGCTGGCCATCGGCAATCCCTTCGGCGTCGGCCAGACCACCACAAGCGGTATCGTCTCCGCACTTGCCCGCAGCCATATCGGCGTCTCGGACTCGGGCTACTTCATCCAGACCGACGCCGCCATCAATCCCGGCAATTCCGGCGGCGCGCTGATCAACATGGGCGGCCAGCTAGTCGGCATCAACACCGCAATTTATAGCCGCAGCGGCGGCTCGATCGGCATCGGTTTTGCCATCCCGGCCAACATGGTGCGGGCTTTCGCCGATGCCGCCAAGGCCGGTCTCGACTTCTTCGAGCGCCCCTATATCGGCGCCGAGTTCGAGGCGGTGACGCCGCAGATAGCCGAATCGCTTGCCATGGAAAAGCCGACCGGCGCCCTGGTCTCGTCCGTCGATGCGACGGGGCCGGCGGGCAAGGCGGGGCTGAAGCCGGGCGACGTCGTGCTGCAGATCAACGGCAAGCCGGTCGAGAGCATCGAGGCGCTGGACTATCGCATGGCGACGCTGTCGATCGGCACCAAGGCCAATTTCGCGATCCTGACTAAGGGCCAGCAGGCGGCGATGGACATCGCGCTGGAGCGCGCGCCGGAGGGTGCGAAGGCCTCGGAAGTGACGCTGCATGGCCGCAGCCCGTTCTCGGGCGCCAAGGTCGCGGAGCTGTCGCCACGGCTTGCCCAGAAGCTCGGCCTGCGCACCGATCTCAAGGGCGTGACGGTGATCGACATCAACCGCGACTCGCCGGCCGCCGATTTCGGTTTCATGCCGGGCGACATCGTGCGCGAGGTCAACGGCACCGCGATAGACACTGCCGCGACGCTGGCGCAGGCTGCCCAGCAGGATACGCGCTGGTGGCGCTTTACCGTCGAGCGCGGCGGGCAGATACTGCGCCAGGTGTTGCGTTACTGAGCTCGATCTGAAGGGATCGCGCTCCAAACCAAAAGAAGTGCATGGCCGATCTGTTCAGCGTTGACGAACCGGAAAAGACGCCGCCAGGACGGCCGCTAGCCGACAGGCTGCGGCCGAAGAATCTGGGTGAGGTCGTTGGCCAGGAACATCTGACCGGGCCAGATGGCGCGCTGACCCGGCTGATCGGCTCGGGTTCGCTCGGCTCGATGATCTTCTGGGGCCCGCCCGGCACCGGCAAGACCACAGTGGCAAGGTTGCTTGCCGGCGAGACCAGCCTTGCCTTCGAACAGATATCGGCGGTGTTTTCCGGCGTCGCCGACCTGAAGAAGGTCTTCGAGGCCGCCAAGCTGCGCCGCGCCAATGGCCGCCAGACATTGTTGTTTGTCGACGAGATCCATCGTTTCAACCGCGCCCAGCAGGATTCCTTCCTCCCCGTCATGGAGGATGGGACGGTCGTCCTGGTCGGCGCCACGACCGAAAACCCGTCCTTTGAATTGAACGCGGCCCTGTTGTCGCGTGCGCGCGTCATGGTCTTTCATTCGCTCGGCGAGGAGAGCATCGCCAAGCTGATGACGCGGGCGGAGGAGACGGAGGGCAGGGCGCTGCCGCTCGATGACGAGGCGCGGACAATGCTCATCCGCATGAGCGATGGCGACGGACGCGCCTCCCTGACGCTCGCCGAGGAGGTCTGGCGTGCCGCCAAGCCTGACGAGGTGTTCGATCCCGAAGGGCTGCAGCGCATCGTCCAGCGCCGTGCGCCGATCTACGACAAGGGCCAGGACGGCCATTACAATCTGATCTCGGCGCTGCACAAATCGGTGCGCGGCTCGGATCCCGACGCCGCGCTCTACTATCTCGCGCGCATGTTCGATGCCGGCGAGGATCCGCTCTATCTCGGCCGCCGGCTGGTGCGCATGGCGATGGAGGACATCGGCCTTGCCGATCCGCAGGCGCTGGTCGTCGCCAACGCCGCCAAGGATGCCTACGACTATCTGGGCTCGCCCGAGGGCGAACTCGCCTTTGCCGAGGCCACCGTCTATCTCGCCACGGCGCCCAAATCCAACGCCGTCTACACCGCCTTCAAAGCGGCCACGCGCGCTGCCAAGGAGCACGGCTCGCTGCTGCCGCCAAAGCACATTCTGAACGCGCCGACCAAGCTGATGAAGGAAGAGGATTACGGCGCGGGCTATCGCTACGATCATGACGAGCCGGACGCCTTTTCGGGCCAGGACTATTTTCCCGAGAAGATGGGCCGCCAGACCTTCTACGATCCGCCTGAGCGTGGTTTCGAGCGCGATATCAGGAAGCGGCTCGATTATTGGGCAAAGCTGCGCAAAGAGCGGGAATAGCCGGCTTGCGCGGCCCGGTGGTCGTCACGCTTCGAGACGAGGCTTCGCCCTGGGGTGTTTCCGCCTCTGTTGTCCTGCACACGCTGCTCGCCGCCGCGCTGGCCTTGATGCCATTGCCGAAGCCGCCGAAACGGCTGGAGGAAGAGCGGGTGTCTGTCGACATTCTGACGCCGCTGCAGTTCGAGGCTTCGACAAGGCGATCGCCCGCGCCAACGCCGTCACCGCTACCGGCGCCGGAGGCGCGAACTCCGGCGCCAACGCCGGATGCCCCTCAAACTCAACAGCCGTCTGCGCCGGCCATGATCCGGCCGACCGAGATGCTGTCGGCCAAGACGCTCGCCGATCCACGCAGCCGGCAGGCGCGCGCCGATCTCGCCACCTTCGCTTCGGATGAACGCATGGTGCAATTGTGCAATCTCGAGGCCATGGACCAGATTCGCCGCTGGCGCGCGGACTTTCAGCCCGAACGCGTCGTGCCTTACGCGACGGCGGAGGAAAAAATCACTGGAACCACGATTGCCGCGAACGGTGCGGCTTTCCGCAGCCGCAAAAACTGGTACAGTTTGAAGTTCAAATGCCAGCTCGCACGAGACGGCGAAAGCGTCATCGGCTTTGAGTTCCTGGTCGGCGATCCCGTGGCCAGGGAAAAATGGGACGAGCTTGGTTTGCCGGCGGTGCATTGACCGAAGTCCGGCGACCTCCACGAGGCAGCCGCCAGGCACGATGCCGTGACCGTTGTGTGGTGACCCAAAAGACCTTATCAAGGCGCACGGCCGGGCGGTGGTCGTTGCCGTGATTTTGGCAGTTCATTCGCAACAGGATCGCGCTTCGCGCGTGGAAAAATGACAAAAACCCTTCGCAAATCCCTTCGCAAATTGGCCATTGCCGTCCCGCTTCTCGCCCTTGGCTTCTATTTCATCCCCATCCTGACGACGATCTTCATCGTCTGCGGCCTGATCGACGTGCTGCGCAATGACAGGAAGGATCTCTCGCTGTTCTCAGGTTACTTCCTCGGCAACGGCCTGTTCACCTGGCTGCTGTCGCCGTTCAACCTGCTGGTCGATCTGCTCTGCTACAGGAATCCCGGCGTGTGGAAGCTGGAGCAGTTTCCCGCCGATTATCAGCGCGAGGTCAATGAGGTCCTGGACATCTTCAAGGCGCGCAAGGACGAGATCATCGCCGACATCGATGCCAATTTCGGCACCGGCCGGCGCGGCATGTATGTCTACCAATGGTACGGCAAGCACAGGATCGACAACGTCGCCGAGTTCAACAAGGATTTCAAATACATCAAGACGATCGCCGTTTCCGTCTTCAGCAAGCGCGAATCGACCTCGTGGCATTTCGGCCCGCTGCGGCTCAGCCTGCGCATTCTCTACAATCTGGTCCCGGTGAAGTCGGAGATCTTCGTCGAATGCGGCAACGTCAAGAATTACTGGTACGACAATCCGCTGTTCATTTTCGACGACACGCTGCTGCACCGCTCGGTCAATGAGTATGACGGCCGCCGCTACTGCGTGTTCATGGACGTCATCAGGCCGTCCCCGGTTCCCCGGCTGATAGCAGGCATGCTCGCCATCGTCTCGGTCAGCGTGGAGCGCATCAATTCCATGTTCTACAAGAACTGGAAAATGATCGGCTCGACCAAGCCTAAGAAAGTCGAAACCACCTGAGCTGAAAGCTATCGACGCTGTCGGGCTCCGCCGGCAGCGTCCTGGTGGCTGCAGGATGAGGTGTGGCCAGGACGAGGTGTGGTCAACTTTGACGGCGCTCGTGCACAGGCTTGGCATCGCCAAGTCTTGAAACTCCGGTACCTCTTGAATCTCCGGTACCTCTTGAGCCTCCGGCACCGGGACTCCGTTCGGCAATGCCGTCGCTGGGCTTGAGGCGAGCAAGGCGTCGCCGCGCTTGTTCTTTCACCGCCATTTGGGGTCTCGACAATTCATTATATGAATTGTCTCGCTAGATTCGCATTTGCCGGAACGGCTCCTGCGTTGGGAGTTGGTGCGGTTCGGGTTCCACGGCTCTGTCTTTTCCTCCCAGGCGGCCTCCAGTGACAAAGAACAAAATCTTCGGATTCTGGACGGGGGCTTATATTTGCACCCTGATACCGGGCCTTGTTCTGAGCGCCATATATGTAAGCCTTGAAGAGCCCGTCTATTATTGGGACTTCGTCGCCTACTTCAATACATTCCGGCATCAAGGGGCGCTCCTGATCGACGGGCCTTTTCAATGGCTAAGCCAGTTGGCCACCTCTATCGCGACAGATGACTATGGTTCGGCGATTTTGGCGCCGTTGATGCCGATTTATGTAGTTTTCGGAGGTTCGCGGTATGCGTTTGTCGCCGGAATAGTCGCGGTCTATCTGGTACCGACGGTTCTCCTCATAGCCCGAATGAGCTATCTGGAGGCGACTTCCGAGACGGCTTCGCCCCGAGCCTGGCTCGCCGTCTGGATTGCGGCCTTCCTCTATACTCCGTTCTGGGCGCCGACGCTTCGTGGAATGCCGGACATTGCCGGTTGTCTTGCCATTACCGTGGCAACCTATTTTCTTTGGAAGTCAAAGTTTCTTACCAGCGAACCGGTGATCAGCGGAATTTGCGTGGGTGTGTGCCTGTGGCTGGCGTTCATGCTGCGTCGCTGGTACGCCTACGCCGTCATTGGCATCGCCGTTTCCGCCGCCTTCTTTTGTTTGCTGCAGATTGCAAGGGATCGGAGCTATCCGTCCTATGGCAAAGCGGCATTGGGCGGCCTGTGTGCGATTTTCGTTATTGCCGCGACCTCATTGAACTTTCAGCTACCGCTGATCGCCAAGATTCTAGGCACCAGCTATGGCGATCTCTACAGCGGATACAGGACGACCTTCCTCATCCAACTTGGCGAGATGGGATCCCGGCTCAGCTATGTGAACTGGCTGCTGATCATGGTCGGCCTCTATATCTCGGTCGTGCGCCGCAAGGGGTTTTCGCTGCTGTGCGCCTTTGCCTCGGTGCTCACCTTCCTGATCTTTATCCGCACGCAGGATCCGGAGCGGCATCATTCATTGCCGATGTTTCTTTGGCTGTTCCCGGCATACGCCCAGGCAATCGTTGCAATCGTTTCGATGCCGGCACTGAAGTCACGATGGTCGGCGGCCGCCATCGCTTGTGCCGCCGGTTTTGCTTTTTTTGGCACTTTTTTTCCAGTCGGTCGTCAACTGCTGTCGCCGGTCGGCTTCGTTTTCGCCGAGGAAGCGACGCTCCCGCTACACCTCGACAATCTTCCCGAATACAGACGCTTGATTGCCGACCTGCTTGGCAAAATGAAAGCTGAGGATCGTTTTTCGGTGTTTGCCTCAGGCGCGGTTTTGAGCGACTCGCTGTTGTTTGGTTTGGATCCCAAGCTCACTCCGCACGTCGGATGGATTTGTCAGGTGGATAGTCGCGATCGATTCCGGCCGGAGGCTTTGAAATCCAGATATGTTGTCGTGGCTGACCGGCCCGTTATCCACCTGCAGCCGGGTGCGCAGATCTGTGTCACGCTTCCCAACCAGAATATTGTCGAGGGAACGGGCATCGGCGCTGCCTACAAACGCGTTGAAACCTACCAATTGTCCGGCGGCCTTACCGGTTACCTCTATGAGCAGGTGCGCCCGGTCGGCAAAGCTGAAGTGGATGCCCTCTACAGCGAGTTCCAGAAGAGATATCCGAACTGGACGGCGCCCGAGTGGTGAAGGCGGGGTCGACTGTCGGGTCTTGAAGGGATTGACGCCGCCGCCCCTGCAGGGGCAGTAAACGACCATGTTCAATCTGCTTCTCGTGGTCGTCGGCGGCGGCATCGGCGCCGGCATCCGTCATCTCGCCAATATGGGCGCGCTGCGCCTCGTCGGTCCCAATTATCCCTGGGGCACGATGGCGATCAACATCGTCGGCTCCTTTGCCATGGGTCTGTTCATCGCCATCCTGGCGCGCCGCGGCGGATCGACCGAAGTGAGGCTGTTTGTCGCCACCGGCATCCTTGGCGGCTTCACCACCTTTTCCGCTTTCTCGCTGGATTTCGCGACATTGTGGGAGCGGGGAGCCACGCTGCC
Source organism: Mesorhizobium opportunistum WSM2075 (assembly GCF_000176035.2). Taxonomy (NCBI): domain Bacteria; kingdom Pseudomonadati; phylum Pseudomonadota; class Alphaproteobacteria; order Hyphomicrobiales; family Phyllobacteriaceae; genus Mesorhizobium; species Mesorhizobium opportunistum. The sequence continues at coordinate 4,723,427 of NC_015675.1, read as the reverse complement.
GGCGTTTGGATATGCGCTTGCCAGTGTCATTGGCGCCATTATCGCCCTGTTTCTGGGACTTTGGCTCGCAAGAAGCCTGCCTTAGTGCTATTGCCGCGCCGAGAGTAGGGCCGAGCCCTGCCGGGAAATGGATAAGCGAAGAAAACATGGCAGGCGTTGAACAGATCACGGTGGAGGCCGGCGAGGCGGGCATGCGGCTCGATCGCTGGTTCAAGACCCATTTCCCGGGCCTCGGCTTCGGCCATCTGCAGAAGCTGCTGCGCTCGGGCCAAATCCGCGTCGATGGCGGCCGCGTCAAGGCGGACAGCCGTGTCGAGCCTGGCCAGGTGGTGCGTGTCCCGCCGCTCGAGGTGGACAAGAAGGGCGAGAGCCCGCTGACCGGCCACTCGATCCGTAACCAGGGCGATGCCGACGTCCTGGCCAAAATGCTGATCCATGAGGATCCGAAGGTTTTCGTCTTCAACAAGCCGGCGGGTCTGGCGGTGCAGGGCGGTTCGGGCGTTACCCGCAATGTCGACGACATGCTGGAAGCCTGGCGCAACCAGAAGGGCGAGAAGCCGCGGCTGGTTCACCGGCTCGACCGCGACACGTCGGGCGTGCTGGTCGTTGCCCGCACGAGGCTGGCGGCGATGAAGCTCTCCGAGGCGTTCCGCGCCCGCGAGACCAAGAAGACCTATTGGGCGCTGGTCAAGGGCGTGCCGCCCAAGCGCGAGGACAAGATCTCGACTTGGCTGATCAAGGAGCCGACACCCGACGGCGACCGGGTGCGCATCGCCGCGCATGGCGAAAAAGGCGCCGACCACGCCGTGTCCTACTACCGCATCATCGAGCAGGCGGCGCAGACGATGACCTGGTTGGAAATGGAGCCCTATACCGGCCGCACCCACCAGTTGCGCGTCCATGCCGCCTATATCGGCTGCCCGATCATCGGCGATCCGAAATATTTCGAGGCCGACACCAATTGGGATTTTCCCGGCGGCATCCAAAATCGCCTGCACCTGCACGCGCGCCGCATCGTCATCCCGCACCCGGACAAGGGCTTCATCGACGTCACCGCGCCGATGCCGCCGCATATGCGCCAGAGCTGGAACCTGATCGGCTTCGACGACGCCAGCGCGGAGGATTGATCGTGGTCACCGACACGCTCGATCGGCGCGACACGGTCGACATGGCCGCCGCCGCGATCATGGTCGGCCTGACTTTTTCCTGGGGACTGAACTACGTCGCCGCCAAGATCTCCTATGCCGGTTACGACCCCGTCTTCCTGTCGATCGCGCGTTCGATCATCGGCGGCTTCTGCGTCTTCCTCTGGTGCCGCTGGCGCGGCATCGCGCTGTTCACGCGCGACGGCACCTTGCTTGCCGGCATCGCGGTGGGCGTGCTTTTCGGCGTGGAATTCCTTTGCCTTTACGTCGGCCTGGAACACACGACCGTTGCCCGCAACACCCTGCTGGTCAATACCATGCCGTTCTGGATGCTGATCGGCGGCCACTTCCTGCTTGGCGAACAGATCACCTTGCGCAAGTTCCTCGGCCTGCTCTTGGCCTTCGCCGGTCTTGCCGCTGTTTTTTCCGATAAGCTCGGCGGCGGCGGGGACATGCTGTTCGGCGACCTACTCAGTCTCGGCTCAGGGTTTTTCTGGGCCCTGACCAATATCCTCATCAAACGCTCGAAACTGGTCGAGGCGAGTGCTGAAAAGCTGCTGCTTTACCAACTCGCCGGCGCGGCCATCGTTGGCCTTCTGGTTCTGCCTTTGGCGGGCCCGCCGGTCCGCGATCCCACATTGCTGCCGACCCTGGCGCTGCTGTTCCAGGCGATCTACATCGTCGCCTTCACCTACGTGTTGTGGTTCTGGCTGCTGCGCCGCTATCCGGCGTCGGGTCTGTCCAGTTTCACCTTCCTGTCACCGGTGTTCGGTGTTTTGTGCGGCGCAATCATCTTGAACGAGCCGCTGACCATCCGCATCTTCCTGGCACTTGGTCTGATTGCCGCCGGCCTGATCATCGTCAACCGGCCGGCGCGCAAGCTGACACCGGTGTGAGAGAGACCTTCATGCGCGATATCCTCAACGACCTCGAAGCGGGCAAATACCTTTCCGATCCGGACCCGGTGCGCCGCGCCCAGATCCAGATGAAGACACCGCTGCCGAAGCGCTTCTACAAAACCGTCTCGGTTGCGCCGGTGGAAGACGGGTTTGCCGTCCATCTCGACGGCAGGCCGGTGCGCACACCGGGAAAGGCGCTGCTGTCGCTGCCGACCGAAGCAGCCGCGGCGCTGGTTGCCGACGAGTTCGCCGCCCAGGGCGAGACCATCAATCCAGTAACGATGCCGGTGATGCGCCTGGTCAACACCGCCATCGATGGCGTCGCCAGCGATCCGCAGGCGGTGCTGGAAGACATATTGCGCTTTGCCTCGTCCGACTTGCTTTGTTACCGCGCCGATGCGCCGCAAGGGCTGGTCGAGCGGCAGAACGAGCACTGGGACCCGGTGATCGATTGGGCACGCGGCAGCCTTGGAGCCCGCTTCAATCTTGCTGAAGGCATCATTCATGTCGAGCAGCCGCGCGAGACGATCGCCGTGCTGGGCGCGCATCTTGCTCAGCGTGCCGATCCGCTGCGGCTCGCCGCCATCCACGTCATGACATCGCTGACCGGTTCGGCGCTGCTGGCGCTGGCTGTCGATTTTGGCGAGCTCGACGTCGAGGCCGCCTGGGCCGCCGGCCATGTCGATGAGGACTGGCAGATCGAGCAATGGGGCCAGGACGCGGAGGCGGTTGCCCGCCGCTCCGCCCGCAAGCGCGATATGATGGCCGCCGTCCAGCTCCTGGAAGCGCTCAAGGCCTGAGCTTCGCACGGCTTTGCCGCACCGCACCTAATACCAAAGTCATAATCCCATCGTCGCTCTGCCGCCGGGGGGCGCTTTCTGTCATTTTTTCCGCGATGGCTGTCGTTGAGTCCGCGTTCGGAGGAGAACGCCGACGATTGAAACGCAGCGTCGAGGAAAAGGGTCTCACGGGAGGAAAACGCAATGGCATTGGCATCGACCGCCGGCGGAACGAGCCGCGGCATGACGCGGGAAGAGAAGAAGGTCATCTTCGCTTCCTCGCTCGGCACCGTTTTCGAATGGTACGATTTCTATCTCTACGGCTCGTTGGCGGCTTTCATCGGCTCGACCTTTTTTGCTCCGACGATCCCTGAGGCGACACGCAACATCTTCGCGCTGCTGGCCTTTGCCGCCGGCTTCCTGGTGCGCCCTTTCGGCGCCCTTTTGTTCGGTCGTATCGGCGACCTCGTCGGCCGCAAATATACGTTCCTTGTCACCATGACGATCATGGGCCTGTCCACCTTCCTGGTCGGCCTGCTGCCGGGGTATGCCACCTTGGGCATCGCCGCTCCGGTGATCCTGATCATCCTTCGCATGCTGCAGGGCCTGGCGCTCGGCGGTGAATATGGTGGCGCGGCGACCTACGTCGCCGAGCACGCGCCCGACGACCGCCGAGGCTTCTATACGTCATGGATTCAGACGACGGCTACGCTCGGTCTGTTCCTGTCGCTGATCGTCATCCTGATCGTTCAGGGCTCGTTGAGCAAGGAAAGCTACGCTGCCTGGGGCTGGCGCATTCCGTTCATCGTTTCCTTCCTGCTGCTCGCCGTCTCGATCTGGATCCGGCTGTCGCTTTCTGAGTCGCCGACCTTCCAGAAGATGAAGGAAGAGGGCAAAGGCTCCAAGGCGCCGCTCTCCGAGGCTTTCGGTCAGTGGAAGAACGCCAAGATCGCGCTGCTGGCGCTGCTTGGCCTCACTGCCGGCCAGGCCGTCGTCTGGTACAACGGCCAGTTCTACGCACTGTTCTTCCTGCAGAACGTGCTGAAGGTCGATGCGCAGTCGGTCAACATCATGATCGCCATTGCGCTGGCCATCGGCTCGATCTTCTTCGTCGTGTTCGGCTGGCTGTCCGACAAGATCGGCCGCAAGCCGATCATCATGGCTGGCCTTGCGCTGGCAATTGTCTGCACCTTCCCGCTGTTCAAGGCGTTGACCTGGGCTGCCAATCCGGCGCTGGCCACGGCACAGCAGAACACCCGGGCAACGGTGACGGCCGCCCCCGGCGATTGCAGATTCCAGTTCAATCCGGTCGGCACCGCCAAGTTCACGACGTCCTGCGACATCGCGACTTCGTTCCTGACCAAGAACTCGGTTCCCTACGACATCGTCTCGACGGCCGCGGCCGGAACAGCCGCGTCGGTCAAGATCGGCAACGAGACCGTGGAGTCCTACGACGCCGTCGCTGCCGGCGACCAGGCCAAGGCCAAGGACGCCGCCTTCGTCAAGGCCGTCAACATGTCCCTGCGGGACGGCGGTTATCCGCTGAAGCGCGCGGCAATCAAGGTTGCCGACCAGAAACTCGACGCCTTCATCGCCGCCAACCCTGAACTGAAGCTCGATGCTGCCGCCATCCGTGGCGGCGAAAAGACAGCGGTGCCGACCGAACAGGCAGTCAAGGACAAGATCCTGACCACCGATGAGGCAGCAGGCGCGCCCGAGGTCACTGTCTACAACATACCGGGCGGTGGCGCCTTCGCCATGTTCGCCGATCCGGCAGCCGTCAACTGGCCGATGACGATTGGCATCCTGTTCATCCTGGTGCTGTTCGTCACCATGGTCTACGGGCCGATCGCGGCGATCCTGGTCGAGATGTTCCCGACCCGCATCCGCTATACCGGCATGTCGCTGCCCTACCATATCGGCAATGGCTGGTTCGGAGGCCTGCTGCCGGCGACCGTGTTCGCCCTTAGTGCCTACAAGGGTGATATCTACTATGGCCTCTGGTATCCGGTGGTGATCGCGGCGATGTCGCTCGTTATCGGCATGATCTTCGTCAAGGACACGCTTGGCACCGATCTGCACGCCAAGGAGTAGCCGACGGATCGTCCACCAAAAGCCCGGCGTGAGCAATCACGCCGGGCTTTTTCGTATCCGAGACCTGAAGGGGGTGGCTCAGCTCTTCCGCTGGTTTTCTTCCTCGACGGCCGCCTCGTGGTACCAGCCGTCAAAATCGGCGTGCGTGTTGCGCAGCGAAGCAAGCTCTGCCGCGAACTTGGCCTTTGCGCCTAAATTTGAGGCAGATTTGCGGGCTGCCAGAGGGAACATCAGGATCTTTGCCGACGGACGGGAGATGATGACTTCCATAAGCGGCCTCCTTTCTTTTGCAGGAGCTTTTCGATTCAGCTTTATTGCAAGATAGGTTGTGCGATTCATTTGGGCAATATGCCTACGAAAAGATCATCTTTTGCATATTATTTATGCATTTTGCATTGTTGATCGATCTCGATCCATCGATGAGGCGGCTCAGCAAATTCAACCGGGTATCGCCGCCATTTTGCCGCACCCGCTGGCGCCCGAGTGGCACACGAATTGCATTTTAGTGATCCGGCAGGGCCGGCTGCTGACGGCAGACGCGTGTCGACGCCGTTCAGTGTTCGGTGATCAAGCAACGAGAGGCTAGAATGACGAAATACAAGCTCGAGTACATTTGGCTCGATGGTTACACCCCGGTCCCCAACCTTCGCGGCAAGACGCAGGTCAAGGAATTCGCCGAATTCCCGACGCTCGACCAGCTGCCGCTGTGGGGTTTCGATGGTTCCTCGACCATGCAGGCCGAAGGCCACAGCTCCGATTGCGTGCTGAAGCCGGTCGCGGTTTATCCGGACCCGACCCGCACCAATGGCGTGCTGGTCATGTGCGAAGTCATGATGCCCGACGGTGTGACGCCGCACGCCTCCAACAAGCGCGCCACCATTCTCGACGACGAGGGCGCCTGGTTCGGCTTCGAGCAGGAGTATTTCTTCTACAAGGACGGCCGTCCGCTCGGCTTCCCGGAGACCGGTTATCCCGCACCGCAGGGCCCATACTACACCGGCGTCGGCTACAAGAACGTCGGCGATGTCGCACGCCAGATCGTCGAGGAGCATCTCGACCTTTGCCTGGCGGCCGGCATCAACCATGAAGGCATCAACGCCGAAGTGGCCAAGGGCCAGTGGGAATTCCAGATCTTCGGCAAGGGCTCCAAGAAGGCCGCCGACCAGATGTGGATCGCCCGCTATCTGCTTCTGCGCCTGACCGAAAAATACCGCATCGACATCGAATTCCACTGCAAGCCGCTTGGCGACACCGATTGGAACGGCTCGGGCATGCATGCCAACTTCTCGACCGCTTATATGCGCGAAGTCGGCGGCAAGGCGTATTTCGAATCGCTGATGGCGCAGTTCGACAAGAACCTGATGGACCACATCGCCGTCTACGGCCCGGACAATGACAAGCGTCTGACCGGCAAGCACGAGACCGCGCCATGGAACAAGTTCAGCTACGGCATCGCCGACCGCGGTGCGTCAATCCGCGTGCCGCACTCCTTTGTCAAGAATGACTACAAGGGCTACCTGGAAGACCGCCGTCCGAATTCGCAGGGCGACCCCTACCAGATCGCTTCGCAGATCCTGAAGACGATCTCGCAGGTTGCGACCGACGCATCGGTTTCGGCTGCCGCCTGATTGTTTTCGCGGCGCGGACGCAAGATCTTCGCCGCACCAGAACTCGATGACGAAAAAGGCCCTGGCGAAAAACGCCAGGGCCTTTTTCGTAGTGCTTGCGGGGCGAGGCACGTCCGCCTTGGTCAGCGGGCGGCAGCTCCACGTGCTTTCAGCGCAGCGACAACCTTCGCATGGGGCAAAGCGAGGTTGCGGTTGCCGTCGCGGCCGATCATGTCGCTGTTGGCGATGAGGGCGCTGGGCACCGCCTCTTCGGGCGCCTGCACGACGGCTGCGTAAAAGTCGTCCATGCGCCCCCATGCCGGATAAGCGTCGCCTTCCGACGTTCTGTCCTTGCGAGAACTCCGGCCGTTGCCGGGGTTCTTTTTGCCGTGCTGGCCCGGCGGGGTGAATTCCCCCAAAAAAAGTCAGGTTGAAAAGGACCGGGCAATTTCCTGTCACGGAGAGGCTTTTGGCAGGCGCCTTTTGCCGTCATGAAATATCCAGCGTTTCCGAGTTCGTTGAAAAACCCCGGAAAACAGCCTGTTTCAGCTCGTCCGTACACCAATGACTATCTATATAAGCCACTGTTCATACATCGAAATCGGCGATTTATGCCTCGGGCTGGCGGCGTTGACAGATCACGCCGCGGCATGCGTATTCGGGACCTTGGGTTACGCCAAAGCGATGCTGTTCGAACGGGCGGGGTTTCTTGAACGACGGCATTGGCGGGGGCGCCGGACGAGCGGGCATTGCAGCCTGAGGCAGTGTGCCGCTCGCTCCTGGCGACTTTTCCGCGCGAAAAGCCATCTGCCGCTCACCGCAAATGGGCCGCGATGGCCCAGTGTTACGACCGTGACCGACGTTGCCTGCCCTCGGCAAATCCAGCTAACAACGATCCCCGTAAACCAAAAGCGGGTGGCCGCTGTCGCATGGCTGGTCACGCAAACCATCCGCGGACATCTGGTGACAGCAAAAAGCCCTTGAAGGGGAGATCCTTCAAGGGCTTTGCAAGTTTATGCGAACGAGATTTAGACCGAGTAGTACATGTCGTATTCGACCGGATGCGGGGTCATTTCGAAGCGCATCACCTCGGCCATTTTCAGCTCGATGTAGCTGTCGATCTGGTCGTCGTCGAAGACGCCGCCGGCCTTCAGGAAGCCACGGTCCTTGTCGAGGCTCTGCAGGGCTTCACGCAGCGATCCGCAGACGGTCGGGATCTTCTTCAATTCCTTCGGCGGCAGGTCGTAGAGATCCTTGTCCATCGGCTGGCCGGGATGGATCTTGTTCTTGATGCCGTCGAGACCAGCCATCAGCATGGCGGCGAAAGCGAGGTAGGGGTTTGCGCCCGGATCGGGGAAGCGGACCTCGACGCGCTTGGACTTCGGCGACGAGCCGAACGGGATGCGGCAGGACGCCGAGCGGTTGCGCGCCGAATAGGCAAGCAACACCGGCGCTTCGTAGCCCGGCACCAGACGCTTGTAGGAATTGGTCAGCGGGTTGGTGAAGGCATTGATCGCCTTGGCGTGCTTGATGATGCCGCCGATGTAGAACAGGCAGCTTTCCGAAAGACCGGCGTACTCGTTGCCGGCGAAGGTCGGCTTGCCGCCCTTCCAGATCGACTGGTGGACGTGCATGCCCGAGCCATTGTCGCCGAAGATCGGCTTCGGCATGAAAGTGGCCGTCTTGCCGTAGGCGTTGGCGACCTGGTGCACGACATACTTGTAGATCAGCATCTTGTCGGCGTTGCGGACCAGCGTGTCGAACTTGATGCCGAGTTCGTGCTGGGCGGCCGCGACCTCGTGGTGGTGCTTCTCGACGCGCACGCCCATTTCGGCGAGCACGGTCAGCATTTCGGAGCGCATGTCCTGCGCGCTGTCGATCGGCGGCACCGGGAAATAGCCGCCCTTGATGCGCGGCCGGTGGCCAAGGTTGCCGGTCTCGTAGTCGGTGTCGTCGTTTGACGGCAGTTCGGTGGAATCGAGCCTGAAGCCGGTGTTGTAGGGGTCGGCCTTGTACTTGACGTCGTCGAACACGAAGAATTCGGCTTCCGGGCCGACATAGATGGTGTCGCCGATGCCTTCCGACTTCATGTAGGCCTCGGCCTTCTTGGCCGTGCCGCGCGGGTCGCGATTGTAGGATTCGCCCGAGACCGGATCGAGGATGTCGCACAGGATGACCATGGTCGACTGCGCGAAGAACGGATCCATGTGGACCGTGTCCGCATCGGGCATCAGCACCATGTCGGACTCGTTGATGGCTTTCCAGCCGGCAATCGAGGAGCCGTCGAACATCACGCCATCGGCGAACATGTCTTCCTCGACCTCGATGACATCCATCGTCACGTGTTGCAGCTTGCCCTTCGGGTCGGTGAAGCGCAGGTCAACGAATTTCACGTCGTTGTCCTTGATCTGCTTCATGATGTCTTTGGCTGTCGTCATGTCATGTATCCCTGTTTGATGACGTTTTTTGATGATGACGTTTTTTGATGATGACGTTTGGGGAGGTGGTCGCGTCAGACGGCGTCCATGCCGGTTTCTCCGGTGCGGATGCGCACGACTTCCTCGATGTTGGAGACGAAGATCTTGCCGTCGCCGATACGGCCTGTCTGGGCCGCCTTGCGGATAGCCTCGATCGCGCCTTCGACGGCGTCGTCGCCAAGCACGACCTCGATCTTCACCTTGGGCAGGAAGTCGACGACATATTCGGCGCCGCGGTAGAGTTCGGTGTGGCCTTTCTGGCGCCCGAAGCCCTTGGCCTCGGTCACGGTGATGCCTTGCAGTCCGGCCTCCTGAAGCGCTTCCTTCACTTCGTCCAGCTTGAATGGCTTGATGATCGCTTCGATCTTTTTCATGTAAAAAGTGGCCTCCACTGCCAAAAAAACGGGTTGTGAGCCCCCGCTTGCGCCTCCATCAAGCACGAACTGTGCCAATCCGAGGGATTCGAAGCGGTCTCATGCGATTTCGAAGCCGCACCGCGCCGGGATGCAAATTCGCGTCATTCGCTGTACAGGATGCGGCACCGGCTTCCGGAACCTACACAGTGCCATCCGTCGTCGCAGCACAATAATTAGGCATGTCGCCCATCGCGTGGGCAATTTTTACCTGTGATGCCTCTCATCCGAACAGTATGGCTGCCCTCGCGCAACCTCTTCCTTGTTTGCTTCGGATCGCAAAGTGGACAATGCTTGATCGAATGCGGATCGGCAATCCATGAGCGATGAACTTCTTACTCCCGCCGAAATGGCCGAAGCGGACCGGCTGACGATCGCTGCCGGTCCAGCCGACGGCATCGGCCTTATGCGTCGTGCCGGCGAGGCCGTCGCGGCCGAGGTTTTCAAGCGCCATTCGGCAGCGGTCCACGTCCACGTGCTGTGCGGTCCAGGCAACAATGGCGGTGATGGCTATGTCGTCGCTCGCATCCTGACCGGCAGCGGCGTCGCCGCGACGATCTGGGCATCCGGCGCACCGAGGCCGCGAAGCGACGCAGCACTGGCAGCGGCGGAGTGCCCGATCAAGCCTCGGCCGCTATCCGGCTTCAAAGCCGAGCCCGGCTCGATCGTGGTCGACGCGCTGTATGGGGCAGGGCTGTCCAAGCCGCTGTCCGGCGATGCCGCCAGGGCGATCGATATCGCCACCGACATGCATTTGCCCGTTATTGCCGTCGACCTGCCATCGGGCGTGTCCGGCGACAGCGGCAAGGTGCTCGGCAAGGCATTTGCCGCCGAAATCACCGTGACCTTCGCGCGCAGGAAGCCCGGCCATCTGCTCCTGCCTGGCCGGGAGCGATGCGGCGAGGTCGTGCTTGCCGATATCGGCATTGGCGACGAGATCATCGCACGGCTGCGGCCCAGGACGTTCGAGAACACACCGGCGCTTTGGTTGCGTGTTTTTCCCGTGCCGGCCATCGATGCGCATAAATACAAGCGCGGCCATGTCGGCGTCTTCTCCGGCGGCCCAAGCGCCACCGGCGCGGCGCGGCTGTCGGCACTGGCCGCTGCGAGGAGCGGGGCGGGGGCTGTGACCGTGCTGTCGCCGGGCAATGCCATGCAGGTCAATGCTGCCCATCTGACCTCGATCATGCTTCGCAAGGCCGATGACGTCGTGGACATCGAAGGATTTGTCGGCGAACGCCGGCCGTCGGCCTTTGTCCTCGGGCCCGGCTTTGGCGTCGGTCAGAAAACGCGGACCTTCGGGCTCGCGCTCCTTGCCTCCGGCCAAAAACAGGATGCTCCCGCCCAGGTCGATGGTCTTGTCTTTGACGCAGATGCGATCACCTCCTTTCGCGACGCGCCGGATGTCTTGTTCGAAGCCGCACGCCGGAAAAACGCGCCGGCCTTGCTGATGACGCCGCATGAAGGAGAATTCGCGAGGCTGTTTCCCGGCATTGCTGGTGACGATGCCTCGTCCAAGCTGGACAAGGCGGGTGCGGCAGCCGCCAATGCCAATGCCGTCATCGTCTACAAGGGCGCCGACACGGTGATCGCAGCGCCCGATGGCAGGGCGGCGATCAATGCCAACGGTGCGGCCTGGCTTGCCACCGCGGGGTCGGGCGACGTGCTGTCGGGCATATCAGCCGGTCTGCTGGCACAAGGCATGCCGGCGTTCGAGGCTGCCTGCGCGGCGGTGTGGATCCATGCCGAGGCCGGCAGCCGCCTCGGGCCTGGCCTGATCGCCGAGGATCTGCCGCAGGCGATGGTGACGGTGCTGCGCGAACTGGTCGCCGCCCGCAGCGGGCGCTGACTGGAATCCCAGCTCACAACGGAATGTTGTCGTGCTTCTTCCAGGGGTTCTGCATGTCCTTGTTGCGCAGCATCCGCAGCGCGCGCGCAATGCGGCGGCGGGTCGAGTGCGGCATGATCACCTCGTCGACATAGCCGCGCTCGGCGGCGACGAAGGGCGACAGGAAGCGATCCTCGTAAGCCTTTGTGTGGGCTGCTATCTTTTCCGCGTCACCGATGTCCTTGCGGTAGATGATTTCGACCGCGCCCCTGGCGCCCATGACCGCGATCTGCGCCGTCGGCCAGGCATAGTTCATGTCGCCGCGCAGGTGCTTCGAGGCCATGACGTCATAGGCGCCGCCATAGGCTTTGCGGGTGATGACGGTGATCTTGGGCACGGTGGCCTCGGCATAGGCGAACAAGAGCTTGGCGCCATGCTTGATCAGCCCGCCATATTCCTGGGCAGTGCCGGGCAGGAAGCCCGGAACGTCGACGAAGGTGACGATCGGGATCGAAAAACAGTCGCAAAAGCGCACGAAACGCGCCGCCTTGCGGCTGGCATCGGAATCCAGAACGCCGGCCAGCACCATCGGCTGGTTGGCGACGAAGCCGACGGTGCGGCCCTCGACGCGTCCGAAGCCGGTGACGATGTTCTTGGCGAAGCTCTGCTGGATCTCGAAGAAGTCGCCCTCGTCGGCGACTTTCAGAATCAATTCCTTGATGTCGTAAGGCTTGTTGGCGTTATCGGGAATCAGCCGGTCGAGCGACAGATCATGGTCGGTGACCGACTGATAGCATTCGATCTCGGGGAGTTCCGATGTGTTGGACGCCGGCAAGAGGTCGACCAGCCGGCGCATCTGCAAGAGCGCCTCGACGTCATTGTCATAGGCGCCGTCGGCGATCGAGGATTTCGTCGTGTGGACCGAGGCGCCGCCGAGGCTCTCGGCGGTCACCGTCTCGTTGGTGACGGTCTTCACCACGTCCGGCCCCGTGACGAACATGTAGGAGGTGTCGCGCACCATGAAGATGAAGTCGGTCATGGCAGGCGAGTAGACGTCGCCGCCGGCGCACGGACCCATGATGACGGAAATCTGCGGAATGACGCCCGAAGCCAGCACGTTGCGCTGGAAGATCTCGGCATAGCCGCCAAGGGCCGCCACGCCTTCCTGGATGCGCGCGCCGCCGGCATCGTAAAGGCCGATGATCGGCGCGCGGTTGCGCAGCGCCATCTCCTGCACCTTGATGACCTTCTCGGCATGGGCTTCCGACAGCGAGCCGCCGAACACGGTGAAATCCTTGGCGAAGAGGTAGACCGGACGGCCGTTGACCGTACCCCAGCCGGTGACGACGCCGTCGCCGGCGATCTTCGTCTTCTCCATGGCGAAATCGGTCGAGCGGTGCTCGACATACATGTCGAACTCCTCGAACGAGCCTTCGTCGAGAAAGACCTCGATGCGTTCGCGCGCGGTGAGCTTGCCCTTCTTGTGCTGCGCATCGATACGCGCCTGGCCACCGCCCATGCGGGCGATATCGCGCCGCCGCTCGAGTTCCTTCAGCACGTCCTTCATAGTCGATCTCCCCGCGACGCCGGAAAATTCTTGGCAGGCATTCGCCAGATATGGCAGACTAATCTTATGAAGAACAACATAGAAATATCCGAGGATCTGAGCCGCCGGATCGACATGTTGGCCTCGCGCTCTTCGCTCACTCGCGGTCAGATCATCGAGGACGCCCTGTCGCACGGCCGTTCTTTGGCGTGGCAAGAAAAATGGATCGCCGGCGTTCAGGCCGGAATCGAGGCTGCCGACCGTGAGGACTTCGCGAGCGAAGAGGAGATTGCGGCTGTTCTGAACAAATTCAGCCAGGCTTAGAGGTCTGTGCGAATTGTCTGGACGCATCACTATCTGATCGAGCTTGCGTCAATTGGCGATTATATCGGCCAGCATAACCCGCGGGCTGCCGCGCGAATCGTCAACGACATTCATTCAAAGACGACCCGGTTGCTATCAGCCAACCCATTCATCGGGCGTATTGGTGAGATCAAAGGTACCCGTGAGCTGGTGATTTCCGGCACACCCTACATCGTCGCCTACCGGGTGAAAGACACTCAAATTGAAGTTCTGTTCGTCCAGCATGGGGCGAGGGAGTGGCCGGATGACGCCTGATCTCGGCCATTCGGTCTGATCGATTTTGCTGCACCGCAACATCACGCCCCTTGCATTCCGGTGTGAACTCAGCCATATGCAGCCCATAGGCGCTTGGGCCGGGAGATTCCGGCCTTCTCGACAAATGAGACTGGTTGCGTCTGTTTTCCCTCTTTTTGGCTGATCGATCCCGATTGGTTGGCAAGGTGGCGAAAAAGCCCCGTGGCATGATGCCTGCGGGCACGACAGCGCAGCCGAGTGGACGTTACCGTCCGCCCGCCTTGTCGTTTCATATCGAATTTTTCGACGGCAGGTTGCGCCCTGCCGCCATTGACGTTTGCGGCCAGAGGCCGCGTGAAAGAAGATTATTTTGACCAACGAAAACACATTGTCCGGTAAGGACACTGGGCCCGACACCGCGGAACTCTCCGGTTTCGCAGCGCTGGGAGTTACGGGTGCGCTGCTCAAGGCCACCCACAATGCCGGCTTCACCGAACCGAAGCCGATCCAAATGCAGGCGATCCCGCCGCAGCTGGAAGGCCGCGATATATTCGGCATCGCCCAGACCGGCTCCGGCAAGACCGCTGCCTTTGCGCTGCCGATCCTGTCCAAGATCATCGCGCTCGGCACCAAGCGGCGCGCCAAGACGACGCGCGCGCTGATCCTTGCGCCGACCCGCGAGCTTGCGGTTCAGATCGAGGACACCATCAAGATCCTCGCCAAGGGCGCGCATGTCTCGACGGCACTCGTGCTGGGCGGCGTCTCGCGCTTCAGCCAGGTGAAGAAGGTTGCACCCGGCGTCGACATCCTGATCGCCACGCCCGGCCGGTTGACCGACCTGGTGCGCGAGGGCGACCTCATCCTCTCCGACACCAAATGGCTGGTGCTCGACGAGGGCGACCGTATGCTCGACATGGGCTTCATCAACGACGTCAAGCGCATCGCCAAGGCGACCGCGCCTGACCGCCAGACGGCGCTGTTTTCGGCCACCATGCCGGACGAGATCGCCGAACTGGCCAAGGGCCTGTTGAAGAACCCTGTGCGTATCGAAGTCTCGCCGCAAAGCACCGCGGCCGCCGAGATCGTGCAGGGCGTCGTCTTCGCCCGCACCAAGCAGAAGCGCCAGGTGTTGTCGACGATGCTCGCCGATGCGGCGATGAAGTCCGTCATCATCTTTTCGCGCACCAAGCATGGTGCCGACCGGGTGACCAAGGACCTCGAGCGCGACGGCTTCAAGGCCGCCGTCATCCATGGCAACAAGTCGCAGAATGCCCGTCAGAAGGCGCTGAACGATTTTCGCGATGGATCGGTGCGCATCCTCGTTGCGACCGACATCGCGGCGCGCGGCATCGACGTTCCCGGCATCAGCCATGTCGTGAATTTCGACCTGCCGGACGAGGCTGAAAGCTACGTTCACCGCATCGGCCGCACCGGCCGCAACGGCATGGACGGCATCGCCATCACGCTTTGCGATCCGTCGGAAAACAGCAAGCTGCGTCAGGTCGAGCGCATCATCCGCACCAAGCTGCCTATCGTTGCCGACCATCTCGGCAGCCCCGATCCGCAGCGCAATCCGGCTGAAAAGAACGAGCGCTTCGAGCCCGCCAATGACCGCAACGACCGCAATGGCCGTCGCGACGGCAGGCGTCCAGGCGGCGAGAACAAGGGCAACGGCTTCGGCAAGAAGCGCTTCGGCGACAAGCCGGCCTTCGCCGGTGAACGCAAGCCGGAAGGCGCCAAGCCCTTCAAGGGCAACAACAAGCGCCGCTTCGGCGGCAAGCGTCCGGCGGCGCGGGCTGCCTAAACAGGCCGCCTCGCATCAGCCGAACCTTTGCATGGTCGGCTGACCAGCCAGCGACAGAAAAAAGGGCGACCGCGGTGATCTCGCGGTCGCCCTTTTTGTGTCTGGACAATCAGCTTACTTCACCACCGCTTCGAGCCAGACGGCGATCCTTTGCGCGAGGAAGGCCGTGGTCGACGGCGACAGCGTGTCGCCGGCGATGACATGGTTGTCCGGATCGCCGGTGTCGTCGACCGGCACCAGTTCGTGCGGCGCGCCCCATCGCCCGGCAATTTCGCGGGTGCGGTCGGGCCGCACCACCTTGTCTGAATCCGAAAAGATGAACAGCGCCGGGATGGTCGCTTTCTCGACCGGCGCGCCAAAGGCAAGTTCCGTCAGCGCCTGCATCGGCAGCGTCGCGGCGATCGGATATTTGGTGGTCCAGAATTTCCCGTGCAGGGCGTTGCGCGGCGCGAAGCTGCGTTCCTTGCCGGCGACGAGTTCGGCGATCTGTTTGCCCCATGGCATGGTGAGGATCTCGGCGCCGGATGCCTTGACACCGAAATTGGGCGAGATGAATGCAATGGCCACGATCCCGTCCGATGCTCCCGGCTGCGTTGCCGCCCACACCGCCAGCGAGCCGCCCGTCGAGGTGGCGATGACGACCACCTTGTCGCCGATCGCCCGGCCGATGGCGAGCGCCTCCTCATAGTCGTTGATCCAGGCGTTGACGCTGCCTTGCGTCATCGCCGCGCCGTCCTGCCCGTGGCCGGTGAGGCGGGTGTAGAACAGGTTGGCGCCGAGCTGGTCGGCCACGTCGTCGGGCAGGGGGCGAACCTCGCCCTTCGATGCGGAGAAGCCGTGGATGTAGACGATCGACAGCGGCGTCTTGGCATGCACCATCGGGTTGGCCCAGACGATCTCCTTCTCCAGCCCATCGCGTATACCCGGTATGGCGGCTTCTGTCCTGGCGACATAGGCTTGCGGATCGTCACCGATGACGGAAGGATCGAAACGGATCGCGGTGTCGATGGGAACGCGTGGGCCAAGGACGAAGATCAATGCAAGGACGGCGATCAGGCCCAGAACGGCAAACACGATCCGTCGCCCCATAGCAGACTCCACGCAACAACAATGAACCTATGGCGATGGCCGTGAACAGGCAACGGCCGTTCAGGCAGCCAAACCATCAATCCTGTGGGCATCTATTCCTTCGGCGGCGGCTTGCGCTCGTAATGCAGCGGCCGTGCCTTCCAGCTGGTCGTCAGGCTGATCACCCACCGGGTTATCGGCCTCGGCAGCAGGGCGAGAAATTTCAGCGGCCAGCTCGTCCGGTACGGAAAGGTGACTTCGAAGCCACCGGATTTGATGCCCCGCACCATGCGGCGCGTCGCGCGGTTGACAGGCATCAGACCCGGCATCGGCAGCATGTTCTTCTCGGTCAGCGGCGTGTCGACGAAGCCCGGATTGATGACCTGGACGCGAATGTTCATCTTGTCGAAATCATATTTCAACGACTCGGCCAGGATGTTGATCGCCGCCTTGGTGCCGCCATAGGCGGCCGTGGTCGGCCAGCCAAAATAGGCGGTGACGGAGCCGACCAGCACGACATGGCCGCGCGCCCTGATCCGCATGTAGTCAAGCACGGGCACCAGCCCATTGATGATGCCGAAATAGTTGACCTCGAAGGAACGGCGAAAATCGCGGACGACTAGCGCCTCTCCGGGCGTTGAGATGTAGTTTCCGGCATTGAAGATGGCGAGCACGATGGGGCCGAGTTCCTTTTCGATCGCGGCAACCGTTCTTGCCATGCGCGGCTCGTCGGTGACGTCGCAAGGAAAGGCCGTGACGCTGCCGGGCATCTGCGCGGTCTCGACGATGAGCGTGTCGATCGGATGGTCGTCGAGCGCCGTTACCGCCACGGCATAGCCCTGGGACGCCAGATCCCTGGCCAGCGAACGGCCTATGCCGCTGCTGCCGCCGGTGACCCAAGCGACGCCGTGTTTCGGATCGGCCCGATAGAGTGTCATGCTGCGCCCTGTCGAGTTGTTGCCGTCTTGCTCTAGCGGCGAAGAAATCGAATGGAAAGAGTGCTTTTCAACGTCGGATGCAAATGAACTGTGCGATACCGATCCGGACTTGAGGGCATCCATGCACAACAGTGCTGGAAATGCGACTGGACCAGGCGAATTCTTGCCTTGAAACCGAGGCTTTGGGTTTCTAGGGTTTCGGCGCACGCACACAAGGAATCCTGAATGCCCCGTTCTGTGATCGATGCGATCGGCAACACGCCTCTGATCCGCCTCAACAAAGCCTCCGAGGAAACCGGCTGCGAGATCCTGGGCAAGGCTGAATTCATGAATCCGGGGCAATCGGTCAAGGATCGCGCCGGCCTGTTCATCATCCGCGATGCCGAACAGCGTGGCTTGCTGAAGCCGGGCGGCGTCATCGTCGAGGGGACGGCCGGCAATACGGGCATCGGGCTGACGCTGGTCGCCAAGGCTCTGGGATACCGCACCGTCATCGTCATTCCCGACACCCAGAGCCAGGAAAAGAAGGACACGATCAGGCTGCTCGGCGCCGAGCTGATCGAAGTGCCGGCAGTGCCCTATAAGAACCCCAACAACTACGTGAAACTGTCGGGACGGCTGGCCGAGCAGATGGCCAGGACCGAGCCGAATGGCGCCATCTGGGCCAACCAGTTCGACAATGTCGCCAACCGCGACGGTCATAACCGCACCACGGCGCAGGAGATCTGGGCCCAGACGGGCGGCAAGGTCGACGGTTTCGTCTCGGCGGTCGGGTCCGGCGGAACGCTGGCCGGCGTCGCTTCCGGGCTGAAGGCCAAAAACAAGGACGTGAAGATCGCGCTCGCCGATCCGCTGGGGGCCGCGCTCTACAGTTTCTACACCAGCGGCGAACTGAAATCCGAGGGCAGCTCGATCACCGAAGGCATCGGGCAGGGGCGCATCACCGCCAATCTCGACGGGTTCACGCCGGACTTCTCGTTCCAGATCAAGGACGAGGACGCGCTGCCGATCGTCTTCGACCTGATCCAGGAAGAAGGCCTGTGCGTCGGCGGCTCGACCGGCATCAACATCGCCGGCGCGATCCGGCTGGCCAGGGAACTGGGCCCAGGCCACACCATCGTGACTATTCTTTGCGACTACGGAACGCGCTACCAGTCGAAACTGTTCAACCCGGAATTTCTGCGCGAGAAAAACCTGCCAATACCGGGCTGGATGGAGCTGCAGAGCAAGATTTCGGTGCCTTTCGAAAAGGTCGCATGATGGCGTACAGGACGGAAGCGCTGTTTCGCGACGACGCCTATCTGAAGACGGCGGACGCCACGGTGGTTGCCGTCAACGACCGTGGCGGCGTCATTCTCGACCGCACCATCTTCTATGCCACCTCGGGTGGCCAGCCAGGAGACTCCGGCGCATTGGAGCGCGCCGACGGCAGCCGCATCGAGATTGCCGCCACCATCACCGGCGAGACCAAGGACGAGATCGTCCATGTGCAGGCGCCTGCACAGGCGGCCTTGGTGGTCGGCGAGAAGGTGAAGCTCGCCATCGATTGGGAGCGGCGGCATCTCCTGATGCGCATGCACGCGGCCTGCCATTTGCTGACCGTCGTCTGCCCGTTCCCGATCACGGGCGCTTCCGTTTCCGAGGACGACAGCCGTGTCGATTTCGACATTCCGGACGCCAGCTTCACCAGGGAAGAGGTGACCGCTGGCTTGATGGACCTGGTTCGGGCCGACCACCCGATCTTCACCAGGCTGATCAGCGACGAGGAACTGGCCGCCAATCCTGGCCTGGTGAAGTCCAAGAACGTCAGGCCGCCGGTGGGCACCGGCAGGATCCGCCTGGTCTGCATCGGCGAGAACGCCTCCGTGGACAGCCAGCCCTGCGGCGGCACGCATGTTAAGAGCACCGGCGAAGTCGGCGAAATCCACATCGGCAAGATCGAGAAGAAGGGCCGTGAAAACCGGCGCTTCCGCATCCGCTTCGGCCCGATGCCGGCGAACTGAACAGACCGCCAGAGGGCGGCAGGAGAAAAAATGGCCGAAGACAGTCCTTTCACCGTCGATGCGGATTGGCTGCAGGGGCGCCTGGGCCAGCCGGGCCTGACGGTCATAGACGCGTCCTGGTATCTGCCGGCGCAAAAACGCGACGCGCGTGCCGAATATGACGCGGCCCACATTCCCGGCGCTCGTTTCCTGGACCAGGATGCGGTTTCGGATCCGGACGCCGCCTTGCCGCATACATTGCCGTCGCCGCAGCATTTTGCGCAATATGTCGGTTCGATGGGGGTTTCGGCCGATGACACCATCGTCGTCTACGACGGTCCAGGTTTCTTCTCGGCACCCCGGGCATGGTGGATGTTCCGCATCATGGGCGTCTTCCAGACCTATATTCTGGATGGCGGCTTCGACGGCTGGAAGGCAGCCGGCCGGCCGGTAACGGCCGAGCCGACGAAGATCGCGCCAAGCGTGTTCCATGCCGATTTCGACGCCGGTCGCGTCGCCAGCCTCGCCGACATGCGCCGGATCGTCGAGATCGGCTCCAGCCAGATTGCCGATGCCCGTGGACCGGGCCGCTTTACCGGCGCCGAACCCGAGCCCCGTGCGGGTATCCGCTCCGGCCACATGCCGGGCGCGCGCAACGTGCCGTACTCCGCCCTGTCGGAAAAGGGGGTGCTGTTGTCGAAGGATCGTTTGCGCAAGGTGATCGAGCAGGCCGGCATTGACCTGTCGAAGCCCGTCGTCACATCTTGCGGCTCCGGTGTCACCGCCGCGGTGGTCACCCTGGCGCTGGAGACGCTTGGCCACACCGACAACAGGCTTTATGACGGCTCATGGACCGAGTGGGGCGGGCTCTCCGACACGCCTGTCGTGACCGGGCCCGCGAAAGCTGGCAAGGAATGAACGCGATGGAAAACGGCGTGCTGCAGGACATCGACGTCACGGTGACTTTCCTCGAAATGCATGCGCCTCCCGCCGCCTCGCCGCCGGTGCCCTACAACCGCCAGGTCGCGCTGCTGAAGACCAAGAATATCCCCTTGCATTTTTACCGCTACCTGATGGACCGGGTGGGGCGCAAATGGCATTGGGTGAATGTTCTCAGGCTGAACGACGACGAACTTTCGGCCGGAATCCACCGCGAGGATCGCGACATCAGGGTGCTCTATCTCGACGGTGCGCCGGCAGGCTTCTTCGATCTCAAGCCACATTTGCCCGAGGAAGTCGAGCTCGCCTATTTCGGCATGATGGAACACGCGACCGGACTGGGCATCGGCCGCTGGTTCCTGGGTGCCGCGATCTCCGCTGCGTGGTCTTACGGGCCAAAGCGGGTAGTCGTGCAGACCTGCACGCTCGATCATCCGGCGGCCCTGCCGCTCTACCAGAAGCTTGGTTTTACGCCGGTTGCGCAGAAGAAGGAAACCGTGCACCCGCTGCCGTTCGCCGAGCGCTCGGCAAGCGTCATGCGGCCATGACACGAGCCGGAACCCGAACCTTTCGTTCATCGCCGATTCAGCCTGCCTTTGGCATTGTGCCCGCATCGCCAATGCGGCCGAGGCCGAAGGAGAAACATATGCTGGCCCGCCGTACACTCGCCGCCGCGCTGATCGCTGCGATTGCCATGCCGAGCCTTGCCGCCGCGCAGGCGACAACACCTTCGGCCGCGACAATCGAACGGAAGCTGGAGGCAGCACCCCGCGTGAAGCTGCGGCCGAACGAGCGCGTCACCATCCGCGAAATTCAAGCGCCGGCCGGATCTGCGCCTCATGGCGCGCTCGATCGATATCCAGTCGATCAATTTCGCCTTCGGCTCGGCGGCCATTTCCAGTTCGCAATACGGCAAGATCGAGAACATCGCCGATGCGCTGAAGCGCATCCTGCGCCGCGATCGCGGTGCTCGCGTGCTGATCGAGGGGCATACCGACGCCGTCGGCTCCTTCCAATCGAACCAGGTCCTGTCCGAACAGCGCGCTGCCTCGCTGAAACGCACGCTGGTGCGTGAATTCGGCGTACCCGGTCATGCGTTGGAGACTGTCGGTTACGGCGAGGAGTTCTTGCTGGTGCCGACGCAGAATGAAAACTGGCAGAATCGCAGGGTGACGCTGCGCCGCTTTGACGATTTCATCCGGTGATTGGGTCCGGTTTGCCCTTTGGCTAGCCGGGTTGCGTATTGGCCCGGCCTGTCGGCTAACTTTCGCAGCTTGCGGGGACTGATCGCTCGCATCGGATCGGTCCCTCGATCTTTGCATGAAACGGGTGGGAAGCATTGGCTCGAGCCGCTAATTTCCGGTCGACAACACCGGAGATTTCACCATGACCATCCAGTTCAAAGCTCTGCCGACCGAAGACGTCAGACCCCTGCAGCGCGGCGGACCCGATGCCTATGGCCACACGCCCGAGCGGCAGATTTCCGATGGCGACGGCATGCCTTGCCGGCATTGCCTGAAGAACATCGCAGCCGGCGATACCTATCTCATCCTGGCCTATCGGCCGTTCCCGAACCTTCAACCCTATGCCGAAACCGGGCCGATCTTCCTGCATGCCGAGGAATGCGAGCGCGCCGACGAGGCGGGAACGCTTCCCGAGATTCTCGAGAGCCCGGACTATATCGTGCGTGGCTATGGCAAGGACGACCGCATCGTCTACGGCAGCGGCGGCGTTATCGCGACCGACGCGATCGCCGCACGGGCCGAGACCTTGTTCGAGCGCGACGACATTGCCTACGTGCATGTCCGCTCGGCACGCAACAATTGCTATCAGTGCCGCATCGAGCGGGGCTGAGGCGTAGAGTTTCCGGCAGGAAATCCTGTCGTACTCCCGTCGTACAGTTGCGATAGAAAGCGATTGTCGATCGATTGGCCGACCGCGGATGAACCGGCGGCAATCTCGATATCGAGGAAGCGGGGCTTTGGCTCCGCTTTTTTGTTGCCCGCGCTTTTCCCAGTTTGCCGAACAACAAAAAAGCCCGCCGGCCAGGCCGACGGGCTTCGACTGTTTGCCTGGAGGGGCTTCTTAGTTGAACTTGTACTTCGCGCCGAGACGCACGGTATGGAAGGAAGGAGTCGTCGTCACCAACCCATCGGGTGCTCCTGATCCCAACAAGAACGACAGGTCCTTCTCGGCGAATTGCGAATAGCGGTATTCCAAACCGATTGTCATGTTGCTCGATACAGCCGTTTCCAGACCGGCACCCACCGAGAAACCGCTCGAACCCCAGTCGGCAATGTCGCCGACCGGGTCGGAAGCGTTCAGGTCGAAATGCTGCCAGCTGTAACCAGCCAGTGCGTAGGCGAGCGTCGATTCGTTCATCTTCATGCCGACGCGGCCAAGCACATCGAAGCCGTAGTCGGTGTCGACATTGATCGATCCGACGCCGAGATCCAGCTTCGACGTCATGCCGGAGTAGCGAGCATCGACCATGACGCCTGCGACCCAGCTGCCGAAGTCCTGGTCGTAACCAACGTTCAATTCGCCAAACGCGCCTTCGCCGCCGAGGCCATTGAACTTGGCGCCGCCCAGGGGTGGGATTTCGATCTGGTGCACGGATGCACCCGCGCCCAACCCGCCACCGATATAGAAACCGGTCCAGTTATACGCAGGGGTTTCAAAGGCAGCACCACCGCCATTTTGGGCGCCAAAACGGTAGTTGGCTGCAATCTGGAACGTATGCCGCGACGTATCGAGGTTGAGAAGGCCATCCGGCGCGCCGATAAGGCCCGCTTCTGAAAGGAGATCCCCCTTGGTGCCGAAGCGCGTATAGCGGTACTCGGTCTTGATCGTCCAGTTGCTGTTGATGGCCGTTTCAATGCCGCCGCCGACAAAGTAGCCGCTCTGGTCCCAGTCGAACCCAAAGCCGGCATTCGAATCGAGCTTGTACTTCTGCCAGGAATAGCCACCGAGCACGTAGCCCAGTGTATTCGGGGTAAACAGATAGCCTACGCGCAGGCCGGCATCGAAACCGTACGTCTCCTGGATCGAGGCGTCGAAACCGGCGGCATCGATCTTGGTTTTGATATCGCCCACGTGGACGTCCAGCAGTCCACCGAGCAGGAAGCGGGGCGAAACCATGTAGTCATAGCCAGCGGTAAGTTCGCCGTAGACGCCTTCGCCGCCGATGCCATTCAGCGAGATCGGAATAAAGTCGCTGCCAAGTTTGTGAACGTTGGCGCCGGCGCCAACACCGAAGCCGACATACAGCCCACTCCAGTTGAAACCGGATGCTTCGACCGGCTGAACCACATCAGCCGCATGCGCAGCCGACATCAAAGCAAATACGGAAACAGCACCGAGAAAAATAGATTTCGCAGAAACGCGAACAGTCATTGCCCAAACCCCTAATCAATAAGCCCGCAATCTTCCTAGCAGGGAGTCGGTCGCATGAGGAATGACAAATATGCAACAGTTGTAGGCAAACTCATACCTGCAACTGACCCCGGTCTGCCCAGTAATCAAGTTTAGCGACCTGGATCGACCAGTAAAAAGCCCGCCGGAGGGAACCGGCGGGCAACAATAGCAAGTTGACTTTTTCTGGGTGTATCAGGCGGCCAGAACGGCTTTCGGCTCGACCAGCTCGTAGCCGAGCGCTTCGGCGACCGCGCGGTTGGTGATCTTGCCCTTGTGGACATTGAGGCCGTTGCGCAGGTGATGGTCGTCGATGACAGCCTTCAGGCCCTTGTCTGCAAGCTGCAGGCCGTAGTGGAGTGTCGCGTTGTTGAGCGCATGGGCCGAGGTGACCGGTACCGCGCCCGGCATATTGGCGACGCAATAGTGAATGACGCCGTCGACTTCATAAGTGGGCTCGGCGTGGGTCGTCGCATGCGAGGTCTCGAAGCAGCCGCCCTGGTCGATCGCGACGTCGACCAGCACCGAGCCCTTCTTCATGCCCGACAGCATCTCGCGGGTGACGAGCTTCGGCGCGGCGGCACCGGGGATCAGCACGGCGCCGATGACGATGTCGGCCGAGAAGCATTCCTCCTCGAGCGCCTCGACGGTCGAGTAGCGGGTATGGACGCGGCCGGTAAAAAGATCGTCGAGTTGGCGCAGGCGAGGGATCGAGCGGTCGATGATAGTGACATCGGCGCCAAGGCCGACCGCCATGCGAGCGGCATGCAGGCCGACGACGCCGCCGCCGAGCACTGTGACCTTGCCGGGCAGCACGCCGGGCACGCCGCCGAGCAGCACGCCGCGGCCGCCATTGGCCTTCTGCAGCGCCGTCGCGCCGGCCTGGATCGACAGGCGGCCGGCGACTTCCGACATCGGCGCCAGCAGCGGCAGGCCGCCACGGTCGTCGGTCACGGTTTCGTAGGCGATCGCCGTCACGCCCGAAGCGAGCAGGCCCTTGGTCTGCTCCGGGTCTGGAGCAAGGTGAAGATAGGTGTACAGGATCTGGCCGTCGCGCAGCTGCACCCACTCATTGGGCTGCGGCTCCTTGACCTTGACGATCATGTCCGACTTGGCGAACACGTCGGCGGCCGTCTTGGCGATCGTGGCGCCGGCGGCGCGATAGGCGTTGTCGTCGGCGCCGATGCCGGCACCGGCGCCGGTCTCGACCAGCACTTCATGGCCATGGGCGACATATTCGCGAACCGCTCCGGGCGTGAGGCCGACGCGGTATTCGTGGTTCTTGATTTCCTTGGGGCAACCGACGCGCATTTTTCTTCTCCTGATCCGGCCCCTTAGGGGCTCACTCCCTGTATGGACAGAGTGAACCATGAATCGGCCTGCAGGTGTTTGCGAATGCGCTTGCGTGATCTGGCATGTTTCGATAATCGTTGCGCAAAACAGCTGGATATTCGCAGGATTCACGAAAAATGCCGCTCGACAGGATTGATATCGCTATTCTCGAGAGTTTGCAGAAGGATGGCCGGATACCCAACGCGGCGCTTGCCGAGAAGGTTGGCCTGTCGCAATCCGCCTGTTCGCGCCGGCTTGATAATCTGGAGAAGTCCGGAACCATTCGCGGCTACCACGCCCGGCTTTCCAATGCGGCGCTCGGCCACCAGATGACGGCCATCGTGCATATATCGCTGTCGGGCCAGTTCGAGAAGACGCTGTCGGATTTCGAGGCGGCGATCAAGCGTTGCCCCAACGTGCTGTCCTGCCACCTGATGTCGGGCGAATATGACTACATCCTGCGCATCGCGGCAAAGGACCTCGTCGACTATGAGCGCATCCACAAGGAATGGCTGTCGGCCATGCCGCATGTGACGAAGATCAACTCGTCATTTGCCTTGCGCGAGATCGTCGATCGCACGGCCATGGGCATGAAGCCTGAGATGGCCTAACGCCAAAGGCACACCCGGACGTCCTTGCCGACATAGCATGCGCCTTCGCGGCGAAGGTCGCCCCAATCTCCGGGTTCACCGTGCGTCGCGCGAATGTCCGAGTTCCCATAGCCTTCCCAAAGATCACCGTCCTTGTATACGACTGCCCAGTAATCTTTGGACATTTCACCAGCCCCGCTGTTCGTATTGGGGTAGTCGATACCTGCAAAAACTTGCCGAGGCCCCTGGATATTAAAACCGCCGCCCCTCTCGATTTGATAGGAGCATCTTCCGGATATGCGTGTCTGACCGTTAACAGCAAGCAGGCAGCGGCCCCATTTATAACCGCTCGGCAAACGATGCCGTGGTTGCGCATGCAAGGGCGAAACGGAAAACGCAATTGCAAGGGCAGCCGCTACAGTTCGTCCGATCATCGTGTCACCTGTCGTGAACCGGTCTCATTTCCCAAACAGGTTTTTACACCTCCGTCACGATCCGATCCATCGGGATGTCGTGCGGCTGCGGATAGATCGTGGCGATGCGCTGCAGTTCGTAGCCGACGCCGATCACCAGCGGCTTGAACGGCATCGCGGCCAGCGTGCGGTCGAAGAAGCCGCCGCCATAGCCCAGGCGATAGTTTGCCGGATCGATGCCGACGATCGGCGAGATGACGATGTCGGGCAGCACCGGATCGCCCTCGGCCGGAATCGGGATGTTCCAGACGCCCTTTTCCAGCCGGTCGCCCGGTTTGTAGGCGCGGAAGATCAGCGGCTGTCCTTTCTCGATGACGATCGGCAGCGCGGTGCGGCCGCCACGCTCATTGATGGACGCCACCCATGGCCGCAAGTCCGGCTCGCCGCGAAACGGCCAGTACAGGCTGACCATGCGCCCAGCGATGTCGCCGATGATCGCGTCGAGCCCATCGGCGATGCGCTGCGACATGGCCGTTCGCGCGTCGGCCGAAACCGCGAGCCGGGCGGTGATCAGCCGTTCGCGCTCGGCCTTGCGCCAGCGCCTCACATCGGTCCAGTCGAATAGCGGCGCGCGGAACTCCGGGTCGAGTTCGTGCATGAAGCAGGGCGGCGAGGAATACTGCGCCGGACCCGGGTCGTCATGATCATTGGCCATGCTTTACCTCATAAGCGTGTTCGATGACGCTATACCTCGCGACACGATACAACATGTGCATTCACGACATGGAACGACGAGTCCCGGGCACTGTCCTTCTGTTGCTGCATTGCACAAAAGTACCTACATCTGGAACAGGCCAATCTAGCCGTCGGGGTGAACGAAATGAGCCAAGCCAGCCATCATGTCGTCGTTGTGGGCGCGGGTTTCGGCGGCCTCGAATTCACGCGTGCGCTTGCCGGCGCCCCGGTGCGCATCACCATGATCGACAAGCGCAACCATCATCTGTTCCAGCCGCTGCTCTACCAGGTGGCGACGACGGCGCTGGCGACCTCCGAGGTTGCCTGGCCGATCCGCCATCTCCTGCGCAAGCGCAAGGACGTGACGACGCTGCTCGCCAATGTCACTGGTGTCGACCGCGCCGGCAAGCGCGTGCTGCTCGATGACGGCAGCGCCATCGCCTACGATACGCTGGTGCTCGCCACCGGTGCCCGCCACGCCTATTTCGGCCACGATGAATGGGAGCCGTTCGCTCCAGGCCTGAAGACGCTGGAGGACGCCACCACCATTAGGCGGCGCATTCTCCTGGCCTTCGAACAGGCCGAGCGGGAGAACGATCCCGCCAAACGCCAGGCGCTGCTGACCATCGCGATCGTTGGCGGTGGGCCGACCGGCGTGGAGCTGGCCGGCACCATCGTCGAATTGGCGCACGACACGCTGCGCGGCGAGTTCCGCAACATCGATACGCGGCAAACGCGCGTGGTGCTGATCGAGGCCGGTGACCGCATCCTGGCCAATTTCGCACCAAAACTCTCCGATTACGCCAGCAAGGCGCTCGAACGGCTCGGCGTGACGGTCGAGCTCGGCCGGGCCGTGACGCGCTGTGACGCCGAAGGTGTTGTGTTTGGCGACAAGCAGCTGGCGGCCCGAACGATCCTGTGGGCGGCCGGTGTTGCCGCCTCGCCAGCCGCCGAATGGCTGGGAGCGAAGGCGGACCGCGCGGGCAGGGTGCTCGTCGAGCCTGACCTCAGCGTGCCCGGCAGTCCGGAGATTTTCGTCATCGGCGATGCCGCCCTTGTGCTGCGGCCCGATGGACGGCCGGTACCCGGCGTGGCGCCTTCCGCCAAGCAGGAGGGCCGACATGTTGCGGCCACCATCAAAGCCAGGCTCGATGGTGACACGGCAGCGCGTCCTTTCCACTACAAGCATGCCGGCGATCTGGCGACGATCGGCAAACGCGCCGCCGCGATCGATTTCGGCTGGATCAAGCTCACGGGCTGGCTCGCCTGGTGGCTGTGGGGAATTGCGCACATCTATTTTCTGATCGGTTTCCGCAACCGGCTTGCGGTTTCCCTGAGCTGGCTATGGATCTACGCCACAGGCCAGCGTAGCGCCCGATTGATCACCCAGGGCGACGACGACAAGACCTGATTTTCTTCACTGCTCCCTTCATCCGCGCGTCATCTGTTGCTGATTGGCTGGCGCTCCGATGTGCGCGACTTCTTGAATGGACTTGAGCCGATTTCGGCGCGAAGTTCGGTTCGGTTCGGGGCAGGGCGTTGTCTAACTAGGAGAAAACATGTCGCAGCTGCTCCATCCCGTCTCTCGTCGTGGTCTTCTCGCGGGCGCCGCCGCCACAGGGGCGCTGATCATGCTTCATCCCTTCTCCGCCCGCGCTCAAGCCAACCAGGCGCATCTTCGGATCATGGAAACCACTGACATCCATGTGAACGTGTTGCCTTATGATTACTACGCCGACAAAGCCAACGACACGATGGGCCTGTCGCGCACGGCGTCGCTGATCGACGCCGTGCGCAAGGAAGCCGTCAATTCGATGCTGATCGACAATGGCGACCTGCTGCAGGGCAACCCGATGGGCGATTACATCGCCTATGAGAAGGGCCTGAAAGACGGCGATCTGCATCCGATCATGAAGGGAATGAACCTGCTCGGCTACGAGTGCTCGACGCTCGGCAACCACGAGTTCAACTATGGCCTGTCGTTCCTGGACAAGGTGCTGGCCGGCGCCAATTTTCCCTTCGTCTGCGCGAACCTGATCCGGGGCACCGAGCTTGCCGCGAACCCGCGCGACGACAAGCTCTACCTCAAGCCCTATGTGATCCTCGACAGGAAGATCAAGGACGGTTCGGGCGCCGAGCAGCCGATCAGGATAGGCATCATCGGTTTCGTGCCGCCGCAGATCATGGTCTGGGATCTCAAGAATCTCGAAGGCAACGTCAAGACCCGCGACATCGTCGAGGCGGCCAAGGCCTGGGTGCCGCAAATGAAGGAGGAAGGCGCCGACATCGTCATCGCGCTCTCGCATTCCGGCATCGATGTGCAGCACGGCGACATGATGGAGAACGCCTCGTTCTTCGTCGCCGGCGTCGCCGGCATCGACGCGGTGTTCACCGGTCACCAGCACCTGGTGTTCCCCGGCAAGAAGGATTTCCAGTCGCTCGAAGGCGTCGACACGCAAAAAGGCACGCTGCAGGGCAAGCCCGCCGTCATGGGTGGTTTCTGGGGCTCGCATATGGGGCTGATCGATCTGATGCTGGAGCGTGACGGATCGAAATGGAAAGTTGTTTCGGCGACGTCCGAGGCGCGGCCGATCTTCGAGCGCGTCGACAACAAGAACAAGCCGACGGTGCCGGACGACAAGCGCGTCATCGCCGCACTCGAACAGGACCATCAGGCGACCTTAGCCTATGTGCGCCGTCCCGTCGGCAAGACGTCCGCTCCGCTCTATTCCTATTTCGCGCTGGTCGCCGACGATCCGTCGGTGCAGGTCGTCAGCCAGGCGCAGACTTGGTACCTCAAGGATATTCTCAAGAGCACGCAGTGGAAGGATGTGCCGCTGCTGTCGGCCGCCGCACCCTTCAAGGCCGGCGGGCGCAACGGCGCCGACTACTATACCGACGTGCCGGCCGGCGATATCGCCATCAAGAACGTCGCCGACCTCTATCTCTACCCCAACACCGTGCGGGCTGTCGAAATTACTGGCGCCGAGGTCAAGGAATGGCTGGAGATGTCGGCCGGCATCTTCAACAGGATCGAGCCGGGCAAGGCCGACCAGGCGCTCATCAACACCGATTTCCCATCCTACAATTTCGATGTCATCGACGGTGTCACCTACAAGATCGACCTGTCGCAGCCGCCGAAATACGACGCCAAGGGCGGCATCGCGAATGCCGGCGCCAATCGCATCGCCGACTTGATGTTCGATGGAAAACCAGTTGATCCCAATCAGAAATTCGTCGTCGCCACCAACAATTACCGCGCCGGCGGCGGCGGCAATTTTCCCGACATCAATGCCTCGAAGATCATCTACGAGGCGCCGGACACCAATCGCGATGTCATCGTCCGCTATATCGTGAGCGAGGGCACGATCAACCCGTCGGCCGACGGCAACTGGTCGTTCGCGCCGCTGCCCGGAACCAGCGTCGTCTTCGAGACCGGCGTCAAGGCCAAGGATTTCATCGCCGATGTGAAATCGCTGAAGATCGAACCGGCTGGCGAGGGCGAAGCCGGATTTGCCAGATATCGCATCCTGCTCTGATACGGCCATTTGAGGCGTTCCAGGCCACGCCGCCATCAGCGGCGTGGAGCCATGTCACGGCCGCCCGAAGCGCGCTTTGATCACGGGCATGACGAGATCCAGCGCATCCGTGGAAATGCCGCCGGAATAGCCGTCCGGAAGCTGGTCGATGAGCTGCGGGTCGTCGAGTCCTTCCGAAAAGCCGCCGCCCGAATAAGGGCCGAGCAGGTAGACCTGTGTATCGACAGCCTGCATGCGGTCGAGAAACCGGTTGGGCCAGCCCCACATCCATTTGGCGATGTTGATCGGGATGAGCAATGTGCCGTGGCGGCAGGCATCCGGAACATAACCGCTCCAGCCCAACGCGGCGTATCGTGCGATGCACTGCGTGAGCGACGCGCGGCTCAGCGTATGCATATCCGGCAGCGCCGCCTTGACCGCGGCAATCGGCTTGTCGCCGCCATAGACCGAGAGATAGCCGCGTTCGGCAGGCGTCAGCCTGGAGAGCCAGGCAGCCAGCGCCTCGCCTTCGCGGGGATCGTTGCTCTTGACGTTGATGTTGAAGCGGCGGGCGGGGAAGTGCGCCAGCACCTCGTCGAGGGATGGCATCATGCCAACCCCCTTGCCGCGAAAGGGGAAGGTCTTGCCGCCATCCGCCGTGTAGCCGTAGCCGATGTCGAGCGTTTTCAACTGAGCCATGGAATGGCCGCGGGTCTCTCCCTTGCCTTCGGTCCGGCAGTCCACCGTCCAGTCGTGGAAGACAGCGAATTTGCCATCCGTCGTCGGGTGGACATCGAGTTCGAGGGCGTCCGCGCCAAACGCGAAAGCGGCCTCCATCGAGGCAATGGTGTTTTCAAGATAGGCATGGCGCGGCGGCAGCATGCGGCTGGCCGTGCACGTATCGGAACCAAGATTTGTGCGGTCGAAATCCTGGGCAAGGCCGCGATGGGCAAGCACGACCGGGCCGCCGGCAGGACGGCCGGACAGCAAGGAGCTGTTGTTGAGCCAGATGCCTGCCGCGACGACAATGACGCCCGCGAAGAAGATTGTCCGTTTGCGCATGATTTCGATTCGCTTGTCCCGGGCCTCGCGTCGGGCGTTATCGAGCACCCGCAGCGAGTTCCTCGAAAAAGACCTTTAGCGAACGCGGTTCATGCCCAAGTATCGCGCGTAGAGTCAGCGGATTACCGAGCAGGTTGTAATGGTCGTAATGCTCGAACATAGTCCTTTGTCCTGGCCCAACTTCGCCGAGCACACCTGGATCGCGGCGCTCCCTGATCTCTCGCCCGAGCACCTCACCCAACAGAGTGACCACATCGTGACGATTGTGCCACCCGGGCGCGCATAGCTCGAATGTGCCGTAAAGCAGACGATCCTCGGTTAGGGCAATGGCGGCGACCTCCGCGATGTCACGATAGTCTACAAGAGAGAAACGGGTCTCGGCCGACCAGGGCTCGGCCAGCACGCCGGTTTCGATGACCTTCGGCCAGAATGCCTCATAATTCTGATAAAAGCGGGATGGGTGAAGGAAGGTGTATTCCAGCTTCGAAGTCAGAATCGCTTCCTCGACCGGGGCTTTCGCTATGTGGTTGCCCAGCACGGAAAGTACCGGATGGATGACAGACGAGAATACAAGCCGACGGACACCTGCGCGGATCGCGGCGTTGACCAAGCCTTTGCCGACTTCGGCTTCCTCGGCCATGAACGCAGGCGCGATGTAGAACACAGCTTCGATATCTTTCAGAGCTGCGTCCAAGCTGGCCCGGTCCCGAAGGTCGCCGACAGCCGTTTCCGCGGCACCATGCTCTCGTACTTGAGCAATTTCTTCCGGCTTTCGCACAAAGCCGCGCACACGGGCGTTACGCTGGGCGAGAGCCGGGATGACATTGCCGGCAAATCGGCCGGCAGCGCCAACAGCAAGAATCGTCATCGTTATCTCCTGTGTTTTTTCTCGTCTCCTGAGGTTTCGCGTTCCCTGGTCCAGGGTCACCTGCTCCAATAGATTGTTGTGCATCCCAAGCGGTCAAGACGACCGCTGCCGCAGCAGATCGGGCACGGTGGGTCGAGAGCTTAGCGTGGTCGCAAGTGACCTATCGCAACAGCTTTTGCGGGCCTCGGATGGGGCGCGGCGGCTTTTGGAGCCCGGCGACGGAAGTTTCAAAGCGCTTCGCCGGAAAAAGCGCATGGCGCTTTTCCTTGGGAATTACGCAAAAACAAAGAGATAGGTCTCCGTTTCCGTGAAACGGTGAAATGCTCTAAGCCTTGTAGACTACCTGGCGCACGTCGATGTAGCTGGCACGAAAGCCGGCTTCGCAATAATGCAGGTAGAACTCCCACAGTTTCTTGAAGCGATCGTCGAAGCCGAGCGGCACGATCTTTTCCCACGATACCCAGAAGCGCTGCCGCCATTCGGCGAGCGTGCGCGCATAGTCATCGGGAAACACGCGTTCGCGCAAATGCGCAAGGCCATGATCCTTGCCGAGCGCTTTCAGGATCGACGGAGTCGGCAGCATGCCGCCCGGAAACACATAGCGCTGGATGAAATCCGGCCTGGCACGATAGGTGTCATAGGCGGATTCGTTGATGGTGATGATCTGCAGGCCCGCGGTACCGCCGGGCTTCAGGCAGGCCTTCATCTTGCCGAAGAACACCGGCCAATATTTCTCGCCGACCGCCTCGAACATCTCGATGGATGCAATGCGGTCGTAAGTGCCTATTTCGTCGCGATAATCCTGCAATTTGATGTCGACCTTGTCGGCAAGTCCAGCTTTGGCGATGCGCGCCTTGGCGAAGTCGTGCTGCTCGCGGCTGATGGTCAGCCCGGTAACCCGGCAACCGATCTCGCGCGCGGCGAATTCGGCAAAGCCGCCCCAGCCGCAGCCGATCTCCAGCACGTGATCCTTGCGGCCGATGCCGATATCCTTGGCCAGCGCCCGATATTTGGCGGCCTGCGCGCTCTCCAGGTCGTTGGCGCCGTTGGCATAGAGCCCCGAGGAATAGGTCATGCTCGGGTCGAGCCACTCCTTGTAGAAGGCGTTGCCGAGGTCGTAATGCGCCGAGATATTGCGTTTCGAACCGGTGCGTGTGTTCTCATTGAACCAGTGGCGGATGCGCTGGATCGTATTGATCAGCCAGCTCGCGCCGCCGGCGACCTTCTCGCCAAGGGCCGAGTTGACCACGAACAGTTCGAGGAAACTGGTCACATCGGGGCTTTCCCAGTCGCCGTCCATGTAGGATTCGGCAACGCCGATCGTGCCGCCGGAAAAGGCGCGGCCCGGCAGGCGCCAGTTCTTGAGCACCAGTTCGGCGTCGGGACCTGGTCCCTTGCCTCCGACCAGGACGGAGCGCCCATCCGGCATCCTGACCTTCAGCGAACCGCGCGGCAGGTTCATCGCCGCCGACAGCACCACGCGCGCCTTGGCCGGCAGGCCCTTGACGATCTCGGCGAAATTGAACTCGTCGAGCCGGACCGCTTCGGCAGGCATCGTGCCAGACTGTTCCTTGTGACCCATGTCCCGCCCCTGGACTTCCGCGATGCCGGCTGACAATCGCCGGTTCCGTTTCTTGCGGTTCATCGCCGGGTTCGGACGTTGCCTGATCCCCGGATCAGCCACGTACGGATCCGAACAAAAGCGCATCCCTCGACCAGAGCTTCAGCGCTTCCCAGTGAATCCCTGCGACAATCTTCCACGTCATCGCCGGGAACTTCAAGAGGCAAGCCGCGAGCTGGGCTGTGCCACGTGCGCACTCGTCTGGTGGAGTCGAACATATCAAAACGCCTATGGTCCCCACCGCGCTTGTGCGATAGCTTTAGCCATGCGTTATGTAATCGTCATTGCCGCCATCGCATTCTTCCTGATCTGGGACGGCCTGTACAATCAGGGCCGCTACCTCGACCTGTCGGTCAGGGAGCTCAATCATGCCGTCCGCTATGTCACCGGCAAGGCCTGATACCTTCTAGAGGCAGCAGCCCGCGCTTGTGCGCGGTGTGCGACGGTCGAGGCGCGTCGCATGGACGCGTGGCGCCATGAACGGTTGACGCGAAGAGACCGCCGTCACAAAAGACCCCGCATTCAGATCGAGGAGGCGGGATTGATCCGGCATATCGTTTTCTTCAGCGCGCGGCGCAAAGAGGATGTGGAGGCGGTGCGTACCGGGCTGCTGGCACTGGGCAACATTCCCCATTCCAGTCTCTTCGAGGTAACCCTCAACACCAAGGTCGACCCGCTGTCCGACGAGATCGATGTCGTCGTCTATGCGGAGTTCTCCGACGACGCGGCGCTGGCCGCCTACAAGGCGCACCCGCTCTACGCGCAGACCACCAGCAAGGTCAGACCCTTGCGCGAATTGCGCTATTCCGCCGACGTCGTGGCCGGGAGCTGATCCAGGGCCTGTTCCAGCTGGTGCCTTTTTCGACGCCCCATGAAATAGCCGGGCAACACGTGAAGGCCGCCGGGCAGATTGTCGGCTTTCCGCCAGGCCTGCAGTTCGGCCAGCATGACGCTGAAATGGCCTTGCATGGCTGCTTTCAGCGCGCCGCGCACCGTCAGATAGCTGAGGATCGACCCATAGCCGCTTGATCGGTAATCGGGACAGCGGCCGACGAAATCGTCCAACCCCTTGATATAACCGGCATGGGTGCGCGAGATCGAATTCGTCGACCGGTATTTGAGGACGTCGGTGGCCGTGCCGAAGGCGATGCGATGCTGTCTCGCCAGCCGCAGCAGCAACTCCCGGTCCTGATGGCGGCGCAGGTCCGGATCGTAGCCCCCGACCGCGTCGAAAGCCGCGCGGCGAACCGTGACGGTCGAGTTGGTCAGCGGAATGCAATGGCAGAGCAGAAGCTGCCGCAGTGTCTCGCTATCGGGGGTAAGGCGGGGCAATCGGTGTATTCGTTCGCCGCGGTCCGAAATGTCGCTGAAGCCGTCGATGGTGCAGGCGATGTCCGGGTTCTCGTCGAAGAATGTGATCAGCCTGTCCACACGCCCGGGGCGGAAGGCGTCATCCGAATCGAGAAAAGCGACGAGCGGTGCGCTGGACAATGCCGCGCCCTGGTTGCGAGCTTCGTTGGCACCGACCGCCACCGGTATGCGGCGCCATTTCAGGCGCATATCGTCGAGCGAGGCCAGATAGCTTTCGGTGCTGTCCGTCGATCCGTCATCTATCACCACCAGTTCGATATCGGTTCGCGCTGTGCAAAGTACGGATGCCAGCGTGCGCGGCAGGCTTTCACGGCGATTGCGGGCAGGCACGACCACGGCAAGACGAGGCGTGGCGACAAGGCCCGCTTCCATCGGAAGAATGGTCGGCAGGACTGTCATGGCCGGAACTCGTGCATGGTCGTACGGGTGCAGCCGAAGTCCGCCTTGAAGGGTTCGTCGCCGATGGTGAAATCGAAGGCTTTGCCGCCCTCGGCGGCCCAGGCGGCCATGACCTGGTCGAGCGCCACGCGACCCGGAGAATGGCGCGCATGGGCGCCATAGTCGCAGGCCAGCAGGATGTAGCGGAAAAAATCGCCGTCGATTAGGCCGAAGACAAAAGCAACCGGACCATCCTTCGAAGCGAGGCGATAGGTTCGTGCAAGGCCGGAGCGCGCGCCGTTCGTAGCGACATCGATGTAGAATTCGAGGCCGTACGGCGTTTGCATCGGATCATCCGGGAAGCGCCCGGCGCGGAAGCCGCGCGCCGCAACCAGGGCCTGACGCACATTGTCGGGCCCGACCAGCTCCAGCTTCAGCCCGCCAGCTTCGGAAAGCCTGCGCGCTTTGCGGTCGAGACTCCCGGCGCCTCGACGGCCAAGGTTGGTCCTGCGCCATTCGGCATAGGGAAAGCCGTAGCGCACGGCATGCGCGCCGAAATCGAGCGCGGACGGCTCGGATCCCAGCAACTGGCGCCATTCATGCAGATGGCTGTGATGAACAGGTCCAATTCTCAGATCCGCATGGTGCCCAAGGACCTCGCGAAAATGCCGCCTGGTTTGTGCACTGAATGTCACGCCCCTGGCCACGATCGGACAGGCATAATCGGTGACGCCCAGGAAGGCATATTCGATCGCCCTATCGCCGCGCCGCACCAGCGGAACCACCAGTTGGAGTTCGCCGTCGCTGTCGCGGCCGGTGATCACCAGCGGCTCGGCGCCGTGCGCCGGAGCGATGTTGCGGTAGAAAGCCGTGAGCCAGTCGGGATGCTGGAAGGCCGATGCCGATGCGCCGGAGAACAGCCGCCGGTATTCAACCGAGCCGAAATCGAAGCTGTCGGCCGCCTCGATCACGATCGGCCGAGCGGAGATCGGATGTCCTGGCGCGGCGCGGTCAAGCACGCTTCAGCCCCGTGAAAAGTCTCCTGAACGCCTGTTGCGGGAGAAGGGCGGGGTCGTCGAGGCCGACGCGGCCGCCGGCCGGCAGGTCCACGGCCCGCAAGGCGGCGTACAGCGTGTCTTCCGAAAGCTTCTGGGTTTCCACGCGCCCGGGGTGCGTTTCCCGATAGATCGTGCCGTGGGAGCCGTGCGCCGGATTGGTGTTGATCTCGAAGATTTGCGGACACCCGTCGACCAGCGAGAAGTCGGCGCGCCCATAATCGATGCCGGCGAGGTCGAATGCCCTGCGCAGCACGTCTTCATACAGATTGCCGACCACAAACCGGCGCTCGTTTTCGAGGAATGTCGCCAACATGGGATGGGCAAGCAGGCGTTGCTTGTCCTGCACGTCCTTGGCCGCCCAGCGGAAATCGACGACGTTGTGATGGGCGATCAGCCGATCGCCGACGCGATAGGTGGCAAAGCGCTGCCAGACGCCGGGGCTGATCTCCTGGCCGGCATACTCGATTACCAGCTTGCCGGCCAGCGGTATGCCGTTCGCTCTCATCCGGCTCAGCGTCGCATCGAGCGCCGGCTGGTCCGCAATCAGCTCGAAGTCCGCAGAAAGGTGGTCGAATTCGTTGCGGATGAAGACCGGAAAAGCGTTCGGACGCGGCTGGCTTTCGCAACGCCAGGCCGAGAAGCAGTTGATGCCGGCCGCGTGCAGGGCTTTCAGCAGATCATGACGGCCAAGCACATGGGCGGGGTGATTGAGAACGCGTGCCCCACCGCGCTCGAGCCGATTGGCGACCCCGGCGGCCAATGCGATCTCGAAGTGCGAAAGCCGCTCGTGATCCGTGAAGACCCAGGTGCCGGAGCGCAGCTCCTTCTGCCGAAAGAGGCGCTCGTAGCTCCAGTGGCGTGCGTTGCCCAACTGGCGGATCAGATGGCGAACAGTATAGCCGTGGCTGCGCGTGGTGACGAAGTTGATCAAGCGCCATCCGGCGAGCTGCCGTCCTCCTGCAAGGTGAGAACGCCGGCTGGCTGCCGTGATCCGTTCACCGAGCCTGCGAGGACCGAAGCATAAAGGGCAAGGTTGAGCGCCACCGCCGAATCCAGCGAGAAATCCCGCACGCGCCGGCGCCCTCGAGCGATCAGGGTGTTCCTTTCCTCGCTATCGGCAAGCAACTGAAGCGTTCGGTCGGCAAGCGCTTCGCGCCGTCTTTCCGGCACCAGCGCCAATGCCTCTGGACGACCGGCGACGTCGCTCACGCCTCCGACGGCATAGGCGACCACCGGTACTTCCGCCGCCATCGCTTCGAGCAGGACGCTGCCGAACACTTCGCGCCGGGAGGGTAGAATCATGACTTCGGAGATCTTGAGTGCCTTCTTGACCTCGGCTGGCGAGACGAATCCGGTGATCGCCCACCAGCCTGGCCTGGAAACCGCGGCGAGCGCCGCTTCAAGCTTGTGGCGGTCGGGGCCGTCTCCGCAGATCAGCAGGAACACATTTTCACCTGACAGGCGCTCGACGAGCACGGGCAGATCCTGCCAGCCTTTTTCACCGCTGATGCGGCCGATAAAGCTGACGATCGTCCGATCGTCCGGGATGCCGTGCTCACGGCGAAAGGCCCGAAGCAACCCAGCTGCGATTGGACGGCGGAACGCTTCGACATCGACCGCATCGGGGATCACCTCGATGCGCGAGGCATCGAGCCCCAGCTCCGAGGCCGCGCTCCTGCCATATGTATCGGTGAGCACGACGACCCGATCGGCCGACCTCAAAGCCAGGCCTTCGAGCCACCGGGTGACGTCATAAGATTTGCCCTTGAGCCCGAGCGCGCTCTGAAGCCCGGACCAGAGCGGCGTGTTCATCGAAACGACAAGCGGTATCTTCAGCCTGCCGACAATAACGGCGATGATCCTGCACCAGACCGAGTGGTTGAAATGGATGTGGACGAGATCGTAGCGGTGTCGGGCCCGAAGAAGCTCCGGGATCGCGCCCAGAAACCAGCTGAAGCAGAGCATCGGCCCGGCCAGGAACTCGGGCAGCCGGAAGCCCGTGCATGTCACCCGCATGGTCGCGGATATCCGCACATGCCTTGGGCTGCCTGGAATGTAGCTGGTCAGAACCGTCTGGGTCGCGCCGGCCTTGTCCATGGCTTGCGCGATCGTCCATGTCTGGTTCTGCAAACCGCCGACAGGATCGAACGCGATCGGCCAGTTGCCTGGCCGATAGAAGTGCGGTGTGATCCGCAAGATCCTGAGCATGCCGTTGCCCGCCATCCGTCGTTCCAGCCATGCACGCAGGGCAATGGGCGCCATTCGACGTCGAATCGCGACGCGGTGACAATCGTCCAAGACCGAGTTCGCAGCATCCCCCATGCGGGGGATATCCTTACGTGAAATACTTTCGCTGCAGAAGAGAAAAGCGGGCGGCCATTTCTGGTGGTTTTTTGCCATGCCCTGGCGCCAGGGCGTGCAATCACGTCTTGAACGGTTATACGGAATGATGCACATCGCGCCTGCATGACCCGTTCCACAGCCGCCGGAATTCATCCGCTCGATCATCTGGTGCTGCCGACGCAGAGCCTCGACGTGGCGCGCGCCCGGCTGACAGCGCTGGGCTTCGTCGTCGCACCCACCGGCATCCATCCCTTTGGAACGGAGAACTGCTGCGTTTTCCTCGCCGACGGCACCTATCTGGAGCCGCTCGCGATCGGCAGCGAACAAATAGCATTTGACGCGGCCGCCGAGGGCAATGCCTTCGTCATTCGCGACCGCATCTATCGCGGCAGCCGCGGCGATGAGGGATTTTCCGCGGTGGTTCTGGGCACCGACAATGCCGATGCCGACCACGCGCGCTATGTGGAAGCCGGCCTGTCGGCGGGCGACACGCTGAGCTTTTCGCGCGCTTTCACCGACACGACGGGCAAAAGCGATACCGCGTCATTCAAGCTCGCCTTTGCTTCGAACAGCCGTGCAACGGATGCTTTTCTTTTTGCCTGTCAGCGGATCAACGCACCGAAAGTGGACCGCGCGGCGTTGCAGGCCCACCCCAACGGTGCCACCGGCATTGTGGAAGTGGTGGCGGTCAGCGACCGACCTGACGAGCAGCGTCGCCTGATCTCCGTGGCGGTGGGCGATCCCGCCGCCATTGGGCAGGGCGGTGCGTTCCGCCTGCCGAATGCGGTTTTGAGCATCCTCGATCCCGCGTCTTTCGCCGCCCGCTTCGGCATTCCGGCCGGCTTGCCTACCGAACTTCGGTTCGCCGCGGTCATCTTTGCGGTCCGCGATGCCGATGCCGTTTCAAGGCTGCTTGCAGCCAACGCCATCCCGCACGATATAGCGGGCAATGACATTGTCGTGCAGCCGGCATCAGGGCAGGGCGCGGCTTTCATCTTCCGGGAGATCCCATGAACAAGCCCCAAGTGCCCAATTCGATGGCGCCCAATTCGGCGGTAGCCGTCGGCAACGTCGTTTTCGATAACAAGGCGGCCTTGGCGCTGATCGCCGGACCGTGCCAGTTTGAATCGCGTCAGCATGCTTTCGACATGGCCGGTGCGCTCAAGGAATTGACCGGCAAGCTCGGCATAGGCCTCGTCTACAAGACCAGTTACGACAAGGCCAACCGTACATCGCTGTCGGCGACGCGCGGCGCCGGCATGGAGGCAGCACTCCCTGTCTTCGACGAACTGCGCAAGGAATTCTCGCTTCCCGTGCTGACCGATGTCCACACCGAGGAGCAGTGCGCCATCGTCGCGCCGCATGTCGATGTGCTGCAGATTCCGGCCTTCCTGTCGCGCCAGACGGACATGCTGGTCGCCGCCGCAAGGACCGGCAAGGTGATCAACGTCAAGAAGGGGCAGTTCCTCGCGCCCTGGGACATGAAGAACGTGGTCGCCAAGATCACCGGTTCCGGCAACCCCAATGTCTTGACCACCGAGCGCGGCGCCTCGTTCGGCTACAACACGCTGGTGTCCGACATGCGCGCTCTGCCCATTATGGCCGAGATCGGCGCGCCGGTGATCTTCGATGCCACGCATTCGGTGCAGCAGCCGGGCGGGCAGGGCGGGTCTTCGGGTGGCGAGCGGCGTTTCGTCGAGACGCTCTCTCGGGCGGCGGTCGCCGTCGGCGTTGCCGGCGTCTTCATCGAGACCCACCAGGATCCGGACAATTCGACCTCTTCCGATGGTCCGAACATGGTGCCGCTGAAGGACATGCCGGCACTCCTGGAGCGGTTGATGGCGTTCGACCGCATCGCCAAGGGGCGCTGAGCCGACGCTTCTCGCGGTGGCAAGATTGCTGCCTATCGCGTCAACATGAAGGTGACCTTCATTCTCGCGGAGTGATCGGCCGACACCGTAAAAAGCCGGGAACTTTAGCCCCTCTCCCACATTGTCGAAGCAGAGTTTGACGACAATGAGGAGCACATCATGACAACTCAAACAGGCCACACCCAAGCCATTGCCGCTTCGCGAGTCATCGGCACAACAGTTTACAATACCGCGGGCGACAGCATCGGCAGTATCGAGGACGTCATGCTCGACAAAACCTCGAACGGCATCATGTTCGCGGTCATCGGTTTTGGCGGTTTTCTCGGCATGGGCGAGAAGTATCATGCCATTCCTTGGGCAAGTCTCGATTATGATCAGGACAAGGGCGGCTATGTCGTACCCTTCTCCAAGGAACAGCTGAAAGCAGCGCCCGCCTATTCGATCAATGAATTGACCGGCGAGGATGGCGAGCGCGCGCGCGACGCATCCTACGAGTATTACAACGTCAAGCCATACTGGCACTGATGGGACAAAAAAGGGCCTCGCTTCGGCGGGGCCCTTTCTTGATTCAACGCAATGCCCGATGGGCTTGCCGGGCCTTCGGGGCTATTGGTTGATGGTCAAGGCCGGCAAAGGCGCGATTGCCTTTGGCGGTGATTGCTGATTGTCGCACGACGTCAGGAACGCCGCCGCGATCAGGAACAAACTCACGATACCGCTGAACTCGGACATGGCGAAACTCCTCCTGTTTCGCCCCGCGCTTCGAAACCATATCTCGAAACGCGCGTCTGGCAGCATGACTTATGATGACAGAAATTTGCGCTTCGTGAATCAGGCGGGCCGCACTATTTGGCCATGGCCCGATTGCCTTTTGCGGCGCTTTGGCTAAGACGGGCGCGACATTTCTTCAGATCAATCGGGGACATCGCAATGACCGCCATCATCGACATTGTCGGGCGTGAAATCCTGGACAGCCGTGGAAATCCGACCGTCGAGGTCGATGTCGTGCTCGAAGACGGTTCGATGGGCCGCGCCGCGGTGCCGTCGGGCGCATCGACCGGCGCCCATGAGGCCGTCGAACTGCGCGACGGCGGCGCCCGTTATCTCGGCAAGGGCGTGCTCAAGGCCGTGGAAGCGGTCAATGGCGAGCTGTTCGAGGCGATCGGCGGCATGGAAGCCGAGAACCAGATCCATATCGACCAGACGATGATCGAACTCGACGGAACGCCCAACAAGAGCCGGCTCGGCGCCAATGCCATCCTCGGTGTCTCGCTGGCGGTGGCCAAGGCCGCGGCCGACGCCGCCGGCCTGCCGCTCTACCGTTATGTCGGCGGCACCAAGGCCCATATCCTGCCGGTGCCGATGATGAATATCATCAACGGCGGCGCGCATGCCGACAACCCGATCGACTTCCAGGAGTTCATGATCCTGCCGATCGGCGCGCCGACGCTGCGCGAAGGCGTGCGCTGGGGCTCGGAAATCTTCCACACGCTCAGGAAAAAGCTGAAGGACGCCGGCCATAATACCAATGTCGGTGACGAGGGCGGCTTTGCCCCGAACCTGAAAAGCGCGCCGGTGGCACTCGATTTCATCATGGAATCGATCGAGAAAGCCGGCTTCAAGCCGG
The DNA here is from genome assembly GCF_000176035.2 of Mesorhizobium opportunistum WSM2075. Classification (NCBI taxonomy): domain Bacteria; kingdom Pseudomonadati; phylum Pseudomonadota; class Alphaproteobacteria; order Hyphomicrobiales; family Phyllobacteriaceae; genus Mesorhizobium; species Mesorhizobium opportunistum. Next base: position 4,681,110 of record NC_015675.1, on the reverse strand, counting down.
GCGAGGAGATCGCGCTCGGCCTCGACTGCGCCGCGACCGAGTTCTTCAAGGACGGCAATTACGTCTATGAGGGCGAGAAGAAGACGCGCGATCCCAAGGCACAAGCCAAGTATCTCGCCAAGCTGGCCGCCGACTATCCGATCATCTCGATCGAGGACGGCCTTGCCGAGGACGACTGGGAAGGCTGGAAGTACCTGACGGACCTGATCGGCAAGAAGACGCAGCTGGTTGGCGACGACCTGTTCGTTACCAACACCGCGCGCCTGCGCGACGGCATCCGCATGGGCGTCGCCAATTCGATCCTGGTCAAGGTCAACCAGATCGGCTCGCTGACGGAAACGCTCGACGCCGTCGAGACCGCGCACAAGGCTGGATATACGGCCGTCATGTCGCACCGTTCGGGCGAGACCGAGGATTCGACCATTGCCGATCTCGCCGTCGCCACCAACTGCGGACAGATCAAGACCGGTTCGCTGTCGCGCTCCGACCGCATGGCCAAGTACAACCAACTGATCCGCATTGAGGAAGAACTCGGCAAGCAGGCGCGCTACGCCGGCAAGTCGGTGATCAAGAGCTGATCCGACAAATCGTTTCCGAACAGTGGAAAAGGGCGGGGTCATTCCCGTCCTTTTTCATTTCACGGTCGCTCAAGCCAGCCGTCCGTAACCGTCCGTTAAGCACAATCGGGCGAAAAAGGTCGTGAGCCGCCTGAGTTCGCGGCCGCGAGGGAATGGGCGATGTGGACGCGTCAGCACAAGCAGAGAAACACCGGCCGGCTGATCATCCCTTCGCTTTGCGTGGTGTTCCTGGCCTATTTCGGCTTCCACGCCTATCACGGTGAATTCGGCATCAACTCGAAATATCAGCTCGAGACCCAGACGGTCGCGCTGCAGGCGCAGCTCGATGCCGTCAAGGCGCGCCGCATGGAGCTTGAACGGCGCGTTCGGCTCATGCATGACGGCACGCTGGAGAAGGACATGCTCGACGAGCAGGCGCGCAAAGCGCTCAACCTGTCCCAGCCTGACGAAATCACCATCATGTTGCCGGCCTCGTCAAAGTAACCGAATTTCAGTTAATCACCAATATTTTCAATGATATTAACCGCTTAGGCGCATGCCAGCTATGCAAATTCGTCATGGCGCAACGCTGTAACGCGTGTTAGCCTCCCATAAATCGGTGGGGAGGCTGATCTCCCCGGGAGCAGATTTCCTCTAGCTCCAATGTCCGCAAAGAGACGCCAACAGGGAGTGATGCATGGCCACCGCAGCCAGAAAAGCGCCTGCCAAATCGAAATCCGACGGCAAATCGGTGCTTTCAGCACCCAAGCCTGCTGAATTCACCAAGGACGAAGAGCTTGCCGCCTACCGGCACATGCTGCTCATCCGCCGCTTCGAGGAAAAGGCCGGCCAGCTCTATGGCATGGGCTTCATCGGCGGCTTCTGCCATCTCTACATCGGCCAGGAAGCCGTCGTCACCGGCATGAAGATGGCGCTGATCGATGGCGACCAGATGATCACCGCCTATCGCGATCACGGCCACATGCTGGCGATGGAGCTTTCGCCGCGTGGTGTCATGGCCGAGCTGACCGGACGCCGCGGCGGCCTGTCCAGGGGCAAGGGTGGCTCCATGCACATGTTCTCCAAGGAGAAGCATTTTTACGGCGGCCACGGCATTGTCGGCGCGCAGGTGTCTCTGGGCACGGGCCTCGCCTTCGCCAACCGCTATCGTGAAAACAACAATGTCTCGCTGACTTATTTCGGCGACGGCGCCGCCAACCAGGGCCAGGTCTATGAAAGCTTCAACATGGCCTCGCTGTGGAAGTTGCCGGTGATCTACATCATCGAGAACAACCGCTACGCCATGGGCACCTCGGTCTCGCGCTCGTCGGCGGAAACCAATTTTTCGCATCGCGGCGCTTCGTTCAAGATTCCGGGCATCCAGGTCGACGGCATGGATGTGCGGGCGGTCAAATCCGCCGGCGACCAGGCCACCGAATGGTGCCGTGCCGGCAACGGGCCGATCATTCTCGAAATGCAGACCTATCGCTATCGCGGTCACTCGATGTCCGACCCGGCGAAATACCGCTCCAAGGAAGAGGTCCAGAAGATGCGCTCGGACCATGACCCGATCGAGCAGGTCAAGGCGCGGTTGACACAGAAGAAGTGGGCGACCGAGGACGAATTGAAGGCCATCGACAAGGAGGTGCGCGACGTCGTCGCCGACGCCGCCGAATTTGCCCAGAACGATGCAGAGCCGGATCCGTCCGAGCTCTGGACCGATATCGTATTGTAAGGGGAGGGCGAGGAACATGCCGATCGAAATTCTCATGCCCGCTCTCTCGCCGACCATGGAAGAGGGCAATCTTTCCAAATGGTTGAAGAACGAGGGTGACAAGGTCGTCGCCGGCGACGTCATCGCCGAGATCGAAACCGACAAGGCGACGATGGAAGTCGAAGCCGTCGATGAGGGCACGATTGGAAAGCTCCTGATCGCCGCCGGCACCGAAGGCGTCAAGGTCAACACACCGATCGCGGTTTTGCTGCAGGACGGCGAAAGCGCCGCCGATGTCGGCAAGTCCGCGGCTCCCACCAAGGGGGAAGCACCGGCGAAGCCGGAGGCTCCGGCCGAGGACAAGGCGGAGGCCGCAAAGCCGGCCGCGACACCAGTCGCAGCCGCACCGAAAGCGGAAATCGCCGCCGATCCCGACATTCCGGCCGGCACGGAGATGGTGTCGACCACGGTGCGCGAAGCCTTGCGCGACGCGATGGCCGAGGAAATGCGCCGCGACGGCGATGTCTTCGTCATGGGCGAGGAGGTCGCCGAATACCAGGGCGCCTACAAGATCACCCAAGGCCTGCTGCAGGAATTCGGGCCACGCCGCGTCGTCGACACGCCGATCACCGAGCATGGCTTTGCCGGCGTCGGCGTCGGTGCGGCGATGGCCGGGCTGAAGCCGATCGTCGAGTTCATGACCTTCAATTTCGCCATGCAGGCGATCGACCAGATCATCAACTCGGCCGCCAAGACGCTCTATATGTCCGGCGGCCAGATGGGAGCGCCGATCGTGTTCCGTGGTCCGAATGGTGCCGCGGCCCGCGTCGCCGCACAGCATTCGCAGTGCTACGCCGCCTGGTACAGCCACATTCCCGGCCTGAAAGTGGTGATGCCCTATACGGCCGCCGACGCCAAGGGCTTGCTGAAGGCCGCGATCCGCGACCCGAACCCGATCATCTTCCTCGAGAACGAAATCCTCTACGGCCAGTCCTTCGACGTGCCGAAGCTGGATGATTTCGTGCTGCCGATCGGCAAGGCGCGTATCCACAAGACGGGCAAGGACGTCACCATCGTCTCGTTCGGCATCGGCATGACCTACGCGGTCAAGGCGGAAGCGGAACTGCGCGGCATGGGCATCGACGCCGAGATCATCGACCTGCGCACGATCCGCCCGCTCGACCTCGACACGATCATCGCGTCGGTCAAGAAGACCAACCGGCTGGTGGTCGTGGAGGAAGGCTATCCGCAGAACTCGGTCGGCGACCATATCGCCAACCAGGTCTCGCAGCGCGCCTTCGATTTCCTCGACGCCCCAGTCATCACCATTGCCGGCAAGGATGTGCCGATGCCCTATGCGGCCAACCTCGAGAAACTGGCCTTGCCGAATGTCGGCGAGGTCATCGAGGCGGTCAAAGCCGTCGCGTATCGCTGAACCGGGCGGGAGGACAAAATGCCAATCAACATCACCATGCCGGCGCTCTCGCCCACAATGGAAGAGGGCAATCTGTCAAAGTGGCTCGTGAAGGAGGGCGACAAGGTTTCGCCGGGCGATGTCATAGCCGAGATCGAGACCGACAAGGCGACGATGGAAGTCGAAGCCGTCGATGAGGGTACGGTTGCAAAGCTCGTCGTTCCAGCCGGCACCGAAGGCGTCAAGGTCAACGCGCTGATCGCCGTGCTCGCAGCCGAGGGCGAGGATGCGGGGGCGGCGGCAAAAAGCGGTGGTGCTGCGGCGGCGAAGGCGGAAGCCAAGCGAGACGAGGCGCCAATCTCCCCACCCGTGGGGGAGATGTCGGCGAAGCCGACAGAGGGGGGCGCTGTCCCGCCGTCCTCTCAGCGCGAGGCGCCCCCCTCTGGCCTGCCCTCTTTGCCACCACTTGGCATCTCCCCCACGGGGGGGGAGATCCGCCAGTCGCCGGAAGGCCGTACCTTCGCCTCGCCGCTCGCACGCCGCATCGCCAAGGAGGCCGGCGTCGATGTCTCGGCGGTGACCGGCACGGGCCCGCATGGCCGGGTGGTGAAAGCCGATGTCGATGCCGCGATTGCCGGCGGCGGTGCCAAGGCAGCACCGGCGGCCAAGGCCCCGGCTGGCGCGCCGGCCGCTGCTCCGGCGGTGAAGGCGATGTCGGACGAACAGGTGCTAAAACTGTTCGAGGAAGGCTCCTACGAGCTCGTCCCGCACGACAACATGCGCAAGACCATTGCGCGGCGTCTGGTCGAGGCCAAGACCACCATCCCGCATTTCTACCTGACGCTCGACTGCGAGCTCGATGCGCTCTTGGCATTGCGTACGCAGATCAATGCGGCGGCGCCGGTGAAGAAGACCGACAAGGGCGAGGCTCCCGCCTACAAGCTGTCGGTCAACGACATGGTGATCAAGGCGATGGCGCTGGCGCTGAAGGCGGTGCCTGATGCCAACGCCTCATGGACCGAAAGCGCCATGGTCAAGCACAAGCATGCCGATGTCGGCGTTGCCGTCTCGATCCCCGGCGGCCTGATCACGCCGATCATCCGGCATGCGGACGAAAAGACGCTGTCCACCATCTCCAACGAGATGAAGGACCTGGCAAGCCGGGCCCGCAGCCGCAAGCTGAAGCCGGAAGAGTATCAGGGCGGCACGACGGCGGTGTCGAACCTCGGCATGTTCGGCATCAAGGACTTTGCCGCCGTCATCAACCCGCCGCATGCGACGATCCTGGCTGTGGGTGCCGGCGAGGAGCGGGCGGTGGTCAAGAACGGCGAGATCAAAATCGCGACCGTGATGTCGGTGACGCTGTCGACCGATCATCGCGCCGTTGACGGAGCGCTGGGCGCCGAACTGCTGGTCGCCTTCAAGCGGCTGATCGAAAATCCGATGGGCATGCTGGTCTAAGAAGGAAAAGGGCGGTGCGGAAATTCTTCACCAGCCTTTTCGCCTTCATTCTATCCGGCCTGGCTGGCGGCCTGGTCGCGCAGGAACTGGCCGTCGTCACCGACGCGCAGGAAGAATACATCCTCGTCTTCATGGCGTCGGTTCTGGTGACGATCATCGTAACCTTCGTCTTCTTCGTGGCGCAGTTGATGAGCGATCCGCCGGCAACCGTCGGCAAGACGGGAATGTGGTTGCTGATTGTCTTTGTGGCGCTGCTTGTCCTGCTGATTGCCGCGATCCTTTATACCGACGGCAGCATGACGGCAGTGAAGGGCGACATTCCCATCGTGCTCGGACTTGGCCTGCCGGGCCTTGTGATCATACTGGTGCAATGGCTGTTCGTGCGATGGCGGTTGAAGCGTGGCATGGCCAACATGAAGGCGGGTTGATCGATGAAGACGGTGCTTTGCTACGGCGACTCGCTGACCTGGGGCTACAATGCCGAAGGCGGCCGCCACGCCTTTGAGGATCGCTGGCCCAGCGTGCTGCAGGCAGGGCTCGGCGGCGGCGTCCAGGTCATCGCCGATGGTCTCAATGGCCGCACCACCGCCTTCGACGATCACCTTGCCGGTGCCGATCGCAACGGCGCGCGGCTGCTGCCGACGGTGCTGACGACGCACGCGCCGATCGACCTGATCGTCATCATGCTCGGCGCCAACGACATGAAGCCATGGATCCACGGCAATCCGGTTGCCGCCAAGCAAGGCATCCAGCGGCTGATCGACATCGTACGCGGCCACGACTATCCATTCGACTGGCCGGCGCCGCAGATCCTGATTGTTTCGCCGCCTCTCGTCAGCCGCACCGAAAATGCCGACTTCAAGGAAATGTTTGCCGGCGGCGACGACGCCTCGAAGCTGTTGGCGCCGCAATATGCCGGGCTCGCCGACGAAGCCGGCTGCGGCTTCTTCGATGCCGGCACGGTCGCGCAAACCACCCCTCTCGACGGCGTCCACCTCGACGCCGAAAACACGCGGAACATCGGCAAGGCCCTGACGCCCGTCGTGCGCGTCATGCTGGAACTGTGAATAAGGAGAAAAATCGTGGCTGAGAACTACGACGTCATCATCATCGGCTCCGGCCCCGGCGGCTATGTCACGGCGGTGCGTTCCGCCCAGCTCGGCTTCAAGACGGCGATCGTCGAGCGCGAGCACCTCGGCGGCATCTGCCTCAACTGGGGCTGCATCCCGACCAAGGCGCTGCTGCGCTCAGCCGAGATCATGCACTATTCCGATCATTTGAAGGACTATGGGCTGAAGCTCGACGGCAAGGTCAGCGTCGACACATCGGCCGTCGTCGACCGCTCCCGCAAGGTTTCGCTGCGGCTCAATGGCGGCGTCGGCTTCCTGATGAAGAAGAACAAGGTCGACGTCATCTGGGGCGAGGCCAAGCTGTCGAAACCGGGCGAGATCGTCGTCTCCAAGACGGGCAAGAAGCCGATGGAACCGCAGCCGCCGGTGCCGAAAGGCATCAAGGGCGAGGGCACCTACGCCGCCAAGCACATCATCCTGGCGACCGGCGCCCGGCCGCGCGCGCTGCCCGGCATCGAGCCGGACGGCAAGCTGATCTGGACCTACTTCGAGGCCATGGTGCCGAAGGAGATGCCGAAGTCGCTGCTGGTGATGGGCTCGGGCGCCATCGGCATCGAATTCGCCTCCTTCTATCGCACCATGGGTGCCGAGGTGACCGTGGTCGAGCTTCTGCCCGCGGTGATGCCGGTCGAGGATGCTGAAGTCTCAAAATTCGCGCAGAAGCAGTTCGAAAAGCAAGGCATGAAGATCATTCTCGAAGCCAAGGTGACCAAGGTCGAGAAGGGTGCCAACTCGGTCACCGCGCATGTCGAGATGAAGGACGGCAAGGTCGAGAAGATCACCGCCGACCGCATGATCTCGGCCGTCGGCGTGCAAGGCAACATCGAGAACCTTGGCCTGGAGACGCTTGGCGTGAAGACCGAGCGCGGCTGCGTCGTCATCGATGGCTACGGCAAGACCAATGTGCCCGGCATCTATGCCATCGGCGATGTCGCCGGCCCGCCGATGCTTGCCCATAAGGCCGAGCATGAAGGCGTGGTTTGCATCGAGAAGATCGCCAATTTCCCTGGCGTGCATGCCACCGACAAGTTCAAGATTCCGGGCTGCACCTACTGCAATCCGCAGGTTGCCTCCGTCGGCCTGACGGAAGCGAAAGCCAAGGCCGAAGGCAAGGATATCCGCGTCGGCCGCTTCCAGTTCGCAGCCAACGGCAAGGCCATCGCGCTCGGCGAGGACCAGGGCTTCATCAAGACCATCTTCGACAAGAAGACCGGCCAGTTGCTCGGCGCCCACATGGTCGGCGCCGAAGTGACCGAACTGATCCAGGGTTTCGTTGTGGCGATGAACCTCGAAACCACCGAGGAAGAGCTGATGCACACCATCTTCCCGCATCCGACGCTGTCGGAGATGATGAAGGAGAGCGTGCTCGACGCCTATGGCCGCGCGCTGAACGCATGATAGAATCGCCGCAAGAGACTCAGCCCCGAAGGCCGCGGGATCTCGGCGGCAAGTCAGTTCGTTTCCGGATGCATTTTTACGCACGCAAGGAGAAGGCATATGCACTTGAACGGCGTGGGCTGGATCGCAGCCATCATAATCGGCGGCCTGGCAGGCTGGTTGGCCGAAATGTTCATGAAGAGCAACACCGGCATTTTCATGAACATTATCATGGGCATCGTTGGCGCGGTGGTGCTGAACGCGATCTTGCAGGCGCTCAATTTCGGCCCATTCGGCGTCGGCTGGATCGCGTATCTGATCACCGGCTTCATCGGCGCCTGCCTGCTGATCTGGGTCGGTCGCCTGGTGCGCCGCTAGTCGATATGGTTCCGGCTATGCGAAAACGGTCGTAGCGGCATGCGCCGCTGCAGCCTTTTTCTTTGTGCCGAAAAGTCCTAGATGACGTAAAGCTGACGACCGCCGACGGGCGGTCGCAAGAAAAGCCAGGGTTCAGATGGTCACTGTCCTCGACACGATCGCCAACGCGCCGCGGCTGCGGCATCCCGAGAAGGCGCACAAGCCCGACCAGGAAGTGCTGCGCAAACCCGACTGGATCCGCGTCAAGGCGCCGGTCTCCAAGGGTTACGCCGAGACACGCGAGATCGTGAAATCCCACAAGCTGGTGACGGTCTGCGAAGAGGCCGGCTGCCCCAACATCGGCGAGTGCTGGGAAAAGAAGCACGCCACCTTCATGATCATGGGCGAGATCTGCACGCGCGCCTGCGCGTTCTGCAACGTCGCCACCGGCATTCCAACGGCGCTCGACCCCGATGAGCCGGCCCGCGTCGCCCACGCCGTCAAGCAGATGGGCCTCAGCCACGTCGTCATCACCTCGGTCGATCGCGACGATCTTGCCGATGGCGGCGCACAGCATTTCGCCGAAGTCATTCGCGCCATCCGCGCGGCAACGCCTTCGACCACGATCGAAATCCTGACGCCCGATTTCCTGCGCAAGGATGGCGCCCTGGAGATCGTCGTGGCGGCCAAGCCCGACGTCTTCAACCACAATCTGGAAACCGTGCCGTCGAACTATCTGAAGGTTCGGCCGGGCGCCCGCTATTTCCATTCGATCAGGCTGCTGCAGCGGGTCAAGGAACTCGACCCGTCGATCTTCACCAAGTCAGGCATCATGGTGGGTCTGGGTGAGGAGCGGAATGAAATCCTGCAGCTGATGGACGATCTGCGTTCGGCCAATGTCGACTTCATGACCATCGGCCAGTATCTGCAGCCGTCCAAGAAGCACCATCCGGTGATCCGCTTCGTCACCCCGGAAGAGTTCAAGTCCTTCGAGACAATTGGCCGAACCAAGGGTTTCCTGCTGGTGGCATCGAGCCCGCTGACGCGCTCGTCGCACCATGCCGGCGACGATTTCGCCCGGCTGCGCGCAGCGCGGGAAGCGCAACTCCAGAAGTCGCTCTAGCCGGTCTTATGCCGAAATTCGAAGCCACCCGCCGCGTCGCTCACACGCCGCAGCAGATGTTCGCGCTGGTCGCCGATGTCGAGGCCTATCCGCAGTTCCTGCCGCTGTGCGAAGCGCTGACCGTGCGCTCGCGCAAGGAGCGTGACGGACGCACCGTTCTCCTTGCCGACATGAGCATCGGCTACAAGGCGATCCGCGAAACCTTCACGACGCAGGTGCTTTTGAAGCCCGACGAGAACGCCATCGACGTGAAATACATCGATGGCCCGTTCAAATATCTGAGCAATGTCTGGCGTTTCGAACCCGATGGCGCCGGCTGCGCCGTGCGCTTCTTCATCGACTATGAGTTCAAGAGCCGCATCCTGGGCGCGCTGATGGGCACCATGTTCGACCGCGCCTTTCGCATGTTCGCCGAGGCTTTCGAAAAGCGCGCCGACGTCATCTACGGTGTCGCGCGGCAGGCCTAATTCTGACCAAGCGCTTGCAGGCCCAGCTTCAGGGCGTGTCTCACCGTCTCGTGGCGGATAAATTCGCGGCCCTTGTGGCCAAACAGCTGGCGCTCGGCGACAACCGGGTGGCCGGCCAGGGCTAGCCCGAACCAGACGAGACCGACCGGCTTGTCGGCCGAACCTCCGCCAGGACCGGCAATGCCGGTAACGGCAAGAGAAAGGCTTGCGCGTGAATGCGCCAGCGCGCCGGCCGCCATCTCCAGCACCGTTTCGCGCGATACAGCTCCATGCGCGTCGAGCGTTTCGGCGGAAACGCCGAGCATCTCCATCTTGGCTTCGTTGGAATAGGTGATGAAGCCGCGGTCGACCACAGCGGAGGAGCCGGCAATGTCGGTGAGCGCCGCGATGATCAGGCCGCCGGTGCAGCTTTCCGCCGTCGCCAGCATGATGCCACGTTGCTGGCAGGCCAGCAGCAGAGAGTTTGCGAGCTCGGCGTTACTCATTCCGGCACCTCGCCGGGAAACACCACGCTGGCGGTGGCGATCGCCGCAATGCCTTCCTCACGGCCGACGAAGCCGAGTTTCTCGTTGGTTGTCGCCTTGATCGAGATGCGGTCGGCGGAAATGCCCAGCATCTGGGAAAGGGCCGATGTCATCGCCTCGCGGTGCGGGCCGACGCGCGGCGCCTCGCAGATCAACGTGATGTCGGCATTGGCGATGCGGCCGCCGCGCTCGCGCACCAGTCTTGCCGCATGTTCGACGAATATCCGGGATGCGGCACCCTTCCACTGCGGATCGGACGGTGGAAAATGCGTGCCGATGTCGCCGGCGCCGCAGGTCGCCAACAGCGCGTCGGTCAGGGCGTGCAGGCCGACATCGGCGTCCGAATGGCCGGATAATTTCTTTTCATGCGGAATGGCGATGCCGCACAGGGTGACATGGTCGCCCGGCTCGAAGGCGTGGACGTCGTAGCCGTTGCCGGTGCGGATGTCCGGAAAGTGTATCCGTTCGCTGGAAAGCCGCTGGTGTGCCATGGCGATGTCCCGTGCCCAGGTGAGTTTGACATTGTCCGGCGAACCCGGAACGATCTTGACCGGAATATGCGCCCATTCGGCGATGGCCGCGTCGTCGGTGAAATCCAGCCTGCCCAGCTGATGCGCCCTGTCATGCGCGGCAAGGATCGGCCCGTAGGGAAAACCTTGCGGCGTTTGCGCCGCGTGCAGCCCGCTGCGGGAAACCGTCTCTGCGACCACGCCGGAGGCCGATTCGCGCTTCAGTGTGTCGGCGACGGGCAGGGCGGGCAACGCCCCCTCATGTTCGCCGATGGCGGCGATGGTGCGGTCGATCAATTCCGCGTCGACGAATGGACGCACGGCGTCGTGAATGAGAACCTGGGCCGGTTCGTGGCCTTTCAACGCAAGCAAGCCGAGCCGGACGGACTCCTGCCTGGTCGCGCCGCCGATGACGGCGGTGACGCGCTGGACGTGGGTGCCCGCCGCTTGCCGGAACAGCTCATGATCGTCGGCATGGATGGCGACGACGATCTGGCCGGTTCGCGGATGGGCCAGGAACATCTCCAGCGTATGGGCAATGACGGCGCGGCCGCCGATGCACTGGTACTGCTTGGGCCCGTTGGCCTGCCCGGCACGAGCGCCGCGGCCGGCGGCGACGATCACCACGGCAACCCCGCCTTGCGCGCTCGCGTTTTCACTTCCCTCGGTCATGCCGATTGGCTTAGCGCACGATCCCGAAAAGTGTAATCGGTTTTCGGAAAAGATCGTGCGCCAAATATGTACATCTAAAGCGTCCTTTGCGGGTCCCGGAGGAATGCGCGGCGCTCTCGTCGCGGCAAAAATCCGGCGGCAGGCATTTTCCCAATTGCGCCTTAATGTGGCGTCATTCCGCGTTGCACATTGCGGCGGTTCTGGCTAGAGAATGTGCAACGAATGGACATGCTTGGTTTTTGTGCATGGTTAATGTGACCAAATTGGCCGCTCCGCTCGACGTCGGCGGCGTGAGTATCCGCAATCGCGTGTTCCTCGCGCCGATGTCCGGGATTACGGACCAACCGTTCCGGCAGCGCGCACATGCGCATGGCGCGGGCCTTGTCGTGTCCGAAATGGTGGCCAGCGGCGAACTCGCCAAGGGCCGGGCCGGCTTCGACCTGCGCATACGTCATTCCGGCCTGCCCGTCCATATGGTGCAGCTTGCCGGCCGCGAGGCGATCCATATGGCCGAAGGCGCGCGTATAGCCGCGGGCGAGGGCGCCGATATCATCGACATCAACATGGGCTGCCCGGCCAAGAAGGTCACCGGCGGTTATGCCGGCTCGGCATTGATGCTGGACCTCGACCATGCGCTCTCGCTGATCGAAGCCGTGGTCGGCGCGGTCAAGGTGCCGGTTACGGTCAAGATGCGGCTCGGCTGGGACGAGGGCGCGCTCAACGCGCCGACGCTCGCACGCCGTGCCGAGCAGGCAGGCGTCAGCATGGTCACCGTGCATGGCCGCACGCGCTGCCAGTTCTATCAGGGCAAGGCCGACTGGCGCGCGATTGCCCGCGTCAAGGAGGCCGTCTCAATCCCGGTGGTCGCCAATGGCGATGTCTGTTCCCCGGCTGAGGCCGCCGCGATCCTCGATCAGTCTGGCGCCGACGCGGTGATGGTCGGCCGCGCGCATTACGGCGCGCCCTGGATCGCCGGCGGCATCGCAGCCGCGGCCGCGGGCGAAATGGCGGTTGGCGTGCCGCAAGATCCTACGGCGCTGGCCGACTATGTCGTCGCCCACTACGAGGACATGCTGGCGCTTTACGGCGTGGAGAGCGGCTTGCGGCAGGCGCGCAAGCATCTGGGCTGGTATCTCGATCGCCATGCCGTCGCCGACGACAGCCGGAAGGCAATATTGACCGCGTTCGAACCGGTCCGCGTCGTTGCCTTGCTGCGGGATGTGTTTTCGCGCGATCCGCAACCCTTGAACCTGCGGAGCGCCGCATGAACGCCACCGCTGGCCAGGGCATTGAAATGACCGATGCCGCGCAGATCGTGCTCAACACCATCCGCCGCCCGGTGATCATGATCAGCGAGGAAGGGTTCATCACCTTCGCCAACGCCGATGCCGAGGACTTCTTCCGCTCCAGCGCCACCATGCTGGCGCGCAACACCCTGTCCAAGCTCATCCCGTTCGGCAGCCCGCTGCTGACGCTGGTCGACCAGGTGCGCGAGCGCCGGGCTCCGGTCAATGAGTATAGGGTCGATGTGTCGTCGCCACGCCTCGGCATCGAGAAGGTCGTCGATCTCTATGTCGCGCCGGTGCCCGAGTTTCCGGGCTCGGTGGTGGTGATGTTCCAGGAACGGTCGATGGCCGACAAGATCGACCGGCAGATGACCCATCGCGGCGCCGCGCGCTCGGTGACCGGCCTGGCGGCGATGCTTGCCCATGAGATCAAGAACCCGCTCTCGGGCATAAGGGGCGCGGCCCAGCTGCTCGAACTGTCCGCGTCCGACGAGGATCGCGCGCTGACCCGGCTGATCACCGACGAGACGGACCGCATCGTCTCCCTGGTCGACCGCATGGAGGTGTTTTCCGACGAGCGGCCGATCGATCGCTACCCCGTCAACATCCATGTCGTGCTCGACCATGTGAAAGCTATCGCCAAGAACGGTTTTGCGAAAAGAATCAAGATCTTGGAGGATTATGATCCATCATTGCCTCCGGTCTTCGCCAACCGCGACCAGCTGATCCAGGTGTTCCTCAACCTGGTCAAGAATGCCGCCGAGGCGATCGGCAGCGATCCGCAGGGAGAGATCGTGCTTTCGACGGCGTTCCGGCCCGGCATTCGCGTTTCGGTTCCGGGCACGCAGGACCGCGTGTCGCTGCCGCTGGAATTTTGCGTGCGCGACAATGGCTCCGGCGTCTCGGAAGATATCCTGCCGATACTGTTCGACCCTTTCATCACCACCAAGCCGAACGGCTCGGGGCTGGGGCTTGCATTGGTCGCCAAGATCGTCGGCGAACATGGCGGCATCATCGAATGCGAATCGACGCCGCGTGCCACCACGTTTCGCATTTTGATGCCCGCCTGGAAGGAAACCCAGTTCGGTGCCGATGAAGACGGCGAAGGAGACCGCAAATGACCGTTCGCGGCAATATTCTCGTCGCCGACGACGATGCGGCGATCCGCACCGTGCTCAACCAGGCGCTCTCCCGCGTCGGCCACGAGGTGCGCGTCACCTCCAACGCCTCGACATTGTGGCGCTGGGTGGCGGCGGGCGAGGGCGATCTGGTGATCACCGACGTGGTCATGCCGGACGAGAACGCTTTCGACATGCTGCCGCGAATCAAGAAGGCGCGGCCGGAACTGCCCGTCATCGTCATGAGCGCCCAGAACACCTTCATGACGGCGATCCGCGCATCCGAAACCGGCGCTTACGAATACCTGCCGAAGCCCTTCGACCTGACCGAGCTCCTCAACATCGTCAACCGCGCCCTGTCGGAGCCGCGGCGGCCGAAGATCGATGCGCGGCCGGAAGAACAGCCCGACGCGATGCCGCTGGTCGGCCGTTCGGCGGCCATGCAGGACATCTACCGCATGCTGGCGCGCATGATGCAGACCGACCTGACGGTGATGATCTCGGGCGAATCGGGCACCGGCAAGGAACTGGTGGCGCGCGCGCTGCATGAATATGGCCGTCGTCGCGGCGGCCCGTTCGTTGCCATCAACATGGCGGCGATCCCGCGCGACCTGATCGAATCGGAACTGTTCGGGCACGAGAAGGGTGCTTTCACCGGCGCCCAGAACCGCTCCACCGGCCGCTTCGAGCAGGCCGAGGGCGGCACGCTGTTCCTCGACGAGATCGGCGACATGCCGATGGAGGCGCAGACGCGCCTGCTGCGTGTCCTCCAGCAGGGCGAGTACACGACCGTTGGCGGCCGCACGCCGATCAAGACCGATGTGCGCATCGTCGCCGCCACCAACAAGGATCTGCGTACGCTGATCAATCAGGGACTGTTCCGCGAGGATCTGTTCTACCGCCTCAACGTCGTGCCGCTCAGGCTGCCGGCGTTGCGCGAGCGCTCGGAGGATGTGCCCGATCTCGTGCGCCATTTCTTCAAGCTCGGCGAGATGGAAGGGCTGCAGACCAAGCGCATCTCGTCCGGCGGCATCGAGCTGATGAAGCGCTATCCCTGGCCGGGCAATGTGCGCGAACTGGAGAACCTCGTTCGCAGGCTGGCCGCGCTCTATTCACAGGACGAGATTTCGGCCGAGATCATCGAGGCTGAGCTCAAGACCGGCGAGCGTCCCGTGGTGCCTGATGGCGGCAACCTCATTCCCGACGACTTGTCGATCGGCCAGGCCGTGGAGCACTTCCTGCAGCGCTATTTCGCCTCTTTTGCCGGTGAATTGCCGCCCGCTGGCCTTTACCAGCGCATTCTGTCCGAAGTCGAATATCCGCTGGTCCTGGCCTCGATGACGGCAACGCGCGGCAACCAGATCAAGGCGGCGGAACTGCTGGGGCTCAACCGCAACACGCTGCGCAAGAAGATTCGCGAACTGGGCGTCAACGTCTACAAATCGTCGCGGCCGGGCTGAGCGCTGGTCTGACGCGGTCTTTTCAGGGGACGGAACGGCGAAAGATTCCCGTCGTTGTCACACTTGTTGCATAATCGCCACAATGCGTTGCATAGATCGGACGCAATCATTGGCTCCATACGGCGACATGACTCCGCAGGCACCGAACCTCAACAAGCCGCTTTTCAGCGAACATGGCACGCGCGACGGACGTCGCTTGCTGGCGCTGCCCGGCGTGGTGGCGGTCGTCGGCGCGCTGATCATGGCGGCCATCTCCTTCACCATCCTGGTCGGCGCGACGCCGATCGCACCCGATGCCAGGACGACCTGGGCGCTGATCGCGCTCAACGCGGTCTTCGTGCTCTTCCTCATCGCGTTGGTTGCACGCGAGGTGCATCGCATCGTCATGGCGCGCCGGCATGGCAAGGCGGCCTCGCGGCTGCATGTGCGTATCGTCGCCATGTTCGCGCTCGTCGCCGCCATTCCGGCCATCATGGTGGCGATCATCGCCTCGATCACGCTCGATATCGGCCTTGATCGCTGGTTCGAGATCCGCACCAAGACCATCGTCAATTCCTCGCTGTCGATCGCCGATGCCTATGTCCAGGAGAATGCCCGCAATCTGCAGGGCACGACACTGTCGATGGCCTATGACCTCGATGCGTCGCGTACGCTCTACGGCCTTGATCGCACGGGCTTTCTCGACCTCATGAGCAAGGAGGCCGTGGGCCGCTCGCTGGCGCATGCGGCGCTGATCAGGTCCGACGGCTCGTTCGTCATGAGCGCCAAGACCGATGCCGATTTCGCCATGCCGGAACCGCCCGAAGGCTCCGTCAGCGGCGCCACCGACGGCAGGCCGGTGCTGATCGAGCCGCGCACCCGCAACATCATGGGCGCCATCGTCAAGCTGCGTGAGATCGAGGGCATGTACCTCTACACCATCCGCTTGGTCGACCCCGAGGTGATCAAGGCGAGGCAGATCGTCAGGTCCAATACGGACGAGTATCGCAATCTCGAGGACAACAGGCGCACCTCGCAGGTGGCTTTCGCGCTGCCTTACCTGTCGCTGACGCTGATCATCATCCTGTCCGCGATCTGGACCGGTATTGCCGTCGCCGACCGTCTGGTGCGCCCCATCCGCCAGCTCATCGGTGCCGCCGACGAGGTGGCGACCGGCAATCTCGACGTCGCGGTTGCCGTCAGGCCCTCGGATGGCGATGTCGCCTCACTTGGCGACACCTTCAACAAGATGCTGCTGGAATTGAAATCGCAGCGCAACGAGATCCTGTCGGCAAAGGACCTGATCGACGAGCGGAGGCGCTTTTCGGAAGCGGTGCTGGCCGGCGTCACCGCCGGGGTCATCGGCGTCGATCCCTTCGGCATCGTCACCATCGTCAACCGTTCGGCCGAATCGATGCTGGCCATCTCCGCCAGCGCCGCACTGGGACAAAACCTCTCCGCCATTCTGCCGCATGTCGGCCGCGTCTTCGAGATCGGCCGCCAGTCGGGCAAGCCGGTCTATCGCGAACAGGTGACATTCTTCCGCGCCGGCACCGAGCGCACCTTCAACGTGCAGATCACCGTCGAGGCTGGCGACGACGGCTCGGAGGAGAAGTCCTACGTCGTGACGGTCGACGACATCACCGACCTCGTGCAGGCGCAGCGTTCTTCCGCCTGGGCCGACGTGGCGCGGCGCATCGCCCACGAGATCAAGAACCCGCTGACGCCCATCCAGCTTTCCGCCGAGCGCATCAAGCGCCGCTACGGCAAGGTCATCACCGAGGACCGCGAGGTTTTCGACCAGTGCACCGACACCATCATCCGGCAGGTCGAGGACATCGGCCGCATGGTCGACGAATTCTCGGCTTTCGCGCGCATGCCCAAACCCGAGATGAAGGCCATTGATTTGCGCGAATCGCTGCGCGAGGCCTCGTTCCTGGTCGAAGTCAGCCGCGCCGACATCACCTTCGAGCGGATCTTCGGCAATGAGCCGCTCAAGGGCACTTTCGACAGCCGGCTGATGGCGCAGGCTTTCGGCAATGTGATCAAGAATGCCGCCGAGGCGATCGACGGATCGGAACAAACGGACGGTTCGCACGGCATAATCCGGATTCAAGCCGGGCGTCAGAATGGCGCGATCAGAATCGACGTCATCGACAATGGCAAAGGCCTGCCGCGCGAGAATCGCCAACGACTGCTCGAGCCCTATATGACCACACGCGAGAAGGGCACCGGGCTTGGTCTCGCTATCGTCAAGAAGATCGTGGAGGACCATGGCGGCAAGCTGGAACTCCATGATGCGCCTGCGGACTTCCATGGCGGGCGTGGCGCGATGATCAGCATCATCCTGCCGCCCGCCGCGGCCGCGCCATCGCGTGGTGAAGCCAGGACGGAACACGAAAGAGAAACTGAAAAGGTCGGTAATGGCGTCTGATATTCTCATCGTCGATGACGAGGAAGACATCCGCGAGCTCGTCGCAGGCATCCTGAGCGACGAAGGTCACGAAACCCGTACGGCATTCGATGCCGACAGCGCGCTGGCTGCCATAGCTGATCGCGCGCCGAGGCTGATTTTCCTCGACATCTGGCTGCAGGGCTCGCGTCTGGACGGGCTGGCGCTGCTCGACGAAATCAAGACCATGCATCCCACCCTGCCAGTGGTGATGATCTCCGGCCACGGCAACATCGAAACGGCGGTCTCCGCCATCCGCCGCGGCGCGTATGACTTCATCGAGAAGCCGTTCAAGGCCGACAGGCTGATCCTCATTGCCGAGCGTGCGCTCGAGACCTCGAAATTGCGGCGCGAGGTTTCGGACCTCAAGCTGCGCAGCGGCGAAACCTTCGACCTGATCGGCATGTCATCGGCGATGAGCCAGCTGCGCCAGACCATAGAGCGCGTCGCGCCGACCAACAGCCGCGTCATGATCATCGGCCCCTCGGGCTCGGGCAAGGAACTGGCCGCGCGCGCCATCCACACGCTGTCGGCGCGCAAGGGCGCACCGTTCGTGACGCTGAGCGCCGCCAACATCACGCCCGAACGCATGGAGATCGAGCTGTTCGGCACCGAATCGAACGGTGTCGAACGCAAGGTCGGCGCGCTCGAGGAGGCCCATCGCGGCATCCTCTACATCGACGAAGTGGCCGACATGCCGCGCGAGACGCAGAACAAGATCCTGCGCGTGCTGGTCGAGCAGCAGTTCGAGCGGGTAGGGGGCACCAAGCGGGTCAAGGTCGATGTGCGCATCATTTCCTCGACCTCGCAGAACCTCGAGGCGATGATCGCCGATGGCCGCTTCCGCGAGGATCTCTATCATCGCCTGGCGGTGGTTCCGGTCATGGTGCCGGGGCTGGCCGAGAGGCGCGAGGATATTCCCTATCTGGTCGACAATTTCATGAAGCAGATCGCACGCCAGGCCGGCATCAAGCCGCGCCGCATCGGCGACGACGCGCTGGCCGTGCTGCAGGCGCACAACTGGCCGGGCAACGTCCGGCAGCTGCGCAACAATGTCGAGCGTTTGATGATCCTGGCGCGCGGCGACAATATCGATGCGCCGATCACCGCTGACCTTTTGCCCGCCGAGATCGGCGATGTCATGCCGCGCACGCCGAATCAGTCCGACCAACACATCATGGCGTTGCCGCTGCGCGAGGCTCGCGAACAGTTCGAGAAGGACTATCTGATCGCGCAGATCAACCGCTTTGGCGGCAACATCTCGAAGACCGCCGAATTCATCGGCATGGAGCGCTCCGCCTTGCACCGCAAGCTGAAATCGCTGGGCGTCTGACGAACGACGTCCATTCAGTCGCGCCTGGGCCAAGCATTTGCCGGTTACGGCGACGCCGGAATCGCATAAGAAACCGTTTCGAAATTCGCTCTGGCGAGTCACATGGTGGCGGTTTCGAGAACCGTAGCGCAGCGGACATTTGGTCCGTGAGCAACGGTAGCGCAGAAAACGCCGTCAGATCGCCGCCGGAGTAGAATTTCCAAACGGTTTCCAGAAGCCCGAGAGTTATCCCAGGGGTCCCCAATGCCGCGCATTGCCTATGTCAACGGGCGCTATGTCGCCCACGCGGACGCTTCCGTGCATATCGAGGACCGTGGCTATCAATTCGCCGACGGTGTCTACGAGGTCTGCGAGGTGGCGCGCGGCTTCATCGTCGACATGCCGCGCCACCTTGCCCGGCTCAACCGCTCGCTGACCGAGCTGTCGATCGCCTGGCCGGTCACGCGCAACGTGCTGCCGCTGATCCTGCGCGAGGTGGTCAACCGCAATCATGTCGTCAACGGCTTGGTCTATGTCCAGGTGACGCGCGGCGTCGCCAGCCGCGATTTTGTCTTTCCTTCGGCGGACACCAAGCCGGCTTTGGTGGTGACCGCCAGGAAGGCGGACCCGGCCGCCGGCGCAAAACGGGCCGACAGCGGTATCGCCGTCATCACCGTGCCGGAGAATCGCTGGGACCGCGTCGACATCAAGAGCGTCGGGCTGTTGCCCAACGTGCTGGCCAAGCAGAAGGCCAAGGAGGCCGGTGCGCAGGAAGCCTGGTTCGTGGATGCCGACGGCAACGTCAAGGAAGGCGGCTCGTCGAACGCCTGGATCGTCACCAGGGACGGCGTCCTGGTCACCAGGCCGGCCGACCACGGCATCCTGCGCGGCATCACCCGCACCACCATGTTCGAAGTGGCGGCAAAGCTCGGTTTGAAGATTGAGGAGCGCGGCTTTTCCATCGCCGAGGCCAAGGCGGCACGCGAGGCGTTCATCAGCTCCGCGACGACGATTGCCATGCCTGTCGTGGCCATTGACGGCGATCCGATCGCCAACGGCCACCCCGGCTCAATAACACTTTCGTTGCGGCAGGCCTTTTTTGACGTTGCGGAAAAAAGTCCAGCCTGATAACCGCTCAGGTGGAATGAACATCAATATATCTCGTTCTGCTTGTCGTTACTGACGGCAAGACGGTGTTTGCGTGCTTGACATGTGCCGGCTAATTTGGCGCATTGGCTGCAAACCGAAGGGGATCGGCGAAAGACAAGAACAATGGCGGAACGATCGCAAAACCTTCAGGACCTGTTCCTGAATTCAGTTCGCAAGAGCAAGAACCCGCTCACCATCTTCCTCATCAACGGCGTGAAGCTGACCGGCGTGGTCACTTCGTTCGACAATTTTTGTGTGTTGCTGCGCCGTGACGGTCACTCCCAGCTCGTCTACAAACACGCCATTTCCACGATCATGCCGAGCCAGCCGGTTCAAATGTTCGATGGCGAGGAAAGCCAGGGCGCCTGATTGGCACGTGAGAAGGACGCGGACGCCACCGTTCGCGGAAAACCAACCCATCATCCCGGGACGGAAGCCGACGGTCCGACCCGGGCCGTCGTCATTGTGCCGGTGCTTACCCGCCAGCCTCGCGGCGACGACGAGACCAATCGTCCGCGGCTGACGCGTTCGGCCGATGCGCGCCATGACGAGGCGGTCGGCCTCGCCCGCGCCATCAACCTCGATCCGGTCCATACGGCGGTCGTGACCGTCAACGACCCGCGGCCGGCGACCTTGCTCGGCAGTGGCAAGGTCGAGGAGTTCGCCGAAATCGTCAAGGAGCGCCACGCGGAGCTGGTCATCGTCGACCACCCACTGACGCCGGTGCAGCAGCGCAACCTCGAGAAAGAGCTGAACGCCAAGGTGCTGGATCGCACCGGGCTGATCCTCGAAATCTTCGGCGAGCGTGCCCGCACCAAGGAAGGCACGCTGCAGGTCGAACTTGCCCATCTCAACTACCAGAAGGGTCGCCTCGTTCGCAGCTGGACCCACCTTGAGCGCCAGCGCGGCGGCGCCGGCTTCCTCGGCGGTCCCGGCGAAACCCAGATCGAATCCGACCGGCGGCAGTTGCAGGAAAAGATCATCAAGCTCAAGCACGAGCTGGAGACCGTGCGCCGCACGCGCGACCTGCACCGCGCCAAGCGCAAGAAGGTGCCGTTCCCGGTGGTGGCGATCGTCGGCTACACCAATGCCGGCAAGTCGACGCTGTTCAACAGGCTGACCGGCGCGGACGTGCTGGCGCAGGACATGCTGTTCGCCACGCTCGACCCGACGCTTCGCCGCGTGCGCCTGCCGCATGGCACTCCGATCATCCTCTCGGACACGGTCGGCTTTATTTCGGACCTGCCGACGCATCTGATCGCGGCTTTCCGCGCCACGCTGGAAGAGGTGGTCGAGGCCGATCTCGTCATCCATCTGCGCGATATTTCGGACCCCGACACGGCGGCGCAGGCCGAGGACGTCGAGCGCATCCTGGCCGACCTCGGTGTCGATGCCGGTGACGCAAAGCGCGTCATCGAGGTCTGGAACAAGATCGACCAGCTCGACGAAGGCAACAGGAGCCGGCTGCTGGCGCCCGATATGGCAAAGGGCGGCGCTGCCGGCAGCAAGGGCCCGCCGATCGCCGTATCGGCCGTGACCGGCGAGGGTATCGATGCGCTGAAGGCGATCATCGAGACCCGGATGGCAGGCGAGCTGGAGGACCTGACGGTGACGATCGAGCCGGCGCAGTTCGGTCTTGTCGACTGGCTCTACCGCAATGGCGATATCGTCTCGCGAACCGACAATGAAGACGGCAGCGCCACCATCTCGCTCAAGGCCACGCACAGCGCCCGCGAAGAGATCGAAAGCCGATTGCGCCGCAAAAACAACGGCTAGCCCCCAGTAATTCCAGGAAAAGTGTAGAACGGTTTTCCGTCTGGAATTACCTCTATAGGCTCATTTCACGCTTTTTGCTTCCTGCCAGAGCGCTTCCATCTCGGGCAGGGTCGCCTTCTCCAGCGTGCTGCCGGATTTCTCCAGGGCCTGCTCGACATAGTGGAAGCGCGACCGGAATTTTTCGTTGGTGCCGCTGAGCGCGGCTTCCGAATCGAGCTTGAGGTGACGGCCGAGATTGACGACCGCGAACAGCATGTCGCCGAACTCGTCCTTGATCGACGCCGTATCGCCCTTGGCCAGCGCCTCGCGCAGCTCGCCGATCTCTTCCTCGATCTTGTCGAGGATGGGCGCTGCCTCGCTCCAGTCGAAGCCGACACGGGCAGCCTTCTCCTGAAGCTTCAGCGCCCGCGTCAGCGCGGGCAGGGCGACCGGAACGCTGTCCAGGAACCCTCTGCCATTGTCTTCCGGGTCGAGGCCGCGCGCCAGGCGGGCGTCTCGTTTCTCAGCCTTCTCCTGCGCCTTGATCTTCTCCCACATGCCCTTTGCCATGCCGGCGCTGCGGGCCCTCTCGTCGCCGAAGACATGCGGATGGCGGCGGATCATCTTGGTTGTGATCGCCTGGACCACATCCGGAAAGGCGAACGCGCCGGTCTCCTCGGCCATCTGTGCGTGGTAGACGACCTGCAGCAGGAGATCGCCGAGCTCGTCGCGCAGATCGTCGAGGTCGCCCCGCGCGATGGCATCCGCCACCTCATAGGCTTCCTCGATCGTATAGGGGGCGATGGTCGCGAAATCCTGCTCGATGTCCCACGGACAGCCGGTCTTCGGCGCGCGCAGCGCCGCCATGATCTCGATCAGGCGTGAAATGTCTTTCGATGGCGTCATCTAGAGCTATTCCAGGAAAAGTGTGAAACGGTTTTCCGTCCGGAATTGCGTCAAAACGGAGAGCTAGAACGGTTCTGTGTTTTCGTGAAACGCAGAACCATTCTAGCGGATGCTAACCCGCCGCCGGTCGCGCGGCCAACGCCGTCAGTCGGCGAGGGCGCCTTGTCCACAGCTGAGCCGCTTCAGTCGAGCACGGAAACGATCGCCTTGGCGAGGTCGTCCATGCTGTCCTCGGGCAGCCCGGCGACATTGATGCGGCTGTCGCCGACCATGTAGATGCCATGCTCGGCACGCAGCCGCTCGACCTGCGCTTCCGTGAGGCCAAGCCGCGAGAACATGCCGCGATGGCTGGCGACGAAGTCGAAGCGGTCGGAGTTGGACTGCCGGCGCAGCGCCTCGGCGAACTGGACACGCAGCCTCAGCATGCGCAGGCGCATCTCTTCGAGCTCGGCTTCCCAGTCGGCGCGCAAATCGGCGTCCTCCAGCACGATGCGCACCGCCGCGGCTCCGTGGTCCGGCGGCATCGAATACATGGCGCGCGCTGCCGACAGCATCTGGCTCATCGCCACATCGGCCTGGGCGCCGTCCTTGGCCAGGATCATCGCCGCGCCGACGCGGTCGCGGTAAACGGCAAAGTTCTTCGAGCAACTCGACGCGACGACCATTTCCGGAACCTTAGCGGCCAGCAGCCGCAAGCCCAGCGCGTCGGCCTCGAGGCCATCGCCAAAGCCCTGATAGGCGATGTCGACGAACGGCAGCAGGCCGCGCTCGACGACCAGGCCGGTGACGGCCTCCCACTGGGCCGCGTCCAGATTGGCGCCGGTCGGATTGTGGCAGCAGCCATGCAGCAGCACCACGTCGCCGCTTTTGGCCGTCCGCAGCGCCGCCAGCATGTCGTCGAAGCGCACAGTGCCTGTCCCGGCATCGAAATAGGGGTATTCACGGATCTGCAGGCCGGCGGCGCGCATCACCGGCATATGGTTTGGCCAGGTCGGATCCGACAGCCAGACCGTTGCATCCGAACGCGTCCGCTTGAGCAATTCCGCCACCAGCCGCAGCGCACCTGAGCCGCCCGGCGCCTGCGCCGCGCGGATGCGCGTCATGTCCGCGCCGGGGCCGAAGGCGAGCTTGGCCATCACCGTGTTGAAGCCGGTATCGCCGGCAAGGCCGAGATAGGTCTTGGTATCCTGGCTGTTCAGGAGGCGCTTTTCCGCCTCACGCACAGCACGCATCACCGGCGTCTTGCCGTCGCGATCCTTGTAGACGCCAACGCCGAGGTCGACCTTGTTGGGGCGCGGATCGGCGCGATAGAGGCCGATCAGGGCAAGGATCTTGTCGGCGGGAGCGGGCTGCAGGTCTTCGAACATCATTATGGTTCCGTTGGCGCGGCGGAGTGATACTGAAATCGAGCCCGCTTCACCAGCGGTTTCGGTTAAAACAAAGGCAAAAGCGACATTTGGCGATGCCACTTGTTGCGCCGCGAGATCGGCATCGGACAAACAGGACGGTTGCCCGGTTTTGCCGGTGAGGCGAGGGCCGCCGAGAACGATACCCCAGGCGGACCCAGCGAAAAAATTGGCAGGGACCGGATTAAAATCCCCACATGCTCCGTAAACAGGGCATGAAACGGTCGATGCCACGCTTTGACATCATAGGACAGCTCGGCTCGCTGCGGCGCTACGCCCGTTCGCTGACGCGCGACGGCGCGGACGCCGAGGATCTGGTGCATGACGCGCTGGTGCGCGCCTATGAGCGGCGCGGCACGTTCCGCTCCGGCGGCAATTTGCGCGCCTGGCTGCTGTCGATCGTCCACAACACGTTCATCGACCGCATGCGCTCGCGTCGCTCGGAAGCCGCGCGCATCGAACAGGCAGGATATCTGGCCGACGGCAGCACGCCGGCGCCGCAGGAGCATTCGGTGCGCCTGGCGCAAGTGCGCGACGCTTTTTTCAGTTTGCCGGAAGAGCAGCGTTCGGCGCTGCATCTGGTCGCCATCGAGGGCCTTTCCTATCAACAGGCGGCCGATGCCATCGGTGTGCCGCTGGGAACGCTGATGTCGCGTATCGGCAGGGCCCGGGCAGCACTTCGTCAGATGGAAGACGCAGCCCCGGCGCGCGGCAAAAATCATCTCAGGATCGTGGGAGGCGAGTCATGACGACCGCTGCAGTCGACCCCGTCACCGACATCGATCTCGACGCTTATGTCGACGACCAGATCGACGTCACGCGCCGCATCGAGGTCGAGGCTTTTCTGTCGGCCCGTCCGGAAGCGGCGGCGCGCGTGATGTCTGATCTGCGGACCCGCGACGAGCTGCGCGTGGCGCTTGCCGGCTCCAAGGGCATGGCGCGGCCGGCGACCGCTGACGCCGCGCGGCGGCTGGAGAGGGGGCTTGCCCGAGGGCGCATCTTCGGCGTGCTGCAGCGTGCGGCGGCGGTGGCTGCCTTCGTCGCCGCCGGCTGGCTGGCAAACGGCATTGTCGGCCCGATGTCGGTGACCAAGGTCGTCGCTTCGCCGCAGCCGCCGGCCTATGTCGAAGAGGCGGTGCGGGCGCACAGGACGACGCTGGTGCGCGAAACCATGCCCTCGCAGCCCGAGGCGCCCAATTACGACGCCGGCGAGATCCGCGCCGCGACCGCCATTGTCATGCCGTCGCTGCCCAAGGACTGGAAAGTGCGCGACGTGCAGATCTATCCGTCGCGCTTCGGTCCAAGTGTCGAGATGGCTGTCGATACCGGCGATATGGGACTGGTGTCGCTGTTCGCCATCCGGCCGGGAACCTTCGATGTCGTCAAGCCGACCGTCGCGCCCTCGGGCGACATTGCCTCGGCCTATTTCCAGATCGGCGAGGTCGCTTACGCGGTGGTCGCGAAAAGCGACGTCCACGACCTCGACCGTGCCGCCGAGATGCTCGCCAGAACGCTTTACTGACCGATCCACAAAGGAGAACTCAAATGAATACGCCCAATCTGGGATATCGCGTCGGTACCGGCGCCCAAACCGGAGCCGCCTTCGACGAGGGCCTGCGCCAGCATATGCTGCGCGTCTACAACTATATGGGCCTTGGCCTCGTGGTCACTGGCCTCGTCGCCTTCATGGTGTCGTCGACGCCGGCGCTCTACGTGCCGATCTTCTCCAGCCCGCTGAAATGGGTGGTGATGCTGGCGCCGCTGGCCTTCGTGATGCTGTTTTCGTTCAAGATGCAGACCATGTCGGCGGCAAGCGCGCAGATGATGTTCTGGGCCTTCTGCGCGGTGATGGGCCTGTCGCTGGCCTCCGTGTTCCTGGTCTTCACCGGCACCAGCATCGCGCGCACCTTCTTCATCGCCGCCACCATGTTCGGCGCCACCAGCCTCTACGGCTACACGACCAGGCGTGACCTGACGCAGTTCTCGTCCTTCCTGATCATGGGCCTGATCGGCGTGGTGATCGCCAGCATCGTCAACATCTTCCTCGGCTCGACCGCGCTGCAGTTCGCCATCTCGGTCATCGGCATCGCCGTCTTCATCGGCCTGACCGCCTGGGACACGCAGACGATCAAGGAGCAGTATTCCGAGAATTTCGACGGAGAATCGCGCCAGAAGCTCGCCGTCTTCGGCGCCTTCTCGCTCTACCTGAACTTCATCAACATCTTCCAGCTGTTGCTGAATTTCACCGGCGAGCGCGAATAACCACCGTCCGCTATGGGCAAGGGCGAGGATCATCGCCCTTAATGCAGGGTGGCCGGAGGGAAACCTCCGGCCACAATTCGTTTGCGTCCCAGGAGCTTGAGTCCCCGGGAGCTTTTGCTAGTCTGACCGCCGGCCTTCAACACCGTGCGAGGACATGTGGCAGACAGCCAAACGCTTCATAGCGACGGCATCTCGGCTGTTATAGTCGGGCAGGGCGCCGAACTGGTTTCACTGCGGGACGAGCGGGGATTTGAGTTCCTGTGGCAGGCCGGACCGGAGTGGCGGCGCCATTCACCGGTGCTGTTTCCGATCGTCGGCCGGCTGAAGGGCGACCAATTGCGCCATCGTGGCCGGACGTATCCGATGACCCAGCATGGCTTCGCGCGCGACAAGCCGTTCGCATGGGCGCAGCGGAACTCCCGGTCCTGCACGCTGGTGCTCACCGACGATGCCGACACCCGTGCCCGCTATCCCTTCGCCTTTCGCCTTGATGTGACCTACACGCTGGATAGCCGCCAGCTTGGCGTGACCTTCGAGATCAGCAACACCGGTGACGAGCCGTTGCCGGCATCGATCGGGGCGCATCCGGCCTTCAATTGGCCGCTGCTGCCGGACCTGGCCAAGACGGACTACCGGCTGACCTTTGCCGAAGACGAGCCGGCGCCGGTACGCCGCCTGAAGGATGGCCTTCTGATCGCAGCGCCGCAGCCGACGCCCATCGAGGGCAGGACGCTTGCACTGTCCGAACGGCTGTTCGATGACGATGCCGTCATCCTGGATCGGCCTGCGAGCGCCAGCGTACGCTACGCTGCCGACCACGGTCCGGCGATCGAAATGTCATGGCAAGGAATGGAAGAGCTCGGCATCTGGTCCAAGCCAGGCGGCGCGCCGTTCCTGTGCATCGAACCCTGGCACGGTATGGCAAGCCCGGCCGATTTCGACGGCGAATTCGCAGACAAGCCCGGCCTGATGCTGATCGAACCGGGCGCGAAGGGTGCGCTGGGCTACCGGATCAGACTGGAGCAGGGGCGGCCGTGACCAGCGGACGGCCAGCTGGAGAACCAACGCCGTGGGGCATCAAATGAAACTTGGCTTCCTTGGCACAGGTGCGCTCACGGCAGCTATTGTCACCGGGCTCAAATCCGGCGCCGACAATCCGGTTTCGGTCGTGTTGTCGCCGCGCAACGAAGAGATTGCCGCGAACCTCGCTTCCCGCTTTCCGAATGTCCGTGTCGCGGCCGACAATCAGGCGGTCCTCGATGCGTGCGACACCGTAATGCTGGCGGTCCGCCCGCAGATTGCCCATCAACTGTTGCCCGAATTGCGGTTTCGGCGCGACCATCATCTCATCAGCCTGATAGCCACGCTGTCGCGTGAGGAAATAATCGGCCTGACTGCACCCGTGAGCCGCGTGACGAAAGCGTTGCCCATGCCGATGATCGCTCATCGGTTGGGGGCGACGATCATTTACCCGCCTGATCCGGGCGTGAGGGCATTGCTGGGCGGACTGGGGAATGTGATCGAGGTCGACAGCTCGAGCGAGTTCGACGCGTTGAGCGTGGTCACCGCGACCTATGCCACATACTTTAAATACCTCGACACGATTCATCGCTGGCTGGAAGCGCATGGTGTTCCAGACACGAAGGGCCGCGACTATATCGCGGCGCTCTTCAAGGCGCTGGGACACGCTCCGGAGACGGCGCCCGACGCCGACTTCACGCATCTGGCGCAGGACTATGCGACCCGTGGCGGTATCAACGAACAGGTTCTGAGAGAACTCACGGCCCGCAATGTCTTCGACGCGCTCACGGAAAGCCTGGATGGTGTGCATCGGCGCATTTCGGCGGCTGGGGCCACCTGACGGAACCGGACGAGAAGCGTTTGTTGAAGTGCCGGCCCAGGCTGGAGCAGGGTCTCGGGTGGAGGTTTCCCCGGAGCCAAAGACCATGCCCGGCGAGAAGCTCGGGCGCTGTCAAAAAACAATCCACCTATTGGCGACGTATTGGATGCGTCGAGCAGGAGAGAGATGGGTATGGCCGAGACTCTGAATTCTGTCGTTGACGCGATCGGAGGAACCCCGTTGGTTCGACTCGACAGGTTGACAGAACGGGCAGGCGTAAAGGGCACAATCCTTGCCAAGCTGGAGTACCTAAATCCAGGCTTTTCAAAAAAGGATCGTGCGGCATTGGGGATAATCGAGGAGGCCGAAGCCTCCGGCGTTCTCAAGCCAGGACAAACAGTCGTCGAGCTCACATCCGGAAACATGGGCACGGGCCTTGCCATCGTCTGCGCGATCAAGGGCTACCCATTCGTCGCGGTGATGTCGAAAGGCAACTCGCAAGAGCGTGCCCGAATGATGCGCGCGCTCGGTGCGGACGTGATCCTGGTCGATCAGTTGCCGGGGTCAGTGCCGGGGCAGGTCTCGGGCGGCGACCTGGCACTCGTTGAACAGACTGCCAAGAATGTATCGGCGGAGCGCGGCGCGTTCCGTGCGGACCAATTCAATCGAGACGGGAACTGGCTCGCGCACTACCATAAAACCGGGCCGGAAATTTGGGATGCCAGCCACGGAGGTGTCGATGCATTCGTGGACTTCATCGGCTCGGGCGGAACTTATGTGGGAGTGACGAAAGCGCTTAAAGAGCGCAACCCTTCGATCAAGTGCTTTGTCGTGGAGCCCGAAGGTGCCGCCGCCGCCGCGGGTGAGAAGATCACACAGGCCGAGCATCCGATCCAGGGCGGTGGCTATTCAATGCCTGACCTGGCTTTCCTGAAGAACGCACCGGTCGATGGCTACATTCAAATATCCGGTGGCGAGGCGCGCCAGACCGCTCGTTTGCTGGCGCGCAGCGAGGGCATTTTCGGCGGGTTCTCATCGGGTGCCAATGTTGCCGCTGCACTTCGCCTCCTTTCCGGGAAAGAATCAGGGAAGCACATAGCCGTCGTGATTTGTGATTCAGGGCTGAAATATCTGTCGACCGATCTCTGGGGTTGAAAAGCGCTGGTTGGGTTGGCGCTGCAGAGGCGAGGACTGTCCACATCTCCAATTGCTCAAGCGCCGCGTCGCTACGGATAAAAGTCGCATAAGATAGATTATGGAACTAGCGCATTGGCGAGCAGCTGGAAATTGCTGCTGATTTTCATGGGCTTGAGACCATCGATGCGTGTTGCCTCGCGTGAATGGTCAACGCTACGCTGTGCGAATGACGACAGCAAAGCGTGAGATGGATTCGGCGATCGAGGTGTTCGTACATGGATACAGCACCGACAAAAGCCGCACCTTTCCTTATGAGGCCAGCCGTGTCGGGCCATTGTGGCTGATGCGCGATGCCGAGCGCAAGAATCCTCGCGAGTACCGCAGCGAGGAATGGGTCGTCCATGACGTTGCCGCCCAGCAGGCCGATACGATCGTGCGGCAGCATGCGCGGCCGGGTTTCACCATGTCCGTCGTGATCGCGAACGACGAAGCGGACGGGCTGACGCGAACCGCTTACAAGGCTCTCGGCTACCGGCTGCTACGGACGGAAGGCTTCTTCGTCCAGCCATTGCGCCAGATTCCAAGCCCGCCGGCAGTCGTCTCGATCGAACGCGTGCGGACAGCCGAACGGGCAGCGCAGTTGGCAAAGATCGTGCGCAGGCGGCCGATCCCGGACGAATTGCTCGGCGACGGCGCGCCGTTCCGCCAATATGTGGCGGTCGATGGCGACGACATCGTTGGACGCGTGCGCAGCATAGACGCCGTGGGCGCCACGTGGTGCGCGGCCATGTATGTCGAGCCTTCGCACCGGCGTCGCGGCATTGGCCAGGCGCTGTTGTCGAAAATGCTGTTCGACGACCGGGCCCATGGGTCGACATGCTCGGTGCTGGCTGCGACCCACGCCGGAGCGCTGCTATACAATCGCATGGGCTTTGAGCGGATCGGCACGCTGCTGATATTCCAACCGAAGAAGCAAGTGGCCAAATGAGAAAGCGTGCTTATCACGCTGTTTCATAAGGGATTTCGATCACCATGCCGTCATAGGCGGGCTCGATGCCGTCGGGTGTTTCAGCCATCACCGTGGCGTAGTCGAGCGGCACATGCATATGCGTCAAGACAGAGTGTCTGGGCGCCAGCCGTTCGATCCACTCCAGCGCCTGGCCAAGCGACAGGTGGCTCGGGTGTGTCCTGTACTGCAGCGCGTCGATGATCAGCACGTCGAGGTCGCGCAGCCGCTCGACGGTGGCGTCCGGAAAATCGCTGATATCAGGGCAATAGGCGAGCGCGCCGATGCGGAAGCCGAGCGAGATGATGTCGCCATGGATCTGTGGCAATGGCTCGAGGGTGAGGGTGCCCCCCTCGCCTTCGATCACGACAGGCTTTGCGTGATCGATGATATGGGCGTCGACGATCGGCGGATAGGAACTGCCTGGCGGCGTCTCGAAGCAATAGCCGAACGCCTGGCGCAGCCGCAGCATTGTCGGCTGGTCGGCATGGACATCGATCCGGTGACGCTGGTCGAGGACGAAGCCGCGCAGATCGTCGATGCCGTGGATATGGTCGGCATGCGGGTGCGTGTAGACGGCGGCATCGATGCGCTTGACCGACGCCAGCAGCATCTGCTGGCGGAAATCCGGTCCGGTGTCGATGACGACGGTGGTGCGGTTGCCATTGGCCTTGATCCGTTCGACCAGGACAGCGGTGCGCATGCGCCGGTTTCTCGGATTGTCCGGGTCGCAATTGCCCCAGTCGCCGGTGATGCGCGGCGTACCCGGCGACGAGCCGCAGCCGAGAATGGTGAGGCGCAGCAGGTCAGTCATCGTTCAGGCGCTTTGTTCGACAGGTCGCGGCATCTTGCCGAACAGACGGAAGAAATTGTTGGTCGTCGACGTGGCGATTTCAGCCTCGCTGACGCCGATCGTTTCAGCCAACACCTTGGCGGTCTGCGCGACATAGGCCGGCTCGTTGCGCTTGCCGCGAAACGGCACCGGCGCCAGGTATGGCGCGTCGGTTTCGACGAGCAGGCGGTCATGCGGGACATTGGCGGCGATGGCGCGCAATTCGACTGAATTCTTGAAGGTCAGGATGCCCGAGAACGACACATAGCCGCCGAGCGCGACGCCGACCTCGGCCAGCCGGCGCCCCGAGGAAAAGCAATGCAGGATGAAGGGGAAGGTGCCCTTCCCGGTTTCGTCTTCGAGTATGGCCGCCATGTCGTCGTCCGCATCACGCGAATGGATGACCAGGGGCAGCCCGGTCTCGCGCGCGGCGGCAATGTGAGCGCGAAATCCCTGCGCCTGCGCATCGCGTGGCGCCTTGTCGTAAAAGTAATCGAGCCCGGCCTCGCCGATCGCCACCACCTTGGGATGAGCCGACAGGCGGACAAGATCGGCGGTGGTGACGTCGAGTTCTTCGGCGGCGTTGTGCGGATGGGTGCCGACCGAACAGTAGACCTCGTCGAAAGATTCCGCGATTTCAAGGATTTGCTGAAACCGTTTCACGCGGGTCGAGATTGTCACCATGCGGCCGATTCCGGCCGCTTTGGCGCGGGCGACAATGGCCGCCCGCTCCTCGGCGAAATCTGGAAAATCCAGATGGCAGTGGCTGTCGACAAGCATCAGGCGTTCACGCCCGGCTGTTCGACATAGCGTGGAAAGACGCCCTCCGGCACGGGCAATGCCGTGCCGGGCACAAGCGCATGGTCGGCATGGACATGCTCGAAATCACGCTTGTCCGCCGGCACCGCCAGCAGATCGAGCAGCTTCGCGGCCGATCCCGGGACAAAGGGCTGGCACAGCACCGTCACGCGCCGGACCACCTCGGCGGTCGTCCACAGCACCGTTTCCATGCGCTCCGGATCGGTCTTTTTCAGCGCCCATGGTGCCTGTCCGGCGAAGTAGCGATCGGCTTCCGCCACCACATCGAAGATCGCCGCCAATGCAAGATGAATGCCCTGCCCGGCCATGGCCTTTCGGGCCGTGGCAAGAGCCGCCACCGCCTGATCGAGGATCGCGCTGTCGGCCTCCGTCAGGTCGCCACGCTTCGGCACCACGCCGCCGCAGTTCTTGGCGATCATCGACAGCGAACGCTGCGCCAGGTTGCCGAGCCCATTGGCGAGATCGGCGTTGGTGCGATTGACGATCGCTTCATGGCTGTAGCTGCCGTCCTGGCCGAACGGCACTTCGCGCAGGAAGAAGTAGCGCACCTGGTCGAGACCGTAGTGTTCGACCATGGTGAACGGGTCGATGACGTTGCCGACCGATTTCGACATCTTCTCGCCGCGGTTGAACAGGAAGCCGTGGCCGAAGACGCGCTTCGGCAGCGGGATGCCCGCCGACATCAGGAACGCCGGCCAATAGACCGCGTGGAAGCGCACGATGTCCTTTCCGATGATATGGGCATCGGCTGGCCAGAAGCGCCATTTCTCATCTTTTTCATCGGGATAGCCGACGCCGGTGATGTAGTTTGTCAGCGCGTCGACCCAGACATACATCACGTGCTTTTCGTCGCCGGGCACAGGCACGCCCCAATCGAAAGTGGTGCGCGAGATCGACAGGTCCTTCAACCCCGATTTGACGAAGCTCATCACCTCGTTGCGGCGCTCGGCTGGGCCGATGAAGTCGGGCTGGCTTTCATAAAGCGCGATCAGCTTGTCCTGATAGGCCGACAGTCGGAAGAAATAGCTCTCTTCCTCTACCCATTCGACCGGCGTGCCCTGCGGTCCGTAGCGGACATTGTCGGCGCGGACCTCCGTCTCCTCCTCGCCGTAATAGGCTTCGTCGCGCACCGAATACCAGCCGGCATAGCCGCCCTTGTAGATGTCGCCATTGGCGTCCATCGCCTTCCAGATCGCCTGCGATGAGGCGTAGTGCCGTTCTTCCGTGGTGCGGATGAAATCGTCGTTGGAAGCGTTGAGGGCAGCCGCCATGCGCTTGAAATCGGCTGAATTGCGGTCGGCCAGTTCGCGCGCCGAAATGCCTTCGCGCTTGGCCGTCTGCAGCATCTTGATGCCGTGCTCGTCGGTGCCCGTCAGGAAGAAGACCTGCTTGCCGTCGAGGCGCTGGAAGCGCGCCAGCGCGTCGGTGGCGATCACCTCGTAGGCATGGCCGATATGCGGCTTGCCGTTCGGATAGGAAATCGCGGTCGTGATGTAGAATGTGTCGCGTGACATGAATGAACCGTCATGAATGTCTGAATGGAAGCTGTGGCGGTGGATATCGCATCGGAATGGCGATTGCCATCCCGGTGGGGCCGTCACATTCGCATCGCAGAGTTCAGGCGGTCGATCATGGTCAAGGCGTGCTGCTTCTTGTCGAGATTGTAGGTGTCGGTCTCAGATATAGCGTCCAGCGCCTCATGCCAAGTGTCCGACAGGTTTTTGGCCCGAGTGAGATCACCAGACAGCGCTGCCTGGCTCGCCGCGTCTGACAACAAATCAAGTGCACGGCGATTGAAGATGTCGAACTGGATCGCCTGGTCGCGTCCGGCGACGGCCTCGGCAAGGCGATAGGCGCCGCCGACATCGCTCTTTCCTGCCGCCACCAGCCCATCGAGGGTCCGGGCGATCTCCAGCCCGCCATACTGCGTGAGAAGGATGGCATTGCGGGCGCTGCCCCCTGCCCGTTCGACGAGCGCCGCCCGCGCGGCCGGATCGTCCGGTGGCGGCGGCTCGGCGGTTTCCAGCACGGCCAGCAACTCGTCGGCATCGAGCGGCGTCAGGCGCACCACCTGGCAGCGCGAGCGGATCGTCGGCAGCAGGCTGCCTGGCGCGTGGACGATGAGAACGAACAGCGTTCGTGCCGGCGGCTCCTCAAGATTCTTCAGCAAAGCATTGGCGGCATTGGCATTCATGTCGTCGGCCGGATCGACGATGACGACCCGGTAGCTGCCGTCATGCGAGGTCAGTGACAGGAAGCGGCTGACCTTGCGGATCTCGTCGACGGTGACGACGGTCTTGAAGCTTTTGGTCTTGTCGTTCAGCGGACGGGTCAGATGCAGCACGCCCGGGTGCGCCCCGGTAGCGATCTGGCGGAACAGCGGCGAGGCCGGATCGGGAACGGCAAGGCTTTCCGGCGCCTGCCCGAATGCCGGGTGCTTCAGCAAATGATGTGCGAGATGGAAGGCCAGCGTCGCCTTGCCGATGCCGACCGGCCCGGCGAAGATCAGCGCATGCGGCAGCTTTCCCGATCGATAGGCGGCGGCGAGCATGTCCGCGGCCTGCCGATGCCCGACCAGACGAGGCGTTTCGGACGGTTCGGGCACGCCGTCCAGCGTGTCGTGCTGTTCCGGCGCGATGCGTTCGAAGATCATACCGGTGCGGCCTGCCTGTTGCGCGTGGGCGCCCTCGCCTCCAGCGCCGCGAACACGGCGGCGGTGACGACGTCCTCCACAGTGTCGGGCTTGGCGGACGCATCGACGACGATGCAGCGCTCCGGCTCGGCCGCGGCGATCGCCAGAAAGGCCGCGCGGCGCGCCTGGTGGATGGCCAGCGTTTCCTTTTCGAAGCGGTCGGCGCCGTCATCGCTGCCGCGCCGCAGCGTCGCGCGCCTGAGACCCTCTGCCGGGTCGATATCGAAGATCAGCGTCATGTCGGGCATCATGCCGTTGATGGCGACCTGCTCCAGCGTCGCCATGAACGCCGGGTCGATGCCGCCGGTAACCCCCTGGTAGACGCGCGAGGAATCCAGGAAACGATCGCAAAGCACGATGGAACCGCGCTCGACCGCCGGCCGGATGACCTGCTCGACATGGTCCGAACGCGCGGCGGCGAAGAGCAGCGCTTCCATCTTCGGTCCGAATGGCTCCGCCGCGCCTGAAAGCAGGACATGCCTGACCGCTTCGGCGCCCGGCGAACCGCCAGGTTCGCGCGTCAGCAGCACATCATACTTCTTGGCGCGCATCTTTCTCGCCAGCCGCTCGATCTGCGTCGACTTGCCTGCGCCCTCGCCGCCTTCGAAGGTAATGAAAAATCCGCGCGCCAATCGAAAGGGCCTTTGTCCATGTTGGAGTGGATTGTTGCGCTCTAGATAGTCCGCGTTCGGGGAAACGTCCATGCTGTCGGCGTTATCGCAGCCAGCCGATCGCCAGTTCCTTGACCGCATCGAGCGCGCGCTGCGGCAACGTGCCGACGCCGATCGACTCGGCGGCGAAAAGCGGTGTCTCCTGGCTCAGCGTGTCGCCGATCCAGACGCGCAGCGCGCCGACCGGCTGGCCTTCCTCCACGGGTGCGGCGACCGGGCCGTTATAGACGATCTTTGCGGTCAGCTTGTCGCGGTTGGTGATCGGCAGGAAGATGGCGATCGGCCCTTTTGCCTTCAGCGTCACGCCGGATTTCGCACCGCCGAAAACCTGGGCCTCGCCGACCACCTCGTCCTTGGCGAATATTTCGGTTTTCTCGAAGGAGCGAACGCCCCAGTCGAGCAGCTTGCGCGCCTCTTCGGCGCGTTCCTTGTCGTTGGCCAGCCCGCTCAGCGCCGCGATCACCCGCGTGCCGTTGTGGCTGACCGAGCCCACGATGCCGAAACCGGACGCCTCGCTCGCCCCCACGGCCAGGCCATCGGCGCCGATATCCATCGCCAGCAGCGGGTTGCGGTTCCTCTGCGAGATCTTGTTCCAGGTGAAATCCTTCAGGCTGTAGTAGCGATAGAAATCCGGGTAATTGCGCCACAAATGCAGGGCGAGCTGCGTCAGCTCGCGCACGCTTGTCTGCTGGCCATCGGCCGGCAGGCCGGTCGAATTGACGAAAGTCGATGTCTTGAGGCCGATCTGGCGGGCGCGTTCTGTCATCTGCGCGGCAAAATTGTCCTCCGACCCGGCCATGCCTTCGGCGATGACGATGCAGCCGTCATTCGCGGCCTGCACGGTCACCCCCTGGATCAAATCCTCCAGGCGGACGGACGATTTCAGTTTGGCAAACATGGTCGATGTTCCAGACGGGGCGCCGCCCTTGCGCCAGGCGTTCTCGCTCACCACGAAGGTGTCGTCGAGCTTGAGGCGTCCGGACTTGATGGCGTTGAACACCACCTCCATCGTCATCAGCTTGGCCATCGAGGCCGGCTGGATCGGCTTGTCGGCATCCTTCGAGAACAGCACCGTGCCGGTGTCGGCATCGATCATGAAGGCCTGTGCGGCCTTGGTCTCGAAAAGCTGTGCGTGGGCCGGAGCGAGTGAAAGCAGGAGGCCGAGAAGAAAAAACCCGGCAAAAGGCTGAAGCAAGCGAAACTGCATGAAATTCGACCCGTTGGCCGGTCTCTCCCGGCAAGCCCGTGAAACTATGGGGCTTTTTCCAATGCGGATCAACTGTGACGGATCAACTGCGGCGGATCAACTGTTCAGCGGAAAACCGGCTCTCGAAATCAGTCGCGCACGGCCAGCGCATCGGGCGCGCCATGCGACCATGCCGCCTGCAGCATCTCGTCCAGGCCGCCATGGCCATTCGGATAGAGATTGACCGCATACCAGTCATTGCCGTCGAGATCGGAACGCTGGATCTCCGTTCGGCCAAAGGGCTGAAGTGCCGCCGCCACGCGTTTGGCTTCAGCGGCATCGTCGAAGGTGCCGGCGGCGACATAATCGGAACTGGACGGCGACGCCTGCGGATTGGACTTCTTCCATGACCGCAGGATGTCGGCCGGCGACATGCCGCTGTCGTCCAGCGCGGCGAAGACATCGGCACGCTGCACGCGTTCATTCGCATAGGACAGCGAGGCCACCGCAAACGGCGATTGCGGCGGCAGGCTGATCTCCGGGCGCTCGGGCACGATCGGTCCGAAGTCGGGCAGCACCACGTCGCCGAAAGCGGTCGCTTGCGCCGACAAGCCCGGCTGCGCCGCGAACGCCTCTCCGGAATTCGTCAGCTGGCCCGGGAACGGTGCGGCGGCAGCACCCACCGGCAGGCTCGGCGACGGTCCGTTCATGGCCACCATGACACCGGTTGGCAAGCCGTCCGACGGATCCGGTATCCTGTTGCCTGGATGGTAGGATGCCATCAGATACTGGTCGTCGTCGCCCTCGAGCGGCGCACGACCGACATATTCGACCTTCACCTTCGCGGTACCGACCTTGGCGTAGTCGAGCATCTGTGCCGCGCGCTCCGAGACATCGATGATGCGCCCCTCATGATACGGCCCCCGGTCATTGACGCGCACGATGACCGAGCTGCCGGTTTCGATGTTGGTGACACGGGCATAGCTCGGCAGCGGCATGGTCGGATGCGCAGCGGTCAGATGCGTCATGTCGTAGACTTCGCCATTGGCGGTCAGCCGACCGTGAAAGGCGTCGCCATACCACGAAGCCAGGCCGACCTTGGCGTAGCGCTTGTCTTCCTTGGGATAATACCACTTGCCGCGCACCTGGTAGGGTTTGCCGAGCTGGTCGCGACCGCCGCCGCGCCGCATGAAGGCAGCACGCGGGCTTGCCTTCACGCCATATTCGGTTTCGGCGAAATATTCCTTGGAGCGATGCCTGGGATTGACCATCCCCTTCGGCTCAGGCTGCGACGCGCAAGCCGCCAGCAAGGCAGCCGACGCGGCAAGCAGCGCAAGCGTGGAAGCGCGACGAAGACGCTGATGCGTCGTAGCCTGCATTTTTCCTGAAATCCCCTACAGTCTCACTCAAAACGCCGTCGTTTGAACATCGGAGGAGCCAAAGCACTCACTCGACAACACCAACGACGCCTTGAAACCCCGATCCTTTGTGCACAGGAATTGTTTATCACGGTATTAACCGATTGTGGCCGGAACCGGGCAAGATTGTGGCCCTCCCATTGCTGTGCCGACGGCCAGCCCTGGACCGATCGTTCGGTAGGTTCGTGGTGGTGCATGCCAAAGCTCGGGAATTGTAATAACCCTGTATATATCTACTCTCGGAAATCATATGTGCCCCGATAGTGCACTTTTCAGGGTTTGCCGGAATGATTGTCTGCCCTTGCGCTGACATAAGCTTTGAGGGAGGATCATTCAGCCTTGGGAGGGGCTGGGGGAATGAAAATAAAATCGTTGATGGCACTTGGTGCCACTGTCGCAATTTGTGGCTGCCAGACTAGCAATCAAGATGACTACATGCAGATAGGATATGGGCCTAGCTTTGAGGTCGCGCATGCTCAATGTGAGATGCGGAAAGGATCGGTAGACCAAGGTTATCTTGCGATCGGATCACCGGCTTTTGTTGCCGGTGCTGGCCTGGGCAACGCTCTCGACAATGCGATCGCCGAGGATCAATACATGAAGAACTGTCTGATCATCAGCGGTTGGAAGCTCGCACCTCGCGGGAAAGGCGCCGCCGCGGCAACAGCCGCCGCGACCGGCGCGCCACCAACACCTTATGGCGTGGCACGCGCGCCTGGCAGTTGGATAAACACTGCCCTGCTGGATTGGTCCGCCGCCAACAACAAATGCGTTGCCGGTGACAAAGCCGCCTGTGCCACTCGGACCAAGCTCGGCGCCCAGTTGAGGGCTGCCGGGGTCAATCCGACGCCGGTGTGAGAGTTGACGGGTCTCCGGAGATCCATCTAGGGATGGAAGCGTTACGTCACCACCTGACGGGAAGCCACCAGGCAACATCTTTGCCGGGGTATTTTAGCACCTGCTTGAATTTCGTCTGAAGCAGGATCATGATGCAATGGGTCCAGAGGGGTAAGACGTCATGGAATTCGCAAGCTGTTATGAGCAGAGCGCAAGCATTTTTGCGTCGTCTGCCTTCCTGGACATGACGGCTATTTTCGTAATTTTGGCCGCGTTTGCCGCTGCACGTTTGATAGCAATGTCAGGCACGGGATCTGTCGACCAGCTTCAGACCGCGTAAAGCCCGGCGCGTATGGCCGGGAAAAGGTGACCGCATGGG
Organism: Mesorhizobium opportunistum WSM2075; assembly: GCF_000176035.2. NCBI lineage: Bacteria > Pseudomonadati > Pseudomonadota > Alphaproteobacteria > Hyphomicrobiales > Phyllobacteriaceae > Mesorhizobium > Mesorhizobium opportunistum. The sequence goes on along the minus strand of NC_015675.1, from coordinate 4,641,903 downwards.
GTATGATGCTCTGGGCGGTTAGAGCAACGATGCGGTTGCGGCACGCCTTGCTGCCCGACGTGGTAAATCCGATATCGTCGATCGAGAAGACGATGGCAGCCGCCCTACTCCAAAGGCGGCTCTTCGCTCGGGGGCGTCAAAACGGTGATATCCATTCTGGCGATCGTCGATGCGGCGCGCCCCTGGGCCCCAGGATCAGTATCGCCTGTTTCGGCGACCATGGCCTTGGCGCGATGTCCTACGCTATCTGCGCTTTTGCCCGGCGCAAATCCTTCGCCTGTTTCTGTCTTTGCGGGTTTCAGTAGGGTTTCCGGTGTTTGCCGATGCTGACTTCCAATCGCCGAGACCATGGATACCTCCGCTTGTAAGGCCCCTATTATACCTGGGTAAGCTGTCGCGAGCCTGACCAGAGGGATGGCGCCGGCAAGGGACGGTTCAATAGATCTGCACGCCCAGGCGGTCGTTTCGTCTCCATCGGAGCGCCGCACGGTATCGGGCATCATCCGCCGGCACGAGCAGGATGAAGCGTTCGGGAACAATGGCGCTCGGGTCGACCCTCAGCTCCGCGCCGTGAGCATGCTGGTTTCTGATCGAGCATTTTATGGTCGAACTCTCGGTAACGATCGTCCCTTCCTTCAGAACGGTCTGCCGGGCATGAGAGCGCCGCTCGTTCTGGGGTTGATTGGGATCGGTCATCTCGCTGCCACGACGAACGTCACACGCATGTACAGAACTTTCACAAGAACCGCGTTTCGATCAGCATGTGCTAAAATAGTTCCGGAACACTTTATTCGATGTAGGAGCTCGCCAGATTTCTCGGCCTTGCCCGCACCGTGTGAGGCCGCGCGGAAACGCGACCGCCAGTCACGCTAAAATTCTGGTCATGCAGAACATTTATGCGCACCAACTGTCGGCACAGCAGGAAGGCACCACAGCGGTGGTTGACGCAGCCCTCGATGCCGCTTTACAGGAATGAACAGCGACCGGTCGGGAATGCCTTCGGTGCCAATCCGATGCCAGCAGACGAAAACCCGCCGGACGTGTACTATCCAAGTGATTGAAAAATCACGACGGAGGGATGGCCGAGCGGTTTAAGGCACCGGTCTTGAAAACCGGCGTGGGCGCAAGTTCACCGTGGGTTCGAATCCCACTCCCTCCGCCATTAAATTCGCCAGTTCAGTGTTTTCCGGCGCAATCCCTAGATCGCGACCCAGCCTGTCACGACGATGAGAACGGCTGTGACGAGGGCTCCCGAGACGTACAGGATGGTGCTGACGCTGCCTCCCTTGGCGGCGTTGCCGCCGCGCAGGTAGATCGCCAAATGAGCAAGGCGGATCGCCAGATGCAGCCAGACCAGTGTAGCCAGCACGACAGGTCCGACGCCGACCATCATCGCCAAGACGGCAGGCACGACAAAGGGCGCCAGCGCCTCGACCGAATTCAGGTGTACGCGGTCTATCCGGTAAAGCAGATTGTCGTCGTCTGCGGGGACTATTGGCCCAGACAGGACACCTGCTCGCCCCTTGGACGAGCCCGAGAGAATCGCCAGCAGGACTGAAACGAGACAAAGCGCCAGGATTCCAACGATACTCAACCCATAGGCTTCCATGTCCGACCTCTCAAAATGTCAGCGGGAGAACAGGCCGTGGAACCGCTGCAGATATAGCGGCCAACCTTGCTCGCCACCAACGCCATTGCGTACGCTTTCCCAGCCGTCGCCATGCCGCTCAAGTTTCCGGTGCTCGATCTCGACCCGAGTCCGGTTTTCGGTTTCGGCGGTGAACCGGACTTCCCATTCGCTGGTCTTGTCGAGATCGGTTTCGACCTGCCACCGGGGACTGATGTCCCAGCTTAGAAGCAGGCGATTGGGCGGTTCGTAGGCCAGCACTCGCGCCCATCGGCACTCGCTGCCGTCGATGCCGCGATCATAGATGTTGCCCCCTACCCGACGCTCGAAGACTGTCTCTGCGATTGGCACGGCGAGCAGGTTGTGCTCGCGCGGCTTGAAGCTGTTGAAGTCCTCGGTAAACACCTTGAAAGCCGTTGCAATGGGGGCTTCGACGACGATCGAGTGCTTCACGGATGTAGGTGCGGTTTGCGGGCTCATTTCTGCTCCTCTGATGACCGCTCGACGGCAACCTTGTAGGCCGCCAGGGTTTTGCTCCAGAACCGGTCAAGTTCCGCGCGCAGGCGCGCCAGCCCATCTGGATCAACCCGGTAGATGCGTTGCTTGCCGGAGCGGGTGTCCGCCACGAGCCCGGCATCCTTGAGCACCTTCAGGTGTTGCGAAACCGCCGACCGGGTGACGGGCAAGGCATGAGCCAGTTCGGTGACCGAACAAGGCTGTTCGACCAGCAACTCGAAAACCGTGCGCCTTGTCGGGTCGCCCAGCGCCGTCCAGCTATTCGCGTTAGTGGCCACTAACGCGAAAATAAGTCAGCCTGCCGATTGTGTCAACTTCGTTATGTCCGCAGGCGGCCTTGTTCATTCCCAGTGTCTGCCCTCCATCCGTTCCCTGTACTGATCCGGGAGCCATGGGACCGGCGCGCCAACCCAGGCTCGCGTCCAATGCGTGCTGACCCCGTTCTCTTCTTCTGGCATTAGCCGGCTATCGACGCCGGACCAAAGTCTTGACAGCCGCAAGCAAAGGTCTGACGTAACCGCTTTGGTTCCGCACTTGTCCATTGGACGTTCTTTAATTTAGCCAATATGAATATATGATTGCGTTGAGGGAGCGCCGCTATGTTCATTGACTACTACGAAGTTCTCGAAGTCAGCCCGAATGCCAACTCCGAAACGTTGGAACGGGTGTTTCGTTATTTCGCCATGCGTTACCACCCCGACAATCAGGCCACCGGCAATGAGGCGCGCTTCAGCGAAATCGTAGAGGCTCACAACACGCTCAAGGACCCTGTCAAACGTGCGCAGTACGACATCCAGTACAAGGACCATGCGGGGCTCAGCCGGGAGTTGTCCGTGGAAGCCGGAAACACCAAGGGCATGGAGCGTGACGTCGTCATTCAAGCCAGACTGCTCGCGCTCCTTTATGTAAAGCGCAGACAGGACGTCAACAATCCCGGCATTGGAGATGTCGAGCTTGAGCGATTGTCAGGCTGTCCGCGAGAGCATCTCGAGTTTCATCTCTGGTATATGAAGGCAAAGGGTTGGATCGCAAGGATCGAGAACGGGACGATGGCGATCACCGTCGAAGGCATCGACCGCGCCAATTCCGATCATCGCCGTGACCCGACCACAAAACTCCTGGACCACACGGTCTCCTGAAGCTCGTGCTTGTGGCCGGTCGGGCGGCGTATCCGCGGCGATGAGAAGCGTTGCGGTGCGGCGATGGTCCGATTTGCTCAGTCGGATCTCTGGGTGCGTTCGGCGATGGCAAATGCCTGCAGGTTCCTCGTCTTGCCGACGTCCTGATCCGCATTTGCGATAATCGAAAAGAAGGCCGCTCTCGCGATATCCTTCTTCGAGGCGCCGGGATGCTCCTTCTTGGCAGCCTTGACGAGCTGCTTGGGAGACATGTCGGGCGTGACGACCCTCATGAGGGTGTCACCGATCGCACTCATTTCATTTGCGTCCATGATGGGCATCCCCTGCTGACTGCAAATGCCACGATAGCAAGGACAACTCGCGGCCGCCAACATGGTTCTTGATCAACATGGGCCTTGAAACGAAAAACCCCGCCGGCAGGGACCGGTGGGGTTAGTCCTGGGAGGACGCGCGTAACGCTGCGTTCGTCGACCGCGCGTTCCCCCTATATCGCCCGCGTGCGACACCGATGTGACACGCAGGCGGGCGGCATGCTCCATGCCCGGCATAGTCGGACGCTCGGCATCAAGCCTTTCGAAAGGAGAGATGTGCTTCTCTCGGGAAGCGCAAGCGCTGGAGGCGCTGTCGAAAGACGAGGCGATAGGCGGGCGAATGGATATCTTTGGCATCAAGACGCTGTTGATCTGCGCGCTGATCTTCATTCCGTTCGAACATCTGTTCGCCGAGCGGCCGCAGAAGATCTTCCGCAAGGGCCTTGGTGTCGATCTGCTCTATCTGATGTTCAACGCCTTTATCATAAAGGTGGCCATGGTCATCATGGCGGCGGGTATCCTCGGCGTCGTTGCAATCCTCATCCCGCGATCGGTAACGCAGGCCGTCAGTGGCCAGCCCATCTGGCTGCAGGTTGCCGAAATCACCCTGATCACCGATGTCGGCGTCTACTGGGCGCATCGGGCCTTTCACAAGATCCCGGCACTTTGGAAGTTCCACGCGGTTCACCACGGCATTGAGGAACTGGATTGGCTCGGGGCCTTCCACTCCCACCCGGTCGACGCAATCGTCACCAAGGCGATATCGCTGACGCCGATCCTTCTGCTTGGCTTCTCGGAAGGCGCGATCGCCGTCTTTTCGTTTATCTATCTCGGGCACACGATGCTCGTTCATTCGAACCTGCGGATTCCGTTCGGCCCGTTGAAGTGGCTGATCGCCGGCCCGCAGTTCCATCGCTGGCACCATGCCAACCAGCGCGAAGCCTATGACAAGAACTTCGCCGGGCAGTTGCCCTTTCTCGATCTGGTGTTCGGCACCTACAATGCCACCGGCGACAAGGTGCCCGACAAATACGGCGTCGACGATCCGATCCCGTCCACCTATTTCGGCCAGGTCGGCTATCCGTTCATGCGCCGCAAGAAGCCATCGGATCGCGTCGCGCCAGGCCCCGAAGCCCGGCAGCCGGCATCGACGGAGCACGGCCCGTTGCCGCCGGTCTTGCCCGACATTGGCGGCATCGCCTGATTGCCTCGAGGCCAGGGCGCCTTTCCACGGGCACGCATTTTGCGTCGAATCGGCTAAGTCTTGCGGCATGAACGAGACCTCACTCTATGCGCCGGTGAAGCGGTTCCTCGAAAGTCTCGACTTCGTCGTGAAAGGGGAAATCGGCGGCTGCGACATCGTCGCGCTGCGCGAGGGTGAACCGCCGGTCGTGGTCATCTGCGAACTGAAGCTGCAGTTCAATCTGGAACTGGTGCTGCAGGGCGTCGACCGTGCGGCCGCTTGCGACGAAGTGTGGCTGGCGGCACGCATGTCGGCGCGCGGCAAGGGGCGCGAAAGCGACGCCAGGTTCCGCAATCTCTGCCGTCGGCTCGGCTTCGGCCTGCTCGGCGTGACCGCGAACGACCGGGTCGAGGTGCTGCTCAGCCCGGTCGCAATGGCGCCGCGCAAGAATGCGCGCAAGCGCTCTCGGATCGTCGATGAGCACCAGCGCCGTCGCGGCGATCCGGTCGTGGGCGGCGGGACGCGCAATCCGATCATGACCGCCTACCGCCAGAGCGCCCTCACCTGCGCCGCCGCGATGATGGATGGACCCAAGCGGCCGCGCGACCTGAAGACCTTGACACCGATCGCGCCGAAGATTCTGCAGCACAATGTCTATGGTTGGTTCGCGCGTGTCGACCGCGGTCTCTACGGTCTCACCGATGCCGGCCGCGCCTCGCTGGTCCGTTGGCCGCAGGCTTCGCACGATGAAGCACGACACGAGATTTTGATTGCGCCGACCCCCTGAAAGCGGGCGCTTGCCGAGCATGAAGCGCCCCGCTTGGTTGATTTGTCAGATAAAATATGCTGCTAGTCCCGCCCATGAATAGACCCTGCATGATGGCCATCGCGTCCCTGGCGCTGGCTTTTCCGGCCAGCGCGATGGACAACGCATTGCGTGCCGGACTGATGAAACTCGATCCGCAAACCCGCCTAGAACAGCGCTGCGACGCCGAGGTCCTGGACCGGATCACGCATGACGATCGCAAGTTCAAGGCCGACCGAGTCGTTGCCTATGCCTTCGCGACGCCCGAGATGAGCGCCGACGCGATCAAGAGCTCGGGTGCGGCGTTCCGCAGCAAGGGACAATGGTACCGGCTGAAATTCAAATGCCAGACCGGGCCGGACCATATGGAAGTTCTCCAGCTCCGCTACCGGATCGGTGACGAAATTCCCGAGACCGACTGGGCGAAGTACAATCTCTACGACTAGCTCGTCCGCCGACGATTGCTGAAGCCCCTGTAATGCCAAGGCCATGAAAGTGGTTTTCAAGCGTTGTCCATTGCTGCGTCTTGACGCCAGCGGACCATGCCTTTAGGCCCGTCTGGACAGTCGACGACGAACACTCGGCGCGAACGAGCAAGGGCCTCCTGGTCGATGGAAATATTCACTGCCGCGGGCTTATCGGCTCTTCTCCAGGTCATCGCCATCGACCTTGCGCTCGCCGGCGACAATGCCATCGTCATCGGCCTCGCCGCGGCGGGCCTGCCCGCCAACCAGCGCAAACAGGCCATTCTCGTCGGCATCGCGGCGGCCACGGTTCTGCGCATTTTCTTCGCCCTGATCACGCAATGGCTGCTGACCATCGGCCCCATTCTGCTCATCGCCGGCGGCCTGCTGCTGCTCTGGGTCTGCTGGAAGATGTGGCGCGAACTGCGCGTCAGCCACGAGCAGGAGCGCGATGCGACCGAAGCGCTGTCGAATGGCGACTTCGACAAGGACGGCGTCATTGGCGGCAAGGGACCGAGCAAGACCTTCTCGCAGGCCGCGTGGCAGATTGTCATCGCCGACGTTTCGATGTCGCTCGACAATGTTCTGGCCGTGGCCGGAGCGGCCATGAACCATCCGACGGTGCTGATCATCGGGCTGGCCTTGTCGATCGCGCTGATGGGCTTTGCCGCGTCGTTTGTCGCGCGCCTGCTGCACAAATATCGCTGGATCGCCTATATCGGCCTGGCGATCATCCTCTACGTCGCGGTGAAGATGCTTCTTGATGGCGCCGTGCAGCAATTCCCCGATCACTTCGCCTTCCTGGCGCCCTGGTTTGGACCGGGAGGCGGCCACTAACCGCTCCTGGAGCAGCCCTGCTCGCGACGTTTCGCAATGTCCTGGCCTGTCGTCCGGTTTGCTTGATCAGGCAAGCCATGCTATTGCGCCGCGCGTATTGGCTTGTGCCAAGCGCCTCAGACCGACATCTATAGCGACTTGAGGCCGGACCCGTTTCGGCCCGTACCCTCATTGGAAACTTGCCTATGTCCGCCCCCCGCGTCAGTTTCGTCAGCCTTGGATGCCCGAAGGCCCTTGTGGACTCCGAGCGCATCATCACGCGGTTGCGCGCCGAGGGCTATGAGATCGCCCGCAAGCATGACGGCGCCGATCTTGTCGTCGTCAACACCTGCGGTTTCCTCGATTCCGCCCGCGACGAGTCGCTCAACGCCATCGGTTCCGCGCTGTCGGAAAACGGCAGGGTCATCGTCACCGGCTGCCTCGGCGCCGAGCCGGACGTGATCCGCGAAAAGCATCCAAACGTGCTGGCGATCACCGGCCCGCAGGCCTATGAGAGCGTCATGGCCGCCGTGCATGAGGCCGCTCCTCCTTCGCACGATCCCTATATCGACCTTTTGCCGCCGCAGGGCGTCAAGCTGACGCCGCGCCACTATGCCTATCTCAAGATTTCGGAAGGCTGCAACAACCGCTGCACCTTCTGCATCATTCCGGCTCTTCGCGGCGATCTCGTCTCGCGGCCCGCTGCCGACGTGCTGCGCGAGGCCGAGAAGTTGGCCAAGGCCGGCGTCAAGGAACTGCTCGTCATCTCGCAGGACACCAGCGCCTACGGCATCGACATCAAGTACCAGACGTCGCTGTTCGGCGACCGCGAAGTGCGAGCGAAATTCCTCGATTTGTCGCAGGAACTGGGCAAGCTCGGCATCTGGGTGCGCATGCACTACGTCTACCCCTACCCGCATGTCGCCGACGTCATCCCGCTGATGGCCGAGGGAAAAATCCTCCCCTATCTGGATATCCCGTTCCAGCATGCCTCGCCGCAGGTGCTGAAGAACATGCGCCGGCCCGCGCACGGCGAAAAGACGCTCGAGCGCATCCGCGGCTGGCGCGACGTGTGCCCCGATCTCGCCATCCGCTCGACCTTCATCGTCGGCTTCCCCGGTGAGACGGACGACGATTTCGAGATGCTGCTCGACTGGCTGGACGAGGCAAAAATCGACCGCGCCGGCTGCTTCAAATACGAGCCGGTCCGGGGCGCCCGCTCCAACGACCTCGGCCTCGAACAGGTGCCGCAGGAGATCAAGGAAGCACGTTGGCATCGTTTCATGCAGCGCCAGCAGAAGATCTCGGCGACGCAGCTCGCCAAGAAGGTCGGCAAGCGCCTGCCGGTGCTGATCGACGAAGCGCACGGCACATCGGCAAAGGGCCGCACCAAATACGACGCGCCCGAGATCGACGGCTCGGTCCACATCCAGTCGCGCCGTCCGTTGCGCGCCGGCGACATCGTCACCGTCAAGATCGACCGTGCCGACGCCTACGATCTTTACGGCTCGGCGGTTTGACGGCTGCCGAAAGGGCGCCTTTGCGGCGCCTCGTTTTGGCATTTTTTTCGTCAGAGCTTCACGGACTCGATTGCAGACAGGGACCGGTCGATGCCCTGGTTGAGGGTCCTGTCCAGTCGCGTGCCGGCTGACTGGCCTTCGATCACCGACAGCCTCGCGGCAAATCCCAGATGGTAATCCACGAACCACTCGGGCCGCGGCTCGGGCTCCGGAAACGGCCCCCACCACGGAGGCAGCTTCGGCAGCTTCGGTGGCGTCGGGCACCAATCGTCGAGGTCGCTCAGCACCCCTTTCATGTCTTGCCCGCCGCGCTCGGCGATCCATGCATGGCGCACGAATTCGTCGGCGATCGCGGCGCCCAGCTCGTGAGGCGGGAGCGGCTGAGGATTGAGGGCGATTTGTGCAAGCCGCCCCTGTGGTCCGCGCGGAATGACGTCATAGATGGCTGGAATACGCCTACCAATAATGGCTAGGAGTTTTTTATTCAATTGCATAAGATTTTCTCCTGCTGACGTTCGTAACGCCGGCCAATTTTGTCCGGGTGGCAAGATGAATATGTAAGTAAAAAGGCAAATGCGTCTGTGAAGGCGGTCACGGAACTGCGTTACAGACAATTGCGCCCGGTCGGATGCTTCTGCCGCCATTTACCAAATTTCGCGATGGTTCAGGCCTCTTAACCCGCTCAGCCGCGATCCGCACTATGGTCTCAGGACCATAAATGCGGGAATTCGGATGGATACCAGACCTGCCGGGCAGGATTACATCGCGACGCTGGACCTGCTCAGGCTGGCCGCGGCACTTGCCGTCGTGCTCTTCCACTATTTCTTTCGTGGCGCGGCCGCCGAAGGCGTTCTCGCCGAGGGCTATCCCGATGCCGCGCCATTCGCCATCTATGGCTACCTTGGCGTCAATCTATTCTTTCTGATCAGCGGCTTCGTCATCGCGTGGTCGGCGGAAAGCCGCAGCTGGCACCAGTTTGCGATCGCCCGTTTCGTTCGCCTCTATCCCGGGTTCCTGTTTTGCATGACGATCACCTTCATCGTCGTCGCTTCGGTCGGCGCACCGCTGTTTGCAACCTCTCTCAGGCAGTATGCCGCCAACCTGTCGATGTTCGCGCCGGCCCTCGGCCAACCTTTCATGGACGGCGTCTACTGGTCGATCGTGCTTGAACTGGTTTTCTACGGATGGGTGACGCTGGCCCTGCTCACCGGTGTTTTTCAGAAGCGCAAGCTTGAGCTGATCTTCATCTGGCTGGCGATATCGGCGTTGAACGAATTCTTCGTCGGCAGTCATGCGGCAAGGCTGTTGTTCATCACCGAGTTCGGCCCGTTTTTCGCCGCGGGCGTGCTGGTCCACCATCTGCATGCGCATGGCCGGTCACTGCCGGCGTTGCTGCTGCTTGGCGCAGCGTTCCTGTTGTCCTGCGGAACGCTTTCGGTGACGCAGCACTGGATGCTGAACGAATATGGCCTCGCCGTTTCGCAGCATCCTCTCTGGGCCGCCAATGTCGTCATGCATGGCGCATTGATCGGCGCGGTCCTGCTGCGCAATCATGTCAGGCCGTCCGTTCTGACGATGGCGCTCGGCGGGCTGACCTACCCGCTCTACCTCCTGCACCAGAACATCGGCTATCTCGCCATCGATGCCGCCGCACCGTTGGTTGGCAAATGGCTCGCGGCATTCGGTTGCATCGCGGTTCTGCTCGCCGCCTCCTGGACGGTCTGGCGTTACTGGGAACGGCCCGCCCAACGGTTGCTCAAGACATGGCTTGGCCATGCCGTGGAAATTGTGCTGGCAAAGTATCGGGCGGCCCCCGGCCGAACCCAACCCGCCGAATGAAAAAGGGCGCCGCGCGGCGCCCTTTCCGTTCGAGATCCGTGCAAGCTTACTGCGGCAGCTTGTCGTCGACACCCTTGACGTAGAAATTCATGCCAAGAAGCGTGCCGTCGTCGGCGACTTCGCCGTCCTTCAGCCATGCCGAGCCGTCCTGCTTGGCGATCGGTCCGGTGAAGGGGTTCCAACCGCCGGCGATCTTCTTCTCGGTCGCCTCGGCCATCGCCTTCACGTCGTCGGGCATGTTGGTGTAAGGCGCAAGCTTCACCGCGCCGTCCTTGATGCCGAGCCAGACATTGTCCGGCTTCCAGGTGCCGTCGATGGCCGCCTGGACCCGGCTGATATAGTACGGACCCCATTCGTCCGTCAGCGAGGTCAGCTGCGCGTTCGGCGCGAACTTGATCATGTCGGAAGACTGGCCGAAACCGTGCAGCTTGCGCTCTTCGGCCACCTGCAGGGCAGCGGTCGAATCGGTGTGCTGGACAATGATGTCGGCGCCCTGGTCGAACAGGGCCTTGGCGGCATCCGCTTCCTTGCCCGGATCGAACCAGGAGTTCACCCAGACGATCTTGGCCTTGAAGTTCGGGTTGATCGACTGCGCGCCGAGCATGAAGGAGTTGATGCCCATCACCACTTCCGGGATCGGGAAGGAAACGATGTAGCCGGCGACGCCGGACTTCGATTCCTTGGCGGCGATCTGGCCAAGCACGTAGCGGCCTTCATAGAAGCGCGCATTGTAGATGCCGAGATTGTCCGATGTCTTGTAGCCGGTGGCGTGCTCGAACATCACCTTCGGGAACTTCTTGGCGACCTTCACTTCGGCGTCCATGAAGCCGAACGAGGTGCCGAATATGATCTTGCAGCCCTCGCGCGCCAGCCGCTCGAAGGCACGGTCGGCATCGGGACCTTCGGAGACGTTCTCCAGGTAAGCGGTTTCGACCTTGTCGCCGAGCGCCTTCTCGACTTCGAGCCGGCCCTGATCATGCTGGTAGGAGTAGCCGAAATCGCCGATCGGGCCGGTGTAGACCCAGCAGGCCTTCAACTTGTCGGCAGCCTCCGCTGACGCCGCCAGCGACAAGGCCGCTGTCGTCGTCATCAGGGCAATAAGCAGTTTTTTCATTGTGTTACCTCTCTGTGTTAAGCCTTGGAGCTTCCCGTTTTTTATTGTTGTCAACGATCCGGAACGAATGGCTGCCCCAGGGATGCCGGCGTGTTCATCATCGTCAGACGCTTGTTGCGCGAGATTAGAACGAGAACCACGACGGTTGCCAGATAGGGCAGAGAAGAAAGCATCTGCGAGGGCACCGGAATGCCAAAAGCCTGTGCATGAAGCTGGCCGATCCACACCGCGCCGAAGATGTAGGCGCCGGCCAGCACCCGCCACGGCCGCCATGACGCGAACACCACCAGCGCCAGCGCGATCCAGCCACGGCCCGCGCTCATGTTCTCGACCCACTGCGGCGTATAGACCAGCGACAGATGGCCGCCGGCAAGGCCGGCGCAGGCGCCGCCGAAGATGACCGAGAGATAGCGGTAGCGGATGACCCTGATGCCGAGCGCATGCGCCGAGGTATGGCTGTCGCCGATCGAGCGCAGCGTGAGCCCGGTGCGGGTCTTGAACAGGAACCACATCACGGCGGCCGTCAGCGCGATCGAGATGTAGAAGATCGGATCCTGGCCGAACAGCAGCCTGCCAACTATGGGTATGGAGCTGAGGCCGGGAATATCGAGATTGGGCAACCTGACGCCGGGCTGGCCGACGAAGCTGGTCCCGATCATGCCGGAGAGGCCGAGGCCGAGCAGCGTCAGCGACAGGCCGGTCGCCACCTGGTTGGTGGCCAGCGACAGCGTCATGACGGCAAACAGCAGCGAGAACGCCGCCCCCATGGCGATCGCCGCCAAAAGGCCGATCCAGGGCGAGCCGGTCAGGTAGCCGGCGCCGAAGCCGCCGACCGCGCCCATGATCATCATGCCTTCGACGCCGAGATTGAGCACGCCAGAACGTTCGACCACCAGTTCGCCGATCGCCGCGATCAACAGCGGCGTCGCCGCCGTGGCGATGGTCAGGAGGATGTTGACGGTGATGTCCATCAGCGGGCTTCCTTCAACTTTGGCGCGGCTTCGAGCTTTGCAGGAGCTTCCTGTTTCGTCAGCGCCAGGCCGATCAGGCGGATGCGGTAATGGATGAGCGTGTCGCAGCCGAGCACGAAGAACAGCAGCATGCCCTGGAAGACGCGCGCCACCTTGTCGGAAATGCCGAGCGCGCTTTGCACCGCCTCGCCACCGAGATAGGTCAGCGCCAGCACCAGGCCGGCGGCGACGATGCCGAGCGGATTGAGCCGGCCAAGGAATGCGACGATGATGGCGGTGAAGCCGTACCCGGGCGAGATCACCGGCTGCAATTGCCCGATGGCGCCGGAGACTTCCGAGATGCCGGCCAGACCTGCCAGCGCGCCCGACAGCAGGAAGGCGAAGAACACCATCCGGCTGAGGCCGAAGCCGGCGAAGCGCCCTGCCCTCGGGCTGGAGCCGAGCACGCGGACTTCGAAGCCTTTCAGCATGCGGCCCATCAGGATCCAGATCAGCACCGCGGCAACCAGCGCGAAGACGAAACCCCAATTGGCGCGTCCGGCGTCGGGCATCAGTTCCGGCAGCACGGCCGAGTCGCCGAACTGGATCGTCTGCGGAAAACCATGGCCTTGCGGATCGCGCCATGGGCCACGCACCAGCCAGTCGAGGAAGAGCTGGGCGACATAGACCAGCATCAGGCTGGTCAGGATCTCGTTGGTGTTGAACTTGGTCTTCAAAAGCGCCGGGATCGCCGCGTAGGCCGCACCGCCGACCATGCCGAGCAGAAGCATCAGCGGCAGCACCAGCGGCCCTTCGAATTGCGGAAACAGCACCGGAATGGCGGAGCCGAAGATGGCGCCGAAGATGAACTGGCCTTCGGCGCCGATGTTCCAGATGTTGGCCTTGTAGCAGACGGACAGGCCGACGCCGATCAGGATCAGCGGCGCCGCCTTGATCGCCAACTCATGCAACTGCCAGACCTGGCTGATCGGCTCGATGAAATAGATCCGGAACGCAGTCAGCGGGTTGACGCCGAGCAGCGCGAACAGCACCGCGCCGGCAATGATCGTCAGCGCGAAGGCAATGAACGGCGAAAGTGCCGAAAACAGCGCCGAGCGCTGCGGGCGTTTGACGAGTTCGAGGCGCATCATGCCGTCTCCAGCGTGTGTTCGGCGTGGCCGGGCTCGGCGCCGCCCATCAGCAAGCCGATCTTCTCGAAGGTTGCTTCGGCGATCGGCAGCGGCTTGGAAAGTTCGCCATTGTGCATGACGGCGATGGCATCCGATATTTCGAACAGCTCGTCGAGATCCTGGCTGATGACCAGCACCGCCGATCCGCTGCGCGACAGTTCGATCAGCGCCTGCCGGATGTGAGCGGCGGCACCGGCATCGACACCCCATGTCGGCTGGTTGACCACCATGACGCTGGGCCGGCGGTCGAGTTCGCGGCCGACGATGAACTTCTGCAGATTGCCGCCCGAAAGTGCCGCGGCTTCCGGATCCGGCGCGCTCTTGCGCACATCCATCGCTTCGATGATGCGTTGGGCGGCGGCGTAGACAGCACCGCTCTTCACCATGCCGCCGGTGCCGACAAAGGCCTTGCCGTCGGTTGCATGGCGCGACAGCAGAAGGTTTTCCGAAAGTTTCATGCGCGGTGCCGCGCCATGGCCGAGGCGCTCTTCCGGCACGAAGGCGGCACCCAGCAGCCGCCGTCCGGTGATGGTGAGGCCGCCGGCATCCTTGCCGCGGATGCGCACCGAGGCAGAATCCTGTTGCAGGACTTCCCCCGAGACGGATTCGAAGAACTCGCCCTGGCCATTGCCGGCGACGCCCGCGATGCCGATCACCTCGCCGGCGCGGACATTCAAGCTGATGTTCTTGAGCGGAATGGAGAACGGCGTTGCCGGTTTGCGGGTAAGGTTGCGGATTTCGAGCAGCGGCTGTGCGGTTTCGATCCCCTCGACCGGCGCGCGCACCACGGCCTGCACTTCGTTGCCGACCATCATGCGGGCCAGCGATGACGCCGTCTCCTCGCGCGGGTTGCAGTGGCCGACCACCTTGCCGTGCCGCAGCACGGTCGCGCGGTCGCAGATGCGTTTGACCTCTTCCAGCCGGTGCGAAATGTAGAGGATCGATTTGCCTTCCGCGCGCAGCCGCTCCAGCGTCTCGAACAGCTTGTCGGCCTCCTGTGGCGTCAGCACCGAGGTCGGCTCGTCGAGGATGATGAGCTGCGGCGTTTGCAGCAGGCAGCGGATGATCTCGATGCGCTGGCGCTCACCAACCGACAGGTCGCCTACCAGCGATTCAGGATCGAGCGGCAGGCCGTAGCTGTAGGAAAGCGCCCTCGCCTTGGCGGCGATGCTGCTGATCGGCGAGCCGTCATCCAGCGACAGCGCGATGTTCTCGGCCGCGGTCAGCGCCTCGAACAGCGAGAAATGCTGGAACACCATGCCGATGCCGAGCTTTTTCGCAGCACCTGGACTGGTGATCCGGACCGCCTGGCCGTTCCAGAAAATCCCGCCGGAATTGGGTTCCAGCGAGCCGAACAGCATCTTGACCAGCGTCGACTTGCCGGCGCCGTTTTCGCCGAGCAGCGCGTGGATTTCACCTCTGGCGATGTTGAGATCGATATGATCGCACGCCGTCAGTGTGCCGAATATCTTGGTCAGGCCACGAACCTCGAGCAGGTTCGCCCCATCATGATTTGCACTCACAGTGCCTCCCATCCGTATTGCCGGATATGTTCTGTGTTCCCGCAAGCATGGTAGGCGCCGCCGGCTCTCAACGGAAAGCGGCACGCGTCTTGAAAGAGCTTCAAGAATTTCAGCGGAAATTCAAGGGATAACAAGGCTGGCGGGACTAAGGAACGAGAATTGTCGTTCCGGTGGTCCTGCGGCCTTCGAGATCCGAGTGCGCCTTGCCTGCATCCTTCAGCGCATAACGCTGGTTGATCTTGATCTCGACGGCGCCGCTCAGCACCACCTCGAACAGGGCCTTCGCCGAGGCGTCAAGGTCCTCGCGCTTTGCGTTGTAGACGAACAGCGTCGGCCTCGTGGCGAACAAGGAGCCCTTCTGGGCCAACAGCGACATCGAGAACGGCGGGATCGGCCCCGAGGATTGGCCGAAGCTGACGAACATGCCGAGCGGCCTCAGGCAGTCGAGCGAGGCCGGAAATGTGTCGTTGCCGACCGAATCGTAGACGACGTCGCATTTCCTGCCGCCCGTGATGGCCGCGACGCCGGCGACGAAATCCTGTTCCTTGTAATTGATGACATGGTCGAAGCCGTGCGCCCTGGCGAGCTCGATCTTGTCGGTCGAGCTTGCCGTGCCGATGACGGTTGCGCCCAGATGTTTCGCCCATTGGCCAAGGATGAGCCCGACGCCGCCGGCCGCGGCATGAAACAGGATCGTGTCGCCTGCCTTCACCTTGAAGGTCCGGCGCAGGAGATATTCGGCGGTCATGCCTTTCAGCATCATCGCCGCGGCCTGTTCGTCGCTGATGCCATCCGGAACCTTGACGACCCGGCTGGCATCGATGACGCGCTCCTCGGCATAAGCACCTGTCGTCACCGCATAGGCGATCCGATCGCCCGGCTTCAGCCAGTCGACGTCCTGCCCCACCTTCAGCACCACCCCGGCGGCCTCGCTGCCCGCGATGAGCGGGAATCCGCCCGGCGGCGGATAGAGGCCGGAGCGATGATAGACATCGATGAAATTGAGGCCGATCGCCGTATGCCTGACCAGGATCTGCCCCGAACCCGGCTGGCCGGGATCGGCATCCTCGTAGGTCAGAACTTCCGGGCCACCATGGGCGTGGATGCGGATCGCTTTGGACATGGATGGGCTTCCTCGAGACGTGGGCTGGTCAGGCCTTCTTGGCACCAAGATTTGGAAAGAACTGCATGATGCCACCGATGCAGGCGAGGTAAAGCCCGGTAACGGAAATACCGATCTTGGTGAACGTGCCGACCTGTTCGCCAAGCACGCCGATCTGGTCGTAGAAGGCCGCGAGAGCCGCCTGCGCAAGCGCAAGCGCGCCGAAAGCGCACCACAATAGCGTCATTGTCAGATTGATGCGCCGCAGCCGCACCACCCGCACCGGGTGAATGAAATTGATCGGGACGAAGGTCAGGATGCCGGCCACCACCACCACCGCGAACGAAACCCATTGTCCCGGCTCGATGACAAACAGCGTGAACACCACCATGTTCCAGACGACGGGGAACCCCTTGAAGAAATTCTCCTTCGTCTTCATGCCGGTGTCGGCATAGTAGATCGCGCTGGAGACGACGATGATCGCCGCCGACAGGAACGACAGGCCCTCGCCCATGAAGCCGCGCTGGTAAAGCGCGAAGGCCGGGATCAGCACATAGGTCACGTAGTCGATGATGTTGTCGAGCATTTCGCCCGACCAGGTCGGCAGGATTTCCTTGACCTCGAGTTTCCTGGCGATCGGCCCGTCGATGCCGTCGACGAACAATGCCAGCCCGAGCCACCAGAACATAGCAGTCCAACGCTCTTCGCTCGCCGCCACAAGCGACAGGAAGGCCAGGAACGAGCCCGAGGCGGTCAGCAGATGCACCGAGAACGCCCTTGCCTGCGGCCAGGTGACTTTCTTCCTCGGCCGCGGAATCCGGTCCGCGATCTTCTTGGCGGCTTTTCTGGCAGCCGTATTCCTGGCCGCCAAGTTCCTGGGCGCCGAGTTCTTGGGCGCCAAGTTCTTGGGCGTTGTGTTCTTGCTCACGGGCCCCGCCAATCCAGCTTGCAGATTTCGGCCGAGCGGCCGGCAAAATTCCAGTTGCGGCCAAAGGCCCGCATCTTGCTCTTGTCGGATTTGGCCACGATGATCTCCGGCGCGATCCAGTATTCCGAATTGCTGATCACCGTATCCTTCTCGCGATCCTTGCCCGCTATCGGCGTCACCGCCCCGTCGATGATCTTCGGTATCTGGAAGATGCGCGTCTTGTCCCGCGTCTCATAGGTGATCGGGACCTGTTCGACGCCCAGGAATTTTCCGACGAGGATCGACAGCAGCGACGTGGTCCCGCCCGCCTTGCCGGTGAAGATCTTGGTCAGCGCCTTGACGGCGTAGATCGAGGCGCGTTGGTCGATGAACAGGCCCGCGGTCCAGTTGCCGCGGCTCATGTAGCCGGGGATTTCCATGACCAGTCCCAGGTTGAGGCCGGAGAGGTCGACCTCTCCGAAATGACCGGCATCGATACGGAAACCCGCCCAGGTCTGGCAATAGCCCTCGGTTGGCGGATGACTGCCAAGCGACAACACGCAAGGGCAAAAAACCGTGCAATTGCAGGAGAGTACGAGCTCTCCTTTCATTGCCCAGCCCGGATCTGTCATTGAATTTCCCCCACTCAAAGCGAGACTACTAGCAGCGCGGCTGCCCAGACAAGCAGTATCGCACCGGCCAGCCGGGTTGGAAGACGGCTCGCCGTTTGTTTTTCGATGAGGGTGAACAGACCGATCAACGCCATCCAGAAGACGTTCATGACGCCGACGGCGAACATCACCAGCATCAGCGCCCAGCAGCAGCCGAAACACCATAAGCCTTGCGCAACTCCGAGCCGGAAGACGCGGACGGCTCTCGCGCTCCAGTTCGAAAACAGGATCGAGAACGGGTTCCGGCATTTCTTCAGGCAGGCCTGCTTGAGGCCGCTGAACTGGTAGAGGCCGGCAACCAGCAATGCGAAGGCGCCGGCGATGCCCAGCACCGGATCGTACATCTGGCCGGACGCGGCGGATGCATGCACCGCAAGCGTCAGCACCGCGAACATCGCGGAGGCGAGGAACCAGACGCTGAGATACCCTGCGACCAGCACCAGCGGGTGGACGACGGGTTCCCCCTTGATCCGTGCCGTATCGGCGATCTCGCAATAGGTGCGGATCATCGGCGCCGCGGAAGGCAGCATCGCCGCGATCGCCATCAGGAACCACATCAGGATGAGCGCCAAGGCGCGCGGGCCGATGCTTCCCTCCAGCGGCGCCGGCGACAGGCAGAGCGCGAAGAACCGTTCCAGGACATCGGGCAGCGGCAGTTGCGGCAGGTGGCGCAGCAGAGCGTCGCCGGGCGCGCTGCCGCCGGTCTCGGCGCCGCGGATCGCCATAGCGGCCAGGAACAGCCAGGCAAGCGCGATGCCGGCGCCCACAACGACGTTGACCGTCAAGCGCGGGTTGCGTGCAATGTCGGCCATGGCGCGGCCGGCGCGGTCGAGATGGCTGAAGTCGTCCTGGTGGCCGGTCATGGCAACCGAATGGGCCGAATCGCCGCGTTGATCAAGCCGCATGATCTGACCTATATGCTCAGCAACTGGCAGGCCGGGTGGCCCGCCTCGCACAGCAAGCCGGAAACCGATCTTGGAGCGTAAGCAAACAGCACGGATACTGGTCGCCGGCACAGGGCCGGCGGGACTGATCGCGGCACTTGCCTTCGCCGATGCCGGTTTCCGGGTAACGCTCGTCGGGCCGGAGGCTTCGGTCCCCGATGGGCGCACCACGGCCCTGATGAACCCTGCTTTGAAGGTGCTTGAACGGCTCGGCGTGCTCGAAGACATCAAGCCCAACGCCGCACCCTTGAAAGTGATGCGCATCGTCGATGCGACCAGCCGGCTGATCCGCAGTCCCGTCGTCACCTTCCGCGCCAGCGAGATCGATGAGGACCAGTTCGGGCTCAATCTGCCCAACGCCGTCTTCGGCCCCGCACTGGCCAGCAAGGTTGCCGCGCATCCGGGGATCGAACGGCTGGTGTCGATGGTCAAGACCTGGCATCTCGACGCCGACATGGCCCATGCCGCTCTCGCCGACGGCAGCGAGGTCGGCGCATCGCTGGCGGTCGCCGCCGATGGACGCCTGTCGCCCGCCCGCGAGGCAGCGGGCATTTCGACCGCGTCGCGCTCCTATCCTCAAGCCGCGCTCGTCCTGAACTTCCATCATAGCCGCGACCACGCTTCCACCTCTACGGAGTTCCATACCGAGACCGGTCCGTTCACGCAGGTTCCGCTGCCCGGCGATCGCTCGAGCCTCGTCTGGGTGGTCAAGCCCGAGACCGCCAGGGAGCTTGCCGCATTGGACGACGCAGCGCTCTCGTTGCGGGTCGAGCAGCAGATGCAGTCGATGCTGGGCCGGGTGACCGTGGAGCCGGGCCGCCAGATTTATCCGCTTTCGACCGTGACCCCCCTGCGCTTTGCCCGGCATCGGGTGGCGCTTGTCGGCGAGGCCGCCCATTTGTTCCCGCCGATCGGCGCGCAGGGTCTCAACCTGGGCATCAGGGATATTGACGATCTGGTTGGAATCGCGAGCGAAAATCGTGAAGACCCTGGCGAGCCCAAGGCGCTGGCCGCCTACGATTTCAAACGCCGGCCCGACATCCTGGCGCGCAGCAGCGCTGTCAATCTGCTCAACATGTCGCTGCTTTCCGACATGCTGCCGGCGCAGATGGCGCGCGGTGCCGGTCTCGGCGTGCTCGGGGGCGTTGCACCGCTGCGTGCCTTTTTCATGCGCGAGGGACTTCGTCCCGGCAGCGGCTTTGCAGCACTTGCGGGTGGCCTGCGAAAGCCGGTGCGGCGAAACTGACGATCTTGCGGATTTTGCCGCGATATCGCGACTTCAATCAAAAACTTTGCTCCGCGCGCTGCGTAGCTTGAAGACGCTAAAAACGCTTCGGGATTGAATTGACTCGGAGTCTGCGCCAAATAAAGCCAAGGAATTCAGTGGTGAGTACGATGAAAACGGCCAAATTCGCGATCGGACAGGTGGTTCGCCACCGGTTGTTTCCGTTTCGTGGCATCATTTTCGACGTCGATCCACAATTCGCCAACACCGACGAATGGTACGAGGCCATCCCCGCGGACGTGCGGCCAAGCAAGGATCAGCCATTCTACCATCTGCTCGCCGAGAATTCGGAAACCGAATACATCGCTTACGTATCCGAGCAGAATCTGCTGGCGGATCAATCGGGCGAGCCGGTTCGTCATCCGCAGATCAAGGAGATGTTCGACAAGAGGCCGGATGGACGCTACGAGCCGAAACGGCAGTCCAGGCACTGACTTTCCGGCATTCCGGATGCGTCCAGGAACGAAAAAAGCGGGGCATGACCCCGCTTTTTCTCTGGCTTCGGTATTGGCCCGATGCCGGTGATCAGTTGGCGGTCTTCGCCTTGTCCTGTTCGTCCTTGAGCTTCTTGGCGAAGTCCTGGTTGTTCTTGGCGACGAAGTCCTGCAGCTTCTTCTGCCGGTCCTCGATGTCCGACTGCTGCAGCGGCGGGCCGTCATAGGCGCCGCTGAAGCCCTGCAGTGCGATCTTGATCGGGTTGGCCTGGTTCTGGAAATTGATCGAGGTCAGCGTGATCCCCTGGCCCTTCTTGAACGAGGCGACAAGCTGGTCGGTCAGCGGCACTTCGGCCACGCAACGGTCCGGGAAGCAGATGACATAGTCGAGCTTCTGCGCTTTGCCGGTGTCGATCTGCAGGCCGATGCCGGGAGGCACGAGGCGGCCCGTCGGGACCGTCACCTGGAACACCTTGCGGTTCACCTTGCCCTTGAGCTCGATCAGGCTGACACCGGTGACGAGCTGGCCATTGCCCGCGGTGACGATATTCTGGACGTTGCAGATGTCGACGTCTTCCTGCTTGGTGCAGGCCTTGAACCAGCCCTGTGGAATCTGCGGCTGCTGCTGTGCGGAAGCAGCGGGAAGCCCTGCACCCAGAAAGCCGACCACGCCCGCGGCCATGACCGAAAGGCGGTACGCATTGCTGTTCAGGCTCGTCATGTCGTGCACTTCCTCTCAAATAATCCCGGGACCGGCTTCTTCGCGCCGCGTGGTCCAGCTACCTGTTGCCGAAATGAGGCAACAGAATGACTTCGGACGGCGTGTTACACTGCAAGCGGTGTCGAATCCAGCCCGCCCACTTGTAATTCTTGATGACACCATTGGCCGGCACGCAGCCGCCTCATGCTAGTGTGCGCATCGAATCATCAAGCCGACCTGTTAAGGAGACGGTCATGGGCCGCGTTCTTGTTTGGCTGATCACCGCGATATCGTTTCTCACCCTGCCGCAGCCAGCGCTTTCGGCGCCAAAATACGCTATTGCGATGCAGGGCGAACCGGCCCTGCCGCCGGACTACACCCATTTCAGCTACGTCAATCCCGACGCGCCGAAGGGTGGCAGCATCACCTATTGCGTCGTCGGCAGCTTCGACAACCTCAACCCTTTCATCCTGAAGAGCCTGCGCACGACGGCGCGCGGCATGATGGACACGATCTTCGGCAATCTGGTCTTCGAGCCGCTGATGCAGCGCAGTGCGGACGAGGCTTTTACCCTTTATGGGCTGCTGGCGGACAGCGCCGACATGGACCCGGAGCGCAAGAGCATTGAATTCCATCTCAACCCGAAGGCCAAATGGTCCGACGGGCAGCCGGTGACACCCGAAGACGTGCTGTTCACCTATGATGCCTACACGCAGAAAGGCCGTCCGCCCTACAGCGACCGCATGGCCAGGATCGCCAAGCTGGAAAAGACCGGCGACCACAGCGTGCGCTTCACCTTCAACGACAAGGCCGATCGCGAGTTTCCACTGATCATCGCGCTGACGCCGATCATTCCCAGGCACGCCTTCGCCATGGACACGTTCGACAGGACGACGTTGAAGCCGTTGATCGGCAGCGGTCCCTACACGATCGCGCAGGTGCAGCCCGGCCAGCGCGTCGTCTTCAAGCGCAATCCCGACTACTGGGGCAAGGACGTTCCCGCCAAGCGCGGTTTCGACAATTACGACCAGATCACCATCGAATATTTCCTCAACGCCAACGCCAAGCTCGAAGCGTTCAAGAAAGGCCTTTGCGCCATCGACGATGACGGCGATCCGGTCAAGCGCGAGCGCGATCTCGACTTCCCCGCCTTCCACAAGGGCGAGGTGGTCTCTGAAACCTTCGACACCGGCATTCCGCCTGTGGTGACCGGCTTCTTGTTCAACACCAGGCTGCCAAAGTTCTCCAATCCGGTGGTTCGGCGCGCGCTCGGCATGCTTTACGATTTCGAATGGGCCAACAAGAACCTGTTCGGCGGCAAATACGCGCGCACGATGAGCTATTGGCAGAACTCCGAGCTTTCCGCGCTCGGCCATCCGGCCGACGACAGGGAAAAGGCGCTGCTGGCGCCCTACCCCGGCCGTGTGCCGTCCGACGTGATGGACGGCACCTGGAAACCGCCGGTGACCGATGGTTCGGGCCAGGACCGCAAGGTGTTGAAGACGGCTTTCGATCTCCTGAAAAGCATCGGATACCACCTGCAGGGCGGCACGATGCTCGATCCCGACGGCAAGCCATTCGGTTTCGAGATCATGACCTCTTCGCAAGACGAGGAGCGCCTGGCCGGTATCTACCAGCGCACATTGGAGAAGATCGGCATCAACGTCAGCATCCGCAGCCTTGACGGCGACCAGATCCAGTCGCGCAAGCAGCGTTTCGATTTCGAGGTGCTGGTCGGCTCGAGCGGCTTCAACAATTCGCTCTCCCCAGGCATCGAGCAGATCGGGCGTTGGTCGTCCAACGCCGCCAAGACCGAAGGATCGTTCAATCTCGCCGGCGTCGCCGACCCGGCGATCGATGCCGCGATCGAGGCAATGCTGCGGGCTCGCTCGAAGGAAGATTATGTCGCCGCGGTCCGTGTCCTCGATCGGCTGCTGATCTCGGGCAACTACATGGTGCCGATGCAGTACAACACGCAGCAATGGCTTGCTTACTGGAATTATCTGGAACATCCGAAGAAGACGCCCATATTCGGTTATCAACTGCCAACATGGTGGCGCAAGCCGAACTGAAAATCCGGAGATCGAGATGAGCGAAGCGAACGCCATTACCGTCGATGTGGTGTCGGACGTCGTCTGCCCGTGGTGCTTCATTGGCCAGAAGCGGCTGGACAAGGCGGTCGCCGCGGCCGGCGATGTCGAAGTGCACATACGCTGGCGGCCATTCCAGCTCGACCCGACCATTCCGCCCCAGGGCAAGGATCGCCGTGAATACATGCTGGCCAAGTTCGGCAGCGACGAGCGCATTCGCGAAATTCACGCCCGCATCGAGCCGCTTGGCGAGGCCGAGGGCATCTCCTTTGCCTTCGACGCCATCAAGGTGGCGCCCAACACGCTGGACGCGCATCGCCTGATCCGTTGGGCCGGCGCCGCCGGTGAGGCCGTGCAGAACAGTCTGGTGCGCCGCCTGTTCCAGTTGAATTTCGAGCAGGGCGTCAACATCGGCGACCATGCCGTGTTGGTCGAAGCCGCCCGCGAGGCCGGCATGGATGCGTCCGTCGTGGAGACATTGCTGCCGACCGACGCCGATGTCGAAGCGGTGCGCACCGAGATCGCTACCGCCGCGCGCATGGGCATATCAGGCGTGCCGTGCTTCCTGCTCGAAGGCAAATATGCCGTGATGGGCGCGCAGGATGCCGACACCCTGGCCGACGCGATCCGTCAGGTGGCGGCCGCCAAGGCGCGTGGCGAGTTGGAGAAGGTCGGCTGAGCCGATCACGGGCCATTTCCGGCTGCCGGCAAAGATAGCGGCGGCAAGGAATCAGGCATCCAGAACGGCGTGTTTTCGCAAATTCGGATTGGTCCGCGCCGAAAAATCGGCCTGCCGGGTAAGCCAAAAGAGTAACGAAACCGTGTAAATGCCTTCCCCAAGGGAAGGTGAAGGCGTCTCGGCTCGCCATCGGGTAATCATTTGAAATTATTGTGTTAAATTGCCCCTTCGTCGGCTTTCTCGCGGCGCTGGGAAAGCCCGTCCTGTTGCCTTGTCGACACGCTCGCCACCACAATCCGGCTGACCCCCTACAAAAATTAATAGAAAATGATCAATTGGTGTTACCATCCGTAACAAAAGAAAAAAGGTTTGGGCGGGATCGTGATTCGGATCGGCAGACGATCGCAGGAGTCAGTACCGGATGGACTACACCGCGGCGCCGCAGGGCAGTCGCTTTTGACGCCGGTATCCTCGATGCGCAGTTTCTGGGGGCTCATGCGAGCCTACTGGATTTCGGACCGCTGGAAGGAAGCCTGGACGCTGACAGTGGTGATCGCACTGCTCACCGCGGCATCCAGCAAGGCAGGCGTCTGGTTCGCCGAAGCGTCCGGTGAACTGGTCAATTCGATCGCCTTCTTCCACGACGCCGCCAACACCACGCCGCTGCGCACCCTGCTGGTCAACGCCGGCATCCTCGTATTGCTGGTCGTGCTCAAGGACGCCGGCTTCACGGGCGTCCGCAACCTTGTCTCGGTAACCTTGCACCGCAAATGGCGCGGTTGGCTGGACAGCCGTTTCAACGAGGCGCTGCTCGACGGCAACCACACGCATTTCCATGCGCAGCATGCGTCGACCGGCGGCAGCACGCCCGCTCCCGACAACATCGACCAGCGCATCCAGGAATCGATCAAGGACATGACCGGCGGCGCCATTGGGCTGGCCATGGGTGTGCTTGGCGTCGCCACCTCGCTCTATTTCGTCGGCCAGAAGCTGCTTGAAAACTCCGTCGAGGTGAAAGGGCTTGAGTTCCTCGGCAGCTATGGCAGTGCCGTCCTGGCCTTCCTGGCGGTCGCCACCTACGTGCCGTTGAACACATGGATCGCGGTCAGGCTCGGCAGCCTGCTCGAGCGCCTCAACGTTCGCATGCAGCAGGCCGAAGGCAGCTACCGCGGCGAGCTGACGACGTTCCTGCGCCGCAGCTTCCATGTCGCGGCATCCCACGGTGAGGGTGTGCAGAAGAGCATGCATCGCCGGCTCTATGTCGACATCGACGGAACCTGGTCGCGGCTGAACATCGTCAACACCGTCTATATGTCATTCGAGCTGATCTACAATTTCATCGGCGCCCGCATTGTCGCCTACGGCCCCGGCCTCGTGCCGTTCATCCATAACGGCCTTGACCTCAAGGGCTATATCACCGGCTCCGAACTGGTCAATTCGTTGATCGGCCAGTGTTCGTGGTTCATCCATGTCATGCCGGCGATCGCCACGCTGCGCGCCAACAGCCAGCGTGTCACCGAACTCGCGAATGCGATCGAGACTGTTCAGCATCCGCAGGAATTCTACAGCCAGACCGGCCGCTCCGACTTTAACTATGCCAGCCAGAATCCGGTCTTCGGCCTGACCATCCAGAAACTCGAACTGGCGCATCAGGGCGAGGACGCAACGCCGTTCCTCAGTGCCGCCAACCTGCGCTTCCGGCGCGGCGAGTGGACGTTCCTGAAGGGCGAGTCCGGTTGCGGCAAGACCTCGCTGATCAAGGCGATCAACGGCCTGTGGCCCTATGGCCGCGGCACGATCGTCTTCCCCGAAGGGGTGAAGAGTTTTTATGCCGCCCAGGAGGTCAAGCTGCAGCAGGTGTCGCTGAAACAGCTGGTCTGCCTGCCGGGCTCCGAATACAACCATGGCGACGCACAGGTGGCCGCGGCGCTGCACAAGGCCGGCCTTGGCGACTTCATCGAGCACATGGCCAATGAGCACCGTGAGGGCAAAAGCTGGGATCAGGTTCTGTCGGGCGGCCAGAAGCAGAAGCTGGTTGTGGCGCGCATCATCCTGCAGCAGCCGGGGCTGCTGTTCCTCGACGAAGCAACCGGTGCACTCGATCCCGACGGCAAGATTGCCTTCCATCAAGCCATCAAGGACAACTGCCCCGATGTCACGGTGATCAGCGTCATGCACGAAGCCGTGGCGCCGAGATCCGTTGCCGGCACGGAGTTCTACCACTCGATGGTGCTGATCGCCGACGGCGTCGCCTCCAAGAAGCCCCTGGCTCCGAGCCTGCCTGTCGAACTCACCACGATCCTCGCGCAGCCGCGGCCGGTCGAAGACAAATGGCTGCGGTTCCCGCGCCGGCTGAAGCAGAAATAACGACGCTTTCACCGTGACTTGCCGCGCCTGGCGGCGGCCGGTGATCACAGTCTCGCGATCGGAGCCGTCAGGCGCCGTTTTCCTCCCTCACGATGATTGACTCGGCAAGGCGCGCTTCTATGTTGCGCCGGCTTGCAGACAGTCGAAACGCAAACCCGCAAGCGGAAAGGTCACCGCGCCATGCCTGGCGACAGTATTAGTCGAACGCAACCGCCGTCCGCCTAGACGTGACCTGAACGGTTCATGTCCTGCCGGACGGCAAGGAGTGAACCATGAACGATTTTTTCCCCGTAGCGGACGACGAGGCCGTCGCCATCGCCCGCATCCTTGCTAACGACCATGTCGCCGACGTGGTCGAGGCACTCAATCACGAATCGCGTGAAACAGCGACCGAGCTGCTTTGCGAGGTGCCGTTCGAGCGGTTGGTCGAGATTTTCGACCAACCTGAACTTGAAGACGCTCCCGAACTCGTGGAGGCCCTGCCCCGCCCCAAGGCAAGCAAGCTGCTCACCGCCATGTCCGTCGACCGCGCGGCCGACATCCTGCGCGAGCTCGATGAACCGGCACGCTCGGAACTCCTCGGTGCGCTGGCACCACCGCTGCGCGCGACCCTGCTTTCCATCCTGGGCTATCCCGAAAGCAGCGCCGCATCGATCATGACGACGGAGTTCGTCAGCGTCCCTTCGGACTGGACCGTCGGGCGCACGCTCGACTACATCCGCAAGGTCGAGCGGACACGCGAAACCGTCTACGCGATCTACATCGTCGATCCGCAAACGCATCTCCTGGTGCGCTCGACCGGCCTGCGCCGGTTGATCACCGGCGAACCCGACGACTCGATCATGTCCGTGGCGCCTGATCGTATGCCGGTGACCGTCACCCCGTTGACCGATCGTGAAACCTTGGCGCAGACGATCTCCAAATACGATCTGCTCGCCGTTCCCGTCGTCGACCATGGCAAGATACTCGGCATCGTCACCATCGACGACATCATCGACACGATGATCGAGGAGACGACGGAGGACGTGCACCGCTTCGGCGGCATGGAAGCGCTCGACGAACCCTACATGAAGATGAGCTTCCTCGCCATGATCAGGAAGCGGGGCGGCTGGCTTTGCGCGCTGTTCATCAGCGAGATGCTGACGGCGAACGCCATGCAAAGCTATGAGGGCGAGCTGGAGAAGGCGATCGTGCTCACCTTGTTCATCCCGCTGATCATGAGCTCCGGCGGCAATTCCGGTTCGCAGGCGACGTCCCTGGTCATCCGGGCGCTGGCGTTGCGCGAGATCGGCCTGCGCGACTGGTGGCGGGTGGCGCTGCGCGAACTGCCGACCGGCCTCGTGCTGGGCGCCATGCTCGGCGTGGTCGGCATCTGCCGCATCGCGCTCTGGCAATATATGGGCTTCTACGATTACGGCCCGCACTGGCCGCTGATCGCCACGACCGTCGGCGCGGCGCTGGTCGGCATCGTCACCTTCGGTTCCCTGTCGGGATCGATGCTGCCGTTTGCCTTGAAACGGATCGGCTTCGACCCGGCCAGCGCCTCGGCGCCATTTGTTGCCACGCTGGTCGATGTCACCGGCCTGGTGATCTATTTCTCGGCGGCGCTGGTGATCCTGCGCGGCACGCTGCTGTAGCAGCGTCAACGCTTTCCGCCGCTGGCAGTCGCCGGCGGCGGAACCCTCTCTCCCCGAAATGATCTTAGACCTGCCTGCCGTAGATGGTGTCGCGGAGTGCGTCGGGGAAGGCGCCCATCATGCCTGCTATCGCCGTGTTGGTCAGTGCCACCACCGTCAGGTCCAATGCCGGATCCACGAACCAGGAATGACCATAGACGCCGCCCCAGCGCCAGGTGCCGGCGGTCTGGGGCGTCGATGCTGCGAGCGGGTCGCGCAGGACACCAAATCCGAGCCCCCAGCCCCAGCCGGGCATGGTGGTTTCAAGACCCGGTATCGCGTCCATGGTCATCGCCGCTGCCATATCGGGGTGGATGACTGGCTTGCCGCCCGAACGCAGCGCTTCGAGCAGCTTGAGGACATCGCTTGCCGTCCCATTCATCCCGGTGCCGCCCGAGGCGAAGGAAGCATGGTCGAAGACGCGGCCGGGCGAGAATGCGATAAAACCGTCGGCGAAGGGCACGCGGTGATACGAGCCCATCGCGACGGCCTTGCCCTGCCCGTCGGCATAGGGCGTCACCAGCCGCGATCGATCGCGCACGGCAAAGGATGCGTCATGCATGCCGAGCGGCTGGACGACCAGGCGATCGACCAGCTCCGGCAAGGAAACGCCGGTGGCCCTCGCCATAACCTCGCCCAGCACATCCATCGCCACCGAATAGCCCCAGCCGGTTCCCGGCACGTAGGACAGCGGCAGCGAGGCGATGCGGTCGAGGTTGTCGGCCATGGAGAGGCCGGGCTGGTCGAGACCGTCGGAGACGCCGGCGCGATGATAGGGTCCGTCCGCCGGTTGCCGGAAACCGTAGCTGAGCCCGGCGGAGTGCGTCAGCAGCTGCCGGATGGTGATGACGGGTTCACTGCCATCAGCCAGCTTCGGGCGGAATTCAGGGATGTACTTCGATATGGGATCGTCGAGGCCGATGACATCCGCTTCGACCAGGGCAAGTGCCGCCGTCGCGACCACGGGTTTGGTCACCGACGACAGCCGGAAGATCGCGTCCGCCGTCATCGGTTTGTTCGTCTCGCGATCGGCAAGGCCGGCAGCGCGGCTGTAGAGGATTTCGCCACGCCTGGCGACAAGGATCATGGCGCCGACGATGCGCCCGTCCTCGATGGCCCGGTCGACGACCTGATCGACACGTCCGCCAAAACTACCGTCAAGCGGTGCGGAAATGGTGGTTTCGGACATCGATAGCTCCCTTACCGCAAGCGCCAGGCGGCGGACGAAGCGTGTCAGACGCGCTCGCCGTCCTTCACGCGGTATGTCGGCTTGTACATGGTGACGAGCTCTTCCGCCGCGGTCGGGTGCACGGCCATCGTGCGGTCGAAATCATCCTTGGTTAGTCCGGCCTTCAGCGGAATGCCGAGCAGCTGCGCCATTTCGCCGGCATCCGGCCCCAATATGTGGGCGCCGAGCACTTTTCGCGAAGCGCCATCGACCACCAACTTGATCAGCATTTTTTCGTCGCGGCCCGACAGCGTATGCCGCATCGGCCGGAAGCTGGCGCGGTAGATCTCGATATCGGCGAAACGCTTGACGGCTTCATCCTCCGACAGGCCCACCGTGCCGATTTCCGGCTGTGAAAAGACGGCGGTCGCGATCGTGACGTGGTCGGGTGCGCTCGGGTTGTCCTTGAATGCCGTCTCCACGAAGCACATCGCTTCGTGGATCGCCACCGGCGTCAGCTGCACGCGGTTGGTGACGTCGCCGATCGCCCAGATGTTGTCGATGTTGGTGCGGGAATAATCGTCGACCTTGATCGCGCCGACAGGGGTCATCTCGATGCCGATGCCTTCAAGGCCCATGTTCTCGGTGTTGGGGATACGCCCGATGGCCAGCATCACCTGGTCGACCGTCAGCGTCGTGCCGCTGGTGAGCAGGGCGTCGAGCCGGCCGTCCGGGCGCTTGCGCACCCACTCGGTCACCGAATGCAAGAGTATCTTGATCCCCTTCTTCTCCATGGTCTCGTGCAGCGTGCGGCGCAGATCCATGTCGAAGCGGCTGAGGATCTCCTTGCCGCGATAGACCAGCGTGGTGTCGACGCCGAGACCGTGGAAGATGTTGGCGAACTCGACGGCGATATAGCCGCCGCCTTCGATCATGATCGCCTTCGGCAGCTCCTTGAGGTCGAACGCCTCGTTGGAAAAGATGCAGTGCTCGTGGCCGGGCAGCGCCGGATGCGCCGCCGGACGGCCGCCGGTGGCGATCAGGATCTGGTCGGCGGTGACGGTGCGGTCTTCGCCCAGAAGATGGACCACGTGCGGGTCGACGATCACCGCCCGCGAGTGAAAGGTCTCGCCGCCGGAGCCCTCGACATTCTTCTTGTAGATCGCCTCCAGCCGGCTGATCTCGCGATCCTTGTTGGCGACCAGCGTTTGCCAGTCGAAAGTGGCTTCCGGCACGGTCCAGCCATAGCCGGCCGCGTCGGCAAAAAGCTCCGGAAATTGCGAGGCATAGACATAGAGCTTCTTTGGCACGCAGCCCCTGATGACGCAGGTGCCGCCGAACCGGTACTCCTCGGCGATGCCGACGCGCTTGCCGAGCGACGCGGCGACGCGTGCCGCCCTCACCCCGCCGGAACCGCCGCCGATGACGAACAGATCGTAATCATAACCGGCCATGACGCGGCTCCTTGAACTTCAGGAAAATGAGCTTCGGAAATCCCGTCACAGGTAGGCTGCAAACCGTCAAAAGAAAAGCCCGGACAAGCCGGGCTTCGCAAATGGCCGCAAGGCCGTTTGAGGATGCTGATCAGTTCGCCGAATTGTCCGCGGGGGCCGAACCATCGGCAGGCGCCGCGCCATCCGCGGGAGCGGCTCCGTCCGCGGGGGCGGCAGCATCGGCGGGCGCCGCCGGCGCCTTCGCCTTGGCCGCCGCGGCCAGCGTTTCGCCGACCTGCTGTGCGAGATCGCGGGCAACGCCGTTTTGCCAGATGTCGGCCGCCTTGACCAAATCACGCGTCACCGTCGGGCCGCTGTCGAGCAGCTTCTTGCCGGCCTCGGAGGTATAGAAGGCCGCGATGTCGTTGAGATCTTTTTCGGAAAACACCTTCGCGTAGGCAAGGGCTGCTTCCTTCTCGAGATCCGCGCGGCGCGAGGCCATGGCCAGCGCCTTCTCGTTGATCGTCTTGCCGATCAGCTCCTGCATGTCCGGGTTCTTCTGGATGAGCTGCGATTCGAGCGCGGCCGCCGCCTGCGGCAAGATGTTGTCGAACGGGTCGGTCGCATGGATCGCCGCGACCGCCGCCCGGGCAGCCTTCAGGTGCGATTCCGTGACATCCTGTGAAAACGCCGGCGAGGAGAAGGCGATAACGGCCGAAGCCGCCAGAACGGCGCAAAGGCTGCGAACCCGGTTATGCAACATCATGGTCGATAGAACTCCCTGGTTTTCGGGCGGCATGGACGGTTTGGATACCGTCGCCGCCGGCGATGATGGCCGCTGACGCCAGCCCGATGAAAAGACCATGCTCGACCACGCCCGGAATGGCGTGGAGAGCATTCGAAAGCGCTCTTGTATCCGGAATGCGGCCAAAAGATGCATCGAGGATAAAATGGCCGCCGTCTGTAACAAAAGCCTGGCCTCCCGTCATCCTCAATGTAACCGGACCGGAAAGACCGAGCTTTTCAGCCGCTGCCGCGACCGCGATCTCGGTGGCGCGCAGGCCGAACTGGTTGACTTCGATCGGCAGCGGAAACCGGCCGAGCGTCTCGACCATCTTCGACCGGTCGGCAATGACGATCATGCGCTGCGAGGCCGCGGCGACGATCTTCTCGCGCAGCAGCGCGCCGCCGCCGCCCTTGATCAAGGTCAGCGCCGGATCGACCTCGTCGGCGCCGTCGACCGTGAGATCGAGCTCCGGCGTTTCCTCCAGCGTCGACAGAGGCACGCCAAGTTCGCGACACAGCGCGGCCGTGCGTTCCGAAGTCGGCACGCCGATGACGGTCATGCCGGTTGCGACCCTGTCGGCAAGCAGCCGCACGAACTCTTCCGCCGTGGTGCCGGTGCCGATACCGAGCCGCATGCCATCCGTGACATGGGCAAGCGCCGCCCGCGCGGCCTCGACCTTCAACTGTCTTGCATCCATGCCGCTTATTGCCCAGAAATCCTGGTGTTTTGGGCTCGTAGCATTTTTGCCGCCGGGATCAAAGCTTTTGACCGTGATCAAAGCCTTTGGCAGCCTGTCCACCCGTCTGCTTGCCTTGACGCGCGGCAGCCGCTATCGCCTGCCGATGCACAAACCTGCGCAGGATGGATCATGAGTCGCCCGATCATCGTGTTCGACCTCGACGGAACGCTGATTGATACGGCGCCGGACCTGCTCGACAGCCTCAACCACAGCCTGGCGGCAAGCGAGCTCGCGGCCGTCGACGAGGCCGGCTTCAGGCGCTTCGTCGGCCATGGCGGCCGCGTCATGATCGAGCGGGCGCACGCCGCCCAGCAGCGATCGCTCGACGTCGCCGAGCACGACCGGCTGCTGAAGCTGTTCCTCGATCACTACACCGACAACATTCCCGGCAAATCCCGCCCCTACCCCGGTGTCGTCGAGGCGATCGCGCGCTTCGAGAAGGCAGGCTATCTGCTGGCCATCTGCACCAACAAATACGAGGCCAACTCGCTGGCGCTGATCGAAGCGCTCGGCTTGACCAGGCATTTCGCGGCCATCGCCGGCCAGGACACGTTCGCGTTCCGCAAGCCCGATCCGCGCCACTTGACCGAAACCATCAAGCTCGCCGGCGGCGATCCGCACCGCGCCCTGATGGTCGGCGATTCGCAAACCGACATCGACACCGCCAAGGCCGCCGGCATTCCGGTCGTCGCCGTCGATTTCGGCTACACCGACCGCCATGTGCGCGAGTTCGAGCCCTCGGCCGTGATCTCGCATTTCGATGCACTGACGCTGGAACTGGCGGAGCGGCTGATCGCCGCCGCGGGACACTGACAAAAAAAGCGGTCGGCGCCACGCTGGCGACAGGTTCCGAATGGCGGCAAATCCGATCCGTATCAGAACGCCGGACACCGCCTTGACTTCCCCAGCCTGCCTCCCTTATATCGCGGCTCGCTTGGCCTTCGGGCAACGAGCGGGCGATTAGCTCAGCGGGAGAGCACACCCTTCACACGGGTGGGGTCGCAGGTTCAATCCCTGCATCGCCCACCATCTAACCCTTCGAAGCGGTTGGATGAATTGGACCGAAAATCCCAAGAATGATCGGGACTGGCGCTCAGTATTTTCGCATTCGGCCTCATCTAGAATTTTGGCCGGAGGAACTTGACGCTTGGGAACTATTTGCTTTGAAAGCGTAGCGATGCAATTGGCTCTCCGTCGTCCTCTGCAAAGCGCTCTATGTAAAATTGACGCCCGGTGTCCCATTTGAACCCGTTTTTCTCTCCTTGGTATACGTACCAACGGCCAGAGCCGGGGTTTCTGAAAAGAATAACATTGCCGGGTGCAATCTTTTCGACGATCGTGAGCAGGGTTCCATCTGCCTTGCAGAACTGCATGCCGGCCTTGACGGTCAAAAGCGGCACGGATCGTACATCACTATCCAAAATGCATTTGGACGTGTCGAATTTTCCCGCAGCATCTACCAGCGCGTTGTTGACGACCGAGGGTTGAGATTTTGCTGCCTGAGCGGCAACAGCAGCAGCAACAAGCGCTCTAAGCTTTGACTCGTCTACGCCTCCTGAACCTTCTTTGCCGGCAGGCCCCGCGTCACCTTGAGGTCCTTGGTCCCCTTTCGGCCCACGGGGCCCGGTTGGCCCAACATCGCCTAGGTCCCCTTTGTCTCCTTTGATGCCCTTCGCCGATACATTGGCCGCACTCACCGTATCGAGCTTAGCCCTTAAGTCGGTGATTTCCCGTTGCGCAGAATCCAATTGGCTTTGCAAGCCCGTCGCATACCAAATGCCGCCTGCAAGCAGGCCGGCAAGGGAAACCACCCCCACCGCAGTGTCGAGTAAATTACGATTACCTTCAGCCATATCCCGCCCCTCAACGACCCAAAAAAGAACCAAGCAAATTGACGCTGAACTGGCAAGCGGGTGAAATAGATCGGAAGTGGAAAACGCAGTTCAAATTCCGCCATCTAAGGAAACAGGTTGAGGTTAACCCTTAAAGGTACAGTTCGCTTCGGGTAGGGTCACCGGGCAGATGCAATGGTCATGCATTCTAGCTACGGAACAAACCAACCCACCAGCGAGTTTTCCTCTGTTGAACCTTGAGGGAAAACCATGTCCAGATTTCTCGTGTCGACAAGCGTCGCCGTTCTTCTTGCCGCCGCGCCGGCCTTTGCCGCGGATGACACGCCGCTGCCGCCGCCCAATGCCAAGAAGCTGTCGGATATCCTCGCCAAAGTCGAGCAGCGCGACGGCTTCCGCTATGTGAAGGAAGTCGACTGGGATGATGGCGCCTACACCGTCACCTACTACACCGCGGACAAGGCCAAGGTCGAAATCACCTATGACCCGGTGACCGCCGAGCCGAAATAAGGCTCCTCGCAAGCACCTGTCGTTCGGCTGATCGTGCGCCAGCAGTTGTCGGCGCAGCATTTGTGCGGCGGCGCCTGAGCAGCCTGCAACGCGTGGCCATTACGCCACGGCCTTTCGGCTCCTCTTGCGTTGGCTCGTCTTTGATGGCTGACTGCATCGGCGCCGCATTGGGGAATGGGCATGGCGACGGCGAAGCACATATTGAAGCGCATCCTGATGATGCTTGCCGGTTATCTGGTCGCCGTGCTGGTCGGCCTGGTCGCCGTGGCAGCGATTTACGGCGCGCTCAGTTCCCTGCCCGACGCGCCCGAATATTTCGACGTCATGGGCGTCACCCCGATCGCGGTCCTGGTGGTGCCGCCGCTCGGCATGTTCGTCTATTTCCTGACGATCGTGGTGACCGGCCTGCAGACGCTCATCTTCGCGCTGATTGCCGAGTTCTTCTCGCTGCGCAACTTCCTGCTGCACATGTTCTTCGGCGCCGCCGCCGCTGCCGGCGGCTTTTTCCTGATATGGCCGGGCACAACGGAGGACATGGACCCTGAACGCTGGGCCGACATCGGCATCATCGCCGCCGCCGGCCTGTTCGCCGGCCTTGTCTACTGGCTGATCGCCGGCCGCGAGGCCGGCTTCCGGCGGCCCCTGGCGGCAGGTTGACTATTATCAGCTCGAGGGCGAGCGCACCGCTTCGGTCGCGTCCATGGCCTGCTTCAGCCGCGAATCGCGATCGTAGACGTCGCCGAAATATTCGACCTTGCCGGACATGTCGGGCCAGGCGGTGAAATAGGCGACGTAGACGGGAATCTTGCGCGTCACATCCTGGGTCGAATGTCCGTGCTTCAACTTCTCGGCGATGTAGTCGACCGAGGTGTCGAGCACGGCGGCGGCCATGCCGCGCGGATCCTGCAGCCGCACGCAGCCATGGCTGAGCGCGCGCATGTCCTGCTTGAAGAACGATTTCTGCGGCGTGTCGTGCATGTAGATCGCATGCTTGTTGGGGAACAGGATCTTCAGTTCGCCCAACGCGTTGGCCTCGCTCGGCTGCTGGCGCACACTGTAGGGGATGTTGGCGCCATAGCCGCCCCAGTTGACCGCCGACGACGGAATGCGCTTGCCGCGCGAATCGGTCACCTCATAGCCGGCACGGTCGAGATAGCCGGGATCGTTGCGCAGCCGGGGCAGCATTTCATTGACGATGATCGACTGCGGCACGCCCCAATAGGGGTGAAAATCGACCTGCTTGATCTGGTCGTAGAAGAAAGCGGTCTGGTTGGTGGTCCGGCCGATCACGGCGCGCGTCTTCAGCTTTTCCTGGCCGTCGTCGATATAGCTGGCGGTGAATGCCGGCTGGTTGATGAAAACGCGCGGACTGCCGAGGTCGGAAGGCAGCCAGCGCAGTTCTTCCAGCGCCACTTGCACCTTGAGCAGCCTGTCGGCCTTAGACGTCCCGGCCAGCAAGGCGACGGTCCGCGGTCCGATCACGCCGTCCCCCTTCATGCCTTCCTTCTGCTGCACCGCCTTGATCAGCGGTATCAGCTCGGGAACGTAGACCTCGCTCGTCGCCAGCCGCGACAGCATCTCGCCATAGGCGCCGCCCATCTCGTCATCGAGATTGCGCGCGATCAGCGTCAGCAGTTTCGGCAGCTCCGGGCTGGTGTCGCCCGGCTTCAGCAGCAGCTTGGGATCGACGACGATCTCGTTTTCGGCGCTCGCCTGCAAGGATTCCAGTTCGACGCGCAACGCCTGGTATTCGGGGTTCTGCGGATGGCGCGATTCGAGATAGGTGCGCACTTCCTGCGTATGCGCCAATGTTTTCAGCACGCCCACGAGGTCGAGCGGCTTGGCCGGGAAATCATAATAGCCGGTCATGCGATTGGGTTCGATCCGGCCGCTTTGGGCGTCATGGGCGTAGCGCAGCACACGCGCCGACAGCGCCATCTCGAAGCGTACGAGTTCCTTCAGCCGTGCCGCCTCGTCGGCCGTCGACGCGCTGGCCGCGGGCACCTCGACCGTATAGTCGGCGGGCGCCAGGCCATAGCTCGCGGCCTCCCCCAGCACCCGCACCGCATCCTGCGCACGGCTGTTCGGGGTGGTTCCGCCCACCCAGATGAAATCAGGGTTGGCCGAGTAGTAGGCGATCAGCGCCTTGGCGATGTCCGGCTCGGCGTAGAGCTCATAATCGGAAAGCCCTGCAATGGCCTCGTGGAAAGCAGCGACCGTGGCCGATGGCACAAAAGCGGCGTCTTGCGGCGTCGCCGGCTGCGGCGCGGCCGCCAATGCCGAGAAGTCGACACGCACCAGCCTGTCGGCCTTGTACGTATAGTAGGAGGGACTGCTGATCTTCACGCCGCCACCACCAGCCGAGACTTTAGGCTTGGGTTTGTTCTTTGGCGGCGGAGGCGGAAAATCGCCTTTTGGCGCGTGCTTGACGCCGCCGCCGAACAGCATGTCGAAGAGCCCTTGAGCGCCTGCCTGAGGCGTGCCGAAAGCAAGTGTCGCCGTAATCGCCATCAGCGACACTGCGGTTGCTTTTTTACCGAGGAATTTCATGGATCACCCGCTCCGGCCGCAACCGGTTCCCGTTCCGCACGTTAACCGTCCCGCTCACCGCATGGCGGATGTAAGGCGCGACTATACCGATTCATACCGATTTCGTTAAGCTTTCATAAATTTCCGAAAGCCTGTTGCAGAACAGTTTCACAACATCGTGACGGCTGGAGCGAGGGTGTTCGCTCCAGCCCGGGCAACGCCCTGGAATCAGGCGTTGGCGCCTCCGTCGATGGTCAGCGCGGCGCCGGTGACGAAACGTCCTTCCGGACCGGCGAGCCAGGCCACCATGCCGGCGATGTCATCGGCCTTGCCGAAGCGAGGCGTCGCCATCTTCCGGCGCTGATGTTCGGCATGCGGTCCATCCGCCGGGTTCATGTCGGTATCGGTCGAGCCGGGATGGACGATGTTGGCGGTGATGCCGCGCGGGCCGAGGTCGCGCGCCAGCGCCTTGGTCAGGCCGACCAGCGCCGCCTTGCTGGCGGAATATGCTCCAAGGCTGGTGTCGGTGACGCGTTCGGCGAGATTGCTGCCGATCGAGATGATCCTGCCGCCCTCGCCCATGTGTCGCGCAGCCGCCTTCGAGGCGATGAACGGAGCCCTGAGATTGACCGACATGGTTTCATCGAAATCGGCGAGCGAAAGCGTGTCGATGGGCGCCGCTCGCCAGATACCGGCGCTGTTGACCAGGATATCGAGCCGGCCGAACGCGGCCACGGCATCGTCGACCGCCCGGTCTATCGCCGCGGCGTCCTTGTTGTCGGCTTTGATGGCGATCGCGCGGCCGCCTTCGGCCTCTATCTCGGCGACGACAGAGCGGGCTTGCTCCTCGCCATGCACATAGGTCAGCGCGACGCTGGCGCCATCGGCCGCGAGCCTTCGTGCGATCGCCGCGCCGATGCCGCGGCTGCCGCCGGTGACGAGCGCCGACTTGCCGTGCAACCTGGGGCCATTCAACCTGCGGTCGTTCAACTTGGTGGAAGACATTGGTTTCTCCATTTATGTAGTGATTGATACATAAATATCTGGCAGCCTTGTCCAACCGCGTCAACAGATTTATGTATCGATCAACACAGAAAGAGCGACATGTCGGAAAGAGGCCGCCCTCGCACCTTCGATCGAACCGCAGCGCTGCGGCGGGCGATGGAGCTGTTTTGGGTCAAGGGCTACGAGGGTACTTCGATTGCCGAACTGACCACGGCGATGGGAATCAACTCACCCAGCCTCTATGCCGCCTTCGGCAGCAAGGAAGCACTGTTCCTCGAAGCGACCGAATATTACACGCAAGCCGAAGGCACCGAGATCTGGGCCGCCTTGGAAAAGGCGCCGACGGCATGCCAGGCGATCGAGAACTTCCTGCGGCAGACGGCAAAAGCCTATTCGCAAACCGATCGTCCGCAAGGCTGCCTAATCACGCTCGGTGCGCTGCATCAGGATTCGACCAGCAGCGCCATCTGCGCCGATCTGCGCCGCCGCCGCGCTGAGAACCAGGTGGCCCTGCAAGAGCGGCTCGAGCGTGGGGTCACCGATGGCGAATTGCCGGCGGGGTTCGATTGTCGCGCCGCCGCGATTTTTTTCGCAACGGTTCAGCACGGCATGTCGATCCAGGCGCGCGACGGTGCTTCGTGCTCCGCGCTGATGGCGACGGTCGCCGGGGCGATGGCCGCCTGGCGGACGATGGCCGGCGCCGACAAGACGTGACAAACGCCAGCCATTGTGCTGGAAATTCAAACAGCAGCCAGGTGCGCGATCGGGAGGAAAGCCTGTGAAGAAGGGTTATCGCGAACTGTTGGATGAGGCGAATGCCGAGATCGAAGTGGTTTCGCCGGAGGAAGCCGCCGGACTGCTCGAGGACGAAGGCACCATCTTCGTCGACCTGCGCGATCCGCGCGAGATCGAACGCGACGGCAGGATTCCCGGCGCCAAGCATGTCACCCGTGGCATGCTGGAATTCTGGATCGATCCCGAAAGCCCCTATCACAAGCCGTTCTTTGCCTCGGAAAAGAGCTTCGTCTTCTTCTGTGCCGGCGGCTGGCGTTCGGCGCTGGCCACCAAGACGGCGCAGGACATGGGACTTTCGCCGGTCAAGCACATCCTTGGCGGCTACACCGCCTGGAAGGCGGCCGGTTTGCCGGTCGAGCCCGGCGACAAGAAGAAATAATCTCGACGTCGCTCAATGCAGCAGCGACGGCTCGCGGGCCACGAAGGCGACGGCGCGTTCGACCACGCCCTTGTCGGCGAGAATGCGCCGGTGGCCGAGCCCGTCGGCCCAATGCAGCCGCACGTGATCCCCGGCACCGGCATAGCGCCTGGCATGATCGGCCGGCACCTCGCGGTCGTCAGGTGCGTGGATGACAAGCGTCGGCACCGGCGCCTGGGCGAGCTGGCGGTCGCCGGTGAATTCGTGCAGCGGCCGGCCGGAAAGGTGTTGGACACGGTCCGCCATCGCGACCTGTGAGCGCGGCCCGACATTGAGCATGCGGCTGAAGTCGGCGAAGATCGCCGGCAGCGAGCTTGGCGCCGCGATCAGCACCAGACGTCCGGCCGCCAGTGGCGGGACGTTCTTGACCGAACCGGCGATGGCGTTGGCCGCGACGGCGCCGCCGAAGGAATGGCCGATCGCCGCCGCGAATGGACCGAACCATTCGCCGGCAACGCGCACCGCTTCAACGGCGTTGACCATGTTCAGGTGCCTGCCCCGCGACTGGCCATGCCCCGGCAGGTCAAGCGAAACGACCCTGTAGCCGGCCGCGCGATAGCCTTCGATCAACGCGCGCATATATTCGGTGCGCGAACGCCAGCCATGAACGACGAGCACCGTGCCGGCGGCCGTCCTGCCCGGCTCCGGCCGGAATTCGTGCACCATGACGCAGCCGGTCGCGGTCTTCAGCCGGTGATGGCGCGCTTCGGCCATGAACTCGGCGGCGCGGCCGATGGCGCGGCGCTCGCCGTCGGTCAGCGCCTTGGCGCTCGGCGTGCGGCAGAACAGTTCGAAAGCCGCGCGCCCGGTGATGCGTGGCGCGATATGTTCGGCCGCACCAAACACACCTCGGATGACCTTCAGCCCGAATGATGCCATAGTGAGAATCCATCCATACGTTCAAGCATGAACATAATAGTTCAAAGATGAACAATAGACAAGAGCTACCCTGGGACAACCCACGTTTTCGCAACTGGGTCGCGGTGGCGCGCGCCTGCCATGTGCTGGAGCGCACGCTGGCGGTAAAGCTCGCGCCGCTCGATCTCAAGCCGGCGCAGCTCGACGTGCTGATGAACCTCTACCGCCACCCCGGCATGTCGCAGCACGACCTTGCCCGCAAGCTGCTCGTCGGCCGCTCCAACATCACCATGCTGCTGCCGCAGCTGGAGGCACGCGGCCTGCTGCGTCGCGAGACCGACGAGAAGGACAGGCGCATCCTGCGGCTCGCTCTGACCGAAGCCGGCGAGGCACTGCTGATGCAGGCGCTGAAAGTGCACATGGCGCTGATCGAAAAGGCGATGAGCCAGTCGACGCCGGAACAGTGCGACATGATCGGCGACCAGATGCGCAAGATCTATGAAGTGCTGAAGGAAGCCTAGCACCCAAGGTGCACCGGCTACCACATCGTCTTCTTCGCCCGCTCCGGCCATTCCTTGTCGTAAGCCTCGCCGTCGATGTTCTTGCGGCTGGTGATTTCCAGGATCTGTCCGGGCG
Source organism: Mesorhizobium opportunistum WSM2075 (assembly GCF_000176035.2). Taxonomy (NCBI): domain Bacteria; kingdom Pseudomonadati; phylum Pseudomonadota; class Alphaproteobacteria; order Hyphomicrobiales; family Phyllobacteriaceae; genus Mesorhizobium; species Mesorhizobium opportunistum. The sequence continues at coordinate 4,601,323 of NC_015675.1, read as the reverse complement.
TCGGCAGCGACTTCGGATCGACATGCCTGGCCGGATTCCAGAGTTCCGATCGCACGATGGCGCGGGCGCACTGGAAATAGACCGAATCGACATCGATGACGGTCACCGAGCGCGCCGCCTTGCCGTCGACACTGAACGACGCGCAAAGCGCTGCATCCGTGGTGATATGGGCCCGACCGTTGATGCGCAGCGTGGTGCCGGAACCCGGCACCAGGAACAGCAGCCCGACACGCGGATCCCTGATGATGTTCTTCAGCGAATCGGCGCGGTTGTTGCCACGCCGGTCCGGCATCATCACCGTTCGCGGATCGACGATCCTGACGAAGCCGGCGAGATCGCCGCGCGGCGAACAGTCGAGCCCCTCCGGTCCGCTGGTCGCCAAGGCGACGAAGGGCGAGGCCTCGATGAAGGCGGCATATTCGGGGATGAGATGGTCGAGTTCCTTGACCAGCGAGGCCTCGCCCGGAATTCCATAGAGCGCCTCGAGCTGCTCGACCGTGGTGATGATGGACATCGTTTTCGCCTCCGAACCTTTGCCGGCGCTACTCCAGATATGTGACGTCCTGACGACGCCAGCATGCCGGGGAATCAGCGATCCCGGCTCAAGCCCTTCGCCGCCAATTCCGCGAGATAGGCATTCCAGCGCTCGTCCTTCTCGTGGCCGAGCGTGTGCAGGTAATTCCAGGTGAAGATACCGGTGTCGTGGAAATCGTCGAAGGTGATGCGCACGGCATAATTGCCAATCGGCTCGATCTTCAGGATCGCCACATTCCGCTTACCGGGAACCGTCACGCGCTGTTCGGGCGAATGGCCCTGCACCTCCGCCGAAGGCGATGCCACGCGCAAGAGCTCCGCCGGCAGCTCGAAAGGCTGGTGACCGGGAAACGTCACGGTGAGCTGCTTGCGGTCCTTGGAGACCCTGAGTTCTTTTGGCGCGGTCATTCTGTTCGATCCGGTGTCATCCACCCTTCCCTACGCTGCTTCGCCAGGGCGGAAAAGGCCGTTTGAGATGAGCCGACATGCAATGTCGGCCTCGAGATGTTACCAAGGATCAACACCTTCTATCTTGAATGGCTAGCCGCTTCGTATCACATAGCGGTATATAACGACGCCACTCACGGCTACGGGAAGCGCTTGAAGCATGGACATGATCGACCCCTTCGGTCGCACGATCAGCTATCTCAGAGTGTCGGTCACCGACCGCTGCGATTTCCGTTGCACCTATTGCATGGCCGAGGACATGGCCTTCCTGCCCAAGAAGGACCTGCTGTCGCTGGAAGAACTCGACCGGCTCTGCACAGTCTTCGTCGAAAAGGGTGTCAGAAGGCTGCGCCTCACCGGCGGTGAACCGCTGGTGCGCAAGAACATCATGCATCTGGTGCGCCAGCTGTCGCGGCATCTCGAAAGCGGCGCCCTGGAAGAATTGACGCTGACGACCAACGGCTCGCAGCTTGCGCGCTTTGCCACCGAACTCGCCGATTGCGGCGTCAAGCGCGTCAATGTTTCGCTCGATACGCTCGACGCCGACAAGTTCCACAAGATCACCCGCTGGGGCCATCTCGACAAGGTCATGGCCGGCATAGACGCCGCGCAGGCGGCCGGACTGAAGGTCAAGCTCAACGCGGTGGCGCTGAAGGATTTCAACGACGCCGAACTGCCCGAGATGATGCGCTGGGCGCATGGCCGCGGCATGGACCTGACGGTCATCGAAACCATGCCTATGGGCGAGATCGACGCCGACCGCACAGACCAGTACCTGCCGCTATCGCTGCTGCGGGCCTCGCTGGAGCGCCAGTTCACGCTGACCGACATCCCCTTCAAGACCGGCGGCCCGGCGCGTTACGTTCATGTCGCCGAGACGGGTGGAAAACTCGGCTTCATCACACCGATGACGCACAATTTCTGCGAGAGCTGCAATCGCGTCCGGCTGACCTGCACCGGCACGCTCTATATGTGCCTCGGCCAGGAAGATGCCGCCGATCTGCGCGCGCCCTTGCGTGCGTCCGAAGGCAATGAGTTGCTCGCCGACGCTATCGACGAAGCCATCGGCCGCAAGCCCAAAGGTCATGATTTCATCATCGACCGCCGAACCAGCCGCCCATCGGTGTCCCGGCATATGAGCGTCACCGGCGGCTGACCTTCCCACGGATTTGTGCAAGGATTGCCTCGTGGCCATCGGACTACGGGCAAGGCATGCGGCGGTTCTTTTCGATCGTGACGTCTTTCGCGACGATTTCGGCAAGCGCCGCGATCGCCGCGCCTTTCACCTATATGAACGAGCGTTTCGGCACGGTCTGCACCTTCCCGGATGAGATCTTCAACGATCGCCAGCCTGAGCCGGACAATGGCGACGGACAGGTATGGCTGAGCGCGGACGGCGCCAGCCTGACCTGCTCCGGCATCGCCAACATCGACGACGAAACCCCGAAAGGGTTTCTCGCCGAAGAGAAGGCGAGCAAGGAGCCAGGCTACAAGATCACCTACAGCAAGACCGGCAAGGACTGGGCGGTGTTGTCGGGGCTCAAGAACGACAAGATCTTCTACGAGCGGCGTTTGTTCGGAAAGGATGGCGTCATCCGCACGGTGTGGATCGACTACCCGCAGGCTGTGAGATCGAAATACGACCCGCTGGTCGGCGCGATCGCCGGCAGTCTCAAGGGGCCATGAGCATTCTCCAGCACATCCCAGAAAAAGTCTGATCCGCAAACGGTTGTCGGATTTACCGCCAGCGCGTTCCGGCCTAGCTTTCCCCGCGGCGGAATCGTCGCTCACAGGGGGTACATCATGCGCAAACTCATTCTTTCTCTCGCATTGCTCGGCCTTGCGGCCGTGCCCGCGGCAGCCCAGTCGATCGGCGGCACCTACACCGTTGCCGGCACCAATTTCGACGGATCGCCCTATGGCGGCGAGGCCACCATCACGCTGACCAGCGGAACCACCTGCACGATCCATTGGGAGACGGGCGGCTCTTCTTCCGACGGCATCTGCATGCGCAACGACAATGCCTTTTCGGCCGGCTATGTCATGGACAAGGACATCGGCCTCGTCGTCTACAAGGTTCAGGATGATGGCTCGCTGCATGGCCTGTGGACGATCGCCGGCAAGGAAGGCAACGGCACCGAGATCCTGACGCCGAAGAAATAGCCACCTCGGCGGCACGGCTTGTCGGGATGCGAATTCGCTTTCCGGCAAGATACGCGACGAATCCGGGCATGATTTCCCATCAGGACGATGGACGACCCGGCCCTGGTACAGCCCTTTGCCGTTGCTGTTTCGCGGCGGGCTGTTACAGGCTTGCTTGCCAAAGCAACCGGTAGATGTCTTGCCTCTTTCTCCAAATCTTCGCGGCGCGTTGTTCATGATGGTGGCGATGGTTGGCTTCACGCTCAACGACGCCATCACCAAATACTCGTCGCAATCGATGAACATGGCGCAGGTCATGCTGATCAGGGGAGCGTTCGCCTCGCTCTTCGTCGGCCTGCTGGCCTGGCAGCGTGGCGCGCTTTTGCAGCCGCGCCTGATGCTGCAGCCTTTGGTGGCAATCCGCGTCCTGGCCGAAGCCGGCGCCACGGTGTCATTCCTGGTGGCCCTGGCCCATCTGCCGATCGGCAGTGTCTCGGCCGTTCTGCAGGCGCTGCCGCTGGCGGTGACGATGGGTGCGGCGCTGTTTTTCGGCGAAGCGGTCGGCTGGCGACGCTGGCTGGCGATCGCCGCCGGTTTCGCCGGCGTTATGATCATCGTGCGGCCGGGCTTTGACGGTTTCAGCCTGTATTCCCTCTGGGCGCTGGCCAGCGTTGCCTGCTGCACCGTGCGCGATCTCGCCACCAGGCGCATCCCTCGGGCCATCCCGACCATGCTCGTCTCGACCGCCACCGCCCTTGCGATGACCGTCGTCGGCGCGGCGTTGCTGGCGCCGATGGGCGGCTGGACGCCGATGACCGGCAAAAGCACGGCGCTGCTGGCGCTGGCGGCGGTGCTGGTGCTCGTCGGCTATCAGTTCATCATCATGGCGATGCGCTCGGGCGAAATCTCCTTCGTCGCGCCATTCCGCTACACCGCACTCCTTTGGTCCATACTGCTCGGCTTGATCGTCTTCGGCGATTTCCCGGACGCGCCGATGATCGTCGGCGCAACAATAGTCGTCGGCTCGGGTCTCTATACGCTCTATCGCGAACGGGTGGTCGGCCGGCGAAGGATCGTCGCCGAAAGCACCGGGCCGGCCATGGCGCCAGATGGCATCTAGGAAGATGGGATCTAGCCAGATGGGATCCAGGAAGACGGGATCCAGGAAGTTGCTTGCGATTTCCGGCGGCAGGCCTACAGGCTGAGCGTCATGAAGCGAGACGTCGCGGGGATCATCCTGGCCGGGGGCCAGTCGAGGCGAATGGGCGGCGGCGACAAGAGCCTGTTGCCGCTCAACGGCGGCTGCGTGCTCGACCAGGTGCTGTCGCGCCTTGGCCCGCAGATCGAGACCCTGGCGCTGAGCGCCAATGGCGATCCGGAACGCTTTTCCCGTTTCGGTTTGCCCGTGCTTGCCGACACGGTCGAGGGCTTTGCCGGACCGTTGGCCGGCATCCTGACCGGCCTCGAATGGGCCGTTGCCGGCACGCACTGCAAGGCGATCGTCACCGCGGCCGGCGATACCCCTTTCCTGCCGCTTGACCTCGTCGACCGCCTGGCGGCGGCGGCAGGCGAGCATCCAGGGTCAATTGCCGTCGCCGCTTCGGCCGGCCGACGGCACCCGACCTTCGCGCTGTGGCCGGTCGGATACCTTGATGCGCTGCGGCACTTTCTGGTCGATGAGGACAACCGGCGGGTTTCGGCCTTCATCGAGCGCCATGGTCATGTCGAGGTGGAATTCCCGGTCCCGCAATCCGCCGGGCTCGACCCTTTCTTCAACATCAACGTACCCGACGACCTTGCCCAGGCCGCGCGCCTGTTGCAGAGCATGACGCCATGAACATCTTCGGCATCACCGGCTGGAAAAACTCCGGCAAGACCACACTGACCGAAAAGCTGGTCGCCGAGCTCGTGCGGCGCGGCTGGAAGGTCTCGACGGTCAAACATGCCCATCATGATTTCGACATCGACAAGCCGGGCGCCGACAGCTTCCGCCATCGGCAGGCCGGCGCCACCGAGGTTGCGATCGTGTCCGGCAATCGCTGGGCGCTGATGCACGAGCTGCGTGGCGAGGACGAACCGCCGCTGGATGGCATCCTCTCGCGGCTTGCCCCGTGCGACATCGTGCTGGTCGAAGGCTACAAGCGCGAATCCCACCGCAAGATCGAAACCAGGCGGCTGGACGCAAAGGACCGGACGCCGCTTTCGGCGGACGATCCCAATATTGTCGCTGTCGCCGCGGATTTCGCCATCGCGGACAAGAGCCTGCCGGCATTCGACCTCGATGACGTAGAATCGATAGCCGACTTCATCGAGCGCACGACCGGTCTCGTTGCTTGAGAACTAACGTAACGGCAGAACGCCGTTGCCGATTTTGGTGGTTTTGCAGTTGCTTTTTTCTTGGAAAGAGTGGGAGTATCGCCCCCAGCGGGCGGTCAAAAGCACCGCCCCACAGAGCCGTTTCGGAACGACGGCCGGGACCGTAAAGAGAGGACTATCATGCGTATTGCACTGCGTATCGCGCTCGCCGCATCGGCCGCGCTGCTGACGCTCGGCGTAGCCCAGGCCCAGGAGAAAACCCTGAGGATCGGCACCGAGGGCGCCTACCCCCCGTTCAACAACCTGACGTCTGACGGCAAGCTCGTCGGCTTCGACATCGACATCGCCCAGGCGCTTTGCGACCAGATGAAGGTCAAGTGCACCTTCGTCGCTCAGGATTGGGACGGCATCATCCCGGCGCTTCAGGCCGGCAAGTTCGACGCCATCGTCGCCTCGATGTCGATCACGCCGGAGCGGAAGGAAAAGGTCGACTTCTCGCACAAATACTACAACACACCGTCGGCGCTCGCCGTGCCGAAAGACTCGACGCTGAAGGGTGTGACCAAGGAAGATCTCGCGGGCAAGACCATCGGTGTCGCCACCACGACCACCCATTTCAATTATGCCTCGAAGACCTACACCGACAGCACCGTGAAGGGCTATCCGAGCAGCCCCGAAGAGCAGGCAGATCTTGCCAATGGTCGTCTCGACGCCATCGAGGACGACATCGTCGTGCTGCAGCAATGGCTGGATTCGCCTGATGGCGCCTGCTGCAAGATCCTCGGCCAGCCGTCGCCGCAACCCGTCGATATCTTCGGACCGGGCGCAGGCATTGCGGTGCGCAAGGGCGAGACTGACCTGGTCAACAAGCTCAATGAAGCCATCGACGCCATCCGCGCCAATGGAAAATACAAGGAAATCAACGACAAGTACTTCAAGTTCGACGTCTACGGCGCCGAGTCCTGATAGACAGGTTCAAGACGGCGGGGAATTCCCCGCCGTCTTTCTATTCATCTTGGGAACGCCGTGGGGATAAGATCCGTCGATGCCAGCCCAGAGCATATGGACACTTCTCAGTTGGGGACCTGATGGCTGGAGTGATGATATTGCGTATGGCATCGTAGTAACGGTTCTGCTCGCACTGGCGACGCTGCCCATTGGCTTGACGATTGGCTTTTTCATTGCGCTGGGCAAGCAATCCGAAGAGCCCTCGCTGCGCCTCGCTGCCAATATCTACACCACGGTCTTCCGTGGCCTGCCGGAACTGGTGACGCTCTTCCTGTTCTTCTTCGGCGTGCCGATCCTGCTGCAGCACCTCATCCGCTATTTCCGCCCCGAAGCGACGATCGACGTCAACAGCTTCGTCGCCGGGATGATCGTGCTCTCGCTGATCTTCTCATCCTACGCCAGCGAGGTTTTCCTTTCGGCCTTTCGTGCCATCCCGAAGGGCCAATATGAGGGTGGCTACGCCATCGGACTTTCCTACGGGCAGACAATGCGCAAGGTGATCTTGCCGCAGCTGCTGCGCATCGCCTTCCCCGGTCTCGAGAATTGCTGGCTCAGCCTGTTGAAGGACACCTCGCTGGTGTCGGTCGTCGGTCTGGCAGAGACGTTGCGCAACGCCGGTGTGGCCGCTCGCGTGACAAAACATTCGTTCCTGTTTTATGGCGTGGCGGCTTTGGTCTTTCTCGGTCTGGCCATCGTGTCGTCTTTCGCCACCAGCGCCATCTTGCGCTCGCTCGGCAAATGGGAGGCGCAACGATGAGTGCCACGGCCACGATGGTTGAACGGCCGCCGCCGCAGGTGCGCGGCTGGCCACGCAAGCGTATCGTCGGCTATGCGCTGGTTGGCCTGTGGATAGCCTTTGGCCTTGGCATCGTCAGCTACCTCTTCTTTGCCTGGAACGCCGCCTTCTTCGCCAAATATGCACCCGCCTATCTGCGGGGGCTGGGCGTCACCCTGTCGCTGGTGGCCATCTCGATGGTGCTTGGCGCCGTTCTGTCGATGCCTGTTGCGTATGGGCGTATGTCCAGGAACCGGATCCTGTCCGGCCTTGCCTATTGCTACGTCTACTTTTTCCGGGGCACGCCGCTGCTGGTCCAGACATTCCTGGTCTATTACGGGCTGGGTTCGTTCCGGCCGGAGCTCCAGATGGTCGGGCTTTGGGATTTTTTCAAGGACGCCTTCAACTGTGGCGTCTTTGCCTTCTCGCTCAACACTGCCGCGTACCAGGCGGAAATCCTGCGCGGCGCCATCGAGAGCGTGCCGAGGGGCCAGTGGGAAGGAGCTGCTTCGCTTGGCCTGCACAAATTGCAGACGCTGCGCAAGATCGTCCTGCCGCAAGCGCTGATCGTCGCCTTGCGGCCTTACGGCAATGAGCTGATCCTGATGGTCAAGGCGTCGGCGATCGTCGCCATCATCACCGTCTACGACCTGATGGGCAATGCAAAACTCGCCTTCGCCAACTCCTTCGACATCCAGGCCTATATCTGGGTTGCCCTGGTGTATCTCGTGATGGTCGAGTTGTTGCGCCATGGCATCGAATGGATCGAGCGGCGGATCACCATCCACCTGAAACGCTGATCATTTTCGATTCGGCTGTACCAGTCGATCGGACCATGCGCGTCTTGACGAATTGAGCGCAGGGCCTAGAGCTTTCGCAACAATTCCATTTTCAGTCTGAAGGGCAAGCTCATGGCATCTGTGGCATTTCTCGGTCTTGGCGTCATGGGCTATCCCATGGCCGGGCACCTGAAGAACAAGGGCGGCCACGACGTCACCGTCTACAACCGCACCCGCGCGAAAGCCGAACAGTGGGTCACCAAACATGGCGGCAGCCTTGCCGCGACGCCTGCACAAGCCGCCGAGGGCAAGGATTTCGTCTTTTCCTGCGTCGGCAATGACGACGATCTGCGCTCGGTGACGACAGGTCCCGAAGGCGCGTTCAAGGCGATGAAGAAAGGTTCGGTCTTCATCGACAACACCACGGCCTCGGCGGAAGTCGCGCGCGAACTGGCGGAAGCCGCGCGGTCGAGCGGGTTTTCCTTCCTCGACGCGCCGGTCTCCGGTGGCCAGGCCGGCGCCGAGAACGGCGTGCTGACGGTCATGGTCGGCGGCGACCAGGCCGCCTTCGACAGGGCAAGGCCCGTCATCGACGCCTATGCCCGCATGGTTGGACTGATGGGACCGGTAGGCGCCGGCCAGCTCACCAAGATGATCAACCAGATCACCATTGCCGGCCTCGTGCAGGGTTTGGCCGAAGGCATCCATTTCGGCAAGAAGGCCGGGCTCGACATCGAGAAGGTGATCGAGGTGATATCCAAGGGCGCGGCCGGTTCGTGGCAAATGGAAAACCGGCACAAGACGATGAACGCCGGAAAATATGATTTCGGTTTCGCCGTCGACTGGATGCGCAAGGATCTCGGCATCTGCCTGGCGGAGGCCGACCGCAACGGCGCCAGCCTGCCGGTGACCGCGCTTGTCGACCAGTTCTACAAGGACGTGCAGGCGATGGGCGGCAAGCGTTGGGACACGTCCTCGCTGCTGGCACGGCTGGAGAAGTAGGCGACGATGTCCCTGCCCGTTCCAGGTTGGACCGCGCAGGACATCGTCACGCATCTGCGCTCGATCGGCACCGTGGAGAACCGCGCCGGCATGGCCCGGTTCGGCATCAACACCGCGACCGCGCTCGGCGTCGGCAACACGGATTTGCGGCCCCTGGCGCGCAAGCTGAAGCGCAACCACGAGCGGTCCCTAGCGCTGTGGAACAGCGGCATTCGCGAAGCGCGGCTGATGGCGGCGTTCACCGGCGAGCCGAAGAGGATCACCATCGAAGATTGCCGCCGCTGGGCCGGCGACTTCGATTCCTGGGAGATCGTCGACACTGTCTCCGACCTGTTCGTCGATACGCCGTTCTGGCGCGAGCTGATCGAGGAGTTCGCCGTCGACGAGCGTGAATTCGTGCGCCGCACGGCCTTCGCCATGCTCGCATGGGCGGCCGTGCATCTGAAAAAGGAGCCGGACGCGACGTTCCTGTCCTACCTGCCCTTGATCGAAGCCCATGCCGGTGATGAGCGCAACTTCGTCAGGAAGGCGGTCAACTGGGCGTTGCGGCAAATCGGCAAGCGCTCGACGGACTTGCATGCCCCTGCCCTTGTCCTGGCGCGGAAACTTGCGGCCGCCACGGACAAGACCGCGCGCTGGATCGGCAAGGACGCCGCGAAGGAACTATCCGATGCCAAGACACTCGAACGCCTCGCCGTCAGAAAAGTTTGACATCGCCAATATCCGTTTCACCGAGGTGACGCGGGCAACGCGCGGCGGCTTCGAGACCTTGTTCGAACAGCCCGGCGCGCCGAAATATTGCTGGTGCATGGCATGGCGGTACTCCGGCCGCGAACATATCCAGAGCGACGAGAAGAAACGCCTGATGATGGCGCTCATCGATGCCGGCACACCAGTCGGCATCCTCGCCGAGATAGACGGCAAGGCGGTCGGCTGGTGTTCCGTTGCGCCGCGCGAAACCTACCGCAGGCTTTCAAATCGGCAAGATGACAGCGAGACCGGCGTGTGGTCGATCGCCTGCTTTTATGTGCCAAGGGCGCTGCGCGGCGGTGGCCTTGCCTCCGCATTGCTCGACGCAGCCATTGACCATGCCTTCGCCAAGGGGGCGCGCATCATCGAGGCCTATCCGGTGGAGGATGCGTCGCCGAGTTATCGTTTTATGGGCTTTCGCGATCTATTTGCGGTTCGCGGCTTCCACGAGATCGGCATGGCCGGTTCTCGCCGACATGTGATGCGGTTGGAGCGTTGACGTCATCGGCGTCGGCGTCTTTACTCGCCCGCAAAGGAAGCGGCCGATGAGCAATCTTCTCAAGTCGATCGTAGCGCTCGCGGCCGCGCCGTTTGCATCCGCGGCCACTTCCGCCTCGGCCGAAACCTCACATATATTCTGGAAGGATCTCCGCCCGGCGACCCAGGCGGTTGCCGAAGACGCAGGGTTGCCGATGATCGCGGCAAAGCTGCCCGATCACGGCGAGACGCTGTCGCTCGATCTAAGGGGTAAGACCATAGAATTGGCCGGCTATGCATTGCCGGTCGATCGCGACGGCGACCTCGTCTATCAGTTTCTGCTGGTGCCGTGGACGGGTGCGTGCAGCCACATGCCGACGCCGCCGCCCAACCAGATCGTGCTGGTCACACCAGCCCGTCCATACAAGATCTCGCAAGCCTACCAGCCGGTGGCCGTCACCGGCGCCCTGAGGCCGGAGATGGAGAAGAGCCAGCTGTTCATTCTCGACGGCGTCAGCGTCATTCAGTCCGGATATAGCGTGCGCAAGGCGGAGGTGGTCGGCGTCGACACCGTACCGGACACCATCACCTTGCCGGTGAACTCGCCCTGGAGTTTCCTCAACAAAAAGAAGAACTGAGCGGGTGCCATTCGCTCAAGCAGCGTTGGCGCCCGATTCCTTGTCCAGCACCATGTAGTCGAGCGGGATTTCGGTGGTGTACTTGATCTGCTCCATGGCGAAGGACGACGACACGTCACGGATCTCGATCTTGGCGATCAGCCGCTTGTAGAATGCGTCATAGGCGGCAATATCGGGCACCACGACGCGCAAGAGATAATCGACGTCACCGCTCATGCGGTAGAATTCGACCACCTCGGGAAATTCCTGGATGACCTCGGAAAACCGCCGCAGCCATTCGTGGCTGTGCGAATTGGTGCGGATCGACACGAAGACGGTGACCCGCACATTGACCTTCTCATGATCGAGAATGGCGACGCGCCGCTTGATGACGCCCTCTTCCTCGAGCTTCTGGATCCGGCGCCAGCAAGGTGTGGTCGACAGACCGACCTTCTTGGCGACATCGGCGACCGCGAGCGTCGCGTCCTCCTGCAGGAGGCGGAGAATTTTTCTGTCGAGGCGGTCCATTGAAGCGCTCCTGGGGAATAGATTGGCTATACTCCCTCTTATTTCGGCCTTTCACAAGAAAGAAATTCTGCCGAACGGCGTAAAAGCGAGTGATTTCTTGCTGAATGCCTAGCCGAGGCGATAGCGGATTTCCGACCGCAGGAAAGGCAGCAAATCCATTTCAAACCACGGATTCTGCTTCAACCAGCCGGTATTGCGCCAGGACGGATGCGGCAGCGGCAAGACTTTCGCACCAACGGAATTCTCCCAAATGGCGCGCCAGTCCCTCACCGTTTCCGTCAGCGAGGGGCGGCGCGCGGCGCCCATGTGCCAGGATTGCGCATAGATGCCGATCGTCAGCACCAGGTCTATCCGCGGCATCAGGGCCATCAAGGGCGCGCGCCAGGCAGGCGCGCATTCGCGCCTCGGCGGCAGGTCGCCGCCCTTGGCGTCCTGTCCCGGAAAGCAGAAGCCCATCGGCACGATGGCGAATTTCTCGGTGTCGTAGAATTCGTCGCTGGTCACGCCGAGCCAGTTGCGCAGGCGGTCGCCCGAGGCATCGGTGAACGGCATGCCTGACAGGTGCACCTTGGTTCCCGGCGCCTGGCTGGCGATGAGGATGCGGGCGCTGGACGATGGCCGCAGCACCGGTCGCGGCTCATGCGGCAGCGGTTTGCCGATGGGGTTTTCGACGCAGATGCGGCAGGCGCGGACTGCTGCCGCGAAGCTGTCGAGTTCCACGCTCAAGCAGCCGCACTCGGCCGGCTGGAGATCGTTTGATGCCAACGCAGCACATTGGTGCATTCCTCCGGCACCTTGATGCGTGCCGGTTTCATGAAGTCGACGGCGATCAGGCCGGTGATATCGGCAATCGAATAATCGTCGCCGGCGGCGAATTCCCGGTTCGCCAACTCGCCGTCGAGAAGTTTGAGAAATTCGACGGCCTTCGGCTTGTTGGCCTCGCCCCATTCGGGGATCTGCGGGATTTCCCAGTCCTTCATGGCCGGATGGATGTGGCGAAAAGCCTGCGTGACGCTGCTGAGCAGGTTGAACTCCATCCGCCTCTGCCACATCTCGACCTGCGCCTTGCCGAGCGCACCGCGTCCGAACAGGGCCGGCTCCGGATGCAACTCCTCGAAATAGCGGCAGATGGCGACGGATTCCGTGATGACGGTGCCGTCATCGAGCTCGAGCACCGGCAGCCTTTGCAAAGGATTGCGCGAACGCACCGCCTGGCCCTTGTGCTCGAGCGCTCCCATGTCGATGGGCACCAGCGGCACCGCGATCCCCTTCTCGGCAAGGAAAATACGAACCCGCCGCGGGTTGGGCGCCCGGCCACCGTCGAAGAGCTTCATTCGATCCTCCTTTTCCTCCAGGTAGATGCGCTTCACCAGAAGCGAAAAATCTCCCGAGCGGCGTCGCCAATCGACGCCAGCGTACCGTGTTTTCGTTCCACGACCTCGCCGTGATGGCTGTCGCGCCAGTCCTGCGGCTGATCGAACGTGCCCGCCCAGATACCAGATTTCGCCGCGCGGGCAGTCGCTTCCTCGCTTTCGAAGCCGCCATAGGCGACGGCCCAGCCGGCCTCGACCTGGGCGCGGTTGAGGTCGGTGCCCCCGGCCTTGCAGTCGCCAAGCAACCGGCCATAGCGGTCACGCTGCCAGCCGCTGCAGGTGACGGGCCTGCCGGCGATCAGGCGTACCAGCGACTGGCGCGCGAGCGTGCCACAGGGATAGTCGGCGCCGTTCCTGCGGCAGGTCTGCGTGTACTCCGGGGCGTCGATGCCGCGCATGCGGATGCGTTCGGTGCCGAGCGTGATGGAATCGCCGTCATTGACGATGGCCGTGCCTTGCGTCTTGCGCGTCTCGACCCTGTCGAGGCGCGCCGCGAGCAAGATCAGCAGTCCCAGGATGATGGCAGCCAGGCCGTAGTCCAGCAGCTTGCGCCACAAGCTTCTCGGGCGCGGCGCCGCGTATCGCCGGCGCGGTCTTGGCGACCAGGAACGACTCATATGGCAAACGGTTGGTTAATCATTCGAACGTAGCTTAACACCTTGAAATCGCTGCGCGCATAAATTGAAGTTTCCATGCCTTTGCAACGCTCGAACACAGCGGACAAGTTCATTGTGGACCGCAGGAAACCCCATCGCAACAGCGATGTGGCACGCGCGGTGCGCAAGACGCGCGACCGTCTTTCGCAGCAGGCCGGCAATCTCGATTTCGACCGCGAACTCCTGAAACTGCACGCCCGCGCGATGACAAGCGGCGCCGTGGTCATCCCGCTGCTCGTCCTGGCGATCGCCGCGGCCGGCCGGCTCGCCGGCGTCGGCAATGAGATTGGGCTTTGGGCGCTATTCACGCTCACCTGCTACACGATCGTCGTCTTCATGGCGCGTCGGATCGAGCGCACGGAAGCTTCCGAGCTCAACCCATTGCAAGCGCGCAGGGAATTCCTGGTCGGCCATTTCCTTTGCGGTCTCGGCTGGGCATGGTTCGTCTGGCTGGGCTGCGGCGCCTGCGCGGTCGACCAGTTGCATGTGGTCAAGGCGGTGGTTCTGTTGTTTGCCATGGCGGGGACGGCTATCATGGCCTCGTCTCTTCGCGGGGCACTGTTGGCGACCTTTGCCGTTCCGGTGGCGCTTTATGCCTATGCCGGCGCCAAGCTGTGGATGCCGCTCGAGGCGATCATGGCCGGACTGCTGGTCTTGTCGTTGCCTTTCTTCGCCTATGTCGCCCGTCACCTCAACGATTCATCCCTCATGATGTTGTCGTTCCGCTCGGAAAAGGACGCGCTGATCGCCGAACTGGAGACAGCGAAATCGATGTCGGACGAGGCGCGGCGGCGGGCCGAGGATGCCAATTTGGCAAAATCGCGTTTCCTCGCTTCGATGAGCCACGAATTGCGCACGCCGCTCAACGCCATTCTCGGCTTTTCCGAGGTGATGGCTAACGAGGTGCTGGGGCCGATGAGCAATCCGACCTATCGCGACTACGCGCATGACGTGCATGATTCCGGCCAGCATCTGCTCGACCTGATCAACGAGATCCTCGACCTGTCACGCATCGAGGCCGGCCGCTACCAGCTCAATGAAGAGCCGGTGATGTTGCTCAACATCGTCGAGGATTGCTGCCACATGATGGAGCTGAAGGCACGCAACAAGGATATTCGCGTGATCCAGGATTTCGAACAGACATTGCCGCGCCTGTTCGCCGATGAGCGCGCCTTGCGCCAGATCACGCTCAACCTCCTGTCCAACGCCATCAAGTTCACCGCCACCGGCGGCGAAATCCGCGTGCGCGTCGGCTGGACGGCGGGCGGTGGACAATACATTTCGATCAAGGACAATGGCCCGGGCATCCCCGAGGACGAGATCCCGGTGGTGCTCTCGGCGTTCGGCCAGGGTTCGATCGCCATCAAGAGCGCCGAACAAGGCACGGGACTTGGCCTGCCGATCGTGCAAGGTCTGCTTGCCATGCATGGCGGCGAGTTCGAACTTCATTCCAAGCTGCGCGAAGGCACCGAGGCGATCGCCATCTTCCCGCTGAGCCGGGTGATGGAAGAACTGCCGGCTTTGCCGACCGCGGCGGTGGCGGCACGGCGGCGATAGGCGCCTGGCCGACCGACCTGTCAGGAACGGGGATTGCGGACGACGATGGCGGCGGACGAGTGGGATGCCAGTGGTGTCGAGATCAAATCGCAGCGTCTCCGCCTGAAGCTGTTTACGGCCGGCGATGCTGACGAGGTCTTCGCGGCCATCACGCCCGCAATCACCCGCTTCATGCAGTGGGAACCGCCTCGATCGCCAAGTGCCTTTGCCGAGGTATGGCGATCCTGGCTGGTGTCCATCCTTGATGGATCGGATTTGCATTTCGTCGTGCGTTGGCTGGCGGACGATCGTTGTCTGGGGCTCGTCGGCCTCCACACGGCAAGGACTGCCTGCCCCGAGATCGGAATCTGGATCAGGGAGGACGCACAGGCAAACGGCATCGGCGGGGAGGCCGTTGCCGCCGTCGCGGCATGGGCGTCCGTGGAACTCGATCCCGATTGCTTCGCGTACCCTGTCGCCGAAGAGAACGTGGCGAGCAGAAGAATCGCGGAACGCCTTGGCGGCCGTGTGGTCGAGACCCGCTCCAATCTGAAATATGCCTCGGTCGTCTACCGCATCCCCAATTTCAGGCGTTGACTCGCCGAGGACCGAACGGCGCTAGCCCCGAACAGCCGCCGCCATGCCCGAGCTGGTCAATGCCGCCGCCTTGACCAGGCCTGCGCCAAGGGCCGCCCCTGCCCCTTCGCCGTGGCTTATGCCCCAGTCGAGCAGCGGCCGAAGGCCGAGCCGCTCGGCGGCCTGGGCGTGGCCCGGCTCCGGCGACAGGCTGGCGAGAAGACAATGGTCTATTGCCGAAGGGTTCGCGGCATGCAGCACCGCCGCGGCGGCCGTCGCGGCAAAGCCGTCGAGCAGCACGGGGATATTCTGCATCCTCGCGGCGAGGATGGCGCCGGCCATCGCCGCGAACTCGCGGCCGCCGACCCGGCGCAGCACCTCCAACGGGTCTTCGAGATGGCCGGCGTGAAAGGCCAGCGCCGCATCGACGACGTCCGCCTTGCGGGCCTGCATCGCCGCATCGGCGCCGGACCCCGGGCCGATCCAGTCGGCACCCCTGCCCCCGAACAGCGCGGCGAGCAAGGCCGCGGCGACGGTCGAATTGCCGACGCCCAGATCGCCGAGGCAAAGCAGGTCGGTGCCGCCGGCAATCGCTTCCATGCCGAAGGCCATTGTGGCTGCGCAGCCGCGCTCGTCGAGCGCTGCGTCCTCGGTGATGTCGCCGGTCGGGATGTGCAGGGCAAGATCGAACACTTTCAGCCCGAGGTCGTTGGCAATGCAGATCTGGTTGATCGCGGCACCGCCGGCCGCGCAAAGCTCGACCGCGTTGGCGGTCGCCGCCACCGGACGCGGCGAAATACCCTGCCTGACAACCCCATGATTGCCGGCAAAGACCGCCATCAGCGGCCTTGTCACGGCGGGCGGAGCCCGGCCGCTCCAGGCCGCAAGCCACGCGGCGACGTCCTCTATACGGCCAAGCGAATTCCCCGGTTTGTCGGCTTTGGCGAACAGCGTGCGTACGCGTGCTTGGGCAGTCATGTCGGCTGCCGGCAGGTTGGCGAGCAGGTTGCGAAAATCGTCGAAAGGCAGTGCGCTGGTCATGTCGGGAGCAATCGTTCCTGGAGGTGGTGAGCGGCATAGCTGCCTTGCGTGATCGGCACAACCTCTCGATCGTCCTTCTTGCCCGGTCGCCCTTCTTGCCCGATCGTCCTTCTTGCTTGATTGCCGCAAAGACGGCGGCGGAGGGCGCGATCGCGAGGGCTTGCATTGGCTTTGCCGTTGCACCATGTGGAGATGGAACGAGGGATTCCGAGCGGAAACCTCAAGAGAAAGTCATGACGGCCATCGAATCCCCGTGCATCCTCGTCTGCTCGATCGACATGAAGACCGGCTTCTGCTTCGGCTGCGGCCGCACGCGCGAGGAAATCGGTGCCTGGATGGGGATGACGCCGGAAACGCGCCGCAGCGTGATGGCCGAACTGCCGGCCCGGCTGGAAACGGTCGAGCGCCGGCCGCGCCGGGAAACGCGCCGCACCCGCATGGCGCGCGAACGCGACGCACTCTAAGCAGTTGATCGTTTCACGGAAACGGCGAACTGCTCTAACTCTTTGGTTTGACGAGGCACGGATGGGCCGGCTGTTCTGGATTCTGATGGCCGTGATCGGCATGGGGGCAGTCCTGCTCATGCTCAACGATTCCGCCGGCAGCACGCTCGGCGTCGACAATGACGATTTCGGCCGGCTGATCTGGCTTGGCGCCTTCGGTGCCCTTATCGGCGCCGGCCTGCTGCGGTCGGGCCGCCCGTTGGGCGACATGGCCCGCAATCTTGGCGCCTGGGTGGCAATCGTGCTCGCGCTGATCGCCGGCTATCAGTATCGCTACGAACTGCAGGACGTTGCCAGCCGGGTGACCGCGGGCCTCGTTCCCGGCAGTCCGCTGGCGCTCGGCGTCGAAGACGGCCACGCCACCGTGACCCTCGACAAGGCCGACAATGGCCACTTCGAAGCGCGCATCCTGATCAACGGCAACCCGGTCCGCGCCGTGGTCGACACCGGCGCGACCAGCACCGTGTTGACGTCGCAGGACGCGCAAGCCGCTGGCTTCAATCCGGCGGTGCTCAACTACACGATACCGGTTTCGACCGCCAACGGCATGGCGCGCGCCGCAGCCGTCAAGACCAACGAGGTGGCGATCGGCGGCATCGTGCGCAAGGACATGTCGGTGATGGTGGCGGCACCCGGCATGCTCAGCCAGAGCCTGCTCGGCATGAACTTCATCGGCTCGCTGTCGGGCTTCGACGTGCGCGGCGACCGCATGGTCCTCCGGGACTGAGGTGCTTCAGGCCGCTTCCGCCGCCGCTCCGCCGAATACCACAGCCGCGAAAGCCGTCTTCAGCACGTCCGGCCCGGCGCCGGGCCGGGTCGCGTCGGTCGATAGAATCTGGCGGTAGCGGCGCGCGCCGGGCAGTCCGTGGAACAGCCCGACCATGTGGCGGGTGACATGGCCAAGCCGCCCACCCTGTTCTATATGGCGCGCCGCATAGTCCGCCATCGCATCGATCAGGGCGGCGAAATCGAATGCCGCTGGCTCAGTGCCGTAGAACGCGGCATCGACGCCAGCCAGAATACCTGGTGTGTGGTAGGCGGCGCGGCCAAGCATGGCGCCGTCGACATGATCGAGATGCCCACGCGCTTCGTCAAGCGACTGAATTCCGCCATTGATCCCAATGAATTTGTTCGGTTTTCCGGCCTTCAGCCGATAGACCCTGTTGTAGTCGAGCGGCGGGATGTCGCGGTTTTCCTTCGGGCTCAACCCTTCCAGCCAGGCCTTGCGCGCATGCACCCACAAGGCGTCGGTACCGGCTTCGAAAACCCCGTTCGCCAGCGCATCGAGCGCCGGTTCGGGATCCTGTTCGTCGACGCCGATGCGGCATTTCACGGTGACGGGGATCTTCACCGTCGCTTTCATGGCCGCGACGCAGTCGGCGACAAGGTCGGGCACTTTCATCAGACAGGCGCCGAACGTACCTGACTGGACGCGGTCCGACGGACAGCCGACATTGAGATTGATCTCGTCATAGCCGAACGCTTCGCCAATGCGCGCCGCCTCGGCAAGTTTCGCGGGGTCGGAGCCGCCGAGCTGGAGGGCGACCGGATGTTCCGCCTGATCGAAGCCAAGCAGCCGATCGCGCGCGCCCTGGATGACCGCGTCGGCCACCACCATCTCGGTGTAGAGCAGCGCACAGGTCGTCAGCTGGCGATGGAAGAAGCGGCAATGCCGGTCCGTCCAGTCCATCATCGGCGCCAAAGCCAGTCTATGCTCTTGATATTTCAGCATTTTTTCTTTAACATCAATTCGTTAGTCGCCATGGCCGCTACGCCACTTTACGCCAGAATACGACCCTTTTCGCCACGTTTCGATCTCTCAGTGCACACGGAGCGCACACGAAAAAATGGCCACCTACACAAAGCTCTCGTCCGGTTCCTGGCGTGTCCAAGTCCGTCGCAAGGGTCGCTACGTCAGCGAGACCTTCCTGCGCCGGGACGACGCACGGCGATGGGCAACCGAAACCGAGCGCCAGGTCGATCGCGGTGAGACGCCGACCAAGTCCCGTGTAGCGCGCCTGAAGACCTTCGGCGAACTCATCGACCTTCATATCGACGACATGTGCGATGTAGGCAAGTCCCCTCGCCGCTCCAAGGCCGCGGCCCTCGATATGCTGCAAAGGCATCTTGGCAAATGCAACATTTCTGCACTCGATCGAGAACGGCTCATTCGCTTCGGTCGTGATCGGGCCGCCCAAGGCGCTGGACCGATGACGCTAGGCATAGACATCGGCTTCATAAAACTTGTCCTGTCTCATGCTGCGGCCGTCCACGGTCTACCGGTGAAGGTCGAACCCGTAGATTTCGCGCGTATGGCACTTAAGCGCCTCGGTCTTGTCGGCAAGGGGTGTGAGCGCGACAGGCGGCCCACCCAGGATGAACTCGACAGGCTCATCGCACACTTCGAATCAAACCCTCTTCAGAAAACGCCGGTTGGCCGGATCATACGTTTCGCCGTTGCAACCGCGATGCGTCAGGAGGAAATTTGCAAGGCGCGTTGGTCCGATCTGGAGTCTCGAACGCGGATGCTTCTCATCCGCGACCGGAAAGACCCACGCAACAAAAAGGGCAACAATCAGCGCATACCGCTATTTGCGGCAACTGGATACGATGCGTGGGCCATTGTTGAGGAGCAGCGGGCAAAGCGAAGCAATGACGATGATCGAATTTTCCCATTCAATCATAGGTCAGTCGGGACCGCCTTCCGTCGAGGGTGCGCTGACCTGAGCATCCACGACCTTCATTTTCACGACTTGCGGCACGAAGGAACGAGCCGCCTTTTTGAAGCTGGGTTCACAATCGAACAGGTAGCGCTGGTCACGGGGCACAAGGACTGGAAGATGTTGCGGCGCTATACGCACCTCAAGCCGGAAATGCTCCACACTATCCACGCGGCGAAGGCTGCATAGTTGGCGGGAGTACGCGTTCTTAGGCTTAGGTTGCGGTCGAAGTATTTCATCGCCCCTGGATGCTGACACGGCGCACTCTGCAGAAGTTGATCAATACCGCTGCAGCTCACGTGCCAGGCGACCACGAGATCATGAGCCCAGCGGCCAGGGTGAAGGCGGCACCACGATGCTGCTGCCAAAGTCGATCGGCCGTTCGGCTTCACGAAAGCTAGCATCGCGAAGACCTGCGACGTGCAAAGAGACGCGCCCCATCAATCGTGCAATGGCATGCCTCAGCGTGCGCATCGGTCATGCGCCCACATGACGAGGTTGGACGGCGTGGTGATTTCGCCACAGCGTATACTACGAGCTCGTTGCTCGACGTGGCCGAGCTTTTTCCCACCTGCTCCAATCCGCAGCATTCTCGGGGAGTGATGCCGTAGCCTGGAGGCCCGCGTCATATGCAGCTACGGGAGGTTCACAAAACAGGACCATTCCGCTGGGATTCCTCGTACGAAAGCGCCGTCACGAGCTTGATGGCTTCGTTCCAATATCTCTCCACGTCAGCACGGGTAGCGGTGCGGCCCGATCGATAGGCTGGCAGATCGCCCGCACGTGCCTTGAGGTCGCGCAATACGGACGCAATGTGCGGCCATGGAAAATCCGTCGGATCGCCGATGTCCCGGTCGGCACCAACAATCATGTCCAGTTTCGCGATGATCCCAGCGAGCGACAGAGCAGCAACACTGGGGATAGCATCTTGAAATTTGAGTGCCTCGGTCATCGCAAAGACCTCTGCCTCGCGAGCCACCGCATATTCGGCGCTCGCCTCCGGCGCGGCCACCGACATCCGCCAAGACGAGGACTTGCCTGAGGTCAATGCCGGAATTCCGGTATTGGCCATCATTCGTGCCTCCAAACGTTGCTGCACCCGACACAATAGCGATGAGGCATATCGAGCTTGTCGCCACTCGCTCCAGAGGCCCAAAGCTGGGTCTACTGCTTGCCGTTCGGGCCCCTTCGGCTTATCGCCTTGCCGGTCGATGACGAAAGGCAAAGTCGTGGTATTGTCGGAATCAGCCATGATCCGAGCTCCAGACAGCTTTGGCCGTGGTCAGGCTAGGCACGGTGCGTCAACACTGCGTCTAGCCGCACCCTCGACAACCGGCCAAGGGTATCCACTGATACCTTTGGATCATAGCGCAATGATCTAAAGGGATCAATAGAAATTGGTGACAGCAGCACAAATGCGGGCGGCCCGAGCTTTGATCAGCCTATCGCAATCGGAGCTTGCCAAGCGGGCCGGCGTCTCAATTCCTACTGTAAAACGATGTGAGAGCGACAGTGAGCGCGTCGCTGCAGTCTCTGCTGAAACCCAGGACAAAATCCGTGTCGTTCTTGAGGCAGAGGGTGTGGAATTCACTAACGGCAATCATCCGGGCGTCAGATTGCGGCGGCCCTGACCGACGAAGCAGCGGGAATAAAGTTCATCGCAGAGAACAGCGGCGGCGCTGGCGTTCGTTTGTCTCGCAATCAGAGCTAACGCCCTGCTCGCCATGAAACTGGATCGTTAACCCATCGATTGACATCGGATTCACGCCAACCGGCGCCACTGACGCTGATCTTGATCTGGGCCGGGAACGTGCCTTCGGCGATCTTGCGATAGATGGTTGAACGGGACAGGCCGGTCCGGGCAAGGACGGTTTTGAGGCGTATGATACGATCCGGCTCTTGCATAGCTTGCCTGCGCCTCACTGGTTCTTGCTGATTTCTGCTGGGACAGGAAGGACGAACCCATGCCGCAGGCAATCAGGTTTGTCGCCTCAGCCGCCTGCGGAGTGGAAACGGCGGCAAATCGGAGGGGTCTCAAATCCCAAGGCCCCGCCCCTTACCGATGCCATGGCTGAAGGCCAGTTCCGCGCCCAAGCGACGACCCGAATCCACGTTGATGCCAAGCTCATGTTTGCGGTTTGCCAGTAGGGATTCAAGTTGAGGGTCGCGTTCAAGGCTCTTGGCCATCTCGGACATTGCCGTGCGCGTTAACTTGTAGCCGGACATGTCGCCGGCCTGATATTGCTCCTGTCCCGTACGGTCGAGCTTTTGCCAACGTTCCACGAAACGGTCGGCACGGCGGCCGGGATCGTTGTCCAGTCCGGTGCGGATTTCCGTCTCAAGCTGGAGAGCAAGCACTATGCGGCTGACGCGGCCGGCGCTCACTTCGCGAACAAGTTCCGGATTTTTCACATAGGCCGCTTCGGCATCGCGCCAGCCATAGGGCCGCACCTTCTCGAAAGCGCTGCGGGCATCCTTCAGTTCTTGCATCTGCTCCAGACTGCCCTGGCCATCCGCGTTTCCAGTGCTGAGGATCGCGTCGATAGCGCGCGCGTGACGAACAAGCGCTTTCGTGCGAGCGCTGCGCAACGCCGCTTCCGGGTCCACCGGCATATCCCTGTCGCGCGGCACTCCAATGGCAGAAGGATCTCTTTCCGGCGTCCGGACTTCATCTCCGATCCGCACACCGACATTTTCCCTTCCCGGCCCAGGTCCACGTTCCTGCGTGGGCTCGCCGTCTGCGGGCGAGCGCAACCCGTCCAGTAGTCCGCCGATCCTGTCGCGCAGCTTCTCAGGAACGATGCGGCGCACGATCTCGACCACGCGCTGTCGGAACGTGATGCCCCGCCGCTCGGCATAGCTCTGCGCCGGGTCTACCTGCTCGTAATCCGACGCCATGTCCTTGGCGCGGTCGCGTGACAGGGTGCGGACGAGCCGCTCACGGGTCGCGAAGTCATCGCCGCCATAATGCAGATCCATCCCGTCTCGATGCCGCGACAGGGCGACGTAGCTGCCATGCGCATCCATGCCCGGCGTTGCGAGCACATGGGTCCGGTCGACGGTCATGCCCTGAGCTTTGTGAATGGTCGCGGCGTAACCGTGGTCAACGTGTGCGTAGTCTTTCAGGTCGAAGAGAACCGATCTGTCGTCATCGGTGCGCACGGTCATGCTTCGTGTGCTGACTTCCTCCACGATTCCCAGCGTGCCGTTCTTTACGCCGAGCCCCCGCTCGTTGCGCAGGAACATGACCCGGTCGCCGCTGGCGAAGGTCCTTGGGCCGCGTTCGACATGGACCTGAACATCGTCGCCGAGATCGCCGGCGGAGCGCATGCGCTCGCGCGCAGCCTGGTTGAGGGCGCGCACCTCGTCGTTTGTGTGGGTGAGGATGATCCGGCTTGCCGCTGGATGCGCCTGCCTGTCGCGATCCCAGCGCTCGACGAGTTCACCTCGCGCGTCGTCGCGCGTCGCGGCCTGATGCACCATGCCTTGCGCATCGTAGGCGCTGATCGCAGCATTGATCCTGCCGGTTGCCAGATCGCGCGTGGCATCACGCTGCCAGTCCTGGCGCTGCCGGCGCACCTGGCCGATTTCGACGCCGCCGTGTCGCTCGTGAATCGATCGGAATGCAGCACCGGCTTCGATCGCCTGCAACTGCTGCGGATCGCCGACGAGGACGACTTTTGCGCCAACGTTGGCGGCATGGGAAAGCACGCGCTCCAACTGGCGCGTGCCGACCATGCCGGCCTCATCGATCACCAGGACATCGCGCGTGGTGAGCAGATCCCTGCCCTGTCCCCAGCTATGCTCCATGCTGGCGATGGTGCGTGACGGGATGCCTGATCCGCCTTCCAGATTCTCGGCGGCAATGCCGGAGAGTGCGGCGCCTCGGACCTCGTAACCCGCCGCTGCCCATGCCTGGCGCGCGACGCCCAGCATGGCGCTCTTGCCCGTTCCGGCAAAGCCGACAATGACACCAAGACCGCGACCATCGGTGATGTGATCCAGTGCATCGACCTGCTCGCCTGAGAGGACAAGGCCGCGTTGCGCTGTCAGCGCCAGAGCTACCCCGCGATGTTCGTCACTCACCGTGTGTCGCTCGTCCAAATCGATACGCTCTGCCGCGCGGTGAAGGCGCTGTTCGGTCTCGATCATCTGCCTTGTGGTGAACCGGTCTTCGCCGCGTCCGTCCTTGCCGAGTTCGACCAGATCGGGTGCGCTGCTGATGGCTGCTACCACCGCGTTGAACTGCTCCATTCCATCGCTGTGGCGGTGCGAGAACTTCGCCATGTCTTTTCGGGTGAACGTCGACTGCTGATGCGTGATGGCGTCGAGCGCCAGGTGAGGATCCGCAATGATGCGCGCACCATTGTTGCGCGCGATCTCGCGATGCAGTTCGGCGCGATCTGCTTCAATGCCGCCAGCGTCAAGGCCACTGCCCTCGATGCGTTGAGCCGGTGCACCAATCTGCGTTTGCGGCTCCAGTGAAATGCCCTGCGCTTCCAGACTGCGATGATCGATGCGGGCGTCGATGTCGAGTTCGGCCAGGCGTTCATTGGCCAGTTCCGCCCATCGCTCGCGCCAGCGCTCAACCAGCTGGGTAGCATTCCAGTCTCGAACCTTTGACCCGAAACCGTTCTCATCGGCGGACCGCATGGTGAGCATGACATGGGCATGCGGTTTTGGACTGCCATCTTCGGCCCTGTCCCAATGCACATTGAGATCGGCGACCATGCCCCGGCTGACAAACTCGACTTGTACAAAGTCGCGCGCCAGTTCGATGCCTTGCGCCTGGCTGAGTTCACGCGGGAGCGCAAACTCGACCTCGCGGGCAAGCTGGGCATCCTTGCGCACCTCGAACGCCTCGACATCGTTCCAAAGCCTCTCACGGTCGCGCCAGACCTCCGGTGCATCCTCAGGCAACATCACCTCGGAATGAACGACACCGCGCTTGCTGGAAAAATCATGGCTGCGTTCGATCCGCTCGTCGCGTAAACGCGAAGCCGAGCGGTAGGCGGCAGACGCCACGGCGCTGCTCCCGGCCTTGCGGCCAATGACCTTGACGTGAAGATGATAGATCGCCATCGCGACCAGATCATTTGCACGTCAAAGCGCACGTCGGCACGACGTATAAGCGCGCCCTCCCTCGAAAAATTCTCGGGATGGACCAGCCCGTCCCGGGCTGTCTCGGCAACCCTGAAGCCTTCCGGCGAGCTCTCCCCTATCATCGCGACATCGACAATCGATGGAGACAGCCATGCGTAAACCGCGGGATTTTGACGCCGAACTGAAAGCACTGGAAGACAAAGCTCGGGAACTCAAAACGCGAAAGGTGCAGCAGCTTGGCGAGCTGGTGATCGCCGCCGGCGCCGATCAATTGAGCCCCGACGAACTGGCCGGCGCACTGGTCGCAATTGCCGAGACGAAAGACATCTCAAAGCGTGAGGCATGGGCCAAGCGTGGCGTGATGTTTTTCGAGAGCGGCTCACGGCGAACTGCTCCGGCATCTCAGCGCAACCCTCGCGGCGCTCCAGCGCAACCGGGCAGCCCACAATCGCCGGCAGGCGGCACTGGCTCGGCATGACATGCGCACATGGCAGGTCGAGCGACGCCAGCGCACCCGACATCTAATCGAACTCGGCGGTCTCGTCGTCAAGGCAGGCATCGTCGAGCTGACCAATGACGATCGCACTACCATCTACGGCGCTCTGCTTTGGATGGCCGACAAGTTGCGGAGCCCTGAGGGCGGGCATGCACGGAGCCTTTGGGCCGCGAAGGGAAAGGAGGCGTTCAATGCGGAATGCAGTGAAGAGTAAACAGCCACGAAACATAGCGCTGGTTGGCCACTGCGAGCGGCGCGGAGACCTCAAATATCGCAGCGCCGCTCGCCTCGCGCCGGCAGTCGCTCCCGGGCTCTAAAACCGCGATGGTCTCGATTTGACCTAAGCCGATTGGCACCTTCCGTCGCCGATGTGGAGTTGGGGGACCTGTCCGCTTGAGTCTGAAAAGGACATGGCGTTCGAGATCGTGGCTGTATATTTAACGATCATGACGGTTCCAGATTTCTCCAAATCAACAATTGACACGCTTGCGAAACGAGCACGCTTCCAGTGCTCGAATCCTGATTGTGGGGCTCAGACTGTTGGTCCAAATAGTGATCCCGCGAAAGCGACAACCATTGGCGAGGCTGCGCATATCATGGGCGCACAGCCAGGGGCCGTGCGCTACGAGGCAGGGATGTCAGACACGACGCGCTCGGCAATCACGAATGGCATCTGGCTCTGTCGAAATTGCCATGGGCAGATTGATCGGGACGCGACCAAGTATCCTACGGAACTACTCTATGCTTGGCGGAAAGACCATGAGGACCGTGTCGCCCTTGAGCTGGGGACGCGCGGAGATCGCATTCGACACGAAACGGAGATGGCGTCCCTCGATTTTCTTTCGCGATATCCTCCAATCATTCAACGCATTGTCATCGACAAACCTGATGGATGGGAATGGCGTTTTGTCGCGGAACTTATGAGGCATTTGAACAAGCCGCAGTTCAAGCGCCTTAGAAACCTCCTGGCCGGTCACTATTATATCCCGCAGTCTCGCATCCAACGCGACCAGTTCCCTAACTGGATTGCGGAACGCACCCACGTAATGTCGAAGCTGATCAGCCCGCTCGCCGCCCTTTTGGACCGGCTGACCGCAAGTTGGGGAGCACCAGGGCAACCCGCCGATATCGAAGAGATGCACGACGTCTGCATCTTGATCCGAGATGCCTTGGCCGTGATCGTCGATTTCGAGGAGTCTATGTACTTCGCGCACATTCCCGAGGAAGGCGAAGCCATACGAACGGTTCTGACAAACGCGGTTGGACGCAATGCGGCTAAGTTAGCTGAGATCCCCGAGAAGCTTGATGAGATGGTGGCAATGATTGCCACCGATCATGGAGGAACAGCCGAGAAGCCTCTAATTATTCATTGGACGGTTCCCTTCGATCTCCCCGACGACTTCAACGAACGCTTCAATGAAGCCTTGAGGGAATATGAACGCGAAAGCTTGCAGTGATCCATGCCAGACCAAATAAGGTGATTTGGATTGCAGTTGACGTATCCAACCCGTGCTCAACGGCGCAAAACGCCTCGATTACGATCGGCCATATATCTGTCGCAGTGTAAAGCTGCTAATCTCAGCGGGGCTGGGTAACACCGCGATGCGTAGATTGTTCATAATCGGCCGATCGTCAATTCTGCTGATCATTCTCGCATGGACACTTTCGGCTGGAGAAGTGCTGGCAGAAAGCGATGCAAGTCGGTCTGCCGTTCCAATCAACCGTGTGCCCACCTCGGCGCATGGTGAAAGGCGTTTGGCGCTTGTGATTGGCAATTCGGCCTATCAGTTTGTTCAACCACTCAAGAATCCGAATGCGGATGCAACATTGATTGCCAAGAGTCTTGAGCAAGTTGGATTCTCGGTGGAATTGGTTCTGGACGCAAATCAGCTGCAAATGAAGCGATCTTTGATCGCCTTCGGCAAAGCTCTTCGCCGGGACAATGTGGATGTCGGTCTCGTTTACTACGCTGGTCACGGTGTCCAAGCCCAAGGCGAAAACTATCTCATACCGGTGGACGCCGCTTTGGATGACGAAGACGAGATCGATATCGAGGCTGTACGTGTAAACAGCTTTCTGCAGACGATGAATGACTCCAAGGCCGGCATAAACATTGTCATTCTAGATGCATGCCGCAGCAATCCGTTTGCTAGCTCGTTTCGCTCGCTCAGCAGAGGACTTGCGCCCGTTGAGGCGCCGGCAGGAACATATATCGCATACTCGACGTCCCCGGGTAGGATTGCTCAGGATGGAGAGGAGGGAGGCAACAGCCCTTACAGTCAGGCGTTGGCCGAAGCCATTACGGTTCCTGGGCTTTCCCTCGAGTCGGTTTTCAAAATGGTAAGGCGAAATGTAATCAAGGCAACCGGATCAGCACAGGTCCCTTGGGATAGTAGTTCAATCACTGGCGAATTCTACTTCTCTCGTCAAGAGTCCCCAGGGCCGCCCGTGAAAGACTTTCCCGCTCCTGTGCCATCTCCGGAGGTCAAACTTGCTCCAGGTATATCTACCTTCAGCAGAACCGACCCGCCTTCAATTTCCGCAACGAGCGTTGGGAAAGCAATTTTCTATGAAGAGCGCACCGCCACCAAACAGGGTTCGGCAGACCCGGGGAACGTCATCTGGTCGCTTGTGCAGGAGTCGCCTGGTGGTGATCTGCCTCGGGAGCCGGCGATCCGCGCGGAGGCGACCATTCCGGGCAAAAATTTCCGGCTTCGCATGACCTTCCGCCGCAACACGGACAAGACGCTGCCGGCAAGCCACATAGTCGAGATGATCTTCCTGACTCCTGACGGGTTTGAAGGCGGCGGTGTCGACAACATTTTGCGCGTCGCCATGAAAAGCTCCGAGCAGGATGCTGGCAGCCCGCTAATCGGCATTCCGGCCAAGATCTCGGACGGCTTCTTTCTTGTCGCGCTCAATGACGCCAAGGCGGACGAGGACGCCAACCTTACTTTGCTACGTAGCCAGCAATGGTTCGACATACCCATAGTTTATAAATCCGGAAGGCGGGCCTTGATGACGCTGGAGAAGGGGAGTGGCGCAGAGGAAACTTTCCAAGAAGCCCTTCAAGCATGGGCTCAGCTATCCATTATGGCAGCTGAACCGGCCGATGCGCCAAAGAAGTTGCAAGAGCGGCTTTCCAATGAAGGCGACATTCCCGATCGCTTTCACGAGCCTGTACAAGTGTTGCCACCTACGGACGATGCATCCGCATCTCGGCAGCCCCCACCCAAAACCCCCTTCCCGATCGACGACCTACTCAAGTCTTTGAAATAAACCGCCACAAAAAAACCCGCCGCCATGAAAGGCAGCGGGCTTACTGTTCTTGCCAGTCGGCTCAGACCTCTGCTTGGCCGCGTCGGGCGTGCCTCCGATAGCAGAAGAACGCCTCTTCGATAGTGGGTGTTGCGATGTAGCGGTCTAGCGACTCGAACCCCATAGATGCTTGGATCAAGGTTGCGCCACAGCGGATCCAGACACCCCGACCTCCTCCAGAAGCGCGCGCAGCTATCCCGTAAATATCTTGTTTTACTTAACTATTTGTCCTGTCCATCATCCGATTTATATCCGGCCCTATCCGTCGCTACTACGCCACGGAACGCCGAGGTTTGTCGGTCCAGCACATGGCTCGTAAACAACCGAGGTCTATTGCGGCTGGATTTGAAAGCCAAGGTGTGCGCCGGCTCGGATGTGCAGACCAATACACTACGCCTCGTTTGTTCTGTCGTGAACACTCGGCTTCGAGCATCCCGACGCGAGACCGCCTCCGACGCTAATGATAATGAGCTTGGGAAAAAAGCGGACCCATTTCCAACCGCTGCACACCGGCTGGCTAATCATTGACCTGAAATCGCGAAGGGTAGGCTTAGGTGAAAGGTTGCACCGCGCCCGTGGGAACCGATCGCCCACATGCGCCCACCATGCGACTCGATGATTGAACGGGCTACCCGAAGGCCCATGCCCGTTCCGTCTGGCTTTGTTGTAAAGAACGGATCGAATATCTGTTCCGCGAGGTCCTGGGGGAACCCTGGGCCGGTATCGCTGACAGAAACAAGTATGTGGTTGTCGACGCGCTGCGACTTGACGACGATCTCTCTTACCCCATCGACGTTCTTCATCGCTTCGATGCTGTTGACGATCAGGTTCATTGCGACCTGCTGCAATTGCACGCGATCTCCAGCGATCTGAGGAAGATCGGTCGCCAGCTCCGTTCGTACCGATATCTTGTATCGCGCCGCCTGGTCGCGCAATAGGGCCACGGTTCCTCGATTGATCTCGTTTAGATCGAGAACCTCACGATCCAGGCTGCCCCTTTCGAACTGTGAGCGTATTCGTTTCAGAATGTCGGCGGCACGTTGTGCATCTCTTACCATTCTGTTGACGGCCGTGCGCAGTTGATCGTAATCGGGTTGGTCTCGATCGAGTCCTCGCAGGCAGACGGTGGCATTGGTGAGCGCACCGGTGATCGGTTGAGTGACTTCATGCGCAAGGGATGCTGCCAGCTCTCCCATGGTTGTCACCCGATTAATGCGAGCAAGATCGCCCTGCGCTTGGCGCAAGGCTTCTTCGGCCCGCTTCAGGTCGTCGATGTCGGTCGTCGTACCGACGAATCTGAGGAGTTTGCCCTCGGGATCGCGCAAGACCACGGCTTGTTGGAGATGCCAACGATATGCCCCGTCCCGAGCGCGCAGAGATCGGGTTTCCATTGCGAAATCCTGCCCCGAATGAACCCCCTCCCAAAAGCTCTTGACCGCCATCGCCCGATCATCGGGGTGGATCGCAGTCATCCAGGCCTCGGGATGCGACCGCGCGAAGTCGAGGGTCTGGCCCGCAAATTCGAGCCAGACTTGGTTCACGAAATCCGGTGTCCCATCGGGCTTGAGCGTCCAGGCGGATACCGGAAGTCGCTGCAGCAATCCAACCTGAAGCTGCAGGTCGTCATACGCTTGCTGCAGCCCCGTCCACATCTGGTTGAATGCCCCAACGAGAAAGTCAAGCTCATCGCTTGGCCCAGACGGCCGCCGCTGGAGTCGAAGCGGTTCTTGCGAACCACGAAGATCATATCCCCTGAGCGAGGTTCCTATCGCCGTGATGTGACGTGTGACCAGCCGGTGGACCGTAAGGAGGATGAAAAAGGAAACCATGAACGTCTTTATCGCCTGAGCGACCATGATCGTCGCCGCGGTGTTGAGAAGCTGGCGATAGATTTCATCGTACGTGGCTTCGACCGCGAGGATGCCAATCAACTGCCTGGCGTCGCCTTTGGAATAATAAATCTTGAGTTCGTGCCGCTCGGGTGGATTGGGTTGGTGGGAACCTGCGGTTACGACGAGAGGGGCAGCTTGATCCGTGGTCTCTCGCAGTTCGACGTAGTGGATATTAGGCAACCGGAGAATCCCCTCGACCTGCAATTGGAGCTGGCGCCCGTCCATCTCCCAGAGCCCTTCGCTGAGACTTTGCCGGTAGCTGCTGTCAATCTCAGACATCTTTTGATCTATTGCTTGGACGTCGCTGCGATAGTCGAGGTAAAGCTGCGCCAATGTCAGAAGAAGCGTGATCACCGAGCTGAAGATTAGGACGCGAACAAGCAGGCGCCCCCCTATGCCGCGGAGAGGGTCTGGCAACAAGCGCCAAACAGACGCACCGCGCCTCAGCTTCGGCGATCCGCGATCGGATTTGCCGCCGCCGGTGCTGGCGTATGTCGATTCAGGTTGCAAAACACACCCTTGCGGCGACAAGCTCGCACAATTCATGTTAGCATGACTGCTCTGCCGCGCGAGATGGAGACCAGTACCATCGCATAGTTCGCCTTCCTACACTATGGTGCGAATGTGGAATGCAAGGGACGCCCACAAATGGCGAGATGGGCCGGCTTCAGGCGAGTACTGTGTGGAATTGTCGCTGTTGCCGGGACGCTCGGCGAACCAGCGTCCGCGGCGAAGCGTTTGCAGCTCGTCAATGATGATTTTTTGGGTCCCTTCGAGAGCATAGCCGGCGACAAGGCGCCCGGATTCGGCGTCGAAGTCGTCAGGCAGGTCTTTGCCGGCTTGGGACAGGACGTCTCCTTCGAATTCTTCCCCGCCAGGCGTGCTTGGATGAGCGTAGTCCGCGGCGAGCGCGATGGAATGCTCGCCACGTTGCACACCGAGGGACAGCGGTTCTGCTCTTTTCCGAACGAGCCGCTGATCCGGGATAGGTGGGTTTTGTTCGTGCGCACGGCCGACATCGGGAGGCTGAAGTTTTCGTCGCTTGACGATCTCATTGGACACACCGTCGCCGTCCGCAGACCGATCCCCGGCGTGTCCGAACAACCGACCGTGTCGCCCGAGCTGTGGAATTTCTTGCGCGAGCATAAAAACATGGTCCCAACAAACGACACCGACGCCAGCTTGCGCATGCTGGCAGCCAGCCGTGTCGATTACGCGGTCACGAGCCTCGTCTACGGGATGAGTGAGATTACAAAATTGAGATTGTCCGGAAAGATCGAGCCAATCTTGTCCCGTGGCGTGGCGGAACAAAATGTATATGTCTGCTTCACCAAGGCGCGCGTTTCGCCCGCTCTGATCGACGCCTTCTCGATCGCTTTGAAGCAGTTCAAGCAGACCGAAAAGTTCCAGGCGATCTACCGAAAATATTTCCCGAACGGCGCTCCGTCCGATTTTCCGCGATGAGCCATTCAGCATCTTAGCCAAGACCAAGGCCTGGCTCGAGGAGAAGGTATGCGTGCTTCCAGGACTAACCGTAAACGACATGCGGCTTACTCTGACCCACTTCGATGATGTAGCCGTCTGGATCGCGAATGTAGCAGCGAGTCTCCCCATACTTTTCCATCGGCTCCGTGATGAACTCAGCGCCCCGGCCTTGCCAGCGTCGATAGCAGTCGTGGATGTCAGCAACGCGGATGTTCATGAAGCTGCTGAGCGAATCGGGATCTGGGGGAACGCCGAGCGTCACCGACGGTTTGTCAGGTGTGGGGCCGCCGCCGATGTTGACGATAAGCCACGTGTTCGCGATCCGGATGTATCCCGGCGCGCCACTGCTATCGCCCAGGCTCAGGATGCGGCCTCCGAAGACCATCTCATAAAATCGTGCGGAGCGTTCGATGTCGGCGACTGTCAGAAAATGTGCGACGGTAAAGCCATACTGCGGGGGCATTGTATAGATGTGATCCTCAACTCGTACTTCGGCCATCCGCGGCTCCTATTGAGAGAGTTCTTGAGGTCTTCGCGGGCCGCCACGGCCCGCGCCGACAGGTTTTAGTATGGCTTCGCCGACACGGGTTTTAAGTTGGCCTTGGGTATCGATCCGTTTCTCAGCCGGGGCCGGGGACGTACAGGAAATTCCACCTCGACGGTGTCACACATCATGGCTGCCGACGTCGGAGACGAAACCGTCTCGGCCGAAGCCCCAGTATGCTTTTCGGGAAACGCGATGAGGGCTCAAACGCCCTTCGCGGCCAGCAACTTGCGGTATTCGGCGACGGGCATCCCGCCCCAACCCCAATTCTCCATCTCCACTTCCTCAAACACGACCCAGGTCCACTCCAGCGGCTTCCCGAGGACGTCGAGCAGCACCTCGCTCATGCCTTTGTAGATGGCTGCTTTCTGCTCCGCAGTTACATGGTTCACACCGGGCTCGGTGCCCTCGCGCGTGAGCTGGACGGTAACAATAGGCATGAAGAGCCTCCCTTGACTAATGGCTCAGTGGCCAGCGCTCTGGCCGCCGTCGACATGAAGTGTTTCCCCCGTCACGAAAGACGCGTCCTCCAGGTAGAGGACCGCGCCGACGATGTCGGAAATCTCACCCAGGCGGCCCAGCGGATGCAAGGCCGCCAGCCTCTCGTAGGTCTCCGGGGCATGCATCGGCGTCCTGATGACGCCAGGAGACACGGCGTTCACCCGGATTCCGCTGCGGGCATATTCGATCGCGAGACTGCGGGTAGCTGCATCAACTCCGCCCTTTGTCAGCGAAGCAAGCACCGATGGCACCTTCGAACTGGCCTGCTTCACCAAGCTGGTTGTGACGTTGACGACATGGCCGCTACCCCGACGTTCCATTGCGGCGATCACGGCCTGTGTGGCGAAGAAGAAACCGGTCAGGTTGGTGGCAACCGCGCGGGCATAATCCTCTGCCGAGTAATTCGTGAAACTGCTGGCAAGGAAGACTCCCGCGTTGTTTATCAGCGTGTCCACCCGCCCGAAACGCTGCAATGTTTCCTCGACCACCCTTGGCCCTGTCGCGGGGTTGCCGATATCGCCCGCGATCGTGAGCAAGTCCGATCTGTCGGAAGGTTGGATAGATCGAGAGGTAGCGACGACGCGGCAATTCCGGCCGAGATAGGCCTCGACCAGCGCTGCGCCAATGCCTTGCGACCCGCCGGTGATGACAACCACTTTCTGTTCAGTTTCCATGACAGACCTCAGCGAGACTGAACCCTGACGACTGGACTGCGCCCCGTCATGTTCAAGACGAAATGTACGTGCAGTATGGTCAGGCGCCATCGTCCAATGGTGTCGCATATACTTTAGTATCGGCATTCATACGACGATCTACGCTCCTTTGTAGGCGAGTGGCGCCTCCACAGTGCCGAGAATATTTGACGGGGACGAGCACTGCTCGCCAATACGCGGGGCGCCGATCCTCGCGGCGTATCTCCTAAAGTATTGCCGACACCTTGGCTCAATAGAATGCTTCGGCGGGATCTGCTGTGATTTTTCCGGAACATCGCGAACGGCGTTCCCGAGGCGGGGCAGCGTTAGTGGAGGATCTGGTCATGCTAACAGGACGCGCGAATCCATCATCCGCATCGTGCCAGCCGCTGGCATCGCATCTTATAGAAGAGATCAGCCATCGGGTGATCAACGAATATGGCGAAGCCATCGCGATTCTGTCGCTGGCAGCCTCCGTGGGAGAGGCTGCGCCGGCGTTAAGGCGCGCAGCGGACCGTCTGCTGACGATGGCAGAGGCGCATCAATCGCTTCTCGTGCCCATCACTGAGGAATATATCGACCTCGGTGATCATGTTGGGAAGCTGTGTCACAGCCTTTCACGCGCCTCCCTCGACGAGCGGAGCATTCAGCTGACCGTGGCAACGGACGAAATCCGGCTCGACGCCGCGCGCTGCTGGCGCGTCGGTCTGATTGTCTCCGAGTTGGTCCGCAACGCAGCACGCCACGGCCTGGGGGATAGACATGGTTCAATCCGTGTCTCACTGAACAGGAGTGGCAACAGCGTCTGGTGTGTTGTCTGCGACGACGGATGCGCGGCCTATCATCGGCCAGAGGAAGGCGGGCGGCGGCTGATACGCGCGCTGACGGCGGAAATTGGCGGCTCTGCGCAGTGGAAATTCACCCCGCGTGGATCGGTTGCGTGTGTGTGTTTCCCTCTGATCACGTCCTAGCTTCCGCACACGAAACTGCCAGCATCGCGGTCTGCGTTCCATCGGAATGTCGGCGGAAGTCGAGCCAATTTCACGCGGCAGTGTCGATACGGATCGACGCCGCCCGACTGCGGAACGGAATGCGCTATCCCTGCCGATGGTTGTCTCGGGCGTGCAGGATCTCGTCCGCCACCTTGCCCACTTTTCGCTCAGGCGCGGCAAATCTCGTAGAGAAACCAGCTGCGCCGTTCGCTTTCGTCGATCCATCCCTCGATCAAGCTCGCGGTGGCAACATCCGAATAGCTGTCGCACAGCTCGTGCACGCGACGCAGCTCCGCCACCAACTGCTTGTTGTCGCCATGAAGCTCCGCGAGCATGCCCTGGGGATCAACATAATCAGCGTTGTTGTCGAGGATGCGCTGGCGTCCCGCGATATCGGAGATCGAACGGATCGTGGTTCCGCCGATCTTACGCGCACGCTCGGCGATCGCGTCGGTCATCGCGAAGATTTGGTCGCCATGCTCGTCGAGCAACAGGTGATAGTCCCGGAAATTCGGACCGCTGATGTGCCAGTGGAAATTCTTGGTCTTAAGATACAAGGCGAACACGTCAGCAAGCAGACCGGCGAGGCCGGCAGCGATGTCGCGGGTTGCCTCGGAACCAAGATCTGTCGGAGTGCGAAGGAAGCGATCCGAACCGGCTGTCTTGCTCAACTGTTGCGTCATTTTCTCACTTCCCTCTATAGGCCGCGCTCCGGCGTCGTTTCGATAAACGACATAGGAAATGCCGTGTTCTGATCCAATCAGACGAAGGTGTGGGGGGATCGCAGCGACGCTATGCATTTACTCTGGGCTTCACGTGTGAATTGACGCGAGGAGGATTTGGCCGCGTTCACCGTCAAACCGTGTCCCCGAAAAGCTACCGCATTGAATGGTGACGCTGAAGCTGCTTGCCGACACCAAGGTGCTATGGACGGTGTCAGTCAGTACCGGCATCGTGTACGCGTCGTTAAACCGATGTCCAAGTGACGAAGACCTGTCGCCGATAACGCTTGGGGTAAGCATCAGGCGCCGCAGTATCGTCTCGCTCGATGAAGCCCACGTCATCATGATGAAAACTGCGGTTGCGCGGCGTCCCCGGTTTCTCTGCGGCGAGTGTATTCGCGGGCTGTTGGAGCGCCGGATGCCTTCAAGTCCCTTCATCTGGTTTGACCAACGCTGTTGACGCAAGGACAGGGCCATGGCTGACGAACCGGATACAAACGCGGCCGTTCAGCCCGTTGCCGTGGAATCCAGCAGTCTGCGCGACCAGGTGACGACAATCAGAGCGGCGCTGGTCGGCTCGCCGGTCCGCAAATGGTTGCTGTGGACATCGGTCGTCATCATGGCCGTCATCGTCGCGACATCGATAGGCCAGGTGCTGCTCAACAGCTGGAACCAACCCTTCTACGATGCGCTGGCGCGCCGCGACATGGCGGCCTTCCTGCACCAGCTCATGGTGTTTGCGATGATTGCCGGCGGGCTGCTGGTGCTCAACATCGGTCAGACCTGGCTCAACCAGATGTTCCGGCTGAAGCTGCGCCAGGCGCTGACGCTCGACCTGATCGACCAGTGGATGCGCCCGGCGCGCGCCTTCAGGCTGGCCAACGCCGGGGCTATCGGCGTCAATCCCGACCAGCGTATGCAGCAGGACGCCGCGCATCTTTCCGACCTGTCGACCGACCTTGGCTTCGGCCTGCTGCAGTCGTTCGTCCTGCTCGTTTCCTTCGTCGGCGTGCTTTGGCAATTGTCTTCCGGCTTCGTCTTCCACGTCGGCGGCTATTCGCTGGCGATACCGGGTTACATGGTGTGGGCCGCGCTCATCTATGCCGGCATCGCCTCGTGGCTGAGCTGGCTGGTCGGGCGCCCGCTGATCCGGCTCAACAGCGATCGCTACACCCGCGAAGCCGAGCTGCGCTCATCCATTGTGCGCGTCAACGAGAATGTCGATGCCATGGCGCTCTACCATGGCGAAACCGATGCCAAGCGGCGGCTCGAAATCGACCTTGGCACGGTGCTGGTCGCGATGCGCCGCATCTATACCGCGCAGATCACTCTGTCCTGGGTGACCGATACCTATGGCTGGATCACCGTCGTGGCGCCGATCCTGGTTGCCTCTCCGGTCTATTTCGCTGGTGACATCAGTTTTGGCGGGCTGATGATGGCGGTCGGCGCGTTCAACCAGGTTCACTCCTCCTTGCGCTGGTTCGTCAACAACATCGGCAGCATCGCCGACTGGCGCGCCACGCTGATGCGCGTCGCTGACTTTCACATCGCGCTCGATGAAACGGATGTGCTGCACGATCAGGAAAGGCGCATCGAATTCGGCGACAACGCCAATGGCAGCCTGACATTCGAGAAGCTCCAAGTCGCCTCGCCAGAAGGCTGCATCAGGCTCACCGACAAGCATGTCGAAATCCGGCCCGGCGAGCGCGTCATGATCACCGGCGAGCCGAGCGCCGGCAAGACATTGTTCTTCCGCGCCATTGCCGGCCTGTGGCCCTGGGGCGGGGGAAAGATCGGGCTCCCGGGTGGAGAAACCCTCATCTTCGTGCCGCGTGTGCCTTATTTGCCGGCGGGCACCTTGCGCGGGGTCCTTAATCACGCGAATGGGCATGCGCCCGCAAGCGATACCGATATCGCGGCGGTGCTTGCCGAGATTGGTCTTGAACGGCTGGCGTCCTCACTCGACCGGGTCAGGCGATGGGATCATGAATTGGCCGATGACGAACAGCGCTTGCTGGGTGTGGCGAGGCTCGCCTTGCGACAGCCGAAATGGGTGATCATCGACGAGGCGATGGACGCGTTTGAAGGGCCCGTGCTTCGGCGCGTGCTGTCGATGCTGGAAAAGCACCTGAAGGGTGCCACGATCATCAACATCGGGCGCGGCCAGCATCACAACCGGTTCTTTCCGCGTGGCCTGACAATCGTCAAGGATGCCGGTGCCAAGCCGCTGAAACCTGCTCGCGTCAGGGCCGGCGCGATTGATCCGCCGCCGGCTGCCGTCGGCCGCGAGCATTAGACCGATTTCACAATCGCGCCGGCCGGCGCTATCGCCTCTTCGGTTGGCCACCCGCTAGATCCCTCTTTTGCGCGATGACCAAGCGTTCGCTTGAAGCAGCGCTTATCCCGCAGAGGATCTGCAGACCAGAAGTTTGCAGCGCGATTGGGGCGTGCCGTTTGATCACCGAGGGAAAGGCCCTGCCCCGGCAGACCGACACCATGGTCTTGGCGACACGTTCGTCCAATCGCGGGCCAGCAGCCAATGCCTCATCTTCTAGGCACAGAGTAGGTAAACATCCAAGGAGCTTCCAGTGGACACCAAGGTAACTACCTCGCAGATTCGCCTGACACGCCGGACGCCCAGCTATTGGCGTGTCACGTTCGAGAATGCCCCGCTCAACGTCATGGGTCCACAGATGGTGCAAGAATTCACACATCTGATTGACGCCATTGAGGCTGACGAACACGTTCGGG
Source organism: Mesorhizobium opportunistum WSM2075 (assembly GCF_000176035.2). NCBI lineage: Bacteria > Pseudomonadati > Pseudomonadota > Alphaproteobacteria > Hyphomicrobiales > Phyllobacteriaceae > Mesorhizobium > Mesorhizobium opportunistum. The sequence continues at coordinate 4,563,047 of NC_015675.1, read as the reverse complement.
TGGTGGTGTTCGACAGTAGCGTCGATGGATACTTCCTCAACCATTCAGACTTCAAGGCGCGGATCGAGGATATGCTCGCGCTGCCGCCAGGGCCGACAGGTCTGCCGCCATGGCCGGATTTTCTTGTGCGCCTGACGCGCGCGCCGGTGGCATCGATCGCCCTCATCAGAGGTCGCGCTACCGGTAACGGCAGCGAAATCACCCTCGCCTGCGACATGGCTTTCGCTAGCAAGGAAAAGGCCATCATTTCACAGTGGGAGGTCGGCGTGGGTATGGTCGCCGGCGGGGGACCGATGGCCCGCCTGCCTCACCTGATCGGTCGCAATCGCGCCATGGAGGTTCTGCTGACCTCCGAGGACATCCGTGGAGAACAGGCCGAGGCATATGGCTACGTGAACAAAGCCCTGCCCGACGCAGATCTCGATGCGTACGTTGACGCGCTCGCCACTCGGATTTCCAGGTTCGACAAATGGGCGATCGGGCAAACCAAGCGCTTGGTCAACACCAGTCTCACGCCAGATGTGGAGCTAGGCGCCGGCTGGGAAGCCTGCATAGCCTCGCTGGGCCGACCCGCCGCTCAGGAAGGAATAAAAGCGCTGACCGCAAAGGGCTTCCAGGCCCCGGGAGACGTCGAGAATCGGCTGGCTTTCCACCTGGGCGAGTTGCCGGCGCGGTAGACCGCTGTCGATGGTAACGGCGCTCCCTCATAAATAAGGATATCCCCCATGGATCTGCTCACCAAAGCGAAGTCGGTTGCCCAACGTGTGGAGGCAGAGGCGACAAAGGCCGATGTCCCTGTCGCAGTCTGCATCATAGACGTTCACGGCAATCTTGTGCTCCAACACCGGATGAACGGCGCGCCTGTCTTCGCGCTCGAGATCTCCGAGCGCAAGGCGTATACCTCGGCCCTCGTGCGCCTGCGCACCGCGGACATCCTGCCGTTAGTACAGCCGGGGCAATCGCTGTATGCGTTGCCTACGGTCGGCGGCGGGCGCTTTTGCCCCATGGGTGGAGGTATCCCTCTGGTCGACGAGGACGGTAAAATTTATGCAGGTGTCGGCGTCAGCGGCGGCACTGCAGAAGAGGATGTCGCCATCGCCGAGGCTGCTGTCGGTTAGCCACTCTTCGGGCTGGTTCGTCAGAGCCTGGGCGAAAGGTCCCCGGATCACGATCCAGCCCGACGTAGTTTTCTTTTGCGAAAGACAGCTGTCCCGAACTTTCCTTAAGGTGACATACCCCCTGCTGTGCATGAACGCGCTCGCCGTGGTTTGATGGCCAGCATCACCATCGACAAGGGCCACGAGGCATATGGTCCGTTCGAGATGCTTCCTGGCGTCTCGGCCGACGTTTCCGAACGCAAGTGGTGCTCGTCCGCCGCAACGGGTGCGGAAAATCGACGCTGCCAATGATCCCTGGTGTGAAAAACATGACCCGCGGGACGGTGGGCATGGGGGGCGGGCGTTAACGAGCTGCCGCACAAGGTAGCGCGACATCTCCACGGTGTTCCACAACTCCGCGCTCTATCCGTATATGTCGGTGGCCGAGAGCATGGCCTTCTCACTGACGCTGGTCGCTCCCACCGCGTGGCGATGGACCTGTCGATCGTGCCGGACCGAAGGTTTTCCTGTCCGATGAACCGCTCTCCGAAGGCAAAATCTGCGCGTGCCCATGGGCGCCTAAATCAAGAGCTTGCACCGCAGGCTCGCCACCCTCGTCACGTGACCACGACCAGATATCGAAGCCATAGACTGATCGATCAGACTGTGGTTGTGAGCGGGGGCCGTATAGAAAAGCTCGGCCGGCCGCTACATCTCTATCATCACCGCAGAGGATGGTCGTTACCGAATTCATCGGCTCGCCGGCGATGAACCTACTAAACGGCCGCTTCGAAAGCACCGATGGGTGGCCCGTTTTGTCGACCGATCACCGCATCGTGCTGCCGCTGCCCGGCAGCGTTCCAGGCCTTCCGGCACGGACTCGTTCCACAGTGTCGGTCGGAATATTTCGCCATCTCCGGAAGGGTCCAGCATCCCGGCCCAAATCGTGGTCGTCGAGCCGCTCGATTCCGAAATGAAGCTAACGCGTGACCGTAGACGCACAGACAGTGCTGACGATGTTCCACGAGCCGATCAACGGGCAACCTGACGAGGATCTGCTTGCCGTTGTAGGCCATCCCATCCGCCTACTCGAGACCAAGGACGACGCCTAAACGAAGACTCTGTCAAGAAATTTGGGTCATTCCCGCGAACCGCCTTCTGAAGGGTAGCTCCACCGCATCGACGTTACGTCATGCAGCTGGCTACTGCCCCTCTTTCCCCTCTGGGGGAGCTGGCAACAATGAGCCGGTCACTGCCAGAATGATTGTTCTAGCGGCCAGCCAGATGATGAGCAGGTTTGCGGCCGCAAAAATTGGAAGAGCCAAGACGCCAGCCAGGCCCGTGTCGCCGCGGATGGCCAGCTTTTCAACCGTTGTCGCCAATGCCGTGGCGCCGAAGCTGACGCTCCAGAGGCCAGCGGAAAAGCGGCGAACGATCCGGGGAAGCACGCCGCCAAGGACAACTGCCTGCAGCATCGCGTAACCGATGAGACAGTGAACAAAGACGTCTCCAGAGGTACCCGACGCGTTGACATAGGCTAGCGAGCAGACCGCCGGAGGGGCGAGCTGGACCCCAAGGGTCGGCCGGATCTGATTTCTAAGCGGCTCGCCAAAATAGAGCCGGTAGAACAAGACGGAATCGATTGTAAGCCATGAGAAGAGCCCAGCGCCCAGAGCCAATTGGGCCCACTCAGATCGCCCAAGTGCCGATAGCCCGATGCTAAGGACAAACGACGCGGCGGCGACAGGCAGGTACAACGCCGGCGTAGCGTCCGATAGAGCGATTGCCGCTTTCCAGATCATTTGCGAGTGCCAGAACCCGAATCCAACCGCGAACAGCCCACCGATGCCCAGGAGGATGGTGGCCGCTGTCGCGCTGAACGGCAGCACGCTCACCGCGGTTAGCATAATCCCGACACCCGCCAGGCCAGGAAAGCAATTCTGAACGGGATCCGCGAGTTCGGCGCGCAGCGCCAATGGGGCTAGCCAAAACTTGAAGGCGTAGAGGATCAAAAGAGCGACCCATACGCATATGGCCAATATCACCATCGCTACAGCAATTCCTTTGGGAGCCGCCCACAATTGACACGCAACCTGCCACATGACGGCAAAAGAACTTGTCCCGAGGCCGATGGCGAAGAACGAGGCCGGAAACCGGGCTATTAGAGATGGCTCTGTCGGCAGATGGAGCACGGGCTGACGCTCCAATACCGCCATTCCTTCGGCTGGCACTCCACTCACTTGGAGGACGCCGTCAGATTCGAGCAACTTTTTCATAATTGCACCTCACGGATCTGCCCGTAATCGCTGAGCCTTCCAACCAACGTCTAGCGGCCCGAGCCCATCGAGCCGCTACGTATCGCGGGCAATTTCAGCGTCACGACTGTGCCTGACCCGAGGGTGCTTTCAACATCGATGCTCCCTCCCGCTTCTTCAACGAAACGTTTCACCATCGGCAATCCAACGCCGCCAAGGCCGTCGCCTTTTGTCGTGAAGAAGAGATCGAATGCCCGGACCATCGTCTCGCTTGTCATTCCAATTCCATGGTCTTCAACGCAAAGATCCACGTGGCTGGAATTTGCCGATACAGAGGCACGAACTGAGATTAAACCGCCGTCAGGCATGGCATCGCGCGCATTAAACAGAAGGTTGAGGACCGCATTTTGCAAGCCAACCCGATCGCACGTTACCAAAGGAAGGTTGGAGCCGACGCAAATCTCGAGATGAATGTTCTCATTCCAGGCGCTTCGAACCAGGGAATGGACGTCCGCCAAGCAAATGGCCACGTTTGCGTGCGCAATGACGCTTTCGATTTCTCTGGCTGTCCTGATGGTTTGCCTGACAAGGCAACCAGCTCTTTCCAACGCGCTTTTGGCACCGGCAATTACGGTCACCGCTCCCGGAGCCGTTGCAATGTTCGGGTCTCGACCCAGGTGGTTCAACGCCGACGAGGCGACCTGGATGAGATTCCCCAGATCATGAACGATGCCGGCGGTCGACATCTGCAGGGCCAGACGATCCCGGGGAAAATTCGTCCGGCCGGCAGATACATCTATCTCTGTACCCGACATTCCATTCCTCCGTTTGCTCGGTCGACAGTACTCGCGTTACAGGCGCACACGCCGTCTCGACCGTCCTGGTTGAGGGCAGTCTAACTGGATCCAGACGCACTCTTCTCTGGGGCGGGTTCAAAGAACTCCCGCGCACAGTCCGGCCCCGACGGCCACGCAGATCACGCCAGCAATGCGATTGATTGGACCCGGGGCCACGCGTTGCAGACTGACCCCCAAACCGATGCCGACCGCATGCAGGATGGCCGTTGCGAGCAAAAAACCCGCGATATATTCCAGCCCATTCGCGCTATGAGCGACCTCCGCTCCGTGAGCATGTCCATGCAGCAGCGCAAAAACACCAACGATTGCGGCGCCGACCCATACCGGCGGATTGACCACCAACGCCACCATAAGTCCCAGCATGACGACTGAAGCCAGAATGCCGGCCTCAACGAAGGGGACGGCAATCTGCGCCAGGCCAAGCAAGCCGCCGACCAGCATGATTGCGACGAAAGTAGATGGCCACACCCAGAGAGCGCGTCCTCCTTTGACGGTTGCCCATAGGCCGACTGCCGTCATAGCAGCGATATGATCGAGCCCGCTTATCGGGTGTGCGACTCCGGCTGCGAAGGAGGCGCCCAAACCGATGCCCGGATGCGCCGAGGCGGACGTCACGAAGGCTAAGGTTAGAACTATCCAAGTCGAGATCACGCGCATTGTAGTCTCCTTCGGTTGAACAGATGGAAAGTCGTTACGCGTCTCCTTTCAGAAAGGGGCACGTAGACATCACAGGGCACTGCTATTAATCGTGAGCACTGTGAGGGGGACCCAAATAGGGGAACTCAGCTAGCAGATCGCTATGCGGCCCAACCCCGTCTTGCGGCATCTTGCCGTTGGTAAGAATGGCCATAAAAGCATCCGCGGCATCATCCGTAAGGGTCCTGCCATTTTCGGGAAAGGACGCAGGCCGCCTCGGGTCATAGGGCATGATGTCTGGGAGCAATGTTCTTGCCACCCGCTCGGCTTCGTCCGGCACATATCCACCCGTGTGCTCCAGCGCGTGCGCGAATGTTGCGACAAACCGGGCATCATCTGCAGGTTCGCCTGCAAGGTAAGCGCCTTGCTCCTCACCGGGCAGAAACACGGCCTGCTGAGGGCGCGCGCCCCGTTCAACCTGCACCCAGCCCTCACCCTTCTTGTCCAGCGTGCGTGCCCACAGGCCAACCGGTTTGGTTCCCAGCGTGGAGTTGGGCACTTCCAGAACGATGCTGCAGACGTCTTTGTCGGCAAAGAAATCAGCACCACTGAAATGCAGGTCGTTCACGGCACCCAAGGTGTCAAAGAAAAATGGTTCACTTCGCCAGCCCGCGAAAAAACGATAGCCACCGGCCTCGGTCACCTGTGCATCCCTGCCTGTCGACACCAGAGCATCCTGAAAGAGAAGCTCTCCACCGTCGTCTGTCCCAGCGGCCAGTGGGCCATCAACGCGGCGTACCGTGGCGATCTGCATCCGTCCTTGTAAGGAGGAGACGCGGACACGAAACGCAACGTCGGCGACCGCATCACCATTGGTGTCAATCTTGATCTCATAGAGGCCGTCAGGCGAGAACGGTTCGTTGGTCGTAGGCTCCGGATCGATTACCGTAGAGGACGGATGCACATTCATGATCAGGATCGACTTCTCCGGGTCCCCCGGCTTCGTAAAGGCATAGAGATCCGTGAGGTCCAGGCGTGCGTCTGCACTGGGGAACCCGAAATTGGGACCTGAATAGTGATGTGACATCGTGATATCCTCCTCGGGGGAAATCGAGCAACCCAGCCGAGATCCGAAACGACAGTCTTTTGCGTCGTCCAAATTCAGCTGCTTGCACCGATAACAATCAACAGCGTTCAACTAATAGAGTACTGACAGCGGTCAAAGGCCGGATATATTGAACGATGGTATTCCCGATACTTTGGTGTCGATCGCTTCGGTGGCCCGATGTGCTAGTTTCCATTTGGTGGGCGCTGACGCTGAGCATGAGGGCTCGCCGAGCGCAACTGGCTGGTGGTGGCTGGCAGAAAGGACGTAGTGATGGCTCGCTTGTTGTCGGTCAATGTGGGTTTGCCGCGTGGCATTCCTTGGAACGGAAGGACCGTCGACACCGCAGTCTGGAAAACATCAGTTCAGGGCCCACGCCAGGTACGACGGCTCAACGTCGATGGCGACCGGCAGGGAGACATGGCAGGGCACGGCGGCGAGCAGCGGGCCGTTCTGGTCTATCAATCGGAATCCTACCAGTATTGGCAACGCGAGCTGGGCCGCAACAATTTTTCCTACGGACAGTTTGGCGAGAACTTCACAATCGATGGCCTACCGGACCATGATGTGTGCATCGGCGATCGCTACCGGATTGGGAGCGCCTTGTTCGAAGTGACCCAACCGCGCGTCACGTGCTATCGGATCGGCATTCGCATGGATGAGCCGCGTATGGCCGCGCTGCTGGTTGCGCGAGGCAGGCCCGGCTTCTATCTGCGCGTCCTGGAAGAAGGCCAGGTCGAGGCTGGAGACGAAATCGTCCAGGTCGGGAACGGCCCTGAGCAAATGACCGTGTCGGAGGTCAATGCGCTGCTATATTTGCCCAGTCACCCTCGCAGCCAGATCGAGCGAGCATTGCGCATACCCGCGCTCAGCGAAGGCTGGCAGGGATCCTTCCGGGCGTTGCTCGCACAAAACAACGACCGTGATGCCACGACAGCCAATGCCGGGCTTGATCCGATGTCTGAACCACCTCCTGCGTGGACAGGATTTCGCCCGCTGCGTGTGGTGCACAAGATCCGCGAGAGCATCAGTGTGATGTCGCTGGTCCTGGAGTCCGTTGATGGGTCTCGCCTCACAGCAGCGCTTCCTGGACAGTTTGTCGTGCTGCGCCTGCAAGTGACGCCCGACGCCCCGGCCGTTATGCGCAGTTATTCTTTGTCGAGTGAACCTGGTGAGCCCTACTACCGAATAAGCGTAAAACGGGAAGTCCAAGGTGTGGCGAGTGCCTACATTGATGACCGGGTCGAAATGGGAGACGTGCTGGACGTCAGCGCACCACGCGGCAGCTTCACTCTGCGCCCAGGCGATGGTCCAATCGTGCTTCTAAGTGCCGGGGTGGGTGCAACGCCCGTGATTGCGATGCTCCATGCGTTGGCCGCAACGGGTTCGACAAGGGAAGTCTGGTGGCTCCACGGAGCTCGATGTGGCAACGAACATGTTTTCGCTCAAGAGGTTCGAGACTTGCTGAAAGACCTGCCGCACAGCCACAGCCATGTAAGCTACAGCGCGCCCGATCGCGAGGACACGAAAGGTGTCGATTTTGATTCCGCAGGACACCTGAATATCGAGGTGCTTCGAAAACTCGACGTTCCGCGCCATGGGAATTTCTATCTCTGCGGGCCATCTGCGTTTATGGGCGACCTGAGCGCAGCGCTTGCAGCCTGGGGTGTCGCCGCAGACGCAATCCATACGGAGCCGTTCGGCCCAGGTCCTTCGAGTACACCGGGTATTGCTACATCCCCGAGCCGGCGGCCCCATCCACCTGCGGAATCGGCCGGCACGGGACCTCTGGTTTCGTTCGCACGGAGTGGCTTGAGCGTCCATTGGGGGGCAGGATTCCAGAGTCTGCTTGAACTCGCTGAAGCCTGCGACGTCCCCACGCGATGGTCGTGCCGCACGGGCGTTTGTCACATTTGCCAAACTGGCCTTGTGGCTGGAACGGTTGCCTTTCGGCCTGATCCAATCGAGCCGCCGACAAGCGGCACCACCTTGATCTGCTGTTCCCAGCCCAGTGGTGACGTCGTCCTTGATCTCTAAAGGTAGCCAGACAGGACTTGTCGGACAGTCATGTCCCCGCACCGACCTCGATTACTGCCTCGGCGAAGGCCCGCGGCGCTTCCTGCGGTAGATTGTGCCCTATGCCGCCCGTGACCAGGCGGTGAGAGTACCTTCCTGAGAACATCTTCGCGTAGGCGCTGGCTTCCGGGTGAGGCGCACCATTAGCGTCGCCCTCCAGCGTGATTGTAGGCACGGTGATGACGGGCGCCTGCGCAAGCCGCTTCTCCAGGTTCTCATATTGAGGTTCGCCCTCCGCGAGGCCGAGACGCCAACGGTAGTTATGTATCACAATCGCCACATGATCGGGATTGTCGAAGGCGAGCGCGCTACGGTCGAAGGTCGCATCGTCGAAATCCCATCGCGGCGAGGCGAGACGCCAGATCAGCTTTGCGAAATCGCGAGTAAATTTCCCATAGCCAGCCTGCCCCCGATCGGTCGCAAAATAGTACTGATACCACCATTGCAATTCCGCGCTCGGTGGCAGCGGCTGCCTGCCTGCCTGCTGACTGCCTATCAGATAGCCGCTCACCGAGACCATGGCCTTGCACCGTTCTGGCCATAGCGCTGCCACTATGTTGGCCGTTCGGGCGCCCCAGTCACAGCCGGCAATAATTGCCCGTTCAATTCCGAGGGCATCCATCAGCGCAACGACGTCCAGGGCAACTGCCGACTGCTGACCGTTGCGCATCGTATTGTCCGAAAGGAACCGTGTTGTGCCGTATCCGCGCAGATATGGAACGATCACGCGATAGCCTTTGGAGACCAACAAAGGCGCGACACCGGCATAGGTCTGGATGTCGTATGGCCAGCCATGGAGCAGGACCACCGGCGCGGCGGTTCGCGATCCCATATCCGCGTATCCGACGTTAAGCATTCCGGCGTCGATCTGCCTCAAAGAACCCAACAACTCTTGTGCCGCTTTGGTCGCGAGACCTTTGCTTGTGTGATCGACCGAGGATCTCGCCGCCGCAGGCCTCTCTGTCCCGAGCTCGAACGCAGTCATAGCCGCAACGGCCGTGCCGAGTAAGCGGCGGCGATTGTGGTCAATTTGTTGGGGCATGCCATTCATGTTCAAGCCTCCTCAGGGAAATGATCCGTGTCTTCTTGCCTCACCTGCAACTCAAATGCGCGGCCGGGCGGGAGGCGACCCGGCCGCGCTACTGGGCGAAGGCGATGGGGGGAGGATCGCCTCTTTCGCCTCAGATTGATCGGCGTAGCGATCTGAACGCCTCTCTTAGCTCGGCACAGAAAACGTAAGGCTGCTCCCACGCCGCGAAATGCCCGCCTCTATCCACTTCATTCCAGTAAATGAGGTTGCGGAAGCTTCTCTCGCCCCAACTCCGCGGTGCGCGGTAGATCTCGGCCGGATACACGGTGACCGCCACAGGGACCTTCGGGATGTCAAACGCGTCGAACGGGCCACCGCCTGCTTGCGCGCCTTCCCAATACGATCGCGACGATGAGGCTCCCGAGTTGGTAAACCAGTAGAAAGAGATGGCATCCAGCATCTCGTTGTAGGTGAAGATCCGTTCTGGCTCTCCCTCGCTATCCGTCCACTCGGAGAATTTCTCGTAGAAGTAAGCTGCCATTGCGACCGGAGAGTCGCAGAGGGCATAGCCGATGGTCTGCGGGCTCTGGTTCATCATCGCCGCGTAGCCAAAACCGTCGCGATAGAAGTGCAGCAGCCGATCGTAGGCACTCTTCTCCCGGTCCGATAATTCCGCCGGCGCCGGGTCGAAATTGCGGAGATGCCGAATAATGTCGAGAGGTACAGTCCCTGGCATATTAATGTGAATGCCGAGAAGACCTTTCGGAGCCTGAACGGCCAACGACTGCGAGACAATCGCGCCCCAGTCGCCTCCCTGCGAGACGTACCCGGTGTATTCCAGCCTGAGCATCAACTCATGAAACGCGGCAGCCATCCGCGCCGGAGCCCAGCCGGTCGCGGTCGGCTTACCCGAGAAGCCGTAACCCGGCATAGTTGGAAGCACGAGATGGAATGCATCTTCTGCCCGCCCCCCGTGCACAGTCGGATTGGTCAGCGGACCAACGACCTTCAAAAACTCCACAATCGAGCCGGGCCAACCATGGGTCATAAGCAAGGGCATTGCCCCTTCGTGCGGTGAGCGAACGTGCGCGAACTGAACATCCAATCCGTCAACGCAGGTGATGAACTGCGGCAACTTGTTCAGTTTGGCCTCCACCTTGCGCCAGTCGTACCGGCTGCCCCAGTAGTCAACGAGCGTTTGAAGCTTTGCCAGTTGGACGCCTTGCGATCGATCATTGACGGTCTCCCTCTCCGGCCATCGTACCGCTTTGATGCGCCTGCGGAGATCTGCAAGCGCCCAAGTCGGGACATGGATACTGAACGGGCGGATGGATTCTTCTCCGGCCGCTGCCCGCAACGCTTTTGGCACCAGATTGACAGCTCCAACTGCGGTAGCTCCAACAATGACATCGCGCCGAGTTGGTGATAGCGATATCGCTGACATTATTTCTTCCTCGGTCGTGTTTTATACGGACAGCAATTGGAAGATCTATATCCGAGGTGCGCAAGTCTATCGCACCATGGTATCGGCAATACTTTCTGGTCAGTCAGAGAAAATCGTCAAATCCTCTGCAGCCGTGACGATTTCATTCCCGGACGTACGCAGCGTGTATTATTCAGGAAAATACAATCGCTATGCATCGATACCATCTTCCGATGACCATGATGCCGACCGGCGAGGAGCAGCGACTCCATCGCCGGAACACTACAAACTTCGATGATCGTCCCCGCATCCTCAGACGCGTTCGTGGGCATCGTCCCTGTCGCCCGCGTGCGCGGCTACACCACCGCTCAGGTCGGCAGCGGTTTACCGGCCTGTTCCGCTACCATGTACTCGGCGTACCAATCGGGCCAGTTCTCATCCCTTTGTCCTCCGGTCCGCTTCTCATGCTCACCATGGGCTCCCGCCGCGCGTCGGAGCGCGGCTGCAAGTTCGGCCGGCGCGGTAAACCTGGTATCGGCATCGATGCGTCCGGGGAGTCTCGTGGTGATTTCCTGTAACAGCCAGGCATTGCCGTCGGGATCGTTGAACGAAGTGAAAGAGTTGTAGGTTCGCCGCTCCGGATCCTTGCCTTTGATCGCCGGCTGTCCAGGCCCTGTACGGTATGACACTTCGCTCGCGTCGACCCCGCGAGCCACGAGTTCGGCGTGCGCCGCTTCGATATCGGAGACAACGAGATAGAGCCCCTGTACCGAACCGGGCAAGGCGGACGTGAGGCCGATACCGAAGTGGATTGAGCTTGGCGAGCCGGGAGGCGTGAACTGGACGACCCGAAATGTGTCACCGACGGCAAAGTCGGCGTCGAGCCTCCAACCCAAGTTGCCGTAGAACCGCTTCGCCCGGTCGACATCCGAAACAGGAATGACCACGACCTCGAGCTTCATGTCGACTGCCGCCGATTCCTGGCGCTTTTTCGCGGCTTCGGTGCGCACCACATCATTCCTCAGATCGAGCTCCCTCGGTTCGGCGGCAATACCCGCCCAAACGCTAATACGAGAGCAGAGCAGCGCAACCGCATCAATTGCCCGATGGTATCGGTGTGCGGCCTTCCACTGCACAATATGACTGGAGGGAGCAGCCACCTCACCATGGCGCACGCCCGCTCGCGCAGAGTCATCTTCGATCCATATCTTGAGCGTTCCGGGAGGGGCGCCGACGATCCCCACGGTCGCCAATGCCGCAAGGAACTCGCGCTCTGCAGGCAACAATGATCTCCTTGACATGACTCCAGCCTCATCCGATCGATGGAGAACAAAACCGAGATCTGCCGCTGGGGTTACCCGCGTAGATGAAACGATGTCCCGCTCGCACCGGAATTGTGGGTCGCTCGAAGTACGAGGTCCATGACGCTTTGGTATCGGCCGTCAGGCGGCGTGGCATTGGCATTGCGCCAAGGACGTTCCTGCACATGGCGGGACGCAATTGGAGAGCTGAGCAAGAACGGTCGATCGTTGCGAATCCTTTCGCGGCATCCGGCCCGCGCACCTCGGATCAGCATTTCCCGACCGATCGATGCTAAAGTATCGGCAATACCATCGAACAATAGATTTACGACGATCTACAGATACATAACAATTCATCCGGTTAAGTTCTGACCGGGGGAGATTAATAGTAAATCGTCATCGCGGTCGTCGATCCGGCGACTGCCTCATTGAGGAGAAGGAATTCGTCATGAACATTAAAGCTAAATGTCTCGTCACAGCGTTTGCACTCTCAATAATCGGGGGAAGCGCATTTGCCGGCGCACTTGATGTCATCGACCCGATCAACCAGCAGTCGTTTATCTACACCAGTTCGATCAAGGGTCCGACCCATACCGATCCGGTTATGAGGAGCAGGTTCAGAGCAGCCCTGGAAACCCTGCCGATGGCCAAGCGCAAGGCGATGATAAGAGAATGCCAGGACGCGGGGATGACCAAACCTTATGCGGAATTCTGTGCTGATCTGAATGCTCTTGGCCACGGCCATTGAAAGCCGTTCCGACCGGACAGTGGTGGGCTCACTGCCCGCCACTGTTGTTCGAGGTACCAGGTGAATCGGCCTATCGCATCGGTTCGAGCGGATTGCCGGGTCAGTGAGTTTCGCTTTCTCACAATCGTGACGAGTTCGTACGGGAATTTTGAAATCAAAGTATCCGCGATATCCGAGACCAGCAAAACCTTTGATTTACCGACAAATCGTCCCCGACAAACAATATTCAAAAATAGGAGATTTGTTATGCTTCTCTACCGTTCCGCTCTCTCGAGGGCAGCGGCGAACGCCGGTTGCCTTATGCTCACTATTGGATTCGGCTTGGCGCCAATCGGCGGCGCCTGCGCCGACACCTTGCCAGGACAGCCTGGCGCCCCTTACCAAGGCATGCCGTCGTTGGCGCCGATAGGCTCGCGCGTCGATCACTACCTTCCGATCCCCAAGGAAGACGTAACCCCGGCCATCGACCCGAAGAAGGGATACCGGAGCCAAAAGCTGGGTCGTGGCCTCTACATGGTCACCGACAACGGGTACCAGTCGATGTTCCTGGTGTATGAAACGGGTGTGGTTGTGATCGACGCCCCTCCGGGGTACTCGGCTCACATACGCCAGGCGATCGCCGAGGTGACCGATCGGGCTATCACACATGTGGTCTACAGCCATGCGCACGTGGATCATATTGGCGGCGCGAACGATCTCGGCGGCCATCCAATTATCATCGCCCAGGAAGAAACCCTGAGGCTGCTCGAACGGGCGAAAGATCCCAGGCGCCCTCTACCGACCGTCACCTTCAAGGATCACTATACCTTGAAGGTCGGAAGTCAGGTTCTTGAGCTGAGCTATCCCGGCAGCAGTCCCCATGAGCCGGGCAACATCTTCATCTATGCTCCAGAACAGAAGGTGTTGATGGTGGTGGACGTGATCTTTCCCGGCTGGATGCCCTGGCGTCGCTTCGCACTTGCCAAGGACATCCCCGGCTACTTCGACCAGGTGGCCTATATCGACACGTTGCCGTTCGAGACCCTTGTCGGGGGTCATGTCAATCGCGTGGGCACGCATTCCGATGTCCGTACCCAGCTCCAATTCATGAATGATCTGAAGGCCGCGGCCGCTGCTGCGCTGAAGTCAACACCCCCCGGCGAAGAAATGGAAGCAGAAGACAGGGGCAACCTCTGGGCGGTCTACGACAACTATATCGATCGGGTCGTCGTGAAATGCGTCAATGCGGTCACGCCCAAGTGGCAGTCCCGACTGGCCGGGTATGACGTGTTCATCTGGGACCAGTGCTACGCGATGGAGCAGAGCCTTCGTATCGACTGAAGGCTTACAAATCCGAAGGTTAAGGCCGCGTGGTCGTTATGGGCGGTCCCGCCGGGAGGTGGTGCGGGTGGTCCAAGGGATTTACCGGAGCAGCAGCTGACATGGCGACTGGTCGGTGATCCCGGGAACCACCACGCAAACTTGCAAGTCGACTAGCCACATGTTGGAGATTGGATCGTTGAGATGCTCCGAGTTGAAGGCTTTGTACCCGCGCAACCGCCGTTGGAGGGTGATGACCAATCGCAACCAGCGGCATCTCGCGCATTCGGTCCTGTGGCCTCGCCTGCATCAACGCGGGCGCCGATAGGTCGGGCCCGGAAGGTCGCTATCCTGGTGGTCGCGGCTGTAACGATGTCGCTGTCGGCAGCCTGGGCCTGGCAATGGTATTTTCACGGCCGTTTCGAGGAAACCACCGACAACGCTTATCTGCGCGGCGATATAACGAGCATCGCGCCCAAGCTCTCCGGCTATGTGGTGGAAGTCCCGGTTGGAGACAACGCCGGCGTTCGCAAGGGGAATTTGCTGTTTCGCATCGACGACAGTGATTACCGCGCGAAACTTGACCAAGCCATTGCCACTCTGTCCACGCGACAGGCCGATATCGCAAACATTGAAGCAACGCAGAAACTGCAAGATGCATTGATCGGACAAGCGGCGGCACAGGAGCGGTCGGTCTCAGCGGATCTGCTGTTCGCGAGAGCCAATCTTGACCGCTACACCGCGCTCCAAAAGAGCGGAACGGCCAGCGAACAAAAACTCCAGGATGCGCAGACCGGGTTCGCAAAAGCCGAGGCTGCGGATAAAGCCGCGGCGGCCAATACTCTGGCGCAGAAGCTCAGGCTTGGCGTGCTCGAGGCGCAACTTGCCGGCGCCCAGGCAGCGATGGCTCAGGCGAAAGCGTCTGTCAGCCTGGCCCGGATGGATCTTGCCAACACTCTCATCCAGTCGCCAATCGACGGTGTCGTCGGCAACCGGCAAGTTCGCGTCGGGCGGTATGTCACTCCCGGCACCCCGGCGATGGACATCGTTCCGGTACAAGATGTTTGGGTCGTAGCCAATTTCAAGGAGACCCAGCTAGATCGAATGGAAATCGGGCAGCCAGTTCGGGTGATGATTGACGAGTACCCTGGTGTTCAGATTGATGGTGTCGTCGACAGCTTCGCCCCGGGTAGCGGAGCTGCCTTCAGCGTGCTGCCACCGGATAATGCGACCGGTAACTTCATCCGCGTCGTTCAGCGCGTTCCAGTCAAGATAAGACTTACACACAATCCGTTGCCTGGTCGGCTGGTTCCTGGACTTTCAGCTCGCATTGCTGTCCGGGTGGGCCGAGCAACCGATCCCGCAACCACCTCTTCGAACCCGGCCGGCGACGTTGCCGGAAAGCGGCCCGGTGCGGCACAATGAGCCGTCAGGTCGAACCGCGACACTTAGTGGCGAAGCCCGGAGCGCTGGGCGACGCGTTGGTCTTGATCGGAGTTGTGCTGACCGCCGTCATGGATTCGATCGCCAGCACGGCGCTCTCTATCGGGCGCCTGGATATGCTGGGCGACATACATGCCACGAGCGACGAATTCGCGACTTTCGACATCGCCTTTCTCGCGGCCAAGCTGACCGGTTTTTTGGTCGCGCCGCTGTTTGTTGCCGCGCTGAAGCCTACGCCCTGTTTGCGCGCCGGCGCGGTCGCGCTTCTCTTGGCGTCCGCTGCAATGATCTCTTCCGCCGATATTGCCTGGATTGACTTCTGCCGCATCGTTCAGGGTTTTGCCGGCGCGACTGTGCTCGTGGCAGGCCAGACGCTGCTGTTCTTGCGCTTCCCGAGCCGTCAGCAACCGATAGTGCAAGCTGTTTTAGCCCTGGGCTCGGTCATGGCCCCGACAACCGTGACGCCAGCGCTGCAAGGTTGGCTTGTCGACCACTTGTCATGGGACTGGATATTCCTGAGCAACGTGCCGGTGGGTATCGTCGCCCTGGTCATGCTCGCGGCGGACCGCAGGCAAACGTTCCGCGACAAGATCCGCCTCCCCTATCCGCAGGTCGCGCTAGCTGGACTCGCCGCCGCATCCTTGACGTATGTGTCGCAGCAAGGCAGCAGGTTCAATTGGTTCGACGACGGGCACATCACCCTTTTCACCCTGAGCGGCCTGCTGGCGGTCATCCTCCTGCTGCTGTGGGAATTTGAATTTACATCGGACCGTTCGATCCTCCCCACGTCGCCTTTGGGTGATCCCGACTTTCGCTTCGCACTTGTCGTCAGTCTGGTAGCCGGATTCGCCTTGTCCGGCAGCGCCTTTCTCATCCCGGCCTTTGCCCTAAACGTTCTCGCTTTCACGGCTACAGATGCTGGAACACTTCTCTTGCCGAGTGGAGTAATCTTGGGTTGCACACTGCTGGTTGCTGGACTCGGCGTTCAGAAATGCGGAATAAATCCGCTTGCTTTGGCCCCTGTCGGCGTCGTGTTTTTCGCCTCGTCAATGGGGTTCCTGTCGGGGTCGACAAGCGACAGCGGGACTGTGGATCTGGAGTTTCCACTGCTCCTGCGCGGCTTTGGGCTGGGTCTCCTGTTCATCAGCCTGACGCTGTTTGCCTTAATGCGGCTTCCTGCCAAGGCCCTGCCGTTCGGCATCGGTCTTTTCGCTCTTGGCAAACAGGTTGGTGGTCTGACGGGCACCGCTCTGCTGCAAACTTATCTTGATCGACAACTTGCCTATAACAGGACAATCCTGACGTCCCATCTGGCCATTGGCGACGTCTCCCTCGAAGAGCGTCTGAAGGCCGTGGCGGGCCAACTTGCCGCCAGGGGCCTCGACAGTGTTGTCTCTGGTAGGGCCGCGCTATCGCTTCTGCGGCAGGCTGCCGACAGGCAGGCGATCGCCATTTCCTTCAATGAGGCCTTCTTCGCGCTTGTCCTGTTGTTCTTGATCGCGGCGCCTTGCCTGGTCATCGCCAGGAGGGTTCTTGGCCGTCGATCTTCGGCCCAAGGTTTATCGAGGATCTAGGCTGCTATTGCTGGGAAACGCCGGTGAGACATGTGTCCTCAACGGACGAGAAAAAATAGTCGACCTGACTCAGGCCTCGTCCTGCGGCGTTCCCATAGCCGCCTGGGCTTCCTGAGCATTGGCTGGGCCTCGGAGAACCTTGGCAGCCAATACGGCAACAATCATGCCGACGACCGGTCCCACGACGTAGACCCACCACGTGGACAGATCGCCTCGCGCCAGGTCGGGTCCGAAAGCACGGGCAGGGTTCATCGCCGCTCCTTCGTAGGGGCCACCCAGGGTTCCTAGCGACATCACGTACGCACCCACGGCGATAGGGATAAACTGGCCATTGAGCTTCGGGCCGTTTGCCATCGAGATCACCATCAAAACCATTCCAAATGTCAGAATGGCCTCGAAGAACACCGCTTGGATGAGTTGTTCAGGTTGCGGAATCGTGGCCGCGAGATTGCCTTCGATGCCGAAGAATGAACGAGCAAGAAATGATCCCGCCGCCGCGGCAATGAGCTGCACAACGACGTAGGCCGCGCACATCGGCCAACCCATATCGCCGCGCAAGGCAAACGCTAATGTCATGGCGGGATTAAAGTGCGAACTAATGTCGCCGAGAAAATAGATCGCTGCGACCAGCCATAGTGCAGAAATCGCCGACAGAATGAAGGCAGTGACGATGGGCTCAACCTTTATCCCGCCGTGCAAAACCAGAATGGCTGCACCGGCTGACAGCACGAATGTCAATCCTGCAGTACCGATAAATTCTGACAATAGGCGCCGGAACCGATGTCCGGGACTTTTCCAGTCTGCGTTGAACCGAGGCTCGCCGATCTGCAGTGCGAGAGCGGCCTCGCCGAGGCCAACAGGATGGGTGCTCATGGATATCCTCCTGGGAATAACTAACTGAAGGTGATGAACGCCTTGGCCAGGCCGGCAGCGGCCGCCTGTACGTTGTGTGGACGAGCGAACGCTCACCTATGCGGATGTCGCGACGTAGGGTCTCACCATCATTTCTGGTTCAACCACGCGGTCGAACACTGCTTCGGAAACGAGGCCAAGCTTCAGAGCAGCCGCCCTCAGTGTGAGATCGTTGTCCATCGCATAGTGCGCAATCTTTGAAGCTTTGTCATAGCCGACCACAGGCGAGAGTGCGGTAACGAGCATCAGCGAATCGCGGACATCCTGGGCAATCTTCTTCCTGTTGGGCTGCGTACCCTCGACCAGGAACCTACGGAAGTTCGTGCAGCTGTCGGTGACGATCGTGATCGAGTGGGTGATGTTGTGGATGATCAGTGGCTTATAGACGTTCATCTCGAGATATCCGCCGGCACCGCCGAACCCCACTGCAACATCATTGGCCATCACCTGCACGGCAGCCATGGTTAGCGCTTCGGCCTGGGTGGGATTCACTTTGCCGGGCATAATCGAGGAGCCCGGCTCGTTCTGCGGTATTACAAGTTCGGCAAAGCCTGTTCGGGGTCCGCACGACATGAGACGAATGTCGTTGCCTATCTTGTAAAGTGAAGTTGCCAGCGTGCGCATCGTGCCAGAAAACTGTACCAGGGCATCATGTGCGCCCTGGACAGCGAACTTGTTGGGCGCGGTTACAAACGGAAGCTGGGTTTGCCTAGCGATTTCGGACGCGGCGGCTTCTGCGAAACCTGGTGCGGAATTGATCCCGGTGCCAACCGCCGTCCCGCCGAGGGCGAGCCGATAGATGCCGCCCAGTGAACTCTCGAGCCGATCCAGGTTGTCGGTAAGCATTTCGGCATATCCAGACCATTCCTGGCCCAAAGTCAGCGGCGTTGCATCCTGCATATGGGTGCGGCCGATCTTGACGATGTCTTTCCACTTCTCGGACTTGGAGCGGATAGCTTCCGCAAGCTGCTTGACAGCCGGGATCAGGCGCCGTTTGGCGTTGGTCGAGGTCGCGATGTTCATCGCGGACGGAAATGAATCGTTCGACGATTGCGCCATATTGACATGGTCGTTTGGATGAACTGGTGTCTTACTGCCGAGGACGGTCCCGGCCAGCTGGCAGCACCGGTTAGAAATCACCTCATTAACGTTCATGTTGAACTGAGTGCCGCTGCCCGTCATCCACACGTGGAGCGGAAACATGTCCTGATGCTGCCCCGCCAAGATCTCGTCACATGCCTGGACAATCAGTCGATGGACTTGAGGATCGAGCCGTCCGCCTGTATGATTGGCGTTGGCAGCGGCTTTCTTCAGCACCGCATAAGCTGTTATCATTTCGCGCGGGATCAAATCTCTGCCGATGGAAAAATGATGGAGAGACCTCTGCGTCTGGGCTCCCCAAAGCTTGTCGGCTGGGACGTCTACCTCACCCAGACTGTCGGTCTCCTTGCGCATGCGAGTCACGGTCCGTCCTCTTCACAACCCTTGACGTTGCTCCGTCGATTCCCAGTCTCCGCAACCGCTACCGATACTTGGCTGTATATTCGTTGAGGTTTCTCTCGACGTTCCCGGGCCGCTGCAGTCCTTCCTCGACGAGCACCTTCAGACGCGCCTGGGCCGCAGGCCGTTGTACGGAAGTGATGAACGCGTCCCACCCCGGCTGCATCTCAGAATCCGGTGGCAGGCTAGCTTGGTTGATCAGAGTCTTGGCGTCGGCAATCGCCTGCCCGTCGAACGACGCAATTCGCGTCGCCAAGGCGTCGACAAAACTGTCCAATTGTGAATCGGGCAACGCCCGATTCACATAACCGTAGCGCTCGGCAAGTTCGCCATCAAAGCCCTCGGCACCGATCAACATCTCCATGGCGCGGCCGCGGCCGACCAGCCGAGGCAGCCGCGCCATAGGGCCGCCTCCAGGAACAAAGCCGGCGCCGACTTCAAACTGCGACACAACCGCTTTCTCTCGGCTTGCAAAACGCATATCCGCCGCGAGCGCAAGCTCGCTGCCTATGCCACTCGCCCGCCCCCGAATTGAAACAATCGTCGCAGCCTTCAGCCGGCTTATGCGTACCATGACGTCAGGCACGGGATGCATACCCGTTGGCCCGGGCTCCATGCCGGTGGAATCCTTAAGGGGACCTAGTAGGTCGTAGTGAGCGATGAAATAGCCCGGAACCGCGCTGTCAAACACCACGACCTTGACCCTCCCGTCGGCTTCGATCTGACCAACAATTTTTGCAAGCTCGCGGACTTCGGACGGGCCGACGATATTGAGTGGAGGATTGTTGAAAGTGACTTCCCAGTAGGCCTCGCTCTTGCGTGTCAGTCGGATCTTCTCCGTCGTTGTGCTCAGTGTCGCTGCAGGCGGTGCGCCAGCAGCACTGGGCAACTTTGATTCCTCTCCGAAAACATGCGCGGACCCTTGCAGGACGGCGACAACGGAAAACAACAATACCGACTTCTGAATCTTACAATACGTCATAGCCACTCTACCTCGCCAATGTTAAAACCCGCAACATCCGCCATGATCAAACAACGGCGCCATAGGCTGCGTTAAGTCATCCCGATACGTAAAAACCATCCGCCACGGCGTCTCATCGCCAGCCCTAAGTCCGATCTTCAATTAATATTTTAGTCTATCTTGCCCATCAAAATAGATGTACCAAGATCGCGCGCGCGACCATAGTACGATGGTATCGTCAATACCTTGGGATTGATGGGCTTCCCATTGCGCGATGTCGTTTGAATCGAGGCGCCAGGCGCGGTGAAAAGTCTCTACTGAGTGATGCCCAGTCGGGCCGCCATATGCACCAGCTGGGCCAGTGAGCGAGCCTGCATTTTGCGCATAGCTTGGCCACGATGCGCCTTGACTGTGATCTCGCTGATACCGAGCTCAAAGCCGATTTGTTTGTTCAATAGACCCGAGACAACCAGCGTCATAACCTCTTGTTCGCGTCGGCTAAGCGACGTATGGCGATCCTTGAGGGCCTGGAATTCAGAATCGAGAGCAAGCGCGCTCTTGCTTCTTTCAAGTGCCAGCTTGATCGCACTCAAAAGTTCCTCGTCGTCGAATGGTTTGGTCAAAAACTCGATAGCCCCAGCCTTCATCGCCTTGACTGTCATTGGTACGTCGCCGTAGCCGGTTATGAAGATGATGGGCATAGGGGTACGCTCGTTAGCCATCAGACTCTGCAGGTCGAGCCCACTCAGATCCGGCAGATTGACATCCAAGATGAGACAGCTCGAAACCAGGGCCATCTGGGGTCGATCGAGGAAATCTTTTGCTGAACCGAAGGTCTGCGGCCGCCAACCCGACGAGCAGATTAGCAACTCTAACGATTCGCGCACCGAAACGTCGTCGTCTACAATAAACACCACGGATGCTTCGTCCGACATTGCGACGCTGCCCAGTTCAGCTGCTCCACCCGTGTACATGGCAAATTATCCTTCTGGACCGGCATTAACAATCACCACCTTCAAGGCTTACAGACCGCCAGTTGGAGAGCCTCGTGAAGGGCCCTGTCGCTGAACGGCTTGAATAAACACTCGACCGCACCCTGTTCGATGAGACGAAGCCGCATGGCGCTGCTCCGCTGCGCGGTAATGTAGACGATCGGAATCTCTTGCCCGCGACGCGCTAGTTCCTCTTGCAGTTCGGGGCCTGTCATGACGGGCATGGTCACATCGAGAACCAGGCACTTGGTTTCATGGATGCTGTCAGACGCCAGAAACTCCGTTGCCGAAGCGAACGTGTCCACCCTGAAACCCAGCTCCTTGAGCAAATCTGGTAAGGACTCGCGCACCGATTTATCGTCGTCAACAACTGAGACCAGTGCACCCGCAGGCTTCATCTCGCTCCCACCGATCTTCGAACACCACCGACCGCGGACGCCGTACCAACACTCACATCCTGCACAGACGATCGCTCTCTGGAGTATTCGGGCACAGAAAACGTGAACGTCACTCCCGGGCCGTCATTTGCCGCCGCCCATAGACGCCCGCAGTGGCTCTCGATGATGGAACGGCTAACGGACAATCCCATCCCCATGCCTTCATTCTTGGTGGTGTAGAAAGGTTCAAAGAGCCGCTCCGCACTATCTGGGCCGAAACCCGTGCCGGAATCCCGTACAGATAAGCGCACATGATCATCTTCATCGGGCTCGGTCTTGATTATTAACTTCCTGGGGCGATCATCGACCCCGTTCATGGCGTCCACTGCGTTGCGCAGCAGATTCATGATCACCTGCTGAAGCTGGACACGATCTCCCGCAACGAGCGGCAGACCCTCCGCAAATTCAGGCTGAAGAACCACGCGACTGCTCTGAAGGTCACCCGACGACAAGGCGATCACCTCCCTTGCCGCCTCGTTCAAATCCACCGACTGAACGGTAGGAGCTCGCTTGCTGAAGAGAGCGCGCAATCGCGTTATTACATCTGAGGCTAGATTGCCGTCGCGTATGGTTCGCCGGGCGGTTTCGCGTGCGCCGTCAATGTTTGGAGGATCGGCTGCCAACATGCGGAGGCAGGTGCTGGCGTTGGTGATGATCCCCGACAACGGTTGACTGACTTCATGGGCAATCGAAGCGGTCAAGACTCCGAGGCTCGAAACCCTGGTTACATGTGCGAGTTCAGATCGGGCCCTGCCAAGTGCTTCTTCAGCCTGCCGCCGCTCCGTCACGTCCTGAACCGCGGTGAGGCATTCCATGCGGTCATCCTGATGACGAATGACCCTGCCAAACGTGCGTAGATATTTGACCCTGCTATCCGGCATCCGCAGCCGGATCTCATAGCCCAGATAACTCTGCCCGGCGCGAACCCGAGCCATCTGGGCAGACAGCGACTGGAGGTCATCCGCGTGGATTCGCTCACGCAGGCGCTCAAGCGTCACAGGGGAGTTCGGATCGAGTTCGAAGATATGATAGAGTTCCTCGGAAAAGGCGATCTCGTCAGTGTCCAGCCGCCAGGAGAACGCGCCGGTGGAACTTAAGCGTTGTGCTTCCGAAAGCAACGTTTCGCTCCGCCGGAGCGCTGCCTCTATAAGGGAACGTTCGATCGCAATGCTGGCGATCTGTGTGGCGTGCGCGATGAGATCCTGATGGTGCGGCGAAGGGCTCGCAGGCTTCCGTTGGACGATGCAAAAGGTTGCAAGCACCCGCCCCTCTCTGGAACAAATCGGCGTGCTCCACACTGACCTGTATCCGTGCTTCAGAACATGTAGCCGCACAGGCGACGTATACCAGCGGGGATCGGATTCCATGTCCACTGCGACCACCTGCGTTTTTTGATAAGCCGCTATGCCACATGGCAACAGATCGCCGTCGACCGGCATGCCGGCAATCGGCGCGATGTAGTCGGGAGACAAAGAAGGAGCCACGGCATATTCGAATGTCGAGCTGCTCCAATTTATCAGGTGGACGTCACAGAAGCAGTCGGGGGCAGCGTCTTCGACAAAAACGCACAACGCGCTGAGAACATCCCGAAGCAAACTGCCCGACGCGATCATCTCCAGCAAATGCTTTTCGCTGGCGACAAAAGCTTCCGCCCTTTTACGACCCTCAATATCGTGACTGATGCCGTACCATCGGATCACTTTTCCAGCTTTGTCGTGGACCGGCACGCGACGGGCAATGTGCCAGCGATACGTCCCGTCACTTGCACGCACGCGGTACTCATGCTCGAACGGTTCTCCGGACGCGACACATTCGTACCATTTGCGCTCTTCGAGTTCGATGTCATCTGGGTGGATCGTGCTTCTCCAGCCACCACCCGCCAAATCGTCGGTTGAGAGCCCTGTAAATTCACGTCCGCGCTCGTTGATGAAAATACGCGTGCCGTCGGCCGCGAAAGCCCCAATCAGGGCTGGAATGCCGTCGACCGTTCGTTGAAGCTCGCGTTCGGCTTCAATTGCTTTTTCCTCGGCGCGTTTACGTTCATCGATGTCGACGTTCACCCCATACCATTTCACGACGTCGCCGCGTTCATCCCGCGTCGGATTGGCGCGGAGCAGAAACCACCGATAACTCCCATCAGATCCACGCAACCGAGCTTCAGCCTCCCCTCCTTCACCCGAAGTCAAGAAGGTGTTCCACGCTGCGAGCAGACCTGTTACGTCGTCAGGATGGATCGCAGCCGTCCAGCCCCAACCTTGCCCCTGCTCCGCTGAAAGCCCCGCGTAGTCGAGGTAGTGCTGGCTCAGAAACTCGGTATACCCATCTGGGCGAGTCGCCCAAGCCAAGGCCGGAATTGTATTGATAATCAGCTTCAGATCGTGCTGACTTGCCGCCAGGGCTTCCTCGCTTCTGCGCAGTGCTTCTTCCGTCCGGCGCCTGTCCTCGACTTCCTGAGTCAACGTTTGATTGGCCGCGACAAGTTCACCTGTTCGTTCCGTAACACGCCCGTCAAGTTCCGAGGCCAGTCGCTTCTGTTCGCCTAGTTGACGGGCCCCCTGCAGGGCAACGACAGCCTGATTTGCGGCAACTTTCAAGAGAAGCCCGTCGGTCTGGTTCGGAAAGTCGGAGCTCTGCGACCCGGTGACCACGACACCGACCTCTCCTTGCAGGCCGAGCAACGCCAACCCAGCGAAGAACTCGACGCCTCCAATATGGATCTGCCCGCTCGGCGGCCATTTCGACGCGGCATCGCCAAACATCTGATAAAGGGCTCGCCCAATCTCCTCCGGCTTTACTTGGACGATCGAATGAGCGAACCGCGCGATCTCGATCGGCCATTCCGTGTCCGCGTCGAACAGACGCACATAAATAAAATCAACCGGCAACATGGCAACAAGCACGTCAAGCAAGGTCTCAACGATCTGAGGAGGACTTCCTCCGGCCCAAATGGCGGGTAGAGCAAGCAGGCTCACCAAATCGTTCATCGAGCGCTTAAGCCGTTGAATCTCTTCGCCAAGGGTGGCCAGCGCAGGTTCCATGCTAGCTCGTCGTCTTGTCGGGCGACACCTGACCCAGCCGCCGTTGACGGAGCTCGCGAAGGAAGTCCTCAGGCGGCATAAAGAATGGATTCTGTTGCAAGATGCCGCCAATGACGATCATCGGATGGGTCCGCATGATGTCAACGACCGTATCGCCACCAAATTTTGCCAAGTCGTACACGCAGATAACCGCGTCATCGTGACGGGACCATACGTCGTTTACCCGAGCTTCAAACTCCACCAGGTCGTCAATATGCGACCTCACCTCGGAGGCCCAATCCATGTGGCAGACAATGCGACTGAGGGGAAATCCACTCTCGGCATTCCCGCTGGCCAGCGTTTCAAACACCTCCAGCATCCGGTCTTGATCGAACCGACCGTCCCGGAGGTAGGCTTCGGTGTTGGTGCGAAATTCAAGCTGACCGCTTTGCTCCGCAGTTGTCGTGTCGATGCCCGCCATCCTTAGTCGGTGCAAATGCCTGCAGCGCTCGCCTGGATTAACAATGTGAATGATTTTGTCGCCGCATGCGAAACCATCCTGCATGAAGGGAAACAACACACGAAAGGCATCATCGTCGCCGTTGAAAAATGCACAGGCATGACGCATGTCCCCAAGTTGGGATCCCGCAAAAGGAATGGGATGTGGGGTCTTCCTCATGAAGCGTCGCCTAGCGGAACGTGCCTACCTCCGAACCATGAATGCACCCGGCCGACACGAACGTCTATTATGCGTTGGTGTCGATTTTGGATGGGCGAGATCGACACCCTTATCGAAAAAGAGGGCTCCATGCCGTTTGGCGTCAGCGAGGTTCGGGTGCCAGCGCGTTATGATGGAAGCGTCACTGCTTCAGGGCGGCCATCGTGGTCGGGAAGACTATCCGTGGACAAGACCGAAGGCCTGGGATCCGGGCTGGAGGCGGACCGGCTCATGAGCGACGTCCGCTCGGGCGGTCAGCGCATTACAGCGTTGATCGCATCGAGTAGTGCAGTGTCCGTGAATGGCTTCAGCAGGCATTCGATTGTCCCGCTTTGGCGCAGACGACGGCAAAATTGCTCATCTCCATGGGCCGTTATAAAAACAATTGGTATCTGTCGGCCTTGTTGCGTCAGCTCGCGTTGGAGCTCGATCCCCGACATCCCTGGCATTGCGATGTCAAGGACCAAGCACTTGGTGTGATCGACTAGTCTCGAGGCCAGGAACTCTTCCGCGGAGGAGAACGCTTCGGCTCCGTGACCAAACATGCCAATGAGGTCAGGAAGCGCCTCGCGCACGGACTCATCATCATCGACAACAGCGATAATTGCGCGTTCCATCATCATACGCTTCCGATATTCTCCGCCAAACTCGGCGGCATGCCCCTAAAGCTGTTCGACGAAATTCTCACACTGCGCGAAAGAAACGCAAGCCACAAAGAAGAGGCAGAGTGCGTCAAGGCAAAACGCCCCGCCGCCGGCACGCTGATGCTGACTGCGACCGCCGCGCCAGCTTGGTAAGCCGAACGTACCCAGGACCGCTCCGGCAGAAAATGCGCACAATCGGGCCCGCGTCTGGTAAAAATGATTTTGAGAAATAGTGCGGCAACCTGATCGAGTTCGGTATGTAGGCCGCATAGCATGGCCATATTGTTTGCATCTTTGAGGCGGAGTGGAAGCTCTCTGTACTCAGCCAAGAGAGCGCCGGATGTCATCATTATCTCGCAGTTCGCTTAGAGCGCTCATTCATAGCCAGTATCGCCTGCAATGACGTCCTCACCACAGGTTAGGGTGCCCCTGCTTAGCCAGAGAATCCATAGCACTTTGGTATCGACCGGGATCTTTCCATGTTGCTGAGTGCTATTGGTTGGTGAGCCGACACCAAGGCATAATGGACCAGCGCACCGAGTGGGTGCAAACTCGCTCGCGCGTATGTGCCAGCATCTTGGGAGGGCGGGTACATGATACGACGGGGCACCGACACAAACGTCGCCGGCAGGGGTTTTTTCGGAGATCACAGTTTAACATGGGACGTCAACGCGAGGGCGCTAGCGCGGAAACTGAGCGTCTGTATCGGTGCATGAATAACCTAGCCAGGTTGGTTGAGGTTCCCATCTTGTTAAGCGGCGACATGGCTTCCGAAGTCGTTTGCAAATTGCTCGATACGCTCGTCGATATGCTGAGGCTCGATTTTGCTTACATTCGACTGAACCAATCGTCGTACGAGGAACCCGTCGAAGTGGCCCGTGCAGGCCAGCAATTTGCCGTCTCACCCGAAGCGATCATCCGTGAGTTTCACGGACTAAACGAGGTTGATCTGGCTGACTGGCCATTGCTGAACAGCTTTCAAGGAGACGTTCCTATATCGGTCGCGGCCTTGCGGCTGGGGATACTCGCCGACATCGGAGTTTTGTTCACAGGGTCAAGAAGGGTCGATTTTCCACTGCAGACCGACAGCCTTGTTCTGAACGTAGCCGCAAACCAAGCGGGCGTGAGGTTACAGGAGCTGAAACTGTCGAGTGACAGGAGACGTCTGGCCAAGGAATCCTATGAGATCGCGGCTGAAGAGCCATCTGAAGTGGCCGTCCGCGAAAATGAAGACGACGCCAAACTGATAGCGGACAGCATTCCGGCCGGAATTGCTGTTTTGACGCCGACCGGCGAGATCGAAGCCGTAAACAGCTATATCGCTGGATACTTCGGCAAACCTAAGGATGAACTAAAGGGATGGGGAACAGCGGAGACGGTTCACCCCGCGGATATTCAGCGCGTCGTCGAATCTTTCAGATATTCGATAAAGGCGGGGATGCCTTATGAAGTCGAGGCGCGACTTCTCGGCGCCGACAACAAGTACCGTTGGTTTCAGATTAGAGGGCTTCCACTCGAGGATCGAAATGGGCGCATCATGCGCTGGTACTCCCTGCACATTGATATCGACGAGAGGAAGCAAGCCGAAGAGGCACTGCGGGAGAGCGAGGTCAATCTCCGAAAGATCATCAATACGATCCCCACATCCGCATGGTCTACCCTGCCGGACGGGTATTGCGACTTCCTCAACGACCGCTGGCTCGACTATGCGGGGTTCACATCCGACCAGGCCGTGGGATGGGCTTGGGCGGCCGCAATTCATCCGGATGACGCCAGTGGTCTGGCCGAGTATTGGCAATCGTGCCTCGCATCCGGCACACCAGTCTCGACGGAAGCCCGCATTCGTCGATTCGATGGAGAGTATCGATGGTTCCTGTTTCTCGCTAATCCGTTGCGAGATGAGGCTGGTACCATAATCAGATGGTACGGGACGAATGTGGACATAGAAGATCGCAAACGCGCAGACCAGGCGCTGCGGGACAGCGAAGTCAATCTCCGCAAGATCATCAATACGATTCCGACATCCGCATGGTCTACCCTGCCGGACGGGTATTGCGACTTCCTCAATGACCGCTGGCTCGACTATGCGGGATTCACAGAAGACCAGGCGGTGGGATGGGCCTGGGCGGCCGCGATTCATCCAGACGACGCCAGTGGTCTGGCTGAGTATTGGCAATCGTGCCTCGCATCCGGCACACCAGTCTCGACGGAAGCCCGCATTCGTCGATACGATGGAGAGTACCGATGGTTCCTGTTTCTCGCCAACCCGTTGCGAGATGAGGCGGGTACCATAATCAGATGGTACGGGACGAATGTCGACATAGAGGACCGCAAACGAGCGGACCAGGCACTGCGCGAGAGTGAGCGCAACCTGAGACAGATTATCAACACGATTCCGACAGCTATATGGTCTACCCGTCCGGACGGCTACTGCGACTTCCTTCACGATCGCTGGCTTGACTTCACCGGTCTCTCGATGGAGCAGGCGGAGGGATGGGGCTGGCGGGTTGCAATCCATCCAGATGACTTTGACGAGCTTGTGCGATTTTGGAAGGCATCCCTCGCATCAGGCAGTCCAGGTGAAACCGAAGCGCGCATGCGCCGTTTCGATGGCGAGTATCGGTGGTTCCTCTTTCTCGGCGACACTTTGCGCGACGAAGCCGGAAACATCGTCAGGTGGTATGGGACGAACGTTGAGATTGACGATCGAAAACGCGCGGAGCAAGCGCTGGTTGAGAGCGAGCGCCAGTCACGGCTTATCGTCAATACGATTCCGGGTCTCGTGGCTATTTTTGACGAAGATGGCGAACCGGAAAGTCTCAACGAGCAATTTCTCGAGTATCTTGGCCAGACCCTGGAAGAATTCGCGCACTGGGCGACCAACGGCACGGTCCATCCGGATGATCTCAGCCGCCACATTGACGCTCTAACGCAGTCGCTCGGGACTGGTCGGGGGATTGACTTTGAAACCCGGCTTCGACGTTTCGACGGCACCTATCGCTGGTTCCAGCTCCGAGGCCAGCCACTTCGAGCCAGCAATGGATGCATCGTCCGGTGGTATGTGCTGATGACCGACATCGACGATCGTAAACGCGCCGAAGAAGAGCTCCGGCGCAGCGAGGCGTTTCTAGCCGAGGGTCAGAATCTTGCACGAATGGGGAGTTTCTCCTGGGATGTCTCGAAAGCGGAGATGGTGTGGTCGGAGCAGCTCTATCGTATCTTTGATCTGCAGCCGGGCCTTCATGTGACTTTCCAGCTGATCGCGAGCCGCTTCCATCCCGAGGACATGCCAATGCTAGGCGATATGGTTGAACGGGCAGAGCGCGGTGAGAATGACCTGGAATACCGGCACCGGATCATCACGTCCGACCGGTCTATCAAACACCTGCACCTCATTGCACATGGCGTGCGAAACTCGATTGGCGCGATGGAGTATATTGGCGCGGTCCTCGACATCACACAACGTAGGCTCTCTGAAGAGGCGCTTGAGAAGGTGCGAACAGAGCTTGGATTGGCTATGCGGATCATGAGCCTGGGCGCCCTGACCGCATCTATTGCACACGAGGTCAACCAGCCACTGGCTGGCATCATTACGAATGCCGGAACCTGTCTGCGGATGCTGGCCGACGACCCACCAAACATAAATGGCGCTCGCGAAACGGCACGCCGGACCATCCGCGACGGCAATCGTGCGGCCGACGTGATAACGCGACTGCGAGCGCTCTTTAGCAAGCGAGCGGCCGTCATGGAACCCGTGGATCTGAATGAGGCGATCCGCGAAGTGATTGCGTTGTCCTTGGGAGAACTTCAGCGAAACAGCATATCACTTATTACTAAACTTGCCACCGGACTCCCAATGGCGGCCGGCGATCGTGTCCAACTTCAACAGGTCATCATGAACCTGCTGCGCAACGCGATAGACGCCGTGATGACCGTCAGTGATCGCCCGAGGCGGGTGGTCATCGCGACCGAGCTTGGCGAAGACGGCAACATCCGGCTTTCCGTAGAAGATGCCGGTATTGGCTTCGGCGCTCAGGACATGGAGCAAATTTTTGAAGCCTTTTACACCACCAAAGCCGACGGCATGGGCATAGGGCTTTCGGTTAGTCGTTCAATCATCGAGAACCATCGCGGCCGCATTTGGGCAGAGGCGAATGATGGCTCAGGCGTAACCGTTTGCTTTTCAATTCCCGAATTCCTGGAGGATCGGACATCCCAAGTTGATGGACGCGTGCCGACGCCAGGCGGCGCCGGCATGCAGAGGGGATTTTAGACCAGTTGGGACCGTCCCGATCTGGCGATAAGATCGGCCTGCGAGAGGAACTACCCCTCGCCGGCAATGCCGATGACCATACGATCTGAGCATCACCCTCCAAGGCCGTCACGACCTGTCCGAATTCCCAACGACTTCCGGCTCCATTACATTCAGAGCGGGCTGTGAAAAGTCGCTCCCTAACACGACGGTGAGAATGGAGAGAGGCGAATCTGCGGCGTCTTCGCATCCATCTAAAGGCCTCTGCGCTGACGCGGTGACAAGGTGTGGATTTTGTGGCTGATCGCGGGCGGCCACCATTGGAGGATCGTATTGCTAAGACCATATTTCGTACCAGAAGCTTCCATGTTACGATCACCACCTCATTCAATGGTATCGGCAACACTAACGTATAAATAGATTTGATCCCGCTCCCGCTTTGTAATCTCCTTTGTCTACAAGTTTGGTGACTCGAGTTTTGCGACTTGTCAGCGAGGATGAACATGCGGTCCAATGTCGTACCTGGCTCTATTTTCCCGGACTATGAGCTTTCGGATCACACCGCTGCACGGCGCAGGCTTTCCGAGTTGCAGGGAAGCGACCCTCTGGTCCTTGTCCTCGGCAGGGGTGGCTATTGCCCCAGGGATCGCCGGCAGGCGGAAGGGCTGGTCCAGCTGCATCGTGAAATGGAAGTGGGTTACTGCCGGCTTGTAACCATCACGACGGACAATCTTCTGGAGACGAACGAATATCGTTCCGGCGTAGGCGCCCATTGGTCTTTTCTCTCGGACCCGCGGCGCGTTGTACAGCAGGACCTCGATATTGCCGAGTACACGGATCCCGCGCACAACCCCATGATCCCTCACGTTATCGTCATGGAACCGGGGCTGATCGTTTACAAGATCTACAACGGGTATTGGTTCTTCGGGCGACCCACCGTGGAAGAACTGCGACAGGACATGCGTGCGGTTACGATGAAATGCCGGCCGGATTGGGATATCACCACGCCGGACCTCAGGAACGCGTGGCAGGCGGGTCGTAAGGAGCTCTTCTACCCCTACGGAAAGACTCGCGCTCAAACGCTTCGCGAACAGGAATGACTGGAAGATCACCCGCACGTATGTCGGGTGCATGTCAGCCGTTCAATCGCTTGTTCCGCCCGCCGCGACTGCGCTTGCGATCCGACGAGTGATGGATTGCTCCTAAACTTCCCAGCCGGGCCACCGATGCACGACAACGTGGATCAGCTCGGCGAAACTCAGCCCCCGCTTTACGACCCGTGATGCCAGGGTGCAGGGAGGTAGCTCATCATCCATGCAAGTCGTCGGCTGGCGATTGGCGTCGCTTGATCGGAGAGTGGACCAAGACCAGCCAGCAACGGCGAGCATACACACGTAAGGAGGCGCCGTGCTCGCCCCACCAAAGTGGAACGGCCACGGCGCCAAACGGCCCTGAAATTGGAGGACCGGAGCAGTTTTCTACACGGGCAGGATCAGGCGCTACGCAACGACCCGAACGCGGCCCGAAGCTCATTGGCGAAAACCTGCGGCTGTTCCCAAGCTGCGAAGTGACCACCTTTCGGGAGACGATTGTAGTAGATCAGCTTGGGATATGCCTTCTCGGTCCAACTCCGCGGCGCCGTGTAGATCTCGTCCGGAAACGCACTCACTGCGGTGGGGAGAGGCACGCCTTTTGGCGCGAAGAAGGCCAGCTTGCTTTCCCAGTAGAGGCGCGCCGATGAGACCGCGGTATTGGTCAGCCAGTAGAGCGCGATGTTGTCGACGACGTCTTCCTTGGACAGACCTTCGGACTTTCCGTCGAAGACGCGAGCGATCAGGTCGTAGCTGCGTGCATCGTGGTCGAGCATCCAGGCTGCCAGCCCAATAGGTGAATCGGCCAGGGCGTACAGCGTCTGCGGTCGGTTCGCCATCTCTTGCGCGTAGGCCAACCCATGCTTCCAAAAGAAGTCGAGTTGATCCCAAGCATAGCGTTCGTCGGCGGCCAGATCAGAGGGCGCAGGGCCGCCCGCTGCGAGCGCGCTCGACACTTGATCCGGCAACGTGGCTGGCATGTTCGTGTGGATCCCGACAAGACCAGACGGCATCTGGAGGGCCATCTGCTCGGTAACGGCATTCCCCCAATCGCCACCCTGCGCTACATACCGCGTGTACCCGAGGCGGATCATCAGCTCGCCCCAGGCCCGCGCGATCCGGATCGGATCCCAGCCAGGCGCCGTCGGCTTTCCTGAAAACCCATGCCCCGGGAGCGAGGGGATCACCAGGTCGAAGGCGTCGGCAGCACTACCCCCATGGGCCGTCGGATCTGTCAGAGGACCGATGATCTTCAACTGCTCAATAATGGAGCCGGGCCATCCATGGGTAACGATGATCGGCAGCGCGTTCGCATGCTTCGAGCGAATGTGGATGAAGTGGATATCAAGCCCATCAATCTCAGTAACGAACTGCGGCAAACCGTTCAGATAAGTCTCGCATTTGCGCCAATCATATTCGGTCTCCCAGTAATGCGCGAGAGCCCGCATTGTCGCGAGCCGAACGCCCTGACTGGTATCTTTCACCGTCTCGCGCTCGGGCCAACGCGTGGCTTTGAGACGGTGCTTGAGGTCGACGAGATCCGCGTCTGCAACTTGGACGCGGAATGGACGAATGGCAGCAGTTCCGCCACTCGTCGAAATCGCTCCGGCGACACCCGGCGAGGTAACTATTGCAATAGCCCCTGCGGCGGATGCCGCGAGAACTTCCCGACGGGTGGACATTGAAGATAATGATGACATCTGTACCTCCTCATAACCTGACCAAAGCTGCTCGCGTCGAGACAGCATCAGCCCATGAGGCCAGTAAGTACCGGTAGGCTCTATTGAACGTTGGTATCGCCGATACGTTGGTATGCTCCGGCGTCAAGCGGATCTCTCGGCAAGCCGAGGATCCGCCACGCTGATGCGGAGGCGCTCGCGGCAGGACAGCGCCAATGGCGGCGTACCCACGTCGTCGCCGGAACAAAGGTATCGGCGATACCTGGGTCCAATGGATTTTGCGGGGCAGCGCGGGTCTGATAGCCGCGAAATGATAATTCGGCGGTGACGTCGATTTTCCGAAATGGATTTATGTTGAGTAAAGAAATCAAAGCAGCGGCGCTGACTCGTTCCTGCCGGGCCGCTGGGCATGGACCGGCGGTCCAATGACCGCCGTAAAATCCGCAGTATGTTGGCCGGGACGGAGAAACAGGCGAGCCTGACTGTCCGCTCCGCCCGCCTGGCCAAGGGTTGGAGGCAGGCGATGTCGGAGACGATTTCAATATTGCATCGGCAAGGGAGAAGAAGATGGCTGAAGATCATATCAAACCGAATGGACCGGATCTGGCCAACGGCATCGCCTTATCCGACCTTCCCGACGGCGGAAATCTCGTCGGCCATTCTGACGGTGAACGGGTGTTGTTGGTACGCCGTGGGACTGAGGTCTTCGCCGTCGGGGCGAAATGCACCCACTACGGCGGGCCACTCGTTGATGGTCTGGTGGTTGAGAACACGGTTCGGTGCCCTTGGCATCACGCCTGTTTCGACTTGCGCACGGGCGAAGCCTTGCGCGCGCCTGCCTTCAATCCACTCACTTGCTGGTCGGTGGAGCTGCGCGATGATCGGATATTCGTAAGAGAGAAACAAAAACGGACGACACCGAAGCAGCGCGCAGGAGGCTCCGGCCAGGCTCCCGGGAAGATCGTCATTGTCGGCGGGGGCGCGGCCGGTTTTGCAGCAGCCGAAAAACTGCGACGCGAACACTACCAAGGCAGTATCGTCATGCTAAGCAACGACGACGCGCCGCCGGTTGATCGGCCTAATCTTTCCAAGGACTATCTGGCTGGCAAAGCGCCGGAAGATTGGGTTCCGCTTCGCGACGAAAGCTTTTACGCAAAGAACGATATCGACCTGCGTCTCAATGCGGAAGTCGCCAGCATCGATGCACGCTCTCGCGAGGTTGTACTCGCGGACGGGACCCGGACACCTTACGACAGGCTACTGCTTGCGACCGGAGCCGAGCCGGTTCACCTGGGCATAGCCGGCGCAGACCAGCCACACGTTCACACGCTCCGGTCGTTCGCAGATTGCAAGGCCATCATCGAGCACGCATCGAGCGCGCGCCGCGCTGTCGTGCTCGGCGCCAGTTTCATTGGCCTGGAAGTTGCCTCGGCCCTGCGCTCGCGCGGTATCGAAATTCATGTCGTGGCGCCGGATAAACGCCCCATGGAACGAATTCTTGGTTCGCAAATGGGCGACTTCATCCGCGCCCTCCACGAGGAGAATGGTGTCGTATTCCATCTCGAGGACACCGCGATCAGCATCGATGGCAAGAAGCTGAAACTCAACAGCGGAAATACGCTTGAGGCGGATTTCGTCGTCGCGGGCATCGGCGTGCGACCCCGGATCGGGCTCGCCGAAAAGGCCGGGCTCAACATCGATCGCGGTGTCGCAGTAAATGCTTTTCTGGAGACGAGCGCACCTGGGATCTTCGCGGCAGGCGACATTGCGCGGTGGCCAGATCCGCATAGTGGCGAGAATATTCGTGTCGAGCATTGGGTGGTGGCAGAGAGACAAGGGCAAACTGCAGCACTCAATATGCTCGGCCATCGCGAGAAATTCCTCGCAGTGCCGTTCTTTTGGAGTCAGCATTACGACGTCCCGATCAACTACGTAGGTCACGCCGAGCGATGGGACGAGATCGTAGTTGATGGAGACATTGGCGCAAAAGACTGCCTGCTGCGCTTCAAGCGCGCAGGCCGTACGGTGGCCGTTGCATCGATCTTCCGCGACATCGAGAGCCTCGAAGCTGAGGCGGCAATGGAGCGGCAATTGAGTGTTGAAAGGCCGTAGGGGTTTCGGGACGACCCACAGCGCTTTCAGTGCGCGAAGAATCGCCACAGAGATGAGGCGGCGAGCGTTGCCGTCCAAAATCCTAAACGAGAGAAGTCTCCTCGAACGCCGCAGCGCATTTTCGCCATTGGGTAGGAGAGATTTCTCGGACGCTGGCTAGCTCGGGGTCTTCACATCTCCTTAAGACCGCAGTCGGCAGTGGCACTGAAATTCAAGCCAGGTTCACGTGTTTCAATGTTGAGAACCAGGCACGGCAAAAGGGCTGCTACGCGAGTCCGATCCTGCCATCCAACTGAGCACACCAACACCAAGGTATCGGCGACACTTTGGTGCGATAGATTTGGCGCCGCTCAGCGGTTCTGATGGTGAGACATTTATCAGAAAGGTTGGGTCATGTGCAGCTTCGTCAATATTGGTGCGATCGTTGGGGCATTTAGTCTGGCCGGCGCCACTGCCGCCCTCGCCGGCGAGCCGAAGCCCACCATCGTCTTGGTCCACGGCGCATTCGCGGAGTCCGCCAGCTGGAACGGCGTGATCGCGGATCTGACGCAAGATGGATTCACAGTGATCGCGGCGGCCAATCCTTTGCGAAGCGTCTCTGGAGACGCGGCTCATGTCGCAAGCGTCGTTGGTTCGGTAAAGGGACCGGTCATTCTTGTGGGCCACTCTTACGCTGGGACGGTGATCTCCGATATGGCGGGCCAGTTACCCAACGTGAAGGCACTCGTCTATGTTGCTGCCTTTGAGCCCGACGTTGGTGAGAGCAGTCTCGAGCTGACTGACAAATTTCCGGGAAGCACGCTCGGGCCCACCCTTGCGCCCCCAGTCAATCTGGCAAACGGTGAGCAGGATTTGTACATCCAGCAGGACAAATTCCATGCGCAGTTCGCTGCCGACCTCCCGGAGGTGGACGCGCGGCTGATGGCTGCGGCGCAACGACCGGTGAATCAGGCCGCCCTGGCCGACCGCGCAGTTCGTGCGGCGTGGAAGACCGTGCCGTCCTGGTCGATTTACGGGGCTGCAGACCGCAACATTCCGCCGGTCGCGATGGCTTTCATGGCTGGCCGTGCCCATGCGCGGAAAACAGTGGTCGTCCCAGGCGCTTCCCATTTGGTTATGGTCTCCCACGCTCGGGAAGTGGCTGCTCTGATCGAGGATGCGGCGAACGCAAAATGATAACGCGCAACGGCGCCGGAATAAGCGGTCGAACTTCGACGAACCTACACTGCAGCATTCGCAACACTGAATAGGGGCGCGACCCGGGTTGCTACGACAGCCCTCGATAGGCCCGAGTGGAGGCGGCGCTGAAGCTTCCCCGTACCGTCACGAGCCTGTTACTCGCTTCGTAAACCTTCGCTTCGCAGTGCGACAGGTCGGTCAAGAATCAAGCTATGCGTCCACTGGACAACGAATGTCTTTTTTCGTTGCCCACGAGGATCATTAAGCCCCGCACGTCGGAGCGAAATATAGGCCCGAAGACGCCGGCTCGAGGCTCTCGATAGCGCGATCAGCCCTCTCGGATGCATCGGCAAACCTCGGCGGTTGAACGCAAAACTTCGTCTTGACGCCCGATCCGATGCACTTTAATACGTATTAGGAGCTTATTGTTACGTATAAGGGACGAGTTTCACTTGCGTACGGGCCGGGCCACACAGAAAGACGTCGCACGGCTGGCCGGTGTGTCGCAGGCCAGCGTGTCGATGGTGATGAGCGGCGGCGGGTCTCCGGCGCTGTCGTCCGAGACCTGGCAGCGGATCACCAATGCGGCGGCGAAGCTCGGCTATACGCCCAATCGGTTCGCGCAGGCGCTCAAGACCAATCGCACCATGACCATTGCCTGCATCGTGCCCGACATCACCAACCCCTTCTATCCGGCATTGATGCGCGGCATCCAGTCGGTGGCCGAGGATCTCAACTATGACGTGATCGCGGTCAGCACCGATGGGTCGCCCGAGCGGGAGCGCCATTTTCTCGACTGGTCCAGGCAGGGGCGCGTGGACGGTGTGATAGGCGTGTTCTTCACGTTGCGCGCCGGCGACTTCAAGCCGCTGGTCGATGCGGGCGTGCCGGTGGTGCGCATCGAATCGAGCAAGAAACGCGGCGGCGATATCGCCATCGACGATATTTTTATCGACAGCTACGCCGCCGCCCTTGCGGTAACACAGTTTCTCATCGGCCGGGGCCATCGCCGCATCGCCATGGTCGCCGGCCGGGGCGGCCCCCAGGGCGTTCGGGTCGAAGGCTACCGCACCGCGCTCACCGAGGCCGGTGGCACGCCCCATATCGTGATCGACGAAGAATTCAGCGAAACCGGCGGAGCCCGGGCGGCCGAGACGGTGCTTGCCAGCGGCTATGCGCCGACGGCGATCTTTGCCGCCAACGACCTCATGGCCATTGGCGTGATGCAGGCGCTGCGCGATCGCGGCATCGCTATTCCGGGGGATATCGCCGTCGCAGGCTTCGACGATATTTCAGCGGCACGACTGGTCACGCCGTCGCTCACCACGGTTTCCCAATTCCAGGGCGACATCGGCATCAAGGCCGCACAGATCCTGATGGAACGGCTGCGCGGCTCCACGCCCGGCGCCGGCACCGCGCTCGAGATGCCCTTCAGCCTGATCGAACGCGGCTCAACCTGAAACAAGAAACGAGAAAGATCGGAGGAGAAAACATGGAACGCCGTACATTGCTCAAGACCGGCCTCGGCCTCGCCGCCCTGCCGCTGCTGTCGCGCCTGGCCTTTGCAGACGACAAGAAGCCTATCGGTTTCTGGTACGAATCCGCCTCGCCGGAAAACCAGGACAATCTCAAGACCATTCTGATCGACCCATTCAATGCCGCACATCCACAGGATGATCTTTCGATCGACTTCCGCGGCTCCGACCTCGACAAGCAGTTGCGCATTGCGATGCTCTCGGGCAATGGCCCCGATGTCGTCTTCACCGCCGGACCGAGCTATGTCGCGTCGATGGCGCAGGCGGGGCAGTTGCTGCCGCTCGACGACTATGCCGCGAAGCTCGGCTGGGACGACCGGCTGCTGCCGCTGTTCATGGAACTGGGAAAATACGAAGGAAAGCTATACGCGCTTGCCAAGACCTATGAGACGCTGGGCCTGTTCTACAACAAGACGCTGTTCGACAAGAACGGCTGGAAGGCGCCGACCACAATCGCCGAACTCGAGGCGCTCGCCGACGAGATGAAGGGCAAGGGCCTGGTCCCGTTCGGCTGCGGCAATGCGGACTGGCGGCCGGCCAACGAGCACCATGTCTCGATCGTGCTCAACTCGGTGGCCGGCCCCGACAATGTCTACAAGGCGCTGACCGGCGCCATTCCGTGGACCGACCCGTCCATTCAGGCGGCGATCGATAAGCTCGATGAGTGGTGGCAGAAGGGTTATTACGGCCCGAACTATTTTTCGCTGACGCTGGAGCAGGCATTCGCCCAGGTGGCGACCGGCCAGGCCGGGATGGCGCCGAGCGGCACCTGGAGTTTCACCAACATCCCGACCTATTTCCCGCCCAACAATGCCGAGCCGGCCTTCGTTGGTTTTCCGAGCACGAGCGGCCCGCCGGTCTATGCGCTCGGCATCGGCTCGACGCTCTCCATCAACGCGAAATCCGAAAATGCCGATGGAGCGGCGGCGGTGCTCGACACTATTTTCAGCGATAAATTCTACGGCGACATGAACTCGGTGTGGCAAGGCGAGTGGAACCTGCCGCTGAAGGATCTGTCGGGAGTGAAGCTTTCCGACAAGGTGTTGCCGCTCTACACCGAAACGATGAAGAACCTGTCGTCGGCCGTCGGCGCCGGCCAGTACGGCTACACGACATGGACCTTCCTGCCGCCCGCCACCGACACCTATCTGGTCAGCGGCATGGAGGAAGTCTGGCTGAAGAAGATCAGCTCGAAGGACTACCTCAAGAAGCTCGACGACGCCTTCCAGCAGGAAAAGGCGGCCGGCAAGGTGCCGGCGGTCCCGAAGCGGGCTTGAGGCCGGCACCGGTATCAGCCACGAACCATCCGAACCAGCGAAGGAGCGGCGCCTGACAGGGCGCCCTCTGAAAACCCAGGGCAATTGTCCATGCACCGGCTCTATCTCGTCCCGACGCTGATCATCAATTTCGTCATCGTGCTGGTTCCGGCATTGCTGACGGTCGTCCTGGCGTTCTGCAACTGGGACGGAATTTCGACGCCGACCTTTTCCGGGCTGGACAATTTCCGGGCATTGTTTGCCGACGGCGTCTTCTGGTCGGCGCTGACCAACAACATCATCTGGACCTGCATCTTCCTCATCGTGCCGATCGCCATGGGACTGCTGGCGGCCTCGATGCTGCTGATCGTCAGGCGCGGCAGCAATTTCTTCCAGGTCGTCTATTTCCTGCCCGTCGTCATCGCCACGGTCATCACCGCGCGCGTCTGGCAAGGCATGATCTACAGCCCCGTCACCGGTGTGTTCGGCATGCTGGCGCGCATGGGCTTGCCCGTGGCCAATCCGCTGGCGCAACCATCGACGGCATTGTTCGGCGTGGCGACTGTCGACCTCTGGCACTGGTGGGGATTTCTGTGCGTCATCTTCTTCGCGGCGCTGCGCCAGGTGCCGCAGGAGCACATCGAGGCGGCGCGCATCGAGGGCGCGAGCTATGGGCAAATGATGCGCTACGTGCTGCTGCCGGCGATCCGGCCGACCATCATGCTGATGATGATCATGACGGTGATCTGGAGCTTCCTCGCCTTCGACTTCGTCTACATCCTGACCCAGGGCGGCCCGGCTTTTTCGAGCGAGGTGCTGTCGACGCTGGCCTACCGCCACGCCTTCTACGATCTCAATGTCGGGCAGGCAGCCGCGGCGGCACTGGTCATCAGCCTGTTCGGCCTCGTCGGCACGTTCTTCTACGTACGCCTGCAGACGCAGGAGGGCGATCAATGAGAATGGTCGAAAGCCGGGCCACCCTGACGGTCTCCTACATGGTGCTGGGCATCGGTGCCTTCATCGCCCTGTTTCCGATCGCCCTGCTGGTGCTCAATTCGCTGAAGCCCGCGGCCCAGATCGTGCAGAGCCCCCTGGCGCTGCCCAATCCCATCCGCTGGGAGAATTTCGTCAACGCCTGGACCCACGCCAAGTTTTCGAAAACCTTCGTCAACTCGCTGCTGCTTTCAGGAACGACGATCGTCCTCGTCTGCTCGACGTCCTCGCTGTCGGCCTACGTGCTGGCGCGCAGGAAAATCGCTTCGTGGAAGATCTGGACGTTCTACCTGCTGGCGACGACCACGGCGCCGATCCAGCTCTACATTTTCCCGCTCTATTTCGGCTTCGCCAAGCTCGGGCTGATCAACAACGTGTTCGGCGTCGCGCTGATCTACACCGCCCTCTACAGTCCATTCGCGGTGATGCTGCTGAGGACGTATTTCATCGCCGTGCCGAAGGAACTCGAGGAGGCCGCGCTGATCGACGGCGCCACCTCCTGGCAGGTGTTTTCCAGGGTCATGCTGCCCATCGTGTCGCCCGGCATCCTGACCGTCGCACTGATCATCGGGCTCAACTCCTGGAACGAATTCCTGATCGCGGCGACCTTCCTGCAGAAGGCGGACAAGGTCACCGCCGTGATCGCCTTCTACCTGCTCAGCGGGCAGTACAGCTCGGACTGGGGTGAGATCATGGCTGCCGCGCTGATCATCGTGGTGCCGGTGGTGGTGCTGTTCGTCGCCATGCAGAAACGGTTCATCGAAGGCATGGCGGGCGGCTCGGTAAAGGGCTGAAATTTTTCGATTATCTGGAGCAGAACATGCAGTTGCCAAACGACTATCTGGAACGGGTCTATGCCGGCGTGCTCGGCAAGCTGGTGGGCGTCTATCTCGGCCGGCCATTCGAGGGTTGGACCTACCAGAAGATCATGAAGGAGCTCGGCCCGATCGACTACTACGTGCATGAGCGCCTGAACCAGCCGCTGGTGGTCACAGATGACGACGTTGCCGGCACCTTCACGTTCATCCGCGCGCTCGAGGATTACGGCATCTCGCCCGATCTGCCGGCCGAGGCCATCGGCAAGGCATGGCTGAACTATATCGTCGAGGAGCGTTCGATCCTGTGGTGGGGCGGCAGCGGCAACTCGACCGAGCATACTGCATGGCTCAATCTCAAGAAGGGCATATCGGCCCCGCATTCGGGTTCCATCGCCACCAATGGTGCGACCGTCGCCGAGCAGATCGGCGCCCAGATCTTCATCGACGGCTGGGCGATGGTGGCGCCTGGGCAGCCGCAACTGGCGGCAAAGCTTGCCGAACAGGCCGGCAAGGTCTCGCATGACGGCGAATCCGTCCATGCGGCGATGCTGTGGGCGGCAATGGAGGCCGAAGCCTTCGTCTCCAGCGACATCGACCATCTCATCGACACCGGCCTGTCGGTCATCCCGCGCGACAGCCTGATCGCCAAACTCATCGCCGACATCCGCGGCTGGGTGAAGGCACATCCCGACTGGCACGACACGCGCCAGAAGATCGAGGACAAATACGGCTACGACAAATATCCAGGCAATTGCCACGTCGTGCCCAACCACGCGCTGATGGTGATGGCCGTGCTCTATGCTCCTGACGATTTCCAGAAGGCGCAGATGATCGTCAACACGTCGGGCTGGGACACCGATTGCAATGCCGGCAATGTCGGCTGCCTACTGGCGCTGATGCTCGGCCTCGACGGCATCGAGGCCGGCCCAGACTGGCGGGGGCCGATCGCCGACCGCCTGCTGATCTCGTCGGCTGATGGCGGCAACTCGATCAACGACGCGGTGCGCACCGCCTATTACATCGCCAATCTCGGCATGACGCTTGCCGGCGGCACACCGCTCGATGCACCCAAGGACGGCGCACAGTTCCATTTCTCGCTGTCCGGCAGCCAGCAGGGTTTTCGGCCCGTCGAAGGTCATGGTTCGGCGATCGGCGTTCGCGTCGGCAATGTCGAGTTCGAGAATGCCCGTGCGCTGACCATAAACTACGAGGCACTGGCGCCTGGGCTGAGCGCCGCGGTGACGACGCCGACATTCTCGCCGCGCGAGGTGCTGTCGATGCGCACCTACGATTTGATGGCGACGCCGCTGGTCTATCCCGGGCAAGTGGTCAAGGCGCGCGTCGTCGCCGATCGCCACAACAAGGGCGCGGTGTCGGTGCGGCTGCGCATCCGCGCCTTTGATGGCGAGGATCG
The DNA here is from genome assembly GCF_000176035.2 of Mesorhizobium opportunistum WSM2075. NCBI lineage: Bacteria > Pseudomonadati > Pseudomonadota > Alphaproteobacteria > Hyphomicrobiales > Phyllobacteriaceae > Mesorhizobium > Mesorhizobium opportunistum. The sequence continues at coordinate 4,520,693 of NC_015675.1, read as the reverse complement.
TCTGCGCGACATCGATGGCGATGCGGTCACCCTGAAGGCGGGCGAAGAGCGCGTCCTGTCTTGGCGCCTGCCGGATCTGGACGGCCAGCCGATCGCCGAGATCGGCATCGTGCTCGCCAGCGACGGCAGGCGCGCCGATGGCAGCGTGCTGCTCGACTACCTCAAGTGGGACGGAGCGCCGGAACTCACGCTGCACCGCCCCGCCGGCGACTGCGATTTCTGGCGCATGGCCTGGGTCAATGGCGTCAGTTTCTTTTCCAAGCGCTATCCGCCGAGCTTCCGCGTTTCGCAAAGCCGCGACGAAGGGATCGTCATTCACGGCACGCGGCAATGGACCGACTACAAAGTTTCGGGCGACATCGTCATTCATCTCGGCAATTACGGCGGCGTCTGCGCGCGCGTTCAGGGCCTGCGGCGCTACTACGCCGTGCGCGCCACCCGCGACGGCAAGCTGCAGATCGTGCGCACACGGGATGCCGACACGGTCGTGCTGGCGGAGACGACTTACGACTTCGTCTTCGAACAGAGGATCCCGGTGGCGCTGACCGTCAAGGGCAGCCGAATCAAAGCGTTGTTCGGTGGTGTGGCGATCGAGGCTGATGACACCAGCGCCGAGGCGTTTGCCAACGGTGGCATCGGACTGCTGATTGCCGAAGGCGCGCTGTCCACCGATGAATTGCATGTGAGCGGCGCCTGAGCGTCCCACGATCACAGGGAAGACCTCGATGGCTTCAGTCGAAATCGACAATGTCCTCAAATCCTACGCCGGGCACGCCGTGCTGCACGGCGTCTCGGTCAAGATACCGGACGGCCAGTTTGTGGTGCTGGTGGGCCCCTCGGGCTGCGGCAAGTCTACATTGCTGCGCATGATCGCCGGACTGGAGGACATTTCGGGCGGAACGATCAGCATCGGCGGCAAGGTGGTCAACAATCTGCCGCCGAAGCAACGCGACATCTCCATGGTGTTCCAGAATTATGCGCTCTACCCGCACATGACGGTTGCCGAGAACATGGCGTTCTCGATGACGCTTGCCAAGGCGCCCAAGGCCGAGAAGGACGAACGGGTCGCGAAGGCGGCGGAAATCCTCGGCCTGACGCCGCTGCTCGATCGCTACCCGCGCCAGCTGTCAGGCGGCCAGCGGCAGCGCGTCGCCATGGGCCGCTCCATCGTGCGCAACCCGCAGGTCTTCCTGTTCGACGAGCCGCTGTCGAACCTGGACGCCAAACTGCGCGTGGCCATGCGCGCCGAGATCAAGGCGTTGCACCAGCGCCTGCGCACCACCACCGTCTACGTAACGCACGACCAGATCGAAGCCATGACAATGGCCGACCAGATCGTCGTGTGAACAACGGACGGGTGGAGCAGATCGGCACGCCGCTCGATCTCTACGATCATCCGGTGAACATGTTCGTCGCGACATTCATCGGCTCGCCGTCGACGAACATCATCAGCGGCGTGGTCGCACGCGACAACGGCGCGCCAGTGGTGCGAACAGCTGACGGAACGCCACTGCCGGTCGGTTCAGCCTTTAGCGCGCCAGACGGAAAGCCGGTCCAATACGGGTTCCGGCCAGAGCATTTGAGCGTCTGTGCACCGGGCAAGGGGACCGCCGCGTTGGTTGGCGTGGTTGAGCCGATGGGTTCGGAGACCCAGGTTCATCTGACAATCGGCGGCGAACCGGCGGTCGCCGTGTTTCGCGACAGAATCGGCGCCCGTCCCGGGGAAATCCTCTTCGTCGCTCCCGACATCGCCAAGTTGAACCTGTTCGACGCCGAGACCGGTCAAGCTTTGGATCGATGGTAACGAGGTCTCGCCTGGCCAGATGCATTGTCTCGAGATCAAAAGAGCGTGTCGCGACTGATCGGCCTCACATCACGCAGTTTTGAAGAGTTTCGAGTAAGCCATTTCGCCATGCGCCCCTGTGGCGAACCAGTTGTGTGGCGCGGTCCTTCCTGTGCAAGACTCATCGTCGAGAATGACGAATTGCCGGGGCGACGGTTCGGGAGCGAGCTGCGCCGTGCCGAGTTGCGGGATCAGAACGGTTCGCTTCATCAATGCGCCGGACTTCTGACACGAGGAACTCCAGGACAAAAGACTCTTTGTGGAGAGTGGCGTTTTGTCCGGCAAGGCTAGGATCGGGCCGCAGCGCATTCGCAGCAAACCAATAAAGATTGGACGCTCCGGCAGATTGACAGTAGGGTCGTGCTCGACTTCGGATTTCGCGGGCCAATCTCTTTCTGTGACAAGGGCTCATTCTCCTAGCAACAAGAAGCTTGATGGCCGAGGATTCCGAGTACGCCTTGGAGGTGCTTCGCGAAGGGCCGGAGTTCACGCTCTACCGCGGCAAAGAGCTCGGCAACCAGACACCGATTCTAGCGGTGTCGGTCGCTGCTGAGCAGCCGTCACTTCAGAGTATCCGGCGGCTCGAACACGAATACGCGCTGGCGAGCGGACTTGATGCAGCATGGGCGGCCCGGCCCCTCGCCATGGCTCGCCACCGAGGACGAATGCTCCTCATCCTTGAGGATTCAGGAGGTGAACCCTTAGATCAAGCAATAGAGCAGCACAAAGAACTCCCCATCGATTTATCCCGCTTCCTGCGTATTGCCATTGGTTTGGCAGTGGCGCTCGGCCAAGTCCATAAACGAGGGCTCATCCATAAGGACATCAAGCCGGCGAACGCACTTGTAGACGAGCGCGGTCGCGTTTGGCTTACCGGCTTTGGGGTTGCGTCTCGGCTTCCGCGGGAGCGTCAGCAGCTTGAAGCGCCCCAATTCATCGCTGGATCGCTTCCGTACATGGCTCCCGAACAGACGGGGCGTATGAACCGGTCTATCGATTCCCGGAGCGATCTCTATTCTCTTGGTGTCACGCTGTACGAAATTTTGACCAGCCGGCTCCCGTTCACCGCTTCTGATCCGATGGAATGGGTGCACTGCCATATTGCGAGGCGTGCTGTGTCGCCCACTGAGAGGATAAGCGAAATTCCTCAGGTGCTCTCGTCAATCGTGATGAAGCTTCTCCTGAAGACGGCCGAGGAGCGCTATCAGACCGCAGGGGGGGTCGAGGTCGACCTGCGTCGGTGCCTGGTGGAATGGCAGCTACATGGTCGCATCGAACCATTCCCGCTAGCCATCCACGACACATCGGGCCAGCTGATGATCCCGGAGCAGCTCTATGGGCGCGAAACCGAGATCGACTCTCTGCTCGCGTCGTTCGATCGGGTAGTGGTCGAAGGCACCTCCGAGCTAGTATTGATATCCGGCTATTCCGGTGTCGGCAAATCCTCGGTGGTGAACGAGTTACACAAGGTCCTCGTTCCATCGCGGGGACTTTTCGCTGCAGGCAAGTTCGACCAGTACAAGCGCGATAGCCCATACTCAACCCTGGCACAGGCCTTCCAGACCCTGGTCCGTCAGATTCTCGTCAAGAGCGAAGGGGAAGTGGATCGGTGGCGGCGTATCTTGTCAGATGCGGTCGGTGTGCACGGACAGCTGATCGTCAACCTCGTTCCCGAACTGGAGTTCATCATCGGGAAACAACCGCCCGTTTCCGACCTGCCATCCCAAGAGGCACAAAACCGATTTAAGGCTGTGTTCCGTCGCTTCCTTGGCGCGTTTGCCACGCCGGAGCACCCACTCGTGCTGTTCCTAGATGATCTGCAATGGCTGGACGCAGCCACACTCGACCTCATCGGGCACCTGATCACGCATTCGGAAGTGCGCCACCTTCTGCTGGTTGGCGCCTATCGAGACGACGAGGTCGGTCCCGCTCACCTGCTTTTGCATACGCTGGATACGATCAAAAAAACGGATGCGAGGGTCGGTGAGATAAAGCTGGGTCCCCTCCGGTCCAACGAGATCGGCCAGCTTACCGCGAGTGCAATCCGCTGTGACATCCAGCGGGCGCGGCCTTTGTCGCAGCTGGTTCAGGAGAAGACCGGGGGAAACCCATTCTTTGCAATCCAATTTTTGACGGAATTGGCCGACGAGGCATTGCTCACATTTGATCCTGTTGCGCAAGCTTGGCATTGGGAAATCGATCGCATACACGCCAAGGGCTATACCGATAATGTGGTGGATCTCATGGTGGAGAAGCTGAAGCGGCTTTCTCCCCCGACCCAAGACGTGTTGAAACAACTCGCCTGTCTTGGCCACGCCACCGACGTCGCCATCCTGACTCTGGTTCAGAAAGAGACAGAGGAAGCAATGCACGAGACGCTCCGGGAAGCCGTCTATGCTGGTCTCATCGATCAGCAGGATGGCGCGTACAGGTTTCTGCATGATCGAATTCAACAGGCGGTTTATTTGCTTATCCCCGACGAGCATCGAGTTGACGCTCACCTGCTCGTGGGCCGCACGCTTCTAGCGAACATGACTGATGACCAGCTCGTCGAGCACCTGTTCGATGTCGCCGGCCAGCTCAATCGGGGCGCTGGACAACTGATTGAACCTCGGGAGAAATCCCAGTTGGCGACGCTCAACCTGCGCGCAGGGAGAAAGGCCAAAGCGTCCGCTGCCTACGTGTCCGCATCCGTGTATCTAGCGGCCGGCATGGCTATGCTCGACAAAACAAGCTGGAACAACCAATACGAACTGACATTCGGCCTCTGGTTAGAACGTGCGGAATGCGAATTCTTGAGCGGCAACTTCGAAGAAGCTGAGCAATTGATAATTGATTTGCTGCAACGCGCGGCATCGAAAGTCGACCTGGCGACTACCTATCGTCTGAAAGTCCTGCTCCACACTCTGAAATCGGAAAACGCCCAAGCCGTCGACAGCGCACTCTCATGCCTGCGCCTGTTCGGCATTGACATCTCGGCGCACCCGACTGAGGCGCAAGTCCAGGCCGAATACGAAACGGTCTGGCAAACTCTTGGCGGACAGCCGATCGAAAACTTGATCGATCTGCCAATGATGACGGATCCAGAAATGCTGGCCGCGATGGATGTGCTGTCAGTGCTCCTCTCCCCTGCTAATCATACCGACTTCCATTTGTGGTCGCTGCTCGCGTGCCGGATTGCGAAGATGACAATGCTGCACGGAACCTGCGGCGCATCGGCCCATGGCTATGCCGATCTCGGCCAAATCCTCGGACCGGTATTTCGCCGTTACAGAGACGGTTATCGATTCGCCGAGCTCGCCTGCGATGTTGTCGATAAGCAAGGTTTCGTCGCGTACCGCGGGAAGGCCTATCATGCGAAAGGCGTTGTCGCCGTCTGGACCCAACCGATCGCAACCTCGATAGATTTTCTGCAAACGGCCTTTCGCATAGCAACTGAAACCGGTGATCTGACTGTCGCCTGCTACTGCATGGACAAGTCGATAACGAATTTTCTGGCGCGGAACGATCCGCTGGAGGCAGTGTGGCGGGAGTCGGAAAGGGGCCTGGATCTTGTCCGGAAAGCTCGGTTTCATGACGTCGCTACCGTGATCGAGGCCCAGCAACGCCTCGTTGCGACCATGCAGGGCCGAACCTTAACTTTCTCTACCTTCAGCGATGCGCAATTTGACGAAGTGGATTTCGAAGCGCAAATCACCGCAAATGGGACGGCCACGGCGGCCTGCCTGTACTGGATCTTGAAGTTACAAGCCCGGTTCTTGTCAGGCGATTACGTCGAGGCGCTCGCATCAGCCGAGACGGCGAAAGAATTGTTGTGGGCTGCACCGGTCCATTTCCAGCGACTCGATTATATTTACTATACCGCGCTGACCTTGACCACGCTCTATGAAAACGCTTCGGTCGGCGAGAAGGGAGCATGGAATGATCTGCTGGCGCTGCACCTGGAGCAACTTAGAGAGTGGGCCGAAAACTACCCACCGACCTTCGGAGACAAACACGCACTCGTAGCTGCAGAGATCGCCCGTATCGAAGGACGGGACGCTGACGCCATGCGGCTCTACGAGGAGGCAATTTCCTCTGCTCACGATCAAGGGTTCGTACAGACCGAAGGCTTGGCCTATGAGTTGGCCGCGAGGTTTTACAATGCGCGCGGCTCACAGATTTCCGCCATCGCCCATCTGCGTCATGCTCGGCGGTGTTATCTCCGCTGGGGCGCCGAGGGCAAGGCGCGGCAGTTAGACCGGCTTTATCCGCACCTGGCCCCTTCGGAAGCGCAAGGTCGTGACGTGGCCACCGGCTCCCGGGTTCAACATCTGGACGCAGAGAGTGTCATAATAGCCTCTCAGGCTTTGTCTGGCGAGATCGAGTTGCCCAAGTTGATCAAGCGGCTGATGAGAACCTTGATCGAGAACGCGGGCGCGGATCGCGGGCTTCTTATTCTGCCCTCAGGCGGTGAGTATTTGATCCACGCGGAAGCGCGGGCCGCCGGAAATCAGATCGAAGTCGCGCTGCATCAAGAGCCGATCACCCCAATCACGTGTCCAGAATCCCTCGTCCGCTACGTCATCCGTACACAGGAAAGCGTTATTCTCGACGATGCCTCGAAACCTAACCTGTTCTCCGTGGACGACTATCTGAGCCATCGACAATCGAAGTCAATCCTGTGCGTTCCGCTGATCAAACAGGGAGAGTTGACCGGAATTCTGCTCCTGGAAAACGCGCTGACGTCACACGCGTTCACGCCGGCTCGAATCGCGGTGCTGGAACTGCTGGCGGCGCAAGCAGCGATCTCTCTCGAGAACACACGCTTGTACAGCGATCTCCAAGAACGGGAGGCGAAGGTTCGACGCCTTGTCGACTCCAATATCATCGGAATATGTATTTTCGATCTGGATGGTCGCATTACGGAAGCCAACGAGGCCTTTCTGCAAATCGTGGGATATGGCCGGGACGATGTTACTTCGGGCTCGTTGCGCTGGAACTCCTTGACACCCTCCGAATGGAGCGGGGCCGACGAACGAGCATTCGCGGACATGGCTTCCAGTGGAACCTGCAGACCGTACGAGAAGGATCTTCTTCGGAAAAATAACGATCTCGTGCCCGTACTTGTGGGTGGAGCGACCTTCGACGAACTGCGACATCGGGGCGTGGCCTTCGTTGTGGACCTGACGGAGCGAAAACGTGCCGAGGCAGAGCTGGCGCACGCCAACCGCGTAGCGACAATGGGACAACTTGCAGCCTCCATTGTCCACGAAGTCAATCAACCTATCGCTGCCACGCTTACGAATGCTGGAACCGCGATGCGCTTTCTCGCTCGTCAGCCGCCAGATTTGGAAGGGGCGAAGCACGCCATCGACCGCATCATCAGAGACGGTAAGAGGACCGCCGATATTGTGAGCCGGATTCGTGACTTTTCCAAAAATGCGCCGGCTCGGAAGGAAAATTTGGAAATCAACGAAACAATTTTGGAAATTTCGGCTCTAGCCCGTATTCCAATGTCAGAGAGGGCCGTCGTAGCGAAGATGCAACTGGCAGAAGGGTTGCCACGCATTTTAGGGGACAGAGTCCAATTACAACAGGTGATCCTGAATTTGATTATGAACGCCATCGAAGCCATGAGCGAGGGTGGGCAGCCACTGCGCGAATTGTCGATCAGCACCAGCAAGGCTGACTCGGACGCCGTGCTTGTCGCGGTAAGTGATACGGGTCCGGGCCTGTCTCAGTCCAATCCCGACAGCATCTTCGAGGCGTTCTACACGACCAAGTCCAGTGGGTTGGGGATGGGATTGCCGATCTGTCGCTCGATCGTGGAAGCGCATGGCGGCAGGCTATGGGCAACGCCGAACAAACCTCATGGCGCAGTGTTTTCCGTTTTGCTGCCAATCGGCGAAAAATCGCTAGAGAACCCACCTGAGACTCTGGCTGAGTTCCCACCCATCGTTGCGCAGTCGGAGACAAGATAAGGTTTGCGGCACCAACGGGAGCTGCGAACCCGTGCCGCGAAACTTTCCCCGCGATAAGTCCGCCCGCTAGCGAATTCGGGTCGGTACGAGAAGAATGGACCCGCGACAAGCTCGCCGGCAATTCAGGCGTGGATCCGTTGGTCATCGAAGAATTCGAGCGTCGGATCACCCTCCTCAACCGGGACATCTGCGACGAGCTACAAACCGCGCTCGAAAACACCGGTGCCGCTTTCATTGCGGAGAACGGTGGCGGTATCGGAGTTCGCCTGAAGCTCAACCGCTGCGAAGTCAGACGGATCGACGTTCTGGAAAATGAAGGCGCCATCGTCGGGATAGATGCCGTTCCATTGGCTCAATTGCTTCGAAGTTCGATTGACCTACAGGAGCCATCGGTTTGCGACCAAGGAGATCCTATCAGTGGCTATGACCGACAGCGCACTGTACCTTTCGCCGGGGAGTCCCCTCCACCGCGGAGAGAGGAGCGGCAGCGGGCCCTGCCCCGACTTCGAGCCTGAGAAGTGAGTCTCGTCGGCTGATCGCGTCACCGTGGTCGTACGCTGGCGTGTGGCCGCGTATCCCTTCGACCTGAAGCCGGTTACCGGACAAGCCCCAGCAGATCATCGTGCATTCAGGGTGGCCTTGGCGCATCCTCTCGTCGAAACAGAAGCAAATTTAGAGGGTGAGACCTCGTGTGCACGGCGTGTGCACGGTGCAGTCTAAGTGGTTGTTTCTGCTTACCTCTCTGTCCAATCCATCATCCGATTTATATCCGGCCCTATCCGCCGCTACCCGCCATGGAACGCGAGCTTGTCGGTCCAGCACATGGCTCGTAAACAACCGAGGCTATTGCGGCTGAATTTGAAAGCCACGCCGACTGAAAACCAGCCAGCCCAATGCGCATGCCAAGCCGACGTTGATCAGTGCCAGGCCGGTGAGCGTGGCCAGTGTGCCGTAGGCGCCAAAGCGTTGCAGCAGCAATGCGCCAATGGACGGTGCTGCTGCCTGGGCGATCAGGCTGGGCATGGCAAGGCGGCCCATCAGTTGGGCGTATCCGTTAGAGCCGAACAAGGCGAGCGGTAGCGTACCGCGAGCAATGGACTCCAACCCGATGCCCGCCCCGTAGAACGCGAGCGCCAACGGCACGATCGGCATGCCGACCCAGAGCGCCGAGACCCCGATTGCGACGAAGGCCACCGACGCGAACTTGGTCCAGATCGGGTGATGAAAGCGCGCGATCATCATCTCGATTGTGCGTGCAGCGACCTGGGAGGGACCGACGAGCGCCCCAAGCGCCACGGCCGCAGTGAGAGTCTTGCCGCTCTTTTGCAGGATCGTTAGAAGATGCGCCGACAAGGTCGAGGAGATGACGGCGGCAAGCGTAAGAGTCGCGGCCAGGACAACCATGATCGTGAGATGGCGGCCGATTGGCAGAGCCGGCGTCGCTGCCGCGTTCGGTCCGGCTTGGGCAGACGGTTGAGGCACGCCGCGAGGCAGGATCACGAGGTAGAGCGGCAAAGCAATGAAAAGCTGAACGGCGGCGTAAACCAGACAGGCGCCGCGCCAACCAATCTCGCCCAGCAGAAACGCCGAGATCGGCCAGCACACTGTGCTCGCAAAGCCACCGAACAGGGTGAGCGTCGTGATGGCGGACCGCGCCCCATGACCGTAGAGCCGGCCAAGCGTCCCAAACGCGGCGTCGTAAAGCCCTGCCCCCATGCCGAGGCCGATCACCAGCCAGGCCCCGATGTACGCGGCCAAATTGGGCGCGACCGCAAGTCCGATCTGGCCAAGGCCGATGCATCCCGCGCTGAATGCCAAGACGTTTCGGCCGCCGTGTCGTTCGATCGAGGAACCGACATGCGGCGAGATGACTCCCGCCGTGAGCAATCCAAGAGACAGGCCTCCGACGACCCAGGCCAGAGGCCAGCCGGTATCCGCAGCGACTGCCGGCGCAATGACCGCGGGGAGATAGTACGATGATCCCCACGCCATGATCTGTGTGACGCCAAGCGTGGTGATGATCGTGCGCCGGCTGCGCACGGGGGTGGTCGGCTGAGGCGAAGAGGTCATGCCGCGGCGCTGCAGCCGCAGCCAGACTTGCCACTCTCCTTGGCCTGGACATCCGCAACACAGCAGGCATCAACCGCCGCTGGCGCCGGGCCACCGCAACAGCCTTCGGCTGACGAGCCGAAAAAGGATGCCGGCACCGTGCAAACTCCCGTCTCCGGCAGAACCAGTTGAACGGCATCGGCGGCCGCCATGTCACCGGCGATCGCCGCCGCGACGGAGCGGGCCTGCTCGTAGCCCGTCAACAGCAGGAATGTCGGAGCGCGACCGTAGCTCTTTATGCCGACGGTATAGAACCCCGGTTCGGGGTGGCTGAGCTCGCGGTGGCCATGCGGCGGGACGTCCCCACAAGAGTGCTCATTGGGATAGATGAGAGGACCGAGGGCCTTCACGCTTTCAAGCCATGGATCGAGGTCGAGCCGCAGCTCGCGGGTCAAGGCAATGTCCGGGCGCTGGCCGGTGGCCGCGATAATCCTGTCGACGGGACCGATGGTTTGAATACCGTCTTTTGTTTGCCCTTCCACGAGCAGGCGGCCGTCAACCTCCCGGATTGCTGTCGTGGCAAAGCCCGTGACAAGTTGGACGCGACCGCTTTCGGCAAGCTCCCTCACTTCGGAGCCGAGTTCGCCACGTGCCGGCAACGCGTCGGCATCGCCACCACCGTAGATGCGGACTAGGTCAGTGCTGCGCGTCGTCCAGATTGCTGAAGTGCCCGGGGCGCTTTCTGACAGCTTGGTCAGTTCCAGCAATGCGTTGGCTGCGGAATGACCAGCCCCCACCACGAAGTCGTACGCCCCGCGTAGAGATGGCGGTCCCGGCCGAGTACATCAGGTATGCCGTAGGCGATCCGGTCGCCGAACTCGTTTTCGCCTTCGGCGGACGGGCCTCCGGCGCCAAGCGGGTTGGGTGTTTGCCATGTGCCCGAGGCGTCGATTACAGCGCTGGCCGCATCCCGGCGCCGGCCGCCGGCAGTTTCGACCATCAGCATAAAGGGCTTAGTTGCACGCTCTTTGCTGACAACCTTGTCCGCACCCCATCGGGACACCGCGACGACGCGAGCATTTGTTTCGATGGACGGGGCCAGTTCCGGAAGTTGCGCGAGCGGGCTGATGTATTGGGCGACGATCTCACCGGCAGTGGGGAATGCCTCGGGCTCGGGCATTCTCCACCCATGGCTTTCGAGCAGCTGCCGGGCGACGGCATCGACGCAATAGCGCCAGGGCGTGAAGACCCGCACGTGCCCCCAGTCCAAAAGGTTCGAACCGGCATGCGAGCCGGCCTCGTAAACCTCCACCTTCAGCCCGCGGCGGATCAGTTGGGCTGCCGCGGCCAAGCCGACCGGACCGGCGCCGATGACTGCCACCGGTAGATCTGCGATTGCGTCCATTTTTCGATCCTTCCAGTATCTTCGAATTACGCAGGTAAAAAAATCAGGCCATGGCTTTGCTGGCCGCGGGCGCACATTTCGCGTCGGCACAGCACTCGTCGGCCAAATAGCCAATCAACGCATTCATCCCGGGATAGTTGGCGCGGCAGATCAGCGTCGTCGCCTGGCGTTCTTGCGCAAGCCCGGCTGAAGCCAGGCCAAGGTTCCAAAGCGTTCAGGAACCTTTCAGTCGCAATTGCAGAACTTTCGAACCTCAGAGCGAACTATCTCGTCTCGCGCACAGATCAGCAGATAAAGGCCGTTCGGCGACTGTCCGCTCTGACGTTGGGGCTAATGGAGCAACCATGAAAACGCCCGCCGCAAAAATGCTTCGCCACCCGTCCTGACAACCTCACCGTGCGCCACGACGACGTGCTCGGGGTGCTTTCCGATCAGCTCACGAATCTTTGGGCGCGCTGTTGAGCGGTTGCGGAAACTGACCCGATAGTCGATCGGGGGATAACCCCACCCTTCGATCATTTTGGAAACTCTTGCGATTGCTCGCATCCACCAAGGCCAATGGTGTTTCAAGAACGTCGCGCTGAAGGTCTGAGAGAGGTCGGCGATGATGGCGGTCCGCGACGCGCGGTGAAAGAAGATCAGTTCGTCCATGAATGGCGAATTGGTGAAGTAGAATTGGTCGACCTGCCCGTTCCATTCGGCGGGCGGATTGTCGGCCAGTACCCCGCAAAAGCGGAGCTGCCTGCACTTTGCGATTGTCGTCGCCGTCGCCCACACATTCGCATCCGGGAATGCGGCCTGCCAGTCCTCCAGAAACAGATAGTGCAGCTTGTCGGGGCTGACGATATGCCGAACAGGACCCAGGGACCGAATCTCGGCCTCAATTGCTGCCGTTCTTTCGACTGGCGACCATAGCCACAGTCCGCCGTCGGCAAGACGCACGACGACCATGCGTGTTGGATAGTCGAAGCCTTTGAACGATACGACTCCGCCATCCGCAAACCAAAGATCCGATCCTAGCGGCTCCAGCATGTGGGGAAATCTAGTCCGCCAGATGAACGCTTTCCACCCCCTCAAGGGCGTCATGGTGCGATCGAGGCGGTATCGAAAGCGATCGCCCGACACGGCCGAACAACCGCTTTCGCCCTGCATATCTTTTCACAGTCAGGTCCGCAGGCCATTCTGTAAAGTTCCTCACGACCTGCTTGGGCATACCAAGCCGATCCAGGATCGCGCGGGCATGTGGTTCGCGAGCAAACGCTCTGCCTGTGCACACGACGATCCCAAAGCTACGTGAAGCCCGCCTCGGAAAGAGCAGTCTCCATCTCCGCGGCAATCAAGGCTTCGTCGTCGACGACCAGGACGAGAGGTTTGTCCATGTGAGGCACGGTGGTTTCCGTCCGAGCTCAGATTTGCATGCCTCCACAAGCTCAATCAAGAGGAGCGTCCCGCGAGGGACGAGCTACAGGAACAAATTGGCGACACCCGCGTTACCGCCGGTTGAGCAGAAAGGGGTTTTGGGATGAATGAAGTGCCGCAGGCGAATGTTGTCGCGTTCAAGAACCCGGACATGCCTTGTGAGGATAATCGGAACTTCGACTACCAGGATTTCTTCGAAAACGGCGCCGTTGCGCTCCATCTGGTAAGTGCGGATGGTGTCGTTCTTCATGCCAACCAGGCCGAGCTCGACCTTCTCGGGTTTCCGGCGCAGGACTATATCGGTCGCCACGTCGCGGAGTTCTATCCCGACCGGGAAGTGATCGAGGACATTTTGGACCGCCTCTCCCGTGGCGAGAAGATCGCCAGATATCCGGCGCGATTGAGAGCCCACGACGGATCGATCAAGCACGTTGAAATTTCTTCCAGCGGGCATTTCCGCGACGGCAAGCTAATCAACACACGCTGTTTCACTGTCGATGTAACCGACCTGGAACGCACCCGCACGGAGCTCAAGCGGCAGGACAGCACCTATCACCAGGTCCTCGACAGTCTCCCTGTCGCCATCTACACGACTGACCCGGATGGGGTCATCACCTACTACAACCGAGCCGCCGCCGAAATGGCGGGCCGCGAGCCCGAGATCGGCAAGGACAAGTGGTGCGTGACGTTCAAGCTGTTCACACCGGACGGCAAGGACCTTCCTCACGATGAGTGCCCCATGGCGATCGCGCTGAAGGAAAACCGCCCTGTGCGTGGCCAGCAGGCGATAGCGCAGCGCCCTGACGGATCTTTCTTCCCATTTCAGCCATATCCGACGCCGCTCCGCGATGAGACGGGCAAGCTGATCGGTGCCGTCAACATGCTGTTTGACCTCACCGACCGCCAGAATGCCGAGGAGGCCAGGCACCATTTGTCGGCGATCGTGGAATCCTCGTTCGATGCCATCGTGAGCAAGGACCTGAACACCATCATCAAGAGCTGGAATCGCGGCGCAGAACGGCTGTTCGGCTACACCGCCGAGGAAGCGATCGGCCGTTCGGTGACGATGCTGATCCCGGATGACCACCAGGACGAGGAACCCCGCATCCTCGAACGCATCCGCCGTGGGGAAGTCGTCGACACATACGAGACGGTCCGTCAGCGCAAGGATGGCAGTCTGGTTCCGGTCTCGCTGACGGTATCGCCCGTGCGCAGCGCAACCGGGCAGATCATCGGCGCATCGAAGATTGCCAGGGACATCACATCGGCAAAAGAGAACGAGCAGCGGATCCGCATGCTGATGCGCGAGGTCAACCACCGGGTCAAAAACCAGTATTCCGTCATCCTTTCGATGATCAGGGAAACCAACAAGCGCGCCGAGAACCCTGCGGTGTTCGAACGGCAGGTTCGCGAGCGGATCATGGCCCTGTCACGCTCGCACGATCTGCTTGTCGCTGGCGATTGGAGAGGCGTGACCCTTTTCGAACTGCTGCTGTCGCAAGCCAAACCGTTCGGGAATGAGGGGCGGATTTCCATGTCGGGACCATCCATAGTGCTGAGCCCCAACGCCGTCCAGTATTTCGGCATTGCCTTTCACGAACTCGCGACCAACTCAGCCAAGTACGGCGTGCTTTCGGGAGACAGGGGCACGATTTCCGTCCAATGGCATACGAACGGTTCGGGAGATTCGAAGCTCTTTAACCTCGCCTGGGCCGAAACCGATGGGCCGAAGGTCCAGGCCATCGGTCAGGGCGGCTTTGGAACCGTGGTGCTGAAGCGGGTAGCGCCTGAGGCTGTCGGCGGGAAGGCCGATCTTGAGTGTGGCTCGCATGGGATCAATTGGACGCTGGAAGCGCCGCTGGCTGCCGTGGAGGCATCTGTTGTGAGTGAGGCCTAGGAACTCGGCATTCGGTGGGTAGGTAAATGGACCGTCCCCTGTTGGGGCCTCAATTAGCGCCGCTTCCCGGACCGCCACCAGCTGTTCTTCAGGATCCAGCCAGAACACCCAACCTGCGCGTCCTGCACGAGGTGCTGTTGAACACCGTGCGGCGAGCCCCGGGAAGGAAGTCGAGTTCATCCGGTGGGACACTACAGGACCGGTGCTGCCGCCTGGAGGTGGGTGGCGCCTCGTAACAACGGGTTTAACGTGGGGATAACCGCCAACTAAGAAAGGGGCGCTTCGTCCCATGTCATCAATTCGATTTGGATCTGCAATCACAAAATATTAGATTGACGCTGCTCAAGTATGGATGTTCTTCTCTGAAGAAAACGCGAAGCATCTCGCGTCGCGCAAACCGAGAACGGGGATGGTGGGTGGAGAACCAAACGGGGTGCGGGTTAAACAGTCGAGAACCGGTGGATCGTCCGTGTCGTTGAGAGTGGCGAGTCAACGGTCGAAGTGTTCGCGACGCAGGCTCTTGCCGAGTACTACGCACACAATCATCGAAACAGACTTGGGCTTCCCGGGAAGCCGCCTGTAGAACCGGTGGGATTGCGAAACATTTAGGGCCAAACAATTGGACAAGACAGTCGATTTTGTCGTCAAGGACGTCTTGGATCAGCCCGGACAATCCGATTCCGGGATCTTTGTTGAACTCGTTGACCCCGAAAGAGGCCACGTTCGTCTCCACCTCACGACTGATACTGCGGAGCTCCTTTGCGAGCGCATAGCCGATGCGCTGGAACGCCGCTACGGCGATGGCGCCAATTGAACGGCAGTTTTGATATCCACGGGAAAATGCCCCCGCACCGCGATCAATTCCCGATGGTAAGAAGAAGGTCTCGAGCGAGCGGTCCTGAGGAGGTAGGACAGACATGTGAGATTTCCAACCGGGCATTTTTAGTTGCTGCGGACGCAAGCGAGAGAGGAGTGTTTCTCTCAACCTCCGGGCAGTGGACTGCAGCGAGACGCAGCCGGGACCATTTCATAGGCCTTGCGTGGCCTGCAACCCAAGCGAGGACGGTCTCCTTGTGGCTCAAAGCTGCCGTTCAAAGGTAGCAAGCGTGGGACTTCGTGCTGACACGCAATCTGGCGTATGTGCAAGAAGTCGATGCCTTCAAAGCTTCCTAAAACCGAATCTAGTGTCCCACTTTGTTCAAAAGCAACCGCAATTCGGACTGAGGCGCCACCCAGAAATTTCGAAAAACTTCCAAGAACCCCAGTCAATCACGAATTGTAGAACTGTTGAATGACCGCTTGGCCGTGAGCAGACTGGCGGCCTTGGGCGATCTGGACCGGACAGCTGCCATTCCGCCAAGCAGGTAGCCGGTACGACCGTTTTCGCCCAGAGCCGGTATGTTGTCACGTCCTTGTAGATCCAGATTGCGGGGAGCGAGATATTGCCTTCTGACACGATGTATAGGCGAAGGCGCTAGCGTCAACGTCCGCGGTTCCAGTATATGCGAAGCAGGCAGGCAGCAAACGCAGCAGCTATCACTCAGCTGGCCGCACGCAGACGCCGAGAGCGAACCAAGACCTTCAGGCGGTCGGAATCCAATGCCTGCCCAAAGGCATAACCCTGCAGTATATCGCACCCCAACCCCTTGAGCACGCGTGCGTGCTCCATCGTCTCGACGCCTTCCGCTATAACCTCGATACCCAAGGACTTGCCAATTTCGATGATCGACGAGACAACCTGCCTTCGTTGCGGCGATTCGACAATTGGGATGACCAGCTGCCGATCTATCTTCAGTCGGCGAGGCTGTAGCTTGAGCAGGCTGACTATGGAGGCATAGCCGGTGCCAAAATCATCTATCTCTATATCAATGCCCAGTTGCTTGATCTGGTCGACATTCCAAGTCACCAAATCGTCGTTTTCATCAAGGAAAATGGATTCAACAAGCTCGAACGAAACTGTTCCCTTCTTGATATTTAGTTCTCTCAAGCTCTTTATGAGTTCTTCGTCCTGAAGCCGCCGTGCCGAAACGTTGACCGATACGCGCGGTATATGAAGACCCGCAGCAGACCAGCCTTGGAAATCTGAAAGCGCTTGGTTCAGTATGGTTCGATCGATCGTCGACACGACATTTAGTTCTTCTGCAATCTTTAGAAAGACATCCGGCGCTAAAATACCCTCCTTTGGGTGTCTCCATCGCGCAAGGGCCTCGACTCCGACAATTTCGAGCGTTTTTGCGCTAAATTGGGGCTGGTAGAAGGCTATGAACTCGTTACGCTCGAGGCCGCCAAGCAGCTCATCGGCAATCTGCTTTGTGTCGACGATTTCGCTTTGCATCGCCTCAGTGAAGAATTCGTGTCGATTGCGCCCACGACTTTTTGCTCGGTAAAGCGCGATGTCGGCGTTCATCAGCAGGTGCTTGGCTTCGGCGTCTTTTCGGTTGTCGACTGCAATTCCCACGCTGACACCAAAACGGCATCGGTGACCGCGGTAGTAGACGGGTTCGCCCATCTGACTGATGATGCGGTCAGCCAGCAGCGCTAGTTGCTTGATATCGTCATTCACCGTGCACAGGACGACGAATTCGTCTCCTCCGATCCGAGCGACGAATCCCCCATTCTCGACCTTGGATCGGAGGACGGCAGATGCGTGTACCAACATCGCGTCACCCGCGGCATGGCCAAGAGTATCGTTGATGTGCTTGAACCGGTCCAAGTCGATGTGAAGCAGGGCCGCATAGCACCCATCACGCTTTGCATTTGCTGTGTACTCCTCCAACATCTGGTCGAGGTAACGACGGTTGGGCAGACCGGTCAGCGAATCGTGAAGCGCAATATGCTCTATGCGCGCCTTGGCTGCCCCGAGTTCCGCATTTTTCGACTCAGACAGCTGTTTTGCGCGAACCAGATCGGTATTCAGCAAAACGTCGGCTGTTACATCCCATTCCGCACCAATCATTTTGGCCGTCTCGTTTGGAGCCTGGTATATCGTCGCCTTGGCTCGGACATGACGAATCTCGCCGTCCGAACGAATAATCCGGTACTCCGACGAATATGTTCCGCGGCTGGCCACGGCACGGTCGAAATCTGCGTTGGCGCCGGCTAAATCCTGGGGGTGAATTGCCCCCGCCCAATCCGAGTAGCCGCGAGGTCCTCCATCGCTGGGTTTGCCGTATATTTCGTTGACGCGGTCGTCCCAGGACAGATCATTGGTCGCGAGATCGTGTTCCCAAACGCCAATAGCCGACGCCTCCAGAGCGAGTTCGAGGCGTCTCGACAATCGACGCAGTTCCGCATAATTGCGCTGCCTCTCGCCAATCAGACGACTGGTGACCAAGAATGGGATCACAACCAGCGCCCCGGCCGCGGCCATGATCGCGCGCAAGAACCACGCGTTGCTAGGTGTCGAAGGCCAGCCGCTTTTGGGGATGGCCGCTATTTGCCAGGAACCTGAGGGGAGCAGAACTTCGGCCGTCACTGGATTGCTTTTGCGGACGCCGATATTGCCGAAGAATTGATCTCCACGCGGGCCGAGGGCGTCTTTACCGATGAGCGCGACGTCAATCCCGAGATCATCGTCAAACAGGCCGCTTGCCCTGTAAAGGCGCTGCACGTCGACAACGGCGGAAATGATGCCCCAGAATCTTTCAGTATTGCCCGCGCTCGGCACGAAAACCGGAAAACGGCCGATGAAGCCTTGGCCGCCCTGCTTCAGGTCGACCGGACCGGCTAGAATCAACTTGCGCTCGTCTCGTGCCCGCAGCGCGGCGTTGCGCTGCCGATCGTCCATTCGGTAATCGAGGCCCACCGCTTTCTCGTTGCCCTTCAGAGGGTACATTAAGGAAACGACCAGATCGGGCGCGCCAGCAATATTGTTCAATTGCGAGTCGCCGCCAAACAGGTTGCTCGCGAGCGAGGCGAAGCGTTGCTGTCCCATATAGGGTTCAGTCACGACCGTCGCGACCAGTCCATGCACGAGTTGAAGGTTTCCGTTGATGTTCCCTTCTAGCTTGGCGCGGATCAGATTGACCTTGACCAGAACATCCGCACGAGCGGTTTGGTCCGAAACGATTTTGTTCTGGTGGTCCGCATACGCTGCGCTAATCGCAATAACCAAGACCGCCATTGCGGCCGGGATGTTTGCCGAGGAAAAAACAGCATCCTTTATGCCGCCGAACCTAGCGCCGAAAAGAGCCAATAGGGTGAGACTCCCCTGTGTTGTTCAGATTCTCGGATCTATCCGCCGATAGAACATTAGCTTTCATTAATTAATTTTGAACTTCACAGTTCTGAAAACTTTGCACTGTCCGACCGCGGAGGTCGTTCTGGCACGTCGCCGGAGGCGATTGGACCCAGCGGCCACTCAATGAGGCAACGTGTCGGCGGGGATGATCCCCGGGTCCGGGTGATCGTGCCCAGGGGATGACAGTGCAAAACTGGATTAACAGTGGTCCGCAATCGTTTTGGGAGCAACAAGGTATGGTATCTTGCCGACGCTTCGCTTAGTCGCGCCAATGGAGTAGGCCATTGGGATCTTGGGAGAGTTGTTGGGTAAGCCGTACATATCCTTGCCGGCTCTCACCGCGAATGAAAAGTGCTGCCAAGAAACCGTGTCATGCTCATTCAGAAAATCGAGCGTCATCCCAGCTGAAATCAGCGCGTTCACCACGTCGCTGATCGGATGAATCCACTCATAATAGCGAGAATGCTTCAAAATGCGGTCGTCGCCAGTATAGGTCCGTTCCTCGTTCCATGTGAGCGGCAGAGCTGTAGGCGTTCGCCAATCGTGCTTAAACTCCAGCGCCGCGGCCTTGCGATCACATTGAAACATCAACGGATGGCCCTCGGCCATATAGAGCCTGCCGCCGGGTCGCAGGAGATCAGCAACAACCCGCGCCCAGCGGAACACGTCGTCCAGCCAGTTTACCGAGCCCCAGGTAACATAAACGACGTCGAAGGTCCGGCCGAGTGCTTCAACTGCCTCGAACAGTGGCGCCTCGACGAAGCGCACCTCAGTGCCTGCCTTCGCAGCGAAATCCCGCGCAGCGGCGATCGCCGTCGGTGAAAAGTCGAGACCGGTCACGCTGCCCGCGCCGAGATTCTTCAAGCTGATCGTGTCGAGCCCAATATGACATTGCAAATGGACGATGTCTTTGCCGACAATATCACCGACCTCCTCCGTCTCCAGTTCATAAAGATTGGATCCGCCTGCCAGCACATTTTCGATGTGATAGCTGCCTGTTGTGTCGGTCGAATGCAGTTCGGCCCGATCATCCCAATTGAGGCGGTTCGTACCCAGAAACGGTTCCAAAATCCCCCCAAGTTCCCAGCGGTGACTGGCGCCTGGTAAACAAATCGTTAATATATCCTTGCAGCGAAAGGGTCGCGCGTCAATGCGCCGGTTGGTAATGGGTCGGTTTGAAATTCAGCCATTTAATTGAGCCAGGCAGGAAACGGGCGGCGGCTTTACCCGCCAACGGTCAACTCCACCGATATGGCCCGCCGCCCGGGGTCGAGCAGGCCTGTCTCGGAGCACCGGACACTCTGATTGCGGCGTGTTGGGAGGGAAAGCAGGAAGCCGCACACGCGAACCGGCATTCCCTGGTCGATGTTCCAAAAGAAAACCCGTCGACCGAAATCGACGGGCTACCTTCCTCATATCTGCCCCTAGTTCCCAGACGGTCCACCGTGCCCAGGAAACCCCTACGCAAAGATCTTGTAGACTAAAACCAGGTATTGCGCTGTAACCCGGGGCAACACTGGCCTTAGATGTGTCTCGTTTTGGGACCGAAGGGCCGGCATCCGGCTTGCACGGAAGATGCTGTCGGTATCGAAACCAGGCGATCTCGGCTTGCGGTGCGCAATCCAGAAGGACTGCGCTCGCTCGCGTGCGAGTGCAACAAGGCCGTCAGCCGCCATTTCAATGATGTTTTGGAGGGTGTCTATCCGGCGGGGAAAACGGGTTAGCGGTGCGGCGGGCGTCTCGCCGAGGAAACGACAATAAGGCCCCAGCGGTCTTCGCCACCCGGTCTTGACCTCCACTTTTGCGCCGAAGCCGGGCATGATCACCAATGGCATGGACCGGCGGAACAAACTCGGGAGGCGCCGGTTAGGGCGTCCGGCGGAGGGCGGCGTCCGGCCGTGCCTTGAAGTTGCATCACGGGAAGAGGTCAGATGGAAAGCGCGAAGAACGCGCGCCCCAAGGACGCGTCCTCTCCAGGATTGCTGGGCGAGCCAGTGTTGTTGCCATCCAGCCCCAAGCCGGGGCGGCAACTGTTCTGGGTCCCGGCAATCGCATTCTTCCCCGGCTGCGCGGGAGGTGTGCTCGACCCGCAAGGACCCATTGGCTCGGGCAACCGCACGATCCTCTTGAACTCACTGGCGGTGATGCTGGTGATCGTTGTCCCGACGCTTGTTGCGCTCCTGGCCTTCGCATGGAAATTCCGCGCCTCGAACAGCAACGCGCGCTATGACCCGGAGTTCACCTATTCGGGGCGCATCGAGTTGATCGTCTGGTCGATCCCGACGCTCACCATCTTTTTCCTTGGCGGGCTGATCTATTACGGATCGTACCAGCTCGATCCGCGCAAGCCGATCCCTTCCGCGCAGCCGCCGCTTGACATCCAGGTGGTGGCGCTCGACTGGAAATGGCTATTCCTCTATCCCGAGCAGGGCGTGGGCGCGGTCAATCAATTGGTCATCCCCGCCGGCGTTCCAGTGCATTTCAAGCTGACCTCGGCCAGCGTGATGAACACGTTCTTCGTGCCCCAGCTTGGCAGCATGGTTTACGTCATGAACGGCATGCAGACCGAGTTGCATCTGCAGGCCGACCGCGAGGGCAGCTTTTACGGCCAGTCGGCGCACTTCAGCGGCGACGGCTTCTCGGACATGAATTTCAGCGTGAGCGCAGTGTCAGCCGATGCCTTCGCCCGCTGGGCGTCGTCGCTGCGCGGCGGCGGCGGCGTGCTCAACGCCAATGCCTATCGCGAGCTCGCCCGGCAAAGCACCAACGTGGCGCCGTCCACGTTCGGCCATGTTCAGCCCGGGCTGTTCGATGCCGTCGCTCAGCAGACATTGCCCCCGGGTCCGGGGCCCGCTGAAAGTGCAGCCGGCGGCGAGCCACAGGTGAGCCCAAAGGCATTGCCCGCGGCGGCGGCGGCGACCGGGCATCATCCACAGGCAGAAGGGGCGCAATGACGATGCTGGGCAAGCTCGACTGGTCGGCCATTCCCTTCGATCAACCCATCCCGCTCGTCGCGGCTCTCGGCGTCTTTCTGGCAGCGGCCGCCGTGCTTGGCTGGATAACGGTGAAGGGCTACTGGCCCTATCTGTGGAACGAGTGGATAAGCTCGGTCGACCACAAGCGCATCGGCGTGATGTACATTGTGCTGGCGATGCTCATGCTTCTGCGTGGCTTCATCGATGCCATCATGATGCGCACGCAACAGGTGCTGGCGATCCACGGGCCGGGCTACCTGCCGCCGGAGCATTACGACCAGATCTTCTCCGCGCACGGCACGATCATGATCTTCTTCGCGGCGATGCCTTTCATGATCGGCCTGATGAATTTCGCCGTACCGCTGCAGCTTGGCATACGCGATGTAGCCTTTCCGACGCTCAACTCCGTCAGCTTCTGGCTGACGGCTTCCGGAGCCCTGCTGGTCAACATCTCGCTTGTCATCGGTGAGTTCGCGCGCACCGGCTGGCTGCCCTATGCCCCCTTGTCGGAGACAACCTACTCGCCGGGCGTCGGTGTCGATTACTATCTTTGGTCGATCCAGATCTCCGGCGTCGGCACGCTGCTTACCGGCGTCAACCTGGTGACGACCATCCTCAAGATGCGTGCGCCTGGTATGGGCTACCTGCGAATGCCGATGTTCTGCTGGACCTCGCTCGCGTCCAACCTGCTCATCGTCGCCGCCTTCCCGATCCTCACCGCCACGCTGGCGATGCTGACGCTGGACCGCTATCTCGGCTTCCATTTCTTCACCAACGAAGCCGGCGGAAATCAGATGATGTTCGTCAACCTGATCTGGGCCTGGGGCCATCCCGAGGTCTACATTCTGGTGCTTCCCGCCTTCGGCATCTTCTCCGAGGTCTTCTCGACATTCTCGTCAAAGCCGCTGTTCGGATACCGTTCGATGGTCGCGGCCACGATGTTCATCTGCATCGTCTCGTTCATGGTCTGGCTGCATCACTTCTTCACCATGGGCGCCGGAGCAGACGTCAACGCCGCCTTCGGCATTGCCACGTCGGTCATCGCCGTCGGCACCGGGGTGAAGATCTACAACTGGCTCTTCACCATGTATGGCGGGCGTATCCGCTTCGACACGCCGATGCTTTGGGCGCTGGCCTTCGTGACCACCTTCACCGTCGGCGGCATGACTGGCGTTCTGCTTGCCGTCCCACCGGCCGATTTCGTGCTGCACAATTCCCTTTTCCTCGTGGCGCATTTCCACAATGTCATCATTTCGGGCGTGCTGTTCGGCGCGTTCGCCGGCTTCACCTACTGGTTTCCCAAGGCGTTCGGCTTCCGCTTGCACGAAGGCTGGGGCAAGGCCGCATTCTGGGTCACCTTGGCCGGCTACATGCTGGTCTTCGTGCCGCTCTATATCGTCGGTCTGCTCGGCATGACGCGGCGCCTGCAACATATCGATATGGATCTGTGGGCGCCATGGCTGGTGGTGGCCGCGTTCGGCGTGCTGGTGATGATCGCCGGCGCCGCACTGCAGATCATGCAACTGGCCGTTTCGATCCGACATCGCGATAAACTTCGCGACGAGACAGGCGATCCATGGGACGGGCGTTCACTGGAATGGTCGACATCCTCCCCTCCCCCCATCTTCAACTACGCGCGGCTGCCTTACGTCGAGGATGAAGAGCCCTACTGGGGCATCAAGCAACAAGCAAGGGAGGAGAAGAGGCCCGATGCGGAGGAAGCATACGAGCCTATCGAGATGCCGCGCAACAGCCCGACAGGCTTCGTCACCGCCTTCTTCAGCACGCTGATCGGCTTCGCGCTGATCTGGCACATATGGTGGCTGGCAATCGTCGGCTTCATCGGCGCCTACGCAACCTTCGTCGTCTTCGCCTGGCGCGATCATGGGGATTATGAGATTCCCGCCGAAGAGGTCGCGCGCATCGACGAGGGCCGCAAGGCCGCGCAGTTTGCCTGGTTGCGCAGAAGGGAGCGCCCGACATGAGCGATCACGCTTTACCCGGCGACTTCGGCGCGGGCACCCAGACACGAGACCCCTATCGGCTTGTTCACGGCGGCCGGTACGGCGTGCGCTCCGCGACCGGCCACGGAGAAGGCGGCCCGGCGTCGAAATTCGTCACCGTGGCATATGGCTTCTGGATCTTTCTGCTGTCTGACATCATCATATTCTCGGCCTTCTTCGCGGCGTATGCCGTGCTTGCCAAGGCGACCGCCGGCGGACCGACCGGCAAGGAATTGTTCGAGCCCACCCGCGTTGCGGTGCAGACGGGCCTTCTGCTCACGTCGAGCTTCACCGGTGGCCTGGCAACGCTCGCGACCGATCGCAGATCGATGGCTGCCACGCAGGCTTGGCTGCTCGTCACCGGATTGCTCGGGGCAGCCTTCCTGTTTCTAGAGGTGCAGGAATTCGCGGCGATGATCGGCGAGCAGGCGGGGCCTTCGCGCAGCGCATTTCTATCAGCCTTCTTTGCCCTCGTTGGCTGCCACGGCACCCATGTCGGGCTCGGCCTGCTCTGGCTGGGCACGATGATGGCGCAGCTGTGGGTCAAGGGTTTTCGGTCGGACATTTTGCGGCGGCTCCACTGCTTCGGGCTTTTCTGGCACGCACTCGACATCATCTGGGTCGCCATCTTCACCCTGGTCTATCTGTTGGGAGCATCGCCATGACCGACATCGAGAGCGGGCCCGGCGAGATGCAGGATCGCCGCGATTCCGCACCGGGCGAGGAACGCATAACCGAGCACGAAGTGGCTGGAGGGCTGTTGGGCTATGTGATCGGCTACGGCCTGGCCATCCTGCTCACGATCGCGTCATTCCTGGCGGCTCAAACCGACCTGATTTACCAGCCGGCGGTGATCTCGGCCCTGGTGGTGCTCGCGGTCGCTCAAATGGGTGTGCATCTCGTCTTCTTTCTGCACCTGACCACCGGGCCGGACAACACCAACAACATTCTCGCCCTGGCCTTCGGCGTGCTGATCGTTGCGCTGGTGGTCCTGGGATCGGTTTGGATCATGGCCCACCTGAACGAGAACATGGCCGCCATGACGGCCCATCAAGCCGGAACGATGCCTTGAACGACCTGCACCCTCCCAAGGCACGGTCACCGAAGCCCATTTTCCTGAATCCGACAGGCCGGAGCGCCCTCCTCCAGCTCATTTGGCCGGCACTAGGGCGTCTTTTTTGCGTGCCGGCGGCCTGCGACGAGCACGCCGCTTGGCAACGGCCTTCAGCGCCACCGCAGGATCCCTCGATAGCGCTCCGGTCACCGCGGCGACCATGTCGAGCGCGATGAAATCGGCATTGATGTCATTGCCCGTTTTACCGGCTGTCTCGCCGTGATCTTCGCCGTTTCCTCCCCAGAACACCACGCCCACCCGTATCGCTGGATTGATACGTTTTATGCGGCGCACCATAAAACGTGCATGTTTGACGGAGTTGCGGTTCAGGAACCCGATCACGACAGCGTTGAGCCCTCCCAGCTCCAGCCGGCGAATGCCCGCCGGATGCAGATCTACGAAACTGGCCTTCGACGTCGCCGCGCCTTGGATCAGCAAGATCTGCGCCAGCATCGCGGCGGCCGCGTCGTCGAGTTCGCCGCGCCCGCCGGCGCAAAGCACGGTCAGGCCTGTGCCGTCTGGGAGCTCTACGTCCTGTCCGGCTTCCGCGTCGATTGCCTTCTCCTTTTCCGAGCCGGACGCCTCGCCCGGGGCGAGATCGTCCTCCTCCGCTTCCTCGTGAGCGCTGTCGTCAAGATTGGCTACCAAGGTCTGGGCGCTGGCAGCCAGCTGCCGCAGCTGGTGATCATCCATCACGCCCCTGACCCGATCCTGTTCGCCCAGCAGAAGGGCGGGAACCGCGACCTTGCCGTAGAACTCGACCAGATATTGTTCCTCGAGAATTTCCTCGGCGTGGTCCGTGGCTTCTTCTGGATCGCCGGCCAGCAGGCGCTGATACAGCCGGGCATGCGGCTCGAGCACCGGTTCGTTACCGAACAGGACGTCGAGGAACTCGAACTGCGTCACATGCCTGCCCAGCACGACAAGGCAGACCGTGAGCGGAGTAGACAAGACCAGACCGAGAGGTCCCCAGAGCCAGGTCCAGAAAATCGCTGCCACGATGACGGCCAAGGGAGAAAGCCCTGTGCGCGATCCGTAGAGCCAAGGTTCGATGACATTGCCGGTGATGACTTCCATGATCACGAACAGCGCGGCTGTCCACAGTAGGAGCGACCACCCGGGCGCCACGGCCAGGGCAAGGAACAAGGGCAGCAGTGCACCGATGACAGGACCGATATAGGGAACGAAGCGCAGCGCCAATGCGAGCAAACCCCATAACAGCGCATTGGGGATCCCAAGGATCCACAGCCCGATCGAGATGGGGACGGCATACAAGATGTTCACGACCAGTTGCATGAGCAGATAGCGGCCGAGCCGTTTGCCGGCGTCCTGAAGCGCTTCGGTGGTTCTGTGAAGATCGCCGTAGCCGACCAACCGTATGAAGCGATCGCGAAGATCCTCGCGCTCAAGCAGCATGAAAATGACGACGACGATGATGAGCCCCGCCGACGCCAGCGGACTGACAAGCGGGGCGATCAAATTTTGCAGGATCTCGAGCGGCCTTTCATGTGACACGATCTCAACGGGAACCGGCTCGCGTTGAGGCTGGCTGGCTGCTGGCTGGGCCGGCTCCTGCTTGTTGATCTCCTGGCCGACGCGCTCGATCACCCCGGTCAATCTGGCGATGATGCCGCCGCCGACGCCGGTTTCCTTGAGCGACCTGACCTTGGCCAGGATATTTGTTTGGTAAAGCGAAACATTCTGCGCCAGTTCCCCGACTTGCGTAACGACAATGAAGGAGAAGAAGGCGAGCGCTGCGAAGGTACCAAGCACGCTGGAGATGACGGCGGCAAGGCGGGGAATGCCAATCCGTTTGAGCGCCGAAACCACCGGCGCAAGCGCGAAAGTCAGCAGCAGCGCGATCGCGATCGGCAGGAATACCTCGCGGCCGAAATACAACGCGGCGACCACTGTCACGACGGTCGCTACGGTGGGCAAAGCAGTGCGCGGGTGAGCCGTGGCCGCGGTGTCGATGTCCCTCAATCTAGGAACAGAGGGCTGCGCGCCGTTTAGCCGACTTATCGCCATCCAATTCTCCTGCCCAACTTCACATGATCAGACATATTCGCGCAGAGCGCAACTTGCGCTGCCCCAAGTGGCTTTCGGCACGTTGGGCGTGGAGCGGGAACATTGGTCCCAGCACCAAGTTTGGTCATAAAAGAGGATTCGCGCCTCGTTTCGTGAAGACATCATGATCGAGGTTGCCGAGATATTTCCGGCAGTCACTCACGAGAGCGGAGCCGACCGCTGAATGCCTGTCGAGGTGCCGAACTTCCCACACGATCTGGAGCCGGTAGTCCGCGCGAATCCGCCATATGCGGTGTGGCCGCAAGGCGCAGTTGACTGCAGCCGGATTCCAAGCATGCCGGAACGGGCGCGGGTTAATGTCGCGCGTGCCCGTGACCATGAGATCGCCGATGCTCACGGGTTCGGGCAAATCACGTCACCCGACTGGGCGGCGCGCACGGCGCCAAGTGCCAGGCGGACTGCATCGGCGTCCGAGGCCTGGACTGATCGCCTGAAAATCAAGCGGCCGTTTCGGTATCCAGGCCCAGCGCCTTCCTGTTGCGCCATAGGGACGCCATCGGCTTCTTACGCAAGGTGATCGCAACGGCTTCGGGGCCCACGTCGACTTTGCCGACGCCCAGTTCCGATGCTGCTATTCGCAACCTGGCTGAGCCTCTCGCTTCAGGTCAAATTGATGAAATAGCTTTTCTGATGCAGCCAAGGTGATCAGCCCACCACCCCCACGGCGCACGGTCTTTGCCACGTGTCCGCACCCGCTGGGCATCCTCGATAGGTCGGCCATCGGGCCGCAGTAAGCCGTGTCGCCTGCAGACTGTTGTTCAACTCGCCTCGGTTCTGCACCCGACCGGGGAACCATCGAAGACCCGCCGAGTTCGAGCCGCGGACAAAGTTCGGGTGCATAACATGGAAGAAATCGGCAAGGCACAACAGAAGGTCATAGCCCGTCTCATTCGTCAGTGGATTTCATCAGATGCCAGTCGTCGCCAGTTGCGCCAATTGCTGGATTTGCCAACTGATGCGGACATGCCCAGCGAGCATCGGTCACTGCTGGACGAACTCGACCGAAAGCTCAGCCAATGAGACCGGGGTCGGGACAATCAGACGCGCCGTCAAGGCGGCCATCATCTCGATCAGTCGAGTGGTTTCATGTTCGTTGAGAAGGCTGATCTGTAGATCCAGCTCCGCTCGGCGCTCACTGTGTTCGGCCATTCTGTTCTGATTGATCAGCACGAAGGTCGACAGGAAGATTGCCTCGACAGAGGCGACCATGGCCAGGATCACAAACGTTGGGTCCCAGGCTGGAAGGGTTGGTATCACGCCAAGGTTCGCAACAACCCAGGCGGCAAGAATTGCGAGATGCAGATAGACGAAAGTCATGCTTCCCGCGAAGCGCGAAATGGCACAATGCGCACCTGTGCTCCTCCTGTTGTCGCCTCTGCTCGACCAGAGCCTGTATGTTCTGGTGCAGTACCGACTGCATGTCGGCTTGATCACTCATGTTGAGAACCCCGTTTGAACGGTTCGTGCAAACGGCATCACTTGTCGCCCGCCTGGAACCTCTGCGAGGCCGGACCTGCCTCGAACTCCTCGGCACACGGCTCGAGCCGCCGCCGACGGGGCCTTTCGGACATGGCGTGCCGTCCTGCAATCGCGTGCAACATGCCGACCACGGCCTGCGGGGCGCTCTGATGAACCATATGGCCAGTGTCCGGAATGACCTCAAGGAGAGAGCCACAGATCTCCGCATGCAGGCGTCGCGCATCCCGTTCCGCGTCGAACAAGCGGTCGCCGGCTCCCGCCAGGATGCCGGTAGGCACGGCAATGTCCCTATAGCTGGCCTTCCTCGACAGAGCCGCGCCCAGCATCGACGCCGACTCGAAACAAACCGCCCGCAGTTGCGATGGCCGGCTGGCGACATCTTTTGCGAGTGCGGCGAAATCGCCCGCTATTGCCGCTGGTTGAAAGATCTTCCCCATTGCCCAAGGCCAGGCATGCCTCACCAGCAGCGGCAGCAAGGTGTGACGAAACACGGTGCCGATCACAGGCAATGCCGGCAGCGCGGCCAGTGCAAGATCCAGCCGCGGTGGTGGATAGTAGTAGCCTGAGACCAGCACGATGCCGGCGACGGATGGAGAATGCCTGCGCGCCAGCTCGAGGGCGATCCAAGCTCCCCAGGAATGTCCAAGCACGAGATATTTCTCTATACCGAGCCTGTTGACGGCGGCATGTATGAGGTCGGCTTGGTCGCCAGCGGACCAGCGCCGGCGCGACCGTGAGCTTCTCCCAAAGCCGGGACGGTCGAATGCGAGTACCCGGTAGGTCTTTGCCGCCTCATCGAAGATGCCGCTCCATTTGAAATCCTCCGCCATCGATCCGTTGCCATGCAGCAGAAGCAGCGGCATGCCGGATCCGGCTTCGATAAAATGCAGGCGCAGACCACCGATCTCCATCACACGTCCGTATGCCCGGGCGGCGATCGCCCGTCTGGCGCGGACGGCGTTGTATCCCGCCAGTGCCGCCAATGCCGCGACAAGCAGTCCGGCCGCGAGTTTCGCATCCTCTCTGTCGAACGCCATGCCCGTGCCTGTTGGAACCTGTCTGCGTGCCCCCAACCTTCGGGGCCACAGCTTGTTCCGCCAGACACCGACAACGCTGCACAGCCGGTTCAACAGCTTGGAAATAAGCTCTCCATGAGCATGGGCGCGGCGGATCTGTCTGTGTTCGCGTCGAAACCTTCTTGGCGATTGGTGGTTGATGCTGATTGTCAAGATGAACTCACCGAATGGAGAGCACCATGAGTGGATCGCCTCGAAGATGATCAGGGTCGCGACTTTCAATGTGAACGGCGTCAACGGGCGGTTGCCGGTTCTGCTCAAATGGCTGGGCGAGACGCAGTACGACATTGTTTGTCTTCAGGAATTAAAGACATCGGACGAGAAGTTTCCGGCCGAGGCCATCAGGAACGCCGGCTACGGAGCGATATGGCATGGGCAGAAGTCCTATAATGGCGTAGCCATTCTCGCGCGAGGCAAGCAGCCGCAGGAACGTCGCCGCGGTTTGCCGGGTGACGTCGACGATACGCACAGCCGGTACATCGAGGCGGACATCGACGGGCTTGTCGTCGGCTGTCTCTACTTGCCCAACGGCAACCCAGCACCCGGTCCGAAGTTCGATTACAAGCTCCGCTGGTTCGAGCGGCTGATCGACTACGGACGGCTCCTGATCAGGGACTCGCCTGCCAGCGTGCTCTGCGGCGACTATAATGTTGTGCCCGCGCCGATCGACGCCGCGGTGCCGGCTCGATGGCTGAGTGACGCCGTCTACTTTCCGGAGAGCCGGCAAGCTTACGCCGAGATGCTTGCCGAGGGCTGGATCGACGCAGTCAGGCTGATCCAGCCCGAAAGGGGTGTCTATACCTATTGGAACTTCTCCTACCGGGGCGGCTACGACCGCAGCTCCGGCCTTCGCATGGACCATCTTCTCGTGAGCCCCTCGCTCAGGGAGCGGCTGGGTGGCGCGGGCGTGGATGTTGCGGTGCGAGGATGGGAAAAGCCGAGCGATCACGCACCAGCCTGGATCGAGTTGGATTGGCCTCGTTGAGTTGAGACATGCGCCTCAGCTCGGGCGCTGCTGTCGGTGGCGCCATGGATCGGCACGCCTGGCCATCAAACGTCAGGCAGCGCTGCTGTGTTCCATTTTCCAATCGCCTTGCCACCGCGCACGCACGGCAACCATCAGCATGGCCGCTTCCGTCATTCCGGTCTGGAAAAGCCTGACAAGTTCCCTGGCGATGGAATGGGCCGCCGTGCTGTCCGGCAGAACGGCAAATTCCTGGCACATTGCGTCGAAAACCGCGCGAAGAGTGTCCAGGTCATTCGGGTAGAGAGCTTCCGTGTTCGTGCGAGTGGCTCGGTCAAGCATCAGCGTCTCCAAACGCGCGAGAGTGCGATCGTCGCTCCCAGGCAGCGGAGCTCGTCACATGTCCGCTGGTCCGACGTTTATGCGACGCGGCGCACCACGTGTCATTAAACTATGATGTACCCAAATAAGGATTCATGAGGGAAGACCGTCATCGGCAGAGCCGATGTGGCCAGTGTCGGGCTCGCAGCCGTCACGTCGGTCAGAACGTGCCGTCCTTTAAGGGAACTCTTGGCCGTCCACCGCATTATTCAGTCCGGGCAAAAACGGGGGCGAGATGGGGGACACTTCACGCGGTCGTCAGTCTGAACTGCAGCGCTTCGAGCTTTTGGCAGCGCTGGGCGACCGGATTCGCGAGATTACGGATCCTGCAGAACTGGCCTACGCAGCCGCGGAACTGCTGGGGCACCATTTTGGCATCAGCCGAGCCGGATACGGCACGATCGATCTTGAGAATGAAACCATCACCATCGACAGGGATTGGAACGCACCCGGCATCAAAAGCCTGGCCGGGACGCTGAATTTCAGGAACTACGGTTCGTACATCGACGATTTGAAGCGCGGCGAAACCGTCGTCTTTGAGAACGCCGAGACAGACCCGCGAACCAGCGGCCATGCGGATGCCCTCAAAGCCATCAGCGCTCAATCCGTCATCAACATGCCCGTTACCGAGCATGGAGGGTTGGTGGCGCTGCTATACCTGAACCACTCCGCGCCCAGACGTTGGGCGACCGAGGAGATCGCCCTCATCTCGGAGGTGGCGGACCGGACGCGTACCGCGATAGAGAGGCTTCGCGCCGAGAACGCCCTGCGCGAGAACGCCGAGCGTCTCGCCTTTCTGGACCGCCTCGGCAGGGAGATTGCCCTCGCGGCCGATGCCGACGCCGTCATGCGGATCACCACTCGTCTCCTCGGTGAACACCTGGGCGTCTCGATTTGCGCCTACGCCGACATGGAGCAGGACCAGGACCATTTCACTATTCGCGGCGACTGGAGCGCACCCGGCTCGCCAAGCATCAGGGGGTATTACAGTCTTGCCGATTTCGGTCGCCTGGCAGTCACCAATCTTCGCGCCAATCGGCCGCTTATCATCAACAACAACCTTGCGGAAATTGCTCCCGAGGAGGCCAAGACCTTTCAGGATATCGGCATAACGGCAACCATCTGCATGCCTCTGGTCAAACAGGGCCGGCTGACCGCCCTGATGGCCATCCATGACAAGCAGCCTCGCGTCTGGTCGCAACGCGAACTGTCCTTGCTGACCGAGGTGACGGAGAGGTCCTGGGCTCACATCGAACGCGTTCGCTCGGAACAGGCGGCCCGGGCGAGCGAGGAGCGGCTGAGGCTTGCCACCGACGCGGCCGCTATCGGCACCTGGGACTACGATCCCGTAACCAGGGTGCTGCGCTGGGACGATCGCTGCAAAGCCCTTTTTGGGCTGCCGCCGGACGCGGAGGTGACATATGAAAGCGCATTCTTGGCGGGCCTCCATCCAGAGGATCGAGCACGGGCCGACGAGGCCGTACGCCAAGCGCTCGCGCCAGGCACCTCTTCGCGCTACGACATCGAATACCGGACCATTGGCCTGCGGGACGGCAAGGAGCGCTGGATTGCCGCAACGGGGGAATCGATTTTCCAGTCCGGCCGCGCGGTTCGCTTCATCGGCACCGTCGTGGATGTCACCGAGCGAAAACGGGTGGAGCATCAGCTCCAGTTGATGAACGCCACCGCTGCCGCCGTGGCGGCCGAGCTTGACGTGGAGCGGATCGTCCAGACAGTCACCGATGCCGGCGTAGAACTGTCGGGCGCACAATTCGGAGCCTTCTTCTACAATGTGATCGACGACAAGGGCGACAGCTATATGCTCTACGCCCTGTCCGGGGCACCTCGGTCCGCATTCGAAAATTTCCCCATGCCGCGCAACACCGCGGTTTTCGAGCCCACATTCCGCGGGACAAGCGTCGTGCGCTCCGACGATATACTCGCCGATCCGCGTTACGGAAAGAACTGGCCCCGCAAGGGAATGCCGGAGGGCCATCTGCCGGTGCGTTCCTATCTTGCCGTACCGGTCGTCTCGCGTTCGGGCGAGGTGCTGGGCGGCCTCTTCTTTGGTCATTCAGAGACCGGCGTCTTCGCCGAACAGCAAGAGACGGCGTTGCTGGGGCTTGCGGGCCATGCCGCGACGGCAATCGACAACTCCCGACTGTTCAAGGCGCTGCAGACACTCAACGGCACGCTCGAACAGCGTGTCATAGACGAAGTTGCCGAACGCACCAGAGCAGAAGAGCACCTGCGCCAGGCCCAGAAGATGGAAGCTGTCGGACAGCTCACCGGTGGTATCGCGCACGACTTCAACAACATGCTGGCTGTCATCATCGGCGGCCTCAATCTTGTGCAGCGCAAGCTCAGAAACGGCGACACCAACGTCCACCAATTCGTGACCGGCGCGATAGATGGAGCACAGCGCGCGGCGGAACTTACCAAGCGGCTGCTTGCCTTTTCCCGCCAGCAGCCGCTGGCGCCGAAGCGGCTGAATCCAAATCGCCTTGTCTCCGGCATGAGCGAATTGCTGAACCGGACGCTTGGCGAGACCATCCAGATCGAGACCGTGCTCGCCGCGGGACTATGGCATGTGGAGGCCGACGCAGGGCAATTGGAAAGCGCGCTGCTCAACCTTTGCGTCAACGCACGGGATGCCATGCCTAGCGGTGGAAAGCTGACGATCGAGACATCCAACACCCACATCGACGATCGCTATGGCAGGGAGAACGCTATTCCCTC
The DNA here is from genome assembly GCF_000176035.2 of Mesorhizobium opportunistum WSM2075. Taxonomy (NCBI): domain Bacteria; kingdom Pseudomonadati; phylum Pseudomonadota; class Alphaproteobacteria; order Hyphomicrobiales; family Phyllobacteriaceae; genus Mesorhizobium; species Mesorhizobium opportunistum. Next base: position 4,487,058 of record NC_015675.1, on the reverse strand, counting down.
CGGCCAGTACGTAATGATAGCCGTTACGGATACCGGAACCGGCATGACTGCTGACGTTTTGGCCAGAGCCTTCGATCCGTTCTTCACCACCAAAGGGGTCGGCAAAGGCACCGGGCTGGGGCTGAGCCAAGTCTATGGGTTTGTTCGTCAGTCGGGCGGCAGCGTGAAGATCTATTCCGAGCAGGGTATCGGAACCACTTTGAAAATTTACTTGCCGCGTTCGCACGGCGGAGTGCTCGACAGCCAAACCGAGGCCGTGGCGGGCGAGCACCCCGGCAGTGCGGACGAGATCATCATGGTCGTCGAGGATGAAGATCGCGTCCGGCTGATGGCCGCGGAAGCGCTGCGGGAACTGGGCTATTCCGTGTTGGAAATGCAAGGGCCAAGGGAGGCGCTGGCGGCTGTTCAAAACGGGCAAGTGCCCTCGCTTCTGTTCACTGACGTGGTCATGCCAGAGATGTCGGGCCGCGAACTGGTCGACCAGGTCAAACAAGCGCACCCCTCGCTAAAAGTGCTCTACACCACCGGCTACACGCGCAACGCAATTGTCCACAACGGTACGCTCGATTTTGGAACGGAGCTTTTGACCAAGCCCTACACGATCGACGAATTGGCCGAGAAGATCCGCAAGGTGCTGGATCGAAAGTGAACGGGCAACGGCCAGCCTCGCTCACCGATCTCTCTTCATTTCAGCCGCGAGACCGAGCCGCGCTTGCCGCGCAAGATGGGCAATGGAACGGGCCGGAAGTCCCAGCTGTCGACACCGACATCATATTGGCGTGTCAGCGGCTTCAATTTGCCGTGCGAATGTCCGTGCAGGTTTATCGACTTCTTGCCCATCCGGTTCCACGTCCGGAACGGATAGTGGCACAACACGATGAGCTGGTCCTCGTGCATGAACTCCCTATAGTGCTGGACGCTGTTCCACCCGCCCGCAGCCGTTGTTTCGGAAGCATCATTGTTGCCGACGATGAGGTTCTTGCGGCCGTTTAGGCGGGCCAGCAGTGCTTCGACGCTCGACTTGCCGAGGCGCGCGAAATCGCCAAGGTGCCAGATTTCATCCTCGGGGCCGACAGTCTCGTTCCACCGCGCAATCAGCGCCTCGTCGTGCTCGGCCAGCGACCCGAACGGCCGGCGATCGATCCGGAGGATGCGTGGATCGTTGAAATGCGTATCGCTCGTAAAAAAGACCATTGCCTTCACGCGCTTATGGGGAGGGCCGACGACACCATCGGCTGGGATCGGTCATCGAAACAGAAAACGGGCCAGGAGTCAGCCGCTGAGGGAACAATCGTCTTGCGGGGATGTTCGGACGTTTTAACCGGAGAAATGTCCATGTTCATGCATAACAAGCGCCTGCAATACACCGTTCGCGTCTCGGAGCCCAATCCCCGCCTGGCCTGCATGATCATGGAGCAGTTCGGGGGCGCCGATGGCGAGCTTGCCGCGGCGATGCGTTATTTCACGCAGGGGCTTGGCGAAGACGATCTTGGCCGTCGCGACATGTTGCTGGATATCGCGACCGAAGAACTCAGCCACCTCGAAGTGGTGGGATCGATCGTCACCATGCTGAACAAGGGGCTCAAGGCACAACTTGCCGAGGGCCAAATGAAAGAAGCGGACCTTTACCTGATGATCGGCGCCAGCGGTACAACGGCCAAGGAATCGATTCTGTTCGGCGGCGCTCCCGCGCTTTGCGACTCAGCCGGCGTTCCCTGGACCGCCGCCTATGTCGACTCGCGCGGCGAGCCTACGGTGGACCTGCGATCCAATATCGCCGCCGAAGCGCGCGCCAAAATCGTTTACGAACGCCTCATCAACATCACCGACGACCCGGGCATCAAGGACGCGCTCGGCTTCCTGATGACGCGCGAGATTGCTCACCAGAAGTCGTTTGAGAAAGCACTCTATGCGATCGAAAACAATTTCCCGTCAGGCAAGCTCCCGGGCGTCGAAAAGTTCGCCAGCATGTACGTCAACACCTCTCAGGGCGACGGCGACGTCAATGGCCCATGGAATTCGGGCGAAGAGTGGGATCGGATCGATGATCTCGAACAGGTGATGCCCGTCGATGGCGGAGACGGCCTAGCGACCGTCAAGTTGGGCGCCAAAGACATGAAGGTGGTGGCCAAGATGGCCGAGCGTACTCTTTCCGATCCCGCTTCCGATCCGACTACAGGCGCTGACCTGGGTGCCGGTCCGGGAGCCGGTCGTACCAAGAACGTGGATTTCGGAGGCGCGGCCGACATCGAGGAAGCTCCGGCCGCGGCAGAGCGCGCCGCCAAACGCTCACGTAAGGGTTAGTTGAGAGCCGAACGTCGTTGCGGGAGCAGCGACGTTCGGCGACAAGCCTGGAACAGGTCGGTGGTGAACGCCCTCGCAAGGCAACAGCCTTGTCGCGGAGAGGCGAGTGCCTCCGCGGTCCCCGTTTTCGCGTTTCAGGTGCTCGCCGCAGGCGCCGTGAACGGCTAGCGTTCCAATCCAGCTGCACGAATTTTTCCAACGCAGGAACATAGAAGCATTCTGCGAGTTACGCACCGACCGCGTTGAACTCACCCTCCTGTTTCGGGTTTGCAGGGTGCTCTTTTGGTGTCGAACGAATGCGCAGGACGATGTGTGGCCGTCAGCTTTTGGTGCCTGTCTTTGGTCTGCTGTTGCTGATGGCTGACCTGTTCCACGCCGACAAGGCCATGGCGCAGCAGCCCTGCCCGGCCGATCACGACAAGCTGCTTACAACCCTCAAGGCCAATGTGAAGGCAAGCGGCGGACCGGCCAATGGCGGCTTTGACACCAATGAATGGGCGGCGATCATTGCCCGCGACGGCACTGTCTGCGCGGTTGCGTTCAGTGGACCTGCCGTCGATTCGCAATGGCCGGGCAGCCGGCTGATCGCAGCGGAGAAAGCCAACACGGCCAACGGCCTCAGCCTGGCTCAGATGGCGCTGTCGACGGCCAATCTCTACGCGGGAGTGCAGCCGGGCGGGCCGCTGTTTGGCTTGCAGGCGACCAATCCCGTCAACCAGGCCGCGGCTTATGCGGGCGATCCCAAAACCTTCGGAAGCGCGAGCGATCCGCTGGTCGGCAAGCCGATCGGAGGCGTCGTGGTGTTTGGCGGCGGGCTTGCCCTTTACGACGGCAAGGGCATCGTGGGCGGCCTCGGCGTTTCCGGGGACTCCTCATGCGCCGATCACAATGTCGCCTGGCGCATCCGGGCCGCGCTCGGCCTCGACAAGGTTCCCGCAGGCGTCAACCCCAATCGCAAGGACGCCATTGTCTACGATCTCGACCCCGGCGGCAAAAGCGCTTCCGGCTGGGGCCATCCGCTTTGTGCCGGCACCGAGGCCGACATTGCAGCGGAACTCGGTGCCGGCGTGGGAGGCTCGATCCATAAATGAAAGGCATGCCGCAGCTGGGACCAACGCGCGTTGACGCAGGACGACACACCCGCACGTTGGCCACCCGGAATTCCCTCGGCACGGGCATCTTTGTAGTAACGTTGCTCACCTGGCTCCCGCTCCAGGGCGCTGTCTCGGAGCCCTCTAAGACAGAAGCGATTGCACCGCCCGCCGCAGCCTCGCCACCCGATGACGGTCAATGGGCGATGCCGGCCAAGAACTATGCGTCGACGCGCTTCAGCGAACTCTCCGAGATCAACGAAGGCAACGTGAAGAACCTGCAGGTTGCGTTCACGTTCTCGACCGGCGTGAACAAGGGGCAGGAAGCAGCGCCCCTGGTCGTCGGCAACACCATGTACATCGTCACGCCATTCCCCAACTTCGTCTATGCGCTCGATCTCTCCAAGCCCGGCGCGCCGATGAAGTGGAAGTACGAGCCCAATCCCGAGCCGGCGGCACAGGGGGTGGCCTGCTGCGACGTCGTCAATCGAGGGGCGGCCTTCGCCGACGGGCGCATTTTCTTCAATACGCTGGACGGCCACACCATTGCCCTCGATGCGAACACCGGAAAGCCGATCTGGAACACGCATATCGGCAACATCAACATCGGCGAGACCATCACCATGGCGCCGCTTGTGGTGAAGGGCAAAGTGCTGGTCGGCAATTCCGGCGGCGAGATGGGCGTGCGCGGCTGGGTCAAGGCGCTCGATGTGGGAGACGGGCATGTCGTCTGGACGGCATACGGCACCGGCCCCGACAAGGACGTGCTGATAGGGCCGGACTTCAAGCCGCATTACGACGCGGACAAAGGCAAGGACCTTGGCGTAACCACTTGGCCGCCGGAAGCCTGGAAGATCGGCGGCGGCAACATGTGGGGCTGGATTTCCTATGATCCCGATCTGAACCTGATCTTCCACGGCACTGGCAATCCAGGACCATGGAATCCGGATTTGCGGCCGGGCGACAACAAATGGACGTCCGGCATTTTTGCGCGCGATCCCGACACCGGGGCGGCGAAATGGTTTTATCAGTGGAGCCCGCATGACCTCCACGACTATGACGGCATCAACGAACAGATCCTGCTCGACATGACCTGGCAGGGCAAGCCGCGCAAGGTGCTGGTCCGGCCGGAGCGCAACGGCTATCTCTACATCCTCGACCGGACCACCGGCGAGGTCCTGTCGGCAAAGCCGTTCGGCCCCGTCAACTCCAGCAAAGGTGTCGATCTCAAGACGGGCCGGCTGATCGAAAACCCGGACAAGAAGACCGGCACCGGCAAGGTCGTTCGCGATATCTGTCCGACGGCATCGGGTCTCAAGGACTGGCAGCCGTCCGCGTTCTCGCCGAAGACCGGCCTGCTCTACATCCCGCACAACAATCTGTGCATGGATGAAGAAGGCGTCGAGGTGAATTACATCGCCGGCACGCCCTATGTGGGAATGAACGTCCGCATGATCCCCGGCCCCGGCGGCAATCGCGGCGCCTTCACCGCCTGGGACATAGCCGCGGAGAAACCCGCCTGGAGCTTGAAGGAGAATTTCCCGGTGTGGAGCGGCGCGGTGGTGACCGCGGGCGATGTGGTCTTCTACGGCACGATGGAGGGCTGGTTCAAGGCGGTCAGCGCTAGGACCGGAGAGCTGCTTTGGCAGTTCAAAACATCGTCGGGCATCATCGGCCAGCCGATCACGTATCGCGGACCCGACGGGCATCAATATGTCGCCATCCTCTCCGGCGTCGGCGGCTGGGCCGGCGCCATCGTCTCCGGCGACCTCGACCCACGTGACGCCACTGCCGCGCTTGGCTTCGTCAACGCCATGAAGGATCTGAAGAACGCGACCACGGCGGGAGGCACGCTCTATGTGTTCCGGCTCCCTTGATGTGTTCGAGACAGCCGTGAGGCTGGGACGCTGGGCCCTCGTGCTGCTTGCGATTGGCATCGGCACGCTGGCCCCGATGCTTGCGGCGACAGCGGCCGATGCACGCGAGCTCAGGGTATGCGCCGATCCCAACAACATGCCCTTCTCCAATGCGGATGGTCAGGGCTTCGAGAACAAAATCGCGCAAATCGTGGCGGGCGAGCTCGGGGCAAAGCTGTCCTACACCTGGTGGGCCCAGCGGCGCGGCTTCGTGCGCAACACCCTGAAGGCCGGATTGTGCGATCTTGTTCCCGGCACCCCGGCTAATCTCCAAATGCTGCGCACCACCACGCCATATTATAGGTCGTCCTACGTTTTCGTCACGCGCCAGGACGGTCCGGACATCGGATCCTTCAACGATGCGCGCCTGCGCGAATTGCGGATCGGCGTTCAGCTCATCGGCGACGACGGCGCCAACTCGCCGCCGGTCCAGGCGCTTGGCCGCCGCGGCATCGTCGGACATCTCGTCGGCTATCCTGTCTATGGCGATTATTCCGCGCCCAATCCTCCGGCGCGCATCGTCGAAGCGGTGGCCGCGGGTCAGATCGATCTCGCCGTCGTATGGGGACCGCTTGCCGGCTATTTCGCCGCTAGGCAGAAGGTGCCGCTCCGCGTCACGCCGGTCGTGCCTCTCATAGACGGGCCACTGTTGCCGATGGTCTACGACATCTCCATGGGGGTACGCCGCGAGGACGATGCGTTGCGCGGCGAAGTGAATGCCGCGCTCGCCAAGCACAGGGCCGAGATCAACGCCGTGCTGGCCCAGTACGGCGTTCCCCGTCTCGACGCTTCCGGGAGTACGGTACGATGATGCGCGCGGTTGCCGTGCTGGTTTCGGCAACGATGATCCTGGCCGCCTGCCAACGCGAGGAGCGTGACACGCGCCCGCAATCGGCGCTCGGATCCGGCGAACAGCCGACGCCTGTGACCACGCTGGAGCCGGGCGGCCAGCGACCCTCCCCCACCGACAACAAGGCGGCGAGCTTCGCAGCCAACGCCTTCCACATGAGCGAGGGCAAGCGTCTGTTCAGCTGGTTCAACTGTTCGGGGTGCCACGCCAATGGCGGCGGCGGCATGGGGCCGGCGCTGATGGACCAGAAGTGGATCTATGGCAGCTCGATGGAAAGCATCCATGCCACGATCCGCGACGGCCGGCCGAACGGCATGCCGAGCTTTCGCGACAAGATCCCCGACGACCAGATCTGGGAGCTTGCGGCTTATGTACACTCGCTGAGCGGCAACGCGCCGTCTTCCGCCGCGCCGCAACGCAATGACGACATGATGGTGCATCCTTCCGAAAACCGCATGCCGGACGCGGCCACGCTGGGGAAGTCGCCGTGAACCGCCTCATCTCGATGGCGTTCGCCACCGCCGGCACTCTGTTGCTCCAGGGATGCGCGGGCTGGCAATCGGCCCTCGACCCGAAAGGTCCCGCCGCGAGCGAGTTGGCGTGGCTGATCTGGTTCTTCACCGGCCTCTGCGCGGTGGTGTGGGTGCTGGTGATGATCGCCCTCGCCGCGCCGCTGATGATGCGGTCGCGCGCGCAGGCGGAACCGCTCGCGATCGACGCCGGCGCCGACAGCCGGAAGTTGCGCGTGGTCCTGACCGCCGTGGGATTGACCGCCATGATCCTGATCGGGCTGACGCTGCTGAGCTTCTTCGCCAACAGGACGCTCGCCGCGATCGGCTCGGACGCCGCGCTGACCATTCGGGTCACGGGCCATCAATGGTGGTGGGAGGTACGCTATGAGGATGCCACGCCGAGCCGCATCCTGACCACGGCGAACGAGATCCATATCCCTGCAGGCGAGCCGGTGCGGCTTCTTCTGACCTCGACCGACGTCATCCATTCCTTCTGGATTCCGAGCCTTTCCGGCAAGCTCGACCTCATTCCCGGCCACGTCAACGTGCTCGACATCAAGGCCGACAAGCCCGGCGTCTACCGGGGCCAATGCGCCGAGTTCTGCGGCGCGCAGCACGCAAACATGGGCACCTTCATCATCGCCGAGCCGCGTGCAAAGTTCGACGCCTGGTGGAACGACCAGTTGCAGCCGGCCGCTGCTCCGACCGGGGACGAGGCCAAAGCCGGCGAAGATCTGTTTCTGCGGCGCCCCTGCGTGATGTGTCACAGGATAGGCGGCACGGCCGCGGGAGGAACCGTCGCCCCCGATCTCACTCATATAGCCAGTCGGCAGACGCTCGCCGCCGGAACATTGACGATGAGCCGCGGCAATCTCGCCGCCTGGATAGCCGACCCGCAAGGCATCAAGCCCGGGTCGCACATGCCGGTGGTCGATCTTAGCGGCGACGAGCTCAACGCCATCGTCGCCTATCTCGAGGGTCTGAAATGAGCAGCGCTGACCTCACAAGCCAGCGCGACCTGCCGCCGGAGCGCGAAACATCCGCCAAGGGCGATGTCGCACCCGAGCATGACGGACCGCGCGACACCGGCATGGACGATGCCAGCCTGCATCGCTGGCTGGCGCGGACATGGCGCACGCCGCCCGGCATCATCGGCGCGCTGTCGAGCGTCGATCACAAAGTCATCGCCCGGCGCTATCTGATCACCGCCTTCGTATTTCTGTGCCTGGGCGGGCTCAATGCGGTGGCCATGCGCATCCAGCTCTCAGGTCCACAGCGCGGTCTGATCGGACCGGACCTCTATAACCAGCTGTTCACCATGCACGGCGTTACCATGATGTTTCTGTTCGCGGTGCCCATCGTGCAGGCGACTGGAATTTATCTCGTGCCGCTGATGGTCGGCACCCGCAACATCGCGTTCCCTCGCCTGAACGCCTTCAGCTATTGGATCTACGTTTCGGGTGGCGTTTTCGCCTGGGTGTCTTTCGCGCTCAACATGGCGCCCGATGTCGGCTGGTTTGCTTACGTGCCGCTGTCCGGCCCCGAATTCGCACCGGGCAAGCGGGCTGACGTCTGGGCGCAGATGATCACCTATACGGAAGTGTCGTCCCTGGCCGTCGCGGTGGCGACCATCGTTACGGTGTTCAAGCAGCGGGCGCCCGGTATGTCGCTGGACAAGATCCCGCTCTATGTCTGGGCGATGCTGGTCACTTCCTTCGTCGTCGTTTTCGCGATGCCGGCGGTGATGATCACCTCCACCTTCCTGATCCTGGACCGGCTGGTCGGCACCCATATCTTCAACCCCGCGGAAGGTGGGGACGCTCTGCTGTTCCAACATCTCTTCTGGTTCTTTGGCCACCCGGAAGTCTACATCATCTTCCTGCCGGCTACCGGCATGGTGTCTTCGATCATCCCCGCCTTCGCCAGGCGGCCGACCTTCGGCCACCTCGGGCTTGTCCTGTCGCTGATCGCGGTCGGCTTCCTCTCGTTCGGGCTTTGGGTCCATCACATGTTCGCCACCGGCTTGCCGAAGCTTGGCGCCAGCTTCTTCACCGCATCCAGCATGATGATCGCCATTCCGAACGGTGTGCAGATCTTCTGCTGGCTCGCGACTTTATGGGACGGCAGACCCGTGGTTCGGACCCCATTGCTGTTCGTCTTCGGCTTCTTCTTCATCTTCGTCATCGGCGGCCTGACCGGAGTCATGCTCGCCTCGGTGCCGTTGGATCTCCAGGTCCACGATACCTACTTCGTCGTCGCGCATTTCCACTACGTGCTGATCGGCGGCTCGGTGTTTCCGCTGCTTGGCGCGGCTTATTTCTGGTTCCCGAAGATCAGCGGCCGCATGATGAGCGAACGCCTCGGCCGCTGGCATTTCTGGCTGGCGTTTATCGGCTTTAATGCCACCTTTTTCCCGATGCATCTCGTCGGGCTGTGGGGCATGCCGCGAAGGGTCTACACCTATCCGGCCGAACTTGGTTGGGGAAACATCAACCTTTTCATCTCGGCCGGGGCGGTGCTCTTCTTCCTGAGCTTCGTCCTGTTCACTTTCAACCTTGCGCATGGCGCGCTGAAGGGCGCACCGGCCGGAAACAATCCCTGGGATGCCGGAACGTTGGAATGGGCGACGTCTTCGCCGCCGCCGAGCTATAATTTCGCGCGCATTCCGATTGTCACGCATGTCGAGCCGCTCTGGGCCGAGCGCGAAGCGCTGCCCGTGGCGACAGGGTTGCGGGTCGATGCGCGCGAGCTTCTCATCTCGACCGTTGCGGAAGCCCATCCAGACATTCGCGAGAAATCGGCGACGCCGTCGATCTGGCCGCTGCTTGCGGCGCTCTCCGTCGGCGGTACCTTTGTCTATTCGATATTCACGCCGTGGGCGATTGTCTGGGGCGCCGCGCCGATCGCCATCACTTTGGTCGGATGGTTTTGGCCCAAGGGCGATCCGGAGGACGAGGAATGAGCCAGCGTCCTGAGCTAGATCTTTCCGGCCTCCCGACTTTTGGACATGGCCCGCGCAGCCCGACTTGGTGGGGTACGCTTGGTTTCATGGCGCTGGAGGGCACGGGCTTTGCGCTGGCCGCAGGCGCCTACCTCTATCTGACGACGGTGTGGCCCAACTGGCGTCTAAGCGCTCCGCAGCCTAACCATTGGCCGGGGACGATCGTGACCCTGCTTCTCATCGTCAGCCTAGTGCCGAACCACATCCTCAACCGGTACGCCAAGCAATGCGCGATCGGGCCGGTGCGGATCGGCATGGTGGTGATGTCGCTGCTCGGCTTGGCTCCGCTTGTCGTGCGCTGGTTCGAGTTTCCGGCGCTGAACATCTATTGGGACACCAATGCTTATGGATCCATGCTCTGGGTGCTGCTCGGGCTGCACACCACGCATCTCATAACCGATATCGGCGACACGATCGTTTTGACGGTGCTGATGTTCACACGCCACGGCTATAGCGGCCGGCGCTTCGGCGATGTCGGCGACAATGTCTTCTATTGGGATTTCGTGGTCCTGACCTGGATCCCGATCTATCTGCTCATCTACTGGATGCCGAGGCTGGGCTGATGCGCGCGTTGCGAATGGGAACGTCCTGGGGCGGTCTTCTGTCAGGGCCGATGGCTTGGGCAATCTCCACGCAGCTGAACTACGCAATCGTGCCGTGGCAGTGCAACCGTCAGGTCGAGGTGGTACTTCCCTCGGCACTGATGCTCGTCGTGCTTTCGCTGCTCGGCGGCGCCTTGTCATGGCGGGCGGAGCGGCAGGGCGGCGCCGCCTTCAAGCCGGAGCGCACGCGCAGCACCGAGCAATTCGTCGCCAATCTCGGCATGTTGTCGGCTCTGCTGTTTGCACTTGTCATCGTCATGCAAGGCAGCGCCGCGCTTATCCTGGACGAGTGCCTGCGATGAACCTCGACGCGCTGTTCTCAACCTCGATCTGCTATGGTGCCGGCGCCCCGGAAGCCGGATGGACGCTCGCGCTGCCCATTACGCTGCCGCTTGCCATACTCGGTCTCGTCTATGTCGTGGGTGCGAGCCGGCTCTGGCGGCGCAGCGGCCGCGGTAGGACATTGCGGTTGCGCCAGGCGCTGCTGTTCACGGCCGGATGGGGCGTGTTGACGGCCGCGTTGGTCAGCCCCATTCATGCGCTCGGCGAGCAGGTGTTTGCCGCGCATATGATTGAGCATGAGCTGCTGATGGCCGTGGCGGCGCCGCTGTTGGTCGCTGCCTGCCCGGCCGCGGCCCTGATGTGGGGCCTCCCTAGCCGGTTCCGCCGCGTTCTGGGAATTGCCGGGCACGCCGAATGGCTGAAGGCGGTCTGGGCTTTCGCAACCCGGCCGCTCAGCGCGACCATCATTCACGGCATCGCCATATGGATCTGGCATATTCCGGCGCTGTTCGTGGCCGCGCTGGAGCGCGGCGTGCTGCACTATGCCCAGCATGCGAGCTTCCTTGGAACCGGCCTGCTGTTCTGGTGGGCGATCTCGCCGCGCTCCGGTCGTCAGCACAACTATGGCGGCGCGGTGATGCATCTCTTCGTCACCTCGCTGCACACTGGCCTGCTCGGCGTTCTCCTGTTGCTTTCGCCACGGCTCTGGTACCCGGAGAACGCCGTGGGGGCGGCGCTGTGGAATTTGAGCCCCCTCGAGGACCAGCAGCTTGCCGGGCTGGTGATGTGGGTGCCGGCCGGATTGATCTATGGCGGGGCGGCATTGCTGCTGGCCGGGCTGTGGATCAGGGCGAGCGGAAGGAGGGAGGCGGCGCATGCGCTCGGGCCTGTCTAAATTGCTTGCCACCGCCAGTGCCACGCTGCTGCTGCTCATCGCCGTTGTGGTCGGGCTGACCTGGCGGTCCGATCGGGCCGCGCGCATCCGGCACGAGGCGCAGGCCGCCACGGGCGGTGACGTTGCGCGCGCTCTGCCGATCATGACCGCGAATGGCTGCTCCGGCTGTCACACGATTACGGGCGTGCCGGGCGCGCAAGGGCAAGTCGGCCCTCGCCTCGACGCAAGCCTTGCCGACCGTGTCATTATCGGCGGCGTCATGGCCAACAATCCGGAGAACCTGGTGCGCTGGATACGATCGGCCAGGGAGATCAATCCGCACACGGCCATGCCATCGACAGGGATCACGGAGCAGCAGGCGCGCGATATCGCAGCCTACCTCTATGCCTTGAAGTGATTGGAGCAGTTTATCGTTCAGCTTCCGGGGCGCCGCGACCACAGGCCGCGACCGGGGTCATAACCGACCACGGCAGCGAGGAAGAACGCGAGCAGACAGATGAATACGACGAAGGCTGAAGCGGCATCGAACCGCAGATACAGCGCAAAGCGGATCAACTCGACCGCCGAGCTGAACGGGTTCCACGCGGCGATCGTTGCCAGGACCGGCCCCGCCTCGGCGAGACGCCACAGCGGATAGAGCGCCGTCGAAGCAAAGAACATCGGGAAGATGACGAAATTCATCACGCCGGCGAAGTTCTCCATTTGCGTCGAGACCGACGATACGAGCAATCCGAAGGCGCCAAGCATCAGGCCCGACAGCAAGAGCGCCGGAAACGCCGCGACATAGCCGAGAGCCGGCGGCCGGACGTCCCAATAGCGCGCGATAACTAGGAATAGATAGACCAGAGGCATGACGACAATGACGCTGGCCAGCAGCCGCGCGGCAAGCAGGTACCAGCGTGGCAACGGCGCCGTCAGCAACAGGCGCATGCTGCCCATCTCGCGGTCGTAGACCATGGCCAGCGAGCTCGCCATGGCGTGGAAGAGCAGCATCATGGCCGCCAGCCCGGGCACCACATACACTTCGTAGAGCACATAGGTCTGGTAGGGCGGCGTGATCGACAGGCCGAGAACGGAGCGGAAGCCGGCGGCAAAGATCGCCAGCCAGACAAGCGGCCTTACCATCGCTGAGAGCAATCGGCCGCGTTGCCGCAGCGTGCGTAGCATCTCCCTGCGCAGGATACCGTTCAGCGCCCGCACGGCGTGAGACGTTTTCATTCGGCCCCCGTCAGCAACGCGAAGGCTTCCGCCGTGCTGGCGACACCGAGATCGGCAGCGAGGCGATCGGCGCGGCCGGCCCAGCGTACTGTTCCTCGATGCAGCACCACCACATCGTCATCGGCCGTTAGTTCCTCCAGAAAATGCGTTGCCCACAGAACAGCAATGCCGCGCTCACGGCAAAGCTCCCTTACGTGCCGCTCGAGCGCGCGGCGGCCCGGCACGTCGAGCCCGGTGGTCGGCTCGTCCAGCAGCAAAAGGCGTGGGTCATGCATCAGAGCGCGTGCGATCTCGACACGGCGACGCTGCCCCCCGGAAAGCGCGCGGACAGGATCGTCGATCCTGTCGGCCACTTCGAGCCGGCTGAGCTCCTCAATGGACCGCTCTTTGCTCAACGCCTTAGAGAGCCCATGCAGGGCAGCATGGTAGCGCAGGTTCTCGCCGGCCGTCAGGTCGAGGTCAAGCGTCAGCTGTTGGAAGACAACACCCATTTGAGCAAGAGCGGTTGACGGGCTCGCCTTCATCGCATGGCCAAGGACAAGGACTGACCCGGCGCGGGCGTGATAGAGCCCGGTGACAAGCGAGAACAATGTCGTCTTGCCGGCGCCGTTGCGTCCAAGCAGAATGCACATCCCGCCCTCCGGCACCGAAAACGACACCTCGTCCAGAACCCGCCGGCTTCCGAAACTGTGGCTGAGATGCTCGACCGACAAGACGTTCATGGGCCGATCACCACGCCCCATGGACCGCGGCCTACCGGCAGCGATTTCACCACCTCCTGGTTCTCGATATCGATAAAGGAGATGTCGCCGGAATTGCCGTTGGCGCTGACCAGACGCTTCTGGTCGGCGGAGAGCGCAACGTGCCAGGGCCGTAGGCCAACAAGGTAGAGCCGACGGACCGTCAGCGTTTTCACATCGACTTCAGCCACCCTGTTGGCTGGTCCAAGCGCCACGTAGGCGGTCGCGCCGTCGCGCGAAATGGCCAAGCCGACCGCCTGCACGCCCTCGGGTCGGATACCCGGCACCGCGAACTCGATCTTGCCGGTTTGCGCGCGCGTTGCCGTGTCGAAGACGGTGACGGTGCCCCGTATCTCCGACGAGACCCACAATTGCTTACCATCCGGCGAGAATGAAGCCGCTCGCGGTCGGGTGTCGACGAGCAGATTGTCGACCAGTTCGAGCGTGCCTGCGTCGATCAGATGGACCATGCTGGTGGTCTCCGACGTGCAGGCGACATAGCGGCCATCGGCGCTGGCCGCCATGCCTTCCGGTTCGACGCCGACATCGACCGTGCCGATGACTTTGGCGGCGGCAATGTCCACTACCGACACCAGATTGTCGTTCTCGTTGGCCACGAACAGCCGCTTGCCGTCCGGATGGACCACGAAGAATTCCGGATCGGCTCCCGAGGGCAACTGCCCGACCATCCGGCGCGTCGCGACGTCGACCACGTCGATGCGGTTGTCGTCACCTTCCGCGACGAACAGCGCCTTGTTGTCGACCGAAAGCGCCAGTCCACGCGGACGTCGGCCGACGTCGATCGTCGCCATCATGGTCATTGTCGCACCATCGACGACCGCGACAGTATTGTCCTGCTCGTTGGACACGTAGATGGTCTCGGCGGCGGCGGGAGCAGGAAGTACGAACGACGCCAGCAACAGCGCCATCAGAACTTGCATAGGCTCTCCTCCAGGTCGATGCCCAGGGTATCGAGCGGCGTGCGCTGATGCAGGAAGCCCGGTTGCGGCGAGCTGGAAATCAGCAGGCGCGGCCCGGCGATCAAGATGGGCTGGCGCATCTGTCCATCCCAGGCACGGAAACTGAGCCCCTGCCCCTTGAAGCCGGCGAGAAGAAACGTGTCGCCGCGCATGTATCTCCCGATTGCCGCGGGATCGAGACTGTGCAGACGCGTCGCTGCCTCGCCGAGGCTGCGTACCGCGAGCCAGGCGGCGTAGTCGCTGGGCAGCATCCACCGCCCCGCCTGCCTGCGGAAACGATCCTGCAGTTGAGTTGCGCCCCACTCCTCGCTCACGGGGCTCCAGCCGGTCGCGACCAGCCCTTGCGTGCCGGCGATGATCCTCGGCAGGGCGGTGCGGCCCTCGAGGTAGGCGCCGAATTCATCCGCCTCGTCGGCGGCCACGAGCACATCATAGTCGCTGACCTGCGTGACCGCGGGTATTTCGGTTTGCAGCGTGACGTGCCCGGTATCGGCGCGTCCGTTGGCGGGCCTGAACGTCCACGGCTGGTCGATCGTGATCTCGGCTCCGAAGCGAGCCGCCGCCCTTCGAAAAGCCGCCGCCATGGCCTGATCCTGCGGGTGCGGCCCCACAAGCAGGAACCAATGCTGCCACCGCTTCCAGACGAGATATTGCGCCAACCCGTCGGCGAGCATGGCGCGGCTCGGAATCGTGTGCAGCACGTTCCTGCGGCAATCCTGCTGGCGCAGCACGTCGTCCGGCGCTCGGCTGTTGAGCAACGTCATCCGCTCGGCTCCGGGCGCGGCACTGGCCTGCAGAAGCTGACCGGCATCGAGATCGGCAATGACAAAGACGATGCCGGCATTGGCGAATTGCCTTACCGCGTCGGCCGGAGGTTCAGTGGGCGCCAGGATCCTTTCCTCCAACCGAAATTTCTGCCCAAGAAACCGGCCGGTGCTGTCGTCGTCGGCAATACCGAGCCTTGCGCCTTGCAGGCCATCATCGGCGACGGTTTCGTCAAGGGGTCCCAAGGGCAGAGCCGGTTTGCGCTGCTGGCCGATATAGCCGATTAGCATTGTCTGTTCCTCGGCGGCGCCAGGGCCGGCGATCAACAGAAGACAGAGAAGGGCCAGCACCAGTCTCATTGTACCGGACTTCCCAGCCTAAAGCGCGACGATCCGGCTTCATCGCGACGTGAGATTGCCACATCGCGCACGATGCGCGCCGGCGATCCTTCCAGAACGATGACCCGGTCGCCCAGCGACGAGGCGTATGCAAGATCGTGGGTGACCAGCAGCGTGGTGGGGCGCCGCTTGGCGAAACTATCCTGCAGCAGGCGGCGCATGGCTTGCGCCGTCGCCTCGTCGAGTGATGCGAACGGCTCGTCGAGGAGCAGGAGCGCGGGCTCGACGGCGAGCGCCCGGGCGAGCGCTACGCGCCGCGCCATGCCGCCCGAGAGACGTTGCGGAAAATCCTGCTCATGACCTTTCAAGCCGACAGCGGCGAGCCACCGGGCGGCATCGGGCGCGTGGCCCGGGACGGCGAGTTCGACATTGCGCAAGGCGGTGAGCCACGGCAGCAGCCTCGGCGTCTGGAAAAGCATGCCTACTGGAAGCGCGCGGCCGCTCACGCTGCCGGAGAATTCGCCGTCGACCCCCGAAACGATCGACAGCAGCGTCGACTTGCCGACACCGGACGGGCCGGTCAGGACGCAGACCTGCCCGTCGGCTATATCGAGCGACAGCGGACAAAAGATCGTCCGGCGTTGGCCGTCGTCACCCGGGAAAGTCTTCTCCTCGATTCTGATCCTGAGCATCAGCGTCGCCATGCGAGCAGACGGCGTTCCAACGGCACAAGCAGCCCATACTCTATGGCAAGCATCACGACGCCGAAACTGATGGCATAGGCAAGGATGTGGGTGACGTCGAAGTTCTGGAAATAGACCTGCAGCTGGAACCCGACGCCGTTGGAGCGGCCGAGCAGTTCGGCGAGCAGCACGATCTTCCACGTCAGTGCCAGCCCGTTGCGCAGGGTAACCAGGAAGAAAGGCGCCAGTTGCGGCAGCACGACATACCGCAGCATCGCAGCGCGGCCGAAACGATAGAGCTCGGCCATTTCGGCAAAGTCCTTGTCTAGCCGGCCGGCGCCTTCACGGATAGTCACCACAACATTGGGGATCTTGTTGAGCGCGACGGCCAGGACAAGCGCCGTGTCGGCAAGGCCCAGCCAGATATATATCAGGATGACGGTGATCAGCGCCGGCATGTTGAGGAGCAACACGATCCAAGGCCTCATCCAGACGTCGGCCCTGCGCGAGCGGCCTGCCGCATAGCCAAGGACCGCTCCGATCAGGATTGCCGCCCCAAGGCTTGCGGCGACGCGGGCGAGCGAGATGCCGAGATGGTACAGCAGCTCGCCCCGAACCGCTTCGTGCAAGAGAACCGACACAACCTGGACCGGACCGGGAAACAGCCTATTGGCGGCAATCGATGCCGCGATCTGCCATGTAAGCACCATGGCAAGCAATGCCGCAGCGGACTGCCAACGCTGAATGTTGGTGGTAATGGCTGAGACCTCGGTCATGATCGCCAGCTCAAGCCAGTATGGGCCAGAAAACACCGGGATCCAAGCTCGTTGCCTTGCCGACCAGATCCTCGCCGCCCAATTCAGCCAGAATTGCAAACAACCGCGCCGCGCCATCACGTTCGTCTTTGCCGAAGCGACGAGGGATTCCGGCCCGATAAGCGTCGCGTAGCGCCGCCTGGAGGTGAAGATCGTCAGTGCCCAATTGCGGCGCAAGCATCCGCCATTCGTCGTCCGAGGACGCGAGCAGCGACTTCGCCGCCACAGTGGCGTTCGTGAATCGCGCGAGGGCGATCGGGTTGGCTCGGGCCCAGCTTTCATGGAAGACGTAGCCGAGCATCGGCAGTTCCCTGGATACGCCAAGCCCCTGCAGCACTTGCGCGACGCTGAGCAGAGGCCTTGCTCCCCCCGATTCGAGACGGGCGGCGAAATTCCAGAATGTCAGCAGGCCATCCAGTCGCCGCGCCAGGAATTCCTGCTCCAACAAAGGCGGCGCGCCGAACACCGGATACACCTCTTCAGCAAGATCGCGCTTCACCTGACGGAGGCCGAGCGCGCGCAACAGAATCCAGCTTTTGTCCAGCGGCCCACCCGCGATCCCCAGCCTTTTGCCCTTGAGGTCCGCAAGAGTTCGGATGGGCGAACCTTGTGGCAGTTCCAATGCGCCGACGGCACGAGAATAGGGATAGAAGACCAGATCGGCGCCTTCGCTCCGCTGGCGCATAACCCACACCCAATCCGAAACGATAACGTCGACACTGCCCGCCAACAATGCGGTCTTGCCCGCTTCGGCTCCAGCAAGCCGCTGCGCCTCGATTGATACTCCGAATGCAGTGTCCAACGCGTGCCGCCGCATGACGTCGACTTCCCAAGCAGCGGTGCCATATCCCAGCACGCCAAACCGCACGCGCGGCTGTGGCCGTGCCTCGGCTTCCGAGGAAACAGCCAGCAGCCAGCAACCGATACCTGCAAGAGCCGTCCGCCGCGAGATGTGGCCCTGTTCGTGCCGGGTGAGCCATTCGCCTGGGAGGTTCGCAGTTAACACGGAGCAGCACCGGTGTGAAGGAACTCAGCTAACGTCTTGGCGGCAGGAATGTTCCTCTACGGTGCATGGAACTAACTCGGAATTGACCTGGCGCCCATTACGAGACGGGCCTCGCTATGCCACCTCCCGCGGGATTGGTCAGGCGAACGGAAGGCGGTTGTTAGGGCCTACGGCCCCCTCTTGGGATCATCGACCTCCAGCGCGTCCATCACAGGCGCCAGATCGTCCCCTTCGGATCTCAGGCTCTGCACCGCGGCGTTCTTTATCGTTTGCTCGATAGCATCCTCGATGTTTCCGAGTTCGTCCTCCCTTACGTCGTGCCCGTAACCAGCCACCTCGGCATCCTGTTCGAATTGCTGGGCGAGCACCGTGACGCTGACTTCCTCTCTGCCAGGAAGGGTGCCGACGTTCTCCTGTAACCAATTTTCAAAAGATTCTCTGGTCGCGCTCATCTCAGACCCTTTCGCCAGATTAAGCACGGCGGTGATCCGAAGTTCCATGACGGCTTCACTTTCCTGGTGGCGCTGTATTCACGGGATGGCAGCTACGACGTTTATGCCTCGGTTCAAGGCTCGCTCTTGTTGGGTGTCCATTCGACACCACGTGGAACAAGGTTGTTTCGCGTGGGTTGGGCGCTATGCCATGTTCTTCCGGCTCACAAATTTTTGACGTTGCTATCGTCGGCGGCGGCCCAGCAGGGCTCGCCGCAGCCACGTATTTGGCCAGGTTTCTGCGTTCGGTGATCTCATTCGACGCGGGGGATGCGCGTGCCAAGCTCATTCCAAAATGCCATAACTGTCCCGGCTTCCCCGACGGCATCAACGGGGAAGAACTGCTCGGCCGCCTACGAGCCCAAGCACGTCTATACGGGGCGAGTGTCGCCGACGGTTACGTAGCTCACGCCGAAAAACGCGAGGGATATTTTCTTCTGACGACGGCCTGCGGGATGGTCCAAGCAAGGCGCGTAATTCTGGCAACGGGCATTGTGGACAAGGCACCTTCGATTAAAGGACTGCAGCAGGCGATCGCGGATGGCATTGTCAGACTATGCCCGGTTTGCGATGCGTATGAGGCCAGGGGCAGCCGCATCGGCGTCGTTGGCCCGGAGCATCTCGCCGTCAGGGAGGCTCTGTTCCTGAAGGAATATGGCAGTCGAGTTGCCTTGCTCGCCAACCACCCGGATGATGTTTCCGAGGCTGCCCGCGACGTCGCATTGGCAGGCGGAGTAGAAATCTGGGACGCTGTCGATGACCTGATCCCTCGACGAACCGGGTTCGATGTCGTCATGGCCGAGGGCGCCCCGCTGCGCAACATTGATGTGGTGTACCCCTCCATGGGCTGCGACGTACGCTCCGAACTCGCGGTTGCGCTCGGGGCTATCCGTGACGAAGAGGGCTATGTCCTGGTCAATCGGCACCTTGAGACTTCAACGCCAGGGCTCTATGCCATCGGTGACGTGGCGGAGGGGCTCAATCAAATTGCCGTTTCGTTCGGACATGCCGCCACGGCTGCAACTCACATTCACAACGACCTGCGCGATTGCGCCAAGCCGGCGCCGAAATGTCGATGAAGTAGACCTGCAGATGCGAACGCACTCTACCGCCGGCCACTCTTCGCTGCATTGTCGCCTGGAGCTTGTTCCACCGGTGTGACACTGCTGGCTTCGGCCTTGATCAAGTTCTCTCCGGCGCGGTGGCCGGGTCTATGAAGGCGCACGCGCCGGCGAACGGCGGGAGGAAGGAATGAAAGTTCTCGTCACCGGCGCGTCGGGTCTGATTGGGGACGCGCTTTGCGCGCGCCTGACAGGTGAGGAACATGAGGTAGTTCGCGTGCTTCACCGCCCAGGTACTGGCGTCCACCCGGATATCCCAACAATTTCTCTGGATATGGCGCGGGCCTTGCGACCTGAGGATTGGACGCCCTATCTGGCCGGTGTGGACGCCGTCGTAAACTGTGCCGGCGTTCTGCAGGATAGTGCCCGGGAAAACACCCGGCATGTCCATTCGACCGGCGCCTCGGCTCTCTTCATCGCGTGTGAGCAGGCAGATGTGAACAAGGTTATCCACTTTTCCGCCATCGGGGTCGATCGCCAGCAGCCGTCCGCCTTTTCCATCAGCAAGCTCGCCGGCGATGAAGCATTGATGGCGCGCAGTCTTGACTGGGTGATCCTGCGCCCATCGGTAGTTCTGGGAAGGCCGGCTTTCGGCGCCAGTGCGCTTTTTCGCGGCCTCGCGGCTTTGCCGCTCTTGCCTGTGATGCCCGACACGGGCCGGCTCCAGGTCGTTCAGCTCGATGACGTGATCTCCACCGTTCTCTTTTTCCTCGAACCCGGCAGTCCATCGCGCCTCACACTTGATCTGGCTGGGCCCGAGGCGCTTTCGATGAGAGAGGTCGTGGGTTGCTATCGCCGCTGGTTCGGATGGAGCAGTGCTCAAGAGTTCATCTTGCCCAATTGGACCGCAGCTACCTTGTACAGGTTGGGGGATGCCGCGGCTCAGCTAGGCTGGCGCCCGCCGATGCGCACCAATGCTGCAAAAGAGATCACGCGTGGCGCTGTCGGCGATCCCCAGCCGTGGATGAGGGTGACCGCCATTCAGCCATCTAGTCTTACAGCCGCGCTATGTCTAAATCCTGCGACGGTGCAGGAGCGATGGTTCGCCGGTCTTTACTTTGTGAAGCCGGCGCTGTTTGTCGTTTTGCCGCTCTTCTGGATTTTGACCGGTATCATTTCCCTCACCGCCGGCTGGCGCAGCGGAGTTGACTTGCTGATTGGCACTGCTGCCGGCGCCTTGGCCGAACCGGCGGTCGTCGCCGGCGCGCTGGCTGACATGGTCGTGGGGGCGTTTATCGCTTGGCGTCCAACCAGCCGGCTTGGTCTTTTCGGCGCTATCGCGGTAACGCTTTTCTATGCGATCGCTGGGAGCATTCTGCGGCCGGATCTTTGGTACGAGCCACTCGGGCCGCTGTTGAAAATCTTCCCGATCCTCGTTTTGCATTTTGCAGCGCTGGCCATTCTGGAGGAACGCTGATGATGTACTTTGTGCTCAAATACCTGCACGTCATCGGTGCGGCTGTGCTGCTCGGGACTGGCGCCGGCATCGCGTTTTTCATGCTTATGGCACACCGGACCGGAAACGCCGCGACGATCGCCGCCGTCGCCCGCATTGTCGTCCTGGCTGATTTCCTGTTCACGGCTACGGCGGTTGTCGCACAACCTCTGACCGGACTAGGCCTTGCCTGGCTTGCGGGGTATTCACTGTCCGAAGGCTGGATCGTCCTCTCGATCCTGCTTTACATCGCAACCGGCGTGTTCTGGCTGCCTGTCGTGTGGATGCAGATCGAGATGCGAAATCTGGCGACACAGGCCGCCCTATCCAACCAGGCCCCGCCCGAGCGCTACAATCAACTGTTCAGACGCTGGTTTGTCTTCGGCTTCCCGGCTTTCGGCGCGGTCCTCGCCATTTTCTGGCTGATGATTGCGCGCCCGGCAATCGCATGGCCAGCGTTGTAGCTAGGCACGATCGGCAACCATCATCCTGTCAACTAGCCTGTCGCGCCTGGCAGGCTCATGGCGGCGCAATGTACTGCGCTCGGGAACAAGGCTCGCCGCCGCAAGTTCTTTGGGATGACCAACCATCCCGTCACCCGCGTGCTTACCTCAATCGGCACATTGACCTCTCGTCCCGCGGCATTCCTGATCTTGTTGGTCTATGCGGTGCTTTGGATGATCTTCGAGCGACAGAGCCTGGACTGGCATGGAGCGGCCACCTTGTTCACCTGGGCCATGACGCTGTTCATTCAGCGAGCAGAGCACCGCGATACCCAGGCCATCCATGCCAAACTGGACGAGATCCTGCGATCAGATCACAATGCTTCCAACATCACCAGCATCGACGATGAAGAGCCCGAGGAAATCGAAAAACACCGCCATCGCAAACAGGAGGGCGATTGATGAGCGGCGCTCCGGTTTGCGGCAGGGCTTCAATCGAGGATTTCCGAGATAAGGCCGAACTCAATGGCCTCTGCCGCCGTCAGGTAGCAGTTCGTCTTCGCCCTTCGCGAGCAACTCTGTTCCTGACGCGGCACGAGAACGCCCGGAGCCAGTTCGAGCATCACGCTTATGAAACGATGCAGACGGGGCGTAGAACGGCCGGCTAAGGGCTGCTGCTCTGTGCGGCACTGCGGTTCGTAACGTCATCCCGACAATGGGGGGTAGCTGGGCCTTCACTATGGTTGGATTTATGCCTGTCGCCCCCATGCTTCGTGAAGGATGTTTCTTCCGGTGAGAAGCTATTCGTGGTTGCGATGCTTAGCGATTTGGGGCTCGTGCATCTATTTCTTCCGACATGTCATTGGCTGGCTGTTCTTCGCGGCCGCTGGAATGAGGAAGGCGATCCGCTAAGCCGGCAACCTCTCGCTTGTGTAGATGCTTCTGGCCGGATAGCGGATCGAATTCACAAGCTCCACGCGCTGCTTGACCACGCCGTGTGACATGATCCCATAGCAGCCCCTCGTGACGCTTGGCTGTGTATTCACGCGCGCCATCCCTGAACGTTCGAAAAGCTTTCATTGAGCCGGTCAAGCTGCACAGCTGGACACTTGGAGCGGGACAATGAGGTTCGACGGAAATCCGGCGAACAGCCGCATTGGGGAGGCGAATGCCGTCGGCACAAGAGCATCCCAAAAGGGCTATCGGCGGCTCCATCGTGGGAGCGAAAAAAGAAGAGAAGCAGAACTTTCGTGTGCGATTTTTGCACACAGAAGCTCGTAACTAGCTGATTTTACTTATGTATCTGCCCGATCCATCATCCGATTTATATCCGGCCCTATCCGTCGCTACTACGCTAGGGAACGCCGAGGTTGTCGGTCCTGCACATGGCTCGTAAACAACCGAGGTCTATTGCGGCTGGATTTCAAAGCCAAGGTGTGCGCCGGCTCGAATGTGCAGACCAATATACTACGCCTCGTTTGTTCTGTCGTGACCACTCGGCTTCGAGCATCCCGACGCGAGACCGCCACCGACGCTAATGATAATGAGCGTGGGAAGAAAGCGGACTCATTGCCAACCGCTGCACACCGGCTGGCTAATCATGACCTGAAATCGCGAAGGGTAGGCTTAGGTGAAAGGTTGCACTGCGCCCGTGGGAACCGATCGCCCACATGCGCCCACCATGCGACCCGATGATTGAACGGGCTACTTGAGGCCCCATGCCCGTTCCGTCTTGGCGGCGGGGGGAGCTCGACAACGGATCACGTCCGTGGCTGCGACGTAGCGCCCTCCCCGCACTCACGTGATGACCACATATTTTGTCGGAGGCACCCTATCTAGAGACAGGGAAGCCCGCCACCGTGAGGCAGCGGGCCAAATTGCGTCATCCAACTCAACGCGCTGCCGTGCCCTAACCAGCGCCACCTTCCTCGCTTGTTTCCGCCATCATCGAGCCGAGGAACACGGAATGACGCGCCTTTCCGTCGCCAAGGAGCTTGAGAACGCCGCCGATAGCATCGCCGACATGTCTCGGACGGATCTTCAGATCATCTTCGGCGGGGCTGCATTGATGCTCCGGAACGTCGCAGGCCTCCCGCTAGAGCCAGCCACGGAGGAAGCACTGAACTCCATTGCCGCCGAAATGAAAATCGGCCGTCGGATCTCATTCAGATCGTCCTGCGTGAGTGGCTGGAGACTCCGGATGATTGACGAGGAAAGCGAGACCGACGGGAGCCCTTACCAACATGGCTCGCAAGGGAATGGCCTGCAGAAAAAGGCCCGTGCCTAAGGGACGGGCCAAATACGTTTCGGGAACTATGCCTAGAGCGGTTATTCTTAGCCGCCCATCTTCTTCGCCATGGCGCAGAAATCCGCGTGCGACTTGTTGAGCGTGGTGTCGCCGCAGTCTTTCAGCACCGCCGTTTTTTCATCCGGCTTCATGGACATCCATGCGGTCTTGAAATCCGCTTCCGACCTCAAGGTTTTCATGCCGGCATCCGTGAAGAAAGGTGACATCGTTGCAGGATCATCGAGCGCGGAGGTGGTGTTGCTGCCTGCCAGCGCTGAGCCCGTCATAATTGCGAGCGCCATCGCGCCCATCGTAAGCATTTTGATGCTCATTTTTTCCTCCGTTAGTTCTACACGCGCAAATCGCGTGACCTGGGGAAAAAACGTCGGCGTCTGAACTCTGTTCCCGCATCTTGCCGATTCCTAATCGACAGCCCTCGGACGCTTGACGAGAATTTGCGACGGCGGACTTGATGCCGTCGCTACGCGCATCGCGGGCATTGTCAGATCTGCAGGTTCGGCTGATCGATCTCCGCCGCTACCGCCCAGCCTTAGGGGGCAGCACGGTCCCGTGGTGTTCCACCGGATGAACTCGACTTCCTTGCCGGTCACTTCCCGCACGGCTTTCAACAGCGCCTCATGCAAGACACGCGTCTGCCTGTAGTGGTCGCAGTGTGGCGATATGAACGGCTTTATGATGCTCAAGTGAAGGGCTTCCGCAGCCGCCAGAAAGCGCTCGATTTCAGCCTGCGATAATTGCTTGGAAGGTTTTGATCTGGCCATTGGTGGCGAACTCCGTTTGAGGGTGATCGCCGCGACTTGAGGACTATATTCCTGAACTTGTCGGCGCGGCAACCGCGCCCGGCAAAACCGCCGCTCATTTTGTACGAAATCAACCAACCCTCTCAGCGGGGAACACGCTCAGCGACTGAGCGTTGATGGGATCATATAACGCCGCCGCCGCACTGAGGCGGGGCTGAGGTTCGCGTATGTTGAACCAGCGTGGCTTTAGAACCTGCATCAGCCCTTACGATCTGGCTGTTTGCCAACGTGTCTTCGACAGGGTTTGCGCCGCCGAAAATCTCGATCCCCTAAGCCGAGACGCTGCGATATTAGCATCGATGGTAGTTGGGATTTTTCGAAATGCTCACACCAACGAACGCGAATTGCTCGAAGCAGTTATGTCTCGTCGCCTTCCAAAGGTCACATCCCCCTAAGTTTCCTCCCTGAAATCTAGCAGCTTGGCGTGGCGGAGCTTTTCCTCTCCCTTCAGGAACCGCACGCGACCGACGAGACCAGGCTTCAGCCATTCGGCCTTTTCCTTCTTGAGACCGATAGGCGGCGGCCCGCCGACTTTCCCTTGCACGCGATCCCATAGTCGCTGACGCTTGTCGGCTTTGAAGGCAACGAAAGCGCCGCCGGCATATTGACCCTTGTCGGCCATGAGCACCATTGCGGGCTTACCTGCCTCGCGCTGCACCCCGATGATGTCCATTTCTTTTTCGGTATAGCACTTGATCTTGCGCCAGTTCATCGTCGGGCCGCTGCGGTAGACGCTGTCCTTACGCTTTGAGACCATGCCCTCCAGCCCTGCCCTGTCCACCCGGCTATAAACTGCGGCCCCGGTGCCGGGCATGGCTTTGCTGACCTGAATGCGACCGACGGCTGGTATCAATTCCTGCAGGATTTCGCGGCGGTCTTCCACCGGCATGTTGCGCAAATCATGCCCGTTCAGGTGCAGGAGATCGAACGCCACCAGATAGAGGTCGCGCGACGGCTTCCGGCGGGTGACGGCTGATTGCAGGGCGGGGAAGTCGGACAAGCCGGCCTCGTTGACTGTGATCGTCTCGCCATCGATGATGAAACTTTCGGCCTCGATCGCCTCCGCCTCTCCGGCAAGTTCGATATAGCGGCCGGTCCAGTCGTAACCGTTCTTGGTGAACAGACGGATCCCGTCTTCATCCTTGATAATCTGGGTGCGATACCCGTCAAATTTGATCTCATGGAGCCATTCGTCGCCTTGCGGTGGCGTGTCGACCAGCTCGGGTTCCATCGGTTTGATGAACTTCAGAGGCATGCGCTGACTCGCATAGTGCGATTCAATTAGTGCGCGCTAAAATGGTTCCGGAACATTTTAGGTAAATTGAAAGTTCGACGGGGATGACGAAGCTATCCGATCTTGGACCACCAATCCCCGGCAAACAGCATGGCGGCGAGCCGGCCGACGAGAACGACAATTTCTATACCTGCCCGACTTGCGGGCAGCAGGTCGACATGCGCGACTTGCGCCAGGTGATTTGGCACGAACGGCCGAAGCACAAACCGCTCCTCCTGTTGGTAAATTAGGCGGCGACATTCAGAGCGCCCTTTATCAGGGCTCCGCATCCGCTCTGTACGCTTCCGGCTCTTGATTTTTCCAGGGCGCGCTCCCCAGAATAGCTGATTGAGTTCCTGTCTCTTCGGGAGGATGGGATGGACATTCAAGCACCTGTCTGGCCTGTGCAGCAAACAGCGAAAGAGCTGGTCTGCGAGACCCTTCTTGGTTCTCAACCCGGCGACATAATCTCCGTAAAAGCGACGATTGCAGAAGTCCGCGAGCGTGGTCGTGAGCTCCATGAAACCGACTGCCAGTTGGTCGCAATGATCGTCGATTTTGCCGTCAAACGCGGGCTGTTCGTGGCATTCGACGTCCGCGAGCCCTAATGCCGCGCTGGTTCGCTCCCCCGGTCTATGTGAGGACCGACCGCCCTGGGTTTCGCCTTGGGGTCCCCGTGTCGATGCTGCCGCAGAGGAACTCCTGAAGTGGCCCAACCGTGGACCCAGATGGCGACTGGCGGCTGAGGCATGCCTTTCGGCCATGGATGGCAAGATGCCAACCAACGAGTTCCGACTGCTGTTTGAGGACGCGGCTCAGGAGGAGGAGATGCTGCTGCCCGATTAACATGTGTTAGTCCGCGGGGAAGTTCGGGACTTCCGTTCGTTGCGCGTCGGGCGCAACAGCAAGCCGCTAGCTTCCGATGACCTCAGGTGCAGTCCTAGTTGTGGAGGATGAGAGCCTCATCCTGTTGGACGTCGAGCAATCCCTCGTTGAGGCAGGGTGCGAGGTCATAGCGGTTTATACAGGCGATGACGCCATCGCGGCCTTTGATCGAGCAGGGTGGAGCAACAGCCTAGGCAGCATCACAGGTCGCCCCCAGGTCAAATTGCGCTCCCTCCAATGTGAGACCAAAGTCCCATCGGCGGACGCAAAGGTCCTATTCCAGAAACATAAGGCGTTCCGCTTCATTGACACGAAACTGACGGACAAACGTCCCTTCACCGTCAGTTCACAAGATGCCCGATGCCCGCCGCCTCCTGGTGAGGCAGCGGGCATTATGTTTGCGGAGAGCAGGATGCAATTTGGAGAGATCATTGCGAATGTCTTGGCCACCGCCCTGCTCGTGTGCGTGCTGGCAGCCGTATTATTTCTGTTTGGGGGGCCGATTTGGCCCGAGCCCAAGGCCAGGATGGTAATCCTTCTCCCGGCCGATGCCATGACGACGGCTTCCGTCAGGAAAGGCAACGAACCGAGCTTGCCAGAGACCTTTGATATTAAACGCGCGCTGCCCCGACCCAAACTGCAATAGACGCCCCCCGTCTGCTACGTTAGGTATCCTTAATAAATGGTTCGTGAGGGGTGGCGGTGTCGTATCAGATACGGGAGCTTCTGGCGGGGCGCGTGATAGCGGAATTTCGCGCGGAAGCGCCGACATCTTTTCGTGCAGCGGAAGTGGCAACAGGTCGAACTTTGACGCTCCACAGGACGGGAGACTACTTCATCGAGGTGACTGACGAGGCCAGCGGGAGAGTGTCCGAGTTTCAGTTCGCCGACTTGCTGTACTGAACAACCAGGCGCTGCGAGCCGCAGTGGGTCCGCCCCCACTGGCGAGCAGAGGCGGACCCGGCCGAGGGTTGGGGCCACTCGGCTGGCAGCGGGGGACGCTGCCGCCTTTAAAACCTGCTCCGAAATATCAAGTTCCGCTAATGCACAAAAAAGCCCGCCACCGGGTGGCAGCGGGCAGGGTCTGGAGTGCTGGGATCAACCAGCATAGGTCAACGAGCGGCGGCAGGGTTGGTTGCGGATGCATGTCGATCCGCCAACGCTCGGCTCACCCGCCCACTGCGTCCCCTCGCCCTTGTGCCCGCCTGTAGCCAGCCGCATGCATTGATGGGCCATGCCGCGTGACAGGACGCCCGCTCGTGACCGAGTTGGTCAGCTTTATCTGTCATTGGTTGCTCCCTGATTGTTGTTCTCGTACCTCATTCGGATGGCTTTAAATGTATATTAGCATTGGCGCATAAATCACTCCAGCCGACGGTGCCGTGCTCACAAACAGCCCGGTCGGTTAGGCCCGGTTCCTGTTCACATCCCAATCTACAGGCGCCGGGCCGCATCAATCGCCCGTTAACCAGCCCCTAGCAGGTAGAGCAATGCGCTCAGAACCGCAGCGATCGATCCGCCACCTATGAGCCGCCGCTATTTGCGTCGATTAACCGGCTTCTTTTCGTCAGAAGCGGCATAGGCGCTATAGATGCGCCGGCCGTCCTCTCCATATCGGTCGCTGGGTTGAACCAGTGGGTGGCCATCAGGTGAACCTCCCCTGGGAAAGCCTGCTCTTCAGGTCCTCGGCATTCAGTAGGTCGACCAGATCGTCGGCATACTCTGTTGAGGCCAACGGCTGCGATACCATCAGGCGAAACTGGCTGCCCGTTGAACACGTCGAACACCGTCCAGGTCCCGTCTGGGTGTCGCCTCAGGTCATACCGCCGCTCTATCATGAGGGTAATTTAGGGTCCGCTTATGAGCCTCTTCAACCCTCAGGATCGTAGAGAAGCATCCCTTCCTCGATAGCAACGAACGCCCTTCGAGCCACGTGTGGGGGTAATTTGCCATCAAGTGAGGCCAAGGAGGCACCGGCCGCCAGATACCATTTCGGCCCTCTTTTGGTCCACTGAACGAGTTGTTCCCTTGCCGCTTGAACGTCGCTGATGGTGTGCCGGACATCACCCTCGATGGTGGTCTTTACTGTGACCGGAGGATGAACCGACCGAGGGGCATCAGGCTTCACGCACGTCAAAGGCAACGAACATGCCCCGCTTCGGAGCCACATCAACGATAATCTCGATCAGATGACAGTCCGACTCCAAGGGATGCGGCTCGCGTTCCGCACCATTGCAATGGTCGCCTTTAAGGAGACTACGTTCCCCTCTTGAAAATCCCTCAGGACGTCGCAAACCAGGGGCCAACCAGACGCTTGAGCATCCATCCCACCCTCCACCGAGACAGAAGCTCAGTCGACCGATTCTCTCGCGCGTTTTTACAAGAAACAAGAGCGGTAAGCGTACAAAGAAGATGAACGTTGGCTTGCGGACAACCGGTCCCGTCAGGCGAATCGACCGCAAGAGAGTCTGCTCTTCAGGTCGTTGGCGTTCAGGAGCATCACCAGGTCAGTCGCGTAGGTGACGTCCAGGCAGACGGCTGGGTGACCTTCGGGCTCGGCTGGTTTGCCGGTGTGTCGGTCGACCACCGACCACCCCTTCGGCTCCTTCTTCAGTTCATACCTTGGTTCCATGGGACGATAGGTTGTGCTTCCTATTAAGCTCGTCAAGCTTGGACCGCTGCTCCTCGAATAGATCCGGGTCGGCAGGGAGTTTCAGCAGTTGGAAGATGTAATGACGCAGGGTCTCAGAAGTAATCCACTTCCGAATGAGACGCGATATAGCCTGCTGTTGCTCGGTAGACAGTTCTTGCATGGTCGGCCTGCACGGTTGCACTGAGCCCAACCATTGGTGGCCTTGGTGGTTCCCTGATTGGACTGCCTCAAATCGGCTATTTGATTTCCAACGATTGCGCGAGTTCGTCACCGCGCAGCCCAGCCTTGTAGCGGGCGATCAGCGCCAGGGCCGCCGCTTCAGCTTCATGGCTTTGGCGCTCTATCCCGCGCAGCAAACAGAGTTGGTCCAACATTTCGTACAGAAAGGTCAGATCTTCAGGTTCAAAGACGCTGTCTTTCGCGAGGCGTGCTATCGGCATGTGATCCCCTGCCACCGATTTGGCGGGATCATTTGAGCGGCTCGGGTGAATGTCAACTCGCACTAAAGCCCGACCGATCGTGTCGGAATTTAGTGCAAATCTCTGCGCGGGTGATCGGAGCCAGGAAAGGCTCAGGCTAGCCAACTACATGGAGGGTTTAGAGACGAGCCGCGAGCGTTAGAAGCTATGAATGATCGAAGATCTTTCTTGAATAGCACCGGCAAAAAGCCCGTCGCTTGCGGGAGACGGGCTTTCTGACTGGCCGAACGCTAGGAGAGTGTCATACCGCCCTACGGCTGGTTCGCACTTCCTTCCCGGCTGTCCAGATCAACGGCCGGCGATCAGTAGGCAGAGCTGGCGCAGGTCGCGGTCATAAGTCTCTTGGCTGCCAAGCACGTCTACGCACCGCTTCTTCATGCGAGCCAACTTGCCATCCGACATATTAGCGAGGGCACTGGCTACTTTGGGACCGGTCGGATTGCCTGGGTTGCTTGGGCTGCTCGGACTGTTTCCGACGCCGATGCCGAGAGCCATATTGACGCCGTTGCCAATGCCTACGCCCGCCCCAGCACCAACGCCGCTCGTGCCGCCCAAGTTGTACCCAATCCGGCCGTCACACCGTTGGTTCCGCCTACCCGCGCACCGGCTCCGGCATTAATACCGCTGGAGCCGCCGACCGACGCCCCGAGGCCGGCATTGACGCCGCTTGAGCCACCGACCGAAGCCCCCGCCCCTGCCCGCAATGTATTGGGGCCACCGATCTTTGCGCCAATTCTAGCCTTCAAAACCTTCGGGCTGCCCACCGTCGCAGCGGCTCCGGCACTGATGCCAGTGGTGCCTCCAACTGATGTTCCGAGGCCGGCGTTCACGCCGCCTGCCCCTCCAACCGAAACACCAGCACCGGCATTGACGCCGCCCGCGCCACCGTTCGAGGCGCCGACGCCAGCGTTCACTCCGCCCGAACCGCCGATGGAAGCACCCACCCCCGCATTCACGCCGCCGCTCCCACCGACCGAGGCTCCGGCTCCGACGCCGATCCCGCCCGCATATGCCGGCATGCACATAACTGCAATCATTGCACCACTCGCCAATGCTTTGGCGGTTCTCGCAAGGATACTTGCCATGACACTCTCCTGTGGTTGGCTTACTAAGTGCGGCAAGCGTAGGGCCGCCGCTCACATTAGTACGCGCTAAGGTGCCACTTCGTTGCCGAATACACAGGATATTCAGGCGGCATAGAGTCAGTTGCATATAAGACAACGACAAGATTTTACTAAAGTACTTGGGAATGCAGGCCAAGGACGTCGTCACTGATCACCTCGGACGACCCCACATTTCAGGTCTTCGACATTCAGGATCGCTGCCAAGTCCTCGGCGTAGGGCTGGTCGAAGTGTTCAGCCGGTGCCCTCCACTCATCAGCCGGCTGCCCGGTGAACACGTCGAACACCGTCCAGCTCCCATCCGGGTCTCGCCTCAAGTCGTACCTCTGGTGGCTCATGAGGGTAATTTAGGGTTTCCTGATGAGCCTGTTCAATGGCGTCGAGGAGTGAGGCTAACGTCGGCGGCAACTCAGGTTCGACCTCCAACCGGAAGGCCCTCCGAACCTGACGACGGTTGTTCTCGTTTCGGATCAGTTCCTGAAGAGAGTCGGCGACGGTCTTGTGACCGGCATTGTCGCGCTTCGCCATTAGGGAGTCCCCATGAGTCCAGGCGCCTATAACCAATTGTCCGACAAAAGGTTCCATTGGGGTCGCGCCTCAGTCCGTATCTGGGTTCCATCGGGTCATTGCTTGCGTTTCCGATCTAGCTCGTCAAGCATGGACCGCTGCTCGTCGGACACGTCGGGGTTTGCCGGGAGGTTTAGCAAGCGGGTGATGTAACGCCGCAGGGTCTCTGAAGTAATCCACCTCCGAATGAGACGCGATATAGCCTGCTGTTGCTCGGTAGTAAGTTCTGGCATGGTCGGCCTGCACTGCTAACCAAACCCAACTTCGGTGACCTTAATGGTTCCCGAACGATTGCTTGAATGGCTACTTCAGCTGGAGTGCATGAATAAGCTCGTCGCCGCGCAGCCCAAGCGGTCGTAAACCCGGTGGGCCTAATCGTGCAGGTCGAAGAGAACGGCTTTCCCAGTCCGCGCAGCTACTTGGACCACCTTTTCACATAGCGGGTTGTCGTGGCCCAATTCGTCCAGCTCGCCCTTTAGGTCAGGGCGCTTCGTTCGGATGAATGCGATGGCCTTCCTAAGGGAGACGATTTCGCCCTGAATAGCCTGGTCTATGGCTTGTTGT
This sequence comes from Mesorhizobium opportunistum WSM2075, assembly GCF_000176035.2. Classification (NCBI taxonomy): domain Bacteria; kingdom Pseudomonadati; phylum Pseudomonadota; class Alphaproteobacteria; order Hyphomicrobiales; family Phyllobacteriaceae; genus Mesorhizobium; species Mesorhizobium opportunistum. The sequence continues at coordinate 4,454,919 of NC_015675.1, read as the reverse complement.
ATGACTTCGTCGGACTTCAACAGGCGTTCCATCCGCGTGACCTCCCAATCCCCCTCTCAGTCCATATTGGGAGAACCTGCTGAAAAACCAAATCACATTATGGGGTCGGAATATTTGGTAAAAATTTCTGCGTCGGTGATCGGATAATTGGCCCGCGCGCCGGCCCCGCGGGGGTGCCTCCCGGCCGTCATTGATCCGCGATCCGCGCCCGCGTGAGACGTGATGCGCGCTCTGGGTTCGCTGCTCGCCATTCTCGAGCGTGTATTCATGCATCCCCCTCTCGGCAATCGGAACCAAAGCTGAAAATAATGGTTTGTTAATGGAAGGGATGGGATCCGAGGATGCCGAGCTATGACAGTGCTGTTCGAACCGCTCGAGTCTGACGGGCATCTGCGCAGCTTGATGTACCATGACGCGCGACTCCAGATGCTCCACGATCGCGTCATCAACCGCATGGAGCGGGTTGATCACTTGGCAAATGAAGTTGAGCAGGCGGCGGCGACTCTGGTGGATGCAACTCGCAGTTCCGCCGTTCACGCGTTCCCTGAGGACCCGCTCAGCAATTCCTCGGCTGCCTTCCTTCTTCTGGAAGCCGGGCAAACTATTGGGCTGTGAAATCTGCCGCTCATTCGCCGAGACCCTTCAGGGAAGCGTCGCGGCTCGCCGAGTCGTGCCGCTAACAATCCAGACAGGAACCAAAGTGTGCAACGCTTCTGGCGCCCGAAGACCGCACCCGGCTCGAAACCGAAGACGGTATTCCTAGCTCGAAAGGATGTCGTCCACTTTGCGTCTGAGCGGTCATCCGTCGCCGGTTCTCGAATGACCGCAGTGGGGCCGGCAGCTGAATGTCCGCTTCTGGCGTGAGATGCAAATGAGTGGAAGGACGGGTGGCGACAACTTGTGATCAACAGGCGATCTCAAATTATCTCCGCACACCTGTCGCAACGAGCCACGCGGTTTCCGAACTCGGTCTCAGCACCTCGGTGTCGCTGAACCCTGCATCTTGCAATGCGGCAATGACCTCGTCCGGCTCGCGTGCTGTGAAGATGTCGGCCGGCATGTTTATCCGATCCGTATGCACCTTCGGTAGGAGGCCAAGCACGACTCGCCCGCCTGGCTTGAGCACACGCCCGAGTTCCGCGGACCCAGCTTTAAGGCTTTGCCAGAAATGTGGATGCTGAGAGCCTTGTCGAATGTTGCATCCGGCAAGGGCAGGCTCTCGACCGTGCCGACCCGAAACTCGGCTCGCCCGGCATTGACTGCATCAACGAACCGCCGCGTGGCGGCGTTCACGATGCTCTCAGAGCGATCAACACCGCAGACGAATACTGCGCCCTCAAGAAGTCGCGGCAGCACCGTCCCACCGCCGAATCCGACTTCCACGACACGATCTTCCGGAGCCAAGTGCAATTGATCGACCCCGTAAGTGTTCAGCCGGGCATTGCCGCGGTTCATGCCTGCCCGGACAAGCCAACCACCGATCCCAGTCGGCCACGAAAGCTGTTTGGCTATGAACCTTGGCGTCACATCCAATCCCACCCCGCGCCGGATCATAGGGCGGTTCCTCTGCCAGGGGCAACTCCGTTTGCCCCGATCAGTCCTGTGAGAGCACCTCTCGCAAGGGTGGGTCACCACGCCGGAACGCGCGATGCTGATGCGTTGCGATGAGAGGGCGCGCTTCGGGCTTGTTATGTTTTGAAGAGCCTCGAGGGTGGCTCCGCAAGAGTGATGCGATTTCCGTCAGGGTCTGCAAACTGAGCGATCCTTCCGTAGTCACCCTCCGATTCGCCGGTCAGCCTCACTCCAGTTTCTTCGAGCGACTTGCGGGCATCATCTATTCTGGGCACGACAATTGTCAGTCTACCTGACCCTGCATTCTCTTTGTCTTGGAAGATCTGGATGTTAGCGCCTGCCACGCCACGCCATTGGATCAACCCTTCCATGGGACGATCATCCGGCCCCCGGTCGAACAGGTGAGTATAGAACTTCTCTGCATCGCCCATGCTCGATGTCGCGAGCGCGGCGTATATTCCCTGGATTTCCATTGTGCGCGTCCTTCCAGTCGCCTGACCTGTAATGGGAGAACGCTTGCTTCGGTTCCACGTGCGGAACGCCGGGTAGCGGAGGCTGACGTCACAAGTCTGAGCGCCAGACCTATCCCGGCATCATCAAGAATATGATCCTGCCAAGGGCGCCGAAGAGAAGGGCGAATGCGGCGAGAGCTTGAATAAAGAAGCCGGGGTACCGCCTCAGCGGCGCAGACAGGTAACCGATGAAATAGGCGATCCTTCCGGCTATCCAAAGCAGTCCCAGTGCAGCCGCCCATGGCGCGCTCCAGTAGACTGCGAAAAGCCACATCGACGGCAAAAAGATCGGCAGCCATTCAATTGAGTTTGAATGGGCGCGGATTGTCCGCTCAAGCAACGGATCGCCAGTCATCGTCGGGGCGAGAATCCCTGTCTTTTTGTGGGTTCTGGCGACTGTCAGCGCCATGCCAAAGGTCATCAGGCTGCAGAGCAGCGTCACAATGGCCACCGAGAAATACCGTTCCATGCCTACCTCCTTTCATTGCGAAACGGGTAGGCAAGCAAAGGGTGTCGCCAGTGGCAAGCTTGACCTCTGTCATTCCTGACAAACAACGGTCAGGCGGTTTCACCCACGTGAGAGCTCGACGCGACCTTGACGACGACTAGCTGACTCGCTTGGTCGCGGACGCGGAAGGCAACTTCCCTGAAGCCGCGCGACTTCTGATCCTTGACTATTTCGAGAAGGGCTCTAGTCGCTTCGTTCTCAACGGATTGCAAGGTGGAAAGGTCGACAGCTTCGGTGTCGGGATGAATTCGCCGTCATCAGCTAAGTCGAAGAAAAAACGGGGGCATTGCCTTCTAAGTTCGGATCGCGAAAAAGTCCTCTGTACGATTTTTACGGAGCGAAGCGTTGCGGCGCCGCCGCCTCAAGGCGGTCGATCATGTGCATTGGTCGTGAATGGCATGCGCTTTTTTTGTCCTTAGTAGAACCTCACGTCCCAAGAACCCGTTCCTGCGGCGGCAGCGCCTAGCGCTGCTGGTCAAGGAAAGGCAACCCTTGGCCGGGCTCGCATCACCCCCAAGTGGTGCGAGCCCTCTAAACGCCAATCGGATATGCGCCCGCGCGTTCGATCGTGCTGGCGACACCAAGATGTTCCGGCCGGAACAGTCCATCCTCGAACGAGATCAGGGAAAGCGCCGAAAACAGAAGCCGGTCGCTGCGAAATCCTGCCCATAATTATAGGCCAGGCAAACCGCTTTCTTGACCGCCACCTTCATTTGAGGAACATCAGTCACGCGGCCTCTCTGATGTCTGCGGAGCTGGCAGGAACATGCTGTCGCGACAGGTCAGGCCGCCTAGCCCAGTCCCTCTGAGCGTCGAGCAGTTCATCCTTCCCAGTCAGGCCATTCATGAACAGCTTGAGGACGTGCGCAGCTATGTGCTCTCCGTCCTGCGAAGCAAGCGTTCGTCGTCGTGGACGGCGGCGCAGCGGCTGAAACGCTGCGGCGAGATCAGTACCGGGGCAGTATCAGCATGATCAGCGATGGCCAATCTCGGTCCGTTGATCGGCCGAATCTCTCCACGGACTGCCTTGATGAGGGCCCAGGCACGGACATGATGCGTTGGTGACCCTCGGAAGGGGCCATGTTCGGGAAGTCCGACCGGCCCGATCCGTGAGAACGAAGCCGAATGGCTGACCTCCCAACCAAAGACCGGTTTCAAGCCGTTCACGTTCGTCGGCCTCGGACGGCGGGGAGTGTGGGCTCTCCATTTGCGAGATTTTACGCAACCAACTTAGTTTGCAAGCATTAACCTGGAAAGCACCGGAGGATCCCCATGCTGCATTACAGTGTGCCTCGGGAGTTTGAGATTGGCGACGAGGTCGCGTTGACCTCTACCGTCATCACGGTGCTCCCTAGCGGACGCGCCAGAGTCAGCATTCCGTCCTACGACCATCCTTATCCCGTGGATGCACCACCTAAAGCCCGAGCTGGGGATAAACTTGTTCTTGTTGGAGACATCATCCGCATCGATCGCGAAGCCAATAAGCTGACGGTGCGGATTGATTGCGGCGGGGTGATAACCATCGACAAGTCGGCGATCGCCAGGGTAAGAAAGCACCGTCAGGGTTCGCGGCCTGACGCTCGCTAAGGAAGCCGGCTCCATTCGAGGAATGTCATGCGATCGCTGGACGGGCGCATGCCTACCTGCCTTTGCTTCGAACGCTTCGCCGCCAGAATGAGCGGGCGGCAATGTGCGGACACTCGACCATGGAACCCCGCCAACATGCGAACTGCCGTTGGGGATCGTGCTGGACGCCTGCCCGACCGGATGGAAATACGAATGTATAGATCGGGAGAAGGCAGCGCTCCTTCGCAGCAGCCGAGTTGCTGGGTGGTGTCCGCCTCATTCAACAAGTCACGGGCCGGGTCTTGCGTGATCTTGCCGGGCTTGCCCGGTCCGACGGATACCCTGTCTCAGGTTAGCAACTGATACCACGCCGATATCGCTTTCGGATCCGGCCGCACCGATGGGATGGTCAGGTGTCGAGCTGTACCTTGTGATGACGGTGAACCGGGTAAGTGAGGTGAAACCGCTCTCAAACGCTTGATCGAATTGGGACGAGCTTCGATTGTCCCGCCGATCACTGACCGCGGTTACACCTGAGGCTGCAGGACCGTTCGCGAGGCAAGAGCTCTGCCAAGGGCGTCTGCTCCCCGCGGCCAACTAGCCTCGTGGCCGCGACGTCTTGACGAGGGGCGCTGAAGGTCCAAACTCAATTTTTCGAGACGGAATATTGCCGGCCCGAACGACGAACTAAGGCCGCATTTGGTGTGCTCTTACGGACGAGATCCCTCCGCGGACGCTGCAATTGGATCAGTCGTTGAAATGACGCTAGAGATTACCATTGGACCGCCGCGTTTAGCAATCAACCAGGGGCGCAGCTTCCTAGTGACCGAACCGGACGGCCAGATCCGCTGGCCTACGCAAAACGGGTTGTATGCATCGGACACCCGCCTGATATCCAGCTGGCAGATCTTTGCCAATGGGCAACCATGGGACCTCCTCAATTCCGGAAATATCGCCTACTTCGCAGCCAAGGTCTATCTTGTGAACCAGGCGTTCGCGACTGAAACAGGCCATGTGCTCGCGGGCAGCCTGGGACTGGGGATCGGCCGAGCGTTGGATGAGGGGCTACATGAGGATCTTGACCTTGTAAACCACGGGCAAAAGGCTGTGCGGTTCAATTTGGAAGTTGCTATGCGCAGCGACTTTGCCGATCTCTTTGAAGTCAAGGGCGGCCCGATCATCCGCCGCGGACGGATCACCACGGAATGGTCGTGCAAACTGGCACGCCTTCGCACGTCCTACGTCAATCAGGATTTTAAGCGAGAGGTCACGGTAAAAATCCGCCACACGTCCAAGAAGCCTGTCTATGCCAACGGCCGGATCAGTTTCGACATTAAGCTCGAGCCGGGCGAGGTATGGCATGCTTGCCTTCTCTATGACTTCGGCAACGGTGATGCGGTCTATCGGGCACCACGCGTCTGCATCGACCAAGCCCTTAGCTCTAAAGCGGCGAAACGCCTCGCACAATGGCGAGGCAGTGCCCTGAACTTCAGCTGTTCCAATGACGAATTCTACCGCTTCTATCATCAGGCGGTTGAAGACATGGCGGCGCTGCGGCTGCCGATCGAAGGGACGGACGAGCTAGAATATGTCCCGGCCGCCGGACTGCCATGGTTCATCGGACTGTTTGGTCGTGACAGCCTGATAGTCTCGCTTCAGAATGCGCTGGTCTATCCGGATTTTTCGCGCGGTGCCCTGGACGTTTTGGGACGCCTTCAAGCAACCGAGCGCGACGACTACCGCGATGCGGAACCAGGGAAGATAATGCATGAGCTTCGCACCGGCGAACTCGCCCATTTCAATCTGATTCCCCATACACCGTATTACGGCACAGCCGATGCAACGCCTCTCTACCTCATCGTGCTTCACAACACTTGGCGATCCACCGGTGACTCCAGCCTGCTGGACCGACACATCGCCACGGCCGAAAAATGCCTGGATTGGATTGACCGCTATGGGGACCGCGACGGTGATGGCTTCCAGGAATATGAAACCCGTTCGGCTTCGGGATACGAAAATCAGAGTTGGAAAGACGCCGGCGATGCCCTGGTTTACACAGATGGTACGCTGGTAAAGGGACCCAAGGCGCTTTGCGAATTGCAAGGCTATGTCTACGACGCTTGGCAGCGCATGGCTGAAATCTTCGATGCCAGAGGCGACGGCGCACGTGCCGAGCAGCTTCGTGTCAAAGCCAGGAGCTTGTTCGACCGGTTCAACCGGGTCTTCTGGGATGAGGCGTCCGGCTTCTACGCGTTCGCGCTCGATGGCGACAAGAAACCGGTGCTGAGCGTCGCCTCCAACCCTGGTCACTGTCTTTGGTCGGGAATAGTTCCACCCGAACGAGCCGCTAGGGTGGTGCAGCGGCTGATGATGCAGGATATGTGGAGCGGTTGGGGAATCCGGACGCTTTCAGCCGATCACCCTGCCTACAATCCACATTCCTATCAATGCGGCTCCGTGTGGCCGCATGACAACGGACTGATAGCGCTCGGATTCCGACGCTATGGCTTCTGGGCGGAAGCTTGTCGCCTCTCTCGCGACGTAAGCAGCGCCGCAATCTACTTCATGCAACATCGAATGCCAGAGCTGTTCGCCGGCTTGCCGCGAACGCCCGCAACGTTCCCGGTGCAGTATAAGGGAGCGAACGTTCCGCAGGCCTGGGCGGCGGGGTCGTGCTTTTCACTTTTGCAGGCGATCATCGGCTTCCAGCCCGACGCTCCAAATGGCAAGCTGTACATCGATCCCACGCTGCCGGACTGGATGCCTGAATTCACCTTAAAAGACGTGCGGCTCGGGAAAGAGCGGCTCGAACTCCATTTCTGGCGCTCCGGCGCCGAGAGCTGTTGGGAAGTTCGAAGCGGCGATCCGTCCTTGGTGGAGGCGCGCAGTTGCGCTACCGGGCCCTCCTTGCGCTAGCCTGCCGGTCGCGGTGCGCGTTCGGCGTTCTGGTTAGGTGTCGCCTTACTGCACAAGTCGCAACTTATAGCCAGGCCAGATCGAAGCCCGCCCAGACAGTTTTGCCCCCGTTCGGGGCGGGCTGTGGAAGCTGAATGGAGGCAGCTCCGACCTTGGCTAGGGGGATTCAACCAAGGCAGATTCCGAACTTCACGCGTCTACGAATGTTCCAAATGTCGGTTGGGGACCAGGCTAACGGTTGGCGCAAGATGAGGCGATGACGGACACCAGCCAGTGGCTGGCCGCCCCGGTCTACAGCCCTCAAAGACCACGCTCGAGACCGCCGGATGATCACCGGTGACGAGCATCGTCCCGGTTCCGCACCCTCACACGCGGTCTGCGTTACTGATCTTTGGCCCTGTCATCCACGGCGGTGCTGTAGGCACATCCTCGATGACGCCGATCTTGCGGGCCCAAGTCGTAAAAGCCTTGTGCGCAGCCTCGACAGGCTTGCGGCCATCGTAAGCCGAGTAGCACGCCTCACAGGCCGCCGCGTGAAGGAGACCACGTTTTTCGACAGGCCATTCTTCCAGAAACTCAATAGCATCCATCACGCAGTCGATTTTTTGGATGTAGCCATTCTCCCCTACGAAGACTGGCTGCTTGAAAGCATCACTTTCCATAGTGACCTCCCTTCAACAACTGGACCTGGTGATCGTATCCGCAGATGCACTGCTCGTCCTCGAACCGCTGAATGCCGGTTGGACATCACAGAAGAGATTGGAAGCACCTCTTTTACATTCAAGACCAGCTCGCCAGGCAAACGCCAGCAGCATCTCGAAGCCGACGGCAGGCACTCCGGCTGCGATTGCTAAGAGCGAACGGCCAGCGGCACCAGGCCCTCGTGCCGTTCACCGAGATAGCAGACAACCCGGTCGCCGACGCGCTGGAAATTGAGATCGACCTTCGCCTCCCCAACGGCTAAATGCCGGATGACGATGTTGTCGATGCCGATCGGCAACCGTGGGCGTTCGACATTGATCTCGCGCTTCCAACCATCGATGCGGATCCCAAGACAGGCCTGCAACATCATGAAGGCCGAACCGGCAGACCACGCCTGCGGCAGACAGGCGACAGGATAGGCAATCGGCGCGTCGCCGATGGCGCGCGTAAAGCCGCAGAACAGCTCCGGAAGCCGCATATTGAACTGGACCGCCGCCTCGAACATGCTGCTCAAAAGCTTGACGACGCTGGTGCGCTGCTGATAGCGGGCCAGTCCTGCGGCACAGATTGCCGTGTCATGCGGCCAGATCGAGCCGTTATGATAGGACATCGGATTGAACGGGAGCTCGTCGTCGGCCAAGGTGCGAACGCCCCAACCGCTGTGGAGATGCGCCGACAGCAACTGCTCGGCAATTGATTGCGCCCGTTCCGCCGATGGCAGCCCAACATAAAGCAGGTGCGCCGCATTGGAGGCGCGCACCGCGCATTGCTTGCCTTCCCCATCGATTGCTAAGGCGTAGAAGTTTCGCTCCGGCATCCAGAATCGGCTCTCCACTGCGCTGCGGATTTTTTCCGCCATGGCGCTCCAGTGCGCTGCCTTGGCCGCGTCGCCGCGTTTGGCTGCCAATGCAGCCATGCCTTGATAGGCTGCGAAGACATAGCCTTGCACCTCCACCAGTGCGATTGGCCCCTTCGGTATAGTACCATCGGCATGGAAGATCGCATCGGCGCTGTCCTTCCAGCCCTGGTTGAAAAGCCCGGTATCCGCCGCCCTGCTGTAGGTCACGAAGCCGTCCCCGTTGCGAGCTCCCACCTCCTCCATCCACCCGATTGCCGCACATAGCGAATCCCACATGCGGTCCACGAATTCCTGATCTCCGGTGCGATCAGCGTAGGAACAACCCAGGTAGACATAGAGCGGAGTGGTGTCGACCCCACCGTAGTAGCGGCCGAACGGGAGTTCGCGCAGGACAGCCATTTCCCCCTTGCGCGTCTCGTGCATGATCTTGCCGGGTTCGGCGTCGTCAAATATCGAAGTCTCTGTCGACTGATAGCGGGCAAGGAACGCCAGGACTCCGCGAGCGAGCGCGGGGTTCAGCCACAGCATCTGCAAGGCGGAAATGACGCCGTCGCGGCCAAAAGCGGTCGAAAACCAGGGAATGCCGGCATACGGATATGGCCCGGTCTCCAGATCGGTGGTCAGCAGGGCAATGTCGGCCCGTGTTCGCGTGAGCCAGTCGTTGAACACGCGGCCCGAGCTGAAGATAGTGGCGCCCTGCCGACGCTTTGAGCGCATGGCAAAGCGAGCTCGCGCCGCCGCCGCGCGGAAGCGATCGCTGGATGGCACTTCTTCGTTTTGACCGACCTCCAGGTACAATGCTCTTCTGGCGCGCCTCTCCACCCGAATGAGGAACTCGGCGTGATTGGGGTGCACCTGATCAGGCCTAATCGAAAACGCGATAACAGATTGGCGCGAAACATTGTCGAGGCCTTCGTACCGAAACGTGACGCTCGTCTCACCGACCAGCGCGTCATGGGCGCGACCACGGCGGCTTCGAGTGGTGCCGCGCACCTCGAACATGTCACGAAAATCGGCGTCAAAGTCGAAACGAACCGGCAGCAGGACCTCGCGTCGGGAGTAGTTCGAGAACGCGATTCGCTCGAACATGCGGTCTTGCCAGATGAACCTGGTCCGCTCGATGTGCACGACGCCCGGCAGTGCCTCACTACCGTCGGATCCGATTGTGGACAGATTTGTGAGATTGGCTGTGAATAGGATGTTGTCCTGCGACAGCGAGGCGCCGAGCAGCGAGGGCATGTGGTCGCCGACGAACAGCCGGAAGCGCGACAGCACACGCGTATCGTCGCGGAAAAGCCCGTCGCCAGTGCCGCGTATGTCGCCATAACTGTCCGCAACGACGAAACAGTCCTCGTGCTTCAGCGCAAATTGTCTATGCGGCTCGCGCGGCGCCGATTCATCGAGTGCGGGAAGAGCAACGGCTGGATCAAGCTTACGTTCTTCGACTTCGATGCTCATCTCAACCCTCCTGTTCAGACGGCCGATGCTGGCGCTTATTCCATTATGGCTGCGCCCGGCCATACCCTATCAATGGTGTTTCGCATCAATCCCGCGATGCGCGGTTGCGGAGAGCGTCCTTCGAATCCTTGGCGGATTTTCGGCGAAGTTCCGCTGTTGAAAGTCGACTGAGGCCGGCGGGATCCTGGCGGCTCAGACAGCCAACACTCCCGAAACAGGGCTGGTTATCGTATCTGCTTTTGCCGCGATGCCATTTGGCGAGCCCAGCGAGAATCGTTGGTCGCGCGCCAGCGAGTGGTAGATTGCCAAATAATCGCTGCACATGCGCTCCACCGTGAACCTTTTTTCAAAAGTTTCCCGCACCTTTACCCGATCGAGACCGCCTATCCGCCGTATTGCGTCTACGGCGTCGTCAACGCTTTCCACGATCACTCCGGACACTCCATTGTCAACGACCTCTGGAACGGCTCCGCGGTTGAAGGCTATCACCGGGGTGCCGCAGGCCATCGCCTCGATGGTTACGAGGCCGAATGGCTCCGGCCAGTCTATAGGAAACAGCAGCGCCGCCGCATTGCCGAGAAACTCCGCCTTCTGCCGCTCATCGATCTCGCCAATGAACTCGACCTTCGAATTTCGAAGCAACTGGGGTTCGACTTTCTCACTCCAAAATGATTGGTCCACCGCGTCGATTTTGGCCGCGATCTTCAGTGGCATTCCGGCGCGCGCAGCGATTTCCATCGCGACTTCAGGCCCTTTTTCCGGCGAGATGCGGCCAAGGAACGCCAGATAGCCCGAGGCCTTGGGCTGGAAGGGGAGAATGTCGGGCGGCAAACCATGATAGACGGTTCCGAGCCAATTGACCGGCGGCATCGGCCGCCGCTGGTCATTGGAAATCGAGACCAGCGGAATGTCGTCGAACATCGCGTAAAGCTGCGCCAGATCCGGAAGGTCGAGCCGACCATGAAGGGTGGTAACCGTTCGCCGCGCGAACTCACGGATAATCGGAAAGTGCAGGACATCAACGTGAAAATGCAGAACGTCGAATTCATCCGCCCGTCGGCGGACGCGTTCCAGCATCACGACATGGTACGGGATGTGGTTATGGGCATTCGGGTTCAGGCGCAGTGCAGTATCGCAACACGCCACAAGTTCCGCCGAAGTGCTTGAATCGCCGCTGGCGAACAACGTCACATCGTGGCCCTGTCGAACCAGCTCTTCGGTCAAATAGGAAACGATACGCTCGGTCCCGCCATAAAGCCTCGGCGGTACTGACTCCATCAGAGGTGCGATCTGGGCTATCTTCATCTGCACATAGTCGCTCAAGATTTTGAGACGGCCACGAAGAGCGATTGTCCCTGCCGTTCGATGCGGAACAGGATCGGCTTGTTCTGCTGCCGGGATTTCGCCCACTCCTGTCGGACATCCGAAGGCTGGGTAACATTCTGGTTGTTCGCCGAGACGATCACATCGCCGGGCTTGAGACCGCTTTCAGCCGCAAGACTGTTCGGCGCGACCTCCTGGACAAACACGCCGGTGGTACCCGGCTGGAGACCGAGCTGCTGGCGCGCTTCATCTGGAATTGGGCTGAGCGACAGCCCGAGACCTTGATCCGCCGCTTCTGGATTCGGAACAGCACCGGTCCGCATCTCCTCGTCCTTGCGCTGGCCCACGGTCAATTCCACCTCCTGCTGTGAGCCGCCGCGGTTCCTTGTCAGCGTCGCTCTCGACCCCGGCTTTTCGTTCGCCGCAGCCAGCGTCAAGTCATGGACACCCTGGATGTCCTTGCCGTTGAACCGAGTGATTACGTCGCCTGATCGTAAGCCGGCCTTCTCCGCTGGACTGCCGGGCTCGACGGAGGCGACCAGCGCTCCCTTGGTGCCAGACATTCCAAGCGCCTCGGCAAGCGACGGGGTCACCTCCTGGAGACGCACACCGATGAAACCGCGCTCGATCCGGCCGGTGCGGATCAGTTGATCGGCGATGCTCCGTGCCGTTCGCGACGGCACGGCGAAGCCGATGCCTATGCTGCCGCCCGACGGCGAGACGATGGCCGTGTTGACGCCGATCACTTCGCCGCGTGCGTTAAATAGGGGACCGCCGGAATTGCCTCTGTTGATCGAGGCGTCTGTCTGGAGGAAATCGTCATAAGGGCCGGCCTGGATGTCGCGCGAGCGGGCCGAAAGAACACCGACGGTAACGGTTCCCCCGAGCCCGAAGGGACTGCCGATCGCGATCGTCCAGGCACCCGGCTGCATTGCGTCGGAATCACCCCAGACCGCGATGGTCATGTTGGGCCGTGGATCGACCTTCAGCACCGCGATGTCGGTTGCTGGATCGCGGCCCACCAGTCGCGCGGGCGAAGTCTCCTTGTCGGAGAAGACGACGTGGATTTCGGTGGAGTCGGCCACGACATGATTGTTGGTGACGATATAACCCTCGGGACTGATGACGAAGCCGGAGCCAAGCGCTTCCCGCACCTGCGGCTGGATAGGCCCGCGGCCGTCGAAAGGATTCAGAAAATCGTCGAGCGTCGTTTGGTCCTGGATGATCTGCCTGGTCGTAATGGCGACCACCGCCGGCAGTTTCTGACGCACGATCGCACTGAAGTCGTTTGGGATTTCTTGTGCTGAAACCGGAGCAAAGCCGCCAGCCGAGAGCGTCAAAACTCCTGCGAGGAGGCCAATGCACAGCCGCTTCCTGGAAATGTAAGACATGATTGACTCTCCTGCCCGACTGCCCTGGCGCTGCTGCGCGCCTTGTTCAGACGCCAGAACTGACATTCACGCGGATTGTTTCACCGGTTCGAAAAAATGTTGATGCTGGGCTGAACCGTGAGGATGCGGCCTTGTTGGCGCCATTGAAATTTGGTCGAAACTCTCCAAAATTTCAGTCGGTGGAAATCACGAGAGCCACCAAGATGATGTCAACAGAGGAGCCTAGTGAAAGCGGAGGGACCACCGATGGAAAGAGCCATTTCGACGAGTTTTGTCCCAGTCGGGCCCGAAGCCCCTGATGTTTTTCTTGACCGGTTGCTGCATCCGGCACGGCATTTCGAGCGACCTCAGGACGTGCTGATTGACGAGACGCTGGACGTCCAGGAGAAGCGTGCAATCCTGTCGTCATGGGCATCGGATGCCTGTGCAGTGGAATCGATGCCGGCGCTGCGCATGCCGCCCGGGGTGACCGAACCGGTCAGCTTCGATGCCATCATGGACGCGTTGCGCCAATTGGATCAACGCGAGAAGCTTCCCGCTGCCGGTCGCAGTCACGAGATCGACATCGCGGCCGCCGGTCTCACAGCACTGGTCGATCGACTTTAACCGCAAGCGCCAGCCCTTCCGGAATCCGAGGAGGGCCTTTCTGCTGGCGAATTTCGCCAGCAGAACCACCCAGTGCGTTCTTACCGCCGCATTCCCCTATACGTCCGGATCTTGCCTGAAAATTTTCTTAACCGCCCTCTTGAACGCGCAACCCGCCATTCTAAATCGACAATCGCCGGCCGCCTGATGGGGCCGGCGCTAAGTCAGGAGGCGTCAAGGCTCTCTTGGCGTCCTTTTGTATCCATGTTGCTCAAAGGAGGATATGGCTATGAAGACAAACCTCGATTTTACCCCCTTGTTCCGGTCCAGCATCGGCTTCGATCGCATTTCGATCTGCTCGAAAATGCGAGCCGTGTCACCGCGATAGACAATTGGCCGCCCTACAACATCGCCAAGACCGGTGAGGACGACTATCGCATCACAATGGCGGTCGCCGGTTTTTCGCAGGAGCAATTGACCATCACTCATCAGCCGAACTTGCTGCTTGTGAGCGGCTCGCAATCGGGTGACGACAACGGCCAGTATCTTTATCGCGGCGTTCCCGGGCACGCCTTCGAGCGGCAGTTCGAACTGGCAGACCATGTGAAGGTCGTCGGCGCCAGCCTGGAAAACGGGCTGCTGAACATCGATCTCAAGCGCGAGCTTCCCGAAGAGATGAAACCGCGCCGGATCGCCATCGCCGGCAGCACGGCCCAGGCGAAGCCACGGCAGATCGAAGGCGAGAAGAACGCCGCCTGAACTCAGAGTGAACCAGAAGCGACAGGCACCGGCGGTCGTCCGGTGCCGCGCGGTTGAACATGGAGGTGAATGAAGATGAACATGCGTGACCTTATCCCGTGGGGCCGCAACAACAACCAGGCTCCCAGCATCTATAGCGGTGGCGATCCCTTTGTTTCGCTTCACCGCGAGGTAAACAGGCTCTTTGACGATGTGTTGAGGAGCTTCGAGACGCGTTTGCCTTTCATGGGGCAGCTCTCGTCTTTCGAGAATGGCTGGCCGAAGGTGGAGATTTCGGAGTCGGACAATGAGCTTCGCGTCACCGCCGAGGTCCCCGGTATGGAAGAGAAGGACATCGAAGTCCTGCTCGACGAGGACGTGCTGACCCTGCGTGGCGAAAAGCGGTCGGAGACCGGCGAGAGGGATTACTCCGAGCGCTTCTACGGCCGCTTCGAGCGGCGCATACCCCTCGGCTACGAGGTCGAGGACGACAAGGTCAAGGCGACCTTTGCCAATGGCGTCCTGAGCCTGACGCTGCCGAAGAACCCTAATGCGCAGTCGAAAGTGAAGCGTATCCCGATCACCCACTGACGCATGGAGCAAGTCGGGGGCGGCAGGCAGCCGCCTCCGACGCATCCTTCGCAAAATGGGAGGATGGAATGATGCAGAAGCAAGAAGAAAGAGAAGTCACACAAGCCGCAGAAAATATCGCACCGGCAAACGACAATCGCAAGCGCGCGCTGTCATTCGGCAGATCCGAGTTCCCGCGTGATGCGGTCGCGCGGATCTACAAGCCTTCCCGTTCAGTCACGACCTCGGGCCGTGCGCGGCCGAAAGGCTGGCGGCTGATCTTCGAGCGCCGTATGGCGCCGGTCATCGAACCGCTGATGGGCTACACCGGAAGTGGTGACACGCTGACTCAGGTGGAGCTCGATTTTCCGACGGTTCAGGCGGCCATCGACTATGCCGAACGTCAGGGCCTCGCTTATTCGGTTCAGGTAAATCCCGCGGCGGAAAAATCCGCGGAATCTTCCAGTGCCGAAAAGCGGCTGCAGGCCGGCAGGGACCTTGTCTGGAACCGCCTGCAACTGGCGTTGCTCACGAGCAGCTACGGTGCCGTTTCACATGCCTCGCATTATGGACCGGCATTGGCCGATCCCGAGGCGCTTTATGCATCGCCGATGGACCTCGTTGTCGATCCTCTTCTGACAGTCGACGAGAAACGCGCCATCCTGCGCAACTGGGCGTGGAACGAGTATCTTGTGGATCTCGCGACGGCCGAAGGGATGCCTGAAAACGCGCGTCCGACACGGCTCGACGAAGTGGAATCGGCACTGCTCGCACTGGAGCAGCTTACGACAGCGAAACTGGCCGTTTCCGTTCCTGAACAGAAGCAGAAGGCAGCGTGAGGTGGCATCATGGATCCGATGATCGTGCTCGATTGTGAAAATACCGTGCCGAACCGTTTCGCGCTGGCCGTTGCGGCGGCGGGCCGGGCCCGTGCGCTCAGCCGTGGTGCCGAGCCTCGCCTGACCGGCAGCGTGACGGTGCCCGTCGAACTCGCCCTGCGCGAGATCGCCGGCAACCGCTTCCAGCCCGACGAGGTCAAGCCCTTCGTTCTGGCCGGCTCGGTTCCGCGCGATGACCGCGTTCGGCCCGGCCGACGAAGAAAGCTTAGCGGCGGCGAAGGACAATCCCTGGCCGCCGACCCCGCCCTCGCTCAAGGGGCGGTGCACTGAGCATATAAGGAAAGGAGGATGAACAATGGAGAAATGGCTGAAAACTGAAAATCGTCCGGTGATCGATGTGGTCAATCTGATCGCCGGCATAGCACTAGTACTGTCGCCCTGGTATCTCGGCTTTGCGGCTGAAACCTATGCAGCTTGGAACGCCTGGATCGCCGGTGCGGTGATTGCCCTGATAGCCGTGGGTGCGCTGGTCGCCTTCCATGCCTATGAGGAATGGGCAAATCTGGCGGTTGGGCTGTGGACACTGGTCTCGCCTTGGGCCCTCGGTTTTTCGGCGTTGGCGGCCGCCATGTGGGCGCATGTGATCGTGGGTATTATCGTGGCGGTCTTGGCTGCCGGAAGCCTCTGGTTATTCGGCAATCATCCGCTTTCAACCGCCTGACGGTTCCTCCCCGTGGGCCCGGATTTCCGGGCCCACTTTTTTTCAGCCGCGACGGATGCGGTGTGCCATTGCAGGCGCAGTGTTCAGACCGGTCTCGTCCTGCCTTCGCAGCGGGTCGTTTCCCGTGTTTGGCGCGCGGGGAAGAAAGAGATGAATGCTTGTTCCCTCGCCAACCTCACTCTCGATCCGAATATGACCCCCGGACTGCTTGATGAAACCGTAAACCTGGCTAAGCCCAAGGCCGGTCCCCCGTCCATCGGCCTTTGTAGTAAAGAACGGCTCGAACACCTGGGTCATGATCTCCTTGCTCATGCCGCACCCCGTATCGCTGACCGTGACCCGAACGAAAGAGGCAGCCAAAGCGGGCACCTCTTCAATCTCGCCGGGGGTATCGCTGGTCTCGATCGCCAGCGTGCCTGTGCCGGCCATCGCGTCCTTGGCATTCACAGCCAGGTTTAGGATGGCGACGTCCAGCTGATTGGCGTCGACGACGACAGGACCGAGTGCTGGATCCAGTTCAAGGTTGATACTGATCCCATTCCCCAGCGTCCGCTCCAGCAGCATCGTCATCGCTTCGATTCGTCCATTCAGGTCGATTGTCTGCGGACGCAGCGACTGTCCACGAGAGAACGCGAGCAATTGCTGCGTCAGCGCACCGCCGTTCTGGGTTCGCTTAAGCAACTCTTCGATCAGCATCGACGCGTTCGGATTGGCAGGATCCTCGCGCAGCTGCTTCTGAAGCAGTCGCAGCCCCGATTCGAACACCGCGAGCAGGTTGTTCATGTCGTGAACGATGCCGGCAGCGAGCCGGCCGATCGCTTCGAGCTTTTGCGACTGACGTCGATGCTCCTGCCGCGCGCGTTGCGCGGAAACGTCGCGAAGACTGGCAAGCAGTGCCGGCTTGCCATCCCAACTGAGCTCAACCGTCCGCATTTCCACGTCGGCTGGTGCTCTATCGGGCCGGTGGACGGTAATCTCCATCGTTTCGCCGGAGATGACGGGACGGCCGAGGGGGATGTGGACGAGATCGGCGACCGGACAGCCGAAAATCGCGGCTGCCGCCGGATTTGCATAAAGCACAGTTCCCAACAGACTGACGACGAGAACCCCGTCGGCCGTGTTCTCGATCAGCCGTCGAAAATCAAGTTGACTAATGCCCGTCAGAGTTGCATCGCCGTGTCGGTCTGAGACTTCGGCTGCGCTGCGCGCCATGTCGACGCTCCTCACGCCGGGGATGCGGCGGAATCGCCGAACACGTCGGGGGCGCCGTCGAAGGGCTGACCGAGATGCATGCCGGCACCGTCGATCGCGAAGCGTCGAATCTGCTTGTCATGCTCGCTGCCGCGCATTTTCAGCACCATGATTCCGCGATGCATGAAATCTCCCTCCTGGATGTACCGCAAGAGGATGATCGAGTCCGTAAGGGTTGAAATATGCTGTTCGCTGGCGCTCTGGCCGCCGACGAGCGACTTGTTGGTGGCCGTGCAAAGGCCGGCGATCTCGTGTTTCTTGATGAAGGAAGTGAGACTGATCAGGAACTCCCGGAAACCGGTCTCTGACGCGATCCGTTCCAATGCCGACAGGCTGTCGATGGCGATCCGGTCAGGTTTGAACTCCTCAACGAGTTCGCGGACCATCAGCAGGTGGTCCGGCAAGTTCTGCGCTTCAGGGTAAATGCACACGATCTTCAGCCGGCCATCCGCCTCCATTGCCTCGAAATCGACGCCCCAGCCGCGCGCGTTGCGGAACAGCTGGCCACGGCTTTCCTCGTAGCCGACCAGCAAGGCACGTTCGCCGGCCGCTGCCCCGCCCGCCAGAAAGTTTGTCACCAGCAGCGTCTTGCCGGTGCCCGTCGCTCCGCTGACGAGAGTGACGCTGTCGCGGAAAAACCCACCGCCGCACATCCTGTCGAGTTCGGGATTGCCGCTCGTCACCCGCTTGGTGCTGGATTGCTGCTCGAGCCGCAATGAAGACAATGGCACCGCCACTATGCCTTGCTTCACCACGAGCGTGATCGGCACCTCGCCCTCGACGTGGCGGCTGCCCCGCATCTTGAGAACCTCGATCGTGCGCCTGCGCCGCTCGCGGTCCAGCGCGTTGCGCAAGATCACGACGTTGTCGGCGACGAACTCCTCGATCCGGTGGCGGGAGATATCGCCATATTCGCTGTTGCGTTCGGCGGTCATCAGCACCGTCAAGCCTTCCCGCTTGAGGGCTGTTGCGATGCGCAGGAGTTCCCGACGCACCGATGTCTGCTCGGCGACGAAATGGTCGAAGAGCTGGGTCACGGAATCCAGCACGATGCGCTTTGCCGCGGCGTGTCGCGCAGCGTGCAGGACACGCGTCAGCAGGCCCGACAAATCGAAATTGCCGATGATCATCTGGTCGTGGTCACGCGGGCTGGCGTCGACGAAAACCAGCTTGTTGTTCTCCCGCCAACCGCGGATGTCCCAGCCGAAGCTGGCCATGTTGACCTCGATCTCGGCCGGCGATTCCTCGAACGTGACGAAGACGCCGGGTTCGTCGCGCATTGTGATGCCGTGGGCGAGGAACTGTGTGGCAAATACTGTTTTGCCGCTGCCAGGCGTGCCACCGACGATGGTGGTGCGCCCGCGCGGAAGGCCGCCCATCACAAGATCGTCGAAAGCCTCGATACCTGTCCTGACGCGTTCGAGCGCAGGATCGACGAGGATCTCTTCAGCTGTGGTCATAGCCGCTGTCCTTCTTGCGATAACCGAAATAGTCGAGAACCTGAGCGATGTTGCTGATGTCACCAATCAGCCGGCGTGGAGGGGTGGTTGACTCATCCGAGAGCGTCGGCGTCGCCAGAATGCCGGCCCTTTCCGCCTCTTCAGGATGCGCAAGGACGTCTACGATCTGGATTTCGATACCGCCGGCCAACTCCTCCATTATCCTCAGACGGTTTTCCAGCGCCCGACGCGCACCCGGCGCATCGCCGGCGACATAGAGTCGAAGCAAGCCGTTGGCCCCCGGATCGGACCGATCACTGACGCTCATGCTCACGCCTTGCTGCACAAAGTTGCAGTTTTCGGCGTGCACGAGGCGCCACGCCACGGAATCCAGACGCCAGCATTTTTCTTCCCCGGCAGCCGTCGGTCTGCCTGGAAGCCGATGCACCGCGGCTCGCGCTCGGTGAGGCCCGGATCAGCGCCCCTATGCGGTTTGTAGATAGCCGCGCCCGCCTCGTCTGCGCACTTGTGAACATTTCTCGGCGCGGATCGTTGTAGACGCCGCCATTTGGAAAGAGGAGTGCTATGGAGAATCCGCGAGAACGATCAGACCCGATCGGGAACAACCTGCTTCGGGCTCTCAGAGCCGACGACTGGCAAATCCTGCAGCCGAGGCTCGAACAATGGTTGGCGCCCGCCGGGACTTTGCTGCACGAGCCAGGCGATGCAGTCCGTTATGCCTACTTTCCTCGCGGATCGGCCCTGGTCTCCTATCGTGTCGTGCTGCGCGACGGGCGAGCGATCGAGACTGCGCTCATCGGTCGTGAAGGAGCGGTCGGCGGCATCGTCAGCCAGGGCAGGCTCCCGGCGTATGCACGGGCCGAAGTTCAACTCGGTGGCTCGTTCTTCAGAATCGACCTGAACCATCTCGAAGAGGCCAAGGAGCGTTCCTTGACGTTGCGCCACCTGTTTGCCCGCTATGCCGATTGCCTGATGGCGCAGGTATTCCAGTCCGTCGCCTGCAGCGCGGCGCATTCGATCGAGCAGCGAACGGCAAGATGGCTGTTGGCCGCGACAGAACGCACGGGAGCCGAAAACCTGACGGTGACACAGGAACAGCTTGCAACGATGCTCGGGGTCGGCCGCTCCTATCTCAGCCGTGTCATTCACGAGCTAAGGCACCGTGGCGTCATCGAAACCAGGCGATCTCGGCTTGCGGTGCGCAATCCAGAAGGACTGCGCTCGCTCGCGTGCGAGTGCAACAAGGCCGTCAGCCGCCATTTCAATGATGTTTTGGAGGGTGTCTATCCGGCGGGGAAAACGGGTTAGCGGTGCGGCGGGCGTCTCGCCGAGGAAACGACAATAAGGCCCCAGCGGTCTTCGCCGGTCGGGCTTGACCTCCATTTTTGCGCCTCTGCCGATGCCGCTCGTGCTGGGCGCCCCTCCGGCTTAACCTTGCCGTCAGTGCGATGATACACAGGAACACGGTAGCGTGTCGAAGCCGCTTTCGCGAGGCTGGTTTCTAGGTGGAAGGAGCATGGTCCGCCAGATCTCCCTATGACGCGAGGCGCTTCCGTGGCAGAATTTTGGCATGGCACGTCTCGGCCCGCTGCTGGCGTTTTTAGCGCTCTATGCTGCAATTTACGCGGCATTCGGGACAGCGTCCCCGTTCTGGCCACGGTACTTTGAGGCGCGTGGCCTGACACCTGAAGAGCTGGGTGTTCTGTTCGGGTTAGGCAACGCTGCCCGGCTGATCGCCGGACCGCTCGCGAATCGAATTGCAGACATTTTCGGCGCTCTCCGTGTCACCCTGGCGGTCTGCATCGGGATCGCGGTGGCGGGGACGATTGGGCTGGCTGCCGTGCAAGGTCTGTTTCTTCTGCTGCTCGTTTATCTCACGCAGTCAGCCGGGCTGGCACCGATCACGACCCTTGCCGATGCACTTGCGACGGGCGCGTCGGTGCGCGAGCCGGGTTTTGAGTATGGCTGGGTGCGAGGTGCGGCATCGGCCGCCTTCGTTGTTGGCACCCTCGCTGCTGGCCAGGTGGTCGGAATCTTCGAGCTGGATGCGATTATTTGGATGTACGCCGCGCTGCTTGCCGCAGCGCTGGCAGCCGCAGCACTGGTGCCTGAATCAGACACCAACGCCGAGCGGGCTGCCGATCCGGTCGGGCAAAGCGTAATGGGCGGGCTGCGCGAGCTGCTCGATGTTCCGACTTTCCGGCGCATGGTGGTGCTTGCGGCGCTGATTTATGGCAGCCATGCGATGCATGACATCTTTTCGGTCATCCGCTGGACAGCGGCCGGGGTTGGCACGGCAGCGAGCAGCATACTTTGGTCGGAAGCCGTTGCAGCGGAGGTGGTGGTGTTCGTTTTGGTCGGGCCGATCCTGCTGCGCCGGCTTGGCGTGGCCGGTGCCGCTGCTCTGGCCGCCGTGGCCGGAATACTGCGCTGGGTCGTGGAAGCGGGAACGGCGGCGGGCTGGATGCTTGCGTTCGTGCAACCGCTTCACGGCATAACTTTCGCACTGCTGCATCTTGCCTGTATGCGTGTTATCGCCAGCAGTGTCCCCGCACATCTTGCCGCAACCGCGCAGGCCCTCTACGCGATAGGCCCAGGGCTCGCCACCGCCGGCCTTGTCTGGGTATCAGGTCAGCTATATGGAGCTTACGGTCCCCCCGCGTTCCTCGTGATGGCAGGACTGTGTGCGCTGTCCCTTCCGCTAGTGATTGGACTGCGCGAAAGGCCCCCGTCGCCGGATTGACACAGGCGCACCTGCCTCGTCCCCGCCGCTTCAGCAAAACCAGGCGGACCGGCACTTCCGCATGCACCGGAACGCCCCTGAAGATCACGGCCAAGATGGACGAATTTAAATTGCTTTGGGTGACCGCAGGTGCCTCAGCATTCAATTGTCGAGTTGATGGGCGAGATCAATGAGCGGCAGAAGGCGGAGTTCTTGGGCAGTGCGACCTCGGTTAGAGGCCGAACGGTTCCGGCCAGTTGATGGGAACAGCAGCGGCGTCGGTGAAGCCTTCAGACCCGGTGCCGTTCCGGAAGTCATCGATGATGTTTTGTTCGGACCGATCGTAGCCAGCGTGGACGAAGCTGTGGAGACCCTACGGCGGATAGCTCGTCTCGATCGCGCACGGGTCCGGGAAACTTTTGAAAAGCGGTTCTTGGTCGGGCGCATGTGTCGCGACTGTATGGCGATCTATCGCTCGCCCGCAGGCAACAAGCGATTTGCAAATTTGTAGGTCGGAGACAAATTTCGGGGGAACAATGGTTCCTTATTGTCGTTCATTCGACCCCGGACGCATGTATGGCTGACCCATTCGGTCGCTCGTCCGCCGCTCGATGTTGGCACGGCGGACTGGCGTTGGACGATGAAAATGGAGGAAACTATGATACGCACTGTTATAGTCGCCGCCGCACTAGTAGGCTTGTTGGGTGCTCCCGCAATTGCTGCGACGCACTATTGGGTCGCCAAGGACACGAGCACCAAGACATGCACGGTGGTCTCTATGAAGCCCGACGGAGTTAAGATGACGGCTGTCGGCAAGAAAACCTACTCGAGCTATTCCAGTGCAGACAAAGCTCTGAGAGCATCGGCCGCGTGCAAGAGCTGACAAGCATATGTGACCTGGCCTTTTGCCGCGCCGTAATTGTCGCTGATGCCGCGCTTTCCGGCTTTCGGCTGCGTTCCATATCGAGGCTATTTGTCTCGCCCATGGGTCTATGGCCGCTAAGTCGTTATCTGTCGAGGGAGGCGCAATCTACGGCTGGCGTCGTCAGCGGTATGTCTGCCTATAAGCCGGCATGAAGACCGCAGCGACTTACGATTCGGAGGCAGGCACTTTCACGATCGAGAAAGACAAATGGCGAGGGACCTTCTCGATTGCCGACTTGCCGAAATGGCTGCACTTCTACCGCCAGCAGCAGGAGCGATACCCCGCTCACGCGCATTCCTATGGGTCAGACGTGGAGGCGCTTGAGGGCCTCGCCGTCATACTAGCCTGTGGCCAGTAACTAGCTATCCACCATGGCTGCATCCTAATTGAAGGCGACACAATCGCGCTAACGTGGCGGTGCTCCAGAGCGCCTGCATGATCACCGCCAATTTGTGCGCCACTGCGAAACGAGCGTCTGATGTTGCGCCCCTGACTTCAGAGGCTGAGGAAACGAAGGTCCACTTCAAGCGAACACAGACGGGCGGTACTCAGGATGTCCTGCTGTTACGAGTTTCCGATGTTCCGGATGGGTGCGCGGCAAACGGGGAACAGCACCAGCAGGATGATGGCCGCATCGATCCAGAGGACCCTGTTCACGCCCATAGTATCGACGATCTGACTGCTCGCGAGGGTACCCACGGAGATCGCAAGATTGAAAACGAAGCAGTAGATGGCCGTCGCAGCTTCCGGGCTTTCTGATGCTGCACCTAACACCCACGTCTGCAGCGTGACGGGAGCCGCACCATACGCGAAGCCCCACACCAGCAGCAGGATGGTTCCCGTGAGCGGTGTGACGCCGAGCAACGGGAAGAGAGCCAGCGTGGCCCCGAGCCCAATCACGATACAGGCCAATGTGCGACCCACGGATTTTGCGGCCCAGAAGCCTGCGACGGCGTTGCCAATCATTCCCAGAATACCATACCCCAACAGGAGCCAACCGACGCTCCTTGCGCTGACGCCCGCGACGTCCAGCAAAACTGGGCTCACGAAGGTGTAGGCACCGTAGTGGGCAGCCACCAGCAGCGCGGTCGCAACCACACCCGCCGTGAGGGCAGGATTATGCAACTGTGCACGCAGGGCTTTAATCTCCACGGGCTCCGCCGCCTCGAGCTTCGGAAGCACGAGCAGTGCGGCGAGCAGAATGGCAAAGCTCAGGGCGGCGAGAGACCAGAACGCGCCGCGCCAGCCGACTACATGGCCAATGATCGCACCGGCAGGCACACCCAGCACCGCAGCGGCACTGACACCGCCGAAGACGATCGTCAGGGCACGCGGCACGGACGGTCCAGGGACGAGGCGGACCGCGATACTTCCAGCGATCGCCCAAAAGCCACCGATGGTGATCCCGACGAGCAGCCTGGACGCGAGCAGCACGGGAAAGCTTGGCGCGAGTGCTGAAATCACGCTCGCCGCGGCCATCACCGCGAGCAGGCCGGCCATCAGAATACGCCGGTCAAGCCTGCCCACCGCCAACGGCAAACCGATAGAAGCGAAAGCGGCGA
The DNA here is from genome assembly GCF_000176035.2 of Mesorhizobium opportunistum WSM2075. Lineage (NCBI taxonomy): Bacteria > Pseudomonadati > Pseudomonadota > Alphaproteobacteria > Hyphomicrobiales > Phyllobacteriaceae > Mesorhizobium > Mesorhizobium opportunistum. The sequence continues at coordinate 4,430,739 of NC_015675.1, read as the reverse complement.
TTACACCCGGTATCGTTACCGTGAGACCGCCACTCCCAACAGAGACATTCAACTCAGAAGAAATTGCCGGGATCAGCCCTACAGGCAGTTGCTCCGCGGTGATCATCGAAAAAATACCCATCGAAACAGTGAGCACGCTGAGCCACATGCGCACAGTGGCTCCCCGTTCCTCCTGAAGGACTGCTTTGGTCACAGACATGATCACCTCCAGCCCGCGCGAAAGCACTCGACGCCAGCGTTTCCCGGGCAACGTTAGGGAGACGGATCGGCGAATTGATCCGCGTTTCCTGTGAAATAATTTGTGCATTGCGAATTGATAATTGAGGCAAACATGGATGGTGAATTTACGAAGCGTAAATGAAAGAGGTGATCGCAGTTGGACCATCTGACCAGCATGACCGTGTTTGCCAATGTCGTCAGCGAAGGCAGTTTCGCTGGAGCGGCAAAGCGAATGCGACTATCTCCAGCGGCCGTGAGCAAGCATGTCCATTTGCTGGAGGAGTGGCTTGGCGCACGCCTTCTCAATCGGACGACCCGGCGCATCAGCCTGACCGAGGTCGGCGCGTCGGTCTACGAACGCAGTCTGCGCATCCTGGAGGATGTCGAGGATGTTCGTACGAGCGCAGCTGAGAGCCATGCACGTCCGACCGGCTCACTGCGCGTCAGCGCGCCGATCTCCTTCGGAGCGCTGTACCTGGGTAAAGTCGTTGCGGAATACCTTGCGGCCTATCCGGAGGTGTCGGTTGAGCTGGTGTTGGACGACCGCGTCGTTGATATCGTGGAAGAGGGACTGGACGTCGCGGTACGCATCGCTCCACTCACGGATTCCAACCTTATCGCTCGCCGGATCGCCCCCTCCTGGGAGGTCATCTGCGCTTCGCCCGAATATATAGACAGACGCGGACGTCCCACCAAACCGTCAGATCTCCAGGACCATGACTGCCTGGACTACGCGTTGCGCGCTGGCCGCGGAAAATGGCGGTTCGACGGGCCGGAGGGTGAAGTAGCGGTGAAGGTCAGCGCACGCATGACGGCGACGAACGGGCAGCTCCTGCGCGATGCGGCGCTGAGTGGAGCAGGCATAGTACTTGGTCCTACATTCCTTCTTGGCGAAGCCGTCCGTTCGGGCTGGTTGGAGATAGTGATGCCACTGTTCAAGCCGGTAGGGCGGTCGATATACGCGGTGTACCCATCACGAAGGCATCTTTCCGCCAAAGTACAGAGTTTCGTGACGCTTCTAGCCGACCGTTTCGGCGAGAACCCACCTTGGGACAATTGGAACGTGGCGAGTGGCGTTGACAACCCGGACTGAGTGAGCGGGACATCCCTTCACCCAGCCTTCACCTCCACGCCATCGTGACTAGAGGCACCCGGATGTGCCCTAGCGCCAACCACGTTGACTCACGCCAGGCCGCTACCCGGTGCCAAGCCGGCAAGTATATGGCGAGCAAGCGAGCCACCGGTCCATCGGTGGGGTCGATAACAAAATAATCACTTACCTTCAAAGGCGCGCAACTTCTGCGGTGTGCGCAAGAGAGCACAGTTCGGCCGGACGCATCGGACAGAAATTCGAAAAGCTTCTAGAAACCCCAGGCGAATTGGACGCCATATCGGACAACAAAGGGGTACGGATATCGCAGCGAACGTCTGCGGTGGAACGGTCAATATCGTCGGCAGAAGAATGTCCAGATAGGTCTGTCGGCGGCTCCGTCGCGGGAACGAAAAAAGAAGAGAAGCAGAACTTTCGTGTGCGATTTTTGCACACGGTCTCTCGCAACTATCTGATATTATTTATAAATCTGCCCCATCCATCATAGGGGCTATGGCAAGTTTGGGAGATAACATACCAATTTTACGATCTTTGTTATGTCTCGGTCCGTCCAATACCCCGCTGGAACGACAGACGAATTTGGCGATAGACGCCGCTGAAAGTAGCCTAATTTGTGGTTACGCCGCCGCAGCGGAAACCACTTGCCTATATCGAGGTTCTCACCGCACACATAGTGCACACGACAGCGGTTGGTCTAGTGCCCTCCAGACGTTACTGGCTTTATGCCAGACTGCGCCCGATCCGCCACTGATATGGCGGCGGCGCGTCTTTGACGCCGTAGCCACCAACGACGCGATCCCTGTAGATGCGCGGGGGTGTGCGGTTGGCATTCATGCGGCTATTTTCAGGAATATTTTTTTGGCTGCGGCCATGAGCGCGACAGGTGCCTTTGCAGCAGACGTGGTCGAGCCGGTGGCATCCATGGAGCGTTTTCCTGGACAGGCTTCCGGCGGTGGCGTCGAATATGCATTGCAGTGACAAGTAGCGTATTTGCCGCCCCCCCTCAATCTGCCTGATAACCTAGCGCCGCGCGCCAACGCACCCCCCGCGCGCTATCACGACGCGAGGGCTACGCCTCTGAAGCTTCTTAACGCCGCAGCGCGTATATGTCCGCCATGTTTTCGCCGGCTACGGGCAACGCCATGTCATCGTCCAGAAGCCGCGTGATCCGGGCAAAGCCGGTGAACGCCTTCCTTGCTTCTTCGGCTGACATCTGGCCCGACAACGCGGCCGCGCAGCAATTCAGCGCGCACTGATACACAGGCCCGCGCCGGCCTGTCGGCCATTTGCGCAAGAAAACCATCGCCTCGGCGACATTATCCACTTCTTCTACAGGATGCCCCTGCCCGCGCGAAATCCGCACGGGCGAAAAGAAATGCAGGTAGTCCATTGGTTCCTCCCGTTCGATCGCAATGCGTGCGATCGAACCGATTGAAACGCGCGGCTTGGCGGTTGGTTCCACGCTGACGGTGGAATTTTTCAAAAACTGTCGGCCATCGTCCAGGCGCCGATGGGCGGCCGGCTATACCGTCGGAAAGTGGCAGGCGACCTTTCGGCCCGGTCGATATTCCCTCAACTCCGGCCGCTCGGTGCGGCAACGCTCCGCCGCGATCGGGCATCGCGGATGGAAACGGCACCCGGATGGCGGCTTGAGCGGGCTCGGCACGTCGCCGGTCAGGATGATGCGCTTGCGCGTCCCGCTAGGCGTCGTCTCCACGACGGGAACCGCCGAGATCAGTGCCTGGCTGTAGGGATGGGCAGGTGTTGCGAACACCTCTTCCGCCGGACCTTCCTCGACGATCGAGCCGAGATACATGACCGCGATGCGGGTCGACACCTGGCGCACCACCGACAGGTCATGGGCGATGAAGATGTAGGTGAGGTTGAGCTTCTCCTGCAGGTCGGCAAGCAGGTTGACGATCTGCGCCTGCACCGACACGTCGAGCGCGGAGACGGGCTCATCCAGCACGACCAGATCGGGGTTGAGGGCAATGGCCCGTGCAATGCCGACACGCTGGCGCTGCCCGCCGGAAAATTCGTGCGGGAACCGCATGACGTGATCCGGCAACAGCCCGACGAGGTCGAACAGTTCGGCAACCCGCGCGGTGATCTCGCGAGACGAAAGCTTGCCGTGGATGCGCAGTGGCTCGGCCACCAGGTCGCCGACACGACGGCGCGGATTGAGCGAGGCCGACGGGTCCTGGAAGACCATTTGCAGGCGCCGCCGCAGCGGCCTGAGTTCGGAGAGCGACTTCGAGGTGATGTCGTCACCTTCGAACAGAAGCGTGCCGTCCGTGATGTCGTAGAGCCTTACCAGGCAGCGCGCCAGCGTGGACTTGCCGCATCCGGATTCGCCGACCAGCCCGACAGTCTCGCCGCGCCGCACCGTCAGCGAAACATTGTCGACCGCATGGACGGTTCGCCTGCCTTCCGCCGAAAACCGGGTGCCGATCGAGAAGCGCTTTCCCAGCGAACGCGTCTCGAGGATTGGCTGATCCCTGTCGGTCATCGGTTCCTTGTCGGCCATCGATTCTTTGTCGATCATTGCTCCGCTCATGCCTGCACCGCCCGGAAGCATGCGGCGGCGTGGGCTCCAGCCCCGAGGTCGGGCTTGCCGGTCGCGCAGGGTTCGTAGTGGACCGGGCAACGCGGACCGAAAGCGCAGCCCTGCGGCAAGCGCAGCAGCGACGGCGGCGAGCCGGGAATGGCCGGCAGGCGGCGCGGTTTTTCACCGGTCAGCGGCGGAATCGAACCGAGCAGCGCGCGCGTATAGGGGTGGCGCGGATCGGAAAACAGTTCCATGCGGCTGCCCCGTTCCACCACGCGGCCCGCATACATGACCATGACGCGGTCGGCGAGTTCGGAGACCACGCCCATGTCATGGGTGATGAAGACCACGGCCGACTTATGCGTCGCGCGCAATTTGCGCACGAGATCGAGAATGCCGGCCTGCACCGTGACGTCGAGCGCGGTGGTCGGCTCGTCCGCCACCAGCAGGGCCGGATTGCACGACAGCGCCATTGCGATCACCGCCCGCTGGCGCATGCCGCCGGAAAGCTGGTGCGGGTAGCGCGACATCGCCTCGTGCGGGTTGGGAAAGTTCACCTCGGCCAGCAGTTCCTCGACGCGCTCCATCGCTTTGGATTTGCTGATATTTCGATGTGCGCGGATCTGCTCGGCGATCTGCCAGCCGATCGTGTAGACCGGCGTCAGCGCCGTCATCGGATCCTGGAAGATCATCGCGATCTCGTTGCCGCGCAGGCGCCTCAGTTCGCGCGCCGGCAGTCCCACCAACTCGCGGCCCTTGTAACGGATCGAGCCCTCGATGACGGCATTGGGGTCGGTGATGAGGCCCATCACGGCCAGCAGCGATACGGTCTTGCCGGAACCGGATTCGCCGACGACGCCGAGAATCTCGCTTTCCCCAAGATCGAAGGAAACGCCGTCGATGGCCCGCACCAGGCCGTCATCGGTCCGGAAGGATACTCTGAGGTCACGCACCGACAGTATCATGACGTCCTCAGGCGGGGATCGAGGAGGATGTAGACGAAATCGACCACCGCGTTGGCGATGACCACGAACATGGAAGCATACATCACCGTTGCCATGATCATCGGCAGATCGAGATTCTGCAGCGCGTCATAGGTGAGCTTGCCGATGCCGTGCAGCCCGAACACCACCTCCGTCAGCAAGGCGGAGCCACCCACCAGCGCGCCGAAATCGAGACCGAACAGCGTGACGAATGCGATGAGCGACGTGCGCAGCGCGTGGCGCAGCAGGATGCGGGTTTCCGACAGGCCCTTGGCGCGGGCCGTGCGGATATAGTCTTCCTGCAGGGATTCGATGATCGCCGCGCGCAGCACGCGCCCATAGATGCCGATGTAGAGAATGGCCAGCGTGATCCACGGAATGACCAGCGTCAGGAACCAGCCCTTGGGATCGTCCGAGAAATTCTTGTAGCCGAGCGGCGGTACCCAGGAGAACAGCCAACTGTCGTGGTAGCGGCTCTGGGTGATCAGGTTCATCACCTCGCCCAGCCAATAGACCGGCATGGAAATGCCGAGCAGTCCCAGCGCCATCAGAACCTTGTCCAGCCAGCTGTCGCGCGTGGCGGCGGCGATGATGCCGATGATGATGGACACCACCACCCACAGGATCGCCGCCCCGAACACCAGCGATAGCGTGACCGGGATCGAATCCAGCACGGCCGGCACCACCTTCCAGCCGCGGTTGACGAAGGAGGTCAGATCGCCGGTGACGAAGATCTTCTCCATCATCGTCACGTACTGGACGTAGAGCGGCCGGTCGAAGCCGAAGCTGTGGCGCACCGCCTCCAGCACTTCGGGCGACGCGTTGCGGCCGGCGATGCGCGCCGCCGGATCGGCGCCCGGCGTCGCGAAGAAGATCAGGAAGACGATGACCGAGATGCCGAACATCACGAACAGCATCTGACCGAAGCGGCGCAGGATCGCGTAGATCATCAGTCGCGCCCCAGCCGAACTTTGGAGCGTGGGTCGAGCGCATCGCGCAGGCCGTCACCGAAGACGTTGAGCGCCATGACGGACACCGCGATCGCCAGGCCCGGCGCCAGCGCCACCAGCGGCCGCGTATAGAGCAATGCCTGTCCGTCCTGGATGATTGTGCCCCAGCTCGCCGCCGGCGGCTGCACGCCGATCGACAGGAAGGAGAGCGCCGATTCCGTCAGCATGTTCAGCGCCATCATCAGCGGCACGAAGACGATGAGCGTGGTGGTGATGTTGGGCAGGATGTCGCGCCACAGGATGCGCCATCCAGGCACGCCCAGATTGACCGCGGCGTGGACAAATTCGCTGCGGCGCAGCGACAGGACCTGCCCGCGTATGGGGCGCGCCACATAAGGCACGTAGACGATGCCGATGATGATGACCGGCAGCCACAGGCTGCCGGATTCGATCTCGATCGGGCCGATCGAAATGCCTTGCGCGATGGTGACGATGGAAAGCGAAATCGCCAGAAGATAGATCGGGAACGCCCACAACACATCCAGGAGGCGCGACAGGACCGTATCGGTGATGCCGCCGAAATAGCCGGCGATCAGTCCGGCTGACGTGCCTAGGATCAGGGTGAAGATTGTGGCGGCGCCGGAGATCAACAGCGAACTCAGCCCGCCATAGAGCATCCTGGCCATGACGTCGCGCCCCTGGCTGTCGGCGCCGAGAAAGTAATTGCCGAGCCGCCAGGTCGGGCCGAGCGGCGTATAGCCAAGGCCCAGCCCCTCCGTCGACGGCTCCATCACCGCGACGTCGGCGCCATCGATCTGGATGACGGCGTCGAGCGTCGAGGCGAAAGGGTCGACTTGCGCCCAGTGCGCATAGAGAGGCGCACTGACGCAAGCCAGGACAATAAGGAGGAACACTGCCAGGGACGCCATGGCGGCCCTGTTCCTTGCCAGCTTCGCAAATGCGACAGCCCAGGGCCCTCGCGTCTTGCGCGGCATGGCAGCGACTTGGTTCGACACGGACGCGCCCCTCTCCGCAGTTCGTTACTGCACCCAGGCCATCACTGCACCCAGGCCATCACTGCACCCAGGATTGGGTGATCATCCAGTTGAACTGCCGGTTGAACTTGAAATTGCCCACGCGCTTGCTGACGAAGTCAAGCCGCTTCGGTGTGAACAGGCCGACAGCCGGCGCCTTGTCCGTGATCTGCTTGTCGATCTCGGCCCACATCTTGTCTGCAGCCTTCTGGTCGGTCACCCCGAGATCGAGCGCTTTCTGCATCTTTGCGTCGATATCCTTGTCGCAGAAGCCGGCGATGTTGATCGAAGCGTCCGACCCTTCACGGAAGGAAGCGCAGGAGAACAGGATGTTGAGGAAGTCGGAAGCCGCCGGATAGTCCTTGTACCACTGGGTGATGGACATCTGCACTTTGTTGTTGGTGTTCTGGATGTAGGTGAACTGGATATTGGACGAGATCGGCTTGACGTCGGCGACATAGCCGATGGTGGTCAGCACGCTCTGCAGATAGACGCCGATGGAGCGTGAGATGGCGGTGTCCTCGGCGATGATGGTCACCTTCTGGCCCTTGGTGCCGGATTCCTCGACGAGTTGCTTTGCCTTGTCGAGATCGGGCGCCGACCATTTGGCGCCAGGGTTCTTGGTGAAGGGGCAATAATCTTCGTGGCCGGGGAAGTCCGGCGGCAGGACCTGGCAGACCGGCGAAGCCAGCACCTTGCCGCCGAACAGCTTGACCAGCGTGTTGCGGTCGATCGCATAGGCAACGGCCTGGCGCGCCTTTTCGTTGTCGAACGGCGCGAGACGGTTGTTCAGCGGCGCATACCACCACGCCGAAAGCGGTGAGATGTGCAGCTGGTCCATGGACTTGCTGCCAAGTTCACCGAGGCGATCGCTCGGCAGCGCATCGAACATCCAGTCTGCTTCGCCGTTCTGGATCGCCGAGACGGCCGCTTCCTCGGACAGGCCGAAATCATATTGGACGACATCCGGATAGCCGTCCGGCTGCGCGTCTTCGCTCCACTGCTTGAAATTGGGGTTGCGCGACACCGTCATGCCCTTGTTGGGGTCGAAGGCGGAGATCATGTAAGCGCCGGTGCTGGGAATCGGCTTGGAGCCCATGTCTTCCGCGGGCGTGTCCGCCGGCAGCACCACGGCGTGCGGCAAGGCGAGCTTGTAGAGGATCTCGGCGTCAGGCTTGGTGAGGTTGAGGGTGACGGTGCCGGCGGCCTCATCCCCGACAACGCCGCCTTCAAGCGTGCAGCTCTTGGTGTCGGCCAGGCATTTGTCGGCGCCGACAATGCCGGCATAGAAAGTGCCGGAGGTCGGCCCGGAAACCTTGAAGATGCGCTGGAAGGACGCAACGACGTCCTTCACACTGAGATCATGGCCGTCGGAGAACTTGATGCCCTTGCGCAGCTTGAAGGTGAAGGTCTTGCCGTCATTGCTGACCTGCGGCAGCGCCTCGGCGAGGTCGGGTACGATGGTGAAGCCGTCCATGCCCTCGGCTTTGCGGAAGGCGACCAGGCCATCATAGATCGGCTGGTACATCTGCCAGCCCTGGTCGGTGTAGTTGATGTGCGGATCGAGTGTTCCCGCCGCTGAGCGGGCCAGAAGGCGAATGGTGCCGCCTCGGTGCTCTTTGAGATATTCGGCCTGCGCCGGAGCCAGCCATGCGCTGGCCAGCAATGCCGCGGCTGACGCCGCCAGAAGCAGTTTCTTCATGCTTAGTTCCCCTTTTCTCTGTTGTCGTTGTCGTCCAGGAAGTCTCCCACCACCCGCATGCACAGGTCCTGCTCTTCGACATGCGGCATATGGCTGGAATGCTCGAATATCTCCCAGCGCGATCCCTTGATGCCGTCCTTGTAGGGCTGCACGGTCGCGGGCGTGGCCTCGTCATGGCGTCCGGAGATGATCAGCGTCGGAACATCGACAGCCGGCAGGCGATCGATGATGCTCCAGTTCTTCAGCGTTCCGATGACATGGAACTCGTTGGGCCCGTTCATCACATGATAGACCGTCGGATTGCGCACGACCTGGGCGAAGGTCTCGGTTACCTCGGGCGGAAAAGGCACCACCCGGCAGACATGCCGTTCGTAGAAGACCATCGTTGCTGCCTGGTAGGCCGGATGGTCCGTCGTGCCGGCCTGCTCGTGGCGGGTCAGTGTCTCCTGGACATCCCCGGGCAGGTCGGTGCGCAACCGGTTGGCCTCTTCGACCCACAGCTTCATGGAAGCCGGCGAGTTGGCGATGGTCAGCGACTTCAGACCCTTCGGCCGCGTCACCGCATATTCGGCGCCCAGCATGCCGCCCCAGCTTTGGCCAAGGACATGGAAGCCCGCGCGAATGCCGAGATGGTCGACCAGGTTTTCAAGCTCGTCGATGAAGAGCCTGGGCGTCCAGAAGTCGGCGCCCTTATCGGGTAACAAAGTCGAATTGCCGCAACCCAACTGGTCGTAGTGGATGACGGCGCGATCCCTTCGGGCAAGAAGCTTGTAGGCATCGACATAATTGTGGGCGACACCCGGACCGCCGTGCAGGATCACGATTGGGGCCTTGTCGGTATCCAGTTCGCCGGAGATTCGATACCAGGTTTCGTAGCTGCCGAAGACGGCCCGCCCTTCCCTGCTGCTGATCTCAGACGACATCCCGGCTCCTTGCATGTTTGAAAGGCATCTTGTCGTTGTCCGTGGGCGCCTAGTTCATCTTGCGGTTGGCCTGGACCCATTCTTCCAGCATCTGCACGCCGAACGCCGTGGCGCCTTCCCGGCCGAGCGGCTGATCCTTGTCGGCCATTTCCTTGCCGGCTATGTCGAGATGCACCCAGGGCCGATCCTCGGTGAAGTGGCGCAGGAACGCCGCCGCATAGGGCGCGTCGCCATCTTCCATGTCCTTGGCGTGGTGCCGCATATCGGCGAATGGCGACTGCAGCCCCTCATCGTAGGCCCGGTCGAGCGGCAACTGCCAGAAACGCTCGCCGACCGTTTCCCCGGCCGCGATCATCTGCGTCGCGATGGCATTGTCGGTGCTGAACAGACCGGCGAATATCGATCCGAGGCCGCGCATCACCGAATAGGTCAGCGTCGCCAGATCGACGATCACCGAGGGGTTGAAGCGCGAAGCCGCATAGTAAAGGCAGTCGGCCAGGATCAGGCGCCCTTCCGCGTCCGTGTCGAACACTTCCACGGTCTGTCCCGAAGCCGTCGTGATGATGTCGCGCGGCTTCAGCGCGGTGCCGGACGGCATGTTCTCGGCAATGCCCAGAATGCCGACAGCATGCACAGGGCTGCCTTGCCGGGCCAGTGCTATCAGCAGGCCGACAACGGCGGCCGCACCACCCATGTCGGCCTTCATGTCGAACATCTGCTCGCCGCGCTTGATGCAGAGCCCGCCGGAGTCAAAGCATACGCCCTTGCCGACGAAAGCCATGGGCTGCGCGGGAGCACCCTTGCCGCGATAGCGCAGGACAGCAACGCGCGGCAGCCTTACCGACCCTGACCCGACAGCCAGGATCGCATTCATGCCGAGTTCCCCGAGCTTCGCCGTATCGAGGATCTCGACGTCGATGCCGGCTTCGCGCAGCGGCTCCAGGTGATCGTGGAAATTGTCGGGATGGAGATGGTTCGGCGGCAGGTTGACCAGCGTGCGCGCATATTCGACGCCGTCGGCAATGGCGTTCATCCGTGCCAGCGCCGGGGTTAGCTCGGCGCCGCTTGCGCCGACCAGTTGCACACGCAGGGTTCGATCCGCGCCGGCGCCCTGGCGTTGGTTGCGCATGTCGAAGCGATAGCGCCGCAGCCGCATGCCGAGCGCCACGCGCGCCAGGATGTCCGCGCCCGGCAGGTCGACACCGGCGATCGGATCCAGGAGCAAGGTAGCCGCGCACTCGCTCTTGCCTTCGAGATGCACGGCCAGCAAACCGCCGGCACGCGCCAGTGACAGCGCGGTTAGAGCCTCAGCCTTGCCCAAAGCGAGAACGATGATGCGCCGGGCCGATACGGTCTGGGGAGCGATCACATCGATGCAGGTGCCAGACTCGGCCAAAGCGTCCGGGTCGGAGCAGGCACGGGACAAAATCCCGCTTAACTCGACATCCAGCGCCGCTGCCCGTGGACCAAAGCCTGTCTGGGCAGTTTGCAGGATCACGACGACAGAGGCTTCAGCCGAAATCTCGTCGGCCGCTTCAAAGACCGGCACTGGCGATTGAGGCATAAGCAGTCATTCTCCCATTTTGCCCCGGCCTCAGCGCCGCTTTGCGCAAAGCTTCGCCCGCCAGCGGTGGAAAACCGATCAGGCCGGTCTCTGCCACTGGTGGAATGGTGCCGGGGGCCCCAAATAATCGTTTTCTGATGGCGACTTGGTCGCTCTTGCCTTCTGGGTATCCCCGAAGGACCCTGGTGATCAAACGCCAATTTTGTCCATGTCGATTGACAAAAACTCAACTGACAATTCATGATCGGGCAATGGCCTTACCTTCACTCAATGGCATGCGCGCCTTCGAGGCCGCCGCACGTCTTGGCAGCGTCAAGGACGCGGCCGAAGAACTGCACCTGACACCCTCTGCCGTCAGCCGCCACATCCGTGCACTTGAACGGAATCTTGGCCAGGATCTGTTCGAACGCGGCTTTCGCCAGATCACGCCGACCATCAGGGGCTCCTACTATGCGCGCAGCCTCTCGGAAGCATTCGAGGCCATCTGGCGCGCCACCGACGATGTCAGCTTCTCCGATGGCCCGAGCCACGGCCGGACCCAGCGTGTCCGGGTCTTGTGCGTGCCGGCTGTTCTCAATCTTTGGCTTGCGGACCGGCTGCCGAATTTTCGCCGGCTGCATCCGTCCGTCGATCTGGAGATCTCGAGTTCGGGCAAGCGCGCCAACTTCGATTTGGCCATCGTCGACGAATTCGTCTACAAGGCCGGCCCGGCCTTGACGCTGTTGATCCCGCTGCTGCTGACGCCGATCTGCGCGCCCTCGTTGCTCGAAGGGCCGGTGCCGCTGCGATCGCCTGCCGATCTGGTCAATCACCACTTGATCCATGAATGCGAGACGATGAGGTGGAAGCGTTGGCTGGAGCAGGAAGGCGTTTTGGAGACATCGCCGAAATCCAGCACGACCCTGGACGATTGCACACTGATCATGCGCGAGGCGGTCAACGGCGCTGGCATCGCGCTTGCCGACACGATGATGGCACAGGATTTTCTGCAGCAAGGCAAGCTTGTCGCCCCGTTTCGCGCCCGCCACACCTATCCGGCCGGCATCTACCTGCATCAGCGTCGCAGCATCGGCAACAAGCCGGGCACCAGCCTGTTTCAGGATTGGCTGCTTTCCGAAGTCGAGGACCACAAGCGCGCGATGGCCATCACCTAAGCGCGTCGCGCATGCATGTCGTTCTCCCAAAACCGGCGACATGCATTGGACAGTCGAATCACCGATCGTTAGGGTTCAACAGCGACCCACCTTTACGATCCCTCGATAATCGCGGTTCGCATTGAATATCTTTAAGGCCAAAGCCGGCAAATTGGTTGCTTGTCGGTTCCCCTGCGTCAGGCGTAACCTCTGCGGTCAACGCGTGAGGGCGCGTTTTTTGCAAAAGGGGAACATTGCAATGACGATACAGGGCGCATCGCCTGACCTATACAATGAGGACCTCGCTCCGGCTACGGTTCGAAACTGGGGACCATTCTCGATCTTCAACGTCTGGACGTCGGACGTTCACAGCCTGTGGGGTTATTATCTCGCCGCCAGCCTGTTTCTGTTCTGCGGCGGCTTCGTCAACTTCATCATCGCCATCGGCATCGGGTCATTGATCATCTACGTGCTGATGAACATGGTCGGCTATGCCGGCGTCAAGACTGGCGTGCCCTACCCCGTGCTGGCCCGCGCCTCCTTCGGCATCTGGGGCGCCAACATACCGGCGCTTGTGCGCGCCATCGTCGCCTGCTTCTGGTACGGCGCGCAAACGGCCGCCGCCTCCGGCGCGATCGTGGCGCTGCTGATCCGCTCGCAATGGTTTGCCGATTTCAACGCCAACACACATTTCCTCGGCCATTCCGGCCTGGAAGTGATCTGCTTCGTCGTCATCTGGGCGCTGCAACTGCTGATCATCCAGCGCGGCATGGAGACGGTGCGCCGCTTCCAGGATTGGGCGGGGCCTGCGGTCTGGGTGATGATGCTGATCCTGGCGATCTATCTCTGCGTCAAATCCGGAACCTTCGCCTTCACCAGCGACATCCCGATGGATGTGCTGAAGGAGAAGACCAAGGACGCCGGCGTGCCGGGTGAGCCGGGCTCGTGGACCTCGCTGTTTGCGGTCGCAGCGATCTGGGTGACCTACTTCTCGGCGCTCTATCTCAACTTCTGCGATTTCGCACGCTACGCGCCGGACAAGGCTGCACTGCGCAAGGGCAACATCTGGGGCCTGCCGGTCAACCTCATCCTGTTCTCGCTGGTCGCCGGCGTCACCACCATTGCCGCCTACGACGTCTATCACGAAGTGCTGCTGCACCCCGACCAGATCTCGGCAAAGTTCGACAGCTGGTTCCTGGCTGCTCTCGCCGCTCTGACCTTCGCGGTGGCGACGCTCGGCATCAATGTCGTGGCCAACTTCGTCTCGCCGGCCTTCGACTTCTCCAACGTCTTTCCCAGGCAGATCGACTTCAAGAAGGGCGGCTATATCGCAGCGCTGATCGCGCTTGTGCTCTACCCCTTCGCGCCGTGGGAAGGCAGTGCCGCCTCGTTCGTCAACGTCATCGGCGCGACGATGGGACCGATCTTCGGCGTCATGATGGTCGACTATTACCTGATCCGCAAAGGCGAGGTCGATGTCGAGGCGCTCTATCGTGAGGATGGCGAATTCCGCTTCCAGGGCGGCTGGCACGTCAACGCCTTCATCGCCGCCGGCATCGGCGCGTTCTTCTCGTCGATCCTGCCCAACTTCACTAACTGGCTGCCGTCCTGGTGGGGTGTCTATGGCTGGTTCTTCGGCGTGGCGATTGCCGGCGTCATCTACTACGTGCTGCGCACCGCAGCCGTGAGTGCCGGCGCCAAGATGGCGAAGGCTTGAAAATCAGGGAGTAGGCAGTAGGAGCTAGGGAAGACAGACCGCTTCCCTACTGCCTACTGCCTACTGCCTACTGCCTACTGCCAACCATCTCGGCCAGCTTGCGCACCGTGTTCCAGTTGCGCGACGTGCCGATGCCCATGCGCTTGTGACTGGCGGCGGCAAGCAGCCGCGAGCCTGGCCTCTCCCGCGAGAACACCAGCCATATGTCGCCGCCGACCAGAACCACCTTCTCGTCCTCGGCGGCACGGGCCTGGAGTCCCGATAGGGCGTCTTCGGCCACGGGTTTGCGCATCACGCGCACCGCGACCTGGTCGCCGGCGTCCACCGATTCTCTCGGGAATGGATTGCGGCTAGCCAGTTTCAGCCAATCTCCGCTGCTGCGGACAATGATGTCGACGTGGCGGCCGAAGGCCTTTTCGAACGCCGCTTCCAGCCGCTTTTCAAGTGCGGCGATCGAGGTTTTTTCGCTCTCGAAGACAAGGTTGCCGGTCGCAACCAGCGTGCGAACGTTCTTCAGGCCAAGGTTTTCCGCCATCGCCTTGAGGTCCGACATGACGACCCGGCGCCCCTCGCCCAGAATGATGCTGTAGAGGAGCGCGACATAGGTCTGCATGAGGCGCGGTCTCGCTTGACGATGCCTAGACCAGGCGCGACTGCTCGACCGCCGCCTCGATGAAACTGGCGAACAGCGGATGCGGATCGAGCGGCCGGCTCTTCAGCTCGGGGTGATACTGGACGCCGATGAACCAGGGATGGTCGGGATACTCGACCGTTTCCGGCAGCACGCCGTCAGGTGACATGCCGGCAAACACCAGGCCGCAATCCTCGAGCCGCTCCTTGTAATCGACGTTGACCTCGTAGCGATGGCGGTGGCGCTCGGAAATCTGCGTATCGCCATAGATGTCGGCGATCTTCGAGCCCTTGGCGAGTTCGGCCTGATAGGCGCCGAGCCGCATCGTGCCGCCGAGATCGCCGGTTTCACGGCGCTTCTCCAGCATGTTGCCCTTCAGCCATTCGGTCATCAGGCCGACGACCGGTTCCTCGGTCGGGCCAAACTCGGTCGAGGATGCGTGTTCGACGCCGGCCAGCGAACGCGCCGCCTCGATGCAGGCCATCTGCATGCCGAAGCAGATGCCGAAATACGGCACCTTGCGTTCGCGCGCGAACTTCGCCGCCAGGATCTTGCCTTCCGAACCGCGCTCGCCAAAACCGCCGGGAACCAGGATGCCATGCACCTTTTCCAGCCATGGCGTCGGATCTTCCTTTTCGAAGATCTCGCTCTCGATCCAGTCGAGCTTGACCTTGACATGGTTGGCCAGGCCGCCATGCGAGAGCGCCTCGATCAGCGATTTGTAGGCGTCCTTGAGGCCGGTGTATTTGCCGACGATGGCGATGGTCACCTCGCCTTCCGGATTGTGGATGCGGTCGGACACCTTCTGCCAGGGTTCCATGCGCGGCTTCGGCGCCGGATCGATGCCGAAGGCGGCCAGCACTTCCGAATCGAGCCCTTCCTTGTGATAGGCCATCGGCACGTCGTAGATATGCGGCACATCGAGTGCCTGGATGACGGCGCTTTCCCTGACATTGCAGAACAGCGACAGCTTGCGGCGCTCTTCCTTGGGAATGGCGCGGTCGGCGCGCACCAGCAGGATGTCGGGCGCGATGCCGATGCCGCGCAGTTCCTTGACCGAATGCTGGGTCGGCTTTGTCTTCAGCTCGCCCGCCGTCGGAATGTAGGGCATCAAGGTCAGGTGCACGTAGACGGCGTTGTTGCGCGGCAGGTCGTTGCCGAGCTGGCGGATCGCCTCGAGGAACGGCATCGCCTCGATGTCGCCGACCGTGCCGCCGATCTCGCACAGCACGAAATCATAATCGTCATTGCCGTTGAGAACGAAATTCTTGATCTCATCGGTCACATGCGGAATGACCTGCACGGTTGCGCCGAGATAATCGCCGCGCCGCTCGCGCTCGATGATGTTCTTGTAGATGCGGCCGGTGGTGATGTTGTCCTGCTGATTGGCCGAGCGGCCGGTGAAGCGCTCGTAGTGGCCAAGATCGAGATCGGTCTCGGCACCGTCATCGGTGACGAACACCTCGCCGTGCTGGTACGGCGACATCGTGCCGGGATCGACATTGAGGTAAGGGTCGAGTTTTTTGATGCGTGCGCGATAGCCTCGCGCCTGCAGGAGAGCCCCAAGGGCCGCTGCGGCTATGCCTTTTCCAAGTGAGGAAACCACGCCGCCTGTGATGAATACATATCGCGCCATGGGAGTCATCGCTTAACGCGGCCGGATTGATTCCGCCAGAGAAAAAACCGCCGCGAAGGCTTTTTCCCAAAAAGGCGCTCGGACCATGATCCCGAAAAGTGGAATCCGGTTTTCTCGGACAAACGGTTTCGGTTTGTCCGGACAAACGGTTTCGGTTTGTCCAGACAAACGGTTTCGGTTTGTCCGGGGATCACGACCGAACAGGCTTGGTCGTGAGCAAGGCAAAACAAAAGGGCCGGCTGAGCCGGCCCTTTCGGCATGATGGTGGAAACGTCAGATGATGACGACTCTGGTACCGACCCTGACGCGGCTGTAAAGGTCCATGACGTGCTCGTTCATCATCCGGAAGCAGCCGTTGGAGGCGCTGGTTCCGATCGACTGCGGCGCGATGGTGCCATGGATACGCAGATGCGTGTCCTTCTTGCCGTCATAGAGATAGATGGCGCGTGCGCCGAGCGGGTTCTGGCCGCCACCGGGCATGCCGTCCTTGTACTGGGCGTAGTGCTTCGGCTCGCGCTTCTGCATGTCCAGCGTCGGGATCCAGCGCGGCCATTCCTGCTTGTCGCCGACGGCGACCGTGCCCTTGAACTGCAGGCCTTCACGGCCGACCGCGATGGCGTAGCGACGCGCGGTGGTCGATGATTCGACGAGATAGAGCCGGCGCGCACTGGTGTCGATGACGATGGTGCCGGCATCGTAGCCCGTGAATTCGACGTCCTGAGGCACGAATTCCGGCTTCACCTTGAACGGCTTCTTGGCGTTCTTCTGGGCAAGCGCCGAGTCGAGCGCGCGCGTCTCGGGCAGATAGCTGATCGAGGAGCCGGATGACGAGGTCCCGCCGAACAGGCCGGCGAACAGACCACCGCTCGGCTGCTTCTGGCCGCCGATGACCTCGCTGCGCAACTCGCCATTGTTGCCGGTCAAGGCGACGTTCATGGCCTCGGCCGGGAGCGGCTCGGCCGACTGGATCGGCGCGATCGGTTCAATCGGCTCGATGACCTTGACGGTCTTCTTGGCCGGCTTGGCTTCGGCCACTTCAGTGGCAGAGGCACTTTGGCCCCTTTTTGCCAGGAAGTCCTGGCGTGCTGCCTCGGCCTTCGCCTTGGCCGCTTCGCGCATCGCCAGTTTCCTGGCTTCAAGCGCCTTGGCCTTGGCGTCCTCCTTGTTGGCAACGATCTTGGCCTCGATCTTCTTGATCTGGGCGAGATCGTCCGGAGTCGGGTTTTTCTTCTTCTTGAGAAGCCTCAACTGCGCCGCATCGCTCTTGACTGCGATATTGATGGCGTCGGTCCTGTCGACCGACTGATTGGCGGCCATATTGGCCGGCATGCCGGCCAAAGCCGGGGAACTGAGGCCGAGTGCGGCGCAAAGTCCCAGGAAAATGAAGCTGCGAAGCTGCATGGCGAAGATCCGATCGTTCAATGCTGGTTGCCCACGGCGTCGCCCGGCGTCCCCCAAGGACACCGAAAATGCCGCGTGCAATCTATAGTCGAATAAATGCGGATGCCTCAAGCGCGAGGCAGCACCACTACCCGTCGAATCTTCGTGATTGCGCAGCATTTGCCGCGACTGTGTTCAAACGATCACAGATCGCGGTTTTGAGCGAGCGGAAGCTACTGGTTCGGAACCTGGGGGGCGGCCGGCGCGGTGTTGGTGGTGCCATTGCCTGCCGGCGGCGTCGAGCCGGCGGCCGGCGCGGTGGCCGGAGCCTTTGCCGGAGGCGTCGTCGCGGCATCGTTGCCGGATGGCGGCGTCGGCGTGGCGTTGCCGGCGGGTGCCGGGGTGGTCGTGCCGGGCAATTGGTTGAGCACGCCCTTGCCGGCTTCACCCGATGTCGCGGGAACGCGGTCGAGGATATCGATCGGCTTCTCGCCGTAGCGGGCAATGATCGACAAGGTCAGCGATGTGACAAAGAACGCAGCCGCCAGGATCGCAGTCGCGCGGGTCAGCGCGTTGGCAGCGCCACGCGCGGTCATGAAGCCCGATCCGCCACCAATGCCAAGGCCGCCGCCTTCGGAGCGCTGCAGCAGCACCACGCCGACAAGGGCGAGCACGACCATGAGATGGATGACGATCAGTACGGTTTGCATAGTTTATCCTGGCAAGGCCTTGCCCGGCCGCGAACACGACCGGTGAATTGGAGGCGGCTCAATACAATGCTTTCACGGCATTTCCAAGCCCGTGGCCGGAATATGGGAAGCAACGCCACCTTTGCAACGAATTTGGACGCGCCGCGACGCGTCCATCGTCGCAAATCTCATCCTGAAATGCTGCGATAGGCTTCCGCGATAGCAAGGAAATCCGCCGCTTTCAGGCTGGCGCCACCGACCAGCGCGCCATCGACATTCCTGACACCCAGCAGTTCAACCGCGTTGGATGGCTTGACCGAGCCGCCATAGAGAATGCGCATTTTGGCGGCTACGGCGCCGAGCTTTTCCGCCAGCTTTTCGCGGATATGCGCATGCGCTTCGGCAACGTCGGCCGCGGTTGGCGTCAGGCCGGTGCCGATCGCCCATACCGGCTCATAGGCAATGACGGTGTTGGACGGAGTGGCGCTTGGCGGCACCGAGCCGGCGACCTGGCGCGACAGCACCTCCAGCGTGGCTCCAGCCTCGCGTTCCTGCTGTGTCTCGCCGATGCAAACGATGGCCACGAGCCCGGCGCGCCATGCGGCGGTGGCCTTGGCCTGGACCGTCGCATCGTCCTCGCCGCGTTGTTCGCGGCATTCGGAATGGCCGACAATGACGTGGCTCGCGCCGGCATCCTTCAGCATCTCCGCCGAGATGCAGCCGGTGTAGGCGCCGCTTTCCTTGGCGTGGCAGTCCTCGCCGCCGGCATGGACCGGCGTGCGCGAAAGAATCTCCGCGGCATGGGAAAGCAGCGTCGCGGGAACGCAGACCAGGGCTTCGGTTTCCGCATCGAGCCCGCTCATGAACCCGTTGCCGATCATCCTGAGTTCGTTCAGCGAGGCACTGGTGCCGTTCATTTTCCAGTTGCCGGCGACGAGCGGGCGAATTCCTGGCGTCATGGTCTGCTTCTCCGGGCAATATCTGGCTCTGGCCCTCACTACCAAAATCAGGCCACAAAGCAATCGACAGTGGACCGGAAGGGCGCTATTGCGCTTGTTTCAGACTCGGCGCATGCGAAAATGCGCATAAATCGGAAGTAACCATGCTTGGTACATTGAGAAGCGCGGCGGGTACCTGGGTCGCGAAGACACTGCTTTCGCTCCTGGTGGTCAGTTTCGCCGCCTGGGGCATTTCCGGGCGCCTGATGGGCGGCTTTGCCGGCCACGATTCGGTGATAACCGCCGGCGGCACCAAGGTGTCGATCAACGAATACCGCCTCGCCTACGATCGCCAGCTGGCCGTCATGTCGCAGCAGTTCGGCCAGCGCCTGACCCACGAACAGGCCAAGGGGCTCGGCATCGACAACCAGATCCTGGCTCAGCTCGTTTCCGGCGCCGTTCTCGACGAACAAGCAAGGAAACTGGGGCTCGGCCTGTCCAAGGACAGGCTGGCGGAACTGACACGCGAGGATCCGGCCTTCAAAGGCCCAAGCGGCCAGTTCGACAGAAGGACGTTCGAATACATGCTGCACGAGGTCGGCATGCGGCCCGAGGATTATCTGAAGAACCGCGCCCAGGTGGCGGTGCGCCAGCAGATCGTCGAGGCGGTTTCGGACGGCCTCAAGGCGCCGGACACTTTCTTCAAGGCGGTCGCGCTCTATCGCGGCGAGGACCGCACGGTCGACTATCTGACATTGCCAAAGGCGCTCGTAGAGCCAGTCGAGGCGCCGAGTGACAGCGTGCTTCAGGCCTATTTCGAGGCCAACAAGAAAACCTACGCCGCGCCTGAATACCGCAAATTCTCCTATGTCCGCCTCGAACCGGTGGACATCATGGATACGACCGCCGTCACCGACCAACAGGTCAGCGACGACTACAACAAGAACAAGGCGCGCTACACGACGCCCGAAATGCGCACCATCGAGCAGCTTGTGTTCAAGACGCCGGACGCGGCCAAGGCCGCGCTTGATTCGCTCAAGGCGGGCGCCACCTTCGACAAGCTCGTCGCGGCCGAAGGCAAGACGCCGGCCGACACGTTGCTCGGCACGCTCGCCAAGGACAAGATCGCCGACAAGGCGGTCGCCGACGCGGCCTTCGCGCTCAA
The DNA here is from genome assembly GCF_000176035.2 of Mesorhizobium opportunistum WSM2075. Taxonomy (NCBI): domain Bacteria; kingdom Pseudomonadati; phylum Pseudomonadota; class Alphaproteobacteria; order Hyphomicrobiales; family Phyllobacteriaceae; genus Mesorhizobium; species Mesorhizobium opportunistum. The sequence goes on along the minus strand of NC_015675.1, from coordinate 4,410,416 downwards.
CGCCAACGAAGTCAGCCCGGTTGTCCAGGGCGCCTTCGGTCCGGTGCTGCTGCGCGTTACCGAGATCAAGCCCGAAGTCGTGAAGCCGCTGGCCGAGGTGTCGGACCAGATCCGCAAGGACCTGGCGCTTGGCGAGGCAAGCCGCATCCTTTTGGATGTGCACGACAATTACGAGGACACCCGCGCCTCCGGCAGCTCGCTGGCCGACGCGGCGGCCAAGCTGAAGCTCAAGGACATCACGATCGACGCCATCGATCGCTCAGGCCTCAGGCCGGACGGTTCGATCGTCAAGGACCTGCCGGAATCGCCGGAGCTGATCAAGGCCGTCTTCGATGCCGAACCCAACACTGAAAACGACGGGCTGACCACGGCGGACAATGGCTTCATCTTCTATGAGGTCGGTTCGGTCACGCCGGCTCGCGACCGGACGCTGGATGAGGTCCGCAAGAAAGTCGTCGCCGACTGGACGGCCGCCGAGACCACCAAGCGCCTTGCCGCCAAGGCGGACGAACTCGAAAAGCGGCTCAAGGCCGGCGCCACGCTGGACGTCATCGCCGGTGAGCTCAAGCTGGAGAAGCAGACCAAGCGCGGTCTGAGGCGTGAAGCCGACGATGCGGACTTCGGCAAGGAAGGCGCAGCTGTGATGTTCGGCGTCGGCGAAGGCGGCACCGGGTTGATCCCCTCGCCCACCGGCGACGGACAGATCCTGTTCAAGGTCGCCGAAGTGTTCGAACCAGCGGGGGCCGATGCCAGCTCGGTACCGGAGGACGCGCAGAAATCCTTCACCTCCGGCATGTCCGACGATCTGCTCGACCAATTGGTGGCGCAGTTGCAGACGCAGTACGACGTCCGCGTCGACCAGGCCGCCGTCGCCCAAGCCTCGACAAGATGAGCGCGCTGAAAACCCATATCGCCAAGGTCGCGACCGGCAGCGCGCTTTCCTTCGAGGAAGCGCGCGAGGCCTTCGACATCATCATGTCGGGCGACGCGACTCCCGGGCAAATAGGCGGCTTCCTGATGGCGCTGCGCGTGCGCGGCGAGACGGTGAGTGAGATCTCCGGTGCCGTCGCCACCATGCGCGCCAAGATGCTTCGCGTCGAGGCGCCGCCAGGCGCGATCGATATCGTCGGCACCGGCGGCGACAATTCCCATAGCGTCAACATTTCGACAGCCTCGGCCTTCGTCATTGCCGCCAGCGGCGTCCCGGTCGCCAAGCACGGCAATCGCGGCCTGTCCTCGCTGACCGGCGCCGCCGATGTCCTGGTCGCGCTTGGCGTCAAGATCGACCTCTCGCCCGAGTTCATCGGCCGTTGCATCCACGAGGCCGGCGTCGGCTTCATGTTCGCACCCGCGCACCATCCGGCAATGAAGCATGTCGGCCCGACCCGCGTCGAGCTCGGCACCCGCACCATCTTCAACCTGCTCGGGCCCCTCTCCAATCCGGCCAGCGTCAAGCGGCAGATGGTCGGCGTGTTCCTGCCGGAATGGGTCATGCCGGTGGCCGAGACGCTGAAGGCGCTGGGCACCGAACATGCCTGGGTCGCCCACGGCGATGGCTATGACGAGATCACCACCACCGGCGAGACGCAGGTCGCCGAACTGGTTGGCGGCGAAATCCGCAGCTTCACGCTGACCCCGGAAGAGGTCGGGCTGAAGCGCCATACCAAGGACGATCTCCGGGGCGGCGACGCCGCCTACAACGCCAGTGCGTTGCGCGATATGCTGGGCGGAGCTGCCGGCGCCTATCGCGACACCGTGCTGATGAATGCCGGCGCCGGGCTGGTGATTGCGGGCAAGGCGACGACGCTTGGCGACGGCATCGCGATCGCCGCGCAGGCCATCGACAGCGGCCGCGCCTTGCAGGTGCTTGACCGGCTGGTCGAAATCTCGAACGGGTGAACCGTGTCTGACATTCTGCGCAAGATCGAAGCCTACAAGCGAGACGAGATCGCCGCCGCCAAGGCACGCGCGCCGCTGGCGGAGATCAAGGCACGAGCCAAGGATGCCGACGCACCGCGTGGTTTTCTCGCCGCACTCGAGGCGAAGCGCAGATCCGGCAACTTCGCCCTGATCGCCGAGATCAAGAAGGCGAGCCCGTCCAAAGGGCTGATCCGGGCCGATTTCGATCCGCCGGCATTGGCGCAGGCCTATGAAAAAGGCGGCGCCGCCTGCCTTTCCGTGCTGACCGATGCACCGTCCTTCCAGGGCGCGCCGGAATTTCTCACCAAGGCACGGGCAGCCACCGCCCTGCCCGCGCTGCGCAAGGATTTCCTGTTCGATCCCTATCAGGTCTATGAGGCCCGCGCCTGGAGCGCGGACGCCATCCTGATCATCATGGCCAGCGTCGACGATGCCTTGGCGAGCGAATTGGAAGCGACCGCATTCGAACTCGGCATGGATGCTTTGATCGAGGTGCATGATGAGGCCGAGACGCAGCGTGCGGTAAAATTGTCATCGCGGCTGATCGGCATCAACAACCGCAATCTCAGAACATTCGAAACCAGTCTTAAGACCTCGGAGCGGCTGGCGCCGATGGTGCCGGGCGACCGGCTGCTGGTCAGCGAGAGCGGTATCTTCACACATGACGATTGCCTCAGGATGCAAAAGACCGGCATCGGCACCTTCCTCGTCGGCGAAAGCCTGATGCGGCAAGAGGATGTCACCGCGGCGACGCGCCTGCTTTTGACGGGCAAGGCGTTGACTGAGGTCATCTGACGATGGCGGCCGCGCTCACCCATCTCGGCGCGCAAGGCGAGGCCAACATGGTCGATGTCGGCGACAAGCAAGAGACGACCCGCACCGCGATCGCCGAGGGTTTCGTCTCGATGCAGCCCGAAACACTGAAAACCATCCTCGCCGGCAACGCCAAGAAGGGTGACGTGCTCGGCACCGCGCGCATCGCCGGCATCATGGCGGCGAAGAGGACGCACGAGCTTGTTCCGCTCTGCCATCCGCTGCTCTTGACCAAGGTTTCCGTCGACATCGAGCCGGACCACGCCCTGCCTGGGCTGAAAGTCACCGCTCTGGCGCGCGTCACCGGCAAGACAGGCGTCGAGATGGAAGCGCTGACCGCCGCTTCCGTGGCCTGCCTGACCATTTACGACATGGCGAAAGCTGTCGACCGCGCCATGGTCATTTCCGGCATCAGGCTGGTCGAAAAGACCGGCGGCAAGTCCGGCGACTACAAGGTGGGCGCCTGATGGCACTGCTTCCGGTCGCCGAGGCGCTCGAGCGCCTGCTTGACGGCGCAGCACCCTTGGCTGGCGAAAGCGTTTCTCTTTTCGAGGCGATCGATCGCGTGCTGGCGGAGCCGGTCGTGGCGCTTCGCACCCAGCCGCCTTTCAACGCCTCGGCGATGGACGGTTATGCGGTGCGCGCCGCCGACATGGCCTCGGTGCCATCGAAACTCTCGGTGATCGGCATGGCGCCGGCCGGGCGTGGCTTTGACGGTACGATCGGCAAGCGCCAGGCGGTACGCATCTTCACCGGCGCGCCGCTGCCTGATGGCGCCGACACCATCGTCATCCAGGAAAATGTCCGCGATCTCGGCGGCGGCGATATCGAAGTGATCGAACCCACCGCCGAGGGACGCAACATCCGCCGCACCGGCCTCGACTTCGCGACAGGCGATGTGCTGCTGCAAAGAGGCCGGGTGCTGGATCCGGCGGCGCTTTCCCTGACCGCATCGGCAAATCATCCCCGGGTAAGCGTGGTGAAGAGGCCGCTGGTCGCCATCATTGCCACCGGGGACGAGCTGCTGGCGCCCGGCAGCGAGCTCGGGCCGGACCAGATCATCTCATCCAACGCCTATGGCGTCGCCGCGGCGGCGCAATCGGTCGGCGCCCGCGCGCTCGATCTCGGCATTGCCGCCGACCGCAAGGACGCAATCGCGGCGCTGGTCAGGAAAGCTGTCGCTGCTGGCGCTGATGTCATCGTCACGCTGGGTGGCGCCTCGGTCGGCGACCACGATTTGATCCATGACGTGCTGACCGGCGAAGGCATGACGCTCGGTTTCTGGAAGATCGCCATGCGCCCCGGCAAGCCACTGATGTTCGGCCGCCTCGGCGACATCAGATGCATCGGCCTGCCCGGCAACCCGGTGGCAAGCCTGGTCTGTTCGCAATTGTTCCTGAAGCCGCTTCTGGCAAGGCTTGGCGGCCGCAATTATCGCCAGGACGTCCGCCAGGCCAGACTGGGCGCCGCAATGGCGGCCAATGACCTGCGCCAGGATTATGTACGGGCGGTGGTCAGGGAAGACGATGGCGGACTGGTGGCGACGCCATTCAGTATCCAGGATTCCTCGATGCTGCGGATGCTGGCCGACGCCAACGGGCTGGTCGTGCGCGCGCCCTTTGCCCCCGCATCCACTGCCGGTGACACCTGCAACGTGCTGATGCTACGCTGAAGAATAGCCCTATAAGCTACTGATATAGGTCAAAAAAGATCTCGGCTATTCCGAGATCCAGAGCCGTGTCAGCGGATGCGCCGGATCGGCAAGCCCATCGACGATATCGAAATGATGCCGATCTGGTTCGACCACGGCGCTAGTCGTGGCGCCAAGGCCGGTCCAGATGTTGGCCAGCAGCGCATTCTGGCGCAGGAATTCGGAACGCTCACCGCCGCCAGCCCAGCAGGTGATGCGGGCGCCATCCATGGGCCGCAGCAGCGCCGGGCTTTCAGTCAGCGCCTCATGCTCGTCGATTGCCAGTGCCTCGTTCATGCCCGTACGCATCAGCGGACGCAGGTCATGCAGGCCCGAAATCGAAACGACATGGCGTATGCGCCTTGCCACATCGGCGGCCAGAGGCGTGGTCGTGGTCACCATTCGGGTGGCGAGATGGCCGCCGGCCGAATGCCCGGTCAGCATCAGCGGTCCCCCGACCATTGCCGCTGCCTTGCCGATCGCCGCGCCGATCTCGCTGACGATGCCGGCGATGCGTATGTCCGGGCACAGCGTGTAGGACGGCATCGCCACGGCGAAGCCGCTGCTGACCGCGCCCTTGGCGAGGTGCGACCAGCCGCTTTTGTCGGATTCCAGCCAGTAACCGCCGTGGATGAACACCACGAGCCCCCTGGGAGCGGCCTCGGGCAGGAAAAGATCGAACCGGTTGCGCGATCTATCGCCGTAGGCGATATCGAACCTCGCCCGGCCTTGCGCCGACAGCGCATCGCGAAACGCTTGCGCCGGTTCCGCCCACGCGGCCGGCCACCGGTCGCTACCGGCGATATTCGCGCCGTTGGCGTAGGCATTGTTCCAATCGGCAATGCGATGTTCGATCATCGGCACCCTCCCCCCGAAAGCGGCATGGTTTCAGCGCTACCAATGGCGGCCACCATGTCACGCGTCAATGCTCCAGGGCAAAACATTTTAGGCTTGAAACAAATTTCGACTGGTGCGATCCTGCCTCCGGAACAGTCGGCAAAATGGGAGGTCTGCTGTGCTGCCCATCTGCGGATCATCCTTTCTGGATGGCATGATCGAGCAATCGGCGACACGAAACCTCCACGAAAGACAGGAACGACAGATTAACCGCCTTCGGCCAGATGCTTCGCGCATTGGCCAGGCAGCAAATGGGATAGCGGCGAGATGCTTGGGCCTTCAGCGCATATCGACACGTTCACGCGCGACCACCTGCCGCCGCCGGAACAATGGCCCGATATCCTGCTCGACGGTTTTGATTATCCTGAACACCTCAACGCCGGTGTCGAACTGACCGACAGGCTGGTGCAGAAGGGACTTGGTGACCACACCGCCTTGATCGGCAACGGCCGCCGCCGCACCTACAAGGAACTGTCCGACTGGACGAACAGGCTGGCGCACGCGCTGGTCGAAAATTATGGCGTCAAGCCGGGCAACCGGGTGCTGATCCGCTCCGCCAACAACCCTGCCATGGTCGCCTGCTGGCTGGCCGCCACCAAGGTCGGCGCCGTGGTCGTCAACACCATGCCGATGCTGCGCGCCGGCGAGCTCTCCAAGATCGTCGACAAGGCCGAGGTCACCATCGCGCTCTGCGACACCAGGCTGATGGACGAGATGACGGCCTGCGCCAAGGACAGCGCGTTCCTGAAACAGGTCATCGGCTTCGACGGCACCGCCAACCATGATGCCGAGCTCGATCGTGCCGCGCTCGACAAGCCGGTGACCTTCACCGCCGTCAACACCGGCCGCGACGATGTCGCCCTGCTCGGCTTCACCTCGGGCACGACAGGCGTGCCGAAGGCGACGATGCATTTCCACCGCGACCTCCTGATCATCGCCGACGCCTATGCCCGTGAAATCCTGCAGGTGACGCCCGACGACATCTTCGTGGGCTCGCCGCCGCTCGCCTTCACCTTCGGCCTGGGCGGGCTTGCCATCTTTCCCCTGCGCTTCGGCGCCGCGGCGACGCTGCTGGAACAGGCGACGCCGCCCAACATGATCCACATCATCGAAACCTACAAAGCGACCGTCTCCTTCACCGCGCCGACCGCCTACCGCGCGATGCTGAAGGCCATGGACGAAGGGGCGGACCTGTCGTCGCTGCGCGTCGCCGTATCGGCGGGCGAGACATTGCCGGCTCCGGTCTTCGAGGAGTGGACGAAGAAGACCGGCAAGCCGATCCTCGACGGCATCGGCGCCACCGAAATGCTGCACATCTTCATCTCCAACCGTTTCGACGACATGAAGCCTGCATCGACCGGCAAACCGGTAGGCGGCTACGAGGCGCGCATCGTCGACGACGAGATGCGTGAAGTGCCGCGCGGAACGACCGGACGGCTTGCGGTGCGTGGACCGACCGGTTGCCGCTACATGGCCGATGACAGGCAAAAGGACTATGTCCGCGACGGCTGGAACCTCACCGGCGATACCTTCACGCAGGACGAAGACGGTTTCTTCCATTTCGCCGCCCGCTCCGACGACATGATCGTCAGCGCCGGCTACAACATCGCCGGACCGGAGGTCGAGGCAGCGCTGCTGTCGCATCCTGATGTCGCCGAATGCGCTGTCATCGGCGCCGGTGATGCCGAGCGCGGCCAGATCGTCGAGGCGCATGTCGTGCTGGTGCAAGGCGTGGCGCCGGACGCGTTGACCGTCAAGCGCCTGCAGGACCACGTCAAGGCCACCATCGCACCTTATAAATACCCGCGATCGGTGAAATTCATCGCCGCGCTGCCCAAGACCCAGACCGGGAAGATCCAGCGCTTCCGGCTGCGCACGGAGACCGTCAATTGAGCGAGCCCTACGATCCAGCGTCGGAAGGCGCCCAGATGTCGTTCAAGGAACGCATGTCCTACAGCGACTATCTGCATCTGGAGAAAGTGCTGGAGGCGCAGACGCCGCTGTCGTCGGCGCATGACGAAATGCTGTTCATCATCCAGCACCAGACCTCCGAGCTTTGGATGAAGCTCGCTTTGCACGAAATCGGTGCCGCGATCCGTTCCATCCGTGCCGACCGGCTCGAGCCCAGCTTCAAGATGCTGTCGCGCGTCGCTCGGATCTTCGAGCAGTTGAACAATGCCTGGGACGTGCTGCGCACGATGACACCCAGCGAATACACCGAATTCCGCGATGCGCTCGGCCAGTCCTCGGGCTTCCAGTCCTGGCAATATCGCGCCATCGAGTTCATGGCCGGCAACCGCAACCTTGCAATGCTCGGGCCCCACAAGCACCGGCCGGACCTCAGCGGTAGGCTGGAGGCGATCCTGGCGGAGCCATCGCTCTACGACGAAGCGCTGCTGCTTCTGGCCCGCAACGGGTTCGACATCGGCGCCGACGCCGGACGAACCGACTGGCGCGAAACCCGGACCGAGAATGAGGCGGTCCTGGTCGCATGGCAGACCGTCTATCGCGACCCGCAGCGCTACTGGATGTTTTACGAACTGGCCGAAAAGCTGGTCGATTTCGAGGACTATTTCCGCCGCTGGCGCTTCAACCATGTCACCACGGTCGAGCGGATCATCGGCCTGAAACGCGGCACCGGAGGCACATCGGGCGCCTCCTATCTCAAGAAGATGCTCGAGGTCGTGCTGTTCCCGGAACTCTGGACGGTCCGCACCCGGCTCTAGTTTCTCAAGTCACCGCCGTCTTGACTGCAAATCGCGCCTCTTTCCAAGCTTCGGTGCGCAAAATGTCCTCCAGCACCTCGACCGCCTGCCAGACGTCCCTGTAGCCGACATAGAGCGGCGTGAAGCCGAAGCGGATGGTCGACGGCGCGCGGAAATCGCCGATCACGCCGCGCTCGATCAAGGCCCGCATCACCTGGTAGCCATGCGGATGCATGAAGGAAATCTGGCTGCCGCGCCGATTGCCGTCCCGCGGGCTCTCCAGTTCGAGGCCATAGGCGCCGCATCTGGTCTCGACGAGCCGGATGAACAGGTCGGTCAGCGCGATGCTTTTCGTGCGCACCGCAGCCATGTCGACATCGTCCCAGATATCCAGCGCACCTTTCAGCGCCCGCATCGAAAGCATGGGCTGCGTGCCGCACAGGAAGCGGCGGATGCCGCTGCCGGCTGCAAAACCCTGTTCGAAGGCAAATGGCCGCGCATGGCCCCACCAGCCGCTGAGCGGTTGATGGACATCGTCGTGGTGGCGTTTGGCGGCGTAGATGAAGGCCGGAGCGCCCGGACCGCCATTGAGATATTTGTAGGTGCAGCCGATGGCGAAATCGGCATTGGCGCTGTCGAGTTCGACCGGCAAGGCGCCGGCGGTGTGGCAGAGATCCCAGACGATCAGCGCGCCGGCCTGATGGGCCCTGCGCGTCAGCGCGGCCATGTCGCGCAGCTGCCCGGATTTGTAATTGACGTGGTTGACCAGGATAACCGCGACGCGCTCGTCGATCAGCCCTTCAATGGTTGCCGCATCGACGCCTTCGAGCCGCAGCACGGTGCCCGGCCGCGTCGAGGCGACGCCTTCGGCCATATAGAGATCGGTCGGAAAGCTATCGCCCTCGGCGACGATGACCGACCGGTCCGGCCGCATCCCGAGCGCGGCATGCAGTACCTTGTAGATGTTGATGGAGGTCGTGTCGCAGACCACCGTCTGGCCCGGGGCGGCGCCGATCAGCCGGCCGAGCTGGTCGCCAAGCGCGACCGGCATATCGAACCAGCCGGCGGTGTTCCAGGCACGGATGAGGTCCTGCGCCCACTCTTTGGTCGCGGCCTTCTGCAGCTCGTTGAAAACCGCAGGCGCCGCGGCGCCGAGCGAATTGCCGTCGAGGTAGATCACGCCTTCCGGCAAGGTGAACCGATCGCGCATGGCGCGCAGCGGATCCGCCGCATCCATGGCTTCGACGGCCGTGAGGTCGAGCGTTGCGTTCATGATTGGTGATGTCCTCGATTATTCACGAATGGCTTCGCGAGCCGGCGCGGGCCCCCGGCTGCGCTTGAGGCTGGGCAGAGCAAGCATGGCGAGCACGAACAGGCCAGTGGCAAGCTTCAAATCGGGAGGCGGCATGCCGGCGGCAAGGCAGAACGACACCAGCTGGTAGTAGATGATCGCGCCGGCAAAGGGCGCCAGCAGCTGGCGCCAGACGGTCTGCTTGCCGACAACCGCCTCGCCGATCATCAGCGCGGCCAGTCCGTTGATGAGGATGCCCAGCCCCATATTGACGTCGGCGAAGCCCTGCGACTGCACCATCAGCGCGCCGCTTGACGCCGAAAACGCGCTCGCCAGCCCGACGCCGCCTATAGTCGCCGCCCAGACATTGATGCCTTGCGCCTCGGCCATATCAGGATTGGCGCCCACGGCGCGCACCGCGGTCCCTTTCTCGGTCCTGAAGAACATGTAAAGCGCCACGAAGACGACGAGCGCGAGAAGACCGGCGACGACGATCTTGCTGGTCGGAAAACCCGGCCGCGCGAACGGCACCCAGTCGAACACCGTGGGCGAACCGAAGACGGAGAGATTGGACTTGCCCATGATGCGAAGATTGATGCTGTAGAGCATCGTCATCATCAGAATACCGGCAAGCAGCGTGTGGATACGGAAGCGCAGATGGATGAAGGCGGTGCAGCAGCCCGCCGCGAAACCCACGATGAATGCGACCAGGATGCCGGTCACCGGCTCTGCTCCGGCAGCCAGCAGCACGCCGCAGACGCAGCCGCCCAGCGGAAACGCGCCTTCGCTGGTGAGATCGGGAAAATTCAGCATGCGAAACGGGATCATGATGCCGAGCACGACGAAGGCCAGGATCAGGCTTTGCGCCAGGGTGACCGGCATGATCGAGATGAAGCTTGAGAGAACTTCCTGAATAAAGCCCATGGGGATCAGCTCGCCAACAACATGCGGTCGGTCTTGACGGAAAAATGGCCGATCAGATCGATAACCGTGACCCTAGCCTTTTCCTCGCCGGTGACTTCCAGCAGGACCCGGCCCGCGTCGAGCATGATCACCCGGCTGCCATAGTCCACGGCGTGCTGCATGTTGTGGGTCACCATCAGTGTGGTCAGCTTCAGCGCGCTGACGGCACGCACCGTGGCCTGCATGACGATCTCGGCCGTGCGCGGGTCGAGCGCCGCTGTGTGCTCGTCGAGCAAAAGCAAGTCTGGCGATCCGCCGACGGCCATGATCAGCGACAGGGACTGCCGCTGCCCGCCTGAGAGCAGGTCGACGCGCGTATCGAGACGATTTTCAAGGCCGAGGCCAAGTATGGACAGGCGCTCCTTATAGGAGGCGAGCCGTGTGGCGTTCAGCCCTTGCCGCAGGGTGCGCTTGTGGCTGCGCAGATCGGCCAGCAGCATGTTCTCCGCCACCGTCATGCTGGCGGCGGTGCCGCGCATCGGATCCTGGAACACCCGCGCCAATCTTGCGGCACGCTTGTGCACCGGCATATTTGTCACATCGGCGCCGTTGATCAGGATCTTGCCGGAATCGAGGATGAGCGCTCCGGAAATGGCATTGAGCATGCTGCTCTTGCCGGCTCCGTTGGAGCCGATGACGATGCCGAACTCGCCAGTCGCCAATGACAGGCTGAGGCCGTCCAGCGCGATCTTCTCGTCGGCCTGGCCCCTGTAGAATACTTTGCGCGCGGATCGGATCTCGAGCATCGTTCCTCCCTGACCTGAGGGTGACGGCGCCCCTGCCGTCACCCTTCAGTCCCGATATCAGTCGACGATGCAGCCGCAATCGGCCATCGAAGCCGGTATCTCGATGCCGAACGCGGCCATCGCCTTGCGGGAAATCGTTGCCATGTGGTCCTTGTAGGCCGGGCGCGACGGCGCGATCGTCTTCGGATCCTTGCCCTTGAGGATCTCGGCGGCGATGTTGCCGGCGTTGACGCCGACCTGCGTGTAATTGACCGCGAAGCTCGCCGGTACGGTGCCGTTGCGGACCGCGCTGTCGTCGGCGTTGACGACAGGGATGCCGGCCTGGCGGGCGGCCGCGGAGACGGCGGCGATCGCCGGCTGGATCAGGTTCGAGGTCGGGCCGTAGATCACGTCGGCCTTGCCGGCGAGCGATGCGATGCGCTGCTGGATGTCATTGACGTTGTCGATACCGACTTCCACGACTTCGAAGCCGGCAGCGGGCGCCGCCGCCTTGATCTTCTCGATCAGGGCAACGTCGTTGGCCTCGCCCGGATTGTAAGGCACGCCGAAACGCTTGGCGTTCGGCAGAAGCTTCTTGGTGAAGGCCATCACCGCGGCGACGTCCTGCAGATCGGTGGCGCCGGTCATGCCTTCGTCGCCTGCGTCCCACGACGGCACCAGCTTGGCCGCCACCGGGTCGGTGACCGCGGCAAAGACGATCGGAATGCCGGAGCCGGCGAGCGCCTTCTTGGCGATCTGCGAGACCGGCGTGGTGATGGTGTAGATCAGCTTGGGCTGCTCGGCCTGCAGCTTGGCGATCATCTGCGGCACCAGCGATGCATCGAAATTAGTATGGCTCTCTGTGTAGACGACGTCCTTGCCCTCGACGAAGCCATTGTCCGTCAGCGCCTTCTTGAAGCCGGCTATGGCGGCGTTCAATTGCGGATGCTCGCCGAAATTGGCGATGCCGATACGGATCTGATCGGCCGCGGCGCTCCCGGCGCTGACCATCAATGCGCCTGCCAGAGCCAATCCCGACAGCCATGCGGATTTCGACTTCAACATCATTTCCTCCCAGATTTGATCAGCGCCGCCTCGGGGCACCTCCAGCGATCATGGTCAGTCCATCGGCGCATGTCAAACATTATATATAATTCTTGCCATCACCAATCATCATATATAATTTCTCCAATGGCAGAGAACGAATGGATCGCGATGCAGGACCAGAAGAACTCCACCAAGACGGAAGCCGCCTACCAGCTTCTGCGGCGCGATATCCTCACCACCCGTCTCATGCCGGGCGCCCCGCTCAAGCTCAGCGCCCTGCGCGGCATCTATGGAGTTGGCTGGACGCCGCTGCGCGAAGCATTGTCGCGCCTCGAAGCCGAACGCCTGGTCACCGCCATCAGCAATCGCGGCTTCGCGGTCGCCCCCGTATCCCGGGCCGAACTTGAGGATCTGGCGCGCGCGAGGATGGTCGTCGAGATACCGCTCTTCCAGGAATCGATGGAGAAAGGCGGCCGGGAGTGGGAAGACGCGGTTGTCACCGCGCACTACCGGCTCGCCCGCTGCAAGACCGCGGTGGACGACCCATCGGATGCCGCCGTCGACCAGTGGGACGAGAACCACGAGGCTTTTCATGCCGCGCTGCTGAGCGCTGCGACATCCAGCTGGCTGTTGCGGTTTCGCTCGACGATCTCGGACCAGCTGCGCCGGCACCATCGCTTTCTTGGGCTGGCGCCGACATTGCGGGCGGCGGCCGGCCTCAAGGACGGCTACGAAGAGGCCATGAACGCGCTGCGCGAGGCGATGGCGATCGAGCACCACACGGCGATCATGGAAGCCGCCCTGGACCGCGACGTCGAGCGGGCAAAAGCGCTGATGACGGCCCACATCGGTTATACGCTGCACGTCTATGTCCACAGCGAGGACGGCGACGCGAACAAGGACGTCGCGCGCGCCGGCAGCTTGAAAGCGGTTGCCGGATGATCTCGGCACCTCCGCATCGTCCGACGCTTGACGAGATTGCCGAAGCCCGCGATCGGCTGGCCGCCTGGCTGCCGCGCACCCCGCTGCTGCGCCTCGATCTTGGCCGTGCCGACCAGCGGATATTCCTCAAGCTCGAGACCCTGTCGCCGATCGGCGCCTTCAAGCTCAGGCCGGCGCTCAATACCTTGCTTTGTCGTGACGCCGATGAACTCAGGCACGGTGTTGCGACCGTCAGTTCGGGCAACATGGCCTATGGGTTGGCCTGGGCGGCACGGGCTCTTGGCGTTCCGATGGCCGCCTACATGTATGCCGGCGCGCCGCAGACCAAGATCGACGGTGTCCGCCGTCTTGGCGGCGAGGTGCGCTTTGTCTCCCACGAGACCTGGTGGCGCTACATCACCGCGATCGAGCGGCCCGACATTGACGAACTTCTCATCAATCCCGTCACCGATCAGGCGGTGTTGGCTGGCAACGGCACCATCGGCCTCGAGATTGTCGAGGATCTGCCGGAGGTCGATTTCGTGCTGACGCCATATGGCGGCGGCGGCATGACGACCGGCGTTGCAAGTGCGCTCAAGGCCCTTCGTCCGCAGGCGAGGGTCTTTGCCGTCGAGGACGAGAACGCGGCGCCGGTCACCGCCGCACTGGCGGCCGGACGTATTGTCGAGATCGAGACACGGCCCTCCTTCATCAAGAGCATTGGCGGTCCCTCCCTGATCCCCGAGCTATGGCCGTTGGCGAACCAGCTCATCGACGGTGCCATCGCCGTCAGCCTGCAACAGGTGACGGAGGCCATGCGGCTCCTGTTCTCGAAGGCCAAGGTCGTCGCCGAGGGCGCGGGCGCCGCCTCGCTGGCCGCGGCTCTCAGCAGTGAGCGGGCGACCGGCAACGTCGTCTGCGTCATCTCCGGCGGCAATATCGATGCGGAATTCTATGCGCAGGTGCTGGCCGGTGCGATCCCGCCAGCCTGATCCCGTACCTGCTTCCGAACCGGCGATTGTTGGCGTTTTGATTTCGTTTCGTTCACGGCAGGCAAGCCGATCGCAAGCGCCGAAATCGGCCTCGACGGGCTCTGCCGTCGGCTGATGCCGAGCCATGTCGCAAGACAGGCCACAGGCTATTAACCAAACATTTCAATGCGGGCGACGGGCGGCAACGGGCGAAAAACCCCGATTTCCGGCCTGTCCGGGCCGCAAATGATTTCGGCTCTCTTACCAAATTCACTAAACTTTAAACGGTTGCAGAACACAACTGGAACAGATAGTGTTTGTTCTGGGTTTGTTTTTCGATTCTGGATCAGAACCATTCTGGATCAAAACCCTTGTCCAGATGCCTTGGGGGCCGCCATGCTGACACGCAAGCAACATGAACTCTTGATGTTCATTCATGAACGGCTCAAGGAAAGCGGTATTCCGCCCTCCTTCGACGAGATGAAAGAGGCGCTCGACCTCGCCTCCAAATCAGGGATCCATCGCTTGATCACGGCGCTGGAGGAACGCGGCTTCATTCGCCGGCTGCCCAACCGGGCGCGTGCGCTGGAAGTGCTGCGGCTGCCGGATTCGATCGCGCCGGGCCTCAACGCGGCAAAGAAGTTCTCGCCAAGCGTCATCCAGGGGAGTCTCGGCCAAGGCGGTCTCGGTCAGGGCAGCCTCGGCCGCCAGATCAAGCCGGCACCGTCGCGCTTTGCCGCTGCTGGCAACGACGACGATGCGGTTCCAGCGGTGTCCATCCCGGTCATGGGTCGCATCGCCGCCGGTGTGCCCATCGATGCCATCCAGCATCAGACGCATACCATCTCGGTGCCGCCGGACATGATCATGGGCGGCGAGCACTATGCGCTGGAAGTCAAGGGCGACTCGATGATCGAGGCCGGCATCTTCGATGGCGACACGGTCATTATCCGCAACGCCGATACGGCGAGCCCGGGCGAGATCGTCGTGGCGCTGGTCGACGAGGAGGAAGCGACCCTGAAGCGGTTCCGCCGCAAGGGTGCTTCGATTGCGCTTGAAGCCGCCAATCCGGCCTACGAGACGCGCATCTTCGGGCCGGACAGGGTCAAGGTGCAGGGCAAGCTGGTTGGGCTGATCAGGCGCTACTGAGCCGGCACGGCACTTGGCTTGTCAGGTTTGCGATAGGGCTCCAGGCCTCTCGCCTCGCGCGAAAACTTTCGCTGCGCGTGCCAGGGCCGATACGGGCTGTCCACCGCGAAGCTGATGGTTGGCGGACCGGTGGCCGATTGGCGGTCGAAGAAGATGGCCGCACTGCCCTTGCGGGCGAGCTGCCGTTTGGTAACGACGAGAACCAGCGGATTGTGGCAGGCATCGTAGGCTGTCGCGTCATTGACGATGATCAGGTCGGCGAAGCCACAGGCCTTCCAGGTATCCTTGCGGTCTTCGACATGCGCTATGATCGCACCGGACGGGTGCCTGGCGAGACAGACACCGTCTGTGCAATAGAACGGCGCTCCCGGCGGGAGATTGACGGCATCGGCAATATCGAATTGTCCATCCGCCTTGTCGAACATCTCTGGCGGGATGATGGTTTCGGACGTCAGCGCGCGTTTCCAGTTGTCGACCGTGAATTCGTTCGGCCGGGCCCGGCTGACCGCGAGTTCGCCACCGCCGATCGGCAGCGCGACCAGCCGCGCGTCTTCCGAGACCAGCACATCCGGCGTGCGCGTGTCGGACACCGCCAGCAAGCCGGCGAGCGCGAATGGAAGCGCTGCAAGCCGCAGCCACGTCGTCGCCATCGTCGCGATGACCAGGGCAATCGTCACCAGCAGCACGGATTGCTGTGAGATGAGCCCGACCGCATCGACCGGAGAGCGTTCTGATATCCACGCCGAAATGGCGATCATCGCGGTCAGGCCCTTGCCCATCAGGTAAAGGGATGGCGCATCCAGTCCGAACGGCATCAGCAGCGCGCTGGCAACGGCCAGGAACATCACCACCGACACGATCGGCATGACGGCCAGATTGGCGAACAGGCTGAGCGGCGACACCCGCTGGAAATGCCAGATGGCAAACAGCGCCGTGGCGCTGCCGGCGATAATCGAGGTCATGGCCAATCCGCCTGTCGCCAGCAGGAATTTTCGGGTCAGGAAACCGGGCAAGGATCGCTTCGGCGGCGGTGGCCTCGTTTTTCCCGCCCGGTGATCCGCCCAGCCGGCATAGGCGCCGACCAGGGCCGCGGTCGCGGCGAACGACATCTGGAAGCTCGGGCCGACCACCTCATGCGGGGAAACCAGGATGACGGCGATCGCCGAGATCGCCAGATTGCGCATGGTCAGAGCCGCGCGATCGAACAGGACGGCAATCAGCATCACCGCCAGCATGATGAAGCTGCGCTCGGCGGCGACGACGACGCCGGAGATGACGAGATAGGCGGCGATCGACAAAAGTGCGGCCGCGGCCGCGTATTTCTTCACCGGCCGGCGCGCGGAAAAGTCCGGGAACAGCGCGAAGGCGCCGCGCAGCAGCCCCATGATGGTTCCGGCGACCAGCGCCATGTGCAGTCCCGAAATGGAGATGATGTGATAGATGCCGGTGCGCCGCATCGCTTCGTTGATTTCGTCGGGGATGCCGGCGCGCACGCCGACGATCAGCGCCGCCGCGATCTCGCCTTCGGCGCCGCCGACGCTGCCCCTGATATGGTCGGCGATGGCTTCGCGGGCGTTTTCTATCCCTGAGGAAAGGCGGGCCGACAGCGGCATGCCACCGTCATCGGCCGCAACGACTTTTGGATTGCCGAGAAAGAACCCGCTGCCGCCAATGCCGGCGAAATAGCTGTCGAAGGAGAAATCGTAGCTCTCCGGCCGCACCGGACCGGTTGGCGGCAACAGTTTGGCGTAGCCCGTGATTAGGGAGCCGGCGGTCATTTCCGGCGGTATCTTGCGTGCCGAAAGCCGGACCCTTTCCGGCGCGTAGCGCAGTTTCGGCCGAGCGGTCGATGTCACGTCGATGGTCAGCCGGATGCGGCCGGTCTCCATCTCTTCGATCGAGACCACGCGGCCGCTCAGTTGCGTCGAGATTTCCGAGCCCAGCATCCGGGTTCCCGTGCGCCACGTCTCGACCTTGGCGGCGAGCAAGCCAAGCGCGCACAGCAATGCCGCCATCAGGAACAGATGGGTTTTCGGCCACGAGCGCGAGACAATCGCCAGGAAGCCCATGAGGACGACCACCGCGACAGGCCTGGCGAAGTCCGGTTCGACCGTCAGCGAAAAATAGCCGATCGCGCCGATTGCAAGGCAAACCGGCACCAGCAGGAAGCCAATGCCGCGGTCAAGCTCCAGCTCCGCCGCCGCAGTGATGCCGTTGCGCAGGCGCGGCAATGACAGCCGGCCGAGTTGCCGACGCACACGCACGATCCTGCCGGCCGGCGACGAAACTGGGGCGGGGATATCCGGTAGCGACTGCTTGCCTGAACCCGGCACGAGAGGCGATTGCGTCGGCAGCGAGGCCGGCAGCGGCATCGCAAACAGGGACCGCTCGCTGACGCCGACAACTGCGTCCTCGCCCTGATCCGAGCCCCGGCTTCGTCCAGCCATCGGGTCTGCCCCTTGCACCCCTGACGCCCTATGCTACATGAACGCGCGACGCGCGAAAGTCCGCGCAGCCACACCCGCCTCAGACGCTTCCCGAGAGTTCCATGTCCGACAAGGTCGTCACCCGTTTTGCCCCCTCGCCCACCGGCTACCTGCACATCGGCGGCGCGCGCACGGCGCTGTTCAACTGGCTGTATGCAAAGCATACTGCCGGCACGATGCTGCTGCGCATCGAGGACACCGATCGCGAGCGTTCGACCGAGGCGGCGACGGCCGCGATCCTGGACGGCCTCACGTGGCTCGGTCTGGGCTGGGATGGCGAGGCGGTTTCGCAGTTCGAGCGCGCGCCGCGACACCGCGAGGTGGCCGAGGAGCTGGTGCGCCTGGGCAAGGCTTATTACAGCTACGAGACCCCCGCCGAACTCGAGGCGATGCGCGAGGCAGCGCGCGCCAAGGGCCTGCCGCCGCGCTACAATGGCCAGTGGCGCGATCGTGATCCGTCCGAAGCCCCGCCCGGCGTCAAGGGCGCCATCCGTGTCAAGGCGCCGACCGAGGGCGAGACCGTGGTGCACGACCGCGTGCAGGGCGAGGTGCGCTTCCCCAACAAGGATCTCGACGACTTCATCATCCTGCGCTCCGATGGCAACCCGACCTACATGCATGCCGTCGTCGTCGACGATCACGACATGGGCATCACCCACATCATCCGTGGCGACGATCACCTGACCAATGCCGCCCGCCAGACCGTGATCTACAACGCCATGGGTTGGGATGTGCCGTCGATGTCGCACATCCCGCTGATCCATGGCGCCGACGGTGCCAAGCTGTCGAAGCGGCATGGCGCGCTTGGCGTCGAGGCCTACCGCGCCATGGGCTACCTGCCGGAGGCGCTGCTCAACTACCTGGCGCGCCTGGGCTGGAGCCACGGCGACGACGAGATCATGTCGATCAAGGACATGGTGTCCTGGTTCGACATAGGCGACGTCAACAAGGGCGCGGCCCGTTTCGATTTCGCCAAGCTGGAGGCGATCAACGGCGCCCATATGCGGCGCATGGCCGATGCCGAACTCTTGGACATCTTTATCGCCACTTTGCCCTATCTTGAGGGCGGCCCGGCGATGGCCGCGCGCCTCGACGACCGCAACAAGGCGCAGCTGCTGGCAGCGCTGCCCGGCCTGAAGGAGCGCGCCAAGACGCTGGTCGAGCTCGTCGACGGCGCCGCCTTTCTGTTTGCCACGCGGCCGCTGCCGATCGACGACAAGGCGGCACTCCTGCTCAATGACGATGCCCGCAAGATCCTGCGCGGCGCTCACGAAGCTTTGAACGCGCTGTCGGGCGACTGGACGGCCGCGGCCGCGGAGGCCGCGATCCGCGACTACGCACTGGCCGGTGGTCACAAGCTTGGCGCCGTGGCGCAGCCTCTGCGGGCCGCCCTGACGGGCAAAAGTACCTCGCCAGGCGTGTTCGACGTGCTTGCCGTCCTGGGGCGCGAGGAGAGCCTGGCGCGCATAGCCGATCAAATCGATTAGGAGCAAACTGGCCCAAGAAGATTGGCATTGAAAGGCGGGTTTCGCAGTGCAACATTAGGCCCTGGCCCAATCTGGCACGCACCCTCCTGAAATGCGGTGGCGAATACGCGCATTGCGGTGATTTCGACGTGTCGCTTTGCAGAAATTTGCCTTTGCCGGCATGAGGAAACGAGAAGGAGTTTGCAATGACCGAAGCTGCGACAAAACTGGAATTTGGCGGCAAGACCCAAGAGGCCACGGCAAAGCTGGAATTCGGCGGCAAGACTCATGAGTTCAAGGTGCGAAGCGGCTCCGTCGGGCCCGACGTCATCGACATCGCTTCGCTCTACAGCACCACCGGTGCCTTCACTTACGATCCCGGCTTCACCTCGACGGCGAGCTGCGAGTCGGAGATCACCTTCATCGATGGCGATGCCGGCATTCTCCTGCACCGCGGCTATCCGATCGACCAGTTGGCCGAACACGGCGATTTCCTCGAAGTCTGCTATCTCCTGCTCTACGGCGAACTGCCGACCAAGGCGCAGAAGGACGATTTCGATTACCGTGTAACGCGCCACACCATGGTGCACGAGCAGATGTCTCGCTTCTTCACTGGCTTCCGCCGCGACGCGCACCCGATGGCGGTGATGTGCGGCGTGGTCGGCGCGCTGTCGGCCTTCTATCACGACTCCACCGACATCTCCGACCCGTACCAGCGCATGGTTGCCTCCATGCGGCTGATCGCCAAGATGCCGACGATCGCGGCCATGGCCTACAAGTACCACATCGGCCAGCCCTTCATTTACCCGAAGAACGATCTCGGTTTCGCGGCCAACTTCCTGCACATGTGCTTCGCCGTGCCGTGCGAGGAATACAAGATCAACCCGGTGCTGGCACGCGCCATGGAGCGCATCTTCATCCTGCATGCCGATCACGAGCAGAACGCCTCGACCTCGACGGTCCGTCTCGCCGGCTCGTCGGGCGCCAACCCGTTCGCCTGCATCGCCGCCGGCATCGCTTGCCTGTGGGGCCCGGCCCATGGCGGCGCCAACGAAGCGGCGCTCAACATGCTGGGCGAGATCGGCCATGTCGATCACATCCCGGAATTCATCGCCCGCGCCAAGGACAAGGACGACCCGTTCCGGTTGATGGGCTTTGGCCACCGCGTCTACAAGAACTACGATCCGCGCGCCAAGATCATGCAGAAGACGGCGCATGAGGTTCTGGGTGAACTCGGCATCAAGGACGATCCGCTGCTCGACATCGCCATGGAGCTGGAAAAGATCGCGCTGACCGATTCCTACTTCATCGAGAAGAAGCTCTACCCGAACGTCGACTTCTACTCCGGCATCACGCTGAAGGCGCTGGGCTTCCCCACCACCATGTTCACCGTGCTGTTCGCGGTTGCCCGCACCGTCGGCTGGATCGCGCAGTGGAAGGAAATGATCGAAGATCCGCGCCAGAAGATCGGCCGCCCGCGCCAGCTCTATACCGGTGCGCCGGAGCGTGACTACGTGCCGATCGCGAAAAGGTAGGGAATAGAGGGAATAGGCAGTAGGGAATAAGAGGCCTACTGCCTACTGCCTACTGCCTACTGCCTACTGCCTACTGCCTACTGCCTACTGCCTACTGCCTACTGCCTACTGCCTACTGCCTACTGCCTACTGCCTACTGCCTACTGCCTACTGCCTACTGCCTTCTTTATGCACCCCATCACCACCTCAGCGGCGATCTCGCCTGAAGGCCTGTCCGTGGCCATGCGCCTGACAACTTCAGCAAAGCCGTCCTTTTGCCAGCTACGGTAGGCGGTGTCCGAAAACAGGGCCTCCAGCTGCCGCGCCAGATAGCGTGGCCGCACATACTGGTTGTAGTGCTCCGGCACGATCGCCTGGTCGGTGATGAGATTGGGCAAGGCGGCACTCCACACCCTGACCAGGCCCTGGACCATGCGCATCACCGGATCGAGCCGGTAACACGAGATCGTCGGCACGCCCGACAACGCCAGTTCCAGCGACACCGTTCCAGACGCGATCAGCGCGGCATCGGCCTTGCCGAAGGCCTGCCATTTGCGCTCGGGATCGAGAATGATTTCCGGCTCCTGGTCCCAGCGCGCCACCGAGGCCCTGACCAGGTCGGCGACATGCGGCACTGTCGGCAACAGCAGACGCAGTTGATGTCCGCGCTGCCGCAGGATCGAGACCGTCTCGCCGAACGGTTCGATCAGCCGGCTCACCTCACCGCGCCGCGAACCGGGCAAGACGAGCAGCGTCTTGATGCGATCTCCCGAGAGGTCGCGCGGCTGGATCTGCGCTCTCGCAGCGCTGAGTACGCCCGGATCGTGCGCAAGGCGATGTCCGACATAGGTGCCCTGCGGGCCGCCGAGGCGGCTGAGCTCCTTCACCTCGAACGGCAGGATGCACAATATGTGGTCGACATAGGGCTTCATCGCCGGCGCCCTGCCCGGCCGCCACGCCCAGACACTTGGGCAGACATAATGGACGATCGGGATCGACGGATCGGCGGCGCGGACCTTTTTGGCGACGCGCAGCGAGAAATCAGGGCTGTCGATGGTGATCAGGCAATCGGGGGTTTCAGCAGCGACCGCGCCCGCCGTCTGGCTGATCCGCCGCATCAGGCGCGGCAGGTCACGCAGAATGGCGCTGAGCCCCATCAGCGCGATCTCCGCCCCGTCGAACAACGGCACCAGCCCAAGCGCCTGCAGATGCCGTCCGCCAATGCCGACCAGCCGTACCTCGCGTCCGGTCATGCGTTTCAACGCCTGCACGATGTCGGCGCCCAACAAGTCGCCGGACTCTTCGCCGGCGACGATGGCGATCTTCAGCGGCTTCTCAGTTGCCATGGCCAGGCTCCGCGGCCGGCAGGCCGAACACGAACAGGCCAAGCGCATTGGCGCGCGCGAGAACGTGGGGACCTTCGAGGATCAGCGAATGGCCCGCTTCCACGGCAATGCCGGCAAGCCCGGCGGCGTGTGCCGCCTCGACCGTACGGGGGCCAATAGATGGCAGGTCGGCACGCAACTCCTGGCCGGGCTTGGCGCATTTGACCAGGACACCGCGGGTCTTGCCCGCAAGCCTGCCATGGCCGCGCAGCTGCTGCGTCCGCTCGAGCAGTCCGTGGGTGCCCTCGACGCCTTCCAAGGCAATAGCGCGGCCACCGATGGCAATAGCCGCCTGACCAATGTCGAGCGCGCCTATGGCCTTTGCCGCCGCGCGTGCCGCCTCGATATCGCGCCAGTCGGACTTTCTCGGCACTGCCTTGGTCAGCGGCCCTTCGGTCGCGACAAGCCGGGGCACGACCTCATGCGCGCCGACGACTTTAACGCCGCGCGCCTCCAGGCCGCGGGTCAATATCTTCAACAGCCCGTCATCGCCGCGCGCAAGCGCCATGGCGACCGAGGGTATCAGCCCCAGCAAGCCAAGGCTCGGGCGCAGGTCGACCAGCCGCGGCCTGCGCCTGATCTCGCCGGCAAGGACCAGATGGGTGATCCGCTGGCGCCTCAGCAACGCAGCCAGCGAGCCGATGTCTTCCAGCGCGAGGCTTTCATGCTCGTAGATTATGAGGTCGGACTGACGGTCGGCCTGACCGTCGACCAGGATGATGATGGGCGGATGTCCGGCCTCTGCCAGGCCGGCCGCCACTTCGACCGGAAGGCTGCCGCCGCCGGCGATGATGCCGACCCTGGCATCAGGCGGGAGATCAAAAGCAGTTCCCGCCGTCTCAGTCTTCATCATCGGTGTCGTCGCCATCGCCGCCCTTGAGCGACGGCACAGCATAGTGCCGCTTGCCGCGACTGGTGATGAAATCGATGATCTTCATGGCTGTCGGTGAAGCGGCGAACTCGGCCTTGGCCAATTCGATGTTCTCGCCGACGGTGCGGGAGCGATCGAAGATCGTCCTGTAAGCCCTGCGCAGCAGATAGATTTCGGAACGCGGCAGGCCGGCACGCTTGAGGCCGATGATGTTCAAGCCGCGCAAGCTGGCGCGGTTGCCGACGGCAATGGCATAGGGAATGACGTCACCGACGAAAGCCGAGCACCCGCCAAGAAAGGCGTTGTCGCCGACACGCACGAATTGATGCACGGCGCTGAGGCCGCCAATATAGACGTTGTCGCCGATCTCGCAGTGTCCGCCCAGCGTAGCGCCATTGGCGAAGGTGGCGTTCTTGCCGACAACGCAATCATGGGCGATGTGGGCGTAAGCGAGGAAATTGCCGTTGTCGCCGACCGTCGTTTCGCCCCGGCTGGTGTCGGTTCCGACATGCATGGTCACGCCTTCGCGGATGGTGCAGTTGGCGCCGATGACCAGGGTGGTGCGGCCGCCCTTGTGCTTGGTGTTCTGCGGCGGCGCGCCCAGTGTCGCCATCGGATAGACCTTGGTAGACGCTCCGATAGTGGTCGCGCCCATCACCGAGACATGGCTGACCAGTTCGACACCGTCGCCGATCACGGCATCGGCGCTGACATGGCAGAACGGCCCTATGCGCACACCTTGGCCGATTTGAGCGCCTTCTTCCACGACGGAAGAAGGATGGATTGAAGTCTTGATTTTCATAGGCACTCGATCGTCAGTCGCCGGTGACCATCATGGCTGAAATCTCGGCCTCGGCCGCCTTGGTACCGTCGACCAGGGCTTCGCAGGCGAATTTGAGCAGGTTGCCGCGCTTCTTGATTTTCTTGACATGGATCTTCAACTGGTCGCCGGGGACGACCGGTTTGCGGAATTTGGCATTGTCGATGGTGAGGAAATAGACCAGCGACGGCTTCGATGCCCCAAGGCTGCGGATACAGATGGCGCCGGCCGTCTGCGCCATGGCCTCGACGATCAGCACGCCCGGCATCACCGGCTGGTCGGGGAAATGCCCCTGAAAATGTGGCTCGTTTATGGTCACGTTCTTGATGCCGATGGCGGAGTTGTCGCCATCGATCTCGACGATGCGATCGATCATCAGGAAGGGATAGCGGTGCGGCAGGAGCTTCATCAGCCCCATTATGTCGACCGCTTCCAGCGTCGTCGCCGCCACCATGTCAGCCATTGTCCTTGCCCTGCTTGCGTGCCCTGGCCATCGTGCGCAACATGGCTATCTCTCGCATGGCTTCCGCCATCGGCTGTGCCGGATAACCGCCCCAGATCTCGCCGGCAGGAACATTGCTCATAAATCCACTTCTGGCGGCAAGCTTGGCTCCCGTGCCGATGGTCAGGTGATCCGCCAGCCCGACGCCGCCGCCCATCGTGACATTGTCACCCACGACCACGGAACCGGAAATACCGGAAAGCCCGGCCACTATGCAATTGCGGCCGATGCGGACGTTATGAGCGATCTGTACGAGATTGTCGATCTTGGTACCCTGGCCGATGATCGTATCGGACATGGCGCCGCGATCGACGGTGGAATTGGAGCCGATCTCGACATCGTCCTGGATAACGACCCGCCCGATCTGGGGAACGCGTTCCGGCCCCTTGGCGCCGCCAACGAATCCAAAGCCGTCCTGGCCGATCCTGGCGCCGCCATGGATGATGACCCGATTGCCGATCAGCGCATACTGGATACTGGCGCCTGGCCCGACATAACCGTCACGGCCGATCCGGCAGGACTGTCCAATGACGGCGTTGGGCGCGATGACGGTGCCGCTGCCGATCGAGACGCCCGGCCCGATGACCACGCCGGCCTCGATGATCGCGCCAGCTTCGACATGGGCGGTCGGGTCGATATGAGCGTGTGGGGAGATACCGGTTTCACTGGTCATTGGCCCCGGCGTCGCGGCTGTCGGGAACAGCAATCGTCCAACCAGCGCGAATGCCTGTTGCGGCCGCGGATGGATCAGGACAGCGACGCCGTCCGGCGCCTTGTTGGCGAATTCGGCCGGGCACAGGACCGCCGCGGCCCGCAGCGACGGCATCAGCGCTGAATTACGCTTGCCGTCGACGAAGACAAGCGCATTGGCGCCGCCCTCGCTGGCCGGAGCCAGCGCAGAGATAGAAACGTCGGATTGGCCGGAATCGACAAGCACCGAGCCGGTCAGATTCGCGACTTCGGCCGCCGTATACCGGCGTGATGGCGCGAAGAACACCGGATCGGTCATTCCAGAAGCTATATCCAGCTAGGTCGGAACATTTCTCCCGGATCCAGAAAATCCGGGAGCATCGTTGGCCGCCGATCAGAAGCGGGTCGATATGCCGAAGTTGAATTCCTGCACGTCGTCGGTCGCTTCCTTCCTGACCGGGATCGCATAGTCGATACGGATCGGACCGAAGGGCGAGGCCCACATCAGGCCGATACCGACCGAAGCACGCAATTTCATGTCAAGCGAACTCTGGTTCACGCTAGTATCGATCTTGCTGCCGTACAACGTTGCAGCATCCGCAAATACAGCGCCGCGCAGACCGAAGCTCTCCGGAACAACAGGCAACGGGAACTGCGCTTCGGCCGAGGCGTTGAAATAGGTCACACCACCGAGATGGTCACCCGTGGTCGGATCGACCGGGCCGATACCGCCATAGGCAAAGCCACGGATCATGCGGTCAGTGCTTTGGAATTGATCGAATATCCGCAGAGATCCATCGCCGCCGTAAGCCTCCACGTGACCCGCACCGCCTGAAATCAATCCGACCAGGTCAAGCTGCTCGGAGAGGGTCTGGTAGACGCTGCCGCGTCCAGTGACCTTCACGAACTTGGCATCGCCACCGAGACCGGCCACTTCGACCGTCGTGTTGGCGTAGATACCCTCGTGCGGGTTCTTCATGTCGTCGATGGTGTTGTAGACCAGCCCCAAGCTGACCGACGACTTGATCCAAGGACTCTGAGCGATGCCATCCAGGATGGCCGGAGAAATCGTGCAGGTGCCGTCCAAATTACCAGGACCGGTGGGACCGCAACTATCGTCGACCTTATATTTCTCTTGCGAGATATTGTAGGCCAACTGGGTCGTGATGCTGTTGGTGATCGGCAGTCCGAAGCGGATCGTCGCGCCCGTCGTGTCGCTGTCGTAATTGTTGTTGTATTCCCGCGTCGACTTGTAGATGTCGAAGCCGGCGGCGATGCGACGGCCGAGGAAATACGGCTCGGTGAAGGACAGGCTGTAGTCGCGCGAATTCTTGCCGCCGCCCGCCGACACCTTGATGAACTGGCCGCGGCCGAGGAAGTTACGCTCGGTGATCGATCCTTCGACCGACGGACCCGCCGTGTCGCCACCGGTCGAATAGCCGGCGCCGACCGAGAATTCACCCGTCGACTTCTCGACCACGTCGACCACCAGGACGACCTGGTCGGGCTGCGAGCCGGGCACCGTCGAGATATCAACTTTGTCAAAATAATTCAGGTCTTCCAGCCGCTTCTTCGCGCGCTGGACAAGCACCTGGTTGAACGCGTCGCCTTCGCTGACGTCGAATTCGCGGCGAATGACGTAGTCGCGTGTGCGATCGTTGCCACGGATCTCGATGCGCTCGATATAGGCCTTGGTGCCCTGATCGATGGTGTAGACCACCGAGATCGTATGGTTCTCGAAATTGCGGTCGCCACGTGGCGTCACCTGCGCGAAGGCGTAGCCGGAACCGGCCACCTTCTCGGTCAAGGCAATGATCGAATCCTCGACGTTCTTTGCGTTGTAGACGTCGCCCTTTTGGGTCTCGACCACCGATTGCAGCGACTTGGCGTCGACTTCCGGGATCGTGCTTTCGACGCTGATATCGCCGAAATTGTACCGCTCGCCTTCCTGGACGGTGATAGTGACGGTGTATTTGTTCGTCGCATTGTCGAGCTCGCCGACAGCCGACACGACCTGGAAATCGGCGTAGCCGTGATTGTAATAGAAGCGGCGCAGCAGCTCCTGGTCGGCGCGCAGCTTGTCTTCGTCATAGACGTCATCGCGCAGGATGAACGAAACCCAGGACGAGCGCTTGGTGTTGATCACGTCCGACAGGCGGCGGCTGGAATAGGCGCTGTTGCCGACAAAATTGATCGCGGCGATCTGCGTGCGGTCGCCTTCAGTGATCTTGAAGACCACGTTCACGCGGTTGTCACCGAGATCCATGATCTGGGTGGTCACGCCGGCGTCGTCACGGCCGATACGGCGGTACGCGGCCTTGACCGCCTCGACGTCCGAATCGAGCGTGGCTTGCGAGAACGTGCTGCGCGGCTTCAACTGAACCGCGGCCTGAAGCGCGTTGTCCTTGAGCTTCTTGTTGCCCTGGAACAGCACCTGGTTGACGACCTTGTATTCGGAAACCTTGACCACCAGGGTCGAGCCGACCTGGTTGATCTGGACATCCGAGAACAGGCCGGTGCCGAACAGCGCCTTGACCGCGCTGTCGATGTCCGAACTGGAGAAGGCCTTGCCCGGCTTGATGGTGATGTAGTTGCGGATGGTTTCGGCGTCGACACGCTGGTTGCCGCTCACTTCCACCCGGCTGACGACAGCGGCTTCAGCCGCCGATGTGGCAACGAATTGCACTGCGAGCGCACCTGGTACGACCAGAGCGGCGGACAGTGCCGCCGCGGACGCGGCGTTCAGAAACTTGGATGCTGCCTTCATCGGGCTTAATAACCTTTTCTCGTAGTCCCCACGGCGAGAAAACCGGACGTGCGGTAATTTCCCCTACCGTATTAACCGGATTTTCCCTACACGCAAGGCTTCTGGTTAATTTGTATTTACTTAACCGAGTTGCGTGGCTTTCGCGTCACTCATATCCCCGTGCATGGTAAACGGCGTCTCAACATCGACCGTGCCCAGGCCAAATTCCTTCATGATTTCAGCACCCAAACAGATCGTTCCAGAAAACGAAGCCCATGAAGCACAGCACCAGAAGCAGACCGGCCCGATAGGCCATTTCCATCATCCATTCCGACACCGGACGGCGGATGACGGCCTCCACCCCGTAGAACAAGAGATGGCCCCCGTCGAGGGGGGGAATCGGCAAAAGGTTTAGAATGCCTATCCCGACGGACAGCAATGCAACGAGCTGAACCAGCCACTCGAAACCCAGCTTGGCTGCCTTGCCGGCCATGTCGGCGATCTTGACGGGGCCACCCAGCTGGCACTTGTCCTCGCGCCCGACGGCGAAGCGCTGCATGAACTGACCGGTGCGCTCGATCACATGGCCGGTTTCCTCGACCGCCGCGGCAACGGCGCCGACCGGGGTGTAGGTGACGAGACGGGGCTGGCCGAGCTCCTTGTTGTTGACGACGCCGATCACCGCGACCCTGACCTTGTTGCCGAGTGCGTCCTCCTGCTCCATCAACTGCGGCGTCGCCGTCACGGTGACTTCCTTGCCACCGCGCAGCATGACGAAGGTGATCGTGTCACCGGCACGGCCCGAAACCAGGCGCTGCACGTCACCGAAGGTCTCGACCTTGCTGCCGTCGACACTGACGAATCGGTCTCCGGGCAGGATGCCGGCCCTGGCTGCCGGACTGTCAGCGGTAACCTGCGCCACCATGGGCTCGGCGACATAACGCCCATAGGTGGTGAACAGCACGGAGAAGACGACGATCGTCAGCAGGAAATTGAACAGCGGCCCGGCCGCCACCGTCGCCGCGCGCTTCCAGATCGCCTGGGTGTGGAAGGCGATCTTGCGTTCCTCGTCGGTCAGCGTTTCGAGCTCTCCAGCCGTAGGTTTGCTGGAGGTGGCACTCATGTCGCCGACAAATTTGACGTAGCCGCCCAGCGGTATGGCGCAGAGCTTCCAGCGCGTGCCATGCCTGTCGTTGAAGCCGATGAGTTCCGGACCGAAGCCGATCGAGAACGCCCTGACCCCGATGCCGCACCAGCGGCCGACGAGGTAGTGGCCCATTTCGTGGACGAACACCACCACGGTGAGCACGAAGAGAAACGGCACCAGCGTGCCGAGAAAGAGGCCGTCCGTGCTGAAAATCGCGTGAAGAATCTCGTTCAACTCAGGCCCTCAATTCTTCCGCGGTTGCGCCGTGACTGTGACATCAATCCAGGCAAATCCAAGGCATGCCCGCATCGGATCGCGGAACGACACCATTCAAATGGGAAACAGCCCCCGTGCCGGATGATCGGCCCCCGCCGAAATCCAGCCGATGACGTACAGGGCGAGAGCCGCCGCGACAAGCCCGTCGACGCGATCCATGACGCCGCCATGGCCTGGAATGAGCACGCCCGAATCCTTGCAGCCATGCCGCCGCTTGACCCATGATTCGAAAAGGTCGCCAGCCTGGGCGACAATCGAAAGCGCGAGCGCCACAAGACCGAGCAACGCCAGGTTGCCGGCGCCGGCGATGGCGGCAAGGATGAGACCGGCGACAACGCCGCCAACCGCGCCGCCGAGCGCGCCGCTGCGCGTCTTGCCGGGCGAAATCGACGGCGCCAGTTTGGGGCCGCCGACCGCGCGTCCGACGAAATAGGCAAAAATGTCGGTCGCCCAGACCACCGCGAACAGAAACAGGATGGCGACGAGCCCCGAATGGTCGCCATCACGCAGCAGGGCAAGCGACAAGCCAGACACGCAGGCATAGGCAAGACCGCTCGCGTCCCACTGCCCGCTCTTGCCGACCCGGGCGGCAATCGCCGCCACGGCAACCAGCGCCACGACGAGCGGCAGCAGCCAGAATGCGGGAAGGCCGGCAATCAGGGCGACGATGAAAACGGTGGCCAGCGCTTCGGGCAGGAAGCCGAGCCCGCTGGCCGGCACAGGCCGCGACATGCGTGTCCACTCGTAAAAGATCATCGCCGACATCGCCGCGCACAGCAGCCGGAAAGGCAGGCCGCCAAGCCAGGTCAGGCCAAGGGCGACAATGGCCAGCACGACCGCCGAAATGACGCGGAGCTGAAGGTTGCTCATCCCGCGGCCGGTCGCGAAGCGACGTCTGGCGGGCCCAGGCCGCCGAAACGGCGCTCGCGGCCGGCGAATTCGCGCAAGGCCTCGGCGAGGTGCTCGCGGTTGAAGTCCGGCCAATAGCACGGCAGGAAGACGAGTTCGCTGTAGGCGGCCTGCCACAAGAGGAAGTTGGACAGGCGGAGCTCGCCGCTGGTGCGTATGACCAGTTCCGGGTCGGGGATGCCTTGCGTGTCGAGCAAGCCGGCAAAGTTTTCGGCGGTGATTGCCTCGCTGTCGATCTCGCCGCGCGCCACGGCCGAGGCAAGCTTGCGTGCCGTGCGGACGATCTCGTCGCGCCCGCCATAGTTGAAGGCGATGACCAGCGTCAGCGCCTCGTTGTTGGCGGTAAGCGATTCAGCTTCGTCGAGCAGCCCCCTGATGTCGGCCTGCAGCCCTGTCCTGTCGCCGATGATCCTGACCCGCACGCCGCTCTGGTGCAGATCGGCAAGGTCGCGGCGGATGAACAGCTTCAACAGTCCCATCAGGTCGCTGACCTCGGACTTCGGCCGCGACCAGTTCTCCGACGAGAAGGCATAGACGGTCAGGAAGGAGATGCCGAGATCGGGAGCCGCCCGCACCGTCTTGCGCAGCGCCTCCACCCCGGCGCGATGACCCGCAAGCCTCGGCATGCCACGCGCCTTGGCCCAGCGTCCATTTCCATCCATGATGATCGCGACGTGCGCGGGCGTTGTCATGATCTCGCTTTCGGATCAGCCCAAGGCCAACCTAAACCTGCATGATTTCAGCTTCCTTGTCGGAAAGCAGATGATCGATGGTGCTGATCGTTTCGTCGGTGAGCTTCTGCACCTGGTCCGAGCGCTTGCGATGATCGTCCTCGCTGATGTCGCCGTCCTTCTCCGCTTTTTTCAGGAAATCCATGCCGTCGCGGCGCACGTGGCGCGCGGCGACGCGGGCGTTCTCGGCGTAGCCATGCGAGATCTTGACCAGTTCCTTGCGGCGCTGCTCGTTGAGCTCCGGCAGCGGAATCCTCAGATTGGTGCCGTCGACGATCGGATTGAAGCCCAGATTGGATTCGCGGATGGCGCGGTCGACGGCACTGACCATCGACTTGTCCCAGACCGACACCGAGATCATGCGCGGCTCCGGCACCGTGACGTTGGCGACCTGGTTGATCGGCATGGTGGTGCCATAGGCCTGCACCTGGATCGCATCGAGCAGATTGCTGGAAGCACGACCGGTCCGCAGCGAAGCCAGGTCATGCTTGAACGCCGCGATTGCCCCATCCATGCGCCGCTTGAGATCGTCGTACTCACCACTCATCTTAGTCTCCTCGACCCGTCTGCCGCGGGTTCACTGCTTCGGGGCGTTCGAGCCGATTGTCGAAACCGGCTTCCCTCTTCGGGATCAGGCCCCGGATCAATCGTCCGCGACGACCGTGCAGCGGCCGCCGCCCCTCAGAATATCGCCGAAACCACCTTTTTCGTGGATCGAATAAACGATTATCGGAATGTTGTTTTCACGCGCAAGTGCAATCGCAGCCGTATCCATGATGGAAAGGCCGCGTTTTATGACTTCACCATGGCTGATGCGCTCGAAACGCGTCGCATCCGGATCCTTTTTCGGATCAGCCGAGTAGACGCCGTCGACCTGCGTGCCCTTGAACAGCGCGTCGGCGCCGATTTCAGCCGCGCGAAGTGCGGCGGCCGAATCGGTCGTGAAGAACGGATTGCCGGTGCCGCCGGCAAAGATCACCACCTTGCCCTGGTTCATGTAGGCGGTCGCCTGGCGTTGCGAAAAGCTTTCGCAGAGCTCGGGCATGGCAATCGCGGACAGCACGACGGCGTCGACGCCGATCTTGTTCAGCGATGTACGCAGCGCCAGCGAGTTGATGACCGTGGCCAGCATGCCCATATGGTCGCCGGTGACGCGGTCTCCGCCCTTGGAGGCGACGGCCACGCCGCGAAAGATGTTGCCGCCGCCGATGACGACGCCAACCTCGATGCCCAGCGCGCGGGCTTCGGCGATGTCGGCGGCAATGCGGTCCACGACCGAGACATCGATGCCGAAATGCTGTTCGCCCATCAACGCTTCGCCCGACGCTTTCAACAAAACACGTCGGTAGAGGGGCTTCACCGTCATATGGTCCTCGTCATTTGCATGTGGGGCGCCTGGGCTGGCCGCCCTCGCGCAGGCACCCGAACATTGGCACGATGCCGAGTTCCGATACACGAAGGGCGCCGCGATGTCACGCGGCGCCCAAACGGCAATTTCATGGCCACCCTGCCCGATCGATCAACTGGTGGAGACGCTGGTCGGCAGACCTTCGACGAGCACCGGCGACGCGTATCCGGAAGGCTTGTCGCCGGTCGCGGCACCGCCGGTAACGCGCGCCTGTATTTGCGGACCGAAAAAGGAATAGGGAAACGGCGCCGGAGTCCTGCTGACCTCGTCCAGCCGTTCGCGAAGCCTTGCGGGAATGTCGAAATCCAGCGCGCCAAGATTGTCCTGCATCTGGGCAAGCTTCGTCGCGCCGAGGATGACGGCGGCAATCCCCGGCTGCGTCGCCGCCCAGTTGAGCGCGACCTGGGACATGGAGCGGCCAAGCTCGGATGCGACCTTCTCGAGTTCGGCGACGATGGCCCAGTTGCGCTCGGTGAACTTCTGAAAGCCCGGATGCGTCGAGTTGCGGAATCCGTCGAGCCGACCGGCGTTTCCGGCCTGAGCCGGCCGATACTTGCCGCTCAGCAGTCCGCTCGCCAGCGGGCTCCAGACCATGATGCCGGCGCCATGGCGCATGCCGAACGGCACGAATTCGTTCTCGATCGCTCGTTCGGCCAGGGAGTATTCCAGCTGTAGCGCCGAGACCGGCTCATATCCGCGCAGTTCGGCGATCGCCTGGGCCCGGCCCGCGTACCAGGCCGGCACATCGGACAGGCCGACATGGCGAATTTTGCCCGCGCGCACGAGATCGTCGAGCGTGCGCATGACCTCTTCGGCCGGCGTCAGCCTGTCCCAGACATGCATGAGATAGAGATCGATATAGTCGGTGCCCAACCGCTTCAGCGAAGCATCGACGGCCCGCATGATGTTCTTGCGGCCATTGCCGCCGGCATTCGGATTGCCAGGCTGCATGTTCATGGTGAACTTGCTGGCGATCACCGCCATGTCGCGCAAGCCGCGCTCGGCGATGAATTCGCCAAGCCAGGCTTCGGCGGTGCCGCCGGTGTAGAGGTCCGCGGTGTCGAAGAAATTGCCGCCCGCCTCGACATAGGCATCGAACATCGCCCGCGCGGTGTCCCTGTCGGCTCCCCAACCCCATTCCGTGCCGAAGGTCATCGTGCCCAGCGCCAGCCGGCTGACCCTGAGGCCGCTGTTGCCGAGCGTGTAATAGGTCATGCTCATGATCGTTCTCCAATGCTTGGTAGCTGCTGCGTCACTGGCCCGCAGTTCACTGTCCCGGCGTCGTCTTGACCCAGGGATTGCCGCGCTCATGCGTCATGCGGAACGTGAAGCCGTCGACCTTCCAGCCGGCGGCGGAGCGCGTCAGGTGGTGCTCATAGGTGCCCCATACTTCCCAAAGCGGGTCGCCATTGCCTTCCATCCGGTTCCAGGCATAGCCGTTGGAACGAACGGTCGCCGCATCGGCCTCGAGGACGACCTGGTGATTGGTGCGCAGGTGCAGGCTTGTCTTGCTGCCCTTGAGGTTGCCCGCCCAGGCGCCGATCAGGTCGTCGGAAGCGATGTTGGCCGCCGGCTGGCCGGAAAGGCTGCTGAAATCGGCAGTGACCCGATCCGCGAAATAGCTGCGTGCAAGCGTCCAGTCCTGGGCGTCGACGGCGCGGTCGATGGCATCGGCGATGCGGATCACCGCGCGCTCGTCAGCTAACGCCTGCCAGTCGGATGGTTCCGCCCCGCCGGCATCGACCGGCGCCAAAGCCAAGCCTGCAGCGAACGTCACATGCTTCAACGCATTCATGTCTCTTCTCCTCGATGCCATCAGCCCATCGCCGACGTGTTGGCGACAATGTGGACCGGCATGCTGACATCGATAAGATTGCATTGTTCGCATAGACTATGCGATATCATGCATTAATGGATCGGGACCTGCTCACCCACCTGCCTGTGATCGTCGCCGTTGCCCGGCGCGGCGGCTTCGCGCTTGCCGCCGCCGAACTCGGCATGAGCCCTTCGGCGGTCAGTCATGCGGTGCGCCTCGTCGAAGAGCGGATCGGCCAGCCTCTGTTCGCACGCACGACGCGCAGCGTTTCGCTCACCGAGGCCGGCAAGGCGCTGGTGGAAACGGCGGCCCCTGCCCTGCAGGACATCGCCGAGCGGATGGACCGTATCCGCAGCGTCAAAGGCAGGCCATCTGGCCTGCTCAGGATCAACGCTTCCAACATCGCGATCCCCTTGGCGGTGACGCCAGTCGTCGCAGCGATGGCCGAGCGCTATCCGGAGGTTACGGTCGAGATTTTCGCCGACCAGGGTCTGGTGGATATCGTCGGCGAAGGCTTCGATGCCGGCATCCGGCTTGGCGAGATGATCGCGCAGGACATGGTGGCGGTCCGGCTGACGCCGCCATTCTCCGTCGTCATCGTCGCCTCGCCCGCCTATATCGGGCGGCACGGCCGTCCCGGCAGCGTTGCCGATCTGGCGAATCACAATTGCATTGGCTACCGGCTCGTCCGCTCCGGGGCACTCTATCGCTGGGATCTGGTCGAGGACGGCAAGGACATCGCCATGGAGACGCGGGGCAGCGTTGTCGTGACGGATTCGCTTGCGGCAATCGATCTTGCGCTTGCAGGCGTCGGGCTCGCCTATATGTTCGAGCCACTGGCGCGCGCCGATCTTGCCGCCGGCCGCCTCGTCCAGGTGCTGCCGCAATCGGCGATCGAGGAGCCTGGGCTTTTTCTCTACTTCCCACGCCGGGCCGCGATGGCGCCGAAGCTGAGGGCCTTCATCGATACCGCAAACGAAATCGGCCGGGCGCCCTTGCGGACACCCGGCCGAGTTGCCTGAGTTCGTTGGAGCAATTCCAGGAAAAGTGTGAAGCGGTTTTCCCGGAAAAGCGCGTAGCGCTTTCCCTTGGGAATTGCGTTAAAATAAAGAGTTAGCCCTGGAAGGGCTTATTTCTTGACCGCCGCCGCGACTTCCGCCGCGAAATCGGACTCTTCCCTCTCGATGCCTTCGCCGAGCGCGAAGCGCAGATAGGCCGTGATCTTGGCCGGCGCGCCGATGTCTTTCTCGGCATCCTTGAGCGCCTTCTCGACGGTGATGTCGGGATTCAGCACGAAGGCCTGCTTCAGGAGCACGACTTCCTCATAGAACTTGCGCATGCGGCCCTCGACCATCTTCTCGATGATCGCTTCCGGCTTGCCGGACTGGCGCGCCTGGTCGGAGAAGATCGCCTTCTCGCGCTCGACCGCTGCCGGATCGATCTGCTCCGCGGTCAGCGCCATCGGGTTGGTGGCGGCGACATGCATGGCGACCTGGCGGCCAAAGGCGTTGGCGGCATGCTCGTTGCCCGTGGTCTCGATCGCGACAAGCACGCCGAGCTTGCCCAGGCCGTCGGCAACCGCGTTGTGGACGTAGGTAGCGACGGCGCCGTGCGGAACGGTGAGCTTGGCCGAGCGGCGGAAGCCCAAATTCTCGCCAATGGTGCCGACAGCGTCCTTGATGGTGTCGGTGACCGACTTGTCCGAGCCCGGATACTTCGCGGCAGCCACGGCTTCCGTCATGCCGTAGGCGAGCGCGACCTTGGCGACATTGGCGACGATTTCCTGGAACGCGGCGTTGCGGGCGACGAAGTCGGTCTCGGAGTTGACCTCGACAATGGCAGCCTCGCGTACGCCACTGTCAACGCCGATCAGGCCTTCGGCCGCGGTACGGCCAGCCTTCTTGTCAGCCTTCGAGATGCCCTTCTTGCGCAGCCAGTCTACGGCCTCTTCCATGTTGCCGTTGGTCTCGGTCAACGCCGCCTTGCAGTCCATCATACCCGCGCCGGTCAAGTCGCGGAGTTCTTTGACCTGTGCAGCCGAAATGCTCATTGTCGCCTCTTTGTCTAGAATGCACCGACGCACCATCGATATTCGATGGTGCGTCTGTTTAGCGTGCCAAAATATGAGAAAGATGGAGGCCGCGGGCGGCCTTCGATTGTCAAGCCTCGGGGGTTTCCGATGCCGGTGCCGGGTCGAGCGCCGGCTCGACGGGAGCTTCGACCGAAGCGCCGATGTCGACACCGAGTGCGCCCTGCTGACGGGCGATGCCGTCGATCGCAGCCTTGGCGATCAGGTCGCAGTAGAGCTGGATGGCGCGGGCGGCGTCGTCATTGCCGGGGATCGGGAAGTCGATCTTGTCCGGATCGCAGTTCGAATCGATGATGGCGACGACCGGGATCCCGAGACGCTTGGCCTCGAGGATGGCGATCGCTTCCTTGTTGGTGTCGATCACGAACATCAGGTCGGGCGTCGAGCCCATGTCCTTGATGCCGCCGAGTGCCTTGTCGAGCTTCTCGCGCTCGCGGTCGAGGTTGAGGCGCTCCTTCTTGGTGAGGCCCTGGGCCTCGCCGGCCAGCATCTCGTCGAGCTTGCGCAGGCGCTGGATCGAGTTCGAGATCGTCTTCCAGTTGGTCAGCATGCCGCCGAGCCAACGCGAATTGACGTAATACTGTGCCGAGCGCTGTGCCGCGTCGGCGACGATGTCCGACGCCTGGCGCTTGGTGCCGACGAACAGCACGCGGCCGCCCTTGGCAACGGTGTCGGAAACCTGCTTCAGAGCCTGGTGCAGCAAAGGCACCGTCTGCGAGAGGTCGATGATGTGGATGTTGTTGCGGGCGCCATAGATGTAGGGCGCCATCTTCGGGTTCCAGCGATGGGTCTGGTGGCCGAAGTGAATGCCAGCTTCCAAAAGCTGGCGCATGCTGAAATCAGGCAGTGCCATTCTCATTTCCTTTCCGGTTAGCCTCCACGGACACAGGCATTTTTGGACGAAGTCCTCGAACGCCACCGGAGGTTTCAGCCGGATTTCTCCCGGGCAGACACCAAAGTCCGTGTGTGGAATGAGCGCGCATATAGAGGGGATGCGCGACAAACGCAAGCGATGAGGCGCTTCACCGCTCAGCGTGCGGCAATCAGCGCTCCGGTGCCAATCATGGCGCTGCCGGCAAACCTGTTCATCAGCCGCATGCGCTTCGGCGTCCTGAACCAGCCTGAGGCCCTGCCCGCCAGCGCGGCATAGAGCCCCATGGTCAGGACGTTCACGCTGATCACGACCGCAACCACCAGCAAACCATCGGTGAAGGTCATGGTGTCGAGATTGAGGATGAGCGGCATGATCGAGGCATGGAACAGGATAGCCTTCGGATTCCCCAGCGCTATGGACGCGCCAAGGAGGAAGGACCGGGACAATCTCGCCTCGGCCATCTGCGCCTTGTTTGATTGCGTCGCCGAGGCCCGCCACATCCTGACGCCGAGAAAGATCAGATAGGCGGCGCCTGCATATTTCAGCAGGAGAAAGATCCATTCGAAGGTCTGGGCGAGCGCCACCAGCCCGAGCAGCGCCAGAGTGACCAGCACGGCATCACCGGCCGCGACTCCGACGCCAGCTATGAAGGCGCGAAGAAACCCACGCGACACACCATTGGTAATGACCGCGAACATCGCTGGTCCGGGTGTTGCGGCGGCGAGGGTGACGGCGGCGCAGTACGCGAAAAAAGCCGTTGGTGTCATCGCCTGGCCTTTCCGTTGGGCACCCGCACGCGCCGGAAGATGGCGACGATCTGCTCGCGGCTGCATTCGATGGCGCCAAGCCGCACCGCGCGGTCGCGCTCGAAGCCGGTTATGTCATAATGCGGCGCCGATGTCTTGGGCGGTCCCTGGTAGGACGAGCGCTTGACGCCGAGTTCGGCGGCAAAGCGATGCAACTCGTCGGTATCGTCGGCCAGGAGATGGCACCAGAGATGGCCCGCCCACTTCCAGATCGCCGCGTCGACGTAGACCGCCATCAAGCCCGCCGTGGCTCGCTCAATTGCACATTCCCGCTATTTCGATACCGCGCCAGCTATTTCGATACCGCGCCAGTTATTTCGATACTGGGCCAATTATTTCGATACCGGGCAAGGCTTTGTCTGGTCGAACAGCGAAAGATTGACCAGCTTGCCGGTCATCGAGAAGTCGCCATAGTCCATGGTGAGATCGCGGGTGATGCCGTTCTCATGCAGCTTGAAGCTGATCCGATATTCCGGCACTTCTTCGCCGTTCTGGGCGCTGTCGTCGAAATAGGCGATGTCGACCGGCCAGTATTTGTCGGTGGCAAGCTTCGCCAGCGCCGGCGCTTCCGGATCGGCCTTCTCGCCATCGGTCTTCTTGCCGACGACGACTGTGGTCGCCATCACCTTGTTGGCGTCTTCCGAACCGTCGAACAGGTTTGTCTGGTAGAAGTTCTCGCCCTTCTCGGCCTTGCCGATCAGTTCGACCAGATGTTGGGTCGGGAACTGGGTGGCGGCGAGTTCGAGGCTGTTCTTCTCGGGCTTGTCGATATCGACCTTGAGCCCCTTCGCGTCTTTCGTGGCAATGCCCTTGACCTCCTTGTCGAGGTTCTGGTCGACGAAGGATTTGGTCACGAACGAAAACGTCTTGCCTTCGGCATCCTCGAACGTGGTCGTCTGCTGGTCGGTGACTCTTGTATTGTCATTGGTGACGATCTGGGTGACGAAACGGAACTTCACGGTATAGCCCTCGCAGGCGGAGCCGTTGAACTCGTAGACCATACGGCCCGATATGCCGGTTATGCCGGAGCGGTCGGACGCCTTGTTGAGGGTGAGGTCGTACACGGCGCGATGCGCCTGCAGCGCCGGCACGGCGAAAGCGGGCCCTATCGAGAAGACCGCAGACAACAGGACGGCATGGAATGCGAGGCGCGTTGCGCGCATGTGGTGCTCCGATCGTCGCGGCTGATGGCAGGGCCGCAGGGAAAGATGGTCCAGCTTAAAAAAAGTCGTGGCGGAAGCGAGGCAAAAATAGCAATTTCGGCCCGGCCAGCGCGGCGCCTTCCAGCAATAGGGAAAAGCAATGAGTGAAACAATCGAAAAGCGGCTAAGCGATCTGGGCGTGACGCTTCCTGTCGCTGCCGCGCCTGCCGCCAACTACGTGCCTTACTGCAGGACCGGCAACCTGCTGTTCACCGCCGGGCAATTGCCGCTCAAGGACGGCAAGCTGCAGGCCGTCGGCCTGCTCGGCCGCGACGTCGACACGGCAAGCGGCAAGGACGGCGCGAAATACTGCGCCATCAACATTCTGGCACAGGCCAAGGCAGCGCTAGGCGATCTCGAGAAAATCCGCCGCCTGGTGAAGATCACCGTCTTCGTCGCCTCCGCCACCGACTTCGTCGAGCAGCACCTGGTTGCCAATGGCGCTTCCGATTTCCTGGTCGCCGCTCTTGGGGAGCGCGGCAAGCATGCCCGCTCCGCCGTCGGCACCGCCTCCCTGCCGCTTAATGCCGCAGTGGAAATCGAAGCGATCTTCGAAGTCGAATGAGCGAAGGCCTGACATGACCGACCTATCCTGGCTGATTGCCCGGCCCGTTGCCCATCGCGGCTTTCACGACATGAACAAGACGCGCTGGGAAAACACGCTTTCCGCCTTCACTGCCGCGGCCGAACGTGGCTACGCCATCGAATGCGACGTGCATCTGTCGTCGGATGGCGTCCCCGTCATCATCCACGATGGCGACCTGAAGAGGCTGACCGGGCAGGACGGTTTCGTCTGGCAGCGCACCGCGGCTGAACTTGCGACGCTCAAGGTTGGCGGGACATCGGATCACGTGCCGACGCTGCAGGAAGCGCTCGACCTCGTCGATGGCCGCGTACCCATGGTCGTCGAGCTGAAAGGGACTCCCGGCCGCGACGAAGGGCTGGTGGCGCGCGTCGGCAAGATGCTCAAGCGCTACAAGGGCAAGGCGGCGATCATGTCGTTCGATCACTGGCTGATCCGCGATTTCGCCAAACACGCGCCGGGCATTCCGGGTGGACTGACCGCCTACGGCAAGGACCTCAACCTGATCGAGGCGCATTTCGCCATGCTGGCGCACGAGCTTTCCTTCACCTCCTACGCCGCCGGCGATCTGCCGAATCCGTTTGTCAGCTTTGTGCGTGAAAAGCTCAAAATGCCCGTCATCACCTGGACGGTGCATGATCAGCCCGCGGTCGACTTGACCTTCAGATATGCCGACCAGATGACCTTCGAAGGGTTCGAACCCGACCTCGTCCAAGTCGCCTGAGCGGAGTGTCTGAAACGTGACTTGTAGCAGCCCGGATGGAGCTTAAATAAGCCTCATGGATCAGGGCGACGATGGCGACAGGCAAACGGCAAATGCGGACTATTCGATCCGCATCGCCGCTGGCATCGGAGCCTTCACCTGCGATGAATGGAACGGATTTGCCGGCACCACGCGTAACGCGGAAAACGACTATAACCCGCTGGTTTCATACGCTTTTTTAAGTGCACTGGAGGATTCCGGCTGCGCCGTACGGCGCACCGGCTGGCAAGGACATCACCTGCGGCTGGAGACAGCGCAAGGCAGGCTGCTCGGTGCCGTCCCCTGCTATCTCAAGTCGCACAGCCAGGGCGAATATGTGTTCGATCACGGTTGGTCGGATGCCTTCGAGCGCGCCGGCGGCCGCTATTATCCAAAACTGCAAAGTGCTGTGCCGTTCACGCCGGTCACCGGCCCTCGCCTGCTGGTCGGCAAAGGCGAGGACCAGGATGCGGTGAAGGCCGGGCTGGCCGCCGGCCTCAAAATGGTGACCGACAAGCTCGGCGTGTCCTCCGCGCATGTCACCTTCGCGCAGGAGAGCGATGTCGCGACGCTGGAGGCGGCAGGCTTCCTGCATCGCACCGATCAGCAATTCCACTTCTTCAACGAAGGCTTTTCCACCTATGACGACTTCC
Source organism: Mesorhizobium opportunistum WSM2075 (assembly GCF_000176035.2). Lineage (NCBI taxonomy): Bacteria > Pseudomonadati > Pseudomonadota > Alphaproteobacteria > Hyphomicrobiales > Phyllobacteriaceae > Mesorhizobium > Mesorhizobium opportunistum. Next base: position 4,369,608 of record NC_015675.1, on the reverse strand, counting down.
TGGCCACGCTAGCCTCGCGCAAGCGCAAGGCGATGAAGAAGGAAAGGCGCGAGGCGCTTGCCGATGGCATCTCGATCGACTGGCTGACCGGCAAGGACCTGACGGAAAAGGCCTGGGACGACTTTTTCGCCTTCTACATGGACACTGGCAGCCGCAAATGGGGCCGTCCCTATCTGAACCGCCAGTTCTTCTCGCTGATCGGCGAACGCATGGCGGACGACATCCTTCTGGTGATGGCCAGGCGAAATGGGCGCTACATAGCCGGCGCCATCAACTTCATCGGCTCCGACGCGCTCTATGGCCGCAACTGGGGCTGCATCGAGGATCATCCCTTCCTGCATTTCGAGGTCTGCTACCACCAGGCGATCGACTTCGCCATCGAACGCAAGCTCAAGGTGGTCGAGGCAGGCGCCCAGGGAGAGCACAAGCTGGCACGCGGCTACCGGCCGGTGACCATGCATTCCGCGCATTACATTTCTCATCCCGGCCTGCGCAATGCGGTGGCCGATTATCTCCGGCGCGAGCGTCGCGAAGTGGAGCGGATGGGCGAATATCTGGAAGACCACACGCCTTTCCGCAAGGATCTCGAGGAATAGCGGGCGCCTTTTGCGCGGCAGCCACCTGATCGTCCCACGACATCGTCTTGCCGCTCCGGGGCAGCTTCGCTACACGAGATGGCGAGGCACAATCCGGAGCGCTCACCATGGCCGAAACCGCCTACGACACCGAAAACATCTTCGCCAAGATTCTGCGCGGAGAAATTCCCTCGCACCGCGTCTACGAAGACGAAGCGGTCGTGGCCTTCATGGACGTGATGCCGCAGGGGCCCGGCCATACGCTGGTCGTGCCGAAGGCGCCGTCGCGCAACCTGCTCGACGCCGACCCCTCGACCTTCGGTCCGCTTTTCACGGTCGTCCAGAAAATGGCGGCGGCGGTCAAACAAGCCTTCGACGCCGACGGCGTCACCGTCATGCAGTTCAACGAGCCCGCTTCAGGGCAGACTGTCTACCATCTGCATGTCCATGTCATTCCGCGCTTCGACGGCATCCCCCTGAAGCCCCACACGGGTGGGATGGAGAAGCCCGAAGTGCTGGCACAGAACGCCGAAATGATCCGAACCGTCCTGCGTGCGCGATTTTAAGTCTTTCTAAACCGAGCGATCATCTCGGCACCCACGCCACCGTCGGCGATTGCTTTTTTAATAGTCTTTCAAACCCTCTTGAGGCATTTGTCTTGCGAGGGGCATTCGATGCAAGATACTTCCGAAGCTATAGGCAGGCGGTTTGATGCTGGGGTCGATGACGCCTTCTCAAACCTTTTGGTCGATGCATTTTTCCGGCACCGTACTGTTCATGCGGTAGCACTATTTACGCTCGGATTGAGTTTTGTGGTCGGCAGCAGAGTTGGCAACCTGCCGGATTTTGGATTACTTTACGAATACGCTTTCTATCTGGTAGTTTACTTCTGGATTGCCGGATGCGCATACGCGACCCTCCGGCTGTTCTGGCTGGCGTTTGTCGATCGTGCCAGGTCGCCGCTCCGCATGTTGTTGCGCCCGCTCCAGCAGATGCTGACCGATCGAAATCGCATTGCCAACGGCATCAACGGCCTTGCCGCGATGCTGGTTTTTATGTCGGGCTTTGTGGTGCTGAAAGGAGCGATCGCGGTGCTGGTGCCTTTCTCCTGGGACCAGACCCTCGCGCATTTCGGCGCCGACCTGCATTTCGGCCGCACTCCCTATCAATGGCTCTGGTGGATCGTCGAAAGTCCGCTGGCCGTTCACCTTCTCAATTTCTGCTACAATTTCTGGTTCGTCGTGCTGGTCGCAATGGTTTTTTCAAGCGTCGCCGCTGCCCGCGACTCGCTGCTGCGCCATCAGTTTCTGCTCAGCTTCATGCTGGTCTGGCTGGTTGGCGGCTTCTTCATCGCAATGGCATTCTCATCCGCGGGCCCGTGCTTTTATGCAAGGCTCGACCTTGGCGATCAGTATCAGCCGTTGATGGATGCGCTCGCGTCGGCGAACCGCCAGTATCCGATCTGGGCATTGTCCACGCAGGACAGGTTGTGGAGCGGCTATACGGGTTCGCCTTCGGGAACCATGGGCATATCCGCATTCCCCTCGATTCACGTCGCGACGTCGGTGCTCTTCGCTCTCTACCTGACGCGGTTATCGACCAGGCTCGGCATCGTGATGTGGATATTCGCAGCCATCATCATGCTCGGTTCGGTGGTGCTTGGCTGGCACTATGCCGTCGACGGCTACGCGGGCGCGCTTATTGCCGTCGCGATCTGGAAAATCACGGGTGGAGCATTGTCCCGGGCGCACGCCTAGTTTGCCACTTGGACGCTCTTGAGATGCTGCCGAATTGCATCCGCGCACTGCACCGAGCTCAGCAGCGAGGTGTCGACTTCCAGATCGTAAACGCCTGGCCGGTGCACCGCCTCCTGCCACAGACGCACCGGCAAAGGCACGGGATCGTCTGAAGAGCCGGTGACATAGCCCCTGCCCGTCTCGCTGGCGGCTCGCCTTTCCATAATGATCTCAATCGGACAGCGAACGCCGACAAACAGCACCGGCAGGCCGGCGAGCCGGCGCGCGCAATCGGCCAGGATGTCGAGCGGTTTCGAATAGCCATCGTGATGACCGACATCCGCCACGACGTTCAGATCCAGCCGGCTATGGGCCGCGATCGATTCGTAGAGGGCCGCATAAAATCGCGGCACGAAAACTTCGAGGTCAGGCCGCTCGCCGCCGGGTCGCAGGCCTATTCCCGGACGATATCGCGGCGGCGTGATCTGCGCATAGCTGTCGACGCCCAGGTTCATCCACGGACCTTCAAAACGTTCCTGGATGGCCTGAGCGATGCTCGACTTGCCCGATCGCGGCGCGCCGTTGAGGATGATGATCTGGCCAGCCATATGCCACCTCCGCCACCTCACGATGCCAATGAAAAAAGCCCCGTTTCGGGGCTTTTTTCGACTTTCATCAGGATCAGCCCTTGCGGGGCAGTTGCGGTACCAGGCTGCGCTTGCCGCCATCCTTGCCCTTGGGCTCCGGCTTCTGCGCCACCACCTTCTTCGCGGCGGGCTTCTTGGCCACTGCCTTGCGCGGCTTCGGCGCGTCTTCCGGCTCTTCCTTCTTCGGCTTCACCGGCGCCTCGTCGGCCAGCGATTCGAGTTTCAGGCCGGTCTCGCCGGTTTCCTTCTTCTCGACGGTGACACGCACCGTGCCGCCCTTCTTGAGCTTGCCGAACAGAACCTCGTCGGCCAACGGCTTCTTGATGTGCTCCTGGATGACACGGCCGAGAGGCCGTGCGCCCATGCGCTCGTCATAGCCCTTGTCGGCGAGCCATGCGATGGCGTCCGACGACAGGTCGAAGGTAACGCCACGCTCGGAGAGCTGGGCCTCGAGCTGCATGACGAACTTCTGCACCACCTGATGGATGACCGGCACCGGCAGCGAGCCGAACGGGATGATCGCATCGAGACGGTTGCGGAATTCCGGCGTGAACAGCCGGTTGATCGCCTCGACATCGTCGCCTTCACGCTTGGTCGACCCGAAACCGATCGCCGCGCGCTGCGCATCGGACGCGCCCGCATTGGTGGTCATGATCAGGATGACATTGCGGAAGTCGATCTGCTTGCCGTTATGGTCGGTCAGCTTGCCGTGGTCCATGACCTGCAACAAGATGTTGAACAGGTCCGGATGCGCCTTCTCGACCTCGTCGAGCAGCAGCACGCAGTGCGGATGCTGGTCGACGCCATCGGTCAAAAGACCGCCCTGGTCGAAGCCGACATAGCCGGGAGGCGCGCCGATCAGCCGCGAAACGGTGTGGCGTTCCATATATTCCGACATGTCGAAGCGGATCAGCTCGACGCCGAGCGAGGCGGCCAACTGCTTGGCCACTTCGGTCTTGCCGACGCCGGTAGGCCCCGAGAACAGATAGGAGCCGATCGGCTTCTCCGGTTCGCGCAGGCCGGCACGGGCCAGCTTGATCGCCGAGGTCAGCGCGGTGATCGCGGTGTCCTGGCCGTAGACAACGCGCTTCAGCTCGATGTCGAGGCCCTGCAGCACCTTCTCGTCATCGGCCGAAACCGTCTTCGGCGGGATGCGGGCCATGGTGGCGATCGTTGCCTCGATCTCCTTGATGCCGATCGTCTTCTTACGCTTGGCTTCCGGCACCAGCATCTGCGAGGCGCCGGTTTCGTCGATCACGTCGATCGCTTTGTCCGGCAGCTTGCGGTCGTTGATGTAGCGCGCCGACAGCTCGACCGAGGCCTTGATGGCTTCGCTCGTGTAGCGGACCTTGTGGAACTCCTCGAAATAGGGCTTCAAGCCCTTCATGATCTCGATGGCATCCTCGATGGTCGGCTCGTTGACGTCGATCTTCTGGAAGCGCCGCACCAGGGCACGGTCCTTTTCGAAGAACTGGCGGAACTCCTTGTAGGTGGTCGAGCCGATGCAACGGATCGCACCCGACGACAACGCCGGCTTCAACAGGTTCGACGCGTCCATGGCGCCGCCCGAAGTGGCGCCGGCACCGATCACGGTGTGGATCTCGTCGATGAACAGCACGGCACCCGGATAATCCTCGAGTTCTTTGACGACCTGCTTTAGCCGTTCCTCGAAATCACCGCGGTAGCGCGTGCCGGCCAGAAGCGTGCCCATGTCGAGCGCGAAAATGGTGGCATTGTGCAGCACTTCGGGAACATCGCCTTCGACGATGCGCTTGGCGAGGCCTTCGGCGATCGCCGTCTTGCCGACGCCGGGGTCGCCGACATAGAGCGGATTGTTCTTGGAGCGGCGGCACAGCACCTGGATGGTGCGGTTGATCTCCGACTCGCGGCCGATCAGCGGATCGATCTTGCCGGCCTTGGCCTTGTTGTTGAGGTTGACGCAATAAGCGGTCAGCGCATCCTGCTGCTGCTTCTTCTTGCCGCCTTCCTCTTGCGGCTCGGCGCCGTTCTGGCCGCCCTGCTCGTCATCGGCGCCGCGCGGCGAACGCGTCTCGGAAGCGCCAGGGCGCTTGGCGATGCCGTGCGAGATATAGTTGACCGCGTCGTAGCGGGTCATCTGCTGTTCCTGCAGGAAATAAGCGGCATGGCTCTCGCGCTCGGCGAAGATGGCAACGAGCACGTTGGCGCCCGACACTTCCTCGCGGCCCGACGACTGCACGTGGATGACCGCGCGCTGGATGACGCGCTGGAAACCGGCGGTCGGCTTGGAATCCTCGTCGTAACCGGTGACCAGGTTGTCGAGCTCGGTGTCGATATAGGTGAGAACGGTGTGCTTGAGCTCGTCGAGATCGACGTTGCAGGCGCGCATGACGGCGGCCGCCTCGGTGTCGTCGATCAGCGCGAGCAGCAGGTGTTCAAGGGTTGCATATTCATGGTGCCGCTCATTGGCGAGCGTCAGCGCTTGGTGAAGCGCCTTTTCCAGGCCTTGGGAGAAAGCCGGCATGTTACCTCACTTCTTCTCCATCACGCATTGCAGCGGATGCTGATTCTGTCGGGCGAAATCCATGACCTGGGACACTTTGGTCTCGGCCACCTCGAATGTATAGACCCCGCACTCGCCCACCCCATGATTGTGAACATGAAGCATGATGCGTGTGGCAGCTTCGCGGTCCTTCTGGAAAAAACGCTCCAGCACGTGAACCACGAACTCCATCGGAGTGTAGTCGTCGTTGAGAATGAGAACCCGGTAAAGGCTAGGCTTCTTGGTCTTGGTTTTTGTGCGCGTGATGACGGCCGTCCCGCGGCCGGCCTCATTGCCGTCGCCGCCGCCGTTTTGCATCCGCGCCACCTGTGTCGTGGCAGTCAAACCGATCGTCACGTAATCCTGCCTCTTTCGAATCCTCATGCGAGCTCAACATGTAGGTGTTCGATGGACGATTTTAAGCCCTTCTGGTTAGCTGACAATATGGCTAGGTGACCAAACTTCGCGGATTTTCGCAATCGTGAAGGGGCGCGAGGCGCTGGATAGCAAATCGACATGAAAAAACCCGGCCGCGCTCGCGCGACCGGGTCTTGTGCCGGACCCAAAGGGCCGGATCTCGCTGTCGTCGTAAGGCGAATTACCTCGCCCGGGCGAAATTACTTCGCCTTGGCAACGATCGATTCGAACGGCTTGTAGGCTTCCTTGGCGAGTTCGGCATAGAGGTCGCCGATCTTGGTGGCCTCGGCGACGAACGCCTCGTAGGACTGCTTGGCATAGTCTGTGTGGATCTCGATCGCCTTGTCGAGCGACTTGGCAGAGAGCAGCTTCTCGGCAGCGGCGCTGCCGGCTTCGAAACTCTTCTTGGTGTATTCGCCGGCCTCGGTGGCGATCGCCTGAGCACCCTTGGAGAGCGAAGCGAAGCTCTTCAATCCGGTGTCGGCAAACTCTTTGCCGTATTTGCTGAAGTCCTCATAGGTCTGGGTCATTTCGCGATTCCCTTGACGGTTGAGGCGTCCTTCTTCGGGGCGCCCTTGTGCAATGCACTAGAATATATTGTGCGCCGCACAAAAGTCAATATTTCGCCTGCGTTCAGAGCCCGCCTGCACAGGCAATGCCTAAAAGTCAAATAAAGTGAGTTTCAAGCCCGAAGAAAATGGTGAACGCGCCGGTTACCATAAACGGATTGGTAACGCTGCCCCGCTAGCTTGGCTGAAAGTGCGGCAGGACCCTTTGCCGCCTCCAGCGCAACGAAGAATTCAAGGTAAATATCAGTGCGTAAGGCGTTGTTGGGCATCGTTTCCAGATCCACCTCCCCCCTCAAAGCGATCATGGTCTTCGCCTTGGCGCTGACATTCGTTTGCGCTGACGTTGCCTCGTCGCTGGCGGCGCGGCAGGCGGCCATTGTCGTGGACGCCAAGACCGGCAAGGTGCTGTACTCCGCGGATGCCAACGGCAGGCGCTATCCGGCATCGCTGACCAAGATGATGACGCTTTACCTGACCTTCGAAGCTCTGGCGAAGGGCAAGATCAGCAGGAACACGCCTGTCGTGTTTTCGGCCAAGGCATCCGCCGAGGCGCCAACGAAACTCGGCGTGAAGCCGGGCGGTTCGGTCACGGTCGACACCGCCATTCTGTCGATAGTCACCAAGTCGGCCAACGACTCGGCAACCGCGCTTGGCGAAATGATTGGCGGCAACGAAACCAATTTTGCCCGCATGATGACGGCGAAGGCGCGTCAGCTCGGCATGAACGGCACCGTGTTCCGCAATGCCAACGGCCTGCCCGACCCCGGCCAGTTCACCACCGCGCGCGACATGGCGACGCTCGGCATCGCACTGCGTGAGCATTTCCCCCAATATTACGGCTATTTCTCGCAGCGGTCCTTCCTCTATGGCCGCCAGCGCATCAACGGTCACAACCGCCTGCTCGGGCGCATCAAAGGCGTCGACGGCATCAAGACCGGTTACACACGCGCCTCCGGCTTCAATCTCGTCTCGTCCGTGTCAGACGGCAATCGCCGCCTCGTTGCCGTCGTCATGGGCGGCACATCTGGCGGCAGCCGCGACAACCAGATGGCGGCTCTGATCAACACCTATTTGCCGAGGGCTTCTACCCGCGGCGGCGGCGATCTGGTCGCCAAGGCTGATAGCAATCCGATCAGGGCGCTGGCCAAGGTCCTGCTGCCCAAGCACGACGCGCCGACACCGGACGAAAAGCCGGTGGCTGTTGCAAGTGACGATACGGCCGTCTCCGAAGACGCGACCGTCGCGCAGGGCGACAGCAATGCCGAGGACAGCAGCGCGGAGGACGACGCCACGGTCGAAGAACCCAAGCTGGTCGTTCCGGCCAAGAAGGTGAAGACGGTCATCGTCTCCGCCCCCAAGGTCGCCACCGCACAGGTCGTGGCCGCCTATGCCGAGCCGACGCCCGCGCCTGCACCCGCGGTCGATCCGGTCAACACCGCATCGGTGCCCTCGGGCTGGGCCATCCAGGTCGCTTCCTCGCCCAAGCAGTCCGAAGCCCAGGCCTTCCTCGACAAGACCAGCAAGCAGGCGCCCAAGGTGCTGGCCGATGCCGCCGGCTTCACCGTCGCCTTCGACAAGGATGGCGTCACCTACTATCGCGCGCGGTTCGGCGGCTTCGGTTCGAAGACCGCTGCCTGGAAGGCCTGCACCGCTTTGAAGAAGAAGAGCATCGAGTGCTACGCCGTCCAGCAATAGGACGGGGTAGCACACAATCTCCCGGAAAATTTTTGCGTCGAAGGAGACTAATTGTGATTGGAGAGCAAGACGTCCTTGGCTTCGTTGATTCGCGCCGCCAGGAAAGACGTGCCGCCGATGTCGGGGTGCAGGCGCTGCATCAGGCGGCGGTGCGCCTTGCGGACATCCGCCGCGGCGGCCCCCGCTTCAAGACCAAGGACCTTGTAGGCCTCCTCCTTAGTCATGGCGCCAGGACCTGGCGCAACACCCAGCCCTTCGCCACCGTTCGTCTCAATGTTTTTGCGCCAGACGGGAAATCTGCCGTCAAGATACGTCTCTAGCAACTGCCTGCTCTCCGGATCGCCGGAGAGTTCGCGGTAGAGATGCTGTAATTCCGAAAGACCCATGGCGCCAAGCATCTTGCCGTCATGGCGGCCGGCCAGGACCAGTCCTTCGAGACCGCCCGAATTGTGATCGAGTTCCATCTCGAGTGCCGCTGTCCGCACTGTCGAGCGTTTTCCAGGCTTGGCATTTGGCCGGCCTGCGCGCGTGGCGCCATACCAGCCGATCGCCGCGAACAGGATGATGCCGCCGATCCCGCTGCGCCCGACCAGCAGCACGGCGCCGCCCACCAAGGCCAGCAGGATCGGCCCCAATGTTCTCGTCGAGCTGGCGAGCCTGGCCGGATCGGCGCGAAGAAACGCCGTGGCTACCATCAGCAGCACCAGAAGCAATGCGACCAGGACGATAATAGCGCCTAACATTTCCCACCGCCCCGCGGATTCCCTGCCCGCCTGGACAGCCGCGTCACTTCCTTCAACACTTTTTCTGCGCCGGAATCATGGCCTCCCTCCGATAGCAAGAGGGCGTTGGCCCAGCCAACGCGGCGGCCCTTGTCGACTTCGACAGCTTTTCATCGCGCATGAATTTCAAGATGTGGCGTTGTATCGCCGCTTGCAAGTCCAGCACGAAGCAAGATGGAGGGCCAGCGGACGGCTAGAGCATGCCGCTCAAAAGTGAACTCAGACCCAGAGCGCGCCGCATGAATCCGTTTCAGCGCGACGCGCTTTAGAGCAAACCGAGATCGGCAAGCTCACGCCTTAGCTTCGGCGGCATCTCCACCAGCCCGGCCTTGCCTTTGCCGAGATCAGCCGGCGCATCCGACGGCTTCAGATAGCGCCAGCCCTGAAACGCCCGGCGCGGCTGCCAGTCGGTGCGAATGACCCGCGGGTCGAGCATCAAATGGCAGCGGCCGATACCTTCGTCGTCGGTGAACGGCCGGATCTCGGTGATCAGCTGGCGGCACTGCACATTGCCCTTGATCACCCAGTAGAGCGAGCCGCCATCGGTGACCTCTTGCCCACGCGTCGGCACCATGCGGGTCGTGTGCCAGTGTTCGACCGGATCACCGGCCCGGCGCCGTTCGTCGAGACGGAACTCGATCCATTCCTCGAGATCCTCGACGCTGTCGCAGCCGACGCACAATTTTAGGAGGTTGAGAGCCATCCGCTAAGGTTAGTCCGGAGCGCCGGGACGTCAACGGCCTGACGGACTTCTCCACAGTGCCGGTTTAGGCCAGAACCTCAGCACTCCACGACATTGACGGCGAGACCGCCAAGGCTGGTTTCCTTGTACTTCTCGTTCATGTCGAGGCCGGTCTGGCGCATGGTCTCGATCGCCGCGTCGAGCGGCACGAAATGCACGCCGTCGCCCTTGATCGCCAGCGACGCGGCGGTCACCGCCTTGACCGCGCCCAGCGCATTGCGCTCGATGCACGGCACCTGCACAAGCCCGCCGACCGGATCGCAGGTCATGCCGAGATGATGTTCGAGCGCGATCTCGGCGGCATTCTCGACCTGCTCGGGCGTGCCGCCCATGACGGCACACAGCCCAGCCGCGGCCATTGCCGAAGCAGAGCCAACCTCGCCCTGGCAGCCGACTTCGGCGCCCGAGATCGAGGCGTTGGTCTTGATGATGCCGCCGACCGCTGCCGCCGTCAGCAGGAAGTCGCGGATGCTAGGCTGGTCGGCCTCGGGGTGGAAATGTAGCCAGTAGCGCAGCACCGCCGGCAGCGTGCCCGCGGCCCCATTGGTCGGCGCGGTGACGACGCGGCCGCCCGCCGCATTCTCCTCGTTGACCGCCATGGCGTAGATCGACAGCCAATCGTTGGCGAGCAAGGGGTTCGGCCGGTTCTGCTGCCATTGTTCCTGCAGCTTGTCGTGCAGCATGCGCGCGCGGCGCCGCACCTTCAGCCCGCCTGGCATGATGCCGTCCTGCGAGAGGCCACGATCGATGCAACCCTTCATGGCGCTCCAGATGGCGTCGAGGCCGGCATCGAGTTCCTCGCGCGTCATTTGCGTTTCCTCGTTGACGCGCTTCAGTTCGGCGATGGAGAGCCCGCTCTTGGCCGCCATCTTCAGCATCTCGACGGCATTCTTGAAGGGATAGGGCACCTTCTTGCCCTCTGTCGTCACCGACCCCTTTGCTTTCATCCGCTGCAACTCTTCTTCCGAAACGACGAAACCTCCTCCGATCGAATAGTAGATGCGCTTGAGCAGCAGGCGGCCGCCGGCGTCATAGGCGTAGAACGCCATGCCGTTGGCATGCCCCGTGAGCGGCGTCTTGCGGTCGAGCACAAGATCGGTGGCCGGATCGAAACGGTAGGAGGGGTGACCGGGCGGTGAAATCAATCTGTCGGCGGTGATGCGGCTGACGATCTCGTCGGCCCGGTCCGGATCGACCGTTTGCGGCGTCTGGCCGGCAAGTCCCAAGATAACGGCGCGGTCGCTGCCATGGCCGATGCCGGTATAGGCGAGCGAACCATGCAGGCTGGCGCCGATGCGGTCGACCTTGGCGCCGGCGGGGCGTGGCCAGTCGTCCCCCGCGACCTCGTCGAGAAACCGCCGCGCGGCCGTCATCGGACCCATCGTGTGCGAGCTCGAGGGGCCGATGCCGATCTTGAACAGGTCGAAAACCGAAAGGAACACGCTGTCTCCTGGGTCACGTCGAGGATTACATATAGGAATTCCCAGGATGTTTCCGCTCTTTTGACAATCGCGGCGCGGCACCTGCCGACCTTGTTTGCTCCGGCAGCGACATCGGTTGCCTATCGCTCTATACCAGCGATCGAAGCGGTCACGCCGAATGTGATAAATTCAGCTCATGCGCGATTCCCTCGATCTTTCGACGGCCGACCTCGCGGCGTTGGGTCTCTTCCTCGCCGCGTGGCTGCTGCACACGCTCGCCTCCGACGGCCGGCTGGTCAGCCGCGTCTCGCTGACCACGGCGATGAACGCGCAACGCGAGGCCTGGATGCGCACCATGGCCGAGCGCGAGATCCGCATCGTCGACACCGCCATCATGAGCGGCCTGCAGCAGGGAACCGCCTTCTTCGCTTCCAGTTCGCTGATCGCGCTCGGCGGCTGCTTTGCTCTGCTCGGCGCATCCGACCGGGTGCTCGAAGTGCTGAGCGACCTGCCTTTGGGCGGCGCGCCGTCACGTTCGGCCTTTCAGATAAAGGTGCTGGGACTGGTGCTGATCCTGGCCTTTTCCTTCTTCAAATTCGGCTGGGCCTACCGGCTGTTCAATTATTGCACGATCCTGATCGGCGCGGTGCCGATCCCGCATGGCGAAGCCTCGCGCAACCCGGTCACCGAAACGGCGGTGTGGCGCGCCGCGCAGATGAACATGCTGGCCGGCAAGCATTTCAACTCCGGCCTGCGCGGCGTCTTCTTCTCGATCGGCTATCTCGGCTGGTTCGTCGATCCGGTGGTGTTCGTGCTGTCGACGCTTCTGCTGCTGGCCGTGCTGGTGCGGCGCCAGTTCTTCTCGGCGGCGCGGCGCGCCGTCATCGGTCAGCCGCCCGGCGCCGGAAAAGGCCGGTCGATGCGGCCGGACAGCCAATAGGCGAACAACCCGATCCATTCGCGGATCGCCATGGTCGTATTCTCCAGTGAATCGGCCGCATTGTCGCGAAACAGGCCGACCCCTTCCTTGCCCGAGGTGCGATAGTCGACCGGCCACGGAACGGTTGGAAAACCAGCCTTGTCGAACAGCGCCTTGGCCCGAGGCATGTGGAAGGCGGAGGTCACCAGCAGCCAGGTCTCGCCCGGCTTCGGTTCGACGAGCTTGCGGCTGAAGACCGCGTTTTCATAGGTGTTGCGGGACTTGTCCTCAAGGACGAGACGATCGGCCGATACACCCAGGGGGCCGAGCAGGCGGGGCGCGGTGTCGGCGTCGCCCTCGCCATCAAGGAAAAGCGAACCGTTTCCGCCGGATACGACCACCTTGGCCTGCGGGAAGCGCCGGGCGAGGATTGCGGTCTCGACCATGCGATCGCCGCTGCTGCTCAATTCATAGCCGCCGCGCGTGAGGTTGATGGCCCCCTCGAACCCGCCGCCGAGCACGACGATGCCGTCCACCTTTTGCGGCAGCGGCGGCCGTGCAAAGCGTTCCTCCAGCGGATTGAGCATCATGGCGCCAAGCGACGTCCAGGCCGACAGCGCAAGGATCAGGAAGGCGAGCACGCTGCCGGTGACGGCCAGCCGACGCCGACCGACCATCCCGGCGATCAGCCCCGCCAGAAGCAGGAAGATCGTCAGGTTGAGCGGCTGGATGAAGAACCACAGGATCTTGGAAAGATAGTAGAACACGCTTTCCCCCTACGATCTGCCCCTACGATCTGCCTAGAGTGCGGCGGGCGGCAAAGCGCCTGACGGCTTCCGCAACAGCCTCAGCCTCCGAACGATCGAGTTCCCGTCCGAACGAGATTGGCCCGCTTGCCGTGGCCAAGCGAACCACTTCCTTCAGTCCGGTGTCATCGGTCGGATAGGTGTGTTCCAGGACCTCGGCAGTGAGCTGCCCGTTATATGTGAGGAAGGCGCGATCACGGAACGGACTGCCCCTGATTTCGCGGACGATCGTGTCTTTCGCGATCCGCAGCGTTTCGCCTCCCGATGCCAGCCAGATGAACTCCTTGCCGAGAAAATATGCGAGAAACCCGGCAATCGCCAGAAATGACATCAGGCCGAACAGGCCGCTCGCGACCGTTGCCGGCGATTTGTCGAACAGCCCCCATTTGGTGGTGACGGCGACGATTGCGATCGAGAGAAGAAGAAAGCCGACCCTGATGGCTGAACGCCTGGGCGGATTTGTGATCAGCAGTTCATATCCCGTCTCGATGATGGAAATGCGAGACGGGGGCGACATGTTACCACCACTTCTCCGGCTGGAACGTGCCTGCCGCCTGTTCGATGACGGCGGCAGTCTGGAACAGCGTCTCTTCCTCGAACGGCCTGCCGATCAGCTGCAGGCCAAGCGGCAGCCCCTTGGGATCGAGTCCGGCGGGCACGGCAATGCCCGGCAGGCCGGCCATGTTCACGGTGACTGTGAAAATGTCATTGAGGTACATCTTGACCGGATCGGCGGCCATGTCTTCGTCGGCGATGCCGAAGGCGGCGGACGGCGTCGCCGGGGTCAGGATGACGTCGATGCCGGCGGCAAAGACGTTCTCGAAGTCGCGCTTGATCAGGTTACGCACCTTCTGCGCCTGCAGATAATAGGCATCGTAATAGCCGGCCGACAGCACATAGGTGCCGATCATGATGCGGCGCTTGACCTCGCGGCCGAAGCCGGCGGCACGGGTCTTCTCATACATCTCGACGATGTCCTTGCCCGGCACGCGCAGGCCGTAGCGGACGCCGTCATAGCGCGCTAGATTGGACGACGCCTCGGCCGGCGCCACGATGTAATAGGCCGGGAGCGCGTATTTGGTGTGCGGCAGGGAAATGTCGACGATCTCGGCGCCGGCGTCCCTGAGCCAGGCAATGCCCTTCTGCCACAGTGCCTCGATCTCCTCGGGCATGCCGTCGACGCGGTATTCCTTGGGAATGCCGACCTTCATGCCCTTGATCGGCTTGCCGATCGCCGCTTCATAATCGGGCACCGGCCGGTCGACCGAAGTGGTGTCCTTCGGATCGACGGAGGCCATGGATTTAAGCAGGATCGCGGCATCGCGCACGTCGCGCGCGATCGGCCCGGCCTGGTCGAGCGACGAAGCGAAGGCGACGATGCCCCAGCGCGAGCATCGGCCATAGGTCGGCTTGATGCCGACCGTACCGGTAAAGGCGGCCGGCTGGCGGATCGAGCCGCCGGTGTCCGTGGCCGTGGCGCCGGCGCACAGGAATGCCGAGACGGCGGTCGCCGAGCCGCCGGAAGAGCCGCCCGGCACCAGCTGCGCATTGTCCAGGGTGCGCTGCGTTTTCGTGCCGCCGGCCGATACGAAGCCGCCGTCGCCCTGATGCGTCGTCGGCATCACCACCGTGTCGAGGCGCGAACGCCGCCACGGATTGATGACCGGGCCGTAATATGAAGTCTCGTTGGACGAGCCCATGGCGAATTCGTCCATGTTGAGCTTGCCCAGCATGACCGCGCCGTCGGCCCACAGATTGGCGGTGACGGTCGATTCATAGCGCGGCTTGAAGCCGTCGAGCACATGGCTGCAGGCTTGGGTGTGGACACCGTCGGTGCCGAACAGATCCTTGATCCCCAGCGGAATGCCTTCCAGCGCGCCGCCCTCGCCCTTGACCAGCCTGGCGTCGGACGCCTTGGCCATGTCGCGCGCCTTGTCGCCGGTCACCGCCACATAGGCATTGAGCGCCGGATTGGCGCGATCGATCGCCGAGAGATAGGCGTCGGTGATCTCGGTCGCGGTGATTTCCTTGCCGCGCAGCTTGGCGCGGGCCTGCGAAATCGTCAGTCGGGTGAGGTCGCTCATCAAAGGCTCTTTTCGTAAAACACCGACCATTGGGAATCGGGATAATCCAGCACCGGGCCGCAGCGCGAGAACCCGGCACGTTCGTAGACGGTCCATGCCGCGGGATGACGATCGCCCGTCTCCAGCACCAGCCGCTTCAGTCCTTCCTGCCGCGCCAACGCCTCGACCCGCTCGACGATACCGGCGCCGATCTTGCGGCCGCGATGCGAAGGCCGCGTGTACATGCGCTTGACCTCGCCGATGGCATCGCCATGGCGCTTCAGCGCGCCACAGCCAATGGCGACACCGTTGTCGCGGGCGATGAAAACGGTCGTGTCCTGGCCGGCCATCTGCTCGACCGTCATGTGGTAGCAGTGCTCCGGCGGCGTCAGTTCGAGCAAGGTCTCGTTGAGTTCCTTGACCAGGCCGCGCACATCGTCCTGCAGCGGCGTCTCGACGGCGATCTCGATTGCCATCGGCCCCTACTCCACGACCTTCGGTACGAGAAAGAAATTCTCTTCGGTGGCCGGCGCGTTGGCGACGATGTCGGCCGCCTTGTTGCCGTCGGTGACGACATCGCCGCGCTTCTTCATCTCCATCGGCGTCACCGAGGTCATCGGCTCGACGCCGGAAACATCGACCTCGTTGAGCTGTTCGACAAAGCCAAGGATGGCGTTCAGCTCGCCGGTCATGCGTTCTGCATCCTCTTCGCTCACCGCGATGCGGGCGAGACGCGCGACGCGCTTCACTGTCTGAAGATCAACGGACATGTATTTGCCTCGGGGAAAAACCAGTCCGGGCTATAGCGGCGCCGCGCGCGGCACGCAACATGCATCGTATCGGAAGCAATGCTAGGCTGCGGAAGCGCTGGCCCGATCCTTGGGGCGGCGCAACGGATTGGGCAATTCGAAAAAGCGCTGCTTTGCCGGGCACATGCCGCAAGCAGCCTCATCCTCCAGTGCGGCGAACGCCTGCAGTTCGGCATTGGAGCAACCGGGATCGAGCGGCTGGTAGGCGAGATACGGGTCCCACTTCTCGGACAGCCGGTACTTTCCCTTCTGCATCGGCAGATAGGCCAGTGGCGCGCATTTCCAGATCTGCCCGTCATGCAACTGCTTGCAGTGGCGAGCAGGGCAGATTTCCCAGCTGGAACGAGGATCGCCATCATCGAAAGGCGTCATGGCATTGCCGAAACCTTCGTAGCGCCGGGTCCACTTTCGCACGACAGGTTGCAGCCATGCGCGACATGCAGTTCCAGTCTTCGGAACACAGGCCGCTTACCGCCAAGAAGCGATCTTACACGGCCCTGTATCGTCATGGCAGCGCAACGCCCTCGCATAGATAGTAGCTGCCGCTGTTGCCGCTCGCCTCGCTTTCGTCGTCGATGGGCCGAACCGACACGAGGTCGATCTGCGTCGGGCTGGTCTGCGTCACCGACAGGACATCAGGAAAGACATAGCCCGGTTCCTGGCAGATCGCCGTCACCGCCCAGCTTGGAGAGCGCGTCGCCTTGCTGACCTGCAGGAACTCGCAATTGTATTCAACACCTTGCAGGCCGTGCGCCGAAAGCACGATGTTGCCGGTGTCGATCAGTGTCTGCAGCGTGTCTTTCTTTGCCTGGGCGCAAAGTTCTTCCGACCGGAGATAAACCCCTTCAATGAAATCATCTGCGGCAAGCGCGGGCGATGCCGCGACAAACATCGACACGCAAAGAGATCGCCCCAACGCCATGGATTTGTTCCGCTTTGGCCGTTTCTAGATCGCAATCGTCTCGCCGATTTTCGGCAACGCAACCTTCACGCCGGACCCTTCCAGGCCGGCCTCGAATTTTTCGGGCGTCGGATCGATCATCGGAAAGGTCCCGAAGTGGCAAGGAACAACCGTGTCGAACTTGAAGAAGCGGCGGCAGGCAAGTGCCGCGACCGCACCGCCCATGGTGAAGCGGTCGCCGATCGGCACGATGCCGATCTTCGGCTCATGCAGCTCGTTGATCAGCGCCATGTCGGAAAAGATGTCGGTGTCGCCCATGTGGTAGAGCGTGCTGTCTTCCGGGAAATGCAGAACCAGCCCGCCCGGATTGCCGAGATAGACGTTCCTGCCACCGTCTTCGCCAAACGAGGAGGAGTGCAGCGCCTGGACGAATGTCGTGGTGAAGCCGCCGCAATCGACCGTGCCGCCGATATTGCCGGGATTGATCTTCTTGTCGCTGATGCCTTTGCCGACCAGATACATGCAGATCTCGAAATTCGCGACCAGCTGGGCGCCGCTTTTGCCGAGCACTTCCAGCGCACCGCTGATGTGGTCGCTGTGCCCGTGCGTCAGCAGCACATGCGTGATCCCCTCCGCCGGCCCTTCCCAGCCCCCCGTCCATGACGGATTTCCAATCAGATAGGGGTCGATGAGGATCTTGGCGTCGCCGGTTTCGATGCGGAAAGCCGAATGGCCGTACCAGGTCAGTTTCATGAATGCATTCCTCGATTTTTACCGTGCCAGAGGATAGAAGGCCGATGGCCCTGAGATCAACTCGATATCAAAGGGTATAGTGTCCGCCGGGCATCCGGAAGAACACGCGGTGCTGAAAAAGACAAAGGAAAACCGTTGGCTGTCATCACGATTGAGCAATTGCCGGCACGGCTCGCCGATGGCAGGACGCTGGCGGGGCTCGATCTCGGCGACAAGACGATCGGCGTCGCGGTTTCGGACCGGGGGTTCTCCTTCGCGCATCCGCGCCCGGTCATCATCCGGAGGAAATTCTCACTCGATGCCGCAGTCCTTCTGGCCTTGCTGAAGAAGGAGAACGCCGGTGCGGTGGTGATCGGGCTGCCGATCAACATGGACGGGTCGGAAGGTCCCCGCGCCCAGAAATCGCGCGCCTTCGTGCGCAACATGGCACAGCTCAGCGACCTGCCCTTCGTGTTCTGGGATGAGAGGCTGTCGACGGTCGCGGCCGAAAGGACATTGATCGAGATGGATTTCTCGCGCGCCAAACGCGCCGGCAAGATCGATTCGGCGGCGGCCGCCTTTATTCTGCAGGGAGTTTTGGACCGGCTTCAGTCGCTCGCTGCATCCGATCGAACGGAACCGGACCCGCCCAGCGCCGCTTGACCCAATCCAGGATTTCGCGACGGCGGCGAAACGCCCATATCGCCATCAGCAGAAACCCGTCGAAGATGCAGGCCTTTGCCACCATGCCGGGGATGATTGCCGGATCGATGCCGAGCATCTGGCCATAGAGCTGGAACACGAAATCGTGCAGCTGCCGGGTCAGCATGACATAGCCGAAATTCATGTCGTTGAGCGACAGGTAGAACCAGCCCCAGAACAGCGCCATCGGACCCGCCCACAATGCGAAGATGTAGCGCATCAGCGGCCACCCTTCCCTTTGGGCCCGGTCTGGTTGCGGCCCGATATCAGGGAGAGCAGCGAGTTGTGGGCCGCTGCCTTGGCCATGCTGTGCGCCGTGGCGCGGAAGTCGGCGTCGTCCGACACGGCCGCCGAGCGCCGCTCGGCGAGCATTGCGACATAGGAGGCCAGAAGTGCCGCCAGTTGCACGGCGACCACCATGAACAGACCGTTGATGCCTTGCGCCGCACCGCCGACAAGGATGATCGACAGGACACCGGACGCGGAGATGAAGGCGATGCGCACCACACTGTCTGCACCCGGGCTGATCCCGTCGTTGATGAGCGTATCGACGAAGGCCCAGAAAAACAGCACCGACACGACCAGCAATGCGGTTGCCAGCGGCGCGACCACGACGATGTTCTTCAGGTCGACGAAGCGCGCACTTTCGATCGTCACGCCGAGCACGCCAAGAGCCGCCGCCACGCCGCGGTCCCCATCCATGCAGATCAGCGCGAGCAGGGCGAAAACGATCGCCCAATGCACGGACAAAAACGAGGTCAATACGTGTCGCATCATGATTCCTGCTTCGACAGGAACGACAGTGGGCTTTGGCGTCCGTCGCCGCAACGGAAACCATTTGTTAAGGTTAACGGCGGTCCACAGGCGCGCGATCAGCACTCCCGGACCCGGCGATGCGCCGCCTACGGGTTCAATTCACCGGCGGATAGAGCGTGTCGATGATCATGCGCGCGTCGTGGCGCGCATCGAGCATGCCATAGGTGTTGCGCCACTGGCCGGCCAGGCGCGTCTCGACGAAGGCATCGGCAATCCGCCCTGCCCCCAGCCGGCGTAGTTCCGCCGCCGCGGCCGACAGCGCCAGTTGTTCCGTGAGCAGCCGGGCCGATCCCTCGTCGGTCGATGCGACCTGCATCGCCGCCTTCAGCACGCCGATCGTGCCGCGCCCGCCTGCGCCGAGGTCGCGGTCGATGCCGGCCAACACTTCCTCGAACAGGCCAGGCGCGCGGCCGAGCACGCGCAGAACGTCGAGCGCCATGACATTGCCCGACCCTTCCCAGATCGCGTTGACCGGCGCCTCGCGGTAATAGCGGGCGAGCGGCGCCTCCTCGACATAACCATTGCCGCCAAGGCACTCCATTGCCTCGTAAAGCAGCGGCGGCGCGATCTTGCAGACCCAGTATTTGACGACCGGCGTCATGGCGCGGGCAAACGCCGCCTCGCCGCGATCGCTCGCCGCCTCGTCGAAGGAGCGCGCCAGCCGAAACGACAGCGCGGTAGCGGCGGCGACATCGAGCGCCATGTCGGCCAGCACACGCTGCATCAGCGGCTGCTCGATCAACGGTGAGCCGAACACCTGGCGATGACGGGCATGATGGACTGCTTCGGCCAGCCCTGCCCGCATGATCGCCGACGATGCCACCGCGCAGTCGAGCCGCGTCAAGGTGACCATGTCCATGATCGTCTTCACGCCGGCGCCGGGCTCGCCGACCATCTCGCCGATGGCGTTGACGAATTCCACCTCGGAGGACGCGTTGGAGCGGTTGCCGAGCTTGTCCTTCAGCCGCTGGAAGCGGAAGCCATTGCCAGATCCGTCGCCGAGGACGCGCGGCACCAGGAAGCAGGACAGGCCTTCCGGCGCCTGCGCGAGCACCAGGAAGGCGTCCGACATCGGCGCCGACATGAACCATTTGTGGCCGGTCAGGCGATAAAAACCGCTGCCGGCCCGCTCGGCCCTGGTCACATTGGCGCGCACATCGGTGCCGCCCTGTTTCTCGGTCATGCCCATGCCGAGCGTCAGTCCGGTCTTGTCGACCGGCGGCTTCTGGCTCTGGTCGTATTTGCGCGTCGTCACGCGCGGCGCCCATTCGCGGAACAGCTTTGGACTGGCCATCAGGGCGGCAAGCGAGGCGCTGGTCATGGTGATGGGGCAAAGATGCCCGGTCTCGAGCTCGGCGGTCAGGTAGAAACGGGCGGCACGCACCTGATGGCGGCGGCCGATCTCGGCATCGCCATTTTCCCAGACCGAGGAGTGCAGCCCGTTTGCCACCGAGCGGCGCATGAGGGCATGGTAGGCCGGATGGAACTCGACAAGATCGATGCGCCGTCCCTGGCGGTCATGCGTCCTGAGCTTCGGCGTCTCGACATTGGCGAGGCGTGCCAGTTCCTGCGCCTCCTGCGTCAGGACGAAACGGCCGAGCCCGTCCAAATCCT
This sequence comes from Mesorhizobium opportunistum WSM2075, assembly GCF_000176035.2. Lineage (NCBI taxonomy): Bacteria > Pseudomonadati > Pseudomonadota > Alphaproteobacteria > Hyphomicrobiales > Phyllobacteriaceae > Mesorhizobium > Mesorhizobium opportunistum. The sequence continues at coordinate 4,349,141 of NC_015675.1, read as the reverse complement.
TGCGGACCGGATCGGAAAAGCGCTCGGCGAGCTGGATCAGCAACGGATCGCCTCGCCAGGCGTTGCCGCCCGCAAGCGGCGGCGGCTGGTTCGTTACGTCGTCGGTCACGCCCAATCCTTTTTTCGGTAGCCAATCCTTCTTTCGGCAGAAAGGCCCTTATCGTCGAAAAGCCACGAATCCGAGGCCATCGGCTAGATATAGCCAAGCCGTGCAACCCGCGCGACGAAAATACCGGGGAGAAAGGCTTCAATCGAAAGCTGACGCTTGCCGGCGCAAAATCCGCACCCTATAGCAGCCCCTTGAGATGACCGACGCTTCGTCCCTGCCACTCTACCCTCACCGCCATCTTCTGGGCATCAGCGACCTTTCGCCCGCCGACATCGAGCTTTTGCTCGACCGGGCGGATCGCGCGGTCGCGATCTCCAGGCAATCCGAGAAAAAGACCTCGACGCTGCGCGGCCGCACCCAGATCAACCTCTTCTACGAGGCCTCGACCCGGACGCAGTCGTCGTTCGAGCTGGCCGGAAAACGGTTGGGTGCCGATGTCATGAACATGTCGGTGGCAAGCTCCTCGGTGAAGAAGGGCGAGACGCTCATCGACACGGCCATGACGCTGAACGCCATGCGGCCCGACATATTGATCATCCGCCACCAGTCGGCGGGTGCGGCCGCCCTACTGGCGCAGAAGGTCGGCTGCTCGGTGGTCAACGCCGGCGACGGTGCGCATGAGCATCCGACACAGGCGCTGCTCGACGCGCTGACCATCCGCCGCGCCAAGGGTCCGCTGTCGAAGCTGATCGTGGCGATCTGCGGCGACATCCTGCATTCGCGCGTGGCGCGCTCCAACATCATGCTGCTCAACGCGCTCGGCGCGCAGGTGCGGGTCGTCGCGCCTTCGACGCTGCTGCCTTCCGGCATCGATAGGATGGGCGTCATCGTCACCCGCTCCATGGCCGAAGGCTTGAAGGACGCCGATGTGGTGATGATGCTGCGCCTGCAGCGCGAACGGATGGAAGGCGCCTTCGTGCCCTCGGTGCGCGAATATTTCCGCTATTTCGGGCTCGACGCCGAAAAGCTGAAGGCGGCCAAGGACGATGCGTTGGTCATGCATCCCGGGCCGATGAATCGTGGCGTCGAGATCGCCTCGGAAATCGCCGATGGTCCGCAAAGCGTCATCCAGGAACAGGTGGAGATGGGCGTCGCCGTACGCATGGCGGTGATGGAAGCGCTGCTCGACCCCCGCCGCAATCAAGAAGGGCGTAGTCAAGAGGGCCGAGGCGCATGAGCACGACCGTCTTTGAACGCGCCCGCATCGTCGACCCCTCGCGCGGCATCGACGAGATCGGCTCCGTGATCGTCGATGGCCGCAAGATCGCGACCGCAGGCAAGGCGGCGCTGAACCAGGGCGCGCCCGAGGGTGCCATAATAATCGACTGCGCCGGCAAGACGATCATTCCAGGCCTTATCGACGGCCGCGTCTTCATCGGAGAGCCGGGCGGCGAGCATCGTGAAACCATCGCTTCGGCAAGCCTCGCCGCGGCGGCCGGCGGCGTCACCTCCGTCGTCATGATGCCCGACACCGACCCGGTGATCGACAATGTGGCGCTGGTCGAGTTCGTGCTGCGCACCGCCAAGGACACGGCCGTCGTCAACATCTTCCCCGCGGCGGCGATCACCAAAGGCCTCGATGGCCGCGAGATGACCGAATTCGGCCTGTTGCGGGAGGCCGGCGCGGTCGCTTTCACCGACGGCCGCCACACCATATCGAGCGCGCTGGTGATGCGCCGCGCGCTGACTTATGCGCGCGATTTCGGGGCCACCATCGTGCATGAGACGCAGGATGCCGACCTCGCTTCGGCCGGCGTGATGAACGAGGGCCTCTACGCGAGCTGGCTTGGCCTTTCCGGCATACCGCGGGAAGCCGAGTCCATTCCGCTCGAGCGCGATCTTGCCCTGGCGCGCCTGACGCGCGGTTCCTACCACGCGGCGAAGATCTCGACAGCGATGGCAGCGGCAGCCGTGACCCGGGCGAAGGCCGATGGCGCCGATGTGACGTCGGGCGTGTCGATCCACAATCTGTCGCTCAATGAAAACGACGTCGGCGAATACCGCACCTTTTTCCGCCTGACGCCGCCGTTGCGCGCCGAGGAAGACCGGCTGGCGATGATCGAGGCGGTCAGGGACGGCACGGTCGACATCATCGTCTCCTCGCACGATCCGCAGGATGTCGACACCAAGCGCCTGCCCTTCGCCGACGCAGCCGCCGGCGCCATCGGGCTGGAGACATTGCTCGGCGCGGCCTTGCGGCTCTACCACAATGGCGACGTGCCATTGCTGCGGCTGATCGAGACGCTCTCCACCGCGCCGGCAAGGCTGTTCGGGTTATCCGGCGGCACGCTGAAGCCGGGCGCAATGGCCGATCTCGTGCTGGTCGACCTCGACGAGCCGTGGATCGTCAGCGAGGGCGGCATTCGTTCGCGCTCGAAAAACACCTGTTTCGAAGGCGCGCGCCTGCAGGGCAAGGTCTTGCAAACGCTGGTCGCGGGCCGCACAGTGTTCTCGATCTGAGCCAGCCGCGGCGCATCGCGCCGGCCTGGCCGACCCAGAGAACTTGCGGGGGAAACAATGACTTACGGTCCAATCCTGGCGTTGGTGTTCGGCTATCTCTTGGGCTCCATCCCCTTCGGCCTGTTGCTGACACGCGCCGCCGGCCTCGGCGACGTACGCAAGATCGGGTCGGGCAATATCGGCGCCACCAATGTCCTGCGCACAGGCAACAAGGGACTTGCCGCCGCGACATTGCTGCTCGATGCGCTGAAAGGCACGGCCGCCGTGCTGATAGCAGCCCACTTTGCGCCTGAAACCGCGGTCTGGGCTGGTTTCGGCGCCTTTCTCGGCCATCTCTTCCCAGCCTGGCTGGGTTTCAAGGGCGGCAAGGGTGTCGCCACCTATCTCGGCGTGCTGATCGGGCTTGCCTGGCAAGTGGCGCTGATCTTCGCCGTCGTCTGGCTGGTAATGGCTTTCCTGCTCCGCTTCTCCTCGCTTGCCGCATTGACGGCGGCCGTCGTCGTGCCGATCGCGCTTTATGTCCTGAGCACGCCGCAGGTTGCCCTGCTGTTCGTGGTGATGAGCATCATCGTCTTCATCAAGCACCGGGAGAACATTTCGCGCCTGCTTGCCGGGACCGAGGGCAAGATCGGAGCCAAGGGGTGAGCGAGCACGCCACCGCGGTGAGCGAGCCGGCCGCCGGGCCGCGCCTCAGCGACCGGCAGCGGCTGAGCTGGCTGCGGCTGATTCGCACCCAGAACGTTGGCCCTGCCTCCTTCCGCGACCTGATCAACCGCTTCGGTTCGGCCGAGGTCGCGCTGGAAGTGCTGCCGGAACTGATGATTTCGGGCGGCGCCAATCGGATCGCCCGCATTCCTTCGATTGCCGAAGGAGAAGCCGAGATGGAGGCAGCCCGGCGGGCCGGTGCCCGCTTCGTCGGCATTGGCGAAGCAGACTATCCGCCGCTGCTGCGCGGCATGGACCACCCGCCGCCGCTGCTGGCGGTCAAGGGCAATGCCAGCGTGTTCCGGCTGCCGGGGATCGCCATCGTCGGCGCCCGCAACGCATCGCTCGCCGGCATCAAGATGGCACGCATGCTGGCTGCCGATCTTGGCCGCGACGGCTATGCGATCGTCTCCGGCCTGGCGCGCGGCATCGACACCGCGGCGCACCAAGGCAGTCTTGCGACCGGCACGATCGGTGTCCTGGCGGGAGGCCTCGACCTGCCCTACCCGCCTGAAAATGCCGGCCTGTGCGACGAAATCGCCGAGCGTGGAGCCGTCATCTCGGAAATGCCGTTCGGCTGGCAGCCGCGCGCCCAGGATTTCCCGCGCCGCAACCGCCTTGTCGCGGGTGCTGCTCTCGGGCTGGCGGTGATCGAGGCGGCGCAGCGCTCGGGTTCCTTGATCAGCGCCAGGCTTGCCGGCGAGATGGGGCGGCTGGTTTTCGCGGTGCCCGGGTCGCCACTTGACCCTCGCGCGGCCGGCACCAACGGCCTGCTCAAGGACGGCGCCACGCTGGTCACCGAGGCGTCGGACATTTCCAGGGCGATCGCGCCGCTGACCGGCATGCGGGCGCCCGAGATGCCGCCGTTCGAAGACCCGCCCGACTTTTCGGCCACACCGCCACCCGGCGAGAGCGACCGTGCCAAGGTGATCCAGGCACTGGGACCGACTCCGGTGCCGGTCGACGAGATCATCCGCCATACCGGCCTGCATCCGGCCCAGGTTTTCATGGTGCTGCTGGAACTCGATCTCGCCGGCCGGCTCGAACGCCATGCCGGCGGCAACGTTTCACTGCTCTTCGAGAACTAACCAACCGTCAGTGGCGATTGGTTTCTTTCTCCAGGGTTTCCGCATAGTCCGGCGTGTTGGCTCCAAAGAGATCCTTTTCGACGATGCCGCGCCAGACCATGTCGGCATCCTCCGGGCGCGACGGATCGAAGCCTGGCTCTCTCTCTTGCACGTTCCGGCGCGAGCGCCGGCGTAGCCAGCTGGGCATGATCTCGCGGATGAGGCTGGTGAATTGGGTCATTGCCGGCTCCTCCGATTTTCATGTCGCGACCAGACCGGCCGATTTCTCCGCATTGCTGTGGTTCGCGGCATCGAGCCAGACCAGCGCCTCCTCGACACCGGCTAGCGCATGGCGCGCGGCGGTCGGTCCGCGTGGTTTGATGCGCACCGAGACGCCGTCCATTTCATTGACGACTTCGAAGCCGTTTTCATCTGAAGTGTCGTCGCCAAGGAATACGGGGCGCCGTCCGCTGAAAGCCGGCTCTTCCATGAAGCGCCTTATAGCCGCTCCCTTCGCCGCCTCCAGCGGCATCAGTTCGACCCCGGCATTGCCGGCAAGCACCCTATATCCCGCTGGCAGCCTGCCCAGCGCCTGTTCGACCAGCTGTGTCGCGCGCTGCAGCAAATGCGGCGCCGCGCGCGTGTGAATGGCCAGGATCGGCCCCTTGCGCTCGATATAGACATTGGCGTTGGCCAGTTCGGCCTCGATTTCCTGGGCAAGTGCGGCAATGTCGGCCGGCTCGCCGGCGGCCTCGACCGGGCCGTCACGCGCCAGCCTGTGTTCGAGGCCATAGAGACCGGCGGCGCGCAGTCTGAGCGGCTGGAAGAGATTGTCGACGGCGGCGATCGATCGACCCGTGATAAACGCCAACGCTCCATCCAATCGGGCTTCGAGGCTTGCCAGCAGCGCGCGTAGCTCATCGCCGACGACCACCGCGTCGGGATGCGCGGCATGTTCGAGAAGCGTGCCGTCGATATCCAGGAACAGGGCCCATGGCCCTTGCGGAAGAGCCGGTGCCGGCAGGTTTGGCGATACCGGCATCACAGCGCCGCCACCCGTTTGCGGTCGAGCAACGATATCACGTTGCCAGGCGCCGCGGGAGCCGCGCCGACGGCACGATCGACCGCAACGCGCTTGCGCAGGCGCGCTGCATCGAGCAGCATACTGCCCGCCCATCGATAGACATTGTTGTCGCGAACGATCTCGCGCATGCGCTGCATGCGTTGGCGCTGCTCCTCCTGCGACATGGTCAGGGCCTGCAGCAAGGCGTCGCCCATCGTCGCCGCGTCATAGGGGTTGACGATCAGCGCCTCGAGCAGCTCCTTGGAAGCGCCGGCGAACATGCTGAGCAGCAGGACGCCCTGTTCGTCGTCGCGCGCCGCGACAAACTCCTTGGCGACCAGGTTCATGCCGTCATGCAGGCTTGTGACCATGCAGACATCGGCGGCGCGGTAGATCTCGTAGACCTGCTCCTGCGAGTGATGTTCCGTCACCATAAGGATAGGTTTGTAGCCTTCGCGGCCATAACGCTGGTTGAGATCCTCGGCATGGCGCAGGCACTCATCGTACAATTGCTGATAGGCGGGCAAGGTGCCGCGGCTGGGCGCAGCGATCTGCAGCAACGCCACCTTTCCAATCCATTCCGGACGAAGCTTCAGGAGCTCATCGAGTGCGTCGAAGCGATCGAGGATGCCCTTGGTGTAGTCGAGCCGTTCAACGCCCACGCACAGCCTGACATTGTCGGCCAGGCCGAATTTCTCGCGGATGCGCCGGCGGCATTGCACCACGTCAGGCAGTTTGCCCAGTTGCGCCGGCGGCCATTCGATTGAAATCGGATACGCATGAACGAGGCTGATCTCGCCGCCATAGGAGATGGCCGAATCCTCGCGCTCGATCCTGCTTTCCAGGAAACGGTCGACGCTCTCGATGAAGTTGTTGCAATGAAACTGGGTATGAAAGCCGACAATCGAGCTGCCGAGCAGGCCCTCGAGAATCTTCTCGCGCCACGGGCAGATGCTGAACACCTCCGAATTCGGCCATGGGATGTGCCAGAAGGTGATGATGGTGGCTTCCGGAAGGCGCTCCCGGATCATCCGCGGCAGCAACGCGAAATGGTAGTCCTGGACCAGCACGATCGGTTGCTCGTTGCGGGCTTCCGCCACAACGGTGTCGGCGAATTTACGGTTGACCGCCTCGTAGGTCTCCCAATCGGAGGTGCGGAATATCGGCCGGGTGAAGGCAATATGGCACAACGGCCAGAGGCCTTCATTGGCAAAGCCGAGATAATAACCCTGCTGTTCTTCTTCGCTCAGCCAGACACGCCGCAACGTGTAGGAAGGATTTTCGGGCGGCACCTCCACCCGGTCATTTTCGTCGACCACCAGCGCATCGGCCGAACCGCCTCCATAGGCGATCCACGTGCCCGCGCAGGCGCGGGTGATCGGTTCCAGGGCGGAGACGAGGCCGCTGGCGGGCACGACCAACTGGACGTCGTCGCCCTTGCGGTTGTGGATATACGGCTCACGATTTGAAACCACGATCACCTGGGCGTCCGGAAGTTCCTTTGCCAAAATGTGGCGTAGCGTTTCCGGCGACCATTGGACGAGCGAAGCGGTCGCGGACTGCCCGTTCTTCTCGAATTCCGGTAACAGGCTGCCAGCGGGCTCGGTTTCCCCGGTGTGGATGCCACTCCGGCGTGCCCGCAGAACCATCGTCGCGATGATGAGGATCGAGATACTGACAACTGCAAACCCAAGGAGCCACAATACGGACGAAGGAATGACCAGGTACGAACTGCTGTCAGGCATTGAAATCGACTTACCTTTCAATGAGATAGTGCAGCGGGCCCGTTGTCCCGGCAACCCCGCGTGATGGTCAAACGCTCACCGAGCGCGATGGTTCCGATTTTTCAGCTCCTGACCACGAGCGGCACCAGCCCCTCATGGCGATCGGCCAGAAAGGCGCCGACCCGGTCGCCGACCCGTTGAAATGTGAGGTCGACAGAGGCGCCCGCCACCGCCAGATGGCGGACCACCAGATTGTCGATGCCGATCGGCAGGCGCGGTCTCGTCACCTGAATTTCGCCGGTCCAGCCGTCGATCTGAAGACCCAGGCACGCCTGCATGAGCATGAAGGCGGAGCCGGCCGACCAGGCCTGCGGCAAGCAGGCAACCGGATAGGCGATGGGCGCCTCGCCCGGTGCGCGGGTGAAGCCGCAGAACAGTTCGGGCAGGCGCATGTTGAAATGAACAGCGGATTCGAACGTTCCGCTCATCAGCCGCACCACATTGTCCCTGATGCCGTACCGCGCCAGTCCGGCAGCGCAGATCGCGGTGTCGTGCGGCCAGATGGAACCGTTGTGGTAGGACATCGGATTGAAGAAGATGGCGTCGTCCGCCAGCGTCCGCAGCCCCCAGCCGGAGGAGAATGAGGCCGACAGCAACTGGTCGGCGACGATGCGCGCGCGATCCGGGTCGGGAAGGCCGACATAAAGCAGATGGCCGGCATTGGAGGTGCGCACCTTGCAGGGTTCACCGTCGCCGTCCAGGGCGAGCGCGTAGTAACCGAGTTCTTCGATCCAGAACTGGTTTTCGACCCGTTGGCGGATTTCCTCGGCGCGCTTCTCCCAGGCTTCCGCCTTTTCGGTTTCGTCGCGCAGCCGAGCCAGTTTCGCCAATCCCTGGAACGCTGCAAAGACATAGCCTTGCACCTCGACCAGTGCGATCGGGCCTTTCGGAATGCGGCCGTCGGCATGAAAAACCGAATCAAAACTGTCCTTCCATCCCTGGTTGGCTAGGCCCGATTCCGCGGCGCGCTGGTAGGTCAGGAATCCCGTCGGCTGGCTCGCCGCCTCGATCCATTCGGCGGCGGCACACAGCGATGGCCACAGGCCGTCGATGAACTTCGTGTCGCCGGTGCGGTCGGCATAGGCGCAGGCGAGATGGACATAGAGCGGGGTCGTGTCGACACCCCCATAGTAACGGCCGAACGGCAGTTCGCTGAGCGCCGTCATCTCGCCCTTGCGTGTCTCATGCATGATCTTACCGGGCTGGGAGTCGCTGAAGGGCGAGGTTTCGGTCGCCTGATGCTGCGCCAGAAAAGCGAGCACGCCCCGCGCCAGGCCGGGATTGAGCCAGAGCATTTGCAGGGCCGAGATCACCCCGTCCCTGCCGAAGGCCGTCGAGAACCACGGGATGCCGGCGTAGGGATAGGGACCTGTCGCCAGTTCCGTGGTCAGCAGCGCCACGTCGGCGCGTGCCCGCTCGATCCAGTCGTTGAACACCCGGCCCGAGCTGTGCAGCGTTGCACCGTGGCGGCGCTTGGCCCGCATGCCGAATCGCGCGCGAGCGGCGGCCGCACGAAATCGTTCGCGTTCCGGAGCATCCGCGATCTCGGTGCCGACCTCGACATAGAGCGTCTTGCGGCTGCGCTTGGTGACGGCGATGAAGAAATCCGCCTGCTCCGAGGTCAATTCGTCCGGAACTTGCGAAAACGAGATCGCCGACGTGCGCTCCACCTTGTCCAGGCCCTCGTAGCGAAGCATCACCGTGTTCTTGCCGATTTCGGCTGTGCGCGCGGTGCCGCGTTTGGGCCGCGTCGAGCCGCGCACTTCGAACATGTCCCGGAAATCCGCGGCAAAGCGCAGCGAAAGCCGGAGGCTCGAATGTTCCTGGCTGTAGTTGGAAAGCGTCAGGCGTTCGTAAAGCCGGTCCTGCCAAATCAGCCTGACGCGCTCGATGTGGATCGCGCCTTGCGGAATGGGGCGGCCGCCGATGCTCTCGATCGGCAGGTTGGTCAGATTGGTGGTGAACAGCACGTTGTCCTGGCTGAGCGATGCGCCGAGCAAGGACGTCGACCGCCCGCCGACGGTCAGCCGGAATTCAGAAAGCACACGCGTGTCGTCGCGGAAAAAGCCGTCGCCGACACCGCGTATGTCGCCATAGGCATCGGCGACGGCGAAGGAGTCGCCATGCTTGAGGGCGAAAAGCCGGTGCGGTTCCCTTGGCGCGGTCTCGTCCAGGGATGCCAGCGCTATTGCCGGATCAAGCTTGCGCTCGTCGAGTTGGGTGATGGTCAAGAAGATTGTCCCGTGCTGGTTTTTCGAGCGGGTGAAGCGCTCTATGAGGCCCTGATTTCCTCATGGCTGCCCTCGTGGCTGCCAGTCAGCCGGGAGTACGCCGCGACATAGTCGCCTGCCATCCTGTCGGCTGAAAACCGCTTTTCGAAGACCCCCCTTATTCGTCGCCTGTCGAGTTGCAGGAGAGCCGGCATCGTGGCGACGGCATCTTCGATGGTCTCGACGACGAAACCGGTCACGCCGTGATCGACGATCTCGGGCATGGCGCCGCAGCTCCACGCCATGACCGGTGTTCCGCAAGCCATGGCCTCGACCACGGCAAGGCCGAACGGCTCCGGCCAGTCAATGGGGAACAGCAAGGCGGCGGCGTTGCCGAGAAACCGGCTCTTCTGGTCCTCGCTGATCTCGCCGACATATTCGACCCGGTCGCCATCGATCATCGGCTGGACGACTTCCTCGAAATAGGCGCGATCGCCATCACCGATCTTGGCCGCGAGCTTGAGTTTCAGGCCGGTGCGGCGGGCAATCTCGATCGCCCGGTCCGGCCGTTTGTCGCGCGACATCCTGCCGAGGAAGGCAAGATAGACGCCATCCGAACCCGCCTCGAAGTCAGGTTCATAGAGCTTGAGCGGCAGTCCATGGTGGATCGTCGCCAGCCAGTTCGCCGATGCGAACCGCGCCCGCTGGCTGCGGGATATCGAAATCATTGGAAACCGGGGGAACCGGTCATAGGCTTGTGCGAGGTCCGCGTAATCCAGCCTGCCATGCGGCGTCGTCACCGTGCGTTGCGGCATATCGCGAAAAAACGGGAAATGCAGGAAGTGGCTGAGATGGAAATGGATGACGTCAAAATCGTCGGCCCGTTTCCTCACCTCGTCGAGCATCGACAGATGCGCCGCGATCTCCGATTTCAACGGGCGGGGGTCGAGACGAAGCGCCCTTTCGCGGCATGGCACCAGCCCGGCGGAGGTCTTCGCATCGCCGCTGGCGAACAATGTCACGTCGTGGCCAAGCTCGACGAGCGCTTCGGTAAGGTAGGAGATGATGCGCTCGGTCCCGCCATAGAGTCTCGGCGGCACGGATTCAAAAAGCGGCGCGACGTGGGCAATCTTCATGACCCTTAGTTCCCTCAAATCGGATCGACATAGCGAAAATGCTTGAGCCGCGGGATCGTTCCCCAATCGCGGGATCGTTCCCCAATCAAAGAAGGGGCGCCAAAGGCGACGATTGATCTTCGCCCTGCCCGCGCTAATTCACATTCGGTACCCTTGTTTCCTGCATGTCGCGGTCACGACAGCACAAGGAGGTTGCGTTGCAGCGATCCGACGATATTGCCGCCCGGCGCGTGGCAATGATCATTGAGCAATATGTCGAGGCGAGGAAGCGGCACTTCGGCTACGTCTCGACGGACCAGGCCTCCAGGGCGGTCCATCGTGTGCTGAAACCCGGGATTTCGGCGCACGAACTCGACGACATGGTCGCGGCCCTTGCTGTCAAGAACGGATTGGCGGTGGTTTTCGACCGCGGCGCCAGGGAATCTGTCGGCGGCACCGAAGCCGACCTGGACCGAAAGGATCAGACCATGCGCGCACCAGCAGAGACCACGGATGTCGCCGGCGCGGCGGATGCCATTCTGGGCAGTCACCGAGAGGATGCCTCGCTGTCGATGAAGGCAGCGATCGCGCTATTGCGCGAGCGCACCGGCACCAAGCGATCGGACGCCGACCTGGAGGGCCTGCTGGCAAAGAAAGCCACGGTTCTCGGCGTGCATTTCTCGCGGGATAACTGAGCGGCAACTGATAGGGTACTTGGGCCGCTTCGGCAGGAAGCATTCATTTACGCTGAGGTAGCGTGTCCGATGATTCCGGATGTACCTTGAGGCAATGGTGAGCGCGATGGGATTCGAACCCATGACCTACTGATTAAAAGTCAGTTGCTCTACCGGCTGAGCTACGCGCTCCCGCGGGCTCGAAAAGGCCGCCCTCGAAATTGCGCGGAACATAGGGAGAGTGCTTCGGCCGGTCAACCGGAAAAAGCGGGCCCGTGAACCTGTCCAGCGCTGGCAATTGCGGCACCCTAAGGTCGCTCCTGGCCTCTGCCCGTCGGCGACAGCCGATGCGGGGGAACAAATCCCCTGCGCCGACCGTTTTCGGCCTACAGGGACGTCCGCCAATCCTTCGAGGAGAAGACCGATGAACAGAATCCTATCCGGCGTGATTGCAGCTACCCTTTCGGCCACATTTGTTGCGGCGGAAGTGGTGCCGGTCAACGCTGCAACTGCCTATGTACCCCTATCCCAGACCGTAACGCCTGATGTGCAGACAGTGCAGTACCGCGAGTGGAGGAGAAACCGCTCCTTTGACCGCAATTTCTCGCGCAACCGCAGTTTCGCCCGCAATGGCGGCATGTATTGGAATGGCCATCGCGGCTATCGCGAATACCGTCGCGGCTATCGCCGTCACGGCGACTACTGGTTCCCGCTCGCGGCCTTCGCCACCGGCGCGCTGATCACCGGCGCGATCGTCAACAGCGAGAACAACCGCGTCTATGAAGGCAATGCCCATGTGCAGTGGTGCTACGACCGCTATCGCAGCTACCGCGCTTCGGACAACACGTTCCAGCCGAACTACGGTCCGCGTCGGCAGTGCCGTTCGCCCTATTGATTTGCGGGTGATTAAGTAGCTGACGAGCAGGCCCGTGCCAGAACTGGCGCGGGTCTTCTCTATCGGAGCGTTGTCAGCCTGCCCATTTGACGCTCTTCAGAATAAGAAAAAGCGCACCGCCTTCACCACGCGGCGAGCGGTACGCTCCAAGGGCATCGCAAATTCGAACCGCCGCCGCCGTCAATTCCCAGCCGAGCACTTCCAGGTCATTATCCGCATCTCTCACGTAAGACTGAGTCAGCTCGTCAATGCTGTTTTTCTCGCCGAAGGATCGAACCAGCTTTGCGTCGCTGAGAACATCGTCGGGCAAATTCGAATTTGCCCAGGCCCACAGCCAGTTATCTGCCTTGGCGCTCGTGGAGCCGGCAATCTGGATCTCGGCGATCACCTTGACCGCCCCCTCCTTGGAGAACAGAAGCCTTCCTGTCGTCATGTCATAATCGTAGCGAGACCAGTGGCCGAGCTGGAAGTCTTTCTCCAAACGGGCATTCTTGGCATTCAGTTGTTCGATAGCCTCGTCGCGCCAATCAGGATACCAATCTGGCTTCATTTCCCCTCGCCCCCATTAGACAATCGGTTATGGCACGCTCAGGGTCCTGCGCACAGCATCGCGCCAGCCTGCGAGTTTGGCCGAGCGTATGGAGCTATCCATATCCGGCTGGAAGCGCCGCTCGAGCGCCCAGCTTTTCGCAAACTTCTTGGCATCCGGCCACACGCCCGCCTTCGACCCGGCGAGCCAGGCCGCCCCCAGCGCCGTGGTCTCCAGAATGGTCGGGCGGTCGACGGGTGCGTCGAGGATGTCGGCCAGGCGCTGCATGGTCCAGTCCGATGCAACCATGCCGCCATCGACCCTGAGCACCGTCTTGGCCGCGCCGCCCTTCCAGTCCTTGCGCATGGCGTCGAGCAGGTCGCGCGTCTGATAGGCGACCGATTCAAGTGCGGCGCGCGCAAACTCCGCCGGACCGGAATTGCGGGTCAGCCCGAAGATGGCGCCGCGCGCTTCGGCGTCCCAGTGCGGCGCGCCGAGCCCGACGAAGGCCGGCACCAGATAGACGTTTTGCGAGGGATCAGCCTCATCAGCCAATTTGCCGCTCTGCTCGGCCTTGCCGATCACCTTGATGCCGTCACGCAGCCATTGCACGGCCGCACCGGCAATGAAGATTGAGCCTTCCAGCGCATAGGTCGTCCTGCCGTTCAGCCGGTAGGCTATGGTGGTCAACAGCCGGTTCTTCGAACGGACCAGGTCGCTGCCGGTGTTGAGCAGCGCGAAGCAGCCGGTGCCATAGGTCGACTTCATCATGCCCGGCTCGAAGCAGGCCTGGCCGATGGTCGCGGCATGCTGGTCGCCGGCAACGCCGAAGATCTTTATCTCGGCGCCGAACAGACCCTTCTCGGTGGCGCCGTAATCGTCGGCGCAATCCTTCACCTCAGGCAGCATCGCGGCGGGGATGCGCAGGATCGAAAGCAGTTCCTCGTCCCAGACATTCTCGGCGATGTTGTAGACCAGCGTGCGCGAGGCATTGGTGGCATCGGTGGCGTGGACCTTGCCGCCGGTCAGCCGCCAGATCAGGAAACTATCGATGGTGCCGGCCAGCAACTCGCCCTTCTCCGCGCGTCGCCTCGCCCCTTTCACCTTGTCGAGCATCCAGGCGATCTTGGTGCCCGAAAAATAAGGATCGAGCAGCAGGCCGGTCTTGCGGGTGAATTTCTTCTCCTGCCCTTGCTTCTTGAGCTTGTGGCAGAGCGGTGCGGTGCGGCGATCCTGCCAGACGATCGCATTGTGGATCGGCTTGCCCGTCGCCCTGTCCCAGATGACGACGGTCTCGCGCTGGTTGGTGATGCCGATGGCCGCGACATCCGAAGCGACGCGACCGGCCTTCTTCAGCGCGGCTTTCACCGTCGCCACGACACTGCTCCAGATTTCCTCCGGATCGTGTTCGACCCAGCCGGAGGCCGGATAGTGCTGGGTGAATTCCTTCTGCCCGGAGCCGACGACTTTCATGTCGCCATCGAACATGATCGCCCGGGTCGACGTCGTACCCTGGTCGATCGCCAGCACAAAACCACTCATCCCAACGTCCTCCGCCTCGATACAAAGAAGGGAGACGGCAACGCGCCGCCTCCCCTAATTTCACACGGGCGCGAGCGCCCGCATAGACAGTCCTATTTCTGCCAGCTCTTCACCAGTTCGTCGTAGTTGATGGTGATCGGCTTGTCTTTCTCCTGCTCGAGCTTCAGCTGAGGGGCGAGATTGCCGGCCTTGACCGCGTCGGCATTCCAGTAGGCCAGATCGTGCTCTTCGGCCATCTTCGGCCCGATGTCGCCCTGGACACCGGATTTCTCGATACGGCTCATGACCTTTTCCTGATCGGCGCAGAGCGAATCCATGGCTTCCTGCGGCGTCTTGGCACCCGAGGATGCGTCGCCGATGTTCTGCCACCAGAGCTGCGCCAGCTTCGGATAATCCGGCACGTTGGTGCCGGTCGGCGTCCACTGCACACGGGCCGGCGAGCGGTAGAACTCGATCAGACCACCGAGCTTCGGCGCACGTTCGGTGAAGCTCTTGTCGTGGATGGTGGAGTCGCGAATGAAGGTCAGGCCAACCTGGCTCTTCTTCACGTCGACGGTCTTGGAGGTCACGAACTGCGCATAAAGCCAGGCGGCCTTGGCGCGGTCGGTCGGCGTGGACTTCATCAGCGTCCAGGAGCCGACGTCCTGATAGCCGAGCTTCATGCCGTCCTTCCAGTAGGAGCCGTGCGGCGATGGCGCCATACGCCACTTCGGCGTACCGTCCTCGTTCATGACCGGCAGGCCCGGCTTGACCATGTCGGCTGTGAAGGCGGTGTACCAGAAGATCTGCTGGGCAACATTGCCTTGCGACGGCACCGGACCGGATTCGGAGAAGGTCATGCCCTGAGCTTCCGGCGGCGCATAGGCTTTCAGCCAGTCAAGATACTTCTGGATGGCGTAGACCGATGCTGGTCCATTGGTGTCGCCGCCGCGTGCCGTGCACGAGCCGACAGGCCGTGAATTCGCATCGACCTTGATGCCCCATTCGTCGACCGGCACGCCATTCGGCAGGCCCTTGTCGCCGTTGCCGGCCATCGACAGCCAGGCGTCGGTGAACCGCCAGCCGAGCGACGGATCCTTCTTGCCGTAGTCCATGTGGCCATAGACCTTCTTGCCGTCGACGTCGCGGCCGGTGAAGAACGCAGCGATGTCCTCATAGGCCGACCAGTTGACCGGGACGCCGAGATCGTAGCCGTATTTGGCCTTGAAGTCGGCCTTGTTCTTCTCATCGTTGAACCAGTCGTAGCGGAACCAATAGAGGTTCGCGAACTGCTGGTCGGGGAGCTGGTAAAGCTTCTTGTCCGGCGCGGTGGTGAACTTGGTGCCGATGAAGTCGTCGACGTCCAGCATGGGATCGGTGACGTCCTTGCCTTCGCCCGCCATCCAGTCGGTCAGGTTGCGCACCTGCTGGTAGCGCCAGTGCGTGCCGATCAGATCCGAATCGTTGACCCAGCCGTCGTAGATGTTCTGGCCGGTTTGCATCTGGGTCTGAATCTTTTCGACGACGTCGCCTTCCTGGATGACGTCATGCGTGACCTTGATGCCGGTAATGGCGGTAAAGGCCGGCGCCAGCACCTGAGACTCGTACTGGTGCGTGGTCAAGGTTTCCGACACGACCTTGATGTCCATGCCGGCGAAGGGCTTGGCCGCGTCGATAAACCACTGCATTTGCTTTTCCTGGTCGGCACGGGAAAGCGTCGAGACGTCGCCTATTTCCTTGTCCAGGAAGGCCTTGGCCTCGTCCATTCCGGCATACGCATTGCCTGCCCCGAGCAATAGGACAAGCGCGGTCGTCGATGTTAGAAATTGCCGTCGCATTGTGTTTCCTCCACATTTTGAAAAGATTTCAAGTGCGATCTGAAGCGGCCGCCGGTACGCGGCCGCTTCAACAGTTTCCCCCTCTATACGTAGCGGAACACGCCGATGGCGTAGGCTACGGAGAGAGCGAGAGCCCACCACAGGTTGGGTCCGACAAGACCCAGCCAAGCGAGATGGATAAAGGCGCTGCCAAGCAGCGACAGGAAAAGACGGTCGCCGCGCGTCGTCTCGAAGCGCAGCACGCCGACGCGCGGATTGCCGCCCGGAGAGGCGTATTCCCAAGCGCCCATCCCGACCAGAAGCAGCACGATGACGGCGAAAAAGGCGGCCGTCGGCCAGGTCCACGCCATCCAGGAGAAGTCGAGGTTCATGGTCAAACCCTCCCCAGGGCGAAGCCCTTGGCGATATAATTTCGCACGAACCAGATCACGAGCGCGCCGGGGATCAGCGTCAGCACGCCGGCTGCGGCCAGCAGCCCCCAGTCCATGCCCGATGCCGAGACGGTACGGGTCATTGTGGCGGCGATCGGCTTGGCGTCTGTCGTGGTCAGCGTGCGGGCGATCAGCAGCTCGACCCACGAGAACATGAAGCAGAAAAAGCAGGCGACGCCGATGCCGCTGGCGATCAGCGGCATGAAGATTTTTACGAAGAAGCGCGGGAACGAATAACCGTCGATATAGGCGGTCTCGTCGATTTCCTTCGGCACGCCCGACATGAAGCCCTCGAGGATCCACACCGCCAGCGGCACGTTGAACAGGCAGTGCGCCAGCGCCACTGCGATATGCGTGTCAATGAGGCCGAAGGCGGAATAGAGCTGGAAGAACGGCAGTGCAAACACCGCCGGCGGCGCCATGCGGTTGGTCAAAAGCCAGAAGAACAGATGCTTGTCGCCAAGAAAACGATAGCGCGAGAAGGCGTAGGCAGCCGGCAACGCCACGGACACCGAAATCACCATGTTCATGACGACATAGGTGATCGAGTTGATGTAGCCGGAATACCACGCCTTCTGGGTGAAGATGGTGACGTAATTGGCGATCGTAGGCTGATGCGGATAGAGCGTCAGCGAATTGACGATCTCGGCATTGGTCTTGAAGCTCATGTTGATGAGCCAGTAGATCGGCAGCAGCAACACGATGATGTAAAGCGTCGGCACGATCCACCACCAGCGCGATTCCTCGCCGCGCCGGCGCATGCGCCGATCGATTTCGCTCTGCGACAGCGCGCTTGAGAGCCCTTCTGAAACCTGGCTCACCCGGTCACGCTCCGTCGTCGTCTCGTTGGCGCGGCCCATCTCAGCGCTCCGCGTCGTAGTTGGTCATCACGGTGTAGAACACCCATGACAACAACAGGATGATGAGGAAGTAGACCAGCGACATGGCCGCCGCCGGCCCAAGGTCGAATTGGCCGAGTGCGGTCTTGACGAGGTCGATCGACAGGAATGTCGTCGAATTGCCCGGCCCGCCGCCGGTGACGACGAAGGGTTCGGTGTAGATCATGAAACTGTCCATGAAGCGCAGCAGCACGGCGATCAGAAGCACGCGCTGCATCTTCGGCAACTGGATGTAGCGGAACACCGCCCAGCGCGAGGCGCCGTCGATCTTGGCCGCCTGATAGAAGGCATCCGGGATCGAGACCAGGCCGGCATAGCAGAGCAGCACGACGAGGCTGGTCCAGTGCCAAACGTCCATGACGATGATCGTCACCCAGGCGTCGAACGGATCCTGCACGTAATTGTAGTCGATGCCGATCGCGTTGAGATAATAGCCCAGCAGGCCGATGTCGTTGCGTCCGAACACCTGCCAGATGGTGCCGACGACGTTCCACGGGATCAGCAGCGGCAGCGACATCAAAACCAGGCAGACAGGAACGCCCCAGCCCTTTTTCGGCATGTTGAGCGCGATGAAAATGCCGAGCGGCACCTCGATTGCCAGGATGATGAAGGAGAAGATCAGGTTGCGCACCATCGCTTCCCAGAAGCGGCTGGACGAAAGCAATTCCTCGAACCATTCGGTGCCGGCCCAGGTGAAGACATTGTTGCCGAACGTGTCCTGCACCGAATAGTTGACGACGGTCATCAGCGGGACGACAGCGGTGAAGGCCACCAGCACCAGCACCGGCAGCACCAGAAACCAGGCCTTGTTGTTCCAGGTCTTGTCCATCTATGCCCCCATCTCGACACGCCAGGAATCGGCATAGATGTTGATGCCGGCCGGATCGAACCGCACCTTCGGTTCAGCCGGAACCGTTTCGTCCTCGCCGATCACGGCCGCGATGTCCCGGCCTTCCAGTTTGGCGCGCACCACCTTGTGGCGACCGACGTCTTCGACCTTGCTGATCGAGACAGCCATGCCGTCGCGACCGAGCCGCACATATTCAGGACGGATGCCGAGTTCGACTGCGCCGCTGCCGGCTTTGGGCGCGCCCGGCAATTCGATCCGTTGCGAACCGAGCATTGCCGTCCTGCCTTCGATCGCCACCGGCATGACGTTCATGCCCGGCGACCCAATGAAATAGCCGACGAAGGTATGGCGCGGCCGCTCGAAAAGTTCCGCCGGCGTGCCGATCTGGACGATGCCGCCATCATACATGACCACCACCTGGTCGGCGAAGGTCAGCGCCTCGGTCTGGTCGTGCGTGACATAGACCATGGTGTAGCCGAAGCGGCGGTGAAGCTGCTTGAGCTGTGAACGCAGCACCCACTTCATGTGCGGATCGATGACGGTCAGCGGCTCGTCGAACAGGATGGCGTTGACATCGGAGCGCACCAGCCCGCGGCCGAGCGATATCTTCTGCTTCTGGTCGGCGGTCAGACCCCTCGCCTTCTTCTTCGCCCAGGACGACAGGTCGATCATCTCCAGCGTCTCGCGCACCTTGCGGTCGACGTCGGCTTCCGGCACGCCGCGATTGCGCAGCGGGAACGCCAGATTGTCGTAGACGGTCATGGTGTCGTAGATGACCGGGAACTGGAACACCTGCGCGATGTTGCGTTCCTGGGTCGACAGGGTGGTGACATCCCTGCCGTTGAACAGCAGCTGGCCGTGCGAGGGATGCAGCAGGCCCGAAATGATATTGAGCAGCGTGGTCTTGCCGCAGCCGGAAGGCCCGAGCAGCGCATAGGCGCCGCCGTCCTCGAAGGTGTGATGCACTTCGCGTAGCGCGAAATCGGCATCCGTTCGCGGGTTCGGCAGGTAGGAATGCCTGACATGGTTGACGTTGATGCGCGCCATATCGCCCTCCTCAAGCCGCCAGCTTCGGTGCCGTCACGGCGCGGCCGTGCTCGTCGAAAACCATGATGTGACGCGGGTCGATAAACACATCGATCGCATCATCGGGCTCGAAATCGAGGATGCCGTGAGACAGCATGACCCAGCGTGCATCGGCGAAGTCGAGATGGATGAAACTCTCCGACCCAGTGATTTCTGTGATGGTGACCTTGGCTCGCACCGGCACTGCCAGGGCATTGGGCCGTTCGAGCGAAAGATGGTGCGGTTGAAAACCAACCGTGTAGTTCGCATCGGCAATGCCGACGAGTTCGGGCGGCACCGGCAGCTTGACCCCGCCCTCGAGCAGGAAGTCGGCGCCTTTCTTGGCCAGCACGATGGTGTTGAGCGGCGGATCGGCGAACGTCTTGGCCGTCACCAGGTCGACCGGCTTGCGGAACACATCGATGGTCGGCCCGAACTGGGTGATCTGGCCTTCCGATAGCGTCGCGGTGTTGCCGCCGAGCAGCAACGCCTCGTGCGGCTCGGTCGTGGCGTAAACGAAGATGGTGCCGGCGGCGGCAAAAATCCTCGGCAGTTCGGCGCGCAATTCCTCGCGCAGCTTGTAGTCGAGATTGGCGAGCGGCTCATCGAGCAGCACCAGGCTGGCATTCTTGACGATGGCGCGCGCCAATGCGGTGCGCTGCTGCTGGCCGCCAGACAGGTTGAGCGGCGTGCGGTCGAGATAGGGCGTCAGTTTCAGCAATGCGGCGGCTTCCCGCACCTGGCTGTCGATCCTGGCCTGCTCGATGCCGGCCACCCGCAGCGGCGAGGCGATGTTCTCATAGACCGTCATCGCGGGATAGTTGATGAACTGCTGGTAGACCATGGCGATCTTGCGCTTCTGGACCGGCATGCCGGTGACATTCTGGCCATCGAACCAGACCGAGCCGGAAGTCGGCACATCGAGGCCGGCCATCAGCCGCATCAGGCTGGTCTTGCCTGAAAGTGTTGGTCCGAGCAGGACGTTGAGCGAGCCGTGCTGAAGCGTCAGCGACACGTCGCGGATGTGCTCGATCGCACCGACCGTCTTGGTGACGTTCCTCAGTTCCAGCATGACGCCTCCTCCCAGGCTTTCCGCATCAGCTCAAAAACCTCTTCATTCAGCGGCCGCGACGTGCCGCCGGCTTATGCCACGCATGAATTCATCGAGTGCGGAAACCTGCTCGCGGCCAAGATGCAGGCCGCGCTTGGTTCGCCGCCACAGCACGTCTTCCGCCGTGATAGCCCATTCGTTTTCAACGAGATAACGCACTTCGGCCTCGTAGAGATCGCCGCCGAAATTGCGGCCGAGATCGGCATTCGACTTGGCAAGGCCGAGCAGGACCTGTGCACGCGTCCCGTAAAGCCGGGTCAGCCGGCGGGCAAGGCGCGCGTCGAGGAACGCATAGGCCGCCTTCAGCTTTGCCACCTGCGCGTCGAAACCGGTGGCGGGGAAGTCACCCCCAGGCAGTGGCGCGTTGGCGGTCCATGGCTTGCCGCGCTTGCCGAGAAAACCTTCGATCTTTTCCAGCATCGATTCCGACAGCCGGCGGTAGGTGGTGATCTTGCCGCCGAAAGCGTTGACGATCGGGGCCGCGCCGTCGCCGCCATCGGCCTTCAGCACATAGTCGCGAGTTGCTTCCTGCGCCTTGGAGGCGCCGTCATCATAGAGCGGGCGAACCGCCGAATAGGTCCAGACAATGTCCGAGCGCTTCACCGGTTGCGCGAAATACTCGCTGGCCGCGGCGCAGAGATAGTCGATCTCGGTGTCGCTGATCTTCACGTCGTGCGGATCGCCGGGATAGTCCCGGTCGGTGGTGCCGATCAGCGTGAACTCTTCCTCATAGGGAATGGCGAAGATGATGCGCCCATCCCTGTTCTGGAAGAAATAGGCGCGCGGATCGTCGAATTTCTTGGCGATGACGATGTGACTGCCCTGCACGAGGCGGACATTGTGGACATCGTTCTGGCCGACGACGCCGGACAGGACATGATCGACCCATGGACCGGCAGCATTGACCAGCAGCCTTGCCTTGATCTCCTCGGTCGCGCCTGTCTGCAGGTTCTCGATCTTGATCGCCCAGATGCCACCTTCGCGGCGTGCCTCGACCACCTTGGTGCGGGTTCGGATCGTCGCGCCGCGGTCGGCGGCATCGCGTGCATTGAGCGCCACCAGGCGTGCATCATTGACCCAGCCATCCGAATATTCGAAAGCCTTCTTGAACAATGGCTTCAAGGGCTTGCCCGCCGGGTCGCTCGCCATGTCGAGCGTCCTGGTCGCCGGCAGCAATTTGCGCCCGCCAATATGGTCGTAGAGGAACAGGCCGAGCCGGATCAGCCAGGCCGGGCGCAGGCCCTTGGCATAGGGCAGCACGAAGCGCATCGGCCAGATGATGTGCGGGGCGTTCTTCCACAGAACCTCGCGTTCCATGAGCGCCTCGCGCACCAGGCGAAATTCGTAGAATTCGAGATAGCGCAGCCCGCCATGGATCAACTTGGTCGAACCGGAGGATGTTCCGCTGGCGAGATCGTTCATCTCGGCGAGAAAAACCGAAAAGCCACGACCGACGGCATCGCGGGCGATGCCGCAGCCGTTGATGCCGCCACCTATGACGAAAATGTCACGGATTGAAGATGCGTCCACTTAGCTCCTCCACGATTTCGCATTGCACCATTTTGGGTCTTTTGCGAAACCGTGGTGGAATTATTTCGAACTGATAACGAATGTCAAACGAAATATCGCGAGCCTGTGAGACGGCCGTGAAACCTCTTAGCCGAGCGATGTCTCGATCAGTTGAACCTCTGCCTCCTGGCAGATCTTGCGCACCGAAGGAATGTCGCAGCGATCGGTGATGAAGGTGTTGACCTGCGACAGATGGCCGATGCGCACAGGCGCGGTGCGTTCGAATTTGGTCTGGTCGGAAACCAGGATGACATGTCTTGCGTTGGCGATAATCGCTTGCGCCACCTTCACCTCGCGAAAATCGAAATCGAGCAAGGCGCCGTCATGGTCGATCGCCGAGGCGCCGATCACGGCATAGTCGACCTTGAATTGCCTGATGAAATCGACCGCCGCTTCACCCACGACACCGCCATCGGAGCCGCGCACCACCCCGCCGGCAATCACCACCTCGATCGAAGGATATATGCGCATCCTATTGGCAACATTGATGTTATTGGTGATCACCATCAGGCCGTTGTGGTCGAGCAAAGCCTTGCTGACCGACTCCGTCGTGGTGCCTATGTTGATGAACAGCGAAGCGTTGTCGGGGATCAGCTTGGCCGCCGCGCGTCCGATCGCCTCCTTCTCTTCGGCGGCAATCTTGCGCCGCGCCTCATACTCCATGTTCTCTATGCCCGAGGGAAACAACGCGCCGCCATGGATGCGCGAAAGCAGCCGCTGGTCGCAGAGGTCGTTGAGGTCCTTGCGGATGGTTTGCGGCGTCACATTGAAATGCGTTGCCAGGTCGTCGACCAGCACGCGCCCATTATCCTTGGCCATCTGGACGATTTCGGCATGGCGCGGCGATAGATACATTTGGGCAAGCTCCCGTTTTCGTTTTTCTTGAGCATAGTTGAAAACGAAACCGATGAAAAGGCACAAGCCGGCTAACGAAAATCACATGATTGCAAAGACAAACTCCTGCGCAATCCGGAACAGCCTTGATTAGGACATGGCGCGCGCGACTTCGGTGATGACCGCGAAAGCGGCATCGACGTCGCCAGCCGTCGCCTCGAACTGACCAACCTGGAAGCGGATCGCCACCCGTCCATCGACCCTCGTCTGTGTCAGGTAGATGCGGCCGTCGTCGTTGATCGCATTGACCAGCCGCAGATTGTGTTCGTCGGAATTGGCGTCCGGGGCCGCCTCGTGCCGGAACGAGAACAGCGAGAGCATCGGCTGGCTGACGATCTCGAAATCTGCCTCTTTGGCCAGCCGCGCGGCGAGGCCTTCGCTCCAGGCGACATGGTTGCGGATCATCGTGCGCAGGTTTTCCAGCCCGTGAGCGCGCAGCAGGAACCACAATTTCAGCGCGCGGAAGCGCCGCCCGAGCGGCACCGACCATTCGGAGTAGTTGATGATGCCGTCGTGACCATGGGTCTTCAGATAGTCCGGCTTAATGGCCAGCGTCCTGACATGGCTTTCGGGATCGCGCAGGAACTGGATGGAGCAGTCGAATTGCGCGCCCAGCCATTTGTGCGGATTGAAGACGATCGAATCGGCGCCTTCGACGCCGGTCCAGAAATGCCGGTACTCAGGACAGATCATCGCCGACCCCGCCCATGCCGCGTCGACATGAAGATAAAGCCCATGCCGCCGCGCCACCTCGGCGACCGCGGCAATGTCATCGGTACCGCCGGTGCTGGTGCCGCCAACGCAAGCGATGATCCCCGCCGGCAGCATGCCGGCTTGCCGGTCGGCGATGATCGCCGCTTCGAGAGCCGAAGTATCCATGGCACGAAAACGGCCGGCGACCGGAATGCGCACCAGATTGTCCTCGCCGATACCCGACACCCAGATCGCCCGGTCGATGGAGGTGTGCACCTGGTCGGAGGAATAGATGCGCAACCGCTCCTGCCCGGCCAGCCCCTTTTTGTTGCCTTGCCAGTCCAGCGCCCGCTCGCGCATGGTCAGCACCGCGTTCAGTGTCGCCGACGAGGCCGAATCCTGGATCGCGCCGGAAAAGCCCTGCGGCAGGCCGAGCGCCTGGCGCATCCAGTCGACGGTGCGCGTCTCGAGTTCGGTCGCAGCCGGCGAGGTCTGCCAGAGCATGCATTGCGCGGCCATCGCCGACACCAGGTACTCCGCCACCACCGAGACCGGCGCGGCGTTGGCCGGGAAATAGGCGAAGAAACGCGGATGCTGCCAATGCGTCATCCCCGGCACGATCTTCTCCTCGAAATCGGCGAAGATCCTGTCCATCGGTTCGGCGTCTTCGGGCGGCGAGGCTTCTATGCTCCTGAAGATGTCGCCCGGCTCGACCAGCGGCCGCACCGGCCGCTCGCGCAATGTGTCGCGATAGTCGGCGCCCCAGTCGGCGGCGCGTTGCGACCATCGCCGGAAATCATTGTTGTTCATCTTGTCCTCCCGACACGATCGTAATGCCGGCACTCTTCGCCCGGCCTTCAAAATCCATTACTAATTAACACGTGAAGCATATGCAACGGCTGACGCCTGCCGCACTCACCCTAGCCAGGAAAATCCGGCAGGCTGGCAAAGGCCGTCTTCAACGCATTCGACCAGCCATCGGAGATCGTGCGATAATACTGGTCGTCCTGGCCGATCCGCTTCCTCAGGCCAACCTTGAAGGCATCATTCTCCAGGAAAAGCAGATCGAGCGGCAGGCCGACCGACAGGTTCGACTTCAGCGTCGAATCGAAGGAAACCAGCAGCAGCTTCACCGTCTCGGCGAGGCTCATCGTCCGCTCATAGGCACGGATGATGATCGGCTTGCCGTATTTGGTCTCGCCGATCTGGAAGAACGGCGTGTCGTCGGTGGACTCGATGAAATTGCCTTCTGGATAGATCATGAACAGGCGCGGCGGGCTGCCCTTGATCTGGCCACCCAGGATGAAGGAGGCGTTGAAATAGGAATCGGCCTTCTCGCCCGCGGGCGAAGAGTGCGCGATCACTTCCTTGACGGTGTCCCCGACCAGCCGCACCGTCTGATACATGGACGGCGTTTCGAGCAGCGTTGCATGGCGGTCAGCCACGGCCTTGGTGCGCTCGTCGAGCAGGCTGACCACGGCCTGTGTCGTCGCCAGATTGCCGGCCGACATCAAGACGATGACGCGCTCGCCGGGCTCTTCCCAGACATGCATCTTCTTGAAGGTCGAGATCGAATCCATACCCGCATTGGTGCGCGTGTCCGACATGAACACGAGCCCGCGATCGATCTTCAGGCCGACGCAATATGTCATGGAATCTCTTCTGGCACCAATCCTTGCGGGATTACTGCTCTACCGTGACGGTGACCGCAAGCAGTTCTTCCGCCTGCCCCAGCCGAATTCCCGACACCGGTGAGGCGTCGCGGTAGTCGCGACCGGTGGCCACCTTCACATAGCGTTCGTCGGGAGAGATACCGTTGGCGGGGTCGAAGGCAACCCAGCCGAGGCCCGGGACATGGGCTTCGGCCCAGGCGTGGCTTGCCGCCTGCTCGACAGCGGCGTCCATCATCAGATAGCCGCTGACATAGCGGGCCGGAAATCCCATCGCACGCGCGGCGGCGGCGAAGATGTGGCCATGGTCCTGGCAGACCCCGGTCTTAAGCGCCAGGGCTTCTTCCGCCGACGTCGTCGCGTTGGTAGTGCCCGGCGTATAGGCGACGCGTTCGCAGATGATGGCCATCAGCCGATGCAGCCTTTCGATGTCGGTCCCCTTGCCGACCGTCTCGGCAAGCTCGCGGATACCGTCGCCGATCGTAGTCAAGGTCGTCTCCTGCGCGAACAGCCAAAGCGGCGCAAAGCCCTGGTGTGGTCCGCAGACGCCCGCTGTGTCGCGTGTCACCGCCTCGCCCGATGCCTCGACCGTGATGAAGTCGCGGTCACCCTCGACGCTCAGCAGCCGGTTGTCATTGCCATAGTGGTCGGTAAATCGCACTTCCTCGCGCGCACCTTCGACCTTCAGCGCCCAGGACAGCACCGTCTGTGTCGGCCCGCTCACCGGAAGCAGCCGCAGCCTCTGGAGCAGATATTGCACCGGCGCATCGTAGCGGTATTCCGTCCGGTGGGTGATCTTGAGCCGCATGGCGTCATTTTCCGTTTGTAAGCATGATCTTGTCCGCAAACCGGTTTCCACTTTGCGGGATCATGCTCAATAAAACCGGTAATCCTGCGCGATCTCGTCGCCGAGCCTGGTGTTGTCGCGAATGAACCCCGCCAGGAACTCGTGCAGGCCGGTGTCGAATATATCCTTGATCGATCCGGCCCTCAGCATCGCCTGTGTTTTGTCCGCCGTGGCGTGGCAGGCATGCCGCTCGCCATAGTCGTCGCCAAGAAATTTCAGATGCTCCGACAGGAAGCGATAGCAGAAGGTCAGCGAACGCGGCATGCGCACATTGAGGATCAGGTAATCGGCGATGTTGGTCGGCTTGTAGTCGGCGTCGTAGACCCAGCGGTAGGAGCGATGCGCCGACACCGAGCGCAGGATCGATTCCCACTGGTAGTTGTCGAGTGTCGAGCCGACCCAGGAAATCGACGGCAACAGCACGTAATATTTCACGTCGAGGATGCGCGCCGTGTTGTCGGCGCGCTCGACATAGGTGCCGAGCTGCGAAAAATCGAAAATCTCGTTGCGCAGCATGGTGCCGTAGAACGAGCCGCGGATCAGCGCCGTTTCGCGCTTGATCGCGTCGAGGACGGTCGGCAGGTCGCGCTCGTCGATCGGCCTTGCCAGCATCCGCTTCAGCGCCATCCAGGCTTCGTTGATGCTTTCCCACGTCTCGCGCGTCAGCGCGGTGCGCACCATGCGCGCATTGTTGCGGGCCGTCTCGATCGACGACATCGTGCTCGAAGGGTTCGACGTATCGCGAAGCAGGAAATCGGAGACGTTGGCGGCCGTATAGTCTTGGTATTTCTGCGTGAAGGTGACATCCGAGCCGGCGCTGAGCAGCACCGAATTCCACTCTTCCGACGCGCTTTGCGTGCGGGTCAGCGCCATGCGCAACCCGGCATCGACCAGCCGCGCCATGTTTTCAGCCCGCTCGATATAGCGGTTCATCCAGTAGAGCCCGTTGGCGGTGCGGCCGAGAAGCATGGGAGGCCCTTCGGGCTAGTGAGTAGGGAATAGTGAGTAGAGAATAGTAAGCGCTTGAATCTCAATGGAATATGGCATTTCCCGGTCCCCTCTTATACTCACTACTGACTATTCCCTACTGCCTACTGCCTACTGCCTACTGCCTACTGCCTACTGCCTACTGCCTACTGCCTATTCGCTCTCTCAATCATCCAGCACCCAGGTGTCCTTCGTGCCGCCGCCTTGCGAGGAATTGACCACCAGCGAGCCTTCCTTCAACGCGACACGGGTCAGCCCGCCGGGCACGATCTGGATGCGGTCGGACACCAGCACGTAAGGCCGGAGATCGACATGGCGCGGCGCCAGGCCCTTGTCGGTCAGGATCGGACAGGTCGACAGCGCCAGAGTGGGCTGCGCGATGTAGTTGGAAGGTTTTGCCGCCAGCTTCTTGGCGAAATCCTGGCATTCCTTCTTGGTCGCCGCCGGCCCGACCAGCATGCCGTAGCCGCCCGAGCCATGCACTTCCTTGATCACCAGTTCGTGGATGTGCTCGAGCACGTATTTCAGGCTGTCCGCTTCCGAACAGCGCCAGGTCGGGATGTTGCCGAGGATCGCCTTGCGGCCAGTGTAGAATTCGACGATCTCGGGCATGTAGGAATAGATCGCCTTGTCGTCGGCGATGCCGGTGCCCGGCGCATTGGCGATGGTGATGTTGCCGGCACGATAGACATCCATGATGCCTGGCACGCCAAGTGCCGAATCCGGCCGGAAGGTCAGCGGGTCGAGGAAGGAATCGTCGACACGGCGGTAGAGCACGTCGATCTGCTTGTAGCCCTCGGTCGTGCGCATCGCGACATGGCCGTCGACCACGCGCAGATCCTGCCCCTCGACCAGTTGCACGCCCATCTGGTCGGCGAGAAAAGCGTGTTCGAAATAGGCGGAATTGAAACTGCCGGGCGTCAGCACCGCGATGGTCGGCGCACCCTTGGTGCCTTGCGGGCGAACCGCCGCCAGGGACTGGCGCAGAAGCTGCGGATAGTTCTCCACCGGCCGCACCTTGATCTTCTGGAACAGCTCGGGAAACAGCTGCATCATCGTTTCGCGGTTCTCCAGCATGTAGGAGACGCCGGATGGCGTGCGCGCATTGTCCTCCAGCACGTAGAATTCGTCCTCGCTGATGCGGACGATGTCGACGCCGATAATGTGGGTGTAGACGCCGGCCGGTGGCCGCACGCCGATCATTTCCGGCAAAAACGCCTCGTTCTTGGCGATCAATTCCCTGGGAACGCGGCCGGCGCGCAGGATTTCCTGGCGATGGTAGATATCGTCGAGGAAGGCGTTCAGCGCCTGCACGCGCTGCTCGATGCCTTGCGTCAGGCGCCGCCACTCATTGCCTGAAATGATGCGTGGAACGATATCGAAAGGGATCAGCCGTTCGGAGGCTTCCTGCTCGCCATAGACGGCGAAGGTTATGCCGGTCTTGCGGAAGACGCGTTCGGCGTCCTGCATCTTCTCGGTAAGTCTGGCTGGATCCTGCTCCTTCAGCCAGCGATCATAAGCCGAATACGGTCTTCTCAATCCGGAGACTTCCGGAAGCATTTCATCGAACGCTGCCAATCGCATACTCCCCTGTGACACCATTTCACTGGCCTCGCCGGAGAAAATCAAGCGCAATCGGTGATTTGGAGGAAGCGGGCGATCAGTATCTTGCGCCTGCCTAAAATTGAGGCAGCCTCAATATGACCTTGATCAGCCTTTGCCTCCTGCCCGGGCAACAGCGTTTGGCGGCTAGAATGCGCGGAAGGTGACGACGGTGAATGTGTCCTTGATGCCGGGGAGAATCTGCACCTTCTCGTTGACGAAATGGCCGACGTCTTCCTCATCGTCGACATAGAACTTGGCGAGCAGATCGTAGTTGCCGGCGGTGGAGTAGATCTCCGAGGCAATCTCGGCATCGGCAAGCGCGCTCGCAACCTCATAGGATTTGCCCAGCTCGCATTTGATCTGCACGAAAAACGCCTTCATGGCTTCGTCCCGCTAAACGTCCAAGTCCAAGCGGCCCTTCTGGCAGACTGGAGGCGGGCTTTCAAGCGTTGGAATCCATCCTTAGCCGGCCCGAGCCTTGGCCGCGGCTTCCGGTGGCTCGGTTATCACCTTTGCGATTATTCGCAATCGCTGAAACCGCGATATCCCGCAAAGCGTATATTATGATGCGTCTTCGGACAGCGATTTTGAGGGAAGACCTTTTCGAGGGACAACGGAGACAGGCCATGCGCCGTGCTTTTTTCGCATTCGCAGTCATTCCATTCATCTTCGTGTCGCCCATCTTCATGTCACCCATCTTCATATCAGGGGCCTTCGCCGGCGATGCCGAGATCAAGGCTGGCCAGGCTGTTATCGACGGTCAGTTGAAAGCCCTCATAGCCAATGACGGCGCCAGGGCCTACAGCTTCGCCGCGCCAAACGTGAAGCAGGTCTTCCCGACCATCGACGCCTTCATGAACATGGTGACCAACGGCTACCCGCCGGTGCGCAGGCCACAATCCTATGCCTTCGGCAAGGTCGAGCAGACTGGCCCGGGTTCGATTATCCAGCAGGTGCTGATCGTCGGACCCGACGGCAAGAACTACGAGGCGGTCTATACGCTTCAGCAACAGCCCGACGGCACGTTCCAGATCACCGGCTGCAGCTTGCGGGCGTCGAATTCGCTGAGCACCTGAAGTTTTACAGGACGGGGATGTCGCCCCTCGCCCAGCCCTCGGTGATCTCAACTCCACGCGCATCGAAGGCGCCGGTCTCGATCGCGGCGCGGATATCCTGCATAAGCTTTTGATAATACGAAAGATTATTCCAGGTCAGCAGCATGGCGCCGAGCGCCTCCTGCGAGCGCACCAGATGGTGCAGATAGGCGCGTGAATAATCCCGCGCCGCCGGGCAGTCGCTTTCCTCGTCGAGCGGGCGCGGATCGTCGGCGTGGCGAGCATTGCGCAGATTGACCTTGCCGCGCCTGGTGTAGGCAAGGCCGTGGCGGCCGGCCCGCGTCGGCATCACGCAATCGAACATGTCGACGCCGCGCGCCACCGATTTCAGGATATCGTCGGGCGTACCGACGCCCATGAGATAGCGCGGCTTGTCGTCAGGCAGTTCCGGGCAGGTGATGTCGAGCATCTCGAGCATCACTGCTTGAGGTTCGCCGACAGCAAGGCCGCCGACCGCGTAGCCTTTCAAATTCATCGCGCTCAGCGCCTGCGCGGAGCGCACCCTCAGTGCCGCGTTATCGCCGCCTTGCACGATGCCGAACATCGCCTTGCCTGGCTGGTCGCCGAACGCCGTCTTGCAGCGCTCGGCCCAGCGCAGCGACAGTTCCATGGCGCGCTCGATTTCCTTGATCTCGGCCGGCAGCGCCGTGCATTCATCGAGCTGCATCTGGATGTCGGAATCGAGCAGACCCTGGATCTCGATCGAGCGCTCCGGCGACATTTCGTAAGCGGCGCCGTCGATATGGGAACGGAAAGTGACGCCCTTTTCGGTCAGCTTCCGCAGCTTCGACAGCGACATCACCTGAAAACCGCCGCTGTCGGTCAGGATCGGCTGCGGCCAGCGGGCAAACTCGTGCAAGCCGCCAAGCCGCGCTACCCGCTCGGCGCCGGGCCGCAGCATCAGGTGGTAGGTGTTGCCAAGGATGATGTCGGCGCCGACGCCGCGCACCTGGTCCATGTACATGGCCTTGACCGTGCCGCCGGTGCCCACGGGCATGAAGGCCGGCGTGCGGATTTCGCCGCGCGGCATGTCGATCACGCCGCGCCGTGCCTTGCCGTCGGTCGCCAGAACCTTGAAAGAGAACGGCCTAGCCATTGAATTCCTTGTCATGAACCGGCGCGTCCGGCGCTTGGCTGTCGAGCGACTGGCGATATTGGATGCAGCCGCGCATGAATTTGGGCCAAGGCGGCACCGCGATGGATGGCTCGGTCTTTTCGGGCAGCAGATCCCAGAGGTCGGGGTGATGCCAGCACAGATCATGGCCGGAAGCATCGCGGTGTGCGCGAATGCCGGCGCGCAATTTTTTCACCTCCGCGATCAGCCTTTCGCGATCGAGGGCTTGCAGATCATCGTCCATCGCTCGTCTCCGTTCGATAAAGCAGACTTGCGTCTCCATACGAATAGAACCTGTAGCGCTCGGCGATGGCATGCGCATAGGCGGCACGCATCGTCTCCAGGCCACTGAAGGCCGACACCAGCATGAACAGGGTCGAGCGCGGCAGATGGAAATTGGTCATCAGCATGTCGGCGGTGCGAAAGCGATAGCCGGGCGTGATGAAGATGTCGGTCGGCCCGGACCATGCAGCCAATGTGCCGTCGTCACGCGCGGCACTTTCCAGCAAGCGCAGCGACGTCGTGCCGACGGCGATGATGCGCCCGCCCCTCGCCTTCGCCGCGTTGAGCGCTTCGGCGGTCGCCGCGCTGACCGAACCGATCTCGGCATGCATCTTGTGGTCGGCGGTGTCGTCCGCCTTCACCGGCAGGAACGTGCCGGCGCCGACATGAAGCGTGACGAACCGGCGTTCGACGCCCTTGGCGTCGAGCGCGGCAAACAGCTCCGGCGTGAAATGCAGGCCAGCGGTGGGCGCCGCAACGGCACCTTCCTCCCGGGCATAGATGGTCTGGTAGTCGGCCCGGTCGCGCTCGTCGTCATCGCGCTTCGAGGCGATATAGGGCGGCAGCGGAATGTGGCCGACGGCATGCAGCGCCTCGTCCAGGAACGGCCCCGACAGGTCGAAGCCGAGCAGCGCCTCGCCGCCCTCGCCCTTCTCGATCACCGTCGCGTCGAGCTGGCCGAGGAAACAGGAATTGCCGTCATGGCCGAAATGGATGCGGTCGCCGGCGGCAACGCGCTTGCCTGGCCGCATGAAGGCGAGCCAACGGTCCGGCGCCATGCGCATGTGCAGCGTGGCCTCGACCTGTGCCTGCGCCTCGCCGCGCCGCCTTATGCCTTTGAGCTGCGCAGGGATGACCTTGGTGTCGTTGAACACCAGCACGTCGCCGGCCCTGAGCAAGGACGGCAGGTCGCCAACCCTGCGGTCGTCGAGCGTCTCGCCCGGTCTGACCACCAGCATCCCGGCGCTGTCGCGCGGCTCCGCCGGGCGAAGCGCGATGCGCTCCTCAGGCAGGTCGAAATCGAAGAGATCGACACGCATCAGAAGAGCCGGACGAGCAGCGCTCCGGCCAAGAGCAGCACCGCGCCGGCAACGCGGCCGAGCGAGATTTCACGCACCGCGACACCGAGGAAGCCTATGCGGTCGATGAGCATGCCGGCCAGCAGTTGCCCTGCAACCAGGAACGCCATCAGTGCGGCGGCACCGATGCGGGGCGTGAGGATCGTCGACAGCGTGACGTAGAAGCCGCCGAGCATGCCGCCGGCAATGAACAGCCAGGGCGCGGGCGCCTTCCAGTCGAGCGAGATGCCTTGCAGCTTGACCACGATGACGGCGATGATGCCGAGCACCACCGCGCCCGACAGGAACGAAAACGCCGCCGCCGCGACCGGGAGCCCCAGGCCGCGCGCCAGCTGCGAATTGATCGGCGCCTGAATGGCAATGAAGGCGCCGGACAAGATGCCGAGAAGCGACCAGACGACGCCCATCATTGTCGTATTACCTTACTTGACGTCGGCCGCGACCTTCAGCGACACGATCTTGTCGGGATCCTGCACCGGCTCGCCGCGCTTGATCTTGTCGACATTGTCCATGCCTTCGATGACCTGGCCCCACACCGTGTACTGGCGGTTGAGGAAGGCGGCATCGTCGAAGCAGATGAAGAACTGCGAATTGGCCGAGTTCGGGTTCTGCGAACGCGCCATCGAACAGGTGCCGCGGCCGTGGTTGGCATTGGAGAATTCGGCCTTCAGGTCCGGCTTGTCGGAGCCGCCCATTCCGGCACGGGAAGGAGCAAAGGTCGGCTTGCTCGAATTGCCGAACTTGACGTCGCCGGTCTGCGCCATGAAGCCTTCGATGACGCGGTGGAAGACCACGCCGTCATAGGCGCCTTCCCTGGCCAGTTCCTTGATGCGGGCGACATGGCCGGGTGCCAAATCGGGGAGAAGTTCGATGACGACCTTGCCCTTGGTCGTTTCCATGATGAGCGCATTCTCGCGGTCCTTGATCTCGGCCATGTCAGTTATCCTTTTGATAAAACAGATTGATTTGACAATTTTACTTGTCTGCGGCGATGCGCACTTTGATCATCCGATCGGGGTCGGAGACCGTACCGTTGTCCGCCTCGTCGCCCTTCTTGATCTTGTCCACCAGGTCCATGCCGCTGACCACATTGCCGACGATGGTGTACTGCCCGTCGAGCGGCGGCGCCGGCGCGAACATGATGAAGAACTGCGAGTTTGCGGAGTTCGGGTCCTGCGAGCGAGCCATGCCGACCACGCCGCGCTTGTAGTGCTCGGTCTGTGAGAACTCGGCAGGCAGGTCGGGCAGGTCGGAACCGCCGGTGCCGACGGCCTGGGGGTTGAAACCCTTCTCCATGTTGCCGAACTTGACGTCGCCAGTCTGCGCCATGAAGCCGTCGATGACACGGTGGAAGGCGACGTTGTCGTAAGCATGATCACGCACAAGCTTCTTGATCTGCGCGACGTGCTTGGGCGCCAGGTCGGGCCGCAGCGCGATGGTCACGTCGCCGCCCTTCAGTGTGATGATCATTGTGTTTTCGGGATCGGCGGCATGGGCCGAGACCGATGCGGTCACGAGACCGGCAAGCACGACGAGGAACGAGGCGAGCTTTTTCAGCTGCATGGTCTTCTCCGAGAAACTTATTTTGCGAATTTGGCGGTGAGCGCACCGGCGACGGCCGCTGGCACGAAGGGGCGGATGTCGCCTCCCATCGAGGCTATCTGGCGCACAAGTGTGGCGGTAATGGTGCGTACCGAAGGGCTGGCAGGCAGAAAAACCGTCTGCAGTTCCGGCGCCATGGTCTCGTTCATGCCGGCCATCTGCATCTCGTAATCGAGATCGGTGCCGTCGCGCAGGCCCCGGATCATGATCGAGGCGCCCTCTCTCCTGGCCGCATCGATGACCAGCCCGTCAAAGGCGACCACCTTGATGCGGCCGCCGTCTCGGCCGAATTCGGCCTTGGTGGCGGCTTCGATGAGCTGCACCCGCTCCTCGAAGGAGAACAGCGGTTTCTTGCCCGGGTGAATGCCGATCGCGGCATAGACGATGTCGGCCACGGCCAGCGATGCTTTCAGCACATCGAGATGGCCGTTGGTCAGCGGGTCGAAAGAGCCGGCATAGAGGGCAATTCGTTCAGTCATGGCTGGTGCTTCTAACGAGCCTCCGCCGCAAAGGCAAATCCGATCGGCACCGAAGCCGTGAACCTTTTCCGCCGCATGAACGACAGATGAACACGCTGATCACGAAGCCTTCACGCAGCGTTCACTAGGTTGCACCTTAATAAGATGAAACCAAAATCCCATCTATCCGTTGTAAGGCGCAGGAGAACACGCAAATGCTGATCTACATGCTCGCCACCGCAATGACCGTCGCCATGCTGATCGCCACAGTATTCGGGCTGCATCAGGAGGCGCAACGGGTCCGCGTCAGGGCCACCACCAAGCGCTTCGAAGGCTTCGGCCCCCGCAAGCCCTATCGTCACTACTAAGTCAGTCCAGACTTGCTGCCGCGCCGGCCAATGGGCCGGCGTTGCTATGTCCAGAACCTGCCGCGGCAGTTATTCCGCGGTACCGGTGCCAGCGTCTGGTGTAGGGTTGGCCTCAGAACCGCCCTGGACGGCTTCTTCGATTTCCTCGTCCGATTGCGGTTCGGATATCCGCTCGACCGAAACCACCTTTTCACCCTCAGCCGTGTTGAAGATGGTCACGCCCTTGGTGGCGCGGCTGGCGAAACGGATGCCGTTGACCGGCACCCGGATGACAGTGCCGCCGTCCGACACCAGCATGATCTGGTCGTCATTGCCGACCGGGAAGGTCGCCACCAGCTGGCCAATCTCCGCGGTTTTCGACACGTCGGTGGCGCGGATGCCCTTGCCGCCGCGGCCGGTCAGGCGGAAATCGTAGGACGACGAGCGCTTGCCGTAGCCATATTCGGTCACCGTCAGCACGTACTGCTCATGCGCCTTGAGCTCTTCGTAACGGCTGTCGGAAAGCTCCGTCTCCTCGCCGATCTCCTCATTGGTGAGCGCGATCTCTTCTTCCTCTCCCGCCGTCTCGGCGGCAAGCCGCCGCTCCGACGCCGCCCGCTTGAGGTAAGCGGCTCGCTCCGCCGGAGAAGCATCGACATGCTCGATCACCGACATGGAGATGATGCGGTCGGTCGCAGCCATGGTGATGCCGCGCACGCCGACGGAATTGCGGCTCTGGAAGACGCGCACGTCCCCGACGGAGAAGCGGATGCACTGACCCGAATTCGCCGTCAGAAGCACATCGTCATTGTCGGTGCAGGTCTCGACACCGAGTATCTCGTCGCCCTCCTCCTCCAGCTTCATCGCAATCTTGCCGTTGCGGTTGACCTGGACGAAGTCGGACAGCTTGTTGCGGCGCACGGTGCCGCGTGTCGTGGCGAACATCACGTCGAGCTCGCCCCAGCTCGTCTCGTCCTCCGGCAGCGGCATGATGGTGGTGATGCGCTCGCCCTGCTCCAGCGGCAGCATGTTGATCAGCGCCTTGCCGCGTGACTGCGGGTTGCCGATCGGCAGCCGCCAGACCTTTTCCTTGTAGACGATGCCGCGCGAGGAGAAGAACAGCACCGGCGTGTGCGTGTTGGCCACGAACAGCCGGGTCACGAAATCCTCTTCCTTGGTCGACATGCCGGAGCGGCCCTTGCCGCCACGGCGCTGCGCCCGGTAGAGCGAAAGCGGCACGCGCTTGATGTAGCCGGAATGGCTCACCGTCACGACCATGTCCTCGCGCTGGATCAGGTCCTCGTCTTCCATGTCCGCGCCGCCGTCGGTGAGTTCGGTGCGGCGTGGCGTGCCGAACTCGTCGCGCACGGCGGCAAGCTCATCCTTCACGATCTGCTGGACCCGCGCGCGGGACGACAAAATGTCCAGATAATCGATGATTTCGGCGCCGATCGTGTTCAACTCGTCGGCGATTTCGTCGCGGCCAAGTGCCGTCAGGCGCTGCAGACGCAGTTCGAGGATGGCGCGCGCCTGTTCCTCGGATAGATTGTAGGTGCCGTCCTCGTTGATGCGATGGCGCGGATCGTCGATCAGAAGGATCAGCGACTCGACATCGCCCGACGGCCAGCGCCGCTCCATCAACTGCTCACGCGCCGTCTGCGGATCCGGCGCGGTGCGGATCAGCTTGATCACTTCGTCGATGTTGGCGACGGCGATGGCCAGACCCACCAGCACATGGGCGCGGTCGCGCGCCTTGCGCAGCAGGAATTTCGTGCGCCTCGTGATCACCTCTTCGCGGAAGGAGACGAACGCCCTCAGCATATCGGTCAGGTTCATCACTTCCGGCTTGCCGCCGTTCAGCGCCACCATATTGGCGCCGAACGAGGTCTGCAGCGGCGTGAAGCGGTAAAGCTGGTTGAGGATGACGTCGGCAACGGCGTCGCGCTTCAGTTCGATGACGACGCGGTAGCCCTGGCGGTCGCTTTCGTCACGGATATCGGAAATTCCCTCGATGCGCTTGTCGCGCACCAGTTCGGCCATCTTCTCGATCATCGAGGCCTTGTTCACCTGATAGGGAACCTCGGTGATGATGATCGATTCACGGTCATTGCCGCGCTGTTCGATGTTGACCTTGCCGCGCATGACGATGGAACCGCGGCCGGTCGCATAGGCGCTGTAGATGCCGGAACGGCCAAGCACGATGCCGCCGGTCGGGAAATCCGGCCCCGGAATGATCTCCATCAGCGCCGGCAGGTCGATCGCCGGATTGTCGATGATGGCGATCGCGCCGTTGCAGACTTCGCTCAGATTGTGCGGCGGAATGTTGGTGGCCATGCCGACGGCAATGCCGCCGGAACCGTTGACCAGAAGGTTGGGGAAGCGCGCCGGCAGCACCTTCGGCTCGGTGTCGGAGGCGTCATACGTGTCCTGGAAATCGACGGTCTCCTTGTCGATGTCCTCCAGCAATTCATGCGCGACCTTGGTCAGGCGCGATTCGGTGTAGCGCATCGCCGCCGGCGGATCGCCGTCGATCGAGCCGAAATTGCCCTGCCCGTCGATCAGCGGCACGCGCAGCGACCAATCCTGCGCCATGCGCACCAACGCGTCATAGATCGAGGCGTCGCCATGCGGATGGTATTTACCCATCACGTCGGCAACCGGGCGCGCCGACTTCACATATTTGCGGTTCCAGTGGTAGCCGCTCTCATGCGCCGCATAGAGAATGCGGCGATGCACCGGCTTGAGGCCATCACGCACATCGGGCAGCGCACGGCTGACGATCACGCTCATGGCGTAAGACAGATAGGAGCTCTGCATCTCCTCGATGATGGAGATCGGCTCGATGCCGGTGGGGCCGCCGTCGGCGCCGCGCGGTGTTTTTTGGTCGGTCAAATCGGATCACAATCTAATCAGGAATCACTTGACGCTTATATAGGAAGCACGGCCGAAACTCCAATATTCCCGGCACTTTTCCAGTGTCATTTTTAGTGGTTATTTCAAAAGGATACCGCTGATTGCGACGATATGGCCACAACGCTTTTGCCGTCCCCAAGGCAAAAGCCGGCAATGGACCAACTTCGCCTAACGAAAGCCGCGGGCGCCCTGAATTTGGAGCCCGTGGCCGCCTTGCGAGCGCTGAGCGGGTGGCTGCGCCGCGATCTCGACGGGGAGTGATCGCAGGTTGGCGGTACGTGCCGACGTCGGACTGAGCCCGCTTCAGCCGAGACGCCCGCTTGCCGGGGCGCTTGATCGGCGAGCGCGATAGTTGCCCGGCGTCTCGCCCATGATGCGCCGGAAACGGCGGTTGAAAGTCGACAGATCGTTGAAGCCGGCCTCGAAGGCGATCGCCGAGATCGCATCCTTGGACAGGCGCAGCCGCACCGCCGCGCGGTGCAGCCGGGTCTTGAGCAGGAACTGATAGGGCGTCATGCCGGCGACCTGCCGGAAGGTGCGCAGGAAATGATAGGGACTGGTCGCCGTTTCATCGGCCAACACTGAAAGCGAAACCGGGCCGTCGGCATCCAGCTCGATGCGCCGAACGGCTTCGGCGACCCGCTTCTGGTCGCGGCGGCTCGGGGCGCGCCTGGCAGGCGTGGCGCTGGAAACCGTGGCGACTGCGGCAGCGGCAATGCGTAGGGAAAGTTCCTCGAAGGCGTCCTTGTTGGCCATTGCGCGCGCGGCTTCCGCCTCTGCCAGCAATGGCGCAAAAACCGGCAAAGGCGGCAGTCGCGGCGCGTCGAAGGCAGGTTTCTTGGCGCCTGGCACATCGGCCACGATCCGTTCCATGTGGTCCGGCCTGAAATGGAACGAGAGGCAACGGTCGCCGCCGCCATGTTCGTGACCGCATTCGTAGCAGGTGCCGGGATTGCCGAGCAGGAGGGCGCCGGGTGCCAGCATCGCGGTGCCTTGCTGCGCGCGGTAGCGGAACGTGCCGCTGGTCACCGCCGCGACACAAAAATCCCGATGCGCCTCCTCGAACGGCCGGTCGCCGGCGCCGGCCGTGCAGATCACATCCGCCACATGCCAGCCAGGTCCGGATGCGAGCGTATGCGTTGTGCCCGTCATGGGCCGAAATATAGCAATTTTTCCCAAGCCCAGAACCCCGTCACCGGCTAATCCTCACGGTCTCCTGACAAAAAGAGACCATGGCCATGTTCGACCCCTTTGCCGAAGCACTGCACAGCCCCGGACCGATCGGCCGGCTTGCCGAAAAACTCAATCTTTACGGCCGCTTCGTCGGTGCCTGGACATTCGACGCCTCGCGCCACCTTGAGGACGGCACGGTGCTGACCGGGCGTGGCGAGGTGCATTTCGGCTGGGTGCTGGAAGGCGGCGCCATCCAGGACGTCTGGATCCTGCCCGCGCGGAGTACTGGCTCCCAGCCTTCGCTAGGCAAATGGACGTTCTATGGCACGACGCTGCGGGTCTATGATCCCGCCGCGGACGCCTGGCACATCTTCTGGAGTGATCCGCGCAACCAGTACTTCAGCCGCCAGCTCGGCCGCGCCGAGGGCGACACGATCGTGCAGGTCGGCGCCGACGACACTGGCTCGTCGGTGCGCTGGAGTTTTTCGCGTATCACCGAAGACAGCTTCCGTTGGCTCGGCGAGCGTTCGCACGACGATGGCACGACATGGCGGCCCGAGGTCGAATTCCTGGCGCGGCGCGAATGACATTCGAAATGAAAGGTAGCGATCCTTCGCGCCCCCCTCTGTCTTGCCAGCATTTCACGCCACAGCCTGTTTTCAGTGCCCCTGCTTTGCTCTACCAATTGCAGGGCACGGGCTCGGCCCGGCGGGAGGGGTCAGAGATGCCGAGTTTCGACAGCCTGTTCAACGCCTTCGTCACCATTTTGGTGACCATCGACCCACCCGGGCTGGCGCCATTGTTTCTCGCCGTGACACGCGGCATGAATCGCGAGGAGCGCCAGCAGGTTTCGGTGCGCGCCTCGGTCATCGGCTTCCTGGTGATGGCGCTGTTCGCGGTGGCGGGCGCCTCTATCCTGTCCGTGTTCGGCATTACGCTGCCAGCCTTCCGTGTCGCCGGCGGTTTTCTGCTGTTCTTCATCGCCTTTGAAATGGTGTTCGAGCGCCGGCAGGATCGCAAGGAGAAGATCGGCGACGTTGCCATCACCAAGGACATGATTCACAACATCGCCGCTTTCCCGCTGGCGATCCCGCTGATCGCCGGCCCCGGCGCCATTTCGGCGACGGTGCTGCTCTCCGGCTCGTTTCAGGGCTTTGCGGCGCAGGCGGCACTGGTCGGCATCATCTTCGTCTGCCTCGCCATCACCTATCTGGTGTTCGTGCTGTCGGAGCGCATCGACCGCATTCTCGGCCAGACCGGGCGTTCGATCCTGACCCGCCTGCTAGGCGTCATCCTGGCGGCATTGGCCGTACAGTTCGTCGCCGACGGCATCAAGGCGCTGATGGCGAGTTGAACAGTACTGCCTACTGCCTAAGCTAATGCGTCGTATCGATCACTTCGAAATCATGCGTGATCGTCGCCGTCTTGGCCAGCATTGCCGAGGCCGAGCAGTATTTCTCGATCGACAGGTCGATCGCTCGTTTGACCTTTTCCGGCGAGAGCGCCCTGCCCTTGACGATGAAATGCATATGGATGCGCGTGAACACCTTTGGGTCAGTCTCGGCTCGGTCGGAATCGAGCTCGACGACGCAGTCCTCGACCGCCTCACGGCCCTTTTCAAGGATGTGGACGACATCATAGGCCGAACAGCCGCCGGTGCCGATCAGCACCAGTTCCATCGGGCTCGGCCCCGGCGTCTTGCCTTCCGGGCCCGGCGCGGTTCCCAGCACGACCTTAT
Organism: Mesorhizobium opportunistum WSM2075; assembly: GCF_000176035.2. Lineage (NCBI taxonomy): Bacteria > Pseudomonadati > Pseudomonadota > Alphaproteobacteria > Hyphomicrobiales > Phyllobacteriaceae > Mesorhizobium > Mesorhizobium opportunistum. Next base: position 4,308,729 of record NC_015675.1, on the reverse strand, counting down.
GACCGCTGCCGGACTCACCGATGAAGGTGCGTTCCTCCACCCATTTCACGCGTGCTTTCATCGAAGTCGTCCTTCACCGTGTTCCTTGACCGCCCGGTCGGCGCTCAATTCGACAACGCAAAACCCCGAAAGTCCATTGGGACTCCCGGGGCACAATGCTTGATCCAAGCTTGATCCAAAACTGGGCTTGGCCAAAAACTGGCGGCCGCCGTTTCGATCAGAGCCCGCCTTGATCAGAACGGGATTTCGTCGTCCAGCTCGCGCGACGAACCGCCGCCACCGCCGCCCCTGGGAGCGCTGCCGCCGCCGCGATTGAAGCTCTCGTTCGGGCTGGACTGGCCGAAATCGGAACCACGGCTGTTGCCGCCGGAGTAGCCGCCGACCTGGCCGCCCTCGCCCTGGCCGCGCGCGTCGAGCATCTGCAGCTCGCCACGGAATTTCTGCAGCACGACTTCCGTCGTGTATTTGTCGGCGCCGGTCTGGTCCTGCCACTTGCGCGTCTGCAGCTGGCCCTCGACATAGACCTTCATGCCCTTCTTCAGGTACTGCTCGGCGACCTTGGCTATGCCCTCATTGAAGATGACGACGTTGTGCCACTCGGTCTTTTCCTTGCGCTCGCCCGAATTCTTGTCGCGCCAGCTTTCCGACGTGGCGATGCGAATGTTGACGACCGGCTCGCCCGAGTTCAGGCGGCGGATTTCAGGGTCCGCACCGAGATTGCCGACCAGAATGACCTTGTTGACGCTACCCGCCATGATATTTCTCCGCGCTCATCCGAAACACATTTTTGTCGCAGCACCTTACAGGCTGCGAATGTCAGCCGCCTGCTAAGGCTGGCTTTTCCCACAAGGTTTTTGTTCCCTTTTCGTTCCTATATGCATCGCCGCTGATTGTCAAGGAATGGCAGCAATGCCCGAGCCCCGCATATGGGTTTCAAAACACCACTTGCCAAATCAATAAGTATCGACTTATGCTTTCGCCATGATCGAAGCAGAGATTTTCCGCGCCCTGGCCGACCCGACGCGCCGCGCCGTCTTCGAGCGTCTCGCCACGGCAGAGATGAGCGTGTCGGAACTGCGCAGCGGCCTGACGGTGTCGCAGCCGGCCGTGTCGCAGCATCTGGCGGTGCTGCGCAGCGCCGGCCTCGTGGTCGAGCGGCGGGCCGGCCGCAACGCCTATTACCGCGCCGATCCGCAGGGGCTTGCCCCCCTGCTCTCCTGGATCGAGCGCTACCGGACCTTCTGGCCGGAGCGTATCGAAAGGTTGAAGACGGTTTTGAAGGATATGGATCAGTGAAGGGTTTGGACCAGTGAAGGATTTGGGATCGATGAACGCCAAAAACCAAAACGAAGTCGCCCAGGATGCGCTGGAGTTCGAATACGATCTTTCCGAGCCGCCCGAAAAGGTGTGGCGGGCGCTGACGGTGCCGGAATTGCTCGCCGCCTGGATGATGCCGAACGACATCAGGCCGCAGGCCGGCAGCCGTTTTGCCTTCGCGGGACCGGAGGCTCCGATCGAATGCGAAATCCTCGACGCCGAGCCCGAACGCCTGTTGCGCTATTCCTGGCGGGAGCAGCCGGGCGATGCGACACGGCAGGACCCGCTCGACAGCACCGTCACCTTCACGCTTGCCCGCACCGTTTCCGGCGGCACGCATCTGCGCATCGTCCATGACGGCTTTGCCCGCAAAGCCATGCCCGCCGTCGCCATGGCTGGTGCCGGCTGCCGGCTTTCGCTGGGGTTGCACGAGGCCGGGAAGCCCATCGCCGCGAACACGCCGCGCCTTCTGCTGCGCGCGGCGTGAACATAGAAATCGGAGACGAAAAAATGAGCGGTGTTGCCAATCTGGTGCCGATGGTGATCGAGCAATCGAGCCGCGGCGAACGCGCCTTCGACATTTTCTCGCGGCTGCTGCGCGAGCGCATCATCTTCATCAATGGCGAGATCAACGACGACATCTCGGCGCTGGTCTGCGCACAGCTTTTATCGCTGGAGTCGGACAATCCCGACAAGGAGATCTCGCTCTACATCAACTCGCCGGGCGGCGTGGTGACCAGCGGCTTCGCCATCTACGACACCATGCAGTACATCAGTTGCCCAGTGTCGACCGTGTGCATGGGGTTTGCGGCGTCGATGGGATCGTTCCTGCTGATGGCAGGCACGCCGGGGCGTCGTATCTCGCTGCCGAACGCCACCATCCTGCTGCATCAGCCGCTGGGCGGCTTCCAGGGCCAAGCGTCCGATATCCAGCGCCATGCCGAGCGCATCGTGAAGACCAAACGCCACATGGCCGAACTTTACGCGCAGCATTGCGGCCGCAGCTACGAAGAGGTCGAACGTACGCTGGACCGCGACCATTTCATGACCGCCCGCGAGGCACAGGCATGGGGCATTGTCGACCACGTCTTCGACACGCGCAAAAAGGCGGCGTGAGGCGAAGGCAGATCGGATTTTCTTCGGCTTGCCGAAGAATTGACGAGACCGGTCTGGTTCCGATGGCGGCACCTCCCTATAATCGGGGGATGACCGACACGCATCCGTCCAGACCATCGCATCGTGTGATCGCCGCCGCAGTGCTCGCCATTGCCGGCCTCGTGTCCGGCACGGCCCTCGCAGAGGATGGCTCGCCGCCGCAGAAGGCCCTGCCCGGCGTGACTGGCGGCTATCACATTGCCAAGCCGGTCCCCCAGCCCGAGCCCGACGATGCGTTCCCCAGCAGCGGCAACGGCCAGTTCAAGATCGGCAATACCGATGTCAGGATTTCCGGCAGCATCACGGTCGATGTCGCCACGGGCGGAATGAAACCTCGAAGGTAGGGATAGCCGCGGCCGGCCCAGCACAAAAGAACAGCCCCGCCGTGCCCTAGGGCAAACGGACGGGGCTTTTCTGGATCTCAAATCCAATCTTGCCGGGAGTGTACTGCCGGCGTTTGATTTCGGATGCTTCGCGGCGTTCAACCGACGATCCGACTAGTAGTCTCTGATTTTTGTGGGGTACGGCCGGTCACGGTTTGTCGGGGCAGCGTTGAAGCTGACCCTCACACTTGCGCCTGCCGCGGCTCCAGCTAGATGTGGAGCCCTTGGGGACTATCAGGTGGCGTCATGCTCCGCTCCTTTGTCCGTTGCGACATTCGTCTCGAAGCGCAAATCGCACATGCCTGCGGCGTCTCGCAGACCGCCTTGGGGCGGCGAGGCCATCGAAAGACGGCCGGCTTCGTTGACGCCTTGAGACTGCTCCCGTGAGCCGGCGGCGTCAACCGCCTATAGCCGGTTACGGAAAAATGTGATCGCCGGGAGGTTACGTGCAGGTCAGTTTTTGCACAACTTTGTCAGGAGCGTGTTCGGCCTTTGTTCTTTCCGCTTGCCCCTTCGCGCGAAAGACGGTTAAACGACTTCCGTCGGGAGTTGTGGCGTCTCTCGACGTGGCGGCAAAAACACCTACATAGGGGATGGCCGGGAAAAGCCCGCCAATCCCATGAATTCCAGATCTGAGGCGGCGACCGGCGATGGCCGACCATAAATTCCTTTCCATTCGCGGGGCGCGCGAACACAATCTGAAGAACGTCGATCTCGACCTGCCGCGTGACAGCCTGATCGTCATGACCGGCCTGTCGGGGTCCGGCAAGTCGTCGCTTGCCTTCGACACCATCTATGCCGAAGGCCAGCGCCGCTATGTCGAAAGCCTGTCGGCCTATGCGCGCCAATTCCTCGAGATGATGCAGAAGCCTGACGTCGACCAGATCGACGGCCTGTCGCCGGCCATCTCCATCGAGCAAAAGACCACATCGAAGAACCCACGCTCGACGGTCGGCACCGTCACCGAGATCTACGACTACATGCGTCTGCTGTTCGCGCGTGTCGGCGTTCCCTATTCGCCGGCCACCGGCCTGCCGATCGAGAGCCAGACGGTCAGCCAGATGGTCGACCGCGTGCTGGCGCTCGAGGAAGGCACACGACTGTTCCTGCTGGCGCCCATCGTGCGCGGCCGCAAGGGCGAGTACCGCAAGGAGCTCCTCGAACTGCAGAAGAAGGGCTTCCAGCGCGTCAAGGTCGACGGCGTCTTCTATGAAATCGCCGACGTTCCGGCGCTGGACAAGAAATACAAGCATGACATCGATGTCGTCGTCGACCGCATCGTCGTGCGCGGCGATCTCGCCACGCGGCTTGCCGACTCCATCGAGACGGCGCTGAAGCTCGCCGAGGGGCTTGCGGTGGCCGAGTTCGCCGACAAGCCGCTCGACGCCAGCCAGACCGGCGAGGATTCGGTCAACAAGTCGAAGAACGAGACGCATGAGCGCATCCTGTTCTCGGAAAAATTCGCCTGTCCGGTGTCCGGCTTCACCATTCCCGAGATCGAGCCGCGCCTGTTCTCGTTCAACAACCCGTTCGGCGCCTGCCCGACCTGCGACGGTCTCGGCAGCCAGCGTGCCATCGACCCCAACCTCGTCGTGCCCGACGAGAACATATCGCTGCGCGACGGCGCCGTCAGCCCGTGGGCGAAATCGACCTCGCCCTACTACTCGCAGACGCTCGAAGCGCTTGGCAAGGCTTACAACTTCAAGCTCGGCGACAAGTTCAAGGATCTGACCACCGAGGCCCAGGACGCGATCCTGCGCGGCACCGGCGAGCGCGAGATCACCTTCCAGTACGATGATGGCTTGCGCTCCTACAAGACAACCAAGACCTTCGAAGGCGTCATCCCCAATCTCGAACGGCGCTGGAAGGAGACCGAATCCGCCTGGATGCGCGAGGAGATCGAGCGCTTCATGTCGGCGACGCCTTGCCCGGTCTGTAAGGGCTACCGGCTGAAGCCGGAAGCTCTGGCGGTGAAGATCGGCGGCAAACACATCGGCGAGGTCACCGAGCAGTCGATCCGCAATGCCGACAAATGGTTCACCGACCTGCCCGCCCAGCTCAACGACAAGCAGAACGAGATCGCGGTGCGGGTGCTGAAGGAAATCCGCGAGCGGCTGCGCTTCCTCAACGATGTCGGTCTCGACTACCTGACATTGTCGCGCAATTCCGGCACGCTGTCGGGCGGCGAGAGCCAACGCATCCGGCTGGCCTCGCAGATCGGCTCGGGCCTGACCGGCGTGCTCTACGTGCTGGACGAGCCGTCGATCGGCCTGCATCAGCGCGACAACACGCGGCTGCTCGACACGCTGAAGCACCTGCGCGACATCGGCAACACGGTGATCGTCGTCGAGCATGACGAGGACGCCATCCTGCATGCCGACTATGTCGTCGACATGGGACCGGCCGCCGGCATCCATGGCGGCGAGATCATCGCCCAGGGCACGCCCCAGCAGGTGATGGCCAACCCCAATTCGATCACCGGCCAATATCTGTCGGGCGCGCTGGAAGTCGCCACCCCTGGTGTTCGGCGTGAGGCGAAAAAGAATCGCCGCCTGAAAATCGTCGGCGCGCGCGGCAACAATCTGAAGAACGTCACCGCCGAAATCCCGCTCGGCACCTTCACCGCCGTCACCGGCGTGTCGGGTGGCGGCAAGTCGACTTTCCTTATCGAGACGCTGTTCAAGGCGGCCTCGCGCCGCATCATGGGCTCGCGCGAGCATCCGGCCGAGCATGACCGCATCGAGGGCCTCGAATTCCTCGACAAGGTCATCGACATCGACCAGTCGCCGATCGGCCGCACGCCGCGTTCGAACCCCGCGACCTATACCGGCGCCTTCACGCCGATCCGCGACTGGTTCGCCGGCCTGCCGGAAGCCAAGGCACGCGGCTACCAGCCCGGCCGCTTCTCCTTCAACGTCAAGGGTGGCCGGTGCGAGGCCTGCCAGGGCGACGGCGTCATCAAGATCGAAATGCACTTCCTGCCCGACGTCTACGTCACCTGCGATGTCTGCCACGGCAAGCGCTACAACCGCGAGACGCTCGACGTGCTGTTCAAGGGCAAGTCGATCGCCGACGTACTCGACATGACGGTCGAGGAAGGCGTCGATTTCTTCGCCGCCGTGCCCGGCGTGCGCGACAAGCTCGACACGCTGAAGCAGGTTGGCCTCGGCTATATCCATATCGGCCAGCAGGCGACGACACTGTCCGGCGGCGAGGCGCAGCGGATAAAACTCGCCAAGGAACTGTCGCGCAAGGCGACCGGCAAGACGCTCTACATCCTCGATGAGCCGACCACCGGCCTGCACTTCCACGATGTCGCCAAACTGTTGGAAGTGCTGCACGAACTGGTCGACCAGGGCAACACGGTGGTGGTCATCGAGCACAATCTCGAAGTGATCAAGACCGCCGACTGGGTGCTCGACCTCGGCCCCGAAGGCGGCGACGGCGGCGGCGAGCTTGTCGCGTCCGGCACGCCGGAAGCGATCGTGCGCGAAAAACGCAGCTACACCGGTCAGTTCCTCAAGGAGCTTCTGGAGCGGCGCCCCGGAGGCAAGCGCGAAGCGGCGGAGTGAGTATGAACCTCAGAGCGGCCCGCCCAGAGGATCTCGCCGCAATCGTTTCGCTGACGCAAGCGGCGTACGCGCCCTATACCGCGCTGTTCGGCGGACCGCCGATCCCGGTCACCGAAGACTATGCGCCGCGGATCGGGCGGCGAGGTCTGGCTGCTGGAGAGCGGCGGCGAACTGGCGGGCGTGCTCACACTGGAGCGGCATGAGGACCACGCGATGATCTTCTCCGTCGCGGTGTCGCCCGCCTTCCAGGGCAAGGGTTTTGGCATAAAGCTGCTCAATCACGCGGATCAACAGACGCGCTTGTGGGGCCTGCCGGAGATACGGCTCTACACCAATGCGAAAATGGAACGGAACATCGCGCTCTATCTCGCATACGGCTATCGCGAAACGGGTCGCCGGCCCAATCCCTATCGGCCAGGATGGATGCTTGTCGACATGGCAAAACCGATCGACGAGAACACGACGGGCTGATTTTTCTGAACTTGGGAGGATGATAATGACCAAATCCGGAACAATCCGCGCGGGCATGGGCGGCTGGACCTTCGAGCCATGGGATAAGTCCTTCTATCCGGACAAGCTGTCGAAGGCCAAGCAGCTGCAATATGCCAGCCGGCAGGTGCCGAGCATCGAAGTCAACGGCACCTATTATTCCAGCTTCAAGGAACCGACCTTCGTCAAATGGGCCAACGAGGCACCGGATGGGTTTGTCTACTCGCTGAAAGGCAACCGCTTCGTCACCAACCGGCGCGTGCTCGGCGAAGCCGGCGAATCGATGATGCGCTTCCTCGGCTCCGGCGTTGCGGCACTTGGCGACAAGCTCGGGCCAATCCTGTGGCAGTTCGCGCCGACCAAGAAATTCGATCCGGACGATTTCGAGGCCTTTCTGAAACTCTTGCCGGAAAAGCAGGATGGCGTCGCGCTGCGCCACGCGCTCGAAGTGCGCAACGACAGTTTCGTGGTGCCGGAGTTCGCGGCCCTGGCGCGCAAATACAAGGCGGCGATCGTCTATGCCGATCATGCCAAATATCCTGACATCGCCGACGTCACCAGTGATTTCGTCTATGCGCGGCTGCAAACCGGCTCGGACGACAATCCCGATTGCTACACGCCAAAGGGCCTCGACGAGTGGGCGGCGCGGGCAAAGACCTGGGCGCAGGGCAAGCAGCCGGAAGACCTGCGGCGTGCCGATCCCAAGACCGATGCGCCGGTCCAGCCGCGCGACGTGTTCGTCTACTTCATCACCGAGGGCAAGGTGCGCGCGCCGTTCGGGGCGATGGCGCTGATGAAGCGAGTGGCTGGCTGACGAGCTTCAGTCGTATCCGGCCACATGCTTAAAGCGCGTCATCTATGCTTTGTACGCGTAGCAAAGCGCCTATTCGCGGCATCTTCGCCATGATCGTAACCTTATCGACACTTCCTTGCCGCATGAATGCGACGACGCCAAGCCGCAGAGCTGGAACCGCCGTCGGCAGGGAAAGAGGGGCATGTCGCTCGACTACACTTCACTTCTGCTGGCTGTCGGTTTTTCCGCTGCTTGCCTCGGCCTGACATTGTTCGGCATGTGGCTGACCGCCCGGTCGGAGCGATTCCTGCTGACATGGGCGACCAGCCTGGTGTTCGTTGTCGGCGATATCTTTGTCTATGACGCCTATATCGACATGCCCGGCCGCCTGCTGGGCATCGCCGCGCTGGCCTTCCTGCTGATTGGTTTTTCGACCATGCTGGGCGCCGCCTATCAGTTCAGGACCGGTGGCTCGCCGATGCCGCGAGCTTTGTTGGGCTGCGTTTCACTGGCGGTGGCGCTGCCGCCCATGGCTCTGGGCTATGACGGCCTTGGCTTCATGTTCGAGAACCTGTTCGCGGCCTTGCTTCTGTTCGCGACGGCGTTCGAATATTGGAGAGGTCGCGACGAAGCCCCCGCCCTGACGATCGGCATCACCGCGCTCTATTCGGCCACGGCCACGTCTTTTGTACTGTGCGCCATGGTTCTCGCCTGGGATGGAAGACTGGTCCTGGGGCATGCGCCGAGCAACTGGGCCGAGGAACTGAGCCTGATCGTGGTCATCGCCAGCATGACCGGCATCGGCGCATTGTCGCTTGCCCTCAACCAGGGGCGTCTGGCCAGGCATCACCGCCGCAACGCATTGACCGATCCGTTGACCGGCCTGCTCAACCGGCGCGCGCTGTTCGACATGCATGGCAATGCGCCGGTCGGAGCTTTTACCGCGGTCGTCGTCTTCGACCTCGACAACTTCAAAACCATCAACGATGAATTCGGCCACGCGGCGGGCGACGAGGTGCTGAGGGTGTTCGCCAGCGAACTCGCCGGCAATCTTCGCCAGACCGATGTCGCCGCGCGCATGGGCGGCGAGGAATTCGCGCTGGTGCTGAAACGCACCCTGCCGGAGACCGTGGAGGCAGCGGCAGAGCGCATCCGGACCGCTTTCGCGGCGCGCCGGATCGAAACCGAGATGGGCTCGCTGACATGCACGGTCAGCGCCGGGTTTGCCTTCGGCGCCAAGGACGGCCCCAGCTTCGACAAGGTGCTCAGCGCCGCCGACAAGGCGCTCTACGACGCCAAACGCGGCGGCCGCAACCGCGTCGTCATCGCTTCTCCGTTCCGGCGCGCGAGCTGATCACGCCTATCAATACCAGCCTCTGATCGCGGATGGACGAACGCGGCTCTACGCCGCCATGACGATCTCATTGAAGGTATCGAGATCGACATAGAAGACCTTGGTGATCTCCTCGATCAGATCGTCGTAGTCGCAGCCCTGTGATCTCAAGATGTTGATGGCAGCGATGATGTCGACGCGTTCGGTAAGCCGCCGCTTCTGGTAATCCTCGACGTAACGTTCCATGGCTGTCCCTTAGCCTGTGTGCCCAAACGCGTTTGAACGACAGAGATCGCAGGAGGGAAGCTAGGCAGCCTTGCTTGCGTGAAACTTGCTCGGCATTGGCCGTCCTCCTCGATCCGCGATAACCAGACTGATACGGAAGCGGCCGACTCACAAAGCCAAGGAAAAGACTAGCACGCGATGTTCGGCGTGCCAGAGACGTACAGTGATCTTTGAAGAAAGATTGAGCGCCGCAGCGCACCTCGCGACTTCGTCATCCTTGGGCGTAGCGAACGCGAAGCGGAGCGAAGACCCAAGGATCCATGCCGTGACTTTAAAAGCGCCGCCACGGTGCAGTATTTGGGATCGATCAGTGCGCCGAAGAGGGTTTCTATTCTACGCCGATGCACTCTTCGGCGGATCTCACGGCATAGATCCCGGGGTCTGCACCGCGTCGCTTCGCTCCTTGCTACGCCCCAGGATGACGACGAGACGATTCTAGACGGTAAGGAACTTCCGCACGTCAGCCCGGTCTAGATCTTCAGCCGGGCCGGTATGGACGATCTGGCCGCGGTCCATGATGTTGACCTCGTCGGCGAGCTCGCGGCAGAAGTCGAGATACTGCTCGACCAGCAGCACCGCGATGCCGGCCTGGTCGCGCAGATAGCGAATGGCGCGACCGATATCCTTGATGATCGAAGGCTGGATGCCTTCCGTCGGCTCGTCGAGCACCAGGAGTTTCGGCCGCATCACCAGCGCCCGACCGATGGCGAGCTGCTGCTGCTGGCCGCCGGACAGGTCACCGCCGCGGCGGCCGAGCATCTGCTTGAGCACCGGAAACAACTCGAAGACATGGGCCGGCACGTTGCGGTCGGCCCGCTTCAACGGCGCGAAGCCGGATTCGAGATTTTCCCGCACCGTGAGCAGCGGAAAGATCTCCCTGCCCTGCGGCACGAATGCGATGCCCGACCGGGCGCGGTCATACGCCGCGCTCCGGTCGAGCGCCTTCCCCTCGAAGGCAACGCTTCCGCTCGTCAGCCGGTGGTGGCCGACGATCGATCTCATCAAACTGGTCTTGCCGACGCCATTGCGGCCGAGCACGCAGGTGATCTTGCCGGCACCCGCTTTCAGCGACACGCCGCGCAGCGCCTGGGCGGCGCCGTAGTGGAGCGTGGCATTGGAAACCTCGAGCATGTCAGCGCCTTTTCCAGAAGCGGAGGAACGACAGATCGAAGCGATGGAATTGCACCCGCCACACCACGTTCATCTCCCCAGATAGACTTCGACGACGCGCTCGTCGGCCGAGACGAAGTCGAGCGAGCCTTCGGAGAGCACCGAGCCCTCGTGCAGGCAGGTGACCTTGACGCCAAGCTCGCGCACGAAATGCATGTCGTGCTCGACGACGATGACCGAATGATCGCGTGCGATATCCCTGAGCAGCCGCGCGGTTTCCTCGGTCTCGGCATCTGTCATGCCGGCGACCGGCTCGTCGACCAGCAACAGCTTCGGATCCTGCGCCAGGAGCATGCCGATCTCGAGCCACTGCTTCTGGCCGTGGCTGAGATTGGCTGCGATTTCGCCACGTTTGTCGCCAAGCCGGATGATGCCGAGAATGTCATCGATCTGCCGCGCCTCGGCCGCGGAGCGGCGATGGAACAGCGCCGGGAAGATCGAGCGCGGTCCCTTCAGCGCCAGCATCAGATTGTCCTCGATCGTGTGGCTTTCGAAGACCGTCGGCTTCTGGAACTTGCGGCCGATGCCCATCATGGCGATCTCGGCCTCGTCATGCCGGGTCAGATCGACCTGGCCGTCGAAGAACACTTCGCCCTCGTCGGGCCGCGTCTTGCCGGTGACGATGTCCATCATCGTCGTCTTGCCGGCGCCGTTGGGGCCGATGATGGCCCGCATCTCGCCCTTGTCGAGCACCAGCGACAAATTGTTGATGGCGCGAAACCCGTCGAAGGAGACCGAGACGCCGTCGAGGTAGAGGATGGTGTTCGACTTGCTCATGGTCGCCTACTCCGCCGCCTGCGGTTCGGGGTCGGACAAGGACCATTCGCCTGGATTCCTCGCCGGCGAGCGCACGGGCTTCGATGTCGCGGGCGCCATTCCAACCCTGGCGCCGGCTTCTTCAGCGGCGGCGGCCGCGCGCAACGCCCTGGCATTGCCGCGCCAGCTGTCCCACATGCCGACGATCCCCTTCGGCAGCAGCAGCGTGACGGCGACGAACAGGCCGCCGAGCGCGAACAGCCACAGTTCCGGCAGCACGCCGGTGAACCAGGATTTCCCGGCATTGACGAGCAACGCACCGATGATCGGCCCAACGATGGTGCCGCGGCCGCCAACGGCTGCCCAGATCACCACCTCGATCGAGTTGGACGGCTCGAACTCGCCGGGATTGATGATGCCGACCTGCGGCACGTAGAGCGCGCCGGCAATGCCGGCCATCACGGCAGAGACCGTGAACGCGAACAGTTTTACGTTCTCCGCCCGCCAGCCGAGGAAGCGCGTGCGGCTCTCGGCGTCGCGCACGGCCATCAGGAGCTTGCCGTATTTCGAGCCGACGATCGCCCAGGTCAGGAACACGGCAAGCGCCAGCATCACGGCGCTGGCCGCGAACAGTGCCGAGCGGGTCGCGTCGGCCTGCACGTTGAAGCCCAGAATATCCTTGAAATCGGTCAACCCGTTATTGCCGCCGAAACCCATGTCGTTGCGGAAGAAGGCAAGCAGCAGCGCATAGGTCATCGCCTGGGTGATGATAGACAGATAGACGCCGGTGACGCGGCTGCGGAAGGCGAACCAGCCGAAGACGAAGGCAAGCAGGCCGGGCACCGCGAGCACCATGATCGCCGCGAACCAGAAATGGTCGAAACCGGTCCAGAACCAGGGCAATTCCTTGTAGTTCAGGAACACCATGAAATCCGGCAGGATCGGGTTGCCATAGACGCCGCGCGAGCCGATCTGGCGCATCAGATACATGCCCATCGCATAGCCGCCGAGCGCGAAGAAGGCGCCGTGGCCGAGCGAGAGAATGCCGCAATAGCCCCAGACCAGGTCGAGCGAAAGCGCCAGCAGCGCGTAGCAGAGATACTTGCCGGTCAGCGCCACGATGTAGGACGGAATGTAGAACGCGCTCGCCGGGGACACTGCGAGATTGAGCAGCGGCACGATGATGGCGACAGCCAGCAGGATGAAGATGGTGATGGCGATGCGGCGGTCCGCGCCGGCGGCGAAGAAGCGTCCGGTGATCATGCTTCCACCGCCCTGCCCTTGAGCGCGAACAGGCCGCGCGGACGCTTCTGGATGAACAGGATGATCAGCACCAGCACGACGATCTTGCCGAGCACGGCGCCGGCGTAAGGCTCGAGGAACTTGTTGACGATACCGAGCGAAAAGGCGCCGACCAGCGTGCCCCACAGATTGCCGACGCCGCCGAAGACGACGACCATGAAACTGTCGATGATGTAGCCGCGGCCGAGATTGGGCGAGACGTTGTCGATCTGGCTGAGCGCGACGCCGGCAATGCCGGCAATGCCGGAGCCGAGCGCGAAGGTCAGCGCGTCGACCCATGGCGTCCTGATGCCCATCGAGGCGGCCATGCGCCGGTTGGCGGTGACGGCGCGCATCTGCAACCCCCAGGACGTACGCTTCATCACGTAGAGCAGCACGCCGAAGACGGTGAGCGCGAAGACCAGGATCCAAAGCCGGTTCCAGGTGATCGCAAGCTGTCCGACACTGAACGAACCCGACATCCAGGAGGGGTTGCCGACCTCCTGGTTGGTCGGTCCGAAGATCGAGCGTACGGCCTGCTGCAGGATCAGCGACACGCCCCATGTCGCCAGCAGTGTTTCCAGCGGCCGTCCGTAGAGGAAGCGGATGACGCCGCGCTCGATGGCGAGACCGACGATCGCGGCAACCAGGAAGGCAAGCGGCAGCGCGATCACCAGCGACCAGTCGAACAGGCCGGGAAAGGATGTGCGGATCACCTGCTGGACGACGAAGGTGGTGTAGGCGCCGAGCATGACCATCTCGCCATGCGCCATGTTGATGACGCCCATGACGCCGAAGGTGATGGCAAGGCCGATGGCGGCCAGCAACAGCACCGAGCCCAGGGAAATGCCGTACCAGATGTTCTGGCCGGCATCCCAGAAGGCCAGCGTCGAATTGATGTTGGCGATTGCAGCCGTCGCGGCTTCCTTCACGGCTCCCGAAGCATTCGCCTCGACCGAAGTCAGCAGTGAAACCGCGTCGCGATCGCCCCGAGCCCCGATCAGCGCCACGGCCGCAAGCTTGTCGGCCTCCGGTTGATCCGAGACCAGGACCGATGCGGCGCGGGCCTGTTCGAGCAGAGCCTTCACGCTGGCGACGGTCTCATCGGCGATCGCCGCGTCGAGCGGCTCGATGTTGGCCGCGTCGGGTGTCTTGAACATGGTGTCGGCGGCACTGACGCGCACCGCCGGGTCCTTGGCGCCAAGCGTCAGCGTGCCCAGCGCGTCGCGGATGGTGCGGCGCAAGGTGTTGTTGACAGTGATCTTGGTTATGTCGTCCTCGGAGGCCTCGCCAGCTGCCTCACCGCTTAGCGGGTCGAAGAGATGGACGCTTTCATCGCCTTCCTTGCCGACAAACACCATCGAGTCGGCGGTGCGAATGTAAAGATTGCCGTCAGCCAATGCGGCAAGCGCCGGTTCGGCGGCGGGATCGCCTGTGGCGGTCAATTCGTGAACGACGGCTCCCGTCTCGGAAAAGTCCGTTACCGTAGCGAACTTGGCAATAATTGCACGCAGATCGGCTTCCGCGGCGCCCGAAGACGACAGCGTCGTCAGCAGGAACAAAAGCGTCAGGCCCATCGCATGGAAAATCTTCATCGGGTCTTGGTGATCCTTGAAGGTTGAATGGGCGTCCGGACAGTGGAGGAAACCGTCCGGACGCGCGCGGTCTTGGGCATGGACCGCAAGGTCCAGCCCGGGAGGATCAGTTCGTGCCCTTGCCGCCGCACTTGCCGGTAGCGACGTTGAAGTTGCCGCAGGACAGAGGCTTGCGCCAATCGGAGATCAAATCCTTGGAGTCCGGCAAATAGTCGGACCATTCGTCGCCCATCACGAGACCAGGTGTCTTCGAAACCGTTTCGAATTGGCCATTGGCCTGGATCTCACCGATCAGCACCGGCTTGGTGATGTGGTGGTTCGGCATCATCGTCGAATAGCCGCCGGTCAGGTTCGGCACCGAAACGCCGATCATGGCATCGATAACCTTGTCCGGATCGGTGGTGCCGGCCTTCTGGACCGCCTTCACCCACATGTTGAAGCCGATATAGTGCGCCTCCATCGGATCGTTGGTGGTGCGCTTGTTGTTCTTGATGAACTTGTGCCAGTCGGCGATGAACTTCTTGTTCTCGGGCGTGTTGACGCTCTCGAAATAGTTCCAGGCGGCGAGATGGCCGACCAGCGGCTTGGTGTCGAGACCGGCAAGTTCTTCCTCGCCGACCGAAAAGGCCATGACCGGGATGTCCTCGGCCTTGATGCCCTGGTTGCCGAGTTCCTTGTAGAACGGCACGTTGGCGTCGCCGTTGACGGTCGAGACGACAGCGGTCTTCTTTCCGGCCGAACCGAACTTCTTGATCGCCGAAACTTCCGTCTGCCAGTCGGAGAAACCGAACGGCGTATAGTTGGTCATGATGTCCTCGGCCGCGACGCCCTTCGCCTTCAGATAGGCTTCGAGGATCTTGTTGGTGGTGCGCGGATAGACGTAGTCGGTGCCTTCCAGCACCCAGCGCTTCACCGAGCCGCCATCTTCGCTCATCAGGTAATCGACAGCCGGGATCGCCTGCTGGTTCGGAGCGGCGCCCGTGTAGAACACGTTGCGCTCGCTTTCCTCGCCTTCATACTGGACGGGATAGAACAGGATGTTGTCGAGCTCGGAGAATACCGGCAGCACAGATTTGCGTGATACCGAGGTCCAGCAGCCGAACACCGCGGCGACCTTGTCCTTGGAGATCAGCTCGCGCGCTTTTTCGGCGAACAGCGGCCAGTTTGAAGCCGGATCGACGACAACGGCCTCGAGCTTCTTGCCGAGCAGGCCGCCCTTGGCGTTCTGCTCGTCGATGAGCATCAGCATGGCGTCCTTCAGCGTCGTCTCCGAAATCGCCATGGTCCCCGACAGCGAATGCAGGATGCCGACCTTGATCGTATCGTCGGCCGCCCTGGCGGGCGCCGACATCAGCAGGCCGGCGGCGACCGCACCTGCCGAGAACATTTTTGTTATTGTCGAGAAATTACCCCTCATAGCGAAGACTCCCAAGCTGGTTGATTGCACCGCAACAATGCAATGCAACCCCCATGCCAACCGCCTCCGGGGCATAGAAAATCGGCAAATAGACAAACATTATCACGCAGTTACTATATTAGATTGAGCAAATCAAAGAGGGCCGGTTAAAAACTGGTTGAGGGAATTTTGCGCAGTGCATACGGCATCTGCCTAAGTTTTGCCCATTTTTAGTAAATGCCTAGATTTTGGCCTAAACGCCCAGGTCGCGAACGACAAATGTTGCGGCGCAGCGCAAAAATAGGGCAAGCTCGCTGCTCAACCGGGCAACGTCATGGCATCCCTGATTTCACGCATTTTCATCGGCATGGTGTTTCTGGCGACAGCAACCGGGGCCGCGCGGGCCGACTTCAGCGACGGCAAGATGCCCGACGGCACCTATCACTGCGAAGTCTATCTGCTCGGCATGTTCCTCAGCCTCGGCGACATCACCATCAAGGGAAATGTCTATACGGGCCCTGTCACCTTCGGCACCGCCCAGCAGGGTTACAACTATCAGATGGATGCCAACGGCGTCATCACCTGGCTGGGGCCATTGGGTGGCTACACCACCGGCGGCAACGCGCTGTCGATGACCCAGGCGACGCTGGACGGCCAGAACCCGCCCTCCTTCGACATCATCATGAAGCAGCCCGACGGCGCCTTCACCGCCTCGACCTGCACCAAGAACTAAAACGAAAAAAAGCGCGGAACCCTGTCGGGCCCCGCGCCAGCAGGCAGTCGGGAGGTTAGATCGTCTTGGCCGACATCTGGGCGGCGATGTAGTCGGCCTGGCGGATCGCCAGCGACACGATGGTGAGTGTCGGGTTTTCCGCGGCACCCGTGGTGAACTGGCTGCCGTCCGACACGAACAGGTTCTTGATGTCGTGCGTCTGGCCATGCTTGTTGACGACGCCGTCCTCCGCCTTCTCGCTCATCCGATTGGTGCCGAGATTGTGGGTCGAGGGATAGGGCGGCGTCGGGAAGGTGCGTGTGGCGCCGACCGCTGCGTAGAGCGCCGAAGCCTGCTTGTAGGCATGGTTGCGCATCGCGGTGTCGTTGGGATGGTCGTCGAAATGCACGTCGGCGATGGGCATGCCGTGCTCGTCCTTCTCATCGGCATGCAGCGTGATGCGGTTTTCCGCGCTCGGCATGTCCTCGCCGACGATCCACAGGCCTGCCATATGGTCGTAATGGTCAAGCGCCGTGGTGAAGGAACGGCCCCAGCTGCCCGGATCGAGAAACGCCGCCATGAACGGCAGGCCGAGCGACAGGGTCTCGAACTCGTAGCCGCCGACGAAGCCGCGCGATGGATCGTGGCGCGCCTCGTCGCGGACGATGCCAGCCATGGTGGTGCCGCGATACATGTGCACCGGCTTGTCGAAGATGGCATAGACCGAGCCTGTGGTATGACGCATGTAGTTCTTGCCCACCTGGCCCGACGAATTGGCGAGGCCATGCGGAAACTTGGCTGATTGCGAGTTGAGCAGCAGCCGTGGGCTTTCGATGGAATTGCCGGCAACGGCGACGATGCGCGCCTTCTGTTCCTGCAGCTTGCCGTCCTTGTCGGCATAGACCACGCCGGTCACCTTGCCGCTGTCATCGTGGTTGATCTTGACCGCCATGGCGTTCGGCCGGACTTCGAGATGGCCTGTCGCCTCGCCCTTGGGGATCTCGGTGTAGAGCGTCGACCATTTGGCGCCCCACTTGCAGCCCTGGAAGCAAAAGCCGGTCTGCTGGCAGGACATGCGATCGTCGCGCTCGACCGAATTGATCGCCATGTTGCCGGTGTGGCATTCCTTGTAACCGAGCTTGTCGGCGCCGGCCTTCAGCACCTTGAAGTTGTTGTTGCCGGGCAGCCGCGGCCAGTCATTGGTGCCGGTCACGCCCATCTTGGCTTCCGCCTTGGCGTAATAGGGCTCCATCTCGGCCAATGTGACTGGCCAGTCCAGAAGGTTGGCGCCTTCCAGTCTGCCGTAGGTCGAAAGCGTCTTGAACTCATGTTCCTGGAAGCGCAGCGACGCTCCGGCCCAGTGTGTGGTCGAACCGCCGACCGACTTGACGATCCACGCCGGCAGGTTCGGAAAATCCTTGGCCACACGCCAGTCGCCCGAGGTCGTGCGCTTGTCCTTCCAGGCGAGTTGGGCAAAGGAATCCCACTCGTCGTTGATGAAATCCTCATATTCGTGGCGCGCGCCGGCCTCGAGGATGACGACGTCGATGCCTTTCTGCGCAAGTTCGTTGCCGAGCGTGCCGCCACCGGCGCCCGAGCCGATGATGACGACCACGCCATCGTTCTTCAGATCAAATGGTGCTGCCATGGTTTCCTCCCATGAAATCAATTGGATGTGGTTGAGCCACGCAGCTCAGAGCCACTCGATGTCGTTGAAGCCGCGCGCGATGTAGCCGCCCTTCGAATAGGCCTCGCCCTCGTAGCCGAAGATCGGCCAGACCTCCTTCTGGTTGTAGAGGCTGACGACGAGGCCGCCGCGAACCGCCTGGAAGAAGGGCGAGCTCTCGATGTCCTTGAGCAGTGCGACCCGCTGTTCCTCCCAGCCAAGCCCGCGGTAGCCGTCCTTGCCGGCCTTCTTGTCGAGGTCGGCGATCCCGTTTTCGATCAGCGCCTTGTGGGCAGGATCCTTGCCGGCCATCTCGTCATGGCCCTTGACGGCGACAGCGTAATATTTGTCCGGAACCTGATCGTGCGGATAGATGTCGCGCGCTACCTGGATCAGCGTCGCCATCGTCTCGGGTTTCAGCGCCGATGTCTCAAGCCCCCAGGCATGTTCGGGGCTGATGACGGCGCTGCCGGAGATAACGAGCATCGCGCCGATGCCGCCGCGTTTGAGAAGCTCTCGCCGTGACAGGCCAGATTTCCTCTCATAGCCAGGCTTCCTCTCATAAATCGTGACCATAGTTTCCTCCCTGCTTGCTGTTCGCACCCTGAGGTGCCGTTGCTGGCGCCGCGCCGGTTCGCGCGGCGGGTTATCTCCTATTGGAAGCGTCCCCCACGCTGCAGGACCTCGATCTTGTAGCCGTCGGGGTCCTCGATGAAGAAAAAGCGGGCGATGAGTGAACCGTCGCGATTGAACTCGACGATCTTCTTCGGATTAAGGCCGAGGGCGCCAAGCCGGTCGTGTTCGCTGTCGAGATCAGCGACCGAAACCGCGAGATGACCATAGCCGTCGCCGAGCGCATAAGGCTCCTGCCGACCCTTGTTGACCGTCAACTCGACTTCGAAAGGTGTATCGGCATTGCTGAGGTAAACGAGCGTGAAGGTCTCGAAATCCAGCCGTTGGGCGACATCGAGGCCGAAGGCCTTGTTGTAGAAATCGATGGATCGGGCCTCGTCGAGAACCCGGATCATGGTGTGGATCGCCTTCGCCAAATCAGACTCCGCAGCTTCCGTGCTTCGAGATGATTATGCGCGCCGGCCAGGAAAGGTGGTGGCAGCCGATTACCACGCGTGGGACAGGGAAAACGGCTAGTGTCATCCCGCTTCAAGGACGAAAGTCTGATTGCCGTTGTCGGGCGTCCGACGGAAGATGAAATCGCAGGCAGTGTTCAAAAGGCGCCGGCGGCTCCGTCGGTGCCCAAGACCAACAAAAATGGGAGGTAACAATGTGCCGAGTCTTTGCCGCGCAGGATCCGGAAGGCTATCGCCAGATCAACCGGTCGATCCGCATCGACGGACATTCGACCAGCATCCAGCTCGAGGCGACGTTCTGGGCCTTGCTCGATGAAATCGCCGAAAGCCAGAACCTGACGACGCCCAAATTCATCTCGAAGCTGTACGACGAGGCGATCGAGATCAACGGCGAAATCCCGAACTTCGCCTCCATGCTACGGACCACCTGCGCGCTCTATCTGCGCGGCCATCGGCCCGACATGGATGAGCGAATGGCGTTGAAGCGGGAAGCGGCCTAGAGAAATTTCAGGAAAAGAGCGAAACCGGTTTTCCCGGGAAAACGCGTAGCGCTTTCCCTTGGGAATGGCGTCAAAACAAAGAGTTAGAGCGGTTTACGGTGAAACCGTGAACCGCCTAGCGCCCTTCCGCAGCGATTTCGAGCGCCAGCCGGCTCATATCGGCAAAGAGCTCCTGGCGCTCGGAATAGTCGGTCAGCTCGCCGATAACCAGATTGTCGACGACGGTCAGCAGCGATAACGCCCTCGCTCCGAAATGCGCTGCGATGCGGTAGAGCGCGCTGGTTTCCATGTCCACGGCCAGCGCTCCAAGCGCTCTTGCTTCGGCATAGCGGGCGTGCGCTTCAGGATGGTAGAATATGTCGGTGCAGACCGTCAGACCGGCGTGGTGGTCGATGCCGAGTTCGGCTGCCTTGGCCAATGCGCAAGCGAGAAGTTCCGCATCCGGGCCGGCGTCGGCGTCGTAAAGGCCAAAGACCTGACCGTTCTCGGTATTTTCCGGCCGCGCCCATCGCGAGATCACGAGACTGCGCAGTTTGACCTCCGCGCTCAGGCCGCCGCAGGTGCCGGTTCGGATCAATGTTCGGACACCATAGTAGTCAAGCAATTCATGGGCATAGATCAGGAACGATGAAACACCGATACCCGTCGCCTGAATGCTGACCGGCTGGCCCCGAAAAAGGCCGGTAAACCCGAGCGAACCCCGCCGGCAGTTGACGCAGCGCGGCGCTTCCAGGAATGTCCGCGCCATCCATTCGGCGCGCTGCGGGTCGCCCGGCAGCAATACCGTATCGGCGTAGTCGCCCCTGTCTGCTTCGATGTGCGGCGTCAACAGCTGCTCCCCGAGCCCGCCTGCCCTTCATCCGCAATCATGGCGTTATCAGCGCGTTGCGCAAGTGCGGGGCAACGGACCAATTAGGACTCGAGCACGTCCTTGACGATCGTCGCCAGTTGCTTGAGCGAGAACGGCTTCGGCAGGAACCCGAATTGCGCGTCCGCCGGCAGGTTCCTGGCGAATGCGTCCTCGGCATAGCCGGACACGAAGACGAACTTGATGTCAGGCTGACGCTTGCGCAATTCGCCAAGCAGGGTCGGCCCGTCCATTTCCGGCATCACCACGTCCGAAACGACGATGTCGACCTTGCCGCCAAGCGCTTCGAACACTTCCAGTGCTTCGACCCCCGAGGAGGCCTCGTGCACCGTATACCCGCGCGAGGTCAACGCCCGCATGCCGCCCATGCGCACGGCATCCTCGTCCTCGACCAGCAGCACCGTGGCGGATCCGGACAGGTCCTTGGTGCTGTCGGCCGGTTTGGCCGGCGCCGCGCTCGGCGCTTCACCAGGCTCGGCCGCCGTCTTTGCTTCCGCGATGTGACGCGGCAGGAAGATGCGGAAGATCGATCCCTTGCCGACTTCGGAATCACAGAAAATGAAGCCGCCGGTCTGCTTGATGATGCCGTAGACCATCGATAGGCCAAGGCCCGTGCCCTTGCCGACTTCCTTGGTGGTGAAGAACGGCTCGAAGATCTTCTTCAGCACGTCCGGCGCGATGCCGCTGCCGGTGTCCTCGACTTCGACCACGACATAGTCGGCCGCGGTGAGTTCGCGGTAGGGGAAGGTCTTGCATTCCTCGGTGGTGACATTGCGGGTGCGCACCGTGAGATCGCCGCCGGCCGGCATCGCATCGCGCGCGTTGACCGCCAGGTTGACCACCACCTGCTCGAACTGGCCGATATCGACCTTAACCGGCCATAGGTCGCGGCCGTGATCGATCTTCAGCTTGATGTCGTTGCCGACAAGGCGGGCGAGCAGCATTCTGAGATCGGCGAGCACATCGGTCAGGTTCAGCACCTCCGGCCGCAGCGTCTGCTTGCGCGAGAAGGCCAGCAACTGCCTGACCAGCGAAGCCGCCCGGTTGGCATTCTGCTTGATGTTCATGATGTCGGGGAAGGACGGATCCGACGGCCGGTGATTGGTCAAAAGCAGGTCCGACGCCATGATGATGGCGGTCAGCACATTGTTGAAATCGTGGGCGATGCCGCCGGCAAGCTGGCCGACCGCCTGCATCTTCTGGCTTTGCGCCATCTGGCCTTCGAGCGCCTTCTGCTCGGTCGTGTCGACGGCGTAGACGATGGCCGATTCCTCGGCGCCCTCGCCGCCGGTGCCGTCGGCGACGGCATTGACGTAGAAACGGATATGCCGGTCTTCGTTGCCGGGCAGCACGGTGTCGATCGGATCGATGTCGGCCTGCCGTTGCCGGGCCTTCTCGAAGGCGGCGGCAAAGGCCGGCCGGTCGCGCCCGTGGATCACCGTATCGAGCCGCACCCGGCGATCCACGGCATCCCGGTCGACGACCGAGGAAAACAGCGACAGGAACGGCGCATTGGTGCGCAGGATGCGCCCGCTGGCATCGACGCCGGCGATCGCCATCGGCGTCGAATTGAAGAACCGGGTGAAGCGCACTTCCGAAGCGCGCAGATCGGCGGAAGCATCCTCGCCCTGCGTGCGGTTGAGCACGATCGTGCGCGTCGGGCCGCCAATGCCTTCGCGGCTGGCCGAAACGCGATGCATGAAGCGCACCGGCAGCGCTTCGCCGGTCATCGTCGTCAGGTCGAGATCGATGACGGCGTTGCGTGTCGTGCCGGGATCGGCCTTGACCGAGCGCACCAGCGCCATGCCGTCACCGGCGACGATATCGGGCAAGCTCACCGCGCCAGGCGTGAAGCTGGCGAGATCGATCCCCAGCCATTCGGCGAGCGTGGCGTTGATGTAGGTGACGCGGCCGTCCTGATCGGCGGAGAAGAAGCCTGCCGGCGCGTGGTCGAGATGGTCGATGGCCTTCTGCAGGTCGAGGAAGAAACGCTCCTGCTCGGCCCGCTCCTGCGAAATATCGGCGAGTTGCCAGGCCAGCATGGGCAGCCGCTGGCCCGGAACGCTGAAGGCGCGCGCACGGGCGCGGTACCAGCGGGCGCCCGGTTCGGCGCCGGGCCGGATCGATTGCGCCAGCCGGAATTCGCCGTCGCCAGGCTGGCCGTCGCGCAGGCCGGAGGCCAGCCGGTAGATGGTCACCGAGGCCTCGGGAACATCCGAAAGCAGCCCTTCGACTGTCTTCAGGTCGGCGGCCGACGACGCTCCGGTCATGTCGGCGTACGCCCGGTTGGCGTAGACGACGCGGCCCTTGGTGTCCGTGACCAGGAGCCCCTGCGACATCGAATCCACGAAAGCCTTGGAGAGTTCGTCGCCGGTCGAGCGCGGCGTGATCTGGACGAAGCCGATCGCGGTCGCGAACAGGAAGCCGACGCCGATCATCGCCAGCACGCCGAGCATGCCGAGCAGGAAGGGATCGCCGAGACGCTCGCGGAACAGGCCGAAGACGATCGCGGCCCCCGTCAGAACGACGATGAAGATGATGAGCCGGGTGACCGCGCCGGGTCGCGTGTTCTGGTCGACGATCGGTACCGGATAGAAATCGGCTCGCGCTTCCTTGGCCATATGCCCCCTGCTCGTGAAGTCCGACGTTCCGACACCCGCCCCCTAATGCATGTCGCCCAAAAGTGACTTCGGTTTTGGGAAAACGACCTGCATGAAAACAAGGGCCTAAGGCGCGTCGCATGAATCGGCTTCAGCGCGACGCGCTTTAGCCGGTTGAATCACATTCTCCTAGTCCGGAAAAGGCCCGGGCGGCAAATGTCAGATAAAAATGATGCCGACCGGCCCTCCTAGTGTTTCAAGCTGTTCACGATGCGTGAAAGGTAACTTGCGGTGGCCAGCCGCAACGGTCTAGTGTCGCCTCACTTTCCAAAACCGACCAGGGGAAATCAATGCAGTGGCTGGATAGCGTGGCGGGCCCCGGTTATGCGGCAGCACTCCTGTGGACCTTCGCCGCGCTGATCCTGCTGGTCATCGTGCTCGTCATAATCAGGCTTGTCCGCAACCTGACCTTCGGAACCTTTGTCGCCGGCGGGCGCAACCGCAAGACGCGGCTGGCCGTCATGGACGCCACCGCCGTCGACAGCCATCGCCGGCTGGTGCTGGTGCGCCGCGACGATATCGAGCACCTGCTTCTGATCGGCGGCCCGACCGATGTCGTCGTCGAACGCGACATTCGCCTTGCCGCGCCGCGCCGTCCGGCGCTGACCGGAGATGGCGGCCTGCAGCCTGTCCCTGCCACCGCGGCCCCGGCAAAGCCGCGGTCGCCCCAGCCCGCCCCCGCGCCTCCAAGACAGGCACCGGCGCCGCAGCCGGTGACCGCGGCGATGCCCGCCCGCCCGCGCCCGGCAGCGCCGCCACCCGCGCCCGCACCGAAACCGGCGACGCAACCCTATCAGTCGACCAATGTCACGCCGCTGCCCGCC
Source organism: Mesorhizobium opportunistum WSM2075 (assembly GCF_000176035.2). NCBI lineage: Bacteria > Pseudomonadati > Pseudomonadota > Alphaproteobacteria > Hyphomicrobiales > Phyllobacteriaceae > Mesorhizobium > Mesorhizobium opportunistum. Next base: position 4,284,886 of record NC_015675.1, on the reverse strand, counting down.
TATGGCTCCGCCAACGCCAATGTCGTCAAGCACGCGCCGCCGCCGTCAAGGCAGGACAGCATCGACGACACGCTGATGAGGGAACTCGAGGTTTCGCTCGACCAGCCCCGCTCCGGCGGCCCAGTGGGCAAACCGGCGGCCAAGGCGCCGCAGTCCCTTGACGACGAAATGACCAAGCTTCTGGGCGAACTGTCCAGCCAGAAGAGATAGCGCGCTGAGCCGCTTGCCGGTGGACGGGGCTGATTCGGCGCTGAGGTCTCGACAAAAAAATGGCCGGTTTCCCGGCCATTTCAACATCGATGTCACCGCAACTCAGCGCTGGAAGTACGGCTCAGTCGTCGCGGTAGACTTTCTCGCGGCGCTCATGCCGTTCCTGCGCTTCGATCGACAATGTCGCGATCGGGCGCGCATCGAGCCGCTTCAGCGCGATCGGCTCGCCGGTTTCCTCGCAATAGCCGTAAGTGCCTTCGTCGATGCGCTGCAGCGCCGAATCGATCTTCGAGATGAGCTTTCGCTGGCGATCGCGGGCCCTGAGCTCGATGGCGCGGTCTGTTTCCGAAGAGGCGCGGTCGGCGAGGTCCGGGTGGTTGGCGTTTTCCTGCTGTAGGATTTCGAGAGTTTCGCGCGCTTCGCGCAATATGTCATTTTTCCAGGTGACGAGCTTTAGGCGGAAGTAGGATTTCTGCCGTTCGTTCATGAACGGCTCGTCTTCGGAGGGTACGTAATCGGCGGTAACGATGTCGTTCATTCGACTCACCCAAACAGCCCCAAATTTGGCGCCTATATATTCGCGACCAAACGCCTGCACAAGCGCAATCGGCCACCGACTCACGCAATTGTTAAAGTATCCCGGCGGCCCTCCTTGGGGCGAGATGCCCCTGATTCGATGGAGAAAGTGCGTCAACCCTTTGCCGCGCAGTCTCCTGTGATTCATCGCGCCGAGAACACGAACCATTGTGCGCCAAGCCGTTCTCGTGGCTAATCGCGGTGCGGTTTCGGCTTTCGGCGTCATGGAGGTTGGGTGAGCAGGCTCTATCTGTTACGGCACGCCAAGGCCGGTTGGGCGCTGCCCGGCATGCGCGATTTCGATCGCCCGCTCGACGCATCCGGCCGCGCCGATGCCGAGATCATCGGAGCGGCCATGCGGTCACGGGGCTATGTTCCGGACCTGACGCTGTGCTCCAATGCCAAGCGCGCCAAGGAGACACTCGAGGGTCTGGCCGGCCAGACCGACACCGGCAAGGTTCTGTTTTTCGACACGCTCTACAGCGAGGACGCGGCCGGCTATCTCCGCCTCATCCGGGAGCACGGCGGCCCGGGTTCGCTGCTGGTCATCGGCCACAACCCGATGACGGAGGATCTCGCCATGGCGGTTTCGGGCGACGGCGACGAGACGGCGCGGGCAATGCTCAATCATGGGTTCCCGACCTCGGGCCTGGCGGTGGTGCGTTTCCTCGACGATCTGGCGAAAGCGTCCCAGCACGCCGGCTATCTCGAAGCGTTTCTGACACCGGCCGATCTTTGATCCCGACTTCCCGCACCATTTCAAAGCCGGGTTCCAGAGCCTATATCGGACGGACCGAAGCCCGAGAGATTACATTTTGGCATCATCGCTGACCACCTTCACCGACGAGGCGAGAATTGCCCTCGATACGCTGTCGGGACGTGCCTCAGGGCTTTTTTCTCCGTCGATGCGGTTGGGGGTTACAGGGCTTTCGCGCGCCGGCAAGACGGTGTTCATCTCCGCCCTGGTCCACAATCTGATCCACGGCGGGCGCCTGCCGCTGTTCGAGGCGCAGAAGTCCGGGCGAATCGCACGCGCCTTCCTCGAAGAACAGCCGGATGACGCCGTGCCGCGCTTCCAGTACGAGGATCACATCGCCGCATTGGTCCACGAGCGCGTCTGGCCTGATTCGACGCGCGCCATTTCGGAACTGCGGCTGACCATTGAATACGAATCGGCCTCCGGCTGGAGCCGCATGTTCTCGTCAGGCAAACTGTCGGTCGACATCGTCGATTACCCCGGAGAATGGCTGCTCGACCTGCCGCTGCTCGGCAAATCCTTCGCCGATTTTTCACGCGAGGCCATTGAAATGGCCACCTTGCCGGTGCGTGAGGACCTGTCGCAGGCCTGGCGGGCGATATCCGAAGAGATCGACCCGAACGCCGACGCCGACGAGATGACCGCACGGCGCCTGGCCGAAAGCTTCGCCGCCTATCTCAAGGCCTGCAAGCTCGACGAAAGGGCGCTTTCGACCTTGCCGCCAGGCCGCTTCCTGATGCCTGGCGACCTCGAAGGCTCGCCGGCGCTGACTTTCGCGCCGCTGCCCGGCCTCGGCGACAGGCGCCCGCGTAGCGGCTCGCTCCATGCCATGATGGAAAGGCGCTATGAGGCCTATAAGACGCATGTCGTCAAACCCTTCTTCCGCGAACACATCACGCGTCTCGACCGCCAGATCGTGCTGATCGACGCCATGCAGGCGCTGAATGCCGGTCCCGGCGCCATGGCCGACCTGGAGCGGGCGGTGACCGAGATCCTGGCCTGTTTCCGTCCAGGGCGGGGCAGTTTTCTCACCGACCTGTTTTCGCGGCGCATCGACCGCATCCTGGTCGCGGCGACCAAGGCCGATCACCTGCACCATGAAAGCCATGACCGCTTGCAGGCGATCGTGCGTCGCCTGGCCGACCGTGCCGTGGCGCGGGCGAATTTCACCGGCGCCGACGTCGATGTCGTCGCCATGGCGGCAGTACGCGCGACCCGCGAAGGCACCGTCAAGCAGGGCCGCGAGACTTTGCCGGTCATCATCGGCACGCCGATCGTCGGCGAGAAGATCAACGGTGAAACGTTCGATGGAAAGACGGAAACCGCTATATTTCCCGGCGACTTACCGGAGAAAATTGATGCGGTGTTCGATGTTTCGGGCCCGGATCACAGACAGGACTCCACCGACCCGGCAATCCGTTTTGTCCGGTTCCGTCCGCCAAAACTCGAACGCACGGCCGAAGGCGTCACGCTGTCGCTGCCGCATATCAGGCTCGACCGTGCCCTGCAGTTCTTGATCGGAGACCATCTGGCATGACCGCGCCCCGCAAGCCGGCGGCCTTCCGCATCGAGCCGGAGGCCGCGCCGAGACAACAGACGTCACAGGCGCGCCCGGACGAGCCCTCGCGCAAACCCCGAGCGATGAAGCCCGGCGTCGCGCTTGTCATCCCGGCGGAAGTCGACGTCTTCGACGAACCCGACATCGTCGCCGCCGAACCGCCGCCGGCGATCGCCCCCAGGAAACGCTCGCTGTTCGGCAGCATTTTCTTTGGCGCCATTGGCGTGCTGGTTTCGCTGGCCGTCGGCCTGTGGACCGACCAGCTCATCCGCGATCTGTTCGCGCGCGCCGAATGGCTGGGCTGGCTGGCCGCCGGCATGGCTGCAATCGCCGTGCTGGCGCTGCTGGTGATCCTCATCCGCGAATTCCTGGCGATCGCCCGCCTCGCCGAAGTCGAAAAGCTGCAGAAGCGGGCGTTGGATGCCATCGCTCGCGACGATCCGAACGCGGCACGGTCGGTGGTCGACGAGTTGTCTGCCTTCGTCGCGGCCAAGCCCGAGACGGCGGCCGGCCGCCGCGCCCTGTCCGAACTGCGCGGCGAGATCATCGACGGTGGCAATCTGGTGCGCCTGGCCGAAGCGGAGATTCTCGGCCCCCTGGACGCCAGGGCCAAGGTGATGATCCTCGAGGCCGCCAAGCGCGTCTCGCTGGTGACGGCGGTCAGCCCGCGGGCGCTTGTCGATGTCGCCTATGTAGTCTTCGAGGCCGGGCGCCTCATTCGCCGCCTGTCGGAACTTTATGGCGGGCGGCCGGGAACGCTGGGGTTCTTCCGCCTGGCGCGCAGCGTGCTGGCGCATCTGGCCGTCACCGGTTCGATCGCTATTGGCGACAGCTTCGTCCAGCAGATTGTCGGCCACGGCCTGGCGGCACGCCTTTCGGCCAAGCTTGGCGAGGGCGTCGTCAACGGCATGATGACGGCGCGCATAGGCATCGCCGCGATGGAGACCGCGCGTCCCCTGCCCTTCAGCGCCGCGAAGCGCCCGGGCCTGGGCGATTTCCTCTCGGCGCTGACATCGTTTGCGACAAGGAAAGGCGCCGAAACCGCCGAGCCCGGCAAACAAGGTTCGAGCCTTCGAGATGGTTGACAGATTGCGCTTTCGAGCACCGAAAGTGACGAAGCATTAACCAATCTTCTTCATGGTCGAACCGGTTTCAAACAGCCTCTTTGTTGCCGGGTGTCGTCGATGAAAAGCGTAATTCTGTCCAGCATCCTGCCTCTCGCCGCCGCGATCACAGCGGTCGCCGGCATCGCCTCGGGGGCGTCGGCAGCGGAGCCGGACAAACAATTCTTCCATTCGGCCGAAGGCAAATGGGTTGGCCCGGGCGAGATCGTCGCCGGCAAGTACAAGGGCACGAAGTTCAACTGCAGCTTCACGGGCTCGACGCCCGACGGCAAGATGGGCATGACGCTCGACGGCGGCTGCCGGGTCGGCATGTTCACCCAGCAGATGTCGGCCAAGATCGAGCGCAAGGGCCGCGACTACAAGGGCTCTTTCATGGGCGGCGCGGCCGGTTCCGGCCTCGACATTATCGGCGGCAATGTGGTCGACGCCCGCAAGGTGGTCTTCACCATCAACCGCAACCAGCTGCGCGGCGTCATGCAGGCGCGCATTCCCGACGACAATTCGATGACGGTGACGGTTGCCGTCCGCGTCGCCGATCAGCTTGTCCCGGTGATCGGCATGAGCCTGAAACGCGTCGACACCGTCGAAGTCGGTTCCATCGCGCCGAACTGACCATCCTGGATCTTGCCCAAAACAAAAAAGCGGCGACCATCAGGCCGCCGCTCGGTTTTGATCCCATCGAATCAGGCGTTAGCCCTTGATCGCCGTAGTCAACTCGTCATAAGCCTTGCAGGCGTCAGCCAGCGTGGTGGCGCCCTGGTACTTCGTTGTCACCGCCTGGACCTTGGCGGTCAGGTCAGCCGCCTTGGACGGATCCTTGGTGATCGCTTCCTGCAGCGCGGCGGCCATGTCCTGCGCTTTCTTGGTGGCGATCTCCGCCGTGCACTCGGGCGCCTTGGAGCAAGCCGAACCGGCCAGCACCGCCAGGCCGACGGCAACAAACAAAAACTTCTTCATGTCAGTCATCTCCTCAAAAAGGGCGCGACTTGATCGTCGCGCCCTCCAATGGCCGAAGCCGAGCGTCCTTAACCTCTGATTGTGGCAAGAAGCAACGTGGTTGCGGCGTCAACTTGTGTATCGCGCCTGCAACATCGCCTTGGTCCGGATTCGGGGCTGTTCGATCCCTGCCTAAGCCCGTATCTTTGCGCCCTTGTCACACGACTTCACAATCCAAAACGATCCTCGAACGAGCGGAACGACGGCATGGCGGCAGAGGCATCGGGCAGCGATCTGGTCCAGGTGGTGGCGCTGCTTGCTGCCGGCGTCGTCGCCGTTCCCATCTTCAAGCGCATGGGGTTGGGCTCGATTCTCGGCTACCTGGCCGCCGGCGTGGTGATCGGACCGTTCGGCCTGCGCATCTTTTCCGAATCGGAAGCCATCCTCCATGTCGCCGAACTCGGCGTCGTCATGTTCCTGTTCATCATCGGGCTGGAAATGCAGCCGTCGCGGCTATGGGGCCTGCGCCGCGAGATTTTCGGGCTCGGCGCGTTTCAGGTCGGCGTCTGCGCGATCCTGCTCACCGGCGTTGGAATGGCCGGCGGGTTTCCAGTCTCGCAATCCTTCGTTGCCGGCGCCGGATTCGTGCTGACCTCGACGGCAATCGTCATGCAGCTCCTCGAGGAACGCGGCGAAATCGCCTCGCCGAAAGGCCAGCGCATCGTCTCCATCCTGCTGCTGGAAGACCTCGCCATCGTGCCGCTGCTGGCCCTGATCGCGTTCCTGGCGCCTGGCGGCGCCGATACCAGCCTGTCGGAGCGGCTGACAGAGGTCGGTATAGGCCTTGCCGCGATCGTCGGGCTGGTGGTGGCCGGGCGCTATCTGCTGAACCCCTTCTTCCGCATCCTGGCGGATGCCCGTGCCCGCGAAGTCATGACGGCCGCCGCGCTTCTGGTCGTGCTCGGGTCGGCGCTCGCCATGCAGCTCAGCGGCCTGTCGATGGCGATGGGTGCGTTCCTGGCCGGCGTGCTTCTGTCCGAATCGACCTTCCGCCATCAGCTCGAGGCCGACATCGAACCGTTCCGCGGCATCCTGCTCGGCCTGTTCTTCCTCGCGGTCGGCATGTCGCTCGACCTGCATGTGGTGGCCGCGAACTGGAAGCTGATCGCCATCTATGTCGTCGCCTACATGGCAATGAAGGCGTTCGGCATCTATGCCGTCGCCCGAATCCTCAAGACAGGCCATCGCGAAGCGCTGGAACGTGCGGTCTTCATGGCGCAAGGCGGCGAATTCGCCTTCGTTCTCTATTCGGCCGCCGCCGCCGTCGGCATCATCGACAACCAGGCCAATGCGACACTCACCGCCATTGTCATCATCTCCATGGTGCTAACCCCGCTGGCCATCGTGGCGTTGCGGTACCTGACGCCGCGCGACGAGCAGTCGCTCGATGGGGTCGATGTCGCCGACGGTCTGAGCGGCAGCGTGCTGATCATCGGCTTCGGCCGCTTCGGGCAGATCGCCAGCCAGCCGCTGCTGCTGCGCGGCATCGATGTGTCGATCATCGACAACGACGTTGAGATGATCCAGGCGGCGGCCGACTTCGGCTTCAAGGTCTATTATGGCGACGGCACGCGGCTCGATATCCTCCATGCCGCGGGTGCCGGCAGGGCGCGCGCCGTGCTCATCTGCGTCGACAAGGCCGATGCCGCCGTTCGCATCGCCGAGCTTGTCAAAGCCGAGTTCCCCTTGCTGACCGTACTGGCCCGCGCCTTCGATCGCGGCACGGCACTGCAGCTCATTCGCGCGGGCGTCGATTTCCAGCTGCGCGAGACCTTCGAATCGGCGCTGGTGTTCGGCGGCTCGGCCCTGGAATCGCTCGGCGTGGATCCGGAGGACGTGGCCGAAACGATTGAGGATGTCAGGCGCCGCGACACCGACCGTTTCGAAACCCAGCTCGCCGAAGGCATCCGCGCCGGACAGCGTTTCCTCAGGGGCAATATCGGAACGCCGATTCCGACGCCGCTGTCCACGCCGCGACGTGCCGGTCAGGCCCTCAATGAAGAGACGGCCGGCGTCCTGCATAAATCCGAAACTGCCGATTGAATCCGCCGATTGAATAGGGAACCACGCATGGAATTGGACAGCAGAGCCCTGTCGGTCAGCAAATTCTGGCGTGACGCCGGCGAGGACGCATGGTTCGAGAAGAACGAGGCCTTCGATACCGACTTCCGCAATCGCTTTCTCGACCTGCACTACGCAGCCGCGCGGCGTGAATGCGACGGCTGGTCGGATCATGCCGAAGGCTCGCTGGCGCTGATGATCCTGCTCGACCAGTTTCCACGAAATTGCTTTCGCGGCACCGGCCATATGTATGCAACCGACCCGCTTGCCAGGCATTTCGCTCAAAAAGCGGTTTTGGCCGGCCACGATCTGTTGCTCGAACCGGAACTCCGCGTATTCCTCTATCTGCCATTCGAGCACTCGGAACTGCTCGCCGATCAGGAAAGGTCCGTGGCACTCACCACCGCCAATGCGCCCGAATACCTCAAATATGCCGAGGAGCACCGCGACATCATCCAGCGCTTCGGCCGCTTTCCGCACCGCAACAGGATGCTCGGCCGCGAAACCACGCCGGAGGAAAAGGCATTTCTGGACGGTGGTGGTTTCTCTGGCTGATGCCCAGCCCGCCTAGGGTAGCCACCAGTCGCGGCCGGATGGCAGTCGCTCGATGCCTGATGCGTCGACGGCCCCCAAGCGCTCGGCCACGCTACGGCCGGCAACCGCCAGACCGGGCGCGATCTCGGCCAGCGGCGCCAGGACGAAGGCGCGTTCCAGCATGCGCGGATGCGGCACTTCCAGCCCGGTCTCGTGGATGACACGGTCACCGAACACCAGAATGTCGATATCGATCAGGCGCGGCCCCCAGCGCTCCTCGCGCACCCGCTTCAGCTTGCGCTCCGCGTCGAGGCAGAGGTCGAGCAGCGCACGAGGCGAAAGCCGCGTCGACAGTTCGGCGGCGGCGTTGAGGAAATCCGGCTGGTCGAGCTTGCCCCAGGGCGGCGTGCGGTAGAGCGAGGAGACGGCGGCCACGCTTGTATCGGCATCGGCGTCGAGAATGCGCAGCGCCGCGGCCATCGAGGCCGCCGGGTCGCCGAGATTGCCGCCGAGGCTGAGATAGACGGTGTTATTCTGGCCAGACAACGGTCACCTCGACGTAATCGAGCACGCCAGGCACCGGTGCGTTGGGCTTGCGCACGGTGATTTCGGCCTTCCTGATCTGGGGAAACCGCTCCGTCAGCGCCTTTGCCACCTCCATTGCCAGGGCCTCGATCAGGAAGCGCCGCTCGCCGGTGATGATCTTCTCGATCACCATGAAGGCGATGCCGTAATTGACGGTTTCCCCGATCGCGTCGTCGACAAGGGCGCGTCCAGGGTCAACTGACAGCACCGCGTCGACATAGAAACGCTGACCCAGCGCCTCCTCCTCGTCCAGCACGCCATGCCGGGCAAAGAAGGCGCAGTTTTTCAAGCGGATGACATACATGGCTCAGCGTCCCGGTCCTTAGAGCGACGTGCGTCCACTTGGACGCACAAAGTACGCTCTAACACTTTTGAATCTACGCATCGTGCTTTCCGAAAATCGATCCCGATTTTCGGGCCGATGCGGCGGTTTCACGTGCCAGCATAGCATCCGCCATGGCCAGTGCGTCCACGTTGATTGCGACATCGTGGACGCGAAACAGATGCGCGCCCTTGAGCCTGAGAATGACGCTGGTCGCCGCCGTTCCGGCGGCGCGGTCGGCCGCATCGCGGCCGGTGACGGTGCCGATGAAGCGCTTTCGCGAGGTGCCGGCCATCAGCGGAAAGCCGAGCCCATGAAGCTCGGAGAACCGCGCCATCAGGTCGAGGTTTTCCTCCGCCGTCTCCTTGGCGAAGCCGAAACCGGGGTCGAGCACGATATGGTCGTCGGCGACACCGTGCCCGCGGGCGATCTCCAGCGATTTTCCCAGGAAAGCCAACTGGTCGGCAATGACGTCGGGCAGCTTCTCGCGATCCCGCCCGGTATGCATGATGATGAGCCCGGCACCGGTTTCAGCCGCGATGCGCGCAATGTCAGGTTCGCGCTGCAAGCCCCAGACATCGTTGACGATGTGCGCGCCGGCAGCCACCGCAAGGCGCGCGGTTTCGGCACGATAGGTATCGACGGAAATCAGCACGTCGCCGGCGCTCGCCAGCGCCTCGATTACAGGCAGGACGCGCGCCTGTTCCTCCCCGGCCGATACCGCGCCAGCGCCGGGCCGGGTCGATTCTCCCCCGACATCGACAATCCCCGCCCCTTCGGCGATCATGCGGCGTGCCTGGGCCAGCGCCGTCTCGATCCCACTAAACAGGCCGCCGTCGGAAAAGCTGTCAGGGGTGACGTTGAGGATGCCGGCAACCACGGCTCTTTCGCCAAGGTCGAGATGGCGTCCATGGGCCAGTTGCCATCGCCTCGCCGTCATTGCTCGTCAACCTTGGAGAATGATGCCGAAAAATGTGAAGCGGTTTTCGGACGACATCATGCTCTACCCCTTTGATTTAGAGGCGGATTCAGATTTCAGGTCGAATCGACCTGAAATCATCCGACTCTAGGCTCATCAACGATGTGTGATCCGCATCGGATCAATTCCGTTGCGCCGGCAACGGCCGTAAAGCAAGGTGCTCGAAGAGGCAACATGATGAAACGATCCCTGCTCTGCGCACTGCTGCTTGCCATGACCGCCATCCCGGCGGGCGCGGCCAGTCTCGTGAAGACATACAGCTATTTTTCCATCGGCGGCAGCACCCTCGACGATATCGAGACGCAGCTTTCCAAACACGGGCCACAGGTCAAGAGCACTGGTTCCCGTCACCCCGGCGCCACCCAGATGGCCTTCACCACCCGCATCAGCTACGCCCGGCAGGCAGGTTCCTGCCGGATCGCCGACGCCGCCGTGACCGTCAAGGTCAAGGTGATCCTTCCGGAATGGCGCCGCCCCCGCAACGCGGACGCCGACGTGAAGCTGTTCTGGGACACGCTGTCGGCCGACATCAAGCGCCATGAGGAGCGCCATGTCGAGATTGCCAAGAACCATGCCCGCAAGCTGGAAGAGGCGCTGAAGGCGACCTATCCGCGGAAGGATTGCGATGCGGCAAAGGCCAAGGCGGCCCAAATCACCGCCACCGTCCTCGCCGAGCACGACCGCGCCCAGGTGCAGTTCGACCGCGTCGAGAGCGTCAATTTCGAAAGCCGCATCCTGCGGCTCCTGCGCTATCGCATCGAGCGCATCGAGAGTGGCCAATTGCGACCGCCGGCCTGAATTTTCCTCGGCGCATCCATGGCGCCAACCCGGTCGAAGCGTAGTGCCAGATTCGAAAAATTTGCGAGCGGCGGTCGAAATCGGCCTATAGGGAACGACATATCACGGGTTGGCAGCGCACGACCCATAGAGCACGAGCACCACGACCGATCGCGTGGCGGACACACCAGGCCGGCCCTGTCGGTGAACCGCACGGCGCGCAAGCACATGGACAAAAGACTATGGACCAGGCTGTCGACAAGCAGACCATGACGGCTGCAGCCACGCCGCTGACCGAAAGCGAGAAGAACGCCATCATCGCCGGCGTGCTTCTGTCGATGCTGTTGGCGGCGCTCGATCAGACCATCGTCGCGCCGGCGATGCCGACCATCGGCCACGCGCTCGGCCATGCGCAATATCTGCCATGGATCGTCACCGGCTACCTCCTGACCGCGACCGCCATGGCACCGCTCTACGGCAAGATCTCGGACGTTTATGGCCGCCGGCCAACCGTTTATGCCGCCATCCTGATCTTTCTCCTCGGATCGGTGGTCAGTGCGATGGCGCCAAACATGTTTGTGCTGGTCGTCGGCAGGGCCATCCAGGGCGCCGGCGGTGGCGGCCTGTTCACCTTGACGCAAACCGTCATCGGCGACCTCGTCCCGCCACGCGAACGAGCGCGCTACGCCGCCTGGATCTCCGGCACCTGGGCCGTCGCCAGCATCGCCGGGCCCCTGCTTGGCGGCACCTTCGCCGAACATCTTCACTGGTCGCTGATTTTCTGGATCAACATCCCGCTCGGCCTGCTGGCGATGGCGATCATCAACAACCCGCTCAAGAAGCTGCCGATCGCCGCCAAGCATCATCGCATCGACGGCCTGGGCGCGCTGCTGCTGGTCGCGGCCACGGCCTTGCTGCTGCTGGCGCTCAACTGGGGCGGCAGCGAGTACCCGTGGCTGTCCGGCGAAATCATCGGGCTGCTGGCGGCGTCCGCGGTTTTCTGGGCGGCGTTCTCGCTGCGGCTGCTGCGCGCGGCCGAACCGCTCATCTCGCTTGAGGTGCTGAGCAACCCGATCGTCCGCGCCGGCACCTTGTCGATGTTCCTTCTGCAGGCTGCCAACATAGGCCTGGCGGTCTACCTGCCTGTCTACCTGCAGTCGATCGTCGGCCTTTCGGTCAGCGAGTCGGGTCTTGCGATGCTGGGGCTGCTGCTTGGCACCGTGGCCGGCGCGACATTCAGCGGGCGAACAATACCGCGCTTCGTCCACTACAAGCGGATCGCCATGGTGGGCGTGCTCTTCTCGATCATATGCCTCGGCCTGCTCGCCCTCGTCGCCGGACACGCTTCGCTGCTGGTCGTCGAAGTCCTGACGGTCTGCATCGGCCTGGGCAGCGGGACGACCTTCCCGGTCGCCACCGTATCGGTCCAGAACGCCGTCGACCGGGCGCATCTTGGCGTCGCAACCGGCGTGCTGACCTTCCTGCGTTCGCTGGGCAGCGCGCTGGGCGTTGCAATGCTCGGCGCCGTCGCCCTCGGCTATGGCCTGCCGCTGGCCGGCGAAGGCACGCTGGCCGTCGGCCAGGTCATATCCGCCGAGCCCTTCGTGATGATCTTCCTTGTCGCCGCGGCGACGCTGTTCCTGGCGCTGATCACGCTTGCGTTGATGCCGGAAAAACCGCTTCGCGGCCAGGCCGAGTACCCGCCGGTGATGGCCGAGTAGAGCCGGTCAGCGAGGTCACTCCACCACGCCGAGCTTCTTTTGCAAGCTCGTGGACGATGTCGTGTACTGGAACACGATACGTTCGCCGGGGCTGATGATGCGCTTGGCGGCCTGCGCCATCAGCGCCACCTCGTGAAAACCCGACAGGATCAGCTTCAGCTTGCCGGGATACCAGTTGATGTCGCCCACCGCGAAAATGCCGGGCACCGATGTCTGGAACTTCTCGGTGTCGACCGGGATCAGGTTCTCGTGGAGATTGAGCCCCCATTCCGCGATCGGGCCGAGCTTCATGGTCAGGCCGAAGAACGGCAGCATGCGGGTGCAAGGCACCTCGACATCGCCCTCCGGACCACCCTTGATGGTCGCGGATGAGAGCTGGCCGTCGGCGCCGGTGAGCCCGGTCACCTGGCCAACCTTGAATTCCAGCTGCTTCATCTCCTGCATGGCATACATCTTGTTGACGCTGTCGGGCGCCGCCCGGAATTCAGGGCGCCTATGAACCAGCGTGACGCTCTTTGCCACCGGCTGCAGGTTCAGCGTCCAGTCGAGCGCCGAGTCGCCGCCACCGACGATGACCAGGTCGTGGCCGCGAAAATCCTCCATCCGGCGCACCGAATAGAAGACGCTCTTGCCTTCATAGGGTTCGATGCCGGGGATCGGCGGGCGCTTCGGCTGGAACGAGCCGCCACCGGCGGCGATCACCACCACCTTGGCCTCGAACACCTCATTTTCGTCCGTGGTGACGCGAAAGCTGCCATCCTCCAGCTTCTCGAGGCTGGAAACCATCCGGTTGTAGGTGAAATCCGGCTTGAACGGCGCGATCTGCTCAAGCAGCTTGTCGACCAGCCCCTGCGCCGAGATCGAAGGCCAGCCGGGAATGTCGTAGATCGGCTTCTCCGGATAGAGTTCCGCGCATTGGCCGCCCGGCCGGTCGAGAATATCGATCAGATGGCACTTCATGTCGAACAGGCCGAGCTCGAACACCGAAAACAGGCCGACCGGCCCTGCCCCGACAATGAGGACGTCTGTGCTGATGGTGCCGGTCATGCGCTCTGCCTCGCTGCTGTGTTGGCGTGAGACTGCATGACCACCGGCTCGCTGCCAAGCGGCAGCGGGAAAAATCGGCTTTTCAGCCCTGGCGCTCCGGCACCCGCACGACGAGGCCGTCGAGCGCGTCGCGCACCTTGATCTGGCAGGAAAGCCGCGAATTCGGCTGGACCTCGTAGGCGAAGTCCAGCATGTCCTCTTCCATCGCCTCCGGCTCTCCGACTTCGGCCGTCCACGCCTCATCGACATAGACATGGCAGGTCGCGCAGGCGCAGGCGCCGCCGCACTCCGCCTCGATCCCCGGCACGGCGTTGCGGATGGCGTTTTCCATCACCGTCGAGCCGTTCTCGGCATCCACGTCGAAATGTGTGCCGTCATGGGCGATGAAGGTCAGTTTTGTCATTTGTCACCTGAGAGTTTCCGCCGAGATAATCACTCCGGCAGACAAGTCAACTGCCGCGCGAAAGCGCCGCTCGGTGACGTTTTTCCGCAAACCGGGATCAGCGATTGATTGCGGCGATGAAATCGCGCACTTCGTCGATCAGCGTGCCAAGCCGTTTGAGTGTCTGACCGTCCTCCGGACGACGCTCGATTTCGGTGGCGCAATCGGCGATGGCGAAGGCGCCGACGCCGCGCGCCGAGCCTTTCAGCCCATGCGCCAGCAGAAGCCGGCCCTTGACGTCGGCGTCGACTATTTTGTCGCGCACAGATAGCGCCTGCTGTACAAAGAGCGCCAGCACCTCTTGCTCGAGGGCGCGATCGCCCATCGTTTGCCGGGCAAGGTGTGCCAAATCGACCGGCCGGGACTGCCTCGTTCCCGATACGTCGCCCCCGGGCATTGAGAAGGCAATGCCGCTTTCGCCACGCATGAACTCGAACTCCGTTTTCTTCGGTCGCCTGAAAAACTAGGCGCATCCAGTGGACAACGGGTTAATGAGTGGCCCGGAAAAATGTTGCGAAAGCGGCACCGGAATCACGCTTCTGTTAACCTTATATTTAAAGTTTTACGTATCCCACGGAATGCATGTTTTCTTTACCCCCCTGTGTCATTACGATACGAGGGGTCCATTTTCAGCCTCCTGCGCGGGGGTACGACAAAGACAATTATAAGCCCGCGGCAGCTAGTACAGGGTAGCGAAGGCATGGCGAAGAAACCAACGACGACGACGAGAACTCTCGACAACGATGTAGCCAGGGAACTGGAAAAAGCGCTCGATATCGACCTCAGCAGCGACACTGACGGCGATCTCGATATCGCAGCTTCGATGGAAGATCTGGAAGCCCAGATATCCCAGGCCGCCGATGAATTGGCACGAGAGGGACGCAACCAGAAGTCGGAGCCCACCGTCAGTCAGGCCCAGCCCGCCAAGCCCGCGCCAAAAGCCAAACCCGCCGAACTGCGCCCCGTTGAGACGCGCAATGGCAATGGCACACAGGCGACAGGCTTCGGCACACAGGCGACGGGCTTCGCCCCGGCCAATGACGATCGCCAGAAGGATTACAAGACACTCCTGCACAGCCTCAACCGGCGCGCCTCCAACACCGTCTATTGGGTCATTGCCTTTGTCTCGCTCGCCTGGATCGCGGGCGCCGGCGGATTGGCCAACCTGCTTTTCGGACCGAGCATCTGGCGGATCCGCACGCTCGACCAGTTCTTTGCTCGTCCCGAGCTGATCGGCCTCGCCGTCGCGGCGATCGTGCCGGTGATCCTGTTCTGGGCCTTCGCGGCGATGATCCGTCGCGCCCAGGACATGCGCATTGCCGCCCAGTCGATGACCGAAGTAGCTTTCCGCCTGACCGAGCCAGAAAACCTCGCCCAGGATCGCGTCATGATGATCGGCCAAGCCGTTCGCCGCGAGGTCGCGGCCATGGGCGAAGGCATCGAACGCACGCTCGCCCGCGCCGTGGAACTGGAAACGCTGGTCCATAGCGAGGTCAACCAGATCGAGCGCTCCTATTCGGAAAACGAAACCCGCATCCGCTCGCTCGTCGACGGGCTCGGCAGCGAGCGCGAGGCAGTCGTCACCCATGCGGAGCGCGTCCGCGCCTCGATTTCGGGCGCGCATGAAACGCTCAAGGAGGAAATCGGCGCCGCCAGCGACATCATCCGCGACTCGATCCTCAACGCGTCGACCAAGCTGTCGATGACGATCACGAATTCCGGTGACACGCTGATCGACCGCATCAATGAAAGCTCGATGTCGATCTTCGATTCGGTCGAAGGCCGCCTCGACACCATCACCGACAGGCTGTCGACCTCCGGCGAGGCCTTCGCCTCCCTGCTCGACACCCGCATCGCAAAATTGACGGACACGACGGACGGCCTGACCCGGTCGCTGACCGACCTGCTCGACGATCGCACCACCGGCATGGTGTCGCTGCTTGGCGGCGCCGCCCGCACCCTCAATTCGGAATTCGAAGCCAGCCTCAACGGCATCGAGCGCACGCTGGCCGAACGCGGCCAGGCGCTGATCAGTGAATTCCAGACCCGCGCCGAGGCGCTCGACACCGGCACGCAGAAGCTCAACGCGGCGCTCGAGGCCCGCGCCCGCCAGATCAATGAGACACTGGTCGAACGCGCCCGCGAAATCGCCCACACCTTCGCCGAAAGCAAGGATACGTTGTCCGCGATGATCGATCAGGGCAAGACCCAGATCGGCGCCGACATGGCCGACATCGTCAACTCGACATCGACCATGCTGGAGGCTCGCGCCAGCGACTTTGCCGGACGCATGGAAGCGGCGCGTCATGTCGTCTCGCGTTCGTTCGATTCCGACATCCAGCGCCTTTCCGATGCCCGCGTCGGCATCGAGGAAGCCGTCGAGAACCACAGCCGCAAGCTGTCCGAAAGCCGTGAGCGTATGGCGGCCGCCATGGAGGCGGACCTGGCGAAATTCGACGAGAGCCGTGCCGGCATCGATGCCGCGGTGACCAACCAGGTGCAGAAGCTGGCCGAAGGCCGCAGCCTGATCGCGCGTGCCCTCGAAGAGGATCTGCGCAAGGTCAACGAATCGCGCGCTGCCATCGATGCATCGCTCGGCAGCCATCTCGAAAGGCTGGAGGAAGGCCGCAACCGGCTCTCCCTGGCTCTCAACGAAGACTCCGGGAAGCTCGTGCAAGCTCGTACGATCATTGATGAAATGGTTGCCGGACATGTCGGGAAACTGGCTGAAGGCCGCAACATCCTGTCGCGTGCCCTTGAGGCCGATCTCGGCAAACTGTCCGACAGCCGCGCCGACATCGATGGCCTCGTCGCCGGCCAGGTGGAGAAGATCGCCGAGGGCCGCGCCGTTCTCGCCAGGGCGTTGGAAAGCGACATCGCCGGCATCAAGAGCCTCATCGAGTCGCACTCGGCAAAGCTGGCCGAAGACCGCAGCCTGCTCGGCCGTTCGCTCGAGGACGACCTTTCGGGCATAAGGAACCTGATCGAAGATCATTCGGGACGGCTCTCCAACGACCGCAGCCTGCTGTCGCAGACGCTCGAAGCCGACCTTGCCAAGCTGGCCGAGAGCCGCTCGAGCATCGACGGCTTGGTCGCCGGCCAGGTCGAGAAGCTGGCCGAAGGCCGCGACATCCTCAAGCGGGCGCTGGAGTCGGACCTCAACACCATCAAAGGCGTCATATCCAGCCAGTCGGAGAAACTGGCCGAGGACCGTGGACAGCTTTCGCGGGTCCTGGAAGCCGACCTGCAGAATGTGAACAGCGTCATCGCCGACCACATGAACAGGCTCGTTCAGGATCGTTCGACCCTGTCGAAGGCTCTCGAGGACGACCTTGCCAAGCTGGCCGAAAGCCGCTCCAGCATCGACGGTCTGGTCGCCGGTCAGGTCGAGAAGCTGTCGGAAGGCCGCGACATCCTGCGGCGCGCCCTGGAAGCCGACCTCAACACCATCAAGAACACCGTCGCCGACCAGTCGCAGAAGCTGGTCGATGACCGTGCGCAATTCGCCAGGGCACTCGAAGCCGATCTCGAAAGCGTCAACAGCCTTGTCAACAGCCATTCCGAACGGCTCGTCCAGGATCGTTCGACGCTGTCGAAGGCGCTGGAGGACGACCTCGAAGGCGTCAACACCCTTGTCAACAGCCACGCGGACAGGCTTGTCCAGGAGCGTTCGACCCTGTCCAGGGCACTCGAGGACGACCTTGCCAAGCTGGCCGAAAGCCGCTCCAGCATCGACGGTCTGGTCGCCGGCCAGGTGGAGAAGCTGGCCGAAGGCCGCGACGTTCTCAAGCGCGCGCTCGAAGCCGATCTTGCCAAGCTCGCCGAAAGCCGCTCCAGCATCGACGGCCTGGTTGCCGGCCAGGTGGAGAAGCTGGCCGAGGGCCGCGACATTCTCAAGCGCGCGCTCGAAGCCGACCTGCAGAAGCTGACCGAAAGCCGAGGCGACATCGACGGCATCATCGCCGGCCATGTCGGCAAGCTGGCCGAAGGCCGCGACATGCTGAGCCGCGCGCTGGAAGAGGATCTCGGCAAGCTCGCTGAGACCCGCAAGGACGTTGACCGCTCGCTGTCTGGCCACATCGATCAGATCGCGGCCAGGAGCACCGACATTTCCACCGCGATCGCGGCCGACGTGGAAAAGATCGAAGAGGCGTTCAGTCGCCAGACCGGGATCATCGAGGAACGCGCAGGCACCATGGAACGCGCGCTCTCGACCGGCGTCGACAACGTCCGCAACGTGCTCGAAAAGAGCGCCGTCTTCGTCGCCGGCGCTTTGCGCGAAAAGGTCCTTGAAGTCACCAGCGCGCTGCATGAGCAGGCGGGTGCGGCGTTCAGCGACGCCGATCGCAAGATCGCCGAGCGCGCCGAGCAGACGTCCGCCGCATTGCTGGCGCGGGCCGAAGACATCGCCCGTACCTTCGAGGATGCGGATCGTCGTCTCCATGCCCGTGCCGAAGACACTTCGAACGCCTTGCTTGCCCGGGCGGACGATACTTCCAGCACGCTGCTGGCCCGCGCCCACGAAACCGCCGACCAACTGGCTGCCCGTGCCAGCGAGATCGCCGGAACCTTCGACATGGCCGACCAGAAGCTTGCCGCTCGCGCTCAGGAGACCGCCGATCAGCTCTCCGCCCGCGCCAACGAGATCGCCGGCACTTTCGACGCGGCCGACCAGAAGCTTGTCGCCCGCGCCGTCGAGACGGCACAGTCGCTGGCCGCCCGCGCCGGCGACATCCTGCGCAACTTCGAAAGCGCCGACCAGCGGCTCGGCGTGCGCATCGGCGAATCGGCCGAGGCGCTCGCTGCCCGCGCATCGGACCTCGGCCGCATCTTCGATGCCGCCGACCAGCAATTGGTGTCGCGCATCGCGGAAGGTTCGGACGCGCTGTCCAACCGCGCTTCCGAGATCGGCCGCATCTTCGAAGAGGCAGACCAACGCCTGGTTTCGCGCATCGCCGACAGCACGTCGACGATCGGCGAGCACGCGCAGACCATCGTCGGCGCCTTCGCCAACACCGAGCAGAGGGTCGCCGATCGTGCGCGGCAGACCGGCCAGGAACTGGCCGTGCATGCCCGCGAAATCGAGCAGGCGCTTGCCGGCGCCGACGAGCGTCTCGCATCGAGCGCGGCGGCTGCAGCCGCCCGTGTCGAGGAGCAGGTCGCCAACGTCGAGAACCGGCTCGCCTACACCGCCGAGACGATGGGCCAGAGGCTCAACGAGCAGGTCTCGAGCGCCGAGGCACAACTGGTGTCACGCGCCAATGTGATCGCCGAGACCTTCACGGCGGTCGGCCAGCATATCGGCCAGAGCACCAACGACGCCGCCAAGACGATCGGCGCCAATACCCGTGAGCTCAACACCATGCTCGCGGCGCGCTCCGCCGAGATGTCGAAGATCCTCGACGAAACCGCCCGCCCATTGGTCGAGCGTTTCGCCCAGGGCGGCTCGGAGCTGCAAAAGAGCATGGAAGAGGTCACGGAACGCGCCACCGAGAAGCTGCGCAGCGAGAATGCAGCCCTTGTCAACGCGCTCGCCAGCCGCACCGCCGAGACCTTGTCGGCGGTCGAAGGCGCGCGCTCGTCGCTGTCCGACAGCGTCGCTGACCTCATCGGCCGCATGACCAAGTCCAGCTCGCAGCTTGGCCAGCTGATCGAGCAGGCCGCGGTCAATCTCGGCGAGGTCGACGAACGCCTGACCGGCAGCACGCAGAGCTTCGCGGCCACCACTGAAAAGGCGGCACAGACCTTTGCCAGCTCGGCGCGGCTGGTCGATTCGAACACGACAAGGCTGACGGACCTGTCCTCGTCGACCTTGCGTGAAGTCGCCTCGATCGCCACCAAGTTCGACGAACACAGCCGTCTGCTGGCCAGCGCCTCGGACCTGTTGAGTTCGGCCCAGAGCAACCTCGAACACACGCTCGAAAGACAGTCGTCGCTCGAGGATCTCGCGGTCGGCCTGGTCAAGAAGTCGGAAGATCTCGAAAGGGTCATGCGCTCGTTCGAAAACCTGGTCGGCCAGACGCTGCAGAACGCCGAAGGCAAGACGATGGAGTCGGCCGACAAGATCCGCAACGCCATCACCGACGTCGTCGATTCGGCCACCAAGCGCTTCGCCGATGCGACCGAGGAGATGCGGCGCACGGCGGGCTCGATCAAGAGCGAGCTCGACCTCACCCGCGCCGAGCTCAAGAAGGGCGTCATCGAGATGCCGGAAGAGGCAAAGGAATCGACCTCCGCCATTCGCCGCGCCGTTTCGGAGCAGATCAACGCCCTGAAGGAGCTCTCGGATATCGTTGCCAAGTCCGGTCGTGGCGGCGGCGATGGTTCGGAGCAACGCCCCTTGCGCCCGGCGCCGCAAGCACCGGCGGCACGGCCGGCTGAGCCGCCGCGTCGTGCCCCGGCGCCGCAACCGGAGCTGCGCACGCCTCAGGCGCCGCTGGGTGGCACCGCGCTGCGTGGCACGCTCGACCTCGATCGTCCGGCCGAGGCGGCACCGCGCCCTCGCGCTGACGCCAATACCCGCACGCCGCAGGGCGGCTGGGTACGCGATCTCTTGACCGCGGCATCGAACGAAGGAGACCTCAGGCCCACGGCGCCTTCCGCGCCCGCGGAAGCACCACGCGCGGCCCCTGCCCAGCGCTCGCCGCTACATGTCGTGGAATCGCTGAACTCGCTCTCCGTCGATATCGCACGGGCCATCGACCACGATGCCTCGATCGAATTGTGGAACCGCTATCGGCGCGGCGAGCGGGACGTGTTCACGCGTCGGCTCTACACGCTGAAGGGCCAGCAGACGTTCGACGAGATCCGCCGCAAGTACCAGGCCGAGGCCGAATTCCGTGCCGCCGTCGACCGCTACTGCGACGACTTCGAAAAACTGCTCAAGGATGTCTCGCGCAACGACCGCGATAACATCATGGCGCAGACCTACCTGACGTCGGACACCGGCAAGGTCTACACAATGCTGGCCCACGCCAGCGGCCGGCTGCACTAAAGCCAGGAATTGAACAGGCGGGACCATGGTCCCGCCTGTTGTTTCTCCAAACCTCCGGCACGCGCTTAACCTGCCAACAACGACTGTTGCGAGCCGATGGATGCGTCGGGGACCGTCCAAGGTTCGACTTCCCCCACAGCGCGGAAATCCGCCGGAAAGCCGCAGCCCTGACGCTCAAAGGGTGTGATCGTGAAGACGGCAATCATATTCGACTGCGAGTTTCTTTGCCTTGAGGGCTCGCAACGCCGATTCTGGTGCGCGGCCCACGATCCCGACCCGGTCATCGCGCAGATCGGCGCGATCAAGCTTGGGCTCGAGGACGACTTTCCGCTGCTCGGCACGCACAAGGCCTATATCAGACCGGTCGACCGGTTTGGTCAAAGATACGCCCTCGACCCGTTCTTCACCAAACTGACCGGCATCACCGAGAAGGACGTCGAGACCGAAGGGGTCGCGCTGGGAGAAGCCCTCGCCAACGTCGATCGTTTTTCCGGTGGCGCGCGGTTCTGGTCCTGGGGCAAGGACGAACTGAACATGATCGCCATCAGCTGCTATATCGCGGGCATTCAGCCTTCGATCCCGGCCACCCGGTTTGACAATGCCGTCAAGCTGCTGATCGCGGCCGGGATGCCGATCGAGGACCTGGCGAGGACGCCGAGCAACAAGCTCGCGGACTACTATGGCGTCGAGCACCCGCCATTGCATGGGCATGAGGCGCTCGACGATGCGCTGTCCTTGGCCTACACGCTGCAGCATCTGATGCTGACCGGAAAGCTGCGGCCGGATGTCTTCGAGCGCCTGTAGCTTGAAAGCGTTGGCGAGATTTAGCTAACGAGACCGGCGCTCAGATCACCGAATCCGTCCAGCGAACGATCTGCCTGGCGGCATCGCCGAACGCATTGTCGAGCGCACCGACATAAGCGGAGTTGCCTTTGCCCGAAACGGGTGCGGATGCGTTGAAGCTCTTGGAGGCTCGCACCTCGCCATTGCGGTCGTTGAGCAAGCGCACGAACAGGTCGACCTCGGCGTGTTCGCCACCGTCGACGCGCACTTCGAAGGACCGGACCTCGACGATGACCTGGTAGTCGATCGCCAGACCCTCGCCCGGCTTGCCGACACCGGCAAAGCTGCCCGAGCGCTGGAACGTCTCGGCCAGCCGCGCCTGCACGATCAGCGGCAGGCGATCGGCCCATTGCGCGCCCTTGAGATACTGGATCGAGCGGTCGGAGGGTTTGATGACGATGTTCTGGCTGTCCAGCGCCTTGAGCGCCGAAGGCTGGGCGATCAGGATCTGCTTGCTGCTATGGCCATGCGCGTCGACCGAAGGCGCAGACAGCTCAAAAGTGTCGAGCGGCGCAGGCTTGCCGCCTAACGCCGCGCAGCCCGCCAGCGTCAGGACAAGCAGTGCCGCAGCCGACGTCAACCCGCCCGTTCTCACCCACACAGACTTCACGCGCGATCCCCGTTGTCCCCGGATCGTAAGATCAACCCGCTTTTGCAGCTCATGTTTCTGGGGCGAGCCGACGCCGAAGTCAACGCCGCGCCCTGCCATCGAATTGCCGAACCTCGCCGTCGCCACCCGAAAGGATACGCTGCGGATTGCGGCTGAGATCCGTCACCGCTTCCTCTATGCGGTTGATCGATCGGCGGCTGTCCTGCACCAGCGCCTCGACATTTGTCAGGCCTTGGCCCGAGAACCGCGCCAGATTGTCGGTGATGACGCCAAGCCGCGCATTCAGCGTGTCGGCGACCTGCTTGAAGGATTTCAGCGTCGCCCTTGCGTCGGCCATCACACCATCCGCCTGGCCGGAGCCGAGCAATTTGTCGACCCTGGCGAGGATACCGTCGACACGCACCGAGGCATCGTTGAGCCGTCGTGCCAATTGCTTTGCATCCTTGATCGTCTGGTCGATGTCGTCGGCCCGGTTGGCGAACTTGTTGGTCACGACGGCGATATCGGCGGCGGCCTTGTTGGCGTTTTCGCTGGCCTTCTGGATGTTGGCCAGCGCCGTGCGCACCTGCGCCGGGTCGATGCCGTCGAGCACGCCGTCGACCTTGGCCAGCGTGCCCTGCGTCTGCTTGGCGAAGTCGTTGACGGACCCGACCGCCGTGTCGACATTCTTGATGACGCCGTCGAGCTGTTGTGAGGTTTGCTTGAGGTTCGCGGTTACCGTGTCGACGTTGGCCACGATGCTCTTGATCTTGTCCTTGTCGACGGCATTGAGCAGGCCTTCCGCCGCCTTCAGCGTGCCGTCGAGCTTGCCGGACACACCCTTCAGTTCGTCGGAGAGCGCGCTGACCGAGGACAGGAACTTGTCGATGCCGTCGGAATTCTTGGCCAGTGCGTCGGAGAATGTCTGCACATTCTTCACGGTCTGCGTCAGCGGCCCGCGGACATCCTTGGTGAAGCCTTCGAGTTCGCTCAGCACCTTGTCGGCGCGGTTGAAGATGTTCTGCGCCGTCTGCAACAGATTGGTCACGGCGGATGGGTTGGCGACGATCTCGGCGACCTTGCCTTCCTTTTCCGCCTGGTCGAGCAGCTTCACTTCCTTGGGATCGGCGCCCTTGAGCTCGATGTTTGCCTGCCCGGTGAGGCCGGCAAGGCCGATATCGGCCTGCGTCGACTTGGTGATCGGCGTCATCCGGTCGATCTCGGTGTCGGCGATGGCGACGGTCGGATTGTCGACGTCGATATAGACACGCTTGACGTCGCCGACCTTGACGCCGTTGAACAGCACGAAGCTGCCGCGGCCGAGGCCGGAAGCCGAACCCGGGATGCGCACGCGCAGCAGCGTCGTCTCGCCCCTGTCACCGATCGCGGCCGTCCAATAGACGAAGCCGAACGCCGCCAGGATCGCAACCAGCGTGAAAATCCCGACAATGACGTAGTTGGCTCTGGTTTCCATTGCTTCACTTATGGCTATGCGCGCGCCGCAAGATCAAGTTGCCGGGCGCGTTTTCCGCGGAAATAGGATTTCACCCACGGTTCCTCGCTTTTCAGCATGTCGTCGATGCTGCCTTCGACGAGCACCTTTTTCTTGCCGAGCACCGCCACGTGGTCGCAGGCGGTAAACAGCGTGTCGAGGTCGTGCGTGACCATATAGACGGTCAGGTCCATGGTGTCGCGCAGCTTGACGACGAGTTCGTCGAACTCGGCCGCGCTGATCGGATCGAGGCCGGACGTCGGCTCGTCGAGAAAGACGATATCCGGGTCGAGCGCCAGCGCGCGCGCCAGGGCGGCGCGCTTGATCATGCCGCCGGAGAGTTCGGAGGGGAATTTCTGCGCCGCATCCGGCGGCAGGCCGACCAGCTCGATCTTGAGCAATGCCAGTTCATCCATCAGCTTTCTCGGCAGGTCGAGATATTCGCGCATCGGCACCTGCACGTTCTCCAGCACGGTCAGCGCCGAAAACAGCGCGCCATGCTGGAACAGCACGCCAAGGCGCATGTCGATGCGCAGCCGCTCGATATCGCTTGCCTTGTCGACGTCGACACCGAACAGCTTGATCGTTCCCGATTGCTTGGGCATCAACCCGAGAATGGTCCGCAGGAGGACCGACTTGCCGGCGCCCGAAGCGCCGACGAAACCCAGGATCTCGCCGCGTTTGATGTCGAGCGAGAGTTTGTCGAGGATCAGCTTGTCCTCGATGGCGACAGTGACGTCGCGCACCGAAAGCACGAGGTCGCCCTCGTCCTGCTCCTTCATCGCGAGCCCATTACCCTCAGCCATGTCAGAACTCGATCGCTGCGTAGAACATGGCGAAAAGCCCGTCGAGGATGATGACGACGAAAATCGACTTCACCACCGAGGCCGTCACGTGCTGGCCGAGCGATTCGGCGCTGCCGCCGACCTTCATACCCTCGACGGACGCAATCGTGCCGATGATCATCGCCATGAACGGTGCCTTGATCAGGCCGGCGAAAATGGTGCTGAGATCGATGGCGACGCGCAGCCGGTCGAGGAAGGCGGCCGGCGGAATGTCGGAGTAGAGCCAGGCCGCGGCGATGCCGCCGCCGAGCGCCGCGAAATTGGCGATGATCGTCAGGCACGGCAAGGCGATCACGAGTGCAACCAGGCGCGGAAAGACCAGCACGCCGATCGGGTTGAGGCCGATGACCTTCAGCGCGTCGACCTCCTCGCGCATCTTCATCGAACCGATCTCGGCGGTGATCGCGCTGCCGGAACGGCCGGCGATCATGATTGCCGTCATCAGCACGCCGAGTTCGCGTAGGATCAGCACGCCGACGAGGTCGACGACGAAGATATCGGCGCCGAAATAGCTGAGCTGGTAGGCGCCTTGCTGGGCGACGATCGCGCCGACGATGGCCGACATCAGCACCACCACCGGTATGGCGCCGACGCCCATGCGATCGATCTGGTTGAAGATCGCCGCCGGATTGACGGCATGGCCGCGGCCGAGCTTCATCTGCGCGCCGCGGATGGTGGCGCCGAGGATATTCATCGAGGCAAGGAAATCGTCGCGCATCTCATAGACGCGCCGGCCAACCGCTTCGAGGGCGCGAAGGACGATGTTGGGCGGCCGCGCCGGTCCGGATTCGGGCTCGCGGCGGACAGCCTCCCCCACCGCATCGAGCAGGATGGACGCGATCTCGCTCCGGCCCTGCAGCTGGACCTCGACGTTCTTCTTCTCGAAGACGCTGACCAGCCGGTCGATTAGCCAGGCGCCAGCGGTGTCGATCTTCTCGATCTTGGAAAGATCGAGGGCCAAAGTCTTGAAACCGCTTCGTTTCTCGATCTTGCGCATGTCCGCGTCGATCAGTGCCACGGTCCGTGTCGTCCAGACACCGGAGAAGGCGCAGCCAAGAACGCCACCTTCCTCGCCGATAGCGACGCGCGGCTGGTGGTCAGCCTCCGAGGCGGTCGTGCCGCTTGCGTCGCGCTTGCCTATGGTCAACATGGCGTCCTGTTTAGCCTGATGGGTCCGACCTTGTCGATTTGCCGACAACCCTTCTCGCACAGCCGGAGCAGAAAAATATGGCGCGTGTCATTTCGGTCGAGGCCGAGCGTTTTCCGATCGCCGGCACCTTCACCATTTCGCGCGGCTCCAAGACCGAGGCCGAGGTCATCACCTGCACGATCAGCCAGGATGGTCATGTCGGGCGCGGCGAATGCGTTCCCTACAAGCGCTATGGCGAGACCATGGACGGCGTGCACGCGGCGATAGAGGCCATGCGCGGGCGGATCGCCGGCGGCATCGACCGGATCGCCCTGCTCGATGCGATGCCGGCTGGCGCGGCCCGCAACGCCATCGACTGCGCCCTGTGGGACCTCGAAGCCAAGATCAGCGGCATTCCGGCGGCGAACGCAATCTGGCCGGCCCCGCTGCGACCGCTGGAAACCGCCTACACGCTGTCGCTCGGCGAACCCTCGGCGATGGCGGCACAGGCCAGCGCCAATGCCAGCCGGCCGCTGCTGAAGGTCAAGATCGGCGGCGACAACGACATCGCCCGGATCCAGGCGGTAAGGCAGGCCGCGCCCGAGAGCCGAATCATCCTCGATGCCAATGAGGGCTGGACCGACGACAACATCGTCGCCAACCTCGCCTTTGCTGCGGAACAAGACATCGCGCTGATCGAACAGCCGCTGCCGGCCGGCCACGACGGCATCCTGCGCCACATCGCGCATCCGGTGCCGATCTGCGCCGATGAAAGCGTACACGAGGCGAAAAACCTGGATTTGCTTGTCGGCCTCTACGACGCCGTCAACATCAAGCTCGACAAGTCCGGCGGGCTGACGGCGGCGCTCGTCCTGCGCGACCGCGCCCGGGAACTCGGTTTCGGCGTCATGGTCGGCTGCATGGTCGGCACGTCGCTGGCGATGGCGCCGGCGGTGTTGCTCGCCCAGGACGCCGATTTCGTCGACCTCGATGGTCCGCTGCTGCTTGCGCGCGACCGCGAGCCGGGCCTTGCCTACCGGGGTTCGCTCGTCTCACCCCCGGACCGGGTGCTTTGGGGCTGAGCGCGCCGCAAGCCCGATCAGCACAAGGCCGACGATCGCGATCGGAATCATCGCCAGGAAACCATCGACGCCGAGACGGTCATAGAGCGGACCGGACGCAAGCGTGACGGCCGCCATGAAGAAGCCGTTGAAGAAATAGGCGATGCCTTGCGCGGCACCGGTGCGCTCTTCGGAGACGGTCTCGCCGATCATTTTCTGCAGCCCGATCAGCACCATTGCGACGGACACCGAATGCAGCGACTGCACGGCGAAGAAGCCGGCGACCCCAAGACCAAGCGGCCATACCAGCGGAAAGACGATCCAGCGCACGATCGACCCGATGCCGGCGATCACCATCACCTTGACTACGGATACGGAGGCGAAAATGCGATTGAAAAACAAAAACATGCAGACTTCGGACACCACGCCCCAGGCCCAAAGCAGGCCAACGACGGAATCGCTGATGCCGATCGATTTCCAGTAGATGGAAACAAAGCCGTAGAGGAAGGCGTGGCTGGCGGTGATGATGCCGACGCCAAAGGTGAAATAGAGGAAATAGGCATTGAACAGGCTCGGCGCCGCGTGCTGGATTTCAGTGGCCGACAACGGCGAAGCCTTGCGCGGCCGCCCCATGCGCGGCGCAAACAAGGCTGCGGCAAGCGCTGCTGCGAGCGCCCCGAAAATGATCACCGGTACGGCTTTGGCTCCGGCCGCCGCCAGGATGAAGCCGCCCACGACATTGGCGCAAAGATAGGAGATCGAGCCCCATTTGCGCATGGCGGTGTAGTTCGAGCCGAAGCGGCGCACCCCGGACAACGCAAGCGAATCGGCCATTGGCGAATGCGGTGTCCAGACGACCGTCAGAATCAGCGATACGGCCAGCACGATCGCGTAGGTCGCCGGCAGGAAATAGCCTGCCGAAATGACCATCGTTGCCGCGACCAGCACGATGTAGACGTCGGCGCGGTCCTTCGCCCGGTCGGCAAGTGCCGTCAGCATGGGCGTCGTCAGGACGCGCAGGAACATCGGCGCGGCAAGGATGACGGCGATTTGTTCGGCGCCAAAACCTTTCGCCTGCAGCCAGAGCGGAAAATAGGGCAGATGGGTGCCTTGCGACACGAACAATGTCGCGAAGATCAGGCTCATGCGCAGCTCGAAATGGCGCGGCTTGACGAGTTGTTCTGGCGAAAGCGGCGGCAGGGACATGAATCGATCCAATTACGCCGCGCTCGGCCGGCTGGCGATGTAGATCGATCCCTTAACATGGCGGAAAACCAGGCGAAACCGGCTGGACTAACCGATTAACGCTGAAAGCCTCCGTGAATTCCGTGTCAGGCCGCCTGCCCGACCCGATCTTCGATGAGCATCGGGATGAAAGGCTCGTCCGGCGCTTCAGGCAGGACATGCGCCCAGGTCAGGATTTCCATGCGGCCGTCGAAATGTTCGACCACCGCCGTGCAGCTCTCCACCCAGTCGCCGGTGTTGATGTACTGCACATCGCCATAGTTCTCGATCGCGGCGTGGTGGATGTGGCCGCAGATGACGCCGTCGACATGCGAACGCCGCGCTTCCTCGCTGAGCACGGTCTGGAACGAACCGATGAAGTTTACCGCTTTCTTGACCTTGACCTTGGCCCAGGACGAGAACGACCAGTAAGGCAGGCCGAGCAGCTGGCGCAGACGCGTGATGACACGGTTGACCTGCATGGCCGCGTCGTAGGCATGGTCGCCGAGATAGGCGAGCCAGCGCTGGTTGTGGACGACGGTGTCGAACTGGTCGCCATGGATGACCAGCAGGCGCCTGCCGTCGGCGGTCTCATGGATGGCGCGGTCGGCAACGACGATGCCGCCGAAATGCACGCCCTGGAACTGGCGGGCAAACTCATCGTGATTGCCGGCGATATAGGTAATCGAGGCGCCCTTGCGCGCCTTGCGCAGCAATTTCTGCACGACGTCGTTGTGGCTTTGCGGCCAGTGCCAGCTCCGCCGCAGCCGCCAGCCGTCGACGATGTCACCGACCAGATAGATGATGTCGGCGTCGTGATAGCGAAGGAAATCGATCAGGAATTCCGCCTTGGCAGCCTTCGAGCCGAGATGGACATCGGAAATGAACATGCTGCGGAAGGTGCGGGGCTCTTGGCCGGACATCGCGTTTTCACCGTTGCTTTCGCGCAGCCTATGCCCCGATTCATGCAACAACCGTATGACAGTTGCGATTGGGCCAGCCCAAGAGCTAGCCTGCCGGCCAAATCACAGGAGAAATCGTCATGGATCTCGGTATTCGCGGCAAGAAAGCCATCGTCTGCGCTTCGAGCAAGGGACTTGGAAAAGGCTGCGCCATGGCACTGGCCGAGGCCGGCTGCGACATCGTCGTTAACGGACGAAACGCCGAACTGGTGGCGAGGACCGCCGCGGAGCTGCGCGAGCGCTACGGCGTGACGGTCACGGAAGTCGTCGGTGATGTCTCGAAACCCGAAGTGCAGAAGGCACTGCTTGCCGCCTGCCCTGAGCCCGACATTCTCGTCAACAACAATGGCGGCCCGCCATTGCGCGATTTCCGCGAACTCGATCGCGGCAAGATCCTCGAAGGCGTCACCCAGAACATGGTCACACCGATCGAGCTGGTGCAGGCCGTCATCGACGGCATGGCCAAACGTGGCTTCGGCCGCATCGTCAACATCACCTCGCTGTCGGTCTACGTGCCGATCCCCGGCCTCGACCTGTCGTCGGGGGCGCGCGCCGGCCTGACCTCGTTCCTCGCCGGCGTGGCGCGCACGGTGATCGACCGCAACGTCACCATCAACAGCCTGCTGCCAGGCAAGCTCGACACCGACCGGCTGCGCGGCCCGCATGAGGCAGGCACCGTCGAGGAGCCCGCGGCGGCGGCGGCGCGCAAGACCCGCATCAGCGCCGACGTGCCGGCCAAGCGGCTCGGCACGCCCGAGGAATTCGGCCAGATCTGCGCCTTCCTGTGCTCCGTTCATGCCGGCTACCTGACCGGGCAGAACATTCCGGTGGATGGCGGCCTCTACGTCAGCGCGTTCTGAGCCCCGACAATCGCAACGCGGAAGAAACCCTGTCCAAGCGGCTGAAATAAATCAGCTATTCCTGTCTCGCCAATGTGATCCGCGATTGCGTCATTTGGCGTCTCGAAAAACCGCGGCCGCATGCTAAGAAGGGTCGCAGGCAGAGCGCAGGGAGGGCCGGAATGACTGGCGAGAGCAAGAAAACGGCACGTTCGGACCTCGACGAAGCCGCCCTCTACTTCCACAAGCACCCGACGCCTGGAAAGCTCGAAATCCAGGCGACCAAGCCGCTCGGCAACCAGCGCGACCTGGCGCTCGCCTATTCGCCTGGCGTGGCGGCCCCTTGCCTGGAGATCCGCGACGATCCGGCGACCGCCGCCGACTATACGGCGCGCGCCAACCTGGTCGGCGTCGTCTCCAACGGCTCGGCCGTGCTCGGCCTCGGCAATATCGGCCCGCTGGCGTCCAAGCCGGTCATGGAGGGCAAGGCGGTCCTGTTCAAGAAATTCGCCGGCATCGACGTCTTCGACATCGAGATCGACGCGCCCGAAATCGAGCGCATGGTCGAAACGGTCGCCGCCCTGGAGCCGACCTTCGGCGGCATCAACCTCGAGGATATCAAGGCGCCGGAGTGTTTCGAGGTTGAGGAACGGCTCAAGGCGCGCATGAAGATACCGGTGTTCCACGACGACCAGCACGGCACGGCCATCATCGTCGCCGCCGCCGTGCTCAACGGGCTGGAATTCGCCGGCAAGACCATTTCGGACATCAAGGTCGTCACCTCCGGCGCCGGTGCCGCGGCCCTCGCCTGCCTCAACCTCCTGGTCTCGCTCGGCGTGCGCGTCGAAAATATTTGGGTCACCGACCGTTTCGGCGTCGCCTACAAGGGCCGCACCGACGAGATGGACCGCTGGAAGGACCCCTATGTGAAGGATACCGAGGCGCGCACGCTGGCCGACGTTATTGCGGGCGCCGACGTCTTCCTCGGCCTTTCGGCCGCCGGTGTGCTGAAGCCGGAACTGCTCCAGCACATGGCGCCGAAGCCGCTGATCCTGGCGCTGGCCAATCCCAATCCGGAGATCATGCCGGAAGTGGCGCGCGCGGCGCGTCCCGATGCCATGATCTGCACGGGCCGCTCCGATTTTCCCAACCAGGTCAACAACGTTCTCTGCTTCCCCTACATCTTCCGTGGTGCGCTGGACTGCGGCGCCAGCGCCATCAACGAGGAGATGAAGATGGCGGCGGTCCGCGCCATCGCGGCCCTTGCCCGCGAAGAGCCTTCGGACGTCGCCGCGCGCGCCTATTCCGGCGAGACGCCGATCTTCGGACCCGAGTTCCTGATCCCCTCGCCCTTCGATCCCAGGCTCATCCTGCGCATCGCGCCGGCGGTCGCCAAGGCGGCCTGCGACACCGGCGTCGCGACACGGCCGATCACCGATTTCGCCGCCTATATCGACAAGCTCAACCGGTTCGTCTTCCGCTCCGGCCTGGTGATGAAGCCGGTGTTCTCGTCCGCCAAGGCCTCGAGCGCCAAGCGCGTCATCTACGCCGACGGCGAGGATGAGCGCGTGCTGCGCGCCGCCCAGGTGGTGCTCGAGGAAGGCATAGCCGAACCGATCCTGATCGGCCGTCCGCATGTCATCGAAGTCAGGCTGAAGCGCTACGGCCTGCGCATCAAACCGGGTGTCGATTTCGGACTGATCAACCCGGAAGACGATCCGCGTTATCGCCACTATGTCGACCTCCTGATCGAGCTCGCCGGCCGGCGCGGCGTGACGACGGAGGCCGCGCGCACCATGGTGCGCACCGACAATACGGTGATCGCCGCTCTGGCGCTGAAGCGCGGCGACGCCGACGCCATGGTCTGCGGCCTCGAAGGCCGCTTCGAGCGGCATCTGCGCAACGTGACGCTGATCATCGGGCCGCGCGCCGGCATCAAGGATTACGATTTATCGACGCTGTCGATGCTGATCTCGCAGCGCGGCATCATCTTCCTCACCGACACCCACGTCTCCGTCGACCCGACCGCCGAGGAGATCGCCGAGATGACCGTGCTGGCGGCCGAGGAAATCCAGCGCTTCGGCATCGAGCCGAAGGCGGCACTGCTGTCGCATTCGGATTTCGGCTCGCGCGATTCGCCGAGCGCGCTCAAGATGCGGCAGGCAGCGGCGATCCTGGCGCGCATCGCGCCGGAATTGCAGTGCGACGGCGAAATGCATGCCGATTCCGCTTTGTCGGAGCATCTGCGCCAGCGCGTCTATCCGCATTCGCGGCTGAAGGGCGAAGCCAATCTCCTGGTCTTCCCGAACCTCGATTCGGCCAACATCACGCTGACGGCGCTGCGTGCCATGATGGATGCGCTGCATGTCGGGCCGATCCTGCTCGGCACCGACAAGCCGGCGCATATCCTGACGCCTTCGGTCACGTCGCGTGGCGTGGTCAACATGACCGCGCTGGCCGTCGTCGAAGCCGCGCACAAGGCACAGGCGATCGTCGATCTGGGCGGAACGCAGCTTTCGCAGTAAATTGCGGTTAACCGCGAATACGATAGCCTTGCGGACGATCAGGCGGAGTTGGACGGATGACAGTCGGAGGGTTGAAGCAGGCGCATGCTGCCGTGCTGCTTGGCCTTTTGCTGTCCGGCGCCACAATCACCGAGCCGCAGGCTGCCTCTCGGGTTTGCCGCCAGTTGGAAGCCGATCTTGCCGCTGCCTCGCGCGGCGGTGGCGGCGGTCCGGCAATGATCCGCAAATACGACGCCGCGATCGAACGGCAGCGTGAGCAGATTTCAAAAGCTCGCGGCCAGGCGAACGGCGCCGGGTGCGGGTTTTCGCTGTTTTCCCGCAACGTCAACCAATGCGCCGGCCTCAACGCCACCATCGACCGCATGAACGCCAATCTCGACAGCCTGCAGGCCAAGCGAGCACAGCTCGCCGGCGGCGGCGGATCGCGCCGCGACCGTGGCCGCATCCTGGCCGCGCTCGACGCCAATGGCTGCCGCGACGACCCGGTTGCGCCGCGCCGGGAACCCTTGCGGGAAGCAAGCCGTGAAGACGGCAACGCAAACCTGTTCGAGCAGCTTTTCGGCGGCGACAACCGGCAGGGCGGCAGATCGGACCAGCTTGACGATACGAGGAACCAGCCTGGCGATGCAGACGAGGAGCGCGGTGTAAGCCGCGTCCTGAACCGGCCCGACATTCCGGACTTTCCGGGCACCGGCGGTGAATTCCACACCACCTGCGTGCGCACCTGCGACGGCTATTTCTTCCCCATGTCGAACGCCGCCTCGACCAGCGACTTCGAGCGCGACCAGAAGAATTGCGAATCGAGCTGCCCCGGCACCGAGATGCAGGTTTTCTATTCGCGCGGCATGGACGACGATTCGGCGTCGATGACGTCATCGGTCACCGGCAGGCCCTACAGCGAATTGCCGACCGCCTATCTCTACAAGCAGTCCAACGTGGCGCGGCCGCCGGCATGCGGTTGCAATGCCGCGCAGAATTTCCAGATCATCGGCGGCAACCCGCCCGCCCCTCAGCAATCCCAACCCGAGACCGAGGCGGCACCGTTCATCCCGGTTCCGCCTTCCAAGCCCGATCCGGGCGCGGATCCGGAGACCCTGGCGAATATGGAGGGCGGGCTCGACCGCGAAGCCATCAAGCGTCTGTCCGCCAAGCCGGTGACGTCGCCCGTGTCCGCCTTGCCGCCGGAGCAGCGCAAGATCAGGGTCGTCGGGCCAGCGTTCCTTCCCGACCCATCAGCGGCAATAGATCTGCAAGCTCCGGCCCCGAAGGCAGCCCGGTAAGGGCAAGCCTCAGCGGCATGAACAATGCCTTGCCCTTGCGCCCGGTCGCTTCCCTGATCTTGCCCGTCCAATCCTTCCAGACCGTCCCGCTCCAGGGATCTTCAGGCAGGACATCGAATGCCTGGTGAAGGAAATCGCGGTCGTCCGTGGAAAATTCGGGTTTCTCTTGCGGCCCCTCGCGCAGGATCCGCCACCAGGCCACGGCATCCGCCAGCCGGTCGAGATTGCCGCGCACCGCCAGCCAGAACGGCTCGGCCTGCTCGCCTGAAATGCCAAGCACCATCAGCCGGTCGCGCGCTTCATCGAACGGCATATGGTGCAGCAGCACGCGGTTGAGCACGAAAAGCTCGTCCGGATCGAACTTGGCCGATGATTTCGACGTCGCGGCCGGGTCGAAGTGGCCGGCGAGTTCGCCGAGGTCGTGCGCGGCAGCGACATTTTCCGAAGTGCCGACCAGCACGGCGAGCGAAGCAACCGCCATCGGCTCGATGCCATCCTCGCGCAGGCTTTCAATGGAGAGCGCGCCGGTGCGCTTCGACAGCCCCTCGCCCGAGACGGTGGTCAACAGATTGTGGTGGCCGAATACCGGAGGTTCAGCACCCAATGCTCGGAACAAGGCGATCTGGACGCCCGTGTTGGTAACGTGGTCGTCGCCGCGGATGACATGGCTGATGCCCATCTCGATGTCATCGACGACGGAAGGCAGCGTGTAGAGATAGGTGCCGTCCTCGCGCACCAGGACCGGGTCTGACAGAGAGGCCAGGTCAACCGTTTCCTCACCGCGCACCAGGTCGTTCCAATGGATCTCGGTACGCTCCGGCTGCAGCGGATCGCCGGAGAAATTGGGCAACAGGAAGCGCCAGTGCGGCCGTCGGCCGTCGGCCTGGTATTCGGCCACCTGCTCCTGCGTCAGCGTCAAGGCCTCGCGGCCATAGACCGGCGGCAGGCCGCGCGTGCGGCGCACCTTGCGCCTGAGATCGAGTTCCTCCGGCGTTTCGTAGCAGGCATAGAGAACGCCCGCCGCCTTCAGCCGCTCGACCGCCGCGTCATAGATCTCGAAGCGCCGCGACTGATATTCGGTGGCATCCGGGAAAATGCCCAGCCAATGCAGGTCGTAGAGGATGGCGTCGGAGAATTCCTGCTTCGAGCGGGCGATGTCGGTGTCGTCGAAGCGTTGGATGAAGCGGCCCTTGTTGTTGAGCGCAAACAGCCAGTTGAACAGAGCGGTGCGCGCATTGCCGATATGGATGCGGCCGGTCGGTGACGGGGCGAAACGAACGGTAACTGTCATGAGCGGGGCGTACCGGATGCCTTGGTGATTGACAAGATGCGCCCCCGCGCCGTGCGGCAGACATAGAACATGGCGCAAGCAATGAAAAGACCGGGGTGGCGTGCGCTCAAGCGGCACATAGGTCGCCTTTTCCTGCCGCGATAAGTCAACTTGTCGGGGCCGGCGCCGGCGAACGTGTCGTCGAAGCCGATCAGTGGCCGAAGTCGTCGGAACCGAGCCGGGTCCAGCGGTCGCCCATCAGCCCACCGATAAAGATGTCGCCGGAGCGGACCGCTTCCGTGACCTCCGCAATTCGAGAGCGGACCATCGCACCCGACTGGCCGGCAGGGTCGAGATAGATCTCCCTCATATACTCGGCCGTCTCTGCGATCGCGCGATCGCGGAGGTGACGCCGCCGGCGAAACTTGGCCAGGAAGAGTGCCGCGACCCGGTAGAAACGACATGTCGCGGCCTGCGTTATAAACAAAACGCCTCGAAACCGGGGCCGCAAAAAGATGCCGCGTACGTCGCTCCGGCTGACCGATGCCTGAGAGGGACCTCCAGCCGAAGCCGGAGGCCCCTTTTGGTCAAACGACCAGGCCCTTGGTCAGTTCAAGCGCCTGGCGCTCGAACAGGCGGCGGTAGATGCCGCCCTTCAGCCGGATCAGCTCGTCATGCGAGCCTTCCTCGACGATCTTGCCGCGATCGAAGACCAGCAGCCTGTCGAGCGCCCGCACCGTCGAGAGCCGGTGCGCGATGACCAGCGTGGTGCGGCCGACCATCAGCCGTTCCATCGCCTGCTGGATCAGCACCTCCGATTCCGAATCGAGGCTCGATGTCGCCTCGTCCAGGATCAGGATGCGGGCATCGGCGAGGAAGGCACGTGCGATGGCCACGCGTTGCCGCTCGCCGCCCGACAGTTTCACGCCGCGCTCGCCCACCAGCGTGCCGTACCCCTTCGGCAAGCTGGTGATGAAGTCGTGCGCGCTCGCCAGGCGTGCGGCATGCTCGATCTCATCCTGCGTCGCGCTTGGCCTGGCATATGCGATGTTTTCGGCCAGCGACCGGTGGAACAGGATCGGCTCCTGCTGGACGATCGCGATCTGCCCGCGCAGCGACGCCTGTGCCACCTGCGAGATATCCTGGCCGTCGATCAGGATCTTTCCGGCGTTCACATCGTAGAGCCGCTGGATCAGCTTGACGAAAGTCGTCTTGCCCGACCCCGAATGGCCGACCAACCCCACACGTTCACCCGGTCCGATGTCGACCGAGAAGTCACGATAGAGCGGCGACCGGTGGCTGCCATAATGGAAGGTGACGTTGTCGAAGCCGATCGCCCCTTGCGTGATCCGGATCGGCCTGGCGCCGGGCCGATCCTCGATGCCGAGCGGCTCGGACTGGAAATCGACCAGTTCCTCCATGTCGTTGATCGAGCGCTGCAAATTGCGGATATGCGTGCCGATATCGCGCAAATAACCCTGCAGCACGAAGAACGAAGTCAGCACGAAGGCGACGTCGCCGGCGCTCGCCTGCCCCCACGACCACAGCATCAGCGCCAGGCCGATCACCGCGGCGCGCATGATAAGCAGCAGCGCCCCTTGCGTGGTGCCGTTGATGGTGCCGCGCACCCAGGTGCGCCGCGTGCGCGCACGCCATTTGGCAACCACCTTGGCGAGGCGGTGCTCCTCGCGCTCCTCGGCGCCAAAACCCTTGACCACGGCGTTGCAGCTCACCGCGTCGGCCAGCGATCCGCCGAGGCGCGTGTCCCAGGTGTTGGCAAGCCTTGCCGCCGGCGCGACATAGCCGAGCGACAGCATCGCCGTCACCATGATGAACAGCACCGAGCCTGCCGCGACGACCGCACCCATCAGCGGCCAGAACCAGCCAAGCAGCAGCGTCGAGCCGACGAGCATGACGACCGACGGCAGCAGTGCGATCAGGATCGTGTCGTTGAGCAGGTCGAGCGCCCACATGCCGCGCGTCACCTTGCGCACCGTCGAGCCGGCAAAGGAGTTGGCGTGCCAGTCGGTGGAAAAGCGCTGGACGCGATGGAAGGCATCGGCGGCGATGTCGGCCATCATCTTCAGCGTCAGCTCGACGATTCCCATGAAGGCCAGGTTGCGCAGCACGACGCCGGTCAGGGCGAGCGCCATCAGGACGGAAAACGCCGTCATCGCGGCATTCCAGGCAATGGCATCCGCGCCGGCGCTGCTGGCGACGGCGTCGACCAGCCGGCCGGAGTAGAGCGGCGTCAGCACGTCGGCCAGAGTCGACAGCAGAAAACCGCCCATGATGAGCGAAAGCCGCCACGGCTGGCGCCGCCAATGGGTGAGCGTGAAGCCAAGAACGCTGCGAAAGGCGCTCGCGCGCAGATCGATCTTAAAACGAGCCATGATGTCATTCGGGCGCAAAACGAGCCCGATCCCAGTAAAGTCGAAAATTGAAGAAGCCGCGCTAGGGCAGATGGTGCCCGGGATGCGGAGTGGCATATTGGCGTCGGGCCCCCCGGAGGGCGGCGACCGGCATCGGCATAAGCCTGAGCTCGATCCGGCTTCGGCACGAGGGACAGACCCTCGCGGAGCGCCGGATGAGACCTAAGCTTCGCGGCCTCGCATTACCATTTGAAATACTGCCATTCGGACCTCCCGCAAATGAATCGCGGAATGGTCCTTATAGTGACGGCCTGACGCATCGCCAAGACCGACCCATGCCCGAAAGTGTATCTGGTCCAGCTACTGAGGTTATTTTGCAACAACGGCTGGTGGACGCTTGGCCGCGTGCTCGCCGGCACACGGTTTGCCTCCGATCTCCCTTCTGCATAACGGTGGCTCGGATTATCCTGAAGGCCCGGGTTGGAGACCTTGCAGCATGGCCAAGCTCATTTTCAGGATGAACCAGTCCCTCGATGGCTACGTCGACCACCTGGCAATGCCCCCACGCCCCACGCTCTTCCGTCACTGGACAGAGCAAGTGCGCGACCTTGCCGGCAGCGTGTACGGTCGCGGCATGTACGAGGTCATGCGTTATTGGGACGAAGACCGTCCCGAGTGGAGCGCGGAAGGACACGAGTTCGCGGCGGCGTGGCGAAACCAACCGAAATGGGTCGTGTCGCGCTCGCTGACGTCAGTCGGCCCCAATGCCACACTTGTCCAGGACGACGTCGAGGCGGTGATCCGTGGGCTGAAGGCTGATCTTGCTGGGGAGATTTCGCTGTCTGGCCCCAACCTTGCCCGAAGCGTGACCGACCTTGGTCTGATCGACGAGTACCAACTCTACTTCCACCCGGTCGTGCTTGGTCACGGCAAGCCGTTCTTCGCCGGCCCTCGGCCGCCGCTTCGCTTTGTGGCCAGCGATCTGATTGACGATGACGTGATCAGGTTGACCTACGTTCCTGCCTGATCCGCCAACACTCATCCGGCATCGATCCACTAGCCGCGATCCCGGAATCGGTTGGTGATGGGATAGCGGCGGTCGCGGCCGAAATTCTTCCTGGTGATCTTCACACCCGGTGCCGCCTGCCGGCGCTTGTACTCGGCGATGTAGAGCAGGTGCTCGATGCGCGTCACCGTCGCCCGGTCATGGCCGCGCGCGACGATGTCGTCGACCCCCATCTCGTTCTCGACCAGGCAT
The DNA here is from genome assembly GCF_000176035.2 of Mesorhizobium opportunistum WSM2075. Taxonomy (NCBI): domain Bacteria; kingdom Pseudomonadati; phylum Pseudomonadota; class Alphaproteobacteria; order Hyphomicrobiales; family Phyllobacteriaceae; genus Mesorhizobium; species Mesorhizobium opportunistum. Next base: position 4,246,514 of record NC_015675.1, on the reverse strand, counting down.
TCGAGGATGTCGTCCAGCACCGGATAGGGTGGCAGCGAATCCTGGTCGGTCTGGTTCTCGCGCAACTCCGCCGACGGCGCCTTGTCGATGATGTTCTTCGGGATCACCTCGCCGGAAGGCCCGAGCGCGCCTGGCGGCACATGGCTGTTGCGCCAGCGCGACAGCGCGTAGACCTGCATCTTGTATAGGTCCTTGATCGGATTGAAGCCGCCATTCATGTCGCCGTAGAGCGTGGCATAGCCGACCGACATCTCGCTCTTGTTGCCTGTCGTCACCACCATCGAGCCGAACTTGTTGGAGATCGCCATCAGGATGGTGCCGCGCGCGCGGCTCTGCAGGTTTTCTTCGGTGATGCCTTCCTTGGTGCCCTCGAAAAGCTGTGTCAGCGCGTGCAGGAAGCCCTCGACCGGCTCGAAGATCGGCACGATGTCATAGCGGCAACCGAGCGCGCGGGCGCAGTCCTCGGCGTCCTTCAGCGAATCCTTCGACGTATAGCGGTAAGGCATCATCACCGCGCGTAACCGCTCCTCGCCGAGCGCATCGACGGCAAGGGCGGCGCAGATCGCCGAATCGATGCCGCCGGACAGGCCAAGCACGACATTCTTGAAGCCGTTCTTGTTGACGTAGTCGCGCAGGCCAAGCATGCAGGCGCGGTAGTCTGCCTCTTCCCGTTCGGGAATCTTCGACATCGGCCCTTCCGCGCAGGCCCAGCCGTCGTCCGTGCGCTTCCAGGTCGTGACGTCGACCGCGTCCTCGAATTGGCTCATCTGGAAGGCGAGCGTCTTGTCGGCGCCGATGGCAAACGACGCGCCGTCGAAGATCAGTTCGTCCTGGCCGCCGAGCTGGTTGGCATAGATGATCGGCAGCCCGCATTCGATGACCTGGCGGATGACGACCTGGTGGCGGACATCGATCTTGGCGCGGTAGTAGGGCGAGCCGTTCGGCACCAGCAGGATTTCCGCTCCGCTTTCAGCCAGCGTCTCGCAGATGCCGACTTCGCCCCAGATGTCCTCGCAGATCGGAATGCCCAGCCGCACGCCACGGAAGTTGACCGGCCCCTGGATCTCCGGCCCGGCCTGGAAGACGCGCTTTTCGTCGAACTCGCCGTAATTCGGCAGGTCGAGCTTGTAGCGCTCGGCGATGATCTTGCCGCCATCGGCGAAGACGATCGAATTGTGGGTGCCGCTCTTGCGCTTCAGCGGCGTGCCGATGATGACGCCGGGGCCGCCATCGGCGGTGTCGGCGGCAAAGTCCTGCGCGGCCTTCTCACAGGCTTTCAGGAAGGCCGGCTTCAGCACCAGATCCTCCGGCGGATAACCGGCGAGGAAAAGTTCGGTGTAGAGCACGAGGTCGGCGCCCTGGCGCGCGGCATCCGCCCTCGCCTCGCGCGCCTTGGCAAGGTTACCGGCGACATCGCCGACGGTCGGGTTGAGCTGGGCGATCGCGATGCGCAGTATGTCGAGCTTCTTGGTCATGCTTTCCGGTTTAGCGCGGCGGAATTGGCCTCGCAATGGCGTTCGTTTGGACCAATTCGGGCCAGGCTTTGGCGTTCAATCGTCGCCCACATACTCGCGCAACGACTGCGGCGAATGGTTCTCGCCGATCGACATCGCCAGGATGCGCGAAATGTGCCGGCGCGGCAGGCCGGTGTCCGCCACCCATTGATTGATCTGTGCCTGGATCTTGTCGAGGTCCCGCTTCGAGGTCGGACTATCGGCGATGTCGAGGCCGGCATCGCGAAGGGCTGCGGCCATATCGGCCGAAATGACGAAAGCGTCCCAGCCCAGCCAGCGCAGGAAATACTGGCCGGTGTTGCCGCCGAGCCGGCTGCCGTGCTTGCCGAGATAGGCCATCAGCCCGACTTGATCATCGGCTGGCCAATCGGCGAGGAAATTGCCGAAGCCGCCATGTTCCCTGGATACGCGTTCGACGAAGGCCGCATTTTCCCGGACGGACCTGATCTTCTGCGGGTTGCGCACGATGCGCTGGTCGGAGGTCAGCTCGTGCCAGAAATCGTCAGGCTGGAACAACAGCCGCTTCGGCTCGAAACGCAGGAACGCTTCCTCGAAGCCCGGCCACTTCTGCTCGATGACGCGCCAGACGAAACCCGCCGCGAAAACGCGCTCGGCCATGGTCGAGAGGATGCGATCGTCCGGTATGTCGGCCACGGCTGCATTGTCGGGCACAGGCCCCAGCAGTGATGCAAGCTCCGCCTCGCCGCCCTTGCGTTTTGCCGCGCGCAGGCGAATTTTCTTGAAATCGGCCATCGGTCCCTCGCTGTCCGGCTGAATGTACCACTTCCCGTCAGGGCCGGCAGCCTCTACGTCTATCTCCACCGACGATGGAGATGGCCATGAACAAGACGATCGATGAACTGGCGAACCGCTGGCTCAAGCGTCGGCCGGACGGCCTCAGCCCGTTGGAAAGCCGGGTGCTGCAATCGGCGCTCGAGCGCACCACGATCTCCAGGGACACCAACAAGGCGGTGGCTTTCCACCAGACCTTCGGCGACCGCCTTGCCGATACGATCGCCCGCATCGGCGGCTCCTGGTCCTTCATCCTGGCCTTCCTGGCTTTTCTGGCCCTGTGGACCGCCGGCAATGTCTGGCTGCTGTCTCGCGATGCTTTCGACCCTTACCCGTTCATCTTCCTCAACCTGGTGCTGTCGATGGTCGCCGCCCTGCAGGCGCCGGTGATCATGATGGCGCAGAACCGCCAGACCGAACGCGACCGCATCGATGCCGCCCATGACTATGAGGTCAACCTGAAGGCCGAGATCGAGATCATGGCGCTGCACGAAAAGCTGGATGAGCTGCGCCACAGCCAGATCCTCGGCATGCGCGAAGAGATCGCGCGGCTGGCCGATCTCGTCAAGCGGATCGACGAGAGGCTGTCGCAACAGTCGGCTTCATGACCGACGCGATCCATCATTTCATCGAACAGTATGGCCTGCTTGCCGTCTTTCTCGGCTGCGTTGCCGAAGGGGAAAGTGCTGCCATCCTCGGCGGCTTCTTCGCCCACCAGGACGTTTTCGTGCTGTGGCATGCCGTTGTCGCGGCAGCCCTCGGGGCCTTCGCCGGCGACACCTTCTTCTTCATCCTGGGCCGAAGTTTCGCCGACAATCGCCATGTCGTCAGGCTGCGCGAGCGGCCCGGTTTCCGCCGCGCTTACCGCCTGCTCAACACCCACCCCAACATCTTCGTGCTGTCGAACCGCTACGTCTACGGCATGCGCCTGGTCGGCGGCATCGCGGCCGGCCTTTCGACCATAGCCGCACCGCGCTTCGTCATCCTCAATGCCATCTCGTCGATGATCTGGGCGCTGCTGTTCAGCTCGATCGGCTATGTCTTTGGACTGGGGGCCGAGCATTTGATCGGCCAGGCGCTGATGCGCCACGAGCGGCTGTTCATCGGACTTGGCATCGGCCTCGCCGTGGCCGTACTTGCCTGGCTGGTCGCCCACCATATCGCCAAGCAGGAGCGTGGCCGCGAGCAGTGATGTCGCGGACGTCAGATGGGTCAGATGGGAAAGCCGGTGAGCCGCTCGATGAGGGCAATGCCCCAGACGCCGGCGACGATGACCACCGAAATCAGAACCGCCAGCGAACCGCAATCCTTGGCCAGTTGGATGTCGACATTGAACTCGCGGCTGAAGGCGTCGCAGGCCGCCTCGATGCCGGTGTTCAAGACCTCGACCATTATCAGCAGCAGAACCGCGCCGATCAGCAACGCGTAACCGCGCCACGAGACGGAAACGAACCACCCTGCCGGCAAGGCGAGCGCAAGGAGCGTCAACTCCTGTTGGAATGCCTTCTCGTTGGCGGCCAGCTTGCGAAACGCCCGCACCGAATTGATAAAAGCGTCGATCAGCCGCTGCATGCCCAAATCCCTCTCCGAATCACCGGCACGGGATAAAGCAATGGCCCGATCAATGGAATAAGGCGCCTCGTCCAAAATTCATTCAGCGACAGGTATCGATGGCGTCGACTTCTCAAACTGCGGCAGCCCATCGTCGATCGAATAATAGTCGCCCTTGTCGCCAACGAAGATATGACAGTCGCCCTTGAGGCCCGTCGGCCTGTCGAACGATCCCGCCATGACCGAAATGTAGTCTTGATCCCCCCGCTTCCAGAAAAGCACCGACCCGCATGCCTTGCAAAAGCCACGCCTGGCGAAGGAGGAAGCCTCATACCATGTGATGCTTTCCGAACCTTCGATCACGATGTCGGCGTCGGCAACATTGGTCGCGGCGTAGAAATGGCCGCTCTGCTTGCGGCACTGCGAGCAGTGACAATAGACAACGCCGCGCAGCGCGCCGCGCGTCCGGAAGCGGACCGCTCCGCACAGACAAGATCCCTGGTGACTGTCACTCATTCCAACCTCCTCCGAAAACGCGGCATCGTCCTCACCGCCAGGATTCCAGCTTTGCGGCGCCCGCACGCAAGAAAATGCGACATGCTCTGGTGCAGAAAATCCGAAATTTGGTTTCTCCAACAGCGTAACAGGCCTGCGAACTCAGGCTGCCGAACCGGCATTGTTGTTGGTGGCAGGATGAAGCCTTTACAGCCGCAGCCGGAGAAAACCTGCGGATTTTATGCGAATTAAGGAAACTTTAGCGCTAGCGCATTTATGGTCACGTCGTGCAAAGGTTGCGGGTGGGGACGCGCCTCTTCGCGTCTCGTTCTGGAATGTCGGTAGCATTCCCCCATGTCGGCGATAAGTGGACCCGCAAATCTTCGCCGGGATCCGAGGGGAAGAGTGGATCAGACATGCAGCCGGCAGCCACCCAGACCGAAAGAAACACCGATATCGCCAGCACCGTCGTCACGACCATGCGCCAGCTTGGCGTGCTCGGCCTGCCGCGCAACTACGAGATTTTCTACGAGGCATTGAGCGGCACCAACCGGGAGCTCAGTCTCGCCGTCGTGTCGCTGAGTAGCCGGCCGACGCAGGATGAGCTGGATCAGATCGGGCGCACCTTCTTTGCCCACAACCATGGCCCCGGCATCGTTGAGCATGCGCGGGACGTCATCGCCAGGGAGCTCGAGGAAGTCGCATCACTCCTGCGGAGCGAGCGCAGCCACATCGAGAAATACGGCAGGATCCTCGACGAGACATCGAGCGGTCTGAGCGGCCGCAGCTTGCTGTCGCAGGACCTCTTGCAGAAGATCGCCAGCGCCATGTCGGTCGCCACCAGTTCGACGATTGATCATGGCAGGCAGATTGCATCGACACTCCGTGACAAGACCGCCGAACTCGAGAGCGTCAAGTCGAAGCTCGAGGAGTACAAGCGGCTGGCCGACACCGACCCGTTGACCCATATCTGGAACCGCCGCGCCTTCGACAAGGAAATCACCAGGATCTACAACAGCAACAAGGGCATCCTGTTCAATGCCCTGATCCTTGCCGATATCGATCGGTTCAAGGACATCAACGATCGCTACGGCCATCCGGTCGGCGACAAGATCATCCAGATCATCGCCGAGATTTTCCAGACCAGCATTCGCGGCGACATGTTCGTCGCCCGCACCGGCGGCGAGGAGTTCGCGCTGATCATCGAGGGCGCCAGCGAGGACGCCACCTACGATATCTCGGAGCGCATCCGTGCGCTGATCGAGCAGACGCCGTTCACCAGCAGCCAGACCGGCGCCAATTACGGCACCGTCACCGTCTCCATGGGCATCTGCATGGCATCCGAGGCCGATGGCCCCGAAGACCTCTATACCAAGGCCGACCGGGCGCTTTACCGGTCCAAGGTCAGCGGGCGCAACCGCGTCACCAGGCATTCGACGATGGCCGGCCGCGCCGGCAAGAGCTGGCTGCTCTACAAGAAGGACTAAGCCTTCATAAGAAGGACTGAAGCCTTCCATCCCCGCCCTGTCGGCTCGGCAAGCATTCGACCATAAACAGATAAGGCGCCGGGATTTCCCAGGCGCCTTTTCTTTGCGTCAGTCCAGCCTGGCAGCAATCAGCCGTTCACAACCTGCTTGTGCCGCACCGGATGGCTCTTCTTCAGGAGATCCGACACCAGGAACGCCAGTTCGATCGCCTGATCGGCATTGAGGCGCGGGTCGCAATGCGTGTGGTAGCGGTCCTGCAGTTCCTCGGCGGTGATGGCGCGTGCGCCACCGGTGCATTCGGTGACGTTCTTGCCGGTCATCTCGACATGGATGCCGCCCGGATGCGTGCCTTCGGCGCGGTGCACCTCGAAGAAGGTCTGCACCTCCTTCAGGATGCGGTCGAAAGGCCGCGTCTTGTAGCCGGCGGCCTCGATGGTGTTGCCGTGCATCGGGTCCGACGACCAGACGACACTGCGGCCTTCCTTCTGCACCGCGCGCACCAGCTTCGGCAGATGGTCGGCGACCTTGTCGGAACCGAAGCGCGCGATCAGCGTCAGCCGGCCGGGCTCATTGTCCGGATTGAGCAGGTCGATCAGCTCCAGCAAGCCGTCCGGCGTCAGCGACGGGCCGCATTTCAGGCCTAGCGGGTTCTTGATGCCGCGGCAATACTCGACATGGGCATGGTCGGGCTGGCGGGTGCGGTCGCCGATCCAGATCATGTGGCCTGACGTGGCGTACCAGTCGCCGGAGGTCGAATCGACACGGGTCAGCGCCTCCTCATAGCCGAGCAGCAGCGCCTCATGGCTGGTGTAGAAATCGGTCTCGCGCAGCGCATAGTTGGTTTCCGAGGTGATGCCGACGGCCTTCATGAAGTCCATCGTCTCGGTGATGCGGTTGGCGAGCGACTCGTACTTCTCGCCTTGCGGGCTGTCAGAGACGAAACCGAGCATCCAGCGATGCACGTTCTCCAGGCTGGCATAGCCGCCCTGTGCGAAAGCGCGCAGGAGGTTCAGCGTCGCCGCCGACTGGCGGTACGCCATTTCCTGACGGGCGGGATCGGGGATGCGCGACTTCTGATCGAATTCGATGCCGTTGATGATGTCGCCGCGATAGCTCGGCAGCGTCACCTCGCCCTTGGTCTCATTGTCGGACGAGCGCGGCTTGGCGAACTGGCCGGCAACACGGCCAACCTTCACCACCGGCTGCGCGCCGGCAAAGGTCAGCACCACCGACATTTGCAGGAAGACCCGGAAAAAATCGCGGATATTGTCCGCACCATGCTCGGCGAAACTCTCGGCGCAGTCGCCGCCCTGGAGGAGGAAGGCCTCGCCGGCGGCGACAGCCGCGAGCTGCTTCTTCAGCTTGCGCGCCTCGCCGGCAAAGACCAGCGGTGGAAAGGTGGCGAGCTGGGTCTCCGTGTTCTTCAGCGCAGCAAGATCCGGATAAGCAGGAACCTGCTTGATCGGCTTTGCTCTCCACGAATTCGGCGACCATTTCGTCATCGCTGCACCCAACGCTCTTTCCGGCAAGCACCCTCGCCCGCCATTTCCAGCCCCTATAGGGGTGGCGGCTCCATACACGAAGCCGATTTTCTATTCTAGACCGGAATTTCAGCGCTGGCGAATGATGGCCGGCGGCTAGGCGGCCTTCTCCACCAGCCGCGCCAGCTGCGTCATGACGACCGCGGAGCCGGCAAGCCGCTTCTCGGCCGTCGGCCAGTCGCGAGTGAAGACGACACTGTGGTCAGGCCTGATCTTGGCCAATGACCCCTGTTCGCCAATGAACTTGACCAGACCGACCGGGTTGGAGAATTCGCGCTTGCGGAAATGGATGACGACGCCTTTCGGCCCGGCGTCGAGTTTTTCCACATTGGCCTTGCGGCAGAGCGCCTTGATGAAGACGATCTTCAAGAGATGCTTCACCTCGTCCGGCAGCGGGCCGAAACGGTCGATCAGCTCGGCGCCGAAAGCGTCGATCTCCTCGGTGTTTTCGAGATCGCCGAGGCGGCGGTAGAGCGCCAGCCTGAGCTGCAGGTCGGGCACATAGCTTTCCGGGATCATCACCGCGGTGCCGACGGCGATCTGCGGCGACCAGCCGCCATCCTGGACCTCGCCGGAATCCTTCACCTCGGCCACGGCCTCTTCCAGCATCTGCTGGTAAAGCTCGAAGCCGACCTCCTTGATGTGGCCGGACTGTTCTTCGCCCAGAAGATTGCCGGCGCCACGGATATCGAGATCGTGGCTGGCGAGTTGGAAGCCGGCGCCCAGCGTGTCGAGCGACTGCAGCACTTTCAGCCGGCGCTCGGCCGTGTCGGTCAGCTTGCGATTGGCCGGCAAGGTGAACAGCGCATAGGCGCGCACTTTCGAGCGGCCGACGCGGCCGCGCAGCTGGTAGAGCTGCGACAGGCCGAACATGTCGGCGCGATGGATGATCAGCGTGTTGGCGGTCGGGATGTCCAGGCCGGATTCGACGATGGTCGTCGACAAAAGCACGTCGTACTGGCCGTCGTAGAAGGCATTCATGATGTCGTCGAGTTCGCCTGGCGGCATCTGGCCGTGGGCCACGGCGACTTTCAGTTCCGGCACGGATTCACGCAGAAAATCATGGATTTCGGCGAGATCGCTGATGCGCGGAACCACATAGAACGAATGCCCGCCGCGATAGCGCTCGCGCAGCAGCGTCTCGCGGATGACCAGCGGATCGAAGGGCGAGATGAAGGTGCGCACCGCCATGCGGTCGACCGGCGGCGTGGCGATCAGCGACAGTTCGCGCACACCGGTCAGCGCCAGCTGCAGCGTGCGCGGGATCGGCGTCGCCGACAGCGTCAGCACGTGGACGTCGGTCTTCAGATCCTTCAGCCGTTCCTTGTGCTTGACGCCAAAATGCTGCTCCTCGTCGATGATCAGCAGGCCGAGATTCTTGAACGAGATGGCAGATCCGAGCAACGCATGGGTGCCGATGACGATGTCGACCTGGCCCTCGGCGATGCCCTTTTTGGTTTCCGCCAGTTCTTTGGCGCCAACCAGCCGCGAGGCCTGGGCGACACGGATCGGCAGGCCGGAAAAACGCTGCGAAAACGTCTTGAAGTGCTGGCGAGACAACAGCGTCGTCGGCACCACCACGGCGACCTGGAACCCTTCCATGGCCGCGATGAAGGCGGCGCGCAGCGCCACTTCGGTCTTGCCGAAGCCGACGTCGCCGCAGATCAGCCGGTCCATCGGCTTGCCGGCGCCGAGGTCATCCCTGACCGAGTCGATCGCCGTCTGCTGGTCGTCGGTTTCCTCATACGGGAAACGGGCCGAGAATTCGTCATAAAGGCCTTCGGCCGGCACCAGCGCCGGTGCGGCGCGCATCTGCCGCTCGGCGGCGATGCGGATCAGTTGCCCGGCCATGTCGAGCAAGCGCTTCTTCAGCTTCGCCTTGCGCGACTGCCAGGCGCCGCCGCCGAGCTTGTCCAGCGTCGCCTCGGCTGTGTCAGAGCCGTAGCGCGACAGGAGCTCGATGTTTTCCACCGGCAGGAACAGCCGGTCGTCGCCGGCATAGTGGATTTCCAGGCAATCATGCGGCGCACCGACCGCTTCGATGGTGCGCAGGCCGATGAAGCGGCCGATGCCGTGGTCGGCATGGACGACGATATCGCCGGCCGACAAGGCCGACGCTTCGGCGATGAAGTCGGAAGCACGCTTCTTGCGCTTCGAGCGCCGGATCAGCCGGTCGCCCAGAATGTCCTGTTCGGCGACGACGACCAGCCTTTCGGTCTCGAAGCCGGATTCCAGCGGCAGCACGGCCAAGGCCGCCTGCCCTGGCTCGAGCTGATCGGCTTCGGCAAGCGTCTCGACCTGCTTGAGATTGCCGAGATGATGCTCGGCCAGGATCTGGCCAAGCCGGTCGAGGGAACCTTCGGTCCAGCCGGCGATGACGACGCGGCGACGGGCCGCGCGCTCATCGGCGATATGCCTGACGACGACATCGAAGACATTGACGTTCGGATCGGCGCGCTCCTCGACGAAGCTGCGGCCATGGCGTGATCCGGCGTGGTAGACCTTTTTGGCGCCGGCATCGGGCGCGTCGAACGGCGTGAAGTCGATCGCTTCGCGCGGCCCGAGCGAGGCGATCAGGTTTTCCGGCGAGAGATAAAGCAGATCCGGCGCCACCGGCTTGTAGGGCGCGGCATCCTTCAAAGCCGCGTCCGCCTGCTTCTTGCGCGCCTCGTAGTGGTCGAGAATCAGCGTATGGCGTTCGGCCAACGCCTCGTGCGCCAGGTGGTCGAAGACAACAGGCGTGTCCGGCAGATAATCGAAAACCGTCTCCAGCCGTTCGTAGAAGAACGGCAGCCAGTGCTCCATGCCGGCGAAACGCCTGCCCTCGCTGACCGCCGCATAGAGGCCGTCATCACGCTGCGGTGCGCCGAAGGCTTCGATATAGGCGCGGCGGAAGCGGCTGATGGTTTCGGGCGTCAGCGCCACCTCGCTCATCGCCTGCAGCGCCATCGACTTGCGCTGGCCGGTGGTGCGCTGCGTAGCGGCATCGAAGACGCGGATCGATTCCAGCGTGTCGCCGAAGAAATCGAGCCTCAGCGCCTCGGTCCAGCCCGGCGCGAAGAGGTCGAGAATGCCGCCACGCACGGCGAACTCGCCGATACCGCGCACCGTCGGCACCCGTTCGAAGCCCGACGTTTCCAGCCGCGACACCAGCGCGTTCATGTCGATCTGGTTGCCGGGCCTGGCATGAAAAGTCTGTGCCTCGACAAGCTCGGCCGGCGGAATGCGCTGCAGCAGCGCATTGGCAGTGGTGAGGATGACGGCACGGTGTGGCTTCCTCGCCAGCGCGATCATGGCGGTCAGCGCATCGAGGCGTTTGGCGGCGGCATCCGAACCGGGCGAAACGCGGTCATAGGGCAGACAATCCCAGGCCGGCAATTCGAGCACCGGAAGGCCGGGGGCCGCGAAGGACAACGCCTCGATGATTGCCGGCAGGCGCTGGCCGTCACGCGCCACGAACAATACCGGCTTGTCGGGCGCGATCTCTAGCGCGGCCTGCACCAGCGCGAAGGCTTCATAGCCATCGGCGACACCGTCGACGATGAACTGGCCGGCACGGCCTTTCGGCAGACCAATGGTGGGAATGAGGCTCATCAAATCACGGTCTTGTTTGTCGCAATTCCCAGGAAAACCGCTTGGCACTTTTCCTGGAATTGCTTGTGTTCAGAAAATCATGGTCCGGCGGGACGCCAGGATCTTTTGCAGGACGGCGCAGTCGATATCCGCCGGCACCGGGCGTTCGCCAGTGATCAGCGGCAGGAATTCGGTGTCGGGAATGTCGAGGAGCCTCTCATATTGGTCGATCTCCTCGGCCGTCAAGGCGCCGATCTCGGCATCGGCGAAGGTGCCGAGGATCAGATCCATCTCGCGCAAGCCGCGATGCCAGGAGCGGAACAAGAGCTTGCGGCGGTGGACGTCCAGCCCCTCGCTTGATCGTTTCGTTCCGGTCATTGTTGCGCATCCTCACTTGCTGCGGCGCATATAGCGTGGATAGAAGGGGCTGTCAGCCTTGCGCTGCTGCCGTCGCGACATAAGCTGACATCATGCGTCCTTCCATCCTCGACCCCCTCTTTGTCCCGATCACCTCGCTCGCCGGCGTCGGGCCGAAGGTGGGCGCATTGATCGAGAAAGTCGTCGCCGCCGATCTCGGCGATCGCGCGGCGCGCGCCGGCGACCTTCTGTTCGTGCTGCCACATACCGTCATCGACCGCCGCAACCGGCCGGGCATCGCGCTCGCCGCCGAGGGCGCGATCGTAACGCTCGAGGTGCGCATCGACCGTCATCAGCCGCCGCCGCGCGGCAACCGGTCGGTGCCCTACCGGGTCTTTGCCCATGACGATACCGGCGAAATCGGGCTGACCTTCTTCCATGCCCATGCCTCCTATCTCGAAAAGGCGATGCCAGTCGGCGAGCATGTCGTCGTCTCGGGCCGCATGGAATGGTTCAACGGCCGCCCGACCATGGTCCACCCCGACCATATCGCCCTGGCCAGCGAGGCGGAAAACCTGCCGCTGGTCGAACCGGTCTACCCGCTCACCGCGGGGCTGTCCGGCAAGGTGCTGCGCCGGGCGATCGGCCAGGCGCTGGCGCGCCTGCCCGAATTGCCCGAGTGGCAGGATGGCGCCCTCATGCGCCGGCACACCTTTCCGACCTTTGGCGACGCGCTCGCCCGCATCCACAACCCGGCCGATCCGATCGACGTCTCCATCGACGGCGCTGCCTGGCGGCGCCTCGCCTATGACGAATTGCTGGCGGGCCAAGTCTCGCTGGCGCTGGTGCGGGCAAAGATCCGCCGCTTGTCTGGCCGTCCCCTGGTCGGCGACGGCAGCATCGTAGAGAAACTGCGCGCAGCGCTTCCCTATTCGCTGACCGCTTCCCAGGAATTCGCGCTGGCCGAAATCAATGCCGATCTCGCCGACCCCGAGCGCATGCTGCGGCTTCTGCAAGGCGATGTCGGGTCCGGCAAGACGGTCGTCGCGCTGCTTGCCATGGCGCGCGCCGTCGAGGCTGGCGGCCAGGCGGCGTTGATGGCGCCGACCGAAATCCTGGCCCGCCAGCATCTGGCGACGATCGCCCCGCTTGCCGACAGCATAGGCCTGCGCATCGCCATCCTGACCGGGCGCGAGAAAGGCCGCGAACGCGCCGACACGCTGGCCGGCCTGGCCAGCGGCGAGATCGACATCGTCGTCGGCACCCACGCGCTGTTCCAGGAAACGGTGACTTTCGACGACCTGGTGCTGGCCGTCATCGACGAGCAGCATCGCTTTGGCGTCCACCAGCGGCTTGCCATCACCGCCAAGGGCGATGCGCCCGACATGCTGGTGATGACGGCGACCCCCATCCCGCGCACGCTGGTGCTGACCGCCTTCGGTGACATGGACGTGTCGAAATTGACGGAAAAGCCGGCCGGCCGCCAGCCGATCCGAACCGTCACGCTGCCGCTGGAGCGCCTGGACGAACTGGTCGGCCGCATGGAGGACGCCGTCGCCGGCGGCCAGAAGATCTACTGGATCTGTCCGTTGGTCGAAGAGTCCGAAGAGATCAAGCTGATGTCGGCGGAAGATCGTTTCGCCTCGCTGAAGCCGCTGTTCGGCGATCGTATCGGCCTTGTCCATGGCCGCATGAAGGGTGCGGAGAAGGACGAGGCGATGCGCGCTTTCAAGCAAGGCGAGACACGCATCCTGATCGCCACCACGGTCATCGAGGTCGGCGTCGACGTGCCTGATGCCACCGTCATGGTCATCGAGCATGCCGAGCGCTTTGGCCTGGCGCAGTTGCATCAGCTGCGCGGCCGTGTCGGACGCGGCGACAAGCCGTCCTCCTGCGTGCTGCTCTACAAGGATCCGCTCGGCGAGACCGCTAAACGCCGGCTGTCTGTGATGCGCGAGACGGAGGACGGCTTCCTGATCGCCGAGGAAGACCTGAAATTGCGCGGTGAAGGCGAGCTTTTGGGCACCCGCCAGTCCGGCACGCCGGGTTTCCAGGTGGCGCGTATCGAGGCGCATGCCGATCTTCTGGAAGCTGCCCGCGACGATGCAAGGTTGATCCTGTCACGCGACCCCGAACTTCAGTCCGACCGCGGCGAGGCGCTGCGCCTGCTGCTTTACTTGTTCGGACGCGACGAAGCCGTCCGGCTCTTGCGCGCCGGTTGAGCCAAGGCAGCAACCGATGGGTTGGCAAGCATTCCCTCGATCGGCTCACCATTCACGACAACCATTTGCTTGACCTCGGGCGCCACCAGTCCGGCCGAAACGATCAGCTTGGCACCGTCCTCGATCGTCATGTCGAGCAGCACGATGTCCGACTTCGGCACGTACATCAGGAAGCCGGTGGTTGGGTTCGGCGTGCAGGGCATGAACACGGCAATCAGCGGATCGCCTTGCTGATCAAGCTTCTGGTTGATCTCGGTCTCTTTCTCGCTGGCGACGAAGACCAGCGACCAGACACCCTTGCGCGGATACTCGACCAGCCCGACCTGGCGGAACATGTCGCCCTTGTTCGACAGCACGGTCTCGAAAATCTGCTTCAGCGAGCCATAGATGCCGCGCACCAGCGGCATGCGGCCAAGCATGCGCTCACCGAAATTGACGATGGCGCGGCCGACGATGTTGGCCGTCAGGAAGCCGATCAGCGTGATCAGGATTAGGGCGACGATCAGCCCGAAGCCCGGCACAGGGAACGGCAGGTAGGTATCGGGGTTGTAACGCGCTGGAATATAAGGCTTTACCCAGGAATCGACCCAGCCGATGAACGACCAGGCGATATAGGCGGTGATCGCCAGCGGCGCGCAGACGACGAAGCCCGTGAGGAAATAGTTCCTCAGCCGGGTCATGCCAGAAGTCTTCGGAGCGTCGGACATGGTTCACCGGCCGTGGGTTGCAGCGCAACATTAGTGAACAGCAAGGCCGTTTGGAACTGCGAAGTTTTTAAAGGCGCCTGTTTAAAACCCCTACTCCACCGTCACCGATTTCGCCAGATTGCGCGGCTGGTCGACGTCGGTGCCCATGAAGACGGCGGCGAAATAGGCCAGCATCTGGATCGGCAGCGCATAGATGATCGGCGAGATGATTTCGGGCACATCGGGCAGCACGATCGTTTCCATCGTCTTCACGCTTACCTGTGCCGCGCCCTTGCTGTCGGTGATCAGGATGATCTTGCCACCGCGCGCCGCCACTTCCTGCATGTTGGAAACGGTTTTCTCGAAGATGCGGTCATGCGGCGCGATGACGATGACCGGCATGTTCTCGTCGATCAGCGCGATCGGCCCATGCTTCAGCTCGCCGGCGGCATAGCCTTCGGCGTGGATGTAGGAGATTTCCTTGAGCTTCAGCGCGCCTTCCATGGCCAGCGGGAAATTGGTGTCGCGGCCGAGATAGAGCACATCCTTGTAGCGCGACAGTTCGCGTGCGATGCGCTCGATCTGTTCTTCGAGCTTGAGCACCTGGTTGGCATAGCGCGGCGCTTCCGAAAGCGCCCGCACCAGGGTTTTCTCCTGCTCTTTCGAGATCGTACCGCGCGCCACGCCGGCGCGCACCGCAAGCGCGGCCAGCACGGACAACTGGCAGGTGAAGGCCTTGGTCGAGGCGACGCCGATCTCGGGGCCAGCAAGTGTCGGCAGCACGACGTCGGATTCGCGCGCCATGGTCGATTCCCGCACATTGACGACGGCGCCGATCTTCATGCCGGCCTTGCGGCAGTAGCGCAGCGAGGCCAGCGTGTCGGCGGTCTCGCCCGATTGCGAGATGAAGAAAGCGGCATCGTTGGCCGACAGCGGCATTTCGCGGTAGCGGAACTCCGAGGCGACATCGATATCGACCGGCAGCCGCGCATAGCGCTCGAACCAGTATTTGCCGATCAGGCCGGCGAGGTAAGCGGTACCGCAGGCGGAGATCGCCAGCCGGTCGATCTTGGCGAAATCGAAAGGCAGGTCGAGCGGCTTGGAGACGCCGGAGACGAAATCCACATAGTGGGCCAGCGTGTGCGAGATCACCTCGGGCTGCTCATGGATTTCCTTCTCCATGAAATGGCGGCGATTGCCCTTGTCGACCATGAAACTGGTCGACAGCGACTGCTGGCGCTTGCGGGCAACCTTTTTGCCGTCGATGTCGAAGATGGCGACGCTGTCGCGGCGCACCACCGCCCAGTCGCCGTCTTCGAGATAGGTGATCGAATTGGTGAACGGCGCGAGCGCGATGGCGTCCGAGCCCAGGAACATTTCGCCATCGCCATGGCCGACGGCCAGCGGCGGGCCGTTGCGGGCGCCAACGATCAGATCCTCGTCGCCCTTGAACATGATGGCCAGCGCAAAGGCGCCTTCCAGCCGCTTCAGCGCCTGATGGGCGGCCTCGACCGGCTTCAGCCCCTTGGCGAGTTCACGCGCCACCAGGTGGGCGACGACTTCGGTGTCTGTTTGCGACGAGAAAGAATAGCCGTCGCGGATCAGTTCGTCGCGCAATTCGGCGAAATTCTCGATGATGCCGTTGTGGACGATGGCGACGCCGGCGGAAAAATGCGGATGCGCATTGGTCTCGTTGGGCACGCCATGGGTCGCCCAGCGTGTGTGGCCGATGCCGATGGTGCCTTCAAGCGGCTCATCCTTGAGCCGGCGTTCGAGGTTGACCAGCTTGCCCTCGGCGCGCCGGCGGCCAAGCTCACCCTTCTCGACGGTGGCGACTCCGGCCGAGTCATAGCCGCGATACTCAAGTCGCTTCAACGCATCGACAATGAGCGGCGCAACCTGCGAGTGGCCAACGATTCCAACGATACCGCACATGCAGACAGCCCCCAATTCCCCGTGGAAAACCAGCGTTATTTAGGGATAGCCGGTCCGCCGCGGAAGTCACATTGCATTTCGTCCGCTGTAACGGACGCTTCTGCACGCATGCATCATGACATAGCGCACTTGCAATCCGGTTACTGCAATCGTTCAGTTTTTGAAGGCCGGTCTTACTTCTTTTTGGCAGCCGCGGCCGAGGCAAAGCGCTCGCGCAATTCCTTGCCCTTGCCGGGGATCGTCTTCTGGCGCGCCCGACCGAAGGCCAGTGCGTCGTCGGGCACGCTTTCAGTGATGACGCTGCCGGAGGCGATGTATCCACCCTTGCCGATGGTGACCGGCGCCACCAACGAAGAGTTCGAGCCGACAAAAGCGCCCTCGCCGATGTCGGTGAAGAATTTCGAGTAGCCGTCATAGTTGCAGGTGATGGTGCCGGCGCCGATATTGGCGCCCGCGCCGACCCGGGCATCGCCGATATAGGTCAGATGGTTGACCTTGGCGCCCTCCTCGACAACAGCCTGCTTGACCTCGCAGAAATTGCCGACTTTGGCTTTTTCCCGCAGATCGGCGCCCGGCCGCAGCCGTGCGAACGGACCGACATCGCAATTGGCCGCTACAGTTGCGCCTTCGATATGGCTGAAGGCATGGATCTTGGCGCCGCCGGCGATCTTTACGCCTGGACCAAACCAGACATCGGGCTCGACGATCGTGTCGGCACCGATTTCGGTGTCGTGCGAGAAGAAAACAGTCTCCGGCGCGATCAGCGTCACGCCCGAAAGCATCGCCTCGTACCGCCGGCGCTGCTGCCAGATACCCTCGGCTTGCGCCAGTTCGGCGCGGTTGTTGATGCCGAGCGCATTTTCAAAGCTGGCTTCGGTCGCAACCACATCGAGGCCTTGCCCGCTGGCGATCTCGACAATGTCGGTGAGGTAATATTCGCCCTTGGCGTTCGTGTTGCCGACCGCGTCGAGCAGCTTCAGCGCCTGGCTGCCGGCCATCGCCATCAGCCCGCCATTGCAGAATGTGATCTTCTTCTCTTCCTCGCTGCAATCTTTCTCCTCGCGGATGGCGACCAGCTTGCCGCCCTTTTCGATCAGCCGGCCATAGCCAGTTGGATTGGGTGTACGAAAGCCGATGACGACGACGGCAGCGCCTTCCGCCAGCTTCAGTCGCGCCACGGTCAGCGCCCCCGGATCGATCAGCGGCGTGTCACCGAACATCACCAGGACATCGTCGTAACCCCTTGATATCGCTTCGCGCGCGGCCAGCACGGCATGCGCGGTGCCGAGCCGTTTTTCCTGGACGAAGATCTCTGCTTTAGGCGCGAATTTCGCCGCCGCCTTGCGCATTTCCTCCGCCCCATGGCCGATCACCAGCGCCTGGTCGCCGGCTCCGGCGGCTTCGGCCGCCTTCGCCACATGCGCGACCATCGGCAGGCCCGCGATCTGGTGCAGCACCTTCGGCAGTGCACTCTTCATGCGCGTGCCTTCGCCGGCGGCGAGGATGATCGACAGGCAGGATCTCTGGCTCATGGAAGGACAACCATATGAAAGCGTTGGGAATCAAAACATGCTAGCAGTGGCGCCATGCTGGACCAATGCGGTTAAATTCCGGTGAGATGGCGGAGCAGATGACTCTTGATCAGCGGGGCTTGAGACGGAATCCGACAGTCAGCACACCTACAACAGGCCATGTTTCCTGAATTCCGCCTGCTCGTCGCCTGATATCCAGCCAAACACCTTCAGCTTGCCATCGCGCTTTTCGACGAGATAGTTGATCGCAAAGTCGATGGTCACGGGACTCCCGTCCTTGCGTTCATAATCACCGGACCAGCTTACCTCAGCCACGCAATGGTCCTGGTCGATAGGTGTCACAGAGACATCCTTACAGGTCATCCTCTTGCTGCCGAGGGCACGATAGGCCTCAAAACCCTTTTTCATGATGGCCTTCAACTGCTGGCCATTCTCGCCGACCATGACCGCGGCCGGCGTCACCGAGACAAAACCAGCCGAATACATGTCCGCGACGTCGTTGGGATCGACGGTGTCGGCGATCGCGTCATTGTAGACCTTCTCATAGGCCTTGAAGAACTTTCGCACATCCGCCTTGGCTACCATTCTCGCCTCCCGGCTCGAAAAAAGTGTCGGTCAATGGCACTGCAAATGCAGGCCGCCATGCATCGTTCCCGTGCTGAAGTGGACTACCCCAGCCGTCCGAGCACCGGAAAATTCTCCAGCAACCAGTAGGAGACGGCCTGCACGCCACCGGTGAGGAAAAACACGCCGGCGACGACCAGCAGCGCGCCGATCGCCTTTTCGACGCGGCCGAGATGGACGCGGAATTTGCCGAGGAAACGCATGAAGGCGCCGGAAAACAGCGCCGCGATCAGGAACGGTATGCCAAGCCCAAGCGAATAGGCGGCGAGCAGCAGCGCGCCCTCGCCCACGGTTTCGCGCCCACCGGCCAGCGTCAGGATCGGCCCCAGCACCGGGCCGATGCAAGGTGTCCAGCCGAAGGCAAACGCCAGTCCCATGACATAGGCGGCGACAGCGCTTGCCGGCTTGCCCTGCGACTGGAAGCGCGCCTCGCGCGACAACAGCGGAATGCGCAGGATGCCGAGGAAATTCAGGCCCATCAGGATGATCAGCACGCCAGCGCCCATCGCCAGCGGCTCCTGCCAGACGCGCAGCAGCCGGCCGATGGTCGAGGCGCCGGCGCCGAGTGCCACGAACACGGTCGAGAAACCGAGCACGAAGGCAATCGAGGAGTAGAGCAGCGCGCCGCGCGTGCCTTCACGCGCCGTCGCACCCGCATTGCCGCGAAAATCGTCGACCGAGACGCCGGCCATGTAGCAGAGATAGGGCGGCACCAGCGGCAGCACGCACGGCGACAGGAACGAGATGGCGCCCGCCCCGACCGCGCTGACATAGCCGATGTCCAATGCCATTCCAAAGCCCTGCTGTTTCGGCGACGATACCGTTTTGGCGCCGATATAGCGAAGCCCTGGCCTGTGCGCCAATCACCAATGTGTGGCAACCAGTCGCTGTTCGGGCAATCTCCCTGACCCCACCCAACTAAGTACGACCGAACCGAGGGAATTGTTACTAGGCAGCCAAGCCCCGGCTACCGATGTCCCACAAGCCCTTTCGGGAAGAACCTCCGGCCGGCAGGCGTTGACACAACGAGACCGCGATTTCCCGCGCGTCTCCACATATCAGGGAGGTTTCCATGAAAATCATAACCGCAGGGCTGGCCGCACTTCTGCTCAGCACCGCCGCATCCTTCGCCGCCGAGGCGTGGAAGGAAGCCGACGTCGGCGGCACCAAGATCTACACCGATGCCAAGGGCATGACGCTTTACACTTATGACAAGGACAGCAAGGGCAAGTCGAACTGCTACGACAAATGCGCCGCCAACTGGCCGCCGCTGAAGGCCGCGGCCAGCGCCAAGGCGGACGACGAATGGAGCGTTGTCAAACGCACCGACGGCACCAAGATGTGGGCCTATGACGGCAAGCCGGTCTACACCTTCGTCAAGGACAAGAAGGCTGGCGACATGAGCGGTGACGGTGTCGCCGGCGTCTGGCACATCGTCAAGGCCGACTGAGCCTCCTTCCCGCTTCCCGCCTGTTGGCGGGGCATCAGCTGGTCGCCGGGCATCCTTCGATACCGCCGGCGGCCGGCCTCATGATCGAGGACGGCACTCCTCGACTCATCGAAACGAGGCCCGGTCGTTTTCGCCAATTTGCGACCATCGTCTCTCCTCGGCCAATTCTGTGATTTTCTCCATACACTCTAAGAGTGTATTGCTGCCGGCATCTCCGCAATTTGGGCGCTTCCCCTTGACCGGATGCGAAAGCGCGGCCATGTGAGCGGCAACAGGAACGAGATTTCGTCGCGCGCAGCGGAATTCTTCTGGCGCATCACAGCTGAATAAGAGACCTCATGGACGTCGTCGTCGTCGAATCGCCGGCCAAGGCAAAGACAATCAACAAATACCTCGGCAAGAACTACAAGGTTCTGGCCTCGTTCGGCCATGTCCGCGATCTGCCGGCCAAGGACGGCTCGGTGCGTCCGGACGAGGATTTCGCCATGTCCTGGGCGGTCGACACCGCTTCGGGCAAGCGCCTCGCCGACATCGCCAAGGCAGTCAAGGATGCCGATGGCCTGATCCTCGCCACCGACCCGGATCGCGAGGGCGAAGCCATCTCCTGGCACGTGCTGGAAGTGCTGAAGCAGAAGCGTGCGCTGAAGGACAAGCCGGTCAGCCGTGTCGTCTTCAACGCCATCACCAAGTCGTCGGTGCTGGAAGCGATGGCCAATCCGCGCCAGATCGATGCGCCGCTGGTCGATGCCTATCTGGCCCGCCGGGCGCTCGATTATCTCGTCGGCTTCACGCTGTCGCCGGTTCTGTGGCGCAAATTGCCGGGCGCCCGCTCGGCGGGCCGCGTCCAGTCGGTGGCGTTGCGCCTTGTCTGCGACCGCGAATCCGAGATCGAGCGCTTCATCCGCGAGGAATATTGGCAGATCGCCGCCATCCTCGGCACGCCCCGTAACGAGGCTTTCGAAGCCCGGCTCACCGCGTTCGAGCGCAAGAAGCTGCAGAAGCTCGATATTTCCAACAAGGCGCAGGCCGACGACGTCAAGGCGATGCTCGAGGGGGCCGCCTTCAAGGCGCTGTCCGTCGAAGCCAAGCCGACCAAGCGCAATCCGGGCCCGCCCTTCACCACCTCGACGCTGCAACAGGCGGCTTCTTCGGGCCTCGGCTTCTCCGCTACCCGCACCATGCAGGTGGCGCAGCGGCTCTATGAAGGCATGGAGATCGGCGGCGAAACCACCGGCCTGATCACCTATATGCGAACCGACGGCGTGCAGATGGCGCCGGAAGCGATCGACGCTGCCCGCGATGCGATCGCCAAGGAATTCGGTCCGAAATACCTGCCGGAAAAGCCGCGCGTTTACACAACAAAGGCCAAGAACGCCCAGGAAGCGCACGAGGCGATCCGTCCGACGGATTTCATGCGCACCCCGGCATCGGTCAGGCAGTACCTCGATTCCGACCAGATGCGGCTCTATGAGCTGATCTGGAAGCGCGCCATCTCCAGCCAGATGCAGCCGGCCGAGATCGAGCGGACCACCGTCGAGATCGAGGCGGTAAACGGCTCGCGCACCGCCGAGCTTCGCGCCGTCGGTTCCGTCGTCCGCTTCGACGGCTTCATCGCCGCCTACACCGACCAGAAGGAAGACGACGCGGAGGACGAGGAAAACCGCCGCCTGCCCGAGATCCGTGTCGGCGAGCAGCTCGCCCGCCAGGCGATCAACGCCACCCAGCACACGACCGAGCCGCCGCCTCGCTACTCCGAGGCGACGCTGATCAAAAAGCTGGAAGAGCTCGGCATCGGCCGCCCGTCGACCTACACCGCGATCCTGAAGACGCTCGAAGACCGTGACTATGTCACGATCGACAAGCGCCGGCTGGTGCCGCAGGCCAAGGGTCGCCTGCTGTCCGCCTTCCTGGAAAGCTTCTTCGAGCGCTATGTCGAATACGACTTCACCGCCTCGCTCGAGGAAAAGCTCGACGAGATTTCCGACGGCAAGCTCGCCTGGAAGGACGTGCTGCGCGACTTCTGGAAGGATTTTTCCGGCGCCGTCGCTGATATCAAGGAACTGCGCGTCACCGACGTGCTCGATGCGCTGAACGAGGAACTGGCGCCGCTGGTGTTTCCCGCGCGGGAAGACGGCTCGAACCCGCGCATCTGCCCGAAATGCGGCACCGGCAATCTGTCGCTCAAGCTCGGCAAGTTCGGCGCTTTCGTCGGCTGTTCGAACTATCCGGAATGCTCCTTCACCCGCCAGCTCGGCGACGCCGCCAACCCGAATGGCGAGAATGGCGGCGGCGAGGACGGCACCAAGGTGCTCGGCAAGGATCCTTACACGGCCGAGGAAATCACGCTGCGCTCAGGCCGCTTCGGCCCCTACATCCAGCGCGGCGACGGCAAGGAAGCCAAGCGCTCCAGCCTGCCCAAGGGTTGGACACCCGAATCCATCGACCATGAAAAGGCGCTGGCACTGCTGTCATTGCCGCGCGATGTGGGAAAACATCCCGAATCTGGCAAGATGATCTCGGCCGGGCTCGGCCGTTATGGTCCGTTCGTGCTGCATGACGGCACCTACGCCAATGTCGACAGCATCGAGGACGTGTTCTCGATCGGCCTCAACCGCGCCGTCACCGTGATTGCCGAGAAGCAATCGAAGGCCAAGGGCGGCCGCAACGGCGGCACCGCCGCTGCCTTGAAAGAGCTCGGCGACCATCCGGACGGCGGTGGCAAGATCGTCGTTCGCGACGGCAAATACGGGCCTTACGTCAATTTCGGCAAGGTCAACGCCACGCTGCCCAAGGGCAAGGATCCGCAATCGGTGACGATCGAGGATGCGCTGGCGCTGATCGCCGAGAGAGAAGCCAAGGGCGGCGGCGGCAAGAAGCCGTTCCGCAAGGCAGCGTCCCCGGCAACCAAGAAAGCGGCGACCAAGAAGCCGGCCGCGAAGAAAAAAGGATAGGACGGCGTGGCGCGCAAGATCACCGGAAGAAGCCACGGCGATCCGCGCACCGCCGACACCAGGGCCAAGGTCAAGGACGACTACCGGCCCTCGCGTGACGAGATCCTGCGCTACATCGCCGAAAATCCCGATCGCGCCGGAAAGCGCGACATCGCCAAGGCGTTCGCCTTGCGCGGCGACGACCGCATCTGGCTGAAGGACATTTTGCGTGACCTGCAGGACGAAGGTGTCCTGACCAAGGAGCGCAAGGGGCTGGCCCGCGTCGGCGCCCTGCCCCACGTCACGGTCCTCGATATTTTCGACCGTGACGCCGACGGCGTGCTGTTGGCGCGTCCCATCGAACACACGGCCAATGGACCGCCGCCCATCGTTTCCATCCGCCTGTCGCGCAGTGGTGGTGGACCAGCGCCCGGCATCGGCGACCGCGTGCTGGCCAAGACCTTTCCCGCCGACGAGACGAATGTCGCCCTGGGCGGCCCTGCCTATACCGGCAGGGTGATGAAGATCTTCGAGAAACGCACCGATGCCGTTCTCGGCGTCTTCCGCGTGCTCAAGGACGGCACCTTTCGCATCGAACCGGTGGAACGGCGCCAGCCGGAACTGATCGTCGACAAGGAATTCCAGAACGGCGCCAAAAACGGCGATCTGGTTGAGGTCGAGCCCGCGCGCGCCTCGCGCTACGGTCTGCCCCACGCCAAGGTGCTCAATGTGCTGGGTTCGCTGACCAGCGAAAAGGCGGTCTCGATGATCGCCATTCACGCCCACGACATTCCCCACATTTTCCCGGCCGACGTCATCGCCGAATCCGAGGCCGTCAAGCCGGCGACGCTCGATCACCGCGAGGACTGGCGAGACCTGCCGCTGGTCACCATCGACCCGGCCGACGCCAAGGACCATGACGACGCCGTCTTCGCCACGCCGGACCTCGATGAGAAGAATCCGGGCGGCGTGATCGCCACCGTCGCGATCGCCGATGTCGCCGCTTATGTGCGCTATGGCACTGCGCTCGACCGCGAAGCGCTGAAGCGCGGCAATTCGGTCTATTTCCCCGATCGCGTCGTGCCGATGCTGCCCGAACGCATTTCCAACGATCTCTGTTCGTTGCGCGAGGGCCAGGACCGCCCGGCGCTGGCGGTGCGCATGACCTTCGCCGCCGACGGCCACAAGATCAGGCACTCCTTCCATCGCATCATGATGAAATCGGCGGCGAAGCTCGCCTACCCGCAGGCGCAGGCGGCGATCGACGGCGTGCCGGACGGCAAGACCGGCCCGATCCTCGACACGGTGCTGAAGCCGCTGTGGGACGCCTATGCGATCCTGAAGCGCGGACGTGACGGCCGCCAGCCGCTCGAACTCGACCTGCCGGAGCGCAAGATCCTGCTCAAGCCGGACGGCACGGTCGACCGCGTCATCGTGCCCGAACGGCTCGATGCCCACAAGCTCATCGAAGAATTCATGATCCAGGCCAATGTCGCCGCCGCCGAGTCGCTCGAGGCGAAGAAGCAGGCGCTGGTCTATCGCGTCCACGACGCGCCATCGCTCGCCAAGCAGGAATCGCTGCGCGAATTCCTGCAGACGCTGGGGCTGTCGCTGGCGCGCGGCGCGCAGATGCGGCCCAGCCAGTTCAACGGCATCCTGGAGCGCGTGCGCGGCGCCGACAATGAAGGGCTGGTCAACGAAGTGGTGCTGCGTTCGCAGAGCCAGGCCGAATATTCGCCTGGGAATATCGGCCATTTCGGCCTGAACCTCAGGCGCTACGCCCATTTCACCTCGCCGATCCGCCGCTATGCCGACCTCATCGTGCATCGCGGACTTATCGCCGCACTCAGCCTCGGCCCGGGCGGGCTGACGCGCGACGAAGAAGCCCGGCTCGAAGACGTCGCTGTGCTGATCTCCGGCACGGAACGCCGCGCAATGGCTGCCGAACGCGATACGGTCGACCGGCTGATCGCCGCCTATCTTGCCGAGCGCATCGACGACCGCTTCGACGCCCGCATCTCCGGCGTCACCAAATCGGGACTATTTGTCCAATTGCCGCAGTATGGCGCCGATGGTTTCATCCCGGTGTCAACTCTGGGCGGCGATTACTATATATACGACGAAGCGGCCCGCTCCCTGTTTGGAGAACGCTCGGGTAAAGGCTACCAGCTCGCGGATCGGGTCGAGGTCCGGCTCGTCGAGGTGGCACCGATGGCCGGCGCGATGCGCTTCGAGATGTTGACCGACCCGAAGCCCCTGCCAGGCTCCGTCAAGTCGTTTCACAAGGCCAAGGGCCGCGCCCGCGCATCGCAATCGCGACCGGGTTCGCGCGGCAGGAGACGATGATGCCAAAAGAATTAGGGATGCAAGAACAGGTTTTCGGCGGCGAACATCATTCGGGCCGCGTTGCCCGCCCATTGTGGACGGCGATGAAGCGCGGCCTGCTGGGCCGTTGCCCGAATTGCGGCGAAGGCAAGCTGTTCCGCGGCTTCACCAAGACCGTCGAGACCTGCAGCGTCTGCGGCGAGGAGATCCACCACCATCGCGCCGACGACCTGCCCGCCTATCTGGTCATCGTCATTGTCGGCCACATCATTCTCGGTGCCTTCATGGGTGTGGAAGCGACGTCGACCTTGTCGACCTGGCAGCACATCGTCATCTGGGTGCCCTTGACCATCCTTTTGTCGGTTGCGCTGCTGCAGCCTGTCAAAGGTGCCGTCATCGGACTGCAATGGGCGTTCTATATGCACGGATTCGGTGGCGAAAAGGATGCAATCGAGCCGCATCCCGGGGCCTGAGGTGCAGGCTGGCGCAATACGCCAATGGTCAAGGCCACTTTCGCATGCAAGAAGTTTCCGCTAGGTCGTGCGCATGGATGGTATGACCAAGGCGCAAGTCGATGGGATCGAGCGGAGCATGGTCGCCCATAGCGATCGGCCGATACGTCCGCGCGATGCCGCGACCCTGATCCTTCTCGACCGCAAGGGCGATGAGGTGCTGGTGCTGATGGGCCGCCGCCACGCCGGCCATGCCTTCATGCCCGGAAAATTCGTTTTTCCCGGTGGCCGCACCGACCCTGCCGACAGCCGCATCCCGGTCGCCGCCGCGTTGCACGCTGAGCAGGAAGCAAAGCTGCTTGCCGGTCCCGGTCGCACGAGCGCGGCGCGCGCCCGCGCCATCGCCCTGTCGGCGATCCGCGAGACCTATGAGGAAGCCGGGCTGCTGATCGGCCGTAAAGGCGTCTTCGCCACCGCCAGGCGCGATTGGCAAGGCTTTGCCGAACATGGCGTGCAGCCCTCCCTGGACATGCTGCGCTTTATCGCGCGGGCCATCACCCCGCCCAACCGGGTGCGCCGCTTCGATACGCGCTTCTTCAGCGCCTGGCGCGACGATGTCGCCGTCGAATTGGCTGGCGGCGGCCCGACCAACGAACTCGAGGAACTGGTCTGGCTGCCGCTTGCCAAGGCAAGGGAAGCCGACATCCCCGACATCACGCGAATGATCCTGGACGAGCTGGAAAAGCGCCTCGCCCATGATCCGCTGCTGCGTCCGGGCGGTTCCGTCCCCTTCTACCGGCTTGTCGGCAACCGCTTCACCCGCGAACTTCTCTAGAGCACTTCCAGGAAAAGCGTGACGCGGTTTTCGTCCGGAATTGCCTAAGATCAAAAAGACAGAGTATTCAGCATCTCATGACGGTCGATACCCAACAACAGGGCGACGAACGCGTACATTGGCTGCCGATGGTGGCGGCGATCTCGTCGATCAGCGTCGTCGGCATCGCCATCGGCCTCGGCATGCCGTTGCTCAGCGTCATCCTGGAAACGCGCGGCCATTCGGCTTCGATGATCGGCCTCAACACGGCCGTCGCCGGCCTGGCTTCGATCGCGGGCGCCCCGCTGGCCACGCCGCTCGCCATGCGCTTTGGTGTCGCCTGGACCATGATCGCGATGATCGCCGCCGGCGCGCTGGCCTTCGTCGGCTTTCACTTCGCGCCTGATTTCTGGATGTGGTTTCCGCTGCGCATCGTGCTGCACATCGCGCTGACGGTGCTGTTCATCCTGTCGGAGTTCTGGATCAGCACCTCGGCGCCGCCGCACCGGCGCGGTCTGGTCCTTGGCATATACGCCACCGTCCTGTCGCTCGGCTTTGCCGCCGGGCCGTGGTTGTTCGCCCATCTCGGCAGTTCCGGCTTCAGGCCGTTCGGCGTCATCATCGCGCTGGTGACGCTGGCCGCGATACCGGTGCTGGCCGCGCGCAACGAGAGCCCGAGCATTGTAGCCGATGGCGAAACCAGCAATTTCCTGCGCTATATCTGGCTGGTGCCGTCGGCGACCGCCGCGGTCCTGGTCTTCGGCGCCGTCGAGACCGGCGGCTTCGCGCTGTTTCCGGTCTACGGCAACCGCATCGGCTATTCCGAAGCAGACGCGGCACTGCTGCTGACCATGATCGGTCTCGGCAACGTTTTGCTGCAGATCCCGATCGGCATGATCAGCGACCGCGTCAGCGACCGCCGCTATCTGCTGCTCGCCTGCGCCACCGTCGGCCTCGTCGGCACCGTCTTCATGCCTTTCTTTGCGCAGAATTGGCATCTGATGGCCGCCCTTCTGTTTGTCTGGGGCGGTGTGGTCGCGGCCATGTACACGATCGGCCTTGCCCATCTCGGCTCGCAGCTTTCCGGCCATGAACTGGCATCCGCCAACGCCGCCTTCGTGCTTTGTTACGGCGTCGGCATGGTGCTCGGTCCACAGGCGATCGGCATCGGCATGGATGCATTCGGCCCGTCCGGCTTCGGTTGGTCGCTCGGCCTGTTCTTCGGCGCCTACATCGCCCTGGTCTGCTTCAGGCTGATCCGCAAGATCCTCCTGTAGCCTCGCACCGGCCGGAACCCCTTGTCCGCCCCGGAGGCACGATGCTGACAGAACCTTGTCAGGAGCACCCGGTTAAAAGAGTGTCCCCAAAACATCCGAAGTTGAGGACACTCCCATGATCGACAGCGGCTTTGAAACCACATCCCTGCGCATGACGCTTCTGCTGCTTGTGAGCTTCCAGGCTCCGGCCGCCGATGTCGACCGCATCATGGACGCGGTGGTGGCGCTCGCCCCGCTGGCCATGGGCAAGTACGACCGCAACGCCTATCAGTCCGCGCACGGCATCGAGCGCTACAGGCCGCTTGACGGGGCAGCGGCCGGCGCCGAAACAGAACTGCGCCGCCGCCCAGGCACGGTCGAGGTTTCATTCGAACTGCCCGACGACCAGGCGCTGGCTGCCCGCGTCGTCGAAGCGATTTTCCAGGCGCACTCCTATCAGGAGCCGGTGATCCGCATCCAGCCGATCCTTGCCAGCAGGTCCAAGGGGCTGGACGACCGCGCCAACCCGAATCGCTGGTGGAACACGACCGGAGACTGGAAGAAGGTTGCGGCGGTTAAGGAAGAAGCATAAAGCGGCCTTCCCTTCTCCCCTTGTGGGAGAAGGTGGCCTCGCGAAGCGAGGTCGGATGAGGGGTGTTCCAGCTTGGCGCCGACGGCACCCCGTTACCCACCCCTCAACCGTCTCGGCGCTGCGCGCCGATCCACCTTCTCCCACAGGGGGAGAAGGAAGAGAGGGTATCGCCGGGCTTGACTTTCCGGGCACGTTCTTTATGTGTCGCGCCAAGTTTCCCGCGTCCGGGTGTTTTCCCGTGCTCCAGCGGCCAAAACCCCACGAACATAACGGACTGATATCATGGCCAAAGCCGCAAACATCAAGATCAAGCTTCTGTCGACCGCCGACACCGGTTTCTTCTACGTGACCAGCAAGAACAGCCGCACCAAGACCGACAAGCTGTCGTTCCGCAAGTACGACCCGGTCGCCAAGAAGCACGTCGAATTCAAGGAAACCAAGATCAAGTAATCTGGGTTTTCCCTTTGCAAACAGGAACGCCGCCCGATGGGCGGCTTTTTTGTTTGCAAGGCAGGGGCAGCAGACCGAAGTACCCCAGCCCCGGCCGATTGCTTCAACCTACGCGGTCGCCGCTTTTCGGGTCGAACAGATGCAGCGCCGCCGGATCGGCCGCCAGCCGCACGGTGTCGCCGGGCTTGACGCCGGCACGGCCCATGGCAAAGACGCAAAGCTGCTGGTTGGCCAGCTTGACGTAGAATTGCGTCGACAGGCCGAGCGGTTCCACCACCCCCACCTCGCCTTGCAGCGCACCGTCGTCGTCCAGCCTGATGTGCTCGGGCCGCAGACCCACAGTGACGGCGACGCCGTCATCGAGCGGCAGTCCGTCCGGCAGTCGCAGTGCCTGGCCGTCGGCTAGCACGGCGTCCGACTTCCCGCCCTTGCGGACCGTCGCCGGCAAGAAATTCATGCCGGGCGAGCCGATGAAGCCCGCAACGAACATGTTGGCCGGGCGATCGTAGAGATCGAGCGGCGCGCCGACCTGCTGGATCAGCCCGTCATGCATCACGACGATGCGGTCGGCCATGGTCATGGCCTCGATCTGGTCGTGGGTGACGTAGACCGAGGTCGTCTTCAACTGCTGGTGCAGTGCCTTGATCTCGGCCCGCATATGGACGCGTAGCTTGGCGTCTAGGTTCGACAGCGGCTCGTCGAACAGGAAGACCTTGGGGTCGCGTACAATGGCGCGGCCCATGGCGACGCGCTGGCGCTGGCCGCCGGACAGTTGCCGCGGCAGGCGCTGCAAGAAGGTGTCCAGGCCCAGCCGTTTGGCCGCTCCATCCACCCGCGCATCGATCGCCGGCTTCTCGGCTTTGCGCAGCATCAGGCTGAAGCCCATGTTCTTCGACACGTCCATATGCGGATAGAGCGCATAGGACTGGAACACCATGGCGATGTCGCGGTCCTTGGGCGCCACATCGTTGACCAGCCGCTCGCCGATGCGGATCTCGCCGCCGGAAGCCTCCTCCAGCCCGGCGATCATGCGCAGCAAAGTCGACTTGCCGCAGCCGGACGGGCCAACCAGCACGACGAACTCGCCATCGGCGATTTCAAGATCGACCGCATGCAGGACGCGGACAGCGCCATAATCCTTGCGGACTTTTTCGAGTGTGACAGAGGCCATCGATCTATCCTTTGACGGCACCGGCGGTCAGACCGGTGACGAGATAGCGTTGCAGGAAGGCGAAGAAGATGCAGACCGGGATCAGCGCCAGGATCGACGCCGCCATCATCTGCCCCCAGTCGACGGCGAACTTGCCGATGAAGGTCAGCAGGCCGACAGCGAAGGTCTTCTGGTCGTCACTGGAGATCAGCATCAAGGCGAACAAAAGCTCGCTCCAGGCGGCGGTGAAGACGAAGCCCAGCGTCGCACCCATGCCGGGCAGCGTCAGCGGCACGATCACCTTGCGCATCGCCTGCGCACGGGTGCAGCCGTCGATCATCGCCGCTTCCTCCAAATCCTTGGGGATGCCGTCGAAGAACGACTGCATCAGGAAGGTGGCAAAGGCGGTGTTGAAGGCGGTGTAGATGATGATCAGCCCGGTCAGGCTGTTGATCAGGCCGATCTGCCCCATGACGCGGTAGATCGGCGGAATGACCATCACCAGCGGAAAGGTCTGGGTCAGAAGCAGCATCAGCGCCAGTGCCGCCTTGCCGCGAAAGGTGAAGCGCGACATGGCATAGCCGGCGAGCGTCGCGATGACCGTCACCAGGGCTGCCGTCGATACCGAGACGATGACGCTGTTGAGGAAATAGCGCGGGAAATCGGTGGCCTCGAGCACGGTGACGAAATTCTGCAACGTCATTTGCGAAGGCCAGAAGGTGATTCCTTCGGAATAGAGGAGCCGCTCCGGCGTGACCGATATCTTCAGCGTCCAGTAGATCGGGAACAGGGCGAAGATCACGTAGGCGGCGATGGCGGCGTAGAGGCCGATGCCACCGAAGAAGCGCTGCGAGGCTGAGCGTCCGGCGATCATCAGACGTGCCTCACCAGGGAGCGGCGGATGGCGATCAGCGCGATCGCATAGGCAATCAATAGCACGAGCAGCAGCACGGCCACCGCCGAGGCATAGCCCTTGTCCAGCGACTTGAAGGCGCTGACATAGATGTAGACCGGCACCGTGTTGGTCGAGCCGGCCGGCCCGCCCTCGGTCATGACGAAGATCAGGTCGGCGAAGGTGGCGATCCAGATGGTGCGCAACATCACGGTGATGGCAATGGTCGGCGCCAGGAACGGCAATGTCACCTTGGTGAAGCGCTGCCAGGGCGAGGCGCCGTCGATTGCCGCCGCCTCATGCAGTTCCGACGGGATCGATTTCAGCGCCGCCAGCAAGGTAATGGCGAAGAACGGGATGCCGAACCAGATATTGGCGACGATCGGCCCCCACATCGCGGTCGAGGGATCGGACAGCACGTTGGTCGGCTCGGCCTTTAGCCCCAAGGCGAACAGCCAGTGCGGCAGCGGACCGATGATCGGGTTGAACAGCCAGGCCCAGGTCAGGCCGGAGAGGAAGGACGGCACCGCCCAGGGCAGGAAGACCAGCGCCTGCACCGCCTTGCGGCCCCGAAACGGCTTGTCGAGCAGCAACGCCAGGCCAAGGCCGAGGAAGAACTGGAAGAACAGGCTGGCGACCGTCCACCACAGCGTGTTGACCAGCGCCTGCCCCAGCACCTGGTCCGAGAGCATCGCCTGGTACTGGCCGAGGCCGACATATTCCGACTTGAAGGCGGAGAATTTACGGAACGAATAGCTGATGCCGATGACCAGCGGCACCAAAAGCACCACGACCAGCAGGATGATCGCCGGACTGAGATAGAGCCAGGGCTCGATAGCGGCATGCGACAGCCGCTTCTTTCGAGGCTTGCCGACGGATCGTATTTCGGACACGGCATAGGTCATTGGGTGAGGATCGGCTCCCTGGAGCAGCGGATGGACAATGAGCGGGGAGAAGTGCCGGTTCACCCTCCGAAGCTGCAGCGCAGCGGCTGCGAAGGATGGGCAGGCAGATGAGGGGCAGCGCAAAGTAGGCAAAACTACCGCCGCCCCTCATCCGTCACTTCGTGACACCTTCTCTCCGTGAACGGGAGAAGGAAAGAACGCGCTTATTTCTTGTTCTTCGCCATCCAGTCCTGCTGTTCCTTGGTCAGGAAGGCAGCCCACTGGTCGGCGACGTCCTTGGCGGTCTTCTGGCCGAGCAGCACTTCCTGGAAGTTCTTGATCGCCACCTGGTCGACGAAGTTGCCGAGGTTCTCCAGATGCGTCGGCGGCGTCACCATCTCATATTTGGAGCTGTCGCTGAGCTCGGTAAACCAGCCCTTGAACTGCTCGGTCTTGAAATGGGGATCCTGGTCGGCGCCGTTGTGGATCGGGACGACACCGACTTCCTTGGCCCATTCCAGATTGTCCTTCGGCGACAGCAGCGTCGACATCAGCTTCCAGGCATCGTCCTTGTGCTGGGAATTGGCGAACATCGCCCAGCCGGCATAGCCAAGCGTCGGATACGATTTGCCACTCGGCCCGACGGGAAGCGGCGCCACCGCGAAATCGTCGGCGCTCATCTTGTCGGCGATGCCGAGCAGCGCGTCGGGGTCCTGGTTGAGCATGGCGCAGGTGCCGGAATAGAAGCCGGTGACGGTTTCGTTGAAGCCCCAGCTCACCGCGTCTTTCGGCGCCAGGCCGTCCTTGTACATGTCAGCCAGCATCTGCAGGCCCTTGACCGATCCCTCTTCGTTGATGGTCGAGGTGCCGTCCTCGTTGAAGTAGCCGCCCTTGCCCTGAGCGATGTTCATGAACATGTGCATGCCGTTGAAAGCGCCCGGCCCGCCGCGCAGGCAGTAGCCGTATTTGCCCGGAATGGCCGAAATCTTCTTGGAGTCGGCGACGAATTCGTCGAGCGTCGCCGGCGGGCCGTCCAGACCTGCCTCCTTGAACAGCTTCTTGTTCCAGAACAGCGCGTTCACATAGTAGCCGTAGGGGATCATGAACTGGGTGTTGTTGACGGTCGAGCCGAACTGCTTGGCGCGGTCGCCCAGCGTCTTGGCGTCGTCCCATTTGGCCATGTAGGGGCCGAGATCCTCGAGCTGGGCATTGTTTGCATAGAGGCCCATCCAGCGTTCCGGCATCTCGACCACGTCGGGCGTGTCGCCGGCCTGCACCATGGTCAGGAATTTTTCGAAGGCCTGGCCCCAGGGCAGCGAGATCAGCTCGACCTTGACGCCGGGATTGGCTGCTTCGAACTCGGCGATCTGCTTCTTCAGGAATTCGGTGCGCGGCGGGCTGGTGATGACTTCGACCATCTTCAGGGTCGAATCGGCCAGCGCGCCGCCGGCGGAAATCGCCAGCCCCGCAACGGTGGCAAGCATGACGGTCAGTTTTTTCATGTTCAAGACTCCCATTTTGAACCCGCTTGTTACTTTCTGGCTTTTTCGAAGGCCTGGGCCACGTCGGCCCACAGGTCTTCGACACTTTCCAATCCGACATTGAAGCGGATGGTTCGGGGGCTGACGCCGAAGCGCGCCATCGAATTCAGTCCCGGCGTCTGTTCCAGCGACGCCTTGGCTGGCACGACCAGGCTCTCATGGCCGCCCCAGCTGACGCCGATGCGGAAAAGCTTCAGCGCATCGACGAAGATCGGGATGTCGATATCCTCCGTCACCTCGAAGGAGAACAGGCCGGCATAGCCGGCCAGCGTCGCCTTGCCCGGATGGTTGGAATAGGCCGGATGGTTGACGCGTTCGACATTGGCATGCGCCTTCAGCCGGTCGGCGATGGTCAGGCCGCTCTTCATATGATGCGGCAGGCGCAGCGGCAGCGTGCGCAAGCCGCGCAGCAGCAGCCAGGCCTCGAACGGCGACAGCTTGCCGCCGAGATAGGAATAGGTCTGCTCGTTGATGTGCTTGACGTGGGCGGCCGAACCCGCCACCACGCCGGCGACGGTGTCGCTATGGCCGCCAAGATATTTCGAAGCCGAATGCAGCACCAGATCGACGCCGTGCGAGATCGGCTTCTGAAACACCGGCGTTGCCCAGGAATTGTCGATGGTTGTGATGATGCCCTGCTCCCTGGCCAGCCGGGTCAGGTGTGGCAAATCCTGCAGCTCGAACAGCATCGAGGTCGGGCTCTCCAGATAAAGCAGCTTGGCCCCGGGAAGAGCTGCGGCGACCGCGTCCGGATCGGAGCCGTCGACATAGTCGACCTTGATGTTGAGCCGCGGCAGAAGACGCTCGAACAGCCGGTAGGCATCGCCGTAGCAGTTGCGCACCGCGACGATACGCTCACCCGCCCCGACGAAGGCAAGCACCGTGGCGCTGATCGCGGCCATGCCGCTGGAAAAGCCGCGCGCGGCCTCGGCGCCCTCGAGTGCGGCGACGCGGGCCTCGAACTCCATCACCGTCGGATTGTCGCCGCGCGAATAGATCGGCTGCTTTCGTTTGCCGGCAAAGGTGTCGGCCATTTCGGCATAGTTGGCGAAGGTGAACAATGAGGTCTGGTAGATCGGCGGCACCACCGCGCCACCGGGGAACGGTTCGTCGTGCGCCAGGAGCGTCGCCGCCTCGGCGAGATAGTCGTACTCGAAAGCGGTCAGGTGCTCGTTCATGTCTGGCTCGAAAGTTTGAGTTTGGCGGCACCGCGCTTGAGATCGTCCTCGACGGTGGCGATCAGCTTGAGCGCCTCGGCGCGAGCGCCTTGGGGGTCGCGCGCGGCGATGCATTCGTAGATGGTGCGATGATAGGGGAAGCTGGCATGGCCGAAGTCGCGCACGCCAAGCGGGTGCTCCCAGAAGCGATGGAACAGCTCGTGCATGGCGGCGATGATCTGTTCGAACAGCGGGTTGCCGGAGACCCGGTAGACCGCCTGGTGGAACTCCCAGTCTTCTTCCGAGGACATGCCGTCGCGGGTGCGAAACGCCTGCTCCATAATGTCGAGCTTGCGCTCGATCTCGGCGATGTCGGCCGGACTTGCGCGCTCGGCGCACAATGCGGCAGCCTCGGCCTCCAGCGCGCGACGGATCTCCAGCGTCTGCATCAGGCTGGTGAAGTCGTTGCCGCCCGCGAGCGTCAGCGGCATGTGCAGCATGTCGGGTGACACCGCCGCCTTGAGATAAGTGCCGCTGCCTTGCCGGCGCTCGACGAGGCCGAGCCCCTCCCACCGCGTCAGCGCCTCGCGCACCGTGTTGCGGCTGACCTTGAGCCGTTCGGCCAAGATACGCTCGGTCGGAAGCCGCTCGCCCGGCTGCAGGGCCTCGGCACGAACAAAGCCCACCAACGCCTTCAGCACGGCGTCATCGCGCGCCGTCGTCTGAATGGGTGGCAGGCTGTTCTGGTCCACAAATCCTCCCGAAGCGCACACAAGTGGTCCAATGGTCCAACCAATTTCTGCATGGATGGAAACTCCTGTCAATCACTTGTCAGGAGACCACCCACCATCAAGCTGTTGAAGGTAGCGAAGCAGCTGCGTTTTCAGAAGGTTACGCCCGGCCGATCTTCCGACCGTGTCACCTAACCCTTGGCGGCGGGGGGTCCGAACCAGGTGGTCAGCGCGTCGGCCAAACCGTGTCGGGTTCCAACGCCGACCCAGGCCACATAGCCATCGGGCCGGATCAAAACAGCATCTGGCGCGGCGACCGCCCCAAGGGCCGGAAGCTCCCAAGCACCGGCATATTCGGCGTCGATCTGCCGAACCCGGTCCTCCCAGGGCGCAATGTCCAGCCTGCCCGCTTCCCTAAGGTTGAGGAGCATCGGCCGTGCATCATGCAGCAGCGTGAAGAGCCGCAACGGCCCATTGGCTGTAGCCAGATCGAGGTCGGGCATGCGCCGGCCAAGCAGCGGATGCCCCTCGCCGAGATCGTAATGGACACCCAGACCGGACATTTCCGCGGCGATCCGCCTGCGGGGCTCGTCCATGGCGAGAAGCTCGGTGACGATGTCGCCCAAAGCTTCGGTGCGGTCATCCCTGCGACGAAGCGCAACCTGCGCCATGGTGTTGCGCAGGACGCGGGCGGCAATCGGGTGGCGCTCCGCGTGGTAGCTGTCGAGCAGGCTTTCCGGTGAGGTTCCCTTGACCACCTGGGCCAGCTTCCATCCCAGATTGACCGCGTCCTGCACGCCGATATTGAGCCCCTGCCCGCCCATCGGGGGATGGATATGCGCGGCGTCGCCGGCCAGCAGCACGCGCCTGTCGCGGTAAGCCGCGGCCTGACGCGTCATGTCGGTGAACCTGGATATCCAGGTCGGGCTGTGGGCGCCGTAGTCGGTGCCGTAGATGGCTGTGAGCGCCTCGCTGAGATCGCGCAGTGTCGGCTCGCCGCCGGCGTTCAATTGCCGCTCGGTTAGAACGACACCTACGCGACCGCCTTCCTCGATCTTGCCTATCGCATGAATTCCGCAGGCGTCGCTGCGAAAGCCCAATGGCGGTTCCCTGGACATCTCGACCTCGGCGATCATCCAGCTCATCGTCGGATCCCATCCGGCGAACTCGATGCCCGCCGCCTTGCGGATCGTGCTGCGTCCTCCGTCGCATCCGACGAGGTATTGCGCCCTCACCCGTCGGCCACCGGACAGATCCAGGTCGACACCGTCATCATCCTGCGCAAAACCCGTGACTTCCTGTCCGCGATAGATCGGCACCTCTAACTCGCCGACCCAGTCGGCCAATATCCGCTCGATATGGTTTTGCCGCAGCGCCAGCAGATGGTTGTGCAGGCTGGGAAAGTCGCTGATATCCAAGCGGATCATGTGGAAGCCGACGGTCGGGAAGCACTGCCCCTGCGAGAGGAACCGATCGGCAATTCCGCGCTGATCGAGAACCTCGATCGTGCGTGCGTGCAGACCACCCGCGCGCAAACCGATCAGATGCTGGGTCGGGCGCCGCTCGACAATGGCGGCATCGACGCCGGCCAAGGCAAGTTCGCCCGCCAGCATCAGCCCGGTCGGACCGCCGCCGGCGATCACCACCGCATGATCCCGTGGCGATCCGTCTGCCCGCGGTACAATACGCATTCTCGTCACTCCCATTTCCGTTGGCTCGGGCCAGGGTTTTACGGGAGGAACCGGGCCTTGAAGCAAGCCCCTTGTGCGCCATATTTATGAAATGGAGGGGCATGGACTCTCCCTCCCCTGATGAACGGCGTAAGACCCTCGCATTGCGGCGTGGCAGTGCGTCACACGCGATTGAGCCGTCACGGTCCAGGGAGAGTCGAGATTTTTCATGTGCAAAAAAAGCCCCGAAATTACCGGGGCTTGGCGCAGAGTCCTGATGTCATTTTCAGGAAAGGGGGCCGGTCGGCGTTTGGCAGCGGTACGAGGAGGCCACTATTTGCCAGCGCCGGCCGGCCGACCCCACGGACCCAGGAGATGCGGCGGACCTGAGCATCATGGGGTATTCTGGGGATCGAGCCGGCTATCTATCCTCGTGCCGGCTTCGTCTTGACCAGCACATTTGCGCAAGAGCTTATGAAAATCAACACTTTCTTAACCAATGCTCGGAAATCGCTTGGATTAAGGTAAACGGGTAACCCTGTCGGGTTGACTGGATAATCGGGCCTGGGCGCTACGCCGCCTTGGCGACGACGCGGTTGCGGCCGCCGCTCTTGGCTTCATAGAGCGCGAGATCGGCGCGCTTCATCAGCGCCGCCACCGTATCCACCCCCTTCAGAACCGACGACACGCCAACGCTGACGGTGACCTCGATCGTCTTGCCGTCGGCGCCGATGGAAAACGGCTGTTGGGCGATTTCAGCGCGGATGCGTTCGGCCACCTTCTCAGCCACGGCGCCATCGGTATCCGGCATCACCACCACGAACTCCTCGCCGCCGAACCGGCAGGCAAGGTCGATGCCGCGAACGTTCTTGCGCAGCCGCCGCGCGAACTCCCGCAGCACCTCGTCGCCGCCGTCATGGCCATGCGTGTCATTGATCGCCTTGAAGCGGTCGAGATCGGTGATCATCACCGAAAGCGGCCTGCGCCGCGCCACGGCGCGGTCGAACAGCGTCTGCAGGTGGCTGTCGAGATAGCGGCGGTTGTGCAGCCCGGTAAGGCCGTCGGTCACCGCCATTTCGATGGTCTGGGTGACGCTGGCGCGCAATTGGTCGTTGTAGCGCTTGCGGCGCACCTGGGTGCGCAGCCGCGCCGTCAGCTCCTGCTGGTCGATCGGGCGCATCAGATAGTCGTTGATGCCGAGCTCGAGGCCACGGATGATGCGCTCCTCCTCGCCCTCATCCGCCAAAAGGATGATCGGCACGAAACGGGTGCGGTCGAGCGAACGCAGCTGCGAGCAGAGCCTGAGCGGGTCGAAATCGGCGAACGCCGTCGAGATCATCACGCATTCATAGGGTGTCTCGGCAGCCTGGAAGAAACCGGCATGCGGATCGCTGGTGACGTCGAGGTCGGCGCGGTCGCGCAGCATCTTCTGGATGCGCTCGACCGACGATTTACGTTCGTCGATCAAAAGCACTTTCGGCACCGTGTCCTCGGACGCGAAATTGCGGCTGAGCAGTTCCTCGATGCCGATGTTGCGCGTCGTCGAGGCGCGCAGCCTGAGTTCGTCGGTCAGCGATTTCAGCCGGACCAGGCTTTTGACGCGCGTCATCAGCTGCAGGTCGTTGACCGGCTTGGTCAGGAAATCGTCGGCGCCGGCCTCGAGCCCGCGCACGCGGTCGGAAACCTGGTCGAGCGCGGTGATCATCACCACCGGGATGTGCGATGTCGCCGGATCGCTCTTCAGCCGGCGGCAGACCTCGAACCCGTCCATGTCGGGCATCATCACGTCGAGCAGCACGACGTCGACCTTGCCGTTCTCGCAGGTCTCGATCGCATCGGGCCCATTGGTGGCGGTCAGCACCTCGAAATATTCGGCCAGCAGCCGGACCTCCAGCAGCCTCACATTGGCAGGGATGTCGTCGACGACGAGGATCCGCGCGGTCATTTCATAAGGCTCCGGCTCGGCTGGAAGGGCGCATCAGGCATCGCCCAGGTAGGATTTGATGGTTTCGATGAAACGCGGCACCGAGATCGGCTTCGAAATATAGGCCTCGCAGCCGCCCTGGCGGATGCGCTCCTCATCGCCCTTCATGGCGAAGGCGGTCACGGCGATGACCGGGATGACATGCAAATCGTCGTCTTCCTTCAGCCATTTGGTCACTTCCAGTCCCGACACTTCGGGCAGTTGGATGTCCATCAGGATGAGATCCGGCCGATGCTGGCGCGCCAGGTCGAGCGCCTCAAGACCGTTGCGGGTGCGCACTGTCTCGTAGCCGCTGGCTTCTATGAGGTCTCGAAAGAGCTTCATGTTGAGCTCATTGTCCTCGACGATCATGACCTTCTTAGGCATCGACATCCCGTCCCGGCCGTCACTCCGCTCGAAGGCGGCCGTCATGCGCACTTCCGTTGAACGCACCAAACCCTGCTTCACTATACGGCAATATGATTGACGAAACGGAAACCCTCGGGCTGCAAAGCGTCGCGAATTCCACCTCGCCTCCCGCGCGTCCAAAAGGCGCGCCGCGCTGTAAAGGCTTGCCGCAAGCAGATCTTGCCATTACTGCGGGAGAGACTCATTCCACACACCGAAGGTAGTGATGGCAAACGCGGCGTCAATGCGCGAAGAGGCTGAAACCATTGCCGTCAAGGCACTGGGCTTCGTCGCTTCCGATCCGGAGCTGTTGCCGCGTTTCCTGGCGATCACCGGGATAGAGGCGCATTCCATCCGCCGGGCCGCCGGCGAGCCGGGTTTCCTGGCCGGTGTCCTGCAGTTCATTCTCGCCCACGAGCCGACCCTGATGCGCTTTGCCGAGGAAACCGGTACGCCGCCGGCAGCCGTCGGCAAGGCATTGCGGGCGCTGCCGCTCGGCGACGACAATCACGAGCATTCCATATGAGCGACGATCCGGAGACCGCGCGCCAGATCGAGGAACTGGCGGCCGACGACAGGCCATTGCTGGTGCTCGATGTCGACGATGTTGTGCTCGAATTCATCCGGCCCTTCCCGGACTTCCTCAAGTCGCGCGGTTACGGCCTGACGCTGGCCTCCTTCCGCCTGACCGGCAACATTGCCGAAACGGCCAGCGGCCGGCTGATCGAACAGCCCGAGGTGACGGCGCTCCTGGGCGATTTCTTCGACGCGCAGGCCGATTGGCAGAGCATCACCGATGGCGCCGCGGAAGCGCTGGCGGGGCTTGGCGGCCGCGCGGAAATCATCCTCTTGACCGCCATGCCGCACAGGCATCGCGCCGTGCGCCGTGCCCATCTCGATGCCCTGGGGCTAGGCTATCCGCTGTTGACCACCGAGATGGCCAAAGGGCCGGCAGTGGCCAGGCTGCGCGGCAAGAGCGGCCGGCCGGTGGTCTTCGTCGACGATCAGCCGCACAATCTGGCGTCGGTGCGGGAAGCGGTGGCCGACGCAGATCTTTTCCACTTGATGGCCGACAATTCGCTGCGCGCGTTCCTACCGCCGGTCGCGAACGACGTCATCGTCGTGCAGGACTGGCGCGAAGCCGCGCCCAAGATCGCGGGCGCGCTGAGG
The DNA here is from genome assembly GCF_000176035.2 of Mesorhizobium opportunistum WSM2075. NCBI lineage: Bacteria > Pseudomonadati > Pseudomonadota > Alphaproteobacteria > Hyphomicrobiales > Phyllobacteriaceae > Mesorhizobium > Mesorhizobium opportunistum. The sequence goes on along the minus strand of NC_015675.1, from coordinate 4,206,370 downwards.
CTCTGAGGCAATTCCAGACGGAAAACTTTTCCCGGAATTACTCGAGGGCCGAACCTTCAAGGATTCAGCTTCGCCCCTGATCCGCCATTGTCGCCGCCGCTGTCGTCGTCCTCGCCATCACCATCGTCGACGCTGTCGTCCACCGCCGGATCGGCGGGCTTCAGCATGACGCCATTGACGGTGACCGAGCCGTCGGCCTTTGTGCTGACAACCCATTCCAACTTGCCGTCCGGCAGCGTCTTGGCAAACCCTTTCACGACGAGAGCCATAGGCACGTACTGCGCCACTTCGGGTTCGGACTTTGCCGCCTCCTGCAGACCCGCAACGATCTTGTCGAAGCCGGCGACATCGACTGTGAGATTTGCATCGGGCTTCTGGCCGAAGCTTGTCATCTCGCCTTCCAGCGCGATTTCCATGTCCTTGTTCTTCATGACGCTGTGGCCGATGACGACCTTCGGCGTCTTGGCCAGGAAGTCGGCTTTAAGCTGGTCGCCGAACTCGGCCGGCAGCGGTGGATTCTGATTGAGATCGAAGGCTTCGATCGCCTTCTTCGCCATACTGTCGAGGTCGATGTTGGCGCCGCCGAAATTCAGGTCGATATCGGTGGGCAGCAGTGCCACGCTCCAGCTCGGCAAAAGCTGCTGAGGCACCGTGAGCCCCGACGCCTTGATGCCGTAGCTGACCGTGCCGTTTTGCGAAACGCCGTCACTGCCGAACGCGGTGCTGAGCTGGGTCGCCCCGAACGTGCCGATCGGGCTGTCGACCGCGAAATCCTTGAAGCCATAGGTGCCGTCGATGCGCTCCCACACCGGAAGCGCGGCGAGCAGAAGCGACTTGAGTTGCGCCTGGTTTGCCTTCAGCGTCTTCTCGTCCTCATTGGCCACGGCAAACGCCAGGAGGTCGAGCAGCGGCTTGCTCTGCACGCCCTTGCCGCTGGCCTCCACGGAAAATTCCGGCGATTTCACGGTGACCGGAAAATTCAGCCCGCTCTCGGGATCATTGAATTTTATCGCCTCGACGAAGTTCGACATTTTCTGCGAGGTCGTGAAATCGACGCCGCCATTGGCAGCCTTGGTGGCGGCCAGGGTCGCGGTGCCGGCACCGGCGCTGACGTCCATCTGCTGCTTGGCATCCTTCGATGTCATCGTCATGCCTGCTATCGAACTGACGCCGCTGATGAACGCCGCCAGGCCGGGGTCGTAGACGCCGGAGCCCTTGCCGTCCTTGATCGACAACTGCGTGCTTTGCAGCCCTTCGGGCCCCTTGAATTCGAAGGACGCGCTTTGCGAAAAATCCATCGACACATCCCAGGTCCCGTCGCTGCGCGGCTTGACCAGCAGCGCGTAGGGCGCGAAGTCGAACTTCACCAGCCTCTGGTCGGGAAAACTCCCGGCAAGCGCCTTGAAATCGAACACGATCTTGTAGGCATCGCCTTCGGCCGAAACCTTCAGGATTCCCTTGTCGAGTGCCTGCTTGCCTACATAGCGGGACAGGTCATCGGACAATTGCTTCGCGCCCTGGCTGTCGACGGTCTGGCCGAAAGCGGGCGCGCTGAGCAGGAGCGCGGTAAAGGCAACTGGCAACATACGGTTCACGGGAATTCCCCTCTGGTCAAAAGGCAAAATCGCTTCGTACTTCTGGTAGGGAAATACCATCGCAACTGCAAGACGACGATGGTCAGGCGCGAGGCTCCAGCACCAGCCGCATCAATGGCCGGCCGGCCTTGCGTTCGACGAGCCTCTCGAAGCCGGCCTTCTCGAAGACCCGCGACGAGCCGACGAACAGCCCGAGCGAACGCGAATCGCGGGACAGGTCTATTGGACACGCCTCGACAAGCCGTGCGCCATTCCCGCGGGCAAACTCGACGCCACCTTCGACGAGCCGGTGCGTGATGCCCCTGCCGCGCGCCTTGGAGCGGATGAAAAAACACGAGATCGCCCAGACGGCCGGATCGGCAGCGTCGGCGGGATCGATCGGCGCCGAGCCCCTGCCCTTGTTGTTCCATTCGGGCACGTCGGCGCGCGGCCCGATCTGCATCCAGCCAACCGCCTTGCCGTCCTCGAAGGCCAGCAGACCCGGCGGCGGACCGGCTTCGATGCGTGCCTTGATGTGGTCCTTGTTGCGTTCACGGCTGCTCTCGCGCCGCGCTGCCGGCGCCAGCCGGAAATGCGTGCACCAGCAACCGTAGCAGGCGCCTTGCTTGCCGAAAAGGTCCTCGAAATCAGGCCAGAGCTCAGGCGCCAGCGGCACTATGGTCGTGCTCATACGGTTCTCCCCAGGCTAAGCTTGTCGCTGGCCTTGCACTGTCGTACCATTGCTTTTGTTCTCTTTATGTTCGCAGTGATGGCGGCTCCTGTCAACAATCCCGATCACGGTTTTTGCCGTGACTGCCTGACGTATCAGCGCAGTGAAACGCGCCGCTGCGAACGCTGCGGCAGCCCTCGCCTTGCCCGCCATCCAGAACTTTACCGGCTGCACCTCGCCCATATCGATTGCGATGCCTTCTATGCGGCGATCGAGAAGCGCGACAACCCGACGCTCAAGGACAAGCCGCTGATCATCGGCGGCGGCAAGCGCGGTGTGGTCTCCACCGCCTGCTACATCGCCCGCATCCGGGGCGTGCGCTCGGCGATGCCGATGTTCAAGGCGCTCGAGGCCTGCCCGGAAGCGGTCGTGATCCCGCCCAACATGGAGAAATACGTTCGTGTCGGCCGCGAGGTGCGCGCCATGATGCAGGCCCTGACGCCGCTGGTCGAGCCGCTGTCGATCGACGAGGCATTCCTCGATCTCTCTGGCACCGAACGGCTGCACGGCCTGCCGCCGGCGGTGGTGCTGGCGCGCTTTGCGCTGGCCGTCGAGAAGGAGATCGGCATCACCGTCTCCGCCGGCCTCTCCTACTGCAAGTTCCTCGCCAAGATCGCGTCGGACTTCCGCAAGCCGCGCGGCTTTTCGATCATCGGCGAGGCCGAGGCGGTCGGCTTCCTGGCGGTGCAGCCGGTGACCATGATCTGGGGCGTCGGCAAGGCGTTCAACGCCACGCTGGAGCGCGACGGCATCCGCACCATCGGCCAGCTTCAGAAGATGGAACGCGCCGACCTGATGCGCCGCTATGGCACGATGGGTGACCGGCTCTACCGGCTTTCGCGCGGCGAGGACGTGCGCCGCGTCGAGCCCGACCAGGACGCCAAGAGCGTCTCGGCCGAAACCACCTTCGACACCGACATCGCGTCGCTGGAGGAGCTCGTCTCGGTGCTGAGAGGCCTTTCGGAGAAGGTCTCGGCGAGGCTGAAAAAATCAGGCATCGCCGGACGCACCGTGGTGCTGAAGCTGAAGACCCAGGATTTCAGGCTGCGCACGCGCAATCGCCAGCTTGGCGATCCGACCAGGCTGGCGGATCGCATCTTTTCGACTGGCGTAGAGCTTCTGCGCAAGGAAACCGACGGAACGAAATTCCGATTGCTCGGCATCGGCGTCAGCGACCTCTCCGACGACGACAAGGCCGACCCGCCGGATCTGGTCGACCTCCAGTCGCGCAAACGCGCCATGGCCGAGGGCGCCATCGATGCCTTGCGCGACAAGTTCGGTCGCAAGGCGGTGGAAACCGGTTATACATTCGGCAAAGGGCGAGATGCCCATCCACCGGAGCCGCTCGAGGAATGACGCTGCCCCAGGGATGCGTCCACTACCCTCTGTGCATCGAGAATCAGGTACGCCTCAGATCGATCCGGCTCGTCACGATGCTCTTGCCGGTCTTTGGGTCGGTGTCGACAACCGTCAGCCGGATGCCGTTCTCGCCCGTCTTTTCGACCTTCATCTGCGCCTTCCGATCACCGTTGACATCCTTTGCCCAGCGAATGCCGAGATTGATCGCATTGCCCGAACGGCTGCCGTTGAGCTGTGCCGGCCCCGTCCGCGACCCGACATAGGTCCCGCTGTATTTCGCGCCGGCGGCCTTCAGGTCGGCGCTGATGGCACGCGTCACCACAATGAGCCCGCGGCAATTGCCGTCGAGCGCCAGTGACGTCGATGTCGCGTTCGATTTGAATGTGCAGGACACGTTCACCGTCGGCGCGTCGGTGGTGACCTTGACGATACCTTTGCCGGCGAAATTGCCCTTGAATGACTGCAGGAACTTGGCCTCGTCTGCATGTGCCGTACCGGTCGCGGCCAGAAGACATCCGGCAAGCGCGAATTGCGCGAATGGTCTCATCGAAACTCTCCTTGTCGAAATTGGAGGGCAAAACGTCTTGCGAAGCACGGCTGGATATCGGAACTCAACGCCCCTTGCCGTATCAGGTTCCACCCGCGGCATGACCGTTTTGCAACGCTGCCCATTGCAACTGGCCCAGAAGAATGGCGCAACTAGCGATTGCTCCAAAAGCCACGGCCTGCGACATAGCGGGCATGTCACCTGCCCCCTCCATTTCCAAGGCCGCTTTCTGGATGGCGCTGTCGATCGCCTCGTTCCTGGCGATGTCGGTGGCCGGCCGCGCCACGACGGCCGAACTCAATGTCTTCCAGGTGCTGGAACTGCGCTCGGTGATCGGCTTCTTCATCCTCCTGCCGCTGGTACTGACCAGCGGCGGCTTTACGGCGATGCGCACGCAGCGCCCCCTCGCCCATATCGCGCGCAACGTCATCCACTATACCGGGCAGGCTGCATGGCTCTACGCCTTGACCTTGATTCCGCTGGCGGTGCTGATTTCGATCGAATTCACGACACCGATCTGGACGGCGATCCTGGCGGTGACATTTCTCGGCGAAAGACTGAGCCGTCCGAAACTCGCGGCTGTCGTTCTCGGGCTGATCGGCGTGGTGGTCATCGTGCGTCCAGGGGTAGGCTCGGTTGATCCGGGACATCTGGTCGTGCTGGGCGCCGCGGTCTGCTTCGGCATTTCGGTGGTCCTGGTCAAATCGCTGACGCGCACGGACAGCGTCGTGCGTATCATCTTCTGGATGCTGATCATCCAATCGGTGGTTGGCCTCGTTCCAGCCCTTTACGAATGGCGCAACCCTCCATTGGAGCTTTGGCCATGGATCGTGCTGATCGCCTTCACCGGCATGTCATCGCATTTCTGCATGGCCCGCGCGCTCACCTATGCCGACGCGACCGTCATTTCGCCGATGGATTTTTTGCGCGTACCGTTGTCGGCGCTGGTCGGCTGGCTGCTTTACCAGGAGCAGATCGACGCCTTCACCGCGGGCGGCGCGCTGCTGATCCTGATGGGCAACCTGCTCAATCTGCAGCGCAGGCCGGTAAAGCCGGCTGAAGTGGCGGCATCGTAACGCCGGCCAATACACCTAGTCGCCTTCGTTCGGGATGTTGAGGACGTGCCCGCAGGCCTTGCAGTGCACGGCATCCGGTTCATGCCGCTGCAATCCGCATTGCGGACAGGGAAAGAACACCTTTGCGGGTCGAAAAATCGCCTGTGCCAGCCTGACGAACAGCGATATGCCGATGATCATGGTGACGATCGCCGTCAGCTTGCCGGCTATGCCAGGCAGCACGATGTCGCCGAAACCGGTCGTCGTCACCGTAGCGACGGTGAAATAAAGCGCGTCGATGTAGTTCTCCAGCCCGGCTCCGTTGCGGAAAAAGAACGTGTAGACGAAGCCGGTGATGACGAAAAGAAACGTCAAGAGGTTGATGACCGCGTGGCTCGCCTCGCGCCACGGGCGCAAACCACGCATCTCGAAATGCCGCCAGATCGAACCGCTGCGCGACAGTGACCACAGCCGCAGGATGCGCAGAAAGCCGAGGCTGGCGAGCGCCGTCGGCATCAGCAGCGTCAGAAGGATGAAGACATCCACCCAGAAGGTCGGCTGCTTCATCAGGCGCAGCATGTCATTGGAAGCCAGCAGCCTGGCGGTCAGATCGGCGGCAACGAGGGCCGCCACGGCATAGTCCAGCCACAGAAACGAGGCCGTCTGCTGGATGACCGGCGTGGCGATGAAGAAGGCGATGATGGCCAGGTCGATGATGACAGCCACCAGTTGGAACCGGAAAGCGGCCGGCGTGCGCCCATGATAGAGCTTGCGCAGCGTGTTGCGCAGCCGCGCGAGCGCGGGAAGGTCTCGCGATGTGCCCCTGTCGGCGGTCTTCATGCCGATCGCGGTGGTGTGGGCCGCCAATGCTGCCCGGCGCGCGGCCGCCTTGCAAAGGCGGCGATCACACCAGCTCCACTTCGACCACGCCGGGGACGGCGCGCATCGCCGAAGCGATCTGCGGCGAGACGCGGTAGCCGCCCTGCAAGGCAATCTCGACCTCGCCCTGCGCCTCGTCCTTGATGACGATGATGCTCACCTGGCTTTCGCCGCGCTGGGTGAGCTGGGACTGGATCATCGAGGCCGGCCCATCGTTCCTGACGAAAATGCGCAGCGCCTTCTGGATGCGGCTTGCCTCGTCCTCCAGGGATTGCACGGAATTGATGCGCAAATTGACGCCTTCGGGCCTGTCCTCCGCCGCGACCGTGATGACGACGGAGCGGCCGGCTTCCAGGAGGTCGCGATATTGCGCCAGCCCTTCCGAAAACAGCACGGCCTCGTATTGGCCTGACGTATCAGAGAAGGCCACCACGCCCATCTTGTTGCCGGTGCGCGTCTTGCGCTCCTGCTTGCTGGTCACCGTGCCGGCAAGCCGGCCGGCGGTGGCGCCACGCTTGACGGCGGCCGAAAACTCGGCCCAGTTCTGCACCCGCATCTTCTGCAGGGCAGCCTTGTATTCGTCGAGCGGGTGGGCTGAGAGATAGAAGCCGACAACCTGGAATTCGCGGTGCAGCCGGTCGGCGGCGAGCCATGGATCCGTCGCCGGCAGATTGAGCGCCTGCGATTGCGCGCCGAGCGAGGCGCCGAAAATATCGGCCTGGCCTGAAACGGCGTTCTGCTGGGCAAGCGAGGCCAGCCCCATCATCCGTTCGACGCCGGCCAACATCGCTGCACGGTCGTGGCCGAAACAATCGAGCGCGCCGGCCATGATCAGGCTTTCGAAGACCCGCTTGCCGACGATCTTGGGGTCGACCCGTTCGCAGAAGTCGGCAAGGTTCTTGAACGGTTTTTCGCCGCGCACGGCAACGATGTGTTCGACCGCCGCGTCGCCGACGCCCTTGAGCGCGGCCATCGAATAATAGATGCGGTTCTCGCCGACCTCGAAAGCGCGGAAGCTGGTCATCACCGACGGCGCCAGAACCTCGATGCCCAGGCGCAGCGCATCCTGGCGGAAGTCGGCGAGCTTGTCGGTGTTGCCCATGTCAAGCGTCATCGATGCCGCCAGGAACTCGACCGGATAATGCGCCTTCAGATAGGCGGTCTGGTACGACACGACGGCGTAGGCGGCGGCGTGCGACTTGTTGAAACCATAGTCGGCGAACTTGGCCAGCAGGTCGAAAATGAAGTCGGCTTGCGGTTTTGCCACGCCGCGCTCGACCGCGCCGGAGACGAAGCGCTCGCGCTGCTTGTCCATCTCGGCGCGGATCTTCTTGCCCATGGCGCGGCGCAGAAGGTCGGCTTCGCCGAGCGAATAGCCGGACAGCTCCTGCGCGATCTGCATGACCTGTTCCTGGTAGACGATGACGCCTTGCGTCTCCTTCACCAGATGGTCGATCTTGGGATGGATCGAGGCCATCTCCTCCTCGCCATGCTTTCTGGCGTTGTAGGTCGGGATGTTCTCCATCGGGCCCGGACGGTAGAGCGCGACCAGGGCGATGATGTCCTCGATGCAATCGGGCCGCATGCCGATCAACGCCTTGCGCATGCCGGCACTTTCCACCTGGAACACGCCGACCACCTCGCCGCGCGACAGCATGGAGTAGGTGTCGGGATCGTCGAGCGGGATTGTCGCCAGGTCGATGTCGATACCGCGGCGGCGGATCAGTTTCACCGCCGTCTCCAGCACCGTCAGCGTTTTCAGGCCGAGGAAGTCGAACTTCACCAGTCCGGCCTGCTCGACATATTTCATGTTGAACTGGGTGACCGGCATGTCCGAGCGCGGATCGCGATACATCGGCACCAGCTCCGACAAAGGCCGGTCGCCGATGACGATGCCGGCGGCGTGGGTCGAGGCGTGGCGATAGAGACCCTCCAGCTTCTGCGCCATGTCGAGCAGCGTCTGGACGATCGGCTCCTTCTCGGCTTCTTCGGCGAAGCGAGGTTCGTTGGCTATGGCATCGGCGAGTTTCACCGGATTGGCCGGGTTCTGCGGCACCATCTTGGACAGCTTGTCGACCTGGCCATAAGGCATCTGCAGCACGCGGCCGACGTCGCGCAATACCGCGCGGGCCTGCAGCGTACCGAAGGTGATGATCTGGCCAACCTGGTCGCGGCCGTATTTCTGCTGGACGTAACGGATCACCTCCTCGCGGCGATCCTGGCAGAAGTCGATGTCGAAATCGGGCATCGACACACGGTCCGGATTGAGGAAGCGCTCGAACAGCAGCGAGAAGCGCAACGGATCGATGTCGGTGATGGTCGTCGAATAGGCGACAAGCGAGCCGGCGCCCGACCCACGGCCCGGCCCGACCGGAATGCCTTGCGCCTTGGCCCATTTGATGAAGTCGGCAACGATCAGGAAATAGCCCGGGAATTTCATCTTCTCGATGATGCCGAGCTCGAATTCGAGCCGCTCGCGGTACTGTTCGACCGTGTAGCCCGGCGTCGGACCGTGCAGGGCGAGCCGCGCGTCCAACCCCTCGCGCGCCTGGCGGGCCAATTCCTCGGCCTCGGCCTTTTCGGCGGCGTCCTTGTCGGTGGTATCGCCGCCGGTGAAGCGCGGCAGGATCGGACTGCGGGTTTTTGGATAATAGGAACAGCGCAGCGCGATCTCGATCGTGTTGTCGATAGCTTCCGGCAGGTCGGCGAACAGCTTTGCCATGTCGGCCTGGCTGCGCAGGAAATTGTCCGGCGACAGCCGGCGGCGGGTGTCGACGGCGACCACCGAGCCCTCGGCGATCGCAATCAGCGCATCGTGCGCCTCATAATCGTCGCGCGAGGAGAAAAAGGCCTCGTTGGTGGCGACAAGCGGAAGTTCGTGCGCGTAGGCGAGCTCGATCGTCGAGTGCTCGATGACCCTGTCATAGCCAGCAACCCGGTCCAGCTCGACATAAAGACGGTCGCCAAAGAGTGTTTTCAAGGTCAATAGCCGCGTCTCGGCCAGGTCGCGGCGATCCTCTTTCAACGCATTGCCGATCGGGCCGCGCGGCCCGCCGCTGAGGCAGATCAGCCCGTCGGTCTGCCCGGCCAGGGTCTCGGTGGTCAGGTGTACCGCCTCGCCGGGCGGTGTTTCCAGGTAGACGCCGCTGACAAGCCGGACCAGATTGGAATAGCCGGCTTCGGTCGCCGCGAGCAGCACGACCGGCCGCATCTCCGGACCCTGCCGCCGGCGGTCGCGCTGGCCGTCGCTGTTCTCTCCGGAAAAGGCGAGCGCGACCTGACAGCCGATGATCGGCTGGATACCGTCCTTGACCGCTTTCTGCGCAAATTCGAGCGCGCCGAACAGATTGTTGGTGTCGGTGACGGCGATAGCCGGCGCTTCGTCCTTCACGGCGTGACCGACGATCTTGCCGATCTGAAGCGCGCCTTCAAGCAGGGAATAGGCCGAATGCACGCGCAGATGGACGAACGGCCGCGCCGGCACCTCCGGCCGCGCGGCCGCAATCGCGGCTTCGCGCTTCAGGGGGTCGCGTGGAAGTCTCTCATCCGCCATGGTTTCTCGTGCTGCCTAAGATTTTGAGTCGATGGAGATGTATTGTCCGGGACAGCGCGATACCAGTCCAGCACAAACGACCGCCGGCCACAGGCTTCCAACTCGCTCAGGCGAACTCCATGATCACGGCGTCCACCGCCAGGCTATCGCCCGGCTTGGCGTTGAGCTTCGACACGACGAGATCGCGCTCGGCGCGCAGCACGTTTTCCATCTTCATCGCCTCGACCACCGCCAAAGTCTCGCCGGTCTTGACCTCCTGGCCTTCGGCAACGGCGATCGACACGACAAGGCCGGGCATTGGGCAGAGCAGCAGTTTCGATGTGTCCGGCGCCACTTTCTCCGGCATCAGTCTTTCGAGTTCGGCCGTGCGTGGCAGCATGGCGCGCGCCGTCACCGACATGCCCTTCCAGGCGACGCGATGGCCGTTGGCGACGGCTCGGATCTGGGCTGCGACTTTCTGTTTGCCAACCGTGCCGCGCCAGATCAGGTCGCCCGGCCGCCAGTCGGAAGACACCGTCAGCGCTTTGCCGCCGTCGATCGACAGGTCGATTTCCATCGGGATCGAAATCATGCCTTCGAGGATGGATGCTTGGAGATACCCCTCGCCGATCTTCACCACCCAGTCGCGCTTGAGCGCCCCCGAATGCGGCGCCAGCCGCCCGCCCAGCCGGTCGAGCCGGTCGCGGCGCAACAACTCCACCGCGGTGACGATCGAGGCCAGCACCGCCTTTTCTTCGCCGTTCGGCACCACGGGTGCAAAGCCGTCGGGATATTCTTCGGCGATGAAGCCAGTCGATATTGCCCCTTCCCGCCAGCGCGGATGCTGCATCAGCGCGGCAAGGAACGGAATGTTATGCTCGATGCCGTCGACCACGAAGCTGTCGAGTGCTTCCGACATGGCATCGATCGCCGCGAGCCGCGTCGGCGCCCAGGTGCACAGCTTGGCGAGCATCGGATCGTAGAACATCGAAATCTCCGAGCCTTCGGTGACGCCGGTGTCGTTGCGGATGACGATGTCGCCGAATTGCCCCTCCTCCGGCGGCCGATAGCGCGTCAGCCGGCCGATCGAGGGCAGGAAGTTGCGATAGGGATCCTCGGCGTAGAGCCGGCTTTCGATCGCCCAGCCATTCAGCTTGATGTCGCCTTGCCTCAAGGCGAGCTTCTCGCCGGCGGCGACGCGGATCATCTGCTCGACCAGGTCGATGCCGGTGACCAGTTCCGTCACCGGATGCTCGACCTGCAATCGTGTATTCATTTCAAGGAAATAGAAGTTCTTGTCCTTGTCGACGATGAACTCGACTGTGCCGGCGCTCTGGTAGTCGACCGCCTTGGCCAATGCCACCGACTGCTCGCCCATGGCCTTGCGCGTTGTGGCGTCGAGAAACGGCGACGGCGCCTCCTCGGCGACCTTCTGGTTGCGGCGCTGGATCGAACATTCGCGCTCGCCGAGATAAAGCGCGTTGCCATGCGCGTCCGCCAGCACCTGGATCTCGATGTGGCGCGGGTCGACGACAAATTTTTCGATGAACACCCGGTCGTCGCCGAACGAACTCTTGGCCTCCGAACGTGCCCGGTCAAAACCATCGCGCACTTCCGACCGGTCCCAGGCGATGCGCATACCCTTGCCGCCGCCGCCGGCCGAGGCCTTGATCATCACGGGATAGCCGATCTCGCCGGCGATCTTTTCCGCATGGTCGGCATTCTCGATGACGCCGAGCCAGCCGGGTACGATCGAAACCTTGGCGGCGTTGGCGAACTTCTTCGATTCGATCTTGTCGCCCATCGCTTTGATGGCTTTGGGTTTCGGGCCGATGAAGACGATGCCTTCCGCTTCCAGCGCTTCGCAGAAGGCAGCGCGTTCCGAGAGGAATCCGTAGCCGGGATGCACGGCCTGGGCGCCCGTTTCCTTGCAGGCGGCGATGATCTTTTCAGGCACGAGATAGCTTTGCGCGGCGGGTGACGGCCCGATATGCACCGCCTCGTCTGCCATCTCGACATGCACGGCGTCGCGATCGGCATCGGAATAAACCGCGACCGTTGCAATGCCCATCTTGCTCGCCGTCTTGATGACGCGGCAGGCAATCTCGCCGCGGTTGGCGATCAGGATCTTCGTGAACATGCGCGCGACATTCCCCTCCGGACGAAGGCTCAGTTCTATGGACTATGTGGCCATCTCTCAAGTGCCGGGGTGGGCGACACGCAGGTCGCGCTCTCGAAGCCCTCCAGCGTTGCCTCGTGGCGCTCAGGGATGTGCTGTCTGCGTCATGAAAGCCGACATTTCGTCTCATCTGACGGTTGATGAGCAGGCCAAAACCTGAAAGCTTGGGTGCAAAAATCGCCTTAGGAGGAAATACCTGATGAAAACCCGCGCCGCAGTCGCTGTTGCCGCCGGAAAGCCGCTGGAGATCATGGAGGTCGACCTCGACGGTCCGCGCGAGGGCGAGGTGCTGGTCGAGATCAAGGCGACCGGCATTTGCCACACCGACGAGTTCACGTTGTCGGGCGCCGATCCCGAAGGCCTCTTTCCCGCGATCCTCGGCCATGAAGGCGCAGGTGTCGTCGTCGATGTCGGCAAGGGCGTCACCTCGGTCAAGAAGGGCGATCACGTCATTCCGCTTTACACGCCCGAATGCCGGCAGTGCCCGTCCTGCCTGTCGAGGAAAACCAATTTGTGCACGGCGATCCGCGCCACGCAGGGGCAAGGATTGATGCCGGACGGCTCGTCGCGCTTCTCGATCGGCAAGGACAAGCTCTTTCACTATATGGGCTGCTCGACCTTCTCCAATTTCACGGTCTTGCCCGAGATCGCCGTCGCAAAGGTCAATCCGGACGCGCCCTTCGACAAGATCTGCTACATCGGCTGCGGGGTGACCACCGGCATCGGCGCCGTCATCAACACGGCCAAGGTCGAGATCGGCGCCACCGCGGTGGTCTTCGGCCTCGGCGGCATCGGCTTGAACGTCATCCAGGGCCTGAAACTGGCTGGCGCCGACATGATCATCGGCGTCGACCTGAACAACGACAAGAAGGAATGGGGCGAGCGCTTCGGCATGACGCATTTCGTCAATCCGAAGGAGATCGACGGCGACATCGTGCCTTACCTCGTCAACCTGACCAAGCGCGGCGCCGACCAGATCGGCGGCGCCGACTACACCTTCGACTGCACCGGCAACACCAAGGTGATGCGCCAGGCGCTGGAGGCCTCGCACCGCGGCTGGGGCAAGTCGGTGGTCATCGGCGTCGCCGGCGCCGGCCAGGAGATCTCGACCCGGCCGTTCCAACTGGTCACCGGCCGCACCTGGATGGGTACCGCCTTCGGCGGCGCCCGCGGCCGCACCGATGTGCCAAAAATCGTCGACTGGTACATGGACGGCAAGATCCAGATCGACCCGATGATCACCCACACGCTGAAGCTGGAAGACATCAACAAGGGGTTCGACCTCATGCATGAGGGCAAGTCGATCCGCAGCGTCGTCGTTTACTGAAGCAACGCCACATGTCGCCTGCCAGCCGGCAAGCGACCTCGGTGGTGAAACATGGGAGGAGAAAAAATGCCTGAAAAACTGCATCCGAAAATCGACAATGGCCTGCCGAAGGAAAGCGCTGGCTTTGCCGGCGGCACGCTGGTCTGCGCCTGCACCAGCAATCCGGTAAAGGTGAAGGTCAAGGGCCAGATCGCCCACAACCATGCCTGTGGCTGCACCAAATGCTGGAAGCCGGACGGCGCGGTGTTCTCGGTGGTGGCCGTTGCCGGCACCGGCGATGTCACCGTCACCGAGAACGGCGACAAGCTGAAAGTGGTCGATCCCTCGGCGCTCATCCAGCGCCATGCCTGCACCGGCTGCGGCGTCCACATGCATGGCCCGGTCGAGCGCGATCATCCGTTCAAGGGCCTGTCCTTCATCCATCCCGAGCGTTTCCAGGAGGATGGCTGGTCGCCTCCGGGCTTCACCGCCTTTGTGTCCTCGATCATCGAATCCGGCGTCGATCCGAGCCGCATGGACGGCATTCGCGGCCAGCTGAAGTCGATCGGCCTTGAGCCCTATGATTGCCTCAACCCCGGCCTGATGGACTATATGGCCACCTGGACCGCTAAGAAATCCGGCGCTCTGCCGGCCTGATTGCCATAAGATTCGAGGCAGGGGCCGGACATGTTTCCGGCCCCTGTTCATTTCGGAGAGACAATGCCAGCGCCCGCTATCTACGTCGACGCAGACGCCTGCCCGGTCAAGGCCGAGGTGGAGAAGGTCGCCGAACGCCTTGGGGTCGTGGTCACTTACGTCTCCAATGGCGGTTTGCGGCCCTCTCGGGATCCGATGATCCGCAACGTCGTGGTCTCCAAGGGGGCGGATGCCGCCGATGACTGGATCGTCGAAAACGCGAAATCAAACGACATCGTGGTGACAGCCGACATTCCGCTCGCCGCCCGCGCCGTGGCACTCGGTGCCCATGTGCTGGGGCCAACCGGGCGTCCGTTCACGCCCGAAACCATCGGCATGGCGGTGGCCATGCGCGATCTCAAGCAGCATCTGCGCGAGACCGGCGAAAGCAAGGGCTACAATGCCTCCTTCGCGCCGCAGGACCGTTCGCGCTTCCTCAGCGAACTCGACCGCATCTTGCGGCGCGCGTTGAAATCCGCCACACCGGGCTAGCAACAAAGCGCCATCCAGGTGGAGACCGCCATGGCCGCCGAAACCCCGGTCGAGAAACCCATCCACCGCCACATGCTGTTCGCGGCGTCGGCGTGTTTCGGTGTCTTCGCCCTCCTCGTTGCGCTGCTGCTCCATGCCCAGCTCGCCTATTCGATCGGCGCCAACGCATTCTTTGCCGCTTACGTCATTCTCGTCGTTTCCCAGATGCCAAAGTTCACCGGCAGGTATCTGAGCAAGAATGCGCGCGACACCGACCAGCCTGTACTGGTCATCTTCGCTGTAACGCTCGTCGTCGTCATTGTAGCCATTATCTCATTGTTCCTGTTGATCAATCAGAAGGACAGAGGCCACTCGATCGAGCTCGCTTTCGCGCTGCTGTCGATCCCATTGGGCTGGTTCACCATCCACGCCATGGCAGCGCTCCACTATGCCCATGTCTACTGGATGGACGGCGACGAGGTCGATGCCGGCACCAAGAAGAAGATTCCGGTCGGAGGTCTGCTGTTTCCAGGCGACAAGCGACCCGAAGGCTGGGACTTCCTCTACTTCTCAACGGTTATCGGCATGACGGCACAGACCGCCGACACCAACATTTCGACGACGCATATGCGCCGTGTCGTGCTTGTCCATTCGATCCTGTCGTTCTTCTTCAACACGGTGATCGTCGCAGCCGCCGTCAACCTTGCCGTCAGCCTGGGCGGCCCGTAATAAATCCGTGATCGGATGAAACATCGGTTTGGATCGCGACGTATCAGGAGGACAATGACACGCGCGCCAAGCCGCGAGGCCGGGAGACGAGACGAAGATGGAATCGGTTGCCAGAAGCCAATCCGCCACCGGGCCGGACGCCCCCGTGTCCAGCGAAAAGACACTGATCTATCGTCAGTCGCGCTGGACGCGGCTGACGCACTGGCTGTGGGCCATCTCCCTGTTTTTCATGCTGCTTTCCGGCCTGCAGATCTTCAATGCCCGCCCGCAGCTTTATATCGGCAAGCAGTCAGGCTTCGGCTATAACAACACCATCTTTGAAATCGGCGCAGAGAACACGAACGCCGGCCCGCGCGGCTACACCGAAATCTTCGGCCACCGCTTCGACACGACCGGCGTGCTCGGCTGGTCGGGTCCAGCAGGCAACGAGACGGCACGCGGCTTTCCGTCCTGGGCGACCATTCCGTCCTACTATGATCTTGGCACCGCCCGCGTCATCCATTTCTTCTTTGCCTGGATATTGACCACGACCTTGATCGTGTGGCTGGTCGCCAGCATCGTCAACGGCCACATCCGCCGCGATCTCGCGCCGCGCCTCGATGATTTGAAGCGCCTGCCGCAGGACATCATCGACCACGCGAAGCTCAAATTCCATCACACCCGCGAATACAACACCTTGCAGAAGATGGCCTATGGCGGTGTGCTGTTCGTGCTCTTGCCGCTGATGATCATCACCGGCCTGGCGATGTCACCCAGCATGAATTCGGTGCTGCCGTTCCTCAACGATCTGCTCGGTGGCCGGCAGACGGCGCGCACCATCCACTTCACCGTCATGGTGCTGCTGGTTGGCTTCTTCGTCGTCCATATCCTGATGATCCTGGCCGCTGGCCCGATCAACGAATTGCGCTCGATCATCACCGGCTGGTACCGCACCGACCCTCCGGCGCATGACGACAAAACCACCGAGAGGAGCGCGTGACATGCCGAAATTCGAAATCAGCCGCCGTAAGTTCCTGACCGCGGGCAGTCTTGCCGCCTCCGGCATCCTGCTGTCCGGTTGCGATGCCTTCGACAGCCAGCTGAGCATCGGCAGCGGCCTGCGCAGCTTCCTCGAAAACGCCAATGGCCTAACATACCGCGCACAGCGCCTGCTCGCCGGCCGCGACGCGCTGGCGCCGGAATTCGCCGAAGCCGACATCCGCCAGCCGCAGCGGCCGAACGGTGTCACGGCGCCGGACGACGACACCTACAAGGGCCTGCTCGCCAACAATTTCGCCGACTGGCGCCTGGAAGTGACGGGTCTCGTCGAGAAACCGCTGTCGCTCAGCCGCGAGCAACTTCAAAACATGCCGAGCCGCACCCAGATCACCCGCCATGACTGCGTCGAGGGCTGGAGCTGCATCGCCAAATGGACCGGCACGCCGCTTTCGCTGGTGCTGGACCAGGCCGTGGTCAAGCCGCAGGCGCGCTACGTCATGTTCCATTGCCTCGACACGATCGACCGCAGCCTGTCCGGCGACATCAAATATTACGGCACGATCGATCTCATCGATGCCCGCCACCCGCAGACGATCCTCGCCTATGGCCTCAACGGCAAGCCGCTGCCGGTCGAGAACGGCGCACCGCTGCGCGTCCGCGTCGAGCGCCAGCTCGGCTACAAGATGCCGAAATATCTCTACAAGATCGAACTGGTCGACGGCTTCGCCAATATCGGCGGCGGGCGCGGCGGCTATTGGGAAGACAATGGCTATGACTGGTATGGCGGGATTTGATGGCCATTCGGATGGAGGCGGAGCACGACCTGTCGTCCTCCGAATGGAGTACACTGGAACACCATCTGCACAACGAGAACCGGCGCCTCACAGGCCGTGACGATGATCGCGGACTGGCCTTTGTCATTCGCGAGGATGCCGGACGAACAATCGGTGTCGTGGCCGGCTATTCCTGGGCAGGCACGTCGGAACTCGAGTTGATGTGGATCGATGAGGCCCATCGAGGCCGCGGCTACGCCAGGCAGTTGATCAATGCTTTTGTCGCGGAGGCTGCCAGTCGCGGCGCCCGACGGATATGGGTATCGAGCCACGACTTCCAGGCGCCGGGCCTATACGAAAAGGCCGGCTTCGAGCGCATGGCCGAGTTTGCAGGATGGCCTGAAGGCCATTCCAACATCATCCTCTGCAAAACGATCGCAGCGAACGACTCAGCCTAAGCCACCTTGTCGAGCAGCGGCTTCAACGCCGGATGGATCTCCGGCGAGGCGTGCTTGATCAGCGTCAGCAGCGCGCGTTCATTCTCGTATAGAGGCCTGTTGGTGCCGATATGCTCGACCAGCCATTTGGCTTCGCCGGCATCGATCGTTTCGGCACGGCGGGCGAGTGCTTCGGCTGCCCTGTTCCTGGCTTCCCACTCGGTCTCGACGTCATCCGGCGAGCGATAGGCCTCGATGATGCCGGCAAGGCCGCCGGAGACCATGCGGCTGAAGAACCCGCCGATTTGCAGGTCGGCATGATCGAGGAAGGTTTCCTGGCGTAGCGCCACGTCACGGGTCGGGGCTTCGTAGCCGGCCGAGCACATGACGAAATTGGCGATCGCCTTGACGAACAAATCGTTCCAGGAGGGATCGTTGTTGGCCTGGGCAGTCCGCTCATTGATCCGGAACAGCACCTCGGCCTCGGCACGGGTGATGGCGATGTTGCCGTCGCCGCCATGGGCATGAAGGATACGGCGCAACAGCTCGACTTCCGCTTTGGCGATCAGTCCGGGCACCAGCGCGCCGCCCAGCATCAGCGGCCCCTTGCCGTCGATGACGGCATGCGCGACCTGCTCCAGCGCATAGACGCAAAGCCGGCTCGGCGACGATTTCGCCTCTTCCAGCACATGGACCAGCAATTCGAGCTCGGTCCGGCTGTCGACCATGCCGTCACGCGAGATCGTGCGGACCAGCCAGTCGGCATTGTCCTGCGAGATGTAACCGGACGGCTTTTCCTGGTGAACGATGTAGTCGGTGACCGCCTCGACGAAGAATTCAGGCCATTCCCGGCATTTGTCCTTCGCCGTCGCATCGAGCGCAAAGAGTGCCTCGGCCTCGCCCCGCGTCACCACACCATCGCCGAACACTTCGTGGCGCAGCATGGCTACATCCTCCGCGGTGATGCGACTTTTCGAAGTCAGCCCCGCCACCGGCGCGCTCATGATCAATTCGCCCATCTGTCGTTCCCATCCGCCCCAAAGCGTCACATCCGCCTGCTATATCAGGAGTGTCTTGAAAAACCGGCAAACGGCGTGGTTAGCGAAGACTTGTCAGCGCGGCGCACTTTCGGTGTGTTGGGATTCAGGTCAGGCATCATCTGAATATCAACGCACCTTTGATGTCGCTGGGAGGTGACAAGGTGTCGCCGACGGGCTATGGATGGCGCGTCGAGGGCTCAGGTTTCGAGTCCTACCTGTTTGCGGGAGAGAGCAGCGAGAGCTGCCGCCGAAGGGGAAATCGCCCGAAATCTCTCAGGCAAAAGAACCGTAGACGGGAAAGACACTCTGGAAAGTCGGGGCTTGCCCCCGCGCCGAAGGTGTAAGCGCCGCTGACAGAGTTCCGGCTGCGCGAGTCTCTCAGGCTTAAGACAGAGGGGCACGGACTGGTCGCCATTCGCGGCCGATTGCGTGCGACTCTGGAGATGACATGACGGGCGACGACAGCAGACACCTTCCCCTCGAAGACATCCATGCAGCGGCCGGTGCGCGCTTTGGCGCCTTTGCCGGCTGGTCCATGCCGCTGACCTATCCGGCCGGCGTCATGAAGGAGCATCTTCACACCCGCGAGCATGCCGGCCTCTTCGACATCTCGCACATGAAGCTGTTCGAGGTCAGCGGACCGCAAGCGGTGGCGCTGCTCGACCGCGCCTGCCCGCTGGATGCGGGCGCCCTAGAGATCTCGCAGTCCAAACTGTCCTTTTTCCTCAACGAGGCCGGCGGCATTCTCGACGATCTGATCATCACCAGGCTCGGCGATGCCAGGTTCATGGTGGTCGCCAATGCCGGCAATGCCGTCGCCGATGAAAAGCACCTGCGTGACCTTGCCAAGGATTTCGATGCGACGGTCGAGCCGCTCGACCGTGTCTTCCTGGCTATTCAGGGACCCGAGGCCTGGGCCGTGCTGTCCCGCGCCGGCATCGAGACCGGCTCGCTGCTGTTCATGCACGGCGTCGAACCGCGCAAAAGCTGGTTCATGAGCCGGTCGGGCTATACCGGCGAGGACGGTTTCGAGATCGGCCTGCCGGTGACAGACGCGCGGGATTTGGTCACGAAGCTTCTCGAAGATGAGCGCGTGCTGTGGATCGGCCTTGCCGCCCGCGACAGCCTGCGGCTGGAAGCCGGTCTTTGCTTGCATGGCCAGGATATCACGCCGGAGACCGATCCGGCCGCCGCCGCGCTGATGTGGGCAATTCCCAAGGAGATCCGCGCGACCGGCGCCTTCATCGGCGCCGACGCCTTGCGCGCCGCCGTGGAGCGAGGCCCCACGCAAAAGCGCGTCGGCCTGAAGCCGGAAGGCCGCCAGCCGGTGCGCGCCGGCGCCGCACTCTTTGACGCCGACGGCAATCCGGCCGGGCATGTCACATCGGGTGGTTTCGGCCCCTCGGCCGGTCATCCCGTCGCCATGGGCTATGTCGCGACACCGCTGGCAAAGCCCGGGACACGGCTTTTCGCCGACGTGCGCGGCACGAAAATCCCTGTCGATATCAGTTCCCTGCCCTTCACCCCTCATCGCTACCGCAAAGGATGACCCCGATGGCAATGACCTATTTCACCACCGATCACGAATGGCTCCGCCTCGAAGGCGGCGTCGCCACCGTCGGCATCACCGACTATGCGCAGGAGCAACTCGGCGATCTCGTTTTCGTCGAACTTCCCGAGGCCGGCCGCAAGCTCGCCAAGGGCGACACCGCCGTCGTGGTCGAATCCGTCAAGGCGGCCTCCGACGTCTACGCGCCGGTCGATGGCGAGATCATCGAGGCCAACGGCACGCTGTCGTCGGACCCGTCGCTGGTCAACTCGGCGGCGACCGGTGCCGGCTGGCTGTGGAAGATGAAACTCGCCGACGAAGGCCAACTCGCGAGCCTCATGGATGAGGCCGCCTACAAAGCTCATATCGGTTGATATCAGGACGTATTGCCATGACCACAGCACTCACCCCGTTCTCGGCCCGCCATATCGGTCCTGATGTCAACGATGTCAGAGCCATGCTTGCCGTGATCGGCGTTCCCTCCGTCGAGACGCTGATCAGCCAGGCCGTGCCGCAGTCGATCCGCCTCGACCTGCCGCTCACCCTGCCCGCACCGGCCAGCGAGGCCGAAGCGCTGGACGAATTGTCGGCGATCATGGCCAAGAATACGGTGCTGAAGAGCTTCATCGGCACCGGTTATCACGGCGTGCACGTGCCGCCGGTCATCCAGCGCAATTTGTTCGAGAATCCGGCCTGGTACACCGCGTATACGCCCTACCAGGCCGAGATCAGCCAGGGCCGGCTGGAAATGCTGTTCAATTTCCAGACCCTGGTCACCGAATTGACCGGCCTGCCGGTGGCATCGGCCTCGCTGCTCGATGAGGCGACGGCGGTAGCCGAAGCGGTCGGCATCGCACTGCGCCACCACCGCGACAAGCGCACCAAGGTGGCGCTTGCCGGCATCCCGCACCCACAGACGCTGGATGTCGTGCGCACCCGCGCCGAACCGCTCGGCATCGAGATCGACGGCGAGACGATCGACGACAACACAGCCGCCTTGCTCGTCTCCTGGCCGGACACATTCGGCGTCTATGGCGACCACAAGGCTGCGATCGAAAATGCCCGCGCCATGGGCACCATCGTCGTCTTCATCGCCGACCCGCTCGGCCTGACGCTGACCGACGCGCCGGCCAAGCTTGGCGCCGACATTGCCGTTGGTCCGATGCAGCGCTTTGGCGTGCCGATGGGCTTTGGCGGGCCGCACGCCGCCTATTGCGCAGTCTCCGACAAGCTGACCCGCTTGATGCCCGGCCGCCTGGTCGGCCAGTCGACCGACAGCAAGGGGCGTCCCGGCTACCGCCTTGCCCTGCAAACCCGCGAACAGCATATCCGCCGCGACAAGGCGACCTCCAACATCTGCACCGCGCAGGCGCTGCTCGCCAATATGGCGACGGCCTATGCGATCTGGCATGGCCCCGCCGGGCTGCAGGCGATCGCGGAACGCATCCATGGGTTCGCCAACCGCCTCGCAGCGGGGCTCAAGGCAGCAAACATCTCCGTGCTCGGCTCCAGCCGCTTCGACACGGTGACGGCAGAAGTGAAGGGCAAGGCAGGCTCGATCGCGGCCGCCGCTGAAAAGGGTGGCCGGTTGCTGCGTGTCGTCGATGCCGACCACATCGGCATCGCCTTCGACGAAACCTCGACCGAGGCGGATCTCGAGGCGATCGCCGCCCTGTTCGGCGCCAAGCCAGGCGCTGCCCAAGCCGGCTCGATGCCCGGCAAGCCGCGCGGCAAGGAGTTCCTCACCCAGCCGGTTTTCCAGGAGAACCGCTCCGAGACCGACATGATGCGCTTGCTGCGTCGGTTGGCCGACAAGGATCTGGCGCTCGACCGCAGCATGATCCCGCTCGGATCCTGCACCATGAAGCTCAACGCGGCGGCCGAAATGATGCCGGTGAGCTGGCCTGAAATCGCCAATCTGCATCCCTTCGCGCCGGCCAGCCATTCGGCCGGCTATCGCGCCATGATCGGCGAACTGGAGGGGTGGCTGTCCGAGATCACCGGCTTCGACGCCGTCAGCCTGCAGCCCAATGCCGGCAGCCAGGGCGAATATGCCGGCCTGCTCGCCATCCGCGCCTATCACCGCTCGCGCGGCGAAGGCCATCGCACCGTCTGCCTGATCCCTTCCTCCGCGCATGGCACCAATCCGGCCAGCGCGGCGATGGCCGGCATGAGCGTTGTCGTCGTGCGCTGCCTGGAGGACGGCAACATCGACATGGACGATATGCGGGCCAAGGCCAACGAGCATTCCAAAAATCTCGCCGCGCTGATGTTCACCTATCCCTCGACGCATGGCGTCTATGAAGAAGGCGCGCGCCACCTCTGCGCCCTCATCCACGAACATGGCGGCCAGGTCTATTTCGACGGCGCCAACCTCAACGCGCTGGTCGCGCTGGCCCGCCCCGCCGACATCGGCGCCGACGTCTGCCACATGAACCTGCACAAGACCTTCTGCATCCCGCATGGCGGCGGCGGTCCCGGCATCGGCCCGATCGGCGTCAAGGCGCATTTGCAGCCCTATCTGCCGGGCCATGTCACCGAAGGCTCGGCACATGCCGTGTCGGCCGCGCCGTTCGGCAGCGCTTCCATCCTGCCGATCACCTGGATGTATATCCGCATGATGGGCGCCGCTGGCCTCAAGCAGGCGACAGAGACCGCCATCATCTCGGCCAACTATGTGGCGACACGGCTCGCGCCGTATTACCCGCTGCTCTACAAGGGCCGGCACGATCGCATCGCGCATGAATGCATCCTCGACACGCGCGTGCTCAAGGACAGCGCCGGCATCAGTGTCGACGATGTCGCCAAACGGCTGATCGACTATGGTTTCCATGCGCCGACCATGTCGTTCCCGGTCGCGGGCACGCTGATGGTCGAGCCGACGGAGTCCGAGCCCAAGCGCGAACTCGACCGCTTCTGCGAGGCGATGATCGCCATCGCCGGCGAGGCAGCGAAAGTGGCGAAGGGCGAATGGCCGCTCAACGACAATCCGCTGGTCAACGCACCGCACACCGCGGCCGAGGCGCTGGCGGGTCAGTGGACCCATCCCTATTCGCGGCTCGAAGCGGCCTATCCCGCGGGCGACGCCGACACCGCGGCAAAGTACTGGCCACCGGTGTCGCGCATCGACAATGTCGCCGGCGACCGCAACCTGGTCTGTTCCTGCCCGCCGCTGTCGGACTATTTGGGAGCGGCTGAATAATTACGCGGAGCGCAAGGCCGGCTTGACCGGCTCGGCCTTGCCCATCCCTTTGCGGCTGACGACACAATTGCGGCCGGCGCGCTTGGCGGCGTAAAGCGCGGCGTCCGCCTCGGCCAGCACGTCATCGAGCGACCTGCCGTCAGCCCCGCCAAAGCCGATGCCCCCGCTGACCGTGCTGCGCAACGGACCGAGCGGAGTGGGAACGACCTCGGCGCCGAAGGCGACGCCGATCCTGCTGGCGAGGTCATAGGCCCGCTCTTCCGTCATCCGCGACATGACGATTACGAACTCCTCGCCACCCAGGCGAAAGGCATCGACGCCAGTCCTGGCGTAGTTGTTTATGACGGCAGCGAACCGGCACAGTACCTGGTCGCCGACCGGGTGCCCATAGACATCGTTCGTCCTCTTGAAGTGATCGAGGTCGAACATGACGATCGCCATGAACGGACCGAAAGTCCGCTCGCCATAGAGTGACGTCAACCCGCGGCGGTTCATCAGCCCGGTCAGCGGATCGGTCATCGTCTCGGCCTTCAGCTCGATCTGCGCCTGCAGATGGTGAAGGGAAAGCGTCAAGGCGCCGAGGCCGGTCATGCAGGCCACCGCGACGACGGAATTGAGACGTTCGGCCCAGTTGTCGGGCGCCGCCCCCAGCGTCCACTGCCCCTTGCCCAACAAGACCATGCCGCAAAGAGCAAACGACACCGCACAGGTGCCGCTCAGGAACGAGACCACCAGCAGGATCCGCCGGTCGTGGCTGCCGTTGATCCAGAACATGGCCCCGATCGCCGAGAGCAGCACGGTTACCGTCGCGTAGGTGATGACGAAGCCGATGCCGTCAAGACCGAGGAAGGTCACCGCCGCACAGACGGCCATGGCGCAGAGCGTCGGCACGACGGCACGTCCGTAGTCGGACACGCCGAGATATTGCATGGCCGACAGGCAGATGATCAGGAACCCCAGGCTGAGCAGCGCCAGTGCGGTCTGGCACAGCACCGGATCGGGATCCCTGGTGTACTGCCAGAACAGGATCACATGCGCGACGAGCACGAGAATGCCGCACGCCACCGTCAGGACGAAGCTGGCCCGCGGCGCGGTAAACCAGATCGCGAACATGGTGACGCTGAGGCAAGTGCCCGACAGCGCCGCTGCGAGCAGGAGCGAACTGAAGTCCAACATGTCGGGTGGAGGCCTCTCGAGCGTCGGCGGTTGTGCTGCATTCTAGGTCAGCGGCAGCCCTCGGACATGGTTTTCAGCCGATCTCTCGATCCAACCTGCGGATAGGGTTTACAAACCGTCGATGCGATCTGTCCCGAAACCGCACCACGCCGGGCGCGGAGCAGGAAACATCAGCCCTTGTTCAGCAAAGCGAGATTGGCGTCGACGACCGTGGGGTCGGCCATGCCGGCTTTGGCTTCGAGCAGCAGTGCCCTGGCCTTCTTCTTGTTGCCGCGCAACAGTTGCGAATAGCCCATATTGTTGACGATCTGCGGCTTGCGGCCGGCGACCTTCAGCAACTGGCCATAGGCACGGTCGGCGAAATCGAAGCGGCCGAGTTCGTCATAGGAAGCGGCGAGCCCCATCCAGGCCTCGGCATTGTCGGCCTTCAGCTCGACGGCCTTACGGAAATGCTGTTCGGCGAGACCATAATTGGCGTCGCGAAACTGCGCCTTGCCTTCCGCCAGGTCGGAGGTGTCGACGGCCTTTGCCGCCGGCTGGATAGCCGTGGTCTTGGTCGTATCGACGTTGTTGTTCGTCGTGCACCCGGTGATCATCAGGACGGCCGCCATCGTGGCGACCACCGCAAATTTTGTCTGACGCATGCCCTGCCCCGTCGCCCGATTTGCCGGGTCGTTCTTCAGCAAGGACACTACAGCACGGCGGTTAAGCTTCGGTGCCGAAATGCATACAAGATTTGGTTTCGGGGATACCAGCTGTTAACCACTGGGCGGCAACACCTCCATCCGGCAGACGCAAGTGCATTCTCACGGCGCCAGGGCCTTGAGCTCGTCCGGAACCGGATAGCGGCCGCCGTCATAGCGCAGCCGGTAAGTGCGGCTCACAGGCTTGCCGGGATGGGACTGGCACTCGCCATTCTTGTCGACAGATGGGTCGTCCGTATCCGACCGCTCGACCACGACAATATCGTGATAGCCATGGTGGCTCGCCGGGCTCATCGTCAGGCTGACCTGGCTCGAATGAAAGGATCCAGCGCAATTGGTGTCGCCTTCACCGCCATAGTTGGCCACCACAAGGCCGTCGAGCACCGCATGAAGGGCGCCACCGGCAATGGCGTAGAGCCGCAGATCGGTCTCGCTGAACGGATTGGGCTGCGAGTGATTTGCCATGTCGATACGCAGCCCAAAGGCGGTGACGCCGGGCGCCAGGACATAGCGGCCAGTATCGAGTTCGATCTTGCGGATCGCAATAGCATCATCGTTCATCAGCCTGGGCTGAAGCAGGCGCTGGCGCACCTGCAGGGTCTTCCTGTCGACGACCAGAAGCTCGATATCGCCATAATGCTCGTCGTCGCTGGATTTGGCGCTATCGATCAGCGGCACGGAGGCCAGCAGCAGATCGTCATGAGCGGGCCAGACCTTGCAGACCACGCCCGGTGTATCATCCTGCGGGAGCAGGACAATGCTGGTATGGGGGTCGAGCGTGAACGAGGCGCCGTCGGCGCTCTTTCGAGCCTTGGGATAGGCCTGCTGCACCAGGGCTGCGGCATCGCCGCAATCGTCGGCCGCGGCCTGGGCGGTCGAAAAGCTGGCGGCGGCGAGAGCGAGAGAGACAGAGAGAGTACACAGAAGAATTCGCATGAGTCCTCGCATCGCAGGGCCGCGTTCGGGCAGGATGATGGGTTGTCAGCCCCGGCTCTGCATTTGTCGACTCTCATTTGCTGACTTTGCAGATCCCGATGCAGTACTGTTCGAAATCCTGCTCCTTCGGAATAGGACAGGTCCTAATGCGTGCCCGTCATTTTGACGATGATCGGAATGATCGCGATCATCAGCACCACCGGCAGGATGCACACGGTCACCGGGATCGACATCTTGGCCGGCAAGGCATGCGCCTTTTCCTCGGCCAGCGACATGCGCTTGTGACGCATCTCGTCGGAGAAGACGCGCAGCGCTCCCGACAGGCTGGTGCCGAGTTCCTTCGACTGCTGCAGCAGCGTGGCGAAGGAACGGACCTCGTCCAGGCTGAGGCGGTCGGCGAGTGCCTTCAGCGCATCGTCGAGGCTGCGCCCCGCCCTCAGTTCCAGCGACACCAGCTGCAGGTTCTGGCTGAGCGCCGGATAGGTCCTGGCGAGTTCCTTCGAGACGCGCTCGATGCCGGCCTCCATGCTCATGCCGGCATCCGAACAGACGATCATCAGGTCCATGAAGTCGGGAAAACCATTGCGGTATTCGCGCATCTTCTCCCGCGTCTTCTGGGAGAGCACCAGACCGGGCAGGAAGTAGCCGGCCACGCCCGACAGGATGATGAACGCCCAGCGGCTGGTCATCGTCGCGTCGGCACTGGCCAGCCACCGGTTGAGGACGAAAGCGCCAATCGCGCCGCCGATCAGCGCCGAGAAGCGGATGATGAAGAACATGCCGACAGCGCGCGGCTCCATATAGCCTGCCTGGATCAGCTTCATGCGCAGCCGGGCGACGTTTTCCGGATCGCTCTTGGCATAGAATTCCTGCGCCCGCTTCACCGCCTTCTCGCGCACGACGTTGGCGTTCTTCTTCTGCACCGGCTCGGGTCTTGCGGCCACGGGACCATGGTCGACCTTGAGCCGGCGCTTCACATCGTTGCGGTCGCCCTTCGCCGCAACCATCGGCCAGCCGACCGCCACGGTGCCCAGCGCCAGGAGCAGGATGGCCACCGGCGTCAATGAGGTCGGTGCAAGCGAGGCGAGGAACTCGATGAAGCCCTGCATGTCAGAACCTGAAATTCGACATCTTGAACATCATCAGATTGCCCAGCATCAGCCAGGTGACCGACCCGCCGATCAAGTACCAGGTTTTCGGCTCGTCCCAGACATCGCGGTAGAAGCCCGGCATCATGGCCATGATGCCGGCGAACAGCAGCGCCGGGATAGCCGTCAGGATGTAGGCCGACAGGCGGCCCTCGGTCGAGATGGCACGCACCTTGCGGCGCAGCTTGCCCCGCTCGCGGATCGTCAACGCCAGGCCATCGAGAATCTCGCGCAGATTGCCGCCAGAACTGGACTGGATCGAGACGGCGGTCATGAACAGCGGCAGGTCTTCGTGGCCGACCCTGTCGAACAGCGAATTCAACGCCGAGACCAAATCGGAACCATAGGTCACCTCATCGGCGATGACGCCGAATTCGGTGCCGATCGGGTCGGGCATTTCGCGCGACACCATGGCAATGGCCACCGGCACCGGATGACCGGCCTTGAGGCCGCGGGTGATCAGCTCCAGGGCCTCCGGCAGTTGCATGCCGAAACGCTTGAGCCGGCGCTTGCGCATGAAGCGCATCACCATAACCGGCACCAGCGGCACCAGAACGACGAACAGGACAAGCCCCATCAAGAGCGGCAATCCATGCCAGATGGCGACCAGCGCCATGGCCATGGCCACGGCGGAGGTAATCATCAGGAATTTCGACAGCGGCATGATCATGCCTGACTGCGTGCGTAGCGCCCGGAACCGATCCGGCGACAACAGCGAGGTGCCGGCATCGAGGCCACGCTCCTTGCGCAGCTGGATCAGCACCTGCTCCTGGCTGATCTTGTTTTCCTGCAGCTTCATGCGCCGGTTGATGGCGGTGCGCTTGTCGCTGCGGCCGGCATAGAGAAGATAACAGGCCTCGGCGATCATGATGCCGGTCAGCGCGGCCCCGGCATAGACGACATAGATAGCGCTCAGTCCGTCGAACACCCTGTCTACTCCTGCGGCCGGCCGGGTTCGAAATATCGTCCGGGAAACTCGATGCCCATCGCGCGCAGATCCTCGAGGAAGCGCGGCCGAATGCCGGTCGCCTCGAAATAGCCGAGAATGCTGCCGTCGGCGTCCATGCCGGTGCGCACGAAGCGGAATATCTCCTGCATCTGGATGACGTCGCCTTCCATGCCCGTCACCTCGGCAACGCTCGTCACCTTGCGCTTGCCGTCGGAAAGCCGGGTCAGCTGGACGATGAGGTCGATGGCGCTGGCGATCTGGCTGCGGATCGACTGCACCGTCATCGGCATGCCGGTCATGCCCAGCATCTGTTCGAGACGCGAAATGGCATCGCGCGGCGTGTTGGCATGGATGGTCGCCATCGACCCTTCATGGCCGGTGTTCATCGCCTGCAGCATATCGAAGGCCTCCTCGCCGCGGCACTCGCCGAGGATGACGCGATCGGGACGCATGCGCAGCGCGTTCTTGACGAGATCGCGTTGCTTTAACTCGCCATGGCCCTCGATGTTGGCGGGGCGCGTCTCCATGCGCGCGACATGCGGCTGCTGCAGCTGGAGTTCGGCCGCGTCCTCGATGGTGATCAGCCGCTCGTCTTCCGGAATGAAGGCCGACAGCGCGTTGAGCATCGTCGTCTTGCCGGTGCCGGTGCCGCCCGAAATGATCGTCGTCTTGCGGGCGTGAACCGCCGCCGCCAGCACCTCGGCCATGTTCTGGGTGATGGCCCCGAATTCAACCAGCTTGTGCAGGCCGAGCTTGTTCTTGGAGAATTTGCGGATCGACACCAGCGGCCCGTCGACACCAACCGGGCGGATGGCCGCGTTGAAGCGCGAGCCGTCCAGCATGCGCGCATCGACCATCGGCTGCGATTCATCGACGCGACGGCCGACGGCCGCGACGATCTTGTTGATGATCCGCAGGAGATGCGCCTCATCCTTGAACGGGATGTGGACCTGCTGCAGCTTGCCCTTCTTTTCGACAAAGCAGTTCTGGTGGCCGTTGATCAGGATGTCGTTGATGTCGGGATCCTTGAGCAGCGGCTCCAGCGGACCGAGGCCGACCATCTCGTCGACGATGTCGTCGACCAGTGCGTCGAGTTCGGCGGTGTTGATCGCCATCCGCTCCTGGCGGGTTTTTTCCGAAACGAAATCATGCACCTGCCGGCGCATCTCCTCGCGGGGCAAACGCTCCAGCGCGACAAGGTTGATCTCCTCCAGCAGCATCCTGTGGATGCGCACACGGGCATCCAGCACCTTGTTGGCATTCTTTGCAGGTGCCGTCTCCGGCTTTGCCGGCAAAGCTTTTCGACTGGTCGGGATGACGACCGCATGGTGCGCGACCGGGGCTGATTCCGCCGGACGCTGTGGGCGCGCATCGCGGTTCTGCAGGGTGGAAAAACGGCTGGTCATCCGGCCTTCCTCTTCAACAGGTTCCTGCCGAGGCCGAACAGCGATTTCGACTTGGCTCCGATCGCGACCGCCTCTTCCGGAAGGATGATCCGCTTGAGGTCGTTGACGACATTGGCGTTCGGATCGATCTCGTGCAGCGGTACGCCGCGGTCGACCGCCTCGCGCACCAGCCGGTAGTTGTTGGCGATGCCGCCGACGAAATGCTCGCCCAGGATTTCCTGGACGTCCGCCTGCTTGATGCCATTGTCGAACATCTTCTGCTCGAAACGGTTCACGATGACGTTCGGCTTCACTTCCTTGCCCACCGTCTCGTAGACCGCCTGGATCAGCCTTTGCGTGTGGCGCAGGCACGGCACCGTCATCTCGGCGACGATGTAGAGCTTGTTGGAGCCAAGCAGCACCGTTTCCGTCCAGGGGAACCAGGTCCGCGGCATGTCGATGACGACATTGTCGAAGTAGGCCGACACGAGATCGAGCATACGCACCACGACATCGGTCTTGAATGAGCGCATTTCCGAGGGATGCGTCGGCGCCGCCAGCACGCAAAGCCCGCTCGCATGCTTGGACAGCATCACGTCGAGCAGCTGCCGGTCGAGGCGTTCGGGCTGGTTCTCGATCTCGGTGATGTCGAAACGCGGCTCGAGATCGAGATATTCGGCGCAGGCACCCTGCTGGAAATTGAGGTCGACCACGCAGGTCGAGGCACCGCGCGTCACCGAGTGATGCAGCTGGAAGGCCGTCTGCAGCGCCAGCGTCGTGGTGCCGACGCCGCCGGCGGCCGGCATGAAAGTGTAAATCTGCGATTCGGTGTTTTCCTCGCGCCCCGGCCCTTGCAGGGCACGCACGACCGAGCGCACCAGGTCGGCGGTGGTGATCGGCTTGACCAGAAAGTCCGCGACCTTGAGCTGTACCAGGATGCGCACGGCTGCGGCGTTGAACTCTTGGGTGACTACGACCACCGGCGCCTTGCCTTCCAGCCGGCGCATGATGCGCTGCAGCGACTCGACTTCCTCCAGCCTTGCCGCGTCCATGTCGACGATGATGACGCCGAAGTCGGTCTCCTGGACCTCGCCGCGCAGTTCGGTGACACTCTTGTCCACAGTCGAGAGCTGGATGATCTCGGAAGCGGCGAACGCGGTCCGCGTGTCCTGCACGAAGGTCCTGTCCGTCGATACGAGCAGGATCTTCTTGGTCTTGATGCCGTTTGCCATTCTTGCCGCCTGTAGGTCGATCGCCTTGATCGATTGCCTTTTCGATTCAGTCGCTTGTGCTTGTTTGCGCTGCCTTCGCGCCCGCCGCCTGATCGGGCGTGACGGGTCCGGCATCGCCACGCTTCGCAGGCACCAGAAGCCTGGTGTTCTGGACACCGTACTTCCACGGGTCGACCATCTGCATGACGGTGTTGGCGGCCTGGGCGTCGCCGGCGCCCGACGTCACGCCTTCGCTGCGTACATAGTCGTCGCTGGTGCAGCCGCCGGCGAAACCGGCAAGCAGCAAGGCGACGCTCGATCTCAGGATCAGACGCATGGCTTCAGTCCTTCGGCAGGTCGAGGAAATGTCCGACCGTGGTGGCGGGAGCGGCCCGTGCGGCGCCGCCGTCGGCCATAGCCAGGGCGCGGTTGGTATCCGACCCTTTCACTTCCTCCGTGTTGTTGAGGAAGTAGTCGGCGTTGCTGGCCGGTTGCGTGCCGTTGGTCGGCTCGGCCATTTTCTTCGACGGATCGACCGGCTTGACCAGATAGGGCGTGACAATGATGACCAGATCGGTCTCGCGCCGCTGGTAGGATTTCGACGAGAACAGCGCTCCAAGCACCGGCATCTTGCCGAGACCGGGAATGCGCGAGGTGGTGATGTCGTTCTGCGACTGCAGCAGCCCCGCGATCATGAAGCTCTGGCCGTTCTTCAGGTCGACCGACGTCCTGGCACGGCGCACGATGAAACCCGGCACCGAAATGTTGCCGATGTTGTAGGACGCCGACGCGTCGATCGAAGAGACTTCCGGCGCGATGTCCAGGCTGACCAATCCGTCCTTGAGCACGGTCGGCTTGAAATCCAGGCTGACGCCGTATTTCTTGTAGCTGACCGAGATCTTGCCGTTCTCTTCCGAAACCGGGATCGGGAATTCGCCACCGGCCAGGAAGCTCGCCGTCTCGCCGGAACGGGCGATAAGGTTCGGTTCCGCCAGCCGCCGGGCAAGGCCGCGCTCTTCCAGCGCCTTGATGGCGATATCGATGGAGACGCCATTGGATAGCAGCCGGCCGATGATTTCACCGGTTCCCGCCGCCGGCACCGTGCCGGGCTCCAGCGAAACATCGCGTCCGCCGAAGCCGTAGGCGAAATTGGCGCTGTATTTTGCACCCAGATCCTGACCCGCCTGGCGGTTGATCTCGACGAAGCGGACATTGAGCTGGACCTGCTGCGACGACGAGATGTTGACCGAGTTGATCACCTCCTCATTGCCTGAAAAGCGGGTGGCGATCTTGTTTGCCTTCTCGGCGGCGACGGCGTCGTCCGCCTCGCCCGACAGCACTACGCGGCCATTGGCCGAGCCGACCTTGATCTTGGCGTCCGGCACGCTGGCGCGGATGGTGTTCGCCAGTTCGTCGGTGTCGAGCGTCACCTCGATGTCGACGGTCCCGACAAGCTGCTTTTTGTCGTCGAACAGCGCGATGCCGGTGGTGCCGAGATTGTTGCCCAGCACATAGAAGGATTTATCGGTCAGCGGATTGACGTTGGCGATCTCGGGATCGCCGATGACGATCTGGTAGAAAGCCGCGCTCGTGATGATCGTCTTGGGCTTGCCCTTGGCGACTTTTATCGACGCATTCTTGGTCGCCGAGACATAGACGATGTCATTGTCCGCCCTGGCCGCGCCGGCGAAGGCGAGCATCGCGCCCGCGGCCAGCGAAACCGCCATCGCCAGGGCGCGCACGAAGCACGACCGGCCCGTCATTCCATATAGGGTACGCATCAGCATTGTCCCGTCCCACCCGGTCCCCACCGGCCTTTTACTTCTGGTCCCGCGCCGGAACCTGGTATTCCTCGGCCTTCGTGCCACGCGTCACGATGACCGTCTTGAATTTCGGCTTCTCCGGCTCCTTGGTCATGGCATCGAATAACGAGCCGGCCGTGGCCTGCGCCTTGGACGCCACCGATCCGCCAAAGGAGGAGATGGTGGTGACGCCGTTCTTGCCGTCGCCGCCTTCGCTGGCTGAGCGAAGCGACAGCGACAGCGTTCCGACGGTGCGGGCAAGCGCCACTTTCTGGGCGCCCTCGGTCGTCACCTCGAGGGTCACGGAATTGGCGATCTGCGGCGCCGTCTGGCGCTCGTCGGCGCCCTGGCCGACGCTCAGCACCTTGGCGTCGGCGACGACGATTTCGGAAGTGATGGTCGAACCGGCCGCCCCCTGCGCATTCTTGGCGACCTCCTGGATTTCACCGGCATCGCGCGTCAGCACGACATCGACGCGGTCGCCCGGCGTGACGAAGCCGCCGACACCGGCGATCTCATCGGTGCGGATGGTAACCGCCCGCATTCCGGGCGTCAGCATGTTGGAAAGCGTCGCACGGCCGTTCGGCCCCGACAGCTTGGTCAGCAGCACCGGCTCGTTGACCTCGATCGGCGACAGCACGACGCGGCCGCCTTCGCCGAGCAATCCATCGATCGTGGCAAAGGCACCTTGCGGCAGCGAATCCTGCGGCCAGGGAATTTCGATGAGCTTCGTGCGGTCGAGTTCCATGCCGTAGCGCAACGGAGCGTTCGCCACCACGATGGTCTTGAATTCGATCTTGGGCGGGGCCGGAGCGGCGATCGATGCCGTCTTCTCCTGGGCATCGGCCTGGCTTTTGACCCAGAAATCCGCGGCAAAGATCGAGATCGCGCCGAAAACGGCGGCGATACCGATCATACTTATGGCCTTGCCCCTCACGCCTAAACCCCTGATGCCCGTAGTTTCTTGTTATGTTGGGCTCACGCTAGGCGGCATTGTTAAAGAATCAGGAATGGAGAACGACGGCATTCGACCTATTTCCGCCCGCTTGGTTATCGAATGGTTTTAGGATAAGACGGGCCGGATCCCCGAACGTAACAGGAACCTCCGTCGCTTGGCGCTGAAAAGCGTGGCAGTATCGGCGGGTGATTCGCAGCACCGGACCTATGGCAGGCATGGACGACAACAACGACCTTTTCGGCGACTTGGACAAGCAACCGCAGCCGGTCCGCACACCGGCGCGCCCGGCGGATCCGCTGGTGCAGGCGGCGGCCAAGCGGCCGGCGGCAAGCCGCGACGGTTCGGAAGGCTACAGCGCCGCCGACATCGAGGTGCTCGAAGGCTTGGAGCCGGTGCGGCGCCGGCCGGGCATGTATATCGGCGGCACCGATGACAAGGCGATGCACCATCTGTTCGCCGAGGTCATCGACAATTCGATGGACGAGGCGGTTGCCGGCCACGCCACCTTCATCGATGTCGAGCTTTCGGCCGACGGCTATCTCTCCGTCACCGACAATGGCCGCGGCATTCCGGTCGATCCACACCCGAAGTTCAAGAAGCCGGCGCTGGAAGTGATCATGACGACGCTGCATTCGGGCGGCAAGTTCGATTCCAAGGTCTACGAGACCTCAGGCGGCCTGCACGGTGTCGGCGTATCCGTGGTCAACGCGCTGTCGGATCATCTCGAGGTCGAGGTCGCGCGTGGCCGCCAGCTTTATCGGCAGAGATTCTCGCGCGGCGTCCCGGTCAGCGGCCTCGAGCATCTTGGCGAAGTCCACAACCGGCGCGGCACCAAGATCCGCTTCCACCCCGACGAGCAGATATTCGGCAAGGGCGCTGCGTTCGAGCCGGCGCGGCTTTACCGCATGACGCGCTCGAAGGCCTATCTGTTCGGTGGTGTCGAGATCCGCTGGACCTGCGATCCGTCGCTGATCAAGGAAAAGGACCAGACGCCGGCCAAGGCGGAATTCCATTTCCCCGGCGGACTAAAGGACTATCTCAAGGCATCGCTGGGCGACGATTTCCAGGTGACGCGCGAAATCTTCGCTGGCAAGAGCGACAAGCAAGGCGGCCATGGCTCGCTCGAATGGGCGGTGACCTGGTTCGGCGGCGACGGCTTCGTCAATTCCTACTGCAATACCATCCCGACCGGTGAAGGCGGCACGCACGAGGCCGGTTTCCGCAATGTGCTGACGCGGGGCCTGCGCGCCTATGCCGAGCTCGTCGGCAACAAGCGCGCCTCGATCGTCACCTCCGAAGACGTCATGATCTCGGCGGCGGGCATGCTGTCGGTGTTCATCCGCGAGCCGGAATTCGTCGGCCAGACCAAGGACAGGCTGGCGACGATCGAGGCCATTCGTATTGTCGAGACCGCGATCCGCGATCCGTTCGACCATTGGCTGGCCGACAACCCGCAGGAAGCCTCCAAGCTGCTCGAATGGGTGATCGCACGCGCCGACGAACGGGTGCGCCGGCGCCAGGAAAAGGAAGTGTCGCGCAAGAGCGCGGTGCGCAAGCTGCGCCTGCCGGGCAAGCTGGCCGACTGCACCCAGAATGCCGCCGCCGGTGCCGAACTCTTCATCGTCGAAGGTGACTCGGCCGGCGGCTCGGCCAAGCAGGCACGCGACCGCGCCAGCCAGGCGGTACTGCCGCTGCGCGGCAAAATCCTCAACGTCGCCAGCGCCGGCAACGACAAGCTGGCCGCCAATCAGCAGATATCGGACCTGATCCAGGCTCTCGGCTGCGGCACGCGATCGAAATACCGCGATGAGGATTTGCGCTACGACCGCGTCATCATCATGACCGACGCCGACGTCGACGGCGCCCACATTGCCTCGCTGCTGATCACCTTCTTCTACCAGGAGATGCCTGCGCTGGTGCGCGGTGGACACCTCTATCTGGCGGTGCCGCCGCTGTACTCGATCAGGCAGGGCGGCAAGGTCGCCTATGCCCGCGACGACGCGCACAAGGACGAGCTGCTGCGCACCGAATTCACCGGGCGCGGCAAGGTCGAGCTTGGCCGCTTCAAGGGCCTGGGCGAGATGATGGCCGCACAGCTCAAGGAGACGACGATGGACCCGAGGAAGCGCACACTTCTCAGGGTCGATGTGAACGAAATCGATTCGGCCACCAAGGACAGGGTCGATGAGCTGATGGGCACCAAGCCGGAAGCCCGCTTCCGCTTCATCCAGGAACGTGCCGAATTCGCCGAGGCGGAAGTGCTGGATATCTAGCCGCCCACTGCTCTACCTTGTCCGTGCAGGTACGGAGACCAGCATGTGATCTGGGTGCGGCTGAAGGACTATTTCGACACCAATCTGGCCGGGCTGACGCAGCCGACGCGTTCGGACTGGATTTTCGCCCTGCGCACCGTTTCGGCCGGCCTGATCGCGCTTCTGGCCGCCTATGCGCTGAAGCTCGACCACCCGCAATGGGCGATGATGACGGTGTTCATCGTTGCCCAGCCGGTCGCGGGCATGGTGCTGGCAAAGGGCTTTTACAGGCTGCTCGGCACGCTTGTGGGCGGCGTCGCGGCGATCGGCATCACCACCGCGTTCGGCACCGGCCCCTGGGTGCTGGTGACGGTGCTCGCGGTCTGGATCGGCATCTGCACCTTCGTCTCGTCGCTGCTGCGCAATCCCGAAGCCTATGGTGCGGCACTTGCCGGCTATACGGCGATGATCATCGGCCTGCCCGCCTTCGGGCAGCCGCATCTGGTCGTGGACCTCGCGGTCGCGCGTTGTGCCGAGATCGTGCTCGGCATTGTCTGCGCCGGCCTGACAAGCCGGCTGATCCTGCCCAAGCTGGCCAGTGACGCCATCATCTCGCGGCTGAAGCGCTGCATCATCGATCTTGCGACCTATGCCGGCGGTGCGTTCTCCGGCGGCGATCCGGCAACGCTTTCCGGCCTGCACAGGAAGCTGGTCGCCGACACCCAGACACTTGGCGAGATGCGCGCCTATGCAAGGCTCGAGGCGCCGAGCTTCGCGCCGCGCGCCCATCCCGTTCGGCGCACCATCGGACAATTGCTGTCGGCACTCTCGGCCGCGCGTGCGCTGCATTCGCACGCCGCGCCGAAGAACGCAGCGCTCATTCCGGTGCGCTCGGAGTTGCAGCTGCTTGTCGGCGAACTGGCGACCAAACCCGGCGCGCTGGACGACACCGCGCCTTGGGTGGCCCGGCTCGATGCGATCTCGGCCAAGGCCCGGCAGATGCCCGATGCCCCGGTCGATCAGGAGGACGACAAGGTCGGCACCATCACCCGCCTCACCATCGCCGCCGATTTCGCCGAGGCGCTGAAGCAGGTGCTGCGCGGGCTCGATGCCTTGCGCGCCCCGGTCACGCGGCGCCCAGGTCCCGCCAGCCAGCAGCCGGCCCTCGTGGTACACCGCGACTATCCCGGCGCGGCGCGCAACGCCGTGCGCGCAGCCCTTGCGACGCTGCTGGTCGCGGCTTTCTGGCTGACGACGAAATGGTCGGAAGCGGCCGGCACCGTCATTCTCGTTGCCGTCGTGTCGAGCCTGTTTGCTGCCCGCCCCGATCCCGTGCAGGTATCCTGGGGTTTCTTCAAGGGAACGCTGCTGGCTTTGCCTTTTGCCTTTCTCGTCGGCCAGATCGCATTGCCTGCCCTGCCCGGCTTCGGCTGGTTCGTGCTGTTTGTCGTGCCAATCCTGGTGCCGACGGCGCTGGGCATGGCCAATCCGCGCTATGTCGGCGTATCCACGGCCTTCGCCATCAACTTCCTCGCCTTCCTCAGTCCGCATCAGGCGATGACCTACGATCCTGGCCCGTTCTTCGCCGGCTCGGCGTCGGTGCTGGTCGGCATCCTGCTGGCGATCGGCGTCTTCCTCATCGTGCTGCCCGCCGATCCGTGGCTCGCGGCCAACCGTATCGTGCGCGCCATGCGCGAGGATCTGGCACGGCTTTGCCTGCACGAGCGTGTGCCGAGGCGTTCGGCCTTCGAAAGCCTCGCCTATGACCGGATCAACCAGTTGATGCCGCTGGTGCAGAATTCGGGCAGGAAGGGCGAGGCGGTTCTGGGTGGCGGCGTCGTCGCCGTCACGGTCGGCCTCGAGGTCCTGCGGCTGCGCGCTACGAGCCAAAACCATGCCATTGCGCCCGAAACCGCGCTCTCGATCGCCAACTTCCTGAGAGGCTTGGCACGCGAACTGCTCTTCCGCGCCCCAGGCGATCCGCAGACGGCGACCATCGCCGTCGCCCGCCAATATGCTGCGGCCATCGCCCAGAAAAACGCCACCGGCGACATGCTGCAGATCGCGGCGTCACTGCGCATCATCGCCGCGGCAATGGAGGATTTCCCGGATTCTTTCGCCAGGGATCGAAGCTAAGTGGCCGAATGCGCCGACTTCAGGCCGCGGCGATCGCCAGCGCATGACCGCGCGCGTTCTCGCGCAGCGCCTCGAGATGGATCGACTTGACCAGGATGGCGAGGTCGCCGTCCGCGGATTGCCCGCCCAATTCCTTGAGCATTAGCCAGCTGACCTCCTGCACGCCAGCGACGCGCTTGCCATTGGCGACCTCTCGCCAGATTTTCAGCGCCCGCAGGATGATCGCGTGCGTGGCGGCGGCGAGGCCAGCGCTGCGGAACAGCGCCTGCAGGGCGACATCATGCCCGCCGGCGAGCAGCGCCCTCACCCTTTGTTCGGATTGCTGGCTGAGCGCGACCAGCGTGGAGCCGAAGAAATCCACCTTGCCGTGCGCGATGGTGCGGATGAGGAAGCTCGCCGTGAGATCGCCGCGCAAGCGCAAATGCTCGATCAGTGCCGCGTGCTCTTCCGGGCGCGTGCCTTCTATCAGCGTCACCGAGGCCTTGATGCAAGCGTCGCGCATGACGCGTTCGGCACGTGCGGCGCCCATCAGAGCCATGACCAGCGGTGATGTTTTCAATGTCTCGCCGAGCTTGATGAGCAACATGTGCCGGCAGTCGGCAGGCAGGCGGATATCCGATATCAGCGCCTCGCGCACCAGGGGCAGATGCCCATGGCGCTCAGCCATGCGGCGGAAACTGAGCGACGCTATATCGGCGCCGCTGTTGGCCAGCAGCACCGCGCAGGCTTCCGCCTCGCCGATCTCGGCGATGGCCGCCGACAGCGCCATCGAGACCAGCGGCCGATCGGCGATCAGCGTCTGTGTTGCCTTCTGGCTTGCCGCCACGCGGTTGATCAGGTCGGCGTCGGTGAGCAGCGGTGAGCGTGCCAGCACCACGCCGGCAACCTCCGGCTGGTCGGAGGCCAGTGCGCTGATAATCTGCAGCGGCGCGTGATGGCTCATCGACAGCGGCTCCGCCATCGCCAGCCGCACCTTCGATGAGGCATCGTCGAGCAGCAGCGTCAGCGCCGCCTCGGCGGCGCAGCGGTCCTCGAACGGCAATTCGGAATTGATGTAGGCACGGGCCAGCGCGCTTGCCGCGGCGGCGCGCTCGGACACCCTGGCCGTGTAGATCCACTTCAGGAAATGCGAAACAACAACCATGCCGTCTGCTTACGCCCCTAGCCAGAAGGTTTCTGGCCCCGGTCATTACGGTAGGTAGAAATGGTTTACGAACGGTTCACCATGTTCATTAACTGGCTTGCGGGGCCGATTTGCAGCGCTTATCAACCGTCAGGCAGCGAAGGAGACAGAAAATGGCCGGGCTTTATCTCCAGGAGTTCGTCGTCGGCCACGTCTTCCAGCACACGCTGCGCAAGACCGTCACCGAAAGCGACAACATGCTGTTTTCGGTGATGACGCTGAACCCTCAGCCGCTGCATATCGACTTCGATTTCGCCGCCAAGAGCGAATGGGGCAAGCCGCTGGTCAACTCGCTGTTCACGCTCGGGCTCATGATCGGCATCTCGGTCAACGACATCACGGTCGGCACGACGGTCGCCAATCTCGGCATGAAGGAAACCGTGTTTCCGCACCCGGTGTTCCATGGCGACACCATCCGCGTCGAGACCACGGTCGTGTCGGTGCGGGAATCGAAATCGAAGCCCGATCGCGGCATCGTCGAGTTCGAGCACCGCGCCTATAACCAGCATGGTGACCTCGTCGCCAAATGCACGAGGCAAGCGATGATGCTGAAGAAGGCTGCCTGATGCGTTCGTTGCTGTTCGTCCCCGGCGATTCCGAACGGAAGCTGGAAAAGGGTTTTGGCGTCGGCGCCGATGTGGTCATCGTCGACCTCGAGGACTCCGTGGCGCCGCAGAACAAGGCAACGGCGCGCGCGATCGCGGCACGCTTCATCGCCGGGCACCGGAGCCAATCCAGTTCGGCGATCTACGTCAGGGTCAACGACCTCTCGAGCGGGCTGACGGATGACGATCTTGCCGCGCTCGTGCCGGCGAAGCCGGATGGCATCATGCTGCCCAAATCCAACAGTGGCCAGGACGTCCAGCAGCTATCGACGAAGCTCAGGGTTCGCGAGGCCGAAAACGGCCTGGCGGACGGGGCGATCAAAATCCTGCCGATCATCACCGAAACCCCGGCCGGTGTGCTCGCCGCCGCGACCTATGCCGGTGCTAGCGCGCGCCTAGTCGGCCTCACCTGGGGCGCGGAAGACCTGTCGGCGGCGATCGGCGCGCGATCGGCGCGCGACGAGAGTGGCCGCTACACCGATCTGTTCCGCCTTGCTCGCACCATGACCATTCTCGCCGCCAGTGCGGCCGAGGTCGCCGCGGTCGACACCGTGTTTCCGGATTTCCGCGACATGGCTGCTTTCGAAGCCGAATGCCGCGAGGCGGAGCGCGATGGTTTTACCGGCAAGATGGCGATCCACCCGGCACAGGTACCGGTCATCAACGCCGCCTTCACGCCTTCGGCAGAGGCGGTCGAACACTCCCTGGCGATAATCGACGCCTTCGCCGCCGCCGGAAATCCCGGCGTCGTCGGCATCGACGGCAAGATGTTCGACCGGCCGCACCTGCGGCTGGCCGAACGGCTTCTGGCACGCGCGCGGGCGGCGGGGATTTCCGCTTAAATCCGTTTCACAGTCTTCCTGGAGTTGCTCTCAGTCCCGCGCCAGCACGATGATCCGGTCCTCCGGCAGATACGTCAGCGCTTCCGACTTCAGCGGGTTGACGATGACGCCCCCCAGCGCCCGCTGGTCGGCATCTCCAGTGCGGATGCGCCGGTAGCCGATGGCGATCTCGCCGCGTAGCCGCGCCGATTCCGCGATCGTCCAGAAGGTCAGCGGCTGGTCGATTGCGACATAATCTGCGACCGGGCGCATGTAGATTTCGGAGCCCTTCTCATCGAGCAAATCATCGAAGATCGCGGCGAGGTGTTGGTTTTCGGATGCCTGCGCCAACATCAGGCTGACCAGCCGGTTGCTGACGACGAAGTCATCGGCCTTGGTCACCGCAGCGAGCTCCCGGTTGCGCACGTCGATCATCTCGCTGACGATGGAGATGTGCAGGCCGGCATCATCGGCGATCTTGCGCAGATGCAGCAGCGTCACCAGCGTGCGCGTGTCGGCCGGCTGCGCCGCCATGGTTTCGCTGTAACCGAGGACGAGCACGTGATCGTAGGAAGGCACGTCCAGGCTCGCCAGTGCTGCGCTGCTCGAGGTGTCGGTGATGCGGCACTCAACCGACAGATTGTCGCTGGCGACTGTCAGTCCGGCAATTTCCTGCTCGAGCCCGGGCGTATCGGCGGCGATGGTCAGGATCGAACCAGGCGCGACATAGCGCGACAGTTCATAGGTGATGATCGGACCCCGCCGGTTCCAGCCGAGGATCAGCATCCGCTCCGGCTTCGTCTTGATGGGCCGAGGACCGTGGATCGCCGCCGCGTCGATCTTGATCCCGGTGCCTCCCAGCTTTATCGCGGCATCGTCCTCGGCGATGATGATGGCGCGCATGTCCTGGCCGATCACCAGATCCGACGGCGGATTGAGATCGACGCGCCCCTGCGGGTCGCAAAGGCCGATCAGCGCACAGTGCTCATACGCCATCACCGCTTCGCCGAAGGTCTTGCCGGTAAGCTCCGGCTGCCCGGTCGTGTAGATTTCGCAGCCGTCGAAATCGAGCAACTCCGAATAGACGCCGCTGAGACCCGATTGCCGGCTTGAATGCACGACGATGCGCGAGATCAGCTGATCGGCCAGCACGAGTTGCACCTCGGTTCCGCCGACGACGCGGGCGACCTCGGCATTCTTGCCATCACGGATCTCGGCGGCGATGTTGTAGGGGTCGGCGCGGCGGTTCGGGTCGTTGACCAGCGCCAGCACTGTCTTGATGACCTGCGAATCCGGATCGTCGCCTTCCGGCGACAGCACGATGACCGACCGCGAGGTCTGCGGGTTGACGATGGCCAGGTCGTAGAGATCGGTCGGATCGCCGCTGCGGCAGATGATGCGCGTATTGCCCAGTTTGCCGACCTTGGCCGCGATTTCGTCCTCCATCGCGACCTTGTCCATATTGGCCATGACGACGATGCGTGGACGGCGCCGGCTGGCATTGGCAATGACCAGTTCGGAGATGACGTCGAAGATCGACGGCGACCAGTTGAGGATGATGGTGTGATCGGCCTCCAGCACGCGCGAACGGCCCTTGCGCAATTCATCGAGCTTGCCGTCGACGCCGGCGCTGAGCACGCCGATGAGGGCCGACACGACAAAGATGCCGGCCAGCGTGACGACCAGCATGACGAGACGGAAAGCCCAGCCGGTATCACCGCCCATCGTGCCGGAATCGAGCGTGCGCATCAGCGATTCCCAGAACGCTTCGAAAAAGTTCAGCGGCTCGCCGCCCTCCGGTGCGATGCGGGTCACCGCAAGCAAAGCCGCGGCGGCGATGATGATCAGCAGGGAAACGACCGCGAGCCAACCGATCAGCGCGATCGGGCCTGCGGCCATGCTCTTGTCGAACCCGTAGCGCAGCCGGGTTCCCAGCGTGTCTCGCTTCTTCATGTTGCCGGTGCCCCGCACTATCCCCAAGGTCGATGCGCCAACCCAACGCATCGCCGAAGCCGCTGTCTTAGCCTGTGTTCAAATGAAGGGGAATCGCTTTTCGCGCGCTCGCGACCAAGAAAGCCGCCGCGATGGCGGACCGGGCGAAGGGGGTAGGCATTTCCGCCTGAACGCTACCAGACCATAGGGATCAGGCGGTAGCGGACTTGCGTTGCATAGTCGTCATAGCCGCGCAGGCCGGTGCGAAGCGTTTTCTCTTCGATGAAGGTGCGGATGGCCAGGAGAACGATGAACACGAGCACCAACGCCAGCCCCCACCACGAGCCAAGCAGCAGAGCCGTGCCGGCGAAGAACAGGATGGCGCCGGCATACATCGGGTGGCGGACGTAACTGTAAGGCCCCGTGGTGATCACGCGCTGCCCGCGCTCGTCCTGGATTTTTACCACCGGCGCCGCGAAACTGTTCTCGAGCATCGTCAAATAGGAGATCCAGATTCCGATTATCAGGACCAGCGCGCCGACCACCTGTCCCCAGACCGGAACCGCCGACCAGCCGAAGCGGAAATCGAACCCCATGAAGATTTGCCAGCCGAAGATGCCGAGCAGAAGGATGGACAGCAGGATCTTGTCGGCCGCGGTCTGATTCTTCTGGATGGGAGCGCTTAGCCGCTCGTTCATCAGGCCGGGGTCGCGCCGGGCCAGCGCCAGGCCCAAGGTGAGACTGAGCCCCACCATCATCACCAGGTAGACCCAGGCGCCCGGCCAGGCCAGCGTCCCGGCCGACAGGAAGAGCAAGGCGCCCATGATGCCGAACCAGATGAATGTCTGAAGAATCAATTTCGTGATCATCATCAACCTTCCACGATATGCCCCCGCCGGCATTGGCTGGAATAGACCAGTGGTTTATCATACCGACCAGTGGTCTATAATTCAAGCGAGCGTCGGCCATTCCGTACTGGACGGGAAAGGCCATCGCATGCAGAAGGTTTCGCCATGCCCCGCGTCATCAAGCATCCAGAACTCAGGCGAGAAGAACTCCTGGACCATGCCCAGGCCCTGTTCCTGACGCGGGGTTACGACAGAGCGAGCCTCAAC
Source organism: Mesorhizobium opportunistum WSM2075 (assembly GCF_000176035.2). Classification (NCBI taxonomy): domain Bacteria; kingdom Pseudomonadati; phylum Pseudomonadota; class Alphaproteobacteria; order Hyphomicrobiales; family Phyllobacteriaceae; genus Mesorhizobium; species Mesorhizobium opportunistum. Next base: position 4,163,021 of record NC_015675.1, on the reverse strand, counting down.
GACGTGATTGCGGCTGCCGGCGTCTCAAAAGGCGCCTTCTACCACTACTTCGCGTCCAAGGACGCTCTTCTGGTGGCGCTGGCCGAGCGTTTCGCAAGGCAGGCGATGGCCGGGGTCCAGGAGATACTCGACGATCCCAACCTCGACCCGCTTGGCCGCCTGAACAGCCTGCTCGCCCAGTCGCGGCGGGCCAAGATCGAAACCGCGCCGGAAGCCTGGGCTCTGTTCGAGACGCTGTTTCGGCCTGAAAACCTTGTGCTCTTCCACCGCATCAACCTGGCCGCCAGCGCGTCGTTTTCGCCCCTGCTGGTCAGGATCATCCGGCAAGGCGTCGAAGACGGCACTTTCAGGACCTTCGATCCGGAGGGGGTCGCCGACATCGTCATGCAGTTCGGCACGGCCACACATGACGTGGTGGCCAAGGCATTCGCCGGCGGCAGCGACGCCGACATGGATGTGGCGATCGAAACCCTGGAGAAACGCGTCAGGCTCTACGAGATAGCCCTGGACCGCATACTCGGCCTTCCCGACGGAAGCATTCGCATCGGGGAGCCCGGTTATGTGCGGGCCGTTATGACGGCGCGGCGAACGAATGCCGGCAAGGCGCGGTAACGAACAAGTTGGAAGGCCCTTATTCCTGGCCCCAGCGCGGCCGGCGCATCGAAAAGACTTCGTCGACGCTGGCATAGTCCATATAGCCGAGACGAGCGACATTGCCGGCCTTGGTGATGTCGAACAGGCCGTCCTTCAGAAAGGCATCGTCGATGTGCACGCCGACCACTTCGCCGGCGACGACGACAGCGCTCGTCGGCGATCCATCCAGCGCCCGCGGCCGAAAGACTTCCGTCACCCGGCATTCCAGCGCGGCGGGTGCTACTGCCACGCGCGGCGGCGCGACTAGACGGCAAGGCGCCATTGCAAGGTCGGCATAGACGAACTCGTTGACGCCGCGCGGCGCGTTGACGGAGGTGTAGTTCATCTTGTCCGCGAGATCGCGGCCGACGAGATTGGCAACGAACTCGCCGGTTTCCTGGGCAAAGGAGGCGCTGTCCTTCTCGCCCTCCGAGGAAAACCAGACGATGAACGGCCGCGTCGAAACCGCATTGAAGAAAGAGTATGGCGCGAGATTGATCTCGCCCGCTTTGTTCAGCGTCGATATCCAGCCGATCGGGCGCGGCGCCACGATCGCCTTGGAGGGATCGTGCGGCAGTCCGTGCCCCTTCGATGGCTCGTAGAACATTCAGCCCGCCCAAGGCCCTGAGTAATCGGCATAGAGCTTTGCGGGATCGGGCCGGGGCCGCTCCGGCGCCGGGCCGGCATAAGAGCCGATGTGGACGAAGCCGACGACACGCTCCTGCGGCGCCAGTCCGAGGATCGCCCTGCCCTCCGCGACATCGGAATACCAGTTGCTGATCATGTTGGTGCCATACCCCAGCGCATTGGCCGCAATCATCAGGTTCATCGCCGCCATGCCGCCCGACAGGAACATCTCCCATTGCGGGATTTTCGGATTCTCCTTCGGCGCCGATACCACGCCGATCACCAGCGGCGCCCGCGAGAATCGCGCCAGTTCCTGGTTGCGGCGGCCTTCGGGCAACGGTCCTTCCCGCTGCTCGGCAAGGTCGGCCAACTTCTTGCCGATCTCGATGCGGACATCGCCGCGATAGAGGATGAAGCGCCAGGGTTCGAGCCGGCCATGGTCGGGCACGCGCGTGGCGGCAGCGATCATCGTTGCGATATCGGCGTCACCAGGCGCTGGCTCCTTGAGCTCCGGAATCGGCGCTGAATTTCGGGTCAGCAGGAAGTCGATGATCGGCGACGCCATGGGCGCAAGTCTCCTGAACACTCTGTTTTGAGCTGAAGCGCACCATCGGGAAGTCGGGCGGCTCGGGCAAAGGCGCGCAAGCGCCGGACTGAAGAGTCGTGGATCGGACTCTTAAGCCTTGAAATTGCCACCGCCATGGGCTTCAACGCAAGGCATGTTTGAGGGGCGACTGCGTCTTTTCCTGGTCCGGCTCTGCGCCGCGCTGTTCCTGCTGCCGGTCACCATGGCTGCCGCACAGGAAAAGGACGGCGTCGGCGACCTGAAACTTCCCGGAATTTCGAGCTATGCGACGCCCAAGAGCGAAACCTCGCTGGCGCTTGGCGGCGGTGGCGCCATCACTCTGTCGGCCCAGTTGACCGACAAAGGCGCCGATATCACCCGTGGCCTGGTCTGGCGTGTCTTCAAGCCTGAGGCCGTCAACGGCAAATTGCCGATGGTCGCCTCCGCGCATGGCGGCAACGCCGTCTTCCAGCTCGAACCGGGCAGCTATCTGGTCCATGCGTCCTACGGCCGGGCCGGCGCCACCAAGCGCATCACGGTCGGCAAGGAAGCCAAGCGCGAAAGCCTGGTGCTCGACGCCGGCGGCTTGAAGCTCGACGCGGTGCTGTCCGGCGGCGTGCGCATTCCGCCGAAAAAGCTGCGCTTCTCGATCTACGAGGGCACGGCGGAGGCCAATGGCGACCGCGCGCTGATCATCCCCGACGTCGAGCCCAACAGCGTCGTGCGGCTCAACGCCGGCATCTACCATGTCGTATCGACCTACGGCGCGGTCAACGCGGTCATCCGCTCCGACATCCGCGTCGAGGCCGGCAAGCTGACCGAGGCCACCGTCGAGCACCATGCCGCCGAAATCACGATGAAGCTGGTGCGCGAATCGGGCGGCGAGGCAATCGCCGATACCTCGTGGTCGCTGCTCAACGAATCCGGCGATCCGATCAAGGAGACCGTCGGCGCCTTCGCCTCGATGGTGCTTGCCGAGGGCGACTACACCATCATCGCCAAGAACCGCGACCGCATCTACCAGAAGGACTTCACGGTCGTCGGCGGACAGAACCAGGAAATCGAGGTTCTTGCCACCGAGGCTGCAGCAATGGATCCTGAAGAAGGCGCGGACTAGCCTTAAGCAGCCAGCTTCGTTCGCGCCGGCAGGAACGGAATCCGGCGGCGCGGCTGTGTCGGCGCCAGATCGAACACACCGCGATAGAGACGCTCGAGCAGCAGCTTGCGATCGCGCAAAGGCTCCAACTCGCTCCAGCGCAGCACATCGCCAACGCGCACGTCGATCGCCTTGCCCGACAGCCGTGCGAACTCGCGGATCAGCAGCGACGTGCGCAGGGTCAGCGACGCCTTGCCGACGAATTTGGCCACACGGCCATCGCGCTCGGCCATGTTCATCGGGCCGCTGACCAGATGGAACAGCCTGCCGTTCTGCCCGGAAAAATGCATTGGAATGACCGATGCTTTCGCCTCCTGGACGAGACGGGCCGGAAACATCTTCCACGGCAGGTCGCGCGCCCGGCCAAACCCTTTTGGCGCTGTGGCGACGCCGCCGGCCGGAAACACCACGATGGTGACGCCTTCCCTGAGCAGCCGCACTGCCTCATGGCGCACGGCCATGTTGTTCTTCAGCGCGTCCTTGGTCTCGGAAAAGTCGATCGGCAGCGAATAAGGCTCCATCTCGCGGATCTTGAGCAAATCCTTGTGGATCATCACCCGGAAAGGCCGCCCCAACTGCTCGGCCAGCGAAAGCACCGCAATGCCGTCGCCGATGCCGAACGGATGGTTGGCGACGATCACGAGTGGTGTGTCGGGCAATTGCGCCGGCGGCCATTGATCGGCGGTCCGCACACCGACGTCGATCAGTTCCATCATGCGGCTGAACACCCGCTCGCCGCTTGGCACCACCTGGCGGCGCCAGAAATCATAGAGTGCCGCGAAACGATCACGGCCCGACAGGCCTTCGACCGAATGAATGAACCAGCGCGCCAGCGCCGGCTGGCGCGGGTTGGCGTAGGAAAGTTCGGGAAAGGGCCGTTCGCGCAATTTCAGCTTGAGCATGGGGCTCGTTACAGGGTCGCCGTGACAGGGATATGAAAATGGCGGTGGAGCACTCCACCGCCATGACCGGAAGGGCTGTTCAAATCAGGCAGCGCGCTTGCGGCGGCGATCGGGTGTGATCGCTTCCTCGGTCAGCTGTGCGATCGCCTCGGCAAGGCCAAGCGATTGCTGGTCGCGTGAGCCGAGCCGGCGGATATTGACCGTCTGTTCCTCCGCCTCGCGCTTGCCGCAGACGAGAATGACCGGGACCTTGGCCAGCGAATGTTCGCGGACCTTGTAGTTGATCTTCTCGTTGCGCAGGTCGGCTTCCGCCAGAAGTCCGGCCGCCTTCAGCTTTGCCACCACTTCGGTCGCATAGCCGTCCGCCTCCGACGTGATCGTCGCCACCACCACCTGCAGCGGTGCGAACCACAGCGGGAAATGGCCGGAGTAGTTCTCGATCAGGATGCCGAGAAAACGCTCCATCGAACCGCAGATGGCGCGGTGCACCATGACGGGCTGCTTCTTCTCCGAATCCGAGCCGATGTAGAAGGCGCCGAAACGCTCCGGCAGGTTGAAGTCGACCTGCGTGGTGCCGCACTGCCATTCGCGGCCGATGGCATCCTTGAGCACATATTCGAACTTCGGCCCGTAGAAGGCGCCCTCGCCCGGATTGATCGAGGTCTTGATGCGGTTGCCCGAGCGCGTCCTGATCGTCTCCAGAACGTTGCCCATGATCGCCTCGGCATGATCCCAAGCCTCATCCGTGCCGACGCGCTTGTCTGGCCGCGTCGACAGCTTCACGCTGACCTCTTCAAAACCGAAATCGGCGTAGGTCGACAGGATCAGGTCGTTGATGCGCAGGCATTCCGCCGCGAGTTGTTCCTCGGTGCAGAAGATGTGCGCATCGTCCTGCGTGAAGCCGCGCACGCGCATCAGCCCGTGCAGCGCACCTGACGGTTCGTAGCGATGCACATTGCCGAATTCCGCAAGTTTTACGGGCAGATCGCGGTATGACTTCAACCCATGCTTGAAAATCTGCACGTGGCCCGGGCAGTTCATCGGCTTCAGCGCGAAGACGCGGTCGTCGTCGGTGTCGTCGCCGGCGACCGTCACCTTGAACATCGCGTCGCGATACCAGCCCCAGTGGCCCGACGTCTCCCACAGGCTCTTGTCGAGCACCTGTGGTGCGTTGACCTCCTGGTAGCCCTGCTCGTCGAGGCGGCGGCGCATGTAGTTGACCAGGTTCTGGAACATCTTCCAGCCCTTGGCGTGCCAGAAGACGACGCCTGGCCCCTCTTCCTGGAAATGGAACAGGTCCATCTCACGGCCGAGCTTGCGGTGGTCGCGCTTCTCGGCTTCCTCCAGCATCGTCTGGTAGGCATCGAGCTGCGCCTGGTCGGCCCAGGCCGTGCCGTAGATGCGGGTCAGCATCGGGTTGTTCGAGTCGCCGCGCCAATAGGCACCGGCCACCTTCATCAGTTTGAAGGCGTTGCCGATCTGGCCGGTCGAGGCCATGTGCGGACCGCGGCATAGATCGAACCAGTCGCCCTGCGCGTAGATCTTGAGATCCTGGTCTTCGGGAATGGCGTCGATCAGCTCGAGCTTGTAGCGTTCGCCCTTGTCGGCAAACACTTTTTTCGCCTGCTCGCGCGACCAGACTTCCTTGGTGAACGGCTTGTTGCGCGCAATGATCTCGCGCATCTTCTTCTCGATCACCGGGAAATCGTCGGGGGTGAACGGCTCGTTGCGGGCGAAGTCGTAATAGAATCCGTTCTCGATCACCGGCCCGATCGTCACCTGCGTCCCCGGCCACAATTCCTGCACGGCTTCCGCCAGCACATGCGCGGTGTCGTGGCGGATGAGCTCAAGGGCGCGCGCATCGTCGCGGGTGATGATCTCGACCTTGCCGGACTTGCCGAGCGGGTCGGAGAGATCGCGCACGGTGCCGTCGATGGCGTAGGCGACGGCCTTCTTGGCCAGCGACTTCGAGATCGATTCGGCAAGGCCCGCACCGGTCATCGCCGCGTCGTAGTCGCGGACGGAGCCATCGGGAAATGTCAGGGAAACGGAATTCAGCATGTGTATCTCCTATCCAGTCCCGCAAACGAGCGCGGGTGGTCGTGGGTAAAGCCGGATGCGCCAAATCACATGGACAACCGGCAGCGGGCGGGTTTTAGAGGCAGTGCCGCGTCAGGTAAAGAGCGGCAATTGGCGCAACCGTCAGGAAACGTCGCTACAGATGTCGCAGAGCCTTGCGAAAAGGCACGACACCAACTGGAATCATCAGCATGGAAGACGCTACACCCAGCCGAACCGCCCTTGGCGTCGCACGCATAAGGGCCCTGCATCAGTTTTCACCGCAGGCGGGGCTGTTTCGCGATCCTTACGCGATCGCGATACTGGGTGAAGCGGCTCCCACGGCACAGGAGCTTGAGCAGGAAGACGAGCGCCGCCGGCGCATGCGCCTGTTCGTGAGCGCGCGCGCCCGGTTCGCCGAGGACTGGCTGGCGGCGGCGGTTCGTCGCGGCGTTCGGCAACTCGTCGTACTTGGCGCCGGCCTCGACACGTTTTCGCTGCGCAATCCGTATCCGGATCTCAGCGTGTTCGAAGTCGACCACCCGGCGACGCAGGCCTGGAAACGCAAATGCATTGCCAATGCTGGTCTTGCCGAACCATCCGCCACGACGTTCGTGCCGGTCGAGTTCGAGCGGCAGAGCCTGTCAGCGGAATTGGCCGCGGCCGGTTTGCAGTCGACCGAACCGAGCTTCTTCATCTGGCTGGGGGTCGTCCCCTACCTGACGAAGGAAGCGATCTTCAAGACGCTGTCCTGGATAGCCGGTATTCCCCGCTCGGAGGTGGTGTTCGACTACAGCGAACCGGTTGAGAACCGCGATGCGGCGGGCCAGGCTGCCCTGGCTTTCCACGCGGCACGCGTTGCCGCTGTCGGGGAGCCATGGATCAGCTTCTTCGTTCCCGGTGAGCTGGCACAATCTCTCCGCGGCCTCGGCTTCGACGAGACCGAGGATCTCGAGAGCAGCGATATCGCCGCTCGCCTTTCCAGAACTCCGATGGAAAGGACAGCCAACTCCGGCGGCCACATCATCCGTGCGCGCCGGAGCACCTGACCGATCTATTTCACCAGCAGCGGCAGATCCTTCAGGAACGCGGCCCGGGTCTTCAGTCCCTTGGGCATGTCGGTGCGGGTGGCATCGACGACCAGCCGCGCGAAGACAATCTGGCGGCCGTCCTTTTTCGCCCAGCCAACGAACCAGCCCAGCGAGCGCTTGTCCTTGTCCGCGTCACCGCCAAGCCTGGTGCTGCCGGTCTTGCCCTGCACGGTCCAGCCCCCGGCCTGGAACGTCGGGATGATGGCCGATGTCATGTCATATGCCTTGGCCGACACCGGCAGTTGGCGGGCAAGCAGCTTGCGCAGGAAATCGACCTGCTCGACCGGCGTGATCTTGAGCGAGGAGTTCACCCAGGAATGGGTCAAGCTATCGTCCTTGCCGGGATTGCCGGACACGTCGCTGTTGCCGTAACCGAGTTTCGAGACATAGCCGGCAAATTTCTCGTTGCCGAGCCGGCGGGTGATCTCCCGCGAGTACCAGATGATCGAGTCCCGCTCCCAGATCACCGGATCGACGGTCTTTTGATCCCGTTTCACCGCTTTGAATTCGGGCTTGTAGTCCCAGGCCGGCGTGTGCTCGCCGCTCAGGATCCCGGCATCGTAGCCGATCAGCGAGAGCGGCACCTTGAATGTCGAGGCCGGGCTGAACCGCTGATCGCAGATGCCATCCTGGTAAAGCGTCTTGCCGCTCGCCGCATCGGCGATCAGCGTGCACTGCACATCGCCAAGTGGCGCCGATTGCGCGCGCATCGGAAATCCCAGCAGCCAGGCAAGCAGGAAAAGGATGCCGGCGAAGATGAAGGGAAGACGGTCGAAATTGCGCATGTGCTGCTCGCTCCAGAAGGATGTTCGCGAGCGGCTTAGCGAGGTCTCTTGTCTCGATTTTGTCTCAAATGCGCAGTCTTTGTGCAGGCTTGCGTTAACCCTACCGGATCGTAAAAACGGCCGTATTAGCGCATCGGCACAATCACCCCTGCACTTCCCGGCGTTTCTTGCCGATCCGCCAATACCGCCAGGGCATGAACCAGACATAACGATCCGCCAGCACTTCCGGCACGAGGTCGACGCCATGCGTGCCGAATGGCCCACAGCGCAGCACCCGGAAAAATCCCATCCAGCCGCCGGCCCACAGGCCATGCCTGGCGATCGCCTCATGCGCGTATTCCGAACAGGTCGGCAGATGGCGGCAGGAGTTGCCGACAAAGCCGGACAGCGTCAGCTGGTAGAGGCGTACGATCGACGTGCCGAGGAGACGGCCAGGCGTCTTGCGCCACGGGCCGGACCAGTTGCGGCCGCGCCTCGGCGGTTCCGCTGGATGCACATGCCCGTGCCGGTCGCCCACTGCTGTCTCCGTATCGCGTTTCCACGCGATAGATGTGGGCATGTGCGGGAGAACGCAATCCCACCGCCTTGCTGTCACGAACGGAAACGGCGAAATGGCTGCCGGTCGGCCGCATGTGTCCACCGGTCAAGGCTGGCCGGCTCTTCACATCGCTTTGCGTGCTGCCTCTCCTCGCGCCACTGAAACGTTGCGATCCGCATGACATCGCCGAAGATGCTCAGGAACTGGATCATGACCCGTGTCTCCTTCGACACGGATTAGACCGCCGCTGGCCTTCGCCTTCAAACGAGTATAATTTCCACTTCGGATAACTTGAGATTATACGAATGAAGCGTGGACGACTTCCCCTGACGGCACTGAGGAGTTTCGAGGCTGCCGGCCGTCTTCTGAGCTTCAGCCGCGCGGCCGAAGAACTTTTCGTTTCGCAGGCGGCGATCAGCCGACAGATCCGCGAGCTCGAAACCTTCCTGCACCAGCCCCTGTTCGAACGCCATCACCGCCGCGTCGAACTGACGGATGCAGGCCGGCGGCTGCTTTCCCAATTGGTCAGGAGTTTCGACGACATCGACAAATTGCTTTCGGAATTGGTCGCGATTCCGGCGCAGTCCGTGGTTCGTGTCAGCGTCGAGCCGTCGCTGGCATCGGTTTGGCTGGTCCCCCGGCTCAACCGGTTTCGCCAGATGCGGCCCGATATCGACGTGTCCCTCGAAGTCGATCCCAGACTGATCGAATTCCGCAGCGGTCAGCCTGAACTCGCCCTTCGCTTCAGCGCCTACGCTTCCTCGTGGCCCCGCAGCCAGGCCGAGCGGCTTGCCTCGACGGTTGACTCCCCGGTCCTGTCGCCGGCTCTGCTTGCCTCAGGCCCTCCTCTTGAGAAGCCGATCGACCTTGCCAACTACACACTTTTGCATGAGGAAAATCGCCAGGGATGGACACGCTGGTTCGAGGCAGCCGGCGTGCCGCCCGATGCCATACCCGCGCGAGGCCCCATGCTGGCGGACGCATCGCTTTCAAAGCAGGCCGCCTTGCTTGGACATGGCGTAGCGCTCGGCGATCTCTTGCAGATCGGTGGAGAAGTCGCATCCGGCGCACTGATCAAGCCATTCGACATCGACGTCGCGTCAGGCGCCTATTGGCTGGTGGCCAGAAGTCTGCGTGATCTCTCGGAGCCGGCCTTGGCCTTCGCCGACTGGGTTAGAAGCGAATTCGCCGAAAGCAGGCGCGCTTCCAGCGAAACCTAAGCCGCTTCTTCGGCGCGCTTCTTCTCGATCTGGCCGATGGCGTCGACCACGGCGTCGAAGGTCAGCATGGTCGAGGCATGGCGTGCCTTGTAGTCGCGCACCGGTTCCAGATACTTCAGGTCGGCGAAGCGCCCGTCGGGCGGCTCGCCATTTTCCTTCAACATCTTCAGCATGGTCTCGCGCACCGCGCGCAATTCCCCGGCATTCGCGCCGACGACATGCTGCGCCATGATCGAGGACGAGGCCTGGCCGAGCGCGCACGCCTTCACGTCATGGGCGAAGTCGGTGACCACGCCGTCCTGCATCTTGAGGTCGACGGTGACGGTCGACCCACACAGCTTGGAATGGGCTTTTGCGGTCGCGTCGGGGTGATCGAGCCGGCCGATGCGCGCGATATTTCCGGCAAAACCGAGAATTTTCGCATTGTAGACATCGTTGATCATTATTTTCCAATCCATCGCCGCCAAGCGAACAGCGATTGCCGCTGCCGTGTCTTCCTTTCGCTCGCCATGACCTTATATAATGCTGGCAGATCGGTATCGACAAGGCTGCGCAAGCCAATGTCCTTGCCGGGAAGTTCACGCCGCTTACGGGGCTGGAAACGGGGCGAGTTTCCGACACCGAAAGGTCGTGGTCCGTTCAACTCGTTCCTCCTGTGAGAGGAACTACGGGAGACGCCTTTTTATGGATGCCGTCATCAAGAAACTCATGCCCCAGTCCGCCTACATGGAAAAGCCGGTCACCGACCGGCCGAGCGAAGCCGAAGTCGAGGCCGCCGTGCGCACATTGCTGCGCTGGACCGGCGACAATCCGGATCGCGAGGGACTGGTCGACACGCCCAAGCGCGTGGCCAAGGCCTATCGCGAAATGTTCGGCGGCTACGACATGTGCCCCGCGGAGGAACTCGGCCGCACCTTCGAGGAAGTCGCTGGCTATGATGATCTCGTCATCGTCAAGGATATCCAGTTCCATTCGCATTGCGAGCACCACATGGTGCCGATCATCGGCAAGGCGCATGTCGGCTATCTGCCGGACGGCAAGGTCGTCGGCCTGTCCAAGATCGCGCGCGTCGTCGATATCTTTGCCCATCGCCTGCAGACGCAGGAAGCCCTGACCGCGCAGATCGCCGGCGTCATCCAGGACGTGCTCAATCCTCGCGGCGTCGCCGTCATGATCGAGGCCGAGCACATGTGCATGGCCATGCGCGGCATCCGCAAGCAAGGCTCCACCACGCTGACCTCCACCTTCACCGGCGTCTTCAAGGACACGCCCGAGGAGCAGGTTCGTTTTGTCACCATGGTGCGCGGCGGCGGGATATAAGCCCCGTCACCGGCATCGCCCGACCATGATCCCGAAAAGTGGAAACCGGTTTTCGGGATAAGTCATGGTCGAACAGGAAAATACATCGGCGATGTCGGCACTGGAATTTCCAAAAGCTCCGTCAGACAAGAAGGCCTTGGAAGAAGGCGCGGTGTTTTCACCGCGCTTCGATGCCTCGGGCCTTGTGACCGTCGTCGTCACTGATGCCGCCGACGGTATGCTTTTGATGGTCGCGCACATGAACGCGCAAGCGCTGGCGCTGACGCTGGAAACAGGCATCGCGCACTACTGGTCGCGGTCGCGCAACGCACTTTGGAAAAAGGGCGAAACCTCGGGCAATCTCCAGCATGTCGTCGAGATGCTCACGGATTGTGACCAGGACGCCATATGGTTGCGCGTCAAAGTGTTGGGCCACGACGCAACCTGTCACACGGGCCGGCGTTCTTGCTTTTATCGGACGGTGGGGCTGGTCGATGGCAAGGGGACCCTTGCCGACGATGGCAGCAAGCCGCTGTTCGATGCGGAAGAGACGTATCGGAAGCCTCTGTGAACCATTCAATATTCACAAACCACCCATGTTCACTATTCTCAAACGTCCTTCCGCTACAAAGGACATGGGACAAGGGAGATCATGATGCTCGAGTGGGCGTCATTGCGTAACAGACCAGATGTCAGGGAGGCCAACGGCCTGTCCTCGCCCGGTGGCGCATCCGAAACCAAATCTCCCAGGAAAACAGGCATTTCGCTCGCCCTTGGCGGTGGTTGCGCCAGAGGCTGGGCCCATATCGGCGTGCTGCGCGCGCTCGATGAGGCCGGCATTGAAGTGTCGATGATCGCCGGCACCTCGATAGGCGCACTGGTCGGCGGCTGTTATCTCGCCGGCAAACTGGACGAGCTGGAAGAGTTCGCCCGCAGCCTTACGAGGCGGCGCATCTTCGGCCTGCTCGATCTCAATTTGCGCGGCAGCGGCCTGTTCGGCGGCATGAAACTCGATGCGCGCCTGCGCGAACATGTGGCGGGCGTTCGCTTCGAGGACCTGCCCAAGCCGTTCGTCGCCGTCACTTCCGAAATCCGCACTGGCCACGAAATCTGGCTGTCGAGCGGCTCACTGATCACAGCCATGCGCGCTTCCTATGCACTGCCTGGCGTGTTCGAGCCGGTGAATTGCAATGGCCGCGTGCTGGTCGATGGCGCGCTGGTCAATCCGGTCCCGGTGTCGGTCTGCCGAGCCTACGAGCAGCCGCTGGTCGTGGCGGTCAATCTTCACTACGACCTGTTCGGCCGTGCCGCAGTGATAAAACACAGCGCCGGCGAACTGGTTGTCGAAAAGGACGCGCCGCGGGTCGGTCAACCGGATCCGGAGCGCCAGTCGCATCAGACGCGGCTTGGCATCACCGGCGTCATGGTCGAGGCCTTCAACATCATCCAGGACCGCATTTCGCGCGCCAGGCTTGCCGGCGATCCGCCCGACATGTCGCTGCAGCCCAAGCTTAGCCATATCGGCCTGACCGAGTTCCACCGTGCCGACGAGGCGATCCAGCTCGGCTACCAGGCGACCATGGCGCAGATCGGCGAACTGGCCCGGCTTCAGACGGTTCTGGCTTAGAATACGTCAATCGCTTGAAGGCGCCGCTGCATCTCATGTCCAGGGAGATGCTTCGTCCGACCGGCTTTACGTCGATTCCATTTTGCCTCTACGAGACAAACCGATTGCAAAACGCAATGGTTATGCTCGTTTACAAGAGATGGAACGGAGGCACGCGGATGGCCAAGATCGTCTATTCCATGCTGACGTCCTTGGATGGCTACATAGCCGGACCGGACGGGGACATCGCTCTGCCCGTTCCCGAGGCAGAGCTGCACCAGCATTTCAACGACATGATGCGACGGGCCTCGGTCGTCCTAGCCGGACGACGCATGTACGAGATGATGCGCTTCTGGGACAGCCCTGACCGCGAGACCGGCGACACCGAGGTCGAGCGGGATTTTGCCTGCGCGTGGCGAGAGACGCCAAAAATCGTATTCTCGACCACGCTCCGAGAGGTCGGACCGAACGCCCGGCTGGTGAATGGCGATGCCGGGACCACCGTAAGGTCGCTCAAGGCCGAGACGGACGGCCTCGTCATCCTCGGCGGCGCCGATCTCGCCGCCTCCTTGTCACGTGCCGGTCTCGTCGACGAATTCAGGCTTTACATGCATCCCGTCGTGCTTGGCGCCGGCAAGCCATACTTCCAGCCCGGCCAATCGCTGACGCTGAGACCGCTTGGCACGGAAAGCCTGACCCAGGGCGTGACGCTGCTGCGTTATGCGCCGGCCAGCTGAATTCCGCGGCCTCCGGTGCTGTTACGCCCGCGCAGCGTCGATGATGCGGAACTGCACCGTGCGGTTGCCGTTCCAGTGATTGCCCGACAGCGAGCCGGCGACGTGCACCGTCTTGCCGCGGTTCTTGAACAGGAATTCGCCCAGCACCGTGTCGACCGCGCGAAAGGCGATCGCCTGGATGCGGCCGCCGCTGTCGGATTGTAATTCGCAGCGGATGTGGTTGGTGCCGACCGACCGGGCGTCGGCCAGCCGATGCCGCGGCAGCACGAAAACCGGCGCCACGTGGCCGGCGCCGAATGGCCCCGCCTTTTCCAGCGCATCGAGCAGGCCGAGCGTCGCGCCTTCGGCGGCAAGCGCGCCGTCGATCGCGAGGCTTTCCTCGTCCTGCAGCCGAAACACGTCGGCGGCCGCCCGTTCCTCGAAGAACGCCCTGAGCTCGCCGAGCCTGGCGCGCTCCACGGTGATGCCGGCCGCCATGCCATGGCCGCCGCCCTTGACGATCAGCCCGGCAGTGGCGGCTTCGCGCACAAGCCGGCCGAGGTCGAAGCCCGACACCGAACGGCCCGAACCGGTACCTATGCCCACGGCATTGAAGGCGATGGCGAAAGCCGGTCGGCGCGCGTGATCCTTCAGCCGCGAGGCGAGCAGGCCGACAATGCCGGGATGCCAGTTGTTGCTGGCGGTAACGACGATCGCCGGACCGCTGCCGCCGGCAAGCTCGGCATCGGCCTCGGCGCGGGCCGCCGCCAGCATCTCCTGCTCCATCAGCTGCCGCTCCTGGTTGAGCCGGTCGAGCGTCTCGGCGATGGTGCGGGCCTCGACCGGATCGTCGGTCGCAAGCAGCCGGCTGCCGAGTGCCGCATCGCCGATGCGTCCGCCGGCATTGATGCGGGGACCGATCAGATAGGCGAGATGAAAGGTGCTGATTGGTTCGCCGATGCGCGAAACCCGCGCCAGTGCCGCCAGCCCCTCATTCTTCTGCTGGCGCGCAACCTGCAGCCCCTTGACCACGAAGGCGCGGTTGACGCCGGTAAGCGGCACCACGTCGCACACGGTGGCAAGTGCCGCGAGATCGAGCAGCGAAAGCAGGTCCGGCGGCGGCGCGTCGGTCAGGCCGCGCAGGACCCTTGCAGTCTGCACCAGGGCAAGGAAGACGACACCGGCGGCGCAGAGATGGCCCTGCCCGGAAAGGTCATCGTCGCGGTTGGGATTGACGACGGCAATCGCCGCCGGCAAGGCGCCGCCAACCTGATGGTGATCCAGCACCACCACATCGGCGCCAGCCGCGTTGGCCGCATCGACGGAAACGGCACTGTTGGTGCCGCAATCGACGGTGACGATCAGCGTCGCGCCACGCGAGACGAGTTCGCGCATGGCATCGGGATTAGGGCCATAGCCCTCGAAGATGCGATCCGGAATGTAGATTTCCGACGGCACCGAGAAATGCGTCAGGAACCGCTTCAGCAAGGCGGACGAGGCGGCGCCGTCGACATCGTAGTCGCCGAAGATCGCCACCTTTTCCTTGGCCATCACCGCCGCCGCGATGCGGGCCGCTGCCCTGTCCATGTCGGTCAGCGATGCCGGATCCGGCAACAGGTCGCGGATCGTCGGGTCGAGAAACCGCTCGGTCTCATCGGCGGTAACGCCGCGTCCGGCCAGCACGCGCGCGACGATGTCGGGCACCCCATGGCCTTGCGCAATCGCGAGCGCGATCATGTCCTGCCGTTCGGTCAGCCGATGCTCCCAGGCGAGACCGGTGGCCGACTGCCTGACATCGAGGAAGAGGCGCCTTTCGCCCATCATGCGCTTTGCCGACTCATAGTTCGGTGCAGGATAGGCCGAAGGCGGGCAAAACCAAGCTTCACGGCGGCAGACGTCGCGGGACAATTCAAGAAAAACTACGCTTTCCGCTTTTCAGCCTGGCGCCGGATCCATTCGTCGGCTGCGTCCCCCATCGTCTTTTCCCGACCGTCCTTGAGCCAGGCCATGAAAGGCCGATCGAACCTGAACGCATCGCCGCATTCGCGGGTGAGAAAGCGGCGCACATTCTGGGTGTTGATAGGATTTCGTAATGAGAGTGGCACGCGAAATCGGATCCGCGTGCCAGTCGAACGCCTTCATCGTCAAATCCTTGCGGCCAGCTTCAGACTCGCCCCTGAATGGCTAGCAACTGTGACGTGGCTTCGCAAGCTGGTCTAGAACTTATCCAGATCCTGGTGCCGGGCCTTGATCTCGCGCACGGTTCGCGACGACGAGCGCAGCACGATCGTATGGGTGGTGATGGTGGTGCGGCCGAACTTGACCCCCGCCAGCATGTTGCCGTCGGTGACGCCGGTGGCCGCGAACAGCACATCGCCGCGCGCCATGTCTTGAGCCCGATAGACGCGCTTCGGATCGGAAATGCCCATCTTCGCCGCGCGTGCGATCTTTTCGGGCGTGTCGAGGATCAGCCGGCCCTGCATCTGGCCGCCGGTGCAACGCAGCGCCGCCGCAGCCAGAACACCTTCCGGCGCACCCCCGATGCCGAGATAGATATCGATGCCGGTTTCTTCCGCGTCGGTGGTGTGGATGACGCCGGCGACGTCGCCGTCGCCAATCAGCCGGATCGCGGCTCCGGTGGCGCGCACGGCGTCGATCAGCCTGGCATGGCGCGGCCGGTCGAGGATGCAGGCCGTGATGTCGGAGACAGCGACGCCCTTGGCTCTGGCGAGGCTGGCGATGTTGTCGGCCGGCGAGGCATCGATGTCGATGACGCCTTCGGCATAACCCGGACCGATGGCGATCTTGTCCATATAGACGTCGGGCGCGAACAAAAGGCTGCCCTTCTCGGCGATCGCGATGACGGCGAGCGCGTTCGGCAGGTTCTTGGCGCAGATCGTCGTGCCCTCGAGCGGATCGAGCGCGATGTCGACCGCCGGACCTTTGCCGGTGCCGACCTCCTCGCCGATGTAAAGCATCGGCGCCTCGTCCCGCTCGCCCTCGCCGATCACCACCGTGCCCTTGATCGCAAGCCGGTTCAGTTCCTGGCGCATGGCGTCCACGGCAACCTGGTCGGCCGCCTTCTCGTCGCCACGGCCGCGCAGCCTGGCGGCCGCGACGGCGGCCCGTTCGGTGACGCGCACCAGTTCCATGGTGAGTATCCGGTCAAGGCCGGCGACGATGTTCTGGGCCACGTTCATTTCGGCAAATCCTCGTTGATAGGCCGCCTCCCGCCGGAGGCACGCCTGTTTTGTCAAACGAGCATGACAACGGCAAGACCAGCCGGGCGATTTTATCGAAAATACAGCAATATCAATCGATTAAACAGAATTTTTGAAACAGATGCCGGCCCTGCCGACGGGGACCAAGCCGGCATGAAACGGGAAAATCCCTGCCCTTCGCAGCCTAGAAAACCGCGAGATATTTGAGCAGCGAAACGATGCCTATGATGATGACGATGATCTGGACGATCTGTCTCATCCTGGCGTCGAGCGGCAGGCGTTGCACCAAATAGAGGACGAGAATGATGACGAGGAACGTGATCAGGATGCCGATCAGCGCGGACGAAGCCATGGTACCCTCCTTGAAATGATTTCCTGAAGCAGGGAAACGAGCCGGCAACGCCGGCTGAGTACCGGCACCGTCAATACCAGCGGCGCGACGTATCGTTCATCGATTGGCCGACGGCCAGGCCGGCGAGAAAGCCGAGCAGGCCGATGACGCCAACCACGGCGGTCGTCGTGCCGGGATTTTCGCGCGCAACTTCCGAAACCGCCTGGGCCTGGCTTCGCAACTGCTGTGCCGTCCGCGATGCGCGGGATGCCGCCGTCTCGTAGAAATCGGAAGCCTGCTCGCTGGCATCGTCGAGCATTTCGGCACCGCGCGCCGAGATGCTCTTGTTGATCTTGGTGATCTCCTTGCGCAGTTCGGCGATCTGCTTTTCCAGCGTCTTCTGGACATCGTCGATTTGAGGGCTATCGGATTTCGATGCTTCGGCCATTGCGGTTCCTTCGGTTTGGGGACCTCAGGAGAACGACGCCGGCAAGGATTGGTTCCGGCAATCCCGCCCCCGGCACCGACCCGAACCAAACCAAGGCGCGATGGCGCGGCGCTATCCAGCCCGCTCGATGCGGATGACCTGCGGCTTGTCGGTCAGGTGGCCGTCCTTGGTGATGCCGTCGACGGCTTTGCGCACGGCCGCCTCTGTCGTCTCGTGGGTGACGAGGATCACCGTCTTCTGTGCCACCGCCTCGCCGCCGATCGCCTGCTGGACGATCGATTCCAGCGAAATGTCGTTGTCGGCCATGCGCTTGGCGATCGCGGCGAACACGCCGATGCGATCGTGCACGGTCAGCCGGATGAAGTAGCCGCCGGCATGGCTGCGCATCTGCGCCTTCTTGTAGGGCCTCAACTCCTTCGCCGGCCGGCCGAAGACGGGCCCATGCTGGAAGCCCGGCCGGCTCTTGGCGATGTCGGCGATGTCGCCGATGACGGCCGAGGCGGTGGCGTTGCCGCCGGCGCCGGGGCCTGAAAGCAGCAGCTCGCCGAGGATGTCGGTCTCGATCGCCACCGCATTGGTGACGCCATGCACCTGCGCGATGACCGAAGCGGTCGGCACCATGGTCGGATGCACGCGCTGCTCGATGCCGCTTTCGGTGCGCTGGGCGACGCCGAGCAGCTTGATCCGGTAGCCGAGATCGCCGGCCGCGCGGATGTCGGCCTGGGTGATGTTGGAAATGCCTTCCATGTAGATGTCGTTGGCAGCGATCTTCGTGCCGAAGGCAAGGCTGGTCAGGATCGACAGCTTGTGTGCGGTGTCGTGGCCCTCGATGTCGAAGGTCGGGTCGGCCTCGGCATAGCCCAGCCGCTGCGCATCCTTCAGGCAGGCGTCGAACGAGATGCCCTCGGCCTCCATGCGGGTCAGGATATAGTTGCAGGTGCCGTTGAGGATGCCGAACACGCGGGTGACCGAATTGCCGGCCATCGCTTCGCGCATCGTCTTGATGACGGGAATGCCGCCGGCCACCGCTGCCTCGTAGTTGAGCAGCACGCCCTTCTTCTCGGCGATCTCGGCAAGTGCCACACCATGCTTGGCGAGCAGCGCCTTGTTGGCGGTGACGACATGGCGACCCGCTTCGAGCGCCGCCTTCACCGACGACCGCGCCGGACCTTCGTCGCCGCCGATCAGTTCGACGAACACGTCGATGTCGGCCGTCTGCGCCATCATGACCGGATCGTCGAACCATTTTGCCGAACCGAGATCGACGCCGCGGTCGCGTTTCTGGTCGCGCGCCGAAACCGCCGACACAATGATGTCGCGCCCGCATTGCCGGGTCAGTTCCGCCGCCTTGTCGCGCAGCACGCGCGCCACGGACGCGCCGACCGTGCCAAGTCCGGCAATTCCAACACGCAATGCTTCAGCCATGGAAGGCGACGTCCCTCAAATCAGATCGGAATTGTATTTACCGGTGGGCGGAAAGCGGCACCACATTGTTGGGCTGCTTGGCGCTGGTCGATAGGAAGCGCTTGATGTTGCGCGCCGCCTGCCGGATCCGGTGCTCGTTCTCGACCAGCGCGACACGCACGAAATCGTCGCCATGTTCGCCAAAGCCGACACCGGGCGCCACCGCCACGTCGGCGTGCTCGATCAGCAGCTTGGAGAATTCGAGCGAGCCGAGATGGCGGAACGGCTCCGGGATCGGCGCCCAGGCGAACATCGAGGCGGCCGGGGCCGGAATGGTCCAGCCGGCGCGCCCGAAGGCATCGACCATCACGTCGCGGCGCTTGTGGTAGATGTCGCGGACTTCGGCGATATCGGCGCCGTCGCCGTTGAGCGCGTGCGCCGCCGCCACCTGGATCGGCGTGAAGGCGCCGTAGTCGAGATAGGATTTCACCCGCGTCAGCGCCGAGATCAGCCGCTCGTTGCCGACGGCAAAGCCCATGCGCCAGCCGGGCATGGAGAAGGTCTTCGACATCGAGGTGAACTCGACGCAGATATCGATGGCACCGGGGACCTGCAGCACCGAAGGCGGCGGGTTGCCGTCGAAATAAATCTCCGAATAGGCAAGGTCGGACAGGATGATGATGTCGTTCTTCTTGGCGAAGGCTACCACGTCCTTGTAGAAATCGAGCGAAGCGACCAGCGCCGTTGGGTTCGACGGATAATTGAGGATCAGCGCCAGCGGCTTCGGGATCGAGTGCCGGACACCGCGTTCCAGCGCCGGGATGAAGCCGTCATCGGGCTCGACCTGCAGCGAGCGGATGACGCCGCCCGACATGATGAAGCCGAAGGCGTGGATCGGATAGGTCGGATTGGGACACAGGATCACGTCGCCGGGCGCGGTGATCGCCTGCGCCATGTTGGCGAAGCCTTCCTTCGAGCCGAGCGTGGCCACCACTTGCGTGTCGGGGTTGAGCTTCACGCCGAAGCGGCGTTGATAGTAGGCGGCCTGGGCGCGGCGCAGCCCCGGAATGCCGCGCGAGGAGGAATAACGATGCGTGCGCGGATCGCGCACCACCTCGCACAATTTGTCGACGATGGCCTTTGGCGTCGGCAGGTCCGGATTGCCCATGCCGAGGTCGATGATGTCGGCGCCGCGCGAACGGGCGCTGGCCTTGAGCCGGTTGACCTGCTCGAAGACATAGGGCGGAAGCCGGCGGACCTTGTGAAATTCTTCCATGGCAGTTCCAGACATCGAAGGGCCCCGGACATCCGAGGCGTTGGGCGCGCGCTATATACTCATTTGCAGGTAGGGTCGAGGGCGGGATCGCATTTGCCCTCGATCTGCTTCAATGTCTGGGGACCGTGTTTCTTCGCCAGGTCCGACAGCGCCGCCTGATTGGAGACGTTGGCAGCGCCGCCTTTGGCGCCCTGCGCATTCTCATCGGCCTTCAGTTCGGCAAGCTTGGCGTTCCTCTCCGCTTCCGTGAACTGTTGGGCCGCCACTTGCGGTTTGATGTTCAGGTTCGGAAAGGAGCCTGTGTCCTTTGGGCCCGCATCCGTCGCCAGCGGCACCGGTCCGCTGGTATTGGTGCTCGAACACCCGGCAATGCCCAGCAGCACGATCGCCGCGCCGATGCGGCAAAAGCGTCCGGCGTCAAAAAAAACAGTCTCGCCAATCTTAATCGTCATATTGTTTCCTTGGCAGCCGGGGTAGAGCGAGATTGGACCCTGCCGGATGTCCCATGTTAATATGTCAAGAAAACGCTTCGGGAGGAACCCCGCGAACCATGTCCAAAACACCCGATTCGGGCAAAGCGGAAGATGACGAGCCTTCGACCGTCGAGCAATATCTGGTGAAGGATCCGGAACGCTTCGCGTTGAATATGGCGCGCATGGTCGAGCAGGCCGGCAAGGCGGCCTCCGCCTGGGCCGAACCGCGCGAAAGGGGCGAAGTGCGTGACCACGTCGCCGAACCCGTCGTCGACATGGTCAAGACCTTCTCCAAGCTCAGCGAATACTGGCTTGCCGACCCGCAGCGCGCGCTCGAAGCGCAGACGCGGCTGTTCGCCGGCTACATGACCGTTTGGGCGAACGCCATCCAGCGCGTCAGCCCCAGCGCCGAGGGCGCCGACGATGCCGTCAAGCCGGAGCGCGGCGACAAGCGTTTCCAGGATCCGGAATGGGGCCGCAACGCCTTCTTCGATTTTCTCAAGCAGGCCTATCTCGTCACCTCGCGCTGGGCGTCCGAACTGGTCGAGCACGCCGAAGGTCTGGACGAGCACACCCGCCACAAGGCCAGCTTCTACGTCAAGCAGGTATCCAACGCCATCTCGCCGTCGAATTTCATCCTGACCAACCCGGAACTGTTTCGCGAAACCGTTGCCTCGAACGGCGAGAACCTGGTGCGCGGCATGAAGATGCTGGCCGAGGACATCGCCGCCGGCAAGGGCGACCTGAAGCTGCGTCAGGCGGACTATTCGCCCTTCGAGATCGGCAGGAACATCGCCACCACGCCCGGCAAGGTGGTCGGCCGCAGCGATGTGGCCGAGATCATCCAGTATGATCCGGCGACCGAGACGGTGCTGAAACGACCGCTGCTGATCTGCCCGCCCTGGATCAACAAGTTCTACATACTCGACCTCAACCCGCAGAAATCCTTCATCCGCTGGGCGATCGAGCAAGGCCACACCGTCTTCGTCATCTCCTGGATCAATCCGGACGAACGCCATGGCGCCAAGAGCTGGGAAGCCTATATCCGGGAAGGCCTGCAATACGGCCTCGACACGATCGAGAAGGCGACCGGCGAGCGCGACGTCAACGCGATCGGCTATTGCGTCGGCGGCACGCTGCTGGCGGCCGCCCTGGCACTGATGGCCAAGGAAGGGGACGACCGCATCAAGTCGGCGACCTTCTTCACCACGCAGGTCGATTTCACCTATGCCGGCGACCTGAAAGTGTTCGTCGACGAGGAACAGGTCGCGGCGGTGGAAAAGTCGATGAACGAAAAGGGCTATCTCGACGGCACCAAGATGGCGACCGCCTTCAACATGCTGCGCTCCGGAGACCTGATCTGGCCCTATGTCGTCAACAACTACATGCGCGGCAAGGATCCCCTGCCCTTCGACCTGCTCTACTGGAATGCCGACTCCACCCGCATGGCGGCCGCCAACCACTCTTTCTACCTGCGCAACTGCTATCTCGAGAACAACCTCTCGCGCGGCACGATGGAACTGGCGGGCCACACAGTCTCGCTCGGCGATGTCACCATTCCGATCTACAACCTCGCCTCGAGGGAAGATCACATCGCGCCGGCCCTGTCAGTCTTCCTCGGCTCGAAATATTTCGGTGGCAAGGTCGAGTATGTGATGGCGGGCTCCGGCCATATCGCCGGCGTCGTCAATCCACCTGCGTCCAACAAGTATCAGTACTGGACCGGCGGCCCGCCGGCGGGCGATTTCAACCAATGGATTGCCGCCGCCACCGACCATCCAGGCTCCTGGTGGCCGCATTGGCAAAGCTGGATAGAGGCCAAGGACAACACCCGCGTGCCTGCCCGCAAACCCGGCAAGCATATGAAAACCTTGGGCGATGCTCCCGGCACCTATGTGAAGGTGCGTGTGTAACGGACTGTAATGTCTGGTGAGTTGACGGCCCGGTAAAAGCGGGCGAAATGGTGTCGTCAACCTTCAAGCGGCCGTAATTCGGCGATCCCTGCAAAAATACCTCCAGGCTTGCGGATTTGACACAGGTCTCGTTTCCGGATCGGAGACAAAGTCACCTCGACGCGGATATCTTGGTTCCGCGCCAAGGACACACCGACCGGGCATCGAGGGGGAATTTGACTTTGAAATCAGCAGGATGGAGCCTCGCAAAGGGAGAACGCCGCGCCATTGTGGCAGCGCTCTGCTCCGTGCTCCTGGCCTCCTGCACATCGGCCGGCGACCAGACGATGTCGGTCGGAATGCCCGGCTACAATGCCTCCGCATCGGACATCAATACCTCCTCCGGCAAACCGGCCGCCGGCGTCGATTCGTCGTCTCAGATGGCGACCACGCAGACGACCGTGATGAGCGAAAGCGATACGGCGCTGCCGGAAAAGGTCGCCTACGTGCCGGTGGCCAAGCCCCAGGCCGCGTTTCCGCTGACGATGCCGGCCGGCGTTGAAACCATCGCGGGACAAACACCGCAGGCCCTGCAGCAGCCCGCCCAGACGGCGCAACGGACCGATGCTGTCGCCCAGAAGATCGCCGCCGCCGATGCCGGCGTGACGAAGCCGGCCGCGGCACCGGCGATGAACAATCCCGTCTATGTGACCGCCGGGGAAATGCCGCAAGCCGAGGCGCCCAAGAAAAAAGGCTTCCTGGCCTCGATGTTCGGCGCCACGCCCGCTTCGGCGGCGCCCGCTCCGCTGATCAACGCGCGATCGGGCGAGCAGCCGGCCGTACAAGCCAAGCCGGCGCCGGCGGCGGCAAAGCCGATCATCACGTTGGCCTCGGCCGATTCCACGGCAAAACCGATACAATTGGCTTCTACGGGGGATGAAGCCGGCCACATCACCGGCAGCGATGCCTTGCCCGGCGTGCGCCAGACCGCCCTGTTCGAGATCAAGCGAAAATCCGGCATCGACGACGAAAGTGACGTCGATCTCAACGAGGACGAAGGCTCGGGCGGCTCCTACCAGGTCGCGTCCGCCGCTGGCATGGCCCGTCTCGCGCCCAATGGCTTGCTGAAGCAGAACGAAAGCGTCGACGTCGCTTGCCTGAAGCCGTCGCTGGTTCGCGTGCTGAAGACGATCGAGGGCCACTACGGCCGCAAGATGATGGTGACCTCGGGCTATCGCGACCCGGCCCGCAACCGTCGCGCCAACGGCGCCAAGAATTCACTGCACATGTACTGCGCCGCCGCCGACATCCAGGTGCCCGGCGTCTCCAAATGGGAGCTGGCGAGCTACATCAGGACGATGCCCGGCCGCGGCGGCGTTGGCACCTATTGCCACACCGAATCGGTCCACGTGGACGTCGGCCCCGAGCGCGACTGGAACTGGCGCTGCCGCCGACGCAGCGGCGGTGGCGACGGCTAGCGGCAAAGTCGTCACTCAGGCGAAGCTCCTTCGCGGAGACCCTGGCATGGCGGGCGGCCGGACAGATAGCAACACCTTGCCGATGCTGATGAAATCGCTGATTTGGCGGGCCGGAAAAAAGTTGTCCAAGGCGGCACCTGACGGGTTGCCGGTTGCGCGCAACGCCAGTATAAGCCGCTTTCATCTGAGCGCGCCCATCGTCTAGCGGTCAGGACACCGCCCTTTCACGGCGGTAACAGGGGTTCGATTCCCCTTGGGCGTACCAGACTTTTCAAGCACTTGGCTGACAACTCCTCTCATCTGTCCAATTGGCCAAAGGCAAATCGAACTCCAGCCATTGAAAAACCCGCCACCGTGAGGCAGCGGGCGAATGCGAGAGCCGGGAACCTGGGACAGGCTGCCGCGTTCTCTGGCATGCTCAAAAAGATCGCTTTGACTGCTGTGCTGGTCCAGGTCGCCGTCTTTTCGGCCCTTCTAACCCAGACGGTCTTCTTCGCCTCGACGGCCTCTCAGGCCGCCAACGCGCAGCAACTCGATCAATCCGCGGCGGCAAAAGAGCGGGTATATGCAAGGCAGTTCACCATCGCCATGACGACCCCGCTACCTCAACAGCGGCCGTGAATATCGACCTTCGGAGTAGGGACAGGATTCGGCGCTTGGACGTCGCTAACGATCCTAGGCCGCCTCGATCAAGCCGCGCGCGTTTCAAGCTTGCAGCCGAATCCCGCCGTCCAGTTACTTGCTTGGGGAGATTGGAGGCCTCGCCTCGGAATCGAACCGAGGCTTCCGAGATTTGCCGTCTCTAGCGTAGCCGCTCCGCCACGAGGCCATGCAACTGGTAGTAGCGGTAAGAAGTTTAAAGGTTGTTGACGTCTTTGGTAAAAATTTCACTGATCCATACGACGGAAAAGGCACGGCGCGGGATACGTCAATCAGATAGCAATGGCGTGCAGACATCCGCCCGCTGGTTCATCCCCCGCCAGGAAAAAACCTTGCTTCAGGCGGAAAGAACTGGCGCCGGCTGAGCCGTCACTCCGGCCAACAGTTCTCTTTGCACGGCCAGGAAGAACCTGCGTACTTCATCGGTGGCTGCGGCTTTATCCCTTCCCGATCCGACCACGAGATCGAGCAACTCCGCCGCTTTTGCCCTCCAGAACGAGGCGGCAGTTTCGCCTTGCAGGCTATCGAGCCTGGCGGCAACTTCCCGGACCAGGAATACCTGACGGTCGATCGGGAACGCACGAACTTTTTCTGAGGACATCTTCCGAACCCTGAACTGACGCAACGAATCAACCATCGCTGAACAGCAATGGCGTAGCCGTTAAGGTGGAAACGGAAGCTTAACGACGCCGTCGACGCGTCTTCGTGGGTTGGCTGCAGGATGATAAGTGTGCAGCGCCCCGGCCATCGCATGGCCGCGTGTTTAGGCGGTTATTGCCTGTGACAACCGCTATGGCCCTCAGGCCTGCAGTGCCCTCGCCTCGCCGCCGCGCTTGCGCGGAGCCAGCATGTCGCCGGCCATCAATCCGGTGACACGGCAGAACGCCATGAATGCCCGGCAGGCATCCTCGGTCTTGACCACGTCCACCGTGGCGCCAAAACAGGCATTGAAGGCTTTCTGGTACACCGGTCCCTGCCGGCGTGCCGGCCAGTCCTGGAGAAAGTCGAGTGCCTGCTCGACGCTATAGATCTCCTCGACGGGCAAGCCAGGGCCTTGCGCAATGCGCACCGGCACCTCGAACTGCAATCTGTCCATCCGTCATCTCCCGAACTGGCGTCGCCCAAGCAACGCCGTTCGTCGTCAAAAGTTGCCTTGGCGGTTTTGTGCCATGCAAATGTGTCGTCACTGCGGAGGTGGCCCATGAGCAGGCTGCCATCAGCGACGCTTCGCGCGATCTGACCCGCTCGGGCGGCCCTAGCGCATGACGGCCAGAAGGGAAAGCAGCCGTGCAAAACCGGCAAGAGATCGCACCAACCAGACGAATATCCCGGCGGCGCGGGCCGTATCAGGCAGTTCTTCCTTGAACCTTGCGCCCCCAAGTGCCAAATCTGGTGGCATCTTCACGCCAGCACTCTTGCAGCGCCCCAGCTCTATACGGACAAAATGGTCACCTATCTCGACGCCGCCACGGCACCACTCAGAAACACCGGCCAGATCCGCCTCTATGGCGAGGAAGGTTTTGCCGGCATGCGCAGGGCATGCGACCTCACCGCGCGCTGTCTGGACGAATTGGTGCCGATGGTCGCTCCCGGCGTCACCACGGACACGATCGACCGCTTCGTCTTCGAATTCGGCATGGATCACGGCGCACTGCCGGCGACACTCAACTATCGCGGCTACACCAAGTCATCGTGCACCTCGATCAACCACGTCGTCTGCCATGGCATTCCCGACAGCAAGCCGTTGAAGGATGGCGACATCGTCAACATCGACGTCACCTACATCCTCGAGGGCTGGCACGGCGATTCCTCGCGCATGTATCCGGTCGGCACCATCAAGCGAGCGGCGGAACGTCTGCTCGAGGTCACCCATGAATGCCTGATGCGCGGCATCGCGGCAGTCAGGCCGGGCGCACGCACCGGCGCCATCGGCGCCGCCATCCAGACCTATGCCGAGGCGGAGCGCTGCTCGGTGGTGCGTGATTTCTGCGGCCATGGCGTCGGCCAGCTCTTCCACGACGCCCCGAACATCCTGCACTATGGCAACGCCAATGAAGGCGTGGAAATGCGGCCCGGCATGATCTTCACCATCGAGCCGATGATCAATCTCGGCCGCCCGCATGTGAAGGTCCTGTCGGATGGCTGGACGGCCGTGACGCGCGACCGCTCGCTTTCGGCGCAGTACGAGCACACGATCGGGGTGACCGACACGGGCTGCGAGATTTTCACGCTCTCGCCGAACAAACTCGACCGCCCCGGTCTGCCGGCCTGATATTCTTGACATTTCGGGCGACGGCTTTGCCCGATTGATTGCCGGATGCGGGGGCGGATGGGCAAGGCAAGCGACGACGACGAGCGGAGTTTCTTCTCCGAGGTGCCGGCCCGGCCGGCCGCGAAGGCCAGGCCGGCGATCGAGGAGAAGCCGCACTATCTCGGCCATCGCGACCGTTTGCGCGAGCGCTTTGCCTCGGCCGGTCCCGACGCCCTGCCCGACTACGAGCTTTTGGAACTTTTGCTCTTCCGGCTGATCCCGCGCGCCGACACCAAGCCGGCCGCCAAGGCGCTGCTGGCGCGCTTCGGCACGCTGGCCGAAGTGCTTGGCGCGCCCGTCGGGCTGCTGCAGGAGGTCAAGGGCATTGGCCCCACGGTGGCGCTCGACCTGAAGATCGTCGCGGCGACCGCGCAGCGCATGGCGCGCAGCGAGATCCACGGCCGCGAGATCCTCTCCTCATGGCAGCAGCTTCTCGATTATTGCCGTTCGGCCATGGCTTTCGAGGCGCGCGAGCAGTTCCGCATCCTGTTCCTCGACAAGAAGAACACGCTGATCGTCGACGAGGTGCAGCAGACGGGCACGGTCGATCACACGCCCGTCTATCCCAGGGAAGTGGTCAAGCGGGCACTCGAATTGTCAGCGACCGCGATTATCCTGGTCCACAATCACCCGTCAGGCGACCCGACGCCATCGCGCGCGGACATCGAGATGACCAAACAGATCATCGATACGGCCAAGCCCCTCGGCATCGCCGTCCATGACCACATCATCATCGGGCGCAAAGGCCACGCCTCGATGAAAGGTTTGCTGCTGATCTAGGGCAACAAAACACACGTCGTGAAGTCGTCTACGCCAAGACGAAACCAGGCGTTCGCGCTGGGCGTAGTAGTGCCGCGGTTGGCAACTAGGACCAAGGTCCCGCCGACATGGGACTTCAGTACTGCATCGGCTTTATGGCGCTGATTTCTTTGTATTATCAAACCGTTACCGCGTCTGCTGGCTGCGGGCTCGCGTATTGATACGGCATTTGTCTAAAGTTTACTCTGTAGAATTAGCGATTTCTCATACGACGCTTTCTTAGCTGTCGGGCGGATGGCGATTCCTCGAGGAGGTTACCATGACAACCCGAAAAACTCTGTTTGCTGCCCTTGCCTCACTGGCGCTCCTGGCATCTCCGGCGCTCGCTGGTGGCAACGGGCACGGCGGTGGCAATGGCGGCGGTAACGGCGGTGGCAATGGCGGTGGTAACGGCGGTGGCAACGGCAACGGCGGTGGCAATGCAGGCGCCACGCACGGCAACAGCGGCGCTTCGCATGGCAAGTCCTCGTCGGCCCCGGGGCAGGTAGCCAAGGCGCAAAAGAACACGACGGTCGACACGAGCACGCAGGTCTCGTCGGTGACCAAGGAAAAGAACATCCACGCCAAGCTTGGCCGGCTGAACTCTCTGCAGCGCAACATAAACGCCTATATGAACTCCAAGAGCAAGAAGTTCGCCGGTGTTCAGGCATTCGTGACGCAATCCGCGAAAGCCAAGGTCGCGCAAGCCGCGGCTGAGACGGCGGCAGCCACAGCGGCAGCGGCCCAGGCCAAACTGGATGACCTGAATACGCAGCTGGCCGGCCTGGACCCTGTCGCCAACGCCACACAGATCCAGGCCTTGAATAAGCAGATCACGGCTCAGACGGCCGTTGTCGCCGACGCCAACGCGGCCGCCGCCGAAGCTGAGGCAGCAGCTGCCACGGCCACCGTCGGCACCGATCAGGCATCACTCGACGCGGCGCTGGCAAACATGGCCAACAAGCCCATAGACGCCGAGGTCACGACTTGGGCCCAAGGCGTCCTTGCCGACAAGATCGACCAGACGGCTACCAAGATCGAAGCGGAAACGACGCCTTAAGGCGTTCACCAAAACGATATTACCCTTATTGGTCAAAGATGATGCCGTCGGGTTCGCCCGGCGGCATTGTTGTTTCTGGTCGTAGCGGAACGCCCAAGGCCATTCGGCGCGGCAGATGTCGGCCGAGTTGCTGGAGGTGCTGCGACAAGCGCCGGTCAAGCGTCACGCTCGAACGAAATGCAGGAAATTTGAAAATCGTTCAATCCTCGAAAGAGCAATCCAACCATCCCCATCTTCCGGGATCAGCCTTCCAGTTAACATGAGAAAACTTCAATTCTTTAGAAAATCATTTCGTTGAGGCGTCGCGCATCCACTGCTACCGTTTGAAACGCTTCAATTGGAACCATGCACTTGCAACGCAAGCGCCCTACCATAGCGGATGTCGCACGAGCCGCCGGTGTCTCCATCGGCACGGTTTCGAACTTCATCAATGGAACCGCCGGCCTCAGGGACGACACACGCGCACGCATCGAGAAGGCGGTTGCCGCATTGATGTACCGGCCTAGTTCCTTCGCGCGTTCGCTGCCCGGCCGCGGGCCCCGCAGGCCGAAAAATCTCGATCACCTGCCAAGGCTTCTGGTCGCCGGCCGCGTGAGTGTCGACTTCCTGTGTCGAGTCGACGTGCTGCCTCATCGTGACGACCGGATCACCGCAAGCCATATCGAAAAGGCGCTGGGCGGACCAGCTGCCAATCTCGCGGTTGCCGCCGCCGGCGTTGGGTCGCCCTACGCCCTTGACGTGGAACTGGCAACGGCAGTCGGCAGGGACGCCGAGAGCGACTGGGCGCTGGGCGAGCTCTCCAAACTGGGTGTCCACGCCCTCCCCATCCGCAGCACGCCCAACAACCGGCTCTCACAGGCGATCGTCATCATCGAGCGCAACGGCAGCCGCACCATCATCAGCGAACCGTTCGAACTGGGTGAGGTCGACCTGACCGCCAATCTGGACATCCAGCCCGAGCAGCGTCCGGCCTGCCTTCATATCGAAGGTTTTCATTATGAGACGATGACGGCATCAATCGAACGCTTCCATCAGGCCGGCTGGAAGGTGAGCCTGCATTCGGCCGGCTTACCCAAAAGCGCGCGCGCACCCGAAACCTTCGCGAACATGGTCAAACAGATCGACCTGACCTTCATCAACGACGTGATGATGCGGGAGATTTTCGGCTTTCGTACCGGGATGGCGACCATGATCGAAGAGGCGCGGCTGATTCTCTCGCGTATCAAGCAGCGCGGAACGGTCGTGATCACCCTCGGCGAATTCGGCGCGGTCGTCTTCCCGTCGGGCGGCGGCCGGCAGATCGAGGTGCCGGCACTGCCGGTCAACCGCGTCGATGCCACCGGCGCCGGTGACAGCTTCGCCGGCATCTTCCTCAGCCTGTGGCTGCATGGCGCATCGCTGGACGCCGCCGCCCGCTACGCCGCGATCGGCGCGAGCCTGACGACGACGGTCGAGGGCGCGCAGGGCTATATAGCGGATTTCGCGACCCTCAAGGTCACCGCCTTGGCGCACGACGCTGTGATGGCAAGCTAAATCAAAGACTTATCGGTTCTGGACATCCGCCATCTGGCGACATCAGGAGAGCATGATCATGGCGAAAGCAAAAGTCCTTCTGGTTGGCGAAAGTTGGATGAGTTCGGCGACCCACTACAAGGGGTTCGACCAGTTCGGCAGCGTCACCTTTCATCTCGGCGCAGCGCCCCTCGTTGCCGCCCTGAAGGACAGCGAATTCGATCTTGAGTACATGCCGGCCCATGAAGCCGTCGAAAAGCTGCCCTTCACCATGGAGGGTCTTTCGCAATACACGGCGATCATCCTCTCAGACATTGGCGCGAATTCGCTTCTGCTCCACCCCGATGTCTGGCTGCACGGCAAGACGGTCCCCAACCGGCTCAAGCTGCTGCGCGACTGGACGCTGGCCGGCGGCGGTCTGATCATGATTGGCGGCTACTTCTCCTTCCAGGGCATCGATGGCAAAGCCCGCTGGCATCGCACGGCTGTCGAGGAAGCGCTGCCGGTGACCTGCCTTCCCAATGACGACCGGCTTGAAATCCCAGAAGGCTTCCGGCCCGAGATCACCGGCCCCAGTGATCATCCGCTCTTTGCCGGTATCACCGGTGAATGGCCCGTTCTTCTTGGTGCCAACGAGGTCGTTGCCCGCGACCGGGACGATGTCGAAGTGCTGGCACGGCTGCCGCAGGACCAGGGCGGTCACCCCCTGCTGGTTACCGGGCGCCATGGTAAAGGCCGCACCCTGGTCTGGACATCGGATATCGGCCCGCACTGGCTGCCCAACAGTTTCGTCGAATGGCCGGGCTACGCGCGCCTTTGGAAGAATGTGCTGCGCTGGGTGAGCAACGCCGCCTAGCCAATCGGCAGTCGCCGGAGGAACCGTCATGACAGCACCTTTTCTTGTCGCCAGAAACATCGCCAAGCGCTTTGGCGCACTGACCGCGCTGGCAAATGTCGACCTGGAGATTCGCTCCGGCGAGGTGCTGGCGCTGCTTGGCGACAATGGCGCGGGCAAATCGACCTTCATCAAGATCCTGGCAGGCGCCCATGCGCCCAGCGATGGCGAACTCGTCATCGAGGGCAATCCAGTTGCCTTTTCCTCCCCCAAGGATGCGGCCTCATCGGGAATCGCGACAATCTTCCAGGAACTGGCGCTTTCCGAGAACCTATCGATCGCAGAAAACGTCTTCCTCGGCCGAGAGTTGAAACGCTCCATTTTTGGCATTCCGTTTCTGAAGCGACAGGAAATGCGCCAGCGCGTCGACGGTCTGCTGAGGGAGCTCGACGCTCATATTTCCGACCCGGAAGCGCCCGTCGGAAGCCTGTCGGGCGGCCAACGTCAGGCCGTCGCGATCTGCAGGGCACTCAATTTGAACGCCAAACTGGTCATCATGGACGAGCCAACCGCAGCCCTGGCCGTCGCCGAGACCCGCAAGGTGCTGGCATTGACGCGGCGGCTTGCCGCGCGCGGCTGTGCCGTCGTCCTCATCAGCCACAACATTTCCGAAGTCTTCGAAGTTGCCGACCGGATCGTGGTGTTCCGGCGTGGCCGCAAGGTGGCCGAGCGGCTGGCAACCGAAACCAATCACGAGGAAGTCGTTTCGCTCATAACAGGCGCTCATCCCGACGTGCGGGCGCTCGAAAAAATAAACTGAAACGCACGTCATTTCCAGAGAGGATCAAACCACAATGCTTTCACATTTCAAGAAAGTGCTCGCCGCCTCAGCTCTGTCACTCGCTGTCGCAACCGCAGCGCACGCCGCCGACAAGCACAAAGTCGCTTTCGTACCCCAGTTGATCGGCATTCCCTATTTCAACGCCATGGAAGCCGGCGGCAATCGCGCCGCCAAGGATCTCGGCGTCGATTTCATCTACTCCGGCCCGGTCGACACCAATCCGGTCGACCAGTTGCAGATCGTGCAGAACCTGATCGACCAGGGCGTCGAGGCGATCTCGGTCAGCGTTCTTGATGCCTCCAGCATCGCGCCCGTGGTCGAGAGCGCCAAGGCGAAGGGCATCAAACTGTTCACCAGCGACAGCGATGCACCCGATAGCGGCCGTGCGGTCTACGTGGCCCAGGCAACCGACGAAGGCCTCGGCACCACGATCGTCGACGAGTTGGTCAAGCGCGTCGGCGAGGACGCAACGATCGGCATCGTCTCCGGCGAAGCGACGGCGTCCAATCTCAATGCCTGGATCGGCTTCATGCAAAAGGAAGCCGCCGCCAAATATCCGAAGCTCAAGCTGCTCGCGCCGCAATTTGCCGGCGGCACAGCCGAGCGCGCCGCGCAGATCTCCGGCGATCTCATGGCCGCCAATCCCGATATCAAGGCCATCATTGCCGTCGCATCCTCGACATGCCCAGGCGTTGCCCAGGCCATAGAGACCGCCGGCAAGATCGGCTCCGTCATCGGCGCCGGCTACTGCAGCCCGAACACGGCGCGGGCCTACCTGAAGAGCGGGGCCTTCGGCTTCACCGTGCTGTGGGATCCCGAGCAGCTCGGCTATCTCACGGTCTGGGCCGGCAAGCAGCTCATCGACGGCAAGGCCTTCGAGGCGGAAAACAAGATCGCCGGCCTGGAAAAGCCTGTCACCTACGATGCCGCCAAGGGCATCCTGCTGCTCGGGCCGCCGGCTGTCTTCACCAAGGACAATGTCGACAAGTTCAACTTCTGAGCCTGACATGAGCGCGATGCGACAGGCTGCAAATGGTGTCTTCTCCATGAACGGACGAGAGTGGTCTCTGCTTGTCGCCTGTTTGCTGGCGATCGTCATCTTTTCTGTCGCATCACCCCACTACGCCACATCAGGCAATGCGGCGACAGTCCTGCGCAACAGCGTCGAACTTCTGTTGATCGGCCTTGGCATGACCCTGCTTCTGGCCATGGGCGGCATCGATGTGTCGATCGGCATCGTCATGGGTCTCGCGGCGATTGCCATCGGCCGCGTGCTCGGCGCGAACGGCAATCCGGTGCTGGCGATCGTTGTCGGCCCGTTGGTCGGGGCATTGCTGGGATGCGTGACGGCCACCGTCGTCGTCCTCGGCCGCGTTCCGGCGATTGTCGGAACGCTCGGCCTGCTCGGCGTCTACCGCACCGCCGTCTTCGCCCTTCTCGGCGGGCAATGGCTTTCCGGCCTGCCCTCGAGCCTCACCAATCTTCTTGCAGCCACTATACTTGGTGTCCCCGTTCCTGCCTTGGTGATCGCGGTGGCCTATCTGATCGTCTGGATGGCGTTGCGTCGAACGCCCTATGGACTCTATCTGCTGGCAATCGGCAATTCGGAGGAAAAGGCGCGGCTGTCGGGAATACCGGTCATAAAGACCCGCTTCATGACCTTCGTCATCAGCGGGGTCCTGACTGGCATTGCCGCGACTTTCTACGTCGCCACCTACCGTAATGTGGAAATGACCATCGGCAGCACGCTGGCGCTGGATGCCATTGCCGCGGTCATTCTCGGCGGCACAAGCATATTGGGTGGCAAATGCAGCCTGATCGGCACCGTGCTCGGCGTGCTCCTCCTGCGAATCCTCCAGAACGGACTGCTGCTGATTGGCGTCCCCTCGCTCTGGCAGCCTGTGGTCACCGGTGTTCTCATCATCGGCGTGCTCGGTTTCGAGGCCATCTCCGGCCGATTGCCACTTAGCCTGATACAGCGAGCCCGCGCATGAAAACACTCCGCAACTTGCAAGGCCCCGCCCTCACCCTGGCCTTGCTCTGTGGGCTTTGGCTGGTCGTGGTTGTCGGCCTGCTGGCGCTGAGGCCTTCGGTTTTCAATCTCGGCACCGTCACCACCGTTCTTCAGTTTTCGACGATCCTGGCGCTGGTTGGCCTGGGTCAAGGGCTGGTCATCATGGCCGGCGGCGCCGGCATCGACCTTTCGGTCGGCGGCGCGGTCTCGCTTTCGGCCATCGTCGCAATGCTCTGCCTCAAGCTGGGCCTGCCACCAACCCTGCTGCCGGCGATCTGCATCCTCGCCGGCGCAATGCTCGGCGCATTGAACGGATGGCTGGTAAACGGGCTCGCCCTTCTCCCCTTCATTGCGACGCTTGGCACATTTTTCGTCTATTCCGGCGCGGCACTTGCCGTTACCGGGGGTGCCGCCCAGGCAGGCGTGCCCTCGTGGCTGCTTGTGTGGGGGCGCGGCGTCGTCATGGGCATTCCAATGCCCTTCCTCACGCTTGCCATTCCGTGCTTTGCCCTTGCCGGCCTGGTGCTGATCTCGACGGCCTGGGGGCGTTGGATCTACGCCATGGGCTTCAACGAACGCTCGGCCAAACTGGTCGGCATTCCGGTCGACCGCGTGCGCTTCATTCTTTATGTGCTGAGCGGCGCGCTCGCCGGCGCTGCCGGTCTGGTTTCGCTCGCCTGGCTCGGCAGCGGCAGGCCCAATATCGGCCAGAACCTCGAACTCGAATCGCTGACCGCCGCCATGTTGGGAGGCATCGTCATCACCGGTGGACGCGGCGGCGTCGGCGGCGTGTTCGCGGCCGTCCTGCTGCTGGTCACGCTGAAGACCGGCCTTCTGCAATTGAACATCAACACGGTTTGGCAGGTGGGGATTGTCGGCGCCCTTCTGGTTTTCGTCCTTCTCGCCGACCGACTGTCCCAACGTTGGAGATCATGATGCCGTCCAAAGAAGAGATCATCGCCGCGCGCGTCGAGGCGAGTGCCGACCGTATTGTCGCGACGCTGAGCGATCTCGTCGCCTTCCCCTCGATCGTGAAATCCAACCCTAAGGAAGCCGGCCCCGGCGAGCGTGATTGCCAGCTCTATCTGCAAAAACGCATCGAAGCGCTTGGCTTCTCGACCGACATTTGGGATCCGGACGGCCCGGCGCTCTACGAAAAATACAAGGGGCGTGCCGGCGCCAACAAGGGCCGGACATTCGAGGGTCGGCCCAACCTTGGCGGCGTCCTGAAGGGCACTGGCGGTGGACGCTCCATCATGCTCACTGGCCATATCGACGTCGTTCCCCCCGGCGCCGCCGGACATTGGACGACCGATCCGTTCAAGCCCGTCCTCAAGGACGGATTTCTGCACGGCCGCGGCACGGTCGACATGAAAGGCGGCGTCGCCTGCATGCTGATGGCTGTCGAGATCCTGAGGGACCTCGAGATTCCCCTGTCCGGCGACGTCGTCTTCACGACCGTGGTCGATGAGGAGATCGGCGGCATGGGCTCGCTTGCCATGGTCGATCGCGGCTTTCACGCCGACGCCGGCATCATGACCGAACCGACGGCGAACAAGATCGCACCACTCTGCCACGGCATCCTGTGGGGCAGGATCATCATCGACGGCATAGGCGGCCACGCCGAGCTCACGCCGAATGCCTGGTACTCGAGCGGCCCTGTCGACGCCGTCCAGCTTTGCCGGCAAATCCTCGACGGCATCGACATTCTCAACCGGCGCTGGATGTTCGATCCCAGGAAGAACCATCCACTGATGGAACTGCCCAACCAGGTCATCGTCACCCAGATCAATGCCGGCGAGCACCCTTCTTCAATGGCGGGTCGCGGCGAAATCATCATCGACGCGCAGTATCTGCCGAGCGAACATGACGAGTTCAGGCTGGGTGGCAACGTCAAACGCGAAATCGAAGAGCATATCGCCAACGTCTGCCAGGCAGACCCCTATCTGCGAAAGCACCCGGCCCGCGTCGAATGGATTCTCGACGCGGACTGCGCCGAGATCCCGTCGGACAACCCGTTCGTCGGCGCCTTCCAGCAGGCGGTCGAGGAAGCCAATCTGTCACCGGTCCTCAGTGGCTTTGGCGCGCATAGCGACATCGGCCTGCCGACCGGCCTTGGCAACACACCAACCGTCAACTTCGGCCCGGGCGACCCGGCGCAAGCGCATCAGCCCAACGAGCGCGTTTCGGTCCGCGATCTCGTCGATTGCACAAAGGCGATTGCGATTGCCGTCGAGAAATGGTGCCGCTAACAGGCCACAGAACCGGGTGGCCGGTCACCCGCCAAATCGTGGCTCCGGCACGCCGGTAACGCCGAGGCCGGTGATAGCGAACAGGCTGCCGCGCAGGACACCGTCGCCGGGAAAGCGCGGCAGTGGCGGCTTGGCCATGGAGGTGACGTAGAGCGTGTCGAGCTTCGGCCCGCCGAACATGACGCTGGTGATCTTCTTCACCGGCATGTCGATAATGCGATCTATGCTGCCGTCCGGCGCATAACGCACCAGCCTGCCGTCATAGACCAGCGCATTCCACAGATAGCCCTCGGCGTCGACGGTCGAGCCATCGGCCGCACCGCCCCGGCTTGTGTCGACGCGGGTAAAGGTGCGGCGGTTGGTGGCCGTACCGGTGGCGATGTCGTAGTCGTAGGCCCAGATCTCGCCGGTCCAGGTGTCGGCGAAGTAGAAGGTGCGGTCGTCGGGGCTCCAGCACGGGCCATTGGAGCAGATGATGCCGGAATCGATCCGGGTGACGGAGAAATCCGGATCGAGCCGGTAGAGCCCGCCTGAAGGCCCCTCC
Source organism: Mesorhizobium opportunistum WSM2075 (assembly GCF_000176035.2). Classification (NCBI taxonomy): domain Bacteria; kingdom Pseudomonadati; phylum Pseudomonadota; class Alphaproteobacteria; order Hyphomicrobiales; family Phyllobacteriaceae; genus Mesorhizobium; species Mesorhizobium opportunistum. The sequence continues at coordinate 4,126,475 of NC_015675.1, read as the reverse complement.
TCCATCGTATCCATCGAGCCGGCGAAGAAACGGCCGTGCCGGTCGACCTTGCCGTCATTCAGCCGGTTCATCGGCTTGTCCGGCTCCGGATCATGGATCAGCGTCACCTCACCGGTGGCAAAATCGAGCAGGTGGAAGCCGCGCTGCAGCGAAACCACCGCGCCGCCGCCGTCCTTGCGCAGCGCCATCGAGCCTATCTTCATCGGCACGTCCCAGGAGCGGATTTCGCGCCCGTCGGCGGTCGCCCGGAACACCCGCCCGTCGAAACTGTCGATCCAGTAAAGGCGCTCCTGTTCAACGTCCCAAAGCGGACCCTCTCCAAGGGTTGTCTTCACGTCCACCACGACTTCGATCTTCATGCTGTCCTCCTCTCCGCGGTGATTGGTCTGGCCTCAGAAGGCGACCTTGTCGCCACCCTTCAGGGACAAGATTTCGCGCGCCTCGTCCGGCGTCGCCACCTCCATGCCGAGCCCCTCGATGATCTTGCGCGCCAGCACGACCTGTTCGGCGTTCGACTTGGCGAGCTTGCCCTTGCCGGCCCACAGGCTGTCCTCCAGCCCGACCCGGATGTTGCCGCCGAGTGCGGCCGATTGCGCGGCGATGCGCAGTTGGCTGGCGCCCGCGCCGAGCACCGACCAGCGGAACTGGTCGCCGAACAGCCGGTCGGCGGTGCGCTTCATATGGGCGACGTCTTCCGGATGGGTGCCGATGCCACCGAGCAGGCCGAACACCGACTGCACGAAGAACGGCGGCTTCACCAACCCGCGATCGGCGAAATGCGCGAGGTTGTAGAGGTGGGCAATGTCGTAGCACTCGAACTCGAAGCGCGTGCCGTTGTCGTAGCAGGTCGCCAGAATGTACTCGATGTCCTTGAACGAGTTGCGGAAGACCAGGTCGCGCGTCGCCTCCAGATGCGGCTTTTCCCAGTCGAACTTGAAGGTCTCGTATTTATCGGCGAGGTGATAGAGCCCGAAATTGATCGAGCCCATGTTGAGCGAAGCGACTTCCGGTTTGAACTGGGCGGCTGGGCGCACGCGCTCTTCTACCTTCATGTACGGACTGCCGCCGGTGGTGATGTTGATGGCGGCGTTGGTGCCTTGCTTGACGCGTGGCAGGAAGCGGGCAAAGGCCTCCGGCGTCTGGTCAGGCTTGCCCGTCTCCGGGTCGCGGGCGTGCAGATGCAGGATCGCGGCACCGGCCTCCGCCGCGGCGATCGCTTCCGACGCGATCTGGTCCGGCGTGATCGGCAGGTAGGGCGACATGGTCGGCGTGTGGATCGCCCCGGTCACCGCACAGGTGATGATGACCTTGCCCCTGGTCGCCGTCGCGCCGGGCTTGCGGCTGGTTTCTTTCATTGTCCGAACTCCTGATCCGATTTCTTCTTGTGTGCCGCCAGCGCCATCAGCCGGCGATCTCGCCAGACCTGCCGCCCGCCCAGATTTTCCCTCGGCAGGCGCTTGCTGCGCTCGGCCTCGACGGTTGCCATGACCTCGCCCGCCCAGTCGACCCGGCGCAGCATCTGCGGAAAAATGTTGGAATAGATGCCCTGGTAGCGATCGACATAATCGCGCACGCCGCCGGGAGCGTTGAGGTCGATGGTCTCGAACGGCCCCATGAACGACCAGCGCAGCGCCAACCCGTCTCGGATGCCTATGTCGACATCCTCGACGCTGGCATAGCCGTCGGCGACGAGCCGGAAGGCTTCCTCAAGCAAGGCACCCTGCAGGCGGTTCATGATGAAGCCGTCCAGCTCGCGCTTCATCACCAACGGCGCATGACCGGCATCGATGAGGAAGGCGCGGGTTCTTTCCAGCGTCTCGACCGACGTCCATGGCGCCGGCACCACCTCGGCCGCCGGAATGAGGTAGGGCGGATTGATCGGATGCACCACCAGGCAGCGGTGCCGTCCCTTTAGATGGTCGGTGAACTTCGACGGCAACAACGCCGAGGTGGAGCTGGCTATCACCGTTTGCGGGCCGGCCAGATTGTCGATCAGGGAGAACACTTCCCGCTTCACATCGAGGTTTTCAGGCGTGTTCTCCTGGACATGGATTGCCCCGGCCAGCGCCTCCTCCAGTTCGGCCGCGATGGCGATGCGGTCAAGCACGGTGTCGACGGACTGCCTGCGCAGCAGGTCGTTCGAAGAAAGATCGCCAAGCACGCCTTCTATGTAGTCGCGCGCGCCGTCCGTCGCGGCGGGCGACTGGTCCCACATCCGCACGTCATGGCCGGCGCGGGCGAAGCTGATCGCCCAGGCCCGCCCGATGAAACCGCTGCCGACAATCGCAACCTTTGCCATGGATCGGCCCTCCCTAGAGCGTTTCGACGTTGCCGTCGACGCCGAGCGACTGCCCGGAAATGTTGATGCCGGCGTCCGACAGCAGGAACGCGGCCATCGAGGCGACGTCATAAGGGCTGGTCATGCGGCGCAGCGAAATGTTCTGCAGGTAGCGCGCGGTCATCTCCTCGTGGCTGATGCCGACCTGCCTGGCGCGCGCCGAGATGACGCCCTCGATGCGCGGCCCTTCGATGATGCCCGGCAGGATCGCGTTGACCCTGATGCCGTGCGGCCCAAGCTCCTTGGCGAGACTTTGGGTGAAACCGATGACGCCGAACTTGGCCGCCGAATAGGGCGTGCGGAAGGCATAGCCGTGGCGGCCGGCCGCCGATGACATCGACACGATCGAGCCGCCGCCCGCCGCCTTGATCAGCGGCACGGCGCGCCGCGCACACAGGAACTGGCCGGTCAGGCAGATATCGATGCAGCGACGCCAGTCATCCGGCTCGATCTCGTCGACACCACCGGTCGGCCCGGCGATGCCGGCATTGTTGATCAGTGCGTCCAGCCCGCCGAGTTTTTTCTCAACCGCCACGAACAGCCGATCGACGTCATCGTCGCGCGAGACATCGGCCTTGACCGCCGCGACGAGGTCGATCTTGCCAGGCGCGGCAGCAAGTGCCTCGTCGGAAACGTCGCAGACGACGACACGCGCGCCAAGCCGCGAGAGCGTGTCGGCGATGGCAAAGCCAATGCCGCCGGCGCCCGCCGTCACCAGCACGCGCTGTCCTTTCAGACCGGCCAGGAATTCGTCCGCCGTTTGAGGTGCCTTTGCGCTCATCGTTCCGTCCTTTTCATTGCAACTGCCGCTCGCGCAACGCCATGACGGCGCCCAGAACGACCAGTCCGTAGAGAATTGCCCTCGTGGCGTAGGGCAGCGTGGTACCGGCCAGCAGCATCTGCAGCGCCGTCAAAAGCAGCACGCCTCCGAGCATGCCGAGATAATGGCCGCGCCCGCCGGTGATCAGCGCACCGCCCACCACCACGACGGCGATCGACGGCAAGAGATAGTCGTCGCCCATGCCGAGGCTCGCCTGGCCGGAGAAGCCGGTCAGCATGATGCCAACGACAGCGGCGCAGACTGCCGACAGCATATAGACCAGGATCAACGTGCGCTCGACGCCGATGCCGGACAGGCGCGCCGCGCGCAGCCCATTGCCGATGCCGTAGACCCGGCGCCCGAACGGCGTGCGTCCAAGCAGCAGCACCGCCACCACCACGAAGACGACCATCAGCAGGACCACCGGAGTCACGAAACCGAGCTTGGCGGTCATGAACCAGCGCAGCATCGGCGAGGAAAAACCGGCCGGTGTGCCCTGCGAATAGAGCAGTGCGAAGCCTTGCAGGATGCCGTTGGTGGCGAGCGTCATGACGATCGGCGAGATGCCTAGATAGACGATGCCGAAGCCATTGGCGAAGCCGATGGCACAGGCCATCACCAGCACGACAGGCAAGGCGTAGAGGAGTGCCGCGTCGGAGCCGTTGACCATGCCGGCCAGGATGATGCCGGAAATACCGATCGTCCACGGCACGGAGAGATCGAGGCCGCCGGTCAGGATGACCGTTCCCTGTCCCAGCGCCAGCACGGCGAGAAAGGACGACAGCACCAGCAGCGAATTCCAGTAACCGGGGTTGAGGATGGCGCGGCCGAGCCAGATCTGGGTGACGACCACGATGATGAGCAGGCAGACATAGGCAGGCAGCGCGTAGCGCAGCGTCTCCGCGTTGCGAACATGGAAGGCGGGACGCGGAGATGCTGTGTCGGGATTGCCATGCGAGGGTCCGGCAATCTTGAGCCGCCGGTCGATCGGTTCAAGCTGCGAGGGCAGAATACCCGCGCGCCAGGCGGCGAGCCGGGCTCGCGCCGCGCGCAGTTGCACGGCAAGCACCGATGCGTGAGACAAGGATCCGGCAAGGGCCGCCAGCACCAGGATGGTGCCTTCGGCGATGGTCGAATAATAGGCCGATACATTGAGCACCAGCAGGATGTTCACCACCATCATCAGGATGTAGGCGCCGAACACAGAACCCACCGGACCACCCTGCCCGCCGCCCAGGCGCGTGCCGCCGACAACCACCGCCGCGAACATAGACAGAAGCAGCGGATTGCCGACCAGCGGGTCGCCGCTGCCGGTCTGGGCGCTGATGAAGACGCCGGCAAGGCCGTAGCAGCCGCCGGCGATCACATAGACGGCAAAGCGCACCAGCACGACGTTGATGCCGACGGCGGCGGCCGAATCCGCGTCGCTGCCGACCGCATAGAGCGCCGTGCCGAAACGGGTTCCCTTCAGCCAGAACCAGGCGAGCAGGACGACGCCGATCACCACCAGCGGCATTGGCAGCCAGCCGGTGATCGCGTCGCCCAAATAGAAGGTGCCGAGATCGGGCGACACGAAGCCGCCGGGCTTGTCCATCACCAGCAGCGTCACGCCTTGCAGGATGAACATGGTGGACAGCGTCACCACGATGGGCTGCATGCGCAGCACCGCGATGAAGAAGCCGTTGAAGGCGCCCACCGCCATGCCGACGCCGATGCCGACGGCCGTCCACAAGAGGATGCTTGCGCCTGGCGCCATCGGATCCATGCTCGATGCCAGCACGGCATTGACCAGCGATATCACCGCGCCGGCGGACAGATCGAAGCCGCCCGACAGGATCACGATCGTCTGGCCGATCGCCGCAAGCGCCGAGGTCGCGCCGCCGCTCGACAGGAACGACACGTCGAAATAGGTCAGCGGCCCGGCGCTGATCCAGTCGACGATGAAAAGCAGGATCGCAAGGACGCCCGCGGCGATCAGTGCACCGCGATTGCGTATCAGCGCACGGCGCAGGCCGAATCCGGCGGAAGCAGAGGGGGAAACGCTGCTCATGCGGCTATATCCCCGCCATGTCCAAGCGCCGGCCGCATGATGGCAGGCTCGGCGATGGCGTCGCCTTCGAGCTCGGCCGCGATGCGCCCGTCATAGAGAACCAGGACCCGGTCGCACTGGTGGACCAGTTCGGGAATCTCGGTCGAGTGCAGCAGGATCGAGCCGCCGGCAGCGACGTAGTTTCGCATCATCACATAGAGCTCGTGCTTGGTGCCGACGTCGATGCCGCGCGTCGGATCGAACAACAGCAGGATGCGGCTCTGCGCCACCAGCCATTTGGCAATGGCGATCTTCTGCTGGTTGCCACCCGAAAAAGCTCCGGCCCGCGTCCACAGCGCGCGGCGGTCGACTTCGACGGTGGCGAACGCCGCCTCGACGGAGCGGGCCTCGGCCACGGCATCGACAAGGCCGAAGCGTGTGAAGCGCGACACCACGGGCAGCGTGGCGTTCTGGCTGCCCGGCAGTTTCAGGAACAGGCCCTCGGATTTGCGGTCCTCCGGCACCAGGCCGATGGCCATGTTGGGCAGCAAGGCATCCGCCGGAGAGCCGAGCCAGACCTTGCGGCCGTCGACAAGGACGTCGCCGCGGGTGATTTCGGCCATGCCGAAGCAGGCTAGAAAGAGGTCCTGCTGGCCCATGCCCTGCAGCCCGGCAATGCCCAGGATCTCGCCGCGGCGCAGATCGAAGCTCGCGCCGTCGAGCTTGCGCCCGACCTTCAAGTCACGCACGCCCAGGACCGGCGGACCGAAAGCCTGGGCGCCATCGGGCTTGGGCGGAAAGGTCTGTTCGATGCTGCGGCCGATGATCTTTTCGATGACGTCGGCGTCCGAGACATCGGCAACCGGCGCGGTGACGATGTGGCGGCCATTCCTCAGGATCGTCAGCGTGTCGCAAAAAGCGCGGACCTCGCGCATGCGATGGGTGATGAAGACGATGGTGGTGCCTGCCGCCTTCAGTCTGGCGATGATGTCGCCCAGCCACTCGACATCGCGACCGGCGAGCGTCGAGGTCGGCTCATCGAGCAGCAGGATGCGTGGCTTGCGGTAGACGGCGCGCGCGATCTCGATCTTCTGGCGCACGGAAAGCTCGAGCTCGCCCACCTCGGCATCGAGATCGACGGAAAAGCCGAGCTCGTCGATATGGCGACGGACCGCCTTGCGCGCCGCCGCGCGCCGGATCAGGCCGGAGATGCCGATCGGAGCATAAGGCATCAGCATGTTGTCGAGGACCGAGAGGTCGCGCACCAGCGTCATTTCCTGGAACGCCGTCTGCACGCCCAGCGCGTGTGCCGCGCGTGGTGCGCCGTAGCCGATCTCCTTGCCGAAGACACGGACATGGCCGGCACTCGGCCGCACCAGCCCGGACAGCAGTTTCACCAGCGTCGACTTGCCGGCTCCGTTCTCGCCCAGCAGTGCGTGGACGCTGCCGGGCGCGATGCGGAACGACACGCCGTCCAGCGCCACCGTTGGCCCGAAGGCCTTGCCGATGCCGTCGATCTCGATGGCGGGAAGCGCTGGGTGTTCTGTCATGTCCTCGATCGCCGGGCTGCGCACTTCTGGGCGACACGCATTAGCGCGGATCGACGATGCACGGACAAGATGTCCGCGCATCGTCAGGGTTTTCCTGGGAGGCTAGTTCTCGGGCTGTCCGACGAGGGCGGCGTTGAGGCCGATCTCGGGCGTCTGGTCCGAAAAGATCGAAGCGAACCAGCCGGGATTGGAAACCAGTGACGGCTTGAAGACGTTGCAGCCGGCCTTCATCTCCGCCCAGGTGCCCTCGTTGCACAGCTTGATCGTCTCGTTGGTGACGACCGGCAACGGCAGGATCGTGGTCTTCGGCACGTCCTTGCCCTCGATCGCCTCGACGGCAAGCTTCAACGCCAACGCGCCGGAATAGGGCGGCGAGGCATAGGAAATGCGTTGCGCGCCCGCCGGTGCATAGGGAGGAGCGGCACCTTCGACCTCGGTCCCCTCCGGCAGCATCTGGATGCGGCCGCCATTCGAGCCCTCGCCGGCGCAAGGCAGCAGTTCGCTGTCCTTCTTGCCGGCCTCGAGCTGCATGGAGTTGGCGGTGAAGCAGCCGACCTGCATCCACAGGCCGTTGATGTCGCCCCAACTGCGCGTGGCGAGGATCTTGGACAGTTCGGTTCGAGCGACCGCCTGGCTCCACATGCCGACAGCCTCGCCGACGATCTTGATGTCGGGATATTTGGCGAAGACTTCCTTGGCGGCCTTGGTGCGCTGGTCGTCCACGGATGTTCCGGGAACACCGGTGATGGCGATGATGTTGCCCTTGCCGTTGAGCTTCTTGACGAGCCATTCGGCGGTCACCCTGCCCGCTTCCAGCTGGTCGATATGGACATTGTAGGCACAAGGCTCGGTGATCTCGGCGTCATAGGCAAAGACCTTCACGCCCTTGTCGCAGGCATTCTTGACGACCTGGTTGAGCGCCGTCGGCGAGATCGGATACACGACGATCGCCTCGGCGCCGCTCTGTACCATGGCATTGATCTGCTGGATCTGGCGCTGCGCATTGGGTCCTGCGACCTGGACCTGCAGGTCGACCTTGTCGGCCAGGCTTTTGTGGGCCGCGATGGCCTTGACCATATTGGCTGCCTCCGCCTGCCAGTCATTGCCGATGTAACTCATGCTGAGAAAGATCTTGTGCTTCTGGGCCGCGTCAGCCGCGGACATGCCAAAAGCACATACAGCCATGCCTGCCAGCAGCGTGAGCCGCCGGACCTTCAATCCGATACCCATGTGAAATTCCTCCCGATCCGAATGACCGAATGCCTCCCGAGGGCACGAAAGCTAGCCCTCGCCATCCGATATTGGAAACCGTACCACGATTTGATCAAAGATCAATGATGAAATGCCTTGACGGCTAGGCGACAGTCGCGGACGCTTGACGCCGCTGCCGGAACCCTGCATTCCGGGAACGGGTTGTGGCGCGGCCTTGCGCGGAAAGGTTGATGGGGAGATGGCCGGAGCGGCGTTCAGGAAGCCTGGTGTCGAGATCGTGCCCCTGTCCAGGGAAACACTGCAGGACAGGGTCTATCGCCATGTCACCGAATTGATCCTCGACGGCAGCATCGTGCCTGGCGAGATGGTGACCGTGCAAAGCCTGGCCGACGCCTTCGGGGTCAGTCCGATGCCGGTCAGGGAGGCCTTGCGGCGGCTGACGGCGGCCAACGCCTTGATGGTTGTTTCAGGCCGCTCGATCGGAATTCCCGCACTCAGCCGCGCACGCCTCATCGATCTCAGGAATGTCCGCTTCGAGATCGAAGCGATCGCCGCCGCGTGGGCGGCCGAGCGCATGGACGACCGGGGCATCGCCCAGCTCGGCCTGCACCTCAATGCGCTCGAACAGGCCAACGCGGCGGGAGACGTCAAATCCTATCTGCGCGCCAACTATGCCTTTCATTTCTCCATCTACCGGGCGGCGGGGTCCGAGAACATCCTCAACATCATCGAGAACCTGTGGCTGCAGATCAGCCCATATTTCAACATGCTGCATGATTCCGGAAACTACTCGACCGCCAACGAGCACCACCAGGAGATGTTCGCGGCCTTGCGCAACCGCGATGTCGAAGCCGTCCGCCAGGCGATCCGCGCCGACATCGACGCGGCCTTCGACGTCCTGGTCGGCCTGCTGAAATAGGACTGCGAAGCCTGCTCGGGGATTCGCCCCAGGGTCGAGGACGATAGTTACGGCGGATCGGTATGGCAGTTCCCGGCGATCTGCTCGACCGCCTCTTCAAACCCCGCAAGGTCGAAATCCGCCTGGCCGCGCCCTGACAACAGTCCGAACCGCCAGGAAAGCGACAGCCGGCTTGCGGAAACGAGCCGCTTGATCGCATCGGCGCCGTCAAGCACCAGCATCCTGCCGCGCGATCCGACCGACCAACTCTCGTCGAACTTGTCGCCGTCGACGGCAACCGACATCGTGATCTTGCGGCTGGCCGAAACCGCGTCGTTCAATTGCAGCCATTCGGTCCAGCGCGGTTCGCCGCCTGCCCGGCAGGCAATGGTCAGGACCGGACTGTAGCTCAAGGCGCCACCGCCGGTGATCAGCTTGTTGGTGGCATGGAGCGAAGCCGTGACAAGCCCATCGTCAGCCGTGCCGAAGCGCCAGTCGCCGGCAATCGCGTCGGCGGGGGCAAGATTGCAGGCGAAGGCCAGGACGAGCGTCAGGGCGACAGCACGCCCCGTTTCGAAGAATAGGCTCAACGCCCCCTCCAGGAATTTGCAGCAGAAGCGCAGATAGTGATCAACGCTTGGTATCGCCAAGTGCCACGGCCTGAGAAGCCGGCCGCCTGTTGCAGTTTCGCAACGAAAAAGGCCGCCTCGGGGGCGGCCTTCGTCAATTCCATCGAGTGCCGAGACTTATTCGGCGTCCTTGGCGGCCGCCTTCTTCTTAGGCGCAGCCTTCTTCTTCGGCTCTTCGGCCTCATCGCCAGACTTGGCATCGGCCTTCTTGTCGTCGGCCTTCTTGGCTGCGGCTTTCTTGGCCGGCTTGGCCTTGGTCGTGGTTTCCGCTTCCTCGTCGTCGGCCATCAGCTCTTCCTTGCTGACCTTGACGTCGGTGACCGAGATCTGGCCGAGCAGGTGGTCGACGACCTTCTCCTCGAACATCGGCGCCCGCAGCGCATTCAGCGCCTCGGGATTGTTGCGGTAGAACTCGAAGGCTTCCTGCTGCTGGTTGGCCGGGAAGCGGCGAACCTGCTCGAACAGGCCGCGCTGCAGCTCTTCGTCCGACACGGTGACGCCAGCCTTCTCGCCGATCTCGGCCAGCACCAGGCCAAGGCGCACGCGGCGCTCGGCAAGGCGCATATATTCGGCGCGAGCCTCTTCCTCGGTCGTCTCTTCGTCGGCGAAGGTGCGGCCGGCCGCTTCCAGATCGCGGTTGACCTGCGCCCAGATGTTGTTGAACTCGGCCTCGACGAGCTTCGACGGTGCCTCGAACGAATAGGCCGCGTCGAGTTGGTCGAGCAACTGGCGCTTGACCTTCTGGCGCGTCATCGAACCGAACTGGTTCTCGATCTGGCCGCGCACGATCTCACGCAGGCGCTCCAGCGAATCCAGGCCAAGGTTCTTGGCGGTCTCGTCGTTGATTTCGAGTTCGCCGGGCTTCGACACTTCCTTGACGGTGACGTCGAAGGTGGCTTCCTTGCCTGCCAGATGCGCCGCCTGGTAGTTTTCGGGGAAGGTCACGGTGACCTGCTTTTCGTCGCCGGCCTTGCTGCCGATGAGCTGATCCTCGAAGCCGGGAATGAATTCCTTGGAGCCCAGCACCAGCGGCTGATCGTTGCCTGCGCCGCCGGCAAAGGCCTCGCCGTCGATCTTGCCGACATAGTCGATGCTCACACGGTCGCCCTCGGCGGCCTTGCCGGTCTTCGGCTCGTAGCTGCGTGCCGATTCGGCGACCCGCTTGACCTGCTCGTCGATCTCGGTTTCAGGCACGTCGTACACCTGACGCGTTACCTTGATGTCGGAGAAATCCTTGATCTCGATCGCCGGAATGACCTCGTAGTTGAGGCGGAATTCGAAGTCGGCGCCACCGGCCAGGATCTTCTCGGCCTCCTTCTCGTCCTCGGTCATGATGACCTCGGGCTGCATGGCTGCCTTCTCGCCGCGGCCCGTGATGATCGACCGTGTCGAATCGTTGAGGATCTCGTTGACCACTTCGGCCATGAACGACTTGCCATAGACCTTGCGCAGGTGCTGCACCGGCACCTTGCCCGGCCGGAAGCCGTTGATGCGGACCTTGTTGCGGGCGTCCGACAGCCGCGCCATCAGCTTGGCTTCCATGTCACCGGCCGGCACGGTGATCTTGATCTCGCGCTTGAGACCGGAGTTGAGTGTTTCGGTGACCTGCATCGTAAAACCTTTGTTTTCACCAATGAGGCTGCCAAACGGCTCCCTGCCGTTCACAGCCTGCCGGTATAGTCTTGCCGGGAATGGCTTTTGGTACGGAACCTGGCGGTTTGACCGGAAATACGGCTCAAACTCTCCCAAACTGCGTTCCAAAATGTGAATAAGTTCTTGTTTTTCCTACTTCTTATCACATTCTGTAGAAGCGGATCGTCGCGTCCCGTCACATTTGACACGCCTTTTGTCACACGCGAGGCTAATTTTCAACAGTCTTCGCATTTCGGCCGATAACCAACATTTTTGGTCCTGACCCAACATTTCGGCCCTGACATTGACAGAATGATGGCTACATGGGATTGCCGGATCATGCGGATGTGGCGGAACTGGTAGACGCCCTGGATTTAGGTTCCAGTGCCGAAAGGCGTGGGGGTTCGAGTCCCTTCATCCGCACCACCCTTCGCTCCAGCGAGCTTCGGGTGGCAGGCCACCCAGAGGCTCTATCACTAATACAGCGGCTCCTCGAACAGCGTCTTGTCGCCATCGACCAGCGCCTTGATCTGCGCCTTGCCGTCGCTGGCAAGGGCAAGCCTGATCCCGAACGGGCGCACCCGCATGTCGTTCTGGATCGCCATCCCCTCGCCTTCGGGCAGGTAGAAGCGCTCGATGCCGTAGTCCGGTGCGATCGTCGCGCTCTCCCCGCGAAGATCCCAGCCCTCGGCGACATGCCCTGATATATCCGCCTCATCGGCAGCAGCCGGCGTCGGCGCCTTGCCGAACCAGGCGGTGGTTGGCGTCCAATAGCCGTCGGCCCCCTTCCTCAGGCGGACCACGATCGGCGTTTCGTCGCTGGAGAATTTGCCAGCCGGGATGTTGGCGATCATTTTCACCGGGATGCGCGAAATCTCGTAGCCGAGGATGATATAGTCGCCGCGCAGCAGGTCGCGCGGATCGACGGGTTCGATCTTCAACAGCACGTCCTTGCCGTTGCGCAGGATCGCCGCCCGGCCGGCGATGATCCAACCCAGGAACCCTATCTGGACGAGCGCCAGCACCAGCGCCGAAATGATCAGCCGCTTTCCGGTCATCATGCCATCGCTCCCTTGGTGACTGGACCCTTCATGCGTTTTTCGACGCGGATGATGACGGTCGCGAGGATGCCGAGCAGCACGGCGGCGGCAAGGAAGAAGCCTGCGGTGTCGAGCATCGACTGCAAGGTCACGACATAGATGATGGCGAGTTCGAAGGCGAAGCCGAGATAGGCAAGCCAGCGCAGGCCGCGGCTCTCCCGTCCTGCCAGCACGATCGCCGCGACGATGCCGGCCAGCGCGACGACGGAAGCGATGGCAAAGCCGCTGTTGTAGGTGCTCTCGTCGGCCAGTTCGAACTGGATGATTGCGAGGCCGGTGAGGAAGCCGAGCAGTGCATGCAAAGGCAAGCGGCCGCCAAGCTGGACGATCCTGTCGACCGGCTCCGGTGCGAACACCGCAGCCGCGAAAAGCACGGCAGAGACAATGACCAGGGGGATCGCCACCGGCAGCGTCGCGTGGTTCATCGCTAACAGCACGAGATAGAAGAGCAGAGACAGGACGATCAAATGGCGTGCCGGCTGGCTGCGGGTCCAGAACGAGACGGCAAACAGCACGGCCGCCATGATGACGAAGGCGTGCGGAAATTCATTGCGATAGAAATAGTCGAACCCTCTCAGGAACAGCCAGGCATCGGCGATGCCGACCGCGGCAACCGTTAGCGGGTTCGACCGCAGTACCACCGCCGCGAGCGCCGTGCCGGCGCCCCACGTGATCAGGGCGGAAGCCTCGTCGCCCGAGAGATGATACATTTGGCCGATCAGCGCGATCGAACCGCCGAAAGCGGCGGCGGCCACGATCCACAGGGCCTCGCCGATTGCCGCATGGTCGCGCGTCTTCAGCACGGCGCCGCCGACATAACCGCCAAGGATGATGGCGAAAAGGGCTACAACCCGCGCCAGCCGCGGGATCGCGTCCCAGTTGGCGGCGACAAAGATCAGGATGGCGGCGCCGAACAGCAAGGCGGCCATCATTGCTAGGATCGAACCGAAACTGAGCGAATTGCGCTCGTTGGCCTCGACATCACGCGTTAGCGTATCGGCTGTCGCCGCGTCGATCAGGCCCGCCTGCCGCCACCGCGCGATATCCGACCTTACTCGTGACGAATAGCCCGCCATCCCGCCTCTCCCCCAAGTTTGGTCTTTTTTTCAGCCGGCCCGGTCAAACCTTTGACCCAGCGGCACTTTCTGATTCTGGCTTCTTTGTGTCAGGTCCGTGAAGGCGCGTTAATGTTGCATTGCACAATTTGCATTGCTGCCATGCAGCCATAGCGCTTTTAAATCGATATGGGTCCCCCTATTTATGGTTCGTACACAAACGGAATGATCCGCAAGAAAGACGAAACGAGAACTACCATGAACTTGATCCGCAATTACCGCAACTGGCGCCGCTACAGGGACACCGTGTCCGAGCTGAGCCGCCTGAGCAACCGTGAACTGACCGACCTCGGCATCAGCCGCAGCGACATTCCTTACGTCGCCCGCAAGGCGGTCTAATTCTTCGGACCGCGAATGGTCCGAACCAGTTTTGAAAAAGAGAACGACAATGAACCTGATCCGCAACTATCGTAACTGGCGCGTTTATCGCGAGACGGTTACCGAGCTGGGTCGCCTTTCGAACCGCCAGCTGCATGATCTCGGTATCGTCCGCGACGAAATCAAGATCGTCGCCCGCCGGGCGATCTAACAGGAATTTCGCTGGGGTCGACCTCCTCCCCGACCTCCAGCGAACGGTCAGCCCTTATCCTCCTCCCGAGGGTTGACCACCAAAACGGCGCCCGCCGCACCTCCTCCCGCGGCGGGCGTTGTTTCCCCGGAGCAAAATGAATTTTGCTCCAAAGGGTTTTGCCCCTTTCAAAAGATAGCAAAAGAGATTTCGTCAAAGCCGACCTCCTCCCCGGCAATGACGAATAGGCCCGACCTTCACCTCCTCCCGAGGGTTGGCCACACAAACGGCGCCCGCCGCACCTCCTCCCGCGGCGGGCGTTGTTTCCCCGGAGCAAATGAATTTGCTCCAAAGGGTTTTGCCCCTTTCAAAAGATAGCAAAAGAGATTTCGTCAAAGCCGACCTCCTCCCCGGCAACGACGAATACGGTCGATCTTCACCTCCTCCCGAGGGTCGACCCCCAAAAACGACACCCGCCGGACCTCCTCCCCCGGCGGGTGTTGTTGTATTCAGCGCCTGGTTTCGCCCTTCTGCGGTTTGCCCAACACCAAGCACGGCAATTGCAATCGCAGCACCAAGCGATTATTCCGGCGCTCATGAGCAAAAATCCCATCCATATCATCGGCGGCGGTCTCGCCGGTTCCGAAGCCGCATGGCAGGCGGCGCAAGCCGGCGTACCGGTCATCCTGCATGAAATGCGGCCCGTTCGCGGCACTGACGCGCACAAGACCGATGGGCTGGCCGAACTCGTCTGTTCCAATTCCTTCCGCTCCGACGATGCCGAGAACAACGCCGTCGGCCTGCTGCATGCCGAGATGCGGCTGGCCGGTTCGCTGATCATGGGCGCCGGCGACGCCAATCAGGTGCCTGCGGGCGGCGCGCTGGCCGTCGACCGTGACGGTTTTTCCGACGCGGTGACGAAAAAGCTCGAAGCGCACCCGCTGATCACCATCCAGCGCGAGGAAATGCCGGGCCTGCCGCCGGCGGATTGGGACCAGGCAATCATCGCCACGGGCCCGCTGACCGCGCCGTCGCTTGCCCAGTCGATCGCGGAAGTGACCGGCGCCGATGCGCTCGCCTTCTTCGACGCCATCGCGCCGATCATCCATTTCGACACGATCGACATGGACATTTGCTGGTTCCAGTCGCGCTACGACAAGGTCGGCCCGGGCGGCACCGGCAAGGACTACATCAACTGTCCGATGGACAAGGACCAGTACCTCGCCTTCGTGCAAGCGCTGGTCGACGGCCAGAAGACCGAGTTCAAGCAATGGGAAGGCACGCCCTATTTCGATGGCTGCCTGCCGATCGAGATCATGGCCGAGCGTGGCGTCGAAACGCTGCGCTACGGCCCGATGAAGCCGATGGGCCTCACCAATGCCCACAATCCGACGGTGAAGGCCTATGCCGTGGTGCAGCTTCGCCAGGATAATGCGCTGGGCACGCTCTACAACATGGTCGGCTTCCAGACCAAGCTCAAGCATGCCGAGCAGGTGCGCGTCTTCCGCACCATTCCGGGCCTGGAAAACGCCGATTTTGCCCGCCTCGGCGGCCTGCACCGCAACACCTACATCAATTCGCCGACCCTGCTCGACGCCTCGCTGCAGCTGAAGTCGCGGCCTGGCCTGCGCTTCGCCGGCCAGATCACCGGCTGCGAAGGTTATGTCGAGAGCGCTGCGATCGGCCTGCTCGCTGGCCGCTTCGCCGCCGCGGAGCGGCTCGGCCATGCGACCTCGCTGCCGCCGCTAACCACGGCCTTCGGCGCGCTGCTCAACCACATCACCGGCGGCCACATCGTCTCCGAGGACGAGCCGGGCAAGCGGTCATTCCAGCCGATGAACGTCAATTTCGGCCTGTTCCCGCCGGTCGAAGCGGCGAAGATCGAAGGCCAACGCCTGCGCGGCAAGGACAAGACCGTTGCCAAGCGCCACGCTATTACCTCGCGCGCGCTGGGTGATTGCAGGCAATGGCTGGGCCTGCCCTCGCAAGCGCAAGCAGCCGAATAGCGGGCCTTTCGGATTGGACCTGCGGGCAGAAGTAGGATAATATCCTACTTCTGCCCGCAGGGAGCCGTTCTATGGAATCCGCCGAGAAACTGTCTGTCACCGTCACGCCCGCAATGGCGCGCATGATCCGCGAGAAAGTCGAGGATGGTTCCTTCGGCTCCGCGAGCGAAGTGATCCGCGCGGCGCTGCGCGCCTTCCAGCGCGAAGAGGAAGAGCATGCCGAACGGATGGCGTCGATCCGGGCGCGGGTGAAGGCGTCGATCGAGGATACGAGGCCCGCCGTTCCACTCGAAAATGCAATTGAAAGAGTAAAGAGCCGCATTTCGCAACTCGCGCGAGACACCGATAATACAGCGTCTCGCCGTCGTTCTTAGCGAAGAGGCGATTGCCGATCTCGAAGCGATTGCTGTCTACATCTTCGATAGCAGCGGAAGCGAGACCATCGCCAACCGTTTTGTCGATCGGATCAAAAATCGCTGCCAAGGCATCGGTAACGCCCCTCGCGGGGGTCGCCCCCGCGACGACATCATGCCGGGGCTACGTGCTGCCCCCTTCGAACATTCCGCCGCCATCGTCTATGTCGTGAATGACGATTTCGTCCGCATCGTCAACATCTTCTACGGCGGCCGTGACTATGAAACACTAATGCGCGATGGTGGTTCACGCGAGCCTTCGTAGCGCTACTCGGCCGGCCCGCCTGCCGCCATCGGCAACCCCGGCTTCCCCGCCTCGCTTGGATTTCGCCTGACATAGGCCGCCTTCAGGCTCTCCGACGTATCGCGCGAACCGTCATGGCTCCAGCCCGGCGGCTTGATGAGATAATTCAGACGATCGCCAATCGAAAGACCTGGCCCAAAAGCGTCCCTGAACATGCCGATCCACTCGTGAAAAGCCACTTTCAGCGGGTTGAAGGTGCCGAGATTCTTGACGATGCCGTAGCGCGGCCGGTCCTCCTCCAGCTCTTCGACGAAAGTGCCGAACATGCGGTCCCAGATGATCAGCGTGCCGGCATAGTTGGCGTCGAGATAGCGCGGATTGGTGGCGTGGTGGACGCGGTGGTGCGAAGGCGTGTTGAAGACGAATTCGAACCAGCCCCACATCTTGCCAATGGTCTCTGTGTGGATCCAGAACTGCCAGACCAGATTGAAGCCGAAGGTGAAGGCAATCACCGCCGGATGGAAGCCGAGCAGCACCAGCGGCGCCTGCAGCACGAACATGAAGGTGAACAGGCCAGTCCAGCTTTGCCTGAGCGCCGTCGACAGGTTGTAATGCTGGCTGGAGTGATGGTTGACGTGCTCGGCCCACACCCAGCGCACACAGTGCGCGATGCGGTGATAGACGTAGTAGCGCAGATCATCGAGCAGGAAAGCGGCCAGGAACACCCAGACCGACAGGCCGAGGTTGAAGACGTGGAACTGCCACAGCCACAGCAGCGCCCAGTAGGAGACGACGCCAAGCAGCAGTCCGGCAACAACATTGCCGGTGCCCATCATCAGACTGGTCAGCGTGTCGCGAGTCTCGAACGAGCCCTTGGCGCGGCCTGTGCGCACCAGCCAAAGCTCGATCAGGATGGCGGCGACGAAGAACGGAATCGTCAGCTGCGTGACCTGCGGAAAATTGTAGTCGTCCATCAAGCAGCCTCCGCGGTGGAATTTGATTGGTGCGCGCTGAGAGCATTCAGCAAAGCTTGAGCATCGCCGGCACGGGCAAAGCGGAAGCTGCCGCCCTTCCAGGTAAAGTCCGTCAGGCGCACCAGGATTGTGTTCGTTTCGTCGGAATTGGACACGGATACGTCCGCAGCCGTGACGATGCGGGTCAAAAAGCAGTCGCCGACGCTGTGCACGATGCCGATGCGCCCGTGCCCGATATCCAGGAATGCCGTCCTGGCATCCGCCGTCAGGTGGACTTTCGCGGCCACTTCGTCGGGAAAATCCTCGCCGAAACGGCTCAATGCCTGATCTGCGCCGGCAAGCATTGCCGTCCTGCTGCCGCCGGTGAAATGCACGGCAGCGACCGACAGCGCAATGCCGAACACGACAAGGACGACCAGCACGGGCAAGCTCATGGATGGATTTCCTCCGGGCCGGCCCGTCGTCTTCGGCGACAGTTCTCAGCTCGGTCGAATCCTTAACACGGTTGACGTTTACGTCAAAGTGCCGGCCAGCCCTTGCTTGCACGACGCAGCAGCAGCCAATGCCGGCGCAAGGCGGACAGCCGTACGACGCCATCGAGCGGTGATTGGCGCGACCGTTCCATCTTGCCGAGATAGGCACGCGACAGCGCCAGCGGCAGGAATACCGGGCGCAAGGACGCCGGCAGCGCTGCGGCGTCCTGCTCGAAGGCGGAAAGATGCTCGCGCGCCAGCGCCATCATCGCCGCCACGGCGCGCTGCGCACCAGGTCCGCCATCGCCGGCAACGAATTCCTCCGCCGATGAGCCCGCCGCCGCCAGGATGTCGGCGGGGACAAAACACTGCCCTCGCTTGCGGTGCAGCGGCAGCAGAAGCAACAGGCCGGTCATTGCCTGGGCACAGCCTGCCCTGCCCGCCAGTTCGGCGAACCTTGGCGCCTCGACGGGATCGAGCACCATCGCGGCAAGCTGGATGAGTGCTGCTGCCGTCTCGCCGCAATAACCTTCCAGATCGGTGCGCGACGGCATCGGATCGTCGTAGAGATCGAAGATGCGGGCTTCGAGCATGTTTTCGAAGGCAAGTTTCGGCAATTTGAACGCGGCGATGGTGGCATTCAAGGCTTCGGCAACCGGATGACCCGCGCCCGCCTCGCCGCCGGCGGCTACCACATCGCGCCACCATTGCAGCCGCACCTCGCCGGGCAACGGCTCGTGGATGCGATCGCGGATGCCGGCAATTTCGGCATTGAAGGCATAGAGCGAAAACAGCGCATCGCGTGTGTCGGCCGGCGCATAGAGCGCGGTGAGATAGCGATCGTGGTCGGCGGCGCGCACCGTGTCCATGACGATCTCGGTGTTCCGGGACATGTCAGTCGACGGCGATAAGCGCGGCGGCCACGGCGCGGTCCTCGGCCAGGAGCACGTTGTAGGTCCGCACGGCAGCCCCCGTCGACATCGGCTCGGAGGCTATGCCGGCATCCTTCAGCGCCGCCCGCAGCGCCGCCGGCAATGGCCTCAAATCCCTGCCCATGCCGACCAGCAGGATCTCGACCTTGTCCGCCTCGGCCAGCAGCCTGTCGAAATCCGCCACGGTCAACGCCGAGGGGTCTGCCGGCTCCCAGCCATGGATTCCTGACGGCAGGCACAGGAGCGAGCCGCGATGCGACATGTCGGCAAAGCGGAAGCCGCCATTGCCGTAGGCCTCGATCGGCGCGCGACCAGGGAAATGCGCCTCGCGGATGACGATGCCTTTGCCGGTCACCACTTTGTCACCCCTTCAGCGCCGCGCGTCAGGTCGCGACCGCCTTGCCGCCGCCGACCGGCTTCTCCTCGTCGGCCGAAGCCTGCGGCCGCAGCTTGAACAGGATCAGCAGCGGCGCCGCGATGAAGATCGACGAATAGGTGCCGAAGACAACGCCGAACAACATCGCCAGCGTGAAGGAGCGGATGACTTCGCCGCCGAACAGCACCAGCGCCAGCAGCGCCAAGCTGGTCGTGACGGAGGTCAGCGTCGTTCTCGACAGCGTTTCGTTGATGGCGTTGTTCAGCAGCTGCGGCAACGGCATTCGCTTGTATTTTCGCAGGTCCTCTCGAACACGGTCATAGACCACGATCGTGTCGTTCAGCGAGTAGCCGATGATGGTCAGGATCGCGGCCAGCGATGACTGGTTGAACTCCAGCCCGGTGATGACGAAGAAGCCGAGCGTCATGACCACGTCGTGCACCGTCGCGACGATGGCGCCAACCGCGAACTGCCATTCGAAACGGAACCAGACATAGACAAGGATGCCGACCAGCGCGACGATCATGGCGATGGTGCCTTGCTTGGCCAATTCGCCGGAAACCGTCGGCCCCACCACCTCGACGCGGCGGAAATCATACTGGTCCTGCAACTCGCCGCGGACCTTGTCGATCACCGTCTGCTCGGCATTCTCACCGGCATCTTGCGTGCCGACGCGGATCAGCACGTCGTTCGGAGCACCGAACTGCTGCACCTGCACTTCGCCGATGTTGAGTTCCGTTAGTCTGCCGCGGATGTCGGCGAGATCGGCATTGCCGGACTTGGATTGCACCTCGATCAGCGAGCCGCCCTTGAAATCGATGCCGTAATTGATGCCGACGCTCATGAACAGCACCACCGACAGTATCGACAAGGTGCTCGACAGCGCGAACGTCCAACGGCGGATGCCCATGAACGGGATTTTCGTGCCGGGCGGAACGAAAGTCACCGGTGCCTTCGGCAACTCCTTCGGGCGAGCCCGACGCAGCCAGATCGACACCAGCAGACGCGTGAAGGTGAAGGCGGTGAAGACCGTGGTCAGAATGCCGATGGCATAGGTGATGGCAAAGCCCTTCACCGGGCCGGTGCCGAGATAGAACAGCACCACGGTGGCGATCAGCGAGGTGACGTTGGAATCGACGATCGTCGCCAGCGCCTTGGTGAAACCGGTGTCGATCGCCTGAATCACGGAGCGGCCGGCACGTCGTTCCTCGCGGATGCGTTCGTAGATCAGCACGTTGGAATCGACCGCCATGCCGATGGTCAGCACGATACCGGCAATGCCGGGCAAGGTCAGTGTCGCGCCGAGCAAGGAGAGCACGCCGACGATCATCGCCACGTGCACGGCAAGCGCGATGTTGGCGAGGAAGCCCAGGAAGCCGTAGGCGACGAACATGAAGGCGACGACGAGGATCGAGCCGATAATGCCGGCGACCTTGCCGGCATGGATCGAATCCTGGCCGAGGCCGGGACCCACGGTACGTTCCTCGATCACCGTCAGCGTCGCGGGCAGCGCGCCGGCGCGCAGCAGCACGGCGAGATCGTTGGCGCTCTGCGCGGTGAAATTGCCGGAGATCTGGCCGGTGCCGCCGAGGATCGGCTCGCGGATCTGCGGCGCCGAAATCACCTGGTTGTCGAGGATGATGGCGAACAGCTTGCCGACATTCTGTGCGGTCGCCTGGCCGAAGCGAGCCGCACCCTTCGAATCGAAGCGGAATGAAACCACCGGTTCGTTGTTCTGCGAATTATAGGTCGCCTGCGCGTCGACGAGGTTTTCGCCCGATACGATGACGCGGTTCTCGATCAGATACGGAACCGGCGGATCGTCCTGGGAGTAGAGCACCGACGAGCCCGCGGGCGGGCGCCCCTTGAGGGCGTCCTGCACCGGCATCGACTGGTCGACCATCTGGAAGGTCAGCTTCGCGGTCTGGCCGAGGATTTCCTTCAGCCGCTGCGGATCCTGCAGGCCAGGCACCTGGACAAGGATGCGGTCGTCGCCCTGCCGCTGTACGATAGGTTCGGTGGTGCCGAGCTCGTTGACGCGGCGCTCGACCACCTCGATCGACTGTGCCAATGCGGTCGACGTGCGGTATTTGATGCCGGCGTCGGTCACCGTGAATTTAAGCAGGCCGGGCTCGGATTCATCCAGCGACATTTCCTGGATGGAGCCGCCGGTGAACAGGCCGGCGGCAACCGGGTCGGTCAAGGTTTTCAAGGCCTTCTTGGCGGCATCGAGCTGGGCGGGGTCGGTGATGCGCACCTGCAAGGTCCGCCCGTTGCCGGCAAGACCGGTATAGCCGATCTTGGCGTCACGCAGCAGTGTGCGGATTTCGTCGCGCGTCGTCTCCAGCCGATCCTTGATCAGGTCGTTCTGGTTCATCTCCAGCAGGATGTGCGAGCCGCCCTGCAAATCGAGGCCGAGCGTCATCTGCCGCTTCGGAACCCAACTCGGAAGTTGGGCCAGCGTGCTGGCAGGGAACAGATTGGGCGCGGCGAGGATCACTGTGATGGCCACGGCCACCCAGATCAGGATCATCTTGAAGCGCGAAAAATACAGCATATGGCGTCGTCCGTCAGAGCGTGTCCGCGGATCGCTCCGCCTGGAATTGGGTTATTTCTTGGCGTTCTGGTTGGCCACCGGTTCGCCCTTGACGCGCACATCGGCGATCGTCGAACGCAGCGCCGTCACCTTGGTGCCGCCGCCGAGGTCGATCTCGAGCTCATTGTCGTCGATCACCTTCGTCACCTTGCCGACAAAACCGCCGCCGGTAACGACCGTGTCGCCGCGACGGACCGCCGCCAGCATCTCGCCGCGCTTCTTCAGCTGCGTGCGCTGCGGGCGGATGATCAGAAAATACATGATCACGAAAATCAGGACAAACGGCAAAATGCTGATGAACATATCGGGAGAGGCGCCGCCGATGCCTTGGGCGTATGCCGGTGTCACGAACATCGAGGTACTCCTGAATTTTGAAAACGGCCGCGAACGGCCCCCTTGAAATTTGGCCGGAATATAGTCGGTAAAGTTGTCAATGCAACTGCGCGGCCCGGCAAATCGGCTGCTTTTCCGGCCTGTTGAGC
Organism: Mesorhizobium opportunistum WSM2075; assembly: GCF_000176035.2. Taxonomy (NCBI): domain Bacteria; kingdom Pseudomonadati; phylum Pseudomonadota; class Alphaproteobacteria; order Hyphomicrobiales; family Phyllobacteriaceae; genus Mesorhizobium; species Mesorhizobium opportunistum. Next base: position 4,104,148 of record NC_015675.1, on the reverse strand, counting down.
CGTGTTAGAGCATGATCGCGAAAAGCGCGAGCCGGTTTTCCGAAAAGATCACGCTCGAACAAAAGGTTGGAACCGGTTTCGAACCCGACGGATTCGAAAAGATCCCTCCCACCTGCCCCAGGAAACGAAGCAAAAGACCTGAAATGACCGACAGCACCATCGACGCCCTCAACAAGAAACTCGACAGGCTGATCGAGGCCGTCAGCCGCCTCGCCCCGCCGCCGGTGCCCCAAACCGACCTCGGCGAAGCCGACTGCTTCGTCTGGCAGGCCGATCCCGGCTATCTGGAGCCGGTGCGCAAGGTCAACCGCGTCGACATCGGCCTGATCCGCGGCGTCGACCGCGTCCGCGACATCCTGGTCGACAACACCGAGCGCTTCGCCGCCGGCCACCCTGCCAACAACGTGCTCTTGTGGGGCGCGCGCGGCATGGGCAAATCGTCGCTGGTCAAGGCCGTGCATGCGGAAATCAATGCCAAAGCCAAATCCAACCAATCCAAGTCCGACCAATCCAAGTCCGACCAGTCCAGGTCCGACCTGCCACTGAAGCTGATCGAGATCCACCGCGAGGACATCGACACGCTGCCGAAGCTGATGGGCTTGCTGAAGGCGGCTCCCTTCCGCTTCATCCTGTTTTGCGATGATCTGTCCTTCGACCATGACGACACGTCCTACAAGTCGCTGAAGGCAGCGCTCGAAGGCGGCGTCGAAGGCCGCCCGGCCAACGTCATCTTCTACGCCACCTCGAACCGTCGCCATCTGTTGCCGCGCGACATGATCGACAATGAGCGCTCGACCGCCATCAACCCGTCCGAGGCGGTCGAGGAAAAGGTTTCGCTGTCCGATCGGTTCGGCCTGTGGCTCGGCTTCCACAAATGCTCGCAGGACGAATATCTCGACATGATCAACGGCTATGCCAGCCATCACGGCCTCGACGTCGACCCCGAGCAGTTGCGCGCCGAGGCGCTGGAATGGGCAACGACCCGCGGCAGCCGCTCGGGCCGCGTCGCCTGGCAGTTCACGCAGGACCTGGCCGGCCGGCTTGGCAAACCGCTGAAGGATTGACGCTAGATCGCGTCGCCAACGCCATCCAACGTCACGATCATTTGGGCGGCAGCGCCCGTCGCAAGTCGCGCGGCGTTTGACCAATCTCGCGGCGCATCCAATGCGCCAGGTGTGACTGGTGTGCGAAGCCCGTCAATTCCGCCACCTCGCTTGTGCTGAGATCGCCTCGCTGCAGCAGGACGCGCGCACGTTCGACGCGACGTCGCAACACGTAGCGATGCAGGGTGACACCGGTCGCCACCTTGAACCATGTCCGCAAGTGCGAGCTGCTCGCGCCGGCAACCCGGCTTAGTCGATGGATCGAAAGGGGCTCGTGGAGAGCAGCCTCGATATGGTCCAGCACGCGCTTGAGCTGGGTATCCGACAACCGGTTCGTTCGACCGACATCAGGTTCATCGAGGCCAAGCAGCCTCACCGCGAGCGCTGCGCCGATGCTGTCGGCAAACAACGACCCGCTCGGCGACTTTGCATTGAGATCGCTCTCGAGCGCCCGGGCGAGGTGTTCGATGCGCTGGTCACGAAGCAGATGGCGCGTATCGAGCCGCAAAGCCTGCACCTTACCCCCAAGTTCCGCCGCCACCCTTTCCAGCAAGGCTGGCTGCAAGGCGATCTCGATCGTGTCGAATGGGGTCTCAGCCTCGAAACCGCCCTCCTGTCCGGCAGGCACCAGGTCGATATCGCCGGCGCGCCTGACGAAATATCGTCGAACCTCATTGCAGTAGGAGCGCGTCGCGGCACTTGCATGCACCATGATGCGATGGTGTGGCGCCCGGGGCAGACGATGGACCCCGGCTTCCACATGCCGGGAGCCCATTGTTACATCGGACGGGGCCGGAATGACCTGCGGACGCATGCCCTCTCCATTCATGGCAAAACCTGTCCAAGACTTGGCAATTCCAGCGCGATTTTCAATGCCGTGGCTATGTACCTACGCCTCTCCATCAAACTTGGATGAGAGGTCATGCCATGAGTTTCTATGTTGTTGTCGGAGCAGGCCCGGTTGGTCGCGAGACCGCGCGCCTTCTGGGCGAAGAGGGACATGATGTTGTCTTGACGAGCCGAAGTGTCGGTTCGAACGCGCTGCAAAACGTCCGCACCGTGCAGGCCGACGCCACCGATGCCGCGGAACTATCGCGTATCGGCCGAAACGCCGATGCCATCTTCATGTGTGCCATGGCCACCTATCATCGGTGGCCGACCGACTTTTTCCCGATCATCGACGGTACCGTGCGCGCCGCGGAAACGGTCGGTGCGAAGCTGGTCGTGCTCGGCAACCTTTACGGCTATGGGCAAAATGCCGACAGCCCGCTTCGCTCCGACCTGTCCCTGGATCCGACTTCCAGGAAAGGAACCGTCAGGACGATCATGTGGCAGCGGGCGGTTCGTGCCGATGTACCGGCAATCGAAGTGCGGTCCAGCGACTATCTGGGACATGGCGCGATCAGCTATTTCTCACTCCTCGCCCTGCCCTCCATAATCGAGGAAAAACCTACCCCTTTCATCGGTGACCTCGACGCAACCCATGCCTGGACGTTCACCAAGGACGTCGCCAAGACGCTCGTCGCGGCTTCCCGCTACACGGGTGAATGGGACCGGGCATTTCATGTTCCCTCCCAACACGCCTCACCTCGGGAGCTCATCCATAAAACCGCGGCGATGCTCCGCCGGAATATTGTGGACACACGTTCCTATTCGATCCCCGAGATGGAAGCGTTGGGCATGCATGAACTCATCGAGATGAGCTACCTCTTCGAAAGCCCGTTGCTGGTCGATTTCTCCGACGCCGAGACGCTTCTCGGCGTGAAGGCGAGCAGCCTTGAGACGATGATCGCCGACACGCTGCGTGATCATCTCTGAGCCTTGAGAAGTAGGTTCTTTCAAACTGAAAAAGCCCGCTCCTTGCGGGGCGGGCTGAGCCGGCGGGCTGGACTGGAGGTCAGACGGCCCGCAAAATCGCTTTTTTTCTTCTATTCGAGATAGGTCGAGGGGTCGACCGGGGCCGAGTTCTTGCGCACCTCGAAGTGCAGCTTCGGCGAGTCCGTCGTGCCACTCATGCCAGACAGCGCGATTTCCTGTCCGCGCTTGACCTTCTGGCCGCGCTGCACCTCGATCGAACTGGCGTGGCCGTAGACGGTGACGAGGCCGTTCTCGTGGCGCACCAGCACCGTGTTGCCGAATTCCTTGAGGCCGTCGCCGGCGTAGATGACGACGCCGTTCTCGGCCGCCTTGATCGGCGTGCCCGAGGGCACGGCGATGTCGACGCCGTCCTTGCCGGATCCGAAACCAGAGATCACCCGGCCGCGCACCGGCCAACGCATCTTGCCGATACCCGTGGCATCCGGCGCCACCGCGTCGTCGTCCTCGGCCTGCTGGATGACCTTCGCATCCTTCTTCGGCGGCGTGTAGGATGCCAGCGTTTCCGACGGCGTCGTCTTTGCCGCAGGCTGCGTCGTTGCCGTCGTCACCGGATCGACCTTCGCCGGCTTGACGCTGGCGACAGTCGCGGTTCCGCCGGCCGGCACCTTCAAGGTCTGGCCGATCTTGAGCAAGCCATCCTTCATGCCGTTGGCCTGCTTCAGCGCAACGACGCCGACACCGGTCTTCCTGGCAATCGACGACATCGTGTCACCCGACTGGACCGTATAGGTGCCAGCCGCACTGGTTGCCTTGGCCACCTGCGTTGGTTTGGGCTCCTTGGGCTGGCTTGCGGCGGCCGACGTGTCGACCTGAGCGGCAGTCTTGCCTTCTTTGAGCTTCGGCTGCTGCGGCAGCACTGCGACCTTGTCCGGCGCGGTGGCCGGCAGGTTATGCTTCCCGTCCTTCGCCGGCTTTGCGTCGGCGACCTTCGGCTCGGCCTTGCTCGAATAGGCATAGGCCGGGATGACGATCTTCTGGCCGCTCTTCAGCCCCTTGGTCGGGCTGAGGCCATTCACCTTCATGATGACATCGGCCGGCACCTTGTAATGCGCTGCCAGGCCGGAAATGGTCTCACCGTCCCTGACGACGATTTCGGTCGCGTGCGGCCTGCCCGCCTCCGCCACCTTCGGCGCATCGGGCTGCGCTTCCTTGAACGGCTTCGCGGCCGGCGCGACGGTGCCGGTTGTCGTCCTGTCGACATGAGGAGCCGGCCGGACCATGGCCGGCGCCGATGCGACACGCACCGGATTGGCGGCAGGCGCGAGCGCCGGCTCGGGTTGCGCCTGGGCTGTGGCAGGCGGCGGCAACGGCCGGCTGGAGACCGGATCGAGGCTGGAGCGGCTCACCGACTGCGTATGGCTGCCATCGAGCGGAGCGGCCGAGACGTCGCCCGGATAGGGCTGTACGGCATCCTGCTTGTTGATGATGGCGCGCTGATTGTTGGTCGAAGAGGTGAAGACGTCATCGACACTGTTGAACCGCGAAGCCTGGGAACTGCACCCTGCCGCCGCGCCTGCAATCATGAGAACAGCGCAGCCCCGCGCCAGATTGCGACTATTTGCCTTCAAAACACTGAATTGCATCGCACTAACCCGCACAAACGCTGAACCAACTGGACAGGATTAAAGCGCGTTAATGTTACTGGTCGGTTAACCCATTAGAATCCGACGAAAATTTTCTTAAAACATTTTCGAGTGGACTGGAGGCGGGTTGAGATTCAGGTCAAGCCGAGTCGAAAATGGTATACCGAGAACCGGAGCGGAGCGTACTTCAGTGCGCCAGCGCTGGAAGCGCAGATATCAGCCATTTGCAGGACGGCCTCACCTGAACCTCAACGCGCCTAGATCACCGCGGCGACGCTACGCAGGATCGGCTGCAGCCGCACAAGGCCGATATCCTCGCGCTCGAAACGGCTGCCGACCTTGGTCAGCTTGGCCAGCACCTGCTCGCCCTCCTCCGGGCCGATCGGTGCGATGACGATGCCGCCGCTCGATAGCTGATCGAGCAGGAAGCGCGGCAGGCTGTCGAAGGCGGCCCAGGCGACGATGCGGTCGAATGGCCCTTCATTGGGCAAACCGCCGGAGCCATCCGCCTGGCGCACGATGACATTGCCGATGCCGAGCGCCTCGAAACGTTGCCTGGCCTGCTCGACGAGCGTCTTGTAGCGGTCGACGGTGACGACCCGCGCCGCCAGCCGCGACATCACCGCCGCGGTATAGGCAGAGCCGGTTCCGATCTCGAGCACGCGGTTTCCCGCTTCGATGGCGAGTGCGGCGATCACCGCCGCTTGCATGTCCGCCCCTTCGATCGCCTCGCCGCATTCGATCGGCAGCATGCGGTCCGACCAGGCGATCTGATGAAACTGTGCCGCCAGGAAGCCACGCCGCGGCGTCGCCTCGAAAGCCGCAATCAGCGCCTTTGGCACCGTTCCCCTGCCGCGCAGGCGCAAAAGGAAAGCCGCAAATCCTTCGCGATCGTCGATTGGAAAGCCCTGGTTCATGCAAGCGCCTTGCTCAATTGGTCACGGATCTCATGCGCGGTGAGGTCGAGCTGCAACGGCGTCACCGACACCAGGCGGTTGCGCAGTGCGTAGAGATCGGTGCCTTGCTTGCCCTCGACCGGCTCGCGGCCGAAGCGCAGCCAATAGTAAGGCAGGCCGCGCCCGTCACGCCGCTCGTCGACCCAAAGGCTGTGCACGAGCTTGCCCTGCGAGGTGACCACGGTGCCTGCGACTTCCTCGGGAAGGCAGTTCGGAAAATTGACGTTGAGCAGCACGCCATCGGGCAGCGGCGTCGCGACAAGCTTCTTCAGCAGCGCCGGCGCCAGCGCCTCGGTGGTCTCATAGGGAACCACGCGATCCTCGCCGACTGTGCTGTAGCCCTGGCTGAGCGCGATCGAGCGGATGCCGAGCAGCGCGCCTTCCATGGCGCCTGCGACGGTTCCCGAATAAGTCACGTCGTCTGCGATGTTGGCGCCCGAATTGATGCCCGACAGGATCAGGTCGGGTGCGCCGGGCAGGATCTTCTTCACGCCCATGATGACGCAGTCTGTCGGCGTACCGCGAACGGCAAAATGCTTCTCGCCGATCTTGCGCAGCCGCAGTGGCTCCGAGATCGAGAGCGAATGCGCATAGCCGGACTGGTCCTGCTCGGGCGCCACCACCCAGACATCGTCGGAGAGCGTGCGGGCAACGCGTTCGAGCGACGCCAGGCCCTCGGCATGAATGCCGTCGTCATTGGTCAGAAGAATGCGCATTATTTCGATTCGATCTTTTCCAGACCGCCCATGTAAGGCCGCAGCACTTCAGGAATGGTTACGCTGCCATCCTCATTCTGATAGTTTTCGATGACAGCTATGAGAGCGCGGCCGACAGCGGTGCCCGAACCGTTCAGCGTATGGACGAAGCGGTTGCCCTTGCCGTCCTTGTCCTTGTAGCGAGCGTCCATGCGGCGCGCCTGGAAATCGCCGCAGACAGAGCAGGACGAGATTTCGCGATAGGCGTTCTGGCCGGGCAGCCAGACCTCGATGTCATAGGTCTTGCGCGCGCCAAAACCCATGTCGCCGGTGCACAGCACCATGGTCCGGAACGGCAGGCCGAGCCGCTTCAGCACTTCCTCGGCGCATTGCGTCATCCGCTCATGCTCGGCGAGCGACGATTCCTGATCGGTGATCGAGACCAGCTCGACCTTGTAGAACTGGTGCTGGCGCAGCATGCCGCGCGTGTCGCGCCCGGCCGACCCTGCTTCCGAGCGGAAGCACGGCGTCAGCGCCGTATAGCGCAGCGGCAGCTTTTCATGCGCGGTGATTTCCTCGCGCACCAGATTGGTGAGCGGCACTTCGGCGGTGGGGATCAGGCCAAGCCGGCCATCCCCGTGCTGCGTGAAGAACAGATCCTCCTCGAACTTCGGCAACTGGTTGGTGCCGAACAGCACCTCGTCGCGCACCATCAGCGGCGGAATGATTTCCTCATAGCCGTGCTCGTTGGTGTGCAAGTCGAGCATGAACTGGCCGATCGCGCGCTCCATCCGTGCCAGACCGCTCTTCAGGACGGTGAAGCGTGAGCCCGACAGTTTTGCCGCGCGCTCGAAATCCATCATGCCGAGCGCTTCGCCGATCTCGAAATGCTCCTTCACCCAGTTCCGGCGCGTCGGCACTTCGCCGACGATATGCTTGACCACATTGTCGTGCTCGTCCTTGCCGACCGGCACGTCGTCGAACGGCACATTGGGCAGCACGGCAAGCGCGTCGTTCAGCGCCTTGTCGAGTTCGCGCTCGCGCGCCTCGCCATTCTGGATGAAGGTCTTGATCTCGCCGACTTCGGCTTTCAGCCTTTCCGCAAGGGCCGCATCGCCCGAACGCATGGCGTTGCCGATCTCCTTCGAGGCGGCGTTGCGGCGCTCCTGACTGGTCTGCAGCTCGGTGACATGCTCGCGCCGCGCCTCGTCCATGGCGATCAATTCATCAACCGTGGACTGCGCCTCAGCCGCCGACCACGAGCGCTTGACCAGCGCCTCGACAAGGGCCTTCGGGTTGTCGCGAATCCATTTGATGTCAAGCATGGTTTATCCGTCCTCAGCTATGCGAGAGGGCGTAAACCGCATCCTTGATTGATGCAAGATAGAGCGGACAGCGACTGTCTATTTCCAGCGCTGCCTGTTGTCTTACGAAGCAGCCGGCGCTGGGGGCTCGTCCGGCGCTTTATCTGCCACGGTCTCGCCGGCTTCCTGCTTCTCGCGCGCCACCCGCTGCTTTTCCTGATCCCGCTCGATCCACCGCGCGGCCCAGATCGAGACCTCGTAGAGAAGGATGGTCGGAATGGCCAAGCCGATCTGGCTCATCGGATCCGGCGGTGTCAGCACGGCGGCAACGATGAAGGCAATGACTATCGCCCATTTGCGCTTTTCCGCCAGCGCCTTGGACGACAGCATGCCGACGCGTGTCATCAGGCTGGTCACCACCGGCAGCTGGAACACCAGGCCGAAGGAGAAAATCAGCGTCATGATGAGGCTGAGATACTCCGACACTTTCGGCAGGAGTGAGATTTGCACCTGATCGTCGGTGCCAGCCTGCTGCATGGCGAGGAAGAACCACATCACCATCGGCGTGAAGAAGAAATAGACCAGCGAGGCACCCATCAGGAACAGAATGGGCGACGCGATCAGGAACGGCAGGAACGCGTTGCGCTCGTTCTTGTAGAGGCCGGGCGCGATGAATTTGTAGATCTGCGTGGCGATCAGCGGAAAGGCGATCACCATACCGCCGAACATGGCGAGCTTGACCTGCGTGAAGAAGAATTCCTGCGGCGCGGTGTAGATCAGTTCGACCTTGTGCGGATCGAGCCCCGCCCATTTCGTCGCCCACTTGAACGGGACGACCAGAAGGTTGAACAGCCTCTTGGCAAAGAAGAAGCAGACCAGGAAGGCGACAAAGAAGCCACCGAGCGACCAGATCAGCCGCCGGCGCAGTTCGATGAGATGCTCCATCAGTGGAGCGGACGATTTTTCGATCTCGTCCTTTTCCTTGTCCGAAACGCTCACTTGGCGGCTCCCGCCGTCTTTTTGGCTGCCGGCTTCTTCACTGGCGCAAGTTTCGGTTCGGCCTTCGCCGCGGTCTTAGCAGCAATCGTCTTGGCAGCAATCGTCTTGGCCTCAGCAGGCTTCGCCGCTTCAGGCTTTGGCGCAGGCGCGGTCTTCGCTTTCGCAGGCGCAGAAGCTTTTGCCGCCGACGCTTTTGCAACCGGCCCAGCCTTTACCGGCGCAGCTTTGGTCGCCCTCTTCGCCGCGGGCGCCTTGGGCGCCGCACTCGATGACGGCGCTGCCACCGATTCATCGGTCATTGCCGGGAAAGTCGCCGGCGCGACCTCCGCGCCGCCGGGCATGGTCGTCGCGCCGTTCTTCAATGGCTCGGCCGCCACGGGTGTAGAGGGTGCGGGCGTTGCCGGATCAGGGGCCGGCTTCGGCTTCATCGCCGCGTCGACACCGGCGCGCACATCGGCTGCCGCCTGCTCGAAGGGATTGAGCTGCTTCTTGATCTCGGCAACGGGGCTGAGGCCCCTGAGCTCGTCGACCGACTTCTTGACGTCGTCGAGCTCTGCTTCCTTCAGCGCTTCGTTGAACTGCTTCTGAAAATCGGCGGCCATGGCGCGCAGCTTCGCCGTCGTGCGGCCAAAGGTACGCAGCATGTTGGGCAAATCCTTCGGTCCGACGACCACGATCATGACGATCGCGATCACCAGCATTTCGGTCCAGCCGACTTCAAACATGGCAATCTGTTCCGACTAGAACTTTCTGGCTCAGCTCTTGCTGGCTTTTTCCTTCACGGCCGAAACGGTCTCGTCGGCACGGTGTTCGACGGTACGCTTGTCTTCGGCGACATCGTCATCCGCCATGCCCTTCTTGAAGCTCTTGATGCCCTTGGCCATGTCACCCATCAGCTCGGGGATCTTGCCGCGGCCGAACACCAGAAGCACGATGACCAGCACGATCATCCAGTGCCAAATCGAAAATGAACCCATAGCAAATCTCTCTCGAATGGTTTCCCTGGCGATGATCTATGCGTTTTCGCGTTGGGATTCAAACACAACTGCGACAGAGTTTATGAAAGGGTGGCGGTTGTCACGCATTTTCAGTGTGATGGCCCGCTACGAATCCGCGCATGTACAGTCTGCCGACTGCTTTTGAAACAGATTTCGCGGTCAATCTTCCGTGACGCGCGGCGTCAGCAGGCCGAGTTCCTCGAGATCGATGTCGGTCAACGGATCTTCGTCCTCGGCCAGCGCGTCCGGGTCGGCCGGCGGCTGCGGGATGGAGAAATTGGACGGCATGCGGCCCGAAAGCAGGCCGGCGCCCTTCAATTCTTCCATGCCGGGAAGATCACGGATTTCCTCGAGCGCAAAATGGTCGAGGAAGGTCTCGGTGGTGCCGTAGGTGACCGGACGGCCGGGCGTTTTGCGGCGGCCGCGCATGCGCACCCATTCCGTCTCGAGCAGCGTGTCGAGCGTGCCTTTCGAGGTCTCGACACCGCGGATGTCCTCGATCTCGGCGCGCGTCACCGGCTGGTGATAAGCGATGATCGCCAGCACTTCGAGCGCCGCCCGCGACAGTTTGCGCTGCTGCACCGTATCGCGGCTCATCAGGAAGGCCAGGTCGCCGGCGGTGCGGAACGCCCAGCCATCGCCGACGCGCACCAGATTGACGCCGCGCCGGGCGTAGATCTGCTGCAGCTCGGCCATCGCGAGGGCGACGTTGATGCCGTCGGGAAGGCGCGCGGCAAGCTGCTTTTCGCTGACGGGTTCGGCGCTGGCGAACACGATCGCCTCGGCCATGCGTACGGCCTCCGCCATATGCAGCCGCTCGGCCGGATTCTGGACCTGCTCGGCGCCCTCCTCGGCAACAAGCTCCTGCTCCGGCTCATCTTCGACCTTGAACGGGATCACGGAAGCATTGGCGCGTTCGCTCATGTTGCCACCTCGATTGCCTTGATCGGCTGCACCCGACCGCGCAGATAGATCGGTGCGAACGTCTGATCCTGACGAACGTCCATCGTGCCGTCACGCACCAGTTCCAATGTTGCCGCAAAGGAACTGGCGATCGCCGTGCGCCTTTCCTCGGGGCTGGTCATGTACACGATCAGGAAACTTTCCAGCGTCGTCCAGTCGCTAACAGCCCCGACCAGGCGGGTCAGGACGTCGCGCGCGTCCTTGAGCGACCAGACGCCACGCCTGGCGATCGTCACATTGTTGATTGCCTGCTTCTGCCGCTGCTGGGCATAGGCGGTCAAGAGATCGTAGAGCGACGCCGAATAGGCGTTGCGCTTCTCGATGATGACCATTTCGGGCATGCCGCGCGCGAACACGTCGCGGCCGAGCCGGTTGCGGTTGACCAGGCGCGCCGCAGCGTCGCGCATGGCTTCCAGGCGCTTCAGCCGGAACTGCAGCACCGCTGCCAGCTCTTCGCCGCTTTCGCCCTCTTCGCCCGGTTGCTTGGGGATCAACAGCTTCGACTTGAGGAAGGCGAGCCATGCCGCCATCACCAGATAGTCGGCGGCAAGCTCCAGCCGCAGCGTCCTCGCCGTCTCGACGAAGGCCAGATACTGCTCGACCAGCGCCAGGATCGAGATGCGCGCCAGATCGACCTTCTGGGTGCGGGCAAGGTGCAGGAGAAGGTCGAGCGGACCCTCGAAGCCGGCCACGTCGACGACCAGCGACGGATCGCCCGTCAGCCGTGAATCGTCGTTCTCGGCCCACAGGCGGTCCATCGGTGCGGCCTTCGCGGCCTTGCCTTCCAATGTTTCCGCCACTGCCTCGTCACTTCCCTTTCAGCTAGGCCACCGCATCGAAATAGGTGGCGAATTCGGCGCGTATTTCGGTTTCTTCGGCCGCGTCGCGTTTCTCTATATAGGTCATCGCGCGCTTTGCACGCTCAAGCGACTTGCCCTCAAGCCCTTTGGTCCGCGACGCGATGCCCGCCATCTCCTCGAAAACGCCGTTGCAGTGAAGGACCAGATCGCAGCCCGCCGCAAGGATCGAGGCCGCCTTTGTCGGGAAATCCCCAGAAAGTGCCTTCATCGAGGTGTCGTCGCTCATCAGGAGCCCATCAAAGCCGATCTCGCGGCGGATGATCTCGTCGATGACCTTGCCGGACGTCGTCGCCGGGTTGTTGGGATCGATGGCGCTGTAGACGACATGCGCCGTCATCGCCATCGGCAGATGGTTGAGCTCCCGGAACGGAGCAAAGTCGTGCCGCTGCAGATCACCGAGCGAGGCGTTGACGACGGGCAGCTCGAAATGGGTGTCGGCGAAGGCCCTGCCATGGCCCGGAATATGTTTCATGACCGGCAGCACGCCGCCCGACATCAAGCCTTCGGCAGCGGCGCGGCCGAGTTCGATGACCGGACGCGGCTCCTTGCCGTAGGCGCGCGCGCCGATGACGTCGCTGGCGCCCTCGATCGGCACGTCCAGCACCGGCAGGCAATCCGCCGTGATGCCGTAGCGCAGCAAGTCGAAGGCGTGCAGGCGCGCCAACAGCCAGGCCGCGCGGGCACCGGCGTCATGATCGTCGCGCCACAACGCGCCAAGCGCGCCGCCCGCTGGATAGTTCGGCGCCAGCGGCGGCCGCAGGCGCTGCACCCGGCCACCTTCCTGGTCGATGAACACCAGCGCATCGGGACGCCCGATGCAGTCGCGCATCTCGGCGACCAGATCGCGGATCTGCTCGGTCTCGCCGATGTTGCGGGCAAACAGGATGAAGGCCCACGGGCATTCATTGCGATAGAAATTGATTTCTTCGCGGGTGAGCGATTTCCCGGCACAGCCGAGGATCATGGATTTTGATTCGGTCATGTCTGGAGTCTAGGGCTTCGCGCGACGAAAGGGAATCGTCCCGGGATCACAGCCGCCCGGCGCCAACGGCTTCCACATGAAAAAATGAAAAGCCGGCGCGGTCTAAGGCCGCGCCGGCTTGATTGGTTGACCGGTGACTAGAGCGGTTCACCGTTTCACGGAAACGGCAAACCGCTCTAACTCTTGGTTTTGACGCAATTCCGAACGGAAAATCGCTTCACGCTTTTCCTGGAATTGCTCTAGCGCGACACGAAGCAGTTGCCGCCGGCAGCCTTGTAGTTGGTGCACAGGTTGATGGCATCGTTGCGCGACTGAGCCACGACGCGAACGCGGTAGAACGTGCCCTTGCCGGCGATCTCGGCCTTGACGATGTTGGCTTTGCGGCCGGAAAGCACGCTGGCGTAACGACGCTGCAGATCCTGGTAACTCGACTGGGCGCTTTCCACCGTCGGCTGCGAAGCAACCTGCATCGACCACGAACCGCCACCGGTTGCCGTCGTTGCCGGATCGATGGAGGCGACCTGATCGGGCTTGACCTCGCCGACGACGTCGACCGGCTGGTCTGACGGACGCTGTGGCGCGATCGCAACCTTGGCCGGAGTATTGGCTGACTGCGTATTGGCTGACTGGGCCTTTTCCGGTTTGGCTGCCGGCTTGAGGGCCGGCGCGTCGTCCGACTGTGCGGCGACGGGCGCCACGGTGCCGGTCTGGTCGGCATCGGACTGGGCCGCAGGGGCGACATGCTGCGGCGCCGGATCGGCCGGTTCGGTGACGGCCACCTGCGGTGCGGCCGGTGCCGGGTCCTCGCGCGGCACCAGCGAGCCGTCCGACTTGACGACCATGGTCCTCACCTTGCGCGGCGCAACGGCGACGACATCGGCGTTGGTGCCCTTCTCGGCATCCTGCAGCACCTGCGCGATGCGATCCTCGGACTTGGGTGCCGGCGCTACGTTGTCGGCTGGCGCCGCATCGCCGGTCGGCGCTGCATTGGCAGTCGCCGGCGCGGCATTGGCGGTCGTCTGCGCGGCGTTGTTGTCGCCCGTTTCGCCGGCGGCAGCGTTCTGGTCAGCCGCAGCGTTCTGGTCGGGGGAAAGATCGACGGCGCGTGCCGGGTCCTTCGCCTGCACATCCACCGGTTCCTCGACGTCGGTGACAAGCTTCTGCTGAACCGGCTCGGCCGGTTTCGCGCCCTTGACCACCGCGTCATAAACCTTGTTGTCCTGGTTCGGCACCACGGTGCCGCCCGGATTCTCAGGCTTGACCTTGATCGGCGAATTGTCGGCCTTGACGATCACCGGAGCTTCGCTCCCGCCCTTGCCACCCAAAGACAGCGCAAAGGCTCCAAGGCCGCCTGCAACCGCCACCGCACCGACAATCGCCGCGATGAACAGGCCGCGACGCCCCGACGACTTGGCCGCCTCGCGTTCGCCCAGACCCGGAACGGACATCGCCTCGTCGAGTTCCGGATCGTAGTCGAGTTCGTCGACGGTGAAATCGTCCGCCTGCGAAACCGGCTGGCTGCCTGGCAGGCTGTCGAGGTCGAAGCCGTCAGCGGCATCGGCATAACTTGCGGTCGTCGCCGCACGGGCCGGCATTTCCGCCGGTCGCGCCGCATAGGTCCGCGCTTCCGGCTGATAGGCCGGCTTGGGCTCTTCATAGGCCGGATTGAGCCCACCAGGGTTGAAACCGGCATTGTAGGATTCATCGGCATACGAAGCGCTGCCGGCGGAAGCCGGCGCGACCTCGACCGAATTCATCTCGGTCAAAAGGCTGGCGAACTCAGCATCGAGATCGTCATAGCCGGCCGTCGTCGGCGCATCTTCCTCGAAGTGCAGCTCCGGAATGTCGAGATCGTCAGCCAGCGCCACGACGCGCTCGGGCACATCGACCGTTTCGACATCGGGCATCTCGTCGTAGCGCGGGGACTGCGGCGCCGGCGGTGCCGAGACTGGGGTTGCGTAGGCAGCAGCCGCAGCCGGCTCGGCCGCACGGTAGGACGGCACAGATGCCACCGCTGGGGCTGCTTCCGGTGTGGCGGTCCTGGCCGCCATCGAAGCGGACGGCTGCGCGGCAAACGCCGGCGGCTGGGGAACCGGCGTCACGCGGCTCCACGAGCGGGCTGGCTCCGTCGGCGTGGAACGTTCCGCCAGCCAATCGAGAGAATCATCCCGATCCTGCGGGGAAGCGGTCCCATCACGTGGATCGAGGCTGTTGGCCAAGGCGGCGTCGAATGCATCATTGTCGAAATCGACGTCGACCTCGGCGGCATCCGAGCCGTGATCCCCGAGTTCATCGAACAGCATATCGTCGAGATCGACATCGGCGGCCTGGGCGGCATGCGCCTCTTCGGACGCCGACTCATCGAGATCCCAGTCGAGGTCGCCAGCAAGGTCGGCGGGCTCGTCGGCAACCGTCTCTGGTGCGGCAGCAGGCTGGGCGGGAGCAGCGGAAGGCTGGGCCTGGGCCACAAAGGGCTGAGCCATGACGGGCTCTTCCTTGACCGCCGGAGCCGTGCGCTGGGTCATGGCACCCAGCAGCGCGTTCAACTCGTCTTCCAGGCTTCGTTCATTGGCGGCAGGGGCCGTCACGGTTGCGGCGGGCGCCACCAGCCAGGCGGGAGTGGCCGCGGCCTCGGCAACGACGGGCTCTTCGGCAGGCTCGGCAACGCCATCGTCCAAGCTCAGATCGAATGCATCATCCGGCCCGGCTTCAGGGCTTGAAAATTCGCCAGTATCCACGGCATCGGCGCGCACTTCGTCTGCTTCCGCCTGATTGAAGGCCACCCGCTCATCCGCTGGAACGTCAAAATCCACATCGGCCATGGCGTCGTCGAAACGGTCCTCGAAATCCTCGTCGGAAATCGCCTGGTCCTGGTCCTGGGCGGCCGCCACCGGCTCTGGGTATTCCACCGTGGTCGCAGCCGCATCACGCTGATCCATTGGATGGTCGTCGAGCATCAATTCGTCTTCGAGTGAAATCGCGGCTTCGTCGTCGAATTCAGGATCGGAGGCGGCCTCGACAGCGACCGGCACTTCGGCAACCGCGTGCTGGGGCTCGGCGACTTCGTCCTCGATGCGGAAATCCCGATCGAGCGACGCGGCAAGCTCGTCCTCCATCGGCACGTCGTCTTCGAAGGGGGAAACGTCTTCGAGCGAACTGGCGACGGCATTATCGAAATCGGCGTCGAAAGCAGGTTCGACGGCTGGTGCGGATTCGGCAGCGCTCGGGTTCCCATGGCTGGCGACGGACGCCTGCTCATCGGCAGCCGTGAAGTCCAGGTGGAAATCGTCGTCGAGCGAAAGCGCAAGATCATCGTCCGCGCGAAGATCGTCATCCGTCCCTTCATGAGCGGAAGCCGTTTCGAATGCCGGCTCATGAGCTTCGACACCCGGAGCGGCGTCGCTGTCGCCAGCGTCGAACTCGCCCATCAGTTCCTTTTCGAGGTCGATATCGAAGTCGCCCTCATCCGCCGGCTGACTGACGACGTCGGCTTTCGGCTTGACCGGCTGGCGCGGGTCGAATCCCATGATCCTGGTCAGTTCCGCGAACGGATCATCGTCGGCGATGTCGTTGTTGTCGGCTACTCTCAGCTGGGTTCTGTCTGCCATTATTGTTCCCGAACTCGCACTCAGTCGGACGCCATGGACGTCGCGCAGGGTTGGCCCTTACCAGCGCAATGTGGGCAAAAGGTGACAGGTTTTTTAGTCAAACCTAACGCATTTCGGTGGGCGCAGCGGCTCCGATCAGCGTCAGGCCGGACGTCAGAACGTCCGAAACAGCCTGCACCAGCCCTAGTCTGGCATGCGTCAATTCTCGGTCGTTAACCTTAACAAAACGTAAGTCCGGATTATCCGTGCCACGGTTCCAGTGTCCGTGGAAACTGGAAGCGAGATCGTAGAGGTAGAATGCCAGCCTATGCGGCTCCAGCGCAAGCGCGGCGGACTCGATGAGACGCGGATATTCGGCGAGCTTGCGGATCAGGCCGATCTCGCCCTCATCGGTCAGCGACGTCACCGCCGCCACAAGGCTGTTGCGGTCGAAATTCGCCTCCCCCAACTGCTCGCTCGCCTGCCGGAACACCGAATGGCAGCGCGCCGAGGCGTACTGCACATAAAACACCGGATTGTCCTTGGACTGCTCGGTCACCTTGGCGAAGTCGAAATCGAGCGGCGCATCGTTCTTGCGGTAGAGCATCATGAAGCGGATCGGGTCGCGCCCGACTTCCTCCACCACTTCGCGCAACGTCACGAAATCGCCGGAGCGCTTCGACATGCGAACCGGCTCGCCATCGCGAAACAGCTTGACCAGGTTGCACAGCAGCACGGTGAGCTTGACGTCGTCACCGGCAATTGCGCGCGCCAGTGCCTCCAGCCGCTTGACGTAGCCGCCATGGTCGGCGCCGAGCACATAGATCAGGTCGACGAACCCGCGATCGACCTTGTCCTTCAGGTAAGCGACATCGGCGGCGAAATAGGTGAATGAGCCGTCGGACTTGACCAGAGCCCGATCCATGTCGTCGCCGACCGCGGTCGAGCGGAACAGCGTCTGCTCACGGTCTTCCCAGTCGTCCGGCTTCTCGCCCTTGGGCGGCGGCAGCTTGCCCTTGTAGATATGGCCCTTCAGCGTCAGGTCGTTGATCGCCGACCGGATCTTCCTGGCATTGTCGGCATGCAGCGTGCGCTCGGAGAAGAACACGTCGTGATGCACGTTGAGCAACGCCAGATCCTCGCGGATCATCGCCATCATCGCATCGATGGTCCGGTCCTTGACGATGGCCAGCGCCTCGTCATCCGGCATCTGCAGCAAGGAGCGTCCAAATTCCTTGACCAGGCCCTCGCCGACGGGGACGAGGTAGTCTCCGGGGTAGAGCCCTGGCGGAATCTCGCCGATGTCCTCGCCGAGCGCCTCGCTATAGCGCAGGAAGGCCGAGCGTCCGAGCACGTCGATCTGCGAGCCCGCATCGTTGATGACATATTCCTTGGTCACGTCGTAACCGGCAAAGGCCATGATATTGGCGAGCGCGTCACCGACAACCGCGCCCCGGCAATGGCCGACATGCATCGGCCCGGTCGGGTTGGCCGAGACATATTCGACATTGGTTTTCCGGCCGGCGCCGATCGTCGAGCGGCCATAGTTGCGCCCCTCGCCCAGAAGTGCCGACAGATGGGCCTGCCAGAAGCCGTCCTTGAGTCGGAGGTTGACGAAGCCCGGACCGGCGACCTCGGCGGCGGCGACATCCACGTCATCCCGCAGCACCAGCGCCAGCCTGTCGGCCAGCACGCGCGGGTTCTGCCCCGTAGGTTTGGCCAGCACCATTGCAGCATTGGTCGCAAGGTCGCCATGGCTGGCGTCGCGCGGCGGCTCGACGGCGATGCGCGACAGATCGGGCGAAACGCCGTCTTTGTCTTTCAGATCAAGCGCTTCGACAGCCTTTATGACTCGCGCGGTGAAATCGGCGAAGATGTTCATGGGTATTGCTCTGGCGGCTTTATGGCGAATCCGGCTCGTTGGCCGGCAAAATCGAGCCCGCCCTAGCTCAAATCCGGGGTGCGGTCAAACAAACGCCGGTGTTCCTTCAGCGCGTAAGTGTCGGTCATCCCGGCCAGAAAGTCGGCCACGCTGCGGGCCTTGATGCGATCTTCAGCCCGGTCCAACCCCTCGCGCCAGCCATCCGGCATGGCGCGCGGGTCGGCGAAATAGACGTCGAACAGGTCCCTGACGATCTGCTCGGCATCGGCGCGCACCCGCATGACTTCCTTGTGGCGGTAGAGGTGCTTGTAGAGGAAAGCCTTCAGTTCCTTCTCGACCGCTGCCATCTCGGCGGAAAAGGTCACCATCGTCTCGCCCGCCGCCCTCACCGCATCGGCGCTCTGCGGCCTGACGCGCTCCAGATTGGCTGTCGTCGACATGATCACGTCCTCGACCATGGCGGTGATCTGCCGCCGCATCAGCTCATGGCCGGTGCGAACGTCATCGAGCCTTGGATAGCGCTCGCGTACACTCTTCAGGATCGTTCCCGGCAGCGAGACAGTCTTCAGCATGTCCAGCGTCAGCAGCCCTGACCTCAACCCGTCGTCGATATCGTGGTTGTTGTAGGCGATGTCGTCGGCGATCGCGGCACACTGCGCCTCGATGCCGGCGAACCGGTCAAGTTCGAGGTCCTGCAACTGCGAGTAATCGCGGATTGCCTGCGGCACGGCTCCTTTCAGGCCCTTGCCGCTGCCGTCGGTCAGCGGGCCATTGTGCTTGACCAGCCCTTCCAGCGTTTCCCAGGTCAGGTTCAGCCCGTCGAATTCAGCGTATCGCGCCTCAAGCCTGGTCACGATGCGCAGCGATTGCGCGTTGTGGTCGAAGCCGCCCCATTGGGCCATCTTCTCGTTCAGCGCGTCCTCGCCGGTGTGGCCGAAGGGCGTGTGGCCGAAATCATGCACCAGCGCCACCGCCTCGGCCAGATCCTCGTCGCCGCGCAGAGCCCGCGCCAGGGCACGCGCGATCTGCGCCACCTCGATCGAATGGGTCAGCCTCGTGCGGTAGTGGTCGCCTTCATGGGCGATGAAGACCTGCGTCTTGTGCTTCAGCCGCCGGAACGCCGTCGAATGGATGATGCGGTCGCGGTCGCGCTGGAACGGCGTGCGGGTCGGGCTCTCGACCTCGTCGAACAGCCGGCCGCGCGAGCGCGCCGGATCCGTGGCATAGGCCGCGCGCGGCCGATAGCCGAATCCGATGTCGCCCAACTCGTTGGTCATGGCTGATGCTGCCGCGGTTGACTTGATCTAGTTGACTTGGCCCCTCTCGCTTCATACCTATCATGTGAAACCGAAAGCAAGGTGACGCCCATGGGCGCAGATGCCAAGACTGCCATGAAAGTCGACATGACCGAGGCCGCCGCCAGGCGGATCGCCAAGATCGTCTCTGGCGAAGACGGCAAGACGGCGCTGCGCGTTTCCGTCGAAGGCGGCGGCTGCTCGGGTTTTTCCTACAAGTTCGACCTGGTCGACACGCGCAATGACGACGATGTCGCCATCGAGCGGGACGGCGCCACTGTGCTGATCGACGATTTGTCGTTGGTCTATATGGGCGGTTCGGTGATCGACTTCGTCGACGATCTGATGGGCCAATCCTTCCAGATCAAGAACCCGAACGCGGTCGCCTCCTGCGGCTGCGGCACCAGTTTCTCCATCTAGCGGCATTGCGATGCCTGCCATCGGCGCGGTCCGTCAGGTCGCGCTGTCGGCCGGACGCGACCTTGATTCGACGCTGGCCTTCTGGCGCGATGTGCTTGGTATGGGCGTTCACGCCCGCTACGATCCCCCGGGTATCGCCTTCATCATGGCGGGCGATGTGCGCCTGCTGTTCACCGACGGCGTTCCGGCCGGCACTGTCTATCTCGACATTGCCGGCCTCGAACCTTTCCATGCCCAGGCGAAGGCCGCGGGCGTTCCCTTCACCGCGCCGCCGACACTCGTGCATCACGATACCGAAGGCCAGTTCGGTCCAGCGGGAGAAAGCGAGTGGATGGCCTTTATAAAAGATCCTGCTGGCAATACGATCGGCCTCGTCGAACGCCATCCGCCGCAGGAAGAATAGACCGTCATGAAAATCGTCACCTGGAATATCAACGGCGTTCGCGCCCGCATCGGCAACCTCACCCATTGGCTGACCGAGAGCGCGCCCGATATCGTTTGCCTGCAGGAAATCAAGACGGTCGACGACCAATTCCCGCGTGCCGAGATCGAGGCGCTGGGCTACAATGTCGAAACCCATGGCCAGAAAGGCTTCAATGGCGTGGCGCTGCTGTCGAAGCTGCGCTTCGACGAGGTCACCAAGGGCCTGCCCGGCGACGATGCCGACGAACAGGCGCGCTTCATCGAGGGCGTGTTCTCGACCGACAAGGGCGCCCTTCGGGTCGCCTCGCTCTATCTGCCGAACGGCAATCCGATCGATGACGAGAAGAAATTTCCCTACAAGCTGTCCTGGATGGCGCGGCTGGAGCGCTGGGCCGAAGAGCGCCTGAGGCTGGAAGAGGCGCTGGTGCTGGCTGGCGATTACAACGTCATTCCCGAGCCGATCGACGCGCGGTTTCCGGAGAACTGGCTGGGCGACGCGCTGTTCCAGCCGCAGACGCGGCAAGCGTTCCGGCGGCTGCTCAACCTCGGCTTCACCGAGGCGGTGCGTGCGGTCACCGATGCGCCGGACACCTACACCTTCTGGGATTATCAGGCCGGCGCCTGGCAGAAGAACAACGGCATCCGCATCGACCATCTGCTGCTGTCGCCGGAAGCCGCCAACCGATTCTCGTCCGCCTCGATCGAAAAACATGTGCGCGCCTGGGAAAAGCCGTCCGACCATGTGCCGGTGGCGATCGACCTCGCCTTGTTGCCGGCCTGACGGAGAAGCGCCCCCGGGCCAGATGACACAGCCGAGCTGGACCTCATGTCGCCACATTCAGGCGCATGATGGGAGATCATCATGGCGGCTGGGGTTCCCATGAGCATTCGATTTGTTGTTTGTCCGATCGGCTTGGCATTTGCCACCGCCGCTATGGTGCCGGCTTTCGCCGCCCCGGAATGTCTTGCCAATGGCAAATCCTATCCGGTTGGTCAGGTCGCCTGCCTGACCGTTGCCGACCAGAGCCATCTGGCTCGCTGTGAGATGGTGCTCAACAACACATCCTGGACGAAGGTCGGCGACAACTGCCCCGAAAACACCATGGCGCCACACCTGCACGTCACCCCGATCTCGACGCCCGCGCCAAGCATGGTGCCGACGGAACCCACCGAGAACTGATTTTCCCGTTGTCTGATCCCCCTTTGGGGAGATCACCCTTACTGTTCCGCGTTGGTGGTGCCCTTGGTCAGGATGTCGTCGGCGAGCGAGATCGCGGTGCGCCGGTCGGCTTCGCCGGCGGCGGCGAAGGCCTCTTCCTGCATGCCGCGGATCCAGGGCTGATCGGCCGGCGAGGCGCGTTCGAGCGCCGCCGTCATCATCGCCAGGCCGCGAACGATCTTGCCGCTCTGGAACAGCAGGTGGCCAAGCGTCGCCTGCGCACCGGCATGGCCCTTCTCGGCGGCAAGCTGGAACCAGCGCCCGGCCTGCTTGACGCTGGCCTTCACCCCGCCCTCGCCCTTCAGGAACATCTGCCCCATCTCGAACTGGGCGTTGGGGTTGCGGTAGTTGGCGGCGGCGCGCATGTAATATTCCTGTGCCGCCACCTCGTTCTCGGTGACCGGGCTGCCAGGAATGCCTTTGCGCAGGTAATCGCCGAGCGCGACCAGCGCGTCGGAGACGTAGCTTTCCTCGGGCGAACCGGGCTCGACGTCCTGGTCGACGATCTCCGAGAAGAACTTGAACGCTTCATAGTCGTCGCGCGCCACGCCGTCGCCCTCGGCATACATGCGGGCAAGCTTCCAGGTGGCGCCGATCTGGCCGTTTTCGGCGGCGTATTTATAGGCCTCGGCGGCCTGTTCCTTGTGGCCGTTCTTGTAGGCGGAGAAGCCGAACTGGAACACCGCCCAGGGACTGGATTGCGGCTTCACGCCGGTCTTGTCGTCGAACACCTTGTCGTCGAAGGCCAAAGCCTGGCCCACGGCGCCAAAGATCGCAAACGCGACCAGTGCCGGAAGGACAGATGACCTCAACAACTCTGGTGTTGACTTCAACAACTCAGATATCCGCATAGCAGTGTGTTTCTTTCGCACCGCCCGGATGGGTGACCGCGCCGTCGCGGGCGGAACCTACCGTCTGTGCGTATTTCCAAATCGCGCCCGATTGATAGTCGGTCGTGCGCGCCTTCCATCTCTTTGCCCGCGCCGCCAGTTCGGCCTCGGTCAGCGCCACTTCGATCGTGCCATTCACCGCGTCGATCGAGATCACGTCGCCATCCCGGATGAGACCGATCGGGCCGCCAACCGCCGCTTCGGGGCCGACATGGCCGATGCAGAAGCCGCGTGTCGCGCCCGAGAAGCGGCCGTCGGTGATCAGCGCCACCTTGCCGCCCATGCCCTGGCCATAGAGTGCTGCCGTCGTCGACAGCATCTCGCGCATGCCCGGCCCACCGCGCGGCCCTTCGTAGCGGATGACGAGAACCTCGCCTTCCTGGTAATTGCGATGCGTCACCGCCTCGAAACATTCCTCTTCCGAATCGAAGCAGCGCGCCGGGCCGGAGAATTTCAACTCCGTCATGCCCGCGACCTTCACGATCGCGCCTTCGGGGGCAAGGTTTCCCTTCAACCCCACGACACCGCCGGTTTGGGTAATGGGTCTGTTGGCCGGGCGGACCACATCCTGGTGTTCATTCCAGGAAACATGCTCCATATTTTCGGCCAAAGTGCGGCCAGTGACCGTCAGGCAATCGCCGTGCAGATAGCCATGGTCGAGCAGCGTCTTCATCAACAGCGGAATGCCGCCGGCCTCGAACATGTCCTTGGCGACATATTTGCCGCCAGGCTTCAGATCGGCGATGTAAGGCGTCTTCTCGAAAATCCTGGCCACGTCGAACAGGTCGAACTTTATCCCCGCTTCATGCGCGATCGCCGGCAGATGCAGGGCCGCATTGGTCGAGCCGCCGGTGGCCGAGACCACGGTCGCGGCATTCTCCAGCGCCTTCAACGTGACGATGTCGCGCGGCCGGATGTTTTTCGCGATCAGTTCCATGATTTTTTCGCCGGACGCGAAGTTGAAGCGGTCGCGCATTTCATAAGGCGCAGGCGCTCCGCAGGAATAGGGCAGCGCCAGGCCGATCGCCTCGGCGACGGTCGCCATGGTGTTGGCGGTGAACTGGGCGCCGCAGGAGCCGGCCGAGGGACACGCGACCTGTTCGATCTCGAGCAGTTCGGCATCATCGATCTTACCGACCGAGTGCTGGCCGACAGCCTCGAACACGTCCTGCACGGTGATCTGCCGGCCGCGATAGCTGCCGGGCAGGATCGAGCCGCCATAGATGAAGATCGACGGCACGTTGAGGCGCACCATGGCCATCATCATGCCGGGCAACGACTTGTCGCAGCCGGCCAAGCCGACCAGCGCATCGTAGCAATGGCCGCGCATGGTGAGTTCGACCGAATCTGCGATGACCTCGCGCGACACCAGCGACGATTTCATGCCCTGGTGGCCCATGGCGATGCCGTCGGTGACGGTGATGGTGCAGAATTCGCGCGGCGTGCCGTTGGCGGCGGCGACGCCCTTCTTGACCACTTGCGCCTGGCGCATCAGCGAGATGTTGCAGGGAGCCGCCTCGTTCCAGCAGGACGCGACGCCGACCAGCGGCTGCGCGATCTCGGCCGCCGACAGGCCCATGGCATAGAGATAGGAGCGATGCGGCGCACGCGCCGGACCGACGGTCACATAGCGGCTAGGGAGCTTGGCCTTGGAAATGACTTTGGCGTCCATTCTCTTCCTTGCCCCATCTTCCCTGCAAATGGGGCGGTGCGGCCTCTCCCATCGCCGAGCCTTTTGGCGCGTGTCCCGAGACAAGATCGAGGTGCGCCGGGTTTATGGCGGGAAATGGGCAATTTCCTCGGCCCGGCTTCTAGCCCAGGGGTTGTTCAGAAAGTGTTGCCAAAACGTCACAATCGCACGAGGCGGCAACGGTGCCGTCTATATGCAACGCGGCTTGGATACCAAGCGCAGGGGCCACGCCGGCTCAAACGAAAAAGGCCGGGCATTGCCCGACCTTTATGTCGTATTTCCAACGACTTAAAATTTGATCTTGACGCCGCCGGTAAGCGCTGCAACCAAATCGTTGCCGAAGTCGTAGCGGACGTCCGTACCGGCGACGTAGCCATTGCTATCGGAGACTTCTCCAGAGTGACCGCTGGTCAGCACACCGAGAGCCCCGCCGAGCTTGAATTCGATATTCGGCTTCGGCGTGTAGGCAACACCGCCACCGAAAGTCCAGGTGTCCGTCTGGTCACCATAGCCACGCGAGGTGCCCCGATCCCATGCGATCTGGACCGCACCGCTCCACTGCTCGTTGAACTGGTGGCCGATACCGCCACTAATTGTCCAGCCGTCGCGATACATCAGATCGAGCGAGGTTAGCCTGACAGGGCTTGGGGAAACCGATGTACAGGGTGCGACACCCTTGCTTGCCGTCGAGCAGATCGGAACACTTTGCAGCACGCTCCAGTTGACCCACTTGATCGAACCAAAAGCGAGCCAACCAGGAGCGATGCCGGACTGAAGCTTCAATTCCACCGAATCTGGCATCTTCGCCGAACCGTAAATGTCGGTCACCGCAGAAGAGCCGGGGGGCAGAAAAGCCGCGATCGGAGCCAGGGACGTCGTATCGAGCGTACCCGAAATATTGTCGAGCTTGACCTGGGAATTGTAAACCAGACTGGCACGCAAAGCGATATCGGGAATTTCGTAGGCAATACCGGCTCGCCATCCCCAACCGTCTGCCTTCAGATCGACGCGCCCGACGAAATTGGCGGGAACGGGGAAGGCGCCCGACAGGTCAGGAACACCGCCGATATAGCTTGTCTTAAAGCCATAGACTTCTTGATAAAAAGCGCCGCCGATAAAGCGCAGTTGGCCCTTGCCGACGTCCATCTTGTAGGAGCAGGTGCCGGAGTAATTATTGCTCTTGATGCTGGTTTCGATATTGGAATATGAGCCGTTCCAAATGCCCGGATTCGAACTCGCGCCCCATGGCTGCGAGTAATCAAGTAGGCAATCCACCCCATGACCGAGTGATGCCTTGACGCCGAAGTAGGGGACCCAATAGTCCTCGGTGTTGCGGGTCGAGCTGTTGCCGCTGAGCGGAGCCGGGTTTCCTGACGTGTCGACCGTGTTCTTTAGTTTGCGGTGCGGTGAGACATAGGTCGCGTCGGTGTCCACGGCAAACGGCGCCGGATCGAACAGCAGATCGATGTCGTAGCCGCCGCGCTCGATGCCACCGGCATGCGCTGAGTTGAGCGCCGTCCCGAGCAAAGCCAGTGAAAAGCACCCTGCCCCCAGCAGCGCTTTCAGACGCAAATTGTTCATGAATCTCTCCCCGAAATCGAGCACAACTCAAGCAAGAACCAATTTGCATGGGTTGCGCAACAACGATTTCAAGAGGCGTACATGTACGTATTTTTTTAGAGTTGTGTTCCGACGTGCTGAACGTCCAAGCGGTTAGGCTTGAGATGCCCGTCTGCGCTCAAGGCACCCGCGAAACCCCCGAAAAACGGCCAAAATAGCTCGGGAACGCAGTCTCTGATGGCCAAATGCGCCCACTGTTACATTACGGCAACAATGCGGCAAAAACTTCCGTTTACGTCAACAGTAATGTTAGGGCATGCATTCTTGGAGTGGTTTTTGAAAAGTCGGCTGGCAGACAAGCAAAGAGGCCGGGCATTGCCCGGCCTCTCACTTTGAATTTTCGAAACCTTAGAATTTGACCTTGACTGAAGCAGAGCCTGCCAAGAGCAGATCGTTGCCGTAAGTGTATGTTATGGCATTTGCCGTGTCACCTACACCGGTGAACGTGGACGATCCGCTGGTCAGCACGCCGATCGAGCCGCCAAGCCTGACTTCAACTTTGTCGTTCGGCGAATAAGAAATACCCGTTGCCACGGCGTATGTGTCTGATTGATAACCGGATGTCGTCGAAGTTCCGCGATCCCATGTCAGCGAAATCAAGCCCGATAGCTGGTCAGTAAACTTGTGACCGATACCACCTGAAATCGTCCACCCGTCCCGATAGAGGAGATCGAACGAAACCGGTGAAGGAGCACCTGTCACAGGGCTACGTACGCCACTGATTGGGATAATGCCGAGCTTGCTCCACTCCTGCCAACGCACCGAGCCAAAGGCAAGCCAACCTGGAGCTATGCCGCTCTGCAACTTGAACTCGAGAGCTTGGGGTATCTCAGCGGAGGCGGACACCGGATATATTCCAGTAGAGCCTGGTACGATATTTGCAGGAAACGTTCCGCTGAAGCCTGTCGTATCGACAGTTCCGGATAGTCCGTCATATTTATAGCTCGAATAATACATCAGACTCGCACGCAGGGCGATGTCCGGGATTTCATACGCGGTGCCCGCACGCCATCCCCATGTCGAGTCCGTAAGGTGGAATTTCCCGAGGCCTGTGTTGCCAAAAGCCAACAGCGTCTGTCGAGACAAAAATGCATCGACATCTTGGTAGGAAACGCCGCCAATAAATCTAAAGGCGCCTTTGCCGACATTGAACTTGTAAGAGCAGGTGAGACCGTAATCGTTGGTTTTAACCGAGTATTTGACGGCGGTCGGCGAATAGGCGTTGTTCGTACCGTAATCCGCATCAGCGCCGTAGGGCTGAGAATAGCTTACCAGACAGTCTACCGGCTCGAATATGTTGGCTTTGATCCCGATACGAGGCACCGCATAGTCACCACCGACGTCTACTTCCGACGTTGATAGACCCGAACCGTCCAGACGCTTCACATTCTTAAGCTTGCGCTGTGGCGACACATAGGTAACGCCAGCGTCGAACGAATACGGCGAAGCGTCAAATAATTGATCGATATTGACGCCGCCCCGGTCGAAGCCGCCGGCATGCGCCGTCCCGATCAAAGCCAGCGAAAAGCACCCCGCCCCCAGCAGTGCTTTCAAACGCAAAGTGTTCATGGATGTCCTCCCCCGAATAACCAGTGCATCAAGCTAGAACCAATTCGGGTTAACGGTGCAACAACGAATTCAGAGGCGTACATGTACATGTTCGCCAAACGCATTTTTGACAAAATGCGACGCAGCGCCAGAACGCTTAAAATCGCCTAGCGAAGCTTGTGGCGGCCCGAAAAGCGAGAGAAAACGACTAAAATGGCTCAAAAATAGCCGTTTTTAAGGGGTTACCGCCCCATTGTTACATTATGGCAACAATGGGGCTAAAAGTTTCCGTTTACGTCAATATTAACGCAAGGGAATGCCCGTCTTCGAGGCAGGTGACGCATGGGAATCCCCTCCGGCGTCACGGCGAATCTTGCCTTTCAACCGGCGTCGCGGACCCTGGTCAGCGCCACCGAAAGCTTGTCCTGCGCATCGCGGTATTCGGCGAGCTTCTCGCGTTCGGCCTCGACGATCTCGGCCGGCGCGCTGGCGACGAATCTTTCGTTGGACAGCTTCTTGTGCAGGCGTGCGATCTCTTCGGTGACCTTGGCCAGTTCCTTCTGCAGTCGTGAGGCCTCGGCGGCGAGATCGATCAGGCTGCCGAGCGGCAGGCAGATCGTCGCCTCGTTGAGCACGATCTGCGCCGAGCCCTTGGGTGCGGCATCGGCGAGCGAGATGTCGCCGACACGCGCCAGGCGCTTGATCGCAGACTCTTCGCGCGCCAGCCGTTCACGCGTCACGGCGTTGGCGCCGACGACGACCAGCGGCGCTATTGCGCCCGGCGGCACGTTCATCTCCGAGCGTACCGAGCGGATGCCGGAGACGAGATCGACCAGCCAGTTGATGTCGGCGGCCGCGGCCGCGTCCTCGAAGTCCGGCGAAGGCCACGCCGCATGGCATAGCAGCGACTCACGCTCCTTGCCCTCGCCCGCCGTCTGCGCCCACAGCTCTTCCGTCATGAACGGCATCATCGGGTGCAAGAGCTTGTAGATCTCGTCGAGCACGAAGGCGACGCAGGCGCGGCTTTCGGCCTTGGCCGCCTCGTCCGTGCCCATGAACACCGGCTTCAGCAGTTCCAGGTACCAATCGCAGAACAGGTTCCAGACGAAGCGATAGGCAGCGCCCGCCGCCTCGTTGAAGCGGTATGAGGTGATGCCGTCGGTGACCTCGCGCGCCGCGCGCGTCAGCTCGGTCAGGATCCATCGGTTGACCGCCAGCTTGGCGTCGTTCAGCCAGAAATCGTCGTTGCGGGCGACTTCGTTCATCTCGGCGAAGCGAGTCGCGTTCCACAGCTTGGTGCCGAAATTGCGGTAGCCGGCGATGCGCGCCGGATCGAGCTTCACGTCGCGCCCCTGCGCCGCCATCACGGCCAGCGTGAAGCGCAGCGCATCGGCGCCATATTCGTCGATGAGGTCGAGCGGATCGACGACGTTGCCTTTCGACTTCGACATCTTCTGCCCGTTCTTGTCGCGCACCAGCGCGTGCATATAGACCGTGTGGAACGGCTCCTCATCCATGAAGTGCAGGCCCATCATCATCATGCGGGCGACCCAGAAGAAGATCAGGTCGAAGCCGGTCACCAGTACGTCGGTCTGGTAGTAGGTCTTCAGCTCCGGCGTCTGGTCCGGCCAGCCCAGCGTCGAGAATGGCCACAGCGCCGACGAGAACCAGGTGTCGAGCACGTCCTCGTCCCGGGTCAGGATCTCACCCGGCTTGTAGTTCTCGAGCTTGTCCTCGACCCAGGCCTTCCACGGCCCTTCCAGGGCCAGATAATATTCTATCGCCGCGCTCAAAGCCTCCTCTTCGGTCTTCTCGACGAAGACGCGCCCGTCCGGCCCGTACCATGCGGGTATCTGGTGACCCCACCAAAGCTGGCGCGAGATGCACCAAGGTTCGATATTTTCCATCCACTGAAAGTACGTCTTCTCCCAGTTGCCCGGTATGATCTTGGTGCGCCCTTCGCGCACCGAGGCGATCGCCGGCTTGGCGAGTTCGGCAGCGTTTGCATACCATTGCTCGGTCAGGAACGGCTCGATCGGCACACCGCCGCGATCGCCATGCGGCACGGCGTGGCGATGCGGCTCGACCTTGTCGAGGAAGCCGCCGGCCTCCATCAGTTCGACGATCTTCTTGCGCGCGGCGAAACGGTCGAGCCCGTCGAGTTCGTCCCAGACCGCCAGGCGTTCGGGCGTCATATCGAGGCCGGCGAGAAAATCCTCATTATCCTTGAGCTTGATGGCGGCTTCGACGGTCAGGATGTTGATCGCCGGCAGCTTGTGGCGCCTGCCGACCTCGAAGTCGTTGAAATCATGCGCCGGCGTGATCTTGACCGCGCCCGAACCCTTTTCAGGGTCGGAATACTCGTCCGCCACGACAGGGATCTTTCTGCCGACGATCGGCAGCACCACGTTCTTGCCGACCAGATGCTGGAAGCGTTCATCATCCGGATGCACGGCGACCGCGGTGTCGCCCAGCATCGTCTCGGGCCGCGTCGTCGCCACGATGATGAAGGTTTTCGGGTTCTCCGGGTCGAACGCCACGCCCTCGATCGGATAACGGAAGTGCCAGAGATTGCCGTTGACCTCCTGCTGCTCCACCTCGAGATCGGAAATCGCGGTCAGCAGTTTCGGGTCCCAGTTCACAAGGCGCTTGTCCTTGTAGATCAGGCCCTCCTTGTAGAGCGTGACGAACACTTCGAGCACGGCCTTGGACAGGCCCTCGTCCATGGTGAAGCGTTCGCGCGACCAGTCGGCCGAGGCTCCGAGCCGCTTCAGCTGGTTGAAGATGGCGCCGCCGGATTCGGCCTTCCACTCCCACACTTTCTCGATGAACTGTTCGCGCGTCAGGTCGCGGCGGTGGATCTGCTTTTCCATTAGCTGGCGCTCGACCACCATCTGCGTGGCGATGCCGGCATGGTCCATGCCCGGCTGCCACAGCACGTTCTTGCCGCGCATGCGCTCGAAGCGCACCAAAATGTCCTGCAACGTGTTGTTGAGCGCGTGGCCCATATGCAGCGAGCCGGTGACGTTGGGCGGCGGGATGACGATGGTGAAGGCCTCGGCGCCCTCCTCGGCGCCGGCGCCGGCGCGAAACGCGTCGGCCTCTTCCCACGCCTTGGCGATCTTCGGCTCGACGGTCTTTGCGTCGTAGGTCTTTTCAAGCATGGGGAAACGGTCCGCGCTGTCGGGATTTTGCTGGTTCGGTGTAAATCGGAAGGCCTCTGCCAAGTCAACCGCAAGGGCGGACTCGGTTCACCACAAGCAGATAGGCGTGGCCTTGTCCATTTCAACGGAAGGTCGTGCGAGTGCCAGTCGCGTCTTGACCACCGGCATCACGGCAATACCCTGCCGGCGCTGCTGTAGAGCGCATCGGCTTCAGGAAAGCGCCGACCGATGACGGCGCTTTGATTCCGGAATGGGCTGTGATCCTTACTGCGCGCCGCGCGCGACGCGCTCGATCTCCTCGCGCACCAGTCTTTCGACCAGCGTCGGCAGATTGTTGTCCAGCCAGTCCTGCAGCATCGGCCGCAGCATCTCTTCGGCCATCTCGTCGAATGTTTTCTTGCTGCGGCTGGCAAAGGCGTCGGACAGCTCACCGAAGGCAGCGGCCACCTGCCGGCCCGTGTGCTCGGAAAGGATTGCGGCGCGGACCGCGGGCGCTTCATTTGCCGCACGCACCTCGGAAGTGCCTGCCGGAGCACCGCTTGAAGAAGGCCGCTCGAAAGCAGGCTCCGCCGCCGGTTCATCCGCTGGCGCCTCGGGTTGGGCAACCGGCTTGCGGACGCTCCTGTCCGGCATCGCCTTCGCCTGCTCCCCAACCGCGGCGATCTCGCGCCGCCAATCGGCGACGATGGCATCGCTCGTCGCACTGGCCTCGGGGGCGCCAACCTGCGGGACCATTGGCGCATCCGTCCTGACGGCAGGCACCGGCTCCGCAGCGATCCTGGCGCTGACCTCGGCAAGCGTCATCGCCGGCTTGACCGGGGCGGCATCGGCACGCGACACCGATTCCATGCGTGCGATCACCGGCTCGGGCGATGGCGCCCGCACTTCGCCAAGCGTGACCGGTACTTCCGCCAGCGCGGCCGGCTTCCTGACTTCGGGGGCAGCCTGCAACTCGGCGCGAAACGCGTCGACGTCGTTGGTTGCAGCCGCGCCCGATGCCGGCTCCAGGTCCTGGCGCAGCTCATCGGCCTCGCCCGGCTTGCGGCCGTTGTCGCTATCCTCGATGATCCTCCTGATGGAAGCCAGTATCTCTTCCATGGAAGGTTCGCGCTGTGCGCTGCTTGCCGTCGCCATCGTCACATCCGCCGCCCTTGTGACCTCAGTAGTCTTCCGCTCCGGCAAAAAGCCGGATTCGAATCATGGCCACAGCGTAACCGACGGATCGCCGCACGAGAATCCCCAATCTGGGGACATGTGGGATTTCAACAGATTAGAGCAATTCCGCGAAAATCGTGAAACGGCTTTCCCGGGAAAAGCGCATAGCGCTTTCCCTGGGGAATTGCGCCGAAACAGGGAGATAGAGCGTGAAGCCGAAAAAGCGGGACAGGCCAAGAGGGTCGGAATGTGACCCGGCGGAGCCTAGCGGCCGTCCGGAGTGCGCAGGCCGATCCACTTGTCCTTGACGGCGTTGTAGTGCTCCTCGGGCTTGTACTTCGCCACCTGCAAGGCGAGCCGGTCGATCGACAGGCGCCCCATGGCCGACAGGATGGCATAGCTCGCCACCACCACATCGTGCTCGGAATTGGCCTGGTTGATCTTGGCGGTGATGACCGCAGCCTGCGCGTTCAGCACGTCGAGTGTCGTGCGCTGGCCGACATTGCGCTCTTCAATGACGCCATTCAGCGCCAGTTGCGCCGCGTCGATCACCTGCTTGTTGGCGGAGACGCTCTGCTGGGCGGCGGTGTATTGCGACCATGCCGTGGCGACGGCCTGACGCACCTGGTCGCGGCTGACGTCGACCTGGATACGGGCTTGGCCGAGCGATTCCTTGCTCTGCCGCACGAGCGCGGAGGTCCGGCCTCCCGAATAGATCGGAATGGTCAGCGTCGCGCCGATATTGGCCGAGGTCGAATTGCCGTTGGAGCCGGTGACGTCGGGAATGGATTTGCGATAATCTTGCGAAATGCCGGCCGAAGCCGACAGCTGCGGCAACAGCGCGCCCTCGGACGATTTCACCGAGAACGCGGCAGCGTCGACAAGATGCTGGGTGGCGAGAATGGCCGGATGTTCATTCGACCCGATGGCAATCGCCGCGTCGAGGCTCGACGGCAGCAGCCTGCCCAATGGCGAAGCCGGCTTCAACTTGCCCGGCTCGTCGCCGACCACCTGGTGATAGGTCGCGGCACTGGCCAACGCCTGCGCACGGGCGGCGCTGAGCGAGGCCACCGCCGAGGCACGCGACGCGTCGGCCTGGGCAACGTCGGTGCGCGTGCCCTCGCCAACCTCGAAACGCGAGCGCGCCGCACGCGCCTGCTCGGTCAGGAACTGCAGGTTCTGTTCGGTCAGCACCGCGATCTGCCGATCGCGAATCACGTCCATATAGGCCGTGGCCGCGCTGAACAGGGTGTTCTCCTCGGTGTTGCGCAGGCTTTCGACCGACGCCTTGACCTGGGATTCGGCCGCGGCCACGTTGTTCCTGGTCTGGAAGCCGTCGAACAGCGACTGGTTGATCTGAATGCCGTAGCTGCCGGACGTCAGCTTCGAGTTGCTGCCGCCATTTGCCCGGCGCGTGTTCGTATAATCGATGTTGGCCGAGCCCGTAACCGTCGGGCGCCAGCCCGACTTGGCGATGGCCACGCCTTCGTCGGTGACGCGCACGCCGGCGCGGGATGCATTCAGCGTGGAGTTGTACTGATAGGCCTTGGCGAGCGCGCCGGAGATGGTTTCCGCCGAGGCGGTCAGCGAAGAAAGCGCTGTCGCGGAGGCAAGGACAGCGGCAAAAAGGGTCTTGGATACAGACGGCACGGTATATCCCTCATTCGTTTTCCACGGGAACCGCGCCGCGCCGGTTTCTCCCTGGAGCAACCGGCGTGGCGTGTTTCATGTTCCCCGTCGCTCAGCCCAAAGTGCCCCCAGTTTGGGATTTGCAACGATTGTTCAAATGCAAGCGACCATGACAAAGCCTCTGCTGCAAGGCCAAATCATTCAGAATTCAAAAGCATGCTCACGTTCGAACCCGGGTAGTGGCTTAATTGCCGCATTAAATGCCCTTCTCCCGGTTACAACCCCCCCGGCCTTGAAAAAAAGTCGCGCCACGCCGGAATTGCCCTGTCCTTCGACGGCGACCAGGCGTCCACCTTCGGCGAGCTGGTCGAGCAGCGATTCCGGCACTTTCTCGATGCTGCCGCCGATGAAGATGACGTTGTAGGGTGCCTTGGCCGGATGGCCCTGCGCCAGCGCCCCTTGGACCACGGTCACATTGCCGCAGCCCAGCGAGGAAAGCGTCGACCTGGCGGTTTCGGCCAGCGCCGGGTCGCTTTCGAGCGCCACCACGGACTTCGCCAGCCGGGACAGGAGGGCCGAGGCATAGCCGGTGCCGCAGCCGACATCGAGCGCCGAATCGGCCGCGCTGATTTCGGCCAGCTGCATCAGCTTGGCCAGCGGCGAGGCTTCCATCAGGTAGCGTGCGCCACCGGCCCCGGTGGCGATACGGATGTCTTCGTCGATATAGGCAAGCTCACGCTGGGCGGCGCCGACAAAATCCTCGCGTGGGACCGAAAGCATCGCGTCGAGCAGTGGCGCGCTGGTCACGTCGGTGGTGCGAACCTGACCATCGACCATCTTGACGCGGAGTTCGGAAAAATCAGCGTTCATGTCCCAACCAATCCGCTTGCCGCGCCAAACCGCGGTTCATTACGATCGGAACTTCAGGCCCCGGCGCTGGCGCGCGGGAGCCTGGGGCATTGGAGGCCTCGCCCGGAATCGAACCGGGGTGCAAGGATTTGCAGTCCTCTGCGTAACCACTCCGCCACGAGGCCTCATTGCTCCCGGCGTTCCACCCGGTTCCAATAGGTTGCGGCGAAAATGGCGTCAAGCGGCCACCACGCATTCCGCGCGGTTTCCTCTGCATGAATTTGCCTCTCCATATCGAGCATCGCGGCCACAATGGTCGCGACGCACATTAGCAACGCGTTAGGTATATCAGCAGATTGGGAGAAACTCCACGCCCTTGCCGCCGTTGAGGAACGAGGAGGACTGCGCCATGCGGCCGGCAATCCGGAACAATGGAACGAGCGCCTGGGACGGCTTGTCGCGATCAGCATGCGAGGAGCTGCTGCGTTACGCCATCGAGTGCATTGCAATAGAAGGCACCAGCCGGCTTTCGCCGCGTGATCGCGCGCGCCTCGCCTCGGCCGCCGCTGTTCTCAAGGAAATCCGCGAGGACCTGGAAAGAAGCGCGGAGAGCAAACCGGATCCACGAAAATCCGGAACCCGAACAAGGGCATTGCTGACAGGCGATCGAGGGCGCGGCTGACGCCCGGCCGCTCAATCCGGCCGTCGCCGCCGCTCCCACCAGATGACGAAGCGGCGACGGTGGCGGCGCACCATGGCAAATTCATAGGAGAGCACCAGCAATCCGAGCGGCACCATCCAGAACCCGAGAATCGGCAGGAAGCCGAGAATGCCGCCAATCGTCAAAAGCACGCCGATCGTGATTCTGAGCCCGCGCGATTGCGGCATGGTGAACTCGCGCCCGAACACCGAGATCTTTCGTGCCGGTATCCGGTTTTCGTCTGCTGCCGTCATCGCGAATGGCTGTCCCGTCTGTGCCTCGACAATACCTGTTTACGAAAGCCGCGACCACCATTTCGGTTCCACGCCGATCGCCAAGACGGCTAATATGAGGGCGGCCGCCGCCGATTGCGAGAAACGCCCGAGCGAAAAAGTCTCGGAAAAATACGAAATGCTTCTTTGCAAAGCGGAAAAGGGTTTGCTATAGGCTGCGCCACTTGCTGAAGAGCCTCTGTTCCCCGGTAGCTCAGTGGTAGAGCAACCGGCTGTTAACCGGTTGGTCGCTGGTTCGAATCCGGCCCGGGGAGCCAACAATTCCAAGCACTTAGCTTATAGACTGCCCTTCGGTTCCTTCAGCCAAAACTCCATCTGGGCTACAAACTCGCGGCGCCGGCCGCGACCTCTGGGGCGTTTCTGCCGGTAGGGAATGCCATGGACGCCATGTCCGCCATCGGCAAGATTCTCAAGGAAGCTCGATCCAGGCTGCTCATCGTCGACCCTTATCTGGATGAGACGATTCTGACCGACTTCGCTCCAATGGGCGCCGAAGGCGTGAAGATCGATCTTTTATGCGACGGCGCCTCTGTGAAGGCCACACTGGCGCCGGCTGTTAGACGATGGTCAGCCCAATATGACGCCAAGCGCCCGATCAAGGCGCGAACCACGGGCGCCCGACTGCTGCATGATCGACTTATTATCGTCGATGACGCCAAGGTCTGGAATGTGAGTCAGTCATTCAAGGATCTGGCAGCGAGATCCCCAGCGTCGATAACAGTGGTGCCGGCCGAAGTCGCAGTGCTTAAGATTCCGGCCTACATCGACATGTGGAAGCCGCCGCTCCACTCTGAGCCCGCCACCGTGAGCCAGCGGGCCATCTCTAGATGCGCGTAGTGCCATTCTCCCCACCACCAAAATGTCGTATCGGCGGCGGCCGATCGTCGCTTCGCCCTTGATCTGATCGACAGCCCACCTCAACGATTCCGACCAGTGCGCGAACAAACCCAACCATATCGTTTGCCGTGATGGCTGCCTCGTCGGGACTTTGCCCAATGTGCTCGGCGGCTTTGCAACATGACAGCCGGATGAGATCGTAGTGTAAATCCCTTTCATCCTCTGGCAACGCCGCTAATTTCATGGCTCGGCGATGAATCAACCGCAGCAATTGTTCGAGAGCTGTTCCGACACTCATGCGCTTGCTCCGCATTGGTCGAGCGTCCCCGGCGCTACAGGCGCGCGTTGGTACGTCGTATACCAGTCCTCCGTGCGGAAGGCTGCATCAGAAGCCGTTAATATATCGTGTATTGCTAATATAAGACACTTCGCAAGAAGCCGCCCCCTGCCCTAGGCCCGAGCGGGCGCCCGGCGTCTCCTCGAAATGGTTCGTGTGCAGCGCCATGTCAGCAGCATGAAAAAGCCCGCCACCATTGGCAGCGGGCCTAAAGCCTGTACGCAAAGTCATCAACGGTAATAGTTACAACTGTATGCAAAATGCTCCACTAACACCTGAAGCAAACAGAGCCGCCCGCGCTGTCCTGAGGTGGTCAGTTCGCGACCTTGCCGAGAAAGCTGGTATCGCATTCACGACGGTTCATCGCTACGAACAGACCGGAAATGCGAGCGAGACCACGAAGGCAAAGATCGTCGCGGCGTACGCTACGCACAATGTTGACATCACGAATGGCGAAGGCACCGGAGCTAGGCTGCGGACGACATGACCATTTTCTATCACTTCACGTCGGCCGATGCTCTCTTCGGCATAGGGCTTCACGGGCTTATGGCACGTCCAGCCTTTCGCCATGACGCCTAGCGCTCTCAGCCAAGGATCATTTGAGCTAGTACAATCGTGAGAAGCATTGATGCCGGAACGGCGATGAGACAATACGCCTCAACGATCCTGTTTTGCCGCTTGTCCATTTGGGGTGCCTCCTCGACCCGCACCTTGTCGCCGATCTCCGTTAGCGAGCGCCTATGTCCGAAGGCAGGCTCGTCGAGAAAGGCCCCCGCCTTTAACAGCTCTCGACGAGCCGTGCGCCGCTTTACCCCCGGACAGCACAACGCTCTCGCAGTCTGCTTCGAGCGTCAAGCGACTGTTCCGTTCGCATGTTCGTTCGCGCGATCAGGTTGCCCCAATGTCACATTCGGTGGACGCGTACGATCTTGCCAGATCTTGCCAGCCCGCCCTGCCGGTGGCCATCTTATCGTTTGAACGTCGGCTTCCAGTCGCTGTTGAGCTTCGCGTGTGGCTTTCGTAGTCAGGAACAGATGTGAAGAACACCGGCCGGCGATCACGGCCATCAGCTTCGCATGCCGAGCAGATGAACAATCCGGCAAGATCCTGATGCATTGACCCGTGATCCGGTCCGAGCCGGTCAATCGGCACTTGGATGTCGAAGCGGGTCGACCTGCAGCACATAGGGTGCTCACAGGTGACATAGACTGTTTCGCGGGCGGCCAGGGTGTCGGCGAGGGTCTTCTGAGGCAAGGCGATCTCCGTTGAAGGGTTCGCCGCAACGGGAGGATTATATTCAGCATATTGTACTTCGCGTACCCAGTGAGGTATGATCAATGTGCGATCATGCCCAGAAGCACCGCGTCCTATTGGAAGACCCGGACTTCGCCGACCCACTTGGGGATATCATGGAATTTAGGCTGACCTACGCTGGTCCGCTCTACGCTACCCAGCGCGACGCACGTCCGGGGCAGCCGCCGAAGGCTACTCAAAACCGGCACGACATTCGGCGCGCAATGCATTTGCAGTTGAAGCGGCTTTGGGATCATTGGCCCGGACTTAGTGAAACCCATGTCTCGAAGGGTGCGGCTTTTCTCGCCACCCGGCAGCCTGATCCGCCCATAGCTATCAGCAGCAAGGAATTAAGTGCTAGACACAGCCACTACGGCTTTGGCTTCGTGCCGCTTGTAACCGCAGAGTTAGATCTAACCTGCTCCCTCGACATACTGTTTTTGCGACCTGACAGACCCGGTGACGTTGTCTGGGGTGGCGATATCGATAACAGGCTAAAGACCTTTTTGGATGCATTGCGAATCCCGGAGGCGGGAGAGAATTACGCTGGCCGCATTCCTCAGGACGATGAAAAACCATTCTTCTGCCTGTTGGAGGATGACAAGCTGATCACTCGCGTTGCCGTGGATACCGATCGCCTGCTTGAGCCGATCAACGGGCAATTCAACGCGAACGATGCTCGGCTGATAGTGACAGTGAGAATACGGCCTTACGAGTTTATGCCGGAGAATATGCACTTCGGCTAAGTCGGCTTGCGCTCCGGGAGAACGCGGTCCAACGCGCGTCGAAAAGCATCTCCGCTTTCGTCCACTTCTAGCTCCCGAGCGGCCTCCTTGAACCGCTCGGATTGTTCTTTCTGACTAAGCTTCCCGGTCTTTTTTGCGGGCGGCTTTCGGGCGGTATTTGGATGGTCGCCAGACGCCATAGGGTGCCTCACCTTGCACTAGTCGTTTCATAGGTCAGGCGTTTGCCGACGACACCATCAAGGATGCGGACGGCGCGCGCTTCATCGTTCACGCCAAGGGCTACGCGCGAATTATGGCGGAAGTCAAATTCGGCGAGGTAGCGGTGCAGATGCTTCTCGGCGCAATGCTGATAGGTGCCGCGCATGCCACGCTTGAACACGCTGAAATAGCTTTCGATGGTGTTCGAGTGGATGACGGCATCGCCAACGTAGCGAACGTATTCGCCGCCAGTGTGCTTGGTGGTCTCATGGCCGGCGAAATGATCGTCCATGCCGTGATAGAGCTTGCTCTCGTCGGTGTAGAGGGTGCTTTCGCGATGGACGTTCTCAGTCACCAGCGCAGCGACATTGACCTTGGTCGCCTGCACAACATGGAAGGTGCGAACGTTGCCGCCGCGCTCGACTAGGCCAAGGATGGCGCGCTTGTTCGACGGGCCAGTCTTGCCACTCTTGGTGAAGGGGCGACCGCTTGTAGTCATGGTGCGCTTCTCTTTGGTCGGGCCGTAATAGGTCTCGTCGGCCTCTACGATCATGCCGTTGCCGCCGAGCGGGCCAAGCTTGCCGTCGCGCATGGCTTCACGAATGCGATGCGAGATGAACCATGCGGTTTTCAGGGTCACGCCAAGGGTGCGGTGAAGCTGGTTGCTCGAAATGCCCTTCTTTGACGAAGCGATAAGGAAGATCGCCTGTAGCCAATGGTTGAGCTTGACGTGGCTGGCTTCAAAGATGGTGCCGATCTTCACGGTGAAGGGCTTGCGGCACTGGTAGCACTTGTAGGCGCCAATGCGGGTGCTCTTGCCTTCCATCTTCGAGATACGCTCAAAGCCGCCGCAATGCGGGCAAACAGGACCGTTCGGCCAAATCCTGGCTTCTACAAACTTGTAGGCGGCGGCTTCGTCGTGGAAGTGGCGGTCTGAAAGAACGGACATCGGTCTAACTCCTTATGGAGTCAACCTATTCCGATTGCGTGGGTACGTCAAGTATAATATGCGGATTATATTCCTGCTTCAGCCTCGCCTAGCACTACCTTGAGGTTGCGCGATAGAGTCCAAGGGTGTGAATTTGGACCCATCCGCGCAAAAGAATGACCAAAGCGGAGCGCTCCTTGCATTTTAGCTAAATTGGCTATGGAAGTGGTTCATGAATTTCCGAGCGGGGGCTCATGATCACAGACCTTTTCCTCACTGGCGTCGCAGCATTTTCAATGCTTGTCCCGCTCTACTTCATCCTCAAGTGAGGTGGAGCGGTCTGGTCTATTGCCTATCCCTGAAATCCAGCAGCTTGGCATGGCGCAGCTTCTCCTCGCCCTTCAGGAACCGCACCCGGCCGACTAGACCAGGTTTCAGCCATTCGGCCTTGTCGCTCTTGAGCCTTGCAGACGCCGGTCCGCCTATCTTGCCTTGGACGTGGTCCCAAAGGCGCTGCCGCTTGTCTGCCTTGGCCAGGCCCGCCTCATTGATGGTGATCGCCTCGCCATCGATGATGAAGTCTTCCGCCTCGATCGCCGCCGCTTCGCCTGCGAGCTGGATGTAGCGGCCCGTCCAGTCGTAGCCGTTCTTGGTGATCAGCCGGATGCCGTCTTTGTCCTTGATGACCTGGGTGCGGTAGCCGTCAAACTTGATCTCGTGGAGCCAGTCATCGCCCTGCGGTGGCGTATCGACCAGTTCGGGCTCCATCGGATGGATAAACTTCAAACGCATGAAACTGACTCGCGAATCGCGACCCAATTAGGATGCGCTTAATTAGTTCCGGAAAATTTTAACGAATCGTTGACCGCGCTGTCCCATTCTAGGACGGCGCGGTCAAACCCCAACCGGGCTGCGCAGGCGGCTCCGGCACTCAAGCGCCCGCCCCCATGTCGGAGCCGCCACTGCACACCAAATTACCATCGATGGTTGAATCAACCGTTACCGCACGTGCTTTCCAGTGTGCGTTCCTGATCATTAGATTTTGACGGAACGGAGGGTTCCGGAACATTTTAGACGAACTGAAAGTTCGATGGGGATGACGAAGCTATCGGACCTCGGCCCGCCGACCCCCGGAAAGTTGCACGGCGGCGCAGACATCCGGAAGAGCAGCATAGCGGCAGCGACGCCACCTTCGTGGCGCCGCCATCATTGTCGAAATCAAGCCGCGATCCCGCCGCGGCCGGAATTCATGCCGCCCATCCAGGGGAGCGGAGCAAGCGGCTCTTGCAGGATTTTGACGGATCTTGCGAACCCAGCAACAGCATCGCGCGCGACCGACAGTGAAACCTGGCCGTCGTAAGCACGCTGGCAGGCCCGGAAGGCGGTTTCGAAAATCGGGCCCCGCCGCTCCCGTGGCCAATCATGCAAGAAATCGAAAGCGTCTTCGAGACATCCCAGCTCTTGAATGAACTGGCCATTGATTACCAACACCGGTTGATCGAACATCCTATCGCCCATCTAGACCTCCTTTCGGTTGAGCGAACCAGTTTGCTGAATCGGCTTGTCACGCGGCTGCATGCTCAGGCTGCGCGAACACGCCACCATCTCCGCGTCTGGGCGGGACCGCGACATACGCGGGAACCGGCGGCGGATCATCATCGTCATCTCGCCAGGGATACCGCAGCCAGCTGCGCCTGGCTTTGTCGCGACGCCGATCTGAGGATCGGCCGCCGTTACTCCACTCCCTGGAAACCGGCGGCTTGCCTTCAATTTCGTCCAACTGGTTGAGAGCACGAAGGATATCGCCGACCTTCACGATGACACCGTTTTCCAATTGACGTAAGGCAGGCCTGCCCGGAACCGCATGGACATCGGAAGCCCAGTAAGCGAGCAAAGCCCGTTTTGCGCCGATCGTCATCTCCTCTTTCAGCACGTCATCAGGTGTCTGCAGCGCAGCGTATTCAGCGGCGAGGTTTTTCGGTTCATGATAATCGTAAGCTTCGGATTTCATCTCCATTCTCCGCAATCTGTGCCTCCCGGCAGAGCCGGGAGGCAGACAACAAACTGGATTGCAGGGTC
Organism: Mesorhizobium opportunistum WSM2075; assembly: GCF_000176035.2. Classification (NCBI taxonomy): domain Bacteria; kingdom Pseudomonadati; phylum Pseudomonadota; class Alphaproteobacteria; order Hyphomicrobiales; family Phyllobacteriaceae; genus Mesorhizobium; species Mesorhizobium opportunistum. The sequence goes on along the minus strand of NC_015675.1, from coordinate 4,063,045 downwards.
AAGCTACTTCGCGCTCCGGTTCTGCGTTCAGCTTGATGGCTTCCTTCTTGTCGGATTTCTTGAGGGGAAGCCCTTTGGCTTCGGAGCTGATCTCGATGCGCCGGGGCTTGAGTTCCTCGGGCACTTCGCGGACCAGGTCCACCGACAGCAGGCCATTCTGGAGATTGGCTGCCTTGACCTTGACGTGGTCTGCAAGTTTGAACACCTGTTTGAAGTTGCCTATCGCCAGACCGCGATGGAGGATCTCCCGATTTTCCTGGTCAGGTTTCCTCTGTCCGATCACGGACAATTCGGGTCCGTTCTGCACAAGCTCCACTTCGTCGAGACCGAAGCCGGCGACGGCCATCGTAATGCGATAGTCATTGTCGCCATTCTTCTCGATGTTGTAAGGAGGCCAGTCCGAACGCACGCTGTTTTCGAGCATGTCGAAGAGTCGGTCGAAGCCGACGGTTGTGCGGTAAAGGGGGGCATAATCAAAGCTTCTCATAGCCATATCCTCCGGGGAGGCCGCCGCAGCGTCGCCGCGACGCCATTTTGTCGAGCCGTAGCCTCGACGGAAAACGATCTGGGAATCGCGTTTTTTCTCTTCAAGAGATCGTTGCGAAATTTTTTCGGAACAGTACCAACGATCCTTCCCTGGCGGTACGAGACCGCTGTTGTGAGAGCCGTGTCGTGATCCCTAGCGACTACATGCGTGACGTTAGCGAGTGCGTGGATCATGGGCCGGCCCGCCGTTACTCGATCGCATCGCCCTCAACTCAAGTACAATGCTTGTACGCGCCCCGCTGCCGCGCGATAGATGTGCCGGTTCAGGGAGGAATCATGCGGAGAATCTCGGCATCGGTGCTGCTGATCGCGGCTGCGCTTTACGCGAATTGTGCCCTGGCACTCGACAGCAGCGGCACGCCTGTCGTGGTCACGCCGCTGGCTTCGCGCACCACCACCGCGTCCGGGCAGCCGATCACGCTGCCGCAGAAGAACGTGCAGGTGCTGGTATCGACTTACGACATCGCGGCGGGCGCGACCTTGCCGGTCCACCGGCACCCCTTCCCCCGCTATGCCTATGTCGAGGCCGGGACGCTGAAGGTCACCAATGCCGAGACCGGCAACAGCAACACCTACAAGACAGGCGATTTCATCATCGAAATGATCGGCCAATGGCATCAGGCCACCAACATCGGCGATGGCCCGGTCAAGCTGCTGGTGATCGATCAGGTCGAGGAAGGCGCCAAGAATACGGAATTGCGCCAGTAGCCAAGGCGATGCCTGTGCCCTGAAGGCGGGAACGCGATGCGCTGCCCGCCTTCCCCCGGTCGCCGACAATCGGCCCGCCCCCAGCGCTCAGCCCCAGGAGCCGACCATCTGTCGTGTCGTCGCGTTCAGCCGGTTGAAAGCGTTGATCAGGGCGATCTGGACAACGAGCGCGGCAAGCGCCTTTTCGTCATAGTGGCGGGCGGCTTCGTCCCAGACATCGTCCGGCACGGCGTCTGCCCGGTCGGCGAGCCTTGTGCCGGCCTCGGCCAATGCCAGGGCCGCGCGTTCAGCATCGGTGAAGTATGGCGTCTCCCGCCATGCCGCCAGCGCAAAAATGCGCTCGTCCTTCTCGCCGGCCTTCTTCAGTTCGCGCGCATGCATGTCGACGCATAGGCTGCAGGCATTGATCTGGCTGGCGCGCAGATGGATGAGCTTGCGCGTCACATAGGGCACGTCGGCCGCCTCGGTCGACTTGTCCAGCGCCAGCAATGCCTGCAGGGCGCCTGGAATAAGCATCACCGGGTTCTTGATTCTCGCTTGCATGGTCTTTCTCCATTGAAAACATGGTTCGGCGGGGCGTGTTTTGCCGAGCCCGGGAGCGGAGCCTCCGGCGCGAACTGTTGCGATCGGCAGCAGTGCCGACCGGTCTGGTCGATGAAAGCTCGGCCGTCAGCCTTGCTTCGCGGCCACCTGCTCCAGCCGCTCCAGAATACGCGGCCAGCCGCTTCCCATACCGACATATCCGCGCTCGTCGGCGGGCCGGAACCCCGAATGCTCCATCCGCACCCGGGTCGCCGCACCCTCGGGCGTGAGCGACCAGGTCACCACGGTCTTCAGCCCGCTGTCGGATTCGCTTCCGTCGCCCCAGCTATAGGCAAGCAGGCGCGGTGCCTCGACTTTCAGCACCACGCAGTTCGTCACCCCGGACCAGCCCGGCACCGGTGCCGCCCGGAAGGTGAAGCGATGCCCCTCCTGCGCCGCGAAATCGTTCTGCATGAGCCACTCGGCGACGAGTTCAGGCACGGTCAGTGCGCGCCATATCTTCTCCGCCGAATGCGGAATCAGCCGCTCGACGACGATCGATTTGGTTTGTGTCATGCCTCGTTCCTCCTTGCCGTGTTCGCGCTGCTCAGGCGAAATCAATAACTCACCAGCTATGAATTAACCCATAACCCCGCAGTTATACAACTGTCAAGCCGGGAAATGCCCGCCTGGTCCAAATGGCGGCCTGCCGTTCACGCTTTCGCGCCGGCCGCCCGGGTGCTAGGGCTTTCCGCGACATCATGGACTGGATCATCCCTTGACCGCTGAAACTCGCCCACCGCTGATCGAAATCTGTGTCGAAGGCATCGATGGCCTGCTCGCCGCGCAGGCGGCCGGGGCTGACCGGGTCGAACTGTGCGCCAGCCTTGTCGAAGGCGGCATCACGCCGAGCCTCGGCACGGTGCGCGCCGCGCTGGACCAGGCCACCGTGCCGTTTCACGTCATGGTGCGGCCGCGCGGCGGCGATTTTCTCTACAGCGAGACCGAATACCGCTCGATGCTCGCCGATGTTGCAGCACTCCGCGACCTCGGCGTGCCCGGCGTCGTGTACGGCTGCCTGAACGCCGATGGCACCATCGATGAACGGCGCATGGGCGAATTGACCGAGGCGGCAGGTCCGCTGAACGTCACCTGTCACCGCGCCTTCGACATGACGCGCGATCCCAGCGAGGCGCTGGATGCCCTGATACGCTGCAAGGTCGGCCGCGTGCTGACCAGCGGCCAGCGCGACACCGCCATCGAAGGCCTGCCGCTGTTGGCGGAGCTGGTGCGACAGGCCGGTGACCGGATCATCATCCTCGGCTGCGGCGGGCTCGATCTCGGCAACATCGCCGAGGTGCGCGCAAAGACCGGGCTGGCGGAAATGCATTTCGCCGCCCTCAAGGACGTGCCGAGCGCCATGCGCTACCGCAATCCAAGGGTTGGCATGGGCGGCTCCGATCTCGACCGTGAGTACCGCAACATTTTGACCGACACACCGCTGGTGGCGGCAACGATCGCGGCGGCCAAGGCATGACCTCCGCGATCAGCCGCATATCACAAGGCGACGAAGCCTCTATCCTCGCCCTCAACAACGAGCATGCCGCCGAACTGTCGTGGCTCGAAGCCGAGCGGCTGTCCTTCCTGCTCGGCGAAGCGTTTTACACCAGGCGCATCGGCGATCTCGAAGCCCTCATCATGACCTTCGACCAGGACGCCAGCTACGACAGCCCGAATTTTGTCTGGTTCCGCGAACGCTACGAACGCTTCGTCTATGTCGACCGTGTCGTGGTGGCCGCGCATGCGAGGGGCCGCGGCCATGCGCGCCTGCTTTATCAGGATCTGTTCGACCACGCCCGGCGGGCCGGCCACACGCTGGTCACCTGCGAGGTCAACAGCGACCCGCCCAATCCCGCCTCGGACGCCTTCCACGCCGCGCTCGGCTTCGCCGAAGTCGGCGACGCGGTCATCCATGGCGGCAAGAAGGCAGTGCGCTATTACGCGCGGAAATTGGCCGCGGCGGCCTAGCGGGTCAGGCGCGGACGGGTCAGCCCGGCAGCCCAACGACCTTCAAGGCCATGTCGCGCCGAACCATCTCCACGTCGGCCGGCGTGACCTCGTTACCCGGATCGGGCGTGATGGATTTGGTCGAAAGCAGATCGATCATTGGACCACCCCGCTGTGCGAGACTTGCCTTGAGAGCCGATATCTTGGCAAACGACTTCACGATGTTGGCCGCGACCACCGGGTTCCTGCGGGCTTCAGCCATGAGGATGTCGATGACCTTTTCGGGTAGGTCGGCATCCGGGTTCTTATGGTTCGAGAAGATCAGAATATCGTCTCCCGCCTCGACGGCGCGCACAACCGCGCCACCGAACGAATAGCTGTTTTCCACGGCGTCCATTTGCAGGTCGTCCGAAAAGACGACGCCTTCGAAGCCAAGGTCTTTGCGCAGCAGGCCAGTAACGATCGCCGATGAGAGCGAGGCTGGCCCCACGGCTTCCCCCTTTTGCAGGGCGCGGTCGTAGAGATGGCCCACCATGACCGAGTCCGCGTAGCCCGCATTGATCAGTTTGCGAAACGGAATCAGTTCCTGGCTCGACCAGGTGCCGGATACGTCCGCCAGCCCCTTGTGGCTATCGGTCGAGCTCGAGCCGTGCCCGGGAAAATGCTTGAGCGTGGTTACGACACCCGCGTCGCGATGTGCCCTTACGAAGGCCGCGCCATATTGGGCGACGATTTCCGGGTTCGCGGAAAAGCTCCTGCCCAACTTCCCGATAATGGGATTGGCGGGATTCACATTCAGGTCCGCCACCGGACCGAAATTGAGGTTGAAGCCCCATTCACGCAAATCCGTCGCGAGCCTGGAGTAGAGTTCGTACGCGCCGCGAGGCGAGAACTTGCTGGCGACATCGACGGCGGCCGGAACCTCGTGAAATCCGTTGTCAGCCGTCAATCTTGCAATTGCCCCTCCCTCCTCATCGACGGAAATGAAGGGCGGCAACTTCCGATTGGCGGCCAGAAACGCCGCGTTCATCGCCGCCACGTGCGTTCTGTCGCTGACGTTGTCGGAAAGATACATGATCCCCCCGATGCTGCCGTCGGCGATCTCTTGCCTGACCGCGACCACCGACGCCGCGTCGGCCGAGACTCCATTGAAGCCGACCAGGATCATCTGGCCAATCATCACGCGGAGACTCGAATCGTCGAGCCTTCGCGAAGCGGCCGTCTTGGCATCGGCCGTCTTGGAGTCGGACGTCTTGGCATCGGCTTTCACCTGAGCCGCCTGCGGACCCGCGACGGCCACCGAAGTCATCAGCAGCGCCGAAAAAAACCCGGTTACCAGGTTGATGGAGAACACCCGTGAATCTCCCGTTTGACGGTTTCCCCGCAATCAATACGTCGAGGTCGCTAACCGACGGTTAACCATGACAGCTGCCGCGACCGAAACCGCAAGGTCAGTACCGCGCGGCGGTGTCGTAGACGCCGTCGGCCCTGACGACCATATCGGCCCGCCTGCCCGACACGATGCCCCGCTCCGTCTTTTGACTGTATGTGGGCAACGTCGCAGCGAACGTCTTGATCCAACAGCTTTTGCTTTTGCCGAACGGCACATAGGAGAAGGCGCGACAGGATTGATCCGATTTGCACATCAGCAGGCAGTCATCATACGAGGATGCCCTGGCGGAGTAATTGTCGCCGCCCAAAAGGTCGGCCTTCACGAAGATTTCCCATTCGGCCCTGAATGTCGGAGCCTGGTCCCGTCTTTCGCTTTCAAAGAAATAGCCTGCCTGAGCACCCGACATTATCTGGGCGTAGGAAAATCCCGACTTGGGAAAACAACGGTTCTTTGCACTGTTGTAGGTGAAGAGTTTGCAGGAAAGGTTGGCGGCACAAGTCTGCGCGCACTGATCCAGCGACGCCGATTCAAGACCTTTCGAGTACAGGTCTCCACCATAAAAATCCACGTTCGAATATGTCGCCAGATACCAGTGCCGGGGCGGTGCCGGCGTTGTCGAAGGAATGTTGTATTGCGGCGACTGAAGCGAAGCCTGGCTCGCCGGTGGCGGCTGGCTGGATTGCTGTTCCCCAGTCTGCTGGCGTTGCCTTTCGCGCTCTTGCAGTTCGGCGAGCCTTGCCTCGGCGTATTTCCCATACACGGTATCGCCGTGCGCCTGGATAAAGGTCCGCAGAATTGCCGGACTTTCAAGGTTTTCGATCGCCGCCCATTCCGTCGCTGCCGGGTCGACCGGAATTGCAGCCGGGACCGTCACCGGCGGATCGTCCCCCTTTGGCTTTTCGACGAGGGAAACGGCCGACCGCGACTGAACCAGGAAAATATCTTCGCTGGGCAGCAACCCATAGGTGGTGGGCTCCTGGACGTTGTTGGTGGCCTTCAGCACATCATCCCTGATCTTCCTCAGCATCTTGTCGACATCGAGATCGGCCTGCGGGAGATATTTGAGCAACGCCTGACTGTAAGGGCTGTTGCGGCCCGATCCGTCGCTGGCGACGGTTCCGTCGCGCGCTGAATAGAAAACGATCGTGCTGCCCTTGGGTTCGATGGGCGACAACCCCCGTCCGATCGAACGCGTCGCGTCCGACAGGCGCATGCGGTTGGCGAAAGGGTTGTTTCGGCAAGCGTCGAGAAAGACCAGCCTCAGGGAGTGCGCCCGGCTTACCGCGTCCACCACCATATCGAGCGGCACGGTCTGAAAATTGACGTCCAGGTCGCTTTCCAGCTTGGCATCGGTCGGAAGCAGGAAATTGTGCTTGTCGACTTCGATGCCGTGCCCTGCGAAGAACACCACGGCCATATCGGCCTGAGCGGCGTCGTGCGAAAACGCACCAAGCGCCTGCCTCATCTGATCGAAGGTGACATCGGTCGCTTTTCGCACCGAAAACCCGACGCCCTCAAGGGCCGCGGCGACGTCGTCGGCATCGTTCTTCGGATTGGGGAGCAGGCCAACATGGTCATAATTCGAATTGCCGATGACCAAGGCCACCTTGTCGGCGGCCAATGACGGCAAGGCAAACAGGATGCACCACAGCATCAGCCCGAGAGCCGTTACAACCCTATGCATCCAACCGCCCCACCCAAAGCGCCAAACCCGCATGACGCCGAACCCCGGCCGCAACCGCTCAAGCATTTCAAGCGCGGTCTCGTAGCCAGCAGTTATGATAAGTATATTGCCAAAAGAAAGGCAACCTTGAGGTGGCTACCTGCTGGCGTGCCGGATACGCGGTCATCCAGCCAAGCAGAGTTGCAATGGCAGGCGCGGCTATTGGAACAACGCCGCCGCGCTCATCAAGGTCATCCAGAAACCCCACACCAGCGGTATGCCGACCAGCAGCCAGGCGAGCGTCAGTTTGATCGAGTGCATCGTCATCACTCTCTTTACGCAGCAGCCCGTTCGGCCTTCATGTGGAAGCGCTGATTGACCGGCCGCATCATTAGGTTGAGCAGGAAGCCGACAACGAGCAGGCCGGCCATGATGTACATGGTGACCGTATAGGCATCGGCCTTCGCCACCCCGCTGTCGATCTGGTATTGCCTGATGTAATTGACCAGCACCGGCCCCAGCACGCCCGCCACCGACCATGCCGTCAAAAGACGACCGTGGATGGCGCCGACATAGCGCACGCCGAAGACATCGCGCAGATAGGCGGGGATGGCGGCAAAGCCGCCGCCATACATGCTGAGGATGATGCCGTAGAACAGCACGAACAGGAACACGCTGCCCGACTGGCCGGTCCACGGCACCGCCGCGTAGAGGACGACGCCCAGCGCGAAGAACACCGCATAGGTCATCTTGCGGCCGACATAGTCGCTGGTCGTGGCCCAGAAGAAGCGGCCGAGCATGTTGAAGATCGATAGCAGCCCGACAAAACCGGCTGCGGCGGCAGCCGAGATGCGTCCTGGGAACATCTCCTGGCTCATGGCCGAGGCTTGGCCGAGGACACCGATGCCTGCCGTCACGTTGAGGCAGAGAACGCCCCACAGCAGCCAGAATTGCGGCGTCTTCAGCGCATCGTCGAGATGGACATTGGCACTCGTCACCATCGAATTTTGCGTTGCCGGCGGCACCCAGCCGGCGGGCCGCCAGCCTTCCGGCGGCACCCTGACGATGACGGCGCCGATCAGCATGAAGATGAAATAGACGACGCCCAGCACGACGAAGGTTTCGGCGACGCCGATGTGTTCGGGCGTCGAAAACAGCTTCATCAGATAGACCGACAGCGGCGAGGCGATGAAGGCGCCGCCGCCGAAACCCATGATCGCCATGCCGGTCGCCATGCCCGGCCGGTCGGGAAACCAGGTGATCAGCGTCTTGACCGGCGAGATGTAGCCAAGGCCGAGGCCAATGCCGCCGAGCACGCCGTAGCCGAGATAGATGATCCACAATTGGTGCAGGTAGACACCGAGCGCCGAGACGATGAAGCCGCCACCGAAGCAGCAGGCTGCCGCGACCATGGCCTTGCGTGGCCCGACGCGGTCCAGCCAGCCGCCGCCGAACGCGGCCGCGATGCCCAGGAACAGGATCGCGATCGAGAAAATCCAGCCGAGCCCGGTCAGCTTCCAGTCGTCGGGCGCCGAATCGGTGATGCCGATCAGCTTCGACATCGGCAGATTGAAGACGCTGAACGCATAGGCCTGGCCGATGCAAAGGTGGATGCAGAGTGCGGCCGGCGGCACCATCCATCGGCTGAAACCCGGCTCGGCGATCGTGTGTGAGCGATCAAGCCAGCCTGCGGCGCCTTCTGCGGTCGTCGTCGCCATTCCATCCTCCCACATGCGCCCCCGAACCATCCTCCCAGATGGTATTCCCGTGAACAAACTAGGCGAGCAAGAAGGCGGGGCAATAAGGAGTGCATGCCCATAAGACCAATGTCTAAGAAGACATGGATGCGTCGGCAATCAGACCATCGCGCAAAATTGGGTACATTAGAGACTATCAATTGATCATCTGCTCAGGTGAGCAGCGTGGCCTGAACGGCATTGGCAGCGATGACGATAGCATTCACCAGTTGCGGTTGAGCCATTCGCGCGCCGGCCGCTCGATGACGTAGTAGCTGCAGAGCGCGCAGGCAAAAACCCCGGCCAGCATCAGCCACGGGTCGCTGCCTTGTTCGTAGACGAATTTGTAGAATGGCTGCTGCCACAGATAGAGCGAATACGACCACAGGCCCAACGTCGCCATCGGCCAGGACGACAGCAATCCGGAAAAGAATTGGGTGCTGAAATCGAGCGCGTTGACGGCAATCGCCAACAGCGGCACGGCGACCAGGTAATGGATCGGCGTCGGCACGGGATCCATGAACAGCAAAACCGCGCCGGCCGCAGCCGCCAGGGCGACATAGGGCCCCTTCAACATGGCCGGCAGCCTGCCGTCGGCCTTGAGCAGGCAGATCGACGCCGACAGCAGGATCGAGGCGATGTGCACATCGGTGCGCCAATAGGTGGTCTCGTAGTCCAGTCTGAACACCCAGTAAGACACCGCCCCGTTCGCCATGGCGAGCAAGGCCAGCGCCAGCAGCAACGGTATGACGCGATCGCGCCTGGCAACGGTGGCGCTGATCAGGGCCAGGATCACATAGGCATGCTCCTCGACGCAGAGCGACCAGATATGGTCCAGCGCACCGGCGCGGGTGACGAGAATTCCGGCGTAATTGTAGGTGAATGTCAGCGCCGTCAGCGCCGCCTTCCATTTGAAGGCGATGAACGTTCCCGACAGCGCGACCATGGCAACGGCAACGAACACCAGAAGCGCTGGATAGATGCGCGAGAAGCGGCGCTTGAAGAACTTCTTCAGCGGGTAGCGTTCGATGAACAGGATCTCGCCCATCAGCCGGCCGCTGAGCACGAAGAAGAATTCGACGCCCAGCACCCCGAGATTGATTCCGGGAACCGGAAAGAAATGCCCGATCAGCACCAGGGCGATCGACAGTCCGCGCCAACCGTCGAGATAGGCCAGCCTGGTTCTGGTCGATCTGTCGGCTACCGATAGCGGCGGCGCCAGATGGGTGACGGAAACTTCGGACATGCCGATCCCTTCGCGTTGGACATGCGAAAGGCACGGCGGCGCATGCTCCGAACCCGGCTCGCATTCCCGCCCCATGTCATATTGCAGTGCAAGATAAATTTGTGCAAGTGCGAGATTGCAGCCCGGGCAGTACCAGGAGAAGTAGCTGGCCGTAATTGCTTCAAGCAAAGGCACTGCGCAAGGGGTCGATTCCCTAGAGGAATCGGAGCGCTACGGGTCGCCGGATACGAAAAAGGGGCCGTGGCGGCCCCTTTCCTCGTCCATGGCCGACGGTATCAGGCGTTGGCTGCCGCCACCGCTCGCTTGGCCATCACCGAGATCAGATTGGCGCGATAGTCGGCGGAAGCGTGGATGTCGGTCATCAGGTTCTTGGCAGGCACCTTCACACCATTGAGCGACGCGGCATCGAAGCTCTTCGCCAGCGCCGCCTCGATCTCCTTCGAGCGGAAGACGCCGTCGTCGCCGGCGCCGGTGACGGCGACGCCGACACCATCCTTGCCCTTGGCCACGAACACGCCGACGATCGCGTAGCGCGAGGCCGGGTTGCGGAATTTTTCATAGGCGGCCTTCGCCGGTGCGGTGAAGGTGACCGCGGTGATGATCTCGCCATCCTTCAATGCGGTCTCGAACAGCCCCTTGAAGAACTTGTCGGCGGCTATCTCGCGCTTGTTGGTGACGATGGTGGCCCCCAGCGCCAGCAGCGCCGCAGGGTAGTCGGCCGCCGGATCGTTGTTGGCGATCGAGCCGCCGATCGTGCCCCTGTGGCGTACCGCCGGATCGCCGATCAGCGACGCCAGATGGGCAAGCGCCGGGCACGCCTTCTTCAGCTTCTCGTCATTGGCGACGTCGAAATGCGTCGTGGCGGCGCCGATGGTGACCGTCTTGCCCGACACCTTGACGCCTTGCAGCTCCGTGATGCGCGACAGGTCGACGAGATCGGAAGGCGCCGCCAGCCGCGTCTTCATGGCCGGGATCAAGGTCATGCCTCCCGAGAGCAGCTTGGCGTCGTCCGTCTTGATCAGCTTGGCGGCTTCAGTGACCGAGGCGGCACGGTGGTAGTTGACTGCGTACATGGGGTCCTCCTTGAGAGTGCTTAGTCAGTAGTGGCTAGTCAGTAGTGAATGCTCAGCTGCCGTTGTTGATGAAGCGCTTCCCTATTCGCTACTCACTACTCCACACTCACTCTTTTCAATGCTTCGTCGCGGCACGGATCGCTGCCCACACGGTGGACGGCGAAGCCGGCATGGCAATGTCGGGGATACCGATGGCATCGGTGATGGCGTTGATCACCGCCGGCGGCGAGCCTATGGCGCCGGCCTCGCCGCAGCCCTTGATGCCGAGCGGATTGCCCGGACACGGGGTGTTCGACGTCGAGACCTTGAATGACGGCAGGTCGTCCGCGCGCGGCATGGTGTAGTCCATGTAGCTTGCCGTCAGCAGCTGCCCGCTGGCGTCATAATGAGCGCCTTCCAGCAGCGCCTGGCCGACGCCCTGGGCGATGCCGCCATGCACCTGGCCCTCGACGATCATCGGGTTGATGATGTTGCCGAAATCGTCGGCGGCGACGAACTGGACGATCTCGGTCGTACCGGTTTCCGGATCGATCTCGACCTCGCAGATATAGCAGCCCGCCGGGAAGGTGAAATTCGACGGATCGTAGAAGGCCGTTTCCTTCAGCCCGGGCTCCATCCCGGCCGGCAGATTGTGCGCGGTGTAGGCGGCAAGCGCCACCTGGAACCACGGCACGTTCTTGTCGGTGCCAGCGACCTTCAGCGCGCCGTTCTCGATGACGATGTCGCCTTCGTCGGCCTCGAGCAGATGGGCGGCGATCTTCTTGGCCTTGGCCTCGACCTTGTCGAGCGCCTTGGCGATCGCCGACATGCCGACCGCACCCGAGCGCGACCCGTAGGTGCCCATGCCCATCTGCACCTTGTCGGTATCGCCATGGACGATCGAAACCGAATCGATCGGCACGCCGAAACGCTCGTTGACCAATTGCGCGAACGTCGTCTCATGGCCCTGGCCATGGCTATGCGAGCCGGTCAGCACCTCGATCGTGCCGACCGCGTTGACCCGCACTTCCGCCGACTCCCAAAGGCCGACCCCGGCGCCGAGCGAGCCGACCGCCGCCGACGGCGCGATGCCGCACGCCTCGATGTAGCAGCTCATGCCGATGCCGCGCAGCTTACCCTGCTTTGCCGCCGCGGCCTTGCGCTTGGCAAAGCCGGCATAGTCGGAGGTCTTCATCGCCGCGTCGAGCGAGGCGCCATAGTCGCCGGCGTCATAGTTCATGATCACCGGGGTCTGGTGCGGAAAGACGGTGATGAAGTTCTTGCGCCGCAGTTCGGCCGGAGAGACGCCGAGTTCGCGCGCCGCTGCTTCCATGGTGCGTTCCAGGAGATAGGTGGCCTCCGGCCGCCCTGCCCCGCGATAAGCATCGACGGGTGCCGTGTTGGTGTAGACGGTGCGTACATTGGCATGGATGGCCGGAATATCGTACTGCCCCGACAAAAGCGTCGCGTAGAGATAGGTCGGCACGCAGGACGAGAACAGCGACATATAGGCGCCGAGATTGGCGATCGTGTCGACCTTGAAGCCGGTGATCCGGTTGTTCTTGTCGAACGCCATCTCGACGGTCGAGACATGGTCGCGGCCATGCGCGTCGGTGAGAAAGCTTTCGGTGCGGTCTGCGACCCATTTGACCGGCACGCCGGTCTTCTTCGACGCCCACAGGCAGACGATCTCTTCGGGATAGATGTAGATCTTGGAACCGAAGCCGCCGCCGACATCGGGCGCGATCACCCGCAGCTTGTTTTCCGGCGCGACATTGTAGAAGGCGCTCATCACCAGCCGCGCGACATGCGGGTTCTGCGATGTCGTCCAGCAGGTGTAGTGATCTTCCGCCTTGTCGTAGTGGCCAAGAGCCGCGCGCGGCTCCATGGCATTCGGCACCAGCCGGTTGTTGACGATCTTCATGCGGGTGACATGCGCCGCCGCCTTGATGGCGGCGTCGGTCGCCTTGGCATCGCCGATCTCCCAGTCGAAGATCAGATTGTTCTCGGCTTCGGCGTGGACCTGCGGCGCGCCCTTTTCGAGCGCCTTGGTGGCGTCGACGACGGCCTTCAGTTCCTTGTAGGTGATCTCGACTGCCTCGGCCGCGTCACGCGCCTGGCCCTTGGTCTCGGCCACGACGATGACGACGGCGTCGCCGACATAGCGGACCTTGTCGACGGCCAGCGGCGACCATGCGCCCATCTTCATCGGAGAACCGTCCTTGGAATGGATCATCCAGCCGCAGATGAGGTTGCCGATGCCGTCGGCCTTGAGTTCCTTGCCGGTTAGCACCCCGATGACGCCCGGCATGCCCTGCGCCTTCTTGACGTCGATCTTCTTGATCTGCGCATGCGCGTGCGGGCTGCGCACGAACGCCGCATGCTTCATACCGGGAACCACCATGTCATCGACATAGCGGCCCGCGCCGGTGATGAAGCGCTTGTCTTCCTTGCGCGCCACGCGAGCGCCAACACCTTCAATGCCCATCAGAAATTCCCTCCCGGAAAAGTGAGTAGGAAGTAGTGAGTAGGTGAATAGCGAAGACCGCCGCCGGTCAGACCGACTACGGACTACTCACTACTCACTCTTCTCTCACGCAGCTTGCTTCGCCTTGCCCTTGGCACCCTTCGACATCGTCTTCGATGCGGCAAGGATGGCCTTGACGATGTTGTGGTAGCCGGTGCAGCGGCAGATATTGCCTTCCAGTTCAGCCCGCACCGTCACCTCGTCGAGGCCTTCGGGATGGCGCTTGATCATGTCGGTTGCCGTCATGATCATGCCGGGCGTGCAGAAGCCGCATTGCAGGCCGTGATGTTCCTTGAACGCCGCCTGGACGGGATGCAGGTCGGCGCCATTGGCAAGACCTTCGATCGTCACCACGCTGGAGCCGGACGCCTGGACCGCGAGCATGGTGCAGGACTTGACCGCCTTGCCGTCGACATGCACGACGCAGGCGCCGCATTGCGACGTGTCGCAGCCGACATGCGTACCGGTCAGGCCGAGATTCTCGCGCAGGAAGTGAACCAGCAGCGTTCGATCCTCGGCAGCGCCGCTGACCCGCTTGCCGTTCACCATCAACGAAACGTCCGACATGGTCCCTCCCTGGGTATCAACCTTGGTCATCACGCTGCCGACGCGCTGTGGCACTTCGGCCATGCGTCATTCGTACACCGCACAATGCACAAAAAACAGCGCGACGGAAAAGCCGGATCATTGTACTTTCGGTCATGGCCAGGGCCAACGATGCATTCCCCTCACCCCATTGCCAAAACGCCGGTTGGAAGCAACAATGTCCTTCGACGCCCGCGCGCCGGAAGCTTGTAAAAACAGCAGCGCATAAAAACAGCGTCGGAGGAAATGCGGGAGAACGCCGCTGACGAGTTCACGGACGCGCTACGCATGCGGCTTGTCGGCGCTGACGACGGACGAGCCCGACATGGACGCATTTGCATGCGCGGTGGCGGCCGAGGCTGCCGCCATCGACGCTGGTTTTGCCCTGCTGTTCTTCTCCCAGAGCCTCGTCGAGGCCGACGCCCTGTCACGGGCACTTCTGACCCACGCACCGGGGCTCCACCATGCCGGCTGCTCGACCGCCGGCGAGATCACGCCGCAGGGCCTCGAGGACGGCCATGTGCTCGCCATGCTGCTGCCCTCGGCGGCGTTCACCGCCGTCAGCACCATGGTCGACGATCTGTCCTCGTCGGGCATGGACAGGATCACCAGCGAGGTTGAAGCCTTGAGGCGCAACCTGCGCGGCCGGGTCGGCGGCGAGCACACCAGGAACACGTTCGCGCTCTGCTTCATCGACGGGCTATCCTATGCCGAGGAAGCGGTCAGCTCCGCCATCCACTGGGGCCTTGACGACATCCCCCTGCTCGGCGGCTCGGCCGGCGACGATCTGAAGTTCGAGACGACACGCCTGATCTCGAACGGCAGGGTCAGCTCGGACAGCGCCATCATCGTGCTGATCGCCACGGAAATCCCTTTCCACGTCTTCAAGACCGACAATTTCGTGCCGACCGACGAAAAGCTGGTGGTGACGGCATCCGATGCCGATCATCGCATCGTGCGCGAGTTCAACGCCACCAATGCGGCCGAGGAATATGCCGCCTCCGTGGGCATTCTCCCGCAGGCCCTGACGCCGTTGAGCTTCGCCTCGCATCCGGTGGTGGTGAAGGTGGGCGGCGAATATTATTGCCGCTCGATCCAGAGAATGCACGCGGACGGTTCGCTGTCGTTCTTCTGCGCCATCGACGACGGCGTCGTGCTGTCGATCGCCCAGCCCAAGGACATGGTGGAATCGACACGCGCCGCCCTGCGCGAGGTCGAGGAGCGGCTGGGTGGCATCGACCTGATCCTCGGCTTCGACTGCGTGCTGCGCCGGCTGGATGCGCGCAACCGGCAGGTCTTTCGTGACATTTCGGAGCTCTACCGGATCAACAATGTCGTCGGCTTCGGCACCTATGGCGAGCAGTACCGGTCGATGCATCTGAACCAGACCTTCACCGGCATCGCTTTCGGCGACCGCCAGGCGGCAGAATAAGGCGGCCGGACAACATGCCGCTCAGGAGCATAAACGATCTTGAAAAGCTGAAGAAGATCAACGCCGCCCTGGTCAGTCGCGTCGAGCGGTCGATGGACCAGCAAGGCAACGCCTTCTCGCTGTTCCAGACCGCGATTTCGCTGGAAAATCGCGTGCGAACGCGCACCGAAGAGCTGCATTCGACGCTGCGCCGACTGGAGCAATCCAACATCGACCTCAGCGCCGCCAAGGAAAATGCCGAGCTCGCGAACCTGTCCAAGACGAGGTTCCTCGCCGCGGCCAGCCACGATGTGCTGCAACCGCTGAACGCGGCCCACCTCTCCGTCTCGGCACTGGCCGAGGTGCAGACCAGCGACGAAGGCAGGAAGCTGGTGCGCCAGGTCGAGCGCTCGCTGGAAACGATGGAAGATCTGCTGCGCACCCTGCTCGACATCTCCAAGCTCGATGCCGGCGTGGTGCAACCCGACATCGGCGACGTCAGCCTGGAGGCGTTGTTCTCGTCGCTGCGCTCGGATTTCCAGCCGGTGGCGGCACTCAAGCAGCTGTCGCTGAAATTCCGGCCGGTCAATGCCGTGGTCCGCTCCGACCGCACATTGCTGCGTCGCATCCTGCAGAACATCCTTTCCAATGCGCTCGGCTACACCCGTTCGGGTGGCGTCCTTGTCGGCACCAGGCATCGCGGCGACACCATCCGCATCGATGTCGCCGATACCGGCTGCGGCATTCCCGAGGACCAGCGCGAGGCGGTGTTCGAGGAGTTCCATCGCGGCACCTTGCCTGCCAATGCCGAGCTCAACGGCGGCGGTCTCGGGCTCGGGCTTGCCATCGTGCGTCGCATGGCCGGCGCGCTCGGGCACCCCGTGACGTTCTCGTCGAAGGTAGGCCGCGGCACAATCTTCCACATCGATGTTCCTGTCGGCATCGGCGCCCCTGCCGACGCCATCGCCAGCGCCGCCAGTCTGGAGCGGCCGCGCGGCTACGGCCTGTTCGGCACCAAGGTGCTGCTGGTCGAAAACGACATCGAGGTGCTGGAGGCAATGACCTTCCTGCTCGAACGCTGGCAATGCCTGGTGCGGGCCGCGACGTCGACCGACGATGCGCTGGACATGCTTGGCGACACCGACTGGGTGCCAGACATCGTCATCGCCGACCAGCATCTCGACGGCGGCGATCTCGGCACCGCCACCATATCTGAGGTCCGCAACTATCTCGGCCGCGCCGTGCCCGCGCTGATCGTCACCGCCGACAGTTCCGAGGAAATCGCCAAGGCCGCTCGCGCGGGCGGCATCGAACTGATGCGCAAACCGCTGAAACCGGCACAACTAAGGGCGCTGCTGGCACATTTGCTGGCTTAAGCTCCATAACGTGCGGTGAGGCTGATCCAAGCGACCCCGACGGCCGGAACAGCGGCATACTCGACCTCGATGCCCTCGACCTTGCCCTACCCCCATCACTGTCAGCGCCAGACTGCCCGGATCGGCCAGTTCGATGATGGCGAGTTCCCAGCGTGCATCGATGATCTCATGCGGAATTTCATCGCTGGCGATCTCGTTAACCTTGGGTCGTAAGCGTCGGATCTGGGCCACTTCAAACCTTGAGAACGCCCTTTCACCCGCTGGCCTGGAAACCGGCTGCGATACCGGGCCTCCAGGCGGCGGATGGCGCGCCGCAACGCAGCCTCAGCCGCGGCTGCTAGCGAGGAAGCGAAGGACTTCCCCTCCTTGTGGGCATAGGCTGCGCAGTTCGCGGCGCTGGAATAGCTTTCCGCGTTCGCAATGCCCGATCCAACCATTTGGTTACTATACGAATTCGCCAATGCTTGCCGGTCATCCCCCATGCGTGCTTCCCTATGGTTGATGCAATTTGAAGGATACAACCATGCGTTTTCTACTTGCTGTCATTGCCACGCTGTCGTTTGCCACCACTGCGGCTCTGGCTGATCCTGCTTCGGACTTCAAAAGAGCAGACCAAGGATTGAACCAGACCTTCAAGCAAATTCAGAAACGGCTTGCAGACGATTCCGGCGGCAAAGCGCGGCTTGTGAAAGCGCAGAGAACTTGGATCGCGTTCCGCAATGCCGAATGCACTTTCCAATCCGGTGGGGATGACGGCGGATCCGCCGCACCGATGGTTGCCGCTGCATGTCAGGCTGAACTTACCAAGGATCGCAACAAGCAGTTGAAGGCCTACTTGAACTGCCAAGAGGGCGACCTCGCTTGCCCGGTGCCAGCAGAATAGCCGGGAGAAACAAGATGCCGACCTTCAAGATGAGATATCTGCTGATCGCGCTTGTGCCGCTGGCGGTTGCCGGCTGCGTCAGCACTGAAGACCAGCGAGCAGCAGACCAGGAAAAATGCGCTTCATACGGCTATCGACCGGGATCTAACAGTTTTGCCGATTGCATGAGGGATCAGGACGAGCAACGCGCCGACGACCAGCGCCGTACAATGAACGATCTGGAACGGCAGGACCGAAGAGATCGCAAGCGCAGGAATGATCTCCAATCCACCGCGAGTCCTAGTGTCATCGATGACAGGCCTCAGTACGACAAAGACGGCAATCCGAACTTCGACACCCAAGGCAATTATATCGGATGTCATGGCATTGGCTGTCAGGTCGACAATCCGGATGCTGACGATAATAACTAGGCTGCTACCTTCCACGCGACGGGCTGGTGGTAATTGCCCTCACGCCCGCCGCTCCTGATCTCTTGACGGCCAAAGTGCGCTGAATGCCGTCGGCGCGGAGCCCCAGGGTGTGGTGCCAAGCTCCCCATCCCACTCCGCTTAGCGGATCGACCCTCCCCACAAGCGGGAGGGAAAAGATCAAAACCCCGCCTGGTCGCGAAACAGCTCCGCATTGTCCAGCTTCGAAACCTCGATCACCGCTTGCGTGCGGCTGTAGACATTGAGCTTGCGCAGGATCTCGGAGACATGCGCCTTGACCGTGGTCTCGCCGACCTGCAGCTCGTAGGCGATCTGCTTGTTGAGCAGACCCTGGCGCAGCATCTGCAGCACCCGCAACTGCTGCGGCGTCAGCTTGGACAGGCGCTGGACCATGTCGGCGCGGTCGCTGCTGTCGGCGTCCGCCGGCTGGCCCTCATAGGTTTGCGGCACATAGATGGCGCCATCCATCACCGAGCGGATGGCGGCCGCCAGATCGCTCTTGCGCGCCGATTTCGGAATGAAGCCTGCCGCACCATAGGACAAGGCCTCGGAGATGATCCTCGGCTCCTCATATCCAGACACGATCACCACCGGCAGGCGCGGATAGCGGGTCCTGAGCTGCAGCAGGCCGTCGAAGCCGTGCACGTCGGGCATTGAGAGATCGAGGAGCGCGAGGTCGAAAGGCTTGGCGTCGGCCAGGAGATCGAGCGCCTCGGTGATCGAGCGGGCCTCGACCGTATCGACTTCCGGATAAGCCATCTGAACGGCGCTGTGCAGCGCCTCGCGAAACAGCGGGTGGTCGTCGATGATGAGGAACCGGGCGCGATCATTGACTGCGGTCATGACATTCGTTCCGAAGCCCCCTATTCAGTTTCCAGCACAAGCTAATCCCACGAGCATGACCGGATTATTGCCAAATAGTCTACCGTTGATAGGCGGATTCTCATACAGGCACCGCGGCGCGCGTGCCCTGTGAAATGCGACGCCTTGCCCGGCCGCTGAATTCGGCCGAGGGTACCCGGCATCCGACGTCCAAGACAGAGACCGCCATGACCGCTTTCGTTCTCCCCGTCCCGCCAACGCCTTCTGTCGCCGTCAGCGGGTCAACCGAGCGGTTCGCCGTGCGCCGCATCTTCTGCGTCGGCCGCAACTACGCGGCGCACGCGCGCGAATTCGGCAATGATGAGCGCGATCCGCCCTTCTTCTTCACCAAGCCGGCCGACGCGGTGGTCGATTCCGGTGTGACCATTCCCTACCCGCCGCTCACCGCCAACCTGCACCATGAGATCGAGCTGGTCGCCGCGATCGGCAGACCAGGCTTCCGCATCCCGCGTGAGCGGGCGCTGGATCATGTCTGGGGTTATGGCGTCGGCATCGACCTAACCCGCCGCGATTTGCAGGACGAGGCCAAGAAGGCGGCGCGGCCTTGGGACTGGTCGAAGGCATTCGACCGCTCGGCGCCCTGCGGCCCGCTGGTCCCGGCGCAAAAAAGCGGCCACCCACGGGAGGGCCGCATCTGGCTCGCGGTCGACGGCAAGGTCAGGCAGGACGCCGACCTCGCCGAACTGATCTGGCCGATCGCTGACATCGTCTCGATCTGCAGCGAGGCGATGGAACTCGAAGCCGGCGACCTGATCTTTACCGGCACGCCCGCCGGCGTCGGTGCGGTCAAGCCGGGCGAGACGATGACCGGCGGCGTCGACGGCATCGGCACGATCGAAGTCACCATTGGCCAGCCCCAATTGTGAGCGATATAGCCATGAGCGAGTTCGTCCTGCACAATTACTATCGGTCCTCCACCTCCTATCGGGCGCGGATCGCGCTGGAGATGAAGGGGCTGAGCTATGACTATGTCCCGCACCATTTGCGCCATGGCGACCATCTGGAGCCCGCCTATCTCGCGGTCAATCCGCAGGGGCTGGTGCCGGCGCTGGTGCTGGGCGACGGGACGCTTTTGACGCAGTCGCTGGCGATCATCGAATATCTCGACGAGATCCAGCCCGAACCGCCGCTGCTGCCTGGGGACGCACTTGGCCGGGCGCGCGTGAGAATGCTGGCGCAGATGATCGCCTGCGACATCCACCCGGTGAACAATCTGCGTGTGCTGACCTCGCTGCGCACCCTGTTCGGTGCCGGCGACCAGGACATCACCAACTGGTTCCGCCACTGGGTGAACGAAGGTTTCCGGCCGCTTGAGAAGCTCCTGGCATCGTCGCCGCAGACCAGAACATTCTGCCATGGCGAAACGCCGGGGCTCGCCGATATCTGCCTGGTTGCACAAATCGCCAGCAACGCCCGTTTCGGCGTGGACTTGGCGCCCTACCCGACGATCGCACGCATCAACGCCGCCTGCATGGCACTGCCGAGCTTCCAGAAGGCCGCGCCCGAGAAACAAATCGATGCCGAATAGGGAAGCCAAAGATCCCGCGGAATCCAAGGCGCTGGCCGATGTCGAGGCATATGGCTGCCACATTCTCTACGTGTTGGAGGAGGACGACAACCCACCGTTCAGCTACTCGGTTGGCATAGAGCACAACTTCAAGGCTCCAGAGTTGATCGTCATCGGCCTGAAGCCTGAAATCTCCCAATCCATCATCAACGAATATTGCAGGCGAGTCCGATCAGGCGAGATCTTCGAACCAGGACAGCGAGCGTCCGGCTTCGTCAACGGCTTCGATTGCCAGTTCGGCACCGTTCATGTGGGGCATTATCGCGAGCATTTCGGCTGGGATATCTGGTTCTACGATGGGCTCGATTTTCGTGTCATGCAGCTGATCTTTCCCACGACCGAAGGGGTCTGGCCATGGGAAGTCGACGCCAGCGACTGGTTCCGAGCGCGCCAGCCATTGCTCGATACCGAGCCTTCGCCAAAGGACATGGACTGACCTGTCCGGCGGAATCGATTTCCGCTTGACCGGACAAGGAATCGGCTATCGTTTCCCGCAATGCATGCCGTCTTAGGGTGGAGTGACCAATGAAAGCCGTCGTCTTCGAGAAATTCGGCGAAGCGCCAACGATCCAGACCGTTCCCGATCCGAAACCGGCCGCCGATGGCGTCGTCATCAAGGTCGAGGCGACCGGGCTCTGCCGCAGCGACTGGCATGGTTGGATGGGCCATGACGCCGACATCCGCCTGCCGCATGTGCCCGGCCACGAACTGGCCGGCATCGTCGTCGCGGCGGGCAAGCATGTGACGCGCTGGAAGGCCGGGGAACGCGTCACGGTGCCGTTCGCCGTCGGCTGCGGCCATTGTTTCGAATGCAATTCGGGCAATCACCAGGTCTGCGAACATCAATCGCAGCCCGGCTTCAACGCCTGGGGCTCCTTCGCCGAATATGTCGCCATAGAGCACGCCGACACCAACCTCGTGCGCCTGCCCGACGAGATGGAATTCGCCACCGCCGCCAGCCTCGGCTGCCGCTTCGTCACCTCGTTCCGCGCCATCGTCGACCAGGGCCGGGTGACGCCGGGCGAATGGGTGGCGGTGCATGGCTGCGGCGGCGTCGGCCTGTCGGCGATCATGATCGCCAGCTCGATGGGCGCCAATGTAATCGCCATCGACCTCACCGACGAGAAGCTGGATTTCGCCAGGAAGATCGGTGCCGTCGCCACCATCAATGCGTCCACGACGCCGAACGTGGTCAAGACGGTCAAGCAGATCACCAATGGCGGCGCGCATATGTCGATGGACGCACTCGGCCACCCGACCACCTCGTTCAACTCGATCGCCAATCTGCGCCGGCGCGGTCGCCACGTGCAGGTCGGGCTGATGCTTGGCGATCATGCCCGCCCGCAGGTACCGATGGACAAGGTGATCGCCTTCGAGCTCGAAATCCTCGGCAGCCATGGCATGCAGGCCTATCGCTACCCGGCGATGATGGAGATGATCCGCCACGGCAAGCTCAAGCCTGAACTGCTGGTCGGCAAGAAGATCAACCTCGACGAGGCGCCCGCCGCGTTGATGGCGATGGGTGGCTTCGAGGGAATCGGAATCGGGGTTGTGACGAAGTTTTAAGTTCGCTTCTCGAATTACCGCGCAAACTTCTTCGCCCCGAACACGCAGGCCACCACGCCGAGCGTGACAACCACCATTAGCGGGCTGACCTGTTCGTGCAGCAGCGTCGCCGCCAGCGCAAGGCCGAAGAAGGGCTGCAGCAACTGCAACTGCCCGACCGCGGCGATGCCGCCTTGCGCCAGACCGCGATACCAGAAGACGAAGCCGATCAGCATGCTGAACAGCGAGACATAGGCGAGCCCGATCCAGGCGTGGGAGCCGATGGCGGCAAACGACGGCGGCAGGGTCGCCAAAGTCAGCACCAGCATGATCGGCAGCGACAGCGTCAGCGCCCAGCAGATCACCTGCCAGCCACCGAGCCTGCGCGACAGCGCGGCGCCCTCGGCATAGCCCAGGCCGCAGACGACGATGGCGGCGAGCATCAAACCGTCGCCCACCGGCGAGGCCGTCACGCCCTGCATCAGCGCAAAGCCCGCGACCAGCGCGCTGCCCACGCAGGAAAACAGCCAGAACGCCGGTTGTGGACGCTCACCTCCGCGCAGCACGCCGAAGATCGCGGTCGCCAGCGGCAGCAGGCCGACGAAGATGATCGAGTGGGCGGAGGTGACGTGCTTCAGCGCCAGCGCGGTCAGCAGCGGAAAACCGACCACCACGCCGAGTGCGACGATCACCAGCGACAGCAAATCCCCGCGCTCCGGGCGCTTTTGCCGAAACAGGAGCAGCATGGCCAGGCCAAGCAGACCGGCAATCGCCGCTCGGGCCGATGTCAGGAATGTCGGATCGAGATCCACCACTGCCACGCGCGTCGCCGGCAGCGAGCCTGAGAAGATCAGCACGCCGATAAATCCGTTCAGCCAGCCGCTCGCGATCTTGTCCATTCCAGGCTCCATGTCTTTCGCCCTCTATCGGGCAGACACCCATGGTGCAGCCAGAGACAATGGGGTACAATTTCACGAAACTGTAATGAACGATCGAGCAGTACAGATGGCTGAACCCGCTTTGGAACCGGACGGTGCACACGCCCTTGTCGCGACCATCCCTGTCGCGACCACCCTCGTCGAGACTGTCATGGCGACCATTCGCCAGCGTATCGCCGCGCGCAGCCTGACACCGGGAGCGCGACTGCCCTCGATCCGCGCCTTCGCCAAATCCATGCAGGTGTCGAAATCCACCGTGGTCGAGGCCTATGAGCGGCTCGCAGCCGAAGGCGCGATCCGCTCCCGGCCGGGCTCGGGCTTTTATGCCGCCGGCTCGCTGGCGCCGCTATCGCTGGCCGAGATCGGCCCCCGGCTCGATCGCGTCGTCGATCCGCTCTGGGTCTCGCGCCAGTCGCTGGAAGCCGGCGACGAGATCCTGAAACCCGGCTGCGGCTGGCTGCCGGCCTCATGGATGCCCCAGTCCGCCTTGCGTCGCGCACTGCGCACGGTGGCGCGTGCCGATGATGTCGCGCTGGCCGATTACGGCACGCCGCTTGGCCTGCCGCCCTTGCGGCAATTGCTGGCGCGGCGCATGGCCGGGCATGGCATCGAAGTCTCGCCCGAACAGATCATGCTGACGGAATCGGGTACGCAGGCCATCGACCTGTTGTGCCGGTTCCTGATCGAGCCCGGCGATACGGTGCTGGTCGACGATCCCTGCTATTTCAATTTCCACGCTTTGCTGCGCGCCCACCGCGCCAAGGTGGTCAGCGTCCCCTACACGCCGTCGGGGCCGGATATCGAGCTGTTCGCGCAGGCGCTCGCCGAGCACCGGCCGCGGCTCTACATCACCAATTCCGCCATCCACAACCCGACGGGCGCGATCCTGTCGCCGGTCACGGCGCACCGGCTGCTGAAACTCGCCGACCAATCGGACCTGACCATTGTCGAGGACGATATCTTCGCCGATTTCGAACATGCCCCCGCCCCTAGGCTGGCGGCCTTCGATGGTCTCAGCCGCGTTGTCCAGATCGGCAGCTTCTCCAAGACGCTGTCGGCCTCGGTCCGCTGCGGCTTCATCGCCGCGCCCCGCGACTGGATCGAGGGCCTGACCGACCTCAAGATCGCCACGACCTTCGGCGGCGGACGGCTGGCGGCCGAACTGGTGCTGACGCTGCTGAAGGACGGCAGCTACCGCAAGCACATGGACTTGCTGCGCGCCAGGCTTGCGCGCGCCATGAGCGAGACCACCACCCGCCTGAAGGCGGTCGGCATCACGCCCTGGATCGACCAGCCGGCCGGGCTGTTCCTGTGGTGCAGCCTGCCCGATGGCGTGGACGCGGCCGAAGTCGCACGCCGTGCCCTTTCGGATAATGTCGTGCTGGCGCCAGGCAATGCGTTCAGCCTGTCCCAGACCGCCAGCCGTTTCCTCCGCTTCAATGTCGCCCAGTGCGAAGACAAGCGGATTTTCAAGGTGATCGAGGCGGCGATGGCGCGCTGATCTCAGCGGCTCACGCAAACCTCCCGCACGCAGTCGCGCAACCAGCGTTGCGCCGGGTCGGCATCGAGGCGCGGATGCCAGAGCATCGAGATGGTGACCTCCACGGTGGCGACCGGCAGCGGAAAACTATGCATGCCGGCGCGCGCGCCAACCGTATGCCGCTCGGGCACGCTGGCGATCAGGTCCGAGCCACGCGCCATGGCGAGCGCGGCCGAGAAACCCGACACCATGCATAGGACCGTCCGCTGCAAACCAAGCGCGCTCAGGGCCTCGTCGATCGGCCCTCTCTCGCGGCCACGCCGCGAGACGCTGATGTGCCGGCCGGCCGCATAGCGCTCGGGCGTCACCGGGCCTTCGCCAAAGGGATGGCCGGCTCGAACAACACCGATGAAGCGGTCGCGAAACAGCGCCTGGATACGCACTTCGGGACCGGTTTCACCGGCGACGCCGATTTCCAAGTCGACCGCCGCTTCACGCAGCGACATCGCATCCTTGTCGGACTTCGGCGCGAAACGCAGCCGCACCCCTGGCGCATCGGCCTCGATGCGGGCGACGAGACGAGGCCCGAATTCCTCGACGAAGCCTTCGTTGGTGCGCAATGTGTAGACGTTGTCCAGGCTTGAGAGATCAAGCAACTCGGCAGGCCGCAGCAGCGCCTCGGCGTCCTGGACGACAGGGCCGACCTGCCGCCGCAATTCTTCCGCGCGCGGTGTCGCCACCAGGCCGCGCCCGGCGCGAACC
This sequence comes from Mesorhizobium opportunistum WSM2075, assembly GCF_000176035.2. Classification (NCBI taxonomy): domain Bacteria; kingdom Pseudomonadati; phylum Pseudomonadota; class Alphaproteobacteria; order Hyphomicrobiales; family Phyllobacteriaceae; genus Mesorhizobium; species Mesorhizobium opportunistum. The sequence continues at coordinate 4,037,788 of NC_015675.1, read as the reverse complement.
AGCAGGGGATCGCCTGTTGCCTCGCGCAGCCGTGCCAGTGTCCGGCTCATGGCCGAAGGGCTGAGACGCAAACGGCGCGCGGCGCGTGCCACGCTGCCTTCCGCGAGCAGAACGTCTAGCGCAAAGAGCAGATTGAGATCGGGTGACGTCATCGGCCGATCATAGCATGATATGGCGTTTGGTGCACGAATATCATGCAAATGCTGCGCCTTCCGCCATATCAGCCACAGGGCTACATCTCCGACAGCTCCGGTGCCGGAGCCGACAAAAGGAGATCGTCATGGCAGTCGCCGAGCAAAATGGGCTGATATCAGCGCCGCAACAGAAAGAATCCGCCGGCTGGGCGCTGGCCAGCCTGTCGCTCGCCACGCTTTTGTCGTCACTCGGAACCAGCATTGCCAGCGTCGGGCTGCCCTCGCTGATGCAGACGTTCGGGGCCTCGTTCCAGGCCGTGCAATGGGTGGTCCTGGCCTATCTCCTTGCCATCACCACGCTGATCGTCAGCGCCGGGCGGCTGGCCGACATGGTCGGGCGCCGGCCGTTGCTGCTTGGCGGCATCGCGCTGTTCACAGCGGCGTCCGTACTCTGCGGCCTGGCGCCGACACTGTGGCTGCTGATTGCCGCGCGGGCCGTGCAAGGACTGGGGGCTGCGCTGATGATGGCGCTGACGCTGGCCTTTGTCGCCGAAACGGTGAGCAAGGACCGGACTGGCAGCGCCATGGGCCTGCTCGGCGCTATGTCCGCGATCGGCACGACACTCGGCCCTTCGCTCGGCGGCTTGCTGATCGCCGGCCTCGGCTGGCGGGCGATCTTCCTGGTCAATGTCCCGCTGGGCCTCCTGACCTTTGCGCTCGCCTGGCGTGCCCTGCCCGCTCGCAGCAATGGAACGCATGCCGCCCGAGGCAAGTTCGACGCGACAGGCACGGCGCTGCTCGCCCTGACCCTGGGCGCCTATGCGATGGCGATGACGCTTGGCCGGGGTAGTTTCGGCGCGCTCAACATCGGCCTGCTGGCTGCCGCCGGCATCGGCGTCATCCTGTTTGCCATTGCGCAGGCGAGAGTGAAAACACCGCTGGTCCAACTCGCCAGCTTCCGCGACCTCCAGCTCAGCGCCAGCCTGGTCATGAGCCTGATCGTCGCCACGGTGATGATGGCGACCCTGGTGGTAGCGCCATTCTACCTGTCGCGCGGACTGGAGCTGGATGCCGCGATGGTTGGTCTGGTGCTTTCCACCGGGCCGCTGGTCTCGGCCCTGTCGGCGCTGCTGGCCGGACGACTTGCCGATCGTTTCGGAGCCCACAGGATGATGGTCGCCGGCCTGCTCGGCCTCGCCATGGGCACCTTACTGCTGTCGCTCGCGATGACAAAGCTCGGCATTGCCAGCTATGTCGTTCCCATCACCGTCACCTGCTTCGGCTACGCCCTGTTCCAGACCTCCAACAATGCAGCCGTCATGAGCGGTGTCGACGCCGGCGAACGCGGGGTCATATCAGGCCTGCTCAACCTGTCGCGCAACCTCGGCCTGATCACAGGCGCATCCTTGATGGGAGCGATATTCGCGGTCGCGTCGGGGCAAGGCGCTGCGGACACGGCGATCCTATCGCCGGCCGCGGCCGCGCAGGGAATGCAGACCACTTTCGGAGCGGCAACCGGCATGGTGCTAGCTGCGCTGGTCCTGGCAGTTCTTTCGGCCCGTTTTGCCAGCCGGATACCTAGCACGTTGGCCTCACAATAGTGGTGGTTTCCGGGAGCCGGAGCGGAGCGTACTGAAGTACGTGACCACAGTTCTACTGTGACGCAGTAGAACGGAGAAGCGCAGGAGGCCAGCGTTTGCAGGCCGGCCTCACCTGAATATGGATATCAGGCCCCTGCCCGTTTGCGGCGCTCGTAGAGCAAGACCAATGTTTCAGCCGTCAGCGCCGGCTTCTCCTCGCCTTCGATCTCGACCGTGTTGGCGGCCTTCATCAGATACTGGCCGGGCCCCCTGTCTTCCATGGACAGCAGCACCGTACGCAGCCTGATGCGCGCGCCGACCTTGACCGGCGCCAGGAAGCGCACCTTGTCGAAGCCGTAGTTGAACGCAGCCTGCGTATTCTCCGGCACGATGCCCATGCCGAGCGCCAGCGCGCCGATGATCGACAGCGTCAGGTAGCCATGCGCGATCGTGGTGCGAAATGGGCTTTGCCGCCGCGCCCGTTCCGGATCGACGTGGATCCATTGATGGTCGCCGGTGCATTCGGCGAACTGGTCGATACGGTCCTGGTCGACAGTGGTCCATTCCGAGACGCCGAGTTCCTGCCCGGACATCATCCTCAACTGCTCGTAGGTCGGCGGCGTTTTAGGCCGTATTTCTGTCATTCCTGCTTTCCCGATCGCTTTCAGCGCCTCCGGACCACGAACTGACGGCCTCTGTCAATTCGCCCTGCATGAATCCGTTCCGCCGAATTCCAGCGGAATCGTGCCATGCCTTGCGATTCAATGGCAGGGTCGAATCCGGATTTTCGGGCCTCCCGGCCCTGCTGGTGCTTATTCCATGGCGTGGATGCAACTACGCGCAAGGTTGCGGAACTGCGAGCCGGTGTGCCCGGATGAAGGCGGAGCGACAGGCCTCGGGAGCCTATTTCTGCCCATAACCGGCGCGGATTTCCTCCATCGCCTCCTTGATGCGCGCGCGCAGGATATCGATCGATTCGGTGCCGCATTTCCGGGCCAATTCAGCCACTTCCCCAGCATTTTTCAGCGCGGCCTCGAAGGATTTCTTGGCGAACTCCGTCTGCTTGGCCATGATTTCCTGCGGATTGCCCGGCGCCCGGTAGCCCTGCGCCATGTCGGCAACGTCACGCAGCGTGTCCTGCAGCATCTCGCGTTGCCTCGACAACAGCGAGGTCGCGCCCGCGGCGCCGGCTCGCGCCGATTTCTCCAAGGCTTCGAGGTTCTTGCGATGATGGGCAAGGATCGCCTCGACATCGACATTGGGCACCTTCAGGTCGCGGCCGAACCTGCCGAACATGTCCATGAAGGAATCGGATTCCGGTTGTTTGGCCATGATGTCTTCTCCCCTGCGCCGCGGATGCGGGTGCCTCGTTGGGAGCATAGCACTCGGCTGCCGCGTGTCCATTTCGAACACGGGCATGGGGCCGATGCGCATCAATTGACCGGGAGCAGCAGCTCGATCGTGTAGAGCGCGATACCCGCCAGCCCGCCGATGATCATGCCGTTGAAGCGGATGTATTGCAGGTCCCTGCCGATGTTCATCTCGATCAGCCGCGTCAGTTGGGCAAGGTCCCAGCGCTTGACCTGATCGGCGATGAATTTCGACACGCCGCTCTTCTGGCTCTCGACGAAGGAGGCGAGCGCCACGACGAACCCCTGGTTCATGTCGGCCCGGATCTGCGCGTCGCCGGCGAGATGGCGCCCGACCTCGACGAACATGTTGGCGAGATGCGCGCGGATCATCGAATTCGGCGCCTTGGCGTCCTGCTCGATGAACAGGCTGAGGCTTGCCCACATGTCGCCGGCCAATCCCTTGACCTCCGGCCGGGCCAGGAAATCCCGCTTCATCTGCTCGGCGCGTTTGGCGTATTGCTTCGATGTTCTGAGTTTTTCGATGAAGCCTTGGGCGAAACGGTCGAATTCTGCGCGCATCGGATGGTCGGGATCGGCCCGCACCTCGTCGAGCAGCGAGCCGGCCGAGGCGACGATCTTCTTCAGGAGATAGGCGTCGGCCCGGAACAGGTTGAACAGCGACGGCAGTTCCTCGCGGATTTTTTCGCGCATCGTCGCCAATGCCTGTTCGTCATTGAGGAACCGCCCGACCACCTTGGTGAATTCGTCGAACAGTTTCTGGTGGCGGCGGTCGTCGGTGAGCGCGGACAAGAGTTCGGCCGCGAGCGGCGCCAGCGGCACCTTTTCGATCTGCTCCAGCATGCGGCTGGTGAGGAAGCCACGCAGGCCGGATTGTTCTACGGCAGCCAGCGTCTGCGGCACCAGCCGCACGACGAAGCGCGACAGCCCGGCTGCGCGTTCGCCGTCGGCCAGCCAGTCGGCGACCAGCGCCGAAAAATCGACCTCGGCAAGCTTTTCACGCACCGGTTCCGGGGCGAGGAAGTTCACCTCGATGAAGCGGCCGAGATTGTCGGCGATACGGTGCTGGTTCTCGGGAATGATGGCGGTATGCGGGATCGGCAACCCGAGCGGCCGCTTGAACAGCGCCACAACCGCGTACCAGTCGGCCAGACCGCCGATGGTCGCCGCCTCGGCGAAGGCCGCGACGAATCCCAGCCACGGATAGGTGTGTTCGAACGACTTGGCCAACGCAAACACCAGCACACAAAGCGCCAGCGCGGCCGTGGCGACGAACTTCGTCCGCCGCAAAGCGGAGAGCTTGGCGGCAGCGTCGGCATCGAAACGGACCGGCGCCAGGGACGAAGCCGATTGTGCCATGGATGAACTGCTCCTCGCCGATCTCTGGGCCGAACTCGTGGGTCGATCTGGAGCTATCTAGTGTTGCGCCCGCCGAAATTCCCGTGACAACCACATCGCACCCGTTTTGCGCTGCTGCACATAAAGTTGACGCGAATGTTCATCTATAATGCGCCGCTAGTCTGGAATTATTCCAAGGTATAGGCCATATTCGGCCGAGGCCAGCGCGGCGAATCCCAAATTCCGGATGAGAGCCGCGCCGGCAGTTCTGGAATCTGGCGTGGTTGCACCGCACCAGCGCTGAGTGAGGACGAAATGCGGCTTACACGCCAGACCAACTATGCCATGCGCATCCTGATGTATTGTGCCGCCAACAACGACCGGCTGAGCCGCATTCCGGAGATCGCGGCCGCCTATTCGGTGTCGGAACTTTTTCTGTTCAAGATCCTGCAGCCGCTGGTCGAGCACGGCCTTGTGGAGACCGTGCGTGGCCGCAATGGCGGCGTCAGGCTTGGCCGCGCGGCCGAAGCGATCAGCCTGTTCGACGTCGTTCGGGTGACGGAAGAAAGCTTCGCCATGGCCGAATGCTTCGAGAATGATGCCGCCGAATGCCCCTTGGTCGATAGCTGCGCGCTGAATTCGGCGCTGCGTGAAGCGCTGAACGCATTCTTCGCGGTGCTGGAGCGCTACACGATCGCCGATATGGTGGCGGCGCGCCCGAACGTCCGCAGCCTGCTCGGCATCGACATGCTGGAGCGCCGCGCCCCGGCCGCCTGACCTTCTTTCTCCCCGTTCTACGGGGAGAAATGCCCGACAGGGCAATGAGGGGCGGCGCCAACTTCCACAACTAGCGTCAATGTTGGAAGCGCAGGAAACCTGCCGTTCGTAGGCTGGCCTGACCTGAATCTTAGCCGACCGAGGATTGCGGCAGCACGAATGGCATATTGCCGGTCGGCAGCACACCGACTCGGAGCCGGCAGTCGAAAACCTTCTCGATCAGATCATCGCTCAACACATCCTGTGGCGAACCGGTCGCGGCCAGCCGGCCGCGATGCATGACGAAGATGCGGTCGGCGTACATGGCCGTCAGATTGAGGTCGTGCAGGATGGCGACCACGCCGCCGCCCCTTCTGGCGAAATCGCGGGCGATGTTCATGATGATCAGCTGGTGCTTGATGTCGAGGCTGGAAACCGGTTCATCGAGGAACAGGTAGCGAGGTCTGCCGTCGAGCACCGGCGCCCAGACCTGGCACAGCACGCGTGCAAGCTGGACGCGCTGCTGCTCGCCGCCCGAAAGCTCCTGGTAGAAACGCCCGGCAAAGCCGTCGAGATCGACACGCGCCAGCGCCCGCTCCGGCAGCCGCAAATCCTCGCCGGGCAAGGCGCCCGAGCGGCCACCGACAAGGCCAAGCTTGACCACCTCGCGCACGGTGAACGGAAACGACAGTGTCGTCGCCTGCGGCAGCACCGCCCGCTGGACGGCGATTTCGACCGGCTTCATGGCCGACAGATCGCGGCCGTTGAGAACGACGCGCCCGCTATAGGCAAGTTCGCCCGACAGGGCCTTGAGGAAGGTCGTCTTGCCCGAACCATTGGGACCGACGATCGCCGCCACTTCGCCTGGCCGTGCATCGAAATCGACACCGCCGACGATGCGCTTGCCGGCAATATCAACCGAAACATCCCTCGCCTCGATCATCCCAGCCTCACAAATCCCAAATCTACAAATCAATCACGCCGCGCTTGCGCAGCAGGACCCACAGGAAGAACGGCGCGCCTGCCACAGCGGTGACGATGCCGATCGGCAATTCGGCCGGCGCCACGATGGTGCGAGCGACAGCGTCGGCGAGCAGCAGCAGCGAGGCGCCGAGCAGCGCCGAAGCCGGCAGCAGGTAGCGATTGTCCGGGCCGATCAGCAGGCGCAGCAGGTGCGGCACGACGATGCCGACAAAGCCGATGCCGCCGCTGACGGCGACCGACGCGCCGACCGCCGCCGAAACGCCAACGATGGCCGTGTACTTCAACCGCTGCACCGGTATGCCGAGATGGCCGGCGGTCGCCTCGCCCAGCGCCAGCGCGTTGAGGCCGCGCGCCAGGAACGGCATCGCCGCCAATGCCAGCACGATGATCGGCCCGACGGAAGCGATCTTGCCCCAGGTCGCGCCACCGAGCGATCCGAGCGACCAAAAGGTCAGGTCGCGCAGCTGGCGGTCGTCAGCCATGAAGATCAGGATGCCGGTCAGCGCCATGGCAAGGGCTGCCAGCGCGATGCCGGCGAGCAGCATGGTGGCGACCGAGGTTTGCCCGCGCCGGGTGGCAACCTGATAAAGCACCAGCGTCGTGGCCAGGCCGCCGAAGAACGCCGCCAACGGCAGCGCAAGCGTGCCGAGCAAGGCCGTCACAGGTGCCAGTGCCGTGGCGCCGAGCACGATGATGGCCACCGCGCCGAGGCTGGAGCCGGCCGAAACGCCGATCAGGCCGGGGTCGGCCAGCGGATTGCGGAACAGGCCCTGCATGACGGCACCGGAGGCCGCGAGCGCGGCACCGACCAGCATGCCGAGAATGACGCGCGGCAGGCGGATATCATAGACGATCAGGCTGTCGCGCGCGCTCAGCGCCGCATCGCCTGGAATGGCTCCAGACAACCAGTCCCCGATGACGTTGACGGCGGATGCGTCCGACGCACCCGACGTCAGCGACAGGAACACGGCGGCCGCGAGCCCCACGCACAGCAGCAGGATGACGATGCGGGCGCGACCCGAGCGGTCGCCTTCGGATGCATTCGCCATCACCTTCACCGGGCCGGCGATCGATTGATCGACCACGATGCTCAGTCCGTGACCTGCGCGCCGTAGAGCGAGACGGCGAGATCGTGGATGGCATCCGCCGTGCGCGGCCCGAAGCCGAGCAGATAGCCGCCGTCGATGCGGACCAGCTTGCGCGCGACACCCGCCGGCGTCGAGGCGATGGACGGATTGCCGAACAATTCGTCGTCCGACACCGGTGGCCCGGCATTGCTCATCATCAGGATCACGTCCGGCCTGGCGGTAATGATCGCTTCATCGGACAGTTGCTTGTAGCCGGAAAAGCCCTCCACGGCATTGACCCCGCCCGCCAGCCTGACCATGCCGTCGGCCGCGGTGTCGCTGCCGGCCGCCAGGATCTTGCCGCCCTGTATGGACAGCACGAACAGGACGCGCTTGCGCTCCTTGATCGAGGCCGTCTGCCTTTCGGCGGCCGTGAGCTTGGCATCGAGCTCCTCGGCCAGCACCTCCGCCTTGGCGTCGACGCCGAGTGCCTTGCCGACGATGCGGACCTTCTCGAGAATGCCTTCGTGACTGTAATGCTCGGGCACTTCGATGAACGGAATGCTGGTCTTCTTCAGCACATCGACGGCTTCCCTGGGGCCACTGCCATGCAGCGCCAGGATGCCTGTCGGATCGACCGACAGCACGCCCTCGGGCGAGAGTGCGCGCATATAACCGACATCGGGCAGGTCGAGCGCCGCTTTCGGATAATTGCTGGTGGAATCGCGGGCCACCAGACGTGTCTCCTCACCGAGCGCATAGACGATTTCGGTGATCGAACCGCCTATCGCCGCGATCTTCGACGGATCGGAGAAGACCGAGACGCCTTCGGCGGCTCCGGCCGGCTGCAGCGCGGCAAAAGCAAGGGAGAGGCCGATTATCGACGCAAGGATTGATCCGCGCACTGCCGGCAGGTTCAGGGCCGGCCGATTCAGGGCCGGCATGTTCAGGAAAGAACGCATCACACTGTCCTCAGGCAGCCGTCGGGTTTGGAATACGCGGCAGGTTCTCGGCCAGGAACCGCCAGTCGTCGCGCTCGCTTTCGCCTTCGTGTCGCTTGCCGAAGAACTGGATGATCATGCTGCCGTCGGCAGCGTAGACCTCGAGCGATGTGACATGGCCGTCCTTGGTCGGCTTGCGCACGGCCCAGACCTCGTGGATGTGGTCTGTCCGCAGGTGCAGGTGGAAGGTCTCGTCCAGCACGTTGAGCCACGGCCCCATCGGCTTGATCGACTTGACTGGCCCCGAATGGATCTGGATGCAGCCACGGTTTCCGACGAAGCACATGATCGGCATCTCGCCTTGGGCGGCGTGATGGAACATGGCCTGGACCGCGTCATTGTCGAGCAGCCACGCATAATCCTGGCCGACCATACGCACCGCCTGGCGACGGCTGAGCTTCAGCGTCTTCAGCATGCCGAAGAACTGGTGGACGTCCGTCAGCCGGCTCCAGCGGTCGCGCAGATCGTCGAGATTGGCGGTGGCCGCCGAGGCCTCGTTCTCTTCGGAGATTGGTCCTGAAATGTCGATCGTCGGATCCTGGTTCGATGATTCCAGGGAGGCAACCAGCTTCTGGTAGGCATAGAGGCTGGAGGATGGCCGCAAATGCACCTTGTGCACCGCCTCGCCCGCCGCGTCGAAGAACTGCAGGCTGCGGCGGATCTCGTCGCCATCGCGTTTCTCCACGGCAAAGCCGTGCGCCCAGACTTTCGGAAAGATGCGCAGATCGATATTCTCGCCGAGCACCATCGCATTGTGGTTGCCGGTGACGACCTTGTCGTAGACGCCGATCTTTTCATGCACGGCGCTTCCGTTGCGGGTCAACGCCATCACCTCCCCGACGGCCTCGAGGCCGGTCAGAAGGTCGTTGACGCGCGGCTCGATGCGGACGACGCCGTCGCCACAATGGGCAGCGACCAACTCGGCCTCCGAAATGCCGAGTTGGGCGGCCAGGTCACGCTCGCGCGTTTTCGGATTCTCCATCCGTGCCCGCCGGATTTCATGTGGGGCGGGTTTTACGCGCTGGTCCATGTCTTACCCCTATTGCCTTGCCTTACTTGTTGAGAATGAGCTTGCCCTGGCGGGTGATCTTCAGCCTGTAGAGAGCACCATGGTGCTCGATGCCGATCTCGTGCTCGCCCTGGAAAAGGGTGTTGCTGGACAGGGTCCGCACCGCCAGCGGAACCCGGTCGAAACGGACTGCGGTGTCATCGGAACGGCGGACGCGATGGCGAAAATCGTTGGGATTGTGCGTGTTCATCTGTGTCGATCCCTTTCCTGTGCCGGGCGTCTGGTTAGGCGTTGCGAATATCCGATTCATTTCTTGACTCGAATAATCATGTTTATTAGTCAGTGCAATACCGGATCAAACGAGTCAAGATTTAAGACGCCGGACACGATCAAAAATGCCAGCCAGCCCCGGGCGAGCCAGCATCGAACCTGGAATTTGGAGTTGGGGCATGGGGTTGATGAATTGGGAACGGCGCGGCCGGTCTGCGGCGAACGGTGCGGCGGCTTTGCTGACAAGCGTGGCGGCGATCGCCTTGTCGGCGCAGCTTGCCAACGCCCAGCAGGCAATGCAGCAGACGGATGAGACGAAGAAGGCCGACCAGGAAAAAGCGGGACAAGCGGGCGCGACGCTGCTCGACAAGGTGCTGGTCATCAGCCGCACCGGTGAAACGGCAATCGAATCGCTGGCCTCGGCCAGCCATGTCGACCAGGAGCAACTCGACCGTCGCATGGCGACGACGCCGAACGAGATGCTGCTCGGTGTTCCCGGTGTTGCGACACAGGCCGACGCCAGGCGCGTCAGCACCAGCATCAACATACGCGGCCTGCAGGATTTCGGCCGCGTCGCGGTCATCGTCGACGGCGCGCGGCAGGATTTCCAGCGTTCGGACCACGGCACCCAGTCGACCTTCTACATCGACCCGGAGCTCGTCAAATCCGTCGACGTGATCCGTGGTCCTGTCGCCAACACCTACGGCTCGGGCGCCATCGGCGGCGTCGTCTTCTTCGACACCAAGGATGCGGTGGACTTCCTCAAGCCGGAGGAAACATGGGGCGCTTCGGTAACCGGGCGCTATGAGAGCAATGGCAAGGGCTGGACCACCAGTGCCTCCGGCGCCTACCGTTTCAACGAGAACTGGGATGCGCTCGGCAATATCGTCTACCGTAACTACGACAACTACAAGGATGGCGGCGGCGATACCGTCAACGGCACCGGCTTCGACGTGCTGAGCGGCCTGCTCAAGACCACCATCCGTCCGACCGAGAACAGCGAATTGAAGCTCGGCTGGGTCGGCTCCAGCGACAGTTGGGACGAAACCAGCGGCGGCGTTCCGGTCAACGATGTCGACCTGAAGTCGAACACCTTCACGGCCCGCTACAACATCACGGATGAGGACAAGAGCTGGCTCGATCTCCACATCAACACCTCCTACAACAAGACCAATCTCGATCTGACCAGCCTCGTTCCGCAAAACCGCTTCGATCCGGTCACCGGCCTGCCCGTGGTTCTCCCGGCAGGATCGCAGTCGACATTTGACGTCGGCACGACCGGCATCGACATCTGGAATACGTCCCGGTTCGAAACGGGCGGCGTCGCCCATGAACTGACCCATGGAGGCGACTGGGTCGGCGACAATGTCAAGACCGGCGGCGCTGCCGGCGGCGACAGCTTCTATACGCCTTCGGGCAAGCGAAACGTGTCCGGCGCCTATGTCCAGGACAAGCTCAGCTGGGAATGGCTCGAGGTGATTGGCGGCCTGCGCTACGACAGCTACAGCCTGAAGGACGATACCCATGACATTTCCGGCGACAGGGTATCGCCGCGCATTACCGTCGGTGTCTCGCCGTTTGAGTCCGCCGGGCTTGCAGGCCTTCAGTTCTATGGCACCTATGCGGAAGGCTATCGCTCGCCATCGATCACGGAGACGCTGATCAGCGGCAATCATCCGGCCGGCGTCAGCTTTCCTTTCCTGCCCAACCCCAATCTGCGGCCCGAGACAGGCAAGACCACCGAATTCGGCGTCAACTACAAGCAGAATGACATCCTTCAAGCAGGCGACGCATTCCGTCTCAAGGCGGCCTATTTCAACAACGACGTCGACGACTATATCGATGGCGTGACGCTGTCGCCGTTCGACCCGACCAGCGGCTGCCCGTTTGGGCCGGGCATCCCGATCTGCTTCCAGTACCAGAACTTCGCCAAGGCAAAGATCAACGGCTTCGAATTGGAAGGCGTGTACGACGCGGCATGGGGTTATGCAGGTCTCTCTGCCTCGATCACCAACGGCCATACCATATCGTATGAAGGCGACCGGGCGGACCTCGCCACCATACCCTCTTCGCAGGTTACGGCGCAGCTCGGGCTGCGCTTCCTCGAAGACAAGCTGACCGTCGGCGGCGAAGTGCAGTACAATGGCAAGCCGAAGGGCAATGCGGTGGCCGAGGACTATACGCTGGTCAATGCCTTCGCCAGCTACCAGGCCACCGACAATCTCAAAATCGATTTCCGCGCCGACAATCTGTTCGATGTCAAATACGTCAACCCGTTGAACGGCAGCACGACAGTTGCCGTCTACGAGCCCGGCGTAACGTTGAAGCTGGCGGCAACCATGCGCTTTGGAGGCTGATGACCATGACGGGCTTGACGACATCCCTTCGTCTGCTGACCTCGATGCTGGCGATGTCGCTTGCGACGGCTCCGGCGTGGGCTGAAGAGCCCGCGCCGGTTCCCGCGCTCACCCTCGAACTCAACGCCGCGCAGCCTTCCGACAAGGGCTGCCGGCTGACCTTCCTGGTCAACAACAATCTCGGCGCCGACCTCTCCAAGGCGGCGTTCGAGATCGCGCTGTTCAACGAGGCCGGTATCGTCGACCGGCTGACCGTGCTCGACTTCAAGGACCTGCCGGCCGGCAAGACCAAGGTGACGCGTTTCGATCTCGCCGGCACCGACTGCGCCAAGATCAGCCGCGTGCTGATCAACAGCGCCACGGAATGCGCCGGCAACGGTGTCGAACCGAATGCCTGCACGCGCAAGCTGAAGACAGGCACCAAGACCGGCATCGCTTTCGGCGTCTGAGAACGGCGTTGGGGCTGCATCCCGCATTCGCGCGAAACACCGTGGCCTGGCCGCTGGCTGCCTATGACCAGATGCCGCCGTCAGCGAACGAACTTGATTTGACAATTTTGCTCGGGTCGCTGCAGGTCTCGTCGCGGACATGCAGGACATCAGCCCGCTCCCCGACGCCAGCGCCGAGCTGGCTATAAAACCAATCGAACCGCTTGCGTTGGTGGGGCCGACCGCTGGCACCGGCAAGTGGGCGACGGCAATCGTCATCTCCGGCCTGCTCCATGCCGCCGTGGCGGCGGCTTTTCTGATTTCATCCTCGGGATCATTCGACTCCAGGGATTCGGTGCAGCCGGAAGGCAGCGATCGGGTCGGAGACAAGATAGCCGGCAGCGCACTGGACAAGGATCCGGCGGCAGTGAACGTCAAGCTGGTGCCAAGCCCGCCGCCAGCCAAACCGGAACCCGCAAGGGCAGTTAGGCCGGTACCCCCGACAAAACCTTCGCAGCCTGAGCAAGAAACCGTGACGCATGCTCCCGAGCCTGTCCGGGACGCGGCGAAGCAGGCATCGGAGCCCTCGCCGGAACCGGCCAAACAGTCTGTGGCCACGCCGGACATACTGATGGCGGCAACGCCGCGCCCTGATAACCAGAGCGTCGCCGCTGAGAATATGACCGCTAAGACCGAAACGCCGGTACAGCCGGGCGTCCAGGCCGAAACCGTCGAAATGCCTGTCGCCGTTCCAGACCAACCGCCAATCCCCAGCGCCAGGCCAACCCCGGCTGCCGCCCCTTCAACAACAGCGGACGAGAAGCGCGGCACGGCGGATGGCCGGGATGAGCTGGCACAGGCGGCCAGCAAGGGTAAAAAGCAGAAGGAAGCAGGCCGCGATGCGGAATTCAGCTATCGCAGTGACGTCATCAGAAAGCTTAGCCGTGTCAACCGCAGCGTCCCGCCTTCGGTGCAACTGACCGCACGCAACAACGCGGTGGTGACGTTCGTCATCGGCAGCCGAGGCGGCATCGATGAACTGCGCATCCTGCAAAGTTCAGGATCGCCCAACTTCGATCAGACCGCCCTCGGCATCGTGCGCAAGGCCGCGCCCTTTCCTCCAATTCCGCCGCAGGCCGCGAGCTCGAGTTTGGAGTTCGAGGCTGAAATCGGCCCATTTTGAATACGCCCGGAACGAACTGCCGCGGCGCCAACCATCAACGTCCGCATGAAAGGAACCCCATGTACATCGCCATGAACCGCTTCAAGGTGCAGGCCGGCTCGGAGGCCGATTTCGAAGCCGTCTGGAAGAACCGCGATTCCAGCCTTGCCGGGATGAAAGGCTTCCGCGAATTCCATCTGCTGCGCGGCCCGGTCAACGAGACCGAAGGCTACACGCTGTTCGCCTCGCACACGGTGTGGGCGAGCCACGACGATTTCGTCGCCTGGACCAAGTCCGAGAATTTCCGTGCCGCACACAGGAACGTCGGCACCACGAAGGTCCACTATCTCGGCCACCCGCAATTCGAGGGCTTTTCCGTCGTCGAGGGTGCCTGACGACGGAAGCGTCGTGCAAGCCGCCTGAAGTCTCGTCCTGCTTACATCAGGGCGGCGAAGTGCCGTCGCTGCATTTTCGGCTGCGCGCCGGAAGAGGCGTAGGTCTGGCGACCACGGCAGCAACTTCAGGCTTGGCCAAACAAGCGCCGCAGATGCCGGACGGCATTCTTGCGCCACCATCGCCAACGGTTTTTTGGGCTGAGAAAGGGCACGATGCGTGGATCGTCAAATAGCCTGCCAAATCGCCTTAAATGATGTGCAAGCACTTCTGATACGAAACCCTTGCCGTTTATCGAGTCGAGGCGTTCGGCATCGGCCAGGACATAGTCCAGGACTTCGGCGCCCAGCTTGATGTGGCTGGCGTTGTGCGCCGGCGTCTGCTGGACATGTCCACCCGCGTAGGCACCGTTGGTGGAGGCATTGGCCCCGTGCAGCCGGTAGAGGCCCAGACATTCCGACAGGAGCAAGCTGCCGGCCGCCAAATGCGCGCAGGTCGCCGTAAGATAGTCGGTGCTCATCCGGGACTGGAACGGGAAGGCCAGAACCGGTTCCAGCGCTCCGCGTCGGAAAACCATCGAGGATGTCGGCGCCCATAGCCAGCCATAGGTTCGGGGTCCGAAGTAGGTGATCGCGTGTTCCGTGGAATAGTCGATGCCTGCGGCTATTTCGCCGAGCCTACTGGTCGGCGGCACGGCGACACCGCGTGGGTCCATCTCCGAACGTGGCTTGCGCATCATAACGTAGGTGCCGCCAAGGACGACGCGGTCGCGATCGACCAGAAGGACGTCGGAACTGGACAGCGACACCGGGTGCATCGTGTTCAGGTGGGCCGACAGATGCGCGGCGAGAAAATTCGGCAGCCAGACATCGTCGGCATCGAGGAACGCCACGAATGGCTGATCGCCGGCGGCAAAACCGTCGCGGAACGTTGCAATCTGGCCGCCATTTTGCGGCCGCACCAGTAGACGCAGGCGTGGGTCGCCAATCGTTTCGAGAAGCTGGCGCACATGTTCGGTCGAACCATCCGTCGAGGCATCGTCAACGATGATGCAATCCCATTTCTGATAGGTCTGCGCCAAGACCGAGCGGATCGCGTCCCCGACATAGGCGCGATAATTGTGACAAGTGATGATAACGCCTACTCGAGGAAGCTCGAATAGCACGGTCGTGCTTGGCATGCGTGGCTTGCCCCGATAGACGCCCAGGTTTTCGGGCTCTTGCCCTTTGCACCGGCCCGAAGCCGATGACAAGGGACCCGAAGCCGATGGCAAGGGAAAAGCCTTCCTCCTAAGCCGCGGCGAGCAGGCTCGCATTGCCCCCCGCGGCCGTCGTGTCGACGCAGACGGCCCGCTCATGCGCATAGGCCGCCGGATTGAGCACCTCGCTGACCAGCGGCACGATCGGACCAGCCCTGTCGGCAATGACCTTGCGCACGATGCGCGCGGCTTCAGCCGTGCCCGAAAAAGCGACGACATCGACGCGCAGCGAGCGCGCCTCGACTGGATCGGGCCGGCCGTCGATCGCGGCCAGCGGCAATCCCTTGCCGGTCAAAGCCGAGAGTGCGGCCGGTGCGCCCGGCGCCACGGCCAGGACCGCATTGCCGGCGGCAAGCGCCTGGATCGTCTGGGCAAGCAGCGTATCGGCGTCGGGACCGAGGCACAGCACGCGTCCGCGCGGCGACAACGATAGCGTGTTGGCCTCGCCGGTCGGCCCGGGAAGGTCGACCTGGCCGAAGTCGATACCGGCAGCGGCTCCAATGGCGGCCGCGCCCTTGCCGCGCAGATGCTTCCTCAGGATGGCGATGCGATCAGGCCGCGTCGACCAGCCGCCGAGTGTCGGATCGGGAAGGTTGTCGGCCAGTTCGGTCGCCGTCACCTTGTGGCCCTCGCCAACTTCGGTGCCGGCTTCCGGCCCCTTGCGGAAGCGCCGGAGATAGTGCGGTCCGCCGGCCTTTGGCCCGGTGCCCGACAGCCCCTCGCCGCCAAACGGCTGCGAGCCGACGACGGCGCCGATCTGGTTGCGGTTGACGTAGATGTTGCCGGCATGGATGCCGTCGACGAAATGTTGGACACGGCCTTCTATGCGGGTGTGCAGGCCGAAGGTCAGGCCATAGCCCTTGCGGTTGATGGCGGCGATCACCGCGTCGATCTCGTCGGCGTCGAAGCTGGCGACATGCAGCACCGGGCCGAACACCTCGCGCTCCATCTCCTCGATGCCCTTGACCCGGAAAACATGCGGCGCGACGAAGCGCCCGTCTTTCGGCGCCTCGAGCTTGGCGATCAGGCGGCCCTGCAGGCCCATCGTGGTGCAATAGTCGTGGATCGAAGCCTGCGCCTCGTCGTCGATGACCGGGCCGACATCGGTCGAGATCCGCCAGGGGTCGCCGATGCTGAGCGCTTCCATGGCGCCCTTCAGCATCTCCAGCATCTTCTTCTCGACGTCCTTCTGCACATAGAGCACGCGCAGCGCCGAGCAGCGCTGGCCGGCACTCTGGAAGGCCGAGGCCAGGATGTCGCGCACCGCCTGCTCGGGCAGCGCGGTGGAATCGACGATCATGGCGTTGAGGCCGCCGGTCTCTGCGATCAGCATGGCGTCGGGCGCGGCGGTCTCGGCCAACTGTTTCTCGATCAGCTTGGCGACCTCGGTCGAACCGGTGAAGCAGACACCGGCGATGCGTGGATCAGCAGTCAGCGGCCCGCCGACCGATGGGCCGTCGCCGGGCAGCAACTGGATCACATCTTCCGGCACGCCGGCTTCGCGCAGCAGTTCGACGGCGCGGAAGGCGATCAGCGGCGTCTGCTCGGCCGGCTTGGCGATCACCGAATTGCCGGTGACCAGCGCTGCCGCGATCTGGCCGGTGAAGATGGCGAGCGGGAAATTCCACGGCGAAATGCAGACAATGGCGCCACGCGCCTGCGTGCCCGGCTCGGCAATGGCTGCCTCGGCAGCGTAGTAGCGCAGGAAGTCCACGGCCTCGCGCACTTCCGCCACACCGTCGGCCAGCGACTTGCCGGCCTCGCGGGTGGCGAGCGCGAAAAACTCGACGGCATTCGCCTCATAGAGATCGGCGGCGCGGTTGAGGATGGCGGCACGCTCGGCCACGGGCCGCTTGGCCCAGGCCGGCTGCGCCTCGACCGCGATGCGCACGGCGGTCGCGACTTGCTTGGCGGCGGCCTCGTGAACCGTACCGACCACCTCGTCAGGCTTCGCCGGATTGACGATCGGGCGCTGCTTGCCGTAGCCGGCGGCGCGCGTGATCGGCTTGGCATGCCAACGGTCGGAACCGGCAAAGGCCGCCCTGGCCTTGTAGATCGCCGCCAGCGTCACGGTGTCGGTGATGTCGAATCCCCTGGAGTTGCGGCGGCCGGTCCCAAAAATCTGGGACGGCCGGACAATCGCCGGATTGGCGGCAGGGCCCTGGCTCTCGACGGTTTCCAGCGGATCGCGCGCGATGTCCTCCGGCTCGACGTCCTCGTCGGTCAGTTGGTGCACGAAGGAGGAATTGGCGCCGTTCTCCAGCAGTCGGCGAACCAGATAGGCAAGCAAATCCGAATGCGCGCCGACCGGCGCATAGATGCGGCAGCGCGTGCGTTCGGACCGGCGCACCGTCTCGTGCAGCGCCTCGCCCATGCCGTGCAGGCGCTGGAACTCGAAGGCGTCGCGGTTGTCGGCCATCGACAGGATGGCGGCGACGGTGTGGGCATTGTGGGTGGCGAATTGCGGGTAGATCCGGTCCGTCATGCCCAGCAGCTTTTTTGCGCAGGCGATGTAGGAGACGTCGGTGTTGGCCTTGCGGGTGAAGACGGGATAGCCCGATAGTCCGAGCGTCTGCGCCCGCTTGATCTCGGTGTCCCAATAAGCGCCCTTGACCAGCCGCACCATGATGTTGCGGTCGTATTTCTTGGCCAGCGCGTAGAGCCAGTCGATGGCAAAGGCCGCACGCGGCCCATAGGCCTGGACGACGACGCCAAAGCCGTTCCAGCCGGCGAGCTCCGGCTCGGCCAGCACCCGCTCGATGACGTCGAGCGACAGGTCGAGCCGGTCGGCTTCCTCGGCATCGATGTTGAGGCCCATGCGAGAATGCCGTGCGGCCAGCGCCAGCGACAGCAGCCGCTCGGCCATCACCGGCAGCATCTCTTCCTTCTGCGCCACCTCGTAGCGCGGATGCAGCGCCGACAGCTTGACCGAGATGCCATGGTTCTGGCGGATGTCGGGGCCGTTCGAACCGCTGTCGAGCGAGGAAATGGCGTCGGCATAGGCCTTGTGATAGCGCAGCGCGTCGGCCTCGGTGCGAGCCGCCTCGCCCAGCATGTCGAAGGAATAGAGATAGCCCTTCTGCGTCATCGGCCGGCCGCGCTTGACCGCCTCGGTGATAGTGCGGCCGAGCACGAACTGTTCGCCCATTTCGCGCATTGCGGCCGCCACCGCCTTGCGGATGACCGGCTCGCCCAGCCGCCGCACCATCGATCGCAGCGTGCCTTCGATGCCGCCCTCGCCCTCGTCGAGGACGCGGCCGGTCAGCATCAGCGCCCAGGTCGAGGCGTTGACGAAGATCGAGCTCGAACCGCCCGAATGCGACGACCAGTCGTGCGGCGCGATCTTGTCGGCGATGAGATCATCCATCGTCTCGGTGTCCGGCACGCGCAGCAGCGCCTCGGCTAGGCACATCAGCGCCACGCCTTCCTTGGTGGAGAGGCCATAGGCGGACAGGAAAACTTCCATCAACCGGGGATCGGACGAACCGCGCACCGCCCTGACCAGATCCGCGGCACGTGCCGAAATCGCCTTGCGGTCTTTCGCGGAAAGCCCTGTCGTCTCCGCCAGCCGCTTCACGGACTCGTCTTCGTCGGGCAGGTAGTTGGCGCGGATCTGCTGGCGGATGGTGTCGAGCGGCATGGCGGTCCTGCGGAGCGAGCATCGGGGAGCGGGCCGGCGGTCACCGGACCGAATGGCGCAAGCTAGCACAGGCGCGAAATTTCAGCCGGTCCAAAGAAATCGACATGGCAGATCATTTGATCTATCATTGCGGTCAAGATCTAACAAACAGACTGCCCTTTCGATGACAGAAGACCAATTGGACCGGATCGACAGGAACATCCTGTCGGCACTGGCGAGCAATGGCCGGCTCTCCATGTCCGAACTGGCGGCAAAGGTCGGTCTGTCCAAAACGCCGGTGCAGGCACGGGTGAAGCGGCTAGAGAAGGACGGCTATATCAGGGGCTATCAGGCAATCATCGACCGCGAGCGCATGGGTGAGGGCCATGTCGCCTTCGTCCAGGTGAAACTGTCCGACACCCGCTCCGCCGCGCTCGACGCCTTCAACCGGTCGGTGCAGGGCGTAGCCGAGATCGAGCAGTGCCACATGATGGCATCGAGCTTCGACTATCTGCTGAAGCTCCGCACGAAGGATATCGCCGCCTATCGCCGCGTTCTCGGAGAGCGCATCTCCGCTCTGCCCCATGTCGCCCAGACCTCGACCTTCGTGGCGATGGAAACGGTGAAGGATAGGTAGAGTTTCGAGATTGGCCGAAGCGCCTCCACCTTTCATCCACGGGCGCAATCATCTTTCGTCGGCCAGCTTTATTCCGACAGCGTCTTCAAAAACGCCACCAGCGCCGCGCGTTCACGGTCGGACAGCTCCAGCGGGTGAATCTCGGATGTCCCCTCGACGCTGGGCGCGGCCTTGGCATAGTGCGCCACCACTTCGTCGAGCGACGAGAATTGCCCGGCATGCATGTAGGGCGGCCGCGTTGCAGCGCCGCGCAGCGAGGGCGTCTTGTAGGCGCGAACCAGTTGCGGCGCATCCTTGACCATGAAGCGCAGCTCGCCGCAGGCGCCGGCACCGCCGTCGCGATAGGCGCCGAAGCAATTGAACGGATCCGCCTCGACCTGTGTCACCGCGTCGACGCGGCCGCGATCCGGCGGCAGGCCCGTCACGGGCGGCACGCCGGTGTTGTGAAAACCGTTGTCGGTGAAGCGCGGGCCGTCGTGGCAGGTCACGCAATTGGCCTTGCCGATGAACAGTTTTAGCCCGAGGATTTCCTCCCGGGAAAAGACGGCATCGCCCTTCGGCTCTGCGCCTGTGGCAAGGTCCAGTGCAAAGCGATCGAAGCGCGTCTGTGCCGGCTCGATCGACCGCTCGAATGCGGCGATCGCTTTGCCGATATTGGAAAAGACGCGGTTGATCGCGTCGCGCTGCGTGTCGCTCATCGCGCTCCAGGCGGCCTTTTCGGCATCGGTGCCAAGCGGACTGGCATTCGCCGGAATGCCGGAAAAATCGGGCAAAGGCCCGAAGATGCGCTCATAGCGCTCGCCGAAGCGCGCCTTGATGTAATGGGCGTAGGCGGCGCGGTTTCCCGCTTGCTCCAGCGGGTTTTCGAGCGGCGTCAGCGCTTGCGCCCAAAGGCTGTCGCGGCGGCCGTCCCAGAAGAACCAGGGATCGCGCGCCACGCCGGCCAGTGGCATGGTGCGCCGGTTGGTGCGGCCGACACCGACGGCTTGTGGCAGGTCGTCCTGGAACTGGCCGTCGATCTTGTGGCAGGTCGAGCATGAGACCGTGCCGTCGCGGCTCATGCCGAGATCGAAGAACAGCGTCGAGCCGAGCGCGGCTGCCGCCGGCACATCGGCAAACCGGTTCGTCGTGTCGGGCTTCAGTGGCGGCAATGTGTTCAGCGCCAGCGAAGCGATCTTCTTCTTCTCAGCGTCGGAAAAATCTGGCTTGCCGCAGCCCGCGAGGACAACGGCCACCATCAGCGCCAGAAAATAAGAAAGGCGCCTCATCGATCGCTCACAGCACCACGTTGAACAGCACCGTGTCGGAACCGGCGGTGGCCGATATGGCGAAATGCAACTGCCACCAGCCGCTCATGGTGAACTTGACCCCTTCGATCCGGTAGCGCCCGTCGCCGAGATAGTCGGTCGCTTGCGGGCTGGTCGGCAGGCCGTGATTGTGCAGCGGCATGCCTCCGGAGATCGCGATCGCGGCCCCTTCCACCGGCGCGCCGGCCTTGGTCTTCAGGGTCAGCAGCCAAGATTCCAGCTCGCCCTGCCGCACGACGCCCCGCTCCGGCGAAAAACTCGCCGTGAACAGCCCGTTGTCGCTGTTCCTTGTGCGCGACACATCCGGGCCGGCGGACCGCGCCGAGTGCGGCGCGGTCAGGTAGACGACCGCCAGGATGCTGACCAGCAAGGCAGCCAGACCAAGACCCGCTAAGAGATAACGCCATAACGATGCCAAACCGGTTCCTCTTCTGCAGACAACGTTTGCCGGGCGGATCGCATCCCGTCGGCTGTGGGAAAACGCTGTGGCGCAAAAAAGCCTGCTTGCCAAGCATGGCGCTGCCGGTGGCAAAAAGCTACAGCACCGAAATCACTGGAGGATTCTGGATGGCTGGAAACGGTGTCGCCTCGATCGGCGAATGCATGCTCGAACTGTCGGGTCAGACGGGTCCGAACTGGCGCATGGGTTTTGCCGGCGACACGTTCAACACGCTTTGGGCGCTGCATGCGCTGAGCGGCGACCGGCGGGCAACCTATGTCTCGGCCTTCGGCGACGATCCCTTCTCGCAAGGCCAGATCGGCTTCTTCGCCGAAAATGGCATCGGCATCGGCTCCAGCCCGGTCATACCCGGTGCACGGCCCGGCCTCTACGCGATCACGCTGACCGGCGCCGAGCGCTCCTTCACCTATTGGCGCAGCGACGCCGCGGCCCGGCAGCTTGCTTCGGACCCCAAAGCGCTTTCAAAAAACCTTGAAAATCAGTCTCTTGTGTACTTTTCCGGAATCACTTTGGCAATTCTGGACGATGCCGCGCGCGCCACACTGCTGGCGGCCATCGCCAAGGCGCGGGCGGCAGGCTCGCTGATCGCCTTCGACCCCAACTATCGGCCACGGCTCTGGCGCCGCCGCGAGGACGCCCAGGCAGCGATCGTCGAAGCCCTTGCCGCCACCGACATCGCACTGCCGACCTTCCCCGACGAGCAGATGCTGTTCGGCGACGAAACCCCGCGAGTGACAGCCGAGCGGCTTGGACAATGGGTCGGCGAAGTAGTCGTCAAGAACGGCGAAGCGCCGGCGCTGGTTGCCACTAAAGGGACAATCCACGACGTGCCGGCGATTCATGTCGCGGCCCCTGTCGACACGACCGGAGCCGGCGATTCCTTCAACGGTGGCTATCTTGCGGCGCGCCTTGCCGGCCATGAGCCGGTGGAAGCCGCGCGCCGCGGCCACCGCGTCGCCGCCGCCGTGGTGCAGGTGCGCGGCGCGTTGGCGCCGTTCGAAACGTTGAGGGCGGCATTCGAAATGCCAGGTTGAGACCTGCTGTCGTCGTAGGAATGCTATCGTATCGCCGCACACCGCGAGCGACTTGGCCCGCATCTTCTCCCGGGCTCGCGTCCAATGCTATGGATGATCATTGGGCCATGGATGATCCGATTGGCGCAGGACGGCAATGATGGTCGAGCAGCGTTCACCAGCGGAAGAGCGCAATTCCCAGCCCGCCGAGACACGTAGCAGCGATCCTCGCCTGGCATTTATCTATGCGGAGGCTGTTCGTGGCCTCGAACACCAGCAGGGTGTGGTGGAAAGTCTCAACGCTCGAGCGGGAAATCTGATCTTCGCGACCGCGTTCGTGAATTCGCTTCTTGGCGGCAGGGCACTGGCGAACGGACTGGGGCTCTGGGACTGGCTGGCGCTGGCATTGCTTTTTCTTATCGGTCTGCTGACGGTGATCATGGTGTGGCCATACTACAATTACACGTTCCGCTTCGACCCGGAGCAATTGCTGCAGGAGTTCGTCGACCGGGATCCGCCCGAGACCATTGACGGCATGTACCGGGCGCTCGCACTTCGAATCAAAGCCGACATGGCCAGCAATTGGCGGATCATCCAACGCCTGCGCGTCACGCTGCAGCTTGCCCTGTTTCTGTTGTTGCTGGACATCTTGGCGTGGCTGTTCGCGATCATGCAGGTCTAGCAGGGTGACCAATTCGACTTCAATTCATCCTGCTTTAGGCCTGTGTGGCTGCGAATTCCGGAAGATTGGCCCGATTAAGGCAGTCTGAACCGGTATTCCGTCACATGATGGTAGATCGCGCCCGGCCACAGCGTCGCTTGCGGGAAATACGGCCGGTTCGGCGCATCCGGCCATATCTGCGGCTCAAGGCAGAATCCGGAAAAGGCCTTGTAGCCGCGCCCTTCCAGGCCCGTGCGCGGCGTCACATACTGGCCGGTATAAAGCTGGACGCCTGGTTCCGTGGTCCAGACTTCCATTTCGACGCCGGAACTCGCCCCTTGCGTCCATGATGCTTGCCGCAGCGGCCCGCGCGTCGCGCCGAGGCAGAAATTCTGGTCATAAGGCAGCTGTTCGCCCTCGGTCTCCATGCGCAGCGGTCGTGCCTGGTGGAAGTCGAAGGGCGTGCCGTCGACCGGCTTGACCACGCCGGTTGGGATCATGTCGCTGTCGACAGGCAGATAGGCGCCGGCATTCAGCATCATCCTGTGGTCGAGAACGTCGCCGGCACCGCCATCATCTAGGTTGAAGTAGGAATGCTGGGTGAGATTGCACAATGTCGGCTCCTCGCAGGTCGCCGTCAGTTCGACGCTGAGCGTGCCGGGGATCTTCAGCCGGTAGGTGCAGGTAACATCGAGCGCGCCGGGAAAGCCCATCGCGCCGTCGGGATCATGCAGCGTCAGCGTGACGAAATCCCTGCCATGCAGCGAAACCGCCCACGAGCGGCGCGCATAACCTTGCGAGCCGCCATGCAGCGTGTGCTTGTCGAGGAAATTCTGCTCGGTCTGGTAGCGGTTGCCGCCGATGGTGAAGCGGCCATCGCGGATGCGGTTGGCGTAGCGGCCGACAACCGCGCCGAAAAAGGCGTTGTCGGCCTCATAGGCTTCCAGGGTGTTGTAGCCAAGCACCAGCGGTGCATCATGCCCGGTCAGCCGCAAATCCTGGATGACGGCACCGAGTCCGATGATGTTGGCGGTGAGACCGCCGCCCCTGATCGTGAAGCGGCGCACCGGCTCGCCCGCCTGCGTCGTACCGAAAACCTCGCCGTCTTTCATCGCCATGCCCGCAAATGCCAAATTGATCCAGAGGGCTTCGGCTGGTTTTCTTAAGCCCAGGTGGGCAGGTCACCGACCTGCCCGTCTCAGAGCAGTCTATCAGAGGCCGAGGCCGCCGATGCAGACATATTTGGTATCGAGGTAATCCTCGATGCCCTGATGCCCGCCTTCCTTGCCGAGACCCGATTCCTTGACGCCGCCGAACGGCGCTTCCGGCGTGGTGATCAGGCCCTCATTGACGCCGACCATGCCGTATTTCAGTCCTTCCATGACCCGGAAGGCACGGCCGAGATCGCCGGTGTAGAAGTAGCAGGCAAGGCCGAATTCGGTGTCATTGGCGAGCGCGACAGCCTCTTCCTCGGTCTCGAACTTGAACACGGGTGCTACCGGCCCGAAGATCTCTTCCTTCATGAAGCGCATCTTGGGCGTGGCGTTGGCGATGACGGTCGGCTGGAAGAACGAGCCGCCCAGCGCATGGCGCTTGCCGCCGGCAACGACCTTGCCGCCCTTCGATGTGGCGTCGGCGATCAGTTCCTCGACCTTCTCGACCGCCTTCTCGTCGATCAGCGGGCCCTGCTGCACACCCTCTTCGAGGCCGGAACCGACCTTCAGCCCGTTGCTGGCGGCGGCGAGCTTCTCGACGAACTTGTCGTAGACGCCGGCCTGAACCAGGAAGCGGTTGGTGCAGACGCAGGTCTGGCCGGAGTTGCGGTACTTGGCGGTGATCGCGCCGGCGACCGCACGCTCGATGTCGGCATCATCGAAGACGATGAACGGCGCGTTGCCGCCCAGTTCCATCGACACCTTCTTGACGGTCACCGACGACTTCTGGATGAGAAGCTTGCCGACCTCGGTCGAGCCGGTGAAGGTGATCTTCGATACCAGCGGGTTGGCGCAGATCTCGTCGCCGATCTCGCTGGCCGAACCGGTCAGGATGTTGACGACGCCCTTGGGGAAGCCGACTTCCTCGGCCAGCGCACCCCAGGCCAGACCCGAATACGGCGTCTGCGAGGCCGGCTTGACGACCGCGGTGCAGCCGGCGGCAAGGGCCGGGCCAAGCTTGCGGGCCAGCATCGAGGACGGGAAATTCCACGGCGTGATGGCGGCAATGACGCCGACCGGTTCCTTGGTCACCAGGATGCGGCGGTCCGCCCACGGCGACGGCACGACGTCGCCATAGGTGCGGCGGCCTTCCTCGGCGAACCACAGTATGTAGGCCGCAGCCGAACCGATCTCGCCCTTCGATTCGAACAGCGACTTGCCCTGCTCGATGGTGAGCAATTCGGCCAGCACATCCTGGTTGTCCATCATCGCGTCATGCAGCTTGCGCAGCAGCTTCGAGCGCTCGAGCGCGGTGGTCTTGCGCCAGCTCCTGAAAGCTTCGCTGGCGGCTTCGATGGCGCGGCGGGTCTCGGCCTTGCCCGACTTCGGCACGGTGCCGATCTTCAGGCCGGTGGCCGGGTTGTTGACGTCGACCGTCTGGCCGCTGTCGGCCTGCACCCAGTCGCCGTTGATGAGATTGGCCTGCCGCATGAAATGGCTGGTTTTCTGAAGCATGGTCTATCCTCCGTTCGGCGCACTGACGGGCCGCCTGTTAATTCTTCGGTGAGCGGGCGCCACGCCTCTGGAAAAGCCGGCACGCCGGAGCCACTGCTCTTTACCTAGGGCAAGGCCCGCAAGCAATCGCAAGATGGCATATAGGGCTTGGGCCAGCGCGAGACGAGAGCTACCCGAAAACGTACAAGACAACCGTCAGCCAGAAAGCCGTGGTGACAGCGGCGCAGGCCGTGGCGATGGTCATCTGGTTCGACGCCAGCGCCTGACCGGTGTTGAACTGAACGGCGATGAGATAGGAATTGATGCCGGACGGCAAGGCGGCAACCACGACGGCGACCTTGGCCGTCAACGGCGGCAGCCCGAGCAACCAGACGAAAGCAAGCACCAGAGCCGGCATCAGGAACAGCTTCAGCACCGAAAGCGCCAGCGCCGGGCGGACATTGCCGGATATGCCGAAGCGGCGCAGGCTGAGCCCCATGGCAAACAGCGCCACCGGCCCTGCCGTGTCGGCCAGCGCATCGACCAGCCGCATGACGAGGTCGGGCAGCGGCACGCCGCTCAGCCGCCATGCCAGCCCCAGGAGAATGCCGATGATCAGCGGGTTGATGAACAACCGCCGCAGGAAACTGCGCAGCACCCGCAGCGGATGCACGTGCTCGCCACCGCCGCGGCCGAACATCTCGAACAGCACGATCGACGCCATCATCATAACAGGCAAATGAACGGAAACCAGCAGCGACAGCACTTCGAAGCCGCTCGGGCCGAATATGCCGAGAATGAAGGGCGCGCCAAGCAGCACCACATTGGAATAGGCCGACGATACGCCCCCGACGACGCCCGCGCGCGCATCGCGCCCGAAAACCCGGGTGGTAACGATATGGCCCGCCGCCCAGGTGATCGCCACGGCGGTGAAGTAGGCGCCCCACAGCGGCCATGGCGCCACGCCGTGGAAATCGGCGTTCACCATCGTCTGGAACAAAAGCAGCGGCATCGCCACCGAGACCGCGAAATCGGCTATCCCCTCGCCGCTCGCCGGTCTGAGATAGCCCGTGAGCCCGGCGAGATAGCCGAGCGCCACGAGGCTGAAGACAAAAAGCACGGTTTCGGTAAGCGGAGACATTTTTCAGGGATAGGCGAGCCACGCGCGCGGCGCAATCACGCCCAAATTTGATCATGGTGGACTGACAGCGTTATACAGGGTTTGGAGTATCAGGGCGGACGCGGGCGACAAATGGGCTTTGTCGAAATCTCGAGGCGTAATCTTTTCCGGCAGACATGGCGGACGGCTTTCGCCGCCGCGCTGTTCTGCCTTGCCGCGACCACGCTTGCACTTGCCGAGACCAAAAACCTCAAAGGCGTGGCGCTGATCATCGGCCAGTCGCAATACGAGCACATCGCCGCCCTTCCCAATCCAGCCAACGACGCCCGCGACATGGCCAAGATGCTGACCGATCTCGGCTTCGACGCCCGCAACGTCAGCGATCGCGATGCCGCCAAGCTCAAACGCGACCTCGAGCGTTTCACGGAAGATGCCGAGGGAGCCGACGTCGCCCTCATCTATTATTCCGGTCACGGCATCGAGGCCGGTGGCGAGAATTACCTGGTTCCGGTCAATGCGGACGTGTCGTCGCTCGCAGATGCCGACCAGGCGCTGGTGCCGATATCGGCGGTCATGGACGAGTTGAAAAAGACCGTGCCGGTCACGATCGTGCTGCTCGATGCCTGCCGCACCAACCCGTTCCCGGCCAACGCCATGGTCCGGCGGGCGCCGACCGCCTCCGCCGAGCCGATTGGCGCTGGCGGACTGGAGCCGGTGCGTGGCGCCAAGGCGCTCGGCAACGCGCCGGCGGCTGACGCCAGCCTCGGCACGGTGGTCGGCTTCGCCGCCGAGCCCGGCCGCCCGGCGCTGGATGGTGCTGCTGGCGAAAACAGCCCCTACGCGGCAGCGCTGCTGCGCCATCTTGCAGCGATGAAGGGCACCGAGTTCGGCTCGGTCATGCGCATGGTGACCGAGGAAGTCTATCTCGACACCAAGGCGAGGCAGCGCCCTTGGATCAATGAAAGCTTGCGCCGGCTGCTCTATTTCGGCGTGGCGCCGCCGGAACCGACCGGCGACGACGGACTGATCACCGGCGAACGGCGGCAGTTGCTTTTGACCATATCCGACCTGCCCGACCCGAAGCGCGCCCAAGTAGAACTGGCCTCGCTGCAGGAAAATGTGCCGCTCGATGCACTCTATGGTGTGCTGAGGGCGCTTGGCACGGAGAAGATCCCCGAGGATCCGACCGACCTGCAGAAAGTGCTCGACGCGCAGGCAGAGCGCCTGAAGAAGATGATGTCCGAGCGCGCCGCGCTGCGCACCGACGATCCGGAGATCAAGCGCCTGGTCGCCTCCGCCGACAAGGCCATCGGCCAGGGCGCGATCGTGACGGCGCGCAAGTTCCTCGACGACGCGGTCGGCCGGATCGAGCGGACCAGCGATGCGGTCGACGAGGCCGAGGATCTCGTCAGGCAGAAGCGCCTTGCCGACGCTGCGATCTATGCCAGGCGCGCCGACGCCTCGGCGCTGGTGTTCGATTACAAATCCGCCGCCGGCGATTACGCCAAGGCGTTCTCACTGGCGCAGAAATGGGACGACAAGCTGCGCTGGAACTACAAGAACCAGGAAGCGGAAGCGCTCAACGCCTATGGGTACGCCACCGGCGACCTCGATGCGCTGCAGCATTCCATCGAGGCCTATCGCGTCATCCTGAACTTCATCCCCAATGGCGAACAGAATCGCGACTGGGCGATCACCCGCAACAACATGGCGGTGGTGCTGCAGACCATCGGCGAGCGCGAGACCGAGACCGCGCGCCTCGAAGAGGCAGCGCGGATCTTCCGCGATTCGCTTGTGGTGTTCGATCGCGTGAAGGACGATCTCAACTGGGCCGCCGCGCAGAACAATTTGGCCAATGTGCTACTGAAGATCGGCGAGCGCGAAAGCGACCCGAAGCGGCTGAACGAAGCGGTTGCGGCGATGCGTGCCACACTGGAGAAGCGCCCGCGCGACAAGGTACCGCTCGACTGGGCCTCGTCACAGAACAATCTCGGCCTCGCGCTCTATGCGCTCTCCGAGCGCGAACCCGCCGGCGAGCATCTCAGCCAAGCGGAAGCAGCCTATCGGTTGGCGCTTGAGGAATACACGCGTCAAAAGGCACCCGTGGAATGGGCGATGGTCGAGAACAATCTCGGCAACACGCTTGTGACGCTTGGTATCCAGCTCAACGACAAGGCCAAGATCAACGAGGCAGCGGATGCTTTCCGCGCCGCGCTCGAAGTGCGAACCCGTGAAACCTTCCCGGTCTCGTGGGCCACCAGCCGCCTCAACCTCGGTAATGCGCTGAGCGGCGTCGCCCGCTTCGACATGGGAACCGGCACGCTCGAAGAGGCGGCGGAAGCTTATGACGACGCACTGACGGTATTTACCCGGCAAAGGTTCCCGATGGACTGGGCGTCGGCCCAGAACAATCTCGGCTCGATCTATCAGACGCTTGGCCAGCGCACCCGCGACGCAGCCAAGCTCGAGCAGTCGGCAGCAGCGTTCCAGGCAGCCCGGCAAGTCTATGTCAGGCGGAAATTCCCTCTCGACTGGGCCATGAGCTACTACAATCTCGGCAACACGCTGCAGCTTCTTGGCGGCGTGACGGAAAAGCCCGAGCACTACAGCCAGGCGGTCGACGCCTACCGCGATGCGTTGCGCGAGTACAAGCGCGAGACGAACCCTCGGCAGTGGGCGCTGACCCAGGCCGGCATCGGATCGACGCTGCACTGGCTGAGCATGAGCAATGCCGATCCCAAGACCTTGCAGGATTCGATCGCCGCGCGGCGGGCCGCGCTTGAAATTCTCACCATGGAAACGGCACCCGTCGACTGGGCCAATGCCCAGAACGGCATCGGCATGAGCCTGCTCAACCTCGGGAACATCCAGCGCACCGGCAAATATCTCGACGATGCGGAAGCGGCCTTCACGGCGACGCTGAAAGTGTTCACCAGGGAAAGCCAGCCCATGCAATGGGCCTTCGAACAGAACAATCTAGGCGACATCCACTGGAACCGCGCCGGCTATGGCGGCGGCAAACCGGAATATCTCAAGGCGATCGAATTCTTCGAGAACGCCAAGCAGGGCTTTACCGAAGCCGGCTACACCATGCCTATCCCGCTTACCGACCAGAAGATCGACCTGGTGAAGAAGCAGATCGCCAAAAAGTGAGACTGGAGACGCGGCAGGAGACTCGGGGGCAGCGCCCGGCTTGTCTTTGTGCCCGCTTTCCAATCCCTATATGCGAATGACCGGCGCGTGATGCCACGCCCCTGGAAGGTTGCGATGATTCGATTTGCCTTGGCGTTGTTTCTGCTCGTCATTCCTTTCACTGCCCACGCCACGGATGCCGGCTGGGCGCTGCTGCGTGACGGCGGCCATGTCGTGCTGCTTCGCCATGCCATGGTCACCGGCACCATCGATCCAGCCAATTTCGACATCGACAGCTGCGCCACCCAGGTCAATCTCTCGGCGCGCGGCAAGCAACAGGCGAGCAAGATCGGCGCCTTGTTCGCCGCGCGCGCCGCTCCCATCGAGCGCGTGCTGTCCAGCCGCTATTGCCGCTGCCTCGACACCGCGCGCATCGCCTTCGAGGCCGAACCGGAACCCTTTGCGCCGCTCGACCTGCTGAAGGGCGGCGATGCGCAGAAGGCAGAGCAGGTCGCCGCGATCATGAAGGAAATCCGCGCCTATTCCGGCTCCGACAATCTGGTCATGGTCACCCATCTGGAAGACATCGTGGCGTTGACCGGCATCTCGCCGCGCGAAGGCGAGGCCGTGGTCGTCGAGCCGCAAGGCGACGGCCTGCGGGTGCTCGGCCGCGTCACGTTTTGAGATGGCGGCCGTGTTGCCGAAATACCACTATCCGAAGAAGCCGCGAATTCGCCGCGACAATGCCGCTTGCGACAACCCGTCGCAGGCTCTATAGCCGCGCTCCCGGTCACGAAAACCGAAGCGAGCACAACGGTTGGAGCTTTTGCCTCCGCCCGTGCAGGCGGCTTTGCCGCCCTGTATACGGCGCCGCTTCGGGTGTTGGGATTGCGGGTGTAGCTCAGAGGCTAGAGCGCCGGATTTGGGTCCGGAGGTCGAGGGTTCGAGTCCCTTCATCCACATCATGGATAGCTCAGATTGGTTAGAGCGTCAGACTCATAATCTGATTGTCGAAGGTTCGATTCCTTCTCCACTGGCCTGATAAGCCATCTGAAAAACGGTCCGGGGACTGGAATGCTGAGGACCTGACGGACGGCCGAAGCCTTCGGGCCAAGGCCGCATCGAAAGGTCCGACGCCATCGGCTCGCGGCCAGGCCCGCGGTGACGATCAAGGCACAGCGTCGCCGGCAAGGGAGGCCAAGGCCTCCGGCGCCCGCTTCGTTGCCCCCGCGATCCGCTCCCGAAGGCCCGCCGCGGATTGATGCCACCAGTCCCCGGATCATTCATGCCCGGACCATGACGACGTGAAACGAGAAACGAAGGGAAGATCGACGCATGACGTGACGCCTCGCATGGGGCCATGCCCGACAGGAGTAAGACAATGACTGTTCTCGATAAGGTTCTTGGACGCCAGCGCGTCCTCGTAAAGGAAAACGAACGTGCCCTCACCCTCTACAAGGGTGAGATCAAGGCTGTCCTGCTGCCGGGCGAGCATCGGCTCGCCAACCGGGGTGGAAGCCTTGAAGTGTCGCGGCACGATCTGAAGAACCCGGAATTCGTTTCGGCGTACGAGAAGGCGTTGTTCGACAAGCTCCCGGACGTGGCCGCGCGTCATTTCACCGTCGTTCGCACCGGGCGCACGGACGTCGCAATCATCGAGCGCGACGGCAACCTGCACGCCGTTCTGGCGCCGGATCGCAAGCTGGTGCTGTGGACGGATGCCGGTCCGTGGAAGGTGACGCTGGTCGACACCTCGGCCGATCTCGCCATCGATCCGGCGGTGATGCGCCGGCTCGGCCAGGCCCGGAAGGCGGAATTGATGTCCGTCCACCCGGTCCTCGACGGCCAGGCCGGGCTGCTGTTCATCGACGGTGTGCTGGTGCGCACGCTCGCCGCTGGCGTGCATGGCTTCTGGAATGTCGGACGCATGGTGCAGATCAAGGTCGTCGACCTCAAGCGCCAGTCGCTCGATGTCGCTGGGCAGGAAGTGCTGACCAAGGATCGCGTCACGATCCGCGTCAACATCGCCGCCGAATACCGGGTCGTCGATCCGGTCAAGGCGGTGAGCGCCGTGAAGGACTTCTCCGAGGCCCTCTACCGCGCCCTGCAGTACGCCTTCCGCAAGACGCTTGGCGCGCTCACCCTCGACCAGATCCTGGAGAAGAAGGTGACGATCGACGAGGAAGCGGCGGCCAAGGTCCGCGCCGACATGGCCGAGATCGGGGTCGAGGTCAGCGATATCGCGCTCAAGGATGTCATCCTGCCGGGCGAGATGCGCGAGATCCTGAACCAGGTGGTGTCGGCCGAAAAGCAGGCCGAGGCCAACGTCATCCGCCGTCGCGAGGAGACGAACGCCACGCGTTCCCTGCTCAACACGGCCAAGGTGATGGCGGAGAACCCGGTGATGCTGCGGCTGAAGGAGCTCGAGGCTCTGGAAACCATCGCCGGAAAGGTCGAGCGACTGACCGTCCACAACGGGACGAGCGGGTTGCTCAACGACCTTGTGAAGCTCCGCGAAGGTTGATGCATGTCGCCCAAAAGTGGGACCGGTTTTGGGAAAACGACATGCATCGAAACAAGGCTGACGCAACGTCAATGGGAAGGGCCGCAGGTTTGACCGGCGGCCCTTCTTGCCTTTCTTGGGCACGCTTCCCATCTGCGCCCGGCTTATCAGGCCTTTTCCTGCCGGGAAAAACCGATTAGACAGCGCCCAAACGAATGCGGACAGATTCCGCCCGCAAAGAAGGAAAAGCCCTTGTCCACCACGTTCGACAAAGTCGCCAAGATCATTGCCGACACCAGCGAGATCGATATCGACACCATTACGCCCGAGAGCCACACGATCGACGATCTCGGCATCGACAGCCTCGATTTCCTCGACATCGTCTTTGCCATCGACAAGGAATTCGGCATCAAGGTGCCGCTGGAAAAGTGGACCCAGGAAGTCAACGACGGCAAGGCATCGACCGACGACTACTTCGTCATGAAGAACCTGTGCGCCAAGATCGACGCGCTGGTTGCCGCCAAGACCGCCTGAGATCGGGCAAGCGCGCGGCCTTGACGGGCTGCGCCTCCTGACCCACAAAGCCGCTCATGAGCAGCCCCCACGACGTCGTCATCACTGGTATCGGCCTTGTCTCCTCGCTGGGAGAAGGCCCTGACGCACACTGGCAGAAACTCTCGCAGCCAGGCCTGCAGCCGGTGCTCGAAGCCGCGCGCTTTGCGCCCTACACCGTCCATCCACTGCCCGAGATCGACTGGAACCTGCAGATCGCCAAGCGCGGCGACCAGCGGCAGATGGAAACCTGGCAGCGGCTCGGCACCTATGCTGCGGGACTTGCGCTGGATGACGCCGGCATCAAGGGCAATGACGAACTGTGCACGACCATGGACATGGTGGTGGCCGCCGGCGGCGGCGAGCGCGACGAGGCAGTCGATGCCGCCATTCTCGCGGCCTCGGAAAGCCGCAACGACCGCGATGTGCTGCTCAACGAGAAGCTGACGACGGAATTGCGGCCGACCTTGTTTTTGGCCCAGCTCTCCAATCTGCTCGCCGGCAATATCTCGATCGTCCACAAGGTGACGGGCTCGTCGCGCACCTTCATGGGCGAGGAAGGTGCCGGTGTTTCAGCCGTCGAGACGGCCGCCGCGCGCATCCGCTCGGGCCAGTCGACGCATGTCCTGGTCGGCGGCGCCTTCCAGACCGAGCATTCCGACATGCTGCTTGGCTATGAACTTGCCGGCTACCTGCATCGTGGCCCCTGGAAACCCGTCTGGCAAAGACAGGGCGCCGAGGGCGGTGGCGTGGTATCGGGCTCCGGCGGCGCCTTCCTGGTGCTGGAGCAGCGCGAGCACGCGGCAAGCCGTGGGCGCAAGATCTACGCCGAGCTCGGGCCGGTCGTCTCCGGCCGCGCGAGACGTTCGCGCGGGGAACTCGACGCCGAGATCGCGGCACTGCTCAGCCGGGCAGCCGTGCCGAACGGCAAGTTGCTCGCAATGTCCGGCGCCTCTGGCGCGCATGCGGCGACCATCGCCGAGAAAGCGGCGCTCGATGCTGTCGAGGCAATCGCCGCGCGCGGTTTCTCGACGCTGACCGGGCATATGAAGGAAGCGCAGTTTCCGTTTGCCGTGGCGCTGGCGGCACTGGCCGTCGACCGCAAGGCTGGCTACCCTGTCTTCGATGCCACAGCCGAGAAGCCGTTCGAAGGCATTCCCGCAAGCGTCCTTGCAACGGCGATCGGCTATCACCAATTCGAGGGCATGGCGCTGGTCAACGCCGCGTAACGCGGCTCCACGATCCATGCTGCAACGACAAGAGGGCTCCCGAATGGCCAATCTCAGAGATCACATGGGCAGGCCAATCGTCGCCGTCACCGGCATCGGCGTGGTGACCTCGCTTGGCGTCGGCAAATCGGACAATTGGGCAGCACTGACCTCGGGCAAGTCGGGCATCCATCCGATCACCCGCTTTCCCATCGATCAATTGAACACCCGCATCTCCGGCATGGTCGATTTCCTGCCGTCGAGTTCGAAAGGCGCGAGCCCCCTCACCTACGAGTTGGCCGAGCTTGCGGGTATCGAAGCGGTGGCCGAAGCGGGTCTTGATTCCAACGATTTCGGCGGACCGCTCTTCCTTGCCTCCCCGCCGGTCGAACTTGACTGGGCCGAGCGCTTTTCGCTCTACAATTCCGACAAGGACAAGGATGACACCGCCGCCGAAAGACTGCTCCGGGTGGCGCGCAGCTTGAAAGAGCTGGATATTTTCGAGACTACCCAGTTCGGTTCGATCGCCGACCGCCTTGCCGACCGCCTTGGCACACGCGGTCTTCCGATCACACTGTCGACGGCTTGCGCCTCGGGCGCCACAGCCATCCAGCTCGGCGTCGAGGCGATCCGCCGCGGTGAATGCGACCGGGCGCTTTCGATCGGCGCCGACGGCTCGGCGACCGCCGAGGCACTGATCCGTTTCTCGTTGCTTTCGGCCCTCTCGACGCACAACGACATTCCCGAAAAAGCATCGAAGCCTTTCTCCAGGGATCGCGACGGCTTCGTGCTGGCCGAGGGATCCGGAGCACTGGTGTTGGAATCGCTTGAGGCGGCTTTGGCTCGCGGCGCCACCATCCTCGGCATCCTGGGCGGTTGCGGCGAAAAGGCCGACGACTTCCACCGCACCCGCTCGAAACCGGACGCTTCGCCGGCCATTGCCGCGGTTCGCGCCGCGCTGGCCGATGCCGGCCTGGGTGAAGACGAAATCGACTATGTCAACGCCCACGGCACGTCGACACCGGAGAACGACAAGATGGAACATCTGGCGCTCTCGACGGTGTTCGGCGAGCGCATAAGCTCCATGCCGGTGTCGTCGAACAAGTCGATGATCGGCCATACATTGTCGGCGGCAGGCGCTGTCGAGGCCGCGTTCTCGCTGATGACGATGCGCGAAAGCGTCATTCCGCCGACCATCAACTACGACAATCCGGACCCCGCGATCGTGCTCGACGTGGTGCCGAACAAGAAGCGCAATGCCGAGGTTCGCAGCGTTTTGTCGAACTCCTTCGGCTTCGGCGGCCAGAACACTTGCCTTGTCATGGCGCGGGAACCGGTCTAAGCGACCTTTTTCAGCCATACAGAACCGACAGGCCTCATGCGCGCACTGCAACTTATCGAGGATCGCCGTCTTGAAACGGTGGACCTGCCGCCCCCGCCGCCACCCGCGCTCGGCGAAGTCACGCTGCGCATCAAGGCGGTGGCGCTGAACCATATCGACGTCTGGGGCTGGCGCGGCATGGCCTTCGCCAAGCGCAAGCTGCCGCTGGTCGTCGGCGCCGAGGCCTCGGGCGAGGTCGAGGCGGTCGGCCCAGGTGTTTCCAGCCTGCTGCCCGGACAGCTGGTGTCGATCTACGGTGCGCGCACCTGCGGCCTCTGCCGCGCCTGCCGCGAAGGCCGCGACAATCTCTGCGAGCATGTTTCGGGTGTTCACGGCTTCCACCTCGACGGCTTCGCACAGGAAAAGATCAACCTGCCGGCGCGTCTGCTCGTCCCCGCACCTCCCGGCGTGACCGATATCGGGGCCGCGGTGGCGCCCGTGACCTTCGGCACCGTCGAGCACATGCTGTTCGACAACGCCAGGCTTCAGCCCGGCGAGACGATCCTGGTCCATGCCGGCGGATCCGGCATCGGCTCGGCGGCGATCCAGCTGGCCAAGCGCATGGGCTGCACGATCATCACCACGGTCGGCTCCAACGACAAGATCGACAAGGCCAAGGCGCTCGGCGCCGACCATGTCATCAATTACCGTGACGACCGTTTCGAAGGCGTCGTGCGCAAGCTGACCAAGAAGAAAGGCGTCGACGTCGTCTTCGAACATGTCGGCGCGGATACTTTCGCCGGCTCGATGCTGTGCCTGAAGCGCGGTGGCCGCCTGGTGACCTGCGGCTCGACGTCGGGCGTGTCGACACAGATCAATTTGATGCAGCTGTTCCAGCAGCAGCTGAAACTGCTGGGATCCTTCGGCTGCCGCATGGAAAACATGGCCAACGCCATGCAGAAGATGGCGGCGGGCCAGGTCTCGCCGGTCATCGACACCGAGGTCGGCTTCGACGACATCGATGCGGCGCTGAAGCGCATGGAAGGCCGCGACGTCTTCGGCAAGATCATCCTGCGCGTCGTCTAGAGCCTTGACTTCGGTGCTCAAGAAGTTTCGCCGCGATCTCAGGTTTCGCTACGGCAGGCAGCTGCGCCAGGTGAACTACTGGCTGGTTGCGCGCGCCGCGATGATCATCATCTCGATACTGCGCCTGCTGCCGGTCGACGCCGCGCTGAATTTCGCCGACCGCGTCGCGCGCCGCATCGGCCCCTGGGTCGGGCGTCATCAGGTCGCCATCGACAATCTGCGCAAGGCCTACCCGCAAAAGAGCGAAAGCGAGATCCAGGCCATTGCGTCGGACATGTGGGGCAACATGGCCCGGCTGGCCGCCGAATACATCTTTCTCGACGCCCTGTTCGACTACGACCCCGCCTCGAGCAAGCCGGGCCGCGTCGAGGTCAAGGGAACGGAGCACTTCGTCGAGATAGCCGCCGAAAAGCAGCCGCATATCGTCTTCACCGGCCATCTCGGCAATTTCGAACTGCTGCCGGTGGCTGCCGCGACCTTCGGCATGAACATCACGGCGCTGTTTCGCCCGCCCAACAACCCCTACCTTGCCGATTACATCCTCTCGACGCGCCGCTCGACCATGGGTTCCCTGCTGCCGTCGATGGCCGGCGCCTCGTTCGCATTGGCGGGCGTCCTGGAAAACGGCGGCAATATCGGCGTCCTTGTCGACCAGAAATTCTCCAACGGCCTGGAGACGACCTTCTTCGGCCGTCCCTGCCAGAGCAACCGCGTGCTGGGCACGCTCGCCCGCCACTACGACTGCGACGTCTATCCGGCGCGCTGCGTCCGGCTGCCTGGCAACCGCTTCCGGCTCGAGATCGAGGACAAGCTGGTTCTGCCGCGCACCGCCGACGGCAGCGTCGACGTCCACGCCACCACCCAGATGCTGAATGACGTGGTCGAGCGCTGGGTGCGCGAGGATCCCGGCCAGTGGATGTGGTTCCACAAAAGGTGGGAGATCAGCAACTGGCGTCGCAAACAGCGCCCGAAGCCGGCTTCAGTCGCAAACACCTAATACATGTCGCCCAAAACTGATCTGGTTTTGGGCGAACGAGATGCATAAGCAAAGATTTAAAGCGCGTCGCATGAACCTGTTTCGTCGCGACGCGCTTTAAGCAAGGTCGCAGGCGAGAACATCCGTTCTACGCCAGCCGACCATGTACCGGCGAAATCAGGCGCTCAGTTGGTGACGACGATCCGCGTGTTGCCGAATCCCACTTCCCGCACCATCGAATAGAAGGCCGCGGCATTGGCCGTGTGCAACCGCACGCAGCCATGCGAAGCCGGGCGGCCGAGCTGCCTGACGGCACCGGTTCCGTGGATGGCATAGCCGCCATGGAAGAACACGGAATACGGCATCGGCGACATATGGTATTTGCGCGAATACCACATCCGGGCCGTGCGTTGCGGCCGATAGCTGCCGCGCGGCGTGAAATAGCCAGTGCGCGCGGTCGACACGCTCCACGTGTAAACCGATAGCCCATACCGGACCGTCATCGTCTGCGAAGATACGTCTATGTTCGCCACGAGGCTGGCTGCCCAGCCCTGCCCCGAAGCGCCGAACAGCATCGCGACAAATACGGCCGCCATGAGAACTGTCTTTTTCATGCGATCAAACCCCTTTGATTGCCCCTTGCTTGCCTGCCTGCCATCACGATGCTTTTCATCTTTTTAATGGCAGGTGAATGAAGTAACACACACTCGTTGACCAATTGGCCAATCCAAAGCAGAGAATTTGAACGATTTCCCGCGATAGTTGCCGCAACGACACGCCGCACCGGCCTGATCGCCAGCGGGCTTGCAAAACCGCCGATATCGCTGCTCAACTCGTCGTATGAACGAGCGACTCTTCAAGGCAATCGACAACAAGCGCGACGATGTCGTTGCGCTGACCGCCGACCTCATCCGTTTTCCGACCATCAATCCGCCCGGCGAAGCCTATGGGCCATGCGCGGAATATCTCGGTGCGCGGCTGAAGAAGCGCGGCTTCGAGACGGAATTCATCCGCGCCGACGGCACGCCCGGCGATACGGATCGCTATCCGCGAATCAATGTCGTCGCGCGATTTGACGGACGCTCTCCAGGCGCCTGCGTCCACTTCAACTCGCATATCGACGTCGTCGAAGCCGGCGATGGTTGGACCGTCGATCCCTTCGCCGGCGTCGTCAAGGACGGCAAGGTCTACGGCCGCGGCGCCTGCGACATGAAGGGTGGGCTCGCCGCCTCCATCATTGCCGTCGAGGCCTTCATGGAAGTATTCCCCGACTTTCCCGGCGCCATCGAGATATCGGGCACGGTGGACGAAGAATCCGGCGGCTTCGGCGGTGTCGCCCATCTGGCCGGGCTCGGCTACTTCTCGAAGCCCAGGGTCGATCACGTCATCATCCCCGAGCCGCTCAACAAGGACCGCATCTGCCTTGGCCATCGCGGCGTCTGGTGGGCGGAAATCGAGACCAAGGGCGAGATCGCGCATGGCTCCATGCCGTTTCTCGGCGACAACGCGGTGCGCCATATGGGCGCTGTACTGCAAGCTTTCGAGGACGAGTTGTTCCCCGCGCTTGACCGCAAGATGACGCGCATGCCGGTGGTGCCCGAAGGGGCGAGGCGCTCGACCATGAACATCAATTCCATTCATGGCGGCCAGACCGAGGATTTCCGGCCCGGCCTGCCCTCGCCCAATGTACCCGATTCCTGCCGGCTGACCATCGATCGCCGCTTCCTGCTCGAGGAGGATCTGGCCACGGTGAAAGGCGAGGTGACCGGCATTCTCGACCGGCTGAAGCGCGAGCGCAAAAAGTTCGACTACGAGATACGCGACCTGATGGAAGTGCTGCCGCTGATGACCGAGCGCGACGCGCCCGTGGTCAAGGCCGTGGCGCAAGGCATTCACGCGATCTTCGACCGCGAGCCGGACTACGTCATTTCACCCGGCACCTACGACCAGAAGCATATTGCCCGCATCGGCCACATCTATGATTGCATCGCCTATGGACCCGGCATTCTCGATCTTGCCCATCGGCCGGATGAGTGGGTCGGGATATCGGACATGGTGGAATCGGCCAAGGTGATGGCGATCGGGCTGAACGTGCTGCTGCGCGGCACGGCCGCAGGCTGAGGCCTCCCGCCGGGCAAGCTTCGACCGATCGAAACGGCCGCCGGGAGAAAAACTTTCCCAACCACGACGCCCGGCAGCACGAAACGCAATTTACTCCCGCGCGAAATCACGCTTCTATCGCCCGGTTTGAGCACGCGTCTGAACGCATGGGAGTGCACGATGAGATTGTGGAAAACCATTCTGGCCGCGGCCGTCCTGGCACTGGCCGCCGGAAGCCCGGCCTTTGCCGCGCGCACCGACCTTGTCATCGGCATTCCGCTCGAGCCGCCGCATCTCGACCCGACCGCCGGCGCCGCCGCCGCCATCGATGAGGTGCTCTACGCCAATGTGTTCGAGGGCCTGACACGCATCGGCCCGAATGGCGAAGTGCTGCCGGACCTGGCCGAAAGCTGGACCATTTCCGACGACGGCAAGGCCTACACTTTCAAGCTGCGTACCGGCGTGAAATTCCACGACGGCGCCGACTTCAGCGCCGACGACGTGAAATTCTCGCTGGACCGCGCCCGCGCCGACAATTCGGTCAATGCTCAGAAGAACCTGTTCGCGGCCATCGACAAGGTCGATGTCATTGATCCGGCGACGGTCAAGGTCACGCTGAAGAACCCGCAAGGATCGTTCCTCTACAATATGGGCTGGGGCGACGCGGTGATGGTGTCGCCAAAATCGGCTGACACCAACAAGGAGAACCCGATCGGCACCGGTCCGTTCAAGTTCCAGGGCTGGGCCAAGGGATCGTCGATCACGCTGGTGAAAGCCGACCACTATTGGGGCACGCCGGCATTCCTCGACAAGGTCGAGTTCCGCATCGTGCCGGATGCCGCCGCAAACGTTCCGGCATTGCTTTCCGGCGACATCCAGGCCTTCCCGTTCTTCGATCCCGACAGCCTGGCGCAGGTCAAGGACGATCCGCGCTTCAAGGTGGTGATCGGCTCGACCGAGGGCGAAACCATCCTCTCGATCAACAACAAGAAGCCGCCTTTCGATAAGCTGCAGGTCAGGCAGGCGATCTCCTACGCGCTTGACCGCAAGGCGATCATCGACGGCGCCTCGGCCGGCCTCGGCCAGCCGATCGGCTCGCACATGTCGCCGGCCAACAAGGATTATGTCGATCTCACCGGCCGCTATCCGCATGATGTCGCCAAGGCCAAGGAATTGCTGAAGGAAGCAGGCCTGGAGAACGGCTTCAAGGCGACGCTGAAGCTGCCGCCGCCCGCCTATGCGCGGCTCGGCGGCGAGATCATCGCCTCGCAGCTTCGCGACGTCGGCATCAACCTCGAGATCTTGCCGGTCGAATGGGCGCAGTGGCTGGACCAGGTGTTCACCAAAAAGGACTACGACCTGACCATCGTCTCCCACACCGAGCCCAACGACATCGATATCTATTCGCGCAAGGACTACTACTTCAACTACGACAATTCGGCCTTCGACAAGGTGATCGCCGACCTCAACCTCACCTCCGACGCGGCCAAGCGCAAGGAGTTGCTCGGACAGGCGCAGAAGATCCTGGCCGACGACGCCGTGGTCGGCTTCCTCTACGAATTGCCGAAGGTCGGCGTCTGGGACGCCAAGCTGCAAGGGTTGTGGGAGAACGCACCGATCCAGGCCAACGACCTGACCAAGGTGAAGTGGAGCGAGTGAACACTCAGGCTGTCTGGCGGAACTTGCGCTCTGTCACACCCCCCTCTGCCCTGCCGGGCATCTCCCCCTCAAGGGGGGAGATTGCGTCCTCCTTTATGCTTTCGCCAATCGCCGACGTTGAACACTGGTCGACGATACAGAAACTGCTGATCTCCCCCCTTGCGGGGGAGATGTCCGGCAGGACAGAGGGGGGTGCGCGGGAACTCGACCTTCGCCCGTTTGCAACAGGGCTCCGCCGCCGCCCA
The DNA here is from genome assembly GCF_000176035.2 of Mesorhizobium opportunistum WSM2075. NCBI lineage: Bacteria > Pseudomonadati > Pseudomonadota > Alphaproteobacteria > Hyphomicrobiales > Phyllobacteriaceae > Mesorhizobium > Mesorhizobium opportunistum. The sequence goes on along the minus strand of NC_015675.1, from coordinate 3,996,434 downwards.
TGACTGCCTACCTCCTCAAGCGCCTCGCCATCGCGCTCGCCATGCTGGTGCTGGCTTCCATGGTGGTGTTCGCCGTGCTGGAAATCCTCCCCGGCGACCCCGCCCGGCTGATGCTGGGCATGAACGCCAGCGCCGACCAGGTCGAGTTGCTGCGCAACCAGATGGGCCTCAACGCACCGCTGCCTTGGCGCTACCTGCATTGGGCCGGCGGCCTGCTCAGCCTCGATTTCGGCCGCTCCTATACCTATTCGGTGCCGGTCATCGATCTCGTGCGCGAACGGCTTGCCGTGTCGTTGCCGCTGGCGCTGATCGCGCTTGTGCTGTCCACGGTCATCGCCATTCCGGTTGGCCTGTTTTCCGCCAGCCGGCGCGGACGGGCCGGCGACACCGTGGCGATGGGCGCGGCGCAGCTTGGCGTCGCCGTGCCCAATTTCTGGTTCGCGCTGATGCTGATCTATGTCTTCGCGGTCTGGCTGCGCCTGGTTCCGGCCGGTGGCTTTCCCGGCTGGGGAGCCGGTGTCTGGCCGGCGCTGAAATCGCTGCTGTTGCCGGCGGTCGCGCTTGCCTTGCCGCAAGCGGCGATCCTGGCACGTGTCACCCGCTCGGCGCTGATCGAGGTGCTGAACGAGGATTACATCCGCACCGCCCGCGCCAAGGGCCTGCCCTATCGCGCCGTACTTTGGCGGCACGCGCTGCGCAATGCCATGATCCCGGTGCTGACCATACTCGGACTGCAATTCGCCTTCCTGCTTGCTGGCACCATCATCATCGAGAATGTTTTTTATCTCCCCGGCCTCGGCCGCCTGGTGTTCCAGGCGATCACCCAGCGCGACCTGATCGTCGTCGAAAGCGTCGTCATGCTGCTGGTCGCCACCGTGATCGCCGTCAACCTCATCGTCGATCTTTCCTATGCGGTCGTCGACCCGCGCCTGAGAAGCCGGCAATGACCCTGCACATCGAAATTCCCGAGGAAACGTTCGGCACCATCCTGGCCAAGGCATTCCGGAACACCGCTTTCGTCACCGGCTTCGTCATCACCTTGCTCATCCTGGCCATGGCCATCGTCTCCTATGTCTGGACGCCCTACGACGTGACGAAGCTGGTCATAGCCGACAAGACGCAGGGGCCCTCGCTGGCGCATTGGTTCGGTACCGACCATTTCGGCCGCGACATCCTGTCGATGACCATGGTCGGCGCCCGCAATTCGATTGCGGTGGCTTTTGTAGCGGTCGGCATCGGCATGAGCGTCGGCGTGCCGCTCGGCGCCTTTGCCGCGGCGCGCGGCGGTCTCGTCGACGAGGCGCTGATGCGCATCAACGATCTCGTCTTCGCCTTCCCCGCACTGCTGTCAGCCATTATGATCACCGCCATCTTCGGGCCGGGCGCCGTCAACGCCATCATCGCCATCGGCATTTTCAACATCCCGGTGTTCGCACGGGTCGCCCGGGCCGGCGCGCTGGCGATCTGGCCGCGCGAATTCATCCTGGCCGCGCGCGCCGCGGGAAAAAGCAGCACGCAGATATCGATCGAGCATGTCTTGCCCAACATCGCCACGCTGCTCCTGGTGCAAGGCACCATCCAGTTCGCGCTGGGCATCCTGGCCGAAGCCGGGCTTTCCTATCTCGGCCTCGGCGCGCAGCCGCCAATGCCAAGCTGGGGCCGCATGCTGTTCGACGCCCAGACCCGCATTGTGGTGGCGCCGTGGATGGCGATCTTTCCCGGCATGGCGATCGTCGTTGCCGTGCTCGGCCTGAACCTCCTGGGCGACGGCATCGCCGACATTCTCGACCCGAAATCGCGGCGGCAGCGATGAGCCTGCTGGAGATCGAGAACCTGTCGCTCGCCATCGGCGACACGCCGATCCTGAAAGGCGTGGAACTCTCCCTTGCATCAGGCGAAGTCATGGGGCTGGTCGGCGAATCCGGCTCCGGCAAATCGATGACCGCGCTGACGGTGATGCGGCTTCTGCCCCACGCCGCGCGCGCCACAGGGCGCGTCACCTTCGATGGGATAAATATCCTCGCCGCAACGGAGGACCAGATGTGCGCGCTGCGCGGCGACGACATCGGCATGGTGTTCCAGGAGCCGATGACCGCTCTCAACCCGGTCAAGACCATCGGAGAACAGGTAGCCGAAGGCATACGCTGGCACACCAGGACCACACGCGCGGAAGCTGAGGAGCGGGCGCGAAAAATGCTAGACCGCGTCGGCCTTCCCTCGGCAAAATTCCCACTGTCGCGCTATCCGCACGAGCTGTCCGGCGGCCAGCGCCAGCGCGTCGTCATTGCCATCGCCTGTGCGCTGAGGCCGAAGCTGCTGATCGCCGACGAACCGACAACGGCCCTCGACGTGGTGCTGCAGGCGCAAATCCTCGACCTCCTGCGCGATCTGGTGGCGGAGAGCCGCATGGGCCTGCTGCTGATCTCGCACGACCTCGCCGTGGTGACCGAGATGGCCGACCGCATCACCATCCTGCGCCATGGTGAGGTGATGGAGGCCGGCGACACGGTGCGCACGCTGTCCGAACAGCTCCACCCCTATACGCGCCAGCTGGCGCAAGCCTCCATGCATGTGCCGGCGCGCGCCAAGCCGCATGGCGCTGGAACAGGCAAGCCCTTGCTTCAGGTCGAGAACGTGACCCGTGACTATGCCGGCCGGCGCGCCGCGCTGTTCAGGCGCGCGCCCGACATCCGCGCCGTCGACGATGTCTCCCTGTCGATGGCGCCGGGTCAATCGATGGCGCTGGTCGGCCGCTCCGGCTGCGGCAAGTCAACGCTCGCCCGGATGATCTTGGCACTGGACCGGCCAAGCGCCGGCACGATCCGGTTTCGCGGCGACACCATCACCGGCAAGCGCGAAGCAGAGCTGAAGCCGGCGCGACGCGACATGCAGGTTGTCTTCCAGGATCCCTATGGCTCCTTCGATCCGCGCCAGAAGGTGGAAAGGCTGGTCGCCGAGCCGCTGCATGTGCTGGAGAAGAAACCGACCCGCGCCGAGCGCCGCGAAATGGTGGCGCATGCGCTGCACGAGGTTGGCCTCGATCAACGCGACATGGACAAGTACCCACACGAATTTTCGGGCGGCCAGCGCCAGCGCCTGTCGATCGCGCGCGCCATCATCACCCGCCCCAAGCTGGTCGTCGCCGACGAGCCGGTCTCGGCGCTCGACGTCTCGATCCGCGCCCAGATCCTCGATCTGTTCGCCGAACTCAACCAGAAGCTCGGCATCGCCTACCTCTTCATCACCCACGATCTGACCGTCGCCCGAGCCATCACCGACGAGGTGCTGGTCATGCATGACGGCAAGATCGTCGAGCGCGGCAGGACGAACGAGGTGCTCGATCATCCGCAATCCGAGGCCGCCAGGGCGCTGGTTGCCGCCGCCCCGGACCTGCACAGGGCAATCGCGCGCCGGATGCAGGAGCAAGGTTAAGAAGGCGGTTCGCCCCTACTCTTCCGGCTTCACCACATCGACTGGACTGATGTCGAGCAGATCGAGCGTACGGCGCAGCAGGCGCACCTCGGTCTCGGCCAGTTGCGAATCCGCCTTGGCAATCTCGGCCATATGCTGGGCCAGTTGCTTGCGCCGTTCGACGTCGAGATCGCGGAACAGTGCAATCGCCTGCGAGCCGTTGGTCTCGTAGCCGAACTCGTTGAGATATTCGATAACGCTGTCGATGCTGCTCTCCTGGATGCCGAAGGCGTCCTTGCAGATGCGCCGGAAGGCCACCATCTCGCTCTCGCTGACTGTGCCGTCAGCCAGGATCATGCGGAACAGCATCAGAAGTTCAGCCGACAGGACGGGATCGTCCGCCACCTTGCGCACACCGGGGTCGCCGTCGAAGATCGAACGTATCTGATCCAGCAATGCGAATGCCATCGGTGCCCCTTTCCGATTCCTCTCCACTAGAGTTAGCGCGGAATCGGCCTTGCGCAAATGGGGCGGTCGTGATCGAACGCCGCTATCTCGGCCGACCGACGCTCCCACGGATCAGATGATCGATCTCAGCATCCAGACAGTTGCCATGCTCGCCTTCGCCGCCTTTGCGGCGGGCTTTGTCGATTCGATTGCCGGCGGCGGCGGACTGATCACCATTCCCGCTCTGCTGCTGGCCGGTTTCTCGCCGGTCGAGGCGCTTGGAACCAACAAGCTGCAAGGCATGTTCGGCTCCGGGTCGGCGACCATTCACTATGCCTCCAAGGGCCATGTCGACCTGCGCCGGCAATTGCCGTCGGCGCTGCTGGCGCTGGCCGGAGGCGCCGTAGGCGCCTTGCTGGCCACCATCGTCCCGGGCGATCTCCTGCGCGCCCTGCTGCCCCTGATACTGATCGCCATCGCGCTCTATTTCGCGCTCAAGCCCAACATGAATGACGTCGACCGCGCCGAACGCCTGTCGCCATTCCTGTTTGGACTGACCCTGGTGCCGGCAGTCGGCTTCTATGACGGCCTGTTCGGGCCCGGCGCCGGCTCATTCTATATGCTGGCGTTCGTCGCGCTCGCCGGCTACGGCGTGCTCAAGGCTACGGCGCATACCAAACTGCTCAACTTCGCGTCCAACATCGGCGGCTTCATCATCTTTGCCGCCGTCGGCGTCATCTCCTGGAAGATCGGCCTGATGATGGGCGTTGCCCAGTTCCTCGGCGCCCGCGTCGGCGCCAGCCTGGCCATGCGCATCGGCGCCAGACTGATCAAGCCGCTGCTGGTGATCGTCTGCCTGGCACTGGCGGTGAAGCTGCTGGCCGACCCGGCCAACCCACTGCGTGTCATGATTGGTGTGTGACTACACGCCCTGATAGAATGAGGCTGTTCGAATCATGTTGGAGGAGCCAGACATGAATCTCAGCGCGCCTACCCAGATTGTTTTCATCATTTCCCTAGTCATTGCCATCATCGGCATTCTCGCCGCGCTTGGCATTCTTGTGTTCATTCCAATCGCATCGGTGTGGATTGTTCTCATCGCCTACATCGTACTCGCCGCCGGTTGCCTGATGCGCGGCGCCTGACAAGTTTCCCGCAAAGTGGGGACCGAGAGCGCCCGGCCGAAAGCCGGGCGCTTTTGATTCCGGTCAAGGCTCTGCTAGATTTGCCTTGGCGGAAGGATGACCGATGCCGATCGAGATGCAGCGCCGGAAGGAACAGGACCGCTCGGTCGCCGGGCGGTTCGAGATGCGTCGGCGCCTTCCCGACACTGCACTCGAGGGCATCGTGTCCGACATCTGCGGCTATCGCGAAACGGCGCCCGGCCATTTCCACAACGTCGAATACGCGTCGCTCACCGTGCCGCTGGTGATCAGCTTCGCCGAGCCCTTCGCCATCGGCCTCGGCAAGACACCCGGCGACAACGACCGCTTCGCCAGTTTCGCTGCCGGCCTTTTCGCCGGGCCGGTGCTGATCGAATCCTTCGGCGCCGCCTGCTGCGTCCAGGTCAACTTCACGCCGCTTGGCGCGCGCCGGTTCTTCCGGCTGCCGATGAGCGAACTGACCGACAGCATGGTCGTGCTCGACGACGTGCTGGGCACCGAAGGCGTGGCGCTGCGCGAAAGGCTTGGCAATGCACAGGATTGGACGACGCGTTTTGACATCGCCGAAGCCTTCGTCGCCGCCCGTCTGACGAGTGCGGCGCAAACACCGCTCGAAATCGCCTGGGCCTATGACCGCATCATCGCCTCCGGCGGCCGGACCCGCATCGCGTCGCTCGCCGAAAGGCTGGGCTGGAGCCGCAAGCACCTGGCGGGAAAATTCTCCGACGCGATCGGCATCGGCCCCAAGACGCTGTCGCGCATCGTCCGCTTCAACCGGGCGCTCGGCCTGTCGAGGCAGCCCGCGGCCCACTGGGCGGATATCGCTGCCGATTGCGGCTATGCCGACCAGGCGCATCTGGTGCGCGAATTCCGCGACCTTGCCGGCGAGACGCCGACGGCGGTTTCGGCCAGGTAACATTTCTTCAAGACGCTGGAACCGTCCTCGCCGAGAGTGATGCATGTCGCCCAAAAGTGCGTAGTGGTTTTGGAACAACGACATGCACAAACTGAATGCATCGACTAGTTCAGATGAAGGAGGTTCCCATGCCCACTACCACCGAAGCCCCTCGCCTCTACCCTGCCTTGCGCTATAAAAACGCGGCGAAAATGATCGACTGGCTCTGCGAAGCCTTCGGTTTCACCGTCCGCGCCCGCTATGGCGAAGGCGATGTCGTGCACCATGCCGAACTGGTCTTCGGCTCCTCGATGATCATGCTGGGCACGGTGCGAGACGACGATTACGGCAAGATGGTCGGCGAGCCCGGCACAGGCGGCGGCAAATCGATCTACATCGCCGTCGACGACGCCGATGCAGCCTATGCCAAGGCCAGGCAGGCCGGCGCCACGATCATCCAGGAATTGACCAACCGCGACTATGGCAGCCGCGAGTTCATCTGCCGCGACCCGGAAGGCAATGTCTGGTCATTCGGGACGTATTGGCCGAAGGCGGGAGAAGAAGCGTAGCGCCGCTCTACCGAGCCAGCCCAAAAATCGCGTCACAGTCGAGATGGGCTTCCAGCTCGGCCGCCACCTCGTCCAGCGCCCCTTCGACGTCGGCGCGATAATCGATGCCGCCGCCTTTGACGCTAAGGCTTTCGAGGAATTTTCCGCGAAAGCCGTCGGCGCCGAACAGGCCATGCATATAGGTGCCCAGCACCTTGCCGTCGGTGGAAACAGCACCGTCCTCGACACCATTGATGATCGCCGACGGTCGCATCGTGTCCGGGCCGGTGGTCCGGCCGAGATGGATCTCATAGCCCTCGAGCGGCAGGTCGAACGGAACGGATCGCGCGCTGACATTGCGCACGGTCTTCTCCGGCTCCATCACCGTTTCGATGTCGAGCAGGCCGAGCCCTTCGGCCTCGGTGACGCTGCCCTCGATGCCCTCGGGATCACGCACCACCCGGCCCAGCATCTGGAAGCCGCCGCAAATGCCGACGACGTGACCGCCGCGCTTGCGATGCATTGCTAGATCCCGATCCCAACCATTCTCGCGGAATTTCAGGAGATCGCCGATCGTCGACTTGGAGCCGGGAATGACCACCAGCCCGGCATCGGCCGGCAACGGCTTTCCCTGCGGCACGAACACCACTTCGACCTGCGGTTCGGCTTTCAGCGGGTCGAGATCGTCGAAATTGGCGATGCGCCCAAGCATCGGCACCGCCACCTTCAGCGCGCGTTTCCCGCCGGACACCAGCCGTTCCAGCACCACCGAATCCTCCGAGGGCAGCCGCGCCGCCGCCTTCAGCCACGGCACGACGCCAAAGCAGCGCCAGCCGGTGAATTTTTCGATCGCCTTCAGGCCGTCATCGAACAGCGAGACATCGCCGCGAAACTTGTTGATGAGGTAGCCGACGATCATGCGTCGGTCCTCTTCCGGCAGGATCAGATGCGTGCCGGCAACCGAGGCGATGACGCCGCCGCGATCGATGTCGCCGACGAGCACCACCGGCACGTTGGCACGCGTCGCAAAGCCCATATTGGCGATGTCGCGGCTTCTGAGGTTGATTTCGGCTGGCGATCCGGCGCCCTCGACGATGACGAGATCGGCGTCCTCGCCGACCTTGCCCCAGGAATTCAGGACGGCATCCATCAGCCGGCCCTTCAGCGCCTGGTAGTCGCGCGCCCGCGCCTCGCCGAACACCTTGCCCTGCACGATGACCTGCGCGCCGACATCGGTCTGCGGCTTGAGCAGCACCGGGTTCATGTGGACTGACGGCGCGACCCCACACGCGATCGCCTGCAGCCACTGCGCGCGGCCGATCTCGCCACCGCCATGGTTGTTGTTGCCGGGAATGTCGGCGACGGCAGCATTGTTCGACATATTCTGCGGCTTGAACGGCCGCACCTTCAGCCCGCGCTTTTTCGCGGCCCGGCACAGCCCAGCGACCAGAACGGTCTTGCCGACATCAGAACCAGTGCCCTGCAGCATAATGGCTTTGGCCATGGTTCAGCCCCTGCCCTGCGCCACGGTTCCGGTGATCTCGGATTTCTGCGCCAGAGGCCCACCGCGCCAGATGTAGAGCGCCAGCAGGGGCTCCTGGCCGGTGCGCATGGCGTGGTTCACATTGGAAGCGTGGTGAACGATCTCGCCGGCCTCCCGCTTGCGAAAGCCCCTCTCGCCCATGCGCCACTCGGTGCCGCCGGTCAACGGAATGTAGATTTCCTCGGCGACGTGATGATGGTCGGGATAGACGATATCAGGCCCAAGGATCAGCAGGCCGGCCGCAGCCTCGTCATTGGCGAAATGGCCACGTGTGCCGAATACCTCCAGCCAGCCGTAATTGTCGACGAACGCGCTGCCGAAGTCCGACTCGCTGTAGGTCTGCCCCCAATGCAGATTGCCGCGTTGCCCGGCAACCCATCGCACCAGAGGCTTCGCATCCGGGGGCGCCAGTTCGGCGGCACGTTCGAGATGGCGAAGGCAAGCGAGCGGATGTGCCGCCAGTGGACGAGCCGGCATGTCCCAGCCGATGCCCGCCACGGCCTCGCGCACCAGCGCGTTGTCCACGCAAGCGAGATAGGCGTGGAACCGCCCCAGCAGTTCTTCGAATTTTGTCGTCACATCTCACTCCGGACATGCATTCGTGCACAGCCGCTCCGCGGCGGGTCGGGTTGCGCGACGGCATCATTGGTCTAGATTGGTGCGCGCGCAAAGCCAAAAACGACAGGCCAGCGGGCTAGCTGGCCAGCACAAGGGAGCACGCCATGGACGCTGCGGTCGATGCGAGCACCAGCCAGTTCGAACTCAATGAGGAACAGCGCGCCATCCAGGAGATGGCACGGGCCTTCGCCGCCGACCGCGTCGCGCCGAATGCGCTCGACTGGGACCGCAAAAAACATTTCCCCGCCGATGTGATCCGCGAGACCGGCCCGCTCGGCCTCGGCGGCATCTATATCAGGGACGATGTCGGCGGCTCCGCGCTCGGCCGGCTCGACGCCGTGCTGATCTTCGAGGCGCTGTCGCACGCCGATCCGGCCTTTTCGTCCTTCATCTCGATCCACAACATGGTGGCATCGATGATCGACCGTTTCGGCAATGACGAGCAGCGCCAGCGCTTTTTGCCCAAGCTCACCTCGATGGAATGGCTGGCAAGCTACTGCCTGACCGAGCCGGGTTCCGGATCCGATGCGGCGGCCCTGAAGACGCGTGCGGTGAAAAGCGGCGGCGACTACATCCTCAACGGCACAAAGCAGTTCATCTCGGGCGCCGGCGACAGCGATGTCTATGCTGTCATGGTCCGCACTGGCGCCGATGGTCCGAAAGGCATTTCCACCATCATCGTGCCCAGGGATGCTCCCGGCCTCTCCTTCGGCGCCAACGAGCACAAGATGGGCTGGCACATGCAGTCGACGCGCCAGGTCATCTTCGAGGATTGCAAGGTGCCGGCGGAGAACCTGTTGTCGGGCGAAGGCGCCGGTTTCGGTATCGCCATGGCCGGGCTCGACGGCGGCCGGTTGAACATCGCCGCCTGTTCGCTGGGCGGTGCGCAGTCGGCACTCGACAAGGCGCTGTCCTACACCGCCGAGCGCAAGGCCTTCGGCTCGAAGATCAACCAGTTCCAGGCGCTGCAGTTCCGGCTGGCCGACATGGAGACCGAGTTGCAGGCAGCGCGCATCTTCCTCTATGCGGCTGCCTCCAAGCTCGACCGCAAGGCGCCTGATGCCGGCAAATGGTCGGCGATGGCCAAGCGCTTCGTCACCGACACCGGCTTCAACGTCGCCAACGATGCGCTGCAACTGCTCGGCGGCTACGGCTATCTGCACGATTACGGCATCGAGAAGCTGGTGCGCGACCTGCGCGTCCACCAGATCCTCGAAGGCACCAACGAGATCATGCGCGTCATCATCGCGCGGGCGCTAATCGGACGGTAAGGCAGTAGGCAGTAGGCAAAGATGACCGGCAAGATCAATTCATACAAGGATCTTATCGTATGGCAGCAGTCGATGGACCTGGCCATCGCCGCCTATTTCTTGACCAAGACGTGGCCCAAAGAGGAATTGTACGGACTGACCAGCCAGATCCGTCGTTCAGCGACATCTATCCCTGCAAACATCGCCGAAGGTTATGGTCGGGACAACAGAGGCTCTTATCAACAGTTTCTCAGGATAGCCCAAGGTTCGACGAAGGAGCTCGAGACACACCTCCAGATCGCAGAGCGGATTGGCCTTGCCACACATGATCAAGCCAATCAGCTACTGTTAGCGACCGAGGCCATCGGAAAAATGCTTCGCCAGCTTATAATAAAACTTGCACCCGAATAGATCGCCCTACTGCCTACTGCCTACTGCCTACTGCCTACTGCCTACTGCCTACTGCCTACCGCCTACTTACCCAAATCACGGAGCGCCACTATGACCACCATCGCCTTCATCGGCCTCGGCAACATGGGCAATCCGATGGCTGCCAATCTGGTCAAGGCCGGGCATGCCGTCCATGGCTTCGATCTGGTGCCGGAGAATTTGACGGTCGCGCGCGAGCACGGCGTCGTCGTCATGGCGAACGCCTTGGCCGCGGTGAAGGATGCCGATGTGGTCATCACCATGCTGCCGGCCGGCAAGCACGTGCTGTCGGTCTATGAGGACATCGCGCCTAAGGCAAAAAAGGGCGCGCTGTTCATCGATTCGTCGACAATCGACGTCGAATCGGCACGCAAGGCGCATGCGACAGCCGCAAGGAATGGCTTGTTGTCGATCGATGCGCCCGTTTCGGGCGGCACCGGCGGTGCGGCGGCCGGCACGCTGACCTTCATGGCCGGCGGTTCAGACGATGCCTTCGCCGCCGCCGAGCCGATCCTGAAGCCGATGGCCGGCCGCATCGTCCATTGCGGCGGCGACGGCGCCGGCCAGGCGGCCAAGATCTGCAACAACATGATCCTCGGCATTTCGATGATCGGCGTCGCCGAAGCCTTCGTGCTGGCGGAAAAACTCGGTCTGTCGCACCAGGCGCTGTTCGACGTCGCCTCGACATCGTCCGGCCAGTGCTGGTCGCTGACCACCTATTGCCCCGTGCCGGGCCCGGTGCCCACTTCGCCGGCCAACAGGGACTACAAGCCAGGGTTTGCAGCCGCATTGATGCTCAAAGACCTGAAATTGTCGCAGGAAGCCGCACAGGCTTCCGGCGCCGTGACGCCGCTGGGCGCCGAGGCCGCCCAACTCTACGCCCTGTTCAACGCTCAAGGGAACGGCGGCGCCGATTTCTCCGGCATAATTAATTTTTTGCGCGGGAACCCCGCATAACCAACTGATGTAATTGGCTCTTCTGGATTCTCCAGCCAGAAAAACCGTAAATTTAGATTTGCTTAAGCTCTCGATAACTCCGCGGTAACGATGTCCCTATAAAACGGATGGCGAGGCGGACATATCACTTCCGCCCGGCGCTCCGGATCAGGTCTCGCGTACCGGAGCCCGTAAGTTCGACAAGTGCCCATAAAGTTTCGCAAATTGTTTGCGTAGCGAAGCGCCTGCGTATCTGGCAAAGCCGCGTTCCCGATGGAGCGCGGTTTTTGCGTTTCTGCCGCTCCCGAAATTTATATTCCGATTGCCGCGTTCGGGATCGGAACGTGATCTTCGTTGGTCAGTACGATCGGCGCGTCCTCCCCGTCCACCCTGACGACGAGCAGGCGCGTGCTCCATGAGCCGGCTTTGCGAACCAGGTGCGAATACACCGTGCCCTTGCCCTTGGCGCCATGGACCGGAATGCTGAACTGGGCATCCCCCGCGCCATTCGCATTGACGTCGAGATTGCCTCCGACCCAGAAATTGTCGGTCACCTCCTCGCCGATGGCGGCTTTCACGCGCGTGTCGGCGCGAATGGCATCCATGGTCATGTGATAGGCGTCGCTGCTTTTCAGAACGAAAGGAATGCTGCCGACCATCGTCGCGCAGCCGCCGATGCCAACCACCCACACCGCCAGTCCCGCGATCGCCCAGTTCCGCTGCGTCTTGCGGAACTGTTCGGCGTCGCGCCAGGCACGATTCTGCCAGGCCCAGCGGCTGCCGCGCGCGCCGAGTATGATGATCATGACGATGTTGACCAACGGGATCAGCGCCAGCAGCGCGATGAAGGTGCTGTTGCCGATACCCCAGATCCAGTTGAGGAAAAAGGCGCCCCAGTTCCAGCGGTCGAGCTCGGCCGGAATTTCAGCCGGCTGGTTGAGCGGTTGTCCTGCCATCAAGTCTCCCTTCGGCGAACGGCCTCGACGGCTTGTAGCCGATAGCGCCGATGACCGGAACCCTTGGCCCATCGGCGAAAGACGAACAAGAGACCGGCTCAGGGCGGATGGCAGGCGTCCCGAACCACGGGACGCCTGCAATATCTTATCGCTTGCGCAGATCCGCTTGCGCCAGGTCCAGTGCCTTGCCGATACGCTCGCAAGCCATGTCGATGGTGTCGCGGCTCCAGATCAGCGGCGGCGACAGGATCATCGTGTCGCCGGTGGCGCGCAGCATCATGCCGTTGGCGATCGCATGGTCGCGCACGGTCACCGCGGCACTTCCCGACGGCAGGAACCGTTCCTTGGTCGCCTTGTCCTTGACGATCTCGATCGCGCCCATCAGGCCGATCGAGCGCACCTCGCCGACCAGATCATGCCCGGCGATGCGTTCCTGCAGGGCCTTGGCAAAATACGGCCCGGTGTCGTTCCTGACCCGCTCGACCAGGCCTTCCCTTTCGATGATCTCCAGGTTCTTCAGCGCCACGGCGCAGGCCACCGGGTGCCCGGAATAGGTGTAGCCGTGATTGAACTCGCCGCCCTTCTCGACCAGCGTCGAGGTGATGCGGTCGCCGACCAGCAGCGCCGACAGCGGCTGATAGCCCGACGTCAGCGCCTTGGCCGTGGTGATGGTGTCCGGCTCGATGTCGAAGGTCTGGGCGGCGAACCATTCGCCGGTGCGGCCGTAACCGGTGATGACCTCGTCCAGCATCAGCAGCACATCGTATTTGCGGCAGATGCGCTGCACTTCCGGCCAGTAGCTCATCGGCGGTATCTTCACGCCGCCCGCCCCCATCACCGGCTCGCCGATGAAGGCAGCGACCTTATCGGCGCCGGCCTCCAGGACGGCATCCTCCACGGCCTTGGCCGCGCGCAGGCCGAAATCGTGATCGCTTTCGCCCGGCAGCGCCAGCTCATAGGCATAGGGCATCATCACATGGACGATGTTGGGCACAGCGCCGCCGAGCTGCTTGTGCATGGCATCCATGCCGCCGAGCGAGGTGCCGGCTATGGTCGAGCCGTGATAGGCCATCTTGCGCGAGATGACGCGGTTCTTCTCCGGCTTGCCTTCCAGCACCCAGTAGTGACGGGCAAGTCGTAGCGCCGTATCGTTCGCCTCCGAGCCGGAGGAACCATAGAAGACCTGGTTGACGTTCTTCGGTGCGATTTCAGCCAGTTTCTTGGACAACAGCACCGGCGTCGGCGTCGAGCATTTGAAGAAGGAATTGTAGTAGGGTAGCTCCTTCATCTGCGCATAGGCGGCCTCCGCCAGTTCGTCGCGGCCATAGCCGATGTTGACGCACCACAGGCCGGCCATGCCGTCCAGCAGTTCCGTTCCTTCGGAATCGTAGATGAACGGGCCGTTGGCATGGGTGATGATGCGCGCGCCCGCCTCACGCAATTCCTTGTGGTCGGTGAAGGGATGCAGATGGTGCGCGGCGTCGATCTGCTGAAGCTGCTTCAGCGAATAATTCTGATAGGTCATGTCTGATCTTTCCTCTGGATTCAATCCGGCTGGCGCCGGGGCGAAGTCGTCAGAGGATGGCAGGCGGCGAATAGCCGATGCGGGCGCACAGCCGCAAAAGCTCGGCGCGCAGCGTGCGCGATGACGGTGTCACCGCAACCCGGAATGCGCGAGCTGATAGCCTAGCGAGAGCCATGGCAGGCACCTTAGAGCAAATCCATGAAAAGTGTGAAACGGTTTTCGGTCCGGAATCGCCAAGAAAAGGGATTCAGGGCAAAGGGTGGTTCGACCACCCTTTGCCTGGCGGATGACGGGATATGGCTAGGCCTTGCCGCTTAGCGCCCTCTGCAGGAATACATATTTCATCGCCGTCTGCATCGCTTGAGGCCGACGGTCGCCGCGCCCGCCATGCCCGCCCTCGGTTTCCTCGAAGAACAGCGTCCTGGCGTGACCGGCCTCCTGCAGCCGGGCCGCCATCTTGCGCGCATGGCCGGGATGGACCCGGTCGTCCGCCGTCGATGTGGTCAGCAGCACCGGCGGATAGGCGACGTCCGCATCGACATGCTGGTAGGGCGAATAGGCGGAAAGCCATTTGGCGTCTTCGGGCTTCGACGGATCGCCATATTCGGCCATCCACGAGGCGCCCGGCGGCAATTGCGTGTAACGCAGCATGTCGAGCAGCGGCACCTCGACGATGACGGCGCCGAAGAGTTCGGGGCGCTGCGTCAGGGAAACGCCGGTCAGCAAGCCGCCATTCGAGCCGCCCTGGATGCCGAGCGAGGCAGCCGTGGCGATGCCGCGGCGGACGACGTCCTCGGCGACCGCGGCGAAATCGTCGAAGCCGTTCTGGCGTTTGCCCTTCAGCGCCGCCTGATGCCAGGCCGGGCCGAATTCGCCGCCGCCGCGGATGCAGGCCTGCACATAGGCGTTGCCCTTCTCCAGCCACAGCCTGCCGCGCACGCCGGCATAGCCGGGCAGCAACGGCACTTCGAAGCCGCCATAGCCATAGAGCAACGTCGGCACGGGCCCCTTCTGGTCGCGCCGCCGGACGACAAAATAAGGGATCATCGTGCCGTCCTTCGAGCGCGCCTCGAACTGCTCCGAAATCAGCGGCGAGGCATCGAAGCGTGCTGGCTGCGACTTCACGGTTTCAAGCGTCGCGCCATCGTCGTCGGACCAGATGATCGAGCTCGGTGTCAGGAAATCGGTGAAGGAGAAGGACACGCTGGAACCGAAATGCTCGGCATGACTGATGCCGACCGTGCCGTTTTCAGGCAGAGCGACCGCCTTCAGCGACCAGGCGCCGTCCTTGCGTTCGCAGACGAGAACCTTGCCGCGCACATTGTCCATCAGGCTGACGAACAACCGGTCCTGGGTGCGGGCAAGGCCCGCGATCGACACGCGATGCGCCGGCGCGAGCAAGGTCTCGATGGCGCCAAGGCTGCCGGTTTCGATCCAGTGCGCGAAATCGAGCGAATAGAGCCCGTCCGGCTGGCAGGCCGTGCCATCCGGCGCCGTCCAAGGGGTGCGCACCCCGAACACCATCTGGTCCTTGAAAAGCGCGGTGTCGGTGACGTCGTCCGGCAGCGGGATGCGCCTGTTTTCGCCAGACGGGAGATGCAGGAAACTGTGCGATGCGAAGAAATTGAGTGTCCGCGCCAGAAACAGATGACGCTTCTCGCCGTCGAACTCGACGCCGGCGCCGACGGCGAGATCTTCCTTCTGCGCCTCGAAGATCGGCGCCGCGTCTTCGAGCCTGGTGCCGCGCTTCCAGAGCTTGACCACGCGCGGATAGCCGGACTCGGTCTTGTCTCCTTCCTCGAAGGCTGCTGAGACGATGACCGTGTCCTTATCCAGCCAGCCAAATCCCGATTTCGAGGCCGGCGCGCGGAATCCGCCCTCGATGAACGATTTGGTCTCGATGTCGAACTCCCGCATCTCGCTGGCATCGCCACCATCCGGCGACATTGAGAGCAGGCAGCGGCTGAACTCCGGATAGAGCCGGCTGGCGCCGCTGAACACCCATTTGATCCCCTCCTTCGCCGCGAGCTGGTCGAAGTCGATGATCGTTTCCCACTCCGGCTTCTCGGTCTTGTAGGAAGCGACGGTTGTGCGGCGCCACAGGCCGAGCGCATTGGTCTTGTCCTGCCAGAAATTATAGACATGGCCGGCGATTGCCGCACCCACGGCGATGTTGTCCTCGGCCGTCATCAGGTCGAGCGCGGTCTGGAACGATGCCTGGTAGGACGGATCGCCCTGCAATTGCCCAACCGTGACTTCGTTCTGACGATGCACCCAGTCCAGCGACTGTTTGCTGGTCCTGTCCTCCAGCCAGAGGAAGGGATCGTCCGTGCTGGAGTCTGGCTTGGCGATAGGTTTGGTCATGGAATCTCCGATAGTCATGCTTCGGCATGCAACATCGACATGCCTTGTCCGATATTCAATAGCTGCGGCATCGACGCCGAGGATTCAGGCTTTCCCGCGACCAGCGAGGCTCGCAACCGCCAGCGCCAGGCACAGCAGGCCAAGCGTGAGCGGCAGGCCGCCCGCGCCCAGCACATCCATGACGCTTCCCGCCACCGGCGGCACGGCGATGCCGCCGACACCCCACATCAGCGAAAAGGCGGCATTGCCGGCGACCAGTGTCGAACCGGTGAAGCGTTCGCCGAGTTCGATGATCGACATCGTGTAGATGCCGTACGAAACCGCGCCCCAGATGAAGATCATCGGCCAGATCAGCGGTGTCTCGATGAGAAAAGGCAACAGCGCGCATCCGAGCGCCGTAGCGCTTATGCAGACCAGCCGCACGAACCGCGCCGTCAGCCTTTCCGCCAGCAGGCCGAGCGGCATCTGCATGGCGATGTTGCCGGCAATCATCACCGTGAGCAACGCCGACATCCGGGCTTCGGCGATGCCGTAATGCGTGCCGTAAACCGGCAGCAAGGCCAGCGCGCCCTGTTCGAAACCGGCGGCCACGATGACCGCAAACAAAAGCAGCCAGGCCAGTGGCACGAAGCCAAGAACGGAAACCTGGTGCCCGGCCTCGTCCACCTTTGGCAGGCGCGGCAGCACGGATGCCAGGCAGATGCCGCACAGCACGAAGGCGCAGATGCCGACGAGAAACGGTGGCCAGCCCAGCGTGCCCACGGCAAGCAGGCAGAGTGGACCGGCCGCGAAGCCTGCCGAAATGATCGTCGAATAGATGCCCATGATGCGGCCGCGCCGGGCCGGCGGCGCCAGCGCGATCACCCAGATTTCGCTTAAAACATAGAGCGGATTGGTCACGACGCCGATCAGGAAACGCAGCGGGAACCACAGGTAGACATTCTGCGTCCAGCCGATCAGCGCCAGCACCACGGCCGAAAGTGCCGCACAGGTGAGCGCCGTGCGCCCTGCTCCGAACCGGCGTGCCAGCGCCGGAATGAGCGGCGACGAGACGATGAAGCCGATCGGCGTCATGGCAGCCGACAGTCCGATCATCGCCGGCGAGACGCCCTGCCGCTGCAGGATGAAGCTCAACAGCGGATAGGACAGCCCCTGCGCGATGGCGAACACCGAGACGGTCGCGATCACGCCGGTGATCGCGGCCCATTGCATCCCTGTCTCGCCGTTGCCGGGGCTGGCCGCGATCATGTCTGCCCGCTCCGGCGGACCGACGAGCGATAGAGTGCAAAGATCACCAGCAAGGCGTCGAGGCCGATGATCACGATCGGCAGGCCGAGCGGGCCGATGCCCTGCATGAGCAGGCCGGCGCTCGGCGGGCCGACAATACCGCCAACGCCCCACAGCAAGGCGAAGGCCGCATTGCCGGTGACCAGCAGCGTGCCCCTGAACCGGCTGCCGAGTTCGACCAGCGCCATCGTGTAGACGCCGTAGCCGACCGCGCCCATGACCAGCAGCACGCCCCAGACAAGCGGCGTCATGATCAGCAGCGGCAGCAGAACCGCGCAGACGGTGGTCGCCATCGCGCAGGCCAGGATCATGGGGCGGCCGCCGAAACGCTCCGCCAGCAGGCCAAGCGGGATCTGCAGCAGGATATTGCCGAGGGAAAGCGCCATGACCAGCGCGGCGAGCACCGCTTCCGGCAGGCCATAACCAGCGCCGAAGACCGGGACCAGCGCATAGGTGCTTTGCTGGACGGCGGCCGAGACCAGCACGGCCAGCAGCAGAGCCGGCGCCAGGCGGGCGAAGCTGAGAAAACTGCCGGCGGGCTGGCCGTCATCTTCGAAACCGGTGAGCCTCGACGAGACAAGACGCAGAATGACCGCGCAAAGCACGAAGCCGCCGATGCCGACGCTGAAGGGAGCCCAGCCCGACGTACCGACCAGGGTCAAGGTGAAGGGCCCGGCCGCATAGCCGGCGCCCATCAGCGTGTTGAACACGCCCATGACCCGGCCTCGCCGCGATGGCGCCGCCAGCGACAGCGCCCAGACCTCGCCAAGGATGTAGAGCGGATTGATGACCACGCCGATGATGAACCGGATGACATACCAGGCCACCCAATTCTGCAGATAGCCGACGCCCAGGAAGCACAGCGCGCCGATCAGCGAACAGCCGACCGCAAGGTTGCGCGCCCCGACCAGCCGCACCGCCGCCGGCACGAAGGAAGCCGACAGGATCAGACCGAGCGGCATCATCGCCGCCGACAGGCCGATCAACCCGGGCGACATGCCCTGCTTCTGCATCAGGAGCGTGAACAGCGGCGAGCTCAGCCCCTGCGCGGCGCCGAACATGGCAAGCGCTGCGGTGACGCCGGCGAGCGCTGCCCACTGCGTCCCCGCTTCGACCTCGCTCGTGCTGGTTGCGACCATGTCATTATCCATGTGGATGCCGGCTGGCGTCCCGGGCCGGCAAGCGTCACCAGCTACTGGTTCGGCCGGGGGAAAGAAAGGGCCGGCAAGGGAATTCCGCTTGCGCCAATGGTCGAATAATCGAGGCGATGTCGCGGCCACGCCGCTGCCGTCCGGTCATGTCGCTTCCCTCGCCCTAGTGGTCGCCGCCTCCGCAATGGTCGGCGGGCCGCCGGTCCATTATGCCGCCCGCTATCGCATCCTACGAGGACCATCATGACCGCCGCCCTACAATCTGCAGAACCGGCTTTGGCACCCGACCGTGCCCGCCGTGGCGGCCGCGCCGGAAAGCGCGCCGGAGGCTCGGCCGCGTTCGAGCAGCCGCCTTTCCGCCAACTGAAAAACCCTCTGGCGCCGACCAGGCTGGTTTCGGACGACGAGCTGGAATCGATCCACCTCGCCTCCTTGCGCGTGCTCAGGGAAATCGGCGTCGACGTGCTGCATGACGAGGCCCGCCGCATCATGAAGGCGCATGGCGCGGATGTGCGCGAAGGCACCGAGCGGGTGCGCTTCGACAGCGACATGATCCTCGAATTGGTGTCGCACTGCCCGTCTGAATTCACCATGCATGCGCGCAATCCCGCGCACAATCTCCGCTTCGGCGGCAACAATGTGATCCTGTCGATGATGGCGTCGGCGCCGAACTGCTCCGACATCGATCGCGGCCGTCGCCCTGGCAATCAGGCTGACTACCGCAATTTCCTGCGCTTGGCGCAGATGCACAACATTCTGAACTGCACCGGCGGCTATCCGGTCGAGCCGACCGACATCCACCCGTCGGTCCGCCACCTCGAATGCATACGCGACCTCGCCACGCTGACCGACAAGGTGTTTCACATCTATTCGCTCGGCAAGGAGCGCAACGTCGACGGCATCGAGATCGCCCGCATCGCCCGCGGCATCAGCCATGAGCAGATGCTGGAGGAGCCATCGGTCTTTACCATCATCAACACCAACTCGCCGCTCAAGCTCGACGTGCCGATGATGGAAGGGATCATCCAGATGTCGAGCAAGGGCCAGGTCGTCGTCGTCACGCCCTTCACCCTGTCGGGCGCAATGGCGCCCGTCACCATCGCCGGCGCGCTGGTGCAACAGAATGCCGAGGCGCTGTCCGGCATCGCCTTTGCCCAGATGGTGCGCAAAGGCGCGCCTGTCGGCTATGGCGGTTTCACCTCGAATGTCGACATGAAGTCCGGCTCGCCAGCCTTCGGCACGCCCGAATACATGAAGGCGCAATTGGTCGGCGGCCAGCTTGCCCGCCGCTACAACATCCCCTACCGCACCTCCAATACATGCGCGGCCAACACGGTCGACGCGCAGGCGGCCTATGAAAGCGTGTTCTCGCTGTGGGGCGCCATCCAGGGCGGCGGCAATCTGATGATGCACGGCGCCGGCTGGCTCGAAGGCGGCCTGCGCTGCTCCTACGAGAAGACCATTCTCGACATCGACCTGTTGCAGATGGTGGCGGAGTTCCTGACCCCGCTCGACCTGTCCGATGAAGCGCTCGGCTTCGACGCCATCCAGTCTGTTGGACCCGGCGGCCATTTCTTCGGCACCCAGCACACGCAGGACCGCTACAAGACTGCCTTCTATTCGCCAATTCTCTCCGACTGGCGCAACTTCGAGACCTGGGCGGAAGCCGGATCGCCGACGGCATTGGAAAAGGCCAACAAGGTCTGGAAGGAACGGCTGGCATCCTACGAAGATCCCTACATGGACCCGGCGATCCGTGAAGAACTCAACGCCTTCGTCGAAAAGCGCCGCTCCGAGGGCGGTGCGCCGACCGATTTCTGATCAATGTCGTTGATGAACGGTCGACCCTCACTCCGTCGAGCTCCGCTCGACACCTCTCCCCCGATCGACGGGGGAGAGGAAGGGCGCGAGCTTATGCAGCCTGGCACCTTTCCTCTCCCTCCGGAGGGGGGAGAGGTGGCTCGGCGAAGCCGAGACGGAGTGGGGGAAGCCGTTGACGAAGCGCCCAGCCGCCGCAAGACGGGCACCGCTCAACGCGCGCGAGAGCTTAGGCAGTCAGGCAATCAAGCGGATCTGATGAACGGTCGACCCCCACTCCGTCGAGCTTCGCTCGACACCTCTCCCCCGATCGACGGGGTAGAGGAAAGGCGCGAGCTTATGCCGGCTGGCTCCCTTCCTCTCCCTCCGGAGGGGGGAGAGGTGGCGCCGCGAAGCCGAGACGGAGCGGGGGAAGCCGCCCGTGAAACCCGCAGCCGCCGCAAGATGGGCACCACTCAACGCGCGCGAAAGCTGAGGCAAGGCGGCAATCAGGCTGAAGCATTGCTCTGGCTCGAACTGAAAGCCCGCAAGCTTGGGGGCTATCGTTTCACCCGCCAATTCTCCATCGGCCCTTTCTTCGCCGATTTCGCTTGCCGCGAAAAATGGCTCGTCGTCGAGATCGACGGCTCACAACACGCAGACAGTTCCTCTGACCGCCGCCGCGACGATTTCATGCGCGCCGAAGGCTATTCGATCTTGCGTGTCTGGAGCCACGACGTCCTGAAACATCGTACTCCCGTCTGTGAAACCATTCTTGCCGCGCTTGATGGCAGGCTGGCGGAAAACGTCGCTGTATCGGACCTCCGCTTTGTCCTCACGCCGCGCTTACTCGATTCAATCTCTCTAAAAACGGACCTATCTTCATGAAATCCCATGTAAAAGCGGTTGTCATCGGCGGCGGCGTCGTCGGCTGCTCGGTTCTCTACCATCTGGCCAAGGCCGGCTGGACCGACATCATGCTGATCGAGCGCTCGGAGCTAACTTCCGGCTCGTCCTGGCACGCGGCGGGCGGCTTCCACACGCTGAACGGCGACCCCAACGTGGCCAAGCTGCAGGCCTACACCGTGCAGCTCTACAAGGAGATCGAGGAAATATCCGGCCAATCCTGCTCGCTGCACCTGACCGGCGGCGTGATGATGGCCGACACGCCCGAGCGCATGGATTTCCTGCGCCTGGCCCACGCCAAGGGCCGTTATCTCGGCATGGACACCGAGCTGATCACCCCGTCCGAAGCCAAGGCGATGTTCCCGCTGATGGACGAGACCAACTTCGTCGGCGCCATGTGGGATCCGGTCGAAGGCCATCTCGATCCGTCGGGCACGACGATCGCCTATTCCAAGGCGGCCAAGAAGCTCGGCGCGGAGATCGTGCTGCGCAACCGCGTCGTCGACCTGACGCAGCAGCCCGACGGCACCTGGAACGTCGTCACCGAACAGGGCACGGTCCACGCCGAGCATGTCGTCAACTGCGGCGGCCTGTGGGCACGCGAGATCGGCCGCATGGTCGGTGTCGAACTGCCGGTTCTGGCCATGGAACACATGTACCTGCTCACCGAGCCGATGCCCGAGGTCGAGGAATTCAACAAGTCGACCGGCCGCGAAATGATCGGCGTGCTCGACTTCAAGGGCGAGATCTACACGCGCCAGGAACGCAACGGGATCCTGCTCGGCACCTACGAGAAGGCCTGCAAGCCGTGGTCGCCGGTCAACACGCCCTGGGATTTCGGCCATGAACTGCTGCCGCCCGATCTCGACCGCATCGCACCGTCGCTGGAGATCGGCTTCAAGCATTTCCCCGGCATCGAAAAGGCCGGCATCAAACAGATCATCAACGGCCCCTTCACCTTCGCGCTCGACGGCAACCCGCTGGTCGGTCCGGTGCAGGGCCTGACCAATTTCTGGTGCGCCTGCGCCGTCATGGCCGGCTTCAGCCAGGGTGGCGGCGTCGGTCTCGCTCTGTCGAACTGGATGGTCCATGGCGATCCCGGCTTCGATGTCTGGGGCATGGATGTCGCCCGCTTCGGCGAGTGGGCCGGCCTGCGCTACACCAACGCCAAGGTGCGCGAAAACTATTCTCGCCGCTTCTCCATCCGCTTCCCCAATGAGGAATTGCCGGCGGCGCGCCCGGCGCAGACGACGCCGCTCTACGACACGATGCTGGCCAACAACGCCGTCATGGGCGATAGCTGGGGTCTGGAAACGCCGCTCTGGTTCGCACCGAAAGGCAAGGAGCCCAAGGATATCGTTTCCTTCCACCGCTCCAACGATTTCGGTCCGATCGGCGAGGAAGTGCGCGCCACGCGTGAGCGCGTCGGCGTCACCGAGATCGCCAATTTCGCTAAATACGAAGTTTCGGGCCCGGGCGCGGAAGAATTCCTCAACCGGCTGATGACCAACCGCATGCCGAAAACCGGCCGCATCGTGCTCACCCCGATGATCAACGAATTCGGCAAGCTGATCGGCGACTTCACCATCGCCAAGGCGGGTGAAGACCGCTTCATGATCTGGGGCTCGTCGGCCGCGCAGAAATACCACATGCGCTGGTTCGAGAAGCACCTGCCGAAAGATGGCCCAAGGGGGTCAGAGGTGCGGATACACCGCTTCGACCAGACGCTGGTCGGCCTGTCGATCGCCGGGCCAAAATCCCGCGACTTGCTGCAGAAGCTGGTCGATGTCGACATCTCGACCAAAGCCTTCCGCTTCATGGATTTCCGCGAGATGGCGGTCGGCGGCGCGCCCTGCATGGTCAACCGCATCACCTACACCGGCGATCTCGGCTACGAGATATGGATGGCGCCGGCCTATGAGCGGCTGGTCTATAAGGCGATCAAGGACGCCGGCGAGGAATTTGGCCTGGTCGATTTCGGCATGCGCGCCCTGCTTTCCATGCGCCTCGAAAAGAACTTCCCGACCTGGTTCCGCGAACTGCGCCCGATCTACGGGCCGTTCGAAGGTTCGATGGACCGCTTCATCAAGCTGGAGAAGAACGACTTCATCGGCCGCGAGGCCGCCGCCAAGGAACAGGCGGAAGGACCGAAGCTGCGCCGTGTCTCCTTCATCGTCGATGCCGCCGATGCCGACGTGATGGGCGACGAGCCGATCTGGGCCAAGGTCAGCAAGGATTTTGGCACGGTGGAAAAGCCGCACGGCTACGGCGCGCCGCGCTTCGACGACAAGGGCAAGGAAGTGCGTGGCTCCAAGGCCGCGGAAGGCGCTTCCGCCGTGCGCGGCATTGTCGATGGCGACTGGCGCGTGGTCGGCTGGGTGACGTCGGGCGGCTATGCCCACTATGTCCAGAAGTCGATGGCGCAAGGCTATGTGCCGGCAGCCCTTGCCGAGGACGAAAGCGCCGGGCTGTTCGAGATCGAGATCCTCGGACACCGCCGGCCGGCGCGCATCAATGTCGAGGCGCCGTTCGACCCGAGCGGCGAGAAGATGCGGAGCTGAGGTTCGACCATGGACAGCGCGGGGCCAAGAGGCGGCTTCGGCCGCCACCGTAAGATCATGCCCTTCGAGCCGGGCTTGATCGAGGCCCTGCGCGACGCCTCCCGCCAGAAGGCGGCTTCACTCAACCAGCATCTGCTGGGCTATGGCGCCCAGGCAGAGGCTGAATGGGCAGCGGCAGGCATTGCCGCGCCAGACCTGCCGGCGATGCGCCAATACCGGCTGGAACGCACCCGCGCCGAGTTGAAGCGCCGTGGCTATGCCGGCGCCCTGCTCTACGATCCGGTCAACATCCGCTATGCGACCGACTCGACCAACATGCAGCTATGGGTCGCGCACAACCCGACGCGGCATTGTTTCGTTGCCACCGAAGGTCCTGTGGTGCTGTTCGACTATTTTTCCTGCGAGCATCTGTCCGACCATTCCGGTGTCGTCGACGAGGTGCGGCCGGCGGTGTCGTGGATTTATCTCTATGGCGGCGAACTCACGGAGCAAAAGGTTCGCCGCTGGGCCGCCGGCATCGCCGACCTGGTCAGGCAACATGGCGGCGGCAACAACCGCATCGCCGTCGACCACCTCGATCCGGAGGGTGTCGAGGAACTCGCTCGCCTCGGTATTTCGATCGGCAATGGCGAAGCGGTGATGGAAAACGCGCGGCTGATCAAATCGCCTGACGAAATCCTCGCCATGCGCCGCGCCATCGTTGCCTGCGAGGCCGCGATGGGCGAGATGGAACAGGCATTGACGCCCGGTATCTCCGAGAACGAACTGTGGGCGGAACTGCATCGCGGCAACATTGCGCGCGGTGGCGAATGGATCGAGACGCGGCTGCTGGCCTCGGGGCCGCGCACCAATCCATGGTTCCAGGAATGCTCCTCGCGCAAGATCGAGGCGGGCGACCTCGTCGCCTTCGATACCGACCTGATCGGGCCCTACGGCTTCTGCGCCGACCTGTCGCGCACCTGGCTGTGCGGCGATGCAGAACCTTCGAACGAACAGCGCGACCTCTTCCGTATCGCCGCCGATCAGATCCAGCACAACACCGGATTGATACGTCCCGGCATCTCGTTCCGAAACCTTGTCGACCGCTCGGCGGTACCGCCGGGAGACTGCTTCCCGACCCGCTATGGCGTGCTCTATCACGGCGTCGGCCTTGCCGACGAATACCCGACCTTGCCGCATGCCAGCGACTGGACTCCGGACACGCCGGATGGCGTTCTGGAGCCAGGCATGGTGCTCTGTGTCGAAAGCTATATCGGCAGGCTCGGCGGCCGCGAGGGCGTCAAGATCGAAGAGCAGATCCTGATCACCGAGACCGGCAACGAGCAGCTCTCAACCTACCCGTTGGATGCGAGGCTGCTCGGCTAACCCTACAAGGGCCTCACGCATTGCTTTGATCGTTTTTTCCGGTGTTGTCCTGGCGGTGATGAAGGGCAGGCCCTTGCGCCGTGCCGTCCAGCCGACGATCACGACCTTGCGCGCCGCCGGCTCGAAACGCTGCGCCAGCGCCCAGCTTTCGCAGTCGATCGCAGCTATATCCGCCCTGCCCTCGGCCACAGTGACGATCGAGCCGCGATGGCCGCCGCTTTCACTGCGCGAGGAAAAGATATCGAGGCTTTCGCCAGCTGCTTCCAGATCACGCGTCAGCGCGATGATGCCCGACATGGAATCGAGACTGTTGAAGGTGAAGCGCTTGCCGCGGATCAGGTCGAGCGGCAGCAAGGCCCTGCCATCCGCCGGCGATCGCACTTCTGGCCCTTCGCCTGTCCGCATCACCAGCGCGCTGGAATAAAGCTCGCCCTGCCCGCCCTCATAGGCGTCGTAGCTCGGCTGGCCGACCACCTGCACATGACGGGACAGGCCAAGCTCCATCGGACCCCAGCAGGTTTGCGCGAAGAGCAGCGCCGGATGCAGCCATAATTTATGGAAATCAAGCTCGTCCGCAGGCAATGTCGCCGGATCCGGCGCGATCAGTTTTCCCTCGGCGTCGCGGATGCCTCCTGGTACCGCCGACAACTCGCCATTGCGACGAACGATCGTCGACGGCGCGTCGATGCCCCTCTGCCGGAAGACATCGCGCAACCCTGCCCACTGCGCGTCGACTTCGCCACGCACTTCCGGCCAGTCATACATCGGCAAGGCCGCAACCAATTCACTCATGCCGACACTCAATCATGATGTATCGAGAAAGGATCGCAAAAACACGGCGCCCAATCAGAATTGGCCGACACGGGTTTCCAGGATGCCCGGAATTATTCCTTGGGCGGCTCGGCGGGCACCGGCGCGGTGCCGAGCCCATTGATGTTGCGCGCCCGGATACGCGGCTTGAATGCCCTGCCCGGCTCCGGCGCGCGCCGCAGCACCGGGTGCACGATCGGCTCCTTGGCCTTGAAGGCATAGGCTTTGATCAGCGCGAAATAGTTGGGGTAGGCATAGCCATTGTTCATCCGCAGCCATTCGTCACGACGCTCGCGGAACAGCTGAGGCAGTCTGTACCAGGCCACCGTCGGGGTCTTGTGGTGGACGAAGTGCAGATTGTTGTTGAGGAACAGGAACGACAATGGCGAGCGCTCGATGATGACCGTGCGGCCCTCCGGATGCTCGGACCATTGATGCTCGGCGAAAGTGCGGATCGCGATCAGCGACTGGCCGAGCCAGACCGGCGCCAGAATGTAGAGCCACAGCGGAATACCGAAGCCGAACTGCACGATCGGCGCCACGATGGCGAGGCCGACCGCATGCAGCAGCCAGGCTTTACGGATCGCCTTGTCGCCGGCAATCATACGCTTGGCGTCGTCGATGAAGAAGCCGATGCAGGACAGCCAGGGACCGAGGAAGAAACGGCCGACCATCGTGTTGTTGATCTTGAGCAGGAACTTCATCGTCGGCGGCAAGTCGTCATGATGCCACAGCGCCTGATAGTAGCTTTCCGGATCGTCGAGCGGATCGGTCAGCCGCTCATCGGCGTGGTGGCGCAAGTGAAGCGTCTTGAAGCGGCGGAACGGCCAGACCAGACCGATCGGCAGGAAGACGAAGGCCTCGTTGATCGATGCGCTGCGCGTCGGATGGCCATGCAGGACTTCGTGCATGATCGACGACTGCAGTGCCAGGATAAAGCCAAGGATGGCGAGCGCCAGGATGGGATAAGACGGCCAGAGCAGGACACCGATGGCGAGCCATGTTCCGTAACAGAAGAAAGCGAGGACCACGGTTGGCCATTCGATGGCCGGTGCGTTGCGTCGCTTGATGCTCTTGCCTGTCATGCTATCGACCACTGCCCCTCAGTCGCCGGAACCCCCAATGGTTCCTGACAGCATAGTGTCAGGAGAAGCGATTCCACTCAACGAGACAAAGTGTACAAAATGTTGCGATTGCGCATTTTTGACCGCATATGTTATACATTGTAAACAGCATTACGGATTCATTTACGCCTGAGGCGCCGGTTCGGCCGCTTTGGCGCAAATTTTTCCTCCTGATTCGCGGAGTGCAGCGATGGACAAACGGGACCTGTCAGCAATCTTTCGGGAGCGTCTGAAGCTGCTCCTGACACGCTCCGACCTCAACCAGTCGGCTTTCGCGACCGCTGTCGGCATCGATCGCTCGGCATTGTCGCAGCTGATGTCGGGCGCCTCGACGCGCCTGCCGCGGGCCGAGACGCTGCTCAACATCGCCGCCGAATTCAAGGTGTCGCTCGACTGGCTGCTGGGCTTAAGCCAGGACGAAGGCGTCACCGGTGAAATCCGCGAAAGCCTGGAGATCGAGGAGGCACCCGACGGTTTCGACCGAACGCTGCTCGCCAAATGGTTCGCCGAGGCCGCGGGCACCAAGATCCGCTATGTGCCGGCCGGCATTCCCGACCTCCTGCGCACGCATGCGCTGGTCGACTATGAGGCCAACATCACCAACAGGAGCCGTCTGGCGCAGGCCAGCGAGACGCAATACCGCATCGAATACAACCGGCGCCCGGAAACCGACATGGAAGTGTGCATGCCGCGCCACACGCTGGAGATTTTCGCGCGCGGCCTCGGCGTCTGGGACCGCTTTCCGGAGGCCGACCGCCGGCAGCAGCTCGCCCATATGGCGACGCTACTTGACGATCTCTACCCGACCTTTCGCCTATTTCTCTATGACGGCCGCATGCGCTATTCGATCCCGCTCACCATCTTCGGTCCTTATCGCGCCGCCATCTATGTCGGCGACATGTATGTGGTGCTGAACGCCACACAGCCGGTCCAGGCGCTGACCCGGCACTTCGACAATCTGATCCGAGCCGCCGACATCAACCCGCATGAGGCAGCAAGCTTCGCGCGCAATCTGGCCGGCATGGCGTTCCCGTCAGGCGTTGTCTGATCACAGCGGCGCGGTGAGCAGGCTATCGCCACCGGCTCCTGCCACCGGCAATCTCACTGCTATTTCATTGACTAGACATAAAGACTTCTTTATATCCTTATTCGAATTCAAACACGAAAGCCAATCCGATGACGACCACCAACCCGATCGATGCGCTGCTGGCTGAAAAAGGCGTGCTGCTGGCCGATGGCGCCACCGGCACCAATTTGTTCGCCATGGGTCTGGAAGCCGGCGAGGCGCCGGAGCTGCTGAACGAGACGGCGCCCGACACCATCACCAGCCTGCACCAGAACTTCGTCGATGCCGGCGCCGACATCATCCTCACCAACTCCTTCGGGGGCACCCGTCACCGGCTGAAGCTGCATCATGCGCAGGACCGCGTGCATGCGCTGAACAAGCGCGCCGCCGAGATCGCCCGTGCTGTCGCCGACAAGGCCGGCCGCAAGGTGATCGTCGCCGGCTCCGTCGGCCCGACCGGCGAATTGCTGATGCCGCTTGGCGCCATGACCTATGACGAAGCGGTCGACGCCTTCGCCGAGCAGATCGAGGGTCTCAAGGAAGGCGGCGCCGAAGTCGCCTGGATCGAAACCATGTCGGCGCCCGACGAGATCCGCGCCGCCGCCGAAGCGGCGATCCGTGTCGGCCTGCCCTACACCTACACCGGCTCGTTCGACACCGCCGGCCGCACCATGATGGGCCTGCTGCCGAAAGACATCCACGGCGTCACCGACGGCTTGTCGCAATCGCCGCTCGGCGTTGGCGCCAATTGCGGCGTCGGCGCCTCCGATATCCTCGCCTCGCTGCTCGACATGACCGACGCGAAGCCGGAGGCGACGGTGATCGTCAAGGGCAATTGCGGCATTCCCGAATTCCGTGGCGCCGAGATCCACTATTCCGGCACGCCGGAACTGATGGCCGATTATGTCCGTCTCGCCGTCGATGCCGGCGCCAAGATTGTCGGCGGCTGCTGCGGCACCTCGTTCCAGCACCTTGCCGCGATGCGCAAGGCGCTCGATGCGCATACCAAGGCGGATCGTCCGACAGTTGAGAAAATTGTCGAGCGCATCGGCCCGATGCGCAACAAGGTGGCGACGCAAAACACCGCCGAGACCAGCGAAGCCCGCCGCGAGCGTCGCCGCAGCCGGGCCTGACTTTAGCGGGCTCGATTATTCGCTGTTGTCGGCGTAGCTCGACTGCGCCGACTTGAAATCGACCACATTGTCGCCGCGCATCGTCATCAGCGCGCCGGATGAAACCGGGTCGGTGATCTGCTCCAGCATGACGCGGAAGCGGTCGTTGGTCAGCGCCGACATGGCGGTGTTGCGCGCCTGCGCGACATCGTCGCTGATACGCTTGGATTCAGATGATGGGGCTGATGAAACCGCCGAAGCGTCTCGTGCCGGCGGTGTCGAGTTGGCGATAGTCCTGATCTGCAATTCCGGCTCCCTCAAGCCCCGTAGACATGGCCGGTGTAACGTGAGGGGAGTTGCGATCCGGTACCGGAAATCGAGCGCAATTTAACGATCCGGCAGATAGTGCCAACCCCACGGCATCACCCTTCTCGAAGGCAGCTAAATCAATGGCGGAAAAAGCGTCCGCAGGAAGCCATTGAACCAGGCGGCTTGCTCTGCATCGTGCAGGCTCATGAGATGGTCCTGCTCCTCGCGCGTCTGTGCGCCCGGCTTGTCATAGTTCGCGCCAGGACGGTTCTGCACGCGCCCAAAACCGGTCGGTGTGACTTCCGCATGGAATTGCAGACCGTAGACCTTGTCGCCGATACGGAAAGCCTGATTGGGAAACAGGTCGCTCGAGGCAAGGTGCTGTGCGCCCTTCGGCAATTCGAAGCCATGCCAGTGTGACTGTGTCACATGGATCGGCGCGGGCAGGAAATCTTCGGCTCCCGCGGTCGGATAAAGTGGATAGCAGCCAAATTCATGCACCCCGTTTGTCGGAGGACCGACTTGGGCACCGCGATGCCAGGCTATCTCCTGCGCGCCCTGGCAGATGCCGAGCAAGGGGATATCGGCATTCATGCAGAAGTCGATAAATCGGTACTCATCCAGCAAGAACGGATGCAGCGACGTGTCGTAGACATTGTACATGCCGCCGTAGACGACGCCGCCTGCGACACCTTCATCGGCATCCAACGTCTCTCCTGCATAGGCTCTACGCAACACAGGCTCGTAACCGTTTTGTGAGAGATAGGCGAACACACGATCGTCAGCGGGTTCATCGCTGTGCCGCACCAGAACAACGCGTTTCTTCATGGTTCTGCCTCCCCCGCCAGAATGGTTGGCGCAAGACCGTGGCGCAACCGAAAAAGGCCGGCAAGGGAATGAACCCCTCGCCGGCCTGCCTCACCCGCCCGTAGCCGGTTCCCCGTATCAGAACGACCCCCGTCTGAAAGGAACCGGCTGTATTGCCACTACCGGTTACCGCCCAGCGCCGAGGCAAGGCGCACAAGCGAAAGGAACTCGGACCTGTACCCAAACGGGTCGGCTCCTCGGGCGGCGGTGGCAATCTCCATGATCTTGTCGTAGCCGAACTTCGCGGTCGCATCCTCGTCGCGCAGTTTTTGGCCGAAGGCCGCGACGGCGACGGAGAAGCGCTGGTCGGTGCTGGCCTGGTCGAAGGACGCGACCTCGTTGGCCGAGGTCACCGGCGTGGTGATCAGCTTCGAGACGTCTTCGTTCGGCAACTTGTAGCGGATCTTGACGAAGGCATACTCGTCCGCATTGGCGACGCCGCCATTGTTCACCCCCGCCTGCCCGTAGCGCAGCGGATCGATCTGCTCGCCGCCGCCGCCCTTGGGCGTGATCTCGTAGATCGCGGTGACCGAATGGCCAGAGCCGATATCGCCGGCATCGACGCGGTCATTGTTGAAATCCTCGCGATTCAGCGCCCGGGTCTCATAGCCGATCAGCCGGTATTCCGAAACCTTGTCGGGATTGAACTCGACCTGGATCTTCACGTCCTTGGCGATGGTGAACAGCGTCGAGGAGGCATCCTCGACCAGCACTTTTTCCGCCTCGGCCAGCGTATCGATATAGGCGGCCGTACCGTTGCCGTTCTGAGCGATGGTCTGCATCATCTCATCGTTCAGATTGCCGCGGCCAAAGCCGAACACCGACAGGAAAACCCCGGTCTTGCGCTCCTGCTCGATCAGCCGCTTCAGGTCGTCATCGTCGGTCTGACCGACATTGAAGTCGCCGTCGGTGGCAAGCATCACGCGGTTGACGCCATCCTTGATGAAGGACTGCTGGGCAAGCTTGTAGGCTTCCTTGATGCCGGCCTCGCCGGCGGTCGAGCCGCCCGGCTGCAAATTGTCGATGGCATTGAGGATCTTGTCCTTCTCGGCAATTTTCGTCGGCATCAGCACTGTGCCGGCATCACCCGCATAGGTGACGATCGAGATGGTGTCGTCGGCCTTCAGCTTGCTGACCAGCAGCCGGAACGCAGACTTGAGCAGCGGCAGCTTGTCCGGTTCGTCCATCGAGCCCGAGACGTCGATCAGGAACACCAGATTGGCCTTCGGCTGCTCGGTCGGCTTGACGTCAAAGCCCTTGATGGCGACGTGCATCAGCTTGGTGTGCGTGTTCCACGGCGTCGGCATGACGCTGACGGTCGAGTTGAACGGCGTCGACGCGGAGTCCGGCCCCTTCCAGTCATAGGGGAAGTAGTTGATCATCTCCTCGACGCGCACCGTGTCGGCCTGCGGCACGAAGCCTTCCTTCAGCGAACGGCGCACGAAGGAATAGGAGGCGGTGTCGACATCGATCGAAAAGGTCGAGACCGGGTCTTCAAGGGCCGCATGCACCGGATTGGTCTTGAAATCCTGGACGCGGTCGCGGTTTTCCTCCTGCGGCGCGATCTGATCGGCCGGTGCGGTGGCAGGTTGTTGCGGCGTCATCAGCTTGGACTCGGCGGCAGGCATGCGGGCGATCCGTGACGTGGTGCCATCTGCCTGTGGAGGTGGCGTCAAGGACATGATTACTCTTTGGCCGCCGCTCCGCGCCGGTGCCGGTTCAGCCGGCGCAACCTGTCCCTGGGCATTCTGCTGCGCCAAACCTCCAGCAACAGTGGGTTCGGATTTCGGCGGCGATGCCGGTGCCACAAGGGCATCCGTCGCATCGCGGCTTTCCACATCCGCGTCCGCCTTCTTGTCTTTCTCCGGCAAGCTCGTTGCGAGCGGCCCGTTGACCGCCTGATCTCCCGGCGCCTGCTTGGCCAACGGCTTCACGGTCGCCGGCTTGTCGGCCAGCGTCTCGGTGATCTTCTCGTCGCCGCCGAATTTAGGCGGCTGTTCCCTCAGGAGATGGAAGGTGGCGTATCCGGCGATCGGCAGGGCGACGAGCCCGGCAAGGGCCGGCGTGGCAATGAGTTTCTTTTGCATGATCTCGCTCCAGAGCTTTTGTGCTCGCTCTGTGAGACGAAGACCGCCAGCCGATCCTTGGGTGACGGCGGAAATATTTTCCTGATCATAGGCACGCATGGCGGCTTCGAAGGCGCGAGCCTTCGCGCTTTCGCCAGGTGCCGGTACTGCCGCATCGCGCAGTCTCTTGAGTTCTTTGTCGTCGACCATGGTCACACTTCCCCGGCCGAACGCATCAGCGTCTTCAGCCGTTTCTTCGCTTCATGGATGTGCCAGGAAACCGTCGTCTCCGAGATCGCCATCGCCTCCGCGGCGGCCGCGTGGTTCAATCCCTCGCCATAGACCAGCAGCACCGCGTCGCGCTGCTTGTCCGGCAACTGCCGCACCGCTGCCCACAGGGCCTCGGCGGGATCCTCGCTCTCGGCCAAGGCCTCGCCGGAGATCAGCGCATGAACGCCGTAGGCCTCGGTCTTGACCGTCTCGCGCGCGCTCTTGCGCATCATGTCGCGCGCGGCGTTCATCGTCACGGAATAGAGCCATGTCGTGAAGGCGCCGCCGCCGCGATAGTCGCGGATCGCCTTGCCGAGCCGCACGCAGACTTCCTGGGCGATGTCTTCGGCATCCGCCTTCTTGCCGCACCAGCGATAGGCGGCACGATAGACGAAGTCGTAGTGACGCTCCAGCAATGTGCCGAAAGCCCCCCTGTCTCCGCCCTTCGCCCGCCCGATCAGTTCGGCGTCGGAGGCTTCGCTCTCATCCAGCATCATCGCCATCATTTGCCTGTTGGACGAAGGCTAATGGCTGATCCTTGGGGTGATGCAAAGATTTTTTTGGCCGCGGTCCTAGCCCAGCGTTTCCGCAAACAGGGTGGTCAGCCGTTTCCAATGCCGCTCCGCGCCGGCAGCATCAAAGACGCTGTGGTCCGGCACGCACCAGCCATGCGCCATGCCGACATAGTTCTCGATCGTATGATCGACTTCCGCTGCTCTGAGCGCCTCCTCCAGCCGCCCCGACTGTTCCGGCGGGAAACTCCTGTCGATACCGGCCGTGCCGACATAGACACGCGCCTTGATCGAGGCCGCCTTGCGATGCGGGCTGTCGGCGGCGTCGCTGGCCAGATTGCCGCCATGGAAGCTCGCTGTCACGGCGATGCGATCGGGGTAGCTCGCGGCCGCGTTCAGCGCCCGCGCGCCGCCCATGCAGTAGCCGATTGTCCCGACCGGCCCGGTGACGCCTTCCGCGGCGAGCGCATCGAGGAAGGCGCCGCTGTCGCGGATCGTCATCTCCTGCGTCGTGCCGCTGATCAGCGCCGTCAGCGCCGTCTTGGTATGCTCCACGGAAAAAGCGGTCTTTGCATCGAAGGGTCCGTAGGGTGCATTGCGATAGAACAGGTCGGGTACCAGCACCGCATAATCTTCGTTCGCCAGCCGCTCGGCCATGCCGTAGAGCGCTAGCCGTGGCCCGAACGCATCCATATAGAGCACCACGCCGGCCTTGGCTCGAGAAGCGTCCGCCGGGCGGAACAGCCCTGCCTTGGCAATGCCATCCCCGGTTTTGATCTCAAGGTCCTGCTTTGTCATCGCTGCTCCGCTGAGTGTCGAGCGATACATATCGGCGCCGGGCGGATGGGCAAGGCGCAACGAAGACCGGCGCGTTCAAGATTTCGTGCGACACGCCGCCTGGATCTACAGGCGTGCAAAGCTCGCCATGTGGAAGGCCTGGACTTCGGGAGGATAGCGATAGGCCGTACCATAGGGGCAGGCATTGCGGTCCAGGCAGCCGCCGCCGCGGCACGGCCCGCCATTCGCTCCCCGCACATGCGCCAGGCAGGCCTGGTGGGCGAACCCGTCAGCGGAATAAGCGTCGACCGGACAGGATTTCAGGCACGGTTTCTCGACACAGCTGTCGCAAAGATGGATCGCCTCGTCATGCTCCGGAAGCGCGATCTCGTCCTCGAACAGCAGCGCGCCGCGATAGGCATGCCAAAGCCCGTATTGCGGGTGCATGAGGATGCCGAGCGGCGACGGCTTCAGCCCCTCCGCCCGCATTGCCCATCCCTGGAATGGCAAATAAGGCTTGTCCGAGGGCGAAACAGCCCGAGCACCGAATGTCTCCGCCACCGCGCCGATAACCTGCCGCGACCAGGTGTCGAGCGGATTGGCGATTTGCTGTGGCTGCTGCTCGCGCCAGCGCAGGAAATGCGGCCAGGGGGCCGAACCCGCCTGCCCCACCAGCAAGACGGATTTTGCCGGCGCGCCCGAGACGCCATCAGGTGCCTCATTGCTGTTTGCAAAAGCAAAGCCACCACGCAGAATGAGGCCATTGGCGCCAAGCGCGGCCGTGATCTCCTCGATCATGCCGCGCACAACATCATTCCTTCTTGACCGGATCGGAGAACGCGCTCCGCCAGACTTCCTTGTGGATGATGTTGGCGACTTTAGCCCCGCCTGACTCGGGCTCCTTTCACGTGAAGGCGTCGGGCATCGACCCCTTCTTCTTGGCGATGAAGTCCTTCAGGGCCTCGTCGATGCTCGGATCGAGATGCGGCGCCTCGTAGCTTTCCAGCCAGCGGCGCGCGAGTTCGTTGGCGCGCTGCGGCGCGGTCTTCTCGCCCTCGGCCAGCCACTGCTCATAGGAATTGTTGTCGGCGATGTTGGAGCGGTAGAAGGCGGTCTGGAAATTCGCCTGCGTGTGGTCGCAGCCGAGATAGTGGCTGCCCGGTCCGACCTGGCGGATGGCGTCCATCGCCTGGCCGTTCTCCGACAGATCGACGCCCTCGGAGAATTTCTGCGTCATGCCGAGCTGGTCGATATCCATCATGAATTTTTCGTAGCAGGAGGCCAGCCCACCCTCGAGCCAGCCGGCCGAATGCAGCACGAAATTGGTGCCGGCCAGGATGGTTGAGTTCAGCGTGTTGGCGCTCTCGTAGGCCGCCTGCGCGTCGGGGATTTTCGAGGCGCAGAGCGAACCGCCGGTGCGGAACGGCAGGCCGAGGCGGCGTGCGAGCTGTGCCGCGCCATAGGAGACCAGCGACGGCTCCGGCGTGCCGAAGGTCGGTGCGCCCGACTGCATCGAGATCGACGAGGCGAAGGTGCCGAACAGCACCGGCGCGCCCGGCCGGATCAGCTGCGTGAACGATGCGCCGGCGAGCACCTCTGCCAGGACCTGCGTCAGCGTGCCGGCAACCGTCACCGGGCTCATCGCGCCGGCCAGAATGAACGGCGTGACGATGCAGGCCTGGTTGTGGCGCGAATAGACCTTGAGCGCGCCCAGCATGGTCTCGTCGAACACCATCGGCGAGTTGGCGTTGATCAGGCTGGTCAGCACCGTGTTGTTCTCGACGAAATCGTCGCCGAACACGAGCTTGGCCATGGCCACCGTATCCTCGGCGCGCTCCGGCGCGGTCACCGAGCCCATGAACGGCTTGTCGGAATATTTGATGTGGCTGTAGATCATGTCGAGGTGGCGCTTGTTGACCGGCACGTCGACAGGCTCGCACACCGTGCCGCCCGAATGGTGGATCGACGGCGCCATATAGGCGAGCTTCACGAAATTCCGGAAATCCTCGATCGTCGCATAACGCCTGACGCCGTCGAGGTCGCGCACGAAGGGCGGGCCGTAGACCGGCGCGAACACGGTGGCATTGCCGCCGATCTGCACCGAGCGTTCGGAATTGCGGGCATGCTGGGTGTAGACGGACGGCGCTGTCTTCAGCAGCGAGCGGCAGAGACCTTTCGGGAAATGCACGCGCTCGCCTTTGACGTCGGCGCCCGCCTCTTTCCAAAGCTGCAGCGCTTCGGCGTCATCGCGAAAAATGATGCCGATTTCTTCCAGCACCGTGTCGGTGTTCTTCTCGATCAGCGCCAGGCCCTCTTCGTTGAGCACCTCATAGACGTTGATCTTGCGCTTGATGTAGGTGAGCTGCGTGCCGGGGCCGCCGCCGGAGCGCGCCGCGCGCCTGGCCGCCGCTCCACCGCTGGCGCCTCGCCCACGCCGCGCGTTTGACGCTTCCTGGTCGACTGCCGCGTGTTCGCTCATGATCGCTCTTCCCTGAATATGGCCGGGCCTCGATATGGACCGGTCCGTAGCCGTTGCGGCCGCATGGCGCGGCTTTCGCCGGATCGTAGCCATGCACCCTATTCGAAACGGCCCGTCCGCGCCAACGCCTGTCGCAAAATCGACAAGAAAACCAATAGATTTTCCAGTCGCTTTCCTTTTGCGGGAAGTCGCAAATCAGCTATGGATACCCGCCCCTAGCGGGTTAGGTATGGACGCAAATCTGTTGTGCCTTGCGACGCAGTCGCGATGCCGTGAGGAGTTGGATCAAAATGGCCGACGACGAGATCATCCTTTCCGAGCTTTCCGACGAGGAGTTGGTGCAGCAGATGCACGACGATCTCTATGACGGGCTGAAGGAAGAGATCGAGGAAGGCACGCGGATCCTGCTCGAGCGCGGCTGGGTGCCCTACAAGGTGCTGACCGAGGCGCTGGTCGAAGGCATGCGCATCGTCGGCGAGGATTTCCGCGACGGCATCCTGTTCGTTCCCGAGGTGCTGTTGTCGGCCAACGCCATGAAGGCCGGCATGTTCATCCTGCGGCCGCTGCTGGCCGCCACCGGCGCGCCCAAGCAGGGCAAGATGGTGATCGGCACCGTCAAGGGCGACATCCACGACATCGGCAAGAACCTGGTCGGTATGATGATGGAAGGAGCCGGCTTCGACGTCATCGACCTCGGCATCAACAACGCGGTCGAGAAATATCTCGATGCCATCGAGCAGCACCAGCCCGACATCATCGGCATGTCGGCGCTGCTGACCACGACCATGCCCTATATGAAGGTCGTCATCGACACGATGAAGGAAAAGGGCATTCGCGATGATTATGTCGTGCTGGTTGGCGGCGCGCCGCTCAACGAGGAATTCGGCAAGGCCGTCGGCGCCGACGCCTATTGCCGCGATGCCGCCGTGGCGGTCGAGACCGCCAAGGACTACATGAAGCGCAAGCACAATGTGCGCGCTGCGTCCTGATTGGCCAATCCGGCATGGACAGTGGCCGGCATGGCCAATGGAAAGAGCCGCGCCTTGCAGCGCGGCTTTTTTGTTCCCAAATGACGGGCGGGGCTGCCGATCAGTTGACGGTGTCCTTGACCGCCCTGGCCGTCGACTTGACGTCCTTGCCGACGCCGCGGACGGTGTTCGCGCAAGCCGTAAGGGCCAGCGCACAGGCAAGAATGGCGATTGGTGCGATGCGTAGCAGTTTCATGGATGGTGTCTCCCTCAAAAGATAAATTAACCCCACAGCAACGAAGGCCGGCTCGGCTGGTTCCATGGTCAAAACACTGAAAACAAACCCGAATCAAGACGACAGGCTGCTCGTCATCGCCTGCGGGATGATTGCGCGCGAGGTGTTGGCCGTCAAGGAACAGCTCGGGCTCGATCACCTCGAATTGACCTGTCTGCCGGCGGAGTTTCATTTCTATCCCGACCGCATCGCGCCCGCCATGGACAAGGCGATAGAGAAGGCCAAGGCCGAGGGCTACAAGCACATCTTCGTCGGCTATGCCGATTGCGGCACTGGCGGCCTGCTCGACCGGGTCTGCGAGAAGCACGGCGTCGAGCGCATGGCCGGCCCGCATTGCTTCGCCTTTTACCAGGGCATGGACGCCTATGCGAAAGTCGCCGACGACGACATGATGTCCTTCTACATGACGGATTTCCTGTGTCGTCAGTTCGACGCCTTCTTCATGAAGCCGCTCGGCCTCGACAAGCACCCGGAGCTGATCAAGGACTATTTCGGCAATTACGAGAAGCTGATCTATCTCGCCCAGACCGACGATCCGGAGCTCGACAAGGTTGCGGAAAAGGCCGCCGCCCTGCTCGGCCTCGCTTATGAGCGGCGCGCGACCGGCTATGGCGACCTGACGGCCGGAATGGCGAAAGCCGCGGCTGCCGCCATGCCGCCACTACGCTAGACCGGCCCCTTTTCCACCCGCAGTGCAGCCAGCACGTCGGCGAAGCTCGTCTTGCAGACGAAACCCAGCCTGTCTCGCGCCCGCGATGCGTCATAGACCCGGTCGATGGAGGAAAACATCGTCCAGCCCTTTCGCGCGTAAAGCGCCGGAAAGTCAGGGAAATAGCGCTCGACGACCGAGGGCGCGTCCCTGATCAGCGCGTCGCAGTCGTCGGGCTGAAACGGAGTCGGCGCCGAGACTATGAAAGTATCGAAGCCAAGCTGCGGCGCCTTCTCCAAGGCAGCGACATGGGCCTCGGCCGCATCTTCCACCGTCAGCCGCCGGAACAGCAATTCATTCGCCTTGGTGTTGGCATCAGACTGTTCGATCGCATGCGCCATGTCGTCGGCTTCGGGAAAGAAGCGGGCCGTGCGCAGCACGACCACCGGCAGGCCGTGCTGAAGATGATAGAGACGGCAAAGATGTTCGGCCGAAAGCTTGGTGACGCCATAGATGTTGCGTGGCTCGGGCGACATCGCCTCCGTCAGCCAGGCGGCCTTGCGCGCACCGCCCCTGAACCCGTCGCGTATCCCCTGCGAGATCATTAGCGAGGTCGTCGACGTGAAGACGAAACGCTCCACACCGGCCGTCACCGCCGCGTCGAGCAGGTTCAGCGTGCCCTGTACGTTGGTGGCCACGAAATCGCTGTTGGCGCGGCTCTCGATGTTGGGCTTGTGCAGCGCTCCGCTGTGGATGATGGCTTCGATACGGTTGTCGCCGACCGTGCGCAGGAGAAGGTCACGGTCGGCGATCGAGCCGACAATGCGGGTCTGCGAAGACGGCACGGGATCGAGCCCGATGACGTCATGGCCAAGGGCACGCAAGCGCGGCGCGAGCGCGCCGCCCAGCCAACCCGACGATCCCGTGAGCAAGATTCGCATGCGTCACACCATGATTTTTGATGGTGACGCTGTTAAGCACGGATGACAGGCGCGAGCGACCCGGTAAAGTCAGTCATCGGCTGGCAGCGGCACCGCTCCAGACATTAACTGCCATTTTTTATCGATTGCCATTTTATCCAGGGAGTTCCAGATGATCCTTCGTCCCCTTTTCGCCGCCATCGGCCTGCTCTGCTGCACCCTGCCCGCCCTTGCCGACGGCCAGGTGCAAAAGCTGATCACGCCTGCCGACAAGGCCCGACTCGACAAATATGGCGACACGCGCAAGGCGGCACTTGCCGAGGCGAAGGCCGGCAACCCGGCCGAGGTCAAGCAGCTCGACGCCTTGGTTGCGAAGCCCCTGGTGTCCTTTTCCAACAAGGACCTGACCGGCAACTGGCAGTGCCGCACCATCAAGGCGGGCGGAACGTCGGCGCTCGTCATCTATGGCTGGTTCAAGTGCAAGGTGACCGATGACAGCTCCGGCTGGCGGCTGGAAAAGGTGAGCGGTTCGCAGCGCACCAAGGGCCGCTTCTTCGACGACGGCGAAAAGCGTGCCATCTATCTCGGCTCCTTCACCGTCAACGAGGATCCGGCAAAGCCTTACGGCAGCGGTCCGCAGAGCGACCAGGTCGGCTATGCCTTCCGCACCGGCGCCAGCGAATGGCGCATCGAATTTCCCGCCCCCTACTATGAATCGAAGCTCGACATCCTCGAATTCAAGCGCTGACCCGGGTCCTTTCATGTCTTGCCTGGCGAGCTTTGGACACACCAACAATTAACCCGCCCCGCCTAGCATCCGGCCCATTGTCGAGAACGGGTCGCTTGGAGGGTGGCAAGATCCATGGCAGCATCGCAGTCCAGTCCGCGTCCGATCGTGGTCGTCACGGGAGGAGGCCAGCATGTCTGGGCCATGATCAACGCGATCGCGGACCGCGTCGGCCCTGTAAGCGTCGTCCTCGAAACCCCTGAATCCAAAAAGCAATTGCTCATTGGCCGGGCTCGTCGCCAAGGCTGGATCTCCGCCATCGGCCAGCTTGGCACGATGGTGCTGAGCAGGCTGGGGAAACGGTTCCTCGTCAGCCATGCCGCACGGTTGATCGCCGAGGAGAAACTCGAGACCGAGCCCAGGCGGGACCAGGAGATCATCCATGTTGCCTCGGCAAACGGGCCGGAGTGCCTCGAGGCGATCCAGAAGCTCCAGCCTGGCGTCGTCCTGCTCAACGGCTGCCGGCTGTTGTCGAAGGACATGTTGGCCAGGATGCCTTGCCCGGTACTCAACTATCACGCCGGCATCACGCCGAAATACCGCGGCATGAATGGCGGCTACTGGGCCCTGACATCGGGCGATCGCCAGAATTTCGGCACCACCGTGCATCTGGTCGATCCCGGCGTCGACACCGGTGCGGTGCTGAAACAGGTGCGCGGCCAGCCCAAACGGGGCGACACCATTTCCAGCTATGCGCTCCGGCAGACAGCATTCTCGCGCGACATCTGCGTCGAGGCCATCAGCGACGTGCTGGCCGGAAAGCTCACCACCTTCGACCCCGGCCTGCCGTCGCGGCAATGGTACCACCCGACGATCTGGTTCTACGTCTGGACAGGCATCAGAACCGGCATCTGGTAGCGGATTCCTCACCCCGAGCCACTTGCCGCACGCCGGCTTTTCCGTCGCGCTGGGCCTGCCGTCGCCCGTGCCGGAAACGAATAAACGCACCTTTCATTTTACGACATTGAAATGCGTCGCTTTTGAATGCGCGCGCGTCGTCCCATAACAAGCGGCCCCATTGCGCATGCGGCAATGCTCGATAGTTCGAGGAGTGAGAATTCATGGCCGATCTGATCGTCGTCTACTGGCGCGACATCCCTGCCCAGGTCATTGTCAAGAAAGGCCGGCAGAATGCCAAGCGTGAGCTGCCTTTGCGCTTCACCGAGGCGATCGACATGTGCGCCATGCGCACCGGCGCCGGCGGCACGGACGACTATCTGGCCGAATGGCGCAAGGCCGATCCGATCCCGGTCGGCGACGACCTCGACGCCGAGGTCGAAAAGGCATTCAACGATATCGACGCGAAGTATGACCGTGAGCGGCTGGTCGCTCTGGTGAAAGCGGGCGGCAAAGAAAATGTCTGAGACCACTCCCGTCAACAAGGAAGGGGCGGCGGTTACCCAAGCCACGCTCAACAAGAAGGCAGCGCCGAAATCCGACTACAAGCCGGCCGACGTGTCGCCGCAGCGGCGCGTGCAGCGCTCGTTCGCCGTTAGATTGTGGTCTGTGCGGCACTCGCGATTGCTCGAATGGTTCTACTCCAGGTTCGCCGACATGTTCCTGCTGCTGCATCCCTTGTGGAAAGGCATCGGCTACGGCCGCGTCGAGGCCCCGATCAAGTTCGTCGAGAAGCGCGTAAAAGGCTTCATGTTCGACTGCCGCATGTGCGGCCAATGCATATTGTCCTCGACCGGCATGTCGTGCCCGATGAACTGCCCCAAGCAGTTGCGCAACGGCCCCTGCGGCGGCGTGCGCGCCAACGGCAATTGCGAGGTCGAGCCTGATATGCCCTGCGTCTGGGTCAAGGCCTGGGAAGGCTCGCAGAACATGGTCAATTCCGACAAGATCCTGACCGTCCAGAAGCCGGTCGACCAGTCGCTGCGCGAAACCTCGGCCTGGCTGCGCGTCACCGCCCAGGCGGCGGCAGCCCGTCAGGCCGCGGCCGATGCCAAAACCGCAGATGCCAAGACCGGAGCCGCCGCATGATCGGCCGCCAGCGTGACGAGAACCCGGCCGGCATTCACCTGCCGCTCGACCCCCTGCCCGGCCACACCTCGCGTGGCCGGCTCGAGCGCGTGCTGCGGCGCGGCGAATTCGCGGTGACCACCGAGCTCAATCCGCCCGACAGCGCAGACCCGGAAGACGTCTATAACAGGGCGAAGATCTTCGACGGCTGGGTCGACGCCATCAACGCGGTCGATGCGTCCGGCGCCAACTGCCACATGTCCTCGGTCGGCATCTGCGCGCTGCTGACGCGCATGGGCTATGCACCGATCATGCAGATCGCCTGCCGCGACAAGAACCGCATCGCCATCCAGGGCGACGTGCTCGGCGGTGCTGCGATGGGCGTGGCCAATATGCTGTGCCTGACCGGCGATGGCGTCCAGGCCGGCGACCAGCCCGGCGCCAAGCCGGTGTTCGACCTCGATTCCATGTCGCTGCTCGAGACCTGCCGCATCATGCGCGACAACGGCAAGTTCCTGTCCGGCCGCAAGCTCACCACGCCGCCGCAGCTGTTCCTGGGTGCGGCCGTCAATCCGTTCGCGCCGCCCTTCGATTTCCGCCCGATCCATCTCGGCAAGAAGATCGCCGCCGGCGCGCAGTTCGTGCAGACGCAGTATTGCTTCGACGTGCCGAT
The DNA here is from genome assembly GCF_000176035.2 of Mesorhizobium opportunistum WSM2075. NCBI lineage: Bacteria > Pseudomonadati > Pseudomonadota > Alphaproteobacteria > Hyphomicrobiales > Phyllobacteriaceae > Mesorhizobium > Mesorhizobium opportunistum. Next base: position 3,953,633 of record NC_015675.1, on the reverse strand, counting down.
GTTCAGGACCTTCATGCAGAAGGCGCGGGACTTGGGGCATACAGAAAAAGTCTTCATCCTGTGCGGCGTCGGCCCGCTCGCCTCGGCCAAGACCGCCAAGTGGATCCGCTCCAACGTGCCGGGCATCCATATCCCGGATGCCATCATCAAGCGGCTGGAGGGCGCCCAGGACCAGAAGAAGGAAGGCAAGCAGCTCTGCACCGACATCATCAACGAGGTGAAGGAAATCCCCGGCGTCTCGGGCATCCATGTGATGGCCTACCGCCAGGAGGAGTACGTCGCCGAGATCGTCGATGAATCGGGCGTGCTCAAGGGCCGCCAGCCCTGGAAGCGTGAGATTCGCCGCGACGACCAGATGGTCGCCGACCGGCTCGACCATATCCTGCACGACGAGATTACCGAAACCCAGGTGGACATGGTGAAGACCGCGCATTGATCCGTGCGGAGAGCGACCATTCGCTTGATCAAGAAGAGATAACGATATAAAGAACTCTTTATATCACGACGGAGAGATTTCATGACCCGGACCATCGTCGCCTCGGCGACACGAGAAATCATCATCGGCTTCGACCAGCCCTTCTGCGTGATCGGCGAGCGCATCAACCCGACCGGCCGCAAGAAGCTCGCCGCCGAAATGATCGCCGGTAATTTCGAGACCGTCATCAAGGACGCGCTGGAACAGGCCGCTTGCGGCGCCACAATGCTCGACGTCAATGCCGGCGTGACCGCTGTCGACCCCAACGCGACCGAGCCGGCGCTGCTGGTGCAGACGCTGGAGATCGTCCAGGGCCTCGTCGACCTGCCGCTGTCGATCGACTCCTCCGTCACCGCCGCGATCGAAGCGGCGCTCAAGGTCGCCAAGGGCCGCCCGCTGGTCAACTCCGTCACCGGCGAGGAGGAAAAGCTCGAAGCCATCCTGCCGCTGATCAAGAAGTACAATGTGCCGGTCGTTGCCATCTCCAATGACGAGACTGGCATCTCGATGGACCCGGACGTGCGTTTCGCCGTCGCCAAGAAGATCGTGCAGCGCTGTGCCGATTTCGGCATTCCGGCGCATGACGTGGTCGTCGACCCGCTGGTCATGCCGATCGGCGCGCTGGGCGATGCCGGCCGCCAGGTGTTCGCGCTGCTGCGCCGCCTGCGTGAGGAACTCAAGGTCAACACCACCTGCGGTCTGTCCAACATCTCGTTTGGCCTGCCGCATCGCCACGGCATCAACGCCGCCTTCATCCCGATGGTGATCGGCGCCGGCATGACCTCGGCGATCATGAACCCGGTGCGTCCGCAGGAAATGGAAGCCGTGCGCGGCGCCAATGTGCTCAACGGCACCGATGAGAACTGCACCAACTGGATCCGCACCTACAAGGACTACAAGCCGGCCGAAGGCGGCCATGCGGTCGCGGCGCCGACAGCGGTCAATGCGCCGGGCGAAGGCAACGGCAACGGTGGCCGCCGCCGCGGCGGTCGTGAGGCCCGGATGGGCCGGGGATAAACGAGGCACATTGAAATGGGAGACCAACGGATCTCCATAGGCAAAGTCCAACTCCTTTTACTTGGAACCCTCTCGGTTCCGGGCATCGTCATTTTTTGCGTAACCCGATTCTTGGTTTTCCCTGAGAAGCAGGATTTTGTTTTGTTTTCTGCCGGCATTCTAAAATGGGGACCTTATATCCTCTACATGGACGTCCTGCTTTTTTCACTCTTCGTCGTATGGGCACTTAGAGTACCCGAATTCCTTCCGCTACACGTGAGATATACTAGGAATTTCGTCAGATTTTTCTTTGCTTTCAATCTTGTAGCGTTTGCTGCTCTTACCGCCTATTTCAAGCTAACAATCGACAGTACGGGCGGCTAAACGACAAGCGATGAATTCACCTGCAAACATCACCGATCCGCTCGTGCTGTTCATGCCGTCGGGCAAGCGCGGGCGGTTTCCTGTCGGCACGCCGGTTCTGGATGCCGCGCGCCAGCTTGGCGTCTATGTCGAAAGCGTGTGCGGTGGGCGCGCAACGTGCGGACGCTGCCAAGTCGAGGTGCAGGAAGGCAATTTCGCCAAGCACAAGATCGTCTCGTCCAACGACCACATTTCGCCCAAGGGTCCGAAGGAAGAGCGCTACGAGCGCGTGCGCGGCCTGCCCGAACGGCGCCGCCTCTCCTGCTCGGCGCAGATTCTCGGCGACCTCGTCATCGACGTACCGCAGGATACGGTCATCAATGCGCAGACCATCCGCAAGGACGCCGACACCAGGGTGATCGCCCGCGATACGGCGATCCGCATGTGCTATGTCGAGATCGAAGAGCCCGACATGCACAATCCATCAGGCGACCTCGATCGGCTCAAGATCGCGCTGATGAAAGACTGGGGCTTCAAAAACCTCGAATTCGATTTCTACCTGCTGCCGCAGGTGCAGGGCATATTGCGCAAGGGCAACTGGACCGCCACGGCCGCCATCCACAAGGATGCCGACAGCGACATCGCGCGGGTCATCGCGCTGTGGCCGGGCCTCAAGAACGAGGCCTATGGTCTCGCCTGCGATATCGGCTCGACCACCATCGCCATGCACCTGGTGTCGTTGCTGTCCGGCCGCGTCGCCGCCTCGTCGGGCACGTCGAACCCGCAGATCCGCTTCGGCGAGGATCTGATGAGCCGTGTCTCCTACGTGATGATGAACCCGGACGGCCGCGAAGGCATGACGGTCGCCGTGCGTGAGGCGATCTCCAGCCTCGTCGACAAGGTCTGCGCGGAAGGCAACGTCCAGCGTAACGACATCCTGGATTCCGTCTTCGTCGGCAATCCGATCATGCACCATCTGTTCCTCGGCATCGACCCGACCGAACTCGGTGGCGCCCCCTTCGCGCTCGCCGTCTCCGGAGCGGTGCGCATCAAAGCCTCCGACATCGGCCTGAAGCTCAACCAGGGCGCCCGGCTCTACATGCTGCCTTGCATCGCCGGCCATGTCGGCGCCGACGCGGCGGCGGTGACACTGTCGGAAGGCCCGCACCGCCAGGACGAGATGATGCTGATCGTCGATGTCGGCACCAATGCAGAGATCGTGCTCGGCAACCGCGCGCGGGTCGTGGCCGCCTCTTCTCCGACCGGTCCCGCCTTCGAAGGTGCTGAAATCTCCGGCGGCCAGCGAGCCGCCCCCGGCGCCATCGAGCGCGTGCGTATCGATCCGGAGACGCTGGAGCCAAAATACCGCGTCATCGGCTCCGAACTGTGGTCCGACGAACCGGGCTTCCTCGACAGTGTGCAGGCGACCGGCGTCACCGGCATCTGCGGCTCCGGCATCATCGAGATCGTGGCCGAGATGTATCTCGCCGGCATCATTTCCGAGGATGGCGTCGTCGACGGATCGTTGGCCGCGCGCTCACCGCGGGTCGTCGCCAATGGCCGCACCTTCTCCTATGTGCTGAAGGAAGGCTCTGCGTCAAAGGAAGATGGGCCCAAGATAACCATCACCCAGACCGACGTGCGCGCGATCCAACTCGCCAAGGCGGCGCTCTATGCCGGCACCAAGCTGTTGATGGAAAAGCAGAACACCGAGCATGTCGACCGCATCCACTTCGCTGGCGCCTTCGGTTCCTTCATCGACCCGAAATACGCCATGGTGCTGGGCCTGATCCCCGATTGCGATCTCGACAAGGTCTCGGCCGTCGGCAACGCCGCCGGCGCCGGTGCGCGCATGGCGCTGCTCAATCGCGGCTATCGCCGCGAGATCGAGGAGACGGTGAGCCAGATCGAGAAGATCGAGACCGCGCTGGAGCCGAAATTCCAGGAGCATTTCGTCTACGCCATGGCGCTGCCCAACAAGGTCGATCCGTTCCCGAAATTGTCGGCGGCGGTGAAACTGCCGCCACGCAAGACGGTCAGCGAGGATGGCGTCGCCGGCGACACCACACCGCGCCGGCGCTCACGCGAAGGCCACGCGGCAAGGCGCGGCCGCGAATAGGCCGCGCCCTTACGCATTCAATTCATTTGTATGCAAATGTTTCCGGATCGCCAAATCCGGAAACCAAACCGCTGTTTTCGCGAAATCAATCCGATACATGGCAGGCGCATTTACCCGGCATCGCACGGCGGCCAAGGACAAACCCTCGGCCGCCGCTGCTCTTCAAGGGAGATGAAAATGTCGATGTTCGAAAATCTCGGCCGCTTCGGTGCGACCATCAGGCAGGCCCACGCCAGGAACAAGGCGACCCGCGCGCTGAACAGCCTGCCGGCGCATGTCCAGAAGGACATTGGTTGGCCGGCATCGCCGCAGAATGACCCGCAGGCCGCGCTCACCTCGCTGCTTCTGGGTACGCCACGCTGATGACCTTCGCCGACAAATGCAAATTGCTCGGCATCCGCCGGAGACCTCGCATGTCCCCGGCGGCCACCAGCAACCGATTGCGCGCAGCACTCTTGCCGCGCCGCTGACCGCGCTGCTTATCGCGGTTCAGCGTCCATGCGGGCGGATCACACCACCGTGTGGCACACGGCGTAAATCTTGACATTTTCGGCCAGCACCCGATCTTCAAAAAAGAGAGGAATTCTCTTAGTCGGCTGCCGCCGAAGTTCGTGTATCCGCATGCCAAGTTTGAAAAGCCACGTTGTTTCCTTCGTGCTCAGGCACAGCCGCAAGAAGGCGTTTTCCAGCCCGGAAAACCTGCAGCGCTGGATCGCGGCCGCGCGCAAAACCGAAGATCATCATCCGCCGGCCTCGCTGCAGCAGCGCCTCAACATCCAGACAAGTACCGTCGACGGCTTTCCGGTCTACGAGATCGCCCCCAAGGCCGGTGAGCGAAAGCGGATTCTCTACCTGCACGGCGGCGCCTATGTCTTTGAAATCACGCCGTATCATTGGCACCTGATTGCCGACATGGCCGACCGTCTGGGCTATGCCGTCACCGTGCCGATCTATCCCATCGCTCCCGAGCATGACTTCCACGCCATGTTCGGCATGGTTGGCGACGTCTATCGCCGGATGCTCGACGAGACCGACCCTGAGGACATCGTCTTCATGGGCGATTCCGCCGGTGGCAACATGGCTGTGGTGCTGACCATGATGGCGGCCGAACAGGGTCTGCCGCCGCCATCGCGCCATGTTCTGATTTCACCAGGGCTCGACGTTTCGCTTGCAAACCCCGAAGTTTTCGAAGCGGAGAGGAACGATCCCTGGTTGGGCATTGCCGGCGGACGGGAGGCGATCCGGCTCTACAGTGCCGGAATGCTTCCCACCGACTGGCATATCAGTCCGGTTTATGGCGATCTCTCGGTGTTGCCCAAGACATTGCTTCTGACGGGCTCGCGCGATCTCCTCACACCCGACAATCTGATCTTCGCGCAAAAAGCGCGCGCAGCCGGCGTTGATGTCGAGCTCGTGTACGAGGAAGGCATGTTTCATGTCTGGCCGCTGATCGACATGCCGGAATCGCGCCGCGCGCGCCAGCACATCGTCACGTTCCTCAACGACGTCGGTGCACCGATCAGCCAAGGCACCAGAACAAGCTTCGAAGCTCCCTCCGCCGAGGCGGCGGAGTAGCGCTTTCAGTCCCACACGCTGGCGGATCAGAACTTGCCGGTTTCCCGGAACACTTCGAAGGTGGCACGGATGTGGTCGGCGACAGCCTTGACCGGAGCGCTGGCGTCCGGCGCCACCACCATGGCCAGATTGTAAGTGCCGATGTCGGGCATGCCGTCCTTCGGGCAGAGTTCGACCATGTCGTTGCCGAGGAAGGACTTCGGCAGCGGCGCCACGGCGAGGTCGGACATGATGGCGGCCCGCTGGCCGGCCGTATGGGCGCTCATATAGGCAATGCGGTAATTGCGCCCTTCGCGGCTCAGCGCTTCGAGCGCGCCGGCGCGCCAGGCGCAGCCCTCTTCCCATAGCGACACCGGCAAGGGCTCGCGCAGATGCGCGCAGCCGCCCTTGGCGCCGGCCCATACGATCGGCTCGGTCAAGAGCACCTCGGCGCCGAGCGCGCTGGTCTTGTAGGAATTGGTCAGGAGCGTGATGTCGAGCGCGCGGTCGTCCATGCGCCGGCGCAGGTTGCTGCTCTGGTCGATGGTGACGTCGACCGCGATCGAGGGATGCGACTGCGCGAAGCGCTTCAGCACATGCGGCAGCACGCGCTCGCCATAGTCATCCGGCGAACCGAGCCGCACCACGCCGACGATATCGGGGATGATGAACTTCGACACCACCTCGCGGTTGATCGACAACAGCCGGCGGGCATAGCCCAGCAGCATCTCGCCGTCCGTGGTGAGCGTCACCGAACGCGCGTCGCGCGCGAACACCGAGCGGCCGAGAATGTCTTCCAGCTTCTTGATCTGCATCGACACCGCGGACGGCGTGCGGAAGACGGCGTTGGCGGCGGTGGTGAAGCTGCCGGTCTCGGCAATCGCCACGAAAGTGCGCAAAACGTCGAGATCGAGCAGCGGCAGCGGATGATTGAGTGGGGCGTTCATGGCGATCGACCTTCAATTTTTCTGATACAAAGCATCATTCCATTTCGTTTGATTGAACATCAGTTTGGGAGGATAGTCAATCTTGTCGAAGCAGGATGCTGCCAGATGCAATCATGAAACCAACACGACACAGATCCGCATTCGACATGAAATGAAGCTGAAACAGACATGACGTAACCAGCCACTGCCTGGCACCCCTGTCCGGCACATAAGGGAGAATGAAATGTCTATCCTGTCGTCCCTCGGCCGCATCGCGACCGAATTCAGCGAGGCCCGTGCCCGCTACCAGACCGAACGTGCCATCCGTTCCCTGCCGATCGAACTGCAAAAGGATATTGGCTGGCCTGAAGCCTCCGACGCCAAGGCCGGTATTCGCAACGGCATCGGATCCTGGGCTGGAGCAAAGTAAATCGTGTGTATCAAATGCTGAAGGCCTGCCGCGCCACCCGCCCGGCAGGCCTTCTCTATTTTATTTGCATTCAAATGAATTCACGAGCCATGCTGCCGCTGCATGGCGCATATGAACAAGCCGCATAGCATCCCGAATTTTGAACTAACCGGCTGTAAACAATAATAGATTCTGAGCATCATGCCCAAATTTGTCGCATCTGATGTCGCTTTTCATATCAAGCGCTTCGCTTTTGCGATTTAGTTTCTGCTTACACAAGCCTATATCACCGCCAGCAAACGAGCTGCCCCACTCCATCAAGCGAAGGCGACCCGTCTGAGCAACCGAATGGAGATGATCATGAAGCTTTTTGCCCGCCTCTTCGCCCGCCGCGAAATGAACCTGACGACCGCTCTCGAGCGTCAGCGCCTCGCCAACACCATGCCCGGCCAGACCGGCGCCATGGCTGCTGCACGCCTCGGCTTCGTCGCCTGAAGATTTCTTCGGGGCAGCGCGTCCCTGCCGCTGCTCCCATGACTGCAACGCCGCCCGGCCTTGGCCGAGGCGGCGTTTTTGTTTCCACCTCACCCGCTCCCGCGGGGTTCATCGATCGCATTGCCCATTTGCGACCCATGTCGCAAATTTAATCGCGTCCAGGCGGCATAGCCGATTGACAAGCATGGCTTTTCCTGATGACGCTATGCTATTCGCGACATCCTGTTCGCGTCATGGCTGTGTGAGGTTCCCTTGAACGCCGTAAAGCATCCGATCAAGCGATCGTTTGTGTTCTTTCTTGTCCCCGACTTCACCATGATCGCTTTTGCGACCGCGCTCGACCCGCTGCGTTCGGCCAACCGCATGCTCGGTTACGAGGCCTATCGCTGGCGCCTGGCCAGCATCGACGGCAAGCCGGTGCGCGCCTCCAACGGTGTCGAATGCGCCGTCAACACCTCGCTCGAGGAGGAGCGCAAGAAGATGGCGGGTCCTGAACGGCCCAACATGGCCATCGTCTGCAGCGGCATCGATGTCGAGCGCTACCATAACAAGTCGGCCTTCGCCTGGCTGCGCGAAGAGTACAATCGCGGTGTCGCCGTCGGCGGCCTGTGCACCGGCGCGCATATCCTCGCCGCCGCCGGTCTGCTGTCCAACAAGCGCTGCGCCATTCATTGGGAAAACCTGCCGGGCTTTTCCGAGGCGTTTCCCAAGGCCAATGTCTTTGCCGACCTCTTCGAGATCGACCAGAACATCTACACCTGCGCCGGCGGCACCGCAGCACTCGACATGATGCTGAAGCTGATCGGCGACGATTTCGACGAGAGCCTCGTCAACCGCGTCTGCGAGCAGGTGCTGACCGACCGCGTGCGCAGCCCGACCGACCGCCAGCGCCTGCCGCTGCGTGCCCGCCTCGGCGTGCAGAACTCGAAAGTGCTGACCATCATCGAGCTAATGGAAGGCAACCTCTCCGAGCCGCTGTCGCTGATCGAGATCGCCGACCATGTCGACCTGTCGCGGCGCCAGATCGAGCGCCTGTTCCGCACCGAGATGGGCCGCTCCCCTGCCCGCTACTACCTGGAAATCCGGCTCGACCGCGCCCGGCACCTGCTGATCCAGTCGTCGATGCCGGTGGTCGAGGTGGCTGTCGCCTGCGGCTTCGTCTCGGCCTCGCATTTCTCCAAATGCTACCGCGAGCTTTACGCCCGCTCGCCGCAGCAGGAGCGCGTCGACCGCAAGCAGCTGCTGGCCGCCTGACCCGCAATTCCGCCGGTCAGGCCTCGGTCGGCTACGCCTGCGCCGTCCGCATCGCCTCGACGCGGATATCCTCGGTCAGCCGCGCCTTCAGCGCGGAGAATTCCGGACTGGTTTTGAGCGTGTAATAGCGCGGATGCGGGAGGTCGATGGCGACATCCGACTTGATGCTGCCGGGCCGCGCCGTCATCACGATCACCCGCGAGGCCATGAAGATCGCCTCCTCGATGTCGTGGGTGACGAACAGCACCGTCTTCTTGCGCCGTTCCCAGATGCCGAGCAGCAATTCCTGCATCAGCCCGCGCGTCTGGTTGTCGAGCGCGCCGAACGGCTCGTCCAGCAACAGGATCTCGGGATCGTTGGCCAGCGCCCGGGCAATCGCCGTGCGCTGCTGCATGCCGCCGGAAAGCTGCTTCGGCCAATGGTTCTCGAACCCTTTCAGCCCGACGAGATCGACATAGGAAGCGACGACCCCGTCGCGCTCCTTTTGCGCCGTGCCGCGTTTGCGCAGGCCGAAGGCGATATTCTCGGCCACCGTCAGCCACGGAAACAGCGTGTAGGACTGGAAGACCATGCCGCGATCCGGTCCCGGTCGCGTCACCGCCTTGCCGTCGAGCAGCACACGGCCTTCGCTCGGCGCTTCGAGGCCAGCGACGATCCTAAGCAATGTCGATTTTCCGCAGCCGGACGGCCCCAGAATGGTGATGAAGTCGTTGGCGGCAACCGCCATGTCGACCGGCATCAGCGCCCTGACCGGCTGTCCGCCGCGCACGCCTGCAAAGGTGCGCGAAACGCCCTCGATAAGAAGCTTGCTCACGCCAGGCTCCACGGAAAGAGCCAGCGGTTGAACGCCTTGAAGGCAAAATCGGACAACAGCCCGATCAGCCCGATGACGATGATGCCGAAGATGATCTGCCCGGTCGCCAGCCGCGACTGGCTGTTGATGATCATATAGCCGATGCCCGACGACGAGCCGATCAGCTCGGCGACGATGACATAGGTCCAGGCCCAGCCGAGCACCAGCCGCAGCGTCTCGGCGATTTCTGGCGCATTGGCCGGCATGATCACCCGTTTGACGATGCCGTTGTTGGTCGAGCCCAGCGTATAGGCGGCTTCGACCAGGTCGCGCCGCGTCGACCCCACCTTGACGGCAATGATCAGGATGATCTGGAACACCGAGCCGACGAAGATGACGAGCAGTTTTTCCAGTTCACCGATGCCGGCCCACAGGATGAGCAGCGGAATGAAGGCGGATGCCGGCAGATAGCGGGCGAAGGAGACGAAAGGTTCGAGAAACGCCTCCACCGGCTTCCAGGCGCCCATCGCGATGCCGATCGGCACGGCAACGACCGACGCCAGCACAAAACCGCCGAAGACCCGCCAGATGGTGATCAATATGTCGAGCCAGAAACGGTCCTCGACCAGCAGCCGCCAGCCGTCTCGCAGCATTGACAGCGGGTCGGCGAGGAAGATGCGGTTGACGTGCCCGCCAAGTGTGATCCACGCCCAGAACGCCACAAACAGCACGAAGAAGGAAATGCCGAGCACGGTTCGGAGGCCCGGCGCGACCGGATGCAGGGGGCGCATCGTCAGATCGTCCGCATCGTCATTTCGTCCCCATGCTCAAATTTGTCCGTGGGAAAGCGGCGGCGCCAGGCGCCGTCGCTTCATGGGCAAAGGCTGTTCGTCAGTTCGCCACCGCGCTGGTGTCGGCCAACGTCCCGACGTCGGGCGCTTCCTTGATCAGCCCCATCTGCAGCAGCAGATCGCCGGCGGTCTTGGAAAAATCCTGGAATTCCTTGGTGAAGAACTGCTTGTTTTCGGCCTTGTCGGCCCATTTCAGGTACTTCGCCGAATCCTCGAATTCCTTGGCAGACTGTTTCACATCGGCGCCCATGATCTCGTAGGATCTCTGCGGATCCTTCTTGATCAGGTCGAGCGCCTCGAAATAGCTGTCGGCGAGCGCCTTGGCGGCATCCGGGTTGGCCTTGAGGAATTCCGGCGTGCAGCCGACCGTGTCGAGGACCATCGGATAGTCGAGCGTGGTCGCCAGGATATGGCCTTGGTCGGCCTTGTCGCGCACCGCCGAGATGAACGGCTCATAGGTGACCGCGGCATCGTTCTGGCCGGCAAGGAAGGCTTGCGCCGCCGCGTCCGGCTCAAGGTTGACGACGGTGACATCCTTGGTCGACATGCCGTTCTTGTTCAGGACCCAGGCGAGCATGAAATAGGGTGACGTGCCCGGCGCCGAGGACGCGACATTCTTGCCCTTGAGATCGGCGACGGTCTTGATGTCGTTGCGCACGACGATGCCGTCGGCGCCGTAGGATTTGTCGAGCTGGAAGATCTGCTTGGTGGTCACCCCGCTGGCGTTCCACACCAGCCAGGTCTCGACCGTGGTGGCGGCGCATTGCAGGTCGCCGCTGGCGATGGCGAGCGGACGGCTGGCCTGCGGCACCTTCTTCAAGGTCACGTCGAGGCCGTGTTTCTCGAAGAGGCCTGCCTGCTTGGCAAGCGTCAGCGGCGCGAAGCCGGTCCAGCCGCTGATGCCGATGGTGACCGACGTGGCGGCCATCACCGGCGCGGACAGGCCGGCGGCAAGTGTCAATGTTGCGGCGAAAATGGCGATTCTGTTCATGTCGGTTCCCCTTTTGTTTCTCTTGGGGGAAATAGTTCACAGACACCGGCGACCTTGTCAATCAACAGCATGGTGAAGCGCGTGTCGGGTTGGCCTGAGACACGCAGCCGGCCCGGCAGCCAAATGACCCAATGGCTACCTGCTGCCTGAATCCAGGATATTTTAACCGTCGCAGACGCACTCGGCGGACGAGATGCGATCGTTCCAGTTGCCTCCGAGATAGCGGGCTCTGCGGCCGATCTCTATCGAACGGCCGCCCATCCGCGTATCCTCATAGGCCACGAGCGTGCAGCCGCGGCTGACGAACACCGAAGAAACACGATCGTTCCAGAACTGACCACCGCGAAAGCTCACCGAATCGTCGGGCGCCATTTCGATCGACCGCCCGCGAAAATTCGCGTGCTCGAACATGACGCAGGCCGGCTGGTCGTTGTATTGGGCGCTGGCGCCATCTGCAAAAAGCACGGACGCGACAGCTGTCAGGACGGCAAGGCGCTTCATCTGATGTTTCCTCGGTTCGACCGTGGCCCCCACCGGCTGGATAGCGCGGGCCGATCAGTTTGCCAATGCCTCCTCCCACCTGCGCCTGGGTCTCTAGCGGCTGTCCGGCATCCAGCTCCGGTTGCGCCACATTTTCTCGCCGATCTGGCAATCGCTGGCGGGCTTTTCCTGCGCCAGCACGACTGGCGGACGATCCGCCTTCTCGGCCGCCCATTGCGGTGACGCCGGGCCGGCAAGCTCCAGCACCAGTTTGCGGCGGATGGCTTCGGGAAATTGCGTCCAGTCGTTGACCGGGATCATGAAGGCTCCCGGGCCGCCGATGACGCAGTCGCTGTAGTAGCGGTCGAGATCGTTGACGTCGTAGGCGCCGGAAAAGCCGCCGCGGGTCATCAGCGGCAGGCCGTTGATGACGATGCCTTGCCTGACCACCCTGTCACGGGTGAGGTTGACCGGCGCGCCCTGGTTGTTGGGCCCGTCGCCGGAAATGTCGATGACCCGCTTGGTCCCCTGGTAGCCGCTTTCGGCGAAAAGGTCGCTGCCGAACTCCAGCGCGCCGGATATCGAGGTGCGCCGCGCGCTGTCGGGCGGATGCGCCGACATTTGTGCGACCACCCGCTCGGCATCGTCACGGTTGGCGATGACCGTCCAAGGCACGATGACACGCTGCCAGCTGGTGCCGGCCCATTCGACATAGGTGACGGCGATCTTGCCATAGGAGCCATTGGCGATCGCCTGCAATACATTGTCATGTGTCAGCGCCGCTGCGTAGCCATGGCGCTGGATTTCGAGCTCGTCCGCCGACATCGACAGCGAGACATCGACCGCCAGCACCAGCTCGACATCGACCGGCTCGTCCGCGCGCGATCCCGGCGTCAGCCAGAGCGTCAGTGCCAGCGCGGCGCAGCCGGAAAGCAGATGTCTTGCACACGGGAAAGCAGACATGCCGCAAGGGTAAGCGAAAACCGCTCGGTTAAAAAGACAAAAGCCCGGCTCGAAGGCCAGGCTTTTGCAATCGCTCCGTTCTGCCCGGCAATCAGCTGCGCGGCTTCAGATTCTCCGGATCATAGAGCGGCTTGTAACCGACAGCCGCGACTTCGACTGGGTATGTCTCGCCGAAATATTCGACAGCCAGCTTGCGGCCTTCCTGGGCATATGCCCAGGGCAGATAGGCGAGCGCGATGTTCTTGCCGATGGTCGGGCCGTAGGCGACCGAGGAAGTGAAGGACCGGCGGCCGAGATCGTCGACCAGCGTTTCGCCCGTCTCGGGGTCCATCACCGGCATGATGCCGAGGGGATAGCGGGCGACGCCCTTGGAATCGGTGTTCTCGGTCATCACCAGCGTGCACAGCATGGCCGGCTGGTGCTCGCGGGCGCGGTATTCCAGATGCTTGGCCCTGCCGCAGAAATCATTCTCCTTGACCTTCGGACGCGCGAGATCGGCTTCGAGCAGATTGTACTCGGTCAAGAGGTCGGCGTTCTGCAGTCGCAGGCTCTTTTCCATGCGGCGCGTGTTGGCATAGGTCTCGACGCCGAACGGCATCACGCCGGTCGAGCGCAGCGCATCCCAGACGGCGAGACCGTCCTCGTAGCGCATGTGCAGTTCCCAGCCCTGCTCGCCGACATAGGAGATGCGGAAGGCGGTGACGTCCTTGCCGCCGATCCTGACCGGCTTGATCGCCGCGAACGGAAAATTCTCGAGCGAAAGACCCTCGGGGTTCTCGACCACTTTCTGCAGGGTGGCACGGGCATTCGGACCCCAGATGCCGATGGTGACGAATTTCTCCGTCACGTCGGTGATGGTGACATCAAAACCTTTGTCCTGCGCTGTGCGGCGCATGTACTGGAAGTCGCGCGGGCCGGCGTCCGCGCCGTCGATCAAACGACAGCGGTCCGCCATGCGGATGACGGTGAAGTCGGCGCGCACCATGCCTTCCTCATCGAGGAAGTGGGTGTAGATGCCCTTGCCGATATTGTTGTCACCGCCGATCTTGGCCGCGCAAAGCCACTCCAGCAACGCGACGTGGTCGGGTCCCTCGATGTCATACATCGAGAAATGCGACAGGTTGACGATGCCGCAATCCTCGCTCATCGCCAGATGTTCGGCGTTGGAGACACGCCAGAAATGGCGATTGTCCCATTCGTTCTCGCGCACCGGCACGCGGTTGCCGTATTTCTCCAGCAGATGCTCGTTGGCGGCATAGCCGTGAGCACGCTCCCATCCGCCCAGTTCCATGAAGTAGCCGCCGAGCTCCTTCTCGCGCTCCCAGAACGGCGAACGCCTGATGTTGCGGGCCTTGGAAAACGGCTCGCGCGGATGCACCGCGGGATTGTAAACCTTCATCGCCGTTTCGGTGCAGCGGTCCCAGATGAACTGTTCCTTCGTCTGGTGCGGATAGAAGCGCGCATAGTCGATGGCGTGGTGGTCGATTTCCGTGCGGCCGTCCGTCATCCAATCGGCGATCAGCTTGCCCATGCCGGGGCCGTCCTTGACCCAGATGGCGACCGCATACCAGAGCCCCCTCACCTTCTGGCTTTCGCCCATCGACGGTCCGCCATCGGCCGTCACCTGCAAGAGGCCGTTGAAGGAATGGCTTTCATTGTAGCCGAGTTCGCCCAGGATCGGCGTCAGTTCCATGGCGCGCTCGAGCGGTGCCAGGATCTGCTCCATGTCGAGGTCGCGCTGCGATGGCGATAGCCGGGCCTGGTCCTTCTCAAGCAGGTCGCGCGGATGGCAGAGGCGCGGATTGTTTTCTTCGTAATAGCCCCACTCGATCTGGCCGCCCTCGGCGGTCTTGGGATCGCCGGTGTCGCGCATGTAGGCCGAGTTGCCCTGGTCGCGCAGCAGCGGCCAGCCGATCTCCTTGCCGGTGCCGGCGAACTCATTATAGGGACCGAAGAAGGTCAGCGGATGGTCGATTGGCATGACCGGCAGATCCTCGCCGACCATTTCCGCGATCAGACGGCCCCAGATACCGGCGCAGACGATGACATAATCGGCTTCGATGGTGCCGCGATCGGTCACCACGGCGCTGATCCGGCCGTCCTTGACGACGAGCGACCTGGCCGGCGTGTTGGCGAAGGATTTGAGCTTGCCCGAAGCTTCCGCCTGGTCGACCAGCTTGCCGGCGACAGTCTGCGAACGCGGGATCACCAGGCCCGCATCGGGATCCCAGAGCCCGCCCTGCACCATCCCTTCTTCGATCAGCGGGAATTTTTCCTTGATCTCGGCCGGTTCGATCAGGCGTGCACGTGTGCCAAAAGCCTTCGCAGAAGCGATCTTGCGCTTGATCTCGCCCAT
Organism: Mesorhizobium opportunistum WSM2075; assembly: GCF_000176035.2. Lineage (NCBI taxonomy): Bacteria > Pseudomonadati > Pseudomonadota > Alphaproteobacteria > Hyphomicrobiales > Phyllobacteriaceae > Mesorhizobium > Mesorhizobium opportunistum. The sequence continues at coordinate 3,938,608 of NC_015675.1, read as the reverse complement.
GCGGCCGTCGTCGCCGACGCGCGCGACTTCAAGGCCGCCGATGCGCGCATAGTGGCCCATCTTCTCGTAGAAATCGATGGAATAAAGCGTCGTCCAGCAGGACAGGAAGTCGTGGCTGGTCGTGTAGCAGAAGTCGGAGGCATGCGCGGTGGAACCGATATCGGTCGGGATGCCCGACTTGTCGATGCCGACGATGTCGTCCCATCCACGCTCGATCAGATGATGGGCGATCGACGCGCCGACGATGCCGCCGAGGCCTATGATGACGACCTTCGCCTTTTTCGGAAACTCTGCCATTGCCCGCGACTCCAAAAGCGTTTGCGGGCAGCGTCGGCGCCCGTTTGATCGGCGCACAATATGCAGGCGACAGCGACCACGCTACCGCCTGTTTGCGACACGCCGCTGGTGCGGCGCGACCCCTACATGATCTGGAGAATCGTGATCCTCAGGCGAAGGCCCAGACATCCTCGGCCTGGAACCCGACCTGGTAGCCCGCCGTCTTCAGCTTGACCACGACCTGGCCGATCTCCGAGGCCGGCAGTGCGCCGACCTCGACCTTGATCATGCCCGGACGATAGCGCTTGAGATCGAGCTGTTCGAAGACGACCCAGTCGGCGCCTTCGCAATCGACGAGGAAGGCGTCGATATGGCTGATGCCGTTGCGATCGAGCAGCGTCTGCAGCGTTTCCGACGGCACCTCGATATCCCGAAGGTGCGGTGCGAACTTGTTGAAGTTGGCGTCGGCCTCGCCCCAGGCATTCTTGCCCGACATCAGATTGGTGTCGGTGACCGACGAGCAGCCGATGAACTCGATCGGCAGCGTGCCGGCTTCGAGCGCCGCGGCATCGAAAGTGTGAACGGTGATCGTGCCCTTGGCTTTTGTGACAGCCACGGGCTCGATGATGAAGCGGCCCGTGTCGGGATAGTTGGCGCGCAGCCGCTTCTGATTGTACGGGATCGGCTCGACCAGCATGGCGCGCGCGCCGGCAATCCTGTGCAGCCAAGGCGTCACGTCATCGAACAGCGCGCCGTCGCAGGCGCCGACATTGACCATCTGGAACGGCCGTCCTGCCCCGCCGAAGCGTGCTTTCAGCGCCGCCTTGGCGAGGAATTTCGTGCCGCGCAGCGACGGTCCGCGATCGAGCAGACCTGCCGGAAGACCGAGCGACAGCGCGATGCGTACCAGGCTGGATAGCGAACTCATGGCTTGTCTCCGGGAACGATTTGCAGCGCCTCGCGATGCTGGCTGCGGGCAATAGCTGCCCACAGTGCCATGAACGGCGTTGCCAGCAGCAGGAATGGCGGGATCAGATGCGGGAAATAGATCCGCGTGTCGTGGATCGGGAAGACGGTGAACTTCGCCAGCGCGCCAAGCACCAGTGCGGCGAACAGGATGCCGGCACGGCGGTCGAGTTGGAAGCCGGCACGGCTCGCCGCATACCAGCCCGCCAGCGCCAGCACCGAAACGCCGACCCAGCTGTTCAAATTGACGGCGCGCAGCAGCGACGCGGCGAACGCCCTGAGATAGGCGATGACCGAGAAGGCCGGCTCGAACCCGTCCATATTATAGTGCTGTTCGATGCTGGAGAACCAAAGATGCGGCCACCAGCCGGGATGATGGGCCCAGTGCGAAATGGCGAAATAGGCAACGAAAGACGCGGCGAAGCCGGCCAGCGCGCCCCATGCCTTCTGCCGGAAGACGACCAGCAGCACCGCGAAAACAGCAAGGAAAACAATATTGTCCGGCCGCACAATGAAGGCGAGAAAGAGCAGGACCGCCGTCGCCGCCTCGCGGCCCCTGATGTAGGCGTAGAGCCCACCGAGCAGCAGCGCCGACGTCAGCAGGTCCGGCGTCGAGGCACGCGCCGCATCGCCGAAATCGGCCATGATCAGCACCGCGCCGACCACCGGCGCCAGGGCCAACGCGTTTTGCGAACGCAGCCAGAGCAGCGTGATCGCGCCGAACAGCAGCACCGAGAACACTTGCACCAGGCGCATCGCCTCGACCGGCGACATCACCGAGCTCAGCGTCGACAGGATCTCGGCATAGAGGAACTTGATCCGGTACATGCCGAGCAGCGAATGGAAGTCGGCGGCATTCTCCGTCATGTGGCTGCGGAAGCCGCCGCCATCGTCGGTCAGCGTCTTGTAGTCGCCGGCCGATACGCCGGATTTGACGGTGCTATAGGCATAGTCATGCAACGCCTGCGCATCGGGATAGGTGCCTTCCTCCGATATTGCGAGATAGGGCAGCATGTCCCAATTGGCGTCGGGCATCACCCATGCCGTGAACGCGGTCAAAAGGATGTAGAGCGCGAAGGCCGCCGCGCCGATCGGGGCTGCGAGCCTTGCATAGGTCCCCTCGCCCCACGCCAGGCCGGCCTCGGTGAGCCGGTCGAGCTGGTTTTGCGGAGCGGGCGACTTGGTCAGCATGGTCTACTCAGCGCGCTTCGTTTTAACGGACTTGGCTTTTGACGAAATCCTTCACGATTCCGGCGATGCCACGCGACAACAGGCTGTCGAAGGCATCGACGAAGCGGTCGACATGCTCGCGCTGGCAGATCAGCGGCGGCTCGAGCCGGATGACGTTACGGTTGTATTCGGTGAAGGCGACGAGCACGTCGTAGTCGCGCAGCAACAGCGCCCCAACGAAACCGGACAGCGAGCCCTTCAGCTTGTCGTCGAGCACGCTGACGATCGGGCGCAGCACCATCGGCAGGGTCTGGGAGAAGTCGTGGAACTCAAGCCCGACCATGAAGCCCTTGCCACGCACATCCTTGATGATCTTGGGATATTTGTCCTTGAGCGCTTGCAGGCGCGTGAGCAAATAATCGCCGGTGATGGCGGCGTTATCGATCAGCCCCTCGTCATAGAGCACGTTGAGGCCCTCGATCGAGGTGACGCAGGCTTCACCCATGCCGCCGAAGGTGGCCATGGCATGGATCATTGCCGTCTTCGGCGTGCCGTAGGCCTTCATGTAAACCTCGCGGCGCGCGATCATGGCGCCGACCGCGGCCTTGCCGCCACCGAGCGACTTGGCCAGTGCCGTCACGTCGGGCACCACGCCGTAATGCTCGAAGGCGTAGAACCGGCCCGAGCGGCCATAGCCGCACTGCACTTCGTCGGCAACCCACAGCACGCCGTACTGGTCGCACAGCGCGCGCAGCTTCTGCCAGTACTCGGCAGGTGCCTGAATGATGCCGCCGCCACCCTGGATGGTTTCGAGCACGATGACGCCGACCTCCGGATCGGAGCGGAACAGGCGCTCGACCGCATCGATGTCGGCAAAGGGAATGCGTACCGTATTGTCCGCCATCTTGAAGTCGGCGCGGTAGAGCTGCCCGTCGGTGATGCCGAGCACGCCCTTGGTCTTGCCGTGGAAGGAATTCTCGGCATAGACGATCTTCGGCCTCTTGGGGCCGGCGGCGCGCTCGGCGAGTTTCACCGCCGCTTCCATGGCCTCCGAGCCGGACGAGCCCAGGAACACCATGTCGAGATCGCCGGGCGAGCATTTGGCGAGGTTGTGCGCCAATGCCGCCGCATACTGCGACATGAAGGCGATGGCGATTTCCTGGCGCTTCTCCTCCTGGAATTTTTTGCGCGCCTCCAGGATGCGCGGATGGTTGTGGCCGAAGGCCAGCGACCCGAAGCCGCCGAAGAAATCGAGAATCTTGCGGCCGTTCTGGTCGATGTAGAACATGCCCTCGGCGCGCTCGATCTTGATCTTGTGGAAGCCGAGCAGCTTCATGAAATGCAGTTGGCCGGGATTGAGATGCGCCTTGAACAGGTCGGTCATTGCCGCGACGTCCATCGCCTTGGCCTGCTCGACGCTGATCAGGTCGGGCTTGGCGATGGTGGCGGGCGACAGCGCCGGCGCGTTGACCATGGTACGCGTGTTCGTCTGTTCGGGCTTGGCCATGACGGTCATTTCAATCTCCTGTCCGCGCTGACGACCATTGTCGTGCGCCATAAAACTGTTCGGCTATTCGGCGGGCACATGGTTGGTGGCGACGGCATGCCCGGCCTTCTTGGCGCGGTACTCGCTGTAGGCGGCGATCAGCATGTCTTCGTCGCGATATTGCGGCACCCAACCGAGTTGCCGCTCGGCCTTGGACACGTCGAGCACGCACTCCTCGTCCGCGATCAGATACTGCTCCGGATCCATGATCGGCATATTCATGAGATCGAGCAGATCGAGCGTGCGCTTGACCGCCCACCCCGGCGTCGGGATCAGGATCGATTTGGAGCCTGCATGCCTGATCAGGTCGCCAAGCAGCTTCTTGACCGGCGGCGGATTGAGCGAGCCGAGATTATAGGCCTCGTTCGGCACGCCGGCTTTCCAGGCCGCGCGGGCAGCTTCCGCGCAATCGAAAACTGAAATGAACTGATAGGGGTTCCTGCCCGAGCCGATCATCGGCACCGGAAAATTCCAGTCGATCAGCTTGAACAGTTTTTCCAGGATGCCGAGCCGGCCAGGCCCGATGATCAGGCGGGGGCGAAACAGCGAGATCGACATGCCGCGCATGCGCCAAACGGCTGCCAGTTCCTCGGTCTTCTGCTTCGACCAGCCATATTCGCCGAGCGGCGCGACCGGATGGTCCTCGGTCATCGGCTGGGTGACCGTGTGGCCGTAGATCATGTCGGTCGTGTAGTGGACGAGCTTGGGCGCGCCGGCTCTGTCCATGGCCTGCATGATGTGTTCGGTGCCGTTGAAATTCACCGGAAAGAAGAAATCGTGCCGCTTGGCGCGCACCTGGATCGGCGACAGCATCTTGGCCGACAGATTGTAGACCATGTCGCCGGCCTTGAGCCCGACAGCAGCGACCGACGCCGGATCGGTGACGTCGCACGTGACGAAGCGGACGTTGCGGTAATGCGCAAGGTCGCTTTTGACGATGTCGGCAACGACAACCTCTTCGCCATCGGCCACAAGCTTGGGCGCAAGGTGGCGGCCAACGAATCCGTCACCACCAAAGATAACATGTCTCATCGAACGGTCTCGCTGTGAATCCTGTCGGACGAAAGGGAAGCCGTTTCCTCTTCGTGCCCGCGACCACTTTGCGCGATCAGCACAGTGCCGACGCAGATGAAGGCGATGCCGGCGATGCGCCAGCCGTTGAGGTCCTCGCGGAAGACGAAATAGGCGAAGATGGCGACGGCGACATAGGCGAGGCTGAGGAAGGGATAAGCAAAGGAAAGCTCGACCTTGGACAGCACATAAAGATGCGAGGCCATGGAAATCACGAAGGTGCAGAGCCCCAGGAACACCCATGGGCTGAAGACGATCTGCAGCAGCTTGACCAGCGGGTTGGCACCCTCGAACGAGATCGGCCCAAGCGACATCATGCCCTGCTTCAGCATGAGCTGCGCAGCGGCATTGGTCATGACCGTAAATAGAATGAAGACGATATATTTCATGTCAGCGCGCCCGCCCCGTGACGTGGAGTAATACAAACCCCAAAAGATTTCGTGAACTCACAAGCATGTTTTGAGTAAATCTTGTCGTTAAGCACTCGATAACCATGAATCATTTCAATTTTAGCTATTCGGCAGCCTCGGCGCCACGCCGCCGCAGGTCGATGCTCCCAGCCGTGCGCGCCCAGAAGTCAGACATGAAGACAGGGTCGCGCAGCGCGTCCAGGCGCGGCCAGTCCGGGAAGGAGGCGGCGAAGGTCGCAGCCGCCATGCGCGCATCCTTGTAAGGATTGACCGCCCCTCCGGCCGCGACGGTGATGCGGTCGAGCTCGCCGAGCAGGGCAAACGTCGCCGCCCCCCTGTTGGGGAAATCCAGCGTCAGCGTATAGCCCGGCCGCGGAAACGACAGCAGTGCCGGCGAGCGGACCGCGCCGAAGCGCTTCAGTACGGTCAGGAAAGATCCCTGCCCGGCCCGCCTGGCGGCGGCGAGCAGTTCCGGCACGACGATGCGCGCAGCCTCCTCCGGCACCACGCTCTGGTGCTGGAACAGTCCATTGGGGCCATAGAGCCGGTTCCAGTCGCGCACGCCGTCGAGGGGGAAGAAGAAACCCTGGTAACCGCTCTGGCGCGGCACTGTCGTCCGACCCTTCTTCCACCGGTAGGCGGCGTTGAAAACGGTCAGGAACGGGCGGTTGAGCACGTTGAAGGGCGGCTGGAACGGCACCGACAGATTGCCGCCGGCCCGCGCGGCCGTATGCGAGCCATGCTCGGCGTGGTTGCCTGTAAACAAAAGGCCGCGCCCGCTGTGGCGACCGCCCGCGAGCTGATCGATCCAGGCCACGGCATATTCATTGGCCTGGTCCGCCGCCTCGGCGATATCGAAGAATTCGCCGAGGTCGCGAAATGGCGTTGCCTTCTCGACGATGTCGAGCGAAGGAACCCGCATCAGCCGGATCGAGGCCGACAGGATCAGGCCGGTCAGCCCCATGCCGCCGAGGGTCGCCGCAAACAGGCGCGGATTGTCGGTGGCCGAGCAGCGATAGGTCTTTCCATCGGACCGCAGCAGCGTGAAACTCTCAACATGGCAGCCGAACGTGCCGCGCCCATGATGGTTCTTGCCATGCACGTCATTGGCGATGGCGCCGCCAAGCGTGACGAATTGCGTTCCCGGAACCACCGCCGGAAAGAAGCCGTGGGGTGCTGCGTGTGCGATAACGTCGGACAACAACACGCCGGCATCCGCTTCGAGCACACCGGTCATGGCATCGAAGCCGCGAATGCGGTTCAGGGATCGCATGTCGACCACCGCGCCGGCCTGGTTCTGGCAGGAATCGCCATAGGAACGGCCATTGCCATAGGCAAGCAACGAGGCTTCCCCGGCCTGACCAGCCTTCAGCAACGCGATAGCATCGTCGGCCTGGATCGCCCTTGGCGCCGGCGGCGTGGCAAGGCCAAAGCTGCGGAAGCGTTCAGCCATGCCTACCAGCCCCCGACGACCAGCAGCACCGCGCCGATCAGCACCACGATCTGGCTGCGCCAGTCGCGGATGATGAAGACGACCGGATCGTCATGCATTTCGTCGCGGCGCGCCAGGATCCAGACCCGCATGGTGAGGTAGAGCACGATCGGCGGCAGCGGCCAGATCAGCCATGGGTGCGGATAGAGTTCGCGCACCGCGACACTGTCCATGTAGAGCGCCAGCACGAGAGCAGAGGAGAAGGCCGAAGCCATGCCGGCCTGGGCGATGATCTCCTGGTCCTCGGTGCGATAACCCCGTCCTGCGATGCGCTCGCCGGGCGGAATGGCGGTGGTGCGCAATTCGACAAAACGCTTCACCAGCGCCAGCGATAGGAAGAAGAAGATCGAGAACGCGAGCAGCCAGAACGAGACGTCGACGCCGGTCGCGGCCGCGCCGGCGAGCACGCGGATCGTGTAGAGGCCGGCAAGCGTCAGCACGTCGACAAGCAGCATGCGTTTGAACGACAGCGAATAGGCCGTCGTGACCACCATGTAGCCGCCAAGCACGGCCAGGAATTCGAGCGACAGAAAGAGCCCGGTGCCGATGCCGATCGCCAGCAGCACCGCGATAGCCCCAAGGCCGAAGGGGATCGACAGCGCGCCGCTGGCGAACGGCCTGTTGCGTTTGGTGACGTGCTTGCGGTCGAGCGCCAGATCGAAGAAATCGTTGAGGATGTAGATCGCCGACGCCACGGCGCTGAACGACACGAACGCCAGCAGGCATTCCCAGATCATGTTGGAATTGAAATATTCGTGCGAGAGCACCATCGGTACGGCGATCAGCGAGTTCTTCAGCCACTGGTGCACGCGCAGCATCTTGACGACGGTCCGCAATGTCGGCTTCGGCGCCGGCATCGTTTCGGCGCCACGCGCCGCCTGCCAGCGCGCGGCATGGCGGTCGGGTGCGACGACAATCGCATTGCGGGCAGCGTCGAAGACCTGGAGGTCATGGCGGCTGTTGCCGGCATAGTCGAAACCGCCGTCGCCATAGGCTGCTATCAGCGAGGCGCGCTTCCTGCCCGCGGTGAGATTGTCGAAACCGTCGGTGGCCAGCACCCGGTCGAAAATGCCGAGATGAGCCGATATGGCGTCGGCGAATTTGCGCGGCGTGCCGGTCGCCAGCACGATCTTGCGGCCCTCGGCATGTTCGGCGCGAAGACGGTTGAGCAATAGCTCGCGATAAGGCAGCGACGCGGGATCGATGTCGATGCGCTGCGCGATCGCCTGCTTCAGCCGCGCCGGTCCGCCAGCCGCCCAGAACGGCACGAGGAAGATATAGAGCGGGTTCTTCTTAAGAAGGATGAATAGTCCTTCCCACAACAGGTCGGTTGCGATCAGCGTGCCGTCGAGATCGACCGCAAGCGGTATTGCGTTCCTGTCCGACCGCGCATCCATGTACGTCCTGCCCCTGCCGCCATTTGATCCGGGAAACCGGAATCTCGTTGAGCGCCGTGTTCCGGCGTCTTGGGGCTGGTATAGCGGGGTATGGCGTAGCGAACGTTAAAACGCACGGTTGTGGGCGGCTGTCGCGGTGGTATTTCCGGCGTCATTGTTAAGCAACCGCTACCGGAAACGATAAAAGGCCGGACAAATGCCCGGCCTCTCCAATCACGCCGCCAGGATTACTTGATGCGGGCGACGCCGCCGGAGATCTCGACGGTTTCCGAACCCGTCAGCGCTTCGAGGTCGCCATTGGGCAAGGTGACGAAGCAGCCATTCTGGCAGAATTCGACGGTTTCACCGCCGGCCAGCGCAAGGTCGGTCTTGCTGCCGCCTTCCGTCACGATCAGCGTGCGGGTCTCGGCGTCCTTGTTGACCGCGCTTGCGGCATGGGCCCAGCCGCTCACGGCGAACAGGGCGACGGCAGCGACGAGAGACTTCCACATTTGCAATATCGGTGTTCCCACCGCCTCTGTTGCATTACGCAAGGCATTTTCGCCTTTGCATGGGAGCTTATATGAGATGGAAGCTGAACCGCAACTGAATGCCGCATTCATGCCGCAATTGGCTTCGGCTTCGCCGGCTTCCGGTCTAATCGGGATCCGGCTTGCGCAGCTTGCGTCCTGATTTGGCGAGCTTTTTCGCCTCGGCCGCGGCCTCCACCTTGGCCTGTTCCTGCTCGGCGAAGTCGGCCTCGATCTTGTCGTCGTCGGTCGGCCAGGCCTTGGGCTTGTGGGCCTCGACGACCGCACGCGGTGTCGAGGGGATTTCGATATGCTCGCCGTTGAATTTTTCCAGCACGGCGAAACGAATGTCGTTCTGCACGGCGCTGCCGTTCATGATATCGGCCAGGAACACCCGGATTTCGAACTCCAGCGCGGCGGCACCGAAGTTGGAAAACAGCACGAAGGGCTCGGGATTCTTGAGCACCAGCGGATGGCTGCGCGCGATTTCCAGCAGGACGGCATGCACCTGCTTGACGTCGCTGCCATAGGCGACACCGACCTTGACCTCGACACGGCCGAGCTTGTTGCGGTGCGTCCAGTTGCCGACGGCGTTGTTGATCAGGTTGGAATTGGGCAGGATCACCGACTGCCGCTGGAAGGTCTCGATCTCGGTGGCGCGCACGCTGATCTTCTTGACGGTGCCGCTGACATCGCCGGCGACGATCCAGTCGCCGACCTTGAACGGCCGCTCGGCCAGCAGGATCAGGCCGGAGACGAAATTGGACACCACATTCTGCAGGCCAAAGCCGATACCGAGGGAAAGCGCACCCGCGACCAGCGCCAGGCTTGAGAGATCGATGCCGGCGGCGGAGATACCGACCAGCGCCGCCAGCGCGACGCCGGCATAGCCGACCGCCAGCCGGATCGAGTTGCGCACCCCGGTATCGACCTTGCCGCGCGCCATGACCGAGCCGTCGAGCCAGCCCTGGAACCAGCGCGTCAGGAAATAGCCGATGACGAAGACGACGATGCCCGAAAGGATGCCGGTGACCGAAATCGTCACCGAGCCGATGTTGATCCCTGTCGCGAGCTTGTAGGCCCAGGCCTGGATGTCGCCGGGCTGGAACCCCCACATCAACAGGATCAGCGGCAGGAACACCAGCACGATCAACAGGTTGATGGCGATGCTGACAACGAGACCGAGCTGGTCGAGCGCGGTGTCGTCGTAGCTGGAATTGGCCGACAGCCAGCGGCCGACGAAGGTGTTGGCGAAAGCGCCTTCCTCGCCGATCGCCTGCGCCGACAGGAAACCGATATAGGCGGTGATCAAGGCTGTGCCGGTGACCACCACCTGCAGTGAGACGAACAGCGCAAGGCCAATATAGCCGAGCAAGGCGGCTATGATGGTGAACAGGCCAAGGCCCAGCGACAGGTAACGCAGCCATGCCGGCCACGGCCGCCAGCTTCCGTCGCGCGCCTTGAACGGCCGCAGCATCGCCATCAGGATCAGGATGATGCCGACGACAATGGTGGCGACAAAACTGCGGGCGATGGTCAGCGACAGCGGCGAGCCCATCTTGTCGTTGATCACCGACAGGAAGGTGTTGACGCTGATGACCACGGCCATGGCGGTGGCCAAGCGCACCAGCCAGCGCGCCGGCCCGGTTTCGACCGGGATCAGGCGCCAGTTCGGCAGCCGCGGCTCCAGCGCCGCGTTGGTCAGGCGGTTGACGCAGAACACCACGCCGATGACGGTCGCCAGCGCGTTGAGGAAGAGCCCAATGTCGCCGCGCAACACATTGTAATAATTGAAAAAGAAAATTGTCGATCCAAGAAAGGCGGCGACCGCCAGCGTCGGCAGCAAGGTCGACCAGAAGGCCACCGACAAGCGACTGAGATAGGATGGGTCCTCATTGGTGGGGTCGGCTTCGAACACCCGCCCGAAAAGACGCCTGCCGCCGACCAGCAGCACCAGCGCCAGGCCGAGCGCCACGAAGGTTGCCGCCAGGATCGCCTGGAACTTGAACTTGAAGGCAAAGCTCAGCCAGGACGACACCGCCTTGTAGAAATTGCCGAACTCGTCGCGGGCGTCGGAAAACACCTGCGGGCTCAGCGCGTCCGACAGCACGTAGCGCTTGGTCAAAAGATTGCGGAACAGCTCGCTGCGCATGTTGCCGATCTTGTCGATCAGCCCGCTGATGCGGATAGACAGGGCCTGGGCCTGCGAGATGACAGCGTTGATCTCGGCCTTTTCGGATGTCAGCGCCTGGCGTTCGGCACTGACGATATCGGGCTCTTCCGGCTGCCCGGCGGCCGGTGCCGGGCCAAGCTGCTCCAGACGGGCGTTGATCTCGCCAAGACGTGTGCGGAAGGCCAGCGCGCTGTTAAGCGATTGCCGTGACAATTCCTCCAGCTGCAGGCGGATATCGACTAGGCTGCTATCGTCCTCGCCATCCTGCTGGGTCTGCTTTTCGAAATTGTCGGCCTTGGTGGTCAGACCCTGGATGATCTTCTGCTGGTCGGCGACCAATCCGGCGGGCGCCTGGCCGACGCCCTGCGCCATCGCCTCAAACGAAGGCGGCGCCGAAACGACCAGCGTGAAGACCATAATGAGGCGAAGCAATCGGAAAAGCATGGTTTGTGGGCGACTCATGGACGGCAAAGGCAATTTGAAAGCCTGTCCTTGATAAAGACGGCCATATCATGGGGCAAGCCGTCGCGTCGGGGCGTTGACAAAGGCGTCGGCCAGTCGAAAGGCCATGGCGCAATATTGGCTTTGCACGTGCGGCCTGCTCTATAGTCTGCCGCATCGCCCGAACCGGACAACTTGCACATGGCAGAGTACTCGGCCCTTTCGCTGCTCGCGAACGCGCTCAAGGGAAACAAGGACTGGAAACCGGCCTGGCGCAAGCCGGACCCGAAGGCGTCCTATGATGTCATCATCATCGGCGGCGGCGGCCATGGGCTGGCAACCGCCTACTACCTTGCCAAGGAGCACGGCATCACCAATGTCGCGGTGCTGGAAAAGGGCTGGCTCGGCTCCGGCAATGTCGGCCGCAACACGACTGCCGTGCGCTCGAACTATCTGCTGCCGGCCAACACCCGTTTCTACGAACATTCGATGAAGCTGTGGGAGAACCTCTCGCACGAACTCAACTACAACGTCATGTTCTCGCAGCGCGGCTGCCTGAACCTGGCGCACACGCCGGCCCAGTTCGACGACTACGCAAGGCGCGGTAACGCCATGCGCCATCTCGGCGTCGATGCGGAGCTGATGACGCCGGCCGAGATCAAGCGCCTGATCCCGGCGCTCGACATCTCCGGCGATGCGCGCTTCCCCGTGGTTGGCGGCCTGATGCAACGGCGCGCCGGCACCGCCCGCCACGATGCCGTCGCCTGGGGCTACGCGCGCGGCGCCGACCGGCGCGGTGTCGACATCATTGAGAATTGCGAGGTCACCGGCTTCCTGCGCGATGGAGACCGCATCATCGGCGTCGCCACCTCGCGCGGCGACATCCGCGCCAAGAAGGTGGCGGTCGCGGTGGCCGGCAGCACGGGCCGGGTCATGCAACTGGCCGGCGTCGAGACGATGCCGATCGAAAGCCATGTGCTGCAGGCCTTCGTCACGGAATCGCTAAAACCCTTTATCGACACCGTCGTGACCTTCGGCATGGGGCATTTCTACATGTCGCAGTCCGACAAGGGCGGCCTTGTCTATGGCGGCGACATCGACGGCTACAACAGCTACGCCCAGCGTGGCAACCTGCCCATCGTCGACGAGGTGATGAGCGAGATGCTGGCGCTGTTCCCGGGCCTTGCGCGCGTGCGCATGCTGCGCTCCTGGGGCGGCGTCTGCGACATGTCGATGGACGGCTCGCCGATCATCACCATCGGCCCGCTGCCCGGCATGTATCTCAACTGCGGCTGGTGCTATGGCGGCTTCAAGGCGACGCCGGCCTCTGGCTGGACCTTTGCCTGGACCATCGCCAAGGATGAGCCGCACGACTTCAACGCGCCGTTCACGCTCGACCGTTTCCATCGTGGCCTCGTCATCGACGACAAGGGCCAGGGCGCGAACCCCAGGCTTCATTGAGCAAGGCTGCATTAGGTAGAATTGAATGCTGATCACCTGCCCCTATTGCGGCCCGCGCGACGTCATCGAGTTCACCTACCAGGGTGATGGCAACCGCGAGCGCCCCGATCCCGCCTCGCAGAATTTCGAGGCGTGGAACGCCTATGTCTACGACCGGCTGAACCCGGCCGGCGACCACAATGAGATCTGGCAGCATTCCGGCGGTTGCCGTGCGCATCTGCGCGTCGTGCGCAACACGCTGACGCATGAGATTTCGAGTGTCGCCTTCGTGCGCGGCGACCACGGCTCGGCCGCCCGCCACAAGGCGGAGGACAAGGCATGAGCCCGCGCCGCACCGACACTGGCGGCCGCATCGACCGGCTGAAGACCATCCGTTTCACCTTCGACGGCGTTGCCTATACCGGCCATGCCGGCGATACGCTGGCTTCCGCACTGCTGGCCAAGGGCGTCACTCTTTTCGGGCGTTCGTTCAAGTATCACCGCCCGCGCGGCCTACTGACCGCCGGTGTCGAGGAGCCCAATGCGCTGGTGACGGTGCTGAAGGGCGAGGTGCGCGAGCCCAACATCCCGGCCACCATGGTCGAGATCCATGACGGCCTGGTCGCCGTCAGCCAGAACCGCTTCCCCTCGCTTGCCTGGGACATCAACGCCGTCAACCAGCTCGGCGGCAAGATCCTGTCGGCCGGCTTCTACTACAAGACCTTCATGGGACCGGTGGTCGGCCCCCTCAAGGGCACGCGCTTCTGGATGTTCTGCGAGCACTTCATCCGCCGTGCCGCCGGCCTCGGCAGCGCCGGATCAGCGAAGGACCCGGCCCGCTACGAACGCATGAACGCCTTTTGCGATGTGCTGGTGGTCGGCTCCGGCCCTGCCGGCCTGATGGCCGCCAAGGCAGCCGCCGATCAGGGCGCCCGTGTCATGCTGGCCGATCTCGAACCACGTTTCGGCGGTTCGGCCAACTGGTCCGACGAAACCGTCGATGGCGCGCCCGCCGCCGATTGGGCGCGCCGCACCGTCGCCCAGCTCGCAGGCCGCGACAATGTCCGGCTTCTGCCGCGCACCACGGTCTGGGGCTATTACGATAACAACACGCTTGCCGCACTCGAACGGGTCAGCGACCACAAGGAGCAGCCCGCCAAGGGCGAGCCGCGCCATCGCTATTGGGCGATCCGCGCCAGGTCCGTCGTGCTGGCCACGGGTTCCTTCGAACGGCCGCTTGTCTTCCCGGGCAATGACAGGCCGGGCGTCATGCTGGCGCATGCGGCCGAGCGCTATGCCAATGAGTTCGGCGTTCTGCCGGGCGAACGGGTCGCCCTGTTCACCAACAATGACAGCGCCTATCGCGCGGCGGTCGCCTTGAAGAAAGCGGGCGCCGCCATCATCGCCATCGCCGACGTCAGGCCCGAGCTTTCGGCCGAGATGCGCAAGCTCGCCGCGGAAGCCGAGGCCGAACTGTTAACGGGCCATGCCGTCGTCGCCACCGAAGGCGGCAAGGCGCTCTCGGGCATCAAGGTTCAACGTTTCGACATGATCACGGGCACGCTGAGCGACGATGCGCGCTCGATCCACGCCGACTGCCTGCTGATGTCGGGCGGCTGGTCGCCGACCATCCATCTCGCCAGCCAAGCCGGCGCCAGGGCGGAATGGAACGCAGCCCGGCAGGCCTTCCTGCCGCCGAAGCCCACACAGAAGGGGCCGGCACAACAATGGCCAACACAACAATGGATCGGTGCCGGCGCCTTTACCGGCAGTTTTTCGACGGCCGAAGCCATCGCCGAAGGCCGCGCTGCCGGGCTCACGGCGGCCGGTGGAACAGCCACGCCGCCGCCGTTGCCCACTGTTGAGGCCGCACCTGGCGATCCCGATCCGGCGCCTGTTTTCGAGATCAGGGCCAAGGGCAAGAGTTTTGTCGACTTCCAGCACGACGTGACCGCGGAGGATGTGCGGCTGGCGCATCGCGAAGGCTTTGTCTCGGTCGAGCACCTCAAGCGCTACACCACGCTTGGCATGGCGACCGACCAGGGCAAGAGCTCCAACGTCCCCGGGCTCGCCATCATGGCCGAGGCGCTGGGCAAGCCGATCCCGGAGGTCGGCACGACACGCTTCCGGCCGCCCTTCGCGCCGGTGTCGATCGGCTCGCTGGCGGCCGAGCGTTTCGGCGACCTGAAGCCTGAACGGCTGACGCCGATGCATGACTGGCACCTCGCCAACGGCGCGACCATGTATTCCGCCGGTCTCTGGTACCGGCCGATGATCTACGGCCATGCCGGCGAGACGGTCGAGCAGGCCTATGTGCGCGAGGCCAAGGCGACGCGCGAAAGCGCCGGCATCGTCGATGTCTCGACGCTGGGCAAGATCGCAGTGCAGGGCCCGGATGCCGCCGCATTCCTCGACCGTGTCTACACCAACATGTTTTCGACGCTCGCCGTCGGCAAGGCCCGCTACGGGCTGATGCTGCGCGAGGACGGCTTTGCCTTCGACGACGGCACCACCTGGCGGCTTGGCGAGCAGGATTTCCTGATGACCACCACCACGGCCAATGCCGGCAAGGTGATGCAGCATCTGGAATATTTCCTCGACATGGTCTGGCCGGAGCTGAAAGTGCACGTCACCTCGGTGACCGATGAATGGGCCGGCGCCGCGATCGGAGGGCCGAAGGCCAGGCAGATCCTTGCCGCTTGCGTCACCGGCACCGCTGTCGACAATGCGACGCTGCCCTTCATGGGCATCGTGCGTGGCGAGGTCGCCGGCGTCCCGGTGATGATCTGCCGGCTGTCCTTCTCCGGCGAAATGGCCTTCGAGGTCTATTCCGGCGCCGGCCATGGCACGCATGTCTGGGAAGCGCTGATCGAGGCTGGCAAGCCGTTCGGGCTGGTCACCTACGGGCTCGAGGCGCTGGGCACAATGCGCATCGAAAAGGGCCATGTCACCGGCGCCGAGATCGACGGCCGCACCACGGCACGCGATCTGCATCTCGACTGGATGCTGTCGAAGAAGAAGCCGTTCATCGGCTCGGCGATGATGGACCGCGAAGGCCTGATCGCGGCCGACCGGCTGGAACTGGTCGGCTTGATCGCGCTGGACAATCGGCCGCTCAATGGCGGTGCGCACATCGTCGAGGAGGTTGACGAGGCCAATCCGCACGGCTCGATCGGCCACATCACCGCCTGCTGCTACTCGCCGGCGCTCGGCAAGCATATCGCGCTGGCGCTGGTCAAGGGCGGCAAGGCAAGGCACGGCACGCGTGCCCATGTCTCCGATCCGCTGCGCAATCGCTTCGGACCGGTCGAGATCGTCTCCAACCATTTCTACGATCCGGAAGGGACCCGCATGCATGGTTGAGCGCCAATCCCCCCTTGAGCCGGAGTTTCACACCGGCTCGCATGGCAATTTCGAGCACGGCGTCGAGATCCTCCTGACCGAGACAAGGCCGGGCTCGATCGTGCAGCTCGCCGCATGGCCAGGCGAGGAGAAGAAGCTGATCGCTGCCATCCGCACGGTCACCGGCCTTGCACTGCCTGACGGTGCCGGCGGCGGCTTGAGCGACGGCGTGAAGTCGGTGTTCGGCTTCGCGCCGGGAAAGTTCACCGTGGCCGACGAAGCCGAAGGGCTGGCCGACGCCTTCGCCAAGGCGGTGACACCGGTCATCGGCACGGTGACGGACCTGTCGCATGGCCGCACCGCCATCCGCATCGCCGGGCCGAAAGCCGAATGGGTGCTGGCGAAATTCTTCGCCATCGACTTCGCGCTGCCGGCCTTTCCCATAGGCGCCGGCCGCTCGACCGCACATCACGATGTCTTCGCCCAGATCCAGCGCACCGGCGCCGACGAGTTCGACATCTATGTCTTTCGCTCGTTCGCCCGCTCGTTCTGGAAGGCGCTCTGCCACGCCAGCGAGGAAGTAGGCTACGAGGTGCAGTAGAGCAATTGCTTCTGGCATCAACGCCAGCCGGTTCTGCCGCTAGAGAATCGCGCCGCCAGCGGCCATGGTAGGAAAAACGTGGTCGCCAGATCGACCCAAGGGATAAAAATCCCGTCTCAGACTCGGCGCATTCGTTTGGTTCGAACATCCCCATGACCGCAGAACTATCCGCCGGCGCCACGGATCGCGCCGATGTGTCGGCCCGGGCCTTGCTCCTGCTACCGCTGACGGTCGCCTGCGGCGTGTTCATGACCAGCCTCGACCAGAATGTCGTGGTGACGGCACTGCCCGGCATCGGCGAAAGCCTCGGTCGTCCACCGAGCCAGCTCGGCCTGCTGATCACCGTCTATGTCGCCAGCCTGATCATCTCCATGCCGCTCGGCGGCTGGGCCGCCGACCGCTTCGGCCTGCGCAACGTCTACTGCTTTGCCTTGCTGGTGTTCGCCACCTCGTCGGCGCTCTGCGGCCTGTCCGATGATATCTGGACACTGGTCGGCGCCCGCGCGCTGCAGGGCTTCGGCGGTGCGCTGATGGGCACGCTCGGCCAGGTCGTCATCCTGTCGAGCTTTCCGCGCAGCCGCACGCTCAAGATCAACATGTACATCTCGCTGGCCAGTCAGTCCGGGCCATTGGTCGGTCCGCTCGTCGGCGGCGCGCTGACCACCTACATTTCCTGGCGCTGGATTTTCTTCATCAATGTGCCGTTCGCGCTGGCGGCGACAATCCTTGCCGCCTCGCTGTTCCCGACAGTGACCAAGCCCGTTCGCACGCGGTTCGATTTTCCCGGCCTTCTGCTGGTCGGCAGCGGCATGATCCTGCTTGTCTTCGGCATGGATGCGCTTGCCGCCAAGGATGCCGCCGGCGGCATGATTGCCGGCGGACTGGCACTGGCGGTCATCATCCTGTCGATCGCCTCGCTCTACTGCCTGCGCGTGCCCAATCCCCTGCTCGACCTCAAGCTGCTGCGCATCCGCACCTTCCGCATCTCGTTTCTCACCGGCGGCGGCCTGGACACGATCGGCCTCAGTTCCGTCGCCTTCCTGCTGCCGCTGATGTTCCAGCTCGGCTTCGGCATGAGCGCTGTGGAGGCGGGATCGCTGACCTTCGTTGCCGCGCTCGGCTCGGTGGTCATGCGTTTCTTCATGCCTCGTGTCCTCAACCGCTTCGGCTTCCGCCGCGTGCTGGTCGTCAACACGCCGATCGTCGCCGCGATGGTTGCGGGCTTCGCCCTGATGCAGGCGGCGACGCCGGTCTGGATCGTGCTTAGCTACATCTTCGTTTTCGGTGTCTTCCGCTCGGTGCAATGGGCCTCGACCGGAAACCTCGCCTATTCCGACATCGCTCCCGACCAACTCGCCCGCTTCAGCGCGCTCTATTACATCCTCTGGCAGTTGGCGGTGGCGATCAGCGTCGGTCTTGCGGCGGCCATGCTATCGTTCCTGGCCGGCGGCGGGTCTGCCGTGACCAGCGATTTCCGGATCCTGTTCGTGATCGAGGGCGTCATCACGCTCTGCGCACTATCAGCCTATCTCAAGCTGACGCCACAGGACGGCGCCCATGTCAGCGGACATGGCGCGCAGATGAATACGGAATAGTGCCGCAGCCCGTCGCGGCCGGCTATTCGCTGAACGTAACCCATTCCTCGAGCGGCACGCGGTCGGTGCGGAAGGCGTTCTCGGGCTTGGAAATGTCCTCATAGCCCAGCGCCATGCCGCAGACGACGATCTCCTCGTCGGGAATGTTGAGCACCGGCCGGATCTGCCGGTGATAGGGCGCGAAGGCCGCCTGCGGACACGTGTGCAGACCCCTGCCCCGCGCCGCGACCATGATGTTCTGCAGGAACATGCCGTAATCGATCCACGAGCCCTGGTTGAGCCGGCGGTCAATGGTGAAGATCATACCGACCGGCGCGTCGAAGAAGACGAAGTTGCGGTCGTGCTGGGCACGCATCTTGTCGACCTCGCGGCGACCGATCCCGAGCGCGCCATAGAGGCCGAACCCGTTGGCGCGCCGGCGGGTGAGATACGGTTCGAAGAACTGCGTGGGATAGTAACGGTACTCGTCCCAATCGGCCTTCTCGGCACGGATGCCGGAATTCAGGATGGCATCCGATATCTGTTGCTTGGTCTTGCCCTTGGTGACGTAGACCCGCCATGGCTGCATGTTGGTGCCGGATGGAGCGCGTGCCGCAACCGTCAGAATGTCCCTGATCGTCTCGTCGTCGATCATGTCGGGCAAAAATGCGCGCACCGAACGGCGCGATAGGATCGCATCGTCGACGATCTCGGCCTCAACCGCGATTCGAGCCTTACTTTCCAGCATGGGCCGTCCCTTAGCCTGTATCTCGATCGGACGTCCCCACTCGCCGCTCGCGGCGGAGCCTTTGCATGAACCGTCAAAGTCCTGCAAGCAAATCTTGAGCATTGGTGAAAATCTACTTGATTTTTTCATGAGCTTGATTTCTCATGAAATTCGGATGGGAATTTTCATGAAGAGCGCTTTGCCCGCCACGGCCGCACGAATATTTCAGGGGTCCGACGAACGCGTGCTGGCCAGCGACATCAGAGCCTTGCGTCGCGTTCGCGGGCTGACGCTGGCCGAGATCGCGCTGAAACTCGGCCGTTCGGTTGGATGGCTCAGCCAGGTCGAACGTGGCCTCTCGACGCCATCGGTCGGCGACCTCAGGGCTTTCGCCGAATTGTTCGGCGTGCCGATCAGCCTGTTCTTCAGCCATGAGGTGCCTGTCGAGAGCGAGCGCGGCGTGGTGGTGCGTGCCGGCAGGCGCCGCTCGCTTGGCACCAGCGAATCCGGCTTGGTGGAAGAACTCCTGTCGCCCGATCTCAGTGGTAGTTTTGAAATGGTGCGCTCGATCTTCGCGGCGGGCGCGGAGATGAAGACCGAGCAGCTGCGGCCGACCGAGGAAGCCGGCTATATCGCCTCGGGCATTTTCGAGATCGAGATAGCGGGCGTCTGGCACCGGCTCGGCGAAGGCGATTCCTTCCGCTTCGAAGGCAAGCCCTATCGCTGGCGCAATCCAGGCACCGAGCCGGCGGTTGTCATCTGGGTGGTTTCGCCACCGGTCTATTAAGTTTCAAGTCGGGAGAAGAACATGGCGGGTTTGCCAAGCACGGCGCGCGTGGTGATCATCGGAGGTGGCGTGGTCGGTACTTCCGCGCTCTATCATCTCGCCAAGGCTGGCTGGACCGACTGCGTGCTCGTGGAGAAGAACGAGCTGACCTCCGGCTCGACATGGCACGCAGCCGGCAATGTGCCGACCTTCTCCTCGTCCTGGTCGCTGATGAACATGCAGCGCTATTCGACCGAGCTTTACCGGGGCCTGGCCGACGCCGTCGACTATCCCATGAACTATCACGTCACCGGCTCGCTGCGGCTCGCCCATTCGAAGGAGCGCATGCAGGAGTTCCAGCGCGCCAAGGGCATGGGCCGCTACCAGGGCATGGACATCGACGTGGTCGGCGTCGACGAGATCAAGCGCCGCTATCCCTTTATCGAAACGCATGACCTGGAAGGCGCGCTCTACGACCCCAGCGACGGCGACATCGACCCGGCGCAGCTGACCCAGGCGTTGGCCAAGGGCGCGCGCGACATGGGGGCCAAAATCATCCGCTTCTGCCCCGTCACCGGCGTGCGCCGCGAGAACGATGAATGGGTGGTCCAGACGGCGCAAGGCGAAATCCGCTGCGAAATCGTCGTCAATGCCGCCGGTTATCGTGCCGCCGAAGTGGGCCGGATGTTCGGCCGCGAGGTGCCGATGATGGTGATGAGCCACCAGTACATCCTGTTCGAGGAAATCCCCGAACTCGCCGCATGGTCCAAGGAACAGGGCAAGAAGCTGCCGCTGCTGCGCGATGTCGACACGTCCTACTATCTGCGCCAGGAAAAGGCCGGCATGAATCTCGGCCCCTATGAGCGCAATTGCCGCGCGCATTGGGCTGATCACAACGATCCGATGCCGGACGATTTCTCTTTCCAGCTTTTCCCCGACGATCTCGACCGGCTGGAACATTATCTGGCCGATGCCGTCGCCCGCGTGCCGATCCTGGGCACCGCCGGCCTGTCCAAGGTCATCAACGGACCGATCCCCTACGCGCCGGACGGCAACCCGCTGATCGGCCCGATGCCAGGCGTTCCCAATGCCTTCGAAGCCTGCGTCTTCACCTTCGGCATTGCCCAGGGCGGCGGCGCCGGCAAGGTGCTCGCCGAATGGGTTACGCAAGGCCAGACCGAATGGGACATGTGGTCGTGCGACCCGCGCCGCTTCACCTCTTTCGCCGCCGCACCCGACTATTGCGTCGCCAAGGGCATGGAAATCTATGGCAATGAATACGCCATCCAGTTTCCGCGCCACGCCTGGCCTGTAGGGCGCGATCGCAAGCTGTCGCCGATCCACGATCGCATCAAGGCGCTGGGTGCCCGCTTCGACGCTTATAATGGCTGGGAGCGCGCCACATGGTACGCGCAGGACGGCGACGACATCTCCGAGGAAGCCACGCTGACCTTCCGCCGCGACGGGCCGTGGCAGCATCGCGTGCGCGAGGAATGTCTCGCCGTGCGCGACGCCGCCGGCATTCTGGACCTGCCCGGTTTCTCCCGCTTCAACCTTGAAGGCCCAGGCGCGGCCGAATGGCTGAGCCTGCAGGTCACCGGACTGGTGCCGAAGCCCGGCCGCATCGGCCTCGTCTATTTCGCCGACGATAAGGGCCGCATCGTCACCGAAATGTCCGTGGTCCGCCACGACGAGAATCTGATGACGCTGATCACCGCAGCGGTGGCGCAGTGGCACGATTTCGAGTGGCTGAAATCGCGTATGCCGGGAGATGCGACCTTCAAGCTGATCGACCGAACCGAGGAATTCTCCACGCAGATCCTGGCCGGACCCAATTCGCGAAAAATCCTCGCAGAAGTTTGCGACGCCGACCTGACGCTGCCATGGCTGACGCATCAGGAAACGAAAATCGCCGGCCGTTGGGCGAAGCTCGTGCGCGTCTCCTTCGCCGGCGAACTCGGCTGGGAAATCCACACCAGGGTCGACGACACGGCCGCCATCTTCGATGCCATCTGCGCGGCAGGACAAAACCATGGGCTGAAACCGTTCGGCATGTACGCGCTGGATTCGCTCAGGCTCGAAAAAGGCTACCGCACCTGGAAAGGTGACCTGTCGACCGACTATTCCATCCTGCAGGGCGGGCTTGAGCGCTTCGTCAAATGGGAAAAGCCAGACTTCCGCGGCAAGGCCGCACTGCAGAACGAGAAGCAGCAAGGCGTGAAGAAGCGCTTCGTCACGCTGGTCGTCGAAAATCCCGGCGATTGCGACGCACCCTACATGTCGACGCTGTGGCACGATGGCCAGATCGTTGGCGAGACCACGTCGGGCGGCTGGGGCCATCGCATCGACAAATCGATCGCGCTCGGCATGCTGCGCGCCGATTTGACCGAACCCGGCACCGCCGTCGAAGTCGAAATCTTCGGTGATCGCGTCAAGGCGATCGTACAGAAGGACGAACCCCTGTGGGATCCGAAGAACGAGAGGCTGCGCGCATGAAGACGGTCATTCTCACCGATGGCGGCATGGGCCAGGAACTGGTGCGGCGCAGCAAGTCCGAGCCGACGCCGCTATGGTCGGCAAGGGTGCTGATCGACGAACCGGACCTCGTGCGCGGCCTGCACGCGGAATTCATCCGCGCCGGCGCGCGCGTCATCACAATCAACACCTATTCGGCGACGCCCGAACGCCTGGCGCGGGAGGGTGCCGAAGACCTGTTCAAGCCACTGCAGAAGCGCGGCATCGAATTGGCCAGGCAGGCCCGCGATGCAGCCGGCGATGCGACCATCGCCGGCTGCCTGTCACCGCTTTTCGGCAGCTACGCCCCGGCGCTGACCATTTCCTATCAGGAAACGCTCGACATCTACCGCCGCATCGTTGCCGAGCAGGCGGATGGCGTCGACCTCTTCCTGTGCGAGACGATGGCCTCGTCCGACGAAGCGCGCGCGGCGGTTACCGCTGCATCGGAAAGCGGCAAGCCCGTGTGGGTGTCATGGACACTTGCCGACCATGGCGCGCCGCGTTTGCGCAGCGGCGAGACGATAGCCGGCGCGTCCAGCGCGCTTGATGGCCTGACCGTCGCGGCGCGGCTGCTCAATTGCTGCCGGCCGGAAGCGATCGCCGCCGCCTTGCCTGAACTGATCGACCTCGGCGGCCCGGTCGGCGCCTATGCCAATGGCTTCACCTCCACCGAAGCGCTCAAGCACGGCGGCACGGTGGATGTTCTGCACGCCCGCCATGACCTTGGCCCTGATGCTTACGCCGACCAAGCGACCGGCTGGGTCGAAGCCGGCGCTACTATCGTCGGCGGTTGCTGCGAAGTCGGGCCACCGCATATCGCCGCCCTGCGCGACCGGCTCGAGCAGGCCGGCTATGAGATTTCGGGAGTTCAATAATGCCAAGACCATCATCGCGCATTTCCGGTATCGTACCTTCCGGCAAGGATGGCTGGGAGGTTCATTTCGCCGCCTGGACACGCAAGGAAGCTGGCGAAGACATCATCATGCTGTCGGTCGGCGATCATGATTTCGACACGCCCTCGGAAACGATCGAAGCCTGCGTGACCGCGGTTCGCGGCAGCAATCACCACTATACCCCGCTGCCCGGCCTGCCGCGCCTGCGCAAGGCGATGGCCGTGGCATCGAGCGCCTGCACGGGCGTGGAGACGGTGCCGGATCAGGTGATCGCCACGCCGGGCGGCCAGGCCGCCCTTTACGCGGCCGTGCAGGCCGTGCTCGACCAGGGCGACCACGCCATCGTCGTGGCGCCTTACTACGCCACCTATCCCAACACATTCAGCGCCGCCGGCGCCAGTTTCACCGTCGTCGAGACGCCGGCCGAGGATGGCTTCCAGCCCCGCGCCGACATGATCCGCGCGGCGATCAGGCCCAACACGCGCGCCATCCTGATCAACACGCCGAACAACCCGACAGGCGCCGTCTATTCGCGCGAACGGTTGGAACAGCTGGCCGAGATTTGCCGCGAGCACGACCTCTGGCTGCTGTCGGACGAGGTCTACTGGACGCTCGGCGGCGGCGAGCACGTCTCGCCGCGCTCGCTGCCCGGTATGGCCGAGCGCACGCTGGTCATCAATTCCATGTCCAAGAGCCATGGCATGACCGGCTGGCGCATGGGCTGGCTGACCGGTCCCAGCGAGATGATCACGCTGCTGATCAACCTCAACCTGGTGACGACCTACGGCCTGCCGGCCTTCATCTCGATCGCTTGCGCAGAGGCGCTGGAGAACCGCTATGGCGTCAAGGACATCGCCGAGCGCTACGCGGCGCGCCGCACCGTCTTCATCGAGGCCGTGCGCGGCATGAACGATGTCACCGTGCGCGGTTCAGAGGGCGGCATGTATGTCATGCTCGACATATCCAATGTCGAACCCGACGACGAGAAATTCGCCTGGGCCTTGCTCGACAAGGAGAATGTCGGCGTGATGCCCGGCTCCAGCTTCGGCGAGGCCGCCGCCGGCCACATCCGCATCAGCCTCTGCCAGCCTGAGCCCGTGCTGCGGGAAGCAGCGCTGCGGCTGCGCCGTTTTGCTTCCAGCTATCGCCGCGAGGCCGCATGACGACCATCCTCACCAAGGCCATCCCTGCCAAGGCAAGGGCGGTCATCATCGGCGGCGGCGTCTCCGGCTGTTCGGTCGCCTATCACCTCGCCAAGCTCGGCTGGACCGATATCGTGCTGCTCGAGCGCAAGCAGTTGACGTCGGGTACGACATGGCACGCCGCTGGCCTGATCGGCCAGTTGCGCGGCTCGCAGAACATGACGCGGCTGGCGAAATATTCGGCCGACCTCTACGTCAAGCTGGAAGCCGAGACCGAGGTCGGCACCGGCATGCGCCAGGTCGGCTCGATCACCGTGGCGCTGACCGAGGAGCGCAAGCACGAGATCTATCGGCAGGCCTCGCTGGCCCGCGCCTTCGATGTCGACGTGCGCGAGATTTCGCCCAGCGAAGTCAGTGAGATGTATCCGCATCTCAATGTCTCCGACGTCGTCGGCGCCGTGCATCTGCCGCTCGACGGCCAGTGCGACCCCGCCAACATCGCCATGGCGCTTGCCAAGGGCGCGCGCCAGCGCGGCGCCACCATCGTTGAGAATGTGAAGGTGACGAAGGTCCACACCAGGGACGGTCGCGTCACCGGCGTATCCTGGGCGCAAGGTGACGAAACAGGCATGATCGAGGCCGACATCGTCGTCAACTGCGCCGGCATGTGGGCGCGTGAACTCGGCGCCCAGAACGGCGTCACCATCCCGCTGCACGCCTGCGAGCATTTTTACCTTGTCACCGAACCCATCCCCGGTCTCGGCCGCCTGCCGGTGCTGCGCGTGCCGGACGAGTGCGCCTACTACAAGGAAGACGCCGGCAAGATGATGCTCGGCGCCTTCGAGCCGATGGCCAAGCCCTGGGGCATGGACGGCATCCGCGAGGATTTCTGCTTCGACCAATTGCCCGAGGACATGGACCATTTCGAACCCATCCTCGAAATGGGCGTCAACCGCATGCCGATGCTGGCCACCGCCGGCATCCACACCTTCTTCAACGGACCCGAGAGTTTTACCCCCGACGACCGCTATTATCTCGGCGAGGCGCCGGAACTGCGCGGCTATTGGATGGCGACCGGCTACAATTCGATCGGCATCGTCTCGTCCGGTGGCGCCGGCATGGCGCTGGCGCAGTGGATCAACGACGGCGAGGCGCCCTTCGACCTGTGGGAAGTCGACATCCGCCGTGCCCAGCCGTTCCAGAAGAACCGCCGCTATCTCAAGGAGCGCGTCTCCGAAACGCTCGGCCTGCTCTACGCCGATCACTTCCCCTATCGGCAGATGGCAACGTCGAGGAATGTCCGGCGCTCGCCGCTGCATGAACACCTGAAGGCGCGCGGCGCGGTGTTCGGCGAGGTCGCGGGCTGGGAGCGGGCCAACTGGTTCGCCCGCGAAGGTCAGGAGCGCGAATACCACTATTCCTGGAAGCGGCAGAACTGGTTCGACAACCAGCGCGAGGAACATCTGGCGGTCCGCGACAAGGTCGGCCTGTTCGACATGACCTCGTTCGGCAAGATCCGCGTCGAGGGCCGCGACGCCTGCGCTTTCCTGCAAAGGCTCTGCGCCAACGACATGGACGTGGCGCCCGGCAAGATCGTCTACACCCAGATGCTCAACAAGCGCGGCGGCATCGAAAGCGATCTCACGGTCTCGCGCCTGTCGGATACCGCCTACTTCCTCGTCGTGCCGGGCGCCACGCTGCAACGCGATCTCGCCTGGCTGCGCCGGCATGTCGGCGAGGAATTCGTCGTCATCACCGATGTGACCGCGGCCGAAAGCGTACTTTGCCTGATGGGTCCGAACGCCCGAAAGCTGATCCAGAACGTCAGCCCCAACGACTTTTCCAACGAGAACAATCCGTTCGGCACGTTCCAGGAGATCGAGATCGGCATGGGCCTCGCCCGCGCCCACCGCGTCACCTATGTCGGCGAACTCGGCTGGGAGCTCTATGTCTCGACCGACCAGGCCGCCCATGTCTTCGAGGCGATCGAGGAGGCCGGTACCGATGTCGGACTGAAACTCTGCGGCCTGCACACGCTGGATTCCTGCCGCATCGAAAAGGCCTTCCGCCATTTCGGCCACGACATCACCGACGAGGACCACGTGCTGGAGGCAGGGCTCGGCTTCGCGGTGAAGACGGCCAAGGGCGACTTCATCGGCCGTGATGCGGTGCTGCGCAAGAAGGAGGCCGGACTCTCACGCCGGCTCGTCCAATTCCGCCTGAAAGACCCGCAGCCGCTGCTCTTCCACAACGAGGCGATCCTGCGCGACGGCAAGATCGTCGGCCCGATCACCTCGGGCAATTACGGCCATCATCTCGGCGGTGCGATCGGGCTCGGCTATGTACCCTGTCCCGGCGAGAGCGAGGCCGATGTGCTGGCCTCGTCCTACGAGATCGAGATCGCCGGCGAACGTTTTGCAGCAGAGGCGTCGTTGAAGCCGATGTATGATCCCAAGGCCGAGCGAACGAAGATGTAGCGCCCTCTTCCTTCTCCCCGTTCCACGGGGAGAAGGTGGCCCGAAGGGCCGGATGAGGGGCGGCGCCAGCATTCGAAAGTTCGCGCTGCCCCTCATCTGCCTGCCGGCATCTTCTCCCCGTGGAACGGGGAGAAGGACGCTAATTCCCTCAAAACCTTTCCAGCTTCGCCCTCACCTTCCCCAGAAACGCCGCCCTCGATTGTGGCGTCGAGGCATCCATCAGATAATGCGCCAGGAAGAACGTCCGGCAGCGCGTCGCGCAGAGCGCCCGCATGCCGCGCAGCAGGGTCTTGCGCCCGGGTTGGCCGACTACGACGCTCCACCAGGTCGGCGCGCCGCAGGTGGTGATGACGCCGACCTTGGTTACATGCGTCATCAGCGATTTGATCCGCCCCTTGCCCACCGGCAGCTTGAAGGCGACATCGGTCGCCCAAACCCGGTCGAGCCAGCCCTTCAGCATCGCCGGCAGCCCGTACCACCAGGTCGGATAGACGAAGAGGATCGCCTCGGCCCAGTTGAGCAGCTCGAAATGCGGCTTCAGCGCCGGGTCCCGCGGCGCCTGGTTATTGTAGCCGCGCCGCTCGTCGCAGCCCATCACCGGATCGAATTTCTCGGCATAGAGGTCGAGCAACCGCACCTCCCAGCCTCTTTGCGTCAACACCTCGACAGCGGCATCGCGGATCGCGGCGCAAAAACTCTCCGGCACCGGATGGCAATAGACGACCAGCGCGCGCATCAGAAGGCATCCATGCTGGCCGCGGTCTTGGCCATGAAGGCCTTGCGGCTGTCGTCGGTCGACAGGTTCATCGCGTAATGCGCGAGGTATGTCACCGGCGCACCAGGTTTCACGGTGGCGCGCAGCATGCGCTTGATCAGCTTGCGCGGCGGATCGCCCATCAGCATGGCGCGGAAGCGGCTGCCGCCATAGGTGGTGACGGCGGCGACCTTCTTGATGTTGTGCAATGACGGCTGCACCTTGCCGTCGACCAGCTTGAACGACACGCCGGGCAGAAAGACGCGATCGAAGAAGCCCTTCAGGATCGCGGGAAAGCCGTAGTTCCAGACCGGATAGGAAAGCACCAGCGCATCGGCCCGCAACAGGCGCTCGACATACGGCGCCACCGCGTCTTCGGGGCCGCGCTGATTGTGATAATCCAGCCTCTCCTGGTGCGTCAGCCGCGGGTCGAAATCCTCGGCGTAGAGATCGCAGTCATCGACCGCATGACCCGCCGCCGTCAGCCGCTCGACGATCACCCGGTGCAGGCCGGCATTGAAGCTGGTCTCGACCGGATGGGCGTAGAGGACGAGGATGTTCACGGTGAAACATCCCCTATGTTAGCGCGAGGCGCCGCCCTCTGCCCTGCCGGGCATCTCCCCCGCAAGGAGGGAGATTGGCAGCTTGGCCGCTGCGGCCAACCTGCCACGCTGCCAATTAGCGAAAGCGTTGCGGCAGCCCGATCTCCCCCCTTGCGGGGGGTGAGGAGTGGTCCGCGCAGCGGACGGGAAGCCAATTGCTTGGCTTTCCTAGCGACGAACGCCCGGAGCGACAGCGAAGGGCCCGGTCCGGCAGGCCAGAGGGGGGTGTTCAAGCGCGAACCTCTCCTCATCCCACCCTCTGCAGCCCCCTGAACAAAAAAGTCCGCCCCGAACGATAGTCATAATCCGGATTTTCCCAGGCGATCATCTTGCCGGGATTGAGCAGCCCCTGTGGGTCGGTCTCGCGCTTGAAGGCGAGCTGCACCGCGTCGGTCTGCTTCATGCCGCCCTCTTCCAGCGTATAGCGGTGCGGGTTGAAGATCGGGCAGCCATTCTCCTCATGCAGGCGGATGATCCCGTCGAGCCGCGCTTCGGTGGTGAACTTGACCAGCGGCAGGCCGAAACAGGTGATGTTGCCGTCCAGCCGCACGAATTCGAGATGCGAAAACACCTCGCCGGGAAACATCGCATCCATTTTCTCGACCAGCGCCAGCTGCTTTGGAAAAGGATAGAGCGATTGCAGATAGGTGATCGAAGGGTCAACCCGCAGCGCTCTCAGCGTGGTGTGGTTCCAAGCCAGCTCATAGGCCGGCGGCAGACCCTTTTTCTCCTCCAGCGTTGCCGTCGCGGCATTGAAGATCAACTCGCCGCCGGCGCGGCGGGTGAAGGCGAGGAAAGCATCCAACCCATGCCGTGCCACCATGACGACGCAGATGCTCTGCCCTTCCCGTAGGAATTTCTGGTGCCGCTTGAAATAGAGCTGCGGCACGGGCGCGGCGATCGGCGTGATCAGCTTGGTCAGGATGCCGTCCTGGCACGCCAGGGCATTGCCGTAGCGCGCCGCGTCCATGAACTTGTCGAAGCCGACGATGACATCGACCCACTCATAGGCAGCGGTCAGCGGCATCTCGACTTCCGAGATGATGCCGTTGGTGCCATAGGCGTGGGTCACCTTGTGCAAATCCTCGCCGGTGAGTTCGAGCGCCTTCGGTTCGGCCTCCATGGTCACCACGCGCAGGCGCAGCACATTGCCGAAATCACGCAGGCCGCCGAAATTGATCGAGCCGACACCGCCCGAGCCTCCGGCGATGAAGCCGCCGATCGAGGCAGTGTTGTAGGTGGAGGGCGACAGCCGCAACTCCTGGCCGGAATGCGCCCGCGTCGCCTTGTCGATATCGGCCAGGATTGCACCCGGTCCCGTCACGACACGGCCCGGCGCGATCGACTTGATCTCGTTCATCTCGGCAAGATTGAGCACCACGCCGCCGGACAGCGGCATCGCCTGGCCGTAATTGCCGGTGCCGCTGCCGCGTGGCGTCACCGGCACGCCATGCCGGTGACAGGCGGCCAGCACGCGGATCAGTTCGGCCTCGTTCTTCGGCGTCACGATGAGATCGCCGGTGACATGGTCGAGCTGCCGCTTGAGCACCGGGCTGTACCAGTAGAAATCGCGGCTCTTCTGCTGGACGATGGCCGGATTGTCGTCGATCTTCAGCCCTACGAGATCGCGTTTGAGCGCCGAGACGTCCATCATTCCACCATCAGTCCATCAAGTTCGGCATAGTCGGGCAACTGCCGGTCGATCGCGCGCCCGCCGCGCACGACGATGCGATCCGATTCGGGCCGCGACAGCAATTCGGTCCAGCTCCTACCTTTGAACAGGATGAAGTCGGCATCGCCACCGTCGGCAAGCGTGCCGAACCCGTCGAGCCGCATCACGTCGGCCGGCGTTGCAGTGACCGTCCGCGGCCAATCCGCGACCGGGTGATCGAAATGCAGGATGCGCGTCGCCATGCGGTAGACCTCCAGCATGTCGAGGTCGCCATAGGCATAGAAGGGATCACGCGTGTTGTCTGAGGCGACGGCCACCGGAATGCCCCTCGCCTTCATCTCGTGCAGCAGCGTCACGCCACGCCAGCGCGGCGTGGTTTGATCCGTGCGTCGATCCTGCAGATAGAGATTGCACATCGGCAGCGACACGACGGCTAAGCCGGCCTTCGCCACCTTGTCCAACGTGTCCAGCACGTCGAGATCGAGCTGCCGCGCCAGCGAACAGCAATGGCCGACAAGGATCTTGCCCTCGAAGCCGTTCCACAGTGCCGCCTCGGCGATCTTCTTCAGCGAGATCGCGGCGGCATCGTCCGTCTCGTCGGCATGGAAATCGAGGTCGAGGCCATGCTTGATCGCTTGCGCGAAGACCTGGTCGAGCAGCTCTTCCAGGTCCGGCACCATATAGGTGACGACGCCAAGCACCCCCTTGGCCGCTGCAACCCGTTTCGCCAGCCTGTCGAACCATTTTCTGTCGCGCACGCCCTCGATGCCGAGCAGGCAGGCGCCCTGCAATTCGATGCGGCCACGCCATGTCTCGCGCATCGTCTCGAATACCGGCCAGGAAATCTCCTCCTGCGGCGCGACGCTGTCGATGTGGGTGCGCAGCGCCCTTGTGCCATGCGCGTAGGCAGAGCGCAGCGAGAAATCCATCCGGCGCGCCACGTCCTCGGCGCTCCAGCGGGCTGTGCGGTCGGCGCCGGTGGCGTTCAGCGCGCCCATGAAGGTGCCATCCGGATTGGGTTTTCGCGGCCAGATATGGCCCTTGTCGATATGAGTATGGCAGTCGACGAAACAGGGCAGGATGATGCGACCGCCGAGATCGACGCCATCGGCTGGTGCCGCTGCCTGGTCATGCGCGGCAATGCCCGCGATCTTGCCATCGGCGACAGTGATGTCGGCCAGCGCAAAGCCATCGCTGTCGAAGACGGCGGCGAAGCCGGGCGTAACAGACTGATGAACACGTGCTTTGGCAAGGTGGTAGGAACCAGAGGCTGGTATCAAGGCCCGCCCCCCTGTGCCCTGCCGGGCATCTCCCCCTCAAGGGGGGAGATTGGCAGCGTCGGCGCCGGCTCATTTTTTTCAATATTGGAGATTGGCGAAGATCGTGACAGCGGCCAATCTCCCCCCTTGAAGGGGAGATGTCCGGTCCACCCTCCGCAGCTGCAGCGCAGCTGCTGCGGAGGACGGGCAGGATAGAGGGGGGCGCCTCGCACCAACATATCAATCACGTCACACACCCTACCGCTCCTGCTTCAGTGCGCTCTCATGCCAGCGCCGCAGAATGAGGTGCGAAATCAGCGACAGCACGAGGAAGATCAGGATGCCGGTCAGCGAGATCAGGAACAGCGCCGCGAACAGCCGCGGCGCGTTGAGCCGGTAGCCGGCCTCGATGATGCGCGAGGCAAGCCCCGACGACTGGCCGGTGGTGCCGGCGACGAACTCGGCCACCACGGCGCCGATCAGCGACAGGCCGCCGGCGATCTTCAGCCCGCCGAGGAAATACGGCATCGCCGCCGGCAGCCTGAGATAGCGCAATTGCTGCCAGCGCGTCGCGCCGTTGAGCTTGAACAGGTCGCGCAGATTGCGGTCGACGGAGTTGAGGCCGAGCGTGGTGTTGGACAGGATCGGGAAGAAGGCGACGATCCAGGCGCACAGCAGAAGCTTGGTCGTCTGGTTGTCGACGTAGATGTTGATCAGCGGAAAGATCGCCACGATCGGCGTCACCTGCAGCACGATGGCGAACGGAAAGAAAGACATCTCGACCCATTTCGACTGCGCGAACAGCACCGACAGGCCGACACCGCCGATAACGGCCAAGGCCAGGCTGAGGAAGGTGATGCGCAAGGTGACCAGCAGCGACGAGAACAGCAGGCCGGCATCGTTGTAGAGCGTCCACAGCACCACGCCGGGACGTGGCAGGATATATTGCGGGATACCGTTCCAGACGCAGATGCGGTCCCAGAGCCAGATCGCCAGGATCATGATCGCCAGCGGCAGCACCCAGCGGCCGATCCGCTCGAACCGCTCCTGGCGCACGCGCCGCGCTTCCTCGGGGTCAAGTTTGAGCTCGTCAATGGCCGTCATGATGCGCGCCTGCTGTTGAATTGATGGCATTGACCAGCACATCGGATGCTTGTCGGCACAGGGCTGCGTAGTCTGGAGAGGTCCGAAACACCTCGTCGCGCGGATAGGCGGCCTCGATGGCGAGTTCGTCGAACACCCTGCCCGGACGTGCCGCCATGACGACGACCCGGTTGGAAAGGAACACGCTCTCAAAGACGCTGTGGGT
Source organism: Mesorhizobium opportunistum WSM2075 (assembly GCF_000176035.2). Taxonomy (NCBI): domain Bacteria; kingdom Pseudomonadati; phylum Pseudomonadota; class Alphaproteobacteria; order Hyphomicrobiales; family Phyllobacteriaceae; genus Mesorhizobium; species Mesorhizobium opportunistum. The sequence goes on along the minus strand of NC_015675.1, from coordinate 3,906,082 downwards.
GACGAAGACGACGGTGAAGCGTTCGTCCTGCCACAGCTCCAGGAGGTCGTTGTTGAGCTTGAAACGTGTGATCTCGTCGAGCGCGGCGAACGGCTCGTCCATCAAAAGCACACGCGGCTTGGTCACCATGGCCCGCGCGATCGAGACGCGCATCTTCATGCCGCCCGACAGTTCGCGCGGCACCGCGTCCTCGAAGCCGGTCAGGTGCACCCGCGCCAGCATCTCCGTTATGGCCGGCGCCGCCTTGCCGCGGGAAATGCCCTTCAGCCTGAGCGGCAGCCAGACATTGTCGAAAACGCTGGCCCAGGGCAGCAATGTCGGCTCCTGAAAGACGAAGCCGATGTTGGCGCGGTCGAGCGAGCCACCGCCACGCCAATCGAGCACGCCGGAAGTCGGCGTCGAGAGGCCAGCGATCAGCCGGAGCGCCGTCGACTTGCCGCAGCCGGACGGTCCGAGCAGGCTGAGAAAATCGCCTTCCCGGATCGTCAGGTCGACATCGCTCAACGCCGTCACGCCGTTGGAAAAGACCTTGCCGACGCCGCGCAGCGCCAGCAAGGTCGGAGCGACGTCCAAGGCCGGCGCTTTCGCCACCTTTTCCCTCATCATTGCCGGGACCGGCCTATTTCTTCAGCTCGAGCCCGACGCCCTTGTTGATGAAGGTCAGCGTATAGGCTTTCGTGATGTCGATGCCGCCGGGCGTGACCTTGGCCTTGACCATCTTGTCGTAGAAACTCTTGATCCGCGCGTCGGTCATGGCGCCGATGCCCAGCTTCTCGGTGTCGCCGGAATCGGCAAGGCCGAACTTCTTCATCTGTTCGATCGAGAAGGCGATCTGCTCGTCGCTCATGTCAGGATTGTCTTTCTTGATCATGTCGTTGGCGGCCTTGTTGTCGCCGTAGAGATATTTGTACCAGCCCTTGGCCGAGCCATCGACGAAGCACTGGACCACCTCCGGCTTCTTGTCGATCGTGTCCTGCATCACCTCGATCGTCGTCGAATACGTATCCCAGCCATAGTCGGCCAGCAGGAACTGGTTCGGCACGAAGCCGCCTTCCTTCTTGACCGCGAACGGTTCCGACGTGACGTAGCCCTGCTGGATCGACTTCTTGTTGGCGAGGAACGGAGCGGTGTTGTAGGTATAAGGCGCGCGCTTGGCGGCGTCGAAGCCGAGCGCCGTGACCATCCACTGGAAGAAGGTCTGCACGCCTTCGTCGCCCAGAATGTACTGGTCGGCGTTCTTCAGATCCTCCCATTTGTCGAGCCCCTCGCCGGGGTGGGACATGATGACCTGCGGATCCTTCTGGAAGTCGGCGGCCACCACGCGCATCGGAATGCCCTGCTGGACGGCATCGAAGGCCGACAGCAGGTTGCCGCCCATGTAGAAATCGATCTTGCCGGCCAGCAGCATCGGCCGGCCGCTGACCTGCGGGCCGCCCTGCATGATGGTGACGTCGAGGCCGCAGGCGGCATAGGTGCCGTCCGCCACGGCCTGGTAGTAGCCGCCATGTTCCGGCTCGGCCAACCAGTTGGTGCCGAAGGTGACTTTTTCATTCGCCGCCGCCCCAAGCGTGCCGGCGGCAAGCAAGGCCACCACCGCCACCGAGATCTTCTGTTTTGCGTACATCGACACCACCCTTTGTTTGCTCCGGCGCGACACGCGCCAGGCTCGACACCGAAGATTCAAGAAGCAAGACACATGCCACCAGCGCCTCGCGCCGAGACCCGCCCGCCTGCACCACAGCCATCTGCGAAAGCCGGAAAGGTCGTGCTGCACTGGAGGCATCGTGCCTATTTTTTGAACGCCTGTCCACAATCGCACCGGCAACATGCACCGCCATCTTGATGCTGCAATGCATCCCGCCTTACGCTGGCGGTATCCAGGAGATTGCCATGTTCAAATTCCTCACCCCGAAGTCGATCAAGCCTCCCTTTGCCCGCTACAGCCACGGCGTCGAGGTGCCCTCGGGCAAGCGGTTGGTGCTGTGCTCGGGCCAGGTTGCGATCACCGCGGATGACCAGATACCCGAAGACGCCGGCGCCCAGGCCGAGCTCTGCTTCCGCAACATCGCGGCGATCCTCGGCGAGGCGGGGCTTGGACTTGGGGATATCGTGCGCATCAACGCCTATGTGACCGACCGCGCGCATCTGCGGCCCTATATGGACGTCCGCGACCGGCTGTTTTCCAGCCCGGCGCCGGCCTCGACGCTGATGATCGTCAGCGGATTTGCGCGGCCCGAATTCAAGGTCGAGATCGAAGCCATCGCGGCCGGGTGATCGACAGGCCGCCCGTCCCGCGCTAGGTCTGGCCGGTTCATCGAAGAGGCATGACATGACCGTTGCAAAAAGACGCGTGTGGTGGGGCGATTACCGGACCACCGAATACGCTTCGATCGATCCCGAGGCGACCATCGCCGTGCTGCCGGTGGCGGCGATCGAGCAGCATGGACCGCATCTGCCTGTGTCGACCGACACCTCGATCATGAACGGCATGCTGGACACCGTCATTTCGCGCCTGCCCGACGATCTCGACATCCGCATACTGCCGGTCCAGGCGGTGGGCAAGTCGAACGAGCATCTGCATGCGCCGGGCACCCTTACGCTGCCGGCAACGACGCTAGTCGAGGCCTGGACCGAGCTTGGCCTGTCGATCGCGCGGGCCGGCGTGCGCAAGCTCATCGTCGTCAACTCGCATGGCGGCAATGAAGAGATCATGGGCATCATCACACGCGAATTGCGGGTGCGCGAGAAGATGCTGGCGGTGAAGACCAGCTGGCAGCGTTTCGGCCGCCCGGCCGGCATGTACACTGAGCTCGAGGACCGCCACGGCATCCACGGCGGCGATGTCGAGACCTCGCTGATGCTGCATTTCCGACCGGATCTCGTCGACATGGGCAAGGCCGACAATTTCGTGTCCAACGTCGCCAAGGCCGAGCAGGAGTTTTCGCTGCTGCGCCACACCGGCACTCACGCCTTCGCCTGGATCGCCAGTGATCTCAACCCGAACGGCGTGGTCGGCGACGCCAGCATCGCAACGGCGGAGAAAGGCCGGCTGACGGCTGAATATCAGGCCGATGGCTTCATCAGCCTGCTCAAGGACGTGCGCAAGGCGAAGTTGGCCGAGTGGCTGAAATAGCCGCCTAAACGTCGATCTTCAGCGCGAATGGCGTGCCTTCGAACGCATCCGCACCGCGCCCGATCGATTCGATCGCCTCGATCATACGGCCATTGCGGTTAAGCAGCGCATCGGCCACCGCGATCAGCCGCGGGTTGGGCGTCGCCGATGGCGACAGGGCACGCAGCGTCTGCGCCAGTTCGGCCTCGTCGCGTTTCGGCGCCAGTGCGGCGGTGATGATGTAGGCCGACGCCGTCGAGCGGCTGATGCCTGCATAACAATGCACGAGCATCGGCCTGGCCCGATCCCAGCAGCGCGCGAAGTCGAGCAGGCTGCGCACATGCTCCTCGCCCGGCATGGTCATGCCGTCCTGCGCCACCGCGATGTCGTGCATGACCAGATGCAGATGGTTTTCCCGCGATATCGAGGACGGCCGAACAACCTCGGTTCCCGCTGCCAACAAGGACAGCATGCGGTCGGCGCCGGTTCTAGCCACAGTTTCCTCGATCTTCGCCAGTGAACAGACATGGATCATCGCGCGATCTCCCTGGCGCCATCGTCGCGCCGCATCGCCCAGCCGGCAAGAGTCGATTCGAGCCGCCGCCACTCTTCCTCGCTTCCCGGCAGGCCGGCACGCAGGACATGCGGCCGGTCGGAGAAATGCCGGAGCAGGATGCCGTGCTCGCCAAGTGCCGAAAACAGGCCGGCGGCATCCGCCAGGCTGAAATAGCGAAACAGCGTGGTGCCGCCGGCGACGGCAACGCCGAAGCGGCCGAACAGGGCGTCCAGCCGCGCGGATGCCTCTATAAGGGAAGCCCGCATATCCTCCTGCCAGCCGATATCGGCAAGCGCGCGAATGCCGTACTCCAGCGCCGGGCCGGCGACAGCCCATGGCCCGAATTGCGTCTCCAGCAATTCCACCGTCAGCGCATCGGAAAGCGCAAACCCGAGCCGTAGGCCGGCCAGGCCAAAGAACTTGCCGAACGAGCGCAAGACGACGATGCCGCCCTGTCCGACATCGCCGGCAAGACTATGTTCGCGCGGACCGACATCCATGAATGCCTCGTCGACGACCAGCAGCCCGCCCTTGGCGCGCAATTGCACTGCCAACGCCAGCAACCGATCGCGCTCGATGATGCGCCCGTCCGGGTTGTTCGGATTGACGATGATGGCAAGGTCAGCTTCGGCCAGCATGGCAAAATCGCTGACTTCGGTCACCTGATGCCCGGCGATCGCTGCTGCGCGGGCATGTTCGGCGTAGGTCGGCCCCAGCACCAAAGCCTTGCCGGGCCTGGCCAGCGCCGCCACCCGCGGCAGCAGGATCTGCGTGCCCGGTGCCGCCATGACATGGGCTGGCGACGGCGCGCCGTAAGTGCTGGCCGCGATCGCTGCCAGTTCGCGCCCGCGCGCGGCCTCCGGCAATCGCGACAGCGAGGTGGCGGGCAGATCGAAAAGCGGGTAGGAGTGCGGATTGATACCGGTCGAGAGGTCGACGAAAGGCAGTACGGCGTTGGGGAAAAGCACCCTCGCCCGGCCAAGACTTCCACCATGGTCCACCGCTCCATCAAGAAGCTTCATGTCAGTCCTGATCGCTTTCCTGTCATTGGTCATCGAATTTTTTCTGGGTTATCCAGACTGGTTGTTTCGCGCCATCGGTCATCCGGTGACGTGGTTCGGCAGGCTGATATCCTTTCTCGACCTAAGGCTCAACCGCGCTACTGATCCCGACGCGCTGCGTCGCCAACGCGGTGTCCAGGCGCTGCTGGTCATCGTGCTGGTGCCGGCGGTGATCGGTCTCTGCGTTCAGATCCTGCTCTGGTTCGTTCCCTTAGGGCTGTTCGTCACCGCGCTCCTGGCGACATCGCTCCTGTCGCAGAAGAGCCTTTACGAACATGTCGAAGCCGTCGCCGATGCGCTGGACTCAGGCGGTCTCGCCATGGGTCGCGTCGCCGTCTCGCGCATCGTCGGCCGCGATCCGGAAACGCTGGACAGGGCCGGTGTCTGCCGTGCGGCGATCGAGAGCCTGGCCGAGAATTTTTCCGATGGCATCGTCGCCCCCGCCTTCTGGACCGGTGTTGGCGGACTCGCCGGCGGCGCCGCCTACAAGGCCGCCAACACCGCCGATTCGATGATTGGCCACCGCACCCCGCGCCACGAAGCCTTCGGCTGGGCGGCGGCGCGCTTCGACGACTGGATCAACTTGCCGGCGTCGCGGCTGACCGCTCTGCTGATCGTGCTGGCGGCTTTCCTGGTCAAGGGAGCCGACCACCGCAATGCCTGGCGCGCTGTGCGGCGCGATGCGAAAAAGCACCGCTCGCCCAATGCCGGCTGGCCGGAAGCGGCTATGGCCGGCGCGCTTGGTCTGGCACTCGCGGGACCGCGCAGCTATGGCGGCGTGCTGGTCGACGATGTCTTCATGGGAGAAGGCGGCCGCCGCGAAGCCGACAGCCTCGACATCAGGCGGGCGCTGAAACTCTACCGCGTCGCCGATTATCTGCTGATCGGGCTGTTCGGGTCGGTCGCGGCGATCGCAATTGTGGCGTGATCTCACCCTCCCCCTTGTGGGGAGGGTAAGGAACATCAGAACTCGATCCCCTGCTGCGCCTTCACACCTGCCGAAAAATGGTGCTTGGTCACGCCCATCTCGGTGACGAGGTCGGCTGCTTCGACAAGCGCCGGCTTGGCGTTACGGCCGGTGACGACGACATGCAGGTCCTCGCGGCGGGCCTTCAGCGCCGCAACCACCTTGCCGAGATCGAGATAGTCGTAGCGCAGCGCGATATTGAGTTCGTCGAGCACGACGAGGCTGATCGACGGATCGGCGAGCAATTCAAGCGCCTTGGCCCAGGCGGCCTCGGCGGCCGCGATATCGCGCTTCAAATCCTGTGTCTCCCAGGTGAACCCTTCACCCATCGCGTGCCAGACGACGCGGTCGCCGAAAGCGGCGAAAGCGTCTTTCTCGCCGGTGTGCCATTTGCCCTTGATGAACTGGACGACGCCGACACGTTTGCCATAGCCGAGCATTCTAAGCGCCAGGCCGAAAGCGGCCGTGGTCTTGCCCTTGCCGGGGCCGGTGTTGACGATCAGCAGGCCCTTCTCGACCGTCTTGCTTGCCACCTCGGCGTCCTGCACCGCCTTGCGCTTGGCCATCTTGGCGCGGTGGCGCTCTTCATTCTTGTCGTCGATGTCAGTCATCTCACTTCACCTTGAGCGGCAGCCCGGCCACCATCAAAAGCACCGTATCGGAAATCGCCGCGACCTGCTGGTTGAGCCGGCCGGCGGCATCGCGGAACCGACGTGCCAGGGCATTGTCCGGCACGATGCCTTGCCCGACTTCGTTGGACACCACGAACCAAGACCCGCGCGGTCGCAACAGCACGTCAGTCAGCCGCCGGCATTCCTGCTCGATATCGTGTTCGGCCAGCATGTGATTGGTCAGCCACAGAGTGAGGCAGTCGACAAGCACCGGCTGATTGTCCGGCAGGGCCTCGAGCGCGCCCGCGAGGTCCAGCGGCGCATCGATGGTCGACCAGCCCTCGCCGCGCCGCGTCCGGTGCAGCGCGATGCGCTCACGCATCTCGTCGTCATAGGCTTCAGCCGTGGCGATATAGGTCCATGGCGAGGGCAATGCCGTCGCCAGGATTTCGGCGTGCGCGCTCTTGCCGGAGCGCGCACCACCAATGATGAAAGTCAGCTTGCCTTGATCAGGCAAAGCTGTCGCGCAGGCTGGTCGCGGTGCCGGTGAAGCGGCCGCGCACCACGCCGACGACCGCGCCGAGCACCAGCCAGAACACCAGATTGGTTACGGTCACCGCCACCACGAACTGATGATGCAGGCCTTCCGGGATCGGCGTCTCGAAACTGTCGGGCTGCGGCGCGCCGACAATATGCGGGGCGACGATCAAAGCCACGCCGAGGATCGCGAGCGGCAGCGATTTGCGGAAGGCGATCAGCCCAAGACCGATCGCCGTGGCCGCCACCGTCGAGACCCACCAAATCTGGCGCGGCAGCAACTCGGCCGCCGGCATCGCCGGCAGTTCCGGCGGCAGGCCGAGGCCAGGCGCCAGCGTGAACACGGCAAAACCTGCCAGGCCCCAGAACACGCCCTGGCGCCAATTGCCGATGCCGCCCGCGAATTCCGAGACCGCGACCAGGACCAGCGCGAAGCCGATGCCGGTGACGATGTTGGCAAGCACGCTGAAGCCGAAACGCTCGAAACCATCGGCCGGCGCCCAGCCTTCGTCTTCCGCCGGAGCGGCGGCTTCGGCCGGTGCAGGCGCGGCGGAACTCATGGCATTCCCCGCCGGTGCGGCGGTGCTCATGGCATTGGTATCCGCGGCAGTGGGCGCGGCATGGTCATGATGATGGCCGCCACCGGCCTGCTCGTAGACTTCGGCCTTGAGGATAAGCGGCACGGTGGCATAGGCCTGCATGCAGGCGAGAACGACGCCGGCCACGAGCCCTGCGATCGCCGCGATGAACACGACGTTGCGAAACAGGTTCATGATGTCAAATCCTCGTCAGTGGCAGGGAAACGCCATCGAATGACGATAGTCGTGGGCGGCATTGTGGACCGCATCGATATGCGAGAAGCCGACAAAGCCGACAACGAAGATGCCGAGCAGCGCGGCGAGCGCGAGCTGCATGAAGCGCGACTGCGAGGAGACCGAGGTGCCGAGGGAGACGGAAGCGGTATTCATGTCTTGTCCTTTCACCCTCCACCCGAGGGCATCGAAGTCAGTTTCCTGTCGCCGGCAGGTCTCCTGGCTCGCGGATAAGCGCCCTTCTCCACCTTCCCGAAGAAAAATCTTCAGTGGCATATGGAGAGGACTACCGCACACAGTTGCGGGGGCAGCCACGGCATTGGGCGACAATTGAGCCCGCACCGCATTCCCTCTTGGCTCCAAAACGGAACCGACGACAGCGTGACTATACGGAAAATCACGACACGCGGCAAACCAAATTCCGCCGGCAACCAGCGCGATTGCGCCATGCCGGCGGCATCGGCCGTTCTCGGCACTACAATTGACAATTATCCCGGCCGGGTGTCGGCTGGCCACTTCACAGGAAGCCAGCCATGCAGCCCCCAGCCCTGCAGCCATCAGTCCTGCAGCCCAATGCCAGCGAGCGCGATCGCTACAACGGCCTGACCCGGGCTGAAGCGACGTTGCCGTCATCGGCCTATTGGGACGGCGAGAGCTATCAGCGCGACCTCGATGCGATCTGGTATCGAAGCTGGCTGCTCGTCTGCCGGGAAGCCGATCTTGCCCAACCGCTGGCTTTCCGCACGTTCCGCGTCGGCACGCAGGAAATCGTCGTGCTGCGCGACGAGACCGGCGAACTGCGCGCCTTCCACAACACCTGCCGGCATCGCGGCTCGCAGCTGTGCCAGGAAAGCGAAGGTCGGCTGAAGGCGCGGCTCATCACCTGCCCCTATCATGCCTGGTCGTATTCGCTGCGCGGCGACCTCGTGCGCGTGCCGTCGAAATCGCTGCCCGAAGGCTTCGACAAGGCCGACCATCCGCTCTACCGCATCGCATTGTCGGTATGGCGCGGCTTCGTGTTCGTCAATTTGCAGGAGGACGCGAATTTGCAGGAGGACGCGGCCGGCTCGGCGCAGGCCTCCTTCGACCCCGCCTCCGGCAATCTCGACAATTGCCGCTGGAAACGCTGGTATCAGGCCATGTGCTGCGCAAGGTGATGAACTGCAACTGGAAGATTTTTTGGGAAAACTTCAACGAATGCCTGCACTGCCCCGGCGTTCACAAGGACCTGTCGCGGCTGGTGCCGATCTATGGCCGCGGCCTGATGAGCCGGCATGACGACCCCGAATGGGTGCGGCACGCCGACAATGACGCGCCGGAATTTTCGGGTAGTTTGCGCGTCGGCGCCGAAACCTGGTCGCGCGACGGCAAGACCCATGCACCGGTCTTCGCGGGCTTGACGCCAGCCGAGCGCGCCGCCGGCCAGACCTACGCCACCAGCATGCCCTCGATGTTCATCGTCGGTCATGTCGACTATGTCAGGACCGTGCGGCTGGTGCCGCTCGGCCCCGAACAGACCGGGCTGGTCGCGGAATGGCTGTTCGCGCCCGAAGCGCTCGATGCCCCGTCGGCCGACATCGACAACATAGTCGCCTTCGGCACGCAGGTGCTGGAGGAGGACGCGGCGATCTGCGAGGTCAACCAGAAGGGCCTGCGCTCCATGCGCCACAAAGCCGGCGTGCTGATGCCCGAGGAATATGATCTGCACCGCTTCCACAACTGGGTGCGCGAGCGCCACTCGGCGCTTTCGCCATGACGTCACAGTGACTTCGGCAGATAGCGCCAGGTCACGAAGCCGCAAACCGCGGCCAGCAGGCTCAGCGTGACGAACACCGAGCCGAGCCCGAAGAAGATCAGCACCACGGAATAGACCAGCGGCGGCGTCAGCTCGGAAAAATCGAGATAGGTGCGGTAGACGGCTGCCATCTGCGCGCGCTCGTAGGAGCGTACCGAGCGCATGAAGGCCGTCGAGCCCAGCGCATCGAGCGCGATGGTGAAGAACGCGCCGCCAAGCAGGAAAGCGCCGGTCACCAGCGGAGCGGTCGCTCCCACCGTGCCCGCGGCCAGCAGCATCGCCGACATGGCGAAATAGGCAAACGTCATGGTGCGCCGGCCGCCAAAGCGTTTTCCAGCCTTGCCCCAGAAGATGGCCATGAACAACAGCGCGTTGCCGGCCGAGACGAGCAGGCCGCCGGCGATATCGCCCTGCCCGGTGATGACCATGAACAGTGGGCCGTACACGAAGAAGGTCGTCCAGAAGCAGGAGCGTCCGAAAGCGATCAGCCAGGCCAGCCTCAGCCTCGGCTGCGCGACGAAGCGGCCGATATTGGCGAGTGGGTTGACCGGTCGTGTCTTGCCCGGCTGGATCGACTGGTTGTCACCAAGCCGATAGAACCAGAACAGCGCCAGCAAGGCCACTGCGAACACCGCCACCGCACCATGCGCGGCCCAGATGCCGAAATGCGCGTAGAGGAAGATGCCGAGCGTCGGCCCGCCGGTCCAGGCAAACATCGACCACGCCATGCGCAGCGATTCGGCCTGCATGAAGTCGGTCTTGCGGATGTGGTCCATGATGTAGAGGTTGAGCGTGATCGACAGCGCACTGGCGCCCATCACCCGGCACAGCATCCCCGCTACTTGTCCGGCAAGCGTGTGGGTGACGAAGAACAGCGAGCCGATGGCGAGCAGGCAAGCCCCTGCGGTATAGACCCAGCGCCGCGCAAAGCGGCGGATCAGCATCGGCATGAACAAGGTCACCGACAGGCCGAGCAGCGCCACGATGGTGTAGAGGATCGAGACCATCTGCTCGTTGTGGAGGATCTCGTATGCCTGGATCGGGATGACGCTCGACACCGTGGCGCGCGCGAAGGATTCGACCGCATAGAGCGAGGCGAAGGTGCGTGCATCCGCGGCCTTGAGGGCCGGGAGCCAGATCGGATGGCGCACATGGGTCGACATTGCTTCCCCAAAGCAGAATCACCGGTCAAATCTGCCTTGGCCGTTTCCAGGCCATTAAGAGGAAACCGACGCGCAGGCGGCGAAAAGCGGGTTGGTCAAAGCCTTTCCGGCGCTGGCCCAAAGCGGCATCCGACGAGGCCTGCGCCCACGCGGCGCCGTGCCGAGGAACCCGGCCTTCTTCTGTCCCGGCCAACCGTGATAGTCCTCTGGTGGGGCTGAATCAGATCGCGAGACCATGACCATCGAAACGCCGACCGCACCCGTCCAGGATCAGCCCAAGCGCATCGTCGCCATAGACATCCTGCGCGGCATCGCGCTGCTGGCCATGGCGAGCTACCACTTCACCTGGGATCTGGAATTCTTCGGCTACACCGACCCCGGCCTCACCGCCTTCGGCTGGTGGAAGATCTACGCACGCTGCATCGCTTCGACCTTCCTGTTCCTGGTCGGCGTCAGCCTGTACCTCGCCCATGGCCGGCAAATCCGCTGGAACGGTTTCTGGAAGCGGTTCGCCATGGTTGCCGGCGCCGCGGTCGCCATCTCGGTCGTCACCCGCATCGCCACGCCGGACGGCTTCATCTTTTTCGGCATCCTGCACGAGATCGCGCTCGCCAGCTTGCTCGGCCTCGCCTTCCTGCGCCTGCCGGCGTTGCTGACCCTGCTTGTGGCGGCACTGGTTATCGCGGCGCCCGTCTATCAGCGCTTCGAGGCCCTGGATCATCCCTGGCTGTGGTGGATAGGCCTGTCGGCGATCAATCCTCGTTCCAACGACTATGTGCCGCTGTTTCCATGGTTCGGCGCGGTGCTTGTCGGCATCGGTGTCGCGAAACTTGCCTCCGCTTCCGGCATGCGGGCGCGCCTGGCAAGCCTGGCGGCCGGCCGCTGGGCCAATCCGCTGGTCTTCATCGGCCGACACAGCCTCGCCTTCTACCTGATCCACCAGCCGCTGCTGATCGGTTGCGTCTGGCTGTTCTCGCAGGTGATGCCAGCCAAGGTCGAAACCCCTCAGGTGAATTTCCTGAAAACCTGCCAGATCTCGTGCGAGCAGTCGCGCGACGCCAAGTTCTGTTCGAGCTATTGTAGCTGCATGCTCGACACGCTGGAGGGTGAATCCTCGCTTGATCGGCTCTACAACAACGATCAGACTGCGCAATGGAAGGCACATCTGGGCGATCTGGCCGGCACCTGCACCGCCCAGACCGACGACAAGATGACCGAGGGGGGACAGCAATGACCGACGCCCAACCGAAGCCAGGGAGGATACCGTGGCCGCCGGTGATCTACACCGCCGCCATCGCCATCAGCATCACTCTCGGCATGCTCTATCCCCTGCCCTGGATCGGCGACCTCCTGGGCGACATCCTGTTCGCCGCCGGCTGGGTGGCGCTGTTCGGCGTCGCGGCACTCTGGTTCACGGCGATCCGCACGATGGTCCGGGCCAAGACGACGCTCAATCCCAACGCGGTGCCCGACCATCTCGTCACGTCAGGCCCCTTCGGCATCACCCGCAACCCGATGTATCTGGCCAACACGCTGCTGTTGATCGGCGTCGCCTTCGTCACAGGCATCGTCTGGTTTCTGCCGATGGCGTTCATCGCGGCTTTCGCCACGCAGAAGGTCGCCATCGAGGGCGAGGAAAAGGTGCTGGCCGCGAAGTTCGGCAAGAAATACCGGGATTACGCAAAGAGAGTGCGACGCTGGATTTGAGCCGGGGCCTGTATTCCGCGGCGCATAGATTTTGACAGCTCTTGTCCGATGGGCGGCATACCTCGGCGATTGGCCGAACGCCTATCCCGTCGTCATTCGCGGGCGGAGCAAGGAGCGCAGCGACGCAGCGCAGACCCGAGGATGACGAAGTTCGAAACGCTCCGGCCAATCACGAACGTTTGTCGCTCAAACGCGCGATAGAATCTGGCCCCTCAGGTATTGACCCCAAGTTCCACCAGCCGCTCCACACAGGACTCCTCGGCCTGGTCGAGTTCGGCCAGCGTCTCCTCGAGATCGCGGCGCTTTTGCCGGAGATCCTCGCGCTTTTCCTCGATCCGCTTGATCATCAGCTTGAGTTGCCCGACCTCGCCTGGTGGCTCCTTGTACATCTGGATGATTTCGCGGATCTCGTTGATCGAGAAGCCGAGCCGTTTTCCCCGCATGATCTGCCGGATGAGGTGGCGGTCGGAGGGACGAAACAGCCGCGTGCGGCCACGCCGCACCGGCTGCACCAGCCCTTCGTCTTCATAGAAACGCAGTGTCCGCGTCGACACGTCGAATTCGCGGGTCAGTTCGGTGATCGAATAATATTCCCGCATTGTCACTCCGTGCCGGAACCCCAGGCGATCGCCGTGCGTCGCCTTTCGTCCGAACCAAACCCTTGCCGCGCCGGAATCGACACGGCACCCCGCGCGAGCGTCGCATGGCATTTACGTAAAAGTCAATTGAGGCCGCCCGGAGCAGTAACGATCCCTCGCCACGCGCAAGCCTCCTTGCTGCACCGTGAAGAGTTCGAAAAACCGGGCATCCGGGCCAGGCACTACAATGCCCGGAACTGCTCCCGGGATCGTTTATTCTTCGTTAGTCACAATTCTAAGTGAGACAAAAACATAACCGGTAAAAAACGATTCCATGGCACCGTGATCTGTGAGACGTGACGGCGGGGGGCCTTTTACCTTGACTGACAATTCTTTCTCTCCGTCCCGCGCCAGCGGCGATGGTTCGGCAACGTCAGTCGGACAGGTTCTGTCCGTGCGCGGATCCGAAGCGCGCATTGGCCTGCCGGTTCCCGCGACGAAGGTCGACAAGCGGACAACCGTCGGCAAGTTTCTCACGATCGATGCCGGATCGAACACGATTGTCGGCATGATTACGGAAGGTTTCGGGAGGTTCGGCCGAACAGACGCATCCGTCGAACCACAAGTCCGTCGCGCGAATTGATCTGGTGGGCGAAATCTGCCGCAACGCCGATGGCATATCGCAATTCAAGCGCGGCGTCCGAGAATACCCGGCAATCGGGGATGCTGCCAGGATTGTATCCAATGAGGAGCTGCGACTGATCTATGCGCCGTCGGATTTGCGCGCGATTTGCATTGGCCAGCTCAACCAGGACCCGACTATCCCCGCCTATGTCGATGTCGACAGCCTCCTGACCAAACATTTCGCGGTTCTCGGATCGACCGGTGTTGGTAAGTCGAGTGGTGTTGCCGTAATTCTCGGCGAGCTCATGAAAGCACGGCCGAATATGCGGGTACTGCTGCTCGACGGTCACAACGAATATAGCAAGTGTTTTGGCGACAAGGCCAACGTGGTCAGTGCCCGGACTCTGAGACTGCCGTTCTGGTTGTTCAATTTTGAAGAGATCACCGACGTTGTCTTTGGCGGCCGGCCGGTTGTTCCCGAACAGGCCGAGATACTCGCCGAACTCATCCCGATGGCAAAGGGCGCATACTCCAACTCCAGAGCGGCCGCGACCCGGTCGACCTTGAAGAGGAAGGATTCGAGGATCTCGGGTTTCACCGTCGATACGCCGGTTCCCTATCTCCTGCAGGATCTCTTGTCGCTCATCGACGAGCGGATGGGAAAGCTGGAGAACCGCTCCTCGCGCATGACCTACAACCGCCTGATGCTGCGCATCGAGAGTATCAGGAATGATCCGCGCTACGCCTTCATGTTCGAGAGAGCGAATGTCGGCGGCGATACGATGGCGGCTTTGCTCAGCGACTTGTTCGGTTTGGAATCACACGACCGTCCGATCACCATCCTTCAGCTTGCGAGTCTTCCGGTGGAGGTCGTGGACGCGGTGGTATGCGTGGTATCCCGGCTGGCTTTCGATTTCGGCTTGTGGAGCGATGGCACGATGCCGTTGCTTTTGGTTTGCGAGGAGGCCCATCGTTACGCATCGGCCGACCATTCGCTGGGTTTTGGTCCGGCACGGCGAGCCTTGTCACGCATTGCCAAGGAAGGGCGCAAATATGGTGTGTGTCTCGGACTCGTGACGCAACGCCCCGCCGAGCTCGATCCGACGATCATCTCCCAGTGCAGCACCTTGTTTGCGATGCGCATGGCGAACGACCAGGACCAAACCTTGCTGCGCTCGGCCGTTTCGGACGCCGCGGCCGATCTGCTTGCTTTCGTTCCGTCTCTGGGAACTGGTGAGGTCGTCGGCTTTGGAGAAGCCGTACCGCTGCCGACCCGTCTGACTTTCAAGGAATTGCCGGAGAGGCTGGTACCGCGCAGCGATTCGGCCAACCCCCTGCGGGACGAAAAATCGAATATGAGCCGTTTCGATTTCGTCAGGTCGGTTGTCGATCGCTGGCGCGAAGCGACGACGAACCGGTCGGCCTGGATGGATGATGCTCCAGCAGCTCTCGAAACGCCCCAACTGCAGTCGGAGTATCCGAACGAACCCCCTCCCGAAGCGCACGCCGCGGGGGAAGCGCACGAGACGCCAGCCTCTGCCGGCTCCCGCCGGATCGAAGAGGCACGCTATCGACTCCTGCGACGCTAGTGCATGGCATCCAAAGCCAAACGGCGGTTTTTGGAAAAACACGTGCATGAAAACGAAGGCTTGAAGTGCATCGACCAATCCCTTGGACGCAACGCACCTTGGAACTACGGACAAGCTATGTCTTCGCCGCGATATTCAAATCGAATTGAAGTGGACTGATTGATGACCGTCGCCGAAAAACAGCCACTGCTCGCCGACCTTCTTCAAGCTGCACCTTTCGGATTGACTGTCCTGTCGCAGGCTGGCGACGTTGTCTACGCAAACCGGGCGGGAACGATCGCGGCGGGCAATATCACGCCGGCAAAGGACCTGATCGTAGATGGCCGGGTTATCCGCACGTTGCGTTTCGACGTTGCCGATCAGGAAGCGCCCCTGACCGTAGCCCTGTCGCTTGACGTTACCGACCAGTGCGAACTTGAGAATGACCTGTTCCAGCAGGCCTTTTTCGACGAGCTGACCGGTCTGCCGAACCGCGCCCTCATGGAGCGCAGTTTTACCGACTTGATCGGCGCGGACAGTGCTCCGTTTGCCTTGGCTTTCATCGATCTCGACGGCTTCAAGCACATCAACGACTATTATGGCCATACGGTTGGAGACTTGCTTCTCGGTAAGATTGCAACGCGTCTCTCGGGATACCTACGCCCGACCGATATGCTCGTGCGCATCGGCGGCGACGAGTTTGTGCTGCTGATATCTCCAGTCGGGGCGATGGAAGAACTGGCGAGCGACATCGAGCGGGTATCGCAGAGCCTCAAGGAACCGTTCTATGCGGATGGCTTCGAAATCTTTTCATCGGCGTCGATCGGCGTCAGCCTTTATCCGAAGGACGGAACGACCTTTGACCTTCTGCGCACGAATGCCGATAGCGCGATGTACCGGAGCAAGGGCAGCGCCAAGGGCAGCGTGAAATTCTTCGATCGGAGCATGGAGCACGCCATTGCCGAGAGAACGCGGCTCGAACAGCGTCTGCGCTTCGCCATTCGCGACAAGCGCCTGTGCTGCGCCTATCAGCCGAAAGTCGATTTCCGTTCTGGAACGACCGTCGGTGTCGAGGTTCTGTTGAGATGGCGCGACGAGGACGGAGTTATCCAGGCGCCGGGAGATTTCATCGAGCTTGCGCTTGAACTGGGGCTCATGAACGAGGTGACGCATCTGATCCTGACCGAGACCATCGACTCGGTCGATCGGATCAATGATGCATTCGGGCATGAGGCGTCGATCAGCATCAACGTAGCGGCAAAACAGGCAGGCGATCCGCGATTCATGCGCTCGCTTATCGATTCCATCGATGCAATCGGATATCCCGATCGCTTCATGCTGGAACTGACCGAGGAAGCCTTTCTCGCAAAGAGCAACTTCCAGGATCGTATCCTGCCGATGATTCGCGAGATAGGCGCCCGGGTTTCGATCGACGATTTCGGCGTCGGCTATTCCTCACTGTCGGCGCTAGCCGACATCACGGCCGACGAAATCAAGGTGGATCGCTCCTTTATTACGGACGTTCATAGGCGCCCGCGAAGCCAATCCATTCTCAAAGCGATTGAATCGCTTGGCCAGTTGCTCGGCATGTCTGTCATAGTGGAGGGGGTCGAGACCTTTGAGGAACTCACCTATCTGCTGGCCGCAACCCGGATAAGCTGCGCGCAAGGCTATTATTTCGGCAAACCGCTGCTGCTGGAGGATTTGAAGCCGGCGTATGGCCTAGGAAACGATTCCAGAGCGATACTTCCTACGCGCGGCACGCCAGTCACGCGAATTGCCAGCGCACGGGCAAGCCATTCGCGATAGGAGGAGATCGGCCGACAGGTCTGCAAGCTGACAGTGCCGGCTGCCTTCTGTTTCGTGGCGACGCGCTTTTAGCGGACGCCGAACCACCAAGTGGCAAGGCCGAGGAAGGCAAAAAAACCAACGACATCGGTGACCGTGGTGACGAAGACCGCCGACGCCACCGCAGGATCGATCTTGAACCGGTCGAGCAGCAGCGGGATCAGGATGCCGGCGAGTGCGGCGACGAACATGTTGATGATCATCGCCGCAGCGATGATGCCGCCCAGATTGGCATCGTGGAACCAGGCGGCCGCGACGATGCCGATCAGGATGGCGAAAACGATGCCGTTGATGAAGCCCACCCCCATTTCGCGGCGGATGATGCGGCCGGCATTGTAGATGTCCAGATCCCTGGTCGCCAGCGCACGCACGGTGACGGTCATGGTCTGCGAACCGGCATTGCCGCCCATGCCGGCCACGATCGGCATCAGCACGGCAAGCGCCACGATCCGCTCGATCGTGTGATCGAACAGGCCGATCACCGAAGCCGCCAGGAATGCGGTCAGGAGGTTGACCAGCAGCCAGGGAACGCGCGACCGCGAGGTCGAAAGGATGCTGTCGGAAAGCTCTTCGTCGCCGACGCCGCCCATGCGCAGCAGATCTTCCTCGGCTTCCTGCTGGATGACGTCGACGACATCGTCGATGGTCAGCACGCCGACCAGCCGCTCGTTTTCGTCGACGACGGCGGCGGACAGAAGGTCGTACTGTTCGAATTCCCGCGCCGCCTCCTCCTGGTCCATGGTGGCCGGGATGGCATGGCGCGTCTCGTGCATCACCTCCTCGACCTTGACCGTGCGCTTGGTGCGCAGGATCTGGTCGAGGTCGATGGCGCCGAGCAGCTTGAAGCTCGGATCGATGACGAAAATCTGGCTGAAGCGGTCGGGAAGGTTCTTATCCTCGCGCATGTAGTCGATGGTCTGGCCGATGGTCCAGAACGGTGGCACCGCGACGAACTCGGTCTGCATGCGCCGCCCGGCGGTCTCCTCCGGATAGTCGAGCGAGCGGCGCAGCCTGATCCGCTCGGTGAACGGCAATTGCGACAGGATCTCGTCCTGGTCTTCCTTCTCGAGGTCTTCGAGAATGTAGACCGCGTCGTCGGAATCGAGTTCCTGCACCGCCTGCGCGATCTGCGCATTGGGCAGCTGATCGACGATCTCCATGCGGATCGCCTCGTCGACCTCGGTCAGCGCGGAAAAGTCGAAATCGGCGCCCAGGAGCTCGACCAGGGTCCGCCGCTGCTCGGGATGCAGCGCCTCGATCAGGTCGCCGAGTTCCGACTGATGCAGGTGGTCGACTTCATGCTTGAGCGTCGGCGTATCGCGGTCGGCGATCGCGGTCCCGATCTGGGCAAGGAAGGACGAAAGCACTGCGCCATCCTCGCCATAGATGTCGGCGTGGATGTCGTCAGCCGCCTTGGCGGAGGTCGTCTGCTTGTCCTCCATCAGCGCCTCCCGCCGTCCCGAAAAATTCTGTCTTAGGTCTAGAGCATCGAACCTTAAAGCGAAAACCGGTTTCGCGGAAATCCGTTGCATCTCGCTTGAAGACGCGATTCGATTTGAGAACTTATCGCCCTAAGGCACGGAATATCAAACGAAACGCTTGTTCCACGCCACCCGGCGAGCACATCGCCGATGCCCGACCTGGCAATGCCTATCCCATCAAAACCAGCGAATCCCGGCTTCAGACGGCGCGACAGCCGATGTCGCTGGGGAAAGAGCACCCCGGCGCGATTGCGGCAGAATTGTCATGATACGGGTCCGGCTTGAAGCCTGGCCTCCGAGTTGCGGCACGATCAGCCCAGGACAAAAACCGCCCTTGAACAGCAAGCCCGGGAAAACGAGCAAGGCAGTTGGCGACCGGCGCGTTCGCGTTGTCGTCGCCGAACGCAATCCGCTCGTCATATCGGCCCTGCGCGAAATGTTGGAATGCGACGGGCGTTTCGAACTCCTGGCATCGGTGCAGAGCGGCAAGCATTTCCTGGAACTGGCGACTGCACACGAATTCGACGTCGCCGTCATCGGCTGGAAGCTCGCCGACATGGACGGCGCCGATGTCCTGGCCGAAATCCAGGCCAGCAAGGTCCCCGTGCGCATCGCTGTGTTTTCAAACGACCATGACATCGGCATCCTGAAGCAGTGCGTGCGGCTCGGGGCGCAGGGCTACTGCTTCCAGTTCGACGATCCGCATATCATCTTCGAGACGATCCTGGCGGTCGCGCATGGACGCATCTGCATCCCTTACATTGACATCAACAAGGTCAACGACACGCCCTTGGCGCAGCTCACGGTCCGCGAGCGCGAGCTGCTGGCGGTGCTTTCCGACGGCTGGACCAATCTGCAGATCGCGACGCGGACCGGCATTTCCGAGAACACGGTGAAGTACCACCTCAAGAATCTCTACGACAAGCTCGACGTCCGCAACCGGGCGATGGCCGTCGCGCTCTATTCACGCGAGAGGCGCACCCAGAAGCAGCCTTTCGGGTAAGGCAAGCGGGTAGGCCAACCGGGTAGGCCGCTCCCACCCGCGCGCGGCGAGATGTTACCCGCCAAGGTGTTGTTGGCATTGGCCGTCGAAACGAAACTCCCCATCACCGCTTTGCTGGATCAGGAGGAGTTCGCACCATGGCCGGTTTCACCCATCTTTTCATTCCCGGGCCGACCAACATTCCTGAACAGGTCCGGCAGGCGATGAACCTGCCGATGGAGGACATGCGCGCCGCGTCCTTCCCCGATCTCACCTTGCCGCTGTTCGAGGATATCAAACACGTCTTCAAGAACGAGACCGGCCGCGTCTTCATCTACCCGTCCTCCGGCACCGGCGCCTGGGAAGCCGCGATGACCAATGTGCTCAGCCCCGGCGACCGCGTGCTGATGTCGCGCTTCGGCCAGTTCTCGCATCTGTGGGTCGACATGGCCGAGCGGCTGGGTTTCGAGGTCGATGTCATCGACTGCGAATGGGGAACCGGCGTCCCGCTCGAACTCTATGCGGAGCGGCTGAAGGCCGACAAGACGCACCGCATCAAGGCGGTCTTCTGCACGCAGAACGAGACGGCTACGGGTGTCACCAGCGACGTCGCCGGCTGCCGCGCCGCGCTCGATGAGGCAAACCACCCTGCCCTGCTCTTCGTCGATGGCGTGTCGTCGATCGGCTCGATCGACTTCCGTCAGGAAGAATGGGGCGTCGACTGCGCCGTCAGCGGCTCGCAGAAGGGTTTCATGCTGCCCGCCGGCCTCGGCTTCCTGTCGGTGAGCAAGAAGGCGCTTGTCGCATCGAGAACTGCGGCCCACCAACGCTGCTTCTTCTCCTTCGAGGACATGATCCGCGCCAACGACGCCGGCTATTTCCCCTACACGCCGGCAACGCAGCTGCTGCGCGGCCTGCGCGCCTCGCTCGACCTGATCGCCGAGGAAGGGCTGGACAACATCTTCGCCCGTCACCATCGCCTTGCCGAAGGCGTGCGCAAGGCGGTTGACGCCTGGGGCCTGAAACTCTGCGCCAAAGCGCCGAAGTGGCATTCCGATACAGTCAGCGCCATCCTGGTGCCGGAAGGCATCGACAGCGGCGACGTCGTCAAGCGTGCCTACCAGACCTACCGGACCTCGCTCGGCGGCGGTCTCAACAAGGTGTTCGGCAAGGTCTTCCGCATCGGCCATCTCGGCTGGCTGAACGAGGTGATGGTGCTGGCCTCGCTGTCGGCGGCCGAAATGGCATTGCTCGATTGCGGCGTGCGGCTGGCGCCGGGCTCCGGCGTCGGCGCGGCCATCCAGCATTTTCGCGCCTCGGCCGCGGTGCCGGTCGCCGAAGCGGCGTGAGAGGGAGCCGACGATGAGCCACACCATCAACCATTTGAAGAAACTGAGGCTGCAGCGCAGCGAGCTGGCGGTTCCCGGCTCCAGCCCCGAGATGATCGACAAGGCGGCCAACAGCGCCGCCGACTTCGTCTTCCTCGACATCGAGGACGCGGTCGCGCCGCCCGACAAGGAACGCGCCCGCAAGAACATCATCCAGGCGCTCAACGACATCGACTGGCGCGCCAAG
Organism: Mesorhizobium opportunistum WSM2075; assembly: GCF_000176035.2. Taxonomy (NCBI): domain Bacteria; kingdom Pseudomonadati; phylum Pseudomonadota; class Alphaproteobacteria; order Hyphomicrobiales; family Phyllobacteriaceae; genus Mesorhizobium; species Mesorhizobium opportunistum. Next base: position 3,885,105 of record NC_015675.1, on the reverse strand, counting down.
GGCAAGACCGTCTCGGTGCGCATCAACGGGCTGGATACCCACTATATGTACCGCGACGTGGTCGACGTGATGGAACAGGCCGGCGACCGGCTGGACACCATCTTGGTGCCGAAAGTCGGCGTCCCGGCCGACCTCTATATGGTCGAGGCCATGGTCAACCAGATCGAGATGGCCAAGGGTTTCAAGACCCGCGTCGGCCTCGAAGCGCTGATCGAGACCGCGCTCGGCATGGCCAATGTCGAGGCGATCGCCGCGACGCCTGGCCGGCTGGAAGCCATGCATTTCGGCGTCGCCGACTATGCGGCGAGCTGCAAGGCGCGCACCGTCAATATCGGCGGCCTCAACCCCGACTATCCCGGCGACCAGTGGCATTTCGCGCTGTCGCGGATGACCGTCGCCTGCCGCGCCTATGGGCTTCGCGCCATCGACGGGCCGTTCGGCGATTTCTCCGATCCGCAAGGCTACATAGCTGGGGCCAGGCGCGCCGCGGCACTCGGGATCGAAGGCAAATGGGCGATCCATCCCTCGCAGATCGTACTCGCCAACGACGTCTTCTCGCCGCCGGAAAAAGAGGTCACGCGCGCCAGGCGCATCCTCGAAGTGCTGAAGGAAGCCGAGGCGCAGGGCAAGGGAGCGGCCGCGCTCGACGGCAAGATGATCGACGCCGCCTCGGAGCGCATGGCCAGAAACGTATTGGTGGTCAACGAAGCGATCGAGCGCGCAGGCCAACTTAGCCAACGAGAGCCGCGCGTCGCAGCACTTTGACTTTGACTGTTCAGGGAGGACAAAATGGATATCCACGAATATCAGGCCAAGGAACTGCTGGCACGGTACGGCGTGCATGTGCCGCGCGGCGGGCTGGCCTACAGCCCCGAACAGGCGACCTACCGGGCGCGCGAGATCGGCGGCGGCAAATGGGTGCTGAAGGCGCAGGTGCATTCCGGCGCGCGCGGCAAGGCCGGCGGCATCAAGCTGTGCGCCAATGACGAGGAGATCTCGAGTGCCGCCGAAGCGATGCTTGGGCGCAAGCTGGTGACCCAGCAGACCGGCCCGCGCGGCAAGCTGATCTCCAGGCTCTATCTCGAGGAAGCCGTCGACATCGCGCAGGAACTCTATGTCGGCTTCGTGCTCGACCGCAAGGAAGAGCGCGTCATGATCGTGGCCTCGGCCGCCGGCGGCATGGAGATCGAGGACATCGTCGAGAAGGCCCCCGATTCCATCCTGCGCACATCGGTCGATCCCGGCGTCGGCATGCAGCGTTTTCAGGCGCGCGAGATCGCCTTCGGGCTCGGTCTCGACCATGATTTGATCGGCAAGGCGACCGAGACCATCTTCAGCTGCTACCAGGTGTTTCGCGACTACGACGCTTCCATGCTGGAGATCAATCCGCTGGTGGTGACCCGCGACGGCAGCCTGATCGCTCTCGACGCAAAAATGTCGTTCGACGAGAACGCCCTGTTCCGGCGTCCGGAAATTTCCGAGCTGCGCGACAAGAGCCAGGAAGACCCGCGCGAGACCTTCGCCAGCGACCGCGGCCTCTCCTATGTCGGCCTCGACGGCAACATCGGCTGCATCATCAATGGCGCGGGCCTCGCCATGGCGACGATGGACATGATCAAGATCGCCGGCGGCGAGCCGGCGAACTTCCTCGACATCGGCGGCGGTGCCTCGCCCGAGCGGGTGGCGAAATCGTTCCGCGCCGTGCTCGGCGACAAGAATGTCGAGACCATCCTGGTCAACATCTTCGCCGGCATCAACCGCTGCGACTGGGTCGCCGAAGGCGTCGTCAAGGCGATCCGCGAGGTCGGCGTCAACGTGCCCTTGGTGGTGCGGCTCTCCGGCACCAAGGCCGAGGAAGGACGCCGCATCCTGGCCGATTCCGGCGAGGCGGTGATCGTCGCCGACACGCTGGCCGAAGCCGCCGAAAAAGCCGTCGCCGCATGGCGCGCGGCCGCCAAGAAAAAAGCAGCCTGAGGGAGGTCGAGAAAATGGCAATCCTGCTCAACCGCAGCACCCGCGTCATCGTCCAGGGGTTCACCGGCAAGATCGGCAGCTTCCACGCCGAGGACATGAAACGCTACGGCACCAAGCTGGTCGGCGGCGTCACCCCCGGCAAGGGCGGCCAGAAGCATCTCGGCCTGCCCGTCTTCAACACGGTCAAGGGCGCGGTGCGCGAGACCCGCGCCGAGGCCAGCATCGTCTTCGTGCCGCCGCCCTTCGCCGCCGATTCGATCATGGAAGCAGCAGACGCGGGGATAAAACTCTGCGTCTGCATCACCGACGGCATCCCCTCGCAGGACATGATGCAGGTCAAGCGCTACATGCGCCGCTACCGCTTCGAGGACCGCATGCGGCTCGTCGGCCCGAACTGCGCCGGCGTGATCACGCCCGGACAGGCGCTGATGGGCATCATGCCCGGCAACATCTACCTGCCCGGCCGCATCGGCATCGTCGGACGCTCCGGCACGCTGGGCTACGAGGCGGCCTCGCAGATGAAGGCGCTCGGCATCGGTGTGTCGACCAGCGTCGGCATTGGCGGCGACCCGATCAACGGCTCGTCCTTCAAGGACATTCTGAAGCTGTTCGAGCAGGACGACGAGACCGACGCCGTGGTGATGATCGGCGAGATCGGCGGACCGCAGGAGGCGGAAGCCGCGATCTGGGCGCGCGACAATATGAGGAAGCCGCTGATCGCCTACATTGCCGGACTTTCCGCCCCAAAGGGCCGACGCATGGGCCATGCCGGCGCCATCATCTCCGCCTTCGGCGAGTCGGCGCAGGAGAAGGTCGAAATCCTGAAGGAGGCCGGCGTCATCATCGTGCCGACGCCGTCATCGTTTGGCGAGGTGGTGGCCGATACGCTGGCCAGGATGAAGAAGGCGGCCTGATTTCAGGGTCTCTCCACGCTGGCGGTGTCCTTCACACACGCCCGCGCGATCGTTCCGTGTCATAAGGAGAGTCGGCGATCACCCTTGCCGGGCGCCGCTCGCCGAGAATTGAAACCTCCAGCGCCGTACCGGGCGTTCCAAGCCCAGCGGCAGCAGCGCCAATGCTATGTCATGGCCAAATACGTGGGCGTAACCTGCCGCTTGAAGCGTCACCATGAGCCTAGTGCGCGCATTTGCGCAGCAAGGTTGTGATTTTCGCATCAAGATCGCGAGCGACGGCAAGGGCCTCCAAACTGCCATAAGGGAGCAGACAACTCTCCATTTTGTCGTAGGAGACATGAACGCCATCGAGACGTTCATCAACAAGGACTGTGACTGGAGCGTAAGATCCAGCATCGGGAACGTGCTTGACCATTTCTTTCATGATGAGTGGATTGCCCACCAGGAACCGCATGCTCTTGGGAGTCTCGGTTCCAGTTTCGCGGCGCAGAATGGCGCCCAAGTCGAATTCCCCGAAGAGCATGAGACCTGTTCGGCCGAGGCCGCTTTGCACAACGCGCTCCAAATCCGAGAAGGAATTTGCAGCCCTCGTCGCCTTGAAAAATTCGACCATGTCAGGTTGCCCGACCGCTGACTTGAGCGCGGCCACAACGGCGTCGAATGGTTTGGAACACGTCAGGCTGAAACGCTCAACCTCGACCTTTGCGATTGTCATTTCTTTCTCCGCAACAGCTCTCAGGAATAAAGGGGCGACCGATCGCGCCGTGACCACCGCTGATTACGCTTCCAGGAAGGTCCGGACGTGGCTGACGAACAATTCGTGGTACTGAAACAGGGCGCCGTGGCCGGAATCGGGATAGAGGACCAGCTGAGCGTTGCTTAGAGCCTTGAACATTGCATAGGCGTTGTCCGCCGGCAGCATGGTATCGTGGCTGCCGCTGACCACAAGGGCGGGCTGATGGATGGCGCGCAGAATAGCGTGCTCGGGATCAGGTGTGGCGCACCAGGTAATAAGCGCCTTGGCCTGTGGATCCGTCACCGCGCCGCCATTATCGGTGTCCCGATCTTCCCCGCGCGCCTTCGCCCGCTTCAGGAACGCCAGGCCGGCCGACTGGCTGGCGGACGACTTCGTGAAGAACAGCGGCAGGCGGGGGTCCGGCGCGTCGGTTTGGGAAAACGCGTCCTGCAGAACCGCCAACAGATGTTCCTCTCCGCCTTTCGGAGCGGTGCCGACGAGGATGAGCTTGCGCACCAGCGTTGTGTGCTCGGCGGCGATCTGCTGCGCGATGAAGCCGCCGAGGGAAAAGCCCAGCAAGTCGACTTGGGAGAGGCCGAGCAGGTTGATAAAGGCGACCGCGTCTGCGGCCATCGCCGCGATGTTGTCGGGCGTTTGGCCTGTCGAGCGGCCGACCCCGGCATTGTCGAAAACGACCACCGGTCGATCGGTGGCCAGGGCATTGACGACGGCGGGGTCCCACGCATCGATGTTGCCCGAGAAATGCTGCAGGAGAACCAGCGGCGTTCCGGTCGATGGGCCGAGGCGGCGATAGGCGAAGCGGATTCCGCCGCCTTCGATGTAAAGGGTGGGCGCCGTTTCTAGAGTGGCGGCGTTCTGGCTCGCGGTGTCGAGTTCAGTCATGTCATCCTCCGGATGCTTGGCATAAATAATCGAGTAGCTGGTGCGGTTTTGGCCAAGTTTGAGCCGCTCGCGGCCCAAGGCATTTCGTAGCCGGTCGAGCACGGGTGGTTGCTCCCGGCACGAAAGTGCCGGGAGCGGTATCGTCACTTCACGAGTGCGGCCTTTTCAATCACCGCAGCGACTTCCTTGGCGTGGACGACCAGGGAGGCGTGGCTGCCGGCGACCTCCGTCGTATGGGCCTTCATTCTGGTGGCGAAGATCTTCTGGACCTCGGGTGCAATGACCTTGTCCTTCGTGCTGATCACATAGAATGTCGGCTTGTCGTGCCAGGCTGCCGTATCGACGGGAGCCTCGAACGCCGTGTGGTTCAACGGCAGCTGATGGTTTGCCAGGGATTCGGCGATCTCAGGAGGGAGATCGGCCGCGACTGCCGAAGGAAATACTTTGGGATCGATGTAGAGGTTGCCCTTTTCGTCGGGATGAATCGCCGCGCCGCCTTCGGTTGCCGGACCGCTCTTGGCCAGGCTCGCCAGGGATTCTCCCACGTCGGGCGCGAATGCGGAGACATAGACGAGCGCCGACACCTTGGGATCGTCACCTGCCTGCGTGATGACCACACCGCCCCAGGAGTGGCCAACGAGAACGGTCTTGCCGTCCTCTTTGGCGAGCGCCTGTTTGGTGGCATCGACGTCCGCCGCGAGGGAGGTGAGCGGGTTTTCGACGAGCGTTACGTTGTAGCCCTTCTTCGTGAGGATATCGGCAACCGGCTTCCAACTCGTCTGGTCTACGAAAGCGCCATGGACGAGCACGATATTGTGAGCCGCCCCCTTGGGCAGTTGAGCTGATTGGGCGGGGGCGGCAACTGTTGCTCCGGCCATGAGGACGGTGGCGACCGAGAGGAGAAGATTTCGCATTGGTGCTCCTGTTGAGATACGGACGACGCGGGTCCGGGAAAGGACAGACGTGTCGGCACAAGTCGCGGTTCTTCCCTCTGCCGTTTGCGGGTTTGCCCCGCGACCTGTTGGCTCGACTTGGGATCAGTTAGTACGTGGAGCATTCGGACGTTAGGCATCAATCGTCCGAATATTGTGTCTGACCGTCCGTCGGATTAGCATCGGGGGATGGACATCCTCGCCCAAGTGCTTGATCGCGTCCGCCTCGGTGGCACCCTGCTCTTCCACTTCGAGCTCGGCCATCCATGGAATCTGGCATTGCCAGCGCGCCCATACGCCCTGTTCCATTATCTCAGTCGTGGCTCAGCCACCCTCGCGCTCGATCAGGGGGGAGAACTCCACATGACCGAGGGCGACTTTGTTGTCGTCACGCGTGGCGAGCCTCATGTGATCTACTCGGATAGCCGGACAGAGCCGTTACCGATTGTCGACATCGATCGGCTAGCTGGACGTCTTGGCATCGTTCGTCACGGAGACAGCGCGCAGCCGCTCGCGACGATGATTTGTGGTAATTTTACTGTGGCACGGCCCTCGCGCGGCAGCGTTTTGGAATTGCTTCCGCCCCTGCTTCTGCTGAAACCGACGGAAGACGGTGGATGGCTCGAGGCGATTCTACAACGCATGGTGAGCGAGGCGGCGTTCGAGCGTCCCGGACAAGGCGTCGCGCTCTCACGTCTGACTGAAGTGCTCTTCGTTGAGGTGTTGCGGAGCTGGATCAAGTCGCTCGGCCCCGGAGAAGGCGGGTGGCTGGGGGCGATGGCGGATCCGCACATAGGACCGGCACTTCAGTTGATCCACGAACGACCGGATCGGCTCTGGACGCTTGGCGAGCTCGGGCAAAGCGTGGGACTTGGTCGGTCGGCGTTTTCGGCTCGCTTCACCAAGCTCGTGGGCGAGCCCATGTACCGTTATCTGATCTCACGCCGGATGTCGGAGGCCGCTTTTCTGCTCGAAACCAGCGACGAGGGGATTGCACGGATTGCGGCCCGTGTCGGCTATGAGACCGCGGCCGCGTTTTCGAAGCTGTTCCAGCGACATCACGGCCTATCGCCCGGCCGCTACCGAGCATTTCGCCGCTCTGACGGTGGCCGGAGGCAAGGGGACGATCTGGAAGCAGAAGTCGTCGATTGACCTCCCGCGCTTGGGGATAGTCGAGCGTGCGCGGCAACCAGAGCCGCGCGCATGGAGCCAAGATCAGGCCAAGATTGCGCAACAAAACTTAACATCACTTCACGCATGCAGCCACTTTCATTTGAAATAGTCCGAGCATCAGGGGCACTTACTGCCTCGCTGCTCTGGAGCATGCATGTTCAAAATCGTGTCTGGAATGTTCGCCGGCCGAGCCTCTCTCGCGGCGATGACAATCCTGTTTTCAACGCATCCGGAAATCGTTCTGGCGGCGGACGCTATTGCCGTCGATACCGAAGAAGACTTGACCCCGCCGCCCGAGCCTTCGCGTTTCGGGCGCTTCGAACAGAAACTGGCCGACTGGCATGTCGTCCTTGGCGGCGGCGCCATCATCGTCCCCAAATATGAGGGTAGCAACGAGTTCAAGGTCATGCCGGTGCCCTTCGTATCGGCGACATTCCTCGACACGGTGAGGATCGACCCGACGGGCGCCAACATCGCCCTCTATGAACAAGGGCCGTTCGAATTCAGTGCGCGGCTTGGCTATGACATGGGCCGCAAGGAAGACGATGCCGATCACCTGCGCGGCCTGGGCGATGTCGACATGGGCGCGATCGTCGGCGCGAAGGCCGCGATGAAGTTCGGCCCGGCGGAAATCTTCGCACAGTTGGACAAGACCATCGGCGGCAGCGATGGCATGGAGGGCACGATCGGGATCGAGGTGACCCGGCCGCTGTCGCAATCGTTGATCGTCGGCGCCGGCGCATCGGTCATCTTCGCCGACGAAAAATACATGCAGGCCTACTTTGGCGTCACGCCGGAACAATCGGCCCGCTCGGGGTTGGCGCGCTATGATGCCGGCGCCGGGTTAAAGCGCGCCGATTTTTCGATTTCCGCCACATATATGCTCAATCAGAACTGGATGGTGCGCGGCCAGGCGGGGGTCGGCATTCTCTTGGGTGACGCCGCCGACAGCCCTGTTGTGGTCGAGAAGGTCCAGCCCTCGGGGATGCTTCTCGTCGGATATCGGTTTTGATGCCAACACATGGTGCAATGCAGGCTGCGGCAAACCGGATCGATTTGAACGCAGAGTTCAAATCGCCGAGGCAAGGGTCGCATGTCCTCATTGTCGAAGACGATGTCGAGATCGCGCGTATGCTGGGCGAGACGCTCACCGAAAACGGCATGATCGTGGAAATCGCCGGCAACGGCGCCCGGATGAACGCCGCGCTTCTCAACCAGAAATTCGACCTGATCGTGCTCGATATCATGCTGCCTGGTGAAAACGGCCTCAGCATCTGCCGCCGTCTTCGCGCGCACACGAATGTTCCGCTCCTGATGCTGACGGCGCTTGGCGAGGAAATCGACCGCATCTTCGGACTGGAGATCGGCGCCGACGACTATGTGACGAAACCGTTCAGCGCGCGCGAGCTGACGGCAAGGATACGGGCGTTGCTGCGCCGCACGGCCTACGCTCCCGACGAGCGGGACCGATCGAAAGTGCTTCGCTTCAACGGCTGGCGCCTCGATCCCGTTCGCCGGCAATTGCATGATCCAAGCAATGCGCGGGTTGCGACCACGACGCACGAATTCGATCTGTTGCTTGCGTTCTGCCGCAATCCAGGCCGGGTTCTGTCGCGCGAGGAACTTCTCAGCGTAACCCATGCCGGACTTGCCGGCCCGATCGAGCGAAGCGTCGATGTCCATGTCAGCCGGATCCGCCAGAAGATCGAAAAGGACGCGCGCGATCCGGTGCTTCTGAGGACCGTACGGCTGGGCGGCTACATCTTCACCGCGACTGTGGAGGAAGCGTGAGGGATTTGGCCCGCCGTTTCCTGCCGCAGTCGGTGCGTGGGCAGTTTGCGGCAATCATTTTCACTGCGGTGATTGTGATCATGTCGGTCGGATCGGTCGTCGAAGGTTGGATAGAGAATGTCGACCTTCCCGTTGTGGAAGATTGCGAAAGGCGGGCCGCCATCGTCGCCGCCTTGTTGCGCGAAACACCGAGCGAAGCCCGTGGTGCCCTTCTGGCAACGGCAACGCGGGCAGGCTTCGATTTCAAGATACTGCCCAAGGAACAGACCCACACTATTCCCTTTTCCTATCTGCAATCGCGGAGCATCGAATGGCTCTTCGTCATCGACAGGGGGATGGTTGACGGGCACTGGACAAGGATCGGCGGCCAATACGCGTATGTCGTCGATCTGGACCAGCAGAGCGTCCTGGCCCATTTCGGCATGCCCGATTGCTGGCTGACATCGGGCTTCGTCCGTGCCTTGTTCTACCGATTCATGGCTTTTGTCGCCTTGCCCGTCCTGATCTGGCTGTTTGCGGTATGGGCCGTGACCGACCCATTGAAGCGCATCTCGGCGGCCGTGGGGGAAGCCGAGATCGAGAACGGCAACGAGCTTTTCGCGGAACGCGGCTCGATCGAAATGGTCGGCCTGGCGCGCGCCCTGAACACGATGCGGACGCGTATCCGCACGATGATCGAAAACCGCACGCGCATGCTGCGCAGCGTCAGCCATGATCTGCGCACACCGTTGACGCGGCTGCGGCTTCGCGCCGAGCGCATGGATGATGGGTCGGTCCGAACCGCCATACTGTCCGATGTCCAGCACATAGAAGATCTGATCGACGAGACGCTGATCTATCTGCGCAACGATGTCTCGACGGAGAAACTTCAGCGGGCAGACATTGCCAGCGTGCTGCAAACCGTTTGTGCCGAATTCTCCGATGTCGGGTTCTCGGTTACCTATTCCGGACCGGACAGACTCCTGGGCTGGTGCAAGCCCAATGCGCTGGCGCGTGCGATCACCAATCTGTGCGACAACGGGGTCAAATTCGCCGGCAACGTCACCGTTGCATTGACGCAGGCCGACACAGCGGCGCGCATCGCGGTCGGCGACGACGGGCCGGGCATTTCGATGACGGCACGCTCCAGCGTTTTCGAACCGTTCTTCAAGGAAGACATGTCGCGCGGCGTTGCCTCGAAGCACGGTTTCGGCCTGGGCCTCTCGATCGTGGCGGACATCATCCAGGGCCACGGCGGCAAGATCGAGTTGCATGACAACGAGCCGAACGGCCTCGTTGTTACGATCGATCTGCCGAACGGATCAAACGTCCAGCCCTTATAGGACGGCCACCGTGCCGGGGATTCCCCTACATGCGTCCGCGCGCGCCTTCCGGGTCATAGGGAGAGTCCGCGATCACTTTTGCCGGGCGCCGCTCGCCGAGGATTGAAACCTCCAGCGCGGTGCCTGGCGTGCCAAGCTCCGCCGGCAGCAGCGCCAGGGCTATGTCGTGGCCAAACGTATAGGAGTAACCCGCCGAGGTGACGCGGCCGACAAGCTTGCCGTCGCGATAGACGCCCTCATAGGCAAAGGCGCTTGCCCCATCCGTATCGATGGACAGCGTGACGATCCGGCGCGTCGTGCCCTGCTTTTGCTTCGCGGCCAGGGCGGCACGGCCGATGAAGTCGCCCTTGTCGAGCCTCACGAAGCGGTCGAGGCCGCTTTCCCAGGCCGACAGTTCGAGGTTCATGTCGCGGTACATGGCGCGGTAGGACTTGTCGAGACGCAGCGATTCCAGCGCCTGCAGCCCGACCAGCCTCAGCCCATGCGCCTGTCCCGACGCCAGCAGCGCATCCAGCAAGTGCCGCTGGTAGCAGAGCGGATGATAAAGCTCCCAGCCAAGCTCGCCCGAATAGTTGACGCGCATCAGCCGCACGTCGCTGGCCAGGCCAACGGTCGCCGACCGCACGCTGAACCAGGGGAAAGCCTCGTTCGACAGATCGATCTCGGTCAGCGGTTGCAGCACTTCGCGCGCCTTGGGTCCGACCACGGTGAAGCTGCCGCGATCGTTGGTGACATTGCGCAGGTGCACGCTGCCGTCCATCGGCAGCAGCCGGCTGAGGTCGTCGTGGTTCCAGCGCTCGGCGCGCGGTGTCGAGACGAGGTAGAACAGGTCGCTCCCCAGCCGCGCCACCACATACTCGGCCTGCACGCCGCCGGCCGGCGTCAGGTGATGGGCGAGCGCGATGCGACCGAGTTTCGGCAAGCGATTGGCGAGAATGCCGTCGAGCCAGCGCTCGGCGCCCGGGCCGCTAACCTCGAACTTGGTCATAGGCGTCATTTCGACCAGGCCAACGGCTTGCCGGACGGCCTGGACCTCCTCGCCGACATAGGTACCCTTGGCGGTCCAGCGCCAACTGTACGAGTTGCGGGCCTCGACGCCCGAAGGCGCGAACCAGCTTGGCATTTCCCAGCCGTTCAGCACATCCCACACCGCGCCGAGCTGGCTCAGCCGCTCGTAGGACGGAGCTGTTTTCTGCGGCCGTGCCGCCGGCATGTCCTGGCCGGGATAATACTGTGCCGCATGGGTGCCCCAGGCTTCCCGCACCTTCTCCCGGGTCCAGTTCTTGTTGGCATGGTCGCCAAAGCGTCGCGGATCCAGTTCCGCCGTGTCGATGCTGTTGCCGCCTTCGACAATCCGCTCGGAAAGGTAGTGGCCGATCGCTCCGCCCCACAGGATGCCGCCCGGCACGCCTTCGGCGAGCCAGACATTTTGAAGCCCCCAGGCCGGCCCCATCAGCGGCAGTTCATCGGCCGTCATCTGGAAAGGTCCGCGCACATTCCGCTTGATGCCGGCGCGCCCGAGCGCGGGCACGAGTTCGCTCGCCCGTTCCCAGTTCCAGGAGACGGCGTCGAAATCCTCATCGAGCAGGTCGGCGCCGAACCATTCCGGCACGCCGTTCTCGGCGAACAGTTTGAGCTGTTCGGTGCGCTCGTAGGGGCCGAACATCAGCCCGTCGCCCTCCTCGCGCAGATAACCCTCGTAGCCCTCGTCCCTCAGGATCGGCATTTCCGGAAGGCCAAGCCGCTTGCGTTCCACCACTTCGGGCACCGCCTCGGTGATCCAGTACTGATGCACGATCGGGATGGCCGGAATGTCGAGGCCCAGCATGGCGCCGGTCTGGCGTGCATAATTGCCGGTGGCGAGGATGACGTGTTCGCAGATCATGTCGCCACGCGAAGTTCTGACCTTCCACTCGCCGCCTGGCATCCGCTCGAACCCCGTCACCTCGGTGCCGAGATGGATCTTCGCGCCAAGGTCGCGCGCGCCCTTGGCCATTGCCTGGGTCACGTCGGCGGGCGCGATATGACCGTCATCGGGATGATAGAGCGCGCCCAGCATGTCGCTGTTGTTCAGCAGCGGCCAGATCTCGCGCGCCTCGGCGGGCGATACGATCCGCGCCCGGATCCCCTGGACCTCGGCGACATCCATGTAGCTGCGGTATTCGTCGAGCCGGTCGCGTGTGTTGGCGATGCGCAGCTGGCCGCATTTGTGCCAGCCGACCTTCTGGCCGGTTTCGGCTTCGAGGCCTTCATAGATATCGATGGACTTGGCGATCATGCGGCCGACATTCAGGCTGCGCGCATAGGAGGGTATCAGCCCCGCCGCATGCCATGTCGAACCGGCGGTAAGCTGCGTTCGCTCGAGCAGCGCGACATCGCTCCAGCCGCGCTTCGCCAGGCCGTAAAGAATGCCTGCGCCGACACAGCCGCCACCAACGACCACGGCCCGAAAATTGCCCAACATACGCGATGCCCCGGATGGAGTTGTCACGGGCACTATAGGCAAGCGCGATCTCGTCGGTCACGCCATTTGCGACGCTGGCGTGGCGAATGGCGATTGGTGCACCATTGCGTGCTGGCGCGCACTGGCGCCGAGGCAATTCGGATCGGGAAGAGAATGGTGCGGTCGAGATGCACCCGCACCTTTGTGTGCTTTTGAAAACACTGCGCAATTCGGCACGGTCGCTGATTTTGTGGCACAATAGGTGGCACAATTGGGGGTACGCGAAGGTGCGGCGACAAATCGGCATGAGCACCGGCTTAGAAGGCCGGGAGAAATGCAGGCGCGCCAGCGATGGTTCCAACTCCTGGCGGGTGCTAGCATGCGGAACATTTGGTGAAACTTGGAACCGCAAACCGTGCTGATCCAGAAAGAGGAGACGTGTGATGGGGCAATGGGGCGATAGCGAAATCAAAATCGGCCGGGCGCGCTTCCTGCGCCATTACACGACTAAGGATTGTTGGGGGCCGATCCAATCAGGCGCCCCCTGCACCTATGTCATGATCGATGATGGTGGCGACCCCGTTGCCGCAGAGGCGGCGCTGGCGCAGCTGGAGGCGGGCGGCAGTGGGATGGACTGGATGCCGCCAGAAACCGCACCGAAGGACGGCAGCGTCTTCGAGATTACCACTGCCGGGCCACAACAGGATCTGAGCTTCTGGCACGAACAGGACGGCGTTTTTCGCGATTACTACCACAAGCAGGCGATCCCGAACAAATGGCCCTATATGGTTGCGTGGCGTCCACTGCGCCCACCGGCCGAGGTGGGCAATTCGGTGGAAGAGTCCCGCATGAAGAACGGATGGAAAGTGCCTGCCGGGACCTAACGCCCTTCCCTGATCGCCCGTTCGGTGCCGTATTTGCCGGTCGGCGTGGTGTCTGGCGTATAGATCAAGCCGACTGCCCTGCCGCCGCACTTGCCGCATTTGAGCTTCGGCACCAGGTCGTCGGCCATTGCCGGCGCATCCGGGCCAAGCCTGTCCTTCAGCACGGAGAGATCGAGCCGCTCACTGTGCTGGCAACGCCAATTGTTGCAGTACGCGTTCAGCGTCATGCGCTCGTCGATCAGGCTTTGTATCGTCCAGGCCATCGCGCCGATATAGTGGTCATTCCTTCTCGCGAAAACCCTGCAAGGTGGCGTGGCGCAGCTTGGGCTCGCCGCGCAGCGTGCGCACCGTGCCGACGAGGCCGGGCTGGAGCCATTCGACATCGTCGCCGGCGATCGCGTTCGGCACCCCCTGCGGCACCCCTTGCGGCAGGCCAGGAGGCGACTTGCCAGCCTTGACGCGTTGCCACAGCCGCTCGCGCAACCCCTTCGGCAGGGCCGCCGAGCCGGCATAGCGGCCGTCGCGGCCCATCAGCGCCCGGGTTTCCGCGCCGGCCTGGCGCTTGATGCCCCACAGGTCGAAATCCGACACGTCCCAGCATTTCACCTTGACCCAGGCATCGGTCTTGCCGGCGCGATAGGGGCTGGCGCGCCGCTTCGAGACCATGCCCTCGAGGCCCATCGCGTCGGCCGCCGCATGGAATTCCGCGCCGCCGCCCTCGACATGCTGGCTGTACTGGATGATGCCCTTTGCCGGCTTGACCAGGTCCCACAGCAGCGCCTTGCGTTCGACCGCCGGCAGCACGCGGAGATCCGCGCCGTCGAGATAGAGGATGTCGAAGGCGACGAAGGCGAGCAGCTCGGCGTTCCAGCTCATGCGCGAATGCATGGCGTGAAAATTCGGCCGCCCGTCCGGCTCCGGCGCGATCATCTCGCCGTCGAGGATGAAGGATTTTGCCTTGAGCTTTTCGGCGGCGGCGACCACCGGCCAGAAACGTTTGGACCAGTCGTGCCCGTTCCTGGTGAAGGCGCGTGCGCCGGCCCAGTCGAGGATGAGCTGGACGCGGAAGCCATCGTATTTGATCTCGTGCAGCCAGTCGTCGCTGAGCGGCGGCTCCAGCACCAGGACCGGTTCCATGGGTTTGATGAACTTCAGTCGCGGTTCCGCGTTACGCATGCACAAACTCCAGACGCCACCTCAAGGCGCGCGAGGCCGATTTGGTTGCATTTTAGCGAAATTGAATGTGGAAATCGTTGATGAAGATCGAGGCTGATGAATGCCGGGCGGCGCTGACGCTGATCCGGCGCGCGATCGAGGAGCACTGCCCGCCGGGCGTGCTGCCCAGCGAAGAGATGGTCAACGGGCTGTACGGCCCGGAGCTGATCGGCGAGGCGCAAGCCATCGCGGCGGCGATCGTGGCGACGGTGGAGCGGCTCGAAACGCAAAAATCCCGCGCATCCAAAGGACACGCGGGATAATAACATTATATTGCCTTTATAAATGGCCGCGTTCACATGCCGCGCAGCGCGCGCCAGATGTCGGTCCAGAAATAGGTCAGCAGCGAGCCCATCGAGGCGAAGGCGATGCCGGTGACACCGAGCGCGCCCATGCCCATCAGCTTCCAGCGCGTCACTTCGGCCGTCACCGCCTTGACCTCGGTCATGTCCTCGGTAAGCGTCCTGACCGCGGCCTCCGTCTCGGCCAGCCGGTCGACGAGTTCGTCGGTCTTGGCATACATCTTCGAGCGGCTGGCGGCGGCGCGATGTTCGGACTGTTCATAGCTTAGCGCGGCGCGGGCATCGGATTCCTTGATGTCACGACGGATCTCGGTGACGTCGCGCTGGACACCCTCCATGGCGGCGACGAGGCCGCCAACCATCATCTCCAGGCTTTGCGACGATGCGGCCATTTGGCTTCCCCTGCCCCGATGCGATTTCAGATGCCATTGTCGAATTCCGCCTTTGCGCCGGCGAGGATGACGCAAGCGCCCTTGCCGTCGCCGAGCAGCACGGTGAATGTGCCGGCATCCGAGCGCGTGACCAGCACCTTCTGGCCGTCGGCATTGTCGCCGCTCATCACCACGAATTCGTGGTAACGATCGGCCAGTTGCTTGAGCAGGATGGGCACAGGGCCGCAGGCGAGCTGCACCGCATACGCCGGCCGGGCGGCGAGGAAGGTGAGCGCGGCAAGCAGCAGGAAGCGCCTCATTTCACCAGCGCCTTGATGGTCTTGATGGCGGCGCGCTTGCCGCGACGGCAATCGCCGGAGTTCAGCCGGTCGATCGCCCATAGGTCGGCCATCTCACCGTAGGGAATGAAGCGATGCGGCACGTCGACGACTTCCGCGCAGTCCTGCAGAAGGCTGGGGTCGACATGCAAGGCCGGCTTCGGCATCAGGCTATCGACCGATGGCGTCGAGCCGTGTTGACACCCCTGCGGAGATGCCAGCAGGCTTGCAAACAGCAGGCTTCGTAGGATCTGGCGGAACATTGTCTTCATCCTTCTGGGCGCGGTGCAACTCGGCGATGCGGCCTGCGTCACTATGCTGCTTGTCGATGTATTCCTGTGCCGCGGCGTCGATGTCCTGCTGGCGTGTCTTGGTGTCGGCAGCCTGGGCGATCGCGGCGAGACGTAGTCTCTCCTGCCACAGTGCAGCCTCGGCCCGGCCGCCGGCGGCGTACTGGCGATCAACACGGCCGTCGACCAGCGAGGCGAGCCTTGGGCCTGCCCACGGAATATCGCGCAGCGGCCCGATCGGCACGCCCTCGTAGAACAAGATGACGCCGCCGGCGACGATGATCGGCAGGCCGAAGCGAGAGGTGGCAAAGCCCAGAAAGGGGCCGACATAGGGAATGGCATAGAGGCTGCCCATCAGCAGCTCTCCCAAACGCCGTCGGTGAGGTAGCCGTGCCAGTGATGGCTCATGTCGGCATTGTGGAGCAGGACAGAAGCCCGCACTGTCGGCTGGTCCCGGCTGCCATTCCACGTCCAGGCGCCGGGGCCGGCCACCTTCACGCCGCCGACGGATCGGCAACCGCACGGGCACTGGAAATGGAAACCGGCTGGCTTATTCTCGGCCGTCTCGTAGAACTTGATGGCGCCAGCCGGAGCGCTGTCCGCGACGATACTCTCGACCAGAGTCGCCTTGACCGGCGATGTCTTGACCTCGCTCATGCCCACCTCCAGTACACGCCGGCCGCGATGCCGATCACGGCGACGCAGATGAGCACCCGGCGATGGCAGAGGATCGCCAGGACGAGGCTGGCCCAGAAGTCCGGAGGATTGCCGCCGCCGCCCATCACGCCGTCCCCATCGCTTCGGCCAGGCGCTTGGCCTTGCGGCGGGCATACCAGCTCCAGGCGAAGCCGCCGGCCGCGAGCAGCGCGCTAACGATTGCGAGCACGACCACGATCTTGGTGATCCACTCGCTGGCGTAGGAGAACGGCACCAGCTGGTCCTGGAGACCGGCCAGCGTGCCGGCGACGCCCATGCCGCCGACGCCGGCACCGGTGGCAGCATCGGCCGGAGCGGTCATCGGTGCCAAATTGGCATCCTCGGCAAAGGCCTTGGCGCCGGCACCGTCATAGAAATTGGCGACATGCGGCGTCTCGCTGGCGGCCCAGGCGCGGCCGATCGAGCGCACCTCGGCGACGCGCGCCGACCAGCCGCGACCGAACACCGGCCAGGTGCTGAGATGCCGCATGAAGGCGAGGCGCTGATCGCAGATGCGGTCGACCAGCGCGTCGAGGTCGTTCACCGCGTTGACGGCCTCGACGGTGGTGAGGCCCATGGTGCCGTCGACACGGCCCTTATAGGCGGAGCCGAGCGCCCGCTGCAGCCAAATGACCGACTGTTTCGGGCCGGAATTGACCGCGCCGTCGAACAGCACGTAATCGATGCCGGCCGGCAGGTCGTCGCCCTTGACGGCATCCCAGTATTGCCGGTCGTAGATGTCGGCGACCTCCCTGGTGGAGATCTGCTGCACAGACTGCGCGCCAAGCCCCTTGCCGCGCCGGTAGGCGTCATAGACGCGCTGGGTGACGCCCTTGTTGGTCGGGCCGCCCGGATCCCTGGGATGGTTCACATAGCCGCCCTCGTGCGCGAGCACGCGGGCCAGCGCTTCCTTTTCGCGGGAGCTCGCCATGGTCATTCCTTTCCGCCCTCTCGGGCAGGTTGCGAAATAGCGGGATATGTCGAAAGCTGACGGCGCTTCCGGGAAATTAACCGCTTGTTTGCCAACCGCTTGCGCCGTCAGGTCTGTTGATGCTTGAATGGGTTTTTTCCAAGAATTGCTGGAAAGCCGGGATGGAGTATTTGCTCTTCAACCTAAAAGCGGTGCTGATCAGCGCCCTGATCTTCATTCCGGTGGAGCAATTGCTTGCCGCGCGGCGGCAGAAGATTCTCCGCAAAGGCATTGGCAACGACGCGATCTATGCCATCGTCAACAGCATATTCACCAAAGTGTTCATGATCCTGGTCGCGGCCGCGGCATTGGCGGCAGCGTCAATGATCGTTCCTCACGGGGTGCTGCGGATGGTCAGCGGGCAAGCCATATGGCTGCAAGTCGTGGAGATCATCATTGTCGGCGACCTTGGCGTCTACATCGCGCACCGCGCGTTTCATGAAATCCCGGCGCTCTGGAAGTTCCATGCCATCCATCACGGGATCGAGGAACTGGACTGGCTTGCCACCTTTCGCTCCCATCCGGTCGATGTCATCGCCACCAAGGCGGTGTCGCTGGCGCCGGTCTATTTCCTCGGCTTCTCCGGCGAAGCGATCGGCGTCTATTTCCTGATTTATCACTGGCACTCGCTGTTGCTGCACGCCAATGTCCGGATCAATGTCGGCCCGCTAAAATGGCTGATCGCCACGCCGCAGTTCCATCATTGGCACCATGCCAATCAGCGCGAGGCCTATGACAAGAACTTTGCCAGCCAGCTGTCGATCATCGACGCGGTGTTCGGCACCTTTCAGGTCCAGGGCACCGCCCTGCCGGAAAAGTACGGCGTCGATGATGCGATCCCATCCAGCTACCTTGGCCAGCACGGCTATCCGTTCCTGCCAAAGACCAAGGCCGCGCCCTACGACCTCGGGAAGGCCACTGCCGGCACCGACATGCCGGCATCCGATGCGTAGCGGGCCGTGCCGACGGTGACCCGCACCTCGTCGACCCAGCCGTTGAGGTCATAGGTGGTGAAGCCGCCCGGCCGCAGGCTGCCGATCGCCAGCACTGCGGCCGAATTGGGAATCGAATAGGTGTAGCCGGTGGTTTTTGCCACCATGACGCCGTCGACATAGATGCGCAGCACGTTGGAAGCATCGCGGTCCATGGCGATATAATACTGCGTGTTGAGCGACGGCGACCATGTGTAGGCGTTGGAATTGTGGCTGGCGCCGTCGGTGAACAGCAAGGTGCCGCCGGAAAACCAGAACGCCCAGCCTGCCGTCCATTGCGCCAGAAGGATGGCGTTGGTCGGCGCGGCACCGAAACGGAAGAAGCCTTCGATTGTGAACTCAGAAAACCCAAAGGCCCAGTCGGTGGAATCGGGGAAGGTAATGTAGTCGCCATTGCCATCGAGCAGCAGCGAGGCCGAACCGAATTTCTTCTGGCTTGTGTCCAGCTGCGCATTGCCGACGAAGGTCGCGGCGCCGTGGGCGGCACCGCTTTCATCCGACGTCGCGGCGGCGCCGTTGACCCCGTCGAAGCCGAGCAGCAGCTTGACGTTGGCGAAGAACGCGTCGGTGCCAGTCACCGCCGAGGTGCCGGAACTGGTCGCCGTCGCGTTGCCGGCCGCATTGGTCGCGGTGACGGCGCAGGTGATGACCTTGCCGACTTCCGAAGCGGTCAGCAGATAGGTCGAGGCGGTCGCGCCGGAGATGTTGGTGCCGTCGGCCTTCCATTGATAGGTGTAGGCGATCGAGCCGCCGCCGGTCCATGTCCCGGTGGAACAGGACAGCGTCTGCGCCTGCGAGGCGACGCCGGAGATCGCCGGCAGCACGGTGTTGGCCGGCGCGATAACGGGCGCGCTGCCGCCGCCGCCAGCCTGCAGGCCGAGCCCCAGTCCCAGGCGCAGGCCGCCCATGTCAGGCCGCCTCGACGGCGACTTTCTCGCCGTCCTGGATGCCGAACTGATAGGGCACGTTGGCTTTCAACTTGCGCGCGGATCCGGTGCCGTCGGTCAGGATGGTCGAATGCGGGACGGTGCCGATCGCGACCCAGCAATCGGCGTCCGCCAGCAGCTCGACGATCTCCTCGCCATCGGCGGTGTAATTGCCGCTGCCGGGCATGGTGACGGTCTCGGTGCGGCAGGCCGCCCCCTGCGCCACCGGCGCGACAGCGGTGCGGCGGGCATTGAGGCGCGACAAGGTAACGATCAGCGTCGACATGGAAAAGCTCCTTTCAAGAGACATCGAAAAGCCGGGCATTCCGGCCGCAGGGCCGACCGGGCGTCGGCGCCTTTGCGCCGCCCAGCCGGAGGGCCAGCCGCCAGCAGGCGGCGGTGCGGGGCGTGAGGCATCAGGAAGTCAGCGCCGGCAAATCCGCCGGCGCGACGGCCGGATAGAGCGTGATCGACCTGAAATAGACGTGGTCCATCAGCTGGTCGTTGCCGCTGCCGTCGGAGCCGATCCATGCGGTGTTCAGCGCCCAGCCGATGGCGTAGGAAACCGTCTGGGTGTCGGCGCTGGCGCCATCGGCGCACCATGCATATTCGAAATCGCCGCCGCCGACATCGCGGTTCAGCGTCACCGCCAGCCTGTGGACACCGGTGCCCGACAAGGCGTGGCCGACGCCCAGCGACACCGCGTCATAGGTGTTGTCGTCGGCGGCAATGGTGATGCCGTCGACCGAGGTGTCCCAGTTGGTGTTGTCGCCGAGCAGCATCACCCAGCCATAGGGCGGGTTGACGAAATCCATGTCGAAGACAAGCGTGCAGCCCACGGGCAGCGCCGCCACCAGGTCGGACAGCAAGGCGCCGGCGGCGGAGGGCTGGTTGCCGTTGCCGTCGAAGATCAGCATGCCCGAGCCGGATATCTCGCCGGCATCGAAACCGCCGCCAAGCAAGGTGCCGACGGCTTGCACCGCGCCGCCCGCGTAATAGGTGCCGTTGACGAAATCGAGGAAGGCGGTGGCGCCGGCCGGCAGCCAGGGCGGCAAGGCCGCGCCGCCGGCCAGCGTCGGCGAGAGAAGCGCGATCATCATGACACACACTCCATCGGACGCGCGCCCAACGACGAACCCTGGCGGGTTCGCGCCGTCATGCGGTGACATCCTCGGCGAAGGTGCCGATGCCGACCCACAGGCCGGCCGCCAGCTTCTTGAAGCCGGCGGTGAAGCCGTTGCCCTTGACCTGCGGCAGGTAACCCGGCGGCACGCGCAATTGGATATCGGTGGTGCTGTCGAAGGTGACCGGGCCGTCGGTGTCGGCATAGATGGTCACTTCGGAATCGACGGCGAAGCTGTCGTCATCGAACGTCCACGCGCAGCCTGCGGCGTTGGTGCAGCGCTTGAAGCCGTTGAGATCGCCCGAGACGACGGTGTGCGTCGTCGTCGAGATCACACCGACCACGGATGGTCGGAAGTTGGCTTGTGGCAGCGTGAACGGGCCGAAGACGGTGGCATCTGCCAGATAGATCGTCATCCGCGTGCCGGTGACGGTGATGTTCGAAATGTTCACCGGTTCTGGGATGCCGGCGATGATCGCTGCAATCTGGGCAACGAGGTCGCTGAAATTGCCGTCGACTTCGGCGGCGGTGAGGTTCGATCCCTTCACCGAGCGGAGTACAATTGCCATTTGAGAATCCCGTCAGGTTTGCCGGTGGCACAGCACCCAGAAGGTGCCGGGGTTGATCGGGTTGGCGGCGATGTCCGACATGCCGGTGGTGCGGATGCCGATCGGCGCCCACATCTTGTCCTTGTAGGTCACCGTCACGCCGGCGACGCTGATGGTGTTCTGGGTGCCCGACAGCGCCTCCCTGGCGCTGACCGGCGCCACCGGCTGGTAGAGGCCGGGCGTCGTCAGGCTTTCGTAGCAGCTCGGCCCGCCGCTGAAGGACTGGCCGATCAGTTCGAACACCGCCGATGTCGCTTCGCGAAAATTGCCGCCATCGGGCGTCGACTGCGGCAGGTCCGAGCCGGTCACCTCCTGCCAGCGGCCGAAGGGGGTGCGCGTGTTCAGCCCGTCATTCGTAGCCGGGTTGTTGTCGTGCGAGGTGGCGAAGACCGACCAGGCCGCCGGGGCAAACGCCGCCGGCAGCGACGGCAGGCCTGATATCGCGATCTCGCTTGGAGCGATCGGCTGCCATCCGGTGCCGGACAGGATTTTTGCTTCGTTGAAATCGCCATGCGCGTTGAGGCTCATATAGTCGAGCCCGGTCAGGTAGACGCCTTCATAGTCGACCGGCGCCGGCGGGCCGAAATCGCAGAACTCCTGCGCCCAGGTGAATTCCGGGTTGCGGTTGATCCGGAAGCTGAAGGTCAGCAGCCGCGGCGACCAGTGCACCGCGACGACCTGCTGGAACGGATCGAGCGCGACGGGCTTCGCCTTGCTGCCATAGCCGTCAGCCACCGGTGTTGTCCGTGGTTTCCGACGGCTTCTTCGACCAGTCGAAATTGAAGCGCTTGTAGCGGCCGGTCGTGCGGTCGACGAACATCACCTTCAGGATGCGCTCGACGATCACGTACTGCTCGGCATCATCCGGGTTGACGACCTTGATCTTCTCGACGCTGCGGTCGACATAATCGAAGTCGTCTATGACGATGCCGTCCTTGGGATCGTTCGACGGGTCATCCGGCGGCCAGGTCACCGTCATGCCGGGATTGGTCTTCTGGTCCGGCGTCGTCAGCGTGAAGCGCGAGGCCTTGCCGAATCGGAAATCGGCATCGCCGGAATTGTCTTCCTTTGGCACCTTCGCCAAGGCGCGGTTGAGGACATCCTGCCCGGCGCCGGTGCGGTTGATAATCTCCAGGCTGCCGAGCCGATTGCCGCCGGTGCGAAACCCCTGCACTTGAACCGAAGACCCGGAGCGGCCCAGGCTGTCGCCGGAACCCCATGGATTGGAAAGACCGCCGATCGTTGGCATGATCAAGCTGCCTCGAGGTTGATCGTCTTCGGCACCATCAACTGGCTGACCGTGATCGGGTAAAGCGTCAGAAACGGCGGGTCATCGCGGCCGATGGTCAATTTCTTCAAATCGCCATCGACTTCGGTAAAGACCTGGTTGAGCGCATCGATCGCCGCCTGGAGATCCGGCTTGAAGGCATCGAGCACTTCCTGCTGCGTCGGCAGCGGGTTGATGATGGTGATCTGCTCGACCATGTCGGCCGGGCGCATGTCGAAGAAATCGACACCGTCATCGACCGGCGGAATGTTGGAGAAATCGCCGTAGGTGACCGCGCCCGCGATCGGCATCAACGTCTGCCCGGTATAGGTCTGGTAGCCGGCGTCGACATAGCCGTCCTCGACATAGTCGGGCGTGCCGGTCGAAATCGTCACCGTGTTGCCCTTGCCGATCGTGCAGCCGATGGTCACCGTGGCCAGCAGTTTCCCGCCATCGGCGGTGAGCGAATAGCCGATGATCTTGCCGGTAGCCTCGCCGCCAGGAATGAGCGCATGGACGATGCGCGCATTCTTGCGGCAGGTCAGATCGACGCCGGCGGCGAAACTGTTCAATGAGACCGTCACCTCGACCGCGCGCGAGCGCTCGAGGATGTTGCCGCGGGCCAGCGCGATCAGATAGTCGAGGCTGCGCAGGCCGCGCTCGGTTGGGAAATAGGCGCGGCGCCTGACATCGCCGATCGGCGCGGTGCCGGCGGGATGATCGGTATCGGCAGGGTCGACCAGTTCGTCGGCATTTCCCGACGCCTTGATGGCGATCACTTCCTCGTCGCCGGGCTCGGTCAGCAGCGCCTGGACGTCGGCCTCCAGCGTGAAGGACAACACCTCTTCCTTCGGGCGGGACACGTCATAGGCGGCCTGCAGCAGCGGCTTGATGGTCCAGATCGGAAACTGGCCGTTGCCGTTGGTCATGATGACCGTCGAATAATCCTGCGGCACCACGGTGCCATCCGACCGCGTCGCCTTGCAAGGCCCCCAGGCCCAGCCGCCGCCGATGTTCTTTTCCTCGACCGGCCAGTCGAGCATCAACCCATCGCCGGTCAGCGTGCGGATATTCGATTTCGAGCCGCTGCCGGCGGCACGGAACGCATCGAGCAGCGGCTTGGTGATGTCGACGACACCGGTGGCGATCTGGTCCCATTTCACCGAAGCCTCGACCGTGACGGTGCGCACCGGGGGGCTGGAAAAAGCGATGTCGAAGGAGTCGGCCAGGAAATCGCCGCCGAAATCCAGGAGGCCATCCTCGCCGATCAGCATGTCGGACACCGTCACCTCATGGCTGACGCGGTCGGTATGGTAAAGCTGCGTGCGCGCCTCCAGCACGGTGTCGGGATCGTCGCGGCTGTCCGGCTGTATCCACATCGGATCCCAATAGGGCGCGACCTTCAGCGTCTCGGCGAGCGCCAGCTTCTGCGCGTCATAGTCGGCCGGCCGAGCGATGAACTGCAGCGTCACCGCATTGCCTTGCGGCTCGGAGGGAACGCCGACGATGCGGCCGAAGAACAGGGCTTGCGCGCCGGCTGTCGGGTTGGCGGCGTCGAACCAGGACAGCCACATCCATTGCTTGCGGCCTGGTGCCAAAAGGCCAGTGCGCGGGTTGCGCACTGATATCGACAGTGACGCGAGCTCGCCCTCCTTCTGCTCGAGCGCGATCGACAGGACCTGTTCGTCCTCGACCTCATGCTCGGAACCGAAGATGGTGTCGGTGGCGTTGACCCAGGCGAAGTAAAACATCAGTGCGGCGCGCCATATGGGGCATCAAAGACCAAACCGCCTGGCAAGATGGCGATGCGCCTCTCGACAAGGACGTACTGTTCCGGGTCGTCGGGGTTTTCGACGCGGGTTGTTTGCTTGCCATAGGCGATGCCGTCATCGTCGATAAAATCGATCCTAATGTCTTTCCGCTCCATTCAGCCGACCTCCTCTAAATCCATGCTCCAGCCGCTTTCGGCTCCCCATTCGTCGAAGGTTTTGGAGTAGCCGACCACCATCATGGTCAGGCGCGGCCGGTAGAAGGTGAAATCGCCTTCGGTGCGCGTGGCCGGGTCATCCGTGGTCGAGGCCACCGTGCGCGCCGGTGAGCCGCCCATGGTCCGGTAGGACAGTTCCTGCACGCAATCGACGGTGAGGACATCGCCCGGCCAGACGCCATCGAGCGCGGGCTGATCCTGATCGGTGCAGGCGATCGTCGACTTGTATTTGCGAAAGGCCGGGTCCGACAGGTCGATCAGCACGCCGTTGACGGTGCGCGCGAGCTGGGCGGCGCCGTCGATCGGATCGAGCGATTGCGTGATGCCGCGTGCCGAATAGGGCGGCACGCCGATCGGATCGAGGCGCAGCAGGGTGAGGTCGGTCATTTGCCGCGCCTCGGCTTGCGGCCGGTGGAGAGCAGGCCGGCCTGGATGGCGAAGCGCTGCAACTGCGACACCGCACTTTCCTCGATCGTGCCGCGCGCCGTGCTGCCGTCGGGCAGTTGCAGGAACAGTGGCCGGCCCGATGAGCCGCCGCGACCGGCCGGGATCGGCACCATGCCGCCCGTAGCAAGGCGAGGAATGGACATCGAGCGATTGAAGCTCTCGACAATACCGCCGATGTTGAAGCCCTTGAGCGAATTGATCGACGGCAGCACGCCGTTGTTGATGGCGTTCAGGAACCCGACGCCGAACCGTTTCACTGCAGCCGCCTGAATGACGAACTCGCCATTGGAGAGCATAGCCAGGATGCTGTCGCTCTTTGGCCCGCCAGCGCCAAGCACATGGCCGCCAGACGCAAACCCGCCTTGCGAACCGCCGCCGGATGAGGAGGAGGACGAAGATGCCGCCTGCGACCGCAAGGCCTGTGCAGCAGCGGCAGCCTCACGCAGCGCCGACAGGATACTGGCAATCTGCGAATTGATCTGCGCCGCCAGGCTGGTGACGATCGACGACAGGCTCGCAAATCCGCCCTGGATCAGGCTGTTGATCCCACCGAGAATCGATCCGATTGTGCCGGGCAGGCCTTGGAAAGGTGTGACCAAGGCCGTGGCGGCCTGTTCGGCACCACTGGTATCGATGCCTGACAGCGCGCTATTGAGACCGCCGACGGCGTCATCCGCCGCAGGTGCCAGTTTGCTTAGGTTGGTGACGACGCCGTCGACACCATCGGAGATGGCGGAGTTGAGACCGCCGGCGACATCACCATCTGGATTGAAGGCGTCCTTGAGGCCAGTCGCCGCCTCGTCGGCCGCCGGCTTGATCTTCTGAACGTCCGACACGACGCTGTCGACAGCCCGCGACGCGGCATCCGATTTGATCGCGTCAGGAACAGCGGCGACGGAACTGGCCACCTCGTTGGCGACGGTGCGGACATGGTCGCCGGCTGCTTGCGCGCTGGCGGCCACGCCATCCAGCGCCGCCTTCGACTGGTCTGCGCGACGGGCAACGCCATCGACGACGTCGAAGACTTCCTTTGTGATCTGGCCACCCGAACCGCCGCCGCGAATAACCGTGATCTGATGATCGAGGTTTTCGACCTTGGCCGCGGCGGTGTCGGAGACATTGCCGAGATCCTTGACGCTGGTCGCGGCATTCTGGAGACCCGTCGCGCTCGCATCCGCCTTGGTGCGAATATCCTCGATGTTGCCGACGACTTTGCCATCGAGCGTCTTCTGGACGTCGTCGAGCTCTCGGGTGCGCTTGGCGAGATTGATGTTTGCCCGCAGCAACGCTTCGGTCTGGGTGTCGATATCGGCACCCAGCGGTGCGGCGAAATCGCCGCCGGCCTTCATGGCGTCGACGATTTGCTGTTGCTGCGCGACCTGCGCCTTGGCATCCTCCAGCGCCGCGCGCGCGGAATCGAGGTGCGCCTGCGCCAGGCGCTTGAGATTTTCCTCGGCACCCGGGACGCCCGCCTTAACGGCATCGATAGCGGCCTTCAGCTCATTGAGAGCTTTTGTGTGGGCGTCGGTCGAACTGATCCACGCCTGCTGCCTGGCCCGTTCCCGTTCCCAAACAGCAATCACAATCTCCAAGGCCGCGGCGATGGCCAGGATCACCCGGCCGGCCGGGGTGGCCAGCAACGCTGTGCTGAGGAAGGAAATCGCCTCGACGACGAGCAGGATCGACGAGCGAAGCAGGCCGAATCCGCCAATCAGCTTGAAGATCGTGGCACCGATCAGCACCTCACCCGAGGTGATGTTGGTGCCGAAAATGCCATTGATCGCGGTGATGGTGAGATCGGCCGCGGCGCGCAGTTTCGCCATTGCCGGGATAACGACGCCGGAGGCGACATGTTCGAAATCCTGGCCGAAGCCGACGATGTTGTCGCGCCAGGTGATCAGCCATTTGTTGCTGGTCACATCGGCATCGCGGCCGGCAAGCGTAGCGAAGAAATCCTTGACGAAGACCGTTGCGGCCTGAACGCCGTTCTTGACGAAATCAAGGATGGCGGCACGGTTGCGCGCGATCGCCTCCTTGAAGGCATTCGCCCCGGCTGTCAGCGCCGGCGCGAAGATCAGCCCGATCTGGCGCAGCACGCCGCCGGTGGTCTTCTTCAGATCGTCGAGCGCGGTGTTGAAGGCCTCGGCGGCCTTGATCTGCTCGTCGCTGAAGACGATGCCGAGCCGGGCGGCCTCGTCCTCCAGCGCCTGGATGCCCTTTGCCCCCTCGTTGAGGAACGGGATTAGCTTCGCCCCTTCGAGGCCGAACAGCTTGAGCGCGATGGCGGACTTGCGCGCCCCGTCAGGCATTTTCTGAAAGGCGTTCGCCACCTCAAGCAGAAGCTTCTCGCCATCCTTTAATTTCCCGCTGGCGTCCTTGACCTTGATGCCAAGGTCATCGAATCCGGTCTTCGCCTGTACCGTGCCGGCCTTGACCTTGGACGCGGCCGCGCCGAAGCGCGTCACCTCGACGTTGATATCCTTGAACGCCTGGACCGTGTAGCCAGCGCCCTGCGTGATGTCAGCGGCGGTTTGCTTGCCGTCGGCGCCGAACCGCTTCAGCGCGGTGCTCATCTTGCCGGCGCTTTTCACCGTCTCGTCGGCGGTCTTGACGATCTGCTTGTTGAAAGCATTCATCGCGATGTTGAAATTGGCCTGGCTGACATTCGCCTCACCGGCCGCGAAGGCCAGTTTCTGGTAGGCTTCCACCTGCAGGCCCGTCGATTGCGCGGCCTCCTTGGCTTGCTGAGCGGCCTCCGCGCCGGACTTCGCCAGCAGCAGGATGACGGGAGCGACCGCCGAGACGCCGGCGGCGATGCCGGAGATGGCGAGCGCGGTGCGCTCGGCCACAGTCGTCAGGTCGCGGCCGAAGGCATTGACGGCGTTGCCGAGATTGGCCAGCGATACGCCCTTGGCAGCGGTGTCGATCTTCTTGATCGCGGCTTCGCCCGACGTGCCGAGCTGCTTCAGCTCGGCCGTCATCTCGGCGCCGCCGAGAAGCTTGATCAGCACGTTGATCGCGTTGCGAGTGGTTGCCATGCTGCGCCTCAGTGGACAAAGCCGAAAAACCCTGCTTCGCTAAGCAATGCAGGGGGAATTTCAAATGATCAGGTTCTGGACAAAGGTAATGGCGGCCGCTTTTGTTGCCTTGCTGCCGACACAGAAGGCCATCTCGGGCGGCAGCGATGACGTGCGGGCCAACTGCGCCGATGATTGGCCGAACAACTACCAGATGCAGGAGTTCTGCATCCAGCAGCAGCAAGGCGCCGCCGCGACAGTGTCAAGGTATATCAGCCAGCCATTGGCCGGGGCCGAGAAGGACGTAATGCTGCAGTGCGCGAATGACTGGCAATTGCAGCGCGGCTACAATTGGCAGATGGTTCTCTTCTGTTTCGAGCAACAGAACGCGGCGCGCAAGCGGTTGGGTAAATAAGCCCGAGATGCTTAGCCGCCGTCGAACTCCGCCGCGAATATTCCGGGCAACTGGTCGGCCACCTGGTCCGCAATCTCGCGAATGTGAAACCGATCCTTTAGCGTGACCTCGTCGATGCCGACAAACATCGGCACCGTTTCCATCTCCGCCACGCCCTGCTTGTTGCGACGGCCGGTTTTCACCCTGGCCGCCAGCAAGGGCGCCTTCCCTGCCCTGTAGATCGGAAACAGCGGCCCGATGTTCTTGACATAGAAGGATGGCGTCACCCGGTGAAGTCCCTGCCGTGTCGGCAGGTTCTTTTCGATCGGCAGCCACAGCAACGGCTTGCCGAAGATCGATCCGCCTTCCTCGAAAATCTCGGAATAGCCGATCTTGTGATAGGTCTGGATCGTCGGTTGGATGGATTCCGCGTTCTTGGGATAGACGACAACCCTGAGCGCGTTCTGCCATTTTGGGCCGAAACCGGCGGCTGCGATATCGGCGCGGCCGTCGCGTTTCATGATGTCCGCGGCCTTGTGCGCGGCGCCCATCGACGCTTTCTTCACGTCGCTGGTTGCATCCTCCATGGCCTTGTCGAACTGGCCAGAGGCGGCTTCAAGGAAGATCAAAAGACCGCTCATTCGCCAGACATGTCCTCGACTGTTTGCACGACGGCCTTGCGCGATCCCTGTGCGGCGATGGCGGCGGCGGCGAATTCCTCGGCATCGAGCTTGCGGCGCACGTTCTTCGCCGCCGCCAGTTGCCGCGGCGTCCAGCCCATCAATTCGTGGACTGTGCCGACGTTCTTTCCGGCGAGGTAGATGATCGCTTGCGCAATTTTATCGGTTGCACTGGCGGCATCTTCGCCAGCGTCGGATTGATGGCGGCGTCGCCCCTCATGGCCCTTACCTTTTCGACGAGAGGGGCTAGGCCGTTTGGGAAGGTGACGCGCACGATCGCCTCGACCAGGTCGAACTGTTCGCCGGCGACAAGGTCCGCCGCCACCTTTTCGCGCTTCTCGTCGCCGGGATAGCCGAGCCCGGCCGCGATGATGGCGCCGACGAGATCGCCGCCGATGGCGACAACCAGGCCGGCCAGTTTTTCGACATTGGAGGCGCTGCTTTCGCCGGTGAAGATGTCGGACATGGCCGGGAAACGGCGCAGCAGGGCGATGATGCCCTTCGACGAGATGCCGCTGACCGACAGCTTCTTGCCCCGGATCGGCACGACTTCCGCCGCCGGGGCAAGGTCGAGAAGGTCGTCGCTCAAGCGGTCACCCCATCCTGCTGGCGAATGGTGAAGACACCGAACTTGCCGTCCGACTTGTTGACGTCGGCATCGAGCGGGATCTGCGCCCAATCGTCATTGTCGGCCATCAGGTTGAGATCTCCCGACGGCGAGAAGGTCACGTTGGCCTCGAAATCGATCATCGGGCCGACCGAGTTGACGCCGGTCACCTTGATGTCGGCGGTCAGGTTCGGGTTGGACAGCGGCGTGATGACCAGATTGCCGTCGGTGTCGGTGCTGGCGTCGCCGAGCAGGAACATCGAAAGATTGCGCGCCGTGGCCTCGTCGACCGTGAACTTGATCGCGGCAGCGACTTCGGTGACGACGGTCTTGTCCTTGGCGCGCAGGCCGGTGCGAGCCGAGAAATGCTCTTTCTTAGTCACCGTCGGCGTGTAGACGAAGTCGACCAGGTTGCCGGCGTCGACATAATCGCCATCGTCGGGAAACTTGATGGCCAGCGTCGCCGCCGGGATGCGGTAATTGTTGGTGCTCGGGGAAGCGGACATTTAGGCGGTCCTTTCGGTGAAGTGCCCGTCCCAATCACGCGGGGAAAATGGGCGGTTGAGAACGACAAAGGCGCCGCGTGGACAGGCGTCCGACGATTTGGGACGGCGCGGAAACGGTGTTGATCAGCCGGCGATCGATCCGGGGAAAAGGATGTACGGAATGGCGAAGGGGATACCCATTTCGCCCAGCATCGAGCGGCCCCAGGCGAGCTGGGTTTCCGATGCCGCAAGTCGGGCGCCCTGACGGTTGGTCGTCAAACCGACAAGCGTATCGTCATTGGCAACGGCATCGATCAGCAGAGCGCGGAATCCATTCAGGGCGGTTCCCACCGCACTGCTGGCCTCGGGGAGCATGATGAGCAGTTGCGGCATCATGATCATGCGGCGCGGCGCCTTCGGTCCCCGGCCTTCCGGATCGGTCGGGTCTGCCTTTTCATTGGCATCGAGCACGATGATCGCCGGCAGATCGGTTTCGTTGGTCGCGAGCTCGTTGCGGAACACCTTCTTTATTCCTGTCACGTCGCCAGCGATGACCACCAGGCGGGCAAGGATGGCTTCTCGGGTATCCATCAAGCCTTCTCCGTGAGCATCAACAGCACCTCGCCATAGGCTTCGCCCCGTGGCGACGTCTTGAGCGCGTGGTTGCGGACGTTCCAGTCCTTGTCGTTGAAGCGCAGCGTTGCACCGCGCAGATTCTCAAGATCGATGCCGGCCAGGTCCGGCGCGCGCAGGATGGCGACCGGCTCGACCGTCTCGATGGCGGAGGCGAAGCGGCCGCCACCGCCGACCGCCATGCCGGATGTCTTGTCGATCGCTTGCAGCGGGCCGCCGTCGGCGCCGATGTCGATCACCGCGCCATCGGTGCCGGCGAGCGTCAGGACGGCCGGAACGCCG
Source organism: Mesorhizobium opportunistum WSM2075 (assembly GCF_000176035.2). Lineage (NCBI taxonomy): Bacteria > Pseudomonadati > Pseudomonadota > Alphaproteobacteria > Hyphomicrobiales > Phyllobacteriaceae > Mesorhizobium > Mesorhizobium opportunistum. The sequence continues at coordinate 3,854,403 of NC_015675.1, read as the reverse complement.
AAGCCGACAGAGCCGAACATCGGACCATAAAGCAGCGACAGATCGTACATCTCACCAGATCCTGTCTGCGTCGGCGACGCGCACGAAGATCATGTTCGAGCCGCACCAGGAATGCAGCGTGAAGCCCTTGGCATGCATCAGCGCGTCGAGTTCGTGGCTGGTGTCGCCGCTGCCATTGTCGGCCTCGACGATGACGACACGCGGCGGATTGTCGCCGAAGTCGGCATCCTGCAACACGTCGATGTCTAGGCCTTCGATGTCGATGGTGAGCAGGTCCGGCCAGATGCCTTTGCACCAGCAGTCGACGATCTGGTTGAGCGTCATCACCGGCATGTCGACGCTATGCACAATGCCCAGCGTTTTCGCGGTCGCCAGGTCGAAGGTGAAACGACCAGGGTCGGCGGCGACGTGATGGAACGGCAGCCGGCCGCAGATCGGCGCGACGCCGGAAAGGATGTTGGCATCTTCCGGCCGCGCCTTCACAAATTCCGCGAATAGAGTCTCGTTCGGCTCGACATTGATGCCGCGCGAACCACGCTCGTAGAGCAGCGCGGTGTTCGACAGCGTGAACGGATGATAGGCGCCGACGTCGAGATAGGACGGTTTTTCGATGCCGAGCCTATGGAAGATGTTCAGCACGGCGAGATCGTCGCCATGCTGCGCATAGGTGCGACCGCCGAACCATTGATCGCGGTGGCCGGTCATTTGGAGACTACCGCGCCGCGCGCGAGCAGATACGCAAACCAGCAGGGCCAGAATAGCGGCCACAGAAAGATGCACCACAAATCGAGCCAGTAGTCGCCGGAAAAGCAATCACCAATTGTTTGCGGATTTGCCGCTCCGAGGCGCGCGAGCGCGCCGGATGAGAGCGAACAGCCAAGCATCCAACACCCGACCAGACCCATAATTCCAAAGATCATTTCCGCCCCTCGGCAATCGCGCTTTCGATCCAGTTGAACTTTTCGCCGATGACGCGGTGGTGGCCTTCGACATCGATCAGGCCCGCATGGCTGGAGCAATGCTGTTCGGCTGGCACGACATCCTCGAAGCCCGCGAAATACAGACAGGCCTCGAGCAGGCCTTGCGACCAGATCGCCTTGTGGCCGTGGGCGAAGATGATGGCATGCATGGCGCCGCGCATATCGGCAGACGGTCCCCATTTGCGCGTGAAGTCGAAATACGCCTGGTCGCCGCGCAGGCGGATGTTTTCCAGGCTCGGGACACAGATGCGGATGACGCCGCCTGGCTTCAGCACCCGCCGGCATTCGGCGAAGAATTTCAGGGCCTGGGTGTAGTCGACGTGCTCGACGACATGCTCGGCATAGATGAAATCGGCATGGTTTTCGGGGAACGGCAGCGGCCTGGTGATGTCGATCTCGGCGTCGAAATTCTGCCAGCCGTCCAGCTTATTGGTGCCGCAGCCGAAGTTGAGCTTGACCAGCGGCACATCAGGCGCGGCCGGGGTTTCGGCCTCGACCGGCTCCGGCGGCATGGCGAATTCAACGAAAGCGTCCAGCGCTTCCGGCGCGCAATGCGTGATCCAGTCGAGGCCGGCCGCGTTTTCCGCTGTGATCTGCCCCCTGTCGCCGCGCTCGGCCTTGAGCGGCAGCATGCGCAGGTCTTCGCCGATCAGGTCGAAGATGACCTTTTCCGGCGTCGGGCTCCTGGTGCGGTTCCACCAGTCGTAGCGCTCGATGAACTTCGTCTGCCACAGATAGTCGACGCTGAAGAACATCAGGCCGGTCTCGACCCAGCCGTGTTCATTCCGCTTCGTGCCCGCGACCGGGACTGATGCAGCGGGAACGCCACCTGCCATCATCTTGCGGATGATCGGCAGCACCGGCTTGGAAAACAGGCTGTCGCCTTCGATGTGGACAACGTAATCGTATTGGCCGTCGATCGCCATCTCCAGGCCCTTGCAGAAGGCCCTGCCCCAGCCGTCCTTCCCGCCGCGCGCGAGGTGGCCGATGTTGTCGGGAAACGAATAGATCTGGCAGCCGGGCATCGTGTCGTCGGGCTTCGGCGAACCATCCTCGCACCACCATTCCGGTGATGCGCTGTCGACCAGCAACAAATGAGCGCCGGGGTTGAGATCCTCGTGCAGCGCCTGCCATTGTTCGGCGAGCTTTGCCTTGTCCGGCGTGTCGACATAGGTCGTGCCGAACACAAGGATGCGCGGTGTCGCGCCGTGCTCGATTGCGAAGGTCTCGACCAGCGGCACAGCCTTGGCCAGGTCGATGGTCTTGTCGCATTTGTGGTGGCGGTCGAAACACTCGCACGGCTTGACCGGTTCGATCGGCAGCGTCGGCGCCAGGTGCGCGCCGCAGACGTTGGTGAAGCGGTAGCTTTCATTGCCGCCATAGACGCAGATGTTCGGTGTCCCCACCGCCTGCGCCATGATCGGCGTGAACCCGGCATTGCCAAAGACAAGCGCAGCCTCGGCGAACAGCCCGGCCAGCGTCTCGAAATCGGCCTCGCCGCGGTGCAGTTTCAGGTCGGCATCCTGTTCCTCGCCGACGATCTCCTCGCCCTTTTGCGTCAGGTCGCAGACCGAGACGGTGAAGAACCGATCCTTGATCGAGCGATAGAGCGCCGCATAGGCTTCAGGATCCGGCGAGCGCGATGGGCATGGCCAAGTCGCATTGATGACGATCGGCCGATAGATCATCCACGGCTTCGCCATGGATGATTCCTTTGCTTCCCTGTTCGCGCCTTCGGCGTTCACCGCCTCTTGAACCAGCTTGCGCGCCCTGTCGCGCCACTCCGGCTTGACGGGAAGGCTGAAATCCGGCCGCTCGGGAACCTGCATCCCGACAGAACCGAACATGCCGTCGAGTAGTGTGCCGTGCCGCTTTGTCTGGGCATGGTCATAGCCGATCTTGATGTCGTGCGGCCTCAGCTTCGCCGGCGCCGCCTGCGCTCGCGACACGGGTTGCGCGGCGTTGCCGGCATCGCGGATGCGCGGCGGAAGGTTCGGCCGATCGACCATCGTGACCCGCAGCCCTTCGGCTTCCAGGTCATGGAACATCGACGTGTAATAGGTCTGGAGCTCGACGTCGTTCGTCTTCATCAGTTCGCGCACGACCGCGCGCTCATGGATGCAGTCCCCCATGCCGTACATGCTCATGACGACGAGCGAAGGCTTTAGGGGCAGGCGTTGCAGCATGGAAACCACATCTCCAAAAGACAGTTTCGGCCAGACGTCTATCGCGCTGTTCGGGTTGGCGTTGATGACCTCGACGCCAAGCTTTGCCAGCGACGGGGCGATCGCTTTGAATTCGGCGGCGTGCTTGTCGAAGCAGCCCTTCACCAGCGGCCATGGATAGGCCTCGTCGTGATGATGCCTGCGGCCTTGCACGATCTGCCCGTCGACGCCGAGCAGGACGATCCTCGCGGCGCCGAAATGCACCGCCAGATTGATGGCGCCGGTGACGCTGGTCGTCTGAAGCGCCAGCCGGTCAGGGCTTTCCGCAAGACCCTTGCCAGGCGCGATCTTCTTCAGGTTCCTGATGCGCTTGTCCGACCATTCACATGTGGTGACGATCAGCCCGGCGAAATCCGGATGGAACTTCGTCCACCATCGGCTGTCGGCGAAGAACAGCACATCGGCATGAGGGTATGTCCGCCAGGCCGAATTGATGGCGATGACATGGCTGCCCGCGAGAGCCGAGAGATCCTGGCCGAGGACCGACGCGCCGCCGGCCAGGATGAAGACGGTCTCGCCCCGCCACAGCGGCGGGACGGACCAGAGTTTCGCCGACATTGGATCAGGCGGTGCGCTTGCCCTGCATCAGGGTCTTCGGCCGTGTGCAGATCGACAGGATGTTCGACTGGCTGTCGAGGTTGACGCCCTTGCCGTTGTCCATCAGATATTGCTTGGCGTACATGCGCTGGCCGATGGTGTTGACGGTTTCCATATAGTCGCCCGGCGCGAAATAGGAGCGGAACAGGTTGGGCACGCCGACCGGGAAGAGATGGCACTTGTCGGTGTTGACGAAGGCGGTGGCGTCGACCTGGCCGCGATAGTTTTCCCATGTGATGCCGCCGAACTCGAAAATGCCAAACGACTGGCCGCCGGAGACATAGCCGCTGCGCAGCTGCGAGGCTTCCGCCTGGGCGAGATAAGAAGCGCGGACTTCCGGATGCGCGATCAAATCGTCGAAGAAGGCGTCGCCGCATTCGGCGCGCACGCTGGAAAACACCGTGCCCGCGAGATTGTTGGCAATGGTGCGGATGATGCCAGCGCATTTCTTGCGCAGCACGCCGGATGCCGGATTGGCGTTGGCCAGGTCGAAAGCGACCTCGGCTTCCTGCGACACGCCGAATTCGGTGAACAGGTTGAGCGTCGTCGAATCGGCATAGGTGACGATGCCCTTGATGGCGCCGATGCGGGCGTATTCGATGGTCGCTTCCATCGACTGCGTGTGCGTGGTCAGCCGCTCGCCGACCTTGCCCATCACCGTGTCGAGTTCGGTCATCGAGCCCCAGGCGCGGACGTTCTGAACTTCCTCGGCATAGACGGCGTCGTTGATCTCGAAATGCGGCACGAGGAACGGACGGGCGCTGCGCAGCGTCTTGTCGAGCGTGGTGCCAGGGCCGCCGCGCGCCGTCGGCGCGATCAGCTTGAGGACGCCGTCGCGCTCCTCGATGGCGACCGTCGTCGTGGTCACGCCGCTTTCCTGGAACAGGCCGAGCTGGCCGAGGCGGCCGGGCACGAACTTCAGCTTGTTGATGGAATCGGTGAGCGAGACGACGCTGAAGGCATCGTCATTGAAGATGTCGAGCATGGGCATGATGGTGTTCCTTCGGATCGCCGCTCTTCAAGCGGGCGGTTGTGGGGAAAGAATGCCCGCTGTCAGCGGACGATGATGTGCAGCGTGGCGAGGCCGGCGAGCGCGCCGGCATCGAGCAGGCCGTCGGTGGCCTCGGTCGAGGTCAGCATGTTGCCGTTGACCTCGGCCAGACGGGCGACATAGGCGACCAGGTCGCCGTCTTCGGCGGCGTTGATGGCAACGCCGACGACGGTGCCGGTGCCGTTGTAGGAGACCAGCGCGTTGGAGGTGATCTTGACGACCTCGCCGGCCTTCAGCGTGCCGCCGGCGGGAAGGCTTTCGCGCGAGATGTGGCCGTCGTCTTCCGAGATAATGAATTCAGCCGTGTGACGGGCTTCGTTGAGAGCGGTCATGGGGGAATTTCCTTTGATTGAGAGGAGCGCCGCCAGCGGCGCGGTTGAAGATCGGGCCGGCTATTTGAAGCGGGCGTTGATCTTGTCGATGGTCTTGTCCCAGGCGTTGCCGTCGCCGGCATTGCCGCCGGTGCTTTGCGGCTTGATCTCGCGGCCGGAGCCGTCGACCCTGCCGGCGAGCAGCGTGGCCACGACTTCGGCGTGCGGCTTGCCGTCCTTGATGAAGCCCGAGGCTTTCACCGACTGGCCGGCCAGATGGCAGGCGGCGGCGATGTTGGCATCGGCTTCGCGGGTCGCCGTGATCGCCAGGGTCACCGCCGCGGCAACCGCGTCGGCCTTGGCCTTCTCCGGATCATCCGGCAGGGTGCCTGCGAATGCTTCGAGGTCGGCGACGACCTTGCCGCCATCCTCGTGCAGCGCCTTTAGCCGCACTTCCTGTTCGGCGGTAATTTCTCCGTCCGCCTTTTCGATCGCGGAGTTGATAGCGTCTGATTCCGTCTTCAGCGCGCGCCTCTTGTCGAGCAGCGCCATAAGCACTTTCTTCATGTCTGCGGTCCTTTCCACAATTGTCCGGGATGCGATACGTTCGTGATGCCGTACCGCGCCCGGAGCGCCGACGGCCGAAACGGTCAGATGAACTGGCGCTGCGTCGCCGAGGCCGACATGCCGGAGCGCTTGCCGCCCTTGGCCAGCCTGGCGACGGTCTCTTCCAGCGTCGCGACACGGTCGACCATGCCGAGCTTCAGCGCTTCCTGGGCGAGCACCGCGCGGCCACCGCCGAAATTCTTGTCGCTGGATTCCGGGTCGGCCTTGACCACCGACACCGGCACCCCACGGCCCTTGGCGACATCGCCGGCGAACATGCCGTAGAAGGTGGTGACGTTGCCGAGCAGCGACGCAAGGCCAGCCTCGTCGAGCGGCTGGAACGGATTGCCCTCGACCTTGCGCGGGCCGGCCGAGATCATCGTCACCTTGACGCCCTCGGCCTCGAGCGCGGCCGACATGTCTTCATGCACGGTGTAGACGCCGATCGAGCCGACGGCGCCGGAGGGCGAAACGACGATCTCGTCTGCGGCGCTGGCGATCCAGTAGGCGGCCGACAGCGCGATGGTGTTGGCGACGGCGACAATCGGCCGGCCGTCGCGGCGGGCCGAGCGGATCATGGCGGCGGTTTCCGGGACCAGGTCGACGCGCCCCCCGGGCGAATCGATGTCGATGACGATCGCCGAGACGCCTGCATCGTTGGCGACCTGGCTGAAGGCGCGGCGGAAGTCGGTCATCAGCGCCGCCGGCTGCGACACGTCGACGACGGCTTCGGCGCGCGGCAGGATCGGCCCGACGATGCGCAGCACGGCGACGCTGCCGCGCTGGTCGAGCGACGCCGGCCGGTCGGCGGGCGCGGCGCGAAACGGCTCGCTGCGCGGGCCGTTCTGGTTGCGGAACAGTAGCATCGCCGCCAGCTGGTCGGCCTTGCGCGGATCGATGAACCAGGCGTCGCTGGCGAAGGCGCGCAGCACGCGGTCGATTTCATGCGCCATTTTGGGGTGCTCCTGGCGGCTGATCCGGGGGTGGCGGCGTGTCCGCATTGTTGGGCTTTTGCGGGGAGGCTGGCGCAAAAGCGCTTGGCATGCGGATCAGCTTCTGTTCGCGTTGCCGGTCGGCGGCGATGCGCTTGTCGTTTTCCTCGGGATCGACGCCCATCGCCTCGACGACGTCCGAGCGCGACTTGAAGCCGGCATCGACCGCCAGCTTTTCGGCCTGCAGATCCTTGAGCGGGTCGATCCAGTCCCATTTCGGCGGGATATACTTGGCCTTCTGGAACGACGGCTCGGAGCCGACATAGGCAGATGGTGCGATCGGCACCGCGCCGACCAGCACCGCGTCACCCAGCCAGCGCTGCCAGACCCGACGGCAGAGCTGGAAAATCAGCGAATGGTTCTGCGTGGCGCCGATCTCGCGGCGGAATTTCAACATGCCGGCGCGCTGCGAGCCGTAAGAGGCCTGGCGCAGATCGCCGGTCATGTCGGCATACGGCACGCCGGCGCCGGCCGAGACCTGTAGGTTGGCGCGATACTGATAGGCCTCGTAATTGCCGCCGACATCGGCCGGTTCGGAAATGGTGATCTCTTCGCCATCGGCCAGCGTCACCACCGAGCCCGGCTCGAAGGCCAACCCCTGGTCGACGCCGGCGGCCGCGGCTTCCGTCTCGCCGGTGGCCAGGACCGGGTCCGCATCTTCCGGAAGCGGCTTGGTGATGAAGGCGTTGAAGGCCGAGGCGAATGCCTTTCGCTCGGACTCGTTGTCGTCGTAATTGTCTAGCTTTGCCGCGCGCAGTATCGCCGAAAGCGTGTGCGGGATGCCCCTGACCTGGCCGGCCTCGAGCTGCCGGAAGACGTGCATCACCTCGGAAGCCGGCACGGTGGTGATCTCGCCGGTGAAGTTTATGTCGCCGGGCCGCTCGCGATAGAAGCGATAGCCGAGACGCTTGTTGATCGGGCTGAAGACGACGCCGTTGCGCACGATCAACCCGTTGGGGAGGTTGAGATTGTCGGCATGGTTGAGCATTTCCGACGGCAGCAATTGCAGTTGCAGAGGCACCGAAAGGCCGTCCTCCGGCAGGCGCGGCCGGAAGCGGACGAAGCATTCGCCGGCATCGAACATCTCGCCGCCGATGATCGACTGCTGGCCGTAGAAATCGGTCAGCCCGTCGGCGTCGCTCTCGTCCGTCCATTCCAGCCATGCCTGCATGATCAGGTCGCGCAGCGCGGGATCGGTGATCAGTGACGACGGCTTGATGCCGTCGCCGATCAGCGCCGCGATGTAGGAGCGCTTGGCGGACGAGATCTGCGGGTTGTTGCGGGCGAGATAGCGCGAGCGCGCCACCACGGTGCGGCCATAGGACCGCATCAGCATGTTGATGTCCTGCACCGCTGTCGGCAGCGCCTTCATGCGGCGACCGGACTGGCCGGCGTCGAAGGCCTGCATCTGCTGCGGCTTCATCAGCCGCGGCGTGCCGACCAGGCCTTCGGCGCCGACAGCGATGCGGTAGCGCGGCTTCTGCACGGCGTTCATCAAAGCCCCTTCGACGACTGATAGGCCCGGCGCAGGCGCGGCCGGCTGGTGCCGTTGGCGAGCGCGATCTGCTTTTCCAGCGCGTTTTCGGCTGCCTGCATGTCGGCGTCGGACTTGTAGTCGACGCGCTCGTCGCCGTGCCGGATCATCAGCACGCCGGAAGAACGGGCGCGGCGCAGCGTGTCCAGCATGGCCTGCAATTCGCTGGTCGCGATGCTCATTGCGTTCTCCGGATGGTTCTGACGATGCGACGCGTGGCGATCGGCGCAGGCGCGGCTGGCTTCGGTTTCGGCGGCGGAGGCGGAAGGTCCGGCAGGCCGGGCGCCATCAGATCCTCGAGATCGTACTGCTGTGCCGCCGGCGGCCGTTCGCGGTCGGCCTCGTATTTGTCCCAGGCCGCATCGGGCATAACGCGGATGCCGAGCTTTATTGCAGCGGCTTCCGCCTGCAGATGCGTGTCGAGGCCCTCATTCGCCTGCGCCGGATCCTTGACCCATTCATAGGCGATGAAGCCGGTCTTCAGCCGCTTGGCGCGCCTTGTCTCGGCGGTCAGCTGCTTGAAATACTCGTCGTCGAGGCCGCGCGGCAGGGCGATGTAGCCGCGCTCCAGCGGATCGTCCTTCACCAGGTTGCGGTAGAGGCCCATCTTCAGGACCGACGTCGCGAAATTGTAGAACCGCTTGGAGTAGGAGAGCAGCTTGCCGGAGCGGCTGCGTTCCTTCTTCACCCTGGCCAGCAGCGGCGCCGATTCCGAGCCGACGCCGCGCAGCATGATGACCTTCGAGGCCAGGTGCCGCTTTGCCCAGCCCCAGACGTCCTCGGTCCAGGCATTGCCGTCGATGCCCAGCATGTCGATGCCGATGCGGCGGCCATAGCCGTTGACGAACTCCTGCTTGACCAGCGCGTCGAGAAACGCCCAGCATTCCTTCGACGAGATGTGGCCGGGGAACACGCCATAGTCGACGACGGCGCGGCGATAGTCCCTGCCCCAGGCCACCACCTGGTATTCGATGCGGTCGCCCTGGCAGTCGACGCCGACGGTGACCAGCGGGAAGCCGACCGGGATCGTCTTGCGCGGATAGGGCGACTGTGCCGCCCGGTCGCGCAACGCTTCCCAGGGCGGCGCCTCGCCGAGCGTCTTGTAGGCGCGGCCGACGACGTCGTTGAAGAACGTCTGTTCCGAGGCCGGGTCGCCTCGGGCATTGATCCAAGAGCGGGCGATGCGCTCGAAGGATTGCAGCAGCGAATAGGCCGACCACAGGTGGAACGAGCGGTGGAAGCGCTTGGCCTTGGCGTTCTCGGCGCGCCAGGCCTCGATGCCCTGCTTTTCCAGTTCGCGAGCGGCGCGAAACATCGCCGGGCGGTGGTGCTCCTCGATGACACCGCCGCATTCGGGGCAGGAGAAATGCGAGTTTTCCGGCTTTTCCTCGTCGAGGTTGGCGAGGAAATTTTCCCATTCCAGCGTCTGCGGATGGCCGCAGTGCGGGCACGGCAACCAGAGCTTTTCCTGGCTCCCGTCCTCGAAATTCTTCGTAATGCGGCAGCCCGGGTCGACGAGCGGCGTCGACACCTTCAGGATTTTCGCGAACTCATGCGCCTGGCTGCGGCTGTCGGCCTGCGTCTCCGGGTCGCCTGCATTGTTCATTTCCCATTTGGCGAGGTCGTCCTGGACCTGCCGCTTCATCGTCACCTGGGAGAGTGACGCCGGCGAGTTGGCGCCGGAGATCTGGATGGCGCCCTTGCCGTCGATGCGCTCCTTGTAGAGCACCGAATCGGAGCCGTCGCGGGCCTTCATCGGGAACAGTCTGGCGAGCGCCGTAGTGCCCTTCAGCATCGGCACCAGCTTCATCTTCGACCAGCGCTGGGCGTTGTTCTCGGTCGGATGGACGTAGAGGAAGTCGCCGGGGTCCATGGCGAGCGAGCCGCCGGTGAAGATGTTGGCCAGCACCGTGCCGCCGAGCTGCGCCGACTTGTGGACGCTGACGACGCGGCAGGGATCGTCGGGCGACAGCGCCCGCAGGATCTCGTCGAAGTAGAAGAACAGGTCCCGGTTGTATGGGCCGGGCAGCGGGCTTTCGCGCTGCGTGAAGACGATGTTGTCTTCCGCCCAGCGCAGATAATCGACCGGCGGCGGCGGCGTCATCACCTCGGCCAGCACGTCGGCCGCGATGCGCTCGGCGTTGGCGACCTGGACGAAGTGGGCGGTCATTCAGGCCTGCGGCGGCCAGGTATGGCTCTTGCGCACCTTGGCCCAGGCGACGCTATCGGCCTTGACGGGATGACAGCCCTTGCGGACGTAGTGCGCCATCCAGGCCTCGGCGCGAGGGCGAAGGTTCACGAACTCGCTAGATCCGAAGCCAGGCATCAGGCTGCTGTCTCCTCAATGATCGTCTCGACGAATTCCGGCAGGCTGCCGGCGCGGCGGCGGGCACGTTCTGCGGCGCTCGCCTTCTTCTCGTTGCGGATCCGGCGCAACAGGTGCAGCACGTCGCGCTGCGGCATGTGGTATTCGGCAGCCACCGCGGTGGCGAAGTCGGTCAGCATGCCGGCGTTCTCGTCATCGATCGCCTGCGCCAGCTTGGTCATCTCGGCGCGTACCTGGCCGGCATCGATCAGGCGTCCGGAGCGCAGCGCCTCTTCCTGGGCGGCGATGCGGTTGCGGCGGCGCTCGGCCTCGAGCCGCTGCTGCTTGAGCTCGTCGTCAACGTTCGGTGTGCGCAGCGGTGCGTCGGCCGGTGGGCGAGACGGTTCCGGCTGATCGTCGGGCTCAAGCTCCAGCCGCGTCGAGATGCCGTTGCCCAGCGCCTGGCCGATGTCGCGCTTGGCGCGGATCTGCTCGACCGCCCTGGCAACGATCACCTTGGCGTTGCGGCCCTGCCCGTCCAGGGCGTCGGGACCGATCATGCCGGCCGCTATGTACTGGCTGACCCGCCCGGCGCTCACGCCAATGTGCGCCGCGAAGTCGCCCTTCGACAGGGTCTGCATGTTTAGCGCTCTTTAGGCTGCTGTTTAGGCGCCTCTTTAGGCTCCGAAAAACGCGTCAGACTGGACACATCCCGCGCTACGCCGTCCCGCATACGGTTTTGGGGGCGGGAGGACCCGTGGTTTGGTGCGGCGCGGCGTGGGCGGCGCTGCATTGCAGCGTCGCGTGGTGCGGTGCACCTGAAACGCAAAACCCCGCCTCGTTGCCGAAGCGGGGTTGCCAATCTGTTTATCCGTGACAAGACATCCTCCAAATCTCTGCACGCGTCAAGCGGGTGCCGCCGCCTTTTTGTTGAACAGCTTGAACCATTGGGGATAGCGCAGCTTCATGGCTGCATCGGCCTTGTCCTGCTGCGCCTTGAGCAGCACCGCATTGCCGACGAGATCGGGCAGCACGCGCGACGTGGGCATGGGTGTGAGCCATGGTGCCACGGGTATGGTGGTGGGCAGCATGGCCACGTCCTGCATCTTGTGCGCCACCGCCTCGAACACCATGGCCAAGGCCGACAGCCAGATCTCATGCTCGGCCCTGGCGATGATGGCGTTGACCGGATCGGGGTCGAGGTAGGGCTTGGTGTAGGCGCCAGGCAGCGCATCGCCGCGCTTGTCGACACCCTTGACCTCGATCATGCGCGCCACCGTCTCGTCGACACCGTCGACCTTCCTGCCCGTCAGCTGGTCCTGCGTGACCTGCAGATAGTAGCGCGGCTTGCCATTTCCGTGGCGCTCGATCTCCTGGCAGACATCGTCGAGCTGCATGCCATCCGCATCCCAGCCCATCACCGCACGCCGGATGATCAGCTCGGATGGCTTCAGCCGCAGTGTCACCCTACCCTGCCCGTCCTCATGGGTCATGCGCCGCCATGCATCGCTGACCGCCTTGGCGCCAAGACCAGCGAAGCGATCAAGCTCGGGCGCCGGGCGCCAGTCCTCGGGCAGGTCGAGCGCCAAGTCGTCGAGATCCATCACAGCAGCGCCGATCACCTGCGCATCCTCGCACGGCCAGCTGTCCGCCGAGAAGTCCGGCACCGCACCGAAGGCGTTGACGCCGAAAGCATCGACCAGCGACAGCAGTTCGGCGAAACGCCCGGTGCTGTCCCATCCGCCAGCCATCGCCATCGGCTTGTCCTGCCGTCTCGGCACCTTAGGCAACTCGTCGCGCCATGCCCATGCGATGACATCCTCGACCGGCCCGCTGCGCTTTCCCGCCGCATTTCGGCTCAACGGGCGGTTTCTGCTGGTGACAAAGCCCAGATCAGCACCATCTGCACCCATTTTCATTATCTGCACCCTTTCCTCAAGTGGCTAAACTCTTGCTTTCGCAAGCAAAACAACAATAGAAAAACGCGATGGTGCAGATGGTGAGGGTAATCTGAGATAACGCATATGACAGGCAGAACAGCCGCCCTATCCCCTTGCCGAGACATCACATGCGTACCCGGAAATAACCGGCACCATCGGCACCATCTGCACAACCGATTGATTTCCCTATCCCTTTCACGGTGCCGGTGCGGCGACATGGCGGACGGATCGGCACCACCGGCACCGCAGAGGGTGCAGACAGACGCGATGCCAAGCCTCGCAGCGCGAAGCCTGACCAAGGGGAGAAGGGAAAAGCGTTCACCGGATCTTGCCCTCGCGCGCCAAGCGTTCGATCAGATCGATGCGCATGCCGATCCAGCGCATGAACGGGATCGCCATGGAATTGCCGTAAGCCTTGTACTGCGGCCCATCAGGGCACTTCTCCGCAGGCCTGCCCTTCCACGGGATGCGGCAGCGATCGTCGTCGAAGCCCTGCAGGCGAGCGCATTCGTGCGGCATCAGGCGGCGAACAGCAGCGCCTGCTATGGCCGGCGGGTGCGCTTGCGCCGATAGCGCATGCATCGGATCACCATCCTGCGGGTTGCTGCCATTTTTCGGGCTGGTCATTTGCGTGGTGTCGAACGGTATCGCGACGGCACCGACACCGATGCCTGCGCGACCGCCACTCGGCGTCAGAACCGCATTGGCGGTTCCGTCCTGGCGATATTCGAGATCGTGTCCATCACCCCGGCCGCGCACCGCAAGCGTGTAAGGCTCTTCTGCGATGGCAGGCTGCATCGTTGTTTTGAGTGGAGGGGAAAGGCCCTCCATCGTAGGCATTGACTGCGATTCCGACGCATACCAGTCGAAGGCCAGCGGAATACCCCGGCCGGTGCCGTCTTCGCTTGCATCGAAACCCTCGCCGCGCAGCGTGTGCGCCACGTAGGTTTCCTTGCTGTCGTCGTGGCTGGAATTGCCCTTTGCGAGCAACGGCAGCGCGACGAGGTTCTGCACCTCGTCACCGGCCGGGCCGCCTGTCCCTTTCGACCACTTGGCCGAGACGGTGCCGGCTACGAGGTTTTCGGTAGTATCGGCGTCGTTACGGTAGCCGCTGCCATCTGGAGAGCCTGCCGTAATTGGGGCGGCAATTCCTTGCCCCGCTTTTCGGCGCGGCGCAGGATGCCCCTGCATGCCTTCGGGCTCAAGAAGTACCGCCGCGGCACGTCGCCAGTCTCCAAGATATCCGACAACGACGACACGTCGCCGTCGCTGGGGGACGGCACGAGCGTAGCCGTCCACTCGGATATATTGAGCGTCAAGCACGCGCCACGCGATCCCGTAGGATGCAGCGCTTCCCGCAACGATGCCGGCACCTCGCCAGCCGCCGACGGGCACGCCGACGACCCGTCCGGTGAGGAAGCCCAGAAAGTCAAGCAAAGTCTCGTCCACCGGCGCTGGAGAAGACGCCGGGCACATTTTCCCAGACGACCCAGCGGGCGCCAAGGCGCTTAGCCAGGCGGACATACTCAAGGGCAAGGTTGCCGCGCGGATCATCCAGGCCGAGACGCTTTCCGGCGACGGAGAAGGATTGGCAGGGCGTCCCGCCGACGAGAAGGTCGACAGGTCCAGCGTCGCCTGGGATGGATGTGAAATCGCCATAGTTCGGCACTCCGTTCTTGGAAAGCGGTTCGCCCGGCAGATTCGAGCCGTAGTGATGCGCAAGCACGGCGGACGGGAACGCCTCGATCTCGGAAAAGAATTTCGGCCGCCAGCCAAGCGGCTCCCATGCCACCGAAGCCGCCTCGATGCCGGAACAGACCGAGCCATAGGTCAGCATGAAGACCTCTTGAAACTTAGGGCCAATGGTCCTATATAAGCGAGATCGAAAAGGAGATTGCCATGGACGTTGTCGCCCGCCTCGAAGCCCTCGCCGCCGCACCGAAGGTTTGGCGCTGCATATCGATCTTCAGCGACGGCAAGGTCCGCACCCATGACCAGCCGACGAAGGCAATGGCCGAGGGACACGCAACGCGCCAGCGCCGTTTCCTCGACAAGGTGGTTGCCACGGTCGACGGCAAGAACATCACGCTCGACATTGTCGAGGTTCAGTACATCGGCAACGATTGGGCGGTGGCGGCCGAGCATCTCGGTTGCACGGTCGCCGAACTGAAAGCCTACGCTTGACCCCATCCGAGCTCGAAACGCGCGCCAAGGCGCTCTATGGCGATGACTGGCAGTCGCCATTGGCGCGGCGCGTGCGCGTCGACGCGCGCACCATGCGAAGATGGAAAGCGGGCGAGCGGCAGATACCGGAATGGCTTGAAGCCTTCCTTGATCTGCTGGCGAAATATCCTGACGACCGCTGATCACCGCCCATCCTCCCCATAGCCGCCATGCCCCGGATCGCCGCCACCCTGGCTTTGCCATTCCGGCCGAATGCCGATGCCGCGATAGAAGGTTTCGCCGTGCGAGCGCTGGCGCTGGAACTGCCTCATCTGCCCGTCTGGCCCCTCAAAACTGCGCTCAGCCGACTTGGCGAAGCGCTTTTCGAAGGTCGAGCGGTTGAAGGCGAACACGCCTTCCGAAGCCGCGAATTTCTCGAAGGCGTGATAGAGGTCGATCGGCTTTTCCTTGTCGTCGGGATTGCCGGTGACATGGCAGGCCATGCGGATGAAGGTGCCGATGGCGTCGCTTTCCTGGCGGTATTCGTTCGACGCCGCGCGCACGCCCTCGGGGATCTCCAGCCCGTGGTTGAGATAGTCGACGGCGCCCTCGACCATCCAGGCGAACACCGCACCGGCCTCTGCCCTTAGCTTCCTGGGCAGTGCCCGGTCGGTGTCGCCTTCGGCGATCTGCACCGTCCACGGCACCAAGAGCAGGCGGCGCCAGATGCCGTCGGAATCATCATCGATGCGCGGCTTGTGGTTGCCCGACAGCACGATCTTGAAATGCGGGTCGACCTCGAAGAAATCCTTGTGCAGGCGCCGCACCGGGATTTTTTCGCCGCCGGTCAGCGTCTTGATCAGCGCGTCCTTGAGCTTGACGCCGGCTTCCGGTTCCGAAGCCGCAACCAGCCGCGCGCCAGGCAGCCGGGCGAGATCCGGCGTCGCCTCGCCACCGCCGCGCTTGTTGTCGCCGGAAAAGCTGTCGATCGACAGCGTCACCGCATAGTCGCCCATGATAAAGCAGAGCAGGTCGACGAAGGTCGACTTGCCGTTCCGGCCGGCGCCATAGAAGAACAGCATCACCTGCTCGATCGTCAGCCCGGTCAGGAGATAGCCGCAGAAGCGTTTCAAGAAGGCGCGGATCGCCGGGTCCGGCTGCACCTTGATCAGGAACTTCTTGAACTCGGGCATGGCTTTCTCCCCCCTTGAGGGGGAGATGGCCGGCAGGCCAGAGGGGGTCGGTTCGACTGGGTGAGGGCCAGATGGCGCCAGCGCTTCATGTCTGGCGACCCCCTCTGTCGGCTTTGCCGACATCTCCCCCTCAAGGGGGGAGAACCATTCGGCCTCGACCATCTTGGTGATGAAATCGCCCTGCCGGTGCTCGCGCAGCCGCGCGGTCCAGACGAAGCGAGGATCCTCCGGGTCGCTTTCCTGATCCTCGACCTGGACGAAGTCGATCGTGCCGGCGCGGCAGTTGACGCTGTAGCGGTCGGTGTTGAGATCCCCGACCTTGCGCGCCATGTAGGGCTGGCCCTCGGCGAGCAGATTGTTGAGTTTTGACGATCCCGCCGTCGACTTGGCGTGGCGGCGGCGCGAACCGATGCGGGCGCCGAGCTGCTCGGCGACGCGTTTTGCGGCCTCGACCGCCATCTCGTAACCGCGCTTGCGGGCGAGTGCCGCGATGTCGGGCAGGCGCTTGCCCTTGTCGGCTTCCATGCGCGCCAGCGCGTCGAGCGCCACCTCGCCGGCAGCCATCGTCGCCTGCTCGTCGTCGCTCGGATCGATGGCGCCGGCTTCCTTGCGGATCGCCTCGGCGGTGCGATGCGCCAGGCGCCGGATCAGCGAGCCGTCCTCGTCTTCCTTCCAGCGCTTGCCGTCGAACACATGCCAGCCGATATGCGCCACGCAGATGGCGATGTGGCTCGCCGCACCCGCATGCTCGCTGGCGAGATCGCCGAAGCGACGGCGCAACCTGCGGCCGTTGCCGATGTCGGTTTCCGGCTCGGCCGCGCAGGCGGCGAGCAGAAGCCGTTCGGGCGAAGGCTCGTCGCCTTCTGGCGGCGGCGCGTCATCGTCCGGCAAATCCGGTGAAAAGTCGTCGTCGTCTTCATGCATGGCGCTATATGGCCACCAGGTTCTTGCGCCAGTCGAAGAAGCCCAGCGCGCCCTTTACGGGGATGAATGGCAGCGGGCGCTGGTTGGCGAGCACAAATCCATAACGGCCGACAAACCATGGGCTATTGGACGCAGCGACGCAGTCGACGACATCGGCCACGCCGACAATTCCGCCTCTTTGGTCTGCCCATGCAGGCGGGCTGAATTCCTCCATAAATCCCGCCTTGCCGACCAATCTCGAACCGGTATCGATCCGGTAAGGCTCGCCGGTGACAGGGTGGAACGGGCCACTGTGGTGCGTCAGCGAATGGACGCAATCCATGTCCTCTTTCTTTCCGGCATGGATACAGACAGGGCCACGGAACCTCGTCGGCCAATCCCTATTTTCAATCGCCTTGTGGCGATTGACGATAAGCCAGGCCCACGGCTGCATGATCGAAAGCGCTTTCAGCGGAAGATGTTCCATGCCCTACCCCATCCGCCCCATGCGCACGCGTGTCGTCACGCTGCGCAGATAGGGGCGCTCCTCCAGCACCGCCGCCGGTCGCCGCCACGATTGCCGGCCGGCGCGCTCGGCCTTGTCTTCAAGCCGGAAATTCGACGCCATGCGGTTGATCGCCTGGAACACCCGCAATTCCTTGGCGGTCGCGCGATCGAAACGGTGCGCCATGTAGAGATCGTAAAGCTCCGCGCCGCGCTTCATGCGCCGGTTGTTCCAGTCCTTGCGGCATTTCGGCGTGCAGAACTCACGGCTCGTCGCCCGCTCGAACGGCTCATCGCATTCCAGGCAGGCGTCTAGGCGCGCCATCAGGAAGCGGGCTCCAGTTCGTTAACCATGCTTTCAGCGGCCACTGGCGCATCGTCGGCCTCTTCCTCGCTGTCCTGAGGCTCCAGCGCGGTCAGCGCGTCGGCCGAAACTGCCGCCGTTTCGCGCGTCATGTTGATGCGCGCCTGGCGGAAATATTTGTCCTTCAGCTCGAAGCCGAGGCCGCGCCGGCCGGACTGCACCGCCGCCCAGACTTCCGAGCCGATGCCGAGGAACGGCGTGAAGACGATGTCGCCGGGATTGGACCACAGATCGATGCAGCGATCGATGACGTCGAGCTGCAGCGGCGAGATGTGCGCCTCGTCATTGCCGTCGCGCGCGGTCAGGTATTGCAGGGTGCGGGTTTGCCGAATATCCATCCACACCGGTGAGGCGTAGCGCTGCCAGACCTCGATCGAGAACCAGTTGCGGCTGTCGTTGTCGGTGGTGAATTTTTGGAAATCCGGCCCCTCGCCCTCGCCGACATAGCGCTTCAGCGCGCCGCTGACCGGCTCGGGATTGTCGCCCGGCTTGCGGAAGGCGACGATGTAGTCGGCCAGCGCCTGGCCCGAAATGGTCGAGTCCTTCACCACCTGCTTGTGGTTCAGCCGGTGCGATTTCGACCGCGCCTGCGCCACCACGGCATCCTTCCAGATGCAGACTTCGGAATGGAACTGCCAGCCGGCATCCTGCCAGGCCCGGATCACCTCGCCGCGGAAGTCGCGCATGCCAATAAAGCCGTCGCGCCGCTTCGAGGTCGGCAGCTGCATGACATGCACCGCCTGGATGCGGCCGGGCATGGTGATGCGCAGCATTTCCGAGATCAGGAACTGGTAATGCTGCCAGAAGGTTTTGCCTTCGGAATTCGACAGGTCGCGATCCGAGCCGGAGAATTTGTACAGCCCCTCGAAAGGCGGCGAATGCACGCCAAAATGCACACTGTCGCCCGGCACCGCCCGGATCAGCTCGCAGCTGTCGCCCTGATAGATCGCGTAGCGGTCGGTGACGTCCTGGTCGACGGCCTTTATCGCGGGGAGTTTTTTCACGACGCCTTCGCCTCATATCGCTTAGCCACAAAGGCGCATGCCGCTTGGTTGCCGCCGATGCAGTCGAGCGATCGGCAGATGTCCTGGGAGATCAGCCCCATCCCGATGAAGATGAGCAACGCAGCGACGACGTTCACGCGAATTCCTCCCAAGCCGGCAACCGCAATTTCTGTTTCGGCTGATAATCGTGCCGCTCAAGTGCTGCACCGCGCACCGCGACCGACGACAAATCGGCCATATGCCGCACCATCGCCGCCGCCATGCGCTCGGCGTCCTGCTCCTTGCGGTCGAGATTGGCGATGATCGCGCCTTCGGTGTCGGCGGCGATGAAGTCGGCCGTCACTTCGCTGCCCTGGCCGAACCGCCAGAAGCGGCGGATCGCCTGGTAGACCTGCTCGAAACTGTCGTTGAGGCCGACGAAGCCGGTGCGGTGGCAGTGCTGCCAGTTCATGCCGAAACCGCAGATCGACGGCTTGGTCACCAGCACGCGGATCTTGCCCTGGCTGAACGCCTTCAGCTTTTCTTCCTTGTAGTCGTCGTGGTCGCTGCCGCGCACCTCGACCGCGCCGGGTATGGCCTTGGTCACGCCCTCGGTTTCGGCGTTGAGGTTGCCCCACCAGACGTAATGGCCATCGGCAGGCGTCAGCGCCACCGCGCGCGCGATGCGATGTTCGATCGTCGATTTTCTCGCGTGGTTGCGTTCCTGCAGGGTTTTCGCCTGCACCGGCAGCAGCGAGAACTGCCCGCCATCATCCCAATGCGAGCCGGTCTCGACCACATGCAGGCGCTTGGTCAGCGGCGGCAGCTCATATCCGTCGTCGCTGTAGCCGAGGTCGGACGGCTTGCGCAGCATCACCGCCCACGACGCCATCCAGCGCCAGAACTCGTTTTCGGCATGGCCCTTCAGCCGCCAGCTTTTCGTCTCCGACCCGTCATGGGTGAAGAATGTGGCGAGCATCGAGAAATAGCTCATCACGCCGAGGAACTCGGCGTGGCTGCCGAGCTCCATGAAGTCGTTCGGCGCCGGCGTCGCCGTGGCCGCCAGCCGGAACGGGATCGGCCTGGCGATCTCGATCAGCCGGTTGCGGTAGTGGCCGTCGAAGCTTTTCAGGATCGAGCTTTCGTCGAGCGCGATGCCGCCATAGCGCGAGAGGTCGAACAGATCGAGCTTCTGGTAATTGGTGATGGCGGTCTCGTCGACGACGCCGTCACGGGTGACGACGCGCGCCAGCAGATCGTATGTACGCGCCTCGTCCTCATGCTGCGGCCCGACCGCCAGCGGCGCGAACAGCAGCACCGGCTTGCCGGTATGGTTGGACACCACGCGCGCCCAGACCAGCTCCATCAGCGTCTTGCCGAGTCCGGTGCCTGCGAACACCGCCGCGCGTCCACGCCTGAGTGACCAGCGCACGATGTCGCGTTGGTGCGGGAACAGGAACGCCGGCAGGTCCGGCAGATCGATCAACCCGCTGGCGACATCGGCGACGCGCTTCTGCGCAAGGAAATCGTGGTAGGATTGCAGGGTCATGCCGGCACCACCTCTCCGATTGGACGGACATCAGCCGGATGCGAATAGAAGACACCCTCGGAATCTTCGCGCGCGAAACGCGTGTATTGGTTATGGCTAGGCAGGCAGAGATAGGCCACCTCGCCGGAAACCAGCACCTTCTCGCCGAACCGTGGCGGGTCTGGAATTCGGCGAACCGTCGAGCGGATGAGAAAATCGTGAAAGCTGCAATCATGCGCCGAAGTGAAATCACGCCACGCCTTGGCCCTGGCCTTCGCAGGCGACGCCGCCTCATATTGCACTTCGTTGTAGCCGTAGACCGCCACGGCGTAGGGTTTGAGCAGGAAACTCATGCCTGCACCCGCTCGCGCGTCGAGCTGCCGTAATGCCTCCGGCAATAGGGCACCGTGCCCGCCGCTTCCGAGCGGTCGGCACCGCAGACCGGCATGTCCGGCCCGTCAGGGCCGAAGGGATCGCCGACGAAATGCAGACACTTTTTCGCGGTGACGGCGTCGAGAAAGGCGACCGGCAGCGTCGCCGGCAGGTTGGCGACGGGCACATAGGGCTGCGGGCGCTCGAACACCGGCTTGGCGGCGACGAAAGCCAGCTTCGGTGGCCGTGGCCGGCATGGCGCCGGGCGCCGCACGGGCCTGCCGTCGCCAGCCTTGATCGGCCGAACGGTGAGATGGCCGCCAGCACCGTTCAGACGCAGGATCTTGCCGATGATGGCATTGCGGCTGCGCCCCATCCTGGCGCCGATCTGGCTGGCCGTCAGGCCCTCGCCGGTCAGCTTGCGCAAGGTATGGATTTCGTCCTGCGTCCACTCGCTCATGGTTCGTCCCCTATGGAAAAGACGTGGTAGCGGGTCGCGGCGCGACGGCTGTCGCGCTCGATCCGCACCAGGCGCTTGGCGGTGAGCTGCGCGACCAGGCCCGGCACACGCGGTCGTGCCGTGCCGGCCGCGTCGGCCAGATCGGAATTGGTGATCGCGACATTGCGCGACCGGTCGACCCGTTCGTCCAGCGCCCGGTAGAGGCGCAGCGCCGTCAACGTGACGCCAAGGCTTTTGGCGATGTCGACATCGGCGCGCGCGCTTGCCGCCGGGCGCGCGGCCGGCGTTTGCGGATCGCCAAGAATGGCCTCGAAATGCTTCTGCACGAAGCTGGTCGGGCTGATGCCGGCAGCCTTCGCCGCTTTCTCGATGGCGGCATTGGTCGGCCGGTCGCACTTGACCGAGAAGCGATACCAGATGCCGGCCGGTTCCGGCGCTGACAGCGACCCACCCATCAAGCCGCCCTCCCGGTCTTGGCGCCGGCATCGATGCAATCAGTCTCCCCCCTTGAGGGGGAGATGCCCGGCAGGGCAGAAGGGGTCGGTTCGACCGGTTGAGGGCCAGATGGCGCCAGCGCTTGATGTCCGGCGACCCCCTCTGTCGGCTTTGCCGACATCTCCCCCTCGAGTGGGGAGATCAGTCGCGCCCGGTCCCGCAGCACATCGTTGAAATCCATGCCGTCCGGCGCCCAGTCGATCACGGCGTCGTGGCCGGTCAGCTCGAAGCGGTTGCGGGCGCGCATCATGGCGGCCTGCGTGGTGAAACGGTCGCTGTCGCCGTCGCCGAGCAGGATCAGACGCTCGAAATCATCGGCCGGGATCTGCAGGCAGTCGGTATCAGTCAGGTCCGGCTCATGGCCGCCGACCTTCTGCCGCCGCTTGCGGCCGATGCGGTCGGTCATCGTCAGCGACGGGTGCGGGATCTGCTCGGCCGCCTTGCCGGCGATGTTGCCGATGTTCAGTCCGCACCAAAGCGCGCAGTCGCCATTTTGGGAGCGGTGGAGCGACGCCCAGGACAGTACCGTTTCGATACCCTCGCCGAGCACGCAGCCGCCGCCAGGCTGGCCCTCGAACAGAACGATCTTGCCGCCTTTTTGGCTGCCCTCGACCTTCTTGGCATCGAGCAGGTCGCCGGTCGCCGGGTCCGATATCGCCGCCTTGCCGTTGGCCCGCGACAGGTCGAGCCAGGTGCGATGCACGCCGATGAAATGGCCCGTTGGGTATTCAGGAGTGGCCGGCCCGGTGATCGCCGCCAGCATCGCCGGCCCGGTGTGGATCACCTTGAACTCGTCGCCGGTCTTGGCGCGATGCCAATAGGCAAGGCTCGACATTTCGCGCAGCGCCCTGATCCGCCAGGAGGGGAAAGGGATCGCGCGCAGCGCAAAATAGTCGCGCAGCCAGTGGCCGCCGCGTTCCGGCTCGATCGGCGTCCCGTTCTGCCAGATCTTCCAGGCCCGCCGCCGCGCTTTTTCGCGCCACTCGTTCTTGTCGTCGTCGCTCTGCGCCGGCGCCCGTCTGGCGGCGGCGATCGGCTTCTCGCCGGTCAGCTGCTCGATCGCCTCGGCAAAGCTGCATTGGTGCACGTGCTGCACCAGCGCGATCGGGTCGCCGCCGGCGCTGGAGGCGCGGCACAGGAACACGTTCTTGCCCTTGTCGAGCGAAAACCGGTCGCGCCCGCCGCAGCACGGGCACGGCACGCCGCGCTCGTCGATCTTGCAGCCCTCCGCCGCCCCAAGCGCCAGCGCCACGTCGACGATCGACATGTCACGCGCACGGGAGACGATCTCGGCTGGGATCATTGCATCGTTCCCGGAAAGCGCATCTGCAGGCCGATCCGCAGGTCGCCGATGACCGCATCAAGGCCGCGATTGGCATCGTCGAGATCGCGAGCAAAATCCGCGACCATGTTCATGACGACGGTTTCCAGCGCGGCCATCGCATCGACCGGATGCATGCCCTCGACAGCCCTCAGAATGCGCTTGGAGGCTTTGCGGATTTCGGCGCGATCTGCGTCCATCACATCCCCCTCGGCGGCACGAACAGGCAGATGGTGCGGCTGTCGTCGCGGCCCATGACGCTGCACCAGTGGAAGCGGCCGTCGGGGCTCGGCTTGATCTTGGCGTCGCTCATCGGGATCAGTTCGCCGGTCTTGCGGATCTCGTAGCCGCGCGCGCCCTCGACGATGTCGGCGTCGGCGACCTCGCGGCAGTCGACGCCGGAACAGCAACTGAAGGGATAGGTCCAGCCAGACGGCGCATCATGCGGCCAGGCGCGGCCATGGGTGCCGGCGAGCACCAGGCCGGCGAGCATGGTGGACACCGCCAAGGCGCCAGTAAAAGAATGCAGCGGGCGGCGGGTCATGGCCGAACCTCGTCACCTTCGCGGCTGATGGTCCCGATTTCAACGGACTGTCCAGTCTCGGAGATATCCGCTTCGCGCAAGTGATAGGGCCGAGGGTCGCCTTCCCTGCAAAGGATGTAGCTGACCACGCGCAGCGGCTTGCTGATCATCAGGGGGCGCGGTTCACCAATCAGATCGGAAAGCGCATATTCCCCCGGGAAACCCGGAGGAATGGCAGTCAAGACGACAAGCGATTCAGGGACGTGCCTGACATGCTTGCGGCGCGACACCGCCACGACGTCGCCAGACTTGAATTTCGCCTGCGCGCATGGCGGAGTGATGCCGCGCCCTGCGTCCTTGACCATCAAGAGAACACCCATCACGCGCCTCCAGCCATCTTCATCGCATCAGCAAACGAGACGGTGCGCGCTCCTGGCGCATGCGCTTCATCGATGGTCAGCGCGAGGCTGTTTTCAGGCAGGCGTTTTCGGCCATCCCATTCATCGACAACCCGATCGCAGCCGAAATGCCTGCGCAATGCCTCAGCATTGCGGGTCTTGCCGCAGGCCATCGGGCCGAAGACGATTGTCGTGCTCACTTCGCGCCTCCGACCACCGACAGTCCGCCGACGCGCGCGGATGCGGCGGCGAGCCGCAGTTCAGAAACGGCGCGCTCCAGCACCGAGCACTGGCGGTCGATGCCGGCTGCCTCGGCGGGCGTCAGGCGGCCGTCCGCGAAGGCCAGCGCGCCCTTGGCCATCAGTTCGCCGGCCTGCACGACCACCTCGGCGTGGCTCGCCATCATCGAGGCGTTGGCGAGTTCGCCGGCATCGACCGTGTCGGCCAGCCGCCGTCCGTTGAGTTCGGCGAGCACCGCCGTCACCAGCGGCATCGAGCAGTCGGCTTCGAGTTGTATGACCGCCGACAGCGGCATCAGGTCGGGATAGCCGTCATTGTTCCAGCGGCCGACCTCGGTTTTCGAGGCCGAGCACTTTTCGCCGGCGCGAATGATGCCGCCGCAGCGTTCGATCAGGTCGCGCTGCGCCGCCTTCAGTCGGTAGAACCAGGCACTGGGCATGGTCGTCTCCATGAATGTCCCCCTCGCAAAGGCATTGTTGTTTTTCCCCAACCGGGAAATCCCGGCCGGGTTTCCCGTGGCGGGAAGGCTGCGGTGGTGGTGATCTGGGCGAAGTCAAACGCCGCTATGGAGGCAACAGTGCCCTGCTCATTCCGCCATCTCCTGATTTCGCTGATTGGAAAGGCCGGCCCCGGCTTGGGAGGCGTCGGGACCGGCCGCGACGCCCGGGGGCGTGGCGTCGAAATCGTTGCAGTGCCCGGCGGCGGGCCGCTGCGGCTCACCGACCGGTTCAGCCGCCACCGCCTCGCCGGGAACGGCGAAAAACCAGGCATCGTCCCAGGCGATGCCACGTGCGATCGCCGCCTCGCGGATCGCCCGCATGTCGTCGAGTGACGGCGCCACACCGGCTTCCCACCGCGACACGCTGGCCTGCGTCACGCCGGCCAGGGCTGCGAATTCAGCCTGGGTCACCCCGAATATATGGAGGCGAATATGTCTGATGGCGCTCATGGCAACGCATATTATGCGCAAACGGATAACATGCAAGCCGAAAAATATGCGCATGCGGATTTTTCTTTATCCGCCGCCCGTGGCAGCGTCCGCGCCATGAAGATCGAGGAGAAGATCCGCGCCATCATGGCGACGACGGACTGGAAGCAGCAGAAGCTCGCCGAGCTGCTGGAGGTCGGCCAGTCGACGGTCAACCGTTGGCTGGCGGGATCGGAACCGCGCGGCGATCGCCGCGACCGCATCAATGCGCTTTACAGCCAGGTCGTGGAAAACGGCCGCACCGACGAGCCGATTCGCGGCGAAGCGGAAATCCTGGCCGTGCTGCGCCGGATCGCCGGGCTCACGGAAACCGACATCAACGTCGCCCTGACCGTCATTTCCAACGCGATCAGGGTTAACACGGCCGGATCAGAACGATCTGATGCTGATGATCGATCTCAAAGCGCCACGCCCCGCCGTGAATCATCCTCATCGCGCTAGCGATCGAGGCGGCATCGCGCTCGATGCGCAGCGCCGGGTCCATGGGTCCACTCGCAATGGCGCGCAGCGCTTCCATCGCGTCCTCGCCGCACGTCTTGTCACGTGGCATGTAGTGGATCATTTCTGAAATCCCGAGCAGACCCGATTAGGAACAATTTCCTTCCCCCCTTGTCAACCGCGCCGATCCTCACTCGGCGTCTCATTTTGGTACAATTGTACGAATAGAACCATTCGCGCGAGCTTAACAGGATATTTCAACCTGTAACAATCTGCCTGTGAATAGCGGGGAGAACATATAGCACGCGTGGGACATTTATAGCACCGGTGGACTGATTTCCGGCGGCCGGCTTTTTGTCCATAAGGTCGGGCATGACGAGCCCTGACCGCATCACCATCCACATCCGTCTGACGGCCTCGCTGGTGAGGCAACTCAAGGTCTCGGCCGCCGAAAGCGGACGCAGCATGAACGCCGAAGTCGCGGCCAGGATCGAGCGCACGTTTTCCGCCGACGACGCCGACCGCAAGCGCGCGCTCGGCCTGCTGGCGGAAGTCATTGCCATACTCGACAAGGGCCAGCTGGACTAACCCGCCCTCTTCACGAAAAGGTTTTATCCGTTTGCGCATTTTTTCAGATTGACACTTATCCGTTTGCGCATATTATCCGCTTCATTCCAACCGATGGAGCGGCTATGCAATCCCCCGGCCCTTTCGATCCGCTGACCCCGCGTCAGGAACTGATCTCCGAACTCGAAGCACTTGGCTACGATTGCAAGCCCGGCGTCACGCAGGATTGGGCAGACTGGCGCGAGCGTCTGTCCGACACACAAATCCGTGACGTCATCGGCAACCTAAAGAAGGCGACCGCCGCGCCGATCCCCGCCAGCCTCGCCGGCAAACCGGGCCAGCGCTTTTCCGACGCCCGCCGCGTCGAGCACCCGGAGGCCGGCAGCGGGGCGAGGAATGCCCGCGCGGTCGAACTTGCCGACGCCATCCGCGAAATCGCCGGCTGCGGCGAATGCGCCACCGAAAAGGATCTGTCGGTGCTCGGCTTCTCGGTCGGCGAGATCATCGCCCATCTGACCGAAGCCAAGCTGATCCTCGCCGAAACCTTCATTCGCGAGATCGCCCCGACCGGCGACCGGCTGCAGCAGATCATCGAGAAGGCGATCGCTTCGGCGGCGCACATCATGCCGAAGACCGGCGGGCTGGACGAAGCCAGCGAGGACGCGGCGGCCGTCGAATGGCGCCGCTTCTGCCAGGCGCGCGCCGCCTTCAAGCTCGATCCCTGGTGGTCGCAATCCGAGCGCTGCCTGGCCGCGCTGAAAACCTTCCTGCGCCGCCTGCCGCTGCTCGAGCGCGAGGCCAACCGCGTCATCTACGCCATCGCCGCCGAACAGAAAGCCACCGTGCATCGGGGTGAGCACGCATGAACGAGACCCGCGACCTCATGAAAATGCCAAGCGCGTTGCGTGACGCAGACGTCTTCAAACAGACCATCACCGGACGCGCCTTTCCGTTGACCGGTTTCACCGCGCTCGACATCGATCTGCATGGCGACGTCGCCGAAGGGCTGGCGCGCATCTGCCGCTTCGGCGGCGCCGTGCCCGGCAACCCCTATTGCGTGGCGCAGCACTGCGTTGTCGGCGCCGACGCCGCGATGGAGGAAACCCGCGATGCCAACATCGCGGCCTATTTCCTGTTGCACGACGCGCATGAATATGTCTTCGGCGACATGACGACGCCGGTGGCCAAGTGGCTGGCCGTCATCGCCGACGAACTCTATGGCGGATCGGCGCACGGCATGGTCGAGACGCTGATCGCCACCGCCAAGGCCCGCCTTGACATGGCGATCTGGCGCGCCGCCGGCATGCCGCCACCGGGAAAAACCTATCGCGCGGCGATCGCCGATTTCGACCTGCGCATGCTGGCGACCGAGCAGCGGCAATTGCTGATACCGGCGCCGAAAAGCTGGGGCGCACGAATAGACGCTGCCAAGCCGATCGCCATGCGCGGCCGGCTGTCCGCATGGCCGGTGGCCAAGGCGGCGGAAGCCTATCGCGAGCGCCTGGCGACGCTCTGCCCCAACGCCAGGAGGGTGTGATGTCTCCCGAGCTTGAAGAGATCTGCGATCTCGTTGTCGAAGGAAGATGCCGCGAAGCCTACGAAAAGGCGCGCGACTATTACCCCGATATGATGTCGTGGGATGCGCGCGCCCGATTGATCGCAGCGCGTAAGGCGCCACAGGCTCGACCCTTCCCAACAGAAGCCGAGATCGATGCTCGCCACGATCGGGAGCGTTTCGGTTTAGAAGAGAACAAAGCCAAGCGCACCTTTGAGACATTGAACAGCATGTATCCCGCCGAAGGCGGCAAGCCCGACCGGGCGTCGCGCGTCGTCGCGCGCCCCGCCGGAGGGCCAGCCGCCGAAACGGCGGCGGTGCGGCCCGTGAGGCAAAACCCATGACAATCAAGTTTTCCGTCGCCGCCTTCGCCGAAGCCGCCAAGGCGATCCGCAACATCCCCGGCGGCTCGCGCAACATCGAGATCCTTGACCATGCCCGGATGGAGGTCGCCAGGAAAAAGCTGACCCTGACCATGTCGGACCTCGACATCGAGGCCTGCGCCACCATCCCCTGCGAAGGCGCATCAATCGTCGCCGCCATTCCACGCGCGGTGCTGGAGTTCTTCATCGCCCGTGACGGCGGCGGCGATGACAGCGGCACGCTCACCTTCGCCGACGACATGAAGACCGTCGTCGCCCGCCACGGCAAGGGCCGGCTGACCATGCCGATCCTGCCCGGCGCCGATTTCTTCCTGATCGGCGCCGGCACGCAGGACTGGAGCATGGCGATCCGCGCCAACGAACTGGTCGAACTTCTGCGCACCTGCGTGAGTGCGATGGACGAAACCCGCCACTTCATCCAGGGCGTGCTGCTGCACGTCGCCGCCGGCGAGGACGGTGCCAGTGCGCTACGCACCGCGGCCACCGACGGCCACCGCGTCCACACGGTCGGCGTCGAGGCGCCGGAACTGACCGGCGGCTTCGCCGAGCGCCAGGAAGGCCACCAGGGCATCACCATTCCCGACCGCACGGTCAAGGAACTGATCCGCATCTTCGACGGCGACGAAAGCGAGGTCACGCTCTCGGGTGCCAAGGGCATCGTCACCGTCGAGGGCGAGGCGATCCGCGTCACCTCGAAGCTGATCGACGCCGCCTTCGCCGACTATGCCAGGCTGTTGCAGGCGCCGGGCGCATTCCGCATATCGGTCGCCGCCAAGGCGCTCGACGCTGCGATCGGCCGGCTCTTGGTGCTGCCGCGCAAGGACGGCAAGGGGAAGGCCGAGACCGCGCGGCCGATCCGCATGACGCCGGTCGACGGCGGCCTCAAGCTGGAGATCAAGGGCAACGACGCCGACGCCGAGGACCTGATCGACTGCGAGGTCGAGGGACAGGGCGAGCCGATCGTCGTCAACTGCCGTTACATCCGCGACGCGCTGGCCGCCGCCGGTGGCACCAAGGTCACCTTCGCGCCGATCGAGGGCAACGCCATCGGCGTGCGGATGCTGCCCGACAACGACCGTTCTTCTTTTCTGCTCATGCAGATGCGTTTTTAACCCGGAAAGGAACTCCCATGACCAATGCTCAGATGGCGACCTGCTTCAACGAATGGATGCGGCGCTTCATTGAAGAACCGGAGCGGTTCGAACGCGAGTTCAAATCGGTCAACGAATTTCTTGCCGATGAAGCCGCAGGCAGAGAACCGACCTACGGCGAAACCTGCACGGTCTACATGCAGCAACTCGCCACGGAAGTACCCACCATTTAACCGACGCGAAGGAAAACAGATGTCCGACGACACCGACACTTCGCAGACCGTTGCCGCCGGCCAGCTGCGCGCTCTGATCGAACGCATCGAGCGGCTTGAGGAAGAGAAGAAGACGATCGGCGAAGACATCGGCGAGGTCTACTCGGAAGGTGGCGGCACCGGTTTCGACGTCAAGGCCATGCGCACCATCGTCGCCATGCGCCGCAAGGACCCGATGAAGCGCCAGGAGGAACAGTCGATCCTCGACCTGTACATGGCCGCGCTGGGGATGGTGTGATGCTGAACCGGGCAGACCTCGCCAGGGCGCAGACAATCCTCACCGACCGCGACGCCAGCCAGCGCGTGCGCGATCTCGTCACCACCAAGGGCATCGAACTGATGGCCGGCGACGTCAAGGACAACTGCATCGTCGTCATCTCGATCGCCTACCAGCGCCGGATCATCGCCGATCTAACAGCGTCGCTGGATCAGGAAATCGACGCCGCCAACGCAGAGCTGACCGCAATGGGAGTGGAACCATGAGCACACGCGACAATCGTGATGACGGCTGGGTTGCCGTCGCCGGCATCGTCATAGGCATCATTGCCGCATGGCTGGCGGTGCACTGATGGCCGGGTCTGTCAACAAGGTCATCCTGGTCGGCAATCTCGGCGCCGATCCCGAGATCCGCCGCAGCCAGGCCGGCGACCCGATCGTCTCGTTTCGCATGGCGACGTCGGAAAGCTGGAAGGACAAGGACAGCGGCGAGCGCAAGGAACGCACCGAATGGCATTCGGTGGTCATCTTCAACACGCAGCTCGCCGAGGTTGCCGAAAAATATCTGAAGAAGGGCATGAAGGTCTATGTCGAGGGCCAGCAGCAGACCCGCAAATGGGCCGGCCAGGACGGCATCGACCGCTACACCACCGAGACGGTGCTGAACCGCTTTCGCGGCGAGATCCAGATGATCGACAAGTTGCCGTCCAACCGCCCGCCCGGTGTCGAGGGCGCCGACGACTATGGCAGCCAGCGTTCGCGCGAGACCGACGATCGCCGCGCCGTCGAGGAACGCACCCGCCAATCTTTTGCGGACAAGACACCGCAGGCCTCGCGTGGCTCGCGCGAACTCGACGACGAGATCCCCTTCTGATGAACGCGCCGCTCTCCCGCCGCGAGGCGATCCGCGCCAGGATCATGGTCTGCGTCGAGATCGTCGACACCGGCTATGTCGACGCCTCTGGCCAGCCGTCGCCGTGCCATATCTGGACAGGGCCGGACAGTGGCAGCGGGCGCGACGGCGGCTATCCCCGCATGTCGCTCGACGGCCAGACGGTCGCCGTCCACATCGTCAACTGGACCAACGAGCACGGTTTCATCCCCGGCAAGAAGCAACTCGACCATCTCTGCCGCACCCGCCGCTGCATCCGCGACGACCACCTCGAAATGGTCACCCACAAACAGAACCAGAAACGCCGCGACCAGGCGCTGAAAACCAGGAGGCAAGCATGCCCGTAAAATACCTGTCGTGGATCACGCGCGACATGCTGCAGGCAGAGCCGCGGGCGCGCTTCGTGTTCGGCGACAACGCTGAGCGCGTCGGGCTTGGCGGCCAGGCCGCTTCCATGCGCGGCGAGCCGAACGCGATCGGCGTCGCCACGCTCTATGCGCCCGGCCACTACTACCGCGCCGATGACCCGCTGGCGCTTGCCACCGTCGTCGGCGATCTCGGCAACGTCGCGGTTGCCCTCAACCGGGGCCTGACCGTCTACGTGCCGACCGATGGGCTGGGCACCGGCCTTGCCCGTCTGCCTGAAAATGCACCCGCTCTGCATCGGTTGATCGTCGCGTTCTTCCGCGCCGCACCTGGCAAGCCCTGCCCCTGGAAGGACATCTGACATGGCTCGCACCAAGAAACCCGACATTGCCAGCACCGCCCCGATCCTCGCCTACAAGGGTTTTAACGAGGATCTCGCCTGCACGCCGCAAGGCAAGTTTTTCCAGTTCGAGAGCGGCAAGACCTACAGGCACGACGGCAAGGTCAAGGCCTGCGAGAGCGGATTTCATGCCATTACCGGTCATCCGTTGGCACTGTTCAAATATTACGCGCCGGCGGGCACGCGCATCTGCCGGGTCGAGATCTCCGGCCAGATGGACAGCGACGATGGCGGCGAAAAGACGGCCGCCGAGATCCTGACGGTCGGCAAGGAGATCGGCCTGACGCAATTGATCCTCGACGCGGCCAAATGGGTCATCGATCGCGCCAAGCCTGTCGACGGCAATTACACGGCCGCCGCCAGCGAACGCGTCGGCACCGACGATACCGGGGGCGCTGCCACCGCATCGGGAACCGGAGGCGCTGCCACCGCATCCGGTTATCAGGGCGCTGCCACATCATCTGGAGAACGGGGCGCTGCCACCGCATCGGGAGATTGGGGCGCTGCCACCGCATCCGGTTATCAGGGCGCTGCCACCGCATCTGGAGAACGGGGCGCTGCCACCGCATCGGGAGATTGGGGCGCTGCCACATCATCTGGAGAACGGGGCGCTGCCACCGCATCGGGTGCGCGGGGCGCTGCCACCGCATCGGGCGAACAGGGCGCTGCCACCGCATCGGGCGAACAGGGCGCTGCCACCGCATCTGGATGGTGGGGCGCTGCCACCGCATCCGGTTGGCAGGGCGCTGCCACCGCATCGGGTGCGCGGGGCGCTGCCACCGCATCGGGTGCGCGGGGCGCTGCCACCGCATCTGGATGGTGGGGCGCTGCCACCGCATCGGGTACGCGGGGCGCTGCCACCGCATCGGGCGAACAGGGCGCTGCCACCGCATCAGGCTTTGAAGGCAAGGTGCGCGGCAAGGACGGCTGCGCGCTGTTCCTGGTTGAGCGCTCGACCTCTGGCGAGATCCTGCACGCATGGGCCGGCATTGCCGGCCGCGATTGTATCAAGCCCGACAAGTTCTATCGCCTCGTCGATGGCAAGCCTGTCGAGGTCGAATAGGAAAAATGTCGACCCGCTCCGACAAACGCAAACCAGTGACGCTGGACGAGATCGAGGCCGGCCTCGATCTCGTGGCCAGGCGGATGGAGAAGCTTGGCTCCAGGGCCGATCTCTACCTGCCGATCTGGCGGGCGCTGGAACGGGAACGCGACAAGCGCGTCGAGAAGCACGTCATTCTCGCCGCGGCACAGGCACGCCTCGCACGATCGCCATCTACACAATCGACTGGTCGAACGGCAGCGCAATCTTCATAAGTTCCCGACGCCGCCAGTCGAGCGAGCCGCCGGAGCCGTATTTGGGGCGATCGACGGTATGGCCCATCAGCAAGCGGCGCAGCTCGTCATCGAGGCCGGCTTCCTTCATCCTGTCCTCGAACGAGTGGCGGAACGAATAGACGGTGTGCGCCTTGGTCGGCAGCAGGCTGTTGGCGCGCAGGAAATGGTTGAGCGTCGCCGACAGTTCGTTCTCTCGGTTGCGGTAGCGCGGGAAGCCGGTCTTGTGGCGTTCCGCCGCGGCAAGCGCGACGCCGACCAGCGGCACCAGGCGACGCGACGATTCGGTCTTGATCTCGCGCGGGTTGGCCGGATCCTCGCGCGGCTCGATCGAAAGATGCGGCACCTTGTTGGACAACCGGATGGCGTGCGGCTCGAGGTTGCAGATCTCGCTCGGCCGCGCCCCGGTCTCGATCAGGATCAACAGGATGCCGCGCGCCTCGTCGTTGAGCGTGGCCAGGTTTCCGGGCTTCATCATCGTGTCGCGGATCCATTCGGTCGGGATCGGCGGCCGCGAGCGCTTCTTCTTCAGCGAGAAGCCGAGGCCTTCGAACGGATTGTCGCGCCGCGCATCGCCCTGGTATTTGAAATAGGCCTCGTAGAGCACCCGCATGTTGCCGAGGTCGCGGTTGCCCGAAGAGGCCCCGGCCGTCGAGGACCCTTCCTTGGGCGCGATGCGGCCCAGCCAGTGCCGGTAGACCTTCTTGGCATGGTCGATGCCGATCTCTTCCATCGCGATGTCGCCGTTGAGCTTGATGAAGTTGTTGATGGCGCGCCGCTTGACCTTCTTCCATTGGTCCTTCTGCACCTGGCTTTTGCCGATCAGCTCGTCGGCGACGATCTCGTTGCAGTAGATGTCGAAAGCATCACTGACCTTGGTGTCCGGCACCTCGACCGCGCCGAGCAGCGGGTCGGCGATCCGGTCTTCCTGGCCGCTCGCCAGCACATGGCGGATGCGGTCCATGAGATCGTTGAAGGCTTCCGGCTCCTCGAAATAGGTAGCGCCATGGAAGGTGAAGTCGAGTGCCTCGACGCGCTTGACGGCGGCCTCGTAGCGCCGGCGGGCAGGATCGGTAACACCCTTGGTGATCAGCGAGGCCCAAAGCGCATCGTCGGCCGCCTCGAGCAGATCGCGCTTGCCGCGCGCCAAGGTACGATCATCGGTCTTGAGCGAGGCGCGCACATGCGGCGCCCGTTCGTCGAGATGGGCGATCGTCACCGGCACGCGGCGCTTGTAGTGGTAGTTTCCCTGACGGATGGTCAGGTACCTGTCGGGATCGGTCCGGGTTCGATTTCGACCCATGTACGCACCTGCAAAAAGCCTGTCGGGGCTTGGTATGTGGCGCGATTAGTGGCACAAAACAGACCATTGATGCAAGGCCGGCAAAATCGAATGCTTGATTTGTGTAATGAAATCAACGCGCTAGGTGCGAAAATCGGCCTGAAATACTGGTGCGGTCGAGAAGACTCGAACTTCCACGGGTTGCCCCACAGCGACCTCAACGCTGCGCGTCTACCAATTCCGCCACGACCGCACGTGGTAGGAGCCGGAACCGACCGGCTCGCGGCGTGTAGCAAATCGTTTCCGGCGAAACAAGTGCGCCGCGAGCAATAATCTCAAGCGATTGGCATAACGGTCCACAGGATTGGAAAACTGGGCCGGAACTGGACGTTTTGCCCGTTTGAGGCCATATGGAAGCAAATGCATGTCGCCCGGAAGTGCAAGGCGGTCTTGGGCTATGGTATGCATGGGCAAAAAGCGACACGCCATGACAGAACGCAGCCAGATCGCCACGTCATTCCTGCCCCTGCCCGGGTCAGCGCCGGTCGAATGGCGCATCGAGCCCAGCCTCACCGCCTATCCCGACGCGCTTGCCTTCATGGAGGCGCGCGCCGAGGCGATCCGCAGTGGTGCCGCCGGCGAGATGGTCTGGCTTGTCGAACACCCGCCGCTCTACACCGCCGGCACCAGTGCCCGCGTCGAGGATCTGATCGAGCCTGACCGCTTTCCGGTCTTTTCGGCAGGACGCGGCGGCGAATACACCTATCATGGGCCGGGCCAGCGGGTTGCCTATGTGATGCTCGACCTGAAGCGGCGCCGCGAGGATGTGCGCGCCTTCGTCGCGGCGCTCGAACAGTGGATCATCGGCACGCTCGCCGCCTTCAATGTGCGCGGCGAACGCCGTGAGGATCGGGTCGGCGTCTGGGTGGTGCGGCCCGATCGCCCCGCACTGCCGGACGGCTCTCCGGCCGAAGACAAGATCGCGGCCATCGGCATCCGGCTGCGGCGCTGGGTGAGCTTTCACGGCATCGCCATCAATGTCGAGCCGGAGCTGGCCCATTTCAGCGGCATCGTGCCGTGCGGTGTCCAGGACCATGGCGTCACCAGCCTCGTCGACCTCGGCCTTCCCGTTGGCATGGCCGACCTCGATCTGGCTCTGAAATCCGCCTTCGAGGACGTGTTTGGTCCGGCCATCGCCTTGCCTGTCGAAGCGGCCCGCAAGGCCGGTTGAGCCTTTCGAGTTCAGGCAGATTAAATTAGCTGCCCCGACGCCCACAACACACCGCAGCCATGGATGACGAATACCGCCAGCAGCGCTCCGGCGATGGCGAAGCGGTCGACGATGCGGATCGGCTCCAGTTCGTGACGCGGCTTTATCCCGCTGCCCACCGTCAGCAGGCTGAGGATCGAAAAGACCGCTCCCGCGACGATCAGGAACCCTGACGAGAAGCCAGCCTGCCGGCCGAGCGCCAGGAAGGCGGACAGCAGGAAGAACGAGGCCAGCGCCAGCACGATCGGCCCCGGGCAGATCTGGCGGAGCACCTGGCCGCCGTCGAACTTCCACACCGGCACCAGATTGGCGATGTTGAACAGGGCGGCACAGCCGGCCAGCGCCGCCAGCAGCGCGGCGGCGGCCTTGTGCCCCTCGCCGCCGGCAAACACGCTGGCGGCAATGACGATAGGCACCAGGAAGGCGGAGAACCCCGCCCCCATCAGCGCCACGAAGGCCACCTCGAAACGGCTGTTGTAGGGCCGGCCGCCAATGGCGATGCCGCCGAGCAGCGGGATGAAGATCATCCGCGCCTTGCGGTGGCCCATCAGGCGGAACGCCGCCATGTGGCCGAGTTCGTGCAAGGCCACGACCGACGTCAGGATCGAGGCCAGCGCCAGCCCGCCGAGGTGCAGCCCGAAGAACGGCCACAGGATCAGTGCCGACAGCACGGCGAAACCGACCTGGCTCAGCGGATGCTCGAACCAGCCGCCCTTGCGATACTGCCCGGTGACCGCCCAGCGCTGCAGCTTGGAAAGTTCGCGGCGCATGGCGAAATAACGGAACACCAGGAAGGCGACGCCACGGTAGCGGTCGGTCCGGCCGAGCGTCACCCGCGTGCCGCCGCCTTCCGAAACGAGATCCGTGGTCTCGCTATAATCCTTCCAGAACGAGCCATCGAGAGCGGTGTCCTCGATGACGCGCATCGTGAAGCTGCTGCCTTCGACGACGTCTTCGAGCTTCGACCTGCGCTCGATCGGCTTGCCGTCGCGGCCTTCCCACGACAGCATGATGCGGGCCTCGCCCTCCCCGTCCAGCGCTTGCGCCGACAGGATCTCGCCGGACCAGCCGGCATCGCTGCCGAGCGGCCACAGCGCCTGCCAGAGGCGCTGCCGGTCCATGGCGACCACGCGGCTGGACCTCACCGTGCGCAAACCGAGCGGCACGGTTATCAGGAGGAAGATCAGCCCGAGATTGCTGACCACCAGAATGGCGGTGATGATGGGCGACACCTGGACGTTGCTCCTGCCTTGGTGGAGAACCCTAACGTCGCGGCGGCAAGAAAGGCTTAACGGCGGGGCGGCCTTGCGCCCGCCGGAACTGCGGCGGCGCAAGCCGCCAAATCACATGGCTCCGATCCAGATCGCCATGGAAACGAGAAACGCACTCATGCAAACCAGCGAGACGACATCCTGAACCAGATCGGTCATAACTCTCTCCTGTTGTTGATATGTTCGCAATTTGTTCTAATTTTGTTTCAAAGTCAACGAGCAGAATCCGCCCGCGGCCGGAATCTTCGAGCGATCAAATCGGCAGGGTTAAGAAAAGGTTGACGGCGCGGCACCTATCAACAGGCACGCCAGCTTGCACTCAATCTCGGTCGAGACAATAGTGGCTAAGCTGTGCGACTACCGAGTGATGGACGTGGGGCAACACAAAGGCGCCAATCAAGCCGATCGCTGGCGAAAGCGCATGAGACAAGGCCGCCGGTGGCGCCTCTCTCGCAACTTTGTAACCTGGCTGCTCATCCTGGCGATGGTCGCGATCTCTTCCACCTTGATCGCACTGAATGCTCACTGGCGGTTCTGAGCCTGGGACTCTCGGAGAGATCGGAATCCCTGGCGACAATCTATATCCGCGGAAACTCTCGCTGGAGGTGTCCAGGTGGACTCGCCCCTGCAGCGAGGTGCCCCTAAAGCGGCACCACCTTGCCGTCGGCCAGCGTGACGCGCCTGTCCATGCGCGATGCCAGCTCGTGATTGTGGGTGGCGATCAGCGCGGCGAGGCCCGACTGCCGGACCAGCGCCTCCAGCGCCTCGAAGACGTAAGAGGCGGTAACCGGATCGAGATTGCCGGTCGGCTCGTCTGCCAACAGCACCAGCGGCGCATTGGCGACCGCGCGCGCGATGGCGACGCGCTGCTGCTCGCCGCCGGACAGCTCGGCCGGCCGGTGCGAGGCGCGCTTGCCGATCTGCATGTAGTCGAGCAGTTGCGCGGCGCGCTCGGACGCTTCCTTGCGGCTCAGCCCCTTGATCAGTTGCGGCATCATGATGTTTTCCAGCGCGGAAAACTCCGGCAGCAGATGATGGAACTGGTAGACGAAGCCGACATCGTTGCGGCGGATCGAGGTGCGTTCGTCGTCGGACAGCCGCCCGCAGGCCCGGCCGGACAGGATGACGTCACCGGCGTCGGGGCGTTCCAGCAGGCCCGCCGTGTGCAGCAGCGTCGACTTGCCGGTGCCCGACGGCGCCACCAGCGCCACCATCTCGCCGCGCCGCAGCGCAAAATCGGCGCCGTTCAGGATGGTGAGCTTGCGCGGCCCCTGGACATAGTGCCGCTCGACGCTCTTCAGCTCGATAATGACCTCGGCCACTATTCGTACCTCAAGGCTTCGACCGGATCGAGGCGAGCCGCCCGCCATGCCGGAAACACGGTCGCCAGGAAGGACAGGCCAAGCGCCATGATGATGACATAGGTCGTCTCGCGCGGGTCCATCTTTGCCGGCAGCTGGCTGAGGAAGTAGAGTTCCGGGTTGAACAGCACCTTGCCGGTCATCCAGGAGAAGAACTGGCGGATCGATTCGATATTGGTGCAGATGACGACGCCGAGCAGAACGCCGGCAAGCGTGCCGGTGACACCGATCGCAGCCCCTGTCATCAGGAAGATGCGCAGGATGGCGCCGCGCGAGGCGCCCATGGTGCGCAGGATGGCGATGTCGTGCCCCTTGTCCTTCACCAGCATGATCAGGCCGGAAATGATGTTGAGGGCCGCCACCAGCACGATCAGCGTCAGGATCATGAACATGACGTTGCGCTCGACCTGCAGGGCGGAAAAGAAGGTCTCGTTGCGCTGGCGCCAGTCGACCATGTCGATCGGCCGCTGCGCCGCCTCTTCCACCTTCGGTTTCAGCGCGTCGACATCGTCGGGATTGTCGACATAGATCTCGATCGTCTGCGCGCGTCCGTCCATGTTGAAATAGAGCTGTGCCTCGGAGAACGGCATGTAGACGATGGAGGTATCATATTCCGACATGCCGACTTCGAAGATCGCCGAAATCTTGTAACCCTTCATGCGCGGCGTCGTGCCGATCGGCGTCACGTCGCCATCGGGCGAGATCAGCGTGATGGTGTCGCCCAGCGTCAGGCCGAGATTCTCGGCCATGCGCTTGCCGATGGCGACGCCCTCGCCGCTGTCGAAATCGGCGAGCGAACCCTGCTTGATGTTGTTGGCGACGATGGCGATCTTGCCGAGATCCTCAGCGCGTATGCCACGCACCAGCGCACCGGTGCCGCCACCGACATTGCCTTGCGCCAGCACCTGGCCGTCGATCAGCGGGATGGCGTATTTGACGCCGGGCACGCCGTTGATGCGGCCGGCGACCTGGGCGTAATCCTCGAGCGGCGAATCGATTGGCTGCACGATCAGATGGCCGTTGACGCCGAGAATCCGCGTCAACAGCTCGGCGCGGAACCCGTTCATCACGGCCATCACCACGATCAGCGTCGCGACGCCCAGCATGATGCCGAGGAAGGAGATCGAGGCGATGACCGAGATCACCGTCTCCTTGCGCCGCGAACGCAGGTAGCGCCATGCGACCGTGCGTTCGAAGATGGAAAAGGGACCGGCGCCCGCCGATCTTGCCGCGGCCGCCTCGCTCATGCGGCGGCACCGAAGCGTTTTTTCGCCTCAGCGATCGGCAGCGTCTCGCGCTCGCCGGTCTTGCGATTCTTGATTTCGACCTCGCCAGCGGCGACGCCACGCGGCCCGACGATCACCTGCCAGGGCAGGCCGATCAGGTCGGCGGTGGCGAACTTGCCGCCCGGCCGCTGGTCGGTGTCGTCGTAGAGCACATCCTTGCCGGCATCGGCAAAGGCGGCATAGAGCTCGTCGCAGACGCGGTCGCAGTCGGCGTCGCCCACCTTCATGTTGATCACGCCGATGTCGAACGGCGCCACGGCTTCCGGCCAGATGATGCCGTTCTCGTCGTGGCTGGCTTCGATGATCGCAGCGACCAGCCGTGACGGGCCGATGCCGTAGGAACCGCCGGAGACGAAATGATCCTTGCCGTCGGGGCCGGTCACCTTGGCGCCCATGGGCTTGGAATATTTGTCGCCGAAATGGAAGATATGGCCGACCTCGATGCCCCGCGCCGAGACACGGTCGGCTTCGCCGAGCTTGTCCCACGCCGCTTGGTCATGCATCTCGTCGGTGGCGGCGTAAGGCGTCGTCCACGTCTTGACGATGTCGGCGATCTCGCCGTCATTGGCAAAGTCGGTGTTTTCGCCGGGCACCTGAAGCGACAGATAATCGCGATCGCAATAGACCTGGCTCTCGCCGGTGTCGGCCAGGATGATGAATTCGTGGCTGAGATCGCCGCCGATCGGCCCGGTATCGGCCCGCATCGGGATAGCTTGCAGGCCCAT
Organism: Mesorhizobium opportunistum WSM2075; assembly: GCF_000176035.2. Taxonomy (NCBI): domain Bacteria; kingdom Pseudomonadati; phylum Pseudomonadota; class Alphaproteobacteria; order Hyphomicrobiales; family Phyllobacteriaceae; genus Mesorhizobium; species Mesorhizobium opportunistum. The sequence continues at coordinate 3,814,717 of NC_015675.1, read as the reverse complement.
GCGCGTGAAGGTCCTGAGATAGGACACGAACATCCTGTTGTAAGCCGCTTTGGCGCCCTCGAAATCGAGGTCGAAGGAATAGGCGTCCTTCATCAGGAATTCGCGCGAGCGCATGACGCCGAAGCGCGGCCTCACCTCGTCACGAAACTTCCACTGGATGTGGTAGAGATTGAGCGGCAGGTCCTTGTAGGACTTGACGTAGGCGCGGACGATTTCGGTGACCACTTCCTCATTGGTCGGACCGTAGAGCATGTCGCGGTCCTGCCGGTCCTTGATGCGCAGCATCTCCTTGCCGTAGTCGTCGTAGCGGCCGCTTTCGCGCCACAAATCGGCCGACTGGATGGTCGGCATCAGGATTTCCAGCGCACCGGCGCGATTCTGCTCCTCACGGATGATCTGGCAGACCTTGTCCAGCACCCGCTTGCCGAGCGGCAGCCAGGAAAAACTGCCCTGCCCCTGCTGGCGGATCATGCCGGCACGCAGCATCAGCCGGTGCGAGACGATCTCGGCCTCGCGCGGATTTTCTTTGAGGATAGGCAGGAAATAGCGCGACAAACGCATGGACTGGTCCGTGAATGAGAACGGCCGCACCAGAATCGGCGCGACGCAGGTTTGCTTGCCCCGGCTTCATAGCCATTTCATGGCGGAATGGAAACCCGGCCATAGCCGCACATCAACGCCTTCCGGCCCGGAATCCCTTGGTTCCCGGGTCAGGCCGCGCTGGCAATCGAGCGCGCTGAACCACTTCGGATTTGGCCTCCAATTCTTTGCGCGCGTCAATGCAGAACATGCCGTAAAGGCTCCCTTGGACACTGCTGGTCGTTTCGAAAGCAAAGCATGCCATACTATTGTGCAGTGCAGCACGAGAATGCCTGTTTCGAGGCAAAATTCTTCGTGACATTTTCATTCGGCTTAGGCTAATGTCCCGCGATAACCGAGAGGGCGGAGACAAATCTGCTCTCCTACGCGGTCAAAGTCTTGGGAGGATGCGATCTAGGCGCGGTTACTCGCTGCCGCCGGAAACCGGAAACAGATCGGACGCGTTTAATTGCAAGGCCTCGTGCCTTGCATTTTTTTTGTGCAATCACCTGGTTAGCGCGGCGAGTTGCCAGCTTACATGACCTAGCGTCAGCGCGGGGCGTGGTGGCATTTCAAGCCCATCCGTACCGCTCCGATGTCGGCTAAGCAGCCTTGCCGGGCGATCTACTTCGCTGGGGTCTGGCCGAAATCCGGCACGATGTGCGGGATGTCGTTAAGGCTGTATCCCAGCCCGTGCGTCAGGCCATAGAAAATGCCCATCAGGATCGCCGTGGCGATGGTCGTGCGGATCACGGCGCGCAGCATATGCGGCCCGCGCGGCGCGCTCGGCACGGTGCCCAGCGTCACGTCGTGATCATCGTCCTGCGTCCTCACGCTGAACGGCAGCACAGCGAACAGCACCACCCACCAGGTCGCGAAAAACAGCGCGGTGAACGAAACCCAGCTCATGATTGCTCCAGTTCGATCAGCGCGCCGAAGAAATCCTTCGGGTGCAGGAACAGCACCGGCTTGCCATGCGCACCCAGCTTCGGGTTGCCGTCGCCGAGCACACGGGCGCCGGCGGCCTTGAGCTGGTCACGCGCGGCCAGGATATCGTCGACCTCGTAGCAGAGATGATGCATGCCCCCGGACGGATTCTTCGCCAGGAACGCGGCGATCGGCGAGCCCTCGCCAAGCGGCTCCAGCAATTCGATCTTAGTGTTGCCGACATTGACGAACACCACGGTAACGCCATGCTCCGGCAGCGCCTGCGGCTCGCTCACTGCGGCGCCAAGCGTATTGCGGTAAGCAGCAATTGCCGCCGCCAGATCCGGCACCGCGAGCGCGACATGGTTCAGTCGTCCGAGCATGTGCGAGCGATCACTCCTCTTTCCAGTGACTGCGTCATACGTCAAATCGACCGATATCAATAGCCATTCACGAGGCGCGCACTGTCGCACTTCGATGATCATTCTTCCAAATCACGATCGAGGCTGTTCCGATCGCCAGCCGCAAAGTACAAACGGCAATGTCCGATATCCGCCCTGCCCGCGCCCGCATCTTTCCTTTCGATCTTGGGTCATTCAAAGTTGCCGCCTTGCTCGATGCCGTCGATGTCCGCGACAACCTCGCATCGGCCTTCGCAGCTGGACAACCGCCAGGCGCGGCGCTCGAACTCGCGGCCTCGAACTTCATCGACCAGGACCGATACGAACATTGTTTCATCCCGACGCTCGTCGACACCGGTTTCGAAAAGATCCTTTTCGACACCGGATGCGGAGACGAAGACAGTTCACTCCTCGACTGTTTGCAAGACCTTGGGCTCGGGGCGGATGACATTGATGTGGTGGTCATCACGCACGGCCACCCGGATCATATCGGCGGGCTCGTCAGGAATGGCGAACCCGTTTTCCGTCGAGCACGCTATGTGTTCGGCGCGGCCGAATTCGCTTTCTGGACCGAGGCAACAGCGGTCCGCGAGGCCAGATTGGCCAACCGTGATCTGTTCAGGCAGATTTGCACCGGGCTGGCCGACCAGACAACATTCATAGCACCCGGAGATGAGGTGCTGCCCGGCGTCACTGCAATCGACGCCGCCGGTCACTCCCCCGGCCTCCTGGCATTTCTCGTCGAAAGCGGCGGCCAGCGATTGCTGATCTGGTCGGACGCCTTCCTGCACTATGTCGTGTCTGTCCAGCAGCCGGATTGGCATGCCGATTTCGATGATGACAAGCAACAGGCGGTCGAGACGCGCAAGCGGCTGCTGAAGATGGCCGCGGAGCAGCGCCTGCTGGTCGCTGGCCACCACATGCCATTTCCAGGCCTGGGTTACATCGAATCGGCGAACGGTTCTTTTCGCTGGCTTCCGGTCAGCTATCAGCTCAACGTGTAGCTGCCATTTTCACCTTGTGACGAACACCGTCACCAGCGGCTTCTTGCCCCAGGCCTCGTTGGCGGCGCCGCGCACCGCGCGCCGTACCGCCTCCTGCACCAGGTCGAGGTCCTTTCGGCGCTGGCGGGGGATCGAGTCCACCGCGCCGACGGCCGCATCGATCATCAGGTCTTCCAGCGTCTCGCCACGCGCATCGGCCTCGGCGACGCCGATGGCGACCAGGTCGGGATCGCCGGCCAGTTCATATTTGTCGTCGAGCACGACATTGACCGCGACATGGCCGGCAAAGGACAATTTGCGCCGATCGCGAATGCCCATCGCCTGGTCGGTGCCGATCAAATTGCCGTCCTTGTAGATGCGGCCGAACGGCACCTGGTCGATGATCGTGGCGGGACCGGGAGCGAGCCGCAGCATGTCGCCGTCGCGCACCTGCGCCACCTGGCCGATGCCGGAGGTCGACATCAGCGATCCCTGCGCCACCAGATGCGCGGCCTCGCCATGCACGGGAACGCCGATCTGCGGGCGCACCCATTCATACATCTTGCGCAGTTCGCTGCGGCGGGGATGGCCCGAGACATGCACCAGCGCGTCGCCGTCCTCGATGATCTTGATGCCGAGATCGATGAGGCGGTTCTTGATCTCGAGGATCGCCTTCTCGTTGCCGGGAATGGTGCGCGAGGAAAACACCACCGTGTCGCCCGCCGTTAGCGATACCGATTTCATCTCGTCGCGTGACAGCTTGGCAAGGGCTGCCAGCGGCTCGCCCTGGCTGCCGGTGCAGATGATGACGAGGTTTTCGCGCGGGATGAAGCCGAAATCCTCCTCGGCAATGAACTCCGGCAGGCCGTCCATGTAGCCGAGCTCGCCGGCCACATCGATGACGCGCTTCAGCGAGCGGCCGAGCACCAGGCACTGACGGCCGGCATCGCGTGCTGCCCTGGCGATGGAGACGATGCGCCCGACATTGGAGGAGAACGTGGTGACGGCGACGCGGCCCTTGGCGGCCTGGATGACGCCCTTGAGGCCCTCGCCCACCGCGACTTCCGAAGGCGACTCGCCTTCACGCAGCGCATTGGTCGAATCGCAGATCAGCGCCAGCACGCCCTTGTCGCCATAGGCACGGAAGCGCGCTTCGTCGGTCTTCGGGCCGATCGTCGGTTCCGGGTCGATCTTCCAGTCGCCGGTGTGGATGACGGTGCCGGCCGGCGAGGTGATCGCCAGCGACATCGGCTCGGGAATCGAGTGTGCCACCGGAATGGCCTCGATCTCAAACGGGCCGACGGTGAACTTCTCGCCCGCCCGGTAGATCGTCAGCGGGATCTTCGGTGCACCCTGTTCGCCTTGCCGCTTGGCTTCCAGCAGCCCGGCGCTGAACGGCGTCATCCATACCGGCGCCTTCAGCTTCGGCCAGGTGTCGAGCAGCGCGCCGTAATGGTCCTCATGCGCATGGGTGATGATGATACCGCGCAGGTTGGCGAGGTTCTCCTCGATGAAGCGGGTGTCCGGCAAAATCAGGTCGACGCCCGGATGCGCCGCATCGGGAAAGGTGACGCCGACATCGATGATGATCCATTCGCGCGCGCTCGGCGGGCCATAGCCGTAGAGGGCGAAGTTCATGCCGATCTCGCCAACGCCGCCGAGCGGCACGAAGACGAGTTCGGCGTTTTCCGCTTTCGCCATGATTTTTCCCTTCCTGGCCCTCAGGCCAAGCCGTTGAAGCAATTCCAGGAAAAGTGTGTAACGGCTTTCCCACCGGAATTGCGTAAAAACAAAACTATACCCGCGCGGATGCGACCGCGCCGAAATGCACATCGCCGGCGGCGATCGTCAAAACAGACCCGTCATCGTCGCGGATCACGAAACGGCAGTCCTCGTCAATGGTCTCGAACACGCCACGCACCACATTACCGTCAATTCTGACAGCAACCTCACCGCCAAGGCCCGCCGCGCGTGCCAGCCAGCGCCGCCGGATGGCGGCAAGGCCGCGCCCTTCATCCCAAAGCCGGGCATTCTCGCTCCAGGCATCCGACAGCGCCAGGAACAGCGTTTCGGCATCGCATGCCGCGCCCAATGCGTGAAGCGATGTCGCGGGATACGGCAAATCCTGCGGATGCGCCACAACATTGACGCCGATGCCAACCGCGACCGCGAAACGCCCGCCGTCCAACACAGCGGATTCCAGCAGGATGCCGGCAAGCTTGGCGCCGGAGGCCAGCACATCGTTCGGCCATTTCAGCTCGAAACGGTTTTGGCCCTGGCTGGCGCCGTCGAGGCCGATGGCGATGCGGCCCTTCGGCACCACGGCGTCGAGCGCATCGGCCAGCGCCAGACCGGCGACGAAGCCGAGTGTCGCGGCAAGGCGAAGTTCTCCGCCGGTGAGGACGAGCAATGTCGCGGCCAGATTGCCTTCCGGCGTCGCCCAGACGCGGCCACGCCGTCCGCGACCGCTTTCCTGCTTCTTGGAAACGACCCACAGCCTGCCCGGATCGCCTGCCCGGGCATGATCAAGCGCCAACGCGTTGGTGGAGCCGACGCTGTCATGCGCCTCGAGCCGGAACCCTTCCGACGCCGAGGTTGGAGCCAGCCGAAATGCCATGCCGTCTAGAAGAACGTCTTGGCGGCGGCTTCGGCATAGGTGCCGATCGGCCCGCCGATCAGCACGTAGAACAGCACGAAGGCACCGCAGACGCCGAGCACGACGCGCAATTCCGTGGCCATCGGCACGAAACCGCCGACGGGTTCGTCGAACCACATGATCTTGATGATGCGCAGATAGTAATAGGCGCCCACCACCGAGGCCAGCACGCCGATGATCGCCAGCGCATAGAGGTTGGCGTTGATGGCGGCGAGGAAGACATACCACTTCCCCCAGAAGCCGGCGAGCGGCGGGATGCCGGCCAGCGAGAACATCAGGATGGTCAGGATCGTCGCCATGATCGGATTGGTCGACGACAGGCCGGCCAGGTCGCTGATCTGCTCGACATTGCCTTCCTTGCGCCGCATGGCGAGGATGAAGGCAAAGGTGCCGAGCGTCATCACCAGGTAGATCAGCATGTAGATGGCGACCCCGCGCACGCCGGCCTGGCTGTTGGCGGCAAGGCCGACCAGCGCGTAACCCATATGGCCGATCGAGGAATAGGCCATCAGCCGCTTGATGTTGGTCTGGCCGATGGCGGCAAAGGCGCCGAGCGCCATGGAGGCGATCGAGATGAAGACGATGATCTGCTGCCAGTCGGCGGCGATCGGCTTGAACGCGCCCATGGTGACGCGCACGATCAGCGCCATCGCCGCCATTTTCGGCGCTGCCGCGAGGAAGGCCGTCACCGGCGTCGGCGCACCCTCATAGACGTCCGGCGTCCACATGTGGAACGGCACCGCCGAGATCTTGAAGGCAAGGCCGGCCAGCACGAAGACGAGCCCGACGACGAGGCCGAGCTGGCGCTCGCCGCCGCCGAGTGCGGTCGCGATCTCCTGGAAGCCGGTGTTGCCGGTGTAGCCGTAGACCAGCGAGATGCCATAGAGCAGCATGCCCGACGACAGCGCGCCCAGCACGAAGTACTTCAGGCCGGCCTCGGTCGAACGCAGATTGTCGCGGTTGATCGCCGCCAGCACGTAGATCGCCAGCGACTGCAGTTCGAGGCCGAGATAGAGCCCGATCATGCCGTTGGCCGAGATCATCAGCATCATGCCCAGCGTGCAAAGCAGGATCAGCACCGGATATTCGAACTTGTCGAAACGCTCCGCCTTGGCAAAGCGCATCGACATCACCAGCGTCACAGCCGAGCCGACCAGCGCCAGCACCTTCATGAAGCGGGCGAAGGAATCCTGGACGAAGGCGTTGCCGTAGGCGCTGCCCTGCCCCGTGGAAAAGATCAGCCAGGCGCCGGATATCACCAGCACGGCGACGGCAAGGCCGGTCACCGTGTTGGCGGTGTTGGCGCGCGAATACGCCCCGACCATCAGCAGCGCGAGCGCGCCGATGGCAAGGATCAGCTCGGGCGTCGAGAGCGATAGGCTGGAGAGAAGGTCCGGCGTCATGGTTCGCAAAACCTCTGGTCAGTTCGCCGCCGCGGTCTGCGCGGCGCCGATGGATGCGGTGACATTGGTGACGAGCGACTTGACCGATTGGGCCGTCGCGTCGAAGACGGGAGCGGGATAGACGCCGAAGAAGATGACCAGCACCACCAACGGGTAGATGATGGCCTTCTCGCGCGGCGACAGGTCGAGCAGCCCCTTCAGGCTATCCTTGGTCAGCGCGCCGAAGATCACCCGGCGGTAGAGCCAGAGCGCGTAGGCGGCCGACAGGATGACGCCGGTGGCGGCGAAGAACGCGACCCAGGTGTTGACCCGGAACACGCCCAGCATGGTCAGGAACTCGCCGACGAAGCCTGACGTGCCGGGCAGGCCGACATTGGCCATGGTGAAGACCATGAATACGGTGGCGTATTTCGGCATGTTGTTGACGAGGCCGCCATAGGCATCGATTTCGCGTGTGTGCATGCGGTCGTAGATGACGCCGACGCATAGGAACAGCGCGCCCGAAACGAGGCCGTGGCTGAGCATCTGGAAGATCGCGCCCTGCACGCCTTCCTGGTTCATGGCGAAGATGCCCATGGTGACGAAGCCCATATGGGCGACCGACGAATAGGCGATCAGCTTCTTCATGTCCTCCTGCATCAGCGCCACCAGCGAGGTGTAGATGATGGCGACGACGGAGAGCGTGAACACCAGCGGCGCGAACATCTCGGACGCCAGCGGGAACATCGGCAGCGAGAAGCGCAGGAAACCGTACCCGCCCATCTTCAGGAGGATGGCAGCCAGGATGACCGAGCCGGCCGTCGGCGCCTCGACGTGCGCGTCCGGCAGCCAGGTGTGCACCGGCCACATCGGCATCTTCACCGCGAAGGAGGCGAAGAAGGCGAGCCATAGCCAGATCTGCATGTTGGCCGGGAAGCTGTGCGTCAGAAGGGTCGGAATGTCGGTCGTGCCGGACTGGTAGAACATCGCCATGATGGCGAGCAGCATCAGCACCGAGCCGGCCAGCGTGTAGAGGAAGAACTTGAACGAGGCATAGACGCGCCGCTTGCCGCCCCAGACGCCGATGATGATGAACATCGGGATCAGGCCGGCTTCGAAGAAGACGTAGAACAGCACGATGTCCAGCGCGCAGAACACGCCGATCATCAGCGTCTCGAGCAGCAGGAAGGCGACCATGTAGGCCTTGACGCGCTTCTCGATCGATTCCCAGGACGCCAGGATGCAGAGCGGCATCAGGAACGTCGTCAGGATGACGAACAGCATGGAAATGCCGTCGACGCCCATATGGTAGGAGATGCCGGAGTCGAGCCAGGCGGCCTTCTCGACGAATTGGAAGCCGGCCTGCGAATTGTCGAAGCCGGTCCAGATGAACAGCGAGATGATGAACGTGAACGTCGTCGTCAACAGCGCGATGGCGCGGATGTTGCGACGTGCGTTCTCGCTGTCATCATTGATGAACAGGATTAGCAGCACACCAACCAGCGGCAGGAAGGTGACCAGCGAGAGGATTGGCCAGGCGGTCATCAGAGCATCATCCAGGTGACGAATGCGGCAACGCCGATCAGCATGGCGAAGGCATAGTGATAGAGGTAGCCGGTCTGCAGCTTGACGACGCGGTTGGTGACGTCGACGACGCGCGCCGAAATGCCATCCGGCCCAAGCCCGTCGATGATGGTGCCATCGCCAGTCTTCCACAGGAAGGAACCAAGGCGCTTGGCCGGCCGCACGAACAGGAAGTCGTAGAGCTCGTCGAAGTACCACTTGTTGAGCAGGAAGGCGTAGAGCCCGCGATGCTGGGCGGCCAGATTGACGGGCATTTCCGGCGAGCGAATGTAGAATTTCCAGGCCAGCGCCAGCCCGACCAGCATGGCGATGAAGGGCGACAGCTCGACCCACAGCGGCAGCTCATGGATCTCGTGCAGGATGTGGTTGTCCGGCAGCGTGAACAGCGACGCCTTCCAGAACTCGGCATAGCCTTCGCCGATGAAGGAATTGTGGAAGATGATACCGGCAAACAGCGCGCCGGCGGCCAGGATGAACAGCGGCACCAGCATCACCGGCGGCGATTCATGGACATGGTGCATCACCTCGTGGCTTGCCCGCGGCTTGCCGTGGAAGGTCATGAAGATCAGCCGCCAGGAGTAGAAGGAGGTGAAGCCGGCGGCGATGACCAGCAGCACGAAGGCAAGGCCGGCGACCGAATTGTGGCTGGCAAAGGCGGTCTCGATGATGGCGTCCTTGGAGAAGAAGCCGGCGGTGCCGATGACGGTCACCGGGATGCCGACGCCGGTCAGCGCCAGCGTGCCGATCACCATCATCCAGTAGGTGGCCGGGATCAGCTTTCTCAAGCCACCCATCTTGCGCATGTCCTGCTCGTCGGAGACGGCATGAATGACCGAGCCCGAGCCGAGGAACAGCAGCGCCTTGAAGAAGGCATGCGTGAACAGGTGGAAGATTGCCGCCCCATAGGCCCCGACGCCGAGCGCCACGAACATGTAGCCGAGCTGCGAACAGGTCGAATAGGCGATGACCCGCTTGATGTCGTTCTGGACCAGACCGACGGTCGCCGCGAAGAAGGCGGTGAAGGCGCCGATGAAGGTCACCACCGTCAGCGCCGAATGCGACAGCTCGAACAGCGGCGACAGCCGCGCCAGCATGAACACGCCGGCCGTCACCATGGTGGCGGCATGGATCAGCGCCGAGACCGGAGTCGGGCCTTCCATGGCGTCCGGCAGCCAGGTGTGCAGCGGCACTTGCGCCGACTTGCCCATGGCGCCCATGAACAGGAGCAGGCAGACGACGGTCATCGCCGCCTGCTTGTCGAGCGCATGGCCGAGGAAGGTGAGCACGGCCGCTCCTTGCGGCGCGCCTTCAGCGGGGACGAAGGTCGCCGCATTGGCGAAGATGGTGCCAAGGTTGACCGAGCCGAACAGTACGAACACGCCGAAGATGCCGAGCGCGAAGCCGAAATCGCCGACGCGGTTGACGACGAAGGCCTTGATGGCGGCGGCATTGGCCGACGGCTTCTTGTACCAGAAGCCGATCAGCAGGTAGGACGCCAGACCCACGCCTTCCCAGCCGAAGAACATCTGCACGAGATTGTCGGCGGTCACCAGCATCAGCATGGCGAAGGTGAACAGCGACAGGTAAGCGAAGAAGCGCGGCCTATTCGGATCGTGGTGCATGTAGCCGATCGAATAGATGTGAACCAGCGCCGAGACGGTGTTGACCACCACCAGCATCACCACCGTCAGCGTATCGATGCGCAGCGCCCAGGATACGTCGAGGCCTCCGGACTGGATCCAGTGCAGCACCGGCACGGTGAACACCTCGCCATGGCCGAAGCCGACGCTGAAGAAGGCAACCCACGACAGCAGGGCCGAAATCACCAGGAAGCCGGAGGTGATGTATTCGGACGCCTTGGCGCCGAGCGACGTGCCGAACAGGCCGACGATCAGGAAGCCGAGCAGTGGAAGGAAGACGATGGCCTGATACATGGTGGTTCCGTCAACCCTTCATCATGTTCACGTCTTCGACCGCGATCGAGCCGCGGTTGCGGAAGAAGACGACGAGAATAGCAAGTCCGATGGCGGCTTCCGCCGCTGCGACCGTCAGCACGAACAGCGCGAACACCTGGCCGACCAGATCGCCGAGCGCCGCCGAAAAGGCGACGAAGTTGATGTTGACCGCAAGCAGGATCAGCTCGACCGACATCAGGATGACGATGATGTTGCGGCGGTTCAGGAAGATGCCGAACACGCCGAGCGTGAACAGGATCGCCGATACGGTCAGATAATGTGCGATGCCGACGACCATTTCAGACTCCTTCGCCCGACTTGACCTTGCGGATTTCCATGCCGGTCGCCGGCGTGCGGCCGACCTGGGCTGCGATCGACTGCCGCTTGACCCCTTCCTTGTGGCGCAGCGTCAGCACGATGGCGCCGATCATGGCAACCAGCAGGATGAGGCCCGAAATCTGGAAGTAGTAGAGGTAGTCGGTGTAGAGGATGTCGCCGAGCGCGGCCGTGTTCGAACGCGCCGCGAGATCGGGAATCGGCTTGGCGACCGTCGAGGCGAGTTGCGGCGCGAAGGTGTAGCCGCCCAACACCACGATCAGTTCCGCTGCCAGGATCAGCCCCACCAGCGCGCCGATCGGCGCGTATTGCAAGGCGCCTTCCTTCATCTCGGCGAAGTCGACGTCGAGCATCATGACGACGAACAGGAACAGCACCATCACCGCGCCGACATAGACGACGAGCAGGATCATTGCCAGGAACTCGGCGCCGGTCAGCATGAAGAGGCCGGCGGCGTTGAAGAAGGTCAGGATCAGGAACAGCACCGAATGCACGGGGTTGCGCGACGAAATGACCATGAACGCCGATGCCACCGCGACAAAGGCGAAGAGGTAGAAAAAGGCCGCCTCTAGTCCACTCAGCATTGGGGATCCCCCGGGTTCCTATCCGAAACAGGACAACCGTCCTGTTCGATTTTTGCCGCCGCCTCCGGCCGCAAGTTTCATTGTGTCCTATCGCATGTTCCGATCGGGTTGAAAGGCCCGATCGACAGAAACATGCGACACTCTTTTAATCCGGAGGATGATCTGGTCCGAAAAATCCGCAACTTTTCGGGATCATCCTTTGACGAGGCCCCTCGCCCCGCCCAAGCGTCGATATCAGCGGTAGGGCGAGTCCAGCGAGATGTTGCGCGCCAGTTCGCGCTCCCACCGGTCGCCATTCGCCAACAGCCTGTCCTTGTCGTAGTAGAGTTCCTCGCGCGTCTCCGTCGCGAATTCGAAATTCGGCCCCTCGACGATGGCGTCGACCGGGCAGGCTTCCTGGCAAAAGCCGCAATAGATGCACTTCACCATGTCGATGTCGTAACGCACGGTGCGGCGCGTGCCGTCATTGCGGCGCGGGCCGGCCTCGATGGTGATCGCCTGCGCCGGGCAGATCGCCTCGCACAGCTTGCAGGCGATGCAGCGTTCCTCGCCATTGGGATAGCGGCGCAAGGCATGCTCGCCCCGGAAGCGCGGGCTCACCGGCCCCTTCTCGTGCGGATAGTTGATCGTCTCCTTCGGCGCGAAGAACTGGCGCATCGACAGGAAAAAGGCGCTGACGAAATCCTGCAGCAGCAGCGATTTTGCGGCTTGAGTTAGTGCACCCATTCGCCACTCCCAAAGAAATACAGCGCAAGAAAGGCGCCTAAGAGGCCATACAAAACAACACCTAAATGCGGATAGTCTGCCAAGCTGAGGTTACGCAGCAGAACCTCGCGCATCTGCCTTTCCCCGACGGAAAGAGGCACACCATTCCATTTGGTATGCTTGGAGAAGTTCGGCGAGGATGGCGGGGCCTTGCGTAACCCAAGCCACGCCAGCAGAACACCCAAAGCGGCCCCAACTGCCAGGATCGCGAAATTAGACATCACGCCATCCCCGTGAACTTGAGGAAGGCGGCGACGATCACGACCATCGCGAGCGAAATCGGCAGGAACACCTTCCAGCCCAATCGCATCAGCTGGTCGTAGCGGTAGCGCGGCACGAAGGCCTTGACCATGGAGATGCCGAAGAACACGAAACAGACCTTCAGCACAAACCAGATGACGCCGGGCACCCAGGTGAAGGGCGCGAAGTCGAAGGGCGGCAGCCAGCCGCCGAGGAACAGGATGGTGGCCAGCGCGCACATCAGCACGATCGCGACATATTCGCCGAGGAAGAACAGCAGGAACGGCGTCGACGAATACTCGACCATGTGGCCGGCGACCAACTCCGATTCGGCTTCGACCAGGTCGAAGGGCGGACGGTTCGTCTCGGCCAGCGCCGAGATGAAGAAGATGATGAACATCGGGAACAGCGCCAGCCAGTTCCAGTCGAGGAAGGTGTTGGGCAGGCCAAGCCGGGTGCCAATTCCGCCCTGCTGCGACAGCACGATATCGCTGAGGTTGAGCGAACCGGCGGTGAGCAGCACCGTGACGATGACGAAGCCGATCGAGACTTCGTAGGACACCATCTGCGCCGCCGAACGCAGCGCGCCGAGGAACGGATATTTCGAGTTGGACGCCCAGCCGCCCATGATCACGCCGTAGACCTCGAGCGAGGAGATGGCGAAGACATAGAGGATGCCGACATTGACGTTGGCGATCGCCCAGCCCTGGCTGACGGGAATGACCGCCCAGGCCGAGATCGCCAGCACGGCGGAAACCAGCGGCGCCAGCAGGAACACGCCCTTGTTGGCCCCTGACGGGATGACCGGTTCCTTGAAGACGAACTTCAACAGGTCGGCGAAGGCCTGCAGCGTGCCCCAGGGGCCGACGACGTTCGGCCCGCGACGCAACTGCACCGCTGCCCAGATCTTGCGGTCGGCATAGAGGATGTAGGCGACGAAGATCAGCAGCACGACGATCAGCACCACTGATTTCAGCAGGATCAGCAGCGCCGGCAGCACGTAGAAGGAGAAGAAGGTGTCCATGCTTATTCCGCCGCCTGCTTGAAGCCGCTCTTGGCCAGTGCCGAGCATTCCGCCATCACGGCGGACGCCCGCGCGATCGGGTTGGTCAGGTAGAAATCCTTGACCGGCGAGGTGAAGGTGCCCTTGTTCAGCCGCCCGCCGAGCTTCGCCACCCCGGCGATATCCTCGGCATTGCCGGCCGCGACCTGGTCGATGCGGGCCAGATGCGGGTATTCGCCATAGAGCTTGGCGCGCAGTTGCGGCAGCGAATCGAACGGCAACTTCTTGCCCAGCACGTCCGACAGCGCCCGCAGGATCGCCCAGTCCTCGCGCGCATCGCCCGGCGCGAAGCCGGCGCGGTTGGTCTGCTGCACGCGCCCTTCCGTGTTGACATAGGTGCCCGACTTTTCGGTGTAGGCGGCCGCCGGCAGGATGACATTGGCGCGGTGCGCGCCGGCATCGCCATGCGTGCCGATATAGACGACGAAGGCGCCGCCGGTCTTGCCCATGTCGATCTCGTCGGCGCCGAGCAGGAACAGCACGTCTGTTTCGCCCAGCATGCCGGCGACGTTCTTGCCGCCCTCGCCCGGCACGAAGCCGAGATCCAGGCCGCCAACGCGCCCAGCCGCATTGTGCAGCACGGCAAAGCCGTTCCAGTCCGCCCGTGCGGCGTTCACCGCAGCGGCGAGCTTGGCCGCCTGGCCGAGCACGGCAGCACCGTCCGCGCGTGCCAATGCGCCCTGGCCGATGATGATCAGTGGGTGCGTGGCCTTCTTCAGCGTCTGGAAGAACTTGCCATTGCCGTCGGCCAGATCCTTGAGCGAATCCGGTCCGGCGCCCAACAATTCGTACTCGTAGCGGGTGTCGCCGACATCGCCGATGACGCCGACCGGCAGATTGCCGACCCGCCAGCGCTTGCGTATGCGGGCGTTGAGCACCGAGGCCTCGAAGCGCGGATTGGCGCCGATGATCAGCACCGCGTCGGCCTGCTCGATGCCTTCGATGGTCGGGTTGAAGATGTAGCTGGCGCGGCCGAGCGCCGGGTCGAGCGCGGCGCCATCCTGGCGGCAATCGGTGTTCCTGGAGCCGAGCGAAGCCATCAGCAGCTTCAGCGCGTAGATTTCCTCGACCGCGGCCAGATCGCCCGCGATGGCGCCGATCTTCTCGGGCGTCGTCTTCGACACCGCGTCCTTGATAGCGGCGAACGCGTCGGCCCAGCTTGCCGGAACCAGCTTTCCGTCTTTTCGCACATAGGGCCGGTCGAGACGCTGCGTGCGCAGGCCGTCCCAGATGAAGCGGGTCTTGTCGGAGATCCACTCCTCGTTCACCTGCTCGTTAACGCGCGGCAGGATGCGCATCACCTCGCGGCCACGGCTATCGACGCGGATCGCCGAGCCGACGGCATCCATGACGTCGATGGATTCGGTCTTGGTCAGCTCCCACGGCCGCGCCTGGAAGGCGAACGGCTTGGACGTCAGCGCGCCGACGGGGCAGAGGTCGATGACATTGCCCTGAAGCTCCGAGGTCATCGCGCTTTCGAGATAGGTGGTGATCTCGGCATCCTCGCCACGGCCGATCAGGCCGAGTTCGGAAATGCCGGCGACTTCGGTGGTGAAGCGGACGCAGCGCGTGCAGTGGATGCAGCGGTTCATCACCGTCTTGACCAGCGGGCCGATATATTTGTCTTCGACCGCGCGTTTGTTCTCGTGATAGCGCGAGGAATCGACGCCGAAGGCCATCGCCTGGTCCTGCAGGTCGCATTCGCCGCCCTGGTCGCAGATCGGGCAGTCGAGCGGATGGTTGATCAGCAGGAACTCCATCACGCCTTCCCGGGCCTTCTTGACCATCGGCGTGTTGGTAAAGATCTCCGGCGGCTCGCCATTGGGGCCGGGGCGCAGGTCGCGCACGCCCATGGCGCAGGAGGCCTGCGGCTTGGGCGGCCCGCCCTTGACCTCGATCAGGCACATACGGCAGTTGCCAGCGATCGACAGCCGCTCGTGGAAGCAGAAGCGCGGCACTTCCGCGCCCGCGTCTTCCGCCGCCTGCAGCAGCGTATAGTGGTCGGGTACAGTGATCTCTTTCCCGTCGACCTTGAGCTTTGCCATTCGCCTCAAACCCCTGCGGATTTCCCGCAATCCAATTTCCCGGGCGCGACAGACGCAGCGCCCGACATTTCATTCACTTCTTCGCGGACAGCGCAGTTGCCTGGGCAGTCCAATCGTCACGGCCGATGCGGCCGTTGAACGACAGATAGTCGTCGACCCAGGCGATCTCCTGCGGGGACCAGGCCGCGATCTGGGCATACGTCCAGATGCCGAGCCCGTTCAGAACTTTCTCGAGCTTCGGCCCGATGCCCGGTATCGCTTTCAAGTCCGACGGCTTCGCCGGCTTGTCCATGGCCTTGGGCTGGCGGAAATCCTCGGGCAACAATGCGTCGGGGACGTCGCCCGTTGCCGGGCCGGCACTGGCCACCGGCGCCGTGGTGGCGGCTTCCTTGGCGGCAATGTCGGTGACTTCCTGCGCGAAGGACTGCGCCTCGGCAATCATGGTCTTCGCCGTCGCCCGCGCCTTGGTGGACGAAGAGTTCGCGTCCTCGAATTCTTCGACGCGCGTCTCGAAATCCTCGATCAGCGGCTGCATCAGGCGTTGCGATGCCTCGGCGGCTCCCGAAAGCGCGCCCAGCCAGACGCCGAACGCGTGGTTGGCGAGCCCGAGGCTCAAGGCCGACATCGCAGCGGCACCCGCGACAGGATGCGCGAAAAGGTTGACGGCGCTGGCCATCTCCTTCGGCATCATCCTGGTCAGGTCCTGGTTCATCTTCTCGATCTGGTCCAAATTGGGCATCAATGGGTACGAATACGGCGCCATAGAAAGTTCTCCTGGTCGTTTCTTCGTTCGCCCCGCCCCGTTCGTCTCGTCCCGGGCTTTCGCCCGCGGTCACAAATTTATTCCGCAGCCACCATCACCGGCTCAGCCCGGTGCGCGTTGCGGGAAAACTCGTCGATGCGCCGCTCCACCTCGCCGCGGAAATGCCGCATCAGGCCCTGGATCGGCCATGCCGCCGCGTCGCCCAGTGCGCAGATCGTGTGGCCCTCGACCTGCTTGGTGACGTCGAGCAGCATATCGATCTCGCGCTTCTGCGCCTCGCCGCGCACCAGCCGCTCCATCACCCGCCACATCCAGCCGGTGCCTTCGCGGCACGGCGTGCACTGGCCGCAGCTCTCATGCTTGTAGAAATAGGACAACCGCGCGATCGCCTTCACCACATCGGTCGACTTGTCCATGACGATGACGGCCGCCGTGCCGAGACCGGACTTCAGGTCGCGCAGCGCGTCGAAATCCATCGGCGTGTCGATGATCTGCTCGGCCGGCACCAGCGGCACCGAGGCGCCGCCCGGGATGACCGCCAAGAGATTGTCCCAGCCGCCGCGAATACCGCCGCAATGCGTCTCGATCAGTTCGCGGAACGGGATCGACATCGCCTCTTCGACAGTGCACGGATTGTTGACGTGGCCTGAGATGCAGAACAGCTTGGTGCCGACATTGTTGGGCCGGCCGAAGGACGAGAACCAGGCCGCGCCGCGGCGCAGGATGGTCGGCGCCACCGCGATCGACTCGACATTGTTGACGGTCGTCGGACAACCATAAAGTCCGACATTGGCGGGGAATGGCGGCTTCAGCCTGGGCTGGCCCTTCTTGCCTTCGAGGCTTTCGAGGAGTGCTGTCTCCTCGCCGCATATATAGGCGCCGGCGCCGTGATGCATGTAGATGTCGAAATCGTAACCGGACGTGTTGTTCTTGCCGATCAGCTTGGCCTCATAGGCCTCGTCGATGGCGCGCTGCAGCGCCTCGCGCTCGCGGATGAACTCGCCGCGCACATAGATGTAGGCGGCGACCGCCCCCATGGCGAAGCCGGCGATGAAGGAGCCCTCGACCAGCGTGTGCGGATCGTTGCGCAAGATGTCTCGGTCCTTGCAGGTGCCGGGTTCGGATTCGTCGGCATTGACGACGAGGTAGCTCGGCCGGCCGTCGCTCTGCTTGGGCATGAACGACCATTTCAAGCCGGTCGGGAAGCCGGCGCCGCCACGGCCGCGCAGGCCCGACGCCTTCATCTCGTTGACGATCCACTCGCGCCCCTTGGCGATGATGCCGGGCGTGTTGTCCCAGGCGCCGCGCGCCATCGCGCCGGCCAGCGACTTGTCGAACAGGCCGTAGATGTTGTTGAAGATGCGGTCTTTGTCCTGAAGCATTTTTCGTCCCTCAGACCGGCTTCTTGCCGAAAACGCGGATGTATTCGGCGACACCGCCCTTGGCGAGCGCCTTGGCCTGCTTGACCCAGTCGTCGCGGTCGATGCGACCTTGGAAGGAAAGATAGCCGTCGACCCACTCGCGCTCGGCCTTCTTCCACGACGCGACCTGCGCGAAGGTGAAGATGCCCAGCGTATGCAGGATGCCTTCGATCTTGGGGCCGACGCCGGAGATCAGCTTGAGATCGTCGACCGCGGCCGGCCTGTCGATGCCGGCCGGACGGTTCTTGTCCTCAAGCGATGGTTTTGCCGGTTTTGCCACGGGCACCTTGGCCTCCGGCGCCTTGAAGGCGGAGGCCGGCTCGGCCTTGGCGATCGGCCCGCTGCGCTGCTTGGAAACCTTCTCGACCTCGGGGGCCGCCTTGTTCGCATTGACGGCCGAATGCCGCGGCGCCGAAACGCTCGCCGCCTTCTCCGCCGCCGGCGCCACCTTGGCCTTCGAGGGTGTCTTCAACGCCGGGCTGGTCTCGGGCGCATCGGTCTTCGGCTTGCTGGCATTGGACGGCGCGACAGGGGCGGTGGCGGGTGCCGGAACCGACGCCGCGATGATCGCGTCGGGCGCCGCCTTGGCGGCCTTGGCTGCTTCCCTGGCTTCCCGGTCGCGGGTCGACTTGAGGATCGCCTTTTCGTTCTTCAGCGTGGTGAGGCCGGTGGCCGGTTCCGAGCCGGTGCGGCCGTTCTGCGGCCCCGGCGCCACCGAGGCGCCCTTGCCCGCGTCATAGAGGTCGATGATTTCGGCCAGCCGTTCCGGCGTCAAATCCTCGAACGTGTCTTTGAAGACCATGACCATCGGTGCGTTGACGCAGGCGCCGAGGCACTCGACCTCCTCCCACGACAAGGTGCCCTTGTCGTTGGTGTGGAACTGGTCGTGATGGATTTTCGAGCGGCAGACATCCATCAGCGCTTCCGAGCCGCGCAGCATGCAGGGCGTGGTGCCGCAGACCTGGATGTGCGCGCGCGTGCCAACGGGATTGAGCTGGTATTGCGTGTAGAAGGTCGCGACCTCGAGACCGCGGATACGCGGCATGCCGAGCATGTCCGAAATCGTCTCGATCGCCGCCTTGGTGACCCAGCCTTCCTGCTCCTGCGCTATCATCAGAAGCGGGATGATCGCCGACTGCTCGCGGCCCTTCGGGTATTTCTTGATCCATTGCTTCGCTACGGCCGCATTCGCCCGGTTGAAGGCGAAGGAGGCTGGCTGGACGCTGGCTTCTGCGAGACGGCGGACTGACATTTAGCGATCGACCTCACCAAACACGATGTCGAGGGAGCCAAGAACGGCGGTGACGTCGGCCAGCATGTGGCCGCGGCACAGGAAATCCATGGCCTGCAGATGCGCGAAGCCGGGCGCGCGCAGCTTGCAGCGATAGGGCTTGTTGGTGCCGTCGGAGACCAGGTAGACGCCGAACTCGCCCTTCGGCGCCTCGACGGCCGCATAGACTTCGCCGGCCGGCACGCGATAGCCCTCGGTGTAGAGCTTGAAGTGGTGGATGAGCGCTTCCATCGAGCGCTTCATCGCCTGGCGCTTCGGCGGCACCACCTTGCCGTCGAGGTTCGACACCGGTCCGGTGCTTTCCTTGCCGAGCAGGAGATCGACACACTGGCGCATGATCTTCGCGGACTGCCGCATCTCTTCCATGCGCACCAGGTAACGGTCGAAACAGTCGCCGTTCTTGCCGATCGGAATGTCGAAATCCATTTCCGAATAGCATTCGTAGGGCTGCGACTTGCGCAGGTCCCAAGGCGAGCCCGAGCCGCGCACCATGACGCCCGAAAAACCCCAGGCCCAGGCATCGGCCAGCGAAACAATGCCGATATCGACATTGCGCTGCTTGAAGATGCGGTTGCCGGTCAGCAGCTTGTCGAGATCGTCAAGCGACTTCAGGAACGGGTCGATCCACTTGCCGATATCCTCGACCAGCTGGCGCGGCAGGTCCTGGTGGACGCCGCCGGGACGGAAATAGGCGGCATGCATGCGCGAGCCGGAAGCGCGCTCATAGAACACCATCAGCTTTTCGCGCTCGACGAAGCCCCACAGCGGCGGCGTCAGCGCGCCGACGTCCATGGCCTGCGTCGTCACATTGAGGATATGCGACATGATGCGGCCGATTTCGCAGTAGAGCACGCGGATCAACTGGCCGCGCCTCGGCACTTCGATGCCAAGCAGGCGCTCGGCGGCCAGCGCAAAGGCATGCTCCTGGTTCATCGGCGCGCAATAATCGAGCCGGTCGAGATAAGGCACCGCCTGCAGATAGGTCTTGGCCTCGATCAGCTTTTCCGTGCCGCGATGCAGGAGCCCGATATGCGGATCGACGCGATCGACGACTTCGCCGTCGAGTTCGAGAACAAGGCGCAAAACGCCGTGCGCCGCAGGGTGTTGCGGTCCAAAGTTGATGTTGAAATTGCGGACGGAGGTTTCAGCCATTTACTGCTTTGCCTTCTCGTCACCCGGCAGCACGTAGTCCGTACCTTCCCACGGGGACAAAAAATCGAAATTGCGGAATTCTTGCTTGAGCTCGACCGGCTCGTAGATGACGCGCTTGGCTTCGTCGTCGTAACGCACTTCGACAAAACCGGTCAGCGGGAAATCCTTGCGCAGCGGATGGCCTTCGAAGCCGTAGTCGGTCAACAGGCGGCGCAGATCGGGATGGCCCGAGAACAGCACGCCATAGAGATCGTAGGTCTCGCGCTCGAACCAGTCGGCACCAGGAAAGACGCCGGTGATCGACGGCACCATCGTCTCCTCGTCGGCCTGCACCTTGACGCGGATGCGCACATTCTGCCTCGGCGACAATAGATGATAGACGACGTCGAAGCGCTTGGCCCGCGACGGATAATCGGCACCGCAGACATCGATGATAGAAATGAACTGGCAGCGTGCGTCGTCGCGAAGGAAGGTTACCACCTCGACCAGGTTTTGCGGCTCGACGTGAACGGTAAGCTCGCCATAGGCAAGCACCGCGTCACTGAAGCGGCCAGGCAGCTTCTCGCCGAGATAGGTCGACAGTTCGCTAAGGGATGCGGCCATGGATTTACCGTTCGATCGTGCCGGTGCGGCGGATCTTCTTCTGCAGCAGAAGAATGCCGTAGAGCAGGGCTTCGGCGCTCGGCGGGCAGCCGGGCACATAGATGTCCACCGGCACGACACGGTCGCAGCCGCGCACCACCGAATAGGAATAGTGGTAGTAGCCGCCGCCATTGGCGCACGAGCCCATCGATATGACGTAGCGTGGCTCCGGCATCTGGTCGTAGACCTTGCGCAGCGCCGGCGCCATCTTGTTGGTCAGCGTGCCGGCGACGATCATGATGTCGGACTGGCGCGGCGACGCGCGCGGCGCGACGCCGAACCGCTCCGAGTCATAACGCGGCATCGAGGTATGGATCATCTCGACCGCGCAGCACGCCAGACCGAAGGTCATGAACATCAGCGAGCCGCTGCGCGCCCAGGTGATCAGCGCCTCGGTCGAGGTGACCAGGAAACCCTTGTCGGCAAGCTCGTTGTTGATTTCGAGGAAGAAGGGATCGTCCTGTCCCACCGGCTTGCCGGTGTTGGGATCGATGATACCCTTGGGCTTCGGCGCGACGAGGGTGCCTGAACTGTCGTTCAATCCCATTCCAGCGCTCCTTTTTTCCATTCATAGGCAAAGCCGATGGTCAGCACTGCCAAAAACACCATCATCGACCAGAAACCGAGCATGCCGATCTTCGAGAAGGACACCGCCCAGGGAAACAGGAAGGCCACTTCCAGGTCGAAGATGATGAACAGGATCGACACCAGGTAGAAGCGGATGTCGAATTTCATGCGGGCGTCGTCGAACGAGTTGAAACCGCACTCGTAGGCGGAAAGCTTTTCGGGATCGGGGTTGCGGTACGCCACCAGGAACGGTGCGGCCAGCAGCGCCAGGCCGACGACCAGCGCCACGCCGATGAACAGGACGATGGGCAGGTACGAACTGAGAAGTGCGTTCATGCAGCGGCTTTCCGTTGGCGCCAATCCATTTTGATTACAGCACCGGACCTTAATGCGGAAGCGTGACAGTTTAACCGCTGAACCGTTTTAAGGGGCCTATGCTGCAACGCGGCGAGGGTTAGCGCAGCACTTCCAGCGAAGCAAGTCAAACCTTGTTCAAAAGGCGGTGCTGGACGGCATATACGGAGAAACTGGTCCGATACGCTCCTGTTTGATTTCCTTCGCTTTCTACTCCACTTTTCTCTCCTGACATGGATGCCGCCAAAACCCTGCTAGCATGGGCAGGAATCACCCATCAAACGACGGTCATCGAGTTACAAGAGTCGCATCCGAATGAAGGAAAAGATCTCGCTTGCCACCGCCCGGCGCGTCGCGCTCGCCGCTCAGGGTTTTCTCGACCCCCGCCCCAATGGCACGCCCGACCGCCGTCATTTCGCCCGCGTTCTGTCGCGTACCGGCCTGCTGCAGATCGATTCCGTAAGCGCGGTGGTGCGCGCGCATTACATGCCGCTCTATTCGCGCCTTGGCCCCTACCCGCTCGCTCTGCTCGACAACGCCGCCGTCACCCGCAAGCGCACGGTGTTCGAATACTGGGCGCACGAGGCCTCCTTCCTGCCGGTGGAGACCTGGCCGCTGATGCGCTGGCGCATGCAGCGCGCCGAGCAAGGCAAAGAGATGTATCTGGGGCTGGCCAAATGGGGCCGCGAGCACGCCGCCTATATAGAAGAGATCTACCGCGAGGTCGTCGCGCGCGGCCCGATCGCTGCTTCCGCGCTCGAAGGCCAGAAAGGCTCGGGCGGCTGGTGGGGCTGGAGCCACGCCAAGCATGCCTTCGAATGGCTGTTCTGGGCCGGGCGCATCACGACGGCGCACCGCCGCGGGTTCGAGCGCTTCTATGACCTGCCCGAGCGCGTGCTGCCGCAGGCGGTTCTCGACCTGCCCGTACCGGCCGCCGAGGACGCGCACCGCGAATTGCTGCGCATCTCCGCCCGCGCTCATGGCGTGGCGACATCAGGCGATTTGCGAGACTATTTCCGTTTGTCCCCCGCCGACATGAAGGGCCGCCTGGAGGAATTGGTCGAACTCGGTGAGCTGCTGCCGGTGCGCGTCGAAGGCTGGGATAAGCCCGCTTACCTGCACAAGGATGCCCGTCTGCCCAGGAAAATCGACGCCCGTGCCTTGCTGGCCCCGTTCGATCCTGTGGTCTTCGAACGCTCGCGCTCGGAACGGCTGTTCGATTTTCACTACCGCATCGAGATCTACACGCCGGCCGAAAAGCGCCAATATGGCTACTACGTCCTACCCTTCCTGCTCGGCGACAGGATCGTGGCGCGCGTCGACCTCAAGGCCGATCGGCCGGCGAGTGTGCTACGCGTCCACGCGGCCTATGCCGAGCCCAAGGCGCCAGCGGAAACCGCCGCCCAGCTTTTCGAGGAATTGAAGCAAATGCAGGGCTGGCTCGGGCTTGAGCGCATGGAAGTGACGCCCGCTGGCGACCTCGGACAGTCACTTGCCGACATCGCCATGTCGTAGGCCCGCGTTGACAGTCCTGCCCGCAACAGCCTAAATCCGCTCCAGACGGTCTCTTCTCTTCAATGAGAGGGGCTAAGAGGGAATGCGGTGCGGGATGAAAATCTCAAATCCGCGGCTGTCCCCGCAACTGTAAGCGACGAGCCAAGGCCGAAAGCCACTGGGAGTTCCCGGGAAGGCGGCTAACCAAGGCGATGACCCGCGAGCCAGGAGACCTGCCGTCTGCGACAACATAATCCGATCGCCCGGCGGGTTTCCGGGCAAGGAGCCGGTTTTTGGACCAGAACAGCAGTTTTTCGGCTGGCACAGCGGACAATTCGTCCGTCGACGGCGATGCCTTGGCCGGCGTCACCGTCGTCGTCTGCGCCTCGTGCCGTGACGAAACCGGCTCCGACGCCCATCCCCGCGCCGGCGAACTGCTGGCTGAGGATACGCGCAACGCCGCCTCGGGCGAAGATATCCGCGTCCGCACCGTCGAATGCCTCGGCAATTGCAAGCGCCGCCTCAGCGCCGCGATCCTCCGCGACGGCTGCTGGAGCTATGTCTTCGGCGATCTGACCACGGCTAGCGGCGCCGACCTTGTCACCGGCGCAAAGCTCTTCGCCACTTCCACCGACGGCCTCATCCCATGGCGTGGCCGGCCCGATAGCCTCAAGCGCGGCCTCGTTGCCCGCATCCCTCCTCTCGACATGCTGAAGGACTGACCATGACCGCTCCAGATTCGTCCGCCAACCTTTCCCGCGTTCCCTGCACCGTCGTCACCGGCTTTCTCGGCGCCGGCAAGACGACGCTGGTCCGCCATCTCCTGGAAAACGCCGGCGGCAAACGCATTGCCATCATCGTCAATGAGTTCGGCGACATCGGCATCGACGGCGAGATATTGAAGGGCTGCGGCATCGACACCTGCCCGGAGGAAAACATCGTCGAACTGGCCAATGGCTGCATCTGCTGCACCGTGGCCGACGATTTCGTGCCGGCGCTCGACCAAATCCTGGCGCTGTCGCCGAAGGTCGACCACATCCTGATCGAGACCTCGGGCCTCGCTCTGCCCAAGCCGCTGGTCCAGGCGTTTCAGTGGCCGACGGTGAAAAGCCGCGTCACGGTCGACGGCGTGATCGCCGTGGTCGATGGCCCGGCGCTGGCCGAAGGCCGCGTCGCCAACGACATGGACGCGCTGCAGGCGCAGCGCGCTCAGGATGAGAGCCTCGACCATGACGACCCGGTTGAGGAAGTGTTCGAGGACCAGATCGCCTGCGCCGACCTGATCATCCTGTCGAAGAGCGACCTGATGGACGCCGCAGGCTCAGCCCGCGCCAACGCCATCATCAACGAACACTCCGCCCGCGCCGTGAAGATCGTGCCGACCTCGCACGGCAAGGTCGATCCCTCCGTGCTGCTCGGCCTCGGCCTCGCCGTCGAGGATGACATCGAGAACCGCAAATCCCATCATGACGGCGCGTTCGACCACGAGCATGACGACTTCGACACCTTCATCGTCGACATTCCCTCGATCGCCAATCCCGACGAGCTGGCAAAACGCGTCGCCAACGCCGCCGAGCAGGAAAACGTGCTGCGCGTCAAAGGCTTCGTCGAGGTCGGCGGCAAGCCGATGCGGCTCTTGCTGCAGGCGGTCGGCCCGCGCGTCAATCATTACTATGACCGCGCCTGGACGGCCGAGGACGATCGTCGTTCGCGCCTCGTCGTCATCGGTCTCAAGGGGCTGAACCGCCCGGCCATCGAACGCATACTCGCCGGCTGATCTCGGACAGGCCGCGATGCACATCCTCACCACGACTTCCGCCTCGCTCGACGATCTCGCCGAGCCGGTCGACCTGCGGCAGACGCCGGCGGATATCGTGGCGCTGTCCTTCACCGACAGCGATCTGGCTGGACTGGCAGCGGCGTGGAAGGCCGACGCCGGCCGCTTGCCCTCGATGCGGCTCGCCGCACTGCGCGACCTGCGTCATCCCATGTCCGTCGACCTCTGGGTCGACAGCGTCGCCCGCCATGCCAAGATCATCCTCGTGCGCATCCTCGGCGGCCACGACTGGTGGCGCTACGGCTGCGACCAGCTCGCCGCGACCGCCCGCGCGCACGGCATAAAACTGGCGCTGCTGCCGGGTGAGAGCCACGACGAGGATCTCCGCCTCATCGAAGCCTCAACGCTGCCGCGCGAGGAGTTGGATAGCCTGCTCAGCTATTTCCGCGAGGGCGGCCCGGCCAATATGAGTGCGCTGGTGCGGAGGCTGGCGGGGCTGGCTGGGCAGGATGTGACGACTGTCGAACCGGTCGAAGTTCCAAAAGCCGGCTACTATGAGCCAAGTCGCGGCGTCGTCCCCCTCCCCCACGAGGGGAGGGTCCGGCCGCAGGCCGGGGGTGGGGTCCTCTCCGAAGCGCGCCGACTCAAGGAAACGTCGCCCCCGGTCGTACCGACCCCACCCGGCCCTGCGGGCCACCCTCCGCTCGAGGGGGAGGGAAACGCCACGCCAGTCATTCCCATCCTCTTCTACCGCTCGATGCTGCTAGCCGCCGATGTCGCGCCGATCGATGCCCTTTTCGAAGCACTCACCCAACGCGGCATAACCCCCGTCCCGATCTTCGTCTCCAGCCTCAAGGACCCGGCATCCCTGGCCTTCGTGGAAACCGCGCTTGCCACGCTGAAACCCGCCGCCATCATCACCGCGACCGCCTTTGCCTCCGGCGCCGAACCCGGCGTCGAAACCCTGTTCGACCGCGCCGGCGTGCCCGTCTTCCAAGTCATCGTCGCCACCACCCGCCACGACGTCTGGGAAAACAACCAGCGTGGCCTGGCACCCGCCGACCTCGCCATGCATGTCGTGCTGCCCGAACTCGACGGCCGCATCCTGGCCGGCGCCATTTCCTTCAAGGGCGAGAGCGAGACCGATCCGGCACTTGGTCATCACGCTTTCGCCAATCGGCCGGAACCGGATCGCGTCGCCCAAGTCGCGGACCGCATTGCGGCTTTCATCAAGCTGCAGGAAACGCCCCGCACGATGCGCAAGCTGGCTATCCTCATCCCGGACTACCCAAGCGCCCCCGGCCGCACCGGCTATGCCGTTGGCCTCGACGTGCCGTCCAGCGTGCTGGCCATGCTGCACGACCTGAAGAAGCAGGGTTATGGGGTTGAGGGGATTCCTGAGACGCCGCGCGAGTTGCTGGGTTTGCTGGAGCGGGGCGATAGTGGGTTAGGGTTAGAGGAGTATCTGGACTTCTCGAAGAGCCTGCCAACAGCGGCAATTGCCGCGGTAGAGGCTGCATGGGGAAAACCCGAAGGGAGAGGCTTGCGTGAGGCACCCCCCTCTGTCCTGCCGGACATCTCCCCCTCTAGGGGGGAGATTGCGCTCCCATCTCCGCCTTCGCCAATCTCCGATCTTGTAAAGGGAGAGCCGGCGACTAAACTGCCAATCTCCCCCCTTGCGGGGGAGATGTCCGGCAGGACAGAGGGGGGTGTTCAAGCTCCGACCTCGACCCACTTCCCCTTCCGTGCCGCCACCTTCGGCAACATCACCGTAGCCCTCGCCCCCGATCGCGGTCGCTCCGCCGACCGCCGCGCCGACTATCACGATCCGACGCTCCCGCCCCGCCATGCGCTCCTCGCCTTTGGCCTCTGGCTGCGCAAGTCGCTCGGCGTCCATGCCCTTATCCATGTCGGCGCCCATGGCACGCTGGAATGGCTGCCGGGCAAAACCGTCGCGCTTTCGGAAAACTGCTTTCCCGAGATCGTCACCGGTCCGCTGCCCGTCATCTATCCCTTCATCGTCTCCAACCCCGGCGAGGCAGCGCAGGCCAAGCGGCGCATCGCCGCCGTCACGCTTGGCCATCTGCCGCCGCCGCTGACCGGTGCCGGGCTCGACGAAAACCAGCACAAGCTCGAACGGCTGGTCGACGAATACGCCCAGGCCGATGGCCTCGACCGCCGCCGCCGCGATCGTCTGGCCAAGCTGATCGTCGACACCGCACAGAAAACCGGCCTCGCCTCGGAAGCTGGCGTCGCCAGGACCGATGCGCCCGACGAGGCGCTGCGCCGCATCGACGCCTGGCTTTGCGATCTCAAGGATTTCGCCATCAAGGACGGGTTGCATGTCTATGGCCGTGCGGCCGAGGACGAGCCCGACGCCATGCGCCGCCAAAGTGCGGAGAGTGAGAGGACGGCGCTGCTCGCGGCGCTCGATGGCCGCCACATTAAGGCCGGTCCGGCCGGCGCGCCGGCGCGGGGCCGCTCCGACGTGCTGCCCACCGGCCGCAACCTGTTCACGTCCGACCCGCGCACCATGCCGACGCCGACCGCCTATGATCTGGGCAAGGCGGCGGCGGAAGAAGTGGTGCGCGGCTACATGCAGTCGCATGGCGACTGGCCGCGCTCGCTGGTCATCGACCTCTGGGGCTCGGCCTCGTTGCGCACCGGCGGCGAAGAGATTGCGCAAGGTCTGGCGTTGATGGGCTGCCGCCCGCAATGGGATGCTGCCACCGGCCGCATCACCGGCATCGAAGTGCTGCCGCCGGCCACTCTCGGCAGGCCACGCGTCGACGTCACCTGGCGCATATCGGGCCTGTTCCGCGACATGTTCCCGACCCAGATCGCGCTGATCGACGCCGCCGCCAACGCCGTCGCCGCCCGCGACGAGGAGGATGCGGAAAACCCGCTCGCCGCCAAAACCCGCGCGGACGGCAAGATCAGCCCGCGCATCTTCGGCACCTCGCCCGGCACCTACGGCGCCGGCGTGGAGGATCTGCTGTCGAGCGGCGAGTGGAGCGCGCGCGAGGAGATCGGCCGCGCCTATCTCGACGCCACCTCGCATGCCTATGGCGGCGCCGATGGCGAAGGCGTCTCCGCCCCCGGCGCTTTCGAGGGCCGTATCGCCGAGGCCGACCTTCTCGTCCACACCGGCGACGACCCCGGCCGCGACATCCTCGAAGGTTCGGCCGACGTCGCCTTCATCGGCGGCTTTTCGGCCGCACTCGCGGCGCTCGGCAGGAATGCCGACGTTATCGTGCTCGACACCACGGATCCGCAAAAGCCGAAGCCACGCTCGGTCGGTGAGGCGGTGGCCCGTGTCGTGCGTGCCCGCGCCGTCAATGCGCGTTTCATCGCCGGCCAGATGCGGCACGGCCCGCGCGGCGCCTCCGAATTCGCCGAGACGGTCGACCGGCTGGTCGGCTTTGCCGAGACCACCCATGCCATACCAAGCGCGCTGATCGAGGCCGTGCACGACGCCTATGTCGGCGACGCCGAAGTTCGCGCCTTCATCCTGCGCGAAAACCCGGCCGCCGCGAAAGTCATTGCCGAGCGTTTTCTCTCGGCGCGCCGGCGTGGCCTCTGGCATCCCCTGCGCAACTCCATCGACGACGACCTCGCCGCCCTGATTGCCGAGGCGGAAGCACTCGAGGTGGCGGCATGAACGCCTTCACGCGCCGTGGCGCCTGCCCGGCTCTGTCGGCGCCGATGCTGACCGGCGACGGGCTATTGGTGCGGCTCAACCCGGTTGCCGGAGGCCTGTCGCCGGAGCTGTTGATCGCCCTGGCCGAATCCGCCCTGCGGCACGGCAACGGCATCATGGAGGTGACCGCGCGCGGCAGCCTGCAAATACGCGGGCTAACAGCGGACAGCGCCGCGCTGCTGGCAGCAGAGGTCGATGCGCTGGGCATTGCGGTGCGCACAGGCGTGCCGGTCGAGACGGGACCGCTGGCGGGCATCGACCCGCAGGAGATTGCCGATCCGCGGCCTATGGCTGAGCGGATCAGGGTGGCGGTCGATGAGGCTGGGTTGACGCAACGGCTGGGGCCGAAGGTTTCGGTCATCGTGGACGGCGGCGGGCAGCTGTCGATGGATGCAGTGACAGCTGATGTGCGGCTGAAGGCGGTGCGAGCCGACAACGACATCGTTTGGAGCGTATCGATTGCGGGCGACGGCCGAAACGCGAAGGTATTGGCAAAGGTCGATGCAAATGCTGCGAGAGACATTGCCGTCGCTGCGCTGAGAATGGTCGCCGAGAAAGGCCGTGAGGCTCACACACGGGATTTGTCGGATCGACAGTTGGTGTCTCTGGCAGGTTGGCTATGCTTGACAAGTTTGCGCGAGGCGCCCCCCTCTGTCCTGCCGGACATCTCCCCCTCAAGGGGGGAGATTGGCAGTTCGGGCGCCGGCTTTTCCTTAACAAGACCGGAGATTGGCGAAACCATCGGTGACAGCGTAATCTCCCCCCTTGAGGGGGAGATGTCCGGCAGGACAGAGGGGGGCGCCTCGCGCAAACCTATCGGCCTTTTCCCTTTGGCCGGCGACACTTTCACCCTCGGCATAGCCCTCCCCTACGGCAGCATGCCGGCGGACAAAATCATCGCCCTCGCCCAAAGCGCCCTCGCCCTCGGCACCATCGAAATCCGCCTCGCCCCAGGCCGCGCTTTGCTCTTCCTCGGCCAGCCACCGGCCGCCAACCAGCCCCTTCAAGACACAGCCGCCGCCCTCGGCTTCGTCACCTCCCCCACCGACCCGCGCACGCGCATCGCGGCTTGCGCCGGCACCCCGGCCTGTGCTTCCGGCCGCATCGCCACGCGCGACATAGCCGGGACGATCGCCGCCGAAAACGCCGACATCCTCGACTTCACGCTGCACATTTCCGGCTGCGCCAAGGGCTGCGCGCATCCCGGCCCGGCGGCGCTGACGATCGTCGGCGGCGAAAATGGAGCCGGACTTGTCGTGAACGCGACGGCAAAGGCCCTTCCTGCCGGGTACAGGCCGGGCTATGACGCCGCGCGTGGTTTCAGTCGCGTCGCCGCAGTGATCCGCAGCGCACGATATCCGGGCGAAACAGCCGCCGCTTGCCTGACAAGGCTCGGGCCGGCCGGCATCGCCGAGGCTTACCGACAGGCCCAAACCAAAAAACGGAAATGAACATGGCCGCCTACGACTACATTCACGACGGCACGGCGATCTACGAGCGCTCCTTCGCCATCATTCGCGCCGAGGCCGACCTTTCTCGCTTCTCGGAAGCCGAGGCCGATGTCGCAATCCGCATGATCCATGCTTGCGGCCAGGTCGAGGCATCAAGCCATTTCGTTTTCTCCCCTGATTTCGTTGCCGCCGCCCGCACCGCTTTGGCGGCCGGCGCGCCGATCTACTGCGACGCGGAGATGGTCTCGCATGGCGTCACCCGCGCCCGGCTGCCGGCCGGCAACGAGGTGATCTGCACATTGCGCGACCCGCGGACGCACGACATCGCCAGGGAAATCGGCAACACCCGTTCGGCCGCGGCAATAGACCTGTGGGGCGAGCGCATGGCAGGCTCCGTCGTCGCCATCGGCAACGCGCCGACCGCGCTGTTCTATCTCCTGGAGAAACTGCGCGACGGCGCCCCGAAGCCTGCGGCCATCATCGGCATGCCGGTTGGCTTCGTCGGTGCCGCCGAATCCAAGGATGCGCTGGCCGAGAATTCCTATGGCGTGCCCTACGCCATCGTGCGCGGCCGGCTCGGCGGCAGCGCCATGACCGCCGCCGCGCTCAATTCATTGGCGAGGCCCGGCCTGTGAACGCCATCGCAAAAGGCCGTCTTGTCGGCGTCGGCACAGGTCCCGGCGACCCCGAGCTGTTGACGCTGAAAGCCGCGCGGGCCTTGGCCGAGGCCGATGTGGTGGCCTATTTCGCCAAGCGCGGCAACAACAGCAACGCGCGCGCCATCGTTGAAACGCGCTTCCGTCCGGACATGACGGAACTGCCCCTGCTCTATCCCGTGACCACCGAGATCGACAAGGACCACGACGACTACCGGTCGCAGATCACGACTTTCTACGAAGAGTCCGCCGAGGCGGTCGCCAGGCACCTCGAAGCCGGCAGGATGGTTGCCGTGCTGTCCGAAGGCGACCCGCTGTTCTACGGCTCCTACATGCACCTGCATGTGCGCCTCGCCCATCGCTTCCCGACCGAAGTCATTCCCGGTATCACCGCCATGTCCGGCTGCTGGTCGCAGACCGGTGTTCCGATCGTCCAGGGCGATGACGTGCTGACCGTGCTGCCCGGCACGATGAGCGAATTCGAGCTGAGCCGCCGGCTCGCCGACACCGATGCCGCCGTGATCATGAAGGTCGGCCGCAACCTGCCCAAGATCAGGCGCGCGCTGGAGGCGACCGGCAAGCTGACGCGCGCCGTCTATGTCGAGCGTGGCACCATGGCCGGCAGCGTTTCGATGAGGCTTGCCGACAAACAGGATGACAAGGCGCCCTATTTCGCCATCGTGCTGGTGGCCGGCTGGTCCGGCCGGCCCGGTGCGCTGGGAGCGCAATCATGAGCGGCCGCCTCACCGTCATCGGCCTCGGCCCCGGCAATGCCGACCAGGTCACGCCGGAAGCCAGCCGTGCTGTGGCGCAGGCGAAATTCTTCTATGGCTACAAGCCCTATCTCGACCGATTGGAGCTTCGCCCCGACCAGACCCGCGTCGCCTCCGACAATCGCGAGGAACTCGCCCGCTCCAAGGATGCCCTGATCAAGGCCGCGGAAGGCCATGACGTCGCCGTGGTCTCTGGCGGCGACCCCGGCGTGTTCGCCATGGCGGCCGCCGTCTGCGAGGCGATCGAAGCCGGCCCAGCCGAATGGCGCGCCGTCGATATCGCGGTCGTTCCCGGCATCACCGCGATGCTGGCGGTCGCCGCCCGCATCGGCGCACCACTTGGCCATGATTTCTGCGCCATCTCGCTGTCCGACAATCTGAAGCCATGGGAATTGATCGAGCTGCGCCTATTGGCAGCCGCCGGCGCGGGCTTCGTCATCGCGCTCTACAACCCGATCAGCAAGGCGCGCCCCTGGCAGCTTGGCCGCGCCTTCGAGTGCCTGACCGCCATCCTGCCCGGCACCACGCCGGTCATTTTCGGCCGCGCCGCCGGCCGCCCGGACGAGCGCATCGAGGTCTATCTGCTGGCCGATGTCGAGGCTGAGAAGGCCGACATGGCGACCTGCATCATCATCGGCTCTCAGGAAACCCGGATCATCAAGCGCGGCGACAAGCCGGCGCTGGTCTACACGCCGCGTTCGGCAGCGGGCCCGACAAAATGATCGATCATCGCGGCCAGCACTTCGACGGTTTCCGCCGAGGGAACATCCGGCAGATCAGGCCTTTGGACCATGACCACGTCGACGCCCAGCGCCCGCGCCGCGGCGATCTTGCCGTAGCTGGCCGCGCCGCCGCTGTTCTTGGACACGACAATTTCGATACGATGCGTTTCGAGCAGGGCGCGTTCGTCGTCCTCCCGGAACGGTCCTCGCGCCAGCAGATAGGTCGCATCTGGCACAGCCAGCTTCGGTTCGACCGGATCGACGCTGCGAATGAGATAATGGTGCTGGGGCGCGGCGTCGAAGGCACCGGCCTCTTGCCGGCCCAGCGCCAGGAACACGCGGCGCGGCGCCGCTCCCAGCGCTTGCACGGCATCATCGACCGTATCGACCAGCGTCCAGCGGTCGCCTTCTACCGGTTCCCAGCCTGGGCGGCGCAAGGCGAGGATCGGCACGCCGGCCATGCGCGCCGCCTGCGCGGCGTTAGCGGAGATTCGCGCCGCGTAGGGATGCGTGGCGTCGATCAGCAGATCGGTGCGCGTCTCCCTGAGATAAGCGGCCAGCCCGTCGGCGCCGCCAAATCCTCCGCTTCGCACCGGCACCCCTTGCGCCACCGGGCTTTCGGTGCGGCCGGCCAGCGACAGCGTGACCGAAGCGCGCGCGGCCAGCTTCCCGGCGAGTTGCCGGGCCTCCGTCGTGCCGCCGAGGATCAGAATGCGGTGGGTCATCATGCCTGTTGAGGGTCCGCGCGGCGCCAAGCTCAACGCGAGGTGGCTCACCATCGTCGGCATCGGCGAGGACGGTTTAGCGGGTCTCGGCGACGAGGCCAAGCAGCGGATTGCCGGGGCGGAAATCATCTTCGGCGGCAAGCGGCATCTGGCGCTGGTCGCTTCCTTCGCCAAGGGCGAACCCCGTCCCTGGCCGGTTCCTTTCGATCCGGAGATGCGCGATGTGCTGGCGCTTGCCGGCAGAAACGTCTGCGTGCTCGCCTCCGGCGATCCCTTTTTCCAT
Source organism: Mesorhizobium opportunistum WSM2075 (assembly GCF_000176035.2). NCBI lineage: Bacteria > Pseudomonadati > Pseudomonadota > Alphaproteobacteria > Hyphomicrobiales > Phyllobacteriaceae > Mesorhizobium > Mesorhizobium opportunistum. The sequence goes on along the minus strand of NC_015675.1, from coordinate 3,781,446 downwards.
GGAGTCGGCGCCACCCTCGCCCGCAAGGTCAAAGCGCGTGAGATGCATGTCATCCCCGCTCCGTCAGCCGTTTCGCTGGCAGCCGCGCGCCTTGGCTGGGCGCTGCAGGAGATCGAGACCGTCTCGCTGCATGGCCACTCGATCGACCTGATCCGCCCCATGCTGCAACCCAACGCGCGCATTCTGGCGCTGACATCCGATGGCGACGCACCGGCCGCAATTGCGCACCTGCTCACCGAACTCGATTTTGGCGCCTCGCGGCTGACGGTTTTGGAGGCGCTGGGCGGTCCGAAGGAGACCCAGCGCTCCGCCCGCGCCGATGCCTTCGACATCGAAAACATCAATCCACTCAACGTTTTGGCTATCGAAATTGATTCGAGCCCGCAAGCCCGCGTGCTGCCGCTCACGGTTGGCCTTGCCGATCATTTGTTCGACCATGACGGCCAGATCACCAAGCGCGAAATCCGCGCCATCACCCTGTCGGCGCTGGCGCCAAGGCGCGGCGAACTGCTGTGGGACATCGGCGCCGGTTCGGGCTCCATCGGCATCGAATGGATGCTCGCCCACCCCCTGATGCGCACGATTGCCATCGAAGCCGACCCCATCCGCGCCACTCGCATCGGCAACAACGCCGCTGCCTGCGGCGTTCCCGGCCTCGTCGTGGTGGAAGGCAGCGCGCCCAGGGCGCTTGCCAAACTGGACACGCCCGACGCCATCTTCATCGGTGGCGGCGGCAGCGACTCCGGCGTGTTGGCCGCCGCCATCAAGGCGCTGCGCCCCGGCGGCCGGCTCGTCGCCAATGCGGTGACATTGGAGATGGAGACCCTGCTTCTCGCCCAGCACATAAAACTGGGCGGCGATCTCACGCGCATCGCCATTTCGCGCGCTTCGCCGGTCGGCTCGATGCAGGCCTGGCGGCCGGCCATGCCGGTGACCCAATGGAGCTGGGTAAAACCATGATGGTCGCGGGCATCGGCAGCCGAAAAGGCGTGAACGTTGAAGACGTGCTTGCGGCGATCGAAACCGCTCTCGAAGCGCATGGGCTGGCGACGACGGCGCTTTCCGCACTGGCGACCGCCACGCTCAAACAGGATGAGGATGCGATCGCCGCTGCCGGCCGCGCGCTGAACCTACCGGTCATCATCGTCGATGACACAGCGCTTCAGGCCGTATCGACGGACACGCTCAGCCATTCCGATCTCTCGCAAGAGCTGGCCGGCACGCCATCGGTTTCCGAAGCATCGGCCCTTGCGGTGGCCGGCAAAGGCGCCAGGCTGCTCGGCCCCCGCACGGTGCTTGGCCCCGTCACCTGCGCCATCGCCATCAGCGGAGACGCGCCATGACCGTTCATTTCATCGGCGCCGGTCCGGGCGCCGCCGATCTCATCACGCTGCGCGGTGCCAAACTGTTGGCAAGCTGCCCGGTCTGCCTCCATGCCGGCTCGATCGTCGCGCCCGAATTGCTGCAGCACTGCGCGCCGGGTACAAAGCTGATCGACACCGCGCCGATGTCGCTCGACGAGATCGAAGCCGCCTACCTCGATGCCCACAGAGCCGGCCACGACGTCGCCCGCCTGCATTCCGGCGACCTGTCGGTGTGGAGCGCCGTCGCCGAGCAGATCCGCCGGCTGGAAAAGCACGGCATCCCTTACACGCTGACGCCGGGCGTCCCGTCCTTCGCCGCCGCAGCGGCCGCGCTGCGCCGCGAGCTGACCATTCCCGAGGTCGCGCAGAGCCTGGTGCTGACCCGCATCTCCGGCCGCGCCTCAAGGATGCCATCAGGTGAAACGCTGGCCGGCTTCGGCCGCACCGGCGCCACGCTGGCCATTCATCTGGCCATCCACGCCATCGACCGCGTCGTCGCCGAGCTGACGCCGCACTATGGCGGTGATTGCCCGGTAGCGATCGTCTTCCGCGCCTCATGGCCGGATGAGCGAGTGCTGACGGGAACGCTGGAAACGATCGAGGCACAGCTTGCGGCCGATCCGATGGAGCGCACTGCGATCATCTTCGTTGGCCGCTCGCTTGCAGCGGAAGGGTTTGGCGAGAGTTCTCTTTATGACGCCCATTACCAGCGGCGTTTTCGCGGACGGGACGGATTGTGAGCGGCAACAGCAAAAACAAGGGCGGCAACGCCACGCTCGAACAGGCCTTGTCGCGGCTGAACTTCAAGCCGCGCCCGCTCGATCCGGGCCATGTCTGGCTGGCCGGCGCCGGCCCCGGAGATCCCGGCTGCCTGACCTTGGAAGTGCTGGCGGCACTGGCCGAAGCGGATGCGCTGGTCTACGACGCTCTTGTCTCGCCTGATGTCGTCGCGGTTGCCGAAAATGCCGAGCTGTTCTTTGCCGGCAAGCGCGGCGGAAGACCGTCGATGAAGCAGGACGACATCACCGCGCTGCTGGTGCGGCTGGCCCGCGAAGGCCGTCGCGTCATCAGGCTGAAGGGCGGCGATCCCTATATTTTCGGTCGCGGCGGTGAAGAAGCCCTGGCACTCGCCCGTGAAGGCATTCCCTTCCGCGTCCTGCCCGGCCTGACATCGGGCCTCAGCGCACTAACCGCTACCGGCATCCCGGCCACCATGCGAGGCATCAACAAGGCTGTGATCCTGGCGACCGGCCACGCCGCCGGCACCGATGACGATATCGACTGGGCGGCAATCGCCCGCACCGGCCAGCCTGTCGTCGTCTATATGGGCATGGCCAATCTGCCCCTGATCGCAGCGGCACTGCTCGATGGCGGGCTGGCGCCGTCGACACCGGCGGCGGTGATCGTCGCCGCCACCACGCCGCAGGAGCGAACCGTCGTCGCCACGCTCGCCACCATCGCCGAGCAAGCAGCCGCCGCGGGGCTCGCCTCGCCGGCGCTGATCGTCGTCGGCGGCATCGTCGCCATGCGCGCGGCACTGGCGGGCGGGGCATGACGGCACGGGCCATCATCATCGGTGCGCCGCGCTCCGGCTCCGGCAAGACCAGCGTCACCATCGGCATCCTGCGCGCGCTCACCCGGCGTGGGCTCAAAGTGCGCGGCGCCAAATCCGGCCCTGACTACATCGATCCCGGCTTTCACACCGCCGCCACCGGCCTGTCCGGCGTCAACCTCGACAGCTGGGCGATGCCGCCGTCGCTGCTCAACGCGCTCGCCGCGCAAGCCGCCGACGATGCCGATTTCGTCATCCTCGAAAGCGCCATGGGCCTGTTCGACGGCATTCCGGCCGCGCCGGGCCGCACCGGCTCGGCGGCGGATCTTGCCCGGCTCTACGGCCTGCCGGTGCTGCTGGTGCTCGACGTGTCCGGTCAATCGACCACGGCGGCGGCCGTCGCCAAGGGGTTCGCCACCTACGATCCCGACGTGCGCATGGCCGGCGTCGTGCTCAACCGGCTGGGCAGCGAGCGTCACCGGCGGCTGTCCGGCGACGCCATCGAGGCGATCGGCCTGCCCGTCGTCGGCGCCATCCTGCGCGATCCCACGCTCAATCTACCAGAACGCCATCTCGGCCTCGTCCAGGCCGGTGAGTATGATGACTTGATGGCGCATCTCGACCGACTGGCCGACATGGCGGAGAAATCGCTCGACCTCGACGCCGTGATGAGGCTGGCAACGCCCCTCGCCCCGGCAACCGGCGGCTTTGAAGACGCGCTGCAGCCGCCCGGCCAACGCATCGCGCTGGCGGAAGATGCCGCCTTCACCTTCCTCTATCCGCATGTGGTGGCCTACTGGCGCAAGGCCGGCGCCGAGATCGTCCCGTTCTCGCCGCTTGCCGATGAAGCGCCTGACGAGAGCTGCGATGTCTGTTGGCTGCCCGGCGGCTATCCCGAACTCCATGCCGGTCGCCTGGCAGCAGCGGAGACCTTCAAGACAGGGATAACCCGCTTCGCTGCAACAAAGCCCATCCATGGCGAGTGCGGCGGCTTCATGGTGCTCGGCGAGGCGATCGAGGATGCCTCGGGCCAAACGCATCGCATGCTTGGCCTGCTCGGTCATTCCACCAGCTTCGCCAAACGCAAGATGAACCTCGGCTATCGCGAGGCGCGGCTGCGTGCGGATTGTCCGTTGGGCTCACAGGGAGCGCTGATCCGGGGCCACGAATTCCATTATGCGCAGATGACTGCCACCGGCAATGACGAGCCGCTGGCCGACCTCGCCGATGGCCAGGGCAATCCGATCGGCGCTTCGGGCTATCGGCGCGGCCATGTCAGTGGCAGCTTCTTCCATGCCATTGCGAGGGGTTAGGCCATGAAGCTCCCCAACTTGACCTTCTCGCCCCGGCAAATCCCCGGCGACATCGCGCTCTGCCTGGTCTTCTTCACCAGGCTGCCGCTGCCCGTGTTCGATTTTCGCGGCCGCGGCCTTGCCGCCGCGATCTGGGCGGCGCCCGTCGCCGGCGTCGTCGTCGGCCTGATCGGCGCGATCGTCTTTGCCACGGCGGAACGGTTTGGCCTTGCCATGGGCCCGGCGGCGGCGCTTGCGCTGGTTGCAACCGTGGTCACCACCGGCTGCCTGCATGAAGACGGGCTGTCCGATGTCGCCGACGGTTTTGGCGGCGGCAAGTCGCGCGGCCGCAAACTCGAGATCATGCGCGACAGTCGCATCGGCGCTTACGGCGCCATGGCGCTGGCCCTGTCACTGCTGATCCGCTGGAGCGCACTCTCCGAACTCGTCGACCCGACACAGGCGCTCTTCGCCCTCATTGCCGCGCACACGGCCTCGCGCGGCGTGCTCGGCGCCTTCATGCACATCTTGCCCCCGGCCCGCGACGACGGCCTTTCGGCCGGCGCCGGCACCGTCTCGCGGGAAACGGCAATCGCCGGCGCCGTGCTCGGCGCCATCCCGCTCTTCCTGCTCGGGATCGGCGGCGCCATCGCCGCGCTGATCCTGCTCGGCCTGCTGTTTGCCGCCTTCCACGCCCTTTGCCTCAACCAGATCGATGGCCAGACCGGCGACACCATCGGCGCCCTGCAGCAGGTGAGCGAAATCGCGGTGCTGCTCGTCGCTTCCGTCGCCCTCTCTTGATTTCCCTTGGCTTGATTCCCTTTTGGAGATTTTTCCCCCATGTCCTTCAAATCCCTCGATGAACTGCGCGCGGCCTGCCGCGACCTGCCCGCCGGCAGCGATGCGGCCGCCGATGCGGTCGCCCGCCGCCAGGACACGCTGACCAAGCCCCAGGGCAGCCTCGGCCGGCTCGAAACCATCGCCGCATGGCTGGCGCGCTGGCAGGGCCGCGACATGCCGAGGCTCGACCGGGTGAAAGTCTTCGTTTTCGCTGGCAATCATGGCGTTACCGCGCAGGGTGTGTCGGCCTACCCTTCGGAAGTCACCGTGCAGATGGTGGCGAATTTCGCCGGCGGCGGTGCCGCCATCAACCAGCTTGCCCGCATTGCCGGCGCCGAACTCGATGTCATCCCGCTCGACCTCGACCATCCGACCGGCGATTTCACGCAAGTGCCGGCCCTGGACGAGGAAGCGTTCCTGGCCGCCGTCTCGGCCGGCCATGACGCGGTGACGAAGGATTTGGACCTCATCTGCTTCGGCGAGATGGGGATCGGCAACACCACGCCGGCCGCCGCCATTTCAGCCGCCCTGTTCGGCGGCGGTGCCGAAAAATGGACCGGGCGCGGCACCGGCGTCGACGATGCCGGCCTGAAGCGCAAGGTGGTCGCCATCGAGGCCGGCCTGAAGCGTCACGCCGCCGCCCTTGCCGATCCGCTGAGCGTGGCCGCAACGCTCGGCGGGCGCGAACTCGCAGCCATCTTCGGCGCCACGCTGGCCGCCCGGCATCTCGGCATACCAGTGCTGCTCGACGGCTTCGTCTGCACCGCCGCAGCGGCCCCGCTGGCAAGGCTGCATCCGACAGGCCTCGCCCACACGATCGCCGCCCACGTCTCGGCCGAATCAGGCCATCGTGGTCTGCTCGAAGCGCTCGGCCTGCCGCCGCTGCTCGATCTCGGCATGCGGCTCGGCGAAGGCTCCGGCGCCTGCCTCGCCGTCAACATCGTCCGCTCGGCATTGGAGTGCCATGCCAGGATGGCGAGCTTTGCCGAGGCTGGTGTGTCGGAGAAGTAATCAGGGGATTTCCGGTGGGTGCGGCCGACAGGGCTGCCCCACAGGACGGCAGCTTTCGTTCCAGGCGATTCTCCAATAGAGTTTTAGGATGAAAAAGCTACATCCAGTCGCTGCTGCTGCAACCATCGCTGCAATGTGTGCTGGTGTGCTTTGGCGCAGCGGATACTCCACCTACGGCCCAATCGACACCGGGATTCTTGTTCTTTTCCTGATTTTCTTCTGGTGGCTCATCAGCGATTTTTCAGGAGGAAAGGCCGGCAGTGACGTCGGCGAACATCAAAGCGTGAACGGTGGCATCGCTTTTCGATTCGGCAGGTTTCTGGGCCGCGTTTTTGGGCGCGGCAATAATCGCCTTTGAACGCCGATGGCTCACCTTGGATGAGCCGCATCGGTTTCCCGCTTTCAGGGTCTTTCCACCAAGTCTTCTAGGAATTTGGTGGGTGCGCACAGGATTGAACTGTGGACCCGCTGATTAAGAGTCAGCTGCTCTACCAACTGAGCTACGCACCCACTCGGCCGGCAAAAACCGGCGTTGGCGGGCATATAGCCGCCACCATCCGTCATGTCCAGCCCTGCCGGAGTCATTTCCCGACAAATCGCTTTCAGCCCATCGCAATCAGACGAAAAGCTTGCCTTCCGCCACCTTGACCGCGTTGCCGCCGATGCGCGCGGAGGTCAGTTTTCCGCCTTGCACGGTCAGTTCGAGGCGGATGCGCGACGGCCGGCCCATCTCCAGCCCCTGCTCGATCCACAGCTGCGAGATGCCATCCGTCGGACCGTCGAAATGCATGATGGCGCCGGCGAAGGCGGCCGCAGCCGAGCCGGTCGCCGGATCTTCATAGGAGGGCGTACCGGGCACGATCATGCGCACGTGGAACGCGCTTTCATGGTTCACCGTCTCGCGGCAGTAGACATAGGGGCTGGCGAAGGCCCAGTCGCTCTTGCGCGGCGCCAGTTCCGACCACGCCTGGTTGTCCAGCCGGATGCGGCCCGCCGCTTCGAGATTGGCGACCGGGATGGTCACATAGGGCACGCCCGCCGACCAGAACGCGACGCGGTGATTCTCGAAGCCGATCTCATGCGGCGTCAGGCCAAGGGCGGCACCGATCGCCTCCGGATCGGCCTCGAGTTTCAGCGGCTCAGGCAGTTTCGCGAGGTCGAACTCGGCGAAGGTCTGGCCATCGTGCCTGCTGACGGCGCAGCGCACCGGGCCGATGTTTTCCTCCAGCACGAAGATGCCGGCCCCGCCCTCGCCGGCAAGTTCGGCCAGCGCGATTGCCGACCCCACGGTCGGGTGGCCGGCGAACGGCATTTCATAGTCCGGCGTGAAGATACGGATGCGGTTTTTATGCTTGGGATTGTCCGGCGGCAGCACAAAGACCGATTCGGACAGGTTGAACTCGCGCGCGATGGCCTGCATCGCCGCCGTGTCCAGACCTTTGCAATCCAACACCACGGCCAGCGGATTGCCGGCCAGTCGCTCGGTCGTGAACACATCGTAAAGCAAGTAATTCCGGGTTTGCATTCCTGCCTCAATCCAAACATGGGCGAAATTTAATTTGATATTTGAACCATCAAGCCTGATCTGTACGCAGACAGGGACATTGCGCTTCATAGGGGTCCGGCGTGGACCAGATTGTCAATCTGCCAAAGACGGAATCGGATTCCGCCATCGAGACCGCGCTCGGGCTCGACCGACAAGGTCTGCGCAAGACGCGCCGGCGTGGCTGGCTCTATGCGTTGCTGACCCTGATCGCACTTGCCGCCGGTCTTGGCCTCTACCAATGGTATGCCGGCACGCCGGCCAAGATCGACTACACCACCGTCCCGGCCGCCAAGGCCGACCTCACTGTCCAGGTGTCCGCCACCGGCACGCTGCAGCCGCTCACCCAGGTCGACATTTCCAGCCAGCTCTCCGGCATCATACGCTCGGTTTCGGTCAACGAGAACCAGCAAGTGAAGAAGGGCGACGTGCTTGCGGCTCTCGATACCGCCAAGCTGCAGGTCCAGATCGAACGGGCTGAAGCGGCCGCCAAGGCGGCGGCGGCCAATGTCGAGGACGCCAGGGTAACGCTTGCCGAGAATGAAAGCGCGCTGGTGCGTGCGGCGGCCTTGACCAAGCGCGGCATGGCGACAGACCAGTCGCTCGAGGCGGCGACCGCGACGCGCGACCGCTCCAAGGCGGCGCTCGACAGCGCCGAGGCCAATCTCGCCATCGCCAATGCCGATCTGAAATCGCAGCAGACCGACCTTGCCAACAGCACCATCTACGCGCCGATCGACGGCATCGTGCTGACGCGCTCGGTCGATCCGGGCCAGACGGTCGCCTCCTCGCTGCAGGCGCCGGTGCTGTTCATCATCGCCGCTGATTTGAGGAACATGGAGCTGGTGGCGGCGGTCGACGAAGCCGACATCGGTGCCGTCAAGCCGGGCCAGCATGCGCGCTTCACGGTCGACGCCTTTCCGGACCGGCCGTTCGATGCCGAGATCCGCGACATCTCCTATGCCTCGATCACCACCGACGGCGTCGTCACTTACAATGCGCGGCTCGAGGTCGACAACAACGAGCTTTTGCTGCGCCCCGGCATGACCGCCACGGTTTCGGTCGTCACCCGCCAGGCCAAGGATGTGCTCACCGTGCCCGCCGGCGCCTTCCGCTACCGTCCGACGCAGCAAGCCGCGCGGCCCTGGAGTTTCAGCGACCTGTTCACCGGCCGCATTGGCCGCCCAGGCGGCAATCGCCAGCGCCAGGCAGCGACGGCCCCCACCGATGGCTCGCGCACGCTCTACGTGCTGGAGAACGGCCGGCCGCATCCCGTCAACGTGAAGATCGGCTCGACCGATGGCGAACTGACCGAGATCACCTCCGGCCTGGAGGAAGGCGCGCAGGTCATCACCGCCTCGCAGCAGCGGAGCTGAGGCCGTGGCCGCCGGTGCTGCCCTCATCACCTTCGACAAGGTCTGGAAGAGCTATGGCCAGGGTGAGGCCAAGGTGCATGCGCTGGCCGGTGTCGATCTCGCGATCCGCAGCAGTGAATTCGTCGCCATCATGGGACCGTCCGGTTCGGGCAAGTCGACGGCGATGAACATCATCGGCTGCCTCGACACGCCGACCGCCGGAACCTATTCGTTCATGGGCGTCGACGCCGGCCGGCTCGACCGCAACCGCCGCGCCATGCTGCGCAACCTCTATGTCGGCTTCGTTTTCCAGGGCTACAATCTGCTGGCGCGAACCACCGCGGCCGAAAACGTCGAACTGCCGCTGATCTATCGCGGCGTGGCCGCCCGTGAGCGCCGCGACCTCGCCATGCAGGCGCTGGCCGAGGTCGGCCTCGTCGGCCGCGAGCATCACACGCCGGCCGAACTGTCGGGCGGCCAGCAGCAGCGCGTGGCGATCGCGCGCGCCATCGTCACCAGGCCGACGCTGCTTGTCGCCGACGAGCCGACCGGCAACCTCGACACCGCCCGCACGCACGAAATCATGGAGTTGCTGACGCGGCTGAACAAGGATCTTGGCCTGACCATCGCCATGGTCACCCACGAAGCCGATGTCGCAGAATATGCCGAGCGCACCATCCGCTTCCTCGATGGGCATGTCGCCTCAGACACCATGAATCTGGAGACGGCGTAAATGATCTGGGAAACCGTCCGCCTCTCGCTGCGCTCGATCCGCCGCAATGTGCTGCGCTCGTTCCTGACGCTGCTCGGCATCGTTATCGGCGTCGCCGCCGTCATTGCCATGCTGACCATCGGCTCAGGCACCACGCAGAAGGTCAAGGCTGACATCTCCAAGCTCGGCAGCAATTTGCTGGTCGTTCGCGCCGGGCGGCCCGCCGGTCCCGGCGCCCCCGGCGGGCTCGACCAGGCGGTGCGGCCGCTGGCCGAGAAGGACGTGGCGGCGCTTGTGGCGCATCTCAGCGGCGCTCGCGCCATCTCGCCGGCCTCGCAGAAACAGGTGCGCGTCATCTTCGGCACCGAGAGCCTGACCTCCGGCGTCACCGGGACCGACAGCGCCTATCTCGACGCACGCGACTGGAAGCTGGTGTCAGGCCGGCCGTTCAGCGATTCCGAAACCCGTTCCGGCACCGGCGTCTGCCTGATCGGCGAGACGGTGCGCCAGCAATTCTTCGGCGCCGGCGATCCCGAAGGCGAGATCATCCGCGTCAACCGAACCTCCTGCAAGATCATCGGCCTGCTCGAACCCAAGGGCTATACCGGCTTCGGCCAGGACCAGGACAATGTCGTGCTGATGCCGCTGCATGCCTACCAGCGCCGCATCGCCGGCAACCGCGATATCGACAACATCTACATCGCCGCCGACGACCGCACGCCGACCACGGAATTGCAGCCGCGCGTCGAGGACATTTTGCGCGACGCACGCCGCATCACACCCGACCGCGAGAGCGATTTCGGCATCCGCGACATGACCCAGATCGCCGACGCCATGGCCAGCGCCACCACCACCATGACCGGCATGCTGGGTGCGGTGGCCGGCGTCAGCCTTTTGGTCGGCGGCATCGGCATCATGAACATCATGCTGGTCTCGGTCACCGAACGCACCCGCGAGATCGGCATCAGGCTCGCCATCGGCGCGCATGAAAAGCACATCCTCATCCAGTTCCTGGTCGAGGCGACGGTGCTGTCGCTGCTCGGCGGCATCATCGGCATCCTGATCGGCCTGGCGTTGGCCGGCCTCGCCTCGGCGACGCTGACCATCCCCTTCGCGCCAAGCCCGGCGGTCATCCTGCTCGCCGTCGGCTTTTCGGCGCTGATCGGCATGGTGTTCGGCTTCTTCCCGGCCCTGCGCGGCGCCAGGCTCGACCCGATCGACGCGCTCCGGCACGAATAGGCAATCCCAATCGGAAAACGTGTCCGGCGCTTCGATCTGGTTTTTTTGCACAACCTTCGACGTTTCCCCCTCTCCCGCCAGGCGGCTCGCAATGTTAGGCCATGGCATCCTTGGTTGAGGAATGACGCATGAGCAAGAAGTCACGACTGATCCTGGTGATGGTCATCATCGAAGCCGCCCTGGCCGGCATCTGGTGGTATCTCGCCCGCTACGGCATGGCCAATCCCGATCGCGTCACCTCGGATTTCCAGGCAGTCGTCGGCCAGACCATGGGCATGGCGATGGGCGGCTTGCTGGGTATCGGCTTTATCTTGTTCTTCGTCGCAGCCAAAAACGATCGCAAGGCGGCGCAGGGCAAGACGCGCCCTTAACTTTCGCCGGAAAAATGCCACTCGATCAGCGGCTTCATGTGCGGCGACAGCCCCTCCGGCAGGTCGGCGGCATGTCGGATGATGACCGGCGCCTCGATCTCCGGATCGGTCTCGCTGGCGACGAAGGCTGAGATTCGCCGCGCGATCTCATCGGCCGGTGCCGTCACGTGATAGCGGCGGAAGATCACCGTGCCGCTTGCCGTCGAAAGGGCATGATAACGCACGCCGCGCCTGGCAGCCGACAGGTCGAGACCGGTTTCCTCGCGCACCTCGCGCATCATGTTGAAATCGACGTCGACCAGACCTTCGCGAAAGTCGATCGGCTCGAACGATCCGGCGGCAAAATAGACGCGGCCTGCGCTGACCGTGCGTAAACCCATGCGGATTGCCACCAGCGCATTGTCGCCGGCCACCAGCATGGCATGGGCGTACGCATGCTCCGCGCCGGAATTCTCGCGCTGCTTACGCCAAAGCATGAAGGTGGAGTAGTCGATCGCATGACAGCGGCCGACGAGCCGGTTGTCGCGCCAGGCAAGTTGCGACAAAAGCACGACCGTGCCGTCGAACAGCGCCGGATTGGCCGCGATCTCGCGCTGCCAGTTCTCGGCGATCGCGTCAGCGTTTTCCAACGCGAAAGGGTGCGGGCCGGGATCGAGCCGGACCTCGACGGCATCGACCGGCAGGATGACATTGCGCGGTAGATCGAAACGCATGCGTTCAGGCCCGATCCTGCTCACCGGACAATATCCAGCGTGATCGCCACGGGGCAATGGTCGGATGCCTTCGGCCGGTCCCAGCCGGCGCGCGGGAAACGCTCGACTTCCTGGCCCGCGGGAAAGATCGTGCGCCAGGGCTGGCCGTTGCGGATGATGTCGGGAACGGCGGTGGCATTCTTCGCCGCCAGCCCCTTCGAAAGCAGGATATAGTCAAGCTGGCAGAGATGCCGCTCCTCGGGGCCGCGTGTGTGGTAGAAGGTCCAGCGGTTCATTTCCGGCCGCCGTTCGACGATGTTTTCACTGAAGCCGCCCGCCGTCAGCACGTCGATGCAGGACTGGGCCTCGTCGACCACCTCGAAACGGTAGCCGTCGAATTCATCGCCGGCGATCTTCACGCGCTGGCGGTAATCGTTCATGTCGCCGCAGATCGCCCACCGCTTGTCGGCGGCATGATCCACGCCGAAACGCTGCTCTATGATCCGGCGCACCGCTTGCGCCTCGGCGATCCGCACCGGCATCGTCGCCTCGCGCCCGTCGAGGCCGTTGCGCGGCGAACCCATCGACTTGAAGTGCACGAGATAGAGCGTCAGCGGCACGCCGCCCACGGTGATATCGATTTCCAGGCAGTCACGCCGGAAGACGCGTTCATTGGCCTGATTGCCGAGGGCCGCCAGTTCCGGCGTATACAGCCCGAACTGCTCGTAGGTGACATGGGCATAGCTGGTCATGCGCACGAATTCGATCGGCTGGCCCTGCGCGGTCTCGTTGCGCATCATGATGGCGACATCGATGCCGCGCGAATCATTGCCCGACGTGGTGTATTTCTGGCGGTAGCCCTGCCCCACCATCTTGAACAGATAGCCGTATTCGAAGGCCTTCAGCGCCTCGATGTTGTCGACCTCCTGCATGCAGATCACATCGGCACGGGTGGCGGCGATCGCCAGCGCCGTGAGCTGGCGCATGTCGTCGGACTGGGCGATCGCCCGGGCCTGCTCCAGCATCTTGTATTCGGCCTCGCTCTGGATATCGAACAGCGCCAGCGTCCGGTCCTCGTTGAGCTGATTGCGATAACCGGAAAAATCGAACCTGTTCATCAGGTTCTCGACATTGAAGGTGGCAAGGCGCAGCGACATGCTCCGACCTTTGCCCGCAAGTGCGCCAGAAAACAAGATCGCAGGGACCACAAGCGGAGATCGATTGGTCCTGCGTTGTTCGCGTCATGGTTGACGGAACCTTTCCGTTCATCCGCCGTTCAGATGCAAACATCCACAGTAGGCCCATTCCAGGGTAGGCGTGGGGCCTGTGTCTCTTGGAGAGTGCAATGAATTCGCTCTTTTCTTCCACCATGAAATCCGGGCTGATAGCGCTCGGAATTGTCTCCGGCGTCACGGCGCCGTCCGCTGCCGGTCCGATCCTTCAGCCGAACCTGTCGGTTCCCGCCAGCACGGCAGCACCTGCGGTCACTCCGGTGCGCGACAGCTGGGCAGGCGGCAACAACCGCTCTTTCAACAACGACTGGAGATGGCGCCGGTCGGGCCACTGGAATGGAAACCGGCACTGGAACGGGGGCAATTGGAACGGCGGCGGCAATTGGCGCTGGCGTCACGGCCGCCGCCACTATCACGGCGGCTATTATGACGACGGCGCCGCCGCGGTCCTGGGCCTCGGCTTGGGGCTCGGCCTTGGCAGTATGTACAACAACTACAACAACTACGATTATTATAGGCCGGCGCCGCGCCGCTACTACCGTGCGGGACGGCTTTCGAACGCCCATGTGCAATGGTGTTACAACAGGTACCGGTCGTATCGCGCCTGGGACAATACGTTCCAGCCCTACAACGGCCCCCGCCAGCAATGCTATTCGCCTTATAGCTGAGGTGAGGCTGGAACGATCAGGAAATGAAAACGGCGCCAGGTGGCGCCGTTTTTGGTCCGTTGCTCGTCGAACGTAGATTTCGCTCAGTTCTTGGCTTTGTCGACCAGCTTGTTCTTGGAGATCCACGGCATCATGGCGCGCAGCTTGGCGCCGACTTCCTCGATCTGGTGGCTGTCGTTGTTGCGGCGGATGCCCTTGAAGCGCGACATGCCGGCGCGGTATTCCTGCATCCATTCCGAGGTGAACTTGCCGGTCTGGATGTCCTTCAGCACGCGCTTCATCTCGGCCTTGGTCTCAGCGGTGATGATGCGCGGGCCCGAAACATACTCGCCCCATTCGGCGGTGTTCGAGATCGAGTAGTTCATGTTGGCGATGCCGCCTTCATAGATCAGGTCGACGATCAGCTTGACCTCGTGCAGGCACTCGAAATAGGCCATTTCAGGCGCGTAGCCGGCTTCCACCAGCGTCTCGAAACCGGCGCGGATCAGTTCGACCAGGCCGCCGCACAGCACCACCTGCTCGCCGAACAGATCGGTCTCGCATTCCTCGCGGAAATTGGTCTCGATGATGCCCGAACGGCCGCCGCCGACGCCGCAGGCGTAGGAGAGCGCGAGATCGAGCGCGTTGCCCGAAGCGTCCTGGTTGACGGCGACCAGGCACGGCACGCCGCCGCCCTTCTGGTATTCGCCGCGCACGGTATGGCCGGGGCCCTTCGGCGCGATCATGACGACGTCGACCGTCGACTTCGGCTCGATCAGGCCGAAATGCACGTTGAGGCCATGCGCGAAGGCGATCGCGGCACCGTCGCGGATGTTCGGCGCGATCTCGTTCTTGTAGATGTCGGCCTGCAATTCGTCGGGCGTCGCCATCATCATCAGGTCGGCCCATTTGGCGGCGTCCGCCACGCTCATCACCTTGAGCCCGTCGGCCTCGACCTTCTTGGCGGTCGCCGAGCCGGCCTTGAGGCCGATGGCAATCTCCTTGGCGCCGGAATCCTTGAGGTTGAGCGCATGCGCCCTGCCCTGGCTGCCATAGCCGATGATGGCGACCTTCTTGCCCTTGATCAGGTTGAGATCGGCATCACGATCGTAATAGACGCGCATTTTTACTTCCTTCCCGTTTTATGAATCAGAGGCCTCGCGGCCCGGTTTTGCTCCGAAAAGAGCGAGAAACTGCTGCGTCGCCCGGACGGCATCGCCGCCGATCGTCGCCTCAGTCAATTCCAGCCGGTCGCCGAGCAAGAGACGGATCTGCACGTCACGGGCGACCAGCCCGAAAAAGGTACGAAACGCCGTCTCGGCATCCGCGAAATCCAGAAGCCCTGCCTGGCGGCCTGCCTCCAGCACCGGCTTCAGCCGCTTGGCCAGCGCGAAGCGGCCATTGTCCAGCACGACGGCGCCAAGGTTGTCCTTGCCTGACCCGGCATGGCTGACCGCCACCCGGTTGAGCGCTATCGAGGTATCGCTCGAAATCACTTTCAGCCAGTCGGAAGCGAAACGCTCGAGGCTTGCCGCCAGCGAGGTAAGATCGAGCCCCCTGCCATCGACCGGCGCTACCCGCACCTTGGACGCTTGCCACTGCACGGTCGCCGTCAACAACCCGTCGCGGTCGCCAAACCATTTGTAGAGCGTCTCCTTGGAACAGCTTGCCCGTCTGGCCACGGCGGTCATGGTCAGTTGATCGCCCTCCTCGACCAACAGCCGCAATGCCGCATCCAGAACGGCCTTCTGCCGCTCCGTCAGCGTCTCGCTGGTGTCGATGTCGGCGTTTGCTAGCAACACGATCATTCCCAAACGGCAAGGCTGGTCGCCAATCCGGCAGCCGTACCGTACGTTACGGTTCGGCATATTGCGCAATCCGGTCCTCGGCGCAAGGGGGACAAAGAAAAAACTGCAAGTCCCTGCGATGCCACGCATCGCATATGTTAGTCTCCGGCAGGCGGATGACGCAGCCGTCCAAGCAGTGCCGACAGCGCGTTCAACTCATCCGCGCGGAGTTTGGCGCCAACCAGTTCCGCGATCGACCGGCCATAGACGGCCCACATCCGCCGGCGCATCTCCAGCCCTTTGGCCGTGATGCGGATCGTCTGGCCGCGGCCGTCATCGGCCACGGGCAGTTTCTCGACCAGCCGGTCCGCTTCGAGCCGCGCCAGCAGCCGCGAGATGTTGTATTGCGCAAAAAGGGTGCGCTCGATCAACTGAAACGGCCGCAAGCCACCCTCGCCCGCCTCGGCGAGTTCATGCAGCACATCGTACCAGTCGAGCGATGGCAGCCCGCCTTGCTTCAGCGCGTCTTCGGCACTCTCCACCAGCTGGCGCGAAACGCGCATCAGGCGAGCCCATGCCTTGATGGCTTCCGGCGAAGGCGTGGTGTTCTCGGTCATGACCCACACTAGGCGATAGATGCAGATGCATCAAGCTTGACGATCGATGCACACGCATCTACATAGATGCAATTGCATCAATTCTGAAAGACAAATCCATGAAGCATGACAAACTCATTCTCGTCAGCCACCCTCTCTGTCCTTACGTCCAGCGCGCGGCGATCTCGCTGACCGAAAAAGGCGTGCCGTTCGAGCGCATCGACATCGACCTCGCCGAAAAGCCGCACTGGTTCAACGCGATCTCGCCGCTCGGCAAGGTTCCGTTGCTGCGCGTGCCGCGGAACGGCGAGGAAACGGTAATCTTCGAGTCGGCTGTCATTCTCGAATTCCTCGAAGAGACACAGGCCAATCCCCTTCACCCCACCGACCCCTATGCCCGCGCCCGGCATCGTGCCTGGATCGAATTCGGCTCGGCCATCCTCAACGCCATCGGCCGCTTCTATTCGGCACCCACCGAGGCCGGCTTCCTTGCCGAGACCAGCACGCTGTCGGCCATGTTTGGCCGTCTTGAAGACGAACTGGCGGACGAAGCCCGGCAGGGTGGGCCATGCTTTGCGGGCGACTGTTTCTCGCTCGTCGATGCGGTCCATGGCCCCGTTTTCCGATATCTCGACGCCTTCGACCGGATCGGCGATTTCGGCATCCTGGACGGCAAGCCACGCGTCCAGGCCTGGCGAAAGGCATTGAGCCAACGCCCCTCCATCAGGGACGCCGTTGCACCGGATTATCCGCAGCGTCTGGATGCCTTCCTGCGGGCGAAGGGCTCATTTCTGTCGAGCCTCATGCACCGAAACAATCCGGCAAGCGCTTCGGCCCGTCCGATACGCCTGAACGATCGACCACTGTGCCAGCCACATTTATGAGCGGACTCGTAGCATTTGAAAAACCACGAGACGAAAACATTCATCAATTTCGCTCTATGAAGACGATCATTGACCCAAGCGAAGCTGGAACTCGTCAATGGGACCATCTCCCGATAGGGGCGACGTTATCCTCATTCCGGGGATACCGACGTTTCGAAAATCCGTTGTCCCGCCATTGTCGGTTCGGCTTCCGATCGAAGCCCACTGTAGCCGGAGCAAACACCTGATGGTGGGTGCTTTCTGGGTGCTTTGCGCCTTTGCGATGTTGGCGCTTGCGCTGACATTCTTTGTCGATGACCCGAAAAGCCAACACTCTCTCGTCGTGAAGGCAGTGATGGTCCTCTTTCAGCTGTTTGGGCTCTACTGGGCTCCATTCTTCTCAGCGGCCGCGCTATTGGCTTTCCTTGACGCCCGGCTTGTAAAGCCAGCCTTGATTGTCAGGCCGGACCGGTTGATCGACAACCGGTCCGGCTTATCGGTCGAGTGGGTTGATGTCTTAAGCGCGCGGCCGATAACGACCAGGGCCGGCTACTGGGGAGTGACCCTACGAATGCGTGATTCAGCGTTGTTGCCGAAATCCATTCGACTTGGCTATCCGTTGTTGCGCAGGCGCAGAGGCGAGGTTCACCTGCAATGCAATTTGCTGAGCTTGCCATCACATCAGATCGCCAATGCGATATTTACACTTGCGCAACACGGCGGAGCCCAACTTTTGCCCCCGCGTCCCGCGCTCACCTGGAATTCGCCTCCACCGACAGTGCCACAACAATGGAACAGCGATGAAGCAACGCAACGATCCGGTGCTCAGCTAAAAACAGGCGGCTAGCGCCTGATTTCCGCCCATCGCGCTTCGGTCAGCCCGATCCGCTTGAACGGATCGATCGCCGTGCCGGCCACCATCGACGCCAGGAACTGCGGCGCCGGCGGGATTTTCGCGATGGTCGCCACCAGCCGGTCACGGATGAACGGCAGCGCCACGGAATCCGATTGGTAGAACGGCGTGAACGCCAGCGACAGCGCCTGGAAGACACGCACATGCCAGCGCCGCGCCCTGGCATAGGCTTCGAGGGCTGCCTCGACATTGTCGGTCTGTACCAGCGCATGGCTGAGCGCCGCCGCATCGAGCAGCGCCATGTTGGCCCCTTGTCCGAGCTGCGGGCTGGTCGAATGCGCGGCATCGCCGATGATCGCCAGCCGCCGGCCAACCGGAAGCTTCATCGTGTGGTGGCCGTAGCGGGCCAGCGACAGCTGGTCGAAACCGTCGATCTGGCTGGTGTACGCCCGGCTTTGCGGCCACAGCCGGACCACCCTCTCCTTCCAGGCGTCCAGGCCCTGAGCACGCACCGCGTCGGCATCATCAGGCTTCAGGCTCCAGAAGAAGGCCGCCATCTTTTCAGCACCCGGTTCCGGCCGGCCGATCGGCAGCACGCCGATCATCACGCTTGCCCTGTCGTAGCGCTGCGAAAGCGCGTGCTCGTCGAAGCCCTCGTCGCGCCAGCCGAGCGATGCCCAGAACGCGCCATAGGTGAGCGGCCGCGGCGCGCCTCCACTATCAGCGCATTGCCGCAGTTTCGAGCGCGAGCCGCTGGCGTCGACGATCAGCTCGAACGGCCCTGCCCTTCGTCCGTTGCCACAGACCAGCGTCGCCCGTTCGCCGGCCTCCACGGCCTCGATCTCGACGTCGGTCTCGATAGCGATGGCCTCGCGCCGGGCGGCGCGGAAAAGCACGCCGAACAGGGCAGCCCGGTGCACCGCCAGGCCGAAACGGCTGCCGCGCTGCGCGTCGTAGCGGACATCGAGCACGGTGCGGCCGGTCGAGGCGTCGGCGCCATGCAGCCGGTCGATGCGGGCGCCGAGCGCCAGTATGTCGTCGAGCAGGCCGAGATCGGCCAACACGGTCAACCCGGTCGGCTGCAGGATCAGCCCGGAGCCGACCGGTTTCGGTTCCTCGAAGCGCTCGAAGACGGTGACCCTGTGCCCGGCGCGCTTGAGATAGAGCGCCATGGCGAGCCCCGCCGGGCCGGCGCCTGCAATTGCGATATCGTAGGAAATGCCGGTGCCCCCAAGCCGATCTGGCCGGGACAATCCTTCAGCGGCCGGATGAAATCAAGTCGCGGCGGCTCTTCGGCTGTTCAGCCTTGGGCGGCATCAAAATCAGCACGGGCCTCGCGCACCGCATCATGGTTGCGTTCGGCCCACAGGATCAATTGATGAAAGGCGCCGAACATCGAGCGCCCGAGATCGGTCAGGCTATATTCGACGCTCGGTGGCTTGGTCGGAAACACCTCGCGATGCACATAGCCATCCCGCTGGAGATCGTACAGGGTCTGGGTCAGCATGCGCTGCGAAATGTCGGGCACAAGGCGCCGCAACTCGCCGAAGCGATAGGGTTGTTCAGCCAATGCCATCATCAGCAGCGATCTCCATTTGCCGCTGACGCCCTGGATGACATCACGAACCGGACAATTGGCAATATTGCCGCCGCCGCTGATCGCTTTGTATATCTCCATCTTGGATTTCAGATTGATGACCTTGCCGTCCATGGCTGGTTCCCTGCGCGTGCCTACCTCCCAAAAAACTGCCTTCTTTACGGCACCGGGTCAATTCCTATTTTAGTGCTGGTCTCTTTCTGAGACTACCACTCGACCGCCGTTGCGGCACAATGTCAGGATCTCCCATGACCGAAACCCTCCTCGTTACAGGCGCCTCCGGCCAGCTTGGCCGCGGCGTCATCAACTTTCTCTTGGACACGCACAAAGTTCTGCCGGCAAACATTATCGCCACCACACGCAATCCAGAAAGCGTTGCCGATCTGGCGGCGCGCGGGGTCGTCGTCAGGGCCGCCGACTTCAACGACGCGGCCTCGCTGGAAACCGCGTTCAAGGGCGCCGACAAGGTGCTGATCATTTCGACCGGCGATCTCGATCTCAAAAGCGGCAGGCGCCTGAAGCAGCACGAAAATGCCGTCGCCGCGGCCAAAAACGCCGGCATTTCGCATTTGTTCTACACCTCGATGCCCAATCCGGAGCCGGTATCGCCGGTCCTGTTTGCCGATGACCACTACAGCACCGAGCAGGCGATCAAGGCGAGCGGCATCCCCTACACGATCTTCCGCAACGGCTGGTACCAGGAGAACCTGTTCCTGGCATTGCCGCACGCGATCGCCTCGGGACGCTGGTATACATCCGCCGGCGAAGGCCGCATCGCCCACGGCGCACGCGACGACATGGCGGCGGCGATCGCCGCAGGCCTTGTTTCCAGCACGACCGACAGCAAGACCTACACCTTGACCGGTCCGCATGCCTATACCACGGCCGAGATCGCGGCTCTGGTAAGCGAGGTCACCGGCAAGCCGCTGGAAGTCATTCAGGTTCCGGATGAGGCGCTGGCCGAAGGTGTGAAGGCGGCCGGCGTTCCCGAGGATTTCGCTGACGTCGTCGTGTCCTTCGACGTCAACACCCGCTCCGGCCGCATCGCCATGGTGACCGACGCGATCGAGGCGCTTTCCGGTAGGACGCCGAAGACCTTGAAGCAATTCCTCGAGGCCAACAAAGCCGCGTTGGCTGGCTGAAAGCAGCGCGGCGGCAGGTCTTTCTCCCGCCGCGTTACTTCGAACTCTTAAGCAGGCCGAGCCGGATCAGGCTTTCTCCGGTGGCGGCCAGTGCGTCTTCGCGCGATCGTGGCGCCCAGCCGAGCATGCGCACCGCCTTGGCGCCGGTGGCATTCTTGACCTTGCCCAATTCCGTCACCAGCTGCGCGGCTTCCGGGTTGAACAGGCCGACGATCCGCACCAGCCAATCGGGAAGCCGCCGCGTGGAAACGCGCGACGCTGCGCCGCCGAGCCGCGTTTTCAAGGTCTGCGCGATTTCCCGCACGGTCATGAAATCGCCCGATACCGCCAGGAAGCGCTCGCCGCGCGCGGCGGGATCGATCATCGCGCGCACATGCAGGTCCGCCACGTCACGTGCGTCGACGACGCCGAAGGAGACGCGCGGCAACCCGGGCATCGCACCGTCCATCATGCGCTGGACAAATTCCGTGGAGGTCGAATGGTCAGCCCCGAGCACCGGGCCGAAGATGCCGACCGGATTGACGACCGCCAGCTCCAGTCCGCCACCCTCGGCGGCGATAAAATCCCAGGCGGCGCGCTCGGCAAACGTCTTCGACTTGACATAGGCGCTGACCTTGCCGGTCGGATCGGTCCAGCTCTCCTCCGTGAACGGCCGCCCGTCGGGTGGCATCTTGCCATAGCCGATGGCGGCGAAGGACGAGGTCAGCACGACGCGTTTCACACCAGCGTCCCGTGCCGCCCGCAACACGTGCAGCGCGCCTTCGCGAGCCGGAACGATCAGGTCATCCTCGTGCTTCGGCACGCCGGGCGGGAATGGCGAGGCGACATGAAGCACATAGTCGCAGCCGGCGACCGCTTGCGGCCAGCCCGCATCGATCATGAGGTCGGCGATGGCAAAGGAGAGGCTGCCGCCCGGGTCGGCGCCACCGGCCTTGAGCATGGCCAGGACGTCGGCCTGCCGCTTGGCGGAGCGCACGGTCGTGCGCACGCGGTAGTCCGCCTTCAAGAGTGCGAGGATACAGTGGGCGCCGAGGAAGCCAGACCCGCCGGTGACAAGCACCAATTCGCCGCTCATCCCCAACCTCCCCCATCCATCAGGCCGAGGCGACTGAGCTCGTCAGATCGCCACCTGCGTGCCGATTTCTACCACACGTCCGGTCGGGATCTGGAAATATTCGGTCGCATCGGCCGCCGTGCGTGCCAGGCCGATGAACAGCCGGTCCTGCCACACCGGCATGCCGGAATTGGGCGAGGCCTTGAGCGAACGGCGCGACAGGAAGAACGACGTCGTCATGATGTCGAACTTCCAGCCCTGCTTGCGGCAGATCGCCAGCGCGCGCGGGATGTTGGGCTGCTCCATGTAGCCGAAGGTCAGCGTCACCCGCATGAACAGCTCGTTGACCGTCTCCATCTTGACGCGGTCGCTGTCTGGCACCACCGGCTGCGGCGCGGTCACCACCGAAAGGATGACATTCTGCTCATGCAGCACCTTGTAGTGCTTCAGGCTGTGCATCAGCGCGGTTGGCGCGCTGAGTGGATCGCTGGTCAGGAACACCGCGGTGCCGGACACCAGCTGCGGCTTCTTCTTCAACAAATTGCCGGCGAGGAAATCGAGCGGGATTTCGTTGCGGCGGGTCTTGTCGAACAGATAGCGGCTGCCGCGCACCCATGTCCACATGCCCAGCACGATTGTGAAAGCAACCGCCAGCGAAGCCCAGCCGCCCTCGAACACCTTGACGATGTTGGAGGCGAAGAAGCCGATGTCGATAAAGGCAAACAGCGCCGTCAGGCTGATCGCAACCCAGAGCCGCCATTTCCAGATGCGGGTCATGACGACATAGAGCAGCACCGTCGTCACCAGCATGTTGCCGGTCACCGAGATGCCATAGGCCGAGGCAAGCTTGCTGGATTCGCCGAAGCCGACCACCAGCATCATCACCACCAGCGCCAGCAACAGGTTGACGCGCGGCATGTAGATCTGGCCGGACTGTCTTTCCGATGTATGCAGGATTTCGAGCCGCGGCAGCATGTTGAGCTGCACCGCCTGCCGGGTCAGCGAGAAGGCACCCGAAATCACCGCCTGGCTGGCGATGACCGTCGCCGCTGTCGCCAGCACGACCATGGGAATAAGAGCCCAACCCTCGTTCATCTCGAAGAACGGATGGCCGACGACGCCGTTCTTGGCCAGCACGAAAGCGCCCTGCCCGGCATAGTTGAGCAGCAGGCAGGGAAACACGATCGACAGCCAGGCGAGCACGATCGGCTTGCGGCCGAAATGGCCGAGATCGGCGTAGAGCGCCTCGGCACCGGTGACGGCAAGGAAGATCGCGCCGACGGTAACGAAAGCGACATCGGGCGAATGGATCAGGAACGCAACGATGTAGTGGGGGCTGATCGCCCACAGGATTTCCGGATCGGCGACGATGTGGTTGAGGCCCGAAAGGCCGATCGCCAGGAACCATACCGCCGTCACCGGACCGAAGACCAGTCCGACACCGCCCGTACCGAAACGTTGCACCGCGAACAAAATGGCGAGAATGACCAGTGTCAGCGGCACGACATAGGGTTGGAACGTGGGAGTGACGACATTCATGCCCTCGACCGCCGACAGCACCGAAATCGCCGGCGTGATGACCGCGTCGCCGAAAAACAGCGAGGCGCCGACGATGCCGACGCCCAGGATTACCGCCGAGCGTTTCGGGAAACTGCCGCGCGCCAATGCCATCAGCGACAGCACGCCGCCCTCACCGCGATTGTCGGCACGCAGCACGAACATGATGTATTTGATGGTGACGATGATCGTCAGCGACCAGATGATCAGCGACAGCACACCGAGAATATCGCCGCGTTGGGCAACGCTGCCGTGGGACGATGCCACCAGCGCCTCGCGAAAGGCGTAGATCGGGCTGGTGCCGATATCCCCATAGACCACACCAAGAGCACCCAGCATCAGCACCTTGGTGCTATGCTGTTCGATCTCCGGATGGCTCGACTGTTCGACGGGTTCTGCCTCACTACCAGCATTGGTAAGGGCCATGGGACGACACTCCGATAAGCGCGCGGTGCTCTACGCTTGCTGCAATGCAATATCAAGTGCCGTCACGTGATGGCTCCCATGCCGGCAACGCTAGGCTCCTTGGGAAATGGCCTGTAATCCAATGGGTCGCGGGCTGAATTCGTGGCTTCGGGAGCATGGCGAGCGCCCATAAGACCTGCCGTATCAGCCTTAGATAGCGACTTGCGTGCCGATTTCCACGACGCGTCCGGTCGGGATCTGGAAATATTCGGTCGCATCGGCCGCCGTGCGTGCCAGGCCGATGAACAGCCGGTCCTGCCACACCGGCATGCCGGAGTTGGGCGAGGCCTTGAGCGAGCGCCGCGACAGGAAGAACGACGTCGTCATGATGTCGAACTTCCAGCCCTGCTTGCGGCAGATCGCCAGGGCGCGCGGGATGTTGGGCTGCTCCATGTAGCCGAAGGTCAGCGTCACCCGCATGAAGAGCTCGTTGACCGTCTCCATCTTGACGCGGTCGCTGTCTGGCACCACCGGCTGCGGCGCGGTCACCACCGACAGGATGACGTTCTGCTCATGCAGCACCTTGTAATGCTTCAGGCTGTGCATCAGCGCGGTCGGCGCGCTCAATGGATCGCTGGTCAGGAACACCGCGGTGCCGGACACCAGCTGCGGCTTCTTCTTCAACAAATTGCCGGCGAGGAAATCGAGCGGGATCTCGTTGCGGCGGGTCTTGTCGAACAGATAGCGGCTGCCGCGTATCCAGGTCCACATGATCAGCCCCATCAGGCAGGCAACCGTGATCGATACCCAACCGCCTTCGAATATCTTCACGATGTTTGCCAGGAAGAAGCCGCTGTCGATGACGCCGAACAGCAAGGTCAGCGCCAGGGCGCCTGCCAGCCGCCATTTCCAAAGCTTGCGCATCACCACGAACAGCAGGATCGTTGTCATCAGCATTTCGCCGGTGACCGAGATGCCATAGGCGGAAGCCAGGGAGCTCGAGCTGCCGAAACCGACGACCAGCAGCATCACCCCCAAAGCGATGAGCAGGTTGACGCGCGGCATGTAGATCTGGCCGAGTTGCATTTCGGACGTATGCTGCACCTCGATGCGTGGCAGAAGGTTGAGCTGCACCGCCTGGCGGGTCAGCGAAAAGGCACCCGAGATGACTGCCTGGCTGGCGATGACGGTCGCGGCCGTCGCCAGTCCCACCATCGGCATCAGCGCCCAGTCGGGCAGCATCTGGAAGAATGGATTGGTCGGCCTCCCGTCATTGGCCAGCACAAAGGCGCCCTGCCCGAAATAGTTGAGCAGCAGGCATGGAAAAACCACGGAAAACCAAGCCAACACGATAGGCTTGCGTCCAAAATGGCCGAGATCGACATAGAGCGCCTCGGCCCCGGTCACCGCCAGGAACACAGCGCCGACGGTGACGAAGGCGGCCGTGGGTGTGCTGGCGAGATAGACGACCGCGTAATAGGGATTGATGGCCAGCAGGATCGACGGGTCGTCCGTCAGATGATAGAGCCCCGCGACGCCGATGGCCAGGAACCACAGCGCGGTCACCGGCCCGAACACCGCCGCCACCTTGCCCGTGCCGAAGCGTTGCACCGAGAACAGCACGGCCAGGATGATCAGCGTGATCGGCACGACGTAAGCATCCAGTGTCGGGGTCACCACCCTGAGGCCTTCGACCGCCGACAGCACGGAAATGGCCGGCGTTATGATCGAATCGCCGAAAAACAACGCTGCGCCGCAAAGGCCGATCGCCAGGATGAGCCGCGTGCCCTTGGGATAGGCGCTGCGCGCCAGCGACATCAGCGACAGCGTGCCGCCCTCGCCCTTGTTGTCGGCACGAAGCACGAAGGCGACATATTTTATGGTCACGATGATCGTCAGCGCCCAGACGATCAGCGACAGCACGCCAAGCACGTGAACGCGCGTATCGATACCGGGCGAAGCGTGAAGCGCCTCGCGGAAGGCGTAGATCGGGCTGGTGCCGATATCACCATAGACGACGCCGAGCGCACCCAGCATCAGAACCTTGGTGCTTTGCTTTTCGGCCCCCGAATGGCTCGATTGCTCGACGGTTTCGGCCTCGCTAACGCGACTGGCAAGGTCCATGGACCACTCCCCGACAAGCGCGCGGCGCTTCATGCATGCTGCGATGCGATGTCAATCGCACGCTATGGCTGCCATACCTGCAAAGCGACGCTCTCCACCCCTACCAGCCGCAGGCTCTGAGAAACCGACCCACCGTGCCGGCCATGCCATACTCCAACGCATCGGCTGTCAACCCATGTCCGATCGACACTTCGGCCAATGCCGGAATGCGCCTTGCCAGAGCAGGCAGATTGTCCACTGTCAGATCGTGCCCGGCATTGACCTGAAGCCCGGCAGCGAATGCTGCATCGGCGGTTTTTCCAAGTCTTTCCAGCTCCTTAGCGGCCTTTTCGGAATCGGAATGGTAGCTGCCATAGGGGCCGGTATAGAGTTCGATCCGATCGGCGCCGGTGTCGCGCGCCGCCGTCACACCGGCAGGATCGGCATCGGAAAACAATGATACCCTGAAACCGCTCTTCTTCAGACGCCTGACGACCGGTATCAGGAAAGCCGAGTCGGCGGCAAAGTTCCAGCCATGATCGGAAGTTGCCTGTGCCGGGTCATCGGGAACCAGCGTCACCTGTTCGGGCTGATGTTTTTCCACAAGCGACAGGAAATCCACGCTCGGGTAGCCCTCGATGTTGAACTCGGCTTGCGGAAACTCATCGTCGATCAGCGCCCTGATCTCGGGCAGGTCGGAATGCCTTGTGTGACGTTCGTCGGGACGTGGGTGGACCGTCAGCCCGTGCGCCCCGGCGGCAAGGGCAAGGCGGCCGACACCGATCACGCTTGGCCATGGCAGGTCGCGCCGGTTGCGCAGCATGGCGATGGCGTTGAGGTTGACGGAAAGCTTTGCGGGCATGGGCTGGCGTCCGTGAGATCAGGCGGTTGGCGCGCGCCGTTCAGCCGCGGCGCGCTTGAGACCGGGCATCTATAGCGCCTTTGACGGGAACAGATAGGGGGTTTCCGGTGTTCCAGAAGACCGCTATTTCCGCCAAAGGAGGCTCCGCCCGTGAATTTCCTGCAATCCGTGCCGGCGATCCGTCGCATCGACACCGATCGCGACGACCTGTTCGCAATCGATGTGGTCGGGCATGTCGCGGCGGCCGATGCGGAAAACCTGTTCGGCCTGCTGGAAGCGGCGTACGCGCTCCACCAGCGAATCGACGTGGCCGTGCGCATGGTCGATCACGACGGCGTCGATTGGACCGACATCTCCGACGAAACCCTCAAGCAGGGTGCCGTCCACGCACTGGAGCACATAGGCCGTTGCGCGGCAATCGGCACACCCGACTGGACGGCGGACGCACGACACGCCTTGCCCGCTTCCTCCCCCATCGAATTCAGGCATTTCAAGGCCGAGGACGAAGCCGACGCCTGGGAATGGCTCGGGGTCCAGCGGGTCGGTGCGCGAGAAAAGCCATCGTCGTAACGCTACCTGACGATGGTCAGCCGCTCGGCGGCCCGGGTAATCGCGGTATAAAGCCAGCGCTGGCGCGTTTCCTTGAAGGCCCAGCTTTCATCGAACAGCACGATCTCGTTCCACTGCGAACCCTGCGCCTTGTGCACGGTCAGCGCGTAGCCGTAGTCGAAATCGTCGAAGCGCTTCTTCTGCTGCCAGGGGATTTCGGCATCCGGATCCTCGAATGCCGCCTTGAGCAGCTTGATCTTGGCGACGCCGCGGTCCGGATCGTCCTCTTCGGGCGAAACCAGAAGGTTGATGCCGGGCTTCACCGTCTCGCGCGACGAGGTCATCACCTTCCACAGCGAACCGTTGAGCAGCCCCTTGGCGGGATCGTTGCGCAGGCAGACCAGCTTGTCGCCGGCCTGTGGATAGTCGGCATTGAAGCCCTTGAGCTCGCGCAGGCGCTGGTTGTAGCGGCGGCGCGTGCGGTTGGTGCCGACCAGCACCTGGTCCGCCCTGAGCACCAGCTCCTGGTTGACGTCTTCCTTGCCGATCACCTGCGCGGTGCCGTAGTCGCCGCGCATGAATTCGCGCCCCTCGCGCACGTCGAGCGCCAGCCGCAGGATCGGATTGTCGCGCGCCTGCCGGTGAATTTCGGTGAGCAGGAAATCCGGCTCGTGGTCGGTGAAGAAGCCGCCGCCCGAGATCGGTGGCAACTGGCCGGGGTCGCCCAGCACCAGGATCGGCGTGCCGAAACTCATCAGGTCGCGGCCGAGCTGCTCGTCGACCATCGAGCATTCGTCGATGACGACCAGCTTGGCGCGCGAGATCGGGCTCTGCCGGTTGAGCGAGAAGGTCGGCGACATCGAGGTCTTGCCGGTGACCTCGTCCTCAACCGATTCCTCGCCCTTGGGCCGGTAGATCAGCGAATGGATGGTACGGGCATTGACCGCCCCTTTGGAGCGCAGCACCTGCGCCGCCTTACCGGTGAAGGCGGCGAACTGCACCTGGCCGTCGACATGCTCGGCGAAATAGCGCGCCAGCGTCGTCTTGCCGGTGCCGGCATAGCCGAACAGACGGAACAGCTGCGGCCGGCCCTCTTTGAGCCAGCGGGCAACCGCTTGCAGCGCCTCGTCCTGTTGGGGTGAAAATTCCATCTGATCGTGTGACCGGATTCGCAGGGGAAAGACAAGATAGCCGCCATCGATACACTCGGATGCAAGCTATCAGGCCCCATCCAGAACGTAAAGGGAACAAACATAGACGAGCCGGGCAGTCGGCTTAGATAAGAACAAACCGTCAGCGCTGCCCCTCACCTGCCTGCCGGCATCCTCTCCCCGTATAATGACGGGGAGAAGGACGCTGTCATCGCCTGCTTCGCCAATCGCCAGCGTCGCAGGGAACGCCGGCATTGCGGCTAGCTCCTTCTCCCCGTCACTATACGGGGAGAAGTGCCCGGCAGGGCGATGAGGGGCAGCGCAAACGCCGCAAGGACTTCATCCTTTGTCGAAAGACTAACCGACTTGTCCGGGATCGTTCTCCAGCAGGATCGGCTTGCCGTGTGGGGTGGCATGGGCGGCACGCTCCCAGGCTTGCGCCATCGCGTCGACATCCGCCCTGGCGGCCAACCCCTTCGACGCAAGGAGGCTTTCCAGTGCTGCCAGCCAATGTTCGTAATAATCGTGGCCGTCAGCCGCGGCGTCCGGCTTCTTCACCTGCGCCGACAGGGCATCCGCCCACTCGTTCCACGAGAACAGGCCCTTGTCGTGCAGCGCAACCGTCAAGGCGAAGGCCTCGGCCTGCCAGGGCTCTGCAAACACCGGGGCATCGACCCCCGGCGGCAAATCGGCAGCGGTACCTTCAGGCCGGCTCAAGATAGCTCTCCCAGGCGTCGATCGACACGGTCAGCGTCGGGTCGGCGCCCTCGCCCCAGATCTCCGTGCCATCGAAAACCACCGTGTAGACCCATTGCGGGTTCTCGCCTTGCCCGTGCGCGTTGGTGTCGGGAAAGACGAAGCCGTCGCGCACCGCCTCGATCGTGCCCCGTCTGCCGCGCGCATAGCGCGGCAGCCTGGTATGGCCGGTCGGGTTGAAATTCTTCGTCCGCACGGCGTCGCCGGCCCTGAAGCGCGGCGCCGTCTCGACCGGCCGGTTGCAAGGACTGCCCTTGGCCAGCACCGCCGGAACGTTTTCCGCCTTCAGCACCCGTTTCGGGGTCGCCGCCGCATCGATCGCCTCGCCCGCCTTGAGATCGCGTTCGCTGACGAAACCATGCCGCTTGAGCAAGGTCTCCAGCGCCTTGATCCAGATCTGGTAATAGCTGGAGCCATAATAGTCGGCCGGATGCAGCGATTCCCGCGCGTGCCGGCTTTCGTCGATGTTCCAGGCGCCCATGGCGCCGGCCGTCAGCGTCACGCCGAGCGCGCGCCGCTCCCAGTCGGCATGGAAATAGGGTTCATCTTTTTCAGGGGCCACGGACCCGAACCCCATCTGTCCGCCGAGATCCTGGGGGCCGTTCATGCCGGCTCCCCCGTATGTTCCGGTTCTCTGGCCAGCGCCGTGCCGATCATGGCATCGCGGCTTACCAGATCGGCCAGTTGCTCCTCGCTCCAGCCCTCGGTGCCCTGCGGCCGTTGCGGCACGATGAGATAGCGCAGCTCCGCGGTCGAATCCCAGACGCGGATATTCTTGTCCGCCGGCAGCGTCAGCCCGAATTCCTCGAGCACGCCGCGCGGGTCGATGACGGCGCGTGAACGATAGGGCGGCGCCTTGTACCAGACAGGCGGCAGCCCGAGCACCGACCACGGATAGCAGGAGCACAGCGTGCAGACGACGAGATTGTGCGTGTCATCGGTGTTGAACACCGCCTGCATGTGCTCGCCCTGCCGGCCGGTGTAGCTGAGCGATTCGATGGCCGCCGTCGCGTCGCGCCTCAGCCAGTCGGCATAGGCAGGATCGCTCCAGGCTTTCGCCACCACCCTGGCGCCGTTGCGCGGACCGATCTTGGTCTCGTAGGTATCGACGATGACGTCGATCGCGGCCGGATCGATCAGCCCCTTGCGGGTCAGGATGGTCTCCAGCGCGCGCACCCGGGCGGCAAACGGATCGAGTTCGTTGTCGTGGTCATGATCGTGGGACATTGCCACAAACTATGGCTCCGATCCGCCGGCCGCAAGCATGACGGCTTGGGCCAGCTTTATCCGGACCGCATCAAGCCGTTACTCGGCGGCCGTTTTCTGCGGCTCGCCCTGAATGTCGTCGTTGGTACCGAACAATGACGGCTGATCGCCTTCTTCGACCAGGTGCAACTCCGCCTTGCGCTTCGGCATCAGCCCGACCAGCCAGCCCGAGAAATTCTCCATGTAGACATAGATCACCGGCGTCACGAACAGGGTCAGCGCCTGCGAGGCGAGCAGGCCGCCGACGACCGCAACACCCAGCGGCTGCCGCAGCTCGGCGCTGGCGCCGGTGCCGAGCGCGATCGGGAAGGTGCCCATAAGTGCTGCCAGCGTCGTCATCATGATCGGCCTGAAACGCATCAGGCACGCCTTGTGGATGGAATCGGTGGCCGACATGCCTTCTCGTCGCAGTTCGAGCGCGACATCGACCATCATGATGCCGTTCTTCTTGACGATGCCGATTAGCATCAGGATGCCGATCACCGCGATGACGGACAGATCCATGCCGGCGAAGCGCAGTGCCACGACGGCACCAAGCACCGCCGACGGCAGGCCGGTCAGAATGGTGAGCGGGTGGATGAAGCTCTCATAGAGGATGCCGAGCACGATGTAGATGGTCAGGATCGCGCCGCCGATCAGCAGGCCCTGGTTGGCAAGCGAATCCTGGAAGGTCTTGGCCGTGCCGGCAAAGGACGTCGAGATCGCCGTCGGCATGCCGATCTGCTCCTTCAGCGCGCTGATGCGGGCCGTACTGTCGCCGAGCGCCACGCCTTGCGGCAAATTGTAGGAGATGGTCACCGCCGGAAGCTGGCCGAGCTGGTTGACCGTCAGGGCGCCGGCCGTGCGGTCGACGCGCGCGAAGGCGCCGAGCGGAACCAGGCTGCCGCTCGCCGTCCGCATCTGGATGGCGAGCATCCGCTCGGGTGACCATTCGATCTTGGGATCGAGCTCGGTGATGACCTCATAGCTGTCGGCCGAGCCGAAGATCGTCGACACCTGGTCGGTGCCGAACCCGCCATAGAGAGCGGTGCGCAGCGTGTCGGTGTCGATGCCGAGCTGGGCGGCCTTGTCGCGATCCACCACCAGCGATGCCTGCAGCGCATTGTTCTGCAAATCGCTGGTGACGTCGGTGAAGGTCGCATGATCGGCCGCCATCGCGTCATTGAGTTTCTGTGCCCAGATATCGGTCTGGCCGGTGTCCAGCCCCTGAACCACGAGCTGGTAGGCGCTGGCCGACGAGCGCGAACCCAGTCTCAGGTTCTGCACCGGCTGCATGTAGGTCTCGATGCCCGCCACGCCGGCCAGTTGCTTGCGCAGATCCGAAAGCACCTTCTCGATATCGGGACGCTGGTCCTTGCCCTTGAGCTGGACGAAGAGCTGCCCCTGGTTGAGCGCATTGTTGCCGCTGCCCGCCGACCACGCGACATGGTCGACATAGGGCGAATGCGAGAACACGCTGGCCACCTGCCCCTGCAGCTTGGCCATGGCGTCGAACGAGATGTCCTGGCGCGCGATGGTCGTCACCGAGATCTGGCCGATATCCTCCTGCGGGAAGAAGCCCTTCGGCGATACCTGGATCAGCCACACCGACGCCGCCGCGGTGCCGATGAAGACGAGGAACACCAGGAAGGTGTGCCGCAGGCAGAAGCTGAGGACGCGGTCGTAGCCGCGCGTGATGAAATCGCGCTTGTGGCCCGCACCGTGTGCTTCGCGGTCGGCCTTGGTCACCGACAGCAGCCGCGAGCAAAGCATCGGCGTCAGCGTCAGCGAGACGAACATCGACGCCAGGATGGCGACCGTCACCACGACGGCGAACTCGTTGAAGATGCGCCCGATCACCCCGCCCATCAGAAGCACAGGTATGAACACGGCGACCAGCGAGATCGAGATCGAGATGATGGTGAAGCCGATTTCGCGCGCGCCCTTCAGCGACGCATCGAAGGCAGACAACCCGTCCTCTTCCATATGGCGGAAGATGTTTTCGAGCATCACGATGGCGTCGTCGACGACGAGGCCGACAGCGAGCGTCAGGCCCATCAGCGAGATGTTGTCGATGGAAAAGCCGAACAGGAACATCGCGCCGAGCGTCGCGATTAGCGAGATCGGCACCGCCACGGCCGGAATGATGGTCGCCGTCACCCGGCGCAGGAACACGAAGATCACCATCACCACCAGCGCGATGGTCAAAAGCAGCGTGAACTGCACGTCGTCGACGGCCTGGCGGATCGAGGTCGAGCGGTCGTTGAGCAGCTTGATCTGGGCCGCGGCCGGCATCTGGTCCTGGAAGGACGGCAGCATCGCCTTGACCTTGTCGACGACGTCGACCGTGTTGGCGTCGGGCTGGCGCTGGACGGCCATGATGATCGCGCGGGTACCGTCATACCAACTCGCCGTCGTCGTGGTCTGCACGGAATTGACGACGCGGGTCACCTCGCCCAGCCGCACCGGGTGGCCGTTCTTGGTGGCGATGATGAGGTTGGAGAAGCCGGCGGCGTCGGTCAACTGGGTGTTGGCGGTGATGGTCAGCTGCTGCTTGTTGTTCTGCAGCACGCCGAGCGGCGTGTTGCTGTTGGCGGACGCGACCGCCGCCTGCAGCTGATCGATCGAGATGCCGCGGGCGGCAAGCGCGGTCGGGTCGATCTGGATGCGCACCGCGTATTTCTGCTGGCCGAAGATCGAGACCTGCGCCACCCCGTCGATGGTCGACAGCGACGGCGAGATGACGTTTTCGGCGAAGGCATCGAGGTCGGTCAGCGGAACCGTGTCGCTGACCAGCGACATCAAAAGGATCGGCGCGTCGGCCGGATTGACCTTGCGATAGCTCGGCGGCGACGTCATCTGCGGCGGCAATGATTTCTGCGTGCGCGCGATCGCCGCCTGCACGTCGGCCGCCGCCGCGTCGATATCGCGGTTGAGCACGAACTGGATGGCGATCGAAGTCTGACCAAGCGAGTTCGTGGTCGAAATCGAATCGATGCCGGCGATGGTCGCGAACTGCTTGATCAGCGGCGTCGCCACCGACGTCGCCATGGTTTCCGGCGAGGCGCCGGGCAGCGAGGCCGAGACGTTGACCACCGGGAATTCGGCGCTGGGCAGTGCGGCCACCGGCAGGAATTTGTAGGCGAACAGTCCGCCCAGCACGAGAGCGAACGACATCAGGAGCGTGGCCACGGGCCTGCGAATGCAGAATTCGGAGATCATTGGGCCGCCCCGCCGGCATTGGTCGCCTCGGCCACCTTGGGCGCTGCAGTAGTGGCGCCCTCATGCACGGCGGCGCCGTTCTTCAATCTTGTCTGACCTTCGGTGACCACTTTCTCGCCGGCTTTCACTCCCTGGCTGATGGCGCTGTTCTCGCCTTCGGTCAGCGCCACTTGCACCGGCCGCATCTCGACGGTGTTGTCGGGTTTGACCACATAGACGAACGGCCCCTTCTGGCTCGGCTGCACCGCGACCGTGGGAACCGAGGTCATCCGCGGCATGACGCCGGCGTCGAGGACGACATTCACATATTGGCCCGGCCACAGCGAGAGATCGGCGTTCGGTATGCTGGCTCTCGTGGCGATGGTGCCGGAAGCCGTGTCGACGCTGGAATCGACGAAATCGAGCGTACCCTTGCCGATCGGCGTCGGGTCGCCGTCCTGGGTCAGCGTCACCGCCCCTTGCTGCGGATTGGCCAGCGCCTTGTGCAGCAGCGCAAGGTTGCTTTCCGGCAGGTTGAAGTTCACCTGCAGCGGGTCCATCTGGGTGATGGTCACCAACGGTGTCGCCGTGCTGCTGTTGCCATTGCTGACGGTGACAAGATCGCCGACGGCGACATTGACGGCACCCAGCCTGCCGGCGATCGGCGCCGTGATCGTGGCAAAGCCAAGCTGGACGTTGTCGGCATCGATCGTCGCTTTGTCGGCATCGACGGTCGCCGCCGCGGCCTTCTGCGCGGCAACCGCCTGGTCATAGGTTTGCTGCGTGCCGGCCTGCTTGGCGACGAGATCCTTGGCGCGCTGAAGATCGGAATTCGAGCTGGCGAGCAGGGCCTGGTCCTTGGCGAGCGTCGCCTGGTCCTTGGCGAGCTGCGCCTTCAGCGCACGGTCATCGAGCGATAACAGAAGATCGCCGGCCTTCACCATCTGCCCGTCCTTGACGTCGATGGAGACGATCTGGCTGGACACCCGCGCGTTGATATTGACCACCGCCGGAGAGGAGACGAAGCCGATGGCATAGCGCCGGATCGGGAAGTCGGCCGTCGTCGCCGTCGCCGAGACGATCGAGGCCGAACGCGCACCATTGCCGCCAGCCGCCTGCTTGCCGCCTCCCTGAGTGTCCCGGGCCTGCTTGTCCGATGCAGCCGCGACCTGCTTTGCGCCGATCAACTGTTGAGCCCGGCTCAGTGCGTCGGGAGACAGATAGAGCCAGGCAGCACCCGCGCAGGCGACCGCCAGCAAAGAAAGAATGACTTTTCCACGCATCGACAAAAGGCCCTCTCTGTCCGACACGCCATAGCCAGGTGGTCGTATTCTAGCGCAACTCACGGCTCACTGCCGCGATTTCGCCGAATAGATAGGACACGCCTTTGTCGGAAAAGGGCCAAAACACGGCATTACGAAGATTTAATGTGCACTGCACAATGGATGTGCACCCGGCATGGCCGCTGGCCGAAGCTACGACGAGCCCCGAGGAAGTCCTATTTCAACATCGGCCAAAGCGTCGCCGCCAGCAGCACGCCCATGCCGATGTTGAACCATTTCAGCCGTACCGGATCCGACAGGAAACCGCGCAGCGCCGTGCCGAATCCCGCCCATACCGAGACGCTCGGCAGGTTGACGATGGTGAAGGCCACCGAGATCAGCGCCACCGACAGGAAAGGGTGCTCCGGATTGCTGTAGACGGCCATGGCGGTGATCGCCATCACCCAGGCCTTGGGATTGACCCACTGGAACGCCGCCGCATCGATGAAGCGCATCGGTCGCCCGCTTGCCTCGCCCTTGCCTGCGAACGAGCGCGACATGGCGATCTTCCAGGCGAGGTAGAGCAGATAGGCGGCGCCGGCGATCTTCAACGCCGTATGCAGCGCCGGAAACGCCGTCAGCACGGCACCAAGGCCAAGGCCGACGGCAAGCAGCAGCACCAGGAAACCGATGCTGATGCCAAGCATATGCGGCACGCTCCTGACCAGGCCGAAATTCACACCTGAAGCCAGCAGCATCAGATTGTTCGGCCCCGGCGTGATCGAGGTCACGAAGGCGTAGACCAAAAGTGCGAGGAATGCGTCGAGGGTCATGACGGCTCACAAAGGTCAGTAATGCTGACTAAATCGACCGGGCGCCGGACGCAACTTCATTCGATTGGTCCAATGCCCCCGCCGCGATCCGACGGCTGATTTCCCGGGCACGCCCGACCGGATAAATTCGGGCGATCAGTCTCGACGACGGCTATACTTCAGCCACCAAAGAAACCAACTGAAGACGACGATGCATCCGGCATGGAAGAAGATTCCATCCCAGAATCTCGTTGGATTGTCTGCATGGGCGACCCATTCGTCCGACAGGGACAGTCATCGTCACCCAGGCATGGGCAAGCACCCAAATCGAGAATGCGATCATGGCGTACATCATCACATGTATCGCCAGTTCTTGTCGCGGGGTCACGCGCCACCAATTCTCAAACGTCTTTCGGACTGCCTTGTCCTAACGTGAATGCAGAATCTGAACGTCGTATGAATTCTTACATACCCTGCGGGCCGCGGTTCATCGCCGCCACGCCGGTGCGGCAGATCTCGACGAGGCCGAGCGGCTTCATGATGGCGATGAACTGGTCGAGCTTGGAACCCTTGCCGGTGATCTCGAAGATGAAATGCTCGGTGTTGGCGTCGATGACCGAGGCGCGGAAAGCGTCGGCCAGCCGCAACGCCTCGACGCGGGCCTCGCCGGTGCCGGCGACCTTGACCAGCGCAAGTTCCCGCTCCAGCGGCCGCTCCTGGCCGAACTCGTGCGAACGCACGGTCAAGTCGACGACCCGGTGCACCGGAACGATGCGCTCGAGTTGATGCTTGATCTGCTCCAGCACATGCGGCGTGCCGCGGGTCACGATGGTGATCCGCGACAGGTGCTTTTCATGTTCGGTCTCGGAGACGGTCAGGCTCTCGATGTTGTAGCCGCGCCCGGAAAACAGCCCGATGACCCGGGCAAGCACGCCCGGCTCGTTGTCGACCAGCACGGAAAGCGTGTGGTTTTCCGGCCTTTCCGTCTCCTTGGCGATGAAGTAGGCGGAGCCGGTCGGTTGAAGATGCTGTGCGTTCATGACATGAATCTCGATTTCAAACTCTTGATCTAACTATCTGTTTCCGCACGGCTTCTCGCGACAGCCCTGCCTGGCTTCGCGGTTTAGACCAGTTCCCTGCCCTTGGCGTCGATGGCGTTGGCCACGGCCTCGTCCGTCGCCTCGTCCGGCAGCAGCATCTCGTTGTGCGCCTTGCCCGACGGGATCATCGGGAAGCAGTTGGCGAGCGTCGCCA
This sequence comes from Mesorhizobium opportunistum WSM2075, assembly GCF_000176035.2. NCBI lineage: Bacteria > Pseudomonadati > Pseudomonadota > Alphaproteobacteria > Hyphomicrobiales > Phyllobacteriaceae > Mesorhizobium > Mesorhizobium opportunistum. Next base: position 3,744,547 of record NC_015675.1, on the reverse strand, counting down.
CGCGGCAGTCGAACAGCACCGGCTTCCTGACCGAAATCATCTCCTTGATCGCGTCGTCCAGCTCGTCGGGCTTTTCGCAGCGGATGCCGTGGCCGCCATAGGCTTCCGCCAGCTTGACGAAGTCCGGCATCGCCTCGGTGTAGGAATGCGACAGCCGGTTGCCGTGCAGCAGCTGCTGCCACTGGCGCACCATGCCCATGTACTGGTTGTTGAGGATGAAGATCTTGATCGGAGCATCGTGCTGCACCGCCGCGCTCATCTCCTGCATCGTCATCTGCACCGAGGCGTCGCCGGCGATGTCGACGACCAGCGCATCGGGATGCGCGATCTGCACGCCGAGTGCTGCCGGCAGGCCGTAGCCCATCGTGCCCAGCCCACCCGACGTCATCCAGCGGTTCGGCTTCTCGAAATGATAATGCTGCGCTGCCCACATCTGGTGCTGGCCGACCTCGGTGGTGATGTAGGTGTCCATGTCCTTGGTCAGTTCGTAGAGCCGCTGGATGGCGTATTGCGGCATGATGACCTCATGGTTCATCTTGTAGGCGAGTGAATCGCGACCGCGCCATTTGGCGATCTGCTCCCACCAGGGATAGAGCGCCTTCTTGTCGGCCTTGGCGGTCGCCCGCCACAGCCGCACCATGTCCTCCAGCACCCGGCCGACATCGCCGATGATAGGCACTTCGGTGTGCACGTTCTTGTTGATGGACGACGGGTCGATGTCGATGTGGATCTTGCGCGAGTTCGGCGAGAACGCTGTCAGCCGGCCGGTGATCCGGTCGTCGAAGCGCGCGCCGATGCAGATCATCACGTCGCAGTCATGCATCGCCATGTTGGCTTCGTAGGTGCCGTGCATGCCGAGCATCCCCAGCCAGTTCTTGCCCGACGCCGGATAGGCGCCGAGCCCCATCAGCGTCGAGGTGATCGGGAAGCCGGTGAGATCGACCAGTTCGCGCAAGAGATGGCTCGCCTCCGGGCCGGAATTGATGACGCCGCCGCCCGAGTAGATGATCGGCTTCTTCGCGGTCGCCATCAGCTCGACCGCCGCCTTGATCTTCTCCAGATCGCCCTGGACCTTGGGCTGGTAGCTGGTGCGGGGCGCGATCTGCGGCGGGACATAAAATCCCTTGGCGAACTGCACGTCCTTCGGAATGTCGACGACCACCGGGCCGGGACGGCCGGTCGTGGCGACATGGAAGGCCTCGTGGATGGTCGCCGCGAGTTCGTTGACGTCCTTCACCAGCCAGTTGTGCTTGGTGCAGGGGCGCGTGATGCCGACCGTATCGCATTCCTGGAACGCGTCGGAGCCGATGAGCGACGTCGGCACCTGCCCGGTCAGGCAGACCAGCGGGATCGAATCCATCAAAGCGTCCTGCAGCGGCGTCACCGCATTGGTGGCGCCGGGGCCGGAGGTCACCAGCATGACGCCGGCCTTGCCGGTCGAGCGCGCATAGCCTTCGGCCGCGTGGCCCGCACCCTGCTCGTGCCGCACCAGAATGTGCTCGACCTCGTCCTGCTGGAAGATCTCGTCGTAGATCGGGAGAACCGCGCCGCCGGGATAACCGAAGACATGCTTGACGCCATTGTCCTTCAGCGCCTGCACCACCATTTCGGCGCCCGTCATTTCGGCTCTTGGCATTTCGCGCCGTTCACTTTGTCCGTTGCTCATCGGTTTGGTCCCGTACTGTCGCCCTTTGGGCGTTGCCATCTGGCTGCTGCTGGTCGTTTAGTCGTGTTTTAGGCAATAAAAAAGGCCCCCGAGGGAGCCTGTGTGTTGCGCATGGGAGGTTTTCGCCCGGCGGTTACACCGCCTTGCCCACGCGCCTTCCTACGAGAATGAGTGCCTTTTTCATGATGGCGGACACTAAGGGCGGGCAAGGCAGGCTGTCAACGGCAAAAATCGCTGCGCCGATGAAGCCGCTTCCCAATTTGAAAAATACCCGTCACGATTTCGCGACGGACACGGCGTCAAACCGGCTTGGCAGCATGTTTTCCGGATAAGTCCTTGAAGCCACGCGAAACTATGGTGGGGCGTGACGAAGGCTATTCTCATTGCCAATACTTGATTGTCCGGCTTTGCAAGTCGGGAGGAGCACCCATGACGGCCTGGATTTCACGGAGGAAAACTTATGCTCGACAAGGCCCCAAACAAGAAACTGTCCGACCTGCTCGACCAGTTCGGCGCCGCCCTCGCCGCCAATGACATCGAGAAGGCGGTCGGCTGTTTTCAGGAGGACTGCTACTGGCGCGACCTCGTCACCTTCACCTGGAACATCAAGACCATGGAAGGCAAGGACCAGGTCCGCGACATGCTGAAGAGCCAGTTGTCGAAGACCAAGCCGTCACACTTTGCCATCGCCTGGGGTGAGGACGCGACCGAGAGCGACGGGCTGATCGAAGGCTGGATCAGTTTCGAGACCGAAGCGGCGCGCGGCTTTGGCCATGTCAGGCTGAAGGACGGCAAGATCTGGACGCTGCTGACCACCATGGTCGAATTGAAAGGCCATGAGGAACCGGCGGGCTTTGCGCGGCCGATGGGCGCCAGGCATGGCTCGGGCAAGAACCGCCCGACATGGAAGGAAGAACGCGAGAGAGAGGCGGCCGAACTCGGCTTCAAGACGCAGCCCTACACGGTCATCATCGGGGGCGGCCAGGGCGGCATCGCGCTCGGCGCGCGGCTGCGGCAGCTCGGCGTGCCGGCCATCATCATCGAGAAGAACGAGCGCGCCGGCGACAGTTGGCGCAAGCGCTACAAGTCGCTCTGCCTGCACGATCCGGTCTGGTACGACCATCTGCCCTATATCGATTTCCCGAAGAACTGGCCGGTCTTCTCGCCCAAGGACAAGATCGGCGACTGGCTGGAAATGTACACCAAGGTCATGGAGCTGAACTACTGGTCCTCGACCGAGGCCAAGAGCGCCTCCTATGACGAGGAGAAGAAGGAATGGACCGTCGTCGTCCACCGCGACGGCAAGGACATCACCCTGAAACCCAAGCAGCTGGTGCTGGCCACCGGACAGTCGGGCAAGGCCAATCTGCCGAAATTCAAGGGAATGGAGAATTTCAAGGGCGACCAGCATCACTCCTCGAAGCATCCCGGCCCCGATGCCTATGCCGGCAAGAAGGCCGTTGTCATCGGCTCCAACAATTCCGCCCACGACATCGCCGCCGCGCTTTGGGAAGCCGGCGCCGACGTCACCATGGTTCAGCGATCGAGCACCCATATCTCGAGATCCGACACGCTGATGGAAATCGGCCTGGGCTCCCTCTATTCGGAACAGGCGGTTCAGAATGGCATCACCACGGCCAAGGCCGATCTCATCTTTGCCTCCCTGCCCTACAAGATCCTGCATGAATTCCAGATCCCGGCCTATGCCGAGATGAAGAAACGCGACGCGGCGTTCTACAAGGGGCTGGAAAAGGCCGGTTTCATGCTCGACTGGGGCGACGACGAGTCCGGCCTATTCATGAAATACCTCAGGCGCGGCTCCGGCTATTATATCGACGTCGGCGCCTCCCAGCTGGTCATCGACGGTTCGATCAGGCTGAAGAGCGGCGTCGACGTCGAAGAGATCAAGCAGCATTCGGTTCTGCTCAGCGACGGGTCGGAACTGCCTGCCGACCTTATCGTCTATGCCACCGGCTACGGCTCGATGAACGGCTGGGCCGCCGACCTGATATCGCGCGAAACCGCCGACAAGGTCGGCAAGTGCTGGGGCCTCGGCTCGAACACCACCAAGGATCCTGGCCCTTGGGAAGGCGAGTTGCGCAACATGTGGAAGCCGACGCAACAGGAAGCGCTGTGGTTCCACGGCGGCAATCTGCACCAGTCGCGCCACTATTCGCAGTTCCTGTCGCTGCAGTTGAAAGCCAGGCATGCCGGGCTGCCGACGCCGGTCTACGGACTTCAGCAGGTGCACCACAAAGGCTAACGACACACCAGCCTTCTTGAATCTCCGCGTGGCATGTTCGCCGCGCGGGCCTTCGTTTCAGTCCCGCAGCATCACGCCGCCCGCCTTGGCCCAGCGCTCGATGACCTTGCGCTCGTCGGACAAGGCGTGGCGGGCCGGCCGGGCCGCCCCCGCGATCGATCGGTGATGCGGTGGGGCGCCCGAGCCAGTCAGGCGCTCGCGGCAATTCTCCGGCCGGTATGGGGCCGCCGTATTGTCGCGTCGAAGCAGAAACACATGGGCCGTCTCCTCTCCCGGTGACTGATTTCGTCAGGCGCGGTTGGCGAAGTCGCGAACCACCCGCTGCAGCAACGGCACATAATCGCGAAACGCCCGCGTCTTCATGTCGGCGACCTTGCCGCCCTCGTCCCAGATGCGAACCCGAACGGCGTCCTCATGGAACGGGTTCTTGCGGAACTCGGCCACCTCGTCCGCGTTCATCGGCCCGCCTTGCAGCGAGAGCGTGTGAACCGAAGCCGGCGACAGCTTGGAGAAATAGGTCGGGTCGGTGGCGCAGAGATAGCGCTTGGCCGCGACATGCAGCCTCACGCATTCGACGATGACAGGCGGAAAGAACGGCGCCAGCACCTCGCCGCCGGCTTCGTCATGGTGCTTGTCCTCGACATCCTCGGGCGAGTAGGTGCCGAACTCGCTGGTATAGTGGCCGATGTCGTGCAGCAGTGCGGCCGCCACCAACACCTCGGGCGCACCGTCCTGCTCCGCCAGCCATGCCCCCTGCAGCATGTGCTCGGACATCGTCACCGGCTCGCCCAGATAGGATTCCGCACCCCGGCGCTCGAAAATGTCGGCGATGAATTCGACGATGTTGTCCGCGTTCAAATCCTGGCCGCTCATTCCGCAGCCTCCTTGAAACCTTGTTCGATCGCGGCGAGCGTCGACAACAGGCCATCCTTGTCGGCGTAGCACCCTTGCAGCCAGCGCTTGCCGGTGCCCGAAAACGCCTTGCGGGCATGCATGACGCGGGTGTTGTCGACGATGAAGGCCTGGCCGGGCTCGAGCTTGAAGGTGACTTCGAAGGACGGATCCTCGATCAGCTCGGCGAACCGGCGATAGGCGGCGTAGTAGGCGTCCATGTCGGCGAAGGGCACGTCAACGGTCGGCGCCAAAGAACGGTTGTTGAAGCGGATGCAGATCAGTTCGCCATCGGGACCGAGCTCGATCATCGGACGCTTGGCCTGCAGCCGCACGCCCGATGAGCCGGAATATTCGAAACGCGCCGGGCATGAACTCAACAGGCGGAAGCCTTCCGGGTTCTCGGCCTGCAAGGCAGCCGCGACGGCAAAACCGTCGACAACGCTCGATTCGCCGCCCTCCACCGTATTCTCGATGCAGGACAGGATCTGCAGCGTCGGCACCGGATCGCGATAGGGGTTGTCGGTGTGTGCCTGGAGGCCGAGATTGGTGTAGGCAAGATTGTTCGGATTGACCTCGGCGCGCACCTCGAACCAGCGGCCGTAATTGGTTTCCCTGATGTAGCCGAACAGGTCGGACACTTTGCAGAGGGCTCCGGATTCGGCCGGCAGGCCATCCATCACCGCAAAGCCATAGGTCCTCACCGCCGAAAGCCATTCCCTCAGGACACCGCGGCCGTGACTGGCTGCCGGGTAGCTGGTGCGCGGCAGCGAATTCTGCATCGTCGCTTTCGTCCAGCGCTGGATGATATCGCCCGTCCAGCCCGGCTGGCGAAGCTCATCGCGGTCATAGGCGTTGGCACTCAGCCATTGCACGGGAAAGCTGACCGTTTTTCCTTCCGGCACGAAGCTGACCTCCAGCATGCCAGCCTTGATCGCCGCCGCGCCAATTCTCGTCTCGGCCGGAATGTCGAGGATGGTGATGAGGCGCTGGCCGTTGCCGGCGCTGCGAGTCCTGTCGTCGAGCGCGTTGTCGCGCAGCCAGATGGCGTGAAAGCGGGTGCGTCTCCCGTCCTTCCAGCCAAGTTCGATGGTTCTGCCTTCGTCGCCAACCAGCGCGTGGGTGAGCATGGAAATCGTCCCTGTCCGCTACACCCCACGGCCCGATCCGCAGGGTTTCGATTGCATGTTCGCCCCACGAAAGGCATAATTCAAATTATCATTTTTTGGCCAAAGGCCATAGATAGCTAATGCCTCGAAAAACCATTCCCACCCTGCCGCCGCTCGACTGGCTGCGCAGTTTCGAGGCCGCCGCGCGGCTGTCGAATTTCACGGCGGCGGCCGCCGAACTCGGCCTCACCCAGGCAGCCGTCAGCCAGCACATCCGGTTTCTGGAGGAGCGGCTGAAGACCCGGCTGTTCTCGCGGTTGGCGCGAGGCGTCGCGCTGTCGCCGGAAGGCGCCGCCTACCTGCCCCACATCCAGTCGGCCTTCGCTACCATCTCCAGCAGCACGACGGAGCTGTTCGAGCCGCGCGCCGTCCAGACCGTCTCGATCCGGGTGCCGATCTCCTTCGCCTTGCTGGTGCTGGTTCCGGCACTTCCCGATCTCGCCCAGGCACTGCCGCGCATCCAGCTCGATCTTGTGACGATCCACCGCCCGACCGACTACGATCTGCCGGGGTCGGTGCTGGACATCCGCTTCGGCAACGGCGCCTTTCCCGGGCGCGAGGCCGACAGGCTGACTGCCGAGCGGCTGGTGCCAGTGGCGGCTCCAGCCTTGGCTGCCGATGCCGACTGGACATCCCTGCCGCTGCTTCTGGTCGCCGGCGCACGCGAAATGTGGGCGGAATGGTTCGCGGCGGCCGGATTGGCTGGCCACCTCCTGCGATCGCACCGCTTCGACAGTTTCGTCGCCGCCATGGAAGCGGCGAGCGCCGGTGCCGGCGTGCTTTTGGGGTCGCGCCCTCTGATCGATGCGGCGCTCGACAGCGGCACGCTGGTCAGGCTCTCGGATTTCGAGCTTTCCAGCAGCTCGGGGCATTTCCTGACCAAGGCATCGACCGCACAGCTCACCAGCGCCGAGCAGGATTTCCGCACCTGGCTGCTGGGGCGCCTCTCCGGTGTGGCCTCGGCCTGACTATACCCCTACCCGTGTGCCGATACGCTTCCAGTAGATCAGCGTGCCGGTCAGGCCGCCATGCGGTTTCAGCGCATAGTCCGGGATTTCGCCGGCCAGGGTGAAACCAAGCCTCTCGTAGAGGCCCGAAGCGCCCTCCTCCGTCGCCGTATCCAGAACCAGCAGCGTGCGCCCCTTCTCGACGGCGAGACGCTCCGCGGCCCGCATCAGGCGCGTCCCGACACCCCTGCCCCGGTGTTCGACCGATGTCATCAGCTTGGCGATCTCGGCCCGGTGCGGCTGGTTGGGTGGGCAGTCGAGCAGCAGGGTGACGGTGCCGACCAGGGCCTTGCCGTCCCAGGCGCCAAGCACCGCCCTTTCCCCTTTTGCCGCCGCTGCCAGCGATCTTTCCCAGAATGCGGTTGCCGCTTCCGGTGCCAGCGGATGCATGAAGCTGACCGATCCGCCGGCGGCAACCGTTTCGACCAGCAGGTCGGCCAGCATCGCCAGCGTGTCCGGACGTGCGCCGAGGGCTTCGATTTCGATGGAATTCATGCCTTCGATATCCTTTGGAAGCAGTGAAATGAGTGAAGCAAGCTTGCCCCGGTCAGCCCAGTTGGCGTACACGACGCCGTTTGCGCGCGGCCTTGATGGCGCTGATGCGGTCGGTGTCTTCTTGCCCGAGATGACGCCCGCGCTCCAGGATCTCGAGCGTGTATTCCTCATAGGTCAGGCCCAGCCGCTCGGCCTTGTCCATGCGCATCAACATGACATCACGGCTCGGCGCCTTCCATGCCTTGGCATGGGCGGCCTGCCAGGCGAGGAAGATGTAGGGGTCGCTCTTGCCCCATGGCGGTCCCTTGTAGTCATCGAGAGGCGGCCCCCCATTGTGGGAGCGCTTTGGCCGTCTTGCCATGATCTCAGCCCCTGACCAGCGCGACGAGATAGTCGGCGCCCGGCTCCAGCGCATGGAAGGTGCAGTCCGACGGCGCTCCGAGCGCCAGGCAGTCGCCGGGCTCGAGCCTGTGTGCCACATCGCCCTCGATGAATTCCAGCCGCCCGGAAATCAGCCATATCTGCTGTTTGATGAAGGCGTAGGACGCGGCCGGAAAACTGACCTTGGCGCCCGCCGGCAGATGCACCTTGATCAGTTCGAGCGGCATGTCGCAGGCCGGCGAAAGATGCCGCCTGACATAGCCGGTATCGGGATCGCGCCACACCGGCTGGTCGCCCTCGCGCAGCAGCCCGCCGCCCTGCAATTCCGCCCGCGCGATCAAGGTCGACAGCGTCATGCCGAAAGCCGCGGCGATCCGCACCAGAAGAGCCGCGGTCGGGCTGGTCTTGCCGCGCTCGATCGTGCTCAACATCGCCTTGGAAACCCCGGATCGCTCGGCAAGCTCCGCCAGCGACCAATCGCGCATGATCCTCTCGGCGTGTATGCGCCTGCCGATGGTGGAGGAGATGTTGTTCGCTATATCATCCATTCGTCTAGTATAGCGAAATTCCAAGATTGGAGACAAGATGGGAGAAGAGCCATCCCGCGACAATTTTAGCTGGCTCTTTAATCCTCTCTACACCATCCGACCTCACCCGACCTTAACCCCGTTCCTGTAGGGTCGATGCTCCAGGGAAATGGGGATTGTCCTGTCCATGTTTGTCGAACGCGAAGCTTCCGTCGGAGAACCGACATCGCAGGAGCGCCGCCACGCGGAGCAGAACGACAGGCGCATCCTTGGCAATGTCGTGCAATGCGACGGCGCCCGCGCCACCATCAGCGCCTTTGCCGACGAAGTCGACGGCGCGGTCACCGGCCTGTGGACGGTCGGCAAGATGATCTCGATCAACCTGGGCACGACGCGCACCGTTGGTCTCGTCTATGCGATCGGCAAGTCGGACCGCGCCTGGAACAATGAAGGCCAGAACGCCATCGAGGTCAGCATCGAGTTGATCGGCGAAGTGCGTGACGGCGCCGAGCCCGGCGCCAAGCCGATCTTCGACCGCGGCATCACCACCTATCCGCATATCGGCGCCGTCGCGCACCGCATCCGCAGCCGGGATCTGCAAGCGGTCTACGATCTGGCCGGCCGCCATTCCATCACCATCGGCTCGCTGTCGCAGGACGAGACGATCGCCGCCAACATCGCCATCGACGACACGCTGGCGCGCCATTTCGCCATCGTCGGCACCACCGGCGTCGGCAAATCCACCGCCGTCTCGCTCCTGCTGCGCAAATCGATCGCGGCGCGGCCGGATCTGCGCATCCTGATTCTCGACCCGCACAACGAGTTCGCGGCATCGCTGCCCGAATATTGTGTCAGGGTCGATTCCAAGACGCTCGACCTGCCGTTCTGGATGTTCAAGCTGGAGGAGTTCGCCGAGGTGCTGTTTCGCGGGCGCGAAACGGTGCCGGAGGAGATCGACGCCTTGCGCGACCTCATTCCGCTCGCCAAGAACCTCTACCGCAACCCGAATTCGGGCGCGTACCTCAGGCGCGGTAACGACGCGCTGACCGCCGATACGCCGATACCCTACCGCATCGCGGACCTGCTCAAGCAGATCGACGAGCGCATGGGCATGCTCGAAAGCAAGAACGAGCGCCCGACGCTCAAATCGTTGAAGACCCGCATCGAATCGGCGGCCGCCGATCCGCGCTACCGCTTCATGTTCAGTTCGCGCCTGATCGAGGACACCATCCACGAGACGATCGGCAACATCTTCCGCGTGCCGCATCACGGCCGGCCGGTGACCTGCTTCGAGATGGCCGGCATGCCCTCCGAAGTGGTCAATTCCGTCTGTTCGGTGCTGGCGCGCCTGGCCTTCGACCTTGCTTTGTGGAGCGAAGGCAAGCTGCAGCTCCTGCTGCTGTGCGAAGAGGCGCATCGCTACATGCCGGCTGATGCCCGCCTCGGCTTCGCGCCGACCCGGCACGCGCTGTCGCGTATCGCCAAGGAAGGCCGCAAATACGGCTGCTATCTCGGCGTCGTCACCCAGCGTCCGGGCGAACTCGACCCGACCATCCTGTCGCAGTGCTCGACCTTCTTCGCCATGCGTCTCGCCAACGAGCAGGACCAGGCGATCATCCGTTCGGCAATCGCCGACTCGTCCGCCTCCACACTCGCCTTCCTGTCGTCCATGGGCCAGCGCGAAGCCATCGCCTTCGGCGAAGGCGTGGCGACGACCATGCGGCTGAAGTTCGAAAGACTGCCCGCCGAGTTGCTTCCCGGTGCATCGAAGCGAGAGCAGCAGGAAGCAGCGAAACTAAACGACGACGTCGATCTGGTGGCGATCGTCGAGCGGCTGCGCAACGTGCCGAAGCCGCAGCCGCAGGGCATGCCGTTCGCCGAAGTGGTCGATTCCGGAAGGCAGGCAGGCGATCCCGACTACCGCAAGCCGCCGGCCACCACCCGCGTCCAATCGGACGACGATTTCGACATGCGCTACGGCCTCAAGCCCGCCACCTTCGGCCTGCGCCCGCAGAACGATTGAACCTGGCGTCAAGCCCATCCGCCGATAGCTCGAAGTATCTGCGTCAAACATCCAAGAGCCGTTGACCAGCTTGGGCAAATCCCGTCAGGGAATTCGTCAGGCTGAGTCGATTGATGTCGAATTCGAGAACCGGAGCGGAGCGGACATTGAGTCCGTGAGCACCGGAAGCGCAGAAGTCGGCATCAAACGGCCGGCCTCACGAATTCAGTGATGGGATTTTAGGCGCAGACGCGGTTGCGGCCTTGCCTCTTCGCCTCATAGAGCTGGCGGTCGGCGCGGCGATAGAAATCTTCCGCCGTTTCCTGCCTGTCCCAGACGGCAAGGCCGACGCTGGTCGTGATCTTGAGCCGGACATTGCCTGTCAGCACGGACATGTTGGCGATCGCCTTGCGGATGCGCTCGGCAAACTTGCCCAGAAGCTCCGCATCCATGTTGGGCGTAACCACGGCAAACTCCTCGCCGCCCAGCCGCGCCACCACGTCGTGATAGCGCGTCATGTCCTTCAGGCAACTGGCCACCGCCCTCAGCACCTCGTCGCCGACGTCGTGGCCGTGTGTGTCGTTGACCTGCTTGAAATGATCGAGGTCGAGGATCATCAGCCCGACCGGCTTTTCGATGCGCCTGAACTCTTCGAGATATTCCTTCAGCGCGTCGTCGAAATAACGCCGGTTCTGCATACCGGTCAGGCTGTCGGTCAGGGCCGCGTGCTCGAGCGTTTCGGAGCGCGCGCTGAGCGAAACCGTCATGGCGCGCAGCTTGCCTTCCTCCGTCGCCTGTTTGCGGATCAGCGGGTAGATGAAGAAGATGCCGAAAAACAGTGCGGTCGCAAGCAGCACGCCTGTCGCGAACAAAAGCTTGTTGAGGTAGATGACCTTGTCCAGGCCCGAAGCCGTATGGAGTTCCGTGGCGAAGGATTGCAGTTGTCCATAGGCATGCAGCGTCACCAGGCCCGCGGCCAGGATCACGAAGATAAAGACGAAAAATGCTGATTCCGCCTTATGGAAACGCATCTGCTCCCCGATGGAAAAGTGCCCATCGACTTTATGGCACGGACCGACTTACGGAGCGTTAACTTGGACAACCTCGGCGGGAACTCTTTCCTTGGGGTCAACTTTTCAGGTTGTATTGGCAACAAGTGCTTGGATCGTGGTTTCGAGATCGTCACCAGGGCGCAATCTTTGCCATTCCGGCCCCAGTTGATGCCGGAACCAGGTCGCCTGCCGCTTGGCATATTGCCGCGTCGCGATCTTGGCGCGTTCGATCGCCTCGGGAAAACTGGATTGCCCGGCCATCGCGCCCTGCAGCTCACGAACGCCGATCGCCTTCATCGCCGGCAGGTCCGGATCGAGATGAAGAGCCGCAAGTTGCCTGACTTCCTCCAGCGCGCCCTTGTCCAGCATCTGGTCGAAACGCCTTTCGATGCGATCGACCAGCACAGCCCGGTCCGGCTCGATGACCCGGAAATGCGCCGTCTGCCTGTCGATGAGCGGCCGGCCGCGCTCGGCCTGCCATTCCAGGATCGATCGGCCGGATGCATCGAGCACTTCGAGCGCGCGCACGATGCGTTGGCTGTCGGTGGGCTTCAATTGCATGGCGGTTCTCGAATCCTCGCGCAGCAGGATGCCATGCAGCTTGACCGATCCCTGTTCCTTCAGTTCGTAGCGCCAGCGGTCGCGCACCTGCTGGGGAATGTCGGGCATTTCCGAAATGCCCTCGGCCAGCGCGCGAAAGTAAAGCCCGGTGCCGCCGACGAAGATCGGCCGTCGCGAGAGCGCGCCGTCGTCGATCAGCTTCGTCACGTCGCGCAGCCATGCTCCCGTCGAGTAGGCGGTGCCGGGATGGACGTGCCCATAGAGAAAATGCGGCGCTCGTGCGAGGTCGGCCGCTCCCGGCCTGGCGGTCAGCACGTCGAGAACCGAATAGCCTTGCATGGAATCGGTGTTGACGATGACGCCGCCCGTGCGTTCTGCCAAGTCGAGCGCCAGTGCCGACTTGCCGCTGGCGGTCGGCCCGGCTATCAGGATCGCGTTCTTCACGCGGCCTTCGCCCGCACCCGCGCCGGAATTCTCGATGCCGCTCATTGCCACGCTTGTTTCCCGTCCCGCTGACCGCGCTCTGTCGCCGTCGCTTGCGAATATGGCCTCACGGTCGGTGGGCGCAAGCGCCGTCGTCTGGCTGGCCGAAGGGATTGCCTGCGATCTTGCCCTGCCGCAAGAAGCCGACGCCGCCGAAACCACCGCCGTCCTGCGCGCCGCACTGGCCGCGGAGCCGGTCGATGTGATCGTCCAGCAGGCTGACGCAAGGCGAAAGAAGATCCTCATCGCCGACATGGATTCGACCATGATCGACCAGGAATGCATCGACGAACTGGCCGACGAGATCGGCATCAAGGATCGTGTTGCCGTCATCACGGCGCGGTCGATGAATGGCGAGATCGCTTTCGAACCGGCGCTGCGCGAACGCGTGGCGCTGCTGAAGGGCCTCGAAGCCGCCGTGGTCGACCGCATCGTCACCAACCGGCTGACATTGGCCTCAGGCGGCCGCGCCCTGGTTCAGACCATGCGCGCCAACGGCGCCTGGACGGCGCTCGTGTCTGGCGGCTTCGAAGTCTTCACCACGCGCATCGCGGCCATGCTTGGGTTCCAGGAGAACCGAGCCAACCGCTTGCTTGAACAGGACGGATGCTTCACCGGGCTGGTCGGCGAGCCGATCCTTGGCCGCGCCGCCAAGGCCGATGCGCTGCTCGAAATCACCGCCCGCCTCGGCTTGACACCGGCTGATGCGATCGCCGTCGGCGACGGTGCCAACGATCTCGACATGATCCGCCTGGCCGGCACCGGTGTCGCGCTCCATGCCAAGCCGACCGTGGCGGCCCAGGCCAAGATTCGCATCGACCATGGCGACCTGACCGCATTGCTCTATCTGCAGGGCTATCGCCAGGAAGAATTCGTGCAATGAAACCATTGCGAACCGAGCGCCTGATCCTGCGCAACTGGGAAGACCGCGACCGCGACCTGTTCCACCGCATCAACTCCGACGAACGGGTCATGGAGTTCTTCCCGTTCCGCCGCGACCGCGCCCAGGCGGACGCCAAGATGGATGAATTCCGCGCCTGGATCGCTGAGGATGGTTACGGTTTCGCGGCAGCCGAAATTGTCGCCACGGGCGAGTGCATCGGCTTTGTCGGCCTCCTCGACACCGATCATGTGCCGTCCCTGCCGGCCGGCACCGTCGAGATCGGCTGGCGGCTGGCGCCTGACTTCTGGGGCAAGGGCTACGTCACCGAGGCAGCCGAGGCGTGGCTAGCCTACGGCTTCGAGACGCTTGGCCTCGATGAAATCGTGTCATTCGCCGTCGCGGCCAACCGCCGCTCCACGGCCGTCATGGAACGTCTCGGCATGACAGCCGATCCATCAGCCGACTTCGATCATCCCAACATTCCCGACAGCCACCCCGCACTCAAGCGGCATGTGCTCTACCGGCTTTCGCGCAAGGACTGGCAAGCAAGAAAAAAGGCGGCCGGTTAGCCGCCTTTTTGAATCGCCGGATTGAAATCTCAATCCATCCGGATCGTCACGAAGCGCAACTCGCCGGTCTTCGACGCCAGCATCAGCAGCGCGTTCTTGCGCCCCTGTTCCTTAAGGGCACCGATCCGGTCCATGACGTCCTTGGGCGTGGCAACCGATTCCTGGGCGATCTCGGTGATCACCTCGCCGGGCTGGATGCCGCGCTCCGAAGCGGCCGAATCCTTGGCGACATCGGTGATGACGACGCCCGACACATCGGCCGCGATGCTGAACTTCTTGCGCGTCTCGTCATTGAGTTCGCCGACGGTCATGCCGAGCACGGAGGCCGTCGAGACGGCCGGAGCCTTGTCGCCCTTGTCCTGATCGGTATTGCCGCCTTCTTCGGCGTTGGCGGCCTTCTCGCCATCCTCGAGCCGGCCGAGCGTCACCTTCACGGTCTGCTCGACGCCCTTACGCACGATCAGCACGTCGACCGCCTTGCCGACCGGGCTTTCGGCGACCACGCGCGGCAGGTCGCGCATTTCATGGATATCCTTGCCGTCGAACTTGAGGATGACGTCGCCGGCCTGGATGGTGCCGTTGTCGACAGGACCGCCCTTGATGACGCCGGCGACCAGCGCGCCCTTGGCGGTCGCCATGCCGAGGCTCTCGGCGATATCGTCCGTCACCGGCTGGATGCGCACGCCGAGCCAGCCGCGCCGTGTCTCGCCATACTGGCGCAGCTGTTCGACAACGCCCGAGGCGAGCTGCGAGGGGATTGAGAAGCCGATACCGATCGAGCCGCCGGACGGCGAAATGATCGCCGTGTTGATGCCGATGACCTCGCCGGCGCTGTTGAACAGCGGGCCGCCGGAATTGCCGCGGTTGATCGCGGCGTCGGTCTGGATGAAATCGTCATAGGGGCCGGAATTGATGTCGCGGTTGCGGGCCGAGACGATGCCGACGGTGACGGTGCCGCCGAGGCCGAACGGATTGCCGATCGCCATCACCCAGTCGCCGACGCGCATCTTGGTGGAATCGCCGAACTTCACCGCCGTCAGCTTGTGGCCTTTCGGATCGACCTTCAGCACCGCGACATCCGTCTTGGTGTCGGTGCCGACCAGCGTCGCCTTCAACGTGATGCCGTCGGAGAAATTGACCTCGATGTCGTCGGCATCGGCGATCACATGATTGTTGGTGACGACGATGCCCTGTTCGGCGTCGATAACGAAACCGGACCCCAGCGACTGCACTTTCTGCGCGCCATTGTCCTTGTCGCCGCCCCGGTTCTTGAAGAAATCGTCGAAGAAGTCCTGGAAGGGCGAGCCCTCGGGCAGCTGCGGCATCGGCACCGCGCCCGGACCTTCCGTGCCCTTCACCGTCTGCGAGGTCGAGATGTTGACCACCGCGCCGAGCAGTCCTTGCGCAAGGTCCGCCACCGAGGCCGGCCCGTC
The DNA here is from genome assembly GCF_000176035.2 of Mesorhizobium opportunistum WSM2075. Lineage (NCBI taxonomy): Bacteria > Pseudomonadati > Pseudomonadota > Alphaproteobacteria > Hyphomicrobiales > Phyllobacteriaceae > Mesorhizobium > Mesorhizobium opportunistum. The sequence continues at coordinate 3,729,165 of NC_015675.1, read as the reverse complement.
GGCGGCCAATGTCGGGGTCACGAAGGACGGGACAGCAACGGCGCCGACGAGAAGCGCCGCCGCGCCAGCGATGAACGTCCGCCGTGCCGCGCGCAAGAGGAGTGTGGATGTCATCGAGAAGCCTCCCGGTATGTCTGAAAAAGAAAGCGCAATGGCGAAGATACCGCGTTGCGCCATCTTGGCAAAAAATACGGCACGTTTGCGGCTATGACTATCGGCAGAGGATAAATCCTCCATTATTCCAGAGACGAAAGCCGGCCGCTCTCATCCGCCGCGCACCAGCCAGACGATGCCGACACCGATGGCGATCGCCACCAGGCCGCCGATCCGCAAGGCATTTTCCGGCATGGACAGCACCTCGCCCGCGAGCTTCCTCGCAAAGCCGGGGAAGCCGCCATAGACCAGGCCCTCTATGACAAGGACCAGGCCTATCGCCGCGAAGAAATCCTGCACCGGCCCGTTACTGGCCGGTACTGGGTTGTGTCGCCGGCGCGGCGGGCGCCGGTGCCGGGTTTGCCGGCCCTTCCTTGCCGTCGGGATTGCGGAAGAAGCGGAAGAACTCGGAGCTCGGCGACAGCACCATCGTCGTCCCGGTGTTGTCCAGCGCGGTGCCATAGGCATTCATCGACCGGTAGAAATCGAAGAAAGCCGGGTCGCGCTGGTAAGCTCCCGCGAAGGTGGCGCTGCGCTGGGCTTCGCCCTCGCCGCGCAGGATCTCGGACTCCTTCTGCGCTTCGGCCACGATCTCGACGACTTCACGATCGGCGCGTGCCGTGATGCGTTGTGCCGCTTCGTTGCCGCGTGCCCGTAGCCTGGCGGCCTCGGCCAGCCGTTCCGCCTTCATGCGATCGTAGGTCTGCTGTGAAACCTCGGCCGTCAGGTCGGTACGGCGGATGCGGACATCCTCGATCTGCAGGCCAAGCGACGTGGCGTCGGGCCGGAGCTGATCGCGCACTTCGCGCATCATCACCGCACGCTGTTCCGAAAGCGCGGCCTCGAAGTCGCGCAGACCGTAGACGCGGCGCAAGGCAGCGTCGAGACGCGTCCTGAGCCGCGCTTCCGCCAGTTCGATCTGGCCGGACACGGCGGCACGGAAGACGCGCGGATCCGAGATGCGATAGGCGATGAAGGCATCGACTTCGTAGAACTTGCCGCCCGACACCTGGACGCGGATGTTGTCCAGGTCGAAGCGCAGCACCCTGTTCTCGATCAGCTGCACCGTGTCGGCGTCGAAGAACGAGAACGGCGCCTTGAAATAGATGCCGGGTTCGCTCTTGACGTCGACGATCTCGCCGAACCTCAACACCAGCGCCTGCTGGCGGGCATTGACCACGAAGACAGAAGAATAGATCAGGAACAGGATGACCGCCGCGATGGCGACGACGATGGGAAGACGGTTGGCCATCACTGGGTCCCTCCCGTGTTCGCGGCAGGCGCGGCCGGTGCCGGCGGCTTGGGCTGCAGTGCGGGCAGCGGCAGATAGGGCACGACACCTTGTCCGTTGCCCTGCTCGACGATGACCTTGCTCGAGTCCTTCAGAACCCTCTCCATGGTTTCCAGATAAAGCCGTTTGCGCGTGACATCGGGCGCTTTGACATATTCGTCGTAGACCGAGATGAAGCGCTGGGCCTCACCTTCGGCTTCCTGCACCACGCGGTTCTTGTAGGCGGCCGCGTCTTCGCGAACCTGTGCCGCTTCGCCGCGCGCCTGCCCAAGCTTCTGGTTGGAATACTGATTGGCCTGCTCGACGAACTTGTCCTCGTCCTGCTCGGCACGCTGCACCTCGTCGAAGGCGTCGGCCACTTCACGTGGCGGTGCCGCATCCTCTATCGAGACGGCGTTGACGTTGAGACCGGCCTTGTAGCCGTCCAGCGTCGTCTGGATGATTTCGCGCACCGACGCCGCTATGCCCTGGCGGTCATCGCGGAAGATGTCCTGTGCCGGCCTGCGGCCCACGGCTTCGCGCATGGCGCTTTCGGCGACCTGCCGCAGCATGCCGTCCGGGTCGGAGACGTCGAACAGATAGGCCCGGGGATCGGACACCTGATAGGCCACCGAAAACTGCACGTTGACGATATTCTGGTCGCCCGAAAGCATCAGGCCGTTGCCGCTGGTGTTGCCGCCGCCAATGTCGACGAGCTGCTCGGAAATCTTTGCAGTCTCGACGGTCTCAAGCGGCCACCAATGGAAATGCAGGCCGGGCTGCGAGAGTTCGGCCTTCGGCTTGCCGAAGCGCAGTTCGACCGCGACTTCGTCCGGTTGCACGGTATAGACCGCCTGGAACGCCCATAGAACGACCAGTACAGCGGCGATCAGCCCGAACACGGCCGGACTGGCGCCGCCACCGCCGGGCAGCGCGCGCCGCAGCCTGTCCTGGCCGCGGCGAATGATGTCTTCGAGGTCGGGAGGCGAACCCTGCGGGCCGCTCGGTCCCTTTGGCCCCTGCCCCCAGGGTCCCTGATTGTTGCCGCCGCCGCCCCACGGGCCGCCGCCTCCGCCACTCTTGTCGTTCCAGGGCATGAATGTCCTTTCGCTTGGAATTCCCTCAAGCGCCGGAGTTACGGCGCAAATCCAGTGTTGTTCTTCTATAGGGTCGCCACGGCACGCTTTCAACGCGATGCGCCGCCGACTTCGTCCGATTTGGACCGGTCGCGACCCTTTGTCGTCTTTCAATGCCCTTTTTGTCTATCAATGTATCTCGCGGCGGCGCTCGTAAACCGAATAGCGCGTCGCGTGGCTGTCCTTCTCCCCGGCGGGAACCTCCTGCGCACTCACCATAAGCCAGGATTTCGGGTCGATCGGTGGAAAATGCGCGTCGCCGTCGACGGCGGCCAGAACATGAGTGACGTGCAGCCGGTCGGCCAGCGGCAGTGCCTGGGCATAGATCTCGCCGCCGCCGATGACGCAGACCTCGTCCACGCCCGTCATGCAGCGTCCGCGCACATTCGCCAGCTGGATCGCGGCCTCCAGCGTATGCGCCACCTCGACGCCCTCGGCGCGCCAGGCCTTGTCGCGCGTGACGACGATGTTGAGCCTGCCCGGCAGCGGCCGGCCGATGCCCTCATAGGTCTTGCGGCCCATGATGATGGGCTTGCCCATCGTGTCGGCCTTGAACCGCTTGAGATCGGTGGAGAGCCGCCAGGGCAGCCCGCCGTCCCGGCCGATCACGCCATTCTCGGCGATGGCAACGTAGATCGCGACATGCATCAGTTCGCGTCCCCGCCGCTGCTGTCCGACGGTTCAAGCAAGAGGATGTCGATGTCGTGCTCGGGATAGAAATCGTCAGCGGTCATCTCGAAGCTCGTCGGCCCAACCTTTTTGACATTGTCGCCGCAGAACGAGACCAGCGCCTTCGGGTTGCCCTTGTCGATGGTCAGCTTGAACTTGCCGATGGTGCCCGCCGCCCAGTTGCCGCCCGTGGTCAGGATATAGGCGATGCGGCTTTCATAATATTTCGGGTAGCCGTCGGGGCTGTCCTTCGCAGCCTTCCGCACCGCTTTTTCGAACGTGTCGTCCATGCAGTAGCGGGTTTTGTAGGCCGCATATGCGCCCTGGAACTGGCCCTCGTTGAAAAAACTGACCGAAGAGGTGCCGCCGACGCTCGGTTTGTAGCGGTGCGCGACATGAACGTCCTTGTTGGCGGGAAAGGTCGAGCGCCACCAATAGGTCGAGCGCAGCTGCCAGAACGGCGCATAGCTGGACTTCATGCCGCTCCCGTCATCGGCGGTATCCTCGATGATGATGCCGCGATTGACCCAGTCGTCGGCCACCGCTTGCGGCAGCTTCGCCAGGGCCGCCTTGGCCGCGTCGCCGAACGGATTGAACGGCACGTTCTGCGCCTTCAAATCGGCGCTGATATCGATGCCGAGCGCGAACACCTTCTGCTCGAGCTGCGGCTTTGCCGCGACACCGTCGATCGTCACCTCGAAGCCAAGGAAGTTGTCGCTCTGGTTCTCGGGAATGGCCGGCATCTCTTCGGGATTGCCGGAAATGTCGGGCATCGGGAAGGCGACGATCGCATCGACATCCTTGTCGGTGTTGTTGTGGAAGACGTAGTCGACCGTCACCTTTTCGGGCGAGATGAACAGATCCTCGCTTTGCATCGCCACGGCGTCGCTGCGCGACAGGATCAGGCCGCCGGTGCCGAGTTCGGCCACTGAATCATTGGCAAAGGCTGGCACGGTCGAGAAGACCAGCACCGCGCTCAGCATATATCGCAACATGAAAGCTCCCTCGGCGAGAATGTCGCGATGACCCTAGCCGTTTCAACGTGGCGTTTCAAAGCCCTTCCATATCCGATGACCGCGCCACGATGTCTGGACTAACAGGCTCCGATCGGGCAGGAGTTCGCTTCATGCGCACGCTTCTCGTCATCGGCATCGGAGCCGGCAATGCAGACCACATGACCGTGCAGGCCATAACCGGCCTGAACCGGGCGGACGTCCTGTTTATTCCCGACAAGGGCGCGAAGAAAAACGACCTTGCCGACCTGCGGCGCGGGATCTGCGACCGCTTCGTCACCAACCCGAAGTCGCGCCGCGTCGAGTTCGACGTGCCGGTGCGCGCCGAGCCGGCGCCATCCTACCGCTCGACCGTCGACGACTGGCACGAAGCCATAGCCGCCATCTACGAGGGCCTGATCCGCGGCGAGATCGCCGAGGACGGCTGCGGCGCCTTCCTGATCTGGGGCGATCCCACGCTCTACGACAGCGCCTTGCGCATCCTCGAGCGCGTGCGGCTGAGGGGCAATGTCGCCTTCGAACTGGAAGTCATCCCCGGCATCACCGCCATCCAGGCGCTGGCGGCCAGCCACAAAATGGCGCTGAACCGCATTGGCGATTCCATCCTGGTCACCACCGGCCGCAGGCTTACCGAAGAGGGCCTGGCCGAAAATGCCGGCAGCACCGTCGTCATGCTCGACGGCAAATGTGCCTTCAACACGCTGGCCGACCAGGATGTCACCATCCATTGGGGCGCCTATCTCGGCACACCCGATGAGATCCTCATTTCAGGCCGCCTGGGTGACGTCGGCGCCAGGATCGAACAAACCCGCGAGGAAGCCCGCCGGCAAAAGGGCTGGATCATGGATACGTATCTGCTGCGCAAGCCGGGCGAATAGGAAGGCAGTAGGGCAGTAGGTGAAGGATTTTTTGTGCTGGAAAACAGCTACGAATTACCTCCCTACTGCCCTACTGCCCTACTGCCCTACTGCCCTACTGCCCTACTGCCCTACTGCCCTACTGCCCTACTGCCCTACTGCCCTACTGCCCTACTGCCCTACTACCTACCCAGCATCGATCTCCGCCTGCAGTGCCTCCATATGCGTCGCTGCCGCCGTGGCCGCCGCGCGCTCGATGGCGCGGAAACGGCTGACCACCGCCAGGCCGACCGCCGTCAGTTGCGCGCCGCCGCCCTTGCGGCCGCCGGTCTGCGCCGAAACCAGCGGCTTGCCGAACACGCGGTTCATGTCCTCGACCAGGTCCCAGGCATGCTTGTAGGACATCTCCATGCCGCGCGCGGCGGCCGAAATCGAGCCGAAGGAGGCGATCTGCTCCAGCAGCTCGATCTTGCCCGGCCCAATTCGCCCGTCCGGATCGAGATTTATCCGCAAGCTCAACGACGGCATCTTTGCTCCTCCGCGATTACCCCAAGCCTTGCCTTGGTGATACCGCTATTCCAAATCAACATAGCGCCGATCGCCGCGCCTGTCAGCCATCGACCTCGAACGGCAAACCGGCGCTGGTGTTGGCCCGATCGAAGCTCACCGTCTTGACCACCGCGAAAACCTTGCCGCCCAGCCGCAGCTTCAGCGCCTGCCGCGACTGCTCGGTGATGCGGGCAAGCACCGTTGCGCCATTGCAGTCGATGCCGACCTCGACCGCCGGCCCCTCGCCCGGGCTGATCGCCACGATCGTTCCGGGCAGGATGTTGAGCGCGCTGAGGCCCTTGGGTTGTTCGGTGGCGATCATGACGTCGCGGGCGCGGATGCGGATGCGCACCGGAGCTCCTGCCGTCACGGCCAGTCGCGGCACGCGGATCTCGCCGGCGGCCGAGCCGAGCACGGTCATGCCGAAAGCCTCGTCATGGCGCAGCACCTTCGTGTCGAGCACGGCGCCGCCCTCGCCGCGCTCTTCCGCGGGCAGCAGGTCGAGCCTTTGCATGACGGCCTCGGTCGGGCCGCTGGCAACGACCTTGCCTTGCGCCAGCGTCACCACATCGCTGGCCAGCCGCGCCACTTCGACGATCGAATGGCTGACATAGACGATTGGAATCTTCGTCTCGTCGCGCAGCCGCTCGATATAGGGCAGGATCTCGGCCTTGCGCGCCTCGTCCAGCGAAGCCAGCGGCTCATCCATGAGCAGCAGCCTGGGGCTGGCCAGCAGCGCCCGGCCGATCGCCACGCGCTGTCTCTCGCCGCCCGACAGCTTTGCCGGCCGCCTGTCCAGAAGCGGAGCGATGCCGAGCAGGTCGACAACCGCTTCCATGTCGGCGTAGCGCTCGCCAGCCGGCGTGAACCAGCGGCCATAGCGCAGATTGCCGGCCACGCTCATATGCGGAAACAGCCGCGCATCCTGGAACACCATGCCGATGCGGCGCCCGTGCCTCGGCACGAAAATGCCGGCATCCGTGTCGACCAGCACGCGGCCGTCGACCTCGATGCGCCCCTTGCCGGGCCGGATCAGGCCGGCGATCATGTTGATCAGCGTCGTCTTGCCCGAACCGGACGGGCCGAACAGCGCCGTCAGCCGCCCGGCGCTCTCGAAGCGGGCGTCGATGGCGAAATCGCCGAGCCGGTGGCCGATGTCGACGAGGACGCTCATTCGATATCCATCCGCCGGCCGACGCGCCGCGCCAGCACTTCCGAGGCGACGAGCGCCGCCATCGAGATAACGATCGAGATCAGCGTCAGCCGCAGCGCTCCCTCATCGCCGCCGGGCACCTGCGTGAAGGTGTAGATCGCTGAAGGCAGCGTCTGTGTCTCGTTGGGGATGTTGGAGACGAAGGTGATCGTCGCGCCGAACTCGCCCATCGCCTTGGCGAAGGAAAGGATCGCGCCGGCGATCAGCCCGGGCAGGATCAGCGGCAGCGTGATGGTGGCGAACACCCACAACGGATTGGCGCCGAGCGTCCCTGCCGCCGCCTCGATTCTGCTGTCCACCGCTTGGATCGACAGACGGATCGCCCGCACCATCAGGGGAAAGCCCATGACGCCGCAAGCAAGAGCCGCACCCGTCCAGCGGAAGGAGAAAACAATGCCGAAATGCTCGGCTAGGAAGGCGCCGGCCGGCCCGCGTTTGCCGAAAGTCAAAAGCAGCAGATAGCCTGTCACCACTGGCGGCAGGATCAGCGGCAGGTGCACCAGCCCGTTGAGCAGCGTCTTGCCCCAGAATTCTCCCCGCGCAAGCACAAGCGCGATCAATATGCCGGGCGGCAGGCTGGCGAGCATCGCCACCGTCGCCACCTTGATCGACAGCCGGACCGCATTCCATTCGTCGGGAGTGAGGTCCAGCAGCCAGTTCATATTGCGATTTCAGGGCCTTTTCAGAGTCAGTTGCTCGGCGTGAGCACGGTGAAGCCCTGCTCCTTGAAAAGCGCGCCGGCTTTGGCGGATTGCAGGCATTTCAGGAAGGCCGTCGTATCCTTGTCCTTCGAATCGGCGGTCTGGGCAACCGGATAGATGATCGGCGGATGCGAATCCTCCGGGAAGGTACCGACCACCTTGACGCCCTTTTCGGCATGCGCGTCGGTGGCATAGACGATGCCGAAAGCCGCTTCGCCCGTCGAAACCAGCTTCAGCGCCGCACGCACATTCTCGGCCTGCGCCACCTTGCCCTCGACCGAAGACCAGACACCGAGCGATTCCAGCGCCGCCTTGCCGTATTTGCCGGCCGGCACCGCCTTGACGTCACCCATGGCGAGCTTGCCGTCGCCAACCAGCCTGGCGAAGCCAAACCCCTTCTCGATCTTGGTTTTAGCAGTCGAATCCTTCGGCGCCACCAGCACGATCTCGTTGCCGAGCAGCTTCAATTCGGTGTCGGGCTTGATCAGCTTCTTGTCGGAGAGATATTTCATCCAGTCGAGGTCGGCCGAGATGAAGACATCGGCCGGCGCCCCGCCCTCGATCTGCTTGGCCAGCGCCGAGCTTGCGGCATAAGAGACGGTCGCGGCCTCGCCGACATCGGCCTCGCAGGCCTTGTTCACCGCGTCGAGCGCGTCCTTGAGGCTGGCGGCCGCAAACACCACGACCTTGTCTTCCGCGTGCGCTATTGGCACCGCCGCCATCAACGCCGCCGCGAAACCGCCAATGGCGATCGCCCGCAACCCCAGACCTTTGCGCTTCATCGAAACTCTCCCTGGTTTGAAATCCGTGCGGCTCAAGGCCTGACAACCGATATATCCGCATGAATATAACAAGGGAAGGCCCGACATCCTTCCCGATATCGATTGTTCTGGTAAAACGGGCAAAGAAAAGACTTGGAAAGGACCTTCGATGAAGATCAGCGCTCGCAATATCCTCAAGGGAACCATCACCGAGATCGCCAAAGGCGCCACCACCTCGCACGTCAGGATCGACATCGGCGGCGGCGCCATCGTCACCGCCTCGATCACCAACGAGGCCGTTACCGACCTGAAGCTCGAAAAAGGCAAGCAGGCCTACGCCGTGGTCAAGGCCTCGGACGTGATGGTCGGAGTAGATTGAAGCCGCGGTTCAGACCGCGATGGGCGCCTTGATCGACGCGTCGGCGACGTAGTTTTCCAGCCGGAAATCCTCGAAGCGGAAGGCGAACAGGTCCTTCACCTCCGGGTTGATCCACATTGTCGGCAGCGCCCTCGGCGTGCGCCGCAACTGCTCGCGCGCCTGCTCGAAATGGTTGGAGTAGAGATGCGCGTCACCCAGCGTGTGGACGAAATCACCCGGCTTCAGCCCGGTCACCTGCGCCACCATCAGCGTCAGCAAGGCATAGGAAGCGATGTTGAAGGGAACACCGAGGAAGATGTCGGCGGAGCGCTGATAGAGTTGGCAGGAAAGCCGGCCCTCGGACACGTAGAACTGGAACATGCAGTGGCACGGCGGCAGCGCCATGGCCTCGACCTCGGCCGGATTCCAGGCTGAGACGATCAGTCGCCGCGATTGAGGATTGCGGCGTATCTCCTTCAAAAGATTCGCGATCTGGTCGATCGAGCCGCCATGGCCGTCCGGCCAGGAGCGCCATTGCTTGCCATAGACCGGACCGAGGTCGCCATTCTCGTCGGCCCATTCGTCCCAGATGGAAACGCCGTTGTCAGTCAGGTATTTGATATTGGTGTCGCCGGCCAGGAACCACAGCAGTTCATGGATGATCGACTTCAGGTGCAGCTTCTTGGTGGTGGTGACCGGGAAGCCGCGCGCCAAATCGAAACGCATCTGGTAGCCGAAGACGGAACGCGTGCCGGTGCCCGTGCGGTCGCCGCGATCGGCGCCGTTTTCCAGCACATGCTGCAAGAGGTCGAGATACTGGCGCATCGGTTCCGGCTCGATTCGAGTGTGCAGGCATTATAGCTGCCGGACAGCCCGTCGAACACAGCAAAACGACGGGCGTCGCTTGCACCACCATTCTTCCCAGCGTTTGTGCCGCCCCTCATTGCCCTGCCGGGCATTTCTCCCCGTATAGTGACGGGGAGAAAGGTGCTGGCCGCAACGCTGGCGCCCTACTTACAACGCTCGAGATTGGCGAAAACGTCAAAGACAGCGCCCTTCTCCCCGTCACTATACGGGGAGAAGATGGCGGCAGCCAGATGAGGGGCGGCGCTGACGCCTGGTGAAGTGAAGGTCAACCTGAACCGACTGCCCAGCCCCGCGTCAGCCAGTTGGTGCGATCGTCAGAGCGAGCCGAGCTTGCCCAGATCCTTGGCCACCAGATAGTAGAAGGTCACGCGGCTCTTGGTGTTGTCCGCGTGCATCGCCGTGCAGGTCTTCTGGATCGCGGCGTCGGCTTTCGCGGCATCGCTGACGCCGAGTTTCTTGGCGACCCAGCTCTCCCGGACGCGTTCGAGTTCCTTCGGGTCCGTGCAGGACACCAGCGAGGAATCGCGGTTTCTCAGCGCGATGCCAAGGTGCTTGACGATCTTTTCGACCGCGGCGGCGTTTGCCGCGGTGTCATACTTCTTCACATCCGCAAGATAGTCGGCCATCAAAATTCCCCTCGTCGGCGCCACCGATCCGATCGATGAGGGCTGTGGCGCGCTTCGCAATCTGTGCGCTTGGTCGATAACTCCTCACCGCGGCAAAGCTTCGGTTGAGACCGTGCCCAAGTCAACCCTCGGGCGTCGCGATTTGACACACCGACAAAGCACCATTGCGCCCTTTCATTTCTGGCGGCAGCCCCCTATATTCGGTTTGTCGGCTTGACCGACTATGGCGATAAATGGGCGATGAAATAAGCCGTTCGGACCCGGGGGCGGTACCCGGCGCCTCCACCAAAAGCCGCTGTTCAGGACAGAGCGGTTTTTGCTGGGGGCGAAATAGGATCGACGAAGGTGTAAAGATCGTACTTTTGCCCGGCATTGTACCACCGTCATCGGGCTAAACTTATAGTTGCCAACGACAACTATGCGGAAGCACGTCTCGCTGCTTAATGCAGTGCGATAGCTTCAAATCAAGCCCTAGGGGTTCGCACTTCTAGGCGGGGTTCGGAGGTACCTGGCAACAGAAACCTCCACTTCTCCCCTCTCGACATACGACACGCGCAACGGCAAGTCCGCGCCGGCCCTTGTACGGCCCGCGTGACCCGAGCCGTGGCGCCAGGTGCCTCTCTCCCATAGGCAAAAAAATGCAAAACGATTCGGATCGATTCTTCGTGCTGACCGGCGGTCCCGGTTCCGGCAAGACCACCCTGATCGAAGCCTTACGTCAGGCAGGCTATGCGACATCCATCGAGGCCGGGCGTGGCATCATCCGCGACCAGTCGGCCATCGGTGGATCCGCCCTGCCCTGGCACGATCGCGCCCTGTTCGCCGAACTGATGCTGTCATGGGAGATGCGCTCGTATCGGCACGCGATCGAACAGAAGGGGCCGGTCTTCTTCGATCGCGGCGTGCCCGACACGCTTGGCTATCTCCGGCTGATCGGCTTGCCGGTGCCAGAGCACGTCAGCGCCGCCACCAAGCACTTCCGCTACAGCCCGCGCGTCTTCGTCGCCCCGCCTTGGCCGGAAATCTTCGCGCAGGATGAAGAGCGCAAGCAGACGCTCGACGAGGCCGAGCGCACCTATCATGCGCTGGTCGGCGTCTACGGGGAATTGGGTTATGAACTGGTTCCGCTGCCCCTGGCGCCAGTCGAAGCGCGGCTGCGCTTCGTATTGACCGAGACAGAATTGGTATGAAAAAAGGCCGGGAAAACCCGGCCTTTTCATGTGCTTGCGAGCAGTGCCTATTCGGCCGGCGCTTCGACCGCCTCACGCGAGCGGCCGAGCGTGATCTTGGCTAGCGTGAAGGAAATCACGGCGCACAGCGTGATGCCGGCGACCATCGGCAGCGGCGTGCCGTCGAAGAACACGCCGGCGACGCCCATGGCCAGCGCGCCGATGGCGAAGTGGAGCGTGCCCATCAGCGCCGACGCCGTGCCGGCGATCTCGCCATGCTCTTCCATGGCCAGCACCGACGTGGTCGGGATGACCAGGCCGAGGAAGCCGTAACCGACGAACAGCAGTGCCGCCATCACGTCGAGCCGGTCGACGCCGGTCGCCATCACCGCGAACAGCACCACCATCGTCGTCGCATAGCCGGTCACCGCGACACGCACCACGCGCCGCAGCCCGAACCGCTCGGCCAGCAATCCCGTCAGCTGCGACATGCCGATGAAGGCCACCGCGTTGATCGAGAAGAACACGCTGTAGACCGAAGGCGACAGCCCGTAATGGTCGATCAGGATGAAGGACGAGCTCGACAGGTAGACGAAGAAGCTCGCAATGCCGAAGCCTGCGATCGCCACCAGGCCAAGGAAGTTGCGGTCACCCATCAGGAAGCGGTAGCCGGCAAGCGCGGTTCCGAAGGAGGAACCGACGCGTTCCTCCGCCGGCCGCGTCTCCTTGAGCGAGGTCGCGAGCAGGATCGTGGCAAGGGCTGCGGCGCCGGTCACCGTCCAGAACACGGCGCGCCAGCCGAAACTCTCGATGATCTGGCTGCCGGTCAGCGGCGCCAGGATCGGCGACACCGAAAACACCAGCATCAACAGCGACATTAGCTTGGCGGCCTCATTGCCCGTATGCAGGTCGCGCACGATGGCGCGCGGCACGGCCATGCCGGCGCTGGCGCCAAGCCCCTGCAGGAAGCGGAAGGCGATCAGCCACTCGATGGTCGGCGCCATGGCCGAGCCGATACCGCCGACCATGAACAGCGCAAGCCCGCCATAGAGCGGCAGCTTGCGGCCGACCATGTCGGAGATCGGCCCGACGACGATCTGGCCGAAGCCCATCGACAGGAAAAAGATCAGCAGGCTCATCTGCACGGCGGCCGTGCTGGCATGCAGATCCTCGCCGATCGACGGCAGGGCCGGAAGATACATGTCGATCGCGAACGGGCCGATGGCGGACAACAGGCCGAGCACGACCGCGATGCGGAGGAATTTGGGACTCATGATATTGGCTTCTTTCGAATCTGGTTGCCGCCGCCAGGCGACGTCTAACCCTAGGACGTTCCATCCCACGGGATTCCGACTCTCCGAGAGCGAATTCCTTTCGCCTCCCAGGAGTGAAATCCCTTTGTATCGTGTCCACAAATTTAGACACTCTTGTCTAAATCGTCAATCACCTCTATATAGGTTTTCATGAGACTGGGCGTTTCTCCTGACACTTTCCCGCCACGCGGCCATGAGGCCAAGCGCATATCGATCGTCGATGCCGCTGCGGGCGTGTTTTGCCGCGAGGGTTTCGCCGGCGCCAATATCGACCTGATCTCCGCCGAGGCCGGCGTATCGCGTCAAACCGTCTACAACCACCATGGCGACAAGGAAAAGCTGTTCATGGCGGTGGTGCGCGACCTCACCGAGCGCTGCAACGCCGGTATTTTTGCCACCATTGCCACCTTTCCCGACCAGCCCGGCGATCTCGAAGCGGACCTGATCGGCTTTGCCGTGCGACTGAACCAGAATTGCATCTGCAACCGCGACGGAAAATTCCTGCGCAAGCTGATCCAGACCGAAGGCGAGCGCTACCCGGAACTTTTCGCCGAGTGGCGCGAACAGGGACCGGGCCGGACATGGCCGGCGATTGCTGCCCGCTTCGCCCGCCTTGCCTATGGCGGATACCTCACGATCGAGGATCCCGACGTGGCGGCGCGCCAGTTCCTTGGCCTTGTCAACGCCGAACTGCAGACAACGTTCATGCTTGGCGGCACGCCGGGCGAAGACGAGGTTGTGCAATCGGCAACGAATGGCGTGCGCACCTTCCTGCGCGCTTTCGGCAAGCGCCCTTCCCCGACCGGCGTCAAGAAGCACGCTGCGCTGGCTAACGCCTGACATTTTGGGATTGCCGCGAAGCCGGCTTGCCGATCAAATCGTTCGCAATAACTCTGGCTTCGGCGCGGCGGCGGTCTATATGCGGTTTACGCCGCGCTCAAGCTTGATTACAGCTATGCGGACGATTCAACGGAACCCGACCACCACATGGCCGACGACCATATCCGCTACGACATTCTGGCCCAGGAGGCGTTGCGCGGCGTCATGCGCAAGGTCCTGGCCGAGGTCGCGCGCACCGGCCTCCCCGGCAACCATCATTTCTTCATCACCTTCCTGACCGGCGCGCCCGGCGTGCGCGTGTCGTCGCGCCTGCGCGAGCGGTATCCCGAGCAGATGACCATCGTCATCCAGTTCCAGTATTGGGACCTGAAGGTGACCGACACTGGTTTCGAGGTTGGCCTGTCCTTCTCCGATGTGCCGGAGAAGCTCGAAATTCCGTTCTCCGCCGTGCGCGGCTTCTACGATCCATCGGTCAACTTCGAGCTCGAATTCGACGTCAAGACCGAAGGTGCGGCGACCGAGGAACTGGAAGACCAGGCCACGCCCGAACCGCTGACCATAGTCTCCGAGAAAAAGACCAAGGCCGAGAAGAAGGCTGCCGCCGAGCCGGAGAAGAAGCCGGCCGCGGGCGACGCCGCCGCCAAAGGCGCCGAAGTGGTTTCGCTCGACGCTTTCCGCAAGAAATAAGCCCACGGTTCGCGCCATGGCCGACATCGTCAACCTACGCCAGGCTCGCAAGCAGAGGGCGCGGGACGAGAAGCTGCGCGTCGCCGAACAGAACCGGGCGCTGCACGGCCGTTCCAAGGCGGACAAGCAGCGCGACCGGCTGATCGCCGACAAGGCCGACAAATTCGTCGCCGGCCATCGCCTCGAGCCGTCCGACAGCGACGACCAATGAGCGTCCGGCCATGAGCGTCCGACCGTGAGCGTCGTCGAAAAGCGCTCCGTGACCATTCGCGGCCATCGCACCAGCTATTCCCTCGAAAAGCCCTTCTATGACGATCTCGTCGCCATCGCCGCGGCCAGGAAGCTGACGCTTGCCGCTCTCGTCGCCGAAGTCGACGAGACGCGGCCGCGCGACACCAACCTGTCCTCGGCGCTGAGGCTGCATGTCCTGGAATGGGCGAAGCGCGGCGCCTAGCCTTCCTCCACAGCGTCCGCCTTTTGCCTGCGCCTGCCGCCGAAGCCAAGCAAGGTCGAACGCTCACGCTCTTCCGCCTGTTTGCGAGACCGCACGCGCATCAGATCCTTCCAGCCGACATAGCCCACCAGTTGCAGGCCTTCGCGGGTGACGACCGGCAGATGCGACACGTTGGCGGTCAGCAGCTTGTCGGAGAGGCCTTCCAGATACTCGTCCGGATAGGCCAGCGTCACCTTGCTCCCGGCCAGCAACGCGCCGAGCGTCGTGGTGCGGTGGGTTCCGGCGCGCCGCCAGCGCAGGATCGCCGGCGGATCGATGAGGCCGAGCACATGCCCGTTCTCGTCGATCACCGGGAAGCTCGGATGCCGCGTTTCCGGTGCGGTCAGGAAGGCCGCAGCGCCATGCAGCGTCATCGTCGCCGGTACGCTCTCGACCTGCGTGGTCATCACCTCGCGCACCCTGGTCAGTGCAAAGGGATCGACGCGATATTCGCGCACCAGATGGTGCCCTCGCCTCGCGATCTTCTCGGTCAGGATCGAACGCTTCATCAGGAGCACGGTGACGGCGTGCGCCGCCGCACAAGCCGCGATCAGCGGCACCAGCACATGGGTGTTGCCGGTCAACTCGACAGCGAAGAAAGTGGCTGTCAGCGGCGCCCGCATCGTGCCGCCCATGGTGGCAGCCATCGCCAGCAGTGCCCAGAAGCCCGGATCCGCCGCCGGCAGGAAACCGGCGAGCACCGCCCCCATCGCCCCGCCCATGATCAACAGCGGCGCCAGCACGCCCCCGGACGTTCCCGAACCGAGCGCCACTGACCAGATGATGGCCTTGACCACCAGCAGGAGGAGTGCGGCGGTGGCAAGCGTGTGGCCGTTCAGCATGTCCGAAATGTTGTCATAGCCGACGCCGAGTGCCCGCGGCTCGATCAACCCGCCGATGCCGACCACCAGGCCGCCGATCATCGGCCACCACATCCAGTGGATGGGCAGTTTCTGGAAGGCGTCCTCGCAGGCATAGACCATCTGCGTCAAAAGCCCCGACAACAGGCCGGCGCAGATGCCGACCAGAACCCAGCCGCCAAGCCCGGTGAACGAGACCGCCATGCCGCCCTCGAACGGGAAGATCGGCCCGGGCAGATGCAGCAGGGTGCGCTCGACCTCGGCGATGATTGCCGCGACTGCGACGGGAATGAAGCTGCGCGGCGTCCATTCGAAAAGCAGCAGTTCGACCGCCAGCATGATGGCGGCGATCGGCGTGCCGAACACGGTCGTCATGCCGGCCGCGGCGCCCGCCACCAGCAGCGTCTTGCGTTCATTGTCGCTGACCGGCAGCATCTGCGCGATCAGCGAGCCGATCGCGCCGCCCGTCATGATGATCGGGCCTTCGGCGCCGAACGGACCGCCGGAGCCGATCGAGATCGCCGACGACAGCGGCTTCAGGATCGCCACCTTGGCGTCGAGTTTCGAGCGCCCGAGCAGGATCGCCTCGATCGCTTCGGGAATGCCGTGGCCGCGGATCTTCTCGCTGCCGTAGCGCGCCATCAGGCCGATGATCAGTGCGCCGACAACCGGAACGAGGACGGCGGCAAGCCCAAGCGGCGTATCCTGCAGCTTCAGGTCGGCAAGCGAGAACTGGCCGAAATAGGCAATGTTGGTGGCAAGCCTGATCAGCTTCAACAGCACGATGCCGGCAAACAGCCCCGCTGTCGCCACCACGACGGCGATGGCGGCAACCAGCAGCACTCTGGCATCGGTCGTAAAATCCCTGAGATGGTCGGGATTGGGTTGATGGGTCTTCATGATGGTTTTGCTTCCTGGCACCGGGCCGTATCTCGCACGCGCGGCACGGTCGAAGCGGCCAGCCGGCTTTGTCGGCTGGCTATGTATCGTAACACGATATAAATATTCAAGCGGGTTCTGCTCGAAATCCGTTTGAGCTTTCGCCGGAAACCGAACAAATGTCCGATATGACGCAGCCTAGGAAATCACGCCCCGCCATCAGACAGTCCGACTACCAGCGGCTGTCCGAGTTTCGCTACCTGATCCGCCGCTTCCTTGAATTCAGCCAGATCCAGGCCGAAGACGCCGGCCTGACGCCGCGCCAGCACCAGGCGCTGCTGGCGATCAAGGGTTTTCCGGGCGGCGGACCGGTGACGGTCGGCGACTTGGCGGAGCGCCTGCGCATCCGCCACCACAGCGCCGTCGAACTGGTCAACCGCCTCGGCGAGGCGGGGCTGGTCGTACGCGACCAGGACAAGGACGACCATCGCCGCGTGCTGCTGCGGCTGACCGAGCGCGCCGACGATCGTCTGGCCGAGCTGTCGGCGGTTCATCTCGACGAACTCTCGCGCATAGAGCCCATGTTGCGGCGCCTGCTCGATCGGGACGGCGAGTGATGCTCGAACGTCTTGCGCGGACGGCGCCTATATTTTCACGACGCCCCGCATCCTTTGGCCTCTCCGCAACGTCTCGGCAGTGAGAGCCCGAAAGGGGCGCGGTACAATCCAGAGGAAGGCCAGAGATGAAACGCCATCTGATACGCTACAAGACGAAACCGGAACGGGCCGACGAGAACGAGCGGTTGGTCAAGGCCGTTTTCCAGGAGTTGCACGACAAATCGCCGAACGGCGTTCGCTATATGACATTGCGCTCCGGCGACGGTACATTCGTCCATCTGGTCGAGACGCAAACCGATGCCCATGCCGACATCATCACCGGACTGGCCGCATTTGAGGCATTTCAAAACGGCATCCGGGATCGTTGCAGCGAACGTCCGCAGCGCGACGAGATGACCGTGGTGGGCAGTTACCGGATGCTGGATGCGTAACCGAGGACGTCGCAGGATGGGAGACGCATGACCATTCCCGTTGCTGACCGGCACAGCGCGCTTTTCGAGCGCCTGTCTGGGGAGCTGCGCCCCAAGCTGCACCGTTACTGCGCCCGCATGACGGGCTCGGTCATCGACGGCGAGGACGTGCTGCAGGAGGCGCTGGCCAAGGCATTCCAGGCCTTGGCCGATGCCGGGCCGATCGCCAACCCGGAAGGGTGGCTGTTTCGCATCGCCCACAACACGGCGCTCGATTTCCTGCGCCGCCGCGCTCGTGAAAAGGTCCATTCCGATGAGGATCCGGACATGATCGTCGACCCGGCAAACCCTACCGTTGACCGTCAGGCCGCTTCTGCCGCGCTGCACACCTTCATGCGCCTTCCCGTGGCGCAGCGAAGCAGCGTCATCATGATGGATGTTCTCGGCTATTCGCTGCAGGAGATCAGCGCCACGCTCGATGCCAGCGTCCCGGCGATCAAGGCCGCGCTGCATCGCGGCCGGGGCCGGTTGCGCGAACTCGCTGACGAACAGGACGACCGCCCTGTTCCGAGATTGAGCGCTGCGGAACGTCTGCTGCTCGATGCCTACATCGATCGCTTCAACGCCCGCGATTTCGACGCGGTGCGCGACATGCTGGCCGATGAAGTCCGGCTCGAACTGGTGGCCAAGACGCGGTTGAACGGCCGCAAGGAAGTCGGCACCTATTTCAGCAACTATTCCCGGGTGCAGGACTGGTGCTTCGTGCCCGGCTTCGTCGAAGACAGGCCGGCAATCCTCGTCCGCGACGCCAACGACCCGGGCGCACGACCCACCTATTTCATCTTGCTGGCCTGGCAGGACGGCAAGCTTGCCGCCATCCGCGACTTCCGCCACGCCCGCTATGCCGCGGACGGCGCCGAACTGCTGGTTCTTTAAACGATTCCGGTGGGAGGATACTGCCCTACTGCCCTACTGCCCTACTGCCCTACTGCCCTACTGCCCTACTGCCCTACTGCCCTACTGCCCTACTGCCCTACTGCCCTACTGCGGTCTTATGTAGCAAACGCACCAAACCCGGACGACGGGAGGAGACCGTGAGCTAGGCGGCGCGCCGTGTGGGCGCGAGCGGCAAGGGCCGCCATCTTAGTCGGCATCGTTGCCGTGTTCATGATAGCGGGCGATGCTCGGATCGATAGACCATTCTCCGGTTATGAATCGGCCGGTGTTGCCAACACTCATGACCGGGCTTTCGGCGCTTTCGCAATTGTAACGATGGCAGAAGCGCGTAGCGCGAGGTTGATTGAAACCATCGTCATAGAACACAGCACCCCAAACATATGCGTACCGACGCGGTTCAATAGTTGCCGCGATTTCCGACGTCGCGATCACTCCGTAGCTCCCCTTGCCGATTTCTCCACTGGGGACGAGTGCGCCCGATGCCTTCGAGGAACTCGAGTCTGTTGCGGGCGTAACCCAGTCGCGATCCTCGCTAATTGTGAGGCGCACAAAGGTACGCACATTCTGTGCGATGGATTGTCCAACGTTCCTTATGAGAATGTGCCCAATCACGTTGCGGCGCTTTTTGAGTGGGTTGATGCCGTTCGGGATCACGTTCAGATAGGCGCGAAGCTCAAGTTTGGAAGTATTCTCGGCTTGGGCGAGCGCTTGGTTGGCGGCGATGGCGCCCGCTTCGGTATGGATGGCGGCGTCTCTGGCAAACTTAGCGGCAGCTACAGCGGCAGCGAACGTGAAGAACCCCAAGACAGCCCCAATAGTGGTCCAGTTAGCCGACTGTTGGGCGGCGTCGGCAGCCTTCCATTGGGCGCACAGATCGGAGCTGCGATTGTCTTGTCCGGGCTCGCAGGGTGGATTGGAATTTCCGGGTTTGTCGGCGTTCTCGACTGGAGGCTGACTTACCGGTGGCGGACTGGGCGCGGTCTGTTGGTGTTGTTCGGGCTTTGTCTGTTCATCCTGCCCGCCCTGCTTTACTGGGTCGGCAGCGACGAGTTGTGGAACTAGCGCCATGAACAGCGCAAAGAAAAGAACCCGCACCGCAATCCCCCCAGAATGCACAAGCATCCATCTTGCGGGAGAACTGGCGACTCCACAACCTGAAGGATTCCTGCGGTGATCGTGCGGGCGGTATGGCCCGCCATCGTAGGTCTAGTCGGCCTCGTTACCCTCCATGTAGTCGTGCATGTTGTCGGTCTTGGTGGAGTCGTATTCGCCATAGAAGAACTTAAGGAACTTCGTCCGCCGCTTCTTCCCGAAGCAATCTCGGTACTCGACGACGCCGTATACATAGATGGCGGCTGTTTTCGTGCGAATTCGTTCCATCTCCCAAGCGTGGATTGGGAGTTCGCGGCGATGTCGAAATGTGGCGTGGAAACCCGGCCCCCTCACACCCTGTCCCTTCGGCAAATCGTCAGGGGCATTGGGGAATTCCACCCTCTTTGGGTAAGCCTCCACCCAGATGTGGATCCAGCTTCTGACATCGAAAGCGGGCGTTTGGCCAAAGTTTTGTATGCGGACATGCGCGGTGGGATCATTGTCAGCGGCAAGCTCCAAGGTGCAGTTAGCCGGCAAGACGTAGGCGCGCAGTTGGCGTTCGGCGGTTTCGCGAGAGATGGAATTGGATTCTCTAGAAACTGCGAGAGTCCAGATAATTGCTCCGGCGCCTACGAGCCCCAGCATTATCGATACCTCAGTCAGAAACACCATGACTTGCGAAGCGTCCGCAGCGCTCTTTTGCGCCCGGCGGTCCTGCTCTTGGTAATATTTGGGATCGTCTGGATTTTCGCGAGCTTCAAGCTTGCGGATGTCGTCGCCAGTTGTCTGCCCAAAAGGCTCGACATAGCCGTGATCTCGCTGACCCTTGTTCAGATTGCCTTGGTGGCGTTCGGGGGGACCATATGGGTTATCAGCAACTAGGTACCCATTCATGAAGGCCAGCGAAGTCATATAGACGAGCGCCAGCCCAAGTCCTGCAATCAGTCCAAGTGCAAGGTGGGAGAACCAATCGCCTTTAGGCATTGAAGCAACAACGCTGCTGAAAACTTGCCCCTCGCAAGTTTGTTGCGAATGTTTACCTCTTTTTCCTCGACTCCAATAGCATCCAATTTTGGGTGGGTTTGCTACATAAGACTGCCCTACTCCAACGACTTCAACAGATTGTCGATCGTGAACGGATTGGCCATTGGTTTCGCTGGCGGATTGTCGTTGGCCTGCGGCTGCGGCGCACGCTCGACCTTGGGCGCAGGTTCCGCGGCTTTCCGTTCGGCCTCCTGCCTTGCCTTTTCCTGCGAGGCGATGCGCTTTGCCTCTTCCGCCTTCTGGCGCTCCTGTTCCGCCTGGGCCTTGGCCGCCTCGTCGGCGGCCTGCTGCTCGGCCGCGGCCTTGGCGTCGGCATCCGCCTTTGCCTTGGCGTCGGCATCCGCCTTGGCTTTCGCTTCGGCGTCGGCTTTCGCCTTCGCATCCGCTTCAGCCTTGGCATCCGCTTCAGCCTGGGCCTTGGCGTCGGCCTCCGCTTTCGCCTTGGCGTCCGCCTCGGCTTTCAGCCGCGCCGCTTCCTCCTGTTGGCGAAGTTCCTCGGCGGCCTTGTCGCGCGCATCCTGGAGTGCAGCGTAGTAGCGCACCTCGCGCCGCAGCCGCTGTTTCTCCAGCAGCGCCGCCTGCATCGCCTCGACGCGCTGCTGCTCCTTTTCCAGCGCCCGCTGGGTCAGGAACTGCGCCAGCGGCTCGCTGTCGAACTGCCGTTTGATGGCGCCGAGCGGGCCTTCGGCGGTGAAATTCATGACCGGCTCGGAACCGACCAGGGCCTCGTCGCCGGGCTTGTAGGTGATCGCGCCCCTGGCCGACACCGTGCTGGCGTTGAGATCGGCCGTGATATCGGCGGACAGGGTCGCCGCCGGATTTTCAAAACTGATCGGCGGCGCCCGCAGCGTGCCGCCGGCAACCGTGAAAGCAATCTCGGCATCCCCGGCGGCAAAGCTGCCGCCGGCGGCGATGTCAGGCGCGAAGCCGGCGGTCTTGGCTGCGTCGATGTCGCGCCCGATCGCATCGGCCTTGGCAAGCAAAGCGCTGAACGCATCGGGGTTGACGCCGGCGATCTGCAACCCCTTGAGCGTCGCCGTGCCGGAACCCGACAAAGCGGCGACCATCGCATCGACCGACTTGCCGCTGGTCGACAGCGCCGCCGAGAAATCGCTTTTGCCGCTGATGCCGGCATCCGGCAGCACGGTCCCCAAATCGGATCCGGCCAGTTTCATCTGGCCGCTGAAAAGCCCGGTGCCGTCATTGTTCTTCAATTCGAACAGGCCGGTCAGCACCCCGCCCAGGAGCTTGGCATTGAGATCGGAAACGCGGATGCCTTCCTGGTCGAGCTTGAGCGAAAAGCCAGCGTCGTAAGCGGTGGCGAACGAGCCGGCGGCGAGTGCCGCTGTCGTCAGGTCGAGGTCGGCGGTGAACGGCAGGCTGGATTTCTGGCTGAAGGGCGCATCCGGCCAGGCGCCGCGCTTGTCGTCGGCCCCGTTCTTGTCAGCCCCGCCCTTGTCAGCAAGAAAGGCGGAATCGCCGAACAGCGCCACCGCCATCGGATCGAGGTCGAGTTCGTCGAGTGCCAGCGCGCCGGCCAGATGCGGCACGCCGTCCTTGACATCGACATTGACGTCGCCGGACACCGCAGCCTCGTTGATGGCGCCGCTGAGATTGTCGAGCACCAGCAGGCCGTTGCCGTAGTCGCCCTGCGCCGCGAGCGATGCCGACATGCCGGCGCCCATGCCCGGCAGGCCGATGCCCGATGTCATCAGCCAGGGTTCGATGTCGGCGGCGTCGAGGCTGAGCTTGCCCTTGGCGGTGGGCCCTTGCGGCGTGTCCGCCACGGTTCCCTCGAAGCCGGCCTTGAAGTCGTTGCCGGTGAGGCTGAAATTTGTCGCCAGGCCGCCACTGAGCGTGCCTTTGGCCTGGATATCGGTGCTGGCCTCGCCCAGCATGCCGAGCGGCAGCGCCGGCAGGCCGTAAAGCGCCAGGAGAGCGGTGGCGTCGGGATTTTTGGCGTTGAAGGTCAGCGTTACCGGCGCGTCGAGAAGATCGTCCATCGCCCCCTTCCCCGACAGCGAGGCCGAAAACGCCGAGCCGCCGGCCCTGCCCTGCCCGCTCACCGCCAGGCCCGTCGTGCCATCGCCATTGTCGGCGGCACTCGCCACGAGGTCGACGCGGGCATCCTGGAACAGGTCGGGATAGGCGGCCGCACGGCTTGCCAGGCCCTTCAGCACTGTACTGTCCGGGTAATGCTGCGCGGCGACGTCGATCAGCGGCTTCAGGTCGACGGCGACCACGGAAGCGTCCAGCTTGCCGGTCGGGCTCGCCGGGAAATCCTTGATCCGGCCCGTGGTGCTGATCGAGGCGCCGGCCAGCCCGCCCACCGACAGCCGGTCGATTTCGAGCAAGCCCTCGCGCAGCCTCAGCGCCGTGTCGACTGTGTCGGCGGTCAGCCCGCCGGCGCTGACCGGCCCGGCCTTGATCTGGAAATCGAGATCGCGGTCGGCGAAGCGGTTGGCGCCCTTGTCGCTGACGAAGATCGAGGCGAACGCCGCCAGCCCGTCGACATCGAGCTCGCCGCCCTGGAGCCGCATCAGCACCGAGGGCCTGGCGTCGTCGGGCTGGCTGGAATCGATGCGTCCGGAAAACTTCGCCTTGCCCAGGATCAGTTCGAGGTCGCTGAAGGATTGATGGTTTCCCGAGAGATCGACCTTGGCCTTGAAGCCGGCGGCCGGCAGGCGGCGGATCGCCTCGTCGACATCCTTCGACAACCAGGCGGCGAAGCCCGAGGGCTGCGCCACCGCAAGCAGCAACGAGCCGGTGAAGCCGAAATGGCTCTGCACGTTGAGCACCAGCATGCCATCGGCTTCCAGCGTGGTGCGGCCCGGCAGTGTCGCGGCAAGCGACTTTATCTTCCAGCCATCTTCGACCGGCTCGGCGGAAAGATGCACATCGCGCACCGTCGTGTCCCCGGCGACCACCGCCGGCAGCTTGACCTCGACGGTGCCGGGAATGGTCGGCTTCGGCAGATCGAGCAGCGCCTGCTCCAGCCCGGCAATGCGCTGATCGAGCGTCAGGCCGGTGCCGGCCTGAGCGCCCACGGCCTCGTCGAACTGCACCTGCGCGCCATTGGCCTCGATGGCGAAGCTCGGCTTCTGGCCGAGGTCGACCGAGGCCTTGCCGTCGGCGGTATAGGGATTGTCCAGCGGCCCCGTCTCGAAACGGAATTCGTCGACGCCGAGCTTCTGATGGTCGAGCGAGAACTTGCCGTTCAGCCGAAAGCCCGGATCGGGCTTGCCGGTCGAGACCTTCACCGTCTCGCCATCGGTGCCGCGCAGCTCGGCGCTGTTCTTGTCGGCACCGGAAATCTTGAACTGGCCTGAGTAGACGGCGGCGCCGTTGACGATGCCAGCATTGCCGTCTGTTTCGATCACCAGCGGATAGGCATCGGGGTCGGCCTTCAGGCGAATGCGCATTTGCCCGGAGGGTTCGGCCTTGCCGGTCGACGCAGCGACCGTGGTGCGCAAGCCGTCCAGCCGCAACGTGCCGTCCAGGCGCCATGGACCGGCCAGCGACTTGGCTGAAATGGTCGAATTGATTTCGGAAAAGATGTGACTGCGCCCGCCGGCAGCATGGCGCAACTCGATCTGCCCTTCGGTCACCGTCAGCTTCTCGATCGAGATCTGGCTGGGGTTGAAGGGCGAGGACGGGCGCATGGCCCAGTCGACCGTGCCATCCCTGGCGATGTCGATGGTCGCCTTCGGCCGCACCAGCCGCATGTCGAAGATCAGCACCTCTCCGCGCAGGAAGGGCGCGAGTTCGGCATCCATCGAAAACGTCTCGACGGTCATGGCGGGCTCGCCGTTGGGACCACCGGCGACGGCGACGTTGGAGAAGGTCACCGAGGGGAACGGCAACAGCCTTGCCGTGGCGTCGCCCTGCACGGTCACCTTGCGGCCGAGGATGGCGCTCGCCTCACGTTCGAAATCGGTGCGGTAGCCGGTCCAGTCGATAAAATACGGCACCACCAGCGCCGCACACAGCACCAGCACGAACAGGCCACCGAAGATCACGAACAGGCGTGCGAGCATCAGCTCCGAACAGGTTGATTGAATTTCCGCCGCACTCTACCCGCATCCGCGTGTCGATAAAGAGGCAATTCTTCGAGTGTTGCGTCCTGTCGGACGATCTGAAACAAATCCTGGAAATAGCGGAGATTTTCGGATGTCAGGCAAGAACTGGGATCGCGTGCCGATCGATGCGCAAAGCGTCGATGCCCCGCTTTCGCAGTCGGCGATTTTTCTGGTCGTCACCGTCGCCGATGAACCGCCGGCTCTCGCCAGGATTTGTTCCGCGCTCGGCGACCTTGACGACCTGGTCAAGAATGTCGGGTTCCGCGACCTCGGCGGCCGCCTGTCCTGCATCGCCGGCATCGGCCGCGCCCTCTGGGATCGCCTCAGCCCCGATCGGCGGCCGCTGGAGCTGAAACCATTCGCGCCGATCAAGGGCGCGGTCCATTCCGCCCCGTCGACACCGGGCGACCTGCTCTTCCACATCCGCGCCGAACGATCAGACATGTGCTTCGAGTTCGAGCGTATCCTGCTCGACAGGCTTGGCCCTGGTGTGACCGTCGTCGACGAAGTCACGGGCTTTCGCTATTTCGACGCCCGCGACCTGCTCGGTTTCGTCGACGGCACGGCCAACCCTACCGGCCTCGACCTGCCCGCCTCGGCACTGGTCGGCGACGAGGATGCCGGCTTTGCCGGCGGCAGCTATGTCGTCGTCCAGAAATACCTGCACGATCTCCAGGCCTGGGCGCGCATTCCAACGCCCGAGCAGGAGGCGATCATCGGCCGCACCAAGATCGACAACATCGAAATCGACGATGACGACGCGCCGCGCAAGTCCCACAAGTCGCTGGCCACCATCGAGGATGCCGACGGCAACGAGTACGATATATTGCGCGACAACATGCCGTTCGGCAGGCCGGGGCAGAACGAGTTCGGCACCTACTTCATCGGCTATTCCCGGTATCTCTGGGTCACCGAAAAGATGCTGCAGCGCATGTATCTCGGCGACCCGCCGGGCGCCTACGACCGGTTGCTCGATGTCTCCACGCCGCACACGGGCACGACCTTCTTCGCCCCGACACGACCCATGCTGCAGGCCCTTGTCCAGGACGCGCAGGAGCAGCCTGCGGCCGCACGCTAGCGCTCCGGATTCGGCGACCAGCGGGGCCAAATGGCTTCCCCTGCCATCGGGACTAGCCTCTTTGGAACGTGTCCGCGCTGGTCGACATCGAACGCCACCAATTCAGTTTTTCGATTTTCGCGGGTTGGCCCTCGCCGTTGGCCTTTATCGCCGCATCCGAGACGACAAACCACAACGTCTCCATCTTTCCCTCCCGAAGAAGGCCGGTATAGGAAACGACCGCATCCCCGACCGCCGTTTTCCCGCCGCCGGCAAAACTGATGCAGTCGCCGCGGTGGACGCCCAAAATCGGAATTTCCTGGCCATGGAATCCGCTATCCGGCAGCGCGGTTCGAAACGATCCCGATATACGATTGTCCGCATCATCGGTGATCTCGACAATGGAACCGTATTGATTCTTCCAGACGCCTTTCCAGTCCATGGGAGGCCGCTCCGCTTTGACGATATCCGTTGGTTGCCGCAACGGGAAAGCCGGGAATCGGTTCCGAAGGTGCGGGCGGTTCCATTGTGCGCCCGATCTCGGCTCGAAGCGTGGTTCGGTCAAAGACAAAGCCGCATGCGAACCTTGCGTCGAAGGACTGGCTAGTCTCGCGGCAATATCTTGCCCGGATTCATGATGTTTTGTGGGTCAAGCGCCTGCTTGATGGTGCGCATGATATCGACGCCGTGGCCGAGTTCGTGGCGCAGGAAGCCGATCTTGCCCTGACCGATGCCATGCTCGCCAGTGCAGGTGCCATCCATGGCGATCGCCCGCATGTTAAGCCGCGAGACGAATTTTTCCGACAGCTCGATCTCCTTGGGGTCGTTGACGTCCATCAGCACCAGCACGTGGAAATTGCCGTCGCCGGCATGGCCGACGATCGGCGCGATCAGCCCCATCTCGGCGATATCGGCTTCCGTTTCGGTGACGCATTCGGCAAAGCGCGAGATCGGCACGCAGACATCTGTCGACAGGCCCTTGGCGCCCGGCCGCAATGTCAGCGACGACCAGTAGGCGTCGTGCCTGGCCTTCCACAATTTGGTCCGCTCCTCGGCGACGCTGGTCCACAGGAACGGTCCGCCGCCATTTTCCTCCGCGATCATGCCGAAGGTCTCGGCCTGCTCGGCGACGCCGGCATCGCTGCCGTGGAATTCGACGAACAGGCATGGGCTCTCGGGATAATCGAGCTTTGAATAAGTCTTCATCGCCCGCATCTGCAGCGCATTGACCAGTTCGATGCGAGCCACCGGGATGCCCATCTGGATCGTCGCGATGACGGCGTTGCAGGCCGACTCGACGCTCGGAAACGGACAGACGCCACCCGAGATCGCCTGCGGAATGCCTTGCAGCCTCAGTGTCAGAGAGGTGATGATGCCGAGCGTGCCTTCCGAGCCGACCAAGAGCCGCGTCAAATCATAGCCGGCAGAACTTTTCTTCGCCCTTTTGCCGGTCGTCACCGTCTCGCCGTCGGCCATGACGGCGGTCAGCGACAGCACGTTCTCGCGCATCGTTCCATAGCGCACGGCGTTGGTGCCGGACGCCCGCGTCGCCGCCATGCCGCCGAGCGAGGCATTGGCGCCCGGATCGATCGGAAAGAACAGGCCGGTGTCGCGCAGATGCCGGTTGAGATCCTCGCGTGTCACCCCGGGCTCGACCGTGCAGTCGAGATCCTGCGGATTGACCGAAAGAATCCGGTTCATGCGCGACGTATCGACCGAGATACCACCGCCCGGTGCATTGGTGTGGCCCTCCAGCGACGAACCGACGCCGAAGGCGATCACCGGCACGCGGTGAGCCGCGCAGGCGCGCACGATCTCCTGCACCTCGGCCGCCGTCTCCGGAAAAGCGACGCCATCGGGCGCCTGCGTCGGGATGTAAGTGGTGGTGTGCGCGTGCTGCGAGCGGATGGCCTCGCCGGTCTGGAAGCGCTCGCCGAGCCGCTGCTTGAGGATGCCGAGCACCGCCGCGATGCCTTCCTCGTTGCGTTCGACGGGATTGAGGTCGCTCAGAGCCATGAATTCCTCCGCGAATGGACCAGTGTCCACGCTTGTTATGCGATTATGGATGCGTAGTCTCCGTAGCCACGCTCTGTCCAGCGCCAGAACAAGGAAGTTTCCATGTCCATCCCCGCCCCGTTCGTCTCCAGGCCCATGGACATCGAAAAAGACTGGATCGACTACAACGGCCATCTCAACATGGCCTACTACAACGTGCTGTTCGACCGCAGCTCGGACGAGGCCTTCGAGGCGATGGGCATGGGGCTGGACTATGTGAAAGAGCGGCGGCTCACCATCTACACCGCCGAAGTCCATGTCTGCTACGTGCAGGAGCTGCATCTGGACCATAAGGTCCAGGTCTCCTTCCAGCTGATCGACCATGACGAGAAGCGGCTGAGAGCCTATCAGGAAATCCGCCATGTCGACGGCTGGCTCGCCGCCACCTCCGAGACCTTGTCACTGCATGTCGACATGTCGGGGCCGAAGGTCGCGCCCTTCCCCGCCGATGTGCTGGCCAAGGTCGAAGCCATGCGTTCAGCCCATTCGGTGCTGCCGATGCCGGAGCGTGCCGGCCGCTCGATCGGGATCAAGCGCAAATAGGGCGAGCTGACACTGTCACCGCGTCCAGCGAATTGGGCATCAAAGCCACACCGGCAGCTCAAAATGGAAGAACCTGCAAATCGGCTGGCGCCGGTTCTTGAAGCAGCCTCGCCACGGCGTTAACCTTACCGAGGTTTTAACGGGAACAAGCCAATTGGGCCGTTGAACGACTCAGCGGAGCGGCAGAAAAGGTCCGCACGGGTTGTTATACGGGCGGCGGGCGGAGCCGGTTCGAGGAACGTGCATGAAAACCGACATCAAGGTCGAGGTAGACAGGCTGGCCGCCGATCCGCGCATCACCGACTATGATTTCTGGCGTTCGCTCAAGAACGTCGACAACGAGATCTTCCATATCGCCAACAACAACGAACCGATCCCGTTCGACATGATCCGCTGGCGCAGCATTCTGAAGCGCGCCCGCCTGAAGCGCGGGCATGCTTAGCACCGATGGGTAGGCATCCCGGCTACCATTTTCGATAGGTCAGTGCTGCCCCTCATCGCCCTGCCGGGCACTTCTCCCCGTATAGTGACGGGGAGAAGGACGCTGTCACCGGCAGCTTCGCCAATCACCAGCATTGCAGAACAAGCGCCGACATTGCGGCCAGCCCCTTCTCCCCGTCACTATACGGGGAGAAGATGCCGGCAGGCAGATGAGGGGCGGCGCAACCCATCAACAAGCATCTCTCGAATTGCGCCCCGGTCTACGCCGATCTTTTGATCGCAGCCAGCGGCGAGCGCGCCACCACCGGCGACGACTGGATGATGGCCGTGTTGGTCATCGCGTAGGGGATGATCCGGTCGATCACCCGTTCCAGCTCCGTTACCGAGCCGACATGCGCGAGCGCAATGAAACAGTCCTCCCCGGTCACCCGGTCGCATTGCGCGATCTCCGGTAGCTCGCGGATGATGTCGGCCACCACGGACAATTGCCCCGGCACCGGCCGGATCCGCAGCCACGCCGACAGCTTCAGGCCAAGGGCGGCGGGATTGATCCTGACGCAATAGGCTTCGATCACGCCGTTCTCCTGCAGCCGCTTGATCCGCTCCGCGACACTCGGTGCCGACAGGCCGACCGCGCGCGCCAGCTCCGCCGTGCTGGCGCGCGCATCCTTTTCCAGCAGGCGCAGGATCTTCATGTCCGCGGCATCGAGATCGATGTTTTCGGTTCGAAGGCGTTTCACGGAAAAATCCTTGCTTCCGGTAAGGAACATGCCAGACAGGCCGGTCGCTCCCCATGTGATTAGGAAAAACCGCCTGCGATACTGATCCGATGAACGATCGAACGCAAGCGCCTGCTGCCAGCCCTGCCCTCGGCGGCCCCATGCTCCTGGCGGCAAAACTGCCGCCGCATGTCTGGTTCGGCGTCAGCGCCGTCTTCCACTATCTGGGCCCGGCTTTCGCGGTGCTGCTTTTCCCGCATGTCGGCGTGCTCGGCATGGCGTGGCTGCGCATCGCCACCGCCGCGCTGATCTTCGCACCGCTGACGCGCCCGTGGCGGACCTTCGCCCGCGCCGATCCCCAAACCCGGCTGCTGTTGCTGGCCTTCGGCGCTTGCTTGGCAGTGATGAACTGCGCGTTCTACCTGGCGCTCGACCGGTTGCCGATCTCGCTGGTGGCAGCGATCGAATTCGTCGGCACAATCGGCGTCGCGCTGGTCGGCCTCAGGAGCGTCCGCAACCTGGCCGCCCTGACGATAGCCGTCACCGGCACCTTGCTGCTGATCGACGTGAAGTGGTCCAGCGATCCGCTCGGGCTGTTCTGGGCCTTCCTCAACGGCGCGCTCTTTGTCGGCTACATCGTGCTCGGCCACCGCGTCGCCCGCGCCGGCGCCGGTGACGGCATAGCGGGCCTGGGAGCAGCCATGGCAGTCGCCTTCTTGGTCGTGCTTCCGATCGGCTTTACCGACGCGCTGCCCGCCTTCTTCTCGCCGCCGCTGCTCATCGCCGCCATCGGCGTCGGCATCTGTTCCTCGGTCATTCCCTACATCTGCGATCAGCTCGCCATGTCGCGGCTGCCGCGTTCGAGCTTTGCGCTGATGCTGTCGCTGCTCCCGGTCACGGCAACGCTGATCGGCGTCATCGTGCTGCGCCAGATACCCGGCTTCAGCGATTGTGTTGGCATCGCGCTGGTGGTCGCCGGCGTCGCCTTCCACAAGCCGGCGAGGACGGATTAGACACCTACGCCAGTTTCTCCTTCAAAAAAGCGATCGTCCGGCCCCAGGCGAGATCGGCCGCCTTCTTGTCGTAGCGCGCCGCTGAGGTGTCGTTGTTGAAGGCATGGTTGGCGCCTTCATAGACATAGACCTTGTATTCGACATGGGCGGCATCCAGTTCCTTCTTGAAAGCGTCGATGCCGGCATTGGTGCGATCGTCGAGCCCGGCATAGTGCAGCAGCAATGCCGCCTTGATCTTCGACACGTCCGCGGCCTTCGGCTGCATGCCGTAATAGGCGACGCTGGCGGCAAGGTCGGGGGCATTGACGGCCAGCATGTTGGCGGTGCCGCCGCCCCAGCAGAAGCCGATGGCGCCGACCTTGCCGTTGCCGTCCTTGTCGGCCTTGAGGAAGGCGACGGTGGCAACGCCGTTGGCGACGGCCTGTGCCGGGTCGAGCGTGGTGAACATGTCGCGCGCCTTGTCCTCGTCGGCGGGCGTGCCGCCGAGCGGCGACAGGAAATCGGGCGCCAGCGCCACGAACCCTTCCAGCGCCACGCGCCGGGCAACGTCGCGGATATGCGGGTTGAGCCCCCTGTTTTCATGGATGACGATGACGGTGCCGACCTTGCCTGTCTGGTTTGCCGGTCTGACCAGATAGCCCTTCATCTCGCCGCCGCTGCCGGGATAGGTGATGTCCTCGCCTTTCACGCGGGCATCGTTTTCGGCAACGATCGCCGCCTGGGCGGAGTTCGCGGCCAAAAGCGGCGCGATCGCGGCCGCCGCCGCACCCGACCCGGCAAGCCTGCTCAGTTGTTCCATGAAGCGGCGGCGGTCGAGCGTCAGATGCGTGTATTCGTCATAGGCGTCGATCATCGCCTGGGTGATCACGGGTGTGGTGGTGACGTCGGTCATGGCGCACTCCTCCGGGCTGGACTGTCCCTGCCGTCCGCAAGATAGGGGCCAGCCTCTCATCGTCCAGTCACGGGACAGTGACATCGGTCCGCCCAGCGATCGGCGCCCAGACGACGGATCTCATCTCTCATCACGTTTTTGTCATCATCGACAATCTTGATGGCGCTGCCACAATAGTAGGGGAAACTGGCTGATCGGCCGCCCGATGGCGCGGCCTGGAGGAAACGATGACCATGCCGATCCTTGCAACCGCCTTCATGATTGCCGCCGCCATACCGGCGATGCGCGCGACAATTGTCGCGGCGAGCCGCGAGTCCATGGTCAAGAAGTCGACGGTCAAGGTTCGCAGCCAGCGCTATCCGGCAAACACGAAAAACCCAAGGTTGAGGTGAAGTCATGGACGTACAGGACATCGTGAACACCGTTTCGCAGAAGGCGGGTCTCGACCAGGCAACGACGGAAAAAGTCGTCGGCACCATTTTCTCGGTGCTCGAGCACGAAGCGGAAGGCACCAGCGCTTCGTCCTTCTTCGCCAAGATCCCGGGCGCCGATGCGCTGGCGCAGAAATATGATGTCATGGCCGCCGCCCCTGCCGGCGGCGGTGGCGGCTTCCTGTCGTCGCTGCAGGGCGCCCTTGGCGGCGTCCTCGGCGAAAAGGCCGGCGCGCTGGTCAACGGCCTCGCCGCGCTCAAGGCATCCGGCCTCGACATGGCGCAAATCCAGAAGGCCGGCGAAACGCTGGTCCAGCAGGCCGAAGCCGCCGCTGGCCCCGATTTGACCAACCAGGTGCTCGGCTCGGTGCCCAGCCTGAAGGGCCATTTGGGGCTCGGCTAGCACCAACGATTTGGTGTTGCCCGCCGCCTACTTCGGCAGCGCGTAGGCCATTACGTAATCCCCGGGCTTGGTGCCGACCGAGCCGTGGCCGCCGGCGACGATGACCACGAACTGGCGCCCGTCCGCCACCGTATAGGTCATCGGCGTCGATTGCCCGCCGGCCGGCAGCCGTGCCTGCCAGAGCTGCTTGCCCGATGTCAAATCATAGGCGCGCAGATAATCGTCGACCGCAGCACCCAGGAAGGCGACGCCGCCGGCGGTGATCATCGGCCCGCCAATGCCGGGCACCCCGACCTTCAGCGGCAGCGGCAGTGGCGTCATGTCGTAGACGGTGCCGTTGCGGTGCTTGTAGGCGATCGCGCCGGTCCTGAGATCGACGCCGGCGACATAGCCCCAGGGCGGCGCCTGGCAGGGAATGCCGAGCGGCGACAGGAACGGTCCCATCACCACCGCATAGGGAGCGCCGTCATTGCGGTTCAGCCCCTGCTCGCTGCCCTTGGTGTCGTCGCCCGGCGCCGGCACGTCCGCGCGCGGAACGAGTCTCGACGTGAAGGCGAGATAGGTCGGCATGCCGAACATCACCTGCCGCACCGGATCGACCGCCACGCCGCCCCAGTTGAAGGTGCCGAAATTACCGGGATAGACCAGCGATCCCTGCAGCGAGGGCGGCGTGTAGCGGCCTTCATAGCGCAATTTGTGGAAAGCGATCCGGCAGGCCAGCTGGTCGAACATGGTGATGCCCCACATGTCGGCATCGGTCAGCGGCTTCGGGTTGAAGGAGAGGTCCGACGCCGGCTGGGTCGGCGATGTGTGGTCGCCTTCGATGGCGCCGCCTGGCGCCGGCACTTCCTTGACCGCGATCACCGGCTCACCGCTGCGCCGGTCGAGCACATAGAGATCGCCCTGCTTGGTCGGCCCGACCAGGGCCGGCACGATCGAGCCGTCGGCCTTGGTGATGTCGATCAGGGTCGGCTGCGCCGGCACGTCCATGTCCCACAGGTCGTGATGTACGGTCTGCCGCACCCATTTCAACTGTCCGGTGTTGAGGTCGAGCGCGGTGATCGAGGAGGAGAACTTCTCGACATTGTCGCTGCGGCCCATGCCGAGTTGGTCCGGCGTCTGGTTGCCGAGCGGCACATAGAGCAGGCCGAGCTTCTCGTCGGCGCTCGGCGTCGACCACATGTTGGGCGAGTTGGCGGTGTAGGTCTGGCCGGGCGCCAGCGGCGTCGTCTGGTCCGGATTGCCGGAATCCCAGTTCCACAGCAATTTGCCGGTGGCGGCATCATAGGCGCGGATGACGCCGGACGGCTCCTGCGTCGAATAATTGTCGTTGACCGCGCCGCCGACGATGATCTTGCCGCCCGCGATCAGCGGCGCCGAAGTCGAGTAATAATAGCCCGACTTCGGGTACGGCATCCCTGTCAGAAGGTTGAGCGTGCCGCCCTCGGCGAAGGCGGGGCAGACCTGCCCGTTGGCGGCGTCGAGCGCGATCAGCCGCGCATCCGAGGTCGGCAGGTAGACGCGCGTGGCGCAGGGTTGCCCGGCAGCGCCTGCGGCATCGGCATAATAGGATACGCCACGGCAGGTCTGGTGCTGGCGATCCTTGTCGAGCTTGATCTTGGGATCGTAGCGCCATTTTTCCTTGCCGGTCGCCGCATCGACCGCGATGGCAAAATTGTGCGGCGTGCAGATGTAGAGCGTGTCGCCGACTTTCAGCGGCGTGACCTGATAGGTGGTCTCGCCAACATCGTCAGGCCCCTTTACGTCGCCGGTCCGGTAGGTCCAGGCTGGCTTCAGGTTGGCGACATTGTCCGGCGTGATCTGGTCGAGCGGGGAATAGCGCTGGCCGAATTGCGTGCGGCCGTAATAGTGCCACTCGCCGGCCGGCACATCGCCGCCAAGATTGGCGTTGGGGGTCACCTTATCGGTGTCGAGCGCGCCGGCGATGTCCTTGGGGTCCGTGGTCATCGAATAGCCGGCCACCGCCAGCGACGCCAGCACCGCCAGGATCAGCGGTGCGCGCCCGTCGGGACCGGCAAGCCCCCGCCTCGCCCACGGCGTCAGCAGCCACAGCGCCACCAGCACGATGATGCCGCCGCGCGGGCCGAGTTCCCACCAGTCGAAGCCGATTTCCCAGACCGCCCAGGCCAGCGTGCCGATCACGATCGCCGCATAGAGCCACAGTGCCGTGGAGCGGCGCCGGTAGAGCAGCCAAGCGGCGATCAGGAAGGCGAGACCGGCGATGATGTAATACCAACTGCCGCCCAGCGAAGCCAACCAGATGCCGCCGGCGCCAAGCGCCAGGCCAAGCAGAAAAAGAACGAGGGAGGTGATGGTGACAGCCAAGATGATACTCCTTCGACTGTTCGCGCTGCGGCGCGGCCATGGGCAACCCGGCATTGCGTTGCCGCCCGGAACACAACTTTCCTCCGCCCGCCCCGCCTGTCAAGCTTGAGCCATGCGGCGTGATAGGGGCTGTCTCCCCTGCTGCAAACGCTGGGCAGGCCGATCGTCCGCTGGCTAGGCGGCCGGATAAGCCACTTTACCGGGAACAAAACGTAGACACTTCTGGTCTTTCCCTCCCGAATCACTACATTCGGGGGGAAGATGTCCGGCTTTTCCGAAGACATGCCCTTTTTCGACGAACCCAATGCGCGGCCCACGGCCCCGTCGGGCATTGCCGCGCGCGCCATGGCCGCCCGCGGCGGCCAGAACAACGCGCCCGACTATCTCAAGGGTTTGAATCCCGAACAGCGGCTGGCGGTGGAAACCACCGAAGGCCCGGTTCTGGTGCTGGCCGGCGCCGGCACCGGCAAGACCCGCGTGCTGACCACCCGCATCGCCCACATCCTCGCCACCGGCAAAGCCTTCCCGTCGCAGATCCTTGCGGTGACCTTCACCAACAAGGCCGCGCGCGAGATGAAGCAGCGCATCGGCATCCTGATCGGCGAAGGCAATGTCGAGGGCATGCCGTGGCTCGGCACCTTCCACTCGATCGGCGTGAAACTGCTGCGCCGCCACGCCGAGCTTGCCGGCCTGAGATCCGACTTCACCATCCTCGACACCGACGACGTCGTGCGGCTGATCAAGCAGCTGATCCAGGCCGAGGGTCTGGACGACAAGCGCTGGCCGGCCAAGCAGTTCGCCCAGATGATCGACGGCTGGAAGAACAAGGGCCAAGGTCCGGCCGACATCGCCGAGGGCGACGCGCGCAGCTTTGCCAACGGCAAGGGCCGTGAGCTCTACAAGGCCTACCAGGAACGCCTGCAGACGCTGAACGCCTGCGATTTCGGCGATCTTCTGTGCCATCCGATCCGCATCTTCCGCGCCAATCCGGACGTGCTGAAGGACTACCACAGGCGCTTCAAATACATCCTCGTCGACGAATACCAGGACACCAACACCGCCCAGTACATGTGGCTGCGGCTCTTGGCGCAGCGGCCGCAATCCTCCCCCCTCGAGGGGGAGGTGCCCGCGAAGCGGGCGGAGGGGGTCGCCCCAGAAGGCACCGCTGCAGCGTCGCGCACTGCCGCGAGGACCCCACCCGACCGGGCTTCGCCCGGCCACCCTCCCCTCAAGGGGGAGGGAAATCCGCGTCCGGCCACCGTCAACATCTGCTGCGTCGGCGACGACGATCAATCGATCTATGGCTGGCGCGGCGCCGAGGTCGACAACATCCTGCGCTTCGACAAGGATTTTCCCGGCGCCACCATCATCAGGCTGGAGCGCAACTACCGCTCCACCGCGCACATCCTGGGCGCTGCCTCCCATCTCATCGCCTACAATGAGGGCCGCTTCGGCAAGACGCTGTTCACCGATCGCAACGATCCCGAGGACGGCAAGGTCAACGTCCACGCCGCCTGGGATTCCGAGGAGGAAGCGCGTGCCATCGGCGAGACCATCGAGGCCTACCAGCGCCAGAAGCACAATCTGAACGACATGGCGATCCTTGTCCGCGCGTCCTTCCAGATGCGCGCTTTCGAGGATCGCTTCATCACGCTCGGCCTCAACTACCGCGTCATCGGCGGTCCGCGTTTCTACGAGCGCATGGAAATCCGCGACGCGCTGGCCTTCTTCCGCGTCGTCGCCAACGGCGGCGACGACCTCGCCTTCGAGCGCATCGTCAACGTGCCCAAGCGCGGGCTGGGTGAAGCCACCATCCGCCAGATCCACGACACGGCGCGGGCGCTGCGCATCCCGATGCTGGAGGCTGCCGCCAACCTCGCCGAAAGCGACGAGCTGAAGCCGAAACCGCGCGCCGCGCTGCGCGAGGTCGCCGCCAATTTCGAACGCTGGCAGAAGGCGCTGGAAACCACGCCGCATACCGAACTCGCCGAGACAATTCTCGAAGAGAGCGGCTACACCGACATGTGGAAGAACGACCGCTCGGCCGAAGCCCCCGGCCGGCTTGAGAACCTCAAGGAACTGGTCCGCTCGATGGAGGAGTACGAGTCGCTGCGCTCCTTCCTCGAACATGTCGCGCTGGTCATGGATGCCGAGCAGAATGCCGGGCTCGACGCCGTCTCGATCATGACGCTGCATTCGGCCAAGGGCCTCGAATTCGAGACCGTCTTCCTGCCCGGCTGGGAGGAAGGCCTGTTCCCGCACCAGCGCGCGCTCGACGAAGGCGGCCGTTCAGGGCTGGAGGAAGAGCGGCGGCTGGCCTATGTCGGGCTGACGCGGGCCAAGAAGAACCTGCATATCTGGTTCGTCTCCAACCGCCTCATCCACGGCCTCTGGCAATCGACCATCCCGTCGCGCTTCCTCGAGGAACTGCCGAACTCCCATGTCGAGGTCGCCGAAGCCGGCAATTCCTATGGCGGCTACGGCAATCCCTATGGCGGCGGCTCGTTCGCATCGGGCCGTGGCGGCGGCCAGGGACCAGGAAGACAGAACCCGTACGGCGCCTCGCGCTTCGACAATGTCGGTGCCAACACCGAAAAATCCGGCGCCTTCTCAAACACCTATTCGACGCCGGGCTGGCAGCGCGCGCAGGCCAACCGCACCGAGGCGACCGACCGCAACTGGGGCACGCGCTCCGGCCATCAGGTCGAGCGCATCGGCTATGGCGAGACCGACAGTGGCTACGGCGCCGGCCGCACCTCGATCAAGGGCCGTACCATCGACGGCGAACTGGTCGCCAAATCCGTCTCCGACACGCCATCCGCCTTCAGCGTCGGCGACCGCGTCTTCCATCAGAAATTCGGCAACGGCAACATTGCGGCCATCGAAGGCAACAAGCTGACCATCGACTTCGACAAGGCCGGCCAGAAACGCGTTCTGGACGGGTTCGTCGCGGCGGTGTGAAGTTCAAGTCGGGAATGCAAATCGTTCTACAATATTATTGGCCAGAAAACGAACTACATCCTCTCTTTCGATATTATAGTAAAACGAACTGTCTCGAAACCCGCTAACATCCATCCCTTTTAATTCTTCAGTGGATGACAAAAAATACCTCCAGTTGAGAGAATACCAATCTAGTTTATTATTCCTTTTATCTAAATCATCTGAAAATCGATAGAAATTCTTTACATCTAGATAGTTCAAGGTCCCCGTTTTTGCCTTAGCAAACAACATCGGAGACGAAAGTTTCAAATCACAAAGTATGTGTATTAATGCCGGATGGCGGATAGTTTTCTTGTTCGTAAAAGCCAGACACAGCCCAAACAGTGTGCAAAGACGCTCGATTCGACGGAGAGAATATTCCCCTCGCTCCCAAACAAGTGAAATAAATTCCGCGAACCCGTCCTTCAAACGGCCGGATTCATCATCATCGGGCATTGCTTTGAGAACATCTAGGACAAATCTCTTTAGAAGCCGATCTTTCTCTCTTTTTTCGAATTGTGGAAATGTGACTCTGAAATGAACAAATTTCTCAAGATACAAACTCGCGTCTATCTCGGATCCATACATTTTTCTGGTCGCTGCCGAGAGCTGATCGAGCTGGCAAACGAGCAAAAAGTGAACGTTCTTGACTGAGAATAAGTGCTTTATCGTCTCCAGAACCGACAAAGCATATGTCGGCCTACATCTATCAAGTTCATCTACAATAAATATAAGAGGCTTGTCGCTGTCACCTGTCGACATTAGAGTCGAAAGGGTCTGACGAAAGACTTCGAATGCTCTTTGCTCCGTTTTTGCACTTTCTAATCGACTATCAATAATTTTGTCGAGTTCAGCCTCGATTTCTTTACCCACTTCATTGGCTACGTCTTCATTTGCGTCTTCGAAATCAGAAGCTCGAACAACACCGGCTGTAAGCCCACGAATAGCACCCTTTATAGCAACCAGTCCAACAATCTTCGCTACGTCTTTTGCTTTTGCCTTAAGTTCCTTTTTCTCTTTTGGCCTTATTCCCGTTTCTTCGATAATCTGCGAAGCAAGCGAAACAAAGACGTCTGGGTCATAGTCGTGTTTAAACGCATCAAAATAGACAACCTTGAATTTCTGATCTCTCGCTCTGCTAGCCAAACGTCTTGCAAAGACTGTTTTTCCTGATCCCCATGGCTCATCGAGCGCGACAACTAGTGGATCATCACTGAGATCGAAAACCTTCAGGAGCCCATCACCAAACAAGTCGCGGCCAAAAATATCCTCACTGGCTGCAACTGCTTGCTCGACATCTGGCGCAAGTATTTTCATCGAACGTTCCCCAAAGCAGGAACGTTCTAGCATATCGAGTGGCTGCTCTAAACTGGCCCGAAGCAATCCACTAGTTCTTTTGCTAACGCCGCAGCGATGTAGGGTCGGCAGCGCCCCTCACCGATACCTTGCCTGGTTCCACTTGTGCCCCAGCAGCGACAGGATGATGATCAGGCCGTTGAAGAACTGCACGTAGAAGCCGCTCAGGCCCGCCGCCACGACGCCGGTCTGGATGAACGACACGGTCACCGCGCCGATGGCTCCACCGGCGACCGTGCCGATGCCGCCCCAGGTCGGGGTGCCGCCGACGAATACCGAGGCCAGCACCGGCAGCAGGTAGCCGTCGCCGGCGGTCGGCCACCAGGTGAAATTGATCATCACCGAAAACGTTCCGGCGATCGCGGCACCTATGCCGACGAAGACGAACACCTTCACCCGCACCCATTTGACGTCGATGCCCATCTGCTTGGCGCTGTCGGGATTGTCGCCGATCACCTTGACCTGCGCGCCGAAGCGGTGGCGGTTGTAGAGCATTGCCGACAGCACGACGAAAGCGATGGCCCAGAAGATCTGCACCGGGATGCCGTAGACCTGGCTGGAGAAGATCTTGTAGGCTGAGGTGTCGGCAAGGCCGGTCAGCGCCATCGACCTGCCCTCGTTGATGATCTGGATCAGGCCGCGCAGCAGGAAGTTCATGCCGAGCGTGGCGATCAGCGACGATAGCCCGCCATAGACGACCAGTGACCCGACGAGGAAGCCGAGCAGCACGCCGGTGACCAATGCCGCCGCAATGCCAAGGAACGGATCGTAGCCGGCCTGCACCACCAGCGCGAACACCCAGGAAGCAAAACCCATCGTCGCCGGAAACGACAGGTCGATCTCACCGCAGGTGACGACGAAGACCAGCGGCACCACCACGAACAGCGCGACGGGGAGCGTCGTGAGCACGGAGCTGTAGAGATACCAGGTGGTGAACACGGTCGGGTTGGCGATCATGAACACCGCCATCATGACGATGAACACGGCGAGCGTGCCGAGCGAAGCACGGTTGTCGATGACGAAGCCGCGCAGCCAGTGATCGGACGGATGCCGCCATTCCTTGCCAACCGTGTCGACGCTTGAACCGCTGAAGGGGCTTTGCAGATCGGGTTCCATGGCCTTGCTCATCGCGCTCTCTGCTCCGTTTCGCCGCCATCGTGCAGTCCGGGCAGTCCGCCCGGATGCGCCACGTCTTCCATGAAATTGATGAGCTCCTCGGCCGACTTGACCTGGCTGCGGTCAGTGGTCAGCGCCACCTTGCCCCGGTCCAGCACCACGAAGCGGTCGGCAATGTCGAAGACATGATGGATGTTGTGGCCGATGAACAGGATCGAGCGGCCGCTCGCCCGCACCTGGCGCACGAAATGGAAGACCTTGGCGGTCTCGGTCAGCGACAGCGCCGTCGTCGGCTCGTCGAGGATGATCAGCTCCGCCTGCTTGTAGATGGCGCGCGCGATCGCCACGCCCTGGCGTTCGCCGCCCGAAAGCTGGCCGACGATCGAATGCGGCGTGAACACCTTCGAGGTGAAGCCGATGTCGCGCATCAGCCGGCTCGCCTCCTCGATCTCCTTGTTAACCCTGAGAAAGCCCATGAAGCCGGTGAGTTCGCGGCCCATGAAGATGTTGCGCACGATGGTCTGCTGCACCGCCAGCGCCCGGTCCTGGAACACCGTCTCGATGCCGGCGTCGCGCGAGCGCGCCGCGCTCCATCCGCTCACCGGCTGGCCGCGCACCAGTATGTCGCCGCTGGTCGGGCTGACGACGCCGGACAGGATCTTGATCAGCGTCGATTTGCCGGCGCCATTGTCGCCGATCAGGCCGACCACCTCGCCGCGGTCGACGCTGAGATCGACCCCGCCCAGCGCATAGACCTGGCCATAGGACTTCTTGATGTCGCGCAGTTCGATGATGCGTTCGGCCATCGGATCCTCGCTTTTCATTGTCGCTTGCCGGCCTCGTCGCCGGCGGTCCTGCCGGCCGGGCTGAGCCCGGCCGGCAGCCTTGGGAGGTCAGCGCAGCGCCTGCTTGGCGAGCTCTGAGACGATCTCGTAGTTCT
The DNA here is from genome assembly GCF_000176035.2 of Mesorhizobium opportunistum WSM2075. NCBI lineage: Bacteria > Pseudomonadati > Pseudomonadota > Alphaproteobacteria > Hyphomicrobiales > Phyllobacteriaceae > Mesorhizobium > Mesorhizobium opportunistum. The sequence goes on along the minus strand of NC_015675.1, from coordinate 3,688,261 downwards.
GCGGCGTGACGAAGCCGGCGCCGGTGTCGACATTCATCGGCGCCAGACCCAGCACCACTTGCTGGCAGAGGCTGAGGATCGGCAGATAGCCCTGCATGAACGGCTGCTGGTCGGCCGTCAGTTGCACCCAGCCGCCCTTGAAGGCCTCGACGATCTGCGGGCTGGTGTCGAAGCCGAAATTGAAGATGTCTCCGGGCTTCCTGCCCGCCGACTGCATATAAGTCGGCACGTTGCCGAGCATCTGTCCGCCGGGATAGCCGACCGCCTTGACGCCGGGATTGTTGAGGAGTGCCGCGGTGATCACCGGGATCGCCAGATTCGGATCGGCTGCCCACTCGGTCGCGGAGTTGATTTGAACGACATCGATGCCGGCCTCTTTCAGAGCGGCGACTGTTCCACGCTCGCGTGCGCCGCGACTCTCATTCTCGAACGGGCCGATCATGATCGCCTTGTCGCCGGCTTTCAGCCCCGCCAGCTTGAACGCCTCGGCGCCGAGCGCGCGTCCCTGCTGTTCCTGCTGGGCGCCGACATAGCCGCCGCCGAACGCCGCCGTCACCGTCGGCACCGGTACGTTCTGGTACATCATCTTGATGCCGTCCTTGTGCGCCTGTTCGGCCAGCGGCATGATCGCCGCGTCACCAGGATGGCCCATCATGGCGATGCCGCCGGGCTTGACCGCGACCGCCTCGCGCAATTGCTGCACCATCTTTTCGACGTCCCAGCCCGAGAAGATGTAATCGACCTTCGGCCCGAGATCGGCCGCCGCTTGCTTGGCGCCGTTGTAGACGATGGTGCCGAAGGCGTCGCCCTCGGCGCCGCCGACGAAGAAGCGGATGTGGACGTCCTTGCACCATTGCGCGTCGAGCGCGTGGGCCGGCAGTGTCGAGATGGCGGCGGCGAGCGCCGTGGCGGCTGCCGCGACGGTCAGGCGAAGTGTCGTTCTTTTGGCGATGCTCATGCAAGTTCCTCCCTTTTTGTCCTCGCAAGCGCGAGGGTTTTCGACATTTGCTTCGGCAATGCGCCGCACTTGGCTGGCCGGCTCCTCCCGCCGGCTTTTCCTCACATCGGGTTCGGCAGGTAGCTGGGCCCTCCCCGGCATTGCTTTAAATACTCCAGCGCCCGCGCCTGCCCGGTGATCTCCAGGTCGCCGCGATAGACCGGGTCGTGCCAGCCCTCGATGTCGATGGCGCCCTTGTATCCGGCGAGCCGCAATTCGCTGATCACGCGCGTCCAGTCGCTGTCGCCGAAGCCTGGCGTGCGCATCTGCACGAAGGGCAGCCGGCCGAACACGCCATGCTCGCGGATGACGTCCCAGCGCACCGTCGCGTCCTTGCCGTGGACATGGAAGATGCGTGGCGCCCATTTGCGGATCTGCGGTATCGGATCGATCAGGTACACAAGCTGGTGGCAGGGTTCCCATTCCAGCCCGAGATTGTCGTCAGGCAATTCGTTGAACATCAGCTCCCAGGCATCCGGATTGTGGGCGATGTTCCAGTCACCGGCGGCCCAGTTGCCGTCCATGGCGCAGTTCTCGAAAGCGATGCGCACGCCCTTGTCGGCGGCACGTTTTGCAAGCGGCCCCCACACCTCGCGGAAGCGCGGCAGGCTGTCGGTCAGCTTCTTGCCCCGAATGCGCCCGGTGAAGCCGCTGACCGTCGAAGCGCCGAACAGATGCGCGTTGTCGATCACCGTTTCCCACGCCTCGAGCACGCCGCGATCGACCTCCCCGCTCTCCAGCGGATTGCCGAACACGCCGAGCGTGGACACGCTGACATCGGCGTCGCCGATCGCCTCGCGGATCTGCCCGGCCAGCCGCGGCAAATCCTTGCCGCCAAGCGTCTGCCAGAAGAAGGGCTGGATGCTCTCGAAGCCGAGCGGCAGGATCTGCCTGATATAGGCAGCCGGATCGTCGAGATTGGCCCGCACCATGGTGCCGATCCGGATGTCGAGAAGCGGGTTGGGCATCACTGTGCTTCCTCTGCGATGGCGACGCGCCGACCAGTCTCGGCGCTTTCGATGGCGCCGAAAACCATGGCCAGGCTCTTGATGTTGTCGGCACCATGCGTCTCCGGCTCGGTGCCGGTCTCGATGGCGTGCATGAAATCCCTGATGATGCCGAGATGGCCGCCGATGCGGTCGGCGGGATCGAGCGGCGGAACCTCGACCGGCTCGGTCTTGTCCAGCAGCCCATCACGGCCCGGGACCACCATTTCAGCCTTCAGCACATCGTGGCCATCCCAGATGAGGCTGCCGCGTTCGGCGACGATGCGCCAGCTGCCCTCCCAGCTGGTGCGGAAACCGGCGGCGCACCAGGAGCCGGCATAGGTGAAGACCTTGCCGCCGCCGAGGTCGAAGACGGCGCTGGCCGACGAGCCCTGCCGGTACCAGGAATTGGCCGGCTCCCATTCCTGGCAATGGACGCCGGCCGGCTCGCCGGCGACCATGTAGCGGGCCGCGTCGAATGTGTGGATCGCCATGTCGAGCAGCAGCACATGCGCCATCTCCTCGCGAAAGCCGCCGAAATGCGGCCCGATGAAGAAGTCGGCATGGATGCTGGTCGGATTGCCGATGGCGCCCGACTGAAGAAACCGCCGGATGCGCCTGACATTGGCGACGTAACGGCGGTTCTGCACGACGGCGTGAACGCGTCCTGCCTGTTTGGCTGCCTCGATGATGGCGCGGGCGTTCTGCGGACTGTCGGCCAGCGGCTTCTCGGTCAAGAGATGGCAATTATGCGCAAAGGCGGCAAAAGCGACATCGCGCCGGGCTGCGGGGACAACGACATCGAACACCGCATCAGGCTTTGTCTGCTCGAGCACCGCGTCGAGGCTGGTGCCGATGACGGCGCTGGTGAGATCGTATTCGCCCGCCCTCGCCTTCGCCCGTTCGGCGTCGAGGTCGACAAGCCCGACAATGGCAAGCCCGTCGATCTGCCTCGCGGCATCGAGCCACTGTCTGCTCATCGCACCACAGCCGACGAGGACGGCTTTCATCATTCGGCATTCCTCCCGTCCGGCCCCTCCAGGCCGAATGTCACGGCGTCCACGGCATCACCGTAAACGTTTTTCCGTAAACGTTTACGAGAACACACCCGATAGCGTAGAATGTCAATCGGCTGCTTCTCAAAAACCATACGGAAGCCTTGGCCTGAACGGCAGCCGGTGCTAGAGCAGTTCAGCCTTTCAACAAACGGCGAACTGCTCTAACTCTTTGTTTTGACGCAATTCCGGGCGGAAAACCGCTTCGCACTTTTCCTGGAATTGCGCCGGCCAAGGCGGGGGAATTGTCCTTTGGCATCCAGCATTCATGACCTTGCCCGTCACCTGAACATTTCGATCGGCACCGTGTCGCGGGCGCTGAACGGCCGTGCCGATGTCAATGCCGACACACGCCAGCGCGTGCTCGAAGCCGCCAAGAAGCTGAATTATTCCCCGAACCAGTCGGGCCGGAGTCTGCGGCAAGGCGCCACCCATTCGATCGCCTTCATGCTGCAGCCGCATCCGGGCGACCAGCAATATGGCGAACCCTTCTTCATCCCGTTCCTGATCGGACTGCAGGCGAAGCTCGCCGAGCATGGCCTCGATCTGATGGTCGTCATGGGTGAGCCCGGCCAATATCAGCAGGAGCGGTTGCGCCGCGTGGTTGAGACGCGCTTGGTCGATGCGGTCGTGTTGGCCAATACACGAAGGGAAGACGATCGGATTGATTATCTCAGCAAGGCAGGCTTTCCCTTCGTCACGCTTGGCCGAAGTCAGTCCGGTGGCGACACCTATCCTTCTCTCGATATTGATTTCGAGAGGGCGGGTGATGAAGCCGTCGACCGCCTGGTGGCGCGTGGACACCGGCGCATTGCCGCCATCCGCCCTTCACTTGATCTCAACTTCGGCTACCTGTTTCTCGACGGCTACCGCAAGGCGCTGAAGCGGCACGGCATCGAGATCGACCCCGACCTGATCGCCGACGGCTTCATCAACGAGGCCGGCGGCTACCAGGTGACGCCGCAAGTCATGCGCTCCAAGGACCCACCGACGGCCATCATCTTCAACAATGACGCGATGGCGCTTGGCGGCTGCAAGGCGCTGGCCGAGATGGGAATCAAGCCGGGCCATGACATGGCCGTGATCGTCATCGTCGACACGCCGCTCTGCCGCTACTTCTCGCCGACGCTGACCGCCTTCCGTCCGGCACTGGAGGCAATGGGCCGGCGGCTGGCGGAAATGCTGCTGGCCTCGCTCCCCGCCTTCGCCGGCCCCGAAGGCCCGCGCATCATCCGTGAGGTCTGGCCGCTGGAGCTGATCGCGCGCGACAGCGATTGATGGAGACGAAGAAGGTGCTCAGTCCACCTTCTTCTCGCCCTTCTCGCCGGCCTCGACGATATCGCCCGTGGTGAACAGGATTTCCTTCAGTTCCGCCCGCCAATCCGTCTTCTGGCGCAGCAGGAATTCCAGGTCCATGCCGAAATGCTTGAACTCCTCGCCTTGCGCGTTCTTCATGATGGCGCGAGCCTGCGGATCTTTCTCCACCGACATGCGCTGTTCGTACCAGGAGATCGCTTCCGCCTCCTCGATCAGCGAGGTGATCATGCGGGCAAAGGTCCGCACCTTCTGCGACAGTTCCTCAGGCGGTTCGTGATACTGATCGAAACCCATGGTGTCGGTCCTCCCCTCAAAATGGCTCGCCGGTGCCGATGGGCACCGGCCGCAAACCATGAATGCGCGGAAGGCACTGCAAGTTCCGGATCACAACCGGGACGATCGGCCTTATGACACGGGCGGCGCCCCGCCTTCTTCGGTGCGCCGGGCGATGAACTCGTCGAGCACGCCGGCCGTGGCGGCGGCCGAAGCCGGCGGCTCGAAATCGGCAAGGATGCGCCGCCAAATGCCGGTGGCGCGTTCGCTCGCGGTCTTCGATCCGCCTTGCGTCCAATTGCCGAAATTCGACCAGTCCGCCACCAGCGGTTCGTAGAAGGCGGTGCGGTAGCGCGCCATCGTGTGGCCGGCCGAGAAGAAATGGCCGCCCGGCTGCACTTCGGCGATCGCCTCGAAGCCGATGGAATCGTCGTCGCCGGGCGTCGCGGCGCAGAGTTCGGCGACCGTCTGCAACGCCTCGACATCGGTGACCAGTTTCTCCAGTGAAACGCTCAAGCCGCCTTCCAGCCAGCCGGCGGCATGGATGCAGACCGTGGCGCCGGCCAGAACCGAGCCCCACAATGCGAATTGCGTCTCATGCGCGGCCTGCGCATCCGAGATGTTGGCCGCGCTGCCGCCGCCGGACCGCCACGGCAGGCCGATGAAGCGCGCCAGTTGACCGGCGCCCAGCGTTGCCTTGACATGTTCGGGCGTGCCGAAGGCCGGCGCTCCGGATTTCATGTCGACGTTGGAGGAGAAGGAGCCATAGACGACCGGCGCGCCGGGCCGCACGATCTGCGCCAGCGTCAGCCCGGCCAGTGCTTCGGCATGCTGTAGCGTCAGCGCGCCGGCAACGGTTATCGGCGCCATGGCGCCCGCCAGGCAGAACGGCGTGATGATAGAGACCTGCCCCGCATTGGCGAAATCGATGATGCCTTGCGCCATCGGTATGTCGAGCTGACGCGGCGAGTTGGTGTTGATGACGGTATAGCACCAGGCGTCCGAACGGAATGCCTCCTCCGAAAGGCCGCGCGCCAGCCGCAGCATCTCGAAACCGTCCTCGACTTGCGGCGTGCCGCGAGCGAACACGAAGGGAAACTTGTCGGACAGCGTCAGCTGTGCACGATTGACGGCATAGTGGCGAAACCGGTTGTCGACATCCTGCGGCTCGACGCAGGGACCGAGCATATGCAGGACATCGAAATGCTGCACCAGCTTGATGAACTCCTCGAAGGCGGCGAGCGTGCCTGGCCGCCGGCCCCGCTCGAGATCGGTGACATTGGGCGCCCCGCTTCCGGCAAGAAACGTCATCGACCCGAGTTCGAGCGTCAGATCGCGGGAAGGATCGCCGCCACGGGCATGGATCGACCTCGGCGCCGAGGCCAGCGCCGCCGCCACCATGTCGCGGCCGATGCGCACCATGTCGGTATCCGGGTCGACCAGGGCGCCGGCGCGGGCGAGAACCTCGCGTGCCTGCGGCAGCAGCACCTTGATGCCGAGTTCTTCCAGCACGCGCAGCGCCGTGTCGTGGATCGAGGCGACCTGGTCGTCCGAAAAGATCGGCTGCGGCAGGAACGGGTTCTTCAGTGACCGGTAATTGGGCCGGCGACTGCTTTCGCTGCCGGCCTCGCCCGTGCGTCCGCGCCTGCGCTCGCGCCTAGCCTCACGTGCCGCCTCATCGATCATCGGAAATCCTCCTCATTGCCGCATTGCCTTGCCTTCAGGGTCGTAAGGCGAAGCCGCGATAACCCGCGCCGGCCGCTCGACGCCGACAATGTGCACCGAAAGCGCCGTCCCCTCCTCGGCAGAATCGTCGTCCACCAACGCCAGCGCGACGCTCTTGCCGATCGTGTAGCCAAATCCGCCCGACGTGACGAAGCCGACGCGCCGACCGTCGCGCCAGACAGGCTCGAAGCCGCTGGCGTCGGCGTCGAGCGCATCGATCTCCAGCGTCACGATCCGTTGAGACGTGCCCGTCTGTCGCTCCCTCAGCGCCGCCTCGCGGCCGATGAAATCGCCCTTGTCGAAGGCGATGAAGCGGTCGAGCCCGGTCTGGCGAGGCGCGTAGCCCTGCGTGAATTCGCGCGACCAGATGCCGAAGCTTTTCTCCAGCCTGAGCGCATTGAGCGCGTAGTAGCCGATCTCCGCCAGGCCGAGACCTTCGCCTGCGGCAAGCAGCGTCTCGCGTAGCGTGGCATGCATGGCCACCGGGCAGCTGATTTCGAAGCCCAGCTCGCCGGCGATGGAAAGGCGGGCAACCCGCGCCCGCACCATGCCGATATCGAATGCCCCGCAGGCCATGAACGGCAGTGCCGCGGCGGACACGTCCTGGTGCGTTGTGCGTTCCAGGATTTTGCGCGCGTTCGGCCCGGTCAGCAGGAACCCGCTCATCGCGTCGGAAAGATCGGTGACCGTGACGCCGTCGGCCGCGTGGCTCTCGAACCAGCGCATGTGGAATTCCCTGAGATAGTAGGAGCCCATCAGCCAATAATCGCCGCCGTCCCAGTTGATCACCGTGAGGTCGCCTTTCAACCGCCCGTCTGGACCCAGCATCGGCGCGAGCCGCGCCTGTCCCGGTTTCGGCAGCTTGCAGGCGAGCAGCCGGTCGAGCCATGCCTGGGCGCCTGGCCCCGACACCGCGTAGCGCGAATAGGCCGAGATATCGACGAGGCCGGCGGCCCGCCGCACCTGCAGCGCTTCATCGCCGACGATGTCGAAGGCGTTGGAGCGCTTGAGCGTGGTGTTCTCGCGAAAACCCATCGGCGCGAAATAGGCCGGGATTTCCAGCCCCCAGGAAGCCGTCCATTCGCAGCCCGCGGCACTCATGCCGTCATAGGCGCCGGGTCGCTTCAAGGGTCTGCCCGCGGGCAGCCGCTCATTGGGGAAGGTCATGACGAAACGGCGCGAATAGAACTGGCGCGTCGTCTGTCTGAGATATTCGCGGTTGGCGGCGAAGGCGCCGTAGCGGGCGATGTCCATGCCGAAAATATCCGCCTGCGGCTCGCCGAAAATCATCCATTCGGCCAGCGACTTGCCGACGCCGCCGCCCTGGCTGAAGCCGGCCATGACGCCGCAGGCGACCCAATAATTCTTGAGACCGCGCACCGGCCCGACGATCGGATTGCCATCCGGCGTGAAGGTGAAGGCGCCATTGACCCATTTGCGGATGCCGGCCGTCGCCAGGCACGGAAAGCGCTCATGCGCCTTGGCGAGTTCCGGGCTGATGCGGTCGATGTCTTCCGGGATGAGCTCGATGCCGTAGTCCCACGGCGCCCCATCCATGTTCCAGTGCTTCGGGTTCTGCTCGTAGACACCGAGCAGCACGCCCTTGCGCTCCTGGCGCAGGTAGGAAAAGCCGTCGAGATCGACGGCGATGCCGATTTCCCGGTCCAGCGCCGCGATCTCCGGAATGTCCTCGGTGACGAAATAGTGATGCTCCATAGGCGTCACCGGCAGGTCGACGCCGGCCATCCGGCCGAGCTGCTTTGCCCACAACCCGCCGGCATTGACAACATGCTCGGCAACGATGGTGCCCTGCTCGGTAACGACGTCCCAGTGGCCGTCGGCGCGCGACATTAGCTCGATGACCCGGTTGCGCAGGATGATTTCGGCACCACGCTTCTTCGCCGCGCCAGCATAGGCATGGGTGGTGCCGTAGGGGTCGAGATGGCCTTCGTTGGAATCATGCAGGCCGCCGAGCACGCCGGAGACATCGACGATCGGGCAGAGTTCTCTGATCTCTTGCGGGCTCACCAGCCGGGCGGTCTCGATGCCGACTGACTGGAACACCGCCCAGGCCGATTTCAGCCACTCCCAGCGCTGGGGATCGCTGACGATGTTGACGCCGCCGGTCATGTGCAGGCCGATGTCCTGGCCGGATTCGGCCTCGATCTCGCGGTAGAGGTTGATGGTGTAGTCCTGCAACGCCGCGACATTGGGATCGGCGTTGAGCGCGTGGAAGCCGGCCGCCGCATGCCAGGTCGAACCGGCGGTCAATTCGGCACGCTCGATCAGCGCCACATCCGACCAGCCGAACCGCGTCAGATGGTAGAGCACCGAGGCGCCGACCACGCCACCTCCGATGACGACTGCGCGGTAGTGCGACTTCAAGGCTTCCCTCCCCTGTTCGAGGCCGGCACCATAGACGCACTAGACATATGTGTCCAGTCCGCGCCATCGACTTGCCGCACTGGGCGAAACTCCGCGTGGCAAAGCGCCATCGATTGGGTCACGCGAATGCGCTTCTTTGCTGGTGCACAAACAAGCCGGCGGACACACACCGCCTGTCACGCAAGCATCATGTTCACGCCGTAGATCGCTTTCGGGGAGACGCTCGCGGCATCATCGAGGTGACGCCTCCTTCAGCTTTCGGCCGCTCCGGCACGCTTCGTCACAAAGAGGATTGTCCATGAAACACCTGCACCGAACCGCGTCGCTTGGCGTCGCGCTGGCCTTGTTCACCGCCTTGACGCCGGCGCTCGCCGACGGCACCGCGACCGTCGGCGGCCTCGTCAACAAGGGCCCCGTCAACAAGGGCCTCGTCGGCGTCGGCCGCATCCCGGCCGCCCAGCGCGACAAGTTCGGCGAAACCTTCGGCTCGGGCTCCGGCATGTCGATCGACACATCGGGCTGGACGCATGACGCTGCCGGCTACAAGGGCTCGCTCTGGCTGCTGCCGGACCGCGGCTACAATGTCGCCGGCACCACCGACTATCGCCCGCGCCTCAATACGATCGGCATCGAGTTTAACCCCGTCGCGCCGGGCGCCGCCCCAGCTACCGGCCAGGAACAGACCGGCGTCAAGGCGACGCTCGCCGACAGCATGCTGCTCACCGACGACAAGGGTGCCGACGCCACCGGCCTCGATCCGCTGTCGGACGTGCGCGCCGCCGCCGGCGACTTGCCGATGCTGCCCGCCGCCACCAACGGCAAGCTCGCCCTCGACAACGAAGCGATCGTGCGACTGCCCGACGGCTCGATGTTCATCTCCGACGAATATGGCCCCAACATCTACCGTTTCTCCGCGCAAGGCCGCCTGATGTCGGCGACCCAGCCGCCGGCTGCCCTGGTGCCGATGCGCAAGGGGACACCGAACTTCTCCTCCGACAATCCCGGCCCCGGTGCCGCCGAGCCCGATCCCAAGGATCCGGAAACCGGCCGCCAGAACAACCAGGGCCTCGAAGGCATGGCGATGACGCCGGACGGCAAGTTCCTGATCGCCGTGCTGCAGTCGGCGACCCGGCAGGATGGCGGCGATTCCGCTTCGACCCGGCAGAACACCCGCGCGCTGATCTATGACGCCTCCGACCTCGCCCATCTGAAACTGGCACATGAGTATGTCGTGCCGCTGCCGGTGTTCAAGGATGCCAAGGGCAAGACCAAGGTCGCCGCGCAAAGCGAGATCGTGGCGTTGTCGGACACATCCTTCCTGATGTTGGCGCGCGACAGCGGCAACGGCCAGGGCCTGAAGGGTGATACCTCGCTCTACCGCGAAATCAGCATCGTCGACGTCTCCGCCGCCACCGACATCGCCGGCGCGGATTTCGACAAGGACAAGCCGGTAGCGCCAAAGGGCGTGCTCGATCCATCGGTGACGCCGGCCAAGCTGACGCCGTTCATCGACATCAACGACAATGCTCAGCTCGGCCGCTTCGGCCTGCACAACGGCGCGCCGAACGATCACGACAACCTCTCGGAAAAATGGGAAGCAATGTCGCTGGCAAGCGTGCTCGATCCGAAGCTGCCGGACGACTATTTCCTGTTCGTCGCCAATGACAACGACTTCCTGGCCCAGGATGGTTTCCAGGTCGGCGCTCCCTACAAGACCGACGACGGCGCCGATGTCGACACCATGTTCCTGGTCTATCAGGTGACGCTGCCCGGCCTCGCCAAGAAGTAGCGACACCCATGCAGGCGGGCGCGCCTGACGCGCCCGCTTGACCTGCCACCATCGAATGATCGAGCCCTGCTACAGACCGTGAAGGCGCCTACTTCAACATCTCCGCATCCTTCGGCACGCCAGCATCGATCGGCTCGGCCGTCCTAGTCGACACGGCCATGATCTTGCCGGCGGCCGACAAATTGGGACGCACGAAGACCTGGGCAGGACCGTTGACGCGGCTGTAGAGGTCGATGATGTCCTGGTTCATGAAGCGCACGCAGCCGGACGACGCGTTCTTGCCGATGGAATCCCACTCCGGCGTGCCGTGCAGCCGGTACATCGTGTCCTTGCCGTCACGGAACAGATAGAGGGCGCGGGCGCCGAGCGGGCTCTTCGGGCCGGGCGGCATGCCGTCCTTGTATTTCGCCAGTTCCGGCCGGCGCTGGATCATTTCCGGCGGCGGCGTCCACACCGGCCACTTCTTCCTCGCCTGGACCACGGCGCTGCCGGTCCAGCCGAAACCCGCCTTGCCGAGGCTGACACCGTAGCGGACGGCCTTGCCGCCATCTTGTACCAGATAGAGGAAGTGCTCTGACGTATCGACGACGATCGTGCCGGGCTTTTCGCCGGTCGGGTCGGCCACGACCTGGCGCACGAACTTCGGGTCGAGCTTGGTGACCGGGATTGCCGGCAGTTGATAGCCCTCGTCGGTGCGCGCCGCGTACATGCTCGCGGCGTCACCGAAAGCCGCATCGGGCGGCGCGGCGGCCACCGGCGGCGGTGGCGCGACATCCGTCGTGGAGCACGCCGAAAGGGCCATCGCGGCCGCGCCCAAAGCGGACGCACTCAGAAAGGCACGCCGGTTCAGGCGCTCGGAAAACAGCGGAATATCGGACATGAACCCCCCAGCTCAACCGCAAGATCCAACAGGAACGCGGCCCCATCAGGATCAGTATCCCATTCCGGAAGCTTTGAGAACACGATTAGATCAAGGCGCGCCAGAAGACCCGATGCCAATCTTTTCCGGCACCGCATCGACCTGTCCCGCTGAATCGGCAATGATGGGGACCGGATCCAAATACCACTTCCCGAGTTGCCAGCCATGGACGAAAAAAAGCCCACGCGCCGGCGCACCGCCGACCTGACCAGCGGCCCGATCCCGCGCACGCTGCTGTTGTTCGCCCTGCCGGTGCTCGGCTCCAACGTTCTGCAGTCGCTCAACGGGTCGATCAACGCCGTCTGGGTCGGCCGTTTCCTGGGTGAATCGGCGCTGACCGCCACCTCCAATGCCAACCTCGTCCTCTTCCTGATCCTCGGCACCGTGTTCGGCATCGGCATGGCGGCGACCATCCTGGTGGCGCAGTCGGTCGGCGCCCGCGACCTGCCGGAGGCGCGCCGCATCGTCGGCACCAGCGCCACCTTCTTTTTCCTCGTCTCGATCATCTTCGCCGTCTGCGGCTGGATCTGGGTCGACGCCATCCTCAACACGCTCGGCACCCCGGCCGACGCCTTGCCGTTGGCGCGTTCCTACCTGCGCATCATCTTCGTCGCCGTGCCGATGATGAACCTTCTGTCCTTCGTCATGACCGTGCTGCGTGGCGCCGGTGACTCGCGCACGCCCTTCATCTTCATGGCGCTCGCGGTCGTCCTCGACATCATCCTCAACCCGCTGCTCATCCGCGGCATCGGGCCGTTTCCCGAACTCGGCATCGCCGGATCGGCCACGTCCACCCTGATCGGCCAAACGGTGAGCGTCATCGCCATCCTCGTCGTGCTCTATGTACGCAAGCATCCGTTGCGGCTGGCCGGCGCCAACCTCGCCCTGCTGCGGCCAGACCCAGCCTTGCTGCGCATCGTCGTCTTCAAGGGCGTGCCGATGGGCCTGCAGATGATCGTCATCTCGGCGGCGGCGCTGACGGTGATGGGCATCGTCAATTCCTACGGTTCGCAGGTTGCCGCCGCCTACGGCATCGCCGCGCAATTGTGGACCTATATCCAGATGCCAGCGCTCGCCATCGGTGCCGCGGTCTCCTCCATGGCGGCGCAGAATGTCGGTGCCGGCCGCTGGGACCGGATCGGCCGCGTCGCTGCCTCCGGCGTCGGCTTCAACCTCGTCCTGACCGGCGCCCTCGTCGCGCTGCTGTGGTTCTTCGACCGCTCGATCCTCAGCCTGTTCCTGAGCAGCGACAGCGCGGCGATCGACATCGCCGCCCACATCAACAGTGTCGCGTCGTGGTCGTTCGTCCTGTTCGGCATCACCATCGTGCTGTTCGCCACGGTGCGAGCCACGGGCGCGGTGATGCCGCCGCTGATCATCCTGGTGATCTCGGTGCTGGTCGTGCGCACCGGCTTCGCCTATTTCATGCGCGGTGTGCTCGGCGAGGAAGCGCTGTGGTGGAGTTTCCCGGCCGGCTCGATCACCTCGTTGGTGCTGGCCGCGGCCTACTACCGCTTCGGTGGCTGGCGCACCTTGCACATGATTGAGAACAGGCCGGCTGCCGGCGAGCCGCCGGACACCGGGCTTGGCGTGCCGCGCGGACGAGCGAACATGGCGCCGGAAACGCCGAACGGTTGAGGCCGACCCGGCCTCGTCTCAACGCCTGGTTTTCAGCCCGAAGCCCAGCGCCACCACCGCGAATAGGATAATCATGGCGGCGAATGCCAGGCTTGCGGCGATCGGACTGGCATAGGTCGACACGATCCCGATTCCGATGACCGGCAAGGCGTTGCCGACGAAGCAGCAGACGAAGAAGCTGGACACAACCTCGGCGCGGCGATCATCCGGCGCGATCTCGTTCACCACCTGCAGGCCGCCGCGATAGCCAAGCGCCGCCACGACGCCGCAGCAGGCGGTGGCCGCGATCATCAGCACCATCGATGCCACCATCTGTGCCGCCACCACCAGCAGGACGCTGGGGACCATCAGGGCAAGCGCGGCCAACATGACCTTGCTGCTCTGCACCTGCTTCAGCACCACGATGCTGACCGCGGCGACGATCGCCAGTTCGAAGAACAGCGCGCCGGCGACGGCGTGGTTGGTTTCCTGCAGCTGCTGCGCCAGAATGCTGGGAGCGAGGGCGGCATAGAAACCGACCAGCGCCATCGCGCCGAAGCCGGTCACCGCCGGCGCAACGAAGCGCGCGCGTATTTCCTGCGGGATGGAAAGTTGCGGCCGCATGGAAATCTGATTGACGCCACCGGGCTTCGCGATCGTTTCAGGGGTGCGCCAGACCAGGATCGTCACCATCACGAGTGCCACCAGAAAGACGATGAAGACCAGCCGCAACGGCCAGGGCTCATATTGTGCCAGCAGTCCCGAAACGAGCGCGCCGAATCCGAGGCCGAGGAAATTGGTGCTGGTGGCAATGACGCTGGCGCGCGACTTGTCGGCATTGGGGAGAAGCTCGGCAATCCACGCGGTCCCTGTCCCTGCGCCAATGCCTATGCCAAGCCCGCTCAGGATGCGCGCTATGTCGAGCGAGAGAACATTTTCGGCGAACAGGAAGACAAGCCCGCTGACGATGGCGACGCCCATCGCCGCCAGGGCCGCTGGCCGGCGCCCGACAACGTCCGATGCGCCGCCGAACACCAGCAAGGCGGCGAGATTGCCGACGACATAGACCGCATAGATCAGCGTCAGCGTGATCTGCGAAAAACCGAATTGCTGCTTGTAGATGATATAAAGCGGTGTCAGTGCCGTGCTGCCGGCAAACAGCACGGCAATCATGGCGGCGACAGTCGGAATGGCAAGAGCATCGCCACGAGCCGCTTCTTGCGTATGCGCCAAATCGCGAAATGTCATGGCCAACCTCCCTTCCAGCCTCGGGATCGCGATCTTAACGCGTCGTCATTCCCGACGTTCCGGCCGGCTGGCAGGCTCCTGACACCACGGTGAACTGAGAGCAATTCCAGGAAAAGTGTGAAGCGGTTTCCCAGGGAAAGCGCATTGGCGCTTCCCTTGGCAATTGCGTCAAAACAAAAACCAGAGCCTCAACGGGAAAGCCGCCGACTGAAGAAGGCTCGGATCGAGGCCGGCGGCCTCGATCCATCACGTATCAGCCGCGGCCATCCTATTTGCAGGAAAGTTGGGGCATTTGCAGGAAAGTTGGGCCTATTTGCAGGAAAGTTGGGCCTATTTGCAGGGGAAGCCGGGCGCGATCTTGCATTTGCCGGGGCGCGGCCTGTGCGGCGGGCGATGATGCGGAGGACGGTGCGGCCGGTGGTTCCAGTGCGGCGGCCGATGCGGCGGGCGCACGATGATGACCGGCGGACGAACGACATGGGCCCGCGAGAGATAGCCGGAACTGGCCCAGCCGCTGACACCGCCGCCATGGATTCTGCACCAGCCAGGCTCGCAGCCGGTGACATTCACCCTGAAGCCGGCCGGCAGGGTTCCGACCCTTGCGTAGCTTGCCCCCGGTCCACTGCGGACGTTGAGGTTGGTGGTGGTGTGGGCGCCATAGGCGAAGGCCGCGGCGGATGTACCGAAGACCGCGGCCAGTACGGTCGCGATCGCAAGCAGAAATCGAAATCTCATCAATCCCTCCATTCGTTCCCCGTCCGGTCGACTGCGTTGGCGCGAGGCGTCACAGGGGAGAGCCAGCGGTGGGAAAAGTCAACAACTGGCCAGCGCCAATCATGGCGATCGGCGGCTCCGGTGCCACGGTTTCCACCGACATAGTTGAGGAATTTCCCAAGCCCCGTTTATGGGCCCGGCAACATAAGCTAACAATTTACTTTCTTTCGACAATTCGTTGCGGCCAAAAGGGTGGAATCATGGGCAAAGGCAGGGTCGAGGCATTCACCGACGGCGTGGTGGCCATCATCATCACCATCATGGTGCTGGAACTGAAAGTGCCGCATGGCGAGGATTTTTCCGCCCTGGCACCGTTGTGGCCGATCTTCTTCTGCTACGTACTGTCGTTCATCAACGTCGGCATCTACTGGAACAATCTGCACAACATGTTCCATACCGTGCAGCGCGTCGATGGCAGCGTGCTGTGGGCCAATCTCAACCTGCTGTTCTGGCTGTCCCTGATGCCGGCAACGACCGCCTTCATGGGCGAGAACCACTTTGCGCCGGTGCCGGTCGCCGTCTATGGCGCCGATCTCGCACTCTGCGCCATTGCCTATACGATCCTGGCCGCAGCGCTGCACCGCCTGCACGGCAACGAGACCGCCTTTGCCAAGGCGCTGGGCCACGATCGCAAGGGAAAGATCTCGCTCGCCGTCTATATCGCGGCCATCGTGCTGACCTTCGTCAGTCAGTGGATCGGCGTAGCGCTCTATGTGCTGGTCGCCTTGGTCTGGCTGGTGCCGGATACGCGTTTCGCGCGGATGATCGAAAAGTAGACCTTCCCGGAATTGCTCTTTGTCTGACGCAATTCCGGACGGAAAACCGCCTCACACTTTTCCTGGAATTGCTCTCTGTCTGACGCAATTCCGGACGGAAAACCGCCTCACACTTTTCCTGGAATTGCTCTTTGTCTGACGCAATTCCGGACGGAAAACCGCCTCACACTTTTCCTGGAATTGCTCTTTGTCTGACGCAATTCCGGACGGAAAACCGCTTCACACTTTTCCTGGAATTGCTCTATCTGCGCATCGCTTTCAGCTTTTCCGCCACCGAAGCGGCCAGATCGGCATAGCGCTCCTCCAGCCGCTCCGCCGCCTTGATGATCGAGAAATCATGGCCGAACTTTTCCAACGCCATGCGCAGTTTCTCGACGAACTCGGCCTGTTTCTCCAGCGCGGAAAACAGCGTCTTCACCTGCGCTTCGCTGATATCGGGATTGGCCAGCATCTGCGGCACCTCGCGTCCCATCTGGTCGCCGGTGGCGGTCTGTTCCTTCAAAATTGCAACCCAATCCGTCAATCGAAAAATCTCCATTTGTCCCGACAAAAGTCTCCTTTTGCTCCGGCAAAAATTCCTTTTTGCCGAGGCAGCATGCGCAGCCTCGACCGGCATGGTCAACCCGAGCACACGCTGACGGAGGCTTGCGCAAGCCCGTTGCGGCGCTAAGTTCGGCGCCATCGAAAGAAGGAACCCATCACCGATGATCCCCGACGCCGAAATCCAGACCGCTCTGCCCGCGCTTGCGCCGGGCAACACCGCCGTCATCACCGGCGCCGCCAGCGGCATTGGTCTGGCAGCGGCAAAGCGGCTTGCGCTGATGGGCATGAAGATCGTGCTTGCCGACATTGGTGGCGCGCGTCTTGACGATGCCTCCCGGGCGGTCTCCGCCATTGCCGGCGACGTCGCCGTGCTGGCCGTTGCCGCCGACGTCTCGAAGGCCGATGAGGTCGATCGTCTCGCCGACCGGGCATTCGGCGCCTTTGGCGATGTTTCGCTGCTGATGAACAACGCCGGCGTCGGCGACAATCCCGGCAAACCCTGGGAGAACCGCGAAGAGTGGAAGCGGCTCCTCGACATCAATTTCTGGGGCGTCGTGCACGGCGTCGAGGCCTTCGCACCGCGCATGCTGGCGTCTGCCAGGCCGGGGCTGATCGTCAACACCGGCTCCAAGCAAGGCATCACGACGCCGCCCGGCAACCTTGCCTACAACGTCTCCAAGGCCGGCGTGAAGACCTTCACCGAGGGCCTGGCGCACGCCTTGCGCAACGAGCCTGGCGCACGCCTGTCGGCGCATCTGCTGATCCCCGGTTTCACCTACACCGGCCTCACCGAAGGCGCGACGGAAAAGCCGGCCGGGGCCTGGACCGGCGAACAAGTCATCGATTTCATGCTGGAATCGCTGGTCAGGGGCGACTTCTACATCCTGTGCCCGGACAATGACGTGGCGCGCCCGCTGGATGAAAAGCGCATGGCCTGGGCGGTCGGTGACATCATCGAAAACCGCCCGGCCCTGTCGCGTTGGCACCCCGACCACAAGGATGCTTTCGCGGCCTTCATAAAAGGCTGACCCGTCAAGCGGCCTGCTTCTTCGTCCCGCGCTTTTGCGCCACGGCCTTCTTCCCGGCCGTGGCGGCAATCTTCTGGTCATGCCGCCGTGCCGCCCGTTCGCATTTGGCGCGAATTTCCTCGACCTCGGACTCCGTCAGGTGCTCGATGCCAATGAAATGATTGTGGGCACGGCTCACCCGGATCAGTTCGTCGAGCTTGGCCTGAATTGCCGCGCCGTCACGGTTCTGGGTGTTCTGGATCAGAAACACCATCAGGAAGGTGATGATGGTCGTGCCTGTGTTGATCACCAATTGCCAGGTGTCCGAGAAACCGAAGTAGGGTCCGGTTACAGCCCAGACGACGACGATCAGGCAGCAGACGGAAAATGTCAGCGGCAGGCCGGTTACATGGGCGACCCAGTTGGCGATCTTGGTGAAATGCTTTTCCATGTGTCGGATCCCTCGATGGCTGCCGCGATGAGAAACATCCGGCGGCCGTTTCGGGTTCCAACCGGGCGACAAATGCGTCAGGCGCAATTGAATACACGCAAAGCGCGCATGTGAGGGAAAACACGCCTTATCGGGTTAAATGTCATGGTGACCGTGCAGGCAAAAGTGCCTGTTCCTTCCGCTTCACGGCGGTTTACCTCCAGCCCCTTCCGCCGCGCCACCCCCGCATGGCGGAAGGGGTTTCAGTCCGGAGAGCGCGGAAATGGCAGCTTGCTTCGCGCCACCTCAGCCTGCGGATTGCCTCGCTCAACGGAGCGCGGAACTTCGAGACAACGGCAGGATGCCGGCCTAAAAGGCCTGGTTTTCCCAGCGATCGAGGAACGCCTCGATCGGCATCGCCTGGATGTCGGGAACCGCCCGGGCGAGTTTCTCGACCGGCCAATCCCACCAGGCAAGAGCCTCGATCCGTGCCGCGACGGCGGCGGAAAAGCGTGCCCTGAGCGGCTTCGCCGGCATGCCGGCAACGATGGTGTAGGACGGCACATCATGGGTCACCACCGCATTGGCGCCGACGACGGCGCCGTTGCCGATGGTGATGCCGGGCATGATCACCGCGCCGTGGCCGATCCAGACATCATGGCCGATGGTCACGGCTTTCGACTGCCGCCGGTCGCGGAAGGCGGCGTCGACGCCCAGCCAGCGGAAATACTCGTTCGGCCGATAGCTGACCTTGTGCTGGGTCAGTCGCTCGATCGGATGCTCCAGCGCGTTGATGCGGCTGTTGGCGGCGATCGAGCAGAATTTGCCGATGGTGGTGTAGATAGCCTCCGAATGGCGCTCGAAATAGGAGAAGTCGCCGACATTGACTTCCCGCAGCACCACCCGTTCGCCGATCGCGGCATAGCGGCCGAGCTTGCACGCCTTCAATTCCGCGGTCGGATGGATGCGCGGCTCGGAGTCCTTCAGCACGAGATCTTGGGAACGGTCCATGAGGGCGGCTTTACGTCAGAGCAACCACGCCCGCAAGCCGCGAACAATTGTCCGTCAGGCCAATCGCGCGAATCTATTTCGGCTTGCCTTTGCTCCACACCACGTTCTGGCCGTAGAGCGGCACTGTCGTGACCGACATCTTGGCCGAGCCGTTCTGCACCTGACGCGAATGCGAGAGATAGATCAACGTATCGTTGGCCTTGTCATAGATGCGGTTCACCACCTGCTTCTTCCAGATCAGGCTGATGCCTTGCTTGAAAACCTCCTCGCCGCCCTCGCCCATGTCGATGTCGCCGATGGTGATCGGTCCGGTCTGGCGGCAGGAGATCGAGGAATCGGAGGGATCCTCGAACCAGTTGCCCTTGTGCAGGCGGTCGATGATGCTGCGGTCGAAATAGGAGACGTGGCAGGTCACGCCCTCTACTTTCGGATCCTTGATCGCCTCGACGATGATGTCGTTGCCGACCCAGTCGACACCAACCTTGCCGACTTCCTCGGCGACGGCAGCGCCGGTGCCAAGCACGACGCACGCGGCCAACGCGCCGATCAGTTTTCGCCCAATCCGTCCGCGCCCAATCAGTTCGAGCAAGTGGAGCCTCCTGCGGTTCGAGTTGCCGGTCTCAGGTGGGGCGAGGACCAATATATTGCAAGGTGCGATCAAAACGCCGGGCGCTGCCACGGCCGGTTGCGTCAACGCGGCATCTTTGCGTGTACCCGGTCGAACCGCTAAGACTGTCGGCCGAACAAGGGAGCGTGGCTTCGGCCGGCACCCGATGAAGTTACAGACGGACTATTCTGATGATGCGTTCTATCCTGGTCGGCATTCTCGTCCTCATGGCGGCCGGCATCGGCTGGCTGACTTTCGACTGGTATCGCGGCCACTATGGCGGCGAACCCTTCGGCGCCCCCTTCACCCTGGTCGACCAGAAGGGCGCGCCGATCACCGAGGCCGCGTTCCGGGGCCAGCCCAGCGTCGTCTTCTTCGGCTTCACCCATTGTCCGGAAGTCTGCCCGACCACGCTGTTCGAACTCGCCGGCTGGCTGAAGACGCTCGGCGACGACGGCAAGAACCTGCATGCCTATTTCGTCTCCGTCGATCCCGAGCGCGACACGCCGGCGGTGATGAATGCCTATGTCAGCAATTTCTCCGACCGCATCATCGGCATCTCCGGCGATCCGGACAAGGTCCACGCCATGGCCAAGTCGTTCGGCATCTACTGGAAGAAGGTCGATACCGGCGACGGCGACTACACGATGGACCACACCGCCTCGGTACTGCTGCTCAACGGCAAGGGCGATTTCGCCGGCACGATCGCCTACGGCGAAAGTGCAAGCACCGCTGTTGAAAAACTGAAGCGCCTCGCGGCTAAGGGCTAGAGCTTGATCCCGAAAAGTGGAAGCCGGTTTTTCGGACAACATCACGCTCAAAGAGAAACTTAACCTGATGACCCAGACACGGCTCCATTTCACCACCGGCAAGGTCGAGGCCGAGCGCATTTTCGCGGCCCTTGAGATGGCCTTCGAGGATGAAGGCCTGCCGATCGCGGTGCTGGAGGTCGACGAAGACAAGGACATCCACGAAGTCTCGCTCTATGCCGACGGTGACGTCGACGCGATTGAGGCGCGGATGAAGGACATTCTCGCCGGCCTCACCCTGTCGAAGCCCGTCGAGCGCGAGGCGCTGCCCGACATCGACTGGGTGGCGCGTTCGCTGGATGGGTTGAAGCCGGTGCGCGCCGGGCGTTTCTTCGTCCATGGCGCGCATGACCGCAGGAAACGCCACAGCGGCGAACTCGCCATCGAGATCGAGGCCGGCCTCGCCTTCGGCACCGGCCACCACGGCACCACCTCGGGCTGCCTCGAAATGCTGGAACGGGTGGTGCGGCGCGAACACCCGCGCAATGCGCTCGACCTCGGCACCGGCAGCGCCGTGCTGGCGATAGCCGTCGCCAAGCTGGCGCATATCCCGGTGCTGGCCACCGACATCGATCCGGTGGCGGTGAAGGTCGCCGCCGCCAATGCGCGGCTCAACCACGTCAAGGCCCTCGTCGAAACGGTGACCGCGCCGGGCTTTCACCACCCGATCTTCGGCAGGCGCGCGCCCTTCGATCTCATCATCGCCAACATATTGGCGCGGCCGCTGATGCGGCTGGCACCGCAAATGGCCGGGCACATCGCGCTTGGCGGCTCGATCGTGCTGTCAGGCATTCTCGAGCGCCAGCGCGACGCGGTCATCTCGGCCTATGTCGGCCAGAATTTTCGCCACGTGCGCACGCTGCACCGCGAAGGCTGGGTGACCATCCACCTCAAGCACTGAGGCACGCTCTTCGCGCGGCCGCTGGACCAAGCCCACTCGGGTTGTCAGCCGGTTGTCAGCCAGGCGAGGCTGTAGCAGTTTGCGGCGCTGGAAATCGATTCCGATTTCCCAAGCCATAAGCTACGCTCGCGCGTGCAAGGAGGCCCATCATGTTCCAGACCTTCGATTCCGCGGGTGACCCGGCAGTCGGCAAGCCGCGCGTGGCGCTGCTGCGCCAATGGCTGAGTGGAAATGGCCTCGACGGCTTCATCGTTCCGCGCGCCGACGAGCATCAGGGCGAATATGTCGCCGATCGCTCGGCGCGGCTGAAATGGCTGACCGGCTTCAGCGGCTCGGCCGGTGTCGCCATCGTCCTGCGCGACCGCGCCTTCATCTTTGTCGACGGGCGCTACACGCTGCAGGTGCGCAGCGAGGTCGATCTCGACATCTTCTCGGTCGAAAGCCTGGTCGACAACCCGCCCCCGGTCTGGCTCAAGGACAATATCGGCAAGGGCGCGCGGCTGGGCTTCGATCCGTGGCTGCACACGGTCGGTGAGGTCAAGGCGCTGCAGGCCGCTGCCGACAAGATCGGCGCCGTGCTGGTGCCGCTGACCAAGAACCCGATCGACATCATCTGGAAGGATCAACCCGCGGCACCGGTGGCACCCGTCGAGTTGCACCCGATCGGCTTTGCCGGCGAACTTGCCAAGGACAAGCTGGCGCGGCTGGCGGCGGCGATCGGCAAGGACGGCGCCACTCATGCAGTGCTGACCGACCCCTCCTCCATCGCCTGGGCCTTCAACATCCGCGGCGGTGACGTGCCGCACACGCCGCTGGCGCTTGGCTTCGCCATCCTCGCTGCCGACGGATCGCACAAGCTGTTCATGGACAAGCGCAAGTTCTCGCGCCAGGTCGCCGCCTATCTGACCCAGCTCGCTGATTTGCACGAGCCCGACGAATTCGAAGCCGCCATCGTGGCGCTTGCCAAGGGCGGCGCCAAGATCGCGCTCGACCCGGTGCTGGCGGCCGAGAGGCTGCGCATGCTGGTCGAGGACAATGGCGGCACCGTGGTTGCCGCGCCCGACCCGGCCCGCATCCCGCGCGCCACCAAGAACCAGGCCGAGATCAACGGGTCGCGCGCCGCGCATCGCCGTGACGGCGCGGCGGTGGCGAAACTGCTGTGCTGGCTGGAGCGCCAGAAACCCGGCTCCCTCGACGAGATCGCGGTCGTCACCCGGCTGGAGGAAACGCGCCGGCAGACCGGCGAGGAAACCCAGATGCCGCTGCGCGACGTCTCCTTCGACACCATTTCCGGCGCCGGGCCGAACGGCGCCATCATGCATTACCGCGTGTCGCGTGCCACCAACCGCAAGCTCAAGGCCGGCGAGCTGTTCCTGCTCGATTCCGGCGCGCAATATCAGGACGGCACCACCGACATCACCCGCACCGTACCCATCGGCCAGCCGACCGAGGAAATGCGAGAACGCTTCACGCTGGTGCTGAAAGGCATGATCGGCATTTCCACGCTGCGCTTCCCCGCCGGCACGCGCGGCTCGGAGATCGACGCCGTCGCCCGTATGGCGCTGTGGAAGCACGGCTGCGACTTCGCCCATGGCACCGGACATGGCGTCGGCTCATATCTCGCCGTGCACGAAGGCCCGCAGCGCATCGCCCGCACCGGCACCGAGAAACTGCTCGAAGGCATGATGCTTTCGAACGAACCCGGCTACTACAAGGAAGGCTCCTACGGCATTCGCATCGAGAACCTGATCCTGGTGACGCCAGCGGCAGAAATCGAGGGCGGCGACATCGCCATGCACGGCTTCGAGACGCTGACGCTGGCGCCGATCGATACCCGTTTGGTGCGCAGCGATCTCCTGACGCGCGATGAATTGCACTGGCTCGACACCTACCATGCCCGCGTGCTGGCCGAGATCGGCCCGATGCTCGACGGCGAAACGCTGGCCTGGCTGGAAAAGGCAACCGCGCCATTGCCGCACGACGCCAAGATTTGAGATGAGCTACTTTCTCCCCGTTTACGGGGAGAAATGCCCGGCAGGACAATGAAGGGCGGCGCGGACGTTTGAAACGTTCGCGCCGGCAAAATCACCCCACAAACTGCCGCGCCAAAATCAGCATCGCCGCCCCCGCCAGAAACATCGCCATCAGCCCGCCGCGCAGCGAAACCACTGCCGTGACCACCAATGCCGCCCATTCCGCCGGTCCGGCGTTCAACAGTTCCGGTGCCACCAGTGTCGTCAGCACCGCCGCGGGCACGGCATTGAGGCCCGCCTCGACGCGCGGATGGATGTTGTCGAAGCGGGAGATGACCAGATGCCCGCCGATGCGCGTCAGATAGGTCGCGATCGCGGCGGCGATGATGATCCAGAACGTCGTGCTCATGGCCTTGTCTCCACGCCGCTATGGTGCGGCGGCAGGATGACGGCGAGCAGCACGCCGGCAATGGCGCCGATGGAGACGTGCCAGGGCGAGCCGACCGTCTTGTAGGCGATGATCGAGGCGGCGGCGCTTGCGATCACCACCGGCAGCCACAGCGGCCGCTTGCGGAAGCCCATCACCAGGCCGAGAAAATAGATCGGCAGCAGGAAATCGATGCCCAGCGCATGCGTATCGGGGATCAGCTTGCCGAACATCGCGCCGAGCGCGCTTTCGATCACCCAGAACACGTAGACGGGCAGGCCCAGTCCCAGATACCAGGCAAAACCAACCGTCTGTCCGGATTGCGCTCTCGCCTCGGCCACCGCGAATTGCGGGTCGGTGAGGATGAAATAGCCAAGCGCCTGCTGGACGACAGGCCAGTGCGCGATGCGCCGGCCGATGCCGGCGGAATAGAGCACGTGGCGGAAATTGACGGCAAAGATCGACAGCACGATCAGCCACGGCGCGACGTGCTGGCCGAACAGCTGGATGCCGACCATCTGGCTGGCGCCACCATAAACCAGTGCGCTCATCAGGAAGGCTTCGAAGACCGAGAAGCCATTGTCGACGGCAAGCGCCCCGAATAGGACAGCGAACGGCGCCGACGCCACCACGACGGGCATGGATAGCCGCACGCCCTGCCAGAAATCGCTTCGATCGCCGTCCTGCGAAATCACGTCCGTCGCCATAAACCACTCCTGATGCATGTCACCCAAAAGTGCGCAGCGGTTTTGGGATTACGACATGCACAACAACCATGCACAACAACAAGGAGTGGCGGTATGTAGGTGGCATGCCCGGCCTTGTCACACGAATTCGCTTGAGCCGAACGATCAGCGGAAATGATCGTGGCGGCGCTCGAGTAACGCTTAATCCTTCACGGTTTTGCCCTCGATAGCCCTGCCCCAATCGAGCAGCGGCTTGGCGCGCAAGGTGAAATCGACGAGCTCCTCGACCAGTTCCGGCCCGTGAATGCCGGCCGGATCGATCACGTGGCGAACGACGAAATGCCGGTTGCGAATGGCTGCGGCAAGGTCTTTGTCGATGACGTGTTCGAAGCCGCGCGGCGTGCGTTTCATGGCGCCTTCGGCATCGAGTTCGAGGCCATTCTTGTTCAACGCCTTCACCATGGCGCGAAACCTCTCGGGCCATGTCTCGATGGAACGGCGTATCGCCAGCAGCAGTGCGGCCTCCGGCTGCCACCAGGCGACGCCGGCGAAGCAACCCTCCAACCCGATATGCACATAGAACACACCTTGTTCCATCTTGGTGCCGTCCGGCGAAAGGATGGCCGACAGGTGGCGGTTGTAGGGTCGCTTATCCTTGGCGAAGCGCACGTCGCGATTGATGCGAAACAGCGACTTCTTGCGGTCGCCGCGCAAACCCAACCCCGCCGCTGCAAAACGCAGCGTCAGCGTGTCGACGAGATCGCCCAGTGGATCGCGCAATTCCGTTTCGAACAGGTCGCGGTTCTCCAAAAACCATTCCCGGCTCTGGTGGAAATCCAGCGCCTTCAGGAACGGAATGGCCTTTTGACCGAACCCTTTGAAGGTGCTTTCCATCAGGACTTGCCGACCCGCTGCAGCCAGGTGTCCTCGTCGATGACCTCGACGCCGAGTTCGCTGGCGAGCTTGAGCTTCGAGCCCGCACCAGGCCCCGCCACCAGCAGGTCGGTCTTCGCCGAAACCGAGCCGGCGACCTTGGCGCCGAGACGCTCGGCCATCGCCTTGGCTTCGGAGCGGGTCATCTTCTCCAGCGTGCCGGTGAACACGATCGTCTTGCCGGCGACCTCGCTGTCGGCCGAGACGGTGACGATGTACGGCTTCGGCTTGACCTGCTCGAGCAGCTTCTCAAGGACGTCGTCATTGCGCTGATTGCCGAAGAAATCGCGCAGCGCATCGATCACCGTGTCGCCGATGCCGTTGATCGACGGGAACACGGTGTGCGGATCTTCCGCCGCGGCCGTCTCCTTGCCGACGCGGATCAATTCCTCGATGGTCGAGAAGGTGCGGGCGAGCAAAGCCGCCGTCGTCTCGCCGATATGGCGGATGCCCAATGCGAAGATGAAGCGGTCGAGTTCCGGTTCGCGGCGCGAATCGATGGCTGCGAAGAGCTTGTCCAGGCCTTCATAGTTGCGGTCCTCGACGCTGCGGACATTCTTGCGCGTCTTGCCGGATGCCGCCTCGCGCTGCCTGGCCTGCTCCTCGCGCCGCTCGGCCAGCGCCTTGGTGACGGCTGGCCGGCGATCCCTGAGCGTGAAGATATCGGCGGCCGTCTTGATCAACCCGGCATTGAAGAAGGTATCGATGTTTTCCGCGCCAAGGCCTTCGATGTCCAAGGCGCCGCGCGAGACGAAATGGCGCAATCGTTCCACGGCTTGCGCGGCACAGATCAGTTCGCCCGTGCAGCGTCGCCGCGAATCCTCCTTGCCGGTCTTCTCGTTGATTTCGCGCGTCGCCGGCGAACCGCAAACCGGGCAGGTGTGCGGGAACTCGTAAGGGGTAGCGTCGGCCGGACGCTTGTCGATGACGACGCTGACGATCTGCGGAATGACGTCCCCGGCGCGCTGGATCACCACCGTGTCGCCGATGCGCACGTCGATGCCGTCGCGGATCGGCTGGCCGTTGCTGTCGAAACCCTTGATGTAATCCTCATTGTGCAGCGTGACGTTCTCGACCACCACGCCGCCGACCGTCACCGGTGCCAGACGCGCCACCGGCGCCAACGTGCCGGTGCGGCCGACCTGGATGTCGATCTTCTGCACGGTCGTCATTGCCTGTTCGGCGGGGAATTTGTGCGCGATAGCCCAGCGCGGTTCGCCGGTGACGAATCCCCACCGGCGCTGCAGTTCCAGCTGGTCGACCTTGTAGACGACGCCGTCGATGTCGTAGCCCAGCGAGGAGCGCTGCTCTTCGATCCGGTGATAGTGCGCGACCAGTTCCTCGACCGACTTCGCCCGCACCATCAAGGGGCTGATCTTGAACCCCCAATCGGCGAATTTCTGCACGGCACCGTACTGGGTCGGTGCCGGATCTTCCGTCGTGTAGCCCCAGGCGTAGGCGAAGAATTTGAGGTTACGGCTGGCGGTGACGGAGGCGTCCTTCTGGCGCAGCGAGCCGGCAGCCGTGTTGCGCGGATTGACGTAGTCCTGGCCGCCGGCCGCCGCCGAGCGTGCCTTCAGCGCCTCGAACTCGGCATAGGTCATGTAGACCTCGCCGCGTATCTCGATGATTTCCGGCCAGCCCGAGCCTTTCAGCTTCGCGGGAATGTCGGCGATGGTCCTCAGATTGGCGGTGATGTCCTCACCTACCGTACCGTTGCCACGCGTGGCGCCTTGCACGAATACGCCTTTCTCGTAGCGCAGCGATGCCGACAGTCCGTCGATCTTCGGCTCGGCGGTGAAGGCGATGTCGAGGTCCTTGTCGCGGTCGAAGAACCGCCGGCCGCGCTCGATGAAATCGGTGACGTCCTCGTCGGTATAGGCCTTGGCCAAGCTGAGCATCGGCACCGCGTGGCGCACCTTAGCGAAGCCTTCCGCCGGCGCGGCCCCGACCCTGAGCGACGGCGAATCCTCGCGTACAAGGCCGGGAAAGCGCTCCTCGATGGCCAGGTTGCGACGCCGCAGCGCGTCATATTCGGCGTCCGTGATCGTTGGTGCGTCTTCCGTGTGATAACGCCGGTCATGCTCGGCGATCTCCTCCGCCAGCCGCTGAAGCTCGGCTTCGGCCTCGCTTTCGCTGAGCGAATCGACAGGTTTTTCGGCCATGTTTTTCGTCCCCGAACGATGCCGCGTCACAATAGAACATGATCCCGAAAAGTGGGAACCGGTTTTCGGAAAAGATCATTCCTGACCAGCAGGATGGAGCCATATCCTGACTCGATCCATCACGCCGGATATTCCTATGCCGCGTTTGTGTTTTCGCGCAACAACCGCTCGGCGGCGGCGCGTGCCTCATCGGTGATCGTGGCGCCGGCCAGCATGCGGGCGATCTCTTCCTGCCGCGCCGTCCTGTCCATCTCGGCAATGCCGGTCGCCACGCGATCGGTGCCTCCCGATTTGGAGATCAGGAAATGCGTCGCCGCGCGCGCCGCCACCTGCGGCGCATGGGTGACCGAGAGCACCTGCACGCGCTTCGACAGCCGCGCCAGCCTTTGGCCGATGGCGTCCGCCACGGCGCCGCCCACGCCGGTGTCGATTTCGTCGAAAACCAGCGTCGGCGCCGAGCCACGGTCAGCCAGCGCCACCTTCAGCGCCAGCAGGAAGCGCGACAGCTCGCCACCGGAAGCCACCTTCATCATCGGGCCGGGCCGCGTGCCGGGGTTGGTGCGCACCCAGAACTCGATCTGGTCGATGCCCTCTTCCATGCGGGTCTCGGCCTCGCTCTTCATCTCGACAATGAAGGCGGCGCGTTCGAGCTTCAGCGCCGGCAGTTCGGCCATGACGGCCATGGTCAGGCCGATCGCCGCCGCGTGGCGCAGCGAGGAAAGCTGTGCGGCGGCGATGTCATAGGCCTCGCATGCGGCAGCGGCCTGCTTTTCCAGCCCGTGCAGGCGTTCCTCGCCGGCATCGAGATCGGCAAGATCGGCAACCATCGTGTCGCGCAACTGCGCCAGGTCGTCGACGGCGACGCTGTGCTTGCGTGACGCGGCACGCAGCGAAAACAGACGCTCCTCCGCCTTTTCCAGCCGCTGCGGGTCATATTCGGTGGCCCGCAATGCGGCCTCGACGCCAGACTGCGCCGCATCGAGCGACAGCATCGCCTCGTCCAGCGACTTGACGACGTCCTCGAGCAGGCCGGGCGCCTCCGTCGCCTTGCGTTGCAGCCGCCTCAGCAGGCTGGCCAGTTGCGGCAAGGGCGATGACGGGCCGGACAGCACGTCCTGCGCGTCATGGATCTCGGATGCGATCTTCTCGGCGCGCATCATGTGGGCGCGCAGTTCGGCAAGTTCCGTTTCCTCGCCGGGCTGGGGATCGAGCTTGGTCAGTTCGGCGACCGCCGCGCGCAGATAGTCGGCCTCGCGCGCCGCCGCCGCCACCTTGGCGCGGTGGCGCGTAAGTTCCTGCTCGCAGGCGCGCCAGTGCCGCCATGCCTCACCGGTCGAGCGGACGGCGCCGAGATGGCCTCCGAAAGCATCGAGCACGTCGCGATGGGCACCGGGATCGACCAGGGCCCGTTCATCGTGCTGGCCGTGGATCTCGACCAGCGCGTGGCCGACATCGCGCATCAATGTCACGCTGGATGGCTGGTCGTTGACGAACACCCGGGTGCGGCCATCCGCCGTCTGCACGCGGCGCAGGATGATGTCGCCGTCATCCTCGATGGCATTTTCGGCAAGCAGCGCACGCACCGGATGGTTGCGCGGCACATCGAACACGGCGATGACCTGGCCTTGCGCCGCGCCATGGCGCACCAGCGAAGCATCGCCGCGCGCGCCGAGCGCCAGCGACAAAGCATCGAGCAGGATGGATTTGCCGGCACCGGTTTCGCCGGTCAGCACGGAAAGACCGGGCTGGAAGTCGATATCCAGCTTCTCGATCAGGACGATATCGCGGATCGACAGTCTGGCAAGCATCAGAACCCGGACCTCAAGCAATTCCAGGAAAAGTGCGTAGCGGTTTTCCCACGGGAATTGCGTAGAACAAAAAGTTAGGACGGCTCAGCGCTTCAATCAAACCACCGAACCGCTGTGGAGCGGCACGCGACCCGGTTGGAGTCGCAGCGCCGCACTATCTTTTTGTTTCAGCGTCGGATCAATCCAAAAACGCGTGCTTCGGTCCGAGGCCTGGCGGTCAGGCGCCGGTGATCAGTTTTCCGGCCTTGGATATCCACGATCCGGCATTCTCGCGCGGTGCAAGCCCGTTGCTCTGCAGCAGCTTGTAGGAATCCTTGTACCATGGGCTGTCGGGATAGTTGGTGCCGAGCACCGCGGCGGCCGTCTGGGCCTCCGAGGTCAACCCCATCGCGTAATAGCTTTCCGTGAGACGAGCGAGTGCTTCCTCGACATGGCGCGTATTGGAATAGTTCTCCACCACGGTGCGGAAGCGCTTGACGGCGGCGATGTATTCGCGGCGCTCCAGATAATAGCGGCCGATCTGCATTTCCTTGCCGGCGAGCTGGTCGTTGGCGAAGCGGATCTTCTCCTTGGCGTCGTCGACATATTCCGAAGTCGGCCAGCGCGTAACCAGATCCTGCATCGTCTGCAAGGTCTGGCGTGCTTCCTTCTGATCCTGCGTCACGTCCTTGATCTGGCGGTAGTAGCTCAGGCCGATGATGTACTGCGCATAGGGCGCGTCATCGGTGGACGGGTAAAGCGCCAGATAGCGCTTGGCCGACGAGATCGCTTCGTCGTAGCTGCCCTTGCGATAGTCGGCGAAGGCGCCCATCACCATCGATTTGCGGGCCCATTCCGAATAAGGATGCTGGCGGTCGACGGCGTCGAATTTCTTGCTCGCCTCGTCCAGGCGGCCGGCATTCAGATTGGCGAGGCCCTGGTTGTAGAGAACGTCGGCCGGCTCGGTCTGGTCGACATAGGTCGACAGGTCGATGTCTTTCTCGGACGACATGCAAGCCGACAGAAAGAGCGATGGAACAACCACCGAAAGCGCCAGGAAAACAGACCGCAGCGGCGCTTTCGATTGACCGACTCGCTTGAAAAACATGATTGGATTGCGCCCTTTCGGCGTTATTTTAATGCCTCTTGCATGCTGTTGTCCCAAAACTGGTCCCCACTTTTGAGCGACATGCACTAATCGACGGCAGCAGCCATAGACCATAACCGCCTTGCCCGGCAACGCTATGTCCAGCCAATCGCACATTTTTGTGGCGGCCGGACCGAGTCGGAGTATCGCTGCGATTTCGCCGGCGGATGGTGCATTCATGCAACACTCACCGTCCCGAAAACGTCGAGGAATTCAGATCATCCAGGGTGCGTAGAGCGGCGCATTGACGGCGTTCATCTCGGCGGCGCGGCCGCGCTCGCGACGCGTCGTCTCGACGATTTCGAAAGCCGTGCGGTCTGACAGCAGCCGCCGCAGCGCCGCGGCGTTCAGCCTGTGGCCGCCGCGATAGGAGCGGAAACAGCCGATGAAGCGGGCGCCGGCCAGCGCCAGGTCGCCCATGGCGTCCAGCGTCTTGTGGCGCACGAATTCGTTGGGGAAGCGCAAGCCGCCCATATTGATGACGCGGTTGTCGTCACCGATCACCAGCGAATTCTCAAGCGAGGATCCCAGCGCATAGCCGGCCGCCCACAGCCGCTCGACATCCTTCATGAAGCCGAAGGTGCGGGCCCGCGCGATGTCACGGCGGAAAATGTCTGCATTGAGGTCGGAAGCGAAGAGTTGGCGTCCGATCGCCGGGCTTTCGAAGTCGATCTCGACCTCGAAACGGGTGCCATCATAAGGCCTGAACTCCGCCCAGGAAGCACCGTTCTCGATGCGGACCGGCTTGACGACCCTGATGTAGCGTCGCTTGACCGGCAAGGTCTCGACGCCCGCCTGGTCGATGGCTTCCACGAACGCCATGGCGCTGCCGTCGAGGATGGGAACCTCGTGACCGTCGATCTCGATGAGGACATTGTCGATGCCGAGGCCTAACAAAGCGGCCATGATGTGCTCGACGGTGGCGATATGCTCGCCTGCCGGATCGCCAAGCATGGTGCACAGGTCGGTGGCGCCGATCTCGGAAAACAGGGCGCGGAACTCACGGCCCTGCCCTTTCTCGCTGACAAGCTGGAACACGATGCCGGTATCGGCATCCGCGGGCAGGAAACTGACGGAAACTTCTTTGCCGCTGTGAACGCCGGTGCCCGTAAGCGACGCGCGCGCCTTCACTGTCGTCTGGTAGTCGTGCAAGACAATCCCCATAAGCCCGTAATGCCTAGGTCCGCTTCTCCAGCCCGAGGGCGCGGCTCTTGTTAGATCGGCTGGCAGGGCGACTTCCCCCGAAATCCCGGCAGACCGACTGTGGTAGGCAGCGAAGATAGTGTCCCGGCAGGGAGACTCCAAATCACGGTTTCTTACTCTTTGTAACCGCGAATAGGAATTCAAATGACGTCATAAGTCGTTGTTTTTGCAACATTTTAAACGTTAACAGGCAAGCAATTTCTTGCTTGCCTGTTAACAATTGTTACAGCCTGTTAACCGCTCAGTTGGCCTGGCGGCGCAGGAACGCCGGAATCTCCAGCTGATCGTCGTCCTGAGTCGCCCGCGTCTGCGGCGTCAGGCGGCCCTGGTCGTCCAGCTGGCCGCGGCGCGGCGCATAGAGCTGGGCGTCCTGGCTGGCGAGACGGCGCACTTCCGGTGCCGCCTGGCGCAGCTTGGGCTCGCGCGGTTGCGCCGGCTGCAGCCGTGCGGGCTCCTCCTCGCGGCGGGTCAGGCCGTTGGTCAGGCGCTTCAACAGGCCCATCGGCCCGCTGTTGTTCTCATGGTCGGCCGGGCGGCTCTTGGCATCCACCTCGGCCTTCACGACCGGCGGAAAATCCTCGACGCGCGGCATGCGCTGCGGCGCCATCGCCACAGGCTGCTGCACCTCACGCAGCATTTCGCGCGGCTGCGGAGCCGGCTGCACCATCTGCTGGACCACCGGCTGTGCCATTGGCTGCGGCTGTGCCGGCGGCGCCTGGAAGATCTTGCTCTGCGGGCGGAAATCGTCCGCATGGGCGACAGGAGCCGGGCGAGCCTGCGCCATGGCCGCGGCGTTTGCCTCGGCGAGCTGGATGGCTTCGGCGACCGGGTCCGCGGCGCGCGGCTCGTATGCGGTCTGCTGGACCGGCGCCGGGCGGCTTTCCACCGCTGCCACCGCCGGACGGGCGGCCGGCTTCTGCGGTGCGGTGCGGATCGCGATCGGCGCGGCGGCGATTTCAGCCGCCGACTTGTCGATGCCGGTGGCGACCACCGAGACACGGATGACGCCTTCGAGTTCTTCGTCGAAGGTGGCGCCCAGGATGATGTTGGCGTCCTGGTCGACTTCCTCGCGGATACGGGTCGCCGCTTCGTCGACCTCGAACAGGGTGAGGTCGCGACCGCCGGTGATCGAGATCAGCAGGCCCTTGGCGCCCCTCATCGACGTCTCGTCGAGCAGCGGGTTGGCGATCGCTGCCTCGGCGGCGGCCATTGCACGGCCCTCGCCCGAAGCTTCGCCGGTGCCCATCATGGCTTTGCCCATTTCGCGCATCACCGAACGCACGTCGGCGAAGTCGAGGTTGATCAGGCCTTCCTTGACCATCAGGTCGGTGATGCAGGCAACACCGGAATAGAGCACCTGGTCGGCCATGGCGAAGGCGTCGGCGAAGGTGGTCTTGTCATTGGCCAGCCGGAACAGGTTCTGGTTGGGGATGACGATCAGGGTGTCGACGCATTTCTGCAGTTCCTCGATGCCGAGGTCGGCCGTCTTCATGCGGCGCTGGCCTTCGAAATGGAACGGCTTGGTGACGACGCCGACGGTGAGGATGCCTCTTTCGCGGGCGGCCCGCGCCACGACCGGAGCAGCACCGGTACCCGTGCCGCCGCCCATGCCCGCGGTAACGAAGCACATATGGGTGTTGGACAGGTGATCGATGATCTCGTCGATGCACTCTTCGGCCGCCGCACGGCCGACTTCAGGCTGCGAGCCGGCGCCGAGACCCTCGGTGACATGCGCGCCAAGCTGGATCAGCCGATCGGCCTTCGACATGGTCAGCGCCTGGGCGTCGGTGTTGGCGACAACGAACTCGACACCGCGCAGACCGGCGGTGATCATGTTGTTGACGGCATTGCCGCCGCCGCCGCCGACGCCGAACACGGTGATGCGGGGCTTAAGCTCGGTGATGTCCGGCTTCTGCAGATTGATGGTCATTGTCTCCGTCCTTTGCCTTTCACGCCGCGTCGCCGCCGCGGCCGCCTATGGGGCTGTCCCCGTCAATTAGAAACTGTCTCTCAACCACTGACTCATGCGATGCAGTTTTCCGCCCGTCCCGGTCATCCTGAGACCGGAAATTCCTTTCGCCGGATGGCTCTCGAAGCTCGCCATCTGCGGATAGATCAAAAGCCCGACGGCGGCCGAGAAGGCTGGCCCCTTCGCCGCCTCGGGCAGGCCCGCCACGCCGAGCGGGCGGCCGATGCGCACATTGCGCCCCAGGATGCGACGCGCCGCTTCCGGCAGGCCGGCGAGCTGGCTGGCGCCGCCGGTCAAGACGACGCGTTTGCCCACCGCATTGCCGTAGCCGGACTTGTTCAGCCGGTCGCGCAGCAGTTCGAGCGTTTCGTCGATGCGGGCGCGCACGATGCGCGTCATCACCGAACGCGGTATCTGCAGCGGCACGTCGCCATCGTCGCCGATCGGCTGGATCGAGACCAGGTCGCGGTCGTCGGCACTGCCCGGCAGCGCCGAGCCGTGCATCACCTTCAGCCGTTCGGCGGCATCGAGCGAGGTCGAGAGCCCCTTGGCCATATCGAGCGTGACATGGTTGCCGCCGATGGCGATGGCGTCGCCATGGACGAACTTGCCTTCCGAAAACACCGAGATTGTCGTCGTGCCGCCGCCCATGTCGATGCAGGCAGCACCCAGCTCCAGCTCGTCGTCGACAAGTGCCGCCAGCCCGCTGGCATAGGGTGTCGCCACCATGCGCTCGACCGACAAATGCGAGCGGTTGATGGAGAGTTCCAGATTGCGCATCGGGGCGGCGTCACCGGTCAGCACATGCATGTCGACGCCAAGCGCGTCGCCGACCATGCCGCGCGGGTCGCGCACGCCGCGCTCGGCGTCCAGTGAGAAGCCGACGGGCAGCGAATGGATCACCTCGCGCTCGGCCTTGAGCGCCTGTTTGGCGCCGGCGCCGAGCACGCGCTTGATGTCGGCTTCGTCGGCCTCGTGGCCGCCAAGATTGATGGTCGCGGCGAAAGCTTCGCTCTTCAGCCGCCCGGCGGTCATGTTGACGATGAGCGAATCGACCGTCAGCCCCGCCATGCGCTCGGCGGCATCGACCGACAGCCGGATGGCATGCTCGGCCCGGTCGAGATCGACGACCACGCCAGACTTCACGCCTTGCGATTTCTGATGGCCGATGCCGATCACCTGGATCCGGTGCGAGCGGCCGCGCAACAGCTTGCCGTCGTCGCACGGCTTCAGCTTCGCCACCATGCAGCAGACCTTGTTCGAGCCGACATCCAGCACCGTCAAGGTGCCGGAACGGCGCGACGAGGCATCGCCATGACCGCCAAGCCAGCTCATATCTTCGTCTCCGGCTTGCGCTTGAGGGTTTTCGGTTTCTCGTTGAGTGCGGCCTCGCGCTGCGTCACCGCCTCGGGCGTCAGCTGCACGACCAGCCGATCGGTCAGGCGCATGTCGACGGCGGCGATGTCGCGTGACAATAGCCCCTTGTCGTGGTCCATCTTGACGAGCTCGGCGAGCGCCTGGTCCTCGTCATCCTCGGGCAACTTGACGGTGATGCCGTTGTCCAGCTTCAGGTCCCAGCGCCGCTCACCGACACGGATGTAGCCTTTCACGCGGGAAGCAAGGTCCGGATATTTTTCGATCTTGGCCAGGAAGTCCGGCGCCTTGGCCGGCGCACCGGTCCCGATCAGCAACGGCAGCAGCACCTGCTTGCCGCCCGAGAACGGCGCGATGACGGCGCCATCCTTCTCGATGACCGACAGAGCATCGCCCTGTTGCCAGAGCGCGAACGCCTCGCGCTCCCCGACGCGCACTTCCAGCGTGTGCGGATAGACCTTGCGCACCGCCGCGACCTCGATCCACGGCAGGCCCGAGATACGCTCGCGCGCGGCCTCCGCGTCGAAGCCGATCAGCGAAGTCCAGCCGTCGAGTTCGAGCCTGTCGAGAATATCGATCTCCGAGGTCTGGCGGTTGCCGACCACCTTGACCTGATCGACGGCAAAGCCGGTACGGGCGGTAATGCTCTGGATAATGCCGTCGGCATGTCCGCCAAGATAGGCGCCATAGGCGCCACTCGAAGCGAGCAGCACGGCGGACATCACCGCGGCTGAGAAACGCGGCGCCTGGAACTCCCCGTCACCCAGGCGCGCCAGGATGCGCACCGGGCGGCGAAGCATGCGCGGCAGGACGAAATGGTCGAACGAAAGCGACAGGCCAAGCAGCGACGGCCCGGCCGCGCCCTTCCCTTTGCCTTGTCCCCATTTCAACGCAGACACGAAGCGTCCTCCACCATCCAACTCAACAGATCGCCAAACGAGTGCCCGGCATGGGCAGCGATTTCAGGCACCAAGGACGTCGGTGTCATGCCCGGTTGGGTATTGACCTCGAGCCATACAACCTCGCCATTTTCGGAGTGACGATCGTCATAACGGAAGTCCGACCGGGAAACGCCCCGACAGCCGATCACTTGGTGAGCCTTGAGCGCCAGTGTTTGTATTTTTTGGTAAATATTCGGTGAAACTTTTGCGGGGCATTCGTGCTTTGATCCGCCAGCGACATATTTTGAATCATAGTCGTAGAAGGAATGGCCGGTCGGGATGATCTCGCAGACCCCGAGCGCGACATCGCCCATCACCGCACAGGTCAGCTCCCGGCCGTGGATGTAGCGCTCGACCATGACGGTATCGCCATATTTCCACTCGGACGAACCGATGACCTGCGGCGGATGCGACTGGCCCTCGCTGACGATGACGACACCGAAGCTCGAGCCCTCGCTGACCGGTTTGACCACATAGGGCGGCTTCATCGGATGCTTGTCCTGGATGGCGAAGCGGCTGGTGACCTTCGATTCGGCGACAGGCGTGCCGACCGATTTGGCAACTCGCTTGGCCTGCTCCTTGTTCATGGCCAACGCCGAGGCGAGCACGCCCGAATGGGTGTAGGGAATGGCGAGATATTCGAGGATGCCCTGGATTGTGCCATCCTCGCCGAACGGACCATGCAGCGCATTGAAAGCGACATCGGGCTTGAGTTCGGCGAGCACCGAGCCGACATCGCGCCCGACATCGACACGCGTGACCTGGTAGCCTTCTTTCTCGAGCTCATCGGCGCAAGCCTTTCCCGAGGACAGGGACACGGGCCGCTCGGACGAGAAACCTCCCAGCAGTACGGCCACATGCTTGCTCTTCATTCCCCGTCATCCCCTCTCACGGCGGACCAAAACCAGGATTTCCGCAACATTGAGTCCGAGTCTCCCGGCAGGTTGCCCCCCCCAGACGGAAAACGCGGGTAACGCGTCGAACGACTCAAATCAGGAAACGCTTTCGAGCAGAGAATCAGAGAGTTGATTCACTGGCAAGTGCTTATGATTCCGAGAGATTCACTTTCTGAGAAAATGGCTGCGAAAACCGTGTCGGTGAGTCCTGGGAGCAACGGTTTTGCGCGTTCCGGGAACGCCGTTGAAGTTCATGCATCACATGAACTTCAACGGCGGCTACAGGAGCTGACCGAGAAACTCCTGCACGGCATGCCCGGAGCGGAAATTGCCGATGCGCTTGATCTCCCAGTGCAGGCGGATGCCCGAATGTTCGAGCACGCGGGCACGCACCGTCTCGCCGAGATATTCGAGATCGTAACCGGTCGCAGTGCCAGTGTTGATCATGAAGTTGCAGTGCATCGGCGACATCTGTGCACCGCCGATCATCAGGCCGCGGCAGCCTGCCTTGTCGATCTCCTTCCAGGCCGACGTGCCTTCCGGATTCTTGAAGGTGGAGCCGCCGGTCTTTTCGCGGATCGGCTGCACGGTCTCGCGGTGGTTCTGGACTGCATCCATCGCCGCCTTGATCACCGCCTTCTCCTCGGCAAAGCCTTCGAACACCGCCGAAGTGAAGATCAGCCCGGACGGGGCTCCGGAATGGCGATAGGCATAGCCCATCTCGGCATTGCTCAACGTCAGGAGATTGCCCTTGCGGTCGAGCGCCCGCACCTCGACAACGCGCTCGCGTGTCTCGACACCATTGGCACCGGCATTCATCCTCAGCGCCCCGCCAATGGCGCCTGGGATGCCGTGGTAGAAATGGAAGCCGCCAATGCCTGCCTCGAGCGCCACCGCGGCCACCCGCTTGTCGGGCGTGGCCGCGCCGGCCTTGATCCTGATCGGCGAAATGACTTCGGCCTCGCCAAAGCCCTTGGCTGAAAGCCGGATGACAAAGCCGGGAATGCCGCCGTCGCGGACCAGCAGGTTCGAACCGACGCCGACGATGGTCATCGGCACCTCTTCGGGAACCGCCTTGAGGAAAGCGGCCAGGTCTTCCTCGTCGGCCGGCTGGAACAGCGCCTCGGCAAGGCCGCCGGCCCGGAACCAGGTGATCTTGTCCATCTCGGCATTCGGCGTGATGCGGCCGCGCAGGCCGGCAAGCCGGTCGCCAAGTCTGTCGATCAAGGCCTGGCCGTGCATCATGAAACAGTCCCGCCGAGCTCCTTGGGCAGCGCATAGGCCCATTGGGTGATGTTGCCGGCGCCGAGGAAGACGACGAAATCGCCAGGTTTGGCCAGATCGCGGATAACCGGCGCGATCGCCGCCGGCCCCTCTATGTAGCGGGCATCGCGATGGCCGCCGGCACGGATGCGAGACACCAGCTCGTCTGACGTGACACCGTCGATCGGCTCTTCGCCGGCAGCGTAGACCGGGGCGACCATCACCGTGTCGGCATCGTTGAAGCAGGCCGAGAACTCGTTGAACAGATCATGCAGCCGGGTGAAGCGGTGCGGCTGGGCAATGGCGATGACGCGGCCCTTGGTCGCGCTGCGCGCCGCCTTCAGCACCGCAGCGATTTCGACGGGATGGTGGCCATAATCGTCGAACACATCGACGCCGTTCCACGAGCCGGTATGGGTGAAGCGCCGCTTGACGCCGGCGAAGGACGACAGGCCCTTCTTGATCGCCTCGGCCGACAGGCCAAGTTCGTGCGCGACCGCGATCGCGGCGGTGGCGTTGGAGACGTTGTGACGGCCGGGCATCGGCAGCCGCAGGTCCGATATCGCTGTCTGGCCGCCGGTCTTGCGGTTGCGGATCACCACGTCGAATTCCGAAATGGCGCCGGCCATGCGGTGGTTGGTGAAGCGCACGTCGGCCTGCGCGTTCTCGCCATAGGTGATGACGCGGCGGTCCTCGATCCTGCTGACCAGAGCCTGTACTTCAGGGTGGTCGGTACACATCACGCCAAAACCGTAGAACGGCACGTTCTCGACGAACTGGCGGAACGCCTCGCGCACCTTGTCGAAGCTGCCATAGTGATCGAGATGCTCGGGGTCGATGTTGGTGACCACGGCGATCTCTGCCGGCAATTTGAGGAAAGTGCCGTCGCTTTCGTCGGCCTCGACCACCATCCACTCGCCGTCACCCATGCGGGCATTGGTGCCATAGGCGTTGATGATGCCGCCATTGATGACGGTCGGGTCGAGCCCGCCGGCTTCAAGCAAGGTCGCGACCATCGAGGTCGTCGTCGTCTTGCCATGCGTGCCGCCGATCGCCACCGCCTGGCGGAAGCGCATCAGTTCGGCCAGCATCTCGGCACGGCGCACGATCGGCAGCAGCTTTTCGCGCGCGGCCTTCAGCTCCGGATTGGATTTCTTGATCGCTGTCGAAACGACCACCACCTCGGCCTCGCCGAGATTCTCGGCCTTGTGGCCGACGAAGCATTCGATGCCCTTGTCGCGCAGCCGTTGCACATTGGCGCTGTCGGCCTGGTCGGACCCTTGCACCTTGTAGCCGAGATTGTGCAGCACTTCGGCGATGCCGCTCATGCCGATGCCGCCAATACCGATGAAATGCACAAGGCCGATGGTCTGCGGCATCTTCATGCGTGCGTCCCCTTCCTGAAATCCGAGACGGTTTTTTCGGACGCAATAGCCTCTGTGAGATCGGCGAGCAACCGTGCCGCGTCCGGTCTGCCGGCCGATTTCGCGCCCGCAGCCATCGCGGCAAGCCGCTCGGGATTGTCCATCAGCCCACCAATCAGCGCCGCGATGCGCTCCGGCGACAGCGAGGATTGCGGGTGCACCTCGCCGCCTCCGGCAGCGGCAAGGGCCGCCGCGTTCGCCGCCTGGTCATGGTCGAGCGCGTAGGGATAAGGCACCAGCAGCGCCGGCCGGCCGATGACGGCGATCTCCGAAACGGTCGATGCGCCGGAGCGCGAGATCACCAGATGCGCCGTCGCCATGCGTGCCGCCATGTCGGTGAAGAAGGGCGAGACCTCGACGGCGACGCCAAGAGCGGCATAGGCCGCCTTCACCCGCGCCACATCGTCCGCGCGAGCCTGCTGTGTGATCACAAGCCGCTTGCGCTGCGCATCCGAAAGCAGCGCGACGGCCCCCGGCATGGCGTCGGAAAAGAACTGCGCACCCTGGCTGCCGCCGAACACCAGGAGGCGGAACGGCTGTTCGCCGGCCGATGCCGCATAAGGCGTCCTGGCCGCTTCCAGCACGGCCGGCCGGACCGGATTGCCTGTCGTCACCGTCTTGGCGCCCACGGCAGTCGTATCCTGCGGCAGGAAGCCGCCGGCGATCGCGTCCACGCGGCCGGCCAGCGCCCGGTTGGCGCGCCCCATCACAGCGTTCTGTTCATGGATCAGCGTCGGCACCTTGCGCCGGGTCGCCGCATAGAGCGGCGGCAAGGTCGGATAGCCGCCGAAGCCGACGACCGCATCCGGCTTGATCCTGGCGATGACAGCGGACGCCTGGCGCACGCCGCGCCAGATTTTCCAGAAGGCGCCGAGCATGGCAATGGGGTTCTTCGAACCCATCGTCGCCGACTGGATGGGATGGATGGCGGCGGCCGGGAAATGGCCGGCAAACCGCTCGGCGCGGTCGTCGGTCGCCAGATGCACCGACCAGCCGCGCTCGTTCAGCTCATGCGCCAGCGCCTCGGCCGGAAACAGGTGTCCGCCGGTTCCGCCCGCCGCAAGAAGGATGACGCCTCTCGCCATGTCACTCCGCCGGCATCGCGCGCTGCGGCAGCGTAAAGCCCATTTGCTTGCGCTTTTCCGGCCGCTTGCGCGTCAGCGCCAGCACCATGCCCATCGAGATGGCGATGGCGATCTGCGAGGAGCCGCCATAGGAGATGAAGGGCAATGTCATGCCCTTGGCCGGCACCAGTTGCAGGTTGACGCACATGTTGATGACCGCCTGCAGGCCGAACACGGTGACCAGGCCGCCGACCGCATAACGGGTGAAATCGTCATGTTCCTTGAGCGCCGTGTTGAGGCCGCGCAGCACGATGAAGGCGAAGATCGACATGATGAAGAAGCACATGATCAGCCCGAATTCCTCGCCCGCGACCGAGAACACGAAGTCGGCATGGCTGTCCGGAATGACCCGCTTGACGGTGCCCTCGCCCGGCCCGACGCCGAACCAGCCGCCGTTGATCAGGGCGTCGCGTCCCATGTCGACCTGGAACGTATCGCCTTCGCCGGTGAGGAACTTGTCGATGCGCAAGGCAACGTGCGGGAACACCGTATAGGCGGCGAAGACGCCGCCTACGCCGGCCGCGCCCAGCACGATGATCCACAGCCATGGCAGCCCCGCCATGAAGAACATGATGCCCCAGGTGCCGGTCGTCAACATGGTCTGGCCGAGATCCGGCTGCGCCACCAGCAGCGACACGACCAGCACTAGGAGCAGCATGGCGAACAGATTGCCGGGAATGTCGGGCTGGCGCTTGTGTTCGGCGAACAGCCAGGCGCACATGATGACGAAGGCCGGCTTGAGGAATTCCGACGGCTGGATCGACAGGCCGGCAATCGACACCCAGCGCCGCGCGCCCTTCACCTCGATGCCGATGTAGAGCACCGCCACCATCAGCACCAGCATCAGGCATAGCATGATCAGTGCCATGCGACGGATCTGCCGGGAATCGAGGAAGGACACGGCCAGCATCACGCCGAGCGCCGGCACGGTGAAGATGATCTGCCTGGTGGCGAAGTGGAAGCTGTCGAGACCGATCCGTTCGGCCACCGCCGGGCTGGCGGCGAAGGACAAGACGATGCCGAGCCCCATCAGCGACAGGAATGCCGCCAGGAACCAGCGATCGATCGTCCACCACCAGGTTGCAACCGGGCTTTTGTCGAGACGGCTCTGCATTATCGTGCCCCTCCGATGGGTTTCACGCCCTCGATAGCATTCGCAGCTTGCCTGAAGGCTTCGCCGCGGACTTCGAAATTCTTGAACTGGTCGAAACTGGCGCAGGCCGGCGACAACAGCACCACCGCCTCGCCGCTGTCGTCCCTGGCCGCATCACGCGCGGCGTGTTCGACGGCTGCGGCCAGCGTGCCCGATATCTCATAGGGCACCGCCTCGCCCAGCGTCGCCGAGAAGGCGGGCGCCGCCTCGCCGATCAGGTAGGCCTTGGCGATGCGCGGAAAGAAGCCGCGCAGCGGCTCGATGCCGCCTTCCTTGGGCAGCCCGCCGGCGATCCAGTAGATGCGGTTGAAGCTCGACAGGGCGGGCGCCGCCGCATCGGCATTGGTCGCCTTGGAATCGTTGATGAACAGCACATGGTCCTTGCGGCCGACCTGCTCCATGCGATGCGCGAGGCCTGGGAAGCTTTCCAGCCCCGACTGGATCTCGCCAAGCTCCAGCCCGACCCGGAGGCACGCGGCGACCGCGGCAAGCGCGTTCTGCGCATTGTGCTGGCCGCGCAGCGAACCGATGCCTTCGAGGAAGGCGACCCGGCTGTAGCGGCCGTGCACGGCTTCCATCAAATTGCTGCCGTCGGCGAAATAGCCGTCGGTCAAAGGCAGCCGCTTGGAGATGCGGATGACCTGCCGCCCTGCCCGTTCCAGCCGTTCGGCGATCTGCGCGCACCAGGAATCGTCGATGCCGATGATCGCCGTCTCGCTGCCCGCCACCAGCCGCTCCTTGATCGAGGCGTAGTGCTGCATGGTGCCGTGGCGGTCGAGATGGTCGGGCGTCAGGTTGAGCAGGATGCCGGCCGTCGGGTTGATCGAGGGTGCAAGGTCGATCTGGTAGGACGAGCATTCCACGACATAGTGGCGATCGGGCTTCGGCGGATCGAGCGTCATCACCGCGCGGCCGATATTGCCGCCCATCTGCGTGTCGCGGCCCGCCGATTTGAGAATATGCGCCGTCAGTGCGGTCGTCGTCGACTTGCCGTTGGTGCCCGTTATCCCGATGAAGGGAGCTGCCGGCGCACTGAGCGTGCGTTCGCGGCAGAACAGTTCGATGTCGCCGATCACCTCGACACCGGCGCCGCGCGCCAGCTCCACCGTCCAATGCGGCTTGGGATGTGTCAGCGGCACGCCCGGCGACAGCACGAAGGCCGAGAATTTCGCCCAGTCGGCGCCGCGCAGATCGGCGGTTTCAATGCCGGTGGCGGCCGCCTTGGCGACACTGTCGGGATTGTCGTCCCAGGCCAGCACCTCCGCGCCACCCTCGATCAATGCCCGCGCGGTCGCGATCCCCGAGCCACCGAGCCCGAAGAGCGAAACGCGCTTGCCTGCGAAAGATGCGGCGGGGATCAAGGGG
Source organism: Mesorhizobium opportunistum WSM2075 (assembly GCF_000176035.2). NCBI lineage: Bacteria > Pseudomonadati > Pseudomonadota > Alphaproteobacteria > Hyphomicrobiales > Phyllobacteriaceae > Mesorhizobium > Mesorhizobium opportunistum. The sequence continues at coordinate 3,645,262 of NC_015675.1, read as the reverse complement.
TTCCTACCTGAGCTTGAGGGTGGAGAGGCCGACCAGCGCCAGGATGACGGCGATGATCCAGAAACGGATCACCACCTGGCTTTCGGTCCAGCCGAGCTTTTCGAAGTGATGGTGGATCGGCGCCATCAGGAACACCCGCTTGCCGGTCATCTTGAAGTAGCCGACCTGGATGATGACCGACAGGATTTCCACGACAAACAGCCCGCCGACGATGACCAGCACGATCTCGTGCTTGGTGGCGACGGCGACGGTGCCGATCAGGCCACCCATGGCCAGCGAGCCGGTATCGCCCATGAAGATCGCCGCCGGCGGCGCGTTGAACCAGAGGAAGCCGAGGCCGGCGCCGATGACGGCGCCAAGCACGACCGCCAGTTCGCCGGTGCCCGGCACGAAATGGATCTGCAGATATTCGGCGAACACCGCGTTGCCGGAGAGATAGGCAATGACGCCGAACGACGCCGCCGCGATCATGATCGGCACGATCGCAAGTCCGTCGAGGCCGTCGGTCAGGTTCACCGCGTTGCCGGCGCCGACGATGACGAAGCAGGAGAACGGAATGAAGAACCAGCCGAGGTTGATGATGAATTCCTTGGCGAAGGGGAACGTCAGCGACGACGAGAACGGCGCCTGGCCGTTGTGCATGATCGCCCAGGCGGCGATGCCGGCGATGACGAATTCAAGCGCCAGCCTTGCCTTGCCGGAAAAGCCGAGATGCGACTGCTTGGTCACCTTCAGATAGTCGTCGTAGAAGCCGATCGAGCCGAAGCCGAGCGTCACCAAAAGCACCACCCAGACATAGATGCTCGACAGGTTCGCCCACAGCAGCGACGAGCCGATGATGCCGGACAGGATCATCAGGCCGCCCATGGTCGGCGTGCCGGCCTTCTTGAAATGCGTCTGCGGCCCGTCGGCGCGGATCGGCTGGCCCTTGCCCTGGCGCAGCCTGAGTGAATTGATGATCGTCGGCCCGAAGATGAAGACGATCAGCGCCGATGTGATCAGCGCGCCGCCGGTACGGAAGGTGATGTAACGGAAGACATTGAAGACCGAGATCTTGTCCGCAAAATCGACGAGCAGTGTGAACATGCGCTTTCGTCCCCCGACTTGGTCTAGGTCTGTTTGCTGGTTGTGGATTCCGCCGGGAATTTGCCCAGCAGCGCATCGACCAGTTTTGCGAAACCGATGCCCTTCGACGATTTGATCATCACCACGTCGCCTGGCTTAAGCGCGGCAAGCAGCACCGGCTTCAGCTCCGCGGCGCCGGCGCGGTATTCCGTCTGGATCTCGGCCGGAAGCGCTTCCGCCAGCGCTTTCATTTCCGGGCCACCGAGAAAGACGGTCTGCGTGCCGGTACCGACGATGAGGTCGGCAAGTGCGGCATGCAGCTTGGCCGAATGGTCACCGAGCTCCAGCATGTCGCCGAGCACGGCAATGCGACGACCCTCGCCCGCCACCGGCGTCGTGTTGAGCAACGCCATCGCGGCGGCCATCGATGCCGGATTGGCATTGTAGCTCTCGTCGATCAGCGTGATCGGGCCACCGGGATGGCGCAGCACGTGGCGCTTGCCGCGCCCGCGCTCGGCGGAGAGATCGGCCAGCGCCAGCACCACTTTGTCGAGGTCAGCGCTGACCAGATGCGCCGCGCCCAGCACGGCCAGCACGTTCTGCACCATATGACGGCCGGGCGCGCCGATACGGGCGATCATATCATGACCGCCGATCCTGGCGGCGATGTCGGAATGGTCGGCGTGGAGTTCGCACTTGGTGAGCTTGAAGGTCGAGCGCGCATTCTCGCCGAAACCGTAGACATGCTCGACACCAGCGGCATGCGCCATCTTGTCCAGAAGCTTGAAGCGCGCGTCGTCGCGGTTGAGGATGGCGGCGCCATCCGGTTCGATGCCTTCGAAAATCTCGGCCTTGGCCTTGGCGATCTCGTCGAGGTTGCGGAAGAAGCCGAGATGCGCCGCCGCGATCATGGTGACGATGGCGACATGCGGCCGCACCATTTTGACCAGCGGCCGGATCTCGTCGGGATGGTTCATGCCGATCTCGAACACGGCGTAATCGCAATCCACGGGCATGCGCGCCAAGGTCAGCGGCACGCCCCAATGGTTGTTGAAGGACTGCGCCGAGGCATGCACCTTGCCCACCGCCGACAGCACGTGGCGCAGCGCCTCCTTGGTGGTGGTCTTGCCGGCCGACCCGGTCACCGCGATGATTTTTGCCTGCGAACGGGCTCGTGCGGCAACACCGAGCTTTTCCAATGCGACCAGCACGTCCTCGACGACGACAATCGGCGCCGTCAGCCGGCCGAGCGACGGCAGCTTGCCTTCCGCCACCACCAATACGCCGGCGCCGGCCTTGATCGCAGCGGTGGCGAAGTCGTGCCCGTCCATTGCCTCGCCCTTGATGGCGAAGAAGGCATCGCCGGGCTGCAGGCTGCGGCTGTCGATCGAAATGCCCGATATGCCTTCCGGCATCGGACCGAGCGGCCGCCCGTCCATGGCGGTAACCAGCGCTTCGGAAGTCCACAAGAGGTTCATGCAGCACGCTCCCGCAGCGCGGCGCGGACTTCCTCATGATCGGAGAAATGCAGCGTCTCGGAGCCGATCGTCTGGCCCTCCTCATGACCCTTGCCGGCCACGATCAGCGTGTCGCCGGCATCAAGCATCGCGACCGCATCGTGGATCGCCTTGCGCCGGTCGCCGATCTCGATGGCTCCAGGCGCCGCAGCCATGATGGCGGCGCGGATCGTCTCGGGCACTTCCGAACGCGGATTGTCGTCGGTGACGATGACGACATCGGCGAGCCGGGTCGCGATCTCGCCCATGATCGGCCTTTTTCCCCGGTCGCGGTCGCCGCCGCAGCCGAACACGACCATGACGCGGCCCGTGGTGAACGGCCGCACCGAGGTCAGCACGTTTTCCAGCGCATCGGGCTTGTGGGCATAATCGACATAAACGGGCGCGCCATTGGCGGTGGTCCCGACGAGGTCGAGCCGGCCCGGCGCGCCCTTCAATTTCTCCAACGACATCAAAGCCTTGGCAGTTGGTATTCCCGTGGAAATGGCAAGCCCCGCGGACACAAGCGCGTTCGAAATCTGGAAATCGCCGGCCAGCGGCAGGTCGATTTCATAAAGCACACCGTTGGCCTCGACCTCGGCGCGCTGGCGATGACGCTCATGCTCGACCCGTTTCAGCCTAAGGAAATCGCCATGGCGGCCGACGGTCAGCACCTCGAGCCCGGCGGCCCGCGCGGCCTGGATTGTCGGCGCCGACCACGGATCGTCGGCAAAGATGACCGCCGGCGCGCCCTTCGGCAGCAGCGTGTCGAACAGGCGCAGTTTGGCGCGGTGATAATCCTCGACCGTTGGATGGTAATCCATGTGGTCGCGGCCAAGATTGGTGAAGCCGCCGGCCGCGAGCTTGACGCCGTCGAGGCGGCGCTGGTCGAGCCCGTGGCTGGAAGCCTCCATCGAGGCGTGGGTAACGCCGGCGTCGGCCAATTCCTTGAGCAACTGGTGCAGGGCGACCGGATCGGGCGTCGTCAGAGAACCATATTCGTTGCGGCCCGGCGCCACCACGCCGGTGGTGCCGATCGAGGCGGCGGCGTAGCCCGCCTGCTCCCAGATCTGCCTCGTGAAGGCGGCGACCGACGTCTTGCCGCTGGTGCCTGTCACCGCGACCATGGTTTGCGGCTGGTTGCCGAAAAAGCGGGCGGCTCCCAGCGCCAGCGCCAGGCGCGGATCGTCGACCGCCAGCACTGGAATCGGATGCCCGCCAACGGTGCTGCCCTTGGCTGTTACGATCGCCACGGCACCGCGCCTGGCGGCATCGGCGGCATAGGCCGAGCCGTCGGCTTTGCTTCCCGCAAGCGCGAAGAAGATGACGCCGGGTTTAACCTGCCGGGAATCCGACGAGATGCCGGTAACCTCCAGATCGGCGGAAGCTGTTCCTTCGACTGGCAGGATACCGTCTAGATCTCTGAGCTTCATCGAGTTCCGTTCACCGCAACAAAATAGCGCGCAGTTACCGGCGCGCCCCAAGAATCACTGATAGGACACCAGCGTTGCACCATTTTCATGGCTGAAATCTGGCTTCACGCCAAGCATGGCCGCTGAACGCCTGATGATATTGCCGGCTATAACCCCAGCATTCGCGGCCGCGACGTCGGTCATCCCGGGCTTTTCGGGGTGCGGGGCGTCGGCAATCGTAAACACCAGGTATTGCGGATCGTCCATCGGGAAGGCGGCGACGAAGGTGTTGAAATTCAAATCCTTAGAATAGCGGCCGTTGATCACCTTCTCGGCCGTTCCGGTCTTGCCGCCGACCCGGTAGCCGGGGACCCTGGCGTTTCTGGCCGAGCCCTTCTCGGCGTTGAGCGTATAGAGGTAGCGCATGCCTTCGACGGTTTTGTCGCTAACCACTTTCTTGGCCGTCGCCATCGCTTCCTGCTCGCTGCGGACCAGGAACGTCGGTTCCATCAAGTAGCCACCATTCATCAGCGCCGCGCAGCCGACAGCCGCTTGCAGCGGTGTCGTCGACACGCCATGGCCAAAGGCGATGGTGAACGAATTGACCTGTTTCCAGACCTTCGGTTCCGTCGGGCGGGCGACTTCCGGCAGTTCGGTCTGCATCTTGTCCAGGATGCCAAGACGATGCAGGAATTCCCGGTGCCCCGCGATACCGACCAGTTCGGCCTCTCGGGCCGACCCGATGTTGGACGAATAGAGGAACACCTCCGGCAACGACAGCACACGGTTCTTGCCGTGGAAATCGTGAATGGCCTGATGCCCGACCCGGATTGGATGCGAAGCGTCGAAGCGGCTCGCCATCGTCGCCTTGCCGGAATCGAGCGCCATGGCCGAGGTGAAGCTCTTGAAGGTCGAGCCCATTTCATAGAGGCCCGCCGACATCCGGTTCAGCCGGTCCTTTTCCTGTGCATTGTAGGGATTATTCGGATCGAAATCCGGCACCGAAGCCATGGCCACCACTTCGCCGGTCTTGACGTTGAGCACGACGGCGCCGGCGCCCAGGGCGCGATAGCGTTCCAGGCCAGCGGCGATCTCGTCGCGCACCACATGCTGGATGCGCAGATCGATCGAAAGCTTGACCGGCTTGAGATCCTTGGCCACCGCCAAGCCCGACGCCTGCAGGTCGCTCAGGCCCTGCTCGTCGATATATTTCTCCATGCCGGAGATGCCCTGGTTGTCGATGTTGGTCAGGCCGACAATGTAGGACGAGGTTTCGCCGCTCGGATAAAAGCGGCGCTTCTCCGTGCGGAAGCCGAAGCCGGGAATGCCGAGCTGCATGATGTCGGCCTGCTGCTTGGGCGTCAGCTGGCGCTGCAGCCAGACGAAGCCGGCGCCGCTCTTGAGCTTGTGGTAGGTCTGCTCATAGTCGATCTCGGGCAGCACGGTCGACAGCTTCTCGATCGCCTCGTCGGCATCGACGATGCGGCGCGGCTCTGCGAACAGCGACGCCGTCTTGATGTCGGTCGCCAGCACTTCGCCATTGCGGTCGACAATGTCGGGCCGCGAGGCGGTGACCCGGCTCTGCGGGCCGCCCGACAGGTCGGGCGTCTGGAAGCCGAGATAGACCAGCCGCCCCGAAATGACCGAGAAGATGCCGAAGAACACCGCCATCGTCATCACAATACGCGCCTTGCCCTTGCCGCCGGTCGCCTTGCGGGCGCCATCGACGACGATGGACCCGTCCTCAACCGTCCTGGCCCGGCGCTTCAGCAGTTTGCCGATCATTGGGCGATGCCTCCGGTCACGACGGGATCCTTGTCGCCAGGGGGCGCCTTGTCGGAATTGTCGGCCATGCCGCCCTGGCGGCCGTTCAGTATGTCCTGGATGTCCAGGGCCTTGGCCGGCAAGTCGCTCAGGCCCACGATCTGGCGCGCGCTGACCGGCTCGAGCGCGAGCTGCGCCTTGTAGAGTTCGGCGAGCTTCTGCAGCCGCGACGGCTGGGTGAGCAGGCTCCAGTCGGCCTTGAGCAGGTCGATCGTCTCCTCCTCGTAGCGTATCTGGGTATGGATTTTCTGCACCGCCGCCAGTTGGTCCTCGGCCTCGCGCTTGATCTTGTAGGTCAGGGCCGCCGCCGAAACCATGACGGCGATCAGGACAATGTCGCTGGTACGGAACACGTGCTTACCTCTCCCCCGGACGATCGACACCGGGAAGCTTTGGAAGGCCGAAAATCGAAAAATCGCCGGGGCGCGCCGGCGCCTCGGTGCGGATCGCGGCGCGCAGCCTCGCCGAGCGGGCGCGCGGATTGGCCGCGATCTCCGCGTCACCAGGCGTCACGCCGCCGCCATCCTTGCGGAAGGTGGCGCTGCGCGCCTGCGCCTCGGGCAAGTGGCGCGAACCGCTCGCGGTATCGGCGCGGTCGGCTATGAAGCGCTTGACGATACGGTCTTCCAGCGAATGGAACGTCACCACGACGAGGCGTCCGCCCGGCTTCAGCGCGCGTTCGGCGGCGAACAGGGCCTTGGCCAGCTCGCCAAGCTCGTCATTGACGAAGATGCGCAGCGCCTGGAAGACGCGGGTGGCCGGATGGATCTTGTCCTTCGGCGCGCGCCCGATATGCGTCTCGATGGCGTCGGCGAGTTCCAGCGTGCGTTCGAATGGCCGCTTTTCGCGGCGCGCCTCGATCATGCGGGCGATACGCCCGGCGTGACGCTCCTCGCCGAGAAAGCCGAAGATGCGGGCAAGGTCGCCCGGCTTGAAGCTGTTGACGACATCGGCGGCGCTGAGGCCCGCCTGCGCCATGCGCATGTCGAGCGGCCCGTCATTGCGGAACGAGAAGCCGCGCTCCGCCTGGTCGAGCTGCATGGAGGACACGCCGATGTCGAGCACGACGCCATCAACGCTTTCGGCATGCTCGTCCAGGGTCGAGAACGGCGCCTGCACCAGCCTCAGCCTGCCGCCCGATTGCGCCTCGAGATCGCGTCCGGCGGCGATCGCGTCCGGGTCGCGATCGATGGCCACCACCGAGGCCCCCGTAGCCAGGATGGCTTTGGTGTAGCCGCCGGCGCCGAACGTGCCGTCGATGATGATGTCGCCTTCCGCCGGCGCCAGTGCCTCGAGCACTTCGCCAAGGAGGACCGGAATGTGGCGGGCCGGTCCGCCAACGGCGTGGATGTCATCGCCGTGGCCCGCCGTCATTCCGGCCGCTCCCCAGGCTTCGTCCCCTGCCGAAGCTGCAAAAGCCGGGCCCGCGCCTGCGCGCCATAGGCAGCAAGCCGTCCCGGCTCCCAGATCTGAAAGAAATTGCCGCGGCCGACAAAAGTCACCTCCGCCGAGATGCCGGTGTGCTCGCGAATGAAATCGGTCATGGTGATGCGGCCATCCTGGTCGAGTTTCAGGAATGCGCCATCGCCATGGCAGAAGAAGGACATGTCGTCCGCCGTCTGCAGGAAGGGATTCTCGAGCGCGATGCGCTGCTCGTACCGATCGAGCAGGTCGAGCCCACCGACATCCATCGCCGGCAGATCCAGGCAACGCAGCGCGTAGAGTTCCGAATAGCCGCGCTTCTGCACGACGGCGCGGAAATGCGCCGGAACGGACACCCGTCCCTTCGCATCGATCCTGCTCACCGTGTTCGACAGAAACCGGTCCATCACGCGTTACAGCCGCTTGCGCCGCCGCACCCCTCTTTATCGTGTCGCACGCGCCGCCGCAGCGCGTTCCCTGCCTCGCACCCACCTCGTTTACGCGGGCAAAAACCGGCAAACGCGCAGCCGCCGCGGCTGCCCGATTGGCGTACGCTTTACCCTGACGCGGAACGAAGGCTTGAGTATCGAAATGGGATATCATGGGGCACTATGGGCGTCAACGGGAATAGGCTTCACAAACACGCGCATCGCGACCGATGAGGGCAGCCGTTCCGGCACGTCTCGTCTTTATGGATCATTAAGCCTAACGAAGCGTTTAGAGCGCTTGGCCCAACCGGAGGCGGCTTGCTGGGGCGCGTTGCCGGGCATAGCGTTTGCTCGCGTCCGACCGGTCACCAGGAGGGTTTTGAGAATCGATGCCTGAATCAGCGAACACACGCGCTGCAGCACTTCCCCATCTGCGCAACAGCGGACTTGCCAAAGGCGACCCGATCCCGCTGCCGCTGACCATGGCCGCGATCTACCATGCGCCTGGCGATGCCACCGGCTACGATCAATATGGCCGCTTCAGCAATCCGACCTGGGACGCGGTCGAACACATGCTGGCGCATCTGGAAGACGCGCCCTGCGTGGCCTTCCCTTCCGGAATGGGCGCGATCTCGGCCGTGTTCTTCGGACTGCTCAAGACTGGCGACCGTATCCTGCTGCCGTCGGACGGCTATCACACGACAAGGGCACTGGCCGATCGTTTCCTGAAGCCTTTCGGCGTCAGCTACGATGTCCGCCCGACCTCGACGTTCCTCGATGGCGGCTTCGATGGCTACCGGCTTGCTTTCGTCGAAACCCCGGCCAATCCGGGACTGGATATCTGCGACATAGCGGCCGTTGCCGCGGCGGTTCACAAAGCAGGTGCGCTGCTGGCGATCGACAACACGACGATGACGCCGTTCGGCCAGCGCCCGCTCGACCACGGCGCCGATATCGTCGTCGCCGCCGACACCAAGGCGCCGAACGGCCATTCCGACGTGCTGTTCGGCCACGTCGCCAGCCGCAACGCCGACATCATCGCCGCCGTGACCGGCTGGCGCGAAATTTCAGGCAGCATTCCCGGACCGTTCGAAGCCTGGCTGGTGCACCGTGGCCTGGAGACACTCGATGTGCGCTTCGACCGCATGTGCACCTCAGCGGAAGTGATCGCGCGGCGACTGCAGGGTCACCGGGCGATCAGCGGCCTGCGCTTTCCCGGACTGGAGAGCGATCCGTCGCATAATCTTGCCCGCGCCCAGATGGAGCGCTTCGGCTTTCTCATCTCGTTCGAGCTCGCTTCGGAGGATAAGGCTGAGGATTTCATCAACAATTGCGACCTGATGCAGGCAGCGACATCCTTCGGCGGCGTCCACACCTCGGCCGAGCGGCGCTTGAAGCGAGGCGATGCGGTTGCGCCTGGCTTCGTACGCCTCTCGGTCGGATGTGAACCGGTGGAAGAACTCTGGAAAGCAATCGAGATGTCGCTGGACGGGATCAGAGGCTGACAGGATCGATCACGACCGAGATCGTCGGCTTCGATGTCGCGATGGCCGTGCAGCACGCGAAGAATTTCGATCGCTTCGCCACCGACGCGATACAGGGTGAGATAATCGCCGACCACCAGATGACGGATGCCGGGCGCAATATCGTCGCGTGGCGCACCTGAGAGGGGAAAGATGGCCAGTTGCTGCCATCGCGCTTCGATGCGATCGAGGAGCCGATCGGCTGCAGCCTCGCTGTCCTGGGCAATATGCAGCCAGATCGCGATCAGATCGTCTTCAACGCGTGCATTCCGGACGATGGACAACAGATTCATGCTGCGTCGTCAGATCGCAACCGTCTCCGCGCCTCGGCTTTGATTTCATCCATCGATGCAAATCGACCAGGCCCGCTATCGGTCCCTTCCTGCACCAGCTTGCGCAGTTCCTCGACCGTATAGCCGAGCAGATCGCGGCGGTCCTTCCATTGCCGCAGCGCATCGCGGATCACTTCGCTCGCCGAAGCATATTCGCCGGCGGCAACCACATCGTCCACCGCTTGGGCCAGTTCCGGCGACAGCGTGATGCTGCGTTTATCGACATGTCCCATGATAGACTCCCGATGCCTTGCGTCGATCCCACGGTACGACTAAATCGTACCAGCTTCAAGCAAATGGCTTGGTGTCGATCCAGCCGGCAAAGCCGCACCAACTTGAATCGGCAGGCGCGCTGGAGGGCGCAACCTGCTGATCTCAAAGGTTTTCTTTTCGAAGGAAAACTGCCAGCCGGCCTGTAAGCCGGGTTTTGTATGGCCCTCGCCCCTTGCGGGACGAGAACGTGGCGGCCATTCATCTTGGGCGCCTGTTGCCATGCGCCTCACGCAACCTACCCGGACGGTGAGCCGGAAACAGCCCTCGAGGGTTTCCCCTCGCACCGCCCCTATTCGGTCTTGCTCCCGGTGGGGTTTACCGTGCCGCTCCTGTTGCCAGTCGCGCGGTGGGCTCTTACCCCACCCTTTCACCCTTACCACGGTGAAACCGTGGCGGTTTGCTTTCTGTGGCACTTTCCCTGGGGTCGCCCCCGCCGGCCATTAACCGGCACCGTGTCTCCATGGAGCCCGGACTTTCCTCACCCGCGGCCTTTCGGCGTTTGCGAGTGCGGCCGCCCGGCCAGCTGGCAAGGCGTATAAAGGGGTTCAGCCCAGAAAACGCAACCGAAAAAGCCGGTTGCGGCCAGCTCTTCTTACGCCAGCTCTTCTCAGGCAGGCGCACCAACAGCAGCCAACTGCACCTTGACCTTGCTGCAATAGGCGGCCGAAACGGGGTTCATCCGTGTCGCGCCATGGCCGGCATTGTATTTCAGGATCGTGCCGCAGGTCGTGCCGCCGCCGAGATCCCGCGCCATGGCGAGATACTTCATGCCGTATTTGATGTTGGTGTCGGGATCGAAGAGGCCCTTGGCCGAACCGTTGTAGCCCATCATCCGCGCCGTCGCCGGCTTGATCTGCATCAGGCCGATCTCGCCGGCACCGCCGACCATGTTCGGCCGGTAATTGCTCTCGATCTTGATGACGGCATTAGCCAGCGACACCGGGACGCCGTAGCTCGCCGCATAGCGGGTGACGATCGCGGAATACTGGCCGCTGCTGGTCACCGCTGCCATCGACGCGGCTGCATTCCCGAGGCCGATCGATGCCGTTGTTGTCATGTCGACGGTCTTGCGGCCGCGCTTGGTGTGCTTTTTGGCGGTGGATTTCTTCGCCTTGGTCCAACTTGCCTTTTCCACTTTAGCGGAAGCCTGCTTCTTCGCCGTCTTCACACTCCTGCTGCTTTTGGCCGAAATGGCCTTGCCTTTGGCGGTTGCCACTACGAGCCCTTGATCGGCCCGTGGGCTTAACGGCGCGGCATTGGCCGCACCAAAGGCAAAAGTCATTACGCCGGCAGCAAGAGCTGCCGTTACAACGGTCAATTTCTGCATGTGATCCTGTTCTGTTTGGACCACGCGAAGATCATCGCGTGGCACGCCTTGATTAATATCGGAACATCCGGGGGGATAGACGCCCGACAAACTGTACGAATTGCCCTTTGAAGTCCGAATTGGCGCCAATGAAGGCGGGGCAAGTCACTTTAAGTGACAGTTTGTAACCTGAAAGGCGCAAAGGATTACTTGGGCAGGGCCTTGACCCTGGGTCAGCGGCTCATGGAGGCAAGCAGTTTTTGCAGCGTACGCATCGTCGAGCCGTCGGCCAGCCCGTCAACCAGGCGTGGTCGGAAATGCCGTTGGAAAGCCTCGACGACAATCCGTGTCTGATGATCGAAAACGCCCGATATCTCGACGCCATAGCCATAAAGCGCCAGCATCGACTGCAGCGCCTCGACATCGGCGCCGCGGGCACCGGGTCCCAATGTGGCCCCTCGCCTCACCGGCGCGGCCGGTACGAGATGGCCGACACCGGCCTCGAACAGCGCGCCCCACGGAAACTTCTCGCCTGGATCGACTTTGCGCCCGGGCGCCACGTCCGAATGCGCCAGCACCCGCGTGGCTGGGATCGCATGCCGCGCGGCAATGCCTTTGCACAGGCCGATCACCGCATCGATCTGGCGCCGGGGAAATCCGCGATAACCCAGCGAATGTCCCGGATTGACGATCTCGATGCCGATCGAACAGGAGTTGATGTCGCTGCGTCCGAACCAGGAACTCTTGCCGGCGTGCCAGGCGCGGTCGCTTTCCCTGACCATCTGCACGATATGGCCATTCTCATGCACGAGATAATGCGACGAGACTTCGCTCTCCGGGTCGCACAGCCACGCCTCCGCCCCGGCACCCGTCGCCATGCCGGTATAGTGCAGCACGATCATGTCGGGTTTCAGCGTGTCGCGCCTTGGCCCGAAATTCGGCGACACCCTGACCTCGGCGCGCGGCTCGTCGGGCAGGAAGCCGCTCATACGTGCCGCAGGCCTCGCTCGATCATCTCATAGGCGGCGTTGATCGCCGCGACCCTGGTCGTCGCGATCTTGATGAATTCCTGCGGCAGGCCGCGCGCGATCAGCCGGTCCGGATGATTGTCGGAAACCAGCTTGCGGTACCGCTTCCTGACCTCCTCGAACGGCTTGCCGCGCTCGATGCCGAGCACGACATAGGGGTCGCCAGCGCCAAGATTGACGTGCCGCGCCAGGATGGCCTCGTAATGTGCCTCGTCGATGCGGAAAATCTCCGCGATCCGATGCAGGAAGGTGCCTTCATGCTCATGCACCAAGCCGTCGGCCTTGGCGATGTGGAACAGGCCGTCGAGTATGTCTTCCAGCATCACGCAGTTGGAATGCCCAGAGCCGCACATCTGCGCCATCCGTTCGGCATAGGTCTCGAATCCGGCCACGTCGCGCTGCGCCAGATCGAACAGCCGCGCCACATTGCGCGTCTCCTTCGGCGGGACTTCGAAGATTTCCTGGAAAGCGCGCACTTCGTCCTGGGTGACGATGCCGTCGGCCTTGGCCATCTTGGCCGAAAGCGCAATCATGGCCACCGAGAAGGCGACGCGGCGGCGCAGGTCCGCGTCGCCGGAGAACACCGTGCGTACTGCCTCGACGACGTCGGCGACGCCCGACGTCGCTGAGGATGAAACCCGTGTTATGAATTCGCCAAGGCGGTCCCAAATCGACATGGCCAGCTTCATAGAGCCAACCGGTCCCCGCTATCAAGCCAATAACGGCCACTGTCCGAGGTCCGTGAAGAGAGGCGCCTCGTCGGTTTCGACGATCGACTCCACGAGAAAAGGCCGGCATGACGCCGGCCTTTTCTCCCAAGACACTTACTGCTTACAAGCTACTGCGCGGGCGCAGGAGCAGGCGTTGCCGGAGCCGGCTCGGCAGGCTTGGTCGAATTATCGGCCGGGGCCGCGGGCTTCATCGGCTCGGAAGCCGGCGGATTGGTGCTCTGCGTGGTGGTGTTGTCTGTGCCTGTGCCGCTGTCGCTGCAGGCCGCGACGCCCAGCAGGGCAAGCGCGGATACGGACGCAAGAATGAGCTTTTTCATAACATCTCTCCTTCAACACACGTTCACGTTGCAGTGAACGGTCGAAGGGAAAATGCATCACATCGCCATGAGTTTCGTAACGTTGCGTTTCCGCGTGTAACATCAACGGGATGCGTTGCCGCCGATGCCATGGCGCATTAACAACAAAGCTGGAAACGAAAAATGCCGGAGACAGCCGCCATGGCCGCGAAATGGGACTTCTGGATCGACCGCGGCGGCACATTCACCGATGTCGTCGGCCGAGATCCGCAAGGGGGGCTGCATCCGCGCAAGCTCCTTTCGGAGAATCCGGAAGCCTATGCCGATGCCGCCATCCAGGGCATCCGTGACCTGCTCGGGCTTGAACCTGGCGCCGCGGTTCCGCCCGGCCGGATCGGCGACATCAAGATGGGCACCACGGTGGCTACCAATGCGCTTCTGGAGCGCAAGGGCGACCGCGTGCTCCTGCTCATCACCAAGGGGTTTCGCGATGCGCTCAGGATCGCCTACCAGGCGCGTCCGGACATCTTCGCCAAGGAAATCATCCTTCCCGAACAGCTTTATGAGCGCGTCATCGAGATCAACGAGCGCGTGCTGGCCGATGGCTGCGTCGAACGGCTGCTCGACATCGCCGCTTGCCGGCCGGCGATCGAACAGGCCAGGGCCGACGGCATCGATGCCGTAGCCATCGTCTTCATGCATGCCTGGAAATATCCCGATCACGAGAAGGCGGTGGCAAAAGTCTGCCGCAAGCTTGGTTTCAGCCAGGTCTCGGTCAGCCACGAGGTTTCGCCGCTGATCAAGCTGGTGGGCCGCGGCGACACAACCGTGGTCGACGCCTATCTGTCGCCCATCCTGTCGAGGTATGTCCAGAAGGTGGCGGGAGAACTGGGTGCGGCGGGAGAGACTGACCAATCCCCCCGCCTGATGTTCATGATGTCTTCTGGCGGTCTCACCGCCGCCAACATGTTCCAGGGCAAGGACGCGCTGCTGTCGGGTCCGGCCGGCGGCGTCGTCGGCATGGTCGAGACAGCGAAATCCGCCGGTTTCGACAAGGTCATCGGCTTCGATATGGGCGGCACATCAACCGATGTCGCCCACTATGATGGCGAGTATGAACGCGCCTTCGACACCGAAGTCGCCGGCGTGCGGGTCCGCGCCCCGATGATGCGCATCCACACCGTCGCCGCCGGCGGCGGTTCGATCCTGCATTACGAGGCCGGCCGCTTTCGTGCCGGCCCGGACTCAGCCGGCGCCAATCCCGGCCCCGCCGCCTACCGGCGTGGCGGGCCGCTCGCCGTCACCGACGCCAACGTCATGCTGGGCAAGCTGCAGCCCGATTTCTTCCCGGCGATCTTCGGCCCCGACCAGGACCAGCCGCTCGACGTCGAGGCCGTGCGCGCGAAATTCAGCGCACTTGCCGCCGAGATCGGTGACGGCCGCTCGCCCGAGGCGGTCGCGGAAGGCTTCATCACCATCGCCGTCGAGAACATGGCCAACGCCATCAAGAAGATCTCGGTGCAGCGCGGCTACGATGTCACCGAATATCTGCTCAACTGCTTTGGCGGCGCAGGCGGCCAGCACGCATGCCTGGTTGCCGACGCGCTCGGCATGGAGGCGGTGCTGATCCACCCCTTCTCCGGCCTGCTTTCGGCCTATGGCATCGGCCTGGCGTCCGTCTTTGCCTCGCGCCAGCAGGCGCTGCTCAAGCCGCTTGCGGAGGAGTCCCGAACCGAGATTGGTAGCCTCATTGCCAATTTGAGAAACACCGTCATTGCCGAACTCGCTGCGCAAGGCATCGCCGAGAACGCGGTTGCCGCCAGGCCGGTGCTGCACATTCGCTACGACGGCACCGACACGACGCTGCCGGTGAATTTCGAAAGTGACTCGATTTTCCAGGCGAAGCGCGACTTCGAGATCGCCCACAAGGCGCAATTCGGTTTCGTCTATGACGACAAGCCGATGATCGTCGAGACAGTCGGCGTCGAGGGCACCGACACCGGCGGCGGAGGCCGCGACGAAAGTGATTCAGAAACCGAGGATCTCGCCTTAAGCCCTTCGCAGAGCCGCGAAATCTTCACCGAGGGAGAATGGCGTCCATCCGGCATTTTCCGCCGCGAGGCGCTGAAGCCGGGCAACAGGATTGCCGGTCCCGCTCTGATCATCGAGCCGAACCAGACCATCGTCATCGAGCCGGGCTGGCAGGCCGAGATCACCGCCAGGAACCATGTGCTGTTGCGCCGCATCGAAAGAAAGCGCCGTCAGGCAGCGCTCGGCACCGAAGCCGACCCGGTCATGCTGGAGGTCTTCAACAACCTCTTCATGTCGATCGCCGAGCAGATGGGGGTCACGCTGCAGAACACCGCCTACTCCGTCAACATCAAGGAAAGGCTGGATTTTTCCTGCGCCGTCTTCGACCACACCGGTGCGCTGGTCGCCAACGCGCCGCACATGCCGGTGCACCTCGGCTCGATGGATCGTTCGGTCGAGACCATCATCCGGCTGAACTCCGGCGACATCCACCCCGGCGACGTCTTTGCCTTGAACGCCCCTTACAATGGCGGCACGCATCTGCCTGACATCACCGTGGTGACGCCGGTATTTTCCCTACCCCTTGAGGGGAGGGTGGCCGCGCAGCGGCCGGGTGGGGTCCTCTCAGAAGGCACCGCAAGAACGTCGAGCACTGCCTCGGCGACCCCCTCCGCCGCCTTCGGCGGCACCTCCCCCTCAAGGGGGGAGGAAATCCTCTTCTACGTTGCCTCGCGCGGCCACCACGCCGATATCGGCGGCACAGCGCCCGGATCGATGACGCCGCTCGCCACCACGGTCGACGAGGAAGGCGTCTTGTTCGACAATTTCCGCATCGTCGACCGCGGAAAGTTCCGCGAGACGGAATTGCAGACGCTGCTCACCGACCACCGCTATCCGGCCCGCAACCCGCACCAGAACATAGCCGACCTCAAGGCGCAGATCGCCGCCAACGAGAAAGGCGTCGCTGAACTGCGCAAGATGGTCGCGCATTTCGGCCTCGATGTCGTCGAGGCCTATATGGGTCATGTCCAGGACAACGCCGCCGAAAGCGTGCGCCGCGTGCTGGAACGGCTGCCCGGCACGTCGCGATACGAATACCCGACCGACACCGGCCAGATCATCAAGGTGAAGATATCGGTCGACCGGCAAAAACGCGAGGCGACAGTCGACTTCACCGGCACGTCACCGGTCATGAAGAACAACTTCAACGCACCCGAGCCTGTCGCCCGCGCGGCGGTGCTTTATGCCTTCCGTGTCATGGTCGAGGACATGATCCCGATGAATGCCGGGTGCCTGCGGCCAATCAACATCATCATTCCCGATGGCTGCATGCTGAAGCCCGCCTACCCCGCCGCCGTCGTCGCCGGCAATGTCGAGACCTCGCAGCATGTCACCAACGCGCTGTTCGGCGCCATGGGCGCGATGGCCAATGCGCAGGGCACGATGAACAATTTGACCTTCGGCAACAAGCAGTACCAGTATTACGAGACGATCTGCTCCGGCTCGCCGGCCGGCCAGATGAACTCCGGCCGCGGCTTTGCCGGCACCTCCGGCGTCCACACCCACATGACCAATTCACGGCTCACCGATCCGGAAGTGCTGGAACTGCGCTTTCCCGTGGTGCTGGAGGATTTCCACATCCGCGAAGGCTCTGGCGGCACGGGCAAATGGAGCGCCGGCGACGGCACCAAACGCACCATCCGCTTCCTCGAGAAGATGGAATGCGCGATCCTGTCCTCGCACCGCAACCGTCCTCCTCAAGGGCTGGACGGCGGCGGCGATGGCGAGGTCGGTTCGACCAAGGTGCGTCGCAAGGACGGTCGCGTCGACACGTTGAAGGCCTGTGATCAGACGGTGCTTGAGGCCGGCGAGGCCGTCATCCTGACGACACCGACGCCGGGTGGGTTTGGCAAGGGCTGAGTCCGTTAATCGGGCCCACCTTTCCCCACCGCTTTCATCGCCGTCTATTCGGCGACGATGCTGGCCCAGCAGGTGACCGCGCTGCAGATCGAACTCCACCGTCCGAAACCTTTGTAGATTTGCGCGGCCATAGTGGCTTGTTGTTTGAGCGTCAAACCGTCCGCCTTGATCTGAGGGTCGGAAACATTCCGGATCGCGAGCCAGCGCGGCGCCGCGGGGCCCATTTCCGAAGCGACCAATCCAAGGATGGCGTCACCCATTTCCGAAACAGCTCCAAGGCCCTGGAGGTGGTAATGATTATCGGAGGTGTCAAAGCCAAAGAAATCGGTCGTGACCACGCACGATCTCAGCGCGCTTGGCGCGGCAACAAAAATCTTGGGCACCCGGGTGTTGTCTTGCGGCAGCTGCGATGCGTTGGTTTTGAACAGCTGCCGTGCCTTGGCGAAGTATTTGGTATCGGCAACAGCGCTTGCATAATGAAGGCCCGCAAACGGCTCCTTCTTGAATTTGGCAAGACAATCGAAGCGAACCAGCGCACTCACCACGACATCACCGACCTCGAATTGCTTACCGATACCGCCCGCAGTTCCGGTCGTGATCACCAGCTTGGGTGCGACTTCTTCGATGATCTGCCGCCAGACTTCGATATTCGGTACCTTCGGACCGTCTTGTGACATATGGGAATCGGACTTAAAAACCACGACGGATTTCCCGCCGATGGTTGTCATCCAATAGGCCCCGAGACGCTTGGCTTGAAGGGCTGGGCACCCAGGCCGCATGTTCTTGGAAATTTCCGCAAATCGATGAGTATAGGAAAGATAGTCGTCGCGGCTGTCCTTGCCCGGGGTAAGTACCCGGCTCAAGGCGTGGCCTTCATCGACGGTCCAGGTCACCACCAGGACATCCGCTTTGGGCAAAGGACCGCCGCTGCTACCGCCTGCGTTGCCGGCTGTCTGCGGAGCCAACCCTTGCGGCCATGGAATGTCCTTGTATCGGGATAGGCCGGTGGATTTTGTAAACGCAAGAAATTGCAGCCCCGACGAAGATTCAGAGTCGAACTCTATGATCTCTCGCTGAAAATCCTCTGTACCCTTCGACTTCGCGATAGATGGAACAGCGAAAGTTGTCGCTGGCGGTGGATCACGGAGTGGATCGAATCCAAGATTTCTCTGAACCCAAGAACGGTCAGCGATCATGACATTTATCCCCTCTTGAAATAAGGATGCATCTATGAAGAAAAATGACAAATCACAAGCAAGTGATCGCCTCTATAGGACCATTAAGGCGCGCCAATATTTTATTGTAAATAATGATTATTTCTATCACATAGCCACATTAACATACCACCGCAGGCAACCCGTTACTATAGAAGTAAATATCGTTTCGATGTAGCGTATTATTTTGAACGGCAGGAGGGGGAGATTTCCATGGCCAAGAACGTCACGTCAACTACGGCTCCGACAGAAAGAAAAATCAGTGGCCTCGGGTGGGTAAGGGATCTTCCAGATCCGAGAGATCAACTATACAGCGCCCCACTCCCTGTATTGAAGGCACTTCCAGCAGCAGTGGACCTCAAGCCAGAGTTTCCGATCTATGATCAGGGCCGCATTGGATCCTGTACAGCCAACGCGCTGGCCGGTGCGGTGCAGTTTGACCGATTGAAGAGCAAGCAGATGCCCGATTTCGTGCCGTCGCGACTCTTTATCTACTACAACGAGCGCAAGATCGAAGGCCATGTCGCAAATGACGCGGGAGCGCAGATCAGGGACGGGATAAGAACCCTGCAAAAACAGGGAGCCTGCCCGGAAGCGGAATGGCCATACGACGACACGCCCGCCGCTTACGACGGCGGCCCTTTTCCCAAGAATTCAAAGCCGGCGACCCAGCCCAAGAAGGCTTGCTATGACGACGCCAGCAAGTATGTCATTACCAGCTATCAACGGCTGACCCCAATCCTCAATCAGCTGAGAGGTTGCCTTGCGGCAGGATATCCGTTTGTCTTCGGATTCACCGTATTTGACAGCTGGTATTCTCAAAATCCCAGGCCGGCGACCATTCCCCTGCCCGGCGCGAACGATAGCGCAATCGGTGGCCATGCCGTGATGTGTGTCGGATACGACAATGCAACCAGCCTTTTCAAAATCAGAAATTCCTGGGGAGCCAATGTCGGCAAGAAGGGCTACTTCTTCATGCCATATGCTTATCTGACCGATGGAAGCATGGCTTCCGATTTCTGGGTAATTAACGCTGTAAAAGCGTAGTTATCCCCCCGACGCTGCCCATAGAGCGCAAAGGGCTTTATCTCAACGAGATAACGGGGCCTGCGCCGCGTCGGCTTCGCCTCTCATCGGATTTGAAGGCCTGAACCCCCGTCAACCGACTGTCACCGGCCTGTCATGACCCTGGGTTACCCGCTTGCGGCAAAGCAAATGGGGAATCACTTGGCCATGACGGACGTCTCCTCGGATCTGGTTTTTCGCCGCGGCAAGGAAGTTGGAAAGGCCGTCTACCAGAACCGCCCGCTTTCGAAAGCCGGCATTTCCGAGCGGCTGTTCGCCTTCCTGTTTTCCGGCCTCGTCTATCCGCAGATCTGGGAAGACCCCGATGTCGACATGGAGGCCATGCAGCTTGGCCAAGGCCACCGCGTCGTCACCATCGCCTCGGGCGGCTGCAACATTCTGGCCTACCTCACCCGCTCGCCGGCAAGGGTCGACGCCGTCGACCTCAACGCTGCCCACATCGCGCTGAACCGCATGAAGCTGGAGGCGGTGCGTCGTCTGCCCTCGCAAGGCGATCTGTTCCGCTTCTTCGGCGCCGCCGACACCCGCCACAATTCGGAAGCCTACGACCGCTTCATCGCGCCGCATCTTGACCCCGTCAGCCGTCACTATTGGGAGCGCCGCAACTGGCGCGGCATCAGGCGCATCGGCGTTTTCGACCGCAACTTCTACCAGACCGGCCTGCTCGGCCTGTTCATCGCCATGGGACACCGCACGGCGAAATTCTTCGGCGTCGACCCAGCGGGCATCATGCAGGCCCGCAACATCGGCGAACAGCGCCGCTTCTTCAACGAGGAACTGGCGCCGGTCTTCGACAGGAAGCTTCTGAAATGGGCGACCTCGCGCAAGGCCTCGCTGTTCGGCCTCGGCATTCCGCCGGCGCAGTACGATTCCCTGATCACCTCCGGCGACGGCACAATGGCCAGCGTGCTGAAGGCCCGGCTGGAAAAACTCGCCTGCGATTTTCCCTTGGAAAACAATTATTTCGCCTGGCAGGCTTTCGCCCGCCGCTATCCCGAGCCCGGCGAAGCCGCCCTGCCCGCCTATCTGGAAAAGCATAACTACGACACCATCCGCGGCAACATCGATCGCGTCGCCATCCACCATGCCAATCTGATCGAGTTCCTGGCCGGCAAGGATGCCGGCACCGTCGACCGCTTCATCCTGCTCGACGCCCAGGACTGGATGACCGACGACCAGCTCAATGCACTGTGGTCGGAAATCACCCGCACCGCCTCCACCGGCGCCCGCGTCATCTTCCGCACCGCCGCCGAGCCCAGCCTGTTGCCGGGCCGCGTCTCCACTTCGTTGCTCGACCAATGGGACTACCAGAACGAGGCATCGCGCGACTTCTCGGCCCGCGACCGCTCGGCCATCTATGGCGGCTTCCACCTCTATGTGAAGCGTCCGGCATGAGCACGACGGAACTGCCGGCCAGCCCCGAATTCAAGGCCAACCATGCCGAACTGATGGACGGCGTCTACCGCTGGCAGCGCCACATCTACGACCTGACCCGCAAATATTACCTGCTCGGCCGCGATCGGCTGATCGCGGGGCTGGATGTTCCAGCAGGCGGCAGCGTGCTGGAACTCGGCTGCGGCACCGGCCGCAACATCATTCTGGCCGCCCGTCGCTATCCCGACGCCCGCTTCTTCGGCCTCGACATCTCATCCGAAATGCTGGAGACGGCCGGCAAGGCGATCGACCGCGAAGGCCTGTCCAACCGCGTCACGCTGGCAAGAGGCGACGCCACCGATTTCGATGCCGGCGCGCTCTTCGAAACCGAACGCTTCGACCGCGTCTTCGTGTCCTATTCGCTGTCGATGATCCCCGGCTGGGAGAAGACGGTGTCGGCGGCACTTGCAGCGCTTGCTCCGACAGGCTCACTGCATATTGTCGACTTCGGCCAGCAGGAAGGCCTGCCCGGCTGGTTCCGGACGTTGCTGCGCGGCTGGCTCAGAAAATTCCACGTCACGCCACGTGAGTCGTTGCGCGAGGTGCTGGAATCGCAATCCCGGCGAACCGATGCAAGCTTCCATTTTCGCACCCTTTATCGCGGCTATGCCTGGCTGGCTGTGATCAAGATCGCCATTTGAAAAATAACAGCCATCGGGATCAATCCCCTCAGTGAGACGATAGCTACCGCGCCCAGCAAGATAGATTGCCTGATGACCCAAGGAGTGGTACATTATCTCCATGCTGCTGGAAGCATGTGATGATCGTCGGCTTTAGGGACGGATGGCTGCGGGCTTTTTTCGTAGAAGATACCCACTCCCGCAATATTCCGTCCGACCTCGAAAGCCGCTTGTTCCGCAAGCTCCAGATGATTGACGACGCGATGGTCGATCAGGATTTGCGTGTGCCACCCAGCAATCATTTCGAGAAGTTGCGCGGCAATCTCGAAGGCTTCCATTCCATCCGCGTCAACAAGCAATGGCGGCTGGTCTTCCGCTGGGATGGCGGCCGCGGTGAGGCGTCGGACATCTATTTCGACGACCACGGTTATGAGGTGAGACATGTTGATGACTGCACGCAAGCCGGCAACGGTTGGCGAAATTCTCTCGGAAGAATTCATGCAGCCGCTTGGCCTGACACAGGCAGCTTTGGCCGACGCGATGGGCGTTCAACGCAAGCATGTGAACGAATTGTGCAACGACCGCCGCAGTGTGACGGCGGCGACTGCGCTCATTTTGGCGCGGGTGTTTGGCAACAGTCCGGACTTCTGGTTGAACGTCCAACGCCGCAGCGATCTTTGGGCGGTTATGAATTCGCCCGACGAGCGCGCGCGTGTCGATCGCGCCAAGCCTTTGGCGACGGCTGCATAGACAGGACTTTGAGGCGACCGGCGGCCCCGCCGCGTTCTAATGCAATGCCTTCACCAGCGCTCCCACCATCGTCCGCGGGCGGTAGCCGAGCTTGGCAGGCGTCAGGCCGAGCCGTACCACCACCAACTGCTCGGACGGGATGATGGTGACGGTCTGCCCGTCATGACCTTGCATCCAGTAAGTGTCCTTGGGCAGGCCCGCTGCGACACCAGCGCCAGGCTTCTCCTCGTCGCCGGGTGCTTCGATCCACAACTGGCCCTTGCCGTAGACATTGGACGCCGGTGCTGGTTCGCGCATCCAGTCGACGAAGCCGGCCGGCAGGATCTGGTTACCGTTCCAGACGCCGCCCTGCAGCAGGAACTGGCCGAAGCGCGCCCAGTCATGCGCGGTGGCGTAGAGATAGGACGAGCCGACGAATGTGCCCTGCTCATCGGTTTCGAGCACCGCACTGTGCATGCCGAGCGGCTCGAACAGCGCGCTGCGCGGCAGTGTCAGCGCCTTGGCCTTGTCGCCGATCGCGTCCTGCCAGAGCCGCGACAGCATCACCGCCGTGCCGCTCGAATAGGAAAACACCTTGCCGACTTCGTCAGTCAGCGGCTTGGATTCGGCAAAGCTTGCCATGTCGGGTTCGAGATAGAGCATGCGCGTGACATCGGCGACGTCGCCGTAATCCTCGTTGAATTCCAGCCCGCTCGACATCGCCATCATGTCGGCAAGGCTGATCGCGGCGCGGCCATCTGTCTTCCACGGCGCGAACAGGCCCTTGTTGTCGATGGTCATCTTGCCGTCCTTGATCAGCGTGCCGATGATGGCGGCATTCACCGTCTTGGTCATCGACCAGCCGAGCAGTGGCGTCTTGGCCGAAAACCCGTCGCCGTAGCGTTCGGCGACGACGCGGCCGTTCTTGACCACCACGATCGCCCGCATGCCGGCGCCGGTCAGCGCCGCATCGTCGAGCAGCTTGCTAAGCACTGGATCCTGTGAAGCGTCGACCCGCTCGCCCTCCGGCCACAGCGTGTCCCGGCTGGTCGCGGCGGGCTCGACATGGACGGCCGTGCGCCGCGCCTTGCCGACATCGCCGTCCGGAACGGAGGCGCAGCCCAGCCCGTCGCGGGCGACGGCGACGCTCTTGCCGAGGAAGCCGAGCAAACCAGCGGAAACGGTACCGCGGTTCTTGTCGACCGAAACCCGCATCAGCCGCAGCAGTGGGTGGCCCGGCGCCTGCACGTCGACGGCAAGCACCTCGTTGGGGTCGCGCCCGGCTATGAAGACATTGGAGCAGACGATCTTGGCCGAATAGCCCGAGCCGACGCGGATCAATTCCGGCGGCGCGATATAAAGCCAGGCAAACAAAGCGGCGACCGCCAGCACGATCAGGCCAAGCAGCCATTTGACGATCTTGACGACGATCCGCATCTTTTCGGTCCCTGCTCTTCAGCTGCCCGGTCACTTCCGGCTCGATTTATGTCATCGATTTGCCGCCATTGCTTCGGCAAAATCGAGGTTCTTGTCGAGCGCCATCAACCTGTTATCAACCATGATCGGCGATCACTGGAGAATCAGGAGATGCTGTGGGGCGATCTCCTGAGGGCTGACACGTGCCGACCAAGGCACTGAGGTCACCCCGCAACAACAACCCATCAGCGACCGGCTGAATCCGGCTTGGAAGTTGTGATGCGCCGTCTTGCGGCTCTTTTCATGCTGACGCTGCTAGGCGCCTGCTCGACCGTGGACGATCTGTCGCCGCTGTCGCCGTCCGCGCCCGGCAGTGCGACGGTCGCCGTACGCGCGCCGCGCTTCGGCGATTCCAAGCCGCATGAATGGGACAGCGGGGCGCCGTGGAATTATGCCGTTCATGGCACCGACGTCTCCAAGTACCAGGCCTCGGTCGACTGGCCGGCAGCCAGGGCGAGCGGCATTTCCTTCGCCTTCATCAAGGCGACCGAGGGCGGCGACCGCTTCGACGAATATTTCAACGAGCATTGGGCGCGCACCAGAGCCGCGGGCATCCCACGCGCGGCCTATCATTTCTTCTACTTCTGCACGCCGGCGGCCGTCCAGGCGCGCTGGTTCATCCAGAATGTCCCCGTCGACCGCTCCTCGATGCCGCCGGTCCTTGACATGGAATGGAACCCGAAATCGCCGACCTGCAGGCTGCGCCCGGACGCGGCCACGGTGCGCGCGGAGATGAGCACCTTCCTCGAAATCGTCGAGCGGCACTACGGCAAGAAGCCGATCATCTACACCTCGGTCGATTTCTTCGACGACAACGAACTGTCGACCTTCCGCGGCTATCCCTACTGGCTGCGCTCCGTCGCCGGCCATCCGCGCGAGAAGTACGGCAGCCACCCCTTCACCTTCTGGCAGTATACCGGCACAGGCATCGTTCCCGGCATGACCGGCAAGTCCGACATCAATGTGTTCAACGGCAGCGAGGCCGCCTGGAACAAGTGGCTGCGGCAGAACACCCGTTGATATCAGGTTCAACGGCAGCAACGCCTTGGATCAAATCACTCCAGTAGAGTTTCCGTTGAACCGGGTTCAACGGCAGCAACGCCTTGGATCAAATCACTCCGGCGGAGTTGCCGTTGAACCGGGTTCAACGGCAACGAACCACCTTCTATAACGGGCTGCGGCAGAAGAACCGTTGACACCGGGCCTGCCGCCTGCTTTTCGACACAGCCAGCGGTAATGAGTGCAACCGCCGGTAATTCAGGGCGTTGGGCTTACCGGCAAGCCACCACATTACCCCTCTTCGTTTCGAAAGGAAGCCGATGCGACTGCGTTCTCAAGCCCTCGCGGCGCTGTTCCTGTGCGCCATGGCCTTGCCGGCGGTGGCGCAGGAATGCGGCGGCGACTTCGAAACCTGGAAGCAGGGCGTCGCGGCCGAGGCCAAGGCGGCAGGCGTCGGCCCTGTCGGCCTAGATGCGCTTGAAGACGCCAACTTCGACGAGAGAGCGCTGGCGCGCGACCGCGCCCAGGGCGTCTTCACCCAGACCTTCGTTCAATTCTCAAACCGCATGATCTCGGCCTACCGGCTGAAGCAAGGTGCGGCGAACATGAAGAAGTACGCCGATATCTTCGCCCGCGCCGACCAGCAGTTCGGCGTCCAGGCGCCGGTCATCACCGCTTTCTGGGCGCTGGAGACCGACTTCGGCGCCGTGCAGGGCGATTTCCACACGTTGAGCGCGCTGGTCACGCTGTCGCATGATTGCCGCCGCCCGCAACTGTTCCGGCAGCAACTCGTGCCGCTGCTGGAGCTGATCGATCGCGGCGTATTGCCGGCCGATGTCACCGGCGCCTGGGCCGGCGAGATCGGCCAGACCCAAATCCTGCCTTCGGACTATCTGGCCCGCGGCGTCGACGGCGATGGCGACGGCAAGATCGACCTGCGCGGCAGCGTGCCCGACGTGATCATGACCACGGCCAACAAGGTGCTGTCGCGCGGCTGGAAGCGCGACGAGCCCTGGATCCAGGAAGTGCGCGTGCCCGACGAGATGCCGTGGGACCAGACCGGGCGCACCAACAAATTGCCGCTGACACAGTGGGCGCAGTGGGGCATCACCAATCCCGACGGCTCGCCGCTCGTCGACAAGGGTCTCAAGGCTGGCCTCGCTTTGCCCATGGGCCGCAAGGGCCCGGCCTTCCTCACCTACGACAATTTCGACGTCTATCTCGAATGGAACCAGTCCTTCACCTATGCGCTGACCGCGGCCAACCTCGCGGCAAGGCTCGACGGCGCACAGCCGCTTGATCCGCGCAGTCCCGAACCAGGCCTCGACAACAACCAGATGAAGGCACTGCAAACCAAGCTCGAAGCCAGGGGCTACGATGTCGGCACGGTCGACGGCATCCTCGGCACCAACACCCGCGAAGCCGTCCGCAAGGAGCAGATGCGGCTGGGATTGCCCGTGGACGGCTGGCCGACACCCGAGCTTTTGGGAAAGTTGTGAATGGCGAGTAGCGAGTAGCGAGTAGCGAGTAGCGAGGAAGATAATGCCCTATTCGCTACTCACTATTCCCTATTCGCTAATCCGCCATCGTCTCCAAACTGGCAAAGCCCTGCGGCGCGTCGCCCTCATCGAACGGCGTCGCCACCTCGACGAAGGTGTCGGGATAGAACCCGTTGAAGCGGGTCCTTAGCGACAGCGAGTACGCGCCGATATGGCCGATCTCGATCCAGTCGCCGGTGTCGACGGTTTCCGGCAGCCAAAACGGCCTGGACAGGATGTCGACGGAATCGCAGGTCGCGCCGCAGACCTTGAACGGCACGATGTTCTTTTCCTCGCCATTGCGCGAACGGATCGCCGGATCGGGAATGAAACGGGCCGGCAGCGTGATCTTGCCGGTCCATGAATCAGACAGCGACGCCCAGATGCCGTCATTGATGTAGAGCCGCTTGCCCTTGCGCAACAGCACCCGCACGATCAGCGACAGGCAGCGCGCCACGATCACCCTGCCCGGCTCGGCCACCAATGGAATCTGGTCGAACTGGTACTCCTTCAGGTCGCCGGAAAGCCGCGACATGATCTGGCCGAGCGACGGCATCTCGATCTGCTTGCGGTTGGGATCGTGGCCGTATTCAGCGGGAAAACCGCCGCCGACATCCAGCCCGGCAATATCGAAGGTCAGCCGGTTGCGCACCCAGTCCGCCGAGGCCAGCGCCCGCTCATAGGTGTCGGGATCCTCGATCTGGCTGCCGACATGGAAGCAAAGCCCAACCTTGTAGCCGGTGCGGTTCAGCCGCTCGGCGAGCTCGACTGCATAAGCCGGTCCAGCGCCGAACTTCTTCGACAGCTCGTAGGCGGCCGATCCTTTCGTCTGGATGCGCACGAACACGCTGATCGCACCCGGATCGATATCGAGCGCCCGCACAACGCGCGTCAGCTTGGTGATCTCGTCCTCGTGGTCGAGCGAGATGACGCGGATGGCGTATTTCTCGAGCGCCAGCTTGATGTCCGACTGCGCCTTGACCGGGTGCATGTAGAGCATCTCGGCATCGGG
This sequence comes from Mesorhizobium opportunistum WSM2075, assembly GCF_000176035.2. NCBI lineage: Bacteria > Pseudomonadati > Pseudomonadota > Alphaproteobacteria > Hyphomicrobiales > Phyllobacteriaceae > Mesorhizobium > Mesorhizobium opportunistum. Next base: position 3,618,067 of record NC_015675.1, on the reverse strand, counting down.
CGAGACGGCGCGGACGGCGGAAAACTCGCCCGGCGATGCAACGTCGAAAGCAGTGACACCGGCCTCGACCAGGGTCTTCAGCACGATCTGCTCGCCATTGGTCTTGACCGCATAGGCGGTCTTGCCGGGAAACATGCCCATGAACTGCCTGGCGTCGGCCTTGAGCACCTGCGGGCGGAAGCAATAGACCGGATCGTCCGGGCGAAGTGCCAGGGCCGCCTCGCGGGCATTCTCGAATCGCTGCATTGACGAATCCTCGACTTCGGCCTGCGCACAATTAATCCAAGCTAGCGGCCAATGAAAACAATTCTGTGTCTCGTGCGCCCGGCGCAGCGACTCTAGTTTTGGGGCAGCGTTTGCCATCGATCAGGTTTCGGGTGGCCCTTGCCGCCGAACCCGATATGCCATCTGCCTGACCGGTCGGGATTCAGACCGGCATTTCAGCCCGTCTTGGGGGAGGATGATTCACATGGCAATGGCCGCGACAGCACCGCCACGCGGACCGATGACGCTAGCCGACTGGGGGCAATTGCTGCTGCTCGGTGCGATCTGGGGCGGCTCGTTCTTCTTCGCCCGCATAGCGGTGGCGGAACTTCACCCGCTGGTGCTGGTGCTGTTTCGCGTCGCCATCGCCGCGATCGCGCTGCAGCTTTATCTCGGCCTGCGCGGCCCCTCCTTTCGCCTCGCCCTACCCCACGCCGGCCTGTTCTTCCTGCTGGCCTTCACCAACAACGTCGTCCCCTTCTCGCTGATCTTTGCCGGCCAGACGAAACTTGGCGCCGGTGTCGCCTCGGTGCTCAATGCCACCACGCCGTTCTGGACGCTGATCCTCGCCAATGCGCTGACATCGGACGAGAAGCTCTCCTGGAACAAGCTTGCCGGCATTGCGCTTGGCGTCGCCGGCACCGCGGTGATGATCGGACCAGGCCTGCTCGCCGGGCTCGGCGGCCCGGTCTGGGCCAAATTCGCGCTGATCGGGGCTTCGCTGTCCTATGGCGTCGCCCTGATGGTCGCACGCCGCTTCAAGGGCGTGCCTTCACCGGTCATCGCCACCGGACAGATGACCGCCTCGACCATCATCATGATCCCGATCGTGCTCTTCGCCCATGGCCCGGCCGGCCTGTTCTCGGCCTCGCCGCCGGTATGGACAGCCGTCTTTGCGCTGGCGCTGCTGTCCACCGCCTTCGCCTACATCCTCTATTTCAACCTCGTCGCCTCGGCCGGGGCCACCAACGCCTCGCTGGTCACGCTCGTCGTGCCGGCCAGCGCCATGCTGCTCGGTTTCATGTTCCTCGGGGAACGGCTCGAACTGTTCGAGATCGGCGGCGTGGTGTTGATCGGGCTTGGCCTTGTCACCATCGATGGGCGGCTATTTGTCAAAAGGGTAGCGCTGCCATGACACAGCAACGACACGCCGTCGCCACAATTTATTCACAGACCTGCAGCGGGTTTTTGCGCAGGAGTTTCAAAGCCTAACGGCAAACCGGGGTCGCAAATTCCACAATTACGTCGCAATGCAGCACATTTTCCGCTTGCCTGTGGCACAAATGAACCTAGACTCCCACTCATAGCTCTTTAAGAGGAGGCTATGTCATGGGACTTACGAGGCCAATCAACGCATTGATGATCTGTGCTGCGTTTGCTTTCATCGGCGCCCTCATTATGGGCGTCCTTCCCTGAACCCGCCAAACCGGGGAAGACCAGCACCAAATAGTCCAGACAATTCGAAAGGCCGGGTTTTTACCCGGCCTTTTGCTATTCAGCGTGCCTATGCCGCGGCCGACCCCGCCACCTCGGCCTCATGCGAACGGATGCCGATCATGTGGCAGATCGCGAACACCAGGTCGGCCCGGTTCATGGTGTAGAAATGGAAGTCGCCCACCCCGCGCTCGACCAGGTCCAGCACCTGTTCGGCGGCCACGGCTGACGCCACCAGCGCATGCGTCTGCGGGTCGTTCTGCAGGCCGTCGAAGCGCTCGGCCAGCCATGCCGGCACCAGCGCACCGCAGCGCGCCGAAAAATTAGCGACCTGGGTGAAATTGTGCACCGGCAAGATCCCGGGAACGATCGGGATGTAGATGCCGGCGCGGCGCGCGCGCTCGACATAGCGTTCGTAGAGATCGTTGTCGAAGAAGAACTGGGTGATCGCCCGCGTCGCGCCATTGTCGACCTTGCGCTTCAGCATGTCGATGTCGGTGGCAAAGTCAGGGCTTTCCGGATGCTTTTCCGGATAGGCCGAGACCGAGATGTCGAAGTCGCCGGCGCTCTTCAGCGCCCCGACCAGCTCAGCCCCGTTGGCATAGCCGTCCGCATGCGGACGGTAAGCCGTGCCGACGCCCGCGGCCGGATCGCCGCGCAAGGCGACGAAGCGCTTCACGCCCATGTCGGCGAATTCCTGGATGACCGCATCGACCTCATGGCGGGCGGCATCCACGCAGGTCATGTGCGCAGCCGGCGTCAGGCTCGTTTCCTGCAGGATGCGGCTGATGGTGCGCGCGGTCCGCTCACGCGTCGAGCCGCCGGCGCCATAGGTCACCGAGACGAACTTCGGCTTCAGCGGCTCCAGCCGCGTGACCGTGTCCCAGAGCCTTGCCTCCATCTCGTCGGACTTCGGCGGGAAGAATTCGAACGAAACCCGGACCTTGTCGCCAATGTCGGGGCGGCGGGAAAAACGGAACTGGTTCATCAGGCGATTTCCCCTATCGAGGTCACTTTGGTCTGCTGACTGTCATTGGCGGGATCGGCGATCAGCAGGCGCCGGTCGCGGCCAAGCCAGAGTTTTACCGTGAGCCTGGCCTCGTTGCCGCCGCGCGGCTCGAACTCCTGGGCGTCCTCGAGGTCGAGGCCGGCCTCGGCAAACCACTCGCCGATCTGCCGGTCGGAGAAGCCGAGCCGCATGTGGGCATGCTCTTCGCGCAGGAACTCCAGCGTGTGCGGTGCAAAGTCGACGATGACCAGCCGGCCAGCGGGCCGCAACAGCCGCGCCGCCTCGTGGATGGCGCGGGCCGGATCGTCGAGATAATGCAGCACCTGATGGATGGTGACGAGATCGAAGGCGTCGCGCTCGACCGGCGGCGAAAAGATGTCACCCTGCCGCACCTGCGCATTCGAAACGCCGGCCTTGTCGAGATTGGCGCGCGCCACCGTCAGCATCTCGCGCGACATGTCGATGCCGATGCCGCGCCGGTAGAGCGGCGAGAAGATTTCGAGCAGCCGCCCGGTGCCGGTGCCGAGATCGAGCATCGACTGGAACGGCCGCCTGCCGACCAGCTTCAGCATGGCAGCCTCGACTGCGCGGTCCGGCACGTGCAGCGAGCGGATATGGTCCCAGCTCGCCGCGTTCACCGAGAAATACTCGGTGGCGCGATCCTGCCGCTTGCGCTTGACCGAGGCCAGCCGCTCCAGATCGCGCTCGACTTGCGGATCGGCGCCGCGAATGCCCGACACCAGACCCATGACGAAATCACGCGCGGAATCCGCATCCGACAGGCGAAAGAAGGCCCACGAGCCTTCCTGGTAGCGGCCGATCAGCCCTGCCTCCAGCAACAGCTTCAGGTGCCGGGAGACACGCGGCTGCGACTGGCCGAGAATTTCGGTAAGATCGGAAACCGTGAGGTCGCCGCGCGACAACAATGCCAGTATGCGCAGGCGGCTGGATTCGGCCGCCGCCTTCAATGTGTCCACCATGGTGTCGAGTGAAACGTGCATCAGCGTATTCTTTTCAGCTATTCACTTTGAAAAAGATATAAACATATGTTTATGTCGATTTTCAAAACCTTGCAAGCGCTATGTCGCTTCCGGACAAGAAAATGCCGCATGCGTGATTTCCTGGCGCATATCGCCCAAAAGTGCGCAACGGTTTTGGGGCGATTACATGCACCAGCAAGAGATGGGTAGAATGACCGGACCGCGTGAGATGTTCGAGACACGAGAAGGCGAGCGGAGGCTGGACCATGATCCGGCAGCAATGCCGCCCGATGCCGGCGTCGTCTTCATCGGCCGCATCACCTCGCCATGGACGACGCGGGAAAGCTGCCCGAAGAACATGCGCGCTGCGCGTGAGACCGGACAGCCCGCCATGCTCACCATCGATGCGCCTTATCGCGAAGGCCTGCGCGGCCTGGAGCGGGCCAGCCACGTCGTCATCCTGTCCTGGCTGCATCACGCGCCGCGGAATCTGATTGTGCAGAAACCGCGCCATGCGGCTGAAGCCAAAGGCGTATTCGGCCTGCGCTCCCCTGCCCGCCCGAATCCGGTCGGCCTGCATGTGGCGCGGCTCGTGGGACTCGACATCGCCACTGGGCGTATCGATCTCGACGCCATCGATGTGCTCGACGACACGCCGGTCATCGACATCAAGCCTTACTTCGCCTCGACCGATGCCATTGCCGAGGCGACCGTTGAGGGACGCGAGGAACCCAATCGGAGTCAGCGATGACCGCGCCGACAGGCCGCCGCCGCGCCATCGCCAAGGCGCTGACAGCGCTTCTGCCGCTGGCGCCGTACGCCGACATGGAGAAGATCCGCACGGATGCCGGCTCGGTGCATATGAAAACCTTGCCGCCGTCGATCGCGGTGTGGCTGGCCGCGATTGCCCATATCCGCCATATGCACACCGATTACGAAAAACTGCTGACCGACGGCTATGACCGCGACTCGGCGCGTTTTTTCGTCATCGAACAGACCAACGTGGTGCTAACCCGCTGGCGCGCCACCCGCCTGCTCGATGCCGACGACGAGGACGAATGAGACCGGCTATTGGCGCGTCAGCACGGCGACGGCATTGTATGGTCGGCCATCGGCGTGGCCGACCCATGTCCAGGACAGTTTTGCCTTGAAAAACCGGACGGTGATATCGCCGCCGTCGATGCACTTGTCCTGACCGTAGGTGATGCTCTCGTGGAACTCCGCCGAGCCGTCATCCCTGGAGGTTTGAGACAATGATCCGCCGCAGCCGAGCGAGGGATAGTCGATCGACCCGCTGCCATCGCCAATCCTCATGGCGATCGACCAGTCGGCGCCGGCGTCGCCCGCCGGACTCTGGTGGCCGTTGCCGACCCAGGTGCCGGTCAGCGTCGGCGCCGGCATGCTCGCCGCGCAAGGCAGGTTCTGGAAGATCGGCGTCAGTTCGCTGCCCGTCTTCTCACAGCGATAGGTCTGGCCGCCTTGGCAAAGTTCGCCGCCCTCTTTCACGCACTGCGCGCTGGCTTCGCCGGCTGCGGCGAAAATCGACAAAGCCGCGACAACGATCTCGAGCCTGCCCATTTTCCCGCTCCATCTCAGCACCGCGACTATAAGGCAATTCCAGCCTGATGTATCGGCCACGAGGACGAACAGCGTCGGGCGCCTGGCTCTATGCCTTCTGTCCGGGGCCGATAGCCTGCGGATTCCGCCTTGCGCGACAGGAGGCCCCGATGAGCCAGACGACGGCAATAGAGAATTCGAAGCCGCTGCCCGCGGTCAGCGAGCATCACGTTGACCCGCATTCCTATCCCGACGGCATCGCCTTTCTCGACGGCCAATATCTGCCGATGTCGCAAGCCAAGGTATCGGTGCTGGACTGGGGGTTCCTGCATTCCGACGCCACCTACGACACGGTGCATGTATGGGACGGTCGCTTCTTCCGCCTTGACCTGCATCTTGACCGTTTCTTCGGCGGGCTGGAAAAACTGCGCATGACGATACCCTTCGACCGCGACGGCGTAGCCGAGATCCTGCACGATTGCGTGGCCTTGTCGGGCCATCGCGCCGCCTATGTCGAAATGCTGTGCACGCGCGGCGCCTCGCCGAGCTTCAGCCGCGACCCGCGCCAGGCGATCAACCGCTTCATGGCGTTCGCCGTGCCGTTCGGCTCCGTCGCCAATGCCGAGCAGTTGCGGCGCGGCCTGCGCGTCGCCATCAGCGACAAGGTGCGCATTCCGCCGGTCTCGATCGACCCGGCGATCAAGAATTACCACTGGCTCGACCTGGTGCGCGGCCTCTACGATGCCTATGACCGCGGCGCCGAGACCGCATTGGTTCTCGACTTCAACGGCAACGTCGCCGAAGGCCCGGGCTTCAACGTCTTCTGCGTCAAGGAAGGCAAATTGTCGACGCCGGCCATCGGCGTGCTGCCGGGCATCACAAGGCGCACCGTGTTCGATCTCTGTGCCGAGTCAGGCCTTGCCGTGACGGCCGCCGATGTCAGTGTCGCCGCGCTGCGCGAAGCCGACGAGGTCTTCATCACCTCGACCGCAGGCGGCATCATGCCGGTGACGGAGATCGACGGCGCTGTGATCTCCGACGGCAAGGTCGGGCCGGTCACCAGCCGGCTGATGGCGCTCTATTGGCAAAAGCACGACGATCCGGCGTGGTCGAGTGCGGTGAATTATCGCTGACGCCAGACATCTCATTCAAAAAAGTTTCCCCCTCGCCTCTGGAAAATCGCGGGATAGGCCGTATATGCCCGAAAGCGGAGAAGCCTCCGCTTTCACCCGAAAATTGCGCCCGCAGGGGCAAGGATTCCACATCATGACAAACAAGGTTTGGTTCATCACCGGATCGTCGAAGGGCTTTGGCCGCGTCTGGGCCGAGGCCGCGTTGGCGCGTGGCGACCGCGTTGCCGCAACGGCCCGCGATGCCGGCACGCTCGCCGATCTCGTCGAGAAATATGGCGACAACATCGCCGCGATAAAGCTCGATGTCACCGACAAGAAAGCCGTCGATGCCGCGATTGCCGAAGCGCACAGGCGCTTTGGCCGGCTTGACGTCGTCATCAACAACGCCGGCTACGGCCATTTCGGCGCCATCGAGGAAGTCAGCGAGCAGGAAGCCCGCGACCAGATCGAAACCAACGTGTTCGGCGCGCTCTGGGTCACGCAGGCCGCACTGCCGATCATGCGGGCGCAGCGGTCGGGCCACATCATCCAGATCTCGTCGATCGGCGGCGTCAACGCCTTTGCCTCGCTCGGCCTCTACCACGCCTCGAAATGGGCACTGGAAGCCTTCAGCCAGTCGCTGAGCATCGAGGTCGCGGAATTCGGCATCCATGTCACGCTGGTCGAGCCGGGTGGTTTTTCCACCGACTGGGCCGGCCCGTCGGCCAAGGTCTCCCAGGCGATCGAAGCCTATGCGCCTGTCCGCGCCAAGATGGCCGAGCGCCGCGCCAACTCGGTCGCCGGCGATCCCGAGGCGACAGGCCCGGCGATGCTGGCCATCGTCGACGCCGCCGAGCCGCCGCTCAGGGTATTCTTCGGCGACGGCGGCCTGCCGATGATCCGCCAGGAATACGCCAACCGCCTCGCCACCTGGGAAAAGTGGGATGAGGTTTCCATCATGGCGCAAGGCGCCAAGAAGAACCGCAAGGCTGCCTGACAGGGCCTCGGCTGCGCGGCCAAGGGCTGCGCAGCCGCACCGTTCCCGATCTAGGTGGGATAGATCCACTGCTCCGGCACCCGCGCCGAAATCTCTTCGCCGGCCCTGATCGTCCCGGGCTTTTCCACCCAGGCGACCACGCCGCGCAGGCGCTTGGCCGCCTTCGGGAACAACAGCGCACCGGCTTCGATGTCGGCCATCCCGGCATGTTCGGCGATCGACCGGCCGGCGATGCGGCACGGTCCGTTCTGTGCGTCGACCTTGAGGGTCACGCCGCCCTTGAAGAACAGCAGCGTGCCGGCCGGCAGCATCGACAGATGCGGCACGCCTTCGATCACCAGATTGGCGCCGATCTATTCCGGCTTGATCTGGGCCAATCCCATCCGTTCGGCGACGATGGCGAGTTCGTCCACGGCCACGATCGACAGCTGCCGTTCGTTGCGCATTTCGGTGCCGCGTGGATACCAAGGCTCGCGGCCGCCCGAGCGTCGCGTCGCGCCTGCGTGGAAATCACCCGATATGCCGTCGAAGCCCAGCCGCAACTCCTCCACCGGACGCATCTCGAAATGATCTGACGGCGCGACATAGAGAGCGGCCGCGTGTGCGGAGAGCTTCTTTGCCGGGATGATTTCGACCGGCTTTTCGGCCTCGGGGAAGAGATCCAGCATGGCTTCAGTCCTTGGATGACACGCCCTGGTTTTGCCCTTCGGCCGGCAGAGCCGCAAGAGCGGTTTGGGCCAAAATACGCAACTCTTCGACCGACGCGCCATCCCGCGCCTGGATCGACATGCCGTTCATGACACCGGCGAGGTATTTGGCAAAGCCCTCGACCGAGAGAGCTTCAGGAAAGTCGCCCATCGCCCTGCCCTTGGCCAATCGTTCCGCGATCGCCGCTTCGCTCGCCTTGCGATAGGCCTTGAGTTCATCCGCAATGGCTTGCGCCTGCGGCGAGGCCGCCAACGCACCGCTGACGAACAGGCATCCGCCGGGTTTGCCGGGCCTGGAATAGGCCTCCGCCGCGCCGAGCAGCAACCGCCGGATCGCCTCCCGCGTCGGCACCGGCGCGCTCAGCGCATCCAGCGCAAAGCCGATCTCGGTCTGGTGGTAGCGCGTCAGCGCCTTGCGGAACAAGGTCTCCTTGTCGGTGAAGGCGTTGTAAATCTGCGGCGGCGTCAGCCCCATCGCCTCGCGCAGCATGGCCAGCGACGTCGCCTCATAGCCATGCTCCCAGAACAGGTGCATCGCCGCATCCAGTGCCCGATCGGCATTGAACGCACGCGGCCTGCCGCCGCGCGGCTTTTCCAAATTATCCATAGCGATCGATACGAAACCTGTTGACTGGCCTCCGACGCATAGCGTACCAATCGATACGAAACATGGCAAGCCGGGAAGACAATCCGACCGGCAAGGCCGTGCAACCCGAGGACGAGGAGAGCCCGAATGCCAATCACCGTGACCGCTCCCGAAGGCGTACTGACCCCGGCCGGAGAGCGCCAAATCCTGCCACGCCTCAGCGCCGCCCTCATCGAAGCCTCCGGTGCCACCGGCAATTCCTTCTTCACCGCGATCGTCGGCGGCACGGTCCACATTTTGCCGCCTCACCACATCTATGCCGGTGGTGCCAATCGGCCGGTCGTCATGGTCGAGCTGAAATTGCCGAACATCGGCCTTGGCTCGGTCGAAGCCCGCAAGGACTTCATCTCCGCCGCCGCCGCGATTGTCGCCGAGTTCTGCGTGCCGGACCACAGACCTGAAAACACCTGGATCAACATCGTCAACGCGCCCGACGGCGGCTGGGGCATTGGTGACAGGCAATATTCAGGCGACGCGCTCATCGCAGCCGCCACCGCAGCGGCGCATTGACCTGGCAGGAGCGACAAGATGCGGCTCTCCCCTTCGCTGTTCTTCACCACCGGCTGCGAATCGGCATTGGCCTTCTACGAACAATGCGGTCTTGGCCGGGGGACGATCCTGCTGCGCTGGGGCGACAACGACATGCCGGTGCGGACCGAAGCGATGCGCGGAAAAATTCTGCATGCGCGGTTTGAAGGTCCGGGTGTCCTGTTCCATGCCTCCGACAATGACGATGCGGAGCCGATGAAGGGCTCCGCAATGATGCTGGAGTTCGATGATCTGGCCGTCATGCGGGAGCTGTTCGCCCGCATGGCCGTAGGCGGACGGATCACCGTGCCCCTGGCAAGGCAATACTGGGGAACCTTTTTCGGCATGCTGGTCGACGCCTTTGGCGTGCAGTGGATGTTCAGCTGTTCGGGCGAATGAGGCCGAGGATCACGATCTTCTTACTGGAAATGGAACCAGCGCCGCATTGCTGCCGCGCCGAGCCGGCCTCATGGTAACGTCCAGATAAATTGACGGAGGTTCGTGATGCGCCCCGGCACGGCAATCGCGCTGCTTTGGTTGATCTGGGCGGTATCGTGGGCCGCTGCGGCGCTCTGGGCCGCCCCGGCAATGAAGCGCGCCGGCTTTCAGGCGGAGGCGCCGTACCGCGCCGTGCTGATATTCGGCACAATCCTGCTGTTCATTCCGGCGCATAACTATGTCGGCCGTTTTCGCCTGTGGTTTCCCAACCTCGCCATGGCCTGGACCTGCGTCGCGCTGATCGCCATCGGCCTCGCCTTCTCATGGTGGGCGCGGCTGCACCTTGGCCGGCTGTGGTCGGGAACGGTCACCGCCAAGGCTGAGCACCGCGTCATCGACACCGGGCCTTACGGCCTCGTTCGCCACCCGATCTACACCGGACTGCTCCTGGGAATCCTGGCTACCATGGCGACGAAAGGCACCGTCTGGGGCGTCGTCGGCGCCATCCTTTTGACCATCGGCATCGTCATGAAGGCCAAGCTCGAGGAGCGTTTCCTGCGCACAGAACTCGGAACCGCCTATGACGATTACGCCGGGCGAGTGCCGATGCTGGTGCCCTTCGCACCAGCCTGACGCGGCGGAGCGCCCTGGACGTCAGAGCATCCTGATCAGCGCACCGCCGATCGAATAGCCCGCGCCAAACGCGCAGATCAGGCCGAAATCGCCGGGCTTCATGTCGGCATGGTTCTCCGACAGCGCCACGATGGCGCCGGCGCCCGCCGTATTGCCCAGGCGCTCCAGCACCATCGGCGCACGATCGTGATCGACATCGTGGCCGAACGAAAGTTTCAGGATCATCGCGTTCATGCGCGCATTGGCCTGGTGCAGCCAGAAGCGCCTGATCGCCTGCGGCGTCAGCCCGTGCTCGGCCAGGAATTCGACGATGAACTTTTGCCCGGCGACGGTGACTTCCTTGAACACCTTGTTGCCGACCTGCTTGATCAAATTGCCTTCCAGGTTGATCATGTAGGGATCGTCCTGGGCGGTGCGGGTGTGATAGCCCAGATTGGTGCGGATGTTGTTCGACATTTGCGTCCAGATGCGGGTGTCGAGCACCTCGAAGCGTCCCGGCCGCTTCTCGCCTTGGGCAAGCCCCTCCACCACCATCGACACCGAGGCGTCGCCGAAGATGAAGTGCGTCTGCCGGTCGCGGAAATTGAGATGGCCGGTGATGATTTCCGGCGTGGTCACCAGAATGCGCTTGTGCGCGCCCGAGCGCACCAGATTGACGGCCATGTGAAGCGCCGCCGCGGCGGACGAACAGCCAAGCCCCATGTCGAAGCCGGCGCCCTTCGTACCCAGGGCCTCCTGCATTTCGATGGCGATCGCCGGATAGGGCCGCTGGTGATGCGAGGCCGAACAGATGATCAGGTCGATGTCGGATGGCTGCAGCCCGGCATGGTCGAGTGCCTTCCTGGCCGAGGCGATGCCGAACTCGGCCTCCAGCGACAGCGCATCGTCCGGACGTGCCGGAATGCGCGGCGTCATACGGGTCGGATCGAGAATGCCTTCGCGCTCGATCACATGACGGGAGCGCACGCCGGAGGCATGGACGATGAAATCGCTGTCGGACTTCTGCAGCAAGGTCTCGCCGGTGCGCTCGCGCCGCGCGTTCTCCGTGTCGACCCAGCTGTTGAAGCTCTCGACCAGCTCTTCATTCGTGATGACGGCTTCAGGGATTTCAGCGCCGATGCCGCTGATGATGACGCGATGCATATTTCAGTCCGTCCCATCCGCAGGCGTTGCGGCTTCATGTGGGCGCCGAAGCGCTTCGGCGCAACCCTTTTCTCATCAGGCGGGTTTACGCCGGCTTAAACCAAAGGTTTACGCCGGCGTAAACCAGGGTTTCACCAGGCGCAGAGCTTGGTGTTGGTCTGCGGGTTGTTCCAGCACGCACCGTCATCGCGGCTGCGCACATACTGTCCCGGCAACGGCACGTTGCGGCGGCCGAGATTGACATAGCCATAGGCAAAGCCCGGCCCGTCGATCTCCAGCACATAGGTCGGATAGCCCGGCGCCGAGATGCGGAAACTGCCCGCATCGTCGATCGCCCTGTAGCTGCATGGAAAATAGCCGTCATCGCTGGTGAAGCAGCGCGCCCGCTTGGCTTCCGCCGAAACCGAGAACGCCAGCAGCGCCGCCGCGCACACGCCAGCACCGTAAAGCACTTTCATCAACGTCATCATTCACCCCCTGCCACGCGGGCATTTTGATCCAACGCGTTGAATTGCGCATGGCGGCGAAACCGGGTCAATCGGCTGCGACTGAAGTGGGTAATTCTTTCCCAGGGCGTGTCGAGATTCAGGTCAGGCCGAGCCGAAAATGGTGGTTTCCGAGAACCGGAGCGGAGCGTACTTTTCGTACGCGAGCACCGGAAGCGCAGGAAGCCGCCGTTTGCAGGCCGGCATCACCTGAATATCAACACGCCCTAGCCGGCCCGCTTGGCGACGATGAATATACGCGGGAAGCGCAGCAGCACTTTGCCGTTCGCGGTCTTTGGATAGGCCTTGGCGATCTTGGCCGTGTAACTGTCGAGGAACACCTTGCGCTCGTCCGCCTCAAGTGGATCGAGGAACGGCTTCAGCCCGGTCGACTTCACCCATTCGACGATCGCCTCGGCATCGGCCAGCGGATGGTTGTAGACGGTATGCCAGATATCGAGCCGATCGGAGTGCGGCGATAAAAGGTCGTAATAGAACGACACCGGCGGCAGTGGCGCACGCGCCGCGTTTTCTATCTTTGCCGCAAAACGCACTTCAGCGGCTGTTTCCCGCATCAGCCGATGTGATTCCTCGGCCATATTGTCGGGCATCTGCACAGCCAGCGCGCCGCCGGGCGCCAGAAAGCCCATCAGTCTTTGGAACACCGCCGGATGCGTCGGCAGCCACTGGAACACCGCATTGGCGAAGATGACGTTGACCGGCTCGGCCGGCTTCCATGTCGCGGCATCGGCCAGATCGAAGGTCACGTTGGGCACGCGCGCCCTCGCCTTTTCGATCATGTCGGGAGAGGTGTCGAAGCCGCGCACCTCGGCATCCGGCCAGCGCTCGACCAGCAATTCGGTCGAGTTGCCCGGCCCGCAGCCGATATCGATGATCCGGCGTGGGAAATCGACCGGCACTTGCGCAACCAGATCCCGCGCGGGCCGCGTGCGCTCATCCTCGAATTTCAGATATTGGGCGGCGGACCAGTCAGCCATTCGAGCTCCTCATGTCGTGCTGAGAAATCGCCGCCCCTACGATCCCCTTACCGCGTCAGCCTCTTATACGTCATACGGTGTGGGTTGACGGCTTCGGGGCCGAGCCGGCGGATCTTGTCCTGCTCGTAATCCTCGAAATTGCCCTCGAACCATTCGACATGGCTGTCGCCCTCGAAGGCGAGGATGTGCGTCGCCAGACGGTCCAGGAACATGCGATCGTGCGAGATGATGACCGCGCAGCCGCCGAAATTTTCCAGCGCGTCTTCGAGCGCCGCCAGCGTTTCCGTATCGAGATCGTTGGTCGGTTCGTCGAGCAGCAGCACATTGCCGCCTGTTTTCAGCATCTTGGCCAGGTGCACGCGGTTGCGCTGGCCGCCGGAGAGGTTGCCGACCTTCTGCTGCTGGTCGCCGCCACGGAAGTTGAACGACGCGCAATAGGCGCGGGTGTTGGCCTCGAACTTGCCGAGCTTGACCACTTCGGCGCCACCCGAAATTTCTTCCCAGACGGTCTTCGACGGATCGAGAGCGTCGCGGCTCTGGTCGACATAGCCGAGCTTGACCGTCTCGCCGACGCGGATCGTGCCGGCATCGGGCTTTTCCTGGCCGGTGATCATGCGGAACAGGGTCGTCTTGCCGGCGCCGTTCGGGCCGATGACACCGACGATGCCGCCTGGCGGCAGCTTGAATTCCAGTCCGTCGATCAGCAGCGTGTCGCCAAAGCCCTTGGACAGGCCGTCGACCTCGATCACCACATTGCCGAGCCGCTCACCGTGCGGGATGACGATCTGGGTATCGCTCGGTCGCCGCTTGTCGGCTGCATCCAACAGGTCCTGGAAGGCCTGGATACGCGCCTTGGACTTGGTCTGGCGGGCCTTCGGGCTCGACTGGATCCACTCGCGCTCGCGGCCGATGGCGCGCTGGCGGGCGTCGTCCTCGCGGCCTTCCTGCTTGAGGCGCTTGGCCTTGGCTTCGAGATATTTGGTGTAATTGCCCTCATAGGGAATGCCGCGGCCGCGATCGAGTTCGAGGATCCAGCCGGTGACATTGTCGAGGAAGTAGCGATCGTGGGTGATGATCATCACGGCGCCCGGATAGGCGCGCAGATGCTTTTCCAGCCACGCCGTGGTTTCGGCGTCGAGATGGTTGGTCGGTTCGTCGAGCAGCAGAAGGTCGGGCTGGCGCAGCAGCAACTGGCAGAGCGCGACGCGGCGGCGCTCGCCGCCCGAAAGCTTGGTGACTTCCGAATCCTTGGGCGGGCAGCCCAGCGCTTCCATGGCCATCTCGACCTGCTGTTCGAGATCCCACAGGTTCAGCCGGTCCATCTCGTCCTGGAGCTTGGCCGACTCGTCGGCCGTCTCGTCGGAATAGTTCATCATCAATTCGTTGTAGCGTTCGATGATGGCGGTCTTGGCGGCGACGCCTTCCATGATGTTCTCGAACACCGTCTTCTTCGGGTCGAGCGCCGGCTCCTGCGCCAGGTAACCGACGGTGGCGCCTTCGGCGAGCCACGCCTCGCCGCTCCACTCCTTGTCGATGCCGGCCATGATCTTGAGGATCGTCGACTTGCCGGCGCCGTTGGGGCCCAGAATGCCGATCTTGGCGTCGGGATAGAAGGACAGATGGACATTCTCGAGCACCTTCTTGGTGCCGTAGGCCTTGTTGAGGCCGGCCATGTGATAGATGAACTGGCGTGCCACGCGCGCTTTCCCTGAAAATTGACTGGCCCAGAAAAACTGACTGGATTTGTCGAATTGAATGGAGGTTGGCCGCTATGTAGGCGATGCGGCGGCGAACGGCAATCGCTTTTGCCAGATCAAGCCGGCAACACGGACAATGTGTGCCGGCCGTTAAGTCTTCCACCGGTCGTCGGCGTGCGGAAATCTCCGGTTAACCCTTCCACTGGCGCGGCGACAGCCCGTCACTGGAACCCGATCGCGTCGACGGTGCCGGTCGGGCAACCGGCCTTGTTGGTCGGCACCGAGGCCAGCAGCAAATCCTTGAGCGAGCTGTTCGGGCCGATCGGGCCGGCAAGGCCGAGCGTCAGTTCGCCGATCAGCCGCCTGCCGCTCGACGGATCGATGACGCAGGAGACGCGCACGCGGTCCCCCGCCCCAGCGCCGAACGCGGTGTCGAAAGCGCCGCGGATCTGGTCCGCCGTCAGCTTGCCGCCGATGCTCTTGGCGAAGAGATCACGCACCGGAGAGCCGTTCACCTGTCGCATCAGGCCGAGCGCGTCGGAAAAATACTCCTGCTGGGTCTTGCCGTAGCAGGTGCCGTGCTTGATCCATTCATGCCGCTCGAGCTGGGAAGCCGTGCCCGGCATGACCTTGTTGAGCTCCGCGCGCGTGCCCGCGTCCAGATTGACAGGCGGAAGATCCTTCCAGTGACCGGGATTGTCATTGGCCTTGTCGCTCGCCGGCACCTGGCAATAGAAATTGCCGTTGGGCTGCGGCCACAGGCCGTGCAGGGTGAAATTGGTGGCGTCGAATTCGCTCGGGCTCTGCGCCCTGCATTCGGTCTTGTTCGACTTGGTCTCGCAAAACGCCGGCTGCCAGCTCAAAGCGAAGACATATTCGGGCTTTCCGGAAGCGGCAGGCTTGCCTTGCCCGCCCGGTGCTGCCGGCGTTGTTGCGGCACTGCTGCCCGAGAGGTGACCGCAGGAAACCTTCACCCACCGGCGCTCCGGATCGGCGCCCGGCACCTGGATGAGGTAGTGCGTTGGCGTGTCCTTGTTGCCGGCAAGCAACTGGTAGCTCTTTCCGGCATCGGTCGACACGTTGCCGGGGTTCTTGCCGTTCTTGATGGCCTGTGTCGCCGGACAGGAGGCATCGGCGACGAAGGTGCCGCTCATCTTGACGTCGGCACGCGCGGCACCAGTCAGTGATGCCGCCAGCAAGGCCAATCCGAAAACGACACCAATGCGCATGAGAAATCCCCGGCTGAAGAAGTGGGCGACAGACTGAAGCTGTCTCCATGTCAGAATTGCGATATTTTGCTGGCCAAACGCAAGAAACATCGTCGTGTGAAAGCAGGCAAGGCGGATTGACGCAAAACCGGCACCGGCGCAAACAAGGTGCTGTAACAGACAGGACACGGGTGGGGACCGGGCGGCCATGCCATTCAGCCAGCAGCGCTTGGTTCGTTCGCCGACCGGCGCCGACCTCAATCTCCTGGTCAGGCACGCCGACGGCCCGCCAAGGGCAGTCATCCACATCAACCACGGGCTGGCCGAGCATGCCGCGCGCTATGCCCGTTTCGCCGACTTCCTCGCCGAGCGTGGTTTCCACATCTATGTCCACGACCATCGTGGCCATGGCGCGACCAAGGCGCCCGATGCGCCGCTCGGCAAATTCGCAGACAAGAACGGACCGTCCAAGGTGATCGCCGATGTCGACGCCATCCACGATCTCATCGCCAGCGAATGCCCAAACCTTCCGGTCATCCTCTTCGGTCACTCGATGGGCGCGTCCGTGGCGCTGAACTACCTTTTGGCCCATTCGCCCCGCGTCCATGCCGCCGCGATCTGGAACGGCAATTTTTCACAAGGGCTGCTTGGGCAGGCAGCACTCGGCATCCTCGCATGGGAACGGATGCGGCTGGGCTCCGACGTCCCGTCGCGCCTGCTGCCGAAACTCACCTTCCGGGCCTGGGGCAAGGCGGTGCCCAACCACCGGACGCTGTTCGACTGGCTGTCGCGTGACGAGGCCGAGGTGGCCAAATACATCGCCGATCCGCTGTGTGGCTGGGACGCCTCTATCTCGATGTGGCGCGATGTGGTCTCGATGGCGCTGAATGGCGGCAAGGACGCCGGCTTTGCCGGTATCCGGCGCGACCTGCCCGTCGCCATTGTCGGCGGCGAGAAGGACTCGGCTTCCGACTATGGCAAGGGCATCACCAATCTCGCCAACCGCATGCGCAAGATGGACTTTTCGAATCTCGTTTCAAAGGTTTACGCCGACACCCGCCATGAAAGCCTGAACGAGGTCAACCGCGACATCATCATGGACGACTTCGCCGCCTGGGCCGACGGCGTGCTGAAGGGTTGAAAGGGTTTGGCCCATCGCAAGGGCCGTGACAGCGGCACAAGGTGTTGATAGAGGCTGCGGTTCCGACCAATTCTGGTGATTTATGGCCGAACCACCCCTGAAAGGCGTCCGCGTCGTCGAACTCGCCCGCATCCTTGCCGGGCCCTGGGCCGGGCAGCTGCTTGCCGATCTCGGCGCCGATGTCATCAAGGTCGAAAGCCCCGATGGCGGCGACGACACCCGCAAATGGGGACCGCCCTTCGTCATGAGCCATGACGGCGAAAACCTGTCGGCTGCCTATTACCATTCCTGCAATCGCGGCAAGCGTTCGATCGCCGTCGACTTCTCGACACCGGAAGGTGCCGAGACAGTGCGCCGGCTGGTCGCCACCTCTGACGTGCTGATCGAGAACTTCAAGGTCGGCGGGCTCAGGAAATACGGGCTCGACTATGACAGCCTGCGCAAGACAAACCCGCGCCTCGTCTATTGCTCGATCACCGGCTTTGGCCAGGATGGGCCCTATGCGCCACGCGCCGGCTACGACTTCATCATTCAGGCCATGGCCGGCATGATGTCGATCACCGGTGAGGCCGGCCGCGAACCGCAAAAGGCCGGCGTCGCCATCTCCGATATCTTCACCGGCCTTTATTCCGTCATCGCCATCCAGGCAGCCCTGCGCCATGCTGAGCAAACCGGCGAAGGCCAGCACATCGACATGGCGCTGTTCGACACCCAGATCTCGGCGCTCGGCAACCAGAACCTCAACTATCTCGTCTCCGGCAAGTCGCCGGTGCAGATGGGCAACGCGCATATGAACATCGCCCCCTACGAGGTGGTGCCGGTCCGGGACGGCCACATCATCCTGGCGGTCGGCAATGACGGCCAGTTCGCCAAATTCTGTGCCGCCATCGGGTTGAACGAATTGCCGGCAAATCCGGATTTCGCCACCAATCCGGCGCGGGTCGCCAACCGGGTCAAGCTGCGCGAGCACATGATCGAGGCGCTGAAAAGCTGGGATCGAGACCCGCTGCTGGCCAAGCTGGAAGCGGCGAGCGTGCCGGCGAGCCCGATCAACACGATCGGCCAGATGTTCGCCGACCCGCAGACCATTGCGCGCGGCATGCGGCTCGACCTCGACGACGGCCACGGCAACCGCCTGCCTTCGGTGCGCGCGCCGATGGTGATGTCCGGCACACCGCTCGTCTATGAGCGCCCCTCGCCGCGCCTCGGCGAGCACACGCAAGAAATCCTTGCCGAACTGGAGAGGTCTGGGAAATGAAGACCGGCGGACAACTGATCGTCGACGCGCTCGAAGTCAACGGCACCGACCGCATCTATTGCGTGCCCGGCGAATCCTATCTCGCGGTGCTCGACGCGCTGCATGATTCCAAGATCCGCACCATCGTTTGCCGCCAGGAAGGCGGTGCGGCGATGATGGCCGACTGCCATGGCCGGTTGACTGGTAAGCCAGGCATCTGCTTCGTCACCCGCGGCCCCGGCGCCACCAATGCGTCGGCCGGCATCCACATCGCCATGCAGGATTCGATACCCCTCATCCTGTTCATCGGCCAGGTCGCCAGCCACGCCAAGGAGCGCGAGGCTTTTCAGGAGGTGGACTACAAGAGGTTCTTCGGCGATATCGCCAAATGGGTGGTCGAGATCGACGATGCCTCGCGCATCCCCGAATTCGTCACCCGCGCCTTCGCCGTGGCGACATCGGGCCGCCCCGGTCCCGTGGTCATCTCGCTGCCCGAGGACATGCTGACCAGCGTCGTCGAAGCGCCCATCGCCTTGCCGCACACGCCCGTTGAAACCCGGCCGGGGGAAGTCGAACTCGGTGCACTGGAAACACTGCTGGGCAAAGCCAAGCGTCCCTTCGTCATTCTCGGCGGAACGCGCTGGGACGCGGAGGCCGTGGCACGGATACGCGCGATCGCCGAAGCGTGGTCGCTGCCGGTCGGCTGCTCCTTCCGCCGCCAGATGCTGTTCGATCACCTGCATCCGAACTATGCCGGCGATGTCGGCATCGGCATCAACCCGAAACTGGCCACCGCCATCAAGCAAGCCGACCTCGTGCTGTTGATCGGCGGTCGCATGGGCGAGATGCCATCCTCCGACTACACGCTGCTGAAAAGCCCTTACCCCGACCAGACGCTGGTGCATGTCCATGCCGATGCCGGCGAACTCGGCCGCGTCTACCGGCCGACATTGGCGATCAACGCTTCGCCTTCTGCCTTCGTCGAAGCCTTTGCCAAGCGCAAGCCGGCTGCGGCGCCGAGCTGGGCCGATGAGACCGCCAAACTGCACGCCGCCTATCTCGACTGGTCGACACCGCCGGAGAGCGGCCCCGGCCCGGTCCAGATGGGGCCGATCATGAATTATCTGGAGAAGATGCTTCCCGACGACGCCATCCTCACCAATGGCGCCGGCAATTACGCGACCTGGGTGCATCGCTTCCACCGCTTCCGCCGCTTCGCCACTCAAGGTGCGCCGACATCGGGCTCGATGGGCTATGGCACGCCGGCCGCGGTCGCCGCCAAGGATCTGTTCCCGGACCGCACCGTCGTGGCCTTCGCCGGTGACGGCTGCTTCCTGATGAACGGGCAGGAATTCGCCACCGCGGTCCAGTACGACCTGCCGATCGTCGTCGTGGTCGTCAACAACGGCATCTACGGCACCATCCGCATGCATCAGGAGCGCGAATATCCCGGCCGGGTGGTCGCCACCGATCTCAAGAACCCCGACTTCGCAGCCTTGGCCCGCGCCTATGGCGGCCATGGCGAGACGGTGGAGAGGACGGCGGATTTTGCAGCCGCCTTCGAGCGTGCCCGCGCCAGCGGCAAGCCGGCCATCGTCGAAATCCGGCTCGATCCGGAGGCGATCACGCCGACCCGGACAATGACGCAGATCCGCGACAAGGGCTAAGGCGAAAGGCAGCCTGCTGCCTCTCGCCGACTACCCTACATCGCCTTTTCGATCTGGCCGCGGATCTCGCCGTCCGGGTTAGCCTTGGTGTGGACATTGACGTAATATTTGCCGGCCTCCAGATCGGCTGCCTGCGCATCGGTGAGCGTCGCCGACCCCTTGATCGGGCTCTTCAGCTTTTTGAATGGGATGACGGGGTCCGCATTCGCGCCCATCGCTGCCGGGCCATGAATGTGCGCGGCCGAAGCCGGTCCGCTGAGGCCGGAATATTTGACGTTCCAGCTAAGCTTTTTCTTGGTGGTGTCGAAGGTGAGGGTGGCGGTGCCTTTGCCCTTGGTGGTGACGGGCGGGCTCTGCTGGCTGCCGTCGAGCGTCGCCTTGTATTTCACCGTCTCGGCGAGAGCCGGGGACACGAACAGGAAAGCAGTCGAAACGGCCAGCGCCGAAAGCACTGGCAATAGGGAGTGTGTGCGCATGAAAAACCTCCGATGGGCTGTCGCATCCGTCGCGTCCCCCCGACGCGCGCATGCCGCAACTTGAACGGCTGGGCGGCGCAATGTATCCACGCACACGGTTTTGTGACCGCTCGCCACGAAAAAGGGGCGGTCGCCCGCCCCTTCTCAAACATGTGCAAGAGGCAGCTCGTGCCGCTTACTTGACCGCCTTGTCGGTGATCGCGGTCGTGTAGGCGCCGGTCGGCTCCTTGGTGATGATCTTCTGGTCGAGCAGCGCCTTGGCGGTGCGCTCGTAGGTCGCCGGATCGAGCTTGCCGTCGGCGTTATCGATCAGCTTGGCGACTTCGCTCATCATGCGCTTCTGGTGGTTCTCGTCCTGGCCGCCGCCGTCCATGACGATGCCTGCGGCTTCGTCATTGTTGTCGATGGCGTATTTCCAGCCCTTCATCGAGGCGCGCACGAAACGCACCATCTTGTCCTCGAAGGCAGGATCCTTGAGCTTGTCTTCCGAGGCATAGAGCCCGTCCTCGAGCAGGTCGTTGCCCATCGCCGAGTAGTTGAAGACGGTCAGCTGTTCCGGCTTGTAGCCGGCATCGATCAACTGCCAGTACTCGTTATAGGTCATGACTGAGATGCAGTCCGCCTGCTTCTGGATCAGCGGCTGGACGTCGAAACTCTGCTTGAGAACGGTGACGCCGTCGGGGCCGCCATCGGTCTTGAGGCCGAGCTTGTTCATCCAGGCGTAGAACGGATATTCGTTACCGAAGAACCAGACACCGAGCGTGTGGCCCTTGAAGTCGGCTTCGGTCTTGATCGGACCGTCCTTCGGGCAGACCAGCTCCATGCCTGCCTTCTTGAACGGCTGGGCGATGTTGACCAGCGGCACGCCCTTTTCGCGGGCGGCGAGCGCACCGCCCATCCAGTCGACGATGACGTCGGCGCCACCGCCGGCGATCACCTGCTCGGGAGCGATGTCGGGACCGCCTGGCTTGATGTCGACGTCGAGACCCTCGGCCTCATAGAAACCCTTGGCCTTGGCGACATAGTAGCCGGCAAACTGGGCCTGCGTGACCCATTTCAGCTGCAACGTCACCTTGTCGGCGGCCATTGCCTGGAACGCGGCGAGCGACATCGCGCCGGCCAGAACAGGAATAATCAGTCTTTTCATTTTTTTACCCTCTGAAGTTAGTGCCCTAAACCCACCGCCCCTATCCACCACGGACAGAGGGATGCCAAAACGTGACGGCTCTTTCGACAAGAGCGACCACGCCATAAAAGACCGAACCCGCAAGTGCTGCAACTGCGATTTCGGCCCAGACCATGTCGATGTTCATCCGCCCGACCTCGGTCGAGATGCGGAAGCCCATGCCGACGACAGGCGTGCCGAAGAACTCGGCGACGATGGCGCCGATCAGCGCCAGCGTCGAGTTGATCTTCAGCGCGTTGAAGATGAAAGGTGCTGCGGCCGGCAGCCTTAACTTGATGAGCGTCGGCCAATAGCCCGACGCATAGGTGCGCATCAGGTCGCGCTCCATATGGCCGGAAGCGGCAAGGCCGGCGACCGTGTTCACCAGCATCGGGAAGAAGGTCATGATGATGACGACAGCCGCCTTGGACTGCCAGTCGAAGCCGAACCACATCACCATGATGGGCGCCACGCCGATGATCGGCAGTGCCGACACCATGTTGCCGATCGGCAGCAGCCCGCGCCGCAGGAACGGCACCCGGTCGGCCAGGATCGCGGTGATGAAGCCGGCGCCGCTGCCGACGACGTAGCCGAAGATTACCGCCTTGAAGATGGTCTGCCGGACATCGGCGCCGAGTGTCGGCAGCGAGCCGGCGATGCGCGCGCCGATGGCGCTCGGCGGCGGCAACAGGATGAAGGGAATGCCGGCGCCACGCGTTACCGCTTCCCAGATGATCAGGATCCAGGCACCGAAGATGGCCGGAATGATCAGGCGGAGCGCGGTGCGGGCCCAATTTGCCATCGGGCGAAGCCCCGACAGCACCGCCACGCAACGCCAGCCAAGCAGCCAGGCTGCCGTGAGCAGCAGAAAGTACGGTGCCAGTGCCGAGCCTTCAAAACCTGCAATGCCTGAGATCAGCAACCAGGCGACGAGATGGGCACCGGCAAACAGGACGACGGCTTCCGCAAGCGACGGAATCCTGATCATCGAGATCAGCGCCGCCACTATGGCCAAGCCGAGCATCAAGCTCTTCGTTCCGAGGTAGGGATAATTGATGCTTGCGGTCGGGTCCGCAAGCGCTGCCGCTTCCGGCTTCGACATCGCGCCGAGCGCCACTGCGATCACGCACAGCACGATCGCCAGCACCGCTTGCCAGGATGGCTTCAGCCAGTTCATGCCGGCCTCCCGCCCATGGCGCGATCGACGAGGCGTCCGGCAATGCCGACCACCATGACCAGAAGTGCCGCCACGATCGAACCGGCAACCAGCGCCGACCAGATGTCGATCGACTGGCTGTAATAGGCGCCGGCGAGCAGCTTGGCGCCGATGCCCGCGACCGCACCGGTCGGCAGTTCGCCGACGATTGCGCCGACCAGGCTTGCCGCCACCGCCACCTTCATCGAGGTGAACAGGAACGGCACCGAGGCCGGCACGCGCAGTTTCCAGAAGGTCTGCGAGGCACTGGCATTGTAGGTGTGCATGAGGTCGAGATGCATGATCTCGGGCGAGCGCAGTCCCTTCACCATGCCCACCGTCACCGGGAAGAAGGACAGATAGGTCGAGATCATCGCCTTCGGGATTAGTCCGGTGATGCCGACCGCCGCCAGAACGACGATGATCATCGGCGCCACCGCCAGGATCGGAATCGTTTGCGAGGCGATGATCCACGGCATCAGGCTGCGGTCGAGCGTCGCCATATGCACGATGCCGACGGCGATGATGATGCCGAGCGCGGTGCCGAAGGCAAAGCCGAGCAGCGTCGAGGACAGCGTCACCCAGGCATTATAGACGAGGCTGCGGTTCGACGTGATGGGCCGCAGAAAAGTGTTTTCGAAGAAATTCACCGCCACCTGATGCGGCGCCGGCAGCGTCGGCTTCGGCTGCGCCAGCGTCTTGCCGATGAATTCGACGGTGCCGGGGGTTTGGTTGGCACGGCTATCGAGATCGCGCTGGAACGGCGCATTGAGGATGACGGCAAAGACGTACCAGAGCACGACCACGCCCAAGAGGATCGAGGTCACGGGGATGAGCTTGTCGCGGAAGGTGTCCATCTAGCGCTCCCCTTCTCCTCTCCCCGCCGGGGAGAGAGTGGCCGGAGCGAAGCGAAGGCCGGGCGCCTTTCTCTTCGTCATCCTAGGGCGAAGCAAGGAGCGAAGCGACGCGGCGCAGACCCTAGGATCCATGCCGCTACCTCTCCGCTCGGCGGCGGTGCGGAACATGGCCACCTGCGCCTCGCTCTGTTTGGCGAGTATTCTGAGCCGTTTGCACTTTTCGGCTAATGTCGCGGCACGGATCCTAGGGTCTGCGCAAGCCGCTTCGCGCTTGCTTCGCCCTAGGATGACGAAGGCGCGCTGGGCCGCTCGCTCTTCGGAGCCCTCAATCATCATAGCTGTGCCCTGCCCTCAAGCCATCGCGGACGCGCGCGGCAATCGCCAGGAATTCCGGCGTCTCGCGGATGTCGAGCGGCCGCTCCTTCGGCAGCGTCGATTCGATGATGTCGCTGACCCGGCCCGGTCGCGGCGACATGACGACGATCCGTGTCGACAGGTAGACGGCTTCAGGAATGGAGTGGGTGACGAAGCAGATGGTCTTGTCGGTGCGCGCCCATAGCTCCAGCAATTGCTCGTTGAGGTGGTCGCGCACGATCTCGTCCAGCGCGCCGAACGGCTCGTCCATCAAGAGCAGGTCGGCGTCGAAGGCCAGCGCGCGGGCGATCGAGGCGCGCTGCTGCATGCCGCCGGACAGCTGCCAGGGATATTTCTTCTCGAAACCCGCGAGGTTGACGAGGTCGAGCGTGCGCTTGATCCGTTCGCCCTGCTCGGCCTTGGACAGACCCATGATCTCGAGCGGCAGCGCGACGTTGCGCTCGATGGTGCGCCAGGGAAACAGGGCGGCGGCCTGGAAGACGTAGCCATAGGCGCGTTTCTCGCGCGCCTGTTCTGCTGTCATGCCGTTGACCGAGATCGTTCCCGAGGTCGGCTTCTCCAGGTCCGCGATGACGCGCAGCAAGGTGGTCTTGCCGCAGCCCGACGGCCCGATGAAGGAGACGAACTCGCCCTTGCCGATGGTCAGGTCGACATTGGACAGCGCCTGGACTGGTCCGTCATTGGTCTGGAACGTGAGGCCAAGTTTGCTTGCCGCGACGACGGCTGGCGAAATCCCTGTCATCGGCCGCGGCCTGCCTGTTCCCGCCACAGGGGCGCCGGCCGGATTCCGATTGCTTTTATCGCGATGTTGTTTTCCACTCGCCCTGTCCCATTGGCCCTGTTTCGCTCAATCGACGCCCGGAGTTTCCCCGATGTCGCCCAAACCCACTTGTCATCTTATCCGCCCTGAAAGCACTTATGAAGGCAAGCAGGGTTTGACCTATTTCGCCGGTATTGCAACGGAGTCGGTAGGCTCCTCCGGCATCTGCATGCATGTGCTCACCATGCCGCCCGGCGCTCGCGCCAAGGCCCATCTGCACGAGAACCATGAAACGGCGATCTACGTGCTCTCCGGCGAGGTCCATACCTGGTACGGCGACAGGCTCGAACATCACATCGTCGCCAAGGCCGGCGAC
Source organism: Mesorhizobium opportunistum WSM2075 (assembly GCF_000176035.2). Lineage (NCBI taxonomy): Bacteria > Pseudomonadati > Pseudomonadota > Alphaproteobacteria > Hyphomicrobiales > Phyllobacteriaceae > Mesorhizobium > Mesorhizobium opportunistum. The sequence goes on along the minus strand of NC_015675.1, from coordinate 3,592,982 downwards.
CTCTTCTACATCCCGCCCGGCGTGCCGCATCTTCCGGCCAATCTGAGCAACGCGCCGTCTTCGGCGGTCATTGCCCGCACCGATCCCAATGAACAGGAAAGCGTCGTCCTGCTGCCGGAACTGGATGCGCTGGTCGCCTGAGGTCGACGGGATCGCCGTCATTTGCACCGCGCGACTTCCCCCATCAAATTGCCGTCCTCATCGGCGACCGTCAGCTTCTTGGCGTTCTTGGCGCTGCGCTTGATGGTGAATTTGGTCGGCTCCTGCCCCTCTTCGCCTTCCGCCTCACATGTCGCGGTCACCACGAGCGATCCGTCAGCCAGCGTTTGCGTCTTCGTGAACGTGCAGGCGCTGGCGGCGGTGATCAATTCCTTGTCGGTCAAAAGCAGCATCTGATCGGCGGCGACTTCCTGGCCGTTGCGGTTGATGCAGCCATATTTGTCGCCATAGGGTTTCGACAGGTCGATGCCTGCCGCGAAAGCCTGGCCAGCAGCCAGAACGGCAATCACTGCAACAGACAGACCAGAACCACGCATGCCCGTTCCCCCATTGCCCAAAGTTAAGAACATGATTGCAGCGGCCCCAGTTCCTCAAGGCCAGGGATGGTGACGAAGAAGCCAGCCTCTCCCTTGTTGGTGACCAGGATTGTTTCGACCGTCGTCCCCGCCTCACCCTCGGCGGAACAGGTCGAACGCAACGATTGCGTGCCGAGCGCCGACGTCAATTGCTGGTCGAACCGGCAACCACTGCCATAGGTCTCGATGCCTTCCGCGGTCAGCAGGATATAGATATCGCTGTCCTGGTAGCCGGCCTTTACGCCGGCACAGCCGACATCGTTGCCCCAGGAGCCAGGCAGCACGCCGGCCGCGCTTGCCGGACCACCGGCAACAGCCGCCAAGACCACCGAGATCAGCGCGGCCGAACGCGCCAAGCTCAGACCCCCGTCGCCGGGATGCCTGACCGTTCCACCTTGCGCGGCGCGGTGATGTCCTTCCACGTCGACAGCGCGCGGTTGACCGCCGCGTTGGGCTCACGGCCGACGAATTGGCCATGGCCGGGCTTGGCCTTGACCTCGGCCTCCTCGATCGACAGTTCGCCGCGCGAGAACACGAAGCGCGGCAGGCCGGTCGCCTCGACGCCTTCGAACACGTTGTAGTCGATGACGGACTGCTGCTTCTTCGAGGAAATCGTCTTTTTGCGCTTCGGATCCCAGACGACGATGTCGGCATCCGCGCCTTCGACGATGGCGCCCTTCCTCGGGTACATGTTGAGGATCTTGGCGATGTTGGTCGAGGTCACCGCGACGAACTCGTTCATCGTCAGCCGCCCGGTGTTGACGCCCTTGGTCCACAGCACCGGCATGCGATCCTCGAGGCCGCCGGTGCCGTTCGGAATCTTGGTGAAATCGCCGACGCCGTTGCGTTTCTGCTTGGTGGTGAAAGCGCAATGGTCGGTCGCCACCACTTGCAGTGAGCCTGCCTGCAGGCCGGCCCACAGCGAATCCTGGTGCAGTTTGTTGCGGAAGGGCGGGCTCATCACGCGGCGCGCCGCATGGTCCCAGTCCTTGTTGAAATACTCGCTCTCGTCCAGCGTCAGGTGCTGGATCAGCGGTTCGCCGAACACCCGCATGCCCTTCTGGCGCGCCCGGCGGATGGCCTCGTGGCTCTGCTCGCACGAGACATGCACGACGTAAAGCGGCACGCCGGCCATGTCGGCGATCATGATGGCACGGTTGGTCGCCTCGCCTTCCACTTCCGGCGGACGCGAATAGGCGTGACCCTCGGGGCCATTGTTGCCGGCAGCCAGCAGCTTCTGCGAAAGGGCCGCGACCACATCGCCATTCTCGGCGTGCACCAGCGGCAGCGCGCCGAGGTCGGCGCAACGCTGGAACGACGCGTACATCTCATCGTCATCCACCATCAGCGCGCCCTTGTAGGCCATGAAGTGCTTGAACGAGGTGATGCCCTTGTCGACGACGGTTGCCATTTCGTCGAACACCTGCTTGCTCCACCAGGTGACCGCCATGTGGAAGGAGTAGTCGCAGGACGCTTTCGAGGTCTTGTTGTCCCACATCTGCAGGGCTTCGAGCAGCGATTGCTGCGGCGCCGGCAGGCAGAAATCGACCACCATGGTGGTCCCGCCGGCAAGGGCGGCCCGCGTGCCGGATTCGAAATCGTCGGCCGAATAGGTGCCCATGAACGGCATTTCGAGATGGGTGTGCGGATCGATGCCGCCCGGCATGATGTAGCAGCCGGTGGCGTCATACTCGTGGTCGCCATGCAGATCCGAGCCGATGGCGACGATCTTGCCGTGGCTGAACAGCACGTCGGCCTTCCAGGTGCGGTCGGCGGTGACGACGGTGCCGTTCTTGATGACTTTGGTCATTTTCTTGTTCCCTTGTTCTCTTCGCGCTTCTTTGCGAGCGGCGTTTGGAAGGTAAATCTCTAAAGCTCACTCCACGATGACAGCCGTCTCCACCACCGCATGGAACAGCACGTCGGCACCCGCCGAGGCCCATTCCTTGGTGATCTCCTCGGCCTCGTTGTGGCTCAACCCATCAACGCAGGGGCACATCACCATGGCGGTCGGAGCGACGCGGTTGATCCAGCAGGCGTCGTGGCCGGCGCCGGAGACGATGTTGCGGTGCGTATAGCCGAGCCGGTCGGCGGCATCGCGGATTGCCTTGACGCAGCCGGCATCGAAGGTCACCGGATCGAAATGGCCGACCTGCTCGATCTTGTACTGGATGTCGAGCGCATCGCAGATCGTCTCGATGCCTTCGCGGATACGGCCATCCATGGCGTCGAGCACTTCCTTCTCCGGCGAGCGGACATCGATGGTGAAAACGGTGCGTCCGGCGATGATGTTGCGCGAATTGGGATAGACTTCCATATGGCCGACCGCGCCGACGGCGTCGGGCTGGTAGTCCATGGCGATCTCGTGCACCAGTTCGATCACCCGGGCCATGCCGAGCCCGGCATTGCGGCGCTTGGGCATCGGCGTCGAGCCGGTATGCGCCTCCTTGCCGGTCAGCGTCACCTGCAGCCATTTCAGCCCCTGACCGTGGGTGACGACGCCGATGTCGATATCCTCGTCTTCGAGGATCGGGCCTTGCTCGATATGCAATTCGAAAAAGGCGTGGATCTTGCGATCGCCAACCTTCTCCGAACCCTTCCAGCCGATGCGCTCCAGCTCCTCGCCGAATTTCTTGCCGTTCTTGTCCGTGTGCTCGTAGACGTCGGCCTGGTCGAGCACGCCGGCGAACACGCCGGATGCCATCATCGCCGGCGCGAAGCGAGCGCCTTCCTCGTTGGTCCAGTTGGTGACGACGATCGGATGTTTGGTCTTGATGCCGAGATCGTTGAGCGAACGCACGATCTCCAGGCCGCCGAGCACGCCGAGCACGCCGTCATACTTGCCACCGGTCGGCTGCGTGTCGAGATGGCTGCCGACATAGACCGGCGGCAGGCTGGGGTCGGTGCCTTCGCGGCGGGCAAACATCGTGCCCATCTCGTCGACGCCCATGTCGAGCCCGGCCGCATCGCACCAGCGCTTGAACAGGTGCCGGCCCTCGCCGTCCTCGTCGGTCACGGTCTGGCGATTATTGCCGCCGGCAATGCCGGGACCGATCTTCGCCATCTCCATGATCGAATCCCACAAACGGTCTGAATTGATTCGCAGATTCTCGCCGGGTGCGGCCATGCTCTAAAACCCTATCGATTGCGGGGCGCCAACGTCCCCCTCCCCCTCGAGGGGAGGGTGGCCGCGAAGCGGTCGGGTGGGGTCGCCTGACATAGACTCGACCTTCCCCTTGACCACCTGCGCGACATGCCACGCGCTATTTATGACATCGGGCTCGTCAACACGGAAGACATCAAAGCCGAGCGAACGCAGAGACGCATCACGAACGGCATCGTGGCGTTTGCCCTTCTCATGCTCGTGCATATCACCGTCGACCTCCACGATCAGCTTTACCCCGAGGCAAGCAAAGTCGACGATATAGGGGCCGATCGGGCACTGGCGGCGAAACTTGATGCCAGCCGCTTTCAGCTCGCGCAGCTCGTACCACAACAGCGATTCGCCCTTGGTCGCGTGAACTCGAAGCGCACGCGCTTTCTGGCGCATTTCGAAGCTCACGCGGGTACGGGGCATCAGAGGCAGCCTCGCGGCAAAAGATCAGGTCGGCGCCCGGTCGCACGGACCCCACCCGACCGCTTCGCGGCCACCCCACCCTCGAGGGGGAGGGATATCCGCGCCCAGATCTTCAATCTATCGACCTCAGCACTTCGCGCACATGGTCGATCAGTTCGTTGATCTGGCCCTTGGTGATGATCAGCGGCGGCGACAGTGCGATGATATCGCCGGTGGTGCGGATCAGCGCGCCGCGCTCGAACGCCTTGACGAAGGCCGAGAAGGCCCGCTTGGTCGGGCTGCCGGCGATGGGCGCCAATTCGATCGCGCCGATCAGGCCGATATTCCTGATGTCGATGACATGCGGCTCGCCCTTCAGCGAATGCAGCGCATCTTCCCAATAGGGTGCCAGTTCCTCGCCGCGGGTCAGCAGCCCCTCTTCCTTGTAGGTGTCGAGCGTGCCGAGTGCGGCGGCGCAGGCGACCGGATTGCCCGAATAGGTGTAGCCGTGGAAGAACTCGATCATGTGCTCCGGGCCGGTCATGAAGGCGTCGTGGATTTCCTTCTTCACGAACACCGCGCCCATCGGGATGACGCCGTTGGAGACGCCCTTGGCAGTGGTCATGATGTCGGGCGTGACGCCGAAATAATCGGCGGCGAACGGCGCGCCGAGACGGCCGAAACCGGTGATGACCTCGTCGAAGATCAACAGGATGCCGTGCTTGGTGCAGATTTCGCGAAGCTTCTCGAGGTAGCCCTTGGGCGGCAGGATGACGCCGGTGGAACCGGCAACCGGCTCGACGATGACGGCGGCGATGGTCGAAGCGTCATGCAGCGTAACGATGCGCTCCAGTTCGTTGGCGAGCTCCGCGCCATATTCCGGCACACCCTTCGAGAAGGCGTTCTTCTCCGGCAAATGGGTGTGCGGCATGTGGTCGACGCCACCGAGCAGCGTGCCGAACATCTTGCGGTTGGTGACGATCCCGCCGACCGAAATGCCGCCGAAATTGACGCCGTGATAGCCGCGTTCGCGGCCGATCAGGCGGGTGCGCGAGCCCTCGCCCTTCACCCGGTGATAGGCGATCGCCATTTTCAGCGCGGTCTCGACCGATTCCGAACCGGAATTGGTGAAGAACACATGATCCATGCCCTTGGGCGCGATGTCGACGAGCCGGTTGGCCAGTTCGAACACGATCGGATGGCCCATCTGGAAGGCCGGCGCATAATCGAGCTCGGCGGCCTGATGCTGGATCGCCTCGGTGATCTTCGGCCGGCAGTGGCCGGCATTGACGCACCAGAGGCCCGCGGTGCCGTCCAGCACCTTGCGGCCATCGCTGGTCGTATAGTGCATGTCCTTGGCGGACACGAACATGCGTGGCGCCTGCTTGAACTGCCGGTTTGCCGTGAACGGCATCCAGAATGCGCTGAGATCGTTCGGCGTGACTTTCAGCCGGTTGGACATGACCAAGACTTCCCCTTGTAACCTGTTTCGGTGCGTCCAACGCTTGGTCTTTGCCGCGCTTTCGTGCTACGCAAATTTTTGACCGATTGGACAAACGTTAGCACCGCCCTGTCGGCGGTCAAGGGATTACTAGCGGAAATGCGGCTCCTGAAGTGCGTTCCACAGCCTAGGGAAAAACTGGTCCAGAGAATTGGTCCAGATGACCCTGAACACGAGGTGTTGCAACGGTGAACACCGGCACGGAAGCCCCTCGCCGCACCCGCATACAGCAGGAAAAGCGCGAACTTATCCTCGAGGCAGCCCTCGAGGTGTTCTCCACCAACGGTTTCCGTGGCTCGACCATCGACCAGATCGCTGAAGCCGCGGGCATGTCGAAGCCCAACCTGCTCTATTATTTCCGCCGCAAGGAAGACATTCACGAGACGCTGATGCAGCGCCTGCTCGACACATGGCTGGCGCCGCTCAGGGAACTCGACGACATCGGCGATCCGATGACGGAACTCAGGAGCTACATCAGGCGCAAACTGGAGATGGCGCGCGATTTTCCGCGCGAGAGCCGGCTATTCGCCAACGAGATCCTGCAAGGCGCGCCGCGCATCATGCCGCTGCTGGCCGGCGAGCTGAAGACGCTGGTCGACGAGAAGGCCGCCGTCATCAAGGGCTGGATGCGCGCCGGCAAGATCGCCAGGACCGATCCCTGGCACCTGATTTTCTCGATCTGGGCAACCACGCAGCACTACGCCGATTTCGACGTCCAGGTCCGTGCCGTGCTCGGCCCGAACCGTGGCGGCGACGGCCGCTTCGAGGATGCGGCGAGGTTCCTGGAGCAATTGTTTCTCGAAGGACTGAAGCCGAAGGGCTGACCTCGGCCTCGCCGCGACCGCTCAGGCGCTGCGCCGCTCCGCCGGCAGCGCGTCCAGCAATGTCTGCAGCTTGGCGACCGAGTTCTGCTCGGCGAGCGGCGTGTAGACGACCAGCCGCATGTCGGAACCATCGTCGATCGACAGGCTCATATGCTCGAAGGCCATCGCGCCGGCCGTGGGGTGCCGGACGTGCTTCAGGCCGGTCAGCCTTCGCGCCACGTCCCGCCGAGGCCACCAGTCGCGGAACTCCGGGCTCGATCGCATCATCAGCGCGATCAGCCGATCGAAGTCCGGGTCGCCGACATATTTGGCGCTTTCGGCGCGAAACGATGCGAGCACCACGCGGGCAAGCTCCTCCCAGTCGACCAGCAAGCGGCGGTGGTGTGGATTTGTGAACACCATATGGACGATGTTGCGGGCATCTCCCTCGAGCAGACCATAATCGCCGAATACCGCGACCGCCGCCGGGTTCCAGGCAAGCACGTCCCAGCGCCGGCCGACGACATAGGCGGGTTGCAGGACAAGGCTCTGCAGCATGTGCAGCAAGGCGGCATCGACCTTTTCCGGTGCGGCCACGCGGCGCTCCGGCTGTTGGCGGCCGGCAAGGATGAACAGATGGCGCTTCTCGATGGCGTCGAGGCGCAACGCCTCGCTCAGCGCGGTCAGCACCTCGACCGAGGGCCTGACGTCCCTGCCCTGTTCCAGCCAGGTGTACCAGGTCGTGCCGACGCCGGCGATCATCGCCACCTCCTCGCGACGCAGGCCCGGCGTGCGACGCCTGAGGCCCGTGGCGATGCCCGTTGCCGACGGCGTCAGCCTTTCTCGGCGCGAACGCAGGAAGGCGCCAAGCTCGCGCCGGCGGCTGTCTTCAGCGGAATGTAAGGGAGCATCCATGCACTTATTATAGCAGTATTGATACCAGGATAAAGTTTGAACTGTTTGAGATCCGCCCGATGTCCCATCTTGCGACGGGAGCAGCAGACAGGAGGCTCCAAACATGGACCTGCCAAACATGGATCTGAAAGATAAGACTATCCTCATCACCGGCTCGACCGACGGCGTCGGCCGCGTCGTCGCGCAAAGGCTGGGCGGGGCCGGCGCCCGCATACTGGTGCACGGCCGCGATGCTGGGCGTGGCAAGGCAACGGTCGCCGACATCGAAGCCGCTGGCGGCAAGGCCGAGTTTTTCGCCGCCGACCTCGCCTCGCTGGCGCAGGTTCGCCGCCTCGCCGAGGCCGTGCGTGCCCGAACAGACCGGCTCGACATCCTCATCAACAATGCCGGCGTCGGTACGGCCGGCGCCAAACGGCAGATCAGCGCCGACGGCCATGAACTGCGTTTCGCGGTCAATTATCTCGCCGGCTTCCTGCTGACCTCGGAGCTTCTGCCACTGCTGAAGGCGAGTGCTCCAGCGCGCATCGTCAATGTCGCCTCCGCCGGCCAACAGGCGATCGACTTCGGCGATGTCATGCTGACCCATGGCTATAGCGGCGTGCGCGCCTATTGCCAGAGCAAACTGGCGCAGATCCTGTTCACCGTCGATCTGGCCGAGCAGTTGAAGGGCACCGGGGTTACCGTCAACGCCCTGCATCCGGCGAGCTACATGAACACCACCATGGTCCGGCAGGCAGGGGTCACACCATGGAGCTCGGTCGAGACCGGCGCCGACGCCATCGTCAATCTCGCCACCTCGCCAGCACTCGAAGGCCGCAGCGGCCTCTATTTCGATGGCCTGCGAGAAGCGCGCGCCGACGCCCAGGCCTACGACGCCGGAGCACGACAACAATTGCGAAGCCTCAGCCTCGACCTTGTCGGCCAGGCTTCCACAAAATCGAAGGAACAGCATTCATGAGCGACAGAACTGAACACACAGTCATTATCGGCGGCTCATCCGGCATCGGCCTGGCAACGGCGCGAAAACTGCTTGGCCCGGGCATGAAGGTGACCATCACCGGGCGCAACCAGGATAAGCTCAACGGCGCCTGGAAGAGCCTTGGCGGCGCCGCCGACAAGGCAGCATTCGATGCCTCAAAGCCGGACGAGGTCCGCCAATTCTTCGAGCGCCTCGGCCCGTTCGACCACCTCGTTCTGGCGGCGAGCGGCGGCAAAGGCCTTGGCCCGTTCCACGCCCTCGACCTTGCCGACATCGGCAGCGGCGTCGAGGAGAAGGTGCGGCCGCAATTGTCCTGCCTGCAGGCCGCCTTGCCGACGCTGAACAAATCGGGCTCCGTCACCTTCATCTCTGCGGTCTCGGCCCAGCTCGCCACGCCTGGTGTCGCTGGCATCGGCGCCATCAATGGCATGCTGTTGACCGTAGCACCCATCCTGGCCGTCGAGCTGAAGCCGCTGCGCGTCAATGTCGTGGCGCCGGGCGTCATCGACACGCCCTGGTGGGATTTTCTGCCGGACGAGCAGCGGCAGGCGGTCTTTGCCGAATATGCCGGCAAGACGCCGGTCGGCAGGATCGGCCGTGCCGACGACGTTGCCTCGGCGATAGCCTTCCTCGTCTCCAACGGCTTCATGACCGGCCAGGTGCTGACCTGCGACGGCGGGCTGCGGTTCGCGGCCTAGCTTTGGCCTTCAGAGCGACTGCGCGATCAGAGTCAGAAAACCGCCGCCCAGCGCGACATTGCCGACGAAGCCGTTGATGCGCGCCGCGCGGTCCGGACCCTGGTGATCCCAGAAATTGTGGAACATCGGCGTGGCGGCGACCAGGAACAGCAAGAGCACCGCGCAGGCAAGCGCGGTCCACAGACCCGCCATCACCAGCGCGCCGGCGATGATCTGCAGGACGATGCCGGCCCACAGCGCCAACCGCGCCCGCGGCACACCGCGCGCGGCCATGAGCCCTGTGAGGAAGGCTGCGTTCTGGATGTTGCGCAGGCCGGCGAGGACAAAAGCGCCGCCGAGCAACAGGCGGCCGAGGAACAACAAGGTCGAAGGCAAATCGGCAGGCATGAAACGCTCCCTTTGAAATCAATCGGGAGCGTCACCTCCCTGCGGCGCTCCCCAACACAATCGGATGATCAGGCAGCCTTGGCGGCGGGCATCGGATGAATGGCGTGGAACGGGATGCACAACCGGTTCCAGGTGTTGATCATGCCGAGCGCGACAGAGAGCTTCACCAGTTCCTCTTCCGAGAAATGCTCGAGCGTGCGGGCATAGAGCTCATCCGAAACACCGTCATTGGCGATCAGCGTGACCGCCTCGGTCCAGGCCAGGGCGGCGCGTTCGCGCTCGGAGAACAGCGGCGATTCCTTCCAGGCCGCGACCAGATAGAGCCGCTGCTCGGTCTCGCCGTCGCGCCGCGCCTCGCGGCTGTGCATCTCGACGCAGTAGGAGCAACCGTTGATCTGCGAGGCTCTGAGCTTGATCAGGTGCAGCAGGCTCACCTCGAGCCCGCATTCGTCGACCGCCTTGTTGAGCGCCGACACCGCCTTCATGATCTCGGGCGCCTTGGCGAAAAATTGCAGCCTCTGTTTCATCGTCTTTCCTTTCACAGCTTCGGGGGTTTTAGGTTTGCGTTGTCGAACCGGGTTTCTGCGGCCGCTGGTGGCGCTCCACGAAAGCGCAGCTCGCGGCAAGCGATCTCGGATCGCCTTCCGCCTGGTAAGTGGCCACGATGTCGGACAGCCTGGTTTCGGCGAGTGCGGCGCGATAGGCGCGCTCGGCCTTCAGCATCGCCGCGTTGATGCCGCAGGGTTTGACATAGGCGGAGGCATCGAGCTTGACCGGGCCGTTGCGACGGATCTCGCCACACCGAAACGCCGGCTCGCGTCCTTCGACGGCCAGCACGATGTCGAGCAGCGTGATGCGCTCTGCAGGCTTTGCCAGCCTGTAGCCGCCAGCCGGTCCCGGCACCGATTCCAGGATGCGCGCGGCGGTCAGCATGTTGAGATGCTTCAGGAGATAGCTCGGCGACAGGCCGAACGACTCGGCCAGCGCGGCGCCCGGCATGGTGCTGTTGCCCTCGACGCTGGCCAGCGTGGCCGCGCAGTGGATGGCCGCTTCAACGCCCTCGCCCAGCTTCATGATGCCGATCTCCTATTCATGGATACATTATATCGTGGATAAAATTTATCTGCAATAGGGAAGTGCGAGTTTCATATCGTCACGAAGCTTCACAGGACTTGCGTTCCTCGCACCCCGCTTTGCACTACGGCATGCACACATTTCCGGGCAGCTGATCTTTGGCGATAACGTGCTGAGCTGGTCGACCCCCACTCCGTCTCGGCTTCGCCGAGCCACCTCTCCCCCGATCGACGGGGTAGAGGAAAGGCGCCAAAGCTTTTTGCCGTCAACGCTCGTCCGGAACCGCTCCCTTCCTTTCCCTCCGGAGGGGGGAAAGGTGGCGCTGCGAAGCAGCGACGGATTGGGGGAACCACGTGGCAACCCAAGCCTCCGGCCGATCAATCACGCCAGTCACAGAAGATGTGTGCATGACGTAGACGTCGATCGGGGCGAGGGACCCAAATTCTGCGAAGGCAGCCCTACTCTGCCGCCACCTTGGCCATCGGATTGTTCGGGTGCGTCGTCCAGTTGGCGTAGATCGGCGACACCGGCCTGCCGGTACGCTCATCCAGAGCGCCGGCGGCCAGCGGTTCCATGGTGATGCAATTCTCGACGGGGCAGACATTGACGCACAGATTGCAGCCGACGCATTCGGCCTCGATCACTTCAAAGTGCCTGACGCCGTCGACCATGCTGGTGATCGCCTGGTGCGAGGTGTCCTCGCAGGCGATGTGGCAGCGGCCGCATTTGATGCAGGCGTCCTGGTCGATACGCGCCTTGGCGACATAGTTGAGGTTGAGATACTGCCAGTCGGTGACGTTGGGGGTGGCACGGCCGACGATGTCGTCGAGCGAGGCATGGCCTTTCTCGTCCATCCAATTTTCGAGACCGGCGATCATCTCCTGCACGATCTTGAAGCCGTAGGTCATCGCCGCCGTGCAGACCTGCACATTGCCGGCGCCGAGCGCCATGAATTCCGCCGCATCGCGCCAGGTGGTGATGCCGCCAATGCCTGAGATCGGCAGGCCGCGGGTTTCGGTATCGCGCGCGATTTCGGCCACCATGTTCATGGCGATCGGCTTCACCGCCGGGCCGCAATAGCCGCCATGCGAACCCTTGCCGTCGATGATCGGCTGCGGCGCGAAACTGTCGAGATCGACACCGGTGATCGAATTGATGGTGTTGATCAGCGACACCGCGTCGGTGCCGCCGGCAAGCGCGGCCCTCGCCGGCTTGCGCACATCGGTGATGTTGGGCGTCAGCTTGGTGATGACCGGCATGCGCGTGTTCTGCTTGCACCAGCGCACAACCATTTCGATATATTCCGGCACCTGGCCGACGGCCGCGCCCATGCCGCGTTCCGACATGCCGTGCGGACAGCCGAAATTGAGCTCGATGCCGTCGGCTTCCGTCTCCTCGACCACCGGCAGGATCGCCTTCCAGCTCTCCTCGACGCAGGGCACCATCAGCGAGACGACGATGGCGCGGTCGGGCCAGTCCTTCTTGACCTGCTTGATCTCGCGCAGATTGACCTGCAGGTCGCGGTCGGTGATCAGTTCGATGTTGTTGAGGCCGAGCAGGCGGCGGTCGGCACCCCAGATCGCGCCATAGCGCGGGCCATTGACGTTGACGACCGGGGGGCCTTCCTCGCCCAGCGTCTTCCACACCACGCCGCCCCAGCCGGCCTTGAAGGCGCGGATGACGTTGTAGGCCTTGTCGGTCGGCGGCGCCGAGGCCAGCCAGAACGGATTGGGCGATTTGATGCCGACGAAATTGTTGCGGATGTCAGCCATGACAGGTCCCTTTCAACCGAGACGAAGGAGCATTTCCACGGGTGCAAGAATGCCGCCTTCAAGCGCGGCGGTGATATTGGAGATCTTGGTGCGGGCATCCCCGCCCATGATCAGGCCAACGCCAGGCGGCGGCTTTCTGCCGTCAGCCTGGGCGGCAGCCACCCGTGCGCGCATCGTGGCAAAGAATTCGACGGCAAAGGCGCCGCGTGGCCGTTCCGTCGTCACCGAGAAACCCGCGGCGGTGGCGGCCGATCGATAGTCGTCCGGCGTGGCGACAAAGGACATGGTTTCGTCCGATGCCCATGGCAGCGGAAAGGTCAGCGCGCCGGCCTTGAGCCGCATTACATCGTAGACGGCAAAGACACCGCCCGGCCGCAGCACGCGCGCGGCCTCGCTCATCAGCTTCGCCTTGTCGGGAAGGTTCATGCCGACATGCAGGATCATTGCCGCATCGAAGCTGGCGTTGCCGAACGGCATGTCCAATGCGCTGCCCTGGACGAAGTGCGTCCTGTCCGCCATTCCCGTGCGCTTCGACAGGCTGGTCGCGACGTCGACATAGCTCTGCGTCAGGTCGATGCCGGTGACATCGGCGTCGGCACTGTTGGCGACAAAGCGGGCCGGACCACCTATACCCGATCCGATGTCAAGCAGCCTGCCAGCCGGCTTCAAACCCATCTGATCGACGAGTTCCCTGGTGGCTGCCACACCACCAATGTGGAATTCGTCGACCGCTTCGAGATCGCTGACCCTCAGATGGGCAACGTCCACGCCTATATCGGCGAGGCCGGCAAGGATCCGCTGCTCCAGGCCTGATATCTCGTAGTGACGGGCGATGCCCGGTTCCACCGTGGCCATGATCCCTATCCCTGCGTCAGGCTCCTGTTGATGCTTTCCGCCGCATCGCGGCCTTGCGCCACGGCTGAGACAGTCAGGTCGTCGCCGCCAAAAATGCAGTCGCCGCCGGCCCAGACCTTGGCCAGCGAGGTCCGCCCTTCCGCATCGACCTTGATGCGGCCGGCTTCGAGCTCGATCGATGCACCGCTGCCGTTGAGAGCGGTCGGGACAAAGCTCTGGCCGATCGCCTTGAATACCTGGTCGGCAACGAGCGTCAGCGTCTCGCCGGTGCCGGCAAGCCTGTCGCCGTTCATGGCCGTGTATTCGAGTTCGATGGCACTGACCTTGCCCGCCTCGGCAACCACCCGCTTCGGCTGCAGCCAGTGGCGGATGGTGACGCCGTTGGCGGCGGCCAGATCCTGCTCGAACTCGGAGGCATTCATGTGCTCCTGGCCGCGCCGGTAGCAGATCGTCACCTCCTCGGCGCCGAGCAGCTTCGACTGCACGGCGGCATCGATCGCCGTCATGCCGCCGCCGATGACGACCACGCGCCGGCCGACCGGCAGGCTCGAGAGATCGCTGGCCTGGCGCAGTTCGGAGATGAATTCCACCGCATTGGTGACGCCGTCGGCATCCTCGCCATCGGCGCGCAGCGCATTGACGCCGCCCAACCCCATGCCGAGGAACACGGCGTCGTAGTTGCGGATCAGGTCGGAGAGCTGATAGTCGCGGCCGAGCGCCTTGCCATTCTGGATGTCGATGCCGCCGATCGAAGTGACATAGTCGACCTCGGCCTGGGCGAAATTGTCGACGCTCTTGTAGGCGGCGATGCCGTATTCGTTGAGGCCGCCGGCCTTCGGCCGCGCCTCCAGGATGGTCACGTCATGGCCGTGACGGGCGAGCCGGTGCGCGGCGGCGAGGCCAGCAGGCCCGGCGCCGACCACGGCGATCGTCTTGCCCGTCGGCGTGGGGCGCGGATAGAACTGCTTGTTCTCGGCCATCGCGACATCGGTGGCGTAGCGCTGCAGGCGGCCGATCTGCACCGGCTTGCCTTCCGCCACCTCGCGCACGCAGACCTCTTCGCACAGCGTCTCGGTCGGGCAGACGCGGGCGCACATGCCGCCCAAAATGTTCTGATCGAAGATGGTCTTGGCCGAGCCGATCGGATTGCCGGTCGATATCTGACGGATGAACAGCGGGATGTCGATCGAGGTCGGACACGCGTTCATGCACGGCGCGTCGTAGCAGAAATAGCAGCGGTCGGATTCGACCAGCGCCTCGTGGTGATCGAGCGGTGGATGCAGGTCGGAAAAATTGTCCGCATACTGGTCGGCCTGAAGCCGGCCGCCGGCAATACCCTCTTTGAACTGGCCTTCTGGCATCGTCAGTTCCCCATATTTTCGTTTTGGGGAAGGCTAGCACGTTTTATTTTTTTATCAATTGGTCAATTTTCGGCGCAAGACACTGAAAAGACTGGGTAGTAATATGATTACTTTACTCATGTTATGACTTTGAGCAATTGCTCTTGCGGGATGGCCGAGTGAACTGGATCGAGAGCCCGAGCATGGATGGTCCGGATCTCGTCCGCGACCAGTTTCTGCAATCGCCACAGATTGCGGTCATGAATGCCGAACGCTTCGAGATGGCTGACGGTATTGTAGAGATATTCGGCCCCGGAGCCGATATGCCCGCAGGCCCTGGCCAGCACGCTTGCCACCCTGTCCAGCGGCTGGCCCAGCGACGTACCCCTGCCCTTCACGCCGACCCAGAAGCCGAGCGCCCGCAGCGCACCTTGCGCCGTATGCACGGGCAGCCACCTGACAGAGCTGACACTCTCATGATCATTGATCTCGCGCCGCAGCAGTCTTTCGATCTGAGCCGGTTTCTCGCCTTCCGGCAAGCGGCAGATCACGCCGTTGCAGCGTCCGCCCCGTTCGAGCGCCATCATCAATCCCGGTTGCGCGGCGCTGCCGCGCCAACGCACCATGTCGAGACAGAACGAGCGGTGCCAGCCATAGGCCGTGGCGAGCCGTTGTTCGACGGATTCGAATTCCGGTTTCCAGATCAGCGACCCATAGGCGAACACCCACAGCGGTCCCTCGTCCGCCTCGTCGGAGAGCCGCAAGGCAAGGGTCCGGAAGTCACCGTCGTTCATCTCGGTCCAGCTCGGATCGGGACCCGGATCGGCCTCTTCCCGATGGCACAGCGCGACAAGCTCGGGCGTAAGCGACATAAGGCGCATGGACGACAACTCCCTCGTCACCGCAGAGAAATCGAAAACCGCCGGATGCGCAACGGGGGAACGCCTGGCATCTAAAGACATTGTTGTTCGGGCGGGTGTCGGATTTCCGTCGTGAAGATCGTCCTAGGATGGATCGGACGACGATCGATGCAAAGGTGAGGAGACCCAAAATGCCCAAATCCCCGATGCCCTTCTTCTGGTACGAGTTGATGACATCAGACCTCGATGCAGCCGAGGCCTTCTACACCAAGGTTGTCGGCTGGACGGCGCAGCCCTTCGACGTGGCTCCCGGCATGCCGCGCTACATCGTCATGAATGTCGGCGAGCGTGGCGTCGGCGGCCTGATGACGCTGCCCGAGGATGCGGCCAAGATGGGCATGCCGCCGGCCTGGCTCGGCTATATCCATACCAAGGATGTCGATGCCTCCACGGCATCGCTGGAGAAAGCGGGCGGCTCCGTTCATCGCCAGCCCGCCGACATTCCAGGCGTTGGCCGCTTTGCCGTCGTTGCCGATCCGCAGGGCGCGACCTTCATGTTCTTGCAGCCGAACGGCCCCGACCAGCCTGTCGTGCCGGCCAGCACGCCGGGCCATATCGGCTGGCACGAGCTCTACACCAGCGACTGGAAGGCCGCGTTCGATTTCTATTCCGACCAGTTCGGCTGGGCCAATGCCGGCGACTTCGACATGGGTCCGATGGGCACCTACCAGACCTTCACGGCCGGCTCCGAATCCGGCGGCGGTATCATGAACAAGCCGCAGCAGATCCCGGTGCCGGTCTGGCAGTTCTATTTCAACGTCACCGGCATCGACGCGGCGGCCAAACGCGTCACCGACAACGGCGGCAAGCTCCTGATGGGGCCGATGGAGGTCCCCGGCGGCAGCTGGATCGTGCAATGCCAGGATCCGCAAGGCGCGCATTTCGCACTGATGGCGCCGGTGCGGTAAGCGCTGCACACGGAAGCTTGCCAACTTCTGAAGGCTAGCACCGTTGTTGCCCCCTCTGTCCAGCAGGACAGAGGGGGCACGTCCCGCAGACTCCTGCTATTTTTGAACGAAGTTTCGTAAGGCTACTCCGGCGTCAGAACCGCGACCTTCAGCTCAGCCTTCTTCGCGCCGCTGAACTGCACGGTGGCCGGGCCGGGCGTAAGCTTGAAGCGCACGCTCTTGCGGATGGCGGGGCAGGTTTTCACCCCGCTATAGCCAGCCGACTTGATGGCGTGGCCGTCCTGAATGACATCGACCCAGGCCTCGCCCGACAGACTTATCTGTATGACCCCGTCCGGCGGCACCTCCACGCTGGCGACAGCGCCGAACGTGCCCTGTGCCGGGGCACGTTCGGGCGGCAGCGCAAAGCCGGCCTTGTCGACCGGCACCAGCGCCAGGTCCGCCGCGGCGCCAACCGCCAGGGGCGCGCCTGAGGGTGTTGCAGGCGGCGCGGCAAACAGCGCCTGTTCCCGCGTCACCGGCCATTTGAAAGCCTCGCAGCCGGCGTCCTCGGCCATGGCGAAGCTGGTTCCTGCGAGGAGAGCGAAGAGGCTGACGACGACTTTTTTCATGGCAAAGGGAACCCTCATTTTTAGACTGTTCATGCTAATACAACCATGACGATAGGAATGCAACCCTTGCGGGAACAATATGAAGGACCAAACTGGGGAACATTACCAGTCACCCATTGTTGATGGCGTGCCATGGGAAGTGAATGGTTCATCGCCGGCTGATAATCTATGGCCGGGCGGACTGAAAAATGGAGTCATCATGAAGCTTTTCGAAAGCCTCTCCAGATACCAGCCGCAGGCGCTCGGCGTGTTGCGCATCATGACCGCCCTGCAGTTCATCGAGCATGGCAGCCAGAAACTGTTCAACTTCCCAGTCAGCGCCGACCCCCACGCCCTCTCCGGGCTGACCACGACCGCCGCCATCCTCGAATTCGCCGGCGGCATCCTGCTGGCACTCGGCCTGTTCACTCGGCCCGTTGCCTTCCTCCTGGCCGGCGAAATGGCGATCGCCTATTTCATGGCGCACATGCCGCGCGATTTCTTCCCGGTCAACAATGGCGGCGATGCGGCGATCTCTTTCTGCTTCATCTTCCTTTATCTGTTCTTTGCCGGCCCCGGCGCGTTCGCGTTGGACAACCGCCGCAACGCTTGATGCGCGACAAGGGGGTGGACTTCACCCCCGCATCCGCTCGAAATTCGCATCGAACAGCGGCGTGGCCTGCATGCGCGCAGCGTGGCGCTTGCCCAACAGCTCGATCTCGAAGCCGTCACTCTCCTCGGCGATCTCCTTCGGCACATAGCCGACGGCGACCGACTTTTTCGAGTGATGCGCATAGCCGCCCGATGTCACCCAGCCGCGCACGGCACCGCCGAACCAGATCGGCTCGTCGCCGATGACATCGGCGTCGTCGGCATCGACGATGAAGGCGCGCAGCCGCAACTTGCCGCCTTGCTTGCGCTCGGCCAGCGCCGCCGCCTTGCCGATGAAGTCCGCCTCCTTGCCGTAGGCGACGAAGCGGTCGAGCCCGGCTTCCAGCGGTCCGTAGATCGGCCGGTATTCGCGCCCCCATGAGCCGTAATTCTTCTCCAGCCGCAGGGCGTTCAGCGCCCGCGAGCCGAACAGGCCGATACCGAATTCCTCGCCGGCCGCCATCAACGCGTTGAACGCGGCACGCTGGTATTCCGGCGCCACCCAGATCTCGTAGCCGAGATCGCCGGTGTAGCTGACGCGGCCGACCAGGCACGGCGCCATGCCGATATCCATTTTTGCGACGGCCATGAAGGGAAACGCGGTGTTGGACACGTCGGCGCGGCTGACCTTGGCCAGCACATCCCTCGCCTTCGGCCCGGCGATCGCAAGGCCGGTGAGTTTCGCTCCCTGCGCCTCGATGCGAACCGAACCATCGCCGGGCAGATGCGCCTCGAACCAGCGCATGTGATACTGCTCTGCAATGCCGGAGCCGGCGAGGAACCAGCCTTCGGAACCGAGATTGGCCAGCGTGAAATCGCCGATCAGCCTGCCGTCTTCCTTCAGCATCGGCGCCAGCGTCATGCGGCTGGGTTTAGGCAGTTTGCAGGCAAGCATGCGGTCGAGCCATGCGGCCGCCCCCTCGCCAGTCACCGTGTATTTGGCGAAGCTCGAAATCTCCGACAGGCCAACGCCGTCGCGAACCGCGGCGACTTCGCCGGCAACATGGGTAAAATCGCTGGAACGCCGCCAGGAGAACTCGTCCTTGACGCCTTCAGGCGCATACCACAGCGGCACCTCCAGCCCGTAGGCGGCGCCAAACTGCGCGCCCTTGGCCGACAGAAGGTCGTAGACCGGCGTCGTCTTCAGCGGCCGCCCGGCCGGCAATTCCTCATTGGGAAAGCGGATCGAGAAGCGCCTGGAATAATTTTCGCGCACCTTGGCGTTGGTGTAGGCCATCGCCGCCCAGTCGCCGTAGCGCGCGACATCCATCGCCCAGATATCGGCGCCGGGGTCGCCCTCGATCATCCAGTTCGACAGCGCCAGGCCGACGCCGCCACCCTGTGAGAAGCCGGCCATGACACCGCAGGCGACCCAGAAACCCGGCAGGCCGCGCACCGGCCCGACCAGCGGGTTGCCGTCCGGCGCGAAGGTGAAGGGGCCGTTGATGATCTGCTTGATGCCAGTGTTCTGGAAGGCCGGGAAATGCCGGAAGCCGACTTCCAGCGACGGCGCGATGCGATCGATATCCGGTTCCAACAGCTCGTGGCCGAAGTTCCACGGCGTCTGGTGTTCGGACCATGGCTTGTTGGCCTTCTCGTAGGTGCCCATCAGCATGCCGCCGCGCTCCTGGCGCAGATAGAGCTCGCCGTCGAAGTCCACTGCATGGATGATTTCCGTGCCGGTTTTCTGGTTCCATGCGGCGACCTCCGGCATGTCCTCGGTGATCAGGTACATGTGCTCCATGGCCAGCACCGGCAGCTCCAGCCCAACCATGCGGCCAACCTCGCGCGCCCACAGGCCACCGGCATTGACGACATGCTCGGTCACCACCTCGCCCTTGTTGGTGATGACGCGCCACATCCCGTCGGGCCGCCGCACGATGTCCTCGACCTTGGTGAAGCGCTCGACCTCGGCGCCGAGCTTGCGCGCGGCCTTGGCATAGGCATGGGTGACGCCCGAGGGGTCGAGATGGCCGTCCTCCTTGTTGCGGACGGCGCCGACGAACTGCTTGGGGTCGAGCAGCGGCATCAGTTCGGCCGCCTCTTTCGGCGAGATCTCCTCGAGATCGATGCCGAGATAGCGACCCTTGGCAACGACGCCGCGCAGCCAGTCGAGCCGCGCCTCGGTCGCCGCCAGAAGCACACCGCCGGTCAGGTGCACGCCGGTCGCCTGGCCGGAAAGTTCCTCGATCTCCTTGTAGAGGTTGATCGTGTATTTCTGCAGCTTGGCGACGTTGGGATCGCCATTGATGGTGTGCATGCCGCCCGCCGCATGCCAGGTCGAGCCCGAAGTCAGTTCGTCGCGCTCAAGCAGCACGACATCGGTCCAGCCGTGGCGGGCCAGATGGAACAACACCGAGCAGCCGACGACGCCACCGCCAATGACCACGACCTTTGCATGCGATTTCATGGATTTCTTCTCTGTTATCAACGAGTTGGATGGGTGAAATGAATCAAGACGGGAGGAGCCAAGCGGGGGTCCACGCACGCAAACCTGTGACTATCACGGCTCGCCCTGCCCGATCGCTTCCTTGCGCCTGGCCACATAGGCCTCCAGCGCCTCGCGCACGGCGATATCCATCGCCGGCTCGACATAATCCTCCAGCGCCTTCTTCCACAGCCGCGTGGCGCGCGCGGTGGCGTCGAGCCCGCCGGCCTCCTGCCAGGCTTCAAAATTCTGCCAGTTGGACAGCATCGGCTGGTAGAAGGCCGTCGCATAGCGCTCCAGCGTGTGCGGCTCGCCGAAGAAATGGCCGCCGGTCGGCACCGCGCCCAGCGCCTCGATGGCAAGCTCGGCCTCGTCGACCACGATCGGGCGCAGGAACTCCATCATGTGCTGGATCATCTCGATATCGATGATGAACTTTTCGAACGACGCCGTCAGCCCGCCCTCCTGCCAGCCAGCGGCGTGGTAGACGAGATTGCCGTGGCCGAGCACCGCGCCCCACAGCGCCATCAGCGTCTCGTAGGCGCCTTGCGCGTCGGCGGCGTTGGAGGCTGAGCCCGGTGTGGTGCGGTAGGGCAGCCCATAGCGCCGCGCCAACTGTCCCGAGGCGATGTTGGCCTTGGTATTCTCCGGCGTGCCGAAGGCCGGCGCACCCGACTTCATGTCGACATTGGAAGTAAAGGCACCATACATGACCGGCGCGCCGGGACGCACGAGCTGCGTCAGGGCGACACCGAACAGCGCCTCGGCATTCTGCTGCGCCAGCGCGCCGGCCAGCGTCACCGGGCTCATCGCCCCCATCAGCGTGAACGGCGTCACCGCCACCGACTGGCCGAACTCGGCCATCGTCATCAGCCCCTCGGCCATCATCTCGTCGAAGCGCCGCGGCGAGTTGACCGAGATGATGGTGGCGATGCCCGGGTCGTCAGCCATCTGGTCCAGCGTCAGCCCGCGCGCGATCGCCATCATCTCGATGCCGTCCAGCGCCCTGCCCCGGCCGATCGCCGAGACATGAAAACTCTTGTCGGTCAGCGTCAGATTGGTGAAATAAGTGTCGAGATGACGCGAATTCGCCGGCAGATCGACCGGCGCGCAGACCTGGTTGCCGAGCATGTGGACACAGTTGAAATGCTGCGCCAGCCGCGTGAGATCCGCATAGTCGCGAAGATTGCCCGCCCGGCGGCCACGCTCCATGTCATGCACATTGGGCGGCCCCGCGACGAGTGTGAAATTGATGGTGTTGCCGCCAAGATGGATGGTGTTGGCAGGATTGCGCGGTGTCAGTGTGTAGTTGGACCGCGTCGTCTTCAGCGCCTCATCGACCATGCCGCGATCGATGCGGACATTGGCCGAGGCGTGGTCGACCCTGGCGCCCGCCTTCTCGAACAGCGCCAGCGCCCGCGGGCTCATCACCTCGATGCCGAAATTCTCCAGTATGTGCATCGAGGCTTGGTGGATCGCCTCGATCTGGTCTGGAGACAGCAAGGCCATCGGCGGATAGGGATTGACGACACGCCTGAGCGGCAACTGTGGAATGGGCGCCGGCCCCCGGTTGCTGGTGCGCTCGGCGCCGCGTTTGCGTCTTGGTTCGTTCATGCCGGCATCAAAGCCTCGGCAAACCGGCCAAGCTGTCAGAAATACGCCGTTTGCGGGCGTGATTTTAGCCAAGGCGGCATTTCCGCAGTAGGAATCTAGAAAAAGCGACAGAACAAGTCGGATTTTCAATATGGCATTTTCTGAAGCGCTCGCGCCGGCGAGCGGTTAACGCGGGCAGCAAGATTCCCTTTATGATTTCGGCCTATTGGTCTGCCGATGTGTAGGTCGAGTTTTAGTAAAATTGTAGCGATTGGCGTGCTGCTGGCACTTTCGGCCTGCGCGACGGCGCCCAGCCACATCAACAATGTCTGCGCCGTCTTCGACCAGAATGACGGCTGGTTCGACAATTGGCAGTCGGCGGCCGAGCGCACGCAGCAGAAATACGGCGTACCCGTGCCCGTGCTGATGGCGACGGTGCGCAAGGAATCCGGCTTCAAGAGCAACGCCCGGCCGCCGCGCACCAAGCTGCTCGGCTTCATCCCGTGGAAGCACGTCTCGTCCGCCACCGGCTTCTCGCAGGCGCTGGACGGCACCTGGTCGCAATATCAGAGCGAAACCGGCAACTGGGCGGCACGGCGGACGAAATTCGCCGACGCCGTCGATTTCGTCGGCTGGTACCATTCCAAGACCGCCGATACATTCGGCGTCGCCCGCAACGACACCTACAATCTCTACCTCGCCTATTATCTCGGCTGGACCGCCTATGGCCGCGGCAACCGTGGCGACGCCGGCGTCCAGGGCTATGCCCGGGCCACGGAGAAAATGGCCCGCGATTACGCCGTTCAGTTGCAGCAATGCGGCAATTGACTTTGCCGGGGCATTTCACGGCCAAGTGAAATCAGCTGCCGCTACGGAAAAGCGATATTGCGCAGATGGAGGGCTGGGAGCCTTCCCTACATGTCGACATCGACATCGAGCAGGGAGAGTCGCGGCAACGCGTCGCGAAGCGCATTGATCATTTCAAGATCGACCAACGGGGGGTCGTCGGGTCGCGCTGAAAGTAACGGAATGCCGTTGCGTTCTCCGCCAGCCTGCGGCCTGCGCAGTGACTGGCGAGCCAGATCGGAAATGACCTCGCCAATGCTGCGATCCTGCTGCCGCGCCATGGCCTTCGCGGCAAGGAGGACATCGTCATCGATTGCAAGCGTCGTTCTCACAATACGTCTCCTTGCTGCACGTCAAACCACGAAGCACTGGATGGAGATCAAGGGAACGTCGCCTGTCGTCCCTTGACAAATATGAGATATGACGAAGCTGCGGAGCAATGCACCAGCAAGCGATATTGCCCCTGTGCTGGTCAGCTCGGCTTCTTGCCGCGCGGACGCTTCGGCGGCGTGCCGGCAAATCCTGGACCCTCGCCATGCGGCGCGTCGTCCGGCACGCCTTCGTGGGCGGCATGCTCCTTGTCGAACTTGATCACCGGTTCCATCATCGCCAGCACCTCGTCGGAGAGCCAGCACAGGCTCATATGGCCATCGCCCAGATTCTTGACCGGCGGTACCTTGGTCTCGCACAGATTGTCCGGCACCAGCTTCTTGTACCCGCAGCGTGTCTGGAACGGGCAGCCGGATGGCGGGTTCATCGCCGACGGGATGTCGCCTTCGAGCACGATGTGCTTCTTGATCACGCTTGTGTCGGCGATCGGGATCGCCGACAGCAGCGCCTCGGTATAGGGGTGATAGGGCGGCGCGAAGATCTGGTCGGTCGTACCTTGCTCGACAATATAGCCCAGATACATGACGACGACGCGGTCGGCGATGTAGCGCACCACGGAAAGATCGTGGCTGATGAACAGCATCGTTGTCTTGTTCTTGCGCTGGATGTCCATCAAGAGTTCGGTCACAGCTGCCTGCACCGATACGTCGAGCGCCGACACCGGCTCGTCCGCCACCACCACCTTGGCGTCGCCGGCAAAGGCACGCGCCACGCCGATGCGCTGCTTCTGGCCGCCTGAAAGCTGGCGCGGCTTGCGCGTCTCGAAGGCACGCGGCAGCTTGACCAGGTCGAGCAGTTCCAGCATGCGCTTGCGCCGGTCGGCGACCGTCTTGCCGACATTGAATTTTTCCAGCGTGCGGATGATCTGCGAACCGACCGAATGGCTGGGGTTCAGCGTATCGAAGGGGTTCTGGAACACCATCTGGATCGACGACACGGTGTCGACGCTGCGGCTCTCGATGCCGGTCGACTGGATTTCCTTGTTGCCCAGCGTCACGCTGCCGGAACTCGCTGTCTCCAGCCCGAGCAGCACCTTGGCCAGTGTCGACTTTCCGCAGCCGGATTCGCCGACGATGGCGACGGTTTCGGATTCGCGCGCCATGAACGAGATCGTCTCGTTGGCCTTGACGACACGGCCCTCGCTCGAGCCGAACACCTCGCTGCCGCCAACCTTGTAGTATTTCCTGAGATCCTCGATCTTGAGCACCGGCGCGCCGGGCACGACGCGCTCGTTGACCTTCTTGGCGCCGGGCGGCAGGGCTTCCCAGTCGATC
The DNA here is from genome assembly GCF_000176035.2 of Mesorhizobium opportunistum WSM2075. Classification (NCBI taxonomy): domain Bacteria; kingdom Pseudomonadati; phylum Pseudomonadota; class Alphaproteobacteria; order Hyphomicrobiales; family Phyllobacteriaceae; genus Mesorhizobium; species Mesorhizobium opportunistum. The sequence continues at coordinate 3,568,927 of NC_015675.1, read as the reverse complement.
TCGTTGAAGCGCACGCAGCGCGAGAAATGGCCTTCGTGGCCCGCGACCTCGACCATCGGGATTTCAGCCGCGTTGCAGACGCCCTCGACGAAATGGTGGCAGCGCGGGCCGAAATTGCAGCCCTTCGGCCGCTCATGCGGCAGCGGCAATTGCCCGGGGATCGAAATCAGCGGCCGCGAATTCTTGTCCGCGCCCGGCAGCGGGATCGAGCGGAACAGCCCTTGCGTATAGGGATGGCGCATCCGGTCGAACACATCCTTGATCTTGCCGGTCTCAACCGCCTCGCCCGAATACATCACAGTGATGCGGTCGCAGGTTTCCAGGATCAGGCCAAGATTGTGCGACACGAAGATCATCGAGGTGCCGAACTTCTCGCCCAGCCCCTTGACCAGATCGACGATGCCCGCTTCCACCGTCACGTCGAGCGCCGTGGTCGGCTCGTCGAGCAAAAGCAGCGCCGGCTTCGACAGCAGCGCCATGGCGATGACGATGCGCTGCTGCTGGCCGCCCGAGAGCTGGTGCGGATAGGAGCGCATCATGCGCTCGGGATCGGGAAGCTTGACCGAGCGCACCATTTCCAGCGCGCGTTTATAGGCCTCTTCCTTCGACACCTTGTCGTGGATCAGCGGCACTTCCATCAGCTGCTGGCCGACCTTCATCGCCGGATTGAGGCTCGCCATCGGCTCCTGGTAGATCATGGCGATCTTGTTGCCGCGGATGGCGCGCAGCTCCTCATCGGAGAGCTCGCCCATGTCCTTGCCCTGGAACTTGATCTTGCCGCCGACGATCTTCCCGATGTTGGAAAGGTCGCGCATGATGCCGAGTGACACCGTCGACTTGCCGCAGCCGGATTCACCGACGATGCCCATCGCCTCGCCGGGCATGACCGTGCAGGAAAAATCCATGACGGCCGGTATCTCGCCCTTGCGGGTGAAAAAGGAGATCGACAGGTTCTCGATCTCGATGATCGGCCCGTTGGTCGGATTAGCCGGATTTCGAACTGCCTCGTTCATGGGTCGCTCCAATCCTAGTTCTTAGCCAAGTGGGATCTGGGATCCCACCGTCAATCCTTCATCGATTGCTCGCGCAGGGAATCGGCGAGCAGGTTGAGCCCCAGCACGAAGCTCATCAGCGCGATCGTCGGCGGCAGCGCCGGGTGGATAAAGGAGCGCAGCAGCCGGCTGGCATCCTTGATCGCCGTGCCCCAGTCCGGGCTCTCGGGTGCAAGACCGAGGCCAAAATACCCCAGCGTGCCGAGCAGGATCGTGGTGTAGCCGATGCGCAGGCAGGCATCGACGATCAGTGGTCCGCGCGCATTGGGCAGGATTTCCCACAGCATGATGTACCAGGGCGATTCACCGCGCGTCTGCGCCGCCGCCACATAGTCGCGCGTCTTGATGTCCATCACCAGGCCGCGCACGATACGGAACACGCCTGGACTGGAGGCGAACACCACAGCCACGAAGATGTTGAGCTGGTTGGGATCGATGTGGACGATCTTCAGCGGGTCCCGGTCGAAGACAAGGCCGACATAGATCCAGCCGCCTATGATGAGCGTCAGGCCGAGCAGGATGTAGATCCGGTCCGGCCGGTTTTTGTAGCGTGTCCAGAACAGCACGCTGAAGAAGATGATCGGAAACAGGAAGAAGACACCTGCCAGACCGTAGGGGATCGGCGTGTCCATGATACCTGGCGTCACCAGGAGGTAGAACAGCAGGATCACTGGGAAAGCCAGCACGAGGTTGGCCAGGAACGACAGGATGGAATCGATCTTGCCACCATAATAGCCGGCCGGCAGGCCGAGCGTGATGCCGACCATGAGCGCGAAACCGGTCGCCGCGGGTGCGATGATCAGCACGATCTGGCTGCCATAGACCATGCGCGAAAACACGTCGCGCGCCAGCTTGTCGCCGCCGAACAGATAGACGAGCCCCGACTGCGGTTCGATGGCGCCGGGCAGCGTGTCCTTCATGATCGGGATCTGGCCGAGCGGATCGAAAGGCGAGACGGTCGAGGCGAAGATCGCGGTGAACAGCCAGAACAGGCAGATGAAGACACCCGCGATGCCGACGCCGCTGTCGAACAGCTGGCCGTAAAGGGCCAGCTTCTTCTTGTAGAGGAAGCTCGCACCCATGACGATGGCGAGCGCGACCCAGACCGGCCAGAAGCGCCAGAGCACTTCGAGGATGATGGTGGAGGCGCCGATATATTGAGCTTGCATGCGCCTTCTCCCTACTGAACCCGGATGCGCGGATTGAGGAACGCGTAGCCGACATCGGAAATGAGCTGCGTGATCAGGACGATGAACACCGAGACCAGCGAACAGCCGAGCAAAAGGTCGATGTCGTTGTTGCCGGCGGCCTCGACCAGCGTGTAGCCGAAGCCCTGGTAGCGGAACATCACCTCGACGATGACGACGCCGGTGAGCAGCCAGGGAAACTGCAGCATGATGACGGTGAAGGGCGCGATCAGCGCGTTGCGCAGCGCATGCTTGACCACCACGTTGCCAAACGACAGGCCCTTGAGCCGGGCGGTGCGGATATATTGCTGCGTCATCACCTCGACCATGGAGGCGCGCGTCATGCGCGCGATGTAGCCGATGCCATAGATCGCCAGTGTGATCACCGGCAGCGTGAAATTGTAGAAGGTAATGCCCTGGCTCGCCGATGCCGCCGAACCGTTCAGCCAGCCGAGCCACGAGGCGAAGATGACGGTGAAGATGACGCCCGACACATATTCAGGCGTTGCCGTCGAGGCGATCGAGGCGACCGAGAGCACACGATCGGTGCGCGAACCCTCGCGCATGCCGGCGAGAATCCCGATCAGCAGCGAGACCGGCACCATCACGACCAGGACCCAGAACATCAGGATGCCGGTGGCCCCGAGCGCTGGAAACAACTTGGCCGCGACCGTGGTCTTGAACTTGGTCGAGCAGCCGAAATCGCCCTCGATCACGCCCGAGAATGTCGGCACGGCCGGGTCGTTGCAGAAGGAGAAACGCTGCGTCGTCTTGCCGGTCGCCGGGTCCGTGATCGGCTGCTTGGGCAGCACGCCCAGCCACTGGCCGTAGCGGACGAAGAAGTTCTGGCGATAACCATGATTGACCAGCCAGCTTTCGAGTTGCTCGGCCGATGTGTGCATTTCGGTCTGGCTGATCGCCAGCTTCTTCAGATTGGGTTCGAGATTGACGAGAAAGAAGACGACCAGCGTCAGGCACAGCATCGTGAGCAGAATCGTACCGACGCGTCTGATGATGAATGAGAACATTGTGCCCCCCTGCCGGCCGGGTTGGGGTCAGATATGGTCAACCCTGTTTCGAAAACCTTGTGACGTCACGCCGCCGCTGCATTCAATACAACGGCGGCGATCCCGCGAATGCGAGGGGCGGTGCGCCCTTCGCATTCATCAAGCTGTGGGTTACGCCTGATCGAGCCAGACCTTGCCGAAGTCGTGCTCGTAGGTGGGGTGCATCGAGTGGTTCTTCACCTCGGGCTTGATGTTGATGTAGAGCTTGCGCCAGTAAGGCTGGATGATGATGCCGGATTCCTGCAGCATCGTCTCGATGTCCTTCATCACCACCTTGCGCTTCTCCGCATCGGCGATCCCGAGCGCCTCGTTGACCTTCTTGTCGAAGTCCGGATTGGCATAGGCCGTCTCGTTCCAGGCTTCGCCCGAGCGGTAGGCGATGGCGATGACCTGGATGCCAAGCGGACGCATGTTCCAGTTGGTTTCCGAGAACGGATATTTCGTCCAGTCGTTCCAGAAGGTCGAGCTCGGCAGCACGGTGCGCTTCACCTTGATGCCGGCTTCGCGCAGCTGGGCCGCGATCGCGTCCGTGGTGTTCTTGTGGTAGTCCTCGTCATTGCTGATCAGTTCGTGCTCGAAATCGATCACGCCGGCTTCGGTCAGCATCTGCTTGGCCTTGGCGATGTCGCGCGGGATCTTGGGCAGTTCGACATATTCCGGATGGATCGGTGCGACATGGTGGTTTTCTGCCGGCGTGCCAGCATTGCCGTAGCCGAGCTGGAGCACCACCGAATTGTCGACGGCCAGGCACATCGCCTGACGCACCTTCTGGTCGCCGTAGGGCTTGGCATTGACGTTGAAGCGCGAGACCACGGTCGCTGCGGTCACCACTTCCGAAGCCGGCGCGCCGACGTCCGAGATAATCTTGACGTAGTCGGCGGTCGTCTCATGGTTGGTCTGCACTTCGCCCGACTCGAACGCCGAAACCGTAGCAGCCGGATCCGTGCCGTAGTCGATGAACTCGACGCCGTCGAGGAAGGCCTCGCCCTGCCACCACTTGCCGGTCGTGCGGCGCTTGTAGACGACCTTCTGGCCGACATCGTAGGAAACGAGTTCGAACGGGCCGGTGCCGATCGGGCAGTTCTTGAAGTTCGCGCCCTTCTCGTCGAAGCTCTTGTGCACGACGAGGCCGGGATAATCGCACAGGTTCGGGATGATGGCGATATCGGGCTTGTTCAGCTTGAGCTTGACCGTCATGTCATCGACCTTGACGACCGAACCTTCGCGCAGCTTCTTGGTCGTGTCATCGACGAGGCTGCCAAGGCGTCCCGGCATCGAGTTGCCTTCCGCCGACTTGTCGGCCCAGCGGGTGAAATTGTAGATCACGTCGTCGGCGGTGAACTTGTCGCCGTTGTTCCATTCGACACCAGGCCGCACATGCAGCGTGTATTCGGTGGCGTCGTCATTGATGTCCCAGCTCGCCAGCAGATACGGCGCGAAGGTGTATTCCTTCGTGTATTTCACCAGCGGCTCGAGCGCCTGGCGTTCTGCGTTGGAAATTTCCGACCAGTCGGCCGTGCGCGGATCCTTGGGATCCTTGACCGACATGGCGACTTTCAGCACGCCGCCCTTCTTGCCCTGCACGTCCTCGGCCTTGGCCGGGGTCGGAGCGGCAAGGCCGAGCAGGCCGTAAGCCATGGCCGTCGACGCGCCGAAGACGCTGGCAAGCGCCAGGAATTCGCGGCGATCCACCGTTCCTGCCTTGGCTTCCTTGGCCATGGCCAGGATGTGATCCGGAACGCTGTCGCCATTACTCTTATAGATTGTCATGACTAACTCCCATTGTTGGCTTTCCGCCGATTAACATTCCGCATCCAGGCCATGATGTCAAAGACGGCTTGGATTGGGAACATGTTAGCGAATGTGCAACTTTGAAAAGAGAGCGGTACGCGCGATAGCGACAGTCTTGACGCAAAATTGCTAGTGCGCCCAGATTCCGCCAAAATCTCTTCGGGCGATTAGACTGAGACATTTGCACTGGTTACGACAGCGCCAGTCCTGGCCACGGTGAAGGGCCAGACCCTCAATATTCCTTCTCGTAGAAGATGCCGCCCTTGGCTTCGCCGGCGTCCGTCGCCTCGCCGCGCAATTTGATGCCGCGCCCGACATTGAGGTCGATGGTCGCCTTGCCCGAACCCGGCTTGTCGCCCTTCTGGATCGTCACATAGGTGCGGTCGTTCAGGTACTTGCCGGCGGAGACAGCGGTGCCGCCCTTGTCGTCGGTGGTGACGTCGAGATCATCGACGCCGATGGCGCTGCGCAGGTTTTCAAGCAGCGACGTCGAGCCGCCGACGCCGGCCAGTTGCCCCGCCGCTTCAGCCAGTTGCGCGATCTGCAGCGGCGACAGGTTCGACATCGAGCGACCGAAGATCAGTTGCGCCAGCACCTCGTCCTCGGGCAGCGCCGGCACCGAGGAGAAGGTGAATTTCGGATTGGTCGCCTCGCCCGATACCACGATGGTGACGGTCGCACTGGTCGTGGTCGTGGTCGCGGTCAGGTTGAGATAGGGCACCAGCGAGCCGGAAAAGCCGACCGTGCCTTCGGTGAAGGTCAGCCGTTTGCCGAGGATCGAAAGCCGCCCACGCTGCAAGGTGAAGGTGCCGATCGCTTGCGGCGACGAGGCCGGGCCGGTGAGCTTGAGGGAGCCGCCGAATTCAGCGTCGACGCCCCTGCCCTGGATGAAGATCTGGTTCGGTGCGTTGACGGTGACGTTCAGCGCGAGACCGCCGCCGCCGCTCTTTCCGCTGGCCGTCGCCGGGCGCAGCGCCTTGTCCTGCGCCCGCACCGCGCCGGGCGCGTTCTTGTGCTTGACGTCGAGCGCGGCGAGCGAGCCCGGCAATTTGTCGGGAACGGTGATAACGGTCTTGGCGAGGTTGACGGTGCCGGCAATCGCCGGAGCGGAAACGAGCGGCCCCTTGATCGTCAGGTCGCCGCCCAGATTGGCGGTCACCACGCGCCCGTCCGTATAGCGGCCGTCGGTGAGTTTGATCGACAGGTCGGCCGGGAAGCCTTGCGCCGGGTTGATGCCGACCGTGCCGCTGGCCGAAAGGCTGCCACGCGTCGACAGCGTTCCGGTCAGCCGGTTGATCCTGGCGACGCCGCCGCCGATCGAGACGTCGGCGGCGATATCGTTGACGGCAAGGCCCGAGCGCGCATCGACCAGCCGCGCGCCGGAGGTGCTGACGCTGCCGCCGATCACAGGCGACGTCGCCGGGCCGCGCACCTGGACTTTGACATTGGCCGTTCCCGTCAGCGACAGGCCTTGCGCGGCAAGCTTCTGGCTGAGGATGCCGAACGGCACGCCGCCATTGAAGTCGAGCGCCAGCGCCGGCGTGCCCGCCGTCGTCACCGTGCCGCCGCCCTTGAGGCCAAGGCCGGCTCCATCGCTGACATTGGCGTTGAAGGTCAGTTTGTTGCCGGCAAAGGTGCCTGACGAAGAAACACTGACCGCACCAACACCCGCGCCGCGGGTCTGCGATGTCTGCACGCCGGCTGCGTCGATGTTGAAGGCGACAGCCGGGCTGGCTGGGGCACCAGTCACCTTGACCGTGCCCGAAATCGACCCGGCGGCATCGAGCCCGGGCGAGAAACTGTTGGCGAGCGACATCGGCACCCGGGCCAGCGTCGCGTTGATGTCGAGCGCCTGCCCAACCTTGCCGGTCACCGTCGCCGTGCCACCGCCGAGATTGAGCACCAGCCGGTCCAGCGTCGTCGTGCCATTGGCGATGCTGACCGTCGAGGCCTGGGCGATGGCCGCCTTGATGCCTTGGACGGTCGCCTGGCCGGAAGCGAGCTCGATGGTCGTCGTGCCATTCGCCACTTTCACCCGGCCGGCGGCCTTGGCCGGAATGCCCTTGACCGTGGCGCCGCCGGAAAAGCCGGTCCAGTCGCCGTCACGCTTCAGGTCGACATCGATGCCGCTGATCACGGTGCCGCCCGAGGTGACGGTGTCGGCGCGGATCTTGCCCGAGATCACCGGAGCGGCGAGATAGTTGGCGATCAGCGCATCGATGGAAACGGCTTTCGCCTGGAGATCGCCGCGCGTGATCGAGGCGGTCGTCGCCTTGACGGCGACCTGGGGCGCTGCGCCGTTCTTCGAGAAGGCGATGGTGCCGCGCACGTCGCCTTCGGCCTTCTCCAGCGCGAGCGCGGCGAGCGGTCCGATATCGGGCAGGTCGAGCGAGATGGTGCCTTCAGGCACGAACTTGTCGTCCAGCGCCAGATCGCCTGAAATCCTGTTCTTGCCCAGCGACAGGAGCAGGCCGTTGATGGCGCTCTTGCCGTCCGCCGTCGCCAGCACCGCACTGCCTTGCAGGGCCTGACCCGCGACATTGCCGGTCAACTGCACGTTCGCCGCCGGATTGGCGGCATCCGCCTTGCCGGTGGCCGTGAGCCTCAGCCCGGTGATCTCGCGCGCAGCCACCGACAGCCTGTCGCTATCGACGGTCAGCGACAGGTCGGGTGCGGTGGCCGGCCCCTGGGCGCTCAGCCCGAAAGCGATGGCGCCCCTGGCATCCTTCGACAGCAGCGAGATGTCGCTCAGCGCGCCCTTGATGTCGGCCGCCACTTTGTTGTCGGCAAGGCTCGCCTGCCCGCCGGCGGTGAGCGCGCCAGAGGTCAGCTTCAAGGCATCGATGTTTATGCTGCCGTTGGGGTCGCGTTTCAGCGTGGCGCTGATTTGCGCACGTTCGCCAAGCATGCCGCGCGCCGCAGCGGGCAAGGCCGATGACGGGGCATCCGCATTCAGCTTGAGGTCGATGGCGCCGTCACGCAGCGATACCTGGCCGGCGACCTGGCTGTTGAGTGCATCGCTCTTGAGCGAACCGCTGTCGATGGCGACGGCATCCGATGTCAGCCGGGCACTGAGGGCGGCCGTGATCTTGCCGGCGATCAGCGGTGCGATCATGGGATTGTCGAGCCCGACCTTGTCCACCGACACCGTGCCGGAAACCGGCCCGGCGCGGTTCTTGAGATCGAAAGCGTCCGAGTGCAGCGCCAGCACAAGACCGTCCACCTTCGCCGGGCTGGTGGCGATCGAAGGAACGATCGCGGACAGGTCGAGGCGGGCTTTCGTGCTTTCCCCCGCCACTTTCGCCGACAAGGACCGGACCTCGACCCTGACCGGGCTTTCGGTGCTGCCGACCGTCAGCGGCAGGCTGGGGCCGGATGAAGTGAGATCAAGCGCAAAATCGCTGGCGCCGTTCGGATTGATGGTGCCGGAAGCCGTGCCGGAAATCTTGTCGCCGGAAAGCATGGCATGATCGAGGGCGACGCCGCCGGCCATGGTGTAGGCGCCCGCGGCATCGACAGCGAGCGGCCCGAGCCCGGCCTGGCGGGTCTGGCTGGTCTCGACGCCGGTAAGCTGCGCGTCGAAGTGGACCTCCGGAGCAGCCGGCGTTCCGGTCACCTGCGCTGTACCGCCGAGCGTACCCACGGCATCGAGCCCGGACGCAAAATCATTGGCAAGGGCGGCAGGCAGCGCGGAGACTTTTGCTGCGAGATCGAGCGTCTGGCCGGCGCTGCCCGACAGCGTCACCGAGCCGCCACCGATATCGAGCGCCAGCCTGTCGATGCTGGCCGTGCCATTGGCGATGGTCAGCGCAGAGGCCTGGGCGATCGCCGCCTTGATGCCACGCACCGTGGCCTCGCCCGAGGCGACCTCGACGGTCGTGGTACCCTCGGCGATCTTGACCCGTCCTGCCGCGGTCGCCGGGATGCCTGCTATCGTCGCGCCGCCAGTGAAATTGGTCCAGTCGCCGTCGCGCTTCAGGTCGACGCCGATGCCACTGATTTCGGTGGTGCCCGAAGTCACCGCGTCGGCCTTGATCGTACCCGAGATCGCCGGCGCCTTGAGATAGTTGGCGACCAGCGCGTTGACGGTGATCGCCTTGGCCGTCACCTCGCCTCGCGCGATCGACGTGCTCTTCGCGTCGATCGCGACGGACGGCACGTCGCCCGCCTTGGCGAAGTCGATGGTGCCGTTGATGTCGCCGGTCACCGCTTGCCCGGCGAGTGCCGCCAGTTGGTCGATTGCCGGCGCGGCGAGCGTCAGCGTGCCCAGGGGCATGAACTTGTCATCGAGCGCCAGGTCGCCCGAGACCTTGTTGTCGCCTAGCGAAACCAGGAAGCCGTTGATCGAACGCTTGCCCTCGCTCGTTACCAGCGACGCCTTGACGTCGAGCGGCTGATCGTTGACGGCACCGGTCAGCGAGATATCGGCGGAGGGGTTTGCGATGTCGGCCTTGCCGCTCGCCGTCAGCTTGATCGTCTTCACAGTGCGGCCCGAGGCCGTCAGGCTGTCGCTGTCGGCGGAGACGGTGAAATCGGGCGCGGTCAGGGCGCCGCTTGCCGACAGCGCGAAACCAACGCCGCCAGCGACCGGGATGCCGACCGTCGGCGACAGCACCGAAACGTCGCCCAGTTTGCCTTTGATATCGGCCTGGATGTCGGTGCCTTGCATGCTGGCGGTGCCGCTGGCGCTGAGCGAGCCGGACGTGAGCGAGATCGAATTGGCGGCGAACGCCCCTTGCGGATCGCGCGTCGCGGCGGCCGAGAACTTCACGCGTCCACCGAGCACCGAGGCGATCTGGGGCGGGAAGGCTGTCGCCACCGCATCGGCATTCATCTTGAGCTGCATCGACAGATCGGCGAGCGTTACCGTGGCCGTCAGCGACGCGTTGACAGCATCGGAGCGCAATGTGCCTTGATCGATGGTAATGGCGTCCTTGCTGACCGACCCGGCCAGGTCGACATTGACCTTGCCGGTGATCAACGGCGCCAAGGTCGCGACGTCGGTTTTCAAGCCGCCCGCCTCCAGCTTGACGGTGACCGGCCCGGCGCGGTTCTGGATGTCGAAGCCGTCGGAATGTAGCTGCGCCGCCAGATCGTCCAGCCGCGTGCCGCCGACGACGATCGAAACGAAGGAGGCGCCGATGTCGACGATCGGCGCCTTGCCGTCGCCAAACGCCCTGGCGGTGGCATTCTTGATCGCCAGTGTAATCGGTTGCGCCTTGCTGCCGACGCTGACCACCACGGGCGGCCCCTTGGCGGCGAGTTCGACCGCGAGATCGCTGGCCCCGGCGGGATCGACGATGCCGGTCGCGGTGCCGTGCACGGCGTCGCTCTCGATATTGGCCCGGTCGACACTGAGACCGCCGGCCGAAGTGGCGGTGCCCGCCACGTCGAAGCTGGTCTTGCCGGCAAACAGCGGCTTCAGGTTTTCCGGCAGGAAGGAAGCGAAGTCGCCGTCACCCTTGGCTTCGAGGTGGTGGCCCTTGTCGGTCAGCTGATGGCGGCCGGTGAGTTGGGTGACGATCCGATGATCGACGAGGAAGGTGCCGACACCGCTCCAGTTGGCCAGCGGTCCCGTGCCCGAAACGACGATATCGACCGGCGGCGCGTCCGGCAGGTTGAGCAGGTTGGCGATGATGCCGCCCGCCGGCTCCGATGCCTTGAGGTCGAGGTCGAGCTTGTTGTCGGCCGGAGCGAAATGGACTTTGGCATCGACATTGCCTTGCTTGCCGTCATGGCGAGTGACGTTGAGCACCGTCTCGACCGCCAGCGGCGCGTCATCGGCCTTGACCGATCCCTTGGCCGCAAGCTCAGCGATGCCGCTGCCGGCCAGTTGTTCGCCGAGCGCGATTTCCGGCAGGTCGATCTGCTTGATGTCGATGGACACCGGCAGCGTCGTCGTGCCGCTCGGCGCCGGCTGTTGTTGCGTGCCGGCCACCGGCAGACGCGCCAGTTCGATGCGCTCGGCCGCGATGCGCTCGGCGCTGAAGCTTTTCGACAAAAGTGCCGTCGGCGACCAGTCGACGGCCACCTTGCGCGCCACCAGCCAGGCGCCTTCGCGGTCCTCCAGCACGACATGGTCGACGCTGAAATTGCCCGACCAGATGCCGTCGATGCCGCTGACGGTGACCTTGCGCTCGTCGCTCGAGGCGAGCCGCGAGATGATGCCGGCGAGATTGTCGCGGCCGCGCTCGGTCTTGGTCAGCACGACGAGCGCACCGATTGCGCCCGCGACCACGATCAGCAGCGTGTAGAGGACTATGCGAAGGATGCGCCAGACCGTCTTCATGTCTAGAACGCCTGGCCAATGCCGGCATAGATGCCGAAACGCGGATCGCCGGGGTCACGGTTGAGCGGCACGGCCGCGTCGATGCGCAGCGGTCCGAACGGTGTCACATAGCGCAGGCCGACGCCGGCGCCGACCTTGACGTTGGAAAAGTCGGGAACCGACTTCTCCGACACGGTGCCGGCATCGACGAACGGCACGATGCCGATCGTGTCGGTAATGGCGATGCGCATCTCCACCGAGGTCTCGAAGAAGGACAGGCCGCCGATCGGCTGGCCGGTGAAGTCCTTGGGGCCGATGCCCTGATAGGCATAACCGCGCACCGAGCCGCCACCGCCGGAATAGAAGCGCCGGTCGGCCGGGACGTTCTGCAGGCTGGTGCCGACGATCGAGCCGATCGCGACGCGTTCGGCCAAAACGAATTTCGAAGCCGTATCCAGCGACTGATAGGCCGACCCCTCGCCCTTGAGCTTGAGGAAGGCGGCACCGCTCAGAATATCGTAGCTCGGCTCGGCATAGGCCAGCACCCGGAAGCCCTTGGTCGGGTTCAGCCGATTGTCCCTGTTGTCATAGACATATTGCAGCGGGATGCTGGCGATCAGGTATTTGTGTTTGCCGAAGGCATCGTGGATGCGTGAGTAGTCGAGCGCGAACTCGGCCGACACCGTCTGCTGCTTGGTCAGTTCGTAGGACAGGCCGGTGCTGCCCTTGATCGAGAAATGGTCGTAGGCGTCGGGATGTTCGAGCACCGTCTTGATGCCGGCGAAGAATTTCGACGCCGGGCCGATTACGCCGGGTTTCTCGAACATGATGCCTGCATTGTAGTTCAACTCGGACAGATCGTTGCTGCCGATGCCGCTGATGGCACCGTCGATGCGCAGCTTCTCGGCGTGACCAAACAGGTTGCGATGCCCCCAATAACCTTCCAGGCCCAGCCCCTCGGTGTTGGAAAAGGTGCCGCCGAGACCGAAATAACGCGGTTTGCGCTCGCTGACCTGGACGCCGATCGGAATGTTGCCGTCGGCGTCGAGTTTGTCGGCTTCCTTGAACGTCACGCTGTTGAAAACCTCGAGCGCAAGCAGCCTGTCGCGCGCGTCGCTGATCTCCTGCGGCGAGTACTGCTTGCCGCGCTTCAGCCCGGTCATGTATTCGGTGAAGTCGCGGTCGACCTTCTCGGTGCCTTCAACCGTGGTGGCGCCATAGCCGGCGACCGGTCCTGCGGCGACCGTCAGCGTCACGTCGAGCGTCGAGGTGGCATGGTCGGCGACGATCTGCCGGTCTGTCACCTTGGCCAGCGGCCTGCCTTGTTCTTTCAGCGTCCGCACGATCAGCGCCTCGGCCTTCAGCACCGCACCGGACCCTGCGTCGCCGCCCGCGATCAGGCCGTAGTCGGCGCTCATCAGCCCCGCCGCGTCGCCTTCCAGCCTGATCGTGCCGAGGGTGAATTTGGGGCCGGCGGCGATGTTGACGACCACCGGAATGGGCTGCGGGCCCTTGAATTCGGCGTCCGGCGGCAAATCGTCGAGCGGCTTGCCGTCGATGGTGATGGTGACCACGCCTTCGTAGCGGGCATCGGCATAAAGCGCGGCGACAAGCTGTTCGCGGTCGCTGCGCGCCTTGGCCATCAGCCCGAGCGAGCCCGAGACCGGCCGATCCTCGTCGCTTTTCAGTGCCGAGGCGTTTTCGAGCTTCTTGACGAGATCCTTGTCGGCATCGGGGGCGGAGATGGTCACGGCGTAGCGCAGCGGATCGACGATATCGGCGTCCTCGTCATTGGAGGAACCCCACAGTTTGATGCCGAAAAGCTCGAACGCAGCCGCGGATCTTGATTCGGCGACCAGCGCGGCCGAGCACACCATGGCAAAAAGCAGGACGCGCGGAAGCACGCGCCCTGGCGCGATCCGTCCTGACATCTGCCTTTCATGCGCCGGCATTAAAACACCCTAGTTCACAAAACTAAAATTGGAATGAAGTTCTGAAGCGCTCGTAAAGGGGCCACAATCCAATTGTCTGAAATAGGACGGGCTTGGAATTCACACCTTCTGCGTTTCCGCAAGAATGCGTGATCCCCTGTCCTATGGAGGTTACTGTCCGCATACCGGTCCTTGGCCGGAAAATAAACCGTTGGCAGGCGGAACCTGCCGCGTCTGCGCGTTGACAAGCCTGACTGGAGCTTGAACATGCCCGGACGTCTGCAATTGTCTGGAGGGTGTTATGGCAATGCGCGCGGCTCGTGGTCTGTCGATTCTTCTCCTTCTCTTCTTTGCCTGGGGCACCGTCGCGCAAGCGGCCGAAGCGCGAAGAATCGCAACGACCGACAATTCCGATTATTTCGGTTTCGACCTCAGGTCCGACCAGAACGTCACCCTCGACCAATGCAAGACGACGTGCCTTGGCGATCCGGCCTGCCGCGCCTTTACCTACAACACCAAGGCCAAATGGTGCTTTCTCAAATCCGACTACAACCAGATGAAGCCGTTCAGCGGCGCGGTCGCTGGCAAGGTCGTCAACATCGATGGCGACCCCGATATCGGCGCGCCGCCGGAACTCGCCTTCTTCCCCAACTGGATGGCCGACCAGGCCCAGCAATACCGCAACAGGCTGCTCGGCCCGGCCTATGACAAGCCGACCGAGGGCATGGCGGCACTGACGAAGGCCGCCGAACAGGCCGTACAGACCGGCGACCATCGCTCGGCCATGCAGAAATACGAGGCCGCCGTCTCGGTGATGCCCGACGATGGCCAGCTCTGGCTCAACCTGGCGCGCGAAACACTGGCCGTGCAGCCCACGGCCAGCACCGCGGAAGTATCCACCTTGCCTATGAACGGCACTTCGGCTGCTTTCAACGCCTATAAGCTCTTGCGCACCACCAAGACGCGCGCCGACGTGCTGGCGCTGCTCGGCAACGGCCTCGACAAACGCGATCTCTACCGGCCGGCCCTGCAGGCCTATGAGGCCAGTCTTGCGCTGGTCACCTCGCCGGCGGTCCAGGCGGAGTATGCCGACCTCAAGGCCCGCAAGGGTTTCCGCGTCATCGACCACAGTGTCGATGCCGACACCAGCGCGCCGCGCATCTGCGCGCAGTTTTCCGAGGATCTGGTCAAGACCGGCGTCGACTACGCGCAGTTCGTCACCGTCGACAACGCCCCGCCAAAGGGCGTCGAGGCCAAGGACAAGCAGATCTGCGTCGAAGGCCTGGAACACGGCCAGCACTACGATGTCACCTTCCGCGCCGGCCTGCCGGCGGCGATAGGCGAAGTAACCGCCGCCCCCGTGGTGCTGTCGATCTATGTGCAGGACCGCGCTCCGTCCGCCCGCTTCACCGGCGATAGCTTCGTGCTGCCGGCCGGCGCGCGCCGCGGCATCCCGGTGGTCACCGTCAACATGAACGCCGCCGAGATGAAGCTCTATCGCATCGGCGACCGGTCGCTGGCGCAGCTTCTGTCGGGCTACCAGTTCCTGCACCAGCTCGACGGCTACGACATCTCCAATATTTCCGAGCAGATGGGCGCGCCGGTCTGGCAGGGCCAGCTCGACATCGCCAACGACCTCAACAAGGAGGTCACCACTTCCTTCCCGGTCGACGAGGCGCTGCCGCAGCGCAAGCCCGGCGTCTATGTGCTGACCGCCCAGGCCGTCAACGACAAGAGCGACGACTATGGTTCGATGGCCACGCAGTGGTTCGTCGTCTCCGACATCGGCCTGTCGACCTATACCGGCCAGGACGGTCTCAATGTCTTTACCCGCTCGCTGGGCAGCGCCAAGCCGATAGCAGGCGCCGAACTGACGCTGGTTGCCCGCAACAACGAGGTTCTCGGCACCGCGACATCGGATGCCGACGGCCATGCCGTCTTCAACCCCGGCCTGACCCGCGGCGACGGCGGCATGGTGCCGGCGGTGCTGATGGCCAAGCAGGGCGACAATGACTTCGTCTTCCTCGACATGTCCAAGGCCGGTTTCGACCTGTCGGATCGCGGCGTCACCGGGCGCGCCGCGCCCGGCGCGCTCGACGTCTATGCCTGGACCGAACGCGGCATCTACCGCGCCGGCGAGGATGTCCATGTCGCCGCGCTTGCCCGCGACGGCGCTGCCAAGGCGGTCGAAAACCTGCCGCTGACCTTCATCTTCTCACGACCCGACGGGGTCGAGGACCGCCGCATCGTCAGCGACGGCGCGTCGGCCGGCGGCCATGCCGTCGACCTGCCGCTCGAGCCCAACGCCATGCGCGGTACCTGGTCGGTGTCGATCTACACCGATCCGAAGCAGCCGGCGGTTGCCAGCCAGATGTTCCTGGTCGAGGATTTCGTGCCGGATCGCATCGAATTCGACATGAAGGCCGACAAGCAGGAGATCGCACAGGGCGAAACCGCCAACATCGACATTGACGGTCGCTTCCTCTATGGCGCGCCGGCGGCGGGCCTGGCGCTGGAAGGCGAACTGACGCTGTCGACGTCGCGCGACTGGGACCGCTTCCCCAATTTTGCCTTCGGCCTCGCCGACGAGCAGTCGGCCGAGCCCACGGTCACGCCGCTGACCGGTCTGCCGGTGGTTGGCGATGACGGCAAGGCGACCTTCCCGGTCTCCGTCGACCAATTGCCCTCGACCACCAAGCTGGTCGACGGCAAGGTGACGGTGCGCATGCGCGAAACCGGCGGCCGCGCCATCGAGCGCTCGCTCAACATCGGCATCCGCCCGCAAGGCCATATGATCGGCATCCGGCCGGACTTCGCCGATGGTGAAGTGCCGCAGGGCGGCACGGCCAAGTTCAGCCTGATTGCCGTCGATCCGGACGGCAAGCGCGAGGCGCTGAAGGGCGCGCAGTGGACGCTGGTCAAGGTCGAACGCAATTACCAGTGGTACCGCTCCAACAATTCATGGAACTACGAGCCGGTCACCTTCACCAAGTCGATCGCCAACGGCCAGGTCGACCTCGACGCCGATGGCGACGCCACGGTCTCCGTGCCCGTCGATTGGGGCCAGTACAGGCTCGAAGTCGAGACCTCGGACCCCGAGGGACCGGCAACCAGCTACGAGTTCGACGCCGGCTGGTATGTCGCCTCGACCACCACCGAGACCCCCGACGGCCTGGAGATTGCCCTCGACAAGGACAATTATGCCGCGGGCGAAGTGGCCAAGCTGAAAATCTCGCCACATTTTGCCGGCGAACTCCTGATCAACATCGGTTCCGACAAGCTCTTGAAGACCATCACGGCCACCGTGCCGGCCGGCGGCAGCACCGTCGACATCCCGGTCGGTGACGACTGGGGTGCCGGCGCCTATGTCACGGCAACCCTGTTCCGGCCGGGCGATGCGCAGGAAACGCGCATGCCGGCCCGCGCCATCGGCGTGAAATGGCTGAAGGTCGATCCGGGCTCGAAGAAGCTCGCCATCACCTTGACGCCGCCGGACAAGACCATGCCGCGCCAGCAACTGTCGATCCCGGTTTCCGTGGCCGGCGTGCAGCCGGGCAGCAATGCCTATGTCATGGTTGCCGCCGTCGATGTCGGCATCCTCAACCTGACCAACTACAAGGCGCCGGACCCGGAGAACTGGTTCTTCGGCCAGCGCATGCTGGGCATGGAAATCCGTGACATCTACGGCCGCCTGATCGACGGCTCGCTGGGCACCACCGGCAAGCTCAGGACCGGCGGTGACGGCGCCAACATGCAGGCGCAAGGCAGTCCGCCAACCGAAAAGCTGGTTGCCTTCTTCTCCGGCCCGGTCGAGCTCGACGCCGACAGCAAGGCACGGATCGACTTCGACATCCCGCAGTTCAACGGCACCGTGCGCGTCATGGCCGTCGCCTGGACCAAGGATGCTGTCGGTCATGCCCAGTCGGATGTGATCGTGCGCGATCCCATAGTCATCACCGCCGGCCTGCCGCGCTTCCTGGCGCCTGGCGACGACGCCGTCATGCGACTCGACGTGGCCGATACCGACGGCCCGGCCGGCGACTACGCGCTGTCGATCGACACGACGGGCGACTTGTCGACCGGCGACAAGCCCCTGCCCCAGAAGCTGACGCTCGCCCAGGGCAAGCGCCAGACGCTGACCGTGCCGCTGATCGCAAAGACGGCGGGCAATGCCTCGCTCACCATCAAGCTCGCCCATGCCGACGGCACCAAGGTCGAGCAGACGCTCTATGTGCCGGTGCGTCCGGCGCAATTGCCGGTCACCACGCGCCTCGTGGTCGACCTCAAGGGCAATGGCGGAGCGTTGCGTGTCGACAAGGAGCTGTTGGCGGCAAGCCTGCTGGACGGCGCTTCCGTCAGTGTCGGCGTTTCGCAGGCGGCAGCCTTTGACGTGCCGTCGCTCTTGATGACGCTCGACCGCTACCCCTACGGTTGCGCCGAGCAGACGACGAGCCGGGCCATGCCGCTTCTCTATGTCAATGACATGGCATCGGGCATCGGCATGGAAAGCGACCCCGATCTGCATGGCCGCATCCAGGACGCCATCTACAAAGTGCTGAGCTACCAGTCCTCGAGCGGCAGCTTTGGGCTTTGGGGTCCGGGCTCCGGCGATCTGTGGCTCGACGCCTATGTCAGCGAGTTCCTGACCAGGGCGCGCGAGCAGAAATATGACGTGCCGGCGCTGGCCATGAACCAGGCGCTGAGCAATCTGCAGAACTCGCTCGGCTACGACCAGAGCGTACAGGACCGCGGCAGCGAGATCGCCTACGCCCTCTACGTGCTGGCCCGCAACAAGAAGGCCTCGATCGGCGACCTGCGCTACTACGCGGACACCCAGCTCGAAGCCTTCTCGAGCCCGATGGCCGTTGCCCAGCTGGCGGCGAGCCTGGCGCTTTACGGCGACACCCAGCGCTCCGAAGCGACGTTCAAGACCGCGCTGCAGCTCGCCAAGTCGAGCACGGACTACGACTATTACCGCTCCGACTACGGCTCGCGGCTGCGTGACGGCGCGGCGATACTGGCGCTGGCGGCGGAATCGAAGCCGGTGTCGACGATCGTGCCCGAGCTGATCAGGCTGGTGACTAGGGAACGCGCCGAAGCCCGCTGGACCAGCACCCAGGACGATTCCTGGATGCTGCTGGCGGCCCGCGCGCTGAAGGAGGGCAACGATTCGATCACGCTGACCGTCAATGGCGCGCCGCATTCCGGCGGCTACTCCAACCAGGTCAACGGCTCCGAGCTGGCCGACAGCCCGCTCGAAATCGCCAACACCGGCACGACCCCGCTGCAGGCCGTCGTCACCACCGTGGCGTCGCCGATCGAGCCTCTGCCCGCCGGCGGCGACGGCTTCACCATCAGCCGCACCTACTACAAGCTCGATGGCACCGAAGCCAATGTCACCGAGGCAACCCAGAACGAACGCTATGTCGTCGTGCTCAAGGTCACCGAGCAGAACAGCTGGCCGTCGCGCCTGCTGGTCACCGACCTTCTGCCGGCCGGCTTCGAGATCGACAATCCCGGCCTGGTCTCCAGCGCCCAATTGACGAACTTCTCCTGGCTGGCACAGACCGACGCCGCCCACCTCGAATTCCGCGACGACCGTTTCGTCGCGGCGTTCAATCCGGCCGACGGCGACCACGACCACAATCTGACGCTCGCCTATGTCGTGCGCGCCGTGACGCCGGGCACCTATGCGCACCCGGCGGCAACGGTGGAGGACATGTATCGTCCGCAATATTCGGCCCGCACCGCCACCGGCATGATGGAGATCAAGGCGCCGTAAGGCGCCGATGGTGGCGATCATGAAAATGGCGATTGCGCTCATGACAGCTTCCTTCTCCCCGTCTCTATACGGGGAGGTGAGCCGTGGTCCGCGCAGCGGACGAAAAGCCAATTGCTTGGCTTTTCGAACGGCGAACGCCCGAAGGGCCGTCGTGCCGGCAGGCGGATGAGGGGCAGCGCCGTGCTCTCGAGAAAATTCGTCCGCCGCGCCGCCATCGCCGCAGCTTCCTGCGCCGGCGTCCTCGCTCTCGCCGCAGCCACCCTCTGGGAACTCGACCGCGCCTTCCCGCCCCCGCTCCCGGCGGAACTCACGGTCTCCACCGAGGTCCAGGACCGCGACGGCCAGCTGTTGCGCGCCTTCGCCACGCCGGACGGCTATTGGCGGCTCGAAACCCGGCTCGACCAGGTCGACGAGCAGTTCGTCGATATGCTGGTGACCTATGAGGATAAGCGTTTCTGGGACCATGAAGGCGTCGACGTGCTGGCGCTGGCGCGTGCCGCCGGCCAGTTCGCCAGCAGCGGCCACATCGTCTCCGGCGGCTCGACGCTGTCGATGCAGCTTGCCCGGCTGATCGAGCCCCGCGAAAGCCGTAGCCTCGGCTCCAAGATCAAGCAGATGCTGCGTGCCGTCCAGATCGAGCGGCGGCTGTCCAAGCGCGAGATTCTCGAACGCTATCTCACGCTGGCACCTTATGGCGGCAACCTCGAAGGCGTGCGCGCCGCCGCGCTCGCCTATTTCGGCAAGGAACCGAAGCGGCTGACCGTTTCCGAGGCCGCCCTGCTCGTCGCCCTGCCCCAATTGCCGGAAAAGCGCCGCCCCGACCGCAACCTGGGGATTGCCCACGCCGCCCGCGACCGGGTGCTGACCCGCATGGTCTCGTCGGGGCTGCTCGGCGAACGCGAGGCCGCGCGCGCCGCTTTGGACGATGTGTCGGGCCTGCGCCGAACCTTGCCGGCGCTCGCCGCGCACGCCGCCTATGCACTGCTGCCCAAGGCGGTTCCCGGCCAACCGCTGAAACTGACGATCCGCAAAAGCGTCCAGCAAGGCCTGGAACAGGTGGCCAGGGATGCCGCCACCAGGCTCGGCCCGCGTCTCTCCGTCGCCATGGTGCTTGCCGATGCCCGCACCGGCGACATTTTGGGCGAAGTCGGCTCGGCCAATTTCTTCGACGCCAGCCGCTCCGGCTGGATCGACATGACCAAGGTCGTGCGCTCGCCCGGTTCGACGCTGAAGCCATTCATCTATGGCCTTGCTTTCGAGCAGGGGCTGGTGGCGCAGGAAACGCTGATCGAGGACAGCCCGGTCGATTTCGGCGGCTACCGGCCGAAGAATTTCGACATGGGCTACCAGGGCGATGTCAGCATCCGCCAGGCGCTGCAACTGTCGCTCAACGTGCCGGCGATCCGGGTGCTCGATGCTGTCGGGCCGGCGCGGCTGACGGCGCGCTTCCGCCAGGCCGGCGTGAACCCAATCCTGCCGGTCAACCAGGCGCCGGGCCTGGCCATCGGTCTCGGCGGCGTCGGCGTCACGCTGCGCGATCTGGTCCAGCTCTATACGGGGCTCGCCAATGGCGGCAAGACGCACACATTGCGTGACGGCACCGAGCCGGCCAATGCCGAAAGCGCGACCACCACCATCCTCAACGACCAGGCGAACTGGCAGATCATCGACATCTTGTCCGGCGTCAAGCCGCCCGAGGGCGCCTTGCAGCGCGGCATCGCCTACAAGACCGGCACCTCGTACGGCTACCGCGACGCCTGGTCGGTTGGCTTCGATGGCCGCTATGTGCTGGGCGTCTGGGTCGGCCGGCCCGATGCCGGCGCGGTGCCGGGCCTCTCCGGCTACGTCTCGGCGGCCCCCATCCTGTTCGAAGGCTTTGTCCGCTCGGGCCTTGCCACGGTGCCGTTGCCGGGCAAGCCGCCGGGCGTTTTCAGCCCCAAGCGCGAGGATCTGCCGGTGACGCTCGCCCGCTTCGGCGCCGGCGCGGACGGGCTGGTGCAGGCGGCACCGACCGAACCCGCGCCGACCATCATCTTTCCGCCGAATGGCGCGCGCGTCGATCTCGGTACCAACTCGGCCGATGCCTCGCCGCTGGTGCTGAAACTGCAGGGCGGCCGCGCGCCGTTCCGTTGGCTGGCCAACGGCAAACCGCTGGTGGGCATCGACCGCCGCCGCACCGCGACCTGGCAACCGGACGGCGCTGGTTACTCGACGCTGACCGTGATCGACGCGGCAGGGCGAGCGGCGAGTGTGAAGGTATTCGTTGAATAAACGGCTGGAAGGGATTCATCGAATTGGCTTTCCACAAGGTCGGTGGATAGCAGGATACTTGCCCATCCCGGTTCCAAGGCACCCCCCTCTGGCCTGCCGGCCATCTCCCCCGCAAGGGGGGAGATTGGCAGATTCAGCGCTCCGCTCATTCCTGCAACGATGGAGATTGGTGCAAGCGGACGAGCGCTCAATCTCCCCCCTTGCGGGGGAGATGCCCGGCAGGGCAGAGGGGGGTGTCTCGCGCAAACCTCGACGATCTGTGGCCTCAATGCTGGCAACAATCCTCGTCGCGACAATCCCTCTCCCCGCACACGCCGGTCCCCTCCCCGCCGGTTTCGTCCGGCTCGCCGATGTCGACCCCACCATCCGCCAGGACATTCGCTACGCCGGCCTCGAGAACTTCCTTCACCGCAAGGCGAGCGGCTATGAAGCGCCGGTCTGCATCCTGACCGAACAGACAGCAAACGCACTCTCCGGCGTCCAGAAGGCAATTGCCGCCAAGGGCCTGACGCTGGTCGTGTTCGACTGCTACCGCCCGGCGCAGGCCGTCACAGACATGGGCAAATGGACCAGAGAGGGCGGACCACCAGACCCGCAATGGTATCCGAAGGTCAAGCGTAGCGACCTCATCGCCAAGGGCTATGTCGGTGAACTGTCCAGCCATTCGCGTGGTTCGACGCTCGATGTCGCCATCGCGCGAGCCGACGGTCCGTCCGCGCCGAAACCGGCCTGCGGCGCCATCGATGCGGTTACACTCGATTTCGGCACCGGCTTCGATTGTTTCGATCCGTCGAGCGAGACGGCGCACCGCCCGCTCGGCCGCGAAGCGGCGGCAAACCGCAAATTGCTTGTCGATGCCATGCGCGCCGGCGGCTTCAAGAACTATGCCCGCGAATGGTGGCACTTTACGCTGGCCAATGAACCGTTCCGGATCCGCCGCTTCGATTTTCCGGTCAGCGCCAGGTAACTTGCCGAGCCAAACCCAAAGCGGTCTTGCCTAGCCACCATGTATCTCTAGATAGGCCGGATGGCGGACATCAGAGTCAGCCTTGAGCGTCGAGAGGAAGAAATTTCTCCGCAGCACGAAATCTCATCTAATATTTTCTCCAGAAGGACGAAAAAGGCAACATTCAATGCATCTAATTTCTATGAATTCGGTAGATTTGGCGCGGGTTCAACGGAGGCAGAAATGACCAAACCTCATTTCAAGAAACTGCTCGGCGTACTGGTCGCCGCATCTGTCCAGTTCGGCACGCTCGGTTTCGCGTTTGCCGACACCACCATTCTCAACGTGTCCTACGATCCGACGCGCGAGCTCTACAAGGCCTATGACGAGGCCTTCGTCGCGCACTGGAAGGCCGAGACCGGCGAGACGGTCACCATCCAGCAGTCGCATGGCGGATCGGGCGCCCAGGCGCGCGCCGTGATCGACGGCCTCGAGGCCGATGTGGTGACGCTGGCGCTCGAAGGCGACATCAACGCCATCGTCTCGAAGTCGAAGAAGATCAATCCCGACTGGCGCAAGAAATTCGAAAACAATTCGGCGCCCTACACCTCGACCATCATCTTCCTGGTCCGCAAGGGCAATCCCAAGGGCATCCATGACTGGAACGACCTCGTCAAGGACGGCACCCAGGTGATCACGCCCAACCCCAAGACCTCCGGCGGCGCCCGCTGGAACTATCTGGCGGCCTGGGCTTACGCCAACGCCAACGATGGCGGCGACGAAGCCAAGACCAAGGCATTCGTCGGCAAGCTCTATGCCAATGCCCCGGTGCTCGACACCGGCGCGCGCGGCTCGACCGTGACCTTCGCGCAAAAGGGCATCGGCGACGTGCTGATCGGCTGGGAAAACGACGCCTATCTGGCGCTCGATGAATTCGGCGCCGACAATTTCGAGATCGTCTATCCGCCGACATCGATCCTGGCCGAGCCGCCGGTGGCGATCGTCGACGCCAATGTCGATGCCAAGGGCACGCGCAAGGTCGCCGAAGCCTATCTGGGCTGGCTCTATTCCAAGGAAGGCCAGACCATCATCGCCAAGAACCACTATCGCCCGGCCAAGCCCGAACTGCTGGCGCCGGCGGATCTGCCCAAGACCCCCGATATCAAGCTGATCTCCATCGACGATCCGCTTTTCGGCGGCTGGAAGAAGGCACAGCCTTACCATTTCGGCGACGGTGGTATATTCGACCAGATCTACAAGCCGGCCCAGTGAGGTTCGGTAGTGCCGAAGAAGCCCGCGAATGGGCTTCTTCGACGAAGTCTGGCTGAGTAAGAAGGGACAATCCAGAACTCCATGACCACAGCACCCGCGCAGGCGGGGTGGCGGTTCAGGCAGCCGAGTGTCATTCCGGGTTTCGGATTGACGCTCGGCTTGTCGCTTGCCTACCTCACCCTCATCATCCTTATCCCGCTGTCCGGGCTGATCTGGCGCTCGGCCGCGCTTGGCTGGACCGATTTCTGGGCGATCGCCACCGACCGCCGCACCATCAATGCGCTGGAAATCAGCTTCGGCACCGCCTTTGTCGCGGCGATCGTCAATGTCGTGTTCGGCACGCTGGTCGCCTGGGTGCTGGTGCGCTACCGCTTTCCCGGCCGCCGCATCGTCGATGCCATGGTCGACCTGCCCTTCGCGCTGCCGACCGCGGTCGCCGGCATCGCGCTGACCACGCTCTATGCGCCGAATGGCTGGATCGGCAAGCTCCTGATGCCGCTCGGCCTCAAGGTCGCCTACACGCCGCTCGGCATCGTCATCGCCCTGGTCTTCATCGGCCTGCCCTTCGTCGTGCGCACCGTGCAGCCGATCATGGAAGAGATCGACAAGGAGGTCGAGGAAGCCGCCGCCACGCTCGGCGCCAGCCGCTTCCAGATCATCACCCGCGTGCTGTTCCCGGGCCTGGCGCCGGCCATCATCACCGGCTTTTCGCTGGCCTTTGCCCGCGGCGTCGGCGAATACGGCTCGGTCATCTTCATCGCCGGCAATTTGCCCTACAAATCCGAGATCGCGCCGCTTTTGATCGTCATCCGGCTCGAGGAATACAATTATCCGGCGGCGACCGCGATCGCGGCGATCATGCTCGCTCTGTCGTTCGTCATGCTTCTGGTCGTCAATCTGGTGCAGACATGGAGCCGCAAGCGCTATGGCTGATCCCGAAATCAAATCCTGGGAACCCTACCATGAGAGCCGCTCGGCGGCGGTGACCGAAAGCCGTCCGGCGCAGGCCGTGCTGATGGCGATCGCCTTTGCCTTCCTCGGCGTCTTCCTGCTCTTGCCGCTGATCATCGTCTTCCATGAGGCGCTGGCGAAAGGCGTCGGTGCCTATACGCAGGCCCTGGGCGAAGCGGATGCGCGCTCGGCCATCCACCTGACATTGCTCGTCGCCGCGATCTCGGTGCCGCTCAATGTCGTCTTCGGCATCTCCGCCGCCTGGGCCATCGCCAAGTTCGAATTCAAGGGCAAGGCGTTCTTGACCACGCTGATCGACCTGCCCTTCTCGGTCTCGCCGGTGATCTCGGGCCTGGTCTATGTGCTTTTGTTCGGCGCGCAAGGATTGCTCGGCGATTGGCTGAAGGGACATGGCATCCAGATCCTGTTCGCCGTGCCGGGCATTGTGCTGGCCACCGTCTTCGTCACCTTCCCGTTCGTCGCCCGCGAGCTGATCCCGCTGATGCAGGAACAGGGCAATGGCGATGAGGAGGCGGCGCTTTCGCTCGGCGCCAATGGCTGGCAGACCTTCTGGTTCGTCACCTTGCCCAACGTCAAATGGGGGCTGCTCTACGGCGTGCTGTTGTGCAATGCGCGCGCCATGGGTGAATTCGGCGCGGTGTCGGTGGTGTCGGGCCATATACGCGGCCTGACCAACACCATGCCGCTGCATGTCGAAATCCTCTACAACGAGTACAACGCCGTCGGCGCCTTCGCCGTCGCCTCGTTGCTGGCCGGGCTGGCGCTGGTCACACTGGTCTTGAAAACACTGCTCGAGATGCGCTACGGCGCCGAACTCGCCGCGACGCGCGGGCATTAGAAGGTTCTTTAAATGGAAGTTCGCGTTGCCAATGTGCGCAAGGAATTCGAGCGGTTTCCCGCGCTCCACGACGTGTCGCTCGACATCAAGTCGGGCGAGTTGATCGCGTTGCTGGGGCCGTCCGGCTCCGGCAAGACGACGCTGCTCAGGCTGATCGCCGGGCTGGAGCGGCCGACGCGGGGAAAAATCTTCTTCGGCGACGAGGACGCCTCGCAGAGATCGATCCAGGAGCGCAATGTCGGCTTCGTCTTCCAGCACTATGCGCTGTTCCGGCACATGACGGTGGCCGACAATATCGGCTTCGGCCTCAAGGTCCGGCACGGGCCATCACGGCCGCCGGCGCAGGAAATCCGCCGCCGCGCCTCCGAGCTTCTCGACCTCGTCCAGCTCTCGGGCCTGGAAAAGCGCTATCCGGCACAACTCTCCGGCGGCCAGCGCCAGCGCGTGGCGTTGGCACGCGCCATGGCGATCGAGCCCAAGGTGCTCTTGCTCGACGAGCCGTTCGGCGCGCTCGATGCGCAGGTGCGGCGTGAATTGCGCCGCTGGCTGCGCGAAATCCATGATGCCACCGGCCACACCACCGTCTTCGTCACCCACGACCAGGAAGAGGCGCTGGAGCTTGCCGACCGCGTCGTGGTGATGAGCCAGGGCCGCATCGAGCAGGTCGGCACCGCCGACGACATCTACGACACGCCGAACTCGCCCTTCGTCTACGGCTTCATCGGCGAATCGAGCTCGCTCCCCGTCAAGGTCGAGAACGGCGAGATCTGGCTCGCCGACCGTCCGATCGGGCTGTCGGCGCCGCACGCGCCAAAAGGCGATGCGACGCTCTATTTCCGCCCGCACGATGTCGAACTGCTGGACGGCTGCAGCGGCTGCATCGCCGGCACGGTGGCCGCCAGCCGCCGTGTCGCCGGCACGCGGCGCGTCGAGCTCGAGATCGGCGGCGAACGCCGGCGGGTCGAGATCGAACTGCCGGTCGATCACCCGGCGGCGCAGAAGAGCCGGGTGGCTTTCCGCCCGGGACGTTGGAAACTGTTTC
This sequence comes from Mesorhizobium opportunistum WSM2075, assembly GCF_000176035.2. Classification (NCBI taxonomy): domain Bacteria; kingdom Pseudomonadati; phylum Pseudomonadota; class Alphaproteobacteria; order Hyphomicrobiales; family Phyllobacteriaceae; genus Mesorhizobium; species Mesorhizobium opportunistum. The sequence continues at coordinate 3,542,508 of NC_015675.1, read as the reverse complement.
CGACTACCTGATCCTCAGGGTCAGGCGCTATTGCGCACAGGCGGATCGTTAATCGCGGGAAAGTCGTCTTCAGGGCCGAGCGGTGGCTCTTTCGCCCATTGGGCGAGCAGCGCGGTAAGCCCGGCTTTGACAAGGCGGTTGCCTTCGCGACTGACCAGAACCTTACCGCCGGGCAGCCCGAACTCGACAGGAATGCGCACCGCCTGGCCGCGGTTGTGGCGGGACAGTTTCGCCTCCTTCGGTGGCGTTGTTGAATGACGATGCTGGGGCATGATTGCCTCCTTGTATGCCATTTGTAAATGCTGCCCGACGCTGCAATGCAAGAAGGTAAAAACCGAAGGCAAGAGGGGGCTGACTGGAACAGAATTCCAATGAAAGGCGTTTCTGACGATGTATTTTCGCACAGCAATGCCATGGATCGCCTCGCATGCCTCGCCGCGCACCGTGCGTCGCGGCTATGGTCGGGCTATAAGCGCATTGCATCGGAGCCTGTTTTCATGAAGCGATTTTTCCTTGGCGTTGCCACCGTCGCCGGCCTGTTCCTCGCATCCTCCCAAGCGTGGTCGGCCGACAAGCTGCTCAACGCCTCCTATGATGTTGGCCGCGAACTGTTCGCCCAGGTCAACAAGGCCTTCGTCGAGAAACATCCGGGCGTCGCCATCGACCAGTCGCATGCCGGCACCTCGGCGCAGGCGCGCGCCATCGCCGAAGGCCTCGGCGCCGATGTCGTCACCTTCAATCAGGTCACCGACGTCGATTTCCTGGTCAAGAAGAACCTTGTCTCGGCCGACTGGCAGAAAGACTTTCCCGACAACGCCTCGCCCTTCTATTCGCTGCCTTCGTTTCTCGTCCGCGCGGGCAACCCCAAGCACATCAAGGACTGGAACGATCTGGTGCGCGACGACGTGCAGGTGATCTTCCCCAACCCGAAGACGTCGGGCAATGCGCGCTACACCTATCTGGCGGCAACCGCCTACGCCAAGGAAGCCTTCAAGGGCGACGACGCCAAGGTGAAGCAGTTCATCGCCAAGCTGTTCAACAACGTGCCGATCTTCGACACTGGCGGCCGCGCCGCGACCACCACCTTCGTGCAGCGCGAGATCGGCGACGTGCTGATCACCTTCGAGTCCGAAACGCGCGGCATCCGCAAGGAGTATGGCGACGACAAGTTCGAGCAGGTCACGCCTTCGGTCAGCCTGCTTGCCGAATTCCCGGTTGCGATTGTCGACAAGGTCGCCGACGAGCACGGCACGCGCGATCTGGCCAAGACCTATCTCGACTTCCTCTACACGCCTGAAGGCCAGGATATCGCCGCCCGCAACGGCCTGCGGACCCGCGATGCGGCCGTGACCGCGAAATACAAGGCCGATTTCCCCGAGATCCGCCTACTGACAGTGGAAGACGTGTTCGGCGGCTGGGACAAGATCCAGAAAGAACACTTCGCCGCCGGCGGTCTGCTCGACCAGGCCTATGGCAGCCGCTGACGGTTGCAGGATTTGAACAGGATGGGAAAGCCGGCGCCTTGCCGGCTTTTTCGTTTATGCGCCGGCAGGCCGGTTTCCGGCGCAATATCGGCGGCCTTCGTGCAAAACGTTACAAAGAATCAACGCGTTTGTGCCTAACGTGCCATTTGGCGTCTTGTTGTCGCGAAATACCGTCGCGCGGCGATGCCGTCATTATTTGCACACAAACAGCCGCCAGATGCGGGTGGTTGGGGCTTCAATGGGTTGATCAGGGCATGCTGACAAAAAAAGGCAAATACGGCCTCAAGGCCCTCGTGCATCTTTCCGGTCTTCCGGTCGGCCAATTGGCCTTCGTCAACGACATCGCGGTCGCCAACAACATCCCGAAGAAATTCCTCGATGCCATCCTGGGCGAATTGCGCAATGCCGGCTTCGTCCAGAGCCGCAAGGGCAAGGAAGGCGGCTACCGCCTCGCCCGTCCGGCCTCCGAGATCAAGATCGGCCATGTCGTGCGCGTCCTCGACGGGCCGCTGGCGCCGATACCCTGCGCCAGCCGTACGCAGTACCAGCGTTGCGAGGATTGCGACGAGGCGACCTGCCAGGTCCGGCACATGATGCTGGAGGTGCGCCAGGCGATCGCCGAGGTGCTGGACAACCGCAGCCTCGCTGCCATGCGCGATGCAGACAACGATGATTTCCCGGTCGAGTTGACGTCGCAAATCTAGGCCACGGCCGGAGGCGCGGCATTCGCCATTGCGGTTGCGCGGCCCATATCGACGCAGTAAAGCGGTCTTGAACAACAGGCTGGACCGATGAGGCTGTCGTGGTTCGCAAAGTCCCGCAACCGCAAGCCGCCGTCCGCGGCCGCCTTCCGCACTGAAATCATCGCCGACGTTCGCGTTCCGGAGCGGGCGGAGGATGTGCGCTTTTTCAGCCGCAAGCTGATCCGCCCCGGCAGGCCGCGCCGTTTCTCCAACAGGGACCCTCGCGAAAGCCTGCTCGCCGTCCTGTATCTCGTGGTCGCGGCGGCTTTGCCCGTACGCTGGTGGGCGCCGGTCTGCCAGCGCGTGTCCAGACTTGGCCTGAAGCGGCATCTGAGCAAGGAGTTCTCACCCTACGCCGAAGCCGTCCACGCAGTGCTTGGCGATGATATCGATGCGCGCAGCCTGTTCGAGGCCTTGCTCGCGGCCCGCCATCGCCGCCGCCTGCAGCTTGCCGCGCATCTGGTCGCCAGACACTGGTCGCCAACCACCCGGCTGGAAGGGCTCGAGGGGCTGCGGGCCGCCTTGCAACGTGGCCACGGCGCCATGATCTGGTGCGATCAGTTCACCTCGCAGACCATCTTCGGCAAGCGCGCCCTGCACGAGGCCGGCATCGGGGCCTATCAGGTGAGCGTCAACGCGCATGGAGTTTCCGAGTCTTCGTTTGGCCTGCGCTTCCTGAACCCGCCGCTGGTCAATGTCGAGAACCGGTTCCTGAAGGGCCGCCTCGTCTTCGACCGCGACGATGTCTATCAACTCACCATCCGCATCCAGAAGGTCTTGAAGGAGAATGGCGTGGTGCTGATGACCAACAACATTCACGCCGGCTCGACCTTCACCGAGGTCGCTCTGGGCGAGAGCGGCTGGACGCATCTTGCGTCGGCTCCGGCGAATTTCGCCGCCAGGGGCAAGGCGGCTCTGTTTGCCATGTCGACCTTCGAAGAGGTTCCCTTCAGCCAATACCGGGCCGTCCTGAGCCCCGAGTTGGTGCCCGCGAGCCCGCCAACGGGTATATCCAGGGATGGAGCCAAGAACACGGTCCTGCAGGCAAGCTACATCCTGCTCAAGCGTGATTGTCTGCTGCAGGCACTCAAGCATTGCCCCGAGCAGATGATGTCGTGGTCCCGTCGCCAACGCCTGACAGAGGGTCGACACAGCATCGGTGCCGATGACGGCTCATGATCGGCGCAGCAAACGGGTCGCATCCGTGACGAGTTCGGCGACCGGGCGCGTCGCATCGAGCGTCAACGCCTGCTCATCCATTCCGGGCGGCTCGAGGATGGCGAACTGGCTGTCGACCAGGCTTGCCGGCATGAAATGGCCCTTGCGGCCGGCGACCCGCTCACTCGCCGTCGCCGGATCGATCTCAAGGTAAAGGAAGACGATGTCGCGGCGGAAGCCGCGCAGCCGTTCGCGGTAGCTGCGCTTCAGCGCCGAGCAGGCAGCGACCACACCCTGCCCTTGGCCGACCGACGCAACGATACGTTCGCCGATCGCGTCGAGCCAGCCTTCGCGCAGCTGGTCGGTAAGCGGCTCGCCGCTTGCCATGCGGGCGACATTTTCCGGCGGATGCAGCTTGTCGCCCTCGATGAAGATCGCGCCCAGCGCCTCCGCCAGCGCGGTTCCGACGGCCGACTTCCCGCAGCCGGCGACGCCCATCACCACGATCGCGGGGGGCGCCGAACCGGAGACGCCCGACGGCGCCTGCGCTGCCTTGTCGTCCACGGTCAGCGGCTTGCCGGCGCGCGGCCGTAGAGCAACAGCATGGCGACGATGACCACGCCATAGATGATCTGCCGCCCCGCTTCCGGCATCTGCATGACCGACAGGATGGATTGCAGGAGCGTGATCAGGATGACGCCGGCAACGGTGCCGAGATAGGAGCCGCGCCCGCCCAGGATCGAGGTGCCACCCAGCACCACGGCAGCGATCGACGGCAGGAGGTAGGCGTCGCCCATCGACTGCGCCGCCTTGGAGGCATAGCCGGCCAGAAGCACGCCGCCAAAGGCGGAGAGCCCGCCGGAGACGGCGAAGGCGATCATCACCACGCGTCTTGTGTCGATGCCCGAGAGATAGGCGGCGCGCTCGCGGTTGCCGATGCCGTAGACGGTGCGGCCAAAGGCGGTGCGGGTCAGCACGAACACCATCGCGGCGCCGATCAGCGCCCAGATGATCACCGCATTGGGCACCGCCGGAATGGCAAAGCCCGTGGCCAGGTATCGCATGGCGCCGGTGGCCGAATCCTGAGGCGAGAAGCCGCCGGTGTAAACCACCATCAGCCCTTGCGCGACGGCGTTGGTGGCAAGCGTGATGATCATCGAGGGGATGCGCAGATAGGCGACGCCAATGCCGTTGACGATGCCGATCAGCACGCCGCAGAAGATGCCGAACGGAATGGCCAGCGCCACCCCGACCGGACCGTAGGCGGCCGCCGCGCAGGCCATCATCGCGCCTGCCGCCACCGACCATGGTACCGACAGGTCGATCTGGCCGAGCAGGACGACCAGCATCATGCCGGTGGCGATGACGCCGAGAAACGATGCCACTTTCAGCTGCTGCAGCAGATATTCAGGCGACAGGAAGCTGCGCGAATAGAGGCTGCCCAGCAACAGCAGCATCACGATGCAGGCAAAAGCCGTCAGCACCGCCGGATCGGCGCGGCGGATGAATTTCGGCATGCGGCCGGCAATGCCGCCCAAGGTCGTCTCGCTCACAGGAACCACTCCAGCCGGTTGCGGACCCGAAACAGGGCGAAGGCGCCGAGGCTGACGGCGACCAGCAGGATAACGCCCTGGAACAAGGGCTGCCAGAGCGGATCGAAATCAAACACGAACAACAGGTCGCCGATGGTGCGAAAGGCAAGCGCGCCGAAGATCGCGCCGATGGCGCTGCCCTTGCCGCCGAACAGCGAGACGCCGCCCAGCACCACCGCGGCGATCGAAAACAGCGTGTAGGCGTTGCCGCTGGCATAGGCCGCCTCGCCCGTATAGGTGAAGAAGGTCAGGAACAGGCCGCCAATCGCGGCCAGCAGCCCGGCCAGCGCGTAGGCAGCGAACTTGCCGCGCCTTATCGGCACGCCGGACATGTAGGCGGCCGTCTCCGAGGATCCGGCCGCGTAAGCCGCCCTGCCGAGCACCGAGCGGCTGAACGGCACCCAAACCACCAGCACGACGGCCAGCAGCACGACAAGGCTCGCCGGCACCACGCCGAAAACGCGGCCGGTCAGCGCATCGGCCAAATCCTCATTGACCGAACCACCCGGAAAGGGCCGCAGCAGAAGGCCGATGCCGTAATAGACAGCGCCCGTCGCAATGGTGGCGACGATCGGCTGCAGCCGCCCGTAGATCACGATGGCGCCATTGATGGCGCCGCACAACAGCCCGACCGCCAGCACGGCGACGACGCCGAGCGCCGTCTGCATCGGCGTCCCCACCACCAGCCAGGAGGCGAGACAATTGGTAAGCAGGAAGATCATGCCGACGGACAGGTCGATGCCGGCGGTGATCACCACCAGCGTTTGCGCCATGGCGACGAAGGCGAGCAGCACGCCTTTGTTCGCCGCCGTCTGCACGACATTGGCGCTGAAGCCGGCCGGATGGTTCGCGCTGTAGATGGCGAACATGACGATGAAGATGCCGAGCGCCAGCAGCGTTCCGCGCTGCTCGGCCAGCCAGTAGCGCCAATCCTTCACGCACTTGCTCCCAGGCTCACCGGGCTCTCCTTGCCATCAATGTTGAGCGCGCTCGATATCAGCGCCCGCTCGGTGATCTCGGCGCCGACCAGCTCGCGCTTGACCGCCCCGTCATAGAGCACCAGCACCCGGTCGCAGCAGCCGATCAGCTCGTCATAGTCGGTCGAATAGAACAGGATCGCCGCACCCGCATCCGCCAGCTTGCGCATCAGCTGATAGAGCTCCTGCTTGGTGCCGACATCGATGCCGCGCGTCGGATCGTTGAGCAGGATGATGCGCGGCTGGCGCATCAGCCATTTGGCGATGACCACCTTCTGCTGGTTGCCGCCCGACAGCGCGCCGACCGGAATGTCGAGCCCCGCCGTCTTGATCGCCAGAAGACCGACCATGTCGTCGATCAGCCGCTGCTCGGCCGTGCGGTCGATGATGCCGCCCCTGGACAGCCGGTCGAGCGCGGCGAAGGACAGGTTCTCGCGCACCGTCATCGGCAGCATCAACCCTTCCGTCTTGCGGTCTTCGGGAATGAGCGCCATGCCGATGCCGTCATCGCGGGCGGCCGATGGACTGGCGATCGCCACCGGTTTGCCGTCGATCAGGATTTGACCGGACAGCCCGCGCAGCACGCCGAAGAAGGCGAGCAGCAATTCGCGCTGGCCTTGGCCATCGAGGCCGCCGAGACCGACCACCTCGCCGGCCCTGACGGTCAGCGAGATGTTGTCCAGCCGGTCGGCCCAGGAAAGCTTGCGGGCCTCGAGCCTGGGGGCGGCGGTGGCAGGCACCGCCGTCGGCTTGGGCGGAAAGATGTGGCTGTATTCGCGGCCGATCATCAGTTCGACCACCTCATTGTCGCTCTTCGAGCCGGCCTTGTAGCTGGCGACATTGCGGCCGTTGCGAAACACCGTGCACTGGTCGGCCAATTCGGCGATCTCATTCATGCGGTGCGAGATATAGAGCAGCGCCAGCCCTTCCGAGCGCAGCCGCTTGAGCACCTCGAAAATCCTCGAGACATCCGCCGCCGTCAGCGCCGAGGTCGCCTCGTCGAGGATGAGGATGCGTGGCTTGCGCGCCAAGGCCTTGGCGATCTCGACCATTTGCCGGCGCGACAGCGGCAGGTCCTTCACCAACGCCAGCGGGTGGATATCGGCTGCCCCCGCGCGCGCCAGCGCATCTTCCGCGATGCGGCGCTGCGCCTTGCGGTCGATCATGCCGAAGCGTTTGGGCGGATCGGAAATGACGATGTTGTCGGCGACGCTGAGTTCGGGGATCAGCGACAATTCCTGGAAGATGCAGACGATGCCGGCCTTGTTCGCCGCACCCGGCGAAGCGAAGGTCACCTCGCGCCCGTCCAGCATCATGCGGCCCTCGTCGGGCGCCACGACACCGGCCATGACCTTGATCAATGTGGATTTGCCGGCGCCGTTTTCACCGAGGATGGCGTGGATGCTGCCGGCAGAAACCGACAGATCAGCCTTCTCCAGCGCCCGTACGCCGCCATAGCGCTTGGATATGCCTTCCATGCGCAAGAGCGGAACCGCGCCGTCCATCAGCCCTCCCCAAGGGTAATTTGCGATTGGAACAAGCGGCCGGTGCCGCGGGATTTCTCCCGCGGCATCGGCCGGTCGGATTATTTGTTTTCCTTGGTCTGGCCCATGATCTCCTGGGCCGTGAAATTGATGCCGCAGGTCGGGAAGGAATTGCCGACGAAGAAATTGTCGGACTGGTCGGGGAAGAAATCCTGGCCTGCCTTGAAGTTGGGATCCTCGACGATTGCCAACGGCAGCTTGACCGACTGCGGCACGACATTGCCTTCGAGGGCTGCTATCGCCGTCTTGATGGCGACCGCCACCTGGGCAGGACCAGTGCCGGCCGATGAGCATTTGAGCCCATCCGCCGCATGCGCCGAGCAGAATTTGCGAAAGCCATTCTCCGTTTCGCCGCCGAACGGAACAAACGGATGCTTGGCGTCCATCATCGCCTGCACGATGCCGGTATCGCCGCCCTGCCCGGTGATGCCGTCGAAAGGTCCATTGGTGGCGATCGCGTCGGCAGTCGCTTTCTGGGCCACGCCATCGTCCCACTTGCCGACCACCTCGGTGACGGCCCACTTCTTGCCGGAACCGTCGAGGACCTCATGGATGCCGGCATGGCGGTCGGTGTCGACCGAGGTGCCGGCAACGCCGCGCACTTCGAGCACCTTGCCGCCGTTCGGCACGTGCGAGACCAGCCACTTGCCCCACAATGCGCCAAGCCCCTTCTGGTCGACATTGACGTTGATGGCATCCTTGGTGTCGAGGATGTTGTCGAAGGCGACGAGCACCACACCGGCTTCCTTGGCACGCTTGATGACCGGTCCGAAGGCGGTCGGATTCTGCGCGTTGACGACGATCGCGTCAAAGCCGGAATCGATGAAGTTGTTGATCGCGGATATCTGCGCCGGAACGTCCTCGCCGGTCGAGACGACCTTGAATTCCTTCAGCTTCTTGGCGACATCCGGCTGTGCGGCATAGGCCTTGGCGGTCTGCACCATCTGGATGCGCCAGGTGTTGGCGATATAGCCGTTGGCGAGCGCAATGCGGTATGGACCGTCCTTCTTGGGGAATTTGAAGAATTGGGTATCGGCGGCCCAGGGCGCAAAACAGTCCGGCTCGGCGGCCGGCCCCTTGACGACTTCGGGCCCCGCGGCCATCGCCGCCGAACTCAACATGACGAATGCAGTGGCGGCAACGATGCCACCAACGAGTGACTTGATCATCGATATTCCTCCCATTTGCAGTTCTGATTTATCTGTTGGCTGCAGTACAATTGACGCGCTTGCTCAAGCACCTCCTGCCTTGGCCCGCCGCTGTTTCAGGCGGTCAACGCCGACCTGATCCTCTCCCTTGTCGCTCCCTCAAGCGGCTACGAAAACTATCATATTATCCATAATAAACAAGAAACATTCTGTCGCTTATGTATAATAAACAGAGTTGTTCCTCTTGTGAGTTTTCGCGAGCGCGGAATGGTAGCGCTACCAAGAAAGGCTGTAAAGTCTCATTTCAGCGGACTCTAAGATACTCAGCGGGCAGTGCTCTCGCGGCGCTTGAGCTCGAAGCCGAGATCGACGACCCGCTGCTGCGGCCTGTCGCCGCCGATCGCCGCCAGCGCCATGGCGACGGCACGCCGGCCGATTTCATAGCGATGGGTGCGGATGCTGGTGACCGAGGGAAACGCCACCTGCATCATGTCGAGATCGTTGAAGCCGACGATGCCGATGGTCTTTGGCACGTCGATCGCTGCGCGGTGGCATTCGAACAGCACGCCGAGCGCGATGTCGTCATTGTTGCAGAACACACCGTCGAGCGTCGGAACCTTGGCGAGGGCATCCCGGAACAGTTCGCGGCCGAGCGACACGCTGGACGGCACCGGCGTGGTGGTGACCAGGCGCGGATCGAACAGGCCAGCTTTTTCCATGGCGATCCGGTAGCCGGCAAGGCGGCGCTGCGAGCGCGGATCCATGCGGGCGCCGATGAAGCCGACACGACGATACCCCATCTCGATCAGGTGCTCGGTCGCCGTTCTGCCGCCGTCGAGATGCGAAAAACCGACCATCATGTCGACGGGATCGGGGCCGATCTCCATCACCTGCACCACCGGGCAACCGGCATTCTCCAGCAGTCTTCGTGAACTCGGCGTCTGATCGATGCCGGCCACGATCAGCGCTGCAGGCCGCTGCGAGCCGAACAGCTGCAATAGCCGCTCCTCCTCCAGCCCGGAATAGTGCGTGTTGCCAAGCTGGATGCGGAACGGACTGGCCGACAGGCTGTCATAGATGCCGCGCACCACTTCGGCGAAAACGTTGTTGGTGAGCGAAGGCACCAGCACGCCGAACACCTCGGCGCGCGCCGAGGCCAGCGCCCTTGCATTGGGGTCCGGCACATAGCCGAGTTCGTCGACGGCGGCCTGGATCTGGCGACGCAAATCCTGGCTGACGCGCTCCGGCTCGCGCAGCGCGCGCGACACGGTGATGGCGCCGACGCCGGCCTTGCGCGCGACATCGGATATGGTCGGGCGGCCGCCGCCCCGGCGCGAGCGCGGCTTGATCAAGGCCATGGCCCGTGCGCATGTCCGCCGAAGCGGACCCGCAATACGATCATCTGATCTGTCGCCATGTCACCGGCCCGTTGCCGCACCCTTCGGCCTTTGGCGTCGCGCAGTGCCTGTCCGTTGTCAAGCCGAGGCACTCCGCAGCGCACCGCGCCCTTTAACTCAGATGACTGCGACGGCCCTGTGCTTCGCCTTCCACATGAACAGGCCGATGGCCAGTATGTTCAACAAATTCCAGGCGATGCCGTTGAGGAATGCTGCGGCGTAGGAGCCAGTCAGATCGTAGATCCAGCCCGACATCCAGCCGCCGATCGCCATGCCGAAAATCGTCGCCATCATGACGATGCCGATACGCTGGCCGGCCTCCTTGGCAGGCAAATATTCGCGCACGATGATCGCATAGCACGGCACGATGCCGCCCTGCGACAGGCCAAACACCAGCGACACGACATAGAGCGAGGCGAGCCCGTCGAACGGGATGTAGAACAGCAGCGACAGGCATTGCAGTACCGAACCGATAAGCAAGGTTTTCGCGCCGCCGATGCGGTCGGCAATAAAGCCGGAGGCAAGCCGGCTGACGACTCCCGCCGCCATCATGATCGACAGCATGTCGGCGCCATGCGCCACCCCGTAGCCGAGATCCATGCAGTAGGCCACGATATGCACTTGCGGCATCGACATGGCCACGCAGCAGCCGAGACCGGCGACGACCAGCAGCGCCTGCAACGCCGCCGGCGACATTGGCATCGGCTGCACCGGCCGGCTTCCCGGCGAGCCGGCGGCCGCGGCCTCCGGAGCGCCGCGCCGCAGCATCAACACCAGCGGCACCATCGTAACCAGGCAAAAGATGCCGATGGCGGCATAGGTGAAGCGCCAGCCTTCCGCTTTCATCACTGTCGGCATGATGGTCGGCCAGATCGCTCCGGCAAGGTAGTTGCCTGCCGCCGCGGCTGTCACCGCGACGCCGCGCCGGCGGTTGAACCAGTGCGAGATGTCGGCGATCAGCGGCCCGAAGATCACCGAGGTGCCGACACCGATCAGTACCCCCTGGGCAAGAGTGAATTGCAGGATAGAGGTCGACAGCGCGGCCAACAGGAGGCCTGCGGATAGCGCCACGGAAGAGATCAGCGCCGGGATCCAGTAGCCCATGCGGTCGATGGCGCGGCCGACCAGCACATTACCGGCGGCGAAGCCCACCATGGTTGCGGTGTAGGGCATCGATGCCGCGGCGCGGTCGACGCCGAACTCGGCCTGCACGGCGGGCAACACCACGACAACGGCCCACATGCCCACGGCGCCGATCGTCGCCAGCAGCATCGAAATGGCAAGCCGCATCCAGGCGTAGGAACTGTCGATGCCGGGGCTCGGTCCGCTCAAGTCTGTTCGGGTCAAGGCGTTTCCTGTCGGCGATCTCGAAATCGGCTGCCGTTCGCTCCCACTATCGCCGCATTCTCGGACCGCAGCAGCGCCACGACAGGCAAATCCGTGGCTCCAGAGCGGACAAGAAATGCGGGAACCGAGGCCAATGTGTGGAGTTTTCGGGTCAGCAACCCCGCAAAGGAGTCCCAGCCATGACCGCTGCCAAGGAAAAATGGTCGGCCGAGGTGACCGAGCACAGCAACGCGATGGATCTCGAGGATCATGTCTTCGAATCCGACGATGCCAAGAAGATCGCTGCCTCGCTCAAGCGATCGGCCGAACACAGCCACAGGCGCAAGGCCGAGCCGTTTCAGTCCGCCATGTCGATGCTGAATTTCTACATCAACCGGGCCGGCAAAAACCTGCCCGCTACGCGCAAAAAGGTGCTCGAGAACGCCAAGGACGAACTGCGGGTGGCCTTCGGCCGCGAGAAAGAAGGCTAGCGCCCGGGCCTAACGCGACTTGATCACGTGATCGGTGTTGGCCAGCAATTTGCGCACCGCGTTGCGTGCTGCGTCCGGCCGCTGCAGGCGGATGTTCTTCTCGATCGCCTCATGCAGCTTTTGCGCATGGTTGAGATCGTCGACGGCCCGCGTCGTATAGGTGAAGAGATGATCGAAGGCGGATTCGATCAGGACGCCGAGCGGAACCAGCAGATCGTTGCCCGAGGCGCGCAGGATGGCAAGATGGAAGTGCGTGTCGGCGCGCGTGCGCTCCTGCAGGCTCGCCGCCTCCCCCATCTCGCGGCAGGCCTGGCTGATCTCGGCCATCTGCTCGTCGGTCCGCCGCATGGCGGCAAAGGCGGTCGCTTCCGGCTCGATGATATGACGGAACTCCTGCACCGTCTTCAGGAACACCTCGCGGTCCGGCGACGTCGCGTACCAGGCGAGCACGTCTCGGTCGAGCAGGTTCCAGCGCTCCTTGGGCTCGACCCAGCTGCCGATCTTGGGGCGTGAGGCCAAAAGGCTCTTGGCCATCAGCATCTTGATCGCCTCGCGGACCGCCGAACGGCTGACGCTGAAGGTCTCCGACCATTTGGCTTCATTGGGCAGGATGGTGCCGGGCGGATAATCGCCGCGCACGATCCGCAGACCAATCTCGCTGGCCAGTGATGTGTGGACGCTGGAGCCGGGAATGCGCGCCGCGTCGGACCGCCGAACACCGGCCGGGCGCTCAGCGGCTTTAGCCTTTTTCGGCGATTTTTCCTTGTTCGGCTTTGCGTCCCGCATGGACTTCAGAAAGGCCGGTTTGCGGAAGCTGTCAAGCACTGTCGGGCCGTTGGGCCGCAAAGCCCGCCGCTATGCACAGCCCAGCCCGTTCCGCTGCTCGATGGCGCATGTTGAGGTTCAGGTCAGGCCGGCATCACCTGAACCTCGACCTGCCTCAGGCGGTTTTGACGTATTTGCGCCAGCTATGCTCCGGTCGGAAACCCAGCATGTCGCGCGCTTTGCGGTTCGATAGCAGCGTCTCGTATTCGCCGAGTTCCGCCTTGACCGGCACATCTGGATAGAAACGCTTCAAAAGCTCCGCCGTCGGCAGATCCGACGACGTGTCGTCATTGGCGGCGTTGAACACCTGGTAGCCGAGCCCGTCCTTCTCGATAGCGCGCAGCGTGATCTGGCCGAGATCGCGCGCGTCGACATAGCTCCAGGCGATGCGCTTGCGGAAGCCCGGATCGGCGAACCATTTCGGGAACAGCGAATACTCATGCGGCTCGATGACGTTGCCGATGCGCAAGGCGTAGATGTCGGTGCCATTGCGCTGCGCGAAGGCCCGCGCCGTCTTCTCGTTGACGATCTTGGACAAAGCGTAGCTGTCCATCGGATCGACATCATACTCCTCGTCGAGCGGGAAATATTTGGGGTCCCGCGGCTCGTTGGCGAAGACGAGGCCGTAGGTCGTCTCGCTGGATGCGACGATCACCTTGCGGATGCCAAGCTTCACCGCGGCCTCGATGACATTGTAGGTGCCCATCGCATTGATGCGGAACACCTCATTGTCGGGCGTGATCATGATGCGCGGGATGGCGGCAAAATGCACCACCGCATCCACCGGCTGCGGGCGCAGCGACGGGTCGAATTCGTGCAGGCCCATATAGCTCGACAACGCGTTGAACACCTGCCCGCTGTCGGTGATATCCGTGATCAGCGTGCGCACCTTGGGATTGTCGAGCGGCTTGGTGTCGATGTTGAGCACCTGGCAGCCCTGCTCGACAAGATACTGCACGACATGACGCCCAGCCTTGCCGCTGCCGCCGGTGAACATGATCCGCTTCGTCATTGTGGTCTCCATGACAGGCTCTGGAATTCCCGTGTATTGTCAGACAATATTGCTTTCTGCAACCGCGTAGGGCTAAAACGGCGGCGCTATTATCAATAATCTGGGATAGGACTGATAACATGAACACGACTGCCGCGCGCGAGACGATCGGCTTCATCGGCCTTGGTCTGATGGGACACGGGATCGCCAAGAACATCGTCGACAAGGGCTATCCCCTGACGTTCCTCGGCCGCAAGAACCGCAAACCGGCGGAAGATCTTCTGGGCCGTGGCGCCAAGGAAGCCTCGACCTCGCGCGATGTCGCCGCGGCATCGACGATCGTCTTCATCTGCGTCACCGGTTCGCGGGAAGTCGAGGCCATCATCCGCGGCCCGGGCGGCCTCAAGGAGGGGTTGAGAAAAGGCTCGGTCGTCGTCGATTGCTCGACCTCCGATCCGGTCTCGACCGTGGCACTGGCGACCGAACTCAAGGCGCTGGGCATCGACTATGTCGACGCACCGCTGAGCCGCACGCCGAAGGAAGCCTGGGAAGGCACGCTCGACGCGATGGTCGGCGGGCCCGACGCTCTCTTTGCCCGGGTGAAGCCAGTGATCGAAACCTGGGCCGGCCGCATCGTCCACATCGGCGACACAGGTGACGGCCACCGCATGAAGCTGCTCAACAATTTCATCTCGCTGGGCTATGCCGCGATCTATTCCGAAGCGCTGGCCCTGGCGCAAAAGGTCGGCATCTCGCCGCCGCGTTTCGACAGCGTCATCCGCAACGGCCGCATGGATTGCGGCTTTTACCAGACCTTCATGCGCTGGACGCTGGAAGGCGATCGCGACGCGCACAAGTTCACCATCGCCAACGCCTTCAAGGATCTGACCTATCTGGAATCGATGGCGGGTGCCGCCGGCATTGCCAACCCGCTCGGCAACGCCACCAAGAACTCCTTCGCCGGCGCCCATGCCACAGGCCCGGCCGAGCAGTTCGTGCCGATGCTGGCCACCCATATCGGCAAGGTCAACGGCGTCGACCTGATGCCCATGAAGGACGGCAAGAAGCAGACGATTTGAAAGAGCAGTTTTCCCGGGGAAAGTGCGTAGCGCTTTCCCCAGGGAAATTGCGTCAAAACAAGGAGCTGGGGCAGCTAGGCGGCCTTACCGCCGGCCCCTTCCGATCCCTTCATCGGTGTCCGCAAGCAGCTTGTGCACCGCATTGCGCGCCGCCGCCGGGCGCTGCAGGCGAATGCTTTTCTCGATCGCTTCGTGCAATTTCTGCGCTCGCGGCTGGTCGCCGACCTGCCGCGTCGTGAACACGAAGAGATGGTCGAGCGCGGACTCGATCAACACGCCGAGCGGCACCAGCAGGTCGTTGCCCGAGGCGCGCAGGATGGCGAGGTGGAAGCGTGTATCGGCGCGGATGCGTTCCGGCAGGTTCGCCGCCTCGCCCATCTCGCGGCAGGCCTGGCTGATCTCGGCCATCTGCTCGTCGTTGCGCCTTATGGCGGCAAAGGCGGATGCTTCCGGTTCGATGATGTGACGGAACTCCTGCACGGTGCGCAGGAACGCTTCGCGGTCGGGTGCGGTCGCGTACCAGGCAAGCACGTCGCGGTCGAGCAGGTTCCAGCGCTCCTTCGGCTCGACCCAGCTGCCGATCTTGGGGCGTGATGCCAAAAGGCTCTTGGCCATCAGCATCTTGATCGCCTCGCGCACCGCCGAGCGGCTGACGTTGAAGGTCTCGGCCCATTTGGCTTCGTTGGGCAGGATGCTGCCGGGCGGATAATCGCCGCGCACGATCCTGAGGCCGATCTCGCTGGCCAGCGAGGCATGGACGCTAGACCCCGAAAAGTGCGCGGCATCCACTCTGCGCGCCGCCGGATCGCGGTTGGCTTGCACCTTGGCCCGGCTGGCTTGTTTCTTTGCCTTTTCGTCCGGCATTCACGTTCCAATAGGTTCGGCCGTCTGTCGCCCGGATCGATCCGGATCTGCGCGGCGCCGATCCCGTTGCCGAATTCAAACTCTGGACGCGTCAAAGCTGGAGCCAATTGCCCCGGCTACCGCGTCTTCTGAAGGTTCGATGGAACGGGGCGCCCGTCGCCGGGCGCCCCGAAGTTGCAGCCTATTTCTGGATGCAGGTGTCGACCGTGTCCTTGGTGCATTCGTCGAGGCCGGTGAAGACCGGATCGTCGACCTTCTTGCCCTCGATGAGGTCGATCATCACCGACGGCGCCTTGTAGCCCATCTCGAACGGCCGCTGACCGACCAGCGCGGTGACAAGGCCGTCTCTGGCGATCGCCACCTCGTCGCCGATCGTGTCGGCGGCGCCGATGACGAAGTCGTTCTTGGCCAGCCGGTCCTTGAGCGGGCCGACCAGGTCGCGATAGGGCTGCGGCGCGCCGAACAGCGGCCAGCCGCCCATGATGCCGAACGCATCGAGCTTGGGGTTGGCGGCGAGGATGTCGGTCATCGCCTGAACGCCCTTGGCGCCGTCGTCATTGGTGAACACCGGACAGCCTGCGACTTCGGTCCAGCCACCTTCGCCGGCAAGCGCCGAGAGCCCTTCCTTGCCCGTCAGTGCGTCGCGCATGCCTTGCGCGCGGCGCAGGATGTTGTCGGCCGCCGGATTGCCCTCGATGGTGCAGATCGTGCCGCCATTCGGCTTGGCCTTCTTGATGTATTCGCCGATCTTCTTGCCCATCAGGTAGTTGTCGGTACCGAGATAGGTCTTGCGAAGCGCGGCGTCGTCCTTGGAAAGGTCGGCGTCGACGGTCATGATCGGGATCGTCGGATTGGCGGACTTGATCGTCTGCGCGATCAGCGGCGCGTTGGACGGCGAGATCGCCATCGCGACCGTGTCGGCCTTGCTCAGCATGTCCTGGACGATCTGTGCTTCGCCGGCTTCGTCGGAAGTCGACGCCGGGCCGGTGTAGAAGCATTCATATTCCGAGCTGGCGTTTTCCTTGTTCCACTTCTCGCAGCCTTGGTGGATGGCCTCGAAGAACGGATTGTCGAGACCTTTCACCACGATGACGAGTTGCTTCTTGGCCAATGCCGGCCCGGCGCCCAACGCCATGGCGGCGACGGCGGCGAGCAAAAGTGTTTTCCTCATGTCAGTCCTCCCTTGGAAACAGACGGACACGGCGTGCCCGCCACACAAACCAGCCCGGATGCAAGATGACGAAGGCGCGAGCGCTCGTGCCATCAAGTCAGGCCGATGAGCATTTTCAGATACGACCGGGCCGGCATTCGCCGGCACGATCGATAATAACCTCCAGCCGCTCCCGTCGCCGATGATGGCGTCAAGGGAACCAGCGTATCTTCCTCCGGCTCCCAGCTAATAACGGCGGACGGCCAACGTCAATTGCAATTTGTCCTACAAAACTGATTTTTCAAAACAGCACGAAACTATTCGTCTGACAATTGGATTTTCTTGTGCATGCGACAATTGACGCCCGCGCGGCCATTCGCGTAAATGCCGGTCATCGCTGGTTCCGGGAGGATCTGGGAGCGCGACGTGAAGGCAGCACCCTAGCTTGGGTATGCGGCAAACATGGGAGGCAATAGGCTGGTGGCGGTTCTCGAACTCACCAATATCTCGAAGCATTTCGGCGCCATCCAGGCGGTCAACGACGTGTCGCTGTCGATCGAGCCCGGCCAGGTCGTCGGCCTGATGGGCGACAATGGCGCGGGCAAATCGACATTGGTCAAGATGATCGCCGGCAATTTCCACGCGAGCCATGGCATCATGCGCATGGACGGCAAGGAATTGATCCTGAACAAGCCGGCGGAAGCCCGCCAGCACGGCATCGAGATCGTCCACCAGGACCTTGCGCTCTGCAACAATCTGACAGCCGCCGCCAATGTCTATCTCGGCCGCGAACTGCGGCGCGGCGTCGGCCCATTCCGCATCCTCGACTATGCCGCCATGTACAAACGCGCCGGCCAGCTCTTCGCCGAGTTGAAATCCGAGACCCGCCCGCGCGATCTCGTCAAGCAGATGTCGGGCGGCCAGCGCCAGGCGGTGGCGATTGCCCGCACCATGCTGTCGCAAGCCAAGATCGTGCTGATGGACGAACCGACGGCGGCGATCTCGGTCAGGCAGGTCGCCGAAGTGCTCAACCTGATCCGCCATCTGCGCGACCAGGGCATCGCCGTGGTGCTGATCAGCCACCGCATGCCCGACGTGTTCGACGTCGCCGACCGCGTCATCGTCATGCGGCGCGGACGCAAGGTCGCCGACAAGGCAATCGCATCGAGTTCGCCCGAGGAAGTCACCGGGCTCATCACTGGCGCCATCGAGCAGGTCTCGTGAGCGCGGCTAATTTCACCAGGCTGGCGCGTATCGCAGCCGGCAGGAAAGGTCGATAATGGCAGCCACCCTTGACCAGACGATCGCACAGAAGCAGCACAGTTTCCTGTCGCGGCTGTTCTCCACCCAGACCTTCTGGGTGGTGATCGCCGTCATCCTGGCCTGCATTTTCCTGTCGTTCGCAACCGACGCCTTCGCCACATCGAAAAACCTCTACAACATCACCCGCAACATCACCTTTGTCGCCATCATCGCGCTCGGCATGACCTTCGTCATCATCACCGGGGGCATCGACCTGTCGGTCGGCTCGGTGCTGTGCCTGTCGTCGATGGTGCTAGCCGTCACCATGCATGCCGGCTACTCGATCGAGGTCGGCATCCTGGCTTCGATCGCCACCGCGCTCGCCATCGGCGCCTTCAACGGCATTTTGATCGCCTATCTCGGCTTTCCGCCGTTCGTGGTGACGCTCGGCATGCTATCGATTGCCCGCAGCCTGGCCATGGTCGCCTCCAACAACACCGTCGTCTTCCAATTCGGCCCGGACCACGACAAGCTTCTGGCGCTCGGCGGCGGCGCCTGGGTGTTCGGCATCGCCAATCCGGTGCTCTACATGATCCTGCTGGGGCTGATCACCGGCTTCATCCTGCGCTGGACCAAATTCGGCCGCCACATCTTCGCCATCGGTGGCAACGAGCATGCGGCGACGCTGACCGGCGTCCCGGTGAAGCAGATCAAGGTCGCCGTCTACATGATCTCGGCGCTTTCAGCCGGCATTGCCGGCATCATCCAGACCGGGTGGCTGGGCGCCGTCACCACCAATCTCGGCACCGGCATGGAGCTTCAGGTGATCGCCGCCACCGTCATCGGCGGCGCCAATCTGGCCGGCGGCGTCGGCACCGCCTTCGGCGCCATCGTCGGTGCGGCCCTCATCGAGGTGATCCGCAACAGCCTTGGCCTGCTCGGCATCAATGCCTTCTGGCAGGGCGTGTTCATCGGCGGCGCCATTCTGATGGCCGTGCTGTTCGACCGCATCCGCAATTTCAGACGCAGCGACTGAAGCTCAAGCGCCTGTCCTTCTCCCACAAGGGACCCCGTCCTTCTCCCACAGTGAGAAGGGCGAAGCGTTATTCGTTCTGGTTCCTATCGTTCAGTCTGAAAATCGGCTGAAGCGGCCTGTCATGGCTATCGGCTAACAGCCGATAGCTTGACGGAAGCGGACAACCGGCCGCACAATCCTGGATGCAGGCGAAGGGAGGCCAGTCGCCTGCGGGAGGATATACCCATGACGGAAGCGATCAGGCTCTACTGGGGCCGGTTCGGACATGTTTCTGTCCTGAATGTCGCGAGCGACTTCGTCACCCATGCCCATGTCGAGGCACATCTGATCATCTGGCTTGAAGGCACCGCCGGCGAGATGACCATCGGCCGAGAGACCGTCCGGCTCGGACCATGCACCGCCGCTGGCATCAATTCCTTCCAGCCGCACAGCCATGTCCTGTCGCAGAACGGGACGCCCGGTCTGTTTCTCGCCTTCTATATCGATCCCGACTGGGCACGCCGCCGCCGCGACCTGCCCTCTTCCGCACCGCTGTTTTCGCAGGCGGCAATCACGCTGGAACCTTGGTTGCACCAGGCTGCCGCCAGCCTGCTCGACCATCTGACCGACAATGAAAGCATCGACGACGTCGCCAATTACGAGATCGAGCGCTTCATCGACAGTGTGCTCGATGCCGCCGACGCCTCGGCGCCGCAGGAGGCGCGCGCCCGCATCAGCACCATGCAGGATTTCCGCGTCCGCAAGGCGATCCAGCTGATGAAGGCCAATGTCTGCGAGCGCATCTCCTTCGACGACGTGGCGCGCAGCGTCGGCCTGTCGCGGCCGCATTTCTTCGCTTTGTTCAAGGAACAGACCAATTTGACGCCCAATGTCTACTGGAACACGCTGCGCATGGAGGAAGCGGTGCGGCAGCTGCAGTGGTCGCAGGAGCCGCTGATTTCGGTCGCCTGCAACCTCGGCTTCACCACGCAAGGCAATTTCTCGCGCTTCTTCCGCGACCATGTCGGCGTGCCGCCGACGCTCTACCGCGAGGCCGCGCGCGCAACTGCCTGAGCCCCGACGCCTGTTTTTCAGACTCCTTGATACGCGCCCAAGACGCATTGATAAGCGCCCTTGAAATGGCCGCCCTACCCTTGCCCGACTGTCGCATTCGCAAGGGAACATCATATGCCGAAAGTCACCATCTCAAGCGTCATCGACGCGCCGGTCGAAAAGGTCTGGGCGCGCATACGCGACTTCAACGGCCTGCCGGGCTGGCATCCGCGCATGGTCGAGAGCCATATCGAGGACGGCAAGGACGCCTCGACGATTGGCTGCGTGCGCAACTTCCAGCTCGCCAGCGGCGCGCGCCTGCGCGAAAAACTGCTCGATTTCTCCGATGACAATTTCCTCGTCAGCTATTCCATCCTGGAAACGCCGCAACCGCTGACCAACCACAAGGCAACGCTGCAGCTCAGGCGCGTCACCGACGGCGACCGCACCTATGCCGAATGGACAGCCAGCTTCGACGCCGCGCCCGAGGACGCCGACAAGCTGGCCGAGGGCATGGGCACGAATGTCTTCCAGGGCGGCTTCAACGCCCTGAAAAGCCATTTCGCCGGCCAGAGCTGAAGGAGCGGGCCATGGCGCTGGCACTGCAGACTTTTGCAACGGTAAAGGATGCGAACGCGGCGCTGAAGGCGGCCGGCACCCGCTATCTCGGCGGCGGCACGCTGGTTATCCGCGCGGCCAATGAAGGCGACGTCTCGGTTTCCGGCCTTGTCAGGTCGACCGACCCGGCCCTGTCGGCCATTGCGGTCGCCGGCGGCAAGGCCCGCATCGGCGCTTCCGTGACCATGGCGGCGATCGCCCGCCATTCTGAACTGGGCCCGCTCGCCAAGGCCGCGCGCGCCGTCGGTGGTCCGGCGGTCCGCAACATGGCAACCGTCGGCGGCAATCTGTTTGCGCCCTCACCCTATGGCGATTTCGCGGTTGCCTTGCTGGCGCTCGATGCCACGGTCGGCACCGATGACGGCGAATTGCCCATCGAAGGCTTCCTGGCCGGGCGGAACAACAGCCGCGTCATAGTCACCTCGGTAAGCTTTTCACTTCCAAGTGCCGACAGCTTCCGCTTCCTGAAAGTGTCGCGGATCAAGCCCAAGGGTGTCTCCGTGCTCAGCATCGCCGCCGTTCTGGAGCGGGCTGCCGACGGCACAGTCTCCTCGGCGCGGATCGCGCTCGGTTGCATGGCCGATCGCCCGATGCGCGCCAGGGCGGCGGAAAAGGCGCTGCTCGGCCGAAGCCTGACCAAGGACGGCATCGCCCCAGCGCTGGCTGCCGCAAGCGAAGGCATCTCGCCGATCACCGATCCGATCGCCAGTGCCTGGTATCGCGCTGAAGTCCTGCCGGTCCATCTCGGCCGGCTATTGCTTGGTTAAACATCCGTCGGGGGGCGCGCGTCTGTCCGATTGCTCGGGCAGGCGCGCAAGGAGGAAACATGGCGAAAGTCCCGGTTCAATTCACGCTCAACGGCTCTGAAAAAACCGAATTCATCGAAGGCGGCACAACGCTGCTCAACGCCCTGCGCGACAAGATCGGCGATACCTCGCCGAAGGGCGGCTGCCATCAGGGCACTTGCGGCGCCTGCACCGTCATCGTCGACGGCGAGCTCCGGCTCTCCTGCCTGACGCTGGCCGAGACCTGCGATGGCGCCGCCATCACCACCACGTCCGGCCTCGCCGAGGGCGGCGTGCTGCATCCGCTGCAGCGCGCATTCCTCGACACATTCGCCACGCAATGCGGCTTCTGCACGCCAGGCATGATCATGGCCGCCAAGGTGCTGCTCGATCACACCCCCAACCCCAGCCGCGACGAGGTGATCGAGGCGCTGTCGGGCAACATCTGCCGCTGCACCGGCTACGAGCCGATCATCCAGGCGGTGCTTACCGCCGCGCGCGCCAATTCGCAGAACGCCGCCTAGAGCCGGATGATTTCAGGTCGAATCGACCTGAAACCTGAATCCGATTCTAAATCAAAGAGATAGAGCATGATGTCGTCCGAAAACCGCTTCACACTTTTCGGCATCATGGTCTGAGGGGACCAAGAGCATGGAACTGCGCAAGAGCTACTTCGCCGATGTCCGCAAGGACGACCTACACGAGATCGGCCAGCCCAGGCCACGCTCGGATTCGCCCGGCCACGTCACCGGCAAGACCGCCTACTTCGCCGACCGTAATTTTCCCGGCATGCTGCACCTGAAGATGGTGCGCAGCCCGCACCACCACGCCCGCATCCGCTCGATCGACATTTCGGAGGCCGAAAAGCATCCGGGCGTGGTCAAGGTGCTGACCGCCAAGGACGTGCCCCACAACGTCTACACCATCCTGATACTGATCCAGATCGGGCCCGAGGACGAGACGGTCCTGGCCGACGGCAAGGTGCGCTGGAAGGGCGAGGCCGTGGTAGCGGTGCTGGCCGAGACCGAGCGCGCCGCGCAAGAGGCCGCCGCCAAGGTCAAGGTCGACTACGAGGTGCTGCCGGCCGTCTTCGACATGGAGGAAGCGCTGAAGCCCGGCGCGCCCATCGTCAACGAATATCACGGCCAGAACTATTATCTCTACGACAGCGGCGAGTGCCGCAAGGTGCGTTTCGGCGATGTCGAGGCCGGCTTTGCCGGCGCCGACCACATACTGGAGCAAAGCTACCAGTCTTCGCCGATCGAGCATGCGCCGACAGAGACGACGGGCTGCGTGGTGGCGCCGGAGGGCAACGACCGCTTCACCTGCTACACCAACACGCAGGCGATGTTCTTCACCCTCGACAACACCTCGATCATCCTGCAGATGCCAGGCAGCAAGCTGCACTTCGTCGGCGGCACGGTCGGCGGCGGTTTTGGCGGCAAGGTCGACGTCATCGTCGAGCCGATCGCCATCCTCGGCGCGAAATTAACCGGTCGACCAGTCTGTTTTATCTACAGCCGCGAGGAGGAGATGCAGATCTCCTCGCCCCGCGCCGCCGAAAAGGTCGTCATCAAGGACGGCGTCATGAAGGACGGCCGTATCGTCGCGCGCAAAGTCACCGGCTACACCGATGCCGGCGCCTATTCGCGCCACTCCCCCTATGGCGCCCAGAAGGGCGCGGGGCACTATCCCGGCCCCTATACCATCCCCAATGTGTGGATCGACACTTACTGCGTCTACACCAACCGCACGCCGTCCTCGGCCATGCGCGGCTTCGGCGTCACCATCGGCGACTTCGCGCTGGAAGTGCAGATGGACAAGCTGGCGCGGCTGATCGGCATGGACCCACTCGAATTCCGCTTCATCAACGCCTATCGCGACGGCGACATGAAGGCGCATCGACAGCCGACCGAGGGGGCTGCCCTGATCGAATGCATGCAGGAGGCCTCGCGCGCCGCCAACTGGCCCGTGGCGGAGAAATACATGGCGATGTCCTCCTACGCGAAGGGAGCTTGAGATGACGATCAGGCGCGGACGCGGCGTTGCCGCCATCAACTATCCGACCGGCATGAACCTTGGCGGCGACCCGACCCAGGCGCTGGTCCATTCGACACCCACCGGCAATTTCATGGTGACTTTGTCATCAGTCGATCTCGGCCAGGGTATGAAGCAGATCATGGCGCAGATCTGCGCCGAGACCATCGGCGTGCCGACGGACCGTGTCGTCGTCGACACCGCCGACACCGACACCGGCCCGCATTGCATGGGCACCTTCGCCTCGCGCGGCACCCACCGCGCCGGCAATGCCGTCATCCAGGCAGCCAAGGAAGCCCGCCAGGTGATGCTGGAAGTGGCGGCGGAAGAGCTGGAAGTCAATGCGTCGGACCTCGAGACCGACGGCCAGGGCAACATACTGGTCAAGGGAGCGCCGCAGAAATCGATCTCGATCTTCGATGTCGCGCTGTCGGCGCATTTCAAGCGCGGCCGCTCGATCTCGGGCCGCGGCATGTTCCTGATCCCGCGCTCCTATCCGGAGAAAGAGACCGGGGCCATGAAACCATCGACCTGCTATGCGCACGCCTGCACGGTGGCCGAGGTCGAGGTCGACGACGAAACCGGCGAAGTGACCGTGCTGACGGTGAAGAACGTGTTCGAGATCGGCCGCGCGCTGAACCCCAAAATGGTCGAGCAGCAACTCGTCGGCGGTTCATGGATGGGCATCAGCCACGCGCTCTACGAGACGACCGAGCCTTACTATCCCAACCGCGACCATGGCGGCACCGACTTCAACCAGTATCTGATGCCGGGCCCGGGCGACCTTGCCGAGACCGAGATCATCGTGCTGGAACGGCCCTCGGCCGACGGGCCTTACGGTGCCAAGGGGCCTGGCGAAATGTGCGCCAACCCGCAGATACCGGCGGTCGCCAATGCCGTTTTCGACGCCGTCGGCGTACGCATCGACACGCTGCCGATCACGCCTGAGCGCATCTTGCGCGCGCTCAAGGCGCAAGCGGCGAACTGAGGCCCGAAATGTCCGGGACAAACGCCGAAACGGTCGCGACCTCGCCGGAGGCGGTGGGCGAGCATCTCGCCGCCTCGCGCTATCTGGCCGACGACAGCCTGGCGACCGCGATCTTCCTGGCGATCCGCCTGGGCAAACCGCTGCTGCTCGAAGGCGCGCCGGGCGTCGGCAAGACGGAAGCCGCGAAGGCGATCGCCGAGCTGCTCGGTCGCGATCTGGTGCGGCTGCAATGCTATGAGGGGATCGACGCCGCGCACGCGCTCTACGAGTGGAACTACCAGCGCCAGCTGCTCGCCATCCGCCATGCCGGGGAGCATGAGATCGACATCTACGACGATCGCTTCCTGATCGCGCGGCCGCTGCTGCAGGTGCTGAAGGCGCCAGAGCAGCGCGTGCTGCTGGTCGACGAAATCGACCGTTCCGACCACGAATTCGAAGCGCTGCTGCTGGAATTCCTCTCCGACTTCCAGATCAGCATTCCCGAGCGCGGCACCATTCGCGCCGCGGCTCAGCCGATCGTTATCCTGACGTCCAACCGCACCCGCGAATTGGCGGAAGCGCTGCGCCGGCGCTGCGTCTACCACTGGATCGGCTATCCCGACGCCGAGCGCGAAGCCGGCATCATCATGCTGCGTGCCGGCAATGTCGCTGAAGGCACCGCGCGCGCCGTGGCGACCGCCGTGCAGACCATCCGTGCCCGGCCGCTGGCCAAGCCGCCGGGCATCGCCGAAGCGGTCGAATGGGCCAATGCCGCCACCATCCTCGAAAAAGGCGGCAGCCCATGGCCGGAAGCCTTCCGCCGCGCCATCGGCGTGCTGATCAAGGACGAGGAGGATTTGTCCTATATCGCGCCGGAGCTCGGCCGCATCGTCGAGGAGGCGCTGGCGTGAGCCGGGACCTCATTCCGCAACGCTGGCGGGACAGCGCCCCCCTCTGTCCTGCCGGACATCTCCCCCTCCAGGGGGGAGATCAGCCGCCATCGCGGCTTTCGCCAATCTCCAGCATCGCAAAGCTGAGCGAAGCATCAAAGCTGCCAATCTCCCCCCCTTGAGGGGGAGATGTCCGGCAGGACAGAGGGGGGCGACACAGAATGATGCGGGCAACAAGCCTGCCCCGCGCCGCCGTGCCCCTCTTCGGCTTCGCCCGCCTGCTGCGCCGCTACGGCTTTGCCATCGCGCCCGAGCAAGTCTCCAGCTTCATGCAGGCGGTGACACTGCTCGGCCCACGCTCGATGGCCGACATACGCGAGGCCGCCCTTGCCACGCTGGCGCCACCGCCCGACCGCCGTGACGAATTCGAGGCGCATTTCCAGAGCCATTTCTATGGCAACGCATCCGCCGTGGTCGAAGCCGACGCCGACGAGGAAACCCGCATCAAGGATGATGGCGGCGCCGACGACGAGCGGATCGAAGCCGAGCAGCAACAAGAGGTCGGCGAGCTGTCTTCGGCGCTCGAGCAATTGAGCATGCGCGATTTCCAACGCGACGACGACAGGCTGACCGCCTTTCGCCGAAGACTGTCGGCCGCCCTGCCCGCCCGCCGCTCCTTCCGCACCGTGCGCACCCATTCGCGCGGCAAGCTAGATTTGCGCCGCTCGCTCAGGGAAATCGTCAGTGCCGATGGCGATGTCCCCTCGCCGCTGCTGCGTCGGCGGCAGACCGTGCCACGCAAGCTGCTGCTGCTGATCGATGTCTCCGGCTCGATGAAGCTGCACACAGCGGACTATCTCAAGCTGGCGCACGCCGCCGTGCAGGGCGCTGACCGCGCCGAAATCTTCACCTTCGGCACACGGCTGACCCGCATCACCGCGGCATTGCGCATCCGCGATCGGGATCAGGCGCTGGCCCGTGCGGCAGCCCAGGTCGACGACTGGGACGGCGGCACCCGCATGGGGCCGACGCTGCTCGCCTTCCTCTCGGTGCCGCGCTTCTCATCCTTCGCGCGCGGTGCCGCGATCGTCATCCTCTCCGACGCGCTGGAGCGCGGCGACCATGCCGAACTGGAAACAGCCATGCGCCGGCTGAGCGCCCGCGCCTTCCGGCTGTCGCTCGCCACACCTTTGGCCGGTGACCCGCGCTTCCGGCCGGAAACGACGGCGCTCCGCGCCATCCTGCCGGTTCTCGACGATCTGGTCGACGGCTCCTCGCTCGCCGGCCTCACCGATTTCATCCTGTCACTCGCCCGCCCCGCCCCGGCGGCCGAGACCATCTGGAAAAGGGTATCGTGATGCAGAAAGCCATCGACGCGCATTTCCACATCTGGCGCCAGCAGGATCAGCCCTGGCTGGTCGGTCCAATGGTGCCGCGCATCTTCGGCCCCTACGAGCCGATCCGCCGCGACTATCCGATCACGGAGTTTTTGGAGGACCAGAAGGGTTCGGGCGTTGAAAAGGCCGTCTATGTCCAGACCAACTGGGCCAAGGAAGATTTCGAGAAGGAAGTCGCCTTCCTGCAGAAGACATCGGACGAGACCGGCTGGCCGCATGCCATTGTCGGCTATGCCGACATGACGGTGGACGATGTGCGTCATCAGATCGACCGGCTGATGAAATACAAGTTGCTGCGCGGCGTGCGCATGCAACTGCACTGGCACGAGACGCCGGCCTTCCGCTTCGCCACCTCGGCCGACCAGGTCATCGATCCCAAGGTGCGCGCCAACGTGGCGCGGCTCAAGGACTACGGCCTGTCCTTCGACCTGCAGCTTTTTCCCGCCCAGATGAAGGATGGGCTGACATTGGTCGGCGAAAACCCGCAAACCAATTTCATCCTCACCCATGCCGGCATGCTGACGGACATGGAGCCGGAAACCACCGAAGCCTGGAAGGCCGGCCTGAGGACGCTCTCGGCCGCGCCCAATTTCTACGCCAAGCTGTCCGGCCTCGGCACATTCGTCCACCGCAACGATCCCCTGCTGATCGCCTACATCGTCGACAACGCAATCGAGATTTTGGGCGCCGACCACCTGATGTTCGGCTCGAATTTCCCGATCGAGAAGCTCTGGACCAGCCACGCCGAGCTGATCAAGGCGCACCGCGATGCGGTGGCCAGGCATGGTCCGGCCGCCGAGGCCGATATCTTCTGGAATACGGCGGAGAAGGTGTACCGGCCGGTGTAGCGCGGGTCTTCCCCTCACTTCACCTCGAATTGCGGATCGACCGGGATCTGCATCGCCGTCACCAGATGGTTGGTCTGGCCGGCCAGTCCGATGATCGACACCAGCTCGCCATGTTGCGCATCGGTCATTCCCTTGGCGCGCGCCGCCGCCGTATGCGAGTGGACGCAGTAGGAACAGCCATTGGCGGTCGACACCGCGATGTAGATCATCTCCTTGGTCAGCGGATCGATGGCGCTGTCGGCCACCATCACCACTTTCAGCTGCTCCCAGATGCGCTTCAGCGCCGGGGGATCATTGGCCAATCCGCGCCAGAAATTGTTGACGAAATCCGATTTGCGTGTCGCGCGGATATCGTCGAATACCGCCTTCACATCAGGGATTTTTTCGACCTCGGCATCGCTCAGGAGTCTAGTGGTGGCCATGGCGTTTCCTTTCGTGTGAATTGAATCAGGTCATGAGCAAAGATGGCTAGTCGGCTCTTCTGATTCAGTTTTCGTGCGTATCGAAACACGATCTTGACGATTGGCCGAAGCTTTTCACCTTCCTTATCCTAGGGCCAAGCAGGAGCGAAGCTCCGTCGCGGAGACCCGAGGATCCATTCCGTGACGTCTATCGAAGTGTGCAGCGGAGCAGAATTCCGCACCGTGGCAGCGCTTCCGAGTCCCGGCATGGATCCTCGGGTCTGCGCTGCGTCGCCACGCTCCTTGCTCCGCCCGTGGATGACGAAATGACGGATGCCTCGGCTAATTTCCGGTGTTCGATCCAACGGTGCGATCATCCGCCTTGCCCGCCACCTAATGCACCGCCGCATACATGATCTTCTCCTCCGTCGCTTCCGCCGGAGAAAACTCCTCGACGATCCGACCTTGCCGGCATACGAGAATCCGGTCCGACAGGTTCATGATCTCCGGCAGGTAGGACGAGATGACGACGACGGCGAGGCCCTCGTCGGCCAGCCGGTTGATGATCTGGTGAATCTCGGCGATGGCGCCGACATCGACGCCGCGCGTCGGCTCGTCGAAGATGACGATGCGCGGCTGCTGCACCAGCCCCTTGCCGATCACCACCTTCTGCTGGTTGCCGCCGGAAAGCTCGACGACGCGCGCATTGTCGTTGATCGTCTTGATGTTCAGCGTCTTCGTCCATTCGGCCGAAAGCTGCCGCATTTCCTGCTGGTTGATCACCCATGCCTTTTCGCGGCCGGCCGCCAGCAGGCCGCCAAACAGGTTCTCGGCGATGCCCATCGTCTCGAAGATGCCTTCGCTCTTGCGGTCCTCGGTGACGTAGACAATGCCGTCGGCCACGGCTTCGCTCGGCACGAGATAACGAACCGGCCTGTCGTCCAGTTCGATCGCGCCGCCGCGCAAGAAATCGCGCTTGTAGATGCCCGACACGATCTTGAACGTCTCCGTGCGGCCGGAGCCGATCAGCCCGAATACGCCGGTTATCTGGCCCTCGAAGATCGAGAAGGAATTGTTGCGCACGACATTGCTCATCGAGATGTCCTGCACCGACAGCACCTTCTTGCCGGCCTTGCGCAGCTTGGTCTCGTCGCGCTGGCGATAGATCTGTCCCGACAAGGTGCGGCCGACCATGGCGGCGACAATTCGGTCGCGATCGAAGGCGGATGTGTCGTCGGTGATGACCAGTTCGCCGTCGCGCAAAATGGTGATGCGGTCGGCAATGGCAAGCGCCTCCTCCAGCGCATGGCTGATGAAGACGATCGACACGCCACTCGCTTTCAGCCGCCGGATCAGCGCAAAGAAGTGGCGCTTTTCTTCCGGCGTCAGCGTCGCCGTCGGCTCGTCGAAGATGATGATCTCGGCATTGTGGTGCACCGCGCGCGCGATCTCGACCATCTGCCGCTTGGCGGCACCCAGCGTCGCCACCATGGCGTTCGGATCGACCGGAAAATTCAGCGACTGCAGGAATTGCTGTGCTGAAATATACGTGCCGCGCAGCCGGTTGAGGAATTTTTCAGTACCGAGATAAAGGTTCTGCGCCACCGTCATCGACGGCACCAGGCTGGTCTCCTGGAACACCATGGCAATGCCGGCTTCAAGTGCGGCATGCGGCGACGCGTAGGCGATCTCCCGACCCTTGTGGAACATCTTGCCCGAAGTGGCATCGACGACGCCGGCGATGATCTTGGTCAGTGTCGATTTGCCGGCGCCGTTCTCGCCAAGCAGCGCGTGGATCTCGCCCTTGCGCAGTTCGAAGCTGACTTGCCTGACCGCCGGCACGCCGCGATAATTCTTGGTGACGTTCTCCAGGCGAACGATCGGTTCCATCAGAAACCTCCCGCGTCGACGGAAAGGATGCAGTCGCCACCCCTGGAGGCGATAAGCAACTCGCCCCCCTTTTCCGCAACGCTGCAGATGCCATGGCGTGTGCCGTTGGCGCGGCTGTGCAGGCTGAATTGCGGTTGCATCCTCTGGTCGAGCCTGACCACCAGCCCGTAGGAGCGGCTCGGCGACCACGGTTTGTGGATGCCCATGGTGCGGATGCCGCCGCATTGCAGCGGCTCGAGGAAGCTGCGGCTGGAGGCCAGCGCCGGCGCGATCCAGTATGCCGGCGGCACCTGGTCGATCATGTCCTGCCGGTAGTGCCTTTCCTGCAGCACGAACTCGATCAGCCGATTGCGTGGCGCAAACAGTGTCAGCCACGCCCCGCCATCCGCGGATGGCGACAGGCGAGCAGGATAACCAGGCAGATGCGTCAGTACCGTCGCGCGGCTGCCGGTCGCGCCGTCAAGGCGGATGAGCTGATGGCGCCAGCTTTCGCTGACCAGAATGTCACGGCCGACGGGATGGAGACCGTAAGGGAAAGCGAGATCGCCGACCACTTTGCGGAAGTCCCCACCGGCCGGGTCCCGCTTCCACAGCGAACCGGACGCGCCCTTCTTCATCAGATCGGCGGCCCATTGCGACGGCGTATCGTCGGTCGAGCCGTTGGCCAGCCACAGCGTGCCGTCCTCGGCATAAGCAAGCGCGGTGATGCAGCGGACAGCAGCCGGCAGCGAAATCTCCTGGCCGCCAATCAGCAGCTTGCCGTTTTCCAACCCGACGGTCAGTTCACCCGATGGCGACAGAGCCAACGCCGTGATGGGGGACGAAAAGGTCTCGACCACCTTGGGCTCGGTTTCGGCGGCAAGCGAATAGATGGCGTTGCCGCTGGAAGCCAGCAGCCGGTCACCGGGGACCAGCAGATTATCCGGCTCGGTTAGCTCCGCAAAAGCCGGCGCATCGTCCAGCCGCGTGTTGGGCCGAAACGCACCATCCAGCGGTGGGATGGTCACCGCCTTGCCGCGAAACATATCCAGGATCGGATCGAGGATCATGATTTTGCTCCCCAATAGGAAGCCGGGCTGGTCCAGTTCGGGTCGGCGCCTGAAATCTTGTAGCGGCCGATGCGGTTGTTGAGGATACCGCCGACGAACAGATAGCCCTTGTGCTCGCGCATCGAGGTGACCATCGGATGCGCGCCGCCGGTGAGGTCGCCCATCGCCTCGACGATGCTGCCCTTCTCCGTGAATTTCACCACGCCGCCGGTGTTGATGTTGGGAAACAGCCATTCGTCCTGCGGCAGCCGGCGCGTCATGCGCTTGCGCATGTCGGGATGGCGCAGCGACAGGTCGAAGCTCGGCGTGCGCATGCCGAGCCACGCCATCCAGTAATTGCCATCCGAGGCCCGGTTGATGTTGTCGGGATATCCAGGCATGTCGCGAATGACGCATTCGGCGGTACCGGCCTTCGGCCCCTCCAGCCAGTAGCGATGCACGCGGCAGGCCCAGCTTTCGGCAAAAAACAGCGACTTGCCGTCATGCGCCATGCACACACCGTTGGTGTAGCGATAGCCGTCGAGCAGCGTCTTGGTCGACCCGTCCTTCGGGTCATAGACCAGCAATCGCCCCGTGGCGCGGTTCTCGATCGAGTCCAGCGCCCAGTCATGGGCGTCGTAGCGCTTGGTGGAGTCGGTGAAGTAGATGCGGCCGTCAGGTGCGATATCGCAATCGTTGGGGTCACGCAGCCGCGCGTCGTCGACGATCGAGGTCCAGGACCGCGATGTCTCGGCCGACAGGCGTTTCACCTCGCGGTCCGGCGAGACGGAATAGAGCCCCATTGCGCCGACGCAACTGATCAAATTGCCCGATTTGTCGAAGGCGAGGCCGAGCGGAAAGCCGCCGATATGGGCAAACACTTCCGACTTGACGTAATCGGGCGCGAAAAAGCGGACGATCTCGCCATGACGCGTGCCGCAGTAGAGATTGTCGTCGCGGTCGAGAATGACATCCTCCGGCCCTTCCAGTTCGCCAAGCCCGATATGGTCGGCCGCCGACAGCCGGTTGTCGAGTTCATATGGCGTGCCGGAGCCCGGCGCGGCGGACTGCGTCTCGCCCATCTTGAGATAGACCGGCGCGACATAGACCTCGTTCAGCACCTTGTGACGGTTCTTCAGCCAGCGGATGTCGATGGTCACCGCCACCGCCAGCATGATGCCCAGCACCATCTGGTTGGTGCCGGTGCCGTAGCCCAGCCGGATCAGACCGTTGGTCATCGTCAAGACGATAATCGCGCCCATCAGACCCTTGATCACCGAGCCACGGCCGCCGCCAAGGCTGACGCCCCCGACCACCGCCGCCGTCAGCGCCATGATCTCGAGGTTGAGGCCGGTGCCCGGCCCTGCCCCGCTCAGCCGGCAGGCGATGAGGAAACCGCCGATCGAGGCACAGAAACCGGAGAAGACATAGGTCATGAACACGGTGCGGCGCACGCGGATGCCGGCATTGTGCGCCGAGCGCCTGCTACCGCCGACCGCCAGCACGTGCCAGCCCGGCCGCGAGCGCGTCAGCGCGACATGGGTGACGATGGCCAGGATGATGGCCAGCCACACCGACACGGAGAGTCCCCAGAAGGTGCTGTCGCCGATGAAATCCAGCACATCCGAGGTCGCCGTCGAAAGCTGGACGTCGGCGGCGTAAGTGGTGACCAGGATGTCGAACAGCGCCCGGCCAAAAATGAAGGTCACCAGCGTGGTCAGGAAGGCGCGCAGACGCAGATAGCCGACGAGATAACCGTTGATGGCGCCGAAGACGAGACCGGCGGCAAGCGATGCGGCCAGCGCCAGCCAGATTGACTGTTCCAAGATGAAGAAGACATAGACGGCGGAAAAGCACGACAGCGCGAAGATCGAGCCGACCGACAGATCGATGCCGCCGCCCAGCATGACCACCGTCATGCCGGTGACGACCATCGAGAACTCGCCGAGCTGGCGGGTCGATTCCTGCAGCGAGGTCAGCTTGAAGAACCCCGGAATGATCGAGCCGAAGGTCGCCAATGTCACCACCAGCGCCAGGAAGGGAATAGCGTTGTCGGTCCAGCGTTTGGTCAGGATCTCGCCGACCAGATGGTCAGGCACGAGATTGTAGCGCCAGGACTGGAGGCGTTCGCGAAAGGACATCGGCTCACTACGGCAAGAGAAAGAGGTGGCCAGGCAATCCGGCCACCTCATTGACTGGTGTTTGTAAGGATCGGCTTACTTGGCCGCCGCTTCGGCCTGCAGCGCCTTCAGGTCCCAGCAGCTGTCGGGCTTCAGGTCGGCCTTGGTCGTCGCCTTCTCCAGCGTGTAGATGTAGGTGTGAGAGGTGCCGGCCGGCTGGCCGCTCTGCAGCAGGAACTTGATGATGGCGTTCATGTCGCCCGATTGCCGGGCAAGGTCGGTCATCACCACGGCACCATAGGTGCCGTCGGCCAGCTTGTCGCAGTCGGCCGCCTTCTCGCCGCCGCCGGTGGTGACCAAAAACACCTTGCCGTCGAGCTTGGCGTCGCGGATCGCGGCGGAAGCGCCGGTGGCGTCACCATCCCAGAAATCGATGATCGAGCAGATGTCCGGGTTCTGCTGCAGCATCGTCGTCGTCACATTGCGCGAGGTCGTTGCATCCCAGTTGGAGTCGGGCTTGGCCACCACCTTGAAGTCGGGATGCTTGTCCAGCACCTTCATGATGCCGGCATATTGGTAGAGGCTGGAGGAGTTCGCCTGGTCGCCCTGTACCAGTCCGATCTTCTTGGAAGAATTTTCGCCGCAGCCCTTGATCGCCGCTTCGGCCTCGAGCTGGCCAAGCCGGTCCCAGTCGCTGCCGACAAAGGCGTCAGCCGGAAAGTTGGCGGGATTGTCGACCAGAAGTACATAGGTGCCGGCGGCCTGCGCCTTCTTCATCAGCTTGGAGTAGGAGTTGAGGTCGGGCGCATGGATGATCAGCACATCGGGCCTGGTGTCCGACGAGATCGCGTCGGTGATCGCTTGCGCGCCGGCGTCGACCACCCAGTTCGGATCGCGCGTTTCGAACACGCCGCCCCAGGCCTCGACTTCGGTCTTCAGATAGTGCGACCAGCCTTGCGCCAGGTCGAAGCCCATCGCCAACGGCACCAGCATGACGCGCTTGCCCTTGAGCGCCTGCGCATAGGCAGCCGGACCCGGATCGTCTGCGGCAAAGGTCGGCGCCACGAAGGCGGTAACGGCGAGCGCCGTTGCCGCGGCCATCAAAGTCTTGATCAGTTTCATGTCACATCCTCTGGTTTGGTCGTTGTTGTTAGCGGCCGGCCCCAACCGTCCGCTTCCGGTCTAAATGTCGCCCTGCTGGGCAGTCTGCTCGTCACGTGGATTGATGATGCCGTCGACGATGATGGCGCCGAGCAGGATCGCTGCCTTGATCAGGTTCTGGTAGAGCAGCGGAATGTCGATGATGGTCATGGCGTTCAAGAGAATGCCGATCAGCGCCGCACCGACCAGCACGTTGCGCACCCCGCCCCGCCCGCCCGACAGGCCGATGCCGCCGATCACCGCCACCAGCACGATGTCGTAGAGCAGCGTGGAATTGACGATGCGGGTGTTGATCGAATGCAGGCTGGCCGCCGTCAAAAGGCCGGCGACCAGCGCCACGAAAGCGGAGAGCACGTAGCGCAGCACCAGCATTGGCCGCACCGGAATGCCGATGTTGCGCGCGGCCACCGGATTGTCGCCGGCGAAATAGATGTAGCGGCCCCATTTTGTGTAGCGCAGGAACAGGAAGAACAGGAAGGCCAGCCCCGCGAAGACGAACACCTCGATCGGAATGTCGAGGAAGCGCAGGCCGCCCAGCAATTCGACCCAATGGCCCTGCGGCACCGGCACGGCATCCTGCGTGATCAGCTGCGAGCGCACATAGCCGAAGACGAAGGAGCCGGTCGCCAGCGTGACGAAGATCGCCGGCACATCGGCATAGGCAACGAGAAAGCCATTGAGCAAGCCGATGGCGAGCACGCCGGCCAGCACATAGGCGAAGGCCAGCCCGTCCGGGGTGCCGGTGTTGAGCAATTGCAGGTACCAGGCGACCGACATCGCCATGATCGCCACGGCGGAGAGGTCGATACCGCGACCGATGATGACGACCGCCATGCCGAGCGCGAGGATCCCCAGCACCGATACCGAGCGGACGATGGCGACGAGATTGTTGGGGTCGATGAAGCCCGGCAGGCCGATCGCCGCGGCAACGAACAGCACCACCGCTATGGCAAAGACAATGCCTTCCTGATTCAGGCTCCTGAAGTTCGGCCAGCCGGTCGCGTTCATGTCTGTATTCGCCCCGATGGCAGCGCTGCCATCCCGAAAACAAAAGCTAATCGGCTCAGCGCCAGTTCGTCAAATGAATCCGCGTCCGGAACGAGGCCTGATGTCGATATTCGCAGAGTGGACGCATCGATAGCCTAAGCTGGCGCAATGCGTGGAAAAGCCTGCATTTTTGGCAATTGATTGCGCCATGTCAGCTGTGCGCGAAAGTGCTGGATCAAGGCGAAAGGACAAGGCGGAATTTATCTCCGCGCCAGGCGGAAAAATTCGATTTTCAATTCCCCGGCGTGTGGCCGGAAACCTCGGCGCCGGCGCCGGGCGGCAGCACTAGAAATCGCAGCGCGGCCACCAGCCCGATGACGCCGATCGCCAGGAAGGCGATTCGGAAATCGGTGAGGTCGAGCGCCGGCTGGGCCCTCACGATCTGCGACAGATTGAGGATCGCGGCCGCCACCGCGACGCCGAACAGCATCGCCACCTGCTGCAGCATCGACGACAGCGTCGCCGCCGAACTGCGCTGTGCCGCTTCGATATCGGCGAAGGCCAGCGTGTTGAGCGCCGTGAACTGCATCGAGCGCGACAGGCCGGCGACCAGCATCAGCGCCACCACCAATGCCTGTGGTGTCTGGGGCGAAATCGCCCCGCAGGCCATGATCGAGGCCGAGGCGATCAGGCCGTTGACGACCATCACCGAGCGGAAGCCGAAACGCCGCAAGGTCGGCGTCGTCCATGCCTAGATTGCCGAGGAAATAGGCCAGGATCATCATGCCGGCATCGACGGGGCTGAGGCCGAAGCCGACCTGGAACAAAAGCGGCAGCAGGAACGGCGTGGCGTTGATTGCCACCCGGAAGATGGTGCCGGCGGCGAGCGTCGAGATGGCGAAAGTCAGTACCTTGAACGAGGAAAGATCGAGCAGCGGATGCGGCGCGCGCCGGAGATGCCGCGCCGCCAGCCAGGAGACGATGATACCGGCAACGATCAGCAGTACTGTCGGCAAGACGCCGTCTTCCGGATGCGCGATGCGCTCGAGACCGTAGAGCAGCAGCGCGAGCCCCGCCGATGTCAGGAAAAACCCCGGCCAGTCCAAAGGCTTCGGGTCGGCCTCGCGGTCGCCGGGAATGAAGCGCGCAACCAGCGCCAGCCCGATCGCGCCCAGCGGTATGTTGATGAAGAAATTCCAGTGCCATGAGAGATAGGTGGTGATGAAGCCGCCGAGCACCGGCCCGACCACTGGCGCGAACAGCGCCGGCCAGGTGATCAGCGCCGTGGCATTGAGCAGCTCGGATTTCGAGGCGTTGCGCAGGACGAGAATGCGCCCGACCGGCGTCATCAGCGCGCTGCCCAGCCCCTGCACTGCGCGCGCGGCAACGAACTCGGTCAAGTTTTGCGAGAAGCCGCAGGCGAGCGAGGCCAAAGTGAACAGCGCGATCGCCACTAGGAAGATGTTGCGCGCGCCGAAGCGGTCGGCGAGCCAGCCCGACAATGGCACGAACACTGCCATGGTCAGCATGTAGATGGTGATGCCGATGCTCATCGCCACCGCCGGCACGCCGAAGGAGGCGCCCATCTGCGGCAGCGACGTCGAGATGATCGTCGAATCCAGCAGTTGCATGAAGAAGGCGATGGCGACGATCAGCGCCACGCGCCGCGCATTCGTGGCCGTTTCGGACGAGGCTTCAGTCTCGGGAATGGCAGTCATGACGGATCGGTTTGAACAGCATTTGGGAGGCAGCGTCCATAGATAGCGCAACAAACTTTCGTGTCGCGCCGTGGCCTGCTATGGGATGAGCGGGGCAACCGAGGAAAGTGCACGCATTGACATGAAGGCGATCTATATCGACTACCTCAATGCCCTCGACATCGATGCCCTTGCCATGACCGATGGCGAAATCATTGCCGCCGTCGAGGCTGGCCTTCTCGCCCAGGGCAAGGGCCAGACGGTGATCGAACCACGTGTCCATCTCGAACCGGATCCATCCTTCCACGGCCATTTCAACGTGCTGCGCGGCTATGTGGCGCCACTCGATACAGCGGGTGTGAAAATCGTCGGCGACTACGTCGACAACTACCTGCACGGCCTGCCCTCGGAATTCGGCATCCTCAATTTGTTCGATCCGCGCACCGGTATGCCGCGCGCCATTCTCGACGCCACCGTCATCACCGACATGCGCACGGGCGCCGTCACCGCCATCGGCGCCAAACATCTGGCGCGCAAGAATTCCAAGGTGCTGGCCCATATCGGCGCACGCGGCACCGCCTACTGGAACGTACGCCTGCTCGATCATCTCTTCGACTTTGACGAAATCCGCGTCCATTCGCGCCGCCCGGAGAGCCGCGACGGCTTTGCCGCCAAGCTCTCCGCCGATCTCGGCAAGAAGGTCACGGCCGTGGCCGACTGGAAGAGCTGCGTCGAAGGCGCCGACATCGTCGTCGAGGCTTCGCGCCTGCCGGAGCCGCAACCGCTGCTCAAGACCGAATGGATCAAGCCTGGCGCGCTGGTCGTGCCCTACGGCACGATGAGCGCGGTCGAGCTATCGCTGACCGACATCATGCAGAAGACGGTCGTCGACGACTGGGGCCAGTGCAAGGGCGGCAAGTTCGGCTCGCTGCGCGCCCATGTCGAGACCGGCCGGCTGAGCGAAAAGACGCTGCATGCCGAACTCGGCCAGATCGCCGCCGGCCTCAAGCCCGGACGCCAGAGCGATGACGAAACCATCCTGTTCTGGCATCGCGGCCTGTCGCTGTCCGACATTGCGCTGGGCAAGGCAATGCTGGCCAAGGCAGGAGAAAAAGGCATCGGCCAGAGGCTGCGCTTCGCATGAGCGCGCTCGTCCTCACCGGAACCGGCGTCAGCACAAGCGATGTCGCCACCGTCGCTCGCGAGGCGCGCAAGGTAGAGATCGGACCCGATGTCATCGGCAGGCTGGAGAAGGCGCGAAAGGTGCTCGACCAGGCCGCCGCCTCCGGCCAGCAGATCTACGGCCTGAACACCGGGCTCGGCGCCAATCTCGGCACGACGGTCGAGGGCGACGCCAGTGCCTTCCAGCGCCAGTTGCTGGAAGGGCGCAGCGCCGCGGTCGGCGAAGTGCTGCCGGTGGAAGCCGTGCGGGCAACCATGGTCGCCCGCGCGGCGATGCTGTCCACCGGCGGCTCCGGCCTGTCGCCTGCCGTGTTTGTCGCCCTGGTCGACGCACTCAATGCCGGCGTCCATCCGGTGATGCCATCGCTCGGCTCGATCGGTGCCGGCGACCTGGTGCTGATGACGGCACTAGCCCGTCTCTTGATCGGCGAAGGCGAGGCCGACTATCAGGGCCGTCGCATGCCGGCCGCCAAGGCGCTGATGATGGCCCGCCTCGCTCCGATCGGCCTGGCGCCCAAGGACGGACTGTCGCTGATCAACGCCTCGGCGGTCTCAGCCGGCAGTGGCGCGCTTGCGGTGACCGATGCGCTGTCGGCGCTGGCCCAGCAGCAGCACGCAGGCGCGCTGACCATGGAAGGGTTTGGCGCCAATCGCACCATCCTCGATCCACGCCTGCACATGGCCCGCCCCGCAGCCGGTCAACAGGAAGCCGCCAAGGCGCTGCATGATCTGCTCGCCCGCGAAGAGGCGCCCGCGCCG
Source organism: Mesorhizobium opportunistum WSM2075 (assembly GCF_000176035.2). Classification (NCBI taxonomy): domain Bacteria; kingdom Pseudomonadati; phylum Pseudomonadota; class Alphaproteobacteria; order Hyphomicrobiales; family Phyllobacteriaceae; genus Mesorhizobium; species Mesorhizobium opportunistum. The sequence goes on along the minus strand of NC_015675.1, from coordinate 3,503,662 downwards.
ACTACCATACAGGACCCGCTGTCGATCCGCTGCATGCCATCGATCCATGGCGCGCTGATCGAGGCAATCGGTCAGGCAAAGCATGCCGTCGAGATCGAACTCAACGCCGCCGCCGACAACCCGCTGGTGCTCGGTGACGACGAACTGGTGTTGTCGACCGGCAATTTCCACACGGCCGCGCTTTCGCTCGCCTTCGAGTCGCTTGGCCTGGCAATCGCGCAATGCGCCGCCGCAAGCGTCGCCCGCTTCATCCAGCTCACTGGTTCGGGCCGCAACGGCCTGCCCAAATATCTGTCGCCGGTCGGCGGGGCCTCTGCTGGTTTCGTGCCGCTGCAGAAGACGGCGACATCGATCCTGGCCAGCATCCGCCACAAGGCCAATCCTGTGATGCTCGATTTCCTGCCCGTGTCGGAAGGCGTCGAAGACCACGCAACGCAGACGCCGCTGGCCGTTTCGAAATGCGCTGCCATGATCGCGCTCTGGCGGCGGCTGATCGCCTTCGAGCTGATGGCGGCGGCGCAGGCGGTGGATCTGCGTGAAGGGTTGACGCTGGCGCCACACACTGGCGCGATCCATGCGGCGGCGCGCGCGCTTGTCCCTGCCCTCAAGGAAGACCGGCCGCTCGGTGTCGAGGCCGAAGCGCTCCATGCGGCGCTTGCCGGCGGGAATTGGACCTTAACCCCGGCCGACCTTGTCGAGAAACAGGCGTAGCTCGGCCGGATCCATGTGCACGACGTGCCTGTCCTCGGGATAGGCGCCGCTGTTGACGTCGGCGACATATTCGGAAAATGCCGCCACCCGCTCCGCCCGCAGCCGGTCATATTCGGCGGCGAAGTTGCGATAGACCTTGGAATGGCGGGGCATGTGGCCCCGGTTCTGGCCAAGGATATCGTCGGCGAACAGATATTGCGCGTCGCAGCCGGTGCCCGCCCCCATCGACAGCATGATCAGCGAGGTGCGCTCGGAAATCGCCTTGGCCACCTCGACCGGCACCACTTCGATCTCGGCGCCGATGGCGCCGGCCGCCTCCAGTTGCTTCACCGCCTCGAACACCTGAATGGCGGCATCGGCGGTCTTGCCGACCGCCTTGAAGCCGCCGGTCCAGGTCGCGCGGGACGGGATCAGCCCGACATGGCCGATGACGGGAATGGCGTCATCAGCCATCCGCTTGATCGTGGCATAGCCGGCGCTGCAATAGACCGCGTCGGCGCTTGCTTTGTAGAGCCGGAACGCCCAGCGGACGAAATCATCCGCCGTACCGATCTCGAAGAAATTCTCGCCCGGCATGGTGAACAGGCTGGGTGCTGCATCGCGGTATTGCGGGTTGAGCACCAGTTCGGGCGGCACCGAGACGATGTCGACCCCCGCCCGCTCGGCGGCCTCCGCCTCGTCCAGGTTGAGCACGCGCAGCATGGTCAGCTGGCGCTTGCCCTTCATCGCGCGCAGATCGGCGACGGTCGGTCTCTTTCGGCTCATTTAGATGTCCCCTGGATCGGTTGCCACACGTCAAATCTCGATCATCACCTTACCGGCCTCGATCTTCACCGGATAGGTCGCGAGATTGACGCAGACCGGCGCGCCCTTGGCCTGGCCGGTCTTGTAATTGAAGCGGCCATTGTGCTTGGGGCATTCGATGATGTCGTCCATCACCAGCCCGTCGGCCAGATGCGCCTTCTCATGCGTGCAAAAGCCGTCAGTGGCGAAGAACTCGTCATCCGGCGAGCGATAGATCGCAAAGGTGCGGCCGCCATGATCGAAGCGGATGACATCCTCTTCCTCGATGTCATCAACCGCGCATGCTTCAACCCAGTCGGCCATCTCTGTCTCCTCAGCTATTCGGCCGCCGCCGACATATCGACCTCGTGGAATTCGCCGCGATAGGGTCTCGCCGTCGGCGGCAATTCGCGCTTGAGGTAATAATCCTCATATTTCAGCTGCCTGAGCAGGACCGGCCAGACCTCGCGATAGGCATGCCACATGGAAGGGTTCGGCTCGGGCAGGTCGTGCTTGATCAGTTCGTGCAGCCTGGGCAGCGCGTGATAGGGCACCATCGGGAACATGTGATGCTCCACGTGGTAGTTCATGTTCCAGTAGATGAACCGGCTGATCGGGTTCATGTAGACCGTGCGGGTGTTGAGCCGGTGGTCGACGACATTGTCGGCAAGGCCGATATGCTGCAGCAGGCCGGTCGTCACCATGTGCCAGGTGCCATAGAGGCGCGGCAGGCCGATCAGCACCAGCGGCAGCCATGATCCCAGCGCGATCGCAAGCGCGATGGTCGCGACATAGATGGCGAGGTGCCAGCGAGCGACGACCACCGCCTTGTGCTGCTCCATCTCGGGGATGTAGCTCTTCTCCTCCTCCGACAGCGTGCCAAAGGCCTGGCGCACCAGGGTCGGCAGCGAATAACGGAAATCGAGAATCCCGGTGAACGCCAGCGCCGCCTTCAGCAGGTCCGGCGGGCGCATGACGGCGATCTCGGCGTCACGGCCGACAATGATGGTGTCGGTGTGATGGCGGGCATGGCTCCAGCGCCATTGCACCGGATTGCGCATCAGCATGAAGGAAGCGATGTGGTAGACGACATCGTTCATCCAGCGCGTGCGGAAGGCCGTGCCGTGGCCGCATTCGTGCCAGCGGGAGTCGCTCGACGAGCCGTAGAGCACGCCGTAGACGAACAGGAACGGCACCACCCACCACGAGCCCCAGAACCAGACGATGCCGGCGGCGGAGCCCAGTATGACGGCGAGCCAGATCACCGTGTCGCGGATCGCCGGACCGTCGGAGCGTTGCATCAGCTCCTTCATCGCCTTGCGCGGCACGTCGGTGTGGTACCACTCGGCCGAGGCCAGGCCGGTCTCGACCGCAAGCCGCGTGCTTTCGCCGACCAGACTGTAGTCGCGTTTTTTGCCCATCACACCGGCCTCCGCTTTCCGGCCCGCCAGCCGGAGCATTCCTGTCGCATCATGCCCTCAATCTCGCAAAATTTCCCGACGGTTGCGGATAATCCTGCCGCGGCTGCCTGGCGATAGAGGTAATCCTGCTTTCGGCCGCGGCAATCTCGCCGGCGCCATCGAGGACGCGAAACACCGCATCGTAGCCCCGGCTTTCGCCATGCTCCAGCCAGATCATCTCGCCGCGTTCGCGCGCGGCGAGATCGCCGAGCACATGATGGGTCGAAGGCTCAATGCCCAGCGCATACTGCCCGGCCTGGAAGTTCTGCCATTGATAGGCGCAAGGCAATTGGTCCTTGCGCGTCACCACTTCGAAGCCGAGACCGAGCCGGTCGTTGACCACCGCCACCGGTACCTCGCCATTGGCGTCGGCCGCCATCTCATGCTGCCAGACCTGTTCGCTGAAACCGAGCTGCGGCCCCGGCACCGTGCGGTAGCCGACCTTCTGCGCCTCGTAGCGCTCGCCGGCATGGCCGGCCCAGACAATTTCGCGGATCGGCGCCAGATAACGCGACCCTTCGTCGAGCAAGGGATGGCTGACATTGACGTGGTAGAAACACATATGCGGCGTGCGGTTGAAGCCGTGATTGACGACACGGTCGGACAGCCGGATCTCGCTGCCGCCGACATCGGTCTCGATGCGACGGATCAGATGCAAATCCTCGCCGAACACCGCCGATTGCTGGACGACACCTTCGGCCCACAGCACGCAGCGGTCACCCTCCCAGCGCTCGCCATAACCGGTCAGCCGCGCCGGGATCGTGCCGACACGGCCATGCAGCGAATGGACCGCGGTCTTCTTGCCGGGGTAGTTGTAGGTGTCAACAGGCACTTCTTCCCGGCCCAGTATGTGGTCGAGCCCGCAGGTGACGAGCAGGCCGGAAAAGGAGCGCGCCCAGGCGAGCCCGCCCTCCCCCTCATACTCGTGCAAGCCCGGATGGCGAAAACCGCTCGGCGAATGCCAGCCGATCGCCTGGCCCCTATAGTCGCAGTCGGCGATGTCGAGCGCGCGATCGACCAGCGCGGTGAAGCGCAGGCCCGAACCGGTACGGAACTCAAGCATGCGGATGCCGCGCTCCACCCCGTCGCCAAGCGTCATCAGCCGCACCCCGGCGAATTGCGACAGCATGCCGGACCGCTCGGCGACTTGCCTTCGCGACAGCGTCTTGCCGTAAAGCTCTACCATGCGACGTCCTTCACTTTGCCCTCGCCTCCTTGAGCAAGGCCGACATGTCGGCGCCGGTGATGATGCTTTCCACGGTCAAGAGATCGGTGTCGGCGACCGTCTGTTCGGCGACGATCTCGCCACGCCGCATGACGATGATGCGATCGGCGACCTGGAACACGTGGTGGATGTTGTGGGTGATGAGCAGCACCGAATGGCCGGCGTCGCGCACCTCCTTGACGAAGCGCAGCACGCCATGGGTTTCCTCGACACCGAGATTGTTGGTCGGCTCGTCCAGGATGATCACCTTGGCGGCGAACTGCATGGCGCGCGAAATGGCGATCGACTGCCGTTCGCCGCCCGACAACGTCGAGACCAGCGCATCGGCGTCCAGCTTCTTCGAAATGCCGACGCGCTTGAGCAGTTCGGAAGCGGCCTTGCGCAACTTTGCGAGATCGAGCGGCGCGAACACGCCGAGCCAGCCAAAACTGACCGGCTCGCGGCCAAGGAAAAGATTGCGCGCGATGCTGAGATCCGGCGCCAGCGAGGTGTCCTGGTGGATGGTTTCGATGCCGAGGTCCATCGCATCGCGGGTCGAGCGGATCGAGACCTTCTCGCCGCGCACGAAGATGTCGCCACGGTCGACGGGGAACACGCCCGAGATCGCCTTGATCAGCGTCGACTTGCCGGCGCCATTGTCGCCGAGCAGCGCCACCACCTCGCCCTCCCTCAGCGTCAGCGAGGCATTCTTCAGCGCGCGCACGCTGCCGAAGGATTTTTGCAGATTCTGCAGCCGAAGCACTTCCATCGTCAGCCCCTTGCGGCGTTCTTCTGCAGCAGAGCGTGCAGGATAAGCATGGCGAGGATGATGAGGCCGACGAAAATATTGTAGGCAAGCCCCGGTACGCCGATCAGCACGATGCCGTTGCGGATGGCGCGCAGCATCAGCGCGCCGACGATGGTGCCCAGGATGGTGCCGCGCCCGCCGGTCAGCGCCGTGCCGCCGACCACCACCATGGCGATCACTTCCAGCTCGTAGCCGGTGCCGGCCACCGGTGAGGCGGCGGAGATGCGGAAGGCGCTGATCATGCCGGCAAGCCCGGCCAGCACCGAGGTCGCGATGAACAGCCAGATCTTGACGGCGTCCGCCGGCACACCGCGCGCCACCGCCGCGTTGCGGTTCGAACCGATGGCGCTGATCCAGTTGCCGAGCTTGGCGTAGCGCAGGATGTAGATGGCAAACAGCGACAGGCCGATGAACCACCACAGCGAGGTGTAGAAGCGGAACGAGCCGATGTTGAAGCTGCCGGCGAGCAGCGTCACGAAGAAGCCGGGCTGGTCCCAGGATTTCAGCGGAAATCCCTGCGTGATGTAGAGCGCCGCCCCGCGCACGACGAGCAGCATCGACAGCGTCACCAGGAAGGACGAGATGCCGATCTTGGTGACGATCAGCCCGTTGATCGCGCCGATCGCGATGCACAGGAGAAGCCCGGCCAGAAGGGCGACGCCGATATCCACCCCGCCATTCTGCACCAGAAGCATGACCACGACCGGCGCCAGCCCGAACACCGCGCCGACGGAAAGGTCGAACTCGCCTGCCGTCAGGAGCAGCGTCATGCCGAGCGCGATAATGCCGAGCTCGGGCAGGAACGCCATCATGTTGGAGATGTTGAGCGGCGACAGGAAATTGGCGTCCGCGATGGCGAACGCCACCAGCAGGACGACGAGGATGACGAAGGAGGAGAATTGCGGCGAGCGCAGCAGGCTCGATCTGCCCTTCGCTCCCGGCGCGTTATCTTCTGCGGCGATTGTCATGACTGCTTGGACCATGCTTTGGAAAACGCCCGCCGCTTTTTCCGGCGGGCGCCGGTTTCTCACTTCTTGTCGTAGAGCTTCAGGATCGGGTCGACGCTGGAGGCGTCGTAGAGACCGAAGGTGTGGATGTCGTAGCCGATCGGCTCACCCGCGGCGGCGAGCCCGAGCAGCGCCACCGGCATGAAGCCCTGCGCCGACGGGTACTGCCAGGCGGCGGCGTTGACGAAGCCGTCCTTGACCGCCTGCCCCGTCTCCTTGGAATTGCCCCAGCCGACGACCGGGATCTTGCCGGCCGGCACACCCGCGCCGTCGAACACCCGCTTAACGCTGGCCGCCACGGAATCGCCGAGCGCGATGATCGCCGGCGGATTGTTGGCCACCATGTAGTCGGTCATCTTGGCGATAATGCCGGCCGGATCGGTGCCGCAATCGACCACATCGTATTTGATCCCCAGCGGATCGAACACGCTGGCGATGCCCTCGGTTTCAAGCTGCTGGTAGCTGGCGCCGGGAACCTCGACCGGCAGGAACACCTTGTCGCCCTGCTTCACCATCTTGTGGTCGACGAGATATTTGGCCCAGATCGCGCCTGCTTCCTTGAGGTCGGCCCCGACATAGGCCTGACGCCCCGTCGCCGGATCATCGGTGTTGAAGAACACGATCGGGATGCCTGCCGCCTTGGCCGCCTTGACCTCCTCGGTCCACAGGCCCGGCTGCGCCGAGGTCGTGGCGATGCCGTCAGGCTTGGCGGCGAGCGCCGAGTTGAAGGCCTCCTTCTGCGCCGCCATGTCGCCGCCGCTGAAGGAGATCTTGCAGGTCACCTTGAGCTGGTCGCAGGCCTTGGTCGCGCCGGCGTTCCAGTCGATCCAGAACGCGTCAGACGGGCCGCCATGCGACAGGAGATAGAAGGTCTTCTGGCCATCTTGCGCCTGCGCCGTCGATCCGAACGCGACGCCGGCAAGCACTGTCGCGGCGGCCGCCAATTTCAATGCAAATTTCAACATTCTTTCCTCCCTTGTTTGGAACCGCGCCGCCGCGAACCGGCAGCGCGGAGTGATCATCAGAGGCCGTTGGCGCGGAACTTCCCGTCGAGGAATGTCTTGGCGCGCGGCACGTCGTCTTCCGACAGATGCTCGATGATCACCGGGATGTTCGGGTGCTTTTCCGCCAGCCGCTTGAGATAGAGGTCGTAGTTCAGCGAGCCGAGGCCCGGCGCCGGCAGCTCGATCTCGCCGACGCCGCGGAACGTATGGCTTTCCATCGCGTCGGCGTCGCCGATATCGGCGTGCTTCTCCGACTTGTCGTCGCCAGAACGCTTGACGTCCTTGGCGTGCGCAATCTTGATCTTGTCGGTCAGCGTGTCGAACACCTGGTTCAGGATCTGATCCATGCGGTCGATGTTGTGCGTCTCGAAATAGTTGGTCGGGTCCATCAGCAGTCCAAGGCCGGGATGGTCGACCTGCGCGAACATCCTGACCGTCTCCTCGACCGAGCCGACGACGTTGTTGACGTAGGTTTCGAGCAGGAAGACCGCGCCGTGGTCATAGGCTGTCTGCGCGAGGTCCGCGATCACCTTGCGGCATTCCTCGAAACCTTCCTCCGTCTTGTTCTTGGGGTGATGCACCCAGTCGGATTCGGTGTTGTAGGTCCCGGTCTCCGAGATCACGTAAGGCGAGCCGAAATGGCGGGCATTGCGGATGATCTCCTTGAGGTAGCCGACGCGCTTGTCGCGCTCGGCCTTGTCGGGATGGATGATGTTGGTATAGCCCGACACGCAGCAGACAGGCAGATTGTGGTCGCGGAACACGTCGCGCACCTTTTTCGCCTTGTCCTTGGTGATCTGGCCGGCCGACAGGTCGACATCCCTGAAGTGCAGGTCGAGCTGCACCGTGTTGAAACCGAGCCCGCGGATCTTCTTCGCCGTCTCTTCGAGACCGTACGGGAAATAGCCCGTGAAAATACCTGCCTGCATCATGACGTGAATTCCTCCCTGTAAGCGATTCAGTTGTCTGGTGTTTCAGTTGCGGTGATCAGGTAGCGATCTCGGACAGCTTGACCGTGCGGCCCTCGTCGATCGAGCGGTAGCCCGCCTCGACCAGCGCCATGGTCTTGACGTTGTCGGCGACCGACAGCGCCGGCGGCGTGCCTGTCTTCACCGCGTGCTGCAGCTGCTCCATCACCCCGATAAAGGCATGGGGGAACCACATTGTGTCCCAGCTTGGGCTCACCCATTCGCCGCCGGTGGTCTCGGTCGAGGCGTAGGTCAGGGTCGAGGCAGCGCCCGTCGGCCAGCCGATCGTACCCTTGGCCACGCCCTTGGTGCCGTCGACGCGCCAGTTGATATGCTGGTCGTCCTTGTAGCCTTCCTGGCGCGGGCCGGACCACACATCCTCCAGCGACACGGCGAGCACGCCGGATGGGAAGCGCAGTGTCGACACGGTGATGCCGTCGGAGTGATCGAACTTCGTGCGCGGATCCTTGCGCGTCAGCGTGGTGATTTCCTCGGGATCGCCGAACAGGAAACGCAGCACATCGAGATGATGCACGCTCATATTGGCGAGCGTCAGCCGGTCGTAATCCTCGAGGAAGGTCTGCCAGTGCGGGATGGCGTGCATGTCGATCTGCGCGAACACGATGTCGCCGAGCGCGCCGCTGTCCATGATCTGCTTCAGCACGCGCATCGACTGGTCGTAGCGCATGTTCTGGTTGACCGAGAGGATCTTGCCGGCCGTCGCCGCTTCGTCGCGCAGCTTGACCGCCTCCTCGACCGACAGCGCCAACGGCTTCTGCGCCAGGATCGCCTTGATGTGCTTCTGCTTCAGCGCATGGCGGATCAGCGCCGGCTGCTGGTCCGGCGGAAAGGCAAGGTCGATGATCTCGACATCAGTGTCCTCCATCAGCTGTTCCGGTGTATCGTGGACGATCGGGATGCCCCAGCGTGTCGCCACCTTCTGGGCGCTTGCCTTGGTGCGCGAAGCGATCGCCACCACCGGAAACCCGGCCTCCTTGTAGGCAGCCAGATGGCACTCGGCCATGATCATGCCGGCGCCGACGCAGCCGATCCTGTATTCTTTCGTGCGGACCTTCACGTCCGGCTCGAAACCTTTGCCTGTCATGTCTTCCTCCCGAAACTCTGTCCTCGCGGCCGCAATCATCTCGCCAACGCGCCTCCGCTCTGCCCGAAATAATGCACGCGGGCCGGCTCGCAGGATATCGCCACCATCGCATCGGGCCTGATGTCGGGCTGGCCGCGCAACAGTGCCTTCAGCCGCGCCTGCCCGGCGGCGAGCGTCACCACGGTATAGCCGCCGAGCGGCTCGACCTCGAACACCCGCGCCGGGTGGCCCGGCCCTCCATCGCCCCACGGTCTAACCTTGATGTCTTCCGGTCTCAGCCCAATCTCGACAGCATCAACGGGGGCAGCCTTGTCGGCAATCTGGATCGTGCCTTCAGCCGCCTCGACGCCGCCCTCGCCGCGCGCCGATTTCAGGATGTTCATGACAGGCGAACCGAGCAGCCGCGCCACATAGGTGCTGGCCGGTCGGTCGTAGATCTCGGCCGGCGCACCGATCTGCCTGATCGTGCCAGTGTCCAGTATGGCGATGCGGTCGGCGATCGACATCGCCTCTTCCTGGTCGTGGGTGACATAGATAAGCGTCTTGCCGAGCTCGCGCTGGATGCGCTTCAGCTCGACCCGCGTTTCCTCGCGCAGCCTGGCATCGAGCGCCGAGATCGGATCGTCCATCAGATAGGCATTGGGGTCGCGCACCAGCGCCCGCGCGATCGCCACGCGCTGCCGCTCGCCGCCCGAAAGCTGCGCCGGCGGCTTGTGCAGGATGTGACCGATATGCAGCTTGGCGGCGACATCGGCGACGCGCTTTTCGATCTGGGTCTCGGCGACCCGGCGCTCGACCAGCGGGAAACGCACATTGTCCAGCGCGCTCATATGCGGGAACAGCGCCAGGTTCTGGAACACCATCGCCACATTGCGCTCGGCCGGCGATACCGTATTGACCGGCTTGCCGCCGATCAGGATTTCGCCGGCATCCGGCGTCTCAAGCCCGAGCACCAGGCGCAGGATCGTCGACTTGCCCGACAGCGGCGGCCCGAAGAAGCAGAAGAACTCGTTGTCGTTGATGGTGAACGAGGCGTCATCGAGGGCAAGCGTTGCGCCATAGCGTTTCGTGACATTGCGGAAGATGATGTCGGCCATGGCTCAGCCCACCCTCATCGCAAGGCCGCTGGCGGCGTCGAAGACACGCACCGACGAAGCCGCGGGCGCGACGACAGCCATCTGCCCGATCGACAGCCCGACATCATTGTCGAACACCGCCTTCACGGCGCCCTCGCCTTCGCCGAGATGGACGATGGTGCGCGCACCGATCCGCTCGACGAAGGTGACAGGCATGGCGAGCCCGCGCGCGCCCTGCGCCAAAGCTACCTGTTCGGGCCTGAAGCCGTAGAGTACGTCGCCGCGTGCACCGCGCACGGTGGCTGCCAGATCGTCCGGCAATGGCGGCGTCACACCCAGCGGCCCGAGATCGATGACCAGCCCGCGGTCGCTCTCCGCCGGCCTGCCCTTGAGCAGGTTCATGCCCGGGGCGCCGATGAAGCGGGCGACGAAGACATTGGCTGGGTTGTTGTAGACCTCGAGCGGGGTGCCGACCTGCTGCAGCACGCCATGATCCATCACGGCAATGCGGTCGGCCATGGTCATGGCCTCGAGCTGGTCGTGAGTGACGTAGACCATGGTCTGCCTGAACTGGCGCTGTAGCTGCTTCAGCTCGGTGCGCATCACAGCCCGGAAGGCGGCATCGACATTGGACAGCGGCTCGTCGAGCAGGAAGATCGCAGGCTCCATGATGGCCGAGCGGCCGATCGCCACGCGCTGCAATATGTTGACCGAGAGCCGGTCGGCCTTGCGGTCGAGCAGCGGCGCCAGTTGCAGCAGCTCGGCAATGGCGCCGACGCGGCGGTCGATCTCGGCTTTGTCCGCGCCGCGCATCCTCGGGCCATAGGCAAGGTTCTGGCGCACCGTCATGTGGGTGAAGATGGCGTAGTTCTGGAACACGAAGCCGACGCCGCGCCGGCCCATCGGCACGCCGGCCATGTCGCGCTCGCCAAACAGGATCTTGCCGCTGGTCGGTTCTTCCATGCCGGCGATCATGTTCATCGTCGTCGACTTGCCGCAGCCCGAGGGTCCGAGCAGCGCCATGAACTCGCCATCGGATATTTCGAGGTCCATGGTCTTCAGCGCGGTGAAATCGCCGAATGTTTTGGTGAGGTTACGCAGCTGGATCGTGCTCATGCCGGCACCTGCCTTGCTCGCGCCATCCGCTTCATGGCGAACACGGCAACGATGGAAAGCACGATCAGGATGGCGAGCGCGATAGCCGCGACATAGCCCCAGATCAGATCCTGCGTGGTGACCTTGTAGATGTAGACCGAGATCGTTTCCGTGGCGACGCCGGGGCCGCCGCCGGTCATGATGTAGAGCGTGTCGAAGATCTTGAAGTTCTCGATCACCCGGATCGCCAGCGCGATGATGATGATCGTCTTCATCTTCGGCAGCACGATGGTGACGAAACGCTGCCACGGATTGGCGCCGAGCAGTGTCGCCGCCTTGATCTGGTCCTCCGGCACGCCGACCAGGCCGGCGAGCAGGATGAGGAACATCAGTGGCGTCCACTGCCAGATATCGGCGATCATCACCGCGATCAGCGCCAGCGTCGGGTCCGAAAGCCAGGCAATGGTGACGCGTGTACCCGTGATGGTGGACAGGATGTCGTTCACCGGGCCGCCTGACTGGAACAGCATGAAGAACATGTAGCCGGCCACCGCCGGCACCACCATCATCGGCATCAGCAAGATCGAATAGAAGATGCGCTTGCCCGGAAAATCGTCGGCGAACAGCGTCGCCAATGCGAGACCCAACAGGAATTCGGCCGGCACGCAGACGACCATGACGATCGCCGTGCGCCTCAGCGCGCTCCAGAAACGGGCATCGGCGGCAAGGTCGGTGTAGTTGGCAAAACTGTTCCACATCTCCCAGGCGTTCCACCAGCCGATGCCCGAGAGCGGCGACCAGTCGGTGACGCTGATGTAGAGCTGCATCAAGAGCGGAAAGACGGAGATGAACAGCACCAGGATCTGCGCCGGCAGGGTCAGCCGGAATCCCAGCCGCGCGCCCTCGTCCCGCAGGGCCGGCTTCGCACGCGCGGCACCCATTTCGTCCTCCGAAACAGTCACGGTCACCGCGCTCATTGCTTGAGCGCCCCAAAAATCAGCCCACGCACCAGATGACGCTGGATGGCGATTCCCATGATGACGGGCGGCACGGCGGCGATGAGGCCAAGCGCTGCCTTGGCGCCATAGAGCTGGCCGGTCATCGAGGACGACAGCGAGGCCATGTAGACGGGGATCGTCACCCATTCGCGCGTCGTCAGAAGCAGCGCGATCAGATAGTCAGACCAGTTGAGGATGAAGACGAAGAGTGCGGCACTGGCGAGCGGCGCGCGCATCATCGGCAGCGTGATGCGGGTGAAGACACGCAGCCGCGAACAGCCCTCGACCAGGGCGGCTTCCTCGATCTCGCGCGGCATGTCGTCGAAGAAGGTCTTCATCAGCCAGAAGGCGAACGGCAAGGTGACGATGCCGTAGATCAGCGCCAGGCCCCACCAGCTGTCGGTGAAATTCAGGAACGCCCACATGATCATCACCGGGATCATCACCGCCATCGGCGGAAACAGCCTGAGCTGGATCAGCGCCAGCGGCAGGTTCTGTCCCGAGCCGAAGCGCGACAGCCCATAGGCCGCCGCCGTGCCCGCCGACATGGCGATCGCGGTGCCGAACACAGCCGACAGCAGCGACGACAGGATCGGCTTCAGCGCGGTGCGGTCGAGCGCCACGATGAGGCTGTTGGTGGACTCGCCGAACACGAACTGGAAATTGCTGAGCGTCGGGTTCTTCGGCCACCATGTCAGGTCGGCGCCCGTCGCCGACCATTCGGCGATCGGCTTGAAGGCCATCGACACCATCCACAGGATCGGCACCAGCGTCACCGCCATCGCCGCGAGGATCGCGGCGTAGCGGAATATCTCGAATGGAACGGAACGCTTCATCTGGCTGCTTTTGCTGGTGGCGTTGACTGCGGAGGGGAAGAGCTTTCGCCCTTCCCCTCCGGTCTGATCCAGGGAGACGGATCAGCTGATGGGATCGAGAACGGTCGGCCAGGCCTCCTTGTTGGTTCTGATGGCTTCCAGCAGCTTGTCCTCGCCGATGCGCCGGGCGATCTTCTTCCACTCGGCTTCGGTATCGGCCATCGCCTGCTCCGCGGTCTTGGCCTTGGTCAGCGAGGCCATGAGGTTTTCGTCCAGTGCGTTGTGGAAGGCGGTGGCGCCGGGATAGTTGATGGTCGGGACGGTGCGGGCGACCGTCTCGCGCACCACGTCCATGTGGTAGGCATGGTAGGTCTGGCGCACCAGCGGATCGGAGAAATCCGAAAGCCGGAACGGATCGAGATAGCCGCCGGGATTGGCGCTCATCCAGGCATAGATGCGGGCCGAGCCCAGCCATTGCAGCAGGAGATAGGCGACTTCCTGGTTCTTCGACTGCGACGAGACCATGCCGGTCAGCGAGAACCACAGCACGGAGCGGCTGATCAGCTTGCCGTCGATCTCGCGGCCGGGCGGCAGCATCGAGCCGATCTTGCCGGTGACGGCCGAATCCTTGTTGCCGGCATTGTCGAGGAATTTCGGCAGGTTGGAGAAGGCGCAGGTCATCGCCGCACCGCCCTTGGCGAAATTGCCATACTGCTCCGGCCAGCCCCACGAGATCGCATCCGGCGAGTGATGGACGAGCGATTCGACATATTCGTTGGCGGCGGCGATGCCGTGCTCGGAATTGATCAGCGGCTTGCCGTCGTCACCGAACAGGAACTGGTTGGGCGAGGCCATCGAGACATAGCGCTGGTACCAATTGGTGTAGCCCCAGCCCTGGTTGCGCAGGTCGGTCGAGCCGAACAGGCCCTTGTCCGGACGCTGGAAGAAGGCTGCGATATCGCCGTGCTGCTTCCAGGTTTTCGGCGGCGCCAGATCGTAGCCGTATTTGTCCTTGAACGCCTTCTGCTCGGCGGCGTCGCCGAACAGGTCGGTGCGATAGACCCAGGTCTGGAAGTCGCCGTCCAGCGACACGCCATAGTTCGAGCCACGGTATTTGTTGAGCAGCGACACGCCCTTGGTGCCGTCGACATAGCCGGTCTTGGGGTCGTCCCACTCAGGCTTGTACTGCGCGACGAAGTCGTCGAGCTTGGCGATGCCGCCGGTCTCGGCGAGATCGCCGAGGCGGTTCCATTCGGTCGAATAGATGTCATAGGCCCCACCCTTGGTGGAGATGTCCTGCATCGTCTTGGTGAATTCCTGGCCGTTCGGCAGGCCGACGATCTCGATCGGAATGCCGGTTTCCTTTTCCCACAGTTCCTTGATCGACGGCGCGCCAGCCGGGAAAGGCTGCGTGAGCTGGCCGATCGAGCCGTCCGACAGGCCGAGCACGATCTTGGCCGGCGCCTTGCCGGCGCCCTTCAGCGCCTTGGCCGCCTCGATAGCGCGGCCTTCCGGCGTGTCGGCGCCATACTGGTAGCGCTCGGCGCCCTCGAAACCGGTCGGGCCGCCGATCATGCCCGGCGCCAGCGCGTCCGCCGCATAGGCACGGCCGGGACGGATGAATTGGGGTGCGATACCTGCCGCGGCTACGAACACCGCCGCCTTTCCTCCGGACGCCAACAATCGGCGTCGCGACATGCGGATCAGATCAGACATTGGAATTCCTCCCTCAGGGCCAATGTTTCCTCCACGAGCCCATGAGGGATATTGACGGCAGGATCGGAAGGCTGTCAACATCATAAATAATCAAAATACCTCACAACATCGCAATGAGGCGAGGAAATGCGTCATACCAAGGCCCATACAGCGCTTCCTGTGCCTCGATTTGATGGGAAATGTATCTTCCCGCCCCGGTGTCGTCGTGCCGGGCGACTTGATTTAGCCCGACGGCTTGCGCATCGGCCAAGGCCGGATACATCATTTCCCATCAGAATCGCGGATAGCGAGGAGCCGTTGCCATCAGGCCGGCCGCGGACAATGTGTGATCCTGATGCGTCGAGGAGATGAAAGACGGTGCGTTCCACCCTGACTGACATAGCCCGGGAAGCCGGCGTCTCCGCCGCCACCGTCGACCGCGTGCTCAACAATCGGCCCGGCGTGCGGGCGCGCACCCGCGAGGTCGTGCTCGAAATGGCGCAGCGCCTCGGCTACATCGCCGACAGCCCGAACGGAGCGCCTCCACGGCCTTCGCCCAGCGAGGTCATCCGGCTCGACTTCGCACTGCCGGCCGGCACCAATTCCTTCATCAAGATGCTGCACCGCCACATCGAGGCGCAGGCCCTGGCGCGACCCGATCTCGACGTCCACATCGCCACCATAGAGGGCTTCAATCCCGACCGGCTCGCCCGCCTGCTGCAGGATCTGCGGGGACAGACGCAAGGCGTCGGCGTCATCGCGCTCGACCATCCGACGGTGCGCGAGGCGATCCGCTCGCTGTCGGCCAACGACGTCAAGGTGGTGACCATCGCCTCCGACATCCTGCATGTGCCCAGGGTCGCCTATATCGGCATCGACAACCGCGCCGCCGGCCGGCTGGCCGGCTATCTGCTCAACCGCTTCATGGGGTCGGAACGTCCCGGCAAGGTGGCGCTGTTCGCCGGCTCGCTCTCCTATCGCGGCCATGAGGAACGCGAGATGGGGTTCCGGCACATATTGACCGAGGAATCGCCCAATCTCGAGATCGTCGAAATGCGCGAAATGCTGGACGACCGCGAAAAGGCCTATTCGGAAGCATCGGCGCTTTTGGAACGGCATCCCGACCTTGCCGCGATCTACAATGTCGGCGCCGGCAACACCGGCATTGCGCGTGCGCTCAAGGAGCACGGCCGCGCGCAATCCATGGTCTTCCTCGGCCATGAGGTGACGGACGGCACCAAGGACCTGCTGCTCGACGGCACGCTCGACGCGGTCATCGACCAAAACCCGCGCGTCGAGGCCCGCGAGGCGCTCAACACCTTGACCCATGCGGTCCGGGGACTGGCCTACGAATTGCACCAGCCGAGGCTGCAGGTGATCTTCAAGGAGAACATCCCGGAGATCTGAGCGGCTGCCTTTCTGTTTGAACCCTGGTGGTCGCGCGGCCATTCTCGCCTGAGCCGATCGCGATCCTGTCACCAGTCTCAATGCCGGCAATGTCACACACCACCAACGGCATGCGTATCCCATAGAGAAACTCGGCGACGATGGCGCCCACCGCCAGGATCGGGTCCGGCCGCTCCAGAAGAACGCCGGCCGGCGCCGTGCCCTTGCGGATCGCCTCGGCCAGCACCGAGGAGGAAGATGACGAGCCGCGCCCGCTCGGCATGACCAGGATCTTGCCGGCGACATTCTGGCCTAGCCCCGGATGCGAATGGTCGACGATGTCTCCGGTCTCCGCATCGATCCCGCCCCAGAAACTGAGCGGCTGCGAAAACGCCAGCGCCCGACCTTCGGCCTCGCCGGCCAGCTGAAAGATGCCTGCTCTTTCAAACGCTTCCGCCAGTTGTGTCATGTGCCGCTCCGCACGACATGGCCGACCGCGGCGGAACGGATGCAATCCTTCATGTCGGCGAAGGCGACCGTCACGCCGATATTGCCCGGCGCGTAATGCGCCCATTTGCCGGAATTGGTCATCACCACGCCGTCAAGCCGTTCCATGATCGAGGTGACATAGGTGCAGGTGTCGGCAACCGGAACCAGGCCGAACGCCTCCATCCCAGCCAGGGCGCCCTCTTGCTGCAGCCGTGTCAGTGTCGCGCGGCCTGTGTTGACATAGATCGGGATGCCCCTGCCCGGCGCTGCCTCGCGCAGCAGCGGCAACAGGCGCATCCATTCCTCATGGGAGAAATGCGGTGTGCCCAACGAGACCGCCGCGAGCCGCGAGCCATCCGGCACCGTCGATAGCCTGGCCAGCGCACGGTCGACATCGGAACGGCCGATGCGGATCGTCTCCTCCGGCGCCTCGCCATGAAACGCCTCGCCGAGCGTTCCGGCTTCCGGCGTGATGCCGACCGCATGGAACAGCGCCACAGCACCCGTCGTTGCCGCCGCAGCACCGAGTGCCTTCAACTGGTCCTCGTCGCGCGGCTGCGGCAGGCCGGCAATCACCGGAATTCGATCGCCGCTGGCTTGTCCGATGATCAGCCCAACGCCGACGAACAGGCTGTCGCTCGGCTCCGGATCAGGAACGTCCAATTCGAACAGGATGCGGCCGCGCCGGTTTTCGCTCAGATGCAGGCCCCAAGCCGGCGCGCGTCCAGTCATGGCGCAGCACAGGTCGATGAAATCGCCATAGCGGTTGGTGCGCGCCCCGATCACCGAATTGGCGAACACGATGGCGTTGGATTCGCCCCAGGCGATCTGCTGACCGAATTCGGGCCGGAACCGTGTCTGGTAGGGCGCGCAGGTGAACGTCGCCTGGCAGCCAAGTTCCATATGCGCCTTCATCAGCCGCCGCGCCGGCACCTCCTCCGCTGCCGGCATCTTCACCATGCCCGGATGGATGAGGTCGAACGAGCCGACATTGAGCGTCGTCGGCACCTTGACACGCCCGCCGCCCTCGGCGAGCCGTTCGACGAAATCGAGGCCGGCCTTGCCGTGGTAGAGGCATCCATCGATGTGGGCGCTGGTAATGTCGAGCAGGCCGTCCGCCCCGACGGCGTTGGAGAAGGCGACGAGAATCTTCATGGCGGCAGCCGCGGATGGGCCTTGCTCGCCGTCGAGCATGGATCGGTCGCGCGCGCTCAGTTCCAGGGTCATTGTAGCTCCGGGCTCGCAATCAGAAAGGACGGAGGGACAGCACCCCCCTCTGCCTTGCCAGGCATCTCCCCCGCAAGGGGGGAGATTGGCAGGCCTCACCGCTTTCGCAAATTTTCGACGTTGGAGAAAGGGCAGCGACGCTGGAACCGCCAATCTCCCCCCTTGCGGGGGAGATGTCCGGCAGGACAGAGGGGGGTGCGAAGGAACGCCAACAGTCCCAGTTATCGAACCGCGCGGCCTACCCCGCCGCGATCAGCACCGTACTCTCCGGCGACCAGCGCAGCACCACATCCTGCCCTTCCGCCAGCCTGTCCGCGCCGGTGTTCTGCACGATGACCTTCAGCGTCTGGCCGGCCCGCTCGACGAAGTAGGTGCTGTTGTTGCCGGCGAAGATGCGCTTGGAGACCTGACCCTTCAGGCTATTGGCATCGCCGTCCGAAATGCCTGCATCCGTGGCAATCCGAATGCGCTCGGGCCGAACGGCGCAACTGGCCTTCGCGCCGGCCGCAAGCGTCGCGCCCACGCCGGCGGCGATCGCCGTGCCGTCCGGCAGCCGGATGCCGTTGCCGGTCGAATCGCCGCGAAAGATGTTGGCGTCGCCGAGGAAGGTTGCTGCGAATTCGCTTTTCGGCCGGTCGTAGATCTCCTCCGGCGGCCCTTCCTGCACCAGCCTGCCGTCGCGCAGTATGCCGATGCGGTCGCTCATCGTCAGCGCTTCTTCCTGATCGTGGGTGACGAAGATGGTGGTGATGCCGATCTCGCGCTGGATGCGCTTCAGTTCGATCTGCATGTCGACGCGCAGCGCCTTGTCGAGCGCGCCGAGCGGCTCGTCGAGCAAAAGCACGCGCGGCTTGGTGACGATGGCCCGCGCCAGCGCCACGCGTTGGCGTTGGCCGCCGGAGAGCTGATGCGGCCGGCGGCCGCCGAGCTTGCCCAATTGCACGAGATCGAGCGCGCGCTGCACTTCGGTGGCAATCACCGCCTTGGCCTCGCCACGCACCGACAGGCCGAAGGCGACATTGTCGGCGACGCTCATATTGGGAAACAGCGCGTAGTTCTGGAACACCATGCCGATGCGGCGCTTCTCAACCGGCACCCGTTCGACGCTCTCGCCACCAATGGCGATGCGGCCGGAGTCGGGAAAATCGAAGCCGGCGATCTGGCGCAGCAGCGTGGTCTTGCCGCTGCCCGACGGCCCGAGCAACGCATAGAAACCGCCATCGGCGAAATCGATGGAGACATCGTCCAGCGCCTTGTGCGCGCCAAAGCTGCGCGAGATGTTCGATACCTGCACGCCGGCCATTATTTCTCTCCGCCGAATTTGAAGAAGCGCGCCGTCAGCAGCATCAGCGCCATCGACACCACGATGATGATTGTCGAGACCGCGTTGATCTCGGGCGTAAAACCCTTGCGGATTGCGGCGTAGATTTCGACCGGCAGCGTCGTCTGGCCAGGCGTCGCCAGAAAATAGGAGACGACGAACTGGTCGAACGACACCGCGAAGGCAAACAGCCCGCCGGCGATGACGCCAGGCATGATCCAGGGCAGCGTGACGCGGTTGGTCACCTGCCACTGGTTGGCGCCGAGCGAACGCGCCGCCTCTTCCAGTTCGGGCGCGAAGGTCTGCAGCCGTGCCGAGACGACGACGATGACATAGGGCAGCGCAAGCGCGACATGGCCGAGCAGGATGGCGAACAGGCCGCGCCCGATGCCGACGCCGAAGAAGAAGATCAGCATCGCCGTGCCGGTGATCAGCCAGGGAATGGCGATCGGCGGAAACAGCAGCGCCTGCAGCACTTTCTTGCCACGGAATTCATAGCGGTAGAGCGCCAGCGACGCGGCAGAGCCCAGCACCACGCTGATGATGGTGGTGATGACGGCGATCTCAAGGCTGTTCCAGGTGGCCGCGATCAGCTGGTCGTTCTGCCACAGCGAGGCATACCACTCGGTCGTCCATTCGAACGGCAATTGGTAGAAGGGCGAGACGTTGAACGACATCAGCGCCATGATGATGATCGGCAGATAGAGGAAGGCGAGCAGCAGCCCGACATAGAGGCGGCCGAACCATTCCAGGATGCGGGTCGTCATCATCATCAGGCCCTCCGCAACACCGGAGAGGCAACCGCCAGGATAACCAGCACGACGGCCAGCAGGATGAAGGAGAGTGCCGCGCCCAGCGGCCAGTTGAACACGGCGACGAACTGGTCCTCGATCACCGTGCCGTAGAAGGTTCCGGTGCGGCCGCCCAGAATGCGCGGCTCCATGAACGAGCCGACAACCGGCACGAAGATGAGCGCCGCGCCCGCCACCAGTCCCGGCATCGACAGCGGGATGATCACCCGCTTCAGCACCTGCAGCCGTGAGGCGCCGAGCGAGCGCCCGGCCTCGATCAGCGAGTCGTCGATGGCCTGCAGAGTGAGATAGCAGGTCAGCACCATGTAGGGCACGTAGGAGTGCACCAGCCCGATGATGACGGCTGGATAGGAATACATCAGATCGATGTTGATCTTGAACGGCAGCACCGCGTTGAGCGCCGTATCGAGGATGCCGCCCTCGCGCAGCACCATCGCCCAGGAGAAGATCCGCACCAGCCCATTAGACCAGAACGGCAGGATGACGAGGAGAAAAATCGCCTCGCGGCTGCGGCCCTTCAGCACCTTGGCCAGCACATAGGCCGCGGGATAGCCGATGACGATGCACCACAGCGTCACCTCGAGGCCGAGGCGCAGCGACGCCAGCAGCAGCGTCAAATAGAGGCTTTGCGAGAAGAAGGCGGCATAGTTGCCAAGAGTGAAGGCCCACGGCTTTCCCGACAGCGGCAGGTCGGTCATGAAGGAGAAGAAGACCATGGCCGAGAGCGGCAGGAAGATCGCCACGGTCAGCCAGAGATAGGCTGGCGCCAGTAGCGGCAGCGCCGATTTCAGCCCGCTGCGCGACGCGGCCGCACCTGCCATCATGCACTCCTCCCCAGGGCTGAAGAACCAGCCGGCGAAGATCGCCGGCCGGCCCTGACGTCTGCTATTTACTTCACGTCGACCTTGAGCTGCTGCCACAGCGCCAGATAGGCTTCGCGCTGTTTGTCGGTGATCGGCGCCTGGAATTGGATGCGCTTGGCGACCTCGGGATCGCCCATCACCTTGCGGTTGAAGGCATCCTCGGGCAGCGCGTCCACCGCCTTGGTGTTGGCCGACACGGGCGCGCCGACCTTGGTGACCCATTCGACATAGAATTTCGGGTCGATCATGTAGTTGATGAAAGCCTCCGCGCCCGCGACATTCTTGGAACCGACCGGAATGGAAAACGCATCGAGCCAGGCGACGGCGCCTTCCTGCGGAATGACCAGCGAGACCGGCAGCTTGAAGTGCGTCTTGGCGCGGTCGGCCGAGCCGCTCCAGTAGGTGCCGATGTCGATCTGGTTGGAGGCGACCATCTGGTTCCAGTCGTTTTCCGAACTCCAGAAAGTCTTGATCTGCGGCATCAGCGAGGTGAGCTTCGTCTTGACCGCGTCCATGTCCTTGATGTCGTTGATGTTCTGGCCGGTGGCGATGGCGCCGAACTGCACCGCCTCGACGGCGTCGTCGCGGATGACGACACGGCCCTTGTGTGCGGGATCCCACATTTCGGCGATGCTGGTCGGCGGCTTGTCGAAGGATTTTTCATTGATGGCGAGCGCCGTCAGGCCCCACACCCACGGCACACCATAGACCTTGCCGTCATGGTCGAGCATTGGCGAACCGGCCTTGTCCTTGCTGATGTCGGCATAGTTCGGCAGCTTCGAGGTGTCGATCGGCTGGATCAGCTTTTCCGCCATCGCCTGGTCGTTGAAAGCGGCGTTGATCATGACCACGTCATAGAGACCGGGATTGGTCCGGATCTTGGTCAGCATTTCCTGTTCGGAATTGAAGAAATCGTTGACGACCTTGTTGCCGGTCGCCTTTTCGAAGGCCTCGACGGCCCACGGCTCGTCAGCGCCATAGCCCTTCCAGTTGAGCACATGCACTTCGGCGGCACTGGCGGCCAGCGTGAGCGCGGTGGTGAAGACGGCGGTCGCCGTCAAGAGAGCAGTCAGTCTTGGCATGCGCATGTTGGTTCCTCTCTTTGGTTTGCCCGCTTCCCGGGCTTGTCAGGCTGTTCAGGCTGTCTGATGGGCCTTCTGGTTCTGGCCCGGCGTGCCGGTCGCGGCGGCCTGGCTCAGGAAAGTCTGGATTTCCGCATCGTTTGGCGCCGACGAGCCGCCATGGCGGGTAACCGAAATGGCGGCCGCCGCATTGGCGTAGCGCGCTGCCTCAAAGCAGTGCACGCCGCGCGACAGCGCACTGACGAAAGCGCCGATATGGGTGTCGCCGGCGCCGTTGGTGTCGACCGCCGCCACCTTGAAACCTGGAATGGTTTGGGCCGAACCCGTTGCCAACCTGATATGGCAGCCCTTGGCGGCGCTGCGGATGACGACACCATCGGCCCGAGGACAATGATCGGCAAGCAGCCGAGTCGCGAGGCTCTCGACATCGCCCTGACCGGCAATCTCGACCGCTTCCGTCATGTTGCAGCTCAGCCATGTCGTGCGGGCAAGCACCCGCGACAGGATGGGGCGTGGAATGTCTGAGACGATCGGTGTCGGATCAAAGACAAAAGGCGTTTGCGCCGGCAGCGCCTCGATCCAGTCGGTGAGTGCGTCGCGGCTGTTGGGATAGCTCAGCGTATAGCCTGACGTGAACACCCAATCCCCCGGTGCCACCGACACCGGCGTCATCATGTCGAGGCTGAGAGTGCTCTCCGCCCCCGGCCACGACACGAACGTGCGTTCGGCGTCGCTCGAGATCATGGCGACGCAATTGCCGCTGTCCATGACCGGCGATGGCGGTGTCAGGGTCTCGATCCCCTCCGTGGCAAAGGCCGCGCACAGGAAGTCGCCATTCGGTCCGCTGCCGAGCTGCCCGCCGAACACCACCTTCATGCCTGTGCGGCTGGCCGCGACCATCATGTTGAAACCGCCGCCGGCGACCTGCGCGTAGCTCGACGCGGTCTTCTCGGTGCCTGGCGTCGGCAAGGCATCGATGCGGTAGACATGATCGACCACCGCGCTGCCGACATGGACGAGACGCCCGCTCATGCCGCGGCGTCCTTGCCGGAGCCCGTTTTCTGCGCACCGCTCCTTGCCACCCTTGCCGCGACGAGATCGGCTGCCAGTGCGCGAACGTCCGCCATGTCGAAGCCCTTGAGATCAGCGACACGCTGCCGTGGCAATCGCGAGAAGCCGGCACAGGCACCCGCCATGCCGGCGGCGATGGCGCCGATCGTGTCGGTATCGCCGCCGAGATTGGCACTGATGACCGCCGCCCGCCAGGGATCACCGCCCGCGACTTCCAGAACAGCGAAGGCTGCCGGAACCGATTCCTGGCTGGCGACGCCGGTGCCGACCAGATCGATGATCATCCGGATCGCATCCCTTTTCGTCTTGCCGCGCACGATATCCTGCGCCCAGACAATGCGAGCTGCGATGTCGCCACCGGTCACCCAATGGCCGAGCGTTGCCCCTCGCCTCGCCGCCGCGACGGCGCTGTCGGATGCGGCGCGCCAGTCGCCACCGGCGATGCCACGGCTGACGGCCGCCGCAACGGCAGCGGCCGAGGCGATGGCGATCGACGTGTTGTGCGTTGCGCGGCAGGTTTCGGCTACCTTGGCGACGAACGCGTCCAGCGGTTCCAGCGGCATCATGATGCCGACCGGGGCGATGCGCATGGCCGCGCCATTGGTATCGCCACTGCGCCCCGCCTCTTCCGCCGGCACGCCATTGTTGATGGCGTCGATGGCGCGCTTGGTCGACGGCCCCAAGAGATCGTAGCTGCCGCGTACCTTGACCTCGCGCTCCCAGTCGAGCAGCGCGTTGACCCAACGCGCATGGTCGAAGCGCTCGCCCGATTCGACGAGGATGCGGCCGAGCAGCAGCGCCTGTTCGGTATCGTCGGTAATGGTTCCGGCCAGAAGTCCCTTCGACACCGGATGGTCGGCGAAAGGCGCGATGAAATCCTCGACATGGCCGTGGAGTTCGGCAATCCGGGCCGGTGACAGAAGCTGCGTCGGCATGCCGAGCGCGTCGCCCAGCGCTCCGCCGACAAACGCGCCCATCGCCCGATCGAGTGTCGTGCTATCCGGCATCGCTCAGAACCTCATATGCAGCGCGAAATGCGCCGGGTTGAGCAGGCTGGTGACATATTCGATCGGCCGGTCATCGGCGGCGCGGGTCAATCGGCGGCCGCGCAGGAAAGGCGTACCTTGCGGGCAGCCGAGGATGGCGGCGTCCTCCGCATTGAGCATCTCGATGCCCACCCATTCCTCGCCATGGTCGGGAATGAGGCCGGCGGCGCGCAGCGTCTGGTGCAGCGAGCCTTCGCGCAGGCCGCGAAGCGGCACGTCTTCCAGCTCGGGCGATAACGGCAGGCGGCTGCGCTCGATGGAGATTGCATGGCCGTCGCTGGCATTGGTGCGCACCCGGTCGACGGCAATGAAGAACGGGCTTTCGATCTCCAGCATGGCAGCCAGATCGGCGTCCTCGATAACCTCCAGCCGCAGCGTCCGCGTCTCGGCATTGGCGCCGGCATTGGCCAGCGCCCGCGACCAGCCGATGGCATCGTCGACCGGCTTGCCATCGAAAGTGACGAAGGAACCGATGCCGACCTTTGTGGTGATCAGCCCGCGGCTGGACAGCTCCTCGAGCCCCTTGCGGACCGTGTTGCGGCTGACGGAGAAGCGCTGGACGAGCTCGTTCTCGCTTTGCAGCCGGTCGCCGAAGCCGAGCACGCCGGAACGGATTTCATGTTCGAGAACGGTGGCGATCTGCTCGGGCTTTCCCGTGCCGGGAGACAATTGAACCGCGCGCCGCTTCATATGCGTACCTGTTCAGTAAACCTGTATAGTCCTGTTCAATATCTCGATGCGGCAATTGTGTCAACGATTGGCAGGTGGATGTTTCTCGACGATACGGACCGCCATGAAGGAAGGCCTCGTAGCGCTCTGCCAGAAAGTGTCCGCGATCGCGGACGACACACCGCTAGGCGAAAAAAGAAAGCCCGCTCCGGGATGCCGGGGCGGGCCTTGGAGGAGGACAAGGGGTGGGACCCTCTCCTCTTGTTTCCACGGGGGGTGTGGACCGAAATCACCATACCTCAGTCGCACGAAATGCCGGATCACAAGCCGGCCTGCTTTCATCACAATGCGGTGCGCGGCCCTGCCGATGGGGTCACGAGAATGCGAGCGACTGACGACGGCGGAACCGCACCGCTAGATACGCCCGAGCAGAACAAGGATGATGATGATCAGCAGCACAAGGCCGAGCCCGCCGCCACCATAATAACCGGTTCCGTAGAACGGTCCGCCGCCGAGCCCGCTGAAGCCGCCAAGCAGCGCAATGACAAGAATGATGATGAGTATGGTGCCTAAGCTCATGGTTCCCGCTCCCTGTGCGCCTGCGTGCCGATCTCACGTCACGCTTGGCGATGTTGCCTGGAGATGAACGCCTCTGGGGCATTTGCGTTCCGCCGGATGGCTTGATGCCACGGCAACAACCGGCATCGAGAAACGCAGAGAGCCCGCCTGGGCGGCGGGCTTTCCAACCGGCGGGCCAGGATCCCGGCACTCTGGCCTCAGCGGTGTGCGATCAGCAGGCAGAGCTGACGCGGGCGCCATGTCCTTAGGCACCGCAAGCGCGGAAAACGCTTTCCAATGCCGGCCAGGGCAAAAGATTCCAAACGGCCTCAGTCAGTCCGAAGCAGTTTGGCTTCCGTCTGGGACGGGAACTATCAGGCGATCCCGTAGAACAGCCTGTAGCGCACGCGGCTCATGTAGTCGCGGTATTCCGGCAACGCCGCCAGCAGGGCCTCTTCACGCAGGATTCGGTAAAGCTGAAGATAGGTTATCACGGCGTAGACAGCGAGATTGTAGAAGGAGAAGGCCGACAGCAGGAACAGGATATGGCCGGCAAGGTAGCCGGCATAGATTGGATGCCGTACCAGGCGGTAGGCACCGCCGGTCATCACGCCGCGATTGCCGGGCAGCAAGGCAAACGAACGCCCCAGCGATGCTTTCCCCCAAATGACAAACGACACCGCCAGTATCTGCAGCGGGGCTGCGACATACACCGGAATGATGGCCGCTCCCGGTTCCAGCGTGATGAAGCCGGCGCCAAAACTGGCAATCATGGTGACAATCACGGTGAGCGGGTTCCAGTCGCGTGTCACCGGGCGCCGCGACAGCATCAGCCATGTGAAGGTGAGCACCTCGGAGATTGCCAGCAACGCAATGTTGAGTCGGGTCGGATCCTCGATGAGATGGGATACGCCGCGGTAGACGAACATGCCAGCAAAGGCCAACGCACACACACGAAAGAAGCCTTCGCGCAGGTCGATCAGGATTTCACGCTTTCGGGCCGCGGACAGAATCCCGCTCTCATTGGCGCTCGAAAGGGTTTCACTTTTAGACATGAGCAAGCCAAGCACCCCAATGATCCCTCCGGGTGACCTTTGCACGCAACCATTGCCGGGCCGTTAACCGAGAAGCTCAGATCGGCACTAAATAGGGCCTCCGAAAGGGGTGCGAGCACCAGGAAGTGCCGATCGTCTCAGCTGTATTGCAATTTATGCTTGCATTTTTGGAACAAATAAAGAACAATAAGTCGATTGTCATTGAAACGGATCAAAGGTTTTCGGGGGAGGACCGGCGAATGGTGAGCTGGAAGGCTGCGGGACTGGTCGCCGCCGCGATCGGATCGTGCTTGCTGGCGAGAGCTTTGCGCCGAGGGTGGCCGGCAGGCCTTGCCGCTTTTCTCGCACTGAACACGGCCGCGCTCGGCGCCGGCAAGGACTACGCCGTCTGCTTCAGCGACGGCAAGGTCGATGCCGACCAACTCATTGCCGCCTGCACGCCGATTGCCGAGGACAAGACGGAGTCGTCGCGGAACCGCGTTATCGCCTATTTCAACCGCGGGACTGCCTGGTACAACAAGGGGGAAAACGACCGCGCCATTGCTGACTTCAACGTCACCATCAGTCTCGAGCCGGACTCGAGTGATCCCTACTACAGCCGTGGCCTGGCCTTCTTCCGCAAAGGCAAGACCGACGCGGCCATTATCGATTTCGAACAGGCGATCGCGGCCGATCCGAACAATGGCAAAGCGCACAACAATCTTGGCGTGGTCTGGCAGCAAAAGGGCGACCATGACCGGGCGATCACCGAATATGGCGAGGCGATCCGGAGCGATCCGCGGGATGTCCAGGCGTATGTCAACCGCGGCATAGCCCGCGCTTCCAGGGGCGACTTCGACCTTGCCATCGCCGATTTCGACGCGGCCACGGGCTTCGATCCCGAGAGCGTGGATGCCTATGCCAGTCGCAGCGCCGCCTGGATCGCCAAGAGCGACTGGGCTCGTGCCTTTGCAGACGCCGATCGGGCGGTCGGGCTCGATTCCACCAGCATCGACGGCTATTACAACAGAGCCGTTGCCTTGACCAACAGCGGCGACGACGACCGCGCCATCGCCGATTTCGACAAGGTGATCGCCCTCAAACCGACGGACGCCGACGCCTATTTCGGCCGTTCGCTCACGCGCGCTCGCAGCGGCAACACCGTCGGTGCAGTCGCCGATTGCCGCAAGGCCATCGAGCTCGATCCGAAGAAGGCAGGTCTTTGTGACCCAGGACCGGTCGGCACAAAGGCGCCGGCTGTGTCGCAATCGCTCAATCCTGGCGCATCCCCGGTGTACGAACCGCTACAACTATACCCCAAAGAGGATCACTCCGAACGCGTTGCCTGGAACCTCAAACGGGGGCTGGAGCAGCAGATGCAAGGCGACGTCGCGGGCGCGATAGACTCATTCAGCTTCGCGATCCAGCTGGATCCTTACAATGCCGAAGCCTTTTACGACCGGGCGTTCGCCGAGGCATCGCAAGGAAACCACGCCATTGCCGCCACAGACTGTCGGCGCGCCGTCGAACTCGACCCGAAGCGCGCAGGCTCTTGCAGCCAACGCGCTCCTGGCGAAACAGCTTCGCCGGCTGTCACGGAGACAAGAAACCCGGCAGCCGCAAAAGCCTTGCTTGAGCGCGCCGAGACGCGGCTTGCAAAGTATGGTGTCGAAGGCGCGCTTCTCGATTTCGACAAGGCGATCAGCCTTGATCCGGAGAGCGCTGAAGCCTATTTCAGCCGGGCCGGCGCCAGGGCACTGAAGGGCGATACGGCCGGTGCTGCGGCGGATTGCCGTCGCGCCGCCGAACTCGATCCAAAGCGGGCGGCAAGCTGCAGTGAACGGGTTGCGGGCAATGAGAGCAAGTCGGCTCCACCGCCAGACACACAACGGCCGAAGCTTCGAGCCGTCGTTCCGAATATTACGGCCATACAAGACACGCTGGCCGCGAGGGCCATGGAGGCGACCGATCCGCAAACCCTGGAAGCGGTCCTTGGCGGCGATGCCTTCCTGGACATGGGCAAGTACGATCAGGCGATCGGCGCCTACAACCAGGCGATCTCGCTCGATGCGAACGACCGGTTTGCCTATTTCGGCCGCGGCAAGGCCTGGGCTGCCAAACGCGCTTACAAGCAGGCGATCGCAGACTACGACAAGGTCATCGAACTCGCCCCCAATTTTGCCGCGGCGCATTTTCGCCGGGGTCTCGCCAAGGTTACGTCAGGCGATGCCGAGGGCGCGCTTGCCGATTGCAGCCGGGCTGCAACACTCGATGCAAAGGCGCGTGACGCATACTTCTGCAAGGGCATGGCATGGCAAGCGAAGGGCGACGCTGCCCGCGCGGTTGCCGCTTATTCGGTGGCGCTCGAGATCGATCCGAAGGATGACGCGAGCTATTACGGGCGCGGCATGGCTAGGGCCGGCAGGAAAGACTATGACGGCGCCATTGCCGATTTCGACAAGGCGATCGGGCTTGATCCAGGCAATGCGGACTATCTCGCCAGCCGCAGGGCAGCGGTGGCGACGAAAGCCGAGCTGCAACCCGGCGCCGAACCTGCGGTCCTGCAGGACGTCGACAATGATAGCCAGCCCGAGGCCAGGCTTTCGACCGCTGAGATGGCGAAGCTCATTCAGGCGACTGACCCGCGCGTTCTGGCCGCGGTACGGCAGGGCGACAGCCTGTCGGATGCCGGCAAGTATGACCAGGCAATCAGCGCGTATGGCAAGGCGATCGCGCTCGACCCCGACAGCCCCCTCGCCTATTTCGGCCGCGCCAACGCCTGGGACGACAAGCGCGCCTATGATCGGGCGATTGACGACTATGACCGCGTGATCGAGCTCCTGCCAAATATGGTCTCTGCTTATGTTCGCCGAGGCATGGCCAAGGCCACCACCGAGGATGCCGAAGGTGCCCTCGCCGATTGCGGTCGGGCCGCCGCGTTCGATCCGAAGCTGGTGGATGCCTATTTCTGCATGGGCATGGCATGGCACGTGAATGGCGATTCCCAGCGAGCGATCACAGCCTATTCGGCGGCGATCGAGATCGATGCCAAGGATGCCCCCAGCTACTACGGGCGCGGCATAGAACGGGCCGATAGCAAGGATTACAGCGGCGCGATTGCCGATTTCGACCAGGCGATAAGACTCTATCCGGGCAATCCGGACTACGCGGTCGCCCGCAAGGCGGCCGTGGCCGCCTTGAAGAAAGGCGGCGCCGCGCCGCTCGCCGTCGGTTCGGATCCCAGGAACCTCCAAGCCTTCATGGATCGTGGCAATGCGTTCTACGGGAAGCGCAAATACGATCGTGCCATCGCCGAGTACAGCCGCGCGATCGCCCTCGATCCAAGGAAAGCCTCGGCCTATGTCGGCCGCGGTACGTCGCTTGTCGCGAAAGGCAAATATGACGCAGCCATCACGGACTATGGCAAGGTTATTGAACTCTATCCCGCTTATGTCGACGCTTACATCGGCCGCGCCGTCGCCTGGAGCAAAAAGAACGAACTGGATCGTGCCATCGCGGACTACAGTCGCGTGATCGAACTCGACCCGCAATATGCTCCGGTTTATTTCGGGCGCGGCAGCGTCTGGTTCACCAAGGGCGAGTACGACCAGGCCATTGCCGACTACGATCAAGCGCTGAGGCTCGATCCAAAGCTTGCCCTCGCCCGCAAGGGCCGCCAGATCGCCATGGCGGCGAAAGCGAACGCCTCGAAGATGCCAGGCAAAGCCGTTGGCGAGGCGCCGGCCAAGCCAAGCAGCGCTTCGCCAGCCGCGCAGGCGTTCAGCAAGGGCTGGACGCTGCATGAGAAGAACGACTATGACGGCGCCATAGCCCTGTACGGCAAAGCGATTGCATTCTTTCCGGCGTTCCACGACGCCTATCTGGCCCGAGCAATGGCCTGGGAGGCCAAGCGGGACTACGCTCATGCCGTCGCTGACTACAGCCAGGCGATCGCGCTCAATCCGAATCTTGCCGAGACCTACTACGACCGCGGCCAGAACCTCGGTTTCCAGGGAGACTACGACGGTGCGCTTGCGGACTACGACAAGGCCATCAGTCTCAATACCAGGGACGCAAAGGTCTATGCCGATCGGGGCCTCATATGGATGGGTAGACATGAGGACGCCGCAGCGCTGCGCGATTTCGAAAAGGCGCTCGGCCTCGACCGCAAGAACCCTTTCGCCTATTTGGGCCGGGGCGTGATCCGGATCAGCAAGGCGGACTATGACGGGGCCATCGCCGATCTCAGCCAGACGATAAAGCTCAAACCAGATTTCGCCACCGCCTACAAAGTGCGCAGCAAGGCGTGGGACGCCAAGGGCAACCACAAGCGTGCCGAGGCCGACCGCAAGAAAGCGCTGAGCCTCGGCGGGAAATAGACAGTTTAGGGAGGGTCGGCGATGGCGCGTTGGAGAAGCTTGGGCGTGGCGGCGGTCGCCGCTTTGTCTTTCGTTGCGGTAAAGATATTGCCTTGGGCGCTCGGCTTTGCCGGCGGCAAATATCTCTACCAGACAGTGGCGGGCTCGCCCGATCCGCAGACCCTGACCACAGCTCAGGTGAGCGAACAGATTCAGAGCCAGGGAAGCCAGATATTCATGGCAATCCAGCAGGAGTTTCCAGACGACTATGACGCCGTCGTGGAAAAGATCACTGCCGTGGCCAGACTTGGAAGCGTGGAGCAAGTGCGAAACACGAGCAGGATGGCGGTCGCCGGCCTCAGGCGAAGATACGCATCCCTGCTGTCTTCGTCCCCAGACAGCAATGCCGCCGAGGCGCTGCGTGCACAATTGGCCATGCTCAACCATATCATGGCGCGGGAAGCCCCAGTCACTTGCAACAACTACCTTCGCAACGGGCCGGACGCGCTCAGCATGCCGGATCGGGATTTCCTGACCGACATGGACAAGATCGGAGCCACCCTGTTCCACGCCTTCGGCGCAGCGAAGAAGAGCGGTCTGGCTGCCGCTTCAGCCAGCGATGAGGACTGGTCACTGCTGGCCGACGCCTTCATCAACGCTGGCGGCACTCCCACCGAGATGAATGCAATTGCCAATGTCAGCCCGGAATTCGAAGGTCTCTGCCCGGCAGTCGCGAAACTATATACATCCGCTCTTTCACTGCAGGGCGAGCCCGGGCGGCACGTCAAAACAACTTTGCTCTATGAGATCGCCCGGAATTAGCCGAGGTCTGCGCATCCGCGCGATTGATGAGGACCCATCAGTTCCGAGAGCCGGATTGCCCCCTTAGCCCAGAGTTGAATTGCTGAAATACTTCGTGAAATCAGGGCGTTGCGTCAGAACCTTGCCATCGGCGTCATGCAGAATGCCCGCTGTGAAGAGATAGTCGCCGATCGCGTCCATCTTGGCCGGATCCATCGTGCCGATGGCGCCGTTTTCCGCGCGCAGATAGTGCCCGTCGATCAGCGCCTTCAGCGAGGCCTTGATCAGCGCCGGATTGGTCAGCGCATCCTTGTTGGCGGTGATGAGCAGCGCGGCCGCTTCATCGGGATGCTCGACGGCGAACCGGTAGCCGCGCTGCGTCGCCTGGATGAAGGCCTCCGCAAGCTTAGGGTTCGCTGACAGATACGCCTCGCTCGACGAGATCAGCGTCGTGTGCTCGTCGGGCACGCCATAGTCGGCATAGACGAAGCTGCGCTGATGGACGCCTTTGAGTTCCGCCTCGACGCCCTCCCAGGTCAAAACCTCCAGCGTGAAGTCGACGGTGCCGTTGGCAAGGGCTTCGTAGGCGGAGGTGCCGAGCGTCACCGTTTCGAAATTGCCCTTGCCGCCATCGTGGCGGATGATGGTCGAGATCAGCGCGTTTTCCCAGGCGCTGCCAAAACCGCCATAGGTCAGGCCGTCAAGGTCCTTCGGGCTCTTGATGTCGCTGCGCGCGGCATTGAACACCAGCCGGCCGGTTTCGGATTGCACCACGGCGTAGACGGCTTTCAAGTCCGCTCCGGCGGTTTTCTGGGTGAACAGGCTGATGGTGCCGTTGATGCCGAAATCGGCGACACGGTTGGCGACCAGCGTGCCGGCGCCGGTATCGCTGTAGGGCAGAATGTCGACCTCGAGGCCGGCGTCGGAATAAAACCCCTTGTCGCGGGCGACGAACAGCCCGATGTGGTTGGTGTTGACCGTCCAGTCCAAAGCGACGGTGATTTTCTGCATCGCCGCGAAAGAGCGGCCCGGTCCGGCGATCAGCGGAAGACCGCTGGCGAGGGTAAGCAGCAAGGCCTGCCGGCGCGTCAGATCAGTCATGGTCATGTCCTTTGGAGGTTGAGGGTTGAGCAAAATGTCGAGGATCTCGGCCTCGAGTGCGATGGCCTGGCGCGCGGCGGCACCGGTCGGGTCGCGCGGACGCGGCAACGGCACCCTGATCTCACGCAGCACACGGGCCGGGCGCGCCGACAGCACATAGATGCGGTCGGACAGGTATACGGCTTCGCGCACATCGTGGGTGATCAGCAGTGCCGTCCAGCGATGGTGCCGCCACATCTGCTCGAGCCAACGCTGCATGGCGGCGCGGGTCAGTGCGTCGAGCGCGCCGAAAGGCTCGTCGAGCAAAAGCATGTCGCGCTCCTGCACAACCGTGCGCAACAGCGCCGCGCGCTGGCGCATGCCGCCCGAAAGCTGCGCCGGAAAATGCCGCTCGAAGCCGACAAGTCCGAATTCGGCGAACAGCGGCGCGACCCGCGCCCGTGCTGCCTTGCGCTTGATGCCTTGCACTTCGAGCCCGAGTGTCGCGTTGTCGAGGATGCGCCGCCACGGCATCAACGCATCGCGCTGCGGCATGAAGGCAAAATGCCGGCCGTGATCGTCGAGCGGCACGCCGTCGAACAACATCTCGCCTTCGCCATGTTCGGCGCCGGTCAGAAGCTGGAACAGCGTCGACTTGCCGGCGCCCGACGGTCCGAGGATCGAGACGAATTCGCCGGCACCGACGTTGAGCGAAATGTCGGCAAGAACGTCGAGCCCGCCAAACGCCTTGCGCACATGTCGCAATTCGAGCCGGCTCATCTCCGCGCCGCCTTTGCCGCGGCTTGCTTGCCCGCGGCCCGTTCCCAGGGCATGGCCAAGCGCTGCAGCAGCACCGTCAATCCGAACAGGATGAGAGTAAGCGCGGCGCTGACGCCGACGGCGGCCAGCACCAGGTCGGGGCGAAAATTGTTCTTGGCGTTGAGCATGTAGATGCCCAGCCCCTTGGCGGCACCCGCATATTCGGCGAAGATGGCGCCGACGACGGCATAGGTGATGGAGATCCGCAGGCCAGCGAAGAAATATGGCAGCGCCGAAGGCAGCCGCGCCAGCACGAAGACGCGCCAGCGCCCCGCCCCCATGGCGCGTAGCATCTGGCCGATCTCGGGCTCGGTTGCCTCATAGCCCTCGACCAGCGCCACCAGCATCGGGAAGAAGGTAACCAGCGCCACCAGCATGATCTTCGGCGCCAGCCCGAAGCCGAACCACAGCACCACCAGCGGCGCGATCGCAACCAGCGGCAAGGTCTGGCTGATGATGAAGACGGGAAAAAGCGCGCGCCGCAGCGGCTGGAAGAAGTCGACCAGCATCGACAGCGCGAAAGCGGCGCTGAGCGAAAAGGCAAAACCGATGAGCGTGGCGCGGATGGTGGGAATGGCGTTGTCGACCAGCGCGTCACGATTGAGCATCGCCTGCTCAAAGACACGCGAGGGCGCCGGCAGCGTCGTCGGCTTGATGCCGGAATAGGTAGCATAGAGTTCCCAGGCCACGAGCAGCAACCCAACCGACATTACGGCCGGTACTGCCTTGGCGAGGATGCCCGCGAGGTGACGCGGGCGGCTGAATGACGATGAGACCACGAGAGGACAACCTTGACGGTCGCGCATCGGCGCGAGCGGTTCAGACAGCAGTGGGGCTGTTGGCGGAAACCGTGACGTCGAGGGTTACGTGGCCGGCACCCGGCCCGAAGCGGCAGAAAGCTTCGTTGAGCGCCGAAAAGATCGCGCCCGTATCACCGCGCAGTTTGGTGCAGAAATTCTTGGAGCGATCGTAGACGCCGGACTGTTTCAAGAAATCGATGCAGCCATAGATCTCGTCCATGTGGTCGCCAGTACCCATCACATAAAGCGAGAATTGCGCCGCCGCCGGCTGGCCGGTGGCGACCGCGCCATGCACGGCTGCGATGGCGGCTTCCTTGCGCGGGCAGAGCGGCCCGACAGGTCCGCCGAAGGCCTCGGAGCGGCAGATCGGATCGTCCGGCTCGCCTGGGCAGCCACGCGAAATGGCGGCTGACAAAACGCAATGCTTGCCGCTGTGCGCGGCCGCCACGAACAGGTCGCGCAGAGCCGGGAACAGCACTTCGGGCGGCCCGACCAGCAAGGTCGAGATGTCGTCGGTCTCGATCCTGAGCCGGTCACGATAGGGATCGAGCGCACCGAGCGCGCCCAAAATGACGCCGACGAAATCGTCGGCCATGGGATATAGGGAAATCTGTGCGCCTGAAAACATAGCCCGCCTCGCTCCGCTGGTATTACCCAGATCAGCTTCTAGGGTCTGTGGGCTTGCCGCCCCCGTCTCAGCCCCGACCGTACGGAGCACCCCTGTGGATGGGCGCGTTAAAGCACCATTCGATCGATTGGGGAAGCCGTTTTTTTCAGCGAACTGCGCCAAAAGCATTGCGCCAGAGTGGGAGCGATTGGCTCTGGCGGCGCGAGAATTTATCGGGAACCTTCATCGGACCGAGAGGTTGTCCCACCAGTCGCTACGCGACGAGTTCACAGAAAATGGAGACAAACCATGTTCATGAAAATCCTCGCAGCTTCGACGCTCACCATCGGCCTGGCCGCATCGGCCATGGCGCAGAGCAATGACACAAGCGGCACCAACGGAGCCGGTAGCGGCAGGTCGGTCACGGTCGATCCGAATACGCCAGCTTCGCCCAACACCGTCGACCCGTCGGTGACCAACAGCACGACTGGCACGCTGGATGATATGAACTCCAACGCGGATCGGAATTGTCCTGCCCATCCGCAGGGCGCGCAGCCCGATGCCAATGGCATGTCGCCGGGTACCACCGCGCCGACGGTTAACGACAAGCATTGCGGCAAGTAGGATTTGCAATGAGAAGAAACCGCGGAGCGAGCGCTCCGCGGCTTCTCAAATCCTGTCGTATGACTGAATCTACGGTACCGCTTTTTCTCGAACCGGCAGCTTCCAGCCTGGCCTGACGAAATGGCAGGTGTAGCCGTTGGGATATTTCTCCAGATAATCCTGATGCTCCGGCTCGGCCTCCCAGAAAGCACCGACCGGCGCGACTTCGGTGACGACCTTGCCGGGCCACAGGCCCGAGGCATCGACATCGGCGATGGTGTCTTCGGCGACGTTCTTTTGCTCGTCGCTGGTGTAGTAGATCGCCGAACGGTAGCTCATTCCGACATCGTTGCCCTGTCGGTTGCGTGTCGTCGGATCGTGGATTTGGAAAAAGCGCTCCAGCAGCGTGCGATAGCTGATCACGGCCGGATCGAAATTGATCTCGATCGCCTCGGCGTGCGTGCCATGATTGCGATAGGTGGCGTTTGGCACATCGCCGCCCGAGTAGCCGACACGGGTCGAGATGACGCCGGGATAGCGCCGTATCAAATCCTGCATGCCCCAGAAACAGCCGCCGGCAAGTACTGCGCGTTCGGTCGAAGTCGCCATGTCACCTCTCCTCAAAAGCAATTCACGGAAAACGGACCGCGATTTCCGTCTTGAATTGCACGACAACAAATTGGATTTCCCATAAATGGGCACTGTCGGCGACTTCGTCCAGTCGCCCGAGCGCGGCGCCGGCGGTGCGTGCGGCCATGCCCCGACGAAATGGCACGACGCGGAACCGGATCCGTGGACTTCAGCTGTGCGGTTGTCCAGCCGGGCTGTCGACAGCAA
The DNA here is from genome assembly GCF_000176035.2 of Mesorhizobium opportunistum WSM2075. NCBI lineage: Bacteria > Pseudomonadati > Pseudomonadota > Alphaproteobacteria > Hyphomicrobiales > Phyllobacteriaceae > Mesorhizobium > Mesorhizobium opportunistum. The sequence goes on along the minus strand of NC_015675.1, from coordinate 3,467,470 downwards.
GCGGCAGGCGCGTGCCGGGCGGGATGGCGGCAAAACTGATCGCCACCGGCGGCGCCTCTTGCGACCAGTTGAAAAGAACGGTCTTGACCGGAATGTTGTCCAGCCATGAGTGCAACTGCGGTGGCACGCCATGGCCCAGCCAAACCATCAGCATGCCGTGGTCGTGCAACCGCTGCAGTGTGATCCAGGGCGCGAACCGCATATCGAGGTCGGTGAAAATCGACGGCTTGTCATAGGCATTGAGACCCGCCAGCATCGCCAGATTGGTGTCGCCGCCGACGATGTCGAGTCGGCCGGGCACAGCCGCGTGCCAGACTGCCTCGGCCTCGTCCGAGATCGGTCGTGCCGGCCAGCAAACGGCGTCCATGCGCCCGCGCACATTGCAGTCCGTCCAGCGGATGGCCGCATAGGCGCCTGACATGCCGACGATGCAGATGAATGCGCAGATCGTCAGTTTTCGCATCTCTGTGGCGCCGAGCCGATGGCCCAAGAACGCCAGCGCGACGACGCCGACAAGATTGTACATCGGCGCGCCCCAGGCTTCGCCTGTGCCGGTAAACAGCGAGGCGACCATGACCAGCGCCGCGGGCCCAAGGCCCATCCACATGAGATAAACACGCGAGCCGCGCTCGACGGGCTCTTGCGGAGCCGGCGAGCGCCGCAGCAGCCCTGATATCGCCAGCACCAGAAAAAAGCCGGAGAGCCCGGCCATCTGGACACCGGCATAATAAAGGCGCGCTCGGTGTTCAGTCACCCATTCGTCACGGCCGGCGAAATAGGTCAGCGGCAGGAAATCGATACGGTAGAGCTCGACGGCCAACGGCGTGGCGACGGCGAGAAAGACGGCAAGGCCAAGCCACGGCCAAGGTGTCGCCAGCCGGCTGCGCGCGCGCGCATCGGACAACAGCCACAGAGCGCCGAAGGCGAGCAGCAGGCCGGTGGAGAATTTGGCATAGAGCCCGACGCCCGAGACCAGCCCGAGCGCGAGCCACCAGCCCGGCCCGCCACCACGGCCGGCGCGCCAAAGCAGCCAGCAGATCGCCGCCCAGAACGGCATCTGCGCATAGTCGTGATTGAATTGCGGGGTGGGCCAGCCAAAGAAATAGACCGATGGCATCAAAAGCACGGCAGCCAGCGCCCGGCTATGACCCAGCATGTCGCGGGCCAGCAGATAGACCAGGATGAAGGTCGCGGAGATGGTCAGCTGGGCGAGCAGATATTGCGGCCAGCGGAACGATCCGGTCAAAAGATGGCTGGTCTCGAGCAGCCAACCAGGGAGCTGCGGGTGCTTGTAGGTCAAAAGCACCCATTCGCGGCCCCACATGAAGCCCTCCACGACATCGCCGGGCGGCGCGGGATCGACGAGCGCTGGCACCACCGTCCAGCACAAGATCTGCGCCAGACACAGAAGCGCCAGCAAATACCGGGGTTGGCGAAGCAGGCCGGACCAGACAGATGACGAACTCAAGCCCGGGGCAGGCAGCCCCGCCGGCACCCAGCGATCCAAGGAGTCATCGATCCCCACCATGCGGCGCTTAAATCACATCGTCCGGTTCGCCGAACAGCCCAAACGCCAAAGCTTACAAAAAAGTATACTTGCGTGCCATTGCAACACCAAGATTGAACCGGAATTTCAACGCTCCGCGGCCCGCCTTCCCCAGGCACACGGCCTGAAGCCCTGTCTGAACATCCGGATTCCAGATGCGCCATCAACATGCCGTCATTCACTACCGCGCGCTCGACTTCTGGCTGGCGCGCGCAGCCGTTCTCGTCATCATCTGCCTGCAGCTTCTGGTCATCAACAATCTCTCATTCGGTCCGCGCTGGCTGGCACCGGGACTGGAAGCGGCCCTGCTCGTGCCGCTGTCCGTGGCGACGGCATGGACGCAGGTCGCCACCAGAAAAGCGGTCGAGGACCACGAATGGCATGCCATCGGCCAGTTTCGCGCCATGATCCGCCGAACCGCCCTGACGATGACCGCCGTCATCAGCGTCATGAATTGCGGCTCGCTGGTCTTGCTGGTGCATGCCTTGCTGGAGGGACACGCCGGCAACAGCGGCACGACACTGCTGATCGACGCACTCAACATCTGGGTGACAAACGTCATCGTCTTCGCCTTGTGGTTCTGGAGCACCGACCGTGGCGGGCCGCCGACCTGCGGACTGGTGAAGCTCGCGCAGGCCGATTTCCTGTTTGCACAGATGACCCTGAACGACCGCGAGCTGGCCCAATGGCTGCCCGGCTTCGTCGACTATTTCTTCCTCGCCTTCACCAATGCGACGGCGTTTTCGCCGACCGACACCTTGCCGCTCTCCCAGCGCGCCAAGCTGCTGATGATGGCGGAAGCCATGATCTCACTGCTGACGATTGCGCTGGTCGCGGCGCGAGCCGTCAACATTCTGGCCTAGGGTAAAAGCGCGAAATAGCCCGCTCCGGCGAACCGAAGCGGGCTATTTCGTTGACTTCGATGGTCGCGATGCCGCGCTTGCTGAGCTTGTAGCTGTTGCCGCTGTGCTCAATCCGCGCCGAGGTCGCGTTCGAAGACCACCTGGTCGCGCAGCGGAATGCCATTCACGAGCAAGCCTTCGGGATAACCGGTCGATGGCCCGAACGCATCCTGCACGATGCGACACATCCGAAAGCCCTGTCTCTGATAAAACCTGAGATTGCCGATATCGGCCGTAGCGGTCGAGACGATCAGGCGCCGGCCGTTGCACTCACGGCAGCGGATGATTGCCGCCGCGACAAGGGCACGCCCCAACCCTTCGCTCTGCCTTGCAGGACGGACCGCGAGGCTCTTGAGTTCGAAGACACCGCCCTCGCCCGTCTCGATGATCTGCACATGGCCGACGATCCGGCCGCCCTCGCGAGCGACCATCACCTCGCCCCGACCGATATAGCCGGAAATCTGCATGGAGGAATCGTCTGCCAGGGCAAACAGAGGCCGTAAAGCCTCGCGGTTTCCATCGTATCGTTCAATAAGCATTCATAAGTCCGGACTGGATCAACGCCACCGCGAGTTCGGCATTCCTGCGCTGGGATATAGCAGCGGCTGGCCATGAGCCACAAATGCAAAAAGCCCGCCCCGGCGCGAGCCGAGGCGGGCGTTGGTTCAATCGAGCCGTCGGACGCAGATTCTCGATACCGGCAAAGCCGGGAGTTATTTCTCCGTTGACAGCTTGAATTTGCGCACGATTACCTCGAACAAAAAATCCGAAATCCACATGGCGCAGATGCCGATGAGAAAGGCCGCCGCGAGCGTCGTCGTGTCGTCATTGGCCAGCGGCAGGCCGGTGGCGCGGGAATATTGGACCACGGGCAGTGTGAGATAGGCAGCGGCAAGCGCGCCACAGATTGGTGACGCCACCATTTCGCGCAGTTTGTAGCGGTGGCGCGACAGCGCGCGCAGGACACCACCGGCAAGACCGGCGGCGACGACAGGTCCCTTGATGCCCAGCAGGTCGAAGAGATCGTGCATCATGTCACCACCCTTGCGGCGAGGAAAACGAAGATCGACCCGGCGCCGAAAGTGACCAACTCGCCGAGCAGCAGGGCCGAGCCCAACGGAAGCAAGACAACCGTCAAGGCTTCCACCCGCACAGTTTTTCGCCTTTGCGGTTGTGCGCCAAAAGCGCCTTGACCTCGGTGTCCGACAGCGCGTCCACGGCGGCCGTCGACAGGCGCAGCGGGCTGGACACCGCACAGAACCCACCCTTGACGGTTGTGCATCCGGCCATTGCGGCCAGGACCGACACCAGCATCAATCCCTTGCCCATGATTTGAGCTCCTTCCGGGCGGCGGCGGCCGGCAGCGCGCCGATATCGTTCTGGACCTGGTCGGCGACGTCGCGCGCCGCGGCCTCTGCGGCGGCCTGCCTGGCGCGCTCGCTGCGTCCGCCGGCAAACCGCTGGCGAAGCCCCCAGCCGAGTGTCGCGAGGATGGCGGCACCGATGCCCAGGATGGTTGGATTGCCGAGCAGTAAGGCGAGAAGCGCGCTCATCGCGGCATGCCCTTTGCATAGAGCGACAGCACCCATACCCCCAGGCCGCCGAAACCAATGACGCCGACGCTGACGGCGGAGGCAATCAGGACATCGCCGATGGTGATAGCATGGTCCATCTCATGCCCTCCGGTTTGGGACTTGATAGACGCCGCCGGCCACGAGAGCCCCGACGATCAGATCGCGCACGATATCGGCAAGGCCGGGGATTTCCACGCCAGCGTGTTGCAGGCCAATAAGCGTGCCGATGCCGACAAGGGCAACGATGAATTTCGCATAGCGTGCCATGGTCAGTTCCTCTTGAAGATGGCTTTGGCGATTGCGTTGAGCAGCCGCCACAGCCATCTGGTTTCGACGGTTGCAGGCGCTCCGGTCGGGGTTGGAGCAGGATGGATGATCTCCGGCGCGGCCGGAGGCTCGGGAGCAGCGGGAACCGGCGTGGACGCCTGCGGAACCGTGGCTGGCTGGGCTGGCGTCGGCGGGGCTGGGTGTGCCGTCATCTTGAGCGCATCGGCGCGAACCGACCTGACCCGGTCGCTCCACCCCCTGCCAAACGTGGCCCATGTCGGCAGGCGCTTGAGAAACGCCAGCCGCGCGTCGCAAAGCTGATCGATGACGACGCCCGCCGGTTTTGCCCTGGCTTCGCCGAGCGTGGCCGGCCCGATGCGACCGTCCTGCACGGCGCCCACCGCGGCCTGCAGATATTTGGCCGCCCTGCCCGGGCCGCTGTTCACGGCGAAATCGAACACGGCGTAATCGATGCCATCGGGCAGTTCGGCACCGAGCACCGCGTCCCAATAGAACCGCCGATAGACGGTCGCGACCTGGTCATCGCTGATTTTGCGCAGATCGGCCTTGATGGCATCCGCTCTGACATAGCGGCGGAAATTCGCCAGCGTCACCCCCTTCATGGTGGCGCCGCCCGGATCGGCCGCGTTGTCCGACCAGCCCCCCTCCGATTTCAAGACAAGCGCAAGCGCCAGCGCGAAGTTGCGGTCCATGGGGAGTTTCTTTCGGAGGAATTTGGATAGTGATCGGCCAGGGCGTGAGCCGAAGGGGTTTTACGATGAGGGATGATCATCAAAATGGCGACTGGTTGACGCTGCCCAAGCCGTGGTCGGACTACATCGCGGGTTGTGCGAGGAAGTCGCCAGCAACGCTGGCGAAATCCACGCCTATGATGGCGGGCAGCTTGTGCGCATCGATGGCAAGCGGCGCCAACCATGATGCCGACCTCATTATGAACGCGCTGCGCAAGCCGAACTGATCGCCACATTAATCACAAGCATTCGAAGCTTGGCCCAACAGCCCACGATCACTTACGCTCGCAGAAAGTTGACTGCCAAAGGGCGCCCGTATAGAGCTGAAAGTGGCGGCAAAAACTACCTGTGAACTTCACGGCCATGTGGGGGCGAAGTAGAAATCGCTGATTTGCTTTCATGCAGTGCGGGGCGACAAGTGAAGTGTTACGTGATCAATCTTGATCGGGCAATCGATCGCCTTGCGGCTGTCACGGTGGAATTTTCGCGGATCGGAGTTGCTTTTGAGCGCGTTGCCGGTGTCGATGCACGCGCCGGGGCTCCGTTCGCGGCGCTCCCTCTGACAGAGGCGGAAGTCTGTTGTTTTCTCAGTCATCGGCGCTGCTGGGAAATCATCGCCGACGGGCCTGATCAGTATGGTGTAGTGTTTGAAGACGATGTCGTTTTCAGCCACGACGCCGGATCCATGCTTGTCGATGACAGTTGGGTTCCGCTAGACGCAGATTTGGTCAAGATCGAAACATTCTATAATCGCGTGAGAGTTGGTAGTCGGCACACACCGGCCAAGAATGGATACTCCGTAACGCGACTGTTCGGGCAGCATCTAGGCTCATGCGGATATCTGATTTCAAAAGGGGCTGCCCGAAGACTGCTCAAGAGCACTATGCGTCTTAAGGCACCGGTTGACGTCGCACTCTTCAGTCCGGGACAAATGACGAGCGCGCGCAACAACATCTACCAGCTGATGCCAGCGCTCTGCGTCCAGGCTCTTTTCATTTCCGGGAATACCGCTTCTCCGACCCAGATCCAATTCACACCGCCACTCCACAGAAACAAGCGGGCAATCGACAGAATCCGGGTCGAGGCCACCCGTGCCTTTGGGTATCTTCGAAACTGGAACTTTTTCGCGACCGCGGCGGTTGATGCCGTGCCGATACGCTTTGATGAGGCAGCAGCCGAAGCTGCCAAGCCTCCCGTCGTTTAGGGCGCGCGAAGTAGATCGGGTTTGCTGTCAAAGCTGTATAGGCGGCGCCCATCATGCCGGCGTCGATGATGCGTGCCTGGACAACGGATTCGCCACCTGCTGGCGGGCCGGCGGGGGCGGCACATAAGCTGCAACCGAGGAGTCCTTGGTAATCTCTTCATAAAGCTCCCTGCCGAGCGGCTCCGGATCATCCGGCGACGCGGTGAAGGGTATCCACCCGAAATCAGCGTGATCGATCTCCACGTCAATGGTGCCGGCCTGGTTGTAAGTAGCGTTGCGGTATTCCATCACGAGACCCTCAAGAATACTGCCACGCCGGCAGCACCACCAGTAGAACTAGTCGCGCTCATACACTGCCAACTTCCAGGTGGAGATGTAGTGCCGCTAGGGTTGCCGGCGGCATGTGAATATTTAAGCGTGCTTCCCGCAACCACCTGACCGGTGCCCAGGGATGCAGCCGGACTGGTCGCGCAGAGGCTGTAAGTACCGATACCGCCTGCCACCAAGGCGGCATTGCCCGTGCTATAGTTGATACTGGACGCCACAAAAGCCGTGGTCGCTAGTTGCGTGGTGTTGGTGCCTGGCGCGGCGGTGGGAGCAGCGGGCGCCCCGGTGAATGTCGGACTGGCGATCGGGGCCAGTAGACCGAGTGCCGCCGCAATCTCCGCCAGCGTGTCAAACGTCGTTGACACCCCACCCAGCACGACATCGATCGCCGCCTTGACAAACCCCGTCGTCGCAAGCTGCGTCGTGTTCGTGCCGGGCGCGGCTGTCGGAGCGGCTGGAACACCCGTAAACGTCGGGCTGGCTTTTGGCGCCAGGCTCGACACCGCCACGCCGCTGTCTTTGGCGATCTTGCCTGTGGTGCCATTGAACGTGGCGATGTTGTCGGCAACGGCCGACGCAGGCCCGGCGATCAGGTCGCTCGCCTTGATGCCGCTGTCTTTGCCCGCCTTGCCCGATGTGCCGTTGAAGGTGACGATGTTGTCGCTCACCGAGGAAGCCGGCCCTGTGAAATCACCGGCCCCAAGCCCATCCGCCCCCTTGTCCCCTGTCCGGTCGAACATCAGCCAGATGCCGCCTGCCGTTGTCGGCAAGGCGCCGGAGCCGCTGACATAGGCGAGCGTCAGCTTGCGGTAGCCGCTGCCGTCCACCACCGTGCCGGTGACGTTGTAGACATAGGAGATGGCGGCTGATGCCTTGGAGCGCAGCATCAGCTGGCCCTTGATGGTGTTGGTGCTGTCGTCGAACGTGTCGAGAATGCCGTTCACCGTGGCGCCGCCGGCGTCGAGATTGTCGACATAGGCCGCCGTCGCGGAGGCGGCCGAGGCGTTGTTCAGCCGCAAGGCGCCGTTGCCCGGGTCGGCATCGGCGGTTGTCGTGGAGAAGGTGTAGCTCAGCGCCGCCACCGAATTTGCCGCCGCCGTAGCCGATGTCGCGGCGTTGGTGGCGGAGGTTGCGGCGTTGGTCGCCGAGGTCGACGCCGCCGTGGCCGAGCCCGAGGCCGCACTTGCCGAGCCGGCCGCTGCGGTGGCCGAATTGCCGGCGTTGGTGGCGCTGGTCGCGGCACCCGAGGCGGAGCCCGATGCGGCACTTGCCGAAGTGCCGGCATTGGTGGCCGAAGTCGCCGCCGTGGAGGCGGAGCCTGCAGCCGCCGTGGCGGATCCGGACGCGGCCGTCGCCGAGGTGCCGGCGTTGGTGGCGCTGGTGGCCGCCGCGTTCTTGGAGGTAAGCGCCGCCGCCGCGCTGCTGGCGGCGGCCGTCGCGGCCGCCGTGGCATCGCCCAGCGTGTCTTCGGAGAGGAAGAAGGCGAGCGTGATGGCATCGGTGCCGATCACCGGATTCAGTGTTTCGAAGGCATAGACAAAGTCGGACGAGACGGCGCCCTGCTGCACATGCACCGTCGTGCCTTTCTGCATTGTGCGCGCGGTGCGCGCGTCGGCGGCGCGGAACCACTGGCCCTCGCTGGCTGTATAGATGCCGTTCTCGCTTGCGTCGGCTTGGTTCTTCACCAGCACACGGTCGCCGACTTCGGTGGCGACACCATCGATGGTTTGCAGCCCTGAGAGGGCAATGTTGGCCGTGGTCGCCAGGCGCACGGGTTCGCGTTGGTGACATAGACGACATCGGCCTCCGTATCCCAGGCGAGCTCGACCGCGGCCGAGGGATGGTCCCAGCCGAAATCGAGCGCGCCGAGGCGCGGCCAGTAGCGCGGCAGCCGGAACGGTTCGCAGGCGATCAGCGCCTCGGCCACCGGAAAGATGCGGCCCGAACCCAGCACCGGAATGCCGCGCGCGCGGGCCTCGCGCTCATGCGCGGGATAGGCGGCAACGATCGCCGCGCGCTCGTCGGGCGAATAGTGCGCGGCATCGTCGATGGTCATGAAGGTGACGTGTCGGGACATGGTGGAGCCTGAATCAGCTTGGGAGACCAGGGCGATGTCGTGTTGTTAAGACGCGATCTTTCTTGGCCGAGTGCGGCAGCTCTCCCTTCCCCCTTGTGGGAGAAGGTGGATCGACGCGCAGCGCCGAGACGATTGAGGGGTGCGTGACGGATCGCCGTCTTTGCCAAGCTGGAACACCCCTCACCCCCGTGCTTGCTCACTCTAGCCATTCCCTCGCCTGTTTGGCCGACGGGAACAGCAGCATCGCACCCCACATTCAAGCAAAGACACTTAGCCGACGTCCATCCGAGGCGTCAGAACCAAGCGGACGTCCCCAAACGAGTCCGCTAGGTCGGCATCGCACTGACAGATATGACCTTCCGGCTCATAAAGTGACAGCCTTAGATGAGCAATTATGCTTGTCCGTTCAGCACTGACTTCAATCCTGCGTGCTTCAAGCGCGTTACGACGCATAACGATATTGCAATGCTCATCCAAGTTCGGAACCGGCTGATGGACGACAGTCAAGTCCAGATACTTTTGTGGCGCATTAAGCACCGACAACACGTCAAGTTTGAATGATCCGATATAATGAACAGTCTCTTCTGGACGAGCCAAGGGCGCCTTTTTTACTCTTTCACGTTCGGCGTTAGCTTCTACTGCTGTTCGGCAGCCATAATCATGAGCTTGAGCCCAGGTTGGCAGAAGGTTCCCGCGACCAACTGAGATGGTATAGATGCGGGTTCCATCTGCGTCATCCTCGCTTGTGAAATCGGCGACGGCTCTTTCTGGCGCAACAACCCCGGATGTTACCATCCGGGGATACAACGCGGAACGGTAAACTACCTCAGCATCACTCAGCATTCGACGTAGCTTTGAGTGGCGAACTCAGCGACTCCAATAATCCCGAAATCTCCGGTGCGTCCAGGGGTACAATTTGGTACGGACATTGCATCTTGGTCAATTTATTTACTACCAGAAAGGCCGCATCGCCATCACTGATAGTCACATATCTGCTGATGAATTCTTTGTCCCAAGTGAAGACGACCGCATCTCCGCCATGTGCAAATATCTTAGGTGCATCTGCGCCAGAAGATTCAATAAATGCTAAGACCCGCTCGGCGTCCAGCGCAGTGTTTTTATCAACGCCGTCCGAAAAGCCCTCTGGCAGCGCCAACATCGCATCGATGGCAGAAAACAATGCGGAAAAGTTTTTGGAATCTGACCTTGAGAATTCAGAACTACCACCGGCAACCCTCATGTTCAACCACTTATGATGCAGCCAGTTTCGATGCGTCGCCCACTTAGTGACGGCAGTGGTCGTCGAGCTAGCTTCCGGCTGGAGGTCTGGATCAATTCCAGCAGATGCTAGTTCATTGTCGTCTACCGTCAGATAGTAGACGCCATGATAATTTGTTGCAGAAGCGCTACGCATTACCAAAGCCCATCCAGCTTTCCGATGTTCCGAATCCGCAATGTTTCACTCGCGAGTTTCTCCCAAATATCAGACTGCAAATCCGCTTGTATAGGCTGAAAGTGGGGTACGATATTGACGTCTATCGCCAAGCTCGCGTTGTATACCTGCGCTTCTTGCGGAGAAACAATCTGGCCTCCAAGGTCGAGTGTCACAGTGTGAAATGACATAACGCCAAATTTCAAAAATCTGTTGACCGCTATGCCTGATGGTCCGTCCAGAGGAACGCGAGCGTTCACTTGAAACGCAAAGTCAGTCACGTCGTATCGGGGAAGCTGCATTCCGATCAATTCAGCAACAATCTCGTTAGCCTGGACGTGCGTATCGGCCGGTTTACAAAGGGTCGTGACGAGCGCCAGCCGGTTGATCGATGAAAGTTGCGAACCGATCAGATGGGCACGCGGGAGAAATATCCCAGAAATTATACCTTCCGGACTCTCGATAAGCGTCGGTTGGTCCGACGTATCTTCGGCTCGTCCCTGCACGACCAGATCAACCCGACTCGTCTGCACAGAAATGTTGAAACTGACACCGTCGACTGTTCCGGCAGCTGCCGAAAGTATTGGGACAGGGGCCCCTGGCGCTTTATTCGATTGGTATGAATCGGGCTCGGCACCGGTAAAGGCGGTAAAGAGCTGGCCTGCATTTGACCTGCGTGCATCGCCCGAAAACCATACCATCTGTATGGTCAAGGCGTCCCAATTACTCATGGAATCCACGCAAACCTGCCCCCGTTGAGGAGGAAAATGACTCATTGAACAATGCTTTGCAATCCTCATGCATGGGCTCATATATGAGGAATGCGGTTAACATATTAAACCCCATTGAGGCCAGATAGGGAAAGCAGCCTGAAAACGTTGTTTCTCATCCGTGTCCACATCGGGTGCAAACCCTTATGGCATAAAGTGAAGCAAGGAATCGAACCGCCTGTTTCAGCTTGGGAAGCTGATCGTCGGAACGGCCGCCACCGAAAGGCAAGTCACCCCTTCGACATTCCCTCCACCTGCCCCGCCGACAGGAACAGCAGCACCACATCGCTCATCCCGAGCAGCGGTGTGAAGGTGACGATGGTAATCCCACCCGTCGCATTGGTGCGGGTCAGGCCTTCTGAATAGATGTCTAGCGGCGGTTCCTCGTCGAACCAGACGCCGTGCAGCGTCTCGCCCTGCCATTTCTCGCGGCCCTTCTCGAAGCTCTTGAACGACAGCACGCTCTCGCCGGCCTGCACGTCGCCGCCGCCGCCATGGCGCACCACGACGCTGTCGAGCGCGCCGGGTGCGCCGCGGCCCATTGTGGTCTGCAGAATAGCATCGGCCGGGATCATGCCGGTGCCCCAGGCCGCCTGCTGCTGCGGCGGGCCGATCAGCACGCGCTGCGGATTGTCGCGCGTGCCCTCGCCGGTGACGCCGGCGGCCCACAGCCGCACGGGCGTATCGAAAACCTTGCCTTGCCACCAATCGGGATAGCGGCCGGTGAGGTGCATCGCCCATTCCGCGCCGCCGGCCCTGGTCTTGCCGAGCTGGTTGCCGGCCATGAACAGGCGTTCGCGGTTTATCGCACCCGCGGCATGGAATTCCGCCTGCCTTGGATAAGGCTTGTACGCCGCCAACTGGTTGGTGCGGCGCCGGCGGTCAAGCTCCGCCAGCAGCGCCAGATATTCGGTTCTGGCCGAGATCAGCGGGCTCTTCGAGGAACGGCCTGAGGGCGGTTTCGAGGGCGCGGATGCGGCTGCGGATTTCCTCATCGCTCAGCCCGTCCAGTTGGTTGATGGAGACATCGAAATCCTTGGGCAGCACCGAAAGCACGATCTTCAGATATTGGTCCGGCTTGTCGGCCCGCACCTCGGCGATGACGCCGGCGCCATGCGTCCGGAAATCGGCGCGCACGGCGGCGAGAAAGTCGTCTCCCAGCGTCTTCTTCGCCTGCTTCGGGCGGGGCTTTTGGTCAATCGCCGGGCTGACGACAGGTCTACGCCTTGCCGGCCTCGCCTTGCGCCGCGCCGGCACGGCATCGGCCTGGTCAGCCATCGGCTTGCCCCGCGGTGTTGGCGTCGCCGGAGGACACCGCCGCCTTCGGCAGCGCCGGTCTGGCCCGCCTCGCCGGCTTTTTCGAGCGGGTGATTTTCTTCCTGGCCTTCCTGGCGCGCTTCGGCCTTGCGGCCTCGGCAGGCTTCGCCGACCGGGCCGGTTTTGCAACACCGGCCTGTGCCTTGAGCCTCGCCATGGCGAGCCCGACAGCGCGGCCATCGACGCCAGCTTGCGGCAAACAAAAGCCACCGGCCGCATCCCGCACCATGCCGATCAGCACGCCGGGCGCGACCTGCTCGACCCGGCCCAGGCGCACCTGCGGCGCCGCACCCTCGAATTCGCCGATGGCGCTGACAACCTCGCGGCCGTCATCGCCGGTGATGATGGTGGCGTAGCGTGGCATGGTTCGTCTCTTGCGGAAGGCGTGTGTGGTTCGAGATGTTTGATGAGAGAACTCGCGTTCCTTCGCACCCCCCTCTGTCCTGCCGGACATCTCCCCCGCAAGGGGGGAGATCGGCCGCAATCAAAGGTTTCGCCAATCTCCAATGTTAGCATCTCGCCAGTTTCTTGGCCGAGATGTTCTCTGGCAACGAAGGAAGAAGAGCGCCGCCAACGAAGCTGCCAATCTCTCTCCTTGCGGGGGAGATGTCCGGTAGGACAGAGGGGGGTGCTGTCCCGCCAACGTTTCAATCTCGAAACAAGGGCTGCTTTCGCTTGACGGAGAGCCAGAATCAAAAACCCGCCTCGCGGCGGGTCGTTGGCGCAAATCAGCACCATGGACAAATATGTAGCATAGCTGCCCTCACCGGTCAACGACTTTCTGGGAAAAAATTCCTATTTCGTTTTTTCCCGGCAATGTTGCCCTCAAGGCCCCTCCGGTCGTCCGCCCGTTGCCTAATGCATCCATTGATGGGAAGCTGCGCGTGAGGATGGAGGAGGCGCCGTGAGCAACGTCACCACGCACTACGGCAGCGACGGCATCGTCGAGCGCATATTGGCCGCCATCCCCGATGCCAAAATCGACGCTCTCGATGCCAGGCAACTCTACCCGTTCGACCAGCTTCATGGCCGCGAACTGATAGCCACGCAGGACCATGCCGCCCGTCTGGCGCCTTCATCTTCCGACCACATCCTGGATATCGGCAGCGGCATCGGCGGTCCGGCGCGGTTCCTGGCCTCCACCTATGGCTGCGCCGTCGACGGCGTAGATCTGACAAAGGCTTTTGTCGACGCGTCCGCCCAACTGACCAAGCTCAGCGGGTTGAGCGAGAAGGTCCGCTTCCACGAGGCGGACGCGACCAGACTGCCTTTCGCCGACGACACGTTCGATGCGGCGATCTGCTTTTATGTCGGCATGAACATCGCCGACAAGCCCGCGGTCATCGGCCAGGCTTTTCGCGTGCTCAAGCCAGGAGGCAAGTTGATCTGGACCGAAGCGGTGCTTACTGGCGGAGAGCCGTATTATCCCTTGCCCTGGGCGGTCTCACCGGCGACGAGCCACCTCGTCGACCGCAGTGCCCTGAAAACCCTGTTCGTGGACGCTGGATTCCGGATCGACGAAATCATCGACGAAACTGGCGAACACATCGAACTGGCGCTCAAAAGGGCCAATTCCGGCATCTTGCCCTCGCCCGCCCAGCAGCAGGCCAATGAGATCGTGCTCGGCGCCGAATTCGTGCAGCGGCGCAAGAACTACATTCGCAGCCTGAGTGAGGGCAAGCTCGCATCGCTGGCCGTGATCGTTTCGAAGACTGGCTGACCGGAACCGATCCGCCGGGGGCCCCAGAAGGTCGTCTCCAGAATCAAAAACCCGCCTCGGCGGCGGGTCGTTGGCGCAAATCAGCACCATGGACAAATATGTAGCATGGCTGCCCTCAGCCGGTCAACGACTTTCTGAGAAAAAATTCCTATTTCGTTTCCCTCGGCTCAGCGCCGAGGAGTGAACGGCATCGCTTGAGGAGGCTGGAAAAACACAAAACCCGCCAAGGCGGCGGGTCTTCGGCGCAAATCAGCACCATGGCCAGATCATAGCATAACTGCCCTCACCCGACAAACAGGCCAAGCGGCCACCGATGCCCGCCTTTGCCAGCCGGCTTTTCATCGGTCCGCACCTGTGGGATCATCAGCTGAAGCTCATGGAATGATTCGCGTCTCGGCCTTTGTGGGAGAGGACGTTTGGACAGGCCAGCCATGGCATCCGTCTTCAGGATGCGGCATGCTCCGGCAACGGTTTCCGGTGTGCGCAGCACCGGCCAGGGCCAGGCCGACCCGGTGATCCGGGTGCACTCGCTTGGCGAAGCGATCCGCTTCGTCGCCCATGCTTTTGCCAACTACGACATCAGCGCCGTCGCCATCACCTGCGGCGATCCCTCGATCCCGCGCCTCGGCAGCCTGGAGGTCAAGGCGCTGTGGCGCGAATATGGCGAGCGCCTGACGCAGGAATAGCCCCTACCCGGCGCCGACCCGCCCTTCGGATCGGAAATGCCGCTGGTGCGTTTCAACTGCGGTCAATGGAGGGAAAAAGCGCCATGAACGTCGCCAATCTGCAACTCGAGGGCCTGCTGATGGCCGTCGCATCGATCAACCACGTGCTGGTTCGAAAGGGCGTGCTGACGTCGGAGGAGATCGACATCGCCTTGCGCAAGGCCGAGGCCGGCGAGACCGGTGAGGAACGGTCCGGCGGCATGTCGGCGTCGAGCCGCGACGCCGTCAACTTTCCGATTCGGCTGCTGGAACTCGCCAATCAATGCCAGCCGGAGGCGGACATGCCGTCCTTTTCCAAACTGGCCCGCATGGTCGGCCAGATGAAGGAGCCCTACAACGACCAGATGTGAGGCCACGACCGAAGTCCGGTTGGCTCACGCCCTGCCCGGCCATCCCAGGTTCAGTGCCAGCGCCGTTCCCGGTCCATGCACCGCGGCGAACAGCAGCCCGGCCACGAAGGAAAAATGGTCGACGAAGAAACCGAACTCGGCCTGGTTGCCGGCCCAGTGGCTCGGCCCGTGGAAGGCGAAGGCCAGGAACAGCACATAGGCGGCGGCGACAAGGGCCGCCTGCGTGAAGAAGGCGCCACTCAGGAAACACAGCACCAGCGCGACCTCCAGTATCGCCGCGCACCAGGCGAGGAAGAGCGGGAACGGAAAGCCGGCGGCGGCGATGTAGCCGGCCGTGGCCTCCATGCCCATGAATTTGAAGGTCACCGCCATCAGGAAGACGGCGGCGAAGATCAGTCGGGCGACGAGAAGGGCCGCTGTCTGCCAGGGCGATTGGGTGATTTGCGAGGGCATGGGTTGGTCTCCAGTTTCATTCGCCCCAAAGGACGTGCCGCCTGGCGCGGATCCGACATATCGGGTGAAGTTTTTTCCAAAGCCTGCCATCGGATGTCGCAAACCCGCATAAACCGATTTCGGTCCATCGCTGCCAACACGCTCGCTCCAAGCCGCTGAAACTGGCCTGGAGCAGCTCGCCCAGGGCCTCCTCCTGATATCCCATAAGTGATTGATCTCAAAAAATAAATTTTGCGCCGCCTCGCAGCGGAATCGTGAAACTTGTTCGTAACCATGATCGTGCTAATATTAAGCTGGGGCTAATGCACTGGTGTCCAGTGCAGGATTTCGGGTGGGTTCAAAGTGGGCGTGGGTATCAAGTTAGGGGCAAAATCTTATCTGGTCCGGTCACCGGTTCTGGAGTGTATAGGCTGCGGCGGCACCGGGCAGGTTTTCCAATGCCCCCGCTGGACGAGTTCCAACGGCCTTTGCTGCCCGGCCGGCACGCACCAGCGTGGCTGTCCTGGCGCCAGCACGCGTTGCGCCGAATGTGGCGACCCCGGCAGCCACGACGCCGGACCGGTCCATCCCTCGGCCTGAACCGGCGGCCTGCGCTCCGCGCCGGGCGGGCCTTGTGCACGCGTCCGTCGCATGTCATGGAACCAGCAGCGCCGATCGCTGTTATGTCTGACCGCGGCATCGCTTGCCGAACCACGGTGGTTCGATGTCCGCGCGACCATGCGGCTGACAGAAAGTGAGGCCCGGCATGCCCGACGATAAATCCAAGACCAAGCAGGACCGCAAGCTGGTTTCCAGCGAAGACACCTATGAGGTTGCCGCCTTCGCGCGCAAATACGGGATCCCGCAGAGCGAGGCCCAGACCATCATCAAACGCTATGGCCCATCGAGGAAGAAGCTCGACAACCACATGGCCGCGCGCGGATAGGCCTCGGCGGTACGGTGAACTGCCAAACTGACGAGGCCAGGCAGGCCGCGAAGCCGGACTGGCGAGAACGGAGGCTGCAACCATGTCCCACACCATACGCAGGACCGGCAGCTGCCTGTGCGGCGGCGTGCATTTCGTCGTCAGCGGCCAGCCGTCACGGATTGGCCTTTGCCACTGCAAGGATTGCCGCAAGGCGGGCGGCTCGGTCTATTCGGCCTTTGCCATCTGGCCGCGCGACGCCTTCGAGACATCGGGCGTCGTCGCCACTTACGGCACCCGCAGTTTCTGCCCGACCTGTGGCAGCCGGGTCGCGTGGGTCAACGACGACGAGGCCGAGGTGATGCTCGGCAGCCTGGATGTCGCGCCGACCGACCTCGCGCCCGAATATGAATTGTGGATCGGCCGGCGCGAAACCTGGCTGCATGCTTTGCCCGGCACCGAGCAGTTCGACCATGACAGGCCGCAGGCGCAGGACGCCGATCTGCCGCCGCCGAGGCCTCTGTCGGACGCCGTCGCGCGCGATTGAAAATTAATCTATCGGGCTTGGAACCCTCCCTTGTCGGCGACGTTATCCGGCGCCCCTTTCGTGGCGGCATGCACCAGTCACGGAGACGACCGTTGAACGACAAGATCTTTCCCCGACCCGTCCACCTCAAATTTGCCCCCGAGCGGGTGCGCGTGGTGCGCAGCGCCTGGGAGGGCCTCGAATGCCTCGGCGACTGGCCGTTCGGCCACGGCCGGCGATACCGGGCGGCATTGCGCAGCTGTCGAGATGCCCTGGATGGCTGGGCGCCGCCGGCAAAGGCAATGCGGGCGATGATCGACGCGGCACGCGAAGCGCATATCCTCCAATAGCCCCAACATCGCGAACCGATGCAGGTGCGCGCCTTAGATCTTTTGTTTTATGCGTTCTATCAAAGCCAAAGCCACTTCTGGGCGACATGTATCGCACTGTTTGTGCGGCAAAGTCGTGATTACCGGGCCTGCGGATCGCCATTCACAATCGGGTGGGAAGCCTCGAACCCAAAGCTCTTCGGCGCCATCAGCATCAGGGCGATGACAATGGCGATCGAGGCAATAATCATGGCAGTGCTGGCGACATCTTTCACGAGCATCTCCTAAGATTAGAAGTTGCGAAAGAAACGTTTCGCCAACAGTCGAGTTCCGCCGCGCACCAGAATACCGGCTTTCGCCGCATCATTTTGCCGGTGGCTGGGCCGGCACCTCGCCCGGCTTGATCACCGGGGTCTTGCCCTCGTCCGGAGCCGGTGCGGCCATTCCTTGGTCGCCGGTGGCCGGTGGCTTCAGCACCCCGCCGCAGTCGTCGAGCTTCTCCGTCAAATTGCCGTTGCCGGCCTGCTTCTTGGCGCCCGGATCCGTCTGGGCCCGACATTTGTCTGTCTGCTGGGCCGGGTCCTGCTGCTGATTTGTCTGTGCTGCCGCCGGCACGGCCAGCATCAGGGCGCATGATGCGATGACGAGAGATTTCATCTCGGTCTCCTTCTCTTACGGGCCGCGTTGCCGCGGCCTTCCCTTCGCAGGGACAACGCCTTTCAGCGAAAAAGGTTGGCAGCCAAAAGAGCTGGCATGGCCCCGCAACCAAATCAGGCTTCCGCCGTTGCGCGTGGCGGAGGCACCGCCATGTTCGATGATTTTCAAAGCACCAAGGTCGAGGTCGGCGAAGCCAGCCTGTTTGTCCGGCATGCCGGCAGTGGCGCGGCGGTTTTGCTCCTGCACGGCTTTCCGCAAACACAATTGATGTGGCGCGACGTGGCGCCAGGGCTGACCGACCGCTTCACCGTCGTCTGCGCTGATCTGCGTGGCTACGGCGCCAGTTCCTGCCCCGTCTCGGACGCGGACCACGCCCCCTATGCCAAGCGCGCCATGGCCGCCGACATGGTGGCAATGATGGGGAAGCTCGGATTTGCCAGCTTCATGGTCGCCGGCCATGATCGCGGCGGGCGCGTCGCCTACCGCATGGCGCTCGATCATCCCGACAGCGTCGACAAGCTGACCGTGCTTGACATCGTCCCCACGGCCGACGCCTGGGACCGGGCCGACGCCCGGCTGGCGCTCGGCTATTGGCCCTGGTCCCTGCTGGCGCAGCCCGAGCCTTTGCCGGAAAAGATCCTCGCGGCAGCCGCCGAAGCGATCGTCGACAACGCACTGGGCGGCTGGGGCTCCTCGCCTGCGGTATTTCCGGCCGATGTTCGCCAGGCCTATGTCGATGCCTTGCGCGACCCCGCCCACCTCCACGCGATCTGCGAGGAATACCGGGCAGCAGCCACGCTCGACCGCAAGCACGATCACGCCGACAAGGCTGCGGGCCGAACGATCCGTTGTCCTGTGCTGGCGTTGTGGAGCGAACAAGGGGCACTCGCCGAGTGGTATTCCGATGAGGGCGGCCCGCTGGCCCTTTGGCGGGGCTGGGCCGACGACGTGCGTGGCCAGGCAATGCCCGGCGGCCATTTCTTTCCCGAAGAGGCACCGGCGCAAACCGCGCAGGCATTGGCAGCCTTCTTCGGCTGACAGGATCCAGGCTTCCTAGCTCATCCGCACCGCTTGGCGGGGGGCGCTGTCCGGCCGAATCGCCTTGTCCTGCTTGCCCGCCTTGTCCTGCTTGCCTCCCCCTGTCATGATTTAAAGTAGGTTGACCCTCAGTGAGGTTTTCCCTCATCGTCGTTGGGCCGCTCGGAAGCCTGATCGGTCCTTTGCGGGCAATCCTCATAGCGGTGGTCGCGGCCGCCGCAGAAGGAACAGCACATGGCTTCGCGGCCCTCGTTTCCGGGCCACCATTGCGGCGTCTCGTAGGGCTTCCTGTTTTGCATTCCCAGCAATGCGCGGCGCATCATTTGGTTGCGCAAGCCTGCGCCCCGCCTCAAAGAAGAAACTGTCGCGGAACCGCCGGACAGGATAGTGGTTTTGTGGGAACATGCGTGCCTGCCGGATGAAGACGCCAAATCGCGTCAAACAAAGAGAAGCCCTCATGTCTATTCGTATCGTGTTGATGGCTGTGGCGACGCTGCTCGCGACGACCGCTCTCGCCGATGCCCGCCCCGACAGCCGCCGCATGAACTGCGACGAGATCCGCGCCATGATCCAGAGCCATCGCGCCGTGGTTCTGACCACCGGCCCGAACACCTATGACCGCTATGTCAGGCAGTTCGGCAACGAGTGCGACTGGCCGGAAGTGCCGATGTCGGCCTATATCCCGTCCCGCGACGGTCACTGCCCGGTCTATCGCTGCGAAGATCCGCCAGACGATATCCCGAATTGACGACCCACCATACCGGCGTCATAACGGTCCGACTTCTCCCGCTTCGTCTAATGGTAGGATAGCGCCCTTTGAAGGCGTGAATCGTGGTTCGAGCCCATGAGCGGGAACCAGCCCTTCAGCCAGGCAGCGTCATGTTTTCAAACCGTCCCTCCTGAAACCATTCGATCGACCCTGCGTTGACGCCATGGCCAGACACGAGGAGACATCCCATGACCGTCAACTGCCGCATATCCATCGACAACCGGCCGGACGCCACGGACGTTGTTTTCCAAGCCGTGCCGCGGATCGGGGAGAGCGTTTCCCTGTCGGTTGACGGAAGCGCACAGGATCTGCGGGTCTCGCGCGTCGTGCATGTCCCGGATGGCACATTGGAGGGCGCCGCGATCATCGTCGAGGTGACGACCAATATCCTCTAGCCCTGCATGATCGCCTCGCCGCGCCCGCGCCCGCGGCCTCACGCGACAGTGATCGGTCGCGATGAAACCTCGTGCCGCCGCAGGCGTTTAATGCCTGCAGGATTGTCGAGGTTTCAATGCAGACTGCGTGGTTTTCCAAGCCCGTGGTGGTTTCGGTCGGCGTCACAGGCGCCACCCGCAACCTGTCCAACACCCAGCAGGCCATCGAATTGCTGACGACACATTGGCGCGACGCCGGCAGCCTGAAACATCAGTCGGCGCTGCGCGCCTGCCGCCGGGCGGCGAGCGGCGACGTGCCTTCCGATATCGCCAGGGAGGCGTTTGTCGAGGCCGCGCGCGAGGCGCATATTCTGGTCGAATAAGCTGGCTGGATAAGCAGTGCCTAAATGCCGAGGCCCGTATCGTTGTCCGTCTCGGTACCGGCCTGCGGCACGATGATCGATGCCAGTGGCGCGGACAAGCTCCAGCTGAGATGACCCGGAGACCGCTCCAGGGTGGCGGAACCGCCCAGCGACTGCGGTGCAACGCGCTGCAGGACGACCGTCCCGAACCCCTTGCGTGTCGTCTCCTCGCGCCTGTCGCCGGCATAAGGCGGCGATGTCTCGTTCCAGAGCAGCTGGAATTCTCGCTCGCCCAAGGCATCGGGGCCCGAAGCGCCGGAAGCTATGGTCCAGGTGATCTCGATCCGGCCAGCCTCGCTGGCCAGTGCGCCATATTTGGACGAGTTCGTGCCAAGCTCGTGGAACGCCATGCCGAGATTCTGGACCGCGTTCGACTGCAGCGTCAGAACCGGTCCGGAGAGCAGGATCTGCTCCTCGCGGCCGAAGGGCTTGAGATGTTCCTGGATCAGGTCGAACAGGCTCGCTCCCGCCCATTCCGAGATGACGAGCAGATCGTGCGAACGTGACAGCGCCATGATGCGGGCGCGGATCATCTCTTCGAACTCGTGCGGATCGCTCGAGCGCTTGCTGGTCTCCCGGACCATCGACAGGATGACCGCGAACTGGTTCTTGACGCGATGGTTGACCTCCCGCATCAGCAGCCTGATGCGGCGCTCGCTCTCCTTGGCGGCGGAAATATCGCGGGCGATCTTCGAAGCGCCGATGATCTCGCCATGGCTGTTCCTGATCGGCGACACCGTCAGCGACACGGCAATCAGCGTGCCGTCCTTCCGCCTTCGCGTCGTCTCATAGCTTGCCACCCGGTCGCCGCTGCGAACCTTGGTGATGATCTCTGTCTCCTCGCTCTTGAGGTGATCGGGAATGAGCATGAGGATCGACTGGCCGATAGCCTCCTCGGCGCTGTAACCGAACATGCGTTCCGCCGCCTGGTTCCAGCTTTGGATGACGCTGCTCAGATCCTTGCTGATAATGGCGTCGAATGAGGAATCGACGATTGCCGCGAGGCGCGCATCGGCGGTTGCCCCCTGTTTATCACCGCCTAGGACGTCGATCATCACCGCTCGCAATGCAGTTTCCCCCAATCAGATAAGGCGCAAGCGGACCAAGGCAATCGCCGGTGCGAGGATTGCGGCACCGACTTTCACTCGGCTTGTTCAGGTGATTCCTTGGCGTCTCCGTTAGGTTTGATCACCCCGAACTCCTGCGATTTGGCCCCAAGTTCCGCCGTCAGGAAGCCATCCGAGGCAAGACCGCGGCGCAACAGTTCCCGCACCGCGGCCGAGCGGCTGGGCATGCGCTTGTCGAAACGCCAGTTTTCCAGCGCCGCGAGTTCATCATGGGTGAGCATGATCTGCAGTCGTTCCGGACGTTCCAGTTCAGCCATGTCCGCCTCCTTGCGCAGGACCAAAATGCGCTGAGTTAGTATCTGCCTCACTCATCTCATAGTTAGGATTGCTCTTATAATGCGTCAAGGTCCGCCAAGGCATGGACATCGCATCATGCATATTATGAGGAACAACCACGGCAGCGCATTTGTGTAACTATTCTAACTTGCTGATTTATTTGATTATTTTTGAATTTTTACTTGCCATGGCGCGCCATCGGGCGCATGCTCCGGCGTGAACGGACAACAGATCCTCTTCGGGAGGTTTCGATGCGGTATGACTTTTCGGCGCGCCTGCGCGATGACGTGAATTCAGCAGTCCGTACGACCTTCAGGCAGGCAGGCATCGTCAATGTCCCAGCGGTGGCGGAGCGGGTCAGGGTTCGGAATCTGGCCGAGAACGTCGCACTCGAAGACATTGAACCGCTGGTCCTGCGGGCGGCTCAGATGCTTGGTGCGGCAATTGAATTCGACACCTTTGCCAATGGGCTGGCTTGGCCTGGATTTGCCCTTGTCGAGGACGGTGGCGCCGCGCTCGATCTTCATCATTCGGCCTCGCTGCAGTAACAGGGCTGAGCGCGCTTGGTAACGCCTCGGTTCGGTCCAGCTATCGAAAGCCGAGATGCTTTTGGTAGGCGTGGGTTTCCACGGTAAATCCGCCATTGACATTTTCCGCGACATTTTCCGGCGGCCACCGTGCATCTTGGAACGTGCGGCCCAGGCGCCACCCTTCGCGGGCATAGAATTTCTGCGCACGCAGATTTCCCGCCGTGCAGAAAAGCTCCGCCTTGGCCACGCCGTCTTCAAACAAAAGCCGCTCCGCATGTGCCAGCAGATCGTGGGCAATTCCGCGACCCCGTGCTTGCCGGCTTGCATAGAGCTTTACAGTTCCGCCCCGTTTATGGAAACGAAGCCGAGCGGTTCATCATCTGCCGCCACATGAAATGCGTCGCTGGACTGCTTCAGCCACAACGAAAAATGTGCGGGCGTCCGGTATGCCAGGATTTCGGTTGGAACCAGATGGGCATGGGCATCGTGCCAGCCTTCATGCCAGAGGCGCTCGATAGCCGGCTGATCGGCCTCTCGCACCGGGCGAATTTCGAGCATTCTTCATCTCCTGCAAAGTCAGGAAGCGCAAGCCTAGTCGGAATGTTTGCCTGGTCGGAATGTTTGGCCACGCAGGCGCGTCCATTCAGCTTAAGCGCTCTGCTGTCATCATCTGAGCATTACGGGTCTACGAGAAGACGGAAAAAGATATTCAAGAGAGCTTCTCGGAATATCCGGCCGACTAGAGTTTTCTCCCTTGGTAATTCCGGCTTGTTGAAGGCGCATTTTGGATTATACTGGGAACCCCTGCGAGGGCGGTTAAAATGAGGGAAATAATAGATATAATTTATATAAGGATAAGGCAATTTTTTGCATTTATCGGCTTTGCAGTCGTAATATTTATAGCCGTATTCTTATTGAAGTTGGACTATTTTGGGAGGGCAGTCGCGGATCGCCTGTTGGCCAATGCAGCCATTCCGACACGAGGAGAGATGCCGGTAACCAGTGGGCAAGTACCCTTTTCATCCGCGGATATTCAAATAGTCGGTGGTCGAGGCGAAGGTTTGAGCTGCAGCTTGCCACCCGACATTTCGAAACTCGCATTTCCAATCGCAGCTGGCCGTTCTGAAATCGGGCTTGAGATGCGCCAGGCGTGTGCGATGCATGATTTCTGTTACCGGCATGGCGCCGCGACATATGGATATACTCAAGCCGACTGTGACTTCACTCTGCAAGAGCAAGCCTTTCAACTGTGCTACTTCATTGAGCGAGCCAGAGACGAGGGAAGGATAAACGACAATAGGAGTAAATGCATACGCGATGCACGTCTCGTAACGCTGGGTGTTCGCATCGGCGGAAGCGACTCCTTCAGGTCAGTGAGCCAGAATGTCGAGGCCCTATCGGCGGGATTGGACGATGAAATCGGAGTAGACGGCCGGGCATCAACCTACTTTGAATATGATCCTTACCCTATTCGATCTCAGTCCTATACCGCCTACAGAATCGCCGACGCTCCCAATTCCGATGGAAAGCTCGGGCAACGGAAGAGGGTCTACGAATTCTCGGTGCGCCCCTCGGGTGTGTTTGTCTCGGTGGCCCCGAACTCTGCCCAGCTATGGCAAAAGTCCATACTTCCAGGCAACCCGGCATACATCGTTGGCGCGCCCATTGTGGCTGAGGCGAGGCATAATGGGCAGACAGAAGATTGGTTCGTCTGGTGGCAGCGACGAAGCCTCGGCGAAACCGGCGGCCGCCTAATCGGC
This sequence comes from Mesorhizobium opportunistum WSM2075, assembly GCF_000176035.2. Classification (NCBI taxonomy): domain Bacteria; kingdom Pseudomonadati; phylum Pseudomonadota; class Alphaproteobacteria; order Hyphomicrobiales; family Phyllobacteriaceae; genus Mesorhizobium; species Mesorhizobium opportunistum. Next base: position 3,443,342 of record NC_015675.1, on the reverse strand, counting down.
ATTGCACCCGGACGCGCCACGACAGTCGATTGGAGGTGCCTGTATTTTTCCGGGATGTCCGGAAGCATGCGAGATGCGAGCACCTCCTGCCGATCCGCGGATATGGCTTTTTTTGCCGCGGAACTGGGCAATGGACGCAACTCCGGTGATGCCTACTTTTCTGAAATACTACCTTCGCATCTAGGTAGAATAACAGATGATATATTGTGGTTATCCGCACTTCAGACACACAATTGCAGAAGAGACGGATCAAACGGATTATGCTTCCTTGATATGGCTGTTAGCATTACAAGCGGCGAATCCAGGCAACCGCAATGGCCGATACGTGTATTTGATGAAATTTCACCGATATATCTGGGCAAGCCGCAGTACGAAGACACACCATATCGCAACTTTGTCAGTCATCCACAAATCCTGAACCCTTCGTCGAAGAATGATCCTACCCTTGTCTGGTCGCGCAGGGACGAGCGCTTCGAGTCGATCTCTCTGGTTCGACGACTGGGCATTCGTCGCCACAAGGACAGGCCTGAATACAGTGCAGCCGTCCCGCGAGGATCTATGGTGCTTGATGACGATTATGAGACGGACGATCCAAGTTTCGTTATCGGCCGCAACAGCAAAAGCCCCCTTATGGTAGGCTTCCAACGCATTGGTGGCTCCGAGAATCCAGATCAACTCCGCTTGGCCGAGTGGCATGTGCCCGTGATGGAGAATAAAGCCGAACGGTCACGCCTTGCCGAAATTCCCGTCGATTTTTCGAAATGCTCGGTCCATCTCGATAAGACTTGGTTGGCAAGACCACCGATCGTCTCTTCGATTTCTGAAGAAAACTCCGCTGTCATCCTGTCACGGGCAAATAGCATTCGGAAAGGAGATGCACCGCGCACCCTTGAAATAGGTCTTTTGATCATAGCAACCGACGGCTCTTGCTCTGACTTCAAGACTCTAGCCGGCATTCCTTTGGATCACTTTATCCTGGCCGGCAGTCCCGAAAACCAAAACGAACAGCGTGTTGAAATTTTACGCAAGACGCCAATTCTTGCTGGGGATTTAGATGGTGATGGTCAGATTGAAATTTTATTTCCGGCAGTTGGCGGGAGCAACAATACTATTGATCTGGCCAGAATCAGTCATGACTTTCGCCTCCTGTCGCTGCTATGATTTCTTGGCGAGCGTTAGATCAGTCTAGAGCAATTCCAGGAAAAATGTGACACGGTTTTTCCGGGAAAAACGCGTAGCGTTTTCCCTTGGGAATTGCGTAAAAACAAAGAGATAGAGCAGTTCGCTGTTTCCGTGAAACGGTGAACTGCTCTAGTCGGAAGGCGTTGAAATGGCCTCCTGGCTGAGGGAGAAGATGGGTGGCACCGCTACTCACTTTGCGACATGGCTGTGGGCGAACGTTCTCCCCATGCGATACCGATGACTATGAAACCCGCCTGTCTGCAAAGCAGGAACCCCCGCCATGCCTGGCCAGCGCGTGCTCGATCAGCACGTCGATGACCTGACTATAGCCTATACCGATCGCGGCGAGCGCCTTGGCGTACATCGAGATATCGGTGAAGCCGGGCAGCGTGTTGACCTCGTTGACCAGCAGCGAACCGTCGGCGCGCAGGAAGAAATCGACGCGCGCCATCGCCTCGCAGCCGAGCGCACGAAAAGCCTGAGCGGCCATTTCCTTCGCCTTGCCGGCGACACCTGCCGGGACATCGGCTGGTACTTTCACCACCGCGCCGTCGGCATCGAAATATTTGGCCTCGTAGGTGTAGAAGCCATGCTTGCCGGCCGGGATGATTTCGCCAGGCAGCGACACCGTCAGCGAGCCGTCGGCCCGCTGCAGCACCGAGCACTCGATCTCCCGGCCTTCGACGAACTCCTCGATCAGCACCTTGCTGTCATAGCGCAAAGCCGTCTCGACGGCCTGCTCGAAGCCATCCCTGTCCTTCACCTTGCTCACCCCGAAGGACGAGCCCTGGCGCGCCGGCTTGGCGAAGAAAGGCAGCCCGAGCGCGCCGGCAATCTCCTGGAAGGAACAGACATCGCCCCTAAGCACGGTGACCGAGCGGGCAACGGCAAGCCCGGCCTCGCGCATCAGCCGCTTGGCGACATCCTTGTCCATGGCGGCCGCCGAGGCGAGGATGCCGCAGCCGACATAGGCGACATCGGCGACTTCCGCATAGCCCTGCACCGAGCCGTCCTCGCCGAACGGCCCATGCAGCACGGGAAAGACGACATCGACCGGCGACAAGTCAGGCCGCACGCCAGCTTGGGGTACGGCCACCAGCCGGCCCTTGCCGCCGGGCAGCAGGGCAACCTCCACGCCGTCCCCAGACACCGGAGCGCCTGCTCCGTCGACGCCGGCTTCGGACGATGGCTGCAGCAGCCATCTGCCATCCCTGGAAATGGCGATCGGGACCACCTCGTAGCGCGTCCGGTCGATCGCCTTCAGCACATTGGCAGCCGACAGCCGCGACACGTCATGTTCGGCCGAGCGCCCGCCATAGAGGATGGCAACCCTGATCTTGTCCTTCATTGAAAATCCCCTGGAGATCAAAAGCTGACGGCAATGCCGCGATTGGCAAAGAAGCGGTCGAAATCGGACGGCGCCAACACTGCGTTTGCCTGTGTGGCGCTGGTATGGCCGGATGGATTGTGAAAGCGGAAAAGCTGATCCGACGCGGACGTGACCAGCACAAGATGCCCGCCCTTCGACGACGGCTCGCGCTCGGGCCAGCGGATCGAACTGCTGACCGAAGCGATGAAGAAGCTCGACCGCGCCAGGATCGCCGGAACATCCACCGTCGCGACATTGGTCATCACCTGCGCCTCCAGGCCGAAAGCCTCCTTCACGAAGGTGACGAAGGGCGCGTAGATCAGTCCCTTGATCGATCCTTCGTTGACGACATAGCCGCCATAGCCGGTGCAGCGTCTTGCCAGCTCGATCGTCGGCACGATCCGGCCGCGGGTCGCCAGGATCATCTTGAGACATGCCATGCCGCAGATGTTGGCGGCCCAGACCGCGTATTCGTCGAGTGTTGCCGCGCCCGAGCCCTGCCACAGCGGATCGCGCCTGAGCGCTGCCTCGGCGCCATCGGCGAGCACGGCCAGCGTCATGTCAGGCGTTTCCCATTGGCTGAAAAACGGCACGGTTTCAGGCAGCGGACTCATGCGGACTCCTCGGGCAGCTGACCCATCTCGTATACGAGGATACGAGATGGGTCAAAAGCTGCTTGGAGCCCGTCTCGAAAATCCAGCAGGTCCGGCGCCGCCTATTCAACCTTCGTCCAGCCGAAAACCAGCCAGGCGTATTTCGATTTTTCGTCGGGCTCGGCAGTGTAGGTCATCTGTATGTCGCCGTCCTTGGCGTAGATATCGAGCCTGGGCGCCGTGTCGAGCTTGAGCCACAGCGAACTCTTGCTGAAGGACCAGGTTCCGCACCAGACGCAAGGCCCCGATGTCGGGTCGCCGGGCTGATGAAAATTGTAGCGGCCGTCCGCCATGATCTCCAGATAGTCGAACGCGGTGTAAAAATTGGTCACCGTCTGCTGGAACTCATTGGCCGCCGCCTCCTGCTCCGGCGTGGGCGCATCCGTCATGTCGCGCGGCGGCCGGGTGGTTGCGCCGCTGAGTTTCCATTTGCCGACAAAGTCCTTCTGGGTCGGAAGATATTCCTCCTGGGCTTGCGCCGACGAAATATGAGCAACGAATAATGTACCGGCCAGACCCATGGTCGCGACTGCAAGTAGAAGTGCTGCGGAACAGATGGACTTGGTCGCGTTTTGCATAAAATTATTCCTCGATGGCGGGGTAAGGGATATCAGTTTGGGCGTTTTATTGAAAAATCCGCAGCGGGCGTTGCATCGATGCTGATTCCCGCCCGCCATCGGCACGGCTAGCATCGGGGCTGGCAATCTGGCAACGCGGGGGATGCCGTGCAAGACCTCGGGTCAGGGCACGGAAAACGCCACCGGAGTAGGATCTCCCTAGCGGGACGGTCTTCTCCTAGAAGGTGATCCTCACCGAAGCGGCGCTGCGCGTGTGCGGCCCGTGATGGACGGCCTCGATGTTGTTGCCGTCCGGATCGAGCAGGAAGGCGGCGTAATAGCCGGGATGATAGGGCCGCTCGCCCGGCGCGCCATTGTCCTTGCCGCCCGCCGCCAGTCCGGCCTTGTGGAAGGCATCGACCATGGCGTGATCCCTGGCCTGGAAGGCCAGATGATGACGGCCGGTGAGCATTCCCAGTGCGGCGCGGCTGTCGGCGCTGGAGACGAACAGTTCATCGGCCCAGAAATAGTCCTCTGCGCTGCCGCCGATCGGCACGCCGAGCACACCGAAGAGCGCCTCGTAGAAGCGCCGGCTGGCTGGCAGATCCCTGACCACCAGCTGGATATGGTCGATGAGCCGGCCGCGATGCAGTTCCTGGGTTTCCATGCAAACTCCTCCTCGCAAGACCTCGAATTTAGGCCCGGCGGGAGCGCGGTCAATGCACGCAGACCAGGCCTTACCCCTTGAGCAAGGCCGCCAGCCGGGGAATGCCTTCGCTCACCGCACGGCGGTCGGCCAGCGTGAAGGATAGCCGCAGCGTGTTGCGCCCGGTGCCGTCGGCATGGAACGCGTTGCCGGGCACGAAGGCGACGCGCGCCTCCTTCACCGACCGCGCCAGCAATTCGGTGGCGTCGGAGCCTTCCGGCAGCGTCGCCCAGACGAACATGCCGCCTTCCGGGCGGCTCCAGCTCACGCCCTTTGGCATGTTGGCCTCGAGTGCCGCGAGCAAGCCGTCGCGGCGCTCGCGATAGGCGCCGATCAGCTTTTCCACCTGGGCGTCGAAGACGGCTTCGGCGACGCGGTGCATGACGAGCTGGTTGATCGACGGGCTGTGCAGGTCGGAAGCCTGCTTCATCAGCACCAGTTTCTCCACCACGTGGCGCGGCGCGCACACCCAACCGACGCGCATGCCCGGCGACAGGATTTTCGAGAACGAGCCACAATAGAGCGTGCGAGCCTTGTCGATGCCGCCGGAGCGCGCGCAGTCCAAAGCCAGGATCGGCGGCACGCCCTCGCCGTCATAGCGCAGCGCCCGGTAGGCGGCGTCCTCGATGACGGCGATGTCGAGCTCGCCGGCAAGATCGAGCACCGCTTCGCGCTGCTTTTGGTCCAGCGTGTTGCCGGTCGGGTTGGCGAAGTCCGGCACCAGATAGGCGAATTTCACCCGGCCGCCATTCGCTGCGGCGGCGGTGTGATAGGCCGCCGGCGTCATGTTGCCGCCTTCCGGCCGCAGCCGGTCGTAGCGCGGCTCGTACGCGTTGAAGGCCTGCAGCGCGCCGAGATAGGTCGGCCATGTCACCAGCGCGGTATCGCCGGGCGACAGGAACAGCTTGCCCAGGTAATCCAGCGCCTGCTGCGAGCCGGAGGTGATGAAGACGTTGCCCTCGTCGCAGGCGATGCCGAGCTTGCCCATCTGCCCGGCGATCCAGCGCCGCAGCGGCAGGTAGCCTTCCGAGACCTGGTACTGTAGTGCTGCCCCCGCCTCCGCACCGCCGAGCACGTCGGCATAGGCGTCGCGGATCGCCTCGGCCGGGAACAGCGACGGATCGGGAATGCCGCCGGCGAACGAGATGATGTCCGGCTGGTCGAGCAGCTTCAGCAGCTCGCGGATTTCGGAGGCCTTCATGCGCGACGAGCGCGAAGCCAAAAGGTTCATAAGGGTCAAGTCACGCCTCCCCGGACGTTTCGAATATAGGTCAACTTGACTGACCTATATCCGCTTTGTCAGGCAATTTGAATAGTGCCTGAATGCCTTCCGCTATGCGCCAGGGAGCGAAGCGACGCGGTTCAATCCCCATCCGCGGGCTTGGCCTTGCCGCATTGCGCCAGCACTTTGCCGATGGCTCCGCTGGAGCCCTTCAGCGGAAAACTAGTCGCGCCATATTTGGTTGAACCGACCGATACCTCGCCCTTGGAGCGCAGCAGGTCCAGCAGCGGATCGGCCTTGGTCAGGTCGACCACGAAATAATTGTACATCTCCTCCAGTTGCAGCGTCTTGGTCACTGTCTTGCCGTCGGCCTTGAAATCGAACGAGCCGCTGATGCCCGGTTCAAGCTGCTGGCCGGAGGCGCCGAGGTCTAAGCTCAGCACCGGCTTTTCAAAACAGATCAGCATCAGCTGCGCGTCGCCCTTCGGCCCGCCGCAGACCGAGGCGGTCAGCACGCTGCCGCCCTCGTCTTCCTCCATCTTCGCACTCCAGTTCCTGCACGACGCGGCAAAAGCCGGCTGCGCGGCCTGCAGCGCGGCCAAGGCACCGGCAACAGCGAGATATCCAGCTCTCATGACTTTCCCCCAATTGGCTCCTCTGGAGCATTTGCAGCACCCGCCGGCAGCATATAGGAAAAGCCATCCGGTGGCATTGGCTGTTCAGCGCCGGCCTGGTTTTGCGGAGAGCGGTGTTGAGAGCCTGTGTTCGTCTGTGCCTTTTCATGGCCGCCCTGGTGGCCATGCCGCTCACCGCCCATGCGCAGTGGAAGCCGGTCGAGAAGGTCGAGACCTATGCCATCTCGGGCCAGTCCGGACCGGAACTCTATCGCTCGATCGGCGAGAACGGGCCGAATGTCGGCGTTGCCCGGGCCATCGCCCACACCAATTTCAAGCTGACCTGGACCCGGGACTATCAGGCGCGGGCCGGTGCCTGCGTGCTGGCCTCGGCCAAGCCGAAGCTCATCATCACCTACACCTTGCCCAGCCCCTCCTCGCCGCTGCCGTCAGCCGTCCAGAAGAACTGGGAGGTTTTCCTCGCCGGCGTCAGCGCCCACGAAAAGGTCCATGGCGCGACCATCGTTGACATGGTGCGCAAGATCGAGACGGCGACCGTTGGCCTGACGGTCGCCGATGATCCCAAATGCAGCAAGATCCGAACCGAGATGACCAAGCGCCTGTCGGCGCTCTCGCTGGCGCAGCGCCAGGCAAGCCGCGATTTCGACCGCATCGAACTGGGCCAGGGCGGCAATCTGCAGAAGCTGATCCTCGCCCTGGTCACTGGCGGCTGAGCGCTCTCACCTTCAAGCCTCGGACATGAGGCTGTCGAGCAGTTCGAGGCCCTCGGGCCAGTCGCCCAGGCCGCTGTCGGCATTGATGTGGCCGAACGGCCCGATGACGGTGATGCGGCTGCCCCATTGCTTCGCCCGCGCCTGGGCATATTCCTGCGAGCCATAGGGATCGTCGGTGCTGGCCACCACCAGCGAGGGGAAACGCAGCCGGCCCTCGGGAATTTTGGCGAAAGCCATGCCATATTCGGGAAAGACCGCCGACGCCGGGTCGGGAACGCCGACCAGCAACGCCGCCTCGACCGGCCTTAGCGAACTTTTCTGCCAATGCGCGACCAGCAGGCAGGACAGGCTGTGCGCGACCAGCACCGGCGGCCCGGGCGCCGCGACCACCGCAGCCTCCAGCGCCGCCAGCCAGTCGGTGAAATCAGGCAGGTCCCAGCTTGACGGCTGGAAGCGCTGCATCGCGTGATTGGCGCTTTCCCAGCGCGATTGCCAGTGCTCCGGGCCGGAACCGCCACTTCCCGGCAGGATGATGAAATACGTCATGTCGCCTTGCTCCAATCGATTGTTCGGGCATGATGACGTCTTGCGGTGGCGTCGGGAATGGGAAACCATCGGGTAAACCGTTCTCTCGCCGATGGATTCAAGGTGACCATGAAGATCAGTGATGAGCGCGCGCCGCTCGACCCGACCGACATCGCCATTGTCGAGGCCATGCAGGAGAACGGCCGCATCGCCATTTCGGAGCTCGGCCGCCGGGTCGGCCTGTCGCAGCCGGCCACCTCCGAGCGGGTCAAGCGGCTGGAAGAGCGCGGCGTCATCGCCGGCTACACCGCGGTGATAAATCCGGCCGCCCTCGGTCTTGGCATGATGGCGATCATTCGCGTGCGCACCACGCATGAGCACATCCGGCCCTGCCTGAAGCAGTTCGCCGAAATGCCCGAGATCACCGAGGTGCACCGGCTGACCGGCGAGGATTGCTTCATCCTGAAAGTGGTCGTGCCCTCGCCCGTCCACCTTGAAACCATCGTCGACGCCGTGGCGCGCCACGGTGCGGTCACCACGGCATTGGTGCTGCGCAGCGAGACGCCGAAGCCGATCGGCCGCGAGCTGATCCGGAGGTCGGCCGGTTAGACCAAGGCTTTTTCGCCGCGCAATGCGGGGGCTTTAAGCCCGCCAGGCTTGCAGATCGGCCAGGATCCGCGCCTTCAGCGCAGGGTCGGCGTAGCTCGCATGCACCGATGTCGCGGCGAGATGCCGGACGGTCTCGCCGTCCCAGGCGAAGGCTTCGGCGCAGGCGGCATAGGATGCTTCGAGCGTGGTGTCGAGCAGCGACGGGTCGTCGGTGTTGATCGAGACCGGGACACCAGCCTTGCGCAGGGCATCGAGCGGATGCCCGGCAAGCGAAGGATAGACACCGAGCGCCACATTGGAGATCGGACATGTGCCCAGCGGAATCTGCCTTCGCGCCAGCAACTCCACCAGTTCAGGGTCTTCGATCGCCCGCACGCCGTGGTCGATGCGGTCGGCGCCAAGCAGTTCGATCGCGTCACGCACTCCTTCCGGGCCGCTCGACTCGCCCGCATGAACGGTGCGCCGCAAACCCGCGGCGCCGGCGCGGCGGAACGCCTCGGCGAAACGTGGTCCGGTGCGGCCGGCAGCCGCTTCATTTCCATCGATGGATAACGCAACAACGCGCTTGTGCCTGATCGTGCTCAGCAGTTCCACCAGTTCGATCGCTTCCGCCGCCGACTGGGTGCGGAGCAGACTGACGCAAAGCCCGACCGGCGGGTGTCCGTCCTGCTCGGCGGCCGCGAAACCCCCGTCGAACGCGTCGATCATCCCGGCGATGTTGCTGTGCCAATGTGGCCAGTGCGTGGGGTTGAAGATGACGTCGGCATAACGCACGCCGCTTCGGCTCATGCGCTGCGCGAATTTGTAGGCAGTGGTTGCGAGTTGCTCGCGCGTCCGGAATGTCCCGCACAGCCAGTCGAGCATCTCGAGGAAGCTCTTCAAATCATGCGCCTCGAAGAGCCTGTCGCGCGGCGCGCGCAGCGGAATGTCGGCTTCCTCGCAATTGCTGATCACATCGTCGGCCTCGAAGCAGCCTTCGATGTGGATGTGCACTTCGGCTTTCGGCAACCCGATGAAGTCGGTCAATGACGCCTCCCATGTTCTCCGGCGCCATCAGACCATGAAATGGCCAGCCTCCATTTCAAGAAATGATTGAAAGAATTGCGCGTCTGGGACCGAGAGATTGGCGGCGCCTCACGGAACCCGGGCCTACCGCGTGTCCGCGTGCGCCGTCAACTCTGCCCGCCTCTCGTCCGACACCACCGCCAGATCCAGCACCTTCTGCAATTCGGCGGCGTGGCGGAACGATGGTTCGCTCTGCACGCCGCTTTGCACCGCATCGGCGAAACGCTGGTAGTTGGTTGGCACGGTGCCGGCGTCGAGCTCTTCCCATTTGCCATCGTCGACATTGTCGCCGACGCAGGCCCTCAGCACCGAGCCGTCGAGATTGTGCACCACCTCGATGCCGCCTCTGTCGCCATAGATGCGCAGCCGAAGCTCGTTGAGATGGCCGGTCGCCCAGCGGCTGGCATGCACCACGCCGAAGGCGCCGTTGGAAAAATCCAGCGTCATGGCGAAGCTGTCATTGGCGTCGAGCCCATAGTCGCCGATGCGGTTGCCGGGCGCCTTGTCGAAGGTGCGCAGCCGGCAGAACACATGGTCGATGTCGAGCGCAGCACCATAGCTGGCGAAATCGAGGATGTGGATGCCGACATCGCCGAGCACGCCGTTCGAGCCGTGGCCGCGCGACAGGCGCCACAGCCATTTCGGATCGGTGCGCCAGTCGCCCCAGAATTTCGACACCAGCCAGCTTTGCAGATAGGACGCCTCGACATGCCGGACGGTGCCGATCTCGCCTGCCTGCACCATCTGGCGCGCCTTCTGGAGTGCCGCGACATTGCGGTAGGTGAGGTTCACCATATTGATGATGCCGGCGGCTTCCGCGGCGTCGGCCATCTCGGTCGCCTTGCCCAAATTTTCGGCCAGCGGCTTCTCGCACAGCACCGGCTTGCCGGCGGCGATCAGCGCCATGGTGGTCGGATGATGGATGCGGTCCGGCGTCACATTGGCGACCGCGTCGAAGGCGCCCCATTGCAGCGCTTCCTCCAGCGAGGTGAAGCGGTTTGGGATATTGAAGCCGTCGGCGAATTCGCCGACGCGCGCCGGATCGACATCGGCGGCGCCGACGATGTCGACACCCTCGACGGCGCTGAAGCGCCTTGCATGTTCCTGCGCCATCCAGCCGGTGCCGAGTATCAAAAGCCGCATTTTTTCTCCCGTCGTCTCAGGGTGCTGCCGGCGACTGTGGAGATACCCCTCTCCTCCCGGCCCTCTCTCGTCCCAGCCAGCGCCTCAGATAGCGCGGAAAATGCCGCCGTCGACACGAATGTTCTGTCCGTAGCCGGCGAGGCGCCGCCCTTACCCCTCCACCGTCTCCAGCACGCTCAGCAGCGTGCCTTCCATGTCGGGCTCCTCGCCGGAGCAGACGCACAGTACCTCGGCGTCGCCCTCGCCCACCGACAGATAGGCGTGACCCATGGTGGAATCGATGTAGACGCTTTCGCCCTCTTTAAGCCGCACCGGCGCGTATTGGTCGGTGTGCAGTTCGATCTCGCCCTTGAGCACGATCAGGAATTCCTCGCCGGCATGTTTCGTCAGCGGGCCGAATTCCTCCGGCGTACGGGCGCGAGCATAGGCATGGATCGGCACCATGCGCTTGCGCACCAGATCGGTGGCGAGATAGCGGTAGTCGTAGTTGCGGGTCAGTTGGCGCAGCGTGTTGGACTGCGAGGTCACCGAGCGGCGGGTGCGCGCCGAAGGCTGCTTGCGGTCGCCGCTGAGCAGTTCCGTTACATGGATGCCGAGCCCCTCGCAGATCTGTAAGAGCTTGTCGTAGCTCAGCGACATCTGGTCGTTCTCGACCTTGGACAGCGTCGACACAGCGACGCCGGTAAGCGTGCTGACCTCCTGCAGGGTCCAGCCATGCGTTCTTCTCAGGGCGCGAAGACAGTCACCGAGGTTCGGTTGCTCCGACATTGTCAGCTCCGTTGCGCGGCCATCGAGCCGCTTGCCTACCCTAGGTAGTCGAACTCCCCGTCACCATCAACAACATCAACAATTTTCTTATACGCTAAATATTGACTGGATATGAAATTATTTTTACGACTGGTGGATGCGGTCGAACTCCTCCCAGAAAATCGTTGTCATCGGCGGTGGCATTGCCGGCCTGTCACTGGCTGCCGCCGTGCGGGATTGGGCCGAGGTGACTGTCATCGAGCGCGAGCCGCATCTCGGCTACCACGCCAGCGGCCGCTCCGCCGCTTTGTTCACCGAGACCTATGGCAACCGGCTGGTGCGAGCGCTGACGCTGGCGAGCCGCCAGGCCATCGTCGAGGGCGGCTACGTCGCGCATCGGCGCGGCGCGCTGCATGTCGGCTGGAAAGGCGACGACGCGGCGATCGACAGGCTGGCCGGTGAATTGCAGGCGCTGGTGCCCAGCGTGCGCCGCCTGTCGGCCGCCGAACTCCACGCGCTGGTCCCGGTCATTGCCGTTGGCGCCACCTGCGGCGGGGTCTATGAGCCGGACGCTGTGGATGTCGACACCGGCAAGATGCTGGCAGCCTGTGCCTCGGCGCTGAAGGCCAGTGGCGGCACCATCCGCACCGGCGAGGAGGTCCGCGCCATCTCGGCCCTCGGCGGCGGCCTGCGGGTGGAAACCAGCGCCGGCGCCTATACGGCCGACATCGTCGTCAACGCCGCCGGCGCCTGGGTCGATGTTGTCGCCGGCATGGCGGGGCTCCCCGGCCTCGGCTTCCAGCCGAAACGGCGCACTGCCTTCCTGTTCGATCCGCCCACCGGCGCCGATATTGCCGGCTGGCCCCTGGTCGTCGACCTGCACGAACAATTCTACTTCAAGCCCGATGCCGGCAGGCTGATCGGCTCGCTCGCCGACGAAACCGATTCAGAGCCGTGCGACGCGTATCCCGAAGACATCGACGTCGCCATCGCCGTCGATCGCATCGAGCAGGCGACATCGATGCGCATCGGCCGTCCGTCGACGCCGTGGGCGGGCCTGCGCACCTTCGCGCCGGACCGCACGCCGGTCGCCGGCTTCGACCCGCGCCTGCCCGGCTTCTTCTGGCTCGGCGGCCAGGGCGGTTACGGCTTCCAGGTGTCGCTGACTTTGGCCAGGCTGAGCTCAGCGCTGATGCGCGGCCAACCCGTGCCCGAAGATGTCGCCGCACTCGGCGTCACCGCCGCCGCGCTGGCGCCAGATCGTTTCCTCACCCAGGCGGCGACGCCATGAGTTTCATACCCACCCCGTAAAGTGTCATCAGGAGCGTTTGCGATGAAATCCACCGTTCTGCGCGCAGTCCTAACCAGATCCCTTCTGGCCTCGTCCGTCCTGGCCGCATCGATGCTTGTCGGCCAAGCCAATGCCAAAACCCTTGTCTATTGTTCGGAAGCCAATCCCGAGACCTTCAACCCGGCGATCGGCATTGCAGATTCCACCATGGACGCCGCCGCCAAGACGATCTTCAACCGGCTGGTCGAGTTCAAGCCGGGCACGACCGAGGTCGGACCGGCGCTGGCCGAAAGCTGGGAGGTCTCTCCGGATGGCAAGACCTATACCTTCCACCTCAGGCACGGCGTGAAATTCCAGTCGAACGAGCATTTTGCGCCGACGCGCGACTTCGACGCCGACGACGTGCTCTACACCTTCAACCGCCAGCGCGACGCCAATAATCCCTATCACAAGCTCGGCGGCGGCGCTTACGAGTATTTCAATGCGCTGGGCATGGGCACGCTGATCGACAAGATAGACAAGGTCGACGATTACACCGTGCGCTTCACGCTCACCGCTGCCAACGTCACCTTCCTCGCCGGGCTCGCGCTCGACTATCTCTCGATCCTGTCGCTGGAGCAGACCGAGAAGATGGTGGCCGCCGGCACCCCGGAGCTGATCGACAGCCAGCCGGTCGGCACTGGGCCGTTCGTGCTTCAAGCCTATGTGCCCGACAGCCAGGTCCGCTACGCCGCCAACAAGGATTACTGGCGCGGCGCGCCGAAGATCGACACGCTGGTCTTCGCCATCACGCCCGAGCCGACCACCCGCGTCGAGCGCATCAAGGCCAATGAGTGCCAGGTCGCCGCCCCGCCGCCGCCAAGTGCGGTCGCCGACCTGCGCGCCGATCCCGAGATCACGGTGCTCGACCTCAAGGGTCAGAATATCGGCATCCTCGGCTTCAATGTCGAACACCAGCCGCTGGGCGATGTGCGCGTGCGCACAGCGCTGGCCAAGGCGATCGACCGCAAGGCGATCGTCGAGGCGGTCTATGCGGGTGCGGGCACGGTCGCCGGCAGCGTCGTGCCGCCGGCGCAGCTCGGCGCCGTCACCGATGCCGGCATCGACTACGATCCCGACGGCGCCAAGAAACTGCTGAAAGAAGCCGGCCACGAAAGCGGCCTCAAGATCAGCCTGTGGGCTATGCCGGTGTCGCGCCCCTACAACCCCAACGCCAAGCGTATGGCCGAGATGATCCAGGCCGACTGGGCCAAGGTCGGCGTCCACACAGAAATCGTCAGCTTCGAATGGGGCGAATATCTCAAGCGCACCGCCGCGGGCGAACAGGATGCCTTCCTGCTCGGCGGCAGCAGCGACAATGGCGATCCCGACAACATGCTGAGCTATCTCTTGTCCTGCGATGGCGTGAAGGGCGGCTCCAACCGCTCGCGCTGGTGCGACAAGGATTTCGAGAAGCTGCTCGACGAAGGCCGCGTCGCCGCCGACCAGAAAGAGCGCGCCGCCATCTACGGCAAGGCGCAGGCCATCCTGAAGGCCGAGGTGCCGGTGGCGCCGATCGCCCATTCGATGGTGGCGATCCCGATCCGCAAGAGCGTTCTCAACTACGTGCTCGACCCCTTCGGCCGGCAGAATTTCGCCGCCGTCGATATGGCGGAGTGAGGGCTGGCGCCTTCCCTTCTCCCCTTGCGGGAGAAGGTGTCGCCGAAGGCGACGGATGAGGGGGCTCCAGGGAACGCCAACGTCTCACTCCGCTGGAACACCCCTCATCCGTCTCGGCGCCAGCGCGCCGATCCACCTTCTCCCGCAAGGGGAGAAGGGAAAAAGAAAGCGAGACATCCATGCCAAAAGACCTGACCGCCCTCCTCGACACCTACCTCGCCGATGGTGCGGTAGGCGCCTCGCTCGCCTATTCGACAGGCGTCACACCAACCGCCCTCACCGCTGGCCTCTCCGACCGGCGGCACGTCACCCCTGTCACTCCGGACCAGCTGTTCAAGATCGGCAGTTGCACCAAGACCTTCGTTGCCGCGGCCCTGGTCAAGCTCGCCGAGACAGGCAAGCTCGATCTCGGTGCGCCGATCTCCCTCTGGTTTCCCGACCTGCCGGGTGCCAAAGACATTTCGGTGCGCCAGCTGATCAACCACCGCAGCGGCCTGCCGGAATTCGAATATTACATTCCGATGGACCCGAGCCGGCAGTGGACGCCCCGGCAGCTGGTCGATATCGCCTTCGCCTCCGACAAGCAGAAGGCGCCGGGCGGTCCCGCCGTCTACAACAACACTGGCTATGTGCTGGCCGGCTTGGTGATCGAGGCCGTCACCGGCCAGTCGCTGGGCGCCTACGTCAGAAGCGCGATCCTCGAGCCGCTTGGCCTGGAAAACACCTGGTCGCCGGCGACCGAAGCCTTTCCGGAAAAGGCGATGGTGCGCGGCTATTACCACCGGCCGCCGCCGGCGCCGAATGCGCCCACCGACATCGCCTCGGGCGGCGAGATGTGGCGCATGGACGGCGTGCTGCCCTACGCCGACGACCTGCAGGACTCTTCCAATTCCTTCCCGTTCGGTGCCGCCTATGGCTGCGGCGACATGGTGTCGACGCCATCCGACATGGTCGCTTTCATGCGCGGCCTGTTCTCCGGCAAATTGTTGTCGCCGCCCTTCTTCGCCGAGATGTTCGAACACCGCGTGCCGGCGAGTTTTCCAGGCACCCGCATGCGCGAGACCGGTGCCGGCATGTTCCAAAGCGCCTACGCCGACCGCGCCTTCTACGGCCATCAGGGCAGCATTCCGGGCTACGTCGCCGTCATGCTGCACGATCCACAGTCGAACCTGACCATAGCCATGACCAGCAACGTCGGCTCCGGCAACCGCCTGTCCTTCCAGGCCAGCGGCTTGCATCCGGTGGTCGACCAGGCGATCCGGATTATCCTGGGAGACTGACTTTATCCACTCAAGGGCGCTGGCCGGAAGACAGCGACGGCCGCCGCGACAATCTCGGCATTGTCTTTTGCCGTCCTGCCATCGGCGAGCGTCCTGCCATCCTCCAGCCCGACCCGCGTCGACCAGCGCTTCCGATGCGCAAGCTCCACGAACGGCCACACCGTGGCATCGACGCCATGCAGCAGGATCGGTCGCCGTAACTCGGCGCGTTCGAGCACGGCGGCGATGCCATGCGCCTCGTCGAGTGCTGCATTCAGGTCCTGGATGTCGATCTCGATCAGGATGCGGAGCACCCGGTCGCGATCGGCAAACGTCACGAGGCGCTCGGCATCTTCCGTCGTGGCAAGCCCGGCCTCGATACCGACGCCGCGTTGGCGCAACAATCCCATCACGGCGGGCGCATCGGCCTCCGACAGGTTGACCGAGGCATAGTCGGGCAACTCGCGCCAGCCGGCAATCGCCGCGCGCGTCCGCTCGACATCGTTCTCGATCCAGGCGCCGGTCGACACGCCGACGAATGTGCCCGGACAGGCCTTGCGTACCGCAAACACCGTTTCATCGACGGCGGCCAGGCTCTCGCGCCCGTCCGCGCCGCGCGGATGGATATGCAGTTCGGCCGCACCCGCTGCGACGCAGGCCGCCGCATCACTCGCCATCGCCTGCACCGTCAGCGGCAATTCCGGGTGGAAATCGCGTGGCCGCGCGCCATTGATGCACGCCTGTACGATCATGATCTCGCCTCGGACAAGGGAGATACCACTCTATTCGCTCGGCCGCGAAGTTGCCAATCTCCCCCGGTGGAGATTGGCAGTCTCAAGGGTCGCGCCTTCTCTGGCCCATCCGGCGGCATTTGAATAAAAAGCGCCTGTGGATATTTACCTCGCGTTCCGCCAGGCCGGCCAAGATAAATTAGGGCGGGATCATGGAGGGACCATTGACCAGCGATTTTTCAGCCGCCCGCGTCCACCTCGAACGTGCCTATCACTATCTGCGTGGCAATGACGAGACGAGCCGTACGGCGTGTGACGCCCTCGATCTGTTGATCGAAACGGTGGCGGAGGCACAACACAGGCGACCCGAAGTTGGGGTAGTGGAGTTTCCACGATCGACGGCGCGGCAAAACCGTTAGAGAGCAATTCCAGGAAAAGTGTGAAACGGTTTTCCCGGGAAAAGCGCGTAGCGCCTTCCCATGAATTGCGTCAAAACGTAGTGTCGAGTTTCAGGTAAGGTCATCCTCACCTGAAACTCGACACCCCGGTTCACGATGCCTTGCGGGCCGGCACCTCGCTCGCACGTGCGACGATCTGCTCCAGCGGCTCCGGCCGGTGCAGCAGGAAGCCTTGGCCGAAGGCGACGCCCATGTCGCCGAGCATGGCCAGCGTGTCCTGGCGCTCGATTTTCTCGCCCACCACGTCGCAGCCGAGGCTGCGGGCAATGCTGGTGATGGCCAGTACGATCTCGCGGTCGAAGCGGCTTTCCGTGATGTGTTCGATGAAGGAACCGTCGATCTTGATCGTGTCGACGGGGAAACGCCTGAGATATTCGAACGAACTCATGCCGGCGCCGAAATCGTCGAGGCTGACCCGGCAGCGCCGCTCGCGCGCCTTGCGCACGAACTGTTCGGCGGCGTCGAAATTGGTGACGGCTGCGGTCTCGGTGATCTCGAAACCGATGCCCGAATGCGGCACTCCGGTCTCGTCGATGACGCTGTCGACGAACGCCCACAGTTGCGGATCGCTCAGCGTCTGTGCCGACAGGTTGAAGCCGAGCGTCAGCGAGCCCGAGCGCAAGGCGGCGCCGTGCCGCGACAGCGCGGTGCGGATGATCCAGCGGTCGAGCCTTGAAGCGATGCCGAACCGCTCGGCCACCGGAATGAATTCGCCCGGCGGCACCAGCCGGCCGTTGCGCCCGGCGAGCCTCGCCAGCACTTCGACATGACGGCTTTCCTGCCAGGGCTTGCCGAGCAGGTGGATCTCCTGGCCGAACAGTTTCAGCCGTCCCTCTTCCATGGCGTCGACCGTATCGGCGGCGACGCGCGCGGCATTGAGCCCGCCCGACCCCGATTCGACCATCGTGGAGAACACCGCGAAACGATTGCGCCCGGCAGCCTTGGCCGCGTAGCAGGCGTCGTCGGCGCAAGCCAGCGCATCGGCCACCGTGGTGCTGGCGTCGTCGATGAAGGCGATGCCGATCGAGGCCGCCAGTTTGCGTGACGACGCGGCCGTGCCGAGATCGGCCTCGCGCACCGCGCCGAGCACGGCAGTGGCGATCCGCTCGGCCTGCGAGGCATTGCAATGCGGCACCAGCAGCGCGAATTCGTCACCACCCAGCCGCGCCGCGTGCGCCGCCTGCGGCAGGCAGCCACGGATGCCGGCGGAAACGCTCTTCAGCGCCAGGTCGCCGGCGGCGTGGCCGGCAAAGTCGTTGAGCGCCTTGAAGTAGTCGAGATCGACATAGAACACCGCCAGCGGCACACCCGCGGCGATGTGGTCGGCGAGCAGCCTGTCGAAGGCGGCGCGGTTGCACAGGCCGGTCAGCGCGTCGTGGCGGGCCGCGTAGGCAAGCTCCTGCTGGCGCAGCTTTTCCTCGGTGATGTCGCGCACCGTGCCGAGGATCTGGCCGGCAGCGCCCGCCGCGGCGACGAAGCGCACCAGCGACTCGACATGGCGGATCTCGCCGTCACGCCTGATGATGCGGTATTGCGAGGCCGTGACGCCGTCAGAGCCGGGTGGCGGCAGATGCGCCCGCTCGGTGGCTTCCTTGTCGTCGGGGTGCAGATAGCTGTGCCAGAGGTCGGCTGTCACCTCATCGGTGTCGGCGACCAAGCCGAATATGTCCCTGGTGCGAGCATCCCAATAGCTCTTGTTGGTGGCGATGTCGTAGTGCCAGATGCCGGTGCCGCTGGCGGCGAGCGCCAGGCGGAAGCGCACATTGACCTGTTCAAGCTCGGCCTCGGCGGCCTTCTGCTTGGAAATGTCGGTTTGCACGCCCATCAGCCTGGTGGGCTTTCCGGACGTGTCGCGCTCGACGATGCCGCCGCGATCCAGCACCCACACCCAATGGCCCAGCTTGTGCTTGAGCCTGAGTTCGGTCTCGATGGCATCGGTCAATCCGGCAATATGGCGGTCGCCGCTGGCCAACGCATGCTCGCGGTCGTCGGGATGGGTGAGTTGCAGCCACAGGTCGCTGGTGGCGGCAAGCTCATCCTCGTCATAGCCCAGCATATGCGCCCAGGTCGCCGAGTAGAAGCAGTCGCCGGTCCGAATATCCCAGTCCCAGACGCCAAGATGGGCGCGTTCCAGCGCTTTCGCCCAGAACGTTTTATCGCGACTTTTTTTGTCCTGACGCGCCATCGTCTGTTTCGCCTGCCCCACCCGCGGGCAATCTGCGACAGAACCAGAGAAGAAAGCGTTACTTCTGCCGAAGGGAAGCCGCTCAGCCTGACAGTCGTTCGTTTGTGAACGCGCCTTTCGATTGGCGGGCAAGAACCGGAGTTTTACTGCCCCCAATTCGTCCTACTGCTTGTCCCAGGCCACCGGCCCATCCGGTGAGCCCAAAGGCAAGGACAAGAGGATCCTCCCAATGACCAAGCAAGAAGACAACAAGGCCGTCGTCGTCAGATGGTTCACCGACTTCTGGGGTGAGACCTGCGACCTGTCGGTGGTCGACGCGGTTGCGGCGCCTGACATGCTGCTGAAATATTCGCTGCATGAGCCGCGCCGCGGCCGCGACGATATCAAGGCTTTCATGACCGATTTCCGAACCGCATTCCCGGATCTCAATTTCTGGGCCACAGCCGACCTCATTGCCGAGGGCGACTATGTCGTCGGCCAGTGGGAAGGTGGCGGCACGCATACCGGCCCGGCCTTCGGTGATTTCCTGGCCGGCTCACTGCCCGCCGCCACCGGCCGCACGATGCGCTTCACCGGCACCACGGTGCTCAAGGTGATCGACGGCAGGATCGTCGAGGAGATCGGTCTCGACGACGGCGTTACCGCCCTCACCCAACTCGGCCTGATGAAAGCCGCTTGAGGCAGCACACGGGAACCATCGTATCGGCCAGGCGGCGTCGATGCCGCCTGGCCTCATCGATTGCTGGCCCCGTTGCTTACTGGCTCCGTTGCTTATTGACTTGGCGCCATCGCATGCTCGCACGACACTTTCGGGTTCATGTCGGCGAAAGTGCCGGTTGGATTGCCCTTCCAGGCCCAGACATGCAGTTCGTAGAACTCACCCAGGCCGTAGCGGTTCGGGGCGCTGTTGAAGTTGAACAATTGGCCGTCCAGGGATGCCGGCCCCTTCGAGGTGATATATTCGACCGCCACCAGCTTCAGCGTGCCGTCGGCCATCGGCTCGTACATCACCGCTTCGGGACGGGCGATGTCGATCTTGTCGTCCTTCAGATACTGGCCGTTGACGTAGTGGATGCCCATGGCGCCGCCGGTGATGCCGCTGGCACAGGGAATGGGCGCATAGCCCTCGGCCGTCGCTGCCTTGACGTCGAGAAAGCGGCTGTTCGCGGACCGCACCTTGTCGGCCAGCGGATTGGGACCGGACGCGGCGTCGGACGCCTCCTGATGCGCCTGTGCGAAGGTGGCGCAGGCGGCAAGCATGGCCCCCGCCATGGCGAGCCTGTTGCGAAAATTTGAAGTCATATCCATTCCATTCTTCTTGAAAAAGCACGGCTCGCCGGCCGCCGGAAATACGGAGGCCCGGCAGGCAAGCGCCGTGGCTGTTGTTGCTTGGCGATCCCGAATTCGATGTGTCGTGGAAGGATCATCCCTTCGGCAGATACGGTATCGTTCCGGCGAGATCGGTGTCGTCGATGAGCTGGAAACGGCTGTCGCTGCCGCCCTGACGCGCCGAGACGAAAGGCGCGTAGGCCGGATCGTTGGTGAAGGCGCGCGCCGCGGCTTCCGACGGGAATGCCATCAGGGCGATCAGCGTGGTGTCGAGCGGCTTGCCCTCGAGTGTCTTCACATTGCCGCTGCGCGACAGATATTTGCCGCCATGCTTGTGGACGAGGTCGTGCACCGAGGCGGCATAGTCCGGCACCCATTTCGGGTCCTTCATCTTGATGTCCGCGATAAGGTAAGCAGTCATGGTCGTATCCTTGGTTGCGGCGCACAGGGATATCCCGTGCGACCGGCCAAAGGGCTCGCATGGCAAGGCCTCTGCCAACCAGTCCGCGATCTGTACCGGCCCGGTACAGTTTCTGTACTCGCCGCTTCAATCATGAAGGGCTAATGTTCGGCTCAGGTTCGAGGGAGAGGCACCGATCATGGCCCAGCACGGATACAAGCAGTTCTGCCCGCTATCGATGGCCGCCGAGGTGCTGTGCACCCGTTGGACGATGGTGCTGATGCGCGAACTGGTGGCAGGTTCGACCCGCTTCAACGACCTCCGCCGCGGCGTCCCCAAAATGTCGCCGACCCTTTTGTCGCAACGGCTGAAGGAGCTCGAGCTGGCCGGCATCGTCGAGCGCAAGGCGGTCCAGGGCGAGAAGGGGATTTTCGACTATCAACTGACCGAGGCAGGCCGAGATCTGCGCCCCGTCGTCGAGGCGATGGGGTTCTGGGGGCAGAAGTGGGTGGAGTCCCGGCTGTCGCTCAAGAACCTCGATCCGTCGCTGTTGATGTGGGACATGCGGCGCAATCTGAACCCCTCGCCGCTGCCCGATGGGCGCACCGTGATACAATTCCTGTACCAGGAGCTCCCGGTCTCCAAACGGTCGTGGTGGCTGATCGTGGAAAAGCACGGCGAGGTCGACCTGTGCTGGTACGATCCGGGCTTCGAGGTCGACCTCTACGTCTCGACCGACCTGCACACGATGACGGCGATCTGGATGGGTCTGCTCACCGTCGAAAAGGCCGGCGCCAAGGTCGCCCTGACCGGCGACCAGGCCATCGGCAGGAAGATGCAGACCTGGCTCGGCCTCAGCCCGTTCGCGGTGGAGCCCAAGCGTGCGGCGTAGGAGAGCCTACCGCCAAACGCTTATCAACCCTGGGCTACATGCAACGAGAACAATGACTTACATGGAACCTTTGAATCCGATTGGATGCGACCCGTCAATGGGATCGGGTGATTCAATCGGGTAGTACTTGTCTTCATAAGCCTCGATCAGGCACGCAAGAGCATCGAAGCGGTCGCCGTCAGGAGAGCCGACCTCCGGCCCATTCTCGAAATATCTGCTGATTTCGGCGATCGCCCAATCGTAGTCAGCTTCGGTCCTAATGGGTCGAATGTTTTCCATCACACCTTCTCCAGATCAACCTTGTCATAATCTTGCCCGATGGAAAATTGTAGAGCTCAGGTTTAGTTTCTCGAACATCGATAAAGTCCGCCCCTCCTGACAGTTGTCAGGAAACGGGTGGCGAGGCCGGCGTTTGGCGGCTTCAATGCGGCCATGTTCATCACCCTGACCAAAGATCTGAAATCCGTCCCGCTGCCGGTCGCCGACGATCCGCGCTGGGCGCGTATCGTCGCGCGCGACAAATCGGCGGACGGCGAATTCTGGTATTCGGTGGCGACGACCGGCGTCTACTGCCGCCCCTCCTGCCCGTCGCGGCAGGCCAACCCGAAAAACGTGCAGTTGCACGACACGCTGGATCAGGCCAGGGCGACCGGCTTTCGCCCCTGCCGGCGCTGCAATCCGGATGGTCCCTCGCTTGAAGCCGGCAACGCCGCGATGGTCGCCGATGCCTGCCGCAGGATAGAGCATAGCGAGGAGGAACCCTCGCTCGCCGAACTGGCTGGTGCAGCCGGCCGCAGCGCCG
The DNA here is from genome assembly GCF_000176035.2 of Mesorhizobium opportunistum WSM2075. NCBI lineage: Bacteria > Pseudomonadati > Pseudomonadota > Alphaproteobacteria > Hyphomicrobiales > Phyllobacteriaceae > Mesorhizobium > Mesorhizobium opportunistum. Next base: position 3,421,210 of record NC_015675.1, on the reverse strand, counting down.
GCTATTTCCATCGTGTCTTCAAGGCCATCACCGGGTTGACCCCGAAGGACTACGCCACCGCACGCCGGGCCGCCCGGGTCCGCCAGGGCCTCGAAGACGGTGCCAGCGTGACGGCCGCGATCTATGACGCCGGCTTCAATTCGAGCGGGCGTTTCTACGAAAAATCGACCGGCATGCTCGGCATGACGCCGACCCGCTACCGTGCCGGCGGCGCCAACGAGGACATCCGCTTCGCCGTCGGCGAGGCCTCGCTCGGCAGCATTCTGGTCGCGTCGAGCCAGAAGGGCGTCGCCTCGATCCTGCTCGGCGACGATCCCGACGCGCTGGTGCACGACCTGCAAGACCGTTTTCCCAAGGCGCGGCTGATCGGCGGCGACCGCGATTACGAGGCGCTGGTCGCCCGCGTCGTCGGTTTCGTCGAGGCGCCGGCGCTCGGCCTCGACCTGCCGCTCGACGTGCGCGGCACGGCGTTCCAGCAGCGCGTCTGGCAGGCATTGCAGGAGATCCCTGTCGGCAAGACGGTGTCCTATGCCGAGATGGCGCGGCGCATCGGTACGCCGAACGCCACGCGCGCCGTCGCCGCCGCCTGCGCGGCCAACGCGCATGCGGTGGCCATCCCCTGCCACCGCGTGATCCGCAAGGACGGCGCGCTGTCCGGCTATGCCTGGGGCGCCGAGCGCAAGCGCGCGCTGCTCGACCGCGAGGCGGGTGGATCGAATGCATCCGACAGCGCTTACCGATCTGCACGGAGCTGACGGGCACCAGCATGCGCGCGATGGCAAGGTCTTCCACCTCCGGCGCGAACGTCCCGTCATCAGGCAGCGTTGCGCAGCAGGAGGACGCGAAGTCACAGGTGTTGGCCGCCATTGGCGAACTGGTCAATGAAGGTAAAGCTGAGTGGAGCCGCGGCGAGAGCGGCGAGATCGAGCTGCGGCTGGTGTCAGGCGAAGTGTTCGTGCTGGGCGAGGTCGCCGTCACCCGTGTTGGGTGAGCATGTTTGGGCAGTGTGGTCCAAGTCAGCACTCTACGGCGCCCCCCTCTGTCCTGCCGGACATCTCCCCCACTTGTGGGGAGATTGGCTGTCATCGCGGCCTTCGCCAATCTCCGACGTTGCAGGAATGAGTGGGGCGACGAAGCCGCCAATCTCCCTCCTTGTGGGGGAGATGTCCGGCAGGACAGAGGGGGCGCCGTAGGGCGCTTACCTTTGCACTGTTCCAGAGATTTGAATTTGAAAGCAAGCATCGGAGTGAGGGGCCGAACGCAGGGAACTAGGGTTCAGGCACAGAAGGAGTGAAGGCAATGAACCTTATGCAAATCATCAACCCGGCGACAGCCTCCAACGCAGCCGCAGCCCTCGACACAATAACCTACGCCATCGGCCAATCCGCGATCGGCAACATCCTGGCGGCGCGCAGCCGGATCGGCGTCTGCGCCATTCTGATCGGCTCTAGTGCCGAAACATTGGAGCAGGATATCGCCAACCGCTTCCCTGGCAAGATTCTGATTGAAGACGAGCCCGGACTGAGCGACGACCTTGCCGCGATCGCGCGCTTCGTCGAAACGCCCTCCGCCGGCCTCGACCTGCCGCTCGACGTCAGCCACGGCACGCCGTTCCAGCAGCGTGTATGGGACGTGCTGCGCACCATCCCCCGCGGCGCCACCATCACCTACACCGCGCTTGCCCAACGCCTTGGCCAGTCCAACGGCGCCCGCGCCGTGGCAACGGCCTGTGCGGCCAACGCCATCGCGCTCGGCATTCCCTGCCACCGCGTTGTCCGTGCCGACGGCACGTTGGCGGGCTACCGCTGGGGCATCGAGCGCAAGCATGCCTTGCTCGACAGGGAGGCCCGGATATGAACGCCCACGCCAAGGTAGCCGCATCCGCGGTGGAAGCCGCAGAGACACGCGTCGGAACCTACGACTGGCCGGCATTGACCGCCGAGCTCGACGGCTTCGGCTGCGCGGTGCTCGAAAAGCTGCTCTCGCGTGAGGAGTGCCGGCAGATCGCCGGCCTCTATCCCCAGGAGCAGCATTTCCGCAGCCACATCCACATGGCCAGGCACGGTTTCGGCAAGGGCGAATACCGCTATTTCCGCTATCCGTTGCCCGATCTCATCGGCGGAATGCGCAGCGCGCTCTATCCCCGGCTGGCCGAGGTCGCCAACCGCTGGAACGAGCGCATGGGACAAGCGATGCGCTATCCCGCGACGCATGCCGAGTTTCTCGACCAGTGCCATGACGCCGACCAGACGCGGGCGACGCCGCTCTTGCTGCAATATGTGCCCGGCGACTTCAACTGCCTGCACCAGGATCTCTACGGCGACCTCGCCTTCCCGCTGCAGGTTGCGATCCTGCTTTCCGAACCGGGCAAGGATTTCACCGGCGGTGAATTCGCGTTGACCGAGCAGCGGCCGCGTATGCAGAGCCGGGTCGAGGTGGTGCCGCTGCGCCAGGGCGACGCCGTTGTCTTCGCCGTCCACAACCGGCCGGTGCAGGGAACGAAAGGTAATTACCGCGTCAATTTGCGCCACGGCGTCAGCCGTCTGCGCTCAGGCATGCGCCACACCGTCGGCATCATCTTTCATGATGCGAAGTGATGGCGCGGGTCCGCATCAGCCGACACCATCTCCAGGATCCAGGGACACGCATAGTAATCGGCGATGCGGTCGATCACTCCGCCGGCGGCATGGATCCGCACCAGATGGGCAGGCCGCCAGACATCGCCATACAGCCTGTCGACGACCAGCACGATCTCGGCGCCGATCGCACCCTGCCGCATGCGCCAGGGAAGTTCCGCGCGCTCATACTCGACGAAATAGGGCGAGGCGGCGAGCAGGCCGTTGTAGCAATCCGAGACCCGCAGGCGCGCATCGGCGCTGGTCAGCGCCCGCACCCCGTCCCAGTCCCTGGCATTAAAGAGTTCGACATAGCGGCCGAGCAGCCGCGCCAGGTCGGGATCATGTGCGGGCGCCGCGACCGGTTGCGCCGGCAAGGCGGCGAGCTTGGCGCGGCCGCGGTTGAGCGCCGACTTGACGCCGCCTGTCGTCGAGCCGACGAGCTCGGCGATCTCCTCCAGCGAATGATCGAAGACATCCTTGAGCAGCACGCAGGCGCGCTCCTTCGGCGGCAGGTGCATCACCAGCCGCTCGATAGCGCGGCCGGCACCCCGCCCGGCAGGCTCGACCGGCAGCACGATATCGTCGCCGGCGTAGCCGGCCTCGGCCAGCATTCGCGTGCGGCGGCCCCTGATGAAATCGATGCACCTGTTATGGGCGATGCGGAACAGCCAGGGCCGCAACGCCAGCGTGTCGTCGAGCAACTCGATCTTGCGATAGGCCTCGAACAGAGCCTCTTGCATGACGTCCTCGCCGTCGAGCGCCGAGCCGGTCATGCGGGCGCAATAACGATGCAGCCGGACCCGCAGATGCGAGACCGTCTCCAGGAACGCCTTGTAGCGCAGGTCGAACAGGCCTTCGGGATCCAGCCTGGGCCTCATCCCCTGCGCGGTATCACGAGATCTGCGGATCTGCTGGTTCATCGCGGCACATAGGTCAGGGTCACCACGCCATTGTCGAAACGGTGCGTACCGACGAGATCGAGGTCGATGGAACCGACATCGTCGAAGGCGCGCTTGCCGTGCCCGACGCGGGTCGGCACGATCGACAGATGATACTCATCGACCAGCCCGGCGGAGACCAGCGTTTTGTCGAGCTGCGACACCCCATATTTCAGGATGTCGCCGCCCGGTTGCCGCTTGAGCGCGGCGAGCGCCTGCGCGACGTCGCCCTCAAGCAGCGTGGCATTCCATCCCACCGTCTTGAGCGTCTTCGACGCGACCAGCTTCTTCAAGCCGTTGATGCGGTCCATATATGGACCCTTGAGATCGGGCCAGCGCGCCGAAAACATCTCGTAGGTGACGCGGCCGAGCAGGAAGAACTCGACGCCGGACAACGCCTGCAAGGCATGCGCCTGGTTCTGCTCGTCGAAGAAGGGCGAGGCCCACCCCATCGGCCCTTCGATGACACCGTCCAGCGAGACGAAGCTGGACACGATCAGCCGGCGCATGATCAGGCCGCCTTCGCGCCGGCGGCAACATCAACGGCATCCGGCAGCCCAAGCTTCGGCCGCACCCAGGCGGCGAGGCGGGCGATCGCGTCATCGGCTTCGGGCGCTCGGCCCGCCATCATCTGGAAGGAGTGCAGCATGTCGTCAAAGACATCGAGCCGCGTCTCGACGCTGGCTTGGCCGGCGCGTTCGGCGAACATCCGGCTTTCGTCGACCAGCGTCTCGTCGGCGCCGGCCTGGAGGTAGACAGGCGGAAAGCCGGAGAGATCGGCATAGAGCGGGCTGACCTCGGGATCGCGCCGGTCGGCATCGCCGATGAAATTGGCCACCAGCCAGTCGACGCCGGCCTTGGCGAAGGCGGGGTCCTTGTCGCGGTTGGTCTCGTAGCTGGCGGCGGTCAGCGCCATGTCGAACCAGCCGGAGATGATCAGGGTGGCGACGGGCAGCGGCCTCCCCTGCGCACGCAGCCGCTGCAGGACGCCATAGCTCAGCACAGCGCCGCAGGAATCGCCGGCGATCACGATCCGGCCCGGGTCGAAGCCCTGGTCGGCAAGCCAGTTCCAGGCGGTCATCGCCGCTTCGAGCTGGCCCGGATGCTTTGCCTGGTGCGCCAGTGGATAGTCATAGACCAGCGCTCGGCAACCGATCGCCTTGGCGAGATGGCCGACCAGCTTGCGGTGCGTGTAGATCGAGCCGCCGACGAAGCCGCCGCCATGCGCGTAAAACAGCGCCCGCTCCGCGTCGGCGCCCTTCGGCACGATCCATAGCGCCGGCACGCCGCCGGCATCCACCTCGATATAGTCGACGCCGCCCGGTTCGCCGGTCAGCGCCGTCCAGTGAGTGTCGTTGAAGTCGATGATCGCCTGCGGGCTGGTCAGCTTGCCGGCATTGGCGACGAACGCCGCGTAATGGTTCCTGTTTGCCTCACTCTCAGTGCTCGCCATGATAGCCTCCGGGGTTATGGATCGCGGGTCCCGCGATCTTCCAAAGCCAAGGACGGACGAGCGGCCAAAAAGGATACGTCGCAGCGCTCGCTCTTTTGGGAGCGCGCTCAGGCCACGCCGCCAAACGCCGCCGCATGGCGCCGGGCGAACTCGACGAACGGCGTCGGCTGGACGCCGAACATTTCATGCGTCACCAGATGCACCCGCGATTTCGGCCGCCGCCGCCGCTCAGCCAGTTGCTCGTCCAGCGCATCGGCGAAACCGGCCGGAATGCCGGCGGCCAGCAGGTTGCGCCGCCGCTGTTCCGGACTGATGTCGACATAGCGGACTGGCCTGCCGATCGCCTGCGATATTCGCGCGGCGATCTCGGTCATCGTCAGCGCCTCGGGGCCGGTCATGTCGAGGCTCTCGCCTGCATGGCCGCCATCGCGCAGCAGCCGGAAGGCCACTTTGGCGATGTCCTCGACATCGACCGGCGACAGCTCGGTGTCGCCGAGCGCGAGATAGAAGGCGCCCTCGGCGGCGATGGTCGGCGCGTCGCGCAGATAGACCTGCATGAACTGACTGGGGCGCAGATGCGTCCACGCCATGCCGGCCGCTTCCAGATAGCGCTCGACCTCCTCATGCATGCGCGTGAACCGGAACTTCGTCGCGTCGTAGCCGATGTTGGACTCCCTGCCGGAGAACTTCACCACATGCCCGACGCCGGCCGTTCTGCAGGCATCGATGAAACAACACTGCGTCTCGGTCATGTCGTCGCCCGCGGTCGAAATCATCAGCACGCGATCGACGCCGTCGAGCGCAGCGCCAAGCGTTTCCGCCCGGCGCATGTCGCCCTCGACCAGGTCGACGCCGGCCAGATCGCCCAGTCCTGCAGCAAATGCCCGGTTCCGATCGCGGACCAGCGCCCGCACCGCATGCTTCTGCCGCGCGAACTCGCGCACGATCGCTTTTCCGTTCAAGCCCGTGGCACCCGTCACCAGGATCATCAGCTTTTCTCCGTCTTGATTGCCGCGGCTGCCATGCCGGCGACCGCAGCTTGAAGACGAAGAGACCAGGGCAAAGGATTCTGCCCAAACGTCTTTTTATCGATGCGAGGCTCAGCCGCCCGGCGCATAGCGGTTGACCACCATGCCGCATGCATAGGCCTTCGAACCGAGCAGCCGAAGCTTCCGGAAGCCGCCCTGGTCGAAGATGCGGCGGCCGGCGCCCAGCACCGCCGGGTTGACGAACAGCTGGAACTCGTCGACCAGTCCCGCCGCGATCAGCGCGGAGGCGAAGCCGGCGCCGCCGAAGACGGCGATGTCGCCGCCCTCGCCCACCTTCAGTGCCTTGACTTCGCGCGGCAGGTCGCCGCTCACCACCGTCGTGCGTTCCCACCGCGAGGTTTTCAGCCTGTCGCTCGGCACCACCTTGCGTGCTTCGACGATACGCTGGGCGAAGGCGTAGAACGGATCGGCCGGATATTTCTTCGCCGCATTGCCCCAGTGGGTCAGGTACCCCTCCTCGGCCATCTTGCGGCTGAGCAGGATGGTGTCGATGCCGGCGAAGACGATGTTGAAGTCGCGCTTCAGCTCCTCATCCCAGCCATTGTCGTCGCCCCACTCCCAAAGCTGCCATCGATGATCCTCATTGGCGCCGACATAGCCGTCGACCGACATCTGCATCTGAAGGATCAGCTTTTTCATGGCGTTCGCCTCGTTTCCGGATTCTGGATGGGAAGGATCAGGCAGCGCTTTGCGAGCGGGCGAAAGCGTGCGCCCAGCTCTCGAAAGTGGTCGGCGTGGTGTTGCTGACCGACGGTGCCTCCAGCGCCCAGCGATCGCCCTTGTTGAAGCTCGCCGCCGTTTCGCCGAGCGCATCGGCAAAGCTCGCCGACAGGCCGTTGGCGACCATGCCTTCGCGGGCATCGGCGAAGGGCACGGCATGATAGGTGACTTGCCTGCCGATCGCCTTGCCGAGGATCGCGGTGGCTTGTTCAAAAGTATAGTGGCCGCCGCCATGCAGTTCGACGACCCGCTCGGCCGGGAACCGGCCAGCGCCCAGCAAGGCGGCGGCGCGCTGCCCGACATCGCGGGCGGCAATGAGCGGCATTGGCAGGTCGCCGCGGAACGGCGTGGCGAAGACGCCGGAAGCGGCTTGCTGGACAAAGCCCAGGCCCTTGGCAAAATTCTCCATGAAGAACGAGGCGCGCAGGAACACCAGCTCGTCGAGGCCGAGCGCTTCGAGCCGCTCCTCCATCATCGCGGCACCCAGCGAAGTTCCCTTTTTGAGATGAGCATTGAGGCCGCTGAGCAGCACGACACGGCGCATGCCTGAATGCGTGATCGCCGCTGCCAGCCGCTCGCCGACCTCATCCTCGAAGCGATGCAGATCCGGCGCGGTGACGTCGAAGGGGATCATCACATAGGCGCTGTCGGCACCGGAGAAGGCGGATGCCAGAGCGTCGGCGTCGTCAAGCGCAACGCCCAGGCTGCGCGCCACGCCGCGCACTTTGTGCCCCTGCGCGGCCAGCACGGAAGCGACCTCCTTGCCGACCTCACTGGTGGCGCCGACAACCACGACGGTCCTTGGTGCGACGTTGCTCTCGATTGCTTGCATGTCGTCCTCCTCTGCGAAAACGAGCCACTATGGCAACAGAATGATTTACTTTTGGAACCATTTGACGCATGCACAGAATGATGTCAATAGTAAAGTGATTTAAAAACGGAACCATAGATGTCGACCCGTGAAAAATCCGGCTGCCCGATCAACCTGTCGCTGGAACTGCTCGGCGACCGCTGGACCCTGCTCATCGTCCGCGATCTGATCTTCGCTGGGAAAAAGCACTTTCGCGAGTTCCTGCAATCCGACGAAGGCATCTCCTCACGCACGCTGGCCGAGCGGCTGCAGACGCTCCAGGAAGAAGGCATCCTCACCCGCAGCGATGACCCGACCCATGGGCTGAAGGCGATCTACCGGCTGACCGAGGCCGGCGTCGACCTGTTGCCGGTGCTGGCCACGCTCGGCGCCTGGGGCAGCAGGCACCGCAAGGCCGACGATCATCTCGCCCGCATCGCCGACGAGTTGGCGGCCGGCGGCGAGCCGGCGCTGGAACGGATGAAGGCGGCGCTACGGGTGGAGCATATCGTTTAGGCGGATACCCAGTCTTCCCATGGGAAATGAGTTGCCAGCCTCGGCTGCGGCCAGGGAGGTAGATTAAGCTACGCCGCGGCTTGACAGCCGTACATGATTTGTTCTCTATGTGTTCGCATCTATCAGCAACTGTGGATGAGCGGTCGGGATGGAAACGACAGCCACCATCCTGCATGCCGATCTCGATGCGTTCTATGCCTCGGTCGAGCAGTTGCTCGACCCGTCGCTGCGCGGCAAGCCGATCGCGGTCGGCGGCGGCGTCGTGCTCGCCGCCTCCTATGAGGCGCGTGCCTTCGGCGTGCGCGGCGGCATGCCCGGGCGCAAGGCGCGCGAGCTCTGCCCGCAACTGATCTTCGTCGGCGGCAATTTCAGCCACTACCAGCGGCTTGGCGACGCGGCGATCAAGGTGCTCGACGATTTCACGCCGCTGGTCGAGCGCATTTCCATCGACGAGGCCTTCGCCGATGTCGCCGGCTGCACGCACCTGTTCGGGCAACCGCAAGAGATCGCCGCGACCATCCGCCGCCGTGTGCGGGCCGAACTCGGCCTGCCGATCTCGATCGGCGTCGCACGCACCAAGCATCTGGCCAAGATCGCCTCGCAGGTCGCCAAGCCCGATGGGCTGGTGGTGGTCGATCCCGGCACCGAGCTTGCCTTCCTGCACGATTTGCCGGTCGGCCTGATGTGGGGCGTCGGCCTGGCGACCAGGGCGCGGCTGGCCGAAATCGGCGTCGAGACCATAGGCCAGCTGGCCAGGACGCACAGCGGCGCGCTGACGCGGCTACTCGGTCCCGCCGCCGGCGAAAAGCTCTCGGCCTTGTCGTGGAACCGCGACCCGAGAAAGCTGGAGACGAAGCGCCGCGCGCACTCGGCCGGCGCGCAGTCGGCACTTGGCCGCAAGCCAGCCGTGGCGCAGGTCATCGTGCCCACTTTGCTGCACCTTGCCGACCGCGTCGCCAGCCGGCTGCGCGCCAAGGCGCGGCCCGGCCGCACGGTGACCGTGCGTGTGCGCTTTGCCGATCTCAGCGCCGTCACCCGCTCGATCACGCTCGACCAGCCGATCTCGGCGACCACGATGCTGGCCGAAATCGCAGGCGATCTGGTGCGCGGCGTGCTCGCCGACAATCCGCACGAAAGAACGATCTCGCTGCTGGCGATCTCGGTCTCGCACCTCTGGGAAAGTTCCGAGCTGCAGCTCGAACTGCCGCTCGGCCTTGCCGACGAAAAGCATCGGCCGGGTACTGCGAAAGGCCTGGCGCGCTTCGGCGCCGACCGCGCCATCGACAAAATCCGCGAGCGCTTCGGCAAACAGGCCGTCGGCTACGGCACGGTGGCGCTCGAAGCGGCGCGCTCGGTGCCCGACGAATTCAGGGAGCTGGCGGAAAAGGAACTGTGAGAACTACCTGCCGCTGCCAATAGCGATGCACCTTGACGCCGCTGGCGCTTTCCCCGTGCCAAGGCTCGCAAGCGATGCCGTCTTTGTCGGCATCGTGCGTCGGCCAATAGCCGGGCTGCCCCTTGCGCGCGGGGGCAAGACCGACGGCGCGAGCCGCTGCACAGTTCGGGAACGCGGCAAAGTGCCTGAGGGCGGTGAGCGGTGAGTCGAGCTGGATGCCGACAAAGCCATAGGCGATGTAGCCGGACAACAGGATGAACGGCGCGAAAAGAGCAACCCATTTCAGCCTGCCAAGGCGATGATATGCAGGCCAATACAAGAATGGCAGAAGCATTCCCGGCACGCCCCCGGTCCCAGCACATCAATGCAGGCTATCTCGGGGCAGGCTATCTCGGGCCGGCCGCCATGACAATGACGCCGGACCTGCCGGGATCGAGATACGCCCCGGCCCTCAGAGCTGCGCCGTACCGAAAACCCGATCCCAGAATATCGACGTCACGCCGAAATTGGCGGTATCGTCGATGTGATGATGCACTGCGTGGCGGCGCTTGAGCGTGTAGAGATAACTGGGATGTCTGGGATGCCAGTGATGGATCATGTGGTGGATGCTGATGTACCAGAGATAGCCCAGCATCAGGCCGCAACTGACCGCGCTCGCGGTCGCGAAACCGAAGGCCATCCACACCGGCAGGAAGGCGACCAGCGCATGCACACCCAGACTGAGCCAGGTTGGCGTACCCACCGAACTGCGCTCCTCGACATGATGACGGTCGTGCAGGTCCCTGATGTAGGGGATGTGATGAAGGACAAAGCGGTGCAGGACGTATTCGACCAGCGTCCACAGGCCGAGACAGAAGATGACCGTACCGATCCACTCCGGCGCACTCTCCTCGCCGGCCTCGATCAACCCGGCTATTCCCAATATGGCGATCACCAGCGGATAGACCACGAAGTCGCTGTAGTAGCCGATCAGACCCAGTTGCATTCGGACGCCTTACCTGACCTTCGACGCCGCCCCAAAGTGATACTTCAGATTGCCGGACTCGCACATGAGGTGCAATGCGGGCGTGTTTGACATAGCGTCGCAATTTGCCGATGCAAGGGTCGGCACCCATGATCGGCTGGCAATTGGCCACCTCGTACCGGCGCCACGAATGGACACGCAAAATGGCAAAACGCAGTGCCGGCCTGCTGATCTATCGTCGAAGCGATGGCGATGTCCGCGTGCTGCTGGTTCATCCCGGCGGCCCGTTCTGGGCGAAGAAGGACGATGGCGCCTGGTCGATCCCGAAAGGCCTTGTCGACGAGAATGAGGACGAGCTTGTGGCGGCACAACGCGAAACCGAGGAAGAAATCGGCATCAAGGTCGACGGCCTTTTCACGCGCCTCGGCGATTACAAGCAACCGGGCGGCAAGATCGTCAGCGCCTGGTCGGTGGAGGCCAGGGCGGAGATCGACGTGGCGGCGATCAAGAGCAACAGCTTCACCATGGAATGGCCGCCGCGGTCGGGATCGATGAAGGAATTCCCGGAGGTCGACAGAGCGGGCTGGTTCAGCCTGCCTGAGGCCGAGGTAAAGATGCTTGTCGGGCAGCGTCCGATGCTATCGGATCTGGCGAAGCAGCTGCGAATCCAGTGATCTCCCCCCTCAAGGGGGGAGATCGACTGTCATTCCTCGAACCGCGCCGCCGTCCACGCTCCACCCGCCGCGTTCGATTCCACCGCCGCGGCGACGAATTTCACCCCGCGCGCGCCATCGACCACGTCAGGCACCTGCGCCGCGCGTGCCGCATCGACCACCCCACCCGAGCGGTGGGCGCGGATGATGTCGGCTGCATCGCGGTAGAAATTGGCGAAGGCCTCGATATAGCCTTCCGGATGCGCCGCCGGCATGCGCGACACGCGCCGGCTTTCCTCGGTCGAGCCATGGCCGCCGCGCACCAGCGTGCGGGTTTCCTCGCCATATCTGGAGAAGCGCAATTCCTCCGGCCGGCTTCCAGACCATTCGAGCCCGGCTCTGTCGCCATAGATGCGCACGGAGAGGTCATTGTAGTGGCCGGGTGACGTCTGGCTGGCCAGGATCGTGCCGCGCGCCCCGCCGGTCCAGCGCACCAGCACATGCGCATTGTCGTCGAGCCGGCGCCCCGGCACGGCGGTGAACAGATCGGCCGACACCGTCTCGGCCTCGCAACCCGAGGTATAGCTCGCCAGATTGAAGGCATGCACGCCGATGTCCGCCAGCACCGCCGACTGCCCTGCCCGCGCCGGATCGGTGCGCCATTCCGCCTGCTTCTGGCCCTCGGCGTCGATCGGCTTCGTCAGCCAGTCCTGGATATAGGCGCCGTGCACCGACACGATCCGGCCAAGCTCGCCCGCCGCCACCATCTCGCGCGCCTGGCGCACCATGGCGTAGCCGGTGTTGTTCAGCGTGACGACGAAGCGGCGCTTCTTCGCCTTCGCCAAGGCCACCAGCGCCTCGGCGTCATCTAGCGTCGTCGATAGCGGCTTGTCGCAGATCACGTCGATGCCGGCTTCGAGGAAGGCAGCGGCGATCGGCGCGTGCAGATGGTTGGGCGTGACGATGACGACGGCCTCTATGCCATCCGGCCGCGCCGCCTCGGCCTTGGCCATGGCATGGTAGTCCGCATAGCTGCGCTCCGGCGCGATGCCGATCTCGGCGGCAGAGGCGGCGGCGTTCTCCGGATCGGACGACAGCGCGCCGGCGACCAGCGCGATCTGGTCGTCAAGGCGCATGGCGAGCCGGTGCACCGCGCCGATGAAGGCATTGCGGCCGCCGCCGACCATGCCAACCCGCAGGCGCTTGCCCGCCGACCCGTCCGATGTTGCGTAGACCATGTTTGTCTCCTCCGAGCAGACTGATTCAAGGGCTGAGGCCCGATATCGCGCCAGCACCCACCGTCGAGTTCTATGGCGCCCCCCTCTGTCCTGCCGGACATCTCCCCTCCAGGGGGGAGATTGTCAGCGTCGACTGCGGCGCCTTTCTTGCAACGCTGGCGACTGGCGAAAGCAGAGATGACGTCCAATCTCCCCACTTGAGGGGGAGATGTCCGGCAGGACAGAGGGGGGCGCCGTAGAGCGCCACCTTTGACCGCTAGCATCACTCTCCAGACTCACCGTCGAACGCCATTTCCAATTTCCATATTGTAAAACGATCGTATCGCGCTAGCCTGAAAACATGAGCGGGGCACGCAAACAATCCGGAAGATCCAGTACCGACGAGGCGGCGACGCGCAAGCGCGGGCGCTCGCTGGCAGCACTGGGCTACATCCAGCCGCGGACCTATGAGGAACTGCGCGCGGTGCTGTCGTCGGGCACGGTGCATTTTCCCAAACGGCTGCGCCAGGTGGCGATCTTCCTGTGGCAGCATCCGAGCGACGTCGCGCTCGGCACCATCGCGCAGGTGGCCGCCCAGGCAGGCGTGCAGCCCTCGACGCTGGTGCGCTTTGCCCAGATCTTCGGTTACTCCGGTTTTTCCGATTTCCAGGGCCTGTTCAAGGACCACGTCAAGGGATCATGGCCGGAAGGGCGTGGCCAGGAAAAGACGGAGGCCAATGCCAATCTGCATTTCCTGCATGGCATGGTTGGCGCCTCGCAGGCCTCGCTTGGCCGCGTCGAGGCCGGCTTCGACGTCGAGAGTTTCGAAAAGATGGTGGCGCTGCTGGCTGGCGCCGACCTCATCTACGTCATCGGCTCCAAGCGCGCCTTCCCTGTCACCACCTATCTATCGCTGACCTTGTCGCAGCAGGGCGTGCGCAATGTGCTGGTCGACAATGTCGGCTCCTTGGCACTCGACCAGGTCGGCTGCATCGGCGCGCGCGACGCGGTGCTGGCCGTCTCGTTCAGCCCCTACAATTCCATCACCCCGGACCTCGTCGCGGTGGCGCATGAGCGCAAGGCCCGCATCGTCACCATCACCGACAGCACCTTCAGCCCGTTGATCCGGCTGTCGGACAGCTGGCTGGAAGTGGTGGAATCCGACTTCGCCGGCTTTCGCTCGCTGGCGGCCTCATTGGCGGTCGGCATGGCACTGGTCCAAGGGGTCGCCGCGCGCCGCGGCCCATGAGGCCCCGCTGGCACATTTGACTATCGGGAATTGCCGTTCCATATTTCAGAAAATAGAAACTTTGTTCCGGGAGGAGGAATGGAGCTTCATCTTCAAGGTAAGGTCGTGCTGGCCACCGGCGCGACGCAAGGCATCGGCCGCGCGATCGCGCAGACGCTGGCGCGCGCCGGCGCCGGCGGGCTGCTGATCACCGGGCGCGATGGCAAACGCGGCGACGCCGTGGCGGCGGAACTGTCGGCCATCGGCACGCCGACCATTTTCGTCGCCGCAGACCTCGGAGACCCGGCAACCCCCGCCCTTCTGGCGCAAGCCTGTATCGAGCGCTTCGGCCGTATCGATGGCCTGGTCAACGCCGCCGGCCTGACCGACCGTGCCTCCTTCCTCGATGCCAGCCTTGACGACTGGGCCTCGCTGTTCGCCGTCAACGCGCGGGCACCATTCTTCCTGATGCAGGCTGCCATCGCCGACATGAAGAAGCGCGGCCAGGGTGGCTCGATCGTCAACATTCTGTCGATCAACGCCCATTGCGGCTCGCCCGAACTCGCGGTCTATTCCGCCACCAAGGGTGCGCTGGCGACGCTGACCAAGAACGCCGCCAACGCCCACCGTTTCGACCGCATCCGCGTCAACGGCATCAATGTCGGCTGGACCGACACGCCGGCCGAACGCGTCATGCAATCCGAAATTTTGGGCAACGGCCCGGGCTGGCTCGACACCGCAAACGCCGCGCAGCCTTTCGGCAGGCTGTTGACGCCGAACGACATCGCCAACCTCGCCGTCTTCCTGCTGTCCGACGCGGCCGGACCGATGACCGGCGCCGTGATCGACCAGGAACAGTCCGTGATCGGGGCGAACCGGTGAACGCTTCACCCGAAACATTGGGGCCGGCGCTGCTCGATCGCTTGCCTGTGTCGGTCCAGACACCGGCCTATGACCGCGCGGCCCTCGCCCCGGGCATGGCGCATCTCGGTGTCGGTGCGTTCCACCGCTGCCACCAGGCCGAATACACCGATGACCTGCTGTCACTGCAGTTCGACCGCTGGGGCGTGGTCGGCATCAACATCCGTCCGCCCAGCCTTGCCGGCACGCTCGGCCGGCAGAGCGGCCTCTACACAAGGCTGATCCGCGAGAATAGCCATGTCGAGGCGCGCGTCATCGGCAGCATCGTCAAGGTGGTCGACAGCCAGGAAAGCGCCAAACCGGCGCTCGACGTGCTCGCCTCGCCCGACATCGATCTGGTAACGATGACGGTGACCGAAAAAGGCTATTGCCACATTCCGTCGAGCGGCGAACTCGATCTCGGCCATCCCGACATCGTCCATGACCTCACCAATTCCCAGGCACCGCGCAGTGTGCCGGGCATCCTCGCGCAAGCGCTGGAGCAGCGCAGGGCCACGCATGGCCAACCGATGACGCTGCTCTCCTGCGACAACATCCCGACCAACGGCGTCATCCTCGAAAAGGTCGTGCGGACTTTCGCCGAGCGGCGCGACAAAGGGCTGGCCGACTGGATAGCGGCCAACGCCGCCTTCCCCTGCGCCATGGTCGACCGCATCGCGCCGGCGGTGACGCGCGATGACCTCGACAGCGTCGAGCAATGGTTCGGCTACCGCGACGACGCGGTCGCCGTCGGCGAGCCATTTCGGCAATGGGTAATCGAACAGAAATTCGCCGGCCGCGTGCCGCGCTGGGATCTGGTCGGCGCCACCTTCGTCGACGATGTCACGCCTTTCGAGCATCTCAAGATGCGGGTGCTGAACGGCGCTCAGACAACCCTTGCCACGCTGGGCGTGCTGGCCGGGCTGGAACACACTTTCGATGCCGTCGCCGACCCGCTGCTGTTGGCCTTTGTGCGACGCATGCTGATACAAGAAACGCTGCCGACGTTGACGCCGGTGCCCGGGGTCCTGCCCCTCGCTTATGTCGAGCAAAGTCTCGGCCGGCTGCAGAACACGGCGATCCGCCACCGCAACCACCAGATCGCCACCGATGGCTCGCAGAAGATCGTCCAGCGCCTGCTCAACCCGATCCGCGACCGCTTGCGCCAGGGTGCCAGCATCGGCCTGCTGTCGGTGCCGGTCGCCGGCTGGATGGCTTATCTGATCCAGGCCTCGGCCCGGTTCGGCAAACGCTGGCCGGTGTCGGACCCCTATGCCGGCAAGGTCGCTGGGATCGCCGACACGGTCGGCCGAGATGCACCAGCGCTGGCTTCAGGGATTCTCGCCATCGACGGGATATTCGACCCCGGCCTTGCCGCGAACGAGACGTTTCGCGCGGCCGTTACGTCAGCGCTTGATGATCTGCTTTCGGACGATCCGATGGCCGCTGTCAGGCACAGTCTTGAACAAGATGAGGTCGCAAGGTTGAAGCGATCCAAACAATCGGCATTATAGGGTTGGGAGGCACTATGAAACTTGGACTGCTCACCGCACCGTTTGCGCAGACGCCGCTCGGCGAGGTCGCCGGCTGGGCAAATCAGGCCGGCTTCGAGGCGCTGGAAATCGCCTGCTGGCCGAAAACGTCCGCCGCGACCCGCCGCTATGCCGGCACCAGCCATATCGACGCGGCTTCCACCTCGCCCGCGCAGGCCAAGGAGATCGTCGCCTCGCTGGCGGAAAAGAACCTCATCGTCTCCGGCCTCGGCTACTATCCGAACCCACTGGATCCGGATGCCGCCCACCGCGAGGCGGTCATCGGTCATCTCAAGAAGGTGATCGTGCTGGCCGCCAATATGGGCGTTCCCGTGGTCAACACCTTCTGCGGCGGCGATGCCTCGAAGACCGTCGACGTCAACTGGCAGGATGCGCTGAAAGTCTGGCCCGAAATCGTCGCGTTTGCGCGCGGCCACGGCGTCAAGCTTGCCTTCGAGAACTGCCCGATGATCTTCAGCTATGACGAGTGGCCGGGCGGGCACAACATCGCCTATTCGCCACAGGTCTGGCGCCGCATCCTGGAAGCCTGGGGCGGCGAGGTCGGCATGAATTTCGACCCCTCGCATCTGGTCTGGCAGATGATCGACCAGGCCCGCTTCATCAGGGAATTCGGCCCCTATATGCTGCATGTCCACGCCAAGGACCTGATGATTGATCGTGATGGTTTGTACGAGCGCGGAATTCTCTCCGCCGGCATAGGCTGGCAGGTGCCGCGCATGCCGGGGTTGGGCGATGTCGACTGGAACGGCTTCTTCTCCGGCCTTTACCGCGCCGGCTATGACGGGTCCGTCATCATCGAACATGAGGACAGGCGATTTGAAGGCAGCGACGATCAGGTGAAGCGGGGCTTTCTGCTCGCCCGCGACGTGCTGCGTCCTTTCGTCAAGTGAATTGGAGCACACCGTCTGACTCACTTTGTCAGCGGCGTGCTTCAACGGGTTGAACTGGAACTGAAAAACAATGTGGAGGAAGTCTGAAATGAAAAAAATCCTGACCATGGTCCCGCTCCTTGCGGGTGCCGCCTTGCTGGCCTCGGTGGGCGTCTCTGCCGCCGCCGGCAAATACACGATCGGCATCTCCAACACCGTGCAGGGCAATGGCTGGCGCGAGGAGATGGTCTGCGCCATGAAGGCGCAGGCGCTGGCATCCGGCGAGGTCGCCAAGCTCAACATCGCCCACCGCAACACCGATGCCGCCGGCCAGTTGGAAGATATCCGCAACCTGATCAGCGCCAAGGTCGACGCCATCGTCGTCAACCCCGCCGATCCGGCCGGCATCAAGGCGGGCCTCGAGGAAGCCACCAAGGCCGGCATCGTCGTCGTCGCCGTCGACCAGGCGGTCACCGAGCCGTCGGCCTACATTATCTCCAACAACCAGGAACAATACGCCTATCTCGGCGCCAAGTGGCTGTTCCAGCAGATGGGCGGCAAGGGCGAGGTGTTCTACATGCGCGGCGCCGCCGGCGCTTCGGCCGATTCCGATCGCGACAAGGGCTTCAAGAAGGCGCTGGCCGAATTCCCCGATGTGAAGGTCGCACAGGAGGTCTTCACCGGCTGGCAGCAGGATCAGGCCAAGCAGCAGATGCTGTCGTTCCTCGCCACCGGCACCCCGTTCAACGGCGTGTGGACGTCCGGCATCGACAACGTCATCGTCGACGCGCTGGTCGAATCGCAGGCGCCGCTGGTGCCGGTGGTCGGCGCCGACAATGCCGGCTTCGTCGGCCAGTTGAGCTCGGTCAAGGGCCTCGTCGGCGCTGCCGTCACCAACCCTGGCTCGATCGGCGGTGCTGGTGTCACGCTGGCGCTGCAGATCCTCGACGGCAAGAAGCCGGCACAGCAGACGGTGCTGGTCGACCCGCAACTGTGGGACAACGCGACCGACGAAGGCAAGGCCAAGCTGAAGGCCGCCGCCGACCCGTCGCTCAGCCCCGAATGGCCGGTCTCGATCTCGATCCCGGACTGGACGACGTACACGAAGGAGCAGATCGTGGCCTGCAAGGGCCCGGGAGAGTAAGCACCCGCGCTTCTGCCTTCTCCCCTTGCGGGAGAAGGTGGATCGGCGCGCAGCGCCGAGACGGATGAGGGGTGTTCCAGCGGAGTGAGACGTTGGTATTCCCTGGAGCACCCCTCATCCGACCTCGCTTCGCGAGGCCACCTTCTCCCGCAAGGGGAGAAGGGAAGGTCACCGTTGCGGCCAGTCGGTTCCACAAATACCTGAACAGCTTGACCCGAGACCCAACCATTTGACCACCAGCCCTCTCCTCGACGCCACCGGCGTCGCCAAGAATTACGGCGCGGTTGCCGCCCTTCGCAACGCGTCCCTGTCCGTGCTGCCGGGCGAGGTGCATGCGTTGATGGGCGCCAATGGCGCCGGCAAGTCGACGCTGGTGAAGATCCTGACCGGGGCCATCCAAGCCAATGCCGGCCGCATCCTGATCCGCGGCGAGGCGCGCGACATCCGTTCGCCGGCCGCCGGACGCCGCGCCGGCCTGTTGCCGGTCTACCAGGAACCGTCGCTGATCCCCGATCTCGACGTGCTTTCCAACCTGCGGCTGACCGGCACGCCGGTCGAGCCGTTCCGCGCCTGGGTGCGCGAACTCGGCATTCCCGACCTCGACCTGCGCGACACCGCGCGCGACATCCCGCTGGCCGTGCTGCGCGTGCTCGACCTGGCGCGGGCACTGGCCGTCGAGCCCGACGTGCTGCTGCTCGACGAAATGACGGCGGCGCTGCCCGCCAACCTAGCCGAGAAAGTGCTGGAAGTGGTGCGCCGCCAGGGCGACAGCGGCCGCGCCGTCATCTTCATCTCGCATCGCTTCGTCGAAATCTCCGCACTGTGCGACCGCGCCACCGTGCTGCGCGATGGCGAGACCGTCGGCGTTGTCGATATCGTGCCGGGCGTCGAGGAAAAGATCGTCGAGCTGATGCTCGGCACCCGCATCGTCAAGACCCACGTCGCCGCCCGCAGCGCTGCCGAAAAGGCGGCGCCCATCACCTCCCGGCCGCGCATAAGCGTGCGCAACCTGCGCGTCGGCACCAAGCTCAGCGATGTCTCCTTCGATCTTGGAGATGGCGAAGTCGTCGGCGTCGTCGCGCTCGAAGGCCAGGGCCAGGACGAGTTGTTTTCCGCCCTGGCCGGCTCGATCCGCCCATCCGGCGGCACCATCGAGGTCGACGGCCAGCCGGCAAAGTTCTCGCACCCGATCGACGCCATCCGTGCCGGCATCGCCTATGTGCCAGGCGACCGCGCCGAGGCGCTCGCCATGCAGCGCTCGGTGCGCGAGAACATCGCGCTACCCTTCAGTGCTGCGTTCCGCAACTGGGGGCCGATCAACATGCGCCGCGAGCGCGCGAAGGTGGCCAGCGCCATCGAGCTGCTGCAGATCGACACCCGCGCGCAGGGCGAGGTGCAGCGCCTGTCCGGCGGCAACCAGCAGAAGGTGACCATCGCCCGCTGGATCGCTGCCGATGCCCGCACCATCCTGTGCTTCGACCCGACGCGCGGCATCGATGTCGGCACCAAGCAGGAGATCTATAAATTGCTGCGCCAGCTCGCCGGCAACGGCAAGTCGGTGCTGTTCTACACCTCGGAACTCGAAGAGGTGCAACGCGTCTGCGACCGCGTCATCGTCATCTTCGGCGGCCGCTTGGTCGACATCTTCCCGGTCGAGGAAGCCGACGAACCGGCGCTGATGCGCGCCGCCTACGGCCTGCCGCGCGGCGTCAAGGCCGATGTCGGCATTTTGGCCGACCCCACCGCGAACACTTCCGATGCGCCGGAGGCGGCGCCATGAGCCATTTCCTGCGCCGCCAGGGCTGGGTCGCCGGCCTGTTCGCTCTCCTCATCGTGCTGTTCATCGTCACCAAGCTGATCCAGCCGGGCTATGGCAGCGGCGACTTCGGCTCGCTGGCACGGGCCGTTCTGCCCTATGCCTTCGCTGTCGCCGCGCAGACGGTGGTCGTCATCGCCGGCGGCATCGATCTGTCGGTCGCCGCCATGATGGCGTTGACCAGCGTCACCGCCGCCTCGATGATGGCTGGCGCGAGCGAGGAATACGCGCTGTTCGTGGTGCCCTTCGTGCTCGCCCTGGGCCTCGTGCTCGGCGCGCTGAACGGACTGCTGATCGTCGTCACCCGCGTGCCCGACATCGTCGTCACGCTGGCCATGCTGTTCGTGCTGCAAGGTGCCGCCCTTTTGGTGCTCGGCGCGCCGGGCGGAAGTGCCGCCGAATGGCTGAAGGCGCTGATCTCGGGCACCGTGCCGATACCGGGCCTGCCCGACGCCATCGACGCCTGGCTGCCCAAGGCGCTGCTGGTGCTCATCGTCTGCCTCTGCATCGTCTGGATACCGCTCAGGCGCTCGCGTCTCGGCCTCTCCATCTACGCCATCGGCTCGAGCGAACTGGCGGCGTTCCGCTCAGGCGTGCCGGTCGCGCGTACCCGCATTGTCGCCTATGCGCTTTCGGGCCTGTTCGCAGCCATGGGCGGGCTGGCGCTGACCATGAGCACCGGCATCGGCGCTCCCATTCCCGGCCCCTATCTCTTGGCCAGCGTCGCCGCCGTGGTGCTGGGTGGCGTGGCACTCGGCGGCGGCAAGGGCGGCCTGCTCGGCCCCATCGTCGCCGTCTTCGTGCTGCGCCTGGTGCGCACGGACTTGACGCTGCTCGCCATCGACCCCAACGTCACCGCCATCATCGAAGGTGCCATCATGGTCGCCGTGGTGATGTTCGGCGCGTTTATCACCATGCGGGGGCGGCAATGATGAGAGAGTATCGGCATGGGCTTCTTCCTTCCCCCCTTGTGGGGGAAGGTGGATTGCCGCGCAGCGGCAAGACGGATGAGGGGTATTCCAGGGAACGCCAACGTCTCACTCCGCTGGAGCACCCCTCATCCGTCTCGGCGCTATCGCGCCGATCCACCTTCTCCCACAAGGGGAGAAGGGAAAGATGCATCGCGCCAACTCTATCGCGAGCCACCCCATGAGCACCACCGCGATCACCCCCGTCCCCTTCGGCCGCCGCCTAAAACGCTTCATGGCCGACCGGCCGCTGATCCCGCTGATCATCCTGCTCGTCATCCTGGTGGTGATCCTGCAGATCCTGCGCCCGGGCATCGTCAACGAACGCTGGATCGGCAACACCATCAAATTCGCCATCCCGCTGGCGATCCTCGCCGGCTGCCAGACCATGACCATGCTGACCGGCGGCATCGACCTCTCGGTCGGCACGGTGGCGACGATGAGCGCCTTCATCATGGCAACGCAAGTCGTCAACCAGGATCCGGCGGTCGCCTTTCTGCTGGCGATGATGCCGGCGGTGCTGATCGGCCTCGTCAACGGCATCGGCGTCGGCGTCTTTCGCGTCCACCCGCTGATCATGACGCTCGGCACCAGCCTGATCGGCACCGGTTGCCTGCAGGTCTACCAGCGTACGGTGATCGCATCCGGCGCCAAAATCCCCGACTTCCTCGCCTGGCTCGGCACCGGCGTCACCTCGGGCTTTCCCAACGCCCTGCTGTTGTTCGTGCCGCTCGCCGCGCTGATCGTCTTCACGCTCGCCCGCACCGGCTTCGGCCGCCTGCTCTACGCCGTCGGCGACAATGAGCGCGCAACGCGGCTGTCGGGCGTGCAATACTGGCAGGTCATCACCGCCCTCTACATCACCTCCAGCGTGCTCGCCGGCATCACCGGCCTGCTCTACATCGGCCTTATCAAGGCTCCGTCGCTCTCCCTCGCCGAACCCCTGGTGCTGCCCTCGGTCGCCGCCGCCGTCATCGGCGGCACCTCCATCTTCGGCGGCCGCGGCGGCTATACCGGCACCATCATCGGCGCGCTCATCCTGACCGTGTTGACGACGCTGCTGACCATCCTGCAGATGCCGGAGGGGGCGAGACGGATCTTGTTCGGGCTGATCGTGCTGTTCGTGACGGCGGCTTATTTGCGGATAGTGGAGGAGCGGTAGTTCCCGACCGCCTGGCCTTCGCTGGAACCGCCTCAGTCTTTCTTCCAGGCCGTCAGCAACGGCCCCTCGCTTCCATAGACAGGGTCCTTTCGCGGACGGCCTACCCTGGGGATCGTCACGATCGCCTTGGCGTGGTCGGCGGTGGTCGTGCATATGTCGTAGGTGCCGGATGCGGGATAGGCGCCAACCACGAGGAAGTCGCCGGACGCCGAGATCCGCTGGTGTCCGGTGCCGGCCGGGAGAACCGCGACATCGCCCGCCTTCAGCGCCAGCGTTCGTCCCTTATCGCCGCCAAACTGAACTTTGGCCGTGCCGCGCGCGACGCCGAGCACTTCGTGGATGCGCGAATGGTAATGAACGTAGCTGTAGATGCCGTCGCGCCAGCTGTCGCCCCAGCCATTGGCGCCGAAAAGCTCCTCCATGACCGCTGCGGGATCGAATTCTTGCGGCAGCCGCACGGCGCCGCGATAGACGACAAGCGGCCAGGATGGATGGTTGGGCACCAGACCATCGTCCCTGAACCTGAATTCATTCGGTTTTCGCGGCCTTACGAGATCGGCGGCCTGTCGCCTGTCTGGTCTTGCAACGCCGGTAACCTGTTCGGCTGCTTTCTTCATGCTTTGCAGGATGCTCATGACATGGCCTCGCATCAGGGAACCGACGCCGGCTAGACTAAACCTGTGTGCCCGTCGCTTGGTTCCATCAAGGCTGTGCCCGCCGCCTGGCGCGAAAGCCGGGCGGCGGGCCCTATGGTCAACCCGCGAGTTCGCCCGCACGCGGCGCATCGCCCAGCGCTACGGCCGGCGCAACCATGTCCTGCACCAATATGTCATTGCGTCGTGCAAAGCTGACCAGCGTTGCCCGCACGGTTTCGGGGTCGATCTCGCCGGCAATGCCGGCCTTGCAGGCGTTGAGCGCAATGGCGTGCGCGCCGTTGCGGCCGGCGGCCGGCCAATCCTGCAACAGGGCGTAGGCTTCCATCACATTCTCGATCCCAACCGGAAAGCCCATTCCGACCAGAACGGTGACCGGTTCTTCAAACTGCCCGCGATTCATGGCTTTTGCCTCCTCTCGATTATGCGGCACCTGCGGCGGACCTGACACAGGAGAGCGCGGCCCGCCGCCGACACGGTGCATGGATGTCTTGTATGGAAGATTGAGCCGCCGGTTGGGCACCGCCGATCGCGCCCGGCTCGACCTGGGCAGTTCGATCCTGGCCGGCCCGATGTTGGCCGGCCCGATGTTAGCTGAGTCCAGCGCCGGCATGCCCCTGCCTGGCGCCGGCAACATCCTGTGTGCCTTCACCAGCGCCTCGAGCCAGGCGGCGACGGCAAATGGAGATCGGCTGCGGCCGTCAAGCCAGGCCGCAATCTCTCCTTGCGGACGGCCGAGTTCGGCGGCGAGATCGGCCGCCTCCCATCTCAGTATTCTCAGGCATTCACGCAACCGGCCCGCGATCACGTCTCCACCTCCAAACAACAACGCCCTTCATCTTCTGTGCGGCGAACATCGCTCGCCGGTTCAACCGCCGGCAGCCGCCGCCGACACCTGCTGCGCCGCCAGGAACATCAGCGCCGAGGCGGCGGTGCGCCGGCTCCAGCCGGCGGCTTCGGCCATGTCGAGCAGCCCTGCCAGTCGCGGCTGCAGCACGCTGCGGCATTCTTTTTCGTAGGCCAGGAACTCCTTTGCCTCATGTGTCGGCGCCGGCAGGGGTCCAAGGCCAGCCATCGCATCCATGTTTACCTCCGCTCGATTTCATCCTGATGCCCGCTCCCCAGCCGGGGAGCGGGCGGTCATGCATGGGCTCAGAAATCCATGCCGGCACCGGCGGGCATCGCCGGGCTGGCGGCTTCCTTCTTCGGTTTCTCGGCCACCATCGCCTCGGTGGTCACCAGCAGGCCGGCGACGGAGGCTGCGTCCTGCAGCGCCGTGCGCACCACCTTGGCCGGGTCGATCACGCCCTGGCCATAGAGATCGCCGAACTCGTTGGTCTGCGCATTCCAGCCCCAGCCGAACTCGCTCTTCTCGCGCAGCTTGCCGACGATGATCGAGCCTTCGGCGCCGGCATTCTCGGCGATCTGGCGCACCGGCGTTTCGATCGCGCGGCGCACGATCTCGACACCGGTCTTCTGGTCGGGATTGTCGGTCTGGACGGCATCAAGCGCCCTGGCGGCTCGAAGCAGCGCGACACCGCCGCCGGGCAGCACGCCTTCCTCGACGGCCGCGCGCGTGGCATGGAGCGCATCGTCGACGCGGTCCTTGCGCTCCTTGACCTCGACCTCGGTCGAGCCGCCGACGCGGATCACCGCGACGCCGCCGGCAAGCTTGGCCAGCCGCTCCTGCAGCTTCTCGCGGTCGTAGTCCGAGGTGGTCTCCTCGATCTGCGCCTTGATCTGCGCGACGCGGCCCTGAATCTCTTCCTTGCGGCCGACACCGTCGACGATGGTGGTGTTCTCCTTCTCGACCACCACCTTCTTGGCGCGGCCCAGCATCTCCAGCGTCACATTCTCCAGTTTGATGCCGAGATCTTCCGAGATCGCCGTGCCGCCGGTGAGGATGGCGATGTCCTCCAGCATGGCCTTGCGGCGGTCGCCGAAGCCGGGCGCCTTGACGGCAGCAACCTTGAGGCCACCGCGCAGCTTGTTGACCACCAGCGTGGCGAGCGCCTCGCCCTCGACATCCTCGGCGATGATCAGCAGCGGCTTGCCCGACTGCACCACCGCCTCCAGCGCCGGAAGCAGCGCCTGCAGGTTGGAGAGCTTCTTCTCGTGGATCAACACATAGGGCTCGTCGAGTTCGACGCGCATCTTGTCCTGATTGGTAATGAAATAAGGGCTGAGATAGCCGCGGTCGAACTGCATGCCCTCAACGACTTCGAGCTCGGTCTCGGCGGTCTTGGCCTCCTCGACGGTGATCACCCCTTCATTGCCGACCTTCTCCATCGCCTCGGCGAGGAAGCGGCCGATCTCGGCATCGCCGTTGGCCGAGATGGTGCCGACCTGCGCGATCTCGTCGTTCCTTGTCACATTGCGGGCATTGGCCTTCAACTCGGCCACCACCGCCTCCACGGCCTTGTCGATGCCGCGCTTCAGGTCCATCGGGTTCATGCCCGAGGCAACCGCCTTGGCGCCTTCCTTGACGATGGCCTGGGCAAGAACGGTCGCGGTCGTCGTGCCGTCGCCGGCGATGTCGTTGGTCTTGGACGCCACTTCGCGCACCATCTGCGCGCCCATGTTCTCGAACTTGTCCTCAAGCTCGATCTCCTTGGCAACGGTGACGCCGTCCTTGGTGATGCGCGGGGCGCCGAACGATTTGTCGATCACCACGTTGCGGCCCTTGGGGCCGAGCGTCACCTTCACCGCATTGGCGAGAATATCGACGCCGCGCAGCATCTTCTCGCGCGCTTCGGTATGGAATTTAACCTCTTTGGCAGCCATTGGATCACTCCTTCATCTAGGCAGCATTCGTTGACTGGTTGAATTTCCAAGAAGCCATCAGGCGGCCTTCTTGATCTGCGCGGCCTCTTCGATCACGCCCATCACGTCACTTTCCTTCATGACGAGCAGATCCTGGCCGTCGAGCCGGATTTCGGTGCCGGACCACTTGCCGAACAGGATGCGGTCGCCGACCTTGACGTCGAGCTCGACCAGCTTGCCGCCGTCGTCGCGCGCGCCGGGACCGACAGCGAGTACCTCGCCTTCCTGCGGCTTCTCCTTGGCGGTGTCGGGAATGATGATGCCGCCCGCGGTCTTTTCCTCGGCGTCGATGCGGCGGACCAGGATACGGTCATGCAATGGACGGAACGCCATTTCGTTCTCCTTCTGGACAAACATGTTTTTCGCGGTTCCTCCGCAACCGGACCGGCAAAATCGGCCGGCGCGGAACGCAGCGACCCTTGCTCAGGCATCGCGCGCGCATATCGAGCTAGTTTTGCCGTTTTTCGGTTTCAAGAGCCCCGCCAAAAAATTTTGGCACTCATGCGCCACGAGTGCCAAGAGCCTGTTATCGCGACCTTATCCAGGTCGGACGCCGGGCTTGAATCTTCGATCCTTGTTCAACAGATTATAGGCGGCCGGCGCATCCCGGGCGCCGGAACCGCGATCCGCTCAAGGAGTTGTTTGCAGACGGAGCACATCGATGGACCAACAGATTTTTTCACCGCTCAAATCCACCCCTGCCGCCGAAAGCTCCAACCGCGCGCTTGACCGCCTGCTCCAGGCTACCGTCTCGGCACTACGCCAGCCGAGCGGCGATTCCATCACCCTTTTGACAGGCTGGATGCCTAATACCTGACAGGAAGGAGAAACGAATGATCGCAAGCGTCAGCAAGGAATTCCGTCTCCAGATGGAAGGCTACGGCCTGACCACGGCGGAGATTCACTATCACCTGCCCGATCATCCGAGCCTGCTCCAGCTCTATGTCTGGCAGGACTACGACCTTGCGCCCGAGTTCCCCGAACTTCACGGGTTCCTATCCTATTGGGAGCGCGAACTCGAAGGCCCGCTGCACTCGGTCCGCGTCGCCCACCACCGGCTGATCCAGCCTTCGGAATGGCGGGCCATCGACGGCATCATCGCTATCCAGTAGCGCAGTTGGCCAAGTCATGGCCCCCTCACAGCGCCAGGCTCCCTTGCTCCGCCTCCTCGGCGTTGGGGTCGCCGGGCGCCGTTGCCCAGGCGAGTTCGACCAGAGTCACGGTGCGCTTTCCCGTGCCGTCGAGCTGGCAAACGATGAGCCCCTGCTCCTCGATATAGGTCAGGAGGCGCCGGGCACGGCGCAGCGAGTGCGAGCCATAGGCGCGCGCGATCGCGGCATCGCTCGGGCACGGCCAGCCCTCCTTCGCCGCGCGAGCGATCATCATGAACACGCCCTGCATGTCGTCGGGCAGCAGCGAGGCGCGGACGGAAACGTCCCTCCATGCGTCATCCTGCGTCGTCTCGGAGCCGAGGCCGGCGCGAGCTCGCGTCAGCATGCGGCGGAACGCGGGCAGGTCCGGCACGACCGAGGCGAGGCCCTCGATGCGGCAGCGAACCACGAACTCCTGATAGAGCACGCCGATGACGCGGAACCCCGCATCGGGCTCGGCCAGCACGGCGCGCAGCACGCGGTCGACACGCTCGCGCCGCTCCGCCAGATCCTCCGCGCTGATCAGCGGCTCGGCTGGTTCGGGGCGGATTTCCAGGGCCGCCGACTTCGCCGCCATCAGTTGGTCGAGCAGGTCCGGCGATGCCGTCCGGCGCGGCGCCCGCGCCGTTTCGGGCGGCGGGGCGGCCAGGATGACGGCGCGGGCATCCTCGAGCGCGGATTCCGGCAGCGGCATCAACCGTGGCGTGCCGTTGCGGGGGCTGGTATCGGTCGGGCCGATGCGCAGGCCGAGCGGCCGGCGCGACAGTGCCGGACCCAGCGCCATGAACTGCCCGCGTTCCAGGTCGCGGAAAGCCTCGGCCTGCCGCCGCTCCATGCCCAGAAGATCGGCGGCGCGCGCCATGTCGATGTCGAGGAAGGTGCGGCCCATGAGGAAATTGGAGGCTTCCGCCGCGACGTTCTTGGCGAGCTTGGCCAGCCGCTGCGTGGCGATGATGCCGGCCAGCCCGCGCTTGCGGCCACGGCACATCAGGTTGGTCATGGCGCCGAGCGACAGTTTGCGCGCTTCGTCCGAAACCTCGCCGGCCACGGCCGGCGCGAACAACTGCGCCTCGTCCACCACCACCAGCATCGGATACCAGTGGTCGCGGGCGACCTCGAACAGCCCGCCGAGGAAGGCGGCGGCGCGCCGCATCTGGTTCTCGGCATCGAGCCCTTCGAGATTGAGCACGGTCGAGACGCGGTGGATGCGCGCCCGCTCCCCGGCGGCCTGCAAGCCGCGCTCGGTATGCTCCTCGGCATCGATCACCAGATGGCCGTAGCGGTCGCCCAGCGACACGAAGTCGCCTTCCGGGTCGACGATGGTCTGCTGCACCCAGGGCGCGCTCTGCTCCAGCAGCCGGCGCAGCAGATGCGACTTGCCGGAGCCCGAATTGCCCTGCACCAGAAGCCGGGTCGCCAGCAGCTCCTCGAGATCGAGCGTCGCCGGGGCGCCCGCCGTCGTGTTTCCCATCTCGATCGCAACGGTCATGCCAGACTCATCAGCTCCTTCGCAGACGGGCTTATCAACCGGAGCATGGCCCGTCGAGCACCGATGGCCGGCAGGCCGACGTTGCGCACAGCCGCGAGAGATGCCGTTTGCCGGATGGAGCCTGTGGATAGTAACCGGTTGTTCACCATGGGCCGGCGTTCGAATTGAAGATGCCGGACATCCGCGTAGCCTGACTTTGCATCGCGCCCCAACGTGGTGCGTCCCAACCCCCGCCCGGCGACCGGCGTTTTCAAAGTCCTTTGTGTATACGCCGGTCGTCAGCTCCACCCATCGCCCTGCCGCGGCACCGGCGGCAAGGGCGGTGCATCTAGCCCATTGAACGGGTCACGCCAGGCCTCGATCGCTTCGAGCCGGCGATACCAGCCGGCAAGCACGGGATAATCACCGAGCGGCAGGCCGCCGACATCGTTGAACGGCAGGAACGTCGCCATGCGGAAATCGGCGTAGGAGACCCGATCCCCGACCAGCCATTGCCGTCCTGCCAGCGCCGCCTCCAGGATCGCCGCCATCGTGTGAAACAACTTCAGCCCCTCCTCGACCAGTTGGCGATCGATTGGGCCCAAATGATAGCGCTGCTTGGTGCCACGCTCGAAATGCACCATGTCGCAGGCCCGCACGAAATTCTCCTTGCCCCAGCTTAACCAGCGGATCATCTCGGGCTCGTCATTGCCGGTGCGCCAGAAATCCGATCCGACGTCGCGCGACAGCCGGCAAGCGATGGCGTCCGCCTCCCACAGGCTGCCGCCCGGCCACACCAGTATCGGCAGCGAAAGATTGGGATTGAGCGGCCGAAATCGCTCCGCTTGCCCTGGCGCGAAGGGTGAGGCGAATTCGAAGGTCACATCAGCCTTGAGGTAACGCGCAACCGCGGCCGCCAGGCGCGGATTGGGATTGCGGCTGAAGTAGAGTTTCATTTCGCCTCCGGCCGGCATCGGCCCGATCTTGTCACTCATATGCTCTCCTTGTCCTGGCGAGTATCGCCAGACCCAGGACGGCTGTGGCCGGTACAATCCTACAAAGTTTGGGTTGACCGCCTCCGATGGCGAGGCGACACTTCATCTCGTACCAAGGCAGGAGGAAATGCGATGGACGAGCCCGAACGGTGGCGCCACATGTCGACGGCGCCCAAGGACGGCAGCCGGATCCTGGTCACGGTCCGCCCGTCCGAACAGGGGCCGGCTGAAGTCGACCTCGCCTACTGGGCACGCGGCGACCAGTTCGCCGGCGAAGGCTGGCGCGCATCGGATTCCTCGCCGGGCCGCGTCGTCGAATACGCCGAGCCGGAACTGAAATGCTGGATGCCCCTGCCCTCCGCCAATCTCAGCCGTGGCGGCTCGATGCCGGCGCCCTGGGAAGGCGAAGACGCGCAGCAATTGGATGGGTCCGGGATTTAGCACAAAGGGCGAAGCTGCCAATCTCCCTCCTCGTGGGGGAGATGTCCGGCAGGACAGAGGGGGGCGCCGTAGGGCGCAAACTTCAAGGTCCATGCGTCTGGAACAGGACGGCTGGAGCGTGCTGCGGTTCTGCAACGATGATGTGATTCGCGACATCGACAATGTCTGCCAACATATTGTCATCGCTGCTGGTTTGGGCGGCACAACTGATATGCCGGCGGGACAGCGCCCTCTGCCCTGCCGGGCATCTCCCCCACTTGGGGGGAGATTGGCCGCTTCGCCGCCGGCTCCTTCAGGTCAAACTTTTAAAACAAAAACGCCGCCGTGGCGGGGTTCGGTCCGTTGCGGCCGTCAGCCGAATCCATGCCCCGGATCGTCTCCAGGTCCTGCGCGTCCAGCTCGAAATCGAAGACATCGAAATTCGCCGCGACGCGGTCCTGGTGGATAGACTTCGGGATCACGATCAGCCCTTCCTGAAGGTGCCAGCGGATCATCGTCTGCGCGGCGGATTTGCCGTGCTTTTTGGCGATGCCCGCGATGGTCGGATCGCTGAGCAGACGGCCGCTGCCCAGCGGGCTCCAACTTTCGGTGTGGATGTTGTGCCCGGCATGGAAATCCCTGAGCGCGCGCTGCTGGAAACGCGGATGCAATTCGATCTGGTTGACGACGGGCGTCACGCCCGTTTCGCCGATGATGCGCTCCAGATGGTCCTGGTTGAAATTCGAAACGCCGATCGACTTGATGCGGCCGGCCTTTTTGAGTTCGATGAGGGTCTTCCACGCCTCGACATATTTGTCCTGGCTGGGAACCGGCCAGTGGATCAGGAACAGGTCGAGCTGCTCGATGCCGAGCTTCTTCATCGTGTCGTCGAAGGCCGTGAGAGCCGCGTCGCGCTGGTGGGCGCCGTTGCGCAGCTTCGAGGTGATGAACAGCTCGCTTCTCGCCACATCGGAAGCGCGGATCGCCTCGCCGACCCCTTCCTCGTTCTGGTAGCCCTCGGCGGTGTCGATCAGCCGGTAACCCGCCTTGATTGCCCAGCCCACTACTTGCGCGGTGATGCCGGCGTCGACCTGCCAGACGCCAAGGCCAAGCTGTGGAATGGCGGCACCATCGTTCAATGTGATCTGTTCGGGCATGGTCAGGTCCTTTGCGAAGAAATGTCCGGGCGGTCGCCCAACGCAGCCTATCTAGGGACCTCCCTGGACAACGGCCAGTCGTCGGCGGACAAAATTCCCGGCACGGACCTGAAGGTGCCGATTGTCTCCGTCAGAACACCCGGCTCATCTCGGCCGGCGCACCGCCCGCACCACCCCGGTGGATGTACTGCCGCAGAACAGGCGGTCGCCACCATCGGATTCCAGCCCCGAGACACCCATGCCGGCCGGCATGTCGAGCGTTTCCAGAACGTTGCCGGTTTGCGGGTCGACACGGCGCAAATCGCTCTCGTCGCCTTCCCAGGTGGCGTGCCACAATTCGCCATCCACCCAGGTTACCCCCGTGACGAAGCGGTTGGACTCGATGGTGCGCAGGATCGTCCCGGTCTCCGGGTCGATCTGGTGGATCTTGCGCTCGCGGTACTGCCCCACCCAAAGCGTGCCTTCGGCCCAGGTCAGCCCGGAGTCGCGCCCGCCGCCGGGTGCGGGAATGGTGGCCAGAATCGCCCCGGTATCCGGGTCGATCTTATGGATGCGATCATTGGCGAGCTGGAAGAAGTGCTTGCCGTCATAGGCAGTGCCGGCATGCGCCGCGACATCGATCGAACGCAACGCCTCCCCGCTCTGCGGATCGAAGGCATTCAGCTTGTCGCCCGAGGCAAACCAGACATTGTTGCCGTCAAAACTCACGCCATGCACGCTGTTCACCCCCGGAAAGGGTCCGTATTCGCGCAGGATTTCGGCCGCTGAATGTTTCATGTCTTTGTCCTCGATGGTGGTCGTCATCCCTTCCTACCCTTGCGGGAGCGGTGCCGGGAGTAACAAGGTGGTCGTGAAACCCGCGACCGGCGGCGTCATCCAGCGGCGCGCCCTGCCGTGGCCGAAAGACTGCACCTTGCCGGTCTCGGCGAGCGGCTCCAGCGCCCGCTGCACGCTGCGCTGGCCGGTTCCGAGCGCCAGCGCCAGGGCCGAGCTAGACCAGGCCTCACCGTCGGCGAGCAAAGCCAGCACGGCCGCGTGCCGCTCCTCGATCGGCCGCGCCAGAACCATCACCGCACGCGCCTGGCGCGGCGCCAGCGTGAAGCCGCGCTTGGTGGCGCTGATCTCCGCCAGCCCGCGCAACTCGGCCCGCAGCCGCCCCACCTCGACGCGCAGGCGCGCCCGGTGCGATTCGTCCGCATGCTTGCCACCAAAGGCCCGCGCCACCAGCTCCTCGCGCGACACGTCGCCGGGCCAGGCCTCGGCGAGCGCACGCACCAGTGCGAACAGCACCGGCCGGCTCGCCAGCGTAACCGTGGCATCCCCGGCACGCACGACATAACGAAAGGCGTCGACGACCAGCGCCGGCGATCCTTGCAGCGCCTCGACCTCTTCGAGCATCAGCGGCCGCTCCGTGCCCTGCGCGATCAGCCGCGCGGCCGGTGTTTCCAGCGCCAGGGACGCGCTGTCGACCTCAGCCATAAGGCCTGGAATGCCAGCCCGCTGGGCAGCGTGGCGTGCCCATTCCAGCGCCGCGCGCGCCGGCCTGGTCCGCAGGCGCCGCATGGCGATGCCGGCAACGGCAAGCTCATGCGCGGCTCTTGCCGCCGGCGGGAGCGGCGTCGGGTCGAGCCCGGCCAACACATGCTCGGCCTCGTCGAGGCGGCCGATCAAGAGCAGCCGCCGCACCTTGAGGTGGCCGGCATGCGCCGCGTTAAGCCGGTCACCGTGCTTCTCCAGCGTCGTGCGCGCCGCATCGAGCGCCTTGGCCGGCCAGCCGAGGTCGCGCGAGACCAGCGCGATCTCGGCCTCGGCGACAACGCATCTGGCGCGCGCCACGGCCTCTCTCGGGCCGAAGGCGCGCGCGGCCCGCCGCAGCAGCAGCTTGGCGCGTTCGAAGTCGCCGAGCTGCGCCATGGCGATGCCGCGTAGCGCCAGCGCGGGCGCGTCCTCGCGCAAGGCGACGCGGTCCAGCGCGCCCAGGGGATTGCCGACGGCCAGGGCCAGTCCTGCCGCCGTGATCAGCGAGTCCATTCAAATCCCGTCACACTTGTAACTCCCACCCCCACGCCACGCCGCCCTAACTTAAATCACCACCGCCGGTCAGCAAGCCGCATCGACCAAACCTGGCCACATGGCTGAGGGCATCACGGCCACCGTTGATGTCAATACCGGCGTCGCCAACCTGAGCATCTCAGGTACGAACAATAAGCATCTTAATAGGGAAATTGAAAATGCCTGCAACCGACGACCTCGAGCACACCGCGCGGCCCCGCCACCCCTGCTGCGCCGGGCCGGACGATTCAGATCCCGCCACTTTTGTAACTCCCAGCGCTCCGCTTCACCGTTCTACGCCGGTTCCGGATCCCCAGACGACAACACGCCGCGATGGCGCCACTGGCAAAGGAGAAGACCAATGACCAAGCACATGACGATGAAGACCCCACCGATCGTTTCAAGACAGGAATGGGATGCCGCGTACGAAAAGATGCTGGTCAAGGAAAAGGCCACCATGCGTGCCAAGGACGCGCTGTCCGCCGAGCGTCGCCGCATGCCTTGGCTGGAAGTCGACAAGGCCTATGTGTTCGAGGGCCCGAATGGCAAGGCCAGCCTGCTCGACCTGTTCGAAGGCCGCCGCCAGTTGATCGTCTACCGCGCCTTCTTCGAGCCTGGCGTCTATGGCTGGCCCGACCACGCCTGCCGCGGCTGCTCGCTCGGCGCCGATCAGGTCGGCCACCTCGCCCATCTCAACGCCCGCGACACCACGCTTGCCTACATCTCGCGCGCGCCGCAGCCCGACATCGTCAGGCTGAAGCAGCGGATGGAGTGGAAGATGCCCTGGTATACGATCACCGATAGCTTCGACAAGGATTTCGGCGTCGACGAATGGCACGGCCACAACGTGTTCATCCATGATGGCGACCGCGTCTTCCGAACCTATTTCATCAACACCCGCGGCGACGAGGCCTTGGGCACGGTGTGGAGCTATCTCGACGCCACCCCTCTCGGCCGCCAGGAGATCTGGGAAGATTCGCCCGAAGGCTATCCCCAGACCCCGCTCTACAGCTGGTGGAACTGGCACGACAATTACGAAGCCGGGGTCGACAAGAAGTGGGCCGAGGTGTCGGCGGCCGGCGAAGCCGCCTTCCGCGAAAAGAGCGATCAGTAGCGTCTGGCCGGAAAGGCCGAAAGTTTCCTCTCCCGCACGAAATGGGGAGAGGAAACCAAACCCTGCAGGCCAGGACACTAAGGAAAAGACCATGAACGACATCCATTCTGGCATCGGCAGCGCGACTTCCGAACACATCGCCGCCCCTGGCATCGCCGACTGGCTGTGCCTCGCGGCAGCACCCACCTTCGCCGTGATGGCCCTGCTCTCCTGCGTTCAGGGCGGCGAAGCGGCCATGCTGTGCATGGGCAGCTCGCCGCTGACCGGCCCGTCTTTAACCAGCGCGTCTTTAACCGGGATGCCGGCCATGTATCTGTTGATGAGCGCCTTCCATCTGGCGCCCTGGTTGCGCGTGATTTCCGGCCGGCAGGCCCGGTAGATCCGGGCTCGCCGCCGCCATATCAAAATATCCCACACGTCGGAGAAAGACCATGCGGCTGGTCAGGCTGAGAGCGCCCGGCGGCTTGGACAGGCTCGACCTGGTCGAGGAAGATCCGCCCCGGCCGGGCCGGGTGACGTGCTGGTCAGGAGACGATTTCGCGGTGTGCGGCAAGACCCGATGGCTGACGGCCGCCTTCCGCTCTCCGACGGCGCCGGAGAGGTGATTGCCAGCACTTCAAGTCGCGATATCATTCACCGGCAACAATGGCTTGGGCAGATCGACCTCGCCAAGTCCCGCGCGCAGTTCGATCTCGATGTCGCGGCAGATCTGCGAGATCGGAACGTCGTTGGCATTGCCCTCGAACGGGTTGGCGCTGCTCTCGCCGACCTGGTCGAGAGACATATAGGCCCAGCCCAGCAGCGTGCTGAACGGGATCGTCAGCCAGATGCCGACCGTGCTCAGCACGCCGCCAAGCTTGCCCATCTCCGCGAAGACTGGAACGACGCCGAACGGCAGCAGCGTGCAGAAGATCATGACGAACATGGAACTGACGATGGCGTATTGGCGCGGATAGGGGTTGTTCTTGATGCGGTCGCAGCGCGCCTGCTGGTCGTGGAGGTCGCGGATCAGCTTCGTCAGTTCGACGTAAATCTGCGGGGGAAGCTTGGCGTCCTTGAACAGCGCGTTGACCTGGACCGATTGCATCTCGAGCAGGGCCAAGGCCGGCTGCGACGATTTCAGCACCTTGTCGGCCTGTTCGGCCAGCAACGGGCGCAACTCTTCGGCGATGGAGCCCTTGTCCTCCCGGATGCGGTAGCGCCGCATGTACTCGATGTTGGCCGCCTTCCCCATGGATTCCCACGGCATCGGCCGCCGCAGGGAAAAGCGCAGCGCCGTCATCCAGGCGATGTGGCGGTAGATGAGTTGCTTCGCCGTCGGTGCATCGAGGAAGTCGCGGCAGAAATTAGACCACACCCGGCTGCTGGCGGTGATTTGCGTGAACGCCTGCAGCGCCTCGCCGCTGCGGGTGAAGACCTGCGAATTCTTGAAGCCGGCGACGAGCGACACCGTGGTGCCGAGCACGAGCACCACCGACCATGGGACCGAGAAGCCCGCGATACCGGGAAGGCGGTAGGCCGCGACGGCCAAGCCGCTCACCACCACCATGTAGATCACGCTACGCCGCGACCACAGCGCGAAATCGATCAGTTTGTAGGAACGGCCTACATACATCGCATGCCCTCGAAAGCGTGGATAACAGACAAATCAAGCTGTTGTGACGCCTAGCATACCGCGTGCCCGCGATGAATGGCCGTTCTGGCCCATGGGCGCGGGATTTCTCCCGCGCCCATGGCGCTACCTCAGTTGCATTTCGGCTTGGCGCTGTTGCAGGCGTCGACCAGTTCGGCCGGCGGATCCTTGTGGAAGACGGTTTTGAAGGATTCCAGAACGTTGGACTGCACCACCGGCAGCGACTGCACACCGACCCAGGCGGGTGTGGGCTGCCCGATCAGCGCCTTCATCATGGCCAGCGCCTCGGCGACGCCCTGGTCATAAGGGCGCTGCGAGCCGGTCGCCTTGAGCGGCCCGCCCTTGGCGATCTCGATCGCCGACTGCAGGCCGAGATCGACCGTGGTGATCGGAATGTCGATGCCTTGCGCACGCATCGAGGAAAGCGTGTCGAGCGCCGGCTGGTCCCACACCGCGTACAGGCCCTTCACATCGGGATTGCCGGTGAGGAAGTCGCCGGCGATCTGCGATACTTTCGAGGGATCGGTGAAGTCGACCTGCTTCATGACGATGTCGGGACGGTTCTTCTTCATCCACTCGCTGACGCCCTTTGTGCGCTCGTTGGTGCTGAAATAGTCGACGCCGAAATTCACCAGTCCGATCGTGCCGCCCTTGGGCATGCAGGACGCCAGGATCGTTGCCGCGATTTGGCCATTGCCCTGGCTGTCGGCCGAGATCATCGAGGCAAAATCCTTCGGAGATTCGAGGCCGACCGGAATGCTGTCCATGAACACCAGCTTGATACCGGCCTCGCCCACCTTCTTGTAGGTCGGCGCCGTCGCGGTGAAATCGACGGGGATGGAAATGATGCCGTCCGGATGCTGCTGGATGGTGTTTTCGATATCGGCGATCTGCTTGTCGACCTGATATTCGGCCGATGCCACGCCGGTGACAGTGACGCCATATTTGGCAAGCGTTTCACTGATGCCTTGCACCTGCAACTGCGACCAGTCGAGGTTCACCGTCTGCATGGAAATGCCGACCTTGAACTTGCCGGCCTTGACCTTGGCGGCTTCGTCGTCGGTCAATTTCAGCTCGTCGGGCGAGGCTGCCTTTTCGCCGTGCGGGCCCTGCCCCACAATACCCTTGGGGCCGAGCGTGGCCATGTCGACACCGGTGACGCAAGTCTCCGGCGTCTGCGCCAGTCCAAGCGACGTCGACAGCGCGAAGGCGCTGGCGGCGAGGCTCAATGTACAGAAAAGCGAGTGGATTCGTGCCTGTTGTTTCATGACTTTCCTCCGTTGATCGTTGACGTTCCTGTCGCCGTTTGGAGCCGGCGATTTTCTGCTGGTGAGCGGGACGCGCCTTACCTCCTCGTGAACGCGACCGCGGCGACGATGATTGCTCCCTTGATGACGAGTTGCAGCGACGAACTGACGCCGAGCAGCACCAGCCCATTGTTGAGTGTGCCGATGATCAGACTGCCGAGCAGCGTACCGAGCACGAAGCCGCGGCCGCCGAACAGGCTGCAGCCGCCAAGGATGACCGAAGCGATGACATCGAGCTCCATGCCTTGCACGACATCTGGCCGCGCCGCGTGCGAGCGCGCCGACAGGATCAGCGATGCCAGTCCGGCGAGCGTTCCGGTCAGCACGAAGGCCAGCGTGGTGACTTGCTTGATGTGGACCCCGGAATAGAGTGCGGCCGTCGGATTGCCGCCCGCCGCGTAGACGCGCCGTCCGTAGACGCTGTAGTGCAAGAGCAGGATGCCGGCCACGGTGACGCCAAGCGTCCACAGGATCGGCGCTGGGATACCAAGCACCGAGCCTTCACCGAAGATCGCGAAATAGTATTCGTTGGTGATGATGACCGGCTTGGTGTTGGTGACCATCAGCGCCAGGCCGCGCGCAGCGCTCAACGTGCCCAATGTCACCAGGAAGGACGGGATTTCGAGGCGGGTGGTCAAGACACCGTTGATCAGCCCGATCAGCGCGCCGGTGCCCAGCCCCGCGACGGCGCCGACGACCCAATTGTTGGCCAGGAAAGCCATGGCCAGCGACGCGCTCATGCCCGAAAGCGCCAATGTCGAGGCGACCGACAGGTCGATCTGCCGGGAAATGATGACGAATGTCATGCCCACGGCGATGATCGAGACCAGTGTCGTCTGCCGGCCGATATTGAGAAAATTGTCGATCGACAGGAACCAGGGCGATGCCAGGCTGAAAACGATCAGCATGACGGCGAAGGCGACGTAGAGCATGTAGGGACGCTCGCCCTGAAGCAGATGCCGCAGCGCCGAGCGACCGCCCGCTTCGTTGGAGGCGCCCCTTGCCATTGGTGCCTTTGCCGGGCTTTGGGTGTCGGTCATGCCGCGTGCTCTTCCGATGGCTGCGATAGTTGAATGAGGTGATGGAGATCCTCGGCGCTGCCGAATTCCTGCCGCCCAATCGTCCTGGTGATGTGACCATCGACGACGATCGAGATGCGGTCGCAAAGCTGCAGCAGTTCCGAGAGATCTGAAGACACCAGCAGAACGCCACTGCCGGCGGCGGCCGCGGCACGAATGACGCCGTAAATCTCCTCGCGCGCGCCGACATCGACACCGACCGTCGGCTCGTCGAGCAACAGCACCCGTGGCCGCGGCTCGTTCCATTTGCCGAACACGACCTTCTGCTGGTTGCCGCCGGACAGGTTCTTCACCGTGGTCGATGCGTTGGGGGCTTTGACGGCCAGCCGGCGCATCGCGGCATTGGCGTGCTCGTTCGAGGACCGGCGCTGCAGCCAACCGAAGCGGGAGAACTCCCGCAGCCTTGGCAGCCCGAGGTTGCGCTCGATCGAATGTTCGAGCACCAGGCCCTGGACATGCCGGTCCTCCGGCACCAGCGCGATGCCTCGCCTTATTGCCGCCGCCGGATCGGTTCCAGCAAGCGAGACACCGTCCAGCCTGGCTTCGCCCGACTGGATGGACCGCAGTCCGAAGATGGTCTGCAGTATTTCGGTGCGTCCGCTGCCGATCAGGCCGGCGAGGCCGTGGATCTCGCCACTGCGCAGCTCGAGATCGGCGCGGTCCAGCCGGTCGTTGCTGACGTCGGTCAATTCGAGCACCGGCTTTTGAGATGAACCGGCCGATGAGGGCACGCCTTGCCCCGATGCCGTGCCGTCCGCCTTCAGGACGGCGTGATCGGGCCCGACAATCGCCCCCACCAATTGCCGCATATTGGTTTGCGCCGTGACGAACGTTCCGGCGTTCTGTCCGTCACGGAAGACCGTCACCCGGCTCGAAATCCGGAACACTTCATTGAGGCGATGCGTGACATAGATCACCCCGACGCCGCGCGCGGCGACCGCCCGGATCGCCTCGAACAGGATTTTCTCCTCATCGTCGGTCAGCGCCGAAGTCGGCTCGTCCAGAATGAGCAGGCGGACATCGCCCATCAGCGCCTTGGCGATCTCGGTCATCTGGCGATAGGCAAAGGGCAGCGAGCCGACCATGGCGCGGGCGTCGAGCGGGATGTTCTGCGATTTGAGGAAGGCTTCGGCCTGCGCCACCAGCTGCCGCTTCTTCAGGAAGCCAAGCCGCGTCTTCGGCTCTCGTCCCAAGAGCAGATTGTCGGCAACCGACAGCGACTCGACCAGGCTCAGATCCTGGTAGACGACCGCCACGCCGGCATCGCGCGACTGGGCGGGCGAAGCGAACGAGACAGGCTTGCCGTCGATTTCGATCGAACCGCCATCATGCACGTGCACACCGCTCAGGATCTTGATCAGCGTCGATTTGCCGGCCCCGTTTTCGCCGAGCAGGGCGTGCACTTCACCGGACCGGATTTCCAGACTGACGCCGCGCAGCGCATTGACGCCGCCGAACCGCTTCCTGACGCCCTCGACGCGCAGCAAGGGGATTTCGGACATCATCGCAGTCGAACCCGGTTCGATCATGACGCCCGCACTTCCTCCCTTTGAAGCGTCCCCTACCCGACGATATCTCTTTTGAGACTTATCTTACTTTTTTTGTGACTTTTCCATCAGGCTGGGGAAATGTCAAATGGAGTCAGGCTGTGGCTGAAATGAATCCGGTCCGACTTCGCCATGCTCGGTGACTATGGCGTCGAAGCCGTCCATGGCTGAGAAGAAGGCGCGCTTGAGCTTGCCGATCTTGCTCGAGTCGATGACGAGATAGTTCTCGCGCGCAAGGCTCATCACCTTCTGCTTCACCACCGCCTCGTGGAAATGCTCGCAAGTGGCGCCGCGCTTGGCATCGACGCCGGCGGCCGACAGGAAGGCTGCGTTGATACCGACGCTCTTCAAAATGTCGAAATCATGCGTGCCCGAGAAAGATGCCGACGCGGGGTGATAAACACCGCCCAGCATGATGATCGTCACATTGGGCTTGCGGCTCAGGCGCTCCGCGATATTCATCGCGTAACATATTGCCGTTATTTGATAATTGTCGGGAATGAGGTCGATCAGGTGGATCAGCGTCGTGCCGCAGTCGATGAAGATCGTCTCGTCGGGCCGTATCTTGCGCACCGCGTGCAGGCAGGCTTCGCGCTTCGCCGCCGCATGGCTGTCGGCCGCGGTCGCCAGTTCGTAGGGAATATCGGCCTCGATCTCGGCCGCGGCCAATATGTGCCCGCCGAGATAGGCGATCTGCCCCTGGTTGTTGGCGATGTCGCGCCGCACTGTCATTTCGGAGACGCCGAGGAGCGTTGCCGCTTCGCTCAGATGGATGACCCGCCGTTCCGACAAAAGGTGGATCAGCCGGGCCGTCCTTTGCGCTTTGCGAGCAGTCATGCGTTGGGCCTGTTGGTCGCCTGAAATGTGAGGATTTTAACAACCGCTCGCACTCAGATGCAAGCGCGGTGCGCGACTTGGTCCTGCAATGGCTGACGGGCATGCCCGGCTTGGCTTTACCGGTCGCCGGGCCAATCGTTCGACCATCAGGCTTTGGCGGATTTCCCCGCCCCGAACCGCAAGCCGTCCATCAGCAGTTTGACCAGCCGCCAGGAGCGGTCGCGCCACTCCGGTGTATCGGGTGCGGAATAGATGCCACCCAGCGCGTGCAGGACGTCGGAGGCATCGACGTCGCCGCGGATAGTGCCGTCGGCCACCGCCGCCTCGACCAGTTGCCGCAAGGCCTGCGATATCCGCCCCGACGTGTCGGAAAACAATGTTGAATTGGTGGTGAAGAGGATGCGCAGGCTGGTCGCCAGGCCGCGCTTGGTCGCGATGTAGTCGACGAAGCGCCGCATCCATTCTTCCAGCGCGACATCGGACGGATATCTTGCCGCAAGCTCCCCGGCAGCGGCACAAAGCGCCTCCGCTTCACGACGGTAGACCACCTCGACCAGGTGTTCGCGCGTTGGGAAATGCCGGTAGAGCGTGCCGATGCCGACCCCGGCGCGGCGTGCGATCTCCTCCAGCGAGGCATCGATGCCGCGCTCGGCAAACAGCGCCGCCGCCGTCTCGACCAGCCGGTCGCGGTTTCGCTGGGCATCCGCGCGCAGCGGCTTGGCCTCCGCGGCGGTCTTCGTTTCGGCGAGTGCTGACGGCTCGACGGCCAATTTTTTCTCCACGGATCAAATATGGGGGCTTGAACCCGGCCGGGCCAGCCCCCACGTAGTAAACGGAGGCACCTCCGTTTTAGTGGAGTACCTTTATCATATAATCAGGGGAATGGGTATGTCACGTCTTTCCAGCCTGCAAGCCGACATCTCCCCTGCGTGCGAGAGAACCGTCTTCATCTCTGCTTTCATCACCAGCATCTGACCACGAGGTGCCTTGCCCTTCCCGGCAAGGCGCCAGTTCAATTCCCGACCTAAGCACTGGAGCCAGAGGTCAATGACCAGCCTTCCCATCACGCTCACCATCAACGGACACCGACACGAACTGGAGGTCGACCCACGCGTAACGCTGCTCGACCTGTTGCGCGAACGGCTTGACCTCACCGGCACCAAGAAGGGTTGCGACCGCGGCCAGTGCGGCGCATGCACGGTGCTTGTCGACGGCAAGCGCATAAACTCCTGCCTGGCGCTGGCGGTCAGCCATGACGGCGCCGACGTCTTGACGATCGAAGGCGTCGCGAACGGTGAAGAACTGCATCCGGTGCAGGCTGCCTTCATCGCCCATGACGGCTTCCAGTGCGGGTTCTGCACGCCTGGCCAGATCATGAGCACGCTCGGCCTGATCGCCGAAGGACAGGCAGGCGAGGATCCCGAGCGCATCCGCGAGGGGCTGAGCGGCAACATATGCCGCTGCGCGGCGTATGGCGGCATCGTGGAGGCCGTCCTGGAAGCCCAGGAGCAACTTGCCAGAACCAACCGGAGGACCGCGGCATGAGAGACTTCGACTATATCAGGCCCGCCACCATTTCCGACGCCATCGCGGCGGCGGCCGAGCCAGGTTCGTCCTATCTCGCCGGCGGCACCAATCTGCTCGACCTGATGAAGGGCGGCATCACCAGCCCCGAGCGCATCGTCGACATCACCCGACTGCCGGAACTCAATCGCATCGAACGGCTGGACGATGGCGGCCTGCGCATCGGCGCGCTGATCCGCAATGCCGATCTGGCCCATGACGCGGCGTTCGCCAGCGCCTATCCCGCAGTGGCCGAAGCGCTGCTTTCGGGGGCCTCGGCGCAGCTTCGCAATGCCGCCACCGTCGGCGGCAATCTGCTGCAACGGACGCGCTGCAGCTATTTTTACGACACTGCCAGCGCCTGCAACAAGCGCGATCCCGGCACGGGCTGCGGCGCGTTGGGCGGTGAGAACCGCCTGCACGCCGTGCTTGGCTGGAGCGATGCCTGCATCGCCACGCATCCGTCGGACTTCTGCGTGCCGTTGGTGGCACTCGACGCCGTGGTCGAGATCGAGGGCAAGGCGGGCCGGCGCCACGTCACGCTGGAGGAATTCCACCGGCTTCCCGGCGAGACGCCGCAGTTGGAGAATCCGCTGGAGCCCGGCGATCTGGTCGTGGCGGTGCGGCTGCCGGCGGAGGCCGCCTCCTTCCGCGCCAATGCGCGCTACCTGAAAGTGCGTGAACGCACCTCCTATGCCTTCGCCGTCGTCTCGGCCGCCGCGGCGCTGGTCATCGACGGCGGCAAGATCCGCGGTGCAAGGCTGGCGCTGGGCGGTGTGGCGGCCAAGCCGTGGCGGGCGCGTTCGGCTGAAGCCGCCCTGCTCGGCGCCGATGCCGACGAGGCGAGCTTCGTTCGCGCCGCCGATGCCGCGTTGGCCGACGCCAGCCCGTCCGGCGACAATGCGTTCAAGATCGAACTTGCCCGGCGCATTGTCGTCAGGGCGCTGACGTCGGCACTGGCAGGAACGCCCGAACGGCTGCCGGCCCTGCCTGCCTCCCCTTTTTCCTCCATCCCCGGAGCGCGCCATGACGCTTGAACTCAACCTCAACCAGCAACCCGCCCATACCCGGCACGGCTCCAGCATCGGCCAGCCGCTGACCCGCCGCGACGGATTTCTGAAAGTCACCGGCACCGCGCGCTATGCCGCCGACAACCATCCGCCCGGCATGCTCTATGCAGTGCTGGCCGTCAGCAGCATCGCGCGCGGCCGCGTCGTCGCGCTGGATATCGAGGCGGCCAAGGCGCATTCGGGCGTGGTCGAGGTGATGACGCCACGCAACCGCCCGGCCCTCGCCATCGATCCGGATGCCAAGGACAACCCCTTCATGTTCCGGCTCGATCTGCTGCAGAACGACCAGGTCCGCTATCCCAACCAGAGCATTGCCGTGGTGATCGCCGAAACCCTTGAAGCAGCGACCGAAGGAGCCGCGCTGCTGTCGCCGCGCTATGAAGCGCTGCCCGCGCGCGTCGGTCTCGACGGCGCTGAAAGCTTCGTACCCCGCGGTGTCGGCGTCGGCGGCCCGGCGGTGCAGCAGAAGGGCGATGTCGATGCCGGCCTCAAATCGGCAACGACGCGGATCGAGGCGACCTACGAGACACCGGCTCAATACCACAACGCCATGGAGCCGCACGCGATCGTGGCCGCCTGGGATG
Source organism: Mesorhizobium opportunistum WSM2075 (assembly GCF_000176035.2). Taxonomy (NCBI): domain Bacteria; kingdom Pseudomonadati; phylum Pseudomonadota; class Alphaproteobacteria; order Hyphomicrobiales; family Phyllobacteriaceae; genus Mesorhizobium; species Mesorhizobium opportunistum. The sequence goes on along the minus strand of NC_015675.1, from coordinate 3,377,743 downwards.
GCGACCGCCTGTCGATAGACACGCCGAGCCAGGGCCTTGCCATGGCGCAGGGCCGCATCGCCGGCCTGTTCGGCATCGCGCCGCAAAATATCCATATCCGCAGCCCTTTCCTTGGTGGCGGCTTCGGCTCCAAAGGCATGATTTCCGGGCCTCAGGTGCTCGGCATCCTGGCGGCACGCCTCGTCGGCCGTCCGGTCAAGCTGGTGCTGCGGCGCGAGCAGATGTACGGCCCCGTCGGCCATCGCGCCCCGACCCGCCAAACCTTGCGTATGGGCATGGACGGCGACGGCCAACTGACCGCGATCTCCCATCACGCCAGGACCACATCGAGCACGTTTGACGATTTCTTCGAACCGGCCGCCGACGCTTCGCATACACTCTATGCCAGTCCGGCCATCGCCACCTCGCACGATGCCGTGCGGCTCGACACCGGCACGCCGCTGTTCATGCGGGCTCCCGGCGAAGCCACCGGTTCGATCGCGCTGGAGAGCGCCATCGACGAGGCCGCGCATGCCTGCGGCATGGACCCGCTGGAATTCCGGCTCAAGAACTATGCCGAAATCGAGCCGATGACGGGCAAACCGTTCTCCTCCAAAGCGCTGCGCGAATGCTATCAACAGGCGGCCGAGGCGTTCGGCTGGGCGAGTCGCCCGCTTCATCCGCGCCGAATGCGCGACGCTGACGGTTTCCTTGTCGGCTGGGGTATGGGCACGGCCACGTTTCCCGCCATCATGTTCCAGGCCGAGGCCCGCGCCGTGCTGAGAAGCGACGGCAGCGGCCTGATGGAGACCGGCGCCCAGGACATGGGGCAAGGCGCATGGACCGCCTTTGCCCAGATCGCCGCCGACGGATTGGGGCTCGACATCGACCGGGTCGAGTTCAAGGCCGGCAGCTCCGATCTTCCCAACGCCGGCATTGCCGGCGGCTCCGGCCACACGGCGACAGCCGGAATGGCGATCCACAATGCGGGCGCCGCCGTCATTGCAAGGCTTGCCGATCTTGCCACCGGTGACCAGCGCTCGCCGCTGTTCGGCGCCGGTAATGAAGGTTTGCTGGCGCGCGGCGGACGGCTGTACCGGCGCGAGGACGAAAGCCGCAGCGAGAGCTATGCCGAAATCCTCACTCGCGCGGGCCTCTCCGAGATCGAAGGCCATGGCAAGGGTGCTGCGGATCCGGCGTCGCAGGAGGCCTATGCCAAACACGCACATGGCGCGGTGTTCGCCGAAGTCAAAATCGACCCCGATTTCGGCCAGATCCGCGTCACCCGGCTGGTCGGCGCATTCGCCGCCGGACGGGTCATCAACCCGCGGCTGGTGCGCAGCCAGTATTATGGCGGCATGATCTGGGGCGTTTCCTTCGCGCTGCATGAGGAAGCCGTTACCGACAGGCGCTCGGGCCGGATCCAGAATGCCAACCTCGCCGAATACCATGTGCCGGTGAATGCCGACGTGCCGTCGGTCGAGGCGCTGCTGGTCCACGAGCACGACCCCCATGTCAATGCGCTCGGCATCAAGGGCGTCGGCGAAATCGGCATCACCGGCACGGCCGGTGCCGTCGCCAATGCGGTCTGGCATGCAACCGGCGTGCGGGCCCGGCGCTTTCCGATCCGGCTGGAGGACCTGCTCTGAGGTGACCAGCGTGCGCGTCGTTCGGAAGCCGATCCCCTTCCGAACGACGCGCACCAGAAACGACAGCGCAGCGACAGGGCTGGAAGCCGTCCGGCCCTCACCTGCCCTATCCCAATCCCATCCGCGTCAAGCAACTGGAGCCAGACGCCCATGACAAAAATCCCCGTCCATCTCGATATCAACGGCCATCGCCACGAGTTGCAGCTCGAACCGCGCGTGACGCTGCTCGACGCCTTGCGCGACCGCCTTGGCCTGACCGGCACCAAGAAAGGCTGCGACCACGGCCAGTGCGGCGCCTGCACCGTGCACATCGACGGAGAGCGCGTGCTGGCCTGCCTCACATTGGCAGCCCAGGCCGAGGGCCGCACCGTCACCACCATAGAGGGGCTTGCACGGGAGGGCGAACTGCATCCCGTGCAAGCTGCCTTCCTCGAACAGGATGCCTTCCAGTGCGGTTATTGCACGCCAGGCCAGATCATGTCGGCGGTGGCCTGCATCCGCGAAGGCCATGCCGGCTCGGATGAAGAGATCCGCGAATACATGGCCGGCAATCTCTGCCGCTGCGGCGCCTACCCGCACATTGTCGCCGCCGTGCGCCAGGCAGCCCTGGAGGCCGCGTCATGAGGGACTTTTCCTATCTCCGCGCCGCTTCGGCTGACGCCGCACGCCAGGCGGCCGCCCTGCCCGGCGCCATGCTGCTGGCTGGCGGCACCACGGTGATCGACCTCGCCAAATGCGGCGTTGCCGAGCCGCACATGCTGGTCGACATCACCCATCTCAAGGGACTGGACCGGATCGAAGTCGACGAGCGCGGCGCCACCATCGGGGCGCTGGCCCGCATGGGCCATGTCGCCGACCATGCCGGGATCAAAAGCCGCTTCCCGGCCATCTCCGAAGCGCTATGGCAGGCAGCCTCGGCGCAGATCCGCAACATGGCGACCATTGGCGGCAATCTGATGCAGCGCACGCGCTGCCCCTATTTCCGCGATCCCGCCAATTTTCCGGCCTGCAACAAGCGGCAACCCGGCAGCGGCTGTTCGGCGATCGGCGGCGTCACCAGGGGACACGCCGTGCTCGGCACCAGCGACGCCTGCATCGCCATGTACCCCGGCGATCTTGCCGTCGCGTTGGTCGCGTTCGACGCGACGGTCCATCTCGGCGATCGACGCATCCCCGTCGACGAGTTTTTCCTGCTGCCTGGCAGCACGCCGGATAGGGAACATGCGATCGAACCGGGCGAGATGATCACCGCCATCGAGATCCCCGGTTTCGCCGCCGCCCGCCGCTCGACCTACCTGAAGATCCGCGACCGGCAATCCTATGAATTCGCCGCCGCGAGCGCCGCTGTCGGCATCGAGTTCGAGGCGGATGGCCGTACCATCCGTGACCTGCGCGTCGCGCTCGGCGGTGTCGCGACCAAACCATGGCGGGCGCGGGCCGTCGAAGACGTATTGAAAGGCAAGGCGCTGGAGCCGGACGCCGTCCGCGCCGCCAGCCGGCTCGCCGTTGACGGCGCCGTCGACCATGGCGCCAACCACTACAAGATCGAGCTCGCGCCGCGTGTCGTCGCGCGCGCTATTCTCAAGTTGGGAGAGACGGCATGACCGTTCACGACATCAGACATGGTGACGCCTCGGACGGAACGCTGGCGCAAGCCGTTGGCGGCCGGCTGTCGCGTGTCGACGGCCCGGCCAAGATCACCGGTGCGGCCAAATACGCCGTCGAGCAGCAGCTCGAAGGCCTCGCATATGCCGCGCTGGTCGAAAGCACGATTGCTTCCGGCAAGGTGCGTTCGATCGAGACAGCGGAGGCCGAGGCAGCGCCGGGCGTGCTCAAGGTGCTGACGCCGGACACCATTATCAGCCTCAGGACCGCGTCCGACTGGTTCGGCACGCCGCCGCCCGACAAGCCCTATTGCCCGCTGGCGCGCGACATCACCTTTTCGGGCCAGCATGTCGCCGCCGTGGTGGCTGAAACCTTCGAGCAGGCGGTTGCGGCAGCGGCCCTGGTCAAGGTCAGCTATGACGAGACGCCTTCCATTGTCGACCTCAGCGACGGCAGGGCCGGGGACGGCATTCCGATCGATGCCATGACCAAGGAATGGGGCGATGCGCCTGCCGCCTTCGCCTCGGCGCCGGTGCGGATCTGCGCCGCCTACAACACGCCGCGCGAATATCAGGCGCCGATGGAACCGCACGGCCTGATCGCGCGCTGGGAGGGCGATCATCTCACCGTGTGGGAGCCGAGCCAGTGGCTGGACGGCATGGCCCGCACCTATGCCGAATGGTTCGGCGTGCCGTTCCAGAATGTGCGGCTGGTCTCGCCCTATGTTGGCGGCGGCTTCGGTTCGAAGGCGCTGGCGCTCGGCCACGGCGCGATTGCCGCGAGTGCCGCCAAGATGCTCGGCCGGCCGGTGCGGCTGGTGATGACCCGGCCGCAGACCTTCACCGGCTATGGCGGCCGCGCCGCGACGCGACAGACGGTGACGATAGGCGCCGGCCATGACGGCGTCATCCAGTCCATCGTGCATCGCGGCGTCAACGAAACATCGATCGACGGCATGTGGGTCGAGCCGCTGGGTTCGGTCACCTCGATCATGTACGCGACGCCGAATTTCTCTTCGAAGCAGAATGTCGTGCGGGTCAACAGCGTGGTGCCGGGCGCCATGCGCGCGCCGGGCGAGAACCCCGGCGCCTTCGGCATAGAAAGCGCCATCGATGAACTCGCCTACGAGGTCGGCATCGACCCGCTGGAGATCCGGCTGCGCAACTACGCCGAACAGGATCCACACGTCAAAAAAGCCTGGTCGACAAGGCAGTTGCGCGAGGCTTTTGCCGCAGGCGCGGAGCGCTTCGGCTGGGCAAGGCGCACGCCGCAGCCGCGCTCGATGCGCGACGGCAACCAGCTGATCGGCTGGGGCGTGGCCGCCGGCACCTATCCGGTACGGCGCGCCTACGGCGAGGCGCTCGTGCGCATTCTGGCCAACGGTTCGGTCGAGGTCGAAAGCTCCTCGATCGATATGGGTCAGGGCACCTACACAATCCTGGCGCAGACCGCCGCAGAGACGGTTGGCGTGCCGGCCGACGACGTGGTGGTGAAGCTCGGCGATTCCCGCTTCCCCCGGGCCGGCGTCACCGGCGGCTCGCGGCTGGCCGGCGTCATGACGGGTGCGGTCTACAAGGCTGCGACCTCGGCACTCGATCAATTGGTGGGTCTGGCGATCAGCGACCCGCGATCGCCCTTCCATGCGCTGCAGGCCAACACGCTGGTGGTGAGCAACGGCCGCATCGGCTCGGCGCGCGGCGATGGCCCCGATGTCTCGATCGCCGAATTGCTCAAGAGCGTTGGTCGCGACCATATCGAGGCGACCGGCGACACCATGCCGGCCAATTCGAGCGCCGAGGATCGCTACAAGAACTACACCACCATCGCCATGGCGCTGCCGCACACCGAAGGCGACTATTCCCGTTACTCCTGGTGCGCGCATTTCATCGAGGTGCGCGTTGACGAGGATTTCGGCACGGTGCGCGTCTCGCGTGTGGTGTCGGCGCTGGATTCGGGCCGGCTCTACAATCCGAAACTGGCCGAAAGCCAGTGGAAGGGCGGCATCATCATGGGGATTGGCCAGGCGCTGCTGGAGGAAGGCATCGTCGACCGCCGCCACGGCCGCATCGTCAACGACAACCTCGCCGATTACCTCGTGCCGACTAACGCCGACATTCCCGATATCGAGGTGATCTCGGTCGGCATCCCCGATCTGCATTCCTCGGCCCTTGGCGGCAAGGGCGTCGGCGAAGTGGCCATCGTCGGCGTCGCGCCGGCTATAGCAAATGCGGTGTTCCATGCGACGGGGAAACGGATCAGGGATTTGCCGATCACGCTGGAGAAGCTGATTTAGGTAGAGGGCATGGTGCGAGGCGCCCCCCTCTGCCCTGCCGGGCATCTCCCCCTCAAGGGGGAGATTGGCAGTTTCGGCTTTCCAGCGTTGATCATTGGTGAGGACGATGAAGTGAATAATCTCCCCCCTTGAGGGGGAGATGGCCGGCAGGCCAGAGGGGGGGGCGCCAGGCGCAAGCCTCATCCTCCCCTCACCACTCCAACCCGAACACCAATTTCCCGAAATGCAGGCCGCCGGCGGCCATGTGGGTGTAGGCTTCGGCTGCTTCGTCAGGTGAAAACACCTTGTCGACGACTGGCTCGATTCCGGCTGCACCGATGGCGCGGGCTGCGTCACGGAGGTCGGACACCGATCCGGTGTTGTTGCCGACCACCTTCAGCGCCTTGATGATGATCGGCAGCAGATTGACCGTGACCTCGGCGCCCGTGAGAAAACCGATGGTGAACAGCGTGCCGCCGGGCGCGGTGGCGTTGACCGCACGGGCAAAGGTGGCGGCGCCGCCGGTCTCGACGACGAGGTCCGCGCCGAGGCCGCCGGTCAGCTCCAGCACCTTGTCGTCCCAGTCTGACGTCGCTCGGTAGTTGATCAAATGATCGGCGCCGAGTGCCTTCGCCCGCTCCAGTTTCTCATCCGACGAGGAGGTGATGATGACGGTGGCGCCGAAGGCTTTCGCCAGTTGCAACGTGAAGATCGAGACGCCGCCGGTACCAAGCAGCACGACGACCGAGCCCGGCCCGACATTGGCGGCGCGGATCGCGTTCCAGGCGGTGGTGCCGGCGATCGGCAGTGTCGATGCCGCCTCGAAGGAGAGGTGCGCCGGAACCGGCACCAGCGCATTGGCCGGCAGCGCGACATATTCGGACAGCGACCCCGGCAGCGAGATGCCTCGCATCTGCCTCATCTCGTAAGGCCGCGGCGGACCGCCGATCCAGTGCGGCTTGGCATGCGCGATCACGCGATCGCCCGTGCTGAATGTCGTGACGCCCTCGCCCAGCGCGACGATCTCGCCGGCGCCGTCGGCGACCGGGATGAGCGGAAAGGTCGGTCCGGGATAATTGCCGCTCGCCACCGCGACATCGACGAAGTTGAGGCTCGCCGCGCGCTGGCGGATCAGCACCTCGCCGCGCTGCGGTTCGGGGGTGGCGACGGTCGTGGCGTGGAAGGCGTCCAGCCTGGCCTGGCTGAGTTCGATGGCTTTCATGGTTTCACTCCTGTGTGACGATGGATGGGTTGAGTGAACCTAGCCGCTGCGCTATCCATAGATAATCCTCGTCATCTACATTTGAGTATTGCGGATCATGCAGCAATCACACGAGCCGGCAGCCCTTGCCGAAATGGCGGCCTTCGCGGCCATCGCCGAGGCGCGCTCCTTCACCAGGGCGGCGGCGCGCGTCGGGCGCGACGCGACCATCCTGTCGCGGCGCCTGCAATCGCTGGAGGAGCGGCTGGGGGTAAGGCTGCTCCATCGCACGACGCGCAGCGTGTCGCTGACCGAAGCGGGCGCCGAATTCCTGGTGCGCGTGCGCGCCATCCTCGCGTCGGTCGACGAGGCCGAGGCAGCGGCTTCCGCCCATGCCGGCGGCGGCCCGCGCGGCCTGCTCAGGCTGGCGCTGCCCGGCACCTTCGGGCGCATGTGGATCGGCCCGCTGCTGCCGCAATTCCTGGCCGATTTTCCCGATGTCCGCATCGAGGCCGAATTCTCCAACCGCTTCGCCGATCTGGTCGCCGAGAATTTCGACGTCGCCGTGCGGCTCGGCGCGCTGGAGGATTCACGTCTGGTGGCACGCAAAGTGGCGACGCGGCGCCGGCTGCTGTGCGCCGCTCCCACCTATCTCGCCCGAAGCGGCACGCCGGAGACACCGCAGGCGTTGCTAGAACATTCCTGCCTGGGCTTCTCCGGCTTCCAGACCTTTCCGGCCTGGGAGATGACCAACCGCGAAGGCCGGCGCGTGCGCGTCGAGGTTTCCGGGCCGCTGGTCAGCGACGATGCCGAGGTGCTGGTCGAGGCCGCCGTGCAAGGCGTCGGCCTGATGATGAGCACTGATTGGCTGGTCGGCCGCGAGCTCGCTGACGGACGGCTGGTGCCCGTCCTTGAGGACTGGACGCTGGCCGACGAAGGCGCGGTCTATGTCGTCATGCCCTCGGCCAAGGGACAAGCCGCCAAGACCCGCGCCTTCGCCGACTGGATCGCCAAGCGCTTTTCGCCGGAGCCGCCGTGGCGGGGATGAAGGGTGCCGCAACGCCCTTACTTCCCCTGCCCCTTCAAAAACTGCCCGAGCAGATCGACCGGCAGCGGGAACACCACCGTGGACGAACGCTCCCCGGCAATGTCGTGCAGCGCCTCGAAATAGCGCAGTTGCATGGCTTGCGGCTCGGCCGCCAGCATCCGCCCCGCTTCGACCAGCTTCGCCGCCGCCTGCTGCTCACCCTCGGCGTTGATCACCTTGGCACGCCGCAGCCGCTCGGCTTCGGCCTGCTTGGCGATGGCGCGGATCATGTTCTCGTTGAGGTCGACATGCTTGATCTCGACATTGGACACCTTGATGCCCCAGGCATCCGTGCGCTGGTCGAGGATCTCCTGGATGTCGCTGTTGAGCTTGTCGCGCTCGGCCAGCATTTCGTCGAGCTCGTGCTTGCCGAGCACCGAGCGCAGCGTGGTCTGCGCCAGCTGGTTCGTGGCCGCCATGAAGTCCTCGACCTGGATGACCGCCCGCTCGGCGTCGACGATGCGGAAATAGAGCACCGCGTTGACCTTCACCGAGACGTTGTCGCGCGAAATCACGTCCTGTGGCGGCACGTCCTGCACCACCACCCGCAGATCGACCTTCACCATCTGCTGGACGAAGGGAACGAGGATGATGAGACCGGGCCCCTTGACCCCGGTGAAGCGGCCGAGCGTGAAGACCACGCCGCGCTGATATTCCCTGAGGATGCGGATGGCCGCGGACAGGAACATGATCACCACCAGCGCGACGACCAGATAGGCCACATAACCAATCATCATTGTCTTGCTCCATTGCCTCCCGCATCGCGCCGCCGAACCGTCAGCACCAGGTCGCTGATGTCGGTGACCTCGACGCTGTCGCCCGCCTCGATCGGCTCATCGGCCTTCGCCCGCCAGCGCTCGCCCAAGGCAAGCACATGGCCCTCGCCGCCCTGCCAGTCGAGGATCTCGGCCGGCACGCCGCGCATGGCCTCGCCACCGACGCGCGGCGGGTTCCGGCGCACCGCCCGGACGTAGGTGCCGGTCAGCAGCGCCAGCCCAAGCGTCAGTGCGGCGGCGGGACCGATGACGGCCCATGACATGGCAAAGCCTGGCCCTTCGACCCTCATCAGCATGGCGGCACCGAACACGAAGGCGGCCACGCCGCTGAGCCCAAGCACGACGGTGGGATTGAACGCCTCGATGACCAGAAAAGTGATGCCCAGCAGCATCAGGGCAAGGCCGGTATAGTTGATCGGCAAGAGATCGAGCGCATAAAGCCCGAGCACGAGGCAGATGGTGCCGACGACGCCGGGCGCCACCGCGCCTGGGCTGGTGAACTCGAAGACGATGCCGTAGACGCCGACCAGCATCAGGATGACGGCGGTGTTGGGGTCGGTGATGACGGCGAGCAGCCGGATGAACCAGCCGGGCTCCAGCGTCTCTACCGGCAGCCCGCTGGTTGCCAGAAGCACTTTCCTGCCGGCCACATCGACCGTGCGGCCATCGGCCTGCTGCAACAGCTCGGTGGTGTCACGGGCGACGAGGTCGATCACATGCTCCTGCAGCGCCGCATTGGCCGACAGGCTCGCCGCCTCGCGCACCGCCTTCTCGCCCCAATCGCCATTGCGCCCGCGCAATTCGGCGAGCGAGCGGATCAGGGCGACGGCGTCATTGGTCACCTTGGCCATCATCGCATCGCCGGCCGGCCGGCCGTTGGCATCCTTCTGGTCCTTAGCCGGGCCGTTGTCCTTCTCGCCGCCGGGAAGCGACGGCAGCCCGCCCATCTCGACCGGTGTTGCAGCTCCGAGATTGGTGCCGGGCGCCATCGCCGCGACATGGGTGGCGTAGAGTATATAGGTGCCGGCGCTCGCCGCGTGGCCGCCGGCCGGCGCGACATAGCCGATGACCGGCACCGGCGAGGCCAGGATGTCGGCGATCATCTCGCGCATCGAAGTAACCAGCCCGCCGGGCGTGTCGAGCTTCAGGATGAGTGCCGCGGCGTCCCGCCGGGCGGCGACGTCAAGCGCTTCCTCGAGCTGCCTGGTGCTTGCCGGCCCGATGGCGCCGTCGATGGCGACGCTCAACGCAACCCTCTCGCCCCCGGCCGAAGGGAAGGGAGAAACGACAGCCGCGACGACAAGGGTCACGGCAAGAAGGGCCACCCGCGCGAAGGACACGCTCAACGCTCCATGAACTCAATATGGGTTCCATTTCAGCGAAGTCCATGAGGGGAATGGTGGCAATGATTGGCGAAGCGGCTGAGCGCAATTTCCCCGCTCTAGGGGAGATTGGCGGCTTCGGCGGTCAGAATTTATAGGCCACGCCGATCCGCAGATCATGCGTCGTCAGGTCGACCGCATCCGGGTTTAGAGGAGCACCATTAACCAAGGAGTGGCGCACAGAAGTGTGGCGGCCGAAATCGGCGAACCGGTATTCGCCGCGAACCAGCCAATTGTCGGTAACCGCGTATTCGGCGCCGGCGCCAAGTGTATAGCCTGCGACTGTGCCCTTGACGTCGGCATAAGGTGTGCTGCCGGGAAGGTTCACGGTGGTGTGCTTGTAGCTTGCCACCGCCAGGCCACCGGTGACAAAGGGAAGCCACCGATCCACCGCATAGCCGGCTCTCAGGCGTAGCGAGCCGACCGTATCCAGTTTGAGTTCACCGCCAAAGGCCGGGTCATCGACACCAAGCGCTCGATAATGCGTCGTGTCCTTCACGCCAGCAAAGCTGTAGTCAGCCTCGATGCCAAGAACAAGCCCGCTATCGAACTGATGATTGACGCCGGCATACAGGCCGCCGAACCCACCCGACGGATTGTATCCCCAGCCGTAATCGTCGAAGCTGCCCGGGGCAAAGGTCTGGCCGACCCTTGCATTTGCCCATGCATATCCGGCCTGTGCGCCGATATAGGCCCCGGACCAGTTGTAGGTGGTGTCACCCGGCAGAACCACGTTGGTGTCCGCTGCCGACGCCATACCGACAGGCGTGATGACCGCCATGGCAAGAAGAATGGTTTTCATCGTTTGTATGTTGCCCCGAAATATTGCGTTGCCCGCGCCGAAAAAGCCGGCGCGGGGTATTGTTCGGCCTTGTGGATCAGAACTTGTAGCTGAGGCCGACCCGGACATCGTGCGTCTGGAGATCGACGCTCGTCACCGTCGGAAGACCGGCTGCCAACGAGAGGTCCTGGCTGCCGAAATCGGAGTAGCGGTATTCGGCCCGCGCGATCCATCTGTCGGTGAAGGCATGCTCGATTCCGGCGCCAACCGTCCAGCCGACATGGCTCTCGTCGTGGAACGGTATTTCACCGCCGGGGCCGGCGCTGATCGCGGTCACTTCATATTTGGCCGCGGCCACGCCGGCGGTAATGTAGGGCAAGGTCCGGTCGAACGCGTAGCCCGCCCGCAGCCGCGCCGATCCCTGCCATTTGAGTTCGCTCTTGAGCAATGTGGTGACGCCACCGCCGCCGGTGTCGACAGGTGTCAGTCCATCGGCATTGCTGTAGGCGATATCAGCCTCGGCGCCGATCACGAAGTTGTTCGCCATCTGGTAGTTGGTGCCGATATGGATGCCGCCGACAAAACCGTCCGGATCAAGCGGCACGTTGAGGTCGGATCCGCCGCCGAAGCCGCCGCCGGCGATGAAGAGATTGGATTTTCCGGCCGCGTAACCGGCATCGACGCCGGCATAGAGGCCGGACCAGTCGTAGCCGGCAACAGGCGAAACCTCATTGATGTCGGCCGCGCAGGCCATGCCGACAGGCCCGAGAATGAAGACTGTCGCGAGAAGAAGGGTTTTCATTTGTTTGTCTGCCGCCCCAAGGGTTATGGTCCCGCGCGAAATGCGTCGCGGAGATCCAGCTGTTGTCGCGTCCCCGGTGTTGCATTGTCCGCCGGTCCCGTCTTGGGCTGGGCCGCACCTGAATTGTCCTGGAGAGCACTGCAATGCTTTCTCGGTCGGTGTGGCCATTCGGCCTCAGTCGATCGGTGGCCTGTGTTCGGCGGCGAGCGGCTTTAGCCTGTTGAGGCCTGAACCGCCAGCGGCGTACCTATGTCCGAGACGAGTTTGACGAGATCGGCTTGGCGTCTCGTACCGGTTTTGGCGAAGATACGATTGAGATGCGTTTTCAGCGTGTTTTCGCCGATGCCGAGAGACGATGCGCTCTTCGAGGCGGACAATCCGCTGCCGATGCGCAACAGGACCCGCGCCTCCGCCGGCGTAAGGTCGAACAAGGTGGTGAGAACGGCCTCGGGGAGCGGGGAAGAGGACGTCGTCGTCGACACGAAGACGGCGGCACATGCGGGCTGGAAAGCGGCGCGAGCCGTTCCTTCGCTCAACGGCAGCACATAGGCCACGGCGGGCGGCTGGCCCGGGGCCGAAATGGGCAGGCCAATGCCGCGGGAGCCAAGCAGAAAATCCGCGCTCGCCGCGCTGGCGATCGCTTCCAGCAGGGCGCGGGCCACCGCCGGATTTTGAACCTGGAGCACGCCGTTCCTCGAAAGAATGGGGCCTTGCGCGGAAAACATCCGTTCGGCGGCGCCATTGGCGTGGAGGATCGCTCCACTGGCTCCGGTCAGGACAACAGGCACCGCCAGATGGTCGAGTGCCTGGCGGTAGAGATTGGCGGTGACGCGGCTCTGATCGAGCAGATCTCCGATCAGCGACGCACGGCGCAGATGCGGCGAGAGCAACGCCAGGAAACGCTGATCCTCGGCTGATATGGCCTCCCTGCTGGCCCGCGTGGTGCAACCCATCAGCCCGATCCGGTCCGGCGTATGGACGAATTTGGTGATGCAGCCTTCGCGCAGTCCCTGCGGTTTGGCCCAATTCTGAAAAAACGGAGTCTGCTGGAGCTCGGCTTCGCTCATCTGCGACAGCGTCGCGACAGGACTGTCGACGTCGCCGACGACCGCAGCCTTCAGCCCGGGAATCGTGTCAAAATCATAGTCCTCCTGGAGCACGCGCATCTGTTCGGGATCCCAGGGCGATTGGGCCGCGAAGCGGCCTTGATTGCCGGCGGTGCTGGCAAGCGCGATGGTGGTATAGGCCGCATCGACAGCCCCGGTGATCCGGATCATCACCCCGGCCCAACCGTCGGGGTCCAGGACGCAATCATAGATATCGCCAATGATCGAACAGAGAACTTCACTGCTCAGTCTCTCCACACGCCCCCCATTTTGCTCCGATCTCGCCTCGAAGGAATTTGTAGCGTCATACTTTCAGGTGACGCCACGCGCGGTTGATCTCGATTAAGGATTTGAATTCGATCAGTTGATACTGGCGGCTATTGTCGCTGGTTATTCTTGGAATGGGAAGCATCGCGCTCAATATATTAGAGTTAGCGAATACATATCGGGTTGCACCATTGTCACAAAAGACGGTCTTTTCATCGGCTCAGTTGCCATCGCATCTCAGCGAACGAGATCGGTTTTCCCTCTGGCAGGACATCCATGTCGCGGAGATATGGTCGGTCGAATATGGCACATCGGAAAACCTGCCCTTCCAAGCCTCGATCGAAGCCACGACCGTGGGAGAACTGGTTCTTGGCCAGATGTCCGGAACAATCAAGCATGCGACGAGGAAGGCGAGCAACATTGCCGATGACGACAATGACGGATACCTGCTGCTGATCAACAAGGCCGACACCCTGTTGTCCGGGACCCAGGCCGGCCGCGAATACGGCGTCGGTCGGGGCGAAGCGGTCCTGGTCACGGCAGCGGAAGCGCTGAAAATGGGCGGTGCCGACTGGAACGTCTGGACGAACGTGGTCGTTCCGCGCGCCATCCTCACACAGGCCTTCCCGCAGATCGACGACAGGCTGGCATTAAAGATAGGCGCCGAAAACGAAGCGCTCGATCTCCTCAAGCGTTATTGCCAGCTGCTTGAAGCCGGCCGCCCCCTCGCCTCGCCAGATCTCATAGCACACGCGACGGAAACGATCGTCGATTTGATCGGCCTGGTGACCGGCGCGAAAGGCCAGCGCGCCGAACTGGCCGGCCTCCGGGGCCTGCGCGCCGCCCGCCTGCAGGCGATCATGGCCAAGATCGCCGACAATTTCGCCGACCCCGGCATCTCCGCCCAAGGCGTCGCACAAGAACTTGGCCTGTCGGCGCGCTACGTCCACGATCTCCTTCAGGAGACCGGCACCAGCTTCACCGAGCGCGTCCTCGAATTGCGCTTGCAGCGGGCCCACAAGATGCTCTCGCAAAGACACAATGACGACATGCGGGTCAGCGACATCGCCATGATAAGCGGGTTCAGCGATGTGTCCTATTTCAATCGCTGTTTTCGCCGCCGGTTTGGCCATACGCCGACGAGCGCCAGATAGGGGATGGGCTCCTGCTGTAGTCCGCAGGCCCACCTGCGCGATCGCACCGAACTGCCACAGTGGGCACAAAATGGACTGCTGTTCACCCCAGTCCAATTCCAGTGCGGCCCAGCCCAAGACAATCTCTATCCGCGATGCGATGTCAGCCTCAGGGCGAAACGACCGTAATGTGAGGGGACTGAATGCCGCAGAATGGTTTGGGGTGCCGCAAGGCGAAGGCGTTAAAATGTCTGGCGCTGGCATCGACGGCGCTGATCGGTGTTGGCCAGCCGATCGCCGCCACGGCTGCCGAGATCTGGACCGGCGCTGCTTCGACGGACTGGTTTACCGCGGGAAACTGGAACCCTGGGTCGGTGCCGACAGCGGCAGACGACGTTTCTCTCGATCCGACATTCCCCCACCCGGCCGTGATCAATGCGCCAAATGCGGCCGCACACTACCTGTTTGTCGGCACCATTGCGAGCTACTCGGGCTCGCTGACCATCACGAGCGGCGGCACGCTCGCCGACACCGCCGGCTTTCTCGGCTACGCTTCTGACGCGAACGGCAGCGTGAGCGTCGTTGGCGCGGATGCGGTCTGGAGCAACAGTTCGGACCTCTTCCTTGCCTTGGGCACCAACAGCACCGGCACCTTGACGATCTCAAAAGGCGGCGCTGTGAGCGACACCGTGGGTCATGTCGGCTTCGGTTATGGCACCGGCACCGTGACCGTCGATGGGGCCGGCTCGACCTGGACCAACAGTGGAGACCTGTATGTCGCCGAATTCGGTGTCGGCACGCTTGATATCACCAAGGGCGGCGTGGTCAGCAATGCCGTGGGCACCATCGGTTGGCATCCGGGCTCCAGCGGTACGGTGACGGTCGATGGTACGGACTCCACCTGGACAAACAGTTCCAACCTGTTCGTCGGCGACCAGGGCAAGGGTGCGCTGATGGTCACGAACGGCGGCGCGGTCAGCAACCTGAGCGGCATCGTGGGCAACCTGGTGGGCTCGACCGGCACGGCGACCGTCGATGGTGCCGGCTCGACCTGGGCCAACGGAGCCCTCGCGGTCGGCAACGCGGGCTTTGGCGTGCTGACGGTCACGAATGGCGGCGCGATCACCAGTTCGGTGGGTTATGCGGGCTATGCCGCAGGCTCCAGCGGCATGGTGACGGTCGATGGCTCGACCTGGACAAACAGTTCCAATCTGTTCATCGGCGATCAGGGCAAGGGTGCGCTGACGGTCACGAACGGCGGCGCGGTAAGCAACGCCCTGGGCTATGTTGGCGACTTCGCGGGCTCGACCGGCACGGTGTTCGTCGATGGGGCCGGCTCGACCTGGAGCAATGCCTCCGATCTCTATGTTGGCAATCTCGGCGCGGGCGCTCTGGCAATCACCCACGGCGGCGCGGTAAGCAACGCCTCGGGGACTGTTGGCGCGAAGGCGGGCTCGACCGGCATGGTGTTCGTCGACGGAAAGAAGTCGACCTGGACAAACAGCGGCACGCTGATCGTCGGCGGTCTCGGCGCCGGCACGCTGTCAATCTCGGGCGGCGCCACGGTCGACAGCGGTTCGAGCTATATTGGCTACAGTGCTGCCTCGAACGGCACCGCGATTGTCGACGGCATGGGCTCTAAATGGACCAGCAGCGGGAATCTTTTCGTTGTCGGCCAGAGCGGGACTGGCACATTGACCATTTCGAACGGGGGCGCTGTCGACAGCGTCTTGGGCTATGTCGGCAACTACTCCGTCGGCACCGCTTTGGTCACCGGGGCGGGTTCTACATGGAACAGCAGTTCGGCTCTCTATGTCGGCGTCAGCGGCGGCGGTGTCGGCACGCTGACGATCCAGGGCGGCACGGTGAAAAACACTGTCGGCCACCTGGGGAACTCGGTCGGCTCCACCGGTACGGTGATCGTCGACGGCGCGGGCTCGAGCTGGATCAACAGCTCGGCCCTGTCCGTCGGCACCGCGGGTACCGGCACGCTGGCCATCTCAAATGGGGGAAGCGTCAAGAGCGCTGCCGCAACGGTTGGCGGCGTCGCTACAGGAACGGGTCTGGTGACCGTGGCTGGTGCGAATTCGATTTGGGCCAACAGCGGCGACCTCTATCTCGGCAACCTCGGAACCGGCACACTGAATGTCTTGAATGGCGGCACGGTCACCAATGCCTGGGGCTATGTCGGCTACAATCCAGGCTCGACCGGCACGGCGACGGTCAACGGAGCTGGCGCGACCTGGACCAGCAGCGCCGGCCTGACGGTTGGCCTCGACGGTGCGGGCACATTGACGATTTCGAACGGCGGCATCGTTTCAGCCGCGGGTATCGTGACCATTGCCAGCCATGTCGGCTCCGTCGGCACGCTCAACATCGGTGGCGCGACCGGTGCGGCTGCGCTGGCGCCGGGCTTGCTCAATGCCGCGAGCGTGCAATTCGGATCGGGCGACGGCACAATCAACTTCGATCATACCGACACGAACTACGCCTTCGCCCTGGCGATCGGCGGCGCCGGCACGATCAACCAGGTCGCCGGCACGACGAACCTGACGGCGGATTCGAGCGGCTTCACCGGCGCCACCTACGTGGTCGGCGGACGGCTGGCCGTGAACGGTTCGCTGGCTAGCTCGCTGGTGACGGTCTCCGGCGGCATATTAAGCGGCAACGGCACAGTCGGCGGCATCGTCGCAAAGTCGGGCGGCATCATCGCGCCGGGCAATTCGATCGGCACGCTCCATGTCGCGGGAAATGTCGACCAGGCGGCGGGCTCGATCTACCAGGTCGAGCTGACCTCGACCGGCCAGTCCGATCTCATCATGGCGACGGGAACGGCGACGATCGCCGACGGCGCTGTCCTCGACGTGGTCAAGACGGACGCAGCGCCTTATGTGCTGGGCACGCACTACACCGTGCTGCAAGCCGATACGGGCGTCACCGGCACCTATACGCTGACCGGAGCCGGCCCCTTCGTCGGCCTTGTCGCCAATTACGACCCGAAGCATGTCTATCTCGATGTGGTGCAGGCAAAGACCTTCGCCGCCGTCGGCCTGACGCCCAACCAGATCGCCACCGGCGGCGGCGCGGAAAGTCTTGGCAGCGGCAATACGCTGTTCGATGCCATCTTTGCATTGCCGAGCGAAGCCGCTGCCCAGGACGCTTTCGACCAGCTTTCCGGCGAGATCCACGCTTCGGCCAAGGGCATGCTGGTCGAGGACAGCCGCTTCGTGCGCGACGCCGCGACTTCCCGAATCCGTGCGGCCTTCGGCGATA
The DNA here is from genome assembly GCF_000176035.2 of Mesorhizobium opportunistum WSM2075. NCBI lineage: Bacteria > Pseudomonadati > Pseudomonadota > Alphaproteobacteria > Hyphomicrobiales > Phyllobacteriaceae > Mesorhizobium > Mesorhizobium opportunistum. The sequence goes on along the minus strand of NC_015675.1, from coordinate 3,360,430 downwards.
CAGGCAGGGCTGCCCTCCCGGTCATGGCCTATGGCGAAGGCGGGCCTGAAATGGTCGCCGCCGACACCGACCGCTTTGCCGTCTGGGGCCAGGCCTTCGGCTCCTGGGGCAAGACCGATAGTGACGGCAACGCCGCCGCCTTCGATCGATCGACCGGCGGCCTGCTGGCCGGCGCCGACACGCTGGCCGGCGGTTGGCGCGTCGGCGTTCTCGGCGGCTACAGCCATTCCTCATTCGATGCCGACGCGCGCCAATCCTCCGGCAAGAGCGACAGCTACCATCTCGGTCTCTATGGCGGCACCAACTGGGGTGCCATCGCTTTCCGCACCGGCGCCGCCTACTCTTGGAGCAGCCTTTCGACGCATCGCTCCGTCACCTTCAACGGTTTTGCCGATGGGCTGTCGGCCGACTACGATGCCAGCACCGCGCAAATCTTCGGCGAACTCGCCTACAGGGCCGGGACCGGCGGCAGCTTCAAGTTCGAGCCGTTCGCCAACTTTGCCTATGTCAGCGTCCACACCGACGGTTTCACCGAGACGGGCGGCCCAGCCGCACTCACCAGCCAGGGCCGCACCGCCGACGCCACCTTCACCACGCTCGGCTTGCGAGGCTCGACCGACTTCATGCTTGGCGGCATCGGCGCCACCGCGCGCGGCACGCTTGGCTGGCGCCATGCCTTCGGCGATGTCACGCCGACCTCCAGTTTTGCCTTCGCCGGCGGCGACGCCTTCACCATCGCCGGCGTGCCGATCGCCAAGGACAGCGCGCTAGTCGAGGCAGGGGTCGATCTGCCGCTTGCCTCCAACGCCACGCTCGGCCTGTCCTACACCGGCCAGTTCGGCGGCGGAGCGGTCGACAATGGCGCCAAGGCAAACCTCAGCGTAAAATTCTGACGAGAAAAACAGCGAACGTATTTCGGCCGGATCGAGGCAATGCTCGCTGACGGCGGGGGCGAACGCTGAACCAGTTTTCGCGCGTTCGCCTGCCCGCTACCCCTACTCCGGCGACGGCACCGGCGGCTTCGACGTCACTGCCGTACCGGCGGCAGCGACGATGACGGCAGCGATGCCGGCCAGTTGCGGTGCGGTCAGGCTCTCGTGCAGGAACAGGAAGCCGGCGAGCGCGCCCAGCCCCGGCTCCAGGCAGGTCAGCGTGCCGTAGATGCGGGCCGGCATCCGGGTCAGCGCCACCATCTCCAGCCAGAACGGCAGCGCGCTGGAGAACAGGCCGACGAGCAATGCGCTGACCAGGATCGATGGCGAAAGCAGTCCCATGCCGGCCTCGGCCACGCCGAAGGGCAACACCAGAACGGCGGCGATCGCCATGCCGTAGGCGGTCGTGCGCGAGCCGAGTTCCGCGCCGGCCTTCTGGGCAAGCACGATGTAGAGCGCCCAGAAGCCACCGGCCGCCAGTGCCAGCACCACCCCCACCGGGTCAAGCGGCTGCAGCGAACGGATGAACGGCGACAACAGCACGATGCCGGCGACCGCAAGCGCGATCCAGGCAAAATCGCTGGCGCGCCGCGAGGTCAGCGTCGCCACCAGCAGCGGGCCGGAGAATTCCAGCGCCACGGCAACGCCGAGCGGGATCCTGGCAAGTGCCGCGTAGAACAAGAGGTTGAGTGCTGCGAGCGTCACCCCATAGGCGATGAGCCACGGCAAGGTGGCGCGCGAAGGCCGCATCTGCCAGGGCCGCAGCACCGCGATCAGCATCAGCGCGCCGACGACGAGCCTGAGCGTCGTCGTGCCCTGTGCGCCGATCACCGGGAACAAGGTCTTGGCGAAGGTGGCACCGATCTGGATCGACACCATGGCGCCCATCAGCGCCGCGACAGGCAAAGGCGCCGCTTCGCGACTGGCAACCGGCGTCGATGTCAATTGACTTCATCCTCCCATGCCGCCCGGCGAAAACCTTCCCGGAGCATGGCAATAGGGTGAACCGGCCCGCCTGTCGTGAGGCAGCGCGGAGGCGTTGATAAGGGCACAGCCAGCCTGGCGGGCCGCCCGTTTTCATCAGCGCGCCCGTCTTGATGCCAAGTTCAGACGACAATCACGGTTCAGCATGGCCCCCCTTTGGTCACTGCGCCGCCGCCTTCGACGCCAGCCGTGGCCCGGTCTTGACGTCGACGATTTCGGGCCTGCCGCTGTCGACCGTGCCGTCCCAACCGCCGCCGAGCGCCTTGTTGAGGGCGATGTAGTTGGTCGCCAGGAGGACGCGGCTTTGCAGCAGCGAGTCTTCGGCGGAATAGAGCGAGCGCTGCGCGTCGAGCACATCGAGAAGGCTGGTCTCGCCGGCCTTGTAGAGCGTGCCTTCGAGACTCGCCGCCTCGCCGTAGGATTTCGCCGACGAGGCAAGCTTGCCGATCCGGATGCGCTCCTGCGCCATCAGCACCAGCGCATTCTCCACATCTTCCAGCGCGGTCAGCACAGAAGCCCGGTAGGCGATGAAATACTGGTCGCGCTGCGCCCGGGCGACGTCGGCCGCCGCTTGCAGCTGGCCGGCGTTGAACAGCGGCACGCTGAGCGTCGGCCCGAAGGACCAGCCGATCGACGAATTCTTGCCGAGATCGCCGAGATCGAGGGCCGCCGTGCTGATGTTTCCCGTCAGGCTGACCGACGGATAACGCGCCGCTTCTGCCTGGCCGACCTTGGCGGTGTATTGCGCGTATTGCCGCTCAGCCATGAGGACGTCGGGGCGCGACAGCAGGATGTCGGCGGGAATCCCGGTCGGCATCGGCAGGCGCGGCGACGGGATCGGCTTGCTGCGCTTCAGCCGCTCGCTGAGTGCCGCCGGCGGCCGGCCGGTCAGCACCGACAGACGATGCACGGCCTCGGCATAGCTTGCTTCCAGCGTCGGCACCGAGGCCTCGGTGCTGGCCGCCTGCCCCATCGCTTTGGCGACGTCAGCGGCCGTCGCCGACCCTGCCAGCGCCATGGTGCGGGTGAGTTCGGCGGTCTGCCGCTGCGACACGGCCGAGCGCCGGGCGAGCGCGATCCGGGCCTGGTAACCGCGCGCCTGGGTGTAAGTGGATGCGACATCGCCAACCAGGGTCAAAAGCGTCGAGCGCAATTCCTGCTCGGACGCATCCACACCATAGCGCGCGGCCTCGAGGCCCCTGCGGTTGGCGCCGAACAGGTCAAGTTCCCAGCTCGCGTCGAAGCCGGCCTGATACTCGGTGTAGGTGGCATTGCTGCCCGTCGTTGTATCGGCCGACTTGTTGCGGGTGACCGATCCGGATCCGTCCACGGATGGCAGCAATGTGGCGGCGGTCTGGCGATAGCTGGCGCGGGCCTCGCGGATCTTGGCCTTCGCGGTGGCGACGTCGAGATTGCCGGCAACCGCTTCCTCGACAAGCGTGTCGAGCTGCGGATCGCGCAGCCGCTGCCACCATCGCGACAGTTGCGCCGGCTGGACGGATTTCGTCGGCCTCTCACCGCTCCAGTTCGCCGGCATCGCCAGGATGGGCGTCCGATAGTCCGGGCCGACGACGCATCCTGCGAGCAAAACTGCCGTTATCATGGGCACGAAGAGCCGCCCCGCGGCCACCGGGCCACGTTCCAAACCTCTCATGTAAAGCTTCCTATTGCTGGTTGGCCGTCACCGGCGCCTCGCCCGTACCTTGTCCGGTATCTGGCCCAGTACTTGGCCCAGTACTTGGTTTGGCCGCCCTGCCCTTGAAGATGCGCCGCACCGTGACGAACAGCAGCGGCACCAGGAAGACGCCGATCACCGTCGCCGCGATCATGCCGCCCATGACGCCGATACCGACCGAGTTCTGCGCCCCCGAGCCGGCGCCGCTGGCGATGGCGAGCGGGGTGACGCCGAGGATGAAAGCCAGCGACGTCATCAGGATCGGCCGCGACCGTTGTCGCGCCGCCTCCAGCGTCGCCTCGACCAGCCCCATGCCGGCTGTCTGTCGCTCGATGGCGAACTCGACGATCAGGATGGCGTTCTTGGCGGCAAGGCCGATCGTGGTCAGCAGGCCGACCTTGAAATAGACGTCGTTGGTCTGGCCGAACAGCGTGGCCGCCACCAGCGCGCCGAAGATGCCGATCGGCACCGAGAGCATGACCGCGAACGGGATCGACCAGCTTTCATAAAGGGCCGCCAGGCACAGGAACACGACCAGCGCCGAGATCGCGTAGAGCGACAGCGCCTGGTTGCCGGAAAGCCGCTCCTGGTGCGACAGCCCGGTCCATTCGTGGGAATATCCGGCGGGCAGTTGCGCCATCAGCCTGTCGATCTCGTCCATCGCCGCGCCGGAGCTGATGCCCGTGGCCGCCGCGCCCTGGATCTCGACCGCCGCCGAGCCATTGTAGCGCTCGAGCCGGGGCGAGCCGAATGTCCAGTGGCTGGAGGCGAAGGCCGAGAACGGCACCATGGCGCCGCTGGCATTGCGGACCTGCCATTTGTCGAGGTCTTCCGGCTGCATGCGGAAGTTCGCATCCGACTGCATATAGACCGGCTTCACCCGCCCGCGATCGATGAAATCGTTGACGTAGTCGCTGCCCCAGGCGCTCGACAGCGTGTTGTTGATGTCGGCGAGGCTGACGCCCAGGGCGCTTGCCTTTTCCTGGTCTATGTCGACCGAGAATTGCGGCTGGTCCTCCTGGCCGTTGGGCCGAGTGTTGGCGAGCAGCTTGCTTTGCCCGGCCAAGGCCAGGAGCTGGTTGCGCGTCTGGATCAGCGCGTCATGGCCGGCGCCGTTGACGTCCTGCAGGTAGAAGTCGAAGCCGTTGGTGTTGCCAAAACCCTGGATGGCGGGAGGGGCAAGCGCGAAGACCTGCGCGTCCCTGATCTTGGAGAAGGCGCCCATGGCGCGGCCGGCGATCGCCTGCGCCGCCGAGGCCGCCGTTTTGCGCTGGCTGAAATCCTTCAGCCGCACGAAACCGATGCCGACATTCTGCCCGGCGCCGCCGAAGCCGAAGCCGGAGGCGGTGAAGACGCCTTCGACGGCGTCCTTTTCGTCATTGAGATAGTGGTCGGTCACTTGCTTCAGCACGCGCTCGGTGCGGTCCTGCGTGGCGCCGACCGGCAGTTGCACGCTGGTGATCAGGATGCCCTGGTCCTCTTCCGGCAGGAACGAGCTCGGCAGCCGGGCGAACATCCAGCCCATGGCGACGACGATGGCGAGGAAAACGGCAAGAAAGCGCCAAGACCGGTTGATGATGCCGTGCGAGCCGTCGCGATAGGCCGTCGTGCCGCGGTCGAAGGTGCGGTTGAACCAGCCGAACGGGCCGGTCTGCGTCGCATGGTCCTTGGGCGGCCGCAGGATCGTGGCGCAAAGTGCCGGCGTCAGCACCAGTGCCACCAGCACCGAGAGCACCATGGCCGAGACGATGGTCACCGAGAACTGACGGTAGATGATGCCGGTCGAGCCGCCGAAGAAGGCCATCGGCACGAACACGGCCGACAGCACGGTGGCGATGCCGATCAGCGCGCCGGTGATCTCGTGCATCGATTTTCGCGTCGCCTCTTTGGGCGGCAGTCCTTCCTCCGCCATGACGCGCTCGACATTCTCGACGACGACGATGGCGTCGTCGACCAGGAGGCCGATGGCCAGCACCATCGCGAACATGGTCAACGTGTTGACCGAATAGCCGAACAGGGAAAGCACGCCGAACGTGCCGAGCAGCACCACCGGCACGGCGATGGTCGGGATGATGGTGGCGCGCAAATTCTGCAGGAAGATGAACATCACCAGGAACACCAGCACGATCGCCTCGGCCAGCGTCTTGACCACCTCCTCGATCGACAGCCGCACGAAGGGCGACGTGTCGTAGGGGTAGACGACCTCGACGCCTTGCGGGAAGGTCGAGCTCAGCCGGTTGATCGTCGTGCGCACCGCTTCCGCCGTGCTGATGGCGTTGGCGCCCGTCGCCAGGTTGACGGCGACACCCGCCGCCGGCTTGCCGTTGTAATTGGCCTGCGTCGTGTAGCTTTCGGCGCCGAGTTCGACGGTGGCGACGTCATTGAGGCGCACCAGCGAGCCGTCGGTCTGGCTCTTTAGGATAATGTTGCGAAACTGTTCGGCGGTCTGCAGCCGGCTCTTGGCCGTCACCGTGGCGTTGAGCTGCTGGCCCTTGCGCGCTGGCAGGCCGCCGAGCTGGCCGGCCGACACCTGCGTGTTCTGCGCCTCGATGGCGGTCGCCACGTCGTTCGGCATCAGCGCGTATTTGGCGAGCTTGTCGGGGTCGAGCCAGATGCGCATGGCATAGCCGGAGCCGAAAAGCTGCGTCGAGCCGACGCCTTCGACGCGCTTCAGCGTGTCGTTGACGGTGGCGTCGACATAGTCGGCGAGATCGGTCGAGTTCATCTTGCCGTCGCTGGAGACGAAGCCGATGACCATCAGGAAGCCGGTCGAGGATTTGGAGACGGTGATGCCGTTGCTCTGCACCACTTGCGGCAGCTGCGACTGCACCAGCTGCAGCTTGTTCTGCGTCTGCACCTGTGCGGTGTCGGGATCGGCGGAGCTGGTGAAGGTCAGCGTGATCGAGGCCGAGCCGGTCGAGGTCGAGGTCGCCGTCATGTAGTCGAGATTGTCGATGCCGGTCATGCCTTGCTCGATGACCTTGGTCACCGAATTCTCCACCGTCTGCGCATCGGCGCCCGGATAGGTGGCGCTGATGTTGACCGTGGTCGGCGCGATCTGCGGATATTGCGAGATCGGCAGCGTGGTGAGCGCCAGAAGGCCGCCCAGCATGATTACGATGGCGATCACCCATGCGAAGATCGGCCGGTTGATGAAGAATAGTGACATCGCTCAGTTCCCGGTCGACTGGTTGCTGGCGGTCTTGGATGCGGCGGGCACGGCCGATGTTTGCCCGCGGTCCTTGATCTCGCCGGTCGCCTCGTCGATCGTCACCTCGACGCCCGTGGCATCGCCGCCGGGGCGTACCAGTTGCATGCCCTCGACGATGACACGGTCGCCGTCGCCGACGCCGGAATCCACCAGCCAGTTGTTGCCGACGCTGTTGCGCACCGCGAGCACACGTGTCTCGACCTTGCCCGCCGCGTTGATGACCATTGCGGTCGCCTCGCCCTTGGTGTTGCGGCTGACGCCGCGCTGCGGCACCAGGAAGCTGTTCTGGGCAACGCCCTCCTCGACCAGCGCGCGCACATACATGCCCGGCAGAAGCAGGCGGTCCGGGTTGGGGAACTCGGCGCGCAGCGCGAAGGTGCCGGTGGTCTGGTCGACATTGGCGCCGGCGAATTCCAGCTTGCCGGTCTGCTGATAGATGGTGCCGTTCTCGAGCTTCAGCTTGACGCTGACATTGGGGCCGCTGAACTTCAGCCGCCCTTCCGAGATCGCCTGGCGCAAATTGAGCAGATTGGTGCTCGACTGCGTGACGTCGACATTGATCGGATCGAGCGAACGGATCGTGGTCAGCACCGTTTCCTGGTTGGCGGTAACCAGGGCGCCCGGCGTCAGCGTCGACTTGTCGATGCGGCCGGCGATCGGCGCCGTGATCGAGGTGCGGTCGAGGCTGATGCGCGCGGTCTCCGCACTGGCCTTCGCCGATGCCACATCGGCCTGGGCCTGCGCCAGCGTGGCGGCGGCATCGTCATAATCCTGTTTGGAAACAACATTCTGCTTCAAAAGGCCGGCATAGCGGTCGAACTTGGCCTGCGCGGTCGGCACTGCCGCTTCCGCCTTCTGCTGCGACGCCACCGCGCTGTCATAGGCTGCCTTGTAGCTGGCCGGGTCGATGAGGTAGAGCGGCTGCCCGACCACCACTTCGGCGCCTTCCTTGAACAGACGCTGCTGGATGATGCCGTCCACTTGCGGGCGCACCTCGGCGATCAGCGAAGCGGCCGTGCGCCCCGGCAATTCGGCGGTGATGGCAACCGACTGCGGATGCAGCGTGACGACGCCGACTTCCGGTTTGCCGACGCCGCCCATGCCGGCGGGGGTCTTGCTCTGCTCCTGCGAACAGGCCGCCAGGACAAGGGTGGCGGCGAGCACCGCCGTCCACGGCGCGAGCCGGCGGGTCTTGGCCGACAAAGCGGACTGGCTAGGCTTGAGATGCATGGCCTCGATCTTTCGCTGGAGTTGCTGTCGCTTGAAGCTCCGGATCGCGGGAGCGGCGGAGAGTGCGTGCCGGCATGGGCAAGTTTGGTCGCCCGTCATGGCGATCGAGACGATGGGCCACGCCGGCGTGCGGGGGGCGTCGAGCAGTGCTTCGAAGCGGCCCATGTCGCGCTCCTTCTCCGCGGCCGGAGCGTACCCGAGGATCGGGGATCCGGACGAGATGCCCACCGACCCCATTATGCCCATCGACGAGAGTATGCCAACCCTCGCCCATGTCTTACGCGATCTTGCGGTCATGATGTCCGTGGCTATCGGGCTGCTGTGAAAGCGGCAGCGACAGCCGCCAGGCTGCGAAGCTCAGGCGGATCGCGCCCTTCAGCGTATCGACCGGCAGGACTGGCGGCATGGCATGGTTGGCGCGCTGGCCGAGCGAGAATCGCGGGCTCATCGATGCCATCAGCCGCAGCATCATCATGGCTTCCCACATTGCCGTGCTTCCATTTTTTGCTTTGAAACGGTGGGATGGTGCGGCCGCCATTCCCTTGAAAAAACCGGCCGGCCCGAGAACGGGTTGGGTACCGGGCCGGCCGGCGCGGCCGGTCAGGGTTCAGCCATTCCCGGGCTGGGGTGGCGGAAGCTGTCCGCCCTGGTCGGGCGGCCCTCCTGGTCCGGCTGCGTCATCCGGCGGGCCGCCCCAGGGACCGGGGGGTGGCCCGTGGCGTGGCCTGTGGGGGCGTTCCGCCGAAGCGAGGATTTCGAGCTGTTCGGGGGTGAGCTTGGTGCGCAGCTCGGCGATCGCGTCCTTCAGCTTGGCGGCCGAAGCCGCGCGCGCCGTGACCTCGTCGGCCAGTCTTTCCTGGAAGGCGAAGGCATCGGCCTTGCCGCCCGGACCCGCATCGGGACCCTTGACATCTGGACCCTTGGCCTCGGGCCCGCCGGCATCAGGACCGCCAGTGGCACCGGGGCCACGATCATGCCGTGGCGGGGTCAGCACGGCTTGCAGCGCGCTGGTATAGTCCCGCCAGGCATCGAGCTGTTCGCTGCGGATGCCGACGCGGGTCTCGAGCGCGGCCAGCCGGGCGGCGAGCATGAATTCCGGCGGCGGTCCCATGCGCCGGGGGCCAAAGCCTTCCTGCGGACCCGAGCTTTGCGGACCCCAATTTTGCGGACCATGCCGCGTCGGCCCATTCTGGCCGAACCATGGCATTGGGCCATGGTCCGGTCCACCCTGTATTGCCATCGGTGGCGCATCGCCAGGCGCCGTGGCGGGATCGGGCTGCGCCGCCAGCACGGGGTGAACCGCGGCGACGGAAAACAGGCCGAGCGCAAGAAGTCTGCTTCGCATGACGATGTTCCTTTCTCTCATGCATCGGACGGCCATGAGGATAGGAAGCCTGTTTGTCCGCTTCGCGTCGGCGTGTTGCCGAAGGTTTCCGCAAAGGGGCAATTTGTTTCCGAATGTTTCCAGCGGGCCGCCGGAAACATTGCGTTGCAATTTTCCATGCCGCTTATGCGCGCTCTCCCTATAATCACGGCCATTACGGGCAAGGGCACGATGATGCAGTCACAACCCCATATCCTCGTCGTTGACGACGATCGCGAGATCAGGACGCTTCTCGGCCGCTACCTCGACGGCCAGGGCTTTCGCGTCTCGGTGGCGGCGGACCGGCGTGAGTGCGAGCAGAAGCTGGGTCTCGGCCAGTTCGACCTCATCGTCCTCGACGTCATGCTGCCTGATGGTTCGGGGCTCGACATCTGCCGTGCCTTGCGCGATCGCAAGCCGCACATTCCGGTGATCCTGCTGACGGCGCTGAAGGAGGATGTCGACCGCATCATCGGTCTCGAACTCGGCGCCGACGACTATCTCGGCAAGCCGTTCAACCCGCGCGAACTTACCGCCCGCATCCGCGCCGTGCTGCGGCGCTCGACGCCCGAGGACGCGCCCGCCCCGCCTCGCGCCCGCATCTATCGCTTCGCCAGCTACCGGCTGGAGCCGGACACCCGCAAGGTGACGGACGCGCAAGGCGCGGCTGTCGACCTCACAGGCGCCGAGTTCGACCTTTTGCAAGTGTTCCTCGACCGTCCCGGCCGGCTTTTGTCGCGCGACCAGCTGCTTGATCTCACGCAAGGCCGCGAACGCGACCCGCTCGAACGCTCGGTCGACGTGCTGATGAGCCGACTGCGCCGCAAATTCACCGACACCGGCGACGGGCCGCTGTTCAAGACGGTGCGCAATGGCGGCTACCAGCTCACCGCGCGTGTCGAGACGGTGGAGGCGCAGGCGTGAACTCGCTGCGCCGCCGCCTCATCCTGCTGCTGGTCGCCTCGATCGTCGGCGTCGTCGGCTTGGCGACGGCCGCCGTCATCAGCGTGCGCGGCGGCGGGCCGCCGCCGGAGCTGACCGTGCCCTGGGTCGCCCAACAGATGGAACTGGTGGTGCGGCTGCTGCCCGGCCCTATTCCGGATGTGCTGCGCGTGCAATTCAGCGACGGTCCGGCCGACGGCAAGGTGGACCGGCCGAAGACCGCCATGCTCAACGATCTGCTGCGCCGTCGCGGTTTCGACCTGCTGGCCATCGTCAGCGACAGGCCGGACGCGCCCGGCCAGCATGCCTCGGTGCGCCTGCCCGATAGCCGCTGGGCGATCGTAGAGATTCCCCATATCGATCCGCCCGGGCGCGAGTGGCTGGTGCTGGCCGGCTGGATATCGCTGATCGTGGCCGGCGCCACCGCCGTCTCGGTCTACTTCACCTCGGTGCTCATCCGGCCGCTGGAGATGCTGGAAACAGCCGTCTCCAAGATCGGCAGCGACGGCGTGCTGGCGGCGGTGCCCGAAGTCGGTTCTGCCGAGGTCAAGGCGACGGCGCATGCGCTGAACCAGCTTTCGTCGCGGCTGCGGACCGCCATGGAAAGCCGCATGCGGCTGGTGGCCGCCGCCGGTCACGACCTGCGCACGCCGATGACGCGCATGCGGCTGCGCGCCGAATTCCTCGACGAGGAGCGTGACAAATGGCTTCACGACCTCGACGAACTCGACCGCATCGCCGACAGCGCCATCCGTCTGGTGCGCGAGGAGGTGAACCAGGACGCCGTCGAACCGCTCGACCTGGAAAAGATGGTGCACGACATATCGGCCGAAATGGTCATGCTCGGCCATGCCGTCTCCATCGGCCACCTCGACAAGGTTTCGGTGCGCGCCGGCGCGCTCGGCCTGCGCCGGGCGCTGCGCAACCTGATCGTCAACGCCGCCACCCACGGCAAGGCCTGCAGCGTGGATCTTGCCATCGCCGGCAAGCGCGCCGTGCTGACCATTTCCGACAACGGGCCGGGCATCCCGCCCGACCTCATCAACAAGGCCTTCGAGCCCTTCTTCCGCGTCGACCCCGGCCGCCAGCAATCCGTTCCCGGCGCCGGTCTGGGCCTTGCCATCGCCAAGGAGATCATCGAGCGCTACGGGGGAACCGTAACGCTGGAGAACCGAACGGGCGGCGGGCTGGCGCAGACGGTTGTGTTCGACGCGGTGTGAGGCGCTGGCTCCCCACCTCCCCCTTGTGGGGAGGTCGGACCGCAGGTCCGGGTGGGGGTGCTGGTGCTGGCCTTGCAGGAGATAGATCTCGCAACGTCGCGCTGCCCCCACCCCGTCCCGCAATCTCCACTTCGCTGCGACTGCGAGCCGACCCTCCCCACAAGGGGGAGGGTGAAAAGCTAGGCCGAGATCGCCATCGGCACGGCGCTCTTGTTGGGGATCTGGATGTCGATTTCCAGCGTCGACATGGTCTCGCCGCGGTCCATGGAGATTTGCAGGTAATCCTGGTCGATCTGCACATGCTTGGCGATGACGGCCATGATCTCCTCGCGCAGGATGGAGACGAGGTCGGGCTGGTTGCGGTTGCGGCGCTCATAGGCCAGCAGCACCTGCAGCCGCTCGCGCGCCACCGGCGCACTGGAGCGCCGCTTGAAAATGTCGAGCAGGTTCATGCCGCCCTCCTTCCCAAAAGACGATCGAGAAAGCCCTTGCGTTCGAAGGGCACGATGACAGGCAGGTCCTCGCCTTCCAGCCGCCTTGCGGCATCGAGGTAAGCCTTGGCCGCGGTGTTGAGCGGCTCGGACAGCGTGACCGGCGCGCCGAGGTTGGAGGCCCTGAGCACATCCTGGCTCTCCGGAATGATGCCGAGCAGCGGCACCGACAGGATTTCCAGCACGTCGTCGATGGAGAGCATTTCACCCCGCGCGGCCCGCCCCGCGTCATAGCGGGTGACCAGCACGTGCTTGGCGATCTGCTCGCCCTGTTCGGCGCGCATGGTGCGGGCGTCGAGCAGGCCGATGATGCGGTCGGAATCGCGCACCGACGACACTTCCGGATTGGTGACGATGACCGCCTCGTCGGCAAAGCGCATGGCGAGCTGCGCGCCGCGCTCGATGCCGGCCGGGCTGTCGCAGAACACGTAGTCGAACACCGAGCGCAGCTTGTCGATGACTTCGCCGACGCCTTCCTCGGTCAGCGCATCCTTGTCGCGCGTCTGCGAGGCCGGCAGCAGGAACAGCGTCTCGACGCGCTTGTCGCGGATCAGCGCCTGCGACAGCTTGGCCGTGCCCTGGATGACATTGACGAGGTCGAACACCACGCGCCGCTCGGCGCCCATGATCAGGTCGAGATTGCGCAGGCCGACGTCGAAATCGACGAGCGCCACCTTCTTGCCGGTCTTGGCCACGGCCGCTCCAAGCGCTGCCGTCGAGGTGGTCTTGCCGACGCCCCCCTTGCCCGAAGTGACCACCACTACCTTGCCCATCAAAAAAGCCTCCGTTGTTGTCGTTTGTTATCTCGGGCCGGCTTGCCGGCCTTTGTCTCAGTCAGCGCTTTAGCTCAATGTCTCGACACGCAGGCCCTCGCCGTCGAGGAAGGCCTGCACCGGTTTGCCGCGCGACACGCCTTCCATTTCCTCGGCGGTGATGTACCAGCCGTCGACCGACAGAAGCTCGGCCTCATTGCGGCGGCAGAAGATGCGCGCGGCGGTGTTGCCGAGCGCCCCCGCCGAAGCACGCCCGCGCAGGGTGCCATAGACATGGATCGAGCCGGCCGCCACGATCTCCGAACCCGACGCGACCGAGCCGAGCACGATGACATCGCCATGCGGATGCATGATCGCCTGGCCGGAGCGGATGGGCGCCTTGATCATCAGCGTGCCCGAATCGTAATGCCCAGCCTGCGGCTCGCTTTCATCGGTCTTGCTTGCGCCAGCCTTGCCCTTGCCAGCCGCACCTGCTTCTGTGCGCGTTTCCGGCACCTCGGCCTTGTCCGAAACCTGGACTTTGTCCGAAACCTCCGCCCTGCCCTTGCGGCCAGGCAGCAGCCCATCCGTCGTCGCCTCCTTGGCGCCGACCAAAACCGGCGGCAGATCGGCGTCGAGCGACGCGCCTTCAAGCTCGATGGCATAGATGCGGATGCCGCGCGTGCCGAGTTCAGCCACCAGCGCCGCGATATCGCTTGGGTCCGGCTTCAAAGTGTTCAAATCGAGCAGCACCGGCCGCCCGGCAAAATAGCCCGGCGAGTTGCCGATCCAGTGATCCAGCCCCTGCAGCCACTCCGAAAGCGGCATCTCCGGCGTCAGCGTGAAAGCGACGAAAGAGCGAGCCCGAAAGCGAATGGATTTGGCCTCGAGGGGAGCGGCAAAGGTCACGGCTGGCGAATCCTTACTGAGAGGTAAACGCTAGCGAGGGAATGGTTAACGAATGGTTAATGAGGGGTGAGCAACTTATCTCGTCGCAACGATGTTCCCGCGGCGACACCGGTTTCCGGGCATTGCGCTACCCAGCATTAGCGCGCATCTGACGTCGAGATGTGCGCCTCGCGCGCGGCGCAGCTTCGACGATATGTCCATTTGTGGGCAACACAGCGTCTTTGCGCGATCTCGCGTCGGTCACTCGGTGCAACCGCTCGTAGGGCAGCAATTCCTTAATGCGCGCGTCAAGAGTCACGATTTCGGCGCGCAGATCTTCGCATTCCTGCCTCTGGATATCGAGCTGTATCTGGTCTGAAGCCAGTTGCAATGAGAGCTCCGATAGGTTGGTGCTGACCGCCGACAGGTTTTTCTTGTCGCCTTCGCTCTCAATTTTGAGAGCGACAAGCCTTTCCTCCGCGATCCGGCGCTCGGTCGCGAAATCGTTAGCCTGGGTTCTGAGCAGGGTGATCTCGGCGGAGGTTTCGCTGCTGTCGCTGGATGCCTTCTCCAGCCTCGATCGCAACTCCTCTATCTCGGAACGCAGGCCGCGCATCTCCGCGTGGGCGCGCGCCCGTTCGGCAGCGCTGTCGCTTTCCACGATGCGGGCCGCCTCGGTTGCCTCGGCAAGCTGGGCATGCGTGGTCTCCAGTGACTTCTGCAGCCGGGCTCCTTCCTTCTCGTGCCTGCCGAGTTGGCCCAACAGCTCGGCTATGTGCGCGGTTTCGTTGGCGTGAGTTGCCGCGAACTCGTCCAGTTTATGCCGAGCCTCGGTCTCCCGCTTTTGCGCCTGCTCGAGCTCGACCGAAAGGCCGACCTGCTTTTCGCGCAGCAGCTTGTTCTCGCTTGCGCGTCTGTCGACCTCGACGGTTTTGACGGTCAGAGCCTTGACGATCTCGCCGAACTGCGTTTCGCGCCTTGCACTCTCATTGCCCATTTCCACGAGCTCGAGCCGTGCCTTCGCAAGCGCTGTACGCAGCGACTCGCGGTCCTGGACTATGCCGGCCTCGCGCTGTTGCCAGACCTCGGCTGCACGGTCGAGTTCGCGCAGCTTGCGGGTGGTGTCGAGCAATTGTTCCGACAAGGTCTTGTGTTCCGTCGTCAAAGCGATATTGGCCAGTTCCAACTCATTGGCCCTTAGGGTGTCGCGATACAGGACGTTCAGAACCTCGCGCGTCATGCGATGCGCGGTGGCTATCTCGGCCAATCTGGTTTCGATCTCTTCCAAGTGGCCTTGCCCGTCCCGGAAAAGGCCGGCGACGGCCTCCAGGGCAGCAAGCCGGGTCTGTGTGTGCGGCGTCAACCTCACGGACGGCGCGTCGCTTTCGCCTTCAGCAGGGCCAGTGTCCTCGTTTGCCGGCACTTCCGCATCTTCGGAACCCTGCCCATTGGTCGAAAGGCAGTCCTCGATTGCTTCCGCCAGATCCGATTGGAATTCCTGAAATTCCTTGTCTACGTTCTCGGCCCGCTTGATTAGAGATTTGAAACTCATCACGACACACCCCTTACGCTCGACAACACACCTTACCCTAGCTTCCGGGAACGCTTAACGAATTGCTAATATACAGCATTACCTGCCATTCCGGAAGGGCTCGAGGCTGCCATGGCCGATCCTGCCGGCCGAATGGACGAGATCATCCAGAAGTATGACGAGGCGCAGCGCCGGTTCGAGGAGCTCGACGGATACGAGCGGCGACAGCCACGATGCTGTTCTCGTCAGGCGACGGGACAGCTACCTTTAACGGCCGAAATGAGGCGCAAAGCCGCCATTGTACTCGGCGGAGATGGCCATTAGGAGTAGTACGGCCGAGGTCATCGAAGGGGAGGCATGACATGCAGGCAATGCCGATAGCGCATCAAGCCGCGCAACCCGTGCTCGGCCCCATATCCTCCATGACCGGCTATCCGGCCGCAGTCCTGTGCTGGCTGCTTTCGGCTGGCGTCTATATCGCGGCCAAATGGGTGGCGCCTGAAATGCCGCCCTGGGGCCTCTGCTTCTGGCGGCTGACGCTTGCTTGCGCCATCCTGCTGCCGATCGTGCACCGTCATCACGACGCGATGATCGGCCTTTTGCGAACGCGCGCCGTGGAGGTCGTCGCCGTCGGGGCGATCGGCCTGACGCTCTGCCAGGGCATGATCTACCATGGCCTCAGCCACACCGACGCCACCACGGCGGGCATCATCATGGCGCTGTCGCCTGTCATGACGATGGTGCTCGCCCGTTTCGTGCTTGGCGAGCCGCTCGGGCTGTGGAAGTCGCTTGGCGCCCTGGTTGCGCTTGCCGGGATGATTTTCATCGTTGCCCACGGCAACCTGGCGGCGCTGCTGCAACTCAAGGTCAACGCCGGCGAGTTGTGGATCGTCGGCAGCGCGTTCTGCTGGGGTCTGTACACCGTGCTTTTGCGCCGTGCCAAATTCGGCATCGAACTCCTGCCGATGGTCGTGCTGCTGCTCGGCGCCGGTGCGCTGGTCGCCTTGCCTTTCCATGTGTGGGAATTGTTCAACGACGAACGCTCCGCCATGGACATCGACAGCGTTCTCGCGCTCGCCTATCTGGCAGGCCCCGGCGGCGCCTTGATGTACTATCTCTACAACAAAAGCGTGGAAACGCTCGGCGCGAGCCGGGCGAGCATGCTGCTCTACCTGCAGACGGTGTTCGTCGCCATGCTCGCCTATCTGCTGCTTGGCGAGGGCTTGCACGATTACGATCTGGTCGGTGCTGCCTTCATTGTCGCCGGCATCGTACTCGCCACCGTGGTCAAATCCAGGCCAGCTCAACCCCGCGTGGCGTAGAAATCCTGACGGGATCAGGCGCAAAGCCGCCTTTGTATTCAGCGGAAGTAACCAGTCTCAGTGGTGCGTCACCGTCGCGACAGTCAGAGGTACCCCTCAATGCCGCTTGAAATACTGCACCTCCCGCTCATGCTTCTCCGCCGCCTCGCGCGTCTCGAATGTGCCCAGGTTCCGCCGCTTCCCGGTCTTCTCATCCTTCTTGCGCGAATAGAGCCGGTATTTCCCGTCCTTGAGTTTCCTGATCATTTCGCCTGGCCCTCCTGAGGCGTGCGCCGCCTTTTGAGACTGCGCGCGGCTTGTTCAAGGGCGGCGCGGTCGGTGCCCAGGCGATCGATCAGGTCCTGCGCCTCGTCGCCCGATATGCCGGTGCGCACCGCCAGTTCCTCCACCGTCAGCACGTCGGCGCTGGCGATCTCACGCGGCAACGCGTCACCGGCCGTCAACGGCAGTGCCGCCTCGCGATCGATCTCGGCTTCGGCCCGGTGCCAGTGATCCTCGGGATCGCCGCCGCCTTCACGCTGCCAGATCTGGTATGCGCGCTGCTGGATCTTCTCGTGCCGGTCATCGTCCATGGTCGTTCCTCCTCTGGGCATTGAGGCCGATCCGAACGATCCCAGAAATCGCGCGGTCGCAGTCGCTCCCGGCGGCCTTCGTCGTGTGCCAGCCCGCTGCCGGCTACTCGCATTGGCGTCTCGGCCCGCCGGAATAGGGCTGGTAGCTGTTGTCTTCCGGCCGATAGGAGCGGTAGCGGCTGAAGCAGGAGGCAACATGGTCGTCGTCGCCGGCGGCCGCGTAAGCGCCCAGCCCCGGGCCCTCGGCATAGCTGGCCTCGGCGGCGGGCGGCGCGGTGCGGTCGGCGGCGAGATAGGGCGAGACGCAGGTGCGCTGCTGCCCGCTATAGGACATGTAGCTGTTGTCGTCGGGATTGTAGGAGCGGTAACGGTTGGCGCACCAGGCGAGATGCGGCGGCGGCAGTTCGGCCGGCGCGATAGCGCCGGTGACGGTGGGATCTGGCTGCTGCTTGGTTGGTTCCTTGGCGGCGATGTCGGCAGGCGCGGGCTGCTCGGCCGGCACGCGTTCGAGGTTCTGTGCCGCCTTGTTCACCGGCCGCGCCTTCTTGGTCCACAGCTCCGCCACGCTGACGGTGGGCCTTGCTTCGCGCGCGGGTTTGGCGGCGAGCAGCCAGGCTGCGAAAACCAACCCGCTGCCGAACACCGCAAGGGTCAGCACGAAGCCACAGACCAGTCCCAAAAATGCTTTCACGCCACGCTCCTTGCGCCCCTGCTAATAGAATGCGGGACGTCAAGGCTTGTTCCAGAAAAGCACGCGCGGCGGGCGCATCGCTGATCGGTCCGCTGGAGCAGGAATGGAGCGAGCCATTCAGGCAGAGAAACGATCCAGGCGGCGACCGCCGCCTGGATGCCGGCCATGGCGGCCGGTTTGTTATCGGTTGCCCCAGATGCCCTGGCCATAGCCCGGTGCGGGCATGCTGGAGTTCGCACTTCCCTCAACCGCGCTGCCGGTGATGCCCTTGGTGCCGCTCATGTCGGGCGCACCGCCGGACATCATCGAATGGGTCGTCGTGGTCGGATAGCTGCCGGCGGCCGGGACATAGTCCGTGCCGAAGTGGTCGCTGCCGGCAAAAGCCGTGCCGGAGGCAAACAGAACCGCGGCAATGGTAAGAACGATCTTCTTCATTTCAATTCTCCATCTTTCTAAAGTTGATGACAGGACCTCAACGCGCCGCCCGCACCGCGTTCCCGAGGCTGTCTCTACATTTTCATCAGGCGAAACCGGCCAGCCGCTATCCCCACGGGGTCCGCGGCGGCAGGTTGCTCAGCGCATGATCGTCTTGGGTTCGTCGTGCGCTGTTGGCCGCTTTATAGGGCCGTGGTGTGTGCGCAAGCGTGGTAGCCGGCGTGGTAGGAACCGCCGCAACAGTGGAATTTTGCGTGGAATGCAGCAGACAAGTGCTGCGCCTGGGCCGCGAGGGTTCGGGCGCCCCTCAAATCGGCAGCTTCACCTCGCCCACCCACATGTGGTTCTCCACCGCCAGCAGCGCCGCCGCCATCTCCTTGTCGCGCTGTCGCTTGTGCAAATAGAGCGCCACCAGCCGGTCCAGCGAGAACCTGCCGGCACCGACGGCGGCCAGCACGAACATGCCGCCGGATATGGCCAGGTCCTTTTCGAAATGCAGTAGCTCGTTCTGGCTGGCGAAGTTGGTGTGGAACAGCATGGCCGTCGCCAGGCAGAACAGGCCGAGCCCGATGGCGCCCAACCGCGTCAGCAGGCCGGATGCGATCGAGAGCCCTGCCCCCAGTTGCAGCGCGATGGTGGCGACGAACAGCGGCAGGCCGACGCCCAATGCCGCCATCGCCTTTGCGGCGGCATCGAAATGGGTGGCGAGCGTTGCGCCCTCATGCAGGAAGATGAGGGACAGAAGCAGGCGGCCGGCAAGCAGGGTCACATCCCCAGCGTGGTATTTCGTGGCGAGCGCGTGCAACCGGGCGATACGTTCGGTCAATGTCATGGTCGGTCTCCGATATTTTGATACAGGCAGGCGCCCGCTCTGCAAGGGCGCTTGCCAGCGTGCGATGTTCGAAAGGGCCGGAGCCGGCTCGAGGGAGAGGCGCCGGCTCCGGCAACGGGCGTCAGCCACGAGCGCCCAAACTGCCCCCGAGGGGAGATGTGGGAAGCGTCAACGTTGGCCCCTCCTCTCCCCTCGGGGAGAGGTCGGATTGCCCCGAATTGCTCTTGGCAATTCGGTCTTGGCAATCCGGGTGAGGGGGAACTTACTGCGTCACCTTGGTGTCGATGGCTTTCTGCAGGTCGGAAAGCTCCTCGCAGCCGGCGGGGCACAGTTTCTGCAGCGACGCCAGTTGCTCCTGCGCCTTGGCCATGTCGCCGGTCTCGACATAGAGCTCGCCCAGATATTCGCGGGCGGCCTTGTGGTCGGGCTTCAGCTCCAGCGCCTTGTTGTAGTAGGTCAGCGCGGTGGTGAAGTCGCCGGTCTTGCGCAGCGTGAAGCCGAGCAGGTTGTAGACATCGGCCTGCTGGTTGTCCTGCGCGAGATCGCGCAAATCGGCCAGCGCGCCCTTGTAGTCCTTGGCGGCGATCTTGGCCTGCACGGCGGTGAGATCGGGCGCATCGGTGCCCTCGATGTCATCGACGGCATAGGCCGGCATGATCGTCGCGACGGGAACCACGGTCAGCACGGCAATGGCGCCGAGCAGACCGTACAGGGCGTGTCTGCCCAAGAAGGATTGTTTCATTGTCTTTCTCGCTTGTCGGTTACCGTGATCAAATCTGCACGGGCGTGAAAGCGTAAGCGCTGCCATCCTTCACGAAGACGCCGGTGCCGGGGAATGGGAAATGCGACCCGGAAATGCGGATGTTGTCCGCGATCACCCGGTCGACGATCTTGTGGCGCGTGGCGATCGCGGTCGGCCCGTCCTGGTCGTAGGCGCCCTGCCACTCCGGATGCGGCGCCAGAAGGGCCGGCACATACATGGTGTCGGCCGAGATCATCAGCTGCTCCCCACCGGAATTGGCGAGGTAGACCGAGTGGCCGGGCGTGTGGCCGGGTGCGGCGATGATCTGGATGCCGGGCGCGACTTCGGCGCCGTCCTCGACCAGCTTCCAGTTCTTCCATTTCGAAAAATTCTCGGCGATGCGCTTGCCCGCCGGCTTGCGGCCCTCGGGCAGCTTGGCCAGCCGGCTGGGGTCGGTCCACCAATTGTATTCGGTGGCGTTGACGATCAGCTCGGCATTGGGGAACACCGGCGTGTTGGTGCCCTTCTCCATCAGGCCCCAGACATGATCGGGGTGGAAATGCGAGATCATGATGGTGTCGATCGCCTTGTAGTCGATGCCGGCGGCGGCCATGTTGGCCGGCAAATGCGTGGCGTTGGCCTGCCACTGGCCGACACCCGAGCCGGCATCCATCATGATCAGCCGACCGCCCATCTTGAGCACGACGACGGTGAGCGGGATGGGCATGAACTCGGTGGGCAGCCCGGCTTTGGCAAGAGCCGCCTTGGTGTCGTCGACCGATACATCCTTGATGAAGGCCGGGTCGTGCGGCTTGCGCCAGATGCCGTCATAGACGGCGGTGACCTCGATATCGCCGACCTTGTATTTGTAGAAGCCTACGGTCGGCTCAACCGGTGTTTGCGCGAAAGCCGGGCGTATGAATTCCAGCTTTCCGGCAAGGCCGAAAGCGGCGGCGGCGGCTGCTGATTGAAGCACTGTGCGACGTGTCATGCTGAACATGGTGGTCTCTCCTTTGGGTTGCGTGGCGGAAGGCAAAAATCGGAAGAAATGACGGAGGGCCAAGCCCCTGGCCCTCCGTCCTGATGCGGTGAGGCGCGCCGTCGGGATCCGGCGCGACGCTCATGAACTCAGCGGCCCCAGATGCCCTGGCCGGGTTCTTCCGCATCGGATTTCATCGACGCCTGCGTGTCGTGCCGAACCATGTCCGCCTCGCGAGTGGAGGCAGTGTAGGTGTTGTCGGTGGTTGCGGTGGCCTGGGTGCTCGTGCCGAAATGGTCGCTGCCGGCAAAGGCAGAACTCGAGGCAAGCAACATCGCAGCCACGCTGAGAGCGAGCTTGGTCATTTCCGATAAATCCTTGTTCCGTTTCTTCAGGTCGCGGGCCGCTGGATTGGCCCCGCTGAAATGAAGACCCGGAAGGGCGGCGCTTTATTCCCGGGCCTCGCAAGATTCTTTGGGAGGAAGGAATCCGGGGCAAAAAAGAGCACCGAGACACAATCCAGAAACAATATTCAACAGTTCGGAAAAACTGGCGAAAAGATCGGATGGCATAAGCGTGTCCCAGCGACCGGGAATCGGCCGCACAGCGCATCGGATTGGGCACGGGCAATGCAACGCGGTTCGAACGGATGGATGTCGCTCGCCGCCAGCGGTGCGTCTGCCTCCGCCCCGCGCCCTGCGCGCCGGTCATTCCACCTTCACCAACAACGTCAAATTGCAGCGGCCGCACAGCCGACAATGCCTGCTTGAGCGGCGGCACGATCGACATGTGCCTGGCACGGTTCGGCTAGGATAAGAAAGTTTTGGAAATGGACCACGGTGTCGATATCGCCGAACTGGACAGGGAAGCGGCAAGATCGGGCGGAGAGCCCGATCGGGCGGGCCTGGATAGCATCGAAGCTCTTGTAAGGATCGCCCCGCGGACAGTGGCGCGCAGCCAGATCCTGGCGGGCGCCGATTTCGCCCGGGCAGGTCAGCCAGATGAGCGGCTCGATGCGGTCTTCGAGCAGCTCGCCGAAAGCTTCGCCACGCTGCCGGCGGTGATCAGCGAGGGACGTGTCTGGACCTATCGCGAGCTCGACAGGCGGGCCAACCAGTTCGCCCGCCTACTGGTCGAGCGTGGCGTGCGGCCGGGTCACCGGGTCGGTCTCATCCTCGACCGGTCGGCGGAGACCTATGTCGCGGTGCTCGCCGTAACGAAGGCCGGAGCCGCCTTCGTGCCGCTGGCCACCGCCTTCCCGCAAGAGCGCATGACCCTCATCATCGAAGACGCCGGCGTGAGCCTGATCGTCACCATCGCCGCCTATGCGGAGCGAGCCGGTCTGCTGCCGGTTCCCCATGTGCTGATCGACAGCGCCGCCACCGACATCTCCGCACGCTCCGACGCAACGCTGCGGCTCGACGCGGCGCCCGCCGACGACATCTGCTACATCCTCTACACGTCGGGCACGACAGGCAGGCCGAAGGGCGTCGCCATCCGGCACCAGAGCTTCGTCAATTTCATCCGCGTCGCCGCCGCATCCTACGGATACCGGCCGGGCGATCGCGTCTACCAGGGCATGACCATCGCCTTCGACTTTTCCTCCGAGGAGATCTGGGTGCCCTTCGTCGCCGGCGCGACGGTGGTGCCGGCACCCGGCCCGCTAACGCTGGTCGGCGAGGAGCTGGCCGATTTCCTGCGCCACCATGAGATCACCTGCATGGCCTGCAGCCCGACCCTGCTGTCGTCCATGGCGAGCGACGTGCCGAGCCTGCGCACGCTGCTGGTGGGCGGCGAGGCCTGCCCGCACAATCTGGTGGTGCGCTGGTCCAGGCCCGGCCGGAAGATCCTCAACACCTATGGCCCGACCGAGGCGACCGTCACCGCGACGATGGGTGAACTGACCCCCGATAAGCCCGTGACCATCGGCGCGCCGCTGCCCACTTATTCCATCGTCATCCTCGACCCCGAAGTGCCGGCACTGGCCGAGCCGGGCGAACTGGGCGAGATCGGCATTGCCGGCATCGGCCTTGCCGTGGGCTACCTCAACAGGCCCGACCTCACCGAACAGAAATTCATCGCCGATTTCCTCGATTTGCCCAACAACCCATCGCGGCGCATCTACCGGACGGGCGACCTTGGCCGGATCAACGACGACGGCGAGATCGAGTATGCCGGCCGCATCGACACCCAGGTGAAGATCCGCGGCTACCGCATCGAGCTGGGCGAGATCGAGGCGGTGCTGCTGGACCAGCCGGAGATCGCGCAGGCCGCCGTCACCACCTGGGAGATCGAGCCCGGCCGCGTCGAACTCGTCGCCTATTTCGCGCCAAAGGCCGGCCTGCCGCCGCTGTCGCGCGCCGATATTGCCAGCACGATGAAGCGGCGCCTGCCGGATTACATGGTGCCCTCCTATCTGGAGGAACTGCCGGCGATCCCGATGACGGTTTCCAACAAGGTCGACCTTCGCCAGCTTCCGAAGCCGACCAGCATCAGGCTTTCCGCCGACCGCGAGATGGTGGCGCCCGGGAATGACGACGAGCGCTTTCTCGCCGAGGCGCTGGCCGCGGTGCTGAAATTCGACGCAGTGTCCGTCGAGGACAATTTCTTCGACGACCTCGGCGCCAACTCCCTGCTGATGGCCCATTTCTGCGCGCGCGTGCGCACCCGGAAGGAATGGGCGACGGCCTCCATGCGCGACATCTATCTCTATCCGACCGTGGCGCGCCTGGCCAAGCACCTGCGCGTGGCCGAAGAGATGACGACCGCCACCAACGAACCTGTCCTCACCCGCCAGGCGTCGAGCCTTGTCTACTGGACTTGCGGTGCCGCGCAGCTCGCCTTCTACGGCCTCTACAGCTATGTCGCGCTATGGGCGGTCAATGACGGCCTCAACTGGGTCTATGACGCGCTCGACGAGCCGCTGCAGCTCTATATCCGGTGCGTGGCGCTCTCGGCCGGCGTGTTCTTCGGCATGTCGGGCTTTGCCGTCGCCGCCAAATGGCTGCTTGTGGGCCGCTGGAAGGCCGAAACGTTCCCCATCTGGGGCCTGCGCTATTATCGCTTCTGGGTCGTCAAGACCTTGATCCGCACCGCGCCCGTGGTCCTGTTCCGCGGCAGCCCGCTCTACAGCATCTACCTGCAGCTGCTTGGAACCAGGATCGGCAAGAACGCGGTCATCGAATCCAAGTCCGTGCCCGTCTGCACCGATCTCATTTCGATCGGCGCCCAGACGATCCTGCGCAAGGAATCGATGATCCTCGGCTATCGGGCCCAGGCCGGCTATATCCACACCGGGCCGCTGACCATCGGCCGCGACGCTTTCGTCGGTGTTGGCTGCACCATCGACATCGACACCAAGATCGGCGACGGCGGCCAGCTCGGCCACTCGTCCTCGCTGCAGCGCGGGCAAAGCATCCCGGACGGCGAACACTGGCATGGATCGCCGGCGGTGCCGACCACGGCGGACTATTGCAAGGTACGCGCCGTCGATCCGTCCAATGTCCGGCGCGTCCTCTACGAAGCGGTTCAGTTGATCGGGTTGTTCGCCATCGTCACCCCGCTGCCGCTCCTGTTCCACAGCTATTGGGAAAATGTCGGCGACGACTATCAGGAGACGATCGGCCTGGTCGCGATCGGCACCACGGTCACGCTTCTCGGATACATCGCCGCGGCCTTCCTCGCCGCGACGGTCGTGCCGCGCCTGATAAGCCTGGTGCTGAAGCCCGGCCGCACCTACTCGCTCTATGGTTTCCGCTACTGGCTGCAGACCGTCGCCGAATTCTCGAGCAACTCGCGCGTGCTCGGCCTGCTGTTCGGCGACAGTTCGGCAATCGTCCACTACATGCGCGCCATCGGCTGGAATCTCAACAAGGTGGTGCAGACGGGTTCCAATTTCGGCTCCAACCAGCAGCACGAAAACCCTCTCCTGTGCGAGATCGGCACCGAGACCATGGTCTCGGACGGGCTTTTCATGATCAATATGCACAAGTCCGCCACCGCCTTCAGGCTCGAGCCGACGCGCATCGGCGAACGCAACTATCTCGGCAACAACATCTACTATCCGCCGGATGGACGCACGGGCGACAACGTGCTGCTCGGCACCAAGGTGATGGTCCCCGTCGATGGACCGTTACGCGAGAATGTCGGGCTTCTGGGCTCTCCGGCTTTCGAGATCCCGCGCATAGTGAACCGCGACAAGGAACTCATCGCCGGCGTCGACGAGGCCGACCGCCGACAGCGCATCCCGCACAAGAACCGCCACAATCTGGTGACCATCCTGCTGTTCGTGGCAACGCAATGGGTGATGCTGTTCGCCACGCTGGCGATCTGGGACCGGGCGCTGAACTACTACAGCGAGTGGGCGGAGGTCGCGCTTTTCGTGGCCGTGCTCCTGACCTCGGCCATCACCATCCCGTTCTACATCCTGGTCGAGCGGGCAAGCCTTGGCTTTGGCAGGCTCAAGCCCCAGATCACGACGATCTACGACGTCGCCTTCTGGCGCCACGAACGCCACTGGAAGCTTGCCGATTCACCGATCGTGCGCCTGTTCGCCGGCACGCCGTTCCGGCCGGTGATCCTGCGCCTGCTCGGCGTCAAGGTCGGCAAGCGCGTCTATGATGGCGGCAGCAACCTGACCGAACGTTCCCTGGTGGAGATCGGCGACGACGTCACCCTCAACGAGGGCTGCGTCATCCAGGCCCATTCGCTCGAAGAAGGTGCGTTCAAGTCCGATTACATCCGCATCGGCAATGGCTGCACGCTCGGGCCCTCCGCCTTCGTCCACTATGGGGTGGTGATGGGCGAAGGCTCGGTGGCCGACACCGATTCCTTCGTGATGAAGGGCGAGGAGTTGGAGCCCAACTCGATCTGGCGCGGCAACCCGGCCAAGCTGCATCGGTTCGTGACTCCGGTCGCCGACGATGGCGAAAAGTGACGGAACGTCCCGCGAGATGGTGGAAATCCGTCTCGTCCCGGTGACCAGGGCCAACCGGGCCCTGGTCACGTCCCTGCGACTGGCGCCGGAGCAGATCGATTTCGTCGCCAGCAATGCGGACTCCCTGGATGAAGCCAGATCCGACAGGGATGCACGGCCACGCGCGGTGATCGCCGGCGACCGTGTCGTCGGATTTCTGATGTACGAGGCGCCGCGCGATGACGACGAGGCGCGCATCTATCGCTTCATGATCGACCGCTCCAGCCAGGGTAAAGGCTACGGCAAGGCCGCGCTGCGTGAAGTGCTGGGCGAAATCCGGGGGCTCGGCCACGTCAGGCACGTCTCGATTTGCTATGAACCGGAGAATGAGGCCGCGCGCCGGCTCTACCGCGCCGCCGGTTTCGTCGAGGAAGGCCTCGACGAGGACGGGGAAATGATCGCCGAGCTCGTGCTGCCCGCATCGAGCGGCCGATGACACTTCCCGCAATTCCGTCCGCCCTGGAGCAGCTTGAGGAAATCTCACTCGCGCGGGCGCTGGCCGCCATCGCCCCCAACGGCGTCCGCACCGGATGCCGGATGATCCGTGGAGGCGACGAGGCGCACCTCTTGCCCGCGGAGGCGCAATCCATTCCGGCGCGCCAGCCGGCCATGCGACGCGCCAGCGGCGCGGCGCGGTGGATCGCGCACCGGCTGCTGGCGGATCTCGGCGTCAACGACCTCGCCATCCCGCGCGGCACCTCCGGCGCGCCGGTCTGGCCCGGCGAGATAGTTGGTTCGCTCGCCCATGACGACGAGATGGCCGTGGCCGCGGTCGCGCCGCTTGGCCACATCGCCTCGCTCGGCATCGACGTCGAGCCGGCATTGCCCCTGCCCGACGAGCTCCTGGCGATTGTTCAAACCCCAGCGGATGAAACCGGTGCGGCGCCCCTGCATCTTGCCGGCCGTATCCTCTTTTCAGCCAAGGAGGCGGTCTACAAGGCGGCATATGCGCTCGACCGCAATGTGCTAGGCTATGAGGATATCACTGTCGACCTCAACGCAGGTCGCGCGGTGACGAAGACGGGCCGCAGCGTCCGCCTCGCATACCGCATAGCGCCGCGCGTGGTCGTGCTGGCGTTTGTCGAGGCCGGTGCGGACTAGCTGATCCGGCGCCGGCGCACCTGCTTCTCACGCTTCGGTGATCTCCGTATATCCCCTCACCGCGCCATCCTGCCCGCGTATCCGCCAGCTCTCCCCATCGCGTCCCTCGATAGAGCACGGCCCGAGCGGCACCTTGCCGCCGCCTTCCGGGAGGTCCAGCACATAGACGGGATTACAGATGCCCGACAGCCGCGCCCTCAGCGCTTCCACCAGCGCCTGGCCCTGCGCAATCGTGGTGCGCCTGTGCGCCATGCCGCGCGCGAGGTCGCCATGGTGCAGGTAATAGGGTTTTACCCCCAACCGGTACATCAACTCGCGGCAGAGCTCTTCCAGCACTTCGACGCTGTCGTTGACGCCCTTGAGCAGAACGCTCTGGTTGAGCAGCACGAAGCCCGCCTGGCGCATTGTCCGGCAAGCCGCCTCGGCAGCGTCGGTGATCTCGCGTGCATGGTTGAAATGGGTGACGACGGTGACCATCAGCCGGCCTTGCAGCGCTTCGACCAGCCCTGGCGTGATGCGTGACGGCAGCGCCACCGGCACGCGGGTGTGGATACGCAGCAGCCGCACATGGGGGATAGCCTCGATGCGCATGAAGATTTCGGCCAGTGCCTTGTCCGACAGCGACAGCGGATCGCCGCCGGTCAGGATCACCTCGCGTATCTCGGAGTGGTCGGCGATATAGGCCAGCGCCGGCTCCAGCGCCTCGCGCGTGTAGCCGCGGCCGATCGAGGTCAGGGATTCCTTGCGGAAGCAGAACCGGCAATAAACAGCGCATTGATAGGTCGGGAACAACAGCACCCGGTCGCCATGGCGGTGCGTCAGCCTGGGCACCGGGCTGAAGTCGTGATCGGCGATCGGGTCGCCAAGCTCACCCTCCGCTTCCACCAGTTCGTCCGGCGACGGGATCACCTGTGCCCGGATAGGGTCGGCCGGGTCGTTCCAGTCGATCAGGTCGAGATAGGTTTTTGGCACGCGCACCTTGTGAAGCGTCGCGGCTTGCTGGGCGGCTTGGCGCTCGGCGGGCGACAGCGGCAAGGCGGCCAGATCGCGGACATGCCGCACGCCCTGGCGGACATCGTCCTGCCAGGTGGCGTCGGTGGCACGGGTTGCATCTTTGAGGTCGGTCATTGCGGGTCTCGGGCTGTTCGCGCGGACCTATCGGCCGGATGGGCGGTTGGGTCAACCGCCATGGACGCCAAACGATGTCTGCCCCGCCCTACGACGCCCCCCTCTGTCCTGCCGGACAGAGGGGGCGTCGTAGCGCACCAACCTCGCAAGGCATCCAACCTTCACACCGTCCGCCCGCCTCCTGCAGCCATCTCCACAAAGGCGCTCTCGATCGTCTCGAACCTCAACTCCGGATAAAGCGCACCGGCCTCGGGAGTGGCCGTCTCCAGCGCGGTCTCGCCGCGGATCCAGAATGCGCGCAGCAATGCGAGGCCAGGGACGGCCGCGATCAGCGCCTCCAGCTCGTCGGCGTTCATGTGCTTGATGCCAGGCGAGCGGCCGCTCACCTTGCGCCACAGCTCGATCATCTCGTTCTGCGTGATCCTGTTCTGCGCGATGCGGATTTCGCGGCGGACGGCACCCGGATCCTCCAGCGCACGCAGGGTGACGGCGGCGATGTCCTTTTCGCTGACGAAGGTCGCCGGCACATTGCCATCGCCGTAGAGCGTGACCTCATCCGGCGGCAGGGACGTCGAGCCGAACCGCGTCAGGTCGCCTAGCGTGGCCACCCAGGTCGAGAAGAAGCCATTGGTATATATCACCGTATAGGGCAGATCGGCTTGCCTGACCGCATCGAACACGGCTCGCTTGATGTCGAGCGGTTCGATCGAGCCGGGTGCGGCGGCGGCAAAGTCGAGGCCGAAGCCGGCGGAGGGCACATAGCGCGAGACGCCGGCATCCTTGATGGCGCGCACCAGCGTCATCTCGCTGGCCGAGCCAACATGCACCGAGCTGATGACGCGATCGACCTTGCCGACGGCGCGGACAAGGCTGTCATAGTCGTCGAGATCGCCGACATGGACCATGGCGCCGAGGTCTCGCAGCGGGCGCATCCGCTCCTCATTGCCTGCGGTTGCCGGCCGGACAAGGACATGCAGGCTGTCGCCGTTGCGCGCACTCGCCTTCGCCATTTCGCTGCCCAGAAGTCCCGTCGCGCCGATGATCAAGGTGCTGGTCATATTCCCCTCCCGTTGCCAAGAATGGAACCGTCCCAGTCGCGCTCCAGGCCGATGTCGCGCAGGCGTCGGTCCGAGAGGCGTGAAACCTGACGCAGGGTGCGGCGGTGCTCGAATGCTGCTACGCTTCGCATGGCAAGGCCACCTATCGCGGCGCCGATATATCCAAGGGTCATTGTTCGTCTCCTGTGTTCGTTTGGGCGCAAGGATGCCGGTGCCGCCCAGCGGGCGAGCATGACGATCGCTCACACTCATGTCTGGTCTTCAGCGCATCGGCGAGCCGGAAAGCTCGATGTGGATGCGCGGTACGCCTTGAATATTGGCCATCTTTGGGCTGGACGACAAACGACTCTTTGTGCAGGATTTGTGAGCAATGCTCACAGGTCGAGACCATGCCGCGCAGACTGCCACCCCTCACCGCTTTGCCCGCCTTCGACGCCGCCGCCCGGCATTTGAGTTTCTCCAAGGCGGCGGAAGAGCTCAACGTCACCCATGGCGCGGTCAGCCGCGCCATCCGCAACATCGAGGACAGGCTGGGCATCCAGCTGTTCGATCGCGGGACAAGGTCGGTGCGCCTGACACCCGTGGGCGCGGCCTATGCGGCGGAGGTCGGCAAGGCGCTGGACCAGATCGCCGCCGCCACCATCGCCGCAACGCCGGACCGCTCGACGCGCGTCCTGAACGTCAGCACCTCGGACGGCTTCGCCGGTCGCTGGCTGGTGCCGAGGCTGCATCGCTTCCACCGCGCCAACGCTGATATCGACGTGCGGTTGTCGACCTCGGGCGTGTTTGCCGATTTCGTCAGCGACGGCATCGACATCGCCATCCGCTATGGCCGGGGCGACTACACCGGGGTGACCGTCGAGTTTCTCGCCGATGAGGAGGTCTTCCCGGTCTGCAGCCCGGAACTCCTGGCGGGTGAACATCCGCTGCGCCGGCCCGAGGATCTCAGGCATCACAAGCTGATCCACGATGCTTTCCGCATCGACTGGGCGACATGGCTGGACCAAGCCGGCGTGACGGACATCGACGCCAAGCGCGGCGTGCGCTTCGATTCAGCCACCTTTGCCGTCGAGGCGGCGGTGCATAGCGAAGGCGTTCTGCTCGGCCGCAGCGCGCTGGTCTCGGCCGACCTTGCGGCGGGGCGCCTAGTGCGGCCTTTCGACCTCGCGCTGAAATCGGCGGCTCGCTACTACGTCGTCTATCCCGAAGGCGCGCTGCGCCAGAAAAAGGTCAGGGCGTTCCGCGACTGGCTGTTCGCCGAAATCGCGGCCGACTGGGTCGGGATGCCCAAGAGAGATTGAGCGGCGCCGCGGCCCCACCCCGCTGCTTCGCAGCGACCCTCCCCACAAGGGGGAGGGTTAGGAAGCGCCTTGTTCACCTATGCGACCGTGCTTTATGGAAATGCAGAAAAAGCTCAGCTCCCACCTTCCCTTGTGGGAAGGTCGGACCAAAGGTCCGGGTGGGGGTACTGGCGCAAACCTTTCCCTGAGCTACTCCTTGGCGCGGTAGGCTTCCGGCACGACGAACACTTCGTCGGCGCGACCATAGCCGCCGTCGGCGACCTCCTCGACCAGCACCATCGTGTAGGGCCGCACGCTCTCGCCGAAAAAGTCGACGAACATGGCGGTGGTCCGATGGATGAGGTCTTCCTTCTGTGCCCTGGAGAGGGCCGCCTGCGGCATCTTGATGTTGGCGAATGGCATGATCGTTTCCTTTTGTGTTGAAGTTGGATTTCAGGCTTTGGGATGGAGCAGCCGTCCGGCGGCTGGAGACGCCGTCGACAGCCTCCTTCAGATCACGCCGCCATTGGCGCGGATGATTTGCCCGTTGACCCAGAAGCTGTCCGGCCCGGCTAGGAACGAGACCACGCCGGCGATGTCGCCGGGCTGGCCGAGCCGGCCGAGCGGGATCATCTTGCCGATCGCCTCGATCTGCGCCGCGCTCTTGCCGTCCGTGAACAGCGCCGTCTCGACCGGTCCGGGCGCCACCGCGTTGACGGTGATACGGCGCGCGCCAAGCTCCTTGGCGAGAATGTGCGTCATCGCCTCGACCGCCGCCTTGGTGGCAGCGTAGACGCCATAACCCGGCTGATAGAGGCCGACGACGCTGCTGGAGAATGAGATAATGCGGCCACCATCACGAAGCCGGCGCGCGCCTTCGCGCATTCCACGGAACACGCCGCCGAGATTGGTGGCGACCTGGTGGTCGAAGGAGGCGTCATCGGTCTCGGCGACTGGCGAAAGCTTCATGATGCCGGCATTGTTGACGAGAATGTCGACGCCCCCAAACGCCTGCTCACCGGCATCGAAAAGCATGGCGATACCAGCCGGATCGGCGATGTTGGCCTGTATGGCAACCGCCTTACCGCCTTCGGCTTCAATCGTGCGGACAAGCTCTTCGGCCTCCGCACGGCCTCGTGAATAATTGACGACAACGGCGACGCCGTCACGGGCAAGCCGCCGCGCGATCGCAGCACCGATGCCCTTGGAAGCGCCGGTCACGATCGCCGCTTTGGTTGGATTGGATATCATAGACGTGTCTCCGTGTTGTCAGTGACACGGGATATATGCCAAGCCATCTTTCGGATAATCAGTCACCTATTGACATCACTATTCGGAAACTGCGAACAAAGGCCATGGATCGCCTGGACACGATGCGGCTCTTCGTCCGCGTGTTGGAGCGGCGCAGCTTCACCGCTGCCGCCGCCGATCTCGGACTGCCCCGTTCAACCGCGACGGAAGCGATCCGGCGGCTGGAAGAACATCTCGGCGCGCGGCTCCTGGAACGCACGACACGGCAGGTGAACGCCACGCAGGACGGCGAGGCCTACTACCGGCGTTGCCTGTCGATCCTGGCTGAGATCGAGGATGCGGAAGCCGCCTTCCGCAACGCCGAGCCATTCGGCCTGCTGCGCATCGACGCCAGCACGCTGCTCACCCGGACATTTCTTCTGCCGCGCCTGCCGGAATTCCTCGCCCGCCATTCCCGCATTGACCTGCAGATCGGCCAGAGCGACCGGCTGGTCGATCTGGTGCGCGAGGGCGTCGATTGCGTTATCCGCGTCGGCGAGCCGCCCGACAGCGGCATGATCATGCGGCGGCTGGCCATGATCCGCGAGATGACCTGCGCCAGCCCCGCCTATCTCGAACGCCACGGCACGCCCGCCTCCCCCGACGCGCTCGACGGCCACCAGGCGGTCGGCTTCGTCTCGTCGCGCACCGGCGAGGTGCTGCCCTTCGAATTCACCGTCGGCGGCAAGACCCGCGAAGTCAGGCTGCCGGGCCGCGTCGCCGCCAACAATTCCGACACCGCCGCCGACCTGGCCAGGCTTGGCCTCGGCCTCATCCAGGCCCCACGTTATCGCTTCGAAAAGGATCTTGCCGACGGCACGCTCATCGAGGTGCTGGCCGACTATCCGCCCTCTCCGACGCCACTCTCGGCGCTTTACCCGCAGAACCGGCAGCTTTCGCCCCGGCTGCGCGTCTTCCTCGACTGGGCCGCGCGCATCTTCGCCGAGGCGAACCTCTAGGGGTGAGATCCAGCCCTATTCGCCGGCGATCAGCACGATCTTTGCGGGGTCGAAATCGATGCCGACGACGGTTCCTTCCGCCACGGCGGGCGAATGGCGAGTGCCGCGAGACCAAGCCATGCCCTGCCCCGCCTGCGAACAAATGGACCTTTCATCGATATTCCTCCCTTTAACTGCTCTTGAAATCAACCGTCGTCGAGCGGCACTCCGATCACCTGGGACAGTGTCGCCGCCACGCCTGGTGCTGCGGCAAGCACGGGATTGCCCTTCGTCATGCCCTCGCCGTCGAGGAACCGGTTCACCCGGCCCCCGGCCTCCTCCACCAGAAGCAATCCGGCCAGGCAGTCCCAAGAATTGATGTGAAGCTCGGCATAAGCATCCGAGCGGCCGTCGGCGACATAGGCCAGCCCAAGCGCTCCCGAGCCGGAGCGCCGCACATTGGCGCCGAGTGACCAGACCAGCGCGACCTTGTCCAGATAGTCGCGGTTCGGGATCCTGGGCGACCAGCCGAACTCGACAAAGGCGCGGTCGAAAGCTTGCGTCGGCGAAACATGGATCGCCGCGCCGTTGCGCGTCGCGCCGCGTCCGCGACGGGCAAAATACGTCTCGCCGACGGCCGGATTGGAGATGCCGCCGATCTCGCTGCGGCCGTCCTGGACGAAGGCGATGGAGATGCAGAAATGCGGAATGCCGCGCATGAAATTGGCGGTGCCGTCGATCGGGTCGACGACCCACATGCGGACCGAGCCGGTGCCGCCGGTCTCCTCGCCCAGGAACCCGTCCTGCGGAAAGGCCGCGGCCAGCGTCGCACGGATGTGCTCCTCGACCTTGCCGTCGGTTTCGGTGAGAAAATCCTGCGGCCCTTTCATCGCCACCGGCTGGGTGGCGTCGAGCCTGGAGTATCCCTCCATCGCCAATTCTCCCGCCGAGGCGAGCAGCTTGCGGCAGACATCGGCACGCCTGTCCATTTCGGCATCGGACAGCCGGTCCGCCCCAGGATGCGCCACTGCCGTGCTCATGCAGCCGGTCCGGACAATCGCGCCCTCGATACCGTCGTCGCTGAAATGGACAGGATAATCCTCCAGTGCCGCATTTGTTGCACGGCTGTGCAAAGCTGTTTCATTCAGGCGCAGGTGTCAAGTGGGGCAGTAGCAATAGCTCGGAACTTGCGCTATGTTGCACTGCCGTGCAAGGAATCACGAGAAACAGCAGCGAGACATTTCGCTTGACCGTCCAGAGAGCCCGCAACGGTTTTTCCAGCGCCCAGCAGGTCGCCGACCTCGCCGGTGTTTCGCGTTCGGCCGTGTCGCGAACCTTCACCCCCGGCGCCAGCGTCTCGGAAGAAACCCGCGAGCGTGTGCTGCTGGCGGCCGAGCAGCTCGGTTATCACGTCAACCATCTGGCACGCGGCCTGATGCGGGCTTCCACGGGCATCGTCTGCCTCATCGTTGCCGACG
This sequence comes from Mesorhizobium opportunistum WSM2075, assembly GCF_000176035.2. Taxonomy (NCBI): domain Bacteria; kingdom Pseudomonadati; phylum Pseudomonadota; class Alphaproteobacteria; order Hyphomicrobiales; family Phyllobacteriaceae; genus Mesorhizobium; species Mesorhizobium opportunistum. The sequence continues at coordinate 3,326,390 of NC_015675.1, read as the reverse complement.
GCGACACGCCCTATCACGCCCGCCTGCAGCGGGTGCTGACCCAGCATCTACGGGATGCCGGCAAGGTGGCCATGGTGTTCAACACCTCAGGCCCCAGCCATCATGTCGATCAGGCATTGCGCAACACGCTGAATTATCGCGCCGATGCGAGCATCGTGCTGTCCGGTTCGCCGCCGCAAGTCCTGATCCGCACCTGCCTCGAAAACGGCCAGCGGCTGATCCTGATCAATCGCGACGATCGCTTCGACGGGCCGCACAACATCGGCGTCGACAACGCCGCAGCCGCCGAGGCGGCATTGCACGCCTTCATCCGCGCCGGTTGCACGAGGCCTGCCTTGGTCACGTCGGCCGCCGGCACGCCCAGTCTCCTGGTCCGCGAGACGGCTTTCATCGCCGCCGCGCGGAAGGAAGGGCTGGAAATGATCCTGTGGCGCGAAGGGCGCACCGGCTACGCAACCGGCGTCGAGGGCGCCAGGCGCCTGTTTTCCGGCCGGCAGCGGCCGGATGCGGCGTTCTGCGTCACCGATCTCATTGCCTGCGGCTTCCTGGACGCGGCGCGCCATGAGTTCGGCATCAGCGTGCCGCGCGATCTTTGCGTCATCGGCTTCGACGATATCGAACAGGCCGACTGGGCGTCATACCGGCTGACAACGTTCGCACCGCCCATCGAGGAGATCGCCACGCACGCCGTGCGGCTGGCCACCGGTGCGCGGGACGAAGGCGGTGCCGGCAGCCGTATGATCTACCATGCGCCGATGATCTGGCGTGGCACCGTAAGGCCGGGGCAGAGCTGATGCGAAGCATGCCCGGACCAGATTGGGATGCGCACTGATGCCAAAGAAGAAGGCCAGGAAGACGCGTCATGTGGCAAGACCGGTCGAGGTCTCGGTGAGTCCCGAAATCCGGCGGATGATGCGCAAGTTCGGCCTGACCGAGGAAGAAGCGCTGCGCATGATGCGCGAGTGCAGCGCCACACTCTACGGCTCCAGCGCCGGACACAGCCGGCAAGGATCCTAGCTCCGCCCGCCGGTTCTTCTGCCTGCGCGACCGGCTTCCTTCATTGCCCATCCACGCCATCTGATGTCATTGTCGCCGCGACGGCGCTCCGTGGGGAGATGTGGCGCCGCCAGGGAGACTGCCATGACCAGGACCGGCTTGCCGCGCTACGAGGACGCTGTTCAGCACTTTCGCATCGAAGATGAGATCGCCAGGCTCGACGGCGACCCGGCGACCGGCATCAATGCCTATGTCGAATGCTGCGGCCGCCATACCGGCAGCAACCGTCTGGCGCTGCGCGCGATCTCGGCCGGCGGCGAGCTCAGGCAATTCAGCTTCGACGATCTGGCCGATATGTCGGGCCGAGTCGGCAACCTGCTCAAGCAACTGGGCGTCGGCCCCGGCGATGTCGTCGCCGGCATGCTGCCGCGCATTCCCGAATTGGTAGCGCTGATCCTCGGCACGTGGCGCATCGGCGCCGTCTACCAGCCGCTGTTCACCGCATTCGGCCCAAAAGCGATCGAGCACCGGCTCGGCTACAGCGGCGCGAAATTGGTGGTGACCAATCCGGCCAATCGCGGCAAGCTCGACGAGATCGAGACCTGCCCGCGCGTGGCAACCATTCTCGACCCAGGCGATACCCTGCCGCAAGGCGACATCGATTTTCGTGCCGCCATTGCCGCCGTCTCTCCCGACTGTGAGCCGGTGATGCGCAAAGGTTCCGACCTGTTCATGATGATGTCTACCTCGGGCACGACAGGCCTGCCCAAGGGCGTGCCGGTGCCGCTCAGTGCGCTGCTGGCCTTCGGCGCCTATATGCGTGACGCGATCGGACTTCGTCCAGACGATGTCTTCTGGAACATCGCCGATCCCGGCTGGGCCTATGGCCTCTATTACGCCATCACCGGCCCCCTGCAGCTCGGCATCGCCACGACCTTCAACGAAGGACCTTTCAATGCCAGGAGCACCTATGAGGTCATCGAGCGGCTCGGCGTCACCAGCCTGGCCGGTTCGCCCACCGCCTTCCGCCTGCTGCTCGCCGAAGGTCCCGACGCCGCCGCTCGCGTCAAGGGCCGGCTGCGCGTGGTAAGCAGCGCCGGCGAGCCGCTAAACCCGGAGGTGATCCGCTGGTTCGACGCCCACCTCGGTGCGCCCATCCACGATCATTACGGCCAGACCGAGAACGGAATGATGGTCAACAATCACCACGGCCTCGCGCATCCTGTCCGCGCGGGCTCTGCCGGCTTTGCCATGCCCGGCTACCGCATGGTGGTGCTGGACGAGGCCGGCAACGAGCTCGGCCCCAACCAGCCTGGCATCCTTGCCGTCGACATCGCCAACTCGCCGCTGCGCTGGTTCGATGGCTACCACCAGGCCGAAACGCCGGCGATCACGGGCGGCTACTACCGCACCGGCGACACGGTGGAATACGAGCCGGACGGCTCGGTCTCCTTCATCGGCCGCGCCGACGACGTCATCACCTCATCGGGTTACCGCATCGGCCCCTTCGATGTCGAAAGCGCGCTGATCGAACATCCCGCGGTCAACGAGGCCGCCGTGGTTGGTGTGCCCGATCCGCAGCGCACCGAGATCGTCAAGGCCTTCGTAATCCTGGCGCCCGCTTACAAGGGCAGCGAGGCGCTCGCCGAGGAACTGGCGCAGCATGTCCGCAAGCGGCTTTCTGCGCATGCCTATCCGCGCGAAATCGATTTCGTGACGGAATTGCCGAAGACGCCGAGCGGCAAGATCCAGCGCTTCCTGCTGAGGAAGGCGGAGGTGGAGAAGCGAAAGCAAACCTGACCATGTTTTCACCATGCTCGTTGCACAATGTCTTCCGCACAACACCCTGGAACTGGAGAGATTCCCATCATGCGGCTGGTCTGGACGGTCATGTTCGCGCTGGCGAGCAGCGCGGCTTTCGCGGCATCGCCGGAGGACGACTATATTGCCGCGCGCGACAAGGCGATTGCAGCCATCGCGGCGCTCAACAGCGCGAACGCTCCCGTGGAAGACCTCGATGCCGCCGATGCCAAGGCGCGGACCGATCTCCAAGGGCGCCTCTCCGCACTTCTCGGCCCCCTGGCGGTCAAGGATTTCCCGGCAACCGGCACCATCAATCTGGAAAGCCTGAGCGACGCCGATGTCGGATATGGCATGCTCGACGGGCTGCGATACACCAAGAGCGATGACGGCCCGAGCCTCTTGGCAACGACGCGGGGTCTGCTCGACCGCTGGCTTCAGGCCCGGTCCGCCGAGACCGACGCCGCGCTCAAACTGCCCACCGATATCAACGAAGCGCTGAAGCTCGACGCCTTCTACACCCAGGCGATCAACAGCGACGCCGCCTTCCTGGGCACGCTCGATTTTCCGCTGAAGAAGCCTGATGGCGCCGACATCGCCATTGCGCGGCTCGGCGGCTGGACGCAGGATGTCGGCCCGATCTACGAGCAGCAGGTCGTCGTCACGCTGGTCAAGGGCAGCAGCGTCATGATCGCCTCGGCGCCCGCCACACCACCTGTTCCCAAGATCGCGGCCTGCGAGGCCTTGTGGACGGCGGCGGACGAAGCCGCCCAGAAACTCGCCGCGCAGGCGTCCGGGCAGCAGGACGAAACGGCCTATGATGCCGCCAATGCCGCCTGGGAAAAAGGCGACGGCGACTATCGCAAATGCATGGGCGAACAGTTGCCGAAAGACGCGGCCTTCCCGGCTCTGGTCGGCGAGGCGCAGGCGCTTGCCGACCAGATGGCGGGGAAGTAGCGCGCGGCACGGACGCTGCCAATCTCCCCACTCGTGGGGGGTGAGGAGCGGCCCGCGCAGCGGACGGAAAGCCAATTGCTGGGCTTTCCGAGCGACGAACGCCGGCAGGCCAGAGGGGGCGCCGTAGGGCGCCAACCTCATCGGTGCGAGAGAACGCATCGCGACGACGGATGGACTGGAAGAGTCGGCGGGACAGCGCCCCCCTCTGCCCTGCCGGGCATCTCCCCCACTAGGGGGGAGATTGGCAGTTTTGCCGCCGGCGCCCAGTTTCTCAGCCTCTTGTCACTCTCCCATTCCATCACGATATTGTCGTGGCGCTGGCAACTGCCGAGTTGCCAGCGTTATTGAAAATGGTTGAAAGGGACATCCCGAACGCGCTACCGCGCGGCGGGCGGATGAACAGCGTGGGAAAAATCTGAATGACGACCGATACGAAAGCGACGGAAACCAGGGCGTTCGAGGCGGATGTTTCGCGGCTGCTGCACATGATGGTGCACTCGGTCTATTCCGATAAGGACGTCTTCCTGCGCGAGCTGATTTCCAATGCCGCCGACGCCTGCGAGAAGCTGCGTTTCGAGGCCGTCAGCCGGCCTGAGTTGCTGGCCGATGACCCCAAGCCACGCATCTCGATTTCGGCCGATCCCGACAACAAGCAGATCACCGTCGAGGACAACGGCATCGGCATGAGCCGCGACGACATGGCCGAGGCCCTTGGCACGATCGCGCGGTCGGGCACGCGCGCTTTCATCGAGCGGGTTGGTTCCAGCACCGAAGACACCCAGCTCATCGGCCAGTTCGGCGTCGGCTTCTACTCTGCCTTCATGGTGGCCGACCGCGTCGACGTCGTCAGCCGGCTGGCGGGAAGCGAGGAAGCCTGGCGCTGGTCGTCCGACGGCAAGGGCTCCTACGAGATCGCGCCCGCCCCGCTCGAAGCCGCCCCCAGGCGCGGCACCCGCGTCGTGCTGCATCTGATGGACGATGCCGTCTCCTACACCGGCTCCTATCGGCTCGAGCAACTGGCCAAATCGCAATCGGGCCATGTGCCGGTGCCGATAACGCTCGTCGAAAAACCTGGCGCCGAGGCGCGCGACATCGCCGATGGTACGGCTCTCTGGGTCAGGCCGAAGAGCGAGATCAAGCCCGAGGAATACACCGACTTCTATCGCGGCGTCGCCGGCCAGTATGACGAGCCGGCCGCCACCATCCACTTCCGCGCCGAAGGCCGGCAGGAATACTCGGTGCTTGCCTTCGTGCCCGGATCGCGCCCGTTCGATCTCTTCGACCAGGACCGCAAGGGCCGCATGAAGCTCTATGTGCGCCGCGTGTTCATCACCGACGATGCCGACCTCCTGCCGCGCTATTTGCGCTTCGTGCGCGGGCTGGTCGATTCCGCCGATCTGCCGCTCAACGTTTCGCGCGAGATGATCCAGGAAAGCCCACTGCTGGCCGCGATCCGCAAGGGCCTGACCAATCGCGTGCTCGGCGATCTCGCCAAGCTGGCCGAGAATGAAGCCGAGGCCTACGCGAGTATCTGGGAGAACTTCGGCGTTGTTCTCAAGGAAGGGCTCTACGAGGACCATGAGCGCCGCGAGCAATTGCTGAAGCTTGCCCGCTTCCGCTCGACCGGCTCTGGCGAAGGCTGGCGCGGGCTTGCAGACTATGTCGCGACGATGAAGGAAGGCCAGAAAGCGATCTTCTTCATGGCCGGCGACGACCGCGCGCGGCTCGAAGCCTCGCCGCAACTCGAAGGGTTCAAGGCACGCGGCATCGAGGTGCTGTTGCTCACCGACCCGGTCGACAGCTTCTGGGTGACGATGGCGCCGGACTTCGACGGCAAGCCGTTCAAGTCCGTGACACAGGGCGTGGCGGAACTGTCGGACGTCCCGCTGCCCGACGGCGCCACCAAGCCGGACACGGCAACGACACCGGAAGTCGAGGGCTTCCTGGCCTTCGTCAAGGCGGCGCTCGGCGATGCCGTCTCGGACGTCAAGGCATCAGATCGCCTGACCGAAAGCGCCGTCTGCCTGGTCGCGCCCGAACATGGCCCCGACCGTCAGTTCGAGCGGTTGCTCAATGCCGCCGGCCGCCTCGACAAGGCGGCGAAGCCGATCCTGGAAATCAATCCGCGGCACCAGCGCGTGCTGGCGCTCGCCGGCCTTGGCGAGGACGAACAGGCCTTCAAGGACGATGCGGCCCATCTCCTCTATGACGAGGCGCGCGTGCTCGACGGCGACAAGCCGGCCGACGCCAGGGCATTTTCCGATCGCCTTGCCCGGCTGATCGCACGCGGCATTTCGAAGGGCTGAGCGCACGCTCAGCCTCACTTGATCGCCGAGCCTCGACGGCGATCAACCTGTCGGCGCCGCGACGCCGGCGTGGTGGCTTCCCAATTGCCAGAAGGGCAGCGGAAACCGCCTGCGCTCTTCTTCGATAAGGTGGAAGCCCGCCCCGCGGATCAGGCCCAACGGATCGCGGTTGAGGTGACAGCCGCCGGCGAGCCGCCCCCACAGGCGGTTCAGGCGCTCCTGCCACCTGCGGCAACGCGGCCCCTCGGCCTGGCCGTGCTCGATGAAGATCAGCCGCCCCGTTGGCTTCAGGACGCGCCGGATTTCGCTCAGCGCCGCCTCGGGGTCCGGAATGGTGCAAAAGGCATAGGTGACGACGACCGTGTCGGCGCAGGCATCGGCCAATGGCAGGCTTTCGCCGCCGGCACGCAGGCATTCGACATCGAATGGCGAGGAGCGGCACTTCGGTCCGGCCAGACCGAGCATTGTGCCGTCGGGATCGACGCCGACCAGCCGCTTCACCCGGGCGGCGTCGTAATAGGGAAGGTTCAGGCCGGACCCGAAGCCGACTTCGACGACGATGCCCTCTGCCCGCGGGATCATGCGCCTCCGCATATGCGCGAACGCGTTCGCCGAACAGCCGGCGTGGACGAAATAGGGAGCAACGCAGCGTGCGTACCAGGAAAGACAGGATTGGCACATGTGTCAGCCTCCCTGCCGTATGGTTGCGGCACCGACAGGGGTGCCGGCATCGATCTCGAACGTAGAGTGATGGGTGAACGTATTGACCAGTGGCATTTCTCGCTCCAAGGGAGTCTCCTGATCGGGCCCATTTGGCCCGGCGTCGTGGGGTAGATAGAAGGCCGGCGTCCCCTCAACGTCCTCTCAAACCCCTTCGGCGGCCGCACACGGTTTCGATGGAACGATTGGCGTTCCGATTTCTGGGGTTTCCGGAGTTCCGCCTGAACGGGCGGCGGGTGGAGCTTGCCTTGCTCAAGGCGGCTGCGCTCCTGATCTATCTCGCAGAGGCCGGCGGACCCGTGGCGCGCGACGTCGCCGCCACGCTTCTGTGGCCTGAAACCGACGAAGAATCCGCACGGGCACGCCTTCGCCGCACACTGTATAAAATCCGCATCGCTTTCGGCAGCGAGCTCATCGCCGCCACCGGAGCATCGCTCGTCCTGCACCCGGAGCTGTCGGTCGAGGTCGACTCCAGCTTTTTCGAACATGCCTGCAATGTCGGTCCCCTCGACGCGGCGGCCGATACGTACCAGAGCGACTATCTCGCCGGCTTCTCAGTCCCGGATTGTCCGGAATTCGAGGAATGGGTTTTCTTCAGGCGCGAGGCCTTGCGCAGCCGCCTGGTGCAGGTGCTGGAACGGCTGGTCGAAGCCAAGATCGCCGATGGCGAGCCCCGTGCTGCCGTCGTGAGCGCGACACGCCTGGCCGGACTGGATCCCCTGAGCGAAAGCGCGCACCGTCACCTGATCCGTGCCCATCTGGCGGCCGGAGACAGGGCGGCGGCCGAGCGCCAGGTCGAATCCTGCGTGCGGCTGCTGAGGGATGAACTCGGCGTAGCGCCGGACCCCGCCACCCTTGCCCTGCTGCAGCAGCCAACGCACGATGCCGCCGTCCCCGCAACGCACTACATCGAAGTCGACGGCATCCACATCGCCTACCAGATCGTCGGCACCGGCCCGATGGACATCGTGCTTGTTCCCGGCTTCATTTCACATGTCGAGCGCATTTGGGAAGACGGACGCTGTCGCGCCTGGCTCACTTCGGTTTCGCAGATGGGCCGCCTGATCCTGTTCGACCGGCGCGGCATGGGGCTTTCCGACCGCGTCGGCGCCCGCCCCACCGTCGAAGCGACGGCGCAGGATATTCTGGCGGTCATGAATGCGGCCGGCAGCCGTCGGGCCCTGCTCATCGGCGCCTCGGAGGGTGGGCCGGGTTGTGTGCGTTTTGCCGTGGATCACCCCGATCGCCTCAGCGGCCTTGTCCTCTGGGGCTCGCTCGCGAAAGGCAGCCACGCCCCCGACTATCCCTTCGCCCTGACCGCCGCGCAATATGATCTGTGGAAGCGACGCCTGCTCGCCGGCTGGGGCGGTCCGGCGGAGATCGAAACCTTCGCGCCGAGTCTCGCCGGTGACCGTCAGGTTCGGACCTGGTGGGCCGGACTGCTCAGGGCAGCCTCCAGTCCCGGCGCGGTCGCGGGGCTGTTGGAGGCACTGAGTGATACCGATGTCCGTCATCTCCTGGCAAAGGTCTCGGCCCGGACGATGGTGCTGCACCGCGCCGGCGACCGCGCCGTGCGCGTCGAGGCAGGGCGGTTCCTCGCCGCCAGGATCCCGGGCGCACGGTTCATCGAGGTCGCCGGTCACGACCACTGGTTCTGGGTCGGCGACCAACAGCCACTGCTCGACAGCATCGGTGCGTTTGCGCGAAGCGGCTGATTGGCAAGGTCGCGCATTCGTTCGCCGTCGTAACCCCTAGCTGTTGTTGTTCGGAAGCGTCTCTTCGCCCTGGATGGAGGTCAGGCTGCTTTGCCCAAGGCGAGGCTCCGTCCCGTCAAGCAGCCGCCGGATGTTGGCACGATGGCGTGCGATCACGTAGAGGCCGCCCGCGATCACCAGCAGCCGATAGGCCAAGGGCTGCTCCATGCCGCAGACCAGCGCGATCGCGGTCAACGCCGCCAGCATCGAACTCAGCGAGACAATCCTGGAAATAGCCAGTACCGCGCCAAACACCGCCGCGGCACCCAGACCGATCGGCCAGGACAACGCCAAGAGCACGCCCAGCCCCGCCGCGGCGGATTTGCCGCCGGTGAAATTCAACCAGATCGAACGGCCATGCCCCAGCAGCACGGCAAGTCCGGCAAGGCAGACGGCCCAGGGCACGAAGCTTTGCGGATCAAGCCCCGCCGGAGGTGTCAGAAACGGCAATGCATAGAGCCAGCGGGCAAAGGCGATCGCCGCCACGCCTTTCAGCACATCGACCAGCAGCACCACCAAGGCGGGCCCTTTTCCCAACATTCGCAACACGTTGGTCGCGCCGGTTGATCTGGAGCCATGCTCGCGTATGTCGATCCCCTTGAGCAGCTTCCCCGCCAGGTAGCCCGTGGGTATGGACCCGAAGAGATAAGCGATCGCCAATCCAGCCACGCTCGCTATCCAGAAAACCATGGTCTCATCCTGTTGCGTATCGATCACGTCACCCTTATACAGCCGCTGTCGGAAAAGGCAGTGTTGGTTTGGTAAGCCCAACTCCTCTCGGTGACGAGAGCTCTGGTCTTTGGCTTCGTGCACGAGATCCCCGCGACGAACATCGGGCGCTATTGCGCCCCATCGTTCGTCCGTGTGGAACTCAACTCGAGGAACGCTCCGGTCGAACATCGACCAAGGAGCAGTTCATGCACAGCCACCACTCGAATCCCTATGATGTCGTGATTGCCGGCGCCGGTCCGGTCGGTCTTTTTCTCGCCTGCGAGCTTCGCCTCGCGAGCCTCTCTGTCCTTGTGCTGGAGCAGGCCGAGGATCCCGGCTCTGCGTTGAAGCGGCTCCCCTTCGGTATGCGCGGCCTGACGGTGCCCACCATCGAGGCGTTTCACCGTCGCGGCCTGCTGGAAGACATTGCGCCGCCCACCAATGATGGCTCCGGCGGCGGCAAATTGGCCGACGCGCACTGGATGCAGCAGCAGCGCCGACCCGGCGGCCATTTCGCCGGCATCCAGTTCTACCTCGACGCCATAGACCGCTCGAAATGGCCATACCGCCTGCCCGGCTCGGCGGGCACCAGCATGGCCGTCGAGATGGAGCATCTCGAAACCGCGCTTGCCGCACGCGCAAGCGCGATAGGCGTCGAGATCAGGCGTGGCCTCGGCGTCGAAGCCGTTGATCAGTCGGACGAACATGTGACCATCCGCGCCGGCGGCGAGACCTTTCGAGCATGCTGGCTCGTCGGTTGCGATGGCGGCCGCAGCACGGTTCGCAAGCTTGGCGGCTTTGCCTTCACCGGCACCGATCCCGAATTCACCGGTTATTCCGTTGAAGTCGAAATGGTCGACCCGGACAGGTTGAGCCTTGGCCGCCACTACACGCCGACGGGCATGTACACCTACTCACGGCCAGGCACCATCGCCATGGTCGAGTTCGACGGCGGCGCCTTCCACCGCACAGAGCCGATCACACCAGAGCATGTACAGGCAGTGCTGCGCCGCGTGTCCGGCACGGACGTCACCTTGACGGCGCTGCGGCTCGCCACCACCTGGACCGATCGCGCCTACCAGGCGACCGCCTACCGCAACGGCCGGGTGCTGCTTGCCGGCGACGCCGCCCACATCCATTCCCCGCTGGGCGGCCAAGGGCTCAACCTCGGGCTTGGCGATGCCATGAACCTCGGCTGGAAGCTGGCCGCCACTATCCGCGGCGACGCGCCGGCCGGCCTGCTCGACAGCTATTTCGATGAGCGGCATCCGGTGGGCGCGCAGGTTCTCGACTGGTCGCGCGCCCAGGTCGCACTGATGCGGCCAAGCCGCAGTTCGCGCGCGCTTGAAGCCATTATCCGCGATCTCATCGACACGCGCGACGGCGCGACCTATTTCGCCGAGCGCGTGTGGGGTATTTCGCTGCGCTACGACCTCGGCGGCAACCATCCGCTGGTCGGCCGCAGCGCACCAGACTTCGAACTGGCCGACGGGACGAAGCTCGGCGAACGCTTGAGGTGCGGGGGAGGCCTGCTTCTGGACTTCGACGCCAACCCTGCCCTTCAGGCGCTTGCAAGCCGCTGGAGCGGGCTCATCACCTATGTCGCCGTCGACGCCAGGGAGCGACTGGGCCTGAGCGCCCTACTCGTGCGTCCGGATGGCGTCGTCGCCTGGGCCGCAGATGCTGAGCCCGACCTTGAGGAGCTGAGCGGGACCGCGTCACGATGGTTTGGCGACGCGGCGACACCGTAAAATCTTCCCCTACCCATCTATCGGCTGGAAGGCACGAGTTCGCCAACCTTGGCGGCCTTCCTCTCCCTCCGGAGGGGGGGAGAGGTGGCGCTGCGAAGCAGCGACGGAGTGGGGGAAGCCATCGCCAAACGCGCCGCCGTAAGACAGGTATAACCCGGCAGGCAAGAAAACCTAAGCAAGCGGTAGTCAGGCGGAAGCATGCTTCGATGAAGATCGACCCCCACTCCGTCGAGCTTCGCTCGACACCTCTCCCCCGATCGACGGGGGAGAGGAACCCAAGCTGGAACAACGCCGCGTTCCTTCACCCCCCCTCTGCCCTGCCCGGCATCTCCCCACGAGTCCTTCGACGGGGAGATCGGCAGCTTCGGCGCCGACCCTGCCCTCTCATGGCTGAAAAAGAGGCAGGGTGTCGGAAAGCACCCCGCTCATTCGTCCTTTGGGCGCAACCAAAAACCATACCCGACACCGGAGCCTGCCAATGACCCCCACCATCACAGCCTTTGAACGATCGCCCGATGGCGGCAAGGGACTGGCGCGCGATACGCGCGTTCGCTGGGCGCTCGAAGAAGTGGGGCAGCCCTATGAGGTTCGTCTCGTTTCCTTCGCGCAGATGAAGGCACCCGAGCATCTGGCCATCCATCCCTTCGGCCAGATCCCCACCTATGAGGAAGGACCTCTGCGCCTGTTCGAGACCGGTTCGATCGTCTTTCATCTTGCCGAGCGGCATGCCGGTCTGCTGCCTGGGGATGGCGATGCCCGCGCGCGTGCCATCACCTGGATGTTTGCCGCGCTCAACACCGTCGAGCCGCCGATCCTCGAATTGATGACGGCAAGAATATTCGAACGTGACAAGCCTTGGAGCGAAGAGCGCCTGCCGCTGGTAAAGGACCGTGTTCGCGCGACGCTGGACAAGCTCTCTGTTCACCTGGGCGCCGCCGACGGGCTCGATGGTGCGTTCAGCGCCGGCGATCTGTTGATGGTATCGGTGCTGCTGCGACTGAGAATGTCAGGCATTTTGGACGAGTATCAAAACCTGGCCGCCTATGTGGCGCGCGGGGAAGCTCGGCCCGCTTACATCAGGGCTTTCGCCGCGCAATTTGCGGTCAACGCCCCGTCAATCAGCTGAAACACCAATGCCCGGTGCTTCCAGCTTGACCGCTTTTGGCGTCAACCTTCCTCCCAGGCTGACCAGATGTCCGCAACGAACGACGCGCCGTCAACAGCCGCCTTCGTGCTCCGCGATGAAAGTGTGTCTATGGATATTTCGTCTGTGCGCTCGCGGGGCTGAAATCGCCTTCCAATTCCTTCGGCAGCGGAAGGCTTGAGCATTGCAGGTGCACCTCGCGGGCGAACAGCTTCCGTTGCTTCTGTTCGTGCTCCTTGGTGGCCGCGATGATTCCCAACCCGTACGGGCCAAGCGCGACGAATTCCCAGCCCGGATGGAGCTTTTCACGCGCCTGATAGTCCGAAGCCGCCGCCCGCGCCTGCTGGCATTGCGGCGACGCCCATTTCTGGTCCTGCTGCGAAAGCGACGCCCCGTAGTCAACCGGCGAGGTCGCGCATCCAGCCAGCGTCGCGGCCAATGCGGACGTCGCAATTCCCATCGCAATTCTCATCCTGAAGCTCTTCCCCTGAATTGCACCTTGAATCGCATCATCCCAAATTCCGCACGGTCGTGCCTGGCTGGCGCCTCCGCCTTGCCAATCACGTATACGCGATGTCCCGCCCTGGCGCTTGCCATAGACCTCGCTTCGTGTCGATCTTCTCGCAGCCAGATTCAAGCCATGTGCTTGGAACCAAATGACGGGCGAGACTGTTCAGTTGTAACTTTGATATGACGCTGACAGCCCCGCCGGTTGGGCCAAGCGGCGGCCTTCTGAGGAGCTTTCATCATGAACATTTCGTCCGGATTGCGTTCCATCGCGGTTGCCGCCATCGCCACCGCGGGCATCAGCTTTGCCAGTGCCGCGCATGCCGACAGCGGCACGATCCGCTTCGCCGTCTACAAAGCCGCCTTCTTCATCGGCGGCTCTGGCGGCGAAGGCACGTTGACCTTCCATGGCAAAAGCTATCCCATCTCGGTCGGCGCCGTCTCGGGCGGCCTCGCCTTCGGCGTTTCCAAGACCTATTTCCGAGGCACCGTGCGCCATATCCGGCGCGCCCGGGATGTGACCGGGGTCTATGGTGCGGCGGGCGGTGGCGGCGCGATCGGCAAAGGCGCCCAGGTGATCGTCATGACCAATGACAAGGGCGCCCAGCTCGAACTCACAGGCAGGCAGGTGGGCATGCAGGTCAACGCCGATCTCAGCGGCATGAGCATCTCGCTGAAGTAGCGGCCTACCCCCTCAGCCCGGGCGCCTCCTGCCCCGTGCGCTCGACATATTCGGTGTAGCCGCCACCATAGGTGTGGATGCCCTCGGGCGTCAGCTCCAGCACCCGGTTGGACAGGGCGGCTAGAAAATGCCGGTCGTGCGAAACGAACAGCATGGTGCCTTCATACTGCGACAGCGCCTCGATCAGCATCTGCTTGGTGGTGATGTCGAGGTGGTTGGTCGGTTCGTCCAGCACCAGGAGGTTGGGCGGATCGAACAGCATCAGCGCCATCACCAGCCGCGCCTTCTCGCCGCCTGACAGCACCCGGCACTTCTTCTCGATCTCGTCGCCGGAAAAGCCGAAGCAGCCGGCGAGCGCGCGGAGCGGCGCCTGGCCGGCCTGCGGGAAATTGTCTTCCAGCGTCTGAAACACGGTGCGCTCGCCTTCGAGCAGCTCCATGGCGTGCTGCGCGAAATAACCCATTTTCACGCTAGGCCCCCGCGCCACCGTGCCCGTGTCGGGATCCGAAGCGCCCGCCACCAGCTTCAGCAGCGTCGACTTGCCGGCGCCATTGACGCCCATGATGCACCAGCGCTCGCGGCGGCGGACCTGGAAGTCCAGCCCGTCATAGATGGTACGACTGCCATACGCCTTGTGCACGTTCTTCAAGGTCACGACGTCCTCGCCGCAGCGCGGCGCCGGCTGGAACTCGAAATTCACGATCTGGCGGCGCTTGGGCGGCTCGACGCGGTCGATCTTGTCGAGTTTCTTCACCCGGCTCTGCACCTGTGCGGCATGGGAAGCGCGCGCCTTGAAGCGTTCGATGAAGGCGATCTCCTTGGCCAGCATCGCCTGCTGGCGCTCGAACTGCGCCTGCTGCTGCTTGTCGGCGATGGCACGCTGCTGCTGGTAGAACTCATAGTTTCCCGAATAAGCGGTCAGCGAACCGGCATCGATCTCGACGATCTTGTTGACGATGCGGTTCATGAACTCGCGGTCGTGCGAGGTCATCAGCAGCGCGCCGTCGTACCCCTTCAGGAACTGCTCCAGCCAGATCAGGCTTTCCAGGTCGAGATGGTTCGACGGCTCGTCAAGCAGCATGACGTCGGGCCGCATCAACAGGATACGCGCCAGCGCGACGCGCATCTTCCAGCCGCCGGACAGCTTGCCGACATCGCCGTCCATCATCTCCTGGGAAAAGCCGAGGCCGTCGAGCACCTCACGCGCCCGGCCGTCGAGCGCATAGCCGTCGAGCTCCTCGAAGCGATGCTGCGCCTCTCCGTACTTCTCGATGATCTCGTCCATCCGGTCGGCCTGGTCGGGATCGGCCATGGCAGCCTCGAGTTCCGCCATTTCGGCCGCCACGTCGCTCACCGGCCCGGCGCCGTTCATCACCTCGGCGACAGCACTATGGCCCGCCATGTCGCCGACATCCTGGCTGAAATAGCCGATGGTGACGCCGCGATCGACCTGCACCTGGCCCTCGTCCGGCTGCTCCTGGCTGGTGATCATGCGAAACAGCGTCGTCTTGCCGGCGCCATTGGGCCCGACAAGACCGATCTTCTCGCCCTTCTGCAGGGAGGCCGACGCCTCGATGAAGACAAGCTGACGGCCATTCTGCTTGCTGATGCTTTCAAGTCTGATCATGCGGGTTTCCGGACTGTGCCTGCGCTGAAAGGATTTGCCCGGCGCCTTACGCGAAGGATAGCGGCAAAGGAAGAGGCAGAAGCGCCGCATACAGCCGATCTCCCCCACAAGGGGGGAGATCGGCGGCTTCACGCCAGAAACACTCCAGAAACAAGATTCAACACACCGGAAAAACTGGCGAAAAGATCGTCTGCGATAACCATCCCGTGGCAGCCGGACAGCGGCCGCCACTCGGCGCAATGAGATGATCCCGAAAATGCAACGACGTTCAACCAGATGGATGGTTGCCCTCGCGGGCGTTTCGCTCACCATGCTTGTGGTCGCACAGTCGGGTGCGGAAGCGGCGGTGACCCGGAGCGAATATTGCAGCCGGCTCGGTCTTCAACTCGACAGCGCCATCCAGACCCAAGCCGAACCCGGCGCCAATGCCAGTGAGATCGCCGAGGCAACGGCGCTCCAGGACAAGGCGAACCGGTTCTGCGCCGAGCGCAAGCAGGCGCAAGGCATCCGGGCCTACGCCAACGCCCTGAAACTTCTGGGCGTGACACCGGTCGACCTCAACCAGTGACAGCACTCCCGGGAAAAGGCCGCAACGCGCAGAACGCGAGGGCGGCTTTTTCTTGGGCAATGCCCGGTGTCGGTTCCTCCCGGCTATTTCTCGCCCAGATACTGGAAGACGGCCTGCTTCCACCAGTCGCTCTCCATGGTCTGCAGCAGGGTGACATCGAGAGGCTTGCGCAATTTGCTGCCGAGCGGCAGCGCGATGGCATATTGCTGCTGGTCGAAGGTTGCGTCGAGAACCTGCAGGCTCGTCGCGTAATTCTGCCCGACCAGCCAACCAAGCAGCGGCTTGTCGTGGACCAGCGCATCGACCTTGCCGGCGCGCAGCGCGTCGAGCCCTTGCTGGATGGTGGCGAAGTCCTGATGGCGGATCTGCGTCGAATCCAGGTAGGACGCTGTCGAGGAGTTCTGCACGGCGCCGACCCTGACGGCGGCGAGGTCGCTTTCGCCCTGCACCATCCCTTCCATCTGCGTCACCGTCAGCACCGACGTGACGCCAGCGGTGAACACCGCGATCACGATGATCGATCCCATCATCCAGAGTGCGGCCAGCACGCGCCCCGGCACGGTTCGCGGGCCGAAGTCGCCGGTGCTGGCCTGCGTCGCGGCGATGGTCGACCACCACATGCTGGAAAACAGGCCCTTTGCGACGCCACCGCCGAAATCATCATTGTGGCGGCGCTCGAACATCCAGATCAGCACGCCGACCACGACGGAGATGACGATCAGCGCCAGCACCGCCTGCAGGAAGCCGAACGAGGTCAGCGCGCGCATCACCGGCCGCCATGAAGGCTGGTTATTGAGCGGCGTCGCGATGCCGAGCCCGGTCGTGAAAAAGGGCTGCGTGAAATCGACCGCCTTTTCGCGGTCGGCCGTGACCGTGATCGCCGCCATCGCCGCATCGAACTTGCCGCTGACGACGCCATCGATCTGATCCTGCACGGTCGGCACTTCGACATAGCGGAAACGAAGCTTGAGCCGCCCGGCTATTTTCTGCCAGAGGTCGATGCTCAATCCGGACCAGGTGCCGTCCTGTAGCTTGAAGGCGAAGGGCGGCGCGGCCTTTATCCCAATCGATATCTCTTTCGTCGACAGGTCGGCGGGCAAGGACAGGTCGGGGGACGTCTGGGCGGCGGCCCCGGTTCCGGCACACGCGACAATGGCCGTGAGAAACAATGCCATCGTCCACGAAGCAACTCTTCTCAACGGCAACGACTCCCAGCAACCGCCGCGCGATCGGCGCGGCGCTGGAAAAGGTAACGGCCACGCCGCCCTTCGTCCACCGGCCATGTCGGTATCACCAGTCGGCGATGTGCAATGGCCTGTCAGCGATCCGGGGGCCTGACAGCGATCCGGGCAAAAACAGGCAGTTAGGGCGGTTTCGCGATTCAAATGGTGAACCGCCCCCCCACAAAGCCGGGCCGCATCGGTACCACCGGCTTTGC
Source organism: Mesorhizobium opportunistum WSM2075 (assembly GCF_000176035.2). NCBI lineage: Bacteria > Pseudomonadati > Pseudomonadota > Alphaproteobacteria > Hyphomicrobiales > Phyllobacteriaceae > Mesorhizobium > Mesorhizobium opportunistum. The sequence goes on along the minus strand of NC_015675.1, from coordinate 3,309,429 downwards.
CCGCATCCGGATGCCTGAACGCCTATTTCTTGCCCTGCGGATGGATCGTCTCGCCGCGCTTCAGCATCGCGACGAAGGTCTCGATCTTCTTTTTGCGGCCAGCCTCGGTCTTCATGTTGTGGGTGCGGAAGGCGAGCGCGAAGCGGTTCTGCGCGCTGAGTTTTTCCAGCATCGCCTTCGCGGCCGGCTCGGCGTCGATCGCCGCCCGCAGATCGTCGGGGATCTTCATCTCCCGGCTGCCGCCATAGGCCCGCGCCCAGCGCCCATCGGCCTTGGCTGCCTCGACCTGTTTCAGCCCATGCTCTGTCATGCGGCCCTCTTCGATGAGCCGTGCGACATTGTCGATGTTGATCTTGCTCCAGATGCTCTTCCTGCCACGCGGCGTATAGCGCTGCAGGAAGCTTTTCTCATCCAGCCCCTTGCGCACCGCGTCGATCCAGCCGAAGCACAGCACGACATCGATGGCTTCCTTCGGCGTGATCGACTTCAGCCCCGAACCCACCTTGTGCACCTTGATCCACACTTCGGTTTCCGTGGCATGGTGCTGGCCGAGCCAGGCGTAGAAGCTGGCCGCGTCGGGGAACTCCCGGACCTTGTCGGGATCGATCTTGACCGGCGCCATCAGCGGGCCTGTCCGTTCAATGCAATTGTCGCTTGTGCCACCATGTCGCCTGCCACCATCGTCCCCTTATCGGCCAGCATCATGGCATAACCCACGGCCAGTTTTCGTCAGCAGCCGACGCACCGGCGCCAGTCAGCGGAACGCACCACCCATCGCCGCGTTCCGGCATCAGTGCAACCGCCGGATGGAGGTTCCGATGGCGATCCAGACGATTTTCGCCCATGTCAGCTGCTCCGATCTCGAAGCCAGCATCGGCTGGTACGAAAAACTCTTCGGCAAGGCGCCGCAGCGCCGGCCGATGCCTGGGCTGGCCGAGTGGCAGTTCAGCGACAGCGCCGAGGTGCAGCTCTTCGAGGACAAGGACAAGGCCGACACCTCGACGCTGACGCTTGGCGTGCTGCCGCTGGCGCCCGAACGGCTGAGGCTGGTGGATGCGGGCCTCGAACCCGGTCCTATCGAGAAAGCCGACCATTTCTGGATCATGCGCATGCGCGACCCCGACGGGAACCTGATGGTGTTTGCCAGCGCGGAACGCGACTAGCACACTTGCCATCCTTCCAGGGGAAAGGGGGCGCTGGCGCCTCCTCGCGCTGTGCTGTACCAAAGCGGGTATCACTGTCGGGGAACGCGCCATGAAATGTCTGCTCCTCGCTTTTGTCCTCGCGCTCCCCGCAACTGCCCTCCCGAACCGATCGAAACCCAAAAAATCATCACCGCGGCCACCGGCGACTGGAACGGCGACGGCGCCATCGACCTGGCGATGATCGTCGAGACGGAACCCGGCGCAGCCATGGACATGCATTTTTTCCTCAGGGACAAGGAACACAATTTTCTCAAACCTGCCGGCATCGTGCAGGAGCAGATGTATGGCGAATGGAACGGCTACGACCGGCCAGGCTATGAGGCGTCCTACATCGAGCCGGAGCTGACCGCGCTGCCAAACGGCTCGATCAAGCTCGACATACCGGGGATACCGTCCAACGGCGCGCGGACCGACCAGACGCTGACGATCGCCTGGCGCAACAATGGCTTCGTCGTCGCCGGCTTTGCCTATGACTATCATGACTACATGAAGGACAATGTCGCCAGCGACTGCGACTACAATCTGCTGACCGGCAAGGGCAAAAGCAGCAAGATGCAGCCGGATGGCACCCGTATGCACAGGACCGTGGCGGTGGAAGGAAAGGTCGTGCCGTTCGCCGAGTGGGATAGCGGGGCCAGCTTTACCGATTGCGGAGAATGAGCGGCCTTGCGCTTCGTTGCGCAAGGCAACGCATGACCGCCGCCCTGCTGTAAATTCCCGCAAGACCTGCCATGGTCCTCTTGGACGCGTCTCCCTCCCACCCTCGGAACACGCCATGCGATCCCTGCTCTTCGCTCTTGCTTTCCTGCTCCCCATTACGGCGCTGGCCGAACCGATCGAAACCCAGAAGATCATCACCGCGCTGACCGGTGACTTCAACGGCGACGGTGCGCCGGACCTTGCCGTGGTGATCGAGACCGAGCCCTCCGATCCGATGGACATCCATTTCTTCCTCAGGGACAAAGAGCACAATTACCTCAAGCCGGTCGAAACCGTGCACGAACAGATCGGTGGCGAGTGGAACGGTTACGACCGGCCGGGCTACGAGAACTCCGACACCGAGCCGGAACTGACGATGCTGCCCAACGGCTCGATCAAATTCTATCTGCCGGCACCGCCAATCGGCAGCGAACGCACCAACCAGACGCTGACCATCGCCTACCGCAACGGCACCTTCATCGTTGCCGGCTTCGCCTATGATTCGCAGGACTACCTCAAGGAGAATGTCGCCAGCGCCTGTGACTACAATGTGCTGACCGGCAAGGGCATCAGCTCGAAGCAGCAGCCGGACGGCAGCACGAAGCACAAGACCGTGTCGGCCGAAGGCCGGATCGTCGCCTTCAAGGACTGGAATTCGGGCGACGCCTTCACCGCTTGCGAGGAATAAGTAGCGCCCTGCCCCCGGCCGGCGTCAGACCGGCGGCGGTGCTGCCGGTGTTCGTCGTCTGGGACAGCCCGCTGGTGCGCTGAACGAGACCGCTGCGCGGCTCGCACTATCGGCATCTCCGATAACACCATCGGTTTCTTCCGTTTCCCCTTGGCGCCCTGACCTGCCAATCCCCTGCCCTTGTTCCTCCAAGCAAAGGCAGAGCGAAATGAGCATTCCGAGCCAGAAAATCCTGATCGTCGGCGGCGGCTCCGGCATGGGCCTGGCACTGGCCAGGCGTTGTGTCGAGCGCCAGGTTGAAGTCATCATAGCCGGGCGTAGCGAGACCAGGCTGCAACAGGCGCGCGAGGCGCTGGGCAATCCTGACAAACTGGATGTGGCCGTCGTCGACCTCACGCGGGAGGACCAGGTCGCGGCGCTGTTCGCGCGCGTCGGCGGGCTCGACCACATCGTCAGCACCGCCGCCGACATCGAAGGCGCCTACCGTCTGCTGCCGGAGCTTGACCTAGAGGCGGCGCAACGCGTGGTCGAAAGCAAGCTCTTCGGCCCGCTGCTGCTGGCCAAGCATGGTGCGCCACAACTTACACCTGCCGGCTCGATGACCTTCGTTTCCGGCATCGCCGCCTACCGCCCGGCCGCGCGTGGCTCGGTCGTCGCCGCCGTCAATGCGGCGCTCGAAGGGCTGGTGCGGGCGCTGGCGGTGGAGCTCGCGCCCATCCGCGTCAACGCCGTGTCGCCCGGCTGGGTCGACACCACGATCTGGACGCAGGTCGCCGGCGACAGGAAGGCCGAAATGCTTGGTGCGATGGCCGAGCGGCTGCCCGTCGGGCGGATCGGCCAACCCGAAGACATCGCCGATGCCATCGCCTTCCTGATCGGCAACGGCTTCACGACGGGAACGACGCTGCATGTCGAGGGCGGGCATCGGCTGGCCTAGCATGGCCCGACATCAGGAACTGTTTGCAAACAAGGCATTGGAGCGTTTCGTCGATTCAGCTCCTGAACGCTCAGTTGGCACAAGCGTATCGCGAGCGGCGGCAAGCAATTGCCGGAGCGCCGGCGGCTGGACGCGCCGGCGTCGCCAGATCATCGTCAGCGGCGCCGCCCGCGCCGAACCGGGCCATGGCAGTTCGACGATGTCGCCACGCGCGATCGCATCGCTGACGGCAATGCGTGGAACGAGGCCGAAACCCGCGCCGGCGGCCACCAGCCGCGCAATGACGCCGATGCTGCCGACTTCGGCGGCAATTGCTGGCGCATCGACACCCGCCTCGACAAAGGCAGTGTCGACCATGTGCCGGTAGATGCATCCGGGCTCGGTCGCCACGAACCGCAGTTTGGCGAGCGCGGCAATGTCGCCTGGGGCGGTGCCCTGCCCCGGAGCCGCGACCAGTGCCAGCGGTTCGGCCATTATCGTGCGCCTGGCGAAACGCTGATCGGAAGTGTCCTTCGCGAAATGGCGAGGCTCGAAGCAGAAGACGACATCGATATCGCCGTCCTCCAGCTGGCGCAGCAGCGCGCCGCTGCCTGCCACCTTCATCCGGACAATGATGCCGGGGTGGTGGGCCTGGAACCCGGGCAGCCACGGCGCCAGCCGAGCCGAGGCGATCGTCTCCAGCGCACCGACGGTCACCTGCCCGCTCGTCTGCCCGGCAGCCGCCTGCACAGCCGCACGCGCCTCTGCGTCGAGCCGCAACAGCTCTTCGGCGACGGGCTTCAACGCCAGTCCCGCCGGGGTCAGCTCCAGGCCGGCCTTCGAACGCGTGAACAAGGCAGCGCCAAGCTCGGCCTCGAGCGACTGGACCTGGTCGCTGACGCTCGACTGCGCGAGATGGACGGCCTCCGCGGCGCGCGTGACGTTGCGGCTGCGCGCCACGGCGAGAAAGGTCTTGAGCAGTCTTGGATGCATCGCCTGGCCGAAATGGTAAGGCCTACTGCAGCTGCGGCTTTTTCAGGAAACTGCCACGGTCGGCGGATTTGACGCGCAGCCAGGTCTCGCGGCCGTCGCGCACCACCCGCATCGGGATCTCGGCGCCCGCCGAGCCGCTCTCCCACAGCTTGCGATAGAAATCGGCGAGCCCATCGACCGCGCCGTCGCGAACCTCGGAAATGACGTCGCCCTCGCGCAGGCCGGCCTTGGCGGCCGGGCCACCTTCGGTCACGCTCATCACCACCACCTGGCCGTCGCTTTCGGCCGACAGGGCGCCAAGCCAGGGCCGCGGCGGCTTGGCCACCTGGCCGCGCGTCAAGAGATCGTCGAGGATCGGCGGCAAAAGATCGATCGGCACGATCATGTTTATATCGGCGACCTCGCCGGCGCGGCTCATCTGCAGGCGCAACGAGCCGATGCCGAGTAGCGCGCCATCGGCTCCGAACAGCGGCGCACCGCCCCAGGACGGATGCGCGGGCGCGATGAAGATCGCCTCGTCGAGCAGATACTCCCAATAGCCGGCGAATTCCTGCTTGGTGACGATCCTGGCCTCGACGGCTCGGCCGATGCCGTCGGCAAGCACGACCGCGTCGCCGATCCTGGCCTTGCCGGCGTCGCCCAGCGCCACCGCCGGCAGGCCGGTCGGCGCCAGCGCCTGGACCAGGCCGAAGCCCGATTCCTGGTCGTATGCCAGCGCATGCGCGGGGACGACACGGCCGTCATGCGTGGTCAGCCAGACCTCCTCGGCCTCGGTGATGAGATAGCCGATGGTCAGCACCAGCCCATCGTCGCGGATGACGACGCCGCTGCCTTCCCGGAGCGTGCCCAGCGCGCCCGCCGTGAAGGCGTCTTCCGGAACGGTGGCGCGCACGGCAACGACGGAGCGCGGATTGGGATTGGCGGTCATGATTTTGTCCTGCGATGCGAATGCCCTGGCGGCTTGTTCTATAGGTATGCCTTGGAGGGGATGGTGCAAGGGGTGAGAAGCGGTCCGCGCAGCGGACAAAAAGCCAATTGCCTGGCTTTTCGAGCTTCGAATGGTGAAGATCCGGTTCGCCTTCGGGCGGATCAAAGGTCCAGTGGACCGTTTGAAGGGGCTGAACACCTGAAGAGCGGGGAGCCCGGATCAAAAGGCCCACTGGACCTTTTGAAGGGGCTGAATACCTGAAGAGCGGGCCTCCGGGGAGAAGGAAGGAGCCGGCGCTCTATATTGACAATAGTTCAACGCAAGTTGAACTTCCCGCTCCGCAGCCCTAGCTGTAGGTGGATCCGCCCCCGATCCCGTTCTGTCTCCCCCATCACGCCACGAGGCCCGACATGACCGACTATACCCCGCCGAAAGTATGGACCTGGAACAAGCCGAGTGGCGGCGCCTTCGCCAGCATCAACCGGCCGATCGCCGGGCCGACGCATGACAAAGAGCTGCCCTTCGGCAAGCACCCGCTGCAGCTTTATTCGCTGGCGACGCCGAACGGCGTCAAGGTGACGGTCATGCTGGAGGAGCTTCTGGCGCGCGGCCACGAAGGCGCCGAATACGATGCATGGCTGATCCGCATCAACGATGGCGACCAGTTCGGCAGCGGTTTCGTCGAGGTCAACCCCAACTCCAAAATCCCGGCCTTGATGGATCGCAGCGGCGCCACGCCGATGCGCGTCTTCGAATCCGGTTCGATCCTCGTCTATCTCGCCGAAAAGTTCGGCGAATTCCTGCCCACCGAACAGCCGGCGCGGGCGGAGGTGCTGTCCTGGCTGTTCTGGCAGATGGGCTCGGCGCCGTATCTGGGCGGCGGCTTCGGCCATTTCTACGCCTATGCGCCGGAAAAATTCGAATACGCCATCGACCGTTTCTCGATGGAGGTGAAGCGCCAGATGGACGTGCTCGACCGCCGGCTGGCCGAAACGGAGTATCTCGGCGGCAAGGATTACTCGATCGCCGACATGGCGGTTTGGCCCTGGTATGGCGGGCTGGCGCTTGGCCGCATGTACAACGATTCCGCCGAATTCCTCTCGGTGCACGAATACAAGCACGTGCAGCGCTGGGCGAAGGTGATCGACGAGCGGCCAGCGGTCAGGCGCGGCCGCATGGTCAACCGCGCCTTCGGCGAACCGGCTCTGCAGTTGCACGAGCGCCATGACGCCAGCGATTTCGACACGAAGACGCAGGACAAGCTCGCCGCCGAATAGGCGGCAAGGCCCGCTTCAAAAGAAAGCCCGCCACGAAGCCGCGGCGGGCTTTTCCCAAGAGTTGGGCCGGTATCAGTTAGTCGGTGTCGCACCCTCTTTCATGGCCAGGCCACGGATCAGTGCAGCACTTCGACGATTTCGCGCGTGTCGGGGTCGACCAGGACGGTCTGGTCGTTGATCACGGCGACGCGGTACCTGACGTTGGGTACCTCGCGCAATTCAACCCTGTCCGGCACAGGCGAGCCGAGCTTGAGCTCGACGCCCAAAAGGTTCACCGACGCCAGCGGCTCCTTCTTCACGTATTCGCGGACGACTGTCTCATCCTGTGGCTGCACGACGACGGTTTCCGCCAAGGCCGTGCCAATACCACCCATCAGGACGATCGCGGCAGCCGCACTCGTAGCAAGATAGTGTTTCATAACAAACCTCCATGGTTGGATATGTCAAACCCGCCCTGCAGGAAAACTCCGCCACCGTCGCGAGGTTCCATCTCGATTTTTGGAATAAATGCGCCATTCAGGCAAACTGATGAGAATTTCCGCCGTTGACAACATTGTGATTATATATGGATCACGCAGACAAAACCTCAGAGGTTATTTTCAGAGATTACATTTTTAGTGAAAAATATAAGCGAAAAATACTTTCACCGTGAAGCGCGCCGGGCCGTACTTCTTCACGGAGTGAATTCGATCTGGTCTGCCTATTGCCTTAGCTACAGCTAACGTGGAGCGCGCCGCGTCGTTCCCACCCCTTCGCCGCACCCGAAAAAGGCCCGCCCTGCCGGGAGCAGGACGAGCCTTTAACGGCGCCGGCGGAGGTGGCAGCCTCACCGGTCACATCAGGGAAACGCCGGCTCTGGCACCTTGGTTCCAGCAATCGGACGGCGTGGCTGACGTTTGCCGTTCTCGCGCTGATGGCGCCCTTTGCCGGCTGCCTGGCGCACGCGCGAATAGATGGCCGGTAGCGAAAAGCACTCCTGATCCACCCGGACATCATCGATCCCGGATGTCGGCCTTCAGAACCAGACACCATCCCGATGCAGCGGCGGAACAACGTTCACGGTATCCTCGCTTGTCGCGGCATGATGCGCGCGCCTGTAGATCAGCCGCACGACGAGCATGAAGTATCCAACCTGCAGGACAAGCAATGTCACGACCGTCCAGGCGAGCGCCTCCCAGAAAGAACCGGTGGCTAGATAGGTCCAGACCGCGATAACGACGGTCGTGACTGACATCCCTACGAGAAAATGTCCAAAATACATCGATCCCAAAATCGCTCAAACCGCCCCGGTTCAAACGACTCCCCTGCCTGAATTCCCATTACCCGCCCACAACGTTTCATTATTTTAGCGACTTCGCAACTATGTGATCGCCCGATCCGGAACAGCTCGCGAAATTTGTTGCGCGACCGCCCGGTCGGGAGCAATTTAATGCTCACGGACCGGGGTAATGGAGAAAACAAGTCCGAGGGATGGGGAAATGACGCTCAAACTGATCGGGGCCGGTTTCGGCCGCACTGGCACGTGGTCGACCTTTGCCGCGCTCAATAGGCTCGGCCTGCCTTCCTACCACATGCAGGAAGTAATCCTGAACAAGGCCAACAAAGGTCATCTCGATTTCTGGCGCAAGGTGGCCAACAGTGCGCCCGGCAGCCAGCACGACTGGAACCGTGTGTTCGCTAACTATACAGCCACCGTGGACAATCCCGGCTGCTGCGTGTGGAAGGAACTGATGGTTGCCTACCCCGATGCCAAGGTACTGCTGACGCTCCACCCGCGCGGCGCCGAAGCCTGGTACGAGAGCACGATCGACACAATCTACTTCACCGAGAATGTCTGGCAGTTCAAGATCTTGGAGTGGCTGACGCCGTTCGGCCGGAAATTCGGCGATATGTCGAGGAAACTGGTGTGGGGTCGCACGCTGAACGGCGTAATGGAGGACCGCGCCAAGGCTGTGGCGCGCTACAACGCCTATGTCGAGGAGGTCATGGCAGCGGTGCCGCCGCAGAAGCTGCTGGTCTACAAGGTGACCGAAGGCTGGGCTCCGCTTTGCGAATTCCTCGGCGTGGCGCTGCCCAACGAGCCGTTCCCCAACCTCAACGACCGCGAGACGATCAAGAAGATCATCCGCGATATCGTCAAGGGCTCCTACATCATGCTGGGGCTGACGATCGCGGCGATCGTGGCGGTGGTCGCAGCGCTCTGGTGGTGGCTGGGCTGACGCGCAAGCCTTCGGTGGTCATTAGGCGCAACCCCTACCGCTATCAGGCGGGAACAAATGGCGGCACGCCGAGTTTCGCTTGCAGTCCTTTCAAGGGTTGGAGGCCGGCATGGCACCGCGCGAAAAACCACGCACCGACATGGAAGAAGACGGTCCCGAGGCCGATGGCCCGACCATCGAGCAGCAGGACTGGGACGCGGTCAAGGGCGGCCAGATCCTGCCCGACTCAGTGCCGGAAAATGGCGACATTCGCTACGAAACAGAGAAAGAGGGCGAACTGCCCGAGGAAGACGACGACAACGCCTACCAGGACAGTGACGACGCCCTCCCTGACGACGACGAAGAAGCTGCGATCAGGCGTGATTTGAACCGCGAGGGAGGGTTTGACGAGACGTGAGCCGTGACTTGATCCGATCAGCCGTTGGTGAATTTGCCGCTTCTCGACGACCTTGTTTTTCGCCTCGCAAGTGCCGGTAAAAAAGCTTCGTCGGCTATTTTTTTGACGCTTTCCTACCTCCGGCAGCGCCGCACCATTATATGTCGTTTGACTAAAATAACGGAACGTCCAATGGACATTGCCGGAACCGAACAGGGCCCCTCGGACCTTTGCGTTCGGCCGCTAAGACCTTGGTCCTACAGGGAAACGCAAACGGCCGAATAAGGCCCTGCTCCGGGAACATCTGGCCCTTGCTGCCGTTTTTCCGCGAGGTCTCCGGACCCGCCTCATCTCGGAGGAAACGAGCGTGCCCCATCGGTCCATCATCATCAACACAGGCCATGGTCCGGGTACGGCGATTGCCGTATTGACGGTCGGATTGGTGGCGGTGGGGATTGTTTTCCTCATCCTGGGCGGGGCGCTCTATCTTGGCGAGCAGCCGTCCAGTCAACATGTTCTCTCTTCCGTGCCAGCCCGATCGATCCAGGCGGCCGACCGAGGGGCGAACCGATGAAGGGCGTGGCTTGTCGTCTCAGAACTTGCAGTTGATCTTACCGACGACGATTTTTTCCGTGTCGTGGTTGTCGACGAAGAAGCCAGGGCTTACGTCGCTTTCTGCCGCCGAACGATTGCTGGCGTCGCCATAGATAAGGCAACGGCCAACAGACGTCCACGCGCCGAAGCCAGATAGTCCTGCTTGGTCTCATGGCTCAAATGCAACAGGCAGGAAAAACTGTTTCGCGCGATTGCCCCGCGAAGCAGAGCGCCGAATCCGCGCCGCAGCTCCTGCCTATTCCGCTTTCGCGGAAGTTTCGAGCGCCCCGCAATGTGTCATGTTGCAGTCGCGGCGGTACGAGCCGCCCTGGTTGACGCGGACGCCCGAGCCATCCCAACAATGCGCCCCCCCGTCCGCGTCGGCCATGGCAAACGCCTGGGGGCAGGACGACGCAGCCGCCGCGCGAAGCGACGATGAATATGTTGTCGCTTGTTGATCTAGCAACTGATCAGTGGCTCCGCTGAATATCGAGACCAAACAGGAACCCGGTACCAAGGATGCCTATGGCGATGGCAACCAACACCATTGCGCAGGCAATAGTGCGAAAAGCTGCCATCGATCTTACCCCGTGCTGCAAGCTGCCGATCTCACGAAGTGTTCTGCGGGCCAATACAAGAAATCCAAAGGCAGCGGCTGCGGTTGCTCCCCAAACAAAAAGCACTGCCAAACTTCTCAACGTTGGCGGATGACTGTAAACACCGACGATCGCCTCAACGAAGTGATGAAGGAAAATCGGCGCGTATCCTATTGCGGCGAAGACGCCGCCGAGCGCAAAGTAAGTCACCAGGCGCCAGGGCCATTCTGAGAGCCAGCGTTTGCCGGCCAGTTTTCGTGCGCGATGATCCAGCACTGCAAAGCAAATACTGCCGGCAATCCAGCAACAGCCGATCCACCAATTCATCCAGGCACCATACAAGACCTATCGTTATTTAGGGATTAAACGGTCACTATGTCCGGCCATCGATGTCTTGACCTTTACACCTCACCCCGGCGCCCCCGCAAACAGCACCACGCCGTCGCCCCCCGTGGCCGGCCAATCCCTGATCGTCCGGTCATAGCCGCCGGTCAGCACCGTGCCGTCGGGAGCAAATGCCACCGCGTAGATCGGGCCGGTCTGGCTGTCGAACATGGCGATCTGGTTGCCGGTTTCCATGTCCCACAGCCTAGCCGTGCCGTCGAGCGAGCCCGACAGCAGGCGCTTGCCGTCGGCCGACAGCGCCAGCGTGTAGACGGTGCCCTCGTGACCCTCGAACCGCTTCACCTCGCGGCCGCTGTCGAGATCCCAGACCTTGATCGTCAGATCGCCGCTGCCGGTGATCAGATGATGTCCGTCGGTGGTAAACACGGCGCCGTAGGTGCCCTGCTCGTGGCCGTGCCAGCTGCGCAATTGCTTGCCGCTGTCGATGTCCCAGAGCTTGAGCGTGCCGTCGATGCTGCCGCTGAGCGCCTGCTTGCCATCGGGCGAGACGGCGACCGCGCTGATCGACCAGCCGTGCCCGGTCAGCACATGCAGCACGGAATTGTTGACGAGATCCCAGACGATGACGTTGCCGGTGTCGTGGCCGCTGACGGCGTGCTTGCCGTCCGGGCTGATCGCCAGCTTGTTGACGCCGCCATTCTGGCCGGACTGGAAGACATGCAGCACGGTACCATCGGCGAGTTTTCTCAGCACGATCTCGCCGTCGTCGCCGGCCGTCAGCGCGCTAACCCCGTCGGGCATGTAGAGCGCCGTGCGCGCCATGTCCTTGTGGACGCCGAGATTGCGGATCAAGTGCTTGCCGCCGACGTCCCACAGCTTGATGACGTGGTCGGTGCTGGCGCTCATGATCGATTGGCCGTCGGGCGCGACCGCCAGCCAGACGACCGCGTCGCGATGGCCGTCGGGCTGGGTTGGGGCCGACGGCGGCGGTGGCGGCAACGGCGCCACCGTGGGCGGCGGAATGATCGCGACCTCCGGCGGCGGCGCGGCGGGAGTCTGCGGTGGAGCGGGTGGCATCGGTGTCGACGGTGGGTTGGCGGCTACCGGTGGTGGAGCCGGAGGTGCCGGTTCCACGGCTGGCGGCGTGCTGGCGACATCCTGGCTCTTCGGTTCATCAGGCTTGGGCTCGGCAAGCCTGGGTTCATCAGGCTTGGGTTCATTCGCCTTGAGCTCGCTGGCCACCCCGCCGCCACCATCATGCCACGGGCCGAGCCGGTCAACAGCGAGCGCCGCCAGCACAACCAATGGCAAGGCAAAAAAGACCTTGCGAAGGCCAGGCCTGCCGGTCTCCCGCACCTCCGCCGTTCGGCCGAACAGAGGCGCGCTGGCAAGGTGCGCCGGCCGGCCTGGCAAAAGACCGGCCCAGAACAGCAACGCGCCGACAAGGCAGGCAAGTGCCGCCACGGAGAAAACCAGAAGCCGCAGGGAGGCCGCATCCTGCGAAACGGAGGCCCGACCCCAGGCGAGGGTAGCGACGAGCGGATAAATCCGCGCCAGGCAGCCGATGGCAACCGCGGCCAGCAGAAGCGCCAGCACCCTGTCAGCAAGTCTGTTCATCGCACCCTCCGCCCGTCCTTTCGAGCCAGATCATCAGCGACATCAATGCACCGCAAAAATGGCGGGAAAGCCCCGCGGCGGCGGCCTTCAGGCGAGCATGATTGACACCAGTCGGCGATGTGGCACACTTCCAAAGGGAATATTCTGGAGAGTACAAGCCTTGAAGAAGATTTATGAGCGGCCTGCTCTGGTCAAGAAAGGCAATTTGAAGTTGATCACCGCCTCGGTCAACGGCGGCGTGGTGGTTTCCGGGCGGTGACTTCGGAACGCATCTGATTTTTTGTGGCGAAATATTGGGGAGACGGAACCATGAAGAAGACCTACGCACGGCCTGCTCTGGTCAAGAAGGGCAATTTGAAACTGATCACGGCCGGGACCAACGGCACGGCCGTGACCTCGAACCCGCAATAGTTCAGCGCGTCAGCACCAAATCGTCCAGCACCATCTGCCAATGATGTCTCGTTGAAAGACGGACACGGGTTATTTCTCTGAGCATCGGGGCGTAGTGCAGAGGTGAAAGCGCCGATAGCGCCAGCGCATCGCTGGCCACCAGTTGCTCACCCAGCCAACACTCGATCAGCGCCATCTCCCCTTCCGACTTTAGCCATGCAGCGCTCAAAAGCACGGAGTGGAACCCGAACGGCGTCTCGCTCCAGAACTCGGCCGGGTAGCCACTGCTGGTATAAGCCACGTGGTCGCCCGAGACATTGCCGTTGACATAGCCTTCGCTGCCCTTGGTGTGGTCCTGCGCCATGGCGTTCAGGTTGCGCCATTGCAGCCCGGCATGGCCGCATGGGATCTTGCGGAAGCCTCGCCCGGTGACGTCGTCGAAGCCGATCGTGCGCAACGCCGACTTGCCAGGCAGCGTTTGCGGCGACATCAGCCCGAGATCGGTCGGATAGGGCGAAAGCGCAAGCTGCCGGTCGAGGCCGCCGCCGGCGATCACCACCGCGTCGGCCTCGTCGGCAAGCTCGAGCCGGAAGGCCGTGTCCGGCGCCAGCGCCCGCCTCTCCAGCTCTTGCCCGCTCGCCATCACCGACAGTGTCGCGGTGCCGTCCGCCGCCATCCTGCCGGCCAGGCTGCGCGGCGGCGCCAGGCCGACCGGCCTCGGCAGGTCCTGCGACACCAGACCGGTGGGCGAGCCCGGCTCCAGCCAGAAACGCTGCGATTGCGTCACGTTGGCACTGGGCGACCGCCATCCCGGTGGCACCGAAACCGAGAACCCGTAGGCGCCGGGTAAGCGGATCGCGGCATTGGCCGAAGATGTCGACATGGCAAAATTGGCAAAGCCAACATTGTTTGTCCTGGCGGAAGCGACAAAGCCGCCTTGCCCGTCGAACAGCCGCACCATGATACCGGCCATCGGCCGGTCGCCCACACCATATTTGCCGTCGCGGTCGACATCGAAATAGACAAAGGACGAGTAGTTGACGGTGCCGGTGCTGCGCCCCCAATCGCCGCGCACGGCATAATCGTTGGCCGGATCGGCCCGGCGAGCCGTGCGGCGACGGGACCGCGCTCGCCGCAACAGCCAGACGACGCTTGCCGCGACCGCGATGATGGCGGCGGCCGAGAGCATGATTTCGACGAGGCCGAAATCATGCATGGCAGATACGCTTCGGTCGGTGATCGCTGTCGATGTTCATGGACAACCAGTCTGCAGGAATACGCAACCTAGCTTGCGATACCGCCGCTGCACAGATGGGGCCGGCGGTGACCGCGTGGTGATGCCGCAAGGCGCGTGCTTCACTTCACCTCCACCCACACCGGCGCATGATCGCTGGCGCCGTCTTGGCCGCGCACGTCGCGGTCGATGCCGGCCCCTTTCAATCGGCGCGCCAGTGTCTTCGACAAAAGGATGTGATCCAGCCGCAGGCCCGCATCGCGCGGCCAGCGGTTCCGCCGGTAATCCCAGAACGTATAGAGCGTCTCATTCGGGTGTTTCTTGCGCAGCGCGTCGGTCCAGCCTTGCTCGAGAAGTGCGGCAAAGGCAGCCCGGCTCTCCGGCTGCACCAGCGCATTGTCGTCATAGGAGCGGGTGGCGTAGATGTCGCGCGGCTCGGGCACGATGTTGTAGTCGCCGGCCAGCACCACAGGCAGGCCGGTGTCGATGAGTTGTTCGGCATGTGCGTTGAGCCGCTCGTGCCAGGCGAGTTTGTACTGAAATTTCGGCCCCGGCCGCGGATTGCCGTTCGGCGCGTAGAGGCAGGCAATGACGATGCCGTTCACCGCCGCCTCGATGTAGCGGCTCTGCTTGTCCCCATCGTCGCCCGGCAAAGCATCGCGGGTCAGGATGGGCTCAGCGCCCCGCGCCAGGATGGCCACACCGTTCCAGGTCGGCTCGCCCTTCCACACAGCGCCATAGCCGGCATCGGCGAGCGCGGTGCGCGGAAACTGCATGTCGCGCGCCTTCAATTCCTGCAGGCAGACGACATCGGGTCTGGCGGCAGCCAGCCACGCCAGCAGGTTTTCGAGCCGGCTGTTGATGTTGTTGATGTTGAAGGTAGCGATCTTCATTGGGAATTTAAATGATGTCGATGGGAACCCTTCATAAAAAGAATAACATCGGGGAAAATTAGAGCTTCAAAAAGAAGAATTATCGAATATACCGCAGATTCAAATACTCCGTATGACTTGTCGAACATGACAAATATCGATGATACCCCGATAAAATAAACCACAACAGAGAACCGCTTGAACCGAATTATCTGATTTGAGTCAGACATAAACCAAAAATAATTCCTATATTCTTCTGAGTTATTCATTACAATATAAATGTATATAAGTGACAAAATGAATGATGCGTATTCGATAAATAGTAAATGACTTACGTCTAAATAGGACATCGCCGCAAGGAAGACGCAACATAAAATTAACAACGCCATTGCAAAGAAGGCGCTACCTGTTTGCAGCCTGCCTTTCCCATATACTATGTAGAGCAAAATTACCTCTTCTGATCTCTACCTGTACGAAAATCCGCTCGGTTGGCCAATGCGCGCGCCTCCCAATCCCTCACTGTCTCCGCCAGCGTCCTCAAATGATCGGCTGTCGAAAGTCCCGAAACACTCTTGCGCGGCTTCAGATCGTGGTCGCCATCCTCCAGCCAGACGACCTCGATGCTGTCGGAAAGCCCATAGCCCGCCACCTCGTCCGGCGTGCCGAACTCGTCGCGCGTGCCCTGGAAGATCAGCGTCGGTGTCTTCAGCCCGATGAGATGCTTTGTCCGCAACTGCTCGGGCTTGCCAGGCGGATGGAAGGGATAGCCGAGACAAACCAACCCGACGATCTCGCCCTTGGCGAACATCTCGTCGGCGACCATCGAGGCGACCCGCCCGCCCATCGACTTGCCGCCGATGATCAGCGGCCCAGTCACACCCCTGGCGCGAAGATCGGCGATCGCCTTGATGTATTCCGGGTTGACCGTCTCGGCGCGCGGCGGTGGCTTGCGATGACCGTAGCGGCGGGCCGCCATATAGTGGAACTCGAAGCGCGCGACCTGCAAGCCAGCGGTGGCGAGCGCCTTGGCGGTGGCGGTCATCGAAGGAGAATCCATCGACGCGCCGGCGCCATGGGCCAGCAGAATGGTGACGGGGGCGGTGTCGTGGCCGTCGAAGAGGAAGGTGGTCATGGGGTGAGTTCCAGCGCGACGGCGACGCAGCCGATCTCCCCCCTTGCGGGGGGAGATCGGCTGTTATCGCGGCCTTCGCCAATCATGATCATCCCGCCGTCCGCGCCAGCTGCATATCCACGAACTGCACGCCCTTGGCGGCCACCCCAGCCCATTCCGACACCGCATCAAGCTCCAGATAGCGCACCCAGAGCCGGCGTGCCTCCAGCAGATTGCCGGCGTCGAATTCCAGCCGGGCGAGGTTGAACACCGGGTCGGCATAAGTCTTGTCGAGCGCGATCGCCTTCTGCAAATGCCTTCGCGCCGAGGCCTCGCGGCCCTGCTCGCTCATCAGCCCGGCGAGGTTGAACCAGGCTTCGACGAAGGCCGGGTCGAGTTTTATGGCCCGGGCGTAGTCGTGTGCGGCCTCCGCCGCGTGGCCGCCGGCGCGCAGGCAGTTGGCGCGGTTGAAGGCGGCGATGGCGTCGCTCGGGTCGATGGCGAGGCAGCGCTGGTAGAGTATGGCGGCCCCGTCATGGTCGCCGCCCTCCTCCGCCATTTCGGCCTCGGAAAATAGTTCCTCCAGCGTGTCGTCGCCACTGGCGGCAGCGCCGAGATCGAACAGCAACTGCCCGTCGAGTTCGCTCTGGCCGCCTTCGAGATAGATCGCGTCGGGTCGGCCGTGCTGTGAACCGACATTGAGCGACTTGGCGGTCAGCGAAGCGACCGGACCGGATCGGTGCACGGAGCGCGCGATCGCCCCCCAAGTCGCGCCGCCGGCCACCAGCCCGGCATATTTGCGCGCCAGGATCAGGTCGCGGAAGGAATAGGGTTCCGCGTCATGCTCGAAGGCATCGAACAGCGAGAGCAGGTGAAGATCGGCGCCTGACAGCCGCGATTGCTCGATCAGCGATTGCCTGGACAACGAGGACGCCTCCGGTGCCGTCATCAGCCCGAGCAGGCGCAGAAAGCCGTTTTCGCTGATCAACGTTCGCCCAGCCACGCGCTCGGCGGCGACACGGCGCTCGATCTCGGCATCGCCCCCTTTCGTCAATCCGGCCTTGGCAAGAAGTGTACGGCCAAACACGACATGCGTGGTGCGCCGGGTGATGCCGCGCCTGAGCTGGCCGTGCTGGCGCTCGACCTCGCGCGCGGCGAGCCGGAGCGGAAACGCCGCCAGCGCGCCAACGGTGCCGAAGACGGCGCCTGGAACCGAAACGGCGGGTGCCGTCATTTCTTGCTCTTGCCGACCGCCTTCAGCAGATTGGCCTTCAGCGGATTTTCGGCCGCACCGCCCGCTGCCGCTTTCTTGGCGGCCGGCTTGGCGACTTCATCGGCCTTGCTCTTCGACTTGGCCGGCGGCTTCGACTGCGAAAGGCTGGCCTTCAGCGCATCCATCAGGTTGATGACATTGCCACGCTCGGGGGCTGCCGCGATGATCGGCTTGTGCCCTTTGAGCTTCTCGCGGATCATGCCCATCAGGGCGATCTCGTAGCGGTCCTCGTAATTCTTCGGATCGAAGGTGGTTTCCTTCTGCTTGATCAGCGCTTCGGCGAGCTCGAGCATTTCCGGGTCGGGCTTGCCCTCCGGGATATTGCCGAAATATTCAGCCGTACCGCGCACTTCGTTCGGGTTCCTCAAGGTGCACACGAACATGCCGTTCTCGCGCGCGCCGATCGTCACCACCCGCTCGCGGCTGGACAGAACCAGCCGCGCGATGGCGAGCTTGCCGGACTTGCGCATCGCTTCGCGCAGCACCGCGAAGGTTTCCTCCGCCATCGCGCCATCCGGCGCCAGATAATAGGGCGCATCCTGGTAGATGACATCGACCTCGTCCTCGTCGACAAAAGCCTCGATGTTCATCGTGTGGTTGGATTCGATCCTGACCGCGTCGAGGTCGGCGTCATCGATGATGATGTACTGCTTGTCCTCGTACTCGTAACCCTTGACCAGGTCCGAGCGCTCGACGAGCCCGAGTTCCGGATCGACCGGCTTCATGTTGATGCGGTTGTGAGTCTTCTTGTGCAGCTGGTTGAACGAGATGCGTTCGCTGGCACTGGTGGCGGGATATAGCCGCACCGGACAGCTCACCAGACTGAGCTTGAGATAACCCTTCCAACTTGCCCTGGGCGCCATGATACACTCCTACGCGGCCATGCACTGACAAAGAACTACAGCGCTTTCCGTCCGAAGGACGGTTGGCGCCGTGGAAATCCTACACCGACCCCACACGATACCGGCAAATCCCTGACGAAATCTTCCGGGACGTCTTTGAGGTCGTTGGGGAGAGAATAATTCAAATTGTCGGAACCGTCGATGGACTGGGCGAAACCATGCTCTGCTGGAGGGACAGCACCCCCCTCTGCCCTGCGGGGCATCTCCCCCGCAAGGGGGGAGATTGGATGTCGCGAATGCCTTCGCCAATCTCCAACATTGAAAAACTGGCACTACCGGCGACGCTGCCGATCTCCCTCCTTGCGGGGGAGATGGCCGGCAGGCCAGAGGGGGTGTGAAGGATCGCGACGCTTCTGACCTGCGCTCCTAGCTAGCAGCACTACCTTACCGGCTGGAACACCGGCAAATCCCGCGCGAACTCCTCGATCTCCGCCCAGGGATCACCCGACGTCTCCAACAACCCCGGCAGCGAGGAATAATTCAGATCCTGCGGCGCATCGATCGCCTCCAGGTCGCCCCAGCTCACCGGCGTCGAGGCAGGCAGGTTGGTGCGCGCGCGCAGCGAATAGGGGGCCGCCGAGGTGTGGCCGCGCGCGTTGCGGTGGTAGTCGATGAAGATGCGCTTCTTGCGGTTCTCCTTGCCCATGGTGGTGGTGAAGGTGTCGGGCGCCGTCGCCGCCAGATGGGTTGAGATGGCGCTGGTTGCCTGGTGCAGCTTCTTCCAGTTCTGCTTGCGTGTCACCGGAACCGTGATGTGGATGCCGTTGCCGCCCGACGTCTTGGCGAAGGGTACCAATCCCAGCCGCTCCAGTTCGCCCTTGATGTGGACGGCGGCCTCGACCACCTCGCGCCATGAAATCCCCTCGCCCGGGTCGAGGTCGAAGACGATCTGGTCGGGCTTGTCGAGGTTGGCGCGATGCGTGCCCCAGGTGTGGAACTCGACGACGCCGAACTGCGCCAGCGCGAGGTAGCCCTTGGCGCCTTCGACCGAGAGGTAGGATTTGGTCTCGCCCTCGGAATTGGTCGCCTCGAACGTCGCCACCGAAGGCGGCATGCCGGTGAAGGCGTGGCGCTGGAAGAAACAGTCCTTGGGCAGGCCGGTCGGGCAGCGCACCAGCGACACCGGACGGCCGAGAATATGCGGCAGCATGAAGTCGCCGACCAGCGCGTAGTAGACGGCGATATCGAGCTTGGTCGGCCCGGTCTTGCCGAACAGCCGCCGGGTCGGGTTGGTCACCCAAATGGTGGCGAGGTCCGCCTCCGAGATCAGCCTTTTGCGCTTGGCCGAAACCGGCGTCGACAAGCCGACATCCCGCAGGCCCCGGAACACCGCGTGGCGCAGCGCATTGTCTGATGTGCGGTTGGCATAGTGGATGTGGGCCGAGAACAACGGCTTCACCCAGTTCATCTCGCGCATGATCTCGCGCGGCACGCCTTCCGGCGCGGTCGCGCCCAAGGTCAGCGTCTCCAGCCGGGCGAGCAGGTCGGCGGCGGTTTCGGCATCGAAACCGGTACCGACCTTGCCGCGATAATGCAGCTCTCCGTCCTCGAACTCGGCAAGGCCAAGCGCGGCGAGCCCCTCGGCCGCGTCGGATATGGTGAAGCCGGCGATGACGAAATCCCCGGTCTGCAGCGCCTTGGTCTTGGTCCAGCTCTTGGTGCGGCCGCTCTGGTAGGTTGCGGTCGCCCGCTTCGAGACCACGCCTTCCAGTCCGAGCTCCGAAGCCTGGTCGTAAAGCCCCTGCCCCGAACCTTCGACATGGTCGGAGAACTGGATGGCGGAGTTGGCGCCCAGCCCGCCGAGCAGTTCGGCCAGCAGCGCCTTGCGCCGAAGGAGCGGCGCCTTCATCAGGTCCCAGCCATCGAGATGCAGGAGATCGAAGGCATAGAAATGCAGCTTGCTGCCGGCGCCCTCGGCCAGCGCATCCTGTAGCAGCGCGAAGCGGCTGATACCTCGGCCATCGAGCACGACGATCTCGCCGTCGATGATGGCCTCGCGGCAGGGCAGTTTGGCAAAGGCATGCGGAAGATCGCCATAGCGCTTCGTCCAGTCGATGCCCGCGCGGGTCATCAATCTCACCGCTCCGTCTGTAAGATGCGCCATGGTGCGATAGCCGTCGAACTTGATCTCATGCAGCCAGAGCTCGTTTGTGTTCTCGGCGAGGCCCTCGCCGCCCGGCGGCTTCGGCACCTGTGTCGCCAGTTGCGGCTCGATGCGGCTCAGCGCCCGCGCCTTGACCGCGCCGGGCAGCGTGGCCGGCTTCAGCGACCCGGGCTTGGGCGCGGATCTGGCCGCCGGTTTCGCGGCCGCCGCCAGTTCCTCGATGCGCAATCCGGATTTCACGCTTTCCGGCCGCGCTTCCAGGATGTCGAGTGCGGTATCGGAGGCAAGGTCGCGCTCCTTGAACAGCAGCCAGTTTTTCTTGTTCTCATCCTCGCCGGGCTTGGGCTTCAGCCGGGTCAGCATCCAGCCGCCATTGAGCTTTTCGCCGGCCAGCCGGAACTTGAAGGCGCCTGTCCCGAGGCTCTTCTCGACATCGTCCATCGGCGCCCAGGTGCCGGTATCCCAGACGATCATCGGCCCGCCGCCATACTCGCCCTCGGGGATGACGCCCTCGAAGTCGATATATTCGAGCGGATGGTCCTCGGTCTCGACGGCCAGCCTTTTGTCGGCGGGGTTGAGCGAGGGCCCGCGCGGCACCGCCCAGCTCTTCAGCACATCGCCGACCTGCAGCCTGAGATCGTAGTGGTCAGCGGTGGCGTGATGCTTGTGGACGACGAAGCGGTTGCCGTGAGCCGTGGTCAGCCCGCCCGCCGGCTCCGGCGTCTTGGAGAACTCGCGCTTGGCGCGATAGGTCTTCAGTTTCGGAGACGTGGTCATGGCGTGGAGCGAAGTATGGCAACCAAGTGCCAGCGCCTCGTTCCGTGCTGTCCCGCCGGCATTTCAGATTTCCCAGCGTAGTGCGAAGAAACGGCAGTCACGCTCAATCGTCAGCAGCCGGCGTCAGCTCGAGCTCGGCCGGGGTCAATCCTTGCTGCAGCTGGCTCAGCCGGAACTCATCCACCCAATAGGCCTCGCCGTCGACCAACACGCGCGCCCGGTAGGCGCCGTCCGAAAAGCTCTGCGCGGTGATGTAGACCTTGTGGCGGTCGAGCGCCTTGCGCACCGCGGCGCGCTTGGCATTCTGGCCGGTGACGGGACTGAACATGACGCTGCCCTCGGTCGCCCTGACAAACAACACGGCCGCTCCCGCAGCCCGGCGACTGGCCTCAAGGATGACGGAGACGCACGGTCCTGTCAATTTCGCGCAGCTCAGTCAAATTCTGCCAGGCTTTTGAAGAGGTTTGGGCCTCGGCCTGAATCAAAACATGAGACCGCTGTCGAAATCCGTTCCCTAGGAACGACAGTGGTGCGGCGGCGATGAACATCGCGGCGCCGATTACGCCAGACAATGGGAGCACCACCATGGCCAAGATGCTTGTCATCTACAAAACCCCCGCCGATCCGGCTGCCTTCGACCGGCATTATTTCGACATCCACGTGCCGCTGGCCAAGCAGCTTCCCGGCCTACAACGCTACGAGATCAGCCGGCGGCCGATCGTGAATGTCCTGCAGGGCGAGGTGCCCTACATCGTGGCGACGCTTTATTTCGACAGCCTGGAGGCCATCCGCTCGGCCTTTGCCAGCGAGACCGGCAAGGCCTGTGCGGTGGACCGGCGCAAATTCGCCGGCGACGATGACCTGGTGACGATGCTGCTTTTCGATACCGAGCCGCTATGAACCGGTTCAGTCCTTCAACCGCCGCAAACGACGCATCACGCCCTGCACGGCCTTGAACAGCCCTGGCCGGGAGCGGATGAAAAGCTCGGTCTTCCCGCGCAGCCTGATATAGGCCGTCGAGCCCCTGCCCCGCAGCGTTATCGGCACGCACAGCTCGGCCAGCACCGAACTCGACGCGCCGATATGCTGCTTGTAACCCTGGCCGCCGACCGACAGGTCGAAATAGTCGAGCCCTCGCGCGCATCCCCACATCATCAGCTTGCCGATCATGGTCAGGCCCGGCGCAGCGTTGGCGACCGCGTCCTGATCGATCCCAAGCAGAAGAGCGTGCATGGTGCCCTTCCTGATCAGCGCGTACATGACGGCGAGATAGTCTTGACCGACACGCAGCCCGAAGACCCGCACCGATCCGTCGGCCAGGCCCCGCAGGGCCGCGTCGCGGTAGAAGTCGACGACCGGCGCCTGGGTCAGGAGGTCGAAACGCCCGAGCTCGCGAAACCTTTTCAACCGCAGTTCGAGGAGCTTGTCGAAGAGTTCCTGCGTCAGCGCCGGCGTGTCGGCCTCGACCAGCGCGAGCCCGCCCATTTGTTCGAAGCGGCGGCAATGCTTGTGGAAATTCTTGGCGAAGGACGATTTGCAGATGCGCTTGACCAGCGTCTCCGGTTCGCCGTGCAGGGCGAGGCCCGAGGTGATCTGGATCGAATTGCGCGCCACCGAGAGCAGCGCCAGCGGATTGGCGGCGCCGTGAATCTGCTGCGGGATGCCCGCGATGTGGATGCGGTCTGCCGGCGGCAACACCGAGCGGATAGTGGCCCAGGCTGCGTCAGCGCCTTGCGTGGTCCATTGTCTCTTGTCCGCCAGCAGCGGTGCCGAATAATCGCATACGCCGCGGCTCAGCCATTCGATCACAGTGTGGCCGAGTGCCCGGCGCCGCATCAGCGGCAACAGCATGACAGGCGCGCCGGTGGCGGCGTCGTTGACTTCGACGACGAGCAACTCGGCGCCCTTGGGCATCAGCCGTTTGGCGATCCCTTCCACCCAGGCAAGGCTCTGGTGGCCAGTACACAGGCCATGCGCCTCAACGAGCAGCCATAGCAGCCTTACGGTGTCGAAGCTGGTGTGCAGCCGGGCCGTAAAGCGCTGGGTTGCAGCAGCACCGGCGACAGTCGGAGAAGGCGAGCCATCGGGCAAATCCGCCGTCGGAGTCGTTCGCATCGCGTAGCTTGCCACATGCTTCTCCTGTCATTGCGGCTCGCTATCAGGATCCCCCACGCAAACGCCGCAAGCCTCGCATCAGTCCCTGGGCCGCCTTGAGCAGCCTTGGGTTGGAGCGCACGAAGGCCTCGGCCCGGTTGCGGAACTCGATGGCAATGCCCGCGACACTGCCCCGCATCGTAAACCCCTGGCGAAGCTCGGCCAGCACCGAACCCTTGGCGCCCATATGTCCCTTGTAGCCCTGGTTGCCGACCGACAGGTCGAAATAATCGAACCGCCGCTCGCGCGCCCAGCCTATCAGCCTGCCCATGATCAAGAGGCCAGGTGAGACGTTGGGAACCGCATCCTGGTCTATCGCTATCAGCAAAGCGTGAACAGTGCCTTGATGAACGACCAGATATTGAGCGGCGATCAGAGCCTCGCCAACCCGCAGTCCGAACAGCCGCACCGATCCGTCAGACAGGCCCTGCAGGGCGGCTTTGCGATAGAAATCGACAACCGGCTCTTGCGTCAGCAGGTCGAAACGGCCCATTTCGCGAAAGCGGTTGAGCCGCATCCGAACCAGACCGTCGAAGATGAGCTCGACCAGGGCGGGTGTGTCGGCCTCGACAAACTCCAGGCCGCCGAGCCGTTCGAGCCGGCGCCAGTCCTTGCCGAATTCCTTGACGAAGGATGGCCTGCACAGGCGCTTGAGGACGGTTTCCGGGTCGCCGTCGATGGCGAGCCCATAAGTGGTCTGCATGGAATCGCGCGTGGCCGCGAGCAAGGCCAGTGGATTGGCGACGCCGTCGATCCGCCGCGGAATTCCCATGATGTGGACGCGGTCCGCCGGCGGCAGCACGGAGCGCACCGCCGCCCACGCGGCCTGCGCGGATTGTGCGGTCCACGCGCTCGCATCGGCCAGCAGCGGCGCCGAATAGTCGCAGACGCCGCAGCTCAGCCACTCGATCACCCGATGGCGGAAGGCTGGCCGCAGCATCAGCGGCACCAGCATCAGGGGCGCGCCGGTCACCGCATTGTTCACTTCGACGATGAGCGCCTCCGCGCCGGCCGGCATCAGCCGCGCCACGATCCCCTCGACCCAGGCAAAATGCTGGTGGGCGGTGCAGACACCATCCGCCTGGAAGCGCAGCCAGAGCGGCCTGACCGCCTCGAGGCTTGTGTGCAATCGCGCCGTGTAGGCGTCGTTCGCAGGGACAGCGGCAGGTTGGGAGACCTGCCCGCCGGGCAGGCCGTCCACCGCAGCAATTTGCACTGCCTCGCCTGTCAAATCCATCTCCTACCGCTTTGCCGCGGCGAACGGGACCGCTCGCCGCCACGTGCCCGGCCGGCTGTTGCGCTGCTGGTCCGGGTGCTCGATGTTCCACATGCGATGACGCACGAAATACCATGATGCCACGAGCACGAAGATCTCCGAGATCGCGGAACCCGCCAGCGACCAAGGTGGAGAGGCTATGGCCAGCAGGATCGCGATCAGCGCCAGCCCGACGATCGCGCCGCCCGTCGTGATGAACGCGACGATGCGGAAATCGCCGAGGATCTCGAGCACGATGCGGGGCATGATGTAGAGCATGATCGGGACAAAATTCGCGATCACGAACACTCCGATGAAGCCCACCGATGCATCCTGTAGGGCTTGGGATTTTATCATCGGCAGGACCGCCATGATGGCGCACCCATAGACCAGGCCGCCGAGCCCCATGACGAGCGACCAGATTTTTGCCTGCGCCCAGACACGGGCCGTTTCGTTGTTGCGCATCAGCTTCGCCAGCTCCGGCTGCGTCATGTTCACGAAGGCAAGACTGATGATCCGCAGCGGGGCAAACAGCACCAGCACCGCTGCCAGCGGAGCATAGGCGGCAGGCCCGGCAATGCCGGCGACCAACAGCGCCAGGCATTGGCCTTGGATGTTGGTGGTGGTGGCGCTGAAACCCGACCACCGCAGCTGGGGCCAGAGCCTTGCATAGCGCCGCCGCGTCGGCATGCGGAAGCTGATGCGGATCGTGCGGCGCGCCAGCCGAACCAGGACGGCGATGCCAAACACATTCGCCGCGGCGAGAGCATAGAACACCGTCTGCAGCGCGCCCGGGGCGAACCAGATGGTGAACCCGGTCAGGACGGTGCCGGCGATGGTGAAGGCGGCGTCGCTGATGGAGACGACCACCTGCTGGCGACGGGCGAAGAATGCCGTGCGCATGTGGCTGCGCAACGACCATGCGCCGACAAAGCAGCCGGCGGCGATGCCGCTCGGATCGCCCAGGACGCGCATCAGGATCGCGGTGCCAACGGCCATCAGCAGCGCCACCACCACCGCCGCCGTCCCGAAGGCGACATCATGGGCGTCGACGCCGGCGCTGTTGGTGCTTTTGCTCATCCAGATCGAGGCGGGAACGGCGGTGAGCGATCTGATGTAGGACAGGCCGACGCCGCCCATCACCATGCCAATGGCGAACAGGCCGTAGCCTTGTGCCGACAGCATGTGCAGCAGCGTCAGGTTGAGGGCAAAGTGAAAGCCGCTCTGCATCGCCTCGCCGCCGACCATCAGCACGAGGCGCCGCACCAGATGGCCCGGGAATCTCACGATCGTGTCTCCGCCTGGCGGCTGCTTGCCGCCCTGCCCGGCCTTGCCATGGTCACCTTCAGCTTGTCGCCGGCGATCGCCGCGATCGCGGCCGCCGCGACCGGTTCGCTGAAGACCCCCTCGTAGCGCGCGCGGCCTGCGGCGACAAAACCGCGCCAGGCCTCGGGAGTGAGGATGATCTCCTGCAATTTCTTCGACAGCGCCGCTGCGTCGCCCGGCGGCACATGCCAGCCGGTCTCGCCGTCGCTGACCACCTCGACCAGTCCACCGATCGCCGACACCAGCGGCGGCCGGCCATAGGCCATCGCCTCGATGGCGACGCGGCCCAGCGATTCGGGGCGTCGCGACGGCACGGTGACGATGTCGGCCCAGCGATAATGCTCCGAAGGGTCCGGTATGAAAGGCAGGACGCTGACACGCCCGGTCAGGCCCATTCTGCCGACCAGTTCGGCCAAGGCGCGCTCGCGCTCGACGCTTTCGAAGGCGCCGCCGACCAGCCGCACCTCGATCCTCGACTTGAGTTCCGCCGGCATCGAGGCGATCGCCTCGAGCAGCACTTCCTGGCCCTTGATCCGGTTGATGCGGCCAAGCAGCAGCACCCGCAGCGGGCGCTTGCCGTCATAGGTCATCGCTTCGGCCGCCGGCGGGCCGGCAACGCCGTTGTAGACGACATGCGAGCGCGCGGATTTGGGCTCACCAAATGCGGCGCGGGTTGCGCGCGAGTTGAAGATGAGATCGGCATGGCTCCAGTGCATCAGGCCGACGAGGATCCGGCGCATGGCGCCTTCGGGAATTTCATGGATGTGCAGCACCGCCTTGCTGGGCAGGAAGCGGGCAGCCAACGCGTAATCGGCGACGATCGAGGTGTTGACGTAGGTGAGATCGTAATTCCTGAGCCGCCGCCATGCTCTCAGCACGGCAACCGGCAGTCGTGCCATCTCGACGGTGGCAAGGCGCGCGATGGCCTGGCGCCTCAGCACCCATAGCGGCTCGAAGACGATGCGGCTGGCATGCGGTTCGAGGATCCCTAGGATCGGGCCGCTGCGCGGCAGCACGACTTCGATGTCGGCGGACGGAAATGCCGCGCGCAACGCAGCGACGCTCTCCGCGAAGCTGCGGTCTGAACCATAGAGTTCATATCCCTGATGAACGCAGGCAATCCGCATCTTTGTATCCCGCCAGGTGCTGCACCATCGCATTGACTGACGGCGTGCAGAAACCGCTACGCAAAAATCATGCCTGGCTTGATCTGCCCGGCCGCCGGCCAACCAACCATTGCACTGCCTCGTTTCGATGCAGCTACGCACAGAAGGGTTGACCGAGAATGAAACAATCACCGGTCCAACACTGTTTTTTTACAACCCGGAGCGATGATCACCTGCCCAAACGCGAAGATTGTGGGATGGCACGGAAGTTGCCGGTCTCTAATTATTAATGCAGCAATTGCTAATATAAAGAACCTCTCTGAAAGCGCCAACAGCCATGAAATCGGAAAAGCCTTCCATCCTGATCCTGGGGACCCGCGGCATCCCCGCGGCCCATGGCGGCTTTGAAACCTTCGCCGAGAAGCTAGCGCTTTTTCTTGCCGGGCGCGGCTGGAAGGTCGGCGTCTACTGCCAGGAGGAGGTCGAGCGGGTCGACCGGAGGATGCGCACCGAAACCTGGCGCGGCATCGAACTCATTCACATCCAAGTCGCCTCGAAGGGACCGCGCGCGACGCTGGAATTCGATTGGCAATGCGTGCTCGACGCCGCCCGGCGGCCCGGCGTATGCCTGGTGCTCGGTTACAATGGCGCGGTCTTCCTGACCTGGCTCAGGTTGATGCGGCGCAAGATCATCACCAACATGGACGGCATCGAGTGGCGTCGCCCCAAATGGGGGCCGGCGGCGCGCGCATGGTTCTGGCTCAACGAGTGGATCGGCGCCTGGGCCTCGCAACGCCTGGTCGCCGACCATCCCGTCATCGCCGACCATCTGGCGACGCGCCGGCCGCGCAGTGCCATTACCACCATCGCCTATGGCGCCGACCCGGTGACGGCGGCACCGGAGGCGCCGGTTCGTGCGCTCGGCCTCGAGCCCGGCAAATACCTGATCTCGATCGCGCGCATCGAGCCCGACAACAACATCCTGCCGATCGTCGAGGCCTTCTGCAGCCAAAAGCGCGACATGAAGCTGGTGGTGCTGGGCACGCTCTCCGACGAAATCGCCTATCATGTCGCCATCCGCAAGGCGGCGAACGCCTCGGTGGTCCTGCCGGGCGCCATCTACGACCAGGCGACGGTGAAAGCGCTGCGGTATCACGCCCGCGCCTACCTGCATGGCCACACGGTCGGCGGCACCAACCCTTCGCTGGTCGAGGCGCTGGCCGCCGGCAACATGGTGATCGCCCACGACAATCCGTACAACAGGTGGACCGCGGGTGCCGCCGCCATCTTCTTCAAGGATACGCAGAGCTGCGCCGAGCGGATGCAGCAGGCGCTGGAGGACGACGTCCTGGTCAAGGCCTGCGGTGAGGCAGCGAGGACGCGCGCCCGCGAAGCCTTCCGCTGGGACGATGTCCTGGTCGCCTACGAGAACGAAGCCTACCGGCTTCTCGGCGTAACCACTGCCGAGAGAGTCGCGATCGACCGTCCCTCGGCCGGCGCGGTATGACGGGCTGGTCCCGACGGCGGGTTCTCAGGACGGCGCTGTCGCTGGCGCCGGCAGCAGTGGCGCTGGCACCGCTTTCGTCGGCAACGCCCGCCCTCGCCGCCAGTGGCGAATGGCGCTTTCGCCGTGGCGTCAACGCCTGGCCCTGGTTTGCGCTGACGCGTGAATTTCCGGCACCGCGCACCGACTATGCCTGGCCGCCGTTCCAGTCGCAGCGGCCGGTGCCGACACCAGAGGATCTTCGCCGGCTACGCAAGACCGGGCTCGATTTCATCCGCCTGCCCGTCGATCCCGGTCCGTTTCTGGCGGCTGACGCCGCCACGCGCGGCAAGTTGCTGGACATGCTCGACGCGGCCGTCACCGCCACAATCGACGCCGGTCTCGGCATAATCGTCAACGTCCAGGCCAATGGCGCCACCCACTACTGGAACCCCGACCGCATGGTCTCCAGCACCGCCGCGCCCGCCTTCGATCTCTATCGCGCGCTGATCGGCGAGCTTGCCGGCAGGCTGGAGCGGTTCACGCCGGGCATGGTGGCGCTGGAGCCGGTCAACGAACCGCCGCAATCCTGCGATTCCAACGTCTGGTCGCGGATCCAGCTTTCCCTTCTGACGGCGGCCAGGGCATCGTCCGCGTCCTTGCCGATGGTCGTCACCGGCGGCTGCGGCTCGATGGTGAGCGGGCTGGCCGCGCTCGATCCCGAACCGCTGGTTCCCTTCGAGCCGATCCTGTTCACCTTTCATTTTTACGAGCCCTATCTGTTCAGCCACCAGGGCGCGCCGTGGATGCGCGAGCCCGTCTACCGCGCGCTGAACAATGTGCCATGGCCGGCCTCCGCCGGTTCGCTCGACGCGACTCTGGCCTCCGTCAGGGCACGCATGGCCAGGGATACCGAGACCTCCGAAGCGGACAAGAAAGCCGCCTATGCGGAAACCGAGCGCGTGCTGAAGGTCTATTTCGACGCCCGGCCCGACCGCTGGTTCATCGACAAATATCTCAGCCAGGCGCGCGACTGGGCCGACAGCCATGGCATTGCACCGGAACGTGTCATCCTGGGCGAATTCGGCGCGCTGCGCACCGACGCGCGTTATGTGGCAGCGCCCAATCCCGATCGCGCCCGCTACATCGCAGATGTCAGGCAGAGCGCCGAGTCGTTCGGCTTCCCCTGGGCCTTCTGGGACCTCTTCGATGGCATGGGCATGATGGACGACACCACGCGTGCGCTCGACCCGGCGATGGTCGAGGCGCTTGGATTGAGGATGCCGGAGTAGTCACCGTTCCATACAGGCAATCGCCGAGTTCCACGCTAGTTTCGCCTCGCTTGCACCCTTTGCCCCACCCCGGCCCGCCCCGGCCTGTACAACACCAGCGCGATCGCTACGAATTTGGTCATGAGCGTTGTCTTGGACGCCAGGCTCTCGGAGGTGTTGAGCAGGATCAGCCAACCCAGCATCGGCAGCCAGATGCCGGGATGGCAGCGGCGCGCGACCTCGTGCATGAACAGGGTGAAGCCGAACAGCATCAGCAGGGTGAAGAAGGCGCCCTGGTAGAGAACCAGGCGGATGATCGGGTTCTCGATGCCTTGCTCGAGGCCGTTGATACGGCGCATGCTTTCGAGAAGATCGATATCGGGCCCCACGATCAGGTCGCGCAGTTCCAGATGCTTGAAGAGCTCGAACATTTCGACGCGAGCATTGGCGCTGCCGCTGTCCGACACGAAGCGCTCGAGCAGTGCATCGAAGAAGCCGTAGGAGAACAGCATGACGAACACGACCGGCAGCAGCGAGGCAAGCATGACCGCGAGGGCGGCGCCCGGCAGGCTGATGCGTCCTCGCCGCAGGTAAGCCACGCCACTGAAAAGCAAATAGATGGCGCCGAGAACAATCGTCGTCACCATCGCCGAACGCCCGCCGAACGCGACCAGCGCGGCGAATTGCAGCCCGACCAGCCCGAGCCGCATCGGCATCGGCAGCGATCGTGAGCCCGAAAGCAGCGCCAGCACATAAATCGAGGTGATCGTGGCATTGGCCAGCGGATGCCCCTGGAGGGCGGTCGAGCGCAGGTCGGAAACGAACACCTCGCCGTCGAGCCGGTAGGGGAAGATCAGCGTCTTGGTCGCGAATTCGAACAGAGCCAGCACTGCATTCGCCGTCATGACCGCATGAACGACCGTCTGCAGCCGGGCGAAGGTCCGTTCGTCGTTCTCGCTCAGCATCATCACCAGCAGCGCCGGTGTCACGAACGTATCGATCATGCCGGCCATGCCGGGGCGTTGCCTGACGATGACGATGATCAGCAAAAAGATCGAAATGACTGCCAGTAATGCGCTGGCCGGCCGCCTGTCGGCGACATGAATGGTGTAGCCGACCGGGTTGCCGAATGTGCATGAGCGCCAGACAAACGCCAGCACCAATATGTAGGTGGACGGGTGGATCTTGGTCGCCGGATTGCCGATCAGGCCGTCGTAATTGTAGCCCACCAGCCATAGCATGCCGCCCGAGACGGCGAACAGCAACGCCACCGTCGCGACCAGTCCGAAGCGGGTCACCCAGTCCACGGAGCTGCCGGCGCGGGGCGCGGCGGCTTGACCAGCTTCTGTCCAGCTGGCTGCCGGGTTAGCGGCCCGGACGGCAGCCATGTCAGGCCGCCTCGTCGACCAGCATCGCGCCTGTCGGCAGCCGCCCCATGACGGAAATGGCCTGCGTGGCTGCCGTGACATCGCGCATCGGTGTCGAATTCAGCGTGGCGACGAGCAGGATCTCGTCGACCATGGACACCAGCGGCGAGGCGTTGAGATTGTCGGCCAGCGCGCCGCCATCGATGACGACGAGATCGAAGCTGCGGCTCGCCTGGGCCAGCATGTGCTGCGCGAAATAGACGCCCTGCGCCTCCTGGAAGACCGCGGTCGGCCGACCCCTGCCCAACACCGCGACATTGCTGCCGGGCCTGTACTGGCTCAGCGCCTCGAAGGCGTATTCGCCGCGCAGCACGTCGAGCAGGCCGGGCTGCGGGTCCTTCTGGTGGCTGCCGGCATTGACGTCGATGAACAGGACGCGGCTGCCCCGGGCGGCCGCTGCATTGGCGAGCAGGCGCGCCACCCTGCCGCGCTGCGCGGCGTCCTCGGGCGGCGACGTCACCAGGATGGACGGCACCAGCGGCCAGTTCGGCGGACGCCGGCCGGAAGAGAACATGCGCCGGAGCGCCAGCCCCGCGACCGCATCCATCTTCTGGCTGGCCGGTGCGGCCGCACCACCGAAAGGCCACCAGCGGCGACCGCCCGACTTTGCCGGCAGCACGCCCAGCACGGGGGCTTCGATGGCCGATTGCATCTGATTGCTGGAAAGCACCGTCGGCGAGGCATATTCCGCGATCAGCGCCAGGCCGGTGCCCAGCCCCAGGCCGCCGAAGATCGCGCCGACAAGCAACAGAGCGAGAGGCGGCCAGCTCTTCTTCAGGGCGGGCATAGCCTTGGAGATGATGCGCGCATTGGTGCTGTCGACATTGACCTGCTCGCGCGTTTCCTGCGCCCGCTGCAGATAGGTGGCGTAGACGGAGCGCAGCGCCTCGAGATCGCGCTGCAATTCGCGCAGCTTGACCGAGGCCTGGTCGGTATCGAGCGACTTGCTCTTCATGCCGGCGACCTTGGCTTCGAGCGCCTGCTGGTTGGCCAGCGCCCGCTCGTAGTCGGTCTCGGCGGCGGCGCTGATGCGGCCGAGTTCACGCGCGATGAGCGCGCGCGTGTCGCGCAGCTGCTGCTGCGCCGCGATCATCGAAGGGTGGCGTGGCCCGAGTTCCGTGCCGAGCTGCGAAACCTGGTCAACAAGCGTTGCCTCCTGCGCCCGCAGGCTCGAAATCACCGAGGAACGCATCGCCTCGGAGGTTGCCTCCGGCGCACCGCCGGACCTGCGCAGCTGGTCGACCTGCGCCTTCAGAGTCGCGGTGCGGCTCTGCGCCGCCGAAAGCTGCGTGTTGATCTCGGTCAGTTCCTGGTCGCTGACCAGATTGCCCGCCGCCATCACCATGTTGTTGGCGGACTTGTAAGCCTCGACGGCGTTCTCGGCCTGCTGGACCCGCTTGCGCTGTTCTTCCAGCCGGGCGCCGATGGAATCGGAAGCATCCGTGGCCATCTTCGCGCGCGCGGCGGCCTGATCGGCCAGGTAGGCCTGCGCGATGGCATTGGCGAGCTTTGCCGCCTTGTCGGCGCTCTTGGCCGTGACGATCACGTCGAGGACCAGCACTTTGTCGGCCCGCTTCACCGCCAGCACCCGGCGCAGCGCATCGAGCGTCTTCCCCGTCTTGTCGGTTTCGGCCGATCCTGAACCTAGCAAGCCGCCGAGCAAACGGCTCAGTAACCCGCCCTGCCCGTTAAATTCGGGATCCTCGGTCAGGTTGGTCGCCTGGATGGCCCTGAGCAACACGCCCGTCGATTGGACGACGCTGACCTGGCTTTCCACGATCGTGATGCCGCCGTCAGGGGGAACACGGCTCGGATTGACGTCGTTGTTGACCACCTGCAGGTCTTGCGGATCGATGATGATTTCCGCCACCGAGCTATAGAGCGCTGGCGTGAACAACCCATAGAGCAGTGTCACGAGGGTGAGCAGCGCGGCGGTCGCCAGGATAAGGAAACGGCGGCGCACCAATATGCGCTTCACGTCACCGAGTTCGACGGTCGAGGGTGCATAAGACGCCGCCGGAACTGCCTCCGGAGCATATTGCATCACCTCGGGAGCGTGTTGTTGCGGCATCGAGAGCAGGGATGATTGCAAGGGTCGCTCCGACAACACTCCATCTGCCTGCAAAGATCAAATTGCGGCGTGGTTCTAGCTATTCCTCCAACTGTTAAAACACTGTTAATTATATTGGGAAGTCTTAAGATTTTTGGCACGAAGTTTGCGTAGTAAAGGCACGGGTGTGTTGACACGGCGCGGGCGAGCGGGAAGCGAATGGAAATGGGGCAGATTTTCACCCGACCCCGCCCGTCCGGCAATTTCTCATGCCCAATTTTCGATCAGCCAGATACCGAACGTCAGAATGCTAGGGGTGCGACATGCAGGTGAGCCTGCGCCTGGACAGCGAGGGCCTGCGTGCCTCTCACCTGAACCTGCTGCAGCGCCTGACGGCGCTGGCGCAGGTTTCCGTCGACGTCAGGCCAGCCGAAGGCGGCATTCCAGGCAGCGCCGCGGCGCTGTTTCAGCTTGAGACGGCCATTCATGGCCTGCCCGCCAACGGGCTGGCCAAACGCTTGCCGCTTTCGGCGCTCGCGCCCTACCAGGCGACGCAGCCCTCCGCGTCACCGGACCTGGTGATCGACCTTTGTGGTGACGTGCAGCTGGAAGGAACACGGGTCTGGCGCGTCACCTATGATAGCGTTGCCGGCGAAGCCGCGCTACTGGCGCTGATCCTCGACGGCCGCACGCCGACTGCCCGCATCGAGGAGAATGACACCACTATCGCCGAAGGACGCCTCGGCACCGAATATGGCGGCATTGCGCTTGCTTCATTCCAGGACATGCTGGCGCGCACGGCAAGCCTGATCCTGGCAGCAATAACGGGGGCGGCGCGGGCCGCCTTGCCTGTCCTGCCCGAGCCAGCGCAGGCTGGTGTCCCACCGCAAATACCCTCTACCGCCAAGCTCGGCGTCAGGGCGGGCAAGGCGCTGGCGCGGCGCATCGTCCAGAAAATCTACCACCTCTGCTACAACGCCCCGCACTGGAAGGTCGGCTGGCGCGAGACCGGCGGGCGGGATCTGTTCGACCTGCGCGCGCATCCGGCAACCGGCTGGCAAGTGTTGCCCGACGACGGCAGCCGCTTCTACGCCGATCCGTTCCCGATCCTGTACCAGGGAAAGGTAACCCTGTTCGTCGAGGACTATATCCATCGTCTCGGCAAGGCCATCATCTCCGCCGTGCCGTTCGGCCCGTCAGGCCCGGTCGGCCGACCGGAGCCCGTGCTCGACCTGCCCTACCACCTCTCCTACCCCTTCGTCTTCGAGCGCGACGGCGAGGTCTGGATGGTGCCGGAAAGCTGCGCCAACCGCACGGTCGATCTCTACCGCGCCACCGCCTTCCCGGGCGGATGGGTCAAGGAAGCGACACTGCTGTCGGACATCGTGGCCAGCGACGCCACCCTGGTCGAGCATGGCGGGCGCTGGTGGCTGTTCGCCACCGTCCGCGATGGCGGCGGCGCCTTCTCCGACGCGCTGCATCTATGGTCGGCGCCCGACTTTCGCGGGCCGTGGACATCGCACCCCAAGAACCCGGTGCTGATCGATATCGCCTCGGCGCGGCCGGCGGGCCGCATGGTCAAACGCGGCAACGACCTGCTGCGCCCCGTGCAGGACTGCCGCAGGAGTTATGGCGCGGCCCTTGGCATCGCACGCGTCGCTCACCTCGATTTGAACGGCATGGAGCAGGTTGTCGAGACGATCTTAACCCCTGGAGCGCTATGGAGTGGCCGCAAGTTGCACACGCTCAACGAGGCGGGCGGCCTGGAATTCATCGATGGCTCGGCGATCGCGCCGCGCTGGAAACAAGGAGGCGGCCGTCATTGACCTGAACATTGTTACTACCAGCCACTCCGCTGGTTGCTTGAGGTTGATTTGGCTCGGCAAGATATTTCCACCACAGATTGTGGATACGAAAGATGACCAGCGGAAAGGGCAGTGAAATGACGATCGCTGAGGCTGACGCGGCCGAAGTCGACGTGGCGATCGTAGGCGCCGGAATGGCCGGCACCAGCCTGGCAATGCTGTTGGGAAAAGCCGGACGCAAGGTGGCGCTGATCGACCCGCACCGCGTTCATCACGACGAGTTCCGGGCCGAGAAGATCGGCGCGGATCAGATGCAGCTGTTCGAGAAGCTCGGCCTCGACAAGACCGTCATGCCGCTCGTCACCCCGTTTTCCGATCTTTATGTCTTCCGGCTCGGCCAATTCTTCGCACGTGAAAAGAAGTGGGAATACGCATTTTCCTATGGCTCGCTGATCAACGGCCTGCGTGACGCCTTGCCGCCGCAAGTGCCATTGACGGTTGGTAAGGTAACCGAGGTCTCGACCGGACCGGACCGGCAGCGGCTTGTGCTGGCCGACCGCTCCGTCATCAATGCCCGCCTGCTGGTGGTGGCCACCGGCTACAGCGAAGCGGTGCGGCGCGCCATCGGCGTGGAACGCATCGAGGAATCGAAGGCGCATTCGCTCTCGATGGGATTCGACCTCGCCATCTCGCCGCGTGATTGCGCCTATCAGGCCATCACCTGCTACGGCAGGCGCGCCGAGGACCGTGTCGCCTATCTCACCATCTTTCCGATCGGCAACAAGATGCGGGCGAACATGTTCGTCTATCGCACCGTCGCCGAACAATGGACGAGGGATTTTCGCGCCGATCCGCAGAAGATGCTGTGCGAACTGATGCCCGAAATATCGGCGCAGTGCGGCAACTTCGAGGTGGCAAGCCCCGTCGAAGTCAGGCAGATCAATCTGAGCACGACGCAAGGCCACCGCCGCGACGGGGTCGTCTTCATCGGCGATGCGTTCTGGACGACATGCCCGACGCCGGGCGTCGGCATCGGGCGGGTCATGGTCGATGTCGATCAGCTCCATTCGGTCCACATTCCGCGCTGGCTGGAAACACCAGGCATGGCGGCTGACAAGATCGACGCTTTCTATGACGACCCGGTCAAGGGGGCTTCAGATGAGAAAGGCATGCGTGTCAGCTTTTACGCCAAGCGGATCACCACCGAAACCGGGCTGGAATGGCGCGTCCGGCGCCTGCGCAACAACACCGCGCGCCAGCTGATGATCATCGGCCGCAAGGTGCGCCATCTGGGATCACGGCGGCAGCCCGGCATGGCGTGAGGGATTCCTGTCTCGCCGTGGAAGGCAGCGAGGCGTCTTTCCTTCTCCCGTCCCTGCGGAAAAAGGAAGCCCTTGGTGTCTCAGGATGCGTCACGTCATCACCAAAAGCAAAAGGCGCGATCGACCGATCGCGCCTCGCATTTCGAAAAGCCAATGCGCCAAGCCGCTCAGGACGGCGGCTTCGAACCTGGAGACAGGGTTGACTGGGCTATGACGGCCGAAAGCCGTTCACGTTTCTGCCAGCTTGGCTTCTCGTATTTCTTCATCCGATAATGCCCTCCGCGTTGAACACCGCGCCAGAAGAACCGCTTCGCCACGTCGTGTCAATCGTGTCAGGATAGACTCACAGCTTCGATCGATGACCTCACCCCAGCTGCAGTCCCGCCTTCCTCGCTTCCTCGCGCAGGAATGGCAGCCCTACACCAATCACATCGTCGGGATTTTCCGCCACCGGCCGCCACACGGCGAGCCCGCCGGCAATGTCGACATCGACATGGTTCATGCTTTCGAGTGTGATGGCGCCGCTATAGCCAATGTCCGATATGGCCTTCATGCAGGCCGCCCAATTGAGCATGCCGCGCCCCGGCACGCCGCGATTGGCTTCCGAGACATGGACATAGCCGAGATACGGCGCCGCCGCCCGGAAGCCGGCCTCGAAACTCTCCTCCTCGATATGCATGTGATAGGTGTCGAGATGGATGAAGATGTTGTCGGCGCCGACGCGCTCGATAATCTGCGCCGCGTCGATGCCGCGGTTGATCAGATGCGTCTCGTAGCGGTTGCAGGGCTCGATGCCGAGCTTCAGCCCATGCTCCCTGGCGGCCCTGGCCGCGCGGACCAGGAACCGGCACATGCCGTCGATCTTTTCTTCGGTCGGCGCGCGTCCGGACGTCTTGCCGATCGTGCCATAGGTGACGCCGCCAAGTGCTCCACTGCCCACTGCTTCGCAGACCGCGAAGGCCGGCTCGAGGAAGGCCAGCGCCTCGTCCGGCCGTGCAACCACGTCGAGTGAAGCCGGCAGGCCAAGCGACGGAATAAGCTCGACATTCCAACGCTCGGCGAAAGCGCGCGTGCGCAGAGTGTCGATCTCTTCAGGGCGCAGCAGCGGGATTTCCAAAAGGCCGATGCCGAGCCCCTTCAGCCGCTCCATCTGCGGCTCGATCAGGTCCAGATCCCAGACCGGCGCAATGGCAAATGTGTGCAGTCCAAAAATGTTCATCTCAGCCTTCCCCGGAATGCGGGACGTTACCTGGCGAGCCAACGGATTCCCGCATCAAGACCCGGCAAGGCTCGAGCCGCGCCGTCGGCGGCCCCTCCTTGCCTTCAATCCTGGCGAACAGCGCATCCATCGCATGGCCGGCGATCTGGCGCACCGGCTGCACGACGGCGGCGATGGCCGGCCATGTCACCTGCATCCATTCGGCGTCGTCGAAGCCGATCAGCGAAATGTCGTTGGGGCAATGCCAGCCACGCCGGCGGAATTCGGACAGCGCAACCAGCGTGCCCTTCAGGAACAGCGAATAGACGGCTGTCGGGCGTTCGCCTTTTGCAAAATAGTCGCGCAATTGTGCCCGCAGCGGTTCGACATCCGTTTCGGCGAGCACGACATCGATGCGCACATCCGGCGCCAGTTTGAGCGCCGTGGCGCGAAAGCCATCGAGGCGCGCGCGCACCGTCGCCGCCTGTTCGCCGAGGCCGACCACCAGTATGTGACGATGACCCTTGCCGAGAAGGTCGCGCGCCACCTCGGCACTGGCCGCGGCACTATCGGCGGAGACCGTATCGAAGGCGTCGTCGGAGAGCACACGGTCGATCAGCACGCCGGTCATGCCGTTGGCCTTCATGAACGCGGCCGCCGGGCCATGCTCGTTGCGCACCGGCGCCAGCACGACGCCGGCGACCCGCCAGTCATGCATGCGGGCGAGAATTTCTGTTTCGCGCGCCTCGGATTCGCGGCTCGACGCCGCCACCAGCGTGTAGCCGCGCTGCTCTGCCAGGCTTTCCAGTTGGGTGACCATCTGGCCGAAGAATTCGCTTTCGAATTCAGGCATGATGGCGCCGATGATGCGGCGCTTGGCCCGGCGCATGTCGGAGGCCAGCGGATCGACGCGGTAGCCCAGTTGCTCGACGGCATCGAAGACACGCTGCGCATTTTCCGGCTTCACCGTGGTGACGCCGGCCATGACCTTGGAAACGGTGGCCGCGGACACACCGGCGCGGCTTGCCACGTCGTGGATCGACGGACGCCGCTGCTGGGCCTGCCTGTACACCATTATCGTCCTCCAGGCCCCGCATTTACCTGCTTTCGAAATAAATAAATCGATTTTTCGCAGTTGTAAATCGTTTCACTGGCGGTATTTTGCTCGCCGAGAAACGCGATGAGGATCGCGTCGGGAGGAATCGTCATGCCGAACAAAGATTTGCCGCTGGTCATCAGCGCGCCGGAACCACGCACGCTCGAGCTGATCTTCACGCCGCCGCAGTTGGCACGTCTCAAGGCGAACTACCGCGTCGTCGAGACGACCGCCGACGGTGTCGCCAAACTGCCGGCCGATGTTTTGGCCGGGGCTCGCTACATAATCGGCCAGCCGCCGATCTCGCCCGAGACGCTGGACGCCATGAAGGCGCTGCGCTGCGTCTTCAATGTCGAGACCAACCTCATCAACAACATGCCCTACGAGACGCTGTTTGCCCGCGGCATCCATGTCGTCACCACCGGTCTCGTCTTTGCCGAGCCGGTGGCCGAGCTTGGCCTTGCCATGGCGCTCAACCTTGCCCGCAACATCGTCGATGCCGACCTCGCCTTCCGGCAGGGCAAGGAGCTATGGGGCGGCGACGGCAACCTGACGGCGCGGCTGCTTTCAGGCGCCGATGTCGGCATCATCGGCTTCGGCGATCTCGGCCGCGCGTTGAACCGCCTGCTGTCGGGTTTTCGTACCCGCACCAAAGTGTTCGATCCCTGGCTGCCGCCGTCGATCCTGATCGACAACGGCGTCGAGCCGGCCTCGCTCGACGACGTACTGTCGCAGAGCGACTTCGTCTTCGTCGTCGCCTCGGTGACCTCCGAGAACCAGGGCTTTCTGGGCAGCCAGGCCTTCGCCAGCATGCGCAAGGGCGCCGCCTTCATCCTGCTCAGCCGCGCTGGCGTGGTCGACTTCCCCGCGCTGATGGCGGCGGTCAAGAGCGGCCACATCGTCGCCGCCAGCGATGTCTTCCCCGAGGAACCACTGGCGCAGGACCATCCCGTCCGCGCCATCCCCGGCTTCCTGCGCTCCGCCCACCGCGCCGGCGCGCTCGACATCGCCTTCAAGCGCATGGGCGACATGGTGCTGGAGGACATGGACCTGATCGACCGCGGCCTACCGCCGCTGCGCTCCAAGCGCGCCGAGCGCGAGACGGTGTCGAGGATGCGCTCGAAGCCGGCGGACAGGAACTAGGCCAAGACGCGGCAAGCAGACCGACGAGAACGAGATCACGGCCACGACCACCGGCTTTGCGGCTGCTGTGCGCACGCGGCCCGGATCGCGACAAGGTATCGAATTTCACGCCGAGATGCCCTGCCGCTGGAACCTTTCTCCGGCCTTTGCGTTTTCCAGGCGGATCGTCTCCCATTCGATCCGTCACTCCTCCAATCAACACCCCGCCAGGCCTCGCCTGGCGGGCGTCTCTTTATTTTAGGGGCGACTTGACAACAACCGGACGCAGGGGCTTACGTCAGGCGTATCGGGGCATGGGGGATTCAAATGAAAAAGACCTACCAGAAGCCGCTTCTGGTGAAGCGCGACAGGCTGTCGGCCGTCACCGCGGTCGCCTGTCCGATCTCGGTATGCCCGCACTGAATCGAAGACTTGGCGATCGAAGACTGGCACTGGCCGGCTGTAGAAAACCCGTTTCCGCGAGGTAGCAGGCTTCTGATGGAACGATCGTTCCGCTGCGCGGTTCTTTAAAGACAGCCGGGCGAAGGCGAGCCCGGTCTACTCCAGAAGGCCCGCCACGAGTCGCGTCGGTGGCGGGCCTTTTCGTATTGGCCTGCCCGTCGTGCGGTATTGGTCGAAGGTCCCCATTCGCGGCAGCACGATCTTGTGCGAGATTGAGGAAATATAAGCAACTTCTGAATAATGGTTCGGACGTCTGTCGGGGCGGTGTCGTGCCAATCCGCAAGAATCTTGCCGCAAATCTCAGACGCTTGGTCAGCGGCCATGCGTCGGTGAGCGCTGTATGCCGCGGATTGAACATGAACCGCTCGCAGTTCGAGCGCTACCTGCAAGGCAAGAGCGTGCCCAACCGGGCCACGGCGCGACTGATCTGCGACTATTTCCGCATCGAGGAGGATGAACTGTACCGGGCGCCGGACGTTGCAACGCCCGGACATCCTGCCCTGCCGCCGCTCCACCAGAAGCTCTACGAGAACATGGTGCAAGGCCCTTCTCCCGCCATCGCAGGCGGCACCTACTTCACCTATTTTTCGGTTCCCGACCGTCCCGACCTTCTGATGCGGTCGGTCACCTTCGTGCGGCGCGAGGCCGAACTGGTGACCTTCAGGCGCGTGACCCGGTGGGCCGAAGGCCATCGCCAGGGCGGAGCGCAGGCGCCGGGCTGGCACTATGGCGTGGCGATCTCGCGCCTGAACTGGATCTATTTCGCCGGCATCAACCGCCGCCAGACCGGCGAACCGTCGATCGTGGCCGTTCAGTGGGCGCCCTTCTCTGAACCGGTCCTGGTCGGCAACGCCTTCATTCTGACTGCGGCGGGGCCGGTCTGCGTGCCGGTCATCATGCGCCAGCAGGTTGGCAGGATCAGCCTGAGGCAGGCGCTGCAGATGTCCAGAATGGTCAGCCTCGATGACCCAGGCGTCGACCAGCTTGTGGTAAGCCTTGTGCGTGAGCGCTAGAGTAGCATTGCTGGCCAATGAGAACACAAGGGTTCGCGATGCTCAACGCCTTCGACTATGGCGGCAAGGAAGCCGATACAGTGCATGCGCTGGAGGAGGACATCATCTTCGGCCGGCTGGCGCCGGGTGAGCGGCTGGTCGAGGACGTGCTGCTCGCCCGTTTCCCTGTGTCTCGCCACACCATCCGCCAGGCGCTTTACCAGCTGGAAAAACTCGGCATCGTCACGCGTGAGCGCAACAAGGGCGCCATGGTGCGCAGGCTTTCACCCGACGAGGTGCGACAGATCTACGAGGTGCGCGAAATGCTGCAGCGCCAGGCCGCGCTGATGATCCGCTTGCCGGCCAGCGATGCGCTGATCGCGGAGCTGATGGAGATCCATGAGATCTATGGCGGCCATATCGATAACGGCTATCTGCGCGGCATCCACGAGGCCAATGACCGCTTCCACCTCACCATGTTCTCGGCCTGCGGCAACGCCTATCTCGTCTCCTCGATCGAGCACTACATGCGCCTCAGCCTGCCGGTGCGAGCCAATTCGCTGGCCGACAGGGAAAAGCTGGACATCTCGCGAAAACACCACTGGATGATGATCGAGGCGATGAAGCGCCGGGACAATTGGGTGCTGGCGCAGCTCTGCGTCGACCATCTGCAGCCGAGCAAGACGTTTTATCTCCAGGAGATCGAGACCGCGCCGGCCGGCTGAAGCAACGCTTTCGTGCCCGCAACTGCGCAAAGACAAGGAGGCAGAGCGGTTCGCCGAACGCTCTCTTTATCTGATCTTGACGACGACCTTGCCCTTGGCACGCCCGGTTTCGACGTAGGCCAATGCCTCGTTGGTGTTCTCGAACGGAAAAGTCCGGTCCATGACGGGCCGTATGATGCCGGATTCGATGAGCGACGTGATCTTGCCCAGCTGATCGCCCTGCGCCCACATGAACAGGAACGAATACCCGACACCAGCGCGCCTGGCCTTGCTGCGTATGCCGCGGCTCAGCAAGCGCAGGACCAGCTTCAGGACCATGTTCAACCCCTGCTTGCTGGCAAATCCGGGATCCGGCGGACCGGAAATGGAGATGAGTTTGCCGCCCGGCTTCAGCACATGCAGGGATTTTTCGAGCGTCTTGGCATCCTGGCTGTTCAGGACGACGTCGTAGCCTTGCAGGACGTTCTCGAAATCGTCTTTCTTGTAGTCGATGACGATATCGGCTCCGAGGCCTTTCACCAGATCGGTACTCGCCGCGCTCGCTGTCGTCGCGACGATCGCACCGAGATGCTTTGCAAGCTGGATGGCGAAGGTTCCCACGCCACCGGAACCGGCCTGGATAAACACTTTCTGGCCTTTCTTCAGCCCGGCTGTTTCGACCAGAACCTGCCAGGCGGTCAGGCCCACGAGCGGAATCGAGGCGGCTTCTTCCATGCTGAGGTTTTTAGGCTTCAGCGCCACGTCGGCTTCATCCATCGCGATAAATTCGGCGAATGCGCCGGTCCGGCTGTCGCGCGGCCGGGCATAGATCTCGTCACCGGGCTTGAATTTGCGGACTTTCGATCCGACCCGAACGACGATCCCGGCCACGTCATGGCCCAGGATGAAGGGCGGGCGATAGGGCAAAATCAGCTTGAACTCACCATCCCGGAGCTTGGAATCGAGAAGGTTTATACCGGCGGCGTGAATTTCGACCAGGACATCATTGTCCCGCAACGCGGGCTCCGGCATTTCGGCGAGCCGCAGGGCACCCTTCTTTTGATACTTGTCGACAACAAAGGCTTTCATCATGTTTTCTTTCTAAAATGATTTCGATGGCCGGCGCGAAACAGACCGGGCTTGCGTGTCGCACATGCGTTAAGTCACTCGCTTCGTTCAGGCAGGCAGGCGAAATTGCTTGCGCAAGATTTTGTCGAACATCGCGGCCGGCGCGAACCGGCGCAGCATGCTGACCTGTCGCGCTGCCTGGCCGGCGGTGTAGCGCCGCCGCGGATGCCTGTCGGTCGCGGCCCGCAGAACCACCTTCGCCACGATGTCCGGGGGATCCGCCTTGGGCATCACGTCGCGAAGCAATGCCTCGAGCCCTGCGCGCGCCTCATCATAGTCCTGCAGGACGGAATCGGGCTCGAATCCGTTCTGGTCGAACACGGTGCGCACGAATGCCGGTTCGATGACCGAAACGCGTATGTTGAAGGCGCGTACCTCGTGGTCGAGCGATTCCGAATAGCCTTCGAGCGCGTGCTTGACGGCTGAATAATGGGCCGAATACGGTGCCGGGACCAGTCCCAGGATCGAGCCGATATTGATGATGCGCCCTTCGCCCAGCCGGCGCATCGACGGCAGCACCGCGTGGGTCATGCGCATGACGCCGAACAGGTTGACGTCGAACAGGGCCTGCGACTGTGCGACCGAGGATTCTTCCGCGCCTCCCAGCAGCCCGACACCGGCATTGTTGACCAAGAGGTCTATCCGGCCGGTCTTGCCGAGGACAGTTGAGACCAGGGACGCGACAGACGCGTCGTCGGTCACGTCGCAAACCAGCATCGATATCCCGTTCGAACTCTGGCTGGACGCCTTGCGGCTGGTGCCGAAGACAGTGAAGCCAGCGCGTGCCAAAATCTCGGCGCTGGCACGGCCAATGCCTGAGGAGGCGCCGGTCACAACAGCGGTCTTTCCCGAATTCCGGTTCATTCTAAAGGCTCCAAACGTAAGAGGTCTTGCCTGCGATCGGCGATTGAATTATGATCGTAATATCACATTATGCTCATAATGCAATAGGAAGACGAGAAGGAGACATCATGCGCTATGACAAGGGCCGGAAGGATGCATCACGCAGCCGGATCATGGAGGTCGCTTCCCACCGCTTCCGAGGCGACGGCATCGCCGCCTCCGGCTTGGCCAGCATCATGAGCGACGCCGGGATGACGAACGGCGCCTTTTATCCGCACTTCCAGTCCAAGGCCGACCTCGTGCGCGAGAGCGTGGCCTCGGCCCTGGAGGCTCAGTCGCAGCAATTACAGGAGGTGCTTGCCTCTGGTGGCCTGGAACTGGCCCTGGCGTTGTATCTGTCGCCCGAGCACCGCGATCATCCGCAGACCGGCTGTGCTTCCGCCGCGCTATTACCGGAGATCGCGCGTCAGCCGCCCGAGACACGCGCTTTCTACACCGAAAGGCTGCTGACCCTGGTTCGCCAGTTGGCAAAGGACCTGCCACCGGGCATCCGTGATCCGGAAGGCGCGGCGCTGGGCGTCTTCGCCGCGCTCATCGGCGCCCTTCAATTGGCCCGCGCGGTGGAAGGAACGGAATTGTCGGACCGCATCCTGGCGGCGGGAGCCGATGCCGCGCGCACGCTGGCCCAACCGCAGCCGAAGGGCGAAGAATACTAGAGCTGGAATGGCGGCTGTCAGGCGACAACATCCCGCGCGCTAGTGCCACGCAGGGTCACTTGCAAGCGAACGAAAAAACCGTCGAAAGGTTTCCAAAATATATTTCGATAAATCCCCACCGCTTCCGGCATGTCATCGGAACTTTCCCTATCCTGACCCCGTTCCGAACCTGACCGTTGCTTATACGGTCGTAAGGCAACAGGGAAGGATCCTACCATGAACATCAAGATGATCTGTTTTGGCGCCATGACGCTCTCGATGGTCGCTGGCTCGGCTCTTGCCGCAGGCAACACAGGCACGTCCGCTCTCG
This sequence comes from Mesorhizobium opportunistum WSM2075, assembly GCF_000176035.2. Taxonomy (NCBI): domain Bacteria; kingdom Pseudomonadati; phylum Pseudomonadota; class Alphaproteobacteria; order Hyphomicrobiales; family Phyllobacteriaceae; genus Mesorhizobium; species Mesorhizobium opportunistum. Next base: position 3,264,543 of record NC_015675.1, on the reverse strand, counting down.
ACGACCCGGCCAAGATGCAGCCCTTCTATACTGACTCCAGCATGAAGACGCTGCGCAGCAACGACGACTTCGTCAAAGCCTGGAAGGCCCTGACGCCGGAAGACCAGACCGCGATGATGACGGCCTGCGCCGACGAGGCCAAGAACGCCAACCCCACCAACACCCATCCGGAATTCTGCAGCAGCGTGAAGCTGAATGGCGGCAGCAAGTAACGCAGCCTATCGAGCAGGAACAGCCCCGTTCGCAGGGCTGTTCCTGTTCCTCTGACAGCCGGAATGTCGAGCGGTCCCGGTCACGCCTTGCCGCGGCTTGCCCCTCCGGCACCGCGTCGGCCATAATCCGCATCTCGCGGAGAACACCGATGTCGCTCACCCCTTTGCTCCACGCATCGCCCGTCATCCAGCTCCATGCGCTGATCGCCGTCGCCGCGTTGCTGCTCGGCGCCATGCAGCTCTGGCGCACCAAGGGCGACCGGCTGCACCGGGCACTCGGCCGCGTCTGGATGGCACTTATGGCAACAGTCGCCATCTCCGGCCTGTTCATCTGGACGATCCGGCTGTGGGGTCCGTTCAGCCCGATCCACCTTCTGTCTCTGTTCGTGCTGGTGATGCTATGGCGCGGCGTGCGCGCCGCGCGAGGCGGCAACATTGCCGCGCACCGCCGCATCATGCAGGGCACTTACATCATCGGCCTCGCCATCACCGGGCTTTTGACCTTCATTCCCGGCCGCACCATGTACTTCGTCGCCTTCGGCCCGGAAGGCGCGACGCCTGGGAAACTGGCCGTCTTCGCCGCGCTTGTCGTCGTGGCGGCGGGCGCGGGTCTCTATGCCGCGCGCAGTGCCAGGACGGCGAGCGAGATTCCGCCCGCGCCGACACGAAGCTGACCCGGGCGAACCGGTTCCGGGACAATGTGGCAGCCTAGTCACAGGCGTCGATGAGCCTTGCCCCTTCGCCGCGCGCTCGCCGGCAGGCCATCCGATCCATTTCCGGCGCCTCCCCTTTTTGGCCATGTTGCGCTGCGAAAAATTTGTTGCATTGCGATAGCAGCCGGTCCGGCCGACAATGGCAATGGGCTGGGCTTGCACGGAGGAGGCCTCGTGTCGGCATCGTTCCGGCCAGACATACAAGGGTTGCGCGCGCTCGCCGTCGGCGGCGTCGTTGCCTATCATTTCGGCGTTACGGCGCTGCCCGGCGGCTTCGCCGGCGTCGACATCTTCTTCGTCATTTCCGGCTGGCTGATCACCACGCATCTGATGCAGGAGATTACGGAGACCGGCAGGCTCGACCTCTGGCGCTTCTATGCCCGCCGCGCCCGGCGCCTCCTGCCCGCCGCCCTGTTCGTCATCCTGGTCACGCTGGCTGTCGGCTACTTCATCCTGGCGCCGCAGGAACAGGCGCTCTATTCGCGCGGCGCCATGTATGCCAGCGCCTACGCAATCAATCTGTGGCTACTGCGCTGGTCATTCGACTATTTCGCCGCCGATGCCTTGAGCAACCCCTTCATCCACTTCTGGTCGCTGTCGGTGGAGGAACAATTCTACCTCGTCTGGCCGACGCTGCTTCTGCTCGCCGCCTGGCTGCGCCCAGGCCGGCGAACCGCCGTGGCGGTGATCGGCGTGGCCGGCCTCGCCTCTTTCGCCGCCTGCCTGTGGCTGACCAGGCTCTCGCCGGCCTGGGCCTTCTATTTCTCGCCGCTGCGCGCCTGGGAGTTCGCCGCGGGCGGCCTGGCAACGCTGGCGCCGACGGCCTTGTGCCGGCCGCAACTGCGGGCCGCGCAGGGCTGGCTCGGCCTGGCGCTGATCGCGGCGGCCTACCTTTGCCTAAGCGAAGACCTGCCCTTCCCCGGCTGGTACGCTCTGTTGCCGGTTGCCGGCACGGTGCTGGTGCTGCTGAGCGGTGCTGGCGAACAGGAACTGACAGGCTGGCGGGCGCCCGCCGCCGCACTGTCGCTGCCGCCGCTGCAATGGATCGGTGCGCTCTCCTATTCGCTCTATCTCTGGCACTGGCCGGTGATCGTCTATGCGCAAATGCTGGTGCCGGATCTCAGCGCGCCGCAGCGCCTCGGCTGCGGCGCCCTGGCGCTGGCACTGTCGGTGTTCAGCTACCACCTGATCGAGAACCCGGGACGGCGTTTCGGCTGGCTGACGGCGGGCGCCCGGGCATTGGCTCCCGCGCTGGCGCTAACGGGTGCCGGCATGGCGGTTGCCTATGCCAACGCGCATCTGGCCACCCGCAACATCGACCCCGCGCAGCGCGGCATCGAGCAGGCGGCCGAGCAGCCCTCCACGGCGCGCGCGCTCGACAAGAGCTGCCTGCTCGATTTCAACACGGTGAAGCCGAAACCCTGTGCGTTTGGCCCGGCCGACGCCGCCCACACTGTCGTGCTGTTCGGCGATTCGCATGCCGACCACTGGTCGACGCCGCTGGTCGAGGCGGCCAAACGCAACGACACCAAAGTGGTCACCTACCTCAAATCCTCGTGCCGCGCCTCGCGGCTTTCGACCTTCAACGCCGTGCTGAAGCGCTACTACACCGAATGCGACGCCTGGCGCGAACAGGCGATTGGAGAAATCATCCGCCGCAAGCCGCGCCTGGTGGTGATCTCGGAATTCTCGATCGGCAATCTGACCCGCGACATGCCCGACGCCAGCCGCGAAGCCGAGACCGCGCGCTGGCAGGCCGGCCTGCGCTCCACCTTGCAGGCCTTCAGCCAGGCCGGCGTCGAGACGGCCGTCATCCGCGACACGCCGATCAGCGACAGCTTCGCCGACTCCTGCGTGGCCCGCGCCCTGTGGTGGCGCGAGGCACCCTCGCGCTGCGACACGCCAAGGGCCGAGGCCGCCAATGACGGGGTGGCGGCGGCCGAGCGCGCCGTGGTGAAAAGCGTGCCCGGCACGCTCTATGTCGACCTGACCGACCGCTTCTGCGGCGCCACCGAATGCCACGTCTTCATCAACGGCAAACTCGCCTTCCGCGACCGGCACCATCTGGCGACAGCCTTTGCAAAAACGCTGGAAGGACCACTGGAGAAGGCGCTGTTTTAGGGAAGTGGAAGAGCGCTCTTTCCTTCTCCCTGTGGTCGAGCGTTACGCGCATGGGAATATGGAGGCAGCCAAACCTTGGGGGGCATGTTGGCCTCTTGATCCACATCATAACCTTCGCAGTCGGCCTCGTCGTGCTGCGTCGATCTCGGCTGCCAAAGCCAACCGAAATCGACGCGGATTGGGCTCGGTAGCCAAGACACGTTTCTGAGCCGCCCCCCTCACCGCCCCATTGCATCGGTCGCTCCGGTGAACGCCTGGTTCGTCACAGCTGGCGAATTTTCGGAACGAGGCTGCATCTCGGGAGTTTATATTAGGCCAACCTTGAAAAGGAGGTAGCCATGAAGAAGCTCCTACTCGTCTCGGTTATCGCCATTGCTTCGGCGGCGGCGATGATCGCCCCGGCGGATGCGCGCAGTCACGTTTTTATCGGCATCGGCGGCGGCTATAACGATTATTACGGCAACGATTATTACGATGGCTATGGCGGTTATGGCAGTCGCTACGTCTATAGCCCCTACGACGACGACTACGACAACGGCTACAGGCCGGGTTATTTTTATCGGCACCACCGGGGTTATTCCTACAGGCACCACCGTTGCCACATCGAAGTGGTCAGACACTGGCGCCACCACCACAGGATCGTTGAGGAAATCCGCGTCTGCGGCTGACCTGACCTTCTGAAACTGACCCGGCCGGCATCTGCCGGTCGGGTGTTTGCGCCGTTATCGCACGCTCACCGCCCCATCATCATCCCGTAGTGCACCGCCAGCAGATCCAGCCCCACCTTCAAGAGCTTGGTCACAACGTCCCGGCCCTCGTCGGTCTGTTCGGCCAGGCTCTTGATCGACCCGCCGGCACAGCAGACCTTTTGCACCACGGCGGCGACCTCCCAGTGGCCGAGCGCCCTTGTGGCGGCGGCGTTGGCGCGGCCGGCGTCCAGCACGCTGTCGGCAATGCCGCCGCCCTGGCGACCGCCGTCGACGCGTTCGGTCCAGCGCATGGGCTTGACGCTCGCCTGCTGGCTGCACTGGAAATCCTCGCGGTAGCGCTGGCCGGCCTCACGCTGCTGGCGCGACAGCGAGGTGATGCCCGTGAGCGGATCGACATTGCGCACCCGTACGATGCCGCCGGTGGAGGTGAAACCGTCATTCGACACCTCGTAGACGCGCCGTGCCTCCTGCGTTCCGGCGTTCAGCCGCTTGCGGCCGAAGGCGTCATCCCTTAGCGCGAAATCATGGCCGACCTCACGGCGGATGCGCACCTGCTCGGCCTCGCCCTTCGGCAGTTTCGGCACCTGCGGTTTGGCGGCTTTGGCTTTTTTGGGCATTGGTTGGCTCCTTGGGGTTCTTGGGGTGGTTGAAGAGGCTGGCGGGATGATCATCCCGCCGGCTTCGCGAGCGCTTGCGCCCCACGCCTCGCCACCGGTTCGCGCGGTGGAGAAGGACATCGTGTCGCCGACGAAATCGGAGACGGGGAGCGGCGTGAACGGCCGTTCGCTCATGCCCGCCTCCGCGCCGCGCTCATGGTCACGGTTGATGGAACCAGCCTCCAGCCCGCACGTTGTTTCGCGTCGATTCCAAGGAGAGAATTGCCGATGACGGCCTTCATGTACGCTGCGCTTCTGCGACAACAAGACCATGTTGGTCGGCTCGGTGGCCGATGCCGCGACGGCGCTTCGGCAGCAATGGCCCGACAAAACCTCGCCCGGCTATCTCGACGCCGCACGGCTGGTGCGGCTGGCGGTCGAGGGCAGTTGCTGCCCGCGCACCGCCTTCGAAGCATTCATCCGCGCCGCCGGGCAGCAGGGCATATTGGTGGCCAGGCGCAGAAGCCGTGCGCATGACTGGCTGGACGCCGCCGCCCGCCCGTGAGGCAGGTCCGACCGCCATGCAACCGCCTGCTGGTGTCGCGCGTTTATGAGCGTCGGCTTGAAAGCCGCGCGCACTGCACGACCGAAGGTGAACGCCGTGGGTACGATGAAAACCGGAGTGCCGCTTAAAGTATGCCTGGACGGCCATGTCGAGGAGATCGACAACGTGGCCGACGCCGCCGATTTCCTGCAACGCTGGCCGATCGAGCGGCGCGGCCACGTCTATCGCAGCGCGCTCAACGCCTGCAGCGCGGCTATCGCCGCGCAGATATCGGAATCCGATGCGATAAAAGTGTTCACAGGCTTTGCCCGTGTCGCCGGCATTTTGGTTGGAGACAACGGTCCAGCGATGACGCTGGAGGCCCGGACAGCGCAAAGCCGCCTGCCCAAGCAGGGACGGCAGATGCCGAAATAGGGCGGCGAGAGTTCGTTCGTGTCGGGCTTGTTTCATTTGAAATCCTCAAATCCGCCGGCTGGCGGACACCTGCACGATTTGCGTTCGCGTCCCTTCGGTCATCCGGGCGTTACCCCGCAAACCCGCCGCTGGAATCGCGCTTGGTGATAGCTGCAATAGCTTTTCAGCGCCTTGGTGCCCATGCCGCAGCACAGCATGTCGGCGCCCGGCCGCCCGCCTGGTGCATCCTTCTCGGGGTCTTCCTCCAGCGCCATGTCCAGCGGTGCGCGGCAGCGGGAAAACAGGCAGTCGATGAACCGCATCGCCACGCCATGCGGCTGACGGCCGATGGGTACGCGCTGCGGCGCTGGCACCTCCAGGCGATAGGCCTCGCCATCGGCGATCAGCATACCCACCTCGCGCACCAACCGACGCGTCGGGAGCCAGGCCGGCGAAGGATCAGGCCTGGTCTGGATTTTGCGAGCGGCGCCGCCCCCGGCCATTTGTGCGTCGGGCAATTTTTCCACGGCAACCTTGCCGGTTGCCCTACTCTTTTCCCGCGTTCGGCCTTGTCGCCTGCTCTTCACCGCAACCCGCTTGACGCTGGCCGGCGGTCCCCCGCGGTTGGCAAAGCCGACCGCACCCAGCATGGCGTTGCGGTGGACGATGCCGATGATGGCATTGCGCGAAACCGGGCTGCCGCGCAGCGCACTGAACGCGGCGGCGATCCTCGAGGCCGAAAGCCCCTCCTTCAGCCAGCGGGCGATCTCCTGCAGTTCGGCGTCTGTATAGCTTGCCATTTCCAGGCTCCATCCAAAGATCCGCCTTCGGCCACGCTTGAAAGCGCGCCGTCGGCCAGGCGTCAGGGTTCCAGCCCGGTCTGGGCCGCGGTCAGGGTGTTCGATGCGAACGCCGGCTTCTCGCCGGCGATCAGCCGAAGCGGATCGATTGCCCGGCGAGGCGCGCAAGCCGCGCCTCGGCCGTCTTTCTATCGGAGGCGGACACCGCCCTGCCCGTTGCGGGCTCCAGCAGGATGACGGTGCCGTCCTGCGTGCGGATGCAGGATCGCCCGGGCAGGACACATGCGTCGAATTGGGGGCCGGAGCCGAGGGGAGCGGCGACTCCGGCCGTTCCGGTCGCCGCTGACGGGCGGACCGGACCCGAGGCTGGTGCAATCAAGCACGGGGCCTCGGGCTTCACTCCGGCCGGGGAGGAGGACGGCCGGAGCGGAAGGGAATGGCTGGCGACTTCAGCCGCCGGAAGCGCCTCGCAAGAGGCCGGCGCTACCGCGCCATCGAAGCTGGACAGGTTTTGCATGACCTGATATAAGCATAACTCGAAAATTGATGCAAGCCATTCTTTCATAGACGAGAGCAGCTTTCATCGCTCACATGGGTGCCATGGCAAAAACGGAACTGTCGATCAAGGTCGGGGCGGCGATCCGCCAGGCGCGCAAGCAACGCGGCCTTGTCATGCGCCACATCGCCGAGCACAACGACACCGATGTCGCCGCCGTCGGCAATTGGGAAACCGGCCGCAATCTGCCCAAGACCGAGAACCTGTTGAAGACCGCCGCCTTCCTGCGCGTCGACCCAGTCGCGCTCGGCCAAGGGCAGGTCGTCTTCCTCGACGATGCCGGTCCGGTGGCCGACGCCGAGATCGTAACCGATGCCGGGCCCCTGCCCGCCGGACCGATGGACATCGAGCTTCTGGGCGCGGCCGTAGGCGGCGACGATGGCGACTTCACCTTCAACGGCGAGGTTGCCGGCTACGTCCAGCGCCCGCCCGGTATCGCGCATCTGCGAAAAGTGTTTGCACTACACGTGCTTTCGGATTCCATGGTGCCGCGCTACGAGCCCGGCGAAATGCTCTATTGCGGCGGCCGCGATGCCGTCCCCGGCGACCATGTGGTGATCGAGACCTTCCCGGAAGAGAACGAGCGCAACGGCAAGGCCTTCATCAAGAAGCTGGTCAAGCGCACGGCGGGCGAACTGGTGGTCGAACAGTACAATCCGCCGAAGACACTGACCTTCAACCGCTACGCCATCAAACACGTATGGCGGGTTATACCGCTCAAGGAATTGCTGGGGTATTAGGCGGGGCGGTTCTTCCTTCTCCCCTTGCGGGAGAAGAACCAGCGCCCCTCCATCAAGCCCGCCTCGTCCCCTCCAGCGGCACCTCGCGGTCGCTCAGCATTTGCGCTTCGCTGCGGACACGCTGGCGCTCGTCGATGAACGCGGCCTGGATCGACACCGCCGTACCCGGCAGCCCGTCGGCGCGACAGGCGGAACACACGATGCGACCCGAAAGCACAGCCAGCGGCGTGTTGCCATTCACCCCGAACCGCTTCAGCTGATCGACCCGCCACCACCTGTTTCGGCCGCAATCGGTGCATTCGACGGAGATCGAAGCGACCTGCGCCATTACTGCTTCCCTGCCCGGCAATGCCATCGCCCCTCCTCGTCTTTTGTTCGTGATTTGTTCTTATATTCCTGCGTTTTGCACGGAGAGTCGAGTCGCACTTTCAAGACTTTCCCAAAAGTTTCCCTTCTCCATATTTTTGAGTTATGCTTATATAAACTTGCAGATGCGAGTCGCCTGCCACAGATCCGGGAGCTATGATGGATGACGCCGATTTCGCCCGCGCCTGCGGCTACACCGGCGACAGTCCTGCCTTGCTCCAGGCCTTCGAGGCGATCCGCCGCAACGGCATCGCGCACGCCCGACAGGATCATCTCAGGCGCAAGGCCGTTATCGACGACCTGAAACAGTCGGAGCTCTTGTTCCTGGCCGCGATAGGCCCGGCGCTGACGGCGCAAGAAGCCATCGAGGACACCGCCCATTTCATCGCCTGCTGGCGCAACATGCCGCGCTGGCGCCAGGAGCGTCGCCTGCCCGATCTGGTCCGGGCTAGGCAGCAGCGGCTCGTGGCGCGCTTCTTCCGCCGCTACGCACACCGTCTGTGGGCGCTCGAAGCAGCCTGAGGCAGGCACGCCTGGACCAGCCATTTGCGGGTTCCATCAGCCGTTTTTTCTTTCTACATTGCCTGCGGGTGGCTCTTCGTTCGACGTGCATAGTTTGGAATGTTCAAGACTGCCCGTTCAAGACTTCAGACCTGGATAACGGCCGGCGCGGGAACCATTGCCGCCCTGTTCGTCGCCGGCCTGATGGGAGCCTTCGGCGCCCTGCCCGCCCACGCACCGCCGCAACTGCCACCGGACACCCCCATCGATGCCGGGCGCTGGCGCGTGCGGCCGGTGCACGCCTATGTCAGCCATGCCAAGGTTTATGGCGTGCCCTTGAAGCCCGGCCAGAAGGCGCTGGTGCTGGAAGCCGACATGACCAACCGCACCGCCCAATCCGACAAGGCCTATTTCGACGTCTTCAAGCCGGACGGGATCGACCTGCCCGGCGGTCAGCCGATGATCGCGCTAACCCGCGATGCGACGCTGACGCCGGAACTGCACCCCGGCATGACCGAGCGCATGGCCTATGTCTGGCCGCTGGCCGGCGATGCGGCCGTCCCACCAACGCTCGCCTTCGGCATTACCGCCGAGATCTTCAAGCCGCGCGACAATCTCTACGGCACGCCCGGCTGGTACAATCCCTACCGTCTCGGCACCGTCACCTTGCCGGTCGCCGATGTGCCGGCGACCGAGACGCCGGGGAGCGGATCATGAGAATCCGCGTCCTCGGCAATCTCGTGATTCTCGCCGCCACAGTCGCGCTGAGCTATGGCATGCAGGTCTCCAAGCCGCATTATGCCGACCTCACCGCGCCGATCCCGGTCGATGGCGCCATGCACGACACGGTGCGGGCACGCAGCTTCGATGTCCGCCTGGACAAGATCGTCTTTGCCCGCAAGCTCAAGACCAACCAGTTCGGCCAGGAGAAGCTTTTGACGACCGGCGGCCTGTGGGCGGTGGTGACGACAAACCTCGCCGCCACCGGCTCCTCCACCGCGATCGCCGACGGCACCTGGCAAGGCCCGACCGGGCTGCGCTACCACCAGACGGAGCGGCTCGGCTATCGCCAGGACATGCCGCCGCATGGTGTCGATCCGGGCCTCGAAAAACGCGGCCTGTTCGTCTTCGAAGTGCCATCCGACCAGATCCGCGGCGCCAGGCTGCTGATCGCCTCGCGTCGGTTCGGTCCGCTCGACGCCCAGGCCCGTATCAGTCTCGACGCCGTACAGACCGGGGCAGACGGTCAGCCGGCCGACATCGTACCGGAATTTGATCTGGACGCGCAGCAAGGTGGAACATGACCGCCGTTTCCACCAATGAGGAGCCAGCCACCACCAATGCGCAGGCCGAGAAAAAATGGCGCCGGCTCAGCCTGGCGGCACTTGCCATCCTGCTGCCGCTGACGCTGGCAGAGACCAGCTACGACAGCGTGCGCGCATGGCTGCGCGGCGAGGATCTCGTCGCCAGGGATGTCGACTTCGGCCAATCTGTGCCGTTCGGCGGCAGCGACTGGCGGCTGGCCGACCTGCGCGGCGGCAAGGCCGGCCGCTTGCCCGACCATGCCTTCGCCGTCATCGCCACCTTCTCCGTAACCATCGGCGACACCGACCTGCAGAAGCAGTGGCTGGGCTGCAAGCTGATGCTGACCGACGCCGCAGGGCGCCGCTGGCTGCCCGACTTCATCTCGGGCGTCAGCCTGCCGGACGGCGTCATGAACTGCACCTCGGCGATCTTCTCCGGCGCCAGGAAGGGCGACGTCATCACTATCGGCGACATCTTCATCGTGCCCGAGGTCGCCATCAAGACCATCCGCCCCGCCGTCGGGCTGAGCAGTGAGCGACCCTGGTATCTGCGTTTTCAGCGACCGCCGAAGTAGCTACTTTCTCCCCGTCACTATACAGGGAGAAATGCCCGGCAGGGCAATGAGGGGCAGCGCCAACGCTTCGGTAAGCGGCTGATTTGCCAAATGTCGCTGTCAGCGCCGGCTTGCATATCCAAGCTCAATTCTTTCGCGTCGGCGCCGCCCCTCATCCGCCTGCCGGCACCTTCTCCCCGTATAGCGACGGGGAGAAGAACGCTCTTCTACGCCGCGTCAGCCTTTACCGTCCCCGTCCCCTTCGACAGCGAAAACGCCGTCTCCAGCACGGCGGCGAGAAAGCAAATCCGCAGCGGCTCGACCAGGATGCCGGTGGAGGAATCCTGGAACGGACTGCCGAACAGCAGCGTCACGCCGCGCGAGAAGATCTGCCAGACATCGAGCTCGTGCGGGCCGATCAGCCGCGTCGCGCCCAGCCACAGCCAGGCGGCACCCCAGTCGAGTAAGCGGTAGCCGACGACCAGCGTGCACAGAAGCACCAGGCTCGAACTCACCGTCAGCCGCACGCCGTTGGCGATCGGCAGGTAGCGCGAGCGGTAGCCCTTGACGAAATGCTCGACGAAGTCGCGCAGGAATTTCGGCAGGCCGGCATAGCGCTGGCCGAACCCCTCCAGCCGGCCGTGCACGCGCATCAGAGCGGCGTCGTCGCGCACATCATAGCCATAGATCAGCGCCGCCATGACCAGCCAGATCAGCGGCAGCAGCATGTAGAAGAATAGGTTCACCGCGACCGTCGACGGCGCGATCGAGGTGATCTCGACCGGCACCATGGCTGCCGCCGTCGCCATCGGCACCGGGCTTGCCAGTCCATCGATCGACGCCTGCACGGCCGACCAGAAATTGCGGCTCATCAGCCATTGCAGCGCCGAGTCCTTCCAGCGGCTGATGACGTAGAGGCCGACGAAGATCCAGTTGGTCTCGCAGATCACCACCACGATCTGCCAGAACGAAAGGGCCGTGGTCTTGCCCTGCATGAATTTGGCCAGCCGGCGGATCAGCCAGGACACCGCCACCGAGACCAGCAGCCAGCGCGAATCGAGCACGTCGAGCACATTGGCGCTCTGGCCGAAATCGGCCTGGTCGAGCGTTTCGCGCGAATATTGCCGCACGATGTCGCCAAGGAACCCCCATGCGGCGTAGTAGGCGAAGAACGGCAACAACGCGATGGTGATCATGCGCACCAGCCGCGAGCCGCGCCGGTCCGCGGCATTGTTATGGCTGTCGGCGGTCGCGGCCTTGTCCGCGCCGCGCTGCGCGGCAAGCACATTGGGCAGGCCCGGCCGCAGCACATGGAACATCGCCACCGTCACCACCAGCTGCGCCAGTGCCACCAGGGTCAGCATGGCGAGCCCGGCGAAATGGTTGGCGAGCGCCACCTTCGCCGCCAATTGCAGCAAAATATCGCCGGCCAGCACGCCTGCCAGCACCAGCGCGACAAGCTGCGGCCAAAACCGCCGCAGCAGCGTAAAACTCAAGCTGATCGGTCTGATGATGTCGGCAAACATGAGGCTCTCTCACGATGCCACCCGCCCCAATTCTTTCTAGCAAAGGACGGTTTTATTGCAAGGAATGCGAGGGAGCCTCCTGGCAAACTGCATGGCGAGACGCCCCCCTCTGACCTGCCGGACAGAGGCCCAGGCGCAAACCTCTCCTCACCGCCTCACCCGCGACTTAAGCCACCTATCGAACGCCACCGCCAGGATCAGGATCAGCCCGATCACGATGCTTTGCGTGTAGGACGAGACGTTGTTGAACTGCAGCCCGTTCTGCAGCACGCCGATCAACGCCGCGCCGACCACCGTGCCGCCGACCGAGCCTATGCCGCCGAACAGCGAGGTGCCGCCGATGACGACGGCCGAGATCACCGTCAGCTCGTAGCCGATGCCGGCGACCGCTTCCGAGGAGTTCAGCCTGGCCGACAGCACGAAGGCGGCGAGCCCGGCGAAGAAGCCGACGATGACATAGACCGAGACCAGGATGCGGTCGACGCGCAGGCCGGACAGCCGTGCCGCCTCGGCATTGCCGCCGACGGCATAGACGGCACGGCCATAGCGCGTGTAGCGCAGCACGATGTGGCACAGGATCGCGGCCGCCGCGAAGATCAGCGCCGGCACCGGCACCGGGCCGATCAGCCCGGTGCCGAACCAGCGCATCGAGGCGTCGAAGCCCGATATCGGGCCGCCATTGGAGATGGTCAGCGTCAGCCCGCGAAATACCGTCAGCCCGCCCAGCGTGACGACGAAGGGCGGCACTTTCAGCCTTGTGATGGCCAGGCCCTGCACGCCGCCGGCGGCCGCGCCCACCACGACGGCGGCGAGCAGGGCGGCAAACCACCCAAACCCTTGCGTGCCCGAGGTCGACAGCGACAGCGTGTTGGCGGTGCCGCCCTTGGCGACCACCGCGGCGACCATGCCGCAAAAGGCGAGCAGCGAGCCGACCGAGAGGTCGATGCCGGCGGTGAGGATGACGAAGGTCATGCCGAGCGCGATCAGCCCGGTGATCGAGATCTGCCGCGTGATGTTGAACAGGTTGATAGGGTCGATGAAGCTCGGCTTCAGCACGGTGAAGACGACGACGAGCGCCGCCAGGAACAGCAGCGGCCCGAAGCTCATCAGCAGTCGCGCGAAGTTGATGCCGCCGCGCTCGTTCTGTTCCGTCACGCTCATCGTGCCCGCCCCTCGTCCCGCATCTGCCCCTCGTCCTGCCCTGAACCTTGCTTGTCGAGCGCCATCAATTCCATCAGCTTTTCCTCGTTCGCCTCGACGCCCGGCATCTGCCCGGTGATGCGGCCCCGGCGCATGGTGACGATGCGGTCCGACACCGCCAGCACTTCGGGCAATTCGGACGAGATCATCATCACCGCGATGCCGCGCGCCGCCAATTGCACCAGGATCTGGTGTACCTCGGCCTTGGCGCCGACATCGACGCCGCGTGTCGGTTCGTCGACGATCAGCACTTTCGGGTCGCGCGCCAGCCAGCGCGCCAGGATCACCTTCTGCTGGTTGCCGCCCGACAGGCCCTCGATCGCCTGCTCGGCAGATGCCATGCGGATCGACAGCATCTTCCTGAAACCGGACAGCGCATCGCGCTCGCGTCGCTCGGCCATGAACCCGAAACCGTTGCTGAAGCGGCCGAGCGAGGCGACGGAGAAATTCGGCAGGATGCCGAGTGCCGCAAAGATCGCCTGGTGCTTGCGGTCCTCCGGGACCAGGCCGATGCCGAGCGCGATGGCATCCGCCGGCGAGGCCGGCGCGATTTGTCGGCCGTCGAGCGTGATGGTTCCCGCGGCGATCCGGTCGGCGCCGAAAATGGCGCGCGCCAGCTCGGTGCGGCCGGAGCCGACGAGGCCGGCAACGCCAAGGATCTCGCCGGCCTTGAGGTCGATGTCGACATCGTCGAGCACGATGGCGTGCGGCGCCTCGGGGTCGCGCACGGTGCGCAAACCGCGCACCGACAGCACGACATCGCCGGCCACCGCGCGCTGCGCCGGCCGCGCATAAAGCTCGGAGGCCGCGCGGCCGACCATCTTTTCGATGATCCTTGGCAGTGCGATCGGCCCGCCCTGGCGGTCGAGATGTCCTGCCAGCCTGCCGTCGCGCAGCACGGTCATGCGGTCGCAAATAGCGGATGCTTCTTCCAGCCGGTGGGTGACGAACATGATGGCGACCTTGTCCTGGCGTAGCCGGTCCATGATCGACAACAGCCGCTGTACTTCGGTTTCGGTCAGCGCCGAGGTCGGCTCGTCCATGATGATCAGCCGGCTTTTCAGCGACAGCGCACGCGCGATCTCGACCAGCTGCTGCTCGGCCACCGACAGCGCCGACACCGGCGTCATCGGGTCGATGGAGAGGCCGACGCGGGCGATGATATCACGGGAATCCCGCTCCATGCGCTTCCAGCTCACCAGCCCGAACGGGCCGGTCGGCGCGCGGCCGATGAAAATGTTTTCCGCCACCGTCAGCGTCGGGATCAGGCTGAGTTCCTGGTAGATGGTGACGATGCCGAGCCGCTTGGCATCCTGCGGGCTCGACGGCTGGTAGTCGGCGCCATCGAAACTGATATGGCCGCTCGACGGCGGCATGACACCCGACAGGATTTTGAGCAGCGTCGATTTGCCTGCGCCGTTCTCGCCAAGCAGGCCGAGGATTTCGCCGGGGCGGATGTCGAGCGAGACATCGTTAAGCGCGGTGACGCCGGAAAAATGCTTGGTGACGCCTTGGACGGCGAGCAGGACGGGTGGTGCGGCTTCAACTGGCAAGGATGGCTCTCTCGACAAAAGTTCCTCTCGACGTCAGCGCTTGAACACCCCCCTCTGTCCGGCAGGACAGAGGGGGGTGCTGTCCCGCCGGCTTACCCTAGCCTGAGAGCCTACTTTGTCTCGTTCAGCCTCTCGGCCTTATCAAGATTGTCCTTGCCGATGACGATCGGCGTCAAGAGCACCAGCTTCTCCTTCGGCTCGGTCTTGTCCTTGGCGTAGGCGACCGCGATCTGCACGGCGGTGCGCGATTGCTTGCCCGGGAACTGTTCGACCGTGCCGGCGAGCTTGCCGTCGCGGACCGCGACCAGCGCTTCCGGAAGCGCGTCGAAGCCGTAGATCTTGACGTCGGTGAAGTTGCGCGCCGCGCACGCCTCGAGCGCGCCGAGCGCCATGTCGTCATTGGCGCAGATGATGGCGTCGGGCTTGCCGTTGGCGGCGAGCCCGGCTTCCGTCACCGACAGCGCTTCGGCGCGGGCGAAGTTGGCGGTCTGCTCGAAGACGATCTGGTACTTGTCCTTCAGCGGATCGAGAATGTTGTGCACGCCCTTGTTGCGGTCGATCGCCGGGCCGGCACCGGGCTGGCCCTGCAGATGGAACAGCTTGGCGCCATTCGGGAACGCCGCCACCATGGCGCTGGCTTCCGCCTCGCCACCCTTGACGTTGTCGGCTCCGACATGGGCGAGGATGCCCTCGACGCCGTCGACGCGTCGGTCGATCGTCACCACGGGAACGCCGGCCTTGACGGCCTCCTCGATGGCCGGCGCCAGCGCGTTGACGTCAAGCGGCGAGATGACGATGGCGTTGACCTTCTGCACCAGTGCCGCCTCGATGTCGGCGGTCTGCTTGGTGGCCGAGTTCTGGCCGTCGCTCTCGGTCAGGTTGACGCCTTGCGTGGCGGCCTCCGCCTTGATCTCGTTCAGCATGTGCACGAAGAACGGAAAGCCGAGACTGGGCACCGAGCCGAGAATGGTCAGCTTGTCCTCGGCGAATACCGAGGGCGCCGCCACCATCATGGCGCCGAAAGCCGCGGACGACAGCAGGAATTCACGTCTGTTCATGGTTGATCCTCCTCCACAAGAACGCACGGCCCCGGAAACCGGGCCGGTTTCAGGAAGGATCATGCGTCGGTTCAAAGTGTTGGAGCATCCTCCTTGCGCCCGAGAACGCATGCCGCTCCAGCTGATCGCCGTTGCAAAAACTGCCTCCCATCGGCATCAGCATTGGGATGCTAACCCAGGGTCAACCATTTGTGCAACATCGATATAACAGAGTTGGGTGAGCTATTATCGGAATTGTCGGAATTTTGGATTCCCGGACAAGCAGCTTTGTCTGCTCCAGGAACGTCAGAACACGAGTCCAGAGTCGCGCGGCGAAGGGGGCGACGGCTTCCATTCTCCGGGCGCGACACTATTTTGGGCCCTTCTCAAGGCCACAACCGGAGAAATCATGAAGCCGCAAATCATCTGCCATATGCTCGCGTCGCTCGACGGCAGCCTCCATCCTAGCCGCTACACCACCAGCCCTGATGGCACCCGGGCCGAGTGGTCGAGCCTCTACGAGCACATCCACAACGACATGGCGGGCGACGCCTGGATCGTCGGCCGCGTCACCATGGCCGAGATGAGCAAGGCCGCCGCGCACCCGCCGGCCAATGCCGGCCAGGTCGACCGGCCCTATCATTTCGCGCAAGGCCACGCGGCTACCTATGCCGTGGCGCTCGATGCTACCGGCAAGCTGCACTTTGCCAAACCCGACATCGGCGGCGACCATGTCGTGGTGCTGCTCGGGCGCGACGTCGCCGACAGCCATCTCGCCGAACTCGCCGCCGATGGCGTGTCCTACATCGTGTCGGAAACGCCCGACATCGATCTTGCCGCCATGCTCGAGGTTCTCGGCCGCGAACTCGGCATCCGCCGGCTATTGCTGGAAGGCGGCGCCGGCATCAACGGTTCCTTCTTCGCGGCCGGGCTTGTCGATGAGCTCAGCCTTCTCGTTGCCCCTGCCATTGACGGGCGGGCGGCAAACCAGGGGTTTGTCGAGTTTGGCGAAAGCGGCTTGGCGGGCAGGATGCAATTGTCGCTCACAAGCTGCGAAGCGCTGGTACACGGGCTCGTCCACCTGCGCTACGCCGTCAGGCCTGGCTGAAGCCGCTTCCTCAGTATTGCATCGCGTCGAGGTCGGCGATCAGCGTCGGGCCGGTCGGGTGCCAGCCGAGCCGTGCCTGGGTGAGCGCGCTGGAGGCCGGCAGGTCCATGGGGGCGAACCTCGCCATCCAGCCGAAATGCTCCGCCGCCTCTTCCGGCGCGATCGAAACGACAGGCAGGTTGAGGCCCCGGCCAATCGCCTCGGCGATCGAGCGCACCTCGACACCTTCCTCGCCGACCGCGTGATAGCGTGCGCCGGGCTGGCGCTTTTCGACGGCGAGCCGGTAAAGGCGCGCGGCGTCGAGCAGATGGCCGGCGGAAAAGCGATTGCGACCCTCGCCGACATAGGCCGAGACGCCCTTCTGACGCGCCATCTCGATGAGCGGCGAGATCAGCCCCTGCTTGACCGGGTTGTGGACCTGCGGCAGGCGCACCACCGACACGTTGATCCCGGCCTCCAGCAAGGCATTGCTGGCGAGTTCGGAGGCGATGCGAGGATTGGGATGGCTCGGGTTGAAGACGTCCTCGACCGCCAGTTGGCCATGTCCTGGGCTGCCCGCGCCGACACCTGAGGTGATCACCAGCGGCCGGTCGGATCCGGCAAGGGCGGCGCCGAGGGCGGCGATGACGCGCCTGTCCTTTTCGCAATTTTCGACAAACCGCGAGAAATCATGGTCGAACGCGGTGTGGATCACGGCGTCCGCCTTCGCCGCGCCGTCGCGCAGCCCCTCGGGCTCCTCGAGGGTTCCGCGATGCACTTCGGCGCCAGCGGCGGCCAGCGCCTCGGCACCGGCGTCGGAGCGGGTGACGCCGACCACCTGATGGCCCGCGCCGATGAGTTCGGGAACCAACGCCGAACCGATGAAGCCGGTCGCGCCGGTCAAAAAGATACGCATGCAAAATCTCCTGCACAGTTGCCCGCGCAGTATCGCCGGTCTATTATTCCATTAAAGTAGTGACTTTATCCTATTATAATCGCTAACAGGATCGACCATGCCCATCAATTCCGCCGGCACGCTCGCAGCCTTCCTGAAAGACCGGCGCACCCGGCTCGACCCGGCATCGTTCGGATTTTCCGGGCGCCGGCGCACGCCTGGGCTGCGCCGCGAAGAAGTCGCCCAGCGCGCCAACATCAGCCCGACCTGGTATACATGGCTGGAACAGGGCCGCGGCGGCGCGCCTTCGGCCGACGTGCTGAACCGCATCGCCAAGGGGCTGATGCTGACCGAAGCCGAGCGCGAACATCTTTTCATGCTCGGGCTGGGGCGCCCGCCCGAGGTCCGCTATATCGGCGTCGAGGGCGTCAGCCCGCGCCTGCAGCGCCTCATCGACACGCTCGACGCAAGCCCGGCCCTGATCAAGACCGCCACCTGGGACGTCGTTGCCTGGAACCGCGCCGCGCAGATCGTGCTGACCGATTACGGCGCCCTGCCCGCCGGCCAGCGCAACATCCTGCGCTTCATGTTCCGCAGCTCCGCCATCCGCGAAAAGCAGCACGACTGGGAAAACCTCGCCCGTTTCGTGGTCGGATCGTTCCGGGCCGATGCGGCACGCGCCGGCGCGGTGTCCGAGGTGCGCGACCTCGTCGACGAACTTTGCAGCACCAGCCCGGAGTTTGCCGCCCTATGGCGGGAAAACGACGTGCTCAGCCATGGCGACGGGACAAAGCGCCTGAAGCACCCGGTACTCGGCGACATTGAACTGGAATATTCTGGGTTCGCGGTCGACGGCCGGCCGGATCTGAGCCTGACCGTCTACAACCCGGTCGACAGCAAGGTCGCCGACCGCATCCGCGACCTGGCAAGGCGCCTCCCGGGGCAAGAGCTGGGCGATCGCCCCCCGCGATGACGCGGCGAAGGCTCACGCTTTGCGCTGGGAACCGGTCGAGCGTGGCTGGCTGAGATGCGGGCGCCAGCCATGCACCCGGTCCCGTCCCGCAGCCTTGGCGCCATAGAGCGCCTCGTCGGCGCGCCTGACAAGATCGGCGATCTCGATCGAAGCGCTGCCCGCGTCGAAGGTGCCGACCCCGATGCTGACGGTAACGATGCCCTTTTCGCTGCCGGCATGCGCCAGCCCGAGATCGCGCACCTTGGTCCTGAGGTTCTCGGCGATGACGAAGGCGCCCCGCGCGTCGGTCTCGGGCAGGATGAGTGCGAACTCCTCGCCACCGTAGCGGGCCGCCGCGTCGGCCGGCCGCCGCGCCGCCGCCTCGATGCAGCGGCTGACGGCGCGCAGGCAATCATCACCAGCCGGATGACCGTAATGGTCGTTGAACCGCTTGAACCAGTCGACGTCGACGAGAAGCAGGCTGAGCGGCGTCGCGTTGCGCCTGCAGCGCGCAAACTCGCGCGCCAGCGCCTCGTCGAAGGCGCGCCGCGTCATGAGTTCGGTCAGGCCGTCGCGATGCGCCAGCAGGTTCAGCTTCTCGTTGGCCGACAGCAATGCGGCTTCGACCTGCTTGGCCTCGGTGATGTCTGAAAACACGCTGAGGCTTCCGCCATCGCCGGTCGGCCGGGTCCGCACATCGAGCCAGCGCCCGTCGGCGAGCCGGATCTGGCGGTGGCTGTCGAGCTTCTGCGAGGCCATGATGGCGGCGACCCAGTCCTCGACCGCGTCCGGCGGCGTGATCGCCTCGCCGCGCGCCGCCGAGGCGCGCAAGATATCGCGGTAGTCGGCACCTGGCACCCGTATGTCGGCCGTCTTCGGAAACATGGAGCGGTAGCGGGCGTTGCAAAGCAGCAGCCTGCCATCCGGATCGAACATCACCAGGCCATCGGCCATGTGCGTCAGGGCGTCTCCGAGCCTCGCCTGGCTCGCTGCCAGTTCGTTTTCGAGCTGCTTGCGCGCGGTGATGTCGCGGTTGTGCGTGATCAGGCCGACGATCGCTCCGGCCTTGTCGCGAAACGGCGCTTTCAAGGTCGCCAGCCAGCCATCGGTGCCGTCCTCGTGGTGAAGGCGCTGTTCGATGGTGGTGGAAACGCCCGTGGCCAGCACGGCTAGCTCGTCCTCGCGGAATCCCTGCGCCGTCTCGCGCGGATAGAAATCGAAATCGGTCTTGCCGATCAGCGCCTTGGCATCCGTCGCATGCATCAGTTCGGCCGTTGCCGGATTGGCGACGATGAACCGTCCGTCGAGATCCTTCACATTGAGGCAATCGGGCAGTGTCTCGACCACCGCCTTGAAGATGCGCCGGGATTGCAGCGCTTCGATGCGACGCCGCTCCTGGTAGAGCGTAAGCCCCGACAACGCCACCGAGACGAAGATGAGAAGGGTCGAGGGGAAAACCACCTTCGGCAGGACGGCCTGTATGACGGACTGCGGCAGCATGCTGAGGCCAAGCAGCGATCCGCACGCGGTCGCGGCACCCAGGATCATGATGTCGGCCATGCCGGGCGAACGCCCCTTCAGGGCAAGGTTGCCGGCAACGCCGATCAGCATGGTGGCCGCGATCCCCACCGCGCCGGCAAACGCGCCGATGCCACCCTCGAAGGTCCGGAAGGCACCGGCCATGACGCCGGCGACGATGCCGGCTATAGGACCGCCGAAAAAGCCGGCAACGGCAATCATCGTCGCCCTGAGATCGACCAGGATACCCGGCTGCAACTGCATGGGAGTCAGCATCAGGATGATGGCGCCAGTGCCCATCAAGAGGCCGAAAGCCGCGGCCTTCGCCGCGGCCGGCCTGCGGTCCAGCCACACATGCGTGTGGATCCAGACCGAAACGAACATCGCAACGACCGCGAGATTGGCCAGCAATTCGGACCAGGGCGAACCCATTGCGCGCCTTTCCTGTCACCGGGCTTTCGCCGTACCGCCTCTTCGATAGGCCCTCAATGACAACAAAGTGTTACAGTGGGCATTGGTCGAAGGGAGCAAGACATCGTCCCCAGATCACCCCCACCGCATCGTTCCGACAAAATCGATGAACGCCCGCAGCGGCGCCGGCGTCAGGCGGCGGCCGGGATAGTAGAGGAACGGGCCGGAAAATTCCTGCCACCAGGGCTCCAGCACAGGCTCCAGCCGGCCATCGTCGAAATAGGGGCGCAGCCAGTCCTCGAACAGCGAGACGATGCCGCCGCCGGCGATCGCCACCTCGAGCGCAAGGGCCATTGCTGTGCCGGTGCTGACCAAAAGCGGGCCGGTCGGTTCGACGCTCACCACCTCGCCGTCGCGTTCGAACTCCCAGGCCGGCGTCAGGCCGCTGGCGAAGCGGCCGCGCAGGCAGGCGTGGGCGAGCAGGTCGCGCGGATGGCCGGGCCGGCCGCGCCGATCGAGATAGGTCGAAGCGGCGCCGGTGGCGAAGCGCTGCCGGCGCGGGCCGATCGGCACGGCGATCATGTCCTGCTCCAGCCGCTCGTCATAACGGATGCCGGCGTCGCAGCCGCTGGCCAATATGTCGACGAAACTGTCCTCCGCGGTCACTTCCATGCGGATGTCGGGATAGGCGGCGAGGAAAGGCGGCAACAGGCGCGGCAGCACCAGCTTCGCCGCGACGACCGGCACGTTGAGCCGCAGCGTGCCGGCCGGGCGGCCGCGAAACCCGTTGACCACGTCGAGCGCCGCCTCGACTTCGCCCAGCGCCGGGCCGAGCCGCTCCAGCAGGCGCGCGCCGGCCTCGGTAGGGGCGACGCTGCGCGTGGTGCGGTTGAGGAGCCGCACGCCAAGCCCGGTCTCCAGCCGCCGCACCGTCTCGGAGAGGCTGGAAGCGCTGACGCCGCTCACTCTGGCTGCCTCGCGAAAACCGCCGGCGCGCGCCACTGCCATGAACGCCTGGAGGTCTCCCAGATCCGTCGCCATTGTTCGCTTCTCCGTACAGGCTGTGCCGATTGCACCATATTATCGTGCAGGTGCGCTCTGTCTACATTGGGCCGATCCAAAGGAGATGAGACCATGACCGACATCAGCAAGGCCGGAACCTTCAAGCTCGGCGATCGCACCGTGAAGCGCCTCGGCTATGGCGCCATGCAACTGGCCGGACCGGGCGTCTTCGGCCCGCCGAAGGACCGCGACGCCGCACTCGCCGTGCTGCGCGAGGCGATCGCCAGCGGCGTCGACCATATCGACACATCGGATTTCTATGGCCCGCACGTCACCAACCAGATCATTCGCGAGGCGCTGCACCCCTACCCGGCCAACCTCACCATCGTCACCAAGGTCAGTGCCCGGCGCGGCGCCGATGCATCGTGGATCC
This sequence comes from Mesorhizobium opportunistum WSM2075, assembly GCF_000176035.2. Classification (NCBI taxonomy): domain Bacteria; kingdom Pseudomonadati; phylum Pseudomonadota; class Alphaproteobacteria; order Hyphomicrobiales; family Phyllobacteriaceae; genus Mesorhizobium; species Mesorhizobium opportunistum. The sequence continues at coordinate 3,242,798 of NC_015675.1, read as the reverse complement.
CCGCAACGTCACCGCAGGAGCTGACGCAGGCCGTGCACGACAATCTGCGTAATCTCGGGCTGGAAATTCTCGACGTCGTGAACCTGCGCTCCATGCATGGCATTCACGGACCGGCGGAAGGGTCGCTCGAGCCACAGCTGAACACACTCGCCGAACTGCAGCGTCAAGGTTTGATACGCCATATCGGCATGAGCAACGTCACATCGGCCCAGATCGCGCAGGGACGCAGCATGGTCGACATCGTCTGCGTGCAGAACCAGTACAACATCGCGCATCGCGAGGATGACGCGCTGATCGACGAGCTTGCTGCCGTCGGCATCGCCTATGTGCCGTTCTTCCCGCTCGGCGGCTTCACGCCGCTGCAGTCGGACACGCTCGCCAATGTCGCCAGGAAACTCGGCGCAACCCCGATGCAAGTGGCGCTCGCCTGGCTGCTGCGCCGCGCGCCCAACATCCTGCTCATCCCCGGCACCTCCTCGGTCGGCCATCTCAGGGAAAACCTGGCGGCGGCCGAGTTGAAGCTGCCGGCCGACGCAATCGAGGTGCTGAACGGCATCGCCGGCGAGAAGGCAGCCGCCTGAGGCGGTTCGACCCGCGCCACCTTGCGAAGCCGCCGCTGCCCGTGGCATCTGTCCGTCACAACGGACCGATCCACACCAGCATGGCTTCACGACGACCACCACAGCCCGCCAGCCCGGGCAAGCTGCCCAAACCGCCCACCGGTAAACCGTTGGGCGTCAGTCTCAACCGTGCGCTTTCAAAACTCGGCCTGTGCTCGCGCACGCAGGCCGAGCTGCTGATTACGGAGGGCCGCGTGCGCGTCGGCGGCAAGGTGGTGCGCGATCCGGCTCTGCGCGTTGATCTGAATCGCGATAGCATCGTCGTGGACGGTGAAAAGGTGATCGCCGAGCGTAAGGTCTACGTCATGCTCAACAAGCCGCGCGGCTTGGTCACCACCCGTGACGACCCGCAACAGCGCGACACGGTCTATGCTTGCCTGGAAGCGCTCGACCTGCCCTTCATCTCGCCGGTCGGCCGCCTCGACAAGGCGAGCGAGGGCCTGTTGTTGATGACCAACGACACGCGCTTCGCCAACCGGCTGATGGACCCGGCCTCGCATCTGCCCAAGACCTATCACGTCCAGGTCGCCACGGTGCCCGACGCGGCGATGCTGGAGACGTTGCGAGCCGGCGCCACTGTCGACGGCGAGATCCTGACCGCCAATTCGATCGACCTGCTGCGCAGCGGCGGCCGCACCGCCTGGCTGGAGGTCGTGCTCGACGAAGGCCGCAACCGCCACATCCGCCGCCTGCTCGCCGCCCACGACATCGAGGTTCTGCGCCTCATCCGCATCGCCATCGGCGGCCTGCGCCTAGGCGACCTCGCCAAGGGCACCGCGCGGCATTTGACGGCGGAGGAGTTGGCGTTGCTGGGTGGGTGAGCGAACGGGCCGGAGGTAACGTCCTGGGGCGCCCCCTCTGTCCTGCCGGACATCTCCCCCAACTTTGGGGGGAGATCGGCAGCTCGATCGCCGGCTCTCCTCCTGCAACGTCGAAGACTAGCGAAGGCCCCGATGATATCAATCTCCCCCCTCGTGGGGGAGATGTCCGGCAGGACAGAGGGGGGCGCCATAGAACTCGACGGCGCGTACCGGATTCTCAGAAAAAATTTCGTCCCCACCGATGATTTCCGCCCTCCTGCGCTGTCTTCACCCATAGGCGCCGGAATTCTCCGGGCCGGACAAGCGAGGTGATCCATGGGATCGTTGAAAGGTCAAAATGTCGTCGTGGTCGGAGGCAGCAGGGGTGTTGGCCGTTCGATCGTGGAAGCTGCTCTCGGCGAGGGAGCAACCGTGCTTGCCGTCGCCCGCGGGATGGCCGCCTTGAAGGAACTCTCCTGGGAGGCCTCGGGCGTGAAGACGCTTGCCGCCGACGCCACGCAGGACGCCGCGCCCGACGCGGTGTTCGCGGCCATGCGGCCGGACGTGCTGGTGATCTCGGCCGGTGCCTTCGCTGCGTCGGCGTCCATCCAGGACCAGAGCTGGAGTGACTTCTCGGCGAATTGGGAGACGGACGTCAAGGCATCGTTCCTGTTCTGCAGAGCAGCCCTGCGGGGCGGGCTGAAGCCGGGCAGCCGCGTCGTGCTGATCTCCAGCGGCGCCGCATTCAGCGGCGGCCCGCCGAACTCGGGCGGCTATTCCGGCGCCAAGTGCATGCAGATGTTCCTGGCCGCCCACAGCCAGAAGGAAGCGGATCGGCTGGGTCTTGGCCTGCGCTTCATGGCGCTGGCGCCGATGCGCATCATGGCCGGCACCGGCGTCGGCGAGCGCGGAATATCCAGCATCTCGGCCTATCTCGGCATCAGCCCGGCGGATTTCCTGGCCAGCCTGAGCGATATGCAGACACCGGCCGATGTCGGACGCGCCGTGGTCGCGCTCGCCGGCGGCAAGCGGCAAGGCACTGCCTTCACGGTGAGCGGCAGCGGCCTTGCAGAGGCGGCATGACGCGCGCAGGATGCCAGGCAAATTCCGCACGGCAGGCTCGACATGACAGACGCTCCCGGTCCGCTTGAGCCGTTAGGCCCGACAGACCGGCCGATCCTCGATCGGCCGGTCTTCGAGCGCCTGACCATGGCCCACCGCCGCGAGCTGAAGCTGCATTGCTACCGGATGATGGGCTCGCTGCATGAGGCCGACGACCTCGTCCAGGAGACGTTCCTCAACGCATGGCGCGGCCGCGCTCAATTCGACGGGCGCGGCTCGCCGCGCGGCTGGCTCTATACGATCGCGACCAACGCCTGCCTCAACGCTATCAAGGCGCGGGTCACGGCGCATCGCGTTCTCGAGCAGCCCGACCGGCCGCCGACCGAAGGCCGCGCCGCTGCCGGGCCAGCCGCCGAGCTTTCTTGGTTGGAGCCCTACCCCGATGTCGAGCTGCCCGACTTTGTGGACGGCGAGCCCGGCCCGGAGGCGCGCTACGAGACAAGCGAAGCCATCCGGCTCGCCTTTGTCGCCGCCATCCAGCTGCTGCCGCCAAGGCAACGCGCATCGCTTCTGCTGTGCGACGTGCTCGGCTGGTCGGCGGCCGAGACCGCGCAGTTGCTGGGCGGCTCGACCGCCTCGATCAACAGCGCCCTGCAGCGAGCGCGCGCGACGCTGGCGCGGCATTATCCCGCCGGGCGTCCCTTGCAGCGATCGCAGCCCAACCCCGAAGAGGGCTTGCTGCTCGAACGTTATATCAGCGCCTGGCGGGCCGCCAATCTCGACGGCTTCATCGCGCTGCTGCGCGAGGACGCCACCTACCATATGCCGCCATGGCTGGACTGGTACCACGGACGCCCCGCGATCCGTGGTTTCTTCGACACGGTGTGGGGCAATTTCGCCGGCTACTTCCCGGTGACGACAAGGGCCAACGGTCTGCCCGCGGTTGCGATCTACGCGCGGCGCCATCAGGAGCCGGAATGGCGCGCGCAATCGCTGCATGTCATCGAGCCGGCCGATGGCGGGATCGCCTCGCTGACGGTCTATGTCGGCCCGCTTGGCCCCGACCTGTTCGCCGCCTTCGGCCTGCCGACGGTCTGGCCTGAACCGGAAGCATAGCCACCGCAAACTTCTCCTGACAGAAAGCTGGCAGGAGGCCTGGTCTACAGATCGCTCGGGAGCCCGGTCGCGGCTTCAGCGATCAAGGAGCCAAGCCATGAATTTCGTCTCTGTCCGCATCATCACGTCCGATGTCCAGCGCCTCGTACGCTTCTATGGTGAGATCACCGGCCTGCCGGTGACGGTGTACACGGAAGACTTCGCCGAATTGGCGACGCCGGCCTGCACGCTGGCGATCGGCAGCACGCGCACCTTGATGCTGTTCGGCGGCGACATCGCCCGTCCCGCCGACAACCACACCGCCATCATCGAATTCCGCGTCAGCGACGTCGATGCCGAATTCGCCAGGCTGTCGGACACCATCAAGGGCGCAATGGTGCAGGAGCCGACCACCATGCCCTGGGGCAACCGCTCGCTGCTGTTTCGCGACCCCGACGGCAATCTGGTGAATTTCTTCACGCCGGTCACCGCCGAGGCGATCCGGAAGTTCGACAGGTAGAAGCGTTAGAGATAGGCTAGAGTTTGGGAATCGCCGAAGCCTCCGCGCGTTCGTCATCCACGGGCGGAGCAGCCGCGAAAGCGGCGGCGCGGAGACCCGAGGATCCATGCCGCGACCTTAGCCTTGGAGTGCAACGGAGTAGAGTTCTTCATCGTAGCAACGCTTTGAAGTCGCGGCATGGATCCTCGGGTCTGCGCCGCGTCGTTACGCTCCTTGCTCCGCCCGTGGATGACGAAGCGACGGCGCGTCCGCGCCGAGCCGGGATCGTTCTCCGCTCTACCTCTGATTCCACTTCCGAATAACCGGCTCGCTGAGATCATGCTCGTAGCCGAGCACGCTGATGCTGGCCGTGTCGAGCACGAGCAGCGCGCCACCCTCCGGCGGCAGGCCCAGCCAGCGGGCGGCGAGCACGCGCAGGAAATGCGCGCTGGAGAAGATCAGGATCGAGCCGCCAGCATCGCGAAGCTGTCTGATGATCCTGTCGGCGCGGGCGCCGACATCGGCCGCCGTCTCGCCTTGCGGGCAGCCGTCGCGGAAGACATTCCAGCCCGGTCGCTCGGCCAGGATCGCCTTGGTGGTGCGCCCCTCATAGGCGCCGTAATCCCACTCCTGCAAATCGTCGTTTCTGATGCTCTGAGCGCCAAAGCCGGCAAGCACGCTGGTGTTGTAGGCGCGCTGCGACGGGCTCGACCACACCGCCGAGAACGACAGGCCTTTCAGCCGCTCCGCCACGCCCCGCGCGGCGGCCTCGCCGGCCGGCGTCAGCGGCATGTCGGTGCGGCCGGTGTGCTGCCCAGAGAGGCTCCACGCCGTCTCGCCATGCCGGACCAGATGGATCTGCGGAAACGCGCTGCTCATGGGATGCCCCTCAATGTCGCCGGCACCTTAGAGGACGCTGTGGCAAAGGGGAATTCGGGGAACGGCGAAAGCGTGCATGCGGGGAAATGCCTGGCAGGGCAACGGGAGACGGCACCGGGATCGACGATTGGTCCAATCTCGGCTGTCCTTGATCCACGTGGCGCTGGCCCTGTGAGTTGCCCGGTGGCGCAACTATATCAAGGTGAGCCTCCAAGGCTCCCGCCGCCCAAGGGCGCCAGCCCTCGCACAACAGGTCAGATCATCATGTACAAACATCTGCTCATCGCAACCGACGGATCGGAACTGGCCGACAAGGGGGTTGCCCATGGCCTCACATTGGCCAAGGATCTCGGCGCCGGCGTCACCTTCGTCACCGTCTCGGAACAATTCCCTATGCTGGCCTGGGGCGGCGCCATGGCCGGCTATGCAGCGGGCGATGAAATGGCCGTCTACCAGGAGGAATTGCGCAAATATGGCAAGCAGGTTCTCGACAAATGCAAGGCATCGGCCGATGCGGCCGGCGTCTCCGCCGAGGTCGTCCATGTCGAGGACAAAAGGCCCGCCGAAGCGATACTGGAACTGTCGCAGGCGCTGGGCTGCGACCTTATCGTGATGGCCTCGCATGGCCGCCGCGGACTGGGCCGGCTGCTTCTCGGCAGCCAGACGGCGGAAGTGCTGTCCTACACCGCAATCCCGGTGCTGGTGGTGCGCTAGGACCGCCCCGGATCACGGGCTCCATCGGTCACCCGCACAGCATGGTGTAATGACAACATCGTTACGCTATGCTAGATCTGAACAAGAAGGAGCTATCGATGCCAGCCTCACATCAGCCGTTGCCGAAGAGCGTTCCGCTCAATATCCGCGTCAAGCCAGAGGTCCGCAATCTGATCGACAGGGCAGCGGAACTGCTTGGCAAGAACCGCACGGACTTCATGCTGGAGGCGTCGCAACGCGCCGCCGAGGACGCGCTGCTCAACCGTCTCGTGTTTACTGCCGAGCCGGATGCCTACGCTGCGTTTCTGGCGCGTCTCGACATGTCGCCGCATCCGAACGACCGGTTGCGGCGTACGATGGCAACAAAGGCTCCGTGGGACGCTGCGTGAGCCTGTCGGCCCCGGTTCCGCTCGCCGACCATCACGACCTCAATGATTTTTCATCGGGCATACCCTCACTCGACGACTGGCTGAAAAAACGGGCGCGCGCCAACCAGGCAGGCGGTGCATCCCGGACCTATGTGACCTGCATCGGCAACCGTGTCGTTGGCTATTACGCTATTGCCAGCGGAGGAGTGCGGATGGTCGAAGCTACCGGCCGCTTCCGGCGCAACATGCCCGACCCGATCCCGGTTGTGGTGCTCGGCAGGTTGGCGGTCGACCAGAGCCATCACGGCCGTGGCATCGGCCGTGCGCTGGTAAGGGATGCCGGTCTGCGGATACTTCAGGCCGCTGAAATACTGGGAATCAGGGGTATACTGGTGCATGCGATATCCGACGATGCCCGAGCCTTCTATATGGCTGTCGGATTCGAGCCTTCACCAGTCGAGCCGCTGACGCTCATGGCCACGCTCGCCGACCTCGGCGCGAGTCTCGGTTGACGGCCTTCCTGTCTTGGGAAGGCCAGGCTAGAGCATTTCACCGTTTCACGGAAACGGCGAACCGCTCTATCTCTTTGTTTTTACGCAATTCCGGACGGAAAACCGTGTCATACTTTTCCTGGAATTGCTCTAGAGCGCGGTCTCCACGACGAGATACACCCCCAGCATCAGCAGCCCGGCAAAGAACACTTTACGAAACGTCTCGACGCTCATCGCCTGGCGCAGCGCCTGGCCGGCGAACATGCCGGCGAGCGCCGGCGCAAGCGCCAGGACCGATCCCGCCAGTTGCGTTGTCGGCGATGCGAGCGCGCCTGCTTTGAACAAGCCAAGGGCAAGTGCCGCCGTCGACACGGTGAAGGACAGGCCGAGCGCCTGGATGAGGTCTTCCCGGCCCAGCCGCAGCGATTGCAGATACGGCACGGCCGGGATGACGACGACGCCGGTGGCGCCGGTGACCAGTCCGGTCGCCACACCGACCAGCGGTGACATCAAGGCCTCGTGGCGCGCCGGCGTGGTGAAGCCAAGCTTGAGCAGGCCGAGAATGGCGTAAAGCACCAGCGCCGCACCGAGCCCGGCCGATGCAACGCCGGAGTGTATGCCGGTGAGCAGGCCGGCCCCGGCGACGGTGCCAAGCACGACGCCGGCCATCATCGTCCACAGGCGCCTGCATAGCCCGCCGAAGGATGGGCCGGTGAACAACTGCCAAAGATTGGTGACCAGCGACGGGATCAGCAGCAGGGCAGCCGCCTGCGCCGGCGGCATCGTTACCGCCAGCAGCCCCATCGCCACGGTCGGCAGCCCCATGCCGACGACACCCTTGACGAAACCCGCGGCAAGAAAGACCGCGCCGGTCCAGGCAATGACGCCGACGCTCAGCACGGTCGTTCCTTCGGGGCGCCGGTTCGATCAGTCATGCAACAGCATGTCCGCCGCATCATCATCGGGTGCCGGTTTTGCAGGCGTCGCTTCATGGTGGACGGGATCAGCTATCGCCGCGCAACCGTGCTGGCTGGGCTCCGCTCGCGCCATGGCAAGCGAGGCCACCGCGATCGCAAGCCGATCGCCGCGCTTTCAAGTATGCCGGGTCCATGCCGGCCTGTCGCCTTTTCGCTCATCGCGCATCTCCATCGCAAAAGATTTGACTGACATGCCGGCCGCCCACAATGTGGAAGTTACGCCGTCAGCCTTCGCCTGCGCCGAAGGCTGAAACCCTGCAGGAGAAGAAAGATGCGCTTCGATCTTACCGATCTCCGGCTGTTCCTGCTGGTCGCCGAGCGCGGCAGCATCACCCATGGTGCCGAACTTGCGGGGCTGGCGCTCGCCTCCGCCAGCGCCCGCATCAAGGGCATGGAGGAAAGCCTCGGCGCGCCGCTTTTAGAGCGGCGGCGGCGCGGCGTGGTGCCGACGGCCGCCGGGCAGGCGCTGCTGCACCATGCGCGTGCGGTGCAGAACCAGATCGAGGCGATGGCCGGCGACCTCGGCGCCTATGCCACGGGCTTGCGCGCCCGTGTGCGGCTGATGGCCAACACGGCCGCCACCAGCGCGCTGCTGCGCGACATGCTGCCGGCCTTCCTCGTCGCGCATCCCGGCATCGACATCGACCTCGACGAGCGCCCCAGCCATGAGATCGCCGAGGCGGTGGCAAGCGGTGCCGCCGATCTCGGCATCGCCGCGACCTGGGCCGGCCTCTCGCATCTGGAGCAGAAGCCGTTCTTCATCGACAGGCTCGTGGTGATCGCCGCGCGAGACTGGCCCGGCCTCGAAGGCCACACCGCCAGCCTCGGCGACCTGCTCGGCGAAGCCTTTGTCGGCCTGAGCGCCGGCCATCCCTTGCAGGAGCACATCACCCGCCAGGCCGCCCGCCTTGGCGGCCATCTGCACTTCCGCATCCGCGTGCCCGGCCTCGATAATGTCTGCCGGCTGGTCGCGCAGGGCGCCGGCATCGCCATCGTGCCCGAAAGTGCCGCGCGCCGCTCCGCCCGCACGTTGCGCAGCCTACGGTTGACCGACGACTGGGCAACACGCCAGCTCAATCTCTGCGTCCGCAGCTTCGACGAACTCACGCCGCAGGCAAAGCTGCTCGCCGCGGCCTTGGCCTGAACCCGACAACGGAACGCCGGCGGTGGCAACCGCGCGCAAAGCGGTGCGCTGTTGCCGTCCACGCTAAAACAACACCTTGCTTTTCAAAAGTCTGTGACGTAGCCTATTTGCATATAGGCAAAATAATTGCCAATTTTCTTTCTGTTTATGAAAGACGGGGGCTTTGCGGGAACATCTCGATCTGACCGACCGGCGGCTCGTCAAGCAGCTGTCGCAGGATGCGCAGCCGGGCATCAACCGCCTCGCCGAGATGTTGGCGATTTCGGTGCCGACGGTGCGCTCGCGGCTGCGCAACCTGCTCGACCGCAACCTGCTCAAGGTCGTCGGGCTCTTGAACCTCACCGAACGCCCCGAGTTGATCTCGGCCATTGTCGGCATCAATGCCCAGGGGCGCGGCCGTGCCCGCGAACTGGCGCAGCGCATTTCGGAACTGCCCTTCGTCAATTCGGCCTCGGTGGTCACCGGACGCTTCGACATCATCGTCGACGTGACGGTGGCCGGTGACGTCGCCGATCTCTACCGCGTCACCAGCGAGCTGATCCCGGGTGCTGGCGAGCCGGGCGAAGTCGTGCGCAGCGAGACCTTCGTCGTCATGGCGTCTTGCAACAAATGGGTCAGCCTGCCGGAAGGCTGCTGGTCGGACGATCGCAAGGAGCCGGCATGAAGATCGCGGTTCTCGGAGGCCTCGGCCTGCAAGGCCGGGCGGCCATCGCCGATCTCGTCGCCAGTGGCGTCGAGGAGGTGGTTTGCGTCGATACCGCGCCGGACGGCCCTGCCCGGCTTGACGGCCTGGCCGATCTTTCCCGTGTGCGTTTCGTCGTACCCGAGGGCGCGATCGGCCTGGCCCTGACCACAGTGCTGGCCGATGTCGACGCCGTCATCGACCTGTTGCCGCAACCGCTGATGCGCGAGGCGGTGCAAGCCGCGATCGCAACCCGCACGCCGCTGGTCACCACCAACTACGGCAAGGCGATCGCCGACCTGGCGCCGGCCGCCGAACAGGCCGGTGTGCCCATCATGACCGAATGCGGGCTCGATCCCGGCATCGACCTCGTGCTCTACGCGCGCGCCGCGCGCCAGTTCGACGCGATCACCGCGATCGATTCCTATTGCGGCGGCATCCCCGAGCCGAAGGCGATGGCCAAGCCGCTTTGCTACAAGGTGAGCTGGAACTTCGACATGGTTCTGGTCAGCCAGAACCGCGACAGCGTGATGATCGAGGACGGGCAACGCGTCGCGGTGCCGGCTGGCCAGCAGCACCACAATCCTTTCATCCATGAGATCGAGGTCGCGGGCCTCGGCATGCTGGAAGCCTTCCCCAACGGCGATGCGCTGCATTACGTCGAGATGCTTCCCGCGGCGAAAGGGCTGCGCCGCTCCGGACGCTATACGCTACGCTGGCCGGGATGGTCGGCCTTCTGGGCACCGCTGAAAGAACTCGGCTTCCTCTCGGAAGAAAAGGTGCCCGGCACGGGCGCCAGTCCGCGCGAATTCCTAGGCCGGCTGCTCGGCCCGCAATTGCAATATGGCTCCGGCGAAAAGGATCTGTGCGTGATGCGCAATGTCTTTTCCGGCATCGAGGACGGCCGCGCCAAGACGGTCACTTCGGACCTGATCATCGAGCGCGACCTGGCTTCGGGCCTGTTCGGCATGAGCCTGGGCGTCGGCTATCCCGCCAGCATCGTGGCGCAGATGCTGGCGCGCGGCGAGATCACCAAGCCCGGCCTGCTCAACCCGCTGCTCGACGTGCCGGACATCAGCTTCTTCGACGAACTGGCCCGGCGTGGCATCACGGTTTCCGAGACGGTGGCCCGGGACTGAGGAAAGAGATTTGCGAACGGTGGCCGCCGCCGGCAACGGCGCTGCCGCTCAAAAAGCACCCCGAAGGGTGAAACAACAACGTGGAACAATAAAACAAGGAGGAATGCCAAATGAAGATTGCCAGACTTTTCATCGCCGGACTCGCACTCGCCGGCCTCACCACGGCCGCCAGTGCCGGAGCGCTCGACGACATTACCAAACGCGGCGAACTGCGCGTTGCCGTGCAGACCCAGGGACCGCCCTTCTCGCTGGTCGGCGCCAATGGCGAGCGCACCGGCAGTTCGGTCGAACTTGCCGAACTGATGGCCAAGGAAATGGGTGTGAAAATCACCTTCCTCGACTTCGACTGGGATGGCTTGATCCCCGCACTCTTGTCGGGCAAGGCCGATCTCTTGGTCGCCGACATGACGCCGACGCTGGCGCGCGGCATGAAGGTCGCTTTCACCACGCCCTATATGTACACAGGCAGCACCGTCTTCACCAAGGCCGACAGCAAGTTCAAGACCACCGAGGACTGCAAGGCCAAGGGCACCAAGATCGCCGTGTTGCTCGGCGCGACCGGCGAGAAGGAAGCCAAGGCCGCCTTTCCCGATGCTGACATCAAGAGCTACAAGGGCGGCGGTCCGCTGCTGCTCGACGCCGTCAACAACGGCCAGGCCGACTGCGGCGTCAACGACGTCTCGGCGGTCAAGGGCCAGTCGACCGCCTACCCGGCCGGCACCTTTACCATCATGCCCGACCTGCTGTCGAAGGAGCCGCTTGCCTTCGCCACTCGCTACGACGAGCCGGACTTGCTTGTCTGGATGAACCTTTTCCTCAACCAGGTCACCATCGACGGCCGCCTGCAGAAGAACCTCGACTACTGGGTCAATTCCGACGCCTGGAAGAAGGATCACTGAGAAATTAGTGAGTAGGGAAGTAGTGAGTAGGGAAGTAGTGAGTAGGGAGTGGTGAGTAGGGAATAGTGACCGGTGAATGGAGAATCGACCATTCCGGATACGCTTCACTACTCGCTACTGCCTACTCACTACTCCCTACTCCCTACTCCCTACTCACTGTTCACGCCCATGCTCGAAAATTTCAGTTTCCGCACCATCGTCGAATATCTGCCCCTGTTCGGGCAGGGCCTGGTCACGACCGTCTGGCTGTCGGCGCTGTCCTTCGTCGGCGCGCTGATCGTCGGCATCGTGCTGTGCGCCATGGGCCTGCAGCGCGGCTGGCTGTTTCGGGTTCCGGCCAAGGCCTATATCGACGCCGTGCGTGCCACGCCGTTGCTGGCACAGCTCTATTTCCTCTATTTCGGCCTGCCCCGGCTCGGCTTCGTGCTGCCCGAGCTGGTCGTAGGCATCCTCGCTTTGTCACTGAACAGCGGCGCCTATGTCGCTGAAATCATTCGGGCCGGCATCCTTTCGATCCCGCGCGGCCAGGTCGAAGCCAGCGTCGCCTCGGGCATGACCTACGTCCAGCGCATGCGCCTGGTCGTGCTGCCGCAAGCCTTCAAGGTGACGATCCCGCCGCTGCTCGGACAGGCGATCGTGCTGGTCAAGGATTCCGCTCTGCTGTCGCTGATCTCGGTCGCCGAGCTGACGCGCGCCGGCCAGTTGCTCGCTTCCGACCGCTTCATGCCGGCCGAAGGTTTTCTCACCATCGCCGCCTTCTACCTGCTGCTCTACTACTGCTTGAAAGGACTGGCCGTTCTGTCCAGCAGCTGGCTCGGCACAACAGGGGTGCGGGCATGATCTGGCAACAGTTCCTCAGCCTCGCCGGCTCCTATCCCCTCGCCTTGCGCGGTCTCGGCATGACCGTCGTGCTGTCGCTGATCAGCCTGGTGCTCGGCACCGTGCTTGGCTTCGGCCTCGGCATCTTGCGCACCGGCGGCAACCGGCTGATCGCCGGCGTCATCGGCGCCTGGGTCGACCTGATCCGGGGTACGCCGTTCCTGGTGCAGATCTTCCTGATCTTCTTCATCCTGCCGGAATTCGGCGTCGAGCTCGACGCCTTCACCGCCGGCATCATCGCGCTGACCAATCTGGCCGCCTGCTTCATCTGTGAGATCGTCGTCGCCGGCATCCGTTCCGTGCCGACAGGCCAGGTCGAGGCAGCCCTTGCATCCGGCCTGTCGCGCTGGCAGCGCCTGCGCCAGGTTGTGCTGCCGCAGGCGATGCGCATCGTGCTGCCACCGCTGGTCGGGCAATATGTGCTGCTGATCAAGGATTCTTCGGTCGTCTCGGCCATCGGCCTGACCGACCTCACCCGCGTCGGCTGGCTGGTGGTGCAGCGCGTGCCCAACGGCCTCCTGGTGTTCTTCCTTGTCGGCGTCGGCTATTTCATCGTCTGCTATCCGCTGATCATGCTGGCGCGCCGGCTCGAACGCCGCATGGGCGCGGCCCATGGCGAGGTGCAGCTGTGACATCGAACCCCAAAGGGCCAACAGACATGACCAATGCGGGTCTCAACAAAACCGGCATGATCGACTTTCGCGGCGTCAACAAATGGTTCGGCTCGCTCAACGTGCTCCGGGATATCACGCTGAGCGTCGAGCCGCGCGAGGTCGTCGTCGTCTGTGGCCCGAGCGGCTCCGGCAAGAGCACGCTGATCCGTTGCATCAACGGACTGGAGACGATCAAGGACGGCGATCTCGTCGTCGACGGCCAGCGCCTTGGCGACCGCGCCACCAACATGACGCAGCTGCGCACCGAGATCGGCTTCGTCTTCCAGTCGTTCAACCTCTACCCGCACAAGACCGCGCTCGAGAATGTCACGCTGGCGCCCATCCATGTCCGCAAGATCCCGCGCGCCGAGGCCGAGCATGCCGGGCGCGAATTGCTGGCCAAGGTGGGGCTCGCCGACAAGGTCAACGCTTATCCGGCGCAGCTCTCCGGCGGCCAGCAGCAGCGCGTGGCGATCGCGCGCTGCCTCGGCATGCGGCCCAAGATCATGCTGTTCGACGAGCCGACCTCGGCACTCGACCCCGAAATGATCTCCGAAGTGCTCGACGTCATGGTGGCGGTCGCCGAGGAAGGCATGACCATGATGGTGGTGACGCACGAGATGGGCTTTGCCCGCAAGGTCGCCCAGCGCGTGGTGTTCATGGATGCCGGCGCCATCGTCGAAAGCGGCACGCCCGATGAGTTCTTCTCGCACCCCAAGACCGACCGCAGCCGTGCCTTCCTGAGCAAGATTCTCAGGCACTGAGGACTGTTGGGCTTGGAATGCGATGGCCGTTCGGACCGAAATTCGGTCCGGATCGTCGCGTCAGGCGACCAGCTGCCCTTCCGCCGCGGGCGAAAGGGCAAACGTCTGGGCTCAGGCCGCCGACGGGTAATCCGTATAGCCCCTGGCGTCGCCGCCATAGAACGTCGCTTTGTCCGGCGCGTTCAGTTCGGCATTCCGCTTCAGGCGGCTGACGAGGTCGGGATTGGCGATGAACAGCTTGCCGAACGCGACAAGGTCGGCGTAGCCGTCCCCGACAGCCTTTTCGGCCAATTCCTTGTCATAGCCATTGTTCACCAGCCAGGCACCGGTGCCGCCGGCCTTGCGGTAGGAGGCCTTGAGGTCTTCGTAATCGAACGGCCTGTCGCCCTGGCTGAAGTCGCGCGCGCCGCCGGTCGCGCCTTCGACGATGTGGACATAGGCGAGGCCCCGGCTGCCCAGGCCCGCCGCAACATGGTTGAACAGAGGCTGCGGATCGGCATCCGAAGCGTCGTTGGCGGGCGTTACCGGCGACAGCCTGATCCCGGTCCTGCCGGCGCCGACAGCGCCCGTGACCGCGTCGACCACCTCAAACAGGAGGCGCGCCCGGTTTTCGATGGAGCCGCCATAATCGTCGGTGCGATGGTTGGTGCCCGAGCGCAGGAACTGGTCGACGAGATATCCATTGGCACCATGGATCTCGACGCCGTCGAAGCCCGCTACCTCGATCGCCGCCTTTGCGGCGCGGCGAAAATCATCGACGATGCCGGGAATTTCGGCCGCGTCGAGCGCGCGCGGCTCGGAGGTGTCGACGAACTCGCCGCTGCCATCCGGCTTGACCAGGAACGTCTTGGATTTTGCCCTGATCGCCGATGGCGCCACCGGCTTGCCGCCGCCAGGCTGCAACGAATTGTGCGAGATGCGTCCGACATGCCAGAGCTGGACCACGATCTTGCCGCCACCTTTATGAACCGCGTCGGTGACACGCTTCCAGCCGGCAAGCTGATCCGCCCCGTAGAGGCCGGGCACATTGGCATAGCCTTGGCCCTGATGGCTGATGGCGGTTGCCTCTGTCACGATCAGCCCCGCCGTGGCGCGCTGGCCGTAGTAGGTGACCGATAAGTCGCCGGGTACTGCATTGGGTGAGCGATTGCGCGTCAGTGGCGCCATGACGATGCGGTTCGCCAGCGTCAGGTCACCGGCCCGCAAGGGATCAAAGAGGGTAGCCATGAGAAATGCCTTTCATGCATTTTGGGGGAATGGGGAGGATCGTCAGAGATCGGACAAGGCAGCCTGGAAGGCGGCGATGGTTTCTTCGTTGCGCTTGTAGAACACCCATTGGCCGACCCGCCGCGTCGTAACGAGGTCGGCGGACGCCAGCGTCGCCAGATGTGCCGAAACACTGGACTGAGCCAGGCCGCGGTGGTCGAACTGGCTGGCGCAGACGCCCATCTCGAGCGGATGTGCCTGCGCGGCGAAGTGCTGTTCAGGCTCCTTCAGCCACGCCAGGACATCCCGTCGAAACGGATGCGCCAGTGCCTTCAATATGATGTCGTGGTCCATCTTCACCTGCATCGATCTCAACCGATATATAGATCGGGCAGAGGCGATATGGCAGGTAATCCATGCCATTTTTGAGGGTGATCGGAGAACGTTGCTCTCAGGTCACGGCCGGACCGCAATAGCGCCGCCGGGTGCTTCCGTCGCCTGTTGAGGGATGCGCTCCCATCAGGTGACCGACAGCACTTTGCCCGTGTCGTGCTGACGTACGAAATCCACGCGGGTGCCGTCCCAGTGGTAGGAGTAATGCCGGCCCTGCACCGGAACGGGGATGACATCGGGCCAGAAGATGCCGATACATTGCCCGTCCGCCATCCGCACGCTGCTCCACACCAGCCCGTCGCTGCCTTGCGCCCGCAGCGCCCGCCCTTCCGCCTGCGAGGCGGTGTAGTCGTCGGGGTCGAGCACGCCGGGCACGGCATTGACGTCGTCGAGGTCACGGTCGACGCTGCCGATCAGCACGCGGAAATCCGCCGTCCAGCCCGGATCCTCACTGGTGGCGCGCATGAAATTCTGGTGGTGGTGGATGGTCTCGGCCAGCGCCACGTCCTCGCTGTCGCCGGCATAGTAGATGCCGTAGCTGCCATCGGAGAAACGGCCGGGCCGCAGCGTCGAACAATGCACGAAGGGCGCCATCACGAAGCTTGCGCCAGGACCCGACACCCGCCTTGCGGCAGGCACCTTGCCGAGCTCGCCGATCTCGAGCCGGATGCGCGGATTGGTCTTCTCCTCGACGGCGGCCAGCGCCTCCCAGTCGCGCGGGTCGGCAATGTCCTCGAACAGGTCGATCGGCGGATGGATGGAGCGGATGATGCGAAAAGTCTGGTGCCAGTGGACGCGGCGCCGGACCGCGAGCCCACTCACCATGCACCACGCTCCGCATCGAGCCATTCACGCATGGCCGCAAGATCGGAAATTTCGCCACGCAGCATCAGGTCGAGCGCCGACTGGCCGCCGAAGGTCGCGTTGGGCTTGCGGATCCAGGCATAGCCGCGCGCCGGCTCTGTGAAGAGATAGCGCAGGCCCTTGTGGATGCCCATCAGATGAGCCATGCGGGTGCGCAGGTCGCGGTCGATCCGGCCGATGCCGCCTTCCTTCCAGCGTGCCCAGGTCCGCGCCGACATACCTCCAAGCAGGATGCAGGCCTCGAGATCTGTGAGGTTCCACGCCTTGAACAGATTGACAGTGGTGCGCGCCAGCGCACCGGCCTCTTCCTCCGAAATGGCGCTGCCGACCGTGGCCGGCGTGGCGACGATGGACTGAAGTTGCATTTTGCTCACCCTTGCTATTGGCAGAGATATAGCATGTATTTGCCAATTGGCAAGTACGGGGCTAACGTTCCTCGCCCCCATGAGATGGGGGAGAGGTGGCTCGGCGAAGCCGAGACGGAGCGGGGGATGGCGCAGCCCTGGAAGAATTCAGCGCGACCTCATCAGCGCCGCAGCCCCCTCTCCGACCGCTTCGCGGCCACCTCTCCCCCACTCCGTTGGGGCGAGGAACTCCTGCAAGGTCGGCGCCAGTGTCGTGCCTACTCCGCCGCCTCATACCCAGCGATACCCTTGATCTCCAGAAAATCCTCAAGCCCATACTCGGCATACTCGCGGCCGTTGCCCGACTGCTTGTAGCCGCCGAAGGGCAGGCCGGCGTCCCAAGTCGGATAGTTGATGTAGACATTGCCGGAGCGCATGCGCGCCGCCACGTCGCGGGCCTTCTGGATGTCCTTGGCCTGGATGTAGGAGGCCAGGCCGTAGACCGTGTCGTTGGCCTGCTCGACCGCCTGCTCGACCGTGTCGTAGGGCATGATCGCCAGCACCGGCCCGAATATCTCCTCGCGCGCGATGCGCATGTCGTGGGTGACGTCGGCGAACACGGTCGGCCTGATATAGTAGCCACGGTTGAGTTCGGCGGGGCGGCCGGGGCCGCCGGCGACCAGCGTCGCACCCTCGTCGATGCCGACCTGGATCAGGTCCTGGATCTTGTCGAACTGAACCTGGCTGACGACAGGGCCAAGCTTGGTGTTGTCGCCGTCGGCGGGGCCGACCACGAACTTTTCCGCCGCCGCCTTGGCGTAGCCCGCCGCCTCGTCATGACGGTCGCGCGGCACGAACATGCGCGTCGGCGCATTGCAGGACTGGCCGCTGTTGCTGAAGCAGCCGGCGACGCCCTTGCTGACGGCGGTGGCGAGGTCGACATCGGGGAACAGGATGTTGGCCGACTTGCCGCCAAGCTCCTGATGCACGCGCTTGACCGTGTCGGCGGCGGCCTTGGCGACCAGGATGCCGGCCCGCGTCGAACCGGTGAACGACATCATGTCGATGTCGGAATGGCTGGACAGCGCCTGGCCGACGCCGGGGCCGTCGCCGTTGACGAGGTTGAACACGCCTTTCGGCACGCCGGCCTCGTCGAGGATTTCGGCGAAGATGATGGCATCGATCGGCGCGATCTCCGATGGCTTCAGCACCATGGTGCAGCCGGAGGCGAGCGCCGGACCCACCTTGCAGGTGATCTGGTTCAGCGGCCAGTTCCACGGCGTGATCAGGCCGACGACGCCGATCGGTTCCTTGACGATCAGCGAGGAACCCTTGACGTGGCGAAACTCGAACGATTTCAACACTTCCGCCATCTTCGTCAGATGCGCGAGGCCGACGCCCACCTGGCTGTCGAGCGCGAACTGGCGCGGCGCGCCCATCTCGCGCGACACGGCGAGCGCCAGGTCGGAACTGCGCTTCTTGTAGACCGCGATGACGCGGTTCAGGATGTCGAGGCGCTCCTCCACCGAGGTGAAGCCGAATGTGTTGAAGGCGCGCTTGGCCGCGGCCACTGCCTTGTCGACATCGGCCTTGGTGCCGAGCGATATCTGCGCGAAGGCATCCTCGGTCGACGGATCGATGACATCGAGCGTCTTGGCCACAACAGGATCGACCCACGCGCCATCGATATAGAACTGCAGATCGTGTGACATGGTTTTCTCCTGGGGGCGCGTCGCATGGCCGTTGGCCGTGATATATGGCTAGAGATAACGATGCGCAAACACTGCTGTCAAACGCAACCCCGGAAGTGTTTGAGCCAGCACGCCAGTGATTGAGCCAGACGCGTTGGGCCAGCGAACCCAGCCGTTTTCGATGACATGGATGAACTACAGCAGCGTGTGTCCTGCCTCGACCAGACGCTGTCTCGCCGCATCCCGGTCCGCCGCTTTCACCAGCAGATGATCGCCGTCGAAGGTGGACACCAAGAAGATGCCCAGCCCGTTTTCCGACAGCGGCCGGATGACCGACAACACGATGCCGGTTTCGTCGAAAGCAAACGGCCCCTGCAATTTGAAGGCGACCCAGTCGCCATCGTGCTTGACCGTGCCTGGAACGCGATCCTCCAGGCAAGTGATCGAAAGCTCGTCATCGGTCCTGGTGATGCTGACGAAGCCCGGCCCGTCCGCCCAGCCGGGAATGCTGTCGCTCGCCCCGAGCCGTGAAATCGCGTAAATCCCTGGAAGTTGCTTCAATTTGATCCTGGCAGCCATCATCGTACCATTCCTCCGCTTGCCCGCTATCGCGTCAATTTCTTGCTCATATAGACCGTCATGCCGCCCATGAACGGCTCCTCCCTGTCGATCGTATAACCGTGCCGTTTATACAGCGACACATTGGCCTCGAAAGCGCCGTTGGTCAGCAGGCGCAGCAGCGGACGGCCTGCTTCGATCGCCTTGCGCTCGGCCCGCTCCAGCAGCAGCCGGCCGATCCCCCTGCCCTGCGCCTCCGGCGCGACGCAGATATTCTCGATCCAGAGATGGTCGTCGGCAAGCATGGTTTCGATCATCCCGACAATGCGGCCCTCCTCGATGGCCAAGTCGAACGGATGCTCGGCAACGGCCTTCTCATAGTCGGCGCGCATCGGCAGCGGCTCGCGGCCGATCACCGGCACCCATTTGCCATAGGCTGATCGCACGATGTCCCTGATCGCGGCGGCGTCGGCGGGTTCGGCCGGCCGGAACCGGATGGAGGAATTGATGGTCATGACAGGGCTCCAGACATGGAAAACCCCGCCGGCGGGTGTCGCGGGCGGGGCTGGAAACGAACGAACCGGATCTATCCTGCCGGGTCTTGTCGTCGCGCAATCAGCTTGCCGCTCCTGATGAAGGAACGGCGTCGCTTGGCGAGGGTAGGCGCGAGAGCGAACATGCCGCCAAGCTGGAGTAGGAAGGGCGGCGCTGTCAAGGCAGCGTCGCCATCTCCGGGGGTCGCGTGCGCCTCAGCGGTCGATCCTTGCCGCTTGTTGCGGCGAGTAGCGCGCTCCCTGCACCGCAATCGCCGAGACCGCGTTCTCGATGTTGGCAAGATCATCCGCCGTCAGCGCCACGGTGGACGACGCGATGTTCTCCTCCAGTCGGTTGAGTTTGGTGGTGCCGGGGATCGGGACGATCCAGGGCTTTTGCGCCAGCAGCCACGCAAGCGCGACCTGCGCCGGAGTCACCTTCTTCTGCGCCGCGATCGCGGCGATTGCGTCGACCAGCGCCTGGTTCGCTCGCCTGGCCTCCTCCGCAAAGCGCGGCACGGTGTTGCGGAAGTCGCTGCTGGCGAACGTCGTGTCGGCGTTGATGGCGCCGGTGAGGAAACCCTTGCCCAACGGGCTGAAGGGCACGAAGCCGATCCCCAGTTCTTCAAGGACCGGCAGGATCGCCTCCTCGGGTTCGCGCCACCAGAGCGAGTATTCGCTTTGCAGGGCGGCGACCGGCTGCACCGCATGCGCGCGCCGGATGTTGCGAACGCCCGCCTCGGAGAGGCCGAAATGCTTCACCTTGCCTTGGCTGATCAAGTCCTTCACCGTGCCCGCCACGTCTTCGATCGGCACGACCGGATCCACGCGGTGCTGATAGAGCAGGTCGATGCGGTCTGTTCTCAGCCGCTTGAGCGAAGCCTCGACGACCTCGCGAATATGCTCCGGCCGGCTGTCCATGCCCTGATGTCCGGCCGCGCCAGCGATGTCGATGCCGAACTTGGTCGCGATCACCACCTGGTCGCGGATCGGCTGCAGCGCTTCACCGACGACCTCCTCGTTCTTGAACGGTCCATAGACTTCCGCCGTGTCGAAGAAAGTGATGCCGCGCTCGAACGCGGCGCGGATCAGGCGGACGGCATCCGCCGTCTGCATCGGCTGCCCGTATGACTGGCTCATGCCCATGCAGCCGAGCCCGATCGCCGAGACTTCGAGGCCGCTGTTTCCAAGTATGCGCTTTTGCATTTCAATTCTCCTTCGGTGTGATCCGCACCGTGGCGGCGCGGGCGCGCGCGGCGATCATCGGCGCGAGATAAGGGCTCGCCGCGTATTTCGCCCGGTAGGCATCGTCGATGCGTTCATTGACGGTTCCCTCGACCGGCTCGAAGGTGACATCCCTGGTCATGCCGGCAGCAGTGATACGGCCGGCCTTCTGGGTGGTCGCCGCCTGATACCAGCGCGACTGCCGGCCGTTGTAGCCGCGCACATAAAGTGCGCCGTCGGCGACGACCGACCAGATCCAGGTCGGCGTGCCCAAGGTCACGCCGTCATCGCGCAACGGCGAGATGTACAGATCGTCGGCTGCCGCGATCTTGTCGAGTTCGTCCTTCGACCACGGCATTTCCTTATGCCTTCTTCTCGCCGTCGGCCTGTTCGAAAACCTTGCGGGCAATGCCCAGGGCTGTGGCCGCCGTCGGCCATCCGGCGTAGAAGGCAAGATGCGTGATCGTTTCGATCAGTTCATCGCGGGTGACGCCATTGTCGAGCGCCCGCTTCATGTGGAAAGGCATTTCGTTGATCCGGTAGTTCGAGACCAGGCTGGTGACGGTGACGAGGCTGCGGTCGCGCGGCGAAAGGCCTGGGCGCTTCCAGACCTCGCCGAACAACACCTCGTCGGTGTATTTGCCGAGCGCTGGCGCGATATCGGAGAATGGGCTTTTGGGTGCGTCTGTCATGAGAGCTTCCTTCGTTGAGGGTGTATCCGGAAATGGATCCGGGAACCGCCGTGTCAAACCCCGTATTGTTCGTCGCTGACCTTCTCCATCCAGTCGACGACCTTGCCGTCGAGCGCTTCGGCGATGGCGATGTGGCTCATCGCCGTGGTCGGCGCGGCGCCATGCCAGTGTTTCTCGCCGGGCGCGAACCAGACGATGTCGCCGGGGCGGATCTGCTCGACCGGTCCGCCTTCGCGCTGCACCAGGCCGGCGCCCGAAAGCACGATCAGCGTCTGGCCGAGCGGATGGGTGTGCCAGGCGGTACGCGCGCCGGGCTCGAAAGTGACGGTGGCGCCGCTGACCCGGGCGGGTTCGCTGCCCTTGAAGGGCGCGTCGATGCGCACCGTGCCGGTGAAATACTCCGCGGGGCCTTTCGCCGAGGCTTGCGAGCCGCTTCGCTGGATATCCATGGGTTTTCCTTTTTTCTCGGCGCCCGGCAACTCACCGCCATGGCTCCAAGGCCGTCGACTTCGGCGGCCCGATTGGATGGAGTATATTTAGCGCCCGTGATTAGCCGCGATTAGGTGCTATATCCGGCATGTACTTATGAGAAAGGCTCATCAATGCCTCGCGACAATCTGAACGAACTGACCGCCTTCCTCGCCGTCGCGCGCGAAAAAAGCTTCACCAGGGCGGCGGCGCAGCTCGGCGTCTCGCAATCGGCGCTCAGCCACACGGTGCGCGCGCTGGAGGAGCGGCTGGGCGTGAGATTGCTCACCCGCACTACGCGCAGCGTGTCGCCCACCGAGGCCGGCGAGCGCATGGTGCGCTCGGTCGGACCGAGGCTCGACGAGATCGAGGCTGAGCTCGCCGCGCTCAGTGCCTTGCGTGAAAAGCCCGCTGGCACCATCCGCATCACCGCCGGCGAGCATTCAGCCGATGTGATCCTGTGGCCTGCTTTGGCGAAATTCCTGCCCGACCATCCCGACATCAAGGTCGAGATCATCGTCGACTATAGCCTGACCGACATCGTCGCCGAGCGCTTCGATGCCGGCGTGCGGCTGGGCGAACAGGTGGCGCGCGACATGATCGCCGTGCGCATCGGCCCGGACATGCGCATGGCGGTGGTCGGATCGCCTGCCTATTTCGCCATCCATCCAAAGCCGCGCACGCCGCAGGACCTGACCAATCACAACTGCATAAACCTGCGCCTGCCGACCTATGGCGGGCTCTATGCCTGGGAGTTCGAAAAGGCCGGGCGCGAACTGAAGGTGCGTGTCGAGGGCCAGCTGGTGTTCAACACAAGCGCGCTGCGCATGAACGCGGTGCTGGCCGGCCTCGGCCTCGCCTATCTGCCGGAGGGCCAGGTGACGGCACATCTGGCCGATGGCCGCCTGGTGCGGGTGCTGGCCGACTGGTGCGCGCCTTTCCCCGGCTATCATCTCTACTACCCCAGCCGCCGCCAGGCGACGCCGGCCTTCTCGCTGCTGGTCGACGCGCTGCGCTATCGGGGGTAGAGCGTGATCCCGAAAAGTGGAACCCGGTTTTCTCGGACAAACGGTTTCCGCTTGTCCAGGGATCATGCTCAAAAAACAGATAGAGCCCCATCCCGATTCTCCCGGGATGGAACAGGCTCAAGCGCGGCTGGACTGTGTCCACGGTCGTTCTATCTTCCAGGGTGTCAGCACCGGAGCCATCGCGATGACCGAGATCGACCTCTATCGAGGCTACATCGACTGCCTCAACAATCAGGATTGGGAGCGACTGCATCGCTTCGTCCATGACGAGGTGCACTACAACAGTGAGCGGGTCGGCCTGTCGGGTTATCGCAAGATGCTGGAGCGGGATTTCCGGGAAATTCCGGACCTCTTTTTCGACGTCCAGATCTTGATCTCCGAGCCGCCGTTCATCGCCAGCCGCCTCCAGTTCAACTGCACGCCGAAGGGGACCTTCTTCGACCTCCCCATCAACGGCCGGAAAGTCTCCTTCAGCGAGAACGTCTTCTACGAGTTTCTCGATGACAGGATCAGGAATGTCTGGTCGGTGATCGACAAGGTAGCGATCGAAGCGCAGCTTGATGCCATGTGATGGATGCCTCCTTCTTGCGGCCGGTGGTAAACTTGCGTCAGTGGCAGGATTTGTTGTGGCTAGGGCGATCTGTGCCATTGCTAAAACAGACCGTTCATAAAAATCGATCATTCTGACAATAACAATTCGTTGGAAAGATCGTTTCAGGAATGGCATTCTCCCAGGCCACCCGCCTGGAGAATTGCATTGCCTTCCCTGACCAACATCGCGAACGATATTCCGAAAAGCACGATTTCCGCCGATCTGGCCGCAGGCCGCAAGCGCCTCGATTCGGTGTGGAACGGCATCATCCCCGGCATCGTCCTTGTCGCGATGATCACCGGCGTTGCCTTTTCTGCCCGCAATGTCTCCGGCTTCGCCTTGTTCAGCCCAATGATCCTCGCCGTCGTCGCCGGCATGGTCTATTCCAATGTGCTCGGCACGCCCGCCCATGCCAAGGCCGGCATCGCCTTCTCGCAAAAACGCCTGCTACGCTTCGCCATCGTGCTGCTCGGCTTCCAGCTGACGCTCGGCCAGGTCGTCTCGATCGGCGCCGGCGGCGTCGGCATCGTGGCGGCCACCCTTGGCGCGACCTTCGTCTTCACCATCATGCTCGGCCGCCTGATCGGCGTCGACTCCAAACTGGCGCAGCTGATCGCCGCCGGTACCTCGATCTGCGGCGCCTCGGCCATCGTCGCCACCAACATCGTCACCGATGCGCGCGACGAGGACGTCACCTACGCCGTCGCCTCTATCACCTTGTTCGGCACCGTCGCCATGCTCTGCTTCCCGCTGCTGGCTCCCGTGCTCGGCCTCGACCAGCACGCTTTCGGCCTGTGGGCAGGGGCCTCGATCCATGAGGTCGCGCAAGTCATCGGCGCTGGCTTCCAGAACGGCACCCAGTCCGGCGAGATCGCCACCGTCGCCAAGCTCACCCGTGTCGCCATGCTGGCGCCGATGGTCATCGCGCTCGGCCTGATGGCCCGCCGCGGCAGCCGCCACCAATCAAGCGACCAATCCGGGACGCGGCCGCCCATGCCGTGGTTCGTCGCCGCCTTCGTCGCCGTCGTGGCGTTGAACAGCCTTGTCGCGATCCCCGCCGAAGTGAAGACGGCGATGGCGCTCGCCACCGCCATCATGCTGACCATGGGGCTGGCCGCCATGGGCCTGCAGGCCGACATCTCGCAACTGCGATCGCGCGGCCTGCGCCCGCTGGCCCTCGCCTTCTCGGCCTTCCTGTTCATCGGCGGCTTCAGCCTGATGCTGGTGAAGTTTGTAGGCTGATTAGTCCTCGAACGAGCTCGCCGCGACATAGATCGCGGCCAGCGCTTCGATGCCGGCTTGGTCGGCCTTGTCGAAGCGGCCGGGCAGCGGGCTGTCGAGATCGAGCACGCCGAAGACGCCGTTGTCGTCTTCCAGGAGCACGACCAGTTCCGAGCGCGAGTCCGCATCGCAGGCGATGTGACCGGGGAAATCGTGCACGTCCTTGATCAGCATCGAGGTGCCGAGTTCGACCGCGGTTCCGCACACCCCCTTGCCGACGGCGATGCGCACGCAGGCCGGCTTGCCCTGGAAGGGGCCGAGCACCATCTCCTCGTCCGACGCCAGGAAATAGAAGCCGGCCCAATTGAGGTCGGGCACCATCTGGAAGATTAGCGCCGAGGTGTTGGCGGCATTGGCGATCGAGTCGCCCTCGCCGTCGAGCAGCGCCTTCAGTTGCGTGGCAAGGTCGCCGTAGAACGCGACCTTGTCCGAGGTGTCGATCGCCTTGGCGGCAAACATGGCTTGTCTCCGAGCTGAGAATCGCGGTTCCGTTTCCGGCAAGCTGCACCAAACGACCACCGGGCCATATTAGCGTGAATTCCATCCCCCGCGAAAGCTGCAAGATCAGGATCGCCGCCGCAATCATCGCGGACGTGCGGCTCGATCTTGCCGCCGGGCTACATCAAGGCGCTGGTGCTGCGGTTGAGTGGGAAGTAGCAGCATCAATACGAGCGTCCTTCTCCCCGTTCACGGAGAGAAGATGGCGGCAGCAGATGAGGGGGCAGCGCGACGCTCGCAACAGGCCCGTTGCCGCAGCGAAGGACTGGATATGGAAAGGTCGCACTCTCCTTGCGGAGCGTTGGAGCCGCCCCTCATCCGCCTGCCGGCATCCTCTCCCCGCATAGTGACGGGGAGAGGGACGATGTTGTCGCCGCTTTCGCCAATCGCTGGCGTCGCGGCTCTGAATCCTAGTAGCCGCCGCCCGCCGGTGCCGCATCCTTCGGTGGAACGTCGGTGATCATCGCCTCGGCGGTGATCAGCAGGGCCGCGATCGAGCCGGCGTCCTGCAGCGCGGTGCGAACGACTTTCGCCGGATCGACGATGCCGGCCTTGATCATATCGACATAGGTCTCGTTCTGGGCGTCGAAGCCCTGATTGTGGTCCTTGCTGTCGGCGAGCTTGCCGACCACGATCGAGCCTTCGACGCCAGAATTCTCGGCGATCTGGCGGATCGGCGCTTCCAACGCCCGCAGAACGATCGAGATGCCGGCGGTGACATCGGCATTGGCGCCGTTCAGGCCTGACAGCGCCGATTTGGCGCGCAGCAGGGCCACGCCGCCGCCGGGCACGATGCCTTCCTCGACCGCCGCGCGCGTTGCGTTCAGCGCGTCGTCGATGCGATCCTTCTTTTCCTTCACTTCCGACTCGGTGACGCCGCCGACGCGGATAACGGCAACGCCGCCTGACAGCTTGGCCAGCCGTTCCTGCAGCTTTTCCTTGTCATAGTCGGACGTCGTCTCCTCGATCTGGCCCTTGATCTGGGCAACGCGCGCCTGGATGGTCGCCTTGGTGCCGGCGCCGTCGACGATCGTGGTGGTATCCTTCTCGATCAGCACGCGCTTGGCGCGGCCGAGCATCTCGATGGTGACGTTTTCGAGCTTGATGCCGAGATCCTCGGAGATCATCTGGCCTGCCGTCAGCACCGCTATGTCTTCCAGCATCGCCTTGCGGCGGTCGCCGAAGCCCGGCGCCTTGACCGCCGCGACCTTGAGGCCGCCGCGCAGCTTGTTGACGACCAGCGTGGCGAGCGCCTCGCCTTCGACGTCCTCGGAGATGATAAGCAACGGCCTGCCGCTCTGCACCACGGCTTCGAGGATCGGCAGCATCGCCTGCAGATTGCCGAGTTTCTTCTCGTGGATGAGCACATAGGGCTCTTCCAGTTCGGCGCGCATCTTGTCGGCATTGGTGACGAAATAGGGTGAGAGATAGCCGCGATCGAACTGCATGCCTTCCACGACGTCAAGCTCGGTTTCGGCGGTCTTGGCTTCCTCGACGGTGATGACGCCGTCATTGCCGACCTTGTCCATCGCCTTGGCGATCATGGCGCCGACGCTGGCATCGCCATTGGCGGCGATGGTGCCGACCTGGGCGATCTCGGCCGACGATTTGACCTTCTTGGCCTTGGCCTTGATTTCCACGACAACGGCGGCGACGGCCTGGTCGATGCCGCGCTTCAAGTCCATCGGGTTCATGCCGGCGGCGACCAGCTTGGCGCCTTCGCGCAGGATCGAGGCGGCCAGCACCGTGGCAGTGGTGGTGCCGTCACCGGCGAGGTCATTGGTTTTCGAGGCCACTTCGCGCACCATCTGCGCGCCCATGTTCTCGAACTTGTCGGCAAGCTCGATTTCCTTGGCGACGGTGACGCCGTCCTTGGTGATGCGCGGCGCGCCATAGGCCTTGTCGATGACAACATTGCGGCCCTTGGGACCGAGGGTAACCTTGACGGCGTTGTTGAGGAGCTCGACGCCGCGCAGCATGCGGTCGCGCGCGTCGGTGGCGAATTTGATTTCCTTGGCAGACATTTTTTCAATCCCGTTCGTGTGAGTGGACCCGTTCGCCACCGAGCCGCTGAGGCTCGGTGTTTGCCGGGTCAGGCGGCCTTCTTGGCCGCAGCCTTGTCGATGACGCCAGTCTCGCTCTTGTCGATGACGCCCATGATGTCGGCTTCCTTCATGATCAGAAGATCCTCGCCGTCGATCTTGACCTCGGTGCCCGACCATTTGCCGAACAGGATGAGGTCGCCGGCCTTGACGTCGAGCGGCACAAGCGCTCCGTTTTCGTCGCGTGCGCCGGGGCCGATGGCGACAACTTCGCCTTCCTGCGGCTTTTCCTTGGCAGTGTCGGGGATGATGATGCCGCCCTTGGATTTGATATCGCCTTCGGCGCGCCGGATGACGACGCGGTCGTGGAGTGGCCGAAACTTCATGAGAACTTCTTTCTGGGGCCGGCTTAGGCGGCCGCGCCCATCCTATAGGCGCTTTGGCACTCGATAGATAGGAGTGCCAAAATTATTCGCGACCAAAATTAAATATTGAAAAGTATTATTTCGGCACGCGGTTTCGTGGTACCCAAAACCGGTCAAATAATTCAAAAAATTGAATTTTGCCGGTCGAGTGCCTATTTATCGGACAAGTTCACTTTCACGATTTCAGGGCACAAGGAGATTTCCACAATGGCCGACGGCAATCAGACGATCATGGAAAAAGCTGAAGCCCGCTTTGTCGACAAGCAGAAGAAGACGGCGGAGCGCAACAAGGCCACCGCCGAGTACATGTCCGAGGCAAGGGCCAGGGAAATCAAGACGGCAAGGCTGAGGCAATTGCGCCTGGCCAAGGAAGAGGCCGACCGGGTCGCGGAAGCCTTGAATCCGACGCCGAAGAAGAAGCGGGCGGTGAAGAAAGCCTAAGCAATTCCAGGAAGAGTGCGAGCGCTTTCCCTTGGGAATTGCGCCAAAACAAAGGAGGCAAGAACATGAGCCTGACCTTTCCCAACCACAGCCGCAGCTATGACGAAGCCGGTAAGCGGATCCGCTTCGTCGGCCATGACGGCATGTTCCAGATTTCCTTTTCCGTCGCCGCCGATGCGATGACCAAGATCCAGCCGCGAACCAGCGCCACCGAAGCCGGCTACCTCGCCACCTTCGACATCGAAAGCAGCGTCATCCGCGATGTGGCGTCGAAGGCCTACGACCGCACACGCAAGAGCATGTATGTGTTGACATCGGACGATTTCCGCTGAGACCCGCTTCCGAACGCGGTGGCCCGGATCAGGCCCTGCGTTCTGCTCCCTGCATTGCAGTGCACTGACGGCTAATGCATGTCGCCCAAAAGTGCCTCGGTTTTGGGATGATGACATGCATAAAAACAACGACCCAAAGCGCATCGCATGAATCCGTTTCCACGCGACGCGATTTGGGAATCAGCCCTTGCGTTCCGCCCTCTCCCGGCGTTTGACGTCGCGGACATTCATCTGCACCATCATGTCCTCGGCATCGCGCGAGCTCATGCCCACCATCACTCTTTGCCGCACCACGGCGGGCTGGCCGGTGAAGACATCGATGATGGTCCAGCTCTGGGGAAGTTCCATGCGCAATGCGTAGCGATTTGCCATCTGGCGTCCCGTCTTTCGGCCCGGCCGCTCTGTCGAGCCTCAACCCTTGATCAAGAAAAATACGGCAGCCAGGATCATTACCGTCCAGGCTATGACCGACAGCTTCAACGCCATGCCGCCATGCGCGACCAGGATCTCGCGCAGTCGCGGAACGATACCCGCCGGCCGGGCCCGCACCGCCCCTGCGGCGGGCGCCTTGACGCCCTGTTTCCCAAAGACCGGCAGCAGCGACGGTTCACGCACGAAGATGGCCTCGAATGTCAGGGAAAAATCGGCAAGCAAGGATGCTCGCTTGACCTCCATAGCACCCTTTTCGCCAGCGCCCGCATGCCAAATCAAGAATGGCACTACAGAACCGATGGGACAATGATGCTAGCCGGAACCGCGGTTGACGCTCAAGCGGCGGCGCTGCGACCCTTCACGCCGGGCTCGGCCTTGAAGATGCGGATCGTCGCCGCCAACTTGGCGAAGGATAATTCGACCTTGAAGCGCTTGGCTTAATCCCCACCATTTTCCCTCTTGAACGCTCACCCAATCTGGCCTAGCCTTGGCTTGAGAAAAGGTTTTTCCAAACATTTCCGATCAAGCTCGGCCATCGACCGGGCTCTGTTTCGACCTGTAAGAGAAAACCTTTTCTCAAGCTAAGGATTTTCGGCACGATGCCATCGGACGATCAGCCTGTTCCGGTCTTTCCAAAGCCTGTCACCTTGCGTGACGTGGCCGCGCAGGCCGGCGTCAGCGTCGCCACCGCCTCAAAAGCGCTCAACGACCAGGGACGCATGACCGCCGAGACCCGCGAGCGCATCCGCGAGACGGCGCGCAGCCTCGGCTTCCGCCCCAATAGCCTGGCGCAGAGCCTGCTACGGCGCCGCAGCTTCACCGTTGGCCTGCTCACCAACGATACTTATGGCCGCTTCTCGCTGCCGCTGATGTCGGGCATTTCGGACGCGCTGGTCGACAAGGGTGTCTCGGTGTTCCTGTGCAATGTCGAGGAGGATCCTCGGCTCGGCCAGATGCATGTGGACGCCATGCTCGACAAGCGTGTCGACGGCATCATCGCCACCGGCAAGCGCATCGACCGCCATCTGCCGATCGACCTCTCCAACCTGCGCGTGCCGGTGATCTATGCCTTCACCCAGCCCGATCCCGACGCCGTCGCCTTCGTCTCCGACGACGCCGGCGGCGCGCGGCTGGCCGTCGAGCATTTCTGCCGGCTCGGCCGCCGACGCATCGTCCATGTCAGCGGACCGGCGAGCTTTGCCGTGGTCCACGCCCGCGCCCAGGCCTATCGCGACGTGCTCGCCGAAAACGGCCTGCCGGTCACCGAACCGCTGCTCGGCTCCTGGTCGGAGGCCTGGGGGCACGAGGCGGTAGCGCAACTGTTCGACGGCAAAAGCGACAGGCCGGACGCCGTCTTTTGCGGCAACGACCAGATTGCGCGCGGCGTCATCGATGCGTTGCGCGAGCGCGGCCTCGACGTGCCCAATGATGTCGGCGTCATCGGCTTCGACAATTGGGAGATCGTGGCGGAAGCGACGCGTCCGCCGCTGACTTCGGTCGACATGAACCTGACCGCGCTCGGCCGCGAGGCCGGGCTAACCCTGCTTTCACTTGTCGGCGGCACAGCCGCCGCGCCGGGCATTCGAAAACTGCCGTGCCGGTTGGTGGTGCGGCATTCCTGCGGCCGTCCGATGGACGGCTGACAACGAAGCGCCGCGCGAGCGACGCCAAGCCGCGGACAGCGGCCAACCCTGGAGGAGGAGAACATGAGGAACCTGATTGCCAAACTGGCCCTGGCCGCTGCCGTTCTGGGCGGAGGCCTCGGCACTGCCGCCGCCGAAACGGCCAACATCTGGGTGCGCGCCGACGGCTCGAATTTCATGCCGAGGATCGTCGACGCCTTCAACAAGGCGCACAAGGACCAGGTCAAGCTCGACATCATTCCCAATGCCGAGATCATCCCGAAATATGGTGCGGCCGCCGCCGGCGGCACGGCACCCGACGCGCTGTCGCTCGACCTGATCTATACGCCCTCCTTCGCCGCGGCCGGCCAGTTGGAGGACATCACCGACTGGGCCAAGTCCCTGCCCTATTTCTCCAGCCTGTCGCCGGCGCATGTGAAGACCGGCACCTACAAGGACCATATTTACGGCCTGCCCTTCTCGGCCGACGCCTCGGTGCTGATCTGGAACAAGAAGCTGTTCAAGCAGGCCGGGCTCGACCCTGAAAAGGGCCCGGCCAACTGGGCCGAGATCGCCGCCGACGCCGAAAAGGTCAACGCGCTCGGCGGCAACATCAAGGGCTTCTACTTCTCCGGCAATTGCGGCGGCTGCAACATCTTCACCTTCACGCCGCTGATCTGGGCCTCCGGCGGCGACATCCTCTCCGCCGACGGCTCGAAGGCGACACTCGACAGCCCGCAGTTGCGCGGCGCCATCGATCTCTACCGCTCGATGGTCAAGAAGGATCTGGTGCCGGCCGGCGCGCAGACCGATACCGGCGCCAACTTCTTCGCGGCGTTTGCCGCCGGCAATATCGGCATCTCGCCGTCCGGGGCCTTCGCCATCGGCGCTCTCAACACCCAGTATCCCAATGTCGATTACGGCGTCACCTTCCTGCCGGGCAAGGATGGCGGCTGGTCTTCCTTTGCCGGCGGCGACAATTTCGTCGTCACCAAGGGCACAACGAAACTCGCCGTGGTGAAGGAATTCCTGGACTTCGCCTATTCGCTGGAAGGCCAGACCATCCTGGCCAAATATGGCAGCCTGCCGGTGCGCGGCGACATCGCCAAGGATGCGCTGAAGGACCTCGATCCGCGCTATCAGATCGCCGCCGAGGCCATGGCCAAGGGCAAGACGCCCTATTCGGTGGTGTTCAACGATCTGATCAACTCCGCCAACGGCCCGTGGACGCAGATGATCAACGAGGTCTTCTTCGGCGACGACGTCGATGGCGCGATCGCCAACGCCCAGGAGACCATGCAGTCGATCATCGACCAGGCGCCGCAGAAGTAAGCGCCAACCTCACCTCCCCCTCGAGGGGAGGTCGGACCGCAGGTCCGGGCGGGGTCGTCTCGGCAGTGCTCGACGGTCTTTTTCGTCGGCGCGTTGCGGAGAGGACCCCACCCCCGGGCCTTCGGCCGGACCCTCCCCTCGAGGGGGAGGGGGACGAAGCGCCAAGGAACAGCCATGACAACCATCGCCACACCCACCACCGCCCCGTCCCGCGCCCGAAAACTGGTCGGCGCCGGGCGCCGGCAATGGATTGGCCTCATCTACGTCGCGCCGGCCGTGGCGTTGGTGATGGTGTTCTTCGTCATCCCGCTCGGCATGACGGCGTGGATGTCGCTGCACAACTGGCCGTTGATGGGCGAGCACTCCTTCATCGGCCTCGACAACTATTTCGCGATCCTGCGCGACACCAGGTTCTGGAACGCGCTCAAATTCACCGGCTACTACACCGTCATCGTCACCATCGCGATCTTCGTCATTGCCTTTCCGCTGGCGATCTTCATCGAAAGACCGCGGCCGCTGACCAACCTCTACCGGACCGCCTTCTTCATGCCGGCGGTCGTCGGCTTTGCCTCGGCGAGCCTGCTCTGGTCGTGGCTCTTGAACGTCGATTCCGGCCTGTTCAGCCCGGCCGCCTACGCGCTCGGCCTGATCGACAAGAAGTTCAACCTTCTGGCCACCTTCCAGCCGGCCTTCTGGTCGATCATCGCCATGGTCGTGTGGAAGGTCGCCGGCTTCACCATGATCATCCTGATGACCGGCCTGCAATCGATCCCGCAGGATCTGCAGGAGGCGGCCGTCATCGATGGCGCCGGGCCGTTCGCCCGCTTCCGCGCGATCACCCTGCCGCTGATGCGCCGCACGCTCGCGCTGGCGCTGATCCTGTCGGTCGCCGGCTCCATCCTCGCCTTCGACCAGTTCTACATCATCCTGCGCGGCGGTCCGCGCAACCAGACGCTGACGGCGGTCTACTGGATCTTCAACCAGTCCTTCGTCTCGTTCAAGCTCGGCTATGGCGCCGCACTGTCCATGGTGCTGCTGGTGATCCTGGTGGCGCTCAGCCTCATCCAGCTCTGGCTGCTGCGCAAGCCGGAAGGGCTCGACTGATGGCGCAGGCAATATCAGCCCGAGGCAAGCTCGCCGCCCGCTTGGCCAGGCATTCCACCGGCATCATCGCTTCGGTGCTGTTCTTGGCGCCGATCGTGTGGACCGTGCTGTCGGCCTTCAAGCCGGCCGCCGAAGCACGCCTGCCGCCGCTGCCGCCATGGCCGACCACAGGCTTCTCACTCGAAAACTACGCCACGCTCAACTCCTTCGGCGACGGCCTGTGGGCCTCGGCGCAGAACAGCATCTACGTCTCGGTGATGACCGTCCTACTGTCGGTCATCGTCAGCGTCTTGGCCGGCTACGGCTTCTCGCGCTTCCGCTTTCCGCTCAAGGACCTGTTCTTCGTCCTCATCCTGTCGACGATCATGATCCCGTTCCAGTCGATCCTGACGCCAATCTTCCTGGTGCTGACCAAGCTTGGCCTGCACAACACGCTGACCGGGCTGGTCGGCGTCTATGTGACGCTGCAACTGCCGTTCTCGATCTTCATGATGCGCAACGCCTTCGACGCGGTGCCACGCGAGATCGAGGAGGCCGCCCGCATGGACGGCGCCGGCAACGCCACCATGCTGGTCAAGGTGATGCTGCCGCTGGTCTGGCCGGGCGTCGTCACCATCGCGCTGTTTGCCTTTCTCGGCGCCTGGAACGAGTTCCTCGCAGCCCTCGTGCTGATGACCGACCAGTCCAAATTCACGCTGCCGGTAATGATGACGGCGCTTCAGTCGGGCCGCTTCGGCGCCATCGACTGGGGTGCCGTGCAGGCGGGCGTCACCGTGATGATGGTGCCGTGCCTGATCCTCTTCCTCGCTCTGCAACGCTTCTACATCCGCGGCCTGATGGCCGGGGCCGTCAAATAATCGACCAAATGGAGTCCAGTTCATGACCGCATCGCCATCCCCGCGGCCCGCCGCAACGAGAAAACCCAAGCTCGCCTTCCGCCCGTTGCCGGTGCCGCAGGTCGACGTGCACGGCTTCTGGGGCGACCGCGCCGACGCGGTGGCGACGCGCACCGCCAATATTCTCTACAATCGCTGCGTCGAAGCCCGGATGCTGGAGCAGATCGACCCGGACCGCCCCTCGCCCGGCGTCGTCATTCCGTTCCACTCGCCCTCGCCCGACGAAGCGGACCGCCAGGGCGCCGAGTTCACCGGTTCGACGGTCACCACGCAGATGTTTTGGGATTCCGATCTCGGCAAGACGATCGAGACCGCGGCCTATTCGCTTTACCGGCGCAAGAACCCAGAGCTGGAGAAGAAGATCGACGCCGTCATCGATATGTATGGCAAGCTCCAGCAAGAGGACGGCTATCTCTCCAGTTGGTACCAACGCATCCAGCCCGGCAAGCGCTGGACAAACCTGCGCGACTGCCACGAACTCTATTGCGCCGGGCACCTGATCGAGGGTGCGGTTGCCTACTACCAGGCGACGGGCAAGCGCAAGCTGCTCGACATCATGTGCCGCTATGCCGACCACATCGCCTCGGTGCTCGGACCCGAGCCCGGCAAGAAAAAGGGCTATTGCGGCCATGAGGAGGTCGAGCTGGCTCTGGTCAAGCTGGCGCGGGTGACGGGCGAGCAAAAATATATGGAGCTGGCGAAATACTTCATCGACCAGCGCGGCCAGCAGCCGCATTATTTCGACGAGGAAGCGCGCGCCCGCGGCGCCGACCCGAAAGCCTATCATTTCAAGACCTACGAGTACAATCAGTCGCACATTCCGGTGCGCGAGCAGGACAAGGTCGTCGGCCATGCGGTGCGGGCCATGTACCTCTATTCGGGCATGGCCGACATCGCCACCGAATATGGCGACGACACGCTGCGGGTGGCGCTCGACCGGTTGTGGGACGATCTCACCACGAAAAACCTCTACATCACCGGCGGGCTTGGACCGTCGGCGCACAATGAGGGTTTCACCAGCGACTACGACCTGCCCAACGAGAGCGCCTATGCCGAGACCTGCGCGGCGGTCGGCCTGGTGTTCTGGGCGAGCCGCATGCTCGGCATGGGACCGAACAGGCGCTATGCCGACATGATGGAGCGCGCGCTCTACAACGGTTCGATCTCGGGTCTGTCGCTCGACGGCTCGCTGTTCTTCTACGAGAATCCGCTGGAAAGCCGGGGCCGGCACAACAGATGGAAATGGCACCGCTGCCCGTGCTGTCCGCCCAATGTCGGGCGCATGGTGGCTTCCATTGGCAGCTATTTCTACAGCCTGGCGGACGACGCACTTGCCGTTCATCTCTACGGCGACTCGACAGCCCGCTTCGAGATTGCGGGCACGCCGGTCAGCCTGACGCAGGCGAGCCGCTATCCCTGGGACGGCGCCGTCGAGATCACGCTCGAACCGCAGGCGCCAGTGGAGTTCACCCTTCACCTGCGGGTGCCGGGTTGGAGTTCCAGCGCGACGCTTCAGATCAACGGCGAGACGGTCGAACTTGCCGGGATGACCAGCGACGGTTATGCCGCGATCCGGCGTGTCTGGAAGAAGGGCGACAGCGTCCGGCTCGATCTCGAAATGCCGATCGAGCGGCTCTACGCCAATCCCGAGGTCAAGCAGGATGCCGGCCGCGTCGCGCTGTCGCGCGGACCGCTGATCTACTGCGTCGAGGCGACGGACAATGAGACCCGGCTGCACCGTCTCGCTCTGCCACGCACGGCAGATATAGAGGCGCATGATCAGCCCGGGCTTCTCGGCGGCGTGGTGACGCTTTCAGCCACGGCACAAGCCGACGCCGGCTGGCAGGACGGGCTCTACCGCTCGAAGCCGCCAGCAAGCGTCGAGACGCGGCTGACCGCCATCCCCTATTTCGCCTGGGACAACCGTGAGCCTGGCGAGATGCTGGTGTGGCTGCGGGACGGATGACGGCCCCTCCCCACGCGCTTGGAGACACCATCCGGCTTTGGAAAACACCGTCCGAACAAAGGGATAGAGCCGGATTCTGATTCAGCCCGGATCGAAATCTCTAGCGTTTGGCTGTGGCCTTGGACTTGTTCAAGGCGATCGCCGCGCGCACGAGTGCCTTGAATGCCTCCTCGTCCACTTCCTCGCCTTTCTGGAAGTCAATGGCACGCCGTGTATTGCCTTCGAGACTGGAGTTGAACAGGCGCGTCGGATCGGGCAGTGCAGCCCCCTTGGCGAAGGTCAGTTTGACGAGGCTCTTGTAGGTCTCGCCGGTGCAGATGATGCCGTCATGTTCCCACACAGGGACACCGCGCCATTTCCACGTCTCGACCACCTGGGGATCGGTTTGCCGGATCAGGGCGCGCAGCCGGCCGAGCATCTCGCCG
This sequence comes from Mesorhizobium opportunistum WSM2075, assembly GCF_000176035.2. Classification (NCBI taxonomy): domain Bacteria; kingdom Pseudomonadati; phylum Pseudomonadota; class Alphaproteobacteria; order Hyphomicrobiales; family Phyllobacteriaceae; genus Mesorhizobium; species Mesorhizobium opportunistum. Next base: position 3,206,744 of record NC_015675.1, on the reverse strand, counting down.
CGCCAGTCGCCGAGTTCCTCGATCCTGCCGTCTATCAGCTGGGATGGAGATTTGCCGTCCTGCATTTCGGTGTCTGTCATGTCGTTTCTCCTCCGAGCTTCGATGGATAGAGCAATCCCGGCAAAGTGTGCAGCGGTTTTGCGTCCGCAATTGCGTAGAACACCCTGGAGCACTCACATGCGCTCGCCAGGCAATTGGCTGGCCTGCTTCACCCAGGCGCTGAATTGGGCCTCGTCGAACGCATCGTCCTCATGGATGTCGAGATAACGCGTGTCCTTGCTCTTGGATTCGCCCGGTGGCACCGGATCGAGCGACAGGCCGCGGAAGAAGGCTACCTTGATGTAACGGGTGAAGCAGTGAAAGCTCAGGAACCAACCCTCGCCTTCGACGCCGTAGAACGGCGAGTTCCATTTGACGGCCTTGTGCACGCCGGGCACCGCGCGCTCGATGAGCGCATCGAGGCGCTCTCCCACCTCGCGCTTCCAGCCCGGCATGGCCGCGATGTAGGCCTGCACCGGAGCGTCGCCACAACCCTTGGCGATCTGCGGGTTGCCGCCCGAAAGCAGCTTCGGCTCAGCCTTTGCGGGTTTGGTCGACTTTGCCATGCCTTCCTGTCTTGTTCGCTGGCCTATCCGATGGCACGCTGCACGCTGCGCGTCTTAGCAACATAGGGCAGCACGAACATATAGAGGCCGCTGAACAGCAAAAGGAAGAGCGGCGGGAGTGGCGAATAGACCACCCAGGCAGGCGGCTGCCCGAACGCCATGGTGACGAAGTTGGCGACGACGGTTGCCGTGAAGATGATCGACAACCAGCGATGCGTTTGCCTGATCCATTTGCTCCAGTCCAAGATTACCTCCCTTGAAAAACGCGTGAAATAGGACGCCTTACCAGCGCGCCAACTGGGTGATCTGCACGAGATTGCCGCAGCCATCGTTCAGCTTGGCGATTGTCGAGCCGGTCACCTCGGTCGGCGGCATGGTGAACGTGCCGCCGTTCGCCGCGATGCGCTCGTGGTCGCCCTTGATGTCGTCGGTGAAGAACATCACCGCCGGCTGGCCTTGCTCGAACATCGCCTGCTGGTAGGCCTTGGCCGCTGGCTGGTCGTTGAGCGCCAGTTGCAGTTCGGTGCCCTCGGGCTCGTCCGCCGAGGCGACCGTCAGCCAGCGGAACGGCCCGTTGCTGAAATCGGCCTTCTTGGTCAGGCCGAGCACACCGGTATAGAAGGCAAGCGCCTTTTCCTGGTCGTCCACGTAGATGCTGGTCAATTTGATCTTCATCGTCTTTCTCCACAGTTTTGCTGGCGGCAAGGCCACCCTTTGAAGTCAGGTTCACTTTTCAATCCGGTTCTGACCGGGGGACCTCAGTCTGTCCGCGCCAGGAGCTCTTCCAGCTTCTCGAAAGATTGCGGCCAACCCATCTTGGCGCCGCCATAGGCACGCCTCTGCTCGGGCCGGAAGCCGGCTTGCTCCATGCGCAAATGGGTTCCCGTCGGCGTCGGGGTGAGCGTGAAAGTCACCACGCTTCTGAGATCGAAGGCTGGGTCGTGATGCGCCAGGTTCCAGGTGTAGGACAGCGTCCTGTTCGGTTCGACGGCAAGCACCTCGCAATCCAGAACGCCACCCCAATCGGCGCTGATGTTGAAGCGATGGCCGACGACCGGATTGAAATCGTTCTTCATCAGCCACTCCTCGATCAGATGTGGTTGCGTCAGCGCGCGCCAGAGTTTCTCGGGCGGATGGGAAATCTCCCGCTCGACGACGACGGTGCGGGTTTGCATCGGCGCTTCATTCACTGGTCCATCCTTTTGAGCAAATCCTCGAGATCGTCGAACCGGCTTTCCCAAAACCCCGCCATCTGGCGCGTCCAGTCCATCAGCGGTGCCAGCGCGCCGAGCTGCGCGCTGTAATGCGTCTGACGGCCCTGATGGCGGTCGCGCACCAGCCCGGCCTGTTTCAACACGCCAAGGTGCTTCGACACCGCCGGCTGCGAGACGCCGGATTGCGTCGTCAGCGCCCCTACGGTCTGCTCGCCCTGCCGGCATAGCCGTTCGAAGATCGCCCGCCTGGTCGGGTCGGCGAGCGTCCTGAAGAGCATGTCGTGAGCGTCCGGCATTCGTGATCGATAACCCATTGGCTATTGGTTGACGTATAACCGCGGGGATATATGTTCGTCAAGTAGGAGATTTGGAGAGGCCGGCGGGAACCTGGACTGCGGCGTGGACGCGCCCGATCTCCTGCGCCACCAATTCCTGCAACTGCCACAGATTGCGGTCGCGGATGCCGCAGGCATCGAGATGGCGGATCGTCTCGAACAGATACTCGGCCCCCGAGCCCCAATGGCCGACAGCCCTGGCGAGCGTCGCCGCGATCTCAGGCTTGTCGAGCTTGCCGGCATAGCGCGGATTGGCGGGGTCGACGACGAAGCCGAGCGCCTGGCTCACCCCGCCCCCGGTTCTCACCTGCAGCCAGCGTGGCACGTTGACGGCGGGCAGGATGGTCATCTCGCGGCGCAGCAGCGCTTCGAGATTGGCGGCTACAGGCTCGGCGATCTCGAACACCATGCCCTGGCATTGGCCGCCCCGGTCGAGCGCCATCATCAGGCCGGGCTGCTCGAGCGTGCCGCGAAAGCGCTGCACCGTGAAGCAGAACGACCGGTGCCAGCCTCGCGCCACTGCCCGCTCACCGCCCCGCACCTCGCCGGCCGGCTTCCACAGCAACGAACCGTAGGCGAACAGTTTCAGCGGCCCGGCGGGTGCCGAGCCCAGGATCTCGTCGCGAAATCGCGCATAGTCGGCGTCGGTCATGTAGACCATGCCCGGCGTCGGCCCGGCATCCTCGACAACGCGCATTGTACGGGCCACCAGCGCCTCGGTCAGCGCCATCGGCGCCTTGCGCGGCGCGGACTTGCGCGGCGATACGGAGGAAATGGCTTCGTTCATCCCGGTGCTCCCAGCCTTGACGCCATGTTGCCGAAGGCTGGGGGATTCTCAAGGGTCTATCGGCGGGCGCGAAATCCGGCCGCCGATTCTAGTGCTTGGTACTGCCGCCACCGATCGGTATGCGCTTTGTCCTGCTCTGCGCCTTCTCCGTTTTCGGCAAGGTGACGGACAGCACGCCGTTGCGGAAATCGGCCGCAACCTTATCCTCCGCAACTTCGAAGCCGAGCGGGATGCGACGTTCGAAGCGGCCATAGAACCGCTCGGAGAACTGACGCTCCTTGTCGTCGGTTTCCGCCTGTTTTTCACCGCGCAACGTCAGGACGCCGTCATCGAGCAACACCTCGATGTCCTTCTCCTCCATGCCGGGTATCTCGGCCGTCACGCGGATCTCCTTGTCGGTTTCGGAGATTTCCACGCTGGGCCAACCACCGCCGAACGAAGACAACCTGCCCATGGACGGAAGCCGCGAATCGAAGCCGCGGAACATGTCGTCGACCAGGCGGCTCATCTCCCGATGCAGGTTCATGAACGGGTCCTGGTCGCGGTCGCGAAAGAGGGTCGGAGCCTGGCTGCCTTCACGGCTCCACGGCATGAGATCACGAATGGCCATTGCATTTCTCCTTTCTTGATCTTGTTTGTGGTTCCTTTTCCTGCGCTGTTTGCCATGCTCCGGGGACAATGCGCCGTCCGACCTCGCCCCATTTGCGCTCGCTCTGTTCTGGTCCGCTCCACCTTGGAACGCCCTCGACCCGTCAGGTGCCTCGCGCGCCTTCATCGCCTCCGACGCACGCGGCTGCACCGGCCGATCCGGAGCCGACACGGTCGATCTGGCGTGGACGGTGATGAGGTCAAGGCCCAGTAATGCAATGTGATCGGGGGCTTGCAAGCCTCGCCTCATCCTCGGTTTCCGGCGACGCCCTCACAGGGGCAATGCAAGTTCACCGCTCAGCCTATGACAGCCACGTCCGACGCGATGACGGTAGCGGGCGCGGACCCGATCTGGACCATCACCACCATCCTCGGTTCCGGACCCAGCGATCTGCAGGGCGATCGCCGATACAGGCAGTTAAGGACAGACGCGGACAAATCTGGACATTGGCCCGACAGTTCCGGTTCCCGCCCATGCAAGCGAGGCAGATCCATACTGTCGACCACAGCTTACGCGCGTGCAAATCGTCCCGCGCGCACCCCGTGAGGCTGCGGAACGAGATCGCCTTCGAGACGTTCTATCCAGGTCGGAGGAAACCATGAACGACGCCCCGGCAACGCCCATCGGCAGGTCCCTGTCGCCGGGCGAGCTGGTTACCGTGATGTCCCATTTCCACCGCGCCGAAATTGCGCGCATGGCCGGTTGGCGTGACCGCCTCGACCGCACCAGCAACTGGGCGATCACCGTTGTCGCGGCCATGTTGTCCGTGTCGCTGTCGACGGCCAGCGCACATCACGGCGTCCTGCTGTTCGCCATGCTGCTGGTCCTGCTGCTGCTGTGGATCGAGGCGCGCCGCTACCGCTTCTTCGATGTCTATCGTGCCCGCGTGCGCCAGTTCGAGCGCCACTATTTCGCGCAGATCTTCTCGCCTCAGCCCGACTTCGCATCCGACTGGCTGCTGATCCTCGGCGAAAGCCTGCGGGCGCCCAAATTCCTGGTTTCGCAGCGTGTCGCGCTGGTGCGTCGTTTGCGCCGCAACTACATCCACATGATGCTGATCCTGCTGCTCGCCTGGATACTCAAACTCTCGACGCCGAGCCTGATCGACCAAGGCGTTCCGGCCGGTTTCGTCGGCACTTTGCGCCAAGCCGTCAGCGCTGCGGCCCTGGGCCCGATTCCGGGATATGTCATCGTAGTGGCGATCGCGGTCCTCTATGCCGGACTGTTCGCCGCGGCCTTCCTGACACCCGGCGATGATGGCGAACTGTCCTTCGGCGACGTGCATGTATAGCCCGAAGCAGGGCGCAAAAATCATTACCGAACAGCGGGATGAGGCGAAATCCTGATCAGGATCCGAACGGCATGTTCGGTTCCGCTTGTAAAACGCAGCGCCGATGCCATCTAGTTCGTATGGGTGCCGGCGCGACTCGTCGGCCAGGGAGACGTAAACGAAGTGACACAGCGAAGCGGCAGCGCCGACCTGCCGCTGCATGGCGGACGGGTTCCGAAATGGCTGGGCGATCGCATGACGCGCCTAGGCGCGGTGCTGTGCGAGGCGATCATCCATCATTATGGCCGCGACGAATTGCTGCGTCGGCTGGCGCATCCCTTCTGGTTCCAGTCCTTCGGCGCGGTGATGGGCATGGACTGGCACTCCTCCGGCATCACCACCAGCGTCATCGGCGCGCTGAAGCGCGGGCTGACGCCGCTGTCGGGCGAACTCGGCGTCCATGTCTGCGGCGGGCGCGGCACCCATTCGCGCAAGACGCCGCATGAGCTCGAGATGATCGGGGAGCGCGTCGGCATCGATGGCACGGCACTCGCCACCGCCAGCCGGCTGGTCGCCAAGGTCGACAGCGCCGCCGTGCAGGATGGTTTCGATCTCTATTTGCACGGCTTCATCGTCACCGACGACAGCCGCTGGGTGGTCGTCCAGCAAGGCATGAACGGCGACAGCAAGCTGGCGCGCCGCTACCACTGGCTCTCGGAGGGCCTGAAGAGCTTCGTCGACGAGCCGCATGCGGCGATCGAGGGCAGACGCCAGGGTGAGATCGTCAACCTGACCGACCACCGCGCCGAGGCTTCGCGCAGCGGCCAGCTCGACCTTTTGCGCCAGCTCGGTCCCGACAGGATCGTGCGTGAATTCGCGGCCATCGAACCGCCGGCGGCTCCCGTCACCGTCCAGCCGATGCTGCCCAACCTGATCATGCCCGCCCACCATGATGTCCGCGAAAGCGATATCGTCATGCGCCGGCTGCACGGCAATATTTCCGCGGCGATCGAGAGCGGCCCGGCGGATTTTCCCGAACTGCTGCTGGTGCCCGGCGTCGGCGCGCGCACCGTGCGGGCACTGGCCATGGTGGCGGAGGTCGTGCATGGCGCGCCGTGCCGCTTCTCCGATCCGGCGCGGTTCTCGCTGGCGCATGGCGGCAAGGACCGGCACCCCTTCCCGGTGCCACTGAAAGTCTATGACGAGACCATCGCGGTGATGAAATCCGCGGTGCGCAAGGCCAAGCTCGGCAACGAGGAAGAGCTAGGTGCCCTACAGCGGCTTGACGGACAGGCGCGGCGGCTGGAGCGCTATGTCACCGGGCCAAGCCTGAAGGAAATCGTCGCCGGCGAGTTCGACCAGTCGCACCAGCTCGGCGGCCGCAGCGTCTTCGGCTGGGAGCCGCCTCCAGGCGAGGCTTTGCCGGGCGCCAAAAAGTCGGGCTAGATCGCTCGGTCGCTGCAGCTTGCCGCCTATGTCGGCATTTGCCAAAAAGATTGGCCCGACCCCGTCGCAACCTTGCGCTGCATTGCACGTTTATGGGCAACGCGTGCGACTTGATCCGCGTTGAGGGGTTGGATGACCAGGCACTGCCCGCAAGCGAGATTTCTCCCCGCCATTCTCATCCCATTCACCGTCCTTGCTTTTGCGGGCACGGCCTGGGCCGCGCAGCCGGCCGGACACGCCTCCGGCATGGGCGGCTCGGCGGAAGGATTGTTCGTCGCCGAGATCGTGCTTCTGCTTCTGGTCGGGCGTGGGCTGGGTGAAATCTTCCAGCGTTATGGCCAGCCGGCGATCATGGGCCAGTTGATCGGCGGCATCCTGCTTGGCCCTTCGCTGTTCGGCTTGATATGGCCAGGCGCGCAGCATCTGATCTTCTCCACCGACCCGGCGCAGAAGAGCATGATCGACGCCGTCTCGCAGCTCGGCATCCTGCTCCTCCTGCTGCTGACCGGCATGGAGACGGATCTGCGCCTCGTGCGCCGCGTCGGTGCCGCCTGCTTCTCCATCTCGATGTCAGGCGTCGTCGTGCCCTTCGCCTGCGGCTTCGCGCTGGCGCAGGTGCTGCCGGGCTCGCTGCTGCCCGATCCGACGCAGCGCATCGTCGCCGGCCTGTTCCTCGGCACCGCGCTGTCGATCTCATCGGTCAAGATCGTCGCCATGGTCGTGCGCGAGATGAACTTCATGCGCCGCAATCTTGGCCAGGTCATCATCTCCTCGGCCATCATCGAGGACACGATCGGCTGGCTGATCATCGCCGTCACCTTCGGCATCGCCACCAATGGCAGCCTGCAGGTGCTGCCGCTCATCACCACCGTGGCCGAAGTGGCGCTGTTCATGGTGTTCTCCTTCACCATCGGCCGCCGCCTGGTGTTCACCCTGATCCGCTGGAGCAATGACAGTTTCCGCAGCGAATACGCCGTCATCACCGTCATCCTCATCATCATGGGCGTGATGGCGCTGATCACCAACCTGATCGGCGTGCATACCGTGCTCGGCGCCTTCGTCGCCGGCATCCTGGTCGGGGAATCGCCGATCCTGTCGGACCACATCGAGAGCCAATTGCGCGGCGTCATCACGGCGCTGTTCATGCCGATCTTCTTCGGCATGGCCGGCCTGTCCGCCGACCTCACCGTGCTTGCCGATCCGACGCTGGCGCTGCTGACGCTGGCGCTGGTGGTGATCGCCAGCGTCGGCAAGTTCGGCGGCGCCTTCATCGGCGGCCGCTTCGCCGGCATGTCATTGAAGGAGGCAACAGCCGTCGGCAGCGCCATGAATGCGCGCGGCTCGACCGAGGTCATCGTCGCCAGCATCGGCCTGTCGATGAACATCCTGTCCCACAATTTGTTCACGATGATCGTCACCATGGCCGTCATCACCACGCTTGCCATGCCGCCGATGCTGCGCTGGGCGCTCGGCCGGCTGCCCCTCGGCAATGCCGAAAAGCAGCGCGTCGACCGCGAGCTGCTCGACGAGCGCGGCTTCGTCTCCAGGCTGGAACGGTTGCTGCTTTTGGTCGATGACAGCCCGGCCGGCAAGTTCACCGCCTATCTCGCCGGCCTTATCGGCGGCGGCAGCGGCATGCCGACCACGCTTCTCCACCTCGAGGGCGGGCAACTGCCCGGCGCTGTCCGCGACAAGGGTCCGGAACGGGCCTCCAGGGAGGTCAAGAAGGGTGCGGCCAGAAGCGCCAGGGCCGTCAGAAAGGCCGAGGACACGCCCGTCGACAAGGTCCACCTCACGGCCCGCACCGAACTCGAAGCCACCGCTGAGACGATCGCGACGGAAGCCCGCAAGGGCTACGGCCTCCTGCTGGTCGGGCTGGAGAACGCACTGACCGACAAAGCCACCTTCAGCGGCGCTCTGAATGACATCACCAGCGGCTTCGACGGCCCGCTCTGTCTGGTGCTGAATGGCGCCAGATCCACCGGCAAGATGCCGATGTTGCGCGCCGGCACCACGATACTGGTCCCCGTCAACGGCACCGAGGTCGCTCGGCGCGCCGCCGATTTCGCCCTGGCGCTGGCGCGGCCGCATCGGGCCCGCGTGAAGGTCCTTTATGTCTCGCAGGTCCGCAAGGGCAGTCGGCCGGGCTCGGTCTCGCATCGCCGCGAAGAAGCCGTGCTGAAGGACGTCGTCGATCTCGCCGACCGCTATGGCGTCGCCGTCGACACCGCGATCCGCACCCGCGCCACGCCCGACAAGGCGATCGCCAGGGAGGTGACCAAGGGCGCGGCGATGGTGGTGATGGGCGTCACCCAGCGGCCCGGCGAAGAGCTGTTCTTCGGCGACACCGCCACGGCGGTGCTGGCCGCGGTCGCCTGCCCGGTCGTGCTCCTGGCCAGCGAGCGCGTCAGGCGAGCGGAAGCCGAGGAGGCGGCAACCGAGACCGGCGCCTGATGCCCTCGGCCAAGGTTTGCGGCCTAGATGCCGAAGAACTGCCGCCCGATCATGTACCCCAGCGCCGCCACGATGAGCGGAAACAGCGCCGGCGCCGCCTTGCTGAGGAAGGAAGCTTTCGTGTCCTTGGGCGGCACATAGCGTGCGTTGCCGAGATTCTTGGTCATTGCGTACCCCGCGCCAAACCAATCAGTTTGCGCATGTCCTTATCCCGAAACCGCTGCGCGGTTCCGGTCGACATGCATTAGAAAGAACTTATTAACAGCACGGCCAAATTAACGGCTTGCAAAGAAATTAGATCGAATAGCCGACCATTTGCGAGCTTGGCTGGCATGCATCCGTGCCATTGCGGCCGAGATAATTATCATGTTAAGTTGTTGGTCGTTGCATCCGGGCATGACACCGAGCCACAATCCCGCGCCAAGACGGGCCCGTGACAAGAACGGAAGGCTGTTGGAGGAGGAAACTAGAATGCACGCCCACCATGTGAGCGTCGCCGACGGCGAGGCTTTCCTGTCGACATCGCGCCTTTTGTTCGGCCCGATCACCCAGCGTTTCCCGCGCGGCACGGTGCCGTCGATCCCGCAGCTCGTCTCGGTCAACCTCGGCGCCTGCCGGCTGTCCGAGATCAAGGCCAATTCGCATCTTGTGGTCAACGACCGGCTGTTCTGGCGCAGCTTCGATCCCGACGCGATCAAGATCCTGGTGCAGCTGCGCGGCCGCAGCCGCTTCGAGCAGCAGCAGGTCGCGGTCGACCTCGGCCCGCAATCGGCTGTTATCTACGATCCGGTGCGCAGCTATTCCCTGCAGAACCTCTCGGATGTCGACCAGCTCATCCTGCAGGTGCCGCGCTCGACCTTCGGCGACGACACGCTCGCCCGCCTCTCAGCCCCGCTGCCGCTGCCAGGCAATGGCGACAGCCTGACCCACATCGTCTCCGGCCTGATGCAGATGGCGATCGGCGAGGCGCACAAGCTCGACGAGGCCGGCAGCCGGCGCGTCGGCGACAGCCTGGTCCAGCTCGTCAACGGCCTGATCCAGGCCAAGCCGATGGCGCCCGAATTCCGCCGCCCGCCGCTCGAAGCGCTGCGCGAGCGCATCGTCGCCTATATCGACGCCAACCTGGCGCGCAGCAGCCTGTCGGCCGAGGATATAGCCCGCCATATGGGCTGCTCCCGGCGCTATCTGCACCGCGCCTTCGAAGGCGAAGGCGCCACGCTGGAACGCTTCGTCTGGGACCGCCGGCTCGAACGCAGCAAGGAAGAATTGTTGTCGCCCGCCCGCGCCTCGGCCTCGATCTCGGAGATCGCCTTCGCCTGCGGCTTCAATTCGAGCGCGCATTTTTCACGCGCCTTCAAAGGCCGGTATGACGTGGCGCCGAGGGAGCTGCGCGAGCGGCTGCGGGCGGTGGTGCATTGATGCGCGATCTGCGCTTCCGCGCAACCGTCCGCCGCCCCCTTGCGCCGGACCTAGATCCGCCAGACCTAGATCCGGCAGACCGCCATGACGAAGAACTCGCGGTAGCAGAAGTCCGGATCGTCGAGCAGGCGATCCGGCCGCTCTCTCAGCTCCCGCCAATAGGCCTGGTCGGCGTCAGGCAGGGCGTAGCCCGGCGCGACGCTGGCAAAATAGGCCAGCAGGTCGCGAACATAGTCGCGCGTGAAACGCGGCGCGGGCGCCCAGCGCTCGACCAGCCAGCCCTTGCGGCTGACGACCTCCAGGCCCGCCTGCCGCAGGCGCGCCGGAAGCGTCGAACCGCAATCGGTGCCGAGCACGCCCCGGTCGCGAAATCCCTTGAGCCTGGCCGCCATGAAGCGCGCCAGCAGGGCGCGATCCAAGGGCAGGATCTGCAGGATGGTCGAATCGAAATCCTTGACGGCGAAGATACCGCCCGGCTTCAGGACGCGCCTGGCCTCGCCGACGGCAAGCTCGAACTCGGCCGGCGTCAGATACTGCATGACATTGCCGGACCAGACGCAATCGAACGAGGCGTCCGAGAAGGGCAGCGACAGGATGCTGCCGACATGCGTGGCAATTTCCGGCGGCCCGGACAGCGTGCCCGCGAGCGCCTCGACCCGGGCGATGTTTTCGGGCGCAAGGTCGAGTGCCGCGATGAAGCCGGATGGGCCGACGGCCCTGGCGATCAGCGGCAGGAAGCCGCCGCTGCCGCAACCGGCGTCGAGCACACGCCAGCCCGGGCGGATACCGGCATCGAGCAAGGCCGCCTCATATTCGGGACGCGACGATTCGAAATGAAGGTCGAGCCAGCCCGCCTCGCTCGCTTCGTGGCCGGTGGACGTTTGGTTCCTGCCAGACAAATGATGATCCCCCCTATACCCCGTCACGGATAGAAGCGCACCCAACGGCATCACGCAATGCCCTGCGGTTGTTCGAAGCAGACACTCCGCGCCCACGCTGGAGGCCGCGGCCGTGCTGGGAACCGCTATGCCTTGAGCGTCGGCTCGGTATTAGGCTCCAGCGCCTCTTCCGGCTCATGCTCGTCCGGCAGGACATCGCCATGCACCCCCAGCGGCCGGCCTATCCAGACCGGATCGACCAGATGGTCGCGCTTCGGGTTGGTCGTGTTCGGGTGGATGAGGATGCTCAGGCCGCGATGGTTCAGCATCAGCCACGGCACCAGCGAAGCAAAGACCTCATTGGCGAACGAGACCTGGAACATCGCCTGCTCATGCGGCCCAACCTTCTGGTCATGCCAGGCCCCCAGGCGCACGCGAAACCGTTCGCCAATGCGAAGACGCAGCCATTCCGCATGCTGCCGCTCGGCCTGCCCGGCGTAGTAGATGTGGGCGTGATAGCTGGCGATCTCGGCGAGTGGTCTTGGGTTGGCTTCGGTCACCTCGATACCTCCCTCAATGTATGTCGCTCCCGGCGGAACTCTACCCGAAGCACGGATGCCTTGTCTGCACCTGACATCCGCTTGTCACGACCGCAATGCGTGAGACGGCTCCGTTATTCGCCGGTGCCGGAGAACGACCGGAGCGAGAGCTGATCCTGAATGGCTGTTTTGCGCCCTATCTCGGTCGTTGCGGCTGATGCCGTGAGCGCCCGAAAGCTGCCAATCATCGAGACTATTGCCTATGGCTTCTTACCGCTATGATTGCGGGCGGCAGGACTCTACTGATCGATTCCCAAATGCGGAGTTCTTGGAGATGAAAAGTTGGTGTTTTCCGGCTCCTCAGTGATATTTGTCGCTTGGATCAGTGATATTTAGGTCACTTATGGGCGAACGAATTTCAACATTAACAAATCGACTGGGTGGCAGGTTCACTAGTTTCGGTGCCTTCTTGGAAGGTATTGGTCGACCCGCCGTCACAAAAGCAAAATTTGTAAATCTTGCACCGACCGACCAAGCTGACAAGGCCGGTGTATATTCCGAAGCTTTGCTCTTCGCGACGACAGACCCGAAAGTGAACAATATAGCGCTGACAGGGCCTTATGGTTCAGGAAAAAGCAGCATCATCCAATCGTTCCTGAAAAGATACCGAAGACCTTCACTTCACATATCTCTTGCGGCGTTCGTGAAAGAGGCCAGTCCACCAGGCGACAAAGAAGCTAGCACCCCAAGTCTCAAAGTGAGCCGGCAGGAGATTGAAAGAAGCATACTGCAGCAGATGCTGTATGGTGCAGATGCCAACAAACTTCCGCTGTCGCGCTTTAAGCGAATTCAATCCCCTGGCGTCCTGTCGATCTTCAAATCGCTGTACATCATGTGCGGCTTACTTTCGATTTGGTACGTATTCAAAAAGCGGGAAGCGATAATCAGCGGCACCTTTTTCGATCCACTCGAATTCAGCAATTGGCCTAACTTCACAATATTCGGGTTTTCGTTGCTTTTTTTGTGGGCTGCGCTGCACAAATTTTATGTCGCCAGCTTTGGGCTGTCACTCAAAAGCATCTCTCTAAAAGACATAGAAATTAGGCCGGCATCAGACAATCTCGATTCAATACTTAACCGTCATTTGGATGAAATTATCTACTTCTTCCAGTCAACAGAATATGATCTCGTAATAATAGAGGATCTGGACAGATTCGAAGATGCAGAAATATTCGTGACGTTGCGTGAAATCAACGGCTTGGTGAATGCGAACGCGGGAGTCAGGCGAACTATTAGATTTCTTTACGCACTGCGCGACGACGTATTTGTTAATACGGACCGGACCAAGTTCTTCGAATTCGTCATTCCAGTTATTCCCATCATAAACGCTTCGAACTCGATTGATATGGTGCTGGAGCAGGGAAAGAGGCTTGAACTCGACGGTCGTCTTGATCGACAATTCCTTAGAGAGGTCTCCCGGTATCTAGACGACTTGAGACTTATTCAAAATGTCTTCAATGAATACGCCATCTACGTCGCTAATTTGGAGACCGACGACGAAAATACTCTCAACGCCAACAAGCTTCTTGCGGTCCTGATATATAAGAACGTCTACCCCAGGGACTTCGAACAACTGCACCGGGGCGAAGGCAATCTCGCTGACATTCTGGGCCGCCACGATGAACTCGTTGCGCACGAGGAGGTGGCCTGTAAGGCAGAGATAGCGGAAATCGAACGAAAGATTGACGTTGCCGAAAGGCAGACACCCTCTGATCTGAAAGAATTGCGCCAAATCTACGCAATGACGCTCGTTCAGATGCTTCCTGCGAACGTCAATAGCATCAGCCTTGACGGGCAGTCTTGGATCGCACTTCACTCGCTCGTTGGGCACGACGCGTTTGAACAGTTAATCGCACTTCCTCATATTACCTTCCGCGATGTCTATAGTAGGGGACAGCGGACCGATATCTCGGCCTTGCAGAACGAAGTGGATAGGGAGAAAACCTACTTTCAGCGCAAGGCGGAAATTGAAAGCAAATCTGAAGCCAACAAGAGCGAGAGCTTGCAACGGATTCGCGAGCTTAGAGCGAAGATCGCGACACTTCGAACAGCCAAGTTCAATGAACTCGTGCGTTCAAGCGCCGACCGTGTGACTGACCTTTTCGACGGCTTCGGCGAGAAGGGCGAGTTGGCTCGCTTCTTGATTCTAGAAGGCCATCTGGACGATACGTATTATCAATATACGTCACTGTTCCATTCTGGTCGGCTGTCGCCTAATGACAACAAGTTTCTCATCCAGATACGGGCGTTCTTTACCCCCGACCCCGACTTTCAGATTGACAACCCAAATGAGGTCATCGCAGCGATGCGCGAAGCGGACTTCGGGCAAAGCTATGTTCTTAACGTCAAATTGGTTGACTGCCTTCTAAACGAGGCGAGCCGGTACAGCGATCAGACTCGTAGGTTTTTCGAGTTCATCGCGTCCCAGTTCGAAGGCTGCGAAGATTTCTTAGAGGCCTACTACGCCACGGGACGCGCCGTCCCCAAGTTGCTTTTCCGCCTGGCTGACGAATGGAGGCAGTTCGTTCCGACGGCAATCGCCAGCAAGCGCAGTCTTTCCCATATTACACAGTTGGTAACCAACCTGCCGGAAAGGGCGCTAGAAACACTAGCACGCAATGGCGACGAGTTCCCAGATTTCGTCGCGGCGAAACTCTCTGAAATTCTGGCACTTGCACCTGACTTGGCACCCGAACGCCTCGAGCGCATTGGCTTCGAGGTTCGAGACCTTCCGGCAATAGGAAAGTTAACCGGCATCGTGCGCTTCATGGCAAGACGTGGCCTTTTTGAACTCTCGATTGCCAATGTGGAACACATCTATCGCGAGGTCATGGGCGAGACCAATCTCATGGCGTTTCGCGAGTGCAATTACACTACGCTGCGTTCGCTCACAGATCCTGCCTTGATCATCAGGGTCGAACGCGATCTTGATATCTATCTTAGCGACGTGCTCCTTGAGCTTCACGACAATTCTGGAGAAGATGCGGCAGCCATAACCGATCTCCTAGGTCGTGAGGAACTTGACGAAGACAATCTTCGTGAATTTCTCGGTCGACAGACGGCTCTCCTGCCAGCGCTGGAGGGTGTTCCGGAGAAATTGCACGCCACGGTATTAGAGCTGCGACGTATCACGCCGACATGGGACAATTGTATCTCGTTCATGGGAGGCAGTGGCTTCGCAGCGGAAATTCTGGTGGCCTATCTTGATCGGAAAGATGTGCGCGCGGTAATTCTGAAGCACAGTCTGCGTAACGGTCCCGAGACACTGCCGCTATGCCAATTCCTTGTTAACGCGAATGCACTGAGCGATGACAGTTACCGGGAATATGTCCGAGCGTTGCCCAATACGTTCAAGAATTTTCCCAAAAGCCTCGATTCTTCGAAGCTTACTATTCTCATAGAGGAGCGCAAGATCACCTTTTCAAAGGAGACCCTTGAAAGCCTAGACGTCAATACAGACTTGCCGGTCCTTTTCATGGCAGAAAACATCGAAGCTTATCTCACCGATCCCGGAATGTTCGGTCTCGACGACGTCTTCCGAGAAGGGCTTCTTCAAGCCGACATAGCAGATGACGATAAGCGCGCGATAATCGACCTGATGGATTTGAATACGCTAACGGAACTGCCCAAACGAGCAGCACTCATAGGCCCGATTCTTGACCGCACCAACGTTCGTATATCAGGCATTGATGCGGCTAAAGCGCGGTCACTGATCCTGAATTCAAGGCCCGTTGAGACGCAGATTTCCCTGTTCAACAAGTTTCACTCGACTATGGCGGTCGACGAAGCGCGCGAAGTGCTTGCGGCGCTTCCATATCCGTTTTCTGAGATCACGACAGGATATCACACTCCAAGACGGCCAAGATCAGATGAAAATCGTGCATTGGTCCAATGGCTTGAGACTCGCGGAATCATCTCTTCGTGGAGCGAGGGAGGTGGTTGGTTCCTGGGTGATGAGATACGGGTAAATCTCAAGAGGCGATGAAAAACTGGTAGTTATACAGTCTTCTAATAGACAGCAGGTTTCAATGAGATGCCATTAAATTGGTGTTTTTGGAATTCTTACCGGTGGCTAACCAGGTTGTTGGTTCTCCCAAAAATCAGTCCACCTGACCCCAATTCGCTAAACCTGACAGTCTGCTTGCGTCCCCTAACAAGACGTTCGGAGACCCATGCCCCAATCGTAACGAGACGCTTGCCCTCATCCTCCCGCCAATCTTGGCAGCAGGAAAATCTCCGCCCCGGGCGGCAGCTCCTTGCTCCACGTGTCGCGGTAGATCGTGCCGTCGATCGCCACGGCAATGCCGCGATCGATCCATGGCTCGAAGCCGGGATACTGTTCAGCCAGTTTCCTGAACAGCTCCCTGATGTCCTTGGCTTCGACCTCGACCTTGCTCTTGCCGCCGGCGAGCTGGCCGAGGGCGCCCCAAAGGGTGACTTCGACCATCGGCGCTACGGTGTGCTGATATTCAGGTGAGGCCGGCCTGCAAATGGCAGGTTCCTGCGCTTCCGGTGCTCACGTACTTCAAGTACGCTCCGCTCCGGTTCTCGGAACCCGCCACTTTCGGCTCGGCCTGACCTGAATCTCAACACACCTTATCCCTAGCTTTCGCCCTACCCTTCCCGTTCCGCCTCGATCGCCGCGAGAATCCGTGGCGGGGACATCGGGATGTGGGTCATACGCACGCCGGCCGCGTTCGACACCGCGTTGGCGATCGCCGCCAGCGGCGGCACGATCGAGGTTTCGCCGACGCCGCGCACGCCATAGGGGTGGTTGGGGTTGGGAATCTCCAGGATCTGCGTGTCGATCATCGGCAGGTCGGAGCAGACCGGGATGCGGTAGTCGAGGAAGCCGGCGTTCTGCAGCCGGCCGTCCTTGCCGTAAATATACTCCTCGTTCAGCGCCCAGCCGATGCCTTGCGCGGCGCCGCCTTGGTACTGGCCCTCGACATAGGTCGGGTGCACCGCCTTGCCGGCATCCTGCACCACCGTGTAGCGGATGACCCTGGTCGATCCGGTCTCGGGGTCGACCTCGATGTCGCAGATATGGGTGGCGAAGGACACGCCGGCGCCATCGGCGACGAGTTCGCTGTGGCCGGCGATCGGCCCGCCGGTCTTGCCGGATTGGGCGGCGATCTCCTTCAGCGACAGTTTGCCGAGATTGCCGTGCTTCTCGCCCTTGGCGACCGCATGGCCCTGTTCCCAGACCACGTCGTCGACGGCAATGTCCCACATCTGCGCGGCGCGCTCACGCAGGATCTTGATCGCGTTGCGGGCAGCCGAGATCGTCGCCATGGAGGACGAGAAGGTGCCCCGGCTGCCGTCGGTCATGTCGTTGTAGCCGAGGCTCGACGTGTCGGCGACGATCGCCTTGACCTGGGCATAATCGATGCCGAGCTCCTCCGCCGCCACCAGCGACAGCGAGGCGCGGGACCCGCCGACGTCCACCGTGCCGACGGCAAGCGACACCGACCCGTCCATGCCGATGTTCAGATCGGTGCAGGTCTGGCCGCCGAAATTGAACCAGAAGCCGCAGGCCATGCCCCTGCCCTGGTTCTTGGTCAGAGGTGCCTTCATGTGCGGATGGTTCTTCACCGCTTCCAGCGTCGGGCCGATGCCGATCGGGCCGTAGACCGGCCCATAGGACGATCTCGTGCCTTCCTGCGCGGCGTTCCTGATGCGGAAGTCGACAGGGTCCATGCCGATCTCCTTGGCGAGTTCATCGACAGCACTTTCCACCGCGAAAGCGGCCATCGGCGCCGAGGGCGCGCGATAGGCGGCGGTCTTGGGCCTGTTGACCAGCACCTCGTAGCCGACGGTCTTGACGTTCTCGAGCTTGTAGCAGGCGAACGCCGTCATGGCGCCGATCTCGGCCCAGGAGCCGGCATAGGGGCCGCAGGAATAGCGCAGCGTCGCTTCGGCGGCGGTGATGGTGCCGTCCTTGCGGGCGCCGATCTTGACGTCGATCGAGGTGGCGCTGGTCGGGCCCGAGGCGCGGAACACCTCGTCGCGGGTCATCACCAGCTTCACCGGCCGTCCGGCCTTGCGCGACAAGGCAAGCGCCACCGGCTCGGCCCAGACATGGGTCTTGCCGCCGAAACCGCCGCCGATCTCGGACGAGGTGACGCGCAGCTTCGAGGCTTCCATGCCGAGCAGTTGCGCGCAATGCTGGCGGTAGACGAAATGGCCCTGCGTGCAGACCCAGAGGTCCGCGGTGCCGTCGGACGAGACGCTCGCCACGCAGGCATGCGGCTCGATGTAGCCCTGGTGCGTCTGCTCGGTCTTGAAGGAGCGCTCGACGATGAAATCGGCATGGCCGAAACCCTGGTGGACATCGCCATGGCCGAACTGGCTGCGCTTGGTGACGTTGGAGGGCTTTACCGGCTTTTCCTCGAGGCCCTCGGTGAAGATGGCGTCGTTGATCAGGGGCGCGGTGTGCTTCATCGCCTCGTCGACATCGGTGACGTGCGGCAGCACCTCGTAGTCGATCTCGATCAGCTTCAGCGCCTGCCTGGCCGTGCGGGCATCGACCGCGGCGACAGCGGCCACCGCATGGCCGTCATAGAGCGCCTTGGTGCGCGCCATGCAATTGTCGAGGATGTCGTACATGGCGGCATCGCCGTCGGTAAGGTCCGGCAGGTCGGCGGCGGTGATCACCGCCTTGACGCCGGCAAGCTTCTCCGCCTTCGAGGTGTCAATCTTGCGGATTTTGGCATGCGCGTGCGGGCTTCTGAGGACACGCCCGACCAATTGCCCGGCCATGTTGAAGTCAGCGCCGTAGCGGGCGCGGCCGGTCACCTTGTCGACGCCGTCGGGACGGATGGGGCGCGTGCCGACGGATGCGAATTTACGCCCGGAAAAACGCGGATCGAAGTTCATGCGTGCGCTCCCTTCATCACGTTCGCCGCGTCCTGGACGGCGCGTACGATCTTGTCGTAGCCGGTGCAGCGGCAAAGGTTGCCGGCCAGGCCGAAGCGGATTTCCTCTTCGGTCGGATCGGGGTTCTTGGCCAGAAGATCCTTGGCCGCGATCAGGAAGCCCGGCGTGCAGATGCCGCATTGCAGGGCGGCGTGTTCGAGGAACTTCTGCTGCAGCGGATGCAGCTTGTCGCCATGCGCCATGCCCTCGACGGTCTCGATGCGCCGGCCCTCGGCTTCCGCGCCCAGCACCAGGCACGAGCACACCAGCCGGTCGTCGACGATGACGCTGCAAGCGCCGCAATCGCCGGTGCCGCAGCCTTCCTTGGCGCCGGTCAGCCCGAGCCGATCGCGCAGCACGTCGAGCAGCGTTTCGTCAGGTTGGCAAAGGTACTCGACGCTGTCGCCGTTGATTGTGGTTGAGACTGCTACGCCGGCCATCATTTGCCTCCTGCACGTGTATAAGCCGAAGTGGCGGCACGCCTGGCCAACACACCCGCGACCTTCCTGCGGAAATCGATTGTACCCCGCTTGTCGTCGATCGGGCGGCAGGCGCCGGCGCAGACCTTGGCGAGCCGCTCCAGTGCCGCTTCGTCGAGCTTCCTGCCGATAAGCGCCTCGGCGGCCTCCTCGACCAGCAGCACGGTCGGTGCCGCCGCGCCCAGCGCCACGCGGGCCGCCTTGATGACACCTTGCTCGTCGATCGTCAGGTTCACCCCGGCGCTGACCACGGCGATATCCATCTCGGTGCGCGGAATGAACCGCAGATAGGCATCGCCCGAACGCGGCGCCTGGCTGTCGAGCAGGATCGCCTCGATGATCTCGCCTTTGGCCAGCGACGTCTTACCCGGCGCGGTCGGCACTTTCTCGACGGGAACCGTGCGCTTGCCCGAAGGGCCGACGATCACGGCCTTGGCGCCTGCCGCGACCAGCGCCGGCACGCTGTCGGCCGCCGGCGAGGCGTTGCAGAGATTGCCCACAATGGTGCAGCGCCCCTGCACCTGCTTCGAGCCGATCAGCTTCGCCGCTTCGACGACGCCCGGCCATGCCTTCTTCAGTGCCTTGTTTTCGCCGAGCAGCGCGCAGGGCACGGCCGCGCCGATGCTGAAGCCTTCGGCCGTTTCCCTGATCTCGCCCAGCGACGCGATCGCCTTGATGTCGACGATCAGGTCGGGTTCGACAAACCCGCCCTTCATCCTGACCAGGAGGTCGCTGCCCCCCGCGAGAATGGCCGATGTGCCGGCCGATCCGGCCAACTGGCCAACGGCATCTTCTATTGAAAGCGGACGTATGTAACGCATCGTCTCCCCTTGGTCATCTCGATCTCAGCGACCGTTATAAACACTCTCCTCATAATGGCTATCCGGTTCCTGGTTTTCGGCGATTGGGCCAGGCGTCATAAAATCGAGTCCCAAATCGGTCTGAGCTGCCGCAGGCCATGGACAGACAGGCCCGTAGCCGGAGCCCGAAAAATCTGACAGCCTGTGTCGGACTGGCCAGGCCCCGTTCGTCCTAGGGGCGTCGAACAGGCATCATGAAAGGATAGGATATGCCCGGTACCGTACGTTTACACCGCGTTCTCACCACCAGCCCGGAAAAAGTCTATCGCGCCTTTGTCGAAGGCGACGCGCTGGCCAAGTGGCTTCCGCCGAACGGCTTCACCTGCACGGTCCATCAATTCGAAGCCAAGATCGGCGGCACGTTCAAGATGTCCTTCCGCAACTTCACAACCGGCGACAGCCATTCCTTTGGCGGCGAGTATCTCGAACTCGTTCCCGGCGAGCGCCTGCGCTACACCGACAGGTTCGACGATCCCAATTTGCCCGGCGAGATCCAGGTGACGGTGATCTTGAAAAAAGTGTCGGTCGGCACCGAAATCGACATCACCCAGGCCGGTATTCCGGACGTCATTCCGGTCGAGGCCTGCTATCTCGGCTGGCAGGAATCGCTCAGGAACCTGGCAAAGCTGGTCGAACCCGAGATCAATCAGTAAGGCAATTCCCAAGCCCCGTTCGCAGCGGCGTCGGCCGCTGCGAACGGTGTTTAGACCCTTCGCGGGACGTCGCCGCAGTTCTGGCCCGCTGAAGCCCGGCACCTGGACCGTGGCAGGCACGGTCATTTGTCGCTAGCAATTCATCATCGGTTTTTGATGCGGAGCGCAAAGCATGACCTTGACCAATCGCGACATCGTCGAGCTGACCGAGTGGCGACGCAAGCTGCACCAGCAGCCGGAAATGTCGAACGAGGAAGAGAAGACGGCACAAGAGGTCGTCTCCTTCCTCGCCGATACGGGACCGGACAAAGTGTTGACCGGATTGGGCGGCCACGGCGTCGCGGCCATATACGACAGCGGCAAAAACGGACCGACCGTCCTGTTTCGTTCGGAACTCGACGCGCTGCCGATCGAGGAGCTGTCGGGCGTGCCGCACTCCTCACGCGTGCCGGGCAAGTCGCATATGTGCGGCCATGACGGGCACACGGCAATCCTCGCCTCGCTCGGCCGTCAGTTCGGGCGCGAGCGGCCCGCCAGCGGCCGCGTCGTGCTGATGTTCCAGCCGGCGGAAGAGACTGGCAATGGCGCGGCCGGCGTCGTCGCCGATCCCCGTTTCGGCGAGATCGCGCCGGATTTCGCGTTCTCGCTGCACAATCTGCCCGGCGTGCCGTTCGGCGAGGTGCGGCTCAAGCCCGGCGTGGTCAACTGCGCCTCGCGCGGCATGCGCATCGTGCTGGAGGGCAAGACCGCGCATTCGTCCATGCCCGAGACCGGCATCTCGCCGATGCTGGCGATCAGCGAGCTGATGCCGGCTTTGCCCGCGCTCGGCCGCGCGACCTTCGCCGACGATGATTTCTCGATGGTCACCGTCACCCATGCCGCGATGGGCGAAGCCGTGTTCGGCATCGCGCCCGCGCATGGAGAGGTCTGGGCAACGCTGCGCACCCGCCGCGACGAGCGCATGGCGGATCTGTGCGCTGCAGCCGAGGCTCTGGTCACCGAGATCGCCGGCCGGCATCGGCTTTCCGCGCGCTTCGACTATCACGAGATCTTCGTCGCCAGCGTCAACGCACCGGACGCCGTGGAGCATCTTCAGCGCGCGCTCGACGAAGAGGGTGTGGCGCACGGACAAGAAGCCCTGCCGATGCGCGCCTCGGAGGATTTCGGCCTGTTCGGCCATAGCGCCAAGTCGGCCATGTTCTTCCTCGGCGCCGGCGAGCGGCACCCTGCCCTGCACAATCCCGACTATGATTTTCCCGACGACCTGATCCCGATCGGCTCGAGGATTTTCATGCGCACGGCGCGCAATCTGCTGGGCTGAGCTGCAGTCGCGGCACCACGAACGACTGGCGCCTACGGCCTTCTGTTTGAGGGCGGGCCAACGGATCCGCGTTCAATGATCGTGGTCGGCAGGATGAGCCTTTCGGGCGGTTGTGTGTCGCCCTTCAACCGCCGGATGAGCAATTCCGCGACGCCCTTGCCAAGCGCGTAGACGGGCTGGTCGATGACGGTGATGGGCGGGGTTGTCACGCTGGTCCAATCCGCATCATGGAAGGTGATCAGCGAAATGTCCTGCGGAACCCGCAACCCGCGCTCGCGGATCACCTTGAATATCTCCAGCGCTATGACGCTGTCGGAAGCAAGGATCGCCGTCGGACGATCTGGTCCGGACAGCAGCTTGTCAGCAATCCTACGGGTTTCGACAGGGCTTGTCGCGCCAAGGCAAACGTGACGCTCTGGCCGGTCCATCCCAGCCTCTCGGCACCCGGTGAGGAAACCGTCGATACGCTCACGGACCGACGACGTGTAGATTTGCCCGAGATCGCGGTATTCCTGCCCTTCGGCGTCGACCGCCGTCACATAGGCGATGTTGCGGTGGCCGGCATCCGCAAGGATGCTGGTTGCCCGCATGGCGATGCCGCGATCGTCAACGGTGACGGTGTCGACATCCAGGTCGGGCAGCGCCCTGTCAAGCAGCGCAAGCGGCCGGCCAGAACGATGGATGTCGCGCAGGTGTGATATGTCGCGCGATTCCGACGGCGTGACGATCAGCCCGTCGACACGCTTGCCGATCAAAAGCCGCACGGCTGCCTTTTCGGCTTCGATCCTCTCGCCCGAGTTGGCCAGGATCACGTTGAACCCGGCCGCCCTTGCCGCATCGCTGATACCGCGCACCGCCAGGCTGAAGAACGGGTTCTCGATGTCGCCGACAACCACCCCGATGATGCCAGACCGGCCGGTCGTCATGCTGCGGGCCAGTTCGTTCGGACGATAATCCAGTGCCTTGGCCGCGGCCATGACGTCCGCGCGGATCGTATCGCTGACGACGCCGTATCCGCCGAGCACGCGCGCGGCTGTCGCCTTCGACACGTCCGCCGCGCGGGCGACGTCGCTGACTGTTATCGAGCGGGTTTTGGGCACGGTTCTTTTCATCGGACGAACGACTACAAGAGTTGTTGACGGAAGGTCAATCTGGCGATAACCATTACCAAAGAGACCGGTCTCACGCAATAAGAGACCGGTCTCTTTGAGAGATGAACGAGCCAGGAGGCATGATGACAGCCCCCGTGCGAGCCGCTTCCGCGGCGACCAACGATGTGAGGCCTGAAATTGCGGGCTCGACGCGAATGCCAAGAAGAACGTGCCAAGAAAAACAACCCTTCAGAGTGGAGAGAAGACATGAGCAGGATGGGAATTCTCAAGTCGTTGATGTCGCCGGTAAAGACCGGCGCAATGGCACTTATGGTTGTATGCATCGGAGCGGGTCTGGTTTCGCGCGCCGCCGCGGCGGATGACAATCCCTACGGCCTCATCGATGCGAAGGTCATCAGCGTCGGCACCATGGGAGACGCCAAGCCATACGCTTTCACCCAGGCGGATGGCACATTCACCGGGTTCGACCTTGAATTGTTTCGCAACGTCGCCGGCCGCCTGGGATTCAAACCCGACCAGGTGATCTTCACCGGTCAGGAATTCTCGGCGCTTATGCCCTCGGTTGCCAACGGGCGCTTCGATGTCGCGGTTGCCGCGATCGGCACGACGGATGCGCGCAAGAAGACTGTCGACTTTTCGGATGGCTATCTCGCAGGCTATCTCTCGGTGCTTACCGCCGACAAGGCCATGAAGTCGGCGGACGGGCTCAAGGGCAAGCGTCTTGGCGTCGTCCAGGGTACGCTGCAGGAATCTACGCAGCGAAGAATTTTGTCGGGACAGATCTCGTCAAGTTCCCCGACAACAACTCTGCCGTCTCCGCGCTGAACAACGGAACCGTCGACGCGCATTTCCTCGATTACGAGGCAGCCAAGGACTATGCGGTTCGCTATCCGGACTTGAAGATCGCGGTGAACATCCCCTCCTTCGACGCACCCGCGGGCTTCGTCCTGCGCAAGGGCAACGACAAGTTTCGCGAGGCATTGAACACCGCCCTGCATGCGGCGATGCAGGACGGCACCTGGAAGACGCTCTACGAGAAGTGGTTCCCCGGTTCCCCGATGCCTGACCAGTACCTCCCCCAGAAGTAACCGCGCACGCGGCCGCCGGTCGTGATGGCCGGCGGCTGCGGACACGCTTTCGCCCAGCTTTTGGCTGCGCGAACGGAGCAATGGAAAGGGGCCGAATGAATTGGCTTGAAAACCTGCGGCGCAGTTTCCTCGACTGGCAAGCCATGGCGGACGTGCTGCCAAGCATGATCACCATCGGGCTGAAGAACACCTTGATCCTTGCCGCTGCGTCCACGGTGATCGGAGTTGTCCTCGGCATGATCCTTGCTGTCATGGGCATCTCGCAATCGCGCTGGCTGCGCATCCCGGCCCGGGTCTATACCGATATTTTCCGGGGTCTTCCGGCGATCGTCACGATTCTGCTGATCGGCCAGGGCTTCGCCCGCATCGGCCGTGAAATCTTCGGGCCTTCGCCCTATCCGCTCGGCATTCTCGCCCTCAGCCTGATTGCCGGCGCCTACATCGGCGAAATCTTCCGCTCCGGCATCCAGAGCGTCGAGCGCGGACAGATGGAAGCCTGCAGGGCGCTCAGCATGAGCTACGGACAGGGCATGCGGCTGATCGTGGTCCCGCAAGGCATCCGCCGCGTCCTGCCGGCTCTGGTCAACCAGTTCATCGGCAACGTCAAGGATTCGAGCCTGGTCTACTTCCTAGGCCTGCTCGCGTCGGAGCGCGAGATTTTTCGTGTCGGCCAGGACCAGGCGGTGGTCACGGGAAACCTGTCGCCATTGCTCCTGGCTGGCGTGTTCTATCTCGTCATCACCGTGCCGTTGACCCACGTTGTCAACTACATCGACAACTCGCTGCGGGTCGGAAAGCAAAAGGCAGGCCTCGTCACCAGCGGCCTCGCCGAGGTGAGCGAACTGGAAAGCGCGATCGGCGGTCCATCTTCGCAGACCAGCCCCGACGGCAGCCCGGCGCTTCCCCGGTTCAAGGGCGGTAGTCTCGCCATCACCGATCTCGACATGGCCTATGGCGATCTCGATGTCCTCAAGGGGGTCAGCCTGACGGTCAAGCCGGGCACGGTCACATGCGTCATTGGTCCGTCGGGTTCAGGCAAGTCGACCCTGCTGCGCTGCCTCAACCGCCTGGTCGAGCCCAAGGGCGGCGACGTGCTGCTCGATGGCGCGAGCATCCTGGCGATGAAGCCCGAAAAATTGCGCCGGCGTGTCGGCATGGTGTTCCAGCAGTTCAACCTGTTTCCCGACCACACAGCCCTGGAAAACGTCATGCTGTCCCTGACCAAGGTCAAGGGCATTCCGGTGCCGGAGGCCGAGCGCATCGCCGAGGCGCGCCTGGCCGATGTTGGCCTTGCCGCCCGCAAACACCATCGTCCCGGGAGCCTTTCCGGCGGCCAGCAGCAGCGTGTGGCAATCGCCCGTGCGCTTGCCATGGACCCGGAGGTCATCCTGTTCGACGAGGTGACCAGCGCTCTCGATCCCGAACTGGTGAAAGGCGTCCTCAACCTGATGGCGGACCTCGGCCGCCGCGGCATGACGATGGTCGTCGTGACCCATGAAATGGGCTTTGCCCGCAAGGTCGCCGATCAGGTCGTCTTCATGGATGAAGGCCGCGTCATCGAGGCCGGCACGCCCGCTGCGATCTTCGACACTCCGAAAAGCGCGCGTCTGAAGCACTTCCTAGACGAAGTGCTTTGATCGCACCACCGCATGGCCCAATCCAACCTCCACACAGTGAAAGAACATCCCATGGCTACATCACATTCGGTCGCAAAGGTCGTTGTTGTCGGGGGCGGTATCTTCGGCGTCTCTTCGGCCGTTCATCTTACACGGCTCGGCATCGAAACTGTCCTGGTCAATGACGGGCCGCTTGCCAAGGGAGCTTCAGGCCGCTCGCTCGCCTGGCTCAATTCCGCCCGCAAGCGGTCAGCTGAATACCATCGCCTGCGCATGATCGGTATCGATCGCTATCGGACGTTGTCGGCGAGATATCCGGATGCTGCCTGGCTGCGTTTCGACGGCGGCCTGACATGGGATGCGGACAGCGCCTCAAACGAGATCGCGGATGTCTTCGCATATGAGAAAATTCTTGGCTATGACGCGCAGCATCTGTCCGCGGGCGCCATAGCGTCGGTCACCCCGGGTATCGCTGCAGATGCTGTCACGCCCCAGGGCGCGATCTTCAATCCGGGCGAAGGTTGGGTCGACCTGCCGTCGCTGATCGACCTACTGGTTGCGGAATTCACGGAGCGCGGCGGACAGCTGGTCACCGATGCCGGAAGCGCGGCGGTCACGGTCGTCGACGGCCGCGCCACCGGCGTCACCACGACAAGCGGCATCAGCTTCGCCGCCGACGCGGTGCTGTTGGCGACCGGCGGTGCTGTGCCGCGAATGGTCGCGGACTCCGACCGACATATTGCCGACGGGACGCCGATCGCGCTGCTGGTCAGGACCAAGCCGCTGCACTTGCCCCTTCGGGCCGTGCTCAACACGCCGCGTGTCGCCATCCGCCCGACGCCGGACGGAGCCCTTGCGCTCGATTCCGCCTGGTCGGAAGAAGAAGTGGTCGTCAATTCGGACGGTACTTATGGCGTGAAGGATTCGACCCTTCAGGGGCTTCTCGACGAAGCCTCGAAAGTTCTCGAGGGCCATCCGAAGCTGGAGCTGGAAAACTATGGCGTCGGCCCCAAGCCGATCCCCGCGGACGGCGATCCGGTATTCGGCCAATTGAAGGACATCAAGGGATATTACGTAGCCTTCAGCCACAGCGGCGCAACGCTTGGCCTGATCGCCGGCGAGCTGCTCGCCGGCGAGATCGCCACCGGAAAGGAGCACCCGCTCCTTGCAAACTTTCGGCCGGCTCGGTTTTCTTGAGGGTCGTTGCAAATCTGAACCGCGTCACGCCACCCTCCCCGCAAAACTTCGCATCAGCCCCTTCGGCAGGAACAGCATCGCCAGGATGATCGTCAGGCCCGAGATCACCGGGTGATAGTCCGGCACCACGATCCGCGCGAGGTCGAACACGGCGTACATCACGAAGGCGCCGAGGATCGGGCCGAGCAGCGTGCCGGTGCCGCCGACCACGGTCATCATCAGCGGCAGCAGCATCCAGTCGAGGGCGAACACTGAGTCCGGGCCGACATGGAAGATGTAGTAGGTGTAGAGGCTGCCCGCGATGCCGGCGATGAAGGCGCTGCCGGCGAAGGCGGCGACCTTGACCCTGAGCGTGTCGATGCCGTTGGCCGACGCCGCCATCTCGTCGTCGCGCACGGCGATCAGCGCCAGCCCGTAGCGCGAGCGCATCAAGAAGCGGACGGCAAGTGCCGTGCCGACCATCAGGCCGAGCCCGACCAGATAGTGCGGCAAGAGCGTGTCGAAGGTGCCGGCAGGCGCCACCACGCCGAAGGCGCCGCCGGTGAAGTCGCCGCCATTGATGAACATCACCTTGACGATCTCGCCGAAGCCGAGCGTGCCCAGCGCGAAATAGTCGCCGCGCAGCTTGGACAAAAGCGGCAGGCCGATGATGATGGCGGCAACAGCCGCCACCAGTCCGCCCAGCACCATCGTCAGCGGGTCGAAATAGTAGATGCGCGGGTAGGCGTCATAGAGCGAGCCCCAGAGATAGTTGCCGCTCCACAGGATCGCGGTGGTGTAGGCGCCGAGCCCGAAGAAGGCATGGTTGCCCAGGCTGATCTGACCGCCGAAGCCGGCAACCAGGTTCCACCCCTGCGCCATGATGGCGTAGATGAAGACGAAGAACAGGAACGAGAAGGCGTAACTGTCGATCGCACCGGGCAGCAGCGGCACCAGGGCGAGTGCCACGACGACGGCAATGGCAATCCCCGCCTTGGCTTGCTTGTTCCAGGCTTGCTTCAACATGGTGCTCAAGCCTTCTTGTAGGGCCGGCTGAACAGGCCTTCCGGCTTGAACATCAGCACCGCCAGGAACACGCCGTAGGCAATCGCGTTGGTCCAGCCGCCCGAGATGAAATACTG
Organism: Mesorhizobium opportunistum WSM2075; assembly: GCF_000176035.2. Classification (NCBI taxonomy): domain Bacteria; kingdom Pseudomonadati; phylum Pseudomonadota; class Alphaproteobacteria; order Hyphomicrobiales; family Phyllobacteriaceae; genus Mesorhizobium; species Mesorhizobium opportunistum. The sequence continues at coordinate 3,178,723 of NC_015675.1, read as the reverse complement.
CACATAGGCCTCGATGAGGCCGAGCAGGATGCCGCCGGCGAGCGCACCGGCGACATTGCCGATGCCGCCCAGCGCCAGCGCCACCAGCGCCTTCAGGCTGAAGATGAACCCGGCGAACGGGTTGAATGGAAATGTGGTCGCCACCGCGACGCCGGCCGCTCCCGCCAGCGCGATGCCGATGGCAAAGGCGATCGCATTGACGCGATGCGGGCTGATGCCCATCAGCGTCGCCGCTTCCATGTCTTCGGACGCCGCGCGCACCGCCTTGCCGACCAGCGTCTTGCGCAGGAACAACACCACCAGCCCGGTGCCGGCGAGTGCGATCAGGAAGCCCATGGAGCGGGTGAAGGAGGTGCGCACGCCCAATATCTCGATACCGCTCGCCGTGTAGGAGGTGACGATCGCTGCGGTATTGCCGCCCCACACCACCGTCATCAGGTTCTGGATCAGGAACATCAGGCCGACCGCGATCAGGAGCGAGATGTTGCGGTCCTCCGCGGCGGCTGCCTTGCGGAACAGGCCTTGGTAGATCAGCCAGCCGACGACGAGCCCGACCGGAACGACGATCAGCAGCGACAGGAACGGGTCGATGCCCAGCCCGTAGAACAGCGCCCGCACGAAATAGGCGGCCAGGATGATCATCGCGCCCTGCGCCAGGAAGATCAGCCGCATGGTGCCGAAGATGAGGCTCAAGCCAACGGCGGCGACGCCATACATGGCGCCGCCCAGCGCGCCGTTGAGCGACAGTTGCAGCAGGATGTCGGGAGGCGGAATGTTGAACGTCATCACTACTCCAACACGCCCATATAGGCCTTCTGGATTTCGGGATCGGCAAGCAGCTCGGTGCCCGTGCCTTGCATGGCGAGCTCACCGGTCTTCAGCACGAAGGCATAGTCGGCCACCTTCAGCGCCTGGTGGATGTTCTGCTCGACGAGCAGGATGGTGACGCCTTGGCTGTGCAAGGTCCCGATCAGCGCAAACATCTGCTGCACCACGATCGGGCTGAGACCCAGCGACGGCTCGTCGAGGATGAGCAGCGATGGATCCGACATGGTGGCGCGAGCGATCGCCAGCATCTGCTGCTCGCCGCCCGAAAGCGAACCGGCCTTCTGCCCTGCCCGCTCCTTCAGTCGTGGAAACAGCGCATAGGCCTTTTCCAAAGATTGCTTGAAGCGCTTCCGCACCTTGGGCTGGAAGGAACCGAGTTCGAGGTTCTCCAGCACCGTCATCTGCCGGAACAGGCCACGCCCTTCCGGCACATGCGCAATGCCCATGCCGGCGATCTCCTCCGGCGCCTTGCCGGCCAGCGGCGCGCCGGCGAGGAAGATCTCGCCGCGCTTCGGCTTGAGCAGGCCGGAGATGGTCTTCAGCAGCGTCGTCTTGCCGGCGCCATTGGCCCCGACAATGGCGACGATCGTGCCGGGGTCGACATGGATCGACACGCCCCACAGCGCGCCGACATCACCATAGGCGACTTCCAGATTATTCACTTCAAGCAGCCGGTTCGCCAAGATAGGCCTCTATCACTTTGCGGTTGGCGACGATCTCGCGTGGCGTGCCGTCGGCGATCTTCTCGCCATGGTCGAGCACGATCACCCGGCTGCACACTTTCATGATGGCATCCACCTTGTGCTCTACCCATAGGATCGACACGCCACGCTCGTTGCGCACGCGGCGGATGACATCGACCATGCGCTGGATCTCGGTCGGGTTCAGCCCCGCCATCGGCTCGTCGAGCAGGAGCAGCGCCGGGCTGGACGCGACTGCCCGCGCGATCTCCAGCAGCCGCCGGTCGGACAATGTCATATGCGCGGTCCGGACATCGCGTTTCGCGGTCAGGCCGACCAGTTCCAGCGCTTCCTCGGCCGCGGCAGTGGCGTGCCTGACGCGCCCGCCACCGCCATAGACCGCGCCGACCATGATGTTCTCGAACGCCGTCATGGTCAGGAAGGTGCGCACCAGCTGGAAGGTGCGCGCGATGCCGAGCCGGCAGATGCGATGCGGTGCCGTGCCGGTGATGTCGCGCCCACGAAACCGGATACGCCCTTGTGTCGGCGTGTAGAGCGCGGTGATGAGGTTGAACAGCGTCGACTTGCCGGCGCCATTGGGACCGATCAGCCCGATCAGCTCGTTGGCGCCGACGGCGATGTCGATGTTGTTGAGCACGACGAGCCCGCCGAACCGCTTCTGTACCGCCTCGAGGCGAAGCAAGGTTTCGTCGGATTGCATCGTGTTTCCGTTCTCCAGTCTGTCGTCAAGGATGCTGGGGCGGACACAGAAGCCGCGCCCGCCCCATTCCGCCGCACCGATTGCTCAGCGCTTGTCCCAGGCCGGTGCCGGCTTGTAGGTCCAGTTGCCGTCCGGGTAGATCAGCTGGTGCTTGCCTTGCCACCATTGCGTGGCGACGCTGGGGATCAGGGCAAAGCCGGTCTGGTCGAATTTGAGATCGCCGACCACCGTGTCCTTGAATTCCTGGTTGAAGATCGCCTCATGCAGCGCGTCGGCGTCGGTGGAACCCGCCTTCTCGATCGCCTGCGCCAGCACTTGCGCGTTGGCATAGAAGGCGCCGACGGTGACGGAGTCTTTCTTGAACTCGGCCTCGTAGCGGTCGCCGAGCTCCTTGGCGCCCTTGTAAGGATAGCTCGCCGACCAGAAGCCGTCGGTCAGGATGTAATCGGAATCCGGCCCGAGCGCTTCGTGGAACTCGCCCGTCCAGGTGCCCTTCCAGCCATGCAGATAAGGCACGGAGAAGCCGAGCTCCTTCATCTGGCGCAGCAGCGTCACCGTGTCGGCCGGCGAACCGAACACCAGCATGGCGTCGACGTCTGCCGCCTTGAGCTTGGTGATCAACGCCGAATAGTCGGTGGCGCCGATCGCCCAGGGATCGTCGACCGCGAAAGTGTAGCCATACTTCTTGGCCGCCGCCTCGAAGGCGCCGCCAAAGCCCTTGCCGTCGGGCGAATCCTCGGTGACCAGCGCCGGGTTCTTCGGCTTCTCATTGGCCGGCAGCTTGTTCCAGATCTCGAACGGCACTTCGGCGCCCGGACCCGGGTGGAAGAAGAACAGCGCCGAATATTTGAGCTTCAACGGCTGCCATTCGAACGGGAAGGCCGTCGTGATCATGTAGAACTTCTTGTATTTTTCCGCGACGATGGCACCGGCGATGTTCATCGGCCCGGAATGGGTCGAGAGCAGCGCGTCGACCTTCTGCACCTTGATGAGGTTCTCCAGCGCCGATGCGACCTTGCCTTCCGAGCTTTCGTCGTCGGCGATGACGAGCCGCACCGGCAGTTTCTTGCCGGCCGACTTGACCATGATGCCGCCGGCCTTGTTGATGTCGGCCACCGCCTGCTCGTAGGCCCATTTCTGCTCCTTGCCGTCGCCAGCCAGCGGCCCGGTCAGGGAGATCGGCGCACCGATGACGATCTCGGTATCGCCGGCATTCGCCATACTGGTGCCGCCGGCCGCGAACACGGCCGACAGGGCCAGGCCCGCCAGCATTCTCTTCCCCGCCAGCATTGCCTTCAGACTGTTTCCCATTTCATCCTCCCAGGTTTTCATCGGGCGGGCGCGTCAGCGCGCCCGCCCGTATGTCTCAGGCTGTCGCTGCCGCGACCAGCCTGGTGTCGGTGAACTGCTCGAAACTCAGCACTTTGCCGTCCTCCATCTCCCAGACATGGACGACGCGCGCCGACATCGGCTTGCCGGTCTTCTTGTAGGTGCCCGAATAGGTGCCGATGCCGACGATGGTGGTGCCACCGTCGACCAGCTTTTCGAGCTTCAGATTGTAGCCGTCCCACTCCTCGCCGATGCGCTTGAAGACGCCCGCTATGATGGCGTCGGGGCCGACATAGGTGCCGGCATAGGGAAAGCCAGCCATTTCGGTCCAGGCGGTGCGGCCGGTGATCGGCGCCATCATCGCGGCCAAATCCATGGCGTCGGAGCCGGCGTAATGCGCCTTGATCGCTTCGTAGTTCTTGTTCATGGCGTTCTCCCGCGCGGTCAGACCGGCGCCTTGCCTTCGTCGTAGACGGTTCTGGATTTCTTCTCGATGTGAGCGCCGGCCGGCTTGTTCTCGACCTTGCCCTGGCTGGTCACGCCAAGGAATTTGCCGGTCGAGCGCATCGTGTCCCAATTGTAGAAGAACAGCGACGCGACTGGGATGATGAACTCGCGGAAACCGAACACATACTGGTTCTCGGCGAACTTCCAGGTCGTCGCCAGATCGACGTCGCCATGGCCGCGCTGCACGCCGACGAGGTTCTGCCAGGCATAGCGCTCGGCGCTCAGATAAATATGTTCGTAGACGTGGTTGGGACTGTAGGTGTAGTGCGCGGTGAGCCCGATCAGGTCCCGGGTCGGTGCCGGCACGATGCCGGTCGGCGCCACGCGGGGGTCGCCGAGCACACCGGCCGACCAGGTCTGCGCCACGCGTGGCTCGCCGGGCGCCTCGCCTGCTTCACGCACCCGTTCGCGCACCGACAGCACGCGGCGCGTACTGGTGTTGACGATGAGCGCCTCGTCCTCCGTCGGCCGGGCGGCGAAACTCATGTTGATGAAGAACACATCGGAGGCGACTTCGAGCGCCTCGTACCAGTCCGCGCCGGCTTCCGTGCCCTCGCTCCACGCCACCGTATCGGCTGACGTGAAGGCCAAGTCGATGGTGCGGCCGGTGTCGAGCGTGATCTTGAAGGTCTGCCCGCGCAACGCTGATGTCGTCGGCAGCCGGTTGGTGGCGATGCCGGCGGCGAAATCGTCGAAATGCTTCCAGTCGGCCGGCCTGTTCTGGTCGTTCATGGTGCTCCTCCACATCAATCGACAAAAGCTAACGTGGGCAGGTCGACGACGGTGGCGCCGCCATCGACCGTCAGGATCGACCCGTTCATCATCGCCGCCTCGTCGGAGGCGGCGAAGCAGATGACGTTGGACACCTCTTGCGGTGTCGCCGGCCGGCCGAGCGGCACGTCCTTCGTCACCAGCCGATAGGCCTCTTCGATCGAGCCAAGCCCGTGCTTTTCGACGATCATCTCCATCTGCTCGTCGGCCATGTCGGTCGACACCCAGCCCGGGCAGATGATGTTGGTGCGCACGCCCTTGCGGCCATAGTCGCGCGCCAGCGATTTGCCGAAGCCGATGCAGGCATGTTTCATGGTGACGTAGCCGGCCGCGTCCGGCCCGGCGAACAGGCCGGCGATAGAGGCGACGACGACGATGTTGCCTCGGCGCTCGATCAGGTCGGGCAGGCATTCGCGGGCGCAAACGAAAGCGGTGTCGAGATTGGTGCGTGTCGCCAGGCTCCAGGTTTCGTCACTCATCGAGATCGTCGGCCCGACGCCATGGCCGCCGGCATTGGCGACGAGTATGTCAACGGGCCCGACCTTGTCATGCACTTCGGCCAGAGCCGCGCGCACCGCCTTCGGATCGGCGGCGTCGCCCTGCACCACCAGCCCACCAATGTCCCTGGTCACGGCCTCCAGCGGCTCGCGCCGCCGGCCCATCAGCACCACCTTGGCGCCGTCGGCCGCCATGCGCCTGGCAACCGCCGCGCCGATGCCGGTGCCGCCGCCGGTAATGAAAGCCGTCTTTCCCGAAAATCGCATTGTTCCATCCCGATCGATGCTGTGCCGGCTGTGCGCCGATCTTCGCCAGGGATAGTGCGGCATCCGCCATTTCGCGTCTTGTCCGAGCGGGAACTTTGTTTTGACTGAGCGCGCACTTCTGCCGGGAAAGCACCGCGCGGCCTGTTGCGAGCCGCACGGCGCCCGTTCGCCAGCTACTTCTTGACCGCCTCGATGTCGATGACGATGTCGACATCCGGACCGAGACCGAAACCGGCGGCTGCCTTGGCCATCGGGAAGTCGGCGGTGCTGACTTTTCCGGTGGCGGTGAACGCGGCCTTGGTCAGCGTCGCGTCCCACGGCGCCGGCGCCTCGTTGACCAGCGTCACGTCGAGCGTGATCTCCTTGGAGACACCGCTGATGCTGAGATTGCCTGATACCTTGCCGGTCTTGTCGCCGACCTTTTCGACCTTGGTGCTTTCGAAGGAGATCGCCGGGAATTCGGCGGCGTTGAAGAAGTCGGGGCCTTTCAGATCGCTGTCGCGCTGATCATAGGCGGTGTGCACCGAGCCGACATCGATCTCGGCCTTGACGCTGCTTTTGGACGGATCGGCCTTGTCCATGACGATGGCGCCCTTTACGGCATCGAACTGTCCATGCGCGATGCCATAGATGCCGTGTTTGATGGTGAAGGTGACCCAGGCGTGCTGGCCGTCGATCTCATAAGTGTCGGCACGTGCTGCAGACGCGAATGCGCAGCAGGCAAAGGCCATGGCCGTCAGTTTTCCTATCGTCACGTATCTCTCCCCATTGTTGGTTGTCGTTCTTTGAATCCGGCTCAGGAAAAGCCGAGGGCGGCTCCATGCGGCGCCCACAGGACCGCCGTCAGGATGGCCAGCATCGCCGGTATGGCGATCAGCAGACCGGCAATCAGCGGCCGCAAGGGCCGGACGCCAGGAAGAAGGCCGCGCAGCGCGCCGGGCATCAGGGCGGCCAGGATTAGCGGTAAGGGCGAAAGCATGAGCGCCGCCGGGTTCGCCTTTGGCGCCAGCAGCGCCACCTGGATCAGCACCGTGGCGGCGGCGAAGATGAGGAGCAGCCCGTTGCCTTTGCTCCAGGCGACGGCGGTGCCGCCCCGCAACACCGCGATATGCTGGACAAGGCACCAGCCGCCGGCGAGCGCGGAAAGCGATCCCAGCAATTGCCCGGTGACGATCGAGGCGCCGAGCACCGAGATGATGGCGCCGGCCAGGCACAAAGCGAGCATCGCCGCTGGCACCAGGAACGGCTCCTCGACGGCAGGCGATGGCGAGACCTTCAGGGACATCAGCATCGCGCTGCCGACGATGGCCAGCAAGCCGGCGACGAGGGCGGCGACCATTTGCGGATCGAGCGAACCGCCGGCAATGCGGCGCCAGCCAAGCCACAGCAGGGCGGCCGCAAGGGCGATGGCGATCAGCACGCTCGTCATGGGGGCACTCAGCAGACGTTCGGGCAACAGGCCGACGACGATGCCGGCAAAAGCGAGATAGATCAGCTTCTGGCTGGCCGCGACCGGCGGCACCACAGGCGGGCCAAGCGTGTCCCAGTAGAAGAACAAGAGCAAGCCGGCCCACGGCAGCGAAAGCACCTGCGCCGGCAGTGCGATCTTTGCCAACAGCGCCATCACCATGCCGAGCACAAGCGGCAGCGCCGCCGTGGTGACCATCGGATTGCCAAGCAATGCGCTCAATTACTCTCCTCCGAGCCAGCCCCTCACCCAGCCATCGCTTTGCCCGACTCTCCTCTTCCCGAGGTGAGACGAGAGTTGCGACGTCGCCGCCTTCTCCCCCGCGGGGAAGAAGGCGGGATGAGGGAGCGGAGCGGCAAGACCGGGTTGGCGATGATCCGTTCTTCAATCTTGCCCGGCGAAGGACCGAGCGTCTTGTCCTAGCGGGAACTTTGTTTTGACTGAGAGCGCACTCGTGCTTTGGGAGGCTTGAAGCCGGCCGATGCGCTCCATAATCCTCGGCTGGGATGTTCATCAGCAATCGAGGAGGATGGCGTGAACGAGAGAACCCTGCCGCCGATCAGCCCTGCCGCCGCCGCTTTCCTGGCGCGTCCGCATCGGCCCTTCATCAATGGCCGCTTCGTCGATGGCCTCGCCGGTGACGGCCTCGCCGTCGACGATTCCGCCTCCGGCGAGATCGTCGCGCACGTGCCGGAAAGTGGCCCTGAACTGGTCGACCAGGCGGTGCGCGCGGCGCGGGCCGCGCTCGAAGGACCATGGGCATCGATGCGACCGGTCGACCGCCAGAATTTGATGTTGAAGCTCGCCGACGCCGTCGAGGCCGATGCCGACCTCCTTGCAGAGATCGAAAGCATCGAGAACGGCAAGTCGCTCGGCGTCGCCCGCATGCTGAGTGCGGCCGGCACCGTGGACTGGCTGCGCTATTATGCCGGCTGGGCAACCAAGATCGAAGGCTCGACCTTCCAGGTCTCCATCCCGGTACCGCCTGGCGCCAAACATCAGGCGATGACCGTGATGGAGCCGGTCGGCGTCGTCGGCGCCATCGTCCCGTGGAATTTCCCGCTGCTGATTGGCATGTGGAAGATCGCGCCGGCGCTGGCCTGCGGCTGTACCGTGGTGCTGAAGCCACCGCAGGAAACCCCGCTCGGCCTGCTCCGGCTCGCCGAGCTGATCGAGGCATCGGGCTTTCCGCCCGGTGTCGTCAACATCGTCACCGGCAGCGGCTCCGTCACCGGCGAAGCGCTGATCCGCCATCCCGGCATCGACAAGTTGACCTTCACCGGCTCGACGGAAGTGGGAAAACGCGTCGGCCATGCCGCCGTCGACCGCGTCGCCCGTTTCACGCTGGAACTCGGTTCGAAATCGCCGATGATCCTGCTTGCCGACATGGAGGAAGGCATCGAGCCTTTGGTCGCGGGCCTCGGCATGTTCTTCAACCAGGGCCAGGTCTGCACCTCGGCCTCACGGCTCCTGATCGAGAAGTCGATCTACGACCGCACGCTGGCGCGGCTGGCCGAGATCGCCGACGGCATGACGCTGGGCGCCGGCCGCGACGCCGATGCGCAAATCAACCCGCTGGTCTCGGCCAAGCACAAAAGAAGCGTCGAGGGGTTTGTCGAGCGTGGGCTGGCGGCCGGCGTCGAACGGGTCAGCGGCGCGCGGCCGGTCCCGGCCAGGGGCCATTATGTGGCGCCGACCATCCTGCACAATGTCCGACCGGACATGGAGATCGTGCGCGAGGAAGTGTTTGGGCCGGTGGTGGCGGCGATGCCGGTGGCCGATCTCGACGAGGCGATCCGCATCGCCAACGACACGCGCTACGGCCTGTCGGCCTCGATCTGGACCCGCGACATGGGCAAGGCGATGACCGCCATCCATGGCCTCAAGGCCGGCACGGTATGGGTCAATTCGCACAACACGCTCGACCCCAACGCACCCTTCGGCGGCTTCAAGCAGTCCGGCATAGGCCGCGAGCATGGCCGCGCCGCCATCGACGGCTATCTCGAGACCAAGACCGTCATCATGCGCTACGCCTGACATGAGCGGAGAGTACGACTACATCATCGCCGGCGCCGGCTCGGCCGGCTGCACGCTGGCCAACCGGCTGGTCAATGCGGGTAAGCGCGTGCTGATCGTCGAGGCCGGGCCTGCCGACAACACGCGGCTCATCGACATGCCCGCCACCTTCGCCAAGGTGATCGGCACGGCGCGCAGCTGGATCTACGAATCCGAGCCCGAGCCGAGCGTCGGCGGACGTCGGCTGCCGGTGCCGCAGGGCCGCACGCTGGGCGGCGGCTCTTCCATCAACGCCATGCTCTACATCAGGGGCCAGCCGCAGGATTACGATGGCTGGCGCGACCTTGGCTGCACCGGCTGGGGCTGGGACGAGGTGTTGCCGGTGTTCCGGCGGCTGGAGCGCAATGAGCGGCTGGCCGGCGAGCACCACGGCATCGAGGGCCCACTGCCCGTCTCCGATCCACGCCACCGCCATCCGCTGTCGTTGGCCTATGTGCAAGCCGCGCAACAGGCCGGTTATCGCTACAATGACGACTTCAACGGAGCGCAACAGGAAGGCGTCGGCTTCTACCAGACGACGACCACGAACGGCGAACGCCAGTCAGTGGCTAAAGTGTTTCTGAGGCCGTTGGCCGGCAACGCCAACCTCACCGTGGTCACCGACGCGCTGGTCACCGGCGTGACACTGGAAAACGGGGCGGCAAGCGGCCTCGCCTACACCACTTCGGACGGCCGCAACCATACAGCGACGGCAAGGGCCGAGGTGATCCTCACCGCCGGTGCGCTGGCGACGCCGAAGCTGATGATGCTGTCGGGACTGGGACCAGCCGAACATCTGGCCGGGCTCGGTATTCCCGTCATCCGCGACATGCCATCGGTCGGCCGCGACCTGCAGGATCATGTCGCGGCGCCCGTCTATGCATTGACACGTCGACCGATCTCGCTGCTCGGGCAGGATCGCGGCCTGAAGGCACTGCGCCACGGCATCCAGTACCTGCTATTTCGCAGCGGTCTGCTCACTTCCAACGTGGTCGAAAGCGGCGGCTTCTTCGACACTGACGGCGACGGCCGGCCCGATGTCCAGTTCCACGTCCTGCCAGTGATGATCGAAAGCGCCGAGCATGGTTCGATCGAGCGCCACGGCATGGAGCTCAACCCCTGTGTCCTCCGGCCAAAGTCGCGCGGCACGGTCGGCCTGCGCTCACGTGATGCCGCCGACCCGATCCGCTTCACCACCGGCTTCCTGTCCGATCCCCATGATCTCGCTCTGCTGCTCGCCGGCATGAAGATTGCCCGCAATATCCTGCGCCAGCCTGCCCTGCAGGCCGTGGTCGCCGGGGAACTGTCGCCGGGTGACGATGCGGATCTTTCCGACCAGGCGATAACGGACCACATCCTCGAACACGCCAAGACCGTCTATCACCCCTGCGGCACCTGCCGGATGGGCACCGACGACGGCGCGGTGGTCGATCCGCAATTGCGCGTGCGCGGCGTACCGCGCCTGCGCATCTGCGACGCCTCGATCATGCCGCGCCTGATCAGCGGCAACACCAACGCGCCCGTGATCATGATCGCCGACCGCTGCGCCGATTTCATCCTGGGCGGGTAAACGGCCGTTCACCTTGGCTTTTGCCGCCTGCGGCAGCACGCTCGAAAGCTGCACGCGCTCGCTGATCCGTTGATGGCCGCCAGCCTGCTGTCCGTGGTGCCGGTCCTGGTGCTATTCCTCGCCGCGCAGGTGAAAAGTAAGCTCCGGGCGCGCGCATCACCTATTCCGCTTTCATGTAAATGTCATAAAAATCAAATGGAAACCGGCATTCGGGTGAACTAGAAATATCGGGATGTCCTGGAGAGATCGTGATCGAAGCGGCGGCAAGCCGGCGCACCGTCGCCATGATCGGCGCCTTGCATCACCCGACGATGTCGCCGAGCTTGTCGCCACCGAAATCCACTTTGAAACCATTTCCCATCTTGAAAATCGCTTCCTTGCAAGAAACATCACATGTGGCTGAGTGACTTCGAAATTGTCCTGCGCGACCGCGTCGTTGCCAATGGCGCCGTCAGGATCGAAAACGGCCGGATTGCCGAAATCCGTGACGAGCCTGTCGAGAATGCCGACATCGAGGGTGGCGGCCGCCTGCTCCTGCCGGGCTTCATCGACATGCATGGCGACATGGTGGAGAAGGAAGTCGAGCCGCGCACCGGCGTCCACGTGCCGATGCGGATCGGCATTGCCGAGCTCGACAAGAAGCTCGCCTCCTGCGGCGTGACGACGGCCTATGCCGCGCTCTCCTTCATCGGCGCCAGCGTCACCAGCGGCGTGCTGCGCTCGGAAGATCATACGTCCGATATCATCGAGACTATCGCCGGGATGAAGGACGATCTGCTTGTCGACCATCGCATCCATGCCCGATTCGAGGTCACCTTCACGCCCGCGATCGCCATGCTGCAAAGGCTGATGGATGCAGGCAAGCTGCACCTCATCTCCTTGATGGACCACACGCCCGGACAGGGACAATACCGCGACGTCGAACTCTACATCGCCCGCATCGCCAAGGAGCGTGGCATGTCCGTTGCCATGGCCTCCGAGATCGTCGGACAGCGCATGGCCGGCCGCGAGGGCCAGGGCGATGTACTCAACGCGCTGCAGGATCTGTCGGCCCGCGCCCGCGCCTGCGGCATCGTGCTTGCCTCGCATGACGACGACACGCTGGAAAAGGTGGAACTGGTCCATGGCCTGGGCGCCGTGCTCAGCGAATTCCCGGTGACGCTCGAAGCGGCGCAGGAAGCCCGCCGGCTCGGCATGCACACCGCAATGGGCGCGCCCAACGCGCTGCGCGGAGTCTCCTATTCCGGCAATCTTTCCGCCCGGCGGGCCTATGAGGCGGGATTGCTCGACATGCTGGCCAGCGACTACCATCCAGCCTCGATCCTGCCGGCCGTGCTTGGTCTGGCACAGGTGCGCGACGGCGGCCTCGCGGCGGCGGCCGCGCTGACAAGCGCCAACCCGGCCGCGGCGCTCGGGCTCACCGATCGCGGCGCCATCGAGCCGGGGCTTCTGGCCGACCTGGTTGTTGCCGACCGCCAGCCGGTGGCACGTGTCCGCGCCACCTTCCGCGCCGGCCGCATGATCTACGGCGACGGCACGCTTGCGCCAGCCCTCAAGGCAGAACGTTTCGAAGAGGCCGCCACTGGCCGTTACCGGCTGGCCTGAGGCGCTTTTCCTGGAATTGCCTCAGAGCAGTTCACCGTTTAACGGAAACGGTGAACTGCTCTAACTCTTTGTTTTGACGCAATTCCGGACGGAAAACCGTTTCACACTTTTCCTGGAATTGCCTCAGAGATCGAGCACCACCATCATCCCGCGCACCTCTGCCATTTCCAGCAGCAGATCCTGCAGGCTCTCAACGGTCAGCGCGACACCGGTTATCGTCAGCAACTCCGCGATACTCTCCTTCATCGAAATGACGGCAACCCCGGTTTTTTTGGAAAGCATCCGTCCGATGGCTGCGCGGGCATGGGCATTCTGTTCAGGCATGATCTCCTCTCATGCTGTGAGATCGGCGCGGTTTTCCGCGACAATATGCTTTTGACGCAACTTCCGCGAGCTTTTGCTTACGTCTGCAAGCCATCTTGTTGATGATCATCCAAATCATCTCGTTGACCGTCATCTGGGCCAGAAATTGGCATCGTCATGGGCCCGACAGCCGCTCAGTATCGAGAGCGACACCGGCCCACCGTGGTGCATTTTTGCCAGCCATGATTTTTGCCCGCCGTGGGAAGGCTGATCGCAGGGCATGTGACCCGGCACGTGGACGGCGTCGCTGAAATCACTGCGCACCATTTTAAATCTTGACGCGTGTCAATTTTTTATAAAACATGCGGAAATGCTGACGGGGCTAGGTCAGCACTCTGGGAGGAGAAATGCCTGGCATGAAAAAGGTCCCGATCGGGTCCGGACTCCGCGTAACGCATGGCGCTCGCCAAGGCTGTCAGTCGCGACGTTGCCAATGCCGGCCAGGCTCTCGCAGCACCAGCCACAGGGCACGCCGTGCGCAACAGCTTGCCAATGAGACATGATCAGACAATCAAAAGGTGGAGGAACAGAATGCGCATCTTCAACGGCCTTGCGCTCAGCGCAGGTCTGCTGGCTACAATCGCTCCGGTGTCGGCCCATGCCGAGGACGCGGCAAAGGTCGCGGCCATCGTCAAAGGCCTCGACAACCCCTTCTTCCAGACCATGCAGAAGGGCATCGAGGAGCAGGCCAAGGCAAGCGGCGTCAATGTCAGCGTCCAGGCTGCCGCCAACATGGGCGACGCCACAGGCCAGGCTGACCGCCTGACCGCCATGGCCATGCAGGATTTCGATTGCTACCTGGTCAACCCGATCAGCGTCTCCAATCTCGTCCAGGCGCTGGTGCCGGTCGCCCAGAAGAAGAAGCCGATCGTCAACATCGACTCGACCATCGACGCCGAACAGGCCAAGGCCGCCGGCTTTGCCGTCTCGACCTATATCGGGACCGACAACGTCGCCGCCGGCGCGTTGGCCGGCGAGGAAATGTTGAAGCTGGTGCCGAAGGGCTCGAAGGTCGCGCTGATCGCCGGCATCGTCGGCGACGTCGGCTCCAATGCCCGCATCAAGGGCTTCAAGCAGGCCGTCGAAGGCAAGCTCGAGGTCGTGGTGATGGTCAGCGCCGATTGGGATCGCGAGAAGGCGCTGACGGCGGCCACCGACATCCTCGCCGCGCATCCGGATCTCGCCGGCTTCTTCGCCGCCAACGACATCATGGCGCTCGGTGTCGAACGCGCCGTGCAGACTTCAGGCAAGGACGTCAAGGTGATCGGCCTCGACGGCATCGTCGATGCGCTGAAATCGATCGCCGCTGGCGAACTCTCCGCCACCGTCGCCCAATATCCCTATGTCGTCGGCGCCATGGGCCTCGAAGCTTGTGCCGTCGCCGCCAAGGGCAAGGAACTGCCAGCCAATGTGCCGGCGCCGGTGCTGCTCATCAACAAGGACAATGCCGAGGCCTCGATCAAGAATTTTCCGCGCCCCGGCGGCGACTATCCCGATCCCTTCCGCGAGATGCTGAAGTGAGCAGTTCCAACAACAACGCGCCCGCCGCCCATTCGGCGGGCGCGGCGGAGGAGAGCCGCCCCTCCCTGTCGGCTCTCCTCCTGGATCCTTCCTTCTGGGCCGACTGGGCATCCGTCGTCGGCCTGGTCGGTCTCGTCATCGTCTTCGGCATCGCCCAGCCGGTCTTCCTCAGCATCGCCAATCTGCAGGCACTGTTGCTGGCGGCGTCCATCCTGGTCGTACTGTCGATCGGCCAGACCTTTGTCGTCGCGACCTCAGGCATCGACCTGTCGCTGGCGGCGGCCGTCATGCTCGGCGCCATCGTCCTCGGCCTGGTCAATGCGGTGGGCTACGGCATCTTCATCGCCTGCGTGCTCTGCGTGCTGGCCACCAGCGCCATCGGTTTCCTCAACGGCCTCATCATCACCGCCGGCAAAATCCCCGATTTCGTGGTGACGCTCGGCACGCTGTCGGCCATCACCGGGCTAGGTCTGATCCTGTCGGGCGGCGAGCCGACCATGGTCGGTTCGACCTTCCTGCTCAGGCTTGCCTCAGGTTCCTTCGGCCCATTCGGCTATCCGGTCTGGGTGGCGATAGCGGCGGTCGTCGCAGCGCATGTCGCGCTCTACCACACGCGCTTCGGCGTCCATCTCCTGGCGACCGGAGGCCAGGTCGAAAGCGCCGGCGCGCTCGGCATCCGCACCAATCGGGTCAAGATCGCCGCCTACACCATCTCGGGCCTGTGCGCCGGCATCGCGGCAATCCTCCTGGTGGCGCGCATCGGCTCGGCCGAACCGCAGATCAACACCAGCCTGCTTTTGAATTCGGTGGCCGCGGTGGTGCTGGGCGGCGTCAGCCTGTTTGGCGGCCGTGCCAGCATACTTGGCCCGGCCATCGGCGCGCTGATGCTGACCGCACTGGTCAACGGGCTGACGCTGCTTAGCGTTTCGGCCTTCTACCAACCGCTTGCCGTGGGTGCCATCGTGGTGCTGGCGGCGCTGATCATGCGGTATCAGAAATGAGCGCGGTCCTCCCCTTCCCCGCCTCGGACGCGATCATCGCCTGCCAGGACCTGAGCAAGCATTTCGGCGGGGTGCGCGCCTTCACCGATGTCGCCTTCCAGGCGCGCCGCGGCGAGGTCACCGCCGTCATCGGCGACAATGGCGCCGGTAAGTCGACGCTGATCCGCTGCCTAGTCGGCGTGCATGTGCCGGATGCCGGCTCGATCGTCTTCGACGGCCGCCAGCACCCCTTCTCCAACCCGGACGGAGCACGCAAGGCCGGCATCGAGACCGTGCACCAGAACCTGGCGCTGATCGACGAACTGACGGTGGCGCAAAACCTGTTCCTCAACCGCGAGCTCGTGCGCCGCATCGGCCCTTTCGCGTTCCTAGACCGCAAGGCGATGAAACGCGAGGCGCGCTCCATGCTGTCACGCCTGTCGATCAACGTGCCGTCGATCAACCAGCGCGTGCGCCGTCTGTCGGGCGGCCAACGGCAGGCGATCTCGATCTGCCGCGCCGTCGGCTCCGGCGCCAAGCTGGTGGTGATGGACGAGCCGACCGCGGCGCTCGGCGTGCAAGAGACCGCCAATGTCGAGGCGCTGATCCGGCGCCTGCGCGAACAATCGGTCTCGGTCATCCTGGTCAGCCACAATTTCGATCAGGTGCGCCGCCTGTCCGACCAGATCTGGGTGATGCGGGCGGGCAAGATGGCGGCAACGGTGCGCGCTGCGGAAACCACCGGCAACGAACTCGTCGCGCTGGTCACCGGCGCGGCGTGAGCATCGAACAACAGTCTTGAAATCAGGGGAGTTTGAGAGTGGCACCACTTCGTGTCGGACTTGTGGGTCTTGGAGAAGTCGCGCAGTCGATCCATCTGCCCGTTCTGGCGGATCAGCGCGACCGCTGGGCGATCGCGGGCGTCCATGACGTGTCGCCAAGCCTGGTGGCGCTGATCACCTCCCAATATGCGACGGCAAAAGCCTACGACTCGGCCGAGGCGCTGATCAATTCACCCGACATCGACGTGGTGTTCGTGCTGTCGTCCGACGACACTCACAGCCGCTTCGTGCGCGCCGCGATTGCCGCCGACAAGCACATCCTGCTGGAAAAGCCGGCTTGCCTGACGGTGCGCGAGATCGATGAGTTGCTGGCACTGATGCCGGCCTACCAAAAGACCCTGTTCGTCGGCTACATGCGCCGCTACGCGCCGGCCTATCTGGCGGCCAGGGACGAGCTTCCCGCCCACGCCGACATCACCCATGTCCGCATCTTCGACCTGATTTCGGAGGGCCGGCACTTCCTCAAGAAGAGCCGGAACGTCCTTTATCCTAACGACATCGACCCTGCCCTCCTCGCGCGAGGCGCCAGGGAACGGGATGCGCTGATCCGTGAAGTCGTCGGCGCCGACGCGCCCGCAGACCTGGTGCGCGCCTATCGCGGGCTGACGGCGCTGTCCTCGCACCACATCTCGGCGATGCGCGGGCTCATCGGCGAGCCGGCGCGCGTCGTCGCCGCGCACCGCACCAATGGTGGTGCCAACACATCCGTCACCTTCGATTACGGCCATTTCGCCTGTCTCTATGACGCGGTGGTCGACGATCTCGGCCTGTTCGACGCCATGATCGAGGTGCGCTCCAACACCAGGCGCGTGCGCATCATCTACGACACGCCCTATATCCGCAGCCTGCCGACCCGGCTGGAGGTGACAGAGGCCGGCCCGCTCGGCCCGGTGACCAAAAGCTTCGGGCCGCTCTATGGCGACGCCTTCTCCAACGAGCTGGAGATTTTCCATCGCCATATCACCGAGGGCACCAAGCCTTTGACCGACCTCGCCGACTCGCGCCGCGACCTGGCGCTGATGGCCGGGATCATCGAGCGCATGAAGGAGAGCGCTGCCTGAGCGTGGCGGACAGGTCGGCCGCAGGAACAACACCTTCCGACAAAGACTGCCGATTGGCTCTTGCCGAAGCTGGCCGCCTCGCCCATCCATGGCGTGGGAACGACCGCCAGGGACCATTGATGACCGATGCCAGCCTTCACATCGTCGAAGCGACGATCGAACAATTGCGCCGTGCGCTCGATGAGGGCACGGTCACCAGCGTCGAGCTGGTCGCGGCCTATCTGCGCCGCATCGCGCATTTCGACCGCCACGGCATCAGCCTCAACGCCGTTCCCGTGCTCAACCCCGACATGTTCGAGGAAGCCGCCGCTTCCGACCAGCGGCGGCGCGGCAAGGCCATGCTCGGCCCGCTCGACGGCATCCCCTACACCGCCAAGGACAGCTATAAGGTCAAAGGCCTGACGGTGGCTGCCGGTTCGCCGGCCTTCGAGCATCTCGTCGCCAATGAAGACGCCTTCACCATCGCCCGGCTACGCGCCGGCGGCGCGGTGCTGATCGGCCTGACCAACATGCCGCCGATGGCCAATGGCGGCATGCAACGCGGCGTCTATGGCCGCGCCGAAAGCCCTTACAATGCCGACTATCTGACCGCCGCCTTCGCGTCGGGCTCGTCGAACGGTTCAGGCACCGCGACCGCTGCCAGCTTCTGCGCCTTCGGGCTCGGCGAGGAAACCTGGTCATCCGGCCGCGCCCCGGCCACCAACAACGCGCTGGTCGCCTACACGCCCTCGCGCGGCGTAATCTCCGTGCGCGGCAACTGGCCGCTGGTGCCGACCATGGATGTCGTCGTGCCGCACACGCGGACCGTGGGCGATATGCTGGAACTGCTCGACGTCATCGTTGCCGACGATCCTGAGGCGCGAGGCGATTTCTGGCGCGCGCAGCCCTGGGTCAAGCTGCCGAAGAGCTCCGAAATGCGGCCGCAACGCTATACCGGTCTCACGCTCGCGGGATCGCTGAAAGGCATGCGGCTCGGCGTGCCCCGAATGTATATCGGCCGCGACAGCCGCGCCGACCGGCCGATCGAAACCCGGGCCTCCGTGCTTGCCCTTTGGGAACAGGCGGCGGCCGATCTCAAACGGCTGGGCGCCGAGGTGGTGGAAGTCGATTTTCCCGTCGTCTCCAACTATGAGCGCGACCGCCCCGGCACGCGTACCATGGTCGAGCGTGGGCTGGTACCGAAGGAATTCGCCGACCGCGAAATCTGGGATCTCTGCATCTGGGGCTGGGACGACTTTTTGCGCGCCAATGCCCACCCTGACATTCCCGACCTCGCCTCGGTCGATAGCCCCAAAATCTTCCCGCAGCCGCCAGGCACGCTGCCCGACCGCTATGAAGGCGGCTTCGACCTCGCGGAGTATGTCGAGCGGGCGAAAGCCGGGGTCACGCCCTTCAAGGATATCCCGACCATGGAGGATGGTCTCAAGGGCCTGGAAACGACGCGGCGGATCGATTTCGAGGACTGGCTCGACGCGCAAGGCATCGACGCAGTGGTGCTGCCCGCCGCCGCCGATGTCGGCCCGGCCGATGCCGACATCAACGAGGCGTCCGCCGCCCTTGCTTGGCGCAACGGCACCTGGGTCGCCAACGGCAATCTGGTCTGGCGCCATTTCGGCATCCCGACCGTCACCGTGCCGATGGGCACCATGGCCGACATCGGCATGCCGGTCGGCCTGACCTTCGCCGGCAAGGCCTATGACGACGAACGGCTCCTGTGCATGGCCGGCGACTACGAACGCGCCACGCAGCACCGCACCCGCCCACCGCGCACGCCGGAACTGGCCGATGACGTGTTTTCGGATCGGCCCGCCCGCTGTGGCGACGGCAAGGCGCCACCGCTTGTCATCGCGCTTGCCGCCGAGACGCGTTCTTCGGGCGATCAGGACGAGATATCCATCACAGTCGACCTGCCCGGCGACACGGAGGCGGAGAATGCCAGCGTCAAGGTGCATATCAACGGCGAGCCTGTCGCATTGCAGCGAAGCGGCGCGCGCCTAGTCGGGCGTGCGCTCGTTCCGGCCGCCGAGCATCAGCGGCTCCACAGCGTCTGGCGCGGCCCGTATGGCTCGATCATCACGGCGGTGGTGCGGCTGGAGGATGGGCGAAGCGCTGGCGCCTATGTGGTTGTGGGCGGGATTGGATAACAAGGGACGCAACACCCAGCGTCGAGTTCCGTCACGCCCCCCTCTGTCCTGCCGGACATCTCCCCCACGAGGGGGGAGATTGGCAGCTTCGGCGCCGGCTGTGTTCCTGCTACATCGGAGATTGGCGAAGACCGCGGTCACGGCCAATCTCCCCCCTCGTGGGGGAGATGTCCGGCAGGACAGAGGGGGGCGCCGTAGAGCGCCACCATCGCCGCTACCCCCGCGCCGCCCAGAGCAAACCGCGCTCCACAATCAGCGCCATTTCCGGCACCGCGAACTCATCCGCCGTGTGTCCAAGAGAACTGTAAAACACCCTGCCCGAACCATACCGGCGCTTCCAGACTACAGGCATGACAACGCCGCCGATGCCCGGAAAATGCGCGTCAGTGAAAGTGGTCGTCGCCAGCACTTCGTTGCTTGGGTCGACATGCATGTAATACTGCTCCGACCGGTAGGCGAAATCGTTGATGCCTTTGGTGATCGGATCGTCCGGCCGGGTGATGGCGACTTGGTAGTCGATGATGTCGCCGGGGTGCGCGACCCATTGGCCGCCGGTCATGAACTGATAGTCGGGCTCGTTGCGAAAACTGTCGCCCATCGTGCCGTGAAAGCCGCCGAGCCCGGTCCCCTGGCGAACGGCCTGCGTCAGGTTCTGCAGCTCGGCCTTTTCGATCGTCGACATGGTGATGACAGGCACGATCAGATCGAATGATGACAACTCCGGATCTGCGAACATCGCCGTGCCCTGGCCCAGCGTGACGGCGAAACCGTTACGCTCGAGCAGCGCGCGGATGACATTGGCGCTGCGCTCCGGCGTATGGCCTTCCCAGCCGCCCCAGGCAATCAAGGCTTTCTTCGCCATGCCGTGAATCTCCTCTCCTCCGTTGTCGCTGTCTTGGCGCGCCTGTCAGCGCCAACCCAGCCCAGGCGCCACATGGGTCAGAATCGCCTCGATGACATGAGCGTTATAGTCGACGCCGAGTTGGTTGGGCACGGTGAGCAGCAGCGTGTCGGCCTCGGCGATCGCCTCGTCCTGCGCCAATTCCTTGATCAGCACATCCGGCTCGGCGGCGTAGCTGCGCCCGAAGATCGCCCTGGTATTCTCCTCGATGAAACCGATCTGGTCGCGGCTCTCATTGCCGCGCCCGAAATAAGCGCGGTCGCGGTCGTCGACCAGCGCGAAGATGCTGCGGCTGACCGAGACGCGCGGTTCGCGCTCATGGCCGGCCGCTTTCCAGGCCTCGCGGTAAATCCGGATCTGCTCTGCCTGCTGGATGTGGAAAGGCTTGCCGGTCTCGTCGAATTTGAGCGTCGAGCTCTGCAAATTCATGCCCAGTTTCGCCGCCCATTCCGAGGTGGCGTTGGTGGCCGCACCCCACCAGATGCGCTCGCGCAGGCCTTCCGAATGCGGCTCCAGCCTGAGCAGGCCGGGCGGGTTGGGGAACATCGGCCGTGGGTTGGGTTGGGCGAAGCCTTCGCCGCGCAGCGTGTCGAGGAAGACCTCGGCGTGGTGCCGCGCCATGTCGGCGTCGCTTTTGCCTTCCGGCGGCACATAGCCGAAATAGCGCCAGCCATCGATTACCTGCTCGGGCGAGCCGCGACTGATGCCGAGCTGCAACCGCCCGCCAGCGATGATGTCGGCGGCACCGGCATCTTCGGCCATGTAGAGCGGGTTCTCGTAGCGCATGTCGATGACCGCCGTGCCGATCTCGATGCGGCTGGTCTTGGCGCCGACGGCCGCCAAAAGCGGGAATGGCGAGGCGAGCTGGCGGGCAAAGTGGTGCACGCGGAAATAGGCGCCGTCGGCGCCAAGCTGCTCGGCGGCGACGGCAAGATCGATGGATTGCAGAAGCGCATCGCTCGCCGAGCGCACCTGCGATTGCGACGAGGGCGTCCAATGCCCGAATGACAGGAAACCGATTTTTTTCATGGTCCTGAAGTATATGCCCGCGGCACGTGCTTCAATGCCAAAACGGCAGGGTTACACACCGTCGCCCTGCACGGTACCAAAAGCAGGCGATACCAAAGTGCGCGATGCCGAGCCTGAACGCCATGGAGGGCGGAATGCTGAAGGGAACCCGCATCGTCGAGATCGAGGCGCTCGGGCCAGCCCCCTTTGCCGGCATGCTCTTTGCCGATCTCGGCGCCGATGTCATCGTCGTCCACCGCAAGCAGGCGCCGATGCCCGGCGTCCCCGAACGCTCGCTGCTCGATCGCGGCAAGCGCTCGATCGCGCTGGACCTCAAGGATGCCGCCGACGCCGCCGTGCTGATGCGCCTGGTCGCCACCGCCGATGGATTGATCGAGGGTTTCCGGCCCGGCGTCATGGAACGTCTCGGGCTCGGCCCGGATGCCTGCCTCGCCGTCAACCCGAAGCTGGTTTACGGCCGGATGACAGGCTGGGGCCAGGATGGCCCGCTCGCCCGCACCGCCGGTCACGACATGAACTATATCGGCGTGTCCGGTGCGCTCTGGTACGGCTCCTTGCCAGGAGAGGTGCCTATGTCGCCGCCGACGCTGGTCGGCGACATAGGCGGCGGCGCGCTCTATCTGGTGATCGGCATGCTCGCCGCCATCATGAACGCGCGCGCCGGTGGCAAAGGCAGCGTCGTCGACGCGGCGATCGTCGACGGCTCGGCCCACATGATGAACCTGTTGATGTCGCTTGCCCCATCCGGCGCGCTCGCCGCCGAGCGCGGCCAAAGCCTCCTCGACGGGCCGCATTGGTGCCGCGTCTACCGCACCGCGGATGGCGGCTTCATCAGCATCCAGTGCATCGAGCCGAAATTCTATGCGCTGTTCCTCGACCGGCTTGGCCTCGCCGCCGATCCGGAATTCGCCAACCAATTCGACCGCGATCTCTGGCCGGAGCTCGGCAACCGGCTGGCGGCGATCTTTGCAGAGAAATCCCGCGGCGAATGGGTCAAGCTGTTCGAAGGGTCGGACGCCTGCGTCGGGCCGGTACTTGGCCCGTGGGAGGCAGCACTGCATCCGCACATGGCCGCCCGCGGTACATGGCTGACGGTGGACGGTGCTCTTCAAGCGGCGGCGGCACCGCGTTTTTCGGCAAGGGCGCGGTGCTCGCCTGCCGCAAGCCCGGCGCGTGGCGAACACGATGCGGAAATCCGTGCTTGCCTGGCCGAATCGTGACGTAGGACGAGCTCCATGGCGGTTCGGCCGATCATAAGGTTCCCCAATCCCCTCCTCCGCGCGGTGGCTGAACCTGTAAAACTGTTCGACAGCGACTTGCACGGTTTGGCCGGCGATCTCGTCGACACCATGCACGCGGCGCCCGGGATCGGCATCACCGGCCCGCATATCGGCATTTTGAGACGCCTGGTGGTGATCCAGCTGCCTTCCGCCGCAAAGCCGGGGATCTACGTCAATCCATCGATCGTCCACGCCTCGACCGAAATGATCCGTCATGCGGAAGGCAGCGTTTCGATGCCCGGCGTCACCGAGGATATCGAGCGACACGCGCGCATAATCGTTCGCTATCAGGATCTGGATGGCAACGAGCAGTTCGAGAACGCCGATGGTCTGCTGGCGGTTTGTCACCAGCATGAGATCGATCAGCTCGACGGGCTCTTCTGGACGCACAGGCTGACGCGCCTGAAGCGCGATCGGCTGGTCAAGCGCTACGGCAAACTCATGCGAGCCTCGTAGACGCCACGGCAAATCGTAAAGAACGGGCCTTGGTCCGGCAAAATTGTGCCGTGCTGATTGCGTGGCAGCCGGAAGCTCTTGAATGCGGCTCTTCATTCTCGTATACGAGTATACGAGAATGAAGGCATTGATGGAGGGGGCACGATGGCCATCGTCAGGGATTTCGGCAAGGCGCCGGTGGACGCCCTGGTCATCGGCGGCGGCATTGCCGGCTGCTCGCTCGGCTACGAGCTGGCTCGCCGAGGCTTCAAGACGACCATCCTTGAGCAGAGCATGATCGCCGCGGAGTCCTCGGGGCGAAACACCGGCACCTTGCTCAGCGGCCCACAAAAGGAGGTGGTCGAACTGCTGGATGCCAGCGTCGCGGTCTACGCCGAGCTTGCCGACGGACCTGTTCCCTTCGAATTCGCGGCAATCGCGCATCTGCTGATCTCCGAGGATGAGGGGAGCTTCGAAGCCGCTGCCGCGGTGGCGGACCGCTACCGGGCGGCGGGCGTACCGATGGAAAAGATCATGGGCAAGGATCTGGCGCGCGACCATCCGCGCATCGGCTTCAAGGTGGCCGGCGGCTACAGCGTCGGCCGCGCATGGACGCTGGAGCCGATGGGAGCGACACACGCCTTCGCCCATGCCGCCCGCGAGGCCGGAGCGACGATCCGGACAGGCCTGCGCGTCGCCCAGATCTTCTCCAGGGGCGGCAAGGTGCAGGGCGTGCTGACCGACCAGGGCATCGTTCCCGCCGATCTCGTCTTCATCGCCAACGGACTGTGGATGTCGGACCTTCTGCGGCGCACCGTGGGCGATGGACCGCTGCCCGGCTTACCCCTCACCGCCGGACGCGGCTGGCTGATCCAACTGGGCAAGCTCGACTTCGAATTGCCCTGGATCGTCGAGGAACTGACCTGGCCGGATCAGGAGGAACTCGGCCGGCGCATGAGGCTCGATGGCCTCGCCGATGTCGCCGCCCAGCGCGACGACCAACCGGCCGTCGAGGCCATCTGCCTCAACCCGATGCGCGGCGGCGATGCCAGGCTCGGCGCCTCCGTCCAGCCCGCCTTTCGCGACCTCGTCCGCAACACCGACATGGCAAGCCGTATCGCCGGCCGCACGCTGCGCATGCTCCCCGGTCTCGGCTCTCCGCAGGTCAAGAACGTCTATCCCGGAAACAGACCGATGCTGTCCGACGGCCTGCCGGTCGCTGGCCGGACCGCTGTCGAGGGGCTGTTCGTGCATGGCGGCATGGGCTCGATCGGCATGCATGCCGCACCCGCCACCGCGCGCTGGCTGGTCGACGCGGCGCTGTCGGGCGATGGCAATCCAACACAGGAATGGCTGCGCCCGGACCGCTTTCCGGGATGGGGAACGGCCTGAGGCAGCACCAAACAGGATCAGCGAATGCGCAACCCCTGCGCGTCGAAGATGCGGGTGCGGCTGGGCAGGAAACGCAGCGTGATCGTCTCGCCGAAACGCGGCTGGTCCTCGCGCCGTTCGGCGACCACCGTTTCGCCGCTGGGCAGCGCGCCGTGCACGTAGGAGGTCGATCCCAGGCGTTCGGTGACATCGACGGCCAGCGCAAGCTCGACGCCCTGCTTTTCGTCGAGATGCTCCGGCCTGATGCCCAGGGTAACGTCTTGGCCACTGCCAAGCCGCGTCGTGAGATGAGAGATATCGACCCTGGCATCGCCGACAAGTACGGCTTTCCCGTCCTCGGCCACCTTCGCATTGAGGAAGTTCATGCGCGGCGAGCCGATGAAGCCGGCGACGAAGGCGTTGTCGGGATCGTCGTAGAGCGACAGCGGCGTGCCGATCTGCTCGATCTTGCCGGCTTTCAGCACGACGATCTTGTCGGCCAGCGTCAGCGCTTCGGTCTGGTCGTGCGTCACATAGACCATGGTGCGGCGGATCGACTGGTGCAGGCGCTTGATCTCGGCGCGCAGTTCCGTGCGCAGCGCCGCGTCGAGATTGGAGAGCGGCTCGTCGAACAGGAACAGTCTGGGATCGCGCACCAGTGCCCGGCCGATGGCGACGCGCTGGCGCTGGCCGCCGGACAACTCACGTGGCTTGCGACCCAGCAAGGGTTCGATCTGCAGCAGCTTCGCCACCGCATCGACCTTCTCGCCTGACGTCTTGCGGTCTAGTCCGCGCATCTTCAGCGGAAAGGCAATGTTCTCGGCCACCGACATGGTCGGATAGAGCGCGTAGGACTGAAACACCATCGCCACGTCGCGCTCTCGCGCGGGAAGATTGGTGACGTTGCGGTCGCCGATGACGATGGTGCCGGAATCGATCGGGTTGAGCCCGGCAATCGCATGCAGCAGCGTCGACTTCCCGCAGCCCGAAGGCCCGAGCAGCACGACGAAGGAGCCTTCCTCGACTTCGACCGAGACATCGTCCAGCACGTTGACCGCACCGTAGGATTTCGACACCGACCGTATAGACAAATTCGCCATCGTTTCCCCCTCAGCCCTTCACGCTGCCCAGCGTCATGCCGCGCACGATCTGCCCCTGCACCAGAACGCCAAGCACGATCATCGGCAGCATGATGAGCGTGGCGGCGGCGGTCAGCGCGCCCCACTGGATGCCCTGGAAGGTCAGGAACGAGGTGATGGAGACCGGCAGGGTCTGCGTGTCGCGGCCGGTCAGCACCAGGGCGACGAAGAACTCGTTCCAGGTGAACAGCACACAGAGAATCAGCGTCGCGACGATGCCGCCGCGCGCCGCTGGCAGGTAGACATGCCAGAACACGCTGAACTCACGCGCGCCGTCGACGCGGGCCGCATCGCGCAGCTCCTTCGGGATGTCGTCGAAGAAGGTGATCAGCAGCGAGATGGCGAACGGCACATTGACGAAGGCATAGGCCGCAATCAGCAGCCAGTGCTGGTTGAGCGCGCCGATTCGGGTCGCCAGGTAATACATCGGAATGACAAACAGCAGCGCCGGCGCGATGCGCAGGCTGAGGATGAACTTTTCCTTGGAGCGGCGCAGGTCGCCCGGCTGCTGCGCCAACCCGTAGGCGGCGACCGAGCCGATGGCCACCGCCAGCGCGCTGGACAGGATGGAAATGATGAAGGAATTGGCAAACGCGCTAAGGAAGCCGCGATTGGCGAACACAGTGCGATAGTTGTCGAGCGTCGGGCTGAACAGCCAGACCGGCGGAATGGCGAAGGCGTCGCGCGTCGTCTTGAACGAAGTCACCACCACCCAGTAGAGCGGGAACAGCACCGCCAGCAAAAGCATGAGCAGCCCGACATAGAAAACCGTACGCCGGCCCATCAGCGCTCTCCCGCTTTCGGAAACAGCACGCTGTACATGGTCAGGAGCGCGACATTGGTGAAGATGGTCAGGATGACGGCGATGGCGAGCGCGTAGGAAATGTCGAAATTGGTGAAGGCGACGATGTAGCCGTAATAGTTCAGCGTCTCGGTCGAAAGCGCCGGCCCGCCGCGCGTCATGATGTAGAACAGGTCGAAGGCCTTGATGCTGTCGATCGCCCGGATCAGCGCGACGATGGCGAGCGCCCGGCGCAGCATCGGCAGCAGCACATACCAGGTCACCTGCCATTCGCGCGCGCCGTCGACGCGGGCGGCGTTCAGCGGATCGGTGAGTGCCGATTCCAGTGCCGCCATCACCAAGAGGATGACGAAGGGCGTCCACTGCCAGATGTCGGCGATCAGCACCGAAAACAGCGCCAGTTGAGGACTGCCCAGCCAGTCGACCTGGGATATGCCGGCCAGTGACAGAAGATAGTTCGCCATACCGGTGGCGGGATCGAACAGGAAGCGCCAGGTCAGCCCGACGACCACCGGCGTCATGATGATCGGCACCAGAAGCAGCGTCCTCACCAGCCGTTTCATGGCGAAGTCGCGGTCGAGGAAAAGCACGACGGCAAGCCCGAGCGCGATCTCGATCACCGTCGCCAGCGTCGTGAACAGCACCGTGCGCCACAGCGCCGCCATGGCGCGCGGATCGCCGAAGAAGCGCAGGTAATTGTCGAGGCCGACGAACTTTTCCCGTCCGGCGCGCATCAGCGACAGATCGTGCAAAGAAATCCAGATCACGAACAGCGTCAGCGCGACCGAAGCCACGGTCAGGCAGACGATGATCGGCTGGAAGAAATGCCTGGTCGGATCCGATGCTGCTGTCGCCACGGTCTCAATCCACTCGTTGAGGATTTCGCCCTGCCGCGCACAGGGAGCGCACGCGGCAGGGCACGCCTTACCCGCTTATCGGGCGAGCGCGGCGTTGTTGGCCTCGTCCGCCTCCTTCAAGGCATCGACGGCACTGGCCGTGCCGGCAAGCGCCTTGGAGACAGCGATGCCGGTGTTGTTGATGATCTCGTTGGCCTGCTCGACCGTCGGCAGGTATTGCGGATTGCCGGCATTGATTGCGGCGATCATGCCGTCCTTGAAGGCGCCGTAGCGCTTGCCGAATGCCTCGCCGTTCAGCACCGAAAGCGAGGTCACCCCGGAATTCGGATCGGTTTCGATCGCCTTCAGCTGCTGCTCCTTGGCGGTCGCCCAGGCGGCGAACAAAGCAGCCGCTTCCTGATTCTTGGATTCGGCCGAGACATACATCGAGTGCACGGCGAGCGAGGACGAGCCGCCCTTGGGCGAGGAGGATTTCATCGGCACCGGCACATAGCCGACCTTGCCGACGACCGTGGAGACGGTGGGATCCTCGTTGTAGGCGCCGTTGACGGTGGCATCGAGGGTGATCGCCGCCTTGCCTTGCTGGAACAGCAGTCGGTTTTCTTCCCAGCCGAAATTGGCGACACCAACCGGACCGTAATCCTTCAGCACCTTGGTGAAGGCTTCAAGTGCGGCGGCACCCTCCGGCGTCGCCAGCGCCGACTTGCCGCCGGCGTCGAGGAACGAGCCGCCAAAACCCCACAGATAGGCGGCCCAGACATAGACGCCCTGGATGCCTTGCTGGCCGCGCATGGTGATGCCGGCGATCTGCTTGTTGGTTTTTTCGGAGATCGTCTTGGCAGCATTCTCGATGTCCTCGAACGTCTTCGGCGCCGCAAGTCCGTACTGTTCGAACAGATCCTTGCGGTACATGACAAAGGTGCTCTCGCCGTAGACCGGCAGCCCGTAGACCTTGCCGTCGACCACGTTGGTGTTGAAATAGCCGGGCACGAAATCGGCCCTGTCGAAATTCTCCTTGTGCTTGGCCAGGAAATCGTCGAGCGGCACGACATAGCCCGACTTCACGAAACCCGGCAGGTAGATGATGTTGTTCTGGACGACGTCATAGCGGCCGGACTTGGAGGAGAATTCCAGCAATTCCTTGGCCGTGATGTCTTGCTCGGGTACGATTTCGAGCGCCACGTCGATGCCGGTCACCTGCTTGAATTCCGGCAACAGCCTCTGGATGGCGTCGGTCGTCGGATGGCCTTCGAGCAGCACCGACAGTTGCACCCCGTCGAACGGCTTGTCCTGCGCGAAAGCCGGCAGGGCCGTGGCAAGCGCGGCCGCGGCCACGCCAAGCATCAACACATTGCGTCTGTTAAACATTTCTCGTCTCCCATTGTTGGGCCACTCTGGCCTCGTTTCAAATTCTCTGTGTCTGTTCGAGCATCACGCCTGGCCGAGACGCACGATTTCGCCGCTCTGCGCCGACTGCATCATCGCCAGGGTGAGTTCGAGCGAACGAAGGGCATCGCGGCCGCTGGCGATCGGCATGTCGGCCCCGTCCAGCCAGGCAAGCAGGCCGCCCAGTTGGCGCGCCAGGTCGCCGTCGAGACGGCCGTTGACGACAGGCCAATGCTGGGTGTCGATCTCGCGCGATGTTTCGTTGCTGGCGTAGTAGAGGCCGCTGTCGCCGCACTGGACCTCGAACGAGCCTTCGGTGCCGATCAGCTCCATGCGGGCATCGATCATGTGGCGCGCGCCGGCCGGCAGCGACCAGGCGCTTTCGAAGTTCACCACCGTGCCGCCGGAGAAGCGCACGATCGCGGCCAGGCTGTCCTGCGTGCCCGAGGCGCCGAGCAGAATGTCGGTCTGCTGGGCATAGACCGAAACCGGGTGCTGCCCGTCGAGCATCCACAGCACCATGTCGACGTCGTGCACGGTGACATGCAGCGCCAGCGGCAGCTTGCCGCCATAGCGCTTGGGGCCTTCGGTGCGGGCGCTGTTGCGCCGGGCGTAGATGTGGATCGGCTCGCCGATTTTGCCCGAAGTCATCAATTCCTTGGCCGCCGCATAGCGCGGATCGAAGCGCAGGAGGTAGCCGATGCCGAGTTTGACCTTGGCCGCCTCGCAGGCAGCGATGATGGCTTTGGCATCCTCGATGGTGGAAGAGATCGGCTTCTCGACGAAGATGTTGATGCCGGCCTTGGCCACGGCAACCGCCGGCGCCAGATGCAGGTTGTCGGGCGTGCAGATCGAGACGAGGTCGAGATCGCGTTCGCCCGTCAGCAGCGCCTCATGGCTGGGGTAGACCTTGCAGCCCGGCGCCTTGGCGGCTACAGCGCCGGCCAGTTCCAGGTTGGGATCGACGATCGCCGCCAGTTCGCAGCCGACCATGCCAGCGAAGATGGCGGCGTGCATGGAGCCCATGAAGCCCGCACCGATAACGGCGACGCGGTGGCGCTTGATCATGACTTGTTCCTCTTCAATTGCGGATCGGCGCTCCACGACGCGACCTTATCGACGAAGCCGCGGGTTATGGCGTCGGGCCGTGTGATGGCACCGCCGACGACGATAAAGCGTGCGCCGAGCTCGAAGCAGCGGACCGCCTCCTGCGGTGTCCAGATGCGGCCCTCGGCGACGAACGGCAGGCCGGCGCCGGCAAGCTGCCCCATCAGCTGGAAATCCGGCCCGCGCTGCTGGTTGGAATAAGGCGTGTAGCCGGCCATGGTGGTGCTGATCAGCGAGGCGCCGGCATCGATGGCGCGCTTGCCCTCGTCGAGCGTGCTGACATCGCCCATCGACAGGCGCCCCTTGGCAGCAATCGCACCGAACATCGCCTCAAGATCCGTCGGGCGCGGCCGGTTGGTGGCGTCAAGAGCGACGATGTCGGCCCCGGCGTCGATAATCGACGCCACGTTGGCGAGCGTCGGCGTGATGTAGATTTCGGTGTCGGCACGGCGGGCCTTGATCAGCCCGATGATGGGAACGCCGGTGCGCCGGCGGACCGCCTCTATATTGGCGACACCCTCGATGCGCACACCGGCCGCGCCGCCAAGGATGACCGATCGGGCAATGGCGGCAATGTGCTCAGGGGCGTCGAGCGGCATGCGGGATTCAGCCTGGCACGAGACGACCAGCATTCCATCGAGCTGAGCAAGTAGATCGCCTTGCACCTGGGTTTCTCCTTCGAGCGTTACCCCTGCAATCAACCGTGGATGAAACTTTTTGTCAAGAAATTATTTTAGATGAAAATTTCCTTCAGAAAGCAGTGCGGCCCCTAACAGACCGGCATCGGCGCCCGCCTGCGCTGCGACGATGGGGCGTTGGAAGACGGCAGGCAACAGCCGGGAGCGCGCCTCCAGGGCGGCAATGAACCCATCCGCCAGCCCGACGCCGCCGCCGACCGCGAAGCAGTCGACATCGACGGCCGCCGTCAGATCGGCGAAGCCGTCGACCAGCGCGTCGACAGCGGAGGCGATCACCTCGGCGGCGATCGCATTGCCTTGCCTGGCGGCCGCGAACAGGTCAGGCGCGCCAACCGGGCGGCCGAGCCGCTCACTGCCGCGACGGGCGAGTGCTGTGCCAGACGCGATCGTCTCCAGGCAGCCGCGCCGGCCGCACCCGCAAATCGCGCCGCCGGGATCGGCCATCATGTGCCCGGAATGGCCGGCAAGTCCCGTCGCGCCGGTCTGCAGGCGGCCGTCGATCACCAGGCCGCAACCGATGCCGGTGGAGACGGTGAAGAACGCGAAGTTGCGGAAGCCACGACCGGCGCCGAGCGAGAACTCGGCCCAGGCCGCAGCCTGGGCATCGTTGACGACGAGCGGCGGCACGCCGAGCGCCTTTTCGAGCGCTCGGGCCAGCGGGTAGCCGTTCTCGATCGGCAGTGTCTGCGGGTTGAGCGCGGTCAGAGCACCGTCACGAACGATTCCGGTGGTGGCGACGGCGATGGCGTCGAAAGCGTGCCTGGGCGCAAGACCGGCGATCGCCGCGACCAGATCGTCGCCCCTGCCCGTCCTCGGCGTTGCCGTCTGGCGCCTGTCCAGCAACCGCCCGCCGCGCACTTCGGCGGCGGCGATCTTGGTCCCGCCGATGTCGACGGCGAAGACCGCGCGATCAGAAGCTGCGGTCACTCACGACCTCCGCCGTGCGCCCGAGCAGCGCGAGCCGCGCCGGATCCTGCCGCATCATCTCGGCCGCCAGCGCATCGACGATCAAAAGCTGGCTGATCTTCGACGGGAAGGCGCCGCCGGTCAGCGGCGTTTCCGGCCAGGACGCGATCAGGGCGAGATCGCAGGCGGCGACCAGCGGGCTTTTGGAGCGGTTGGATATGCCGATGACGAAGGCACCTTGCGATCGGGCAAGCTCGGCGATCCGCACCGCGTCTATGGTCGAACCCGAACTCGATATCACCACCTGCACGGTGCCCTTCTGCGTGGTTCCCGCCGCCATGACCGCCAGATGAGCGTCGCCGAGCGCGCGGCTGAGCTTGCCGATACGGGTCATCTTGTAGGCGAGGTATTGCGCCGTGATGGCGGAAGCGGCGATGCCGAAGCAGTCGATCGCCGTCGCCGCCAGCAGCTGCCGCGCAGCCTTGGCAATGTCTTCCCTGACAATCAGCTGCTCGGTTTCGCGCAGCGAGATGATGGCGGTTTCCACCAGCCGCTGGATGTCATCGGTCGGCAAGCCGATGTCCCGCGCCCGCTCGTCGGTGGCCAGTTCCTTGGCCAGCGCCAGCTTGAAGTCCTGGAAGCCGGCAAAACCCTGGTCGCGGCAGAAGCGCATGACGCTGGCCTCCGACGAGGCGGACGCCTCGGCAAGCTCGGTGATGCTCTGGCGCAAAGTGGCGTCCGGCTGCGCCAGCACTGTTTCGGCGACGCGCGCCAGCGCCGGCGTCATGTCTCCAGCCGCCGCCCTCAGCGAGGCGATAAGCGCGTATGTCATGAAAGGTCCTTGTTGCTAGAAATGTTCCGCCACCCAGGGCGGCGGGCCGGCAAACAGCTGATCACACAGACGTATGGCAGTCGCATCGCCCACCACCTGGCCATACTGCGCCAGTTTCGAGGCGCTGCGAAAGCCCGTGAATATCTGCACGAATGCCGAGGCCTGCAGGGCAACGGTCTGATAACCGGCGGTCGTCTCGCGAACCTCGACGGCACCACCCCTGATCTCGATCTCCAGCGCCGTGTCCGCCGGCCCGATGCTAAGTGCCAGCCTGATGTCGTCGGCATGGTAACCGCGCTGGCGGAGCGCCGCGGCCGGATCGAGCACCCGCAACAGCCATTCCTCCTGATGGGCGAGCCGCCAGCCCTTGTCAGGCATCGCCGCCACCAGATCGTCCTGCGGGCCGCCATGCCAGCGCACGATCGGATAGACCGAGCGGAACCTGGCCAGGAACGACAGCAGCCCTTGCGCGGCGTCAGGGGAAGCGGCGTGCCAGTCACGGACATCGAGACGGGCCTCGTCGCCCATATCTAGGATCACATAGGCCGCATCGCCTTCCGCCAGATAGGCGGCGAGCGCGTCGGTCGGCTCTCGCCACAGTTCGTTCCAATGCGCTGGCCCACGGCTGAGCAGCCCGGCCTCGCGGCCCGCCTTGACGGCATAGGCGGCGGCAAGGCGCGGATCGTCCAACTCGACGCGCTCGAAGGCGAGCCGACTCACCGCCGGCAGGCTGGCCGTCTCGGCTTCATAGACGATCTCATGGCCGGCGAGCTCGAAGCCGCTCTTGCGGTAGACCGGCCGCGTCGAGGCAAACAGCGTGGCGACAACGGCGCCTTTGCCTTGCGCCTCCGCGCATAACGCGTCGACGAAAGGCACCGCCAGCCCCCGGCCGCGACACTCCGGCGCGATCGCCACATGCGCGATGTTGGCCGCCGGCACCGGTTTGCCGTGGAAGACATGCGCCGTATCGAGCAGCGCCGCGCAGGCATGCGGACGCCCACCCTCGCCCCGCAGCAGCCTGAGCGCGCCAAGGCCGACATTGGCGATGTATTCATCGGACCGCGCCTTGCCGAAGCCGAAGGCCCAGCTCAACAAGCGCGCGATTTCAGGCGCATCCTTGGCCGTTGCTGCTTCGACGGCCACAGGTTTGGAGTTTTTTTTCATATTTGTCTCATAGTTGGCGATTTTCATCATACCTTGAAATCGCCAATGCGCAATGGCCGACAGCCATGCCCACGAAACGGCCGCGGAATTGAGCGGCCGGCCATGGGTCCTGGGATGAGTGTTTTATCGTTCAGACGACGTCATGCCGGCCGCGTGTCGGCACCGGTAACCGGGGCGGCGTTCGCGACGTCCTCGCCGGATTCCCGGCGAGGGCCGTTCATTTCCCGCAATGGTGATCGTTGATCTTGTTCGTCGCATTCGCGTCCGGCCCCACCCGGTGATAGGAACATGCGCCGGCGGCGGTGGTGAACAACTGCTGGTCATAATAGCGCGGGCCGCCGAACAGGAAGTCGATGAGATCGTCTTCGGCGGGAACGTAGCGTTCCCGTTCAACCTGATAATGGCGATGCCTGGCGCCGGCCAATGCTGATGGGGACATGCCGCAAGCCATTGCCAGGGCAAGAGCGCAGATCGCAAACCGTTTCGTCGTCATCGGCAACACCCCTCCTGGCCGTTCCGATTCCATCTTACATCCAAAATCGCCACCGCCACAAAAGTTCCGTGCTGGCGGTTTGCCTCGCCGCGATTTGCCGGCCAGGGACCGAACCGCACGGCGCATCAGAAGATCGAAACTGCCCCGGCCTGTTAGGCGACGGGTCCCCGATAGTGTCGCTAAAGCCGGGCTTTGGTGCTGCGGGGCGTGGCAAGCAGCAGGCTCGTCTCGCTGCCGGTAATGCCGGGAACGAGCCGGATGCGTCGCAGGATCGCATCGAAATCGGTAAGGGTGGCCGTATTGAGTTCGACCACAAGGTCCCAGCGACCGTTGGTGGTATGAATGGTCGCGACCTCCGCAAAGCCGCCAAGTGCACGGATGACGCGATCGGCGGCATGGCCTTCGATCTCGATCATCATGATGCCCCTGACCGCCGAGCTGATCGCTTCGGCCCGCAGGATCACGGTGTAGCCGATGATCTGTCCCGACTGTTCGAGCCGCTCCATCCGCGCCCTTGCCGTGGCGCGGGAAACGCCGAGATCGCTTGCCAGGTCTGAGATGCTCCGCCGCGCGCTATGGCGCAGCAACGTGATCAGCTTTTGGTCGAGTGAATCCATTTTTGTCCAATATGGCAGTCTGATTGATCAGAACGATAAGTCTTTTCGGTGATTTTGCCAATCAGGCCTATTCATTCTGCCGGCCGCGTGGGTTTCAACTGCTCTCAGCTTCTTTGAGGAGAATGGTCGAGTGGATTGCAAGATCTTGGGTGCGCCTGTGCAGGACGGTGCCGGCCGCATGGGCTGTGAAATGGGGCCGAGCGCCTTGCGGACCGCCGGGCTTGCCGGCGCGCTCAGGGAGCTTGGCCATCAGGTTGCGGACCTTGGCACGATCCTGCCGGCAACCGTGCGGCCGCTCGCGCATGGCAATCTGGCGCTGAAGGCGCTGCCGGAGATTTCGGCCTGGACGGCCGGTATCGCCGAGGCCGCCTATGACGTCAGCGCCGACGCCATGCCTATCTTTCTCGGCGGCGACCATTCGATCTCGGCAGGAACCGTTTCCGGTCTCGCCCGTCGCGCCGCCGAAGCCGGCCGGCCACTGTTCGTGCTGTGGCTCGACGCGCATCCCGATTTCCATACGCTGGACACCACGGCCAGCGGCAATCTGCATGGTGTTCCGCTTGCCTACGCCAGCGGCCAGCCTGGTTTCGGCGGCTATTTTCCGGACCTGCCGGCAGCGGTCGATCCCAAGCGGATCTGCGCCATGGGCCTGCGCAGCGTCGACCCGGCCGAACGCGAAGCGCTCAACCGGGCAGGCGTGACCGTGCACGACATGCGCGCCATCGACGAACACGGCATCGCGCCGCTGCTGCGCGCTTTCCTGGCGCGTGTGGCGGCGCAAGACGGGCTGCTGCATGTCAGCCTCGATGTCGACTTCCTCGATCCCTCGATCGCGCCTGCGGTCGGCACCACCGTTCCCGGCGGCGCGACCTTGCGCGAGGCGCATCTGGTGATGGAAATGCTGTCCGACAGCGGCCTCGTCTCCAGCCTGGATCTGGTCGAACTGAACCCCTTCCTGGACGAACGCGGCCGCACCGCGACGCTGATGGTCGACCTGACGGCAAGCCTGATGGGCCGCCGCATCATGGATCGCCCCACCCTCAGCCATTCCGGGAGTTTCTGATCATGACCACCGCAAAGCTGAACATCGTCCCCTTCGTCAGCGTCGACCGCATGATGAAACTGGTGAATGCCATCGGTGTCGAGCGCTTTCTGACCGAGCTCGCCGGCTACATCGAGGAGGACTTCCGCCGCTGGGACCTGTTCGACAAGACGCCGCGCATCGCCTCGCACAGCCATGACGGCGTCATCGAGCTGATGCCGACGAGCGACGGACGCCTCTATGGCTTCAAATATGTCAACGGCCATCCGAAGAACATGCGCCAGGGTCTGCAGACGGTCACCGCCTTCGGCGTGCTCGCCGATGTCGGCAGCGGCTATCCGATGCTGCTCACCGAGATGACCATCCTGACCGCACTGCGCACCGCCGCCACATCCGCCGTCGCGGCCAAGTATCTGGCGCCGCACGGCACCCGCACCATGGCCATCATCGGCAACGGCGCCCAGTCGGAATTCCAGGCGATCGCCTTCAAGGCGCTGACTGGCATCGACCGGCTGAGGCTCTACGACATCGACCGGCCGGCTTCGCTGAAATGCGCGAAGAACCTTGCCGGCATGGGGTTTGATATCACCATCTGCGAGACCGGGCAGGAAGCGGTTGAAGGTGCCGGCATCATCACGACGGTTACCGCCGACAAGCAGTGCGCCACCATTCTCACCGACAACATGGTCGGCTCCGGCGTCCACATCAACGCGGTCGGCGGCGACTGCCCCGGCAAGACGGAACTGCACAGGGACATCCTGCTGCGCTCCGAGATTTTCGTCGAATTCCCACCGCAGACGCGCATCGAGGGCGAAATCCAGCAGCTTGATCCTGACCATCCGGTGACCGAGCTCTGGCAGGTGATCGCCGCCAGGACCCAAGGCCGCCGCGATGCCAAGCAGATCACGCTGTTCGATTCGGTCGGCTTCGCCATCGAGGATTTTTCGGCGCTGCGCTATGTGCGCGACCAGCTGCAGGCGACCGGCCTCTACGAGGAGCTTGACCTGCTCGCCGACCCCGACGAACCGCGCGACCTGTTCGGCATGCTGCTGAGGGCGGCGATGCAGCCGGCGGCCTGAGGGCAGACACCCCAAGATCGTCGGGTTGCAAACGCCGAGGTGTTTGAAGGAATGATACGTCAGCCATAAACCTTTTCGTCCGCCATGCGTTGCTTCTTCTCCAAGCTAGCCAAGGAGACGATGATGCAGATGAAGTCGGAAATAGCCGGCGAAGCGGCAAAGCAGCGCCATATCCAACGTGGCATCGATGCCAAGGACAAGTCGAAAGGCAATGGCAAGCAGCAAGGGGCCCTGCAGGCTGGCGCCCGCGAATATCCCGAGCCGCCCTTCCCCGAACAGCACCAGCCGAAACCGGGACATGAATGGGCGATAGAGCCGGCGCCGCTGTACGATGCGCCGTACTATCTCGGATCGAAAAAACTCGACGGCAAAGTAGCGCTCATCACGGGCGGCGATTCCGGCATCGGCCGTTCGGTGGCGGTGTTGTTCGCCCGCGAGGGCGCCGACGTCGCGATCGTCTATCTGGCCGAGGACAAGGATGCAGAAGAGACCAAATCCGCAGTGGAGAAGGAAGGCGGACGCTGCGTTCTGGTCAAGGCCGACGTCAGCGATCGCGATCACTGCCGCAACGCGGTGGCCCAGATCGTGAAGGAATTTGGCCGCATCGACGTGCTGGTCAACAATGCAGCTTTCCAAATCCACTCCAGCGATTTCGGCGAGCTGACCGAGGAACATTTCGACACGACACTAAAGACAAATCTCTATGGCTATTTTCATATGGCACAGGAAGCCGTGCCGCACATGAAGCCCGGTTCGGCGATCATCAACACCGGATCGGTAACCGGCATCGACGGCTCAAAGCAGCTGGTCGACTATTCGATGACCAAGGGCGGCATCCATGCCTTCACACGGGCTCTCTCGGGCAATCTCATCGGCAAGGGCATAAGGGTGAACGCGGTAGCACCGGGTCCGGTGTGGACGCCGCTTAATCCCTCGGACAAAGAGGCGGAAGATGTCTCCAAATTCGGCGCGGACACGCCAATGAAACGACCCGCGCAACCGGAAGAACTCGCGCCGGCCTATGTCTTTCTCGCTTCGCCGCAATGCTCCAGCTACATCACCGGCGAGATTTTGCCGGTGGTCGGAGGTTACTGAGGCCGGTTGAAGCGAAACGTATGAGCCAGGAGCAGGATGAATGGCCCGTCTGCTTTTCACAGTGGCGCTAGCTTATGTGGCGTACCGCATCTACGCGGAAACCACGGCAGCCCGACATGTGCCGCAGGATGAACGCGAGGCATTGCGCAAGCAATCGGCGGCCCTGGGTGTCGACCCGTCCCGCTGAGATTGCTCAACTGTCGGCTGGCCGGCGCATCTGCCGGCCAGTCGACAGGAGCAGTCTTATTCCGCCGCCTGCAAGTTGATCTTGCTTTCCGCCATTTCGGTGAGCTTGCGGTCGGTCGCCTGTTCTTCCTTGAGGTTCTTGGCCAGCACGTTGGCGCAGTCAGTGCGGCCGAGTTGCTTTGCCCAGGCGATGAGCGTGCCATAGCGTGTCATCTCGTAGTGCTCGACGGCCTGTGCCGAAGCAATCAGCGCCGCATCGAGGACTTCCTTGTCGTCGACGTCACCACTGACATCGTCGGCTTCCTCGAGAATGCCGTCGATAGCCGGGCAGTTGACCTCCTTGGCCTTGACGCCATGCAATTCGAACACTTGTTCGACACGCTCGACATGGCCTCTTGTCTGGTCGAGGTGTTTTTCGAATCCGGCTTTCAACTGCGGATCGGTTGCCTTGTCGATCATCTTCGGCAGCGCTTTCTCAATCTGCTTTTCGGCGTAATAGATGTCGCGCAGCGTGTGCACGAAGAGATCGTCGAGTGTCTTGATGTCCTTCGAAAAGAAGCCCATGGCCTTGCCTTTCATTGTACTCGAGTTGAAATTTCAGTGGCGGGTCACCCGCCACCGATGAAGGCCGGGATCGGGTCCCGGCTTGTCTGGTCAACGTACCGGTACGGGAGGAGTTCCTGATTTTCGGGGGCAAACCGCAACCCCTTTCCGCCGGCCTGGGATGCCATCGACGGGGCGCCTGGCGTCGACCACGCGTCCTGAAAGAGCGCAAAAGCCCCAAAGGGAAAGACTGTCGACGGGGAGAGCCGCGCGCAGTGTTGGATGCCATGCGTCGCAGTGATACGCTCGTCACTGCAGCGGAAGACCGGCGCGAAACGGTATGCGTCAGACGATCAGATGTTCGACCCTGATCGGCAGATCGCGGATACGCTTGCCGGTGGCATGGTAGACCGCACTTGCCACGGCGGCAGCCGTCCCAACATTGCCGAGTTCGCCCAACCCCTTGACGCCGGCAGGATTGACTTCATGGTCGACTTCCGGGACCAGGATCACGTCGACCTGCTTGATGTCGGCGTTGACCGGCACCAGATAGTCCTGCAGGTCGCGGTTGACGTAGCGCGCCGTGCGTTGGTCGATCTCCGTTGCCTCGTGCAGGGCCTGGCCAATTCCCCAGATCATGCCGCCCATCAGCTGGCTGCGTGCGGTACGCGTGTTCATGATGCGCCCGGCGGCGAAGGCACCGACGATGCGCGGCACTCTGATTTCATGGGTATGGCGGTTGATGCGCACTTCGACGAATTCGGCGCCAAAGGCATATTTCACCGAATCCTCATCGCCTTCTCCTCCATGGAATTCCGGCTGTCCGGCATAGAGCTTGTTCAATGCTTCCGGTGAGGCGCCCTTGGGTGCAAACTCGGCATATTCCTCGATGGCGCCGACCTGCATGGCCTTGAAGACATCGGCGAGCTTTGCCGATTTGCCGGTTTCGGCGACGATCTTTCCGTCGGCCATATCCAGCTTCGCGTTACCCGAGCCGGCCAGGGGACCATCCTTGCCTGCTGCCGCGGTGAACAGCTTCTCGCGAACGGCATCGCAGGCCTTCATGACCGCCGAGCAGACACTGGCCGTCGAGATCGATCCACCCGACACCGGAGCCGGCGGCAGGGCACTGTCGCCCATCTCGACGCTGATCTTGTCCATGCCGACCCCCAGCCTTTCGGCCGCCATCTGTCCGGCGATGGTGCGAACGCCGGTGCCGATTTCATGCGAGCCGCACTGGACCCGAACCTCGCCATCGGCGGTGAGACGAACCCTGGCCGCGCAGGGTGCGGCGGCTGTCGGATAGATCGCCGTCGCGCAACCCATGCCGACCAGCCAGTCGCCGTCGCGCATCGAGCCGGCCTTGGGCTCGCGTTTCGCCCAGCCGAAGGCCTCCGCGGCCTGATCGTAGCACTTGATGAGCGAACGGCTGGAAAACGGCTTGCCGCCGATCGGTTCCTTCTGCGGCTCGTTGATGCGGCGGAACTCGACGGGATCCATGCCGAGCGCAACGGCCATTTCGTCCATGGCATTCTCGAGCGCATAAACGTAAGGCGTCTCCGGCGGCGACCGCATGTATCCAGGCGTATTGCGGTCGGCGTGGACCAATGAAACCTGCGTCAGGACGGAGCCGTAGTCGTACATGCGGGCGGTGGCGGATGTGCCGCCGACGACATAAGGGTCAGGGCGTGACGTCACCTCCCAGCCCTCATGTCCGAACGAGGTGATGCGGCCGTCCTTGCCTGCGCCGATGCGGATTCGATGCCGCGTCTCGGCGCGATAGGTTTGTGTGCCGAAAGCCTGCATGCGGCTGACGACGCAGCGGACGGGACGGCCGATCCGCTGCGCGGCAATGGCAACGATCGCCGTGCGCGCCGTCATCGGTCCCTTCGAGCCGAAGGCCCCACCGATATAGGGACTGATGATCCGCACATTGGCCGGATCGAGCTTCAGTTGGCGCGCCAGCTCCACCTTCCAGCCGGTCACGTTCTGGGAGGGTTCGTGTATGGTCAGTTGGTCGCCCTGCCACATGGCCGTGGTCGAAAACAGTTCGATCGGGTTGTGGTGCTGGGTCGGTGTCGAGTATTTCTGGTCGATCTTCACAGCCGCATCTGCCCAGGCGGCGTCGAAGTCGCCGGCCTTGGCATCTTCCTTGAACATCGGGTTTTTGCCTGCCGCAGGCTCCATCTTCGTGCCCTTCGAATCGAAGCTGGCGCTGGGCGGTTCGTCCTCATAGTCGGCGCGGATCAACATCGCTGCTTCCTCGGCCGCCTCGAATGTCTCGGCAACGACCAGAGCGATGATCTGGCCGTCGTGGAAAATCGTCTTGTCGTGCAAAGGCCCGATCGAACTCGCGCCGGTGTTGCCGAACTTCGGCGTCTCGGTCTTGTCCATGTCGCCGTAGGTGACGATGTCCAGCACACCGGGCACCGCACTGGCGTCTTTCGTGTGGAGCGCGGAAACCTTGCCCCGGGCGACGGTGCTGGTGGCAAGGGCGCCATAAGCGACGTTGGCCGTGGCGATGTCGGCCGGATAGCTTGCCTGTCCGGTGACCTTCAGACGGGCGTCGATACGGACAACCGGATCGCCCTGATTTTCCTTGGGAGCGGGTGCGGCTTGGTTCATGGCTCAGACCTTCATGTCTCGGGTTTCGAGCAGCGCTCGCACCAGCGTGCGCTTGCCGAGCGGTATCTTGAAAGCGTTGTGTTCTCGCGGCCTGGCGTCGGCGAAAGCGACATCGGCAGCCTTCTGCGCCGCGGCTTCATCGAGCACCTTGCCTTGCAGCGCGTTTTCCGCCGCGCTTGCGCGC
The DNA here is from genome assembly GCF_000176035.2 of Mesorhizobium opportunistum WSM2075. Lineage (NCBI taxonomy): Bacteria > Pseudomonadati > Pseudomonadota > Alphaproteobacteria > Hyphomicrobiales > Phyllobacteriaceae > Mesorhizobium > Mesorhizobium opportunistum. The sequence continues at coordinate 3,137,743 of NC_015675.1, read as the reverse complement.
CACGGCACGGTCGCGACACCGCCGAGTGCGACGCGCGCGCCTCTTACCGTGTCGCCATCCATATCGAGGGCGACCGCTGCCGATGCCAGCGCGAACGCGTAGGATTCGCGATCGCGTATCTTCAGATAGCGCGACCGGCTGCTCCACGGTGCGAGCGGTACTTCGATGGCAGTGATGAGTTCGTCGGCGGCAAGATCCGTCTCGATGTTGGGCGTGTCGCCCGGCGGCCGATGCAGCTTGGCAAAGGCAAGGGTACGCTTGCCTCGCTCGCCTTCGATATCGACAGAAGCATCGAGCGCTATCAGCGCCTGTGCGAAATCGCCATGGTAGGTGGCAATGCAGGCATCGCTGGTACCGAGAATGGCATGCTGGCGGTTGAACCCCTCCATCGCGGCACAGCCGGAGCCGGGTTCACGCTTGTTGCAGGGCCATGATGTCTCGCGGAAATACTCACAGCGCGTGCGTTGCAGCACATTGCCGGCAAGGCTCGCCATGTTGCGAAGCTGGCCGCTGGCGGCCAGCTTCAGGCTGTCGGCAAGCAGCGGGCAACGACGCCTGACGTCTTTGTTGTCGGCAGCTTCCCCCATCCGGACCAACGCCCCAAAACGGATGGCGTCATTGCCGATCCTGACCTGCCGCAAGGCCGGCTCGGCAAGCGTGTTGAGGTCAAGCAATCGCTCTGGCCGCGCAACGCCAAGCTTCATGTAGTCGGCCAGGTTGGTGCCGCCGGCAATAAACTGCGCGTCGGCTTCGGTCGGCGGAATATGTCGTGCATCGCGACGAGACGCCATGGTGACCGCTGCGGAGACGCTGCTTGGTCTTTCATAAACGAAGGGGTGCATCCTAGGCCCTCCTGATCTGGTCGCGCGCCTGGACGATCGCCGCAACGATGTTCGGGTAGGCAGCGCAACGGCAGAGATTGCCGCTCATGTATTCGCGAACATCATCTTCCGACCCGGCATGACCCTCGTCGATGCAGCCAACGGCGGACATGATCTGGCCCGGTGTGCAGTATCCGCACTGAAAGGCATCGTGGTCGACAAAGGCCTGCTGCACGGGATGGAGTTCTCCGTCCGTCGAAGCCAGGCCTTCCACCGTGGTGATCTCGCGGCCGTGGTTCATCACGGCGAAGCTCAGGCACGACAGAACCCGCTTTCCGTCGACCAGAACGGTGCAGGCGCCGCACTGGCCGTGGTCGCAGCCTTTCTTGGTGCCGGTCAGGCCGACATGATCGCGAAGAGCGTCTAGCAGGCTCGTACGATTGTCGAGGGCGAGGTTGTAGGCCTGTTTGTTGATACGCATGGAAACCGCCGACAGGTCGCGGGGCTTCGCCGGTTTTGCCGACGCTGGCTGGGCTGCTCTTGTCTGGGAGGTCGCGAGCGGCACCGCCGCTGCCGCCGAAACAGAGGCTGTCATGAACATGCGTCTGCTCAGGCCATTGGAAATCTTGGCATCGGACATGGCTGGCTCCTGGCTGGCTGGGTCTCAAGCGAGCCAAACCACCCGTCCAGCACAAAGTTCCCTCCTCACATGGCTGTGACTGATTTTCTGTCGTGCCGCATCAGGCCTCATAATGCCGGCTTAAATGTCCCCGGCGCTGGAACTCACCCACCGGCTTTTCGTTCAGGCTTAAATCCCATCAGACAGGAGAAACCGTCATGCCACGCGGCGAGAAATCGAAATACACCGACAAGCAGGAGCGCAAGGCCGACCACATAGCCGAAGGCTATGAGAAGCGCGGGGTTTCCGAAAAGGAAGCCGAGCGGCGTGCGTGGGCGACCGTCAACAAGGACGATGGCGGCGGCAAGAAGGAAGGCGGCTCCGGCCGCGGCAAGCATACGGGCAACCCGGCAGCGCATAAGGGCGGCAGGACCGGCGGCAAGGCGTCGGCGTCGCGGTCCGCCGCAAGCCGATCGGAATCGGCGAAGAAGGCTGCGGCAACCCGCAAGCGGAACGCCGAACACCACGCTCATTGAAGGGGGAGCAGACTGATGTCCGGAGAACAACCATGAAATCACGGCTCGTCAACGAAATCAGTGGCCAACGGACATTTGTCATCGTGCTCGATCCCGGCGAGGAAGCATTCGCGGCGCTTACGGATTTCGCGGCTGACCGGAAGGTCGACGGCGCTTCCCTGACCGCGATCGGCGCTTTCGAAAGAGCCACGGTGGGCTGGTTTGATCCGGATGCAAAAACCTACCGCAGAATCCCGGTCGAGGAACAATGCGAAGTGTTGAGCGCGATCGGCGATGTTGCGCTTGGCGACGATGGCAAGCCCAGCCTACACGTTCATGCGGTGCTCGGATTGAGCGACGGCACCACCCGTGGTGGACATTTGCTTGACGCCATCGTTCGGCCGACGCTTGAAGTCACGTTGGTGGAGGCACCCGGCCATCTGCGCCGCAGCAAGCGCCCCGGACTGGGCGTTGCCTTGATCGATCTGGATGCTTGAGCCTCAAACCCGGCTTCAAATCCAGCTGGAGAGAAGCGTCTCCATCTCGATCGTCTCGACCTGCTGCGCGAAGCGTTGGTGATAGACGGTCAGCAACGCGTCATGGGTTGCGTCGGAAGAACTGCATAGCGCGTCCGTGACGAGAACGACGCGATAGCCGAAATCGATGGCCCCCAATACCGTGGCCAGAACGCATACATCTGTTTCGCCACCCGTGATAACCAGCGTGTCGATGTCGCGCTCCACCAGAAGGGCCCTGAGGCGCCCTTCGAACCAGGGCGAGTAGATGTGCTTGTCGATGATTGCCGCCGGCGGGCAATAACCGGCCAGTGTCGGCAACAACTCAGTCATTTCGGGCCCGATAGACTCGATCGTCATCGAAGCCCAGCGCTCGTAATAGCGCCTCCAGGTACCGACGCCCTGCCCCGGCTTCCGGGCTGGCAGGAACCGCGTAAAGACCGTCTGTGGCGCGCGTCTTTCGACCAGCCTCTCGATCTGCGGGAGAACCCGCGTGATCCAGGGTGTTGCCCATTGAGACGGCTCCGCAAACAGCCGCTGCATATCCACGCAGATATGCATGCATCTATCGCCAAGGGGACCGTATGCCAGGCCCGGCATCGACATCAGCGCGCCTCCGACAGGCGGTATGTTTCCACGACACCTCCCATTGCCAGCAAAGACACGCAACGCCACGTGCCGCGACTGGTTCCTGAGACGGCACAGGAATCGGCGCCGGCGGCCGACGTTTTCGCAGAGAGCGGCTCGGCTGGGTTTGTTGCGGGATAGATTTTGCCGCACGCAGAAGAACGATGTAGCCCCGCGTAGGGACGACGCTCCGAAGAAAATCCTGGCGGCAAGGAACAATCCCCTCAGCAACGACTTGCAGATGGAACCACACAACCGCGAACATTTCGCCAAGCGGGGACAAGCGCGATGAGCATCTTCTACCGTGCGGCCAAGATTGCGGAGGAGGTTCACGCATCGCAGCGCGACAAGACGGGGCAGCCCTATATCGAACACTGCCGTCGTGTCGTCGATGCTGTCGAAACGATGGATCAGAAGGTCGTCGCCTATCTCCATGACGTGTTGGAAAAGGGCGAGGGCTGGAACCGGACCAGGCTGGAAGAGGCTGGCTTTGGCCCGACCATTGCTTCTGCTGTCGATGCCCTGTCGCGCAGGGACGACGAGGATTATTTCGCCTTCGTGCGGAGAGCTGCCTCGAACCCGTTGGCGCTGCCGGTCAAGCGCGCGGATCTGGAGGACAATATCTGGCAGTCGCGGCAGGTTGGGGCATCGGCTGCCAAATATGAAGAGGCCCTGCGCATCCTCGATGAGGAGTTCTCGAGGCGTTAGCAGTGCTCCGGTGTCCACCTCGCCAAACTTCAAGTATCCGCGGACATCTATTCCGTGACATGGGGCGTGTGCCGTTTGTCCTCCGCGGGTTCGACATCGATCCGCGCCTTTTGCGGGTCGAACGCGCCATGACGCGCAATGGCGCGCGCGGCGGTATCCGGCGTTTCGTATGCCCACATGAAATCGTCGGCCGAGCTGCCCACCGCATGGACGCGCCAATAACTCGCAGTGCCCTTCGGCGGGCTCTCGCTTGTCGTATTCGTCTTTTCGAACAGGTCGAAATAGATGTCCTCGAAAGGGATATAGAACACGGGCTCGTGTCCTTCTTCCCGCAGCACTTTCGCACGTTCCGTCGCCGCGACTATGGCGTCGGAAAATCGCACCGTCACCGTGCCGGCAAACGGCTCTATGGCCAATTGGCCAGCATGGTGCCTTGAACCGGCATGGTGTCTTGAAATTGCGCCTGAAGCTTGCATCTGAATTCTCCTGACTACCGGTTGATGACGGGCGGATTGATGGCGGGATGGCGTCCCGGTTTCGCGATCCCGTGAAAACGAAATGCACGCCGGTGGAGTGAGGTTCCGCTCCGCCAAGAAAGGCTGAGCGGCGGCGGCGCGTTATCGCTTGCCGTGGCTGTCGAGGAAATTGACCAACAGCCGCGAAACCTCTTGCGGAGCTTCACGCGTCGGGAAATGCCCGACCGCATCCAGCACCAACCGCTTGTAGGACGCGGTGAAATGCCCCTCCAGCCCCTCGGAAGATCGAGGCAACACCACACGGTCATCGCCGCCGTGAAGCGTCAGGGTTGGCACGGTGATGATCTTGACCGATGTCGCCTGGCGGGCAAGTTCGGCATAGCGAGGATCGGGCTCGGCTTCTTCCCACCGGACCCGATAGGAATGCAGAGTGACTTCCGCCCAATCCGGGTTTTCGAAGGATTTAGCCACTTCATCGAAGATGGCATCGTCGAACCAGCCCAATGGGCTCCAGCTATCCCACTGGAATCTGGCGAATTCCTTGCGGTTCTTTCGCACGAACTCGGCGCCGCGCTCCGTCGCCATGAACCATTGATACCAGAATGCTTTCGCTTGTTCAGGCGATGGTGTCACCAGCCTGCCCGGTTGCCAGCCAAGCGACAACGCGGCGCAGCATTTGATGCGGTCCGGGAAAACCGACGCCAGCAGGTAGGCGATACGGGCGCCCCAATCGTGGCCGACAATTGCAAAACGGCTGAGGCCGAGCGCATCGGCGAAGTCCAGCACATCCTGCGCCATCGCCGTGATCTCGCCCGAGCGCATGGTCTCCTTCGACAGAAACGATGTCGGTCCACAGCCTCGCAGCCAGGGCGAAAATGTCCGAAAGCCAGCGTCATGAAGGGCCGGCGAAATGCGCGCATAAGTGGTCGCGTCGTCGGGCCAGCCATGCAGCAGAACGACCGGGACGCCATACTGCGGTCCACCGCTGAAATGGGCGATGCGCAGCAGAGGCGTATCGCAATACGAGATGGAGTTCATTTGTTCTGCGGCACGGTCGCTGGCTGGTCGCCGCCAGTCGTGGACTTGGGTCTGGCATCCTGGTCGACCTGCGGGTTCTTGTTGACGGTGTCGGTGTTGGCTTTCGTCGGTTCGCTGTTGTTGTCACATGCGCCCAGCGCAAGGGTGGCGGCCAACACTAGAAATGACAGGGGACTCCTCATGGCAACCTCCTCGGTTGATACTGGACAAAACAAGGCTGCCCGACTTTGGTTGCCAGGCTGAGCACGGGATGGCGCGATTTCACGCCTTCGAGCTTTTTGAACCGTCGCCGACTGTCGGATCGGACACGACCGGACCGCGTTCGGTCTCCGGGCCTTCTGCTTCTATCTCCTGCACGGCCTGGTCCCAGTGTTCCTGCTCACGTCCGGCTGGCCGGCCTTCTCGTTCCCAGATTTCGTAGGCCCGCCGTTTGATACGCTCTTCCCTGCTGTCCATGGTCCGATCCTCCGATTCACAAGTTCCAATCCCGCAGGGTATTTTTTGTTCCTCTGTCGTCGTCAGGAGGCTTGCTGTCGGTTGCTGTGATCTCGGGCAATGTGCATATGGATTATGGTGAAGACCCGGTTGGTTATTTTCGTACCAACTTTTTCGGCAACACCCCGCCAAGGATTCGATGCTGCCCGCGAACCCATGCATTGATGACACTGTCAGGCGGTCCAGGCGGCGTTGAGGGTAAGAGACGCCTCGAGCACCTGCGTCCCACCCGTGTCGCGCATTTTAAGGGTTATCTTGACGAGATCGCGATCCGGCATTTCATCGCGAGCAATGTCATGCAAGATGCGAATTGCTTCCGCTCTTGCCTGCTCTGGGGATTCAAACAGCTGCCCGTTCTCGTCCGAGACTAGGCCATCGCCATTATAGAGATCGAAATAGTAGCGTTTCATTCATGTCACGCTGAAAGCCTCAGCGTTCTAAATACGTCGACACGCGAATGGTTCCCCGTGTGCACTGGCGTTTGCGCGAAAACTGGCGCAGCCTGTCAAATGATAGCGTCCGTCATCTTCCGAAGGCCTAGGGTTCGGCTTCCCGACACACAGGCGATCGGCTTCCCACTTCGATCGCCCCGAGGCCGCCATGCTGGAACCCCTTTATCTGCAACTTAGTCAGCATGACGATCTATCGAACGAAGAGAAGGCTCTGCTCGCCGAGACGGTCGCTTTTGGAAGAGATTTTGAAAAGGGCCAGGATCTCGTCTCGACAGGATCGCGGCCAGCCTACAGCACCATGCTGCTCGACGGCCTGGCGGCACGCTACAAAGTGCTCGAGGATGGTGGCCGGCAGTTCACTTCCTTGCAAGTGCCTGGCGACTTCGTCGACCTCCACGCCTTCCTGCTCCGGAAGATGGACCACGGCATCGTCGCACTTTCGCCTTGCCGTGTCATGTTCGCGGACCACAGCAAATTGAAGGCAATCACCGAACAGGCTCCGCATCTGGCTCGGTTGCTGTGGCTCGACACACTGGTCGATGGCGCTATTCACCGCGAATGGATCGTGGCAATGGGCAGGCGCTCAAAGACTTCGCATCTCGCCCATCTCATATGCGAACTGTTCGTTCGCCTGCAGGTGGTCAAGCGTACCAGCGGCATGAGCTTCAACCTGCCCCTTTCGCAAGCGGAGATGGCCGATGTGCTGGGGCTTTCGGTTGTGCATATGAACCGGGTGATCGGATCCCTGAAAAAGACCAAGGTCATCAGCTGGGTGAACCACACAGTCACCATTCTGGATTGGGATCAGATTGCAGAGCTTGCCGAGTTCGATCCTACGTATCTGAGCATGAACAACGAACCCAGGTGAGCGCCTTGCTTCAAGTCGCAGTGCTGCGCATGGTACCCACTGACGGGCAACGTGCGGGACGTATCGTAATGTCCTTCCAAGCTCACGCATGTGTGGAACCGGCTTGCTAAAGGCGCACGATGTTTGCAAGTTTCAAACGCCTGCGCTGGCCCTCTGCATAGGCAAGGGCAATGGATTCGAGCTCGAACTGACGGCTGTCCTGTTGGTCGTCTCCGACCACACGGACGAACCATTCGCCGCACGCCTCGACGACCTCAATTCGCGGCTCGACGTCGGCGCCGCTGCGTTCGAACTCTTCGTCGTTTTCGCGTTGGAGATGAGCCATCTCCTTCCTCCTGATCTGGCGAAAACGTCAGCGTCCCATCGCACCAAGGTCCGGTCATTTAAATTTGATGGTGCCGATGACTTTTGGCAGTCCCTCGGCTTTATCCCGGAACCAACCCTTTTTTGTGAAGTTTTATCCGGTGAAGGGACGATTTTTTCAGGGAGATTTTCCTATGAAACATGTTCTCATCACCAGCATGCTGGCGATCGGGCTTGGCTGTGGAACGGCGATGGCTCAACAGCAGTCGGAAAGCCAGCAGGGAGCAGATACAAACTGCGCCGCCGGGGCGGCTAACTGCAAGACCGGAACGAAGACCGATGAGCAGGTCCAGGGCAAGGCCAAGATGAAGACCGATGAGCAAGCCCAGGGCAAGGCCGGCGCTACCACGGACCAGCAGGCCCAGGGCAAGCCCAAGATCAAGACCGATGAGCAGGCCCAGGGCAAGGCCGGCGCCACCACGGACCAGCAGGCCCAGGGCAAGCCCAAGATCAAGACCGATGAGCAGGCTCAGGGCAAGGCCGGCGCCACCACGGACCAGCAGGCCCAGGGCAAGACCAAGATGAAGACCGATGAGCAGGCTCAGGGCAAGGCCGGCGCCACCACGGACCAGCAGGCCCAGGGCAAGCCCAAGATCAAGACCGATGAGCAGGCTCAGGGCAAGGCCGGCGCCACCACGGACCAGCAGGCCCAGGGCAAGGCAAAGGTCCAGACCGATGAGCAGGCCCAGGGCAGCGCCGGCACCACCACGGACCAGCAGGCCCAGGGCAAGACCTCTACGCAGGATAAGACTTCAACCGCTTCGATCAACAATGTGACGGTCGAACAGAAAACCCAGATCACCCAGGTGATCAAGGAAACGAAGGTCGAGCCCGTAGCCAATGTCGACTTCGACGTTTCGGTGGGCGTCGAGGTGCCGCGTCACAAGGTCAGGCTGCATCGTCTGCCGGCTCGCATCGTCAAGATTGTCCCGGCTTATGAGTCATATGAGTATTTCGTACTCGCCGACGGCCGGATCGTCATCGTCGACCCGGATACGTACAAGATCGTGCTCATTCTGACCTAGCAGGATACCCCGCAGCCCGTCTTGCCCGCGGCACGACGGGCTGCGTTATTGCCATCCGGCGATCACGGGCAATTACCGATGAAAGGCGAACCGGCGTGGCGTTCGGCTGGAGCATTCAGGCGTTTGGGATACAGAGTGCCAACACCCAGACCGACCTTCACCGCAAAACCGACCTTCACCGCAAGACGCCAGGATAGGCTTCGCCTTTCAACAAGCTAGCGAGATGGGCAGCGTTGGAGGCAGCCATTTCGATCGCGGCGGCGACCTTTTCCGGCGTTTCAGGCAGATCGACATAATTGACACCGCCCATTGCCTCGCCGACCCAGTAGATTCCACTATTGGCGGGAATGGTGAAGCCGACATCGTTCAAGGCTTGAAAGCATGCGGCATGGCAGTGATGCGCCCCATCCTCATTGCCGACGATGGCCACCAGAGCTACCTTTCCGGCTGCCGGCATGCGCCCTTGGCCATCGGTTTCGTCCAAGAACGCGTCCATGCGTTCCAGCACGCGCTTGGCAACGCTCGAGGGCTGACCGAGCCAGATCGGCAACCCAAGCACGAAAATATCGGCTGCCAGAATCTTCTGTCTAAGTTTTGGCCAGTCGTCACCCTTGCCCATGTCTGAAAGCACACCCGGCTTGATGTCGTGATCGAGCGATCGCACGATCTCGCCCTTGACCCCATGCGGCACCAGCGCCGCCAGAAGGTCGGCGAGCAGGCGGTCGGTGGAGGATTTCTCCTTGTCGTCGGAGGCCTTGAGGGAGCAATTGAGGGCGAAGGCTGTCAGTTGCATTTGAACGTCCTTGACTGCTGCGAGAGCTACCCAATCACTCGGCATTGTTGCGGAAATATCTATGGGGATGCGGACGTCACGCGCCAGACCGTGTTTCCGACATCGTCCGCTATCAACAACGCACCCGCCTTGTCGACGGCAACTCCGACCGGCCGCCCATGCGCCTTGTTGTCGTTGTCGAGAAAACCGGTGACGACATCTTGCGGCTTGCCTTCCGGATGACCGTCCTTGAACGCTACGAAGACGACTTTGTAGCCATTGAAGTGCTTGCGGTTCCAGCTGCCATGCTCGCCGACAAAGGCGCCGTTGCGATAAGGGTCCGGCAGGTTGGTTCCGGTGTAGAACACCAGACCCAAAGGTGCGACGTGGGAACTCAGGGCATAGTCCGGAGGGATGGCTTTCGCCACCAGGTCCGGCCGCTGCGGCATCACGCGCGGATCGACATGCTGGCCATAATAGCTGTACGGCCAGCCATAGAAGGCGCCATCCTTGACCGATGTCATGTAATCGGGAACCAGATTGGGCCCGAGCTCGTCACGCTCGTTGATGACCGCCCACAGCGCCCCGCTCCGCGGCTCCCAGCTCAGCCCGTTGGGATTGCGCAGCCCGCTCGCGAAAATGCGATAGCGCCCGGTGGCCCGGTCGACCTCCCAGATCGCGGCCCGGTCCTTCTCGGCCTGGATGCCGTTCTCGGTGATGTTGCTGTTGGAGCCGATGCCGACATAAAGCAGCGACCCGTCAGGACTGGCGACGAGCGACTTGGTCCAGTGGTGGTCGATCGGCCCCCCGGGCAACGGTGTTAGTATGGTGCCGGGCGCGGTGATCTTGGTATCGCCGGTGGTGTAGGGGTAGCGCACGATGGCATCGGTGTTGGCGACGTAGAGATCGTTGCCGACCAGGGCCACGCCGAAGGGCGAATTGAGATGATCGAGGAATATGTCCTGAACATCGGGCATGCCATCGCCGTTCGTGTCGCGCAGCAGGGTGATCCGGTTGCTTCCTTCAGTCTCTCCGCCCGAGGTCGCCATGGACTCGATCCAGCCCATGACCAGGTCTTTCGGACGTTTGATTGCAGCACCGGGCGGCGCCACGGACTCGACCACCAGAATGTCGCCATTCGGCAAAGTGTAGAGCGAGCGCGGGTGCTTCAGTCCTTTCGCGAAGGCCTTGATTTGTAGGCCCTTGGCGACTGTCGGCGTCTCATCCTGTTTCCAGCCGACGACCGAAGCGACATGCATCGGCGGAACAAGATACTGAGTCAGTTCTGGTAGTGTCGGGTTCGCTCCGACCTGATCGCCTGGGTCCGGCTCATCATTGCTGCACGCCGGCAGTATTAGGAGCGAACCGCACAGCAGACCGAGACCTGCCGCGCGCTGGATATATCGGCTGGAAAACAACAGGGCGCTCATTCGACCACCTCCACTCGATTGCGGCCGAAACTCCATTCCAGCAGACAGAGGAGGAGCAGGACGATCACCGCAGCGACTGACAGGGTGAGCCCTGTCGGCACAACCGAGGTCCAGGCATCGCGGCTATGCACCAGCGCGTTGAAGAACGATATGACGAGCACGACGAGATTACCGAGAAGCGAGGGCCACGCAGACCTTGCCGCACCGGAAAGCCGACCGGTGAACAAATCGACAAGCGCCAGCAGAACCGCGAGCACGCCCACGACCAGGCCGGCGAAGAGTAGCCAGGCGGAAAAATCGGCCCACATCATTTCCGCGCTTTGCCAATAGGTTACGTCGGTCAGCAACGTGCCTATGAAACACGCATTGGCCACGGCCATCGGTGTTTTGTGAAGCGGACGCCGGGAGACCACCAACTTGGATTGGGCACGGGCCACGGACATTCTCCACCTTTGAAAGTTGGACCTGTCTTCCAAACCAACTTGTGGTTGGGAGGTTCCCGGATCAGTTTGCGCTCAACAACTCGTGATGGCATCGCAAGGCTATCTCAAAGCTCAGCAAGAGCGCATGCGATTCAAGAATTTTGAGACCGCAAAGTCCGCAAGGTGATCGAGTATCGATGCAGGTCAACCGGCGGAATGCTGTGCTCCCATTCCGTGCGTGATGGCCCGGTCATCAGATAGGCCGACCTTGGCTCGACGACGATGGTCCGGCGATCCCATTTGGTGCCGTTCTTTCGCCGGAGCCGGAAGCTGCAGGGCGCCAGCAGCGAGACACCCGCCACGTCTTCGAAATGAGGCTTGTCACGGTGCCAGCCGATGCCGGCGCCAGGCCGATACTCATTGATCAGCACCTGTGCGAAGGCTTCGGCCGGCCGTCGCGCAAGGGCTGCAACCTTTTCGCGCAGAGGCAACAGAAAGTCAGGTATTGCCGGCGCCTGCACGACTTCGCGCCGATCATAGTCGTAACGCAAGCCAAAACCGACGACCCGCCGGTTGGCCAAATGGCCATGGAAATCGAACGCCTGGAAAGGCAAAGCGCCTAGTTGCCTGGCGAGTTCGGTTTCTTCCCGAGGGGTGATCAATCCGGGCTGGTAGCGAAAACCTTCCGGCAGATCGTCGACAGCACCAAAGAGATCATGCTGAAGCGAGGATGAGCCGGGTGTTTTCGATTTGAACATCGACATCATGGCTAGATGGTGAGGGCCAGCCCGCCTGGCAATATCGGAACGAAACGACCAATCCCACGGATCGCCCCCGCGGAGGACCGTGAGACTCGTTTGAGTGCCAGGAGGCGATCGCTGATCGTGATCTCTTCGCGACGAGTCCGGAACCTGCACGGCACCGCATCGTTGAAGTCTCGTCGAAGCGGGCAAAACACCGTCGTTTTTTCCCGCTTGGCATGATCGGGGTTTCCCCTGATCCAACCAATTGAACAGTGGCGCGAGCGCTCCGCCCAGCCACCGGGGACTGAAATGCTGTCCGATCCGACTGTCGTTATTTTGATGTACTTCATCCTGCCGCTCTGGCTCCTGGCCGGGTTCGCTGATTGGCTATGTCATCGCGCCTCGCATATCGAGACGACGACTGGCGCCAAGGAATCCCTTATTCATCTCCTGATGTTCGTTGAGGTCGGCATTCCGCTACTGGCAGCCATGTTCCTCGATATCAACGCCTCGATCATCGCGGGCATGCTTGTGGCGTTCCTCGTCCACGAAGCCACCGCCATGTGGGATGTGCGCTACGCCACGACAGCACGAACCGTGACGCCGGTCGAGCAGCACGTTCACAGCTTTCTGGAGATGATCCCGCTGATGGGCATCATCATCGTGATCTCCCTGCACTGGGGCCAATTCCTCGCACTCTTCGGTTTGGGATCAGAGCCGGCACGATTCAATCTTGTCTGGAAATCGGAACCTCTGCCCGTCACCTACATCGTGACGATGCTTGTCGTCATTCTGCTGTTCGAATTCCTGCCTTACATCGAGGAATTTGTCCGGGGACTTCGCGCCAATGCCGGAAAACTCGTCCCTGAGAAGGCGCGGAAGGGAGAACCGGGACAGACCGCTCGTCGCTGACGGGCCGACGCCATTCCCGGCGAGCGGGATTCCTCATCCGCCTGTCAGCTTCTGTTTGATCGTTCCAATGACTCCAGCTTCGTCATGCGGAGACCTCATAAAGCGGTTCTCTATCCCGGCCCACTCAGACATGCGCACGATGTCCTCAAAGCCCTTGAGGTCGACGCTTGTTTCAGGGTCCAGTGGCTTGCCCTCGCGCAGATCGTCCAACGCCTGCTGCATGGACTTGATCGCCCGGAACAGCACCGTTGTGGGATAAAGGATCATGTCATACCCCATCTCATGCATCTCCGAAGGCGAGACCCACGGCGTCTTGCCGCCTCGCTCAAGGATGCTCGTGGCCAATGGCACATCTCGGAAGGCGGCACCCACGGTCTTCAGTTCCTTCAGGCTGGTCGGCCCCTCGACATAAACTCCGTCCGCACCCGCCTCCAGATAGCGGTTGCCGCGTTCGATCGCATCATCGATGCCGTTCGGCTCGCGCGCGTCGGTCCGGGCGAGCAGGAAGAAATCGGGATTGCTGCGTGCGGCGACCGCCGCCCGGACCTTTTCCTCCATGAATTCAGGTGGAACCACTTTCTTGCCGGCCATGTGCCCGCAGCGTTTGGGCGGCTTCTGGTCCTCGATGAACAGAGCCGAGGCGCCGACCGCCTCATAACTTCTCACTGTACGCGTCACGTTCTTGACGTCGCCATAACCATCGTCGCCATCGACCAGCACCGGCAGGTCCGAAGCCTCGATGATCTCGCGCGCCTTGGCACACTTTTCGCCGAACTGCTCAAGGTCTATATCGGGCACCGCATGCATGCCGGCAACCATAGCGAAGCCGCCGATCTGATAGGCCGAGAACCCGGCGCGCTCGATCAGCCGAGCCGTCAGTGCATCGCCCGCCGATGGCAGCACCAGCGGCGCATTGTGGTCGATAGTCGATTTCCAGGACAGGCGTCGGACCATCTTCGAACCTCCGATCGAAAACGCGATCGACCAATCGAGGTTCCAGAGCACTTCCCGGGAAAGGCATTCGGCCCGATGTCGCGACAGCCTTGAGGCTGACGCTGCCGGATCCGACAATTGACGGGAACGGAGCGCTATGGCGCCGGTCATGCAAGACCGGGAACCGGCCTCGTCTTGCCGCTCATATGCGCGCCAAGTGTCAATGTTTGCGGGAAATTCCGGACAGCCGCAGCCATCAATAAGGGGCCGCCGGGGCCGAGCGCTATTCGGGCGATAGCCGCGGCAGCGTGGACGCGCGTCGAAAACAATCCTCGCCAGGCCGCTTGATAGCGCCTACCGGCAGCTTCGCGCCCTGCCCGGCCGCTTGGCGCGCCAGAAAGTTCCCTGGCTAGCAGCCAACCAGACTGAAGCGCCATCGAGATGCCTTCGGCGATGATCGGATGAGACTCCCCGGCAGCATTGCCGACACGGAAGATGTCCCTTTCATAGCAGGCCCGGATACCGGGACGGATCGGGCCGGCTGCGAGCCACCGCCCATCGAGACAGGCTCCATCCAGAGCATCGCTGACGCCCCGGCAAGAAGCCATGAGATGATGGAAGACCACGTCAGCGGCCGACACAGGGCTTGCGACGCCATCATGTCCGGAGCCATGTTTCCCGCGCAGTCGCGCGAGCATCTCGCGCCTTATGCAGCACGAGATCGACAACCGGCCATGATCGGCCAAGACCATGCCGCCATAGCCGCCGGGAAACGCCAGCAGAGGCATCAGATCGGGCGCGAGCGTCGAGCCGGTGAAGTGCGCCTTGAAGCCGAGCAGGTCCGATGGATGGTTGATCTTTTCGAGCTGGCTTGGCAGCGATCCCGGTTCCCAGGAACCATGCGCCGCGATAATCACCGGCGCCCGCAAGGTCGTCGTCTCGTCGCCGGAATTCTCGCCCCTCGCCTGAATGCGCACCCTTTGCATGTCCCCATCCCGATCGATGGCGACGGCCCGGCAAGGCTGGAATATTTGGGCGCCCGCCGATCGCGCCGCCTGCAAGAGCAGCGCGTCGAGAATGTCACGGCCCAGCGCGCGGCCGAAGCCGTCTTTTGCAGGACCATATTTTGCGTCCGGCATCGGCGCCTCGACGCAGGTCTCACCGGAAAAGAAGCCTACGCGGCGGATTTCGGGGCCAGCATCAGCGCGCCAGGCATCGCCGATCTCCAGTCGATCGAGAAGCACGAGATTGCTCGCCGAAATGTATTCGCCACAGACCTTGCGGCGCGGGAACGCGCTCTTTTCCACGATCGCCACGGACCACCCATGTCGGGCCAGTGTGAGTGCGGCGGAAGTGCCCGCCGGGCCGGCGCCGATGACGATCGCATCATGGGTCGATAGCTTGCTCACGGGTTCAACTCAAAACCGGCATTGTCGCTGACACCGACGAAGACATGGGAAAAAAGACCGGCGCGCCGTTCCTCGAGCGGCTTGAGACCGGCCGCGAGCCAGAGACCGGACAGTTCGCTGCCGCGAAAGCCGGCACGCACGCTCTGGGCCGCATCATGTCGTGTCACGTCATTGACGCCGATCGCCGGCAGAAGGCGAGCCGCTGTCAGCGACGGCATCGATCTCAGCGGTTCCGTCGCAAGCAGCAGCGGAGCCTTCGGCGCCAGCAGAGAAAACAGTCGCACCAGACTGGCGTCGTCGAAATGATGCAGGAACAGATTGACGGTGATCGCGTCGAACCGCTTGCCCCCAGCGCCTCCCGCCCAGTCGAACACGTCGGCGGTGATGCCTTCGAGGGTCCAACCCAGCCTGCCCAAATCGGCGGAGAGCTCAGCGGTGAGGAGACCGGCGCGATCGAGCATTACTAGTTCCACCTCGGGCCAATGCCTGGCCATGCGCCGCGCCACCGCCAGCATGAAGGTACCGTCGCCCGCTCCTATCTCCAGAATGCGCCGTGGCGGCTTCGGCACGAATTTCCGCAGCAATGACGCCATGATCCGCGCCTGAAACATCAGCGCGTTGATGCGGCGGAGATCGCGGCGCGAGGCGATAGCCCGCGGATCGTCGGCCGCCAATCCGTCTAGGATTTCCGGGACAAGGCGACGTTGGTGCAGTTCGCTCATGATACTGTTCTAAAGAGCATGGTTTCAGCCGTCAGGCCGGGTCCAAACGACATGCCGCAGCCGAGCAGGCCCGGCGGCGCCTTCAGCATCTCTTGCAGCGTGAACATTACGGTGGCCGACGACATGTTTCCGTATCGGCGCAACACCTCGCGCGACGGCTTGAGCGCGGCGGGCGTGAGGTTCAGCGCCCTTTCAACAGCGTCGAGGATAGAGCGGCCGCCGGGGTGAACGGCCCACAGATCGATCGCTTCGGTCGGCCGACCGCCGAGGAAGGCGTCCTGGTTGCTCAACAGCGCGTCGTGGATCGCCGCAGGAACCTGGCCAGAAAGAACCATGTCGAAGCCATGATCGCGAACGTCCCATCTCATCAGGTCCCGTCGCTCGTCCGCGACAACGCAGTGGAAACTGTCGAGCTTGATGCCGGGCGGTTCGGCTGTGACGAGCGCGGCCGCGCAGCCGTCGCCCCAAAGACAGAAGGACAGCAGCTTTTCCAGTTCGGTGGTTTCATTGAGATGCAAGGTGCAGAGCTCGATATTGACCAGCAAGACTTTCGATTGCGGGTCGGAGCGAACGATATGGCGGGCCAGCTTGAGGCCATTAATCGCGGCGTAGCAGCCCATGAACCCGATCATCGTGCGCTCGATCCTGTCCGACAGGCCGCAGCTCTGAACCAGGTCCAGGTCGATACCTGGCGCGGAAAACCCGGTGCAGGTGGTGACGATCAGATGGGTGATGCGCGACGCTTCGTCGCCAAGCTGCAATCCGTCGACGCCTTTTTTTGCCAGGACAGGAGCGGCTTCACAAAACATCGCCATTCTCGCGGCCGTTCCGGGGAATGCGCCGCGGACAAAGGTTCCGGCACGGTCGACATACGCTCCTTCGGGGTCGATGGCGGGCGCAAAGCAGGAATAGCGGCTTTCGATGCCGGCAAGGCCGGCCATGCGTTCAAAGATCCTCCTGCGATTGGCCGCAAGCATCGAAGCCGCGAACCGCAGATAGAATTGATGAACTTCATGCTCCGGGACCGCTGTCGCGATCCGGTTGACATAGGCGTTGGCAGACATTTCCGGTCTCCTTGGGCGTCGTGCGCGGTGTCGCCGCTGCCGAAGGGTCTTTGCTCTACGGCACCAATGTCGGGGCGCCGGCTTTGAGCGTTGCCTGTCCCACAAACGCTTCCCACAACGAGTTTCGTCCCGCCGTGCCAGATTCAAGGGGCAGCATCCAACGACGGGAAGTTTTGGCGGCCGCCGTCGCGGATACCACTTTCGGCCTAATGTGCTACTGCGGCGGCTCGTTGCCGACGTCCGCCATCTCGTCCTTGAAGTTGACCGTGGTGCCTTCTTGCACCATGGAGGCGAGGTCTTCGGCATCCCAGTTGGTCAGCCTGATACAGCCGTGCGAGAACGTCGTGCCGATCTTGCCGGGTTCGGGCGTGCCATGAATGCCGTAGCTTTCGATGGAAAGGTCGATCCAGACCGATCCCACCGGATTGTTCGGACCGGCTGCGATAGTGAAGGGCCGCTTGGTCCTGATGCCCTTGAAAGCGAACTTCGGATCGTAGTGATAGGTGGGGTTGTGCACCACCCGCCTGACCTCTGCCGTGCCGCTCGGCGCCGGCTTCTCGTCGCTTCCGATCGAGGCGGGGTAGACTGCGAGCCATTTGCCGGATGCATCGAGCACGCGCACCACGCGAGCGCCCTTGTCGACCTCGACGCCGGCAATGGCCGCTGGAGGATCGCCTCGGCCAACGTCAGGCACCATCAACATCGTGCCTGCCTTCCGGAAGGTGGCGCCTGGATTGAGCATTTTCAGCAATTTTTCGCTGACATGGAAGCGCTCCGCCAGCCTCTCCATCGCGTTGCGATAGCCGAGCCGCCGCAGACTGGCCATCTTCTCCATGCGAGCCGGAATACGCTTGGTGAAAGGTCCACGCACATCCTTGGGCGCCAGTTCGTAGGCAATCAGGGCCGGACGGGCGGAGGCTGCTATCAGCTTGTCCCAGGTCTCGCGTGTGAGCTTGCCGTCGGCCTGGAGACCGTTCGCTGTCTGATAGGCACCGACCGCCTTGGCGAAGTTCTCCGACAGGCGGCCATCGATCAGGCCCGGCGAGAAGCGGGCACGATCCAAAAGGATCTGCGCCCTCAGAACGGTCGGATCGACGCCTCTCGGCTCGCCGGTAGCGAATTGGGCCTGGTTGACGGCGTTCGGGTCCAGCTTGGCTGCATCCGTCGCACCGCATGCAAGGGCGAGCGCCGCGGCGACGACAAGAAGGAGCCTGATCATCGATGTCGCTTTCCTTGGTTGCAACCAACCTGCTTCTATGACGCGGTACGGCCCAACTGGTTCCCCTGGCTATCAGATGCACCGTCGGCGTTAGGCGCAGTATTGACGTCGACAGGAGTTGGCAGACTTCTCCTGTTCAGGCCGGAACTGGATCGCGTTTCCTTCAGGCTTGCATCGCCACGCGGCTATGACGCGCAACAATTTTTTCCTCGTCAGTCGCAACCACACGGATTTCCACCTTGCTGTCTGGACGACTGATGATCTCGGCGTGGGCGTCATTGGCATGTTGGTCAAGCGCCACGCCAAGCCACGTCAATTTCCCGCATATCGCCTTGCGGATGGAGGACGACCGTTCACCGATGCCGCCTGTGAACACCAGGCATTCGAGCCCACCCATCGTGTTTGCGAGCGCTGCGGCCTCCCTCGCGGCGCGGAAGGCGAAAAGCTCCATCGCCTCATGGGCGCGAGGGTCATCGCTCGCTTCCAGCGTCCGCATGTCGCCCGAAATACCGGATACACCGAGCAGTCCGGATCGCTCGTAAAGGATCGTCTGCAATTCGTCCGCCGCGACGCCTCTTTCCAACAGGAGATACAGCAGCACGCCGGGGTCGATGGCGCCGCAGCGCGTACCCATGACAAGGCCGTCGAGGGCGGAAAACCCCATCGTGGTATCGACGCTTTTGCCCTCGCGCAGGGCACAAAGACTTGCCCCGTTGCCGAGATGGGCGACGATGGTGCGTTTCGCCACGAGAGATGGCGATATCTCGCCGAGCCGCCCGGCGATATATTCGTAGGAAAGGCCGTGGAAACCGTAGCGGCGCAGGCCCTCCCCTTCATATTCGCGCGGAAGCGCAAAGCGCCGCACGAGCGGTTCGATCGTCCGATGGAAGGCAGTGTCGAAACACCCGACCTGTGGCAGGTCCGGTTGCAGGGCGGCTATGGCGCGGACCGGCGCGAGGCTGCGGGGCTGGTGCAGCGGAGCGAGCGGCGTCAGCCTGTCGATGGCCTCGATGATGTCTGGGGTCAACCGGACGGGTTCGATGAACGCGCTCCCGCCATGCACGATACGATGGCCGGCGCAGATAAGTTTTCTTCCACCAAGTTCGCTCTGCACCCAATTCAGCATCTCGCCGATGGCTGTGTCACGCGGCTTGTCGGCGGCGAGTTGCCGGTTGCACAGCGCCGTTCCGTCGGCCGCTGTCGCGCGCAGTGTAGGTACGTCGCCCAGATCCAGCGTGCCGCGCGAAACGAGTTGTAGATCTTGCGGCGAAGCAAGATCGTAAAGCGCGAACTTGATACTGGACGAGCCGGCATTCAATGCCAGGATCGACTGGCGCATCATTGGCGGACCTTTGCCGCGTTCGCGGGCCAGCTCCATTTCTGGATTTCGGGCATATCTTCGCCATGCTCGCGGACATAGGCCTTGTGCTTCACCAGCCGGTCGTGGAGCTCGCCGGCAAGGCCTTCGGTCCTTTCGGCCAGTCCCGGCACGCGCTCGATAGCGGCAAGCGCGAGGTGGTAGCGATCGAGTTCGTTGAGCACCACCATGTCGAACGGCGTCGTCGTGGTGCCCTCCTCGCGGAAGCCGTGCACATGCATGTTGTCATGGTTGGCGCGGCGATAGGTCAGGCGATGGATGATGTAGGGATAGCCGTGATAGGCGAAAATGACCGGCCGTGTTTTGGTGAACAACGCGTCGAAGGCCTGGTCGGCGAGACCGTGCGGATGCTCGGTGTTCGACTGCAACGTCATCAGGTCGACGACGTTGACGACGCGGATTTTCAGGTCGGGGATCGCGGAGCGCAAAATGTCCGTCGCGGCCAGCGTTTCCAGCGTCGGCACGTCTCCGGCGCAGGCCATGACTACATCCGGCTCCTCGCCCTTGGCCAGGGTGCCGGCCCATTCCCAGATGCCCGCGCCCGCTTTGCAATGGGCTTCGGCTTCCTCGACGGACAGCCACTGCGGCGTCGGCTGCTTGCCGGCTGTGATGACGTTGATGCGGTTATAGGTCCTCAGGCAATGGTCGGTAATCCACAGCAGGGTGTTGGCATCCGGCGGGAAGTAGAGCCTGACGGTGTCGGCCTTCTTGTTGGCGACCAGGTCGGCAAAACCCGGATCCTGATGACTGAAGCCATTGTGGTCCTGGCGCCAGACATGAGAGGTCAAGAGATAGTTGAGCGAGGCGATCGGCTTGCGCCAGGCGAGTTCGCCGGAGGTCTTCAGCCATTTGGCATGCTGGTTGACCATGGAATCGACGATATGGATGAAGGCCTCGTAGCATGAGAACAGTCCGTGACGGCCGGTGAGCAGATAACCTTCGAGCCAGCCCTGGCAGAGATGCTCGCTCAGCACTTCCATGACGCGGCCGTCGCGGGAAAGATGGACGTCGTAAGGCTCGATGCCCTCCATCCAGACCCGATCGGTGGCCTCGAACACATCGTCGAGGCGATTGGACGATGTCTCATCCGGTCCCATGAGCCGGAAGTTTTGCGCTTTGGCATTGAGGCGGAACACGTCGCGAAGGTAGCTTCCACAAATCCGCGTCGCTTCGGCAACGACCCCTCCCGGCCGGGGCACTTCCAGCGCCAGGCCTTTCCAGTCCGGAAGCACAAGGTCGCGCTTCAACAGCCCGCCATTCGCATATGGGCTCGCGCCCATGCGCTTTGATCCAGTCGGAGCCAGCGCAGCGAGTTCCGGCAGAAGGTGTCCGTTTCTGTCGAACAGTTTCTCCGGCTCATAGCTTCGCATCCAGGTTTCGAGGATCTTGCGGTGTTCCTCATTTCCCCGCGCGTTCGACACCGGCACTTGATGCGCACGCCAGAAGCCTTCGACCTTCTCGCCATCGACTTTCTTTGGTCCGGTCCAGCCCTTGGGGCTGCGCAGCACGATCATCGGCCACAGCGGACGCCCGCCACGCCATCCCGGCGACCGGGCCTGTTCCTGAACGGACCGGATGCGATCGAGCACCGTGTCGAGCGTCCCGGCCATGGATTGGTGCATGGCAAGCGGCTCGTGGCCTTCGACGAAGAACGGTTCGTAGCCATAGCCAGCGAAAAGGTTTCGCAACTCCTGGTCGTCCATGCGGCCAAGGATTGTTGGATTGGCGATCTTGTAGCCGTTAAGATGCAGGATCGGCAGGACGGCGCCATCCGACGCCGGGTTCAGGAACTTGTTGGAATGCCATGACGCCGCGAGCGGACCGGTCTCGGCTTCGCCGTCGCCAACGACGCAGGCAACCACCAGATCCGGATTGTCGAAGGCCGCACCAAAGGCATGGACCAACGCATATCCGAGTTCGCCGCCCTCATGGATGGAGCCGGGCGTTTCGGGCGCGGCGTGGCTTGGCACGCCGCCGGGGAAGGAAAACTGCCGGAACAGTTTCCTCAGACCGTCCTCGCCCTGCCCGATATCAGGATAGATTTCGCTGTAGGTGCCCTCGAGCCAGGTGTTGGCGACCATCGCGGGGCCGCCATGGCCCGGGCCGCAGATGAACAGGATATCGAGTTCGCGTTCGCGGATAACGCGGTTCAGATGCAGGTAGAGAAAATTCAGGCCCGGCGTCGTGCCCCAATGGCCAAGCAGCCGCGGCTTGACGTGCTCGGCCTTCAAGGGTTCGCGCAACAGCGGATTGTCGAGCAGGTAGATCTGGCCGACCGAGATGTAGTTCGCGGCACGCCAGTAGCGGTCCATGAGATCGATCCGTTCGAGGCCGATCGCCCGCGGCGTTGCACCAGCCTTGTCGTTCATTGCCCAACCTCCAGTACCGATTCTCCAGCAGCGCTTCGCTGCAGGTAACTGGAGCGGCTGCGCGCCCGAGCAAGCCCTGGCGGCCACCATCTGGCCGGCATCGAACCGCGCCCTGCCAAGCAGGCGGGAGCCCGCTCGCGATTCAGGATGGGCTGGCGGCCTGTGCGGGGAATGTGGGAACCTTGAAGTCCTCCAGCGGTTAGAGACTGGAGCGCGACAGCCGAGCTCAAGGCAATGGCTGACCAAGGTGTCGCGAAGGATGTCCTCGAGGCGTCGCGGACAAGTGATCACCAAAGGGCGGCCACCAAAGGGAGCTGGAAATGCTCGATCTCTCCCGTGCCCGCGATCGAATGGTCAAAGTACATGTCGGCCGGCGTGGCATCCGCAATCGCGAGATTCTGCAAGCCATGCGCGAAGTTCCGCGCGAGGCTTTCGTCGATCCTGGCTTCGAAGAGTTCGCTTATGAAGACGGACCGCTGCCGATCGCGGACGGACAGACGATATCCCAACCTTATATCGTTGCACTCATGATCGAGATGGCGGATGTCAAAGCCGGTGATCACGTGCTCGAAGTTGGTACCGGTTCGGGCTACGCAGCCGCCGCGATGAGCCGGATCGTCGAACATGTCTACACGATCGAGCGTCATCCCGGTTTGGCTAAGTCGGCAAAACAACGTTTTGAAAAGCTGGGCTATCGCAACATCGAGGTCCGCACAGGCGACGGCACCAAGGGCTGGCCGGAGGCGGCACCATTCGATGCCATCGTGGTGGCGGCCAGCGGACCGGGTGCGCCGCTGGCTCTTCAGGAACAACTCGACGTCGGAGGCGTCCTTGTCGTTCCTGTCGGCGACGATCCGGATTTGCAGCGTCTGCTAAAGGTCACACGCACAGGCGCCTCGACCTACAGCGAAGAGGATTACGGCGGTGTACGGTTCGTCCCGCTCATCGGCGAACAAGGTTGGCCGGAAGGCAACAAGCTGACCGAGGTCGATCGGCCGCTCCGGCATCCGCCTCC
Organism: Mesorhizobium opportunistum WSM2075; assembly: GCF_000176035.2. Taxonomy (NCBI): domain Bacteria; kingdom Pseudomonadati; phylum Pseudomonadota; class Alphaproteobacteria; order Hyphomicrobiales; family Phyllobacteriaceae; genus Mesorhizobium; species Mesorhizobium opportunistum. The sequence goes on along the minus strand of NC_015675.1, from coordinate 3,114,833 downwards.
CGTCAGCCTGCCCGATATGATCGCGAGGGCGGCTGAACCGCTTCCGGATTTCGACGATCCGACGTTTGGCGAATTGTTCGATCGGTTTGCCGACCGGCGCGTCGTCCTGCTTGGCGAGGCAAGCCATGGCACGTCCGAATTCTATAAGGCGCGCGCGACGATCACCCGCAGGCTCGTCGAACGGCACGGTTTCACCATTGTCGCGGTCGAGGCGGATTGGCCCGATGCCGCCGCGATCGACCGCTACGTTCGCCGTCGTCAGCCGCAAGCCGGCGCCATTGCGCCATTTCAGCGGTTTCCGACATGGATGTGGCGAAACACCGATTTTGCGGCTTTCATCGAGTGGATGCGCCACCACAACGAGAAGCTTGAGCCATCAGGGCAAGCGGGGTTCTACGGCCTCGACATCTACAATATGAGCGGGTCCATCGCCGCGGTTCTCGACTATCTCGACCGGGTCGACCCGCAGGCGGCGAAGGTCGCGCGCGAGCGCTATGGCTGCCTGACACCTTGGCAGAACGAGCCATCCACCTACGGCCGCGCGGTGCTCACCGCCGGCTATCAAAAATGCGAGAAAGCGGTGCTTGAGCAATGCCGGGACCTGCTCGCCAGACAACTCGAATATGCAAGGCAGGACGGTGTGGATTTCCTCGACGCCAGCCAGAATGCCCGGCTGATCGCCGCCGCCGAGCGTTACTATCGGATCATGTACTATGGCGGCGCTGAATCCTGGAACCTGCGTGACACCCACATGTTCGACACGCTGGAACATCTGCTGGATGCTGGTGGCCCGAACTCCAAGGCCATCGTGTGGGCGCACAATTCGCACATCGGCGATGCCCGCTACACCGAGATGGGTGTCGTCAGGGACGAACTGAATATCGGCCAGCTTTGCCGGCAGCGTTTCGGCGAAGAGGCCGCGCTGATCGGTCTTGGCACCCATTCCGGCACCGTGGCTGCCGCCAGCGACTGGGACGGGGAAATGGAGGTGAAGCAGGTTCGCGCCTCGCACCCCGACAGCTACGAGCGGCTTTGCCACGATAGCCGCGTGCCGCGTTTCCTGCTCGACTTGAGGCGCGACGAGGCGCTGCGTGAGCGCCTGCTGGAACGCAGGCTGGAGCGCTTCATTGGTGTGATCTACCGGCCGGAAACCGAGTTGCGCAGCCACTATGCCGACGTCTCCTTGCCCCGGCAATTCGACGCGTTCGTGTGGTTCGACAAAACCGCGGCGGTGACGCCGCTTGGCCCGGAACACGCAGGAACCGGTGTTCCCGACACCTATCCGTTCGGGCTTTAGCCGAGGCGGACAGCGAGCCCATGAAAGAGGCCGGAACAATTCATCCGGCTTGCGGTTTTGAAACCGAAAACCTCTTCGAAGGAGTTTTCTGATGACCGGAACCAAGCATCCAAAGTGGAAGAAACCGAGCGATGCCGACCTGGCCAACAACCCTGGTATCGGCACCTCGAAGGGAACGATCAAGGAAGGCGAAGAGTTCGAGCTTGAAGGCGAGAACACGGTTGAAGGCGACGTCGAAAACGACACCAATGCCGCCGGCGGGATCAACCCGAGACAGAAGATGCGGACCAACAAATAGCGTGCCGATGCACGCGATCAACTGTCGCCGTAGGAGTGAAGCATGACCCTCACACTCAGCAGTGCCGCCTTTGCCGAAGGCCGACAGATTCCCGAAAAATACACCCGGGACGGCAAGAACGTGTCTCCGCCGCTGAAGTGGGCTGGTGTGCCGGCCGAGACGAAGAGCCTCGTTCTCATCGTCCAGGATCCCGATGCCCCAAGCGGCATGTTCGGCCATTGGGCAGTGTTCAACATCTCCCCCGACACCCGCGAACTTCCCGAGGCGGAAAGCGGCAAGCCGGGTCCGCAGGCCCTCAGGCAAGCCACGAATGATTTCGGAAACGCCTACTATGACGGCCCTCAACCACCCGTCGGGCATGGCGTCCATCACTACCATTTCCGGCTCGCTGCGCTCGACACGCCGAGCCTTGCCATCCCGGCGAGCGCGGGCGTCGAACGTATCTGGCAGGAGGCGCAAAAACACGCGCTTGAGCAAGCCGAACTTGTCGGAACATACGAACGCGGCCGGTAGTTCGAGTGCCGTCAAACGAGTCCAATCGCGTCACCCATGTCGTCATGAGCGGAACGGTTCTTCTCCCTGCCGATTGTCTGGGAAAGGAGATGTGCCATGTTTGAAAGCGTCATGTGGTTGGTTGTCGTTGCCGGTGGGCCATTGTTGCTGCTCATATTGATGGCCTATGTTATTGCGACGCGTCGCCGTCCTGGCCCCGCCGAACGCAAGGAAAGCGACCGGGCGACCGACCGGCTGTATCATGAGGACAAGGGTTGATCCGCGTCGGGTAACGAAGACCTTATATCGTCTCAACCAGGCGACGATCCTCGCCTCCGGTCAGCGCATTATCCTCTGCCTCAACCACGTAAAGAACCTGCCGCTAATCGCTGAGCGGACCCTGCTGGCGGCCCAACGCGCTTTCATGGTTGAGCCGACGTGGCAATCGCAGACGATGTCGTGCAGCTGCCAGTCGTTCAGCTCGAAAAAGCGCTTTGCCTCACCATACGTATCGTCTTTCAAACCCGACGCACGCAGCACCGGATCTTCGAAGGCAACCGAAATTGCCGATCCCTCGCCCCGCATCGTCGCACGTGCTCCAGGGTGAAGATGTTCGGTGCCTGCAAACGCGCCAAGGCATCGCTCGGGATTACGCTCCAGCAGTTCAGCCCAGCGCTCTATGCGCTGATTTCGTGTCATTGCGGAATATGCAGCCGAGGATTCAATCTTGGCGACGGCATGCAGTTGGTCGAGTGTCTGATGTTTCATGGCCGACTCCTGTCGAGAGTGAACAGCCCACGCCTTCAGGAGAATTATCGCGCTGTGATGCCTCGACAAGAGCGGAAGATCGAAGCGGTCGGGATCGTCAATGGCCAGAAAGCGTTCAATGGCGCGGGTCGATAGCATCGGCCAGGGGGTCCAGGGCTGTTCGATCCGGGCCATTGTGCGACAAGCGGGCATTCAATAGTCTTTCCGCTGGGTCGAGGAACGCACGCATGACGCCGAAACTGAACCGTTGGAAGCGCTTCGCCGACTGGGACGAGCGGCCGTTGCGGCTGGACAAGTTCGCGGCTGAAGACCCTGCCAATGGCTTCTCCGCCTTCTCCAGCCCGGCCGATCCCAAACCCGGCATCGGCATCAAGGGCGGGCGCGTTGTGTCCCTCGATGGCGTGCTCGAGCACGACTACGACATGATCGACCGCTTCATAGCCCGCCATCACATCGACCCGGAGGTGGCGTCTGAAGCGATGGCGCTGGACTCGGCGACCGTCGCACGCTGGCTGGTCGACATGAACGTGCCGCGCGAAACGCTGGTGCGGCTCGCGCATGGCATGACACCCGCCAAACTCGCCGAGGTCGTGTCGCAGCTCAACGCGTTGGAGATCGCCTTTGCCTATTCGAAGATGCGGGCACGCAAGACGCCGGGTAACCAGGCGCATGTGACCAACGCCAAGGACGACCCGCTGCAGCTTGCCGCCGATGCCGCAACCGCCGTCGCCTTCGGTTTCGACGAGATCGAGACTACGATGCGCGTGTCGCGCAACGCCTGGTCCAATGCGGTGGCGTGTGCGGTGGGCGGCGCCGTCGGCCGCTGGGGAACGCTGTTCCAATGCTCCAGCGAGGAGGCGGAGGAGCTGCGCATCGCCATGGCCGGCTTCACGTCCTATGCCGAAACCGTTTCCGTCTACGGCACCGAAAAATCGTTCACCGATGGCGACGACACGCCGTGGTCCAAGGCATTTCTCGCCGCCGCCTATGCATCGCGCGGCGTGAAGATGCGCTGCACGTCGGGTGCCGGCTCCGAATTGCTGATGGGCTTCCATGAGGCAAAGTCGCTGCTTTACCTGGAGGCGCGCTGTCTCTGCCTGCAGCGAGGCATGGGGGTGCAGGGTACGCAAAATGGCGGCATCGACGGTGCGCCTTTGACCGCCACCATACCTGGTGGCGTCCGCGAGCTGATGGCTGAGAACCTCATCGCCGTCTGGCTCGATCTCGAATGCGCATCCGGCAATGACGCGCGCTCCGCCGAATCGGAGATTCGCGTCGGCGCCAAGATCCTTCCCTACCTGATTGCCGGCTCGGACCTGATCTGCTCGGGGATGGGATCGATCCTGAAATACGACAATTCATTCAACCCGTCGTTGATCAACGGCGAGGAGTTGGAAGACTATCTGGTGCTGCAGCGCGATTTCGAGGCCGATGGCGGATTGACGCCACTGCCCGAGTCACGCGCGATCGAGCTGCGCGAGCGGGCAGTGGAGGCGATCGCCGCCGTGTTCGAGGAACTCGGCCTGTCGACGCCGACCGAGGATATGAAAACCAGTGTGGTCTACGCCTCCGGCTCCGACGATACGCGCAGCCTGATGCCGCGCGACGTGAGCTTCATCAGCGAGGCCATCAAGGAGCGCGGCATCACCGTGATCGATGTGGTCAAGGTGCTGGCCAACCGGGGTTTCCGCGAAGAGGCCGAGAACCTGCTGAACGTGGTGAAGCTGCGCCTTTCCGGCGACTATCTCCAGACCTCGGCCATGATCCGCAATGGGCGCATCGTCAGCGCGATCAACGATCCGAACGACTATCTCGGTCCGGGCTCCGGCTATCGCGTGTCTGAAGAACGGCGGCTGCAGCTCAACGAAATCCGCGATGTGCTGGACCAGAAGGAAGTATTGCGTTCGGAGGCACTGCACGAGAAAGACGAGGCGAGACATATCCGCTATCGCAACGTTGGGCCCGCAGCCAATGGATCGGCGAAGGACGACGTGGTCATCGGCATCAGCCCGGCCTTCGGGCTGAAGTTTTACCGGACGACGGCCGGGCATCGGCTTTCCGAAGTCCTTGGCGCCATGCTGGATGCAATTCGCGGGCGCGGGCTCAAGGCGCGCGTCGTTCGCTTTCGCCATACGGCCGATACCTCCTTCCTCGGCCTGTCCGCTGCGCGGCTTGCCGGCAGCGGCATCGGCATCGGCATCCAGGCCAAAGGCACGGCTGTCATCCATCAGCGCGACCGCCAGCCGCACAACAACCTCGAACTGTTTTCCAATGCGCCGATCACCAGGCTCGAACACTATCGCGCGTTGGGTGCCAATGCGGCCGCCTATGCGCTGGGCGAAATGCCGGAGCCTATCGTCGTGCCGCAGCGGGGCGAGGCCATGGGTTCGCGCTACCACGCCCGCGTCGCCCTCATCTATGCCATCGAAACCGGGCTGACCGAGGCTGGTGCGGCTCCCGAAGAGGTCGATGTCATACTGACGGGAGCGAAATCATGACCCATACCCGCGCCGACTATCCACTTGCCGAGACACAGCCCGGAGAGGTGACCGGCAAGCACGGCAAGTCGCTTTCACAGATAACGCTGGACGCGGTGCTTGCCGGCGAGGTGACGATGGAAGACCTTCGCATCACGCCGCAAGCGCTGCAGGCTCAAGCCGATGTGGCGCGCGATGTCGGACGGCCGACACTGGCCCTCAACTTCGAGCGCGGGGCGGAACTCGTCGAGGTGCCGCAGGATTTTATCATGCAGGTCTACGAACTGCTGCGCCCCGGCCGCGCTAGGTCCAAGGAAGAATTGCTCGAGGCCGCCGCCACGATGCGCGATACCTACCAGGCCGAACGCATCGCCCGTTTCATCGAAGAAGCCGCCGAGACCTATGCGGCGCGCGGCCTTTTCACATTCCGCTTCTGAAAGGACCGCATGAGCTGGAAAACCGGATTCCGTTCGCTCTACTACCTCGGTGCACCCGAGCCGGATGATCCGGTGCTGGTGCCGGCGCAAACCGCCATCCTGGTCATCGATGTTCAGAACACATACCTGGAACGGCCGGATCGCGCGTCGCTCACGCCAGAAGAACAGCATCGCTACGATCTGTGGACGCCGTTCCACGAGCGCATGCACGGCACGGTCATACCGAACACGGCAAGACTGCTCGATCTGGCACGGCAAAATGGCATTGAATGCCTTTTTGCCCGTATCGCCAGCCTCACCAAGGACGGCCGCGACCGTTCGCTCTCCCAGAAAATGCCGGGCTGGAACAATTTGCTGCTGCCAAAGAACGACGCGCCGTCGCAGCTGGTTGCCGAGCTTCAGCCGGTCGGCGACGAAATCGTGGTCACCAAGACCACCGATTCCGCGCTGACAGGAACAAATCTGCGCCTGATCCTGCACAATCTCGGCATCAGGAATGTCATCTGCTGCGGCATCTTCACGGACCAGTGCGTGTCCTCGACCGTGCGCAGCTTGGCGGACGAAAGCTACGCAGTCATCGTGCTCGAGGACTGCTGCGCGGCGGCGACCGAGGAGCTCCATCGCAAGGAGCTCGAAATCATCAACATGATCTACTGCCACGTCATGTCGAGCGGCGAGCTATGCAAAATCATGGCCTTGGCAAAGTGACGCTGCGTCCGTAGTGTCACGCTGCACGCGCAGGCTGGGACACATCGGCCGCTCCGTGCGGGGACCAGACACAGCTGTCACGAATGGAGAGGGCTTCATGGCCATAGAAACTGCACGCGGGACGATCGACGTCTCGAAGAGTAACAGCATCAATCTTTTGCACTCCAAGGCCGTGGGGCTCGCGGGAGTGCTCTTTCTGGCCGTCACCGGCGCGGCGCCAATGTCGGCGATGCTGGGCAATGTGCCGTTCGCGGCAGGTTACGGTATCGGCAAATACACGCCGGCCGCCTTCCTGATGGCAACGATCGTGCTGACCATCTTCTCGGTCGGCTATGCCGCGATGGCATCGCGCGTCTCGTCCGTCGGCGGCTTCTATTCCTTCATCAGCCAGGGGCTCGGCCGCGAGGTCGGCATGTCGGCCGGCTTTGGCTCGCTCGCCTGCTACTCACTGTTCGAAGCCTCTCTCACTGGTTTGTTTGCATTTTTCGGCAATCTTTGGCTTTCCCAGCATTTCGGCATCAACGTGCCGTGGATCGTGCTGGCGCTCGCCATGATCGTCGTCATCGCGGCGCTTGCCTATCGCGACGTGAAAGTGTCGGCAAGGCTGCTCGGGATCGCACTCATTCTTGAAGTGATCATGCTGGTGATCTTCTCGCTGGGCGTGCTTTTCGCTCATGGCCCGACGAATTTTTCCGGCGATTCACTAAATGTGTTCAAGGTGTTCACGCCTGTCGCCGAGCAGAAAGTCGGTGATGTGGCCATACCCGCTGGCGAGGCCGCCGTCGGTATCTTCATGGCGTTCTGGTCGTGGGTCGGCTTCGAGATGGCGCCGAACTATGCCGAGGAATCCCGTGATCCCAAGCGCATCATTCCACAGTCGCTGTTGATTTCGGTGATTGGCCTTGGCCTGTTCTACACCTTCGTCAGCTGGTGCGCGGTGGCGGCCTATCCCACCGAGGCCGACATGGTGGCCAAGGCCTTCTCCGATGGCGTGAACTTCTTCCTGACACCGGTTCAGAATTATGTCGGCGGCTGGGGCTACCAGCTGATGTCGCTGCTCATCCTGACCAGTTCCTTCGCTTGCGGCATGGCCTTCCACAACACCGCTTCCCGCTATCTGTACTCGCTGGCGCGCGAAGGCGTCCTGCCGCAGGTGATCGCGGAGACGCATGACCACCACAAGAGCCCGCACAAGGCCTCGGCGCTGCAGTCGGTGCTGGCGGCGATATGGGTACTGCTCTACGGTCTGGCCTACGGCTTCGACGATCCGTCGGGACAGGCCTGGCTTGGCGTCTATACGCTGTTCGCGGTGCTGGGTACCGGACTGCTGCTGGTGCTGCAGGCCGTAGTCTCGCTGGCGATCTACATGTGGTTCAAGAAGAACGGCGGCGGCAGCCTGCTGACCACAGTCATCGCGCCGTTGATCTCGCTGGTTGTCCAGTTGCTCCTCGTCTACACGCTGGTGGCCAATCTCGCGACGCTCGGCGGCACCAATGGCTTCGCCAGGAGCATCCCCTATGTCGGGCTTGCGATCCTTATCGTCGGCCTGATCTGGGGCTTCGTGCTGAAATCCGCCAACCCCAAGGCGTACGAGAACATCGGTCACATGGTGAACGAGGGCTAGGGGCGGACGCCGCCCTGGCATCTTTTCGGCAACGGGGACGGGGCATCACCCTGTCCCCGTCTCATTTTGGAGCTTCAGATCATGACCCAATCTTTGAAGGGTCGATCCGTCGTTGTCACCGGCGGATCGAAAGGCATCGGCAAGGGCATAGCGCGAGTGTTTGCGCTATCTGGCGCCAAGGTCGCCATCATCGCGCGCCATCTCGACCAGGCCGAAGCAGCTGCCGCCGAGATCGGCCACGGTGCCTTCGGCGTGGTTGGCGACGTCACGTCGCTTGCCAGCATCGAGAGCGCCTTTGCGACAGCGGCCGCGAGAAACGGGGGCATCGACGTGTTGTGCGCCAATGCCGGAATTTTCCCGCAGGCCCGGCTAGAGGAGATGACTTCGGAACAATGGGACGAGGTCGTCGACACCAACCTCAAAGGCACCTTCCACGCGGTCAAGGCGGCGGTTGCCTATCTCAAGAAATCCGACCAGGGCCGGGTCGTGCTGACGTCATCGATCACCGGCCCGGTCACCGGTTTTCCCGGCTGGTCGCACTACGGCGCCACCAAGGCCGGGCAACTCGGCTTCATGCGCACCGCCTGCATCGAGCTGGCGAAATACGGCATCACCGTCAACGCCGTCATGCCGGGCAACATCATCACCGAGGGCCTTGCCGGCCTGGGCGAGGACTACCAGAAGACCATGGCCGCCTCTGTCCCGCTCAAGCGGCTCGGAACCGTGGAGGACATCGGCTACGCCGCACTCTACTTTGCGTCGAAGGAAGCCGCATACGTGACGGGACAGACGATCATCGTCGATGGCGGCCAGATCCTGCCGGAGAGCCTGGAGGCCCTGGCATAAAGCTGTTCATCGCGAACCGCTCTATCTCCTTGTTTTGATGCCATTCCCAAGCAAAAGCGCTGATATTTTTCCTGAATCACTCTAGGAGAACTTGCTCAGATAGGCTTCGCACAGCCCCTCCGTTCCCTCGGTGTATGGCAGGCCCATCGACCTGGCGAGGTCCGTTTCAGCGTGCGAGCCGATCCAGGCAACCAGCAACAGGCGGCGCAGCATCACGAAGGTCGGGATCTCGTCCTCGTCCGCCTTGGGCAGGTCAAGCACGCGGCGATAGCCGGTCGTCCACGATTGGATCAGATCGGCTGTCTGCGGCTCGTGCTCGTAGAAAGAGATGGGCGTAGCGGCGTCGTACATAAACCAGCCGAAGCCGCAGTCGTCGAAGTCGATGACCTTGACCGTCTTGCCGTCGATCAAAAGGTTGGCGAGCCGCAGGTCGCAATGAATGAGGCCGAAGCGGTCTTGGCCCTTGCCGAAGGCATCGAGCCTGCGGCCGATCAGCTCCGCGGCACGGCCAAAGAGTTTGGCTTTCGCGGCGTCGACGCCCATGCCGTCGCGCCAGCGCCCCCAATGGGGTCTTTCCTCACCGAGGCTTGTCTCGAAATCCCACACGTGACGGCTGAACCAGGAAGGGCGCCGCCACTGCCGGGCATGGATGTGCATGCGGGCCGTCACCTCGCCCAGCACCTCGAAGGGCTCGCCAAGCGCCTCGCCTATGCCCGGCTCCGCACCGGTCTCCCATTGCGACAACACGACATTGCGCGGTCGCGCCAATCCGGCATGGCCGACAAGCTGGATTTGGTCGCCGTCCTTGCCCGCGACCGGAACGGGTGTGGGGACGATCCCGGTCTGGCGCAGATCCGTAAGCCAGGCCAGTTCGGATTGGATGGCCGTTCTTGAATGGTAGCCGTCGCGATGGATGCGAAGCGCCCAGCGCCGGCCGTCGCGAGCTGCAATCTTGTAAGTCGCGTTCTCCGACAGGTTGATCATCTCGACGGAGACATCCGCCGGCAAGTCGTAGTTGGCGGTGGCCGCCTCCGCCGTCTCCTGCAGGATGCCGAGTTGCTGGTCGTGAGTGAGCGCATCGAAATCCGTCATTGTCCGTCCTGCCCGATCATTACACCATCGTCCCCTGCCCGACCCTGGGCTATCCCGGCAAGTCCAGTGGCCAGCCCGCACTCGATGCCTGGCAGTTTCAACCAGGTCCGGGGCATGTCAACTCGCCTTGCCTGCCTGATGCAGCAGCTCGCGGGCGCGTGGCATCGCGGCATCGAAACGATCCATGATGTCCCGGCAGGTTTCGGAATCCAGAAGAACGCCGGGCTTCCATTGCAGCACCCGCTTGTCGAGCGACGAGAAAATCGCCCAGACGCCCTGCTCATAGAGTGCACGCGAGACGAACACGGCGCCTTCCGGATGATTGCTGAACTCCAGGCCGAGGATCACGCCTTTCTGGCGCACCCCGGTGAAGATATCGCCGTGACGAGCCTGCATCTCACGCATGGCCTGCGCCATGAACTCGGTCACGGTGCCGACATTGGCGACCAGTTCAGGCCGCTGCAGCATCTCGATGACCTTGTGAGCAACGACACAGCCGAGTTCCGCCCCGCCGGTGGTCGAGATGTGGGCCGCCCCGTCCTCGTTGAGCCAGCCACCGGCCCTGTCGTTCACCAGCGTCGCGCTGATCGGATAGAGGCCGCCGGACAGGCCCTTTGCCGTCACCATGATATCCGGCTGGACGCCATAGGCCTGCCAGCCCCACATGCTGCCGGTCCGCATCAGGCCGGTCTGGACCTCGTCGGCGATGTACATCACGCCATGCTTTTCGCACAGCGCCTTGCAGGCGCCGAGATAGCCGTCCTTCGGCATCGGGAAGCCATAAGTAGCGGGGATCGTCTCCATGATCAGCGCCGCGACGTCTTCGCCCTTCAGCGCCTGCTCCATGGCGTCCATATCGTTGAAGGGAACCTGGATGAACGTCTCCGGCTGGTCGGAAAGAAAGATCTTGGTGAAGCGATCGTCGCCGGTCGCCACCGCGAGTCCCGAATGCCCGTGATAACCCTTGATAATCGACACGATCTTGCGCCGCTTGGTGGCATAGCGAGCGCTCTTGATGGCGATGTCCACCGCCTCCGCGCCGCCTGGCGCGAAGATCGCATATTTCATTCCCGGTGAGACATTGACCAGGGATTCGGCCAGCGCCGTCCGCGCCACGGAGGGAAACCAGTGGTTGCCGATATCGAAATAATCGAGCGCGCTCTTCAACGTCTCGACCAGTTCCGGATTGCGGTGACCGAGATTGTAGGTGCCGCCATTGAGGTGCAGGTCGATCAGGCGGCGGCCCGACATGTCGTAGAGGAAATAGCCTTCCCGCCTGCCGATCACCAGATCGATCCCGGCTTTCTGCCAGAACCTGGTCTTGTCGGGATTCCAGAAACGGATTGCCTTGTCGAAAAAATCCTGCTTCGACTCGAACTTGAAGGGGCCGAAGTCGTACATGCCTGTTTTTCCCCGGAGGTTGGTCGGCGCGCACCCAAGCTTGGGGGGCTCGTCCGCCGATGATGCAGGATTACGGGCCGGGGAGAAAGGGGACTGAAAGATGATCCTGAAGAACAGGACCGCAATCGTCACCGGGGCAGGATCGGGCATCGGCAGGGCGGCAGCGCTGATCATCGCGCGCGAGGGTGCGGTGGTCGGCGTGACGGACCGCAGCGCTGACGGCGCGAACGCGACTGTCGACCAGATTGTTGCTGCTGGTGGCCGGGCGAAAGCGCTTGTGTTCGACCTGACCGACGATCAGGCGCTTGAAGCCGGTTTCCGCGATTTCATCGACACACAAGGCGGGATCGACATCCTGCACAATCACGCCGGCGTACAGGTAGAGGGTGACGTGCTCGGTGTGAGCGTCAAAGGCTTCGACACGTCCTGGACGCTCAACGTGCGGGCTCACTTCCTCGGTGCCCGCATCGTCATGCCCTTCATGAAAAAGGCGGGTCGCGGGGTCATCCTCAACACGTCGTCGAGCTCCGGCGTGCTCTACGATCGCGAGATGATCGCCTATACGACGACCAAGCACGCGGTGATCGCGATGACGAAGCAGATGGCGGGCGACTATGGCCGGTTCGGCATTCGCGTCAACGCGCTTTGCCCCGGTTGGGTCGACACGCCCTTCAATGGCCCCTTCATCGCCCAGATGGGAGGCCGGGAAGCCATCGAAGCCTACATCCGCGAAAAAGTGCCGCTTGGTCGTTGGGCAAGCGTCGAGGAAATCGCGGAGGCAGTGCTGTTTCTTGTATCCGACCGGTCCTCGTACATGACGGGCCAGATTCTGGTTATCGATGGCGGAGAGACGGTGGTCTAGGCGTGGGCTTCAGGAGGTTGTCCAGGCAGCGCTTTCCACACAAAATCAACACGTTAGCAGCTGATTCGCCAGCCCATATCTCTTGCATGATCTCACCTGGGACGGTGGGCCAGCAACCTTCGCGCCAAACCGCCCGATTCCGTCCCAAAAAAGTGGCGACAGGCCAACAAGATGTGGCGATGGGGAGAATGATAATGGTGGTGCTGTCAGTCGGTCGCGAACCAGTCTCTGCCTGAATTTCCCTGTTAGGCGTCGAAAAACAGCGAATTTTCGGCGGTTTTCGGTTTTGGAGCCAATTCCGGCCTGAAATCACAGCGCACTTTCAACGTCTTCGCAGAGAATTCCCTATTCGACCTAACAGGGAAATGGAAATGCCCTAACAGGGATCGACGTGCGCGCCCGAGCCCAGAAATGCACACTACGTGCTTGACTTTGAGAGGCGCAGCGACTGGGTTGTCTCCCTCCGCCAAATCCGCATACAACTAGAATGCAGCACACCTTCACCCGCCAAGAATTGTATGACCTAGTTTGGTCGACCCCCATCCTCACGCTCGCTAAGCGGTTCGACATTTCGGACCGTGGACTGGCGAAGATTTGTGCTCGGTATCAGATCCCCGTCCCAGGCCCGGGCTATTGGGCAAAAATCGAAGCCGGCCAATCTGCGTCAAAAACGCCGCTTTGGAAAATCGATAACCCGACTTTGGAAACCGTCCGCATCGGCGGCTACAAACCGCCAGTGAACCCCTACGTCGCGTTTGCGATCGAGGCCGCGGCCGGCACAGTCGTCGCCATTTCACACAGGAAACCCAAGTTGGGAGGGCAATCGGATTTGACACCGGGGCATGGCCTCACGGCCGAACGCGGATGATCGTCTTCCCCGAATGTCGCTCTTTCGAATTGAAGGTTGCAACGGCATCGTCCAGGGTCGCGACTATGCCAATATTCGTCCGCAATCTTCCGTCCCGCACCCGGTGAACTATCTCGCTTAGCTGGGCGCGATCGGTATCTACGACGAAGTCAATCGCCATACCATTGACGGGCGTTGCACCGGCCGGCCCTATGACGGTCACCAGCGTGCCTCCGGCCCGGATCAGGGCTGCAGACCGCTTCTGAATGTCGCCGCCAATGACATCGAACACCAGATCGACGCCGCCGACGTCTTCCAGAGCGTCGTTCTCAAGATCGACGAATTCATTTGCGCCGAAGTCGAGCGCCTTCTGGCGATCTGCCGTGCGTCCGGTGCCGATGACGTAAGCCCCGGCCTCCCTTGCAAGCTGCGTCACCATCGAACCGACGGCACCGGCCGCACCATGCGCAAGCACACTTTGACCCGCCTGAAGGCGACCGTGCTGGAACAGGCCCTGCCACGCGGTCAGGCCGGAGATCGGCAGGCTCGCACCGACGGTGAAGTCGACGTCGCCGGGTAGTGGGGCGAGATTGCGTGCTTCCATGGCGACATGCTCGGCTAGCGTGCCATCGCGATGCCAGTCGGCGAGGCCGAACACGCGCTGGCCGATTGAAAGCCCCGTCGTGCCGTAGCCGAGCGCAGTGACCACGCCGGCCAACTCATGGCCGAGGATCGATGGCGTCCGGTCACGGAAGGCTCGATCGGCCCAGGTCGAAGGCCACTCCAGTTCGGTGTTGACGAATCCCGCTGCATGAACCTGCACGAGGACATCGTTTATTGCCGCCCGCGGCTCGGGCCGCTGCACCAGCTTCATCCCGGCCTCTCCAGCAGCCTGGTCCGTCACTACGATCGCTTTCATGGGAATTGTCTCCTCAGACATTTGTGAGTGGGGGTAATTAGCGGGCGTGGCAGGTCTTTCGAGCTTCACGCTGCGACCGCGCCCTGGAGTGAGCCAGTCGAGCGCCCACCGATCCAGGCCTTTGTCACACTCCGCCCAGCATTCGGATATCGACGTCCTTTCGTTTCGTCTCGTATCGGAACGACCGGGAGTCGGCAGGGCGCCGCTCAACGGATCGACCGCTTTCAGGAAATCGCTGAGGTGACTCGACCGACATCAGGCGCATTGCTGCCATTCGGTTGTAGATAATGCGGTTGGATCAGCTTCTTGAATCAACTTCGGCGAGCCGCCTTATAACCGATTGAGAAACAACGATTATATCAGTCTGTCAGGGTCACCGTTTCTACAGGAAATCAACGCGACCTGCACATTGCGTCATATCGTCGGTCTCGCGTCAGATCGCAGGCATTTTTGTCGGCATACTCGGCCGAATCGCAAACTGCCAACACAGCTTGCAATTTGCGCTTGCTCAAAAAACGTGCATCTGTTTGTCTAGCGTGAAAACTTCGTTCCTGAAGGCACATACATTTTGTGCTGCCCATCAAATGCCTGGCATCGTCAGCATTACGGCAATGGATTTCCCCCAAGGTCAAGGCGATTGGCGTCGATCATAAGATTGTTGGGGAGAAGCCTCGTCCCACGACTTGGGGGCAGCTCGTCGTCAGCAAGCGAACCATACTCTGCGCCACTAGGACCGGTTGATGCAAGCGCACCTGACACACAGCTTGCCTGGTTCAGTGGCTCTTATAACCGAGCACTTCGGCTGAGCGTTAGTTCCCGCCGCGATTTGGCGATTTCAGGAAACCGATGACATCGGCTTCGGGGGGCGTTGCGCTACCCAGCATTAGCGCGCATCTGACGTCGAGATGTGCGCCTCGCGCGCGGCGCAGCTTCGACGATATGTCCATTTGTGGGCAACACAGCGTCTTTGCGCGATCTCGCGTCGGTCACTCGGTGCAACCGCTCGTAGGGCAGCAATTCCTTAATGCGCGCGTCAAGAGTCACGATTTCGGCGCGCAGATCTTCGCATTCCTGCCTCTGGATATCGAGCTGTATCTGGTCTGAAGCCAGTTGCAATGAGAGCTCCGATAGGTTGGTGCTGACCGCCGACAGGTTTTTCTTGTCGCCTTCGCTCTCAATTTTGAGAGCGACAAGCCTTTCCTCCGCGATCCGGCGCTCGGTCGCGAAATCGTTAGCCTGGGTTCTGAGCAGGGTGATCTCGGCGGAGGTTTCGCTGCTGTCGCTGGATGCCTTCTCCAGCCTCGATCGCAACTCCTCTATCTCGGAACGCAGGCCGCGCATCTCCGCGTGGGCGCGCGCCCGTTCGGCAGCGCTGTCGCTTTCCACGATGCGGGCCGCCTCGGTTGCCTCGGCAAGCTGGGCATGCGTGGTCTCCAGTGACTTCTGCAGCCGGGCTCCTTCCTTCTCGTGCCTGCCGAGTTGGCCCAACAGCTCGGCTATGTGCGCGGTTTCGTTGGCGTGAGTTGCCGCGAACTCGTCCAGTTTATGCCGAGCCTCGGTCTCCCGCTTTTGCGCCTGCTCGAGCTCGACCGAAAGGCCGACCTGCTTTTCGCGCAGCAGCTTGTTCTCGCTTGCGCGTCTGTCGACCTCGACGGTTTTGACGGTCAGAGCCTTGACGATCTCGCCGAACTGCGTTTCGCGCCTTGCACTCTCATTGCCCATTTCCACGAGCTCGAGCCGTGCCTTCGCAAGCGCTGTACGCAGCGACTCGCGGTCCTGGACTATGCCGGCCTCGCGCTGTTGCCAGACCTCGGCTGCACGGTCGAGTTCGCGCAGCTTGCGGGTGGTGTCGAGCAATTGTTCCGACAAGGTCTTGTGTTCCGTCGTCAAAGCGATATTGGCCAGTTCCAACTCATTGGCCCTTAGGGTGTCGCGATACAGGACGTTCAGAACCTCGCGCGTCATGCGATGCGCGGTGGCTATCTCGGCCAATCTGGTTTCGATCTCTTCCAAGTGGCCTTGCCCGTCCCGGAAAAGGCCGGCGACGGCCTCCAGGGCAGCAAGCCGGGTCTGTGTGTGCGGTGTCAACCTCACGGACGGCGCGTCGCTTTCGCCTTCAGCAGGGCCAGTGTCCTCGTTTGCCGGCACTTCCGCATCTTCGGAACCCTGCCCATTGGTCGAAAGGCAGTCCTCGATTGCTTCCGCCAGATCCGATTGGAATTCCTGAAATTCCTTGTCTACGTTCTCGGCCCGCTTGATTAGAGATTTGAAACTCACCACGACACACCCCTTATGCTCACCTTAGGCTGGCCTCCGGGCACACTTAACGAATTGCTAATGTATCGCATCACCTTCCATTCCGAAAGAGGTGGCTGCCATGGCCGATCCCGCCGACCGGATGGACGAGATCAGCGAGAAGTATGGCGAGGCGCAGCACCGGTTCGAGGAGCTCGACGGCAATGGGTTGGATGGCAGGGGGCGCGAGGTGCTCGGCGGGCTCGGCTTTTCAACGTCGGCAAACTGCCCTGGGGCTAGCAGATGCGCGTAGCGCTGGCGCGTTTTCTTCTCGTCCGGCCCGACGTCATGCTGCACGACGACCCGTCCAGCCGTCTCCACCTCGAAAGCCTCCTGCAGCGGTGGTGTTCCTGAGAGCGGAAGACGCCGGGTACGTCAACGCCGGCACCCTGCTGGCGGTTGACAGCGGCAACAGGCTTCAGGAGCGCAAGGGCCGAATCTGAAATGAGCGGTCGTTCCAAGAGCAGCCGTTTGGATTGCTGGCGCCGGCAATGTAGCCGATCGCATCGCCAGGGCCGTGGCCTTGGTCGTCAGAACGGTCCGCCAGTGCGGCGCGCCCGGATACGCGTGTTCGTTCAAAATGGGATGTGTTTCATTTGTATTAGAACAGGAGCATAAATGACTTGTTGCGGCATCTACGCGCAATTTTCAAGGGGAAACAAACATGCAGAATCAAACATCATTTCAACTCGCATTTTTCGCTTCTATATCGTTCTTTGTCACCGACGTCGCATTGGCGAAAGATGCTACCAAGACACCCTGTAGGGCCGATGCGCTGAGAGTATGCCACATGGCCAATGAGATTAAGGCGCAAGGCTGCCTTAAACAGCACCTCAGCGAAATCACTCCGGCTTGTAAGGCCTTTCTCACCAAGAAATGAAACCGCACAGCCAGTTGCCGGCTGTGCTCCGGCAACTGGCGCCACTGCCGCTGGGAAATGGCTCGCTCGCCATTTCCCAGCGGCCAAGGTCCGTATCGGAAATGCGACGCCCTCCCTGCCAGGGCTGGGCGTCCGAAGACGTCCAAATTAGCGCCGGCGCGCTCCATGCTTCTGGGGCCTGACGATACTTCCAGGCGTATGGCAGGCCACTTCGTAGCGCAGTTTCGCGACGGCGACTCCCCATTCCGGTCGCTCGGCCAAACCGCCCTGGGGCGCGAGCAGAGGCTGCAAAAGCTTGGTCAGCGTGCTCTTTCCTTTGGTCCGAACAGCGCGAACGTGAACTCGTGCTCGGCGCTGCGCAATATTAAGCCCCGGACCAATGCAACGCGGCAGATAAGCGTGTGCATACGTAGGGGAATGGCCGGTGCGGTTGGGCGCTTGGGAGCGAGCCACACCGGCCACTGCGGGAATGGTTGGGATGCTCCCCGCGCTGTTTAAATTAAAAGCATATTAGCGATCCCGCAATTATCCTTATGGCTGTCCGAGCCGTGGGAGCATGGATGACCAGCTCGACCCTAATCCGACATAAACGGCCTCCAGCCCGTTTGTCCCAAAGCGATCGCTTGCTATCGCCATCAGAATATCCTTGCATGTCGCAAATATTGTCGCGCCAGTAGCGGATGCCGGATTGGTGAATGCCCGAGGTCGCCGCGCATGCCGATGACCCACACCAGTAAAGACGAAAGCGGCCCGACGCTCCTCGGCAAACCAGCGATCCTCCAATAACCTGGCGTCCTGGTCGATGTTGCAAAAGAAAACCCGCGACAGTGAAGCCGACGGGTTGTCTTCCCTCGAATGTGCGCCCCTTTCCCGGATGGTCCGCCTGACCCAGGAACCCTGCACCCGACCAACTTAGTCAACGCACGCCGTCAGCGCTGTAGTATTGCGGCAACAGAACGGAGGATCACAGCTTGGAACGTTTCCCAACCGGATAGATCGAAGCGCGGCCCACCACCAGCGCTTCTCGAGTGCGCGATCTGCGTCAGAGCGGAGCCTGATCATCACATCAACTCATGTTCGCCCACCCGTCGCGCGGTGTCGGTTGGCATGTCCAAGCGGTCCATATGCGCCATAGGGAGGAAGCCCAGCACGACTCGCCCACCTGGCTTGAGAACGCGTGCTAGCTCCGCTGATCCAGATCCAAGGGTTTGCCAGAAGTACACTGTGTGGTCGCTGTGCAGAGTCCTGTTCATGCAGTTGTTAGGACAATCCTAAAGTCCGGCAAAGCGCCGGATAAGCGATGGATCCAGGTTAGAGACTCCACCGGCGGAAAGGCCAGTGCATTTTGTCGGTGCCGCTGCAGGTCAGTTTCGAGCTTTTGTTCGGGCCGGTGAACCGGCAGTGGCAGACTCACCGGGTGTCGGTCAATCTTACGTCGGGCGGGGCCGCAAGCGCCGGAAATCCGAACCGGCGAGCAGCCGAAGCCAGCCGACACCGCACCCTCGATAGCCGTCAAGCCGAACATGAAAACCAAACCGATCAAGCCGCAGGTGCAATCGTGCCGCTCAACAAAGGACACTTCAGAGGTACGTTTGCATCCTCGACTCAACAGGCGCGCGGACGGTCTGGGATGGCGAGACGGAGATGCCTGCCTCGCTAGAGGCAGCTTGCCTGCCGAAATTCCGTCTTGCTGCTCGATGGGAAGCCGTCCCATGATTCAGAACGCTACATCGCGCTTCTCATACATTCCGACGCGCTGTTGCGTCATCTCGCAGGTTATGCATTGCAGCGCGAAATTCTGCCATCGCATCTGTCTGGCGTGACAGCATCGCGATCCGCCGTTCGTAGCTCAAGATCAGATTTGTCAGCCTGCTAAGTTGCAACGAACGATCTGGCGACACAGAACGGTTTTCAATCGCCTCGTCAAGGAAGGCGGCGTTGGTGACACTGCTTCTATAGCGATTTACGAGATTTTCTTTCTCGGCATCCAACTCGGCAGCAAACTTGTCGAAGATCATTGCCAGAAAATCGAACCGCGCGATCCCCGCAGGTCGACTACGCGATGGATGTCTGGATATGAAGCTGAGTATCGACATCCCACCAATCTCGCTATGGCCTGGATCCTCACTGGCGGCAGCGCGGGTTTTTTGTGAGCGCCCCATCGCGGACTGCTTCCCTACGCCGAACATGGCTGCGTTGGTCTTGTCGCGAATGCCTGCGTGCCACACAACGCAAATCTGGTTGCCGAAAATCGCATCGGCCATGATGCCCTCGCCCCGCCCGGTAGGCAATTAGTCCTTCCGAATAGCAACCACGATCACAAATAGGTAGGTTGGTTGTCCCCTCAGCCGCTCAGGCCCGGCTGCTGGCGGGGGGTCCTTGGCGACAGGATAGGCAGCCGGGCCGAGCCGGGCGCTAGGGCTCCGGCGTGCCAATCTGTCCCGTGGAGCAATCATGCGCAAGGCGTCTCTCAGGAGAGAAAACTATCCCTTGAGATGGCTTCTGGAGGTGTACTACAGCATATGGAGTACTGGAGGTTTGCTGACTGGGCTCAATGGTGGCGTTGCTGATCCTTGCATGCCATCCCAAGGGAGATGTTGAGCGAAAGGTGGCCGGGCAAGTCAAGTAGACAGACCGACTGACTTCGCCGCAACATGACGCCAGCGCAGGCATCGCCGTCGATAGGTCCCATCTCTGTCGTCTTCGCGGGGGTGGCAAGCCCGAACCGCCGGCCGGCCAATTGGATGCTTCGTCGCGGCGGACCTCACCACAGAAAATCCCTGCGAATTATCGGCTGCCGGCCGACTAGCCGGGCTACATCTCGTCGTGTCGTACCAGGCAGGTGGGCGCCAGTTGGTTTGAACCATCAGCCTCGCACAGGCTTCACGTCTTTGACCCAATCCATGTCTGCCTCAGACCAAATGGCAAAACCCGCCTCTCAAAAGGTCTGGTTGTAGGTGCCGACTTCGGGGCTGCGGCGCAGCACGGCGTCGACGGCCTCGAACATCTGGCGGCGACGCTGCGACGACACCGGGCTTTCGACGACCACGACGAGCTCAGGCTTGTTCGAAGACGCCCGCACCAGCCCCCAGGTGCCATCCTCGGCGACGACACGCACGCCGTTGACGGTGATCAGGGCCGATATCTTCTGGCCGGCGAAAGCGGCGCCGTCGCGCATCATCGCCTGAAAGTCGGAGACCACCCGCTCGACCACGCCATACTTCACGTCGTCCGCGCAGTGCGGCGACATGGTCGGCGTGCCGAAGGTCAGTGGCAGCGCACGATAGAGGTCGGCCATCGAGCTGTCCGGGTTGCGGTCGAGCATCTGGCAGATGGCGATGGCCGTGACCAGCCCATCGTCATAGCCGCGCCCGATCGGCGGGTTGAAGAAGAAATGTCCCGATTTCTCGAAGCCGGCGACGGCGCCGAGTTCGGCGACACGCCGCTTGATGTAGGAGTGGCCGGTCTTCCAGTAGTCGGTGACGGCGCCATTGGCCTTAAGCACGCTGTCGGTGTTGAACAGCCCGGTCGACTTGACGTCGACCACGAAGGTCGAACCCGGGTGCTGGCCGGAGATGTCGCGCGCGAGCATCACGCCGACCTTGTCGGCAAAAATCTCGTTGCCTTCATTGTCGACGACGCCGCAGCGGTCGCCGTCGCCGTCAAAACCCAGCCCGACATCGGCGCCGGTCTCCAAAACCTTGTCCCTTATGGCATGCAGCATCTGCATGTCTTCGGGATTGGGGTTGTAGCGCGGGAAGGTGTGGTCGAGTTCGGTATCGAGCGGGATCACCTCGCAGCCGATGCGCTGCAACGCTTCCGGGGCAAAGGCGCCGGCGGTGCCGTTGCCGCAGGCGGCGACCACTTTCAGCTTTCGCGCGATACGCTTGTCCCTGGTCAGGTCGTCGAGATAGGTGGCGCGAAAATCGCGGATGAAATCATAGGAACCACCGCCGACAAGGTCGAAATCTCCGGCCTGCACGATCGCCTTCAGCGCGCTCATCTCCTCGGGTCCGAAGGTCAGTGGCCGCGCCGCTCCCATCTTGACGCCGGTCCAGCCATTTTCGTTGTGCGAGGCGGTGACCATGGCCACCGACTGGGTTTCCAGCGCGAACTGGGCGAAATAGGCCATCGGCGACAGCGCCAGGCCGATATCCCTCACCCGTGCGCCAGCGGCCATCAATCCGGACACCAGCGCCAGCTTGATCGACAGCGAATAGGAACGGAAATCATGCCCGGTGACGATGTCGGGGCCGGCTCCGAGACGGCGGATCAGCGTGCCAAGCCCCATGCCGAGCGCCTGGACACCGATCAAGTTGAGCTCCGGCGGCACAGCCGAACCGGGGTGGCCAAACCACCAGCGCGCGTCATATTCGCGGAAGCCGGACGGCTTTATCAGCGCCGCGGTTTCGAATTCGAAGCTGTTGGGCAAGGCCTCGCCGACGATCCTGGGGGTCAAGACTAGAAAACTCCAAATGGCTGGAACAGATATCGGTCAAGCGGCGACAATATCACACAAGCCCCAGCTCTTGCTCATTCGTCTGACAAACAGGCTCTCCTAACGGTGGGGTCGATCGCCGCATAGTTGTCGGCAGAGTTCCACATTGGCTCACGTATTCCGAAACGATAGGTAACGAATTATATCGCTACCTTATATCTTGTGATCAAGCTTCTGCCAGGTTGTGCACAGCTCCGTTTTGGTTCCCACCTGCGGTTGCTGTCCTGTGTCAGGAAATTGACTTATGAACTGGCGCCAGCACAGCCCAAGCGCCTCGGCGAGCGGTATTTTTGACGTCGCAGTTTAATAAGGTTGAGATAATTAATGCCCGTGTTTTTTTTCGACATCCAGGACGGCAAAACACGCTCGCCCGACACAGAAGGTACCGAATACCTGGGCATTGCCGAGGCGCAGGCCGACGCCATCAGGATGCTCGTGGCCATAGCGCAAGACGAATGGCATGATGGTGTGAAGAGCGCGCTGGCTGTCCAGGTATATGACGACAAACACAGACCTGTGGTCGCAGCCAAGATCGATTGCGCCGTAACGGTCTATGACGGTCCGTTGCGAGCCAATTAATTAGATCCGCGGTCCGAACTGTCAGGTTGCAAGGCGTTCAATGTCTTCAAGACGGCACGGCGCCACTTCCGGAACCCCATCTGCACGAGCCATCAGTTCGAGATATCGTTGAGCCGATGCGGTCCAGCTGTATCGAGCTGCTCTCGCCCGGCCGCGCGAAGACAAATCGCGTCTGAGACCCTCGTTCTGTTGCAGCCGCATGAAACAGTCGAACCAGGCATTGGCATTATCGGGGGAAGCGTAAAGAACGGCATCTCCGCCGATTTCTGGGAGGCTTGCACGGTCCGACATGACGACCGGACATCCAAGAGACATGGCTTCGAGCGGCGGCAATCCAAAGCCCTCAACAAGTGACGGGAACGCCAGGCACAAAGAGTCCTGCAAAAGTGCAGCCAGTTCCGCGTCCGACGTTCTTCCCAGCCAGACGACGTTTGGCGCGTTCTTGTAGTCGATCCTGCTGAAGACACGGGAGGCAGAGGCGCCGACGACCGCCACCTGCAGGCCCGCCGAACCAAGCCTATCCTGCAGGCCAAGGATCAGACCTATGTTCTTGTGCGGAATTGAACTGCCGAGCACAACAATCGTCCTTGGTCCGGCGACAGCCCGGGTGCGGTCTGAATGACGAGGCACCCAGCGAAGCGAATGTTCGTGCCCGTTGCCGATGACCTCGATCTTGGACGCTGAAGACACGCCGTGCCTCATCAACTCTCCGGCAGAGTATTGCGAGACCGTTGTTATCTTCAGTGCAGTCTTGCCCAAGGCAGGTACCAGTGTACGGTAAAGCAGTCGAAACGGCAGCGAATAGCTCTGCGGGCATATTCGCGTATTGACGTCGTGAATGCACAGTATGTGTCTGCGCACGCTCAAAGGGCCTGTGTTGCATAGGCTAAGCAGACCGCCACGAAGACGAGCCGGAAGGACGGCTTGTTCCCAGGCATGCCCCCCGAAGCTGCCGACTGTCCGGACGTCGATCGCTGAAAGGCCCGCCAGGTCATGTGGGCCGGGGGGAGCCAACAACTCAACCGCTAGGTCTCTTGCCAATGGACCTCGATCGGCGAGCAAGCCGTCCAGCGCCGAAATGATCTCGCGTGCATATCTTTGAACTCCTGTCGTCGGTTGCGCCAGGAAACGGCCGTTTATCGTCCAATGTCGCGTCATCAACAATCACAATTGGGCGCAAGGATAGCGGCGCGGGGATAAGCTCTCGGTCTGTCAGACTTTGCATGATGGGAAGGCCAAGGTCATCCTGGCCTTGCGACTTAGCTGGCGCAAAGTACGGTTTCCGGCCGTTCTCATCCGAAGGGCGTGTCCAGGGGCTGACAGCTACGCCCAATGTCTGGGGTTCGCGCCGGCTCGCCAATGGTAAGATGCCGCCCGACATCGCCGGCCTCAAATGATCTCTTCGATGGATCAGTGACAGATCTGGCAATGGAGTGAAGGCACATGATATCTGGCGACGTCCAGGCAAGTTTGACCTGATGCGGGCCGCGACCAAGTCATCGGGATTCGGAGTCGTTGGCCACCTTGCCGCGGCGACCATATGTCCTTGGCTATGCCTATGGTGCCTGATCACCACCGGTGCGTCCGCTGCGGACTTGCTTTGGGGCGTGAATGGCCATCCGTTCAATGCTTATCCCGGTATATCCATCGAAAAGCAGCTCGACTACGTCCGTGACCTCGGGATGAGGTCCTACCGTGTCAACATTTCCAACGTGGATAGCGCAGCCAGACTTGCCGAACTGATCAAGGCTGGGAGGGCACGCGGGGTAGAGATCCTGCCGGTGATCACACCCGAGCTCGATCTCGACCACAGCACTGTCGATGAACTTTACGCACAAGCCTATCGTCTTGCATCGACACTTGTATCTCGCTTCAAGGACGACATTCGCGTCTGGGAGCTCGGCAACGAGATGGAGAACTATGCCATCCTGTTGCCCTGCGAGATAAAGGATGACGGAGTGCAGTACAGCTGTGCCTGGGGACCGGCCAGCGGCATGGAAAAATCAGACTATTTCAGCCCACGCTGGGTGAAGGTGAGCGCGGTGCTGCGCGGTCTTTCAGACGCCACCATCGCGATCGACCCGACCATAAGGAAAGCGATGGGAACCGCAGGCTGGGGCCATCGCGCGGCATTCACGCGCATGCGGCAAGACGGCATAAGATGGGATATTTCGGTCTGGCACCTCTATGAGGGTGATCCCGAGGAGGCATTCAAGTTCCTGGCGACGTTCGGCAAACCGATTTGGTTGACTGAGTTCAATTACAGCGAAGGCAGCCAACGAGGAGAAAGCCAGCAGGCCGAAGGTCTGCTCGAAACCATGAACCTCCTGCGCAAATATCACTCTTCCTATGACGTCCAGGCTGCCCACATTTACGAGCTCCTCGATGAGACCTACTGGGCGCCAAGCTATGAGGCTTTTATGGGCCTCGTCCGGCTGGAAAAACGTGGCGGCGGGTTATGGACTCCCGGTGGAGAAAAACCAGCATACGAGGCGGTAAAGAAGTTCATAGCGGGCGGTAAGTCGGGTTTGGTTTCGCCAACAGTGACAACGACGAGCCCGATGCTTAGCGAGCAGGCATCGGATCCTTCACCGGGACCTGTGCGTGCAATTCACCCCTGTTCTATCGATACTATTGATAAGTCCTCCTTGAACCCGGCAAACCGGGTTGCTTATGCATACTGCTTGCTCCTGCATCGCATGCCCTCGCCGATCGAGCAGTGGAGCCAGGTTGTCGCCTTGAAAACCGACCCGTCGATCTCGTCAACACTCCTGCTGATATTGAATTCGGTCGAATTCAGAACAGGAAAGCTGCCGGCTGGCCTCGGAAACGCGAAATATGTAACGTTCCTATACCGGGTGCTTCTTGGTCGTGAGCCAGACAACAACGGCCTAGATTCCTATCTCGGTAAACTCAGTATCAACAAATTAACGCGCCAAGACGTTATGGCTGAATTGATAAATTCCTACGAATTTCACTCCAAGCATCCATGTTTGTTCTCCAATCAGCAGGCGGTTCAGTGAGTGTATTTGGTAAGCAGATCGCCAACGGGGCTTTCTGGGCGGCTGCGGAAACCTGGGGGCGGCAGGCCGCTATGTTTGCCGTGTTCGTGGTGCTGGCGCGCCATCTTAGCCCCGAGGCATTCGGGCTTGCCGCGCTCTCGATGGTGGTGCCGAATATTTTCGCCGCTCCGGTAACGCGGGGATTGCCCGACGCCATTATTCAGCGGGCCGAAATCGAACCCATTCATCTGGACTCAGCGTTCTGGCTGCTTATCTCGACAGGAGCGGTAATCAGTACCTTCATCTGGATGTCCGCCGGGATGATTGCAGCTGCGTTCGAGCAGCCGCAGCTATACGCGCTCGTCAAGTGGACCAGCGCGGTTGTTGTGATTCAGGCCTTTAATGTCGTCCCTGCGGCTATCTTGAAACGGGAGTTGAGCTTTCGCCTTTTTGCAGTGCGAACGCTGACAGGCTCCGTGGTAGGCGGCACGCTTGGAGTGGCAATGGCGCTTGCCGGATTTGGCGTGTGGAGCCTCGTGTGGATGCAGCTCACAAAAGCCATTGTCGAGACAAGCGTCATTCTCATTGGCAGCACATGGAAGCCGCGCTTCCGATTTTCCTTTGCCCGTATCCGGGAGCTTTTTGGATTTGCCGGCCCACTGATTGTGCAAACTCTCTGGAACCTGGGTAACGATGAACTCCCCAAGATCGTGCTTGGTGCGTTCCTCGGTCCGAGCGCCGTTGGCATATATGCCCTTGCGCGTCGACCTCTCGATCTTCTGGTCGAATTCCTGCTCTGGCCGATTATGGCCATCACGATGCCAACCATTTCCCGCATCCAGGCTCAACCAGAAAAGATAGACAGCTTTTTCAACACGACGATCCGCGTCGCCGGGATCATTGGTTTTCCAGCGTTTTTCGGTTTCGCAGCGGTGGCGCCCGTCGCCGTTCCATTCATCTTCGGCCAACATTGGTCGGTCGGCGTCGTGGCCGTCCAGATATTGATGATATTGGGAGTACAAAGAACGGTTGACGGCATCTGCGCGTATACGATCCTCGCACTAGGCCGCTCCGGGCTGCTGCTCAAGCTGAACATGATCTATACGGCTCTGGCCCTGGTCTTCATAACCGGTGGCGTGCAAGTCAGCTTCGCCTGGGCCATCGCTGGCCTGGTGGCCAGCAACGTACTGCTTCTGCCGGTCTTCCTTGTCCAGATCCGCCGAATTGCCCACATTGATGTCCTCCGGCCGCTGGTGATTTTCCCTCGGCTTGCTCTGGCATCGATCGCAATGTTTGCGCTGGTCAGTATGTGGGTAAGGGGCGCCCCCGCCAACGCCGCGCCAGGCTTCGTCCTGATCGGCGGCATCTTTGTTGGCGCGATCGTCTATGCCGCGGCCTCCTTCATGCTGGTGCGGCCCGACCTGCTCAATGCACGTAATTTTGTGCTTGGACTGAGGGCCCGATGAAAGTTGTCATACTGAGCCAGCCCTTTGACACAGTGACACCGCCGGCCCAGAATTCGATTGGCATATGGACATATGAGGTTGCCAGGCGGCTGGGTGGCGATTGCGAAACGACGGTTTTGGCGCGACGTTTGCGGGGCATGCCGGCGCAACTGGAGATCGACCGCGTACGTTTTGAACTGCTGAGATGCGCGCCGGCACGTATTTGGGGCCTCGCCTCGCGTGTCTGGAGGCATGTCAGGCCGCGATCGCCGTTGGTCGCGCAAAGTATCTATGCGGTAGACTATCTAGCCCAGGCCCTGCGGGCGATACGTCGGGTCTCGCCTGATGTAATCCACGTGCAGAACTTCCCTCAGTACGTGCCGGCGATCCGGCGAGCGGCGCCGAAAGCGGCAATCATGCTGCACATGCATTGCGACTGGCTTGCCGAACTTGACCGCGAAGCGATGAGGCGCGCACTGGCGGCCACCGATCTTGTCGTCGGGTGCTCTGGACATGTCCTCGCCGGCGCGCGCAAGCGCTTTGCCGAATTGGATAAAGCCTTCGCGGTTCTGCCGAATGGAGCCCCCGTTAGCCATACCGTCTCGGCCACAGCGCGAATTCCTGGCCGGGTATTGTTTGTCGGCCGCGTGTCTCCCGAAAAGGGCCTCCACACATTGATGGAAGCCTGGCAGATTGTGAGTGCTGAACTTCCCATGGCTCGCCTCGAGGTCGTTGGTCCATCGGCCACTCTTCCTCGCGAATTCTTGATTGACTTGAGCTCGGATTATGACGTTCGCGACCTCGCTCGCTTTTATAAGGGCGGTCGCGAATATCTCGGTTCTTACGAAGCGGCATTGCGCGCCATGCTACCCGCATCAATCGCTTCCACCGTCAGCTTTCTTGGTACCCTGCCCTACGGGTTGTTGACCCAGCGATATGTCGAGGCATCGCTCCTCGTAAATCCTTCCTTGAGTGAATCCTTCGGAATGAGCCTGATCGAGGCCCTGTCGGCGGGCACTCCCGTTCTGGCAACGCGCGTCGGCGGCATGACGGAAATTGTGGAAGGGATCGGGGGTGGTGTTCTTGTGGAAAAAAATGACCCGCAGGCGCTGGCAACTCAAATGATCGATCTTCTGGCCAACCCGGCGCGAGCGGCAATGATGGGATCTCAAGCAGCTGCGGGCGTCGCCGATCTTTATGGATGGGAAAAAATTGCTGAATCAACCCTTGCCCAGTATGCGACGGCCATCTCTGCGCGCCGTGCGCGTCTTTGAGGCAAACCGCTCTCGGATCAGCGCCGGGCCTTGAACGAGGTGAAGACCGAACCGGTGTCGTCGCCCCACTCCCAGTTCACGGCAAGTCCGACCCGCATGATGCGCAGTGCCGGATCATTCGGATAGATGTCGGTCAGGCTGCGTTGCATCACAGCTTCGTCATCGATGAAGATTTCAAACCGATTGCCGTCGAATGCGACGCGCATGCGAAACAGCTTCCCCCAGACGACCTTGTCCGCCACGTTGGTCCATATCGCATCGTAAAGTTCTTCAAAGCCGAAGCGTTTGATAAACACTGAAATCGAGGCCCCCGGGTAAACGTCGTCGAGCCAGGTCGTGACGCAGATGTAGTTGTCGCAATCTTGCCAGAAGACCAATCCGGCCCGGCTGCGTTGATCTTGTCCTCGACGCTCTCCGGGGGGCAGTACCGAAACCTCCAGATCGGTGAAACCCTGCAGATCCCACGGCAGTGAATAGAACGTGCGACCAGGGTTCGGCCGTTCCACGCTTGCCCGCACACGGGCGCCGCCGCGCCCGTCGAGGTCGATGATCCCGCCTCCGAGCGTCCGGCTCCATTGTCCGTTGCCGAACTCCGTCGTGCGTTGTTCCAGCTCTCCGGCAGGGCCGACAAAACTGTCGGCGTAAGACAGGCATGTACCGAGCAGCCGCCTATGCTCGCGCAAAGGCGCCATTAATGGCACAGGGACCTCGCTCGGATGCGCCTCGAAGCTGTGCCATCGGATTTCGCTGTCGGCACATTTCCATATACCTGCTCCGGTCGCGGTCTGCATGTCGACAGCACCCGCATGTGCCTCGAAAAGGCGAACCCCGTCCAGAAAACAGCTCACCTGGCCGCCCCAGTCGAGAATCTGGACCGAGTGCGTAGTGCCGGCTCGCAGCCCGTGTTCTGCATGTGAGGCGATGGCTGTCTCCTTGCCAGAGCGCTTGGAGACCAAACTGCATCCGAGCGCCGAGAGTTTCAGCAGCCAGTAATTATCGATATCGCCGAACCGCCAGACGAGCCCCCCGGCGCCAGAGGCCTTGTCGGTCTGCAGCAGTGCGTGGATCAGTCCGGACGAGCGGCCGGGATCGACGAGGCAGAAAGTGCCGGATCCATCCGCCCAGCTACGCCAAGATCCGCCGATATTGGCAGGCCGCGTTGGCAAGCCTTCGTCAAATGCGTCGGCAGCGTGAGCGGATCCAAACGTTTTAGCGAGCTGCGGTACCGTTCCGACGTGGATCGCCTCGACGCGCGTGTCGACCCTAAACCCGATCTGACCCAGCGCGGCTTGATGGACGCCGGCGAAAAGCTTCTCGTCCTTGTTGAACGGGTCGATCGCGATCGGCCGCATCATCGGGAACGCCGGAACGCCGAACGCGGTTTGGTCGGCTGCCGCGTAGTAGACAGCGCCCTGTTCGCGCAATGCCACGACGTAATACATATGAATGTTCTTCAAGCGCCGAAACGCACTAAGACAACGCTCGCCGACACGAGCCCATAGCTCTCCGTTCTCACCTTCCGCCGCGTGAACGACAAAGCAGCAGCCGTCTGCAGGCGGATCCATGGGGGCCTCTTTGGAGAACCAACCAACAGCCAGATTCTCGTTGATGTTCGGTCCCCGGTAGGTCTTTGACGTGCTGAGGGCCCACCACAAAAACCGGCGGACTGTGAGGCTCTTTCGCGGCGAGCGCACCAAGGCAAGCAATCGGCGGGGCCAAGGGTCGATGCCTGGTCCCCGCAGCCAACGGTAGAAGCGCCTGGCGATGTCGTCGGGTAGTGGTGAACCCTGCGAAGTGTTGTGTCCGTTGCTCAAGGAGACCATGAGCACGAGGCCGGGCTCGCGCTGAAAGGGGCCATAGGCGATACCTTGCCGACCCCAGCCCGGTCGCACAAGCGGCTGAAAGCGCAGGGCACCGTGATCAATCGCGATCTGTCGCTCGACATCGCGGCCGTGCCTGATGCCTCCTGTCGTCGCAGGCGTTCCTATCACCGTGCCGCGCGCGCGATTGTCGATAAAGTCATCGACCAGTATCGCGCTGGGGGAAGCGCCGTTGGCTTCTACCCCTTCAGCCGGCTCCGACCGGTCGTGCCAATCCAAGAAGATATCCTCACATCGTCATGGGCTGGGCAAGCAAATGCGACACCTGCCAGCCATCGTTGGCATAAGCTAGCGGCAGGGGCGAAACGGTGTATCGGATTGAAGCCAGGAACTGGGCGATCTCACCCATCTTGCGATCTGCACCCTCCTTTGTGGCATCATCAATCTCGCAAATCAGCTTTGGGCGATGCGTGTCCAAGGTCGCCACCATTCCACGAAAGACGTCCATTTCCGCGCCTTCGACATCGATCTTGATCAGGTTCGGCGGCCTCAATCCGTGTTCGGCTATGGAGGCGTCAAGGGTCGTCATCTTGACCTCGAGACGCCCATTCATATCCGGAGGCATGGAAACCGTGGCCAGGGTGGCGCCTCCGAGATGGCGAGCCAGCAACAACTCGACGTGCCCGCTGAGGGCACCAACGGCTTCGGCAAAAACACGAAGCCCGGTCAGTCCGTTGGCGTCACGGCTTCGCTCGATAGCGGCAGCATTTCGGGGGACAGGCTCATAGGCATAGACTTGGCCGGTGGCGCCGACCTGGCGCGCTGCAATCAGTGAAAAGAAACCTATGTTGGCGCCGATGTCATAAAAAACATCACCAGCTCTCAGGCGCGATGCAATCGCCTTCTGCACCGGAAGCTCATAGATTCCCTCGGCAAAATCGGGATCGGCACCGCGCGAAAATATCTTCAGGCCGGCGGCTTCTCCCTTGGCAATTGTCGGCATGCCGGACAAGACGTCATGCAGCTTCGTCGCTAGTCGCATCGATCTTCCTCACGAGCTGGCTCAAAGCGAGCACACCTCGAATATCGCAGAACCAGGCGCGGCTTTCGAGTTATACATCAGTTGCTGCGCTCACATCCTTCTGGCGGTACCCCAGCTAATCACCTATCGCATCAGACATGCCGACCTCACGCGTTAAGCTCATAGCGCGTGAACATCTCGTGGTTGCCCAGCAACCGACCGAGGAAGTCGCCGCCACCGATATCCCCCAGCACGGGCCAGCTATCGAGCCCCGCCGGCCGCTCGACCTGAGATCGGTGTGACATCAAGGCGTGGCGTTTTACATCGATCATGTCGCCGACATCGACAACGCAGTTGAACAATCCGATGCCACGCAGGCCGGCAAGGGTCCGCAGCGTTTGACGCAGCGCGGCGCGATGGAGCCCAGGCACTTGGCTGTGCAGGCTAACCCAGGGCCACTGATGCCAATACCAGACGGGATACTCGAAAAGGCTGACATGGCGGCCGTAAATTCGCAGCGCCTGCCTTGTGCCAAGATTGACGGCAACGTGATCGGAAGGCGGCTCCTTCGCGTGCGTGACGAAAACGCTTTGCGGCTGCCAGGCGACAAACAGCGGCGCGAGCGCATTCGCGATCGCTCCCACATGGGTCCTCGCCGCACCGTCCGGAACGCGCAGGAATGTCACACGGTCGGGCGATCCGCCCAGCCGGCGAACGGCCTCGACCGCTTCGCGTTCCCGGACAGTCCTTAGTGCCTGCGGCTCAACATGATCTGAATGGGAGGCCGCACCATCTGTAACGAACACAAATCTCACGTCGACCCCGCGGTGGAGTTTCTTGCTCGCGACACCTCCGCATCCCAAGGTCTCATCATCTGGGTGCGGTGCAACAATGACCGCCGATAACCCCCAGTCCGCTACCTCGAATGGATGAGCCCCCCTTATTATCGCTCTGTCGAGCATAGCGCCAAACGTATGCCTGAAGTTACGCATTCATGTCTTCCCATCATCCCTTCTTCGGTCTGGTTCAACCTGACAAACGCATGCTAGCAAAACCACAGTAAGGGGTGTGAAAATAATGAAGGTGGGAATTCTAGCAGGCGGACTAGGTACGCGCTTGGCGGAAGAGACCGAAATCAAGCCAAAGCCAATGGTCGAGATCGGAGCCAAGCCGATTCTATGGCATATAATGATGCACTATTACGCCTACGGCCACCGCGAATTTGCGATCGCCTTGGGATACAAGGGCGAATACATCAAGCGCTGGTTCAGTGACTATGTCGCATTCGATGGTAGTTTAACGGTCAATGCCGGATTGGGCAGTGTCAAGCGTCACTCCAATTCGCTGCCGGACTGGTCCGTCGATCTGGTGGAAACCGGACTGAACACGCTCACCGGGGGCCGCATAAAGCGGCTTATCGAATGGATGGGCGGCGAGACCGTGATGCTCACATGGGGTGACGGCGTTTCGGATGTAAATCTCGACGAGCTGATCGCCTTCCACAAATCGCATGGCAAGCTGGCCACCATGACGGCGGTGCGACCGCCGGCCCGCTATGGGCACATTGAATTCGATGGCAATCGCGTCGTCGACTTCACGGAAAAGCCGCAGGCCTCCGAGGGCTGGATCAATGGCGCCTTCTTCGTGCTCGAACCGGGGATCGCGGACTACATCGACGGCGACGACGTCATGTTCGAGCATGCGCCCATGCAGAGGCTCGCCAACGACGGGCAGTTGATGGCCTATCGCCACGAATCCTTTTGGCAATGCATGGACACGGTGCGCGAAAAGCATCTGCTTCAGAAGCTGTGGGACGGCGGCAACGCCCCCTGGAAGACATGGGATTGATCGATGAAAGTTCTGGTTACGGGTCATCTTGGCTATATTGGCTCTGTCTTGGCGCCGATGCTGCTGCAACGCGGTCACGAGGTTACAGGCCTTGACAGTGATATCTTCCGGGCGTGCACTTTTGTCGGCGCGCTGGCCAACACGCTGACGATCGAGAAAGACATTCGCGACATCGAATCCGATGATGTCGCTGGCTTCGATGCCATCATCCATCTCGCCGGCCTTTCAAACGATCCGTTAGGGGACTACCGGCCGCATCTCACAGAGGACATCAACTGCAACGCCTCGGTAAGGCTCGCCAGGATCGCCAAGGCGGCCGGCGTCCAGCGCTTCCTCTACGCGTCATCGTGCAGCAACTATGGAGCGGCCGGGGACAGCTTCCTGGCCGAAGACGCCTCGTTCAATCCCGTTACGCCCTATGGCGTATCGAAGGCGAATGTGGAGCGCGCCGTCTCACCTATGGCCGACGAAACGTTCAGCCCGACATTCCTGCGCGCGTCCACCGCCTATGGCCTGTCGCCGCGCATCCGCTTCGACCTGGTGGTCAACAACCTGACAGCATGGGCCTATACGACCGGCCTCGTCTACCTCAAAAGCGATGGATCGCCATGGCGCCCAATCGTCCATGTCGAGGACATTGCACTCGCCTACATCGCTGTGCTCGAAGCCGACCGGGACCTTGTCCACAACGAGGCATTCAATGTCGGCTTGACGACGGAAAATTACCAAATCCGTGAGATCGCCGCCCTGGTGCAGGCGATCGTTCCCGGCAGCCGTGTGGAGTTCGCGCCAGACGCCGGGCCGGACAAGCGATGTTATCGCGTCGACTGTTCCTATATCGGACGGCGGCTGCACGGGTTCAAACCGCAATGGACTGCACGGCGCGGTATCGAGCAACTCTACGACACCTTCAAGGCCGCAAGTCTGACGCTGGAAGACTTTGAGGGCGAGCGCTTCAAACGCATCGCCCATGTACAGAAATTGATCCGAGACGGCGAGTTGGATGGCGACCTGCGTCGCAGGCCAATGCTGGCGATGGCAGTTTGACAAAAATGTAGTTGAGGACGATGACCATGATGATCGCTGGTACGGCATCTGTGACCGAACAGACCTGCAGGTCTTGTGGTGGGCCTCACATGGATACGTTCTTGAAGCTTGGCAGGACACCTCTTGCCGACCGGCTTACAACTGATGCCAACCGTGGCGAGGCAGAGCCCGTTTTTCCGCTCAATGTCGCCTTCTGCCAAGACTGCAGTCTGGTGCAAATCACCGAAACGGTGAACCCCAGGATCCTGTTTGCCGATGCCTATCCCTACTACTCGTCATTCTCGCAAGCGTTGTTGGAGCACTCGCGGGAGAACGTTCTGGATCTGATCGAGCGGCGCGGACTGACCGGCGACAGTTTCGTGATCGAACTGGCGAGCAACGATGGCTATCTTCTGAAGAACTATGTCGAAGCGGATATTCCGGTATTGGGCATCGACCCGGCCGATGGACCTGTCGCTGCGGCAAACAAGATCGGTGTTCCGACAGATCTTGCCTTTTTCACGCTGGAGCTAGCCGAAAAACTTCGTGAGCAAGGCAGACAGGCCGATGTCATTCACGCAAACAATGTCCTTGCCCATGTCGCCGACACCAATGGTTTCGTCGCCGGCGTCGCCGGGCTCCTCAAGGATGACGGCGTCGCGGTCATAGAGGCGCCGTATGTCGAGCCAATGATCGATCATTGTGAATTCGATACGATCTACCACGAACATCTGTGCTATTTCTCAGTGACGGCTTTGGACAATCTGTTTCGCAGGCATGGGCTCTATCTCAATGAGATAAAGCACCTGTCGATCCATGGGGGCTCGCTTCGCCTTTATGTCGAGAAGCTGGAGCGTGTCGGAGCGAGCGTAAGCAATCAGCTGGCACACGAGAAATCACGCGGACTGGATGCTGTTGAATATTACCGTGATTTTTCCGCGAAAGTCGACCAGCTGAAGGTGGACCTTCGCAGTCTGCTGCATCGTTTGAAGGCCGATGGCGCCACGATCGCGGCCTATGGGGCCGCGGCCAAGGGGGCCACCTTGATCAACACCGCCGGGATCGGAGGCGATGTCCTCGATTTCGTGGTTGACCGCAACACACACAAGCAGGGCAAATACATGCCAGGCCAGAGAATCCCCATTCGCCCGCCCGAAGCCTTGCTGGATGCCCAGCCAGACTATGTGCTCGTCCTGGCTTGGAACTTTATCGACGAGATCGTGGCGCAGCAGTCGCAATATCGCGCTCGAGGTGGCAAGTTCATCGTGCCGGTGCCGACCCCACGGATCGTATGATCATGGGAATCCAAACCGCGCTCGGTGGCGAATTGCGCAGCGCCGTCCCAAGTCCCGCGCGCCTTCGTGGGGATTGTCCCGTGTGCGCAGGACAGCATTTGCTGCATTCAGTCTCCTTTAAAGCATTGCCGGTTTCGTGCAACTCACTGCACTCGGACGCGAAGTCGGCCGTCGCTGCAGCGACCGGCCACTTCGCCCTCGCCTTCTGCCGTGGCTGCGAACATTTCTTTAACGCGGCATTTGAAGACGATCGCGTCGGATACACCCCAGATTACGAGAATTCGCTGCACTTCTCGCCGCGTTTCGTAAAGTTCGTCGAGGATCTCGCGCACCGCCTATCCAGCACTTACGCGCTCGAGGGAAAACTGGTCGTCGACATTGGTTGCGGCAAGGGGGATTTCCTCAAACGCATTTGTTCGATCAGCGGCGCCAGGGGCATTGGCTTTGACAGGAGTTACGAAGACAATCGGGGCGAAAAAGTCGCCGGCGTAGAGTTCATCAACGACTGGTTCGGCGATGCCTATCCGAACGTCGACCCCGACTTCGTCTCCTGCCGTCACGTTCTGGAGCACATGGCCAATCCAATAGCCTTCCTGCAGGGACTTCGCTCTCATCCTGGAGTTGGATCCAAGTCGGTGTTCTACATCGAAGTGCCCAATGCTCTTTATACATTGCGCGACATGGGCATCTGGGATCTGATCTATGAGCACGTATCCTATTTCACGCCGCAATCCTTGCGGGCAGCGATGCAGACGGCCGGTTTCGAGGTGCTGGACGAGGGTTCCTCATACGGCGATCAGTACCTCTTTATAGAAGCAAAACCTCTGGCATCTCCGACGGCTATCGGTCTCTCGACGTCCGGGACGATCGACGCGCTGGTCCGCAAGTTCGATCGCACCTACCGCGACAAAGTGGCGTGGTGGCATCAGTACCTTTCAAAACAGGACCCGGCGCAGACCGTTGTGTGGGGTGCGGGATCGAAAGGCATCACTTTCGTCAACGTCGTTCCCGAGGGCGCGCGCATAAGCGCGCTCGTCGACGTCAACCCGCACAAGCAAGGCCGCTTTGCCCCGGGGTCTGGAACCCCGGTGATCGGGCCCGATCACCTGCGTGGCAGGCCTTTGCATTCGATCATCGTGATGAACCCTCTCTATCGCGACGAAGTAGCCCAGGCCGCCCGCCAGCTCGGCCTTGCGTCGGAGATCATCGTGGCATGATCGAACGAGGCGTCCTCTCGCAGTGAAGGCCTGGCTTCTTGATACTGGCGATGTCGATCCGCTGCAGGTTGATCGGCCTTAACCAGCAATGTCGCGTATAGTCGGTGGCCAGACGCAGGAACTGGGTCCACTTGAGTGGCGTTTTGAACAGCGATCGCAAAAGTGTCAGGGAATTCAGGCCGATCAGAAAGCGGGAGCGAACAAGCTGCCCTCGCCGATTGACGGCCGCGTATGTTACGAACCCACGAAACTCAGCGCCAAATCGCTTCAACACGGCATCGATTTGAACATCATAACGTTCGTTCACGCCAAAGCCCTGCATGGTTTTTGTCGTTCCCACGGGCCGCGTATGGCGCACGACGACATCGTCAATAATGGCGTACCGCAGCCAGGGTGTGTCAGTCAGGCGGGTCCAGAGCAAATCTATCCCTGTCTCGTAGCCCAGCCCGAACAATCCCAGCGCGGCCCGCAGGCAACGTGCGCTAAACACGGGGCACATCATTTCGACCGTGTTGGTGTATCGCAAGACGTATTGCCTTCCGCTGGTCAGGGTCGACGCATATGAAAAATAACTGTCTGATGACAAAGCCGGTTGAAACAAATCGAGATTGTACGTCTTGCCGATTTCAAAAAGGCGATTGATATCGTCCATGGTGGTGTCGATGTCATCGTCGATCAGCGCGATAAGATCGTAGTTGTCCAAGATCTCTGGGTAGCATTGGAACAGGGCATGATATCCGGCAATCTTGCGGCCGGGGAGGAAGACATTGAGATCGGTCGGTCGATGAGGAACACCAGCCTCATAGGCGGCGACCAGAAGGTCAAAACCGGCCTTGCCCACCCCATTCACCCAGCCGGGATGCAAAGATCTGCGTCCCGCGCGTACGATCACCAGATTCCTCATGCCCGACCCCTTGGGCAATTGTCGCGGGATTGGGAAGGCCGATGCACCCGGTGCCAGCTTGCGGCGATTCATTCAACCTCCGAGCGGATGGTCACCAAAATTGCTCATTTAGCCAGGAGATCGATTGGAAATTGTTTGGATGCGTTTTAGCGCCTCAAGGCCGGCACCGCGCAGTTTCGTGCGCAAGGTGGGAGAAACAACCCCCACGGCTTCAAGGCACAGTCGCGCGACAAGCAGTGGATTAAGGGCCCAGGCAAACAGATGAAAAAGTGTCCGCCCAAACGGTACGATCCCGCGGTGCCGATAGACGATCGCCATCAGATGCCTTAGCCGTGTCGACAGCTCAAAGGCGTTTGCCTTGGAGCCATCCGGATTTTGCCAGACCAGTCGATCGGAACTCGGCAGTCGAACCGAGCGCATAGGATGGTCACGGCTAAACAGAACGGCCTCAGGAGCGCCCACAAACGTCCCCAGCAGAGCGATTTCGGCCAGAAGGGCACAGTCAGACCCATAGTACGGCTCGTGCAATGTTGTTTTGACCAGGGCGTCTCGCCGCCAAAGGCCAAACATGGCCGCGTCCCATCCGTGCGCCGCAACCATCAGCCGGAAGCGGGACGCCGGCGGCGCTCTTTCCATGCCGGGCGGCACACGTTCGACATACCCCGTCAACTGTCCGGCCTCGTCGATGCCCAGCAGGCGGGGGTAGGCAATCACATGCGTGGCGTTCTCGTCGAGCGCACGAACGCACGCCGTGAGAAAACCTCCGTTTACCGTATCGTCGTGCGCGCACCATTTGAAATATTTGCCGGTGCTCAGTTTGAAAGCCTGGTTGAAGTTGCCGGCGGCGCCTAGATTGCGTTCGTTGCGAAAATAGCGGATGCGTCCATCCCGTCGTGCGAATTCCTGACAGATATCCGCGGTCCTGTCGGTGGAGGCGTTGTCGGTTATGACCAGCTCGAAATCGTTGAAGTCCTGATCGAGGATCGAACGGATCGCCTCGGCGAGGAAATTCTGGCCGTTATAGACGGGCAGACCTAGGGACACCTGTGGAGGCATGGGTACTTCCATTTTCAGCTCGCTCCGCGCGAGGTCGCGATCACACCGAGACGACTTCCGGCCGCAAGCCCAAGGCGTCCAGGGACTGGACCACTTCGTTGCGATAAATTGGGTTCATGACAATGACGAGGTCGGGTGGATGATCAACAAGCTCTGTCGGAGCGATCACAGGATGGCCGCTCCCTGGCGTAAATTTGCCTTGCTTGTAGGGATTGATGTCGACAGCAGCAGACACCTCCTCCCCTATCTTCAGTGTCGTCAGGAATGACACCGCCTTGGAGCCGCCGCCCCACAGCACCACGCGCCGGCCAGCGGCATGGGCAGAACGGATACGCTCCAGCCATCGATGTTGCGAAGCCCTTACGCGGATGGGAAACGTTTCGGCCAAGTGGTGCATTTCCTCCAGGTCGCGTTCCAGCGGCAGCCTTGGCATTGATCGGTCTTTTGACGGCCTGGCGTACTGGACGATGTACTGCTTGTCGTAGACGAGTTCCAGATCGATGACGTCGAAGCCTTCCTGCCGAAATAGGCGCGCATGCGCGCCGGCACTGAAATAGGAACAATGCTCGTAATAGATATCCCAAAAGGCACTTTCGGCGAGCACGCGTTTTGCGTCGGGGGTTTCGAAGAAGATCCAATCTTCGGTCCGTTCGCCAACCATCTCGCGGATCAGCCGCACGAATGCGGCAACCGACTTTATGTGCTCGAGCGTGTGTCGGCAAAGGACCGTGTCGGATTGAAGATGCCGATACCGCGTTCCGAAGAAGTCGACGATAAACTCGATGTTGTGGAAGTCTTCGTTGCGTCCCTTGTCGGCGCGATACCCTGGATCGATGCCGACCCCCGTGGCCTTGCCCGACTGGCAGAGTTCTCGCAAGAATTCTCCCTTGCCGCAGCCTATCTCCAGCACCCTCTTGCCCGCTATCTCGCATTTGCGAGCGATCTCATGCGCGAGCTCCTTCGCGAAGTCGTTGAAGGTGCTCGAAAAATGCTGCGATTCCTCGAAATTGGTCGAGTAGACCATAACGCCTTCGTCAAAGGCCTTGTTGAATATGAAGCCACACGCTTCGCAGAATGCCAGATCAATCTGGCGACGGGGAAAGGCTTGAGCTTCCTCAGCCGTGTTCAAGAGGACGCAACTGTGAACCGGGACCGATTCGACGCAATAAATTGATCGACCAACCGCCGCAGAGCAGCACGGACACGCCGTCGTTCGAAGTGCCTGGCCGTTCCTGGCAGCATGCGGGTCAAATGAATTCATGGCAGGGTTGCCTCGGCAAGACTATCGGAAATGTCGCGGGCCGTACTCTCGGCTCCGAGATATGCGTTGTGTCCCATTTCGCGGGCAGACTGAACTGATTGAGCAAGGCCAAGGGCGTCACATATGGCCAAATCAAACCGTTCCTCGGAGAACCGGGCTGCATTCAGGCGGCATGCGTTCGGCGCAATAGAAGTTGTGTTCGCCTCGAACCGCTCAATAGCGGTCGAAAGGGAGCCAAGTGTCTGCTTGTCGAAGAGCACGCCGGTGGGGTGATTGCTGTCGCCAAGCGGCCGAACAATGTCGCGAGCCCCGCCACGGCCGAAAGCGATCAACGGAGTACCGCACGCTTGCGCCTCGGCAAGGGCAATCCCGAAGTCTTCGCATCCGGCGAAAACCATGGCGCGAGCGCGCGCGATCTTGTCGATATAGTCGTGCCGGGGCAGGTACCCGGTAAAGACAATGTTAGGACCGGCGATCGATCTCAGGTGCTTTGATTGCACGTCGTCGCCTACAACGACCAGCCGGCGCGATGGCATTTTGCTGAATGCCTCAATGATGAGGTCCGTGCGCTTGTAAGGAGCGTGAAACGCAGCCGTGACATAGTAGTCGTCCTTGTCAGCGACGAATTCGAGCTCCTGGATGGCCACAGGTGGATGGACCACCCTTGCGTCGCGACCGTAGATCCGCTGGATTCGCGAACGGACGTAGGTCGAGTTCGCCAGCATCAGATCAGGACCATGCGCGGTGCGAACATCCCACATCCTCAGATTGTGAAGCAGATACCGAAACGCCAGGCCCTTCGGCCCGAATCCTAGCCCACCCTGCTGCAGGTAGGAGAATTGCTCGTCCCAGGCATATCGCACCGGACTATGGACATAGCAAAGATGGGGCTGGTCCGGCCTGGTCAGAACGCCTCTGGAAAAGGCTGCAGACGAGGAAATGACGGCATCGTACCCAGTTACATCAAATTGCTCGACCATGAATGGGCAGAGAAAGAAAAGTGACCGATAATACTTTTTTACAAACGGAAGACGATTCATAGGGGATACGTGGAACATGACATCCCTGAAATAATCTTCTTTTACGTCCTTCGGCAGAAAATCAAACAGCGTAAAGACCTCGGCTCGCGGGAATATCTTGCAAAGACGAGCGAGAACGCGTTCCCCGCCTCGAAAATTCGGGCACCAGTCGTGCACGAGAGCGATGCGGGCGTTGCGGTCGATAGCGGCCAATGGCGTCGTGGCAGCGGAACGGGTGCTACTGCCACCAAGACGTTGTGAGTCAGAAGATTTTGCCCGCCGCTCATGACGCATGTGCTTTTCCCCGACCCCTTGCCATCATGCGACAGTGTGTTGTGCGTCCGATCTGCACAAGCTCCCTTTCAGGCTGAGCTGCGTCCCTGACAGAGCATGCATGCATGCATTCCAACGGAGTAAGCCTGCTACTTCGATGTGCCTAAGAGCGGGCATCAGCGCCAACCTATGCACAGGCTGCATCGCTGCGTTTGGCGCGTTAGGATGCATCATGGAGCCTGGCGCGCCTGCATCTGGTTTTGTTTGCCAAAGGAAGAGCTGATCGTCGATGAAAGTGGTCGTGGCCATTGCAACGTTCGGACGTCCTGAACACGTGACCCGACTTCTTGCACAGCTTGAGAAGCAGTCCAGATTACCGGACGCCGTCATCATCTCCGCCCCGGATGCCGGACACATCCCCACCAATATGGCCTCAACGTTCCCCGTCTCGATACTGCTCGGCAAGACCGGCTTGCCCGCTCAGCGAAACGTCGCTCTCGACGCGGTCGTTGACCGGTTCGACATTGTCACCTTTTTCGATGACGACTTCATTCCTGAAGACACCTATCTCGCCGGCGTGTCGAGGGCCTTCGAGCAGCAACCTGACTGGGCGGTCATAACAGGCAACGTGCTTAGGGATGGAGCAAGCTCGGCAGGCCTGACCTGGGATGAGGGTATGCAAGCGCTCGCAGATGCCGGCCCCACCGCGCAAGCGCGCGGCGTGGACAAGCTGTGTGGCTATGGCTGCAACATGTCCATCAGGACGGCATTCATAGGCAATCTGCGCTTTGATGAGCGCCTAGTCCTCTATGGGTGGCAGGAAGACGTCGATTTCACCAGCCAACTGAGAGTCAAAGGGCGGGTTGTTGGCTTGAACTCGGTCCGGGGTGTCCACCTCGGCGTGAAGACCGGCCGCGTTAGTGGTGTTCGCTTCGGTTATTCTCAGGTAGCCAACCCAATATATCTTATCCGCAAAGGCACCGTTCCGTTCATCTTCGCATTGCGGCTGGTGGGCAAGAATCTTCTCGCTAATCTCGCACGCAGCCTCTGGCCGGAGTCCTATGTCGATCGGCGAGGACGCCTCCGTGGCAATCTTCTTGCCATATCACATGTGGCGAGAGGTCGGGTAGAGCCGGAATATATTTTGGAAATCTAGCGCAGAGGTCGTGATGCTGGAAGAGCCAACTCGTTCGATCGACATTGGGTTGACCAATCGCGTGGCGTGCTCACGCAAGCTGTTCAATCGATGGAGGACCGCGCATTTTCTTCGTGTGGCTGTGCTGGCGGGACTTTCAGCCAGCGCAGTTGTTGGCGCTTCATCTGCCAACCCCACAGGGTATGTTCTGGGGGCTCAAGACAAGATTCGCGTGAAGGTCTACGAATGGCGGGCGTCTCGGGACTCGATATTTGCTTGGGATGCGCTCAATGACGTTTATACGGTCGGCCCAGATGGCTCCGTTTCCCTGCCATTGGTCGGAGAAATCAAGGCTGCCGGCTTCACGACCCAGGAGGTCGCGGGCTTCGTCGGCGAAAGCCTGATGCGAAGCATTGGTCTGGCAAGACCACCGGCCGCAGCGGTGGAAATCGTCCAGTTCCGACCGATTTACGTGGTGGGCAAGGTCTCGCAGTCGGGAGAGTTCGCGTATCGGCCGGGGCTGACGGTCTTGAAGGCATTAGGTCTTGCAGGCGGACTGCGAACCCGGGAAGACAAGGACGCAAGGTTCGAACGCGAGGCGATCCAGGCCCGCGGGGATCTTGGTCTGATCAGGTTGAACGAGGTCAATCTGCTCGTGCGGAAAGCACGGCTGGAGGCGGAATTGTCTCATGCCGACGAGATAGCCCTCCCGCCGGAAGTGACGGCCCACATTCAAGACAGTGCGATCGCCATGATCGTCAAGCAGGAGCGCCTGGTGTTTCAGGCGCGGAGCGAAGGGCTGGATACCCAGATCAAGGCACTTCAAAACCTGCGAGAGTTCCTTGAAAAAGAACTCACGTCGCTTGAGGAGCAACTGGTTTTCCTGGATACGCAGATCAAGTCCATTCAAAAGGAGCTGAAAAGCGTCTCAGCGCTGGTGGACAAAGGTCTCGCGGTTGCGCCTCGCGAATTCTCCTTGGAACGGACGCTCGCGCAGGCCCAAAGTGAAAGGCTTGCGGCTGAGACCAGCCTGCTGCGGGGCC
Organism: Mesorhizobium opportunistum WSM2075; assembly: GCF_000176035.2. NCBI lineage: Bacteria > Pseudomonadati > Pseudomonadota > Alphaproteobacteria > Hyphomicrobiales > Phyllobacteriaceae > Mesorhizobium > Mesorhizobium opportunistum. The sequence continues at coordinate 3,071,874 of NC_015675.1, read as the reverse complement.
GCCAGGAAATCAGCAAGACGGACATTTCGATTCTTGAACTCCAGGATGGGAGGAGAAACGAGGTGACGGTCGACTTGCGCCAAACGCAGGCCGAGCTCGATGCCCTCGCGAGCAAGACAGAGACAACACAGCAGCTGTTGTACGATTCCGAAGTCTCCGCCCCAAGCCTGGAAGCCCGCCGGGCCGATACGGAAGCGGCGGCGCCGATCTACACGATTTTCAGGCCATCCGCGGACGGCACGACAGAGAAGTTGGAAGCGAGCGAGACGAGCGCTGTCGAGCCCGGGGATACCATAAAAGTCGACATACCGATGATCTCGGATGACCTGGGTGCGTTCGGCGCAACATCGAAGGGACGCAAGCAGGCGCCCGGTATAGCGCTTCGGGAAGACCCCACCAATACCATCGCTATTCCATAGGCCGCGACCCCGGGCATTCGCAACTTGTCACGCGTGCCCAGGGATCGAAGCCGTTCGACGCTTGCCGGAACGGACTGGATGATCGAACCGCGGCATGGCGGCAACCACGGCGCGATTGTCTTTGACGGGCAAGCGTCGACACACGAGAACGACAGCAAGTGGAATATAGAACACGATGCCTGGGTCGGGGCTGCCACTTGCCAGCGATCCAGCCACCAGTGAGGACAATGCGCAGGCGCGGGCGCTCGAGGCGATGGCGTCCACCTGCGGATCGACATGGCTGCTGCCTCGTAGGCCTCGCATCAGCATCGCCAGTAGAACCATCATGATGACCGTACCGAACAATCCCAATTGAGATAGAAGCGCTATCGGCCAACTTGACGCTCGAGAGCTGCCGAGGCCGACTCCCAACCCCGCCGTATCGAAGAAGGACTGCAGGCTCTTGTAGTTCCAGTAGCTGCGCTCCTGGCCGGAGGTCGACGTGACCTTGTTGATGATGGTGGTGTCGACAAGCTGCACCACCGGATCGAGGAAGTGAGGGTAAAACAAGATGACGCCCATACCCAGCAGCAGCAGGGGCATGAGAAGCGTCAAAAGCAAGGCTTCCCCAGATCTTAGCCGACCTGAAGCCAGGGACGTTGCGATGGATATGACGACCGGCAAGCTGACGATGGTGAGGCCGACATAGGCGGTCGACGATGTCGATAGCAACAGGAGGCCGAACAATACGGATCCCAGGCCGAGCGCAAACTTGGATCCGGTCTTGGTCCAGTAGGTGTAACTGAACGCAAGGCCTGACAGGGATACGCCGCCGAAGGCCGAAGCTTCTGAAAACGCCCCCGCGATGCGAAAGAATCCAGCCTCTGTAACGTCCGTCAACATAGAGTAGTTGGCGGTCCGGATGGGGGCGAGGATGTCGCCGGCACCTGCGACTTTCCCCAACAGATCCAGCATGCCCATCGACACGTGCAAGATGAACCACAAGAAGTAACCGCGTTTGATATCCGTTAACGTGCCTTCGCGCTGAACCAGCACGCAGACTGCCAGAAACGTAAGCCCAGCAAGCACGAAGTATCCGGTCTGAGAAATGTTGGCCGACACCGGCGCCAACGCCGCTTCGTAGACGCCCCTGCCGGTTCGCGACGCAACAAAGGCACTGGTCTGTCCCTCAAACAGCCGTGGGAACAGCAGCGCGCCCAAAGTCACATAGATCATCAGCGCGCACACGATCCATGTTGCACCAATATGTCCGAAGGCTATTCCAATTTCGCGCCATATTCCACGCCGCGCCAACGCTGTCGCGATGAGCAGTATGTTGAAAATCGTGAAGATCAGCGGAGATGATCCTCCTAGGGAGCCTATTGTGCCGATTGCGGTCGCGCCGAAAGCCAGCGAGGCAATAAGGGCGGTGATCATCGACCAGCGCATGTAGGTCACAACTGCAAGAATTCCACAGCATACCAACAGGCCAACGACGGAGATTTGCACTCAAATCCTCCAATAACCGGCGTATGATGCGCAAGCGCATGGACAAATCATCTGCTTCACACGAAGGGCCGACTCTGATCTCCTGCGCACGCTGATCAGATCGACCGTACCAAGCCGACCTGGGGAGATCGTCGTGTTATTTGCCGTCGTCGGCGTTGCAAGCCTGTCCCTGCTGATCGGGCTGAAGTTCCGCGCGCCAGCGATTATTGTGGCTACGCTTGTGGTGATCCTCATGGGCATCATCACCGGCAGTGTTCTCCAGCTTTCGGTTCGAACCACGATCGGCTCTACACTATGCCTGGTTCTCGTTGCGCAGACTTTCTATCTGATCGGCCTTGCGATCGGACTGCTGCGCCACCGTACCCGGTAGCGTTGTAAGCGCGTTGGCCGTGGTTCCAGCGGGTGCCACCTAGGAAGTCTGATCAAATCGCAAGATCGCCGGTATTGTCCTTGCAAGGATTTTGAGGTCGCTTGCGAATGACCATGTCTGGATATACTCAGTGTCGATCGATACACGGGAAGAATATTCGGCCAGGTTTCTGCCGCTCACCTGCCAAAGGCCCGTCAGCCCTGGGCGCGCTTTCAGATATTCCAGCGATGCGGCTCCATAGCGTTCCAGTTCGTCGGCCACGACAGGTCGCGGACCAACGCAGCTCATGTCGCCACGCATGATATTGAACAACTGCGGCAGCTCATCCAAGCTCGATCTCCGCAGCATATGGCCAAAAAACACAACACGTGGATCGCACTTCAGCTTCTGGTTGGCCTCCCACTCTTGAGCGGCGTCAGGATTGGAACTCAAATGTCGTTCCAGCACCTCCTCGGCATTTCGAACCATGGTGCGGAACTTGTAGCAATCGAAGGCCGCTCCGTTGAACCCGATGCGGCGGTGAACGAATAGTACCGGCCCGCCCGTCGTTATTTTTATGACGAGAGGGATGAATATCATAACGGGGCTGACCAGAACGAGCGCGATTGAGGCAACCAGGAGGTCTAGCAGCCGTTTTGCACGACCCCCGATTGGCTGCAGGCGTCGGCTTGGTGCGTTGTCGTTGGCGATTGCCGAAGATTTGTCGGTCCCAGGAGTGATGGCGTTGGGGGCTTGGCTGGCGCTGACTTCTGCTGAACAGACAGAATGTACATGCGGCCTGATGCTTGCGCTGGGCTCCGGCAGGGCAAACAGTGCCACCGGCGCGGCTCGCTTCCCCACCGAAGGGTTCATTCCAAGCTGCTGCAGACTGTTTTCAAACGTGTCGGACATTTGTAGCGACAACTTTCTGTTTCCTTGACATATTCGCAATCGAGCATGCCGGTCAGCAAGCAACGAAAAGGTAGTAGGTCTGCGATTACGCACTTCACCCAACTTACGCCGAAGTTGCTAGAGAACGACCCCTGGTGCCCACCCACATATGCGCACCCGCCAGCGTTTATAGCGAGTGCACCGGCGAGACCTGCGCGTACGACGCAAGCCTTGCCGCAGGCCGCACGGCTATGCCGGCGGGTGTGAGGCGGGCCGATTGGACGGAGCGGCGGCCAGATTGTCTACGAAAGCGAACGAAGCGGGGCGATGGCGTGCAACCTGGCGCCGGCGACGCCCGTCATCAGCATTGCAAGACGCCTACGCATCCAAGCGTCAGGATGCCTGACTGTCATGTCAGCCGAACCAAATCGACGGGGTCAATTCCAAGACGGCAACGCGCCAGGGGGTCATCGTTAGCGTGGAGCTTGAGCTGCGAGCTTACGGTGATCACGCGTCGAAGCTGAATGGACTTTGGTCAGTATTACGCCCAGGACGGTTGAATTGTTGTTCCTGAGGGTCGCCACTAACTCTGCAAGTTGGTCCATGGAGGTTACGCCCCACTGCGCTACAACAATCACGCCAGCAAGCATCGGGCAGATTGAAAGTGTATCGGATCCCGATGTAAATGGTGGAAGATCTACAAGGGTCATCTTGTAGTATAGGCCGACTTCCTTCAGAACATTCTCCAAATTCTTGGCGATAATCAAATTGCCTGCTCCACTCTCAGAGCTCTTCAAGCAGTAATATCCAGTTTCCTCAATTAACTGGATTTTTCTTACATGCCCTTTTGCATCAACGGATTCCTGGTCGAACACATCGAAATTCGGCGTCTTCAGCAAATCATTGGCCACGGCGGAATTATTGTCGGCATTAACGACCAGAGTTTGAATGCCCGATACTGCATAGAGCGCCGCCAGATTGCTAACGACGGTGGCTTTTCCGTCTCCGGGGGACACTGAAGTGATCCCGATCCGCGCTTGGCTGGGTCCTCTCGCGACGTTGATCGATAATTTGGCACTTTTCAAGCTGGCCGCGAAGACGGATTGAGGCTCCCTGAGCACCTCGTCGAGACGACCGAAACCACCTCGTTTGAAACGAACGTGCGGCAACTCTCCAATACACGCCAGACCCAGTTCCCGGCCGATTTGCTGCGCCGAGCGTACATTGCGATCAAGACTTCGTCGAGCAACGGCAAAGCCGATGCCGGCGACCAGTCCGGCGAGTCCCCCGAAGGCAAGGATCAGTTTCTTGCGTGGCCAGCTTTCCACCTTCGGGCTGGTCGCGGAGGTGATGACCCTGGCATTTGCGATTAGATATGGCTGTTGATCAACCGAATTTGTGTATGCCGCAAGCAGGCTCTCGTACATCTTGCGGTAGGTATCCGCGGTAACTTCCAGCTGCTCCAGGGTGGTCTGGCGGTCGCCGCCAGCCACGCCATCCTGGCCGCCGACAGGCGTTTGGTTTTGATCGATACTATAGTCATGCTTTGCCCGAAACTCCTGGGCGATGCGGGTGGCTTCGTTCATCTGGTTGCCGACCTCCTGCATCCTCTTCTCCAACCAAACGATCCCTTCTCCAGCTGCCTGCGTTGTCGTTTGAACCTGCTCGCGCACGAAGGCATCGGCCGTCGCATTTGCAATACGTGCCGACAAAGCCGGCTCCAAGGACTGGAAGGTGATATCGATCGCGTAGGAGACGCCGACACGCTGCACCTCCAGACCCTCATCGAACACCTCAACCGCGACGCGCTCGCGCTCCGATTCCGGTTGCCGAACTTCCGTTTGTTTGTCGTCTGACCACGGGAAATTCTCCAACGCGGCATAGCCGCCATGGTCGTGCAGCGACGCGGCGTCAACGATGCTGGCCCAGGCCCTTCGAATCCGGGTCCCGATGCCAGGCCCATGAATGTCTCTGAAGCTTGGATCGTTCATAAGCCCTAGGTCATCGATTACCATCATCGCGATCTTCTGGGAGCGCAGAACCGCGAGCTGGCTCTCGACCTGGGCGGTGTCGAGAGACAGGTTCACTTCGGCGGGCTGCTGTTGCTGAAGGCCGCGGGGAATCTTCGGCTCGATCAGGATTTGCGTTCGCGCCGAATAGATCGGGTCAGAGGTGATGACATAGAACGTCGATAGCAAGAGACCCGCAACACAAAACGCAGATATGAAGACAGTATACTGTCTCACAAAGTAGAATACATCATGAAGACTGATGAATTCGTGCGACATGCCAACTTCTCGCCATGACCTGTCGTTTGTCGCCAGCGACCGTTGTAGCATGCTTGAAATCCATATTTACGACTGGACCAATGCCAGCAGTTGAGTGATAGGCTGTCGCTTCCGCTGCGAAAACCCGTTCAAATGGTGTACAATGCCGCGCGGTGTTGCTCCCAATGGTGGTCGGTATCAGCTCATTTTGATGAGGCGCGGCCGGTATGACAGAGGCATTCTAAGCCGAATCCCGAAGCGCCTGATCGAACATATCTCGATCCAAGCCGGGCCTTGATGCATCAGGCGATGCCGATATCGGCCGAACTATCGCACTCTCCGTCTTGTCAAGATACTGCATCAGGGCCGTCACCAGGTGGTAGAATATGCTGGCGGGCGTTTCCGTGGCTAAGGCCCTGCCCTTTTCATCGATCCTGTCGATCCACAGTCCTACGGGGGCTGGGTCGATATGCCAGCGAAACAAGCGCCCGACACGGGTTTCGATCTCCGGCTTCAGGTCTGGCCCGCCGGTTCCATCCAGTGCGATCGCGGCCTTGATCGCCTCCGCCTGGGGCCAGCTCCTCGAGATCATGTCGAGCGGCAAAGCTGAACGCGACACGGCACCATAGGCCAGGCCGGTCGATCGATTGAGCCCATTGGCTATAGCGGAGGCATAGAGCTTTCTTGCATAGGGCATGAGATCAGTCTGTCCGCTCTTGTCGGCAAACTCGACGAGGAGCGAGGCCCATTCGAAATGGTGGCCGGGCTCAGTCCATTGCCCCTGCTCACCGGCAGCCGGCTTCCATTTGTCGTCGAAATACTCCCCGAGCGTCCAGCTGTCGGCATCGAAAAAATGCGTGCGGAAGAGATCGACGATGCGCGCTGCATGGCGAAGATAGCTCCGCTGGCCGGTAGCCGTATGCCACGCCAAGAAGGCTTCCAGCAAATGCATGTGGGGGTTGCTGCGGCGTAGCCCCGTCCCGCTCGACGTTTCGAGAAACCCGTTCAAACGGCCATCTTCAAGATGCGCGGCGACGAAAGCCATGGTTTCTTCGCCGAGCCTGAGCGCATCCGGGTTTTGTGCCTGATGGGCGTATGCCAGGGCCAGAAGAACACAGGCATGATCGTAGGCATCCTCGCACGGATCCGCGACGGCTCCGTCGACATTGAGTGTACGTGCCCAGCCACCTCGACTGGTTCGTCCACGCTTCATGAACTCGATTCCATGCGCGATGATATTGTCGGCGGGTCCGTCCCACCCGCGCAGCTTGGCGACCGAAAACGCATAGACCTGCCGCGCCATTGTTCGCATGCGCTTTTGCTTGGAAAGCGGCTTGCCGTCTAGCGATAATGCCTCGTGGAAGCCTCCGTAGCGTTCGTCCACCCCCACCGTCGACCAGTGCGGCAATGTCTCATTGAAAAGCCAGTGTGCAACACGCTCGCGCCAGGCGCCCGGCAGCAGAACATGATTGTGGGAAGGCGTGAACTTGGTTTCGAGACGGCCCCATTTCTCAAGCCGCTCGACAACCCGCCTAACATGCTGGCTTTCGGCTACAGGGGCCACGAAGGTCGCATCGGCGGTCGAGACAACGGCAACGTTCTTCAGCCCGATTGCCGACAGCAACCTGCCGCGGCTGCGCAGATAGGAATTTTCGCAGTCTATGGCAACGACATCGCCGATCACCACATTTCCGCTCTCATCGGTCACGCTTGAATCCAGCAATGATTGCCAAGAGCCAAGATCGCTCCAAGTGAAGCTTGCAGGTACCAGAGCGATATTGCTGACTTTCTCCATGATGGCGTAGTCAATGGATATCGCCGGGATTGACGCATAGAGATCGAGCGGGAGATAGGTACCAGAGACGTTTGTCGTCGCCGCATCCAGGGCTTTTTCAGCGCGACGCCAAATCTCGGGACGGTGGCGAAGAAAGGCTTCGCGCATGGTGCTCGCGCGGTACAGAAAGATGCCTGTGTTCCAGAAAAATGAATCGGTGCCGATGTACGTCTTTGCCACCTCGAGCTCGGGTTTCTCGATGAACCGAAGCACGTTGCGAATGTCGGCTCCATCCGTGGGCGCCCCGGCCTCAATGTAGCCATATCCAGCTTCAGGGCGACTTGGACGTAGGCCAAACACAACAAGGCTGCCTTCGTCCGCAGCTGGCATGCCTTTCTCGATTGTCTCCCAGAATTCCAGGTTGGTGGAGATCGCATGATCAGAGGGCACGATGAGAACGATCCCATCCCCGTAGCGAGCCATCGTGTGCAGCGTCGCAGTGGCGACGGCAGCAGCAGTGTTGCGTCCGACCGGTTCGAAGACGGCACATCCACCAGAAAGGTCAATTCCGACAAGGTCGGACCGGACCCTATCTGCGTTGCGTTCCGACGCTATCAGATGGATCGGCGTCTCGGCGTTGCAGCGGCTCTTCAGTCGCCTGACGGTTTGGGTCAGCATTGACCCTTCACCAGCGAGATCATGGAACTGCTTCGGGTTGTCCTCCCGAGACAGCGGCCATAGCCGGGCGCCAACTCCGCCACTCAACACAAAACAGGAAATTCGACCAGTCATGATGCTTTCAACCCGCTCAGGCGCGACACAGATCGCCAGTAAGCTTTCCCTTGAGAGCCCGGCAGCCGTAGCCGACGCAAATCTCGAAGCGCCTGTGAACTGGAGTTACAATCTACGCCTGCGTAGCTCGTGAGAGTCGCCGCTGAGAAATCTCTCCAACACAAGGCATGCTAGATCAACACGCAAGAGCGCTTCAACTCGCTCGTACCGACTGATTTGCACCGGGAAACATCTCGTTCAGCATATAGACAGCCTCTGTCCTGTTCGTTGCTTTCAACTTTTTCATGATATTGCGGATATGAACTTTGACCGTACTTTCTCGAAGATTGAGCTCGTGGGCGATTATCTTGTTCGCCTTCCCGCGTCTGAGAGCTTGGACAACGTCCTCTTGCCGCTCGGTAAACACGCTCGCCATAGGTCTTGGCATTTCGACATCAGCCTCAATGGTCTTGTGCAACCCTGCAAGGCTACTTGCCGGAACAAATGTGCCGCCAGCGATGACGAAGTTTATGGCTTCGACACAAATTTCGAAGCGGAGGGATGAGGGGATATACGCCTTGGCGCCGTAGCCCAGAGCCCTGAGAATCTGCTCCAACTCGTCAGTGTCAGCCAAGATCGCAACTGGAGCGGGATGAGCCTTCCTGACGAGGTCGGCTATAGCGTCTCCTGTCTTTGCATCACTGACCTTCCGGCTTCCCAGGTTTAGCAGAACTGCCGAAGCCGGCGGCATATTCTCGCACAGCTGCCATTCGTCGATCGAGCCGAATGACACGATATCTTTCCCGACACGGTAAGTGGTCAAGCATTGTGCCAAGCATTGCCGATCAAGCACACGTTCATCGAGCAGAACCAGGCAGGTTTCAGCAGTTGCCTTTCCGTGAAGACGTATTGCCCCTGCCCCGCCTTTTTGACCGACGAGTTCCAGCCCAAGGATGGGTTTGGTATCTGTTTGAATTGCCGTAATCATGCCACTCACCCCTAAACAACACCCACGTTCGAGACCGGCACGAGACGGGGATTTCGGGACAAGCGAAATAGTGCGAACGATTTTCTGTTCGCGTCAAAGATAACAGACTGTGCGTTCCCAGGCCCCCGCCATCGTCACACGTCTAATTTAGTCAGGCTATCAGCGAAACTGCACGCTTTCACTAATATAAGTTAAAGAAGCGTAAAAAAATTGAGTTCATTTGGCGGGAGGAAGATCGCCCGGCATCCGTGCACAACCCTCGGCAAAGGCTCGTGCTGTTGGGGGGCGAAACGCACCCGCACCGGGCCATATAGAGGCGCCCGCCCGTGTAGTTGAAATGGACCGTCTCGGGCATGCAGACCGGGGACATGCGTCAGCTGTCGACATACCTGTCGTCGAACCCTGCAAACTTTGCGATGCCCTCTCGATCCAGGATCCGGACATGGCCCTGACGAAACTCCAGAAGCTTGCGTTCACGCAGTTCTCGCAGCATGCGATTGACGTGAATAGGCGTCAGCCCTAGCGCGTCGGCGAGGTCGTACTGGGTAAGCGGGCAAGAATAACCATTGCGGGCAACACCACCCACGCGCTCCAAGCGCGTCCTAAGCTCGAGGAGCAGGTGTGCGGTGCGCGTCAAGGCACTGCGCCGACCAACATTGGTCAGATGTTGAGCGACAAGCGCCCGCTGATGGACCAAAGTTTCAAGAAATAGGGAAGCTATGCGAGGCGACTTGGCGACTGCAAGCGCGAACGCCTTGGTTGACGTCTCGAATACCGCAAGATCGGTCTGTGCGACAAACGTCTCCGGAGCAGTTCCTGGGAAAGAGTGTGGCAGGACGACGTCGCCTTTCAACGCAAAATCCAGGATCTGACGCTGACCGCCGGCCAGATTGTGTGATATGCATCCCCAGCCAGACTCGATTATGAAGACACGAGCAGCGTGCTGGCCTTGATCGACGATTGCCGTTTCGGCCGGATACCGCCTCAGCGCGAAGCCGAGTGCTTTGATGTAATCCTTGTCATCATCATCAAGTCGGGTCGATGAGGGACGGTTTTCGTTCCCAGTCACAAATGGATGCGATGCAGATACCATTGAACCCCACCAGCCCCTCCTTTTGACATCCCGGGGTTAGTGTATATCAGGCTCGAGTAGATGAGTAGCCTATATTAGCTACACCTATTGGATGAAGAAGCGACGTCGGGGTTACGTTGGCCGCAGCCAATCTGGCGAACAGCGCCCGCCGGGCGCGGATCAGGCTTTGCTTTTCTTGAAACTTTCTCGGATGGCCTCGACCATCTCACTCGCCACCATACAACTTCGGTTGTCCACCTGCGTTGCAGCATTCCGCAGCGTCGTCGCGGCGTCTTTCAGCACCCCCCTGATTTCTCTGGCCGTGAGTATCTCGGATGCTTCCAATTCAAGCAACAGCGCTTCGCTCACATGCAAGGCGGCAAGTGCTATTGCCTTGGGTCTGTTGCCCTGCACAACGGGCAAGTCGCCGCTCGGTCTGCTGCGTGACTTCCTTTTTCCCATCTTTAATCTCTCGATCTCTCCGAACCGGACCAACTTACAACGCACGCCGCTGCAGAATTTGAACCATACTAGTCCTATTCAACAGCCCACCACAGCATATCGTGCCTACCAAGTTAGCTGTAGCTCATTGACAGGCCGAGACCCCAACGGACCTATCGACACCAGGCAGACGTCGCGAGGTTGGCCTTTGGGGAACTGACCCTGCGAAGGAGCCCGCAGCACCATCTCATGGTTGCCAACAAAGACCTGCCGCGGATTTGCCCGTCCCGCATTGCGACCCTTCACATGACCGCCAGTTTGGCCGCGCCTGAAATGGGACGTGCGAACCTTCCGGTGATGGCGTTCTGGATTTTTTTCTCCAACCAGCTCACGCCAGCACTGACAATCAAGACCGAGGCTACAGACACGACAAACACGGCATTGGCTGAGAGTCCCGTGCGAAACAGAAACCACACAATAACCATTCCAAGCGCATAATGATTTAAGTATACGGTGTAGCTTATCCTCCCAATATACTTTACAGCACCACGGTACATTCCGGATGTTTTACTAATTTTCAGGTCAAAAAAATTTCCAAGCGCCATTGCCGATAACAGAAAAGCGTAAATTGAAACCGCTATGTATCTATATTCTCCAGAGTTGTCCAAATTGAGCAATATCTCAATTATTCCCATTATCGAGAACGCAACAAACAGAATGGTCATTGGCATATAGCTGGGGCGCGGTCCACGATCTTGGTTGCTGGCAACGAAAAACAACATTCCAGCCGCGAAGAAGACGCCGTGCTGCAACAAGAGTAATTTGAAAGGAAAGCGGGAGAGCACAGCTATTGCACCCTCCGCCCCAACGGAGGACGGCGCCAAATGAAGGCCGCTCATAACTAGAAGATATGCCGAACTCGACAGACCTATCAATTTTGCCAAGTCATAGAGCGACAGGCGGAATTTGGATATGACGCAAACGGCGACCAGTAAATAGAAAGTCACCTGCACAACGAGCGACCAGACCACACCGTCAATGTATGGTCCCTTGGGAGATAAAACAGCGGATCTGATAGCATCCAATACCAGAACTCGGAAGTCTTCGCCGTAAAAGGCGCGCGCACCCAAACTGACGATTGCCGACAGCCACAAGGCAGGCAGGATGCGCGTAGCCCGGATACGCGCGAACCTCAGAGCCGCGGACACCCCGCCATCGCGAGAGGCGCTCATTGCAATCGCAAAACCCGAAATCACAAACAAGGTGGCGACACCTGCCGCTCCCAAGCCTGCAAAGACAGACAGGAACCCGAAGGCCGCATCCTCTCCGCTGGTGACCGATGCCGACGTCGCGGCATATGTAGCGAAATGGCTTAGGAGCACCAATATGGCGGACACAATCCGCAGGAAGTCCAAGGTGAAGTAGTGCGGCTTGCGGTCCATGGGATGTTATGGGCCTTTGCTCCGGGCGCCACGAAGGCATCGCTTTTTGCTACATCGAAAGGCCTGCCGCGACCACTGCACAGTTTGAAGAGGGCGTCATCCCTTCGGATAATCGGTCGACTGAACATGGCTGCTCAAGGCCCATGCTTTGCGACTCCTGACGAGCTTCCAGGCGCCGCACGGCCACTGCCCCCATCAAGAAATGCGCTAGGCGCCCGCGGCGACCACTCGGACGCGAGTGTCGTCGTCGGCAGGCTTGACCTGCGAAGCCGACGCGGGGGTGTGAAACCAGCTTTTGGCCACACCTTGGATCTTGCCCTCCAGCCACAGGACAGCCAAACTTAAAATCAATACGGTCAGCAAGGAAACTCCAAAGGAAACGGGTGCCGGAAGCCTAAAAGAGTTTACAAACCAAACAATAATCATCCCAGAAGCGTAATGATTGAGATACAGCGGATAGCTCAATCTGCCGCAGAACTTGATCGCCCTGCTATATCCCAGAAGGCGTGAATTCACCGCGTCTTGTGAAACGACGTTTAGAATTATTGCTGCCACGCATGAGGCCCAGATTCCAGCTGCTGCGATTCTGTAGGAATAAGCCCTGTCCACCGAAAACAATACCTCCAGCACACCCATTGCGAGGAAAACATACATCAACGAAGCCATCTGTGTACGACGGAGTCTCTGCAGGCTATCGTTCAAGCCAAACAGCATCATCCCAGCGGCAAAAAAAATGCCGTGCTGAAGAAGCAACACCTTGAAGTGGAAGCCGGACAGGGGCGCAATTACATCAGATGAGAAGCTATTGGCTGGCATGCTATTGAGAACAAACAGGGCCAGTACATAGACAGAACTGCAGGCGCCTATAACGATTGCCAGTCCATAAAGAGATAGGCGAAATCGAGAGATTATACAGATGAAGATCATCGCGTAGAATACCGCTTCGACTACTAAAGACCATACGACACCGTCAATGTATGGCCCCTTCGGTGATAGGATAATTGATCTTATAAACGCCATCGGCAGCAATGATACATTCTCTCCGTAGGCAACTCTAGCTGCAAGACAGATCAGCGCAGATATCCATAAAGCCGGTAATATACGAACGGCGCGGAGTCGCGCGAACCGGAATGCGTGCGACAATCCTCCCTTGCCGGAAGCACTCATGGCGATCACAAAGCCGGAAATTACAAAGAATATTTCGACCCCCACCGCGCCCACGCCGGCGAAAGCCGAAAGGAAGCCGAACGCGGCTTGGTCGAGGTCGACAACCGACGCCGACGCCCCTCCGAAAGTCGCAAAGTGATTCAACAGCACCAGGGTCGCCGCCAAAATGCGCAGCAGGTCTATCGCCAGATAGTGATGGGTAGATTTCATTGCATTCCCGCACTCTGCCTGGCGCTAAAGGCAGGATGATAGACCGAAATGGTCGGTGCGGCTGCTAGTACGTTTGGATGTGGGCAGAAGGCTAGCCGCTGACATTAAACTGAGGATAGATGCGTGCCTGATTGCTTGCTAGTGGTGAAGAATGTTTGTGACCGTCTGCCGGACTGCCGCGTGGCTAACCCTTGTTGCTATCGTCGTCGTGACGATTGTTCCGATCGGGATGCGGCCTATGTCGGGGTTTGGACCGGAACCCGAGCGAATAGCCGCTTTTCTAGCCTTTGGCTTGCTGCTCGGGCTCGCGTACCATCGAAATTGGCTTCTGACGCTCTGCCTTGTCGTTGCTGTAGCGTTCGGCATAGAGGCCTTGCAACTGTTAAGCCCAACACGACACCCGGCCGTCGATGACGCTGTCGTTAAGGCTGCTGCGGGTGTTGCCGGGGTCTTGGCGGGTTGTCTAATTGCGAGGAACGGTCAGTCTCGACAGCGCCCATAACCTCTCTTCCTCACGTATTCGCTACGGAGGTTTGGCGATACGGGAAGGACGCACAATCCGTGGACCTGGGGCAAAACCGTTCGGTGCTGAACCGCTTGCCAATTTGAATAGCGCGAACCTTGGGACGACGGGGCTAGTCCCTTTGCATGCCTGCATCATCCAAGTTGTGGAATGGACTGACCGTTCTGCCGGGCTGTAGGCTCAGCAGGGGCAGTGCGCCTTGGGGGGCGATGGTGATACCGTTATCAATCAGAGAGTTGTTGGAACTTGACGCCTACCGGCGAACGATCAAGGCAATTGACCACGCGTATGAACTCACCCTGGGAGAGGCTGGTTCGGACGCAGAGCGCGAGCGGGCACGGTACAAACGTCATTGGGAGACATTGTTGTACTCCGAGCAGATCGAAGCGATTAGGACGCGACGACTGTTGCGGAAAGCAGACAAGTTGGCGATTGACTACGCGGTTGAGGATGGAGCGCTTTGGAAGCGGTCAATCCAGCTTGACTGCTGGATCCTGACGGCAAGCGGATATTCGGAAATCCGGAACGCGGTCCGGGAAGAACGCAAGGAACAATGGCGAGCGGCCATGGCGCGGATGGGCTGGCTCATCGGCATTTTCGGCTCGTTCACAGGTCTGTTGTCCGTGTGGCGCCTTGCGCGGGGACTCTAGCAAATCGGGCTAGGGCCGCCGCCCCCTTCTCACTTCGCGTGACAAGACTATGCCTCACTGCGTACTGTATTCGCACTTTTATCGGCGCCAGCAGCATGGCTTCAGTTGCAGATTGCTCCCGCGCCAACTGCGGTTGAGCAACCGGAGGCGCAGGGCCTTCGATCATCGCAGTGCCGGAGCCGTTGCGGTGATGTCCTCGGCAAAGGCTGCAGGGTATTGCCGAGTGAGGAACGAGGCCCCGCCGTGTTGAAGTCGGCCGCCATTCGATAGTGGCGTTGCGGACGTGGTCGCGGCCGAAGAGCAGGCTCTCCTGCAAGAGTTTTATCACGCCTGCGGCCGGAAGGCAGTAAGCCTGCGCCACTGAAGAAGGCGCCGATCAAGCGGATGCCAGATGATATCAAGCGCATACCCGGGCCGGGATTCTCCCACTTGCCACCCGGTCAGGTTGCATGCCGGGTTATCATTTGTTGGAGAATTCAGGCGCATCGTAATTGCGGACATGCCATGTGATTCGTTCATGTCCATAGGCCTCGGCGTCTCACCCATCGCCGAGGCCTATTCGTGCCTAAACTGTTGGCTCGACAAGCCTCGGTCCATTTTGTGTAACCACGAATTTATGGCGTTCGTTCGTCCTCAGCCGGCCGTGTCGGCCCCCAATCGTCAGTTGTCACCGCGCAATTCCGATGTTGATATTTGCGTTGAGCCTATCGCGTCCCTGCCCGAAATATCAGTGCGAAACGATACGCCTTTGGCGAGACGGGTTGGCAGAGCGCACGAGAAAGTGCTTCCGCAGTGCGCTGATCAAGTTCAAGCATGACATTGTCGTAAGTGTCCGTGAGGCCGCAACTGGGGCAAGTCAACCGGTCGGACCCTGGAGACCGAGTGACACCGGTAAGGGGCACTTTGCATCGATTGCAGCCAACCTTAGGATCACTTTCGATCATGTAGGGCGTATCCCGCTTGTCTTTCTGAACAAGCAATTGCGGTGCCAAACGCGGTTGATCCGTTTCGGGACATCCTTACAGCGGCCTCGCCGTGTCCTACACGATCATTGAGACCACGCCTTCGATATGGCTACATGGTCGATCAGCTGGAAGATGGCAGCCTCGACGGCATGATCTGGCTGAACTGGAAACGGCTATCCGGCGCGATGACACCCTAGCTCGCGGCGCTCACCTGGCTTTGATATGCAGACGGCTTAGCCCTCATATTGCGGGTGTGCCTCGAGGAGCGTTGCGGGCAGAGATCGGTAACCGGCTGGTCTTTCCGATCATCCTCAATGAGCCTGGATAGCTGCCATTCAGCGCGTCAGGTGGCGCATTGCCCTTCCATCTGCTGAGCAAGCTTACGAGCGCACCAGGGTCATCATCGCCAGTCTCAGCCAATGTCTCCGGAGACGTCAAGCTGGCCACGTCACTGCTCGGCCGTGCGACCCATTGCGTTGGTGACGCCGAGCTACAGGCCCTAAGCGCAAGCCAGTTGCAGCCTCTCGTGGTTGATATCGTCCGGGCGGAGGGTTGCGACCGGCGGGAACGAGGACGATGGCCACCCTACCATTGTGGAACTCGCGTGGGATCTTTACGAGAAACGTCGCGAGGATCTGTAGCAGCCCACAATCAGCGGCGGTCGCGTTTTCCTACGGGTAGGTCGTGACTTTGCCCCGGCCGGGCTGGGATCTGACGCCAGAACTTCGGTTGCTCGTTTGGGCTCGACTGGGACCAGCGCGGCTTGCCGGGGCCATCCGACCACCAGTCGATGTGAATTTCCGGAAAGATGCGCGCACGGGGGCAAAGCACGAGAATCCTGGTTCCGTCCTTGGGAGCAGATGAAATGTCATCCCATCTTTCATCCCGCGCCCGTGCAGCCGCGATGACCTTCTTCGCGAAGAGCTCGTAGGAGTCGATCGAAGACGGCAATTCACATGCAACCAGGAACTCTTGCGTAAGCGCCTGTGCTAATGTTGCATCGGTCTTATCTGTCATCTGTACCTCCTGAGGTGTAAAAGCGGTCATGCGCGGTGGCCAAGGTCGTTGACTAACTCAGTTCGCATAGTGCGAAAGTCTGTACGAAGTGGGAGCGATTACTCACCACAGATATCCAAACGGTTCCAGCCCCACAATTATTGTTGTTCCCATTCGAAAAAGTGAAACACACCTTTAGGTAAAGACAGCTAGATCGCCCGCCGTTTCATTAACATCGGCACTATCGTGAATCTTATTCCCCTTGAATGCTCTGCGTCTGAAGCATTTTAGCAACGGCTCATATATATCATATGAGCCGCTTGGGTGTCCATCTCGCCATTCTGCAACAAGCTCGCGCGTAAGCCCTAAATTTCGGGTCAGAATGAACAAGATCGGCGGATATCATCCAGCCTTTCCTGGGTCCAGCAAGGCTCTCTCTCGAAATCCCAGAAGGAAGCGGGTTGAACGAACGCTATATACACTGCCTGTGCTCACTAATTCCGGCTAGGAGATGACATCTCGCGGCATTGATTGCCATGGCCCTGCCCCGAGCGAGCATCCTTGCCGAATTCCACCGCGCACCCGACGCGTCGAGGCGCTGGGCGCACTCAACCGTTAGCCCGGCCGCACCGGTATTGCCATCGCAGAATATCTCCGGCAATGGGAACAGAGCTGCACGGAATTGCATGCCTCGCCGCAACTGCCACTCCGCTTGCAGGAGTTATTGCGTACTCCGTAACGGTTGCTGCTCGACGCAGCGGCCGAAGGCTGTGGGTCAGACCCTGCTGATTGTGGGTCGTTGCCGCACGCATCGCTGAGAGGTCTGCTAGCGCGCTCGCCTCCAGCGCCTTAGCGGCCTACCTGCCTGGCTGCTTTCATTCCGGGAATGGAGGTTCTGAGCTACCCGAGCTTTGGCTGGCGGGGCGCGGACGCGACTGTTTCCCTGTCAATCTCGCCAAACCATCAGAGCTGTAGGGCAAAAGACCCCTCCCCTGCCGTCCGGATGAGCGAGAGTGTGTTACCGCCAGGATAGCTGGTCCTTGGGCAACCGACCGCTCGGGTCGAATACAGCTACTTTGTGCGGCAGATCCGGACCCCAGTCCCAAAGTACCAGGTTGCGATCCTCCATCTCGGCGCTCGGCGCGAAACTTGGGACAACGATGCCGGCAATATTTCGAGGCCGCAGCCGGTCGTAGACGGACCAGGACGCCGGGCGCTCCCCATCGCTAAGCGCCGTCGCCCAGGCGCAGCCCATGTCTTCGAGCGCGACAGAAAATTCTCCCCTCGTCCCTTTCGTTGTCAGATCCGCGATGTCGTCGCAGTCAACCTCATACGAACACAGCACGCAGGGGTCGATCCGCTGCGCGAAGCCCTGGTTGGCTTCCTTGATGGCTGTCATTAGGCTCAACGCCAGATAGAGCGCCGGCACACCTTTGGGATTGAATCGGGCCCCTCGGATCGCTGCTCCTTCACCGGAAGTCGGTTTGAATGCCCAACGTGGATCGTGCGCGCGATAGCAGGTTCCGACGAACTTCACGCAAAGCCACCAACGGCCATGTGATCGAGATAATCACGGACCGCGACGGCCTTGCCGTCCTTCACCAGCGCCTCAGCCGTGCGTCCGCCGAATGCTGGAAGCGGCTGAGCCCGATACCAGGCCATCGCCTGCTCCTTGCCGCCCGCCCAATCCGTCACGCGACTAATAATCTCGAGCATCTCCCGCAGACGCCCCTGTGTCTTTACCGCAGCGCTGCGCTCTGAGCGATACAGGGTCTCGCGAGCAAGACCAGCGGTTTGGGCCAACTGGCTCTTGGACATGCCAAAACCATCCGCGACCTGTGCGATCGCAATCTTCCCGTTCCGGTCCATATAGGACAGGATGAGAGGTCCGTTCTGTTCGGGGATCTTAAGTGCCTGGGCCACAGAATTCATCCTACCCATAGTGAGAGTCAGATTTCTTGTGCAAAAGATATGGCAGCCCTCGACGACTTTCAAGTCCAGGTCTGAACCATTCAAGCTCGATAGCCTCGGCCTTCAGCGTGCAGTTCAGCGGGAAGCTCGCCAACGCATCGCATCCCGCCTCATTTTCCAAAACATACATCGATCAAAACGCGCTGCTCGTGCGGCGGCACGACGACGACCGCGGCAGCCATCAAGCCGCCGCTGAAGAAGATGCTCAAGGCGCCGGCCAAAGCGTAGCCTGCCGCGTCTGACAGAGACCTAGGCTGCGCCTGAACCAACACGGCGAAGCCCCGCCTCTCGGGAGGCTTCGTGTTAAATCGGATCACACCGCGGTGCGGCGGGACCAGATGAGCTGGAAATTGGCCTCGGTGTCGGTCTCGATCAGGCTCGCATAGAGCAACGAAGGCCGATGGGGGGCCCGGAGGGTCAGCGTTTCCCACACATAATCAACACGTTAGCGGATGGTTCGCCAAGCCGTTTCCTTCGTATTCTCTCGTATGGTCTGGCGAACCTAAGGACGATGAGCGCGACTAATTAGAGGCTTTGAGGCTTAGAAAGGCCGGATATTAGTTCGGCCTTTTCGTTTATCGCGCAGCACCCGGGCAGCATCCGGCGTCATCTATGACACCGCAGATGGACCCGACGGTAATCCTGGCGCCACAGTGATCATCCACTATCTAGCCACTTTGACGGAGCGTTTGCGTTGCCGCAGCCTCCCCAAAATGAATGAGTTGATGGCAGAGCGGACATCAAACCTTCCGTCAGCAACTTTCTGCGCTGCGATTTGGTGCCCGACATGGAGAACTTTAATTTCGTTGCGTCTGGAAGCCACGAAAACATTGATGGCTTCTTCCGGCCTTGTTTCGATCGGCTGTTTCCGTTCCCAAGCGTAATCGTCCCAAATAATTGTCCCCCCATTCTTGAGTAGAGGCCACGCCAGAAGGGAATCGACGTGAACCGCGTCCCGCTCGTGGGCGCCGTCGATATAGATCAGGTCGTAGGATCTTTTTTGGTCCTGCAGGTCGATCAATGCCTTGCTGGAAATCGACTTCAACTTTGTGACGCGCCCGGCATAAGAGGCCGTGTTGGCATCGAAGCGCTGTTCAACTTGGGTAAATCCGCCAGCCGAAGTTACGTATTCGTTCTGCCCTCCAACGAACGGATCGATGCACGTAATCCGCGACAGATGGCAGTACTCAAGGAAAAAGATCGCGGAACGTCCTTCCCAAGATCCGATTTCCAAGATGTTGAGAGGTCGATCCCGCATACTTGCAAGGCAAGCGCTCCAGACACGGAAATTATTAGACGTCCAATCGGAAGAAAATTCTTTCCCTTCGTACCACTTAGCAAAATCGACCACTGCTAACTCCTCTATTCGCGGCGATCTAGCGCGGCTCCCCACGTCGATGCAACCCCGCTGTAAGCGCTGAAGCAGTCTACTGTGACGCCCCTGACGCGGTGGCGCTCGTTACTGCTTTAAACCTCGATCCCGCCTGTGATCCTGGAAAATGAGCCCGCGATCTAACGCGCTGAAGCGACCAAACTCGCTGGTTCAATCGTAAATGAGGACAGGTGTTCCGCCCAAAGTTTGCGGTTCCCGGCCCAGGTGCTCCCCCCAATCGGGTAATCTCCTTCGGGTCCGTCCAGAACTAAGTAGGCCTTGTGTGAGCAGCGCTTTGCGATTTCGTCTGAAAGCTGCCCTGCGATCGCCTCCGACATCGGAACGCCGACGACAAACAGCGTTGACAGTGGATTATCGAGCGCTTCTGTCGTCGCCGCGCACCAGTGGTAATGGAGGAGCCGCGCCTTAGAATAAAGTGCATTCAGTTGTTCCGGTGAGAGGTCAGCGGGAAATTCGTGCTGATGTTCCGTCTGAAAGCGCTCGTTCCAAACGACCCCCTTGCGCAATACTAGATCGCTCCGTTCGAACATGCCCCGGAAGTCCCGCCGCAGATATTCCAGCACCGTTTCAAAAGGTGTGAGCTGCCAATCGAACACATGTCTCCGAGATATACGTTCGCCAAAATGATTCTGGATCTGTCGTTTCGGCCTACAATTGGGGCCTAAACAGACAATCTGCTCAAATGTGGCCCTCGGCCTACCACTGGCGATCATAAACGTCCTGAAACAGTACGAGCCAACCGGTGTGCTGGCGCCTTAGCCCTTCACCCTACTGAAAATCTCAATCTGAACAACCTCCTCCCAAGAAGGTGGAAAGGATTTCGCATGGCTGATTCTCGTGAAAAGCGCAGACTAGCGCGTCCGTTGATCCCGCCTGTTTGGAAAATCCGCGTCTACCGCAATGTAATATGTTCCACCTAAGGGAGGCGGACCACCTGTTGGCGAACCTGTCGGCACCCAATCTCCACCCGGTCTAGTACGGCAACTCGGGGTACTAAAACTCGGACACTCCCCCGCTGGCTCGTCGGCCCCTGACGACGGCTCCGAGCAAGCGCAAAGCGAGTAGGTTCGGGCGCCCCAGTCTCGCCAATGCCCTGCACGATCACGCCATGATGCCGGCTCGGCGAATCGGCCATGTGTAAACTGCGGCGGATCTGATTGTCCGCTTGGCCGGCGTCTTCCCAAAGGGCCCCAATCCGAGTGGGCGCCGGGCATTTTATTGCTTGATGTTATCGCCTGGCCTTAAATGTGACCTCCTCGACGTTCGCCTTGACATCGTCCTTGGACCGTCGTCTGCTCCAGCCGCCAGTCACGGCATCCCAAGCAGCTAGCTCCAACTAGGCCTTCTTGGCGAAGGCCCAAACCATCAGCGGGTATTCCTCGTCGTTGCTCAGATCCCGCCACAGGCCGTAGGCGCGAACCGGCCCACCGATATGGGCCCTGGCGCAGGCCTTGTTGCCCCAACCATGGACCTTGACATTGGCTTCGGAAAAGCCGCCCTCGACCATCAACTGTTTCAAGCCGGCAGGCGTCCATCTGCTATAGTCGTGCGGCCTGGCGTGGACCCTGAACAGGAAGGGCGTCGCCACCATCGCCCAGCCGCCGGGCCGGGTCATGTCATGGATATTGGCCATCGCCGCCAGCGGCCGCTGGACATGCTCCAGCACCTGGTCGGCGATGACGATGGAATATTTCTCGTCGGTGCGATTCCTGCAGATGTCGAAGTCGGGGAAATCGACCGATCTGTAGTTGGGGCACATCGCCCGCCAGTAGCGGTTCCAGCCGGGCGAGATCTCGATCACGTCGGAGGCTTTGCGGTTGCCGGCTTCGAGGAAGAGGGTGAACGCCTCGATCTGGCGGATGCGCAGCCAGTTTCGGGAATCGTAGCCGATGAGTCGTTTGACGGCGCGTTTGCTTTGGTTTTTCAAGGCGGCAAGGCTTGTCGTCGTCACATCGACCTCCTCCAAAGCCCGCCTCAAAAACAAGGTAGTCCAGGCAAGTGGGCAAAAGATGACAATGAGCCCACTTTCGCCACCGCTTAGGGGCGCCGATAGCGCGGACATGAAAAAGGCGGATCCGGGGACGGGATCCGCCTTGCATGTCGACCGGGCTTCGGGGGGAAGACAGGTGTCGGCAAGCGTCCGATAGCAATGTCAGCAGGCGTCTACTGGGCTTCGGATGCCTAGAGTGTGAGCGCGTTTAGCGGCCGACACAATTAGTCCGATGGACGTAGCCTGCCGTACCCATATCGCGGACGAGCGTCGGCCAAGGTCTATTGGGGCGTCAGTAGCCGGCGAACACCGCCCTTCAATAGTTGCCGTTGTAGTAACGGTCATCGCATGGTGCTGTGTAGATCCGCCCGTAACGGTCCTGGTAGCGGCACATCTCATCGCCGCGACGCTGCGGGGTGGTCGCGCTACCTACGACTGCACCCAGCAAGGCGCCGCTGGCCGCGCCGATGACCGTGCTTTTGGTGTTGCCGCCGATGGCCTGGCCGACGAGGGCGCCGCCGGCGCCGCCGATCAGGGCTCCGGTTCCAGCCCTCTGCTGGCCTTCGGTCTGCGCGCAGCCTGCGAGTACAGCGGTCATAAGCACCGCCAGAATGGCCTTCTTCATCATCATATCCAGAGCTCCTTTGTAGCCCCGGGACTGCACATGGGGCGATTTCGCTCAAGTGCGGTCGGATTGCGGCCGAACAGCGGCGTGCCGGCTCACGAAGTGAGTCAGGGTTTCCCGGCAGTTGAACGCCATGGTTTCCAAACAGAAAAGCCCGGCATTCGACGCAAACTGGACAGGAATTTTCAACCAAACCATAGCGCTGTGGTCGCTAACATGACCGATCGGCAGGACAGCGCGAGCGATGGACGAGGTTGCCAAAACCCCAAGAGTTCCTTCAGGCAAACGCATCGTTCGCGCCGCTCAGTACCTGCGCATGTCGAAAGAGCACCAGACCTACTCGATCGACAATCAGAAAGATGCCATCCGCAACTATGCCGAAATCATGGGCTACGACATCGTCGCCACTTACGAGGATGCCGGTCGCAGCGGTCTCAACTTAGGCGGTCGTCCCGGCCTCCAGCGGATGCTGGCCGATGTAGAAAGTGGGCGCGCCGAGTTCGAAACGGTCGTGATTTATGATGTCAGCCGCTGGGGACGTTTCCAGAACATCAATGAAAGCGCCGCCTACGAATACCGTTGCCAGATGGCCGGCGTGCGGATCGAATTTTGCGCCGAGCAATTCGCAAATGACGGCAGCGTCGGCTCCGATGTGCTTATGGCTATCAAACGCAGCATGGCTGCCGAGCACAGCCGCATGCTCTCTCAAAAGACGTTCATAGGCCAGGCGAGGCTGATCCGGCTGGGATTCCGTCAAGGTGGCAAGCCGGGGCTCGGCCTAAGACGCCAGTTGGTGGACCATTCAGGACGTCCCAAATTTATCCTCTGCCCGCACGAACAAAAGAGCCTGCACACCGACAGAATGATCTTGGTGCCCGGGCCGCCAGAAGAAATCGCGACGGTGCGCTGGATCTTCGGTCAGTTCGTCAAAACGCATAAGACAGAGCTTGAGATCGCAAGGCTGTTGAACAAGCGCGGCGTCGTCACAGACCTTGGGCGGCCATGGAAGCGGGAAACGGTGCGCGGAGTTCTGACCAATGAGAAATACATCGGCAACAATGTCTGGAACAGGCGCTCGCGCAAGCTTAAAGCAAAGGCAACGAACAATCCTCCTGAACACTGGGCTCGAGCGGACGGCGCATTCGAGCCCATCATCGACCGCAGGCTGTTCGAACGGGCGCAACTCATCCACCAGACGCTCTATTCGCGCATCAGGGTGAGCAACGAAGAGATACTGCTTGCGTTGAAGAAAGTTCTGGCGCGCCGAGGCTACTTGTCTGCCTCGGTCATTGACGATGCGCCTGATTGCCCCGCGGCTAGCCTGTATTTCCATCGCTTCGGAAGTCTTCTGAAGTGCTACGAATTGATCGGATATCGGTCGCCCAGGCAGTTCATTGCCTCGAAAAGGCGATTGGCGACGGTACGTATACAGGCGATAGAAGGCTTACTGGGCGCGATCGGAAGCGCTGGCGGACAGGCGGCCTATGACAAAGAGAACGAGATCCTGCGGATCAACGACGAGTTCACGGTTGCAATCGAAGTCCTACATTGCACCGCTTCCGACTACGGATATCCCTTCTGGTCCCTGAAAACCCGACGCCAGTCGGTGGCCGACATTTTCATCTTGGTCCGGATGCGCCCAGGTGACCTTGTCATTCGAGACTATCTGATTGCCCCTATTTCTAAAATCGTCGGCAAATCGGAATTGCGCGCTAACAATGGGGCTCAACTGGATACCTACCTTTTCCCCACGCTCACCCCAATTACCAGACTGGCAGCGCGAGCAAGTGTGGAGACCATATTGTGAGTTCGAAGTATCGTATGACCCGCATAGCCGCCTACAAAGCTTTCCAGGATAACGGCCACAGACACGCCCGGAATATTGCCACTGATCAACCGGGATCAAAGGTAAAGCTCTTTGGGCCAGAGCTTTTGGCAACCTATGAAGCTGAGTGCAGACGTAAGCGCCGTTTCATAAAAGAAACAGTGGAAGCAGAACAGCGCTTGGGGCGTATGGTCAAAGCGCTTCGCCTGATCATGAGCGACACGAAATTTCGCTCATTGCTGGTGTCCGAAAGCCTTGCCACCATGCCAAAACCCCTGGCCCAGCGGTTGCAAGGCCTGACGGTCGAATCTCAGACAGCCGCGCATGCCTGCGAGTCCCCTTCTGACAGCAGTGCCCAATCTGTCGGCGGGATTTGCCCCGACGTCCTCAATTTTCTTCAGGACTACCCTGTGAAGGTGAAAATCTTCGGCTTACTGCGGCATGTGCTCCCGGCCAGGCAATTGGAAATTGCCAAGTTGATGGTTGCCATGGAGCGGGTCACGTTCACGTACGAAAAGTTGCTTGTCGCCTTCACGCCGCGTGCGCTGCTGGCCGAGGGTTTCGATCCGACGACGGTTGCCAACGCGTCTAAAGATCAACTGGACGCGATGACGCCAAAACTTGACCGGCTAAGCCGTGAGTTTCTGAGCGCTGTGGAGCGACGTGGTTCGGTGAGCTTGGAACTGTTGGCTGCCGGCCGCTATCTCGATCGGCTGATGAATAACCCTCGGGCCGTGCGGTATCTGGCGCGCAATTTTTCCGGCCATTTTGAAGAGTTCCACAATTTGTCGGTGCCCTACAAATAGGTGGATCGAATGACATACCGGGCCGGCTTGGATAGCCCACGTCCGCGGCCATGCTGCTTGTGCCACTACCGGATTTTTGGCGCGACAGCACCACATGGCTCACTCTATTTTCTGATCAATCGCTTTCTCATCCAAAGATGAATGCCACCACCAGCCATAGCTTAGCCACGACGTTGACGCGGCGGCGCTGACAGTGGTCCCAGCCGAGGCCGGTCCGGCCGTGTTCCCAGCAGTGGTGTGGTTTCGTTCTCGCCGATTGCCGATGTACCGATGACAGGGATTAAGGACGGCCCTCCCGTCTTATCCCGGCGCTTTTTCAGCGCATCGATTTCGTCGTCACGACGGGCGATGCGGCTTTCCAGATTGGCGATGCGCTCGGTTAGAAAATAGCGACCCACGACGAACCCTCCACTCCCGAAAAGAAACGCGAACGTCGCGAAGGCAATAGGATTGGCAATGATCAACGTCGCATTGTCCTGGAAGAACCTGATCAAATCATGCATTCTCAAACCCGCTCAATCCCTTGGCATCCTCTGGATTTCCACCGGACCGACGGTCCCTTCTCTGCTCCTCGCCGGTGGTCGACACCAGAGGTGCTGCTCGCGTCAGACTCGCGAAAAACGTTCGAAATCGCACCACACGACAAGCCAAGCTCGCGTTCCAGTTCTGTCTTCCTCGCGACCCGGGTGCAGCGTCTAGTGCGCTGCCGGGCTGCGGATGCCAATTCCGACAGAGCTCAGCCCGCCGCCCCGTTTAGGGGCTTTGCCATGGACGCTCTCTGGCTTCATGCTGTCACAAATAAGGAATATATTCCTGCCCCGTCAAGACCGCAGCGGCCTATCGTTCTTTTTTTGCTCCGAATGGGAGCGGTACAGACTGCGGGATTTGGGCAGCCCCGGGGAGCCGCTTCGAATTGAGACCGTGAACGCGCATGCCGCCGTCTATCTTCCGATCCCTCTACACGCCCGCTTCGGCCTGAGTTTTTGCCTGCACCGTTGCTTCATCGTGATCCTGGAGATCGTCTACGAACCACTCGTCAGGCCATCGCGGTGATTGGCGGCGTGCGCAGTGCGTCCTGTGAACAACGGCAGATATCCACGAAATGTTGGCTAGGCCAATCGCACAGAACAGCGCACTGTCGCTAACATGGTGGCTGGACATGTTGAAATGGTTCTGTTCGAGCAATCGATGGCCAATGCGGATGGCATTCAGCAGCCGTTTTCCGACAGGGTGATCGACGCTGCGGAGAAAACTGCTGGCGCGGTGCTGTTCGATGTGCGTGTCGACGGTGACGCCAACATTTATAGAATGGCCGCCATCGGATACGGTGACGCAGATACGGCGATAGTCGTGCTCGAGAAGAGTGGCCAATTAAGGTGCGCCTCAGTGAATGGTGCCGCGTCGCCTTTCGTCGCGGCGCTCGCTGCATGGGAGGCTTCCCCATTGAGCGAACACGTGCGAGCTGACTACCATGGCACAGCACTGATCTTGCTGGCAAAGCTTCGCGCGGCTGGTCACCTCAAATGATCAGAACTACGCCATCACTCTGGTAGCATTCTGTCGGCACCATCCGAATCCAATCTTGCAAGTTCGCGGGTCAAACAGGTCAACCGCTTGTATTTGTCCAAGCCGTACACGATCGACGAATTGGCGGAGAAGATCCGGAAGGTGCTGGATAGAAAGTGAAAGGGCAACGGCCGCCGGTGCTCGCTCACCAAACCCTCTCCGCTTCAGCCGCGTCACCGCAGCCCGCGCCTGCCGCGCAATGTGTGCAGCGAAACGGGCCGGAAATCCCAGCTGTCGACACCGACATCATATTGGCGCGTCAACGGCTTCAATTTGCCGTGCGAATGTCCGTGCAGGTTTATCGATTTCTTGCCCATCCGGTTCCACGTCTGGAACGGATAATGGCACAACACGATAAGCTGAGCCTCCTGCACCAGCTCCCTATAGTGCTGGACGCTGTGCCACCCGTGTGCGGCCGTTGTCTCGAAAGCATCATTGTTGCCGACGATGAGGTTCTTGCGGCCGTTCAGGTGTGCCAGCAGGGCTTCGACGTTCGATTTGCCTAGCCGCGCGAAGTCGCCCAGATGCCAGATTTCATCCTCGGGGCCGACGGTCTCGTTCCACCGGGCAATCAGCTGCATCATGCTCGGCCAGCGATCCGAACGGCCGGCGATCGATCCTGAGAATGCGGGGATCATTGAAATGCGTGTCGGTTTGGGGGGCGACATGCACTAGCGGGGGAGATCCCGACGGTCGCGCGCTTTTTGTGGCTACTCGCAGGTGCGTGCCAACAGTCCTAAATCGTTCCCCTGTACTGGGTTGCCTCAATCCATAGTAAGAGTGCAACAGCTGGCGACCGCCCCTTAACTTCCAAATCCCGACCTCGATAGCCCCCAGCCACGATCCATACCGTCTTTGAACGCTGATATATTTTAATGCCCCGTGCACTCGCCCAAGCGCACAGGTATGCAAAGTCTCGCTTCATGATTTCCCCACACGCGCAAAAATCTGAACGGTCATAACTGCGAAGGTGGAGGTATGTTCCACGACGGGCGATCACATTTTAGCATCTGCTTACGAAACAAACTCGCCTGCTCCGAGTTTGAATCGGCATGGCTAAGGGCAGCATCAGCATAGGCGATGAGGTGGCAATCGTGGCGACAGTCCGGCGGCGCGTCACCGCAGACCGCGTAAGCGTCTCGATCGCCTCTTATGGCTTCCCGCATTCCATCATCGACCGGACTTCCCAAGTGCAGCAGGGCCAGCCGATCGAGCTTATCGGCAGCGTCACTCACATCGATGGGGATCTGGTGACGGTGAACTTTGGCGTGCCTATCACAGTCAAGCTGGACACCCTGCGCCTGGTGAATGCCTACAAGCCGCCGACGCGGCAGACGCCGCTGGTGGACAAACCGGCATGACGAAGCTTTCAAAGCTTGGCCCGCCTATCCCCGGCAAGTTGCACGGCGGCGAAGACTCCCGGAAGAGCGGCATTTCTATCCGTGCCCCAATTTTGGGCAAGAGGTGGACCAGCGGGATTTGCGCCAATGCCGCCACATACGAATACATCTTGGCCGAACCAGGCGACCCGACTCATTCCTCCGAATTCATGCTCTCCGAACTTGGTCCGCCTATTCCCGGCAACAGGCGCGAAGGCGATCCGGCTGACGAACAGGAGGATTTCTAACCCTGCAAGTTTCCCGTCAGCAAGTCGACATCGGGAGCTGTACCAGGTCCTCATACGAGCAGCCAGGCTACAGGCCGTTTCGGATTGGCAGCGGCAGACGACAACTAGGCCGGCGATGCATTTCCGGGGATTTCCGACGGCGGGACGAGCATCCCCGGCCCCCGACTTCGCCGCGTCGCAAAAGCTAGGACAGCAAAGAACCCGCAGACCGGAGCCAGCGGGTGTACGCTCAGGCGATAGGACGCTCCCAGCCGGGCACGTGTTTGCGGCCCTTTTTGGGGCCCGGAGCGGAACGAAAGGGCCAAGTGACGATTTTCTAATGGAAGGCTGATGATCGAGGACGCCGAGGAATGGTTGAACTTTTGAACCTGGAAATGGCGGTCGCCAGGCAACACGCTAGGCGCGGCGAACTCTCCCTCGATCGGCCACAGACAATGAACAACGACAACCACGGGCTTGCGATCAGTCTTGCGCTGTGCAGCCGCATGCGAGCCGGGCAGGCGCGAGCAAAAGCGGCCCGTCGGCGGTTACTCAAAATAGCGCACCCGACAAGCACGCCTTGAGGAGCCAAACCCATGATGTTGTTCGAACCACTCAATTGGGATGGTCACAAGCGAAGCGAGGTCTACCACGCCGCGCGGTTGTCGATGCTCCATGATCGCGTCCTGAAGCGCATGGATCGACTCGACCACTTGGCCGATGAAGTTGAGCGAGCGGCAGCCATTCTGGTCGACCTCACCCACGCCTCTGCTGCCGAGGCTTTTCAGGACGCGGTTTTCAGGAATCCGTCGGCAGCCTTCCTTCAGCTTGAAGCAGGTCAAACACTAGGGCTCTGATCGGTGAGGCAGGGCGCCACCCCGCCTCACGCTTTTGCCACTGGGAAGATTGCGCCTGTGGCCAAAGTTTGGGTTATGCCGCCCTTCGGCTATCGGGCCTGAAGGGGTTGGCGAGTGTGAAGGCGTCTGGCCTGACACCTCGTTCAACCTGTCTCCATGTGACAGGATGGGAAATGGGGAAGCCCGGCCGCGCTCGCGGAGAAAAAGCCCCGACGGCGGTGTTGCCCCGGCCGTTGCGCAGACAGTCAAGGAAGATGCGGCTCTTTCGGGCCGCCGGGTCGGCTGACAGCAGGTATCGGTCGGGTTCGGCATCGATGAGGCATTGAGCCAGCGATCTGGCCAGTTGCCGGACCTCGTCGTGGGTCATCCTGGAGCCGAGCGGCGTCATCAGGTGGATGCCTTTGCCGCCGGTCACCTTCGGCCAACTCTCCAAGCCAGCCGCTTCCAAGATACGGCGCAGCGACAGCGCGGCCTCAACCAGCGCTTGCCACGGAACGCCTTCACCGGGATCGAGGTCGAGGACGAGCCGGTCAGCATGTTCGATATCGTCAATGGTGGCGTTCCAAGGATGCAGCTCGACGGCGTCCATTTCGACTAAGCCAAGCAGACCGTCCAGATCGTCAATCCACACTCGGACACCTTCGCCACCTTCGCGCTTTTGGACCCGAAGCTGGTGCACCGAAGCCGGTATCGGAGGCAATTGCCCCTTGTGATAGAAGGTGGCGCCGAAGGCGTGGCGGACCAGCTTCAGCGGCCGGCGGCTCAGATGAACCAAAGCCTGATCGGCCACCCGCTCCCAATAGCGCGCGAGCTCTTCCTTGGACGGCGCGATAGCATCGGGCAGAAGCTGCAGAATGTTTTCGCGAGGGACGCCATGCAGGGCTTCCGAGCGCTTGGAGGGAGACGGCGGCTTGGCCGGGATCGCCTGCAGATCTTCCCGCAGCCCCTTGAACACGGCCTCCCGCAAGATGCCGCGATCCGTGACACCGCTGAATTGCACCTCCGCCAGCACGTCGGGCCTGACCCAGGTCGCCTTCGGCTTCTCAACCGGTTCGGACAAGGGGGATTTGCCGACGACCAGCGGATCTAGCCGTTCCCTGACCCTCCGTGCTGCGTCCAGCGTATAACCGCTCTGAGCTTTCCCGGCATAAAGCAGCCGGTCGCCTTTCCACCTGCCGATATACAGCGAGGCGATACGGCGGGGGTGAGCACCAAGCTTCTCGACAAAGGCGACAATCGGGAACGTGTCGCTCTTGATGCATTTCACCTTGAGCCAGCTCGTCTGGATGCCGGAGCGGTACGGCGAATCGGCTCGCTTGGATACGATGCCTTCCAGGCCCATCCGGCACGCGTGGTCGAACACGTCGCGACCGCATGCCTCTAGGTGCTCGGCATAGGTCAGCGTCGGCGCCGTGTCCCTCAGCACCTTCTGGAGGGCGGCCTTGCGTGCAATCAGCGGTTCTCGCCGAAGATCGCGGCCGTTGAGGTGCAGAAGGTCGAATGCAAAGAACATAAGCTTATGCGAGTTCGCATTCCCCAGTTCCCGCTCAAGAGCTTGAAAATCCGGCAGGCCGGTGCTGCCCAGAACAACGGCTTCGCCATCGAGGATCGCGGATTCGACGGGCAGCTGCGCCGCCGCCTGAACAATCCGCTTGTAGCGGTGCGACCAGTCGTAGCCCCGGCGGGTAAATGCGCGTGCCTGCCTGCCCTCGACGACAAGCTCCGTCCGGTAGCCGTCATATTTGATTTCATGCAGCCAGTCGGCCTCCTCGGGCGTGTTTAGAACCAGCGTTGGCGATTGGAACGCGATGAAAGCGAGTTGGCCTTCCGGTTTACGCATGCACTTGCGACTCCCTGACCGGAGTCAAATCGGATAGCAGCAATCGGTTCCTGGAGTTTTAGTAAAAATGAATATGACCTGTTCGGGCGACCAGCATGCCCACCCAAGCCGGCCAGTGCTCGTATGCATTCCAGCGAACTATTCACCCTGTCAGGCCGATCCCCGCCCGGGCAAGTTCGTCTCCTCCTTCACCTGTCGTCCCAAATCTCTGCGGAGGCGTTCGGTTTCGTCGGAGCCGTCCTTGACGTCTGTCCGTTCGAGTTCGCGGTCGATTGTTTCGCGCGACCCTCCACGGGATCCTGTTCTGGAGATCCGTCAGGAGCGTTGTCGACCTTGCCTTTGTTGCCCGGCCCGCTTGGGTAGGAAGATCTCGACATATTCAGTTCCTTTCCGTCTGTCCGCAAAGCCCGAGTACCAGCTCTCAGTGCTTGCCTATCAAACCAGACCGCCAGTGCATTGTTCCATGTCCGGCACCGCCCTGGTGCACTGTCCCGCCTGCGAAGAATGCGACGAACCGGGAGAGTCATCACGCCGCTAGGCCGAGGCTAAAGTGAGCTCCAATACAAGAGGGCTGTTGCCGCCCCGGGCCGTGCTTAGACCGCTTTGCTTCGGGCCGCCCGTCGCCGGCCATCGTCGGGGCTGATGGCGCAAGTCTCATCTGACGTGAGGCGCAAACTTTGGCGATAGCCATCTCGTTAACCATGTCCATCGACAGGCCAGGCGGCCTCGGACCGACTTGGCAAGAATGCCGACTGGTCGGCGTGCACGATGTTCGCGGCCCGGCAAAGGCCAGATGCCAGGCAAATTCCGCCGCCACACGCGGCCAGGGAACATTTCCTCTTGCTTGACGTTTTGCGCCACCCTCGTACAGCAAGTATGGCCATGCATAGTCGCAAACCGGTGATGGCCGCGCTCGTCAAAGAGATCGACGCGGTCCGCCTCAGCATCTCGCTGCTTCAAATCGATCAATGCAGAGACGCACGACCCGGGAGAAGCGCATGGCGTTCCGGCTATGAGCTGAACGCCCAAAAGGCCCGCCTGGCTCGCCTGGAGACGGTGCTCGCGAGCTATCCGTCGGCACCGGCAGCCCGGAGATTGGAACATCAACAGAGTGAGTGACAAGCAACGCGGCAAAGTTTTTATGGAAAACGGCATGGCAGGCAGGCGCAACCACAAAGTGGAGGTTCTGGGCGACGGGTGCTCAGCTCCTCTCCGCCAGGAAATGTGCTGGCCGATTTTGACCGAGTGCCAGAACCGCATCGCCTGCCACAAGCCCGTTAAGGGTCACCCGAACCCGCATTCGGCGGCCTCAGGCGGAAGCGCGCCTTGTTGCGCCCGTTGTGAGATTCTCGATCTCTTGCTTGGGCACGGGCCTGGACAGCAAGAATCCCTGTAGCTGGTCACAGCCGAGTTTGCGCAGAAAATTGCGTTGGCTGTCCGTCTCCACACCTTCCGCCGTGGTGCTGAGGCCAGTGGCGCGGGCCAGGTCAATTATCGCCTGAACAATAGCCTCGTCTCCATTTGAGTGACCAAAGCCCTGCACAAAGCTTCGGTCGATCTTGATCCGGTCGACTTCCAGGGTCTGCAGGCGTCCAAGTGAGGAGAACCCCGTCCCAAAATCATCAAGAGCAAAGCGTACGCCGATGCTGCGCAATGCTTCGACGTTCTGCTGGCATTCAGTCCGGTGCTGAGACAGCGTGCTTTCGGTGACCTCGAGTTCAAGCCGTCGAGGGTCCATCTGGGTCTCCAGCAGGATGCTCGTGACCTTCATGGCAAAGCTCGGATTGTTCAATTGCAAAGCCGAGACGTTCACCGCCAATGTCTCGATTGGCCAGTGTACCGCATCCAGACACGCCTGACGGAGAACCAGTTCGCCCAATTGTTCAACCAGTCCCATTTCTTCGGCCAACGGTACGAACAAGTCGGGCGCAACCCAACCACGCTCCACATGCGACCAGCGGGCAAGCGCTTCAACACCTGCCATCCGGTTTGTGTCTGCGGTGTATAGCGGCTGGTAGTAGACCTGAATCTGGCCGGGCGCTTGCAAAGCACTGCGCAGGTCCTGTTCGAGACCCTTGCGCATTGCCAGGGTTTGGTCCATCTCGGTTGCGAAGAATGCATAGCTGCTGCGGCCCCGAGCCTTGGCGTGATACAGTGCGACGTCGGCTTTACGCACCAACTCTACCCACTCCAATCCGTCCCTTGGAGCAAACGCTGCGCCAACACTCACCCCCACAAAGACCTGAGCTCCGGCGACCTGGAATGGCCGGCGCGCGGACTCGAGCAAATGTTCGCATAACGTCCTGACCTCATCTTCGCCTGCGACCGAACGCTTGATGATGATGAATTCGTCGCCACCCAGGCGCGCGACCGTGTCTGCCTCGGTGGTTAGCCGCCTCAACCGGTCTGCAAACTCCCTAAGCAGCTCATCGCCGGCCGGGTGACCGAAGGTATCATTTACCTGCTTGAACCTGTCCAGGTCGAGGTAAAGAACTGCCAGTTGCTCGCCCGTCGAAGGCAGCCGCGACAGCGCGTCGGCCAAACGGTCGTTGAATTGCCCGCGATTGGGCAGCGCGGTAAGCAGATCGTTGTGGGCGAGTTGAAAGATTCGATCTTCCGATTCAATTAGCTTCAAAGTTCGCCTGCGCAACGCTCTGAGAGCCACAATGACGCCGCCCAGAACCAGCCCGCACAAGACGACCAGAATTGGAACCAGTTGAAAGAGAACGAAGGTCCCGGGCCGGTATGGCTGCCAGACGAAGAAGCCGATGGTCGAGCCAGATCGGTCGACGAGGGGATAAGATGCCTCTGCCGAGGCGAGCTTGTTGAGCCAGGAGAAACGCGCGCCCTCGAGCAGATAATCCTGGCGCAGCAAGGTAAGCAGACTGCCATCGAGATATCGAATTGCGACGTGCAGGAACTCCTCCCCTGGTATTTGCGCGATGTGGCCACTGTCGGAAACGACCGGCTTTACACTCACAATGGCGGGGTGGCCCGAGATGACGGCCATGTCGGAGGCACCTACCGTGAGCACCTGCTCCGTCACTCCATCGGTGTCCTCACGTTTCAATCTTGCCCTAAGATTGAGGACAAGAGGCGCTGTCATCGGGCTTGCGGAACGGTAGCTGGAGGAAGCGACAATAGAGCCGTCGACGAATGCGTAGACTGGCGCGTCATTGGCGTCGAGAATGTAGACCTGGTCGTGGCCAAAGTAAGTGTGCATCCAGCTGCCGAGATTGGTGTCGATCCATTTTGCGTCGCGGCTCCGCAGCGCGTTGACCGCATCGTCCCAAACCGTGACGCTCTCCTGGTCATGCGCTACTCCGCTCTCCAGGTTGGATACGATCAGCGCAACCAGGCTTTTTTGCCGCGACACGGCAACACGGTCAGTCTGGATAGCCGACCACAGCAAAAGTCCCGCGGTGACGATCGCAACTATCAGCGTCACCACGGTGATGGGCAAAGCCGTTCTCAAGAGGAAGAGACGGCGGGTTGGTTCGCCAAAATGCCGTAGCGGTTTCATGAACCTGCTGTACGCCAGGAAAACTTCTGGACCGTTAAAGGCGCCCGCTGCCAAGGACGGCGGGCAATGAGCAACTGTGCCGTTAAACTCGATGATAGGTGACCTGCCCAGGTGATGGCACCGCGCGAAGAGATCGAGCCAGGAAGGGCACTAAACGTGCCCAGCAAGCCAAGCGGTATTGCCCTCCAATACTCCGACCTCTGCTGCTGCCCCGAGCGTTTCAGGAAATTGGCAACCTACATCCTACACGCGAATATGACGGGCGGGCGCCACTGTCACTTCGATCAGCGATGGGTTGATTAAGCGCGGGAACATTGGTGGGCCAGCGAGGTTCTTGGCGTCAAAGGAGCACCAGCCAGCCGGGACCCGTGACAGGACACGGTGGAATATCCGGGCTCGCAACAGGGGTTTCCGATAGGGCAGCTTATGAAATCAGTACCGCGCCAAGCAGCACTCCTCTTCGACACGATCGCGACCTGATCGAGGAGAACAGCAGTGATGAAGACGCTGCAGCGGAACGCAAGAAAGCTGGAGGGGTGATTGCAAACCAAATCGAGCCCCACCGCTTTCGGGGCTCTCACTGCACAAGCACCGCTCGACGCAGTGGCAGAACCCGCCCTGGTTGTGGGTCGTTGCCGCCGTTGCAGCGCGCATCGCTGAGAGTCTGCTACCGCGCTCGCCCGCAGCGCCTTAGCTCCCTACCTGTCCTGGCTGCTTTCATCCCGGGAGTGGAAGATCTGAGGTACCCGAGATTTGACTTGGCGAGGCACAGACGCGATTGCTTTTGTGTCAACCTCACCAAACTATCAGACCTGTAGGGCGAAAGCCCCCCTGCCGTCCGGATGAGCGAGAGTGCGTTACCGCCAGGATAGTTGGTCCTTGGGCAACCGACCGCTCGGGTCGAATACAGCTACCTTGTGCGGCAGATCCGGACCCCAGTCCCAAAGTACCAGGTTGCGACCCTCCATCTCGGCGCTCGGCGCGAAACTTGGGACAACGATGCCGGCAATATTTCGAGGCCGCAGCCGGTCGTAGACGGACCAGGACGCCGGGCGCTCCCCGTCGCTAAGCGCCGTCGCCCAGGCGCAGCCCATGTCTTCGAGCGCGACAGAAAATTCTCCCCTCGTCTCTTTCGTTGTCAGATCCGCGATGTCGCCGCAGTCGACCTCATACGAACACAGCACGCAGGGGTCGATCCGCTGCGCGAAGCCCTGGTTGGCTTCCTTGATCGCTGTCATCAAGGTTAACGCCAGATAGAGCGCCGGCACACCTTTGGGGTTGAATCGTGCCCCCCTGATCGCTGCTCCTGCACCGGAAGTGGGCTTAAATGCCCAACGTGGATCGTGCGCCCGATAGCAGGTTCCGACGAACTTCACGCAAAGCCACCAACGGCCATGTGATCGAGATAATCACGGACCGCAACGGCCTTGCCGTCCTTCACCAGCGCCTCAGCCGTGCGTCCGCCGAATGCTGGAAGCGGCTGAGCGCGATACCAGGCCATCGCCTGCTCCTTGCCGCCCGCCCAATCCGTCACGCGACTGATAATCTCGAGCATCTCCCGCAGACGCCCCTGTGTTTTTACCGCAGCGCTGCGCTCCGGCCGATACAGGGTCTCGCGAGCAAGACCAGCGGTTTGGGCCAACTGGCTCTTGGACATGCCAAACCCATCCGCCACCTGTCCGATCGCAATTTTCCCGTTCCGGTCCATATAGGACAAGATGAGAGGTCCGTTCCGTTGGGGGATCTTGAGTGCCTTGGCCACAGAATTCATCCTACCCATAGTGAGAGCCAGATTTCTTGTGCAAAGGATATGGCAGTCCTCCACGGCTTTCAAGCCCAGGTCTGAGCCAATTCAAGCCCACAGTCTCGCCCTTCAGCAGAGTGCAGGCAGCAGAAAGCTTGCCAGTGCATCGCATCCCGCCTCATTAAAACGCGCTGCTCGTGCGACGCAATTTACGCCAACAGTTTGGTTAGCGCCGAATTGATTTGCAGCCCCCCACCAAAGACAAAGCGGTGGCGGTCGCGCTGTCGAGAAGATGCAGCACCATGAAGAGCCGACGCCGAACCAGCCAGCGGCGGCAGGTCGCGGCCGCTGGGACGCCGTGGCGTCTGTGAACAGTAGCTGTATTACCTCCGTGACTGAAATTCATGTCATGGCCGATGCTTCGGGCCAGACCGTCGCTTTGCCACGCGACCATAAGCTTGCGTTTGGGTCAGGTTCCGATGCTGGATGAGGCACGCCGCCGCCACCATGAAAACCCGTAAGCGAATATCCAGTTGAAATAAATGAGAGCGATAATCGACCCGGTCAGGGGACCTTGCAGGCGCCAATAACCAAGGAAGTAGCCCGTGCCTTCCGACAGCGTGCCGTATGCCGTGCCCACCAGCACGACGCATGGGGTAACAAGCAGTCCGTTAGCGACATTGAGCGAAGGCACGGTGCGCAGTGCGTTGAGCCAAGCGGCAAATGAGACCGCAGCTAATGGCAGACAACTGAACGCGCCCGCGATCCAGCCGTGGCCGGCGCCGGCCAAGGCGATGAACCCGAACAATAATAGGGCGCCGAACAGCGAGGCGACTACGTATCTCATGGGTCCGAGTTTCCAGCACTCCTGGTCTTAACGACTGCCAATCTGTTCCTCCAGCTAACGGCCCAGCGGTTGCTTTGAAAGCGGCACAAGTTCAGCCTCGTCTTTGACGCCGGCTACGTGTTGGCAATGATCCGGGAGGCAACGGCGTCACGCGCTTCCGGCGCCTACCGTCGGGCCTCAAATGTTGAAAGACCCTGGGCCGAGCAGTCAGGCGGGATGACCCGCATCGCGACCGCCGCCACTCACTCCTGCATGGGTCGCCATCACGTGAGGGCTGAAGCCTTTTTCGGTCGACGTCGGCGATCAACGCAATCTGAGCTATCTGCTGCGGCTCTCCAGCAACCTTTCGATCTCTCGTGAGCATACCGGTTTGCTGAAGTGATAACCCTGCATCTCATCGCAATTGTTTTTGCGTAGAAACGCCACCTGCTCGTCAGTCTCGACTCCTTCCGCAATGACTCTCATTTTCAGTTTTTGACCGAGCGATATGACGGCACTCGCGACCGCCTGATCGTCTTCGTTCGTGGCGACGTCGTCGATAAACGACTTGTCGATTTTTAGCCGTGCGATTGGAAATGTCTTGAGAGCACTCAGGCTTGAATACCCTGTGCCGAAATCGTCGATCGAAATCTGAACCCCTAAGCTTTGGAGTTTGTTCATCGTTGTGACTGCCAGACCGACGTCCTGCATGATCAGGCTTTCTGTGAGTTCAAGTTCGAGATAGCAGCCCTCCAGGTCACTCTCACTGAGCGCGTGAACGACACGTTCAACCAGGTTTTTTTCGCTGAATTGGCGAGCCGAGACATTCACGGAAACGGTGATCGGCTCCAATCCGAGATCTTGCCAAGCCTTGTTCTGCCGACAAGCCTCATGCAGGACCCAATCGCCTATGGGCACGATCAGGCCTGTCTCCTCGGCCGTGGGGATGAAGCCAACTGGGGCCATCGCCCCGTGTGCTGGATGGTTCCAGCGTATCAACGCTTCTACGGCCACGATCTGCACGGATCGGAGATCTATCTGCGGCTGATAGAAGAGCTCGAACTGTGATCGAGCCAGCGCAGTTCGAAGCTCTTCCTGCAATAAGAAGCGTTCATGAGCCCTGGTGTTGAACTCCGGAGCATAGAACTGGAAGTTGTCGCGCCCGACCGCTTTCGCCCGATACATTGCAGCATCGGCATTGGCCACGAGGCTTTCCGGGGCTTTTCCATCTTTTGGGTAAGTTGCGATACCGATGCTTGCTGTCGCCCTTACGCAATGGTCGCCCAATTGAAGTGGCTCCGCTATTGCCGTACGGAGTTTCTGCAGCGTTTCTGCGATGAGGTCGACGTTCTTCGGTTGATCCGAAAGCACAAGGACGAACTCGTCACCACCAAGTCGAACGATAGTATCGGTCGAACTGATGCACCCCACCATCCGTTCGGCGACTGTTTTGAGCAGCCTGTCGCCTGCGTTGTGGCCGAGCGTGTCATTGATGAGCTTGAAATTGTCCAGATCGATGAAGACGACCGAAACCCAGCGATCATATCTTTGGGCGTGTAAAATCGCCTGCGAAAGTCGGTCCTGAAGCAAGGCTCGATTGGGCAGTCCGGTAAGCACATCATGGTTGGCCATGAAGTGGATCTGGTCTTCCGCCTTCTTGCGCTCGATGGCGATGCCGGCGATGCGAGTGGTAAAGTTGATCAGACGGGTCTCGGCCTCCGCGGGCTCACGAACCGTCATGGAGTACATTGCAAAGACACCCAGAACAGCGCCTTGGTGGGAAACTATCGGGGTGGACCAGCAAGAGCGGTAACCGTACCTCTCCGCCAGGTCGCGATAATCGTCCCAGAGAGGATCTCGCATGATGTCGGCAACTACAACCGGTTCGCGTCGAAACACAGCGGTCCCGCAAGATCCGACCTTGGGTCCGATGGCGACTCCATCGATGGCATTTATGTACCCTTCCGCCAAGCTCGGCGCCGCGCCGTGCCGCAGATGCCGGCCCTC
Organism: Mesorhizobium opportunistum WSM2075; assembly: GCF_000176035.2. Lineage (NCBI taxonomy): Bacteria > Pseudomonadati > Pseudomonadota > Alphaproteobacteria > Hyphomicrobiales > Phyllobacteriaceae > Mesorhizobium > Mesorhizobium opportunistum. The sequence continues at coordinate 3,032,882 of NC_015675.1, read as the reverse complement.
CTTGTCGAGGAGCAGCACCGAACCCAGAATCCCCGTGAGTTGTGATTCCATGAGACGCATCAGGCGGTCCAGCACGTCGTCCAGCGGCGCGCCGGTCGCAATCATCTCAAGGATTTCTGCCTGCCCGGTGCGGAGCATGTCTTCCCGCTTGCGGCCTGTTATGTCGTGAGCAATGCCGACCAGGCCAAAGACGTCATTTCGGTCGTTACGCAACGGTACCTTGGTTGAGGAAAGCCATTTGCCCGCCCCTGAACGATCGACAACGAATTCTTCCTCATCGATCATCGGCTGCCCCGTCTGCAGAACACTCAATTCGTCGGCTCGAAATTTGCTCGCAAGCTCGGGGGCGTGAAGATCGAAGTCTGTCAATCCAATCATGTCGCGGGTCGTTTCGCGCCCGCTGTCGGCTGCGAGCGCCCTATTGGCCACAATGAAGCGGCTTTCCGAATCTTTGACCCAAAGGTAATCGGGTACCCAGTCGATCAAGGTCTGCAGCGATATCCGCTCGTCGACTATCTGGCGTGTAGCGATTAGCTCGGTGACATCCTCGTGGGTCGAAACCCAACCGCCGTCCGGCATAGGGTGATGATAGACTTGCACCGTTCGTCCGTCGGCAAGATCGGCAGCCCACGTTCGCGATATCGCACCTGAATTAACTGATCTGGCCAAAGCAAGATATTCGTCGACCGACATTGCGGATGTCCCTGCGGCGACGCGGTGCACCACGATCTCCCGCAGTGTGATGCCCGGGACAAGACGCTCGGGCGGCACCCGGTAAATTTCAGAATACCGAGGGTTCGATAATATCAACCGCTCCTCGGGATCGAATAAACAGATACCTTGGGAGATATTATCAATGACAGTCGCAAACCGTAGGGCCTGGGCTTCGAGACTTTGAAGTTTAGCGTCCAGATCGCACTGGCGGCCCTCGTAGGAAGTCCTTGCCAATTTGGCCAATGCGGCAAGCCCTACCGACTCCGAATCTTCTCCCGCCTTCTTCGCTGGTTTTGATGCCAAGCTGGGCTCCTCCGGTTAGTTGCTCCTCCGAAAGCAACAAAACCAGACTGAGCCTAGCCCGTAAACGTTATTGAAAACTGACTGACCGCAGGTGAATTGGACAGGATTTTGCCGCCGCGTTGCGATCGGTCTCACGGCGCATCAGGCACGCAGACCTGCGCCCTGCGGGGGCAACATGCTTACATCCCGCATCAGCGTCCGCCCGCCGCGGTCGAGGACGAACGTGATCGAGGTCGGTGCGAGAAGCCGTGATCGCCTTCTGCCGGAGGCTCGAGTCGGCTTGTGGCGACACCACAATCTCGAAGCGGTCGCCTGCGACGTCAGCTGTCGGGCAACGGTGAAGCTGATTTATATGGCCGGCATCGTGACGCCGTTTCCCAACATCGTCTATGCGCTCGATCTCTCCTTGCCTGTCGCGCCGGTGAGGTGAAAACACGAGCCCACTCCCGAGCCGGCGGCACAAGGGGTGGCCCTGCTGCGACGCGGTCAACCGAGCGGCGATCTTCGCCGACCGGCGCAATGCATCCTCCTAGGTGTCCTCGATTCCGAGGGATCGAACCAAGCCATGGCGGACTCGACAGTCTCGCTGCCCAGCCCGCCATCGTTCCCGTGGCGCTGGGCATGCCGCCAGGAGTGCTCCACACGCCTGCTTGGGACCGCATCTCGCAAGCCGCGGCCGACAGTCACCAACCCCAAGCACCTTATGTAGGGTATCTCGTCATGCGACTTGCAAGCGAGCAACCGTGACTGTCTATCCGACCGGCGAAGATGAACTCGTGCTGTTTAGACCTGACAGCGCCGCAATCACTGCAGCGGTGACCTCGGCGGTGCGGGCCATCCCCCCAAGATCCGGACTGAGATGCTCCCCCCGGCCGGTGACGATTTCAATCGCTACCATTAGGCGCCGCGCCGCGGCGTGCTCGCCGAGATGGTCGAGCATCAGGCTTGCCGTCCAGAACGATCCAAGCGGATTGGCGATGCCTTTGCCGGTGATGTCGAATGCGGAGCCATGGATCGGCTCAAACATCGATGGGCGGGTGCGCGACGGTTCAATGTTCGCGGTTGGGCCGATTCCCAGCGAACCCCCAAGCGCCGACGCCAGATCAGACAGGATGTCGGCGTGCAGGTTGGTCGCCAGCACAGTGTCCACGCTGCCGGGCCTGTTGACCATTCTTTGCGTCATGGCGTCGACCAGCATCCAGTCAACGGTCAGCCCTGGGTAGCCGTGGACTACTTCGCGCACGACTTCGTCCCAGAGCACCATGCCATGGCGCTGTGCGTTCGATTTGGTTACGACGGTCAGCAGCTTGCGAGGGCGCGACAAGGCAAGATCGCAGGCAAAACGGGCGATACGCTCAATACCGGCGCGGGTGAAGACAGCAACGTCCATGCCGACTTCGATGGGCAATCCACGATGGGCGCGACCGCCAACCCCCGCATATTCGCCTTCGCTGTTCTCGCGTACGATCACCCAGTCGATCTGTTGGCCGAGGTCGGGCCGCAGCGGGCCTGTCAACCCGGGCAGAAGGCGCGTTGGCCGCACATTTGCATACTGGTCAAACCCCTGGCAGATCGCCAGGCGCAAGCCCCATAGCGTGATGTCGTCGGGGAGCTCCGGGTCGCCAACCGCGCCGAAATAGATCGCGTCGAAATTTTCAAGCCGAGCAAGCCCATCCTGCGGCATCATGCGGCCATTGCGGCGATAATAGTCCGAGCCCCAATCGAAGCGCTTGAACTCGAAGGCAAGACCGAATTCCGCGGCAGCCAAGGTCTCCAGCACCTCGACGCCGGCCTCAACCACCTCGGGGCCGATTCCGTCGCCACCGATCACCGCGATCCTATGCAAGGACATTTTCAGTTTCCTTCTCAGCGGCAGCGACCTTGGCGCTGGTCATTGGTTCGGAGTAGTGGGCACGTATATCGTCAGTCCGCGTCTCTTGCCACGCGAGAGCGGCAACAGTGGTCTTGCCCTGATCAGCGAGGCGGATGGGCGATGCCACGGTAATGGCCGCTCCATCCGTCATCAGCTGCTTCAGTCGCCGCGCAAGGATTTGACGATACTCCAGCGGGCCGGTCACCTTCCACCAACTTGGCCGCAGCCGAGTTCCAAGATGGCGCCCTTCGGCCACGGATTTGGACCATAGACCCGCTGTTCTGCGGTTCCTGCATGCCCGCTTTACAGGCGGATTTGGTAGCGCTACCGTTTCAGAGTCGCGTGACCGGGGATCTGGAGGCAGACGTCGCCGACGCAAGTGGTGGATCGCCGCACTGCCGGCATCCGTTTCAAGCCACGCCTGATACAACGGCTCCTCGCGACGTTTTCGCAGGAACCATCGGGAGGAGTTCGATGGCGGCTGTCGCGATTGGCGATGTCTACAAATCCTTCGGGGCCACTGAGGTTCTGCATGGCGTCAGCGTCGATATCGAAGACGGCGAGTTCGTCACGCTCGTCGGGCCCTCCGGCTGCGGGAAATCCACGCTCCTGCGGATGATTGCCGGTCTGGAAAAGATTTCGCGGGGCCATATCTCGATTGGCAGCCGGATCGTCAATGACGTTGCTCCTAAGGAACGCGACGTGGCCATGGTCTTTCAGAATTACGCGCTCTACCCGCACATGACGGTTGCGGAGAACATGGCGTTCTCGCTGATGCTCAAGGGCGTTCCGAAGGCGGAGAGCGATGCAGGCGTCGGTCGGGCAGCAGAAATCCTTGGGCTTGTTCCGCTTCTGTCGCGGTATCCGCGGCAGCTTTCAGGCGGCCAACGTCAACGCGTCGCCATGGGCCGCGCGATCGTGCGCAATCCGCAGGTGTTCCTGTTTGATGAGCCGCTCAGCAATCTCGATGCCAAGCTCAGGGTGCAAATGCGCGCCGAGATCAAGGAGTTGCACCAGCGGCTGAAGACCACGACGGTGTATGTCACGCACGACCAGATCGAGGCCATGACCATGGCCGACAAGATTGTGGTCATGCACGACGGTATGGTCGAGCAAATCGGGTCGCCGCTGGAGCTCTACGACCGCCCGAACAACCTGTTCGTGGCAAGCTTCATCGGCTCTCCCGCCATGAACATGCTCAAGGGAACAATCCTGACCGAAGGCACGCCGCGTTTTCAGGGCGCGGGAGGGATTTCGGTGCCTTTGGCCGCGCCGTTCTCCATCGGCAATGGCGAGCCTGTCGTGCTGGGGATACGGCCAGAGCATTTGCGGCTCGGCGACAATGGGATTGCGGTCACCGTGGTGGTGATCGAGCCAACCGGCTCGGAAGTACAGATCATAGGCCGGACGGCGGGAGGCGAGGATGTCGTCGCCAATTTTCGGGAACGCCATTCCTTCGCGCCGGGAGAAACCATCCGGCTGTCGGTCGAACCTGGTCTCGTTCATCTCTTTCACGGCGAAACCGGCAAGCGCATGAGCCTCCCGCAGCAGTAGGGCAACACGCAACGAGGAAAACACAGGAGGAAACGAGCATGAGATTCACCAGACGCGACGTGATCCGTACGACGGCCGGCGCCGCCGCCGGCGCGTTGGGGAGCCGGTTCGTCGGCTCTCCGGCCTTCGCCAAGGAGGCTTTGACGTACAAACCGGAGGATGGCGCGAAGCTCAGACTGCTGCGCTGGTCGCCTTTCGTGCAGGGCGACGAGGACCAGTGGCTGAAAAACACCAAACGGTTCACGGAAGCAACGGGGGTGGAGGTCCGCGTCGACAAGGAGAGTTGGGAAGACATTCGGCCCAAGGCTGCGGTCGCCGCCAATGTCGGCTCGGGTCCGGACCTGATGTTCGTCTGGTTCGATGATCCGCACCAGTACCCCGACAAGCTGCTCGATGTGTCGGAACTGGGCGATTATCTCGGCAACAAATATGGCGGCTGGTATGACGGGCCGAAACAATATGCGACGCGCGAGGGTAAGTTCGTGGGCCTGCCTCTGGCCACCATCGGCAACGCCATCGTCTACCGCGAAAGCTGGGTGAAGGAGGCCGGTTTCTCGGAGTTTCCGAAGGACACGGCCGGCTTCCTCGAGCTCTGCAAGGCGCTCAAGGCCAAAGGTCATCCGGCCGGCTTTACCCATGGCCACGGCGTCGGCGACGGCAACAACTATGCGCATTGGCTGCTGTGGAGCCATGGCGGCCAGATGGTCGACGAGAAAGGCAAGGTCACGATCAACAGCCCCGAGACGCTCAAGGCGATCCAGTATGCGCAGGAGCTCTACAAGACCTTCATCCCCGGAACCGAAAGCTGGCTCGACGTCAACAACAACCGGGCCTTCCTCGCCGGCGAAGTGAGCGTCATCGCCAACGGGATTTCCGTCTACAACACCGCCAAGGTCAACAAGGACAATGATCCGAAGCTGACCGACATTGCCAAGGACATGCGCACGACCAACATGCCGATCGGTCCGGTCGGGAAATCCGTCGAGCTGTTCCAGGTGACCACGGCCGTCATTTTCAACTACACGCCCTACCCCAACGCGGCGAAAGCCTATCTGCAGTTCATGTTCGAGGATCCGCAAATGTCGGACTGGATCACCTCCTCGGCATGCTACTGTTGCCAGACGCTCAAAGCCTTCGCCAACAATCCGGTCTGGAAGGCTGATCCGAACAATGCGGCATACGCGAAAGCCTCCGAGACGCTGCGTCCCAACGGCTATGCCGGGCCGCTCGGCTACGCCTCGGCGGCCACCATGGCCGACTATGTTCTGGTCGACATGTTCGCCAAGGCCGTGACAGGCCAGGCCACGCCGCAGGAAGCGATGGAAGAGGCGGAAAAGCGGGCCAACCGCTACTATCGCGTTTGACCCTAGCCGAGCCGGGCCGCGGATCATGCTGCCCGGTCGGTTTCGGACGGCGGCTTGCGTCGCCATGCAACCAGACCTCGTAAGGAGCCGCCCATGGCCGTGACGTCCGCTGCGGTTCGGCCGCGCCCATCAATCCTGTCGCGTCTGGCCGAAAGCCGAAATGTCCTGGGCTTCGGCTTCATGCTGCCGGCGGCGGTGCTGCTGCTGGTCTTCCTGACATACCCGCTGGGGCTTGGTGTCTGGCTCGGTTTCACCGATGCGCGCATCGGCCGCCCTGGCGTCTTCGTAGGTATTGAGAACTATGAGTATCTGTGGAGCGATAGCGTCTTTTGGCTCTCGGTCTTCAACACGCTGCTCTACACTGTCAGCGCTTCGATCCTGAAATTTGCGCTCGGGCTCTGGCTGGCGCTCATCCTCAACGAGAACATTCGCTTCAAGTCCTTTTTTCGTGCAGTGGTGCTTTTGCCCTGGGTGGTGCCGACGGTGCTTTCGGCGATCGCCTTCTGGTGGATCTACGATTCGCAGTTCTCGATCTTGTCATGGGCGCTGCAGCAGATGGGACTGATCGATCATCGCATCAACTTCCTCGGCGACCCGACCAATGCGCGCGCGTCGGTTATTGCCGCCAACGTCTGGCGCGGCATTCCATTCGTCGCCATCACTCTGCTGGCGGGTCTGCAGACCATCCCGCAATCGCTATACGAGGCCGCCACCCTCGACGGCGCCAGTCGGTCGCAGTTGTTCCGCTACGTGACCCTGCCGCTGCTGACGCCGATCATTGCCATCACTATGACCTTCTCAGTGCTGTTCACCTTCACCGATTTCCAACTGATTTATGTGCTCACTCGTGGCGGCCCGGTAAACGCCACTCATCTGATGGCGACATTATCGTTCCAGCGCGGCATTTCCGGAGGCCAACTCGGCGAAGGCGCGGCAATCGCCGTCGCCATGATCCCCTTCCTGCTGGCGGCGATCCTGTTCAGCTATTTCGGCTTGCAACGGCGCAAATGGCAGCAAGGCGGCGGAGACTGACATGGCCGCGATCAAGCAACCGGAACGCATCAACAACGATGAAGGCGGCATGGGCTATTTGCAAAGCCTGCCCCGTCGGGTTGTGACGGTCTATCTGCCGCTTCTGGTGTTTATGATCGTGCTCCTGTTTCCCTTCTACTGGATGACGATCACGGCAATCAAGCCGAATGCCGAGATGACCGACTACGTGAACTACAACCCGTTCTGGGTTGATCACCCGACATTGCAGCACGTACGTTATCTGCTGTTCGAGACCTCCTATCCTGGTTGGCTGCTCAACACGATCATCATCTCGACCGCCGCCACTTTCCTGTCGCTGTTGGCAGCGGTGCTGGCGGCCTATGCGATCGAACGCCTGAGATTCTCGGGCGCGCGGCAGGTCGGCCTTGCAGTGTTCCTGGCCTATCTTGTGCCGCCTTCGATTCTATTCATCCCGCTATCGCTGATGGTGTTCAACCTCGGCCTCTATGACACCCCGTTCGCGCTGATCCTCACCTACCCCACCTTCCTCGTCCCCTTCTGCACCTGGCTGCTGATGGGCTATTTCCGCTCGATCCCGTTCGAACTGGAAGAATGTGCTCTCATCGACGGTGCGAGCCGCTGGCAGATCCTCACCAAGATCGTGCTGCCGCTGTCAGTCCCTGGCCTGATTTCCGCCGGCATCTTCGCTTTCACGCTATCCTGGAACGAGTTCATCTACGCGTTGACCTTCATTCAATCGTCCGAAAAGAAGACGGTGCCAGTCGGCGTGCTCACCGAGCTGGTTCGCTCCGATGTCTATGAGTGGGGCGCGCTGATGGCCGGCGCGCTGATCGGGTCCTTGCCGGTGGTGGTGCTCTATTCATTCTTCGTCGAGCACTACGTTTCCTCAATGACCGGCGCGGTAAAGGAATAACGCCGTGCGACCGAACGCCGTTGGCAGATTAGCCACGGGAGGCGAGCAATGAAACTCGCTTGGAGATCGAGAAGCTTCTATTTCGGCGAACCGCCCCGTAAATATTAGGATTACGTTGGTCGCTGAGGGCTGCCAATTTCTACCGAAAACGTTAGCGGATGGTTCGCCAAGTCGTTTCCTTCGTATTCTCTCGTATGGTCTGGCGAACCAAAGGACCAAGAAGACGACTGGTTACGAGCTTCGAGATATCGCCAATGTAGCCCCAGGTCGCCAGGAACTCCTGGTAGTGAATGACCGAAATGGGCCGCGAGCGAACGGGCCGCTTTCTGTGGCCAAGGTGGGATAGAACACCATGCGGACCACCCTAGGCGAGCAATTGATAAAACCAGGGTCGACCAAGCCGATACCGTTGCGCGACAGAAGGCAACTACCCGAGGGTTTGGCTTGCTAAGGCATAGGTCCTCAACGAGCTGCCGTAAGGAACAGCGGCAATGCGTTTGCCCAGCGACATGGTCACCACCGTGTCAAATACCGGCATTCCGCTGTGCGACAAAAAGGCGGCGAACTCGCCATTGTCCATATGGGTGTCGATGCGCAGGAAAGACCCCGAATGGTCGGCCACGTGCGGCCGGACGACCGCCAACGCGTCGGCGTCGCTAACCGCCACGACCGGTCCCACGACATGGCCCCGCCCGAACGGCCGGCAGAGCGCGAAAGCGCTCAGCGTATCGCCCTTGAAAAGACCATAGCCGGCCGAGTGTGCGAAAAGCCGTTCGATGAGCGCCGCCCGCCTCACGCCAAACCCGGCCGCGTCGAGCGCGATCACAGCGGCAATGTCATTTTCGCCCAAACTTCGGACATCGCCTCGAATATTTGCCGGCCTGCCCGTCATCTGCAAGCTGGCGATGCCCTGGCATTGATAGACGGTCTTCTCCGGCTGGAAGTCGAGCGAGAGATAGAGCCGCCTTGCCGCGCGCGTTGCATTCAGGCGCAGATCGCGCCCGGCGACCTTCTCGAAGACCCGCTTCATCAGCCATTGCCCCGCCCCCAGCGTCTGCAATCGCGGCGAGGTGATGACCATCCCCACTGTGGCGAAATCGGCACCATGCGCGAACCACATGGCCGAGCCGAGAACGCGGCCGATCTCGTCGAGCGCCACGAACCCGTCTCCCATTTCGCGAAGGAACTGCCAGTCCTCGGCGCGATGCGGCCATCCCACGGCGAGCGAGTGTGCGTGCAAGCGGTCCAGTTCGACGCCTTCGATGTCGCCGATCCGCATCGAGAAAGTGTCGATTTTCAAGCTTCCGGACGGCTTCAAGTCCATGCCCCTACAAGATTGTCCTACCGAGCGCGGCACAACGACAGCCACCCTCTGCCCGCCAACGCTAAACGAGCGGACCGGTACGATCAGCTCGAAAGCCGCGCGGCAACGCAAGATTCAACTGAAACATTTCAGCTTTCGGCACGCAATCGCGAAAGAATGCACACACTCTCTCTGGAAATCTAGCAGCATATGGTCGACGGCTCCGATCCCGGCGAACCCGAACGTTTTGAGGACTGGAATGGACGTCTTCGACATCCTCGATCGTCTCGTCGCTTTTCCAACGGTCGCCGGCAGGCCGAACGGCGATATCGCGGGCTGGATCAAGACCTATCTCGCTGAACACCGAGTTCAGGTCACCGTGCTTCCGGGGCCGGAAGGCGATCGTTCCAATCTTTTCGCGACGATCGGCCCCGCCGATGTCCCCGGCTATATCCTGTCCGGCCATATGGACGTCGTTCCCGCCAGCGAGCCGCAATGGAGTTCGAGCCCTTTCGCACTGCGCAAGGAGGGCGAACGGCTCTATGGACGCGGCACCACGGACATGAAGGGGTTTCTTGCCGCGGCACTCGCGGCCGTGCCCGCGCTGACGGGACTGCGCCTTGCCGGGCCTATCCACCTCGCCTTTTCCTACGACGAGGAGGTCGGATGCCGTGGCGTGCCGCATTTGATCGCCCACCTTCCCGAATTGTGCGCGAAGCCGTTGGGCGTCATCGTCGGCGAGCCGAGCGGCATGCGCGCCGTGCGCGGCCATAAGGGTAAGGCCGCCGCCCGGGTGATCGTCAACGGGCGCTCGGGCCATTCCTCGAGGCCCGATCTCGGGCTCAACGCCGTCCATGCCATGGCCTATGCGCTGAGCGCCGCCGTGAGCGAAGCCGAGCGGCTGACACACGGTCCGTTCGATGCCGCCTTCGAGCCGCCCTACTCCTCGCTGCAGGCGGGCGTCGTGGCAGGCGGACATCAGGTCAACATCATCCCCGACACCTGCACTTTGGACCTGGAGGCACGCGCCATACCTGGTGTCGACCCGGCAAGCCTGCTCGCGCCGGTCAAGGCGCGGGCAGAGGCCCTCGTGGCCGACGGTTTTCGTATCGAGTGGAGGCCGATGAGCGCTTATCCGGCGCTGTCGCTGCCTCAGGATACGGCGCTTGCGGCACTGCTGGGCGAACTGACCGGCGAAGCGCCGCTCGCCGCCGTCAGCTACGGCACGGAGGCCGGACTTTACCAGGCCGCCGGGCTCGATGCGATCATTTGCGGACCCGGCGACATAGACCGCGCCCACAAGCCTAACGAATACATCCTTGCCAGCGAACTCACCGCCTGTCAGCGAGTGATCGAGGCTCTGGGCGTCCGCTGCGCGGCATGAGAGGAACGGAATGACATTCCTGTTCAATTCCGATGCACGCCGCGGCGCGATCTTCTGCGAGGTATTCGCGACAGAACTGCCGGATGTTCCCATCACGATGGATGCCGCGACGGTCGATCCCGACGCCGTGCGCTATCTGATCAGCTGGACCGTGCCGGACAATCTCGTTGTTTATACGAACTTGGAAATCCTGTTTTCCATCGGCGCCGGCGTCGACCAATTTCGCCTCGATGCGGTACCTGCGAACGTGAAGGTCGTGCGCATGATCGAGGAAGGCATCGTGCGCATGATGCAGGAATATGTGACGCTGGCCGTACTCGCGCTCCACCGCAACCTGCCTGGATATCTCGCGCAGCAGCGCGCCGGCGAATGGGCTGACATCGCGCAGCTCCAGGCCGGGGCGCGCCGGATAGGCGTGCTCGGCCTCGGACAGCTTGGCCAAGCCGTCCTCGACCGCCTGAAGCCCTTCGGCTTTCCGCTCGCCGGATGGAGCCGCTCGCCCCGGCGGATCGAGGGCGTGACCTGCCACCATGGCGAGCCCGGGCTGAGCGAGATGCTCGCCGTCAGCGACATATTGATCTGCCTGCTGCCGCTGACCGAGGAGACGCGCGGTTTGCTCGATGCCGGCCTGTTTGCGCAACTGCCTGAGGGGGCGGCAATCGTCCACACCGGCCGCGGGCCGCAGCTCGACGACGAAGCCCTCGTCACCGCGCTCGACAGCGGCCACCTTTCGGCGGCGATGATCGACGTCACCGATCCCGAACCGCTGCCGGCAGGTCATCCGTTCTGGTTGCATCCGAAGGTCATCCTGACCCCGCATGTCGCCAGCGTCACCCAGCCCGCCAGCGCAGCAAAGGCGGTTGTCGAAAACATCAGGCGTTACCGCGCCGGTCTTGATCCCATCGGGCTCGTCGACCGGTCGCGCGGCTACTAAGTGCATCTCACCCGGAAGTGTGCAGCGGTTCTGGGACAAAGACACATCAAGCCAAGATCCTCCAACATGAAAGGCCATCCCTTGTCCCTGCTCAAGACCGTCGATACCAGACCTGTCTTCCAGCCGCGCGAATCCGCGGCGCTGCCCGAACGGCTGATTTCCGGCGACCCTGGCTTCAAAACCTGGGCGCAGGATGTCGCCAAGGGCGACCTCGTCCATACCGGCGTCTGGGAGGCGACGCCCGGCGAAACGCGCTCGATCAAAGGCGAGACTTTCGAGTTCTGCCACATCCTCTCCGGGTTGATCGAAATCACGCCCGACGGCGGCAAGCCGGTGACCTATCGCGCCGGCGACAGCTTCGTGATGAAACCTGGCTTCACCGGGGTTTGGAAGACCATTGAGACGGTACGCAAGATCTACGTGACCGTAGGGTAACGGGAGGGCGGAGGCGCCGGCCTCCGCAACAGATTTTGCCGTCTGTCATCGCCGGCACACAACAATCATCCGCGACCGATCGTCGAACGGCGCATGCTGCGCCAGAGCCCGCGCTAGGCTTCTGCAGAATATTCCAGAGTGGGTACCATGGGCTTGAGCTTCGATCCGGATACCGTCTCGCTTCCCGTCGGTCATTTCATTGGCGGGGAGATGATCGCGGCCGAGAGTGCCATCGAGATGCGCCGTCCGTCGGATGGCAAGGCATATGCCGGCTGCCCCGTGGCCGGCGTCGATATGGTCAATCGTGCGGTGGAAAGCGCCAAGGCGGCGCTGAAGGCCAGCAACTGGGGCGGCGTTCGGCCGCGCGAACGGACGAAGGCGCTCCAGGCCTGGGCCGACCTGATCGAGGCGGAGGCCGAAACGCTGGCCAGGATCGAGGCGCTGTGCTCCACCCGGCCCGTCGGCCAGCTCGTTGCCGGCGATATCGCCATCACCGCCGAGCAGATCCGCTTCTTTGCCGAGTTCGCCGACAAGGAAGGCAGCGAGCTCGTGCCGACCGACGACGCCACTCTCGGCATGATCATGAGCGAGCCCTATGGCGTGGTCGGTGCGATCACGCCCTGGAATTTCCCGATCTCGATGGCCGGATGGAAGCTTGGTCCAGCATTGGCCGCGGGCAATGCGGTCGTTCTGAAGCCGTCGGAAATGACACCCTTCTCGGCAGTCTACATGGCGCAACTCGCCGTGAGGGCGGGCCTGCCGGCAGGGCTCATAAACGTCGTGCTGGGAGACGGCCCGACGACCGGCACGGCACTGACCGGCCATCCCGAGATCGCCAAGGTCTCGTTCACCGGCTCGACCCGCGCCGGCTCAGCGATCATGGAGAACGTCGCTCGCACCGGCGTCAAGCCGATGACGCTGGAACTCGGCGGCAAGAGCCCGCAGATCGTCTTTGCCGATGCCGATATGGAGAAGGCCACGACGGCCATCGCCGGCAGCGTCACCTTCAATGCCGGTCAGGCCTGCGTCGCCGGCACGCGCCTGATCGTCGAGAGGAGCGTGGCCGACAGGTTGACGGCTGCCATCCTGGAGAGGATGAAGGCGGTGCGGCCCGGCCCGACCTGGAACGAGGCGACGCAGTATTCGCCTGTTATCTCGGAACGGCAGCGGGCCCGTGTCGACAGCATCGTGCGGTCCGCGATCGAGGCCGGCGGCGAATGCCTGACCGGTGGCGGCGTCATGGACAGCCCCGGCTATTTCTACCAGCCGACGCTGATCTCTGATGTCGACCAGGCCAATCCGGCGATCGTCGAGGAAATCTTCGGCCCGGTCCTCACCATCCAGACCTTCGAGACCGAGGAAGAGGCGCTGGCGTTGTCCAGCCATCCAACCTACGGGCTGGCTTCCGGCCTGTTCACCGCCGACCTGTCCCGCACGATCCGTCTGGCAGGCAAGCTCGAAGCGGGCACCGTCTGGATCAACCGCTACAGCCGCTCGCGCGACCATATCCTGCCGACCGGCGGCTACAAGCGCTCCGGCATCGGCAAGGATCTCGGCCGCGAGGCCTATCTCGCCAACCGCAGGACCAAGAGCGTCCTGATCAGCCTCTAGAGAGATGCCGATGAAGCCCTACTTGATCGCTTTGATCCCCGGTGACGGCATCGGCCGCGATGTGACCGCCGCCGCCTGGACGGTGCTGGAGACCGCAGCCAAACACGCGGGCTTTGCCTTGACGGGAACCGAGTTCCCTTGGTCCTGCAAATTCTACAAGGATACCGGCCGCATGATGCCCGAAGACGGCATCGAGAGCTTGCGCGGCTTCGACGCCATTCTTCTGGGCGCCGTCGGCTGGCCGGCGGAGGTCCCGGATTCCGTTTCGTTGCACGGCCTGCTGCTGCCGATCCGCAAGGCATTCGTGCAATACGCCAACATCAGGCCGCACCGCCTGCTGCCGGGCGTCAAGGGCCCACTGCGTGCCGAGAGCTTCGACATATTGTGCATCCGCGAGAACACCGAGGGCGAATATTCGGGCGCCGGCGGGCGCGTGCATCAAGGCACTCTGGACGAGGTCGCGGTGGAAACCTCGATCTTCACCCGCGCCGGCGTCGAGCGCATCCTGCGCTTCGGCTTCGAGCAGGCGCGGACACGGCGCGGCAAGCTCGCCTCCGTCACCAAATCCAACGCGCAGACATATTCGATGGTGTTCTGGGACGAGATCACGCGAAAGCTGACTGCGGAGTACTCTGACGTCGATGTCACCAGCTATCATGTCGATGCGCTCGCCGCGCGCATGATCATGGCGCCGGAGAGCCTCGACGTGGTCGTCGCCTCCAACCTGTTCGGCGATATCCTGACCGACATCGGCGCAGCGATCCAGGGTGGGCTCGGCTACGCCGCCTCGGCCAACATTAATCCCGACCGCTCGGCACCATCCATGTTCGAGCCTGTGCACGGGTCGGCGCCCGACATCGCGCATCTGGGCATCGCCAATCCCATCGCCACTATATGGTCCGGCGCCATGATGCTCGACCATCTCGGCGAAGCGGCCGCAGCCGGGCGGGTCATGCAAGCGGTCGAGGCGACAACCGCGCGCGGCATTGGAACCATTCCGGGCAAAGACAGAACGCAGGCCATCACGGCCGCCGTCGTCGCAGCGCTCTCCTGATTGCAAGGTCGTTTTCGATGAAAAATCTCAAAGACAAAAGTCTCTTCCGCGAAGCCGGCCTGATCGACGGCAAATGGGTCGCCGCCGGCTCCGGCAAGACGGTCGATGTTGTCGATCCGGCTGCTCAATGCGCGATCGGCACGGTGCCCGACATGGCCGGTCATGAGACCCGGGCGGCCATCGAGGCCGCGGCGTCCGCTTATGCTGGCTGGAAGAAGAAGACCAACGCCGAGCGCGCTGGCCTCCTGGAGGCCTGGCATGGCCTGATGCTGGCGCATCTGGACGATCTCGCGCTGATCCTGACGACGGAACAGGGCAAGCCGCTGGACGAGGCCAAAGGCGAGATCCGCTACGGGGCGTCCTTCGTCAAATGGTTTGCCGAGGAGGCACGCCGCATCAACGGCCACACCATCCCCTCGCCGACGCCGGACCGGCGTATCATCGTGCTCAAGGAGCCGGTCGGTGTGTGCGGCATCATCACGCCGTGGAACTTCCCCAACGCGATGATCACCCGCAAGGTCGCGCCGGCGCTGGCCGCCGGCTGCACGGTTGTGATCAAGCCATCCGAGTTCACGCCCTATTCGGCGCTGGCGCTCGGCGTGCTTGCCGAACGCGCGGGCATCCCTGCCGGCGTCATCAACATCGTCACCGGCATGCCGGCCGAGATCGGCAACGAGATCATGGCCAACGAGACCGTTCGCAAGATCTCCTTCACCGGCTCGACGCGGGTCGGTTCGCTGCTGATGCGCGGCGCGGCCGATACTGTCAAACGGCTCAGCCTCGAACTCGGCGGCAACGCGCCCCTCATCGTCTTCGACGACGCCGATCTCGATCTCGCCGTCGAGGGCGCGCTTGTCTCGAAATTCCGCAATGGCGGACAGACCTGCGTCTGCGCCAACCGCATCCTCGTCCAGGCCGGTGTCTACGAAGCCTTCGCCGCCAAGCTTTCCGCTCGCGTCAACGCCATGACGGTCGGACCGGGCACTCAAGCCGGTGTCGCCATCGGGCCGATGATCAACATGGCGGCGGTCGAGAAGATCAACCGCCATGTCCAGGACGCGCTCGCCAAGGGTGCTTCGATCATCACAACGAGGCCGGCATTGCCGGACGGTCCTCAATATGTCGCGCCGCTGGTGCTGACCGGCGCCACGAAGGACATGCAGCTTGCCGGTGAGGAAACGTTCGGCCCGGTCGCACCGCTTTTCCGGTTCGAGACGGAAGAGGAGGCGATCACGCTCGCCAACGGCACGCCCTACGGGCTTGCTTCCTACTTCTACACCGAGAACCTGAAACGCGCCTGGCGCGTCGGCGAGGCGCTGGAGTTCGGCATGGTGGGGCTCAACACCGGCTCGGTCTCGATGGAAGTCGCCCCCTTCGGCGGCGTCAAGCAGTCCGGCCTCGGCCGTGAGGGGGCGCAGGTCGGCATCGAGGAATATCTCGAGATGAAGAGCTTCCACATGGGCGGGCTCAGCTGAGGCCATTTGGCTGAGAGCCCAAAGCGGACCGTATCGAAGCTCACTGGATCCGGTCGAGCGCCTTGTAATAGAGGCCGACCATCGGCAGGAACCAGGGCTTGCCGGAATAACCGGGAATGGCAGGCCACTTGAGCCCCTTCATCGGATTGCGGTCTTCGCGGCCGAGCATGGCATCGGCCAGGACCATGCCGAGATGGGTGGAAAGCTGCGCGCCGTGGCCGGAATAGCCCATCGCGTACCAGACCCCGTCATGATAGCCGGCCCGCGGAAAACGGTCCTTGGTCATGTCGACCAGCCCACCCCAACAATAGTCGATCTCGACCTTGGCGAGCTGCGGGAAGATCGCCGCGAGGCCCCCCTGCAATATCTGTCCGCTCTTCGAATCCGAGCGCTGGTCCGAAGTCGCCGAGAAGCGCGCGCGACCGCCGAAGATCAGGCGCCTGTCCGGTGAAAGCCGGAAGTAGTTGCCGATATTCATCGAGGTGACGCATGTCCGGTTGCCGGGCATGGTGGCAGTGATCTCGGCGTCGCTCAACGGCCGCGTGGCGATGATGAAGCTGCCGACGGAGATGATCCTGCGGCGAAAATAGCTGAAATTCGGCGTGGTATAGGCGCCGGTCGCTACCAGCACATTGTCGGCGCTGATGCGGCCGCGGGAGGTCGTCAGCTCATGGATGCCACCGACCTGCTTGCGGTCGGTCACCGCCGCATTCTCGTGGATGATGGCGCCGTGGCGGGCGGCGGCTGTCGCAAGGCCTGCCACATAGCGGCCCATATGCATCATGGCGCTCTTCTTCGACAGCATCGCGCCGTGGAAGGGCGAGCCGATCTCGGATTTGAGGTCGACCGCCGACAGCAGCGCCGTATCCGGATCCACTTCCGCATGGAGGGCTTCGAAATTGCGGGCGATCGCTTGGAAATGCTGCGGCTTGGAGGCGAGCTTCAGCTTGCCGGCGCGGCGGAAATTGCAGTCGATGCCCTCTTCGGCAACCAGCGCCTCAATGGTGTCGACGGAGTCGTCGAGCGTGCGGTAGAGCGCGATCGCGCGTTCCTTGCCGAGTTCCGCCTTGGCAGAGAGGTAGCTGTGAGCGAGGCCGTTGTTCAGGTGCCCGCCATTGCGGCCGGATGCGCCCCAGCCCACGCGCTGCGCCTCCAGCACCGCCACCTTCGCGCCGGCCTTCGCCAGTTGGCGCGCCGCAGCGAGACCGGTGAAGCCGCCACCGACGATGACGGCATCATAGTGCCCCTCGACCGGGCCTTGCGCTCCGCCGGAAAAGACAGGGGCGGTATCGTGCCAGTAGGAGATCAATTTCATCGACGATCCGCCTGTTTCAAAGCCCGACCACTCCCGGGAGACCCGAAATGTCTGATATCTCGACATAGCCATAGTAAGGGTTTGCCGGTTCGTGGCCGCGATTGACCCAGACCTTGTTCGTGATGCCGAGATCATGTGCCGACATCAGGTCGTAGCGGAACGAGGACGAGCAGTGAAGAATATCTTCCGGGCCGCAGCCCAACCTGTCGAACATATATTCGAAGGCCTTGAACCGTGGCTTGTAAGCCTGCGCCTGCTCGGCCGTGTAGACGGCATGGAACGGCGCGCCGAGCTTCTCGACATTGGACATGATCTGCGCGTTCATGGCGTTGGACAGGATGACCAGCGGAATTTCCTTGGCGACCTTAGCTAGGCCGGCTGGGACATCTGCATGGGGCCCCCAGGTCGGGACACGTTCATAGACCATCCTGGCGTCGTCAGGGCTGAAGGCAACACCATTGCGCTTGCAGGCCCGCTCGAGCGCGTTGTGGACAACGTCGGCGTAAGGCTTCCAGTCACCCATGATCTCGTCGAGCCGATAGGCGGCGAAGTTCTTGATGAACTCCTGCATACGCGGTTCGTCGAGCCGGCTGCCGTAAAGGTCTCGCGCCGCTTCCGCCATCTGGAAATTGGTCAACGTACCGTAGCAGTCGAAGGTAATATATTTGGGCCTGAAAGAAGCCATGTCCGTCGATCTCCAGTGGAAGCACATTCGCGTTGGGAAGCATTTCATCATAGGACAGGTGGTGGCGACCCACCTGACCGAAATCGCCCTCCCGAAAGCAGAAAGTTCCGTATCCACCATCCGGTTTGGCACGCTGTGGCATCTGGTGTGTCGAACGCGGCGCCGCGCGTGACGTGAAGCGCCTCCGCCGAGCGGGCGCCAGCACAAGATGCGGCGCACCGCTTGCGCTACGGCGAAAGATACCGCCGAGGCCGAAGCCTTCAGACGATTTGCGACGCGACAATGGTCGAGACTTGAGGGCAGACGGAAGGATGCCTCATGCAGCAGGGCGAGATCGAGATTCAGGACTTCGGGCCGGACCATATCGAGGGAGCCGTGGCGCTTTCTCGCCAGGAGAATTGGCCGCATCGGCCGCAGGACTGGCAGATGGCGCTGCAGCTCTCGAGCGGCGCGGTCGCGCTCGACGACCAGGGCCGTGTCACCGGAACCATCCTGGTGACACCCTATGGCGCGGACTGCGCCATGATCAACATGGTGATCGTCGACAGGAACGTGCGTGGCAAGGGGCTCGGGCGCCGGCTCATGGATCAGGCCATCGCCCTTGCCGGCGACCGTCCGCTGCGGCTCGTCGCGACGAATGACGGCATGCCTCTCTACCAGAAACTGGGCTTTGTGCCCTCCGGCACGATCCGGCAGCATCAAGGTACGGTTGCAGCGCTCGGCGTGCCGGATGGAGTGGAAGCCGCAAGCATGGACGAGCTGCCGGACATCAAGGCGCTGGACCGCAACGCCTATGGCGCCGACCGGCAAACCCTGATCGATGCGCTGGCCGAGCGCGGCCAATTCGCAATCATCGGCCGCCACGGCGTGATTGAAGCCTATGCCGCAATCCGCCCGTTCGGACGCGGTGAGGTGATCGGACCGGTCATCGCGGAAAGCGCTGACACCGCGAAGGCCCTGATTACCTTCTTCGCCGCGAACCGCCCCGGCGCCTTTCTGCGCGTGGATACCGACAGCAGGACCGGCATTGCCGGTTGGCTCGAGGAAATCGGCCTCACCCATGTCGGCGGAGGCGTGGCCATGGACCGTCCGCCCAAGAGCGTCGCGGAACAGACCAAGCCAAAAGTTTACGCCCTCGCCAACCAGGCGCTCGGCTAGGAGGACAACAATGCTCGCGAATTCCCTGATCGAACTCGATCGCGCCCACCTCATCCATCCGGTCTCATCATACCGCGGCCATGAGGCCCTCGGCGTGCGCGTCTTGAAATCGGCGAAGGGGGCGACCGTGACCGATGCGTCAGGCCGGCAACTCGTTGACGGTTTCGCGGGGCTGTGGTGCGTCAATGCCGGCTATGGCCATGACAGCATCGTCGAGGCTGCGGCCCGGCAGATGCGCGAACTCCCCTACGCCACCGCCTATTTCGACCTCGGCTCGGAGCCGGCCATCCGCCTCGCCTCGGAACTGGCCGAGCGCGCGCCAGGCGACCTCAATCACGTCTATTTCACGCTCGGCGGGTCGGACGCGGTCGACAGCACGATCCGCTTCGTCCGCTACTACTGGAATGCCAAAGGCGAGCCGCAACGCGACCAGTTCATTTCCATCGAGCAGGGCTATCACGGGTCATCGGTGGTCGGCGCGGGCCTGACCGCGCTGCCCGCCTTTCACGCCGGTTTTGGCGTTCCCTTTGAATGGCAGCACAAGATCACCTCCCCCTATCCCTACCGCAACCCGGTGGGCGAGGACGGCAATGCGATCATCGCCGCATCACGCGCCGCGCTGAAGGCCAAGATCGAGGCAATCGGACCGGAGCGGGTCGCTGCCTTTTATGCCGAGCCGATCCAAGGTTCGGGCGGCGTCATCGTCCCGCCGAAAGGCTGGATAAAGGCGATGCGCGAGCTCTGCCGGGAGTACGGCATCCTGTTCATCGCCGACGAGGTGATCACCGGCTTCGGCCGAACCGGACCCTTGTTCGCCTGCACCGATGAGGACATCGTTCCCGATTTCATGACGACCGCGAAGGGGCTGACTTCGGGCTATGTTCCCATGGGCGCCGTGTTCATGGCCGATCATGTCTACGACGTCATCGCCGACGGCGCGGGCAGTTCGGCCGTTGGTCACGGCTACACCTATTCCGCCCACCCCGTCAGCGCCGCCGTCGCGCTTGAAGTGTTGAAGCTCTACGAAGACGGCCTGCTGGAGAACGGCATCAAGGCCGGCGCTCGCCTGATGGCGGGCTTGGAGGGCCTGAGGGACCACCCGCTCGTTGGCGACGTGCGCGGCCGCGGCATGCTTGCCGCGATCGAACTGGTGGTCGACAAACAGAAGAAGACCCCGTTTCCGGCGTCGGCCATGCCGGCGCGGCGCGTCTTCGACAGGGCGTGGGACAACGGCCTGATCATCCGTGCCTTTGCGCATGGGGTTATCGGCTATGCACCACCGCTCTGCTGCACCGACGCCGACATCGACGCGATCATCGAGCGCACGCGCCGGACGCTCGACCAGACACTGGACGATCCCGATGTCCGTCAGGCAATGGCATGACCGCGGACGAATACCCTGCGTTTCGAAATAGCGCCGGGGCAGACGATTTCGCAATTTTGTGCCGCCCCCTCACGTCTTTTCGGCGAATCCAGCGCGGGGGAAGTGCCAGACTGTTGATAAGACAAGGCCAGAAAGCCCGGATTTCCGGGCCTTCGAAAAAGGCCTACGCCCCGGACAGCACGGAATTTTGTTCTGTTCAACACATGCAATTCGGCCGCGTGCAGAGGAGACCCAGTCTTGGCCAGGGGCTTTAGCGAATTCAAATACATGACCTTCGATGTGGTCGGCACGCTGATCGATTTCGAAGGCGGCATCACGACCTGCCTGGCCGGGATTGCCGCCGAGGCCGGCGTTCCGCTCGACGGCGAGGAAGCGCTGAGCCTTTACCGGCAAGCCCGCTACATGCCCGATGCAGGCCTGTTCCCGGACGATCTCGTGCGTGTCTACAGGGTCATCGCACCACGGCTCGGCCTGCCGGCCGAGGAAAGATACGGCATGCGCCTGCGGGACTCCGCCAGCGTCTGGCAAGGCTTCCCCGACAGCGCGGCTGCATTGGCGAAGCTTGCAAAATCGCACAGGCTGATTGCCATGACCAATGCCCGGCGCTGGGCGCTCGATCATTTCGAGAAGCAACTCGGATCGCCCTTTTTCGCCACCTTCACTGCCGACGATACAGGCACGGAAAAACCAGACCCGGCCTTTTTCCAGAAGGTCTTCGATTTCGTCGCCTCAAGGGGCGACAGCAAGGAGGACATCCTGCACGTCGCGCAAAGCCAGTATCACGATATCGGCATATCCCGGGCGCTTGGCATGACCAATTGCTGGATCGAGCGCCGGCACGCCCAGAAGGGCTATGGCGGCACGATCGAGCCCGAGCGCTTCACCACGCCGGACTACCACTTCACGTCAATGGCGGCCCTTGCCGCCGCCGTGCGGGAAAGCCTGAAGCAACGAACCTGAGCCCAACCCGGAAAGCCGCGTCAAGACGAGCAAGCCGGAAAACAAACGAAAAGGGGAATGATATGACCGACAACATCACGAACTGGACCAGCGCAGACGATGCCATGGTCGAAAATGCCATTCGGCGGGGCGCGAGCCGCCGCGAACTCCTCAAGATGCTGTTGGCCGGCGGCGCTGCGGTTGCCGCGGGCAGCGTGGTGCTTGGCCGCGCCACCAATGCCGTCGCCGCCACGCCGGTTTCCGGCGGCAGTTTCAAGGCGGCTGGCTGGTCGTCCTCGACCGCCGACACGCTCGATCCGGCAAAGGCGTCGCTGTCGACCGACTATGTCCGCTGCTGTTCGCTCTACAATCGCCTGACTTTCCTCGACAAGGATGGCGTCACGCAGATGGAGCTGGCCGAAAGCTTCGACAGCAAGGACGCCAAGACCTGGACCGTGAAGCTGCGTAAGGGCGTCACCTTCCACGACGGCAAGGCCCTCACCGCCGACGACGTCGTCTTCTCGATGAAGCGTCATCTCGATCCGGCGGTCGGTTCCAAAGTCGCCAAGATCGCCGCGCAGATGACCGGCTTCAAGGCGGTCGACAAGTCGACCGTGGAAATCACGCTGGCCGATCCGAATGCCGACCTCCCGACCATCCTGGCGCTGCATCACTTCATGATCGTCGCCGATGGCACCACCGACTTCTCCAAGGGCAACGGCACCGGCGCCTTCGTGCTGCAAACGTTCGAACCGGGCGTGCGGTCGGTCGTCACCAAGAACAAGAACTACTGGAAGTCGGGCCAGCCCTATCTCGACTCTTTCGAATTCATCGCCATCAGCGATGACAGCGCCCGCGTGAACGCCCTGCTGTCCGGTGACATCAATTTCGCCGCCTCCATCAATCCGCGCGCGATGAAGCTCATCGGCGGGCAGCAAGGCTTCGAACTGTCGAAAACCACCTCGGGCAACTACACCGACCTCAACATCCGGCTCGACATGGATCCGGGCAACAAGGCCGACTTCGTGGCCGGCATGAAATACCTCGTCAACCGCGAGCAGATCGTCAAATCGGCATTGCGCGGCCTCGGCGAAGTCGGCAACGACCAGCCCGTCTCGCCGGCGAACATCTTCCACAATGCCGACCTCAAGCCGAAGGCGTTCGACCCCGACAAGGCCAAGTTCCACTTCCAGAAGTCGGGCTTGCTCGGCCAGTCCATTCCCGTGATCGCCTCCGACGCCGCGACCTCGTCGATCGACATGGCGGTGATCATCCAGGCCGCCGGCGCCGACATCGGCATGAAGCTCGACGTCCAGCGCGTCCCGTCCGACGGCTATTGGGACAATTACTGGCTCAAGGCGCCGGTCCATTTCGGCAACATCAACCCACGCCCGACGCCGGACATCCTGTTCTCGCTGCTCTACGCCTCCAACGCGCCGTGGAACGAAAGTCAGTATAAGTCGGAGAAGTTCGACAAGCTGATGATCGAGGCGCGCGGCTCGCTCGACCAGGCCAAGCGCAAGGAAATCTACGGCCACATGCAGACCATGGTCTCCGAGGAGGCCGGCACCATCATCCCGGCCTACATTTCCAACGTCGATGCCCTCTCCAGCAAGGTGAAGGGTTTGGAGGCGAACCCGCTCGGTGGCATGATGGGCTACGCAATGGCGGAATATCTCTGGCTCGAAGCCTGAGAGGCGCCTGCCAGGGATCGGACAGCCGGTCCCTGGCACCTTATTGCGCAACATCGCTTGGCCGAACGCAACCGCAGGAGCGCTTTCATGACGTCTGGGGTTCTAAACCTCGTGTTAAAGCGGCTGGCAATCGCGGTGATCACACTTCTGATCGTCCTGTTCGCCGTTTTTTTCGCCACTAGCATGCTGCCCGGCGACACCGCGTCGATCCTGCTCGGCCAGGCGGCGACACCCGAAGCGGTCGCCGGCCTGCGCGAGGCCATGCATCTCAACGATCCGGCAATCCTTCGCTTCCTGCGCTGGCTTCTCGGCCTGCTCCACGGCGATCTCGGCACTTCCTATGCCAACGAGATGCCGGTCGCGGCGCTGATCGGCGGGCGCTTCGTCAACACCATGGAACTCGCCGGCATCACCACGCTGCTCTCGGTCCCCCTGGCCCTGACGCTGGGCATCACCGCCGCCATGCTGCGCGGCTCCCTCTACGATCGCACCGTCACCATACTTTCGATCGGCGTCATCTCGGTGCCGGAGTTCATGGTGGCGACTCTGGCGGTCCTGCTTTTCGCCGTCTATCTCAAATGGCTGCCGGCGCTGTCCTCGGTCAATGAGGCGCATACGCTGACCGACCTCGTACGCATTTATGCAATGCCGGTGATCACGCTGACCTTCGTCATCTCCGCACAGATGATCCGCATGACCCGCGCCGCGGTGATCGAGACACTGTCCACGCCTTATGTCGAGATGGCGCTTCTCAAAGGCGCCTCACGCGGCCGCATGGTGCTCAAGCACGCGCTTCCCAATGCGCTCGGGCCGATCGTCAACGCGGTTGCGCTGTCGCTGTCCTATCTGGTCGGCGGCGTCATCATCGTGGAGACGATCTTCAACTATCCCGGCATCGCCAAGCTGATGGTCGATGCGGTCGCGACCCGCGACCTGCCGCTGATCCAGAGCTGCGCGATGATCTTCTGCCTCGGCTACCTCTTGCTCATCACCGTCGCCGACATCATCGCCATCATGTCCAACCCGAGGCTCAGGTGACGATGGCGCGCGTGGCAGCTTCGCGACGGTCCTTCCTGGGCCGCAGCTACAATCTCGTGGGCGTGGTGGCCGCGCTGGTCATCCTGGCGTGGACGCTGATCGCCATCTTCGCGCCCTATATCATTCCCCATTCGATCGGCGACATCGTCGACGATGATTATTTCGGCCCGATGCGACAGGGCCTATGGCTCGGCTCGGATTATCTGGGCCGCGACATGCTCTCGCGGGTGCTGATGGGGGCGCGCTACACCGTCGGCATATCGCTCGCCGCCGTGGCCATCGCCTGCTTCTGCGGCGTGGTGCTGGGGATGATCGCGGCCGTCACCGGCGGCTGGCTCGACACCTGCCTTAGCCGTTTTCTCGATGCGATGAACTCCATCCCCAGCAAGCTGTTCGGCCTTGTCGTCGTCGCCGCGGTCGGCTCGTCGATCCCGGCGCTGATCATGACGCTCGCCGTCATCTATATCCCCGGCGCCTACCGTTTCGCGCGGGCGCTCGCCGTCAACATCAACAGCATGGACTTCATGACCGTCGCTCGCGTCCGTGGCGAAAGCACCGCCTATCTCATCGGATCCGAGATCCTGCCCAACATCATCCGCCCGGTGCTGGCCGATTTCGGCCTGCGCTTCGTCTTCATCGTGCTCTTGCTCTCCGGCCTGTCCTTCCTCGGGCTCGGTCTGCAGCCGCCGCTCGCCGACTGGGGCGCGCTGGTGCGCGAGAACATAGGCGGCCTGCCCTTCGCCGCGCCCGCCGTCATCGTTCCCTCGCTGGCGATCGCCAGCCTCACCATCAGCGTCAACCTGCTGATCGACAACCTGCCGCAGAAGATCAGGGACAGGGACGCATGAGCAATCTCGTCGAAGTCAGGAACCTGAGGATCGAGGCGACGACGGACTCGGGTCGTGTCGTCGAAATCATCAAGGGCGTCAGCCTCGACATCGCCGATGGCGAGATCGTCGCTCTGATCGGCGAGAGCGGTTCCGGCAAGACGACGATCGCACTCTCGCTGATGGGCCATGCGCGGCCTGGCTGCCGGATCGCCGGCGGCCAGATCAATGTCAACGGCAAGAACATGGCGGCACTTTCCGAAAAGCAGCGCGCAAGGATGCGCGGCACCGACATTGCCTATGTACCGCAAAGTGCTGCCGCCTCCTTCAACCCCTCGTCCACCATCATCGAGCAGGTGATCGAGGTTACGCGCATCCACGGGCTGATGTCCCCCGAGCAGGCGCGAAAGCGCGCGGTCGAGCTGTTCCGGGCCTTGTCGCTGCCGGATCCGGAAGGGATCGGCGCGCGCTACCCGCACCAGGTTTCGGGTGGGCAATTGCAGCGGCTCTCGGCGGCCATGGCGCTCATCGGCGATCCCAAGCTGATGATCTTCGACGAGCCGACGACGGCACTCGACGTGACGACGCAGATCGACGTGCTGAAGGCATTCAAGTCGGTCATGCGGGCGGGCGGAATAGCGGGGGTCTACGTTTCCCACGACCTCGCGGTCGTCGCCCAGATCGCCGACCGCATTGTGGTGCTGAAGGGCGGCGAAGTGCAGGAGGCCGGCACCACGGCTCAGATACTTTCGGCTGCCCAGCATCCCTATACACGCGAACTGCTGGCTGCCTTCGAGCCGAAACCGCGGCAAGCGCATGCGGACGCCGATGCCGGCGCGAAGCCGTTGCTGCGCATCGACAATGTGACAGCCGGCTATGGCGCGATACGGGCTGACGGACTGCCGCTTATCCGCGCTGTCAATACCGTCAGCCTGATCGTCGAGAAGGGGCGCAATCTCGGTGTCATCGGCGAATCCGGCTGCGGAAAATCGACGCTGGCGCGCGTCATCGCCGGCATCCATCCGGCAGCGGCCGGCGACATCGTCTTCGACGGCAGGGAGCTGGAGCGCACCGCCAGGAAACGCAGCCAGGACCAGCTGCGCGAGATGCAGATCGTGTTCCAGTATGCCGACACAGCGCTCAATCCGGCCAAGCCCGTGGAGGACATCATTGCCCGGCCGCTGGCGTTCTATCACGGGCTCGACAGGCAGGCGCGCTCGAAGCGCGTCGACGAACTGCTCGACATGGTTCGCCTGCCGAGAACGCTGCGCTACCGCCGCCCGTCGGAACTCTCGGGCGGCCAGAAGCAGCGCGTGAACTTCGCGCGCGCCCTGGCGGCCGGCCCCAAGCTCATCATCTGCGACGAAATCACTTCGGCGCTCGACACGGTGGTGGCGGCCGCGGTGATCGAACTGCTCAAGGAACTGCAGCGCGAGTTGGGCCTTTCCTACATTTTCATCAGCCACGACCTCTCCGTCGTCGAAGCGATCTGCGACGAGATCATGGTCATGTACAATGGCGAGCGGGTGGAGCAGATCACGCCCGACAGGCTGCAGGCGCCCACCCACCCCTATTCCAAGCTTCTGTTCTCCTCGGTGCCGAAGCTCGATCCGACCTGGCTCGATGGCCTCGTCCGCGACCCCGAGCTGGTCAGCCAATACGGCCATCGCTAGAGCGGCTCAGCATTTTACGGGAACGGTGAGCCGCTTCGACTACATCGGAAACAGGCTGGGCAGCGGCATGTGGGCCTTGACGATAGGTGACTTCAGCACCACGAAGCTGAAATACTTGTCGATGCCGATATCCATGTCGCTCAGCCGCTCCATGATCTCCTGGTACTCGCCGATGCCGGCGGCGACAAATTTCGTCAGATAGTCGTAGCGGGCGGAAACGCGGTGGCATTCGACGGCCGCATCGACCTTGTCAATGGCGGCAAGGAAACGCGAGAAGTCGATCTGGCGATGGTTCTTGAGCGTAATTTCCGTGAAGACGGTGAGCGTCCGCCCCAGCTTTGCGATGTCGATCTGCGCCGAATAGCGTACGATATAGCCTTCAGCATGCAGCTTCTTCACCCGCATCAGGCATGGGCTGGGGGAGAGATTGACCCGTTCCGCCAGCTCCACATTTGTGATGCGGCCGTTCTTCTGCAGCTCGTAGAGAATCTTGATGTCGATTCGATCGAGTTTCACGGCCCATCTACAATTGCGAGCAGAGCCGGTAGGCCTCATAGATCGACGAGTAGATGTCCCGGCTGGCAACCGCGTCTCCAATGCGGTGCAAGACGAATGATCCGGCAGCTTGCGGACCATTGTCCCGCCTGGTTTCCGTGCCCGTGATCAGGGCTATGTCGGTGACGCCGTTGTTGGCTGAGCGCGCCCGCAAGTCCTGATAGGTATCCTCCATGGGCACCGTGCCGCGCTCGACAATGAGTTGGGCTGCGGTCATTTCCGTTTCCGCACCGGTGAGCTCGTGCCGGAACGTGGCGGCGATGCCGTTGCCTTGGCGCGCGGCCTTGACCAGGCGCACATCGCTGACGACGCGGATGCCGCTTTCCGCGGCGCGTTTGCGAAAACTCACCCTGTCCGGATAGGGCGTCTCGATCGCCAACGTGTCGTCCGCTATGGCCAGGCTGATCACGCGCCCCGGACGGGCAAGATGCAGGCCGCAGGAAACTGCGGCCTGGCGTCCGGTCTCGTCGTAGATGAGCACATCGTCTTTCGCCGGCACGACCCCGGTCAGGACGTCCCAGACGCTGTCACAATGTTCGGCGCCCTCCAGCCTTTCCATATCGGGAACGCCGCCGGTGGCGACGATGACCGCATCCGGTTGGTCGGCAAGGACGATTTCTGCGTCCGCATAGGTGTTGAGACGGACTTCCACGCCAAGGCGCGCGAGTTCGTCGACGCGCCAGTCGACTATGCCGATGAGATCCTTGCGATCGGATGCCGAGGCCGCGACGAGCACCTGCCCGCCAAGGCGCGCTCCGGCTTCGAGCAGGCTCACTCGGTGGCCGCGCTCGGCAGCAACCCTTGCCGCTTCCATCCCACCCGGACCACCGCCGACCACGACCACCCGTTTCGGCGTTTCAGCCCGCACGATGGTATGGCTGATGATCGTTTCATGGCCGCTGGCCGGGTTGTGAATGCACTGCACCTTCTTGTACAGGCAGTAGGACGCCCCGACACACGGGCGAATGCGTTCTTCTTCGCCGCGCATCATCTTGTTGACGATATCGGGGTCGGCAATATGCGCCCGAGTCATGCCGACCAGGTCGACAAGGTTTTCGCGGATGGCATGCCGCGCTGTCGCTATATCCCGGATCGCTGCGGCATGGATCACGGGCAGTCTGGTTTCCCGTTTGAACTGCCCGACCAGCGGCAAAAACGGAGCGCTCGGGCTAAACATGCCGGGCATGTTCTGCTCAGCCAGCGACAGGTCGGTGTCCATGCGGCCAAAAATGCAATTGAAGAAGTCGAGATGACCTTCCCGTTCGAAGAGCCTGGCAAAAGCAAGGCATTCGTCGAAATCGGATCCGTCCTTGGCCGCCTCGTCGATCACGAACCGGATGCCGACGGCGAAATCGTCGCCCACCGCGCGGCGGATCGCCTCGTGAACCATCAGGCCGAAGCGCGCGCGGTTTTCCAGCGAACCGCCGAATCCATCCGTGCGCCTGTTGGTTCTGAGCGAGAGGAATTGACCGATCAGATGGCCGCCGGTGACGGTTTCGACGCCATCCAGACCGCCGTCCAGGCAGCGCCTTGCGGCACTGGCGTAATCCTTGATGATCCTGTCGACGTCCGCGGCGTCCATCTCCTTCGGAAAATTCCGGTTTCTCGTCTCGCGAACGCGTGACGGCGCCACCGGCGGCAACCAGTTTCCTGCATAGGCGGTGGCACGCCGGCCAAGGTGTGAGACCTGGCACATGACGGCGGCGCCGTGGCGATGCACCCGCTGCGATAGCGATTGGAGATGAGGCACGATGCGGTCGGTGGAAAGGTCCAACTGACCGCCGCCCCAGCTCGAATCGGGCGACGTCATGGCCGAGCCGCCCACCATGGTCATCGCAAGGCCGCCGCGCGCTTTCTCCTCATGGTAGCGCTGATAGCGCTCGAGCGGCAGGCCGCCATCGTCCAGCATCGAGGCATGGCTGGTGCTGACGACACGGTTGCGCAGCGTCAGACCCTTGAGCCGAAACGGCTGAAGCAGAGGATCGCTGGATGTGCTGCCCGCTTGGGATGCCGCTGTCTTCATGTTCTGCTCCGGCCATTCATCAGGGTTATAGTTCGCCATTTCCGAGCTCATAGAAAGCTTGAAAATCGTTGGGGTGCCTATACGCTGGACGCATGGCTGGTTTTGCAAAACTCGTTCCCTCCGCGCGCGGACTGCTTGTCTTCGAAGCTGCCGTCCGGTCGGGTAGCTTCACGGCCGCGGCGCGCGAGTTCAACGTCACGCAACCATCGATCAGCCGCAGCATTGCCCAACTCGAGGCCGATTTTGGTGTGCCTCTTTTCACACGAGGCCCAACGGGATTGACCCCGACCCCGGACGGACGTGTGCTCTATTCGGCCGTGCGGGAGGGATTTGACGGCATCGCGGAAGTGATCCGCAGGATCAAGCAGAACAGCGCTGCAAAGCCGGTGGTCACCCTTTCCCTTTCGAGTTCTCTGGCAACCTATTGGTTCGTTCCCAGGTTAGGGGCTTTCAACACGAGGTTTCCCGACGTCGATCTGAGGTTCGAACTGACCGCGGGCGTTCTGCGAGGACCCGCCGAGAATGTCGACCTGGCCACGAGAATCCTGACCGATGACGACCCCCACTATCACCACTGGGCATTCTCGCCTGAGATCATCGTTCCGGTGTGCAGCCCATCCTATTTGTCGGCCCACGGTCGGCTGATCCATGCCGGAACCGGGGAAGGTCATGCCCTGCTTCACCTGACCGACGCCAAGGAGCAATGGCTGGACGCCTGGGGCAGTGTGGCGGACCGCAAGACCAGCAGGGCAAAGTGGCTCGAATTCTCGGACTACGCCGTCGTGCTTCAAGCCGCGATGAACGGGGAAGGCGTGGCGCTCGGCTGGCTCAGCAACGTTTCAAGGGCATTGCTTCAGGGAACCCTTGTCCCGGCCTCGGACAGGCAGATCAAGACGGGCCGGATCCATCGGCTGATTGCCCCGCGCTCAAGGCCGCTACGACCTGTCGTGTCCGACATCTGCGCCTGGATGATCGCCGAGATGCAAATCGAATTGAAGGCACTGCACCCGATATTGGGGCCGGACATCTTGTAGCGGGCTGCAGGCGACAAATGCAGCGCGCGCAAGGCCATCGCTGACTACCTCGGAAACAGGCTGGGCAGCGGCATGTGCGCCTTGATGATGGGCGACTTCAGCACCACGAAGCTGAAATACTTGTCGATGCCGATATCCATGTCGGTCAACCGCTCCATGATAGTTTGGTACTCGGCTATGCCGGCGGTCACGAATTTCATCAAATAGTCGTAGCCGCCCGACACGAGGTGGCACTCGATGACCTGGTCGATCTTCTCCACCACGGCGAGAAAGCGGGCAAAGTCCACCTGGCGATGGTTCTTCAAGGTGATTTCGGTGAACACGGTCAGCGTCTGGCCGAGCTTGCCGATATTGACCTGCGCGGAATAGCCTTCGATGTAGCCTTCCGACTGGAGCTTCTTGACCCGCATCAGGCATGGGCTTGGCGACAGATGCACCAGATCAGCCAGTTCCACATTCGTGATGCGGCCGTTCTTCTGCAACTCGTACAGAATCTTGATATCGATCCGATCCAGTTTCACGGTCGTCTCCGCAGAACGCAGGCCGTAGCACAAAATGCTGCCTTGCTCATTGGCATTGACACTACCACAGCCCGTAGGCCTGTCCATCCAAGCGGACAGCGCTTGAAACGCAGCGGCTCCCGATTTCGCCCAGGCTGCCGGAATAAAATTCTGCTTCAGCGTCAACTGCGGCACCGGCTGCCTGCACAACACGGTAGATTGGCGCGTCAAGGCAGAGAGACCATGCGCGCACCACTGCAGCAAATCGAGACATCCGGCGAACTGCCACGGACCGCGGACGCGGTGGTGATCGGCGGCGGCATCGTCGGCATCTTCGCGGCCTATTACCTGGCCAGGCGCGGCATGAAGGTCGCGCTTGTCGAAAAGGGACGCGTCGGCGCCGAGCAGTCCTCAAGGAACTGGGGGTGGTGCCGCCAGCAGAACCGTGACGCGCGCGAGTTGCCCATGGCGACGCGCAGCCTCGACCTGTGGCAGCGCTTTGCCCCAGAGACAGATGAAGACACCGGCTTTCGGCGGTGCGGCTTGCTCTATCTCAGCAATGACGATGCGGAACTGGCTGGCTGGGTGCGTTGGCGTGACTTCGCCAGGACGGCCGGCGTCACCACGCACATGCTCGACAGCGCCGAGGCCAGCGAGCGGGGCCGCGCCACGGGCCGGACCTGGAAGGGCGGCGTGTTCTCGCCGACCGACGGCACCGCGGATCCGTCGCGGGCCGCGCCCGCGGTTGCCCGGGCCATCCTCAAGCTCGGGGGCTCCGTGCACCAGAATTGCGCCGCGCGCGGTATCGAGACCGAAGGCGGACGACTGAGTGGTGTGGTCACCGAAAGCGGAACGATCCGCACCAAGGTGGCGGTGCTGGCCGGCGGCGCCTGGGCCTCTTCCTTTTGCCGGCAGTTCGGTTTCCGTTTTCCGCAGGCGTCGATCCGCTCCTCCATCCTCTCCGTCTCGCCAGGCGCCGAGGGTCTGCCTGATGCGCTGCATACGGCAGGGGTCTCGGTCACGCGTCGCGGCGACGGCGGTTACACGCTCGCCATAAGTGGACGCGGCCGTGTGGACGTGACGCCGCAGCAGTTGCGCTTCTCCTCCCAGTTCCTGGCCATGTTCCTGAAGCGGTGGCGCAGCCTCGCGCCGGGCGGCCTGCAAGGCATGCGCTCGGGCCACGAAACGCTCCGACACTGGCGGCTCGATCAGCCGACGCCGATGGAGCGGATGCGCATCCTCGATCCGGTTCCGGACCAGGCGACCATCCGCCTGGCCCACGCCCGGGCGCTCGAACTGCTGCCGGCACTGCGCCAGACCAGGATCAGCGCAAGCTGGGCCGGCTACATCGACAGCACGCCCGACGGCGTGCCTGCCATCGGCGAGATCAACACTGTTCCGGGTTTCTTCCTGGCTGCCGGGTTCTCGGGGCATGGCTTCGGCATCGGACCCGGCGCCGGGCATCTCGTCGCCGATCTGATGACTGGTTCCAAACCGATCGTCGATCCGCAATCCTACGATCCCAGGCGCTTCGACGCTTCAGCCTGGGGGAAAGTTGCCGACTTCTAAGGCACGATACATTGCGACATCTAGACATGGTCTCCGCGACGCCATGAGCCGTCCTGCAGAAAGGCACCGACAGGCGCCGGGCGGACAGGCGCCTGCCCGCGAAACCGGCCGACAGCGCCAGGCGTGCAGCCGGTCTGCGCCGCGATGAGTTCGACGGCGGCCAACTGACAATAGCGCCCCTGGCATCGTCCCATGCCGACGCGCGACAGCGCTTTGACCCTGTTGGCTTCGCTGCCGCCGAAATCGGAGCTCTGGCGCACGGCCGCGGCGGTCACGTTTTCACAGCGGCAGACGACCGCGTCGTCCGGGAGTGCCCGCGCCATCGCCGCCGGCCAGGGAAAGGCGCGAACCAGGCCACGGGCAAAGCGTTCGAGCCGCGCGAGCTTGCGCAGATCGGCACCGAGGGAAGGCGCCGGCAATCCGAGATCGGCAAGGCACGCCGCCGCGGCAAGGCGTCCCGCGATCTCCGCGCCATCTGCTCCCAGAAGACGAACTCCATCGCCCGCAAGATAGACTCCGCCGCCGGCGCGGCCCATCCGGTCGGTCTTTGGCAGCCATTGCCGCCACTGCTCGTCATAAATGAAGGCGCATCCCGCCAAGTCTGCGAGATGCGTCTCCGCCCGCAAATGCCAGCCCATGCCTATCGTGTCGCATGACGTGAGGTGTTGCCTTCCGCCGGCGTCGCGCCAGCACATCGCTGAGACCCCCTTTCCGTCGGCGACGATCCGTTCGAGCTTCACGCCCGCATGGTAGCGGCCGCCGAGCCTCGCCCGCAGGGCCAGACCGCGCAGCGCGACCAACGGCCGGGCGGCAAGGTCCCAGAGCCCCCGCATCTGCTGGCGCCAGGGGGAGGTGTCGAGCACCGCCGCCACATCCGCTCCAGCCTTGATGAGCTGAGTGCCGACCAGCGTCAGCAAAGGCCCCGATCCGACGAGCACGATGCGCCGCCCGAGCGCGACGCCCTGCGCCTTCAGCGCGATCTGCGCCGCGCCAAGGCTGTAGACGCCGGCGCTCTGCCAGCCGGGGACCGGAGCGACACGATCGGATGCGCCGGTGGCAAGGATCAGACGATCATAGCTGACTAGCTGCACGCCGCCCTCCCCCAGCATCTGCAGCCGACCTTCATGCACTGCTATGACCGAGCTGTCCGCGCAATGGGTAAGCCGCCCGTCTGCCACCAACCGATCGAAGAGCGCATGCAGCGCGCGCGCCTTCGCCGCCTCCGACCCATAGAGCTGCTCGGGCGTGCGGACGAACCCATCAGGTGGCCGGCGATAGATCTGGCCGCCGGCGCGATTGCCTTCGTCGATCACCACCGGATGAAGTCCCGCCTCGACCAGCGTCGCGGCCGCCCTTATGCCGGCCGGACCGGCGCCCACGATCACGATCCGCGGCGACGAGGTCTCGCTCACGGCCAGCTCTCCGGTGGCGTCGTGCGCAACCGCATGCCTTGACTGACAAGTGACGAGCACGCCCGCATGCGCGGTCCCTCGTCCTGCCATACCCAGCAATCCTGGCAGGCTCCCATCAGGCAGAAGCCGGCACGCGGCTCGGGTCCGAACTCGGATTTTCGCAATGCATGTCCTGATGCAAGCATGGCGGTCAGCACGGTGTCACCCGCAAGGGCGCCGCGCATCTCACCGTCGAGAAAGAAATGCACCACTGCGCGGTCGCGCTCGGCCAGCCGGACGATGCGGCCGGCGGTGATCATTCCGCTGCCTCTCGCACGGTGCGAGGACTGGGCAGTTCGGGGAACCGTTCGCAGACCGCATCGAACGCAGCCTGGACGCCTTCCTGTCCCGAGCGCCCTTTCATGCGACGGAATATCTCCGTCTTGGCGAAAAACCGCCAGTGGATCGGCAAGTCCCGCAGTATGGCGGTCAGCAGGTCATAGGCCGCGGGCGTCCACTGCGCTTCGTAGCCATCGCGCTCCGGACCGAAATGAAAATGGCCGACGGCTGGTCCCTGCCGCGCACGCAGTCTTTCCGTCGCCTGCACGTCGACCTCGCCGTCACGGATGACGACCCCATAGTCGCGCTCGGCAGCCGTTCGCGTGACATAGCCACGCCGCACATCCTGCGCGACGCGCCAGGGCTCGCGCTCACGCGGATCGCCGCGCCCGCCGCCTCCGGCGGAGCGGATATCGAGCACGTCACCAGGCTGCAGCACCGCAGTGTCGATGTTGCCCAGCCGCCGCTCGTGCTCGGTCCCTGGGTTGACGATCATGTCCGATAGGCCGGCTGCCTTGCCGCCCAGCACGCCCCACGGACGAAAGAAGCTGCGGTCGCGGTTGCGCGCCGTGATCCTGGAGTCGGGGGCGAAGACACGGAAAGCCATCTCGGTCGCCAGGCCGCCGCGCCAGCGCCCTGCACCGCCACTGTCCCTCGCGAGCCCGTATTTCACGAATTCGACCGGGGTCTCGGTCTCGGTGATCTCGATCGGCGTGTTCTTGAGATAGGCGGCATCCGCGCCCGATCCATTGGTCCCGTCGCGATGCGGCATCGCGCCGCCGCCGCCCACTACGGGATTCACCGCCGTGATGACAGTCTTGCTGGTCCGCTCGTCCGTCGTCATGACATTGACGATGCAGTTGTTGCCGGCAGGTGCTGCGGGCAGGCGCTCCGGCACCGCTTGCGAGAAGGCGCCGAAGATGACCGACCGCAGCCGGGCGCAGGTGAGCGAGCGCATGCCCACAGCAGCGGGATGGACCGGATTGAGCACCGAACCTTCGGGCGTGATGCAGGTAAACGGCCTGGTGAGGCCCGTATTGAGCAGTATCTTCGGGTTGAGCGTGTAAAGCACGTAATAGACGCCCACCAGCAGCATGGTGTGTCGCGGGTCGCCGCCTGAAGGCACGTTGAGCGAGGAGCCGAGCTGCGGATCGGAGCCGGTGAAGTCGAGCACCGCCTCGTCGCCTTTGATCGTCAGCGTCAGCTTCAGCCTGCAAGGATTGGCTTCGACCGAATCCTCGTCGGCATAATCGGCGAACTGCCATGTGCCGTCCGGCATGGCGCGCAGCACGTCGCGCGCCTGCGCCTCCGCATGGTCGAGAAGCGCGGAAACGCCCTCGATGAAGCCGGCCTTGCCGAACTTCTTCACCATCGCCTGGATCTTGCGCTCGCCGGTGTTGAGCGCGCCGACCAGCGCCTTGATGTCGCCGATGTTGAGGTCGGGCTTGCGCACATTGGTGCTCATGATCCGCAGGATCGTCTCATCGAAGACGCCTTCGTTCACCAGCTTCATGGGTGGAAAGCGGATACCTTCCTGATGGATTTCGGTCAGCGCCCTGCTGAGCGAAGCCGGCACCGCGCCGCCCATGTCGGTGTTGTGGATATGCCCTCCGGTCCAGGCGACGATCTCGCCGTCGACGAAGACCGGCTTCCACAGATGCGTGTCGGGCGCGTGCGTGGCGACGTGGCCGGAATAGGGATCGTTGGTGAACGCAACGTCCCCCGGCCGGTAGTCGTCGACCATCGCGATCGCGCGGTGATATGAAAGCCCCGGATACCAGGTGGCCCCAAGTTCCATCGGCACGGCGAAGGTCGCGCCTGAACGGTCCATCAGCATCACTGTAAAATCCTGCGTCTCCTTGACGAAGGCGGAGTGCGCGGTGCGGTGCAGCGTATGGGCCATGTTCTCGGCGGCCGCGCGGGCGTGGTTGGCCAGAACCTGAAGGTTCGTGCGGTCAAACATGGCTTTACTCCGGGAACGTCAGCAAAAGGTTGAGGTGACGGTCGACCCTTGCCTGCGCTCCCGCGGGAATGGCAAAAGTGGTGTCTTCCTGCACGACCACGGCAGGACCGTGGAATTTGCTGCCGGCTACGAGGGCCTGCCGCTCGTAGAGGTCGACGGTCTCGACGTTCAGGCCCGTATAGACCGGGAGCCGGCGCGCCGGGATGGCCGCAACTTCCACTTCTTCGGCCTCCGGGAGGGAGAGTTTCGGCCCCGCGCCTATGGCGGACAGCCGGACATTCACAAGTTCTATCTCGCCGTCCGGGTCGTGGAAATCGTAGAGCTGTTCATGGGTGAGGTGGAAGCCCTGTGCGATGGCGACCGCATTCCCGTCCGTCAGCCATTGCGGCTGAAGGACGACCTCGATCTCATAACTTTGTCCGACATAGCGCATGTCGCAGGAGAGGTTGAGCTCCGCCTCCCCGTCATGACCTTGCGCCGCAAGCCAGTCGCGCCCCTCACGCGCCAGAGCCTCGAAGGCCTCGCCAATTCCGGCAAGCGACATGTCCGACAGCGGGCTGAAGATGGTGCGAATGAAGTCTCCGCGCAGATCAGCAACCAGCCCGCCCAGCGCCGACACCACGCCGGGCCGGCGGGGCGCCATGACGCGTTTCATCCCGAGTTCGCGGGCAAGGAAGGCGCCGAGCATCGGGCCGCCGCCGCCGAACGGCATCAGCGTGAAATCGCGCAAGTCGACGCCGGCGCGCGAGGCAAGCTTCTCGACCTCGACGAACATCTCCGACACGGCAATGTCGAGGATCGCCTGCGCCGTCTGCTCGATCGGGCGGCCGAGCCGGGCGGCAAGCTCGCCGACCGCGCGATGCGCCAGTCCGGTATCGATGCGGAGCTGGCCATAGGCCATCTCGCTGTGACCGAGCCATCCGCACACCACCATGGCGTCGGTCACCGTCGCCCGCTCGCCGCCGCGGCCGTAGCATGCCGGTCCCGGAGTCGAACCGGCCGACTCAGGCCCAACCCGCAGCACCCCTTGCGCGTCGACGCTGGCGATCGAGCCGCCGCCAACGCCGATCGAGCTCACCGATACCGAGGGGATATGGAGCGGAAACTCGCCGATCAGTTCGCCGGTGCCGAACTGCGCCTCGCCACCGATGATGAGCGCGAAGTCGGCCGAGGTCCCGCCGATGTCGAGGGTAAGAACCTGGTCTTCGCCGGCCTGACGCGCCAGCCATGAGGCACCGATGACGCCGGAGGCCGTTCCCGACAAAAGCATGTTCACGCAGGCGCGCTTGCCTTCGGCGGCGTTCATCAGCCCGCCGTTCGACTTCGTCAGCATCGGGCGGGCCGGCACGCTGCGGTCCTTCAGCCGCTCTTCCAGCGCCGTCAAATAGCCCGAGACGCGCGGATGGACATAACCATTGAGAATGGCGGTCGAGCCGCGCTCGTATTCGCGGATGACCGGCCACACCTCGGCCGAAGAGAAGACGAAGAGGTCGGGAGCGTGACGCGCGATCGTCGCCTTGACGGCAGCCTCCTGCGCGGCGTTGCGCCAGGAATGGAGGAAGGAGACGATGATCCCCTGCGCCCCATCCGCTTTCGCCGCGGCCACCGCGCTGGCCACCACCGCCATGTCCGGTGCCTGGGATTCACTTCCGTCGGCGCGCATGCGGGCCGGAATGCCGAACACCATGTCGCGCGAGATCAGCGGGTCCGGCCGCGAGCAAAACAGCGAATACATGTCCGGCATTCGCAATCGCGCCAGTTCGATGACGTCCTCGAAGCCGGCATTGGTGAACAGCGCCAGCGGTGCGCCCTTGCGCTGGATGATGGTGTTGATGCCGACCGTTGTCCCATGCACGAAGCGCGTCATGCGTTTGGGATCAAAGCCTTCGCGTTCGGCCAGAAGGGTGAGGCCCGTCATCAGTTCGGCGCCCGGATCTTCTGGCGTCGTCAGAACTTTCAGCGAGGCCACGCGCCCAGAATTTGCTTCCAGCGCGCAGAAATCGATGAATGTGCCGCCGATATCGACGCCGACCTTCCAGTCGGCTTCGTTCCGCGCCTCGTCCGCCGCGATGGCACCATCCATGATGCGTCCCTTCCTGTCTGCCAACCAAAGCTGACACGACAGGATGGCCAGGGTCCAAGACGTATGATGAGCAAGGATATAAGCCTTGCTTATGCTTTCGAGCGACGCTAACCCAGCACGGCGGCACAGGCCGCGCGGATCTGGTCGCGCATCAGCTCATCGGCCCGCGAAAGTGCCCGTGTGCGAGACGTGAGCAGCGCAATCGGAAATTCCGGCCCATTTGCGAGCAGCCTGACCGCAAGCCCGGCAAACTGATGCCAAGGCAGCAGCGCGTCGACCAGGGCGATGCCCAGACCGGCCTGGACAAAACCGACCGCGGAGATGGATACGTCGATCTCGAGCGACGGCGAAAGCGTCACACCTTGCGCGCGTGCAGCGTGGGCCAGTTCGTCGGCAGGACGGGTGTTGCCCCGATACGATATCAATTCCTCGCCTGCGAGATCGGCGAGTGTCAGCTCGGTTTTCCCGGCCAACACATGCCCGGTCGGCAGCAGGCAAGCAAAACCGACGCTGCCGATCACTTCCGCCTCAATATCCGGAGGGAGCCGGTCGTCCATGGCCACGCCGAGGCTGGCGTCGCCCGCTCGCAGCATGTCGACGATGGCGGCGATCGGCGCGCTATGAGCGCGCAACATTATGTTGGGATGCTGGGCCCGGAATTTGGTGAACGCGCGCGGCAAGATCGCCATGGCCGGCGGCGGTGAGGCGGCGACCCGCACCAGCCCTGCCCGGCCCAGACGCAGATCGGTGGTTTTGCGGCGCAAGCCTTCAAGCCCCGCCGACAACCTCTCGGCATCAGGGAAGATCTCGAGCGCCTCCGGGGTCGGCCGCAGCCGGCCCTTAACCCGCTCGAACAGCGTGAAGCCGAGTTCGTCTTCGGTGTGGAGCAGGATCTGGCTCAAAGCGGGCTGGGAGATGTTCAGCATCCGCGCCGCGGCGGTCACGGTGCCCGCGCGCATGACGGCGATGAACACTTCGAGCTGCCGGGCCCGCATTGCCACTCCATAGGTAAAGCTTATGGGTCCTGTCCAAACCCATCTTTGACGCAATGCCACGGCGCGGACAAGATCAGTCAAAGGATAGAGTGCTGTTTTGCAAGAGGCCGCGCCATGGATGTGATCGTGCTGGGCGGCGGACTGATGGGAACGGCTTCTGCCTATTTCCTGGCCCGGCGCGGCGCGCGCGTTACCTTGATCGAGCGCAATCGGATCGGCACAGGAGCAACGGTTGCCTCCTTCGGCAACATTCGGCGCACGGGGCGTGATCTGTCCCAGCTTCCGCTGGCCCATCGCTCGCTCAGGCTGTGGGGCGAGGCCGAAAAAATGCTTGGCCGCGACGTGGAATTCCGCGCTACCGGTCATATCCGGCTGATCTTCGATGAAGATAGCCTCGCCGACATGCGGGCCTATGCCGAGGCGGCGCGGCCCTGGGGGCTGGACCTCGAGGAGCTCGGCCCACCCGAGATCCGTGCCCGCTTTCCCGGTCTCGGTCCCGAGGCGATCGCGGCGTCGTTCTCGCCGCAGGACGGCAGCGGCAATCCGAGGCTGATCGCACCGGCATTCGCCGAGGCCGCCCGCAAACTGGGCGCGGAAATCGCCGAGGCGACTGAGGTCGAGACGATCCGGCACACAGGCTCCAGCTTCCTTGTAGCCAGTTCAAAAGGTGCATTCGCCGCCGAGTGTCTGCTCAACACCGCTGGTGCTTGGGGCGCGCGCATCGCCGCGCAGTTCGGCGAAGCGGTTCCGCTCGACGCCCGTGGCCCGCAGATGGGCGTGACCGAGCCGCTGCCGCATCGTATCTTGCCGGTGGTCGGCATCTGGACGCGCAACAAGGACCATGGCGCCTATCTGCGTCAGGTCGAGCGAGGCAACATCGTCTTCGGCGGAGCGGCCGAAAGGGTGGCAGTTAACCTGGATCCTGGCCATGCAAACGCGGATCCCATACGCCTGCCGACGCAGTTGCGCGCCGTCGCACGGTTGCTGCCGGGAATCGCGCGGGTCGCGGTCATCCGCACGTGGTCCGGCTGCGAGGGTTATGTCAGAGACATGCTGCCGATCATGGGACGCTCGGCGACGACGCCACGCCTGTTCCACGCCTTCGGCTTCAGCGGACATGGCTTCCAGCTCGGTCCGGGCGTGGGCGATGCCATGGCCGAGCTCATCATGACCGACCGTTGCGAAACACCGCTCGACGATTTCAGGGTCGATCGCTTCGCCCGCACAGCCTGAAGAAAGCAACCGGTGACATCCGCGCAGCCGCTGCCGCCTCGATAGCAATACGGGTGTTTTCCGGGTCGAAAATTCCCCATGATAGGGGGCTAATCTCCGGCTAGCGGAAACTCGTTGGCGATGGTGACGTGGTGGTGGATGCGGCCCTCGAAATATCTGCCCAGCACCGCCTCGGTCGCGGCGCGGGATTCGGCGCGGACGGGGCTGGCAAGGGCCGCGTCGACGGCCGCCATGTCGGGGTAATTGATGGCCAGGATCATTGGAAATTCCGGCGCGCCGTCGTCGCGCTTCTCGGCAAAGCTGACGCGCACGTGTAGCGCACCGGGGAAGGCCTTCCATTTCGGCAGGACAGTCTCGATCACGTCCCGGCGGAACGCCTCCGTCTGGCCATCCTTCACCTTGCCTTCAAACAGTGCGTAGCGCGTGATCATTTGCCGTCCTCGTCCTTGCGATGGAAAAATTCCATCAATGCGGCCTGATCCTCGCCGCCCAGTCCGGCGGCTGTCAGCAGCCTGTGCACCTCGGCGCAGACGGCCGTCAGCGGCATCGCCGTGTGTGTCCGCCGCGCCAGATCCTGCGCGGCATTGAGGTCCTTCACCATATTGTCGATGCGGCCGGTGCGGCGGTAATCGCGGGTGGCGAAGCGCGGCAGGTATTCCTGCAGGATGGCGCTGTCGGCGCGGCCGCCCCTCAGCGCCTGCGGGATCTTCAGCACGTCGACGCCGGCATCCAGCGCCAGCCGCGTCGCCTCCGCCACCGCCATGAAGTTCAGCGCGCACAGCACCTGGTTGATCAGCTTGGTCGTCTGGCCGGCGCCCGCCGGACCCATATGGGTGTAGTTGGCCGCAACATCGCGCAGCACATTGTGGGCATCCTCGACGTCATCCTCTTCGCCGCCGGCCATCAGTGTCAACTCGCCGGTCAGCGCCTTCGGCGCACCGCCCGAGAGCGGGCTGTCGACCCAGCGAAAACCCTTCTCGCATGCGTCCGCGGCGAGCTGGCGCGTCGCATCGGGCTCGATGGACGACATGTCGATGATCAGCGTGCCAGGCTTGGCTCCAGTCGCCACGCCGCCGTCGCCGAACACCGCGCGGCGCACGATCGCCGCCGAATTGAGGCTGAGGATGACATAGTCGGACGCGCCAGCGGCCTCGGCCGCACTTGTCATGGGGGTCGCGCCTCTGGCGACCAGCGCCTGGACCTTGACCTTGTCGAGATCGAACACGGCGAGGCGATTGCCGGTGGCAAGCAGGCGCTCACCGATCGCCCCGCCCATGGCACCGGCGCCGATCAGTGCGACTTTGTTGGTCATGACGGCCACTCCTCGAATTTCGTTGTTATCTCCGCGACAATCTCCTTGAGCGGCGCGTCGATCGCCACCCTGATCGCGTTCTCGTCCTTGCCTGGTATCTCCAGTGTCGCGAACTGGCTGTCGAGCAAGCTGGTCGGCATGAAGTGGCCGGTGCGTTCCCGCATTCGACGGGAAATCAGTTCGCGCGAACCGTCGAGATAGATGAACAGCACCGGCGCGCCGGCCCGTTCGGTGATGAAATCGCGATAGGCGCGCTTCAACGCCGAGCAGCCGACGATGACGGGCATTGTGCCTGGCCTCAGGGTTTCGCCGACCTTTGCCAACCACGGCCACCGGTCGCTGTCGGCAAGCGGAATGCCGGCGCTCATCTTGGCGATGTTGGCCTCCGGATGCAGCTGGTCACCATCCAGATAGGTCGCCGAGATCGCGCGGGCGAGTGCCTCGCCGATCGTTGTCTTGCCCGACCCCGCAACGCCCATGATGACCATGCGGCGGGGCTGATCAGATCGACGCTGTGATGCCGCCATCGACATAGAGGACATGTCCGTTGACAAAGGATGACGCGTCGGAGGCGAGGAAGACACAGGCCCCGACCAGCTCCTCGACCTTGCCCCAGCGACCGGCCGGCGTGCGCTTTTCAAGCCATGCGCTGAATGCCGGATCGGCGACCAGTGCGGCATTCAGCGGCGTGTCGAAATAGCCGGGCGCGATGGCGTTGCATTGCAGGCCGAACCTGGCCCAGTCGGTCGCCATGCCCTTGGTCAAATTACCGACCGCGCCTTTGGTCGCCGTGTAGGGCGCGATGCCGGGGCGGGCAAGCGCCGTCTGGACGCTGGCGATGTTGATGATCTTGCCGCGCCCACGACGGATCATGTGCCGGGCGACGGCCTGGCCGACATGGAAGACGCTGGCGACATTGGTCTGCAGCAGGCGTTCGAACGCGTCGGCAGGAAAGTCCTCGAGCGGCGTGCGGAATTGCATGCCGGCATTGTTCACCAATATGTCGATCGGCCCGCCTGACAGCTCGAAACTGTCGATCGCGGAGCGGACCGCGTCATGGTCGGTGGCGTCGAAGGCGAGTGTCTCCGCCCCTTTTATCCGCGCCGCAGCCTCGGCGAGCTTTGCCCCGTCGCGGCCATTGAGGACCACTTTGGCGCCGGCTTGGCGCAGCCCTTTGGCCAACGCAAAGCCGATGCCCTGGGAGGAGCCGGTAACGAGCGCCGCGCGCCCGGTGAGATCGAACAGTGTGGACGACATTTTCCCGATTGCCTCTCGTCGTTGAATGTTGTTATGTTATCGATAACATTGTTGTCAAGTCAGTTGGAGCGAAAACCGATGCAGCGGCCTCACATCCTTCAGATTGGACCCTACCCCGCATGGGACGAGGAGCCGCTCAATGAAGCCTTTACAGTGCACCGCTATTTCGCGGCTGATGACAAGCAGGCTTTCCTCGCCGAGATCGGACCGCAGGTGCGCGGCATAGCCACGCGTGGCGAGCTCGGCGCGAACCGCGCCATGATCGAGGCCTGCCCTTCGCTTGAGGTTGTTTCCGTCTACGGCGTCGGTTTCGATGCGGTCGATCTCGCGGCATGCCGGGAGCGAGGCGTGCGCGTCACCAACACGCCGGACGTGCTGACCAACGACGTCGCCGATCTCGGCATCGCCATGATGCTGTGCCTGTCGCGCGGCGTGATCGGCGCCGAACGCTGGGTGCGCGACGGCAGCTGGGCGGCGAAGGGCCTCTACCCGCTCAAGCGCCGCGTCTGGGGCCGGCGGGCCGGCGTGCTCGGTCTTGGGCGCATCGGCTACGAGGTGGCCAAGCGTCTCGCGGGCTTCGGCATGGACATCGCCTACAGCGACGTCGCGCCGAAGGATTTCGCCCCGGATTGGACGTTCGTCGCCGATCCGGTCGAGCTGGCGAGGCGTTCGGACTTCCTGTTCGTGACGCTTGCCGCGTCGGCCGCGACGCGCCACGTCGTCAACAAGGATGTGCTTGCGGCACTCGGCGAGGACGGCATGCTGATCAACATTTCGCGCGCATCCAACATCGACGAGGATGCGCTGCTCGACACGCTCGAGGCAAAGGTGCTCGGCTCCGCCGCGCTCGATGTGTTCGAGGGCGAACCGAAGCTCAATCCGCGCTTCCTGGCGCTCGACAATGTGTTGCTGCAGCCGCACCATGCGTCGGGCACCATCGAAACGCGCAAGGCCATGGGCAAACTGGTGCGCGACAATCTTGCCGCCCATTTCGCCGGCCAGCCGCTGCTCACGCCGGTGCTTTAGGCTTGTCTTACGCGGATTCGGACGGAAAACCGCTGCACATTTTTCCTGGAATTGCCCGAGGAGTCTACTGACCATGAAGTCGATCGTCATCCACGCCGCGAAGGACCTGCGCATCGAGGACCGGCCGGTCGAGGCGCCGGGTCAGGGACAGGTGCTGCTGCGTCTCGCCGCCGGCGGCATATGCGGCAGCGACCTGCACTACTACAATCATGGCGGCTTCGGAACGGTGCGCCTCAAAGAGCCGATGATTCTCGGCCATGAGGTCTCCGGCGTCATCGAAAAGCTCGGCCCCGGCGTCGACGGACTGCGGCCAGGCCAG
Organism: Mesorhizobium opportunistum WSM2075; assembly: GCF_000176035.2. Taxonomy (NCBI): domain Bacteria; kingdom Pseudomonadati; phylum Pseudomonadota; class Alphaproteobacteria; order Hyphomicrobiales; family Phyllobacteriaceae; genus Mesorhizobium; species Mesorhizobium opportunistum. The sequence continues at coordinate 2,988,639 of NC_015675.1, read as the reverse complement.
CTGGTCGCGGTCTCGCCGTCGCGGCCCTGCTACAGCTGCCGGTACTGCCGGGAAAGGATGCACAACCAGTGTCTCAACATGCGCTTCTATGGCAGCGCCATGCCGTTCCCGCATATCCAGGGCGCGTTCCGCGAAATGCTTGTGGCGGACGCACCGCAATGCGTGCCGGCCAATGGGTTGAGTGCTGCCGAAGCGGCGATGGCCGAGCCGCTGGCGGTCTGTCTCCACGCGACGCGCAGGGCCGGTGAGATGCTGGGCAAGCGTGTGCTGGTGACTGGCTGTGGGCCGATCGGCCTGTTGTCGATCCTCAGCGCGCGCCGCGCGGGCGCCGCCGAGATCGTCGCCGTCGACATCACTGATTTTACCCTGTCCATGGCCACGCGTGCCGGCGCCGACAGCACGATCAACACACGAACCGATCCGGATGGGCTAGCGCCTTATTTCGCCGACAAGGGCACGTTCGACATTCTCTATGAATGTTCAGGAGCCGCCGCTGCTTTGGCGCTGGGCATCGCGGCGCTGCGGCCGCGCGGCACGATCGTTCAGCTCGGCCTTGGTGGTGCGGAGATGGCACTGCCGATGTCGGTGGTCACCGCCAAGGAACTGTCCATCAACGGGTCGTTCCGCTTCCATCCGGAATTCGCCGTGGGCGTCGAATTGATGCGCAAGGGGCTCATCGACGTGAAGCCTCTGATCACCCACACCGTGGCATTCGCCGAGGCGCTGTCAGGCTTCGAAATCGCCAACGACCGCAGCCAGGCGATGAAGGTTCAGATCGCCTTCTCGTAAGCCGCGACGGTGCGTTGCATTCCGCAGTGATATCGATAACGTATGGCCATGCAGCCTTCGCCAAAACGCCCGACCATGGCCGATGTCGCGCGTCGCGCCAACGTCTCGACGATGACCGTGTCGCGCGCCTTCAAGAGCGATACCTCCATCAGCGCGGACACGCGCGACCGTATCATACGGGCCGCGGACGAACTCGGCTATGTCTTCGACAGCATCGCCGCCAACCTGTCGTCGCGCCGGTCCGGTTTTGTCGCGGTGACGATACCGTCGATCAACAACGCCAATTTCGCCGACACGGTGCGCGGCATGACCGAGGGCCTGCGCGACAGCGGGCTGGAGATCCTGCTCGGCTTCACCGACTACAATGTCGAGGAGGAAGAGCGCCTGGTCGGCCAGTTGCTGCGGCGGCGGCCGGAGGCGATCATCGTCACCGGCGGACGGCACACGCCACGCTGCCGCAAGATGCTCGAGAATGCCGGCGTCCCGGTGGTGGAGACCTGGGACCTGCCGGCCGATCCGATCGGTCATGTCGTCGGCTTTTCCAACGCCGAGGCCGGACGGCTGATGGTCGACCACTTTGTCGCACGTGGCTATTCAAGGCTCGGCTTCATCGGCGGTGACACATCGCGCGACACGCGTGGCCTCGATCGCCGGCGCGGCTTCGTCGCGGCACTGCAGGAACGCGGTCTCGATGGCTCGCGCATCATTGCCTCCGGCGTGCCGCCGATATCGATGCGCGAGGGCGCCACCGCCATGGTCGAGATGATTTCGCGCTGGCCGGACACGCAGGCGGTGATGTGCGTTTCGGATCTTTCCGCTTTCGGTGCGCTTATGGAATGCCTGCGGCGCGGCATCCGCGTCCCCGAGGATGTCGCGATCGCCGGCTTCGGCGCCTATGACCTCGCCGAGCAGTCGGTGCCGTCGATCACCACGATCGATGTCGAGGCGCACGAGATCGGCATCCGTGTCGCCGATCTCGTGCTCGACCTGCTCAACGGGCGCCGGGCGCCTGACGACCGGGTGGTCGTCGGCATGACGCCGAAGGTGATCGCGCGTCATACAGCCTGAACCCAGGCGAAACACAACGGCCGGCGGGTTGACCGCCGGCCGTTGACCGTCCTGCCCGTTTGCAGAGGTACTCATCGGCGCCTATTTGCCCCAGATCTTCTTGTACTGGTCGCGGTAGCCGTTGCCCGGATCGAAGCGGTTATCCGGCCCGCCGTCGAATTCGACATTGTCCGACGTCACAACATGCAGCGGCGAGATGTAGCCCGACCATTTCTCGCCGGCCATGGCGCGGTTGAGCTCGTCGACGAGCTGCCAGCCCTGCAGGTTCAGCGGTTCGGCAACCGTCACCTTCTGGAACTGGCCGGAGCGGATGCGCTGGTAGGCCGATTCGGAACCGTCGCCCGCCGCCACGTTTATCGGCGCGTCGGTGCCCGACTTTCCGGCCGCCGCCAGTGACGGTCCCATGAAGTCGAAATAGAGATCGTTGATCGCCAGTGAGTGAGTCCACTGGTCGCCGTATTTCTGCAGCAGCGAGGTGGTGAGCTGCGGCATGCGCTGCGAGGTCTCGGCGATGGGCGTGTCGACATATTCGAGCACCTTGCCGCCGAGATCCTCGATTTCCTTCTTCATGCGGTCGGCCTTGGCGATGGCGATCTGGTAGGTCGAGTCGGTGAAGATGATGACGCCGGGCTTGCCCTTGGCGTTCACGAAAGCCCAGTCGGCGGCAGCCTTCGACACTTCCATCGGATCGGTCGAGACGTTGGCGATGATGCCGAGATCGTCGATCGGGCCGACCGTCGGAGCGGCATGCCATGCCGCCATCGGAATCTTGGCTGCCCTGGCCTGCTCCAGCGCCGGCTTCTGCTCCACGGCATCGAAGCCGTTGATGATGATGCCGTCGGGGTTGAGTGCCAGCGCCTGGCCGAAGGCCGCGGTGCGACCGCCGATGGAACCGGCGCCGTCAAGTGTCTTGACGGTCCAGCCAAGGGCCGCGGCTGCTTCCTCGACGCCCTTGGTGACGCCAAGGATGCCGCCGTTCTTCATATCGGCGCCAAGCACCACGATCGTCTTGCCGGCCGCACCTTTCGGTCCGGCCGTCGGGCCATCCCATTTGTCGACCTTGCTGGCATATTTGTCGACCACCGCCTTGGCGTCGGCCATCGGGTCGGCCAGCGCGTTGGAGCCAATGCCAAGCGCCAGGCAGGCGACGCCGAGCTGAAGGACTGTTCTGCGATGCATGTTTCTTCTCCCATTAAGCATTGTCATTTGTCTTTGTTGGTTGGCTGGTGGCTGGTGGAGGCGGCACGACAGCGCCCCGGCGCCGCTGCGCGTAGCCGGCAATGCCGATCGCGACGAGCAAGGTGACGCCGTTGAAGAGCGGCTCCACCCAGAACGAGCCACCGAATTGCTGGATACCGGAAATGCCGGCGGCGAGGATGACGACGCCGATGATCGTGCCCCAGACATTGACGCGACCGGGTTTGATGGTGGTCGATCCGAGGAAGGCACCGACGAGCGCCGGCAGCAAATATTCGAGGCCGACGCTGGCTTGGCCGATGCGAAGCTTGGAGGCGAGCAGCACGCCGCCAAGCGCCGTCATCGCGCCGGAGGCGACGAAGGCGCCCATGACGAATTTCTGCACCGGTATGCCGTTGAGCGCGGCGGCCTTGGGATTGGCGCCGATGGCGTAGAGGTAGCGCCCGATCGGCATGTATTCGAGCACAAGCCACATCACCAGCGCCAGGACGATGACGTAGTAGCCGGTGATCGGCAGGCCGAACAGCATCGTGCCGTTGAGGGCCAGAAAGCCTTCGGGAAGCACGCCGACGACTTGGCGCCCGCCCGTGTACCACATGGCCAAAGCATAAAGCACGGTGCCGGTGCCGAGCGTGGCGATGAAGGAATCGATGCGCGCCACCTCGACCAGCAGGCCGTTGATAAAGCCGGTGACGACGCCGAGCAGCAGGACGATCAGCACCGCGATCGGCCACGGGATGCCGAAGGCGGTCTGCAGGCTAATGGCCAGGATATGCCAGAGCACGATGCCGTAGCCGACCGTCAGGTCGATGCGGCCCGAAGCCATGGGGATCATCGCCGCCAGCGACAGCAAGGCGATGATCGCCTTGTCGGAGACGATGGAACGCAAATTCAGCAGCGTCGGGAAGGTGCGCGGCAGGAGCAGCGAGAACAGCAGGATGAGCAGCAGCGTCAGGATCGGCAGGCCGTAGACCGGCAGATAGCGTGCCGCCTTCTGGCCAAAGCTGAGCCCGGAGAGTTCCGAGCGGGTCGGCTCCAGCGCCGTCGATTTGATCGAGTTCATGGATACTCCTCAGGCGGCTTCGGACACGGAGGCGGCATGGATAAGCGCCGCAGTCGTCAAGGCATCGCCGGCCAGTTCTCGCACGATGCGGTTGTGCGAGAAGACCAGCGCGCGATGGCAGATATGGGCGACTTCCTCGAAATCGGTGGAAACGACGACGACCGCCAGCCCGGCTTCGACGGCTGCCGCGATCAGCCGATAGATTTCGGCCTTGGCGCCGACATCGACACCCGCCGTCGGATCCTCGGCGATCAGCAGCTTGCGCCCTGTCGCCAGCCAGCGGCCGACGACCACCTTCTGCTGGTTGCCGCCTGACAGCGCCTCTATCGGCAGATGCGGATCGTTGGGCCGCAGCCCGAGCCGGGTACCAAGTTCCTGCGTCAGTTCGCTTTCCCGCGCCGGCGTCATGAAGGAGAAAAGCCCGCGGCCGGCGGCGGACGGGTTGAGATACATGTTTTCGCGCACGGACAGCGACAGCGCCACCGACTCCTCGGTGCGGTCGCGCGCAATCAAGCCGACACCGGCGGCAAGGGCTGCACCGACCGAGGACAGGTCGAGGCGTTTGCCGTCGAGCGATATAGTGCCGACGAAAGGCTCGGCGCCGAACAGCGCGCGGCCGACGGCCTCCTGTCCAGCACCACGCAGGCCAACCAATCCGAGAAGTTCGCCGGACCGCGCCTCGAAGTGGACGGGTCCGATACTGCCGCAGCGCAGGTCCTCGACTTTCAGCCGCTCGGGTCCGTCCTGCCAGCGCGACTTGGCGAACATCTGGTGCGCCGGGCGGCCGACGATGAGATCGACCAGTTCCTGCGGCGTCGTCTCGGCGACCGGCTCGACCGCCACCATGCGGCCGTCCCGCATCACGGCGACCCGGTCGGCGATGCGGAACACTTCATCCAGGCGGTGCGAGACATAGATCATGCCAACGCCGCGCTCGCGCAACGGTCGCAGTGCCTGGAACAGGCGTTCGACCTCATCCGCGGGCAAGCTTGCCGTCGGCTCGTCCAGCACCAGCACGTCGGCTTCGGTAGCGAGCGCGCGGGCGATGGCCACCAGCGATTTCTCGGTGCGGGAAAGATCCTGGACGCGCGTCGCCGGATCGAAGGCGCAGCCGACCAGGGCCAGGGCGCTCTCGGCGCGACGCTCTGTGTCGCGCCAGTCGATCAGGCCAGAGCGGCGCGAGAAGCCTTGCGCCATGCCGACATTCTCGGCCACTGTCATCCATTCGATGAGGCCGAGATCCTGATGGATGAAGGCGACCTTCTGCGGCTGGTTCGGGCCCGGCGGGCGGTGGTGGTAGTCCTCGCCGCGAAACCGGATTGTTCCCTGGTCGCGCTTGTAGATGCCGGCCAGCGTCTTGATCAGCGTTGACTTGCCGGCGCCGTTCTCGCCCAGCAGCGCAACGATCTCACCCTCGTGGATATCGAGCGAGACCGACTTCAACGCCAGGGTGCCGCCGAAGCGCTTGGAGATGTCGATGAATTCTATGAGCTTGGGCCGCATCCATGGCCCTCCCAAGCCAAAATAAACGGACTGAATTGGGACCGATGTTATCGCTAACATTTTTGCAGGTCAAGTCTTGAAAATGCCTGGCAGCGAAGGCTAACGATAGGCCGGTTTCATGGAGGACAAGGCATGTTCGGAGATATCGAGGGCGCTGGTTTCGAGGTTTTCGACGAGCGGTTCGAGAGTTGCTTCGTCGGCCACGTGGCGGTCGAGCGGCTGTGGACCGGAGGGCGCTGGCTGGAGGGTCCGGCCTGGTTCGCGGCTGGGCGATATCTGGTGTTTTCGGACATCCCAAATGACCGCATGATGCGCTACGACGACACCAATGGAGCCGTCTCGGTGTTCCGGGCGCCGTCCAGCAACGCCAACGGCAATACAGTCGACACCGAAGGGCGGCTGGTGACCTGCGAGCACCGGGCGCGGCGCGTCACCCGCACCGAGCATGACGGGTCGATCACGGTGATCGCTGATCGTTTCGAGGGCAAGCGGCTGAATTCGCCCAACGATGTGGTGGTACGATCGGACGGCACGGTGTGGTTTTCCGATCCACCCTACGGCATCACGACGGATTATGAGGGCGACCGCGCCGAGCAGGAGATCGAGGGCTCCCACGTCTACCGTGCCGACCCTGCAAGGGGCGCGGTGGCACGCGTCGTCTCGACGATGGCGAAGCCCAACGGTCTCGCCTTCTCGCCGGATGAGACGATCCTTTATGTCGGTGACACCGGCGTCACGCATCAGAAGGACGGGCCGCGGCACATCCGCAAGTTCGCCGTCGAGGACGCCGCGCTCAAGGAACTCGGCGTTTTCGCGACCTGCACGGCTGGCCTGTTCGACGGCTTCCGGGTGGATACGTTTGGCCGCGTCTGGGCAGGCACTGGCGATGGCGTCCATTGCTTCGACCCCGACGGCACGTTGATCGGCAAGATCCACATTCCGGAGACGGTTGCGAACCTCACCTTCGGCGGCCCGAAGCGCAACCGCCTGTTCATCACGGCACGGCAGTCGCTCTATTCGGTCTTCATCGTGGCGAATGCGGCTGCGCGATCTTGAGTCCTCGGAAGGCCCATAAACTGGCTGAAGAAAATCGGGAACTCGCTCAGAAATCTCTGCCGACCCGGTGCTCCCAGCTGCTGGAATGGTCGAACTCTCGTGCCTATGAGACGGCAGTTTGTCCCAAGCGGACTGTTCCGACAGGAGGTTCGAGTCCACGTTGTGAGCCATTTACAAAAAGCGCAATAAAATCAGAGCTCTAAAGGTTAGTTCTGGTGGGCCCGGAGGCTCATCATCCAGTTTCCATGCAAGCGCTGAGTCAGTTATAGAAGGGTCAATCTACATTTTGCGCTACGAGCGCGGCCGCAATGGCGCCGGAAGCAGACCAGCAGCTTCCGACCGGGAAACATCGATGCGGCATCCAGCTTAGCGTGGGCGTGGTGCTCCGGCGCTAGTACCGCAGTCGCGTAAGCCTTCTAGGTCGAGATCGTCGCTGATTACCCATTAATCGCAATACGCGAGCACCGACATGACGCCATCGTAGGAAGGCTAGCTTTCGTGAATGCTTCTCCCGGTGGCAGAACTCGAAGACGGTCATCAAGCTGCAGTCACTTGCACGATGAGGTTGGTCTTAGCCGTTGAGCAAGTCGTGACGGCGTCGCGATCCAAAGCTTATGGACTGTCGCTGCTGCAGATCGGTGTCAGCTCTCCATATCAGGATCGTTTGAGCTTTCCACGACGATGCGACCCCAGTCGTCGGGCATTACATCAGCTATCGACTGCGAAAAGGTCCAATTGTGGCCGGCGAGGTCACGGCAGGAATATTGACGCTCGCCATAGGGATGGCTCGTTGGGCCGCTGAGAATAACTGCGCCATGCCTCGCGGCTCGGCTCTGGTGCGCGTCGACATCCTCGACGCGTACCATCACTGCGAATGGCCCACCTGTCCGCGTCAGTCCGCCAGACTTCAATTCTGTGACAACGACGGCGCCGTCTCCGAAGCCGAGCTGGGCACGGTGATTGCCGATCATCAGCCGTATTTCGAACCCGAAGGCCCCGCAAAGCCAATGGCTGGCCGTCTCGACATCGGGATACGAAAGCACCGGTATGACCGTGCTCGTGGGCATCGAGCGGTTGTCGATCATGGTCATCTCCTATGCTGCCTTGAAAGGGTTGAAGGCTCTCAGCGAAGAGCCCTCAACTATAGGGCGACCAACATTGTTGGCGAGGACCGTTATAGGGCTGGTAGCTGTTGTCCCAGGCGCGGTAGGAGACGTAGCGCTCGAAACACCAGCGCACATGCGCTGCTTCCAATCGGATCTTCGGACTTGGTGCTACCGGTGCGACGGTCGCCGCCGCGACACCGGCGGCAAAGGCGGCTGCCGGGAACCAGTAGCCATTGTAGTAGCGATAGCCTGGCCGCACGCGGACATAGCCGCGATAGCCATTGTAGTAGTATCCGCCGCCAACGACGTAGAAGCCACGCCGAAACCAGACTGGCGTCGGCGCTGTGGCGACCGACGCCGGGGCAGAGGCCGGCACGACAGGCAAGGCCTCGGCCGGCGAGGCGAGCCCGGTGGCGCCAATCATCAAACCGCAAAACGCCGTGATTGTCCGTTTCATCTTTTCACTCCTGTTGGATGGGGTCGAAGGGTTCGGGGATTACTGACGTCGGAGCGCACGCAGTTCGGAAATCGAAAGCGCGCCATCGCCGTTCTTGTCCGCCTGCAGCAACCGGCCGGGAATGAAGGCGGCAAACTCGTCGCGCGAAATCTTACCGTCTCCATTGCGGTCAATGCGGCTGGCCTGGGCCTGGAAGCCGACGAATTGCGTGGCCTGGAAGTCGCGCTTCGACTTCACCCGTTCCACTTCCCCGCGCACTTCGCCCGCGTCGAGCAAGCCATTGTGGTTGGCATCCATCCGGTCGAACATCTGCGCCCGCACGGCCTGGATTTCGCTGAATTCGAGCTTGCGGTCGCCGTTGGTGTCCATGCGCCGGAAGAGTTCCCTGGCACCGCTGTCCGCCGCACAGGCGCTACCCGCGCCAAGAAGCAGGCCGGCAAAGGCCATGACGATCTTGTTCATATTGATCTCCGCATTGGGTCGGATGGTCCGCCGCGGACCGTCCTTGCAGAGCCTTCTACGCAGCGCCTGTGGTGGTCCTACGCAAAGCGAGATGATTTTTTCGAGGTGCGGCCAGCACAGCCGCCTATCCCCGCCGCGACAGAAAATTCAAGGCCGGCAAAGAATCTTGAGTGTCGAGCGTAGGAGCCCGGCTCTCGCTGCGTATCGGTCAGCAGTCGCCCCCGCGGCCTGACACTGAAAGGACATCAACATGAAACGCTCAGTACTGATTGCGGCCTTGCTCGTCGGGCTTGCACCGCTCTGCGCGGCGCAGGCACAGGACATGCCGGGCCAGCGCATCCTGCAACGGATCGATACCAATGGCGACGACGCCATCTCCAAGGATGAGATGACAGCCGTGCGAGAGCGCCTGTTCAGGCGGCTCGACCGCAATGGCGATGGCGTCATCGACGAGAAGGAGATCGAAAGCGCCCGCGATGCCATCATGGATCGGGCAGATGCCGCGCAGGCGCGGCTCGGCAGCCGCTGGCGGCGCATGGACGCCAATGGCGACGGCAAGGTCTCTGAACAGGAATTCGCCAGCAGCATGCCTTTGTTCGACCTCGCGGACCGGGACGGTGACGGCAAGCTCTCGGGCGACGAGATCGCGTCTGTCCGCAAGCTGATCGCCGACCACGCCAACTGATGATCGGCAGCTCTCATTCCTCTACAAAACAAGGAGTACGACATGTTGTCTTCGGTAAAAATTCCGATGTTCTGTCTCGGTGCGATGCTTGCCTGGTCGGCAGCTTCGCCGGCTTCGGCCGAGGAGTGGCAGCGCCCGACGGAGCATGGCGGCGAGATCAGCCGCAGCGTTGGCAAGGACGGCAACGTCTATACCGGCTCGACCACCCGCACCGGTCCCAATGGTGGCACCTACACGTCCAACTCAAAATGCATAGGAGGCGTTGTTGACCGCTGTGCCCGCAGCTATTCTGGTACCGGGCCGAATGGGCAGTCCTTTTCGGGAAAACGGATGTCGGCGCGCGGGCCGTTCCACGGCCGCTCGGCCGGCAGCTTCACCGGCCCGAACGGCAACACGGTCCATGGCTTCCGCCGCTGGCGGCGCTGACATCTGGTGTGATGGATTTGAATCCGAAGTTCGTTTCTGTGCTTCTCCTGATCGATGCGAATTTCGGATTCGCCCAACCAGCAGTCTCGTCCGTGGATGTGCGCCGCCGTGCGACATGAGGAGCCCCATTGCGACGATGAGCTTCTGGCGCGCGTCGCAGCGGGCAGCCAAAGCGCGCTGTCCGAGCTCATCGCCCGCCATGGCCGTGGGCTGCGGATGTTTGCCGCGCGCTATCTCGGCAATGCCGCCGATGCCGAGGATGTGGTGCAGGAGGTGTTCGTGACCGTCTGGAAACAGGCCGCGCGTTTCGATCCGGCCAGAGGACGGGCTTCGACCTGGCTCTACCGGATCACCGCCAACCGTTGCATCGACCAGCGTCGACGCAGGGCGCTGCGCAGTTTCATCGGGCTGGACGACATAAGGGACGACATCGCGTCGCCGGAGGCGGATGCCGAAGCAACGACCGTGGCGCGGCAGGAGCTGGCGATCGTGCGCGACGGGCTCTCGCGCCTGCCGGAACGGCAGCGCATGGCGGTGCTGCTGAGGGCCGTCGGCGACCTCGACATCGCGGCGATTGCCGAGGTGATGGGCAGCAGCGTCGGCTCGGCCGAGCAATTGCTTGTGCGCGGACGGCGCGCACTCAAGGATCATTTGGCAATGGTGGCCGTGGGCCGTGAAAGGAAGTCCTCATGACACGGGACGAATTTGAACGATGCAGGCGCCGCTTCGGCGATACCGCCGAGGCATGGCCGGCGCCTTTCCGCCAGCAGGCGCTGGCCTTGATGGCAGCGGAGCGGAATGACGACCCGGATGCAGCGCTCGATCTCCTCGTGCTCGAGGCGGCGCTGGCCGATGGCGACGATCAGGCGCTGGCGCGCAAGGTGCTGGCTCGCATCGAAGCCGGCTCGATCCGGCCGTCCTTCCTGCCGCGCCTGCTCTTGGGTCCGGCCGGGTTCGCGGCCTGGGTTGCTGGCGCGCTCGTGGCGGCGACGCTGGCAGGCTACCAGGTGGCGCGGCTGCAGGACGATCCCTCCGATACGGAGCTTCTGGCGCTGGCGTCGGGATCGTCGCTGGCCGATGGCGGCGGTGTCGCGGATGATCCGGCAGAGGAGGGCTCGCTTTGAAGCGTTCCTGGATATGGACGGCGACGCTGGTGCTGCTCACCCTTTCGCTCGCCGTCAACTTCTTCCTGGTCGGTTATGCCATGCACGGCCTGCGCCAGGGCGCGGCGGCGCGCGTGCTGTTGTCGGAGATTGCCAGCAACTATCCCCCGGAGGTGAGGAAGGAGTTCCGCGGCATTCTGCGCGACAACCGCGCGCGCACCTTCCAGGCCCTGCGCGAGCTGCGTGCCGCGCGCGCCAATCTGGCGGCGGCACAAACAGCCAAACCCTTTGACGAAGCGGCGGTGAAGGACGCGATGGCGGCGGTGCGCAGCGCAACGACCAACCTGCAGGCGACCATGCAGGACTATCTCCTGGCCGCGCTAAAGAATGTCAACGCCAAGGCCGCCGTGGGAGGTTGAGGCGCGACGGCCCTACTGGCGGCACAATCGTCGCCGACCTATGTCGATATCCAACCGGCTTGCGATCGCGAAGATGGAACAATGCGGCACGACAGGCTTGTTCTGACTCTGCTCCGGCGCGAGCTCTTGGCTGGCTTGCACTCGATGCGCCGCCGCGACCTTGCCTGGATTGGGCTCGGCGGCGGCGCTCTGCTTGCCTATGCCATCGCAGACATCGTTGTCGCGTTGCAGGCGGGGGCGGCCACGCTGCGGCAGGAGCAGGCGCTGTGGCTGCTTGGTTTGCCGGGCGCGCTTCTCATTCTTGGCGGTGCCGCTGGCAACGCGCTAGCGAGACTTTGCCTGTCGCGTGCCTTCGCGCCTTTCCTGAAGGCATTGCCGCTGTCGCTTCGGGAGCGCCGGCGCATGGCAGCGGTGGCGGCATTTACGCTTGGCGTTCCCATTGCTTTCGTCGTCGCGGCGGCGGCGGTGGGCCTTGGCTGTTTCGTCATCGTCAAGCCACTGGCGCCGGCCTGGGGTCTCGGCGCCGCGATCCTGTTTGGCGCCGGCTTTTGCGCGACAGCCGCGCTGCATCTGCGGAGCGCTCGCGACTTGGTCCGCATCAGCAATTCCGATCTGGCGAGGGATCCAAGCGGGCGCCGGCCCTGGCTCGGCGCCTTCGATCGTTCCGCACCAGCCTGGCTCTCCAGCTGGGCGTGGGGTCTGCCGGCTGGCCATGTGCGCCCGTCCTGGCGACTGGTGGGCGCGGCCGTCTTCTTCGGCATCGTCGCGGCCCTTTCCGCAGCGATCAGCCTCGTTCATCACGATGCCGTGCCGGCGGCCATGGCCGGCCTGACCGGCGGCCTTCTCGTCTTCATGCTGAGCGCGCGGTTCCATCCGCTCGGCTCGTCGGTGCTGCGCACGGCTCCAATCGGTTTCGTCAGGGCATGGCTGCGCCTGGCGCGGCTTCCCCTGCAATTGTCGCTCGCCTTCTTTCTCATGCCGGCAGGTGCTGCCCTGGCGGCGGAGCCATCGGCCTGGGCGATGCCGCTCGCCACTGGCTTCTGGCTGCTGGCGCTGAACGGCGCCTATGCAGTGTTCGCCGCCTATTTCATGACCGCGCCGTTCGTCGCCGCGCTGAGCTTCCTCAGTGCCATCGCCTATACCGGTTACGAATCGCTCGAATATGGGCGCACGGTGCTGATCGGCTTTGCCGCCCTTGTCCTGTTCCTGTGGCACCGGGCGCAACGGAGATATCGCCATGGATAGCAGCATCGATCCTGCCGAGATCCTCGCGGTTCGCGGGCTCAGCGCCGGCTACGGTGGCCACGCGGTCGTCAGCGGCATCGGTCTCTCGCTCGGCCGGGGCGACATCCTTGGCCTGCTTGGCGCAAATGGTTCAGGCAAGTCCACCTTGCTGAGAGCGATCAGCGGGCAGATCCGGCCGCTCGCGGGAAGTGTAGTGATCAACGGCGTCGACCTTGGCGATGCACCGGAGCGCGCCAAGTCGGGCTTCGGCCTCGCCATCGATCCATCCGATCTGCCGGTGGCGTTGACCGGGCGGCAGTATCTCCAGCTCGTCGCCTCGATCCGCGGCTGCGCCGAAGACGACTGGCCTGGCGTCAATGTCGCCGAACGGCTCGGGCTCAAGCGCTGGATCGACCGGCTAATCGCTGAATATTCGCTCGGCACGCAGGCCAAGATCGCTATTGCCGCGGCTCTGCTCGGTGCGCCACCGCTGCTGATCCTCGACGAGTCCCTGAACGGCCTTGATCCGCTTGCCGCCTTCGAGGTCAAACGCGTCATCCTTGCGTCGGCGGCGAGCGGCCACCAAGCCGTCATCATCTCCACCCACGTAGTCGAAGCAGTTCCCGGCCTGTGCAACCGCGCGGTGCTTCTGGCCGAGGGCAGCATTGCCCGAGAGTGGAATGCATGGCAGTTGGCCGAGGCCAGCCACGCGCCCGGCGCCTTTGAGCTCCACGTTATGCAGGCGCTGTCGGAACCCATGAGCTGGCGAAGGAGGTAGTGGCAAAGGCATCCCGAACTACCGGAATGAGGCGCAAAGCTGCCAACGGGGCGTAAGTAAATGGCTGGCTCAGCTTCTTGAATCAATTTGGGCGAACCGCTTCGCAACCCATCGACAAATAAAGATATGTTGGTCGCCGAGGGTCAGTGTTTTCTACAGTAAATACGCTAGCGGATGGTTCGCCAAGAAATGGGGCGGAAGCAGCCCGGACGTTTCGGGCATGGGACCTTCAAAAGCGGACTCTCAGTTCGGCGCGAGCATCGTCGCGAGTGAACGATGCAGACTCTGTCGCTGCTTTTCAGAACCGGGTAGACCGCTCCGCCGGTTGGGGCGACTTCAAGCCGTGGCAAGAGCATTCAGGATTAGCCGGAAGACGTGCCGCGGTCTCCAGCGCAACCCGCGAGGCTGTCATAGAGAGGCTCGGCAACACGTCTTCCTGCAGCAATGCCTGGCGATTGCGGTCCATATAGTCGTTGAAACCTGCGGTCACGAACGCAAGAGGCACGAAACACGCGCCTATCTCGCGCGACAAGGTGGCCTCAGGGGCGATCGAATGGTTGAGCACATCCGCCCCCAGGTTTCGAAACGCCAAGGCTTCGGCTGGGGTGGTCAGCCGCGGACCGTAGCAGTGGCCAGCGACCAACTGCTGCTCGATGCCATGAACGCGGCATTCGGCTGGCCAATGACGGCGGGCGGTTTCGACCAGAACCGCCGCACATCTTGGGCAGACGATCTGCTTGCCCGAGCAATCGAAGCTCTGGCGGCCGGGAAGCAGTGAAAACGGGGTCTGGGTCAGTTCGATGATATCGGCGTTCACGACCATGTCGCCGGGCTTGATCGCCTTGTTGACGGCGCCGATGGTCGAGCAGGACAGCACTTGCCTCACACCCGCTTCCATCAAGACCCAGAACGCGCGGCGATGACAGGAATGGTCTATATGGTCGCGGGGATTGCCGTGCGAATACATGCACAACGCACGTTTCATTTTGCCCTCGACGGTAATCGACGCATCGAACTCGAGCAGCTTCCAGTTGTCGCTGCGACCGAAAGGCGTTTCAAAACTCATGTCGCGCCGCAAGGTGCGCACACTCTCGAACTTAACATCTTCCGGGAAGGCAAGCCCCCAGTTGGCCGAGCCGGTGATGATCGCCAACCCCACCTGGGGTATGTCCGTTGAATGACACGCCGGAGCAACGGCTGCGTGATGATTTGTCGGCATGTTTCCAGTCTCGGTCATGATTTTTGGCGAAGGCTCACGATCAGGACGGCGACCAAGACGATGACGGTCCACAATGTCGAGATCGCCGCAATGGTCGGGTCGATCTGATCGCGCAGCGACAGGAACATAAGCTTCGGCAACGTGCTGTTTTGACCGCTGGCGACGAAGATCGAAATAACGGACTCGTCCAGTGAAGTCAGGAAGGCCATCAACGTGGCCGACAAGAGACTGATCTGAAGCTGCGGGACGATTATTCCGCCAATGGCTCTCGCCCAGTTTGCGCCGAGGCTTCGCGCCGCCTGCACCTGGTTCCAGTCAAAGCGGGCCAGGGCCGGCAACAACACAATGCAGGCGACAGGAATGGCCAGCACCACATGCCCGACCAGCACGCCGAACAGCGTTCCGACCAGACGTTGCGCCGCGAGCACAAAGAAGAGACCGATCGCAAGCAGGATGCCCGGCACGATGGACGGGGTGAGCAGAGCGCCCTGAATGGCCAAGGCGGTCCTTCCGCCGAGCCGGTTGGTCGAGATGCAGGCCAGCAGCCCCAGGGGCACTGCGAGCGTCGCCGTCAATGTCCCAAGGATCAGGCTCGTCCTCAGCCCGGCCATCCATGTCGCCGAACCGAAGAAATTCTCGTACCAGCGCAACGAGTATGCGCGCGGCGGAAACTCAAGGAGATCGGACGCTGAAAAAGAGAGCGGCACGACCACCAGCGTCGGCAGCATCAGGAACGCCAATATGAGCGCGCAAAAGCTCCACAGGAGGATACGGGCCAGCCTGTTGTCTGGATAGGCTTCAAGCATGGGCTGTACCGACTTTGCGCCCGGCAATCAGCCGCCCCGCAGCCAGGAACATCACCCCCACCAAGGCCATCAAGATGAGCAGCAGAATGCCCAGGACGCTCGCCGAGCCCCAATCCTGGAACGTCGATAGCGTGCGCTCGATCCGGGTGGACAGTGGATTTACCTTGCCGCCGCCAAGCACCGCCGGCGTGATGAAAAAGCCTATGGTGTAGATGAAGACGATCAATGAGCCCGAAAAGATGCCGCCGGTCGAAAGCGGCAGGATAACGGTGCGGATGGTTTGCCCAAGTGTGGCTCCCATGCTCGCCGAGGCGCGAACAAGGTTGGCGTCGATATCGCGCATCGCGGCATAAACGGGCAGCAGAAAGAGCGGCAGCATGTAGTGAACCATGCCGATGAGCGTTCCGGTGAAGTTGTAGACCAGCGGCAATGGCTCGGCCGTCAGGCCTGAACCCGTCAAAGCCGCGTTGATCAGGCCATCGCGCCGCAACAGGACGAGCCAGCCATAGGTGCGCACCAGAATGGAGGTCCACAAGGGCAGCATGACGAAGGCCATCAGCAAATTGGCCACCCTTGGTCTGGTGCTGGCCAGGGCGAGCGCCAGAGGGGTGCCGAGAAGAATGCAGATCGCCAGCGTGCCCAGGGACAGTTCAAGGGTTGTGACCAGCGCCGACCATGTCAGACCGCTCGAAAGCACCTTCTCGTAGTTGCCGACGGTGTACTCGCCCGCCGTGGTGAGGAAGGATTGCCGGATGATCCAGGCGATGGGCAGTATCGCCGCCAGTCCTACGATGAACAGCGCAGGCAGTGAAAGCGAGAGGAAGAACCGCCGCTCGCGTCGAGCGTCTGCTGCGAGAGCAGGATCGGCAAGGAAGGTCACGGCACCGCTCCCGGTATCGCGTGAACTTTCGCTGCTGGTGCATAGGCGGTCACCCGCTGACCGGCGGCAAGTTCGGCGCAGTCACTGGCCAGCGCCGCCGGAATGCAGACAAGGACTTCTTGCCCGCCGTCAAGCGTCAGCGTCAAAAGCCAGTTCTCACCGCGAAACGCCTTGGCGCGCAGCATTCCCTCAAGCGCCACTCCGTCTCGCCCGACGAGGGTCGCATCAAGATGAAAGCTTTCCGCGCGGATCATCAATGCTTCGCGCGACACGTCGGCGCCGTCGATTCTGCGCACAGATCCCGGGGCCACGATGTTGGCCTCACCCATGAACTCCGCGACAAAGCGTGTCGATGGACGATCATAAATCCGCTGTGGGGTGTCGATCTGCTGGATGCGGCCGGAATTCATCACCGCAATCCGATCTGACATGATCAGTGCTTCGCGCTGGTCATGCGTCACATAGATCGTGGTGATCCCCAGATCATCGTGCAGACGCCGGATCTCGTACTGCATGGTTTCGCGCAGATTCTTGTCGAGTGCCGACAACGGCTCATCCATCAGCATCACGCGTGGCTCGAAGACGATCGCCCGCGCCAACGCCACCCGCTGGCGCTGGCCGCCGGACAATGCGGCGATGTTGCGCTCCGCCAAACCTTCGAGCTTCACGCGGGCCAAAGTGTCGAGCGCCCTCTGGCGGGCCTCAGCTTTCGGCGTCTTGCGCAGCACCAACGGATACTCGACATTTGCCAGGACGCTCATGTGTGGAAACAGGGCATAGTTCTGGAAGACTATGCCGATGTCTCGCTTGTTGGGGGCCAGGCGGGTGATGTCGCGATCACCCAACAAGAGTTTACCGCGATCCAGCCGGACAAAACCGGCCAGGGCCATGAGCAACGTGGTCTTGCCCGATCCGGACGGCCCTAGCAGCGTAAGGAATTCGCCAGCCTGAACGTCGAGCGAAACATCATCCAGCGCGACATAAGACCCATAGGTCTTGCGCACGCCGTCGATGGTGATCGGGAGCGACTTCATGACGGGCTCCAGCTTTGGAAGCTGACGAATTCAAGACTCAGCGGTTCATCATTTCATCAAAGGCCTTTTGGGCGACCTCGCCGTTCTTGACCCACCAGCTGGCATTTGAGAACACCGAAGTGCCTGCGTTTTCAGGCGCGGTCGCCAGGGTCTTAAGACGGTCTTTGGGGATAAGGCCGCCCTCATAGCCGGCAGGATTGACCGGTCCATAGGCGATGAAGTCGGTCAGCTTCGCCACGCGGGCGGGCTGTGTCATCGCCGCGATGAGCTTCATGGCCGCTTCCTTTTTCGGCGCCCCCTTCGGCACCGCCAGGCAGTCCGTGCCGATGACGGAACCCTTGAACGTGTAGTCGGCCGCGCCGCCATCGGCTTTCACGGTCTGGGCTCGTCCATTCCAAGTAACCAGCAAATCCGCCTCGCCGTCTTTCAGCAACTGCGCGGACTGCGCTCCCGAGGTCCACCAGACCGAGACATTCGGTTTGATCGCTTCAAGCCGCTTGATGGCGCGATCCAGACCCTCCGGCGTGCTGAGCACGGGATAGACGTCGGCCGGCGCCACGCCGTCGGAGAGCAGCGCGATCTCTATCAGATCCTGCGCATTGGCGCGGAGAGCGCGACGGCCCGGGAACTTGGCGACATCCCAGAACTCCGCCCAGGTCTTCGGCGGGTTCTCGCCATAGGTCTTGGTGTTCCACGACATGACGGTGCCATAAGAGTCGAACGGATAGCAGTAGTCGGACTTTGCGCCGTCCGGCACGGACTTTGGATCGATGATCTTGTAGTCGAGCGGCTCCAGCAGCGACTGTGCGGCCGCCTGCGCGCCTTCCGGCGAGCCCAGGTGGATGATGTCTGTCGAGACCGCGCCCGAGGTGACCTGCATCTTGAGAGCTGCCAGGCCGTCGCTCTGCGTCTCCTCGCGGACATCATAGCCAAGCTCTTTTGCAGCGGGGGCCCACATGGCCTCCTTTATAGCGTTGCCATAATCACCGCCTGCGGTCGTGATGGTGACCGTCTGGGCCGAAACGGGCAAGGCAACGGTGACCGCGATTGCGGCCAAGGAAATGCGCAGCCAAGACATAGGTTCTCCTCCCTAGGACTCATCGAAACGTCGCTCAAATGAGCTATTTTTGTTGATCGTAACGTTACGATTGCATCCAAAGACAATGGAGTCAAGTTGCTTTAGCAAGAGCTTGGATTGACCGTGAGTTGGAATCCGGTAACGTTGCGACGCTCTGCAAAATCAGCCGGCGCTTTCGCAAATGAATTCAGGCGACAATGTCCAATCTAAAACAGATCGCGGCGGAACTTTCCCTTTCAGTGACCACGGTATCGCGGGCTCTCAAGGACGGGCCGGAAGTGCATCCCTCGACCACGGCGCGCGTCAAGGAGGTGGCGAAGCGGGTCGGCTATGTCCCGAACCATCATGGTCGCGCGCTGAAAACCGGACGAACCCTGACCTTGACGGCAGTGCTACCGATGGAAACGCGCGACTACCTTTCCGATCTGGCGAAGCTCCCTCTGGTCGAGGGCATGACGCTGGCCGCGAGGAGAGCGGGTTATAGTCTATCCATCTATTCCACCACGCCCGACGATGACCCGGTCGAAAGCGTGCAGCGCCTGCTTCAGGCGCATAGCGCGGACGGCCTCATCATCACACGCCTGGTGTCGGGTGATCCGCGCGTCAAGCTGCTGCTGGATGAACGCATCCCATTCGTCGCGTTTGGAAGAACCGACCTGGATACCGCGTATCCTTATGTCGATATCGACAATGAACAGATTGCCTACGAGGCAACCCGACGGCTCATGGACAAGGGCTGCCAACGTATTGCGCTGCAGCTCCTCGTTCCGGAGGATCAGGCGAGCACCATGCGTCTCGCCGGTTATGGAAGGGCGATGGCAGAGGCCGGTATTCCGATAGACCAGTCGCTGATCGGGCACGGCATGTTCACGGTGGAATCGAGCGCAGCCTGGTTCGATCGCCTGCTGGCGTCGTCAGATCCGCCGAGAGGCTTGGCATGCGCCAACGAACTGGGCCTTTTAGGGGCGTTACACGCTGTTGGCAGAAGAGGCTTTGTGCCAGGCAGCGACATCCACATTGTCACTCGGGACAGCACGCGACTGGCACGCTTCCTGCCGGCGAAGATCGGCGTTCATTTCGTGGACATAGCGGGGGTCGGACGCAAACTCGTCGAAATCCTGGAGAGCCGGATTGCCAATCCGCTTGGACCGGTCGCGACAGTCCTATTCAAAGGTGAGTTCGATCCTGGCGAATAGTCGGACCGGAAGAAGTCGGTGACCGCGATGTCCGCTTTCGACCCAACCAATACGCTCTTGGACAGGATTTTTCCCGCCATCCGGCTCAACTCGGACACGCAGCCCGAAGCAGGCATTGTACACGACAGCAGAGATAGGGTCCGTGCTCGATTGATGATTGTGTTTCAGCCAACATCAACCGATATGACTCCAGCCCATCCTAATGTTGGCGCTCATGGTGGCGCCCTCTTCGAGCCGCATCATGCCCCCGCTGTGGTGCGCGTCGACCAGATGCGAAACCGGTTCGAAGCAGAAGTATCCGGCATCCGTCGAAGGCGAATAGAGGATGAAAACATCGAGTAGCGACGAAGCCGTGAGCGAGAGGGTGATACCGTCCTCTGGCTGCATGATCGCGGCGTGACGGTCCCAGCCACCGAATGCGTTATTCACCCAGCTTGGTGGCAGCAAAGAGGGTCGCGAGAAATCCCACTCCGGGTAATCGGCCACAGGCGCTATGCCGACCGGCAGATGACGTTCGTCCTCCAGCCAGACACGTGCCGCCTTCGCCTCAAGCGTCGTTCCAGCTCGGCGTGGGAACCATGGATGAAAGCCGAGGCCATAAGGTAGGCGAATGCCGGCACGATTCTGCACGGTGAGGCTGGCATCCAGCACCCCGTCATGTAGCGCATAGACAACCTGTGCCTCGTATCGGTAGGGGCCGATCCCACCGGCGTCGAGGACCAATTCCGCCTCGGTGGCGCTGCAGCCGGCAATCCGCCACTCCCTCTGAAACCCGTCGCCATGGATCGGAAAGGCCTCTCCCGGCACATTCGGCTCGACGGCATGGAAACGGCCGTCGCACTCGAAGCCGCCGCCTGAAATGCGGTTCGACCAGGGAACCAGAAGCTGGCAGCCCGAGGTGCCGGTGCCATCACCGGGCCTAAGCAACGGCACCGGCACATCGCCGACCAGCGCGTCGAAGCGCGCAATGGCGGCACCCTTCTCTGGCGCCAGCACAAGACGCGCGCGGCCGTCGCGCAGCTCCAGCAGGCCGGCCATCCCTTACCAGCCGCCGTCGATGGCGATGTTCTGCCCGCTGATCATGTCCGAGGCGGGAGATGCGAGGAACAGTACGAGATCGGCAACGTGATGCGGCTCGATGCGCGTCTTGAGACCCTGGTTCTCCAGGATCCAGTCGTTGTATTGCGCCAGCCGGTCGCCGAACACCCGCGCCTCGGCCTCCGAAACCACGGCGCCCGGCGATACGGCATTGACCCTGACGCCATGCGGCCCGAGCTCCCGCGCCAGTGATTTGGTGAGGCCGAGCATTGCGCCCTTGGAAGCGACATAGGGCACGTAGCCGTCCCAGCGGCCGTTGAGCGTGATCGAGCAGAAATTGACGATCTTGCCATAGGCCTTCGCCTTCATCCCCGGCGCGCAGGCCCGCGCCAGTGCGAAGGCGGCCGAGGAGTTGACCCGGATCTGGTCCTCATACTCGGTCAGCGAGAATTCTTCGAACGGCCGGTTGATGATAAGGGCGGCGTTGTTGATCAAAACGTCGATGCCGCCTTGCCTCGCCGCGAGCGCCGCCACCATTGCCTCCGCCTCCGCAAGCCGGTTGAGGTCGCAGCCGACAAAAGTGATGTCGCCGTCTGCCTCAGCTGTCAGCGCCGAAGCAATTCCTGCCCCATCCTCACTGTCGGGGCGGTCGAGCACCAGCACGCGCGCGCCGGCCCGCGCCAGCGTCACCGCCTGGGCCCGGCCGAGTGAGCCAAGGCCCCCGGTCAGGAGCACGACCCGATCGGCAAGGACTGTCATTGCCGCCACCTTTTACAGAACGCTGTGGACTTCATCGATCGACGTCTCCGCGACCCGCTTGTCCAGCACGATTTCGCCGCGCGCCATCGCCACGACGCGGTCGCAGCATTCGAAGACGTGATGCATGTTGTGGCTGATGAAGACGCCGGTGATGCCCTGCTCTTTCAGGCCACGCACGAAGCCGATCACCTTCCTCGTCTCCTTGACCGAGAGATGGTTGGTCGGCTCGTCGAGGATCATCACCTTCGACTTGAAATGCATCGCCCGGGCGATGGCGACGCCCTGCCGCTGGCCGCCCGAAAGCTCGCCGACAAGAGCATCCGGCGAACGCAGGTGCAGGTCGACATTGGCAATTGCTCTGATGCTTTCGCTGGCCATCTTCTTCTGATCGAGCAAGCCGACCCCGAGGACCGAAAACCGGGTCGGCTCGCGGCCAATGAACAGGTTCCTGGCGATCGACATGGTCGGCACCATGGAATTGTACTGGTAGATCGTCTCGATGCCCAGATCCATCGCGTCGCGAGGCTTGGCGATGCGGACTGTCCTGCCCTCGACTTTGATCTCGCCCTTGTCCGCCGTGTGGACGCCGGAGAGGATATTGATGAGTGTCGATTTGCCGGCGCCATTGTCGCCGACCAGTCCAAGCGCCTCGCCGCGGGTGAAGTCGAGTGTCACCCCCTTCAGCGCATGGACGCCGGAATACCATTTGTGAAGGTTGTGGACGGAGATGATCGCGTCGGCCATCGCTCAAGCCTCCATCTTGATGGCCTTGGCGCGCTTGCGCATCCAGGCATTGGCGACGACGGCGAATATGGTCAGGAAGCCGATGGCGAACTTGAACCAATTGGCGTCGACATGGCTGAGCACGAGGCCGTTGTCGATGACGCGGATAAGCGTCGTGCCGATGATGCCGCCCACGACGGTGCCGATTCCGCCAGCGAGCGAAGCGCCGCCGATAACGGCGGAGGCCACCGCCTGCAATTCCATGCCCTCGCCGATCGAAGGCAAGGGCGAGCCGAGCCGCAGCACCTGCAGCATGCCGGCGAAGCCGGAGAGCATCGAACAGAGCATGAAGCAGATGATCTTTACCCTGGCGGTCGGGATGCCCATCGCGGCGGCGGCCGGCGGGAAGCCCCCGGTGGCCTTGATCCAGTTGCCGAAATTCGTGCGCGAAAGCATCAGCGAGGTCAGCACCGCAATGCCGGCAAACCACAGGAAGGACATGCGGAACATGTTGCCGGGGCCGACGAAGGAGGTGAACAGCCAGTTCGGCAGATCGGCCGGGAGCAGCGGCGGAAAGCCGCCCGAGACGACGACGGTGAGCGAGCGCGCCATGAACAGCATGCCGAGTGTGGTGATGAAGCTCGGTATGGCGAAGCGGATGGTGATGTAGCCATTGACGAAGCCGATGGCCGCGGCGACAAGCAGTCCGGCGAGCAGCGCCAGCGGGAACGGGGCGCCATGCACCATCAGCACCGCCATCGTCATCGGCATCAGCGCGAACACCGAGCCGACGGAGAGGTCGAACTCGCCGCTGATCATCAGGATGGTGACGCCGATGGCAACAAGCCCCGCCTCCGGCAGGATGCCGAGAATGCCGCGCAGGTTGTCCTGGTTGAGGAACACGCCATGCGAGCGGATCTGGAACACGACGATCAGCAGCAAGAGCAGGATCAGACCGGCCAGCTCCGGCTTCTCGAGATAGGTCTTGAACAGACGCTTCACGTCAGGCTCCAGGAATTCGAACTTCTGTTGATGCATCGGCGGCGCGCGGGCGCCGCCGATGGAAAGTCGCTCATTGGCACCGCGCAGTCAGCGCATCCCCTGGGCCGAGAGCGCCATGATCGCATCAGCCGCGTTGGGCCGCACAATGCCCTGGCCGGTGTCGATATCGGAAGGCGCCAGGCCGATCTTCTTGTTGAGATAGGCCTCCATCACCGGCATGAAGCCTTGCATGTAGGGCTGCTGGTCGACCAGTGCCTGCACGTAGCCCTTCTGCATCTGCTGCAGCACTTCCGGCACCAGGTCGAAGCCACCGAGCAGGACTTTGCCTGGTGCTACGCCGCGATCGGCCAGCACACGGGCGACGCCGGCGCACCAGAACCCGGTGTCGAAATAGGCGGTGGTGTCGGGATGGGCGTTGAGATAGGCGCCGACGCGGTCGGAGGTGATGGCAAGGTCGGTGCCGCTGTCGATGCGCTCCCACGACACGTCACGGTCGGCATGCGCGGCCTTGTATTCTTCGAGAAACTGCATCACGCCGGCACCGCGGCTCTCGGACCAGTTCTGGCCGGGCGCCGAGATGCCGACCAGCACCTTGATCGGTCCGTCCTTCGGGAAGCTTTCCGAAATGGCCTTGGCGAGCGAATAGCCCGCCGGCTTGAAGCCCTGCCCGACGAAAGCCTGCCGCGCGTTGCCCTTGGCGCCTTCCGTGTCGTCGACATTGACGGCGATCACCAGCACGCCGGCATCGCGCGCCTCCTTGATGACGTCATCGAAGGCATGGTCGTCGACGATCGAGGTCAGCAGCGCGTCGGGCTTGGCGGCAAGGGCTGCGCGCATGTTGGCGACCTGCTGTTCGATCGAGCCCTCGGTCTGGGTGAAGACCATGTTGCAATTGGCCTCGACCTTGGCGCAGCCGTCGTCAAAGCCTTTCTTCACCGCCTGCCAGAAGGTGTTCGATGCCGATGAATGGTGCGTGAAAACGATGTTCAGCCCCTCGGCACGCGCGGCGGTCTGGGCGCCGAAAAGAGCGACGCCAAGCAGAAGTGTTGCAGTCAGTTTTTTCATTTCAATTCCTCCCTTTGGATTTTCTAGATGTCGGTCTTGTTCGAGACGCGGCGCTGGACGGTGTAGACCTTGCCAAGGTCAGGGTTGAGCGCCAGCCCCAGGCCCGGTCCCGGCGGTATGGTGATCATGCCGTTCTTCACTTCAGGCAGCGCCGTCACGAGGTCTCGGTACCAGGTACGGTAGAAGGCGCGCACGCTCTCCTGGACCAGCGCGTTGGGCGCATTGAGCGACAGATGCGTCGAGGCGGCGAGCACAACCGGACCGGTGCAGTCATGCGGCGCGATGGGCAGTCGCCAGGCCTCCGCCATCGCGGCGATCTTGCGCGCCTCCGACAAGCCGCCGCACCAGGAGATGTCGAGCATGACGATGCCGGCAGCCCCGGTTTCGAGCAGGTCGCGGAACGCCCAGCGGCTGCCCAGCGTCTCGGAGGCCGAGATCGGCGCCGGGCTGACCGCCTCATAGCGTTTCAGGTCGCCGAGGCTGTCCATGCGGATCGGGTCCTCGTGCCAGAAGGTGGCATAAGGCTTCAGCGCGCGGGCGATCTTCATGGCCGGCAGCAGCTGCCACATGGAATGGAACTCGACCATGATGTCCATCTTGTCGCCAACGGCGCGGCGGATCTTCTCGAATGGCTGCAGCGCGGATTTCAAATCTGCCGCCGAAATGTCGTTGCCACGCGTCTTTTCGGCGGCGTGATCGAACGGCCAGATCTTCATGGCCGTGATGCCGTCCTCGAGCAGTTCCTCGGCCAGCTCGCCGGCGCGGTTGAGGAAGCCGTTGAGATCGTCGTAGTCGCGCCCGGCGCCGATGCCGTAATTGGCGGTCGTCTGGCCCTTGGCGTCCTTGATGTATTCGGTGCCGGCACACGTGTTGTAGGTGCGGATGGAGCGCCGGCTGAAGCCGCCCAGAAGCTGCGCAATCGGCTGGCCGGTGACCTTGCCGAAAATGTCCCACAGGGCGATGTCGAAGGCCGAATTGCCGCGCACCTCGGCGCCGCTGGAGCGGAACCCGAGATAACCAACCAGGTCGGCGGACAAAAGGTCGATTTCTAGAGGATCGCGGCCGATCACCCGGGGCGCGACATATTCGTGCAGATACGCCTCGACAGTGCGCGACAGGAAGAAGGTCTCGCCGAGCCCGGTGATGCCCTCGTCGGTATGGACCTCGACCCAGAGAAGGTTGGGCCGCTCCTCGATGCGAATGGTCTCGATCGCGGTGATCTTCATGTCAGGCGATTCCCGCATCGAGGAGCGCCTTGACGCTCTTGTCGAAATGTTGCGCCATGTGCTCGGCGGCGAGGCGCGGATCGCCCTTGAGGATCGCCTCGGCTATGTCCTCGTGCCCCTTGATCATTTTGAGCTGGTCTTCGCTGGAAGAGCGTGTTCGCCAGCCGATCACCCAGGTGCGGCGCGTCACCCCGCTGAAGGCGGTGACGATCAGCGAGAAGACCGGGTTGTGCGAAGCCGCCGCGATCGCCTCGTGAAAGGCAATGTCGTGCTCCATGACGATCACGGGGTCCTGGAAATTCTCTCGCATCAATCTGGCGGATTGCGCGATTGCGGCGGCTTCCGCCTCGGTGCGGCGGAGCGCCGCGAGCGCCACCGTGCGCATCTCGATCGTGCGCCTGACATCATAGACCTGATGGACGCTGATCTGCTGCGTGGTGATGCCGTGCTCGATCACCATCGACATGGCGCCGGTATCGAGCTTGGCCACGGTGGCGCGGCGCCCGGCGCTCATGTCGATCAGGCGCATTGCCGAAAGCGATCGGAACGCTTCGCGCACGACGGTTCGCGAGACATTGAGCTGGCGTGTCATGGCCGCTTCGCTCGGCAGCGGATCGCCCGCCGCAAGGCCCGCGGTGCGGATGTGCTGAGTGATCGCCTGGATCGCCGTGATCACTAGGCCGGGATTCGGTTCACCCGTCGTTTCCGTCGGAGCCTGCATGTTGTCCCCTCGAAACCTGTATGACAGGTTATTATTTAATTGTTGTTAGTTCATGGGAAAGATATGTGTCAAGTGCGTTTCTGGATGCGCTCGCCTGGAGGAACCGCATGCACGACATGAATGCTGGCCTGCTCTTCGATGCGCGCGACGTCGTCGGCGAGAGCCTGGTCTGGGACGACCGCCGCAACCGGCTGGTCTGGATCGACATTATCGGCCGCAGGATCCACCGGCTGGATCCGCTGACCCTGGCTCACGAGTCTTGGGAGACGCACGATCTGGTCACCTCGATCGGCCTGCGCGCCGATGGAGGCGCAATTGTCGGCCTCAGGAACGAGATTGCCTTGTGGGATTTCGGCGGGACGTTCCGAACGATTGCGACCATCGAGCCGGACAGGCCCGACATCCGGCTGAACGAGGGCGTCGTCGCGCCCGATGGCTCGTTCTGGATCGGCACGATGGCCAACAACATCGGACCCGATGATGCTCCCGTCGCCATCACGCAGGAGGCCGGACAGCTTTTTCGGGTTGCTCCGGATGGCGTCGTAACGCGCCTGTCCGACGACCGGTTCGGCATCACCAACACCATGGCATGGACACCGGACGGTCGCTTCATCACCGCCGACACAATGAAGAACGAACTCTACAGCTATGCCTGGGACAGCGGCTCTTCGCGGCTCACCAATCGGCGACTGCTTTTCGGCGACTTCCAGCGCGGTTTGCCGGACGGCTCCTGCATGGATGCCGAAGGTCACATCTGGAACTGCCGGGTCGCGGGCGGCAGCTGCATTGCCCGCATCGCGCCGGACGGCCGACTGGATCGGATTGTCGAACTGCCCTGCTCTTGGCCAACGAGCTGCACCTTCGGCGGTGCCGATCTCGATATTCTGTTCATCACCTCGGCGCGCTTTACCATGACCGCCGAGGATCTTGAATCGCGCCGGCATGAGGGCGGCCTCTTTGCACTCCGGCCCGGGGAGCGAGGCCAATCGATCAACCGTTTCGGTTAGAGCCTCTGCAGTGCGGCCGCGATTTGCCTTGGCGCAAGCCGTGTCTGCGTGGGGACCGAACCGGATAGCTGGAATAAACGACATGCGGCGCATTGCTGCCATTCGGTAGAACATGCGGTCAACGAGCGGCTGGGTCAGCTTCTTGAATCAATTTAGGCGAACCGCTTCGTAAGCCGTTGACGAATAACGATTATGCTATTCGCTGAGGGTCAACGTTTCCTTGGAAATCAGCATGTTAGCGGATGGTTCGCCGTTTCCTTCGTATTCTCTCTATGGCCTTGCTCGGTCATGGCGATGAAGAACTGCAGCTGACGGATGGTGAAGGCCATGGCCGGACCAAACACCGGCGCGGAAGCGAAGGAAAGCCGACGGCAGAGCTTATCCCATGACCGGAGAGCTGGCGCTCAGCCGAGCACCTGCCTGATGCGCTGCCGGCATGCGGGGCCATAGCGCAGCGCAAGCATGAAGGCCGTCTCCAGGGCCACGACAATGACAATGATGCGCAGGCCCACCGTGAACGGGTCCTGGCCGCTGCCGCGCAGCAGATAGCCGGTGGTGAGAAAGCCGGCGTTCCAGAGCGTGGCGCCGAGCAGCGTCGCGGCCGCAAAGGGTAAGGCCGGCAGACAGAGCGCGCCGGCTGCGATCGGCAGGTAATTGCGCACCGTCGGGGTGAACTGCGCCAACAGGGAGACCCGGACGTGATTGCGGCGGTAGGCTTGGCCGAGCTTGCGGTAGGTCGCATGGCGCAGGAAGACGTATCTGCCGAAGCGCTCGATCAGCCTGTCGGCACGGTCAGGTCCAATCCGGCGCCCGACCGCATACCAGACAAGGCAGCCGCTGGTGGAGGCAAGCGTCGTCACCAGCAGCAGGATCGCCAGCGTCGAACCATGCGGCGCCGCGGTCATGCCGAGGAACAGCAGCAGCACGTGCGAGGGCGGGATTGGCAGGAGCTTTTCGGTGAAGGCGAGGCAGAAGACGCCCAACAGACCGAAGCCGAGGATTGCCGCCAGCGCCCCCGTCATGCGAAGCGCCAGTCATAGATGCTGAGCGTCTTGATCCTGGCGATGCGATAGACTGTCGCCGGCGGGAAGTTGCGGAAGGTGTGGCCAACCCGCGTGACTTCTAGATCGAGCCGATCGAGCAACGACTGGTCGAACGGACATCGCCGGCCGAGCGTGAACTGATAGAGCGCGCCGCCCGGGCGAAGATTTGCGAAAACCCCTTCGAGAATGGCGAGCGTCTTGCGCGGCGAGATCAGGCGGAAGGGCAACCCGCTGACGGCGGCGCCGACCGCCGGCCCCTGGAATAGCGACAGATGGCGCAGACCGACGGCATCCATTTCGAAGACCCGGGCGGCGGGAAAGCGCCGCTTGAGCAATGCGGCAAAATCCGAATCGGACTCGATCAGCGTCAAATCCTCTTCCCTCACCCCGCGCGCCAGCAGCGCCCGGGTGAACGGGCCGGTTCCCGGACCAAGCTCCAGCACGGGGCCGGTGTCGGGACCGATATCGCGCGTCATCAATGCCGCCAGGCTGGAACTGGACGGTGTGACGGAGCCTATCCTGAACGGCGCCACCATCCACGCCATGAGAAAAGACAGAGCATCATTTGCAGACATAGCTAACCTCAATCCGGACAGCAGCGCGACAATCAGTTTGGTGCGGCCATTTGATTTCGTTTCAGCGTCGGACCCGAACCTGTTGCGCAGTCGGGTCCGACGCCTTGATGCCGGCATGGGCGGTTCCTGCCGACTGGCGCTGTTTGGCGCGACTGGATTGCATGGGCATTGCGCAATATCGCGGATGCAAAGAAAACTCTTGCCGGGTTCGATCATTCGGCTTTGCCATGTTTGCGCAATGTTGGCGCGGTAGCGCCATGGCTATGTCGTTATCAAGGATGGTGCATGCGTATCTTGATGGTCGAAGACGAACCCGAGATGGTCTCGGCGCTGCGCGCCGCGCTTGAGCGTCACGACATGGTGGTCGATCACGCCGGCACATTGCTGGAGGCGGAGGGCTTCGTTGCCGCCGACAGCTACGACGCCATCCTGCTCGACCGCCAATTGCCGGCTGGCGACGGGCTGTCGCTGGTGCCCAGACTGCGCGCAGCAAAGAACACCACGCCCGTGCTGGTGCTGACGGCAAAGGGCGACACGTCGGACAAGGTCGACGGGCTGAACATGGGCGCGGACGACTATCTGGCAAAGCCTTTCGCCTTCGAGGAATTGCTGGCTCGGTTGCGCGCGCTGCTCAGGCGTCCGGTACCGATGCAGTCGCAATTCATCCGCACCGGCCATCTGGTGCTCGATGTCGGGCAGCGCGAGGTGTCGATCCGTGGCGAGCCGCTCAGCCTTCCGCGCCGCGAACTCCTGGTGCTGGAAACCCTGATGCGGCGCACCGGCCGCATGGTGCAGCGCGAGGCGCTGATGGAAGCGGTGTCGTCTAATCGCTCGACCGTCAAGGGGGTGAGTGCAAGGCCGTCGTCCTTTCTGTCGATTCTCGTTCGTCCGAATGCCGGGTACAGGGTCGTCTACGCGGTCGACGCGATGATCGCCGCAGGATGAGTTTCGCAGGTGAGATCTTCCTATGTTCGTTGCGCAATCTGCTTACCGAGGCAGTTGCTTCCCGCTTCGCGGAATGATCTCAGCCACGTCCCGGCAGGGACAGCTTGATGCGTCTGTAAGAACGCTGTTGGTGGAATGGTATGGCGGAATCGTCGCAGGCGAGCGACCGAGGTATCAGACAGCGGCTTGCGTTCCTCCGTGCGGATCAAACAGCTCGCCCGTCCGAAGCATCGCATGCATGATCACCGCCAGCTTGCGCGCCAACGCTACGGCCGCTCGCTTGAAGCCGATCCGATCTTTCAGCTCCAACGCCCAGGTTCGCAGGCTGCTGGTATCCGTCGACCGGTTCAGGATAACCGCGGCCGCCTCATATAGCAGTCCGCGCAACTGATTGTCGCCACGGCGCGAGATATGACCATCATTATCGACCTCGCCGGACTGGTAGCGCCTCGGGGTCAGGCCTACCCATGCGCCCACGGCGCGCGAGTTCCTGAAGTTGGCCGGATCCTCCACCGCTGCGGCAAAGGCAGTGGCTGTGACGGTGCCTACACCGGGCACTGACATGAGCAGACGGCAGTGCTGGTCCTCACGCGCCGTCGCGGCCAGCTGCTTGCTCAGCTCTGCGATTTGGTATCGGATACCACTCCATGCCTGAAGCATTGGCACAACAATGCGCGCCAGCTTTTCTTCACCCTGCAGAAGGTCGCGAACGTTGCGTTCGAACACGCTTCCGGCGCCCTTGGGCACGACAAGGCCGAACGTCTTCATCAACCCACGGATTTGATTGGATATCTGCAAACGCATCTTAAGAAGTTGGCGCCGTGCGGTGATCAGCGTGCGGATCAGCATGCTGTCGAAACCTTTGACCCGGACCTCTCGGTAGAAGCCGACCTCGGCCAGATGTGCCAGGCCATCGGCATCGTTCGCATCGGTCTTGTTCGCGGCCATGTCGAGCGCGGCTTTGGCATGCCGCGCGTCGATGCAGATCACCGGCAGGCCCTCTGCCGTCAACGCATGGTAGAACCACACCGACAGCGGCCCCGTTTCGAACACGACCCGCCGGACATGCGGTGCGCGCTTGCGGATCACCGCCGCAAGCAGTTGCGGATCGGACGCGCACTTGCCCCGCCAAATCCTCTTACCGTTCTGCCGGATCGATATTGCCGTCTCTTTCATGGATACGTCGAGACCGATATAGTGTTCCATGGCTGTCCTCCGTTCGGTGGCTGGGCCCGGTGTCGATCGAGAGCCCGTTCTTCATCCTATCGGAGGACAGCCAGCCGGCCAGATGTTCGAACATCGCCGCCACATCTCAGGTGGCCACCGCTTCCGCGATTACTTCATGTTCGGCCTCGACGACGAGATCCAGTCCAACGCGCTCGACACTCATGTCTCGCGCCTGCGCCGAAAACTCGCCGACGGCGGCGTGACAATCAACGGCATTCGCGGCGTCGGCTACCTCCTGCGCGAGACGACATGACAATCAAGCGCCCGCGTTCGCTGAAATGGAGCCTGGTGCTGCGCATCGCGTTGCTGCAATGCGCGATGCTGACACTGATCATCGTCGGCATTCTTGGAGCCATGCTGGCCACGGGTCTCATTCCGCACGACTATGAGGACGGCACAATGGACGTGCTGGCGGATGCGGTGGCACGCGATGCCAGCGGCAAGCTGGTTCTCAACGAGACGCCGGATATGGCAAAGCTGCGATCTGGGGTTCCGGACCTCTGGTTCATCATTCGCGACAGGCAAGGGCAGCGGCTACAGGAAGGAACGGTGCCGACCATCTTCCAGCCCTTCGCCGGACTGCTGGACACCATCAGCGATGCCCGTATCGACCAGGCGATCGGGCAAGCCGCGCCGCCCGGAGGAAAGATCCGCTGGACCGATACGGCGGCAGGCAATGTCCAGATCTTCACCGGCACCAAGGGCGGGCTTTCGCTCATGCGGCTGCTCCAACAGGCGCCGCAATTTTTCCTGCAGGGGATACTGCCGCTTGCCGGGCTGATGGCACTGGCAACGCTGTTCGCCACACCCTGGGTGGTGCGCGGTGCGCTTTCGGGCCTTGGCCATGCGGCGGCCGAGGCGGGGCGCATCGACGTCGACCAGCGCGGCGCGCAGTTGCCGCTAAAGGACGTGCCCTTGGAGGTGGCACCGCTGGTGAAGGCGGTGAATGCAGCGTTGTCGCGCCTCGACAAGGGCTATGAGCGCCACAAGCGTTTCCTGACCGACGCGGCGCATGAACTGCGAACACCGGTCGCCATCCTCAACACGCGCCTCGCCGCGCTGCCGGCGACACCGGAACGGGCGCGGCTGCTGCAGGACGCCGCGCGGCTTTCGACGCTGACCGACCAGCTGCTCGACCTGCAGCGTCTCGACCGACAGGTCACTTCTTTTGAAAAGGTCGACCTTGTGGCGATTGCGCGCAGCGTCATTGTCGACCTCGCGCCGATGGCGTTTTCGGCCGGATACGAAATGTCGTTCGAACCCGAAAGAGAAACAGTTTTCGCCTCCGGCGACCGCACCGCGATCGAACGCGCCGTGACTAATCTCGTCCAGAACGCCATCGAACATGGCGGCCGCTCGGGCAAGATCACCGTCAGCATTGCAGCTCCCGCCGTCATCGAGGTGCGGGACGAAGGCGGCGGCGTTCCACTGAGCGAGCGGGAACGCGTCTTCGAGCCCTTCTACCGGCTGCGCCCGCAGGATCACGGCGCCGGGCTCGGCCTCAACCTAGTGCAGGAGATAATGCAAGTGCATGGCGGGCGTATCGAGATCCTCGACGGCAGGCCGAACGGCGCCTGCTTTCGGATGAGTTTCCGCGCTTTGCCCGCCTAGCGCCGTTCACCGTTTGACGGAAGCGGCAAACCGCTCTAACTCTTTGTTTTGAGGCAATTCCTGACGGAAAACCTTTCACGCTTTTCCTGGAATTGCTCTAGGCATTCCCGCTGGTCCGCATGAGCGCAGGTGCGTGTTTGACATCGGCGCGAATCGTAACTGACTAAGTTACATGAAACGCAACGGCCGGCTTTCCTCGACCCTGCACATTCTCGTCCACCTGGCCGAGAGGCCCCAACAGACGGCTGACCTCCGAGCAGCTTGCCACCTTCATTTACAAACAATCACCAAACGGTGTAGCCGCCGTCGATAACGAAACTCGCACCCGTCACATAACTCGAGCCGGCGATGCCAGATAGACGCGAGGGGTCCAATCTCCTCCGGTTCGCCGGCCCGCCCCATTGGAACCTCCTCGTGATCAGCACATCAGACAAGAACTCCGATGTGCTACCGCCTTGCGGATATGAGAAGCATCATAGGCCTCTCTAGTTCTTCCTCCAAAGCTGGATTTTCTCTGATTTGCTCCAGCGATGGCGCGAACTCTTCCACGGCTTTGATTGTAAATCCGGCGTGAATCAATGCGTTGAGTGTCGTACCAACGGTCCGATGATACTTGACCACTCCTTTTACAAACCAGTCGGTCCGGCGCTCGCCTTCAACAGCGTAGCGGTTCACAGGCCAGGTCTTCCGACCGTTCTCATCTTTGATCCATCGCGGGTGGGCGGCCGCCATGAAAATCGGATGCTCGATGATAAAGACGAAATCCGCTCCAGGCACGAGCGACTGATGAACCATGCGAGCGAGGCGCTCGAAATCGCGGATATAGTGAAATGTTAAGGCGCTATAAGCGAGATCAAAAGCTGCTTCGGGCAACTCAAGCGTTTCGAGATCTGCGGTGCGGTAAGTGATCGCATTGTCACTCGTGTTCTCTTGTGCACGCGAGATCATGTTCTCGGACAAATCGATCCCGAGAACGGATGTCGCGCCCTGTTCGCGCATCCAGCGAGAAGCCCAGCCGAAACCACAACCAAGGTCGACGATCCGTTTGTCGGCCAAGTCAGGAAGTAGAGCGCGTATCGCGGGCCATTCGGGAGCGCCGGAGAGGCCCTGAACTTGCCTGGGAAGCTGGCTATAGCCAGAAAAGAAGTTCGGATCGTCGTAGATATTTTGTGCCATGATAACTCCATCAAAACGTGATGCGACGAGGCACAGGTCATGCGGAAAGCCTCGTCCACGAACGGCGAGGCCTAGGTATCGTTCCGCTGTCGATATTAAAACGGCCGATGTCCCGGCATCCCGCCTTCTGGGATGCCGGCGAACCGGGAGACAATATTGGTATCCTTCTCGACCATGCAGAAATGATATTATCCGGTACCGTTGGCGTCAACGCCGCATTTGGCCCTTACGGCCGTCGAAGTTGTTTTCCGACGAAAGGTCGGTCGCGTAGCCGCTTGCGATCCACCAAGGGAAACTCGCATTCTCGAACGCGGTGGCAAACCTCACAGGGAGCGGCGCGCGAACTCGGTTTTGGGCTGAAGGCCCACAGGGACGGCCATGGGAAAAAGGCGCTGAGGAACATCTCTTCGCCATCCTTAGTCGAAAGATTCATCGGCTTCCGGGATCGACTGAATCCACGCACGAGCACCGTGACGATTTCGACGAGGAGAAGGAGCGCGCGAAGCCGGTCCTGAGCATCCAGAACTCTACGGTTTCCTGAACGTCTATTTCGCCTGCCCTCCGGCATGAGCCTTGGTTTCGGCTGTCCCGTCTGATGCGAAATCCGCACTGAGTTGATCCACCGCGCGCGCCGTGACTTCCAGGTAGCCGATCCAAAGTTCGAGCAGGTCGGAGGTGCGAGGCGCCGTTTTTTGTCGCGTTGTTGCTGCCGCGAGACGCGTCAGGTGGTCGCGATTGGCCGTCAGCCTATCATGAAGAGCCACCAGCAGCATGCGGGCCCTTTCAGGTGCCAGCAGGTCCAGAAACGCAATCCCGGCGCTCAAGTGGGTCAACTCAAAGCTGCCCAAGGCTTCTTCGAGGAGGCCAAAAAACTCCGCCTCGCCATCGTGCGTCAACGCGAAGGCAGTCCGGTCCGCGCCGCGCTCGCCGTCCTCCCGCCCGCGCTCGACAAGCTTGCCTTCCTTCTGCAACTGTCCGATTGCGTGGTAGACCGAACCCGAGCGCACCTTGGCCCAGGTTTCGACATGCCAATTGTCCAACTGGCGGCGCACGGCATAGCCATGGGCAGCGCCGAGTTCCCGGATGGCGCCATAAACCAGAAGCCGGATCACGTTCATATTATGCTCCCAATCTCGTAGATAATCTCTATGGCCAAATTTGGCTAAGCGAGCTATGGGTTTAACCAACTTTGGCTAAACGGGAGGAGTCTTATGCCCATACCGCTTGACACCGTAAAGCAGGACATCCTCGCATTGGGGTCAGATCTACACATCGACACCACCACCCCCGACTTGTTCTTTTTCAGAGGCCAGGAACGGACAATGCCCTTTGCCACGATCGTTACACGCGACAGTGACTATGACACTTTTTCCAAGCTGGACGCTGAGGGAGATTTTCGACTCAACATGGGACTCAGCCGCGGCGAATTTGAAGCGCTGTTTCCAAATCATGTGACGCGAAAGGCCCTGGACGCGTCCCAATTCGACTATGCAATTCGGGATAGTTTCTTCCCGCACCCCCACTACGGGCGCATGCGTTGGGTGAGCGTCGTCAACCCGGACATCCTATACCCGCAGTGTCTCGACTTTCTACACCACGCCTTCGAGCGGGCGCGGCGATAGGACGAGGCTGTCGCTGGATATTCATGTTCGCGTCTGATGGTCGTTGACAAGGCTTCGGTCTATGGCGACGACCTCGTAGCTTTTGAATGTTACGCGGCCCGGATTCCCGGGAATAGAACGCTGCTCCCCCTTGACCAGACCCCCGCTGAATCACCGGGAGGCGTCAGCAATCTAAGGCTCCTCCTTCTTTGCTTTGGCAAAGCCGCGATCCGTTGCGATAAACCGTTCAAGCATCGGCGCGATCAAGCGCGATGGACTGGCATTAGGCTGCCCGGTTTCGCGCCCAAGGACTTCTGCGTATTTCACCAAATCGCGGTGCAGCGGCGCCGGCAGTTCCACTGTGAGCTTAACCGGCTTGTCGTCTGCAATCGGACCGAGTTTCAGCTTGGCCATTTTCAGCCTCTGTAGGGTTCGAGCACGAGATCGCGCGTAACAACGACACGCACATTCGCGCCCGGCCGTACCGTCAGTGTCGGTGCGATGTTGAGTTGGCGCTGGACGATCTGCTGGCCCACCTGGCTGAGGCTGTCGGCGGCGCCGCCGCGCAAGGCGCGCACGAGGTCACTTTCCTGCCCGGACGAGCCGGCCTCCGCGCCAACGCTGAGCATCGTGGTAAGTGCGGCCGCCTTGAACAGCTCGGTCCAATGATAGTCGACGCCGTCCTCAAGTCCGGCATAGCCTTGGGCGTCAGAGCCAGGCTGGCGTTCAAGAACAATGGAGCGTCCGTTGGGAAAGACCAGCCTGTTCCAGACAAGCAGCACGCGCCGCTGGCCGAAGCCGACGCCGTTGTCGTACTGGCCAATGACACGCGTCCCTTGCGGGATCAGCAGCGAGCGACCTGTTGGACTGTCATAGACATTTTCAGTGACCTGGGCGGTGATCTGACCGGGCAGATCGGAACGGATACCGGTGATGAGGGCCGCCGGGATGACAGCCCCTGCCTGGAGCACGTAGGGCGACGCCGGCGGCGTGACGCGATCCGGCGCCACGGTGCGCCGATCAGTGGCCGCATTCAGAAAGCCAAGTTGACGATCTTGCGTGGTCGGCTGGCCGATCTGACCGGCAAGTTCGGCGCCGCCAAGAGTCGGAGGAGAAGTTCCTGCGGTCGGGGTCTCGACCATCGCCGCCGTTGATTGCCCCGTCTGGAAGAAGACACGCGAGGTTCGGGCCGCCTCCTCTTCGGCTCGCCGGCGCTGTTCTGGCTCATCAACCATTGGTGTCGCCACGATCGGCGGCACGACGGGCTGTCCCTTGTTCTGGGCGTCTAGGATCGGCCGGCCGAGATCGCCGGGCAGCGGCGGCCCCAGAACGGGACCAGTGTAATCGCGCGGCAGGCTGGCCAGTCCGTCAGCGGGCTGCCTGTTGGACGTCGAGTAGAGCTCGTCGCCATGCCTGCTGGCTTCACTCGTCCGAAGCGCGTAGATCAGCGCGCCGCCGACGCCAAGCGATGCACATAAGCCGATACCGGCGAGCACCTTGCGCGACAGCCGCGTGACGCGCGGCGGATCGGCGCGAAGCTGCATGGGGGCAGCCGGGGTCGCGTTCTCGCTCATGATTGCTCCCCTCCCCTTTGACGAAAGGCGTTCTTTGCATTCCGCGCCGCGTTGCTGCCTGACATCCACAGACCTCTCTTCGTGGCATCGGTGCGAACGATCCTGACGGTCTGTTGCCGCTTGCCACTGCCAAGCCGCAGTTCCGCCGCGCCAAAGAGACGGTCGACGATCAGGGTGTTCTGGTAGATTCGGCTGTTGGCAATCTGGGCCTCGCCGTCCGGGCCGATGACAAAGATGGACGGCATCTCCCCTTGCACGATTCCGCGTGGAAACTCGACATAGACCCGCCTGCCGTCGTCATAGACGCCGACGGGCCTCCAGGGGGGCGCGTCGCCGGTGAGACCATAGCGGTAGTTGCGTGCGGTGATGACGGGAATCACAGGTGTCGCGGGGATCGCACGCGCTTGTCCGGCCGGCGGCGCGGGATAGGCCCATGACACGGCGGGCATGTACGGCTTCTCGCCCGATTGCAGCTCGATCATGTAGCTGCGCCGGTCGGTGGTGATGACGAGATTGGTGTTGATGTCCGAGCGCGAAGGCTTGACCAGCACATGGACGCGCCTGGTGACGCCCGCTCCGCTTTCGGTGTCACCGATGATCCAGCGCGCCGTATCGCCCGCCGCGATTGGACCTTCACCAGTCAGGCTTTCGCCAGGCTCAAGTGCGATGTCCGTTATCTGTCCTGGAGCGGCATAGACCTGATAAAGGGCTCCTTCACTCCAAGGATAAATCTGAATGGCGTTGTAATAGCCCTCACGACGCGGCTGGACCCGCGCCGCCGCGTTGGCGTTCTCGACGCGCGCCACCGGCGTGCTGCCGGCGAAACCGCCGCGGGCCGGGACCCACCCTGGTGGAACGTGCAGCGGTTTGGGCCTCTCATCGAGTGCGGCCACCGGAGCGGCGGGCAAAGGCGGCACGGACGCGTCATAGGAGATCTGAGGTGGTTTCTGCGGTGTGGCGCAACCGGCAAGCAGGGAGCCCGACAACAACGCCGCGGCAAGCGCCGACGTCCTCAGAGCCGGAGTGGCGATGACACCGAATGGCTGGTTCATTGGCTCATCTCCCGCGACCAGTTTATGGCGTTGACGTAGATCCCAAGCGGATTTGCCCGCAGCCGCTCAGCGTCGCGTGGCGGCTGGATCACGGTTGTCAAGATGGCTGTCCATCGCTCGGTGGTGGAGAGCTGGCCGTTTTCGTAGTGACGCTCGGTCCAGGCGACGCGAAAGGAGTCCGCCGAGGCACGAATGACGGACGAGACATCGACGGAGACCTGCTGCTTGCCCACCTTGGAGAAGGGGTCGTTGACACGGGCATGGTCGTTGAGTGCCGCGGCACCCCCGTCGGTGGTCCATTCATAGGCGCGCATCCAGTTCTGACGCACGACGATCGGATCGGCCGGGATGGAGCGGACCTGCTCGATGAAACGGGCGAGATGCCACGCAATTTGCGGGTCGGTTGGCCTATAGTCCGCGGTGGCGGGCGCGAGTGCCTGCGCCTGTCCGAGCGTGTCAACCTGTACGACCCAAGGGACCACGGTCCCTCGCAGTGACTGCGAAACGAGCGTGGCGGCCAGGCCGGCCGACAGGATCAACGACCCGAAGGCCATCAAGCGCCAGTTTCTGGCCTGCACGCGAGCAGAGCCGATGCGCTCGTCCCAGACCTGCGCTGCCTTCTGGTACGGAGTCTCGGGCTGAGGTGCCTTGCCGTAGTGGGTGGCGGGCCGTCGAAAGATGTTCATGGGTCATTTGCCTTCGGAGAGAGAAACGGAAATACCGCTGCCATGGGCGTCGCCAGCGCGGACTGCGTGGGCAGCGGTCTGTACCCCGTGCGACAGGCGCTGGAACCGCTGCATGCGCTTGGCCCAGTCGGGTGTATTTTGTGCTACTTCGCCCGGGCCGGTCGCGCGGGAGGCGGAAGGGTCGCTTGCGCGTTCGGCATTGCCCCCGGCCGTCCCCGCTGTCGCGGTGTCCCCAAGCTGCGTGTCGGCGGACCGTGGGCTAGCGGAGAAGGTCGATTGCACGGATTCATGGGCACGCGCGGCGGCGCGCCTGAGCGGCGAGCCATTCTGCGAAACACCGCCGCTCCCAACGCCGCCGCCCAGGGCGGAGGCGGCAGCTGCGGTGCCGCCCGAGGCGCCTGCAATCGAGCCGCCACGCGCAATGGAGCTGCCTGCGGAGAAAGCCGCCGAGCCGCCGCTGACCGCGAGGCTTGCGGCGCCGCCGGTGGCAAGCACCATGCCGCCTGCGGCCAGCCCTGTACCGACGGCGGCACCCGCACCGAGTTGCGGTCCGCCAGAGACGATGCCGTTGGCAATGCCCGGGCCGAAGATGCCGAGACCAAGAAGTG
Organism: Mesorhizobium opportunistum WSM2075; assembly: GCF_000176035.2. Taxonomy (NCBI): domain Bacteria; kingdom Pseudomonadati; phylum Pseudomonadota; class Alphaproteobacteria; order Hyphomicrobiales; family Phyllobacteriaceae; genus Mesorhizobium; species Mesorhizobium opportunistum. The sequence goes on along the minus strand of NC_015675.1, from coordinate 2,949,451 downwards.
ACAATGCAGCCAGCACGATTGCCATAGCCTGGTCGATGGTGGGGTTTTCGCCGCCGAACCCTTGAGTGAACTCGCCGAACAGCGTCGAGCCAATGCCGATGACGACGGCCAGCACCAGCACCTTGATGCCCGATGAGATGACATTGCCAAGCACGCGTTCGGCCATGAAGGCTGTCTTGCCGAAGAGGCCAAAGGGGATCAGCACAAAGCCGGCCAGCGTCGACAGCTTGAATTCGATCAGCGTTACGAAGAGCTGCACCGCCAAGATGAAGAAGGCGAGCAAGACCAGCGACCAGGCAAACAGAAGGCAGACGATCTGGATGAAGTTTTCAAAGAAGGAGACGTAGCCCATCAAACCGGAGATCGCCTCAAGCAATGGTCGTCCCGCATCGAGGCCGGTTTGCGCCACCTTGCCGGGGTGCAGCAGGTCCTGCGCCGAGAAACCGGTTCCACTCGCCTTCAGGCCAAGACCGGAAAAACTCTCAAAGACGATTTGAGCGAGACCGTTCCAGTTGGATATGAGATAGGCGAAGACACCGACGAAGAGCGTCTTCTTGACGAGCCGCGCAAGAATGTCGTCATCAGCGCCCCAGCTCCAGAAGAGCGCGGCGAGCGTCACGTCGATGACGATCAGTGTGGTGGCGACGAAGGCGACCTCGCCGCCAAGCAGGCCGAAACCGCTGTCGATATAGCGGGTGAAAGTGGCCAGGAATTGGTCGATGACACCGGTATTGCCCATATCTAAGGGGCCTCGTGCAGGGCAGCATCTGGCGCGTCCGGCTCGACAATCGAACGCCCCGATGGCTGTTTCAGGCCGAGGAAGCGATCGCGCTGTGCGGCCCACAGCCGCGCGCATCCATCGTCACGCAGGGCAGCCTCGCCGAGGACCTGGCAGCGGCGCAGGCCGTCGCGAAGCAGGTCGTCTAATCGCTCGACCGTCAAGGGGGTGAGTGCAAGGCCGTCGTCCTTTCTGTCGATTCTCGTTCGTCCGAATGCCGGGTACAGGGTCGTCTACGCGGTCGACGCGATGATCGCCGCAGGATGAGTTTCGCAGGTGAGATCTTCCTATGTTCGTTGCGCAATCTGCTTACCGAGGCAGTTGCTTCCCGCTTCGCGGAATGATCTCAGCCACGTCCCGGCAGGGACAGCTTGATGCGTCTGTAAGAACGCTGTTGGTGGAATGGTATGGCGGAATCGTCGCAGGCGAGCGACCGAGGTATCAGACAGCGGCTTGCGTTCCTCCGTGCGGATCAAACAGCTCGCCCGTCCGAAGCATCGCATGCATGATCACCGCCAGCTTGCGCGCCAACGCTACGGCCGCTCGCTTGAAGCCGATCCGATCTTTCAGCTCCAACGCCCAGGTTCGCAGGCTGCTGGTATCCGTCGACCGGTTCAGGATAACCGCGGCCGCCTCATATAGCAGTCCGCGCAACTGATTGTCGCCACGGCGCGAGATATGACCATCATTATCGACCTCGCCGGACTGGTAGCGCCTCGGGGTCAGGCCTACCCATGCGCCCACGGCGCGCGAGTTCCTGAAGTTGGCCGGATCCTCCACCGCTGCGGCAAAGGCAGTGGCTGTGACGGTGCCTACACCGGGCACTGACATGAGCAGACGGCAGTGCTGGTCCTCACGCGCCGTCGCGGCCAGCTGCTTGCTCAGCTCTGCGATTTGGTATCGGATACCACTCCATGCCTGAAGCATTGGCACAACAATGCGCGCCAGCTTTTCTTCACCCTGCAGAAGGTCGCGAACGTTGCGTTCGAACACGCTTCCGGCGCCCTTGGGCACGACAAGGCCGAACGTCTTCATCAACCCACGGATTTGATTGGATATCTGCAAACGCATCTTAAGAAGTTGGCGCCGTGCGGTGATCAGCGTGCGGATCAGCATGCTGTCGAAACCTTTGACCCGGACCTCTCGGTAGAAGCCGACCTCGGCCAGATGTGCCAGGCCATCGGCATCGTTCGCATCGGTCTTGTTCGCGGCCATGTCGAGCGCGGCTTTGGCATGCCGCGCGTCGATGCAGATCACCGGCAGGCCCTCTGCCGTCAACGCATGGTAGAACCACACCGACAGCGGCCCCGTTTCGAACACGACCCGCCGGACATGCGGTGCGCGCTTGCGGATCACCGCCGCAAGCAGTTGCGGATCGGACGCGCACTTGCCCCGCCAAATCCTCTTACCGTTCTGCCGGATCGATATTGCCGTCTCTTTCATGGATACGTCGAGACCGATATAGTGTTCCATGGCTGTCCTCCGTTCGGTGGCTGGGCCCGGTGTCGATCGAGAGCCCGTTCTTCATCCTATCGGAGGACAGCCAGCCGGCCAGATGTTCGAACATCGCCGCCACATCTCAGGTGGCCACCGCTTCCGCGATTACTTCATGTTCGGCATCAAGCCTGCGCTTGTGTGCGCGCCTTTGCCCGCCGGGTTGTTTTCCTTCCGGCTCATACCGAGCGCGGCTGCCGTGACGGCGGCCGCGACAAAGATGACAGCCGCCGTGCGAGCAAGCGTTTTGCCGTCCATGATCTTCGACCTCAGCGGTTGAACATCTGGACCGGGCCGGCCTGGTAGCCGGGGCCAGGCGCCAGGAAACGGCGGCGTTGCTCGCGGCCCTGGTTGACCGCGGCGGCACGCTCGGCCTCAGTCAGGGCCTGGGCGCGGCCGTTGGCGGCGACAACAGCGGTCAGGTCCGCGAGCTGCTGGCCCTGGAGCGCAAGAAGCTGATTGCCAGCTTGCGTCGCCTGCAGCGCTCCGGTCGCGGACTGGCTGGCGCCGACCAGCGCCGTCATCTGCGCGCGGCCGGTCTCGATGTTTCCAACGGCGCCCGCCTGGACGCGCATGGCGTCCTGAAGGCCGCCCACCGTGTTTTGCCAGCGCGAGCGGGCCTCCGTGACGAGCTGCTGGTCGGACGCAGAAAGCGAGACGCTGCCATATTGCTGCTGAAAGGCCTTGTCGACCTGCTGGACGTCGAAGGCGATGTTTCGTGCCTGCCCGAGAAGCTGTTGCGTGCGTTGCACCGACTGTTGCAGTTGCTGCAGCGAGGACAGAGGCAGGCTGGCCAGGTTGCGCGCCTGGTTGATCAGCATCTGGGCCTGGTTCTGAAGCGAGGTGATCTGGTTTGCGATCTGCTGCAGCGAACGCGCAGCGGTCAGAACATTCTGGGAATAGTTCGATGGATCAAACACAATCAAGGCATAAGCTGGGGCAGTCATCATCGGCGAGATCGCGACCGGCCCGGCGAGCATCGCCGTGATCATGAGAAGGGCGCGCGGACGGCTTTGGCGAGCAGTCATGGTTTGGGATCCTTTCCAGGTTCAGAGACGGTGAGATTGACAATGAGATCCGCGGCCCAGCCGACGTCACGGGCATGCAGCCAAGCCGCCAGGAAGCCATCGCGGCCATGCTCGGCGATGATGTTGTCGATCAGGGCCTGATCGCTCTTCGAGGAGGCGGCGCAAAGTGCCAGCCCGACCTCGGACAGGCCGAGCTCGAAGAGACGGTTGCCGCGACGGGACTGGCAGTAGTAATCGCGCTTGGGTGTCGCTCGTGCCAAGATTTCGATCTGGCGGTCGTTCAGGCCGAAGCGTCGATAGATGGCGGTAATCTGCGGCTCAACCGCACGCTCATTGGGCAACAGCAGCCGGGTTGGACAGCTTTCGATGATCGCCGGCGCGATGGCCGAATTGTCGATATCGGCAAATGACTGGGTGGCGAAGACGACGCTGGCGTTCTTCTTGCGCAGCGTCTTCAGCCACTCGCGCAACTGCCCGGCAAACCCCTCGTCATCGAGGGCAAGCCAGCCTTCGTCGATGATGAGCAGCGTTGGACGCCCGTCGAGCCGATCGCCGATGCGATGGAACAGATAGGACAAGACAGCCGGCGCTGCTTGTGTGCCCACCAGTCCTTCGGTCTCGAACGCCTGCACGGATGCCTGGCCGAGGTGTTCGGCCTCGGCGTCGAGCAATCGGCCATGAGCGCCTCCGACACAGTATGGGTGCAATGCCTGTTTCAGGTCATTGGCTTGCAAGAGCACACTGAGCCCGGTGATGGTGCGCTCCTCGACGGGAGCCGAGGCAAGCGACGTCAGCGCCGCCCAGATATGCTCCTTTGCGTCCGGGGTGATCCGGATGCCCTCGCGCATCAGGATCGCGGCAATCCAGTCAGCCGCCCAGGCGCGCTCGTATGTGTCATGCACCCGGGCGAGCGGCTGCAGCGAAACGGAGGCGTCCACGCCTTCGGTGAGGTGCCCCCCAAGATCGTGCCAGTCGCCACCCATGGCGAGCGCAGCGGCGCGGATAGAGCCGCCGAAATCGAAGGCGAAGATCTGAGCGTTGCTGTAGCGGCAGAACTGCAGTGCCATCAGCGCGAGCAGCACCGACTTGCCGGCGCCAGTGGGGCCGACGACCAGCGTATGGCCTACATCGCCGACATGAAGAACCAACCGGAATGGGGTCGAGCCTTCGGTCTTGCCGTAAAGCAAGGGAGGACTGACCAGATGCTCGTCCCGTTCCGGCCCCGCCCACACGGCAGACAGCGGCATCATGTGGGCGAGATTGAGCGTTGAGATGGGTGGCTGACGGACATTGGCGTAGGCGTGCCCTGGCAAGGAACCGAGCCAGGCTTCGACGGCGTTGACGGTCTCGGCAATCACCGTGAAGTCGCGGCCCTGGATGACCTTCTCGACAAGCCGTAATTTCTCGTCGGCGACCCGGGGGTCGCAATCCCAGATAGTGACGGTTGCGGTGACATAGGCCACGCCCGCCATGTCGGCGCCGAGCTCCTGCAGCGCGGTGTCGGCGTCGGCGGCCTTGTTGGCGGCGTCGGTGTCGAGGAGGGCTGACGCTTCGTTGGTCATCACCTCCTTCAGGATTGAGGCGATGCTCTTTCGCTTGGCAAACCACTGCCGCCTTATCCTGGTCAACAGGCGGACGGCATCAACCTTGTCGAGCAGGATCGCGCGGGTCGACCAGCGGTAGGGGAAGGCCAGCCGATTGAGGTCATCAAGCAGGCCGGGCGTCGTGGCGGTCGGGAAGCCGACAATCGAGAGCACGCGAAGATGCTTGTCGCCAAGCCGCGGCTCGAGTCCGCCAGCGAGCGGTTCATCGGCCAACAGGGCATCGAGATAGATCGGCGTCTCGGGGACGCGCACCTTATGGCGTTTGGTCGAAATCGTCGAATGCAGGTAGGTGAGCGTTTCGCCGTCATCGAGCCAGTGGCATTCCGGCATGAACCCGTCGAGCAGGGCCAGCACGCGCTCTGTCCGGTCGACAAAGGCGCGTACGATCTCGCCCGGATCCGCGTCCGACGGGTCGCGCCCCTCATAAAGCCACCCCTCGGCGCGCGTGGCGTCTTCCGGCGGTGGCAGGAACAGGAATGTGAGAAAGTAGCTCGATACGAAATGAACCCCCGCCTCGTCGAAGTCGGCTTTGCGCTCGGCATCGAGCAGGCGGGAGGCCGGATCGGGGAATTGGCTCTGGGGATAGGAGGCGGCTTCGTGCCGCTGCGCTTCAACGAAGATGCACCAGCCCGAGCCGAGACGACGAAAGGCATTGTTGATGCGCGATGCCACGGCGACAAGTTCCGCCGCGACGGCGGAGTCGAGATCGGGCCCGCGAAAGCTGGCGGTGCGCTGAACGCTGCCATCCTTGTTGAGCACGACACCGGGCGCGACGAGAGCGACCCAAGGCAGATAGTCGGCAAGTCGAGCAGCGGTCCGGCGGTATTCGTAAAGGCCCATCATCGCGGCGCCCTCAAACCGACAAATGCCCAGGCAGCCGCAGGTGCCTGCGTCCAACCTCGAAAAAGAGCGGATCGCGCCTGACGGACCAAACCGCCGTAGCATGCCCGATTGCCCAGATGAGCAGGCCGACCAGCCAGAGCCGCAGCCCAAGACCGACGGCGCCCGCAAGCGTGCCGTTCAGGATCGCGATTGCGCGCGGCGCGCCGCCGAGCAGGATCTGCTCGGTCAGCGCTCGATGGACAGGCGCCGACCACCCCGGCACCGCGTCGAGTTGTTCGAGAACGGTCGTCATCAGATCAACGCCCCGCCACCGAAGGAGAAGAACGACAGGAAGAAGCTCGACGCCGCAAAGGCGATCGAGAGACCAAAAACGATCTGGATGAGCCGCCTGAAACCGCCCGAACTGTCGCCGAAGGCCAGCGTTAGTCCGGTGACGATGATGATGATGACGGCCATGATCTTGGAGACCGGTCCCTCGACCGACTGCAGGATCTTTTCGAGCGGCTGTTCCCATGGCATCGATGAGCCCGAGGCATGGGCGAACGGGACGACCATGAGATCGAAGCCAATGGCGGCGCTGGCCGCGGCCAGGCTGGCGCGGCAGCGCCAAAGCAGGCGGATCATGAGCTTTCTCCTGTGTTGATCGGGGTGGCTTCAGCAATGTGATAGTCGCCGTCGCGGCCAAGACCCTCGACCGTGACCAGCTCGACAAGCCGACGCGCGGCGCCGCGCCCGGCAAGCACGGCGACAAGGCCGATCGTGTCGGCGATCAGCGCACGCGGCACGGTGACGACAGCCTCCTGGATAAGCTGCTCAAGGCGGCGCAGGGCGCCGATACCGGAGCCGGCATGAAGGGTGCCGATGCCGCCCGGATGCCCGGTCCCCCAGGCCTTCAGAAGGTCCAACGCTTCGGCGCCGCGCACCTCGCCGATGGGAATGCGATCGGGCCGCAAGCGCAGCGAGGATCGAACCAGGTCGGAAAGCGTGGCGACACCATCCTTGGTGCGCATCGCGACGAGGTTGGGCGCGGCGCATTGCAATTCGCGAGTGTCCTCGATGATGACGACCCGATCCATTCCCTTCGCCACTTCGGCGAGCAGCGCGTTGGTGAGCGTCGTCTTGCCCGTCGACGTGCCGCCGGCGACGAGAATGTTCACGCGGCCAGCAACAGCGGCCCGCAATATCGCGGCCTGGCCAGCCGACATGGTGCCTGCCGCGACGTAGTCTTCGAGCGTGAACACGGCGACGGCGGGCTTGCGGATCGCGAAGGCTGGTGCGGCAACGACGGGCGGCAACAAGCCCTCGAAACGCTCGCCGGTTTGCGGCAACTCGGCCGAGACGCGCGGGGAACGGGAATGGACCTCGGCGCCGACATGATGGGCGACCAGACGCACAATGCGCTCGCCGGCGGCGGGCGCCAGCATTTCCCCCGTGTCGGCCAAACCGTCCGAGAGCCGGTCGACCCAGATGCGGCCGTCCGGGTTGAGCATTACCTCGACGATGGCGGGGTCGTCGAGAAACCGGGCGATGGCGGGTCCGAGCGCGGTGCGCAGCATACGCGAGCTGCGCGCGCGTCCTTCGGTATCGTTGTGCGAATTGGCCATCCTGTCCCCGTTCGGGCCGGGAACACGTTCAACGACGCCCGGTCGGGGATGATCAAAAGAGGCCTGCGGCGGTCCGATTCAACGGGTTTCAGCCGCCGTCGTAGCGTAGCGTGCAATCACCTGCCAACGGCGGCGCCGAAGCCCGCCACGCTTCGGCGAGCCCGGCGACCCCGTCCTACTTTGCAACGTATGTATTTACGCAATAATTTGTACATGTTTATTGACAGACGATTCTCACCGGGTTTATGAGACGGCATCGATCATCCGTAGAGGGCGATCGTCCTTTTCACGGTGCGAAGGATTGCCATGAGATCGGATCCGGAGGACGCGATTTTCCAGGGCAGAGACGCCTTCCTCAAATGCGCCGAAATGAGACCGTGGACGCCCGCCTCAGAAAAAAGCCGTGGTGCCTCGTGAGCATGCTCGACATCTGGCTTGGCATAATGCAGGGGGTGGGTATCACCGCAGAGGTCACGGCCTATGGCCTGATCTTTGCCGTCCCCTTTGCGCTTGTCTTCGGCGTCGCACAGTTTCTGACCACCGGCATGACCCGCTTTCTGGTTACCGCCGTAATTGAATTCTGGCGCAGCTCCGCGGTCGTCATCCTGCTCTTCTTTTTTTATTACGTGCTGCCTGTGATGGGGGTCGCTCTGTCGGCGCTGACCGTTAGTGCACTGGTGCTCGGTCTCAACACGGGCGGCTATGCCAGCCAGGCGGTTCGTGCCGGGCTCCAGTCTCTTCCCGCCGGCCAACGCGAGGCGGGCATGGCGCTCGGCCTCTCGCGCCCGGCGATCCTGCTCCTGATCGAGCTGCCGCAGGCGCTGGTCGCGATGAGCCCGACCTTCGTCAACAACCTTATCCAGCTCGTTAAGGCGACTTCCCTCGTCTCGTTGGTCACTTTGACCGACATGACCTTCCGAGCCAAGGAAATCGCGCAGACCAACTACGACCCCGTCGCGATCTATTCGGCGTTGCTGCTGGCCTTCTTCGTTGTCTGTTACCCGATCGCACTTGCCGGCCGCTGGCTCGAGGCGCGGGTCAACCCTGAAAGGGGAGCGCCGCGTGGGATTTAACGTCGATTTCGCACTATCGACCGTCCCGATGATCATCGGGGCGATCGGAACGACCCTGCTCGCAACGGTCTTGAGTTGCCTCGGTGCTTCGGCGCTTGGCTTCATTTTCGAAATGATCCGCCGCGGGGGCGGAGTGACTGGCCTCGCCGTCCGCTTCCTGATCGACTTCATCCGCTCGACACCGGTTCTGGCTTGGCTCTATTTCCTGTATTTCGTCCTGCCCTTCTACGGCATCCGGCTTGGCGCCATGACGGTCGGCATACTGGGGCTGAGCCTGTACTACAGCGGCTATCTGGCGGAGGTGTTCAAAGCCGGCATCGACGCGATCCCGAAAGGCCAGCAGGAAGCGGCCAGGGCCTTGTCGCTCACCCGCCGCGACACGGTCGTTTTCGTCATCGCGCCGCAAATGTTGCGCAACGTCGCCGCACCATTGGGCAACTATCTCGTTTCGATCCTCAAGGCGACGCCCTATCTCGCAATCCTGGCCGTGCCCGAAATGCTCGGACGGGCCTTTGATATCGCTTCCGAGACCTATCGATACGCAGAGCCGCTGACCGTCGCCGGCATTGTGTTTCTCGCCTTGGCGCTGCTCATTGCTTATGGTGTGAAGCGCATCGAGCAGCGCCTGCTTGCAGTTGGACGCCGCTGATGCTCGCTCAAGCCCCACATCCAATCCTGGCCGTCCAATCCATCCCTCATGTCCGGATCGACGGCCTCAACAAGTGGTTCGGCGCCCTCCACGTTTTGAAAGACATCGATCTTTCGGTACGAGCTGGCGCACGCATCGTCGTTTGCGGACCCTCCGGCTCCGGCAAGTCGACCTTGATCCGCTGCATCAACGGTCTCGAGCCTTTCCAAAAGGGAATGATTCAGTTCGAAACGGCAACTCTGGACAAAGATGGTCGCGATACCACCAAGGCGCGCCGGCAGACGGGCATGGTGTTTCAGAGTTTCAACCTCTTTCCGCATCTCACCGTGCTCGCCAACTGCACGCTGGCGCTGCGCCGGGTTCTTCTGAAACCGGCACGGGAGGCCGAAGAGATCGCCATGCAACATCTGACAGCGGTGCGCATCCCCGAAAAAGCGCAGGCCTACCCGGCTCAGCTCTCGGGCGGTCAACAACAACGGGTGGCGATCGCGCGCGCGCTTTGCCTCAATCCCCGCATCATGCTGTTCGACGAACCCACTTCGGCGCTCGACCCGGAAATGATCAAGGAAGTCCTCGACGTCATGGTCGCGCTCGCAAAAGCCGGCATGACCATGGTTTGCGTGACGCATGAAATGGGTTTCGCACGCGAAGTCGCCGACGAGATCGTTTTCATGGACGAAGGCCGCATCGTCGAGCATGCCTCGTCCAAAGACTTTTTCTCAACAGCCGCTCACCCACGCGCCCGGTTGTTTCTGGATACCATCCTGATCCATTGAGCGGATGTGTCCGGACGCTGCGTGCCGGCAATCGGGGCGCACGAGTGCCGGCGTCGGAGACGCCGAGCGCGTCACCAGTCCGGCGCGAATGCGTAACCAACCGAGCGGACCGTCCGGATCACATCGCTTCCCACGGACGTCCGAAGCCTTTTGCGCAGCCTGGCGATATGAACGTCGACGCCCCGCACGTCGGTTGCGGCGGCACGTTCAGGCCACGCGGTCGCGACCAGTTCCTCGCGGCTGAAGACTTTGCCGGGTTGCGCCAAAAGGCTGCGCAAAAGCTTGAACTCGATCGGTGGCATCACGACTTCTTTTTGCCTGAAGAATGCCCGGTGGGTCTGCCGCTCCAGCCGGAAATCGCCCTGCACCAGCTCACCCGAGTCCGTTTCGCGCGATGGCTTGGCAAGGCCCGCTTTGCCATGCAGCCAGGCCAGAAGCTGTTCGGGGGCGAACGGCCGGGAAAATATCTCGTCGACCCCAGCCTTGATCAAGTCCAGATGCAGCTTGCCGGATCGCGGGGCGACCAGGCTCACGACCGGTGTCCCTTTGGTTGCGGCGCCAGACTTCAACCAGATGCACTGTTTGACCATGGCACGGTCGCCTGGATGGCAGTCCATGATCACGGCAAGCGGGGCTGCCGCCTCGATCGCGCGTGCGATTTCCCGATCCCCCGTGATCAGCCGTACTTCGAAGCCAGCTACCGACAGTATGTGACCGAAAACCAGGAAAAAATCCGGGTCCGTCGAGGAGATCAGGACCAGCGGCTTCATGAGTCCATCAACCGGGTTCGACACATCATATGGCTGACTACCGCGCTAATGGGCGCGATGACAATATGCCATGACGATCGACGCCTCGCTGGCTTTCCGCAAGTCCTCTTATGAGCCTAGATGTTGTCGGCAAGTATGGCGCCGCTGATGCCGTAAGCGCGGCGCGTCTGTTCGACAGCCTCGGGCGTGACATCGATCAACAGCGCGATGATGTCGCCATCGGGATGTTCCAGAGCTTCGCCGAGTTCGATCAGCGTCCAGCCAAGCGCGCGCAGCCGTTTTGGCCAGAATGTTTCGCATACCACGCTGATCTGTCGAATCCCCAGGCTCTGTGCGGTCTCGAGCAGACCGCAAAGAACGAAGCCGGCGATGGGCGACGGGGCGCTTTGCATGCGTAGCGATGGAACGACGAAGAAACGCGTCCATTCGAAGATTTCAGCTGCTCTCGGAGGCGTGCCGCCGGCGAGACCCGGGAACACCTCGCTCATGAGATGCGGCTCCAGCGTCGGGACAAGACGGGAGCCGCCTACGATCTTGCCGTTGGTGTCAAGCGCCAGAACGTAAAGCGTATGCTCGTTGTCGAAGGCGTCGATCTCGATGTTGATAGGCCGTGCGACGGCGCGCCATCGCCTTTGCTTGACATAAATCTCGTAGCGTATCCGAAAGTAGCGCTCCAGGACTTTCCTGTAGTGCTTCCTGTTATCCCAAGTGACCAGATGTATACGAACCATGACGCCTCCAGGCGGAGGGTCGTAGGAAAACGGATTTGCCGCACGTATGACGGTATTCAGGTATTGCTAAATCTGGATTTCCTGCCGTCGCAGCGCCTTGACGATGGCATGCGCGACATTGATCGCATCGAGCTTTGCTCGGATGTTGCGCTGATGGCTCTCAACCGTGTTCCTGGTAACGCCGAGGATACAAGCGATGTCATCGGTGGATTTGCCTTGCGCGCTCCACTCCAGGAGTTCGCGCTCACGCGCCGTCAAGGGCGTGGGCTCATAGCCATCGCCGGGTGTTCCCAGCCCTGAGAGGCTCCGAAAAGTATGCACGCAAAGCGTTTCGATAAGGGGCATGGCGCTTGGCGGTACATCCATCCGGTCACTCGCCATCGTGACGACCCCTGGCCCGGCCAATGGGACATGAATTGGGACGCAGATACCTTCTTTCATCCCGAACTCGGCCGCCTCGTCCATGACCAGCTTCGCGCGTGCAACCAGCCTTGCGGCCGGCAGCTCGGCCCATCGGAAAGGCTCTGGCGAGTGCCGGCACTGGGCGACACAAGGATCGTGCAAAAAATACTCCTCGCTGACATAGCGATGGTGCCATTCAGGAGACCAGCCATCAGCAAGAATCTCACGCTGCCAGTCGGTACCGTGCGGCACAGGCAGTCCGGTGATCAGAAAATTGCGCAGTCCGTAGCGTTCCATGGCCAAGCGGAACTCGTGAAGGATTGCTTCGGCCGACCGCGCAGTGTCGATCTTCGTGATCGCTCCAAAAAGATCGACAACAGTTTGGTTCTCCATCGGCAGACCTCAACCACAGTCAGGCCCTACCCCGCGGAACAACCTATGGCTGTCTAGGCGCCACCTTCAATGGGGCGTGCATCGAATGTACACTAGAGGAGTCAACCAGATGCCACAAAGACGGGATAAAGTGAAATCAGGACAGCACCCCATTTTGGAAGTCTGGCTTCAATCGTTCGACTTTGGTGTCGCCTGCTTCGTCACCCGAATAGCTCGCTTGCTTGCCGGGCTTGCTGAAACCAACTCTTGTGGCTCGACATTCAACGCCTTGGCCAAAATCTCGACTGTGTCCAGCGTGGCGTTGCGCCGCCCTGCCTCGACGCTGCTGATATAGGCGCGCGTGCGGCCCGAAACGAAAGACAACTGCTCCTGAGAGAGTTTTCGCTCTCTGCGAAGCCGCTGCACGTTCAGCCCAAAAACGCCGCGAAGTTTCATCCAACAACGGATGCTACGACGCGCACTATGGTGCGACACACTATAGTGCACATTCCGCATTGACAGCCGTGCTGTTGGCTGTTTGAAACAACCAGCGAATTCATCGTTTCCTGGACAAGGAATTGCCATGGCGAGCCGGCCGTTTCGCGACCTCGCGCACGACATGTCCGCGCATCTCTCAGGCGAGCAAAACCGACCCGGTATGGACACAAGTCGGGTCCTAGAGTTCGTCTGCATCCGATGTGGTGCTTCCTACCCTGCCGATGTCACCATCGACTCCAAAGGGTGCCCGCGCTGCCACGACGCCGCGCCGGCAAATCTTGCGCCGGTCTACGCGGCCTCGCAGGCTCACCCCTTGGCCGGCGCCACCAGCTCGCGCTCGCTGTGGCGATTTGCGCATATGCTGCCTTGCACGGAAGCGGAGGCGGTGAGCCTCGGCGAGGGGCTGACACCTTTGCTTGCCGCGCCGCGCATCGGGGCGTTTCTCGGCGTGCCTAACCTCGCAATCAAGGACGAAGGCCGAAACCCCACATGGTCGCACAAGGACCGCTTCTCGACGATCGCGGTCAGCGTGGCGCGCGCACGTGGCGCGAAGATCGTCGCGACCGCCTCATCGGGAAACGCCGGCGCTTCGCTGGCGGCCTACGCCGCTCGAGCGGGTCTCAAATGCGTCGTCACCACTTTCGCGGGGTCGGCCGGCGCGATGCAGGCGCAGATCCGAAAGTATGGCGCGACGGTCCTGCCGCTGGTCAGCAAAATGGACCGTTGGTCGCTGCTTGAACAGGCGGCTGCTCGTTACGACTGGTTCATCGCCTCGCCCTATCACGGTCCGGTCGTCGGCAGCCATCCACTCGGCATCGAGGGCTATAAGACGATCGCCTATGAGATCGTCGAGCAATCGAGTGGCACGGCGCCAGACTGGTGCGTCCTGCCGGTCTGCTATGGCGACGCCTTGTCCGGCGTGTGGGCCGGTTTTTGCGAGCTGTTCGCGGCAGGATCGATCGCGCGCTTGCCTCGGCTCGTCGCAGCGGAGGTGCATGGGTCGCTGGCGCACGCTCTTGCCAGTGGCGCCGATGCCTTGAGTGAACGCAAGATGCTCTTCGACAGCCTGGCCGTATCGATCGGCACGCCACGCAGCACCTTTCAGGCTCTGAAGGCGCTGCGCGAATCCGGCGGGCACGCCGTCCCCGTCAGCAATCACGGCCTGATCGCGATGCAGGAGCGCCTTGCACGGGACGAAGGGATCTTTGCCGAACTGGCGTCGGTCACGCCGCTGATGGCGATATCGACATTGAAGGAACAAGGTGTCATCGCGGCCTCAGACCGTGTCGTGGCCGTCGTGACAGCCAGCGGTCTCAAGGATCTCGATCGGTCCGCCGGATCGAACGAACACGACCAGGTCTTCCAGACGACGGGCGATGCCTGGCGCTGGCTCGACAAAGGCAAACTGGATCTCGCTTCATAGATTCTCCGCAGCGCCAACAGCCGGTGGCACGTCGCTTGCTTCGCGCGTTTTCAGCACATCGTCGAGACTGCGACGCAGCCAAAGAAAGCGCGTCCATTGTGTCTCCGCGGCCGGTGCGATGGTCGTCAGCGTCCTTGGCTCGGACAGTTCCTTGCAGGGCCAGCCAGGCAGAGCCGCGAGCCACTCATCATTGTAGACAGTCTCGGCATGGCGATGGCCTTCATCAGGCATAATGACCGCCACTTGCGCATCCGGAAGGGTCGCTGCAATCCATTGCGCCACCAACGCGGCGGCGCCGCTGGTCGGCCCCATGAAGAGGCCGTGCTGGCGCAGCAAACGGTGCGCGCTCTTATACGCCGGGTAGGCGCCAACCCAATGGATCTCGTCGACAAGTTCATGCCTGACGTTTTTCGGCAGTACGCTGTTGCCCAAGCCACGCAGCATGCGCTTGCCGACCGGTTGGCCGAAAAGGATGCTGCGATGGGTATCGACGGCAAACACCGTCAGATGCGGAAAGACCGTTCGCAAAAACGAAGCGGTGCCGCATAGCGAGCCGCCCGTGCCGACGCAGCCGACCAGACAGTCAACCTTGCCCATTGCCCGGATGAAAAGTTCGGCCAGCCGCGCATAGGCAAGCCAGTTGCCCGCACTGTCGTATTGGCGGGTCCAGAAGCCATCCGGCTCCTTAGCCAGGATTTCCTGGAGGCGCTCCAGCCGGCCAGGCTGGTTGCCGTCTCCGCGCGGATCGTCAAGGGCGATGACCGTGGCGCCGACGCGCTCCAGGCGGGCTTTGTATTTGGCATCGATCAGCGTTGAAGCGGAAACGAGGGTCAGGCGGTAATCACGCGCCGCCGCCAGCAGCGCCACCGCCATGCCGAACGTGCCCGACGTCGTCTCGACAATGTGGGAGCCTGCCTTCAGTTCGCCATCCGACGCTGCGCGATCCAGAATGTAGCGGGCCGGCATCAGCTTCATCAGCGGAAACGCCGCGGCCACGAGATTTGGCGCCAGGCGCGCAAGGCGCGGGGTCTCAAGATCCCTGAAATAGTCCACGTCGTAGGTCATGCTGTCCAGCCCTCTGCATTGACCAGATGGACCTCGACATCCTTGAAACCGGCACGCCGTATCTGCTGGGCGACCAGAGCCGCCCGCCGCTTCAGGTTCGGGGTGAAGAGATCGAAAATCAGACCGAACAACGAACCGCTATGGGCGACTTGCACCCCGCACGCTCCGGCTCGCCGGGCGATTTCGGCGATCTCCCCGAAGCCCTGTTTCGGCAAGTGCCGTTGACTGATGACCGCACTGGCTGAGGCGGCACGTCCGAGAAGATAAGGATCCTGAAGGCGGACCGCCCGCGCCACCAGCGCCCGCAGCACGCCGAATTCCTGGATTTCGGCACTGTCGTAGCGTGCGGGCGGCAGCTGCAATGTGTCGACCGGAAGCCCGCCATTTGCCTTGAACCCGACCAGGAGCAACGGCGGCAGGGAGCCTCCGAAATTTTCGATCACCGTGCCTTCGCGTTGCGCGAAAAGCACTGCGTGCTCATCGAATGCGATCGCGTCGCTGGCGCGCTCGGCAGCAACCGCCAGACGCCCGATGCTCGACGACCGCAGTTGGACGTTGACGGCTGCTGCGACAGCGCGAATGGAAGCGACAACGTCAGCCGTCGACGAGCCGTAGCCGTGCCCCACGGGGATCGAGCTTTGAAGCGTCAGCTCGCCGCCTCCAGTGACGTTCAGGAAATCGAGCGTGAGGCGCGCGGCTGCCGCCGCCTTGATCTTGTGATCGGGGCGGACAACGACCGCATCGCCGTCTCCCCTGGCAAAGCGCGCCTCCGATCTCAAGCCGGCAATCGGCAGCGTGACGAGCCCGCGATGAAGGCGCCCGCCATCATCCTTGAAGACGCCCTGGATGAGCTCGCCGTGATGCGCCATCGCCGTCGCTGTTCCCACCGCCAACCGCAGCGCTTCACGGCTCATGAGATCGCCGCCCTCAGCCATTTTCATCTCCCCCAGGCCATTTTGCCATGCGGGAAGATGGCGCCGACGATCGGCAGCCGCCCTCAAGGAATTCCGGTATTGACGGCTTCGATCGCACCAGCAGCCGCGAGGCGATGCTGGCGGACCGTCAGGCGACCGAGCCAAGGTGCCTCAGCGGCCGGCCGGCCGATACAGATTGCGCCGCGGCCATGATACCTTGCGCATCGATCCCGTAGTGCCGGTAGAGATCCGCGATCGTACCGGTCTGGCCGAAATGCTCGACGCCGAGCGCGCGCGTGCGGTGGCCGTGGACCGACCCCAGCCAGGCGAGCGTTGCGGGATGTCCGTCCAACACCGTCACGATGGCGCATGAGGTCGGCAGGCCGGCCAGCAGGCGCTCGACATGACTGGTGGCGCGCGGATGGCCATACTGCCGCGCCCGCGCCGCGGCCGACCAGCCGGCGTTCAGCCGATCGGCCGAGGTCACGGCCAGAAGCCCGACATCGCGCCGGTCACCGGCCATCAGCCCCAATGCCTGTACCGCCTCCGGCGCGACAGCTCCAGAATAGGCGATCACCACAGCGGCATTCGGCCCGGGTTTGCGCAACCAGTAGGCGCCGTCGATGATGGCGCGCGCCAGCGGGTCCTCCATCTGTCGAGACGGTTGTTCGACCGATCGCGTTGAGAGCCTGAGATAGACCGAACCTCCCGTCTGATCGCGCAGCCAGCTATGGTCGTCGGGCTCGGCCTCGCCGGAGCGCTGCATGTAGTCGAATGCCCAACGCAGGATGACTGCCAGCTCGTCGACATAGGCCGGCTCGAACGTCGCCAGCCCGTCCTGCGCCATGCCGATCAGCGGCGTGGCGATCGACTGATGCGCTCCGCCCTCGGGCGCCAGCGTCACGCCGGAAGGCGTCGCCGCCAGGATGAAGCGCGCATCCTGATAGCAGGCATAGTTGAGCGCATCGAGGCCACGCTCGATGAAAGGGTCGTAGAGCGTTCCGACCGGAAGCAGGCGCTCGCCGTGAAGCGAGTGCGAAAGACCCAGCGCCGACAGCATCGTGAAGAGGTTCATCTCCGAGATGCCCAGTTCGAAATGCTGACCCGACGGCGAGAACGTCCAGTTGAAGGTCGAGGGAATGCGTTCTTCACGAAAAACGTCCGCATGGTCGCCGCGCGCGAACAGACCCCGCCTGTTTACCCAGGCGCCAAGATTGGTCGAGACTGTGACGTCGGGAGACGTGGTGACGACACGCTTTGCAAAATCGCTGTCTGACTTCGCGATCTCGTGCATCAAAAGGCCGAAACCCTGCTGTGTCGACATGGAGATTTGTGCGCTCCAGGGTATCTGCGCCGGCACGGACACGGCCGGGGCTTTGTGGCGGCGGGTAGCTGCCCGCGCGAAAGGCGACGACGCCAGATAGGACCGGATCGCGGCCTCATCGTATGCAAGGCCCTCAAACATCTCCCATTCACGTCCCTGGCGCACACCCATGCCTTGCCGCAGCGCCTCGACCTGCGCCGGCGTCATCAATCCGGCGTGATTGTCTTTGTGGCCGGCCAGCGGCAGGCCGAAGCCCTTGATCGTATAGGCGATGAAGCAGGTCGGACGATCATGCCCGCGCGCTTCCTCAAAGGCATCGATGATGCTCGCCAGATCATGGCCGCCGAGATTTGCCATCAAGGCGGCAAGGTCTTCGTCGCTGCGCTTCTCGATCAGGCGGCTGACCGGTCCCTGATCACCAAGGTCGTCCAGAAGACGCCGGCGCCATGCGGCGCCGCCCTGGAAGGTGAGCGCGGAATAGAGCTGATTGGGGCATGCGTCGATCCAGGACCGCAGCTTTTCGCCGCCCTCTTCCTCGAAGGCGACCTGTTGCAATGTCCCATGCTTCAGGATCACCACGTCCCAGCCGAAGTTGCGAAAGATGGACTCGAAGCGCTGCCACAGGCCTTCGCGCACCACCGCATCCAGGCTCTGCCTGTTGTAGTCGACGATCCACCAAGTGTTGCGCAGGCCGTGCTTCCAGCCTTCGAGAAGGGCCTCGAAGATATTGCCTTCATCCATCTCTGCGTCGCCGAGAAGGGCGACCATCCGGCCTTCCGGCTGGTCCGCATTCCAGCCTTTTGCCCTGACATAGTCCTGGACCAGGGAGGAGAACAGGGTCTGCGCCACGCCCAGTCCGACCGACCCGGTCGAGAAATCCACATCGTCGATATCCTTGGTTCGTGACGGGTAGGACTGCGCGCCGCGATAGCCGCGAAAATTCTGTAACTGCTCGAGCGTCTGCTTGCCGAACAGATACTGGATGGCATGGAAGACGGGGCTCGCATGCGGCTTGACGGCAACGCGGTCTTCAGGCCTGAGGATCTGGAAGTAGAGTGCCGTCATCAAGGTCGAGGCGGACGCCGACGACGCCTGGTGTCCGCCGACCTTGAGGCCGTCCTCCGACCCGCGGATATGATTGGCATGATGGATCATCCAGACAGCCAGCCAAAGAACCTTGCGTTCAAGCTCGGAAAGGATCGTCATCGTCGGCTCCCGTGAAATCGCGGTTCAACGATAACGGCCAAGGTCTCTCAAAAGTGGCTATTCTTGCGCAAGCTTGTCGATGATATTGGCTGATCCAGCCAACAATGACGCTCAGACGAGGGAAACGTGCCAAATCCGACGCTCGATGCAATCGACCTCAAAATCATCGCCGCGCTGCAGAAGAACGCGAAGGCGACGACGAACGACCTCGCTGAAGCCGTCGGTCTTTCGCCTTCACCTTGCGCCCGGCGCGTGAGGCTCCTGGAGAGCGCCGGCGTCATCAAAGGTTACACCGTGGTCCTCGACCAGAAGAAGCTCGGCTTGCCGATCAGCGCTTTTGCGTCGATCAAGCTTGAGCGGCAACGCGAGGACGATCTCGACCGCTTCTCGCAGGCGGTGCTGCGCTGGCCGGAGGTTGTCGACTGCTATCTGATGACCGGCCAGCGCGATTACCTGATGCGCATCGTGGTGCGCGACCTCGACGCCTATGAGCGGTTCATCAAGGACAAGCTGACGCGTCTGGACAACATCGCCTCGATTGAAAGCAGCTTCGCGCTCGGCCAGGTCAAGCGCTCGGAAGTGTTGCCCGTCTAGGCCAAAAGCACGTCAGTTGGTCCATTGGGAGGAGATACTACGCTCCGCGTTTCTCTAGGTGGGAACAGTTGCTGTAATGCGAGCTAGGGTGGTATGGGTGAATTGCTCCGGTCAAAAGATGATTTTAAGCGCGTAGGACAACGTTTCATTATGCCTAGCCTGCGTCAGCAGCTGCCCCCCTTGGATGCCCTCGTGATGTTCGATGCCGCTGCACGTCACATGAGCTGCGAGCCGCAGCCTGCCTTAAAGAAGATGCCATCGTAGGTATCAGCGCCAACGGCTAAGCCAAGATCTGGGACCGGCTTAGAGTGCCAAGTCCTTCCCCACGGCTATTTGTCGAATAGAGACCGGTGGTATCATTTGTAGAATCCGGGTGTTGGCGGCTTTGCCAGCTACGTGGCGACGCCGCCTAGATAGGCGCTGATGACCGCTTCGTTGCTCGCAAGTTCACTGCCTGGTCCCTCAAGCACCATACGCCCGGCCTTGAGAACATAGCCGTAGTCGGCGAATTTCAAGGCGACTTTGCTGTTCTGCTCCACAAGCAGGATGGTGACGCCTTGGCGATTGAGGCGCTGGACGATGTTCATAACTTCTTTGATCAGTTGCGGCGCCAGGCCCATTGACGGCTCATCGAGCAGAAGCACCTTGGGAGCGGCCATGAGGGCTCTGCCGATCGCCAGCATCTGCTGCTCTCCTCCAGAGAGGTTCCTTGCATCGCCATTCTTTCTGCGCGCCAGGATGGGAAAGAGTTCAAAAACGTGATCCAGCCGCCGCCGGCGCTCGGTGTCGTCGGCAAGCGTAAACGAGCCGAGGTCAAGGTTCTCCTTGATCGTCATGTCGCCGAAAATACGCCTGCCCTCCGGGACGTGGACGAGCCCGCGATGCGGCAGCCGATGGGCCGGGGCCTTGGTAATGTCCTCGCCCAGGAAGCGGACATTTCCAGAGGACGCCGCAATGAGGCCGGACAGCGTGCGCAGCACCGTGCTTTTGCCGGCGCCGTTCGCGCCAAGCAGGGCGACGATCTGACCGCGTTTGACCGAAAGGCTAACGCCATGAAGCGCTTCGATGGCGCCATAGCGGGCAACGATACGGTCCGCGCTGAGAACAATCTCGGAGTCCATCAATCCTCCGTGCCGAGATAGGCTTCGATGACCCTGGGGTCCGCGCGGACGGCCTCCGGCGCACCATCGGCGATCTTCTGACCGTAGTCGAACACGACAATCTTTTCCGACACTTGCATGACCAGCCCCATATCGTGTTCGATCAGCAGGACGGTGACGCCGGTTTCATCGCGAATACGGCGGATCAGATGTATGAGGTCCAGCTTCTCGCGCTCGTTCAGGCCGGCGGCAGGCTCGTCCAGCAGGATGAGCTCGGGCGCAGAGGCCAGGGCTCTTGCGAGTTCTAGCCGCCGTTGATCCCCATAGGAAAGACCACCCGCACGGCGATGCGCATGCTGCTCGATGCCGACGAAAGCGAGCCAGCGCATGCCGATCGCGCGGATCGCCTCCTCCTCGCGCCGCTGTGCCGGCAAATGCAGGATCGCCGACACAATCCCGTGGCGGCTGCGGCAGTGCTGGCCGGACATGGCGTTTTCAAGAACGCTCATCTCCTTGAACAGCCGGATGTTCTGGAAGGTACGGGCGAGCCCGAGCGCGGTGATGCGATGCGGCGGCAAACCGGTAATTGGCCGGCCGCTCAGGCTGATCGAGCCGCCCTTCGGCTTGTAGAAGCCGGTCAGGCAATTGAAGAGCGACGTCTTGCCGGCGCCGTTCGGCCCGATGAGACTGTTGATGGCACCTTTCTCAACCGAGAACGAAATATCGTGAAGGACTTTCAGTCCTCCAAAACTCAGGCGCAGATCGCGGACTTCCAGCAAGGCCATGGTCAAACCCGCTTGTCCGGCCACAGCCCGTTCGGCCTGAAGAGCATGATTGCCAGCAGCGCAACCGCAGTCACCAGGGGACGATAGGTGCCCGCCCCGCGCAGCACTTCCGGAAGCAGGGCCACGAGAATGGCGCCCAGGACGACGCCTGGAATGCGGCCCATGCCGCCCAGGACGACGCCAAGCAGGATGAGAAGCGATTGGTTGAAGGTGAAACTCTCCGGCGAGATGGCCGTCATCTTGGCGGCGTAGAGGCACCCGGCAACCGAAGCGATCACCGCGCCCATCATATAGGCCTGCAGCTTGGCCGTGACACGGTTGATGCCGATGCCGGCGGCGGCGTCCTCATCATAGCGAACGTAGAACCAGGCTCGTCCCATTCGTGACCGCTCGACGCTCAGGCAGACGAAGGCGGTGAGCAGCGCCAGCACCAGGAACGCATAATAGAAGTGCTGCACCTGCATCAGCCTGAAGCCGAAGATCTCCGGCCGCTCGATGCCGATGAGACCACTCGCGCCACCGGTGATGTCGAGGTTGCGGGCGATGATGCGGACGATCTCGCCGAAGCCCAGCGTCACAATCGCCAGATAGTCGCTGCGTAGCCTCAAGGTCGGTGCACCAATAATGATGCCGGCCACGCAGGCCGCCGCCATGGCGACCGGGATGGTGAGCCAGAAATTGAACCCGAATTCCGCAGTCAGGATGCCTGACGTGTAGGCGCCAACCGCAAAGAAGGCGGCGTAGCCGAGGTCGAGCAGGCCGGCATAGCCGACGACAATGTTGAGGCCGAGGCACAGCACGACATAGAGCAGCGCCGTGGTCGCCACCTCCGTCACGTAGGCGTTGGCGAACTGCGGCAACACCAGCGCGACGGCGAGTGCCGCCAGGCCGGGCAGCACGACGGACCAGCGCATCAATTGCGGTTGCCCGGCGGCCGGCATGGTTCTCACGTCGTCGATCATCATACCCGCTCCACGACAGAGCGGCCAAGAAGGCCCGTCGGCTTGAACACAAGGAACAGGATCAGGGTCCCGAAAACGAAGACGTCACGCCATTCCGATCCGACGAAGGGCAATGACGAACCGAAAGCCTCGAGCAGGCCGAGCAGCAAGCCGCCGAGCATGGCGCCCGGGACGCTGCCGATGCCGCCTATGACGGCTGCCGTGAAGGCCTTGAGCCCCATGATGAAACCCATGAAGAAATGAACACTGCCATAGTACGCGCCGGCCATGACCCCGCCGCCGGCCGCGAGCGCCGAGCCCATGAAAAAGGTCAGTGCGATCACCCGGTCGACATCGATGCCCATCAGGCGGCTCGCCCCCATGTCGATGGACACGGCGCGCATCGCCTTGCCGTACATGGTGCGTGAGACAAAGGCCTGCATCCCGGTCATAAGAGCGATCGAAGCGGCCACCAGCACCACCTGCGTGTAGGTGATGTGAACGGTGGAAATGTCGATGCCCGCAAAACCGAGATCCGTGTTGAAGGCATAGTGCCGCCCGCCAGTCAGGGCGAGTGCCGTGCCGTTCAACACCATTGAGGCGCCGAGCGCCGTGATAAGGATTGAGAGGCGCGGCGCATTGCGCATCGGCCGATAGGCGAAACGTTCGATGACGACGCCGAGCAAGCCGACGACCAGCATCGACACCAGCAGGGCGCAGACCACGCCCAGCCAGCCATTACCGACCCAGATACCGACGAAGGAAAACACAATGAGGCCGACGAAGGCGCCGTTCATGTAGATGTCGCCATGGGCGAAATTCAGGAGCTTGATGACGCCGAAGACCATGCTGTAGCCGAGCGCGATCAGGGCATAGAACGAGCCGACGATAAGACCGTTCACCAGTTGCTGAATAAGCAGGTCGAGCGTCATTGATGCTCCTGGGGCAGAATTGAAAAAGTCTTGTCTGGGCGCAGCGTTGGCGCGCCAGACAATCGGCGATGGCGCCGAGGCCGCCACAAGGGCCGCCCCGGCATCAATCCGGTTAGCCTTTATTCGACAGCCACCCACTTGCCGCCTTTGGCGATCACCGGGCGGAAGTTCGAGGTCTGGAGGGTGTTCTTGTCGGTGAACTTGATTTCGCCGGCAAGGCCTTTGAAGTCGCTCGCCTTGAGGGCCTCGATGATCGCCTTTTGATCCGCCGACTTGGCCCGCGTGATGGCATCGGCGATTAGGTCGCCCACATCATACGAAAGAGCTGCATAGGCACCGGCGTCACGACCATAGGTTTCCTTGTACTTGGCTTTGAAGTCGGCGGCGCCGGACAAGAGGTCGACGGTCGGCGGAGACAACAGATACACGCCCTCACCGGCCGACCCGGCGATTTCCAGATACTCCGGCGAATTGTTGCCGTCGCCCAGCACGATGCCGCCCTGGAAACCGGCCTGCCGAAGCTGCTTGGTGAGCAGTGCGCCGCCGGCATGGTAGGCGGTCCAGAAGACGGCGTCGGCGCCGCTTGATTTGATCTTGGTGACGACCGCCGAATAGTCCTGCTCGCCGGCCGTGGTGGTCTCCTTGGCGGCAATTTCGCCGCCTGCGCCCTTGAAGGCTTCGGCGGTCAGCTTGCCCAGGTCGGATGAATAGGCATCGCCTTCGTCGACGACCGCGATCTTCTTGTAGCCGTTCTTCTTGAAGAGCTCCACCGCTGTAGTCGCCTGCATGTCGCCGGTCGAATTGGCGAGGAAGGCATTACCCTGATTGGCGGCGACCAGCTTGGTCGAGTTCGCTCCGATGATGACGAACGGAATGCCGGCGTCGCCGTAGATCTTCAATGTCGGCAAGACGGCACCCGAACAGTAGCCGCCAACGATGGCGGTCACGCCTTCCGAGACAAGCTTGCTGCCTGCGGTCACCGCCTGCTGCGGATCGCAGGCGTCGTCAGCGGTCGTGGTGATGATCTTGTCGCCGTTGACGCCACCTTGGGCGTTGACGGCGTCGATCGCCATCTTCACGGCGTTCTCCATATCCTGCCCTTCACTGGCCAGTTGGCCAGTCATGGGAGCCACGATGCCGATCTTTATATCGGCAGCCGCGGCCATCGTGGTCATAGCCAGCCCGGCAAGGGCGGTCGCACAAGCCAGCCTCTTGGCAAGCCTCTTGAAGGAAACAACCATTAATTCTCTCCATTTCCCCTGTTGGCGCATCCAGGCGGCGTGCCCGAAATGCATTGTTTCGCCCCTCGGTTAGTTGCGGAGCGGTTTTGTTGAGCAAGATCGCCAGCCTGCCATGCGATTTCTCACCGGCAGGCTCCTGATCCGCCGATCAGTGACTGCCGCTGGAAGCACGGGCATAGGCTCCCTGATAGCGGTTCTCCTGGATGCTCTGCATGATCTCGGCCTCGCGGGCTTCCTGCGCCCGGACGGCGGCCAGCAAGGCCGCGGCACCGTCCATTGGAAATGCCACGACGCCATCTTCGTCGCCGACGACGATGTCGCCTGGACCGACGACCATGCCGCCTATGCAGACCGGAACATTTATGGCTCCCGGACCATCCTTGTAAGGTCCGAGATGGATGGCCGACCGCGCGAAGCATGGGAACGGATTGCGGCCGATGGCACCTGCATCGCGAATGGCGCCGTCGATGACGATGCCCGCGGCGCCGCGCGAAGCCGCGACACTTGTCATGATCTCGCCGACCAGCGCGCGCCCCTCATAGCCACCGCCGTCGACGACAATGACGTCGCCTGGCTGCAACAGATCGAGCGCACGATGGATGAACTGGTTGTCCCCGGGACGAGTCCTGACCGTCAGCGCTCTCCCCGCCATGACGCCACTCACCCGATGAAACGGCCGCAACCCGACAGCGCCGGGAACGCGAGCGAGATTGTCGCTGATCAACGGCGTCGCAAGAGCGCGGAACGCGTCGATCAGTTCGCTTTCCTGTGATCCATCCGCCATCGCCTGCACTCCTCATCGTCGGCACTTATTATGAATATAGTATCCAATCATACTTAATTCGGTCGAGTCAACCGACCTTGCGATTGTCGGCAGAAAAAAGCCAAATCGACTTATAAATGGCGTAGGTCTGGTCAGAATGACCCAACCGCTCCTGCCATTCGGACTTGCAATGGCGTCAAAGTTCAAGATAGATTGGATAACATATCCATAGATGTCATGATTGTGAAAAGGGATTCGGTTGTGAAGCACGCAGGAAAAGTCGTGATCGTCACCGGGGCGGCACAAGGCCTGGGCCTTGCCTGCGCTGAGCGCTTTCATGCCGATGGCGCCAAGGTGGTGCTTGTCGACGTGCAGGCCGATCGCGGACGCGAGCATGCCGAACGTCTTGGCGAGCGTGCCGCCTGGCTATCGGCGGATCTCTCCGAATGCACCCAGGAGATGGCAGCCGATGTTGTTGCCAAGGCCACGGAGCGATTCGGCGGTGTCGACGTCCTCATCAACAATGCCGGCATCATCCATCTGGACGATTTCGTTGACTTCCCCGAGGAAGCCTTCGACCTGGTTCAGCGCGTCAATCTCAAGGCGCCCTTCCTTCTCGGGCAGGCCGCGGCAAGGGCCATGATCGCGCAGGGACGCGGCGGCTCGATCATCAACATGTCGTCGATCAACGCCATCCTGGCCATTCCCAATTCCGTCGCCTATGCCGTGTCCAAGGGTGGCATCAAGCAGTTGACGGCGGTGATGGCCGTCGGATTGATTCCGCATAACATTCGCGTCAACGCCATCGGCCCCGGCACCATCCTAACCGACATGGTCAAGAGCTCGGTCATGGCCAGCGAAGCGCAGCGCCAGACCATACTGTCGCGCACGCCGAGCGGCCGCTGTGGCGAACCTTCGGAGATCGCCAGCGTCGCATCCTTCCTGGCCAGCGACGACGCCTCCTACATTGTCGGCCAGACCATCTATCCGGATGGCGGCCGCCTGATCCTGAATTATACGATGCCGGTGAAGGACTGACCGCCAATGGTTGTCGGTACGCCCCACATCAGTCTTGCGGGATCGGCCGCGCTGCTGCTCGACGGGGCGCAGGGGGCTTTCGATGATGCCACCCAGGAGCTGGTCTGGGCGGTAGCGAATGCTGCGCTGAGCCTCGAAGGGGTGCGCGAGACCGTTCCCGGCATGAACAACCTGCTGGTGGTGTTTGACCCGCTCGCCACGGACGCCCACAGTGTCGGCGATCAGTTGATGTCGCTCTGGACCAGCACCGATGCCCATGCGGTGGCCGGCACGAATCATACTATTCCTGTCAGCTATGGCGGCTCGCGCGGCGAGGACCTCGCCGGCTGGGCCGCGCATTGCGGCCTATCTGTCGACGAGACCGTCAGGCGCCACGCGGCAGCCGCCTACACCGTCGCCGCCATCGGCGCCATGCCGGGCTTTCCCTATCTGTCCGGTCTCGACCCACGGCTTGCCTGGGCAAGGCGCAGCACGCCTCGCCTGAAGGTCACTGAGGGCGCCGTCATAATCGGCGGTGCGCAGGCGGGCGTCATGCCGATGACTGCGCCGTCCGGATGGCACATGATCGGCCATACCGACGTGAAGCTGTTCAACGCCGAAGCGGAATTGCCCGTGCTGCTCTGGCCGGGAGACACGATCCGATTCGAAATCGCGGGGATTGAGGCATGATCGAGATCCTCACCACCGGTCTGCCGAACACAATCCAGGATCTCGGCCGGCCTGGCCATCTTGCGCTGGGGGTCAGCCATGGCGGCGCCATGGACAGGCAAGCGCTTGCAATCGCCAATCTCATGCTGGGCAATGATCCCTCGGCTGCCGGGATCGAGGTCGCGCTTCATCCGTTCCGGCTGCGCACGCATGTCGACACCGCGGTCGCTGTCACCGGCGCGGATTGCGCCGTCAGCGTCGGTAATCGGCCCTGCCCGCCCTGGTGGGCCATGACGATCCGCGCCGGTGAGACGCTTGTCCTCGAAGCACCGCGCACCGGTGCGCGTTCCTATATCGCCGTTGCCGGGGGGCTCGATCTACCCCTCGTCATGGGGTCGCGCGCGACGGATGCGAAGGGTGGCTTCGGCGGGCTCGGCGGGCGCGGCCTGTCGCGCGGTGACCGGCTTGCGCTCAACCCGGCGCAATGCCGGCTTCCCGCAGGCGGCATCGGCGCAGCGCTGGAAGAGCGACGCGGCGCGGTGGACGGCTTTGCCTCGGCATTCGAGTTGCGAGTTCTGCCGGCCGCCGAGTTCGACGCCTTCACCCCTGAATCCCAGGCAGCCTTCACCGGATGCGAATGGAGCATCACCAACGACGCCAACCGGATGGGATATCGCCTTTCCGGAGAGACGCTCTCGCTCCTCTCGCCGCTGGAATTGCTGTCCCACGGCATCGTACCCGGCACTGTCCAGGTGCCACCGTCCGGCCAGCCAATCATCCAGCTTGCCGATGCCAACACTTGCGGCGGCTATCCGAAGATCGCTACGGTGATCGAAGCCGACCTGTGGCGGCTCGCACAAGCGCCTGTCGGGGCGCGTCTGCGTTTCTCAGCGGTCTCGATCGAAGCGTCGACGGAAGCGCTTCGCACGAACTGGCAGCGACGCCGCGACTTTGTCGCCGCCCGGAACCTCATGGTCGGCGAGCAGAGGAGCCCATGAAAATTCGCCCCTTCACCATCGAGATCGCCCAGTCTGAAATCGATGATTTGAACAAGCGCATCTCGAACTGGCGCGAGCCGGACCAATTGCAGGCAATGGGCTGGGCGCAGGGAACAGAGCACGAGGAACTGCGGCGGCTTATGCAGCACTGGCGCACCGGCTTCGACTGGCGCAAGCAGGAAGCCGCCTGGAACGCCCATCCGCACTACCAGACGGACATCGGCGGCCAAACCATCCATTTCATCCATGCGCGCGCCGCTGTTGCGACCGGCAGAACGATCATACTCACCCATGGCTGGCCAGGCAGCGTCTTCGAATTTCATGAGCTGATCCCGCTTCTGACCGACCCGCTTTCGCATGGCGGAAGACAGGAGGATGCCTTCAACGTCGTGGTTCCGTCGATTCCCGGCTATGGTTTTTCGAGCCGGCCGACCAAGCCTGGTCTCAACCTGTTCACCGTCGCCGACCTTTGGGCTGAGTTGATGAGCCGTCTCGGCTACAAGCGATATCTCGCGCAAGGTGGCGATCTGGGCGCCAGCGTGTCGACCTGTCTGGCGCACGCACATCCAGACAGTCTCGCCGGCGTGCATCTGAATTTCATCCCCGGCTCATTCTCACCGCCTCACGATGCAAGCCCGGATGGTGACTTGACGCCGGAAGAACGCGCGTTCCTGGAACGGAAAGCCGGATGGGCGGACCTTCACGGCGCCTATGCTCATATTCAAGGCACACGTCCGCAAACGCTTGCCTACGGGCTGACGGATTCGCCGGTCGGACTGGCAGCCTGGATGATCGAAAAATTCCGCGACTGGAGCGATTGCGATGGCGATCTGGCCAACGCCGCATTTTCGCGCGACGACATGCTCGCCGACATCTCGCTTTACTGGTTCACCCGGACCGTCGCTTCGTCGATGCGGCTCTATTGGGAAACGCGCGCCAGTCCGCTTGCATTCGCGCCCGGCACGGCGATCCACGTCCCGCTTGCGGTGGCGTTGTTTCCCAAAGAGCTGCCGATGCCGCCAAGGAGCTGGGTCGAGCGCGTCTTCAAGGACATCCGCCAGTGGACAGCGATGCCGCGCGGTGGTCATTTCGCGGCCCTCGAACAGCCCGCTTTGCTTGCACAGGATTTGAGAGCCTTTGCCGGTGGTCTGGATTTTTAACGGCACCTGCATTCGCGCAGCCAAACCCGAAGGCCAGAAATGACCAGCACCGTTCTCACCATCGATGCCCTGCATGAGCGCGTCGATGCAATTTTCCGCAAGGCCGGAGTGAACCCCATCCAGGCCAGCGCCATCACAAGGGTCATCGTCGCGGCGGAACGCGACGCCTGCAAATCGCATGGTGTCTACCGGATCGAAGGCGCCCTGCGGACGATCAAGGCCGCGAAGGTAAACCCGAACGCGGTGCCCGAGTTGTTGTCGCAAGGCGCGCCGGCAATCGTCAAAGTGGATGCGAAGCACGGCTTCGCCAACCCAGCCTTCGAACTGGGTCTGCCGGTGCTGGTCGAACGGGCACGCTCGTGCGGTATCGCCGCGCTCGCAATCAACGATGCCGTTCATTTTTCCGCCCTTTGGGTGGAGGTCGAAGCCTTGTCGCAGGCAGGCCTTGCCGGCCTTGCCATGTGCCCGAGCTATGCCACGGTCGCTCCGACCGGTGGCAACGGACCGTTGCTGGGCACCAATCCGTTTGCCTTTGGTTGGCCGCGCGACGGACAGCCTTATATTTTCGACTTCGCTACCTCGGTTGCCGCGCGCGGCGAGATCGAGCTCCACCGCCGGGCAGGCCAGAAGCTGCCGGAAGGCTGGGCCATGGATTCTGACGGCAGGCCAACAACCGATCCCGAAGCTGCCCTGGCGGGCGCCATGCTTCCCTTCGGCGGTCACAAGGGCTCCGCCATCGCGACGATGATCGAGTTGCTCGCCGGGATCATGATCGGCGACCTGACCAGCCCCGAGGCGCTCGATCTGCTCGGCACCACGACGCTTTATCCATCGCATGGAGAGCTGATCATCGCCTTTTCGCCGCAGGCTTTTTCCGCAAGCCGTCCCGGTAACCCGCTGGGACGTGCGGAAGCTCTGTTCGAGGCGATCCTTGGCCAGGGCGCGCGCCTGCCCTCGCAGCGGCGATTCATTGCCCGAGCAGCATCGGAGAGTAACGGCATCAGCCTCTCGGCCAAGGAGATCGAACAACTCGATCGATTTCTTGAAGAAGGACTCGGCGGCGTTTGAGGTGATCCGTCCGCCTCACTCAGATTTGGTCATCAAGGGGAAAGGGAGAAAAAATGCGCTGGTCAAGAACATTCACGGTCGTCGGCTGCCATGCCGAGGGCGAGGTCGGCAATGTGATCACCGGCGGCGTCATGGACGTGCCCGGCAAGACCATGTTCGAAAAGAAAGAATATCTCCAGGAGCATATGGATGACATACGCGGGCTCGTCCTCTTCGAGCCGCGCGGCGCGCCCTACGTCAACGCCAACATCATCCTGCCGCCCTGCGATCGCTCGGCCGACCTCGGCTATGTGATCCTCGAAAGCACTGAATACCCGCCCATGTCGGGCTCCAACACCATCTGCGTCGCCACCGTGGCGCTGGAGACGGGCATGGTGCCTATGAAGGAACCCGAGACGCGGCTGCGCATGGAGGCACCCGCAGGCATGATCGAGGTGCGCTGCCTCTGCGAGAATGGCAAGGTGAAGCAGGTGGAGTTCACCAATGTGCCGGCTTTCGCAGTCCACCTCGACACGCCAGTCGAAGTCGAGGGGCTTGGCACGATCACCGTCGACACCTCCTATGGCGGCATGACTTTCGCCCATGTCAATGCGCGCGCACTAGGGTTCGCTGTCAAACCCGACGAGGCACACCAGATGTCGCTGATCGGCCAACGCATCAAGAAAGCCGTCAACGAGCAGCTCGTTGTCGTGCATCCGGAGAACCCGAAGATCCGCGATGTGTCCAACGTGATTTTCGAAGGTCCGATCGAGCGCGTCGACGGGCGCGTGGAAAGCATCAACGGCACGGTATGCCTGCATGGCAGGCTCGACCGCTCGCCGACAGGCACCGGCACCACCGGGCGACTGGCGGTGATGTCGGCAAAGGGCCAGATCGCCAAAGGCGAGCTGTTCCGCAACAGGTCGATCATCGGGACCCATTTCGATTCCCGCGTGATCGCCAATGCGCACGTCGGCGACCGCGACGCGGTCGTGGTCACCATCGCTGGACAAGCCTGGATCACCAGTATTGGCCAATATGGCCTCGACCCGACAGACCCTTATCCACGCGGCCATCGCCTCAGCGACGTCTGGTTCTGAAACGGACGCGGCCGTGCCCTCGGCGCGGCCGCGTAACCGTTCGGCCGTGCTCAGGCAGCGAACGCTCGGACCCTGACACCGTTCGCTTCCAGCCGTCTCCTGACATGCGCGGCGATGGCGACGGCCGCTGGCGTGTCGCTGTGGACGCAGATTGAATCGATCGGCGTCTGCAGCAACTGCCCGGAAAGCGTCTCGATGGCGCCTTGCTTGACCATCCGCACGACCCGTTCAGCAGCCTTCTCGGCATCGTGGATGACGGCGCCCTCCAGCTTGCGCGATACAAGAAACCCTTCCTCCGTATAGGCGCGGTCGGCGAAGATTTCGGACCTGACCGCCAGGCCAGCGTCACGCGCGATCCTGTCCTGGAAGCCGAGCGCAATGGCCAGGCAGATCAGGCCGGGATCGACCGCCTTGACCGCGCGCGTCACCGCTTCGGCGACGCCACGATCGGTCTGGGTAAGATTGCCCAGCGCGCCATGAGCCTTGACGTAGCGGATCGGGTGGCCGGCATAGGCGGAGAGCGCCTGTGCCGCGCCGATCTGGTAGGCGACCAGCCTTTCGATCTCATCCATGGAATGCGGGATGACGCGGCGTCCGAACCCCCACAGATCGGCGAAGCTCGGATGCGCGCCAACGGCGACGCCCTTGTCGCGCGCCATCGAGAACGTGGCCGCCATGATCTCGGGGTCACCGGCATGAAAGCCGCAGGCCACATTGGCGGAGCTGACGATGTCGAGGATAGCCGCATCGTCGCCGAGCCTGTAGGCTCCAAAACCCTCGCCCATGTCGGAATTGATATCGACCTGCAATCCTTCGGCCGCCACGGCGCTTTCCTCAGTGGTTCGAACCATCGCCTTTGCCTTCACACCAGTTCGTAGAGCGGCGTGCCGTAACCGACGACCGCTCCGTCCTTGATCAGTGCCGCGCCCAGCACGCCGTCTGCCGGCGCGAGCACGGCCTTCAGGCATGGGCCGACCTGCAGGACGCCGACCGTCTCGCCCTTGCGGACCGTCTGGCCAGGTCCGGCAACAGGGTGGCCGGTCGTTGGATGATCGATACGGAACACGCCGACTCCGGGCGCACGCACGCCCTTGAAGACCGTTTCGGGCACCGGCGCTTCGGCCGCAGCCGCAGGTGTTTCGGCAACAACGGCCTGCATATGCAGCCGCAGCGAAAAGCCGGCCTCCGACACTTCGATCTCGCCTATGCCGGCGCTTGCACACCAGGCGGTCAGCCTTTCGATCTCCTCAATCGTCATCGCCGCCTCGTCCCTGGAGCAGGCCGCCTTCAATGAGATGTTCGAGATGATGGATATCGAAGCCTCCGGCGGCGAAGCCGGGCTCCTCCATCAGGATACCGTGCAGCGGCGCATTGGTGGCGATGCCGACTGCCTCCATCTCGCCCAGCGCCCCGCGCATGCGCCCGATAGCCTCGGCCCGCGTCGCGCCATGCGCCAGGAGCTTCGCCACCAGCGAATCGTAGTGCGGCGGCACGGTGTAGCCTGAGTAGAGATGCGATTCGACGCGGATACCGGGACCGCCGGGCGGCGTCCAGCGCTCGACCCGGCCCGGATGCGGCCGAAAGCTGTATGGATCTTCAGCGTTGATGCGGCATTCCACGGCGTGGCCCTGAATGCGGATGTCTTCCTGGCTGAACGACAGCGGCTCGCCCCGGGCGATGCGGATCTGTTCGCGCACGATATCGATACCGGTGACGAGCTCGGTGACGGGATGCTCCACCTGCACGCGGGTGTTCATCTCGATGAAAGAGAAGCGCCCGTCCTCGTAGAGGAATTCGAACGTGCCGGCACCTGTATAGCCGATGGTCAGACATGCGCGGGCACAGAGGTCGCCGATTTCGCCAATCGCCTCGCGGGCGATGCCGGGCGCCGGCGCCTCCTCGATGATCTTCTGGTGGCGGCGCTGCATGGAGCAATCCCGCTCGCCGAGCCAGACAGCCCTACCGTGCTTGTCCGCCAGAATCTGGATCTCGATATGGCGCGGCTGCTCGAGAAATTTTTCCAGATAGACTTGCGGGTTGCCGAAGGCCCGGTCCGCCTCTTTCACCGCCATGGAAACGGCTTCCATCAGAGCCTGCTCATCGCGAACGATACGCATGCCGCGCCCGCCCCCGCCACCCGCTGCCTTGACGATGACCGGATAGCCGATGGCCTCTGCAATGGCGCGCACCTCTTGCTCATCCTGCGGCAGCGCGCCCTCCGAGCCCGCAACGCAGGGAACGCCGGCGGCTATCATCGTGCGCTTGGCGGAGACCTTGTCTCCCATGGTGCGGATCGCCGTCGCGGATGGCCCGACGAAGATGAGGCCGGCGTTTTCGACAGCCTCGGCGAAGGCGGCGTTCTCGGAAAGGAAACCATAGCCCGGATGGATCGCGCCCGCGCCGGTGAGTTGCGCAGCCGCGATGATCTCGGCGATGTTGAGATAGCTCTCCGTCGCGGCAGCCGGTCCGATGCAGATGGCCTTGTCCGCCAGTGCGACATGGCGAAGGCTTGCATCGGCCTCCGAGTGCGCCGCCACCGTTTTCAATCCGAGATCGCGGCAGGCGCGCAGGACGCGCAGCGCGATTTCACCGCGGTTGGCGATAAGGACGGTATCGAACATCGCCCTCAGCCCTCATCTTCCAGCACGAACAGCACGTCGCCGGACTGCACCGCTGCATGGTCGTTGAACGCGATCTGGACGATGCGCCCAGCGCGATCGGATTCCACGACATTGAACGTCTTCATGGCTTCGAGGACGCCGATTTTCTGCCCCTCCGCGACCACATCGCCAACGGCAACCAGCGGCGGTTCGCCTTCGGTGCCGGAGCAGTAGAACACGCCCGTCAGCGGCGCGCGGATCGAATGGCGTGCGATGGGCAGAGATGTCGACGTCTGATCTGGGGAACGGACCGTTACGTCAGGTCCAGGCTGCACCTGCGACGCGGATTGCGCCGACGCCGTAGGCCTGAACATGCGGACGCGAACGCCGTCGCGCTCGATCTCCAGTTCGGCAATGGGCGAGCGCGAGACAAATTCGATCAGCTTCTGGACGAACTCAAGATCCATCGCCGGCCCTACCGCAGCGCTTCGACGGCCTCGGCGATGCGCCCAATCGCTTTTTCGATCAGGTCCATCGACGTGGCTATGGAAATGCGGAAATGCGGAGACAGGCCGTAGGCAGAGCCCTGCACCACCGCGACTCGTGCCTGATCGAGTAGGTAGAGCGAGAAGTCGTCGTCGCTGCCGATGGGAGTGCCGTCGGGGCGGCGACGGCCGATCAGGCCCGAGCAGTTGGGATAGAGATAGAAGGCGCCCTCGGGCGTCTGGCAGGTGAGGCCGGGAATCTTGCGCAGCAGTTCCAGAGCGCGGTCGCGCCGAGCCTGGAATTCGAGCGCCCGAGGGCGAAGAAAGTCCTGGGGACCTTCCAGAGCGGCAATGGTCGCGGCCTGCGAGATGGATGACGGGTTCGACGTGCTTTGGCTCTGCACGGTCGCCATGGCGCGGATCAGCGCTTCCGGCCCGCCGGCATAGCCGATCCGCCAGCCGGTCATGGCATAGGCCTTCGATACCCCGTTCACTGTGAGCGTACGGTCCTTCAGCCGCGGCTCGACGCCGGCGATGGTATGGAAGGTACGTCCATCGAACAGGATATGCTCGTAGATGTCATCGGTCAGCACGTGGACGTGGCGCTGGTCGAGCAGCACTTCGGCCAGGCCAGCGAGTTCGTCGCGGCTGTAGACGGCGCCTGTCGGGTTGGAAGGCGTGTTGAGCAGAAGCCACTTGGTGCGCCCGGTGATCGCAGCTCGCAGGGCTTGCGGCGTCAATTTGAAGCCCTGCGCCTCCGTGCAGGGAACGACCACGGGCTTTCCTTCGCCGAGCAGGACGATATCGGTGTAGGAAACCCAATAGGGCGCTGGGACAACCACCTCGTCACCCGGGGCCAGCGTTGCCAGCAGGGCGTTGTAGATGATCTGCTTGGCGCCCCCCGCGACGCTGATTTGCGAAGGCTTGTAGTCGAGGCCGTTCTCGCGCCTGAATTTTTCGGCCACCGCCTTCTTCAGCGCGGTGGTGCCGTCGACCGCCGTATAGCGCGTCTCGCCCCTGCGCATCGCCTCGTAGGCCGCCTCGACGATGTGCGGAGGCGTGGGAAAATCCGGCTCGCCGGCGCTCAGGCTGATAACGTCGATGCCGGCCGAGCGCATTTCGATTGCCCGCGCGGTGACCGCCATGCTCGGACTTGGCTTGATGACGTCGAGACGGGGAGCGATGAGGCCCACGGAACAATCCTCGGCATGTAAGATATTTGCTACAGATTGGATAATGTATTCTGATTTTCGCGTCAAACCCCTTTTTCTGCGTCTAAGACCGGGGTATGTCTCATCCTGGAGGTGGGTCGATAGAGGAAAGTATCCAATCCTTGGTCGCCACGGATGATATTCGAAATAGGGAACACGATTGGAATGGGCACAAACTATGATGTGGTGATCGTTGGCGGAGGCGTTGTCGGCAGCTCGATCGCCTACTTCCTGTCAACCAACCCGGATTTCGACGGCAGGATCGCGGTGATCGAGCGGGACCCCTACTACACGGCCTCCTCGTCTTCCTTGTCGACCAGCGCCATCCGCCAGCAGTTCGGCACGGCGCCCAACATCGCGATGTCGAAGTTCAGCATCGACTTCCTGCGCCAGGTGAAGACGCGGCTAGCAATTGGCGACGAGTTGGCCGACATCGGCCTGCATGAGCCCGGTTATCTGGTGCTGGCGACGCCCGAGCGGGCCGACGCGCAGCGTGCCAAGAACCGCGTTCAGCGCAGCATGGGCGTCGACGCCGAACTGATCGAGCAGGTCGATCTGGCGCAACGCTTCCCGTGGCTCAACACGGACGATCTCGCGCTTGGCTCGCTTGGCCTTGGCAGCGAAGGCTGGTTCGACGGTCCTGGCCTGATGCAAGCATTCCGTCGCAAGGCGCGCACACAGGGCGTGGACTATCTTGCCGCGACAGTGACCGGACTGACCATGGCATCTTCCGGCAAGGTGGGTGAAGTGCTGCTGGACAATGGCGACCGGCTTGCCGCCGGCACGGTGATCAACGCGGCCGGGCCATGGAGCGCGGGCATTGCCAGGATGGCCGGCGCCGAACTGCCGGTCGTCCCGAGCAAGCGCTGCGTCTTCGTCTTCGAAACGCCGACAAGGATCGAAAACTGCCCCTTCATCTTCGACACAAGCGGCCTCTGGCTGCGGCCGGAAGGTCAGCTCTTCCTGTGCGGTGTTCCGCCGGTGCGCGAGAACGAGCCGGACGATTTTGGACTGGATGTGGACTACGACCTGTTCGACGAGTTGATCTGGCCGGCGCTGGCCCATCGTGTGCCCGGCTTCGAGCAATTGCGCATGCTGCGCGCCTGGGCGGGACTCTACGAGTACAACACCTTCGACCACAGCGGAATCATCGGCCGGCATCCTGAGGTCTCGAACTTCGTCCTGGCCACCGGCTTCAGCGGCCACGGCATGATGCATGCGGCGGCGACCGGGTCGGGCGTCAGCGA
Organism: Mesorhizobium opportunistum WSM2075; assembly: GCF_000176035.2. Taxonomy (NCBI): domain Bacteria; kingdom Pseudomonadati; phylum Pseudomonadota; class Alphaproteobacteria; order Hyphomicrobiales; family Phyllobacteriaceae; genus Mesorhizobium; species Mesorhizobium opportunistum. The sequence goes on along the minus strand of NC_015675.1, from coordinate 2,913,007 downwards.
CCTCATTGCCTACGGCGAGTACCGCTCCATCGACCTTTCGGCCTTCCGCTACGAACGGATCGCCAGCAATAAGCCTATCGAGGAACATGTCTACTGAAGCGAAACGGGCGACATGGCATCGCAGTGACAACGGTGCTATGCGTCCACTTCTTCAATCAAAACGGCGCCAGTCGACAAACAAGGCGGCCGCCCCAGGCTGATTCATGCTCGTACAGAAGAAAACCATCTCGACCCAGGTCGCCGATGCCATCAGGCAGAAGATCCTGATCGGCGAATACGAGGCCAACTTCCAGCTGCGGCAGGAACATCTGGCCACCGAGTTCGGCGTCAGCCGAATTCCGGTGCGAGAGGCGCTGCATCAGCTTCATTCGGAAGGCTTCGTCACGCTGGTTTCCCACAAGGGCGCCGTCGTCACCTCCATTTCCCTGGACGAGATCCTCGAGCTCTACGAATTGCGGGCCCGGATCGAAACATGGCTACTGGCCCTGGCCATTCCAAGGATGACGGAGGCCGACCTCGCGCTGGCCCGCGAGCGCGCAAAACAGCATCAGGAGCAGGGCAAGACCGGCGAGTACTCGAACCAGCTCAACTGGAATTTCCACGCCGCGCTCTACCAGCCGTCCGGCCGCAAGGCGACGATCGAACTGGTGGGGCGCATCTACCAGCAGCTGGAACGCTACACACGCATGATGGTGACGCTAACCGAGATCCAGGCCCAGTCCGACCGCGACCACTGGCAACTCATCGACCTGTGCGAAGCCAAGGATACGCTGCGCGCCGTCGGCCTGTTGGAAATGCATATCATCACCAGCGGCAAATTCCTGGTCGACCGGCTTCAGGAATTGCGGGGAAGCTGACGGCCCCGTCGTTCCTGGGCCTCATCGACCTCCCCAATCCTTTGCGTTGGTGGAATCATTTGCCAGGCAGATTGGTCGCCCGCGTCAGCAGGATCACGCCTGCCTTTTCGGCTGTGTCGTAGTAGGTGAAGCCGGTGCGGTTTTCCCGGCGCCCGCGCATCAGCACGGAAAGCCCGTCGGTTTTCGCCTTGGCTTCGGCTGCATCCGCATCGCGGACCTCAAAGCCGATATGGAATACGCCTTCACCCTTGGTATCGAGATGGATGCGCTGCAGTGAGGGATCATGGCTCGGCTGGCAGAGCTGCAGCTGGACGTTCGGCAGGTTGCAGATCCGGTATTGCATGGCATGGAAACCCTTCGGACTTGGGACCTCGAGTTCTTCGTACTCCGCCAGCGGCGGATAGGATTCCCATGGCCCAATGCCGATGGAGTCGTAATAGGCCTGGGCCTTGTCGATATCGTGCACGACGATGCAGAGATGATGCAGCTTGTCGAAGTTACCCATATTCTCTCACTCCTTGATCGGGACCGTATAGTTGAGAACGCGGCGCCCCCCGTCGGGGTAGATCGTCTCGCCGGTGATGTAGGAAGCGTCGTCGCTGGCCAGGAACGCCACGACCGAGGCGATCTCGGCTGCCGTGCCGAGGCGACCGAGCGGTGTGCGCGAAAGAACCGCCCGTCGCATTTCTTCCGAATCGATGAATGTCCCGTCCATGACCATGTCCGTGGCGATGGTGCCCGGGCCGACACCGACCACGCGGATGCCGTGGGGAGCGAAGGCAACAGCCGCGGTACTGGTGACCTGGTTCATGCCGCCCTTGGAGATCGCGTAGGTGGCGACGCGTGGATTGGCGAGGCCTGAATTGATCGATGACATGTTGATGATGACACCGCCTCCACCCTGCGCAATCATCTGGCGGGCTGCGGCCTGGGTGCCCGTGAACGCGCCCTTCAGATTGACGGCGAGAACTCTGTCGTAGTCCGCCTCTGTGATGTCGAGAAAGTCCTGGACCGGAGCGATGCCGGCGTTGTTGACCATGATGTCGACACGGCCAAACTTCGCCACCGCCGCCGCAACCAGCCCATCGACCTGCTCCTTCTTGCTGACATCCGTAACGACCGCCAGGACGCTGTCGGCGGTGCCGATTTCCGCGGCACATTTTCTCAGTTCCGTCGCATCGATGTCGCCAAGCACGAGCTTCGCGCCCTCGGCCAGAAACCGTTCCGCGCAAGCGCGTCCGATGCCGCGCGCCGCGCCTGTGACAACAGCCACCTTTCCTGCCTGTCTCATGTCCAATCCCTCGATCATTATAAGTCGACCCCCGTCTCAGTGAGCGGTGTGCCGAGCTTGGCCACGGATAAGGATAATTCTCCCACCGAAGCCTACCCTATCGGATCACGAAGGGATTGGCGGTCTTGCCCGCCGTATCTATCCACACCGTCTTGGTCTGCAGATAGGCATTGATGGCCTCCTGCCCGCTCTCGCGACCGATACCGCTCCTCTTGTAGCCGCCGAAGGGCGCCATATAGGAGACGGCGCGGTATGAATTGATCCAGACCATTCCCGCTTCCATCACGGCCGCGCCGCGCAGCGCCCGGCCCATGTCGCTGGTCCATATCCCGGCCGCCAGCCCATAGGGGCTGTCATTGGCAATGGCGAAGGCCTCGTCCTCGTCGTCAAAGGGGATGACGGACAGGATCGGCCCGAACACCTCCTCACGCGCGATCCGCATGGTGTTGTTCACGCCGGTGAAGATGGTCGGCTCGACGAACCAGCCCTCGGCCAGTTCACTGGACGCAGGCTTGCCGCCACCGAGCACGCATAGTGCGCCCTCGCGGCGTGCTATGCCGAGATAGGACAGCACCTTCTCGCGCTGGGCTTGCGTGGTGATCGGCCCCACCTGCGTCTCGGCCAGAGCGGGATTGCCCAATCGAGCACTGGCCGCCAGCGTTATGACGCCCTCCACGAACCGGTCATGGATCTTGCGATGCACCAGCAGGCGCGAACCCGCGATGCAGGTCTGGCCGCCGGCAGCGAAAATGCCTGAGATCGCGCCGTTGACCGCGCTCTCGATATCGGCGTCGTCAAAGACGATGTTGGCCGATTTGCCGCCAAGCTCCAGCGTGACGGTCTTGAGCTGGTCGGCAGCCGCTCGATAGACTGCGATCCCGCCGGGCTCACCGCCGGTGAAGGCTATCTTGGCGACGTCGGGGTGGGCAACGAGCGGCACGCCGACATCGAGCGGCATGCCGGTAACGGTGTTGACCACGCCTGGCGGGAACCCAGCGTGCGCAAACAGTTTCACGAACTCCAGCGTCGAGGCCGATGCGTGTTCGGACGGTTTGATGACGACGGTGTTGCCGGCCGCCAGCAGCGGCGCTAGCTTCCAGGTCAGAAGCAAAAGCGGCGAATTCCAGGGCACGATGGCTGCAATGACACCCAGCGGCTCGTGGCGGGTGAAGGCGAACATGCCAGCCTTGTCGATCGGCAGCACCGCCCCTTCGATCTTGTCGGCAAGACCGCCGAAATAGCGGAACCATTCCGGGATATAGCGCAGCTGCGCCGTCATTTCGGTGAGCAGCTTGCCATTGTCGCGCGTCTCGATGGCGGCAATGCGCTCCGCGCTGTCGGCGATCAGGTCGGCCATTCGCACGAGCAGCTTGCCACGCGCAGTGGCGGTGATGCCGGCCCATTCCTTCGACCGGAATGCCGCCTTGGCGGACGCCACGGCAGCGTCCACCTGGGCTGCTCCCCCACGCGGGATCAGCGCCCAGGGCCTGCCGGTGAACGGATCATGGCTCTCGAATGTATCGGCTGTCGATTGCAGCCGACCGCCGACCGTGTTCTGGAAACTGACCAGCGCCATATCGGTCCTCAACAAGTGGCAAAGCCCAGATGAGCGCGAAAGCGGTTCTTGACCTCGACCGCGTCGCGCGGTGGCAGCGAGCGCGGCAGGTTCTCGGCGGTGATTTTCAGCACGAAAAGGCGTGGACCTTCGGCCGGGCGACGCAGCTCTTCACACAGCGTGTCGACCTCCTCCAGCGAGCGCAACTCGGCGGTTTTCGAAAACCCGCAAGCGGCCGCGACCTTGTCGAAACCGATGCCGCGACCGGTATGGCTCGACTGCATGCCCGTCTCGCCGAAATGCTGGTTGTCGAGCACGATCAGGTCGAGATTGCTGGGCCGCGCCACCGAAATCGTCGCCAGCGAGCCGAACGCCATGAGCTGTTCGCCGTCACCGGTAATCACCATGACCCGCTTGTCGGGCTGGGCCTGGGCAAGCCCGAGACCGATCAGTGCAGCACCCCCCATGGCGCCCCAGAGATAGTAGTTGTCGTTGCGGTCACCGGCGGCGTGCACGTCGTAGGTCGGCGAGCCGAGACCGGTCACGACCAATGCGCCGTCGCGGGCGTCAAGGAGTTTCTTCACCGCAACCCGGCGGTCCAGTGTCGGTAAATTCATCTCATTCACCACTTCTTCTTGCCGAGCAGGCGCTGCCCGATCAGCACCGCGATCTGTTGATCGGCGTCAAAAGCCATCAGGGCTGCCTGAGCCACCGTCTCCACGAGGTCTGGACCAGTCTCGGCGCGCAGCACCTTGAGGCCGATCGATTTCAGCGAGGCTTCCGTCGCCTGCCCCATCGGCACCTGCCAGGGGTTGAACTCGGCCCATTCGCCTCTCATCGTCACCAGAACGAGCAAGGGGAAGCGTGCCTGCACGGGAAGCGACAGCATGTTTATACAGTTGCCGACCCCTGACGATTGCATGAGCACGACGCTCCGCTTGCCGCCGAGCCAGGAGCCGGCGGCGACGGCGATGCCCTCTTCTTCCGTCGTCAGCACGTTGGCGACGACCTCGGGATCCGCGCTGAAGCGTCGGATCAGGGTCGTATGTCCAGCATCGGGCACATAAGACATGTGGCTGATGCCGGCAGCCTTGAGCACATCATAGACCTGATCTGGCCACTGCTTTTCAGACGCCGCCGGAGCGGCCCCAGGCGTTGCTGTTTCCGGATGTTTTGCTTCTACGCTCGCCGTCACGTTGGAACTCCGAGATTTGGATTGGCATCAGGTTATCTCGGCTATCCGATCTAATCGTCGTCTCTTTCTTGTGATCAGATATAATGATATTTGATAGCTTATGGAGTTGTCGCAACTGCGTACGCTGATCCACGTCGCCGAACTCGGGAGCCTGAGCAAGGCTGCCGATCGGCTACACATCGCGCAGCCTGCCCTCAGCCGGCAGGTGCGCATGCTGGAGGAGGAACTGGGCTTTGCCCTGTTCGTGCGCCACGGCCGCGGCATGGTGCTGTCTGAGCAGGGCAAGCAGGTGCTGACGCACGCCATGCGCGTGATGGCAGAGATCGATGAGATCCGTGCCACGGCCACGCCAGCCGACGCGCCGCTCACCGGTGAAGTGGCGATCGGTCTGCCACCCACCGTCGCGGACATTATTTCGCTGCCGCTGGCTGCCGCCTTCGCCAAGAACCATCCCAAGGCGAAGCTGAGGCTTGTCAGCGCCTACACCGGCTATTTGCTCGACTGGATGCACCGAGGCGAGGTGGACGTCGCCGTGCTGTACGACCCGCGCATGGCGCGTTCGTTGCGCTCGCGCCCGTTGCTTCTGGAAAATCTCTTCCTGATTGGGCCGCCTGATGCGGGGTTTTCAACCGTGCGCGCGGTATCGTTCGCCTCGCTTGCCGGCAAGCGCCTGCTGCTGCCCAGCATCAAGCACGGTCTGCGCATCATCGTAGAACGCTGTGCCACGGATGCCGGCATCACGCTCGATGTCGGCATCGAGGCGGATTCCTACGCCGCGCTGAAGGACCTAGTGCGCAACGGCCATGGCTGGACGATCCTGCCGCTCGCTCCTATCCATGCCGATGTAACCGCGGGGCTGCTCACCGCCGCGCCGCTGATCGATCCCGTGCCGGTGCGCCGCCTGATCCTTGCATATCCGGCAGACCGACCTGCCTCTCGGCTGGCGCGGTTTGCCGGACAAGCAATAGAGGACATCGCCAAGGACCTCGTAGGGCGGGCGATCTGGGTTGGCCAACTCCTCGGCCCCTCGCTGTAAGCATTCGAATTCCGTTATGTCTGCTCACGCCAGCTTTGCGTTGCTGACAGGACGCGGCGGCGCGATAGTGAGGCCCGCAGCACGACGAAAGCCGGACAAACCCCATGGAATACTATCAGGACATTCGCGATGCCGTCGCCCGGCTGTGTGCGCGCTTTCCCGGAGAATACTGGCGCGCGCTCGACAGGGACATGGCCTATCCCCGCGAGTTCGTCGAAGCATTGACGGAGGCTGGTTGGCTTTCGATCCTGATCCCGGAGGCGTATGGCGGCTCGGGCCTGCCGCTTTCGGCCGCCGCCGCCGTGCTGGAGGAAATCCAGCGCGCCGGCTGCAATGGCGGCGCCTGCCATGCCCAGATGTACACGATGGGCACGCTTGTTCGCCACGGCTCTGAAGCCCAAAAGCAACGATACCTGCCGAAGGTCGCCGCGGGAGAATTGCGTCTGCAGGCCTTCGGCGTCACCGAACCGACCAGCGGCACCGACACCGGCGCTCTCAAGACCACTGCTCGCCTCGACGGCTATCATTTCGTAGTCAAGGGCCAGAAGATCTGGACCAGCCGCGCCGAGCATTCGGATTTGATGCTGCTTCTGGCGCGGACCACGCCGCTCAAGGATGGCATGAAGAAGACCGACGGTCTCTCCGTCCTCATCGTCGACATGCGCGAAGCCGTTGGCAAGGGCCTCACCATCCGGCCGATCCGCACGATGATGAACCATGCCACCACCGAAGTCTTCTTCGACGATCTGCGCGTGCCGGCCGAAAACCTGATCGGCGAAGAGGGAAAGGGATTCCGCTACATCCTCTCGGGCATGAACGCCGAGCGCATCCTGATCGCAGCCGAATGCGTCGGCGATGCGAAATGGTTCATCGAAAAGTCGAGCGTCTACGCGAAGGAAAGGCATGTGTTTGGCCGAGCGATCGGCCAAAACCAAGGCGTCCAGTTCCCAATCGCAAGGGCCTACGCCAACATGCGCGCGGCCGAATTGATGGTGCGCGAGGCGCTGAACCTCTACGAGGCCGGCAAGAACCCCGGTGCCGAAGCGAACATGGCCAAGATGCTGGCGGCCGACGCCTCTAACGAAGCCGCCAATGTCTGCATCCAGACGCATGGCGGCTTCGGTTTCGCGGAAGAGTACGATGTCGAGCGCAAATTCCGCGAGACGCGTCTTTATCAGGTCGCGCCGATCTCGACCAACCTCATCCTGTCATACCTTTCCGAGCACGTGCTTGGACTGCCGCGTTCCTACTAGGAGTTGCCGCCGTGAACGTCCTCATCGTCTACGCCCACCCGGAAGCAAGATCCTTCAACGGCGCCATGAAGGATATGGCCGTGGAAACACTGACCCGCGCAGGTCACGATGTGGTCGTCAGCGACCTCTATGCGATGGGTTTCAATCCTGTCGCAGGGCCGGGCGACATATCAGGCGAGCGCAACGATCCGGACTTTTTCAGCCTGCCGCGCGAGCAGACCGCGGCGTACGAGGCCGACGCGCTTTCAGCCGACATCATCGCCGAGATCGAAAAGCTGAAACAAGCGGACTTCGTGCTGTTCCAGTTCCCGGTTTGGTGGTTCGGACTGCCCGCAATGCTCAAGGGCTGGGCCGACCGTGTGTTCGCGCGCGGTTTTGCGTATCTGCCGGGGCGCAAATACGACACCGGCATGTTCAAGGGAAAGCTCGCCATGGTGGCCGCCACCACGGGCACATCGGCCGACACCTATGCGCCCGATGGCATCGATGGTGACATCCTCACGGTGCTGTGGCCGATCCACAATGGCCTGCTTCGCTACTCAGGCTTCGACGTGTTGCCGCCCTTCGTCGCCTATATGCCGGGCCGTGTCGGCGACGATGGCCGCAAGGCCTATCTGGAAGCCTATAGCAAGCGGCTAGAGGACATCGACGGCACGCCGCGGCTTTTCTTCCACGCCGCCGAGGACTACGGCAAGAACGAGCGGCTAAAACCAGGCGTGCTGGCGCGCTCGGGGGTACAGCGCAATGTCTAACGGCACCCGCCCGCTGGAGGGTCTGTTCGTCGTTTCGATCGAGCAGGCGGTCGCCGCTCCGCTCTGCACGGTTCGCCTCGCCGATGCCGGGGCGCGCGTCGTGAAGATCGAGCGTCCGGAAGGCGAAACCGCGCGTCATTACGATTCCACCGTTGAAGGCATGTCGGCTTACTTCGTCTGGCTCAACCGCGGCAAGGAAAGCGCGGTTCTCGACCTGAAAGCCGAGGACGACCTCGCTCTCCTGCAGCGGATGGTGGCGCGCGCGGATGTTCTCGTGCAGAATCTCGCGCCGGGCGCCATCGACAGGCTCGGCCTCTCCGCCGATGTGATTGCGGAAAGGTTCCCCCGGCTGATTGCCATCAACATCGTCGGCTACGGACAGGACACGCCTTACGCCGCGATGCGCGCCTACGACATGCTGGTGCAGGCGGAAAGCGGCATCTGTGCCGTCACTGGCACGCCGGACACGCCGAGCAAGATCGGGGTTTCCGCCGCCGACATCGCCACCGGAATGAATGCGCATGCAGCGATCCTCGAAGCCTTGTTGGCGCGCGAGAAGACCGGGCGCGGCCGCATTGTCGAAATCGCCATGTTCGACGCCATGGCAGACTGGATGACCGTGCCGCTGCTCCACTACGAATATGCGGGCCGCGAGACGCAGAGATATGGCTTGGCACACGCTTCGATCTACCCCTATCGACCTTATGCCTGTCGGGATGGCAGCGTGGTCGTGTCCATCCAGCAGAACAATGAATGGAAGCGCTTCTGCACCATCGTGCTGCAAAGGCAGGATTTGTTCGCCGACGAACGCTTCGCCACCAATGCCCGGCGGGTGGCCAACCGCATGGCGCTCGACGCCGAGATCGAACCGATCTTCGCGGCAATCGACTGCGAAGAGGCCATCGACCGTCTCAACGGTGCGCAGATCGCCTGGGGCCGGGTGAGCGCTATGCACGACCTGCCGCGCCACAAGGCATTGCGCCGGACAGAGGTGGCGCTGCCGGACGGCAGGCGCATCTCCGTGCCCATGCCGGCAGGGCGGTCGGAGGGATTCGCAACGGTCCCAAGCGTTCCCGCCCTTGGCGCCGACACGGACCGGATCCGGTCCGAATTCGCCGCCTGACGAGGGAGCCCATGACTCTGGACACGAGCACGCTGCAGGAATGGGTTGGACGCACCCACGAGGTCGAGGATGTTGTCACCCCGCGCCTGCTGGCCAGCTTTGACGCCACGCTCGGGGACCACGCAGCGCAAACCGCCGGGAGCACGGCCCCGCCCGGACTGCACTGGTGCCTGACGCCCGATATTGCCGACAGGCGCAAACTCGGACCTGACGGGCACCCCACCAAAGGCGGCTTCCTGCCGCCGGTGCCGCTTCCGCGCCGCATGTGGGCTGCCAGCGATGTCCGTTTCATAGCGCCGATCCGCTCCGGCGACCGCATCCGCCGTCGCTCGACATTGACCGCCATCGAGGAGAAGCAGGGCCGCACCGGCCCGCTCACCTTCGTCATGGTCCGGCACGACATTGCCAACGACGCTGGCCCGGTGATCGAGGAGGACCAGACCATTGCCTATCGCGCCGCCGGCGCTACGGCAGCGACCCCTGCCCCGCCGGGAACTCCACCCCCGGCGGCATCGAACGAGCGCTGGGTTGACGTGGATCCGGTGCTACTCTTTCGTTACTCCGCGCTGACGTTCAATGGGCATCGTATCCACTACGACGCGCCTTACGCCACAACGGTCGAGGGTTATCCCGGGCTCGTCATCCATGGCCCGCTGCAGGCGACGCTGCTCCTGAACTTTGCCACAGCCATTTTCGGCTCCTCGCCGCGCCGTTTCTCCTTCCGGGGCGTGCATCCGGCAACCAGACCGCAACGCCTGCTTCTGAGCGCAACGTGTCCGGGCAATGACGGCATGGCTCTCGAGGTACGGTCGGCCGACGGCCATGTGACGGTGAAGGCCACGGCGCAATGGTGAGCTTCGTCACGCCTGTCGTGTCGCTTTTCGTGCCGGGCTCGCGGCCGGAGCGGTTTGCCAAGGCCGACAACAGCGGCGCGGATGCGGTCATTCTCGACCTTGAGGATGCCGTCGCCCCTGGCAACAAGGACCTCGCTCGCGAAGTGGTCGTTGCTCATGCGGCCATGCTGAAATCAGCGATCGTGGTCCGCATCAACGCCGCCGGCACACCCTGGCACGAAGCGGATATCGATGCCGTACGGCGCCTCGACGGCGTCTCCGTCATGCTGCCCAAGGTCGAACGTCCAGAAGACATTGCTAATATGGCTAGGCACATGGCACGCAGCGTTTCCGTCATCGCGCTGGTCGAAAGCGCTGTCGGCCTTGCCAACCTGCCGGACATACTGGCCACGTCCGGCGTCGTTGCCGTGGCGTTCGGCTCGGTCGACTTCTCGCTCGATCTCGGTTGCGCGCATGATCGGCTGACCCTGCTTGCGGCCCGCAACGAAATTGTCTGGCGCTCGCGCGCGGCCGGCCGTGCTGCGCCGATCGACGGTGTGACGACCGACCTGAGCAGTCCCGAAATCACCGAGGTTGACGCCCGCCATGCAATGAAGATGGGCTTCGGTGGCAAAATGGCGATCCATCCGAGGCAGATCGAGCCGATTCGCATTGCATTTCGCCCGAGCGACAATGAAATCATCTGGGCACGCGACATCGTCGGCGCAGCTTCGTCCGGCGAAGCTGTCCAGGTGAACGGCGAAATGGTGGATCGGCCAGTCATAGAGCGAGCAAGGCGGATCCTTCGCTGGGCCGCCTTGGTCTAGAGGGCGCAGAGGAGGAGCAATAGGTGAGCCTGGACACCGCCGATCGGCCGACAGCCAGGCTTTGCGCCTTCATCGCCGAGCTCGACTTCGAGCAGATTCCGCCGCGCGTCGTTCATTTCGCGAAAGGGCTGATGATCGACTGGCTCGGATCGGCTCTCGCCGGCAAGGGCGCGCACCAGGTCGAGATGATCGATGGTTTTGCCCGCGCGATGGGGCCGGCGGGCGGACCCAGCATTGTCATTCCGACGCGGCGGGGCACAAGTCCTTACTTCGCGGCGATGGTCAACGCTGCGGCCTCACACGTCGTGGAACAGGACGACGTCCACAACGGCTCGGTCTTTCACCCGGCAGCGGTGATCTTTCCCGCCGTGTTGGCGGTTGCCGAAGCTGAGGGGAAGAGCGGACGAGAAATGCTGACTGCCTGCATCGCCGGCTATGAGGTGGGCATCCGCGTCGGAGAATTCCTGGGGCGCTCACATTACGAGGTCTTCCACACCACCGGCACGGCCGGCGCTGTCGCCGCGGCTGCGGCCGTCGGCAAGCTCATCGGCCTGGACGCCGCCGGTCTCAACCATGCTCTCGGCTCCGCCGGTACGCAGGCGGCAGGGCTCTGGGAATTCCTGCGTGATGCCGCCGATTCGAAGCAGCTTCATACCGCGCGCGCAGCCGCCAATGGTCTGTTCGCCGCCTATCTTGCACGCGACGGCTTCAAGGGCGCCGCGCGGATCCTCGAAGGGGAAAAGGGCATGTCAGCCGGCATGTCCAGCGATGCCGATCCGTCCCGATTGACGGACGGGCTCGGCAGCCGTTGGGCAACGGAGGAGACGTCCTTCAAATGGCACGCCTCCTGTCGCCACACCCATCCGGCAGCCGACGCACTTCAGCTGCTCATGCGCCGCGAGGGGCTCGGCCCGGACGACATCGCGGAGGTGGTCACCCATGTCCACCAGGGCGCCATCGATGTCCTGGGTGCGGTGGACATCCCTCAGACGGTCCACCAGGCGAAGTTCTCCATGGGCACGGTGTTGGGGCTCATCGCCGTCAATGGCGTCGCCGACCTCGACGCGTTCGAACGCCAGGCACTTGCCGACGCTGGCGTAACGCGCTTCCGCTCGAAGGTGCGTATGGAATTCGATGCCGAGATCGACAGCCTTTATCCGAGGCGATGGGTCGGCAAGGTGAGCGTCACGACCGTTGACGGCCGCAAGCTGACTGCCCGGGTCGACGAGGCCAAGGGCGATCCAGGCAACACGCTTGCCAAGCAGGAATTGGAATCCAAGGCCATTCGTCTCGCCGAATTTCGATGCGGGGCCACAGCTGATGAGATGCGCCGCTGTATAGCCCGTGTCTGGAAGCTCGATCAGCCAGGAAGCACGGCGGAAATATTTGCTGAGCGCTAGTCCGCTATAGCGAAGGCTTTCGATGCTTAGCAGGTTGACCACTGTTCAACCGCAGCAACGAAGCTTGAACTGGCAGGCCAATGAGTGGGGGAAAGGCGGTAGCGCTCTACCGACTCAGATGAGCATCTCGATCAAGTTCGCACCGCAGCAGTCGAACGGTAGTCTCCAACGACCATCGCGGCGGCAACCGAGCCGGGTGGGGGCGCCAGCGTCAACCCAATAGCAACTCACGTACAAACGTATTTCCCTCCTCGCCACAAGCGAGAGGCTCTCACAGCTGCACTCGCAATACTTAGTACATATTTTATACATATATATTGACCGATTGCCATCTTCAAACGTAGCCTCGTGCGGCTGAGGCGGAACGCCTGCGCGCAACAACTCAATCTCACGGGAGGACTGCACCAATGAAATTTCGAGCCCGATCGGCTGCGATTGGCCTGGCCTGCATCGCCTATGCCGCGCTTGTTGGATCAGTGCTGCCGGCAACGGCAGAGACCACGAAGGAACGCGTCTTGAAGGAAGGGCGCATCGTCATCGGCATCCACAACCGCTCGCCATGGGGCTACAAGAAGGAGGGAACCGGCGAGCTGCTCGGCTGGCATCCGGATCTTCTTAGGGCGGCCTTTGCCGATCTCGGGATCAAGCAGGTCGACTTCGAGGTCACCGAGTTCGGCGCCTTGATCCCCGGCCTGATGGCCGGCCGTTTCGATGCCGTTGCATCGGGCCTATCGATAACGCCCGAGCGATGTCAGCAGGTTGCCTTCGGCGCTCCCGACCTGAGGACCGACGACGCGGCGGTCGTGCTCGCCGGTAACCCCAAGGCGATCCACAGCTATGCGGATCTTGCCAAAAAATCCGACGCGATCATGGGCGGCGGCCGCGGCAGCAATGTCATCAAGAACGCCATCACCGAAGGCGTGCCGGAGGACCGCATCCTGCAGTTCCCGGACATCGAGACCAACATCGCGGCACTGCGCGCCGGCCGCATCGACGCGGCTCTGTTCTCTTCCCCGACGGTGATCGGACTGCTGGCCGGCAACAGGAGCCCCGATCTGGAGCGCGCCAGCCCGTTCACGACGGACGAGAAGTCGATCAGCTACATCGCGATCGCGTTCAGGAAGGACGATGGCGATCTGCGCGACCTCTACAATCAGGGTCTGGCGAAGGTCATGTCGAATGGCACGATCGCCAGCCTCATGGCGAAGTACGGATTTGGCCCCACGGAGAACGTGCCGCCAGGGTTGACGACGTCGCAGTTGTGCGGAGCCGCCAACTGAACGCGATCAGCAACAGAACCCAGCTGGCATCAACTAGCGCGGGCGGCGCCGTGCTAGCGCGGGCGGCCCGCGCTGGCGATGACCGGGTGCGGACCGCCCTCCCCCAGATGCGGCGTCGTCATCAGGGTCGCCTTGGTCAATTCGATCGGGCGCTTCGGATCGGACAGGAATGACGCGACGTCGCCAGCGTCTGTCCGGTCCGGCATAGAGCACATGCAGGATCGCACCGCCCAGCAGCGCGTGGCTCGTGTTTTCCCAATGATTGCGCCTTTCAAGCGAGCCTTCGGGGTCGACCAGGATGTAGGCGATGTTTTGTACGTCGCGGACTCCCATTCCCCACGCCGGACTGCGAGAAAGTAACTCGAGGCGTAGCCGCTCGGGCAGACGCTCGTGTCGCTTAAGAACCTTGATCCTCGCCGAGGTGGAATGAATCGCGAGTGAGCAAGGAATACATGGTTTTCAGGAGGCGTCTCGTCGCAGCCGTCCGGCATCTGAAGTTCCGTATCCCAAGATGCCAGTCAAGTTGACGTGTTCCCAACTGAGCGGCGAGATGTGCTTCAACAAAGTATCAAGAATGTTCTCGTCCCGCTCGTTTCAGCTGGGGCGCCAAGACCGCCGCTGCCAGCACACACGTCGGGATCATACGCGATCGCGTATATCTTCCTTATATACGGTATCGTGTATATTCCATTTTATACGCGATGCGGTATATTGACAATTGATACGCGATCGCGTATATTACGAGGGTGGAGACCCATTATGACGGACCAGATCGCTCGCAACGCAAAACAACTCGGAGCCATTCTGCGCCGCGCCCGCAAGAACGCCGGGCTCACGCAAGGCTCGCTCGGCAACCAGATCCACCTGCGCCAAGGTACGGTCTCCCGCCTCGAGGCCGGCGAGCCCGCGATGCAACTCCGCACCTTGATGGCCGCCCTCTCCGCCCTCGACCTTGAACTCGTCGTGCGCGCGCGCAGCAAAGGCAGCTCTGCTGATATTGAGGATCTGTTCTGATGGCACGGCGTCCGGCTCACATCCCCCTGAACGTGTTCCTGAACGGGCGCCTGGTCGGCGTCCTGCGCAGGGAATCGACGGGCGCCATCGACTTCCAATACGCCCGCGAATGGCTGGACTGGCGCGGCACCTTCCCGATCTCACTCTCGCTTCCCTTACGCGAAGACCGCTATATCGGCACGCCAGTGACCAACGTCTTCGATAACCTGCTTCCGGACAATGACGCGATACGCAGGCGTGTTGCCGAACGCGTCGGCGCCGACGGCACGGACGCCTACAGCCTGCTGGCAGCGCTCGGCCATGACTGCGTCGGCGCGTTGCAGTTCCTGCCCGATGGCATGGATCCAGGCCCTCCCGGCAGTGTCGAAGGCAAGCCGGTCAGCAACGAGGACGTCGCCGGAATAATCGCGAACCTTGCTGCCGCTCCGCTCGGCCTGGGCGAGGATGAGGACTTTCGCATCTCTATTGCCGGCGCGCAGGAAAAGACCGCACTGCTGCGCAAGGACGGAGGCTGGTTCAAACCGATCGGCACGGCAGCGACCACCCATATCCTGAAGCCGCAGATCGGTCGGCTGCCGAACGGCATCGATCTCTCCAACAGCGTCGAAAATGAGTATCTGTGCCTTAAGCTGCTACAGGCGTTTGGCGTTCCCGCCGCCCAGGCGCAGATCGCTGACTTCGGCGAGCGCCGCACGTTGATCGTAGAACGCTTCGACCGGCTGTGGGCCCGCGACGGTCGCCTTCTGCGCCTGCCGCAGGAGGATATCTGTCAAGCGCTGTCAGTGCCACCGACGCGCAAGTACCAGTCGGATGGCGGTCCCGGCATGCGCGAGATTGTCGAGCTCTTGAAGGGTAGCGATACGCCAGATGAAGACATCGCCACCTTCTTGCGCACCTGCATCCTGTTTTGGCTGATTGGCGCGACCGACGGCCACGCCAAGAATTTCAGCATTTTTCTCAGCCCTGGCGGACGATTCCGCATGACGCCGCTTTACGACGTGCTGACCGCGCAGCCCAGCCTTGATACCGGACAGATTCCGCGCAAAAAATTCAAGCTGGCAATGTCGGTCGGCAAGAACGGGCACTATTCGGTACCAGACATCATGCCACGCCACTTCCTGCAGACCGCTGACATCGCCGGTGTGGGTACCCCCCTCATGCGCAGAATTTTCGATGACATTGCTGAAAACGTGGAGAAGCAGGCCGACGAGGTGATCATGTCGCTGCCCCGCGGCTTTCCCGAGCAGCTGGCCGACGCAGTCAAGTCAGCTATCGGCAAGCGGGCGGCTCTCCTCGCCGACAACAAGGCTGATGCCGTCGATTGATCAAGGTGCGACGAACCGGCTGCCAGGACTTGCTCGCGCATCCTGGTGCGGCGACTGATCATCGATGTCGGCGTCGGTGCAACAAACATTGGCGTCGCGCGACCGCAGGCTTCAGGCTAGCCGACTATCAGCCTGCAATCCGTCAGGGTGGGTTTCCGCTGCTGTCCATCGGATTGATATCCTCGGAAACCTCCTGCCGCAGTTTCGGCCCCTTCGCCAGGCGTCTCCCCAACGCCGTGACGAAGGCCTCATAGCGTTCGGCCGCCTTGGCCCGTGCGGCCTGGGCGGCGGGCTCGGGCAAGGCTGGCGTTGTCGCCAGCCAAAAGCGGACGAACACCGCCAGTGTCTCGACCGCGATGCCGATATCGCGCTCCTGCCTGGCCAGGCGTCGATCGACCTGATCGAGGCGTTTGGCGATCGCGGCCTCGCGACGCTCATCCGCGTCCGGCGACAGGAACGAAGCCAGTGCTGCTTCTGCAATCATGGACTGGGGTTGACCGCGCCGTGCCGCATAATCGCCAAGCATCGTCATGATGGCCTGATCGAGATAAACGGAAATCTGCGCCTTCTTTTTGCGAGCCGTCATGGCGCCTACAGCTCCATGCCGTCATCGGGGTCCAGGGAAACCTGCCGCGCCACCCCTTGCATGAGGCGCGCCAGGCGCCGATTGCGGATGGCATCGTCGTCGTCGGCATCGTCGTCCGGTCCCATTTCGAATTCGTTTTCGATCGGCGCCGCTTTCTCGACGGCCTGCGCCCGATTGAGTTCTGCTTGCAGGCGGCGCTCCGATCCCGTTGGATCGCCATCACCCTGCCCCAGCGTTCCGGAAACTTGTGTGACCTCCAAGTGAGCCGGGATCGGCAACTGGCTCCAGTCGTCAGGCTCGGCCACTTGCGATCGCGCCAGTTCGGGTGGCGGCAGCACGCGCTCCTTAAAGCTGGCGTCCTCGTAGTACCGGGCCTTCTTGGCCCTGATCGGCGGCGTGCCCGCCACCATGACGATCTCGTCGGTCGGCGGCAGCTGCATGATCTCGCCGGGCGTCAGCAACTGGCGGGCCGTCTCTTGCCTCGACACCATGAGATGCCCGAGCCAGGGCGAGAGCCGGTGACCGGCATAGTTCTTCATCGCCCGCATTTCGGTTGCCGTGCCGAGAGCGTCGGACACGCGTTTGGCAGTCCTTTCATCGTTCGTGGCGAAGCTGACGCGGACATGGCAGTTGTCGAGGACCGAGTTGTTGGGACCGTAGGCCTTCTCGATCTGGTTCAGCGACTGCGCGATGAGAAAGCTTTTCAGGCCATAGCCCGCCATGAAAGCCAGTGCGCTCTCGAAGAAGTCGAGGCGGCCCAGCGCCGGGAACTCGTCCAACATCAGAAGCAGCCGGTGGCGATTTGTCTTGGTATGCAGATCCTCTGTCAGGCGGCGACCGATCTGATTGAGGATCAGGCGGATAAGCGGTTTGGTCCGGTTGATGTCCGAAGGCGGTACGACGAGATAGAGCGTTGCCGGCTGCTTCCCGCCGACGATGTCGGAAATTCGCCAGTCGCAGCACCGGGTCACCCCGGCCACAACCGGATCGCGGTAAAGACCGAGGAAGGACATTGCGGTGGATAGCACGCCCGAGCGTTCATTGTCGGATTTGTTGAGCAGCTCGCGCGCCGCGCTGGCGATAACCGGATGCGGGCCGGCATCGCCCAGGTGCGCGGTCTTCATCATGGCGGCAAGCGTCGATTCTATCGGGCGTTTGGGATCGGAAAGAAACGCGGCGACGCCGGCGAGCGTCTTGTCCGGCTCGGCGTAGAGTACATGGAGGATCGCGCCGACCAGCAGCGCGTGGCTGGTCTTTTCCCAATGGTTGCGCTTCTCCAGGCTCCCTTCCGGGTCGACGAGAATGTCGGCGATGTTCTGGACGTCACGGACCTCCGATTCGCCGCGGCGGACTTCCAGAAGCGGATTGTAGGCTGACGATCTCGAATTGGTCGGATCGAAAAGCAGCACGCGACCGTGCAAAGAGCGAAAGCCCGCGGTGAGCTGCCAGTTCTCGCCCTTGATGTCATGGACGATCGCCGAGCCCGGCCAGGTCAGAAGCGAAGGCACCACCAGGCCGACGCCTTTGCCGGACCGGGTCGGGGCGAAGCACAACACATGCTCTGGCCCGTCGTGACGCAGATAATGGCGGTCATAGCGCCCGAGCACCACACCATCGTTATCGATCAGGCCCGCGGCCTCCACCTCTCGCTTCTCGGCCCAGCGCGCCGACCCGTAGGTGTGGACATTCCTGGCTTCGCGCGCCCGCCACACCGACAGGGCGATGGCAACGATGATCGAGAGGAAGCCACCGGAGGCGGCGATCAGTCCGCCTTCCACGAAGACAGACGGGGCGTAGGCGTCGTAGAAATACCACCACCAGAATAGAGCTGGCGGATAGTAGACAGGTATCCCAGCAATCTCGAACCAGGGTGGACCGAGCCCGATCTGGAAACCGAGTTTCCATGCGGTCCATTGCGTCGCCGCCCAGGTCGTCGCCAGGACGATCAGGAAGACCGTGAGGATCTGACCCCACAGGATTTTTGTGGCGGACATGGCGTGCTCCTTTCATCTGGTTTTCAGAGGCCGAGCCACTTCTTGCGGCCAAAACTCCAGTCGATGCCGCCATCGCCGCGCGCGACACCGGAGACGTGCTGGCCGAGATGCTTTTCGAGCGAGGGCGTCCAGGGGACGAGCTGGAAGCCGAGCCCGTCGTCGATCATGGCGAAACGGCCGGAGGCGAGCGCCAGGCGCTGGCGATAGGCGCCGGCAACGAAGTCCCTGCTAGCGGCCTGCTTGAAAGGTTTTCCGGTGTCGGCGGCGAGTCTGTCGCCAAGCGTCTCCAATTCTGCCCGCCGCAACGTGTCGAGCAGGTTCCGGGTGAAGACGACCCGTCTGCCTTGCCTTTCCGCGAACCCCTGTTTGACAAGATGTTCGGCGCGCCGATGCAAGGCGTCGCGAACCTCGGCGCCGAAGCCGGCCTCGGCCAGGGCGGCAGGCTCTCGCGCTAGCGCCTGGCGATCGAGCCAGGTCGCCCCCGATGCCGTAACCTGCTGATCCACAGCAAGGTCGGAGCGCACCGCGAGTGCGGCCCGGCGTTGACCGCGCGCATCATCGAATTTGCGCAGCTCGACAATCGATCCCGGCGCGCCGTCGCCGGCCGCCTCCAGATCGGAGAGCTTGATGTGATGGGTGCGTCCGTCGACGCCGTCGACCACGGCATAGGCCGTGCCGATCAGTTCGTCATCGAGCCCACGATCGACCAGCCGGCCGATAACCGGGGTCTCCAGGCTCTCCCCGGCCAGGACATAATTGGCTGAGCCACGCTCGATGCCAGCCGCACTCATGGCCCGGTGGATGCGCTTGATGATGTCGCCACGCTCGCCAAGCGCGCGCAGTGTTGCTTCGGCCCGTTCGTCGATTGCCCATTGGCCAGGCCCGGCCTGCTGGGCAAGACCAAGGGTCTCGAGCTTGCGCAGGCGGCCGACCTTCAGAGCGTGATACTCGTCCGGTTGCCTTGGGCGAGATAGCGCGAGATCGATGATCCCGTTGTCACGGCTCTCGCGAAGCAACTGCCGATCAAGTTGCGTCCACCGCTCGGACTGGATCTGGCTTTCGAGCCTGTGGCGGATATCGAGATCGGTGCGCGGACCCAGTTCCTGGGTCACCAGTTCGCGAGCCCGGTCGCGCATGCCTTCCTTGATGTAGTCACGCGCAATGACCAGGTCCTGGCCATCGTCGCGAACCCCACGCACGATCAGGTGAATGTGGGGATGCTCGGTGTTCCAGTGATCGACCGCCACCCAGTCGAGCCGCGTGTCGAGGTCCTTCTCCATCTGCCCCACCAGATCGCGGGTGAAGGCGTTGAGGTCCGCCATTTCGAGAGCGTCGTCCGGCGAGACGATGAAGCGGAAATGGTGACGATCGTCCTTGGCGCGCGCGGCGAAGGCAGCGCCATCGGCATTCTCCGTCCCCGGCCCGAACAACTGCCCCTTCTCCCCGTCCCGGCTGACACCCTCGCGGCGCAGATAGTTGAGGTGGGTGCCAAGGGGAGCGGCGCGCACCGAATGACGCACGACCCGCGCCTTGACGACGGCGCCGCGCGACCGCGAGGTGATGAGGCGGTTGGCCTGGATGCTGGCGCGCTGACCGTGACCAAAGCGGGAGCGGCTTGCTTGTACAATCCGGCCCGAGCGCGAAATGCTGCCGCCGGCCTTTTTCGCCGCGGCCAACACCTGCGCGATGAAGGGCCGGGCCTGCTGGGCGCGCGTGGAGCGGATGCGCCCGGGTCGAATGCGAAACTCGCGCTCATCAGCCATGGCGCGGCACTGCAATGTTGAAAGAGAAAAACAAATACAATAACTTGGCTGTTTCATACACATTGCACCGATGGCCGGCAATGTGCGGAACACGCCAGAAAATCAAGCAAGAACAACCACCCGACCGGCGCGCAATGTGCGCCCTTTTATCCTGCCATCCCTCGGTTGTTGCTTTGCGCCCGACGCGCCTCACAGGCTGCGACGTAAAAAAAGACGTCAGGCGACGACCTGAAGGAGACTTCGTCATCGCCGCGATGTCCGAATGTCTGACCCTGTGAACAACTGGCTCGGCTGCGAACCGGTCGCGAAAAGCTCGTGCACCAACGGTGGTGACGGGACCGCGACGGAAGGGTCCTCGCTGGACGAAAGACGGGACTCGGCCATGGACCCGGACAGCACTGTGAACAGCGGCGCGACCTTCCAGCTGACGGCGTTGGCATGGCCGGCGGTGAGCGCGCCGGTCGCATCACCGCCGCCCCAGAAAGGGCGGAGCGTCGCAACGTAGGCGCGGGTCTCGGCCGGCAGCGGACGGCCCTTCAAGGAGGCTTCGTAACGCCCTGGCCCGGCATTGTAGGCGGCCAGAAAGCCCGGTGAACCGTATCGATCATACAGCTCGCGAAGATAGGCGGCGCCTGCAAGGATGTTGTTGCGCGGATCATAGGGATCGCGGCCGAGCTGGTGACGAAGGCGCAGCTCGGCAAAGGTTGCAGGCATGATCTGCATCAAGCCCAAAGCCCCCTTTCGCGACACCGCGCGCGGGTCGCGGGCGCTTTCGCGATGCATGACTGCCCGTATCCAGCGCTCGGGAACGCGGAAACGACGCGACGCCTCGGCAATAGGCGCGGTATAAGGATCGTCCGCGGACTTGCGGGAGAGTGGCGCGGATTGTGCCAGCGCCCCCGTCATTGCGTGACAGACGATCAGCATGCCACCGATAAGGCAGAGTGCTTCTCGCCGGCCAGGCAGCGGAGTGACGGGGCGGCTTCCGTCCGCACGTTTTGGCGCCGATGGCCCACTCATCGAGCACGCTCCGGCCGCGATTTCGGCCGGATCCAGCGCAGCGACCAGGAGCCGTCGTCGGATCGGAAGAGACCGGCGCGGAAGCGCCGGCCAAACAGCGGATCTTCCAACCGGCACGACAGATAGTCGCCGGCCGTCTGTCCGGTTTCCTTCCAGGCCGCGCCGACCTCGGGGCCGCTGTCGTCACCGATGTGGATGCGAAAATCCGGCGCTTTGCCGTCAGATAGTTTGGTCGGCACGAGCACCAGCTCGGCATCCACCAGCAGCGTCCGAATGCGTCCGGAATAACCGGATTCTGTTTTGTGGAAGACGCCGATCTCGGCCATGGATAATCTCCTTCTCTTGTTGGCTGGGCTGAATTTCAGTTCACCGGAGCGAGCCAGGTGTAGTGGCCATCACCCCTCTCGTCGGTCCAAAGCGGCAGCGCGGCTCCGACGATCGAGCTCGCCGGGAACGGGCCAAAATAGCGGCCGTCGAGACTGTCCCCGACCTTCCGGTTCATGACGAAGATTTCGGCGGCGGCGACGATGCGGCAGCCCTGCCATTCCGGCAGCGCGCGCCCCTTGTGGTCGCGCGCCAATGCAGCACCCACGGCGAGCCCGTTCACCGTGATGACGCGACCGAGACGGCAGACTTGGCTCCCGGGAAGGCCCTCGATGTGCTTCAGCATCGGCACGCCGAGCGGAAGGTAGCCACGCCTGGCGGCGAACCGGGCGACCTTGTCTGGCGGTGCGATGACAGCGAGCGCGCCGGCCGTTGGCACGACCATTTTCCTGATCGCATAGAGCCCAAGAGGCGCGCTGGCTGATGCATTCCACAGCAGCAGCGGCGGCTTCGCGACGACAGCCGGGGCGACCGTGGCGACCACGCCCGCAAGTGCTGCGACCGTGCAAGCGACGCGGCTCATGGCGTCGCTCGCTTGCGCAGCAGAAAGGCCCGGTGCTGCTCGAGCGAATAGGCACGCGGCGTTGCGCCGGCAATGAGACGGTTGTGGGCCTGACGCCAATAGTCCGGTGCGGCTTCGGCCGGGTCGAGACCGATCGCATCGATCGCATCGATCCGTTGGAGAACCCGCTCAACGTTGTCCCAGCCTGCGATCTTGAGCAGGATCTCGCCGCCTGGCCTGACGTAAGGCAGCGTCTGATAAGGTTCAGCGAGCAAGACCGCGCGCACGATGTCGATGCGCGAAACGACAGTGCCGAAGTCATTGGCCGCCCAGCGCACGAACGCAAAGACACTGCCTGGCGCAAATCCGACGACGCGGCGCCGCTTGTCGATGATCGTCTCATGGGATGAATGTCCGAACCGGATACGATGCTCGATCCGCTTCTCGATCCAGATCAGCTCGACCGTCGTGAGGTCGCCGCGCAGCGTCGATTGGGGAGACGACGTCATGTATCGTCTCCTTGGCACCGGCCAACGCACCGCCGCTTCTCGTCCCAACCATCAGTCCGCGTCTGGCGCGCAAGACTGTTAGATTGAGAGTTAGACTCTAAGTTAAGAGCGCGATTTTCCGTTGCTAGCCCGTCCCTTACGGCCGATCGCGGTTCCCGAAAGCACGAGGATGCGGTTCCCGATGGCACGATAGTTCGGGTTCCCGATGGCACGATCCTGTCAACCGGCGCGGGCGCCGGTTCGAAAGCCAGCAGCACACGGCCGCTGGCTTCGACTTCCGTGAACAGCAGATATCCCGGCAACGGTTGGCGGCGCACGATGTCACGCAGCTCGAAGGCGAAGCGCTTGAGCGGCGAGAGGCTGCCGGACTTTTGATGCAGGTGCCGGATGTCGAAACGCCAGCCAGCGCGCTGGCGCCCGCCGTGCTTGCGCACCAGCCGGTAGAGCCAGCGATCCAGCCCACCCGTCAGTGCGAAATAGGCACGGTCAATCGTCAGGATGAGCGCATCGTCCATAACGGCGCGATAGAACCAATCCGGCAAAATCAATTCGACGCCGAGCGGCCGGCCGTTCCGATCGAAGCGCTCCTGCCATTCATTGATCCACGAGAAGCGATGGCGCCGGCCCTCGGTGGGCTGGCGAATGGAAGTAACGACGCTTGTCGCCTGCAGGCGATCGAGCGCGGCCTTGAGGCGCAGATAGTCTCGCTTCGAGACACCGCGGCCGACGAAGGTGAGCATTTCGTATGGCGTGGCGGCCATCAGCCGCGACGTGCGCAATCCGGCGTCCCGCGCGCTGACGATCTGGCTCGCGGCCCAGATCAGGATATCGGCATCCCAGATCGTCGCCATGCCGTGGTCGGGCATCGCTTCGACACGGATCGCCACATCGCCGGCGCGAAAGTCGATCGGCGCGATGCGCCTGGATTTGGCAAGTGAGAAGAAGGGATAGGCCATGAGATCCTGCGCATCGCGTGGGGCGACGACACCGGGCAGCGCGTGGAACAGATCAAGCTGCCCGCGTTCCGACGGTTGACGTGGTCGTGCCGACATAGGGGAGACCAGCGAGCTTAGCGCCTTTCGCGCCCGGCATAGGCGATCAGGCGGGCGGCTTGAGGCTTGGCGGGCAGCACCGAGCCATGCGGATCGGATGTCGACATCATCGCGCCGCGCTGCACCCAGGCCTGGAGGTCATCGACGGCGTAGACGACGCGGCCGCCGAGTTTGCGATAGGCTGGCCCGGTCCCATAAGTGCGGTGCTTTTCCAGCGTACGCGCAGAAAGACTGAGGAAATGCGCAGCTTCCGAAGTGCGCAGGTAGCGCGGCGGCAATGGCGCGGCGTCGGTGTTCATGAGGTGTCTCCTTGGGGTCGTCGCGATTGAACGGCGATCGATGGCCAGGATGGAGGAGCGTGGGGACGGTGATCAGGTGCGCAATTGAAGGGCGCTATTTCGCACCGCCAAAAGACCTTCAGGCAGTCGCGCCGGCGCGCGCAGCAATTGTGATAGCCGCGCTCAACCATCTCCACGCCATCGTACATCAAACAAAGCATCGGATGACAGGGAGCCCGGTGATGGCAGCCGGCGGCGCGGAACGCTTCTGCGGTCACCGGCAGAAGACGCCTCGCCCGGTTCGGGGCGAGGCGTCTGCCAGTTCACTCGCCGTTGCGGCGGTTGGGGCGCGACCAGATGAGGCTGTGGCCCTCGCCTTCCTCGTCGGCGAAGAGGTTGGCGTAGATCGGAGCGGTGAAGCTCGGATCGTCGAGCTTGAGCCCGAGATAGTCGCGGCCCTCGTTGGAGCGCTTGGACCAGGCGGCGCCGATTTCGGCTTTGCCGACCACCACGCGGTGGCTTGGAGCGTTCTCGCCGCTGGCCCGGGAATCGGGGACGATGCGCACGCCCTTGGCCTGGACGCTGAGGGTGACGATCTCGCCGGTGAACTCGTTCGCATTGGTCTTCTTGAAGGTGCCGATGGTAGCCATTTTCAGTCTCCGTTTTCTCGTTTCCGAGCCCGCACCATGCGACCTCGATGGCGATCGCGGGGCCAAAGGCGACCGCCGCCGCATCGCTTGCGACCGCAGCAAAGCGGAGGATGGCGCAGGTGCGCGTTTCTTGGTTTCGCGAGGAATGGGCTTTGCCCAGGGGAAGAAACGCGCGACGCGCCATTGCGGCATAGGCGGTCGAGGCTTCAGCCGTCCTTCGGCCAGATCAGCCCGTTCGAGAGGTCGTTGGTGCGCTACGTGAACAGAGACATGGGGGCAATGGCGGCGTCGGTGCAGAGCCGATGCGGACTGGTTCGCCAAGATGTCAGCCTACAATGCTTGACCCGCATCAAAGCCCCTGCCCATCCGGTTCCAAGCGCACGACCCCACACGACGAAGGTGCTGTTTGGGGCCGTAAGCGACGCCGGCAGGTTATTGCATGCTAAAAATCGACAGCAGACTCTCGTAAGACGGATAACGTCCCAATCAGGGATAACGTCCCAGTCATTGAATCATGAATCTTGAGCTGAATGGTAGGCTCGCTGCTCCAACGGCTTTCGGGCTGATGGTGACGCGTGCCGGCAAGGCTTCAATGGTGGCGAATTCCTGGCCGATATGCGCGCACAATGCTTCGGCGATCTTCCGGGGCGCGTAGCTGGACAGCACGACGGTTTTGAACTCGACAAACTGGGTCAGCGCGGAGATCGACGCTTTCAGGCGGTTGGAACACTCACCTAGCCATTCGCTGTAGGCTTCCCCGAGGTCGGGCCATTGCGGGCTGCTGCTCCAGATGACCCCGGACGACTGCCCGCGCGCGCTCAGTGCGTTTTCCAGGCGCATCAGGCCATGATCGAAGCTTGTGCTGGAGTTTCCCTTGTAGATCTGGTGGTTGAGGATGAGTCTGCTCTGCAGCCGTGCTCCGAGATAGAAGAACAGATAGTCGTTCAGCGGCTTGGCGACGCCGAACATGCTTTCGCCGCCGGCCGCCGCGGTGATGTCGTTCTGCACGAAAACCGGCAGCTTGATCTGCTCTTCGATCTCCCCCTGCAAGGCCTTGAGCGAGGTGCTCGACCCGTTGCGGGTTGCAGCCAAAGCATCGACCTCGTCGGGAACGGCCAGCCCGATGCCGGCGATCCGGCTGCGCGCCGCAACCGGCAAGCTCGTCATCGCTTCCTTGATCGTTTCCAGCAAATCGATGCTTTGTGGAAACGGGTTGGCCTCCTCCGCCGGCAACTGCTTGTGGAAACGCACAGTGCCGATGAAGTCGATCAGAGCGATGTCAATCCGCCGTCTGCTGAAGCCGACGCCAACCGCATAGGCGCCCTCCGGGTTGAGCGAAAGCGGTTTCGTCGGCGGCCCGACGCGGCCGCGCTGCGCCTCGCCCTGGGAGACTAGGCCCTCCTGCTCGAGCGAACGGACGATGACCGAGGCCGTCTGCGCCGACAGGCCGGTCTTCTCGCCGATTTCCATCCGCGATATGCCCACGTTCTGAAGCAGCAGGGACAGCACCAGACGCTCGTTGTAGCTGCGCACACTCAGCGCATTCAATCCGCTCGCACGATCAGCGATGCGCAATGGATTGGGTGGTGCGAATCTCATGTCAGGCAAAGCTCGCTCCGTCGGTAAGAACACGGTGCCTAGCGGTGGTGCGATAGCTCATGTCGAGCGACTCCAGCCGATGGCATCCACCGCGCGGGCGAGCGCCGTGCCAAGCAGTCTGTGAGCTTCCGCATCGATATGAAACCCGTCCGCTTCGCTGCAGGACACCACCGAACCCGCATCGAAAAAGTGGAGTTCGAGCGAGTCCGCCAAAACCTCGAACTCGAGCGCGAGCAGTCGCGATTTCTCTGGCGCGCCGGCGAAGATCGACTTCCATTCCTTGACGTCGTCCTGCATCGGCGGCGGCGCCACGATCATGATTTCGGGCGTGGTGCCGCCCGGGCCGGGCGCCAGCTCCTTGATATCATAGACCAGGCAGCCGATGCCCATAGCCACTTCCGACGGCGGCTTGTTGAAGCGGATCTTCAGGTCGTTGGTGCCGAGCATGATGATGACGAGGTCGAGCGTCGCATGGCTCTGCAGACAAGGGCGAAGATAGGTTCGGCCATTCTTGTGGGCACCCTCGATCGGATCGTCGTGGACGGTGGTCCGGCCGCTCAATCCTTCCTCGATGACATACCAGTCGGGCCCCAACTGAGCACGCAGTATCCCGGGCCAGCGATCATCGGGACCGTAGCGCTCGAGCGGCCCCCTTCCGGGGATCTGGCCGTGTGTGTTGGAGTCGCCGTAGCACAAGACTGAACGCATGTTTTTTCCCGCCGGGACTGACTGCGCGCCGATGCAGACGAGCGCCCTTCATGATGGATAGAGGAGCGGCGAAAGGCAAGCAAGGGAATAGTCATTCAACATGACTAACTATTGACACGCTGAATCCGCTGTGCTTCTAAAGTGCGCGGAGGAGTTCTCGACCGTCATCATCGTCCAGCCTTGGTTGGGCCTGGACACGCCTGTGTTCGGGGGCGGGAGAATTGCGTGCATCGGTCGGTTTGCGACGACGAGCATGCATTGGGAGAGCGTCTCGCGGCCGTACGCATTCGTTCGGCCGGGGCAACCACAAGGAGGAGAATTCAATGTTAGGACTGCTAAAAACCGTCGGTCTGGGAGTGCTCGTTGCATCTGCGCTTGCCGTGACGCCCCTGGCGCATGCGGAAGATGTCAAGCTGATGGACGGCGTGACGCCACGCGCCGACGACATGCGCATGACCGCGGCCGGCGCGTTCAAGAAGGACCCTCCCTGGGTCATCGGAATGAGCGACTTCGGCGTGAACGCGAACACTTGGACGGTTCAGGTGGCGCATGAGGCCGAGAATGCCGCGGCAAAGGACAAGCGCATCTCGAAATTCATCCTGCTCGATGCAGGCTTCGACCAGAAGAAGCAGGTGGCCGACATCGAGGACCTGATCGCGCAGCATGTCGACGCGATCATCGTCCAGCCGGTGACCAGCACGTCGGCCAATGCCAGCATAGCCAAGGCAGTCGCCGCCGGCATCCCGGTCATTCTGCACACCGGCCGCATCGATTCCGATGCCTACACCACCGAAATCCAGGGCGGCGCCGAGCATTTCGGCAAGGTGATGGGCGACTGGCTGGTGAAGACCGTCGGCGACAACGGCAAGATCTGGGTTCTGCGTGGCCTGGCCGGCCATCCGGAAGACACCAACCGCTACAACGGCCTCCTGGAATCGCTCAAGGGCACGCATGTGAAGATCATCGCCGAGGAGCATGGCGACTGGCAGTATGACAAGGCCAAGAAGCTGTGCGAGACGCTCTATTTGAACAATCCGCAGGTCGACGGCATCTGGTCGTCCGGCGCCGATATGACGCGTGCCTGCGTCGATGTCTTCAAGCAGTTCGGCACGCCCATTCCGCCGATTTCGGGGGAGGGCAACAACGGCTATTTCGGCCAGTGGATCACGGATGGATTCAAGTCGATCTCGCCGGAATACAGCCCCGCCCAGGGTGCGGCCGGCGTGCGCGCCGCTGTCGCTCTGCTCGAGGGTCAGCAGCTCTACAAGCGCTATGTGTACAACCCCGACGGCTGGGACAAGGACAAGGCCAAAAAATACTATCGCGACGACCTGACCGCAAACGTCTGGTGGCCAAGCGAACTGCCCGAGGACAAGCTCAAGGAATATTACGGCAAGAAGTGACGGCGAAAGCCGTGACTGGCGGGGAGTGGACACCCATTCCCCGCCGGCCGCTCCATCTGTCGTAGCCGGTTTGTTCGAGGGTTCTGTGACCAGTCTTATTGAGATGTCCCACATTTCGAAGGCATTCGGAGGTAGCAAGGCGCTTCACTCCGTTTCCCTCGATCTCAAGGCGGGTAGCGTTCATGCCCTGATGGGGGAGAATGGCGCCGGGAAATCAACGTTGATGAAGATTCTCGCGGGCGTGCATCAGCCCGATACCGGGGAAATCTTCATGAACGGGCAAAAGCTCGATCTGAAATCGCCGCGCGACGCGTTGGACGCCGGCATCTCGACCGTTTTCCAGGAGCATTCGCTGCTCCCCAATCTGTCGATCGCCGAGAACATGTTTCTCGGCCGCGAACCGACGACAAGGTTCGGCGCGATCGACTACTCTATGATGAACAGCCAGACGGCCAAGGCGCTTGGCGAGCTCGGCCTCACGCTCGAACCGTCGCAACTCGTTTCCAACCTGTCTATAGCCGAGCGGCAATTCGTCGAGATCGCGCATTGCATCCAGGCCGACGCCAGCATGCTCATTCTCGACGAGCCGACGGCAGCGCTCAATGCGGCCGATGTCGACGCTCTCAACCGCAACATCCGCCGGCTGCGCGATAAGGGAAAGGCAATCGTCTACATCTCGCATCGCATGGAGGAGATCTTCGAGCTGTGCGACACGGTGACGGTGCTGAAGGACGGCGCGCTGGTCGGCACCAGAATGGTGTCCGAGATCACCACCGACGAACTCATCGCCATGATGGTCGGACGCGAACTCCAGGACCTCTTTCCTGATCGCACTGATGACAAAGGCGACGAGATTCTGCGCGTCGAAAACCTCAAGATCACCGAGACATCGCAGGTGCTGTCGCTGACATTGCACAAGGGCGAGATCGTCGCCTTGGCCGGGCTGGAAGGGCAAGGCCAGCAGCGCTTCCTTCGATCGCTGATCGGCCGCTACCATCCCTTCGGCGGGACGATTTCCATCAATGGCAAAGCGCTTAAGATGCCACTTTCTGAGTCGACGGGCGTCCGCCATTTGCAGCAGCTGAAGGTCGGCTTCGTTCCCGAGGACCGCAAGGAAGAGGGGCTCTTTCTCGCTTTGCCGATCGCCCACAACATCGCCATCGGATTGCATTCGACGCGATCCGAACTGGCGCTGGCGCGACCATACCGGAGCGTCATCGCCGGCATGATGCAGGTCATGAACATAAAGGCGGCAGGTCCATCGGCTCCGGTCGGCTCCCTGTCGGGCGGCAACCAGCAGAAGGTTCTGCTCGGCCGCTACCTGGCCGCGGATCTCGATCTGCTGCTGGTGGAGGAGCCGACCCGTGGCGTCGACGTCGGTGCCAAGTCCGAGATCTACCACCTGCTGCGCGATTTCACCCGCAAGGGCGGTGCCGTGCTGGTGCTGTCGCGCGAGACGATCGAGCTGATCGGGCTCTGCGACCGCATCTACGTCGTGCATGACGACACCATCGTTGCCGAAATGCCGGCGGCGCAGGCGACAGAGCACAAGATCCTCGACGCGGCCCTCACGGGCGGCTCCGCGCGCCGGAATTAGGGGCATCCATGGTTCGTTCGCTGATCAACATCCTGAGTGGCCGGAACACACGGCAAGGCCTGTGGGGCCTGCCGCTCCTGGTCGCCTTGCTCATTTCGCTGTGGCTGACCATCGAGACGACGCAGTTCGCCACGACCGAAAACCTCTTCAACCTGGTCGCCCAGGCGATGCCGCTGATCATCGCGGCGATCGGACAGCTGGTCGTCGTGCTCATCGGC
Source organism: Mesorhizobium opportunistum WSM2075 (assembly GCF_000176035.2). Classification (NCBI taxonomy): domain Bacteria; kingdom Pseudomonadati; phylum Pseudomonadota; class Alphaproteobacteria; order Hyphomicrobiales; family Phyllobacteriaceae; genus Mesorhizobium; species Mesorhizobium opportunistum. The sequence goes on along the minus strand of NC_015675.1, from coordinate 2,883,003 downwards.
GGGCTTGACCTGTCCGTCGGCTCGGTCATCAGTTTCACCACGGCGGTGCTGGCTCTGGACCAGCCGGTCATTGTGCTGATCCCCGCGGTCTTCGTGCTGGCCGCAATTATCGGGCTGATCAACGGCCTGGCGATCACCCGTTTCAACGTCCATCCGATCATCGCGACGCTGTCGACGCAGTACATCGTGCTCGGCATTACGCGCATCTTGCGGCCCGTGTCCGGCGGCACCGTGCCGGAGATCGTCATCTCTGCAGTTTCAGGCAGTTTCCTTGGTATTCCCTATCCGGTTTTCTGGGGCATCGTCGTGATCCTGGCGGCGTGGAAGCTGCTCTACGGATCGCGATACGGGCTGCATCTGTTTGCGATTGGCGGCGGCATTGCTTCGGGGGCTGAGAGTGCTGCCCGCAATTTTGGCGTCTACGACCGCCGCAACATCGTCCTCGCCTATGTGGTCTGTTCCTGTTTCGCGGCCGTTGCCGGTGTCTTCCTGGCCGGTCGCATCGTATCGGGCGATCCGAATGTCGGGCTGCTGTTCGAGCTCGACACCGTCACCGCCGTCGCCCTTGGAGGCACCCAGCTCTCAGGCGGCATAGGCAGCCTGCACGGAACGGTGATCGGCGCGCTGGTCATGGCGCTGCTGGCCAATGGCATGAACCTCGCCAACGTCTCGCCGTTTGTGCAGACCGCGATCAAGGGCGGCATCCTGCTGGCGGTGGTCGGGCTGCAATCCCGCAAGAAGATGGGGCTCTGAGCGATGGCTCTCGCAAACCCGATCGCCCGGCGACTGCTTCGCATACCGCCGTCATACTTTGTCTTCATCGTGCTTCTGGCTACGCTGTGGATCGCGCGGCCGAACATGCTCAATCTCAACGTGATGGGCATCTTCGTCAGGCAGATCGTTCCGCTCGGCATCCTGGTGCTGGGGCAGCTCATCGTCATACGGGTCAAGTCGATCGACCTGTCCGGCGGTGGGGTCATCCTCTTGATCAACTATTTCATCTCGTCGGGCAGTTTCCCTGGCGCGTCGATGCCCTTCTTCATCGTGTTGGCGCTCGCCAGTGGGCTCGTCATCGGCCTGTTCAACGGCTTCATGATCGGCAACCGGCGGGTGTCGGCCGTCATCGTTACGCTGGCCGTCAGCATCATCCTGGTCGGGTTGGTGCAGTTCCTGTCGAGTGGAAATCCCCCCGGCGACGTGCCGAAACTGTTCAACGATCTCTACAACACGAAATTCCTGTCGGTTCCGACGCCGGTCCTGTTCTGGATCCTGCTGACCGCCGCGGTCTCGTTTCTGCTGTCGCAGACCGTGTTTGGCCGCTATGTCGCCTCGGTCGGGGAGAATGCCGAAGCCGCGCATTTTTCCGGCGTGCCGGTCCAGCGCAGCGTCATCGTGGCGCACACGCTCGCCGGCCTGATCGCGGCGATCGCGGCCCTGGTGCAGACAGGCTCGATTGCCGTCGGCAGCGTCCGGGTTGGGCTCGATCTGCCGATCCTCGCTGTCGCGGCAACAATCCTGGGCGGAGTCGTCTTCGGTCGCGGCGACGGCGGCGTCTGGGGCCCTTTCTTCGGGGCGCTGTGCTTTGCGCTTTTGTTCGTGGTGATGACGGTGCTTGGCATCGACGAGCCCGGCAAGCTCATCGCCCAGGGCGTCATCATCCTCGGCGCGGCGATCTTCTACGGAGTGCGCGTGCGAAACCCCTGACCTGAAACGGCAAGAGGCAAGCCGGCAGCGGCGGTCGACAAAACCGCGCGGTTCAAATCACTGCAAAATGGAGAAACATGGATGTCACCACCAAAAAACATCATGTGCTACGGCGATTCACTGACCTGGGGCTGGGTGCCGGTGAAGGAGGGATCGCCGACCCACCGCTACCCCTTTGAGCAGCGCTGGACCGGCGTGATGGCTGCGGCGCTGGGAGCGGGCTATTACATCATCGAAGAAGGCCTGAGCGCGCGCACGACCTGCCTCGACGATCCGAACGATCCACGCCTGAACGGGGCCAATTATCTGCCCTCGGCCATCGCCAGCCACATGCCGCTGGACCTGGTCATCGTGATGCTCGGCACCAACGACACCAAGTCCTATTTCCGCCGGACGCCTTACGAGATCGCCAATGGAATGGCGAAACTGGTTGGTCAGATCCTGACCAGCGCCGGCGGCATCGGCACGCCTTACCCGGCGCCGAAGGCGCTGGTCATCGCACCGCCGCCGCTGACGCCGATGCCTGATCCATGGTTCGAAGGCATGTTTGGCGGCGGCCATGAAAAGTCCAGGGATCTGGCCAAACAGTACAAGGCGATGGCGAATTTCATGAAGATCGACTTCCTGAACGCCGGCGATTTCGTCACCACGGACGGGGTCGACGGCATCCATTTCACCGCCGCCAACAACGCCGATCTGGGGCTCGCGGTCGCCGGCAAGGTCAAATCGATTCTCGAGCCCGGCAAGATCAGCACCGCCGCCTGAAGCCGTAACGCGCCCTAGGCTTGCTGCACCAGGCCAACGGAGCACAGGTGTGTCGCGATTTCCTCCCGCGACACATGAATGCGGGGCCGGACGGTGAGTTCGGCCTCGTATTTTGCATAGCTGTCTTTGGTGCGGCGACCTGCTCCGGCCACCTCCGCTTCCAAGCAGCAGGAACTCGCGCGTCACTGGCCGATATTGGGCGCATGGCCGCCGTTCACTGCAGGATCGCACGCCTGCAGATAGCAGTAAGTGGACCATGTGGCGGATGAAACCCCCTTCACGAAAGGCGCCTTCGCGCGCGCAACAATTGGCGGTAGTCGCGCTCGACCATCCTCAGCCCGTCGCGCACGAGGCGATACGTCTGGTAACGAAAAGCCGAGTCGTGCCAGTCGGCGTCGCTAACCAGCCGCCGGCCGAACAAGGCGGTTGCGACTTCAAAATGAGATGCCTGCTCCTCACGGCCGTCAAGGCATTGTAGCATATGGCCAAGGCGTCGGCGCTGTGCCGCGGTTAAGCGGGGGTCGGGAAGGTGTTGCCTGTGGATCGAGCGGATGAACCGCTCGATCGCCTGGAGCCGGTCGTGCGCCATGTCGTCGAGCGGGATGATGACGGCCAGCGGTTCGCCGGGCTGCGCATCGCCGAGAAGCGCCAGTTGCGTTCCGCCCGGCGAACTGCGCACGTGAAGGCCGACTTCATCGCGCTGGCCTACGGCCAGCGGAACGTCGAGGGCGCTGACCTCCCGCGCTCGCAGATCCGGCGGAACTTCGACCAGGTTCACAACGCCAGGGTCGATCTGAGGCGCCCAATAGACGGGCTGCTCGACTGCGGATTGGTCAGGCCTGGCGGCGAAACTGCAACCCCCAGCGCTTGCGTAATGCGCGCATCGCCTTGGCGGAGCGGGAGGCCGCGAAGTCCTCCTGATACTGGGGATTGCGTCGCAGGAACTCCCAAGCAATCGCATCGGCGGCGGCCCCTTTAACGAACGCATATGCTTGTGGGTCACGCCACTGCGATGTGTCCGGCTTCATCCGCATCCTTCCCTTCTCAAGGATTTGATAGGGGGACGCGGCGTTGAACGAAATCCTTGGATTCCGTCATTGACGAATGGACGAGGAGATCCCGGCGACGAACGATCAGGCCGGGCTTTTGTGATGTCTACTGGCTTGCGCCTTGCAGTGTCTTGAATGTGTCCGTCCAGGCGCGATAGGCACGCGCAGTGCGATCCGCCGGGCGAGGAACAGGCGGCGGAACAGCTTGCCGAGCACGCGCACCGGAAGGAGGAAGGCCGGGCGCGAGGAGACCCAGCGGGTCCCGTCGAGGGCGATGCCACCGCCCGGCACGATCATGTGGACATGGGGATGATGCGTCATTGCCGAGCCCCATATGTGGAGCACGGCGGTGATGCGATGCGCGCGCCGAGGTGCTTGGGATCCGCCGCGATCGTCAGCATCGTCTCCGACGCCGCGCGGAACAGCAGGTCGTAGACCATCGCCTTGTTGTGGGAGGCGATGTCGGCGACTTCGGCCGGCAGCGTGAACACGACATGGAAGTAGCCGACCGGCAGCAGGTCGGCTTCCCGCTCGGCGAGCCATGTCCGCGCGGCCGCGCCCTGGCACTTGGGACAGTGCCGGTTGCGGCAGCTGTTGTAGGCGATCCGCCACTGGCCGCAGTCCTCACAGGCCTCGACGTGACTGCCGTGCGGCAGTTCTCGATCGCCGACATGACATTGAGATGCTGCAGGCTCAGGTGCCTTGCATGGGCGACCCGGTACCCGGGACCTGCAGCACGGAAGATATCGGCGACTTCCAGGTCCGCGCGCACCGGTTCAACCGGGAGGCGTCTTGCCTTCCATGAGAGCCATCAGCCTGTCGAGCGGCCCTGCGACCGCGTGGATCGTCGGGGTCGAGACTTTGGTGTAGAGCGCTGTCGTTTCGAGCTTGCTGTGCCCGAGCAGGACCTGGATGACGCGGATGTCGACATCCTGCTCGAGCAGATGGGTGGCGAAGCTGTGCCGCAGCGTATGCGGGCTGACGCGCTTGCGAATGCCGGCGACTTCGGCCGCTTCCTGAACCGCGCGATGCAGTTGACGCGACGAGATCGGATCGGTGCAACTGCGCCCCGGGAACAGCCAGCCATGCGGAAGCATCACCCCGCGACGCCTACCTTCGCGCCACCACAGCCGCAGCAGTTCCAAGAGCTGCGGCGAGAGCATGGCGTTGCGATCCTTGCGTCCTTTGCCCTGTTCGACCCGGATGAGCATGCGTGTCGAGTCGATGTCGTCGACCTTCAGGTGCGCGACCTCGGACACGCGCAGGCCCGCGCCATAGGCGACGCCGAGCGCAGCCTTTTACTTGATGCCTGGTGCTGCCTCGAGCAGCCGCGCCGCTTCCTCCACGCTCAGCACGTCCGGCAGCTTGCGTGGATAGCGCATGATCACCAGCACACGTGCCAGATCCCGCCGCTTCAGCGTCGCCAGGAACAGGAACCGCAACGCTGAGACCGCGCCGTTGATGGTCGCAGGCCCGACGCCGTTCTCATGCTGATACAACTGGAAGCGACGGATGTCCTCGGGCGTCGCAGTATCGGGAGAGCGACGGAGGAAGGCTGCGAAGCGCCGGACGTGACGAACGTAGTCCTGCTGGGTATGGGGCCCTAGACCCCGCATGAGCATATCTGGCTGCATGCGCTGGCGAAGCGGCGTGATCGGTGCATCGGTCGACAGAGTATCCATGGCAAGTTCCTCTCGTTGAAGGAACCCCATGGTCGGATCGCAGCTTCTACCAGCTCAAGACCAATGCTTGTCGTACCATCTCAGAATGAGGCGCCCCTCCCGCGAAGCGGGTCGTCTAATCGCTCGACCGTCAAGGGGGTGAGTGCAAGGCCGTCGTCCTTTCTGTCGATTCTCGTTCGTCCGAATGCCGGGTACAGGGTCGTCTACGCGGTCGACGCGATGATCGCCGCAGGATGAGTTTCGCAGGTGAGATCTTCCTATGTTCGTTGCGCAATCTGCTTACCGAGGCAGTTGCTTCCCGCTTCGCGGAATGATCTCAGCCACGTCCCGGCAGGGACAGCTTGATGCGTCTGTAAGAACGCTGTTGGTGGAATGGTATGGCGGAATCGTCGCAGGCGAGCGACCGAGGTATCAGACAGCGGCTTGCGTTCCTCCGTGCGGATCAAACAGCTCGCCCGTCCGAAGCATCGCATGCATGATCACCGCCAGCTTGCGCGCCAACGCTACGGCCGCTCGCTTGAAGCCGATCCGATCTTTCAGCTCCAACGCCCAGGTTCGCAGGCTGCTGGTATCCGTCGACCGGTTCAGGATAACCGCGGCCGCCTCATATAGCAGTCCGCGCAACTGATTGTCGCCACGGCGCGAGATATGACCATCATTATCGACCTCGCCGGACTGGTAGCGCCTCGGGGTCAGGCCTACCCATGCGCCCACGGCGCGCGAGTTCCTGAAGTTGGCCGGATCCTCCACCGCTGCGGCAAAGGCAGTGGCTGTGACGGTGCCTACACCGGGCACTGACATGAGCAGACGGCAGTGCTGGTCCTCACGCGCCGTCGCGGCCAGCTGCTTGCTCAGCTCTGCGATTTGGTATCGGATACCACTCCATGCCTGAAGCATTGGCACAACAATGCGCGCCAGCTTTTCTTCACCCTGCAGAAGGTCGCGAACGTTGCGTTCGAACACGCTTCCGGCGCCCTTGGGCACGACAAGGCCGAACGTCTTCATCAACCCACGGATTTGATTGGATATCTGCAAACGCATCTTAAGAAGTTGGCGCCGTGCGGTGATCAGCGTGCGGATCAGCATGCTGTCGAAACCTTTGACCCGGACCTCTCGGTAGAAGCCGACCTCGGCCAGATGTGCCAGGCCATCGGCATCGTTCGCATCGGTCTTGTTCGCGGCCATGTCGAGCGCGGCTTTGGCATGCCGCGCGTCGATGCAGATCACCGGCAGGCCCTCTGCCGTCAACGCATGGTAGAACCACACCGACAGCGGCCCCGTTTCGAACACGACCCGCCGGACATGCGGTGCGCGCTTGCGGATCACCGCCGCAAGCAGTTGCGGATCGGACGCGCACTTGCCCCGCCAAATCCTCTTACCGTTCTGCCGGATCGATATTGCCGTCTCTTTCATGGATACGTCGAGACCGATATAGTGTTCCATGGCTGTCCTCCGTTCGGTGGCTGGGCCCGGTGTCGATCGAGAGCCCGTTCTTCATCCTATCGGAGGACAGCCAGCCGGCCAGATGTTCGAACATCGCCGCCACATCTCAGGTGGCCACCGCTTCCGCGATTACTTCATGTTCGTGCATGAGGCGCAAAGCCGCCATTCGCGAAAGCTTGGATTAGACTAGCATACAAAAGCAGTTTCTACCGCCATGAAGTGGAAAGACCTGCCGCGCGAAAAATTCTCACACGGCTTGCGGGCCAAGCGAGCGGCTACGTCGTCTTTGTATCCAGAAGATCAACCCGAACAGCAGAATGGCGGGAAGCGCGAACCAGTAACGCGACGGTCGCTCAGCGGGCACCAGAACCTGGTTGATCTCGTCACCGGGCTGCAGGCCGAATTTGGCCGCCTGGCTGCCCAGTCGCACGACGCCCACCGTCACGCTGTCGCCGAGCGCACTGACATCCAAGCCCGCAGCCTTCAGGCGTTCCGCGGATGAATTTCCAGGCCCGAGTTGTAGCCTCACTAGCTTCGATATCTCGTCGCCATTGATGTTCAACGTCGTCAGGCGCAGGCGAATAGCACCTCCGTCCGCTGTTTCGTCGACCACATGGCTAAGTTCAGAGGCTGGCATTGCCTTGTACGGCTCGCTCACCTGATCGAGGACGAAACCCGGCCTGAACAGTACGAAGCAGACCACAAGCAGCGCGACCGTCTCGTACCAACGATTGCGGGTCAGCATCCAGTTCTGCGTCGCCGCTACGAAGGAAACCATGGCCAATGTGGACGTCACCACCATGGCGATGACGTCGAACGGCCCTTCCAGGTCGATCATCAGCAGGCCGGTGTTGAAGATGAAGATGAACGGCAACAGGCCGGTACGGATTTCATACTTGAAGCCTTGCCAGCCGGTCTTGACCGGATCCGCCCCGGAAATCGCCGCCGCGGCATAGGCTGCCAAGCCCACCGGCGGCGTGACGTCCGCCATGAGCCCGAAATAGAACACGAACATGTGGACCGCGACCAGCGGCACGGCGAGGTCGTTCTGCGCCGCGAGACTGACGAGCACCGGTGCCATCAAAGTGGCGACGACGACATAGCTCGCGGTCGTCGGCATGCCCATGCCGAGAATGATGCAGATCACGGCGGTGAAGAGCAGCATGATGATGAAGCTGCCGCCCGAGATGAACTCGACGAGTTCCGTCATCACCAGCCCGATGCCGGTCAGCAGCACGGTGCCGACGATGATGCCGGCGGTTGCCGTCGCGATACCGACCGTCGTCATGTTGCGCGCGGCAGCGCTCAGCCCGCCGAAAAGGTCGTCAAAACCTTGAAACCAGTGCGGCCCAAGCGCCCTCTCCTTACGGAAAAATGCCGTCAGCGGCCGCTGCGTGACGATCAGCGCCATCAGGGCGACCGAGCCCCAGAATGCGGAAAGGCCGGGCGACAACTCCTCCACCATCAGACACCAGATCAGCAAGATCACCGGCAGCAGGAAATGCAGGCCGGTGCGCGCCGTCTCGCCGAAATGGGGAATCCGGACGATCTCGCCTTCCAGGTCTTCGAGCGGCAGATCGGGATGACGCGCGCGGTAGGCAACCAAGCCGATATACACGGCGACGAGCGCGGCTCCGATCATCCAGGTCGCGGCCGCGCCGAACACGATTTTCGTCCAGCCAATGCCGTAATAGACAAGACCTGCGAGGACGATGAAGCCACACACGCCCATCAGGCCGCGCAGCACGCCCTGAAATGCCGAATGCGTGCTTCTCGACGGCAGGCCCTTCAGCCCCATCTTCATCGCCTCGATATCGACGATGTAGAACAGCGAGCCATAGGTCAGCAGCGCGGGATAGAAGGCATGCTTGACCACCTCGGCATAGGAAATGCCGACATATTCCGCGATCAGGAACGCGGCCGCGCCCATCACCGGAGGCATCAACTGACCGTTGACGCCGGCCGCGCATTCGATGGCGCCGGCTTTCACCGCCGTATATCCGACCCTCCGCATCAGCGGGATGGTGAAGGTCCCGGTCGTCACTACGTTGGCAATCGATGATCCCGAGATCATCCCGGTCAGGCCGGATGCCACCACACCGGCCTTGGCCGGACCACCGCGATATTTGCCGAGTAGCGAGAAGGCGAGTTGGATGAAGAAGCCGCCGGCGCCGGCGCGCTCGAGCAAGGTGCCAAACAGCACGAACATGAAGACGACATTGGTCGAAACGCCAAGCGCGACGCCGAACACGCCTTCGGAGGTCAGCCACATCTGCGAGGCCGCTCTTGGCAAGGTGGCTCCCTTGTGGGCCAGCAATCCGGGAAGATAGGGACCGGCGAAGATATAGCCGAGCATGATCGCCGCGATGACGGTGATGGCCGGCCCGACGGCACGGCGCGCGGCTTCGAGAAGGATGAGCACGCCGACGATCGAGACGACAAGATCGGCCGTGGTCGGAAGACCCGGCCGTTGGGCGATATCCTTGTAGAAGACCACCAGATAGAGGGCGGCCGCCGCACCCGCTATGCCGAGCACCCAATCGGGCAGCGGCACACGGCTGCGTGACGAGGCCTTGAACGCCGGAAACGTCAGCATCGCCAGGAACAGCGCGAAGGCAAGATGGATTGAACGGGCAATGCCGTCGCTGACGACGCCGAAATTGAGCATGAAAGGAATGGGCGACGCATACCAGAGCTGGAACAGCGACCAGGCCAGTGAAACGCCGAGGATCAGCTTGGCGGTAAGGCCGGTCGGCTTGCGTCCGCCGGTGTCGGCCTCGGCGACGATCTCGTTGAGCTTGTCGATGTCGACGACGGGTTGGTCAGGCGTTTCCACCTGCTGGCTTTGATTGGTCATCGCTCCCCACGCTCATTTTTTCTCTTATGATAGCAATGCGAGGCGCCTGTCAGGCGCCTCGCATTGGTTGGCTTACATCCAGCCCTTTTCCTTGTAGTAGCGCTCGGCGCCCGGATGCAGCGGCGCGGACAGGCCGGCCTTGACCATCTCCTTCGGGTCGAGATTGGCGAAGGCCGGATGCAGCTTCTTGAAGTCGTCGAAGTTCTCGAACACCGCCTTGACCATTTCATAGACGACGTCATCGGGCGTGCTGGCGTTTGTCACCACCGTGGCGCGTACGCCAAACGTGGTCGTCGGATCGGGATTGTTGGCATACATGCCGCCGGGAATCGTGGCCACCGAGTAATAGGGATGCGCCGCGACCAGCGCGTCGACCGCTGGACCCGTCAGCGGAATGAGTTTGGCGCCGCATGCCGTGGTCGGGTCCTGGATCGCGGCGGACGGATGCCCGACGCCATAGAAGAAGCCGTCGATCTTGTTGTCGCAGAGCGCGCTGCCCTGCTCGTCGGCCTTCAGCTCGGCGGCCAGCGAAAAGTCGCCGAGCGCCCAGCCCATCTGTTTCAGCAGTTCCTCCATCGAGGAACGCGTGCCTGAACCAGGATTGCCGACATTGAAGCGCTTGCCCTTGAAATCCTCGAATTTCTTGACCCCGGCATCCGGTCGCGCCAGCACGGTGAAGGGTTCGGGGTGGACCGAGAATACGGCGCGTAGATCCTTGAACGGCTTGCCGTCGAAATTCCCGGTGCCGTTGTAGGCCTGATACTGGACGTCCGACTGGGTCAGGCCGAAGTCGAGATCGCCGGTCTGGATGGAGTTCACGTTGAAGACCGAACCGCCAGTCGATTCGGTCGAGCATCGGATACCGGTTTTCTGGCGATCTTTGTTCATCAGTCGGCAAATGGCACCACCGACGGCGTAGTAGACACCAGTGACTCCGCCGGTGCCGATGGTGACGAAGCGCTGCTCGGCCGCGTTCGACGGCAGCGCCAGAAGCGCGCAGGCCGCCGCTCCGATCAGTGTTTTCATAGTCCTGTACATGTTTGCTTTCCTCTCTGGTGGATGTCCCGGCCTTTTGCCGGTGACGGTCTTGGAGCTTGTCTGCCGCCTTCCGGCGGCGCCTTCAAAAGGCGCTGGCCACGGCGGCGTCCACAGCTTCGCCGAGCCGTTCGACGATGCGGTCCGTATCCCCGGCATCGACAATGAAGGGCGGCGCGAGCAGCACATGGTCGCCGCGCACGCCATCGATCGTTCCCCCCATCGGATAGACCATTAGGCCACGCGCCATCGCCTCGCGCTTGACGCGGGCGTTGAGTTTGAGGTTGGGATCGAATGGCTCCCTGGTCGCACGGTCGAGAACCAGTTCGACGCCACGAAACAGGCCACGGCCGCGAATGTCGCCGACATGATGATGATTGCCGAAGCGTTGGCGCAGACGTTGATCGAGAACCGCCCCCATCGCCCGGACATTCTCGAGCAGATTGTCGCCACGGATCACCTCTTGCACGGCCAGTCCGGCGGCCGCTGCCATCGGATGGCCCATATAGGTATGACCGTGTTGGAAGAAGCCGGAACCAATGGCGAAAGCGTCGAAGATTTGCCGACTGAGCAGCACGGCGCCGATTGGCTGGTAACCACCGCCAAGTCCCTTGGCGATCGTCAACAGGTCGGGAGCGATGCCATCCTGCTCGCAGGCGTGCAGCGTGCCGGTGCGGCCCATGCCGCACATCACTTCGTCGAGGATGAGGAGCACGCCATATCTGTCGCAAATGGCGCGGACATGCTTGAAATAGTCCGCTACCGGCGGCACGGCGCCGAGCGTCGCGCCGACCACCGGCTCGGCGACGAAGGCGATGACCTCGTCGGCGCCGAGTTCCAGGATTTTGTCCTCGAGCTGACGGGCAGCGCGCGCGGCGTAGGCTTCGTCCCCTTCGCCAGCGTCCTGGAAGCGGTAGGCGTAGCAAGGGTCGATGTGGTGGGTCTCGATCAGCAGCGGCTGGAACTGCGCGCGCCGCCATTCGTTGCCGCCGGTCGCAAGCGCGCCGAGCGTATTGCCATGGTAACTCTGCCGGCGCGCTATGATATGGCGCCGTCGCGGTTCGCCCTTCTCGACAAAATATTGTCTGGCCATTTTGAGCGCGGCCTCGATCGCTTCCGAGCCGCCGCTGACCAGATAGACGTGATCGAGCCCCAAGGGTGCATCCTCGACCAATCGATCCGCCAATTGCTCCGCCACGTCGGTGGTGAAGAAGCCGGTATGCGCATAGGCCATCCTGTCGAGTTGCGCATGAAGGGCCGCTATTACGTGGGGATGGCCATGGCCGAGACACGAGACGGCCGCGCCGCCCGATGCATCGATGTATGATTTGCCGGAGGCGTCGAACAATTCGATGCCTTGACCACGCACCGCTACCGGCGGCGTCCAATGAATGGCGCGGTGAAGTATATGTGTCATTGAATGTCTCGTTGGGGCCTTTTCCTTGGCGGCCGCTGGGTCAGGTGGGTCTTGAGGGCGATGCCCTGTTCGTCGAAGCGTCGAAGCGCCTCGATCGCCCCTTCCCCGGCCTGGCCGGCGACCAGGGCGCCGAGCACCTCCGAAACGATGAAGGCCTGCGTCATGGTGTGAAAGAAGGACGGGCTGGCCGTCGGAACGATGATGAGATGGTCGGCCAGTTGCGCCAGGGGCGCCACTTCGCTGTCGGTGACGGCAACGATCGGCACGCCGCGACCGGCCGCGTATTCGGCCAGTTCGATGGTGAGGCGCGTGTAGGGCAGCACGCTGGCGGCGATCAGCAGATCCTCGCCGGTCGCGCGCCCGAGCACGTCGCCATCGGTTCCGCCGGCGCCGTGCAGCATTACCGATTTCTCGCCTATCAAGGACAGGATGTAGTGGAGATGCCAGGCAACCGCATGGCTTGAACGCATGCCGAGACAATAGACGCGGCGCGCCGCGGTTAGCGCCTTTGCCGTCGTCACAAGTCGCTCGATCGTCGACGGTTCGGCAAGATGGGCGATCTGCCCGGCGAGCGACCGCAGCATATCGGCAACCAGCGCGTGATCGCCCTTGAGCCGTTGGCTGGCCACCTGGACGCCGGCCTTGCCGGCGAAGCCAACCCCTCTGCTGCGGACCGCGGCGGCATGGATGTCCCGCACCGCTTCATACCCGTCAAGGCCGAGATACTGGGCGAGCCGGGTCATCGTCGCCGGCTGCACGCCGGCTTGCCGGGCTTGTTCGCGCATCGACAAAAGCGCAACATCCTCCGGCCTGTCCAGGACATAACGAGCCGCCGATTGAAGTTGCGCCGACATGCCGTCGAAGGCGCTGACGATCTGTCCGGCAAGCTCTCCCTGGTCCATTGAACATGGCTAGCGCGCCGGGCGGGCGATTGCAACAAACGTTTCACTATGATCATGTTGGAAACAGATGAATCTCCAGCATCCCGTGAAAAATGCCGATGATGCAGCTAGGCCCGAGAACCGATCCCGTCACCATTGCGGTCGCGCCCAATGGCGGCCGCCGCACCAAGGCCGATCATCCGGCAATACCGCTGACGGCCGCGGAACTTGCCGTGACCGCGAGCGAATGCGCTGCGGCGGGAGCGGCGATGATCCACGTCCATGTCCGCGACAGACAGGGTCGCCACCTTCTCGATCCCGAGGCCTACCGCGAGGTCATCACGGCCATCCACGGCGCGGTCGGCGACCGGATGGTCGTGCAGATCACCAGCGAAGCGCTCGGCATCTATGCTCCGGAAGCGCAGATGCGGGTGGTCCGCGAGGTGAGACCGCAGGTGGTTTCGCTGGCGTTGCGCGAACTCGCCCCCGATGCGGGCTCGGAAGCCGCATTCGCGCATTTCCTCGAATGGCTGCGCACCGAGCGCGTGGCGCCGCAAATCATCCTCTATACACCGCAAGAGGCCGTCAGACTGGCGGATATGTCGCGTCGAGGCCTGATCCCCTGGACCAGCGTGCCGGTTCTCTACGTGCTCGGGCGCTACTCCGTCGGACAGACCTCCGTGCCGACCGATCTGCTGCCTTTTCTTGCGGCTGATATGCCGAGGTTCGACCATTGGAGCGTTTGCGCTTTTGGCCGCCACGAGGCGGCTTGTGTCGTCACGGCCGCCCTGCTCGGCGGTCACGTACGCATCGGTTTCGAAAACAATCTCTTTCTGCCGGATGGCGGCATTGCGACATCCAACGCCGACCTCGTCGCCGTCGTTGCGCACACGCTTGGCGACTGCGGCACGAGGATCGCGACTGCCTCCGATCTGGCGAAGCAATGGAACGTGCGATCCTGTTGATCTGTTTTCAGCCGGCGCGTTGCGTGGTCCGGCCGCTCGCCGACGCCAACCAATCTTGAACCAGCAAGGAAATCTCTTCGCACGGCCTCAGACCATCCGTGTCTTGGACCGGCACAAGCGGCGCGCGCACGCGTGACCAGGCAGGGTCGCCGGTCGTTGCGGCCAGAACGGCCTTGACCGCCGGCACGACCGGCAGCTTGAGTAATCTGTCGAGAATATTGTCGATCAGCAGCTCGTCCTCGCCGCGCACCAGCTTGGCGATCAGTTCGGGAGCGAAATTCGCCAGGCCGCTGATCGAACCGCTGGCGCCGGCCCGCGCCGCGCGCGCCAGATCGCCTTCGTGGCCGACGAGGATGGCAAGATCCCGGTGTTCCGCCAGCAAGGCGGCCGTCTGCTGCCAGTCCCCACTGGAGTCCTTGACGCCGGCGATGGCTTGCGGAAACGCAAGCCGCAGCCGGGTGACGAGGCCCGGGCCGATGCGCACGCCGGTCAAACCTGGAATGTTGTAGAGGATGACATCGCGGCTAGCCGATCCGGCGCGCTCCAATACTTCGGCGAACCAGCGGTAGACGCCTTCCTCCGTCGGCTGCTTGAAATAGAAGGGAGGTGTCAGAAGAATACCAGCGCAACCCGCATCGAGCGATCGCCGGGCATGGTCGCCCGCATCTTGCGACGACGGCCCGTAGACGCATTCGACCAGACTCCCAGCCTCGATTCCGGCACCGGCCGCGTGCTCGAACAGTGAAGCGCGGGCCGACGCCGATATGGAGACCCCCTCGCCGGTTGTCCCGAAAGCGGTCACGACCCTTATGTCGGTTTGAAGAAGCCGCTTGGCATGGGCAGTGAACCGCGGCCAGTCGATTGCGCCAGTGTCGTCGAACGGTGTCGTAAGCGCGGCACTGACGCCTATCTTTTCGCGCATGGGATGATCGTCGGACATTGGCGGCACCTCGTTCAATGGGTTGGGGTCTCGGCCAGAAGCCTGCGCAATTCGGAAAGGTCGGTTGGCGCCTGGCCGGTGAAAATACGGAAAGCATCCACGCCTTGATGGAAAAACAATTCGTAGCCGCTCAGAACTTTCAGCCCGGCGGCTTCCGCGGTCTTTTTGAACAGCGTGTCGACGGGCGTGTAGACGGCCTCGAACGCCCAGCGTTGCGGCCCAAGCAGGTCGGCCGGAACGGCGGAACCGGGTTGGCCAATCATGCCGAGTGGGGTGCAATTGACGATCCCGTCCGCGCCGGGCACGGTCGCGCGGACATCGTCGGAAATCATCGTGGCGATCGCATCCCCGTGAACTGCCGCGATCGAGCGCGCGAGCGCGCCGGCCTTCGCCTTGTCGACATCGACGATGGTCAGCGTTTCGGCACCGAGTGCGGCAAGCCCGAATGCCACGGCCTTGCCGACGCCGCCAGCGCCGATCAGGGCGACCTTGCCGGGCTGCATGGCGCCGAACAGATCCCGGTAGGCGGCAATGAAGCCGCTGTGGTCGGTGTTGTGGCCCAGAGGCCCCGCCGCTTCGAAGACGACGGTGTTGATCGCGCCGATGCGGCGCGTCGCGTCATCCCCGACAACCGCTTTCGCGACCGCTATTTCCTTATAAGGGTAGGTCACGTTGACGCCGTGCACGCCGCTATCGCGGCAGGCCTCGAACGCCGCGTCGAAACTCTTTCCCATGTCGCGCGGGACGAACAGGTCGTAGCTGACATCGAGGCCGCAGAGCCGGCCGGCCAGCCGATGCAGGTCCGGGGACCGCGACCGTTTGATGTTGTCGCCGATTAACCCGAGGCGAATGCGGCTGCCCGCGGTGGCGCGTCGATCTGTCGGGGCCATGCTCATCCCCGATATCCGAACTGTCTCGGCAGCCACAGCACGATTTCGGGAAATAGGATCATCAGCAGCAGCGCGGCTACCAAAACGGCGATGAACAGCCAGATCTCGGCGATGATCTCGCGCAAAGGGATGCGGGTGGTGGCGTTTATGACGAAAAGCACCACTCCATAGGGCGGCGTGATCAGTCCGATCATGGTGTTGACAACGATGACGACACCAAAATGCACCAAGTCGATTCCAAGAATCCTGCAGCTTGGAATGAAGAGAGGCACGATGACGAGAATGATTGTCGATGCGTCCAGCAAACATCCCAGCAGCAAGAGCAGGATGTTGACCATGAACATGAAGCTGAGCGGAGAGATGTTCAGCCCCTGCAGCGAGGCGGCCATCTGTGCCGGAATGTTTTCACTGGCGACGATGTAGTTGAAGATCAGCGCGCCACCGATCACCAGTCCGACCGCGGCCGAAGAACGCGCACTTTCCGAAAGGACGGCGTAGAGCCCTCGCCAGCTAAGGGCACGGTAAAAGATGCCAGCCAGGATGAGCGCGTAGGCTGCCGCTACCGCCGCCGCTTCGGTCGGCGTCGTCGCGCCGCCATAGATGCCATAGAGCAGGATGACCGGCATCAGCAGTGCCGGGAACGCGTTCAACGTCACCCTCGGCAGCTCGCGCAGCGGCACGGCGTCCTCGACGGCGAAGTTGCGCTTGCGGGCGAGCCAGGCGTTCAGGGCCATCAGCACGGCTCCCATCAAAAGGCCCGGCAGGATGCCACCTAGGAACAGGAATCCGATCGAGGCGTCCGAAACCAGCGCATACATCACCATCGGGATCGAGGGCGGTATGATCGGACCGATGGTCGAGGCGGCGGCGGTGATGGCGGCAGCGTAGCCGCGTGGATAGCGACCATTTTTCGTCATCATTTCGATGATGATCTTACCGAGGCCCGCCGCATCGGCTACCGCCGAACCCGACATGCCGGAAAAGATCAGATTGGCGACGACATTGACATGGCCGAGCCCGCCGCGCAGGCGTCCCACGATCGCCATGCAGAAGGCCAGCAGCCGCTCGCTGATGGTGCCGGCGTTCATGATATTGGCGGCGACGATGAACAGCGGCACCGCCAAGATGATGAATCCGTCGTAGAGGCCTTGGATAATCTGCTCGGCGGCAAGCCCGAGATCCTGCCCCTTGACAGCCAGATAGACGATCGCCGCCACGATCATCGAATAGGCGACAGGCGTTCCGATTCCGGCCAACAGGAACAGTGCCAGCAGGCAAAGCGCGAAGGCCGCGGTCACAACGGCGTCGCCTCGTCATGGGGCTCTGGCTCGGCGCCACGGAGAAGCTGCCATATGCGCAGCCCGTAGCGGATGATGACCGCCACCGCGAAGAGGCCGTAGACGCTGAAGACGATATCGAGCCTGATCCTCAGCGTGGCGCTCTTCTTGATCTTGTAGAAGGTGATGTAGTCGAAAGTCGCCGGCAACGCCGCCAGGAATCCGGCAACGATGGCCGCCGCCGAGATCAGGGCAAGAACGCGTTGCACGCGGCGACTGGCGATCAGATAGAACAGGTCGAATGTGACATGGTCGCGCTCGGTCAACACGAAGGCCGAACTCCAGAAAACCAGCCAGAGCCACGTCGTAAGGCATACCTCCAGCGTCCAGCCGAGCGGCTCGTTGATGACGTAGCGCGTGACTATCTGCAGGATAAAGGCGACGAACATGGCGGTGAGAAGTGCTACCGCCACATTGTCGGCCCTGGCCTGCAACCATCGAAAGGTTGCCGACATCGGTCAGACCCTGTTCAGAGTGCGTTGATCTTGTCGACCATGCCTTCGGGCCAGTCCTTGGCGAAATCGGAGCCCAGATAGGCCTTTTGAACGTGGCTGCGGAAGGCATCCAGATCCGGCGTGTAGACCTTCAGCCCCTTGTCCTTGAAGAACTGCTCGAGTTCGCTTTCCAGCGCCAGCTGTTTCTGGCGCCCGGACTCGGCGGCGTCGTCGGACGCCTTTTGAACCACGCCCTGCTGCTGCGGCGACAGCCCATCCCAGACCTTCTTGGAAAAGGCGAGATAGTTCAGGTCGACAAGATGGCTGGTCAGGCAAATCTGCTTGGTGACTTCGTAGAATTTGGAATCCTTGTCGGACGGCAATGGATTGTCCTGACCATCGATCGCACCGGTCTGCAGCGCCGTATAGATTTCGGTAAAGGCGACAGGCACCGGATTGGCGCCGAGCGCCTTGCCAAGGAACTGCCATGCGTCGGTTCCGGGCATTCTGAGCTTGACGCCGGACAGATCGTCGGGGGTCTTGATCTCCTTGTCGATGCGAAGGTTCAACTGGCGTCGACCGAGATACATCACCGATAGCAGCTTGACGCCGAGTTCGTCCTCGACCTTCTTCTTCATCGGCTCCATGAACTCGGCGGCGAAGACCCTTTTCTGATGCTCGGCGTCACGATGGAGGTAGCCGGCCGTGAAGATCGACCATTCGGGATAAAGCGAAGCCAGTTCCTGCGCCGAGGTGATCGACATTTCCAGGTTGCCGCGCGAGATCGCCTCGAGTTCCGTGCCCTGCTTGAAAAGTTCCGCATTCCAGTGCGGCTCGAAGGTGGCAAAATCCTTCACTGCGGGCGCGAAGACATCGGTCAGTGCCACGGCGCGCTGGTCGCCAGGCGTCGCCGGCGACGAAAGCCGGAGTGTGATCTTGTCCGCTGCCGCCGCGCCGGACGGCGTCATGGACAGGACGGCAATCGCCATTGCGGAGCCGCCGAGAAACCGGCGTCGATCGAGGGTAATGGTCATGCTTTCCTCCCTGAATTGCATGAGCGGCATGAAGCCGTCGCGGCAAACCATGCCATGTTCACAATGGGGCTTCAACCCATGAACAGCACCATCATCATAGATTTGCTGTTTTATCGGATATATACCTGCAACTAAATCGCCGCTAAGCCGAACCGGCCTCTTTCTTCAGCTTCTGGAATTCGGGGCCGCTGGCCAGCAACCCGCGCTCAACGCCTGCCTCGACATGCTTGCGCAGAACCGTCTGAGCTGTGGAGGCATCGCGCGCCAGGGCCGCGTCGAGCATCTGCCTATGCTCGTCCGCGGCGATCTGGCCGCGAAACGTCAATGAAACCATTTGATAGCGCAGATACTTATCGAAGACGGCGGCATGCGTATCCATCAGCACCTTGGAACCACAGGCCGAGATCAATGCCTGATGGAATTCCCAGTCGTAGCGCTTCCATTCCTTAGCGATCGAGTGGTCGCCAGAAATCATGCGGCGTTCCATCTGCTGAAGCTTGTGGTGGGCCGCGACCACGCGACCCTCCCAATCCATGTCACCGGCGGCGAATGACGACTCCATCGCGTAGCATTCGAGCAATTGCCTCAGGGCGGCAATTTCTTTCAAATCCTGCGGCGATACGGGCGCGACCTC
Organism: Mesorhizobium opportunistum WSM2075; assembly: GCF_000176035.2. Classification (NCBI taxonomy): domain Bacteria; kingdom Pseudomonadati; phylum Pseudomonadota; class Alphaproteobacteria; order Hyphomicrobiales; family Phyllobacteriaceae; genus Mesorhizobium; species Mesorhizobium opportunistum. The sequence continues at coordinate 2,863,936 of NC_015675.1, read as the reverse complement.
GAATCCACGTTGTCCTTCTGCCTTCACCAGCCCGTCGGATGACAGACGATTGAGGATTTCGCGCAACGTCGAGACGCTCGCGCCATACAGATTTTTTAACCTGTCAAGCTTGAGCTTTTCGCCAGGCTCGAGCCGGCCGAAAATAATATCGGCGCGAATCTGCCGGTACGTCGTTTCGGAGATCGTTGTATTCTGAGCGCTTTCATGCATGTCGAAAAAATATCAGAAATTTTTCGAAATACCATAGATCACTGCGCTGGCTAGCCGATCACATCGCAAACCACACTTGGCCGGACCGCGCGTAACTGCACCTGCCACGACCTGTGTTCGGGCAAGGACCGTAGCGTGTTTCACGCCTGCATGTCGGGACGTTCTACCTTTCAGAAAATTGCCATTGGCCTGGAATAGTTTTCCCCGTCGACCTCGGTATATGGAGCATCACGGCGGATTTCGTCCGCACTCCTCATCTTGGAGAATTCTGGGTGCCAAGCACGGACGGGCTGGAACAGTTTCCGGCCGAGCCCGGTAATACGGGGTGACTGTAAAACTTCTACGCGGCAGGCCACCGCCATCCGATCGCCTTCCTGCGCGAAGACCTTCGACGCCGACGCATCGTCTCTTGCGCCGAGGCGATGGAGACGCGCGAGGGCCGATGGCTGGAAGCGGCCGGCATAGTGCTCGTCCGGCAGCGCCCTGGCTCGGCCAAGGGCGTGATGTTCATCACGCTTGAGGACGAGACCGGCATCGCGAACCTTGTTGTCTGGGCGAAGGTTCTTCGAGCAGCACCGGCGCACCCTTCTGTGGGCCGGCATGGCCGCAGTGCGGGGCCGCATTCAGCGTGAGGGCGAAGTGGTCCACCTCGTGGCTCGGAAGATCAGCGATCTATCAGCAGAGCTCGCCAGCGTCGGCGAACGTGAGGGGAGCTTTCACGTGCCGCATGGTCGCGGCGACCAGGTGCGCAATGGCGGCTCGGGGCCTGATCCGCGCGAGCTGCCGCCCAAGGAGCTGCGCAGCCGCGAATCTATATCCCGGACCTTCACATCGACAACATCAAGGTGAAGGCGCGGGATTTCAGATGACACGTTCTCTTGCCCGGATCAGGCGTCACCACGGCCTGAAGCGCTATGCTGCGACCAAGCCGAGCATCATTTTTTCAGGTAGCTCTTGCGGCCGCTGTCAGTGATGCAGTAGTGGCCGCCACGGGGTCCGGTGCAGAAGTGACCTCCCGGCAAACTGCACTCGTCCTCGCTTGCAGGCGCCATCTCGGCAGATCCGCCGCCGATAAGTCCAAGGGGTTGACCGGACGCCCCGCCAATCTCAGCCGAACAGTTCTTTTTGCTGGCGCTGACCGACCCGTCGTTGCAAATAAACGTGCAGTGTGAGATCCCACCCTTATGACCGCTGCATGGGGTGTTCGCAGCAAAAGCCGGCTGGGCGCCAATCATGGCCAACAGCGCGACAGAAACACACAGCCTCAACACCTCTCGGAAAGCCCTTTTATCCACCATGCAAAGCTGTAACATTGCCAGGCAACAGAATAGTGTGCGCCGGAGCAATCGTGCTGGCCATGGTTCTTATCGCTCAAGATGCGACGGCTCAGCCGCTTGTTGGCGTGCCGTTCGTTATCGACGGCGACACAATCGAAATCCACGGCACGCGTATCCGCCTCTATGGCATCGACGCGCCCGAAGGCGCCCAGAGTGCTTCGATGAGACCGGCAAGAAATATCGCTGCGGGCAGCGGTCATCCCTGGCCCTCGCTGACTTCCTCGACGCACACCGCCCCACGTCATGCATTGGGGTGGGGAGAGACCAGTTTCGACGCATGGCTGTCTGCACAGCCGGCGGCGTTGACATCGCAGAGTGGTTGGTCAGGTGCGGCTACGCCCTCGACTGGCCGAAATACAGCGATGGCTACTACGCGCGGGCCCAAGCTGACGCTCGAGCGGCGAAGTCTGGACTATGGATCGGATCGTTTGAGCAGCCTTGCCAGTGATCTCGTCGTAGAGGTTCGACCGGTCGGCGACGGGATGGGCTCGATTGGCTCGGACAGACATCGCGGTTCTCCGCGACGGGCGCCGAAGCCCTCTCCTTCCGCTTTCAACCCGTCGCGAAAAACCCGCCCCATCCTCTAACTCTCCGTCGGGAGAGCCCCTGCTATCCCGACCAAATGAAAAACGGCGTACAAAGCGGAAGCACCGAAATGTCCGTCAGCGGGAATAAGTCAGTTCGGTGCTGGAGCAGGTTCGTGGCCCAGAGACCGGTTCAACAGGGCGGCCGAAGGAGCATCAGCATAGCGCCGCCGTGAGGCGGGATGCGGGACCGACCGCCCCCGGCGAAGGGCGCCGGATCGAAAACGATCGGTGTCGGTGCCGGGCGTCGCTGCGCTTCCGACGCTCAATTTCCATTACGTCCACTCGGCGATCAATCAGCAAACCATCCCATTTATACGCCCTGACCGCAATTCACCGCACAGTTTGATCGGATCCCTTCCGGCTGTGGCAGATACGATCCAGATCTTGATCCATGAATGGAAGCCAGCGCACAAGGACGGGCGCATGCGGCGGCGAGATCATGAAAAGCGACACCCTTGCCTATCCTCCTCGAGGTCTCTCACGCGAAGAAGCGGCCCGATATGTTGGCGTGGGCATAACCAAATTCGACCAGATGGTTGCTGACCGCCGCATGCCGAAGCCCAAGAAAGTCGACGGCCGCGTGATTTGGGATCGCCTGAAACTCGAAGCGGCGTTTGCCGAACTACCTGGAGACGATGACGAGAATATCGTCGACTTCCTGTTGCAAGGGAATCACCGCAGGAAATAGATTCATTCCGCCATGACCGACAAATATCCCGGCCTGTCCTCCTACACCGATCGCCACGGAAAACTACGGTGGCGCTATCGGACGAAAGAGCGCGTTGTTAGTCTGCCCGCCCCCACCCAGCCGGGATTCAAGGACGCCTACCAGGCAGCGGTCGAGGGCCGGAAGGTTCCCAAGGCTCCCGTCGTCCGGATGCCTGGATCCGCCCTGCCCGGCACATTCGGAGCGGCCTTTCAACGGTTGAAGATCTCGGTCAAGTGGTTGGCGCTTGACGAAGCCAGCAAGCGCAAGAACAAGCGGCTGATCGAAGAATTTTTGGTACTGCGGGTGGTCCCAGATCACCCACTGATTTGGCGCGACGTCCCGGTTAAGAACCTTAGACGTATCCATATTGAAGAGCTTCTTGGTCGCTTCATCGCCACACCCCACAAGGCCAAGCACCTGCTGGTGGGCATACGCAAGCTGGTCTATGTCGCACTGCGGCAAGATTGGATTGAGATCGACCCCACTGCGGCAGTCGAGTGGCGGCCCGCCTATGCCGGCTGGAAAGCATGGTCGCGCGAGGCGATGGCGCAATTTGAAAACCGCTGGCAGCTCGGCACCGCGGCACGCACTTGTTACGGATTGGCGCTTTGGCTGGGCAACCGCCGCGGCGATGTCGCGGGCCTGCGCTGGGACCAGAGGGTCACCCGCCGTGTCTTCATCGATGGCGTCGAGCGTCACTTCGACGGGTTTGATATCGTTCAGGGCAAGAACAAGGGACGAACCGGCGGCAAACGGCTTTTCGTGCCGATCACCCCTATGCTGTCCGAGATCCTGGATGCGGCTGACAGGCGCGGCGAGACCGTTTTGGTCAACGCCTATGGTGAGCCCTTCTCTGCCAAGTCACTGACTGGAATGATGGCGCATTGGTGCAAGCTTGCCGGTCTTCCGAAGGGCCTTACCCTGCATGGTTTGAGGAAGTCGCTCGGTGTTTATCTGGCGGAGGCCGAGGCCTCCACCAGGCAGATGATGGACGTTCTCGGTCACGACGATATCGATCATGCGGAGCTCTATTCGCGCGAGGCATCGCAGGTACGGCTGGCGGTCCAGGGGATGGATCGAGTCGTGCGGCTGGTCACGCGTAAGCCGATGCTTGGCGAACCTGTTGGCGAACCTCGTGGCGAACCACCATCTAAAGCATTGATAAATAACGATAATGGTGGGCCCGGAGGGCCAACGAAAATCGTTGATTTTGTTGAATTTTTCCTGGGCCAACATCTGAGAGCTTTCCGTATCGTTCCGCATGCTCCCTTGGCAGTGAACTGTGGCTAACTTCGTTTTGCGGACGTTCGGAGACATGCTCCGGAATGACCGCATTTGGGCCGGAGAACGAACCCACTGCGCGGGAGGGGTGCCTGCGGTTGAGGTAGAGATCAAGACCCGGTCGTCGCGCTCGCGTTGAGCCTCGTTCGGCTGGAGCAGAGCATGGCGGGCTTCTTCAACAAGGAGCCTGACCATGCACCATCCAGTTCTCGAAGCTTCGATCAGCCCGCTGCGCCAGCGACTGATCGACGACATGAACATGCGGCGCTTCTCACGCGAGACGCAGCGCAACTATCTCCGCGACATTGGACGCCAGGCCACATTCCTCGGGGGATTCACCAGACACCGCGACCGCCGACGACCTGCGCAGGTTCCAGATCGAGCAGCAGGAGGACGGCGTTCCCGTGCCAACGATGAACAGCATCGTGTCGGCGCTGCGCTTCTTCTTCACCCAAACGCTCGACCGCCCGGACCTGGCGCGCAGGCTTGTCCGGCTGGCGCATCCGCGCAACCTGCCCGTGGTGCTCAGTCGCGACGAGGTCGCCCGGCTGCTCAACGCCACCACCTGCCTCAAGCACCAGGCCGCACTGTCGGTCGCCTATGGCGCGGGCCTGCGCGTCGCCGAGGTGTCGATGCTGAAGGTCACCGACCTCGACAGCGAGCGCATGCTGCTGCGCGTCGAACGCGGCAAAGGCGGGCGCTATCGCAACGCCATGCTCTCGGAGGACCTCCTCAGGCTTCTGCGTGAGTGGTGGAAGGTCGGACGTCAGCAGGGCGTGATGCACCGCGATGGCTGGCTGTTCCCCGGACAGCACGCGATGAAGCCGATCAGCACTCGGCAGCTCTATCGCATAGTCGTCGAGGCGGCGCAGGCCGCCGACATCGCCAAGCGGGTCGGGCCGCACACGCTGCGCCACAGCTTCGCCACCCACTTGCTGGAGGACGGCACCGACATCCGGATCATCCAGGTCCTGCTCGGGCATGCCAAGCTCAACAACACCGCACTCTACGCGAAGGTGGCGACCCGAACGGTGCGCACGGTTACGAGCCCGCTCGACAAGCTTGGCCTATTCAAGCCGGGAGAGATCTCGCCCGACAGTTCCTTGCTGCCGGCCCCGCTTACCGGGCTGCCCATGCAGGTCACCTGAGCCTCGCCCAGCTCAAGGTCATGTCGGCGATCGAGTATTGCCGAACCGCAGCCCTTGGCGGTCACGTGGAGGCTTGCGAGGACTGCGGCCAATGGCGGATCGCCTACAACTCCTGCCGCAACCGGCACTGCCCGAAGTGCCAGGGCGCGGCCGCACGGACGTGGTTGGCCGAGCGAGAGGCCGACCTGCTGCCGGTCGGCTACTTCCATGTCGTGTTCACGCTGCCCGCCGAGGTCGCCGACATCGCGTTCCAGAACAAGGCGCTCGTCTACGACCTGCTGTTCAAGGCGGCAGCGGAGACGATGCTGACGATCGCTACGGATCCGAAGCATCTCGGCGCGCGCATCGGCATCACCGCCGTCTTACACACATGGGGATCGGCGATGACGCACCATCCGCATGTCCACATGATCGTGCCGGGCGGCGGCATCGCGCCGGACGGAAGCCGGTGGGTCTCGTCGCGCCCGGCCTTCCTGCTCCCGGTGAGGGTTCTCGGCAAGCTGTTCCGTCGCCTGTTTCTCACCCGGCTGGTCGCGCTGCACGAGGCGGGCCGGCTCAGCTTCTTCGGATCGATCGCGCACCTGATCGAGCGGCGGGCATTCCTCCGCCGCCTTACTGCCGTGCGGAAGAAGCGCTGGGTGGTCTACGCCAAGGCCCCGTTCGCGGGGCCGGAGGCGGTGCTCGCCTACCTGTCGCGCTACACGCACCGGATCGCGATTTCGAATAGCCGGCTGATCGCCTTCGACAAGAGCGGCGTCACGTTCCGCTACAAGGATTACCGCCGTGACGGCCCCGATCGGCAGCAGGTCATGACACTCGCTACCGACGAGTTCATCCGCCGATTCCTGCTCCACATCCTGCCACGCGGCTTCCATCGCATCCGGCACTACGGCCTGTTCGCCGGTTCCGCGCGCAAGGCCAGCCTCGCGCTGGCGCGCGAACTGCTGAACGTTGCTCCACCGTCGGAGGAAGACAACTCGGTAGAACCGACTGACTTCCGTCCGCCATGCCGATGCTGCGGCGGACGCATGATCATCATCGAGACGTTCGAACGGTGGCGACAGCCGCGTGGACCGCCGGACTCCACGGCGACGAACCGGGAGAACTCTCCATGACCCGGCATGGCATGCTCCAGCGTTCAGCCGCAGGCGCCCAGCGTCTGGCAACGGACCCACGCGTGTCCGTGGTGATCATCGACGCCGAACGGGTCGCGTCCGGCCGCGCGACGAGCCGACAATACCACGTGGCTGAAAGGCGAAACCGTCCGTCCGCATCAAACCCGCTTGCCGGCGGCGGTCGCGCCATCGCCGACACCAGCCGCAAATCGAAATCCACATAGCCATCGACTGTGGCCCACGGGTTCCTTCCTCGGGGACTTTCGTACGCCTGCCGGCGCCCGAAACTCTGAGCGGACCGTCTAGTTTCGGGCGGGACAGCGCCAAAGCTGCCTTTGGCTCCTGACCTCAGCTTGCACCTTGCCACCTTTCAAGATCAATTTGGCGTGCACTCCCCTAGAACTCTCGGTATTGTGACAGCGTAAATGAGCTTAGCTTATATGGGAGGCGTCGATGCACGTCTTGAGGCTTGCGATCGTACTGACTTCGACCTTCATCTCTCTTGGCGCTTCAGCGCAAGTCAACACGACGGGAGCGTCTTCAGGAGCCCTAGCAAATTTCAACGGGCAGCCAACTGCACTTCCGCCGTCCGTCCTTGAGCAGCTTTCGACGGTCGATACAGCCGACACCACCGCTAATAAAAATCTCTACCCGCTGCCCGACGCCAACGACCGAAGCCCGCAAAGCATCGACGGTTTAATATTTGGAAACACGCCTTCAGATGTAAAGCAAAACGGTTTCACGATACTCAGGGCGGAGGCTGCGGGAGGAGATCCCGATGCCAAGCTGCGCCTAGGCGCGGCATTGGAATTCGGCCTCGGAACAGACAAAGATCCGTCTGCTGCGTTCATCAACTACCTTGAGGCAGCCAACAAAAACAATGCCGCATCACAATACGCCGTCGGGAGAGCCTATCTCTCAGGCGTTGGAACTGATCCGAACTTCGACCAGTCATTCAAGTGGCTCAACTCCGCATACAAAAATGGGCAGACTGGGGCGGCCTTTGACTTGGCAAAAGCATACCAGTTCGGCCTTGGAACCCCAGAGAATGTTGGCCAAAGCGAAGTATTCTGGGACCAAGCTATTAAGCTCGGCACGGCCGAATCCTACCTTGGATATGCAGATTTTCTGATCGACAAAAAAGCCAAGCCGCCTACGGATAGCACCGTTAAGGACCTCATTTGGAAGGCCGCTGACTTAGGCAACCCGCAGGCGCTATCCGCAGCATTTGGAATTGCGGTGAATGCCGGCGATGCCGAGCAGCAAGACAAATGGATTGGTCTATTGAAGCAGCAAGCCGGCGTTGGCAATCAAGTCGCGTCTCTCAGGCTGGCGGACGCCTATTTGACCCCGCAGAGTGCGAATTTCAGTCCATCTGCGGCTTTCGACCTCTATAAGGCTGCCGCAGCAAACGGGAATGCCTATGCGCAAGCCAAGTATGGCACCTTGCTGCTGCATCAGCCCGCGTTGGATAGTTCGGTTTCACGCAAAGATGCCATTGCTATTTTGAATGAGGCAGCAGCACGAGGCCAGCCGGACGCGCTGCTTGCGCTTGCCGACGTCGCGAAAGAAGCGCGTGACCTGAAATCCGCCTATGCATACGCGACAGCAGCCTCGGAACTGGGTGGGGAAAAATATGCGGAAAAGGCAAATAAATTACAATTGAGTGTATGCGCTGAAATGGTCGACGAAGTATGCCAGCCGGTTCCCGTGTTCTACATTACTAATCGGGCCATACGTACACCGATGCCATTAACCTTCGACAATCGGTTGGCACCAGAGCAATCCATTACCATGGGCCATTCGCTTGTTTCTATCCCGACACAGCGCTCCGTCGACACGGAGCAGCGCCCGATTTGGAAGGTCGTTGCCAGCTATCTTGGCTTTGGTTCTGGAGTAATCGGCAACGCGCAATCGGCGTCTCCAAGCGAGGTCTCCAACTTTCTTTTCGATGGATCGTTGGATAGCTTTCTCGATGCGGTTCAGCAGGCTGGCGTCGACAACGGTCGCAAGAAAGTGATTGTTTTCGTTCATGGCTTTGCGAACACATTTGATGATGCCACCCGAAGGATGGCAATCTTATCCGAGAACGAAAAATACCCTGGAATTCCGATCGTTCTGGATTGGGCGTCAGCGGGCGACGCTACTGTAAGGCTTTCAAGTGCGGACGGCTACAGCGGGTCGGGATATCTCAATGATCTCCAGACGGTTGGATCGAGTTGTCCAGATTTTAAAAGCGTGCTCGAGAAATTGATCGGGAGATTTGGATCCGAAAACGTAACTGTCTTTGCGCACAGCATGGGTGCACAGATGGTCGACTATATATTGGCGGGCTGCCCGAGCTCTTCCGGACGCTGGCCGATGAGCGCAAAGATAGGAAACTTGGTGTTCGCGGCACCCGATGTTGACCTGAACAATTTCGCCAGGCATGTCGATTCATTGCGGTCGGTTGCGGATAGCTTCACGATCTACGTGTCTGCGAACGACATGGCCTTGCGCGCTTCACAGGAGGCCGTCGGTGGAAGGCAGCGCTTGGGCCAAGGTGGTTCCGACCGCTTTGTCGCCGAGAAGATCAACACTATAGATGCCACGAGTGTTGAGACCCCGGGCGCTCAAAATCACTCCTTCGTTTTTGACGTGGCCCAAGTAAAACGAGATCTCTCGGATCTATTCCGAGGGGACACTGATCCAAACAGCCGTGTCTGTCCGAAAGAGATCACCGACGAGCGGCTTCCTTCGCTAAAATACTGGATCATTCAACCGAATTGCACACAGTAGAAGATGAGGCGGGAATTCATTCACACTGTCAGATAGCCTGATCACCCTGTGATGTTGGCTGCAAACGGCGGACGAACTCATCAATCGCGAGCACCATGACCTGCTGGCGGTTGGCGCCGTCACGGCGGTAATCCTTGTAGCGGAAGGTGACGCTGTTCTTGTCGAAGGCGATCAGGCGGCTGTTCGAGATGGCGACCCGGTGCGTGTAGCGCGACAGGTAGGCGAGCACGGCTTCTGGCTCGGCGAAGGGCGCCTTGGCATAGACCACCCAGCGCTTCTTCCGGACCGGCGATAGGTGCCGCAGGAATGCCCGGCGGTCGCCCAGGTGCGCCATCGAACCGAAGAAGCTGAGCCGTCCGGCGTCGTGCAGCGCGTCCAGCCGGGTCAGGAACAGGCGGCGGAACAGCTTGCCCAATACTCTGACGGGGAGAAGGAAGGCCGGCCGCGACGATATCCAGCGTGACCCGTCGGGCGCGATGCCGCCGCCCGGCACGATCATGTGGACATGGGGATGGTGGGTCATTGCCGAGCCCCATGTGTGGAGCACGGCGGTGATGCCGATGCGCGCGCCGAGGTGCTTGGGATCCGCCGCGATCGTCAGCATCGTCTCCGATGCCGCCTTGAACAGCAGTTCATAGACCAGCGTCTTGTTGTGGAACGCGATGACGGCGACCTCGGCGGGCAGCGTGAACACGACGTGGAAGTAGCCGACTGGCAGCAGGTCGGCTTCGCGCTCGGCGAGCCATGTACGCGCGGCCGCGCCCTGGCACTTCGGACAGTGCCGGTTGCGGCAGCTGTTATAGGCGATCCGCCGTTGGCCGCAGTCCGCACAGGCTTCGACATGACCACCCAATGCAGCGGTGCGGCAGTGTTCGATCGCTGACATGACCTTGAGCTGCTGCAGGCTCAGAAGCACGGAAGATATGGGCGACCTCCAGGTCCGCGCGCACCGGTTCAGCCGGGAGGCGTCTTGCCTTCCATCAGCGCCATCAGCCGGTCGAGCGGCCCTGCGACCGCGTGGATCGTCCGGGTCGAGACCTTGGTGTAAAGCGCGGTCGTATCGAGCTTGCTGTGGCCTAGCAGCACTTGGATGACGCGGATGTCGACATCCTGCTCGAGCAGATGGGTGGCAAAGCTGTGCCGCAGCGTATGCGGGCTGACGCGCTTGCGGATGCCTGCGACTTCAGCAGCCTCCTGGACGGCGCGGTGCAGTTGCCGCGACGAGATCGGATCGGTGCAACTGCGCCCCGGGAACAGCCAGCCATGCGGAAGCATCACCCCGCGCCGCTTGCCTTCGCGCCACCACAGCCGCAGCAGTTCCAGAAGTTGCGGCGAGAGCATGGCGTTGCGGTCCCTGCGTCCCTGCCCTGTTCGACGCGGATCAGCATGCGTGTGGCGTCGATATCATCGACCTTCAGGTGCGCGACCTCGGAGACCCGCAGGCCCGCACCATAGGCGACGCCGAGCGCAGCCTTGTACTTGATGCCTGGTGCTGCCTCGAGCAGCCGCGCCGCTTCCTCCACGCTCAGCACATTGGGCAGCTTGCGCGGATAGCGCATGACCACCAGCGCACGCGCCAGTTCCCGCCCCATCAGTGTCACCATGAACAGGAAGCGCAACGCCGAGACCGCACCGTTGATCGTCGCGGGGCCGACACCGTTCTCATGCTGGTGCAACTGGAAGCGCCGGATATCCTGGGGCGTCGCAGTGTCGGGAGCGCGCCCAAGGAATGCAGTAAAGCGCCGGACGTGACGCACGTAATCCTGCTGTGTATGCGGTCCCAGACTCGCATCAGCATGTCTTGCTGCTGTGCAACCCGAGCCGCAGCCGTGCAGTCTTTCCCACTTGGGGGTTACCGCAGCATGGCTTGATCGAGAAAGGGCAGTAGGTCAACCGGCTTGGATGTCTGGCCGGCGGTATAGCGTCCGGGCACGTAACGGACCGACAACCTGTCAAGAACCAAGCCGGGTGTCTGCAGATACGGCGCCAGTTGAACAGCTGGCCGCCGATCAGGTTCAACGTCTAGGGCATGGCGTGTTATCACTGATCTTCCGCCACATGTGGGATTTGCGGTCATAGTAGCAGTCTGTTTCGGGACCGGTATCGCCGCTTGGTATTGCGTCTAGCGCCCGCGTTGAAAAGGCGGCTGTCTGAGCCTGCGCTCGGGCGTAGACCTTGGCCTCTGGATTATTCGGGTGCACAAGATGCAAGCTTACGATTGGGTGACGGTGGTCGCCACAGGTCGCCAGCCCATGGTTCTCAAAGCGGGAAATCAGTTTCTCATCGATTTCGGTCCAGTGTTGGCAGTCACCGACCTCTGAGAACAGCAAGCGAGTACTGTCGGTTGCGTGAAGTTTGACCATACCGGTCAAGACATATTGTGGGCCTTTATCAAGCTCTTCAAACATCGACTTGGCGGAAAACTTCGCCTGCGCAACCATAGACACCATCCCCGATGTTGCCGAAAAGTGATCAATCGCCAGATTCGGTTGCCTGACCCAAAATAAACATAGGTTATGCATCTGCAGTCAGCTTGAACCCCGACCGACTTCACTTGATACTCGCGGCAGTCAAGTGTCAACTAGGGAGGGGACGATGACCAAGGGTATTCCGGATTCCAACTTCTCGTTTTCTGCAGTAGCGCCAACTGTGGCACTATTCGGTCTATTATTGGCCTCTGGATGTGCGGTGGTCGACACGGTCAGCTCGCGGGCGAACACTTTCAACCAGCAGGCCTCTGAGGCCAAGAGCAACAGCATACTGACCAATGTTGTGCGGGCTGCTTACGCTGAACCCTTGCAGTTTACTGAGCTGCAGTCGACGCAGGGTACCGCCCAGGTAAATGGTTCAATCACGACCGGTGTGCCGTTTCCGTTTCGGGGCGGGACAGGCACTCTTCCACTTCAAACCATCACGGGCTCATTCCTGGCTGGAACATCCGCGGCGAACACGTTTGCTGTCGCAAATCTGAGCAGCCAGGAATTCTATCAAGGCATTCAAAAACCAATTCCGCAGCAACTCATACTGGCATATCTCAGCGAGGGCTACGATGCGCGGATATTGCTCAACATCTTCACCTCGGGCATCGAAATCACGCAGAACGGTAAGACGACTTTGGTTGCTAATGACCCCAACTCCAGCGACGATTGGCAGGAGTACTATTCCGTCATCAACATTCTGGCGAAATACAAGCTGGAGGGCGAGAAAGTCAGCGACACGACGCCCGTCGGCATCGACACCTCCCGATCGGTCGCGGGCAGCGCCCAAGTGCAAGCTGCACAGATTGCGCAGCCGGGAGGCGCACCTGGATACGAGGCAGACGGAAGCCGTGTTCGGCTGGTCAAACATGACGCCGGCTATCGGTTCTGCTTCCGCAAACATGCACCCGAAATTCCGTTGCGAGGCCTTGGAATAACGGTCAAGCTGAGCCCGGGTGACTATTGCGGAGCTTCCTCGAAGGAAATAGCCATGAAAAAATCAGGAGACAAGGTTCGGCTACGAACCAGATCGCTGGAGGGAGCCATTCTGTATCTGGGCGCCCTCGTCAGGAATGAGTGGGGGATCGGGAACGCATATGACATCCCCCATACCAGCGGACCTTCGTACACGGTCTTCAAGCTGGGAAAAGGTTATAGCGTCGCCAATCTGGTCAACGTTTGGTACAAAGGGCAGGGCTATGGCATTGCCCGCGACCCCGCAGGCAACATAGACGGTTCAAGTCGGGTGCTCCAACTGCTGACAGATATCCAAAATTTGCAGAGTTCGTCGAAAGACCTTCCGACCCAGAATGTTTACACCTTGCTTGGAGGGTAGAGCTGGTCGACGGGTCACGGAAAGCCAAGGGGCCTAACTGGCTTCGCTGTCAGCCAGGGAGCGAACGTGGTCTGCGCTTGGCGCACACAGGGAGGCGATGATCACTCAGTCGCGTTTGATAGAGTCGCCTCCCCAACTACCGGCATCGCTTCGAAATCGCACCTGTGTGTATTGCGGGCGCCCACTCTCTCCCGACAACAGAACGCGCATCGCGGCTGATTTTTGGAGACACGAACCTGTGCGCTGCAGCGGTTTGGATAATGCAATCTCGACGGCCGTCTTGGCCGGCGCAGGCAGAGCCGCGGAAGAGAAGTCGGGGGATCGACCATCAGCAAAACCCAGACCGCTCGGCGCGATCAGCTCGAAACAGGCTGGTCAGTCCATCGCCAAGGCATCGGCGCTCGGGTACGCCCCCCCGCGGCACGATCGTTTGTGCGGCTGCGGCTCAGAGCCCTGCGCCTTCATTTGACTATTATCGTCCCCTTCATCGTCGGATGAAAATCACAGTGGTAGTGAATAGGGTCGGCTGACGCCTTAATGGTCGTCGAATACTTTTGTTTTGGTTTTAGAGAGTCTGTCCCCTCGAACTTTCCGGTAGAATCCGCGTCCGGCGTCACCGTGTGCTCAAAGGTCGTTTCGTTTGACCACTCCACGGTGTCTCCTGCGGTGATTGTCACCTCTTTGGGGTCAAAACCCATTGAGCCGTCGGCACTCTTTCCGACTTTGATTTGAGTAACTTTTCCGTCGGCAAAAGCTCGTTTTTCGCCAAATGCAGCGGCACTCAATGCCAAAGCACCAATTTGCAAAGCCAAGCGGCGATCGATTTTAGCTGACATGGTAGCGCTTCCTTCCTGGATGTTGATCGTTAGGGGACCACCTCGAATGGCGCCATGAGGCCCGCGTCCTCATGTTTAAGGATGTGGCAGTGATAAACGAATTTACCGATTTGTTCCTGGGCGTCGAAATTCATGACGACAAATACACTTCCGTTTGCAGGAATAGGCAGGGTATCATGCCAAGTAATTGCGCCCTGTCTGTCTTCGTTGCGAATGGAAGCCAATTGTGCGTTGACCGGGGCAACATAGGTCTCGGCGTCAATCCCGTTGGCAGTCAAATCGGCGTTGTTTGCCAGCCGGAACTTCATCTGATGAATATGGAAGTTGTGCAGTTCGGTTGTTGGATTCTTGAGTTCCCAAAGTTGTCCGTGACCGTTGGACAGCTGCACACAGGCATGTTTGGGTCGCCCGTCCGCGCCGCTCCAGTCAACCTCTCCGGCAGAATCTAAATAGGCGTCGAAGCCAACCGGACCAATTCGCGCCGTCTTGTCTGCTGCGAACTGCTGAAGCGGGTAGGTTCCCGCCGGCTGGGGCGGATGCATAAGGTCAGTCTGCACGCGCCAGGTGCCCGGGGTTAGACCTCCCGCAAACATCACACGCCGGTGCTCACGCATGCTCCGGTCGATATCGCGGACGCATCCTGTTGGAAATGCCGGAGCCGGCGCGGTCTCTAAAGCCACAAATAGGTGACGATTGTCCGGGTCGGCGTAAGGCAAGTTCCGGTCGACCGCAACGCGTTCTCCGACGATCTTCGGAGAGGCTTCCAGGATCACTTTGGCCAGCTGGATCTCGGGCCAATTGTCACCGTCACTCTGTGGATCTGATCCGGTGCTGACTGGACCCGTCCTCAGGAAATAGGTTCGTGAGCCGGCCGATTGGCCATCGTTGCGAACGTAAATCTCTGCGCGAGCGGCCGGCATAAGGGTGAGGGTCGACAACTGGACCGCTTTGTTTTCCGAAACCGGTGCGTTTCGCAACAAAGGTTTCCCCGGAACCACGCCGTCCACGCTCAGCAAATCAAACGGCAATAGACTTCCATCTACCGCTGAGACGATCCGAAGGTCGTAGGTTACGTCGGCGCTCAGATTCGCGATGCGCCATAGGCCATTATGGCCAGCACCAATATCAATTGTTGGATACCGCTGTCCGTTTACAGTGAACAGCCAAATATCGTTTGCATCCTTCGGGCTCCGACAAAAACCTTTGCGATCAGTTGTCGCAGGAAGGGGTTGATCGCTCCGCGATGGAGCGCAGTGATTATGGTCTTCGGTGCGAACCCATTGTGCCGGGGCGTCGTCTGAGGCATCGCTTGGATCCACCGAAGTGTTCAGCCGGATGTCCCGGAGCATCAGGTACGAAGTATCCGTCACCGCTCGAAGGTCACTGGTTAGTTTTCCCTCCCTTATCGGGTCTGCGTCACGCACCACCACGTTGGCGTCGCTTGGGCCAATCGACATGACGCCCGACATTCCCCCCGCGACCTGCATCGCCGAGAGGCCATGGATATGAGAATGGTACCAATAAAGTCCGCCGGGGTGCGGTATGGTTCCGGCAGTGCCGTCAAGAATACTCGCGGGCAGAGCAGTTGGTATCTTAATACTGTAGTCGAGCCACTCGCCTCGTCTCAATGAGACGAACACGTTGTCGCCATTCCCATGCGTGGGGTCGGCGGCATTGTTGGGGGACACTATCAGCCCGTGCGTGTGAAGATTGGTAGCTTGCTCCATCTGCATGTCATGCATCATCCCGCCAGCCTGGGATGCCGCTTCAAGAGCGTCCAGGAGGCGAACTCTTAAAGTATCGCCGGCATTGAGCTCCAGGATCGGCGGGAGATAGGTCCCGTTGTAGTTCTCGGTTTCCACTCTATACCCGCCGACCTGAACCGGCGATGTCGTCGCCGTTAAGGCCACAGTCAAGTCGGAATGAACGCTGCCCGGTTCCGAGGGTGCTATCCGGCAGAATGGCAAATTGAGTTGGGATCCGCGGGTGGTGATCGCCGAGCAAATTTGCGGCTGCATCAGCGGACCGGCTTCCGCCCCATCAGCTGTCTTCGCGGCGGTGATAAGGCCGGCCGTCCCGACGAAAGCGGTAAATGCGTAGGCCGTCAAAAAACGGATACCAACCGGGCGCGCCATCTTACCTCACGAACAAGGACATTGGGCCGCAACTGGACAAATGTTTCGGTAAGCCCCGGCGTCCTAGCGGCGCACACTTTTGGGCGCCCACCAAGGGAATGGCCAAGGAAGGGGCATACCTTCGCCAGCGATTGCCTCTTTACTCGGCGCCGCGGCACCGCCGATTTTATCCTCAACCGAGTTTGTGGAGCTGTGAACGCGAACGCCAACCACCCAAGCCGGAACAGGAAACGCCTTCGTGACACCAATCCGCGTGAATACTTGGAGGGCGAGCCCGGTCGGCGGACTGGCAACAAAGTCGAGATCGAGAATACCGTCTGTCGGGGGGACGATGTACATCCAAGGGGCAAGGTCAGGATGCGACCATCCACTTGTCGGCACCCACCCCCTGGCAGATACGGAGATGGCCGGTGGGTTGTCGGGGATTATCATGAGGCCTTCAACGTGCACCTCATCGACAGAATAGACACGCGACATAGCTTCTTCTCCATCTGCTCGTGGTCATTCGCACATTTGCCGATGCTTGGGCTTCGAGAATGCCGTATCGCTTATGAAGGGCATCTGGATCCCTCGTCGAACGATCAGCGAGTGGTCACAACCCAGGATTTTGCGGACACTCGCCAGCGCAGCTTCGTTCACGTCGATATACGCGACGATGTACCACTCACCGTTCTCCTCCTTTGCCATGCCCATGGGGTCTGCCCGCCATTTGAGGGCCCCGTGATGAGGCATGAAGTATGTTTCCTGGACACCGCCGACGGCACTCAAACCCTCGTCAAGTGCGTATTCCATCACCGCGCAGCACAGCTGCGTTAGCGTGCCGCGCAGCCCTGTAGAGCGTTTGTCGGGGACAACGAAAGTCCGAGTCCATTCGGCCCAGTCCGGTCGCCGGGGGACGCCGAACTTCTCGCACATATGAGGAAAAACCTCCGAGACCATGTGCGGCTCGCTCGTTGGGATCAATCGAGCCGATGTCACCACGCGACCGTCTTCGAGACCAAGCAGATAGGTCGCTGCGTCGGTATCAAATTGGTCTCGTTCACGTCCGTCAGGGCTGGGAGGGCGCCAGCACTTCTGATGCACGAAAAAATCGTGCCGCCGGCGTAAAAACTCGTCGAACTCGTGCTCGTAGAGATGCTTGTTTTGGGCGTTTACGACATGAGCCGCTATCATGGCGCCCTCCCTTGGTCGATCTTGCGGAGATAGTTGCAGTCCCTCTAAGATACGTCACCTGTCCGATCGGACAGTTGACGGCGCGCCGGTGACCTCACCGACCTCCTCAAAACTCCCCTTCCAGGGCGACCAACACGTCAATTATAGCCTTAGCGCCGGCGCCCGCACCGACGCCCTCGGACAATCGAAAGCGATAAGGTTTTGCCTGCTCAGATGGCGAATTCCAACTCGGGCGTGCCCTGGCAGATCCTAAAAAGCGTGTGGACATCTACGCTATTGCGTATTCCCACCTTGCTCGCGTCGGGCTTCCACTGCGCCGCCGTGAGCAGGGTTCCCTGTTGACACAAATCGATACCGTCACTGGCAGTGCCCGTTACCGTGCCGTATGTGTTGGCCGTTGGTTTTGGTGTTGCACGTGTGATGTTGTAGAGTTTGTCGCCGTCCTTCATCACAATGCATCCGTTTTCAACGCCCGCTTCCGCGCATCCTGTGACGGTCACTTGCTGCGCTGCGGCCGCGAATGCGATACCCATTGACACTGCGGTACAAGAAGTGAAGAGGCCCCGTTTCATCTCGCCCTCCTGATACGATTGTCATTTATTCTAGCAGCGCTTGCCGCGGGCGGGCAATTCGGCCCATCGCCCGTTAGATACTTGCAGCCCAGCTAATATGAGTCACCTGCCCGATCGGACAGTTGACTCAACCTGCGCCCTTGGCCCTTGGGCCCTTGGTGGCCAAGCGCCCTGACAACTGCGAGGACAAAATTGGGACCTCAGCCAGCATCCTAGCCGGCGTGCCGATGCCATCGTCGTGGCACCAGAAGCTCAGCTTAGAATGTCGACGGCAAGAATCTCGATTGCCGAATTGATTGGGGCGGATTTATCAGTCGACAAAACAATTCCAACAATGGCAGCTTTCGGCGGATTCGGAGATTCCCAAGCTGGCAATGAGAGAAACACCTCTTTTTTTTCGCCCACGCTCAGGGGTTTGAAGAATGCCGACCCAGCTGCGTCCGGCAAAACCGCATCCGTTGCAATAGGAGCATTGTCAAGCGTCTTGTCGGTCAGTTGCACCTGGAGCAGCAATTGCTCTTCTGGATCGACCCTAAGTGGCCGCAGGCTCACCTTTATCGTGATTACTCCCGACGTCAGGACTTTTGCCCCGACCTCTCTTAGCGGAACTACAACGGCGTGGCGGGCGCTTGCGATGTTCGGTCCCAAAAGATCAACGCCATCCACAGTAGTCTCAGAAACCACCTGACCCTTAAGCGGGCAAGCCAGGTCTGAACGAACGCCCGCGACCAAGGCTGCAGATGATATCAGCACCATCATTCCCAAGGCGCGACAACTAACCCAAGGATGCAAGACATCTGGGCATTTCGACCGCAGTAGCATGACCTTCATACGCGCCACGATTCGGGCTGAAATCAGGCCGACAGGATCGTAACGCCCTTAAAGGGGATACGAGTGTCCGCGGGAACGCCCTCGGCGACAGGAACAGCCATTAACTGGACTTTGAACCCGTTCCCCGCCAGACGACCTTGCGACGCGACACTCCGCAAGGCGTCAGTCAAGTCGATGTAGACATTCCTTGGGCCGCCGTGATGCCCATGCGGTCCCCCGGGCCCAAAGAAGCTAAACACTCCCGCACAGAGTTTGTCGTCGGAAGGCGTCTCGGGCGTGAGATAAGGGCAATTCACGAATACGCCAACTGCAATATCGGTGTTTTGAGGAGTCTCAACGCCCTCTAAACGCGCAACGATGCGGCTCGGCTCGATTGCCTTTAAAGATGTTTCCGGCGCATGAAACACGCGTACTTCTGAAAGGGCCTGCACCAAATCGGTCACCTTCACATCGACTGCCCTTTCGATGTTTGGTAGCGCAGGACCTGGCGAGGCACCTGATCCTATGGAGGCAGGGGTGGTCAAATTTAGCTTCGCCATCATCGAGTTGCCGCCAGCGTCGAATTTTTGCAGATCGAGCTTCTCGGAAATTTGTCCGATGACCGTCGGCTCGATTGTATCGTAGATGTAGTCGAACGATCCTAGCGATAGCGCGCCTGTCGATGTTTTACTGCCGACAGGCTTGCCATCCGCGTCATAGAAGCTGTCAGGATATGTGTTCTTAGGATCGTCAGATGTGTTTCCGGTAACCTGCCACTCGGCCCAAATGCGATCGATATTGCAATGGTGGAGCCAAAATATGGGGTCAAGCGAAGACATCCCGCTGCCCATATGGCCCCTCGCCCCGTGCAGAGATCCCACGGCGACATGGGCGTTGCCGTGCGGTTGCCCCTCGAGCAGGCCTGTGAATATTTCGAAATCGGATTGGCCGCGAATACTGTCCAGAGTCGTTTTCAGAAACGAGTTGGCGAATTGCGGGATCGACGTCATGGTTTGAGCTCGGGCGATTCCCCGCGCACCGATAGTCGTAACCCTACCCGGCCCCCAATTGTCAGACTGCTCGTTCGATTGGTCGTTCCATTGGACCACATTGAGTTTCGGAAGGTCGAAGAAGGGATCTGGAACTTTGCTCTTGCTCTCCTCCCAGTCCCAGTAGGCCAAGGCAAAATCAGGCTTGCCGATCAGCTTTGAACAAATCTGCTCAAAGTACGAAACATACCATCGATGCCAGTGCGTGAAGTCGGAAACGCCATGCGTGCAGTGGCGTATGTGGATCAGCGCCTGATTTCGCCAGTTGCGTTGGTCGCTCACCGGCAGCTGATGCATAGCCTCGACAGCTTGCGCATAATCGGAAAAAAATGGGTCGGTCGGGGCCATGGTGGATGCATTTCGGCGGACGCGCGCCGCCGCTGACCAAGCTGGTCGATAACGGAGAATTGCCGGCGCCGCCAAACCAACTGTCGTGACCGCTAGAAAACTGCGACGAGTGAGCATCGTGTGACCCCCTATGATTTGATTGCAATGGATCTCATGAATTCGTACCGATCAGCCTTCACTGTTGGACCGCTATGAACGATGCTACATAACCGGCAGGTGCTCCGTTGTGCGGCTTGGCCCTTATGACGCTCCCGACCAATGCAGGCACCTGTCCGACGCCTTGCGGCCACGAGTGCGCCAAATATCCGAAGTAGTCGTACTCCCAGTCCTGAGTGCCGGTACCAGGCCGCCCTATTCCTACGATTTGAACCGTCAAGGGAGCGCCGGATGCAGCTGGTTGGACGCTTCCATGGAGATCCAAGCCACCGCCATTCCAGTCGATCGTTCCGTTGAGTGTGTTGTCGGCAGAAACATCAAACGTAAAAATAGCTTCCGCAAAGAACAGACCGAGAGCGGTCTGGTCGTTGTCGGTTACGAGATTCTTGTTGTTATGGAAGCTTCGGTACGTCCACTTGCCCGTGATTTCCTGAGGCGTATTCGGCGCTGCAGCTAGCGTGCCAATTCCAATACCCACGCTCATGCAAATCGCCAACATCAAGCGCCAAAATGCAATGCGCGGTGAACTGCCGCGCCAGGCACTAGGGTCGACAAGGTAAGCGGCGATCATTGCGTGTCCCTCATTGCGTGTCCCCCGGCTGGTCTCACGATTATTTGCAGCTGACCGGGACTGCGTCACCTGTCCGATGGGACAGTTGACGCAAATTAGGGATGGATCATGCGCCTGCGCACTGCCTCAACGATAGCTTGGGTGGTCGTTGCGACGCCGAAAGCTTCGCGTGCACGTGTCGCGTGCCACTTAACGGTGCGCTCCGCCAGACCCAGAATTTGCGATGTTTCGGATGATGTCTTACCAGCAGCGGCCCACAAGAGCACTTCCTTCTCGCGCTCGGTGAGCAGCCCTTCCTCGACCTCATCGCCGTGCGACAATGCCTGGATCGCCATACCCGCGTAGACCGCCATTGTGACCAGTTGCACCTCCTCGCGCGGAGAGAGAGCGCAGACCTTTGCTGAGGACGCAAACGACAGGACTGATTGCCAGTGGTGCACGCTTAGCATGGGCACCGCAAAACCACTCGATATGCCAAACTCAGTGGCCTCACCTGCAACACGTCGTGAGCCTTTCGTGTCGGACCACTTTGCCGGCACGTCGGCCCACAGAAATGGCTTCAGTGTCTTTGCCGAATAGATGCAAACTCCATCAACTGCCGCGTGTTCAGCTTCTACGTAGCGTTTGAACCAGCCTTCGGGCCACCCATTGAGTTCGACCATCGGCGCGAGCTTCTGTCCGCCAAGCGGAACACCACTGAGAATGAGGTGCTCGAATCCGAGATTTCGCACTGTTAGGAGCACGTCATCCAGGAGGGGGCCAGGTGCCGTGTGCGCTCTGCAACGCTCGACGAATTCGAATACATCCGAATCGATCATCGCTCCCACCCCGCGTTATCCACGCATCCAACTAATTTAGTTGACGCGAAGATACTATCATTCACGCGCGTTTTCCTCGCAACACTTAAATCGTTTAATAGTAGCGCGTTGATCGTTTCTCCTAATCAAGTGCTCGGCGATCTGGTCGTTCGGCGGCACTCTTGGCCGAGTCTTCCGCCAACTTCGGACCTTCGGAAGGCGTTGGGTCATTTTGGACTTCCGAGCAGATGCTTGTTATGCGCGACTTGAACGATAGCGCATCTACGTCGGCGTAAGCGGAATAACTGCTTCGCGCCACATGTCAGTGTTGTCTCGCACGTCGCAGGCCAACAAAAGCATTCGTCAATCAATCCGCTTGCCCGTCCCCGGCCAGGGATCAGCTGGAAGATGTTGACGGATCGTGTCCCAGGGAGTGGTGTAGCTGACGGCTTGGTCGCCGCGCTCTCCGGCATGGGGCCGGGCTGATCAGCGTGCCACGGCTGGCAAGCTGATGAGGGGATCATCGCTCATTTGGCTGATGGTTTCCAGCGTCATGTATCTGGCCCGCTGCACGGCCCATTCATCGTTCTGTTCGAGCAGGATTGCGCCGACGAAACGGACGATGGCGTCGTCGTTTGTGAAGATGCCAACGACCTCCGTCCTGCGCTTGATCTCGCCGTTGAGGTGCTCGATGGAATTTGTAACCGGTAGGATCATGACGGTGCCATCCGATCCCCGCTGGAGATGATCGATTTTCGGCGTATGGTGCGACCATCCGGGACAGGGGCACCGGGAGCGCGCCAAGTGCGGGCAGGCCGGTGTATTCGATGAGCGAGCTTGCGTTAGAAGCTGGCCGCCCATGCGACCTGCCCGGTTGCGCCGAGAGCGCGGATCCGTAAGGTGTCGCGTCGCCCGTCGGCTCCCGACTGTTTGAGGAGGAGTCGATGAGGCGCGTGATTGGAATGGACATCCACCGCACCTTTTGCGGAGGTGGTGGTTTGGGAAGATGGCCAACTGCGCCATCACGGACGGGTCGACATGGCCCGGTCGGGACTGGAAGGGTTCGGCCGCAGTTTGCGAAGGACGGATGAGATTGTCGTCGAGGCTACGGGCAACGCCATGGCGGTGGTGCGGGTTCTGTCGCCCTATGTCGGGCGGGTGATTGTCGCCAACCCGATGCAGGTGAAGGCGATCGCCCATGCCAGGATCAAGACCGACAAGATCGATGCCGGGGTTCTGGCGCAGCTCCATGCCAGCGGCTTTCTGCCGGAGGTCTGGGTTCCCGATGAGCGCACTGAGCGGCTTCGCCGCCTCGTCGCGCGGCGCAACCAGGTCGTGCGGCATCGCACGCGCGTGAAGAACGAGGTGCATGGCATCCTGCAGGCGCACCTCGTGCCGAAGTGCCCGCATGCCGATCTGTTCAACCGTCGGGGTCGCGCCTGGCTCGAGCGGCAGGTGCTTCCCGACGACGAGCGGGCCGCTATCGCTCGCCACATCCGCGAGATCGACCGCCTGGCCGAGGATCTGGCTGACCTTGATCGGGAGATCGCCCAGGAAGCGGTTGATGATGTGCAAGTCCGGCGGCTTCAGACGATCACCGGCGTGAACGCCATCGTCGCGAGTGGTATCATCGCCGCCGTCGGCGACATCTGGCGGTTCCGCGAACCGCAGAAGCTTGTGAGCTATTTCGCCATCAATCCTTGTGTGCGTCAATCCGGTCTTGGCTTGGCGCAATATGGCCGGATCAGCAAACATGGGCGTTCCCATGCCCGCGCCATGCTGGTCGAGGCCGCCTGGGCGGCGGCGAAGGCGCCCGGACCGCTCAGAGCTTTCTTCCTGCGCATACGCAACAAGCGCGGCCATCAGGTCACAGCCGTGGCGCTCGCCCGCAAGCTCGCCGTGTTGATCTGGCATCTGCTGACAAAGGAGCAGGACTACTTCTGGGCTCATCCGGCGCTGGTGGCGGCAAAGCAGAGGCAGCTCGCTCTCAAGGCTGCGCGCCAGGCGAGCGCGGTGTCGGTCGCCGCGTTTCGGCTTACGCCTACAACGTGAAGGAGTTGCGAAACAGCGAGAAAGCCTCGGCCGAGAACGCCGAACGTGCCTACGAGCTGATGGTTCGGCATTGGCGGTCACGAGGGCCGAAGCGGCGCACGGACGCCACAAACGAGGAACGACTATAACGGCTGCGTGGCGGCACTCTCATCCTCTCGCACCACTCTTTGCCACGTGGTCGTCCGTGCCGGACAAATATAGCACAAGGAAATGTGGCGGCACGACCGACGCCTCGGTCCGCTCCAGAATGGCGCCCTGCTCGACGCCGTCAAGGCGTGGCCTGGAAACCTCGCAGCCGGCCGTGGCGCCAATCGCACCGGCCAGCCTTGACTGCGTCTCGACACGCTCGCACGGGAAATCCTGTAGGCGGGGGCGAAAAAACAGCTCACCTGAAGCCGAACAAAGAAACGCACAGGAGAGCCGAAATCACGCTTGTCGATGTCATCCGTCGAGTGCAGCTTGGCGCGATGTTCCTTCGGGAAGGTCATGTAGGCCAGCACGTCGGGCTCGGCGTCGTCCATGATTGTCGCCAGCTTCGGCACCTTCGGCCATCGCCTGGCCGGCGGCGGTGCGGCCACCGATGGAGCCAGCGCCGTCGATCACCTTGACCTCCCAACCGATCGCCTTTGCCGCTTCCTCCACGCCGGTGGTGACACCCAGAATGCCTCCGTTCTTGAGATCGCCGGCGAGCACGACGATCGTCTTGCCCGGCTGGGCCTTCGGACCGCTGGTCGGGTCTGGCGAGGACAGCAAGTTCGGCCTGCATCCGAACGCACTGCTGCCCTTCGTGGAGACTCTCGATCAGCTTCCACGTCTCCGGCCATGCGGGTTGATGACACTTGCGCTGTTTTCCTCCGACACGGCCAAGGTGCGGCCTTGCTTCATTCTGCTGCGCCGGCTGCGGGACAAGCCGTGAAGTACAACGCCGCGCTGACCGGGCTCTCCATGGGCATGACCGGAGACTTCGACCATCGAGGAAGGCGCCACTGTCGTGCGCGTCGGTCAGGCTATCTTCGGCAAGCGGCCGACGCCTGACGGCCTCTACTGGCCCAGTTTCGCCCCCACGGATCGAGGAATTGAACCATGATTTTTCGCAAACCGCCTGTCTGCTTTTCCGATCACCCCCGCCGATCGTTCCGGCCGGGTCGAGATTTACGCGGCAGGGAAACTGGTCAGCCGCCTGGTCGCGGCTGAGGTCGCCTCGTCGGGCCTGCCAGCCCACGCAATCACGCGACGCAAGCGGCCTTTCTGATCGTACTGCGTAAGCTTATGGCCAGTTGGGCGGATTTCGACATCGCCGCCGCGCATTACTCCTATGGCTACAACCTGCTTTGCATTGCGCATCAGGGCAAGCTGGTCTCAAATTCGATCTTCGGGGCATAGCACTCCGCCGATGTCCAGGGTGTGTTCGCCGTCCGCTCAATCGCGTGATGGATGTCGCCGCACTCGGTGTGCTCGTGAGCAAGACCTAGGCTTGCCGACCATCGCAAAGCTCGCCGGTTGGTAAAGGAGACGATATGATCGTAGTTTAGAGCTATGCTCAGATTGGAGCAGATGCGCGATCATTGGCCCGAAGGAGCCCTTCGGTAGGCAAATGGTCAAACGCCAGAAGCAACCTCAACGCGAAAGTTGCCAGGGCATAGAGGCCGCGCCAGCGGACCGCCCCCTTCCGGTTCTATCGCACATTGAGGCGCGACGGATTGTGCGAACTGTTCGCCGCTCGCAATTGCGAGAGATCGTTCCATTGTCGGACACGACCATTTATGAAATGGAACAACGAGGCGAGTTCCCCCGACGGTTCAATCTTACCCCCCGCTGCGTCGTTTGGGACCTGGGAGAAGTCGAAGCGTGGATTCAGGAACGGCGGAACGCGTCCTCTGCTGGTTCGCTCGAACTGGCCCCGGGACCAGACGTGCGGTCGCGGAAGACGAGACCCGTCAAATGGGATCGAGGATGACGGCCGCCCCGGAAATCGGCTGCAGTGTGGGTGCGTGTTTATTGCCAGCCGCCCACGCTTCAATCATGTCGGCCCATTCCTGCAGCATGTGGCGCCGCTGCGGTTCGTATTCCGCCTTGTTATAGACGCCGCGGGAGGAGCGACTGTCTTCGTGGGCAAGGCATTTTTCGATCCAGTCGCGATTGAATCCGATCTCGTTTAGGAGCGTGGAGCCGGTCCGACGTAAATCGTGCACCGTAAAGGGAGCAAGCGGCAGGTCTTGTTTTTTTGCGCAGTCCACAATCGCCATGGTAATCCGATTGAAAGTCGCGCGCGACATAGGCTCATCGGCGTCATAGCGAGATGGAAGCACGTATCGAGAGTTCGCAGCGCAAGTCTTGAGCGCAATCATAATGTCGAGGGACTGGCGGGACAGGTAGACGTTGTGGGGCTTCTTCCGCTTCATTCGCTCTTTGGGAATGCTCCATACCGCGTTCTCGAAGTCTACCTCATCCCACGTCGCGCCCAGAAGCTCACTTTTCCGAACCATCGTGAGCAGGATCAGCTTTAGGCCCAGCCGAATGGTTGGCAAAGTCGGCACACTTTCCAACTCCTTCAGCATGATTCGAATTTCTGCGGGTGACAACGCCCGGTCTTTCGCCTCGAACGTGGCTATCGACGCCGGTCCTACCTCGTCCGCCGGATTGGCGATCCTCTCGCCGTGCAGAATGGCATAACCATAGACCTGTTTAACAATATCCCGGACATGAATGGCCGTTGCTGGTGCGCCACGGTCCCTGACTTTTGCGCAGAGCGCCCGCAAGTCGTCCGACGTGATTTCTGTCAGGAGTCTTTTATCCCAAATCGGCAAGATGTCTCGATCGAAGACGGCTTTGCGCATCGAGCGCGTGCTGTCCGCCATCTTCGCCTCTTTAAACCATACTCTGCCGGCATCGCCGAACGTAGCCGTCGCAGACAGGCGCCGCTTGTCACGCTGCTTTTCCTGGGCAGGCGATTTTCCGGTTGCCACCATTTTTCGTGCGGCAAGACAGCGGTCACGCGCCTCTGCTAGCGAAATGCCTCCCTCACCATAGCGGCCCAGCGTCACCGTCTCTCGCCGACCATTCACTCGGTAGTCGTATCGGAACGATATTCGCCCTGTGGGAGCCACGGTCGCGTACATACCGTCACGATCAGCAACCTTGTATATTTTATCTTTTGATTTCAGCTTCTTAAGTGCGATGTCTGTGAGCATAGGAGGAGACGAACTGGCGTAACTAGGATTGTGAAATGCCTAACTTTACCGTCACTGGTTTTACCGTCAAGGCTATGTGAGAGCCCATTGGATTCAATGCCTTGCCTCGAGAGATGCCAACAGGCTTGAGTCCGGCCGCAGTGACGGTATCAGTCTGCAGCAACGATGACGCGAAAAGGAATGCCGTCAGATCTACCGCCAAATAATTCCGCTTAGGGGCGATAGTCAGCGATAGACATAGAGACGAAAGCAGATCAAACTCATAGGCTTAATGAAGCTTCCTCGATAGTCGCCGAATGCTGGCGAACGACCGAGCTTTATTCCCACTCGATTGTTCCGGGCGGCTTCGAGGTGACGTCGTAGACGACGCGGTTGATGCCGCGGACCTCGTTGATGATGCGGGTGGCGGCGGCGCCGAGGAAGGCCATGTCGTAGTGGTAGAAATCGGCTGTCATGCCGTCGACCGACGTGACGGCGCGCAGCGCGCAGACGAACTCGTAGGTGCGGCCGTCGCCCATCACGCCGACGGTCTGCACCGGCAGCAGCACGGCGAAGGCCTGCCAGATGGCGTCGTAGAGGCCGGCCTTGCGGATCTCGTCGAGGTAGATCGCGTCGGCCTCGCGCAGGATCTCCAGCTTTTCCCGCGTGATGCCGCCGGGGCAGCGGATGGCGAGGCCCGGGCCCGGGAACGGGTGGCGGCCGATGAAGCTTTCGGGCAGGCCAAGCTCCTTGCCGAGCGCCCTCACCTCGTCCTTGAACAGCTCGCGCAGCGGCTCGACCAACTGCATGTTCATCCGCTCGGGCAGGCCGCCGACATTGTGGTGCGACTTGATGGTCACCGACGGGCCGCCGGTGAAGGAGACGCTCTCGATGACGTCGGGGTAGAGCGTGCCTTGCGCCAGGAAATCGGCGCCGCCGAGCTTCTTCGCTTCTTCCTCGAAGACTTCGATGAACAGCCGGCCGATGGTCTTGCGCTTCTTTTCCGGATCCACCTCCCCTTCCAGCGCCGAGATGAATTTTTCCGAGGCATCGACCAGGATCAGCGGCAGATTGTAGTGCTGGCGGAACATCGCCACCACGCCCGCTGCCTCGTCCTTGCGCATTAGGCCGTGGTCGACGAGGATGCAGGTGAGCTGGTCGCCGACCGCTTCGTGGATCAAAAGTGCGGCGACGGAGGAGTCCACGCCACCCGACAGCGCGCAGATCACCTTGCCCTTGCCGACCTGCTTGCGGATCGTCTCGACGGCATGTTCGCGATAGGCGCGCATCGTCCAGTCGCCCTCGATGCCGGCGATGTTGTGGACGAAGTTCCTGAGCAGCCTGGCCCCGTCAGGCGTGTGGACCACCTCGGGATGGAACATGATGCCGTACATACGGCGCTCGACATTGCCGAAAATGGCAAAGGGCGAGCTCTCGGACTTGCCGAACACCTCGAAGCCCGGCGGCAGGGCGATGACGCGGTCGCCATGGCTCATCCAGACCTGGTGCCGCTGCCCAGTCGCCCACAGGCCCTCGAACAGCGGGCTGTCCTTCTCGATCTCGACGAAGGCGCGGCCGAATTCGCGATGGTTGGAGCTTTCAGCGACACCGCCCATCTGTACGCACATGGCCATCTGGCCGTAGCAGATGCCGAGCACCGGCACGCCGGCGTCAAAGACGATCTGCGGCGCACGCGGGCTGCCGATGTCCGACGTCGAGGCCGGCCCGCCCGACAGGATCACGGCTTTCGGATTGATGCGCTTGAACGCCGCTTCGGCCGACTGGAACGGCACGATCTCGGAAAACACACCCGCCTCGCGGATGCGGCGGGCGATGAGCTGGGTAAACTGGCTGCCGAAATCGACAATCAGGACGGTGTCGGGATGATTGGCTGTTTTCATGGCGAGCGTTTAGAGAAAGAAACGAGTCGGCGCAATGGGTTGCGGTGCCTGACTTTCAGACTGGCCTCGGGTCTTCAGGGGTCGGCTGGACGCGAAGCAAGCCAGAGCCGATCGCCTGTTCGAGGCGAATGACGGCGTCCGCCAGCTTTTCGTCGATGATGTGCAGATATTCTGTCCAGTCCCCGACGTGCCTGAGATCGGCTGCTCCATCTGAAATACCGCGCAGGCCGATCAGCGGAATATCGAACAGCTGGCAGGCGCGCAGGCAAGCGAAGGTCTCCATGTCGACCATGTCAGCCATGATCGTGTCGTAGGCCGCGCCGGTGATGATCGCGCCGCCGGTCGATAGCGTGGCTTCCTTGATCTGCGGAATCCTGAACGGCAGCGGCACGGTCACCGGCAGGTCGAGGAACGGCGTCGCGCCTTTCTCGAAGCCGAGCGGCGAGGCATCGATGTCGCGATAGCCGACGGAGACGGCCTGGTAGATTTCGGCCTGTTCCAAGGTCCGGCTGCCCGCTGAGCCGAGCGATACGACGAGATCCGGCAAGGTCTTCTCGGATTTCAGCCAGGAGAGTTCGGCGCCGAGGCGCACACCTGCCTCGACCGGGCCGACACCGGTCATCAGCGGCGTGAACAGTTTTTGCAGATGCGGACCGTATTCGGCTTGCACCGCCATGACGAACAGGACGTCCTTGCCGCCAATTCGCGCAACATTGCCCATCAGCCTGCAATCCCGTCACGGCCGACCACCGTCATCATGGTCCCGGTCATGGTGGCGATCAGCTTGGCCTCGCCGTCGACGGCGAAGGCATAGGCCTGGCCATCGGCGACGATGATGGTGCGGCCGGGTTTGGTCACCGAACCGCGGAACAGGAACCGTTCGCCCCGACCCGGCGCCAGCAGGTTGACCTTGAACTCGATGGTCAGCACGCCGGAATTCTCCGGCATCAGCGAGAAGGCGGCATAACCACAGGCCGAGTCCAGCGCGGTCGAAATGACGCCGGCGTGCAGAAAGCCATGCTGCTGGGTCAATGCAGCCGAATAGGGCATCTCGATCTCGATGATCCCCGGTGTCACCAGCGTCAGTTCGGCGCCGATCGTCGCCATCGCCTGCTGGCGCGCAAAGGACGCCCTGACGCGATCCTCATAGTCTGGAGCCGGTACGATCTTTGCCGCCATCGCCATTGCCTTCACTTTTGCCGGAAAAGCTTATTGCAGAGGCACAGGCGGCAGGCAAACGCTTTTGCTGCAGTGCAGCAATCGGCTTGACCTGCGACAGCGAAACGAACCCGGCACGCATCGGCGCCATCCGATACGGTTCAGCCGGGCCTGCGCATGGCACAGACATAAAAACCATCGGTGCCGCTCAGCGCGGGCGACAGCGAAATATCGCCACCGGCGCCGATCCGCGCGGCCGCCTCGTGCCCCGGGAAATGGCTGTCCCACAGCGCGCGGTGATCGACCGGGACGAAGCCGCTGTTGCGCCCGCGAAACGCGGCGACCTGTTCGCCATTTTCCTCAGGGAATACCGAGCAGGTGATGTAGACCAGCAGGCCGCCGGGTTTGACATAGATGCTGGCGGCATCGAGGATCGCC
Organism: Mesorhizobium opportunistum WSM2075; assembly: GCF_000176035.2. Classification (NCBI taxonomy): domain Bacteria; kingdom Pseudomonadati; phylum Pseudomonadota; class Alphaproteobacteria; order Hyphomicrobiales; family Phyllobacteriaceae; genus Mesorhizobium; species Mesorhizobium opportunistum. The sequence continues at coordinate 2,833,792 of NC_015675.1, read as the reverse complement.
GACTGCTCGCCCTTGCGGGCATCGAGCTGTCTTTGCGTCAGGCGCCATTTGGCGTCGGGACGGCGGCGCCAGGTGCCGCTGCCGGTGCACGGTGCGTCGACCAGCACGACGTCCATATGACCCGAGAGCGGCGCAAGCTCGGCCGGCTTGGTGACCACCTGCACATTGCGGTTTTCCGACCGGCGGATGCGGTCGAAGATCGGCGCCAGCCGCGCCTTTTCGGCATCATGGGCAAAGATCTGGCCCGTATTGCCCATCTGAGCCGACAGCGCCAGCGTCTTGCCGCCGGCGCCGGCGCAGAAGTCGAGCACCTGCATGCTGGCCCCGGCACCGGCCAGCGTGGCCGCGATTTGCGAGCCCTCGTCCTGGACCTCGAACCAGCCTTTCTGGAAGGCCGGCTCGGCCTGCACGTTCGGATGCCTGCCGTCGCCATCGATGGGCGCAATGCGGATGCCGTTTGGCGCAATGCGGGCAGGCTTGGCGCCGGTATCGGCCAGTTCCGCCAGCACCTTGTTGCGATCGGCCTGCAGAGTGTTGACCCTGATGTCGAGCGGAGGACGTGTCGCCAGCGCGGCGCCCTCCTCGACCCAGCTCGCTCCAAAGGCACGTTCGAAAAGCGGTTCGCACCAATCGGGTATGTCGGCCCGCACCGCGGACGGCGCGTGGGCAAGCCGACGTTCGGCGATTGCCTGGAGCTCGGTGGCGCCGAGCAGCGGCGGCGCGAACTTGTCACCGTCGAGCGCACCGTTGAGCGACTGCGCCGTCTGGCCCCATTCGAGTAGCAACGCCCCGAAGCCGATGGCGCGCGGCGTATCCTCGCCGAGCAGCCAGCCGGCCGAGCGCTTGTGGCGCAGCGCGTCATAGACGATGTTGCCGATCGCCGCGCGATCGCCGCCGCCGGCGAAACGGTGCGAGAGGCCCCAATCCTTCAGCGCATCGGCCACCGGCCGGTGACGCCGGCCAATGTCTTCCAGCACTTCGATAGCCGCAGCCAGCCTTCCGCCCAGTCGCATTCGTCATTCCATCAAATCGAGCACAGCATCTCGGCCTGCTCTTAGAACCTTTCACGTCCGGATTGAACCCCGCTCCGCCTGGCGGCGTGGAGTCATCCCGACTGTTGCCAGCGAAATTGGCCAACCAATAACTCTCCCTGGCAGCCAACAGCAGATCGATCAATAGATGAAAGGTCTCTAATGTTCATATCTGGCAAGTTCAAGCACGGCGCGTGGCGCAACAGCTCTGCTTTCCAAGTTTTTCGGTTGAGAATACTCTTGCCGCCATGATTCGCGGCGCAGAAAACGTTGACCGGCGGATCGTCACGAGGAGAGGGCAATGAAGACTTATCTGGCGGAAGTTCTAGGCACATTTCTGTTGGTGTTCATCGGCACGGCGTCGGTGGTGACGGGCGGCTTCGGCGGCGCGCTGCCGCTCGGCCAGGAAGGCATCGGTCTGGCATTCGGCATCGGCCTCATCGCCGCGGCCTATGCGATCGGTCCCATTTCGGGCGCACATCTCAATCCGGCGGTGACACTCGGTGTCTTCCTTGCCGGACGGCTGCCAGCCAAGGATGTCATCCCCTACTGGATCGCGCAGATCATTGGGGCCATCCTGGCTTCGCTGGCGCTGTGGATCATCGTTTCCGGCCAGACCGGCGGCCACACCGGCGGCTTTGGCGCCAATGGTTGGGACGAGACGAAATGGGGCATGAGCTCGGCGTTCCTGTGGGAACTGATCGGCACCTTTACCTTCGTCACCGTGATCCTCGGCGTTACCGCTGAAAAGCACTCGACGGCGTTTGCAGGCCTGGTCATCGGCCTGACGCTCGCAGGCATTCACTTCGCCATGATCCCGGTCACCGGCACCTCGGTCAATCCGGCCCGCTCGATCGGTCCGGCGCTGTTCACGGGCGGTGCGGCACTCAGCCAACTCTGGCTGTTCATCGTCGCGCCGCTGATCGGCGGCGCCATCGCCGGCGTCGTCGCCAAGGCGCGTGTCTTCGAGAAGGATTGACCTCGAAAGCTGAAATACAAAAGGCGCGGGCCGTGGCCCGCGCCTTTTTTGTCGGGTCCTTACGCCGGGATCAGGCGGCGATGTCGAAGCGGTCGGCGTTCATCACCTTGGTCCAGGCGGCGACGAAATCCCTGACGAATTTCTGTCCGGCGTCGCCGGATCCATAGACTTCGGCAAGCGCACGCAGTTGCGCATGCGAGCCGAAGATCAGGTCGGCGCGGGTGCCGGTCCATTTGACCGCCTTGGTCTTGCGGTCACGGGCCTCGTAGACTTCTTCCGCACCCGGAACAGAGCCCGCTGCCGGATCCCAGACCGTGCTCATCGAGAGCAGGTTGACGAAGAAGTCGTTGGTCAAAGTGCCAGGCCTGTCGGTGAACACGCCGTGCTTCGACCCGCCGGTGTTGGCGCCGAGAACGCGCAACCCGCCGACCAGCACCGTCATCTCGGGAGCGGTCAGCGACAGCAATTGCGCGCGGTCGACCAGCATGGCTTCGACCGACATCGGCTGCTTGCCCCTGACATAGTTGCGGAAGCCATCGACTTTCGGCTCGAGCGCGGCAAAGGAGTGGACATCCGTCTGCTCCTGCGAAGCGTCCATGCGACCGGGCGTAAACGGCACCTTGGTCTCATGGCCACCGTCCTTCGCCGCCTTCTCGACCGCGGCGACGCCGCCGAGGACGATCAGGTCGGCGAGCGAGATCTTCTTCTCGCCCGTCTGCGCCGCGTTGAACTCCTTCTGGATGCCTTCGAGCTTGGCAAGCACCTTCGACAGTTCAGCCGGCTGGTTGACGTCCCAGTCCTTCTGCGGTGCCAGCCGGATACGGGCGCCGTTGGCGCCGCCACGCTTGTCGGAATTGCGGAACGTCGAGGCGGATGCCCAGGCGGTCGAGACGAGCTCGGAAACCGACAGGCCCGAGGCCAGAATCTTCCCCTTCAGCGAGGCGATATCCTGCTCGCTGACCAGTTCGTGATCGATCGCGGGGATCGGATCCTGCCAGATCAGTTCTTCCTTCGGCACCAACGGGCCGAGATAGCGCACGACCGGACCCATGTCGCGATGCGTCAGCTTGAACCATGCGCGGGCGAAGGCATCGGCGAACTGGTCTGGATGCTGATGGAAACGCCGCGAGATCTTCTCGTAGGCCGGATCGACCCGCAGCGCGAGGTCGGTGGTCAGCATGGCCGGCGCACGGCGCTTCGAGGGGTCGTGCGCATCCGGCACGGAGCCGGCACCGGCGCCGCCCTTGGGCGTCCACTGATGGGCGCCCGCCGGGCTCTTCGTCAGCTCCCATTCGTAGTTGAACAGATTGTCGAAGAAGTTGTTGCTCCACTTGGTCGGCGTCGTCGTCCAGGTCACCTCGAGGCCCGAAGTGATGGCGTCGCCGGCAATCCCGCTGGCATACTTGCTCGACCAGCCGAGGCCCTGCGCCTCGATGCCGGCGCCTTCCGGCTCGGCACCAACCAGCGATGCATCGCCGGCGCCATGGGTCTTGCCGAAAGTGTGGCCGCCGGCGATCAGCGCCACGGTTTCCTCGTCATTCATGGCCATGCGGCCGAAAGTTTCACGGATGTCGCGGGCCGAAGCCAGCGGATCGGGCTTGCCGTTCGGGCCTTCCGGATTGACATAGATCAGGCCCATCTGCACGGCGCCGAGATGGCCCTGGAGTTCGCGATCACCGGAGTAGCGCTGGTCGTCGAGCCACTTGGTTTCAGAACCCCAGTCCACGTCCTGCTCAGGTTCCCAGACGTCGGCGCGGCCGCCGGCGAAGCCGAAGGTCTTGAAGCCCATCGATTCCAGCGCGACGTTGCCGGTGAGGATCAGCAGGTCGGCCCAGGAGATCTTGCGGCCGTATTTCTGCTTGACCGGCCAAAGCAGCCGGCGCGCCTTGTCGAGGTTGGCATTATCCGGCCAGCTGTTGAGCGGTGCGAAACGCTGCTGGCCGGCACCGGCGCCGCCGCGGCCATCACCGATGCGGTAGGTGCCGGCGCTGTGCCAGGCCATGCGGATGAAAAGCGGGCCATAGTGGCCAAAGTCCGCCGGCCACCAATCCTGCGAATCCGTCATGACCTTGTGCAGGTCCTGGATGACCGCATCGAGATCGAGGCTCGCGAATTCCTTGGCGTAGTCGAAATCCTCGCCCATCGGGTCCGACAGGTTCGACTGCTGGTGGAGAACGCCGAGGTCGAGCTGGTTCGGCCACCAGTCACGGTTGGTCCGGCCGGCGGATCCATGCGCAACAGGGCATTTGCCCGCGCTGTTGTCGTCGGTTTTCGCGTCCATGTTCGTCTCCGATTTGCCGAGGTTTGATCTTTGCCAGGATTCTGGGGGGCAGCCAGTGGCCGCACCAATCTGGAATGGTTCCAGACTAGGCTGCCTTGCCGATAAAGACAAATTGCCTTTCCTGTTTGTTTTGATAGGATTTCCTTATGATAAGATTGCCCGCATGATCGGATTGACGGTTCGCCAGATGCATTATTTCGAAGTGCTGGCCCAGACGCTGCATTTCGGGCGTGCCGCGAAACTTGCCGGTGTCAGCCAGCCGGCCCTGTCCGCGCAGATCGCGGAGATGGAGCAGCGCCTGAATTGCCGGCTGTTCGAACGTGGCGGCAAGTCGGTCCGGATGACCGACGAAGCGGCAGCGCTTTTGCCGCGCATCGAACGTATCCTGGCCGACATACGCGACGTCGAAACGACGGCCCGGCGCGGCCGCATGGCCATGGAGGGACGCTTCCGCCTTGGCATCATCCCGACCGTCGCGCCCTATCTCTTGCCGCGCGCCCTGCCCGAGCTGAAAAAGCACTTTCCGGCCTTGCTGCTCGAACTGCGCGAGGCCGTCACCACGTCCCTGGTCGAGGACACCGCATCGCGGAAGCTCGACGCCTTCATTGCCGCGCTTCCGCTCGATCATCCCGGCCTGACCACCGAGGCATTGTTTCCCGACAGGTTCTTCCTCGCCGTGCCATCAGGCGATCCCGCCTTCGCCTCGCCGCCGGTTCCGCCCGAGAGCCCGGCACTGGAGAGGCTGATGCTGCTGGAGGAAGGTCATTGCCTGCGCGAACAGGCGCTGGCCGTCTGCGGCAATGTGCGCCCGGTGGCGATGGCAAGCTACGGCGCCACCAGCCTGACCACGCTCTTGCAGATGGTGGCGCATGGGCTCGGCGTCACGCTCGTCCCCGAAATGGCGGCCGGGCCAGCGGGCACCATCCCGGACCTGAAGATCGTGCCGTTCCAGGAGCCGATGCCGCAACGCATGATTTGCCTTGCCTGGCGGCGCAACAATACCCGCCACGGCGAATGCGTCGAACTCGCCAAGATCATCCGCAGCCTGGGTCCAGCGGCGTTGGCGGCGTGATTCCGAGAAGTGGCAACCGCGCCCCGACAAGGAGACCTCACAGAACCCGGGACAGGAACTCGCGGGTTCGCGGCGATTTCGGGTTGGCGATCATCTCGCGCGGCGCGCCACGTTCGACGATCACGCCGCCATCCATGAAGACGAGCTGATCGCCGATCTCGCGAGCAAAGCCGATCTCGTGGGTGACGACGACCATCGTCATGCCGCTCTCGGCCAGGTCGCGCATCACCTGCAGCACCTCGCCGACCAGTTCCGGATCGAGCGCCGATGTCGGCTCGTCGAACAGCAGAACCTTCGGCTTCATTGCCATGGCGCGCGCAATCGCAACGCGCTGCTGCTGGCCGCCGGACAGTTCGCGCGGATAGCGGTCGATCTTGTCGGCGAGGCCGACACGCCGCAGTAGCACCTCAGCCTCGGCCTTGGCCTGATCGGCGGGAATGCGCCGCACCTGCGTCGGCGCTTCGATCAGGTTTTCCATCACCGTCATATGCGAGAACAGGTTGAACGACTGGAACAGCATGCCGATTTCTGCCCGGCGCCGGCACAGGAGATCGTCCTTGACCTCGTAAAGCTTGTCGCCCTGGAGGTCGTAGCCGACGAACTGGCTGTCCACCAGCAGGATGCCGGCGCTGAGTTTCTCCAGATGGTTGATGCAGCGCAGGAACGTGCTCTTGCCGGATCCCGACGGGCCGATGATGCAAGCCACCGATCCCTCGGGCACGTCGAAGTCGACCCCCTTGAGGACTTCGAGCGGGCCATAGGATTTGCGTACGCCGCGCGCGAACACCATGGAGTTGGCCGGCACGCCGAAGCGGGCGCGATTTTCTGACTTCACATCGCTCATCGGGCGACGCCGCGCAGGCTGATGGCGTTGCGCAGGGCGCGCATCGTCAGGGGCTCGCGGCGCGTGTCGCTGCGGCCGAAATGGCGCTCCAGGAAATGCTGTCCCACAGACATGATGCTGACCACCGCAAGGTACCAGAAGGCGACCACGATCAAGAGCGGGATCGTCTCGAAGGTGCGCGCATAGATGCTTTGCGCCGTATAGAACAGGTCATCGACGGCAATGAACGTCACCAGCGACGTCATCTTCAGGAGGTTGATCGCCTCATTGCCGGTCGGCGGCAGTACGAAGCGCATGGCCTGCGGCAGGGTGATGCGCTTCAGGATCATGCGGTAGGGCATGCCGAGCGCGCTCGCCGCTTCCGACTGGCCAGATGGCACCGACTTGATGCCGGCGCGGACGATTTCGGCCATGTAGCCGGCCTCGCACAGCGAAAGCGCAACGACAGCCGAGAAGAACGGCGTCATGAAATCATTGGTGCGCACGGCAAACAGCGTGCCCAGGAAGGGCAAAGTGAGCGAGATTTCGCGCACCAGCAGCGACAGGTTGAACCAGAAAATCAGCTGGATCAGGGCCGGGACACCGCGGAAGAACCAGACATAGACACCCGCGAAGGCGCGCAGCACCGGGCTTGGCGACACCCGCATGATGGCAATGACGGTGCCGACCACGATCGCCAGCACCATGATGATGACGGTGAGCATCAGCGTGTTGCCCAGGCCGCGCATGATCGAGGGATGGAACAGGTAGCCGGCGGCCGTGCCCCAGGCGAAGGCCGGATTGCTGGCGAAGGCGCGAATGATCACAAACGCCAGCAGCAGCGCAAGCGCCGTGCCGACCCAGATGCCGTAGCGGCGCTGCGGCACGACGGTCAATCGCGACACGGCGGCGGCGACACCTGCTGGCTCGACGCCGATCTCGGTCGGGTGGGCCACGCCCATCGCTGGTCTCCTGATCGCTGGCCGGCGCCTGACGGACCATCAGGCGCCGGTAATTTCTATTCGGCGCGAAGCGCGTCCATGGTGCCGACGAAGTAGGGTTCCTTGATGGCATAGACGCCCATGCCGTACTTCTCCAGGATAGCCTTGTAAGTGCCGTTCTTGAACAGCTCGGAAAGCGCGCCCACCATCATGTCGGCGGTTTCCTTGTCGTCCTTGGCGATCGCCATGCCGAGCGGCGCGACCTCGTAAAGCGTCGGCAGGACCACCAGCTGACCCTTGCTCGTCACCTCGAAATAGCTCGATGCGGTCGCATCGTCCATGCGGGCATCGACACGATCGGACAGCACGGCCTGGACGATATCCGTCGATGAGTTGAAGACCGATTTTTCGATGGCCGACTGACCCTTGTCGATGCACTCCTTGCCGAGCTTGTCGACCAGGAAATCCGAGGCGCTGCCGGCCGAGACGCCGACACGCTTGCCGCAGAGCGGCGTGTCGCCGCTGAAGTTGGCCTTCTTGTCCGGCGATGTAGAGACGGCGAGGCCGGCCTTCAGGAACATGACGAAATCGACCTGCTTCAACCGCTCGGGCGTTGCCGAAAACGTCTCCCAGGCGATCTTGAAACGGCCCGCCGCCAGACCCGGTATCATCGAGGGAAATGGCGTGCGCTGCACGTCGAGCTTGGCGTCGACGAGCTTGGCCACCTCGCCGGCCAGTTCGATGATGATGCCGGTCTGCTTGCCATCGGCATCGAGATATTCGAACGGCGCGTAGTCCAGCGTGTTGGCGACGGCGAGCGTTCCACTCTGCTTGACGTCGGTGGATTTCGGGACCTCGGCGGCCCGGGAGACCCCACCCCAGGCGATAGTGGAGATCGCCAGCGTGAGACTGGCCATTCGCAGATATGCATTCATTGCTGTTCCCCTTTCTTTTCCTTGTTGGCAGTGTTGGCAGTCTTTGTCAGGCAAGGCCTGACTTTGTCAGGGAAGGCTCGAGCTGGCCGCTGTTCGGGGCCGGCTCGGGCTTGGCATCTGCTCAGGCGCCGGTCGCTTCCGCCGCCTTCTTCTTGCGATAGTGATAGTTCTTGTCGATGCGCTCCATCAGATAGTCGCCGTAGAGCACCGGCCCGTATTTCGGGTGCGTGCCGGCCGGCACGCAGACCGGCAGCGCTTCGATCGTCTCGTCCATGGATGGATCGAAGAAGAAGGGCTGCGAATAGCGCTCGCGTCCCGACCGGTTGATGACACGGTGCGGCGTCGAGACGAACTGGTCGTTCGACCAGCGCGCCAGGATGTCGCCGACATTCATCACGAAGGAGTCCGGGACCGGAGGTGCCGGAACCCAGTCGCCAGCCTTGTTCTTGACCTCCAGGCCGCCGACATTGTCCTGCGCCAGCAAGGTGATGAAGCCGTAGTCGGTGTGCGGCGCCGAGCCGAAGAGGCCTTCTTCCTGGGGCTGCGTCGGATAATGCAGGAGGCGCAGAAAGGTCGTCGGCTGCTCGAAATAGCGGTCGAGGCTGTCGGAGGGCAGCCCGAGCGAGAGCGCGATGGCGCGGACCATCTTGCGCGCCAGCGTACCCATCTCCTCGACATAGCGATCGATCGTCTGCCGGAAGCCCGCCAGCGCTGTCTCGTCCGGCCACTGGTTGGGGCCTTGCAAGGGCTTTTCGGCCAGAGCCCTGGGATCGTCGGCGCCGACCTCGTGCATGAAGAAGATCGATTCGCTCTGGTTCGGCTTGCTGACCGTCGCCACGGAGGAGGTTACGATGGTCGAGCCGGCGAAGGGCAGATAGCCGCGGAAATTCCGGTCGATCTTCAGCTTGAGCTTTTCCTCCTCCGGCAAGGCAAAGAAGCGCTTGCTGGCTTCGCGGACGGCTTCGACATCGGCGCGCGGAATGGGATGACCGGTGACATAGAGGAACCCGATCGTCTCGAGATAGCGGCGCAGCGTCGCCGCCGTCTCGCGGATCGCGCCTTCGTCGCCACCGTAGAGCGCCGACACGTCGAGGATCGGGATTTCGGAAAAATCGCCGCGCGCTTGTGCATCCATTTTCGAACACCCTGTCTTGAACATAAGATACAGTACTGTATTTCTACACATCCGAACGGCCTCATCAATAGGCTTTCGACCGCAAAAGGAAGAGCGCTGAAACATGGCACCACGCAAGATCATCATCGACACCGATCCGGGCCAGGACGACGCGTTCGCCATCCTCTTCGCACTGGGATCTCCGGCCGAACTCGACGTGGTCGGCATCACCACGGTCGGCGGCAACGTGCCGCTCGCCCTGACGTCGAAGAACGCATTAAAGGTCGTGGAGCTTGCCGGGCGGCCTGACGTGCCGGTCCATGCCGGATGCCCGGCGCCGATGGTGCGCAAGCTGATCACGGCCGAGTATGTCCATGGCGAAACCGGGCTAGACGGCGCCGATCTTCCCGAACCCGTGACGCCGCTGCAGAGCGAACACGCGGTGAATTACCTGGTGCGCACGATCATGGAGGCGCCGGAAGGCGAACTGACCGTCTGCACGCTCGGGCCGATGACCAACCTCGCCATGGCCATGACCATGGAGCCGAGAATCGTGCCCCGGCTGCGCGAAGTCGTGCTGATGGGCGGCGGCTTTTTCCAGGGCGGCAACGCCACGCCGGCGGCGGAATTCAACATCTTCGTCGACCCGCATGCGGCCCACAAGGTGTTCGACAGCGGCGTGCCGGTGACCATGGCCGGCATCGACTGCACCTACACCGCACTGATGACGCCCGAGTGGCTCGACCGCCTGCGCGCAACCGGCAGCCGTGCCGCGGTCGAAGCCGCCAATCTGGCGGACTTCTATCGCCAGTACGGCACCCACAAATTCGAAACGCCGGCCCGCCCCATCCACGATGCCTGCGTCACCGGTTACCTGCTGGCGCCACAGATCTATGAGCAGCGGCAGTGCGCGGTGACGGTCGACATCGTCTCGCCGGAGACGATCGGCATGACGGTGGTCGACTGGTGGCACGTGACCGGCCGCACCAAGAATTGCAACGTTCTGCGACGCATCGATCCGGCGCCGTTCTTCGAACTCATGCTGGAGCGGATCAGCGCATTGCCATAGAGCGGTTCCTGGAATTGCTCTGGTCGCGCGTTCCGCGATAGATGGACCCTCGAAGAGTCGCGAAGCGCATCGAAGCCGGCGAACGGATTGGAGGCGTCGCGCATGGCGATGAAGGTCTTGATCACATGAAAGCCGACAGCGCCCCGGCCAGAGGCAAGAGACCGTCCAAGGCAGCCCCGCGTTCGAAGACCGCGCGGCAGACGCTCAGCCGCGACGCCTGGATCGCCGCCGCGCGCAAGGTGCTGGAGAAGCGTGGCATCGCCGAGGTGAAGATCGACCGCCTCTCCAAGCAGTTGAAGGTCACGCGCGGCAGCTTCTATTTCCACTTTGCCAGCCTGGACGATCTTCGTGGCGGCCTGCTGCAGGAATGGCGCAACATCAACTGCGCGCCGTTCTGGGCGATGCGCGAGATGCACGACATTGACGGGCTGCAATTCTTCACCGACATCGTGCATGTGTGGGTCGACGAAGCACCGTTCAGCCCGCTGCTCGACCTGGCCATCCGCGACTGGTCGCGAACCTCCCGAAAACTGGCGCAGGAGGTGAAGGACATCGACGATCTGCGTATCGCGCTGCTGATCCGCTCGTTCCGCGCCATGGGCTATCCCCCGGACGAAAGCCTGGTCAGGGCTCGCATCACCTATTTCCACCAGATCGGCCAGTATGCGCTGTCCTTCAAGGAGGATCCGGCGGTGCGCCGGAGCTACCAGCCGCTGTTCGGAGAGGTGCTGCTCGGACCGCTCGTGCAGGAGCGCGGCACGGCGCCACGGCCGACCGAGATGGGGAGCGGACGGCGGTAGCATCCGCTTCCGCCTCGCCGCTATTGCCTTCGAAAGTGCAGCCGAGCTCCAAGATGATCTAGGAAGCCCTCGCATTCTCCGTGATGGCGCGAGATGCGCTCCGGTGGGGACGCAGCAGAAAATAGAACGCGGTGATATGCGTGATCATCAGCAGCGGCACGTAGAGGATCGGCATCGCGTAGGCGGCGCCCAGCAGCCCCGCATGGGCAGGAAGATCGGCCTGGATGGCCTGATAATAGTCGACGATGAGGTCGACCATGCCAACGATGTTGAAGGCGACGACGAACGCCCAGAACAGCTGGCGTACCTTGACGGTAAGCAGCGCCAGCATGGCCAGCATCCCGGTTGCGAAGTCGCCATAGGCGGCAAAGGTGGCGAAGCTGGCCGGCAGATCGGGGCCGACGACGCCCGGAAGGATGAAGACCAGGCCAAAGAAGCGGAAGCTGTGCAGCGTGGCGATAGCGCGTTGCGCCGCGATCCGATCCATCGATCCGAGCCACGGCAGACCGTATGCGCCAAAGCAAAGCAGCCACACGACATAGCCAAGGACGAGATGTGTCTGAAAAAGGGCTTCCGTCGACATTCCGGTCTCCTGTCAGCTGTTGGTCGACGCGGCCTCGAACACCGCGGTCAGGATGCCGAGCCGGCCTTGCATGAGATTTCGCCCCAAATTGGCCGCAACCTCGGCAAAGTCCGATCCCATCACCACGCCGAGATTTGGCGAAGGCGGCGGACCCGACGCACGCAACTGCGCGAACCAGGTCTTGGCGATTTCGGTGTCGTCCTGCCATGCCAGCATGCGGAAGCCGGCCGGTTCGATCGCCTTGCGCGTCGCGTCGATTGTCAGCAGAAAGCTCGTCGCCGGTGTTCGCGCCCAGGGAAGCGGATAATGCGGCTCGCCGCCGGCCAGCACGACGTCGAAGGTGGCAAACCGGCCGCCTGACTTCAGCACGCGCCGAATCTCCCGGTAGAGCCGCGTCCGGTCGGAGATGTTCATCGCCACGTGCTGCAGCAGCACGATGTCGAAACGGCCATCATCGAATGGAAGCTCCAAGGCGCTGGCGGTCTGGAACGACAGCTGCCCGCTCTGCCCCGTGCGCTCGGTCAGATAGCGCGCGGCATCCACGAAAGGCTCGCTGAGATCGACGCCAGTAACCCGACAGCCATAGGTCGCGGCCAGAAAGCGCGCCGGCCCGCCGATGCCCGAGCCGACGTCCAGTACCGACATGTCCGCCTCGATTCCGGCCAGTTGAGCAAGCTCGGCGGTCGCCGCAAGCCCACGGGTGTGAAATTGGTCGAGGGTGCCCAATTGCTGGGGCGTGAGAAGCTGATCCTCCGGGCCAAGGGCGGCCAGGACCGTCCTCAACCGCTCGGTCAGGCCAGTCGCGCGATAGTGCTCGCGCACACCATCAAATTCATCGGTCATCGCAAGATGTCTCCTGGCTTCGTCTCCCTAGTTAGGCCCGCTTGCATCGTTCGACTATCCGTTGTAATCACAACGACCCATGAAGCAGAACTACACAGTGAGGCATGGTGCGCTGGAGGGCGTCGAGGTGTTCCTGGCCGTCGCCAGGCGCCGCAACTTCCGCCGCGCCGCCGCCGATCTCGGCGTGACGCCATCCGCCGTGAGCCAGGCGGTGCGCGCGCTGGAAGCCCGCATCGGCGCCGCGCTATTCGTCCGCACAACACGCAGCGTCGGTTTGACCGAGGCTGGTCAGCGGTTCCTCGACCGTGCCGGCCCTGCCTTCGAAGAGATCGTCGCCGCGGGCGAGGCCGCCCGTGACGTCGGCCAACGGCCGACCGGTCTGCTGCGCCTGTCGGTGCCCCGCGCCGTGGTGCCGTTGATCCTGGAGCCGGTGATCGCGTCCTTCTGTCGGGCCTATCCCGAGGTCGAACTGGAGATCGCCGCCAGCGACGAGATGGTCGATCTCGCGACCGGCGGTTTCGATGCCGGCATTCGCCTCGGCCAGTTCATCGCCCCCGACATGGTCGCCGTGCGACTGACGCCGTCGTTCTCGTTCGTGGTCGTCGGCAGTCCTGACTATTTCGAGCGCCACGGGCGCCCCGAGCGGGTGGAGGATTTGCGCCACCACGCCTGCCTGCGCTTGCGCCGTTCGAACGGCGCCATCGCGCCGTGGTCCTTCGTCGACGGCAACGAGGCGATCGAGGCGATGGTCTCGGGTCCACTGATCGCCCACGACTATCCGACATTACTCGGGGCCGCGATGCGGGGGATCGGGCTGGCGCAGATCCCTCGGCCTGTCGCCGAAGCTCCGATAGCGCAGGGAAAACTCGAGCCGGTGCTGGACAGCATCGCCGCCACGACGCCGGGCGTCTTCCTCTATCATCCCGGCAAGCGCCAGATCCTGCCGAAGCTGCGCGCTTTCATCGATCACCTCAAATCCGCGGTCTGAGATAATGAAGGATGCCTACCGCTGGCGCTTCGCTCGCACCAAAGCCTTCATGGTATAAATATCAGAAATACATAGGTGAAAAAAACTACGAGATGGACCATTCCGGTCAAGAACGTCGTTCTTTCGGTGCTGAAGCTTACATTGCATATGAAAAGCGCCAAGACCAAAAGGACCGCATCGGCAGCCGGCAGCCCCAAGGTCAGTCCTCTCCCCGTCAGCAGGCTGGCGGCAGCAACTCCCGGTATGGTGAGGCCGATCGTGGCGCAAGCCGAACCCATCGCGACATTCAAGCCGCGCTGCAGCTCATTGTTGAGTGAAGCGCGCACCGCCGAAATGGCCTCCGGCATCAACACCAGCCCCGCGATCATTGCCCCCACAATGCTGTCAGCCTGGGTCACCTGGTAGGCTACGAGCGTATCTTCGACGCTTGCCGCGACCTGCTCGGCGAGCATGACAATTCCGATCAGCCCGGCCATCAGCAGCAGAGCACTGGCAGAGATGTTCTCCTGAGGGGCAGCGCGCACCGAAACGTCGTGTGGTTGTCCCTGAATAAAGTCTTCCCGGTGCCGGACGGTCTGCGCGAACACGAAGCTTGCATAGAGCAGCACTGAAAGGACGCTGACGAAACCAAGTTGGGCTGCCGAAAACGTGCCGGGATCCGTAGTCTGGGTGTAGGTCGGCAGAATAAGCGTCATGACGGTCAGCGCGATCAGAACCGCCAGATAGGCACTGGTCCCTTGCCGAACGATGGCCTGCTTGCGATGACGCCAGCCGCCAAGCGCGAGACACATGCCGACAACGCCGGTGGACGTGATCATTACCGTCGAGAAGACGGATTCCCGTGCCAGCGTCGGGTTGTTCTCTCCATGCAGCATCATGGAAACAATGATCGACACTTCGATCGCCGTGACGGCAAACGTCAGCACCAGCGTGCCGTACGGCTCCCCTACCCGCCGAGCTACCGCCTCGGCGTGGTCGAGCACCACGAAAATGGTGACGAACATGATCGCACTCGACAGCGCACCGACAAGGATCCTGGCATTCAACGAACCCTGGTCCACCGACAGCCCGCTGGCTCTGACCGCGACAGCCATCGCCAGCGCAGCGAGGGGCATCGCGTAGGAAACCGCCGATCGTCGGAAACCAGTCATGCAAGCCCCCCATGTGTCCGCGGCTCCTGAAGATGTCGCAAGGTCGCGCGACCTTGGCATTATCGAGCGCAACGACAAAATCGAGGCGCCCGCCCCTCACGCCGTCTTCTGCGTCACCAGTCCCAGTTCCTCCACCATCGCTTCGCGCATCAGGAATTTTTGCGGCTTGCCGGTCACCGTCATCGGCAATTCGGTGCGGAAGCGGATGTGGCGGGGGATCTTATAGTGGGCGATCTGGCCGGAGCAGAAGTTCTTGATCTCCTGCTCGGTGGCGATCTGGCCGGGCTTGAGCACGATCCAGGCGCACAGCTCCTCGCCATATTTGGTGTCGGGAATGCCGAACACCTGCACTTCCCTGACCTTGGGATGGCGGTAGAGGAATTCCTCCACCTCTCTCGGGTAGACGTTCTCGCCGCCGCGGATGACCATGTCCTTGACCCGGCCGACGATGTTGCAATAGCCCTCGGCATCGATGGTGGCGAGGTCGCCGGTGTGCATCCAGCCGTCGCTATCGATCGCCTCGCGGGTCTTGTCGTCGTCGTCCCAGTAGCCCTTCATCACCGAATAACCGCGTGTGCACAACTCGCCCGGCGCGCCCACCGCAACCGTGGCGCCGTCGGCATCGACCGCTTTGACCTCGACATGAGGATGAATGCGCCCGACGGTCGAGACGCGCTTTTCCAGGGGATCGTCGACACCGCTCTGGAACGACACCGGGCTGGTTTCGGTCATGCCGTAGGCGATGGTCACCTGCGACATATGCATCAGCGACACCACCTTCTTCATCACCTCGATCGGGCATGGCGAGCCGGCCATGATGCCGGTGCGCAGGCTGGAGAGATCGAAGGATTGGAAATCCGGATGATCGAGCAGGCCGACAAACATGGTCGGCACGCCATAGAGCCCGGTGCAACGCTCCTGCGCCACGGCTTTCAGCGTGGCGCCGGCATCGAAGCCCTCGCCCGGGAAAACCATGGTCGCGCCCTTCGAGACGCAACCCATCGTGCCCATCGACATGCCGAAGCAGTGATAGAGCGGCACCGGGATGCACAGCCGATCGTCGACGGACAATTTGATCGCCGAAGTGACGAAATTGCCGTTGTTGACGATGTTCGAATGGGTCAGCGTCGCGCCCTTGGGCGCACCCGTAGTGCCCGAGGTAAACTGGATGTTGATGGCGTCGCCAGGCTTCAGCCCCTCGGAAATGCGGTCGAGACTGTCATGCTCGTCGCGGCCGGCCATGGCCAGCACGTCGCCGAAATTGAACATGCCGGGCGAGTTCTCCTCGCCCATGCGGATGACGATCTTCAGCGCCGGCAGCTTTTGCGCCTTGAGCTTGCCGGGCGTGGCCTTGGCTATCTCCGGCGCCAGCGTCTCGATCATGCCGAGGTAATCGGAGGTCTTGAAGCTAGCCGCCGTCACCAGCGCCTTGCAGGCGACCTTGTTCAGCGCGTAGTCCAGTTCGGTCAGCCGGTAGGCGGGGTTGATGTTGACCAGGATCAGGCCGATGCGGGCGGTGGCGAACTGGGTCACCAGCCACTCCCAGCGATTGGGCGACCAGATGCCGACGCGGTCGCCCTTTTCCAGGCCCAGCGCCAGGAAGCCGGCGGCCAGCGCATCGACCGTGTCCGACAGTTCGCTCCAGGTGAAGCGCTTGTCCTGGCCAACGAAGACGGCGGCATCTTGCGTGGCATATTTGCTGGCGGTGTCGGAGAACAGCGCGGGGATCGTCTCCTTGAGCAGCGGCGGCGCGCGCTCGCCGGAGACATGCGCCTTGCCATCGACAGGGGCCACGAAGACATTGCCATTGCGAGCGGCGCGGCCACGCAGATTGGTGGCGTTCTTCAGCTCGTCGAGATTGACCGGCATCGCTGTATCCTCCCAGGACGAACCAAACCTATCAGCCTGCCGGGACGGTGGAAATCCCGCCGATGGTAGTGGAGGTGCTGCCGTTGGGGAGGTGCACTGCCGCAGCGACCCCTGTCCGCCTTCAGCGACTGCCTTTCAAGTCACCTGCCCTTCAAGGAGGAGGGAGGAGGGCGCTCATCTTCGATGCGATGTCGCGCAGCAGGGCTTCATCGGCCGCCGCACGCGGTTTCTTCGACGCCACCAGGCAGGCTTGCGACTTCAGGACAACGCCATCGCCCAGCACCTTGAGGTGATTGGCGCGCAGCGTCGAGCCTGACGTGGTGATGTCGACGATGACATCGGCGAGGCCAGCCGCCGGCGCGCCCTCGGTGGCACCCAAGCTTTCGACGATGCGATAGACCTGGATGCCGTGCTTCTGCGAAAAGAACTGCTGGGTCAGCCGCCAGTATTTGGTGGCGATGCGCAGCCGCCGGCCGTGACGCTGGCGAAAATCGGCGGCGACGTCATCGAGATCGGCCATGGTGTCGACGTCGAGCCAGATCTCGGGCACCGCAACCACGACATCGGCATGGCCGAAGCCGAGACGGGCGACGATTTCCACGCGCGCCTCCCAATCGGCGAGGTTCTCGCGCACCAGGTCTTCTCCGGTGATGCCGAGATCGACCGCGCCCTGGCCGATCTCGCCAGCTATCTCGGAAGCCGACAGGAGCGCGACCTCGATGCCTTCGGCGCGTTCAATACGGGCGCGATAGGAGCGCTCGTCGCCGGGCAGGCTGACGGTAAGGCCAGCCCTGGCCAGAACCTCCAGTGCCTGCTCCTTCAGCCGGCCCTTCGAGGGAATGGCCAAGGTGATCATGGTGCCGTCTCCCGCAACGCCTCGATGCGGTCGAGCCAGACCGAAAAACCGACGCCGGGGATCGCGGTCTTGGCGCCGAGCAGCGTCAGCAATCGGTCGTAGCGGCCGCCGCCGGCCAGGGGGCGCTCGCCATCCTGCGCCGCGATTTCGAAGACCACACCGGTGTAATAGTCGAGCGGGCGGCCGAAAGCGGCATCGTAGCGGATTGTTCCCACCGGCAAGCCATGCGCCTCGATCGCCCTGGCGCGTGCCGCGAACTTTTCCAGCGCCGCACCCAGGGAAAGACCGGCACCGGCGGCGAAGCTCTCCAGCGCCTGGGCCGCGCCATCGAGCGGCACATCGATGGCCAGAAAACTCTTGAGCGCCGCGAAGGCCTCGTTCGACAGCCGTACGCTGCGCAACTCGGCCTTTTCGATCAGCCGCCGTGCAATGTCCGTGGGCGAGCGCCCGGCCGACGCCGACAGGCCGGCCTCCTCCATGCCGCCGGCGATGTGCGCCGAAAGACCATCGAGATCACCGTCGAGAACAAGCGCCGCGACATCGCCGGAGAGTTGGCTGTTGCGTTGCGGATTGGCGAGATCGGCGAGCGCGGCCTCAAGCATCGGCGCCGAGCCGAAGGCGCGGGCAAGCCGCATGCGCCAGCCACGCGGCAGCCCAAGGGCGGCGAGCACGGCTTCGAAAATGGCCTGGTCACCGAGCGTGACCGTCAAAGCCTGGCCCGGCAACACCAGCGCAAGCAGCGCGTGCGCGTCGGCCACGGAGCGCGCATCGGCCTCGGCCGTGTCGCGGTCGCCGAGATCCTCGATGCCGGCCTGGAAAAACTCGTTGCCGCCTTCGCGGCGCTGGCGAAACACCTCGCCCAGATAGGAATAACGGCGCGGCGTGCCGGCTTGCGAACTTATATGGTCGAGACAGACCGGAATGGTGAATTCCGGCCGCAGGCACAGCGTCTGCCCGGTCTCGCTCTCGGTGAGGAAGATACGGCGGCGCAGATCCTCGCCGGCCATGTCGAGGAAGGGATCGGCCGGCTGCAGGATGGCAACCTCGACCGCATGCGTGTTGCGGGTGGCGAAGAGGCTGGTGATGTCGGCTGAGATGGCGGGGTAGCGGGAGGTCATGGAGAGGATGGGCGCGAGGCACCCCCCTCTGGCCTGCCGGCCATCTCCCCCGCAAGGAGGGAGATCGGCAGCTTGAGACACGGCGCCTCTTCTTCGACGGTGGAGATTGGCGAAGGCCTACGGAACATCCAATCTCCCCCCTTGCGGGGGAGATGGCCGGCAGGCCAGAGGGGGGTGTTCAAGCGCCACCCTCTGCGCGATCGGCAGCCTGCGCCGCCAATATCCGCCTCACCTCGGTGACCAACTCGCTTTCGGCCACCGTCACCTGCGCGGGGCGCGCGGCGCGCCATTCGGCGTTGTCGGTGATCTCGGCCGACATGCGCGCGCCTTCGATCAGATCCTTGATCTGCAGTTCACCCTTGGCGCGCTCGTCGCCGCCCTGGATGATTGCGACCGGGCAGCCGCGCCGGTCGGCATATTTGAGCTGCGCCTTCATGCCGGCGCCGCCGAGATACATTTCGGAACGGATGCCGGCAGCGCGCAGTTCGCTCACCATCTTCTGGTAGCGGCCGAGGCTGTCGGTGTCCTTGTCCATCACCAGCACGACGACCGGCGCGATCACGTCGGCGCTGTCGAGCTTGCCGAGGTTCTTCAGTGCCGTCATCAGCCTGGAGACGCCGATGGAGAAACCGGTCGCCGGCACCGGCTCGCCACGGAAGCGCGAGACCAGGCCATCATAACGGCCGCCACCGCCGACCGAGCCGAAGCGCACGATCTGGCCGTCTTCATTGGGGATCTCGGCCAGAAGCTCGGCTTCGAAAACCGGACCGGTGTAGTATTCGAGGCCACGCACGACGGAGCGGTCCATGGCAATACGGTCTTCGCCATATCCCGCAGCCCGGACCAAAGCTTCGATTATCGAGAGTTCCCCGACACCTTCCTGGTAGACTGAGTTCGCGCTGACGCTGGCATCCTGGCCCTGCGCATTTCTCGCCGTCGCAAGAAGAACCGCTTCGGATTGCGCGTTGTCCAGCCCGGCACCCTTGGCGAAATCTCCCTCGCCTTCCTTGCCGCCGTCCCAGCGCCCGGGGCCAAGCAGGAGCCTCACGCCTTCCGGACCGAGCTTGTCGAGCTTGTCGATGGCGCGCAGCACGGTCAGCCGGCGTCCGGCATTGTCGTCGCCGCCAAGGCCGATCGCCTCCAGCACACCATCCAGCACCTTGCGGTTGTTGACGCGGATGACGTAGTCGCCGCGCTTGATGCCGAGCGCTTCCATGACATCGGCCATCATCATCGCCATCTCGGCGTCCGCCGCGACACCCGGCGTGCCGATCGTGTCGGCGTCGAACTGCATGAACTGGCGGAAGCGGCCGGGGCCCGGCTTCTCGTTGCGGAACACCCAGCCGGAGCGGTAGCTGCGGTAGGGTTTTGGCAGGCGCTCATAATTCTCGGCAACGAAGCGCGCCGTCGGCGCGGTCAGGTCATAGCGCAGCGACAGCCACTGCTCGTCATCGTCCTGGAACGAGAACACGCCCTCGTTCGGCCGGTCCTGGTCGGGCAGAAATTTGCCCAGCGCGTCGGTGTATTCGATCAGCGGCTGGTCGGCCGGTTCGAAACCATAGAGCTCATAAACCGAGCGGATCGTCGCCATCATCTTCTCGACGGCGCGGATATCCTCGGCGCTGCGGTCGGCAAAACCGCGCGGCAGCCGCGCTTTCGTCTTTTCCGATTTGTCGGCCATGAGATGGGGTCTTTTTGCTAGGTAAATGACGACTTATTTTGAGTGCGCGTGTCCTAACCGATGCAGCCGGGACCGGCAAGGGTCAGCGCCTCTGCCTTCTCCCACAAGGGGGAGAAGGAAAACGATTGAAACAAAAACGAACCAAAAATGAAACAGTCCAGCCATGAGCACGGCATCGTGCCGACACAATCGCGGCCGATATAGCGCACCACACGAAGGGGTTCGGGACATGACCAGCGCAACAAAATTCCATGCCAACAGCGATGCCGGCGAACTGCCGGCGCGCTTGCGTCCGGCCGACATCCGCGCTCCGAAGATGGTTGGCCAGCCTGCCGGGCCATTCGAGATACCGGCCGATATCGGAAAGGGGCCTTCGATGCGCGATGCATTCGTGACCGGCCTGCTCGTGATCTACCCGACGGTGGCCACCGTGGTTGCGATCGTCGCCGGCCTGTTCCTGGCCAGCATCAACGGCACCTGAGCCCTATTTCGGCCGCTTGAAAGCCTTCCTTTCCTTCTCGACCTCCTTACGGCAAACGCAACCCTCGAGGTGGTCGTTGACCAAGCCCATGGCCTGCATGAAGGCATAGACCGTGGTCGGGCCGACAAAACTCCAGCCGCGTTTCTTCAGTTCCTTCGAAATCCGCACCGACACCGCCGTGGTCGGGTTGGCGCGCAGATGGGCGAGGTCGACGATCCTGGGCCGTTCGTCCTTGCCGGGTTCGAACTTCCAGAACCAGGCGGCCAGCGAGCCGAACTCGTCCACCATTTCGCGGGCGTGCTTGGCGTTGTTGATGGTCGAGACGATCTTGCCGCGATGGCGGATGATGCCGGCATTGCCGAGCAGGCGCTCGACATCCTTGTCGGTGAAGGCGGCGACCTTGTCGAAGTCGAAGCCAGCGAAGGCCTCGCGAAAATTCTCGCGCTTGCGCAGGATGGTCAGCCACGACAGGCCCGACTGGAAACCTTCGAGGCAGATCTTTTCGAACAGCCTGCGGTCGTCCGACACCGGCCGGCCCCATTCATGGTCATGATAGTGCAGATAGTCGGGCAAATTGCCGTGCCAGAAGCAACGCGCGACACCGTCGGGACCGGCGAGCAGGCCGGTATTGTCTTTTTCCATTGGCCAAAATCCGTTCGTTAACGCGCTTGCGCTGCATTTACTGCGGCTTTACCAGATTCCTGAACCCGGCGGTAACCACACCAAAAGGTTTACTGACAGAACCGCATTTTACGCATTCCGATTCATGTTTCGGTTGCTGCTTGCACGCCAATGATCGCTGAACCGGGAGGTCGTTTCCACCCGGTTTTATCAGACGATCAAGGGTGCGTTCCCGATGAAGAGAGTTTTGTTTCCCGTGCTTGGCGCCATGGCTGTGTTTGCCTCCGGCGTCACGCCCTCAGCCGCTGACGACCGCTATGCCGACAGGCCGCCGGTGATGGTCAGCCCCGACCTTTCCGCCCCCTGGGTGCTCCAGCTTGGCAATGCGCCCGGCATCGTGCGGCAGAACCGCCAGGTCGTGCAGCAGCCGCGCCTGCGCACCGTGCAACCGGCGCAGCCCGACCGTGTGCGGACGGCAGCCGTGCAGGCTCCGGCCAAGCGTGTGGCCATGCGCCCGCAGATCAACCCGATCTACCTGCCGCAGGAAGTCGCCTATGACGGGCCGCAGAAGCCAGGCACGATCGTCATCGATACGACGCAGAATTTCCTCTTCCTGATCGAGAAGAACGGCAAGGCACGGCGCTACGGCGTCGGCACCGGCAAGCCGGGCTTCGAATGGTCGGGCACGCACAAGATCACCAACAAGCGCGAGTGGCCGGACTGGCGCCCGCCAGCGCAGATGATCAAGCGCGAAGCCGCCAAGGGCCGCTATCTGCCGACCTATCTGGCCGGCGGCATGGAGAACCCGCTCGGCGCGCGCGCGCTCTATCTCGGCACGACCGAGTACCGCATCCATGGCACCAACCAGCCGTGGACGATCGGCGGCGCAGTGTCGTCTGGCTGCATCCGCATGCGCAACGAGGACGTGGTCGACCTCTATGAGCGGGTCAATGTCGGAACCACGGTCGAGGTGATATAATAGTTCTCGCGAATCACTTGGCCGGCAAAGCATTGAGCTTTTAGGGGCCAGTCTAGGAGATAACGGGGGACGGGCCGTATGGGGATGCGGCCGGTCAGGAAGGGCAGCACGGGAAACCGCGCTGCCCTTTCCGTTTTCCTGTGAAAACCGAGCCGACACCCAGGCAAGGCTGCGCCCGAACGTCGCGCCGAAGGCATGGTGGTTCGCTTTCGTGCTGCCATTTTCGATGTTCCTTTGCTATGGGAGCGCCACCAGACAAAAGAGTTCATCCATGTCCCTGTCCGACGACAACCGCTATCTCAAGGGCGGCCCGGTTGCCCAGCGCATCATCGCCGCCGTGCGCGAGGATGCCGCGATTGCCAAAGCCGAGGGTTTTCCGCCCAAACTGATCTCGATCACCGTCGGCGATACCGACGCGGTCGATGTCTATGTGCGCAACCAGCGCGCCAAGGCCGAGCTCGCCGGCATCGATTTCGAGGAAAGGCGTTTTCCCGCCACCATCACGTCGGGCGAACTGGAGGCCGCCATCCACGGCCTGAACGCCGATCCGCGCGTCACCGGCATCATCATCCAACGACCTGTGCCCGCCCATATCCCGATCAAGACGCTGCAGGCGGCGGTGCATCCGCTCAAGGATGTCGAGGGCATGCACCCGGCCTCGATCGGCAACATCGTCTACAACCAGCTCGATCTCGCGCCCTGCACGGCGGCCGCCTCGGTCGAGCTGCTCAAGGAAACCGGGCTCGATCTCAAGGGACTGGAGGTCGTGGTCGTCGGTCATTCCGAAATCGTCGGCAAGCCGATCGCGTTTCTGCTGATGAGCGAAGGCGCGACGGTGACCGTCTGCCACCACATGACGCGGTCGGTCGCAGCGCACGCGCGGCGCGCCGACGCACTGTTCGTTGCGGTCGGCAAGCCACGGCTGATCAAGGCCGACATGGTCAAGCCCGGCGCTGCCGTCATCGACATCGGCATCAATTCCGAGATCGGGCCGGATGGGACGAGCCGCATCGTCGGCGATGTCGACACCGAAAGCGTGCGCGAGGTCGCCTCCTGGATCACGCCGGTTCCGGGCGGCGTCGGTCCGATCACCGTGGCGATCCTGCTGCGCAACACGATGGTGGCGCTCAGCCGCCAGCGCGCGCTCTACGAGGCGACTTATGGCACGGCGGACCGGCTGGCTGCGGAGTAACCGCCGAGCGCGGCCCTACTCCGCGGCGACCAGGCTCTCGTCAAGAACGCCTTCCGGCTTCGGTCCGCCGTAGGCCCAGTCGAGCAGTTTTACCGTGTGCACCACGGGCATCTTGGCGGCGGAAGCGATCTGGGTGATGCAGCCGATGTTGCCGGTGGCGACGATCGAGGCGCCCGTTGCCTCGATGTTTTTCACCTTGCGGTCCCGCAGTTTTGCCGAAATCTCGGGCTGCAGGATGTTGTAGGTGCCGGCCGAACCGCAGCACAGATGGCCCTCACGTGGCTCGCGTACGACGAAGCCGGCCTTGGCCAGCAGCTCTTTAGGCTGGCGGGTGATCTTCTGGCCGTGCTGCATCGAGCAGGCGGAGTGATAGGCAACGACCGTGCCCGGCTTGCGGACCGGCTCGGGCATGTCAAAGACGGCCAGATATTCGGTGATGTCCTTGGCCAGCGCCGACACGCGCGCAGCCTTGTCGGCATAGGCCGGATCGAGACGCAGCATGAAGCCATAGTCCTTGATCGTCGTGCCGCAACCCGACGCGGTGATGATGATGGCGTCGAGACCGCCCTGGTCGATGGCGCGCGTCCAGGCATCGACGTTCTGCCGGGCCGAGGCAAGCGCTGCCTGTTCGCGCCCCATATGGTGGACCAGCGCGCCGCAGCAGCCCTCGCCCGGTGGCACCACGACCTCGACGCCGAGCCGCGTCAGCAGTGAAATGGTCGTGTCGTTGATGGCGGGATCGAGCACCGACTGCGCACAACCGGTGAGGATGGCGACACGGCCCTTTTTCACCCCCTGCCCGGCATGGATGCCTGGCGAGGCCATCGGCGAAGCTGCCGGGATCGACGCCGGCGCGAGCTTGAGCATGGCGCCAATCGGCTTCAGCGCCGGGACCTTCTCGAACAGGCCGATGAACGGCTTGCCCAGCTTGGCAAGCTTGAGCGCCGCGCGGAAGCGCTGGGGATAGGGCAGCACGAAGGCCAGCATGGCGCGGGTCAGGCGATCGAGCAGCGGCCGCTTGTAGGTCTCCTCGATATGGGCGCGGGCATGGTCGACCAAGTGCATGTAGTTGACGCCCGACGGGCAAGTGGTCATGCAGGCCAGGCAGGACAGGCAGCGGTCGATGTGGGTGACGATCGCCTTGTCGGCGGGTCGGCCGTTTTCCAGCATGTCCTTGATCAGGTAGATGCGCCCGCGCGGTGAATCGAGTTCGTTGCCAAGCGTCACATAGGTCGGGCAGGTGGCGGTGCAGAAGCCGCAATGCACGCATTTGCGCAGGATCTTCTCCGATTCCGCGACATCGGGATCGGCCAGCTGGGCAAGCGAGAAATTGGTCTGCATCGCGTTAGTCCTGGGCCATGCGGCCGGGATTGAGGATGTTCTTCGGATCGAATTCCTGCTTCAGCCGCCTGCTCAGTGCGGCAAGCGCCGGCGACTGCGGCTCGAACACCGGCAGCGCGGCACGATGGGCAGGTGCCGCGCGCACCATAGTCGCATGGCCGCCGCCATGTTTGCGCAACAAACCACGCAGCAGGGCGGCCTCCGGATCGCCCTCTTCCATACGCAGCCACACCAACCCGCCCTGCCAGTCATAGAAGGCGCTGACGGCGGCCTGCATGCGCAAGGTCAGGACCATTTGATGCCCTTGGGAAGGCGTCATCGAGACGCGCCAGACCGGTTTCTCGCTGCCGTCGGCGAACGGCCTGCAGTCGCGCACATCGCGCCAGATCTGCCGCGAAACGTCCCCGGAAATTTCCTCCAGCGGTCCGGCCTTGCCGAGCAGCGTCTTCAGCGCGGCGATACGATAGGCGACGGACGGACCAAAACCCTCGACCCGCAGCAGCGTGGCGGCATCGCTGCCGAGAGCGCCGCCGGCGACACGCGCGGCAATGCGCTCGGGCAAATGGGCAGCGCTCGACACTTCCGCGCTGGAGCCGAGCGCCAGGGCCATGGCGCTTGCTGCCGCCTCGTCGAGCAAGCCACGCAGCGCGAGCGTGACCTCGGTCTCGGCCGCGGGCAGCACCTTGAAGGTGACATCGGTGAACACGGCCAATGTGCCCCAGCTGTTGGCCATCAGCTTCGACAGATCGTAACCGGTGACATTCTTGACCACGCGGCCGCCCGACTTGAATTCCTCGCCCCGCCCGGACACCACATTGATGCCAAGGATATGGTCGCGCGCGGCACCGGCCTTCAGCCGGCGCGGACCGGCCAGGTTCGCGCCGAGCACACCACCTATGGTGCCCCTGCCCGGTTCGCCACCGAGCAGCGGGCCGTAATCCATCGGTTCGAAAGCGAGCTGCTGGCCGTTTTCCGCCAGCAGCTTCTCGATGTCGACCAGCGCCGTGCCGGCCTTTGCCGACAGCACCAGTTCGGCGGGTTCATAGAGGGTGACGCCGGTGAGTTCCGAGAGGTCGAGCGTGTGTTCCGTCTGCAGCGGACGGCCGATGCCGCGCTTGGAGCCGTGGCCGAGGATTTCGAGCCGCGCCTCTTCCGCCACGGCCCAGGCTATGGTGGAGAGGACTTCGGATGAGGTGGTCGGGGTGAAGGTGGTCATGAAGAGAACGCGCCCTCGAATGCGGAAACGCCGCGTTCCTTCGCACCCCCCTCTGTCCTGCCGGACATCTCCCCCGCAAGGGGGGAGATTGGCAGCTTCAGCCACTCGCCTGGCTGGCAGCGCTGGAGATTAGCGAAACCCCACGCGACATCCGATCTCCCCCCTTGCGGGGGAGATGTCCGGCAGGACAGAGGGGGGTGTTCAAGCGCTGGCATACCCACTCAAAACCTCGGAATGTCCGGAAACGGCAGCTTGCCGCCCGAAATATGCATGCGTCCAAGCTCAGCGCAGCGGCGAAGCTGCGGGAACATTTTTCCCGGATTGAGCAGGTGGTTGGGATCGAAGGCGCATTTGACGCGCATCTGCTGGTCGAGGTCGACCTGGTTGAACATCTCAGGCATCAGGTCTCGCTTCTCGACCCCCACACCGTGTTCGCCTGTCAGCACGCCGCCGACCTTGACGCAGAGCCGCAATATGTCGGCGCCGAAGCTTTCGGCCTTGTCGAGTTCGCCCGGCACGTTGGCATCGTAGAGGATCAGCGGGTGCAGATTGCCATCGCCAGCGTGAAAGACGTTGGCGACGCCGAGCCCGTATTTTTCCGACAGTTCGCGCATGCCGGCCAGCACGCGTGGCAATTCCTTGCGAGGGATGGTGCCATCCATGCAGTAATAGTCGGGCGAAATGCGGCCCACCGCCGGAAATGCCGCCTTGCGGCCAGCCCAGAAGCTGAGCCGCTCCTGCTCGGACTGCGAGATGCGGCAGGTGGTCGAACCGTTGCGGATGGCGATTGCCTCGACCGCGGTGATGAGATGATCGACCTCGACGCCCGGCCCGTCGAGCTCGACGATCAGCAGTGCCTCGACATCGAGGGGATAGCCGGCATGGACGAAATCCTCGGCTGCGTGGATCGCCGGCCGGTCCATCATCTCCATGCCGCCCGGAATGATGCCGGCGCCGATGATGTCGGCGACGCACTGGCCGCCCTGCTCGCTGGTCGGGAAGCCGATCAGCAGCGCGCGCGCCGTCTCCGGCTTCTTCAGGATGCGCACGGTGACCTCGGTGACGACGCCGAGCAAGCCTTCCGAACCGGTCATGACGCCTAGCAGGTCGTAGCCTTCCGAGTCGAGATGATTGCCGCCGAGCCGGACCACTTCGCCGCTCATCAGCACCATCTCGATGCCGAGCACATTGTTGGCGGTGAGGCCGTATTTCAGGCAATGCACGCCGCCGGAATTCTCCGCGACGTTGCCGCCGATCGAGCAGGCGATCTGGGAGGATGGATCGGGGGCATAGTAGAAGCCCTCCTGCTCGACGGCGGTGGTGATGCCAAGATTGGTGACGCCCGGCTGGGCGACGACGATGCGATTGGGGTAGTCGATCGCAAGGATGCGGTTGAAGCGGCTCATAACCAGCAGCACCGCGTCCTCGAGCGGCAGCGCGCCGCCCGACAGCGAGGTGCCGGAGCCGCGCGGCACGACGCGGATGTTGCGATCGTTGCAGTATTTCAGCACCCGGGAAACCTGCGCCACCGTTTCGGGCAGCACCACTACCAGCGGCAGTTGGCGATAGGCGGTCAGGCCGTCGCTCTCGAACGCCCGCATGGCATTGGCCGCATCGACAACGCCTTCGCCCGGCACGATGATGCGCATGTCGGCGACGATCTCGTCGCGCCGGCGGATCGTGGCGTCGTCTGGTTTCGGCATGGCCAAGCCGGACATCAGCAGCCTCATTTCGCTTGACTGGTCAAAATCTTTTACCAGTGAAGCGCGATGGTTGCAAATATCTCGGCAGCGAAGATCCAAGTCCAGGGACGAGCGAACCTTCCGCAGCGGCAATCTGCCGCTGTCTCACCCTCCCCTTGTGGGGAGGGTCGCGAACGAAGTGAGCGGGTGGGGTCGGCGCGGCGCTTTATGATGCCCCCCACCCCGTCTCACGATCTTCGCTTCGCTGCGATCATGAGCCAACCTCCCCACAAGGGGGAGGGTAAGGGCTGCCGCTATTCGCCCGGGTGCTTGCCGGGCTCGGAATGCATCTGGCGCACGCGGCGCACGCCCCACCAGACCAGCAGGATGGCGATAGGCACCGATGCGGCGGTGACGATTTCGGGCGCGAAGGCATGGCCGAAAATCGAGGCGCCCTTGGCGACATAGCCGATGAGGCCGACCACATAGTAGGAGACGGCGGCGACCGAGAGGCCTTCGACGGTCTGCTGCAGGCGCAGTTGCAGGCGGGCGCGGTTGTTCATCGAGGCGAGCAGGTCGCGGTTCTGCTTTTCGACCTCGACATCGACCCAGGTGCGCAGCAGCGTCGTGGCGCGGGTCAGCTTGCGCGACAGATTGGCTTGCCGCTCCTCGACCGACCGGCAGGTGCGCATGGCCGGTGCCACGCGCCGCTGCAGGAACCCGCCCCAGGTGTCGTAGCCGGGCACGGCTTCTTCCTCGAGCGCCTCCAGCCGCTCGACGACGATGCCGTCATAGGCGCGGCTGGCGCCGAAGCGGTAGAGGCTCGATGCCGCGTCCGCCTCCAGTTCCGCGGCCAATTCGGTCAGGTCGGCGAGCAGCGTCTGGCTGTCGCGGGTCTCGGCGACCTTCATTTCCAGCGTGGTCTGGGCAAGCCTGTCCTCGATGCGGCGGGCGCGGCCGGACAGGGTCAGCGCCAGCGGCAGGCCGAGCATGGCGAGCGTGCGGTAGGTCTCGATGTCGATCAGCCGCTGCGACAACGCTCCGGTGCGCGCCGGAGTCAGGCCACGATCGAGCACCAGCATGCGCGTCATGCCGTCGCCGTCCTGGCGGAAATCGGTGACTATGGCCGCATTGCCGCGTTCGACCAGCGAGTAGCACAGGCTGGTCGGGTCGAAAGCGGCGATCAGCCGCTCGCTCGCCTGCGTCCACTTGCGAATTTCCAGGCGGATGCCCGAGATGACGGTTCCCGGCGGCGAAAAGCCATTGCCGAAGGGCGAGTCCTCCTGCGTTCTGCCGTTTTCGGAAAGCGGCCCCTCCCACAGATAGGTCGAGAATTCCGTGTGCCGCTCCCAACGCAGCGAGCCCTTGCCCGACTTCATGGCATGATGGCGGGCCTGGCGATCCGGCGCGGCGATGCCGAGCCGCCGCGACAGTTCGGAAAGGACGGCATGATCGACACTGGAGCCGCCCTCGGTCATGAAGGCAAGCTGGATCAGGACGCGCGGCTTTTGGATCAGCGGATGCGGCCGGGCATGCACCTCACCCAGCGCGCCGGGCCGGCCTTCATGCGCCGGAAAGCCCATGACGCTGCCTTGGGCGCGCGGCTGGAACTCGAGATTGGACGGGTCGTCTGACACGGCTAGTTCCCCGGTTTCTCTGAACCGTCTTTCTTTGACCTTTTGGCAATTGCGTCCCTCTAGGACCAATAGGCTGGTGACGCAAACAGCAAATTTTAGCCGAAGACGATATGACGCCGCGCGGCAAAACCGACCCGCCTCGACCAATTGGATAAATAATTTGACCAGTTGGCGACGCAGGCTTTATCCTGCGCGACACCGTTTTCACCTTCCAGGCATTCTGTTGAGCGATATTTTTTCCAGGATCGAGCATTCGCGCACCGCCGACGAGGTCGTGCAGCAGATCGAAAGCCTCATCCTCGAAGGCGTGCTGCGCACCGGCGACCGGCTGCCGGGCGAGCGCGAACTGGCACGCCAGTTCGACGTATCGCGGCCGATCCTGCGCGATGCCCTGAAGGCGCTCGAAGGGCGCGGGCTTTTGACGACCAAGGCCGGCGGCGGCACGCATGTCGCAGACATCATCGGCCAGCTGTTCACCAAACCGGTGGCGGACCTGATTTCGATGCATCGCAAGGCGGTCACCGACTATCTGGAATACCGCCGCGAGATCGAAGGCATAGCCGCCGAATATGCGGCGCGACGCGCCACGCCGGAGGATCTCGCGCTGCTCGACCGCATCATGGCACGCATGGACCAGGCGGATCGCACCGGCGATTTCGACGACGAGGCCGAAATCGACGTCGAATTCCATCAGGCGATCTGCGAATGCGCGCACAACATCCTGCTGCTGCACACGCTGCGCTCCTGCTATAGGCTGCTGTCGGAAGGCGTGTTCCAGAACCGGTTGCTGGTCTTCACCGTACCCGGCGCACGCGAGGCCTTGCTTGCACAACACCGGGCGATCCACGCCGCGGTAAAGGCCGGCGACCCGGCCGGCGCCCGCCAGGCGGCGATGGATCACATCACCTATGTCGAGCGGTCGATGGCCGAGGCGGAGCGCAGCGGCGACTGGCAACGCGTGTCGCGGCTGCGGCTGCGGCAGCGCTCGGAAGCCGGCGACACCTAACCAGCACGCGGACGCACCTAATCTAATCAATTCGATCAAGCGGGGACTATCATGAGC
This sequence comes from Mesorhizobium opportunistum WSM2075, assembly GCF_000176035.2. Lineage (NCBI taxonomy): Bacteria > Pseudomonadati > Pseudomonadota > Alphaproteobacteria > Hyphomicrobiales > Phyllobacteriaceae > Mesorhizobium > Mesorhizobium opportunistum. Next base: position 2,803,446 of record NC_015675.1, on the reverse strand, counting down.
GACATTCTCACCATCGCGGACCTCAAGGATCTCGCGCGCCGGCGCGTGCCCAAGATGTTCTTCGACTATGCCGATTCGGGCGCCTGGACCGAGAGCACCTATCGGGCAAACGAGGAAGACTTCCAGAAGATCAAGTTCCGCCAGCGCGTGCTGGTCGACATGAGCAACCGCTCGCTGGAATCGACCATGATCGGCCAGAAGGTGGCGATGCCGGTGGCCTTGGCGCCGACCGGCCTGACCGGCATGCAGCACGCCGATGGCGAGATGCTGGCGGCGCAGGCGGCCGAGGAATTCGGCGTGCCGTTCACGCTCTCGACGATGAGCATCTGTTCGATCGAGGATGTCGCCTCGGTGACGAAAAAGCCTTTCTGGTTCCAGCTCTATGTCCTGCGCGACAAGGATTTCGTGCTCAATTTGATCGACCGGGCGAAGGCGGCGAAATGCTCGGCGCTGGTGCTGACGCTCGACCTGCAGATCCTCGGTCAGCGCCACAAGGATGTCCGCAACGGGTTGACCGCGCCACCCCGCATGACGCTTACCAACATCATCGACATGGCCATCCGGCCGCGCTGGTGCCTGGGCATGGCCGGCACCAAGCGCCGCACTTTCCGCAACATCGTCGGCCACGCCAAGGGCGTCGGCGACGTGGCCTCGCTGTCGTCATGGACGACGGAGCAGTTCGATCCGCAGCTGTCGTGGAAGGATGTCGCCTGGATCAAGGAACGCTGGGGTGGCAAGCTGATCCTGAAAGGCATTCTCGACAAGGAAGACGCGCTGATGGCGGCCAAGACCGGCGCCGACGCGATCATCGTTTCCAACCATGGCGGACGCCAGCTCGACGGCGCGTCGTCCTCGATCATGGCGCTGGAGGAGATTGCGGACGCGGTCGGTGACAGAATAGAGGTGCATATGGATGGCGGCATCCGCTCCGGCCAGGACGTGTTGAAAGCGCTCTGCCTCGGCGCCAAGGGCACCTATATCGGCCGGCCATTTCTTTACGGGCTGGGCGCGCTCGGCAAGGAAGGGGTTACCAAAGCCTTGGAAATCATCCGCAAGGAGATGGACATCACGCTGGCGCTGTGCGGAAAGCGTCTGGTCACCGACATGGGCAAGGACCAGCTCCGGCGCTAGCATCGGGTGACGACCTGACCACGGAGAACAGCGAGAGTTGGCGGAACCCGGGATCCATTTTCTCGACGCGCATGGGCCTGACGGCATGCGGCTCTACGCGATCGGCGATGTGCATGGCCGGCTCGACCTGCTGGCCGCCATGCACCGGCGGATCGAGAGCGAGCTGCAGTGGGAACCGGTTCGCGACTGGCGGGTGATCCACCTCGGCGACTATGTCGACCGCGGGCCGGACTCCAAGGGCGTCATCGACTTTCTCATCGAGGCGCGCGAACGCGATCCGCGAAATCTGATGCTCGCCGGCAACCACGATATCGGCTTTCTCGATTTTCTGGGAACCCCTGACCCGGAAGGGCTTTTCATGCGCTATGGCGGCGTGCAGACGGCGCTGTCCTATGGTGTGTCACTCGCCGCCGATGCCAGCTGGTTCGGCAAGACGGAAACGCTGAGACGAAGACACGCGGCGCTGCTGGAGGCAATGCCACCCGGCCATGTCGATTTCCTGCGATCGCTGCCTTTTTCGGTAACGTTCGACGACTTCTTCTTCTGCCATGCCGGCATCAGGCCGGGCATCCCCCTGGAGAAGCAGAACCCGCAGGACCTGATCTGGATCCGCGACGTTTTCCACGATTACACCGGCCTCTTCCCGAAGATCGTGGTGCACGGCCACACTCCGGTGCCGGAAGCGGAAGTGATGGCCAACCGCGTCAATGTCGACACGCTTGCCTGGCAATCAGGCATGCTGACCGCGCTCGTCGTGGACGGCGCGGACAAACGCATCCTGGAAATCACGATAAAGGAAGCTTGAGCGCCCGCGTCCGAGGACGCGAAGACGTTGCGGCTTTAGAGCAATTCCAGGAAAAGTGTGACACGGTTTTCCCGGGAAAAGCGCGTAGCGCTTTCCCTTGGGAATTGCGTAAAAACAAAGAGATAGAGCGGTTCGCCGTTTCCGTGAAACGGTGAAATGCTTTAGCGCAAGGAAGCGGTGACGCCGTAGCCGTCGACCGCATTGTGGTTGTTTGCCGCGTCGGCGGCATAGATACCCAGACCGCAAAGCACGATGGCGGAGAGCATGGCAAAGGACAGAAGCGCTGCTTTCACGGAAGTCATCTCTTGTTGAGCTTTCTGCATCTGTGCACGAGGCGGTTACCAATGCGTTGAAACGGAAAAATCGCTTCAAAATTTCGACGATTTCGCGCTTCTAGGCATGTTCTGTATCGGCGGTGTGTCGCACGGGTCACACAAAAGGTTCATCGCGGTTGCACAGCCGATGCAAAGCGCGCGCCTTCTAGGATGGCGGGCGGACACAAGCCAAGGAAGAAAGGGTTTTCCCGGAAGGATTCACGGCTGCGTGCCAATTATGTCACGCAGCAGAGCGCCCCAAAGGGCGGAGGCTCAGATAGTCGCCACCCAGGCGCGGGCAATGGCGAGGCCGGCGGCGTCGGCGTCGGGGCCGTTGCGCGCCATTTCGCCATCGAGCTCGCCGGCCCAGTCTGGATGGCGCGCGGCAATGATCGGCGCGAAGGAGGAACTCCAGTCCTTGACCATCGGCCGGTTGGCCTCGAAGTGGAACTGGAAGCCATAGACGGCGCGGCCGACGCGAAACGCCTGATTTTGAGCGACATCGTTGCCGGCGAGCCGTACGGCGTTTCGCGGCAGCTCGAAGGTGTCGTCGTGCCACTGGAAGATCGGGAACTTTTCCGGCAAAGCGCCAAGCACCGGATCGGCCTTGGCGTCCGGCGTCAGCGACACGCCGCGCCAGCCGAATTCGTTGGCGCCGCCGATGCGGTTCTCGCCACCGAAGGCGCGTGCGACCAGCTGGCTGCCAAGGCAGATGCCGAGCACGGCGCGATCCTTGCCGGCGAAATCGCGGGTCAGTTCGAGCAGCGCCGGAAAATAGGGATACTCATCGTCGGCCAGCGCATTCTGGCCGCCGCCGAGCACCACCATGGCGTCGTGCCCGGCCGCATCTTCCGGCAGGGACTCGCCCTTGTAGGGCAGGCGCACATCGAGATCGGCACCCGCTTCCGCAAGTGCGGCTCCGACCTGGCCGAGGCCGGTATTGTCGTAGTTCTGGACCACCAGCACCCGCATCGCAAAACCCTGCTGACATGAAAAAGATGCGACGAGCGATATCATGCCGCCAGCGTTGCAGCCAAGATGCGTATCCCAGGAGAGAACTATGCCACTGCAGAACCGGGTCGATCCGTTCGGCGCCATCCACGCCGTGCCCGAGCGCGGGCTGTTCACGGGCAATCGCGGTATCATCCACGACCCCGAGACCAGGACGCTGCTCAGGAAACGCTGGGCGCTTCAAGCCTGGATCATCTGCGTCTGCCAATTCCGCAATGTGCGGCGCCAACCGATGGGCCGAAACCGCAGGAGCGACGACCATCTAGGCGGCAAGGCGGGCTGGACGGAATTGTTCTTCCTCGACGAGGTGACGGCACTGGCGGCGGGGCATCGTCCCTGCTTCTTCTGCCAGCGCGAACGGGCCAAGGATTTCGTCGGCCATTTCGGTGAAGCCTTCGGTATTGCCGAGCCGCGGGCGCCGCAGGTCGACAAGCGACTGCACAAGGAGCGGCTGGCCTCGGGCGGCAAAAGGCCGGATGTCGCAACGGCCGAGCTTGCCTCCCTGCCCGACGGTGCGGTGATCGCGGCCAACGGCTGCGCATATGCGTTGCGCAACGGCAAGGCGTTGCCGTGGTCCTTTGCCGGATATGGCCCGCCCATCGGCCTTGACCAGTTCGAAGGCAAGGCGCTTGTCCTGCTGACCCCGGAGACGACGCTTGCGGTCCTGCGTCATGGCTTTCGGCCGGTGTGGCATCCGTCGGCCGAGGCTTGACGCCAGCGGCCGGCTCGCCCATTCCTCGGCCATGCGCGCCAACTACAAGATGCAACGGCTGTTCGTGCCCGACGATCTCGCAGGGGATGCCGAGTTCGATGCCGGCCAGCAGCAAAGCCACTATCTCATGCATGTGCTGCGGCTCGGCGAAGGGGCCGAGATCCTTGTCTTCAATGGCCGCGACGGCGAGTGGTCGGCGGCCATCGCCGCGAAGACAAAAAGGGCGGTGCGGCTGAAGGTGCTGGCGCTGCAGCGGCCGCAGCCGCCGCTGCCCGACCTGATCTATTGTTTCGCGCCCCTGAAACAGGGACGGCTCGACTATCTCGTGCAGAAGGCGGTCGAGATGGGCGCCGGCATCCTGCAGCCCGTCATCACCCAGCATACGCAAGTGGCAAAGCCTTCCATCGACCGACTGCGCGCCAATGTCGTCGAAGCCGCCGAGCAATGCGGCATTCTGGCAGTGCCGGAGGTTCGCGAGGCGGAAAAATTCGAGCGCGTGCTGACTGGCTGGGACAAGGGACGGCGGCTGATTTTCTGTGACGAGGACGCCTCGACCAACAATCCGCTGCCTGCCTTGCAGGCGATAAGGGAAAAGAAGCTCGGGCTGCTAGTCGGGCCGGAGGGCGGCTTTTCCGATGAGGAGCGCAAGATGCTGCGCGCCCTGCCCTTCGTGAGCGCTATTCCGCTCGGGCCGCGCATCCTGCGCGCCGACACGGCGGCCGTGGCCGCGCTTGCGGTGATCCAGGCAAGTGTCGGAGACTGGTAGGACTTGATTTCTTGCAAGGGGCGGCCTGGGGCCGTAGCCTTCAATTCCTCTTGACCTGTGGCTCAGGATTTTTCGCTTGATCGGCTACTGACATTTCGTCCATCTAGCGCCGGCGGTCGTCCGGCCGCTCTACAGCGCCGCGCGTCCTTTCGGACGCGCAAAGGACGCTGTAGCATTCGATTGGGGCACATGATCCTTTCCGAAAATCGAAAGTCGATTTTCGGGGTCATCTGCCGAGGGCTAAGATCATGGCGCGCGACACAACCGATTTCCGGCCGATCGAAGGCGTCGACGAACTCGTCGAGCACCTGGCCGAAGGCAACAAGCCGCGCGACAAGTGGCGCATCGGCACCGAGCACGAGAAATTCCCCTTCTATGTCGATGGCAATGCGCCGGTGCCCTATGGCGGAGAGCGCGGCATCCGCGCCATCCTCGAAGGCATGCAGTCGAAGCTCGGCTGGGATCCGATCATGGATGACGGCCGCATCATCGGCCTGGTCGAGCCGACCGGCCAAGGTGCGATTTCGCTCGAGCCTGGCGGCCAGTTCGAACTCTCCGGCGCGCCGCTGGAAACCATCCATCAGACCTGCCGCGAGGGCAATGCGCATCTGGCCCAGGTGCGCGAGATCGCCGAGCCGATGGGAATCCGCTTCCTTGGCCTTGGCGGCAGCCCGAAATGGTCGCTGGCCGAGACGCCGAAAATGCCCAAGTCGCGTTATGAGATCATGACGCGCTACATGCCCAAGGTCGGCACCAAGGGCCTCGACATGATGTACCGCACCTGCACGATCCAGGTTAACCTCGACTTCGAGAGCGAGGCCGACATGCGCCGCAAGATGCAGGTGTCGCTGAAGCTGCAGCCGCTGTCGACGGCGCTGTTCGCCAATTCGCCCTTCACCGAGAGCCGGCCGAACGGCCTGCAGAGCTGGCGCGGCGACATCTGGCGCGATACCGACAACCAGCGCTCGGGCCTGCTCGAATTCTGCTTCTCACCGGATTTCGGGTTCGCCGACTATGTCGAATGGGCGCTCGACGTGCCGATGTATTTCGTCATTCGCGACGGCCGCTATCATGACATGACCCATATCACCTTCCGCCAGTTCATGGCCGGTGCGGCGCGCAATGAAGTGCCCGACGGGCTGCCGACGATGGGCGACTGGGCCAACCATCTGTCGACGCTATTCCCGGACGTGCGCCTGAAGCGGTTCCTCGAGATGCGCGGCGCCGATGGCGGGCCGTGGCGGCGTATCTGCGCGCTGCCGGCCTTCTGGGTCGGACTGCTCTACGACGAGGCGGCGCTCGACGCGGCGGAGGCATTGACCTCGAGCTGGACATATGAAGAAACACTGGCCATGCGCAATGCGGTGCCTGAACTCGGCATTTCCGCGCCTTTCCGCAACACCTCGCTGCGCGAGATCGCGCGCGACGTGCTGGCCATTTCGCGCACGGGGCTGAAGAACCGGGGCAAGAAGAACCGTGACGGCTACGACGAGACCTCGTTCCTCAACACACTGGACGAAGTGGTTGCGCGCGGCACCACCAGCGCCGAGGAGATGCTTTCCGCCTATCACACGCGCTGGGGCGGTTCGATCGAACCGGTGTTCATGGAATATGCCTATTAACCGCGAGCCGTAGCGAGCGACAAAAGCTGCTTCAATCGGGCGTTGAAACGAATTAGGCTCTCCGCCCAGGATTTCCCGGAGGAGAAGCCGATGCCTACCTTGTTCGACATGCTGACCCAGGCCCAGAACGGCAATGGCATGCAGGCGCTTGCCCAACAATATGGGCTTTCGATGCAACAGACGCAGGCGGCGGTCGCAGCACTGCTGCCAGCCTTTTCGCAGGGGCTGCAACGCAACACCGCCGACCCTTATGGGCTCGGCGCCTTCATGACGGCGATGGCAAGCGGCCAGCACGCCAAATATTTCGAGGATGCGACCCGAGCCTTCTCGCCGCAAGGGGTCGATGAGGGCAACGGCATTCTGGGGCATCTGTTCGGCTCCAAGGACCTGTCGCGCGCGGTCGCCAGCCAGGCGGCGCAAGCCAGCGGTGTCAGCCAGCAGATCCTGCAGCAGATGCTGCCCACGATCGCCTCGATGGTGATGGGCGGGCTGTTCAAGCAGACGACCAACCAGATGCAGGCCGCCGGCGGTTTCGGCGGTGGCGGCAACAATCCGCTCGGCGAGATCATCGAGCAGATGATGCGGCAAGGCGGGGGCATGCAGGCTCCGGCTCCACAGCCACGCCAGGCGCCGCCACCTCAAAACCCGATGGACAACCCGCTTGGCAAGGTCTTGCAGGACATGTTCGGCGGCGGTACGCCGCAACCGCAAAGCCAGCCGCAACCGGCCCCCAATCCCTATGGCGACAACCCGCTCGGCAAGGTGCTGCAGGACATGTTCGGAGGTGGCACGCCGCAGCCGCAAGGCCGGCCCCAGCCGCAGCCGCAGCAGACCCAGAGTCCCTATGGCGACAATCCGCTCGGGAAAATCTTCGAGGAGATGCTACGGCAAGGAGGTGGTGGTGGCGGCTTGCCTGGCGGACAGCCGGCGCCACAACCTCAGGCCTCGCAACGGCCGCAGCAACGACAGGCGCCGCTGCCAGAGACCAATCCGAGCGGTAGGGCGAGGAACCCGTTCGACGATTTGTTCGGCAAAATGTTCGAGACCGGCGCCCAGCAGCGCGACGAGTACCAGAAGGGCGTGGAAACGATCTTCGACCAATTCAAGCGGGACATGGACCGGCGGTAGTTCGAGCAATGACTTTAGGTGAAATAGTCGTGAACGGCTTGATGGCTGCAGCACTAATTGGGGGTGTCTACTCAATTTATCGGTATGACTTCCTTAGTCCGGGCGATGCTCCCGGTTACAGAGACATTCGCGACGCCTTGAGATACGGAAAACCGCTTCCGTCGCAATGGAAGCCCTTGGACGAGAGCAATCGCGCCGGCTATGGGATCTTTGCCGTCAGCCTTTTGGCCTTCGGGATTCTCATTTTTACAGACAGATGGCTGATTGAACTGATCGATCAGTTCTGAGCCACAAAAGAAAAGCCCGGTCCTGGGAGGACCGGGCAACGTGCAGGCAGGGCCGGCGGGGGACCGGCAGGGAGTGGGGAGCCTGCAGAACCTTTGGTCCCGCTGAACCGTGAATGGGTTCACCGGACCGAAACTCGGCGATCAAGCCACCTTGCGGGCGATGTCCTCGATCGTTTCCACACGATCGCTGGCAATTTCCCGCAACATCGCCGTCGGATCGCGGCCAAACGGCACGTCGATGGCGACATGCAGGTCGGCGCGCGTCAGGCCGATGTCGGCGAGCTCGGCGTCCGACATCTCACCAAGGCGATAGAAGGCGCGGCGGTTTTTCCAGGCGCGATAGGCGTTGGAGACGGTGTTTGCCACGCGCGCCGCAACAGCCGGACGCGAGGTGATGCGCGAGGTCTCGGTGGCGAAATCAAACGTGGTCATGTCGGTCTCCTTCAGACTCGAACGGACAAAACCGAACGATCGGCGCTGGCGACAGCGGCCGTTTCGGCTTCGATTCACATGCCTTCATGTGGACAATACCAATTTGCCACCAGCCAATTGATTAATCCAACGAATGTTTCTAATCATAGACATCAACAACAATGATGGATTGGACCGATGAAAGCGCCGCTCGATCTCGATCAGTTGCAGACCTTCATCTCGATTGCCGATACCGGCAGTTTTACCCGCGCGGCGGAGGAGGTTCACCGCACCCAGTCGGCGGTGTCCATGCAGATGCGCCGGCTGGAGGAGCGGATCGGTAAGCCGCTGTTCGAGAAGGAGGGGCGTACCAACAGGCTGAGCGAGGAAGGCGACAAGCTGCTCTCCTACGCAAGACGGCTGCTCTATCTCAACCGCGAAACGCTCGCCGCCTTCGACGACCAGCGGCTCGAAGGCACGATCCGCATCGGCACGCCGGACGACTATGCCGACCGTTTCCTGCCTGAGATCATGGCCCGCTTCACGCGCTCCAACCCGCGTGTCGAGCTGACCGTCATCTGCGAGCCGACGCCGGGGCTGGTCGAGCATATCAAGCGCGGCAATCTCGATCTGGCGCTGGTGACGCACAACGATGTCCGCGGCCAGTCGGAGGTCGTGCGGCGCGAGCCGCTGCTGTGGGTCACCTCGGCCAACCATGCCACGCATGAACAGGTAACGCTGCCTATGGCCTTTGGCCGGCCGAACTGCATCTGGCGGCGCGCCGCCGTCGATGTGCTCGACCAGCAGAACCGCGACTACCGCATCCTGTTCACCAGTTTCTCGGCGACCGTCATCACCGCCGCGGTGCTCTCGGGCCTGGCGATCTCGGTGCTGCCGGAATGCGCGCTCAGGCCCGGCATGCGGGTGCTGGGTGAAGCCGACGGCTTTGGCGCCCTGCCCGATTGCCGCATCGGCATCATGCGCGGCCAGACGTCGCGGCCGGAGATCGTCGACGCGCTCGCCCGCCATATTTCGGAAAGCCTGGACAATATTTCCGTGCCGCTTGGCGAGGAGACGGGAACATTCGACTTCGCGGCACTTGCCTTCGCCAAGATGAAGCGGAGCAAGCCGAACCAGATCCTGCCGGGTTGGTAGGCGGGGATCAGACACATGCGGACCATGAGCGGCTGGATCGACACTGCGCCTTGACGCGGAACGCCAACCAGCCCCCAATCGAGCGATGAGCGACGCAGCATCCGAATCACGCACCAACGCCACCGAATACACGGTGAGCGAGATTTCCGGCGCGCTGAAGCGCACGGTCGAGGACGTCTTCGGCAATGTGCGGGTGCGCGGGGAAATCTCCGGCTATCGCGGGCCGCACTCCTCCGGCCATGCCTATTTCGCGCTGAAGGACGACCGCGCCCGGCTCGACGCCGTGGTGTGGAAGGGCACGATGAGCCGGCTGAAATTCCGTCCCGAGGAAGGGATGGAGGTGATCGCCACCGGCAAGCTCACCACCTATCCCGGCAAGTCCAACTACCAGATCGTCATCGACAATCTGGAGCCGGCCGGCGCCGGAGCGCTGATGGCGCTGCTGGAAGAGCGCAAGCGCCGGCTGCAGGGAGAAGGGCTTTTCGATGCCGGCCGCAAGCGCCGGCTGCCGTTCATGCCGCGCGTCATCGGTGTCGTCACCTCGCCGACCGGATCCGTCATCCGTGACATCATCCACCGCATCAAGGACCGCTTTCCGTTGCACGTGCTGGTCTGGCCGGTCCGCGTGCAGGGCGAGACGTCAGGCGTGGAAGTGACCAATGCCGTCGCTGGGTTCAACGCCTTGGCATGGGACGGCGCCATCCAGCGCCCCGATCTCTTGATCGTGGCGCGCGGCGGCGGCAGCCTCGAGGATCTGTGGGGTTTTAACGACGAGGCGCTGGCGCGCGCCGTTGCCGCCTCCGGCATTCCGGTGATCTCGGCCGTCGGCCATGAAACGGACTGGACGCTGATCGACCTCGTCGCCGATGTGCGGGCGCCGACACCGACGGGCGCCGCCGAAATCGCCGTGCCGGTGAAGGCCGACCTCGAAGCGACGCTTGCCAGCCTGGGCGCGCGGCTCAAAGCGGCGGTCCTGCGCAACTTCGAACGCAAGCGGCAGGCCGCCCGTGCGGCGGCCCGTGCCCTGCCCTCGCCCGACCAATTGCTCGCGCTGCCGCGTCGTCGCCTCGACGAGGCGACAAGCCGGCTCGGCCGCGGCCTGATGGTTTCCACCGAACGAAAGCGGGCACGATATGTTGCCGTGAAGCTGACGCCGACGATGCTGTCGCAGCGAATTGCCGAGGCGCGGCGCACCAACGAACGCAATCTCTTGCGAGCGCAAGGAGCGCTGCGCGCGCTGGCGAGAGCCCGGCGTGCGGAGCTAAATCGGGCAGCGGACCAGTTGCCGAAATGCGCGAGGGCATCGCTGCAACGACACAGGCAGCAGCTGGCCTTGCTGCAAGGCCGCATCACGATCGAGCCGACAGCGCGGCGCCAACGCGTGCAAAGGGATTTGCTGACAGCCTTGACGAGACGCGGCGGCCAGGCGATGCTGATCCGGCTGGAGCGGTTGCGCGGGCGCGTCGTCCAGGCAGACCGGCTGTTGGCGACGCTTTCGCACAAGGCCGTGCTGGCGCGTGGCTTCGCGCTGGTGAAGGATGCCGACGGCGCCGTCATCAAGCAGGCCGCCGACGTGGCGTCGGGAATGGCGCTTTCCTTGGAGTTCGCCGACGGCATTGCTGATGCGGTGGCGACCAGCGGTGCGGCCCGGCCGAAGCCGGCTGCCAAGCCATCCGCCAAGACCCCGGTTGCCAAGACCAGGGAACCCGGCAATCAGGGATCGCTGTTCTGAGACCATGACCGACAATCCGCACCATCTGGCAACGCCATCCGGCAAGCCGCGCGCGCGAAGCTTCGGCATCGGCTTCGACGGAACGCCAGGGCCATTCAACGCAATCACCGACGTGCCGGGCATCGCGGTCGGCTATGCGACGCTGATATCGGGCGACGGCGCGCTTGTCGTCGGCAAGGGGCCGGTGCGCACCGGCGTCACCGCGATCCTGCCCAGGCCGCGCGCCAAGCTGGCCACGCCGGTCTTTGCCGGCATTTTCAGCCAGAACGGCAATGGCGAACTGACCGGCTCGCACATCATCGAGGAAACCGGCGCCTTCAACTTCCCGATCACCATCACCAACACGCATTCCTGCGGTGTTTCACGCGATGGCACGCTGCGCTGGATGCATCATGTGCTGCCGGCAGCACTCGACAGCGGCTGGGGCCTGCCGGTGGCGGCGGAGACCTATGACGGGTTTCTCAACGACATCAACGGCCACCATCTGACATCGGATCATGTTGGCGAGGCCCTCGACGGTGCCGCCGGCGGCCCGATCGAGGAAGGCAGCGTCGGCGGCGGCACCGGCATGATCGCCTTCGGCTTCAAAGCCGGTTCCGGTACTGCGTCGCGCATGGTCGAATGGCAGGGCGGCGCCTACACGGTCGGCGCCTTCGTGCAGTCGAATTTCGGCAAGCGGCGCAATTTTACCCTTCGCGGCCTGCGTGCCGGGCCGGAGCTCGTGGAACCGGCGATCCGCGAAGGGACGCCGCGCGCCGAAAAAGGCTCGATCATCGCCGTCATCGCCACCGATGCGCCATTCCTGCCGCACCAGATGAAACGACTGGCCCGCCGCGTGCCGCTCGGCGTCGCCATGACCGGCGGCTTCGGCTATCACAGCTCGGGCGACATCTTTCTCGCCTTCTCGACAGCCAATCCCGCCGCGGCGCTGGCGCCGTCGGGCCGGATCGCCAATGCCGATTTCATCCCGGATAGCGACATCGACCCGTTCTTCGACGCGGTGATCCAGGCCGTGGAGGAGGCGATCCTCAACGCGCTGACCGCCAATGATGACATGACCGGGCGCGACGGCAATTTCGTGCCGGCGCTGCCGAAGGCTTGGCTAAGAGAAACGTTCGGCTGAGACGAAAACGCGGGCCGAAGGGCCCGCGCATTCAGACAGGGTCGCCCCTAAAATTCTATTCGGCGGCTTTGCTGGACGCCTGCTGGTTCCCGTCCGCCTCGGCTGCTTCCTCGAGCCGGGATGCGATGAGTTCCTTGATGTCGCCGACTTCTTCCTGGATGTCTTCCAACGGAATGCCGACCTCCGCTGCCTTGGCAGCGCATTCCTTGGCCAGAGTCTCGGCCTGCTTCTCGATCCTGGCGTGGGACTGGCAATGGACCTTTTCGCCAATCCATCCCTGCAAGAACTCGATCGCGTGTTCACTCATACTGCTGTTCCCTGGCGGCAAAGCCGGTTGGTAATCATAAACGCCGGCATCCCGCAAAGGATGCCTGTCCCCATTCCAACCGAGTCGTAACGCCCCGGCAAGCCGATGCCGTCCAAGGTCCACAGAGCCGTAGGAAATCGAGGTTTGAAGAACATTTTCTGATTCTGGAGGGGCTGGTACCGTTTAGCCGGATCGACCCGGCTGTGCGCCACTGTTTCTATTTGCTTTTTTCCGGTTTTCGAGCCGATTTTCGTCACAAAAGATGGCGCAATACGTAGCACATTTACAGTCGCTTCCGTGGCGCAGCCCTTAGGCATGCGTTACGAAGCCGCCGCTATATAGTGATATCCCCGTTCAATGTCGACTCCTCTCGATTTTGCCCGCAAGACGCGGAAAGTCGCACCTTTTGCCAGCCCCGTCAGCCAGCCCCGTCAGAATGTCTCCACCCAAGGCCTGAGCTCCATTTCCCAGGTCCAGGCGCTGCGCTGCTGGCGATGGATGGAGAGATAGGCCTCGGCAATCGCATCCGGTGACAGCCGGCGATCCTGCGGCTCCGACTCCTGGCCGGACATGGCCGAAGCGATGGCGCCATCGATGAGGAAGTGCGCGACGTGGATGTTCTTCGGGGCCAGTTCGCGGGCCATGGATTGCGCCAGTCCGCGCAAGCCGAATTTCGGCATGGCAAAACCGGCGGAGCCGGCGAACCCTTTCACGCTTGCCGTCGCGCCGGTGAAGAAGATCGAGCCCGCCCCTCGAGCGAGGAGCCGCCGGGCCGCTTGCTGACCGACCAGGAACCCGCCATAGGCGCCGACCAGCAATGCCTGCCGGACCGCCTCGGGATCGAGCTCGGTTATCGGGCCGCGGGCGCGTCCGCTGGCATTGAAAATCACGATCGAAAGCGGACCGGCCTTGTCGGCGACATCGAACAAACGCTCGACCGATGCGGGATCGGAGACATCCGTTGCCACGGCCTGCGCGCCGATTTGTGCCTGCAAGGCGCCGAGTTTCTCGATATTGCGGGCGGCCAGGACCACGCGAAAGCCCTCGCCGGCGAGCAGGCGCGCCAGCGAGGCGCTCAATCCGGAGCCCGCGCCGGCGATGACGGCGACATTGGAGGTCATGAGACCCTCCTTCTTTCCACTGATTGCGGCCGATCACCGAATGACCCAGACGAAACCTGCCGGATCGGCGCGGCCCTGGCAACGCGCGTGTCAGGAAGAAAAATGGCCGGGCGCGAAAGCGGCCCGGCCAAAAAGAAGGTCAAAACCTTCAGAGGGGAACACCGTTCAACGAAATGGGAGGAAAACGCTGAGCGGATTTTTCCCTTTTGAGCCGATTTCCGGCCAGATACGACGAATAATTTTCTAAAGATCGGCATGAGTTGCGAAAATCCTGTCCTTTCGAGCCTGTGAAGCTCAGCCGGCTCGGACTTCCGGTTCCAGCAGGTCCGCATAGTGGCGCCGCGCGACGTCGGGATGCGAACGCAGCCGGCTTTTCAGCAGATTGGTTCCGACATCGCGAAACAGCGGATTGTCCGGATCGCTGGCCGGCCCGCGTGCCTGCGCCGCCAGTTCCTCGGAAAGACCAAGCAGTGGTATCGTCGCATCGAGCCTGGCGCTGAAGAAGAACGGCACCGAAATGCGCTCGACACCGGCGGGCGGCGTTACCACGCGGTGCACCGTTGCGCGCAAATAGCCGTTCGAGGCCAGTTCAAGCAGTTCGCCGATGTTGACGACGAGCGTTCCGGGAATGGGGTCCACATCCACCCAGCTTCCATCATAATCGACCTGCAGCCCTTTGCTGTCGTCCTGGAGCAGCAGCGTCAGGAAGCCGCCATCCTTATGCGCGCCGACACCCTGGTCGCCGCCGGTTGCATCGCGGCCGGGGTAGCGCACGATCTTCATGCGGTGATTGGGCTCCCCTTCATAGATAGGGTCGAAAGCATCCTCGGGTTGATCGAGCGACAGTGCGAAGGCTTTCAACAGCCGGATCGCCACCGCCGTCGCCTTGCTCTGCCAGGCAAGCAGTGCCGGCTTGAGCTCCGGCAGTGCGGCGGGCCACTGGTTTGGTCCTTGCAGCCGCGTCCAGGCGGGAATTCCCGGTCCTTGCGCAATGGGCTGGCGTTCGACACCGATGTCGAGTTGTTCGCGCCAGTCCTCCTTGCCCCTGGTCAGTTCGCCACCGGCGCGCGTGTAACCGCGGAACTGCGCGGATCTGACCATCTCGATCGCAAGCTTGTCGGCCTCCGGCAAGGCGAAGAAATGGCGCAATGCGGTGAGCACCTCGCTGATCTCGGCCCAGGAGATGCCATGTCCGGCCAGATAGAAGAAGCCGATATCGCGCGACGCGGAACGCAAGTCCGCCAGAAATGTCCGGCGCTCCGACGCGCCTTGCTCCAGACGGCTCAGATCGAGCACAGGCACTATTCTTGGCATATCAGGTTCCTTCCCCTGGTCTTTCGGGACGTGGCATGAACTTCCACTTGGAAAACCCAGCCAATTGAATGTGCAGGCACTTTTCCGCGACCGGAGTCGCCATCAGTGCTTGCAAGTCTCATCGACTTCCTATTGCCGGGAAAGGAACGATCGGCCCTTCGAGGCCGCCAGGGCGAACGATTTTTCCACGCATGGATGCGAGCAGAAGATCGCGGGCGAGCAGAAGTCGCGGGCGGAGTGGCCTATTGAAGGTCAACTGGCAGGCAAGTTTCTCGTCGGTCAGTCGCAGCGATGGGCATTGTGCGTCTTCATCATGGCCGCCAGCGCCGGATCGGTTTCCTCCAGCGCGCCGATGGCTCCGTCCGTGTCGTAGAGGCGCTCATCCTGGCCCATCTTGAACTTGGCTTCGAGGCGCTTGATCGGCATGTCGAAGCCGATGATGCTGGGCATGCGCCTCTCCATGCCGCCGGGACCGAGTTCGCGCATGCGCCAGCGGTCGTCGCGATCTCTTTCCAACATGTCGACAAGTTGCAGGAGATGCCGGGCGGTGCCGTAGTCGTCGAGCGGCACCGGCCGGCCATGGCAGTGCACCACGGCAAAGTTCCAGGTCGGCGCACTGTCGCGCACCGGATTGCGCGGATACCAGGACGGCGAAATGTAGCCGTGCGGACCCTGGAAGACGGCGACCGTCTCCCTGCCCTCGGCAATCAGCGCGCTGTGCGGATTGGCCCTGGCGAGGTGTGAGACCAGCGTGCCGTTTGCGCCGCGCGTGCGGTCGAGCACGTAGGGCAGGTGCGAGACGACGAGCCCTTGCGGTCCCGATGTCACCACAGTGGCAAAGACGGCCGCCTCGATCAGGCCGAAGACATCGTCGCGCGACAGCGGCGCGAATTCTGGCTTGCTGTACATGACATCAACTGCGCTGGACGCGGACCGCCGGGATCAGGCCTTGCGGGCGCAGCAGCAGCACGGCGATGACCCCCGACAGCACGATGGCGTCGCGATAGGGCGCGATCGCCCCCGGCAGCGTCGCCTGCAGCAGCACCTCGATGATGCCGAGCAGAAAGCCGCCGGCGACCGCGCCCGGCAAGCTGCCGAGACCACCGACGACAGCGGCGATGAAGGCTTTGAGCACCGGCGTGAAACCCATCAGCGGATCGACGGAAGCGCGCTGCGCCACCCACAGCATTGCCGCGAGCCCGGCCAGCAGGCCGGAGAGCAGGAAGGCGGTGGCGATGATGCGGCTGGCAGGAATGCCCATCAGGCGCACGACATCGAAATCCTCGGCCGCGGCGCGCATCGCCGTACCGGTCACCGAACGGCGCAGGAAGACTTCCAGCGCGACCAGCGCCAACGCCGAGACGACGATGGAGATGCTGGGGCCAACGCCGATGGTGAAGTCGCCGAAGGAGAAGGCGCCGGTCATCCAGCCGGGCATGGCGACAGCTTGCGGCCGGGCCGAGATGCCATTCTGGAAAACCACTTTCAGCAGGCTGGAAACGGCGAAGCTGGTCAGCAAAAGGCTGGTGACGCTGGCGCCGCGCATCGGCCGGAAGGCAACGCGCTCCATGGCGACGGCGGCGAGTGCGCCGCAGGACACGGCGACAAGCACGGCCACGGGGAAAGGAAGGCCGAAGACCAGCGAGGCCAGGAGCGCATAGCCTGACAATGTCATCAGTTCGCCATGAGCAAAGTTGATCAGCCCGACGATGGAAAAGACGATCGCCAGCCCGAGCGCCAGCAGCGCATAGACGCCGCCGAGGCTGACCGCATTGATGATCTGCTGCGCGATCATGCTTCTCAAGCTCCCAGATAGGCCTGGCGGACGAGGTCCGAGGAGGCGAGTTCCTTCGCGGTGCCCGACAACACCACCTTGCCATTGGCGAGCACGATGGCGCGGTCGGCGATTTCGAGCGCCAGAGCCACATTCTGTTCGACCAGAAGGATGGTCAGGCCCTTGCGGCGCAGCTCGGCGATCAGGTCGAAGACGGTGTCGATCAATTGCGGGGCGAGGCCGAGCGAAGGCTCGTCGAGCAGCACCATGCGCGGCTTGCCCATCAGGGCGCGGGCGATGGCCAGCATCTGCTGTTCGCCGCCCGACAGATTGCCGCCCTTGACGCGATGGTAGCGGCGCAGGATCGGGAACAGTTCCAGCATTTCCTCCTCGCGCACCCGTGCCTCGGCCGCGGGCTGATGCACCGCGCCGCCCAGACGCAGATTGTCGGCCACGGTCAGGCTGGCAAAGATGCGGCGGCCTTCGGGAACCAGCGCGACGCCCTTGCGGGCGATCGCCTCCGGCGCAAGGCCGGTAATGTCGACACCGTCGAACACCACCTTGCCGGACGCTGCCGGTACCAGCCCGGCGACGGCGCCGAGCGTCGAGCTCTTGCCGGCGCCATTGGCGCCGACCAGCGCGATGATCTCGCCGCTGTCGACGGTGAGGTCGACGCGGCGCACCGCCTCGACTTCGCCGTAGCGTATCTTGAGGGCTTCGACGCTCAGCATGATATCACGGCGCGGGAACGTCGGCGGCGTCGGGGATCAGCGTCTGCACGTGCTTGCCCTCGCCGCCCTCATAGCGCATCAGCGCCACCGGCCGCAGCGGCATGCGGTCGGTGCCGGCATAGGTGATCTTGCCGGTGATGCCGTCGAAATCCCTGAGGTTGGCGATGGCGTCGCGGATTGCCTTCGGATCGTCGGAGCCGGCGGTCTTCACCGCCTGGTCGAGGATCAGGCCGATCTCATAGCCATTGACCTCATAGGTCGATTCCGGTGCATGGCCGGCATATTTGCTGAAGGCGGCATTGAAGGCCTCGAGCTTGCTGCCCGGCTCGGCATAGCCGGCCGCAGTGTAGACGACGCCTTCGACCAGCTTGCCCAGGGCCTTGATGGTCGGCGTGCCGATGGCGTCGGCGCCATAGACCGGGATGGTGACGCCGGCGCCGCGCAATTGCTGGATGAAGGCCGGGAAGTCCGGCTCGTAGGCCGCCGTCATGATCAGGTCCGGCTTGTCGGCCAGCCCCTTGATGTTGGTTATCTCGGCGGAGAAGTCCGGCTGGCCCATGGTGAAGGTGCCGCGGCCGACGACGGCGCCGCCCTTCTTCTCGAATACCTTGCCGAAATATTCCGGCAGGTTGGCGGTGTAGGTGGAATCCGGCGAGGTCAGCAGGAACACCTTCTTCTTGCCTTCTGAGACGGCGAAATCGGCGACCGCCGTCGCCTGGACGTTGTCGGCCGGATAGGTGCCGAACATGACGTCGCCGACCGCGCCGGTGAGCACGGGTGCCGAGCCGCACAGCGTCAATGTCGGGATGCCGAGCGGCTGCGTGAGCTGTCCTGCCGAAATCGACGGATCGGCATCGCACGGCGTGATCATGATCTTGGCGCCGGCGTCGATCAGTTCCTGGGCAACGGTGGCGGTCTGCGCGGTGTCGGAGCGTGTGTCCTTGATCATCAGCTTGACGGTGTATTTGCCGCCGAGCCCGCCTTTGGCGTTGAGCTCGTCGAGCGACATGCGCAGGCCGGCAAGGGCCGGCTGGTCGTATGGGGCAAGGCCGCCGGTCTGCGCGGTCGCCGCACCGATGATGATCTCCTCGGCGCTGGCCGTGGACATGGCGGCGATGCCGAACGCAGCCGCGCACAAAGCTGCGCGGTGGAGGCGATAGAGGCTTGGCATGTCGGTTCTCCTTCTGGATTTGTTATCGTTGGCTGTTGTCGTTGCGGTCTATGCGGTCTGGCCCTCGGCTGTTGCCTGCGCTGTCTTGGCGCGGGCGGTGCGGCTGCCGAGATAGGCGGCGATGACGGCCGGATTCTTCTGCACCTCGCCGGGCGTGCCGTCGGCGATGACGCGACCATGATCGATGACGACGATGCGCTCGCAGAGGTTCATCACCAGCCGCATGTCGTGCTCGATAAGCACGACGCCGATGCGGCGCTCGGCGCGAACCGCCGACAGGATGGAGACAAGCTCGGCGGTCTCGACCGCATTCATGCCGGCGGCCGGCTCATCGAGCAGCAGGAAGCGCGGCTTCAGTGCCAGCGCGCGGGCCACTTCCAGCCGGCGACGCTGGCCATAGGCAAGCCTGGCGGCGGGCTGATCGGCAAATTTCTCCAGGCCCATGCGAGACAGCTCGCGCATGGCGGCCGCCTCGGCGTGGCCGAGACCGGGTTCGACCTGGCGTGCGGCGACGACGACATTTTCCAGCACGCTCATGTGCGGGAAGACGCGGATGTTCTGGAAGGTGCGGGCGATGCCCGATCGGGCAAAGCGGAAGGCCGAGGCCTGCCGCGCCACGCCACCGACGGATACGCTGCCGGCACTTGGCTCGACATCGCCAGCCAGCATGTTGAGCAGCGTCGTCTTGCCGGCGCCATTGGGACCGATGATGCCGGTGATGCTGTCGGTCTCGAAGCTCAGGCTGACGTCGTCCACCGCCACGACACCGGCGTAGCGGCGCGACAGATGGTCGGCCACCAGCCGGTCCGCGCCGACCTTAAGCGACGGCGCGTCCGAAGCCGTCTCCGCCGGGCGTCCGGGCCGCCGCAGAAGGTTGAGCTCGCGCTCGCCGAAAAGGCCGGTCGGCCGCTGCCAGATGACGAGGATCATGGCGATGGCGAGCACACCCTGGGTGAGGCCGAACAGGACCGGCAGATGCAGGCCGAGCACCTCACCGCCGCCTTCGAAGCGGCGCACCACCTCGATCACCACGATGGTGACGATGACGCCGGCAAAAGCACCGAGCGACGAGGTCATGCCACCGACGATCAGCATGGCGAGCATGGTGAAGCCGAGGTCGAAATAGAAATCGCGCGGCGAAAACGCACCGAGGAACTGCGCCATCATGGCGCCGGCGGCCATCGCCGCGACCACGCCCGCCACCCAGGCGGCAAGCCGCGCCGTGCGCTGGTCGACGCCGACGGCGGCGGCGCCGCGCTCGTCATTGGCGGCGGCGCGGCTGGCGAGACCGAAAGAGGTTTCGCGAAACAGCCTTGCCGCCACCAGCGCCACGGAAGCGACCGCCGCGGCGGTCCACAGCCCTACCTCGCGCGGTACGCCGTAGAAGGGCTGGCTGCCGCGGGTGATCTCGCGCCCGGCGACCAACAGCGTGTAGACGATGATCAGCATGGCGAGCGTGGCGATCGAGGCACTCGACCCGGTCAGCCGGAGCAGTGGCGTGCCGGTCAACAGGCCGATGACGACAGCCAGCACCAGCACCACGGCCAGCGCCGCGAAGAAGGAGAGCTGATAGCCGGCGAGGAATTCCGGCAGGTCGCGCAGCGCCGTTCGCTGCAGCGCCGTCGGCATGGTGAGAATGCCAGTGGCGTAGGCGCCGAGGCCGACAAAGGCGGCCTGGCCGAAAGAGACGATGCCGCTGTTGCCGGAGAATATCTGCAGGCCGAGCACCGCGGTCAGCATGATCGCGGCATAGGTAACGACGCGCTGCATGGCGGCGCCACCGAAGACAAAGGCGGCAAGCGCCATAAGCAGCAGCACCACCACCATGCACAAGGCATCGGCCGTGGCGTTGCGGAACGCTGCCGGCATGAAACCGCGGGGCTTGCTCTCGCTGATTGTCGCCGACGCCATCACGCGGCCTTGAAGCGGCTGGGCGAGAACGGCGCAAGGATCGGTTGCGCCCCCTCGGTGACCAGCCTTGCCACCGCCTCGCCGACGGCTGGTCCAGTCTTGAACCCATGGCCGGACGACCCCGCCGAGACGACCAGCCCTTCGACACCCGGCATGGGTCCGATGACAGGCAGATCGTCGGGGCTCATGTCGTAGAGCCCGGCATAACCGGGCCGTATGCCGAGCTCGGCCATGGCGGGCACGCGAGAGGCGAAGGTCTCCAGGATCTCGACCGATTCGGACTCCTCGACACCTTCCATGTAGGTGTCGGGATTCTCGACGAAACGCGGGCGGCCGGCATGTTCGTGGCGCAGGCCGGTGCCGCCGCCGGCCCAAGTGCCGGCCAGGATGACGCCGTCATTGTCCGGCCGCGCGTAGTTGCAGGAAATGTCATCGCACCAGGCGAAGGGCATCACATGCCTAGCCTTGCCGGCGGCATCGAGAACGGCCATCGGATGGCGTTCGACATGCAACGGCAGGTCCAGCCCCACCGTCTCCAACAGGCGGCGCGTCCATGGCCCGGCGGCGAGCACGACCGTCTCGGCTTCCAGCACCGTCCCATCGATCAAGGTGACGCCGGTGATGCGGTCGCCCTCCCGCCGAAGGCTTTCGACAAGCGTGTTCTGCAGGATTTTCGCACCGTTGGTACGGGCGGCGCGAGCGATCGCGTTGGTGGCGCCGAAGGCATCGGCATAGCCGTATTCCGGCTCCCACAGCGCCAGCGCGACATCGTCGAGCGCAAAGCCGGGCGCGGCATCGGCGAAGGCTTGCGGTGACAAGGTCTCGATGCGAGCGCCCTCGCCACGGATGCGTTCGGCCGCCGCTTTCCAGCTCGCCTCATTGTCGGCGCCGCAGACCCACATCATGCCGACTTCGGTCACAAAGGACCCTTCGCCGGCGATCTCAGGCAGCGACACCAATATCTCGCGACCACGGATGGAGAGCTGCGACAGTTCCGGCATCAGGTAGAAGGCGTGCAGCAGCGCCGACGATTTGCCGGACGGGCCACCAGCCGGATGCGTCTGCTCGACCAGCGTGACGTTCACACCCGCCTTGGCCAGATGATAGGCGGTGCTCGAGCCGACAATACCCGCACCGACGACGATGACGTCGCTTCCATTTCGCATGGCTGTTCCCCACAGTCTCTTGGCTGCTTTCCGACAAGGTAAGGCCAGCGATCGAGCAATGTCAACATCTCTTCATTCTTGACCGAGATTTAAATGTCTGTAATAAACTCGACAAAACAAGAGAACACGGATTTCGGGGAGGCCAATGGCGATACGCGATGTTCTGATGCGCGGGGATCTGGCGCTGACGCCGTCGGAAGAGAAGATCGTCCGGCTGCTGTTGACGGACTATCCGACCTCCGGCCTCGGCACTGCTTCCTCGCTCGCCCGGCGCGCCGGCGTCAGCGATCCGACCGTGGTCAGGCTGGTCGTCAAGCTCGGCTATGACGGGTTTCCGGATTTCCAGGCAAAGCTGTTGGCCGAGGTCGAGGCGAGACTGCATTCGCCGCTGTTGATGATGGAGGCAAAGCGGCAAAGCGGCTCCAGTGACAGCGCCGTGCTCGCCTATCTCGATTCCGTCACCACGGCCCTGCAGAAAGCCACCGCCGCGACACCGGTGCAGACCTACGAGCGGGCCGCGCGCCTTTTGATGGAGGCCAAGGGCGAGATCGTGCTGCTCGGTGGCCGCTTCAGCCGGCACATCGCCGGCATGCTCGCAGGATATCTCGTGCAGTTCCGGTCCGGGGTCCGCGATCTGGGCGTGCTCTCTCCGCAGACATTCGACACGCTGGCCGATCTCGGACGCCGCGACGTGCTTGTCGTCTTCGACTATCGCCGCTACCAGCTCGACGTGATGGCCTATGCAAGCCAGGCGGCGGCGCTCGATGTGCGCATCCTGCTTTTCACCGACCAATGGCTGTCGCCGATCGCCGATCTCGCCGAAGTCACGATCGTCAGCCCGCTCGAAGTCGCCTCGCCCTATGACACGCTGGCACCGGCGATCGCACAGATGGAGGCGCTTACCGCCCACATCGTTTCGACGCTGGGCGATGATGCCCGGGCTCGCATCGAGAGGATCGAGAAAGTACGGCACGCCAATGCGGTGACGCTCGACAGCAACCCAAACGAGAATGGCGCAGGCCAACCCGGGCCACGCAGGACACCTGGACCCAAATCAGTAAAGCGGGACGACAAAGCATGACCGAAACCTTACCCAAGCGAGACGAAGCCTTCCGTGCCGGCGAGACGGCGCTGCTGCTCGTCGACATGCAGCGTATCTGGCTGGAACCGGGTGCCGATCCATCGCATCCGGAGCGCGGCCCCGACCACTATTTTTACCGGCAGACATCCTCGCTGACGATCCCCAACCAGGAGCGACTGCTGGCGGCGGCGCGGGCCAACGGCGTCGAGGTGCTGCACACCATCATCCAAAGCCTGACCGAAGACGGCCGCGACCGCTCGCTCGACCACAAGCTGACGCCGATCCATGTCGCGCCCAGCCTTCCCGAAGGCCTGCCGGTCGCCTCGCTGGCGCCGGTCGGCGACGAGATCATGTTGCCGAAGACATCGTCCGGCATCTTCAACTCGACCAATGTCGACTATCTCCTGAAGAACCTCGGCATCCGTTATCTCGTCGTGGTCGGCGTGCTCACCGACCAGTGCGTCGACATGGCGGTGCGCGACGGAGCCGACCGCGGTTACCTCGTCACCTGCGTGGCGGATGCTTGCGCCACCATTACCCAGGAGCGACACGACATCGCGCTCAAGGCCTTTGGCGGGTATTGCTGGGTCACCGATACCGACAGTGTCGTCGCTCGTTTCAATGCCTTGGGAAAAGCAGCATGACATCGATCGTCGAGCCGCTCGTTGCCGTCGTCACCACCGATCTCTCCGCCGTCACGCGGGGCCGCTTCGTCGTCGAAAGCAAGTTGCAGAAGACCGCGACGACCGGCGTCGGCTGGCTGCAGGCCAACCTGTCGCTAACGCCGTTCAACTCGATCGTCGATCCCAATCCTTGGGGATCGTCAGGCGACCTGCGGCTGATCCCCGATCTCAAGGCGCGCTTTCGCACCGCACGGACCGGATCGGCGACACCGTTCGACATGGTGGCCGGCGACATTGTCGAGCTCGACGGCAGCCCATGGCTCGGCTGCACGCGAACCATGCTCAGGGATGCGCTGGCGGAGCTGAAGGCGGCGACCGGGCTCTCCGTCATCGCCGCTTTCGAGCATGAATTCCACATCGCCGACGCCGGCTTCGCGCCGGCGCATTCGATGTCCTTCGCCGCGCTCAGGCGGACGGACCCCTTCGCCCCCAATCTGATGGCGGCACTGGAGGAAGCGGGCGTCGGACCCGAAGTGGTCATCGCCGAATTCGGCGCGGAGCAGTTCGAAGTGACGCACGAGCCCGCCGATGCGCTGACCGCGGCAGACCGCGCCGTCGCCATCCGCGAGATCACGCGCGAAGTGGCGCGCAATGCCGGCTGGCGCGCCAGTTTCGCGCCCAAGACCGCCCCGGATGCCGTCGGCAATGGCGTGCACATCCATTTCAGCTTCGTCGACGAGGCCGGCAAGCCGGCAACCTACGATGCGGCACAGCCCGGCGGCCTCTCCGGCAAAGCCGGTGCGTTCTGTGCCGGCGTGCTGCGTCATCTGCCTGGGATGACCGCCATGACGGCATCGAGCGTCTCATCCTTCTACCGGCTGAAGCCGCACAGCTGGAGTTCGTCCTACACCTGGCTCGCCGACCGCGACCGCGAAGCGTCGCTGCGCATCTGTCCGACGGTGACGATCGGCGGACGCGATCCGGCGCGGCAGTACAATATCGAGTATCGGGCAGCCGACGCCACCGGCAATCCCTATTTGTCGCTGGCCGCGATCATCCGCGCCGGGCTGGAAGGCTTGAAGGCGGATCTGCCGTCGCCGCCGCTGGTCACCGGCGACCCGACGCTGATGAGCGATGCGGAACGGGCAAAGCTTGGCCTGGTGCGGCTGCCTGAAACGCTGCCGGCGGCGCTGGACGCGCTTCTCGCCGACAGCACTGTCACGGGATGGTTCGCTCCGGTCTTCATCGAGACCTTCGTCGGACTCAAGCGGCACGAGGCCGAGCGCCTGGCCGGCCTCGATCCGGTTGCCGTCTGCGATCTCTATCGGACGCTTTATTGATGACTGCGCGGACTGAAAAAGACCTGCTTCCTCGAAAAGACTGGCCCGACGCCGTCGAGGTTCTCAACGAGCACGGCCTCTCGGACATCGTCCTGTTGTGCGAGCACGCCTCCAATCACATGCCGGCGGAATATCGCCAGCTCGGGCTCGATGCCAGCCATCTGCGGCGCCACATCGCCTGGGATATCGGCGCCGCGGAGGTGACGCGCCTGTTGTCGGCACGGCTCGATGCGCCGGCCTTCCTCAGCGGCTATTCGCGGCTGCTGATCGACCTCAACCGGCCGCTGGGCACGCCGGGCAGCATTCCGATGGTGTCTGAGGACACCGGCATTCCCGGCAATGTCGGCCTCGACAAGGCGGAACGGGACCGGCGCGCCAAAATCATGTTTTCGCCGTTCCATGAGCGTGTGGCCGCGCATCTCGATCGCCGGGTAGCTGAAGGCCGGCCGACGCGGATCGTGACGATCCACTCCTTCACGCCCGTCTTCCTCGGTGTCGCCAGGCCTTGGCATGCGGGCGTACTGCATGCGAATGGAATCGATCTCGCCGAAACAATTCTTTCAGCCCTGCGCACCGATGCGACACTAAACGTCGCGGCCAACGTGCCTTATGTGATCAGCCGCGACGCCGATTACGCCGTGCCCATCCATGGTGACGACCGCGGCATCCCCGCCGTCCTCGTCGAGATCCGGCAGGACCTTTTGTCGACAAGGCACGGCATCGAAGAATGGGCTGATCGGCTGGCTGCGGCGCTGCCCGCCCAGACGGAGGCGATCCCTTGAGCAATCTCAGCCTGCGCGAGCGCGACGCCGCGACCATCGCGCAGATCGGCAAGCTGCGGTTCTCGCCGCTGAGCGTGATTGGTGGCCAAGGCAACCGGCTGATCGAGGAAGGCGGCCGGTCGCTGCTCGACCTGTCGGGATCGGCCGGCCCAGCGGTGCTCGGCTACGGCCATCCGGCTGTTGTCGAGGCGGTCGAGTCCTCGATCCGCAACATGGCGGGCGCCAGCCTGCTGCTCTACCCGAACGAACCAGCGGTCTCGCTGGCCGAACGCTTGCTCGCGGTTACGCCTGGAGAAGGCGAACGGCGCGTCTGGTTCGGCCATTCCGGGTCGGACGCCAATGACTGCGCGGTGCGCGTGCTGCAGGCGGCCACCGGCCGCTCGCGCTTCATCTCCTTCATCGGCTCCTATCACGGCAACCTGTCGGGCTCGATGGGCATCAGCGGCCACACCGCCATGACGCACACATTGCCACGGCCAGGCGTGGTCCTGCTGCCCTATCCCGATCCTTACAGGCCGATCTTCAGCGCCGAGGATGTGCTTGCCCTGCTCGATTACCAGTTCGAGACGACCTGTCCGCCGCATCAGGTCGCGGCTGTGTTCATCGAGCCGCTGATGTCGGATGGTGGGCTGATCTTGCCGCCGCCGGGCTTCCTGAAAGCGCTGCAGGAGCGCTGCCGCAAGCACGGCATCAAGATCGTGCTCGACGAGGTCAAGGTCGGGCTGGCGCGTAGCGGCATGATGCACTGCTTCCAGCATGAAGGGCTGACGCCGGACCTCGTCGTGTTCGGCAAGGGCATCGGCGGCGGGCTGCCTCTGTCGGCCGTGGTCGGGCCGAAGGAGATCATGGATCATGCACCGGCCTTCGCCTTGCAGACGACCGCCGGCAATCCGGTGGCGACATCGGCCGGCAACGCGGTGCTGAAGACGATCGAGAGCGAAGGCCTGGTCGAACGCTCGGCGCGGATCGGCAAACTCTTCGCCGATGCACTGCGGGCGCTCGGTGCAAAACACGAGATCATCGGCGATGTGCGCGGGCGTGGCCTCGCCATCGGCGTCGACCTGGTCAGGGACCGCGCGACGCGCGAGCCGGTGCCTGCCACGACCACGGCCAAAATCATCTATCGCGGCTACGAACTGGGCGCGGCCTTCACCTATGTCGGGCTGAAGGCAAATGTGCTCGAATTCATGCCGCCGCTGACGCTGACCGAAGACGAAGTGGCCGAGGGCTTGGCGATCGTCGACCAGGCGATCGCCGACGTGAATGCCGGCAAGGTGTCAGATGCGGATGTCGCGTCCTTCATGATGTGGTGACGGGCGGGCGCGCCTGCGGGGAAACACAGTCGCCGTCCAACCTAGAGCAATTCACCGTTTCACGGAAACGGCGAACCGCTCTATCTTTTTGTTTTTACGCAATTCCGGACAGAAAACCGTGTCACACTTTTCCTGGAATTGCTTTAGGTAGCGCCGCCAGATCGATCTCGGTGATGTGCCAGCGGCCAAGATTTGCGGTGTAGAGTTTGTCGCCCTTGAAGGCGATGTTGGTGGGATGCGCCAGCGTGGTCGCGGCCGGATCCTCGATCAGCACTTCGAGGCCTCTATCCTTGCACCAGCGATAGATGCGGCTTGGCTCGTAGCAGGAGATGAACAGCGAGCCGTCGGGCGCGAAGGCAACGCCATCGGGTACATTGTGCACGCCTTCGACAACCACTTCTCGCGACCCTGCCGTGCCGTCGGCGAGGATCGGCACATGGCTGATGCAGGGCGCATCGCTTTCGACAACGTAGAGCCCATTGCCACCAGGCGCCATGGCCATGCCGTTGGCGAAGGACATCGCCTCCCGGCACCACAGGCCGCCCTCGCCTGTCTCGAGGTCATAGCGGAAGATGCCGGAGCGATTGTCCTCGCCGACGCTGTCCGATACGTAGAGGCAGTTCCTCGCCTCGTCGACGATTGGATAATTCGGCACCCGGATGCCCGACGAGGCGAAGCGCTCCATGCGCCCGGTCGCGGCATCCCAGCGAAAGATCGCAGCATGCTTGAGATCGCAGGCAAAGCAGTTGCCCGCGCTGTCGAAGGCAATGCCGAGCAGAAAGCCGTCCGTGGCGCCCATGCGCTCGGCCGAACCGCCGTCGGCGGCCAGGCGCAGCAGGTCACCGGTCTCGGTGCCGCACCAGATCGACCCATCGCTGTGGACGGCCACGCCTTCCGGATGCGCGACGCGCGGATTGGTGAAGATGCCGTCGAAGAAGACGCGCGCGGCGGACATATCGAGCAGCGGCTTTGCCATGGGTTCCTCAGCTTGCGATGTACGATCCCTGTGCGGCGATGCAGCGCTCGACCATGCGGCGATCGGCGGCAAGGATCTCGGCGATCAGCGCGCCGCGTTCCTTGGCGCTGACGAATTCCAAGCGACGCAGACCGAGCGGGTCGATGCGGTTTCGCAGAACGGCGAGCATATCGCTGGAAGGCAGCGGGACCTCCAGGCAATCGGCGTCGAAGGTCACCGCAAAGCCGGTGGCTTCGCGGATCTGCTGCCGCGTGACGCCAGGTATGATTTCGATGACGGTCAACTCCCTGGATGTCGGGTCGAGCCTGAAGACGCAGAGATCGGTGAAGACCAGAGCCTTGCCGGTGCGATAGCTCATCGGTTCGCGCTCGGCCGGCGTCAGCAGTCCACGGGCGGAGCTGACGATCTCGACCTCATCCACCAGCGACTGGGCCGAATGACGGGGGATGTAGAGCAGATAGTCGCGATGCATGTTGGCGACATCGGCCATCCCGCCTTGCCCGGGCAGCCGGATCAGGCCGCCGCTTGGTTTGCGCAGCGCGATGGTGTTGACACGGCCGTGCCGGTCGACTTGTGCCGCGCCGACGATCTCATGCGTCACGGCACCGGCCTGATAGTAGGTCGAATAGGTGTCGTCGCCGCCGGCATGCGCCACCGCCGTCTCGCAATCCAGGCTTTCGATCAGCGACAGGATCATCGGGCTCGGCGCGATGTCGAGATGGCCGCAGCTCATCGTCGCGATGATCATGTCGGGCGCGTGTGTTGCCTTGGCCAGCCGGTAAGCGACATTGGCCAGCGGCGAGACGGCGCCGGCGCTGGCAAAACTCTCATTGTCGAGTTCGGCGGCGATGCGGACGGCAATGATCTCGTCGACGGTTGCTTTCTCTTCGCTCCGCGCGAGCGCTGGCATGGCAAGGGCCGTCTCAGGCCGGACCTTCGCAGCCTCTCGAAGCCATGCCGGCACGCCTTCGGACGGCGGGCGCAGATTGTCCGCCAAGGGCGTTTGCCTGGCCGCGAATGCCTCCGACAATGCCTGATAATCGGTGACGTAGAATGGCAGGCAAGACGCCGGCCAGGCGCCGCCCGGCGCCAGGGCTATGGCCGACACCTGGTTGCGGGTCAGGATGCTCTGGCGCCCGTCCTGCCGGAGCGCCCCGATCGGCACGATTTCCTCGACGGTGACCAGCACCTTGCGCGCCGCCCCCGCCATGGCGAAGTCGAGCGCGCGTGGGCCGGTGATCTGCACATTGCCGCTTTCATCGGCGCGCTGCGCGTGGACGATGAAGGTATCGAGCCGCAATGGCGGGATGAATCCCGTAGATATCCCTGCAATCGGATCTGGCCTGGCGCTTGCCCCCGGTATCCGCGCGAGCATGTCCGATCCCTCGGGAAGCTGGAATGGCATCGATGGCAGATTCTGCTGTGCCGCCCGCAGCGCCTGGATCATGGCCAGCGCCGTCCAATCACGAACCAGGATCGCGCCGGTTTCGGTCGCGGCGCGGAACCTTGGCGGCAGGCCGAAAATGTCGAGGCTGGAAAAACAGAGGTCGATTTCAGCCACCGCGCCCGCTTCGAGCAGCAGCTCGAGCGGCAAGCCGCCTGCCCAGCAGATGTAACGCAACTCCTTGACGCCTGAGCTGGCTATCGCACGCAGCAAGGCGATCGGCAGCCGGGCGAAATGGTGGCCGCCGACGCCGAGTGCATCGCCTTGGCCGACCATCGCGGCTAGCCCCTCGATATCGGTGAAGCGCGGCCGGTTCGGCTTGACCAGCGACATTGCGGCACGGTTGGTCACAGCGCGGATGCCTCGATGCGGTAGCGGGTCACGAAAGGCTTTTCGGGCGAGAATTCCAGCGCTGTCGCGATACCAGATTGCGCGATCGGATTGTCGGCCAGCGCAGTTGCCGGACCGAGCCCGAAGGGCGAGCAGATCGGCTCGATGCCGATGGCGACATGACGCCCATTCCATGGTGCCGCCTTGCGGCCGCGATTGGAGTACCAGAGCAGAAGGCTTGGGAAATGCTCTTTCTGCCAGGAGAGTTTTACCCGGTAGCCGCTTTCATGGTTGGCAAGCGCCACCGTGCCGTCGAGACCGTCGATCTGCAGCAGTTCTTCGGTATCGGCGGCCAGCGGGAGCCGCGAGGCATCCGTCGTGCCGCCGGCTCGCGCCGGTACGCTGGTCAGCTCCGTGAAGGATCTGTTTCGGGCGAACAGCGCGGCGCCGGGTTCGACATCGTGTGGATAGGTGCGGCCTTCATCGAAGCCGCCGAATTCCAGCGTGGCGGCACCCGTCTCTAACGGCAGTCGGAACACTGGATGAAGACCGATCGGCAGGCGGCAGGCACGGCGAACGACGATCCTGAATTCAATGTCGATGGCCGGCGCCGACGGATCAGGTGTGATCGTCCGCTCAACGCGCTCGACCGGACTTCCCTCGGGATAGGCGAGCCCCAGCGACAAGGATGCGCCGTCGCTGTCGCGCCATGTCCAGTCATGGTTGGAGCTGTGGCCATGGACTTCTTCGTCGCGCTCCGGCGGCCCCATCACGCCTGCCCAGTCGTCCGGCCAACCGTCGGCGGGCACCGAATAGCCGAAGGGGACGCAAGGCCATTCGCCGCGCAATTTGCGCAGAATACCCGGCAGCGTTTCCGCCTCCGGCTCGTCCGACCAGGGTGCGATGTGCATCGGCGAGACCTGCCGGCCATTGTCCAGGACGAAGGTCACCGGCGCCAGCATCGCGCCGAGCCGCTGGACGGTCAGGGCGCCGTGCGCCCAGCCCAACCCGCGATAGGCGTCATTGGTCTTCACGGTCCGGCCTTTTCGCCTTTGTCGTGCTCCGCTCGGCGAACTCCCTGACACGCCGCTGGCCGATCTCGCTGCGATAGAGGTCACCCAATATGTCGCGTTCCCTCGCGAGGCCTTCAGCCAGATCGCCCGACATCGCATGTGCCGTCAGCGCCTTCAGGCCTTCGATCGCCGCGGCCGGTTCGGCGGCGATCATCTCGGCCAGTTCCAGTGCGCGCGGCATCAGCCGGTCGACATCGACGATCTCGTTGACCAGGCCGGCGGCAACGAATTCGGAGGCCGGCACGATGGCGCCGGTCATCAGCAGAAGATTGGCGCGGTTGCGGCCGAGCCTGGCGACGCTGCGTTGCGTACCACCACCACCGGGGATCAGCCCGAGCTTGATCTCCGGTAGGCCGAGTTTGGCGAACTGGTTGGCGACGACGATGTCGCAGCACAGCACCAGCTCCATGCCGCCGCCCAAGGCGAAACCGTTGACCGCCGCGATCACCGGCTTGCGGTTGTTTTCGATGGCCGCGTACATGCGCGTGCCGGCGGCCTGGAACAGGTCGAATTCAGGGCCGGTCTGCGCGGCATATTCCTTGATGTCGGCGCCGGCCATGAAGCCGCGTCCCTCGCCGGTCACCACGATCGCGCCGACACTCGCATCTTCAGACAGCGCCTCGAACACCTCGGTGATCTCACCTTGCATCAGCCTGTTCATGGCGTTGAGCTGATCGGCGCGGCGGAAGGTGACGATCGCGACGCGACCCGACGTTTCGACCGTGAGTGTCTGGTAGACGCGCATCGTCAGGCCGCGTCCACGGTCATGTCGCCGGATGCCTCGAGAGCGGCGATCTCGTCCTTCGACAGGCCGAACTCGGCCAGGATCTCACGGCCGTGCTGGCCGACCAGCGGCGCCGGCCGGTCGATGGTCGCCGGCGTCTCGCTCATCTTGACCGCGGGCGCCACCACCCGCACCTTGCCGCCGCGTGGATGATCGTAGCTGGTGATCATGCCCATATGCGTGACCTGCGGGTCCTCGGCCGCGCGGCGGATGTCCTTCACCTCGGCGCACCAGATGTCGACCGAGAGCAGGCGTTCCAGCAGATCCTGCGTGCCGAACTTCTTGGTCTCGGCATTGACCTTGTCGAACACTTCGTCGCGCTTGTCGAACAAGGTTTTCAGGTCGTCGTAGACGGCAAGCTGCGGCGCCTCCAGCACCTCGTACAGTGTCTTGAACGGGCTCATGGCGATCGACACATAGCCGCCGTCCCTCGTCTCGTAGATGCCGAACGGCGCCTGCATGCCGGGATGGCCGATGCCGGAATTCGGCCGCACGAAATCCTCGCCGAGATTGAGCACGGCGACATATTCCTGGTTGAGATGCGCCAGCAGGCCAGCCAGCAGGTTGACCTCGATCTTCTGGCCCTTGCCGGTCTTCTCGCGATAGTAGAGCGCCGACAGGATGCCGTAGACCATGTTCATGGCGCCGATCTGGTCGGCAAGACCGGCGCCGGCGGGAACCGGCGCCTGGTCGCCGCGGCCGGTGTTGGCAATCAGCCCGGCCAGCCCCTGGATCAGCATGTCCTGGCCGGGGCGCTCGACATAGGGACCCTCCTCGCCATAGCCCGAACCCGAGCAGTAGATGATACGCGGATTGACGGCCTTGAAGTCCTCGTAGCCATAGCCGAGCTTGGCCAGCACGCCGGGGCGGAAATTCTGCACCACGACGTCGGCGCTCCTGGCCATCTCCATGAGGATGGCATGCACCTTGCGGCTCTTCAGATTGAGCGCGATCGAACGCTTGTTGCGGTTCCAGGCGAGGAAATTCGGGCTCTCGGAGCCGCCCACCCATTTGGCGAAAAAGGTCATGCCACGGAACATGTCGCCGGCGCCGGCACGCTCGATCTTGATGACGTCGGCGCCCATGTCACCGAGCAACTGGGTGGCGAACGGTCCTTGCAGCAGATGGCTGAAATCGAGGATGCGGACGCCTTCGAGGGCCTTGTTCATTTCAGATCTCGTTTCAAAGTTTTCAAAGCAGTTCGGGAACGTAGCGCGGAGCCGCGGTCAGCCCGCCGTCGACACGCAGGTCAGTGCCGGTGGTGAAGCCGGCGGCGTCCGACGCCAGATAGACGGCGGCCTCCGCCACTTCGGAAGGCTCGCCGATGCGGCCAAGCGGATGCATCTTGACCCAGGCTTTCGCCAGATTGCCGCCGATCTCCTTGATCAGCCTGTCGTTCATCGGCGTGTTGATGGTGCCCGGCGAGATCGAATTGATACGGACGTTCATCGGCCCGAACTCGACCGCCATCTGCCGCGTCATCGCCATCACCGCGCCCTTGGCGCCGGCATAGGCGGTCCAGCCGTCGAGGCCGATATGGCCCTGCGCCGAGGCCATGTTGATGATCGAGCCCGACTTTTGCGCGATCATGTGCGGCAGCGCGTATTTGCAGCCGCGAAATACGCTGGTCAGGTTGACCGATATCAGCCGGTGCCACTGCTCGTCGGTCATCTCGTGCACCGGCATGCCGCCAATGGCGATGGCGGCATTGTTGACCAGGATGTCGAGGTGCCCGGTCTTGTCGATGGCACTATCGATGAGGCCGGCGATGTCAGCTTCCTTCGAGACGTCGCAATGGACATAGTCGGCACGGTGGCCCGCCGCGCGAAGTGCGGCCGCGAAATCCTCGCCCGCACTGTCGGCGATATCGCCCAGGAAGACATGCGCGCCTTCGCGCGCCATCGCCTGCGCGATCGCATGGCCGATGCCGTCGGCGGCACCGGTGATGACAGCGGTTTTCCCTTCAAGACGAGCCATGTCAGCCTCCGTTCGCGCGCCGGCGTTTCGCCTCGTCGAAGGCAACGGCGGCAATGATGATCATGCCGGTGATGACCAGCTGCCATTCGGTCGGCAGGCCGAGCCCGCGCAGGCCGTTGGACAGGAACTGCAGGATCAGCACGCCGAGCGCCATGCCGGTCAGGCTGCCGATGCCGCCAGCAAGGCTGACGCCGCCGAGCACCGTCGCGGCAACGACCTGGAATTCGAAATTCAGCCCTGCCGTATGCTGCGCCGAACCGACGCGCGCGGCCAGGATGATGCCGGCGACCGTCGCCAGCAGCGCGCTGATGATGAAGCAGATGAACTTGACGCGCCGCACGTCATAGCCCGCCAGCCTCGCCACTTCCTGGTTGCCGCCGACGGCATAGATCTGCCGTCCGAACGGCCGGTGCTGCATCATGTAGGCGAAGGCGGCGAGCAGGACGATGGCGATGACCGCCGAATAGGGGATGATGTTGAACAGGCGGCCGTCCGACAGCGCAATGAAGCTGTCGAGACTGGCGTCGTCCGGGATCGCGCGCTGGCCGGTGTAGAGATAGACGCCGCCGCGCATGATGAACATCGTGCCCAACGTCACGATCAGCGAGTTGATGCCGGCATAGGCGGTGAGATAGCCGTTCACCACGCCGATGATCAGCCCGAACAGCAGCGCGCCACCGATGCCGAGCAGCAGCGAGTTGGTGTCGTTCATGATGATGATCAGCGGCAGCGCGATGGTCGCGAGCAGCGAGCCGATCGAAATGTCGACCTCGCCGGAAATGAAGACGACGGCGCAGCCGATGCCGGCGATCAGCGGCAACGACGCCTGGCCGAGCACGTTGGTCAGGTTGCGCACGGAAAAGAAATTCTCGACTGTGAAGGAAAAGAACGCCAACACCAGGATGAAGCAGACCAGCAGCGCCAGTTCCTGCCGGGCAAAAAGCCGCGCCAGCATCGAAGGCTGGGTTTTTGCGGAAGCCGTGCTTGCAAGGCTCATCGCTTGCTCCTTTTCAAGAACGGACCACGGGATAGGCCGCGAGCCATCATGGTCTCACCCGATCGCCGCATTGAGGATCTTTTCCTGCGTAGCCTCTTCGCGCGACATGATCACGGTGAGGCGGCCTTCGCACATCACCGCGATCCGGTCGGCAAGACCGAGCAGTTCCGGCATCTCGGACGTCATCATGACCACCGCCAAACCTTCGCCGGCGAGCCGGTCGATGAGCGCGAAGATTTCCGACTTGGCACCGACATCGATGCCGCGTGTCGGCTCGTCGACGACGATCACCTTCAAGCCTCGCATCAGCCAGCGCGAGATCAGCACCTTCTGCTGATTGCCGCCCGACAGGTTCTTCACCTGCTGGAACAGGCTGGGGGTCTTGATACGGAAGCGGTCGACATAATCCTGCACCGCCTGGTGCTCCCTGGCCTTGTCGACGAACCCCAGGCGGGCGAAGGCGCCAAGCGAGGCCAGGCTGGCATTCTGGTAGACAGGCAGTTCGGCCATCAGCCCTTCGCTCTTGCGATCCTCGGTGAGCAGGCCGATGCCGAGCCTGACGCCGGTGCGCGTATCGTGCGGCGCGAGGCGACCGCCATCAACCATGATCGTCCCCGATGTGATCGGGTCGTAACCGACGATCGCCTTGGCGAGTTCGGTGCGGCCAGCGCCCATCAATCCGAAGAAGCCGAGAACCTCGCCGGCGCGGGCCTCGAAGGATACGTCATGCAGCTTCTTCGCCGTGCTCAGTCCTTCCACGGACAGAGCAATCTTGCTGCCTGCCGCGCCGCGCTGGCGGGGAAACAGATTGTCGATGCGCCGGCCGATCATGTCCTGGATCAGCGTGTCATTGGTGTGCTCGCCGATCGGCCTGGTCGAGATGTGTTTGCCATCGCGCAGCACTGTCACCGTGTCGGCGATCTCGAACACCTCGTCGAGCTTGTGGCTGACATAGACCACCGCGATGCCTAGGGCGGCCAGCCGGCGGATGACGGTGAACAGCAGCGAGACTTCATTTGGCGTCAGCGAGGAGGTCGGCTCGTCCATAACCACGACGCGGGCTTCATGAGCGAGCGCGCGGGCAATCTCGACCATCTGCTGCTGGCTGACCGGCAGCGATCCGGTGCGCGCCGCCGGGTCGACATTGAAGCCGATGCGGTTGAAGAGCGCTGCCGAATCGGCGCGGATCTTTTTCCAGTCGATCGAGCCCATCTTGCCGGTCGGATAGCCTTCGAGGAAGATGTTCTCGGCGACGGTGAATTCCGAGATCAGAGCGATCTCCTGGAACACGACCTTGATGCCTTCCTTCAGGCTGTCGCGCGGCGACTTGATGTCGACCTCGCGTCCGCGCATGCGGATGGTCCCGGCATCCTTGCCGTAGACGCCGGCCATGATCTTGATCAGCGTCGACTTGCCGGCGCCGTTCTCGCCCATCAAGGCATGGATCCTGCCGGGCTCCAGCGTGAAGTCGACATTGTCCAGCGCCACGACGCCCGGGAAGCGCTTGTCGATGCCGCGCAATTCCAGCGCCGGCACGTTGGTGTCGATGGCCGCGGCTTCGCCGGGGTGCAGGAAATCAACGGACATTGGCTCTGTTCCGGATGATGTCGAGATAGGTCGCGAGGATGATGACGACGCCCGGTACCACCATCTGCAGGTCCTGGTTCCAGCCGAGGATGATGATGCCGTTGTCGATCACTTTCAGCACCAGCACGCCGAGCAAGGTGCCGAACAGCGATCCACGGCCGCCGAGCAGGCTGGTGCCACCGAGAATGACGGCGGCGATGACGGTCAGTTCGAAGCCACGGCCGGCGGTCGGCTGGCCGGCATTCATCAGCGACGACAGGATCATGCCGGCAATGCCGACGCAGAGCCCGGTGACGACGAAGGCGAACAGCTTGAGGCGCTCCGAGCGCAGGCCGGACAGGCGCACCGCCTTTTCATTGGCGCCGACCGCATAGAGGTAGCGGCCGAGCGTGGTGAAGCGCAGCGTCACATAGGCGACGACGAAGATCAGCGCCGCCAGGATGACGGGAACCGGCGCCGCGCCGACATAGCCGGCGCCAAGATCGGTGAAGCTTGCGAGCTGATTGTGGTTCTGCACCGCCTCGCGGGTGAACAGATAAACGCCACCCTGCAGCATCATCATCGTGCCGATGGTGGCGATCAGCGAATTGACCCTCAGCCGGGTAACGACCAGGCCGTTGAACAGTCCGACGCCGCCGGCAAACGCGAGCGCTGCCAACATGCCGAGTGTGAGGCTGTGGGTTGAATTCAGCACCGCCATGCCGATGCAGCCGACGAAGGCGAGCGAAGCACCGACCGAGAGGTCGACCTCGGCAGTGATGATGAGCATGGTCATGCCCGAGGCGACGATCAGCACCAGCGCGCATTGGCGCAGGATGGCTATGATGTTGGCCTCCGAATAGAATTGCGGCGCCGCGATCGAGATGGCGATGCACAGCACCGCCAGGATGACGCCCAGCACAAGCTGGCTGCTGCCCAGCAGCTGGCCGCCCATAAGGCGCTTCGGCGCGGAGGCGTGTGTAAGCTCGCTCATGTCAGTCCATTCCGGGCCGTTTGCTAGAGCGGCTCATCGTTTCATGGAAACGCAGAGCCGCTCCAGCTCTTTCTTTGATGCAATTCCTGTGGGAAAACCGCTTCACACTTTTCCTGGAATTGCTCTGAGGCGCCTTTCCCGCGATGCGGGAAGGGCAATGTCGGCGGCTTTACTTTTTCAGGTCAGCCGAGGTCTTCATGCATTTTGCCGGTGGCTGCAGTGCGTTGACGGCATCCCATTTGATGGTGCGGGTGGTGCCGTCATAGTCGTAGTATTTCTTCCAGTCCTCGCCGTTCATCGGCGCGGTGGGGCTGACGATGTGCTCCGGCACTTCCTCGTTGTTGAAGAGCTTGACCGCGGCGTCAATGGCGGTGAAGCCTTCCTTTTCAGGGAACATCGCTGCCTCGATGCGGTACGACGGCTCGTTCTGCATGGCGTTGATGAAGGCAAGGCCCTCGCCACCGGTGCCGACGGTCAGCAAGCCATCCTGCGACTTGCCGGCCGCCTTCCAGGCCTGCAGGCCACCCAGCGAGGACGAGTCGTTGATGCCATAGATGATGTTGATGTCGGCATTCTTGGCGAGCGCGGCCGAAGACACTTCGAGCGCGCGGTCCGGATTGCCGCCGCCATCAAGGTCGTGGACCATGACCGCGTCGGGGATGATGGTCTTCAGCCCGTCCATGAAGCCGTGCGAGCGCAGCACCGTGGCGGAAAGCAGGGGAAGGCCGACATTCATCACCTTGGCGACACCGCCGAGCTTGTCCTTGGCGTATTTGCCGGCTTCCACGCCGGACATGTAGCCGGTGTCGTAGTCGCAGATGGCGACCATCGTGGTCATGCCCTTGACGGGGTTGCCTTCGAGCACCACGGGAATGTTGGCGGCCTTGGCCTGACGCAGCAGCGGCACCACGCCTTCTTCATTCACCGGGGTGATGATCAGCACGTCGACGCCTTTGGCGATGAAATCCTCGGCCGCGGCGACCTGCTTGGATATGTCGAGATTGGCGTCCTGGACCTCGACCTCGATTCCGAGTTCCTTGCCGTGAGCCTTCATGCCCTTGATGACGTTCTGGTACCACTCATGGGTGGCGTAGTTGGTGACATAGCCGATGCGCTTGGGCATGTTCTCGGCATGCGCCGCCGCGGCGCCCAGGGCCAGCAGGGCCGCGGATGCGAACAGGATTGATTTGGACCGGTGCATTTTCTTCTCCCAGGTTTTATCGCTTTTGTTAGTCGCTGAACGGGTAATCCCGCCGTTCCGGGTCGGCACGTAACGAAGAGTTGGATTCGCCCCAGCCAAGTGCCGCCGATATCTTCTCGGCGGCGGCCCGGGTACGCTCGAAGACGGTTTGCTGGTCAAACCGCGCCGCCTTCTGCGGCAGCAGCGGGACGGTGAGCGCGGCGATGACGGCGCCGGTATGATCGCGCACCGGCATGGAGATGTTGGTGCAGGCTTCGACCGCGAGCGAAGCGCGCATTTCGTAGCCGAGCCTTGCCGCCTCGTTCAGCCGAGCCTCGATCTCGGCCCGTGTGCCCTGCCCTTCACCGGCGGCCACGATGCGCTCGATGATGCGCTCGCGCTCGGCGCGGTTCGAATGGGCAAGCAGCACAGCACCCGAACTGGTTTCGAGGATCGGGAAATGCGACCCGAGTGCAACCGAATAACGCATCGGCAGCGGCGAATCGATCTGCAGCACCACCAGCGCGCTCCGGCCCTCTCGCACCACGAGATGGCAGCTCTGATCGGCATTGGCGGTCAATTCGCGCATCACAGGCAGCGCGCATTCGACCAGCCGGTTTACCGGCGGATGCATGTGCGCTAGTTCGAACAGTTTCAGCGACAGCCGGAAGCGGTCGGACTGCGTGCGGAAGATGTAGCCGCGCTTCTCCAGCAGAAGCAGGATGCGGTAGATTTCGTGGATGGAGCGGCCGAGGGCGGCCGCGATCTCGGTCTGGGTCAGCGTCTCGGCGCTGGAGGCCATGAACTCCAGGACGTCGAGCGCCTTCTCCACAGCCGGCACGCGGTAACCGTTGCGGCTGCCTTCGGCTTCGTCTGGTGTCTCGGCGACACTGGCCATCACGCAACGCTCCGTTGCGGCTGGCCCTGCCGGGTTTCGCGGTAGAG
Source organism: Mesorhizobium opportunistum WSM2075 (assembly GCF_000176035.2). Classification (NCBI taxonomy): domain Bacteria; kingdom Pseudomonadati; phylum Pseudomonadota; class Alphaproteobacteria; order Hyphomicrobiales; family Phyllobacteriaceae; genus Mesorhizobium; species Mesorhizobium opportunistum. The sequence goes on along the minus strand of NC_015675.1, from coordinate 2,764,349 downwards.
GCGGTTCAGATGGTCGGCGAGTTCGGCCGCCGGCATGTCTCCGGCGATGGCGGCAGCCGCATGCGGCGCGCACTCGCGGAAGAAGGCGATGAAGCCCGGATGCGTCGGGCGCAGATAGGACGAGGCGATCGTCGCAAGCGTCGAACTGAAGAAATTGCCGGAGAGATGGTTGACCTCGACATCTTTCCAGGCCGCCAGCGATCCCGGCTGGCCGCCCGACCTGACATAATCGCCCCGCTGATATTCGGGCGAGCACAGGAACAGCGCATAGTCGATCGCTTCCTGCTTGTGCTTCGACTGGGCGCTGACGCCGATGCCGGCGCCGCCGAGCAAGGCGCCTGCGGAGCGCGGCGTCGGCACGTCGGCAAAGCGCAGATACGGCCTGTCGGTCTTCGCGGCGTAATTCACATAACCGAAGGCGAACGGCACATAGACCACGTCGTCATGCGCGATCATGTGGTCGTAGCAGCGGATCGGGTTCCATTTCGCTGAGTTCGGATGCGACAGTGCCGCAAGCTCGCGTAACTGCCCGATGGCCTGTTCGATCGTGTCCCGGGCAATGAAGTGCTCGCCGTTCTCCTGTGGATGGCCAAGCGTCAGGAGCATGCACATGGCATCCGTCGGCACCGAGGGCAGGCCCAGCCACTTGCCATCCTTGCGCGCCTGCCGGCCGAGTTCGACCACATCGTCATGCGTGCGCGGCACCGGCCCGTAGCGTTCCAGGAGATCCGGGCGATAGGAAGCGACCTGGCAGGCGGCATCGATGGGCAGCGCCCACTGGCGTCCGTTCTTTTCGTAGGATTGCCAGGACGCACCGACGGAATCGCGTTCGAAGAACTGGATTTGCTCCGCCGACAGATAGGCGTCGAACGGCACCATCAGCTCCTCCTGCGCGATGTCGCCGATGAAGGGATGGTCGAATACGACCAGATCGTAAGCGGCAAGCACCGGGCCGAGCGCACCCTCGCCGAATTCATACAGGCTGCGGCGGTCCCATTCGATTTCCTGGCCCGGATTGCCAGCGCAATACGGCCCGACACTGGCGTCGAGCGGACCCCAGCAACGTCGATGATCCCACGCAAGACCGCGCAGTCTTGTCATTTCAGGCAATTCCTCCCTGGAACCGGGCATGCGTGCCCGGCCCGCTGTAGTAGCAGGTATTTTCACCTAGACAAATAGTTTTTACATATGCAAACGGCGAAGCTATCGCCCGCCGACCATCCTCATGCCAGCCCGAACCGCTCCACGGCGCGCATGATGCCGCGCAGTTCGGCGAGGCCTTTCAGCCGACCGATCAGTGAGTAGCCGGGGTTGATCTTCTTCTTGCCGATGTCGTCGGCAAGCAGGTGACCGTGATCGGGACGCATCGGGATCCGCCAGTCGGCACGGCCTTCCCCGCGGCGACGCGTCTCTTCTTGCATCAGAGCTAGAATGACATGCGCCATGTCGGTGCCGCCCTCGAGATGCTCGGCCTCATAGAAGGAGCCATCTTCCTCGATGGTGATGTTGCGCAGATGAACGAAGTGGATGCGGTCGGCGAATTCCTTGACCATGGCGACGATGTCGTTGTCGGCGCGCGTGCCGTAGGAGCCGGTGCAGAACGTCAGGCCATTGGCCGGGCTGTCGACGGTTTTGAGGATGAAACGCGCATCCTCGGCGGTCGAGACGATGCGCGGCAGGCCGTAGAGCGAGAAGGGCGGGTCGTCGGGATGGATGCACATGCGCACCCCTTCCTCTTCAGCCACCGGAATGATCTCGTGCAGGAACCAGGCAAGGTTTTCGCGCAGTTCCTTCGGGCCGATCGCATCGTATTCCGCCAGCGCCTCGCGAAAGCTGTCGCGGTTGTAGCTGCGCTCGGTCGCCGGCAGGCCGGCGATGAGGTTGCGCTCGATCTGGTCGATCTTCTCAGGCGCCAATTCCTTCAGCCGCGTCTCGGCCTCCGCGATACGAGCCGGCGTATAGCTTGCCTCGGCATTCCTGCGCTTCAGCACGAACAGGTCATAGGCTGCGAAATCGATCGCATCGAAACGCAGGGCGTAGCCCGTCGTCGGCAGCCGATAGGCCAGGTCCGTGCGGGTCCAGTCGACCACGGGCATGAAATTGTAGCAGATCGTCGCGATGCCGGCCTTGGCAAGCGATCGGATCGAGTCGCGATAGTAGCCGGCATAGCGCTCACGTTCTGGCGCGCCGATCTTGAAGGAATTGTGGACCGGGATGCTTTCGACGACCGACCATGTCAGGCCGGCGGCCTCGATGATCCGCTTGCGCTCGAGCACTTCGGGCTCAGACCAGGCCCTGCCGTCATAGATGTGATGAAGCGCCGAAACCACGCCGGTCGCTCCAGCCTGCTTGACATGCTCAAGCGTCACCGGATCATCCGGACCATACCAGCGCCAACACTGTTCCATGAAGCCTCCTCGACATTTTCGGCAACCATATTGTTGGACCACAAGGCTGTCAACAAGCCAGACTATGACTCCCAAGAGCTACCTCTGGCCATTTCATCCCGCTTCCAGTTGATTTCCCATCGTGTTCGCCGTAGCCTTGGTCCAACAAATGACAAGAGGTATTCGCGTGGAACAAGATGATTCCGACCTGACTCGAGCGACAGACGACGCCGGGGTCAGCAGTTCGGCCGTCGACCAGACCGTACGGCAGATCCTTGACCTCATCCGCAATCGCTCGATGTCCGTCGGCGACGTGCTGCCCACCGAACGGGAACTTTGCGAACTGTTCGGCGCCAGCCGCAACACGATACGCGAGGCGCTGCGCACGATCCGGACCTATGGTCTGATCGATCCCAAGCCGCGTGTCGGCGCCGTGCTGGCCGATCGCCAGAATGTCGCGATCCAGAATTTCTTCGCCGCCCAGATGGACATTTCGAAGACCTCCTTTCACGACATCCAGGGCTTTCGCCGTATCATCGAAGTGAGCATCGGTGACCACGTCATCCTCAATGCCAGCGCCACCGAAATCGACGCCCTTGACGAGGTCAACGGCCGGATAGAGGCCAGCAAGGATGTGCAGGAGGCCGCGCAGCGCGATTTCGATTTCCACCTCGCGCTGGTGAAGCTCGCCGGCAATCGCATGCTGGTGCAGACCTATCAGTTCCTGTCGCCGGTCATCCTGCACATCATGACCGTCGGCAAATCCATCCGGCCGATCCTCAGCGAAACACGCCGTGCCCATGGCGAGATCATCGCGGCGCTGCGCGCGCGAGACCGTATCGCCTACAGCTATCTGATGAGCCGGCATCTCGATTTCGGCTTGCGCTTCGTTCCCGACGACCTCGAAAACGTACGGACCCCGATTTCTTCCAGGGATTTGCCTTCTTCCAAGGATTTGCACCATGTCTGATTTTGAGAACAAGGTCGCGCTGATCACCGGCACGACTGGAATAGCACTCGCCACCGCAAGGCGGCTGGCGCAGGGCGGTGCCGCCATCATAGCCTGCGGCATCGACCGGGCGGCCAATGCCGCCATGCAGGAAGGCCTCCTCAAGGCCGGAGCCAAGGCGCTGGTGCAGACAGTGGATGTCTCGGTTTCCGACCAGGTTCGCGACGCGGTCGCGGCCGGCGTCGAACGGTTTGGCGGCATCGACATCATCGTCAATTCCGCGGCGGTCCATCCTTATGGAACCGCGACGACGACCGACTGGGAGACGTGGAACAGGGCAATGACCGTCAATGTCGGTTCGATCTACCTGACCGCGCATTTCGGCATTCCGGAGATGGTCAAGCGCGGCGGCGGCGCCATCGTCAACGTCGCTTCGGTGCAGGGCTTCGCCTGCCAGCAGAATGTGGCCGCCTATGCCACGACCAAGGGCGCCATCCATACGCTGACGCGCTCGCTGGCGCTCGATTACGCGGCATCCGGCATCCGGGTCAATTCCGTCAGCCCGGGCTCGATCCGCACGCCGATCCTCGAGAAGGCCGCGCGTGGCGAAGGCGGCAGCGACGCCGATGTCGAAGAGGCCTACAGGCGCTTCGGGGCGGCGCATCCGCTTGGCCGTATCGGCGAACCGGAGGAGGTGGCGGAGCTCATCGCCTTCCTGTGTTCGGCGAAAGCCGGCTTCTGCACCGGCGCCGACTACAAAATAGATGGCGGCCTGACCGCCGGGATCGGCGTGAAGTAGACCATGAAGATCGGTCTTGGCCTTTACCGGGAGTCGCTCACCCCCGACAATTTCCGCTTCGCCCGTCAGGCGGGCGCCACTCATGTCGTCGCCCACCTCACCAACTATTTTCGCGGCCGCGATCCTTCGCTGTCCGCCGGCAGCGAGAAGGAAGGCTGGGGCGACTGCTCCACCGACGAATTCTGGGACTACGAGGATTTCGCCGGCCTGGTGAAGACCGTGCGCGACAATGGTCTGGAGATCGCCGCGATCGAAAATTTCTCGCCGCGATTCTGGTCGGACGTGCTGCTCGGCGGTCCCGACAGGGCCAGGCAGATCGAAGGCTTGAAGCGGCTTGTCCGCGATGCCGGGCGTGCCGGCATTCCCTGCATCGGCTACAATTTTTCGATCGCCGGGGTCTGGGGCTGGTCGCGCGGGCCGTTCGCGCGCGGCGAGGCGATGTCGGTGGGGCTCGATCTCGCCGCCATCGACCCCGACCTGCCGCTGCCCGACGGCGTCGTCTGGAACATGCGCTACCGTGCCGGCCGGCCGAATGCCGAACCGGTGTCGGTCAGCAGCGAGGAACTCTGGCAGCGGCTCGGCGGCTTCCTGCAGGAACTCGTTCCTGTGGCCGAGGAGGCCGGCGTGATGCTGGCGGCGCATCCCGACGATCCGCCGGCGGAGGCGCTGCGTGGTGCCGCGCGGCTGGTCAACCGGCCGCAGAAATACGACCGGCTGATGGGCATCGTCGATTCGCCATCGAACGGACTGGAACTCTGTCTCGGCTCGCTGCAGGAAATGCCGGGCTCGGACGAGATCTACGGACATGTCCGGCGCTTCGCCCGGACCAAACGCATCGGCTATATCCACTTCCGCAACGTGCGCGGCAAGGTGCCCAGATATCACGAGACCTTCGTCGACGATGGCGATATCGACATGGCCGAGATCGTGCGCATCCTGCGCGATGAAAACTATGACGGCGTGATGATCCCCGATCATACGCCGGAAATGTCCTGCGACGCGCCATGGCACGCCGGAAAGGCATTTGCGTTGGGCTACATGCGCGCGCTGGTCCAGAATGCCGCCGCACTCGGGCCTTCGCGCACCCAATCCACCAGCATCCGGATGCCAGCCTGATGACCATTGGCGACGGCATGAGCGCCGTGGGGGCCACGGCGCGGCACGGAACCGGACCAGGCCTGGCGGGTTAATCCGGCTGGGCAGTCAGGTGCCGATATGCCGTCGACCGCGATCCGGAACACACAATACGATCCCGCCACCAGGATCCTCTCCGTCTGGTTCGTGCCGAGCGGCAATCGCTACGACTATCTGGACGTTGCCCCGGCGACCTATGCCGCTTTCAGGAAGGCTTCCTCGAAAGGCCGCTTCTTCAACGAATTCATCGTCGCGTGGCATGACAGGCGCTACGCGCTTTTCCTGACGAGGTTCCAACTCTTTGTTTTGACGCAATTCCCAAGGGAAAGCGCTACGCGCTTTTCCCGGGAAAACCGCTTCACACTTTTCCTGGAATTGCTTCTAGAAGCAATGCGCCATCTGCCCGAAGCCGCTCGGGCTGCATGTGCGGCCGGCGTGGCTGACGTGGGGCTTCGGACCTGACCGATAGCGGTGACCGCTCTGGCAGCCGCTTATCGCCAGCAACAGACCCAACACCAGGAGTTTTCTTCCAACCTTGATCACCACGGCAACTCCTGGCGCGGGTACGTCTGACGGGAGCCTGAAGGCCCTCGGATCGCATTTCATCGCGTCTCGCGACAGGCACCTCAGGGTTTTGCGGCAATGCGACCGCGGACGCGATCGATTGCCGTTGGAGTGGCAAACATCCTTGCCGTCGAAGCCCGAATGAGCGTCGGCAAACCGGGGTTGGAGGGCTTGGTTCGCCGACGCTCGACGATCGCGGTGTTTGGGGGTACTGGGGGGTCGTCGGTACCGCGAACCATCATTTATTAGCATTTGCGAATATAAAGATACAGGGCCATTCGCGAATAAACACAGCTGATTTTGTCGAGGATTGCTGCCGGGAGCCTGGGATTGCCTGCGGGCAGTAGCCATCGATCCTTTATGCAGGACGGAAGCCAGTTTCCAGGTGGGGATCATGCCGGCGCAGGAATTTGCGCAGCGGCAGCTCGAACCGGATGTACATCCGCCAAGCGAAAAGAACTGATGTGGCTGTGCCGATCACGATGACAAGGTCCGGAGGAATCGGAAAAGCGGTCCACACCATCAGAAGCAGCGTTATCGGCAGAGTGTGGATCAGGTAGAGCATATAGGAGGCATCGCCGAGGGACGTCCAGACGCTCGGTTTCGCGTCGATCTGCATCGTGCCGAAAACGATCATCGCCGCCGGGAGACCGTAGACCAGCACGCGCTGGAAGCCGTTATCGCCGGCGAGAAACTCCATCGTCCCCCCTCCCGGCGCTATCCCGATGAAGCCGGTGCCTATCATCGCCACGGCGCCGATCGGCAAGCACCAAACCGCCGGTTTCCACTTGGGCATGTAGGCGAGACCGACGCCGAAGCCGAACTCGATGATCAGCGGGTTACCAAGAAACTGCGGGACCGGACCCGCCGAGCGAAACATCATCGCGACGCCGAAAATACCGACGAGTCCGACCAGCAGCCGCCGGTCAATGAGAACGATGGTCGCGGCGGCGTAGAAAAGCATTTCGAAGCACAGCGTCCAGGCCGCCGGCAGTGCTGGCGCGGTCATTTGATCGGTAGCCGGCCATAGCAAGAGCGTCGCCAACGCGTCCCGCCAGCCGAAGCCGGTTCTGTAGGCGACGATCGCATAGGGGATGCTGATCAGCAGGTAGAGCGGAACAATGCGCCGGAACCGTCTCCAGGCGAAAGATCGCCAGGTCAGACCAGGTGCCGTCCTGGCAATGATCACTCCCGATATGACAAAGAAGATGTCTACGCCCGCGAAGCCGGCCACCTGAAAATCATGAGGTAACAGGCCATTGGATCCGGTGGCCGTAACGGCAGTCTGGCTGCGTGGACATAGACGACCATCAGCGCGGCGACGAAGCGAAGTACTTGCAAGGACCAGATCAACCGGGCGGGCCCTGACTATTGGCCGCCGGGGTTTGGTATGGCCCCACCAAGGAACCGCGGCAAGAGCATGGGGACGTGCCGAGCGTAATCGGCGTATTCCGGGAAGGTTTGCCGCAGGACAGCCTCCTCATTCCTGGCGCGTCGATACTGCAAAAGAAACTGGAGCATACCCAGCGCCACCATCAGCGCCGAAAAATGCGAAATGATGATGCCGAAAACGAATACCGCCTCACAGACATAGAGGGGATGGCGGACAACTGAATATGGGCCTGAGGTAACAAGCTTCCGGGCGGTGGCCATGATGGAGAAAGAGCGGCCGAGCCAGTAAAGACAAAAAATCGAACTGACCGTGCCAATGAATATCAGGCAAAGAGCCGCCACCTGTACCGTTTCACTGTCCAGCGCCGGGGTCAGAAACGCCGCAACCAATATCAGGAACGTTCCGGTAATGGAGGTTACCCTCGACTCGAGTCCTCGGGCAGTTCCCTTCGGTGGAAGGCGGCTGATCGTCATGATGAGCTGCAGCAGCATAAACACAACCGTTGCCGTTCGGGTGACGACAGCCAACGAACTTGCCGAGGTATCCTGTTGAAAATGAATGAGCAGAGGAATCGCACTGAAGGTCGCCAGAACCGCCACGACAACGACGATGGCAACGCGTCCGGCAAAATCTTCGGTCAACATTCCGCTCTCCACTCCATTCAATTCCATTCCATAGAAGCATTCAAGCATTTCATTTACGTCAGAATTAAATAGCGTTATGATAGTTAATATAGACGGTTCCATTTGATAAACCTGACGGAATATCGAAATCTAATGTCGAATGACTTGCCCTTCGTTCATCCTTGAGCAAAACCATAGACCAACGAATAGCTGTATATCTGGAACGCGACCGTGCAGATTGCCGCCACGGAGATCGGGACTCCAAACGGCACGACGCCCTTGCGGTCCATATGCTGGATGTAGAGCCGAAACGCGCCCTCGGGCAGCATGAACGGTGCTTTCACCACTGTTACTGTGATCAAGGCAAAGACCAGCAACAACATGGAAAACAGGACAAGGCCGCTGCCACTGGTCAAAAACGGCATGACCGCCATCAGCTTGACATCACCTGCACCGACCTTGCGCAGCACCCAGAACGGGAAGAATGCTACAAGCAACAGAAGCGCGGCAATGGCACTCAGCCCCATGTCCCACCAGGATCCGGACTGGAGCGAAAGCAGCAGCAGCCGCCCCGCTCCCAGGCAAAGCAGCAGCAGCACGTCGCGATTGGTAATCTTCTGTGTCTTGAAGTCGAGCCACGCAATCCTTGCCAGCAGAGGGATGGCAAGCACGTTCAGCAGCAGCGCTTCGACGAGCAACATGCTAGCGCTCGATATTCTGCACGCTTGACGACAGCAGCTTCAGATTGTTGGCTACGGTCGGATCGTTGGGCGCCAGTTCGTAGGCCTTGAGGAAATTGCTGCGTGCGTCCTGCAACTTGCCGCGCAGCAGGTAGGAATAGCCGACATTGTTGTAATATTCGGGCGACGCACCCATCAGCTTGAAGGCTCGGCCATAGGCCCTATCGGAAAGATCGAAGCGGTGAATTCGGTCGGTACAGGCGGCCAGTCCCATCCAGGCGCCGCCGTCATTGGGGGCGAGCTGCGTCGCCTTGAAGAACAGGGCGCCGGCATTGCCGTAATTCTCTGCCCGAAACTGGTTCTTGGCTTCCGCGACGGCCTGGTCCGAGGCGTAATATTCAACGTCGCTGACCGTCTTCACCCCATCGAAGGCATCGCCGAACGACGTTACGTCGCCTTTCGACGGTTCGTTGGTGCGGACGACACCACCTGTGGTGTCCGCGCCGTTCGTCTGGCAGCCGGCAAGCGCCGTCACCAACAGACAGACCGCGGCTACAATAACCCTCTTCATATTCTATCCCCAAAGGGTCCCCGACTCATATTAGGACCAAAGCATATAAGCAGCTAGAAGAAAACGCCTTTCATCCGGATGATCAGCGGCAACATGATAACCATCATCACGACGGGAAAGATACAAAGCCCGAGCGGAATCATCATCTTGACCGGAAGCGCGTTGGCGCGTTCTTCAGCATGCAAAATTCTCTGGCCGCGCATCTCGTCGCTATAAATGCGCAAAGCGTCCGTCAGGCTTGTGCCAAGTTCCTCGGATTGGCGGAACAGCACAGCCAAGGCTCGCGCTTCCTCAAGCCCGATTCGGTCAGCCAACTCGCGTAACGCTTCGCGCAGCGGCTTACCCGCGCGCAACTGCAGTGTCATGATCGACAACTGGATGCCGAGCCATTTGTGGGTGCCGGCCAGTTCGGCGCCGACGCGCTCGACGGCCGCCTCGAGGCTCATACCGGCATCCGCACAGGTGATCATCATATCCATGAAATCGGGAAAGCCACGGCGATAGATCCGCTTTTGGCCGTTCTCGAACCGGTCAAGTGCAATGCTGGGGATGACGAGGCAACCAAGCCCGATCAGTGCCGCACCGGCAAAAGCTGCGAAGCCGGGCACCTGCGGCGGCAATACTGCCGTCAGAACAGCGTAAGTACCAAGAAACCCGACGCAGACCGCTCCGAGGCGCGTCAGCGTGTAAATTGTCGGCGCGCTTGCCTGATAAAACCCGGCTCGAAACAATTTTGCTTCCAGCGCATTCGGCTCGCCGCGTTCCTTCTCAAGAGTGCGGAAATAGGCATCGACAGGCCGCTTGGCCGATATCCTGTTGAGTTCCTGTTGCGCATAGAGCGATCGACGATTGGTGATCCCCTCGGAAAGAAGACTTTGCTCGACCAGCCGTCTCGTCTGGATAGCCGGCATGATCACCAGGGCGCCCAGCACAAAAAGCGCCGCCGCTGCAAGAAAAACGGCAACGGAGAGCAGAACGGTCGGGTCTTCGATAAAGGTTAGAATGGAGATGCCTCCCAACTTAGAAATCAAAATTCACCATGCGGTACATGATGAAATCACCGAGCAGCGCCCACAATCCGAAGATCACGAATACTGGCAGGATGAGCGGACTATCCCACACTTCTCCGTAGAATTTTGGCGCCACGAGCAGCAGGATGCCGAACATGACAACCGGAAACAACGAGATGATCCAGGCCGACATTCGGCCCTCGGCGGAAAGCGCTTTGATCTTCATGCGCAGCTTGCGACGCTCGCGCAGCACGGAGGACAGATTGGCCAGGATTTCGGTCAGGTTGCCGCCGGTCTTGGCCTGAATGGAGAGGGAAACCGAAAGCAGATGGAGCCCTTCGAAGCCTACACGTTGCGAGAGCTTCCGCACGGCCTGTTCCAAGCTGAGGCCGAACGTGATTTCGTCGGACACGATGCCGAATTCGGTACCGAGCGGGTCCGGCATCTCACGCGCGACAAGTCCGATCGCCACGGTGGTTGGGTGACCGGCCCGTAACGAGCGCACGATCATGTCGAGCGCATCCGGGAGTTGCGCGGCGAATTTCTGGATTCTTTTGTTTCGCGCGCGCCGCAATACCATGAGTGGCAGGACGAGGCCGACGAGTAGAAAGACAATGACCGCGACGATGGCAGAGAAACCCAACAGCAATGGCAGCATCAGCGCCAGCACCAGACCGGCAAGCAGGAATACCGCGGCAAATGCCAACGGGTTACCGGTTATGCCGGATTGCGTATAAAGCCGGTTCAAAGCTACCGCGCCGAAAATAAAATCGCCCGAGGCCGTCAGGCCGCGCTCTTGCAGTAGGCCTTGCAGGCTTTGTTCGGCGGGCGAGTCCTCACCCAGTCGTCGCAAGCGCCGGTTGATGATTCCTGCCCTCGTCCGTCGCCCAGCGAAGGACAGAAAAAATGACTCGGCGGCGAGAATCACCGAGGCGGCCGCCAAGACATAAATGAAGTAGAGCAGGGTCTGGCCGGTCGGGATCATAACGGAACCTGAGGATTGAAGGCATCCTTGGCGAACTGATGGCCAAGCGTCGCCGCCTCCTGGGCAAAGCGCGGTCGAACACCAGTGGCGCGAAACTCGCCGATAATCGTTCCATCCGTGCCAACGTCGCGGCGAACGAAGTGATAGATTTCCTGAAGCTGGACGACATTGCCTTCCATGCCGGTCAGCTCCGATATGGATGTTACGCGCCTGCCTCCATCCGAAAGACGCTGTGTCTGGACGATGATGTCGATGGCGGACGCAATCTGCGCCCGGATGGAATCGTTGCTCATCGGCATGCCGGCCATGCCGACCATCTGCTCAAGCCGCGATATCGCATCGCGCGGCGTGTTGGCATGGATGGTGGTCATCGAGCCCTCATGGCCGGTGTTCATCGCCTGCAGCATGTCGAAGGCTTCCTCGCCGCGCACCTCGCCCACAATGATGCGATCCGGCCGCATGCGCAGCGCGTTCTTCAGCAATTCGCGCTGACGCACCTCGCCCTTGCCCTCGACGTTGGGCGGGCGCGTCTCCAGCCGGCCGACATGCGGCTGCTGCAATTGCAGTTCCGCAGCGTCCTCAATGGTGATCAGGCGCTCCTTGGACGGAATGTAGCTCGACAGCGCGTTGAGCAGGGTCGTCTTGCCGCTGCCGGTGCCGCCCGAAACCAGGATCGACTTGCGCGCTTGCACGGCGATCCGCAGCAGATCGACCATTGGCTGCCGGATCGAATTGAGTACCATCAGGCGTTCAAGCGAGTAAGGGTTCTTGGAGAATTTGCGGATCGAAACTAGCGGGCCGTCCACGGAGATCGGGCGCACCGCGATGTTGACGCGCGAGCCATCTTCCAGACGGGCATCGACCATGGGCGCTGATTCATCGACGCGCCGGCCAATGGCCGAGACGATCTTGTTGATGACACGCAGTAAATGCGCCTCGTCACGGAAGCGGATCGACGTTTCCTCGATCACGCCGCGCCGTTCAATGAACACGCGCTTGTGCGTGTTGATCAATATGTCGGCGATGGAATCGTCCTTGAGCAATGGTTCGATCGGCCCCAATCCGAGCATCTCGTCGGCGGTGTCGCTTGTAAGCTGGTCGAGCTCGCGGGCGTTCAGCGGCACGTTTCGACCACGAACGAATTCGCGAACGATCGGCAGGATCTCGTTCAGGATCTCGTCCTTCGACGCCGTTTCAAGCGCCGTGAGGTTGAACCGGTCAATTAGATGCCGATGGAGATCGACTTTCAAAGCAAGGAACTCATCGCCGTGCGGCGCAAGGTCCGGGATCGCCGGCGTTGGCGCCGCAGGCAGCGACACACGTTGCTGTGCCGGCTGTTCTGCCGGTCCCTTGAGGAAACGGCCTAGCATTTTGTGCTGCCCTCGAATTCGCCTGCCCTGAAACTGTTTGCCGATCGCAAGGCGCCGGCGCCGCCAATCAAGCGGACAGATTGAATCGCCGCAGCCGCGATCAAGACACCGGCGAGAATGTCCACCAGATGGTGACCGCCTTCGGCCGGCGTGGCCAATAACAGCATGGCGTCAAGCAGGAACACAGGCAGCGCCACGAAGCGTATGCCGCGCACCGAGTAGACGAATATCACGGCCAGGGCGGAGTGGAAGGATGGGAATGTGATAAGGCCTTCCGGATGCTCGATCAGGAACGGCTGCTGCGTGCGGAGCGCGTAAAGCTGTTCCAGATGCCGCGATCCGGCGCCGGGAGCAAAGGCACTCAGAAGATCCGGCGAAGGGTGGTAGAAATAAAGAGTGCCGGCCGCCGGCACGGCCATTGCGATCAGGCACGTCAGACAACCGGCAAGCCCAAAATGAGCGGCGTATTCCAACAGGCGGCCCGATCGACCGGTAAAGGCCAGGATTGCCGTCGGCAGCAACAGCTGAATCTTCAGACTGAAATAGGCTTGCGAAAGCGCGGCCGCAATCCAGGGGTGATTGTTCAGCCCACCGACATAGGCAACCCAATCGAAGTGCAAGGCAGCATCCCCCGCAGCCAGATATTTATCCATCAAAGGCCGGCTTGTCGCGCTCGCCAGATAGGAGAACAGCAGGAGCCCTACCGAGAACAAGGTGACAACACTGAAGTTCCCTACCAGCGCCTCGGTCCTGCCCGCCAACTCCCTCACGATGCCGCGATAGCGAAAAGGTGTCTTGCGCAACTGGTAGCGCATCGCCCCAAGAGACGCCCACAGCACGCCCAAAGGCACCACTATGGAGGCGGTATCGATCCAGAAACTTGGGGCGACAGCCACATTCGAGAACGGAAGCCAGATCAAGTCTACGGCCCCAAGCCCCATGAGCAAGGCCACAATCAGGACGAGAACCCGGCTCTTGTGAAAAATCCGTCTGGAATCGAACCGCGAATATGCATTGGCGCCTAGCTGGGTCACGTCGCGTGCGCGATCCGGCAGTGGTCTTGCGAACCGCTCCCCACCTCCCGCCTGCCCGGCTTCCGATCGACTCAACACGAAAAATTAGCCCCCGCTACATTCGAATTGTCTAAACTAATCATTAACCACGGGAGCGGGCAAGCGCCTGGGAACGAACCGCGAGCCATTACTTACAACATAGTTAAGCAAGCGGCGCCAAAAATATCGTTTTTATTTACCCGAGGCTCCTCCTCGTCCAGCCTGACGGAACCTTGCGGAGCGCAACATATGGCGTTGTGCCGGAAACTCCCCGTAACCCCCTAGATATAAAGGGATATGCGGTATTGCTAATATTTCATGCCGCTATATAAGCTAGCGCTAAATTGTGAACGAATGGTTAAGATCACTTGAAAAATTAATCGAATCAAGGTCTTGTCAAAATTAAAACCGACTGAAACCCCGCCCGATCAGGTATTCAAACGTAAACAAACACTTAATCGCATTTGACTCTGCTTTTTCGTGGGACCTAGGATTGAGGTGACGGGGGATGCTTGGGTATGGGGTTCATTCCTAGCTCTGTCTCGTCGGGTTCAAACCTCCAAAGGGAGAAATTGACATGAAGAAGCTCATGACGATGACCCGGCAGTTCCGCGACGACGAGAACGGCGCTGCAATGGTCGAATATACAGTGCTGCTCGGCATCATCACGGTCGCGGTCATCGCCACTGTTGCACTGGTCGGCACCTGGGTCAGCGGCAAGTGGGTTACGCTCAACAGCACGTTGACGACCTCATCGCCGAATCCGGCGTAACAACTTGGAGTCGGCCCGGGCAGTTGCCTGGGCCGACTCTTTCGGACGAAAGGCGATTGTCTCTTGAGGGGCGATCGTAAGCCAATGGGCGGGTTGGGCTATGCGCGCGAACACCATCATCATGATTGTCCTTGCCGGCGTCTTCGGCGTTTTGGCCGTTGTGCTGGCCAATATCTGGCTGGCCAACCAGCGTGGCGCGATTGCGCAGACGAATGAAGTCCAGCGCGACACGGTCGTGGTGGCTGCGGTGGCGCTGAAGTTCGGCGATATACTGTCCGCCGACAAATTGCGCGAAGTCGCCTGGCCTGCGGGCGCGGTTCCGGCCGGCGCCTTCAAGACGACGGAAGAACTCCTGACCAAGGATCTCCCGGTTGGCGGAGGCACCAAGCAGGCGTTGCAGTCGATCGGCGTCAATGAGCCGGTCCTCGCAACCAAGATCACAGGGCCCGGCCAGCGCGCCACTCTTTCGGCGGTGCTTGGCGAAGGCATGAAAGCCGTTTCCATCAGGGTCAACGACGTGCTTGGCGTCGCCGGCTTTGTCTTCCCAGGCGACCGGGTCGACATACTCCTGACACGCACCGTGCGCGACGACGACGGCACGGACAAAAGTTTTGTCGATGTCTTGCTGCAGAGCATGAAGGTGCTCGCCGTCGACCAGGTGGCCGATGAGAGCAAGGACAGCCCGACAGTGGTGAAATCCGTGACACTGGAGGCCAGCACCAAGGATGCGCAGAAGCTGACTTTGGCGGCGGGCGCCGGCCAATTGTCGCTGGCGCTGCGCCAGGCCGCCGCCAGCAAAGGCGAGACGACCGAACGGATTACACTTTCCGACCTGACCGGCGAAACGCCGGCGGACGTCGCCAAAAGGCAAGCCGAGCTCGACAAGAAGGCCGCCGCAGAAGCGGAAGCCGCTGCCGAGCGCAAGCATGCCGAGGACAAGATTGCCGGACTGACCCAGGCGGTGGAGCGGGTGGGAAGCCGCCTCGACGAGTTGGGCAAGGTGAAGCCTGCCCCGGCCGTGGTGTCGGCTCCGGAAACCGGGGAAGTCGTCAAGGAAGTGGTCAAATACGTGCAGCCGGAACCGCCTAAACAGGTGACTGTGGGCGTATTTCGGGGTGTGAAGCTCGAGACATATGACGTGCCGCGACAACCATAACAGCAGCGCGGTGATGAGTTTGGCGCTGCCGCGGGCAGCGAGTGGGGAGACGGGGATGCAGGGGTCTTGGTTGAGGATGGGGGCGGCGGCGTTGTCCTGTCTGGGCGCGTTGTTGCTGACGAGCCTCGCGGCCGATGCGGCTGACAGATTTATCGACGTGTCGAACCCTAGCGTCCATCGTGTGTTCCTGCCGATGTCGCAATCGGTGACGATCCAGGTGAATGCCAATCTGGGTGACATCGTCGTCGGCGACGAGAAGATCGCCGATGCGCAGCCGATGACCGACCGGACGCTCTATGTGATCGGCAAGGGCGCCGGCACCACCACGGTCAATCTGTTCTCCACCGACAAGCGCTCGCTCGGCGTCATTCAGATCGAGGTCGGCGTCGACGTCAGTGACATGGCCCAGGCCATCCGCCAGGTATCGCCACGGTCGCGCATCGAAATCGGTTCGATCAACGGCAAGGTCAGGCTTGGCGGCCATGTCAAGGACGGCGCCACGCTGGAGGCCATCATGCAGGTGGCGCAGCAATATGGTCCCGACGCCATCATCAATTCGGTCACCGTGGATGACAGCCAGCAGGTCAATCTGGAAGTGCGCGTTCTGGAAGCCAAGCGCAACGCCGGTCGCGACCTCGGCGTGTCGTTCCGTAGTAGAGGCAGCAGTGCAACCATTTTTGGAACCGGCATCGCAGCTACTACTCCACCCGGAGCGGATCCAGGAACCCTGGTGACGGGTCTGCTGTCGAAAACCAATCCTTTCGCGTCACTAATCACCCAGATTATCGACAGCAACATCAAAGTCGATCTGATTATCGAGGCGCTCGAGGCCAAGGGCGTGGTGCGCACGTTGGCGAACCCCAATCTCACCACGCTTTCCGGCGAGCCGGCCAGCTTCAACGCAGGCGGCCAGGTGCCGATCCGCAGTGTCACCAAGGATGGCTTGATCCAGATCGAGTACAAGCAATTCGGCGTCAATCTTCAGTTCACGCCGATCGTGCTCGCCGACGACAAGATCCATATCAGTTTGGCGCCAGAGGTGAGCGACCTGACCGGCTTCACCAGCGCCGGCGACCCGATCTTCACCAACCGCAAATTGGATACGGTCGTCGAACTGCGCGATGGCCAGAGCTTCGCGGTCGGCGGCCTGCTGTCCAGCAAGACCACCAAGCTCCAGAACCAGGTGCCGTGGCTCGGCCAGGTGCCGGTGATCGGCACGCTGTTCCGCAATTCGAGCAACCAGAAGGAAGAAACCGAGCTGGTGGTCATCGTCACGCCGCACATTGTGCGGCCGGTGAAGCCCGGCGAACAGTTGGCGACGCCGTTCGACAAGACCAGACCGGCCAACGATCCCGAGTTCTTCGTGCTCGGTCAGCTCGAGGTGAACAAGGACATGATCCGCAAATATGAAACGGGCGACGGCGTCACCGGCCCCTATGGCCACATGCTCGACTTCAAATCGAAGGACAAGATGCTCTATGTCAAGAAATAGCGCCTTGATCCTCATATTGTGCGCCGGCGCGCTGACAGGCTGCGCCGCCGACTATCTGAACCACTACGATTCGGTGACCCTGGCGGCCGGCGACACGCAGAAGTTCAATTCGATGCTGCAGACCGTCGACCCGCTCAATCCAAACTCCAGGAACACACATATCGAGGGCGACGGCACGCGTGCCGCGCTTGTCGCGCATAGCTACAAATTTCCGCCGCCACCGCCACCACCGCCGGCGATCACGGTCAATGTCGGCGGCTCGGGCGTGACGCCGTGAGCTGAACAGAGGGATGCGGAGGGCGCTGGGCAAGCGAGGGGCCCTGACGCAAGAAAGCAGAGAGTAACGTCATGTTACGGACCGTTCGCGCGTTCTGGCACGACCAGAGGGGAATAGCGCTGATCCTCGTCAGCGTCACGCTGCCGGCGCTCATCGGCTTTTCGCTGCTGGCGATCGACATGAGCCGGGTCAACAACCTCCACAACGATTTGCAGAAGGGGGCGGATGCATTTGCCTTGGCTGGCGCTGCCGAGCTGGATGGTACCACTGGCGCCTGGGCGCGAGCCGAGCGCGCCATGGCGAAGCTGGTCAAAAATGAGAGCAATTTCTCGACGTCCGGCCGGTTCTTTCTTGCCTCGGATCAACCGGGCGGCACAGTGCGATGCAACAGTGCCGGCAACATTTCATGGTGTTTCCTGAAGACTATTCCAAATGACAATCTGCCCATCACGACAACTAATTACGCCAATACCGACCCGATAGCAGGCGAACCGGAAACGCGTTTCATTCAAGTGACGGTTGCCCCCCTCGGCTTCAGCGCCATTTTCCCGGCTTCGTACCTGACAGGAAATTCTGCCAACAACAGCTTCAACATCGGCGCTGTCGCAGTCGCCGGGTTCAAGTCGAGCGTCTGCGATTACACCCCGGTCTTCATGTGCAACCCTTACGAGGATACGAGCCTCACCGGCGGAGTGACTCTGGAACAGGCGGCAAATTCACAGGCATATCGACGTCGCCAGATCCTTCTGCGCGACAATGGTTCCTACCAGCCAGGCAACTTCGCCTTTCTTTCGTCCCCTGACGGCAATGGATCACCTGCCCTGGAAGCATCCCTGGCCCGTGTGAAACCAGTCGGTTGCTATGCTCAGGATGGCGTCGACACGGATCCTGGACAGAGCACCGGACCAGTGCAAGACGGCCTGAATGCCCGCTTCGGCATCAGCAAGAACTATATCGGAACGGCCAATGGCCCGGCCGCCAACGTCCGCATGGGGCTCAAAAGCATCAGTTGCAACAACGCAAAGACCGACTTCGAGACCGACCCTACAAAGGGTGTAGGGCTTGAACGGGACTCCTGCCAGATCACCGGAACTTGCACGCTTATGGGCGGTCGCATGGGGACGGGCGATTGGAATTCAAGCCGCTATTGGACCGTCAATCATCCGACACGCGGTGCCTTGCCTGCGTCGCTTGTAGGCGCCACCCGCTACGAAATGTATCGTTACGAGCTTGACCCAGACGGAAATCCTCTCACCAATGACAGTATCGTTAGTGATGCTTCGGTCGGCGGTGAAACAGGCACGCCGTCCTGCAGCCAGACGCCGGTCACAACGGTGGACCGGCGCATCCTCTATGGCGCCATCATCGACTGCAATGCGATCGGAGGGTTCAACGGTCGCGCCGACAATATTCCGGTGCGTGCTTTCGGCAGCTTCTTCATCACCGAGCCGATCAAGGACAGCAAGGACATCTATGTCGAGCTGGTCGACATCACCGGCAAAGGCGGGCGCGGCACGCTCGACAACTTCCTGCGTGATGAAGCGCAGCTCTATCGGTGATGGCGATGATCAGAACATTGTTCCGTCACCTCGATCGATTTCGACGCGACCACCGCGGCTCGGTGCTTGTCGAAATGACGCTGATCACGCCGCTGATGTTGATCTTGTCGGCCGGCGTGTTCGAATTCGGCAACCTGATCCATGACAAGCTGTTGATGGAGGCCGGGCTTACGGATGGCGCTCGTTATGCTGCGCGCTGTAACAGTCAGTTGTATACCGACGCCGGGCTGGCGGGGATCGACTGTACCGGCTACGCCGCGAATATCGCGGTGTTCGGCAAGCCCATAGTGACGCAGGCTGACGTCCCGCGCGTCAGCGGCTGGCAAACATCGGGAGCGACATCGTTTGCGACGGTAACCATGGCCAATTCCTGCCAGGACGCCGTGTCGGCCGGCGTTACCTTATATCGGTCAACCACGGCACAAGTGTGCGTCGTCCGCGCGGTCGGCTCCTACCCGTACACCGGTGTTGGAATGCTGTCGTTCATCGGCATCGGACCGATCACGCTTCATGGCGTCCACGAGGAGCGGTTGATCCGGTTCTGACCATGATCCAGCGTTTTGCAAAATCGGAAGACGGTGCGGCGATGGTGGAAATGACCCTCGTGTCGGTTCTGCTGTTTTCGCTTGTTTTCGGCTTCGTGGATTTCGGCTACGCCTTCTATCAATGGAACGCGGCCACCAAGGCGGTCCAGGTCGGGGCGCGGCTGGCCTCGATCTCCGATCCGGTTTCGACAGCGCTCGCGACCGCGGCGCCAACCACGACACCGGGCGCGCCGGTCAAAACCACCGATTACGCGCCCTTTGTCTGCTACTACACCGGCAACACCGGGGCCTGTAACGGTGACACCAGCAAATTCAACGCGGCCGGTTTCAGTACCATCTTCAGAGGCGACACGACGTATACCAACGATGATACGTGTCCCACGCTGGCGGCAAACCAGCGACCGGGCATGTGCCACTTCTTCCCGGGACTACACCGCGACAAGATCGTCATCACCTATATGGCCAGCGGTTTGGGCTACCAGACCCGCTTGGGCGGACCCGTGCCGACGATCGCCGTCAGCCTGCAAAACGTAACCTTCCAGTTCTTCTTCCTGAAGGGACTGATGGGTTTCAACGACATCACTATGCCCTCCATGCTGAGCACGGTCACGGGCGAAGACATGAAGAGCGCCGGATCATGAATGCCATCAACACCAAGGTTACGCCGACCAAGCGAAAGCAGGTGGCGCTGTTTTCGTCGGATGCGAATTTCAAGCGCGAGGTGGCGACGCGGCTCGATGCGCTGGCGATCTATGACGTCAGGGTTTCCGAGACGGACGATTTTCTCAAGGGTCCGCCCGCCGATGCGCGTCCGGGCATCGTCATCCTCGATCTCGGCAGCGGCGGGCTGCTCGGCAGGCCCGGCATCGTCGAGGCGCGCGGGCTGTGGGCGTCCGTGCCGCTGATCGCGGTCTCCGACGAGCTGACCTCGGAGCAGACGCGCGTGCTGGTGCGCATGAACGCCTCGGACTGGCTGCACAAGCCGCTCGACGGCAAGGAACTGCTCAACGCGGTGACCTTCCACGACACCGGCAACCAGGGAACGAAAAGCCGCATCATCACCTTCATCAGCGCCAGCGGCGGCGCCGGCGCCACGACGCTCGCGCTGTCGGCGGCCGAATTCCTGGCCTCCAAATCGGCCGAGCGCGCGGCTTCGACCTGCCTGGTCGATCTTGATTTCCAGAGCGCCAATTGCGGCGCCTATATCAACCAGTTCAACCAGTTCGACCTGACGGGCATCATCGGCCAGCCCGAACGGCTCGACGTCGAGCTGATGGACGTCATCAAGCTTTCGCGCCCGTCCGGCCTCACCCTCTATGCGTTCGAGCGGCCGCAACTGCCCTTCGAGCCGCGTGGCAGCGATTTCGTGTTCCGGCTTCTGGACCTGGTCGCCTACCGCTTCGACGACATCGTCATCGACCTGCCCAATCTCGATACGCCCTGGCACAATTCCGTGCTTTCGACGAGCGACGAGATCTTCATCGTGTTCGAGCTTAACGTCGCGTCGCTGCGGCAAGGCAAGCGGCTCTACAGCAAGATCCGCGAACTGCGCGGCAACGCGGTCAACATCACGCTCGTCGCCAACAAGCACAAGCGCAAATGGTTCGGGAACCACTTCTCGCGCAGCGAGCTGGAGAAGATATTCAAGGCGCCGCACATCAAGTCGCTGGCGCTGGACAACGCGCTTCTCGCCGATGCCCTGAACCGGGCGATCCTGCCTTCGGAAGTGGACGGGCGGGCGCGCTTCAACAAGGATCTGAAGACGATGTTCAAAGAGCGGCTCGATGACGCTGCCCGATAGGCATCGGATCGCCTCGGGGCTGGCCGCCGCCTGCATCGCGGGCCTGGCGCTTGTGATGCCGGGCGGCGCCCATGCCGGGTCCGCGGGCGCTCCGCCGCTGCCGGCCATGGGTCCAAGCCTGCGCAAGACAGTCGCCTTCGAAACCGCCGAACAGCCCGGAACGATCATCATCCGCAAGGACGAGAAGGCGCTCTACCTGGTGACGCGCCAGGGCCAGGCGCTTCGCTATAAGATCAGCGTCGGGCGCGATGGTTTCGGCTGGACCGGGGTCGTCAAGGTCGGAGCCAAGACGGAATGGCCGCAATGGCGCCCGCCAAAGGAAATGCGTGCCCGCCAACCGGAGCTGCCGGAAATGGTGCCGGCCGGTCCCTACAATCCGCTTGGCGCCAGGGCGCTCTATCTGTCTCGGGACGGGCATGACACGCTCTACCGAATCCACGGCACTAATGACCCGTCAGGGGTCGGCTTCGACGGAACATCGGGCTGCTTCCGCCTCACCAACACCGATGTGATCGACCTTTTCAAGCGCGTCCCGATCGGCGCCAAGGTGGTGGTTCAATGACGACGATCAGCGAGCCGGGCATGCCGGCGATCGATGTTGGCAAACGCGAACAGGTCGCCGTCGACAGACCCGGCAACGCAAAAGCGATCGGCGTCGTCGCCGCCGGCGCCTTGCTCATCACCCTGATCAACATGGCGGCTGCCATCTATCTCTATCGGGGCATCAACGACCTGCGCTCCGTCGAGGCGCGGCTGGAGCAGCTCGGAGCATTCGAGCAACGGATCGCGGCGCGGCTCGATACGGTCAACAACGGCTTCCAGAGCCGGTTCGAAAAACTGGACAGCCAGTTGCAGGGCAACTTCAACCAAATCAATGGCAGCCTTGCCAGGCTGGAGCAGACCCCGCCCGCCGTCGCCGGCAACAGTACGCCGAATATGGCGGAACAATCCGAGGTTACCACCAGCGCGGTGGCGGAAGCGCCCGAGGCGCTCGATAGCGAAACCGCCAGCGAGGCCAGCGTCATCGAAGCGCCGCGACAGCCCAAAAGGAGGATCGCTTCGGCGCCGCCTCCCCCAAACTCCAACTACCAGCGCATAGAGCAGCCGGACGGCAAGGTCTATTACCGCAAGATCAATTGAAGCCGCCGGCGTTGACGGCGTCTTCTAGAGATCCCGCTGCAGGGTGACGAGCTGCATTGCCCGCAGCTCCGCGCGTTGCCTCGCTTCGGTGAGGAAGGCAACGTGACAGTAAACACACGCGGCCGTGCCCAGAAGCAGGACCAGGCTGTTCTGCCAGGAGAAATCGACCATCAGCGAAAATTGGAGGCCGCTGGGCGCCGTAAAGGCGGCAATGGTGCTCGCCGTCTGAGATTGGCTGCTGGCGGCTATCATCAGTCCCACGAAAAGCAGCGCCAGATGGTTGGCCAGAAAGAATGGAGCCCGCTTACGGGCGTGGCAGGCAAGCCAGCTAACGATCAAGGCGGCGGCCAGGATCGTGAAATCGAGGATCATCGAGCTGTCCAGATAGAAGTCGACCTGTTGCCAGAACATCGTCGACAACGGCCGCAGTTCAAGCCAGATCCACCACATTGTGGGGCTCGCCGGATAGGCGCCCAGCAAGAATGTCGCGATACGCGCTCCCGCCAGGATAGCAAGGACAAGAGCGGGAAAGAGAAAGAGCAGAATCGGCTTGCGTTTCATGTCGCCCTCCACATTAGCAATCGATGATAGATGGCAGAACTTGCGCAAGCCTTAACGGCCGGGATTACTCATTGCGAAGATATCTATCGGCCCACGCCATCGACAGAGGCCGGCACGTCTCCACAACCAACCGTACATGTCGGTTTATGTGCCATTTTTGCTACATCACGCGGGTCTTCTGGCTGGAAAAAGCCTTTTAGCATTTCCTAAATTAATAATTACTCACATATTTCGTGAATCTGGTAGATGATCCACCGACGGCCGGCCTGGCTTGGGCCCAGGCTTGGTTGTGGCGCCCGAAAAAGGGCGTTGGGGAAAGTTGGGGCGGGCTAAATGAAAACAACGGGCATTTCGGCCATGGGCAAGCGCCTTGGTCTTTTGATGGCAGCCACGATGCTGTCCTGCGGGGGTGCAAATGCCCTCACGCTCAAGGAGGCCGTGGCGGTAGCCGTCGAGTCCAATCCCGAGATCGGCCAGGCCATAGAAAATCGCGAGGCGATCGAATTCGAATTGCGCCAGGCAAAAGGGCTCTATCTTCCCAGCGTCGACGTGGAAGCATCCGGAGGGGCTCGCCGTCTCGACAACTCGTCGCGTCGCGCGCTTTCCCTCGATGATGACAACCTCTACCCGGCAGAAGCCGATCTGACGGTTTCACAGACCGTCTATGACAGCGGCGCAAGACGCGCCGAGCTCAATCGTCAGGCCTCGCGCGTCGATGGTGCGTCGTTCCGCGTGCTGGAGCGGTCCGAATTTATCGGGCTCTCGGTGGTCCAGGACTACCTCGAATACATGCTGCAGGCTTCCATCGTTTCAGAGGCGAAGAAGAACCTGGGCTTCCATCAGGCTATCCTCCACGACATCCAGGAAGGCATCGCGGGCGGCGGACTGAACGAAGCCGACCGGCAACAGGCCGAGGAGCGGCTGTTCGCGGCCAAGGCCCGCATGCAGGAAGCCTCGGAGGAACTGGAGGCTTCGAAGATACGGTTTTTCAAGACCGTCGGGAAACCGCTCACCAATGCGTCGAGGCCGGGCGACGTTTCGGCCGCGCTGCCGAGGTCGCTGGACGATGCGCTGGGCCTGGCACGAGCAAACAACCCGCGCGTCCATATGGCCAACAGCGATATCGCCGCGGCGGCCTCGCTGGTGGACGCGGCCCGAGCGAAGTACGGTCCCTCGATCGTCGCCGAGGGCACGGCCCGGGCGGGATACGATATCGACGGCGACAATGGCGACACATCCGACCTGCAGGCGCGCCTGGTGTTGCGCTGGAACCTCTATCGGGGCGGCATAGACAAGGCCAATGAACAGGAGCAGATCCGCCGCACCAGCGAACAGCGGCTCGCCATGCATCAGGTTCTGCGCGAGATCGAAGAAGCCGTTCGCACCTCATGGGATCGCCGCTTCCGGCAGGCCGACCTGGCAAAGACGCTGAAGCTGCAAGCCGCCTCCAACGAAAAGCTGGTTGCGTCCTATCGCGAACAGTTCAAGGTCGGGCAGCGCTCGCTGCTAGACGTGCTTGATGCGCAGAATACGCGATTCAACACCGCGACGCTCGCGGACACCGCATCCTATGCGTCACTCTTTGCCCAGTACCGGCTTCTGGCTGCGACCGGGGAGCTGCTGAAGACGATGGATATCCAGCCGGCAAAGCAAGCCAACGCCTACGCACGGACCGAGTTCGCCGCACCGGAAACGGCTGACACCGAAACCTATGCGCGCACGCCCTCGGAACAGAAAAATGACCTGCCCTTCGACATTCTGGCGCCGGTCAGGAAGAAGTAAGCAGGGATGTAAGGCGCGACCGACAGTCCTCGCGGGCAGATCGTGAATCAGCAACCCCATATCGTTTCACCGAAGGAGGCGTTCAAAGCCTGCTTTTCGGCGGTTGCCGCGTATCTCGGCCGACCGAGCGCAGAGACGGTGCTGTTTGCCGGCGTGCCGCTGTCGGATACCCGCGTCGAGGTCGACGACATCCGCAACCTTGCCGAACGCATAGGTCTGGAAGCGCGGGCGTTTGGCCATCGCGATTTCCTGCGCGGGCGGATCGATCTTCCCGCGATTGTCTTTCGCGTCAGCCAGTTGCCTGTTGCCCTGCTCTCCGAGGAGGAAGGCGGCGACTATTTCACCGCCCCCCAGGAGGACGGGCGCACCGCGATCAGCCGATCGGAACTCGCCGCCAGCTATATCAGCGGCGGTGTGTCCTTCTCGATCACCTACGCCAACGCCACGGAGGCGATGAGCGTCGGCTCGGCGCCGAAGATCGAGCGGCGACATTGGCTGACCGGGACGATGGGCGGCTTCTGGCGCACATATTCGAAAGTCGTGCTGTCGGCGATGTTCATCAATCTGCTCGCCATCGCCTCGCCGATCTTCACCATGAACGTGTACGACAGGATCCTCCCGAACAAGGCGATATCGACGCTCTGGGTCCTGGCCATCGGCATCGGCGCCGTCATCGTTTTCGACCTGCTTCTGAAGACCGCCAGGGCGTCGCTCATCGACTATGCCGGGCGCAAGGCCGATCTTCGGATTTCCTATATGCTGTTCGAGAAAGTGCTCAACTCGTCCTTGTCGGCGCGACCCGGTTCGACCGGCGAGTACGCAAACCGGATAACGCAATATGAGTTCGTGAGGGAGTTCTTCACCTCGAACACCATCAGCGTCTTCATCGACACCGCTTTCGTGTTTGTCTTCCTGCTGGTCATCTATGCGATCGGCGGCTGGCTGGTCATCATTCCGGCCGTGGCCTTCCTGGCGTCGGTCGCCGTTGGCCTGGTCACGCAGCGGCGCATCGGCAAGCGGGTCGCGGCCTCGATGAACGAGGCTTCGCAGCGCCAGTCCCTGCTGGTGGAATCCATCTCCACGCTGGAAACGATCAAATCCCTGCGCGCCGAAGCCTATCTGCTGCGCAAATGGGGCGAGCATTCGAAGAACGCCGCCAACACGTCCGAGAAGATCAAGCAGCTTTCGGCGGCAGCCGGCAACATCACCCAGGCGATACAGCAATTGGTCACCGTCGCCCTGGTGGTGGCTGGCGCCTATGCCTTTTCGGAGGGGCATGTCTCGACGGGGGCGATCATCGGGACGGTGATGCTGGCGGGCCGGGCCGTGGCCCCCCTCGGCCAGATCGCCATAACACTGTCGCGGTTTCGCCAGGCCATGCTCTCCTTGCGGATGGTCAACTCGATCATGGCGCAACCGGAAGACCGGCCGGATACGGTGGGCTTCGTAAACCGCCCGATCCGCAATGGCGCGATGGCATTCAAGAACGTCGGATTCGTCTATCCCGGTTCCGAAAACGAGGTTCTGTCCGGCCTGAATTTCACCGTCAGGCCCGGCGAGCGGATCGGCATAATCGGCCGGATAGGATCCGGCAAGACGACCATGGGCCGGCTGATCGGCAGGCTCTTCCTGCCGACTTCCGGCGAGTTGCTGCTGGACGGGATCGACATCCGCCAATACCACCCGTCGGAGGTTCGCGCCGCGGTCGGCATCGTTGCGCAGGCTGGCGATCTGTTCTCGGGCACCATCAAGGAAAATCTGCTGATGGCCTGCCCGGAAGCGACCGATGAGCAGATCATCGACGCGGCCAGGGCTGCCGGTGTCGACGAGTTCGTCTCCCGCCATCCGCGTGGCTACGACATGAACGTCGGCGAGCGCGGCACCAACCTTTCCGGCGGACAGAGGCAGACGGTGGCGATTGCCCGGCTGCTGCTGACCAAGCCGAAAATCGTCTTCCTGGATGAGCCATCCGGCTCGATGGACCTGGCCTCGGAACGTCAGCTGATAAAGCAGCTCAAGGTGGCCTTTGACCGCGGCACCACGCTGATCGTCTCCACCCACCGCTTCAGCATGCTCGAGCTGGCCGACAGGCTGATCGTGATCGAGCAGGGCAAGATCGTCGCCGACGGACCGAAAGAACAAGTCATACAGGCGCTGCAGAAAACAAATGTTTGAGACAAATTATATTGATCCAGGTCAATATAATGGGGTTTGGTAAATGCTTGCTAGGGAAGATCGGCCGCCATTCTTCGCATCGGCGTCCATATTTATCATAGGAGCGCTGTTCGTCGCTTTTGTCGCCTGGGCGTCTTTCGCCGAAGTCGATGAAATCGCGCGTGGCGACGGCAAGGTCATACCCGCCTCCAAGACCCAGATCATTCAAGCCAGTGAGCCCGGCGTCGTTCAGGAAATTGCGGTCAAGATCGGCCAGGTCGTCAAGAAGAACGATCTGATCATTCGCCTCGACAACACGCTGAATACGTCCAGCCTGGGCGAACAACAGGCCAAGGCGCGCGCGCTGGAAGTGCGTATCGCCAGGCTCAAATACGAGCAGAGCGGCAACCTGACGGGATCCTTCCCTTGCCCGGACGACATTCAGGCCGCGGCACCGCAGATTTGCGACAATGAACAAAAGCTCCTGATCGCACGACGCGAAAACTTCGACAACAAACTGTCCGTGCTGAAGTCCCGGCTCGATCAGCGCGAGAAGGAACTCGACCAGGCAATGGCCGATTCCGATCGCCTTACCAAAAACCTGGCCATCAGCGACCAGGAAACAAAGCTGGTCGAGGCCATGGTCAAAAAGGGGCTGATGGCCAGGACCGAGCAGATCCGGGTCGAGCGCGAACAGACCGAACTCCATGGGCAGCTGAACCTTGCCGGCGAGACGATAAAGAAGGCCAAATCGGCCATCACCGAAGCCCAACTCCAGGTCGAGGAGCTGGGCCTCCAGCTGCAGCAGGAGGCGCTGATCGACCTGACCCAGGCGCTGGCCGATCTCTCGGTCGTCGACGAAACCATTCGGGGCGCAACCGACAAAGTGGCCCGAACCGACATTCGCTCTCCGGTGGACGGTATCGTCAACACGCTGGAGTTCAACACGGTCGGCGCCTTTGTCCAGCCTGGCGTGATCGTGGCCGGGATCGTGCCGACCTCCGAGACCTTGCTGGTGGAGGCACGGGTCTCGCCCCGGGATGTCGCGTTCATCCGCCCCGACCAGGAGGCGCTCATTAAAGTCACCGCCTACGATTTCTCGATCTTCGGCGGCATCGAAGGCAAGGTCTCCAACATCACGGCCGACAGCCTGGTCGACCAGAAGACCGGGGAACCCTACTACCAGGTGCGCGTGGCGACGGAGACGTCGACCCTGGAAAGAGACGGCAAGGCCTATTCGATCATCCCCGGCATGATCTGTTCCGTCGATATCAAGACCGGACGCAAGACGATCCTGACCTACCTCCTGAAGCCGATCAACAAGGCACGAGAGGAGGCAATGAGTGAACGATAGCGCCACTCCTCCCGCCGTTCTCGACCGGTTGCTCGTGCCGACGAAGGCAGAAGACCTCGGCATGGAGTTCCGGGTCGTCGCGCGCCTCGGCGTGCGACGCGGAATCCGCCTGGAGCGGGCTTTCTGGACTTCGCTGAGGCATATGGCGGAAAGCCGGAAGTGCACGATCGGCATGCTTGTCGATGAGATCGCCGAAGGTCAGCCTGCTTCTGGCAACCTGACATCGGCGATCAGAGTTGCCTGCATACGTGACATGGCGGAGGAAAACCTGACGTTGAAAAGGCTAGCATCGATACGGACGATCAGCGCGATACTGGTCGCCTGTCCCTCGCCCGCCTTTGCCCTTTCATCGTCGAAAAAAATCCTGACCTTCAACGCTCCGTTCCAACAGTTGGTAAAGCGCCAATTGCCGACGGCGCCGAACGATGACGGGCGTCAGGATCTCAGGCTGGCACTCGATCTCAATGTCGCGGACATATTTGCGCGGCTGGATGCCAATGGCGAAACCCCGGTCGCCAGCGGGTTCGTCATCGGCGCCGGCGACCGCCGCTATCGCGGCCAGTTGAACGCGGTGCGGGCGCCGCTGATCGAACAGGACCTGCTGATGGCGTTCGTCAGCGGCTAAAGCGCATCGCATCGGAACGGATAGAGTCCGTATCTCCCGCGCATGCACCAAACCGTAGCTTCGATCCTGCAGCCGCTGCTTACTTTCGCGCAAGCTTCCCCGAAGCCGTATCCGGCTGCAATCCTTCGCCGGGCGCGACGCCGGCAAAGCCGCCCTTGATCTCGGCAACCTGCGCATTGCCCGATCTCGAGCCATGGATCCAGGCGCGATCCGTGCTGAAGGAATAGAGCGGAACATAGTCGGGGAGATCACTGTCACGCAGGACGGTGTTGTGGAGGCTGTCGAGGATGAACGCGCCATCCGCCGTGCTCACCGACAGGACGGCGTGGAAGAACCCGCGCTTGCGATCCTGGAGGACGACGAGCGCCATGCTTTGCGCGGGAATGCCGGCCCTGAGCAGGGCGGTCATCTTCAGTATGACAAAATCCTCGCAGTCGCCGGCGCGCTTGTCGAGCACCTCCGAAGGCTTCGCCCAATAGTCGAGCTTGCCATAGACGACACTGTCCTTCCGGTAGGCGATCAGGCGATTAATGCCGCTGTTGACGAGGGACAGTTTCTCGGTGAACCCCTTGCCCTGTGCCGTCGAGATCAGCGTGGCAAAAGCCGCGCTCTTATGCTCGCAGGCACTGCCTGCCGTGCAGCCGACGATTGCCTGGTAGACAGGCGCCCACCGCGCCGCGACAGGAAAGTTGTGCATGGACAGCGCGACCGAGCCGAAAACGCCGGGAATGATCGCCGCCGTCTGGATGGGATCAATTCCGACATCGGCGGGTCCGACATCGGCGTGCGTTGGCGCAACGCCGGCATTGGCGTTGTCGATTGTGTAGCTCATGGAGACAATGCCGGGCTGGTATCCCGCGACCGGCTGCCAGGGCCCGGACCTTTCCAGGGAAACGCCACCCAGGCTACGCGGCGCCTCTACCTTTTCGCCGAGCCCGCCGACCGACGCGACACCCTCGAAACGAGGGCTCGCGAGCGATGGCTGCGGCAGGCCCGCAAGGCCGATCGTCAGCAAGAGCAGTTTGAGACCGGTTGTCCCCGGCGCGATTTTTTCTTTTTTCATAACGCCCACCTTTGACTGTGGACGGTACCAATCTTGTCTCAAATTATTGGCAACGAAGGTAGATAACGACGACAGAACTTACTTCGTCTGTTTTGCATAAAACTTTATTATAATTTATACTTTCATTTACCATCCAGACGGACGCGGGCCGCCGTCAATCGCCACCGATATCGGCAATATATAACGGAATATATGTTATCGGTTTACCACGCGCAAAAAATACGATTTTGTGCATATTGCAGTATATCAAATAGATTGATGAACCGTTGCAAAGCAATGGTGAGCGCTGTCTCTTTCCGGGAAATTCCGGAGGGGTACAAGCAAATGACCACCAATATCGAATTGGACACCGCTGCAAGGTCCTGGGACGAGCATTCCGCCGCCAGTGACCATCACGGTCAGACATCGCCGGCGGAGATCCAGGTCGCCCAGGCGGCTTCGACGCAGCCGGCAGCGGCCGAACCTGTGCCGGTCGATGTCGGCAGCGGCGCACCCGTCACGCCGGAGGCACCCGCGGAGGCGAAGGCAGCAGCTGCACCCACCCCCCACGAATACGTGGCCGACGCCAGCAACGTCGTGAAGCTTCCAGCCAACGTCTCGATCGACAACATCAAGGTCGACGGCCACAATCTGGTGCTCGAACAGGCCGATGGCTCGGTCATCGTGATCAAGGATGGCGCCCTTCACGTGCCGGCCTTCCTCATTGGCGATGTCGAGGTGCCGCGCGTTGCCCTGATCGCCGCGCTCGAGGCCAGCCATGTCGATGTTGCCTTCGGCGCCGACGGTTCGATGTCGGCCGGCCCGGGAGGCTCGACCTCCAGCGCAGGCGGAGACTTCTCGGTTCCCGCCGGCGGCATCGGCGACGGGTTCGACCTGTCGGCGCTGTTGCCCCCGACAGACCTTGCGTTCGGCCAACCGGAGCACCACGAACTGTTTCCGAGCCTGCTGCCGGATTCCACACCGTCGATCATCGACCTGGCGCCTGAGAACACTGGCGGCGACACCACCGTCTACGAAAAGGGCCTGACCTCGGCTCCCGACACCAGCGAGATCAATACCGGCACGTTCACCATCTCCTCCCCCGACGGTGTCGGCTCGCTGACGATCGCCGGCCAGGCGATCTCGGGTGCTGCGCTTGCCAACAGCGCATCGACGCCGGTCAGCATCACCACGCCGCTCGGCAGCACGCTGACCATCACCGGCTACGATGCCAGCACCGGCCAGGTGAGCTACAGCTACACGCTTGTCCACAGTGAGCCCCATCCCGGCGCCGGCACAGATTCCATCTACGACAACATGACCGTGACGGTGACCGACACCGACGGCGACACCTCCGCTCCCGCCACGCTGTCAGTCCAGATCGTCGACGATGTGCCTGTTGCGGTGAACGACAGCGCCACGCAGGCGACGGAGAACGCGGCGGTCGCGGTCGACGTCAAGGCCAACGACACGGCGGGCGCCGACGGCGTCGACTGGAGCGGCGTGACGCACACGATTGCGCAGAACGGCGCCAACCCGGCGACGGGGAGCCTGGCCTACAACAATGACGGCACCTTCACCTACACGCCCGGCGCGGGCGAACAGGGAACGGTGAAGTTCGACTACACCATCAAGGACGGCGACGGCGACACCTCGACCGCCACCGTGACCATCACGCTGCTGACCGACTCCACGCCGACGATCACGGTGACGCCGGATGGCGGGACGCCGTTGGTCAATGCGACCGCGGTTGTCGATGAGAAGGGCCTGCCGACCGGCACCGGCGAACTGGCCGACCACAATGCCGGCAACAACAGCGACGCGTCCGAGACGACGGCGGGCACCTTCAACATCACCACCAGCGGCGACACGCTGCAGGCGCTGGTGATCATCGACAAGAACGGCAATCCGATCAACGTGACCGCCGCGACGGTTGCGGTTCCGATCGTCGTGCACGGCACCAATGGCGACCTGACGGTGACCTCGACCGGCGGCGTCTACAGCTACAGCTACACGCTGGCGCACAATGTGGCGAACGCCGACCCCAACCAGATCGGGGCCGCCGACCAGGCGACCGGCGAGCACTTCGCGGTGACGGTCACCGACAGCGACGGCGACACCGCCAACGGCTCGCTGACCGTCAAGGTCAACGACGATGGGCCGCACGCCAACAACGACAGTGCCACGCAGACGACGGAGAATATGCCGGTCACGATCGACGCGCTCGCCAACGACGTGTTCGGCGCCGATGGCGTTGCGATTGGCGATGCCTCGAAGGTGACGTTCACGCAAGCCACGCAGGGCGTGGTGAGCTACGACACGACGACCCATCTGTTCACCTACACCCCCAATGCCGGGGCGGGTGGTTCCTCGACGGCCGACAGCTTCACCTACACGGTCATCGACGGAGATGGAGACAAATCGACGGCGACGGTGTCGCTGACGCTGAAGGCGGACTCGACGCCGACGATCACGGTGACGCCGGATGGCGGGACGCCGTTGGTCAATGCGACCGCGGTTGTCGATGAGAAGGGCCTGCCGACCGGCACCGGCGAACTGGCCGACCACAATGCCGGCAACAACAGCGACGCGTCCGAGACGACGGCAGGCACCTTCAACATCACCACCAGCGGCGACACGCTGCAGGCGCTGGTGATCATCGACAAGAACGGCAATCCGATCAACGTGACCGCCGCGACGGTTGCGGTTCCGATCGTCGTGCACGGCACCAATGGCGACCTGACGGTGACCTCGACCGGCGGCGTCTACAGCTACAGCTACACGCTGGCGCACAATGTGGCGAACGCCGACCCCAACCAGATCGGGGCCGCCGACCAGGCGACCGGCGAGCACTTCACGGTGACGGTCACCGACAGCGACGGCGACACCGCCAACGGCTCGCTGACCGTCAAGGTCAACGACGATGGGCCTACGATCGCCTCCATTGAAAGCCAGATCGTCGCCAACTCTGTCGATACGCATGACGGCACGTGGTCGTTTACGCCCGGTGCCGACGGACTCTCGACAATTGCAATTTCACTAACAAACGAGCCAAGCATATCACTAATCCATCATTCAACGTCGATCTACGACTCAGCCACCGGCGTCGCCCAATACACGGCGTTCTTCGATGCCGGTGGTACGCAGCCTTATTTTACGGTCGATATGAAAGCGGATGGCACCTATACTTTTGAGGTCATCAATCCCGCGCCCACTATAGTGGTAACAGATACAACCGCACTCGGCGCTGCTGGCCTTGGCGGCAACAGTAATAGCGTCTACCTTGAGCAAATAACCGTAAAGAATCACTTCCCCGTTCCCCACACGGACATACTGTTTACCGGTAATTCCGGTTGGACAGGTACAAATCTTGGCAGTACCGCCACGGTAAATTCGAATAACAATGGTTTGGGTATAGGTTCTGGTCAAACCATGGATCACAATGAATCGATAACCTTAAAGTTCCTTCAGGGAGATGGCGACAACAATTCCTCAACCCATTCGACGACTGCGGCTGGCATGGATCATGTCCAAATTGACTTCTTGCAAGGATCTAATGGTGGCCAAATGACGGGGAACTATTCTGTTCATGTGATCACTTACGACCAACTCGGAATTGCCCATAATCAGGGCAACATGAACATCGTCAACGGCGTTCTGGATTTCACCTCGACCGACCTTGTCTATGGCATGTCAGTTGTCAATATCGGAAATACAGGACTAATTGTTGCGGGTACCACCACCAGCGTGACAACGGCTATTGAGACACCTCCGGACGTCGGGTTGCATTTCAACGTCGATGTTGTGGATGGTGACGGCGATAAAGCCAGTCATGGCTTCGACATCATTGTCGACGCCAATGATGGGCACCAGGCCACCCTCACCGGCGACGCCACCTATGATCCCAATATCCTGTCGGGCGGACCGGGCGATGACATTCTCGTCGCTGCCGCGGGCTACAACATACTGACTGGCGGCGCAGGCGCCGATACGTTCAAGCTCGACCATCTCGATATCAAGGATCTGATAAGCGACTACAGTGGTGCCGGCGGCCAGGGTGACAAGATCGATTTGACCGCACTGTTCGACATGGCACCGGGTGGCACCATTACCGACTACGTGCAATATAACGCCGGCACGAAGACGTTGAGCGT
The DNA here is from genome assembly GCF_000176035.2 of Mesorhizobium opportunistum WSM2075. NCBI lineage: Bacteria > Pseudomonadati > Pseudomonadota > Alphaproteobacteria > Hyphomicrobiales > Phyllobacteriaceae > Mesorhizobium > Mesorhizobium opportunistum. The sequence goes on along the minus strand of NC_015675.1, from coordinate 2,730,418 downwards.
CGACGTCAACGGCGCGACAGGCGGCCACAGTTTCGTGGACCTGGCACAACTAACGAACACCCCTGCGGCCGGAACCATCAACATTCTATACGACGACTCAACACACACACAGCAGCATGTCACGATTTAACACTTATGCGTGGCCGTGCTCCCGTGCTACACATTAGCGAAACGTAAAATGGCGATTTGAAAGAGGGCTTAAATGAAGCGTTTTGCAAGATTGCTGGCTTCGGCCACGGCGCTATTACTGGCCGGATCGACGGGCTTCGCCGCCGACATCATCGAAGGCCCGACGGGCGACTATTGCCGGACCGTCGGCACTTCCAACCTGGTGCTGACCGACAACATCGTCGATCTCAAGGCCCAGGTGGTGAAGCTGATGGACGAGTCGGTCGCCGCGGCCAACAGCTCGGAGTGGATCAACTCGTCGCGGCCGGTCTTCGTCTGGGCGTCGGAGGCCAAGGTCGCCTGCGGCATGGCCTATGGCTATCTGAAGACGAACTACAAGGACGAGGACACGCTCAACAAATGCGAGTGTTTTCACGATCGCATGGTCGAGTACATGCACTGACCGGATAGGCAAATTTGTGCCTGTTGGCCATCATGCCAGCCGACGGATCCTTGTTGAGGGCGATCGCCGCAACGATCGCGTTGGCTGGCTTTGCCCAAAGTGCCACGCCGGCTCGCGCCAACTGGCTCGAACGGCCTTCCCTGGCGCAACATCGGTCGTCGGGTTCGACGCGGCCGCCGCATTGCGACGCGGCCGCGGCGTGGACCCGACAGACGTTCAAGGCGTTTGCGAGTTGTCAGGCCTCCATCTACGGCCTCGAGCCGGCGCTGGCGCACGCCGTCATGGAGATCGAAAGCGGCTTCGATCCCGACGTGCGGGGCGCCGATGGCGAAGTCGGCCTGATGCAGGTGATGCCGGCGACAGCGCGAATGCTCGGCTTTCGAGGCTCCCTCGACGATCTGGGCACGCCGGCGACGAACATCGCGCTGGGGGTCAGGTATCTTGCCCAGGCAAACAGGCTCTCCGCCGGTGACCTCTGCACCACGGTCATGAAGTATCGCGCCGGGCATCATGAAAGCCGGTTCTCGGCGCTCTCGGTCCGTTACTGCCAACGCGCGCGGGCAATCCCTGCCAGGGACGGGTTCGAAGTGACCGGGCCGTTGCCGGTCGCGACATTCGGCTTTTCCACATTTTCGACAGATGGGCAGGATGGAGCCGCCGCCCAGGAAAACCGTGTCTGCGTGCGCCGGGTGTTCGTGCCCGGACCGCGATACATGAAATGCGCCGACTACAGGACCGCGGGGCAAGCAAGACAGATCAGGGCCCTGAGGGCTCGGCTCTTCGGCGGCTAAAGAACAACAGGACGGCGCGACAAGTCCGCCGTAACATGCGTGGCAGACCAGACCGGGAAGAATAAGCCGGCGGCAGAGGGCGGGACAATCATGGAAGCTGGCCGAAAGGTCTACTGTGCGCGGACGTCGGCAATCGCCTTCGCGCTCGCCCTGACATTGTCGGGCTGCCAGTCGAAAGGCAACGTCACCGAGGTGCTCGATCCGGCGGCAATTGCCGCGCCCGCCGAGCAGGCCACGCCGGCGGGGCAGAATGGCGGTGCCGGTCCAGCCCAGGCGACCCAATCGCTAGGCACCGGTTCGGCAAAAGTCACGATGCTGCTGCCGTTGTCGGCACCCGGAACGGCAGGCGAAAACGGCCGCAAGATGCGCGATGCGGCCAAGCTGGCGATGGCGGATATCGGCAATGGATTGCTCACTCTGACGATAGAAGACACGAAGGGCGACAGCACTCAGGCCGGCAAACTGGCGGTACATGCCATCACCACCGGGGTGAAAGTCGTCATCGGCCCAACCGAGCTGCCGGCGGCTCAGCACATCGCCACGCTGTCGGGATCGAAACGGCCACCGGTTCTGGCACTTGCCGACAATTTCGCCGGCAGTGCCGGGGTTTATGCCGTGCCGCTCAGCGAAGCGGACAGCGCGGCGGCAGGTGCGGCGGGGCTTGCCGCCAAAGGCAGCAAGAAGTTCGTATTGCTTGTCGCGGGTGGCCAAAACGCCGCCGCCGTCGAGAAACGGGTCGCCAACGGCCTCAGCATCTATGGCGCCACGCTGGCGGTCACTGTCCCCTATTCGGGCGACGGTGCCGCGAAGGCGGTCGACGAGATGGGCTCGCTCGTGGACACCCCCGACGCGGTCATCGTTGCCAGCGGTGACGGCAGCCCCTCCCCCGTGCTTGCCGCCCTCAAATCGAAGGGCATTCCGGGAAAAGCGATCTCTGTCGTGGGAACGAACCGCTGGCTGGAGCACCCCATCGATCCCTTGTTTGAGGGCGCGTATATCGCCACGCTCGATTCGAGCGAAACCGGGCCGATCGCCGACCGCTTCAGGACGACGTACAATTATCCCGCCGACGTCAATGTAGCCTACGCTTATGATATGGTTGCCCTGACAGCGGGAATTGCCAGCGCGGTCGGACCCGACGGTTTCAGCAAACAGGTTCTCGAAAACCCGAGGGGATTTCGCGGATCGACCGGCCTGTTCCGCTTTCGCGCCGACGGATCCAGCCAAAGATCGATGCCGTTCTATCAGGTTCAGAAAGGTGCGCTCAAACTGGTTGCCAAATCGACCTCTGGTTTCTGAACGGCCGGTGACGGGGCCTTGCTCGAACGCCGCGCCGGCGTGATGGGCATGCCCGGGCGCATCCGCTGGGTTATCGCGGTCGGAGGCTTCGAGCTCGTGCTCGGGATTGTCCTGATCATGCACGCCGGAGCCTTGCTTGCGATCGACCGGCCTGCCCCCGCGCCCCAAATGGAGCGTGCCGGCAACCATCCAACCCCTGTGGTCGCGGCCGTTCCCGACGGTCCATGGCGAGACGCGCGCAGGGTTGCCGAGAGCCTTGTCGCGCCGCCGCCGGTTGACTTGTCCGAAATCGAGCGGACCGAAGCCCGGCCGCCGCTCGGCGATCTGGGCCTCGCCATACCTCCCCAAAGGCCAAGGCCCCGTGACTGGCGCGAAACCCTGCTCTTCCGTCCGGTCGCCACGTCGTCGGCGACTTTCGAATCCATGGGACGCAAAGTGATCATCGGTGGCGTCGCGAGCATCGAGCCGGAGAGGACCTGCTCGTTTCACGATGTCGCCTGGCCTTGCGGCCAGCGCGCACGTGCCGCCTTCAACTCCTGGCTGCGGGGACGCGCGCTGAAATGTTTCGTACCGCCGGACATCGAGCGTTTCGCCATCGCCGCGCCGTGCAGTCTGGGCAAGCAGGACGCCGGCGCCTGGCTTGTGTCCAACGGCTGGGCGATGGCGCTGCCGACCGGCATCTATGGCAAGGCGCAGGCGGTCGCCGAGGAGACGCAGATGGGGATCTTCGGCCCTCCGCAATAGGCTGCCAGGATCGAGGAGGCTCCCACATCGATCAAATTGTATGGTTTGCCGAAACTGAAATTGCGCGGTGCCCGGCTATATTGGCTGATCTGACAGGAGATTGCCAATGGCACAAACCGCAGCGACCGCCACCGTCCCAGCGTGGAAGAGCGTCGCCTGGCTCACCCTTCTGGGGACAGTCGGGAGCCTTGGCCTCTCCGTCGGCCTCAACTACCTGCTGTTGTTCAGCGAGGCCCTGACGCCGTTCGGGCGCAGCATGGTCACCGCGGTGCTGTTGCCGCTGATCATTGGGCTGCCGCTTTTCGTGCTGATCGGCTGGAAGCAGACCCAGATCCGCGGCTACCGGCGGGAACTCAACAGGTCTGGAACCTATGACAGGGTGACAGGCTGCCTGAACGGTCCGGTTTTCACCTCGATGATCGAGCGGCGCACAGCCAGGCCATCGGCGTCGGGGCCGCGCTCGGGCGCCTTCCTGGCGATCCACGCCGAACATCTTCGATCCATCAATCTTCGCTTCGGCCCCGGCTGGGGCGATGAGGCCTTGCGGCTCGTTGCCTCGGCCATACAGTCGGCTGTCCGCAAGGAGGATATGGTGGGGCGCATAGGAACATCGATGTTCGGCGTCTTCCTCCCCGGAGCGACCGAAGCCGAGGCCAAGGACATTGGTGAGCGGATCCGGGCAGGCGTCGCGCGGGTCTATTTCGCGCCCAAGGGCAGCGAGGACGTCCTGGCGATCAGTGTCGGAAGCACCGTGTTTGAAACCGAGCTGGCATTCGAGGACATGTTCCGCTCGGCGGAACAGCAACTGTCAGGTGCAGAACCCGTCGCGAGTCTCTGAGCGTGATCGCGGGAGAGGCCGCGATCTCCACGGCATCGAACAGGCCGTGTGACCCATTTGCCCAGCATGCAACGCGTTACCAGGCTATGTACAGTTCGTACCAAACCTCGAGCGTTCGTTGCAGGCTTTTTGCGGAGCGCTAGATTGGCGGCGCGGCATCCCCAATTCATGCCGCAGTGGCCGACGCGGGCTTAGGCAATGGTGTCTCACCGGCATCGTCGCGTCGGCCACTCGCAAAGCGACCTGATCCGATCCCGGCCGGAGACGCGTCCGTCCCGTCTCCTCCAACCCTCAGGTGGGAGGCCGTTCCTGCCTTGCGGGGTTCTTTGAGCCCAGGTCTCCGACCAGCCGGCGGTATTGGGCTTCGGGTGGCCCATAAGCCTCTCGCGCCAACGTCAATAGGCCATCACGACTACGGATCGTGATTTCTCCGCGACGCGCACGAATATACCCGTAGCTCTCGATCATCTGCAGCCCGACAGTCACTCCAGGGCGCCTGACGCCGAGCATGATGGACAGAAATTCATGGGTTATCACGAGCCTGTCGCCGACGGTGCGGTCGCCGCACATCAAAAGCCACCTGGCCAGGCGGACTTCCAGGCTCTGCCGCGCGTTGATCGCTGCCGTGTAACTCGTCTGGACGTGAAGATATTGGACATAGCGCAACAGAAACGGCCGCAGCGTCGGACTGTCCTCCAAAGCTTCCACGAATGGAGCAGCCGGCATGCGCACCGCTTCGCACGTCGACTGCACGTAACAGTCGAAGTTCGCCTCGTCGTCCCCCATCACCAAGGCCGAGCCGGTCATTCCTTCAAAGCCGATTATGCCCACTTCTGCTTCGGTCTTCGCCGATGTCTTCGCCACCACCGATGCCAGCCCGCTTTCAAGAAAGTATACGGCTTCAATCTTTTGACCCGCGGTTTCCAGCGGCGCGCGCAGCTCCAGGAAGACGCTCTGGAGATGCGGCCTCAGCCGCGCGAAATCGTCCCCGCTCATCCGGCGCAACAATTCGCTCTTGGCTTGCAGGATCTGGTGATCCACGAGACTCTCTCCCTTGGGCAAGAGCACTCGCATCTCTTAGCCGGCCGCGCCCGTCGAACGAGCGGACGGTGACGAACCATAGACTGCGCTTCACGCAGCACTAGGAGGGCTAGCGCGTTGGTATAAAACCGACATTTACTGCTGTGGAAAAATCGCGGCTTCGCGGGCTATCCATCCTTGGCCACAAGACGAGCCTCGCGCAGGATGGAGGCGCGATCGAAGCCGACCAGCGATATTATTTCACGTATCTGCTGTTCCGTAGCGCCCGAATCCCGGGCAAGTGCGCGCACCGTCTCTGCCGTCAGACCCGGGCGCTCAGGTTCTTTCGCCATGACATCCTCGTGCCGGCCAAAGCGCGATCGCCTCTCTCAAGCGTCGCGCGAACCATTTTCTCTTTGTACGATTTCGTACAGACCTTGGCGAGTCAAATCGGGCCATGGCTCAATTCGGGCGGCTCTGCAGTCCATCCATCCGAGACCACCAAAATCGTTCGGAACGATTGCCTCGCTGGGTGGTTCAACTATCCCGTCCCAACAGGAGACTTGACCGATGGATCACACCAATCACGTCCGCCTCACGAGCGCAGAATTGACGCCTGACATTTTGGAAGACGCCACGATATACGACGCTGACGACAACAAGGTCGGCACCGTTTCCCATGTTCATGGTTCCGGCGCCGGCAGTCAGGTGGTGATCGACGTTGGCGGATTTCTCGGCATCGGCGCCAAGCCGGTGGCCGTCTCCGCGAGCCAGTTGGACTTCATGCGCGATGAAGATGGCGATGTCCACGCGGTGACCAACTGGACCAAGGATCAGCTCAAGAACATGCCCGAGCATCACGACGCCTGATCAGGGATTTACCCCCTGTCCCGGGAGCGGCCGCATGACCAATCCCGGGAGATCGGAACGCGGCAGATGCTTCGGCACCACGGAGTGACGGATGACGCGGCGCGAGACCGGGACTTGCTTCTGCGGGGCGATAGCCGCCGCCATGGACGGCGAGCCTTTCTGGATTTGCTACGACCACGACGACGATTGCCGTAGGGCCATTGGCGGTCCGCTCACGGTCTGGGTCGGGTATCGGCCCGACCAATTCCGGCTTTTGAAGGGAACTCCGAAAAGCTTTTCGAGGACACCCGGCGTGGTCCGCACCTTCTGCCCTGACTGCGGGAGTTCCATCGGCTACAGCGACGAAGGCCTGCCGGACGAACTCTATCTGACGATCGGCTTCTTCGACAGACCTGAAGGGTTGCGCCCACAGGCTCATGCCTATTGGGAACTCAGGCTGCCTTGGGTCGCATTTGACGACAAGCTGCCGCGCATCGATCGTTATTCGAGGAAGCGCGACGCAAAATTCGGCAATCCACGTGACAGGTAGACTGACCGCGCTCCGCTGGGACGATGCTCCAGCGGCCGCGCGCTTGACGGCGTCGCGGCGGCACTCGTGGGCGGGTGGATGTCCTTGCACCCGGCGCACCCGGCAATGTCGCGACCGGCGCCATGGTCGACTTTCTCGAGGCCAGAGGCTGGCATACGGGGATCGACCGCGATGCCCAGGCGTTGCCCAGTATGCCGGCCGATTCGTGGATGGCTGTGAAGTGATCAGCGGCCCTGGTCAATTGCGACCGGGAGCTGTTCCTGGCGACATATGAATCGACCCACATTCCGCAGCCATAAACCGACGCGGAATTGACTTGGCCACCATGACGTGCCAAGCGGCGGCCTGGGGCTGGGAGCACCACCGGATATGATCGAGAGCATTGATGACAAGGAAAGCTTTGATTACCGGCATCACCGGGCAGGACGGCGCCTATTTGGCGCAGCTCCTGCTGTCCAAGGGATATGAGGTCCATGGACTTGCACGGCGATCGAGCACGGCCGATGTGAACACCACGCGGCTGAAGTGGCTCGGCATCGAAAAAGACGTCCGGATTGTTGATGGAAACCTGACGGATCTGTCCGGCCTGGCTCGAACCATGCGCGATGTGAGACCCGATGAAGTCTACAATCTTGCCGCCCAATCCTTCGTCAAATCATCATGGCAGCAGCCCATCCTGACGGGCAACGTCACCGGCATAGGCGTGACCAACGTCCTCGAGGCACTCCGTCTCGAATCGCCCGAAGCCCGTTTCTACCAAGCGTCGTCCTCGGAAATGTACGGCCTTATCCAGGAACCCATGCAATCGGAAACAACGCCCTTCCATCCGCGCTCCCCCTACGCGGTTGCGAAGCTCTATGGCCATTGGATCACGATCAACTATCGCGAAAGCTTCGGGCTGCATGCCTCAAGCGGCATTCTGTTCAATCATGAATCTCCGCTTCGCGGCATTGAGTTCGTCACCCGCAAGGTGACCGACGCGGTCGCGCGCATCAAGAAAGGCATGGCAAAGGAATTACGGCTCGGGAATATCGATGCCAAGCGAGATTGGGGTCACTCGAAGGACTACGTCCGCGCGATGTGGCTGATGGTGCAGCAGGACCAGCCGGACGATTACGTCGTCGCCACAGGAAGGACGACGACCGTGCGCGACATGTGCCGAATCGCGTTCGATCACGTTGGGCTCAAGATCGACGATCACCTTGTCATAGATCCGGAACTGTTCAGGCCGGCGGAAGTCGAAATTCTGCTCGGAAATCCTGCCAAGGCAAAGCAGAAGCTGGGATGGGAGGCGACGATCCCGCTGGAAGAGATGATCCGTGAAATGGTGGACGCCGACCTCGAACGTCATACCAATCCGTCGAGACGAGGGTGATCGGAAAGCCCTTTGCCAAACATGGTCGGTAGATTGACCCATCGCATCCTGATAACCGGGGCTAACGGATTTGTTGGCACGGCACTGTCGCAGTTGCTGGAGCGGGAATACGTTGACTGCAAGGTGTTCGCGTTAGGCCATGGCGAAGGGCAGCGAAACGCGATCGACCTCTTGGACCGGGAGGCGATCGACAGCGCTGTCGGCGAGATAAAGCCCACCGCGCTCATCCATTTGGCGGCGGTCGCAGCGCCTTCCGACGCACGCAACGCGCCACGACATGCCTGGAACGTCAATGTTACGGGAACGATGAATCTTGCCGAATCCGTGCTGCGCCACGCGCCGAATGCCCGGTTCGTTTATGTTGGGAGTTCGGAGGCCTACGGCGCTTCTTTCCTCGACATGTCCGGCCCGGTGACGGAAAGCGTGCCGCTTCGACCTATGAACGTCTACGCCGCCACCAAGGCGGCCGCGGACCTGATGATCGGCCAGATGGCTTATGACGGCCTGCGCGCCGTCCGCTTTCGCCCGTTCAATCACACCGGCCCTGGTCAGTCCGACACCTACGTTGTCTCGGCCTTTGCGCGCCAGGTCGCCGAAATCGTCTCTGGCAAGAGGAATCCGATCATTCATGTCGGCAATCTTCAAGCCGAGCGCGATTTCCTGGATGTTCGCGATGTGGTGCGCGCCTACGCGAGGTCCGCGACCATGGATCTGGCTGACGGACCGCACCATGTCTATAACATCGCCTCCGGACAACCGCGGAAAATCCGGGACATATTGGATATGCTCGTCGCGCAGTCGGGCATCGATATCGAGGTGCGTGCCGATCCGGAAAAACTGCGTCCGAACGATATCCCTGTCGCCTCGGGTGATGCGACAAAGGCACGCGAAAGGCTGAATTGGGCGCCTCTGGTGCCGTTCGAACAGACAATTGCCGATGTTTTCGGATATTGGCAGCGGCTATGCAACGCTCGCTGACTGCATCCCCGTAGCGTGCCAAAGGTTGAGCACATGTTCCGAAGCCTGTGGCAGTACCGCAACTTCATCATTTCCTCCGTCAGAGGCGACCTGAAAGGGCGTTTCGTGCGGTCGCGGCTGGGCGGCCTTTGGTTCATCCTTCATCCGCTTGCACAGGCGGTTATCTTCTCGATCGTACTTTCAGACGTTCTCAAGGCGCGGCTTCCAGACACGGACAGCCCTGCAGCCTATCCGATCTATCTCCTATCCGGCATGGCCGCGTGGACCTTGTTCAGCGAGATTCTGACGCGCAGCATGTCCGTCTTTATCGAGCAGGCACCGGTGATGAAGAAGATTGCTTTTCCACGTCTGTGCCTGCCCATCATCGTGGGAGGCACTGCACTCATCAATCATCTGTTGCTGCTGGTCGCCCTGTTCATTATCTTCATCTTCCTCGGGCATATTCCAGGCCGCGCTTTGGTCTTGCTGCCGATCGGAGTCGTGCTGATCGCGGCGATCGGTTTCGGGCTCGGCGTCATCCTTGGCGTGATGAACGTCTTCATCCGCGATGTCGCGCAGGTGATGACAATCGTGCTGCAACTCTGGTACTGGCTGACGCCAATCGTCTATCCGGCCAACGTGCTGCCGGAAAAATACAGTCTACTGATCAAACTCAACCCGATCACGCCATTGGTAGGGTTGTATCAGGACGCGCTGTTGTTCAATCGCTGGCCCGATCCGGCAAGCCTCGTCATGCCAGCGCTCTTGGGCGTCGTGAGCATGACGCTTGCAATGGTGTTCTTTCGTCGCGCCAGCCCTGAACTCATCGACGTGTTGTAGCCATGACCGTGCTTTCCGTCAGCCACCTGTCGAAACGCTATGCAAATTATGCAAGCAACCTCGAAAGATTTGCGGGTTGGTTCGGCGCGCCGGTCAAACCGACCGAGGAATTCTGGCCGGTCAAAGACATTTCATTTTCCCTTTCGGCCGGAGAAGCACTCGGGCTCATAGGGCAGAACGGCGCCGGCAAGAGTACCCTTCTGAAGCTGATCACCGGCACGGTGCGACCAACCGAAGGCACGGCGCATGTTGGTGGCCGCGTCAGCGCTATCCTGGAGCTCGGACTTGGCTTCAACCCAGAGTTCACCGGGCGGCAGAACGCTTTTCACGCCGGCGGGCTGATGGGTCTCTCCCAGGCACGTTTGGCCGAACTCATGCCTCACATCGAAGACTTTGCCGAGATCGGCGAGTTTTTCGACCAGCCGCTACGAACCTATTCGAGCGGCATGCAGGCGCGCTTGGCTTTCGCCCTTGCCACCGCCGAACGGCCGGAGGTGCTGATCGTCGACGAAGTGCTTTCGGTTGGCGACAGCTATTTCCAGCACAAGAGCTTCGACCGGATACGCAGTTTCAGAGCCGCCGGCACCTCGATCATTCTGGTCACACACGGCATGAGCGACGTCAGATCCTTGTGTGACCGGGCGATTCTGCTGGACAAGGGACGTGTACTGAAGGATGGGCCGCCCGACGAAGTGGTCGACTACTACAACGCCCTGATCGCGACCAAGGAGAACGCCAAGCTGACCATCGAGCAACGGCGCGAAAAGGACAATTGGCTTTACAGCAGAAGCGGAACCAAGGCGGCCGCGGTTGAATCCGTCGCGCTGATCGACGGCGAAAACGAGAAGCCGATCAAGACCGCCATCTCAGGACAGAGCGTGACAATTCGAGCCCGGATAGCCGCGAAGGAGGATATTCCGGAACTCGTCATCGGGTTCATGCTGAAAGACCGCGCCGGCCATACAGTTTGGGGGACAAACACCTGGCATACAGGCCAGGTGCTTTCAGGCATCAAAGCCGGGGACAAGGTGGAATGTAACCTGCGCCTCGCCTGTGCACTTGGCCAAGGTTCGTACGGGCTTTCCATTTCGCTCCACACGGGAGACGTTCACATCGACAACAATTTCGACTGGATTGAAAACGTGGAAGTTTTCGACGTCATCAATTCAGACCGCCCTTTTTTTGTCGGGACGAGCCGCCTTGAACACGTGTTCGAAATCGTCAGATGAAGAAAACTTTCGATGATCTCTACAAGGCCTTCGAGGATCGCTTTCGCGGATCGAGGGAACTCGTCAAGGATCGGCTGAAGATCTACCAACCCTTGTTGGCACAGATACCGCGACAGGCCGAGGGACCGACTCTGGCGATCGATCTTGGCTGCGGACGCGGCGAATGGCTCGAAATACTCGCCGAGGCTGGGTTCGATGCCACGGGTGTGGATACCAATGCCCTTATGGCGCAGGAGGCCACAGACAATGGCCTCAAAATCGAATTACAGGACGCGATCGACTATCTCAGCGGCAGGCCGAACAGCAGCGTGGCCGTCATTTCGGCTTTCCATATGGTCGAGCACGTACCAACGGACTACCTGATCAGACTTTTGGATGAGTGCAACAGGGTGCTGACCAATGACGGCCTGCTGATCCTGGAAACGCCCAATCCGGAAAATATCTCGGTCGGTACGCATACTTTCCATCTCGACCCAACCCATAAGAGCCCCCTGCCGCCGGATTTGCTGGAATTTTTGGTGGGACAGGCCGAATTCGCGGAGACCGCGATCCTGAGGCTGAATGGCGCCCCGATGATCGAAGCCGGACCGATGGAACGCAGCATTCACCTGATGTTCGAGGTGGCGCGCGACTATGCCTGCCTAGCGAGAAAACACCTCGTGGAAGGACCCAATGTCCTTGCGGCGTTTGTCGAGAGCGCATCGCAAATGGTGCCCACGGACACAAGGCAGATAAAGCAATGGCTGCGTTCCGCCGATGACGAAGTCGTCGACATATCGGGAGGCGTCAAGGCGATGATGACTTCGACCGCGCTTCAGCTTCAGCAACTGACCGACAATCTGGCTGCCCAGTCCGACATGATGCGAACGGGCAATATCGCGCTGACAAACACCGTGGCTTCTCTCGGCAAGCAGCTTACGGACATCATCAAGGACAGAGCCGTGGCGGCGCGCGATACCGAGATCGAGCGCCTTCGCCGCCATCTCGCCGAGGAGGAAATCACGGCGAGAGAACAGTCTCTCCTCAAGGATGCCGTCATCGAGGACCGTGACGCCGAGATTGCCCGCCTGAACCAAAGCATGGCGGCGCTGGCAGACACCTTTCAGAATTCGACCTCATGGAAAATTACAGCCCCCCTCCGAGGCATAAAGTACATCAGCCGTGCCATCGTATGGTGGCCAAATACCAAGCTTGTGATGCAGCATGGGTTACTGTGGTTGCGTCGAAGACCTCGCGCCGCCGCATTTGCACATCGTGTGGTGCGTTTCGCTCCGCCACTCGAACGCCGTCTTCTGGGTTTTGCAAGAGCAAGCAGCGGTTTGGTGGCCACCATCGACACGGGCTGGACGCTCGAGCCGACCCCTGTGGCACTTGGTGCGTGGCGTGAACGTCTGCAGGTCGATGGGGAGTCGGCATGACCAGCGTAAAGCCATTGAGACTTTGGGTCGACGGACAATGCCTGCAAACGGAGAGCCGGAAGCGAGGAATTGGACGCTACGTACTCGATCTGCTGCGCGCCCTTTCGTCTCACGAAAGCGGTATCGAACTCCTGGTTTCACTTAATGCCGCAATGCCCGACGCCACAATTGCGGCGCGATCGCTGCTTTCCGGCATCGTGCCATCGGACCGCATTCACGTTTGGCATGGGAAAGTCGAAGGCGGTGAAGCAGACTATGGGTATACGACATGGCGCAGCCGCAGCGAATTGGCCCTCGTCCATCACGTCAATCAGCTCGGTCCCGACGTCGCTCTGTCCGCGAGTCCGTTCGAAGGCGCCGTCGACTCCGCGGTTCCATATCTCGGTGGCTCATTGAGCGGGGTCAGAACGGCAGCCATATTCTATGATGCGATTCCATTCAGGTTTCCCGACAGATACATGCGCGACCTTCGTCAAAGAGAATATTACCATCGGCGGCTTTCTGGCTACAAGAATTTTGACGTTGTTTTCACCATTTCGGATTTCTCTTCTCAAGAATTTCAACATTTTGTCGGATCGAAAGAATATACTTTAATAGGAACAGGCATATCTGACGCATTCGTCCAATTTATCGATGATATATCGGAGCGAATTCCGACGTATGAGAATTACATTCTTTATGTTGGAGGAGCGGATTGGCGAAAAAATCTTGGGATAATACCTCCTGCAATCAAGAAGATTTCTGGACCACTGAGAGAAACCCTGAAATTCGTCATTGTTGGGGAGATTGCCCCCCGAGAGGAGATTGAATACCGTAGAATTTGGGAATCTCATGGCCTGCCTTTCGACCGACTCGTATTGGCAGGCGCGGTCGACGACAAAACGCTGGTTCGTCTCTACAAAGGGGCGCTAGCGCTGGTACAGCCATCGTTCATGGAGGGCTTCGGACTGACTGCGCTGGAGGCAATAGCCTGTGGAACACCTGCAATCGCGGGCAGAGCGGGAGCGCTTCCTGAAGTTGTCGGAGATAGTGCGCTACTCTTCGATCCCGCCTCATCTTTGGACCTTGCACAGAAAATCGAAACGGTGGCGGCAGGCAAGCTCGATGCGCAAAAACTAGAAGAGTTAGCTCGGGACAGAATTGACACGTTCAGTTGGAGAAAGGTCTCAGACCGTGTCGTTCAGGGCTTACGCGAGTTCGACCGCCACACGGTTCTGCCTCAGGTCGGACTGGTCGAGGCGCTTGGCGTCAAGAAAGGCGACGAACAGGACGTGCCGACCTTGATGGCCCTCGCAGAGCCCGAGACCGCGAGCCCGCGGCTGCTGGTGGACGCAAGCGCAACGCTGATAGATGACCACAAGACCGGCATCCAACGTGTGGTCCGACGTATCTGCGAAAATATGTTCCCGCACGGGTCAAGCAACGAGGGTAAATATATCTCGTTCTGCGACGACCAATCCGGCTGGTACTTTGCAAAGGAATGGACGGGGCATCCGCCTTCGAAGCAATCGCCCAACCGACTCCGCCCACAGGCTGGCGATACGGTTTTGATGCTCGACAGTTCCTGGCCTTTTCACACTCTTCATCCGGCATTTCTTCGTCCGGTCTTGATCAAGGGCGGCGACGTCATATCCTGCCTCTACGACACGGTTCCTCTGCGTTCGGCTGCCTTTTGCCATGAAGGCATGCCGCCCGTTTTCAGTGCATGGTTTCAAACCGCACTCGCCTATTCGACTGGATTTGTGTGCATCTCGCGCGCGGTCGCGGACGAATTGCTGAATTTGCTCGAGGGCATCCGATTTCCGCGCCGAATGAAGGTCGGCTACTGGCAACTTGGCGCGGATTTCGCCGCAGGGCTGGCGTCGTCCAAGCCGATTCGGCAAAGCAAGGGCGCGGCGCGGCCTTACTTCCTGATGGTCGGAACGCTGGAGCCCCGTAAGGGCCACCGAGTTGCGCTGGATGCCTTCGAGGCATTGTGGGCCGACGGCGTCGACGTTGAGCTGGTTATCGTGGGGAAGGTTGGATGGGGCATCTTGCATCTTGCCGACCGCATTCGGCACCATGCGGAATTTGGCAAGCGCCTGCATTTGCACGAGAAAGTTGACGACAGTGAGCTGGGCGCCCTTTACAAGAACTGCGACGCCTTGATTGCAGCCTCTTTTGCCGAGGGTTTTGGCTTGCCTATCGTGGAGGCAGGCCATTTCGGCAAGCCGGTGCTTGCCAGCGACATTCCGGTGTTCCGCGAGGTGGGCAAGGGCGCGGCCGAGGCGCATTTCTTCGAGGTCGGTTCCCCAGCCGCGCTGGCGGCTGCGGTCAAGAGTTTTCTCATGCGCATACATGCTGAACTCCCCAATACGTCGTGGCCGACATGGTCCGAAAGCGCGGCACAGCTTGAAAACGTCGTCACTCGGCAGAACTGGTACAAGGTCTACGAACCACAATTCCCAAGACCTTTCGCACCACTGACCGACCTTGGAGATACGCGGATGATGGCCGTTATGGAGGAGGAGCAGCGCGCCCATCGCCTTGAGCTTGTGGAGGGTCCCTACAGGACCGACGACGGCACGGCACTGAAGATCGTTGCCAGTGTGACCAACCTATCCAAGACAGTCTGGTCGAGTCTCGGTCCGACGGGCGGTCACATGGGAATTGCGCTCAGCTATCATGCGTTCGACTCTACGGATGGACTCCTGCAATATGACAACGCGCGCACTTACATTCCGTTTGTACTGGCCCCAGGCGACACCAACTATCTTGCCGTCAATGTCCCTGCATCATTGAAGGAGCGCGGGGCCGCATTTGTCGATATCGAGCTCGTCCAAGAGGGAGTCAGATGGTTCGGCACCCCTTTACGCGTACCTATCTAGCGCGAATACAACGTTCATATACTTGGTCGATGGTGTCGTTGATTGGCTGAACGAAAGGTAAGACACATGATCAGTCGCAGCGATGTCATTGGCGGCTACAAGGAACTACTCAATCGCGAGCCCGAATCGGACAGCGTCATTTCCGCACACCAGGCGGCTCACGAGAATGTCGAGGCGTTTTACGCGAGCCTCAGGCAGTCGCCTGAATACTTGGTCGAAAACGGCGTCTCGACGCGGAATCCGGGCTTGTCTGCCGCGAGATCATTGAGTTGGGGAGACTCGAAGACAATTACGCCCGGCAACCTCAATTCCTTCATCACCTGCTCGGACAGTCTCGGACCGCCAGGCTCTCCGCAGGTCGAGCAGTTTTGGCGTGGCATGAAATACATTCCCGAGACCAAAGTGAACCAAAGGCTGGATCCATTTGGGGAGGAATACACCGCACAGCAGATTGCAGTGTATCGGGAGATCGCGGCGCGCGATCTCGATCAGCAGATGAACGAGTTGACCGACTTCGCGATGGCGGACCACATCGCGGGAGCAAACCCCTATACCCATCAGCCTCCGACGGCGGTAGCGCTGCATGTCGGGCGTGTTGCGCGCGCCATCCAGTATTCGGGTCTGCAGATCGGCAATCATGTGCTGGACATGGGCTGCGGCTGGGGCACGAGCTGCGAGTTGATGGCCTTCTGCGGACTTGAGGTGACCGGCCTCGATATCAATGCGCGCTTCGTCGAACTGGTCGATGCCAGGGCAAAGCGGATCGGCCACAAGGTCGGGACGATGCGAGGCAGCTTCGAAAGCATCCCCGGCGACACGCTGTACGACGCCGCTCTCTACTATGAGAGCCTGCACCATGCAGTAAAGCCGTGGGAGACGCTGTCGCTCGTCCACAGCAGGCTGAAGCCCGGCGGAAAGCTCATGCTGGCGGGCGAACCGGTCAACGATATCTGGAAGCACTGGGGTATTCGAACCGACCCGCTTTCGATCTACTGCATCCGCAAGTTCGGCTGGTTCGAAAGCGGGTGGAGCGCCGATTTTATCGCAAGGTGCGTGAAACGATGCGGCTTCGAGATCGAGCATTTCATGGACGAAGCGGGCTCGATCGGTTGGATCATGATCGCTCGCAAACCTGGTTGAGCACGCAAACTTCCTCCGACTGGGACCGCAGTTGGGTGCGCAGGGTTCACGTTTGTGTCTCGATATTGAGTGTTAGAGTGCTCGTAAATCGCCGTTGCGTTCTCGCCGCTGTTTTTGTAGACGAGGGCATGAGTACTAAGCTCCGCCGTGATGAGCGCTGGCTCGATCGTTCTTGTTTTTCTAGCAGTCTAGGTCGTTTCCAATGACGAGGCAGCAAGGCCAGTTGCTGGCTTCAGCCTTTGCTGCACCGATGCAGAGTTCGCGAAACTGCCGAGGGATCACATGGCGCAGCAACGATGCGCTACACCGCACCTGTTCTGATCGAAAATGAGCGTTCGCCTTTTAACCGCAATCGTGGCGCTTCCGTTCGTTGCCTTGGTACTGATCCTACACGGAGCCATTCCAGGCTATTCTATGCCAGCATTCGGGCAAGCGTTGTGGGTAATCGGTTTTGCCCAGTCCTTTGCGAATTCGCTTTCGATCTTCGCGAGCGATATCGGCAATCCGGCATCGGCCGCGATAGCCTTCGGATTGCCGGCGGCTTTGGCAACGGCGGCCTTTCTTAAGCTTGGGTTCGATGCCGCAGACGCATATTCGCTGGCTTTTGCCTCCTGGTTGCTCTTGGCTTTCTGGGGCTGTTACCGGCTCGGTCGGTTGCTCAATGTGGGGAGGCTGCTGTCGCTGTCCGGCGCCGCCATGTGGCTTTCGACGCCAATGCTATGGATGCATGAAAGCTACTCGGCCACGGCGCTGGGAATGTCCTTGCTGCCGTTCTATGCAATGTGCGCCTGGCCAATCGTTTGGGCGGATGGCCCCGTGCTGCGGGCCTTTCCGCTGTTCGTCGTAGCGGCGGTAATCGCGGTCTTCATGGACGGCTATACCTTCATGATGTTCGCCGTCGCCGTCGGATGCACTTGGATCGTCGGAGCGCTTCGGCGAAGTGGGCCTTGGACACGTTCCGCTCTTCGCATAGGCCTGGCGGGCGCGGCGTTCCTGATCGCCTACGTCCTTTATGTGCTCTATATTGGGCGGACAAGTTTTGATCTGGTTTCGTTGGACATCTTTCGAGGCTGGGGCGCAAACATAGAATTCCTGCTTCGTCCGGTTCTCGGACTTCTGTGGCTTTCGGACTGGACGGGTTTCGCCGAAAGTAGATCAGCCACCGACTATTTTGGAGACCCTTCGGTTTTCACCACGTCGCATGCGGTATTTCTGATGCTGGCTGCGGCTGTTGGATTGATCATCAATCGCGGCGATAGACGAGCCGTCTATGCGTTCATCGCCATTGCCCTGATCGGTTTTTATTTCTCTCTCGGCCCGTCGTTCAAGTTCTACGCGATGAAACCTGGTGGTGTCGTTGGTGGCGCGATGCCGGAAACATATGCTCCGATCCCGACCGGCACGGCCTGGATTTCCTCGAACCTGCCGGGCTTCGATGCCATGCGCGCCGCCTATCGCTGGTCGGCCCTCGGGATGTTCGGATTGTGGGCTGCGTTCATGGCAAGCACCGCCGCGCGCAGGAGCCTTGCGGGGGTTCCTATCTTGGTAGCGTGTGCGGTCATGCTGCTCAACCTACCGCACATGACTTGGTTGGACACATATATAGATCACCGTCAAAACATGCTGGCGGTCGAGGCTGTCGCATCGAACATCGACCAGAATTTCACCGATGGTGAACGAGTCTTCTTCGCGCCATGGGGGAACGACTTCTTCGTCACCTTCCTTGCGCCGACAATAGGCATCAGCGCCTTCAACATCGGCGGCGACAAGAACATGGCGATAGCTGTCAAGCAGTGGCCGGATGTGCTGCAAGCATTCCCGCAGCGTGAGGCGGATCGGACCATCGGCCCAAATTACGCCGATCTGGTAACGACCGTGCTGACAACAAAGACCGCCGATGCGGTCGCTTTGTCGTTCATCGACAATTTCGCCCCAACACAAGGTTGGCCGGTAGATCAGGAGTTCAAGGGCGATCTCCTGCGTCTCGCCGATACGCTGGAGGCAAACCCCGCCCTGTCGGTGACGCGCACGGACGACTACGCGATCATAAGGCTGCGTCACTAGCCCACACCCGACCACCAACTGGCCGCCAATGATGGATGCGGTTGAAGATCGTTCTGCGCATGGCTGTTCGTAGTGCCGATAGCATCGAAACTGCAGTTATCGTGGAAGAATACCAGCCCTGCCCCGCGGACGCCCACAATTCCTGATTTCTCTGAGCAGGGCGTCGCGCTGTGCCAAAAGTTCGAGGCGATCCCCCCATAACCTCCTGATCTGGGATATCTTGAGCGCAGCGGCTTGAGCATTATTGCTCATAGAGCCACGTTATATCACACTTGATTGTATCGACCGGCAATCTGCCCGCCAGCAAAGAAGAAAAGATCGCCCAGGACGGTGATCATCCGCCCGATCACTACCGCCAGCAGAATGACCGGGCCGGAGCTGAGCCCTCCAAGGAGAAAGAGCAGGACTGCCTCCCTGATACCGATTCCCGCCGGCGCACCGGGGGTCACAAAGCCTGCGAGCCACGCCAGCACATAGGCGCTGGCTATTGCCGGATAGAGAGAGAGTTCGCCCGAACCGCCGGCGAGATCATAGGCCACCGCAAAGACCAGACCGGAAAACGCCAGAAACGCTATGTAGAAAATGGCAGCCACGCCAAAATCCGTGCCCCAGGCCGTGGCTAGCCACAGCGCGACAGCCACCACGGCTGCGAATGAAATCCAGCCGAGCCAGTCGGAAGTACCGGCCGCGACCAACGGCAGCAGGAGGGGCGAAAAGAGAGCTCCGCCGACGGCGAGGAAGGCCAGCTCGTAGGCAGTCGATTTGGCTAGCGGCCGATTGCCGATACCCGCCGCCACACCAATGGCTTGCCGCCCAGCGAACTGGAAAATGTTGCCGGGAACATATTTGGCAAGCTGCGAGATGGCATAGGCGCGGATTGCCCAGGAATGGGAGACCGAAACGCGAAGATGGGCCAGGAGACGCCGCCAGCCAACAGCGAGCAGCAGGTTCGAGGCCCCATACAAGCCTGCCAGGGCGGCGATCGCTATGTATCCGCCAAGCCCAATTCGCCGAAAATCGATCTCACTGGCGTAGCCATGAAGCCGTATCCCCACGAATACCAGGCCGGCCAAACCAAGGAACGCTCCGGTGCGGTTGAGCCAGATCCTCGCGCCCGGGCCGAGCGCCATCGTCAGCGCCTTTTCTTCGGCTTGCAATGCAGCATGGTCCAAGGCAATGGTGACAGGACTTCAACCACCTCGAAAAACTGCGACACGAGCGAGACGAACCCACGCTGCGACCAGTGCTGCAGATGACCGGGCGTATTTCCCAAGGCCGAAACGTATTTGCCACGGGCAAGATTGAGCATCCGCCACAGTGGTTCGCGCGGAACACTGAGGATCAGGTCCGATCTTGCGATCCGCTGCAGCGCCTGCAGGGCCTTTTGCGGTTCCTCGAGATGCTCCATCACCTCGCAACACACGACAAGGTCGGCGCTATCTCGTTCAGGCATCACTTCATAGATGCTACGCACCTCGAAACGGTCAGGATCCATGCCACGCCCGTCGGCGTCCTCCTTTGCCATGCCTATGACTTGCGTGGAGAAATCGGTGCCACGCGCATCGATGGCCTGGCCAAGCCAACGCATGACCCAATAGCCTTCCCCGCATCCGACCTCGTGGATGGTGGCGGGGCTCACCTTCGTCACAAGGTTGGACAATGCCCCGTCGAAGCCCGCGACCACCCGGCGGGCGATAGGATTTCGCGTGCCGTATTTGTCATAGGTGTTGCCTATTACGACACCGTCCTCTGCCTGCCCTCCAGCTACCTTCATTCGCCCAGCCTGCTTTCCTGCCGCTTCGGGTGTGATCGCTTGATCTCCCCCTGCGCCGCGCGCTGTGTATATCTGATGTCTTCGAGAAGCTTGCGGTTGGCCGCGATCACATCGGCCAGGAAGGCAACCAGAAGTGCCTGGAAGCCCATTGACATCAGCACCCCCGCCAGAACCACCGACTGGACGTGACCGCTGCTTGCATCAACCAGGTAGAAATAGAGGAAGCGCAGGCCGATCAGAAAACCAAGGCCGAAAAGAGCGGCTGCGACCGCGCCGAAGAACCGGGCTGGCTGATAGATGACGAAGATGCGCACGATGGTGAAGATCGAGCGCTTGAGATAGGAAGGAATGCTCTTGACCAGCCTCGACGGCCGCAAATCGCCGTTGACGCGGATCGGCACCGAGACCACGCGCATATTCTTGCGGCCGGCCTGGATGATGGTTTCCAGCGTATAGGTGTAGTTGTTGAACACGATCAAACGCTGGGCCGCATTTCGCGAGATCGCGCGAAATCCGCTCGGTGCATCCTGCACGTCGGTGCCGCTGCTGACGCGAACCACCCAACTGCCAATCCTCTGCAGAAGTTTCTTCAATGGCGAGAAGTGCTCTATCTCCGATATCGGCCGGGCGCCGATGACCATGTCTGCGCGTCCCTCAAGCACCGGCCTTGTAAGGGCAGGCAGATCGGTCGCGTTGTACTGGTTGTCGGCATCGGTGTTGACGATGACATCCGCGCCCCGCGCGAGGCAGGCTTCGATGCCGGTCATGAAGGCATAGGCAAGACCACGATTGCTGGTATGACGTATGACGTGGTCGACGCCGCTTTCCTCCGCGACCCTGACTGTGTCGTCGCTGCTGCCATCGTCGATGATCAACCATTCGACGCTGTCGAAACCGGCAACGGTCCGCGGCAAATCATTCAGCGCTATCGCCAGCGTCTCGGCTTCATTGTAGCAAGGAATCTGTATAATCAGTTTTGGCAGGGGTTTGCTCTCGAATCCGGAACCTGACACTCTGTGCATCTACCATCATCAGGCGAAGGCGCAAGCGGTTTGCCTGAGCAAAAGGGCCCTTCCATACGGATCGCGAATCTCAAGGCTCCTATTCGCACACTCTCAGGCTTGGGTTGTTCTACCTTGCTCTGTAGGCAGCCGATGCCGAGCCGAGACTATCGGGATTCGGCACCGTCCCTGTGGGATAACGCGCACGTGATGGTTGAACATCTGATAAAACTAGTCGACAAGCAGACGCGGTAAGTGTTTGGCTAGGCGCTGGGAGAGCTGACTGTGATTTGGACACGCGAGGAGATCGCGCGCGTTTTTTCCGCCACGTGGGCTCGCCTGATTGCTTCATATGGCAAGAACACAACGGTATTTCTATCAATCCTCCTGGTCGCTATCGGCATTGCGATAAACTTTAGAAATCAGGGGCTTTACGTCGTAGTGTTAGCCGACGAATATACATACAGTAGATTTTCTCGACTTAGCGCACCCTCTGGCGCTCCTGTTCCATCGTATCTTTTTTTCTTTATATATAAATATACAGGATACTGCGGAGATGGCTTTCTCGCATGCGCCAGGTACCTAAACACTATCTTCTTCCTATTAGCTGCACCATTTATTTTTTTAATATCCTCTCGCATCGCATCAAGAATCTCCTCATCTTTGATTACTATCTTGTCAGTTATTGGGGCTACTAACACATATACGGCATATTACATGCCAGAGTCTCTCTATTTTCTGATGTTCTGGATCTTTTCATGGGCGATATTGGCGCTAGAAGCGAGCTCTGAACTTCTCGAATTTATTTTTGTTTCACTTATATTTTCTGCTATGGCGTTAGTTAAACCACACTCGTTATTTTTTCTACCCGGGATCGTTCTATACTTTGCTTATCTGATCCGGCAGAGACCCGAGCAGGCCTGGGTCGCGAAGTGGCTCCGGATGTCCACTGCGTTTGTCGCCGTTGCTATCGCCGCCAAACTGGCGCTTGGCTTTGCCTTTGCAGGGAGAGCGGGGGCCACGCTCTTTGGCCCCACCTACGGGTCCTACGCCCGCGGCGCAGCTCTGAACCTGGACCACTACGCCGAACTGGCCAAACTGGCCGGCATCAATCTCGCCGGTCATCTTCTTGCACTATCAATCTTGTACGGCACTCCGTTAGCCGCCGTCCTGCTCAGCCTGCGGAAGCTCCGGTCCCGCCATGAAGCCGAGGACGCCTCCGCTAGAATTGCCTTTTACACGCTCGCCGTCTTTTCAACTTTGGTCCTGGTAGTGGCGCTATTTTCGGCTTCTGTCGCCAATATGGGCCCCTATGAAACGCCATTCAGACTACACATGCGTTACTATAATTTTGCCTTCCCTCTCTTTCTAATTATTGCGTCATCTCAACTAAATAAAAATGAAAGTAACTTTATTCTTTACAAAACTGTAGCAGCGACCCCTGTTTCCACATTGATTATCTACGCCATTTTCACGGCGATGCACCCTTACACACCTGCTTTTGTAGACAGCCCAGAACTGCGTGGCATTTTTTACCAGCGAAACATATTCTTTTTTATTGCCACCCTCGGAATGTTTTCGGTAATTACCTGGGTTTTTAGTTTGAAATTTGGCGCTCGGGTTTTTCTCCTGGTCTTCGCACCGTTGTCGGCCGTTACAGGTACTTATTTTTCTAGCATCGATCTTCGAACTTACTTACATCCAAATGTATTTGATGAAGCTGGCATTTTCGCGCATCAATATTTGAAAGATCACGACACATCCCGCCTTGTAATCATGAGCTCAGATCCGTCAGGATTATTTAGGTCCTTGTTTTATGTCGATGACCCGCAAGCTTCGATTGTTCTAATTCCAGCAGGTTCTCCAGCGGATCTTTCGAAGGTCCCTGACGATAAGGAATGGCTCCTTCTCATCGGCGATCACGCCCCCCCGCCTAACTCTCGTTTCAAATTGGATCTGAATGGCTTTTCACTTTTTCGGCTCGCAGGATCGGACAGGATAGACTTCACAAGAAGATCCTGGCCCGGAACCCTGGCCCGGGTCCGAGGCCTGTCAGTTGCCGAGGGTTGGGGCACGTGGTCGGATGGCCCTGCTGTCACGTTGGAATTCGTAAAGCCGCTTCCAAAAAAAGGCGTCCTGCACCTCACCGCAAGTGCATTCGGCCCGAATGTCGGGCAACTTATTTCCGTGCACATAGGCTCTCAATCGGCGACGTTCGTGCTGTCCAAGTCAGTGCAGGAAATCGCTATCCCATTTGGAAACTCGGGGGCATCGACTTCGATCTCCATTTCGATTCCCAACCCAATCTCACCCAAGGAGCTTGGTCTAAACGAAGACCGTCGGAAGCTTGGAATTGGATTCCGCCAACTCAGTGTGCAGGACGTGACACAGTAGCTGATGGTTGCAAACGCTTGGCGCAGGCTCTGTTGCCTCCCATGGCGAGATGCGCCAAAGACATCAGGTCCGCGAAATAAAAAAAATCCCCAAGAGAATGAGCGGCATACCCAAATAGAAATATTTCGGGATGCTTTCCCCAAACAGAAAGAATCCTGCACAAGGAACGATTATAAAGGCGAGTGCATTAAACATAAACGCGACGGAAAGCGGTATCGTCCTGAGCGCCTGCACCCACGCGACAGTGGACAGAAGGTATAAAAACAGTGCTAGAAATATGAGTGCTATCGGCGTGACATTCTGCTGAACGATACCCCACCAATCACCGTCCCCACCCGTTTTAAAATTTCTGGCGGCAAACTTGAATATTATCTGCCCGAGCGCTATGACAAGAACAGACGATGAAATTAGAACATAGTTCACATTAAACATAAAAATTGCCGGCGTAAATCAGATTTATATCTGGGATAGGCATTCTAAAAGGCCACCAGACTATCTTTCTTTCTGGAAAATGAAACTTCAATATTTCGCTTAGGTTGAATATGCTGTTTATGTGCTCACGAGCCATGTAATAGTCATATGGCAAGCCCGCACGTTCTGCCTGCTTTCTCGGTCCGAACAGGCGACCCATTCTCCATGCCCACCCCGGATCGCATGGCAGCAAAACCGAAAGGACCCCCCCTGGCTTCAATACCCTCACCCACTCCTCGATCGCAATGTGCGGGAAGGGTACATGTTCCAAGACGTGGGTCGCTATAACCCGATCGAAACTGTCGCTTTCGAATGGCAGAGCGGCGCCGTCGAGTTTCATGAGCTCGACACCATTCGGCAGTTTTCGCTCAGAAACGGATTTCAGTACAGCATCGTCGAAATCTGACGCAATGTATCGATCAAAGCTGTGACGCACGAAGGGTAGATGGGCGAGAGTCCCTGCCCCAATCTCCAAAACCTGAGAGAGGTGGACATCGCCGTCAAATGGTTTCTCAATCAATGAATGCGTTTCTCGCAGCACAAATGCCGATAACCCACCTTGATAGTTGGACGCATCGTAGTTCGACAGCCAGCGCTTAACCAGGTCCTCGTAGTCAGGGAGGGGAACATACCGCTTCATATCTGCTTGGAACCTTTATGGTGTTGCCTACTTGGTTTTTTCTTTGTCGCTTTAGCGCTTTGATGCATTAGCGACTTCATCGGCAACAGCGAATTCTCCAGCCGCAGATGCAGCGTCGAACGCGGAACGGACTGAATGTCGTAGTTGATGAAAGCAAGCAGGAGTTGGGTTGCAACGATGATCGGCAGTGCCGCCATCATCACGGTACCGGCCGTGGCCGGCACGGCAGTGCCCCATTTCGAAAGGCCGTAGACGACGCCGAACAGCAGAAGCGCCAATCCCAACACCAGCTCCAACGACGCGATGCTGAAATTGCGGATGAAGTAATTGTAAAAAATACGCTTGCCGAAATTCCTCAGATGAGCGAGCGCAAATCGCGGAATTTCGCGATGCGGTTTCATATTGCTTACCTCGTCGGCGTAGTGCGAGTGCATAGGCACGTCGACCACGCGCGCGGTAAGGACGTTCAGGCGGAAAAGAAGATCCGATTCAAAGAAAAAACGCCTCGATATCTTTTCCAGTGGCAGGAGACCGACAAGGCTGGCGTGGATGGCGAAGAACCCGTTTGTCGGATCGAAACTGTGCCAATATCCGGTCGATATCTTGGCGAGGAAGGAGAGGCCCGCATTGCCAATCAGCCTACCCAGCGGCATCGAAGCCACTCCTTCCGGATCGAAGAAGCGGTTGCCTTTGGCGTAGTCGGCTTCACCGGTAAGAATGACGTTGACGAAGCTCGGAATGAGCGCCGGATCCATCTGGCCATCGCCATCGATCTTCACGATCACATCGGCCCCGTCGGCGGCGGCCTGTTTCATACCGGCGAGCGTCGCGCCTCCGACGCCAAGATTTTCGCTGTTCCACAGCACCTTTACACGGCGGTCAGCTACATGCTCCTCGACGAAACGGCCTGTGTCCTCGGGACAAGCATCGTCGACGACATAGATGGCAGTGACTTCCGAGCCGATCTGGCTGAGTACAGCGAGAATATGATTTCGCACCCGATAGCTCGGGATGACGACAGCAATGTCAGGCTTTTGTTTTGAGCGCAAAACCTCACCCGCAGCCATTCTGGTGGGCCATGTGACATAGTCTTCAAGTTTAGCCGAGCGCTTTAGCTTAGCTCGATCTACAGAGCAACCGATGTCTATCGGCCCACCCGACGGCGCTTAGTCCCGCCGACGCCGTGACGAGCGACCAACCAAACCGGCCTGAGCGAATTTGTGGCTCCAGGCCGTCGATCGATTTGTTCAAGACGGCCTTTCCGGCTTGGCGTTACCGACTTGGCTGGATGTATGCTAGGAGGTGGTTCGCAATGCGAGGTTAAATGCCCGCGCTTCCCGATGGCTGCCTGTCACACCGTAGAATGTCCGGAACCCATTGCCTTATTCACACCCGGAGCTTCCCTTGAGAATCGGCATCGACGGCAGGAACCTCGGCTCACCCACCGATGGCATCGGCCGGTTCGTTCACAATGCCGTCAAGGCGTTGGCGGCTTTCGGCGCCGATGTGGTTGTCTATGCGCCTGGCAAGATCAATGCGGATTACGACATTCCGCATGGCGTTTGCGTGCGGATCGCCAACTTCAGGGGGCCTGTCGCCCGAACCTTCTGGGGCCAGGTCGTGCTGCCCACCTTGGCCCGGCGCGACCGTGTCGACGTGTTCTGGGGGCCTTCGCATCGTTTGCCCTTCGCCCTCGCCAGCGGCATCGGGCGTGTGGTCACCATCCACGACCTCGTCTGGCTACATGCCGCGCAGACGATGCGGACCCGGACCTGGGTGGGCGACAGGTTGCTGATGAAACCCGCGCTGAAGGCAGCTGATGTCGTGATTGCGGATTCGGCAGCCACGGCCGCTGCACTGAAAAGCGAATTCCGTTGGTTGAAATCGCCGGTCAGGACAGTTTATCCCGGCACGGTCGCGCTGCCGGCTCCCGGTGATGTTTCGAGCCTGGAGCCGCTCGGCATCACCAGGCCCTATGCGCTCTTTGTCGGCACGGTCGAGCCCCGGAAGAACCTCGGCAATCTGATAAAGGCCTATGGCCTGTTGCCGGCGGACACCCGGTCCGGCTGCGATCTGGTCATCGTCGGCGGCTCGGGGTGGAAACAGACGGGCCTTGCCGATATGGTGCGCGCCGGCGGGCTCGAGGCGAATGTCAGGTTTACCGGGTTCGTCGATGACAGGACGCTCGCGACGCTTTATGCAAATTGCCTGTTTCTGGCGATGCCATCTCTCTACGAAGGGTTCGGTTTTCCGATCGTCGAGGCACAGTCTTTCGGCAAGCCGGTGCTGACGTCGAACACGTCGTCCATGCCGGAAGTCGCCGCAGACAATGCCGTCCTTGTCGACCCGAATAATCCCGTGGCAATCGCCGCTGCATTCAACCGGTTCTGTGTCGATGTGGAATTCCGACAGGGCATCGCTGCGGACGCCAAGGAGAATGCCGGGCGCTTCACCTGGGAGAATCACGCCAAGGGCATGCTTCAGATTTTTGGACAGGCCATCGCGCAAAGACGGAAGAGCAACGCTTGAAAGTCCTGCACTTCTTCAAGACATACTGGCCGGACTCCTTTGGCGGGGTGGAGCGAACGATACACGCCATTGCGCAAAGCACCGCGCGCCACGGCGTCGAAACGGAGGTGCTCTCATTGAGCCGCGCTCCGGACGAGAATACCCAGCGCCTTGATGGGCACATGGCCCGGAAAGCCCGGCTGGATTTCGAGCTCGCGTCAACGGGGTTTTCGCGCGGGGTCTTTCGGAAGTTCGCAAAGCTCGCCGGAAGCGCCGACCTCATCCATTATCATTTTCCATGGCCGTTCATGGACCTGGTGCATTTTCATGCCCGTCACGGCAAACCGACAGTCGTCACCTATCATTCCGACATCGTCAAACAGAGGCTGCTGCTGCCTTTTTATCGACCACTGATGCTGCGCTTCCTGAAGGACGTCGGCGCGGTCGTTGCGACATCCCCCGACTATTTGAGATCGAGCCCTGTTCTCAAAGCCTTCGAGGCCAAATCGACGGTCATTCCCATTGGCATCGATGAACAAGCTTACCCGACGCCAAACGAGGCCGATAACAGTTGGTGCCGGTCGGCAGTGGGAGGGCCTTTCGTGCTGTTCGTCGGCGTCCTGCGCTACTACAAAGGGCTGGATGTACTCATCCAGGCAGCCGACAAGGTTCGATGCAAGATTGTGATCGCTGGTTCGGGGCCGATCGAGCAGGAACTCCGACTCCAGGCCAAGACGCTGCGGCGTGACAATGTGATTTTCCTTGGCGAGGTTTCGGAGCCGCAGAAAATGGCGCTCCTCCACAACTGCCTCGGGTTCGTTTTTCCTTCAAACCAGAGGTCGGAAGCCTATGGGATTTCGTTGGTCGAAGCAGCAATGTGCGGCAAGCCGATGATTTCGTGCGAGATTGGAACTGGAACGAGCTATGTCAACGCGGCCGGCGAGACCGGGCTTGTTGTTCCGCCTTCCAATCCGGAACGACTTGCCAAAGCGATCAACCAGTTCGTCCACTCGCCTGACGAGGCGGCGGGCTTGGGGCGAGCTGCCCGAGATCGCTTCGTTCGCCTCTTTACGGCTGACAGAATGGGAAAAGCATACGCCGAGCTCTATCATCGACTCGACAACCATGAACGCTGAATGAGGTGGCGAGCGCCGCCGCTTGCGCTGGCTCTCTGTCACCGCGAATGCCAGCTCGAGTTCCAGACGGGCCAATCGGCTATGCCTCTACGCCACCGCCCCTACCCTGCTTCCGGGGGGCTTGCCGCGACCCAGGGAGCCTTTATCCCGATCATTCGTTCTAGCCTGAGTTCAACGCAACCTGGCAACGATGAAAGGGGGGCAGAATGTACTTCATCGCCCTGGCGACTGACTACGATGGCACGCTGGCGCATGACGGCATCGTCTCCAAGAAAACGCTCGCTGCCCTGGAGCGCTTCAAGAAGAGCGGCCGCAAGCTGGTTCTGGTCACCGGGCGCGAACTGCCCGATCTCAAACGCGTCTTTCCCGAAGTCAGCCTGTTCGACAAGGTGGTCGCTGAAAATGGCGCCTTGATCTACACGCCGGCAAGCGAGGAAGAGCGGGCGATCTCGCCCGCGCCGGATCCCAAATTCGTCGCCAGGCTGAAGAAGCTCGGCGTCAAGCCGCTTTCGGTGGGGCGCTCGATCGTGGCGACATGGGAGCCGCATCAGGCGACAGTGCTCGACGTCATCAAGGAGGCCGGTCTGGAGCTCGAAATCATCTTCAACAAGGGCGCGGTGATGGTTCTGCCGAGCGGCATCAACAAGGCCACCGGACTGATCGCCGCGCTTCAGGATCTTCGTCTCTCGCCACACAATGTCGTCGGCATCGGCGACGCCGAAAACGACCATGCCTTCCTGCAAGCTTGCGGCTGCAGCGTCGCCGTGGACAACGCGATTCCCGCCGTCAAGAACACCGCCGATCTGGTCATGCCTGGCGCACGCGGCAAAGGCGTCGAGCAACTGGTCGACAAACTGATCAAACACGATCGCGAGATCGTTTCGAGACGGCATGACGGCATTGTTCTGGGATCGGCCGCCGGCGACGATATCTATTTGTCGCCGACCGATACGGTGCTGATCGCCGGCAGTTCGGGCATCGGCAAATCCACCTTGGCCACGGCGCTGACGGAACGCCTCGTCGAGAGCGGATTTCAGTTCTGTGTGTTCGATCCCGAGGGCGACTATGACGGCCTCGAGGGCGCCGTGCGGATGGGCGACGGATCAAGCGCACCGACAAAAGCGCAAGTGCTGGACTTGATCGCCAAGGCCGACAGCAATGTCGTCGTCAACGGGCTGGCGCTGCGCGTCAACGAGCGGCCGGACTTCTTCGCCGACCTTTTGCCCGACCTCGGCAGTTTCCGCCGCCGGACGGCCAGACCGCACTGGCTGATCATCGACGAAGCGCACCATCTTCTTCCCAAGCGGCGCGAGGATACGCGTGCGGTCCTGTCACTGGAATTGCCGGGCACGGTCCTGATCACGGTCCATCCCGAAGCGATCTCGACCGATGCGCTGCGCCTGGTAACAGCCATTGTTGCCCTTGGCCCCAAGGCGAAGAACGTCGTGAAGGTCTTCTGCCGCGAGATCGGCATCGACCCGCCAAAGGACATGTCCTCGCCCAAGGGCGAGCGCGTGTTGTTCTGGCGGCCCCAGAAACGCAAGAAAATCGCCACGGTCAAGGTCGTCGAGCCGCGCCAATCCCTGAAGCGGCACAGCCGCAAATATGCCGAAGGCCAGCTCGATGAGGCGGGCAGCTTCTATTTCCACGGCCCAGACGATGCAATGAACCTCAGGGCTCACAATCTGATGATTTTCGCCCAGATCGCCGAAGGCATAGACGACAAGACCTGGGAGTTTCACTTGCGTGCCGGCGACTATTCCAAATGGTTCCGCAACCAGATCAGGGACAAGGACCTGGCGCGCGAAACCGCCGAAGCGGAGAAGGACAAAACGCTGTCGGCCGAGGAGAGCCGCAAGCAGGTGCTCGATGCCGTGCGCCGCCGCTACACCGCCCCAGCCACCGCACCTGAAGAATAGACCTGCAATGCGCCCGTCGCACCCTTCGTCAGGAACTTTTATGGCCAGCTGCCGTTGACTCGGCTCCACAAAGCGGGCGGCACCCTTTGCTCGAGAGTTTTCCCGTGGACGCGAAAACCCAGACAAAAGAACCGGATGAAACGTACAAAAAGCGCGAAGCTTCGAGCCGGACGAAGCCAGGCCCATCGCCCAAACGCAAAGGGGCTGCGGCGCGAACCGACGCCCCGGAGAATGAGACGGGCGACAAGAGCGCAGGGCAGGCGAAGCCTGGCCTGCTGAGCCTCCCGCGGCGGCGTCCCTACCTGTCCATCGCCATCCTGATTGTCCTGCTGCTGGTCGCGGCGGGGCTCGTCCTATGGTGGCTGAACGCCCGCCAGTATGAATCGACCGATGACGCCTTCATCGACGCCCGCACGGTGACCATCGGCGCCGAGATATCAGGCCGCGTCACCGACGTCGCCGTAACGGACAACCAGCCGGTCAAGGCGGGCGATATCCTGTTGCGCATCGACGACGCCGACTATCAGGCTAACCTCAAGCAGGCCGACGCAGGCGTGGCCGCGGCACAGGCCGAGATTGCCGACGTCAAAGCCCAGATCGAAGCTCAGAACGCAAAGATCGACGCCGCGCAGAAACAGGTGGCCCAGGCCCAGGCGGCGCTCGATTTCGCCAAGGCCGAGGATCAGCGCAACCGCGAGCTCCTGGCCAAGGGTACGGCCACGCAGCAGCAGGCCCAGCAGGCCGCTTCAACGCTGCGCCAGGATCAGGCTGCTCTCGACAGCGCCCAAGCCAACGCGGCTGCCGCCAAGAGCCAGATCGTGGTCCTGCAGGCGCAGGGCAAGAGCGCCGAAGCCAAGCTCAACCAAGCCAAGGCGAGCCAGGACCAGGCGCACACCACGCTGTCGCGCACCGCAATCACCGCGCCGGTTGCCGGGCATGCAACCAGCATCTCGGTTGGCCAGGGCACCTATGCCCAGCCCGGCCAGGTGCTGATGATGTTCGTTCCCGACGAGGTCTGGGTGAAGGCCAATTTCAAGGAAACGCAGCTCGATCTGATGCGGCCTGGACAGCCGGTCGACATCGACATCGACGCCTATCCTGAAAAATCCTTCCATGGCCGCGTCGACAGTATCCAGGCGGGCAGCGGCACCGCCTTCAGCCTGCTGCCGGCCGAGAACGCCACCGGCAACTTCGTCAAGGTCGTGCAGCGCGTGCCGGTCAAGATCGTCTTCGACAAACCGCCGGGCGTGCTGTTGGGACCGGGCCTGTCGGTGGTGCCGACCGTCAAGGTGCGGTGAGTGGCGAGATGGCCGGCGCGCAAAGCGAAAGCAGATCCGCCGCCGGTGGGCGCAATCCCTGGCTGATTGCAATCGTCGTCTCGATCGCCACCTTCATGCTGGTGCTCGACACCTCCATCGCCAACGTCGCGCTGCGCAACATCGCCGGCAGCCTGGCGGCCGGTATGGATGAAAGCACCTGGGTGATCACCACCTATCTGGTGGCGAATTCGGTGATCATCCCGGTCAGCGGCTGGCTGGCCAGCGTCATCGGCCGCAAGCGCTACTACATGCTTTGCGTGGCGACCTTCACCATCGCATCGCTGCTGTGCGGGCTGGCGCCCAACCTGGAACTGCTGATCGTCTTCAGGATCCTGCAGGGCCTCGGCGGCGGTGGCATGGCGCCCAGCGAACAGTCGATCCTCGCCGACACCTTCCCGCCCGAAAAACGCTCTCAGGCGTTCGCGCTCTACGGCATCGCCGTCATCGTCGCGCCGACGGTGGGGCCGACCATCGGCGGCTGGCTGACCGATCATTTCTCCTGGCATTGGATCTTCTTCATCAACGTCCCGTTCGGCATCATGTCATTGGCCTTGGTGCAGTGGCTGGTCGTGGAACCGGATGTGCTTGAACGCGAACGCCTGGAGCGGCTAAAGGGCGGCCTCAGAATAGACTGGGTTGGGTTCGTTCTGGTCGCCACCGCGCTTGGCTGCCTGGAAATCTTTCTCGACGAGGGCCAACGCAACGATTGGTTCGCGTCGGCCTTCATCACGACCTTCGCGGTGATTTCGGCGATCTCGTTCCTGCTGCTGATCCCCTGGGAGTTCAACCACCGCGATCCGGTCGTCGACATCCGCTTGCTGTTCAGCCGCCAGTTCGGTACGTCGTTCCTGGTGATGATGGCCGTGGGCGCGGTGCTGTTCAGCACCACGCAGCTGATGCCGCAGCTGCAGCAGACCGCCTTCGACTATACGGCGACACTATCGGGCCTCTCGATGATGCCGGGCGGCATCGCCATGCTGATACTCATGCCGATTTCCGGATTTGCCGGCAGCATCGTCCAACCCAAATACCTGATCATGGCGGGGATGTCCGCTGTCGCCATCGCCCTGTGGCATATGACGGCGCTGACCCCGGACGCCAGCTTCCGCTTCTTTGCCTTTGCGCGCGTTTTCCTGATGATCGGCCTGCCGTTCCTGTTCATCCCCATTTCGACCGCGGCCTATGTCGGGCTGGCGCCGCAGCAGACCAACCAGGCATCGGCGCTGATCAATGTCGCCCGCAATATCGGCGGCAGCATCGGCGTATCCTTGTCCAACACGGTGATCGCCCAAAACGCGCAACTCCACCAGGCACACCTCGTCGGCCACACGGCACAGTCGTCGCCGGCCTACCAGCAGGTGCTGCGTCAGGCGACCGAGCACTTCGTGGCTCAAGGCTCGCCTATGGTCGAGGCAAAACAGCAGGCGATCGGCTGGATCGGGCAGCTGATAGCGCGCCAGGCCTCATTGCTCGCCTATGTCGACGTCTTTCGGTATTGCGCGGTAGCAACGGCGATCCTCGTGCCGCTCGCTCTGCTGCTGCGGTCTCCAACACCGAAGGCCGAAAAGCGCTAGCATTCCTCCCAAACCCCATCAGACGTTGGCCGGGCAAATTCGTCCCGATGTGGTCAGAGTTGCGGAACCATCCCCCCGCATAGGGGTTTCTTTCGATGTCTCTCGAGAGGATGAAGGAGCGGCCATGCGGATTTTGACGATAGCCATCGCACTTTCCGGGGCGGTCATCACTCAGCCCATCCATGGGCAAACCATCGCCCCGCAGCTCCCCCAGACGACGCCGTCACCGCAGGGGGAGGTCCAACCGGAGCAGACGCTGCCCGATCAAGGCTCGCCTGATATGAATTTCACCGGCGTCGCCGTTGTCGCGGTCGAGGATTTGCCTGCAGAAATCAAGGCGCAGGCGGATGCCGTGATCAATCAGACCAGCGCGAAGGACTTGCTTCGGCTGCAAAACTCCATCGATGCTTCGCCTCAGGCAAGCTCGGTATTGAGGGCGAACGGGCTCAACTCCTCGCAGGTCGTCGCGGCAAACATCGATGGTGATGGCACTTTGACGCTGATCATCCAGACGACGACTTGAGCAGCGCGCCGGCCGGATCACGCTGCGAAGCCAATAAACGCACTTGCCAATAAACGCACTTGCAGAGAGCCGTCATGGCCGAAGCCGCCGTTCGCAACTTCACCATCAATTTCGGACCGCAGCATCCTTCCGCGCACGGCGTTCTTCGGCTGGTGCTCGAACTGGATGGCGAGATCGTCGACCGCGCCGATCCGCATATCGGGCTGCTTCACCGCGGCACCGAGAAACTGATCGAGTATAAGAACTATCTGCAGGCTCTGCCCTATTTCGACCGGCTCGACTATGTCGCGCCGATGAACCAGGAGCATGCCTTCTGCCTTGCCGCCGAGAAATTGCTCGAAATATCGGTGCCCAGGCGCGGACAGCTCATCCGCGTCCTGTTTTGCGAAATCGGCCGGCTTCTGTCGCATCTCCTCAATGTCACGACACAGGCCATGGATATTGGCGCGCTGACACCGCCGCTCTGGGGATTTGCGGAGCGCGAGAAGCTGATGGTCTTCTACGAGCGTGCCTCCGGCGCCCGCATGCATGCGAACTATTTCAGGATCGGCGGCGTGCATCAGGACCTGCCTCCGAAGCTTCTCGACGACATCTGGGCCTTCTGCGACCCGTTCCTCAAGGTCTGCGAAAATCTCGACGATCTGCTCACCGGCAGTCGTATTTTCAAGCAACGCAATGTCGATGTCGGCGCCATCTCGCTGGATGATGCCTGGGCCTGGGGTTTTTCCGGCGTCATGGTGCGTGGATCGGGGGCGTCATGGGACCTGCGCAAGGCACAGCCGTACGAATGTTACCCCGAAATGGATTTCGACATTCCGGTCGGCAAGAATGGAGACTGCTATGATCGCTACCTCGTTCGCATGGAGGAAATGCGCCAATCGGTCCGGATCATGAAGCAATGCCTGGACAAGCTGCGGTTGCCGGAAGGCCAGGGGCCCGTGGCCATCCCGAACCAGAAGATCACGCCGCCGCCGCGCGCCCGGATGAAACGATCGATGGAAGCGACCATCCAGCATTTCAAACTTTACACCGAAGGGCATCGCGTGCCGGCCGGAGAGGTCTATGCCGCGGTCGAGGCTCCGAAAGGCGAGTTCGGCGTCTATCTGGTTTCGAACGGCAGCAATGTTCCCTATCGGTGCAAGATCCGCGCGCCGTCCTTTGCGCATCTGCAGGCGATGGATTTCCTGTCCCGCGGACACATGATCGCCGATGTTGCAGCGATCATCGGATCGCTGGATATCGTGTTTGGGGAGATCGATCGCTGACCGGTGCGCCGATCACGAACCGCCGATCACGCATTTTTGTCGAAATCGGTGATCTCGCCCGCGTGGCGCATCATGCGGCGAAAGCTCATCGAGATATGGGCGCGCCTTATATGGCCGATCGACTCCCAATCTCCGATTTCCGCAGCGGCCAGGACCTCCTCCATTTCCCGGCGAAAGGCAGTGAATTCTTCGACAAGGCCGAGCTGCGGCATCATCTTCAGGACGACCCGCGCGACCTGAAAATACAGGCGCTCGCTGATCTCGCGCAGCGGCTGGTTGCCGGTCATCGCGGTGAGTTCGTAGAAGAAATCCATGTTGAGGCGAAGAAAGGCGCGCTGATCGGGGTTGAGGATATCGGAGTCGCAGCGCGCGATAAGCGCCCTAATCCGATCAAGATCCTCCGCTGTGCGCGGGATCGGCGAAAGCTTGCCGACGAGCAGCGCCAATTCCAGCCTCAGATGGTAGACCTGCTGCAATTCCTCGATATCGACATCGGTGACGATCGTGCCGACGCCATGGACGGATTGAACGAGACCCTCGGATTCCAGCCGCGCCAGCACACGTCGAACCGGTGTCCGGCTGATCTCGAATTCCTGGGCCAATTCTTCCTCGGAGAGATGGCTTCCCGGAGCATAGTCCAGCAGGCAGATGCGGTCGCGCAAGATCCGGTAGATGCGCTCGAACCGCTCGCGCGCCGAGAGCGGGCGCAGGGGCACGGCTAGGGGCGTGGCATCTGTCTCAAGCGTCATCCAGCCTCCAGGACAGCATGCAGGAATTGCCGTGTCCGCTCGTTCTTGGGTGCCCCGAACAGTTCGCTAGGCGGCCCCTGTTCGCAAATCTTGCCTTGGTAGAAGAAGCAGACGCGATCGGAAAACTCCTTGGCGAAACCCATCTGGTGGGTGACCATCAGCATCGTCAGATCGTGCTCGCGACCGATCTGCCTTATCACCTGCAGCACTTCGCCGACAAGCTCCGGGTCGAGGGCCGACGTGACCTCGTCGAACAGCATGATCTTGGGCCGCATGGCCAGCGCCCTGGCGATGGCGACGCGCTGCTGCTGGCCACCGGACAACTGGGACGGGTAGTGATCCTTCTTCTGGGCCAGCCCCACCAGTTCCAGCAGCTCGGCCGCGCGCGCCTCGGCATCCGACCGCTTCATGCCAAGCACCGTCATCGGCGCCTCGATGCAGTTGGCCATCGCCGTCATATGCGGGAACAGATTGAAGGACTGGAACACCATGCCGATCTTCGCCCTGATACGGCGAATATGGGCAAGGTCGGCAGGCACGAGCTTGCCGTTCTTCTTCATGTGGGTCAGCGGTTCGCCCTCGACCCAGATGACGCCGTCATTGATCGTCTCCAGCGTCATCAGCATGCGCAGCACCGTCGTCTTGCCGGAGCCGGACGGGCCGATGACCGAGACTTTTTCGCCACGCGCGATTTCAAGATTGAGCCCGTCGAGAACGGTGAGCGAGCCGTAGCGTTTCGAAACATTTTCGAAACGGACCATCGGTTGTTCCGTCATCGCGTGGACCTCCGGTTGAGCAGGCGTTCGAGAGCGCGGATGAGCGCGGCCGAGACCAGGCTCATGGCAAGGAAGAACAGGCCGACCAGCGTGATCGGCTCGGTGTAGCGGAACGTGTCGGAACCGATGATCTTGGCGGTCTGCATCAGCTCCATCACGGCGATCGCGGAAAGCAGCGGCGTCTCCTTGAACAGGGCGACGAGGTAGTTGCCGAGCGCCGGAACGATCGGAGGGATCGCCTGCGGGATGATGATGTCGCGGAACGTCGTCCAGGCCGACAGATTGAGCGCGATCGAGGCTTCCCACTGGCCGCGATGGATGTTGTCGAAACCGGCGCGATAGACCTCGGAGCAATAGGCGGCGTAGTGGATGCCGATGGCAAGCACCCCGGCGGTGAAGGCATCGAGCACCAGGCCGAATTTCGGGAAGACGAAGTAGATGAAGAATATCTGGATGAGCAGCGGTGTCGAACGGATCAGCTCGACCAGCACCGAAATCGTCCAGCCGGTCCATGGCACCGCAATGCGCACGACGGCCAGCACCAGGCCGAGGGTGGCTGCGAGCACGAAGCCGATCAGCGTCGCCTCCACCGAAACGATGGCTGCCTGCGCCAGCACCGGCAGGATTTCGAGGGTGAAGCTCCAGTCCCAGATCATGCTGCTTTCCCCCGCGCCAGACCGGCCGATGCGCGCCGTTCGAGCAGCCGCATGCCGATGGTGAGGACCAGCGACATCACGAGATACATCAGCAGGACGAGCGTGAAGATCGGGATGGTCTTGAACGTGTTCTGGTTCATCTGCTGCGCCTTGAAGGCAAGGTCGGAGAGCGTGATCAGCGAGACCAACGAAGTCGATTTGAGAAGCTCGATGAACAGGTTGCCCCAAGGCGGGATCATGGCGACGAAGGCCTGCGGGAGGATAACCCGCCGCAGCATCTGGGCACGGCTCATGTTCAATGCCGTGCATCCCTCCCACTGGCCGCGACCGACCGACAGGATCGCGCCGCGCACCACCTCCGATCCGTAGGCGCCGACGTTCAGGCCAAGCGCCACCACCGCCACCAGAAACGCGTCGAGGGTGACGCCGAATTGCGGCAGTACGAAAAACAGCCAGAACAGTTGCACCAGCGCCGAGGTGCCGCGAAAGATCTCGACATAGACCGTTGCCAACCATCTGAGCGGCGCCGGACCGTAGAGCCGGGCGAGCGCGGCAAGCACGCCCATGATGACGGCGAGCAGGCTGCCGAGGATGGCGATCTCGATCGTCAAGACCGCGCCCTGCAGCAGACCAGGCAGAAACAGGCTGTAGGCCTGCTGTGTCGCCAGGACACCGATGACGGCGAATGCAACCGCCAGCATCGCTACAAGCGTGCGGATTCCCATCTGCGTCTCCGAAAAAGGGGCGGCGCCTTGGCGCCGCCCAGCAGTTGGGACCCTATTTGCCGGCGCAGAGCTCGGCGGTGGTCTTGTTCGGCAGGTAGTCCTTGCCGAAGCCAAGCGGCTCGACCAGGGCGATATGCTCAGGCGAGCCGAGGAATTTCTTCAGCTCGGCGTTGAAGGCCTCTTGCAGATCGGTGTCTTCCTTGCGGAAGCCGAAGCCGCCATGGCCCTTCACCGACTTCCCGTTAACCTCGCCAAATGGTTTCGTCGATTCCACGCCGTCGGCCTTCTTGGCCATGTCGGCGATCGAAAGCGCGGTCAGTGCGGCGGCGTCGGCGCGGCCGGCCTGGACAGCCGCGACCAGACTGGACTGGTCGGGCAACGAGACGATCTGCCCCGCGGCAACACCCGCGTCCTTGGCGTAGCCGCCTTCGACAGCGCCGGCCATGACAGCGAGCTTGAGGTCCGGATTGTCCTTGATGCTGGAGTAGTCCTTCACGCCCTTGGGATTGCCCTTGACCACCAGCATGGCCTGGCCGATGCCGTAGGACGGTTCGGAGAAATTGATCTCGGCGCAACGCTTCGGATTGATGAACATGCCGGCTGCGATGATGTCGAAGCGGCCGGCCTTGAGACCCGGGATGAGCGAGCCGAATTCGGTCAGCACGCCGTCGACCTGCGGAATGCCCATCTTGGCGAGCACCGCCTTGGCGACTTCCGGCGCCTCGCCGGTCAGCTTGCCGTCGGGCGTGGCGAAGCCGAACGGTGCCTCATTGGCGAAGCCGACTCGGATGTAGCCGTCCTTCTTGGCCCGTTCGAGTGTGGTCTCCGCATGAGCGGGCAGCGACGCGAGCGACGTGGCGGCAAGCGCAAGACAGGCGGCCGCCTTCATGACGATGCGGCGCGAGATCGATGATTTCAGCATACTTTTCTCCCGTTGAACAACCGATGATGGTTCCCAGCGCAACGACCTTCTTCGAGGCTCAAACGCGCTTGACCAGACGTATACAACTGCCCTAGAGATTGTGCAAGCCAAGACACAGAAACCTTTGAAAGTTCGACATTGACGTGATGATTCATTGCCAAGTTGTGCACAATTTAGGCAATTTGGCCGCTGCGAGGGGTGGACAGCGTAGGTGACGGGCGCGAACCATCCGGGGGCACTCACGAACGCCCCGGCGACGTGGCGCGCGAACTCATCGTTGTCGATTGGCCTGTCGAGGGACCATGCCGGCGACGAAGCCGGCAACAGCAAGCACGAGGACGCCTGATGGACCGCAATCCCTTTTCCGAAGCCGAAATCGCCGGCCGTCTCGCCAGGATCCGCAAGGCTCTGGCAGAACGCGAACTCGATGCCGCGGTCTTCGCTTCGCCGGAGAACGTCTTCTATCTCACCGGGCTCGATCATTGGGGGTATTTTGCCCCTCACCTGCTGATCGTCCCGATCGAGGGCAAGCCCGTGCTGGTCACCCGTTCGATGGAAAGGGTAACCATCGAGAAACAGGTGACGGCGGCGGAATTCCGCGGCCATTCCGATAGCGAAACGGCAGCGGATCTTGCCGCGCGGGTGCTGGCGGAACTCAGCCTTCCCGGCAAGCGGATCGGCCTCGAATACTGGACGGCAGGCTTGAGCCATGGGCTTGCCGTATCCCTGGAGGCGCAGGTCGATGCCAAATGGAGCGACGTCTCCGGGCTGGTCGACAGGATGCGGCGGGTAAAGAGCACCGAGGAACAGGTTTTGATGCGGCGGGCCGCCGCGGTGACCGACGCAGCCGCCCAAGCCGCTATCGCGGCGATCGCGGATGGCGCCGCCGAACAGGAAGTCGCCGCCCAGTGTGTCGCGGCGATGATCCGTGCCGGCGGCCATGCGCCGGGCTTCGGCCCGTTCATCCGCCCGGCCGCACGGCTTGGCGAAGAGCATACGACGTGGGGCGACGGCATCTATCGCAAGGGCGAGCCGGTTTTCGTCGAACTGTCCGGCTGCATCTCGCGCTACCACGCCCCGCTCGGCCGGCTCGTTCGCATCGGCCACATCAGCGACGAGGACGCCGCGATGGCAGAAGTGACCGCCAGGGCGTTCGACGCGGTCGTCAAGGCCCTGCGTCCGGGGGCCAAGGCGCGCGATGTCTACGCCGCCTGGCAGGCCGTCGCTGACGAGGCGGGGCTTTCCCACTATCGCCGCCATCACT
This sequence comes from Mesorhizobium opportunistum WSM2075, assembly GCF_000176035.2. Taxonomy (NCBI): domain Bacteria; kingdom Pseudomonadati; phylum Pseudomonadota; class Alphaproteobacteria; order Hyphomicrobiales; family Phyllobacteriaceae; genus Mesorhizobium; species Mesorhizobium opportunistum. The sequence continues at coordinate 2,690,250 of NC_015675.1, read as the reverse complement.
GCGGCTATCTTGTCGGCGCCGGCCAGCCGCCATCGTGGACCGGCGGCAATTCGGTGACCGGGCTGCGGCACGATTCCGATCTCGAGATCGAGACGGGGATGAGCTTCCACATCCTGTCCTGGCTGATGGGCACCGGCCGTGGCGACGACTTCGTCTCCAACACCGTGCTTTTGACCGATGCGGGCGCCGAAGTGCTGACCCGCACGCCGGCCGGCCCGATCGTTCGATAGGCCTGCACGTCATGGCGCGCTATTCGGCATTCTCAATTTTCCGCAATGCGCTGTCGGGCCAGAAGAACTGGCAGTGCGCCTGGCGGCCGGCGGAGCCCAAACCGTCCTACGACGTGATCGTCATCGGCGGCGGCGGACACGGTCTCGCCACCGCTTTCTACCTCGCCGAGAACCATGGCATCCGCAATGTCGCCGTGCTCGAAAAAGGCTATATCGGCGGCGGCAATGTCGGCCGCAACACCACCGTCATCCGCTCCAACTACCTGCTCGACGGCAACACCCAGTTCTACGAATTCTCGATGAAGCTCTGGGAGGGCATGTCGCGGGCGCTGAACTTCAACGTCATGTTCTCGCAGCGCGGCCAGCTCGTCACTGCCCATTCGGCCGACCAGCTCGACGGCTTAAGCCACCGCGCCAACGTCATGCGGCTGAACGGCATCGACGCCGATATCCTCGACCGCGACGAGGTGCGCCGGCTGGTGCCCTATCTAGACTTCTCCGACACCGCACGCTTTCCGATCCATGGCGCCATCTTCCAAGGCCGCGCAGGCACGGCGCGGCATGATGCCGTCGCCTGGGGCTATGCGCGCGCGGCCGATGGCCATGGCATCGACATCATCCAGAACTGCGAGGTGACGGGCTTTGTCCGCGACGGCGAGCGGATCGTCGGCGTCGAGACAACGAAAGGCCGGATCGGCGCCGGCAAGATCGGCCTCGCGGTCGCCGGCCACACATCCATCCTCGGCGCCAAGGCCGGCCTTGAACTGCCGATCGAAAGCCATGTCCTGCAGGCCTTCGTCACCGAACCGCTGAAGCCGCTGGTGGACCATGTCGTCGCCTATGGGGCCGATCATTTCTATGTCAGCCAGTCGGACAAGGGCGGGCTGGTCTTCGGCGGCAATCTCGATGGCTACAATTCGTATGCCCAGCGCGGCAATCTCGGCGTCGTGCGCGAGGTGGCCGAGGCGGCGATCGCCTTGATGCCGTGCATCTCGCGCATTCGTCTGCTGCGGCATTGGGGCGGCGTCATGGACATGACCCCGGATGCCAGCCCGATCATCTGCCCGACGCCGATCGACGGTCTCTATCTCAATGGCGGCTGGTGCTATGGCGGCTTCAAGGCAACGCCGGCTTCCGGCTGGTGCTTTGCCCACACAATCGCCACCGGCAAACCGCATCCGTTGATCGCCGCCTACGGGCTCGACCGTTTCCGGACCGGCCGCACCCTGGATGAGGCCGGCGCTGGCCCTTCCGCCTGGCTGCAATAGGAGGCGATGAGGAAAATGCTGCGCATCGAATGCCCCTGCTGCGGTCCGCGCGACCATGACGAGTTCCGCTATGGCGGCGACGCCTCCGTCAGGCGCCCGGCCCATGACGATCCCGATCCGGAGGCGTGGTACGCCTATGTCTATGTCCGGAAAAACCCGACCGGGCTCCACCGTGAGTTCTGGCAGCATGTGATCGGCTGCCGGCAGTGGCTGGTGGTCGAGCGCGACACGCACAACCACGTCGTTTCCTCGGTCGCCTTCGCCAGGATACCACAAGCATGAACGCCCAAAACAAGCGACTGCCCGCCGGCGGCCGCATCGACCGCTCCCGCCCCATCGAATTCAGCTTCGACGGCCGAAAGCTGGCCGGATATCGCGGCGACACGCTGGCCTCCGCGCTGCTTGCCAACGGCGTCATGCTGGTTGGGCGCAGCTTCAAATACCATCGGCCGCGCGGCATTTTTTCCGCCGGGCCGGAGGAGCCGAACGCACTGGTCACGCTCGGGACTGGCGGGAGGCGCGAGCCGAACCTGCCGGCCACGATGCTGGAGCTTGGCGACGGCATGGCCGCGGAAAGCCAGAACCGCTGGCCGTCACTCGCCTTCGACGTGCAAAGCATCAATGGCCTGTTCGCGCCATTCCTTTCGGCTGGCTTCTATTACAAGACCTTCATGGGTCCGACACGGCGCGCCTGGATGGTCTACGAGCATTTCATCCGCAGAGCCGCCGGCTTGGGCCGGGCCGGCACCGAGCCGGACCCGGACCGCTACGAGGTTCGCCATGCCTTTGCCGATGTCGCGGTCATCGGCGGCGGTCCGGCCGGCTTGTCGGCGGCGCGCGCCGCCGCCGCGGCCGGCGCGCGGGTCGCACTCATCGAGCAGGATTTCCTGCTCGGCGGCCAACTGCTGGCGGAACGGACCGACGGCAAGGCGGCTGCATGGCTGAGCCAGGTCCAGGCCGAACTGGAGAGCTTCGAGACCGTCACCTTGATGAAGCGGACCAGCGCTTTCGGCCTCTATGACGGCAATGTCATTGGCCTGGTCGAGCAACGCGACCAGGCCAGCCCGGCCGGCGGAGCCCGGCAGACCGTCACCATGCTGCGTGCCCGCTCGATCGTTTTCGCCACCGGTGCCATCGAGCGCCCAATGGTGTTCCCGAACAACGACCGGCCCGGCGTCATGCTTGCCTCGGCCGCCCGGGCCTATCTCAACCGCTTCGCCGTTCTGCCGGGCAGGAAGATCATCGTCGCCGCCGCCAATGACGGTGCCTGGCGCACCGCCTTCGACCTTGCAGGTGCCGGTGCCGGGGTGACGGTGGTGGACATGCGCGCCACTGTGTCCGCGGCGCTTGCCTCGGAGGCGACCCGCCTCGGTGTCGTCGTGCGGACCGGGAGCCGCATTGCCGGTTTGCATGGCGGCCATGCTGTCAAGCGTGCAACGCTCAGCGGACCGGATGGCCGGTTCGAGACCGCTTGTGATCTGGTCTGCATGTCCGGCGGCTGGTCGCCGACCGTGCATCTCACCTCGCATCTCGGCATCAAGCCCCGATATCGCGATGACATCGACGGCTTCGTGCCGGGCAGCTTTCCAGCCGACCGGTTCGGCGCCGGCGCTATGATGGGAATCTACGCTACCGCCGATGCCATCGAGGACGGCCATCGCGCCGGCATCGAATCGGCATCCTTCTGCGGCAAGTCGACGCCGGTGCCGGGTCCCAGGGGGCTCGATCTGGGCGAGACCATCACGGCCGTGCCTCGCGACGTCTCTCCGGCCCACCGCGTAAAAGCCTTCGTCGATTTCCAGATGGATGTCACCACGAAGGACATCGAGCTCGCCCATCGCGAAGGCTATGAAGCGGTCGAGCACCTGAAGCGCTATACGACGCTCGGCATGGGCACCGACCAGGGCAAGACCAGCAATTTCGCCGCACTGTCCGCGATGGCCGCGCTGCGCGCCGCAACGGTTCCCGAGACCGGCACCACGACCTTTCGTCCGCCCTTCACGCCGGTTGCCATCGGTGCGCTTGCCGGACGCGCCACCGGCCATCATTTCAAGCCGTTTCGCCGCACGCCGATGCACGATTGGCATCAGGCCAACGGCGCCGACATGCTGGAGGTCGGTCTGTGGATGCGGCCCTGGTTCTACCGGCAATCCGGGGCCGATGTGAACGAAGCCTATGTCGCCGAAATGCGGCAGGTGCGCCAGGCGGCAGGCCTGATGGACATCTCCACCCTGGGCAAGATCGACGTCCAGGGTCCCGATGCGGCGATTTTCCTCGACCGCGTCTATGCCAACGGCTTTGCCAAACTGCCGGTCGGACGCGCCCGGTATGGCGTCATGCTGCGCGATGACGGCATCGTCCTCGATGACGGCACAACGACGCGGCTGGCCGAAAACCGGTTCTTCATGACCACCTCGACGGCCAAGGCCGCCGATGTTCTGTCGCGGCTCGAATTCCTGCTCGATGCGGCCTGGCCGGACCTGCGCGTCGCCGTTACCTCGGTGAGCGACGAATGGGCGGCGATGTCGGTCGCTGGACCGAACAGCCGTGCCATCCTGGCGGCTGCGTTTCCGGCGCTCGACGTTTCCAACGCAGCGCTGCCGCATATGGGGTTGCTCGAAAGCGAATGGGAAGGCCGCGCGCTGCGCATCCTGCGCCTCAGCTACTCCGGCGAGCGCGCCTATGAAATCTATGTTGGCGCGACTGCCGGCGCGCAACTCTGGAGCCATTTGCTCGAAACGGGCGGGGCGTTCGACCTGAAGCCTTACGGCGTCGAGGCCCTCGGTGCGTTGCGCGTCGAGAAAGGCCATGTCGCCGGACCTGAAATCGACGGGCGCACCACACCCGACGATCTCGGCCTCGGCCGCATGGTCGGCAAGCGCAACGGCTTCGTCGGCGATGTGCTGCGGCGACGCCCTGCCTTCACGGCGCCTGACCGGCAACGCCTGGTCGGCCTTGAATGCATCGAGGATGGAAAGCGGCTGCGCGGCGGCGCCATCCTGTTCCTGCCGGGCGAGAAGGCTCAAGGCCATGGTCGCGGGCGTGTCACCTCCGTCACCTACAGTCCCGAACGCGGCCACTATGTCGGGCTGGCCCTGCTTGCCGGCGATGTCGCGGCGGAAGGGAGCGAGGTCGTGGCCGTCTATCCGATGAAGGCTGAAACGGTGCGTGCCCGCATCGTCTCGCCAGTGTTCCTCGATCCGCAGGGAGAACGGCTGCATGGCTAGCCCGGATTTCAGCCTGTCCGTTGCCGACTGCCGGCTCAACCAGATCGAGGGCTGGGACGGGACGCTCAGGCAATTCGAAACGAGCCTGTCCGCGTCACTCGGCGTGGACCTTCCCGCCTCGGTCGGCGAGACGGTGCGTCACAACGGGCTTCTCATCATCCGCATCGCACCCCGCCGTCTCTGGCTTGCTCTCGACGACAGCGCGCCGGAGCCGTCCCTTGCGATCGATCCGGATCTCGGCTGTTCGGTTGCCCTTGGCGAAGGCCGCGTGCGTTTCAGCCTGGCCGGGGTCGACATCGCGAGCGTGCTCTCGACCTGCATCGCCGTCGACTGGCACGCGCCGACGACCGCTCCGGGCCGCGCTGTGCAGACGTCCTTCCATCATGTGCCGGTGCTCTTGCTGCGCACCGGCGAGACTGCATGCGAACTCGTCGTGCCGCGAAGCTTTGCCCGCAGCCTCCATGACTGGCTTGTCGACAGCCAATCCGAGGCCGCTAATTTCTCGCCGGCCAGTCGCGCAGAAGCGTGATCCCAAACCTCGGCGCGGCCGCTTTGAGCCGCTCGATATCGGCGGGAGTCGGCGGCCTGGCCGCCTCTCCCTTCCGGAGCTCACGGCCGCCTTCGGCGAGAAACCGGTCGAATCCACTGGGCGTGCCTATCAGGATGTAACGGACGGGCTGACTGCCAGGATTCATGAGCTGGTGCGGGATGCCTCGTTTTAGAAACATGCCCTCGCCCGGCGAGAGCGTTTGGACCTCGCCATCCACAATCGCAGTCAATTGCCCCTCGATGACGTAGACCGTCTCGTCGTCGTTTGCATGGACATGGATCGGCGTCTTCGTCTGCCCGTCACTTCTGTTTTCGAGGAGACAAAGCACGCCTTCCGTCTGTTCGCCGCCAACCAGCCGCTTCATGACGACGCCTGCGAGCGAAAACGCCTTCGGTTCGAGATCCGTCATCGATCCAGTTCTTCCTGACCCAGTCCTTCTTGACCCAGTCCTTCTTGACATTGAAGCGTCCTGCCTCAGCGCACGAGCCCATCGGTTGCCTTCGTTCGGCCTCCTAAACCCCCAACACAGCCTTCACCCGCTCACGCGTATAGGGAAGGTCGTGGATGCGCTTTCCCGTGGCGTGCCGGAACGCATTGGCGATTGCGCCTGCCGTTGGCCCCTGCGCTGCTTCCGCGACGCCGAGATAGGGCGAGCCCGGATTGTCGACGACGTGCACCTCGACGCTGTCGGGCACGGCGCTGAAGCGCAGGATCGGATAGGCCGACCAGTCGGCGCTGAGGATGCGGGTGTCGTTGAAATGGACGGCCTCGTAAAGCGTCCAGCTCAACGATTGCAATATGCCGCCTTCGGTCTGGTTGACGATGGAATCCGGGGCCACCGCCTCGCCGCAATCGACCGCGCACACGACATGCGAGATGGCGATGGCGCCACTGTCGCGGTCCACGTCCGCTTCCAGCGCGATGGCGAGATAGGCGGCATGGTTCTTGTACTTGGCGAAGGCAAATCCCCTGCCCCGGCCTTCCGGCATCGGGTCGTCGCTCCAGCCGAATTTCTCGGCCGCCACCTCGATCACCTTCCTGGCGCGCGGATCCTTCAGGTGCCGCAGCCGGTACTCGACCCGGTCCGCCTTGGCTACCAGCGCCAGTTCGTCCATGAAGCTTTCGATGGAGAAGACGTTGCAATAGGCGCCGAGGCCGCGCAACGCAGAGACGCGCACCGGCATGTCGGCCACGAAATGCCAGTTCACGCGCTGGTTCGGCACATCGTAGAGCGGGATGGCGTTGCGGTCGCCATTGCCGAGCGGCGATATCTGCAGCTTGGCGGGATCGGGCGGAAAATGCTTTGCCATCAGCCGCCCGGCAATCAGCGAACCGGCCGAACCCGGCCTTGTGCCGTGGTTGTTGCTCCACAGGTCATAGTGCCAGCTGACGATGCTGCCCTTCTCGTCGAGCGTGGCGCTGGCCTTGGTCAGCATGGCCGGACCATAGGGCTCCCACAGATGTTCCTGGTCGCGCATCCATTGCACGCGCACCGGCGTGCGGGGCAGCGCCTGTGCGATCAGCGCGGCATCGGCGGCCGCGTCGTCGGCGCCATTGTGGCCGTAGCAGCCTGAGCCCTCGGTGTGGATGCAGCGTACCTTTTCCGGCGGCACCCCAAGCATCTGCGCAATCGACTTGCGATCGGGATAGACGCCTTGCGTATGCGTCCACACCGTCGTCAGACCGTTGTCGACCATGGCGACGGCACTGGAGGGGCCAATCGAACCGTGCATCTGGTAGGCACGGGTAAACTGCGCTTCAACAGTCCTTGCACCCGGCGCCGCCTCAGCGCCGACCGAGGTTACGGTGCCGACTTCGGCAACCGATTTATCGAGGAAAGCCGCAAGCTGATCCTGGTCCGGCAGCGCGGCCCCTTCCTGCCAGGTCGCCGTGGCCGCCATGGCGCGCATGGCCTTCATCGCCTGGAACTCTTCCTTGGCGACCACCGCCAGGAAATCGCCGTCATGCACCACCGCGACCACGCCCGGCATCGCCTTGACGGCCGCCTCCTTGAAACCGGTGAGCTTTGCCGAGTAGCTCGGCGGCCGCACGACACGGGCATGCACCATGCCGGGCAGCCGCATGTCCTGGACGAACGCCTCGCCGCCGGTCACCTTGGTCGGAATGTCGACCCGGGCGAAGGGCTTGCCGATCGCATGATAGGTCTCCGGCGCCTTCAGCCTGGTGTCGGCGGCGGCATCGACATGCAGGAAATCGGTCACGACAAGTTCGCCATAACCGAGCGCGGCGCCATTCGGCCCGACCACCTTGCCGGCTTGCGCCTTCAACTGATCGACCGGCACGCCGAGCTTCTCGCTGGCCTTGGCCACAAGGATCTGGCGCACCTGCGCCGAAGCATGGCGGATAGCCGTGCCGCTGTTCTGGATCGTCTGGCTGCCGGCGGTGTAGCCCTCATCGGGCGTCAGCGCGGTGTCGGCGGTGATCAGCCTGATCGCCACCGGCTCGACCTCCAGCTCCTCTGCCGCGATCTGGCGCAGCGAGGTCTTGGTGCCCTGGCCAAGCTCGGCCTTGCCGGTGAAGACGGTGATCGAACCGTCGGCATCGATGCGGATCCAGGCATCCAGCGACGGCGTGTCGGCAAGGCTGCCCGGCAGGGTCGACGGCTTTGCGGGCGCGGGCGCCGGGGTCGCGGCCTCCTGTGCATGGACCGGAATGGCAAAGGATACGACCAGCGCGCCGGCGCCTGTCAGGAAGCCTCGCCGCGTCAGATCGGGAAAATGCGGAGCGTTCATGATGCCCTCCCCGTAGTAGCCGCCGAGGCTGCCGATCCTGGCTTCATCTTTTCGCGGGCGCGGGCGACTGCGCGCAGGATGCGCATGTGAGTGCCGCAACGGCAAAGGTTCGGCTCCAGCGCCTGCCTTATCTCGGCATCGCCGGCATCCGGCTTGGCCTCGAGCAGGGCTTGCGCCCGCATCATCATGCCCGCGATGCAGTAGCCGCACTGCGCCGCCTGCTCCTCGATGAAGGCGGCCTGCATCGGCCCCGGCTCGTCTATCGTGCCCAGCCCCTCCACCGTCTTGACCTGGCGCCCCTCCACCAGCATCGCCGGCGTCAGGCACGAAAAGACCGCCTTGCCGTCGACCATCACGGTGCAAGCACCGCACTGGCCGAGCCCGCAGCCGAACTTGGCGCCATTGAGCTTGAGCTCGTTGCGCAGCACGTAGAGCAGTGGCGTCGCGGGGTCGGCTTCGACGTCGTGCGGGACGCCGTTAACATTGAGCTTCATCTGTCTTGTGCTCCTACATTGTCCGGGCCGCGCTCGATGCCGTCGGAGGGGCGCACGCTGACCTGGTATTTGCCGTTCCTGGTGGCGGCCAGTCGCTCAGAGGCATCGGGCCATGCCGGCTGGCCGGCGAAGGCCTCGCGCAGATAGGCGAGCAGGTCCGTCACCTGGTCGTCGCTCAGCGTGGCCGCGAAACCCGGCATGATGGCGCTCTGGCGCCCGCTTGCCGCCGGCAGGCCGAACAGCACGGTATTGATGACGTTCTGCGGGCCGGGCGCATTGACCGCGCTCGACAGATGGAAATCCATGCCGCCGAACGGCTGCGGGCGGCTGCCGTCATGGCAGGTCGCGCAGGCCGCCTGGTAGATCACCGCGCCGCGTTGCCGCCGTTGCCGACACCGGGATCGGTATCGCGCCGGCATCCGTGGAGAGCTTTTTGCGGATCTCCTGTGCTTTCGTGACGCGCCGCGGCGACGGTTCGCCCATCTGCGACGCGATATAGGTGGCCATGGCGCTGATGTCGGCGTCCGGAAGCCTGCCGAGATTGCCGGTCACCTCGCCCATCGGGCCGTTGGCGACGCCATGCTCGGTATGCCAGCCCCGGCGCAGGTAAGCGAACAGGCTGTCATGTGTCCACGGCACCGGCGCCGTCGTGCTGGCATCGAGCGCAAAGGCCGTCCAGCCCTCGGCCTCGCCACCGGCGAGATGCGATCCCGCCTTCTCGGCGCCGAGCATGTTGCGCGGCGTGTGGCAGGCACCGCAATGCCCAAGCCCGTTGACGAGATAGGCGCCACGATTCCACTCCGCACTTTGCGAGGCGACAGTTTGATAGGACCCCTTGTCGAAGAACAGCAGTTTCCAGCCGGCCAGCACCAGGCGCACATTGAGCGGGAACGGCAATTCATTGGCGGGCGGGCGCTTGTTCACCGGCCGGCGTGTCATCAGATAGGCATAGAGCGCGCTGTTGTCCTCGTCCGAGACCAGCGTGAAATGGTCGTAGGGGAAAGCCGGATACAGGTGGTTGCCGGCACGGTCGACCCCTTCGCGCATGGCGCGTGTGAAGGCGGCCTGTGACCAGCGGCCGATGCCTGTCTCGGGGTCGGGCGTGATGTTGGTGGAATAGATCGTGCCGAACGGCGTCGGCACGGCAAGCCCGCCGGCAAAGGACTTGTCGCCCGGCTTGGTGTGGCAGGATGTGCAATTGCCGACGGAGGCCAGCACCGCGCCCTTCTCGATCAGTGCCTGGTCGAAGGCGGATCGTTGCGGCGGTTCGACCGGATCGATCGCCGGCTTCCAGGCGTAAGCGAACAGTCCGGCGGCGCCAGCAATGACGACGACGAAAACGCCTATCCAGAAGCGTTTCAAGACTGCGCCTCCTTTTTGGCAGGCCAGCCAGCCAGCGAGACGCGACTATGCCCGCGTTGCTATTGCAGCCGACGCAGGAAAAGCTAGGCGCGATATGAGTGTCGTCAATTGTCCGATTGCTTCAACTTGCGATCACCCGCGTGGCACGGCCGATAGCTGCCGCCCATGTCGGGTAATTCCAAGGTCAATCCGCCGGGCGATTGGTTTTGCGCCACTCCTCATATTCGCCTCGGGCATCGTCATGCAGTGGGTAGTAGCGCTGCAGCGGAGCACCCTGCATCAGCTTCATTCGTGAGAACTCCTCCCAGTCGTGATGCTTCTGTGATTCTTCGATCACTTTTGCGGCCATTGCGACAGGAAGCACCACCGCCCCGTCATCGTCGGCGATGATGATGTCGCCGGGGAGCACCGTGACGCCGCCGCAGGCAATCGGAACATTGACGGCATTAGGATAGATGCTGGTCTGCACATGATAGTTGGGCGTCCAGCCGCGCAGCCATAGGGGCAGATCGAGCTTCTCGACATTGGGGCGGTCGCGCATGCATCCGTCGATGACGATACCCGCGCCGCCCCTGCCCTTGAAATAGGTCGACATCATATCGCCGAAGACGCCCGAGCTCATGTCGCCGCGCGCATCGACCACCACCACGTCGCCTTCCTGCGCGTGGTAAAGCACGTGCCGGTGCAATTGCGTCTCCGGATCGGCATATTCTCCCTCGTTGAAAAGGTCCGGCCGCTGCGGCAGGAATTGCAGCGTCAGCGCCGGCCCGACGATCGACTTCCCGTGGTTCTGCGCCACCGGACCGACCATGTGCGGATTGCGGAAGCCCATGTGGCCAAGCGTGCCGGCAACCGTCGCGGCGCCGATCTCCCTTAGCGCGTCGATCAGATCCTTGGGCGGCCGCGTGATATCGGGGATATGCGTCATTGTCGAACTCCGTTTGCAGGGAATTACCAGTTCGTAACAGAACCGTCGCGGCGCTTGAGGTGAGGCGCTTCCCAGAAGCGCAGGCTCTGCGCCTGGACGACCGCTTCGTTGACTTCGATGCCGAGCCCCGGCAGATCGCCGACCGGATAATCCGGGCCGTCGAGCCGCGGTTGCACGGGGAAGAAGTCGGAATTGTCGAAACCCAGCTTTCTTTCGGGTGCCCTGGTCTCGAGCCACGCGAAGTTCGGTACCGCGGCGGCGAGATGCACGGTCGCGGCGGTGCACACCGGACCAAGCGGATTGTGCGGCATCAGGTCCACATAATGCGCCTCGCTCCAGCCAGCTACTTTCATCGCCTCGGTGAGCCCGCCGACATTGCAGACATCGATCCGGTTGAACTGGTGGATGCCGCGCTCGATGTAGGGCAGGAAATCCCATTTGCTGGCAAATTCCTCGCCGATGGCAAAGGGGATATCGGTCATGGTGCGCAGGGATTCGTAGGCCTCCGGCGTCTCGGCCCGTATCGGCTCCTCGAGGAAATCAAGCACGCCGCGGCCGAGCTTGTTGCAGAAGCTCGCCGCCTCGGCCACCGACAGCCGATGGTGATAGTCGATGCCGAGGACGACATCGCCGCCGAGCGCCTCGCGCGCTCTGTTCAGCATATACGCGGTAGCCCCGATCGACTCGCGCGGCTCGAAGATATCCTTGCTGCTTTGCCCTACGGGGAAGAAGCGGATCGCCTGCCAACCCTGTGCGCAAAGTTCGTGGGCTCGCTCGATGGCAGCATCGCCCTCGGCCTCGTCACCGGTCGAGGCGAAGGTGGGGACACGGTCGCGCTGCTTGCCGCCCAGCAGCTCGTAGACCGGCACCCCCAGCGCCTTGCCCTTGATGTCGTGAAGGGCGATGTCGATAGCGGAAATCGCTGCCTGCAGAACGCGGCCGCCTTCGAAGTACTGGCTGCGATAAACCTCCTGCCAGATCCGCCCGACCTGCATCGGGTCGCGGCCGACAAGAAACTCGCGATAATGCTCGATCGCGCCGGCCACTGCCTTCTCGCGACCGCTCAAGCCGCTCTCACCCCAGCCGAAGATGCCTTGGTCGGTCTCGACCTTGACCAGCATCTGGTTGCGGGTCCCCACCCACACTGGATAGGGCTTGATCGCGGTGATCTTAAACTTCTCGGTCATCCAGCCCACCCCCAATGCAGCCCAGCCAATGAACCCGCCCTCTCTCAGTTGCCCTCGAGGGCCATCTCCGTTTCGCCATCGAACAGGTGAATGCGCTCCTGATCGAACTCGAGCCAGATCTGCTCGTCGGGTGTGACGGCGATGTTGGGCGACACGCTGATGTTGACGATGGCACCGGAGAGAAACGCCTGCACGAAGGTGATGTCTCCGGTTGGTTCCACCGTATAGGCCTTGGCCGGGATGGCTCCGTGGACCGCGCTCTTGTGCAGCTTGATGGTCGAGTGTCGCGCACCGAGAACGACCTTCCTGCTAGTCGCTCCCTGGACCTTGCGCGCGTTGGGTTGCGACAGCTCAAGGCTCCAGCCCTCAGGGCTCGAAAGGACGGTGTCGCCGTTGGCCGTCGATGCCTGTAGTGGAATAAGGCTCATCGCAGGGCTGCCAACGAAGCTCGCGACGAACATATTGGCTGGATGTGCGAAAACCTGCGCCGGTGAATCGTATTGTTGCAGGTATCCGCCGTTCATCACCGCCATCCTGTCTGCCATGGTCACGGCCTCGAGCTGGTCGTGCGTCACATAGACGATCGTCGCCTTGAGGTCCTGGTGGAAGCGCTTGATTTCCGACCGCATCTGCACGCGCAGCTTGGCGTCGAGGTTGGAGAGCGGTTCGTCCATCAGGAACACCGCCGGATCTCGAACGAGGGCGCGGCCCAAGGCCACGCGCTGCTGCTGCCCGCCCGAAAGTTCGCGCGGCTTGCGCTCGAGCAACTGCGTCATGTCGAGCACGCGCGCCGCTTCCTTGACCTTCTTGTCGATCTCGTCCTTGGGCAGCCTGCGCATCTGCAGCGGGAACGCCAGGTTCTTGTAGACCGATTTCTGCGGGTAGAGCGCGTAGTTCTGGAACACCATCGCGATGTCCCGGTCCTTGGGGTCGAGATCGTTGACCACCCGGTCCCCGATGGTGATGTCGCCGGATGTGATCGGGATCAGCCCGGCGACGAGATTGAGCGTGGTCGTCTTGCCGCAGCCTGAGGGGCCGACGAGTGCAACGAACTCGCCGTCATTGACCGTCAACGAAACATCGTTGACGGCTTTGAAGCTGCCATAGGTCTTGACGAGATCTTTGAGGACCACATGGGCCATCGGCAACTCCCTAGTGCTTGACGGCGCCTTCTGTGAGGGCGCGTACGAAGTATCGTTGCAGGACGAGGAACAGCACCACGACGGGCACACTCATCATGAAGCTGGCCGCCATCAGACCCGGAAAGTCGGTCGTGTTCTCCGAGAAGAAGCGCTGGATGCCGACCGGCAGGGTCAACTGCTCGTTCTTGGAGAGGAAGGTGTAGGCGTAGATGTACTCGTTCCACGCGCCGATGAAGGAATAGATCGCCGTGGCGATGATTCCGGGTGCCGAGAGTGGCATCACGATCAGGATGAAGGCCTGGAACCGCGTCGCTCCGTCGATACGCGCCGCCTGCTCGAGCTGCACCGGGATGTTGTCGTAGAAGCCCTTGAGCAGCCAGATCGCCAGCGGCAGTCCGAATGTGAGGTAGGTGAGAATGAGCGAGCCATGCGTGTTCACCAGCCCGATCGCGCGCATCAGGATGAAGAGCGGCACCAGAAAGATCACCGCCGGAAACATGTTGCGAAGCAAGACGGCGAAGAACAGGAAGTTCCGGCCCGGGAAGGTGAAGCGCGAAAAGGCGTAGGCCGCGGGAACCGCCACGATCACCGAAAGGACGGTCGTGGCAGTGGAGACGTAAAGGCTGTTCCAGAAGAAGCGGAGGAAGTCCTGGCCGACACTGTTCTGCGGATCTAGCAATTTCTGGTAGCTGGCGAGGGTAGGCTCGTCCGGCCACCATTGCGGCGGGAATTGCATCGCGGCAAAGCCGGATTTGATCGAGGTGATCAGCATCCAGATCATGGGCAATGCGGTGTAGAGCAGCATGAACACGAGGAAGATGCGCCCGCTCCACCGCCATCCGTCAACGCGTATGCGGCGACGGGTATGGCCTCGAGCGGCTGTCTCGGCAATCGTGCTCATGCGCTCTCATCCTTCCGGTCGTTTCCGCTTAGCGCGCGAACGTAAAAGTAGCCGAGCGTCATCAGAATGAAGAACAGAAGCACCGAGTAGGCCGATGCGACGCCCCAGCGCTGCCGGCCGAAGGCAAGCTCATAAATGTGCGTGATCCAGATGTGCGACGCGTTCGACGGCCCGCCGCCGGTCATGATCCAGGGGATGATGAAGGAATTGAAGTTGGCTACTGCCAGCAGAAGGATCGTCACCGTCGAGACGTTTCTAAGGTGCGGGAAGGTGACGTGCCAGAAGCGCTGCCATGCGCTGGCTCCGTCGACCTTTGCAGCGCGCAGCAACTGGTCCGGGACGGTCTGCAGACCGGCCATCATCATGATCATGGCGAACGGGAACTCCCGCCAGATATTGACGACGATCAGGGAGGGCAGCACCGTGCTGACGCTGTCGATGAAATTCGGCGGCCGGTCGGCCCATCCGAGGCCGACCAGCACCGCGCCGATGATCCCGAAGTCCGAATGGTAGATCCACTTCCAGATGTAGGATGCGGCGACGGCGCTGATAACCCAGGGAATGATCAGGATGGCGCGCAGCACACCCCGACCGATGAAGTCGCGATGGAGGGCCAGCGCGCAGCCAAATCCCAGGACAAAGGAGAGGAAGGTGGATGCCAGTGTCCAGATAAGGGTGTTCGAGGTGACCTTCCAGAACACCGGGCTGGTGAGGATGGCGGTGTAGTTGTCGACGCCGATGAAGATCTTGTCGCGGAGCTGCAGGCCAGGCGGCGTGTTGAAGAACGACAGCTCGATCGTGTAGTAGATCGGATAGGCTATGACGATCAGCATGACGGCAATCGCGGGAAGCACGTACGCGTAGTCGGCGCGATGCTCCCAAATCTTGCGCAGCAGGGGTCGCAATCTCCCGCGAGCCCCGGTCTTGCCGGTCACGATCGTCACTTTGGCGGGCCCTTGTTTTCGGAAAGAACCGGTTGCGCTCTAAGCGCAACCGGTAAGATCGCAGGTCAGGCTTCGGCTAGAGTCCGCCGCCCATCAGGTCTTTCACCTTCTTGGCCGCGTCGTCCGCAGCCTGGTCGACGGTCATTGCTCCGGTGAGGGCATTTTGGAGCATGTCCGGGACGATGATGTTCATGATCTCGGGAGATTGCGGCAGCGCCGGGAACGGGATGCCGTATGGCAGCATGGAGGTCGTGACGTCGAGGAACTTGATGCTGTCCAGACGCTCCTTCATCCATTTGGTCTTGAAGCCGTTAAGGTTGCCCGGGTTCGAACCCGCATAGGCCATTTTCAGCGACCATTCGGGACTGGTCCACATGCAGATGATGGCCTTCGCGGCCGGTTCGTCGACCTTGCCGCCCTCGACATATTCGGGCTTCAGGATGTGGATGTTCGAGCCGCCGAACACGACGGCGCGCTTGCCGTCGGGGCCGGTCGGGATCAGCCCGTAGCGCATGTTGTCGATGACGGTCTGCGCCTTGTCCTTGTCGGCGCCTGTCGCCTTCGCCTGCAGATCGAGCATGACATTGTAATCGGACGGGTGCGAGATCATCATGCCAAGCTGGCCAGCGAGGAACAGCGGCTGGTTGTCGGCCTGCTGGTTGGTGAGCGCCGAAACCGGAACCGACTTGTCGCGGACATACATGTCGTAAGAGGCTTGCAGCGCGGCCTTGCTCTGCGGGCTGTCGAGTTCGATCTGCTTATAGGTCGGGTTCGGCGAGGTTTCGTCGAAGACGCCGCCGCCATAGGCCCACAACTGAGGCATGAAGCGGTACGGGGTATTGCCGGCATTCTTGCGAGCCACGAGGCCGTAACCGGCGATGCCGAGCTTGTCGTGGATCTGCTTGGAATACTTCACGACGTCGTCCCAGGTTGCCGGAGCCTTGTCCGGATCGAGACCCGCGCGCTTGAAAATGTCGGCATTCCAAATGAACGCCATGGTTTCATTGTTGGTTGGGATGCCGTAGGTCACGCCGTCCCAGGTCACGGCTTTCATGGCGCCGGGCCAGAAATCCTCGGTCGAATATCCGACATCCTCGGGCTTGAGCGGCTGCAGATAGCCCTTCGAGGCGAACTCGGTGCCACCCAGGATCTGCAAGCGAACCGCCATTGGCGCTGCATTGCCAAGCAGCGCCGTGCGGAACTTGTCCAGGAGATCATTATAGGTGAGCGCCTGATCCTCAAGCTGGATGTTCGGATAGGTCTTGCGGAAGGTCGCGAAGAAATCCTTGTAGTACTGGCGCAGGAGATCGGGGTCGCCCTCGAAGACGCCCTGATACCAGAACGTCAGTCGTCCCTTGTAGTCGAGCGGAGTGACCTTGCCGCAATCGGCGGCGGTGTCGAACTCCTGTGTGCCTGCAATCGAGCGCACATACTCCGGCGACCACTTGCTCAGGTCGACCGGCGGCGCACCAAGCGCCGATGTAGACATCAGCGATGCCGTCAAAACACCGACGACAGTGCCGCGCAGAACCGCACTGCCGAGCGTAATCCTCGTCATAGGTATCCTCCCTGGTTCTCCGCCCTGCGATCGCGAGGATGCCCTTTTTCGGCACGGGTGTACCCTCTCGACCATTTAGTACGTTTTCAGATCGTTGATTGTCTGTCAACGCACAGGATCGTACATTGTTTGTGAAAGCCGTGTGTGATATCGGGCAAAGTGTGTATTGACCTGAGGAGCCGGCCTTGGCCGAAATAGATGATTTCAAAGCCATGCCACCCGATGGGATCGATCCCATCGGGGCTTCCAGCGAGGGCGCCTCGCTTTATGAGCGGATCAGGGAAGACATCATCGAGGGACGGCTCGCCGCCAACGAGCGGCTAGTGGTGACCGATCTCGCCCGGCGCCACGGGACCTCGACCAATCCCGTGCGCGAGGCGTTGCAGCTGTTGCGTGGGGAGGGCTTTGTCACCTTTGTCGCCAACCGCGGGGCGCGTGTGCGACCCATAGATCAGGATTTCGTCCGCGATATCTACGAGATCGGTGTCTTGATCGAGCCTGCCCTGACGCGATGGTTCGTGAATATGGCCACCGGTGAGGACATCGCCGAACTCGAACGTCTCCAGGGCTTGATCGAAGAGAACAACTTCGCCGACACGTTCAGGCACAGCGAGTTGGATACCGCCTTCCACACCGTGATGTACCAGCGGCATTACAACCGCCATGCCGCCGAGCTTTGGTGGAAGCATCGCGAAGTGCTGCGAGCCGTGAGCAGGCGTTTCAATTTCACGCTTGCGCGGCGGGCCGCAATCATGCGCGAGCACCGCGAACTCATTGCGCTGGTGAAAGCGGGAGAAGCCGACAAGGCGGCCGAACTCGTCTCCCGCCATGTCGAGGGTTCCGGCCGGCATGTTCTCGAACAGATGCGTGCGCGCAACGCAGCCCGGGCCGGATAGGACAAGAGGTCAAGTCCAGAACGTCGCGCCCCGACATTTCAGACAAAGGGAGTTGAGATGAAAATCACCAGCGTTCGGCCGTGGCTGATCAAGTCCGATGCTTCCTATTGGGGAGAGTACCTGTTCGTCGAGGTGACGACCGACGAAGGGGTAAGCGGCTGGGGAGAAATCACCACCACGACTAGGCTCGCCAACCGCGCTCTTTGCACGATCCTGCGGCAGATCGGTGTCGCCATGACAGGTGAGGATCCAGCGCGTATCGAGTATCTCTGGCACAAGATTTTCCGCAGCTTCACTTATATGGGCAGCCGCGGCGCCGCCGTCGAATGCGTGAGCGCCATCGACATAGCCTTGTGGGACATCCGGGGCAAAGTCTTGGGCAAACCGATCTATGAGTTGCTGGGCGGGCCGGTGCGTGATGAAATCGCTCTCTACACTCATCCCAACCAGGCCAAGTTCACCAGCAAGGACGCGGTAGTCCGCGAAATCTTGGACATCGTCGAATCCGGACATACCGGGCTAAAGTTCGATCCTTTCCCCCACCAAGGTCGCACCGCCGATGGCTTGGCGCGTGAACAGCGGGACGGCTATCTCGACGGCAGCATGACTCGCAAGGACGAGCGCGAAGCGGCCGAACTTACGGCGCTGATCCGCGAAACGGCAGGCCCTGACGTCGACATCCTCATCGATGCGCATGGCCGCTTCGATGTCCCCACCGCCATTCGCCTCTGCCGGAGCCTCGAGGAAGCCGGCCAGATCGACTGGTTCGAGGAGCCTTGTCCGCCCGAGAGCCTGAACGCCCTCAAGCAGGTGCGTGAGAAGGTCAGTGCCGCTATCTCGTGGGGCGAGCGCGGCCACACGAAATGGGATTTCGTGCCGGTTCTCGAGAACAGGCTCGCCGACTACATCATGCCGGACGTCACCTGGACCGGCGGTATTACCGAGCTCAAGAAGATTTCAGCCCTCTGCGAGGCCTACTACATCCCGGTCTCGCCACATGACGCCGCGGGCCCGATCAACGTGGTCGCGGGAGCGCAGGTGATGATGACCGTTCCCAATTTCTACAAGCTCGAAACGTCGGAGTGGAACCTGGGCAAATACGATCATCTCATCGACAGACCGCTCGACGTTTCGAACGGCAGCCTCAAGCTGACGGCGAAGCCTGGTCTCGGTGTCGAGATGAACCGCGACTATCTGCAGGCCCATGAGATTGAGCTGAGCTAGCAAGGCTCCATGCCTGCCAGCGTTTGGGGCGACAAGCCCCGACCAGAACGAGGACAAGTCATGCCAAAGACGGACGGAGCCGGCGAGGCTCTCAATCGGGTCAACACGAACTCCAAACCCTCCGACCTGCGCATCACCGACCTGCGCGTCGCCGAGATCGTCGGCGCGCCGTTCACTTCCGCGCTCATCAAGATCTACACCAATCAGGGCATTGTCGGCCTGGGCGAAGTGCGCGACGGCGCCAGCGCGACCTATGCGCTGATGCTCAAGAGCAGGTTGCTGGGCGAGAACCCCTGCGACGTCGACCGGCTGTTCCGCCGCATCAAGCAATTTGGCGGCCACGGGCGGCAGGGTGGCGGTGTCTCGGCGGTCGAGATCGCGCTTTGGGACCTTGCCGGCAAGGCCTATGGCGTGCCGATCTACCAGATGCTCGGGGGACGGTTCCGCGACAAGGTGCGTGTCTATTGCGATACAGACGCGGAGAAGCCCAGTGGCACCGAGACCGGCAAGCGGCTCAAGGCGCGGATGGATCTCGGTTTCACCTTCCTCAAGATGGACCTCGGGCTGACGCAGATCTCCCACATCCCAGGCGCGGTGGTCGCGCCGGCCGGCGTGCTCGAGGGTTTCCGCGGGCATGCCGCTCGCGGCCGGGCACGCACGCTCGACGAGCGCCGGGCGCGCAACGCAGCCTATGACGCGCAGAACGTGCCGCATCCCTTCACCGGCCTCCATTTCACCGAAAAGGGCATCGACCTGCTCGACCGATATATTCACGAGGTCCGCGAGGTGATCGGCTACGAAATCCCGCTCGCCATCGACCATGTCGGCCACATTTCGCTGCAGGACGGCATCCGTCTCGCCCGGCGGATCGAGAAATACGCCCCAGCCTGGCTCGAGGACGTGATCCCCTGGCAGTACACCGAGCAGTATAGCCAGTTGCAGCAGGCGACGTCCGTGCCGATCTGCACGGGCGAGGACATCTACCTCAAGGAAGGCTTCGTGCCGCTGCTCAAGGCCGGCATCTCGGTCATCCATCCGGACCTGCTGACCTCGGGCGGCATCCTCGAGACCAAGAAGATCGGCGACGCTGCCCAGGACCATGGCGTCGCCATGGCCATCCACATGGCGGAAAGCCCGATCGCCGCGATGGCCGCCGCGCATGTCGCGGTGGCGACGGAAAGCTTCATGGCGCTCGAATATCATAGCGTCGAAGTGGACTGGTGGGACGATATCGTCACGGGCCTGCCCAAGCCGCTGGTCAAGGACGGGTTCATCGCCGTGCCGGACAAACCGGGGCTGGGCATCGACGACGTGGTCGACGAAGTCATCAGCCAGCACCTGCAGGAAGGCGTCAAAGGCATCTGGCAACCGACCGATCACTGGGATGACGAATATTCCTGGGATCGGACCTGGAGCTGACTCTACACCTCTTCCAGGAGGGAGAGGTGAACACAAGGATCGACCATGATCTACGAACTTCGCATTTACGACTGCCTGCCGGGCCAGCTGCCGGCGCTGCTCAAGCGTTTCAACGACCATACCTTGGCGCTGTGGGATAAGCATGGCATCCGCCAGGCCGGCTTCTTCACCACGGTGGTCGGCGAAAGCAGCAATCGACTGACGTATTTCGTCGCCTGGGAATCCCTTGCCGAGCGCGAAGTGAAATGGAAGGCCTTCACCACCGATCCGGCATGGCTCGAGGTCCGCGACGAGTCCGAGCGCGATGGCCCGATCCTGGTCAATATTTCCAGCCAGTTTCTCGCGCCAACCGCCTTCTCGTCGGTGAAATAGAGGACGTCATGAAGATCACCGATCTCCGGTGCGCCGTCATCGGCAAACATCCCATCGTCCGCATCGTGACCGATGAAGGCCTCTATGGCCTGGGCGAGGCAGAGTACACCAAGCCCTATCTCAAACCCTGGGTCCTGCATTTTCGCGAGGCGCTGATCGGTGAAGACCCGACCGATGTCGAACGCTGCATGCTGAAGATCCGCCAGCGCGGTTCGTTCAAGCCCTACGGTGCCGCCGTCAGTGCCATCGAGCACGCGCTCTGGGACATCGCCGGCAAGGCGGCAGGCGTTCCGGTCTACAAGCTGCTCGGCGGCAAGGTGCGCGACAAGGTGCGGGTCTATAACGGCTCGATCCGCAAGAAGCGCACCGGCGACCAGCCCGAAGACTACGCGGCCGACGTCAAATGGATGATGGAGCGGCCGGAAAACTTCTTCATGGTCAAGCAAGGCATCTCCTTCCACTCCAACATGAAGACCAGCGTGCCCGACTTCCACTATGGCGTGCGCCAACCGCCGACCTATCACGGCGCGATGGACCAGGGCCAGATCAGCGAGCGCGGCATGGCGCACATGGTCGAATGCGTCATCGCCATGAAGGAGGTGCTCGGCGACAAGGTCTCCCTTGCCCTGGATTGCGGCCCCGGCTGGTTCCTGCCGGACGCAATCCGCTTCGCGCAGGCGGTGGAAAAATACAATCTGATGTGGCTCGAGGACATGCTGACGGGCGACTACGTGCCATGGGTCAATCCGCAGGCTTACCGCGAACTCACGACATCCACCTCCACCCCCATCCACACGGGAGAGCAGATCTACCTGCGCCATAATTTCAAGGAACTGATCGAAACACAGGCGATCCGCGTCATCGGCCCGGACCCCGCCGATATCGGCGGCATCGCCGAGCTCAAATGGGTGGCCGAGCATGCCTACATGCATTCGATCATGATGGCACCGCATGGCACGGCAAACGGTCTGCTGGGCCTCGGCGCGCTGATCAACGTCTGCGCCACACTGCCCGCCAACTATATCGCCTTCGAATATCCCAGCGCCTCCGACCCCTGGTGGGAGGATATCGTTGTTGGCCTGCCGACGCAGATCGTGAAGGACTCGATGATCGACCTGCTCGAGGCCCCCGGATTGGGCCTCGACATCGATGCCGCGGGCGCGAAGAGACGTCTCAAGGACGAGGACGCCGGCTTCTTCGATTGAATGCCCGCAGCGCGGACCTCGCGGATGCGATCCTCGTCGGCAGCATCTTGGATCCGCCAGACCCGGCTAAGCAGCTAAATCACGCAAGTCGCCGCGGAAGACGGAGAAGGCCGGCCCGGCTGAGCGCGATCCGCCTTCGGCCGGAGTGCTCGCCTATCGGCATGCGGCTCGGTGCAAGCCTTCCCTTGCGGGTCGAATTCCTCACTGCGGATAGCGACTATTGCGACTGCGCAACCCCTTCCATCGTCGACGAACCACGGCTCGCATTGGATGCATCGCGATTTACATTCTAGTATAATCTGATCATTTCTGGTGAACGAAGCCACGGATTTGCCATGGACCTGGATCCTTCGACCCTCAATCGGGCTCTCCCGCTCCGCGATCAGATCTATCAGAAGATCCGCAACCTGATCGTCGTCGGTCAGATGAAACCGGGGGAAGTGATCAACGAGGTGGCGATCGCCGAAGCCCTCGGCGTCTCGCGCACACCGGTGCGGGAAGCCGTCAAGCGCATCAGCGACGAGGGTCTCGTCAAGATCCTGGCGCAGACCGGCACCTATGTCGCGCCGATCAGCCGCGCCGACCTGGAAGAAGCCTATGTCATCCGTCGGGCGCTGGAGATGGAGAGCGCGCGGCGCGCGGCCGTCAAGCTGACACCGGCATCGGCCGAACTGCTTGAAGACAATATGGCGGCGCATCGGCTTGCCATATCGCGCGGCCGATATGCCACCGCGATACAACTCGACGATGTCTTCCACCGCACCATCGCCGAGATCTGCGGCCTGCCGATGATCTGGCGCGCCGTCGACATCTCCAAGGCGCAGATGGATCGCGGCCGTTACCTCGCCATTCCCAAGCCCGGCTATGGCGAACAGACGATCGAGCAGCACGAGGCCATCCTCGACGCGCTCAAGCGCCATGACGCCGAGGGGGCAGCGCAAGCGATGGAACACCATATCGAGACGTCGTTCCGCAACACGCTCGAAGTCGCGGCCGACCTACTCGGTTGAGGCGGCCCGCCCGGCAGGTGCACCAAGTCGGAAGCGCTCGGTCATGGCCGCCGTCATCGGCATGACCAAGTCGCTCGGCAAGGAACTGGCCCAGTACGACATCGCGGTCAACTGCATCTCGCCGGCCACCGCGCAGACGCGCATCCTCGAACAACTGCCGGCCGAGCACATCGAATACATGCGCTCGCGCATCCCGCGCGGACGCCTGCTGGAGGTCGACGAGGCCGCCGCCATGGTCGTCTGGCTCGTCTCCAAGGAGAACAGCTTCACCACGGCCTCGACCTTCGATCTGTCGGGTGGACGAACCGGCAGCTATTTTCCTCGGTCAATCCTGTCCCAGGTAAAGAGGATACGGAAGAAGCCGCCGAGATTTTCGACGATTTGCCGAGCATCCTCCGTTGACAGCGACCGCCCCATGCGTGCCTCTAGCAAGCGAACAAGCGGGCTGATCGTTCCAAGAATTCTTCATCAATGGCGCGCTGACGCGAAAACAGATCGCTCACGGCCTTGCGCTCAGCGCGCGTCCCGCAACGTACCGCGCTGCTTTCACCATTCCCGCTCAGTCCTATCTGCATTGGAACAGGGTCTCCGAAATCGCTCAGCGCCAAATCCCGTATCCTATCGCTGAGTTTCTTTCTCTATTCCGCGTCTATGCAAAAACTGGGAGCCACGGCCCAAATGAAGGAAGGCGGTCCGCTTTTCCAGACCGATCAGGTCGGCCGCCATCGCTTGATATCGCCTGCAGTCCGCCTGAACGACGGTTCGCTCAGGCCGCTCAAGTGGCAGGCTCCCGGCGATTTCCTTCAAGTCGGCAAGGACCGAAGCAATATGCGGCCAGGGAAAGTCCGTTGGATCGTCGATGTCGCGGTCTGCGCCGGCGATGACTTCGAGCTTGGCGACGACGCCAAGAAGCGATTGCGCATGTATGTGGGGAAGTTTGTCTTGGAGCTTCAAGGCAGCGGTCGTGGCCTCGACCTCCGCTTGGCAAGCGATCGAATAGCCGGCCTTCGTACCTTTTGCTTCCGGGTCTACAGCGTCGAGAATGCGCCTCTCCAGGCGCTGCTGAAGTCGGCATAGAACCCGCGAAACATGCTGTGCCCGCAACCAGCCTCGTAGCAGTAGAATCGCGGGGTCTTTATCGTCGAAACTCTCAGACGCATTTGCCGTCTGCCGATCGCGCCGGCTATAGGTGACGAAAGGCAAACTCGTGCTACTGTCGGAATCAGTCATGATCCGAGCTCCTAACAGCTTGGGGCGTGGCAAGGCTGCTGAGGGTGGTCGTAACACCATCAGCAGCCGCAGTAAGCGACTCCCATAATCGTATCAGGGTTACGATATCTCAAGTGGCGAAGCAGATCAACATAAATCGTAACGCTGTTACGAAATGAACATCATCCAGTGC
Source organism: Mesorhizobium opportunistum WSM2075 (assembly GCF_000176035.2). Lineage (NCBI taxonomy): Bacteria > Pseudomonadati > Pseudomonadota > Alphaproteobacteria > Hyphomicrobiales > Phyllobacteriaceae > Mesorhizobium > Mesorhizobium opportunistum. Next base: position 2,666,178 of record NC_015675.1, on the reverse strand, counting down.
AAGATGGCGCGGGTTGCCCTCGGTTGGGGGACGAGAGACTTGGCTCGGAATGCTGGAGTTTCGCCTGATACGGTCGCCCGGTTTGAGCGGGGAGAGCAACTCAAGGGCACTACCGTCACAGCACTCCGGACCACATTTGAAGCCGCTGGGATAGAGTTCATTCCAGAGAATGGCGGCGGCCCTGGCGTTCGTTTGTCTCGCAATCAAAGCTAACGCTCTTTTCGCCATGCAACGGGATCAGCGATCCATCGGTTCACATCGGATTCCCGCCAGCCCGCCCCAGTGATGCTTATCTTGATCTGGGCCGGGAACGAGCCTTCGGCGATCTTGCGATAGATGGTTGAACGGGACAGGCCGGTCCGGGCAAGGACGGTTTTGAGGCGCATGATATGATCCGGCTCGGGCATAGCTTGCCTGCACTTCAGTGGTTTTTGCTGAATTCTGCTGGACAGACAGGACGAACCCATGCCGGAGACAATCAGGTTGTCGCCTCAGCCGCCTAAGGCGTTGAAACGGCGGCAAATCGGCATGCCTTAGATCCCAATGCCCCGCCCCTTAACGATGCCATGGCTGAATGCGAGTTCCTCGCCGAGGCGCCGGCCAGAATCGCTGTGGATCCCGAGCTCGCGCTTGCGGTTTGCCAGTAGGGATTCAAGCTGCGGACCGCGTTCGATGCTCTTGGCCATATCGGACATGGCCGAACGCGTCGACTAGTGGCCGGACATGTTACCGGCCTGATATTGCTCCTGGCTTATCCGATCGAGCTTTTGCCAGCGTTCCACGAAACGGTCGCCTCCACGTGTGCATCGCAGATGTCAGGCGGCTTGCTGCTGGAGCGAAGGCAGGCAGGTCAATTGCCTCGTCTACCGATGAGGCTCAGGACGAACGGGCCGTTCGCCTCACTTATGAATTGTCGGCCGCGATGACGGCTTCATGACGCCACCGGACGACAAGTCTCATTGGATTGCTCACGTCAAACCATCGACGTACCCGGGTCCGATCTCGTTCACGCAGGATGCAACGGCGGTCTCGGTGGTCGCTCCCGATCCGCTTGCGGATGCGATCGCCGACTACCGTGCGGGGATGGCTGCTTTTGCCGCGATCCCTAGCGAGCTGATCGATGTAGAAAACGAGGAAAGTCATGTCATGGCCACCTATGGGCCGGCGCACGATAGGCTTTGGCATGATTGCCCGCCGGCGACAAGCCTTCGCGGCGTGGCAGAGGCGATCCGCTACACACTTCAAGAGGATTGCATTGTCTGCTCTAGCGCTGAGAACACGCTGGAAGCGGCCCTGGCCTTCCTTGTGAAGGAGCACGGCCCATGAACGTGGTAGGCAAGCGAAAGCGGGACGCAAATCTCTTGCGGCTGGAGGCCGAGTTCAACGCCGCCGACGCGCGGCGCCAGAGGGCGACGACAAGGACTGCGGAGCTCGAGGCGGATGCTGATCGCCTACAAGCCCGCATAGGCAAGGCCGAAAAGAAGGAGGCCAAGAAAGCCGCGGCGACGGCTCACGCGTTTCAGCGTGTCATGCGGACTCGCGCACAGAGCCTGGAGGGCTTGCTGGCGAAGGTGCGAGTTCGGCGTCTCTGGAATACAGACGATGAGGTCAGCGAGATCATGATCCTCAAGAGCCTTGTCGACGACATCGTCGCTCAGGCCTGATCAAACCTGCAAATTTGCATCTTTGGCCCGCTGCCTCACGGTGGCGGGCTTATCTCTCATTTCGGTTGCTTCTTACTGCCGTAAGGGCTCTGATTAACAGGCTTCAGCGAAATGTCTTCATCCGAAGCTTTGCCCTGGATCGCGGCCGGTGTGCGCTCCATCTTGAGAGCGATCACTCTCGTCGGCGTATTCTCCTTTGCGAGCTGCTTCAGTATTTTCACCTCATCAGAAGTCCATGGCTTCCGGTGCTGTTTAGGTTCTTTTGGTGCTTGCCCTCCCATGTCGCAATTCATGTCGCATGGACTCGCCGAGTCTGACAGGAAACCCTCGGAAATCAATGGTAGCCCGTTGCAACACGATGCAACATGAAAAACCGCAATGGCGGCCCATACGTCATGCGGCAAGATGCTGAATTTATTGATAAAATCTATGGTACCGTTGGCTGGGATCGAACCAGCGACCTCCGGATCCACAATCCGGCGCTCTAACCATCTGAGCTACAACGGCACGTTTGCCTGAGCAGATCGGGGTGGGAAGTCCCGACGATCTGCTCTGTCGTTCGGCGATGCGTCCTTACGGGCTTATGGATTCTAATTCAAGGCTTTTGGAAAGCAAAGGGCAGTTCCCCACATCTCGCCGCAACGACGCTGGTTTCGCCGGGCAAAGAAAAAGGCCGGCGGGAGGAGGTGCCGGCCTTTTCCTGTTACGAGCCAGCGGGAGGAGGTGCTGGCCGGTCACCCCGGGAAGCAGAGGGAGGAGGTTCCACTCGCCGGGTATTCGTTGATGGCTGTCATCATACGCTTTGTTGGCTTGAAGAAAACGCGACCTTTTGTTGCATCTTCCAACCAAGCGCAAATATTAGGCAGCCTTAATGTCCTTCACGGCCTTCTCGAAGGCGGTCTTGATCGGCTTGGAGACGTCTTCGGCCGCCTTGGAGGCAACAGCCTGGAAGTCCTTGGCCTGCTCGACGGTCATCTCGACGCGCTTGCGCAGGAAAGCGGTCTGCAGCTCGACGACTTCCGACAGCGACTTGGCGCCGATCAGGGCTTCAAGGTGCGAGAAGCCGGCTTCGGCATTGGCGCGCAGCGCCGCGATGGTCTTGAGCGACAGGTCGCCGGAAACAGTCTTGGCGGTCTCGTAGGTCGACTCCAGAGCCTTCTGGGTCTCCTCGGCGCCGGTCTTCAGCTTGGCATAGGCCTCTTTCGACTGCTCAACGCCCTTTTCGGCGAAAGCGCGGATCTGGTCGGTGGCCTTGGAAGCGTCGAAGCTCGGGAATTCAACGTTTTCGATCGTCTCGGCGGTCTTGGTCCTGGACATTTTCCATCCTTTTCAGCGGCAGCGGCTTTGACAGAAAGCCGTCTCGTTCATGTATGATGGCAATATAAAGGCAATTTTTGTGCATTGCAATATCTTTGTTGCACTGCACAAAAAAATTGTTTTCCGCCGTTAACCAAAAGCCCAAATTCCAGCCTTTGCACGTTCTGGCTTGTGGACCTTCGCGCCTCCGGCTTTTATTAACAAAGTGTTAACTGCAAATTTCGCCGCTCCGTGAGGGTTCGCCAAGCGCATGCCGTCCGAATACTCCTTCCTCGATGTCGCCGTGCTCGACGCGGTCCGCCAGCGGTTTGCCGCCGGCGACGCGATCGCGATCCTGTCGGTGGATCTGGAACAGGTGATCTGGGCCAATGGGCCGGGTGCCGCCGCGTTCGGCTATCCCGACATCGAAGCCATCATCGGCGCGTCGGCGCGGCTGCCGCTGATCGCCCGCCGCCAGATCATGGCGACCAGCGGCTTTCCCGAGATCGGCAGCGACCGTGCCATCACGGTCCGGCTGGCAACCGGAATGACCAGCCGCGCCGCCGGCTTCCTTGCCAGCGCCGTGACGCTGCCCGATGACGAGAAGGCGATCATGCTGGCGGTGCCGGCGGCCCAGACGGGTTCGCGCAGTGCCGCCGAAATCGCCAACCGGGCGATCAGTGGGTTTACCGAAGACGGTCATTTCATTGCCTTCATCGATGCCGAAGGCAAGGTCGAGGCAGCGTCCGAGGGCTTTGCGGCGCTCGGCATCCAGCCCGAGACGCTCGCGGCCCTGGTGGCCGACGTGGCTGCCGAGAGCGAGCGCATCGTCAAGCGCCTCGTTCCGGGCGGCAAGACATCCTACCCGGCCGGCCTCGCCCGGCTGACGCCGGAGCGTCATCTCCTGGTGGTGATCGACGAGAATCAGCTCGAGGAGAGCGGCGCCACCGAAGGAGCGCCGGCGGACGACCGCTCCGACGGAGTGGCCGCTGGCGCCGCCGTGCAATCCCAACCCGAGCTGGACAACGAGCCGCAGGCAGAGACGGTGGGCCAAGAACCCGGCCGTGCCGGAGCCGCCGCTGAAGACATAGTGGAACCGGCAGCGCGGGAGAGCGCGGAAACGGCCGGGCAGACACCGGTCGCGGCAAACAGCGACCAGCCGCCGACAGGTGGAACGCCGTCGCAGCACGACCACTGGTACTTCAATGCCGACGAGGACGATGGGCGGCCCGCGCCTGCGGCGCCCGACCCGGAAACCGTGCCGGGACAGACCGCCGCTGACGCTGCCGTCGAAAAAAGCGGAGCGGATGGCATCCAGGCAACCTCCCCGACTGTCCCGACCGCAACCCCGGCTGCCAGGACGATAGACCGCTCGGCGGCGCCGATGCGTTTCGTCTGGCGCACCGACGCCGAAGGTAAATTCAGCACGCTGTCACCGGAGTTCGCCGATATCGTCGGCCAGCCGGCCGCCGATGTGATCGGCCGGCGCTTCAGGGATGTCGCGGCGGCCTTCGGTCTCGATGCGTCCGGCGAGATCGCCGGCCTTTTGGAGCGGCGCGACACCTGGTCCGGCCGCACCGCGCTGTGGCCGGTCGTCGGCACCGACCTGAAGATCCCCGTCGACCTCGCGGCTTTGCCTGTGTATGGCCGCAGCCGCGCTTTCGAAGGCTTTCGCGGCTTCGGCGTTGCCCGCCCCAGCGACGCCGTCGTCGACCCCGAAGCGATCGGCATGGCACTTATGCCCAACGGCAAGGCTCCGGCGGCGCCGGAAGCTGTCGAACCTGCCGCTGAAGAGCCGAAAGCCGGCGAACCGAAGGCGGATCCGTTCAAGGGCGAGGTACCGGCGCTGACCATCGTGCCGAAACCGGAGCGGCGCTTTGCCGACAAGGTAATCCGGCTGGCTGAACACCGGCAGCCGGTCAATGACAAGGGGCTGTCGACCCTGGAACGCAGTGCGTTTCGCGAGATCGGCGAACGGCTGAAGAAGGACAGTTCGACGGCCGAGCCGCCGGAGGCTGAAAAGCCCGGCGTCGAAAGCCACCCCGCGGAGCCGGCGGCGGCGGCACCCGCTGAACCCGTGGCGGAAGCACAGGCGCCGACCGCGAGGACGGACGCTCCAGTCGATGCGGCCGGCGGGGTTTCGGAGGCAGATACCGCAACGCCACCCGAAGAGCCGAAGGATGCCGGCGAACACCCGGCGACAGAGCCCCAAGGCGACCCGGCCCTGGCCGAGCCCTCCGAGACCGAGGTGGACGCCGAGGACGAAGCGGATCTTGCGCGGCTCGACGGCGTGGACGAAGCAGTTCGTGCGGAAGACGACACCTCGCCCGGCGCAACCGGCTCGCTGCTCGACTATGCCGACCAGAGCGAACCCGGCCCCGTCGCGGACAATGACGAGCCTGCCGTCTCCGAACCGGCAGCGGCGGAACCGGAGAGCACCGAGCCTGTCGCGACGGACGCCGAACCGGTTGGCGCGGACATGACGCATGAGCCTGTCGACGACGACAGCATGACGTCAGCCGATTTTCGCGACGCCGAGGACAATGAGGATTGGGCCGGCAGCGAGGAAGGCGCCGCGCCCGACGTGCAGGCGGCCAGTGACGGGGCAGAGGCCCACGCCGAGCGGCCGCGCCTGCAGGTGCCACCGCTCAAGACCGAAGGGTTCACGCCGTCTGCATTTTCCGTCGGCGACGAAAGCAAGGCTCCGGACACCTTGCTGCTCGGCAAGCTGCCGGTGCCACTGCTCATTCATTCGGGCGACCAGTTGCACTACGCGAATGAGGAATTCCTGAACCTGACCGGCTACGCCGCGCTGGACGATCTCGAGGATGCCGGCGGCCTGGGCGCGCTGTTTGCCGACCCCTACGCCGAGGACGGCGTCTCCGACGGCAGCGACCGGGCGCTGCGGCTGAAGACGCGCGATGGGCAGGAATTTCCGATCGACGCCATCCTGCGCTCCGTTCCCTGGCGCGACGGAAAGGCACTGATGCTGGTCGTGCGCCGTTCCGGCGAGGATGAGACGCCTGTAGCTCTGCATGTGGTCGGTGATGAGCCTACACAGCCCGACATTTCCGAACTCAAGGCGCGCATCGCCGAAATGCGCACCATCATCGATACCGCCACCGACGGTGTCGTGCTGATCGGCACTGACGGCACCATCCGCTCGATCAGCCGCCCGGCCGAAGCGCTGTTCGGTTTCGACAGCGACGAGGTGACCGGCAAACCGTTCGCATCGCTGTTTGCCATCGAAAGCCAGCGGGCGGCGCGCGACTATCTCACCGGACTGTCCGAACCGGGCGTGGCGAGCGTCCTGAATGACGGCCGCGAGGTCATCGGGCGCGAGGCGCAGGGTCGCTTCATCCCGCTGTTCATGACCATCGGCCGGCTGCCCAACGACAGCGGCTTCTGCGCCGTGGTGCGCGACATCACCCAGTGGAAGCGGGCGGAGGAGGATCTCACCCAGGCGCGTGCGGTGGCCGAACGCGCCTCCTCGCAGAAGACCGATTTCCTCGCCCGCATCAGCCACGAGATCCGCACGCCGCTCAACGCCATCATCGGCTTTTCCGAACTGATGGTCGACGAGAAGTTCGGGCCTGTCGCCAATGACCGCTACCGCGACTATTTGCGCGACATCAACCGCTCGGGCAACCATGTGCTGGATCTGGTCAACGACCTGCTCGACATCTCCAAGATCGAGGCCGGCCAGCAGGAGATGGCCTATGAGGCGGTGTCGCTTAACGACACGCTGGCCGAGACGGTGGCGATGATGCAGCCGCAGGCCAACCGCGAGCGCGTCATCATCCGCTCCAGCTTCGCCTCGCGGCTGCCGGAAGTGGTGGCCGATTTGCGCAGCGTGCGCCAGATCGCGCTCAACATCCTGTCCAACGCCATCCGCTATACCCAGGCCGGCGGCCAGGTGATCGTCTCGACCGCCTATGAGACCTCGGGCGACGTCGTCATGCGGGTGCGCGACACAGGCATCGGCATGAGCCAGGCCGAGATCGAGCAGGCATTGAAGCCGTTCAAGCAGATCAACGCCCTGAAGCGCGGGCGTGGCGACGGCACCGGACTGGGCCTGCCGCTGACCAAGGCCATGGTGGAGGCAAACCGCGCCCGGTTCACCATCAATTCGACGCCGGGAGAAGGAACGCTTGTCGAGGTCGCTTTCCCGTCGACCAGGGTGCTCGCTGAATAACAGGTCGGGCAGCCAGAAGGTCGGGCAGCCAGCAGCCAATTCCGGCAAAAAGAAAAGGCGCCCAAAGGACGCCTTAGAGATGGAATTGCTGTCACAACGGGGCTTGAGCGAATTCAGATCCTCCGGGGGCTGAGGAACGGGATTTCTCCCTCAAGTTACATGCGACTATCGACGCCGGGCCTTAACAAGTCCTTACCGGCGCCGCGGAAAATTTACGAATGTGTACCACTCATGAAATCTAGGTAAATTCGCACGACATATTTGGTTAACCATGCCGGGCGGGGAGGCGGCTAAGCGATCTCCACACGCGGACCTTGCCAGTCTAGAGGCTCAATGCGGATCGCGCGACTTTTTAGAAAATTGCGTACAGGCTCCACGAGGTGAGATTTCAGATCTTCGCTTATTTCGCTCTCCGTCAGCTCAATCCGGACGGTTGTTGTTACTGACACTTCGGCAGCACGACGGAGCATCCGCTCAGCATCGACGGCCAGGATGAGAGATATTGCAGCTGCGATGTCCGGCAATGTGGTGAGTTCAACCCATTTACGACTCCGATGGAGTTCGAGATCGCCAAAGCTTGCATTGAGAGTCCAAGCTGTTCGATTGGTATCAATTTTACGTCGAAGAACTACACTGGTCCCCCACCATTGCGTTGCGTTGATCACACAGACAGCGCTACGTCCATCAAGGCCTCCAATCTTTAGCCGTTTAGGTTTCCAGAAATCGTCGTTCAGACGAAAATTGTCACCTACAATGCGCAAACCCTCGGGATAGTGCGGAAACAGCTTATGCGCGTCATCAGTCCAACCCCTAAAGATATGGTATGGCGAAACCATCCCCCACGTCGAAAACCCGGCAACCCATCGGGCATCCATTGGCCGAATTGTACGTGGCGTTAAATCTGGCATTTCTGCAGGCAAATTGTGCTCTCCATCGCGTCCGGTTGACTGAGGATGGCGAGGCAGAATGGGGTCATTGACCTGCCCACCTCTCTCCCGGTCAAAGATCAGACGGCAGGGAACACCCAAGGAGGCAAGATTTTCAATACCATCTTGTACACCGGCAAGAAGAGGGTGCCTACGGGAGCCGTATAGAGCACGATTCGTAACCCAACTTTCCTTCGCCCAACGCCTATCCCAATATTTTGGAGCCTCGGGATAGGTGGATAAGATTTTGTTGAGATGACGCTGCATTTCCTCATAGTTGCCAACAAACTCCGGTCGTCGGACCGTCTCAAGCGCTAGGTCAATGTCGCCAACACTTTCTTGCTCCCTCATGACACTGCCGAAAAGCCAGACCTTGTTGACAAATCTAACGCTTCGCTGGCCTTGATTAAGTTCACTCACGCGGCGGAGGAAGTCGTTTAGCAATGTTAGAGCCTTCGCGAGAGGCGTTCGCTGTTGTGCCTTCGCGCGAGCAATCGCTTCTCCTATCTCGGTGGCTTTGAGGGTCTCTGGGTCAATGAGTCCTCTATCAAAGCATTCTTCAAACACAATCGCCCCATCGCGGCGCATCGGAAAAACCGATTTTAGATCAATCAAATTGGTCGGCGATTCTGTTCTTCCGAACCCCCGCAGCGCCTCTTTGAAGACAACGGGCCGGTATCCCGCGATCCAGAAGTTGCTATCTAGACTTATCCCCACTCAATGTTTCCCGTTAGAACGCGGCGTAGCTTACCTTGTCTTCAACTGATGCTTAAGGCAATAAAATCTAGCAATATCTCTATCTTCGACCATCAAATTTCAACTAAGAAAGCGTGACCATTGCGGCGCCAAACAGCTCAAACCCGCCATATTCTGGCCCGTCCAACCCGCTTAGGCACAGAGACACAAATTTTGAAAGAACTCAAAGCCTTCTCTCCCTCAAGCTCAGGAAAGTGAACTAGAGGGGAATTTCCAACATGGAAGCGAATTGGCGTTACTTGACCGTCGAAACAGTGACGTTTATTCCCGCCGACGATGCCCGCTAGCGGGTGCTGCCGCGCCGTCTCTAGTCTGCCAGCTGCGGCAGGTCGCGGAACAACTCCAGTGCCTCTGGATTGGCGAGCGCTTCCTTGTTCTTGATGACGCGGCCGTGGACCACGTCGCGTACTGCGAGCTCGGTGATCTTGCCAGACTTGGTGCGGGGAATGTCTGACACCGCGACGATCCTGGCCGGCACGTGGCGCGGGCTGGCGCCGCTGCGGATTTTCGCACGGATGCGTTTTTCGAGTTCCTCGTCGAGCTGCACGCCGGCTGCAAGGCGCACGAACAGCACGACCCGCACGTCATTGTCGAAATCCTGGCCGATGCACAGTGCCTCCAGGATCTCCGGCATCTGCTGAACCTGGTTGTAGATCTCCGCCGTTCCGATCCGCACGCCGCCCGGGTTGAGCGTGGCGTCCGAGCGGCCGTGGATGATCATGCCGCCATGGCCGGTCCATTCGGCGAAATCGCCATGGCACCAGACATTGTCGAAACGCTCGAAATAGGCGGCCCGGTATTTCTTGCCCTCGGGATCGTTCCAGAAGCCGATCGGCATCGCCGGAAAAGCCTTGGTGCAGACCAGCTCGCCCTTCTCCTGGCGGACCGGCCTGCCGTCATCGTCCCAGACGTCGACGGCCAGGCCAAGGCCAGGCCCCTGGATCTCGCCGCTCCAGACGGGTTCGATGGGCACGCCGAGCACGAAACAGGAGACAATGTCGGTACCGCCGGAAACCGAGGCGAGATGGACGTCCTTCTTGATGCCGTCATAGACGAAGCGGAAATCCTCGGGCGACAGCGGCGAACCGGTGGAGGAGATCGCCCGCACCGTCGACAGATCATGGCTGCGGATCGGCTTGAGACCAGCCTTGCGCACCGAATCGATGAACTTGGCCGAAGTGCCGAAGAAGGTCATCTTCTCGGCATCGGCGAAATCGAACAGCGTGTTGCCGTCGGGGTAGAAGGGTGAGCCGTCATAGAGCAGCAGCGTCGCGCCCGAAGCGAGGCCCGACACCAGCCAGTTCCACATCATCCAGCCGCAGGTGGTGAAATAGAAGAAGCGATCGCCGTCGATGAGGCCGGCATGCAGCCGGTGTTCCTTGACATGCTGGATCAGCGTACCGCCGGCCGAATGGACGATGCATTTGGGAACGCCGGTGGTTCCGGACGAAAACAGGATGTAGAGCGGATGCGAAAACGGCAGCGGCTCGAAGGTGACGGGCTTGACGGCGAAGGGCGAGAGCGCCTCTTCCATCGCCACGGCCTTGTCGATGGTCGCGGCCACATCGGCAGAGGTGCCGAGGTAGTCGACGACCAGGACCTTGCGGACGGTGCCGAGCCTGGCCGCGACCGCCGCGATCTTGTCGGCGACCTCGATCGCCTTGCCATTGTACCAATAGCCGTCGGGCGCGATGAAGACGACAGGTTCGATCTGGCCGAAGCGGTCGAGCACGCCCTGCTCGCCGAAATCGGGGGAGCAGGAAGACCAGACGGCACCGATCGAGGCCGCGGCCAGCATTGCGGCAATGGTCTCCGGCATGTTGGGCATCATCGCGGCAATGCGGTCGCCCTTCTTCACCTTGAGCGACAGGAAAAGCTGCTGCAGGCGCGAGACCAGGCCATGCAGTTCGCTCCAGGACAGCCGCCGTTCGACCTTGTCCTCGCCGCGAAACACGATTGCCTCGCCCGCGCCGGCCTTCTTCAACAGGTTCTCGGCGAAGTTCAGCGTGGCATCGGGGAAGAACGATGCGCCGGGCATCTTGTCGCCGTCGACCAAGGTGCGCTCGCCCATTTCGCCGACAATGCCGGAAAAATCCCACACCAGGCTCCAGAATGCCTCGCGGTCCTCGACCGACCAGCGGTGAAGCTCGGAATAGGAAGGAAACGCTGCGCCGGCTTTCGCCTCCGCGGCCTTCATGAAAGCGGTCAAGGGCGCGGCATCAATCTGGTCTTGTGTCGGGGTCCAGAGCGGTACTTCGGCGGCCATGATCGATCCTCCCAAGGTCGTCACCGCTTATGCATATCGCAGCGCAGCAGAGCAAGATTTTGTTCGGCCGATGCGGGCAAGTGTGCGCAAATGCCATCGCCGGGCCATAAAGACTTGAAATGCCTCAGCCCTAAGTCGTAGTGACGACTGGACGATTTTTGTCGGAACGGAAGCATACAGGGCGATATGCCGTCATCCTTCATCCGCCGCGGAGTATGGGCGATCGGCGCTGCCGTGATCGTCATCGCTCTCGTGGTCGCCGCCCTGCCGCTGATCGCCTCGACCCGCATCGTGCGCGACCGCATCGCTTGGGAAATGAGCGCGTGGAGCGGCTTTCGCGTCGCCATCGATGGCTCGCCGCGCATCGAGGTCTGGCCGAATTTCCGTGCGATCCTGACCGATGTGACGCTGTCGAAGTGGACGGACACCGATGCGCCGCCGGTCGTCGAGGCCGAACGGGTCGAGGTCGACCTCTCGGCCATGGCGGCATTGCGCGGCGATGTAGAGTTTTCCACGGCACGGCTGGTGCGGCCGACGATCCGGGTGCAGCGGTCGGCGGACGGCCTGTTCCTGCCGACGGCGCCGACCGGCGGCCGCATCGCGCGCTCCATCGACGCGGCGCGCGGCGTGGTCAGTGCCAATCCCGCCAAGCCCGATCTCGACAAGCTGCCGACCGACACGTTCGGCACGGTGGAGTTCAGGGACGGCCGCATGGTGGCTTCCGTCAACGGCAAGGACGTGGAGATCCTGAGCAGCCTCAGCGGCCAGGCGACCTGGGCGGCGATGAACAGCAATGCGACGCTGTCGGCAACCGGAATCTGGCGCGGCGAAAGCGTGACCGTGGACGCCGCCTCGGCAAAGCCGCTGGTGCTGTTTGCCGGCGGCATGGCACCGCTTGCCCTGTCATTGAAGGCCGCGCCCGCCACTTTTTCCTTCGACGGCACGGCCAGCATGTCCGAGAATGCCTATTTCGACGGCCAGGTGAAGTTCGCGGCTCCCTCGCTGCGTCGCGTGCTGGAATGGACGCAGGCTGGCATCGCGCCGAGCGCGGCGATCGGCTCGGTCAGCATTTCGAGCAAGGTCACCGCGTCGGCCGGGCGCATCAAGTTCGAGAACACCGCACTGGCGCTGGACAACAATCCAGGTATGGGCGCGCTGGACCTGTCGCTTGGCGACGCGCAGCCGGTGATTTCGGGCACGCTTGCCTTCGACACACTCGACCTCAGGTCGTTTCTGTCCGCCTTCACGCCGCTGGGACCGGCAAGCGGCGCCGGACCGGGTGACGTCGAGACAAGTTTTGCCGATCGGATCAACCTCGATCTCAGGCTGTCGGCGGCGCATGCCACGGCGGGTGCCATCCAGCTTGCCGATGTCGCCGCCACCGCCCAGGTCAAGGATGGCCTTTCCGTCTTCGACATCTCCGACGCCTCGGCCTTTGGCGGCAACATCCAGACCAGCCTTCGTTTCGACCGCAAGCCCGAGGGCACCCAGGTCGAAATCCGGCTGCTCGCATCCGATGTCGACGGCGGCGCGTTCGCTACGGCTGCCGGGATGACCCGGCTGGTGCCGGTCGGCACGGGTACGGTTTCGGTCATCCTCAAGGGACCGGGCAGGACCTGGGATTCGATCTTTGAAAATGCCGATGGCTCGGTCTCGGCGACCTTCGGCCCCGGCGCGCTCAGCAAGTTCAACCTGCCGGCCTTTCTCAAGCATACCGAACAAGGCGGCTTCTTTGCACTCGATGACGTTTCGGACGGGACATTGCCGATCGACGGCGCCGAAGTGAAGGCAACCATTTCGAGAGGCGTGGCAAGGCTGGACAAGGCCGAGGCCAATTCGGCGAAATACAAGATCTGGCTTTCCGGGATCGCCTCCTACGCCGGGCGCGGGCTGGCACTGTCCGGCGGCGTCATCCAGCCGGACCAGGCCGCCACGCAGGCGAATGGCCAGCAAGGCCCCAACCAGTCGTCCTTCTTCGTCGGCGGGACATGGAGCACGCCGTTCATTTCGCCGATAAGCCGCGGCGTTTCGGGCGAGTAGGCCCCACCCGAAACATCCACCGCGCAGCTAACCGCGCTGGGCGGCCTGTTCATCCAGCTGGCGCTGCACCTCACGCCGTTTGTTGGCGATCGAGGCGATGATGACGCCGACCGCGACCACAGCGATCAGGATGGTGCAGGCGGCGTTGATTTCCGGCGTCACGCCGAGACGGACCTGGCTGTAGATCTTCATCGGCAGCGTGGTGGCGCCCGGCCCGGAGGTGAAGCTGGCGATGACCAGATCGTCGAGCGACAGCGTAAAGGCCAGCATCCAGCCGGACACGATCGCCGGCATGATGACCGGCAGCGTGATCTGGAAAAAGGTCTTCGTCGGCGTTGCACCAAGGTCCATCGCCGCTTCCTCCAGCGAACGGTCGAAGGAAACCAGACGCGACTGAACGACGACCGCCACGAAGCACATGGTCAGCGTGATATGGGCGAGCGTCACGGTCAGGAAGCCGCGATCGAGACCGACGGCAACGAAGAGCAGCAGCAGCGACAGGCCGGTGATGACTTCCGGCATGACGAGCGGCGCGAAGACCATGCCGGAAAACAGCACCCTGCCCCTGAACCGGGTGTAACGCGTCAGGGTGAGCGCCGCCAACGTGCCGAGCACGGTCGCCACCGTGGCCGAAATGACGCCGACGCGCGCCGTGACCCAGGTGGCGTCCATCAGGCCCTGATTGTGGAACAGCGACACATACCATCTGGTCGAGAAGCCGCCCCAGACGGTGACGAGCTTGGACTCGTTGAAGGAGAAGACGATGAGCAGCACGATCGGCAGGTACAGGAAGGCAAAGCCCAGCACGATCGAGGTGACGTTGAAGCGGCTCCAGGTGGTGTTCATTTGTCCTGCTCCTGCGCCTTCGCCTGTGCCTGCTGGAAGAGCATGATCGGAACGGTCAGCAGAAGCAGGAGGATGACGGCCACGGCCGAAGACACCGGCCAGTCACGATTGGCGAAGAACTCGTTCCACAAGGTCTTGCCGATCATCAGCGTCTGCGAACCGCCGAGCAGGTCGGGGATGACGAACTCGCCGACGGCCGGGATGAATACCAAAAGGCAACCGGCAATGACGCCCGGCAGGGATAGCGGGAAGGTGATCTTCCAGAAAGCGGCGGTCGGCGGGCAGCCGAGATCCTTGGCCGCCTCGATCAGCGAATAATCCATCTTTTCCAAAGACGAATAGAGCGGCAGCACCATGAACGGCAGGTAGGAATAGACGATGCCGATGAAGATCGCCGTGTAGGTGTTGAGGATGACCAGCGGCTGGTTGATGACGTGCAGCGACAAAAGCAGCTGGTTGAGCAGTCCCTCGGGTTTCAGGATGCCGATCCAGGCGTAGACCCGGATCAGGAACGACGTCCAGAACGGCAGGATCACCAGCATCAGCAAGGTCGGGCGGATGGTGGCCGGCGCGCGCGCCATGCCGTAGGCGATGGGGTAGCCGACCAGCAGCGTGAGCACGGTCGAAATGGCGGCGATGATCAGGCTGGTGACGTAGGCTTTGAAATAGAGCGCATCCTGCGTCAGCCAGACATAGTTGTCGAAGTTGAGATCGCGAAACCCGGCGAAAAAGCCTGACACGCCGTCCTTGAAGCCCAGCACCGGCATGTAGGGCGGCATGGCGATCGCCGTCTGCGACAGTGAAATCTTGAAGACGATGACGAACGGGACGAGGAAGAAGAACAGCAGCCAGAGATAGGGGACGATGATGACGAGGCGGTTGACGAAGCCGGCGCCCAGCCGCGCCAGGAACGGCTTGTCGGCGACCGATGGCACGGCGGCGTCGGTGACAGCGATGTTGGACATATCAGCCCCCTACCGCGCCAGCACGACGCCGGCGTCGGGCCGGAAAGACACCCAGGCGCGGTCGTTCCAGGTCAGCGGATCCTCGGTCACGCGCACCGCGTTCAAGGCGCTTGCCCTGATGATCTGCCCGTCGTCCAGCCTGACGTGATAGACGGTCATGTCGCCGAGATAGGCGATGTCGTAGACTTCGCCCTCCAGAGCGTTGACGGCATCTGCCGGCTTCTTCGACGAGACCCTGATCTTCTCCGGCCTGATGGCGAAGACGATGTCGGCATTGGCCTTTGCAGCCGCGCCACCATTCTCGACGACGATCTGGGCTCCGCTTGGGCCGGTGATGCGCGTCGTGTTGGCTGACTGTTCGGCAACCTTGCCCTCGAACATGTTCACGTTGCCGACGAAATGGGCGACGAAGCGCGATGCCGGAGCCTCATAGACTTCCGCCGGTGTCGCAACCTGCATGACTTCGCCCTTGTCCATGATGGCGATGCGATCGGCCATTGTCATCGCCTCTTCCTGGTCGTGGGTGACGACGACGAAGGTGAGGCCGAGTTCCTGCTGCAGGTCCATCAGTTCGAACTGGGTTTCCTCGCGCAGCTTCTTGTCGAGCGCGCCGAGCGGCTCGTCCAGCAGCAGCACCTTCGGGCGTTTGGCGACAGAGCGGGCAAGGGCGACGCGCTGGCGCTGGCCACCGGAGAGCTGGTGCGGCTTGCGCTTGGCGAACTGCTCGAGCTTGACCAGCTTCAGCATGTCGGCGACGCGCTTTTCGATATCGGGCTTGGCCATGCCTTCCTGCTTGAGGCCGAAGGCGATGTTGTTTTCCACCGTCATATGCGGGAACAGGGCATAGGATTGGAACATCATGTTGACCGGCCGGCGATAGGGCGGAATGCCGCGCAAATCCTGGCCGTCGAGCAGGATGCGGCCAGCCGTCGGTTCCTCGAAGCCGGCAAGCATCCTGAGCAGCGTCGACTTTCCACAGCCGGAGGCGCCCAGCAGCGCGAAGAATTCGCGCTCGAATATGGTCAGCGACAGATTGTTGACGGCGGTGAAGTCACCGAACTTCTTGGTGACGTTCTCGAATTGGATGTATGGCTTGGCGTTCGGGTCGTTCCATGGCGCGAAATCCCTGCGGATGCTGCCAAGCGATTTCATATCCCCACTCCGTCTGTCCTGAGTCCCCAAAGAAAATCGACCCCGGCAGTTGGCTGCCGGGGTCGTGTCGGATTGCTTACTGGCCGGTGACGATCTTGGTCCAGCTGCGCGTGATGATGCGCTGGGTCTTGGGATCGTACGGCTGGACAGTGTAGAGCTTCTGCAACGTCGCCGCGTCAGGATAGACCGACGGGTCGTCCAGAAGAGACTTGTCGACGAATTGCTGCGACGCCTTGTTGCCGTTTGCGTAGAGCACATAGTTCGACGATTTGGCGATCACTTCCGGCGTCATCATGTAGTTGATGAATTCGAGTGCCTCGGCGGTATGCGGCGCATCGGCCGGAATCGCCATCTGATCGAACCACATCTGGGCACCTTCCTTCGGCACCGAATAGCCGATTTCCACGCCCTGCTTGGCCTCGACCGCGCGGTTGCGTGCCTGGAATACGTCACCCGACCAGCCGACCGCCAGGCAAATGTCGCCATTGGCGAGTGCGTTGATGTATTCGGAAGAATGGAACTTCCTGATGAAGGGCCGCACTTTCATCAGCGCGTCCTCGGCCTTGGCGATGTCGTCGGGCGAGGTGCTGTTCGGGTCCAGACCGAGATATTTCAGCGCCGCTGGAATGATGTCGGCTGGTGAATCCAGCACATAGACGCCGCAGTCCTTCAACTTGGCGAGGCTGTCCGGATTGAAGAACGTATCCCAGCTGTCGATCTTGTCGGTGCCGAGTGCCGCCTGCACTTTCTTGATGTTGTAGCCGATGCCGACGGTGCCCCACATGTAATTGACCGAGTATTCGTTGCCGGGGTCGTATTTGGCGGTGCGCTCCGAAACCGTGTCCCACATGTTGGAGATGTTCGGCAGCTTCGACTTGTCGAGCTTCTGGAACACACCGGCCTGGATCTGGCGGGCCAGGAAATTGCCGCTCGGCACGACGACGTCGTAGCCGCTGCCGCCAGCGAGCAGCTTGGTTTCCAGGATCTCGTTGGAATCGAAGGTGTCGTAAACCACCTTGATGCCGGTCTTCTTGGTGAAGTCGTCGATGATCGAACTGTCGATGTAGTCCGACCAGTTGAAGACGTTGACTACGCGGTCCGCGGCGTGACCGCCGGCGGTGAAGAGGGTCAGAAATACCGAGGTCGCCGAAAGCCAGAGCGCTTTGCGGATCATGCTATTCTCCTTTGGTGAGTGTTCCGTCGCCGGCTGGTCGCGGCATGCGCGCGGCCGGGCATTTTCGTCAGGGTATTGAGCTTTCCAGGGGACAACAAGCACCAATCGGCGCGCCGCCTGCGGCCGTCCGGCTGTCCTGGACTGGAAGGAATTACGGCGCCGTCAGAAGCTTTCGCCGCCGCGCGGACAGAAATACAGGAATGTGGTCCGGTCTCGATCGGGCCGCCGGGGAGACTTGGCAAGATACGCCTGTCTTGTTGTTGCCGTATTCCCAGCCTGCCCGGGCGGCAGCGACGTTGTCAATGGCAAAGCTTCGGGCCGGCATCAATTAGGCGACGGCACCCCGGTGACGCCTGCCCGCTGCGGCCGTGCCTGGCGCTTGAACTCTAACCCGATATGGACAAGCAGCGCCGTGACCACCACCGCGCCGCCGATGATGGTGCGCCCGGACGGCACCTCGGAATGGATGAGCCAGACCCATATCGGTCCGAGAATCGGCTCGAACGTGCCGAGCAGCGCCGCGATGGCCGCCGGGACCAGGCGCGCGCCGGTGGCGAAGAAAGCGAGGCCAATGCCGAGATTGACGACGCCGAAGGCGAAGAGGAAGCCCATGTCGCTGGCCGACACCGCGAAGGTCGACGCCTGCGACGCCGCCAAGCCCGCAGCTAGGATCGTGCCGAGACAGGTCGCAGGCGTCATGCGCACGCTGGAGAACCGCCTTGTGATGACGGTTGCGATCGAGAACATGAATGCGATCAGCAGCGCCAGCCCGTCCCCCATGGGCGAAACGGCGCCATCGAGCGATTCCGACACCATTATGGCAACGCCGGTGATGACGGCGGCGATCGCCACCCAGGTCACCACAGTCACCCGTTCGCGAAACAGCACCCAGGCAAACAGCGCCGCCAGAAGCGGAACGCCGGCCTGCATCAAGAGGATGTTGGCAACAGTCGTGTAGGCGAGTGCCACGACGAAGGATGTCGACGCGATGGCGAAGCAGAACCCCACGGCGAGACCGGGCAGGCCCATGTCGCGAAACGATCTCAGCATGCCGCGCCAGCCGTCACGCCAGGCCATGAAGGAGAGCAGGAAGGCGGCGGCCCAGACGGAGCGCCAGAAGATGACTGTCCAGCTGTCGCCGACGGTGATGAAGCGGGCGATGGTGCCGCCGAAGCTCCACATCAGCGCCGACAGGAAGACCAAAAGCATGCCGACGCGTTCCTCGCGTGGCGAGGCTGTCGGGTTAACAAGGCCGGGCGATGATGCTGCGTCTGTCATGGGCGCGACTGTCGAGCTTTTGTGGACGGGACGATGCGCAAGGGACGACAAAAAACTGCTCTGTTCGCGTAGCGCAAAGACTTGAGCCGCGGGTGATCCAGACACCGGCGACGATTGTGGCACCTTTGCTGCAGCGTTACTGGAAATCGAAGGCGCTCAGGCCGGTTACCATCTCGTCGAGGCCGAGCGGACGCGTCACCGGCGGCTCGGCACGCGCCAGGCAGCCGACGCGTTCGCAAAGCCGGCAGGCGGGCCCGACCGGCGTCGCCGCAATGGCACCTGGTCCGGACTTTCCGGCGGACGCCGCGCCGGGCAGTGCCGCGCCATAGACGATGTCGTCGCGAAAGCCGATGTCGCAGCCGAGCAGAATCGCGGTGCGGCGCGGTCGTTCGGAGAACGCGCCCTGCGGCCCTTCCAGCGTGCGGGCGATGCACAGGAACTCGGCGCCGTCGGGCATTTCCACCGCTTCGACGAAGACCTGGCCGGGCTGGGAGAAGGCAACATGCACGGGCAGCTTGGGGCAGCCGCCGCCGAAGCGGCTGTGCGGAAAACCCTGGCTGCCGGCCTTGCGGAAGCGGTTGCCGGCATTGTCGACCTCCAGCATGAAGAAGGGCACCCCCGGGGCGCCCGACCGCTGCAGCATGGTCAGCCGGTTCGCCGCCTGCTCGAAGGAGACGCCGAAGCGCGAACGCAGGACATCGATGTCGTAGCGGGCGCGAACGGCGGCGGCGTAGAAGGCCTGATAGGGCATCATCAGCGCATGCGCCGCATAGCGGCCGAGTTCGAAGCGGGCGAGACGACGGGCTTCGTCCGTGCTCAGCTTGAGCGCCTGGATCTCGCCGGCGACCGCGACCGTCATGCGGATCAGGCAGGCTTCCATCGCCACTTCGCGCAGCTGGTCGAACGGCGACAGCCGCTCCGACAGGAACAGCCGCTGCGAGTGGCGATCGTAACGGCGGCGCCAGTTCGGCATGGTGGCAACCGGCAGCACCTTGACGACGATGCCGTATTCGCGCTTCAGCCAGGCTTTCAGCGCGCCGAACAGGTCGTCGCCGGGATCGAGCACTGACGTAAAAGCCTCGGCTTCCTCCTCGAGTGCCGAAAAATGGTTCGGCCGTCGCTCGAAGGTCTCGTGCACCTCGTCGATCGGCAGGCGGGCGCCGGAAAGCGCCGTCGCCCGCCCCTCGTGGGCGAGAAGCTCGTTGAGATCGGACAGCCGCTCGGCCTGCTCGCGATAGGCGCGAAACAGCTTTATCACCGCGGCGGACGCATTGGGCGCCGCCTCCGCAAGCTCGATCAGTTCCTGATCTCCAGGCAACTCGCCGACCAGCAGCGGATCGGTGAACACTTCCTTCAAGGCAGCGACAGACCCCCTTGCCTCGCCCTGCAGCTCATGCGGATCGACCTTATAGACGGACGCCAGTTTCAGGATCAGCTGCACCGTCAGCGGCCGCTGGTTGCGCTCGATCAGGTTGAGATAGGACGGCGAGATGCCGAGCCCCTCGGCCATCGCCGTCTGGGTCAGGCCCTTGGCGTTGCGGATGCGGCGGATGCGCGGCCCGGCGAATATCTTCTGGTCAGCCATCGGCTATCCTTGACAGGAATTTACACAATTTCCACGGCAATCACGCTGCCGATTTCTTTACAATAATGACAGATTTACAGCGGCCCTCTGTCAAACACAACACAAGTTTTCCCTTATATCCCGGCATATGTGTGGATTTATCTGGCTCATTCCGCGCCGCAATGTAAATTCAGTCACATTCCAGATGGCCAATGACTGGCCACCGGCCATAGCGCAGCAATCCTTCGGAGTATCCCATGACTGATTTTTACAACCTCGTTCCATCGGCGCCGGAAGGCCGTTTCGACGGGATCGAACGTCCCTATTCGCCGGGGGATGTGAAGCGGCTGCGCGGTTCGGTGCAGATCCGCCAGAGTCTCGCCGAAATGGGTGCCAACCGGCTGTGGAAGCTCATCCATGAGGAGGATTTCGTCAACGCGCTCGGCGCCATGTCCGGCAACCAGGCGATGCAGCAGGTGCGCGCCGGGCTGAAGGCGATCTACCTGTCAGGCTGGCAGGTTGCCGCCGACGCCAACACGGCGTCCGCCATGTATCCGGACCAGTCGCTCTATCCGGCCAATGCGGCGCCCGAGCTGGTCAAGCGCATCAACCGCACACTGCAGCGCGCCGACCAGATCGAGACCTCAGAGGGCAACGGGCTTTCGGTCGAGACCTGGTTCGCGCCTATTGTCGCCGATGCGGAAGCCGGCTTCGGCGGACCGCTCAACGCGTTCGAGATCATGAAGGCATTCATCGAGGCGGGCGCGGCCGGCGTGCACTACGAGGACCAGCTGGCGTCGGAAAAGAAGTGCGGCCATCTCGGCGGCAAGGTGCTGATCCCGACCGCCGCGCACATCCGAAACCTCAACGCCGCGCGCCTGGCGGCGGACGTGATGGGCACGCCGACGCTGGTTGTCGCTCGCACCGATGCGGAAGCGGCCAAGCTGCTCACCTCCGACATCGACGAACGCGACCAGCCTTTTGTCGACTATGGCGCCGGGCGCACGGTCGAGGGCTTCTATAACGTCAGAAACGGCATCGAGCCCTGCATCGCCCGCGCCGTTGCCTATGCGCCTCACGCCGACCTGATCTGGTGCGAGACGTCCAAGCCGGATCTGGCGCAGGCCAGGAAATTCGCCGAGGGCGTGCGCAAGCATCACCCTGACAAGCTGCTCGCCTACAATTGCTCGCCGTCGTTCAACTGGAAGAAGAACCTCGACGACGCAACCATCGCCAGGTTCCAGAAGGAGCTCGGCGCCATGGGCTACAAGTTCCAGTTCATCACGCTCGCCGGCTTCCACCAGCTCAACTACGGCATGTTCGAACTGGCACGCGGCTACAAGGCGCGGCAGATGGCTGCCTATTCCGAGTTGCAGGAAGCCGAGTTCGCCGCGGAAGCCAACGGCTACACCGCGACCAAGCACCAGCGCGAGGTCGGCACCGGCTATTTCGACGCCGTGTCGATGGCGATCACCGGCGGCCAGTCGTCGACCACCGCCATGCATGAATCGACCGAGCACGCGCAGTTCAAGCCGGCTGCGGAATAAGTCCACGAAAAGACGACCAACAGAGGAAACGCCCGACAGGGCTTCGGACACAGGAGAAGACCAATGGCATCGATAAGCCGCGTCAAGGAACGGGCGGAAGAGCAGTCCACCACGATGAGCGTCGACCAGCAGGCGACGATCCGCATGCTGGCCAACGACCTGCACAGGCTGAACCAGTCGGTGATGAAGGCGGTCGAGGCGGGGGTCTCGGTGGAACTCGTGCGTTCGGCCAGACACCATGGCGGCGACGGCAATTGGGGCGATCTGCTGATCCCGGTGATCGTCACGCAGCAGAGCCATGGCTGACCGAACCGGGGCTGATCGAACTGGGGCTGACCGGAAATCGTTGCAACCGGCCCTTCACCTGCGCAGCATATGCGCAGGTGAATTTTATTTTCATGCGGCCAAGCAGTGGACAGGGCAGTACAGTACTGTTGCTTGACTCCACTGTCGTACGAGGTGCTCTCGGGAGCCTTTTATTTCAACTTGACACGGGGGCGATCTCACGCCAATTGTCGCTCGGATTTCAACTCTGCATTGAAACGGGAGCGAGCTTCTTGGCCGACTTGGGTGCCCTGTGAATCGTGAGGGCGAGACCGGAAGACATCTGAATCCGGGGACCCGAGGTTCAAACAGCGAGACGATCCACGATCCCTCGAAGGTACTGGTCGTCGGAAAATCGCCGATCAATCGCGTGGTGGTGTCGAAGATTGTCGAGCGCTCCGGGCTCCGACCAATCTCGGAATCACCCGACATGGCGGCGCGGACCTTGCGCTTGCTGGTCCCCGGCGCGATCGTGCTGGACGGCGGCCCCGACAACAAGGACTGCGACAATCTGATGTCCGGCATCGAAACGTTGCGGCGCGCGTCGGGGAAATCGTTCCCTCCCGTGATCCTGCTTTCGACCAATAATGGCACCGCGGAGAGCCTGGGCTTTTCGAGTATCATCGATGCGATTGTGACCAAGCCGATCACACCTGAACGGCTGCAACCGGTGATCGATCGCCTGGTAAGCCGCTAAAGCAAGTCGGGGAAGCGGTTTTCAGTCCGGAACCGCGCGGGACCTAGCGGGTGGAAGCAGCGATCAACCTCGTTTCGTGATGCCCTGAACAAGTTCGGGCAATTGCCCGAGATCGGATATCTGCAGGAACCGCGGCTCGGCGACCGGCGCCTCGACATGGTCGAGCACCCAGGTCAGTTCGTGCGGCACATGCACGCCCCAACCGCCGGCTTCGATGGCCGGCACAACATCCGACTTCAATGAATTGCCGACCATCATGCTCTTTGCGGGACCGTCACCATGGCGGCTGAAGAGGCGCGCATAGGTCGCGGCATTCTTGTCGCTGACGATCTCGACCGCGTCGAACAGGTCGCCGAGGCCCGATCCGGCCAGCTTGCGCTCCTGGTCGAAGAGATCGCCCTTGGTGATCAGCACCAAGCGGTAGGCGCCGGCGAGTTTCTCCACCGTCTCACGCGCGTGCGGCAAGGGCTCGATCGGGTGGCTCAGCATCTCGCGGCCGGCATCGAGAATCTCCGCTATGACCGAAGCCGGCACCCGCCCGTCGGTGACCTCGATCGCCGTTTCGATCATCGACAGCGTAAATCCCTTGATGCCGAAACCGTAAACGGCAAGGTTGCGCCGTTCGGCCTCCAGCAGTCGCGCCGAGATCTGTTTTTCCTCGGCATGATCGGCAAGCATGGCGGCGAAGCGTTTTTCGGTCATGCGGAAGAACTGCTCGTTCTGCCAAAGCGTATCGTCGGCGTCGAAGCCTATCGTCGTCACTTCGCTACTGGTTCGCATCGCCGATTTCTTCTGTGCAGAACGCCCCTAACGTAAGCCGACCCGCGGGCGATTTTCAACCGCGAAGCCAAATGCCGGCAGTGGCTCCCCTTCCCTTCGGTAGCCGGGCACGGCTATACTCCGAAATCCGCAACTCCATCTGGTGAATGATGCCGCCTGCAAAAAAGGAAGTCCGTCCGTCGAGCCGCGGAGGACGGGCGCGCACGCCTGCTTTCGTGAAAAACCTGCGCGGCGTGAAGAACTGGAAGGAAGTCAGCGAATGGCTGGAATGGCGCGGCATCGAGGATATCGAATGCATCACGCCTGACCAGGCCGGCGTCGCGCGCGGCAAGATGATGCCGTCGAAGAAATTCACCTCCAACACCTCGCTGGCGCTGCCTTCGGCCGTCTTCATGACGACGATTTCCGGTGGCTATCCCGAGGACGGCAACGGCTTCCACTATCCCGAGGACGACGGCGACCTCAAGCTGATGCCGGACCTGTCAACGCTGACTGTGGTGCCCTGGGAGGAAGACCCGACGGCCGCCGTGATCTGCGACCTCGTCCACCAGGATGGCCGTTCGGTCGAATTCACGCCGCGCAATGTCTTGAAGCGCGTGCTTGCAGCCTATGACCGACTGGGGCTGAAGCCGGTGGTGGCGCCCGAGATCGAATTCTACCTGGTGCGCAAGAATCCGGATCCGGACTATCCGCTGACCCCGCCGGTCGGCCGCTCGGGCCGCGCGATCGGCGGCGGCGCCGGCTATTCGATCGCCGGCGTCAACGAGTTCGATGAACTGATCGACGACATCTACCATTTCTCCGAAAGCCAGGGCCTGGAGATCGACACGCTCATCCATGAAGAGGGCGCCGGCCAGCTCGAGATCAATCTGCGCCACGGCGACCCGATCGAGCTTGCCGACCAGGTGTTCATGTTCAAGCGCACGATCCGCGAGGCGGCGCTGAAACACGAGATCTATGCCACCTTCATGGCCAAGCCTATCCAGGGCCAGCCGGGTTCGGCCATGCATATCCACCAGTCGATCATCGACAAGAAGACGGGCAAGAACATCTTTTCGGCCGAGGACGGCTCGGAAACCGAGGACTTCTTCCACTTTATCGGCGGCATGCAGAAGCATGTGCCGAACGCGCTGGTGATGTTCGCGCCCTATGTCAATTCCTACCGCCGGCTGACACAGGCGGCCTCGGCCCCGGTCAACAACAAATGGGGCTATGACAACCGCACCACGGCGTTCCGCGTGCCGCGTTCCGATCCGGCGGCGCGGCGTGTCGAAAACCGCATCCCGTCCTCCGACGCCAACCCCTATCTGGCGCTGGCGGCCTCGCTTGCCTGCGGGCTGATCGGCATCACCAGGAAGATCAAGGCCGAGCCTCCGGTGCTGACGACCGCCAATGCGCACGAGATCGACCTGCCGCGCAGCCTGCTTGAAGCCGTCGACCTGTTTGAGGGCGACGAAGAACTCTGCGCGCTGCTGGGCAAATCCTTCGCCGCGACCTATGCGGCGATCAAGCGGGCCGAATTCGAGACCTTCATGGAAGTGATCAGCCCGTGGGAGCGGGAGTATCTGTTGCTGAATGTGTGAGGAAGCAAATAGCGAGTAGCGAGTAGCGAATAGGGAGGAACCGGTATTATTTCTATTCGCTATTCGCTATTCGCTATTCGCTATTCGCTATTCGCTCTTCTGCCCCTTCCATATCCCTGAGTCTTCGCCGTACCATGCCTTACCAATCCCCCATTTCCCCCGGCCGCTCCTGGTATGAAGACACGGCCGGCCCTCGGCCTGAGTATCCTGTGCTCGATGGCGACCGGAGCTGCGATGTTGTCATCGTCGGCGGCGGGTTCACCGGCCTGTCGGCGGCAACGCATCTCGCCAAGGCGGGAACCAATGTCGTCTTGATCGATGCCTGCCGTTTCGGCGATGGCGCGTCCGGGCGCAATGGCGGCCAGCTCGGTACCGGCCAGCGTGCCTGGGCCGAGGATATGGAGGCGGAATACGGATTGTCGCGAGCCAAGGCGCTGTTCGATTTCGCCGAGGAGGCGAAGGCACATCTCATCGAATTCGCCGCCACCAACCAGATCGATATCGACTACATGCCAGGCCAGCTCTCGGTGGCGCACAAGCAGCGTTATGTCGACGACTACAAGGCGCATGCCGAGATCATGGCCAGCCGTTTCTCCTACCCGCATATTTCCTTCATGGATAAGACGGAAACAGCGCAGCGGCTGGGCTCGACCGCCTATTTCGGCGGCACCCGCGACACCGGTACCGGCCACATCCATCCGATGAAGCTGGTGATCGGCACGGCGCGGGTGGCGGCACAGGCCGGCGCGCAGCTGTTCGAGGGGACGCCATCGACCGGCATTATTTCCGCCGGCGGCAAGGTCAAGGTTTCCACGCCAAGTGGCACCGTGACGGCCCAAAAGTGCCTGATCGCGGTCAACGCCTATGGCGGAACGCTCGAACCAGTGAGTGCGGCGCACATCATGCCGATCGGTTCGTTCATCGGCGCCACCGTGCCGCTCGGCGCGGGATCTACGGTGCTGCCGGGCGGCGAGTCGGTCGATGATTCCCGCTTCGTCGTGCGCTATTTCCGCAAGTCGAGGGATGGCCGGCTGCTGTTCGGCGGACGCGAGGTCTATGGCGTCAACGATCCCAAGGACATCCACATTCATATCCGCCGCCAGATCGCGGAACTCTATCCGGCGCTCGGCGACGTCGAGATCACGCATGGCTGGGGCGGTTATGTCGGCATTACGGTGCCGAGAAAGCCATTCGTGCGCGAAGTGATGCCGAATGTGATCTCGGCCGGCGGCTATTCCGGCCATGGCGTCATGCTGTCGAACTTCTTCGGCAAGCTCTATGCCGAAACCATCGCCGGCAATCGCGACCGGTTGAAGCTGATCGAGGACCTGAAAATTCCGCCATTTCCCGGCGGTCGCCGCTTCCGTACACCGCTGCTATTCCTGGCGCTCAACTGGTTCGCGTTGCGGGACAGGATCTGAAGCGCGACGCGCTTCAGATCCTTTATTCATGTCGTTATCCCAAAACCGGGGGCACTTGTGGGCGACATGCATTGGGCCGGATCAGGCCAGCCGCGATGCCATCGCCATCACGGTCTCATGTAATATTGTAATATTCATTGCAACATTTGTTGCCCGGGCGACACATTGCGCTATTGCCGGCAAAGGCGCAGAATCTTTTATAAAGGCGCACTGATGCCACAATCGCGGGCGAAAGGTGCCTCTTCTGGGTGATTGTTCGGGGGTTGCTGCGGGCGCCTGCCCGTGTTGATTTTGGGACCGATGCCGATCAAATGCCGAACTTGCGGCACGATCGAAAGAACCTCGGCCCGCTTATGGAGGTGGCGAGATTGAGAGAGCCCTTCAGTTTCGGTGCTCCGGAACGTCGGCGCTTTGCCATGCAGTTCGGCTATGACATGCGCCCGTCCTTCTGGCAGGAAGTCCGTTCGAATTCACATTTGGTGATTGCCGCGGTCGGCACTGCCGCGTTGCTTGGCGTGGCCGCGGTGGCGCTCTGGCTGGCATTGCCGGCCAGCGAGAGGCAAGCCGCCGCCAGCCAGGAGCAGAGCATTCCAAGCATTCCGGTGAAGACGACCAAGATCGTCCCGGCCGGGACCACGGTAGCCGCGGCGACAACAGTGCCGCAGGCGGAGCGCAAGGCCAATGAGGCCTCTTCGGCCAAGGCTGTCGCCCAGGCCGCCATTCCCGCACTCGCTGCCAACGATCCTCGCTGGACCGGCTCGCAGACAAAAGCCGCATCGGCTCCCGCTTCAGCCGACCAAGGGACAAGCAAGGCCGAGAAGGCGCCGGACAAGCCGGCCACCACGGCGGCGTTCGCGCAACCGGCGGCCGATAGCGATGCCGCCGCCGAACTTGCCAAAGTTGCCGCGCCGCCCGCGGGGGCAAGTGGCAGCAATCCCGATGGCGCGCAAACCGCGGCTATCCCGACGGTAAAACCGCTGGCACCGGACCAACAGGACGACAATGGTCAAGCCACGGCAAAGCCACGGAAAGTCGCGGCCGCTGGCACTGGACGCGTCCTGAGAGCCGTGACCATGCGCAGCGGTCCGAAGAAGCATGCCGCCGCTATCGTCACGGTGCCAGCCAAGACGTCGGTGCAGGTGATGAGCTGCAAGCAATGGTGCCAGATCGTCTACAACGGCAAGACCGGCTGGGTGTATAAAAGCTATATCAAGCCCGGCGCGTAACTTGCCTGCGCGTCTGGCACCGGCCTCGCTTTCGAGACCCTACGACGACCCGCCACCCAACAGGCCGCGGAATTGCCGCCACACCTTGGCGCGCCGGCGTCGCATGACATGGGCACGATGCTGCTCGTAAGGCAGTTCATATAGACCGCAGGTGTGGCAGCCCTCCGACTTGCCGCAGACCGGAACCCAACATTTGACATCATGCGTCCAGGCGAGCGCGATGCGCTCCAGGTGAAGGCTGGATGAGCTTTTGACGAGTATCAGTTCGCCGGGCACAGCCGTCCGCTTGATATGGTCGGAGACTTCCTTCGCCGTCCGAAGCTCGACAAAGCGGCCGCTGTCGCGATCGGTCTGACTGGCACGCGAGCGATGTGCGTTGTCTCCCGTATAGATCACCTGATCGACGATTCCCCGCGCGGTTTGATAGGCAAAGGCATATTTCTTGGTCGAGCCGGCGTAATCCGAAATCTGGCCGAGCACGATGCGCTTGCGACTGGAAGTGGCCTTGGCCATCATGTCCAGGGCAAGATTGATCGAGTGCCAGGGTGCCTTAGCGGCATCGAGGATGAATTGCGGGCCGCCTTCGGTTACCAGCACGGCACAGCGATTTACGACCGGCTGGAACGTTGCCACCTGGGCGGCAACCTTGTCCGGGGGGACACCGAGTTCAAGCGCTGTCGCAACGGCGGCAACGGTCGGCAGCCAGAAATGTTCGGCTGGAAAAGGCGTCTCGGGCTGCAGCAGCCCTCCCCGCCAATGGATTGAAAACGTCAGCCGATCTGGATAGGCGGCGCGGATGTCGGTCACACGATAGTCGGCCGTCTCAGCCATGCCGAAGGTGACGACGCGGCATCCGGCGCCGGCAGCCATGTCGGCAACATAAGGATCGTCGGCATTGAGGACAGCAAGGCCGTCTGGCCGTAACGCCGAGACCATCGCACGTTTTTCGACGGCGACGTTTTCGAGCGTCCTGAACCTGGCAACGTGCTCCAGACGAACCATGGTGACGACGGCCACATGCGGCTGCAGCATTTCCGCCATTGGCCTGATCGTGTCGATGCCGGACGCGCCTGCTTCGAAAACAACATAGTCGACCTCGCCCGCTTGCGTCATGCGTTTGTAGAGCGTGCTGACCAGCGAGTTGAAGGTGTTGGCCAGCACGCGCGCATAGGTCGGCCGATGGGCCGCCAATATGTGCCCAAGCAGCGCCGTCACGGTCGATTTTCCCGAACTGCCGGTGACGCCGATGAAGGTCGCCTTGCTTTTCGCCCGGGCACGTCTGGCCCTGGAGGCGCTTACGCGCCACCGCAGGTCTTCGAGAATTTTCCGCAATTTCGACTTCATCGCACCAGCGGCCCCCGGGCGCCCCTGGAAGAACTCCAGGCCCCGCAACCTCAAGTCAAGTCGAAGCCCGAGGCACGGTCAAGCCGGCGATTGCGCCTGACATGGTGCTTCAGATGCAGCGCCCGCCATCGACCTCCAGCGCCACTCCGGTGATGAAGGCGGCTTCATCCGAAGCCAGCCATAGCGCCGCATTGGCAATATCGAGCGGCGTCGACAGCCGGCCGAGCGGGATCGAGGCGCGGAATTTCTCGCGGATCTCGGGCGTATCGGCGCCCATGAATTTCTCCAGCATGCCGGTCTCGCCGGCGACCGGGCACAGGCAATTGACGCGAATGTTCTTGGGCGCCAGTTCCACCGCCATCGACTTGGTGGCGGTGATCGCCCAGCCTTTCGATGCATTGTACCAGGTGAGACCTGGCCGTGGCCGCAGGCCCGCGGTGGAGGCCGTGGTCAGGATCACCCCGCCGCCTTGCCTCTCCATGATCGGCACGACAGCAAGGGCCGCATGGTAGATGGCTTTCATGTTGACTGCCGTGATCAGGTCGAAGGTCGCCTCGTCGACCTTGAGCAAATCGCCATTGCGGTGCGTGAAGCCGGCATTGTTGACCATGATGTCGATGCGGCCGAAAGCGCTTTTGGCGGCATAGATCATCTCGTCGAATTCGGAACGCAGGGAAACGTCGGTCTGCGTCCAGATCGCCATCTCGCCGATTTCGCCGGCGACACGTTCCGCGCCCTTGGCGTTGAGGTCGGCAACGACGACCCTGGCGCCCTCTTCGGCGAAGCGCCTGGCAATGCCTTCGCCAAAGCCCGATGCCGCACCGGTGATGACGGCGACCTTGTTCTCCAAACGCATGCTTTTCCCGCTCCCTGAGCTCATGTCCACACAGCGACGGATATCGCGCAGATTTCTCCCTTAGCTTTCGTCACATTCACACTCTATGCTGCAACTGCGAAGCGTCCGGAGTCTTCGATCACCGACAAGCCTCCGGGTGGCGCCAAGTGTCAAGCGCACACGTGGACCCAATCAATATCCAGCGATTGGTCCTTGATGTGACACCGTGGCACTGGAAAATTTAAATCGATTAGAATATATCAGCCGCGTACTCGCTAGCGGCGTCAGAGCGGACAGACCATGACCAGCCAGATCATCCCCGTCGACCCTTTCGACTTCATCATTTTCGGCGGCACCGGCGACCTGTCGGAACGCAAGCTTCTGCCGTCGCTCTACTACCGCCAGCGCGACCATCAGTTCTCCGAGCCGACACGCATCATCGGCACGTCGCGCTCGAAAATGAGCGACGACGAATTCCAGGCCTTCGCCAAGCAGGCTATCTCCGACCACGTCAAGCCGGCCGACATCGACCCCAAGGAATTGAAGACCTTCCTGGCGCGGCTTTCCTACGTCTCGGCGGATGCGACGAGCGGAGCCGGCTTCGACAAGCTGAAGAAGGCGATCGGCGAAAGCGACCGCATCCGTGCCTTCTACCTGGCCGTGGCGCCGGCACTGTTCGGCGATATCTCGCACAAGCTCAAAGAGCATGATCTGATCACGCCGAACTCGCGCATCGTGCTGGAGAAGCCGATCGGCCGCGACCTGGCCTCGGCGCAGGCGCTCAACGACCTGGTCGGCGACGACTTCCACGAAAGCCAGATCTTCCGCATCGACCACTATCTCGGCAAGGAAACAGTGCAGAACCTGATGGCGCTGCGCTTTGCCAACGCGCTCTACGAGCCGCTGTGGAACTCCGCCCATATCGACCACGTCCAGATCACCGTGGCCGAGACTGTCGGCCTGGAAGACCGCGTCACTTACTACGACAAGGCCGGCGCGCTGCGCGACATGGTGCAGAACCACATGCTGCAGCTCTTGTGCCTCGTCGCCATGGAGGCACCGTCGTCGATGGACGCCGACGCCGTACGCGACGAGAAGCTGAAGGTGCTCAGGGCGCTGAAACGCATCAACGGCAACGAGGCACCGAAGCACACCGTGCGCGGCCAGTACCGTGCCGGTGCCTCGGCCAGCGGAGCCGTCAAGGGCTATGTCGAGGAGCTCGCCCATGACAGCAACACCGAGACCTTCGTCGCCATCAAGGCCGAGATCGGCACCTGGCGCTGGGCGGGCGTTCCGTTCTACCTTCGGACCGGCAAGCGGCTGGCGACCCGGGTTTCGGAAATCGTCATCGAATTCAAGCCGATCCCGCATTCGATCTTCGGCGACACCGCCGGGCCGATCTTCGCCAACCAGCTGGTCATCCGGCTGCAGCCCGACGAAGGCGTCAAGCAGTTCATCATGATCAAGGATCCTGGTCCCGGCGGCATGCGGCTGCGCCAGATCTCGCTCGACATGAGTTTCGCGCAATCCTTCGACGGCCGCGCGCCGGACGCCTATGAGCGGCTGATCATGGACGTCATCCGTGGCAATCAGACGCTGTTCATGCGCCGCGACGAGGTCGAGGCGGCATGGAAATGGATCGACCCGATCCAGAATGCCTGGGAAGGCGCCAGGCAGGAAGCGCAGGGCTATACGGCAGGCACATGGGGGCCGTCGGCCTCGATAGCGCTGATCGAACGCGACGGACGGACATGGCACGAGAGCAATTGAACGGCGCCAGCTACAACTGGAACGGCTTTGCCGGGCGCCAGGACCTGGCGGCGGCCCTTGCCGGCCATGTCACGGCGCGCCTGACCAAGGCCATCGACGAGCGCGGCACCGCCCTGCTTGCCGTTTCCGGCGGCACCACGCCAGCGAAGCTCTTCGCCGCGCTGTCGGCAATTCCCATTGCCTGGAACAAGGTGACGGTTACGCTGGTCGACGAAAGGTTCGTGCCGGCCTCCTCACCGCGCTCGAATGCCGGGCTGGTCGCCGCCAACCTGCTCCAGAATGCAGCGGCCGCGGCGCGCTTCGTGCCGCTGTATCACGAGGCGACAAGCATCGAGACGGCGGCAGGATCCGACGATACGGCACTCAAGGCACTGGCCTGGCCGCTCGACGTCGTGGTGCTCGGCATGGGCAGCGACGGCCACACCGCTTCGTTCTTTCCCGATGCCGACAATCTCCCTACCTTGCTCGATCCCGCCTCGCAGAGGATCGTGCTGCCGGTGCACGCGCCAAGCGGCGGCGAGCCGCGGCTGACGCTATCGATGGCGCGCATAATTGCCGCCGGCTTCATTGCGCTGCATATCGAGGGCGAGGACAAGCGCACCGCCTTCGAGGATGCGATGGGACCGGGTGCGAAAAAGCCCATTCGCAAAGTGCTCGAAGCAGCACCCATACCAGTAGAGGTGTTCTGGGCACCTTGATTTCACGAAAAGCAGCCCCGGCAAACAGTGGGAGGACGTTCTCCGGGGCTCGAAAGGACCGACCATGACCGCAAGACGCGATATCGAAGCCATCACCGAGCGCATCCGCCAACGCTCGAAGCCAGGACGCGAGCGCTATCTCGGCCGCATCGCCGAAGCGTCGAACCAGACCGCCAACCGGTCGGTGCTGTCCTGCGGCAACCTTGCCCATGGCTTCGCCGTCTGCAGCCCTTCGGAGAAGCTGGTGCTCGGCGCCGACAAGGTGCCGAACCTCGGCATCATCACCTCCTACAACGACATGCTGTCGGCGCATCAGCCTTTCGAAACCTTCCCCGCCCTGATCAAGGAGGCCGCGCGTGAAGCAGGCGGCATCGCCCAGGTGGCCGGCGGCGTGCCGGCGATGTGCGATGGCGTCACGCAGGGCCAGCCGGGCATGGAGCTGTCGCTGTTTTCGCGCGACGTCATCGCCATGGCCGCCGCGATCGGCCTGTCGCACAACATGTTCGACGCCGCCGTCTATCTCGGCGTCTGCGACAAGATCGTGCCGGGACTGGTGATCGCGGCGTTGACCTTCGGCCACCTGCCGGCGGTGTTCATTCCGGCCGGTCCGATGACGACAGGCCTGCCCAACGATGAGAAGGCCAAAGTCCGCCAACTCTATGCCGAGGGCAAGGCGGGTCGCGCCGAACTTTTGGAAGCCGAGTCCAAATCATACCACGGGCCAGGCACCTGCACCTTCTACGGCACGGCCAACTCCAACCAGATGCTGATGGAGATCATGGGCCTGCACACGCCGGGTGCTTCCTTCGTCAATCCCGGGACGCCGCTGCGCGAGGCGTTGACCCGCGAGGCGACGAAGCGGGCGCTGGCGATCACCGCGCTCGGCAATGCCTATACGCCCGTCGGGCGCATGATCGACGAGCGCTCTATCGTCAACGGCGTCGTCGGCCTGCATGCCACCGGTGGCTCGACCAACCACACCATCCACCTGATCGCCATGGCGGCGGCGGCCGGCATCGCCATTACCTGGCAGGACATTTCCGACCTCTCGGAAGCCGTACCGCTCCTGGCTCGCGTCTATCCGAACGGGCTTGCCGACGTGAACCATTTCCACGCCGCCGGAGGGCTCGGCTTCCTGATCCGCGAACTGCTCGACGAAGGCATCCTGCACGAAGATGTGCAGACGGTCTGGGGCGAAGGCCTGCGGCCCTATGCGGTCGAGGCAAAGCTCGGCGCTGATGGTTCCGTGGTGCGCGAGGCAGTCCCGCTCCAGAGTGGCGACGAGAAGGTGCTGGCGCCGTTCAGCAAGGCCTTCCAGCCGACCGGCGGCCTGAAGGTGCTGGCGGGCAATCTCGGCCATGCCGTCATCAAGACGTCCGCCGTCAAGCCGGAGCGGCGCCTCATCGAGGCGCCGGCCAAGGTGTTCGACAGCCAGCAGGGGCTGAACGACGCGTTCAAGGCCGGCACGCTGACAGGCGACTTCATCGCCGTCATCCGCTTCCAGGGGCCGAAGGCCAACGGCATGCCGGAACTGCACAAGCTGACCACCGTGCTCGGCATCCTGCAGGATCGCGGCCAGCGCGTCGCACTGGTCACCGACGGGCGCATGTCGGGCGCTTCCGGCAAGGTGCCGGCGGCGATCCATGTGACGCCGGAAGCCGTCGAGGACGGTCCTATCGCCAGGATCCACGACGGCGACGTCATCCGCCTCGACGCCGATGCAGGCACGCTGGAGGTGCTGGTGCCGGGGACGGAGTTCGCGCTGCGCCGCACCGCCGAAGCCGATCTCATCGGCAACGAGTTCGGCTTCGGCCGCGAACTTTTCGCCGGTTTCCGGCAACTGGTCGGACGCGCCGACCACGGCGCCAGCGCATTTGGAACTGCCTGACGTGATCCCGTCTCATCCATGAAAAAGGGCGGCTTGTGGCCGCCCTTTTTAGGTTATCCATGCGACCCTATTGCACCGTCAACTCAGCGCGCTCGCCGGCCTTGACCGTCACAGTGCCTTCCTTCGAGCTGTTGTCCGATTTCTCCGAGACGACGGCATAGTCCCCCGCCGGTATCGCCGCCTGATACTTCTGGTCGTATGCGTAGCCAAGCGACTTGCGGTTGCCGTTGATGTCCTTCTTGGTTTCGAAAATCTCAATCTTCGAGGCCCCGGGCGCGGTGATCGCCAGCACGCCGGCATTCATGGTGACCTTCACATCCTGAAATTCGCCGACCTTGACGTTGAACGGCTGCTCGACGACTGCAAGATCGACCGTCGCAATCAACACATAGTCATCAGGCGGCAGATCGAACTTGCTGTCGGGACCATAGGCATAGGTCACCTCGTCCCGGGTTCCGTCGATCTTCTTTTTCGCCTTCACGATCTTGAAGCCGATGCCCGAACCGTCGGCCTTGTCGCCGCCGGCTGTATAATAGGCGTTGGCAACGACATGTCCGACGCCGACGATGATGTCCTTTTCAACTGTCTTGCCGGCAGCGAGCGGTATCGTCTCGGAAACCACGCCCTGGCCGATCGTGACCGTCACTTTCTCGTCGCCGGCCGGCAACACGGTCTTGGTGGTCCCATAGTAGGTCGCGGGATTATCGGCACTTGGGTAGTCGATCACGACAGCCGCGCCATCGACAACATCCGCCCCCGCGCTTGGTCGCGGATGAATGACGAGCGTGCCAGCATTCAAGGTGAAGAGCGGCTTGGCGACCTGGCCTGCCTCGATCTTGACCTTCTGCTCCACCTTGGCCTCGCCGTCGCGCGCGACGATGACGTAATCGCCCGGTTCCAGATTGGCTTTGTAGGCGCCATATTCGGTGGTGACGCTGTCGCCACGCGTGCCGTCGGACTTTGCCTTGTAGACTTCCCAGGCATTGCCGTCGGTGACCGGATCACCGCCCTCGGCAAGCACCGCCGTCGGCATGAAATTGAATTCCGGCTTGGCAGGCTCGGGTGCCGGCGTGGGCGCAGGTTCCGGTACAGGCGCCGGCGCCGGGGCGGCGACGGTTTCGGCCAAAGCTTCCTGCAGCGCCTTCTCGTCGGAGGCCTGGATGTATTTGCCGCCGGTGTTGTCGGCGAGGCAGGCGATCTGCTTGCCTTCATCGGCGGTCAGGCCGAAGCCGACGACGTCGGCCGTGAAATCGACACCGGACGCTTCGAGTTCCTTACCAAGCGCACAGGGGTCGCCGCCGCAGGTCTCGAGCCCATCGGTGATGAGGACGACCGTCGCCTTGTCCTCGGTGTATTTCAGTGCTTCAGCCGCCTGCTTGACGGCCGCCGTCAGCGGCGTCTTGCCGAGGAATTTCAGACTGTCCGCGGCATCCGTGATGGCGCTCGCCGAGCCGGCCTGGGGCGGCACGATCAGCTGGATGTCGTCGCAGCTGCCTTTCTCGCGATGACCATAGGCCATGAAGCCGATCTCATCGTCGGCGGGAACCGATTGCAGCACGGTCCTGAGCGATTCGCGGGCGATTTCGAGCTTCGGCTTGCCATCGATCTGGGCCCACATCGACCCGGAAGCGTCGAGAATGATGAGGACCTTGTTGGCGGCAAAGCCGAACGTCGTCATCGACAAAAGGAGGATCGCCGCAGCGACGCTCCGCGCAAGTCCCGCCATCGAAATCTCCTGATTGATCCACCCCGTCCGCCGCCCGAAGCTATTTGAGCCCGCGTCCAGACACAAGCCCGGACGCGCCCATGCCGCTCGGCTGCTTGAGCGGGGGACGGAGTGTCCGTGCAGGTGGATCACGCAGCAACGGACGTCTTCGAGCCCAGGTCGGAGCCGGCTCAGTAGGTGGTGCGGCGCTCTTCAGAGGGCGGACGGCCGAACTGCAGCCGGTAGCTCTGGGCAAAATAGGAATGCGAGGTAAAGCCGGTCGCGATCGCCACGTCGAGGATCGGCATGTTGGTCTGGCGCAGCAATTCGCGCGCCCGTTCCAGCCGCAGCCGCATGTAGTAGCGGCCGGGCGTGACGCTGAGATGGCGCAGGAACAGGCGCTCCACCTGGCGCACCGACAGGCCGGCCGACTTGGCGAGCTGTACCGCCGAGAGCGGCTCGTCGAGATGGTCGGCCATCAGCTCGACGATGCGCCTGAGCTTCTCCGACTTGCCGGTCAGATCGCGCTCCGGGCCGACGCGCTGGCGGTCGCCGGCCGAGCGGATGCGCTCATGCTGGAACTGGTTGGCGACGCCATTGGCGAGGTTCGAGCCGAAATCGCCGCGCACGATCTCCAGCATCAGGTCGATCGAGGTGGTGCCGCCGGCGCAGGTGTAGCGCTTGCGGTCGATCTCGAAGACGTTGCCGGTGCAGTTGATGTCGGGAAAACGCTCGACGAAGCCGGCGCGGTTTTCCCAATGGATGGTGCAGCGATAGCCGTCGAGCTGGCCGGCCTCGGCCAGCAAATAGGATCCGACCGAGAGCGCGCCAAGCGCGTTGCCGCGCCGACCCCAGCTGCGCAGAGCCGCCAGAACCTTGCTCTTGCCGGGAAATTCCGTGGTCAGGCCGACCGAGACGAAGAGGATGTCGACCGGCGGCAGGTCGGCGACGCTGTAGTCGATCTTGAGCGGCAGACCGTTGGAAGCCATCACCGGATCGCCGTCGGCCGATACCGTGGTCCAGCCGTAGAAATCGCGGCCAAGCAGACGGTTCGCCGACCGGAACGTGTCGATCGCGGCGGCCAGCGAGAACATGGAAAACTTGTCGACCAGCAGGAAGGCGAACTGCCGGCCGCCTTGAACGGGATCATTCGTGACCGGCCGTTCCTGGGAAACAGAGGGGTTAGGCAAAGCTGTGGCTTTCAGGGACAACCCGGGCTCAGAAGGAGGGCCGTTTCAGTCCGGCCGCAAGGTAGGCCGAAGCTAACGTATTGGCCATCAGCATGGCAATGGTCATCGGCCCGACACCGCCGGGTACCGGGGTGATGGCGCCTGCTTCCTTGGCCGCCTCGGCATAGGCGACATCGCCGACGAGGCGAGACTTGCCCTCGCCCTTCTCGGGCGCGGGAATCCGGTTGATGCCGACATCGATGACGGTGGCGCCGGGTTTCACCCAATCACCCCTGATCATTTCGGGCCGGCCGACGGCGGCGACAAGAATGTCCGCCGTGCGGGCAAGCGCCGGCAAGTCCTTGGTGCGGCTATGGGCGATGGTGACGGTGCAGTTGGCGGCAAGCAGGAGATTGGCCATCGGCTTGCCGACGATGTTGGAACGGCCGACGACAACCGCGTTGAGGCCCGACAGGTCCTTGCCGCGAACGCGCTCGATCAGGAGCATCGAACCGGCGGGCGTGCAGGGAACGAAGGCGGTGTCGAGTTCACCGGTGCCGAGCTTGCCGACATTGATGAAATGGAAGCCGTCGACGTCCTTCTCCGGCGCGATGGCCTGGATGACCTTGCCGGCGTCGATATGGCCGGGCAGCGGAAGCTGCACCAGGATGCCGTTGATCGCCGGATCGGCGTTGAGCTCGCCGATGATCTTCAGCAGCGCGTCCTGGGACGTGTCCGCCGGCAGCGTGT
Source organism: Mesorhizobium opportunistum WSM2075 (assembly GCF_000176035.2). NCBI lineage: Bacteria > Pseudomonadati > Pseudomonadota > Alphaproteobacteria > Hyphomicrobiales > Phyllobacteriaceae > Mesorhizobium > Mesorhizobium opportunistum. The sequence continues at coordinate 2,628,319 of NC_015675.1, read as the reverse complement.
GCTGGAGCGAATGAAAGCCGCATTCCTTGGCGGTGCGGGATTTGGAAGCGACATAGACCTGGCTGGCCGGATCCTCGCCGACGATGACCACGGCAAGGCCGGGCTTGGCCTTGCCCTTGGCGACCAGCTCGGCGGTCAGCGCCTTGACTGTCCGCACCACGTCTTCGGCAACGCTCTTTCCGTCAATCACTTCGGCCATGGACTATTACCCTCAACACCGTTTCGCTCAAATCCTGGATCAAGTTCCAAAGGCATGCCTTGGCGACTTGCGCAAGCGCGGCATTCTCACGAAAATTCAAGCACGCAATCCCGTCAAAGCGCCGTCTCATGCCGTTTACTCGAAACCGGCACGGTTTTGTTCGGCACCAGCGATTTTCGTATGGCTCAGAAGTAGCGGCGGCGGGCGCGGCTCTCGGTGAGTTCGCGCACCGCTTCGCGGAACTCGCGCAGGCTGGCGCGAATTTCCTCGATCGGCGCCTGTTCGGCGCTTTCCTCGACCTGCGAACGAGGCTCCGCCGGCGGCTGAGCCGGATAGGTCTGCGGCTGCGGTTGCGGATACGGCCCGGCATAGGGCGCCATGGCCTGGGCGTAGGGAGAGCCCGCCGGCGGCTGCCATGGCTGCATCTGGGGATGGCCCACCGGTGCCGGGGGATAGGACGGCAAGGGGGGCGCCGGATAGTTCGCCTGCGGCGGCATCACGGGCGACCGCGACGGCGGGCCCATCGGCCCTGAATAGGCGGCGTTGAAGCCTGGCTGAAAAGGCGGCCGCGGATAGGCCGTCGCGCCCGGCGGCGGCATGAAGGCGGGATTCGGTTTCGGATAGCGCGAAGGCATGGCGGCATTCGCCCGCCACGCATCTTCGCCAAAGGCAGCGAACTCGCTGGAGTTGTCATCATCCACCTCGGCGGATGGCTTGCTGGACATGGCGTTGCGCAGCTTCGCCATCAGCGCGCCGATCCGCCCGGGCCGTTCTTCGGCCACGGCTTCGGCCTGCGCGATAGGTGCGGGCGGCGGCGAGGCAGGCGGAGGGGGAGGAGGCGGTGCCGGGGGCATGGGCACTGCCGGCATTGGCGGCGCAGGCGGAGGGGGTGCGCGGAACGCCTGGTCTTCGAGAGGCGCCTTGCGGTCACGGCGCGAGCGCGATGTCGCGGTCTCGCGCAAGCTTTCATAGGCGCCACGCATGGCGCCGAGACCAATGCCTGAGGCAAAGCCCAGCAGCAAGCCGGCGAGCGCCGTCACGGCCCGCGACGGGCCTTTCGCCTCGAGCGGCGCAAAGGCCTTGGAGATGACGTTCATGTTGGCGGTGTTGATGTCCTTCTGCTCGCCGGTCTCCTTGGCGCGCAGCAGGAACTGTTCGTAGACGGAGCGCTTGGCGGTGGCTTCGCGCTCCAGTTCGCGCATCGACACCAGGTCGTTGTTGACGTCGCCGCTGCGGACCTTGAGCTGGGCAAGGCGAGAAGAGAGATCCTGTTCGAGTTGGACGGCGCGTTTCAGGTCGACCTGCAGCGAAGACGCGATGCGGCGCAATTCGCCGGCGATGCGGTCGCGGGCGCCGGCGATCTGTGCGTCGAGGGCCTGGAGTTCGGGATGGCGCGGCCCGAGCCGGATGGCGGCGCGGTCGGCTTCCTGCTTGAGCGTTGCATATTGCGAGCGCAGGTCGCTCATCGTGTTGGAGTTGATCTCTTCCGGTAGGGTGCCGGAGAGCACGGAATTGACGTCGACCGAGCGCGCCGAAGCCGCCCTTGCATTGAGCTCCAGCGTGCGGGCGCGGGCGACCGAGAGCTGTTCGTTGAGCTTCAGCATTTCGTCGTCGCTGATCAGGTGGCCCTGCGCGTCGACAAGATCGTGCGAGGCCCTGAAATCCTCGACCTTGCGCTCGGCCGCCTCGACGCCCTTGCGCAGTTCATCGAGCCTTGCTGTCAGTTCGTCCGTCGCGCGGCCGGCGGTATCGGACTGGATCTGACCGAAGGTCTGGAGAAAGACGTCCGTCATCGTGTTGGCGATGAGGGCGGATTTCTCGCCATTCTGCGTGGTCGCGCTGACGGTGATGACGAAGGTCTTGCCGCCGCGCTCGACCGAAAGGCTTTCGGCCAGATTGCCGACGGCGAGCGCACGGCGACGGACCTCGTCGACACTGCCCGGGCCATCCTCGCGCGACAGAATCGAATGGACAAGCGACCTGATGCCGAGGCCGCCGGACCCTTCTCCATTGAACTCCGGATCGTTCACCAGGTTGAGCTTGTCGACGACCTTGTTCAGCACCGTGCCCGAAGTCAGCACCCGGACCTGGTTTTCGACGATGGCAAGCGTGGCGTCGGAGGCGACCACATTCTGGGTGAGATCCCGGTCGGTGAGCTTGAGGTCGCGCGGATCGACGATGAGTTCGGCGGTGGCTTCATATTTCTTCGGTGTCGACAGCGCGATGGCGATGCCGAGCCCGGCACCTATCAGGGTGGTCGTGATGATCAGCAGCTTCGACCTGGCGACGCCGCGCACCACCTGCATCGGATCGATCAGCGGCTTCCATTGCTGATCGTCGCCGCGATCGCCAAAGGATGCATCCGCTTCGCCACGACGGGATCCGGACCTGTCATGAGAGCGGGCGCTGGCGGAAACCTCCTCGGCAGCCATCCTTGCGTGCGGCATGCGTGCCGGCTGATTGCCGGCGCCATAGTCGTCCTGCGCACGCCAAGCGTCTTCCCGTGCAGCCGCTTCCGGCTGTTCGTCCGGCAGAAACCGCCCGGCTCCGACGTCGGCAGACGAGGTTGGATCCGTGCGGGCCTGACGCCGTGAACGGGCAAGACGATGGCGCGTGGCGGCATCCTCGCGCCATGACGGATCGGCCCGGTCCCCTATCGAGACGAGGGATGCGTCGGGATCGTCCTCACCGCGCACGGCCTGGCCGAGCGCCAGCAGCGAACGCTCACGCTTCCAGTCCTCGCGGTTTTCCCTGTCAGCCATTGTCCTGGAGCTTTACCCTTGGAGGCTTGCAGAACGGCGTTGGCCATTCGTTAAGCCACGCTAAACAGGCATGGAAAACAAAACGTTAATTTTGCCCGCCCGGCATGCCGTTTCTCCGCCCGGCGGCACAATTTTCCCAACGCACCCAAAAGCCTCAGAACGGCACGTTAAGCTTTCCCACCTATGCATTTCCTTGACGCATGACTGAGGCCAGCGACATACCGCAAAGGCGGACCCTCGCCCGGATCGGCACTTTCGTGGCCGAACGACGGGGGCTGGTCCGCGACTATTTTTCGGCGATCAGCGGCGCCGGCGGTCGGCTGGTATTTTCGCTGGCCTATTTCATCGCGCTTGCCAACACGCTGTCCATCTCCGAATTCGGCATGTTCGCCACAGCGTCCGCCGCCGGGGTGATGCTGTCGCGGCTCCTGGCCTTCGGCTTCATTTCGGCGCTCTACCGCACCGCCACCATCCGGCCTAACCTGATCGGCACCTTCACCGCCGGCTTCCTGCTGCTCGGCATCGTCTCGCTGCCGCTGCTGGCAGCGGCCTCGTTCGGCGTCTACCTGATCTTCTTCGCCAACACCGTGCCGCTGCCGGTGTTTTCGGCAATCGTGTTCGCCGAAGCGCTGCTCTGGCGGCCGGTCGAGGTGGCGCTGATCGTCAACAACGGGCTGGGGAAGTTCGGCCGCGCCGCCCTGCTGGCGATCCTGACCACGGCGCTGCGGGCGCTTGGCGCGGTGCTGTTCATGATCTCGGCGCAGCACAGCGTCTGGGTATGGTCGTGGTTTTATATCGGCGCCAATGCCGCCTCTCTGCTTCTGGCTTTCGGCTGGTTCTATCCGCGCCAGCGGCTGCGGCTGCGCATCGAGCTTTATCTCAGGCGGCTCGCCGATTCCGTCTACGTGGCCGGCGCCGAGGTGCTGTTCTATCTGCAGATGGAGTTCGACAAGCTTCTGGTGCTGGCGATCGGCGGGCCGCATCTGGCCGGTATCTATGCCATCATCATGCGGCTGGTCGACCTGACTGCGATCCCGATCCGCACCTTCTCGATGATGCTGGTGCAGCGCATGATGCGCGCGCCCGAACTGTTGTCACGGCTGGCGGTCAAGAGCGGCATCGAGGGCGGTGTGTTCGCGGTCTCGACGCTTGCGCTGCTGACGCTCGGCATCGTGCTGCACTTCTTCCCCAACGCGCTCGGCAGGAACGTCTCCGAAGCCGCCCCGCTGGTGGCGCTGGCGATCTGCGTTCCGGGACTGCGCAATCTGGTCGAATACCAGGCCGAGCTTCTGTTCGCGCGCGGCCAGACGCTGGTGCGGGCGCTCAATCTCGGCCTGCTCGCCGCTCTGAAGGCGCTGCTGCTGACCTATGTGCTGACCACCATCGCCGACACGCCGAAGCTGGTGCTGTCGCTTAACATCGTCTTCCTGCTGCTCTATCTGGCGTCGATGCTGCTGACCTATTCGGCGCTGCGCAGGCCGGCAAAGCCGGTTTAGGGCATGCTCGTTCCGAGCATGATCTTTTCCGAAAACCGCTTCCCACTTTTCGGGATCATGCCTCAGCCAGCCCGATCAGACGGCGGATGCGGCCGATATCGGTGCCGATGAAGGATTGCATACCGATCGCCACCTGCTCCGGCGCCATGCCGGCAACGAAGCGGCGGAACTCGTCGTCCGACAGCGCCTCGCCCGTCCAGTGGACGCGGCAGAACTCTTGCGAACCGTGAAAGTGGCCGGCGCCGTCGAGTAGATCGTCGACGTAGCGGCCATAGATCATGCATTCGGAGAATTGGCGCGCCGAGCCGATGACCTCGACCCAATCGCGGCCATGGACCCTCTCGATCCGACCGCACATGGCCAGCACAGTGTCGCGGCGCCAAGCGATCAGTGTCGAAATATAATCGTGGGCCGATGTTCTGGACGGGTCGATGCCGAGCGCCGAGCCGGCATTGCGCGACCAGATGCGGTGCTCGTCATGCCCGTCATCGGCAAGCACATCATCGGCAAGCACGCCGTCGCGGCGGAACAGCCGCGCCTTGCCGTCGCGCCAGAAGGCGCTGCAGTCGAAAGGCCTGAGGAACGCAACGTCGGAATCGCAGAAGATCAAGACGTCTTCCCTGGCGTGGGCCGATATCGCGATGCGGCGCAGTTGCTGCACGTGCCAGCCGCGCAGCGGCTGCGTTTTCAGGCTGAGCCAGACGCGCCGACGAAACAGGCTGAGCGGATCGTCGAAAGCGCGCAGCCAGCGCGGCAGCAGGTCCCGTTCATCGACGACCGTGCGCCGGCTGGTCTGCAACTGACGGAAAAGCGCGACGTCGCGATGTTCGACCAGGATGTAGTGGTGCGCGGCGCCCGAGACATGCCGGTCAAGCGTTTCGCACAACAGGCGGCAACGCTCGAAATCCGGCGCGTAGCTTGCCGTTACCACCGCCGCCGCCGGCGTCTTCGGCAACAGGCCCGAGCCGGCAAGGGGATCTGGGACGAACCGCTTGTTCAACGGAGCTCTCCTGGTGCATCCGCGACAGCCTGGCCGCCCGACCATTTCTGCTTGACGACCCGCCACAAGAACAAGGGATTGCCGACCACGTAGCGGCGCCAGAGCCGGCCCGGTTCGACCGCCAGCCGGAACAGCCATTCCAGCCTCAGGCGGCGCATCCACATTGGTGCTCGCGGCACCGAGCCGCTCAGGAAATCGAGCAGCGCGCCGACCGCGATCGGCAGCGTGCAATGGCGTTCGTCGATGTGGCGTTCGATCCACAATTCCTGGCGCGGCACCCCCATGGCGACCAGCAGCATATCAGGCCGCAGCCTTGCGATCCGGCCGATGATCTCCGGTTCCTGCGCGGCGGAGAAATAGCCGTCGTGAATGACCACGAAGCGGTGCTGCGTGGCGAGGGCCGCCAGCTTGACCGACGCCGCCTCGGCGTTGACACGCGTGGCGCCAAGCAGCCCAACGGTCAGCGGCTTCGTCGATGCCCGCAGGAAGGCCGGCACGAAATCGGTGCCGTTGAGATTGTCCGGAAATGGCGCGCCGTAGAGCAGCTTTGCGGCGAGATCGACGCCGATGCCATCCGGCAGAATGAGGAAATCGTCGAGCGCCTCGGCAAAGACAGGGTCGGTATAAGCGATGTTGGCATTGTGGGCGTTGAGAAAACTGACCTTGGTGAAGCGCCGCTCGGAGATCAGCCGGTTCAGCAGGGCGATCGCATCATCCCAGCGGATGGCGAGCACCGAGATTCCGAGGATCGTCTTCAGCGTGTCGAGCCCGGACGCGGCGCGGGAGGTGTGCATGTTCATGCAAACGCCTCCTGCCTGACCACTCCGATTTTTTCGAGGCCGAGCCGGATGGCGGCATCGAGCGCCCTGATCTGCTCGCGATGGAACGCGCTGCCGTCGACGTCGCGGATGTCGGCTGCGGCAGCTTCCAGCGCCCTGGCGAAGCCGGCTGGATCGTCGGTGACGACACAATTGGCGGGACGATAATCGATACCGCGCAGCGAGCGGCTGGTGGCGACCGAAGGCAGGCCGAGCTCGAAGGTCTCGATGGTCTTCAGCTGCACGCCGCTGCCGGCGGTGCTGATCAGCGGGACGACGGCGGCGGCGCGCACGAAGGCCTGGGCATCGGGCACGCGGCCGACGAATTCGACACCCGGATGCGCCGAGGTGACGCCCGACGGCATGCTGCCGGCGATCCTTATGCGGAAATCGGGCCGCAGATGCGGCACCACCTTATCCAGGAACCAGTCGAGGCCGATGCGGTTCGGCTGCCAGGTCCAGGTGCCGATCAGCGCCGCGTCACACTCGATGCGGCGCGGGCCTTTCCGGGCCTTGGCGCCGGTTACCAGCGGAAGCACCGCCGAGCGGTCATCGGAGGCAACGCCAAGGGCTGCACGATCTTCCTCGGCCAGCGTGAAGACGAAGCGCGCTTGGCGGCAGAGACGCTCTTCCACGACCTCGAGCAGGCTTGCCTCGCGGCGAAACAACAGGCGCTGCAAGATGCCGGTGACGGCAGCGGCATTTTCCCGTGCCGAAAGATGCTCGACATTGTGGGCGACGAAGATCGAAGGCCGGTCTTCGAAGAGCTTTTCGAAAGCGCCGGCGAACTGCACGGAGTTCAGTACATAGCCGTCGAAGGGGCCGGCGCGTTCGATGGCGGCAAGAACATCGCTGTCGGACACCGCCCGCAATTTGACCGACGCGAAGGTAAGACCCGAAAGCATCGCCTTGCCGACCCAGGCCAGCTTTTGCAGTGCGGAGGCATTTTCGGTGCGCACGTCGACGGCACCCAGCACGACGGTGTTTTGCGGATCGGCCGCGGCCCTCCCCGGCCAAATGAAGCCGATGACCGTGACGCGCGCGCCAGCGCGCCGCAAGGCGGCGATGATTGCAGCGTTGGCGATCTCGTAACCGGAGGCGGGAGCGCCATCGGGCACGATCGATGTGGCGAACAGCAGATGCATCTCACCTATCCTGTGGTGTAGCCGGTAGCAAAGCGCGGTGAACCCTTGATTAAGCGAGCACGATCAACGGCCGAAAGCCCATAGCCGGCGGGCTTCTCCGTGCAAGGTGATTAACGAAACCTTATCACCGTGATGCTACCAGAACCCAACTCACTAGGCGGCTGGACACGGATGATCCCTTTGCCATCGGACGGTTCGGTATCGATCGCAGGACGGTCTCCCCGGCTTGACGCGGAGGCTGTCGAAGCGGTCGTCACCTTGCCGACCTTCAAACGGCCCGAACAGGTGCTGGAAACGCTGGCATCGCTGCGGGCGCAGCGGACCGGCAGGCGCTTTGCCGTCATCGTGATGGAAAACGAGGCCGAGGCGCGTGAAGGCGCCAAGGCAGTGCTGCCACTGTTCGAGCGCGGCGAGATACCGGGCATGGTCATCATTGCGCATGAGCGCGGCAATTGCAGCGCCTACAATGCGGGATGGCAGACGGCGATCCTGCACTTTCCGAACTTCAGGCATTTGCTGGTCATCGACGATGACGAGATCGCCGAGCCGCAATGGCTGGAACGGATGTGCCGAGCAGCCGAAACGCTCCGCGCCGATATCGTCGGCGGCCCGCAGGTGCCTGTCTTTGCCGATCCTTCCCATGCGCGATGGGCCGAACATCCGGTCTTTGCACCTCCCTACCGGGAGACCGGCCGGGTGCCGGCGCTCTATTCGTCCGGCAATCTTCTGGTCGGGCGCGACGTGCTTACCGCCATGGCGCCGCCCTTCCTCGATCTCAAATTCAATTTCATGGGTGGCGGCGATTCCGATTTCCTCAGCCGGTCGGCGCAGAGAGGCTTCGTGCTGGGGTGGTGCGCCGAAGCGGAAGTGCGGGAGATCGTCCCGGCGCGGCGTGTCGAAGTCGACTGGATCCGTGCGCGCAGCCTGCGCAACGGCGTCATCTCGACGCTGGTCGAGAAGAAGAAACGTGCAGGCACGCCGATGGCCGGAGCCAAGGTGTTTGCGAAGAGCCTGGCGCTGCTTGCCGCCTCGCCGTTTCGCGGCCTGATCCGGCTGGCGCGGACAGGATCGCCGGCGATCGCCATCTATCCCATTCATGTGGCGCTCGGCCGCGTGCTGGCCGAATTTGGATATGCCAATGAGCAGTATCGCCAGCCCGAGAAAAACTGAGCGCGCGCCGCTCAGCGCCGCGTTCACGCGTGACGGCGTGGCGACCGCGATCGCGGCGCTTCTGTTCACCGTCATCATGGTGTCGTTTCGCCCGTTCCAGCCAGCCGGCGCCGAACTCACCGGTGACGGCGGCGACATCGTCAACCAGCTCGGCTTCGGAGCGCTCGGCGGAATTTCGATCTTCTCGCTGATGGCTTTCGCCGATCCGCGCATCGTTCGCTCGCTGCTCAGCCCGTCCTGGATGCTGATGCTGGGCTTCTTTTTCCTCTCGGTGGTGCTGGCGACGGACCCGCCTTCGGCCATGCGCGCCGCGTCCTTCACCATGATCGGCATCCTGACCATGGCGACGATCCTGGTGCTGCCGCGCGATGCCGAAGCCATCTCCAAGGTCATCATCTTCACCGCTGTCGTGGTCATGGGCCTTTCCTATCTCGGCCTCATCGTTTTTCCGCACGAGGCGATGCACACCGCCGATTCACAAGAGCCCGAGCACGCGGGCCTGTGGCGCGGCGTGTTCACTCACAAGAACATCGCTGGCCCGATCATGGCCTGCTTCAGCTTCGCGGGCCTCTATCTCTACCGGCGCGGGCAGCGCTGGTGGGGTGCGGCAATCTTTTGCGCGGCGATGATCTTCATGCTGCACACCGGGTCCAAGACCACCGCCGGCCTGGTGCCGTTCTCGATCCTGATCGTGATGTTCCCGAGCCTGATAGGCATGCGGCTCGGGACGCCGATCCTGTTCGCGTTGGCGATCGTCGCCACGGCGGTTGGCACGCTGGGCATCGTCTTCCTGCCGCCGGTCAAACATTTGGCGGCGATCTATTTTCCCGATCTCACCTATACGGGGCGCACGACGCTGTGGGAGTTCGCCGGCTCGATGCTGGCGAAGAAGCCATGGACCGGCTACGGCTATGAAAGCTTCTGGGGCACACCGCTGCTGCTCAACCAGGACCAGCCCTTCGACCGTCCCTGGGACATCCGAACCATCGTACACGGCCATGACGGCTATCTCGACATCGCCGTGCTGATGGGCATTCCAGCGCTTTGCGTGGCGGTCTACACCTTCCTCATCGCGCCATTGCGCGACTACATGCGCATCCCGCTGCGCAAGGAAAACATCTTCCTCGGCGACTTCTTCATGATGGTAGTCCTGTTCACGGCGCTCAACGCTTTCCTCGAAAGCTTCTTCTTCCATCGCGGCGACCCGGTCTGGCTGTTCTTCGTGTTCGGCGTGCTTGGCCTGAGGCAGGTGTCGTTGCGGCCGATCGCGGTGCGCAACGCCTCCCGCCCGGCCTGACAGGGGCTTCCCCAGAGAACCGCGAGCGTCTATGTCAGGGCCTTGCTTCGGAGGGCTTTCGATGACGATCAGGCTTGTTCTCGCCGGCTGCGGCAATATGGGTTACGCCATGCTCTCGGGCTGGCTGAAATCCGGCAAGCTTGCACCTTCGGCGGTTTTCGTGGTCGAGCCCAATGCCGACCTGCGCAACCGCGCCGCCGCACTGGGCTGCGGCACCGCGGCGGATGCCGGAGCTGTTCCCGCCGATGCCGTGCCTGATCTCGTCGTCATCGCGGTGAAGCCCCAGGTGATCCGCGACGTCACCGCCGCCTACAAGCGTTTCGGCGATGGCCGCACGACCTTCGTCAGCATCGCCGCCGGGACGCCCGTGGCCACGTTCGAAGAAGTCCTGGGCAACCGCGCGCCGATCGTGCGCTGCATGCCGAATACGCCCGCGGCGATCGGCAAGGGCATGATGGTGGTGTTCTCCAACCCGCTCGTCTCTGATGGTGCCAAGCGTTTCGTTGCCGACCTGTTGTCGGCCAGCGGCGAAGTGGCCACCATCGAAGACGAGGGGCTGATGGATGCGGTGACCGCCGTCTCGGGATCGGGACCGGCCTACATCTTCCACTTCATCGAAGCGCTGACCGTCGCCGCCGAGAAGGCCGGCCTGCCGACGGCGACCGCCAAGCTGCTCGCCATGCAGACCGTCTATGGCGCCGCCTCGCTCGCGGCCGAGAGCGGCGAGGAACCCGGCCTGCTGCGCCAACAGGTGACCAGCCCGAACGGCACGACAGCCGCGGCGCTTGCCGTGCTGATGGGCGAGGACCGGCTGACCAATTTGCTGACGCAGGCGGTGGAGGCAGCGCGGCTGCGGTCGATCGAGTTGGGGAAGTAAGCCGCCCGTCGAACGTCGCCGATGCTCGACATCAGGGATTGCCCCACATGTCGTCGATCTCATCCTTGTTCACAGCCGGCCACCCTCGCTACCTTTGGTCCTGAGATTGCCAGCGATTGCAGCCAATCGTTCTGACAGGAGCGTGCGGCCTGTTTCTTGATTCAGTTCAGCGCCACCGTACAGCATCTCGTCCTGCAGCCGGCGCAAGGCGAACAGCCTCGTCGTGTGGTCGGGCGCGGCGTTGTCGGCGGTCAGCAATTCGCCTTTCCTGACCGGCTTCAGCACCTTGCCGCCCTCGAGCAGGCCGACCGGGACGGCGCGCTGGGCACGGGCTTCGCCGACGGTCATGGTCCAGGAGCGGTAGCAGGTCTCGCCGATCGCATCGAAGGCTTCTCCGGCCGCGAGATCGCGCTTGGCGACCGCGCACACTTCGGCGACCGGCCGGGGCAGCGGCACCATGTCGGGCTTGCCGAAGAGCACGATGCGGGCGGCGGTCAGCGGCACTTCCAGCGAGGTCAAATGGTACGGCCGGAACAGGCTGTAATAGGGGCCGTGGCCGATATGAAGATCGTCCATGCGCTCGAGGATGCGCGGATGCGTCGCTTCGACGATGACGAAGACACCGGGCGCGACGCCCTTGCCGATCGTGTAGTCGACGACGCCTTTCTTCAACAGCAACCCGCCATCCTCGCGTGGTATGAGTACCTTGACGAGGTCGTCGCGGTCGGCTTTCGGGCCGTGCATGCCGGGCACGTCCGGGACCAGACCGGTGGCGTTGGCGATGGCGCACATCTCGACCATGGTCTTGGAGCCATCGACGAACTCGACCAGCATGCGCGGGTTCATGTTGCGGCGGATCGCTTCATCGCGATAGTCGTCAGGCACCGCATCGTGGTTGAGCGGGTTGTTCTTGCCCTTGCCGGCCGAGATGATGGTCAGGCCCAGCGCGGAGGCGAACTCGATCAGCTCCATGCAGCTCGACGGCTCGTCGCCGGCGCCGACCGAATAGACGACGCCAAGCCTGTCGGCCTGCTGTTTGAGGTAGCAGCCGATGGTGACGTCGGCCTCGACATTCATCATCACCAGATGCTTGCCGTGCTCCATCGCTGACAGGCAGAAATCGGCAGCGACACCGGGCTTGCCGGTGGCGTCGATGACGATTTCGATCAGCGGATTGGTCACCAGCATCTCGTTGGAGGTGATGGCGATTTTTCCCGCTTCGATCGCGGCGGTCACCTTGGACGCGGTGTTTGCTTCAACCGCCATGGCTTCATCGCCATAGGCTATGCGGATGGCCTCGCGCGCCGTGTGCGGGCGCCGGGTCGAGATCGCGCAAACCGAAATGCCAGGCATCAGCATGCCTTGGGTGACCAGATCGGTGCCCATTTCGCCCGAGCCGATGACACCGATGCGCACCGGCCGACCCTCGGCGGCACGCCTGGCGAGATCGCGGGCAAGCCCGGTCAGGGCGACATTGGTCATGCTGGCGCGTCCATGGTTCGTGATCTAGAGGCGGCAATAGCAGGGAACCGCCCTCCCTTGCCAACGAAACCGCCTGATGTGGCTTCACACCACCCTGACATAGCTCGTCATTCCCGATTTCTGGTGCTCGATGATGTGGCAGTGCAGCAGCCAGTCGCCGGGATTGTCGGCGACGAAGCCAAGCTGAACCTTCTCGTTCGGCTGGATGAGATAGGTGTCCGAAATCAGCGGCTGAACCTGGCGCGTCGAGGACGACAGCACCTTGAAGCTCATGCCGTGCAAATGCATGGGATGCGATTGCGGCGTCAGGTTCTCCATGTCGATGACATAGCTCTTGCCCAGCTTCAATTCAGCGAGCGGTGCCGTCGGATCCGGCGTATCACCCGGCCACGGCACCTTGTTGATGGCCCAGAAACTGTAGCCGAGCGAACCGCAGATGCTGTCGCTCGGGACGTTTTCGGCCGTGGCGCTGAGGGCCAGGGAAATATGCTGGGCAGCGGTGAGATCCACTTCCTTCACCGGATTGACCTCGAGCGGAGCAATGTCACGAACGTCCCGTTTGAGCGAGCCGCCGGTCGCGCGCAGGTTGGCGAGGATCTTGGGCTTGGTGCCCCTGACATCCCGCAGGCTGACGATCGCGCCCTCGTCGTCGGGCATGCGGATGGCGAGTTCCATGCGCTGTCCCGGTCCAAGCAGCAAGGCATCGGGCGAAAAACGCTCAGGCACCGGATTGCCGTCGAGCGCCATGACGGTCGCCTCGGCCCCGTCGACGCGGAAGGCATAGATGCGGGTGACGTCGGTGATGGCGACGCGCAGCCGCACCAGCCCACCCGCCGGTGCATCATATTGCGGCTGGTCGAGCCAGTTCGCGGTCCGCACCGTGCCGTAGGTGCCGGTTCTCGCGGCATCACGCGGCCGAAACTGGTCGATGAACTGGGCGTCGTCGCCAAGGCGCCAGTCGCGCAGATTGAGGACGAACTCTGCGTCGAATTTCGGATCGCCGGGGTTTTCGACCACGATCACACCGGTCAGGCCGTGGCCCATTTGCTCCAGCGTGTTGCAATGCGGGTGATACCAGAAAGTGCCGGCGTCGGGCGGCGTGAAGGCGTAGTCGAAATGGTCGCCGGTGTAGACGTAGGGTTGGACCAGGAAGGGCACGCCATCCATCTTGTTCGGCACGCGAATGCCGTGCCAGTGGATGGTCGTCGGGTCGTCGATGGCGTTGACAAGGCGTGCGGCGAAAGGCTCGCCCTTTTTCATCCTGAGCACCGGCGGCATCCCGGCATTGCCATAGGTCAGTACATCCCTGGTCAGGCCGCCGTCCATCAGCTTCGTCTGGATTTTGGCCGTCTGCAGCACCACCGGTTCGGGCGCGGCGGCTGCCCAGCTACCGAGCCGGCCGATGGCGGAAAGCCCGACGCCGCTGACGCCGGCGACGGCGGCGGTTTTCAAAAGCCGGCGGCGTGTGAGTACGGTCATTCGGCGCTCCAACTGCAAGGCGACGGCCCTGGACTCTATCGCCGCCCTGGATCATGAGCGAGCCGCCCGTGCAAATGGCGATATCGGCACATCCATCTCAGTGCAAGTCGGCCAGCAAGGCTTGCGCCTCTGCGAGGTTTTTCTCGGAGCCCAATCCTGGTTGATGGCGACCGGTCGGTGGCGTCGGCCTTCCGGCTGATCTATGCCTGATCCACGCTTGCCAGGAAGCGGGCGAAGATCGGGTCAAAACGATCCGGTGAATCCCAGAACGGCGCATGGCCTGACCTGTCGAGCAGATGAGCCTTGCCTTCCCAGAGGTTGGAAAACTTCACCGCGGCAACGAAATCGGTGTTGACGAAAGGCTCGTCCATGCCGTTGAGAACGGCGATCGGCGGCGTCTTGCCGGCGACGATCTCGCGCTGGTTGCGGCCGGTGCCAGCCGCGAATTTCTCGAACATCAGCCGCCGCGCCCGTCCGTCGGTGCGCGCGACCGTGTCGAGGAGGAAGGGCTCGAACGGCTCGCCGCAGGTGCTGCGCGCATAGGCCTCGACATCGGCGGCAGTGAAGGCTTCCTGCCCGGCAAGGTGCATATGCGGGCTCGACTTGAAGCCGTTGCCGACCTCCTCGGCCGAAACAGGCGGGGTGCCTGATACCATCAAGCCGAGCAGGCCCGGAAATCGGTCGATCATTTCCAACCCGATATGGCCGCCGAGCGACCAGCCGAAGACGATCGCCTTGTCCACGCCGAGCAGCCCGAGCACTTCGGTCATGGCATCGGCATAACCTTCCATGCTGTAGGAGCGCTCCGGATCGATCGCGTCGCCTGATGCCCCGTGCCCCGGCAGATCGGGTGCGATTAAATGGTAGCGCTCGCCCAGCGGGCTCTCGAGCTGGTTGCGGAAGACCGCGCTGGAGGACGAGTTGCCGTGGATCAGCATCACGGCGGTGCCTTTGCCGCCGGTCTCGCGAAGGGCGATCTTGCCGTGGGTCGTTTCAAGGGTCTTCTGCGAGATCGTCATGGTTTGCTCCGTCGGGAATGCCTTGTTTTAATGCAGATGCGCAGCAAAGCGCCACCTTGGGCGGGAACCGACTTCCCAGTCAGGTTGCGTTGAAAATTCCTTTTCAAATAAGAACAATTATGCGTAGATTGTCAATTATCCAACTCCCGATGAACGGGAGGAAAACAGGGAACGGCACGATGAAATCCAAATCCGCAGCCAACAGAATCCGCCATATGCTGATCAGCACCGCGCTGATCGGCGCCTTTGCCACGGCGAGCGCGCCCGCCTTCGCCGAGGTCGTCAAAATCGGCCTGCTCGCGCCGATCACCGGACCCGCCGCGGCGGACGGCCAGGAATTCCAGCGCGGCGTGCAGATGGCGATCGACGAGGCGAATGCGGCCGGCGGCGTTGCCGGTAACACGTTCGAACTGGTGGTCGGCGACGTCAAGGATCAGTCCGCCGGCAACGTCACCAGCGCGGTCGAGCGCCTGCTCGGCGATCCCGGCGTGCAATTCATGCTGACCGGCTACGCCAGCCTGACCAATTTCGAGATCGACAACATGGCCGAGGCCGAGATGCCCTACATGCTGGCCGCCACCTCGCAGCAGACCAAGGACATCATCGCGCCGGACCCCGACAAGTACATGTGCTGCTGGTCGCTGACGCCGTCCTTCGACGCCTACAACACCGACGTCACCCTGTTCGTCGAAAAACTCGCGGCCGACGGCAAGATCACCTTGCCGACCAAGAAGGTCGCCATCATCTCCTCCGACAACGCCTATTCGAAAACCATCTCGGAAGGCATGAAGAAGACCTTCAAGGAGAAGGGCTGGACCATCACCGTCGACGAAATCGTGCCGTTCGGCGAAGTGACCGACTGGCGTTCGATCCTGGCCAAGGTGCGCCAGAATGTTCCCGATGTCGTCATCAACACCGATTACCTGCCGGGCAACTCGGCATCCTTCCTGAACCAGTTCCTCGAACAGCCGACCAAGAGCCTGGTCTTCCTGCAATACGCGCCGAGTGTTCCCGAATTCGTCGAGCTGACCGGCAAGAAGTCGGACGGCGTCATCTACAATCTTCTGGGCGGGGCGCTGACGACGCCGAAGAACCCGCGCGCCGACGAGGTGGCGGCCAAATTCAAGGCGAAATACGGTGTCGAGAGCGGCACCTACGGCGTCGGCCTCTACGAGATGACCAATGTCTATTTCGACGCGGTCAAGAAGGTCGGCGGCGCGTCCGATCACGCGGCGATCATGAAGGCGCTGTCGGAGACCGACAAGCAGGTCGCTGAAGGCCGGCTGAAATTCGATCCGGCCACCCACCTCGCCACGCAGGGCGACGACTATATCCCGATCACCTTCTTCCAGATCTGGGACGGCAAGCGCGCGCTGATCTCCCCGGAGAAATACGCAACCGGCGCCTTCAAGCCGCAGCCCTGGATGCAGTAAGGGATGGCCCTGCTTGAACTGGACGACGTGTCGAAGGCCTTTGGTTCGCTGAAGGCCGTCGATGGCGTGTCGTTCAAGGTCGAGGCCGGCGAGATCTTTGGCATCGCCGGCCCGAACGGCAGCGGCAAGAGCACGCTGTTCAACATCATCACCGGCATTCCGTTCGGCCCCGACCGGGGGCACATTCGTTTCGATGGCACCGCGATCAACGGCAGACCGGGACATGCCATCGCGCGCCTCGGCCTTGCCCGCACTTTCCAGCGCGAGACCAGTTTCGACGGGCTGACCGTGTTCGAGAACGCGCTGATCGGCGCCAGCTATGGCAAGCAGGAAAAAACGGCCGTGGCAGCTCGCGATGCCGCCGCCGAGGCGCTGGAATTCGTCGGGCTCGGGTCCGCGTCCTTCGGGCGGCCGGCCGGCGAGCTTTCCGTCTTCGAGCGCAAATGCCTGATGCTGGCCACCGCGATCGCCATGAAGCCACGCATGCTGTTGCTGGACGAACCGGCGTCGAGCCTGACCAAGCCCGAGATCGAGACGTCGATCGGGCTGATCCGCCGCACCGCCGAACGCGGCATCACCATCCTCCTGATCGAGCACGTGCTGACATTCCTGATGAGCCTGTCGCGGCATCTGCTGGTGCTCAACAACGGCCGGGTGCTGGCCGCCGGCGAACCGGCCGATGTGATCGCCGACCAGCGCGTCATCGAGGCCTATCTCGGAACCAGGAGGGCTGTGGCGTGAACCCCATCCTCACCGTCGAAGGCGTCACCGCCGGCTACGGCCGTGTCACCGTGCTGCACGACATTTCGCTGGAGGCGGGGCGGTTTGGCAATGTCGGCCTGTTCGGACCCAACGGCCACGGCAAGTCGACGCTGCTGCGGACGATCTCCGGACTGCTGCAGCCGAAGAGCGGCCGCATCCTGTTCGACGGACAGGACGTTGCCGGCCGCAGCGCGCGTGCCATCGTCGGCGCCGGCCTGATCCATGTGCCGCAAGGCAACCGGCTCTTTCCCGACCTCTCCATCGCCGACTGCATGGCACTGGGCGCCTATTCGCCGCGTGCCCGTCCGCATGAGGCGGAGAACCGCGAGAAGGTGACCAAGCTGTTCCCGAAACTGGCGGAACGCTGGCGCCAGCGCGTGCGCACGCTTTCGGGCGGCGAACGACAGATGGTGTCGATCGGCACGGCGCTGATGAGCCATCCGCGCCTGCTGATCCTGGACGAGCCGACGCTGGGGCTCGCGCCCAAGATCAAGGACGAGCTCTGCGCCTCCGTCATGGACATTTCGCGCGGCGGCGTGCCGCTCATCGTCGTCGAGCAGGACATCGAGTTCCTGCTGGAACTGACGCAGCAACTCTACCTCGTCAATCACGGCGCGGTGGCGACCGAGATCAAGCCGGGCGAAAGCCTCGACCACGGCGAGATCATGTCCATGTATTTTGGCCATTAGGACAGCAGCATGAGCGCACTGGCGGAAATCCTGTTCGGCGGCCTGTTCCAGGGCTCGCTCTACGCCATGATGGCGGTCGGTCTGGCTCTCGTCTGGACGACGATCGGCGTGTTCAACTTCAGCCATGGCGTGTTCATGATGCTGGGCGCCTACATTGCCTGGCAGCTGGTCGAGCTTGGCCTGCCGGCAGCCGTGGCCTTTCCAATTGCCGTCGTCGTCATGGCCGGCGTCGGCTGGATCCTGCAGGCGAGCGTCGTGCGGCCGCTGATCGGCCGGCCCAACATCGTGCTCGTCGTCGTCATCACCACGCTGGCCGCCGGATCGCTGATCGAGAACGGTGCCTTGACGATCTGGGGGCCGCGCTCGAAGCAGATCCCGGCGCTGATCGACGGCAATGCCACAATCGGTGGCGTCGGCGTTTCCCTGCACCAGATCGCCATCATCGTCATCACGCCGCTGATCCTGGCTGCGCTGTGGATGTTCCTCAACCGCATGCGGCTGGGGCTGGCGCTGCGCGCCGTGGCGCAGAACGAGGACGCCAGCCATCTGGTCGGGCTGAACGTCACCGCGCTCTACGGGCTCGCCTTCGCCATCGCCGCTTCGCTGGCGGGGCTGGCCGGCATCTTCATGGGCGGCTATCGCTTCATGTCGCCGGTCATGGGCAGCGATCCGCTGCTCAAGGCGCTGATCGTCGTCGTCTTCGGCGGCATATCGAGCATATCGGGGCCGATCTTCGCCGCCTATCTGATCGGCTTCTTCGAGGCCGCCTGCAGCTATTATTTCGGCCTCTACTGGACGCCTGCGCTGCTGTTCGGCGTGCTGATCCTGACCCTGATGGTGCGCCCCGAGGGCATCTTCGCCAGCCGCTCGCGAGGCCTCGCATGACCGACACGACATCGCCGATCGCCTCGATCCGTACGGAAGCGGCAAGCCCGGTCGCTCCCGGCCGCACGCCGTGGAAGCACGAGGCCGTCGGCTTCGTGCTTGGCTTCGTGCTGCTGGCACTGCTGCCGCTGGTCTTCGGCGACACCTATGCCCGCCACATCCTGATCATGGCCTTCATCTATGCGATCGTCGCGTCGAACTGGGATCTCAGCCTAGGCTATGGCGGCGTCTTCAATTTCGGCCATCTCGCGCTGTTCGGCATCGGCGTCTATGCCTACAGCCTGCTGACCAAGCTCAGTGCATTCGACCCGTGGATCGCGTTGTTGCCAGCGGCATCATCGCCACGCTGGCGGCGATCTTGGTGACCATCCCGATCCTGCGGCTGAAAGGCATCTACATCATCCTGGTGACCTTCGGCTTCGCGCAGCTGGTGATGCAGGTGATCCTCAGCCAGTCCGACATCACCGGTGGCACGCAAGGGATCGTGCGCATTCCGGGGCTCTATGTGTTCGACCACAACATGATCCGCGACGGCAAGTTCGCCTATTTCTACATCGCGCTGGCGCTGCTGGTCGCAAGCACGCTGTTCCTGCGCGTGTTCGTGCGCTCGCGCGCCGGGGCCAGCATCGTGGCATTACGCGACAATGAGGAATACGCCATCAGCCGCGGCGTCTCGATCGTGCGCCAGCGCATGCTGACCTTGGCAGCCAGCGCCTTCTTCACCGGCATCGCCGGCGCCTTCTACGCCGCCTACCAGCGCAACGCCTCGATCGACGTCTTCGGCATGAGCCTGGCTACCATCATCCTGTCGATGGTGCTGCTCGGCGGTACCAGCACAATCTACGGGGCGATCGTCGCTTCCTTCGTGCTGACGATCTTCGCCGAGTGGATGGCCGACTTCGGGGCATGGCGCCCGATGATCACGGCGGTGCTGATCATCGGCGTGATGCTCGCCTATCCCAGCGGGCTGGCCGGCATGATCAAATCGGCATGGGGTGCCGTCGCCGGGCGGATCAACCGCCCGGCCTGACCACGTTGAAACAGCGGCGCCGCCTCAACGGACGCCGCACCAGTCGATAACGGATGCGGCGATAACCTTGGCGGTCTCGACCACCGATTCCACCTCGACATATTCGTTGGCGCCGTGGAAACCGTCGCCCGACGGGCCGAAGATGACGCCGTCGACCCCGGCACCGGCGTAATGCGCGGCATCGCACACGGCGACGAAGCCGCGCACCTGCGGCGCCTTGCCGACCACCGCCTTGCGCTTCATCAGCGATGTCACCAGCGGATGATCGACCGGCGTGTTCATCGGCGGAAAATGCAGGCCGCCGAGCTCCCACTGGATCGCAGGCGGGTTGTCGCGCAGCCAGGCGTCGGTCTGGGCGAAATGATGGACGAACGTCTCGAAATCGCGGCGGTAGTCGGCCGAATTCTCGTCGGGCAGGAATTTCATGTCGAGATCGAGCACCGCGACATCGGGAATGATGGCCGGGTTGGTCATGACCGTCGGCAAGCCGTGCTCGCCAAGGCCGGTGCCGGCATGCATGACACCGATGTTGATCGTGTTCATGCCGAGCGGCAGCAATGGATGCGATTTCGCCCGCGTCCGGTCCAGCTCATACTGGCGGACGGCGGCAATGAAGCGGGCGGCGATCTCGATTGCGTTGACGCCCGGCTCGAGCCGGTCCTTGTCGTGGCGCTGCGGGTAGATTTCATTGTAGCGCAGCGCCGAATGCGCGTTGCGGCCACGGATCGTCACCCGCGCCCATTCGAGCCCGCCCTCGACCGGCAGGACATCGCCCCAGGTCGGTTCGGCCACCAGCACCGCCTTGGCGAGCTTGCCCTTCTTGACCGCATCCATGGCGCCGAAGCCGCCGGCCTCCTCGTCGACGACGGAGTGGATGGCCAGTCGGCCTTGCAGCGTGATGCCCGCCTTGCGGATCGCGTGCGCGGCGGCGATGCAAGCGGCGACGCCGCCCTTCATGTCGACGGCACCGCGGCCATAGAGCCGGCCATTGGTGATCTCGCCACCGAACGGATCGACGGACCAGTCCTTGATGGCGCCGACCGGCACGACGTCGATGTGTCCGCACAGGATCAGGCTGCGGTCCTCGTCTCCGGCCCATTCACCGACCAGGTTGGGACGGCCGGGCAAGGCGTCCCATTGTTCGGTGCGGAAGCCGTCCCGTTTGAGGATCGGCTCGAGCAGCGCCTGGACATCCGCCTCGCGGTTGATCGTCGCATTGGCTTCGAACTTGGGATTGACCGAGGGAATGCGAACCATGTCGCGGGTCAGTCCGATCAGCCAGTCACGGTCGGTCTCGATCTCAGCCTGCACAGCATCGATGATTGTTTGGTTGTCAGGCATCTTCTCGGTCCCTTGGTTATGCTACGATAGCGGGAAGCGCCAAGCGCATCGGGGTCACTTTTTCTCGGCCTTGGATTTGTGGGCTGGCTTCGACGGCCCCGCGTCATCGGACGAGGCCGGTTCGGCGGCATCGAGCGTGACCGCGTTGGCACTGCGGATCTTCTCGATGTCCTCGATCCGCTTGCGGACCCCCGCGCCATGACCTTCCAGCGCATGGGCGAAGACGGTTTCCATCTGCGCGACGGCGGTCGCCAGCGTGTCGAACGGCGAATTGGCGTCGATCGCCGCGACCATGGTCAGGTCGGCGATATCGGCGATCGGCGACAGCCAGACATCGGTGAACAGCAGGACGGAGACGCCGCGCTCGTGGGCCTGTTGCGCAAAGCTCACCACGTCCGACTGGTAGCGGCGGTAGTCGAAGACGACGAGAAGGTCGCGCTTGCCAAGGTCGATCAAGAGGTCGAAATCGGCCGGACTGAGCGAACCGATGTCGCGCACCCCGGAGCGGAATTGGAGGAGGTAGCCGGCAAGCATGGAGGCGATATGCCGACTGAAACGGCCGCCCAGCAGCACCACCTGCCCCTTGGTTTCGAGCAGCAGGTTGACGGCGCGCGTATAGGCTTGCAGGGGCACCGCCGTGCGCGTGCGCTCCAGACTGTCGGAAACCGAATGGAAATAGGCGAGTGCCGTGCCTTCGCTGGAGCCGCCCGGGCGCTTGGCCTCCATCATCAGAAGCGGCGAATGCAGCCTAGATTCGACCTCGGTGAGCAGGCGCGCCTGGAAATCGGCAAAACCGACATAGCCAAGCTTGGTCATCAGGCGCGTCACGCTCGGGTCGCTGACCCCGGCGCGCCGTGCCAGCCGGGTCGCCGTGCCTAGCCCGGACATGGGATAGTCGGCAAGCAGGACCTGAACGATCTTTTCTTCCGCCGACGTGAACGCCAAGGTGGTATTGGCCAGTTCTTCGCGGATCGACATGGTCATCGCCTCTCGCTGACGGAAAGACGATTAACTTACAATTTCATTTAGGATTGTCAAATTTGGAAAATATCTTACAGAGCCGAACGGGCGTCTCTATGGAGGCGGCTGATATCCCGCGACGGGTCTGGGCCGTCGCGGCCGTCGCCTACCTATTTGAAGCTGGCGATGGGCAGGAACTTCACCGCGGAGCCGGTGAAGCGGCGGTGATCGGACATCTGTCTTCGCGGCTGGAACCCGTCGAGATAGATCTGCTCCGGTGCCGTGCGGATGAAATTAGCGGCGATGACCGGCGCCGCCGTCGGTTCGGCTCCCCTGGCGATGACGCGACCTGCCGCAAGCGGCCGGCCGGGCGATGCGGCCGGCACGATAACAGCGGTGGCTTCGGGATCGAGACGTGGCTGGACACGGTCGGCCTTCAGGCTGGTCCTGACGCGCTCTTCGGGTTTCGACGGAGCGACCGCGATCCGCTGCCCGGCCAGCTTGTCGAGGCCGTCATCAGGATGATGCATGGCCAGCAGGGCACCGACAGCATCGCCGGATTTGGCCGCTTCCGGCTGATGCGCCGGGCTCGTCTGGCTTTCCGGTCGCCATGTCGGCAACGGGATGTTGAGCGCCACCATGTCCGGCGCGACGCTTGCCGGAGCGGGATCCGTCTTGCCCAGGGCATTGGCTGATGCCGGCTTGTCGTCCGGCGGTTCGGCGCGCGGCGCGAAGGCCGGCAGCGGCACTGAGCCCGGCGCCATGGCCATGACAGTCGCTTCAGGCCCGGCGAGCGGTTCTTCCGCGGGATCGGCGGTGGCCGTCCGGATGTCCGCGCGCTTGGCATCCTGCGGCGGCACGATAGCTATGCCCTGCCCGGCCGACCCGGGTTCAACGGACTTTGCCGGTTTGCGTGGCGCCGGCGCCGCTTCCGCGACATCATCGGACTCATCCCCGCCGCGCCCCAAAAGCGTCGCCAGCAGGCCGCGCGACTTGCGTTGGCCGCCATCGACGCTTGCCAGTTCGATGTTGGGTGTGCCGGCGGCCTTGCGCGATTTGTAGGCGGCAAACGCCTGCTCGTAGCCTGGCAACGGTTTGCCGTCGCTCGGCACATGCAATGTATTGCCGTTGGGGAAAACCCTGGCGAGTTCCTGGCGGCTGATGCCCGGCCAGTGCCGCACATTGCCGACATCCATGTGAATGAAGGGCGACCCGGAGGTCGGGTAATAGCCGACACCGCCGCCCTGCATCTTGAGACCGATGTCGCGCAGCTTCTTCAGCGGCACGTCCGGCAGGAAGAAGTCCATCGCGCGGCCAACCATGTGCTGGCTCTCGCGAGCCACGCCCTTCGAGCGGCCGCGCAGCATGGCATTGGTCGCAGGCGAACGATAGGCGCTGACGATGTGGATGTAGGCTGTCGAGCCGCTGGCCCGGTAGGCCTGCCAGACAAGGTCGAGCAGGCGCGGATCCATCCTGGTCGGCTCGTTGCGGCGCCAGTCGCGCAGCATCACATTGATCTTCTTCAATCCCGCCTGATCGTAGCGCCCGTTGCGCTTGAAGACGATCTCGGCCTTTTCGCCGGTATGCAGATGCTGGATCTTCAGGCTGCGCGTCTCGGCGAACGCGCTGGTGACGCACATGCAGAGGAACGCTGCCACGACGGCCGGCAACCGTGTCCAGCAACGGGAAGCGCCGGGCGTGTCTTGTTCGCTTTCAATCACGGTCATGCCTTGCACATCGTTTTTGTTTCGGGCGATTTGACGTCCCCGCCGGGATGAGGAACTTTCTCTTCGAGCCCTCGACCTGGCGAGCAGGCTTGATCACGCAGACGGGCACCCGTCATGTCGATGAACAGCATCTTGGTTAACGAATCGTGTCGGCGCTGGGAACGGGACGCTCCACCTCGACGGCCGCCCCGGACTGAATTTCAGCCAACCACTTCAGCGGAACAGATATTTCGACACTTCCGGGTTGCCGCGCCGCCACATCACATTGTCCAGGAAGTAATGGTGCACGTTGATGAATATCCACGCGATAAAGAGGAAAAGCGACGAGCCGAACACCGCCTTGTCGTAGGGAACCAGGTCCGCCAGTGCCATCGGCACCAGCCAGAAACCGAGCGCCCCGAGAATTGCGCCGACGACGATGAACGCCAGCACGCGCAGCCTGTACACCGGTCCAAGAATGGACAGGATTTGCCATCGCGGCCTCTCGACGGCATCCGCGCGGTCGCGCTCGACATTGGTCTGGTAGCGCCAGACCACCGCCAGATATTGCAAGGAATGGAGCGCCGGCACCACCAGCAGCCAGAGCGGGTTCAACGTCACGAAGAGGATCCAGGCATAAAGGGACACGAGGTAAGCGACGACGCCATTATACGGCAGCGCCCCACCATGCCTGCGCCAACGATTGATGAACATCACCGCGGTAGCCGCCGAGGAGGCGGCGGCGATCGACATGGCGATGGTGATGAGCCATGGCGGGACGGCGAAGGTGTAGTATTCCAGACCCCAGAACTGCCTCTCGGTGATCACCACGTTCGTCTGAAGCCAGGCGAACAGCCACACGGCGTAGCCGTTGAACAGCAACACCTTCTTGTCCTGATCGCTGAAGAATTTGCGCTTCAGCACGGCGTCCACCATCAGCATGCCGTAGCCTTGCTTGACGTAGTGCCAGCCGACGAAAAAGCCCATCGCGTTGGTCGCATTGCCGAGCAGCCGGGCGTTCCCCGTCAGCGAGCCATAGGCAAAGAAGGCGGCCATGGCCAACGGGACGACGATGCCCGCGAGGATATAGCGGATCTGGAGACTGCGGCCGTAGCCCTCGCCGCGCACCTTGCGCGAAAAATTGCGATAGAAGATCTGGTATGAATGACCGAAGTGCGGCTGGTTTATAAGATGGGAGAGCAAGAACATCGTCAGCGTCAGGGCCGCTTCGTATCTGAGCGGCACGAAATACAGCACCGGCAGGATGACAAGCGCGCTCCCGCCAAGCATGAAAAAGTCGATGAACGGGCCAAAGAGATATTTTTGCGGGGCAGCCGCGACCGAGGCCGGGGCATCCGCCGAAAGGTGAAGTGCCATGGTGCCTTCTCCCTGTGATCGTTTATTTAGCCATCGACCCGGGCGCCCGGCAAGCCGCTGGTGCGCGAAAACGACCTGATCGGGCGCACGCCGAGGTTCCAAAGCAGACCAAATTGAGGAAAGCGGAGAGAATCTGGTGCTGCGAGAGAGGATTGAACTCTCGACCTCTCCCTTACCAAGGGAGTGCTCTACCACTGAGCTACCGCAGCCGCTGATGGCGGGCTTCTGCCATATCGAACCGGCAAGCGCAAGGCCAAGTGCAATGCTTCTGTGAAAGCCTTTGCCGGATAGCTTTTAATGACATGGCGGCGCCACAATGTTGGCTATCCCTGAATGGGTGTCGGCCGACGGGCAGGCGGGACGGGACGGGACGATGAACGACAAGACAAATGAAGCAAAAAAGGGCGGCACGGACCGCAAGGACCGGCTCGCCGAGCAATTGCGGGCCAATCTGCAGAAGCGCAAGGCGCAGTCGCGCTCGCGCCGCACCGGCGGCGCCGACCAGCGGCCGGAGGGGCTCGGCGGAGCCGAGGAAATACAAAAAGATTAACTCAAATCGGCCACTCTTGGACCGGGGTGGGCGAAATCCTATTTCTTGAACCACGCCGGCCAATGGTCTAGACGGACCGATACTCAAACGATTGAACCGGCCTTTTCTGGCCGAGAGGGACGTTTTCCATGGATCGCATCAGAATTGTCGGCGGCAACAAGCTTGCCGGAAGTATTCCGATCTCGGGCGCGAAAAACGCGGCCCTGCCGCTGATGATCGCCTCGCTGTTGACCGACGACACGCTGACGCTGGAAAACGTTCCGCATCTGGCCGATGTCGAGCAGCTGATCCGGATCCTCGGCAATCACGGCGTCGACTATTCGGTCAATGGCCGCCGCGAGAAGCAGAATGAAGGCTATTCGCGCACCATCAACTTCTCCGCCCGCAACATCGTCGACACGACCGCCCCTTACGAGCTGGTGTCGAAGATGCGCGCGTCGTTCTGGGTGATCGGGCCGCTGCTGGCCCGCATGGGCGAGGCGAAAGTGTCGCTGCCGGGCGGCTGCGCCATCGGCACGCGTCCGGTCGACCTGTTCCTCGAAGGCCTGCAGGCGCTGGGCGCCGACATCGATGTCGACACCGGCTATGTGCTTGCCAAGACCCGGAACGGCCGCCTTGTCGGCAACCGCTACGTGTTCCCGAAAGTCTCGGTCGGCGCCACCCATGTGCTGATGATGGCTGCGTCGCTGGCCAAGGGCGAGACGGTGCTGGAGAACGCCGCCTGCGAGCCCGAGATCGTCAACCTCGCCGAATGCCTCAATGCCATGGGCGCCAGGATCTCCGGCGCCGGCACGCCAACCATCACCATTGACGGCGTCGAAGCGCTTTCGGGCGCCCGCGTACGCGTCATTCCCGACCGCATCGAGACCGGCACCTATGCCATGGCCGTCGCCATGACCGGCGGCGACGTCGTGCTCGAAGGGGCGCGTCCCGAATTGCTGCAGACCGCGCTGGACGTGATCGCCCAGACCGGCGCCGAGATCACGCAGACCAATTCCGGCATCCGCGTGAAGCGCAACGGCGCCGGCATTTCGCCGGTCGACGTGACGACTGCGCCGTTCCCGGCCTTCCCGACCGATCTGCAGGCGCAGTTCATGGGCCTGATGACAATGGCCAAGGGCAAGTCGCGCATCACCGAAACGATCTTCGAGAACCGCTTCATGCACGTCCAGGAACTGGCCCGGCTCGGCGCCCACATCACGCTTTCAGGCCAGACGGCGATCGTCGACGGCGTGGCGAAGCTGAAAGGCGCGCCGGTTATGGCCACCGATCTTCGCGCTTCCGTCTCGCTGGTCATCGCCGGCCTGGCCGCCGAAGGCGAGACCACGGTCAACCGTGTCTACCATCTCGACCGCGGCTTCGAGCGGCTGGAAGAGAAGCTCTCCAACTGCGGCGCGGTGATCGAGCGTATCTCGGCGTAACGACTGCTACCTCTGCTTCTGCGCAGGCGATTGGCGAAAGCCGAGGCAGCTCTAATCTCCCCTCTTCCGGGGGAGATCGGCAGCTTTGCCGAGGCGCTAGCCCGTGCTGCGGTTGCACCGACCGGAAAGACCGCCTAACAGAGGGCTTAAACCAACTTTCAGGTGCACCTTCAGCATGGCAGCCCTCAAACTCATCGCGCTCGACGATCAGGATCTGAGCATTGTCTCGGCCCATGTCCAGGACGCCGTGATGAAGGTTTCGGACCTCGAATTCCTGCCTTCGGCCAAGCGCTTCGTGCTGACCATGAACCGCTTCGTCTGGGAGGCAAAGTCGGGCCTGTTTCGCCAGCATAATGAGCGGCGGCAGGCCGTGCTGCATTTCGACCGGGTGCTCGGCGCCAAGACCAACGGCATCGCCCGCGACAAGCCGGCCGAGATCCTGTCCCTGCTGGCGATCAGTTTTATCGAGATCAGCAAGCCGTCCGGTATCGTCGAGCTGATCTTTTCCGGTGGCGGCACCATCATGCTCGATGTCGAGTGCATCGAGGCCCGCCTTGCCGATGTCGGCGGCGCGTGGGAAGCCACGTCGCGGCCCGTCCACAAGGCTTGAATATCCGATGGCCATCACGCTTCGTCAGTCCGACGCCGATTTCGAGCAGCGTTTCGCCGCTTTCCTGTTGACCAAGCGGGAAGTCTCCGGGGATGTCGACGCCGCCGTGCGGCAGATCATCGCGCGCGTGCGTGCCGAGGGCGACGCGGCGCTGATCGACTACACACAAAGATTCGACCGCGCCGATTTGAACAGCCTCGGCATTGCCGTGTCGAAGGAAGACATTGCGGCCGCCTACGAAACGGCCGACCCGAAGGCGGTCGAAGCGCTTGAATTCGCGCGCGACCGTATCCGCTCCCACCATGAGCGGCAGCGGCCCAAGGATGATCGCTACACGGATGCCGCCGGGGTCCAACTCGGCTGGCGCTGGACGGCAATCGAGGCGGTCGGGCTCTACGTGCCGGGCGGCACCGCAAGTTACCCAAGCTCGGTGCTGATGAACGCCGTGCCCGCCCGGGTGGCCGGCGTCGAGCGCATCGTCATGGTCGTGCCGGCGCCGGGCGGCATCATCAATCCGCTGGTGCTGGTGGCGGCCCATATGGCAGGCGTGTCCGAGATCTACCGCGTCGGCGGCGCCCAGGCGATCGCAGCCCTTGCCTATGGCACCGAGACCATAAAGCCGGTCGCCAAGATCGTCGGGCCCGGCAATGCCTATGTCGCGGCGGCCAAGCGCCAGGTGTTCGGCACGGTCGGCATCGACATGATCGCCGGTCCTTCGGAAGTGCTCGTCGTTGCCGACGGCGACAATGATCCGGACTGGATCGCCGCCGATCTGCTCGCCCAGGCCGAGCACGATGCGTCGGCGCAATCGATCCTGATCACCGACGATCCGGCTTTTGGCAAGGCGGTCGAACAGGCGGTCGAGCGCCAGTTGCAGAGCCTGCCGCGAGCCGAGACGGCGTCGGCGAGCTGGCGCGATTTCGGCGCGGTGATCCTGGTGCCAACGATCGACGCGGCATTGCCGCTGGCCGACCGCATCGCGGCCGAGCATGTCGAGCTGGCCATCGACGATGCCGAGGGCTTTCTGTCGCGGATGCGCAATGCCGGCGCGGTTTTTCTCGGCCGTCATACGCCGGAAGCCATCGGCGACTATGTCGGCGGCTCCAACCATGTGCTGCCGACGGCCCGCTCGGCGCGCTTCTCGTCGGGCCTGTCGGTCCTCGACTTCGTCAAGCGTACCTCGATCCTCAAGCTCGGACCGGAACAGTTGCGCCTGCTGGCGCCGGCGGCGGTCGCGCTGGCAAAGGCGGAAGGGCTCGACGCGCATGGCCGCTCCGTCACCATCCGGCTGAATATGTAGGCGGACATGACGGGCTCCGATCAAAGCCGCGCAAAACTGATCGATGTCGAACTCGATGAATCGATCGGCCGTTCGACGCCCGATGTCGAGCACGAGCGGGCGGTGGCGATCTTCGACCTGATCGAGGAGAACAGTTTTCAGCCCGTCAACGACAGCGGCGCCGGTCCCTACCGGCTGAAACTGTCGCTGGCCGAGCAGCGCCTGGTGTTCGCCGTGGCGCGCGAGGACGGCACCGCTGTGGTCACCCACATCCTATCGCTGACGCCTCTGCGGCGCATCGTCAAGGATTACTACATGATCTGCGAAAGCTATTACGACGCCATCCGCTCCTCGACGCCGAGCCATATCGAGGCGATCGACATGGGCCGCCGGGGTTTGCACAATGAAGGCTCGCAGACGCTGATGGACCGGCTTTCGGGCAAGATCGACATCGATTTCGATACGGCGCGCCGGCTGTTCACGCTGGTCTGCGTGCTGCACTGGCGGGGCTAATCCTGGCTACCCTGCCCCGCTCGATCCTGTTCCTGTGCGGCATGAATGCCGTGCGCTCACCGATGGCAGAGCAGCTGGCACGCCGGATGCTGCCCGCCACCACCTTCGTCGCTTCGGCCGGTGTACGCGCCGGCGAGCGGGATCCATTCGTCGATGCCGTGCTGGCCGAAGACGGTCTTACGCTGGGCGAGCGCCATCCACGGACGCTGGACGAGCTCGAGGACGACTATTTCGACCTCATTGTGACGCTGGCGCCGGAGGCGCACCATGCCGCGCTGGAGCTCACCCGCTCGCTTGCCGTCGAGGTCGAATATTGGCCGACACCGGACCCGACCGGTGCCGGCGGCATGCGCGAGCAGATCATGGCCAGCTATCGCGACGTGCGCGAGCGGCTGAAAGCCCGGATCGGCCGCAGGTTCGTCGCTCCAGACCATCCGGATTAAGCGTGTTCACAAGCGAACGATTATCATATAGGTTCCGCCGAAATTCCAGCCGGGGCGCTGGAATTGCCATCCAAGCAAAGGTATCGAATGCCGAAGGAAGAAGTCCTCGAGTTTCCGGGTGTCGTGACGGAATTGTTGCCCAACGCGATGTTCCGGGTGAAACTCGAAAACGAACACGAGATCATCGCCCATACGGCCGGCCGCATGCGCAAGAACCGCATCCGCGTGCTGACCGGCGACAAGGTTCTGGTCGAGATGACGCCATACGACCTGACCAAGGGCCGCATCACCTACCGCTTCAAGTAAGATCAGGGCTTGGCCGGAACGCGATGAGCATTTTGCAGAAGCTGGTGCTTGCCTCGGGTTCGCCGCGCCGTATCGAACTCCTGCAGCAGGCCGGCATCGAGCCGGACCGTATCCTGCCAGCCGATATCGACGAGACGCCGCTGCGTGCCGAGCATCCGCGCTCGCTGGCCAAGCGGCTGTCGAAGGAAAAGGCCGAGAAAGCGTTCGCGTCGCTGAAGACCGAGACGGACCATGCGCCAAGCTTCGTGCTGGCCGCCGACACGGTGGTCGCGGTCGGGCGGCGCATCCTGCCCAAGGCCGAGACGCTCGATGATGCCGCCAACTGCCTCGGCCTGCTGTCGGGCCGCTCGCACCGGGTTTATTCGGGCATCTGCCTGATCACGCCGGGCGGCAAGTTGCGCCAGCGGCTGGTCGAGACGCGGGTGCGCTTCAAGCGGCTGCCACGCGAGGAAATCGACGCCTATGTCGCGTCCGGCGAGTGGCGGGGCAAGGCCGGCGGCTACGCCGTCCAGGGTCTCGCCGGAGCTTTCGTCGTCAAGCTGGTCGGCTCGTACACCAACATCGTCGGCTTGCCGCTCTACGAGACGGTGGCGCTGCTGTCGGGCGAAGGCTTCAAAATCCATCAAAACTGGCTGTCCCCACGGCTATGAGCCCCGACGACAAAGTGACCCCGCTGCGCCCCAAGCGCCCCTGCCCCGAATGCGGCAAGCCCTCGGCGCGCGAGACCTACCCATTCTGCTCGACGCGCTGCAAGGACATCGACCTCAACCGCTGGCTGAAGGGTGCCTATGTCATCAAGGCCCGCGACGACGAGGAAGAGACCGACCCCGACGAGCCGAAATGAAAGCGGCCTTTGGCGACATGCTCTGATCAGGCGGCTTCGTTCTTGCGCCTCACACGCGCCCAGGCTGGCAGCCAGTCACCGTGAGCGGCCAGGAGATCATCGACCAGCGACCAGATCTGGTCGAGATCGAGTTCGGCCGATGTGTGCGGGTCCATCATCGCCGCATGGTAGATGTGCTCGCGGTTCTCGCTCATCAGCGCCCGCACCGTCAGTTCCTGGACGTTGATGTTGGTGCGGATCAGTGCCGTCAGTTGCGGCGGCAGGTCGCCGATGTAGGTCGGCTGAATGCCGGAGGCATCGACAAGGCACGGTACTTCGGCGGCGCAATCGCGGGGCAGCGAGGTGATGCAGCCATTGTTGCGGACATTGCCGTAGATCACCGAGGGTTCGCCGGTCCAGACCGAATTCATGATCGAGGAGGCATATTCCCGGGACGGCTCGACCTCGATACGGTCGGCCGAGCGATAGGCCTGCGCCTGGTCCTTCCAGTGCTCGATCTGTTCGATGCAGCGCTTGGGGTATTCATCGAGCGGAATGCCGTATTTCTCGATCAAATCGGGGCGGCCCTCCTTGATGAAATAGGGCGTGTATTCGGCGAAATGCTCCGAGCTCTCGGTGACGAAGAAGCCCAGCCTGGTCAGCATCTCGTAGCGCACCTTGTTGGGGCAGCGCGGGTTCCAGCCGGGCTTTGGCGCGCGGCCTTCGCGATAGGCGCGCACGAGATCGGGATAGAGGTCGCGGTAGGAGCCGTCCGCCTGGCGATGCTCGAATTTCAGGTAGAAGGCCATGTGGTTTATGCCGGCCGAGCGATAGCGGATTTCCTCGTAGGGAAGGTCGAGATCATGTGCCAATTCCATCGCCGTGCCCTGCACCGAATGGCAGAGGCCGACCTGTTTGATATCAGGGTATTTTTCCGATATCGCCCAGGTGTTGATCGCCATCGGGTTGACGTATTGCAGCATGATCGCTTTGGGGCAGACGGCGAGCATGTCCTCGCAGATCTTCCACAGATGCGGAACGGTCCGCAGGCCGCGCATGATGCCGCCGACGCCGAGCGTGTCGGCAATCGTCTGGCGCAGGCCGTATTTCTTCGGCACTTCGAAGTCGGTGACCGTGCAGGGTTCGTAGCCGCCGATCTGAAAGGCGACGACGACGAAGTCGGCCCCGGAAAGTGCCTTGCGCTGGTCGGAGTAAGTCTCGGCCTTCGCCTTGACGCCGAGCGTCGCGATCAGCTTGTTGACGACGACGGCGCTCTCCTCCAGCCGCTGCGGATTGATGTCCATGAGAGCGATCGTCGCGCCCGACAGCGACGGACGCTGCAGCACATCGCCGACGATGTTCTTCATGAACACCGTCGAGCCGGCGCCGATGAAAGTGATCCTGGGATTTTTTGCCACGCTAACCTCCGGCTATGTTCAGGCCACGTCGAAAG
This sequence comes from Mesorhizobium opportunistum WSM2075, assembly GCF_000176035.2. Classification (NCBI taxonomy): domain Bacteria; kingdom Pseudomonadati; phylum Pseudomonadota; class Alphaproteobacteria; order Hyphomicrobiales; family Phyllobacteriaceae; genus Mesorhizobium; species Mesorhizobium opportunistum. The sequence continues at coordinate 2,595,994 of NC_015675.1, read as the reverse complement.
CGGCCCTGACGAGCCGTTCGGTGTAGGCGGTCTTGGGATTGGAGAGGACCTCGTCGACAGGTCCCTGCTCGACGATCTTCCCATGCTGCATGACGATGACGCGATGGCAGAGCGCCCGCACCACCTTGAGGTCGTGCGAAATGAAGAGGTAGCTCAGGCCGCGCTCGTCCTGCAGCTTGCGTAAGAGGTCGACGATCTGGGCCTGGACGGAGAGGTCGAGCGCCGAGGTCGGCTCGTCGAGCAGGATGAATTCGGGTTCGAGCGCGATGGCACGGGCAATGGCGATACGCTGGCGCTGGCCGCCGGAAAATTCGTGGGGAAAGCGCGACAGGATATCGCCGGGCATGCCGGCGCTGACCAGTGCCTCGCGCACCCGCTCGACCCGCTCGCGCCGCGTCGCGCCGATGCTGTTGACGATCAGCCCTTCCTCGATGATCTGGCCGATCGTCATGCGCGGATTGAGCGAGGAGAAGGGATCCTGGAAGACGATCTGCATGCGCGAACGCAGCGGCCGCATCTCGTTGCGGGACAGGCCCTGGATCGGCTGGCCGTCGAAACGGATTTCGCCGCGCTTGGCGTCGATCAACCTCAGCAAGGCCTGGCCGAAGGTGGTCTTGCCGGAACCGGATTCGCCAACCAGCCCCAGCGTCTCATGACGGCAAAGTTTAAGGCCGAGATCGTCGACGGCGACCAGTTCGCGCCAGTCCGGTTTCAGGAAGGTGCCGTGGCGCAGCATGAAGCAGACGCGCACGCCATTCGCCTCGAGGATGGTGCCACTGCCCTCCGGCAGCGGTTGTGGCCGTCCGCGCGGCTCGGAAGCCAGCAGCCGCCTGGTGTAGGGGTGCTGCGGATCGGCGAACAGCCGTTCCGTGACGTTGTGCTCGCACATTTCGCCATGCTGCATGACATAGACGTAGTCGGAGAATTTGCGCACCACGGTGAGATCATGGGTGATCAGGATCACCGCCATCCGCAGCTCTTTCTGCAGATTGCGGATCAGGTTGAGGATCTGCGCCTGGACGGTGACGTCGAGCGCGGTCGTCGGCTCGTCGGCGACCAGCACGTCGGGATTGTTGGCGAGCGCCATGGCGATCATTACGCGCTGGCGCTGGCCGCCTGAAAGCTGGTGCGGGTATTGCTTGAGCCGCGCTTCCGGCTCGGGAATCTGCACATGCCGCAGCAGCTCGAGCGCCCGCGCCCAGGCTTGCCTGCGGCCCACCTTGCGGTGCACCCTGATCGCCTCGACGATCTGGCTGCCGACCGTGTAGATCGGATTGAGCGAACTCATCGGCTCCTGGAAGATCATCGAGATGCGGTTGCCGCGCAGCTTGCGGCGGTCGCGCTCGGCGAATTTCAGGATGTTCTGGCCGTCGTAACAGACGCTCGATCTTGGCGACACGGTGGCCCGCCGCGACAGCAGCCCCATGACGGTGCGCGCCGTCACCGACTTGCCGGAGCCGGATTCGCCGACGATGGCGATCGTCTCCCCGCGATAGAGCTGGAACGAGACGTCCTTGACCGCCTCGACGACGCCGTGCTCGACCTTGAAGGCGACCTCGATGTTGCGGGCGTCGATGATGGGCTCGCCCTGGCGCCCGTCATGGTCGTGGCGGACGGCAGGTGCGAAGGATTCGGCGAGCGCGACGGTCATTCCTGCCACCTCAATAGGGGTCGACGGCGTCGCGCAGGCCGTCGCCCAGCGCGTTGAAGGCAAAGACGGTGACGAGCACGAAACCGACCGGCGACAGGATCCAGGGATAGGTGCCTATGACGGAATAGGTCGCGGTATCCTGCAGCATCAGGCCCCAGGAGATCAGCGGTGGCTTGACCGCGAAGCCGAGGAACCCGAGGAAAGATTCCAAGAGCACCACTGTCGGGATCGCCAGCGTAACGGCGACGATCACGTGGCTCATCACATTGGGGAAGATGTGCTGCATGATGATGCGCCGGTCGGTGGCGCCAACCGCCATGGCGGCGCGCACATATTCGATCCGCGCCAGCGCCAGCGTCTTGCCGCGCACCTCGCGCGACATCTGCGCCCAACCCAATGCCGACATGACGATGATGACGAAGGCGAGGAAGACATTGGTGGGCGCGGTGACCGGGATCAACGTCGTCAGCGCCAGATAGAGCGGCAATTGCGGAAAGGCGAGCACCAGTTCGACGAAGCGCTGCATCCAGACATCGAACCGGCCGCCGAAGTAGCCGGAGACCATGCCGACGGTGGTGCCGATAACGGTGATGATGAAGACCACCGTCAGCGCGATCATCAGCGAGACGCGCGAGCCGTGGATGGCGCGCGACAGGACATCGCGGCCGAACTTGTCGGTCCCGAGGAAATGCACCGGCAGGCCGTCCATCGAGGCGAAGAAATGCCGGTTGGCCGGAATGAGCCCGAAGAGCCTGTAGGGCGCGCCCTCGACGAAGAAACCGAGCAGCCTCGGGTGGTCGTAGTCGGGGCCGACGATGGGCTGGAAGGTGACCGGATCGAGATCCGCCGAATCGGCCAGCGCATAGACCCTCGGCCGCATGACGACATTGCCGTCCTTGTCGTGGAAGGAAGGCACTTGCGGCGGCGCGAAGCCGACATCGGTCGCCTTCGGATCCATCGGCGCCAGGAACTCGGCGAACACCGCCATCACCAGCAGCAGCACGACGAGCCAGAGCCCGGCCATGCCGGTCCAGGAGCGCTTCAGCCGGCGCCAGACAAGCGCCATGTAGCTCTCGTTGCCGCGCGCCGGTATGGCTACGATGGGCGCTTCGGCCGGCAGCGGTGGGGGTGACGGATCGCGCGCCAGCATCTAGCTCTCCCCGAACTGGCGCACACGCGGATCGAGCAGGACGAGCAGCATGTCGGCGATGATGTTGCCGACGATCAGCGTCGCCGACAGCACCATCATGAAGGTGGCGGTGACGTAGACGTCGCCGACCGCCATCGAGCCGACGATCGCCGGGCCGACCGTCGGCAGCGCGAAGATGATCGCCGTCTCGATCTCGCCGGTGAGCATGTAGGGCAGCACCACGCCTTGATACATGACGAGCGGATGCAGCGCATTGGGTACGGCATGGCGCATGACGACGGCGCTGCCGGTCAATCCCTTGGCTCTCGCCGTCTCGACATATTGGGCGTTCAGCGTATCCAGCAGATTGCCGCGCATGACGCGCATGTTGTAGGCGAGGCCGCCGAAGGTGGCGATCGCGACCACGGGCCAGACATGCTTGACGAGGTCGGCGAACTTGCCCCACGACCACGGCGCGCCGCCATATTGCGGTGAGAAGAACGAGCCGATCTCCGACACGTTGAACTGGAAGACCAGCAGATAGACGATGATCAGCGCCATCAGGAAGCGCGGCACCGTCATGCCGAGGAAGGAGATAGCCGACAGCGTCGAGTCGATCCAGGTGTATTGCCGGGTCGCCGCCCATATGCCGAAGGTGATGCCCAGCACCGAGGCGAGGAGATGACAGACCAGCGCCAGCAGCAGTGTGCGCGGCAGGCGCTCGCCGACGACGTCAGCAACCGGCTTGTTGTAATAGAGGCTGTAGCCGAAATCACCGCGGGTGACGATGCCGCCGATCCAGTTGAGATACTGGACGGGCAACGGCTTATCGAGGCCATGTTCGATGCGATAGGCGTTGGCCTGTGCGTCGGCTTGGGCGAAGGAGGCTCCGCCCTGGTTGATCAGCTGCGAGCGGATGTAGTCGGCATAATCGCCCGGCGGCGCCTGGATGATGGCAAAGGTGACGAGACTCAAGATGGCGAGGACCGGTATCGCCGACGCTATGCGCATGGCCAGGAATCGCAGCATGGACGGTCCGCTTCCTCATCTTGCCGGACGCGCCGCTTGGGGCGTTCGGAGGTTGGTTTTTCCCGGCCGCGCCATCAGCGCGGCCGGGTCTCTCTCAGTCAGGGGAGGTAAACCTACATCGGGCCCTTGTCTCCGGGTTTGCCGGGGAGCTCCTCAGGGAACAGTTCGTATTTCGCCTGCTTGTCAGCCGCGACAAAGACACGTTCGCGGACGATCGAATCCTCGGCCCAGTTGAACATGAAGATCGGCGTACCCTGCGGAATGTTGGAGAAGCGCTTGTTGACGATCAGCGCCCCGGGATACTCCGTCAGGCCGATATTGTAGACGTGTTCCGTCGATATCTTCTGGAACTCCTTCATCAGGCTGGCGCGCTCATCATTGTCCGACGAGGAGACGAACTTGTTGACGATGTCGACGAGGTCCTTTTCGAAAGGCATCAGGTCGACCTGGCCGCTTTCCGGCGCGCGGTGATCCCAGCTGGTCTTCGGGCCGACCGGAGCGAGCTGCACTGTATTCTGTACGACGGAGGTCAGCTCCTGCTCGTTGCGCCGGATCAGCCAGTCGAAGCGCCCGGAATATTGCGAGGCGTCGCGCTGGGTGCCGTTGAGACCGTTGAGCACAACCCGAAGCCCGAGCTTCTCCATCTGAGCGACGACGCCTTCGGCGAGGCTCTTGTCGGTGCCGTAGTCGTTGTTGACCAGCATCACGATCTCGACATTCTTGCCGCCGGCGGTGCCCGCCGGGAAGTTCACGAAACCGTCGCCATCCGTGTCCTTGAGGCCGGCCTTGGCGAGCTCGGCCTTGGCGCCCTCAAGGTCGAAGGGATAATAGACGGTCGACTTGCGGTCATAGAAGCTGGTGCCAGACGAGAAGCCGCCGGGATAGATGGCGGTGAACGGCCCCTTGACCAGCGAGTCGCCAAGCGCCTTGCGGTCGAGCGCCATGGTGACGGCCTTGCGGAAATCCTCGTTGCGGTTCAGTTCGCGGATGGCCTGGCCGCGCTCGTCCGGGTTGCCCCAGCCATTGGCGGAAAAGTTCAGGCGCAGATTGTAGCCGATGAGCCGCGGGCCGAAGGCCAGACGTGCCGGCGCGTTCGCCTCGGCCGCACGCTTCAGCGAGGCGACGAAATTTTCCGGCTGCTCCAGATTGGAGAAATCGCCCGAGCCGGCGACCGCCTGGACGTCGCGGTCGGCCCAGGTCGACAGCTTGTACTGCAGTTCGTCGAGGTAGGGCAGCTGGTTACCCTTTTCGTCGACCTTCCAATAGTAGGGGTTGCGGCGCATGACGATGATGTCGTCCGGCCGGTAATCGACCGGCACCCAGGCGCCCATCACCGGCATGTTCATATATTCCGGTGGGAAGGCGTTCTTGAACTGGTCGTAGGTGTTCTTCGAATATTTGGGATGCTGCGGCTTCAATATGTGCGCGGGACCGGGACAGAAAGTGCCGTAGGCCATGGCGTAGAGGTACTGTTTCGGGAAGGCGTCCTTGAAGGTCCACTCGACGGTGTAATCGTCGATCTTTTTCAGCGTCGTGCCGACGCCGAAGGTTTCCTGTGTCGCACCATTCAACGGAGAGACGTTCGGGTCGATGACCTCGTCGTCCCAGTAGAACATGACGTCGTCGGCGTTGAAGGCAACGCCATCGGACCATTTTGCGCCCTCGACCAGATGCATGGTCAGCTTGTGGCCGTCCTTCGACCAGTCCCAGCTTTTGGCCAGATTCGGCAGCGGTTCGGTATCCTTGGCCTCGACCTGGAACAGCGGCGCGGTGCGCGTCAGGCACTCGGAGAGGCCTATGTCGATGCCGCCCCAGCCTTGCGTCTGGCCAGCGCCGTAGTTCCAGCCTTCCGGCCGCCCGCCGATGACATGGCGCATCGTATCGCCATAGACGCCGACGCCATCGGGCATGTTGGCGGTCTTGAAGACCAGCGGCTCCTTCGGCAGCCTGTCCTTCACCGGCGGCAGCTTGCCGGCCTTGACGTATTTTTCCGTCACCCAGTCCGGCTCGTGATATTCCGGCAGCGTCTTGAACTCCAGGATGGAGTCGCGCGCCACATACTTGATCTTGCCTTCGGCCGGAAACGTCGCCGGCGTCGGCGGGACCGTCGGTTCGGAAGCGAAGGCGTTGAGCGCCGGAACGGAGACGCTCAGCGCCAGTCCAGCGACAATGCCAATGCTGCGTAGGTTCCTCATTATCTCCTCCCTCGTGTTCAGACTTTTTCTGCTGCTTGTCTTCTGCCTTGGCGGCTGACTGCGGCGGACCTGCCTCCCGTGGATCCGCGGCCGCTCCCGGGTTCAGCCGGTCTGCTTCAGAGCGGCCTTTTCGGCGCGCAACTCCTCGATCGAGCGGACGTTGCGCCGCGCGGCACCGGCCCATTCGCGGGTCTTGACCACGGATTTCGACAACCGCTCCTTGGCGGCCGGAACGGCATGCGCGTATTGCGGCAACCAGGCGGCCTGGGCGACGACCATTTCGTCGACCATCTGCCAGACCTCCTCCGGGGTCGACACCGCGCCAACCAGCGGATCATGCAGCACGGCGAGCTTCAGGAGATCGATATCGCCCGATATCGCGGCATGGACCGACATGCGCTGGACGTTGATCGAAGACATGCAGGTCGCCGCACAGGCCTCCGGCAGCGTGATGCCGGCGGCCATGTTGATGCCGAAACGATCGACGAAGCCGGGCGACTCGATGATGGCGTCCTGCGGCAAATTGGTGATCACACCATTGTTCTTGACGTTGAAGTGGCCGCGATAGACGCGGTTGGTCTCCAGCGCCTCCAATATGTGGCTGGCATGCTCGTTGGAGCGCTTGGCCACGTCGATCGGCTTCGACGCCGCTTCAAGGAACTGCGGATACTCCGTCTCGAACCAGTTGCGGGTCTCGGTCGAGTAGCGGAGGTAGCCGCCGGTCTCGCCATGGATCCAGTCCGACATGTCGATCCAGCGCATGATCTCGTCCGGACGCTTCCGATACCAGGGCAGGTATTCGGACAGATGGCCGTTGCTTTCGGTCGAATAGACGCCAAAGCGCTTCAGCACGTCGATGCGCAGCTTCTCCTGCTGCGAGTAGACCGGATGCGCTTCGAAGGCGGCAACCAGTTCGTCCTTGCCGATCTTGCGGCCATTCAGGCGCAGATCGGTGAACCAGGTCTGATGGTTGATGCCGGAGCAGATATAGTCGAGCTCCCCAGGCGACTTCGCGCCCAGCACCTTGGCGATCTGCTCGGCACCATGCTGGACGCCGTGGCAGAGCCCGACCGTGTCGACCTTGCCGTACTCGATCGCCGCCCAGGTGTTCATGGCCATCGGGTTGGCGTAGTTGAGGAACTTGGCGTTGGTGTCGGCGACCTCGCGGATGTCCTTGCAGAAGTCGAGGATCACCGGAATGTTGCGTTGGCCGTAGAGAATGCCGCCGGCGCAGATCGTGTCGCCGACGCACTGGTCGATGCCGTATTTCAGGGGAATGCGGATGTCGTCGGCATAGGCTTCCAGGCCGCCGACCCGAACGCAGCTGATGATATAGCGCGCACCTTCGAGCGCCTTGCGGCGGTCGGTGGTCGCCGTCACCCTGGTCGGCAATCCGTTCGCTTCGACGATCCTGTCCAAGATCGCCTTGATCATCTGCAGATTGTGCTCGCTGAGATCGGTCAGCGCGAATTCGATGTCCTTGAATTCGGGCACGCAGAGAATGTCGGTGAACAGTTTCTTGGTGAATCCAACGCTGCCGGCGCCGATAATAGCGATTTTGAAACTCATCACCTTCACCTCGATCCGATCGAATGCTAGGCAAGGAGCAACAAGGGAGGATATGGCCACACGCCAAGGCGCGCCTGCCATTCAAGCCGGAATCCGGCTTTTCTCCTCCCGCCCGCTCCTCGACCGCGGGTCTTTCGCGTTCTTCGAGGCCGGATTATGCGCTTATTCGCGAGCGCGACCAGAGAAGGATTATGCTTTCAGGGGTAATTTTGTGCTGCAGGATTTGATCGCCAACGGACAGTCGATGCGTACGATCTCGCTGCCGCGCGGCCGCCAGCGCCTGCATGCCATGCCGACAAGCACGGGCTATGAAGTGCGCGAAGACGAAATCTACGACTGGGATGGGCGCAAACGCGGCCAGACGCCATTCACCGTGCTCCAGCACACGATCAGCGGAACCGGCCGGCTGCGCTACGAGAACCGCAACTATCGCCTGCAGCGGAACGACACATTGCTCGTGCTGGTGCCACACAACCACCGCTACTGGCTGGCCAGGGACGAGCGCTGGGAATATTTCTGGATCTCGATGAACGGCGAGGAGGCGCTGCGCATCCACAAGTCGATCCTCAGCGTTTCGGGTCCGGTGTTCCGGCTGCAGCCGGCGACGATAGATCATCTTGCCGATTGCAGCTTGCGGCTCGTCAAGGGCGCCGCTTCACCGGGCGCTGCTTCGGCGATCGCCTACGAGGCTGCGATGGCGCTCTATGACGATGTCTTCGGCTCACACGCCTTTGCCGAGAAACAGAGCGCCATGCAGCCGGTCATCGATCACATCAACGCTAACCTCGACAAATCGCTGCCAGTGGCGGAGCTGGTCCAGATCAGCGGCCTCAGCCGGGCCCATTTCTCGCGCTGCTTTGCCGAGAGCGAAGGCCTGCCGCCAGCCGAATTCGTGCTGCAACAACGCCTGCAGCGCGCGGCGAAGCTTTTGACCAAGGCCGACTTCCTGCCGGTGAAGGAAGTCGCCATCCTGTGCGGCTTCGAGGATGCGAACTATTTTTCGAAGGTGTTTCGCCGCCTTTATGGCACCACGCCCAGCCAATTCCGCACCACCGGCATGTATGCCAGCTTGCGGACACCGCCCCGGGTTGGCGTCAGGGTGTCTGACGACGAGACCTGACGCCGCTTTTTGTCCTTGTTTCATGCGTGTCAGGCGGCGTGCAGCCTGCCACTATCCAGCCATTCGAGATCGGCCGGCGAAAGCTTGATGTCGAGGGCGCGCAGGCTGTCGTCCAGCTCGCCCAGCGTGCGCGGCCCGATCAACGGAATGGACGGGAAGGGCTGATTGAGCACATAGGCCAGCGCGATGTGGATCGGGCTCTTGCCCAGTCGTGCGGCAAGTTCGATCGCCCGGTCGCGGCGGCCAAAATTCCGCTCCGAATACCAGACCCGCACCAGTTCCTCATTGTCGCGCAGGTCGCGGCCGGCGCGGTCGGTGAAGAAGCCGCGGCCTTGGCTCGACCAGGCGAAGTTCGGCATCTGCCTGGATGTCAGCCAGGCCTTCCAGTCATCGGTGGAGGAGGTGATGCATCCTGCCCAGATCGGCTCCAGCATCTCGGCCAACGAGAAATTGTTGGAGAGTGCGCCCGGCTTCTGCTTGCCGGTCCGCTGCGCATAGGCAATCGCCTCGTCCATGCGCTGCATCGTCCAGTTCGAGCCGCCGAACGGACCGCGGATGCGGCCGGCCTTGACCTCGCGGTCCATCGCATCGACGAACTCGCCGACCGGCACGTCAGGGTTGTCGCGGTGCATGAAATAGATGTCGACATGATCGGTCTGCAGCCGATCGAGCGACTGGGCGAGCTGCTTGCCGATCACGTCGGGATAGCAGAGCGGCGAATGCGCGCCCTTGGCGATGATCACCGACTGCTCGCGCACGCCACGGTTCTTCAACCATTGGCCGAGCAGCGTCTCGGTGTAGCCGCCGCCATAGACGTAGCCGGTGTCGAACAGATTGCCGCCGGCTTCGAAGAAAGCGTCGAGCAGGATCGAACCCGAGGAGAAGGTGCGGAAATCCTCGAAGCCGAGCGCCACTATGGATGCCTGTTTCGCCAAGCCTGGGATGGCGCGCTTGGCGATCGCGGTGCCGCCGGGGCGCAAGGGCCGGCCGGCAATGGTGCTGGTGCGCAGCGGGGCTTTTTCGATCTCATACTCTAGCCCGACGGCGGCGCGCCATCTGTCGAGCACACGCAAGGTGCCTAGGCTGTCGGCCCAGCCCATCCCCGGCCAGGCGAATTCCTGCTGCCCGGCGCGGATCGCCTCGCCGGCGCCGTCGACCTCGAAGGAATAGACATGGCGTTTTTCGTTGACGCTGATCGTCTCTCGCGACCCGTCGGCGCCGATCACGTCGATGTGGCCGAGGCCGACATCGCGGTTGCCGCCGGCGAACCAGAAGTCCGGCACTTCGATGCGCCCCTTGGTGCCGAGGATGCGAAGGACATTGTCCTGGTTGAGTGAGATGCTGCAGGAGACCTCCGCGACGATGCCATCAGGGAAATGCAGCAGCGCCGAAGCCCACTCATCGACGCCGGACTGGCCGAGATGGGCGGTGCCCACCACCCTGTCGGGTTCGGCAAAGGGTTTTCCCGATGCCGCGCCGGCAATCAGCCGGACCATCGAGACGGGATAGCCGCCGACGTCCAGGATGCCGCCGCCGGCGAGCTCATTGGCATAAAGCCGGTGCTGCGGCATGAAGCCCGGCATGGCGAAGCCGAAGCTCGACTTGATCATCCTGATCTCGCCGATGACGCCGGACTTGATGAGTTCCACCAGCTTCAGCGTCTGCGGATGCAGCCGGTACATGAAGGCTTCGCCGAGAAAGGTGCCGGCCTTGCGCGCGGCGTGGATCATGGCGTCGGCCTCGAAGGCGGTCAGCGCCAACGGCTTTTCGCACAGCACGTGCTTGCCCGCTTCCGCCGCCCGGATCGCCCATTGCGCATGGCCGGGATGCGGAACCGCGATGTAGACGGCATCGATGTCCGGGTCGGCAAGCAATGCTTCATAGCCGTCGAGGATGCGGGCACCGGGGAAATTCTCCGCAAGGCCCGGCTTGGCGGGATTGCGCGCGCCGATGGCGACCAGTTTTCCGGTGTGCGAAGCGGCCACGCCGCCGGTAAAAGCCCGGGCGATGCCGCCCGGACCAAGAATGCCCCAGCGAATGGGCGTGGTTGCAGTCATTGTCATTCTCCTTGAAGGCTGGAAGGGGCGGCCAGTCAGCGCAGCCGCAGCCCTTTTTCGTCGAACAGGTAGGATTTGCGGATGGAAACGGTGACTTCGGACGTGTCGGGAACCTTGGCCGCGTCGCGCTGGATCACCACGTCTTCGCCGTGCGCCGTGCGGGCATAGAGAAAGCTCGTGCCGCCAAGGTGTTCGATCACGTCGATGGCGACGACGAGATCGGTGTCACCTTCTCCGGCGACGCCGAAATGTTCGGGCCGCACGCCGACAATGACCTTCGTCCCGGCCTCCGGCGCTGTGCCGGTCAGCGGCTGGGTGATGCGGGTTTTCTCCTGGCCCGCCAGCTCGACCACGACACCGCGCGCATCGCGCCCGACGATGTGGCCCTTGATGAAGTTCATCTTAGGCGAGCCGACAAACCCCGCCACGAACAAATTGTCGGGATCGTCGTAGAGTTCGAGCGGCCGGCCGATCTGCTCGATATGGCCTGCGCGCAGCACGACGATCCTATCGGCGAGCGTCATCGCCTCGGTCTGGTCGTGGGTGACATAAACCATGGTGGCGCCGAGTTCCTTGTGCAGGCGCGATATCTCGACCCGCATCTGCACGCGCAGTTCGGCGTCGAGATTGGAGAGCGGCTCGTCGAACAGGAACACCTGCGGCTCGCGCACGATGGCGCGGCCGATGGCGACGCGCTGGCGCTGGCCGCCGGAGAGCTTTTTCGGGCGCCGGTCCATCAGTTCGCTGATGCGCAGGATCTCGGCCGCGCGCTTCACCCGCCGCTCCGTGTCGGCCTTCGGATTGCCGGTCATGCGCAATCCGAAGGAGAGGTTCTGCTCGACGCTCATATGCGGATAGAGCGCATAGGACTGGAAGACCATGGCGATGCCGCGGTCGGCCGGCTCGACGTCGTTGACAACCTTGCCGCCGATGGCGATCTCGCCATCACTGATGTCCTCGAGCCCGGCGATCATCCTGAGCAGCGTGGACTTGCCGCAGCCGGAAGGGCCGACGAAGACGACGAACTCGCCGTGCTTGATGTCGATGTTGGCGCCGTGGACGACCTCGAAGGTGCCGAAGCGCTTGACGACATTGTTGAGCGTAACGGTTGCCATGCTGGCCCTTACTTGATCGCGCCGGCGGCGATGCCGGCGATGAAATGGCGCTGCAGCAGCACGAAGACGATAAGCATCGGCACGGTCAGCATCACGGCCCCCGCCATGATGCCGCCCCACGATACCTTGGTGAGGCCGATCAGCGTGCCTAGCGCCACGGGTGCGGTCATCGAGCCCGGCTGGCTGTTGATCAAAAGCGGCCAGAGATAATTGTTCCATGACGCGAGGAACAGGATGATGGCGAGTGCGGCCAACATCGGCCGCGCCAGCGGCAGTGCGACGAACAGGAAGATGCGCCATTCCTTCACGCCTTCGACCCGCGCGGCGTCGAACAGGTCGTCCGGCATCATCGAGAAGCTCTGGCGCATGAACAAGACGCCCAGCGAATTGAACAGCGGCGGCACGATCAGCGCCACCCAGGTGTTGGCGAGTTGGAAGTCGCGCGCCACCATGATGAATTGCGGGATCAGCACCACCGCGTATGGCAGCGTGATGGTGCCGAGGATGATGGCGACGACCACGCCCTTGCCGAAGAACTGGTAGCGCGCCAGCGCCCAGCCGGCCATCGAGGTCAAGAGCACCGACAGGAAGGTGTAGGTCACCGCCACCGAGACTGAGATGCCGATCGCGCCGACGAAGTTGGTGTCGCGTTGCAGATTGTTGAAATTGTCGACGAAATTGCCGTGCGGCAGCAACTCGATGCCCGGGCTGAAGATGCCGTTGTCGGGCATGGTCGAGAACACCACCATCATCCACAACGGAAACAGCCAGATCAGCGCCAGCGGCGTCAGGAAGAGATGCAGCAAGAGGCTGCGTCTCAGGCGGGCCGAGGAGAGCGAGCTCATTGCTTTTCCCTCGTCAGCCACAGTTGCACCAGCGTGATGGCGATCGCCAGCCCCGCCATCGTGTAGGCGACGGCCGAGGCGTAGCCGAAATTGAGCGAGCGGAAGCCTTGGCGGTAGAGCAGCAGGCCGAGCGTCTCGGTGCCGCCGCCCGGTCCGCCGCGCTCGGTGATCAGGAATGGCTCGGTGAACAACTGCATGGTGCCGATGATCGACAACACCGTGCAAAAGACGATGACCGGCTTCAAGAGCGGCAAGGTTATGTAGAAGAATTGCTTGAGCTTGCTGACGCGGTCGAGCGTCGCCGCCTCGTAGACATCCTCGGGAATGGACTGCATGCCGGCCAGAAGGATGATCGCGTTGTAGCCGGCCCAACGCCAGGTGACCGCGATCATTATCAAAGCCATCGCCGGCGTAACGTTGGAGAACCAGTCGATCTTGGGCAAGCCGACGCTGTTCAGGAGCTTGTTGACGATGCCGAAATCGAGGCTGAACATCAGCCGGAAAACCGCCGAATAGGCGACCTCGCCGACCACGACCGGAGCGAAGAAGGCGAAGCGGTAAAGCCCCCTCGCCTTCAACAGCGGCGAATTCAAAAGCACCGCCATTACCATGGCCAGCGCGATCATCACCGGCACCTGGATGACGAGGATGAGCAGCGTGTTCTTCAGCGCGTTGAAGAAGGCCGGATCGCCGATCAGCCGGCCCCAGTTGAAGCCGGGGGCAAAGCGCCAGGGCACCGTGCGCGTCGCCTGGAACGAGATCATGAACGAGGAGATGATCGGCCACAGCCAGAAGACGGAGAAGATCAGGAGATAGGGGGCGAGGAAACGATAGGCCGTGGCGTTACGGTTGCGCATCTTCGTCCTCCTTCTCCCGATTGTTGTTTTAGGCCATCGTTTGGGTCTTCCCTTCTCCCCTTGTGGGAGAAGGTGTCGTCGAAGGCGACGGATGAGGGGTGTTCCAGGAAACGCCAACGTCTCACTCCGCTGGGGTACCCCTCATCCGTCTCGGCGCTATCGCGCCGATCCACCTTCTCCCACAAGGGGAGAAGGAAAAGCGGCGCTCACTCCTTGACCGGCAGTCCGGTCGCCGCGGCGATCTGGCTGGCGGCATCGTCGAGCGCTGCCTTGGCGCCGGCATAGCCGCCGGCGAGATACTTGGTCTGCACCGCGCGCATGATGATTTCGGCGTCGCTCTGGAACTGCGTGCCACGGCTGGGGACGACCTTGGGCAACGTGCCGAGGATATCCTTCCACACAGCCTGGCCCCCCCAATAGGGCAGGCCTTCCGAGACGTAGGGATCATTCAGCGCCGACACCAACGAGGGGACGAGACCGAATTCCTTCAGCATCGTGATCTGGCCCTCATTGGTTCCGAGCGTGTATTTCAGGTACTCGTAGGCCGCCTCCTTGTTCTTCGACCCCGAGGTGATGGCCAGCGATGAGCCACCGAGATTGGCGGCGCGCGGGCCGTCGGAGGTTAGGCTCGGCATCAGATAGACGCCCCATTTGCCGTTTTCACCGGCCGATTCGGTACGGATGGTGCCTTCATACCAGCCGCCATAGACTTGGGTGGCGACTGTACCGGCGGTGTTGTTGGTGATCTTGGTGCTCCAGTCGGCCGAGGACATGATGCCGGCGTCCTTCATGTCCTTGATCTTGGCCAGCGTATCGACACATTTCGGCTGGTTGACCGTGATCGACTGGCCGTCCTCGGCGAAATAGGAGCAGCCCTGCTCGTTGGAGATCATACGGAAGAATTCGGTGTCGCCGTTGAAATCGGCATTGGTCATCGAGACGCCCGGATTGGCGGCCTGGATCTTCTTGCCGGCGGCGATGAAATCGTCCCAGGTCTTGATCGACGCCGGATCGACACCGGCCTTTTCGTAGAAGTCGCGGCGATAGAAGGCGGCGACCGGGCCGGAATCCCATGGCATCGCATAAGCCTTGTCGCCGACTTCGAGCTCGGTGCGCTTGAAATCGGGGAATTTCTTCTGGTCCTCGGCGCTGTAGCCCAGCGTGTGCAGGTCGACGAAGCAGTCGGGGAACTGGCTCCAGTAATTCTCGGCCTCGCCGTTCTCGATGGTGACGATGTCGGGCAGGCCGACACCGCCTGCGGCACAGCCGGCGATAGACTTGTCGTAGGTCGGCTGGTTGCCGAGATCCTGGACCGTGACCTTGATGTCGGGATGCAGCTTGTTGAAGCCGGCGACCGTCGCCTTCAGTGACGAAGCGGCGACGTTCCAACTCCAGATGGTGATTTCGCCAGATTGCGCGAATGCCGGGGCTGAGCCCAGGGCAAGCGCAAGCGCGGCGCAGGACAGTGTGATGCGCATTGAAATCCTCCCATTTCATTTGCTCTCTCTGCGAGCCGGGCTAGACTATGCAGCACGGAAGGCTTGTCCCCGACAAAGGGAATAAGGAATTGGCGGAAAGTAAGATGCCGGAACGGCCGTTTTACCAGCCTGGCGCCAGCAGCGTCGAAGGCCTGCCGCTGCTGTTGCAGATGTTTCACACCGCTCCCCTGGTTATGCTCAAGCCGCACTGGCATGCCCAGGTCGAGGTGAATTTCATCGTGCGCGGCAGCGTGCATTACCGCATGAACGAGCACGAAATCTCGCTTTCGGCCGGTGAGATGTGCCTGTTCTGGGGCGGCCTGCCGCACCAGATGGACGATCTCTCAGACGATGCCGTCTATGCCGGTGCCCATTTGCCGCTGGTGCATTTCTTCCGGCTGCACCTGCCGGCGGACGTGCGCCATCGGCTGATGACGGGCGCCACGCTGGTGACCGGCGCCACCGATCAATCCGATAACGACAATTTCGCCCGCTGGAACCGCTATGCCCGCTCGGGCGACCCGGCCAAGGCCGAGCATGCCGTCAACGAACTTCTGCTGCGGCTGGAGCGGGTGCGGTTCGAGCCTTACCGGCTGGTGCCCGAAACGGCCGCCGGGCACGAGATGGGCAGTCCCTTCGACCAGCAGTCGTCGCGCAATGTCGGGCGCATGTGCGACTTCATCGCCGAAAACTTCCTCTACGACATCGATTGCGTGAACATTGCCGGGGCGGCCGACATCCATCCCAAATACGCCATGAGCCTGTTCAAGAAATCGACGGGCATGACGTTGAACGAATATGTCAACCTTCTGCGGTTGAGCTACGCACAGGCGCTGTTGATGCACCAGGACGCCAATGTGCTGCGCGTCGCCATGGATTCGGGCTTCGGTTCGCTCAGCGCCTTCAACAAATCGTTCCGCAAGCTGGCCGGCATGACGCCCTCCGATTTTCGCAAGGGTCTGGCCAGCGCCAGATAGCCCCGCCGGCCGGTCGAGGCCTGGCCAGGGATGCGAGCACATTTCGGGATCTCGCGCCCATCGCCGCATCTCGATTATCGACTGGAATGCAGGCCGGGCTGCCGGCAAAGGGCTATCGCGGGCTCGGGCAAGGATGCCTATGCCTGAAACAGTACAGGCCGCGCGCCATTCCGGGATGAAAGCAGCATGAAAAGGCACCCATCACACGGCCTGTCTTTTCCTGTCTGAAATCGCAACCTAGGCGCTGGACAGGCCGAATTCCCGTGCTATAACCCACGCGCTTTCAAGGGGCGCCCCACGGCGCCTTCGTGAAATCCGGTCAACGCAATTTCAGTTACCGGAACAGGCCCAGATAGCTCAGTTGGTAGAGCAGCGGACTGAAAATCCGCGTGTCGGTGGTTCGAATCCGCCTCTGGGCACCATCCCCTCTTTTCCCGACACTCCCTTTCGCCGAAGCTTCTACGCTTCTGTTTCGGCAATTGCATGAAATTGTTGAGGATTTTGGAGCGCAAGGCGCGGTTGGTCGGGTTTTGTGGAATTTCGGCGTAGTTGGTCCAACGAGGCAGAGGGCTGGTATTTTCGCTGGTATTGGAGATCCTGATGGTATCGATGAGCCAAATGGAGGTCCCGAAAATGGCCCTTTCCGACGTAAAATGCCGAAATGCCCGACCCGTTTCCAAGCTCGTGAAATTGACCGATGGTGGCGGGCTCCAGCTTTGGGTGCAGCCTACCGGATCTCGCCTATGGCGCCTCGCCTATCGTTTTGGCGGCAAGCAGAAGCTTCTGGCGTTGGGCAGCTATCCCCTCATCTCCCTCGCTGAGGCACGCGAGGCGCGCGATACCGCCAAACGTCTCCTCCTACGTGGCATCGACCCCGCACTGGAGCGTAAGTTGCAAAAGGCTTCGGCAGAGGACACCTTTCGATCAATCGCGGAGGATTATGTCGACAAGCTGAAGAAGGAGGGACGTGCCGACCGGACCATCACCAAGGTCAAATGGTTGCTCGACTTTGCCTATCCAGCGTTTGGGGACAAATGCGTTCGGGAGATCGATCCGGTTACAATTCTTGCCGCTCTCCGCAGCGTGGAGGATCGCGGTCGATACGAGTCGGCCAGGCGACTGCGCTCCACGATTGGCAGCGTGTTTCGATATGCAATCGCAACCGCACGCGCCGATCTAGATCCGACGGTCGCCCTCAGGGGCGCACTCGTCGGTCCGACGGTCACGCCGCGTGCCGCGGTTACCGATCCTATGGCCTTGGGAGGCTTGCTGAGGGCGATCAATGCCTTTGACGGACAGCCTACAACCCGAGCCGCCCTGAAGCTGATGGCCCTGCTGTTTCCCCGCCCCGGCGAGTTGCGTGCGGCCGGATGGGACGAGTTCGATTTCGAAAGCTCGGTGTGGAGCATCCCTGAAGGGCGCATGAAGATGAGACGGCCGCACCGCGTACCACTTTCCAGGCAGGCCGTCGGGGTCCTAACCTCACTTAGACGAATCTCTGGTGGTGGATCGCTGTTGTTTCCTAGTGTTCGATCGGGCTTGCGTCCGATTTCCGACAACACGCTTAACGCGGCCCTTCGCCGTATGGGGTACGGCAAGGAAGAAGCTACCGCGCACGGTTTTCGAGCAACCGCATCAACTCTGCTGAACGAATGCGGAAAGTGGCATCCGGACGCCATAGAGCGGCAGTTGGCCCATGTTGAGAACAACGACGTTCGTCGCGCCTACGCCCGGGCAGAGCACTGGGAAGAGCGCGTAAAGATGATGCAATGGTGGGCCGATTATCTGGAAGAACTTGCGAGCAAAAACGCGCGGGTGCAAATTGCCGGCGATCGGAGACCGCTAAAACTGGCCGACCTATGGTCTGGCGACCCATTGACCAGGGCGAAGAGTGATTGAAGCGCCATACCACTGCACTGAACCCTTGAGAGGGTGATTCCTCCCACCTTCGGGCGCATCAACACTGCCCAATTTCCAGTGGCGCCCAAGCATTCTGACCCGAATTCAGCCCGCATGGCGGGAGGTAAAAGTGAGCTTTGCGCCCTCTTACCGGTCATTTCGGACGGTCGGAACCTTCACCTGAAAGCGGACATACTCGCCACCTCCGCACAGGCTGAGTTGGAAAGAAAGTACCAGATTCCTGCCGGTTCCGGACGGGACGAGATTTATTCAACCGAGCAAGAATCTCCAGATCTTCCTTCTCAATACCCGAGAAGGCGAAATCAGCGATTGAATCGTTTAAATTGATATCGATCTTAGCTCCAAATCCTATCGTTAGTACATTGAAATAGCGATTGGCAGCTGCTAGGTGTCGGCGTAATTACTTGGAGCGTGTTTTCTCGAATCCTGTTGGTAGGCCATGAGCGGAAGGTCGCGCGTCGATACGACTAGTGCGGAAGATAAATCAATTGGTTTCGACTACCAGTACTATTATTTTCTAAATGAGCTGCTGAACCTAAAAATCGGCCAAGTTGTGGGCTTGGAGGTTTTAGATGACGTTCATATCGAGCGTCCAGACGGCACTAATCTACTTGTCCAGCTGAAGCACACAGTTCAGACGAGTGCACATGGCGCTCCTATCAACCTTACGACGTTGGACAGCGATCTTTGGAAATCGATTTCGAACTGGTGCAAATTGATCATCGACCCGGCGGATGGACGGGCGTCGGTGGATTCTCAGCTTGCATTTCTTAAAAAGACTAGCTTCCTGCTCGCATCCAACAAGTCAGAAAATGACAAAAATGCCTTTCTGATATCCATTGAAACCTTCAAGGCTAGCACCAAAAGTCATGCTGAGCTTGTCGCTGAGATCACGTTGCTCAAGGCGAAAAGCAAAGACCAGGTGATTCAAGGTTACATCGATGACGTGCTCTCACTCGACGCCGCCGTGTCAGAGAGCTTTTTTGAGCACCTGTCGTTCGCTTTGGGGAAGGACGAAATCATCAACCTATGCAGAGCGTCCATCGCCGAGAAGCAGATACACCAATCACGTATTGACGACGTTTTTCACGCCATCGACTCAGAGGTACGGCAAAATTCCTATGCCACCGTCAAGGCAGGGCAGAAAATCACGATCAGCTTTGACGAATTCACCCAGAAATACCGACGATATTTCGATAAAGCTCGGAGCGGCGGTCTGCTTTTCAGAAGATTTCCGCCTGTTTTGCCGGACAGTCTACTCGACCAGACGTTCATCAAGCAATTGGTGGATATCAATGACATCTCAGAGGATAACGTTGAGTTCCATACGAAGTTCACCACCAGGCGGTTGCACTTTCGCGATAATATGGAACGACTGATCCAAGACGGGGATATCACCCAATCCGATATTGACGATTTGGAGGAAGAGGCTTCCGTCATTTGGGAAGGCAAGTTCCTTCAGGCCTACTCAGCCCAACAGTCAACTGGTGATGAGGGCGCATCTGCCCGTGCGATTGTCGGAGATTTGCGGCAGAGAAAACTGACGCTTGCTTCGCAGGAGCTTCCGATACCCATGAGTCATGGCGGGTTCTACGATCTCTCTGATCGACCGGTGATTGGCTGGTTGAGCGACTGGAAAGACCGCTACAAGTGAAGTTCAGTTCATATTACAATAATCTCGGGATCAATGCGTTCGCGATCTCCTCTGTGCTGAAAGAGGCGGGATTTCTAACGATCCCCCAAATTGCGTTGATCTTGCCAGTTGTGGCGCATCGTCAGATGGTAACAAAGCTTGCCAACGGCCGATTCAGATTTGCAAGTTTTGAGCAGTATCTGATCGATAACATCGAATTCTTCTACAATTTTAATGAGCGATACCTTGCGTCGCTTACTCCGACCGTCAATGCCCTGCAATTTTTGTATGAGATGGGCGTGCTTCAATTGAAGGACGACGGTGCGGTGGTAGCGTCTGACTTACCCTTCGACGCATCAATGGGCAAACGCGCCGAGCGCGTTAAGCGCGCGTCATCAAACATAGCTGCCCTGATTTCTGGCAATGCTGAAATTTTCTACCTCAATGCGAGGATCGAGCTATGAAATTCTACATCGAAAGCCTGTACCTGTGGCTCAATACCGAACAAAGAAGGTCCGTTACGTTCTTGCCGAACAAGGTGAATGTGATCACCGGAGACAGCCACACTGGTAAAACCGCCATCCTGGATATCGTAGATTATTGCATGTTCGCGAGCAAGCATCGTATTTCTGAGAGCATTATCAACGAAAATGTCGCCTGGTACGGACTGCGTATTCATGTGAACGATAAGGTCTATACGCTGGCGAGACGCGCACCGGCAGGAAAGACCACATCGTCTGATTACTACTTCTCGTCAATAGGGGAGGTGCCGGACTCCGTGCCCATACCGAATATCAGCGAAAGCGTCTTGAAGAAGCAATTGAGCGCTGACTTCGGCATCGACCAAGACGTCAAAATTCCTTTTGGCGGGAGAACGTTGCAAACCGGCTCTAGGGTGTCGCTGCGATACTTCCTGCTCTTCAACACGATCTCTCAAGATATAATCACGCATAGCGATCAGTTTTTCGACAAGCAGAACGAGCCTCGTTACCAAGAGGCCTTACCGCGCATATTCGACATTGCTGTGGGGATCGACACGGTCGAGAACATACTGAAGCGAGAGAAGCGGACGGAGTTGGAGCGAAGCCTCGCCCGCCTTGAAAAACTGACCGCGAAAACGCAGGAAAAGCGCGATCAGTTTAACGCCCAATTGGCTGAAACCGTCGCGCGGGCGAAGGGGTATGGACTAGTCGCCGACAATACAGACGCGGATGCTTCAGTCACCGCGCTGAAGCGAATGGTGACGGAGCGGGAGAGTGGCCCCGATCTGTATGTGTCCGCGCAGTATGAGGAGATTTCTTCGCAGCTATACCGAGTTTCTCGAAAGATCAGGGGGCTTCGCAAATTCGCTTCGGAGTATGGAAATCATAAGGTGACCCTCAAGGAGACAGCGGATAGCCTCCAGCCCGTTGAATATCTGATGAGGAACTACGAGGAGACGGTTCGGACATCCGTATTCGACGACATCCTCAGGAACCTTTCCGAGGGTCTACAGCAGATTAAAGACGCTACTGCGAGAAAGACGCCGTTGGACAGCAACATCTCCGAAATTATCAAGGCATTGGAATCTCAGCGCGAGAAGCTCGAAAAAGACCTTCAAGCCCTTCCCGCCGAGATGGAGAGCTTCGAGACCGATAAAGATAAGTATATCTTCATCGGCGAAACGAAGGCCAAGCTTGAGTTGTACGGCGATCTAGAGTCAGAAAAGGTTACAGACAACAGCGAGTTGATCGCAAACCTGACAGCTGAAATCGAAGACCTCGCTGTGTCACCTGTCAACGATCGGCAAGAGCTGTTCACCAGCGCCCTTGATGAAGCAATCCAGGATTATATTTCTCTAACGAAGGCAGCGCTGGGGAACTATGGCGAATATCGTTCCGCCTTCAATTATTCGGAAAAGAAGCTTCATCTGCGCAAGCCCAGAACAGCATCGACCGAGAACGTGGGCAGCAGTTCCAACCACATGTTCCTTCACCTGTTTCTGTTCCTTGGCCTGCATGAACTAGTTATGCGGAACGACGGCATTCACGTGGCACCGTTCCTGATTATTGATCAGTTCTCGAGGCCTTACTGGGGCGAGGATGATCGGAAGGATGGGGAGGGCGAGAAGGACGTCGACCAAAGCGATGTCGCAAAGGTCAAGTTGGCACTGGAGCTTTTGGACCAGTTCATCTCCACCGCAAATGAAATGGGAAAAGAGTTCCAGATGATCGTCTTCGAGCACATAAATCCGCGATATTGGGACGGGCTCAAGAACGTGCACCTAGTTGAAATTTTCCGAGATGGAAACGCCCTGATCCCGGTTTCCAGGGCGGACTAGGGCGTATCGGGCGCGAACGCCTGCAAATGTCCGCAATTGATCTGAAATATCAGCAAGCCTATTCTGGTGGCCGTTTTTGGTGAGACCAGCGCTGCCGTCGACCGTAGGGAGGTCGGGAGCGGTATGGCTGCTAGCCCATGATCGCTCGCCAGAACCAATCAGTCCGCTCCCGGCCCCGAACGCGACGTCCCGAGTAGTGGGTCGTTGATCGCCAGCTCAGCGAAAACCCTCCGCCGACTTGCCTATGGATTGCGCTCCTGCCGGAATGCACCCCGTTCACACGTTGCTGCCAATTTACGCCGAACGAACTAGTCAGGCCGGTTCCGCTTGACGAGGGTTTTCTTATTTTAGCCCAACACGATCTCCTCGCTACGAATTGGCAACTAGGATGTGGCTTTTGCGCTTCGATACCAACTCGCCTGGATTGCCAGGACCGAGGCAGCGTCCATGAAGAGTGACGCAATCTCGTATGCCCCACGAGGGCTATCTCGTGAGGAAGCGGCTCGTTACATCGGTGTCGGATCGACGCTTTTTGACGAGATGGTCGCCGATGGTCGGATGCCCCAGCCCAAGCGCATCAACAGCCGCGCTGTCTGGGATCGTGTCGCACTGGATATTGCTTTCACCTCGTTGCCGGACAAAGATACCGGCCTTCAAGAGCTGTTGGAACGAAGCAAACGGGACGTTGAAAAACGATAATACGCTTGTTGCGTATACGCTGTAGACGTAGTACGCTGATAGCTCGTGCGGAAGGGATGACGTGAACGAGAATGAGAAACTTGCGCAAGAAGTCAAAGCCTGGCGGGCAAAGGGGGGGGTCACTGCCGAAGCCGCGGCCAAGGCGCTGGGAATACCAAAGCGCACCTTTGAAGGCATAGAGCAAGGCAGAGGGTTCCCCTACCCTCTGCTCCTGCGCGTTGCAATCGAAAGCAAAACCCTTTCGCTGCAAGCGATGCTGGAGAACTCCCCGCGAGCTGATCACCGGCGGAGAAAGTCTGGAAGGAACGTTGATGGCTAGGCCCTTTAAGGATGCGCGCTATCCTGGGATCTCTTCGCGTATCAAGAATGGCAAGCTAACTTACCGCTACCGTGCAAAAGGCATGCCTGAAATCCAACTTCCCGGTAAGCCAGGAGATCCCGAGTTCGAGGTGGCTTACGAGAATGCCACGCAGGGCCAACATAAGAATGCTGTTATTATCGATTTGCCCGGTCGGGCACTGCCAAAAACATTTGGCCATGCCGCGCGTCGACTTGAGACCACGATGGAGTGGCTGGATTTTGATGAAGCAACGCAGCGGAAGAATGCGCGACTGATCGAGCGCTTTCTCAGCCTGAAGGTCGATCCTGCCTATCCGCTGACGTGGCGCGAAACGCCAGTCGAACACCTCGACGCGGATCGGCTTCGCGCCATAATTGAAGGCATCTTCAGAACAAACCGTACGGTCGCCAAACACATGTTGGTGGCCATAAAGAAGCTTGTATGGGTCGCGACCGACATCGAAAAATGGATAAAGCCGCAGGACGATCCCTCGTTGTCCATCCGCGTGCGAGTGCCCAAATCGACCAAGAACCCGGCCTGGCCGATCGCGATGCGCGAAACGTTCGAGGAGCGACACCCCGTCGGGACAGCCGCACGCACCTGCTACGCACTCGGCTTCTGGCTTGGAAATCGTCGCGGCGATATCGCTGCGCTTGCGTGGGATGATCTTCTAACCGAAGAGATTGAACTGTTCGATGGCTCGCTGGTGCTAATCGAGGCCTTTGATTTCCGACAGAAGAAGAACCGCAACCGCCACGGCGGGCGCGAGATGTTCATCCCAGTCGTAGACAAGCTGGCGGCAGCGCTGGATCCGCTTGACCGCTCGAAGGGGGGAACCGTCTTGAAGAACGGCTATGGCAACCCGTTTTCAGAAAAGAGCCTGTCGGGCATGATGCAGCACTGGACGCGGCAGGCGGGAATTCCTAGCGGCTACACGCTCCATGGCCTGCGCCGCACCTTCGGCACTTACCTCGCTGAATGCAACATCCAAGCGCGGGCCATAATGGAGGCTATGGGCCATTCCTCCATGGCGGTAACGGATGACTACGTGCGCGAGGCCAACAAGAAGCGGATCGCAGTTGATATTGCCCGTGCCATCAACGAGCGCGAGGCCAAACGCGACGCGATGAAGCGGCGAGCAAACCTGCGCATCGTCAGATAATCAAATTGAGTCGGAACAAACCGGGACCGTGGTCTTTGCTTTGGGCCCATAATGGGCCCAAAACGTTTTGGGCCCAGGGCGATTTTTGTCAACAAAATCAACGGTTATGGTGGGCCCGGAGGGACTCGAACCCCCAACCAAGCGGTTATGAGCCGCCGGCTCTAACCATTGAGCTACAGGCCCCACGTGCGCTGGATTAATGTTTTTCGCATCGCGGCACAAGGCTTTCCCGACGGGCTTCCGCAGATCGCCCAAATCAACCCATAATCGCGCTCTACGCGACGCTTGCGACCTGATCGCAGACCAAGGAGATTTTCATGACCAAACACCTTTTGCCCCTCGCGCTCGCCGCTGCAGTCGCTTTTCCGGCGATGGCTGGAGCCACCGATTTGCCGACGCCGCCCCGTATCATCGTGTCGGGTGAAGGCGAAGCAACCGTTGCCCCCGACCTCGCCCTTTTGACGCTAAGCGTCATGCGCGAGGCCAAGACCGCGCGCGCGGCGCTCGACGCCAACAACGACGCCATGGCCGCCGTGATCGCTGCGATGAAGGCGGCCGGCATCAAGGACCGCGATCTGCAGACCGCGGGCATCCAGATCAATCCGCGCTACAACTACACCAACAAGCCGGACGGCAGCCAGGAGGCCGAACTCGTCGCCTACCAGGTGACGAACACGCTGTCGGTGCGCGTACGCGACGTCGACAAGACCGGCGAGATTCTCGACAAGGCGGTGTCGCTCGGCGTCAACCAGGGCGGCGGCATCGCCTTCACCAACGACAATCCGGCGGCCACCGTCACCGAAGCACGCAAGAAGGCGGTCGCCGACGCCATGGCGAAGGCCAAGACGCTCGCCGAGGCGGCCGGCGTCAGCCTCGGCCGGGTACTCGAGATCACGGATCAGAACATCAGGCCGGCACCAATGCCGATCAACGCCAAAGCCTTCGATGCCGCGGCCGGCGCGGCTCCGGTACAAGCTGGCGAAAACGCCTACAACGTCCAGGTCACCGTTACGTTCGAACTGAAGTAGCCGGTTCCGGTGATTCCATTGGCCGAGCCCATGCCCGGCCGTGGGATTATCCGCCAGCGCATGAAAAACCCCGCGGGATCGCTCCCGCGGGGTTTTGTCGAGCCGCACCCGTCCGATTGGGAAAGGGGCCCGCTACTCCAGACCGACCTCCCGGAGGTCGTGTCTCCCTGCATAACCCTCGCAGAGGATCATGCCGCTACGACCAGACCTCCCGCTCAGCGGTTGATGATCGGGCAACCGCGCTCGTTGGCGAACACGATCACGACCCGGTCCCCATACTGGCGTCCCATGACCTTGACGACACGGCGGTTGGTGTCGACGATGCGGGCGCGGTGCAGCCCCATGCGCTCGGCCTTGTCGAGGGCCCGGTCCGGCGAGCAGCCACGGCGCCAGCCGTCGCCGCGCCAGTCGTCGCGGCGCTCGTCACGGCGATGGCGGTAGCCGTCGTCGCCGGCGTAGACGCCAAAGCGCGGGTCGTTGTTGTTGCCGAAGCCGAGATAGAGGCTGTCGGCATGGGCGGGAATGGCCGCCAGCGTGCCGAGGCCGATCAGGGCCGAAAGGGCTGCCGTCTTGATCGTGGTGTACATGGTTCTCTCTCCTTGTTGCGGGCTTGCGCCCGTCCTCGTGAAACCGATGGTGGGAGAATGCACTGGCCTGTCTGAACTATTTACGAACTCGCCGTTCATCTGCGGTTCATGTGACGGGAAAGGGAAAGCTTCGCCGGTTCTCCACCAATATGCCCCCCCAAACGCCCTGCCTCGGTTCATGCTTCCGGCGCGCCTTGCGGTTATGAGCCTCAAGGCTCCTCGTCGAGCATATAGTCAAAATAATCCTCGGGCTCGACGAGCTCGGTCTCGCTCGCCTTGACGCGGCCGCGCATCGAGATACCGGCCTCGTGCACGGTCTCGGCACTGCCCGACACCAGCCGGTGCCACCAATAGAGGTCGCGGCCCTCTGCCACCAGCCGGTAGGCGCAGGTGCTGGGCAGCCAGCTGATGGTGCGCACGTTCTGTGGCGTCAGGCCGACGCAATCGGGAACGCGCGCCAGCCGGTTGGCATAGTCGGCGCAGCGGCAAGTCTGCGCGTCGAACAGCCGGCAGCCGACGCTGGTCCAGTAAATCTCACCGGTATCCTCGTCCTCGAGCTTCGACAGGCAGCATTTGCCGCAGCCGTCGCAGAGCGACTCCCACTCGGCCGGACTCATCTCTTCCAGCGTCTTTGTTTTCCAGAACGGCGTTTCCATTTTCGGGATGTGGCCCCAGCGGACGCCGAGGTCAAGCACCGCGATCGCCGCCAAAGCCGCCCCACCATAGGAAAAACATGAAGTTGCCTTCAAAACGCCGGTCAATCGTCCTTCGTTGCCGGTAATGCCCGCAAACCGGAACCAATATGGATGATGAAGGTTTGGGCAGGGATGGGACCCCACAAGGAGAAATTTCGATGAAACGCCAACCACGGATTCTGGCAGGCACAGCACTTGGCCTGTTGATGGCATCCGCGCCGTTGGGCGCATCCCCGCTTCAGGGAAGTGCCGCGTTCGGCTCCATGCAGCGCGGCACCGTACCGTTGGTCCTGGCCCAGGCGGCTTGCGCCGAGGGCGAATCGGCCGAAGCCTGCGCACAGCAAGGGGAACAGAAGTCTGAGCGCAAGAAGCGCGAGCAGCAGCAGACCGAACAGGCACCCGCCGGCGAGGCTGCTCCGGCCACCGACGAACAGCAGCCGCGCAGGAAAAAGCGCGACCAGCAGCAGCAGGCCGAACAGGCACCCGCCGGCGAAGCCGCTCCCGCCACCGACGAACAGCAGCCGCGCAGGAAAAAGCGCGACCAGCAGCAGCAGGTCGAACAGGCACCCGCCGGCGAAGCCGCCCCCGCCACCGACGAGCAGCAGCCGCGCAGGAAAAAGCGCGACCAGCAGCAGCAGGTCGAACAGGCGCCAGCCGGTGAGGCAGCCCCCGCCACGGACGAGCAGCAGCCGCGCAGGAAAAAGCGCGACCAGCAGCAACAGCAGACCGAGCAGGCGCCAGCCGGTGAGGCAGCCCCCGCCACGGACGAGCAGCAGCCACGCAGGAAAAAGCGCGATCAGCAGCAACAGCAGACCGAGCAGGCGCCGGCCGGCGAGGCAGCCCCTGCCAACGACAACCAGCCAGGCGAGAACCCGCGCAAGAAGCACAAGCAGGGCCAGCAAGAGGCCGCGCCCGTACCCACCCCGAAGGAAGCTCCGGCCGAACAACCGACACCCAAGGCGGAGCAGGCCCCTGCCGGCGAACCGGCTCCCGCCCAGGGCGAACAGGCTCCGGCCCAGGGCGAACAACCCCAGGACAAGACGAAGAAGCACGGCAGGAAGCCGGCCGCGGAGCAGCCTGCAAACGGCGAGCAGCCCGCAAATGGGCAACAGCAGCAGACTGGCGAGCAGCCGGCGACGGGTGAACAGCCTGCCACCGGCGGCAAGGCCGCGCCTGTCCAGGGCGAAACCTCCGTGCAGGGCGAGGCACCCGCTGACAAGAACGCCGCCCCTATTCTCGACAGCCAGAAGGATGCCCGACGCAAGGGTCGCGGCGAGAACGGCCAGGGCGGCAGGAAACCGGCCAACCAGAATGGCGAGCAGCAGAATAGCGAGCAGCAGAATGGTGGCCAAAACGCTCAGCAAGGTGCCGATCAGGGCCGCAAGCCCCTGGTCGCTCCTGTCGACCAAGGTCCGCCGCCCACCGACGACAAGTCGGCCCAACAGGCAATCCAGCCTGAAAAAATCGCCCCGGTGACGGAGGAAAAGGGCAAGCGCGTAGAGCGTGCACCCGATGAGAACGTCCGCGACCGCCAGCGTCCGAAAGGCGTCAATGTCGTCAGGGAACTCGGCGACCGCGTCATCCTGCAGTTCAACAACCAGACATTCGTCCAAAGCAATGATGCCCCGCGCATGACCCGCGGCGCCAGGAATGTGTACTATGAGGATCTGTCGGGCGATCGCACCCGGGAAGTCGTCGAACGTGACAACGGTGTCCGGATCGTCACCATCCGCAACCGCTATGGCGACGTCATCCAGCGTTCGCGCATTGCGCCGGACGGACGCGAATATGTGCTGAGCTATGTCGACGAGCGGCACTATGAGGATGAAAACGACTGGCGCGATCCCGGCGATGACCTGCCGCCGATGCGGCTGACCATCCCGCGCCGGGACTACATCCTGGATTCAGAGGATGTCGAAAGCGACGACGACTATTACACCTTCCTCGAACAGCCGCCGGTCGAGCGGGTCCAGCGTCTCTATTCGATCAACGAGGTCAAGCGTTCGGCGCGCGTGCGCGACATTGCGCGGCGCATCGACCTTGACACGCTGAACTTCGAATTCGGCTCGTCCTCGATCTCCGATACCGAGGTGCAGAAGCTGCAAGGCGTCGCCGACGCCATGGAGAAGCTTTTGAAGAAGAACCCGGCCGAAACCTTCCTGATCGAAGGCCATACCGACGCCGTCGGCACGCCGGAGGCAAACCTGGCCTTGTCGGATCGCCGCGCCGAAGCGGTTGCCGAAGCACTGACCAACGCCTTCGGCATCCCGGCGGAGAACCTGACGACGCAGGGCTATGGCGAGGAGTATCTGAAAGTCGACACCTCGGCGCCCAACCGAGAGAACCGGCGTGTTGCGATCCGCCGCATCACCCCGCTGGTGGCGCCGGTGGCCAGCAACAACTGATCCTGATCCGGAAAGATCATGGTCCATTAAATCTGTATTTCCAGGAGCTTGAGCCGGCTTCTGGAATCAGATCGGCAACAAGGCCCCATCCCGGAGGACCGGGATGGGCGGGAATGCGGACGACAGCCCGGGGTCAACAAGAATTGTCCGGGCATCAGGTCCGGCTCATTGAAACGTGAGGCAGCCTACCCCAGATTCATGACTGGGCGTTCCCTGCCCCGTCCCGACTCCAGCGGGACGCACTGAGCCCCGCCGGCCCTCTCCGGCGGGGTTTTTTGCTGCCGCGATTTGCCTCGCAGACCGCGGCGAGCTGACCGAAATACGGGTCCAGCACCGACGAGAGAACCACCGGAACCAGCCCATGAAGCGGCAAGAAGGACGTGGCGTGAAGCCTCGCTCATCCGAGTGCTTGCTGGCATTCGGGTAAGTTGATACCATCTATTGGTATTGGAGACCCGCCATGCCCAAGAACACCTCCATCACCCTAGGCGATCAGTACGACGCCTTTATCCAGCGGCAGATAGCGAATGGCCGTTTTGGGTCGGCAAGCGAAACCGTTCGAGCCGGCCTTCGTCTTTTGGAAGAGCAAGAGCTAAAGCTGGAGCAACTCCGCTTTGCCATAGATGAAGGGGATATGTCAGGCGATCCAGAGCCGTTCGACTTCGACGCTTTTCTAGAGTCGAAGAAGCGTGGATGAAGCGAACCGTCAGGTTCTCGCCGAAAGCGAAAGCAGATCTCGACCAGATTTGGGATCACTCCCTGAAAGAATGGGGAGCCGAGCGGGCGGAGGCCTATATCCGCACCATTCGCTCAATCATAAATTTGATAGACCAATTTCCGGCGATGGCAAAAAACGCGGAGAATATTCGCCCTGGTCTGTTGAAGTATGCCGTTGGCTCTCATGTACTTTTTTTGCGAATTGCCGATCGATCAATCGACGTTGTACGCATTTTGCATCAGCGAATGGACTACCCAAGGCATCTTTAGAAGGTCGTCCTGATCTTCGTATTGGAATTCGCAAACACCTCGTCCGGCACAAAAAAGTCGCCGGCCAGCGGCCCGGTCGCGCCGGGCGCGTAGACCGAAAAGTCGCTGACGCCCTCGGCGCGCAGCACCTCCTCGTCGATGTAGAAATTGCCTGACGTCTCGCGTGACGGCCGCATGAAGATGGCATGCGCGGCATCGGCTATGATGTCGGGCGAACGGCTTATTGCCGCCACCGTCGCGCCACCCAGAAGATTGCGCACCGCCGCCGTGTCGATGGTCGAGATCGGCCACAGCGAATTGACCGCGATGCCGTCTTTGGCGAACTCGGCGCTCATGCCCAGCGTGCACATCGACATGCCGAACTTGGCCATGGTGTAGGCGACGTGGCTCTTGAACCATTTGGCCTTCATGTCGAGCGGCGGCGCCAGATTCAGGATGTGAGGATTGCTGGCTAACTTCAGGTGCGGAATGCACATTTTAGACACCAGGAAGGTGCCCCGCGTGTTGATCTGATGCATCAGGTCGTAGCGCTTCATGTCGGTCTCCAGCGTGCCGGTAAGCTGGATGGCGCTGGCATTGTTGACGCAGATATCGATGCCACCGAATTTCTCCACGGTCTTTGCTACGGCCTCGGCCACCTGCGCCTCCTCGCGGATGTCGCACAGCATTGGCAGCGCCTTGCCGCCGGTCTGCTCGATCTCTTCAGCCGCGGTGTAGATCGTGCCCGGCAGCTTCGGATGCGGCTCGGCGGTCTTGGCGGCGATCGTCACATTGGCGCCGTCGCGCGCGGCGCGCAGCGCGATCGCCAGGCCGATGCCGCGCGACCCGCCGGAGATGAACAGCGTCTTTCCCTTGAGCGACATTTTTCCTCCGCCTGAACTGGTTCTTTTCACGATCCTTGCCTGTGGCGCGGCGGGATACAAGTGCTTGCCACGGAAGGCGATGGTGACGCTGCGGAGGCTAGTCGGATCATCTGTTGGATTTGGCGGAAGTCCGGTATATATTCTATACAAACAGGTAGGATATAGAATGGCGCTTTCGATCAAGAACATGGAAGTCGAGCAACTGGCGCGCGAACTCGCCCGCCGCCGTCGCGTGTCTGTGACAGAGGCTATTCGTCAGAGCCTCGAGCGTGAAGTGGCGCGCGAACGGCTGGTGCCGCGTGAAGAAACCAGCGACCTGTATCAGAGATTGCTTGCGATTTCCGAAAGCGCCGGAAAAATCCCAAAACGCGAAAATGCGATGACTGACGACGAAATCCTCGGTTACGACGAGTTTGGAATCCCGACGAAATGATCATCGACTCCTCGGTCCTGGTCGCCATTCTGCGTCTCGAGCCAGCGTATGAACGTTTCGTGCTCGCGATCACGCAGGCCAACAGACGGCTGTTGCCGGCCCCAACTTTTCTCGAAACGACCATGGTACTTGCGGGCGGCCGGCAAGATGAAATCCTGGATCGGCTCGACAGCTTCCTGCACACCGCCTCGATCGAAACAGTCCCGTTCACAGCTGACCATGCGGCTGTCGCCCGCCAGGCATTCCTCCGCTATGGCAAGGGCCGGCATCCGGCTGCGCTGAACTTCGGCGACTGCATCGCCTACGCCACAGCGCGGCTCGAAGCCATGCCGTTGCTTTTCAAGGGTGATGACTTCCGGCTGACCGACATCGAACCGGCGGTCTGAGCAATATCAAACCAGCACCAGCCCCTGCCGCATCGCAATGGCGATGGCATCAGTGCGGTTGGCCGCCCCTAGTTTGATCAGGATCGCGGCGACATGGAACTTCGCCGTGTGCACGGAAATGTTGAGCCGGCGTGCGATCACCTTGTTGGGCGCGCCTTCGGCAAGCAGCGCCAGCACTTCCGCCTCGCGGGGCGACAGCGCGGGCCGGGTGGCCTGCTCGTCCGCTTCATCCTCGAACGGCTCGCTCTCGCCGGCATGGAAATCCTCATGCCGTCCGCCCCTGCCATCGCCCGAAACGCGATAGCCGGCCGCCGCCAGCCGTGCCGCCGCGGCGATCAGCAAATCGTCCGCGTCCGTTGGCATGACGGCAAACACCTCGCCGGCAGGCCGTTCGCCGCCGGCACGTCCCGACAGCAGCACGCGCGGCATGGACGTTGGCACGGCATCTCCGCTCCTCTCGTCGACGATGGCGACATCGGCCCTGCCGCCGCCAGCCACCACCGGCAGCAGGTCATCGGAGGCGGCAAGCGAGGCGGCCAGATGCTCGGCGCGCGCGGCATCGGCAAGCGCGACCAGCACCACCAGCCGCCGCGAGGCGGCGCCGTCCGCCATGATCCGATCGCCGGCGAGCGTTTCCATCGATCCTCTCAGCTCAGCGGTTTTTCGCCGATGGTCAATGTCACATCGCGCTGTTCGCCGCCACGCACCACGCCTAGGGTTACAGAAACCCCGGCGCTGTCGGGCCCGAGCCTGCGGATCAGGTCGCGCGGGCCGTGCACGGTCTCGCCGTTCCACGCCACGATGATGTCGCCCAGGGACAGGCCGGCGGCCTTGGCGGGGCCACTGTCGTCGAGGCTCATCACCATCGCGCCCTTGGCGTCGCGGTCACGCACCGGATGCAGGCCGGCGCCGAGATAGCCGCGCGCGACATGCCCCTTTTCGCGCAAGGTGGCAACGGCTCGCTCGATCGTCTCGTAAGGCATGACCAGCGCGCGGCCGCGCGGCCCGAACAACAGCATGCCGATCAGCGCGCCCTTGGCGTCCAGCACCGGGCCGCCCTCGAAACGGCCGCCGGCGCCGATAGCCAGATTGATGCGCCGGTCGATGGTGCCGCCGCGCATAGAGCGCCAGGCCGGACCGACTTCGCCGACCGAGCCCGATACGGCGAGCGCCGAGCCCTGGCTGCTGCCGATGGCTATGGCGATGTTCCCAGGCCGAACGGCATCGGCCCTGGCAAGTACAGGCGTCGTGGCGGTATCTGCGGGCTTCAGCAACGCAACGCCCGTCGAAGGATCGCGGCCGACCAGCTCGGCCTTCACCGTCCCGCCTGAGGCCAGCGTCAGTTCGATCTCCTCGCCCGCCTCGACGGCCTCCTCGGCGGTGACGAAATAGCCGTCGCCCCAATGGAACGCGCTTGCCGTGCGGTGATGGTGCGTGGCGAAGCTCGCCATTGCCGGCGCCGCCTTGGCGGCGAGATCGGCAATGGCTTGGGAAAACGCACTCAGATTGAAATCGCTCATAATGGCCTCCTGGGTTCTTGCATGTCCCAGATATCGCGCGGCAGCACGCTGGAAGGTACTCGCCTGACGGCTAGTTGCCGGTTTGACTGGCCATCTGGTCAGGTCGCGGCGCTTCCGGCCGCTCCGCACATATAGTGCGTGTCGCCCAAAAGTGCTCAGCGGTTTCGGGAGAACGGCACCTAAAGGAAAAAGGCATCGCCACGCCTGAAAACACGGAGCCCTTCCATGGCCCTCGCCGCCGCCAAATTCGAACCCGACGATACATTGCTCGACGCCTATTCGATGACCGTCGCGGACGCGGTCGACCGCATCGGTCCGGCCGTCTGCCGCATCGAGCGGCTCGGCGGCCAAGGCGGCCACGGCTCCGGCTTCGTCATTGCGCCGGACGGGCTGGTCGCCACCAACTTCCACGTCGTCGGCGACGCCAGAACGGTGCGCGTCTCGATGCCCGACGGCGCCTCCAGCGAAGGCCACGTGCTTGGCCGCGACCCCGACACCGACATCGCGCTGGTGCGCGCCGACGGCAGCTTCGTCGATGTCGCGCCGCTTGGCGATTCCAAGCGGCTGCGGCGCGGCCAGATCGCCATTGCCATCGGCAACCCGCTCGGCTTCGAATGGACCGTCACCTCGGGCGTCGTCTCCGCGCTCGGCCGCTCGATGAGGGCCTCGACCGGCCGGCTGATCGACGATGTCATCCAGACCGACGCGGCACTCAATCCGGGCAATTCCGGCGGGCCGCTGGTGTCGTCGGCCGGTGAGGTCATCGGCGTCAACACCGCCATGATCCACGGTGCGCAAGGCATCGCCTTCGCGGTCGCCTCCAACACCGCCAGGTTCGTCATTTCGGAAATCATCCGCTTCGGCCGCGTGCGCCGCGCCTTCATCGGCATCTCGGCCGACACCGTCAACCTGCCGCGCCGCGCGGCGCTGCTGTCGCAAGTGTCGAGCAAGACGGCGGTGCGCCTGCGCAGCATCGAGAAGGACGGCCCGGCGGCCAGGGCAGGCCTCAAGGAGGGCGACATCATCGCCGCCATCGATGGGCGTCCGGTCACTGGTGTCGATGACCTCGTGCGCATGCTCGACGCCGAACGCATCGGCCGCGAGACGCTATGCACCGTGGTGCGTCGCACCGGCATCAGCCAGGTGACGGTGACGCCGGTGGCGCGGGCTGGCTAGCGGCCTCACCTCCCCGCCGCGCCCTGCGCGTACTTTGCCAGGAATTCGTCGCTGGGCGGGATCGGCTTGATCACGTCGATCAGCACACCATTGGGGTCTTTGGTGATGAAATGGCGCTGGCCGAAAGGTTCGTCGCGGAGCGTTCGCAGGATCGGCAGCCCGGCGGCAAGAATCCGCTCGTAGACCGCATCGGGATCGCGCACCTCGAAATTGATCAGCAGGCCTGATATGCGCCCCCGCCCCTCCTGCGGGATCGTCTCGTGGTCGCCCTGGACAATGCCGAGATTGACCCTGCTGCTCTCCACCGATTGGAGGTGCACGTACCAGTCGCTTTCAAACAGCGGCTTGAAGCTGAAATGCTCGACATAGAAGCCCGCCGTGCCGGCGACGTCGCCGGTCATCAGCACCGGATAATAGCTCGTGGTCTTCATCTTTCCTTCTCCCGTCAACTAACATACAGTCTGCATGTAAATTGAATTACATACAGGCTGTATGTATGCAACAAGAATCCGCGCGTCGCTCCAACCGCGACCGCACCGAGGCGACGCGCGCCTACCTGATCGCGGCGTCGCGAAAACTGTTCACGGAAAAATCCTATGCCGAGACGGGCACGCCGGAGATCGCCGCCGCCGCCGGCGTGACGCGTGGCGCGCTTTACCACCACTTTGCCGACAAGCAGGCGCTGTTTGCCGCCGTGGTCGAGCAGGAGGCGCAGGCAGTGGCCGACGAGATCGATCGCGCCTCCCCTTCCTCGCTGGAAGCCCGCGATGCATTGATCGCCGGCTCGGACGCCTATCTCGCCGCCATGCGCGTGCCCGGCCGCACGCGGTTGTTGCTGCTTGATGGCCCTGCCGTGCTCGGCCGCGCCGCCATGGACGCGATCGACAACCGCCACGGCAACCGCGCGCTGCGCGAGGGCCTGGTCACGGCCATGCGCGCCAACACGATGACACGACTGCCGGCGGAAGCACTGACCGCGCTGCTTGCTGCTGCGTTCGACCGCGCGGCACTTGCCATCGAGGCCGGCGCCTCGACCGAGGACTATCGCGCCGTTCTCATGGCGCTGATCGACGGACTGTCCCGCGCCTGACGCGATTCATCGTTTCCTTCGAAACAGCGGTAAACCAACGCCCGTCTCAGACCGGCAGCCCGAGTTGCCTTCTCAGGCTTTTGTCGAATGCGGATGCGGGGACGAAGCGGCGCAGCAAACTGACCTGGCGCGCCATCTTTCCCGCCGCATAGCGCTTTTTCGGAGCGGGATCGACCGCAGCGGCCAAGATCGTCGCCGCTACCACTTCGGGCGCATCGCCTTTTTCCATCGATTTCCGCACGGCCATGGTCATGCCGGAGCGCGCGGAGTCATAGATATCGAGCAACTGATCGGGGGCGGCGAGATTGTCCTCGAATGAAGTACGGGTGTAGGCCGGCTCCACCAGCGAAACGCGAATGCCGAACGGGCGCAATTCGTGATCGAGCGATTCGGAATAGCCCTCGATGGCATGTTTGGTCGACGCGTAGAGCGCGAAATAGGGGGCTGGGATGAACCCCTGTACCGAACTCAGATTGACGATTCTGCCCTTCCCTTGGCGCCGCATTGCCGGCAACACCGCGTTGGTCACGCGGAAGACGCCGAAGACGTTCACGTCGAACAGCGCCTGGGCCTGGGCGGTCGAGGACTCCTCCGCACCGCCAAACAGACCCATGCCGGCATTGTTGACGAGCAGGTCGATGCGTCCGGCCTTGGCCAGGACGTCATCGACGAGTTTCGCGACAGACGCATCATCGGTCACGTCGCAGGTCAGCATGGTAACGCCGTCGGATTGCTTGGAGGCCGTGCGACGGCTGGTTCCGAATACGCGATAGCCCGCGCTTAGCAAGGCATCAGCCGTAGCGCGGCCGATGCCGGAAGATGCCCCTGTCA
The DNA here is from genome assembly GCF_000176035.2 of Mesorhizobium opportunistum WSM2075. NCBI lineage: Bacteria > Pseudomonadati > Pseudomonadota > Alphaproteobacteria > Hyphomicrobiales > Phyllobacteriaceae > Mesorhizobium > Mesorhizobium opportunistum. The sequence goes on along the minus strand of NC_015675.1, from coordinate 2,559,897 downwards.
CCAAGGCGACGCCGGGATTGATCTTGTTCATGGAATTCGCTTCTTTCTTTGAGCTGGATTTGTGTTCTTGAAATGCGGCATGCGCGGGCGCGGTCAGGGGCAATCTCAGCCGGAGGATCCTTCGGCGCTCGCGCTGGATGACTTGTCCGTCCAGCGCCGGAACAACGCACTGGCATTGACCCCTCCAAAGCCGAAGCCATTGCAGATCGCGTAGTCCATCTCCGTTGGCCGGGCTTGGTTTGCGACGAAATCGATCCCGTCGCCGGTCGGATCGGGGGCAGTCAGGTTGAGCGTCGGCGGCGCGACCTGATCCCTGAGCGCAAGGATCGTGAAGATGGCGCCAAGCCCGCCGGCCGCTCCCAGCAGATGTCCGGTCGCCGCCTTTGTCCCGCTGACAGCTATGCTGAAATCCGCGCCAAAGACCCTTTTGATCGCCTCGATCTCCCCGGCATCGCCGACCGGCGTGGAGGTCGCGTGCGCATTGAGATGGCGGACGTCCCGTGCCGAAATGCCCGCTTGGCTGATCGCGATCTCCATGGCTCGGCGCGCACCGTCGCCATCCTCGGGACCCGATGTGATGTGATAAGCGTCCGCCGTCGTGCCGTAGCCGACGAGCTCGGCGAGCGGCTTGGCGCCACGCGCGAGCGCGTGGCTCAATGCCTCGACGACCAGGACACCGGCCCCCTCACCCATGACGAAGCCGTCACGCAACATGTCGAACGGACGGGAGGCCTGATCGGGACGGTGATTGAAGGATGTCGAGAGGGAGCGTGCCGCCGCGAAACCGCCGAGACTGACCGCGTTCATGCAGGCTTCGGTTCCGCCGCACACCGCGATGTCGGCTTCATTGGCGCGGATAAGACGCGCCGCGTCGCCGATCGCCTGAATGCCGGCCGCGCACGCCGTCACCGGAGCGCCAAGCGGTCCCTTGAAGCCGTATCGGATGGAAATCTGTCCCGCGGCCATGTTCACCAGGAACGATGGCACGGTGAATGGCGACAGACGCCGAACACCGCGCTGATCGACGGTTCTCACAGCTTCGGTTATCGCCGGAAATCCTCCGACACCCGAAGCGATGATCGTCGCGGTACGGGCCTTGTCATCGTTCGAGACTGGTTTCCACTTCGCCTGGGACAGCGCCTCTTCCGCCGCCGCCAGTGCGAAGAGGATGAAGCGGTCTGCCCTGCGCTGTTCCTTCGGGGCCAGGACGGTGTCTGGGTCGAAGCCGGCTTCGGGGTCTTCCTGCAGGGAGGGAACCGTTGCGCCGATCTTTGCCGGCAGGTCTCCCACGACATCGTCCGCAAGCCTCCGGATGCCCGAGCGACCAGCCAAGAGGCGGGACCAGGAAGTCGCCACGTTGGCTCCGAGCGGGCTAACTGCTCCCATGCCTGTAATAACGATACGACGCATGTTTACTCCGGTTGTCATTCTGTTGGATCCCCTTCGCGCGACAGCGTCGTGGCGACCACATCGCGATCACCGCTTGTTCATTTCGGCGAATGGCGCGCCGCGAGGTCGTCAAACGTGCGCAGTGCGTACCGGAGCGGAGCTATTCCCGCGAAGCCGCAATTTGCCTGACCTCGCCAGCGGCAGCGCTGAGAAAACGCCGCGACATCTCCTCATCTTTCAGTATGCGGGAGATCGTTACAGCACCCACCATGAGCGACAGCACCGCCATGGCTTTGCGATGGTCTCCCGGTCCCTCGGCCCCAGGTATCAATTGGTCGAGAATCTCGAGGTGAGCCGCGATGCCATCCTGGAATGGCTCTCTCACCTCCTCGCTTTGACGCGCCGCGTCCGAGCCAAGCGCCACCAATGGACAACCCTCGCCCTTCGTTTCGCGATGTCCGGGTGAAAGGTAGAAACCGATCACGGCCTCGAGCGGGTCAGGGCTTGCGGCGGCAGCGGCCGACCATCTCCGGGTCGCGTGCTCCATCGCCCGCCTCGATGCTTGTGCGGCCAGATCGTCCTTGGATTCGAACTGCTTGTAGAACCCACCCTGAGTGAGGCCGGCGCCCTTCATCAGGTCCTTCAGCCCGATGCCATCGAAGCCATGCTCTCGAAAAAGCCGGCTCGCGGCGTCGATCACCGCTTCGCGATTTGCTTCCGCCTGCGCACGGCTCACTCTCATGTCGACCTCTAATTTAGATTTCGTTCGACATTTATATCAGAGATAGAGTTCGATCGCAATCTATTTGAGGCGCCGGGTGCCAAGCCGGCTGCCAACAAGGGAACGGCAATGCCTTGTTGCGGCCTGACGTCCTCGTTCGGCCATCGCCGAGCTCACCCTTGCGCGTTGGACGTTTCCGGCTCTTCCGCGGGCACCTCACCCGGCTCGAACTCGTTGAAGCAGCCAAGCCCGCGCTTGAACCGCTCGATCAGCCAGGCGGCCGCCGGCTTCGGGCTGGTGTCGTTGCGATGCATGGCAAACAGCGGCGAGCGCACCTCGCTGAAGGGTTCAAGGTCGATTTCCACCAGCCGGCCGCTTGCCAGATCGTCTGATATCAGCCAGCGCGGCAGGCCGCCCCAGCCGAGGCCCTCGCGCATCAGCATGTGTTTGGTGCGCATATCCGTGAGACGCCAGGTCCGGTAGGCGAAGACCCCGAAATCGCGTCCCTTGGTGCGTTCGGACTGATCGGTCACGACAAGCTGGGTGTGTTCACGCACATCCTCGAGCGCCAGCGGTTTCGGCAGCAGCGCCAGCGGGTGGCTGGGGGCTGCGGCCAGCACGATCGACATGAAGCCGATACGCACCAGATGCACGTCGACATCGCCCAGCAAGCCGCCAATGCCGAGATCGGCCTGTCCGCTGACCACATGATCGGGGATCAGGCCGAGCGTGCCGATATGCAGGCGCAGCATCACGGTCGGAAACTGCATCTCGAACGCCTTCAGCACCCGCACCAGTACCGATGAGGGCAACGACGCATCGACCGAGAGCGCCACCTCGGCTTCCAGCCCGTGATGATGGCCGTCGGCGCGCGAACGCATACGCTGCAGCACGCCAATCATGCGCCTTGCATCCTCCAGCATCGCCCGGCCGATCTCGGTCAGTTGCGGCTCGCGCGTGCCCTCGCGCTCGAACAGCTTGAGCCCAAGCTGCGCCTCGAGATTGGCGATGCCATAGCTGATGACGGATTGAGCCCGGTTGAGCTTGCGGCCGGCGGCCGAGAAACTCCCGGTGTCGGCTACGGCGACAAGGATCTGCAGCTGGTCGAGTGTCGGATTGGGTTGCATGACGATATCTATTTTATTGATGGATCGTATAGAAAATATACCAGTTTATCCGATGGATCGATAGCCCCATATGTGGCGGGACAATTCATTCCACTGGAGAGACCCGCTATGTCCATTCTTCTCGTCACTTCGAGCCCGCGCGGCGCTGCCTCGCACTCGACCCGCATCGCCACCGAATTCGCTGAGAAGCTCGTCGCCGCCGATCCCTCGAACACGCTTGTCGTGCGCGACCTCGTCGCCAACCCGCTGCCGCATATCGATGCGGACTATGCAACCGGCATCTACACGCCCGTTGAAGCCCGCACCCAGCGCCAGGCCGAGGTCGTCGGCGTCTCCGACGTCGTGCTCGACGAATTGTTCGCCGCCGACACGGTCATCCTGGCCACCGGCTTCATCAACTTCAACATCTCCTCTACGCTGAAGTCCTGGGTCGACCATATTTCCCGCTCCGGCAGGAGCTTCGCCTATGGTGAAAACGGGCCCAAGGGCCTCGTCACCGGCAAGAAGGTCTATGTCGTATTGGCTTCGGGCGGCGTCTATTCCGAAGGTGCGGCCGTGCAGTTCGATCACGCGATTCCCTATCTGCGCGGCGTGCTCGGCTTCCTCGGCATGACCGATGTCGATGTCATCCGCATCGAAGGCGTCAGCATGGGCCCCGACGCGGTCGCGGCCGCTTTGGCCAAGGCGACCGCCAAGGTAGATGCCGTGGTGGCGGCAAGCCGGGATGTCGCGACAGCCGCCTAGAGGACGGATCTGCATCGTATCAAAGGCAGGCGCCCGCGCCTGCCTTTTTCGTTTCTAACCGCCTGCCTTTTTCGTTTCTAGCCAATGAAATGCCTGAGCAGACCCGCCGCGGTGACCCCGATCAGCACGGTCGGCAGCATGGACAGGCGCGTCGCGGCGACAAAGGTGATGGCCAGCGCCAGGAGATCAGCCGGATTTCGGGACACGAAGGCCGGCGCGATGACCGAGATCAGCACGCAACCGGGTGCCGCCTCCATCACCGTCGTGGCACGGGCACTGAGCACGCGGTTGCGCAGCACGACATAGCCGCCGATCCGCGTCAGATAGGTGACGCTGGCCATCAGCACGATGGTGAAAACGGTCGCCCCATCGATCATGCGTCACCTGCCATCAGCCAGGCCGCGACCAGCCCCGACACCGCACCCGCCGCGACGTACCAGGCGCCGGGAACGAAGAGATAGATGAGTGCGGCGACAACCAGGCTGACCAGCCAGGGCCGTGCCGCCGCCACTCCCTTCCACATGCCGCGCATCAGCACCAGGAAGACCGCCGGAAACGCCATATCGAAACCGTAGGTCTCGACATGGCCAAGCATCGGGCCAAGCAAGGCGCCCAGCGTGGTGAAGGCCACCCAGGTCAGATACATCGCCAGTGCGGCACCCATGTAGTAGCGCGGGCTGAAGGCCGGCGTGATGCCGGCAGCAGTGCGCTGTCTGGCATCGGTCAAGCCCAGCGCCCAGCTTTCGTCACACATGAAGAACAGTGCCGGAAACACCTTGCGCCGCGGCAGGTCGCGCAGGAACGGCGCCAGCGCCGCTCCCATCAGCAGATGACGGCTGTTGACCAGGAAGGTGATGGCGACGATGAGCAGGATATGCGGCGGCGACGTCCACAACTGAATCGCCGCGAATTCCGAGCCGCCGGCGAAGTTCAGCCCCGTCATCATGGACAACTCGACCGTGCTCAGCCCTTTCTGCGTGGCCTGCGCGCCGAGCACCAGCGCATAGGGAATGGTACCGAGCAGCACCGGCGCGCAGGATGTCACGCCCCGGCGGAACTCCGATCCCGAACCGTCGCCCGCCGCTTCGACTGTCTGTGAAATGCTCATGTCCCGGAAATGCTCATGCCTTGCCGTCGGCCGGCCTCGCGGCCGCCGCTTCCCTGCCTTTGAACTCTCGTGATGCCAAGGGCAAAGATACCCACATCCCTCCGCAATTTGGTTGCGAACATCGTCGCATTCCATCTATTTTTGGCACTGAATGTCACGGATGCCAAAAAAGATGGAATTCGACACCATGAAGTTTGACGAGATCGATAAGCGCATCCTGCGCGCACTGCAGCGCGACGGCCGCATGGCCAACAACGATCTGGCCAATGAAGTCGGCCTGTCGCCCTCGCCTTGCCTGCGCCGCGTGAAGCTCCTGGAGGAGGCCGGCGTCATCGACCGCTATGTCGCCGTGCTCAATCCGGCCAGCATCGGCAAGGGCCTCACCTTCTTCACCCGCATCTGGCTGAAGGCGCAGGACGAGGACACGATCGAGCATTTCGCCACCCAAGTGGCCAAGCTGCCCCAGGTCATGGAATGCTACCTGATGCTCGGCGACTGCGACGCCATGGTGCGCATCGTGGCGGACAGCATCGACGACTATCGCCGCTTCCAGTCGGAGCATCTGAGCCGCATCAAGGGCGTCCAGAACGTCAAGACCGACGTTCCCAGCCAGACCATCAAATACACGCTGGAACTGCCGATCTGAGGTGCCCCGCAAGGCGGGAGAATACCGGCATCAGCCCGTCGCGACGATGCCGCCTTGCCAGTGCTCGTTGGGGACTGAAACCTTGCGCATGAAATCCACGAAGCTGCGCACGGTTTGCGACAACTCGCGCTTGCTCGGGAAGAGGAGATTGACCTCGACCGGTGCGATGTCCCAATCGGCGAGCAGCGGGACGAGACGGCCTTCGGCGAAATCGTCGACGCAGAGATAGGTGGAAAGCACGCCCAGACCCGCGCCGTTGCGGACGAGCTGATGAATGGTCAACGCATCGTTGACGCTGACCCGGTTGTGGACATCGACCGCGGCCATCTCGCCGCCCCGGTAAAAATGCCAGGTCCGCATCCGGCCATCGCCGCGGGGCATCTCGATGCATTCATGCTTTGACAAATCGGCCGGCGTCAGCGGTTTGCCGTGCCGGCTGAGATAGTCCGGCGCAGCGGCGAGGCAGCGGCGCACGCTGCCAAGGCGTGTCGCCACCAGTGCGGAATCCGGCAGCGGCCCCATCCGGATCGCCACGTCGACCCGCTCGGCGACAAGATCGAGGTCGCGGCTTGTCAGGTCGAGCGACACGTCGACATGGGGAAAGCGGGCAAGGAATTCGGGCAGGTGCCGCGACAGGACGTTAATGCCGAAGCCGATCCCGGCGCTGACCCGCAGCAGGCCGCGCGGCTCGCCGCTCAGGCCCTCGACATAGGCAACCGTCTCGTCAATCCGCGCCATCAGGTCGGCGCAACGTGCCTGCAACGCCTCCCCGGCGGAGGTCAGGATCACCGCGCGGGTGGTACGCTGGAACAGCCGCGCACCCAGTTGCTGCTCGAGCCTTGCGATGTTGCGGCTGACCGTCGACTTCGGCAGGCCGAGCGCGCGGCCGGCCGCCGAGAAACTGCTGGTCGCCGCCACTCTTTCGAAGACGCGCAAATCGTTGAGATCGATCATGCCGGCGACTGTTCCATCCGTGGGACAGTGAGTCCAGCCGGTCGAACGAGCTTTTTGGTGCTTTGGCACCAGCCAGCAGCTACCACTGACAGAAGGCTGGGAGCCTCGCCGACCCTGGAGATCAGACATGCCTGAATTTACAATCCCTGCCGACGATCCCAACCGCCAGTTGTCGATTGTCGATCCCGACGATCCGTCGCTCCAGCATCTGGCGGTGGTGGGCGACACCTACACCATCCTGCTTTCCGGCGCGCAGACGGCTGGGCGCTTCTGCCTCATCGACATGAAGGTTCCCGACGGCGGCGGTCCCGGTCCCCACCGGCACGATTTCGAGGAGACGTTTCACCTGTTGGAAGGCGAGATCGAATTCACCTTCCGTGGCCAAAAATGCGTGGCCAAGGCAGGCATGACGGTGAACATCCCTGCCAACGCGCCGCATTCCTTCCGCAATGTCTCGGGCACGGACGTGCGCATGCTGTGTCTGTGCGCGCCGGCGGGACAGGAGAAGTTTTTCGCCCAAGTCGGCACACCGGTGGAGAGTCGCACTGCCGCCGCCCCGGAACTCAGCCCGGCGGAATTCGGCGCCTTCCTCGCCAAAGCCGCGGCGCTCGCGCCGCAATTCCGCACCGAACTTCTCAAGCCGTAATCCGGGCAGGCCCGTTATGAGCGTTGAAATCCACCCCGAGGACGAGCGCGACCGCGCGGTCATGCAGGCGATGCGCACGATGCTGTCCACGCTGCCCGCGCTTGAGTTTTCGCCGGTGTCGCGCCCGGCTTTCGAAGACCTGATGCAACACACGCCTGCCGCCGACGGCGTCAGCTTCGAGAGGGCGACGGTCGGAGTGGTATCGGGCTGGTGGTGCCGGCCAGAGACCGAGGCAACCCGCGCCGCGATCCTTTACCTGCACGGCGGCGCCTATGTTCTGGGCTCCGCCATCGGTCATCGCAACTTCGTCAGCCAGATCGTGCAACGCGCCGGCGCGCCGGCCTTCATTCCCGACTACCGGCTGGCGCCGGAGCATGCTTTCCCTGCCGCCATCGAGGATGCCCAAGCCGCGTTCACCGGCCTTTGCGACATGGACTACGAGGCGATCGCGATGGCCGGCGATTCGGCCGGCGGTGGCCTTGCCCTGTCTTTGCTGGCGCTGGCGGCCGCCAAAGCCAGGCAAGGCACCGGCGTCATGCCCCGTTGCGCAGCGCTGATGTCGCCATGGACCGACCTTGCGCTGGCCGGCGGCTCGATGCTGACGAGAGCAGAATCCGATCCGCTGGTGAGACGCGACGAGCTGAAAAAGGCGGCCGACCTTTGTCTCAAGGGCGCCGACCCTACCGATCCGCGCGCCTCGCCGCTCTATCAGCCTCTGGGCGGCCTGCCGCCGCTGCTGGTCCATGTCGGCTATGACGAGATCCTGCTCGACGATTCACGCCGCGTTGTCGAGGCAGCGTCGAACGCGGGTGGCGAGGCGGCGCTGCATATCTGGGAAGGCATGACGCATGTCTTTCCCTCCAACCTTGCCCAGTTGCAGGCAGCGCGCGAAGCCGTCGACATGGTGGGAGCCTTCATCCGCCAGCATCTCTAGGCGCCCCAGCCTGCCCATCACCTGATCCCAGAAAAAATTCCATTTGGAATGTCGATTTGATCGCGGCTCGGACGTCCTTCGGACGCAACCGGAATTGCCGGGCGGCATCGAAAGATCGATCCTGCTCCCGGCTGGGAGAAGAAACATGAGCCTTTCCTATCGTTGGGTCATCGTCGCGGCTGGCGCGCTGATGTCCTGTGTCGCCATCGGCACGATGTTTTCGCTGGCGATCTTCCTCGAGCCGATGGCGATCGACACCGGTTGGTCGCGCGCCGGCATTTCGAGCGCCATGACGCTCAACTTCCTGGTCATGGGCCTTGGTGGCTTCGCCTGGGGCGCCATGTCGGACCGCTTCGGCGCCCGTCTCGTGGTGGCGATCGGTGCGGTGCTGCTCGGACTGGCGCTGGTGCTGGCCAGCCGCGCCGGCTCCCTGCTGGCCTTTCAGATCACCTATGGCGTGCTCGTCGGTCTCGCGGCGAGCGCCTTCTTCGCGCCGATGATCGCGCTGACCACAGGCTGGTTCGAGACCAATCGCGGCCTTGCGGTTTCGCTGGTCTCGGCCGGCATGGGTGTCGCACCGATGACGATCTCGCCCTTCGCCCGCTGGCTCATCTCGGCCTATGAATGGCGCACCGCCATGTTCGACATCGGCATCATGGCCTGGGTGCTGCTGTTGCCGGCGGTGCTTTTGGTGCGCCAGCCGCCAAAACCCGCCCCGGCCGCCGCCGGCCCCACGCCGGTTGCCGAAGGCGCCGGCCTGACGGTCGGCCAGGCGCTGCGCTCACCGCAATTCATCGTGCTGGGGCTGACCTTCTTCGCTTGCTGTGCCGCGCACTCCGGCCCGATCTTCCACATGGTGAGCTATGCCATGCTGTGCGGCGTCGCTCCGATGGCGGCGGTCTCGATCTACAGCGTCGAGGGCCTCGCGGGGCTTGGCGGCCGGCTTCTCTACGGCGTGCTGGCCGACAGGCTCGGCGTCAAGCCGGTGTTGATCGCGGGCCTCGTGATCCAGGCGATCGTCATTGCCGCCTATCTCTCGATCAGCCAGCTCGACCAGTTCTATATGCTGGCGGTCATCTTCGGCGCCACTTATGGCGGGGTCATGCCGCTCTACGCCGTGCTGGCGCGCGAATATTTCGGCCAGCGCATCCTCGGCACCGTGTTCGGCGCCGCTACCATGCTGTCCAGCCTCGGCATGGCGCTGGGACCGCTCGCCGGCGGCATGGTGTTCGACGCCTATGCCAACTACCACTGGCTGTTCATCGGCTCGGCCCTTATCGGCCTCGGTGCCGCGGGCATAGCGATCGCCTTCCCGCCGCTGCCGCAAAGACAGCTCCGGACAGCATAGAAGGGCGGACAGGAACCGTTGCGGGGCGCTTGGCGAAGCCAGTCTTCGCCAAGGGTCTATGGCATTGTTATGCCGACTTGAGGACCGTGAATGGCCGTCTTTGGACGGCCCGGTTTGCCTGGACGTTTGCGGCGGGGACGGGGCGGCCGACATGGAAGCCCTGGACCTTGTCGATGCCGAACTCACGCATGAGGGCCATCTGCTCTTCGGTTTCCACGCCCTCGACCAGGATCTTGTGGCCGCGATTTCGCACCAGGGCAATAATGTCCTGCAGCATCGCCTTGCCGTTCGGCGTGGCGCAGTCGTGAAGGAACGAGCGGTCGATCTTCACAGTGTCGAAATCGATCAGGCGAAGCCACGAAAGGCCAGCGAAGCCGGTACCGAAGTCATCGAGCCAGATCTTGATCCCCAGCAGCTTCAGGTCGCTGATGCAGCGGAGGATATCCGAGTGCATCTCCATCTCCAGCCCTTCGGTGATTTCGAAGGCCAGCCTGTTGCCGGTCACGCCGGTCTCGCCCAGAATGGTCGCGACGGACGCGGCGAAGCCAGGTGTCTTGAGCTGGATCGGAGAGACGTTGACACTGACGAGACGGACGTGATCGTCCGCCAGGAGTTCGGCGCATACCGTCCTTATGGCCCAGCGTCCGAGTTCCAGGATCGACCCGGTCCGTTCCGCGACGGGAATGAACAGGCTCGGCGGAACCAATGTGCCGTCGAGCATCTTGAGGCGCATCAGCGCCTCCACGGCTTCAACCCGGCCTGAGGCGACGTCCTTGATCGGTTGATAGACGAGTGAAACGAGATCCTGCCCGATCGCGATCTTCAGCAAGGCCGCAAGGTTCTCGCTCTCGTCGCTGCTCTGGGGGTCCGTTGGATCGAACAGCCGGGCACAATTTCGACCGCCGGCCTTTGCCAGATAGAGCGCGCGATCGGCCTCGTGGATGATCTTCTCCAGCTTGGCGCCAGTCTGCTTCCTGGTGAAGGCGGCGCCAACGCTCGCCGTCACGATCGAGATGCCGTCTCGCCGCAGCTCGTGGGCAATCGCCAGGTTCTCCACCGTGCGGCAGATGGCTTCCGCAAGATCCGCGACCTGGTCTTTCTTCTCCATGCGGGCAAGCACGATGAATTCTTCGCCGCCATAGCGGCCGATCGAACCATTATAGTGCTTGATCATGTCGCTGAGGGCGTTGGCGACTTGGATCAGGCAGCGGTCCCCCTCCTGATGGCCATAGCAGTCATTGAATTTCTTGAAGAAGTCCACATCGATCAGGATCGCCACAAAACCGGTGCCAAGCTTTTGCCAGTCGTTCCAGTAGTCGCGCAGCTTCTCGTCGATCGCCCGCCGGTTCTCCAGACCTGTAAGCGGATCGGTCCGCGACAGTCTCAGCAGGGCCTTGCCGCGTTCGGTGGCTTCCTTGTGCTGAATTCTGGCTTCCAACGCGTTCAGGAAGACGTTGTAGCGCTCCTCATTCAGTTTCCAGTTCACATATGACGTGAATGCGAAACACGATATGTAGAAAGTCGCAAATACCATTTTGTACACAGGTGTAGAGGGCATGTAATAATTTACGACGTACAATATACACAAAATTATAGTGGAGGTTATGATGGAGATCTTGAACCTGAATGTAAAAAATAGATTGGCGCTCATCATGAATATGGTGCCGAAGACCATATAGTAAGAGACGCTCTCCTTGTCTGCGCTCATGACTGCCGGGCATAACCAGCCAACATAACCAAAGATGATGGCCGCGGCGCAAGTCACGTCAAGCCATCCCGTCGCGGCTCGCCGGCGAAGCTGTCCTTCCAGGATCAGAAGCGCGGTCAAGCCAACCGCGAAGCGCGCCGCGATCGTACGGGCAGCCACATCCGGGATCAGCAGCAGATCCGTTAGGGAGAACAGGACGTAGATGGCAACAGCGATCCAAAGCCCTGGTCTGGCTTCCTTTCTTCGCTTCGCCTGGGCTTCGGTGCGGTAGAGGGTTCGGAGTTCGTAGGGGCCCAGTTCGTAGCGCGGTTCGAACGGCTCCGCATGCGCTATGTCGGCCAGTCCAGGCGACACGCGTTCGCTCGCGATCCCCCCCAGGGAAGGGGGGTCAAGCGTTCCGGCCTCTCTTCTCGTTTCTGCCCCCACGCGGGCCGGCTCCTTAGGACGCGACAGCGATTGCGATGCACAAAATCATGCAATCGTGCAGCACAAGTTTCGGTTAACTCAAACCCGGAATTCGACTTGGACGGCACCCAACGACCCAAGATGGTTAGCGGGAAATTAATCATAACCATAAAATGCCCGCGAGCCGACATTGGCAAACCAAGCATTCTACGTAATAAGTTAACTGACTGTTAACTATGGAGTCTTGGTGTGCAAACTGTGTTTGACGGCAAAAGCCTGATTACTGCCGAAATGATCGCCGGGAGCCTGCGCCGCGGAAGGCCCGAGCAGCATGGCGAAGCGTCCGAAACCGCTCGCGTCGAGCTGGCGCTCGTTCTCCACACGGCGCATCAGCAGATCGAACAGGGAAAAAATCCTGCCGAGATCATTCGCCGTCTGATGTCGCTTCTCGAAGCGATGCGTTCCAGGCTCCATCCCGACGTCTGGCAAGCCTTGATACCGGTGGCGCAGAACCATCCGATCCTGGAATATTTTCTCGAGGACCCGCTGACGCGGTGGTCCTTCAACAAGCCCAGGGGCTATGCCGGCGACGCGCAGTTGCTCGACTACATCTATTGTGATCCGCACGTGGCCGAGAGCGTGGCCAACGCCTCGGAGATCGGCAAGGCGCTATACACCCATACCCAGGACGTGCCGTCATGCGTCGCGGCACGGGAACGGCGCGATCTCTTGACCCGCTATGTCGACGAGATTGCAGCCAAGAGCGGACCGCAGACCGAGGTCCTGGCAATCGCGGCCGGTCATTTGCGTGAAGCCAATCGCTCCGTCGCCCTGGCCGAGGGCCGCCTCAAGCGCTGGGTTGCGCTCGATCAGGATCCTCAGAGCGTCGGGTTGATCGCGCGCGACTTCCAGGGCACCGCGATCGAAGCCGTCGACGGCTCGGTGCGGACCGTGCTCACCAGGGGCCACAAGATGGGCAAGTTCGACTTCATCTACGCCTCCGGCCTTTACGACTACCTCCAGCACAACGTCGCCGTGAAACTCACCAAGACCTGCCTTCAGATGTTGAAGCCGAACGGAACGTTCCTGTTCGCCAACTACGCGGAAGGCAACCCCGATGCCGGGTACCGGGAAATGTTCATGGACTGGGTGCTGCTGCTGCGCTCCGAGGTCGACATGTGGAACGTCGTCAACGCGAGCGTCGATCGCAACACGGTCGAGGCGCGGGTCTTCTTCGGCGAGAACCGCAACGTGCTCTACGCGGTCATCGAAAAGCGCGGATAGCAACCGTCTGGATTGCGCACCGGCCGGGATGAGACCTCGGCCGGTGTGTGTTTTGGCTGGGCGTGATGATGTTCGACGCTCACGCGAACGCGAACTGCCACTGGCCGTTCATCGGCCTCATCGTCCGTGGCGATCGCCCCGCCCGCGGTTCGGCTACTCCGAAAACCTCACGCTCACGCCGCGCTGCCTGAAATAAGCTTGCATCAGCTTGCGGCCCGATCGGTTGCTTTGCGCCAACTTGGTCGGATCGAACACCGCCTCTTTTATCCCCTCTCGTGTCAGCGCTGCCTTGAGCGTCGCGATATGCGCGTCGATTTCGGCATTGTCCGCCCGCAGCGAGGCATAGATATTTTCGGTCGCCTCGGCCACGGTCAGTTCGCTCACGGGTGTCGTCCTCTGGTTTGTTTGGCGGCGGCTTAGCACAGATTCGCGGCTCCGCCGACCCCGATGGAACCATCAGTGCACAGCGCCTAGATTTTGGTAGGTCCGTCCTGATTGGCCCGACGGCAACGCCGCGGTCTGCACCCTATCCGAAAATCCGCTCGCCCTGTTCATCGACCAGTTGGATGCCCTTCTTGATCGAGATGTCGACGGCGTCGTCGAGCCCGGCAAAGCGGTCGGCGCGGATGAACTTGTGTTCTTTGACCACGCCGTCAACCTCCTTGGAGACGACGCCGCAGGTCTGGTACTGGCCATCGGCCTTGTAGGGCGTGGCGCTGATCAGGAAACCCTTGTGCTCGACCTGCTTGGCCGGTGCCGCACTCGTGGGCTCGGTCGCCTCGCCCCCGCCGCCGAAAAGACGTTTCAGAAAAGACATCGATCAAATCTCCTTGTTCGTCCTGCAAACCGCGGCTTGTTCGCGATTCACGACGCTGTTGTCCCAGCATGCGCGAATGTGCCGCCGCGTTCCAGCCCCCTGATGAAGACGGAGACCAGAAGCTCGATCTGCCTGTCGATCTCGTCGGCCTGCCCGCGCACGGATCTCGCCGCATAGCCGCTGGTGACGATGCCATGCACGCTTGACCATAGTGTGCGCGCGGCAATGCGGCGCGTATCGTCGTCGAGGTCGAAGTCGCCGCCGGCGAGCACGCCGGCGATGATCTCGAACAGCTGGTCGAGCCGCGCTTCATAGGCATCCGGCTCGGTCATCGTCGGGCGACGCCTATTGAAGGCGAGCAGTGCCGGCCAACTGCCAGGATGCGCCTCGACAAAGCGCACATAGGCGCCGGCCAGCGCCAGCAGGCGTTGCCGCACATCGGTGATGCCTCGCTTGCCGAGATCGGCCATCGCCGCCGACCCCGCGGCGCCCAGTCGGTCGAGCAGCCGCATGTTGACGGCACGGTGCACCCCCTCGAGATCGGAAAACAGATTGTAGACCGAGCCGACCGAGATGCCCGCCTGCTCGGCCACGGTCCTCGCCTTCAGATTGTCCATGCCGCCTTCGTTGAGCAGCGCCTCGGCAATGGCCAGCACCCGCTCGCCCGTCTCTTCCTTGTCCAGTGCCATTTCAGTCCTTGTGAGTGTCCTGCGGAAGCAGCATGTTGTTTCGAACCAGACCTTCCCTCCGTTTACCATATTCGGGATTTTGTGAACAGCGTTCAAAAGCATCTTGAACAATGTTCATTTGCTGTTATGTTGGTTTCGTGAACGATGTTCACGCAACGCTTCGAAGGGAGAAGAACCATGCTTAGCCTGATCAGGACATTGCTCGACGGCGCCAGCGCACGGGCGGAGGACGGCCTCAAGGATCGCTTCGCCATCGACCTTCTGGCGCAGCGCATCCGCGACGCCGAGGCGGGACTTGCCGCCGCCAAGCAGACACTGGCCACGCTGATCGTGCGCCAGCGTGCCGAACAGGCCAGTCTCGGCCAGCTCGACCGCCGCCACGCCGATCTCGAAACACGCACGATCAGCGCGCTCGCCGCCGGCAACAACGGGCTGGCCGAAAGCGGTGCCGCGGCCGTCGCCGAGCTGGAGAATGAACGCGATGTCCGCCGCGCCACCGTGCAGAGCCTTGGCGAAAAGACGTTGCGGATGCGCGTTTCGGTGGAGCGGGCGCATCGCCGCATCATCGACCTCAACCAGGGCATGATCTCGGCCCGGGCCATCGATGCCGAGCGCAAGGCGCAGTCGCGCCTCGTCAGGTCGATCGGTCAGTCGGCGAGCCTCAACGACGCCGAGGAGCTTCTGGCCCGCATCAAGGCCGGCAGCCATCCGTTCGAGGAGGCCGGCATCCTCGACGAGATCGACGGCGAGCTGCGTCACGAAGCGATCCGCGACCGCCTTGCCGATGCCGGCCACGGCCCGGCGGTGAAGGTGCGCGCCAAGGACGTGCTCGAGCGCCTGAAGACCATCAACTGAAAAACAGCCTTCCAGACCTTGTTCCATCGACGTCACCAACCAATGGAGAACACCAATGAACGCCAATCAGACCTACATCATGTTCAACACCGCTTCGGTCGGTGCCGCCTATTTCATGCTCGGCCTGTCGCTCTGGCTGGCGCCGGTCGACCTGGCGACCAAGGGCTACTGGGCCATGGGCATCCTGCTGCTCACCGGCAGCCTGGTGAACCTGGTCAAGTACCGCACCGACGAACGCCTGTCGGCCGAGATGACCGCCAAGATCGAGAAGGCGCGCAACGAAAAGCTGATCAGCGAATATGTCAGCAAGGAATGATGCCGGCACATCTGACGAAAGAAGCCCGGTCACCCGGGCTTTTTTGAGACTTTGCAGAACTTGGTTTCCTCGCCCCCAGGTAATGGGGGAGAGATGGCCGCGAAGCGGTCGGAGAGGGGGCTGCGGCGTGGGCGAGTTTCCTCAGAATTCATTTGAGGTCGAGCCACTCCCCCTCTCCGTCTCGGCTTCGCCGAGTCACCTCTCCCCCGCTTTGCGGGGGCGAGGAACCCAATCCTCGCCCAGTCGGCGCCCGATGCCGCCCGATTACGTCACTTGTGCGACAGCGCCTCCAGCGCTTCCGCGGCGGCTTCGAGAATGGCGATCGCCTCAGCCTGCTTTTCAGCCGGGGCATCGACGATGTCGCCGAGCGCCGCCCGCAGCCGGTGGCGGATGGCGCGGAATTCGTCACGCGTTTCCGAGCGCTCACCACGCCCGCCGCGGCCACCGCGCCGATCCTCGCCATCGTCGTTCCAGCCGAACCAGTCGCGCGCCTTGGCCATCTTGCGGCCGAAGCGCTCGAGATGGTCGAGCACGCCGTCGATCATCTCGCGGTTGTCGGCAAGATGCGCCTGCCCGGCCTCGGTGATGGAAAACACCTTCTTGTTGCCTTCGCTCGACGAGACGGCATAGCCGGCCTCTTCCAGGAAGGTCAGGGTCGGATAGACCACGCCCGGGCTCGGGCTGTAGATGCCGCTGGTGCGCTCTTCCAGCGCCTTGATGATGTCGTAGCCGTGGCGCGGCGCCTCGGCCAGCAGCGACAGTGTGATCAGCTTGAGGTCGCCGTCGGCCAGCATGCGCCCGGCGCGGAACATGTCGCCCGGGCCACCGCGCCCACCACCGCGACCGCCATGGCCGAACGGGCCAAAGCCGCCGCCCCCTCTGCCACCAAATTTGCCGGCCATGTGCATGAACATGCGTTCGCCGAAATGACCGCGCCCGAAATGATTGTCTTTGTGCATTGATTGCTCCTTGAGTTCTATCTTACGATATATCTCAATTAGGCTCGCGCCCTTGCGGAGTCAAGATATATCTTACGATGTATCTAAATGCGCCGCCAGCCCAATCTCTTCGGGTCAGGGCTGCGGCGTTCCGGGCGGCGACGGGAAATCCGCTACCAGCGGCCGTTACGCCGGTTCCAGGCATAGAGCAGGTCGGCGAAGCGATCGTAGGCAAACCGCGTCAGCGGCAAGGTCAACCGGTTGCCGAATAGGCCCGCCAGCCAGCCCTCGCCCGGCGTCACCTGCCACACGGCAATCGCCACATCGGCGCCGACCAGCAAGCGGCCATCCGCGTCGGTGGCGTGCAGCCGGCGGCGGATGTCCTCCAGCGAGGCCCCAAATCCGGTGAGCGCCGCCGGTTCCAGGTTGATGTCGCGAAATTCGATCCGGCCGGCCTTGACCGCTTCGATCAGCCGGCGCTTCTGCCTGACGATGCCCGCATCGCAGACCGGGCAGCGCGTGTTGTACCAGACGGTCAGCAAGGGTGTGGTTCTATCATGGTCATTTGCCGCGCATGGCCGCCTTCGGCCCGACGCATTTGTCGTCGCGAAACAGCGCCCACTCCTCGCACAGGCGCCCGTTGGGCAAGCGGCAGAATCCATATTCGTTGCCGGCCTTGTCCTTCCTGATTGTCAGGCGCCCGCCAACCTCCCCGCAATGGACGGATGCTGGATTGGCCATGCCGACCGGTTTTTGCGCGGCGGCGCTGGCATGGATCGGCATCAAGGACAACGCGGCAAGGCCGATGGCCAACATCGAAGAATTGCTCATCGCGATCTCCCTCGCCGCATTCTATCACGGCGAGGCGTCCCGTCCTGCGGCAAAGCGCCGTCAAGCCGGCACCCGGTTGTCGACTTCCGGAAACCCTGCCGGTCGCTTCATCCAAGCGAAGTGATGATCTCGCGATAAGCGAATTCAGGGAAGGCCTTCAGCGTTCGCGTCCGGATGTTGCCGCTCGCCGCCAACATCAGCGCGAAACGCGCCAGCACCGCATCGTCGGGCGCTTCGACCACCGCCACCATGTCGTATTCGCCCATGGTCAGGTAGAACGATTTGAACGATCCGCCCATCTCGCCAAGCTGCTTCCTGGCCGCGTCGAGCCGCTTGGGCGAGTCGCGAACGTTTTTCGCGCCCTGCTCGGTCCAGGTCATCAGCATGATGTAGGTCGTCATGGCACACCTCCCTCCGGGGCCACGGAGCACGGCGGCTTCGCCGGGGCGGGCATCCGGGTTGTCGCCCAGAAAATGCATCCGACGCGAAATTATCCTCCCGCAACGAACGTCCCGCAAGCACCTATTCTTGCCATCATTTGCAGGCTTGAGGCGACAGTCGGCGGCGACCACGGAAAGCCGGTTCAAAAACCCGCCCGATCACGGCAATCTCCTTCACGGCCATGGCGGAAATCCCAGGCTGACATCCGAGACCGATCCACCGCCGGAGGGCTTCATGCGCAACCGCCTGAAACGAAAAAGGGCGCCAGTCGGCGCCCTCAATTCTTCGCGGAGATAAATCCCGACTCCCAGCTCAGCTGTCGAGGAAGCTGCGCAGCTTGCGCGACCGGCTCGGATGCTTGAGCTTGCGCAGTGCCTTGGCTTCGATCTGGCGGATACGCTCGCGGGTCACCGAGAACTGCTGGCCGACTTCTTCCAGCGTATGGTCGGTGTTCATGCCGATGCCGAAGCGCATTCTGAGCACACGCTCCTCGCGCGGCGTCAGCGAGGCGAGCACCCGCGTGGTGGTCTCGCGCAGGTTGGCCTGGATCGCCGCGTCGATCGGCAGGATCGCCATCTTGTCCTCGATGAAATCGCCCAGATGCGAATCCTCCTCGTCACCGACCGGCGTTTCGAGCGAGATCGGCTCCTTGGCGATCTTCAGCACCTTGCGCACTTTTTCGAGCGGCATGGCGAGCTTTTCGGCCAGTTCCTCCGGCGTCGGCTCGCGGCCGATCTCGTGCAGCATCTGGCGCGAGGTGCGCACGATCTTGTTGATCGTCTCGATCATGTGCACCGGGATGCGGATGGTGCGCGCCTGGTCGGCGATCGAACGGGTGATCGCCTGCCGGATCCACCATGTCGCGTAGGTCGAGAACTTGTAACCGCGGCGGTATTCGAATTTGTCGACCGCCTTCATCAGGCCGATATTGCCTTCCTGGATAAGGTCGAGGAACTGCAGGCCGCGATTGGTGTATTTCTTGGCGATGGAGATGACGAGACGCAGATTGGCCTCGACCATTTCCTTCTTGGCGATCGCGGCCTCGCGCTCACCCTTCTGCACCTGGTTGACGATCTTGCGGAATTCCAGGATCGAGATCGCCGTTTCGGTGGCCAGATGCTGGATCTCGGCGCGCAGCTCCTTGATCGCATCCTTCTCGTTCTTGGTGAATTCCTTCCAGCCGCGCGAGGTCAGATTGCCGATCGCGCGCGTCCAGTTCGGGTCGAGCTCGGACCCCTGATATTCCTTCAGGAACTCCTCGCGCCGCACGCCGTAGCTTTCGGCGAGCCGCAAAAGCTTGCCTTCGTTCTGCACCAGCCGCTTGTTGATGTCGTAGAGCTGCTCGACCAGCGCCTCGATGCGCGCGGTGTTGAGCGACAGCGACTTCACCGCCTTGATCAGCTGGTCCTTCAGCTCCTTCAGCCGGCGGTCCTGGCTGGGCGATAGCGTGCCGGCCGCGGCCAGACGGTTCTCGACCTGCTGGTCCTGCAGCTTGCGCAGCTTCTTGTAGGTGTCGGCGATGACGTCGAGCGTCTCCATCACCTGCGGGCGCAATTCGGCTTCCATCGCCGCCAGCGACAGGCTCGCCTCGTCCTCGTCTTCCTCGTCGTCATCCGTCAGGCCGCGCGTATCGGCGCCGACATTGGTGATGTCTTCTTCCTCGTCGCGGCCGCGGCGCGGCTTTTCCTCGGCCTTGGGGGCCTCCTCGATGCGTTCGACCACCGGCGCCTGCTTGGCTTCGGGCCCAGCATAGGTGGCTTCCAGGTCGATGATCTCGCGCAGCAGGATCTTGGATTCGTTGAGCTCGTCACGCCAGATGATGATGGCCTGGAAGGTCAGCGGGCTTTCGCACAGGCCGGCGATCATCGTCTCGCGGCCGGCCTCGATGCGCTTTGCGATGGCGATTTCGCCTTCGCGCGACAGAAGCTCGACCGAGCCCATCTCGCGCAGGTACATGCGCACCGGATCGTCGGTGCGGTCGGTCGGCTCTTTCTTGGTCGTGGTGGCGGCGACCGCCGTGCCGGTCTGCTCGGCCAGCTCGTTGGCGTCTTCCTCGGCATCGGCCGCGGTATCGCCGGCCTCGGCTTCTTCGCCCTGCTCGTCATCCTCGACGACGTTGATGCCCATGTCGGACAGCATCGCCATCGTGTCCTCGATCTGCTCGGAGGTCACTTCCTCGGAAGGCAGCACCGAATTCAGCTCGTCCATGGTGACATAGCCGCGCTTCTTGGCGGCCTTGATCATCTTCTTGACAGCATCATCGGAAAGGTCGAGCAGAGGGCCATCGGTGGCGCCTTCGCGTTCGGTCTCGACCTCTTCCTTTTCCTTAGTCGCCATAGTTTTTATCTTCTCCTAGCGGCCGGACATCGGGGCCGCGTAAGCTGTCGGACCAGTCAAATCGGATACGCTCGTTTTTCTAAACGTGCTTCACCGGGCCACGAACCGCATCAACTCTATTGTTTGGTGCATGCCGTTGTCCCAAAACCGGTTTCCTCTCTTGGGCGACCACTCTTGGGCGACATGCATTAAGTCCAGATTAACCCTGATATCTGTGGCAGGCGGCCTGCCTGTCCAGTGACCAGTACCCCACATCGCTGCATTCCCGTCGATGCGGGTGCGGGTTAACGTTTCGAATCGTCCTGATTCCGCCATTCTGTCCGAAGGTCAAGCGCCTGTCGCATGATTCGCATGAAAAAAGCGAATCAATTACCCGACTTAGCGCGCCCCGCCCCCTAAGGAGGCATGGCCGCGCTCTCATTCCTGCACTCAGCTGCACTTAGGCTCGCCCGGCCCTGCCCGACGAGACGCCGAATCCTTCGATCAGCGCTTCCGTCGCTTGTACATCCCTGAATTGCGCCTGAATTTCGATCAGATGGCGGAAGTTTTCGTCCGAGGGATCCGCTTCGAGCGCCGCCTCCGCCTGTTTCAACTCCTTATGTAAGGTGCGCGCGCTGCGCTGCAAGTGCAACGCCTGGTTCAGAGCGTCGCGGGCATCATCGAGTGCGGCTGTCTCCAGCGCCGGCCATTGCCGCGCCCGCCGGATCAGGCCGACGGCACGCTCCCATATCTCGGCGCAGCCGGCACGCTCGATCGTCGCCACCACGGCATGGCGGTCATTGGCCATGTCGTGCGCCATGGCGTCGAGGATGGCACCATGCAGCCGCTGCAGATCGGCATTGGCAAGGTCGAGGAACTCGACATGGGCGAAATTCTCGTCGATCAGCGGCGGATGGTTGACCAGCGCGACGATGATCGTCGCCTCGCGCACCGACATCCCCTCGCCGCGCTTGACCAGCGCCGACTGGCCGAGGCTTTCGGTGATTGCCATGCGGCCGCTGCCAGCCTTGGCGAACTGCCCGCCGGGTGCGGCCGCCTTGCCCTGCCCGGGTTTCCAGTCCTGACGGCTTTGTCGGGCACCGCGCTGGGAGCCGAAGAAACTCAGCACCCGCTCGCGCATCTCTTGGCTGTAGTGATAGCGCAGGCTTTCGTCGCGGATGCGGCTGGTCAGTTCGCGCAGCGTCTTCTCGAGTTCGGCCCGCCGCTCCGGCGTGTCGAAGACGCCGCCCGCCGTCTCGCGCATCCACAACAGGTCGACCAGCGGCCGCGCGTCGGCCAGTATCGCGCGGAATGCATCCGGCCCTTCGGCCTTGACCAGGTCGTCGGGATCCTTGCCCTCCGGCAGCAGAGCGAAGCGCGCCGAGCGACCGGCCTGCACCGATGGCAGCGCGAGATCGGCGGCCCGCCATGCGGCCTTCAGCCCGGCCTTGTCGCCGTCGAAGCACAGCATCGGTTCCGGCGCCATGCGCCACAGAAGTTCGAGCTGGTTTTCGGTGAGCGCGGTGCCGAGCGGCGCCACGACATTCTCGAAGCCGGCCTGCGCCAGCGCGATCACGTCCATATAGCCTTCGACGGCGATGACCGTGCCGCCTTTGGCGAGCGCCCCCTTTGCCATCGCTTGGCGGGCGCGGGCGAAATTGTAGAGCACATTGCCCTTGTGGAAGAGCTCGGTGTCTGGCGAGTTCATGTATTTGGCCACCGCGTCGGCGGCGAGCGCGCGGCCGCCGAAGGCGATGATCTTGCCGCGCGAATCCGGGATCGGGAACATGATGCGGTCGCGGAACCAGTCATAGGAGACCGGGATATCGTCGCCGTGGCGGACCAGCCCGCAGGCCTCGATGTCCGCCTTCGGCACGCCTTTTGCGGCGAGATGCTCCTTCAGCGCATTGCGGCTGTCAGGGGCGAAGCCGAGCCGGAACGAATGTTGCGTCGCCGGCGTCAGCCCACGGTCGCGCAGATAGGCGCGGGCTTTTGCGCCTTCCGGTCCCTGCAGCCGCTCCTGGAAGAAAGCTGTCGCCATCTCCATGACGTCGGTCAGGCTGGCGCGTTCCTTCTCACGCTGTTCTTCCCGTTCGTCGCGGACCGGCATCGGCACGCCGGCCATGTCGGCGATCTTCTCGACCGCTTCGGGAAAGCTCAGTCCCTCGAGTTCGGTGAGGAACTTGAAATGGTCGCCCGAGACCGAGCAGCCGAAACAGTGGTAGCGCCCCTTCTTGTCCTCGCAGTGGAAGGATGGGCTCTTCTCGCCATGGAACGGGCAGCAGGCCCAATAGTCGCCGCGCGACGTATTGGTTTTCTTGCGGTCCCACGCGACGCGCTGGCCGATGACCTGTGAAATCGGCACGCGGTCGCGGATCTCGTCGAGAAAGGCGGGCGGAAAGCGCATTTAGGGAACTCGTTTCGCCACCATATAATCATGCCGGCGAAATCCGACGACCCCCAATACGGGCCA
This sequence comes from Mesorhizobium opportunistum WSM2075, assembly GCF_000176035.2. Lineage (NCBI taxonomy): Bacteria > Pseudomonadati > Pseudomonadota > Alphaproteobacteria > Hyphomicrobiales > Phyllobacteriaceae > Mesorhizobium > Mesorhizobium opportunistum. Next base: position 2,537,207 of record NC_015675.1, on the reverse strand, counting down.
TACCCGGTTTCCACAGGGCAAAAAGAAAGGCGGCCGTTGCGGGCCGCCTTCCTTCAAGTCCAGCGCTGGGTGCTTTAGTGTGCGGCGAGCGCGCCGAAGATGACGCCGGAGAGGATGCCGACCAGCACATAGTCGTTGCCGGCGCGGATCCATTCCTGGCCGGGACCCGGGCGGCGCAGGCCGTAGCGGCCGTAGTCGCGAACCGGCTGGTGCTGCCTCCAGCCGGAATATCGCTGGCCATTGCGCCAGTTGTTCCGCTTCACGATGACTTTCTTCTGAAAGACGCGCTTCTGGATGACGCGCTTCTTGACATCCCGGTGAGTCGGCTTCTGCCAGTCGACCTTGGTGTAATTCGACTGCGGCGCGACCGGTGCGTTGATCGGCGCGGCTTGGCCGGTGAGCGAGGTGGCGGCCAACATCGAGAAAGCAAGCGCGGAAAGGACAATGCGTTTCATGGGAAGTCTCCTTGGGTTGTCGATGTCCCGAGGAGTAGCGGTCAATGGATGAACTGAAACTGAACACCAGCATTACAATTATGTAATGAATTCGCTAGTTTAGAACGATGAGTTGAACAGCCCCGCAAAGACAGGCACCGAAAGCGCGGCGGAGCTGGCCGAACTGCCGTCCCGCCCGTGGGCCCGGAAATGCAACCAATTTCACCTCCGTCCATTTTCCGACACGGCCCGTCGCGCCCCCGTAGGCCCTTGAAATCGACAAAATTTTATTATCCGGCTAAAATATTCCAGCTATTATCCCTGCTATCATCAGTGACTGCCATGACCATGATTCGTACCCCAGCTTTCCGCCCTGCCCATCGTGCTGTCCGCATCGCGGCCCGTTCCTGCGTGCAGGTGCCACGATGAGCGGTTCCGTCGTCCTTCTGCATCTGGCCGGCGCCGTGGCGCTGATGCTGTTTGCCACCCGCATGGTCAAGACCGGCGTCGAACGCGCCTATGGCGATGTGCTGCGCCACAAATTGCGCGCCACCATGCGCAATCCGATCATGGCGGTGCTGGCCGGCACTGGCCTTGCGATCGCCTTGCAAAGCTCGACCGCGGTCACCCTGCTGGTCGGTTCCTTTGCTGGTTCCGGCATCGTCTCGGGTGCCGCGGGCCAATTGGCGGTGCGCGGCGCCGAGATCGGCTCTGCGCTCGTGGTCAAGCTCTTGACCTTCGATCTGACGCTGCTGGTGCCACTCTGCCTGATCACCGGCACGGTGATGTTCATGGCCACCGAGCGGCGCGACTGGCGCCAGACCGGCCGCATCCTGGTCGGCATCGGCCTTCTGATCCTGTCGCTGGAAATGATCGGCCAGGCGTCGGAGCCGTTGCGCAACAGCCAGCTCATGCCGGTCATCATCAACTACTTCTCCAGCGATTCCATCACCGCCTATCTGCTGGCGGCGCTGATCACCTGGCTGTTCCAGTCCAGCATCGCGGCGGTCCTGCTGATGGCGACGCTTGCCGGGCGTGGCCTGATCAGCCCCGAACTCGGCGTCGTCCTCATCCTTGGCGTCAATCTCGGTTCCTCGATCATCGCGCCGATGCTGACCCGTTCGGCCGGGCCCGCCGTGCGCGTCGTGCCGATCGGCAATCTCCTGATGCGCGGGCTGGGCTCCCTGGTCATGCTGGTCCTGTTCATGATCTTCAGGCCGCATGTCGGCTTCCTCGGCGCGACGGCGTCGGACCAGATCGTCAACGCCCACATCCTGTTCAACGTGATCATCCTGCTGGCCGGCCTGCCGCTGGCCGGTTTCGTCTATCGCGCTTCCGAGAAGATCGTGGCGCTCGGCACCAAAGCCGCGCCCGCCGCCTCGCTCGACGTCGTCGAGCTTTCCGCGCTCAACGAAAGCGCGCTCGATGTGCCAAGCCAGGCGCTGGCCAACGCCACGCGCGAGGTGGTGCGGGTGTGCGAGACGGTCGAGATCATGCTCAAACGCATCATCGAGCTCTACGAGAGCGCCGACGCCGACAAGATCAAGGCGCTGGCCGCGCTCGACGACCGCGTCGACCGTAAGCACGCGGCCATAAAGCTCTATCTTGCCAAGGTCACCAAGAATCCGCTGACCGAGGACGAGGCGCTGCGCTGCCAGGAACTGATCGGCGCCTGCGTCAAGCTGGAGCAGGTCGGCGACATCATCGTGCGCAACATGCTGGTGCATGTGAAGAAGAAATTCGACCGCGGCCTGGAATTCACCGACGAAGGCTGGAGCGAATTGTGCGCCTTCCACGGCTCGGTGCTGGCCAATGCCCGGCTTGCCTTCAACGTGCTGGTGTCGCGCGATCCCGAAACCGCCCGTCAGCTGGTGCTGGAAAAGGACCAGTTGCGTGACCGCGAGAAGGAAACGAGCGCCAGCCATTTCCTGCGGCTGCGCGAGGGTACCGCCAAGAGCGTCGAAACCAGCTCGATCCACCTCGACACCATCCGCGACCTGAAGCAGATCAACTCGCTGCTGGCGTCGATGGCCTATCCCGTCCTGGAAGAGCGCGGCCTGCTGACAGGATCGAGGTTGAAGGCGGGGTGATTGTGTTCGCGGTAAACGCTAGCGCATCCTCAAAACCATTCGCCGCTGACGCATCAATATTCAGCAACCGATGATCGCTAGCGGGTCCTGGTTTAATCGGAGGTGGATGACGGTTTCGGATCGCCAGCCAGACGAAGACCGACTTCGATGGCAAAGCGCACACCCGCCAACTGAAGCAGCAGTGTCATCGCAGCCGATATCTGGCTTATAGAGGCGCTGAACGCCGTCCATTTATGGGTATCCATTACGGGCTCTTGCGCAGCGTAGACCAATAAAAATGCACCGATCAAACTGGCTAAAAATCTCAAAACCAATACTACAACGGCCATCTTCCAAACAAAATTAGCAACGCGCTCGATATCAACGCGTCGCAAATTCCAAATATTTTTTATCTTTAACACATCCCCCTCCTTATAGAATGAATTTCAGCAACGACGAACATCGACAGATAAACATATACCAGCACTATTGCGAGACCTAGAGGGTGCACCAGCAATTATTCGTGCCAAGCAAGTGCGGAATGATTCCACGCCATTGTGGTGGCGCTGACCAGAATTACGGCGCCTTCACGCCGGCATTGCGAGCACGTGTCGCGCGGGAACTCGATGAAGAAAACCTAAACCCACGCCCACAATTTCTGGATTGCCCGCAAGGCCCATCCGTGGTTTGAGGCCGTTCCAGCCAAGGCTTGTCCCATGTCGCTTCCACTCATCGCCCTGTTCATCGCCGCTTTCGCCTTCGGCACCACCGAATTCGTCATTGCCGGCGTGCTGCCGCAGGTGGCGCAGGGGCTCGGCGTTTCGGTTCCCACATCGGGTTATCTCGTCTCGGGCTACGCCTGCGGCATCGCCATTGGCGGACCGCTGCTGGCGCTCGCCACCAAATCGATCTCGCGCAAGACCTTGCTGCTCGGCCTCGCCATCGTCTTCACCATCGGCCAGGCGGCCTGCGCGCTGGCGCCGGACTTCACCTCGATGCTCTTGTTGCGCATTGCCGTCGCGGTCGCGCATGGCGCCTATTTCGGCGTCGCCATGGTGGTGGCGGTCGGCCTTGTGCGCGAGGACCAGCGTGGCATGGCGGTCGCCGTCATCCTGTCCGGACTGACCGTCTCCAACGTCATCGGCGTGCCGGCGGGCACCGCGATCGGCAACATCTGGGGCTGGCGCGCGACCTTCTGGGTGATGTGCGCGCTGGGCGTCGCGGCAACTTTTGCCATGGCCGCCCTTCTGCCGCGCACCACGGGATATCAAGCGAAGCATGCCGGCCTTGCCCGCGAGGTCCGCGTGCTGGCGCGCCAGCAGGTCTGGACCTCGCTGATCCTGATGCTGATGCTGATGATCGGCCAGTTCGGCCTGTTCACCTACATCACCCCGACCCTGCTTGAGATCACCGGGCTGGACGAGGATCTGGTGCCCTGGGTGCTGCTGCTCAACGGCGTCGGCGCCACGCTCGGCGTCTTCCTAGGCGGCAAGCTCTCCGACTGGAAACTGATGCCCTCGCTGATCACCATGCTTGCCTTGCAGGCGGTGACGCTGGCGGTGATCTATGCCGTCAGCCCCTATCCCCTGCCGATGATCGTTGCGATCGTCATCTGGGGCGGCCTCAACTTCGCCATCGGCACGCCGATCCAGACCCGCATCCTGGCCTGGACCGCGGACGCGTCGAACCTTGCCTCCTCGCTGATCCCGTCCGGCTTCAATGTCGGCATCGCGCTGGCGGCGTCGCTGGGTGCCGCCATGCTGAACAGCGGCTTCGGCTATCGCAGCCTGCCGCTGCTTGGCACTTTCGCGATGCTGGTCGCCGTGCTCGTGGCACTCGCCTCGTATCTTTGGGAAGCGCGCAGCAATGCCACGCCGCCGCTGACGGCCGCCGCCGAGTAGCGCCTCAACCACCCCCACCCCATCCGTGCCCTGTCCGACCACGCGCCGTGTGCTGACGAGCACGGGTGAGGATGGCGCCGGCTACAGCTTGATCCGGAACCGCAAACTCTCCGCCCCGCCATAGGCGGCATCCTCGAAGAAGCGCTCGACCAGCCTGCCGCCATTGGCCAGGATCACCTTGTGCGACGCCGGGTTGCCCGGCTTGGCGGTGATCTCGACGTGAGCCAGGCCAACCGCCCTCGCCTCGTCCAGCATCAGCCGCAGCGCCTCGGTCGCGTAGCCGCGCCGCCGCTTCCACGGCACCACCGCATAGCCGATATGGCCAAGCACATGCGGCGGCAGGTCCGCCGTGCCTTTCTGCCAGCGCAAGCCGATCGAGCCCGAGGCCTCGCCGTCCCAGATCCAGCGGCGGAAACCCGGCAGGCGTGGCACTTTCGTCCCGTCGGGCAAGGTGACCGGGCCACCTTTCGCCTCAGGATCGTCGAGGCTGGCCAGGAACGCCACCGGATCCTCTTCTATCGCCGCAAGTTGCTCGCGCGTCGCCTGCAAGAGCCGCACATTGTCCGGCGACCAGCCGCGCTCGAGCGCCGCCTTGTAGGACGGCAGATGTTCAAGCGCGGGTTTGACGATCTCGACCATGATCCATGCTCTCTAACCGTGGCCGGGAGAACGCTCAAGCCGCCTGGAAGCGGATCTCGCCCTTGTTGAGGAAACACGCCTTGCTGAACAGCGACAGGTCCAGCGGGTTCGGCAACCGGACATCGCCGATATCGGGAAACGGCTTCGCCGATGGATCGTATGAGCGGTCGATCTGCGAGATGAAGACCAGGATCACGCCGCTGTCGCGTGCGAAGGCCTTCAGCATGCGAACCTGGTCCATCAGCTCGGGATTCTCCCGCTTCTGGTCGAGCAGCTGCAGATAGTCAATGACCGCCAGCGTGCCGCGCGGCGCCGATCCCAGCACTTTGACGATATAGCCGGCGCTGATGGCATCGGAATTGTCGAACTCGAATAGTCCGCCGAACTGCTGCGGCTCGATGCCGATGGCGCGAAACCGGTCGAGCACATCGCTTTGTGTATATTCCAGAGTGAAGAACACGCTGCGATGGCCTGACTTCATGGCTTCGGCCGCGAGTTCGAGGCTCATCAGGGTCTTGCCGTGGCCCGGCCGCGCGCCAACCAGGACCAGGTCGCCGGGCGCCAGCCGCGCAAACAGCCTGGCGGCGGGCGAGATTTCGGCCGCTTTTGCCGCGAGCAGGCTCCAGCCGGCAAAACCTTCGCGAGCGGCAATACGGTCAAGTGCCTGGTGGAGCGGGATTTTTGCCTCGCGCGACAACAGCCTGGCTTGACGCTTCAGATGGTAGATGGGCGCGATCATCGCAAAACCTCCTGGTGCGAGCAGTTTTCGCAACCCCTCCTCATGCCTTGTGCTCGAACAGTCGGTTCGGTGATCGGAGTGCCCCGCATGAATGATGCTTTCCCGGCGGAGGGAGGAGGCGCGGGCCGTGCCAGAATCAGATGATAGCGCAATCCCAAGCGATCGAAAATCGCGCACATCCCTGGATCCGCAGTCGAGCGGCGCAAGCCTTGAGCCAGCATCCCGGCCTACGGACGTTTTGCGCGCCGCCTTCGTGCCTATTTGACGGAGCGCTAAACAAGATGTGTTTCGCCGATTGGCGCGAGGCATTTTATGATCGGCTGCTTGCGGCGAGGATTCGCAAGGCTTCGACAGGAGAATTGAACCGGTGCGGTTGAGATCTGTCCCTTTGGGTATCGTCGCCGGCTTGTTGCTTGTCGTCATCGCTTTGACGGCCGTCCGGTCGTTCGCCGCACCATCCGATATTCCGGCCTGGCTGCAGGCTCATGTCGGCGACGGCGATGGCCAGATCTCGCAAGTGGTCCTGGAGCGGGCGCGCGCGCTTTACCGCAAGAAGGTCGCGCAGGGCGCCGTCAGGAACCCCTGCTACTTTGCCATGGACGCCACGCGTCCCGGCGATCTGGGCAACGGCGTGCTGGGGCGCCGGTATTATGTCGTGTGCGAAGCCAGCCAGTCGTTTCACGCCATCTCGTCGGGACATGGTGGCGGCCGCAACCTGAAAGGCACGGTAGATTTTTCAAATGGCAGGCGCTGCGCGAAGAACTTCGGCAATGCCATGGATTCGGAACTGACCGCCGGCGGAGCCTACATGACCCGCGAGGCGAAAACCTCGTTCAAGGGCTACTACCGCACCGGCGCGAAGCAGGACGTGGCCTTCCAGCGCACCTTCATCCAGTTCGATGGCGAAGGCGAAGCCGCCAACGCCAGGCAGCGCGTGATCGGCGGCCATGCCGCGCAAGTGTTGCGCGGCATGTGCATGCGCAAAAGCCCGAACAGCTCCTATGCCGACCACGATGGCCTGGTGCCGTTCGGCAAACTGGTGGACTATGCCGGCGGCCGCAGCAATGGCTGCACCAGCTGGTCGCCTTCGGATGCGCGGCAGATCATCTCGATGGTCAAGGACAACCCGACGACGCTATACATCTATCCGGAATCGCGCGACATCGCCGCCGTCGCGCAAGCATCGGCCAAAAGCCATTCGCTGTCCGGCACAGATCTCTACTGGAACGCCTCCTGCCTGAAAGAAATCGGCGCGCCGAAATTCTGGCCGCGCAAAACCCTCGAGCCGATCATCGTGCAATACAAGAAAGACCATCCGGCGGCACCGTCGCAACCAGTGCCGATCTGCAAGGAGCCGTGAGGACCACTACGTCGCCAGACAGCAGACCACGGGAGTAGACTCTCGGTCAGCGCAGGAAATCGAGCACGGTTTTTATGAACTCCGCCGGATACTCCACATTCGACAGGTGAACCGCGGGCAGGACAACCAGCTTCGCGCCGGGTACCGCCGCGGCGATCAGTTCGCCGTGGCTGGCCGCCGTCACTGTGTCGTGCTCGCCGGCGATCACCAGCGTCGGCCGGTTGATCAGCGCCACGCTGCGGCGAAGGTCGGCATCGCGAACGGCGGCGAACAGACCCGCCAGGCCTTGCCGGTCGATCGTCAGCAGCATGGTGCGGAATTCCGCGATGATGGGCTCGTTGGCCGCCACCATCTTGGCGGGGAACCAGTTGTTGAGGAACATTTCGGCGGTTTCCGACATGTCGGGCGCCTGCTGTACCGAGACAATCCGCTCGTCGAAATAGCTTGCCGGCCCGAGATGCGACGAGGTGTTGCTCAGGATCAGCCGGTCGATGCGCTCGGGCGCGTGGACGCCGAGCCATTGCCCGACGAAGCCACCCAGCGACAGGCCGAGGAAATGCACGCGTCCAAGGCCGAGCGCATCGAGCAGCTCGATCACGTCGCGGCCGAGCCGGTCGAGCGAATAGGCCCCGATCGGAACACTCGACCCGCCATGGCCGCGAAAATCGTAACGCAGAACACGGAAATGCCGGGACAGCTCGCCGACCTGCCCGTCCCACATATGCAGCGTCGTGCCGATTGAGTTCGACAGCATCAGCACCGGCTTTCCGGCGTCGCCGTCGAAGCGGTAGGCGATGCGCGTGCCATCGCCGACAGTCACGAAGTTCAGCTCACTCATGATGAAATTCCTTCTGGAACGTTGAATGAGGCTAAGCGTAGCTGCGGCCGGCTTTTGGTGATATTACAAAGATAGGACAATCTCTGTAGTCAAAGCTGACATGGCCGAATTCACCTTGCACGACTTGCAATGTTTCGATGCCGTGATCCGCACCGGCGGCTTTCAGCCGGCGGCCGCCCTGCTGCACCGCTCGCATCCGGCGGTGTTCGCCGCCGTCGCCAAGCTCGAACGGCAGCTTGATCTCGTTCTCCTGGACCGCAGCGGCTATCGCGTGCGCCCGACCGAGGCAGGGCTGTCGTTCCACCGCCGCGCGCAAGCGCTGCTGCGCGAACTGGAAGGTCTGCGTGTCCACGCCGCCCAGCTCTCGATGGGCGAGGAAAGCGAGATCCATGTCGTGATCGGCGACCTCTGCCCGCGCCCGCAGGTGCTTGGCATGCTCGGACGGTTCTTCGCCCAGTGCCCCGGCACGCGCCTGCACCTGCACTTCGAAGCCGTCGGCGGTCCGTGGGAGCGGCTTTTCGATGACGAAGCCGATCTGATCCTGCACTGGGTCGATAAGGGCGATGCACGGGTGGAATGGGTCGATTTGTGCAAGGTGCCCTTCATTCCCGTGGTGGCGCCTGGCTTTCTGCCGCAGCGCATCCAGGAGCCGATCACTCCCGATCAGATGCAGGCACTCACCCAATGCGTGATGCGCGACAGCGCCCGCCATTCGCCACAACAAAACTATTCGCTGATCGAAGGCGCGCCGCAATGCCTCGTCGCCGACCAGGGCATGAAGAAAGAGATCATCCTGCAAGGCCTCGGCTGGGGCCACCTGCCCCGCTTCCTGATCGAGGACGAGTTGCATGACGGGCGCCTGTGCTCCATTGCCGGCCGGCATATGCCGGGCCGCACCGATGAGCTGGTGGTGGCGCGCCGCCGCGACCGGCCGCACGGCCCGGTCGCGAACCGGCTCTGGGACCATATCCAGCAGGAAGCGCCGGCATTGCGCCGCGCTTTGGAGCCTCGGAGACCCGCCGGAGAGATGCCGACCAACCAGTCACGAAAGGTGCAAGTGGAAACCGGTCGTTAATGGCGGCCGTGCAGTATCAAAGCCCAGGCTGAACTGGATTATCGGCCATGATGAAAAATATCATTCTGACGGCATCACTGTTTGCGAATGCCTCAGTACTTTACGTCCTCTTCAATCCCGCGGGCTCTCCAGCTCCCAAGATGACCTGCGATCAATCAAGAAGCGAAACATTGTCCAAAGAGGCCACATCGACCTTCGCCCACGACCATGGTGGAGCGTTCTTCAAAGTGCACGGCTATCTCAAATCAAGCGATTTCGAGCTTCGCAACATCTTGAACGAAGGTAATTCGACCACATTCATTTATACAGCGAGCCTATATCCCAGCACATGTGGATCGCTGTTGCCGGGCGTAGATGGGACCATCGTACGCGTCAAAACCGACCTCGCCAACGAGCCAAATGTCGTGGCGGTATATTGATCGAAGGACCACCGAGTTGGTTCTGCGCGGTGTCGGCGATCGCCTCGCACCGCGCCTGACCGCTCTTCGTTGACTTCGACAACCCAAGGACTATCGGCATAGGCCGCGATTGGGATCATTTGCATCCTCGCCGCGTTGACCACCTGAGACGAGCGCACCATAGCGCGAACGGCAACGCCACAGTTGGGAGAGATGACCAAGAAAATCATGGAGAAGGCCCGAGAGGACAAGCGCGAGGGCAAGTCGCCGAGCACGCAAGCCGGCGAGTTTGTGCGGGACGAAATCGAAAAGGTCCGCCAGGGGAAGCATGGCGCACGCTCGACGCAGCAGGCTATCGCCATCGGACTTTCCGAGGCGAGACGGGCAGGCGTGGACCTGCCCCCGCCCGAAAAGGGCAAGGTGAAGGAGAGCACGCGCAAGAGCGCCGAATATGCGTATGAGGCTGGCCAGGGCGAACGCAAGCCGAAACGCCGGCCGCGAGTCTCGAAAGCGGTCTCCAAGGTGCTTGAGCGCGAGCCGAAGAACACGGCATCGCACGAGGCGCTGTCGCAGCAGGCCAAGCGCGCGGCCTCGCGCCGGACGGCCGAGGAACGCTCGGCTGCCGCGGAGAAGGCGGCCGACACGAAAGGTGCATCCGGTCGTTCCGCCGCCGCACGCAAGGCAGTGCGCACCAAGGGCACCCGCGGCAGGAAGCAGGCGGCGCGGAAGTCGGCCAGAACGCGTACACACCACGCGTAGGTCAAGATGGCATTTGTGCCTCGCGGACGGATCCAGCGGGCCGAAACGCGCCTGGCTGCGCTCCAGATTTGTCGATTGGAACCGACGGACTGCAATCCAGTTAGTAAGCCAGCCCAGTTAGTGAGCCGGCCCAGTTAGTAGGCCGGCAAGTCTGGTTGCAGCCTTGCCGCGATTTGACCGGCGGTCTCAAGGCCGACCAGCTGAGCTTCGGAAGCGTGGAAAGCACGCTTGATGGAGAAAAATCATGAACCAGTGGTCAAACGCCAAGCTTTGTGACGTTGCAAATCTGATCCTAAGAGCAATTCTGTTCGTGTCTCCCTGGCTATTCGCCTTCGCGTCGGGAACGCAGTCCCAGAATGCCATGGGCAGCGGAATCGTGATCGTCGTACTTTCGATCGCCGCCCTCGCCGCCTTTGCTGTCTGGGAGGAGTGGCTGAACCTCGTTGTGGGCCTTTGGGTACTCGTGTCTCCCTGGGTGCTTGGATTCCAGGCAACCACGGCTATGAGCGTGCATGTTGTAATCGGCGTTCTGGTCGCGGTCCTGGCTGCGATCGAGCTCTGGATGATGCATCAGAACCCTCCGACGCAGTCCGCGGCCTAGCAGGACCGCCCTGCTTATCGGCGATGACACCTGCTCATCGCCGATGACGTTGGAAACGCCGGCTGGCGGATGATGGGTAAATGAGCGCGGAGCGCCCGCAACCGGCCGCTAACGGCAACCCGCAGCCGAGCCATGCGTGACAGAGAAGGTGTCGATATGAAAGCAGTTCGTATCCATACTTTTGGCGGGCCGGAGGTTCTTTCCATCGAACAAGTCCCCTTGCCTCAGCCGCTTGACGACGAGGTTTTGCTCAGGGTCCGCGCAGCGAGCGTCAATCCGGTCGACTACAAGATCCGCGAAGGTTCGAGGAACCAGGCTCTGCCAATCACGCTCGGGCGCGATGTGTCCGGCGCGGTGGAAATATGCGGCACGCGGGCGCACACGCTGAAGAAGGGCGACGAGCTATTTGCCATGCTTGGTCAGGACCGAGGCGGCAATGCCGAATACGTCGTGGTCAAGGCGACGGAGGCGGCCGCCAAACCGGATCGTCTAAGCCACGTCGAAGCCGCGGCGGTGCCGCTTGCGGGCATCACCGCGTGGCAGGGCCTGTTCGACCATGGAGGCCTCAAATCCGGCCAAAGGGTACTCATCCATGGCGGCGCCGGCGGCGTCGGTCATATGGCGATCCAGCTGGCCAAGGCCGCGGGTGCGTTCGTCGCGACAACCGTTTCGGCCGAGGATGTCGTCTTCGTCCGTGAGCTTGGCGCCGATCAGACGGTCGACTACAGGAACCAGCGTTTCGAAGAGGTCGTCGATGAGGTCGACCTTGTGTTCGACCTCATCGCGGGCGACACGCAGGACCGCTCCTGGGAGGTGCTCAAGCCAGGCGGGACACTTGTTTCCACGCTTTCCCAACCTTCGCAGGAAAAGGCAAACTTGCATCGGGCGCGTGGCGTCTCCTATGTGGCCGAGCCGAATGCGGCGCAGCTCGCGGAGATTGGCCGCCTTATCGACGCCGGCAAGGTCACCCCCTTCGTGCAGGCTGTCTATCCTCTTGGAGAGGTCGCCACGGCCGAGGAGCGGCTGGAGAACGAGCATGTCCGCGGCAAGATCGTGCTCGAGGTGTCCGCGTAGCAGCCTGGCCGGGCCGCCGAGGCAATTTTATCGACGGACAACGAAACGATTGTCCCCAAGCATCGTTTCGGGACCGGACATGAATTTGACGAGGAGGCGACGATGAGCGCTACCGGTTTGGATGTTTTCGACAGGACGCTGCAGACAACGAACATCTGGCTCGACGAGATCATGGAAGATCATGGGCCGGATCGGCGGATTGCCTGGCACATATTGGGTGCGGTCTTGCGGACCATAAGGGACAGGCTGCAGATCGGACTTGCGGCCAAGCTTGGGGCGGAACTGCCGCTCTTGGTGCGCGGTGCTTATTACGACCACTACCGGCCCGCAGCCGAGCCGGACAAGACGCGCTCCCTGGAAGATTTCTCGCAGCATATCGACGAGGAATTGAAATCGATCCGCCCTGTCGATCCCCAAGATGCCGCGCGCTCGGTGTTCCGGGTTCTTACCCGGCATATCGACCTTGGTCAGTCGGCCAAGGTGCGGGACGCGCTGCCGAAGGAAATCCAGGCGCTCTGGCCGGAGAGCGTCGGCGCCAAGTAGCGGCGTCACCGAATCCGGCGGCTCGCCAACCAGCCGACCCGGGACTGGCGCGCTGCCGGGCGTCAGTCCCGCAAACGGTTTGCGGCATGGTCCTGGCGCTGCTCGGTCGCGACCTGTTTGGAGTCCAGACCGCGTTCCCGGGAATGCTGTGCCTTGTCGCGATTGGAAAGGACCTGGTTTTCTTCCAGCTTGTCCTTTGGCGTTACAGTCATGGCACCTGTGCCAGACCCCTTTCCCTGTGAACCTGCTCCGATGTGCTTCTTGCTACCGCGTGCCATGGGCTGCCTCCAATTTATGCCAAGATGTTGCAGGGTTGGTGCCTAGTTGCGGTTCTTGTGATGGACGCTTTCCTGATTTTTGCCGCGAAGGATGTTGCGATCGTCGGGATCGACGAGATCAGGTGTGTCGGTCCTCATGTCCGATCCCTTGCGCAGCGCTTCACGTTCCGCTGGCGACCGTTTCAGGTCCGCCTTCGCATCGAAATCCTTGCTGGCGTTCTTGGTATTTTCCCGCTCTTCAATGATGCGCATCTGCTGATCGTGGGTTCTGCGTCCGGTCATCGCTTCCTCCGGCATGTTCGTGTTGGCGTCGCAGGCTGAGGAGATGACGCAGGGTCATCTGAGTGGTCCGTTGCGGCATCCCCAATCCGAGCCTGTCCTCATGGTGATAATGGCAAGGCGACGGGATCGTTCCGAAAGCTGCTCGCCATTTGGTGACTCGGCGGTATCCGAGTTTCAACTCCAAGACATGGGTTCGGAGGCGACCAAGTCGGGTCGGCTGAAATCGCTCCGGAGGTGGATGATGGACAGCGCCCCTACTGCAGCAGCCCCTTGACGATGCCGCTTGCCTTGCCGAAATCCATCTGGCCGGCATATTTCTGCTTCAGCGCGGCGATCACCTTGCCCATGTCCTTCTGGCTGGCGGCACCCGTGGCCGCGATCGCCTCGCGCGCCGCGGCCGCGATCGCCGCATCGTCGAGCTGCGTCGGCAGGAAGCCGCGGATAATCTCCATCTCGCCGCGCTCCTGCGCCGCCAGTTCCGGCCGCTTGCCGTCCTCGAACGCCTTGGCCGATTCCTCGCGCTGCTTCACCATCTTGGCCAGTATCTGCAGGATCTCCTCGTCGCTGGCCGGTTCCTTGCCGGCGCCGCGATTGGCGATGTCGCGATCGTGTATGGCGGCCTGGATCAGCCGCAATGTCGGCAGCCGGTGCTTGTCCTGGGCCTTCATCGCGCTCTTCAGGGATTCGGCGATTTTTCCGCGCATCATGCTTTCTCCTTCGGCCGGCGCGGACAATAACGCCGGGGACAAGCCAAGGCAAACCCTCATATCACGCGGCAAGCCTCTGATATTGCTAGATGAAATAAATCGCCGTCGCATTTCGCATGATCATTGACCGCCCTGCTCCCTTCCCCTATGTACTCAGCCTTGCATGAACTGAAGCCTGACTGCGTGGGAGCCGCGAATTCGCCGCTTCGCGCCGTTTGCCGCGCGGATGGCCCAACGGGCCGGTTGCAAGCGCGCGGCCTGATAGGAGTGCCGACATGGCCGAGATGACGCCCGCCTGGGCAATCGAAAAGCCGACCGCCTTGCTGGTGCTGGCCGACGGCACCGTCATCGAGGGTCGCGGCCTTGGCGCCACCGGCTCGGCTGTCGCCGAAGTCTGCTTCAACACGGCACTCACCGGCTACCAGGAAATCCTCACCGACCCGTCCTATGCCGGCCAGATCGTCACCTTCACCTTCCCGCATATCGGCAACATCGGCACCAACGGCGAAGACATCGAGGACCTCAACCCGGTCGCACGCGCCGGCGCCGTGGGCGCGGTGTTCAAGGCCGACGTCACCAATCCGTCCAACTACCGCGCCGCCGGTCACCTCGACCAGTGGCTGAAGAAGCGCGGCATCGTCGCGCTTTCGGGCATCGACACCCGCGCGCTGACCGCGCTGATCCGCGAAAAGGGCATGCCCAACGCCGTCATCGCGCACGCGCCCGACGGCGTCTTCGACCTCGAAGACCTGAAGCGTCGCGCCGCCGCCTGGTCGGGCCTGATCGGGCTCGACCTTGCCAAGGAAGTCACCTCTGGCCAGTCCTCGGTCTGGCGCGAGACGCCCTGGGTGTGGAACGAAGGCTTTGGCGAACAGGCCGAGCCCTCCATGCACGTCGTCGCCATCGACTACGGCGTCAAGCGCAACATATTGCGCCTGCTTTCCGGCCTCGGTGCCAAGGTCACCGTGGTTCCGGCCAGCACCGGCTCGGAAGAGATCCTGGCCATGCAGCCCGACGGCATCTTTCTCTCCAACGGCCCCGGCGATCCGGAAGCCACCGGCGGCTATGCCGTACCGGTCATCCAGGATCTGCTCAAGACCGACATTCCGGTGTTCGGCATCTGCCTCGGCCACCAGATGCTGGCGCTGGCGCTGGGCGGCAGGACCGCCAAGATGCACCAGGGCCACCACGGCGCCAATCATCCGGTCAAGGACCACACCACCGGCAAGGTCGAGATCGTCTCGATGAACCACGGCTTTGCCGTCGACGCCGACTCGCTGCCCGCCGGCGTCGAGGAGACCCATGTCTCGCTGTTCGACGGTTCGAACTGCGGCATAGCGCTGACCGGCCGCCCGGTATTCTCGGTCCAGCATCACCCCGAGGCCTCGCCCGGCCCGCAGGACTCGCACTATCTCTTCCGCCGCTTCGTCAATCTGATCCGCGAAAAGCGCGGCGAGGAATTGCTGGCCGAGCGGGCTTAAGAGGCGCCACGGCGCCCGTCATTGCCCTGCCGGGCATTTCTCCCCGTATAGTGACGGGGAGAAAGACGCCCTCGCCAAGATTTCGCCAATTATCGACGTTGCAAAAGAGGGCGGCGAGGTCACGGCGGATCTCCCTTCTCCCCGTCACTATACGGGGAGAAGGTGCCGGCAGGCGGATGAGGGGCAGCGCAAACATCTCGCAGCCTCGCTCCCCAAACACCCGATCCTAAGCCACCGGCCGGCCTTCGCTGGCTTCCAGTATGGCGAACCATTGCTGGCGGTCGAGCACGATATCGAGCGCCTTGACCATCGCGGCCAAACGTTCTGGGTTCATCGAACCGAGCACCGGCACTGGCCGGGCGGGATGGCGCAGCAGCCAGGCGATGGCGACAGCGGCGAGATCGCCGGCGCCGATCTCGGCTGCCACCGCCGCCAGCGCCGCCCGCACTCGCGCCTCGCGCGCTTCCTTGCCGGTGAACAGCGAGCCGCCACCGAGCGGCGACCAGACCATCGGCGCGTAGCCGAGACGCTGCGCGTGGTCGAGGCTGCCGTCGGTCAGCGCGGACGTCTTCAGCACCGACATCTCGATCTGGTTGGTGGCCAAGGGAAACGGCAGCCGCGATGCCAGCAGGTCGAACTGCGACGGCGTGAAATTGGACACGCCGACCGCCCTCGCCTTGCCTGATTTAACCAGCGCGGCAAGTGCCGCCGCCGTCTCGTCCGCATCCATTAGCGGATCCGGCCGGTGCAGCAGCAACAGGTCGAGATAGTCGGTGCCGAGATTGGTGAGCGAACGGTCGACCGAGGCTGTGATATGCGCGGCGCTGGTGTCGTAGTGCTTCAACCGGTTTTGCGGCCTGTTGGCGGACGCCAGCATGATGTCGCATTTCGAGATCAACTCGATCTGCTCGCGCTTGCCTTTCCAGCGCGCCAGCCCGGCGCCGAACGCTGCCTCGACCTCGTAGTGCCCATAGATGTCGGCATGGTCGAAACTGGTCAGGCCGAGATCGACGGCGCTGCCGATCAGTCTTGCGACTTGATCGGCATCCGGGCGCACGGCTCCGCCGAGAAGGCGCCAGGCACCGAAGGCCAGTCGCGACAGCGACACGTCCTTTGTCAGCGCAATGCGGTTGTCATGGCTCATACCTGTGCTCCGTCTTCGGCGACGCCGGTGGTGACATTTATACGCGTCGCCGGCCGCGCCACCTTGGTGACAAAGACGATGACCGCCAGCGTCAGGAAGCACGCACCGACCAGATAGGGCGCACCACCGAAAGTCACCGGCGCGCTTGGCCCGGTGAACCAGGAAAAGATCGCCGTATAGAGCAGCGGCGTGATGATCGAGGTGATCGAGAAGATCGAGGTCATCGCGCCCTGCAGTTCGCCCTGTGCCGACGGCGGCACCTTGGCGGCGGCGAGGCTCCGGAGCGGCGGGTCGGCGAGCGCTTCCAGGCAGCCGACGACGATCACCGCATAGACCATCCACCCCTGCGAGGCGAAGGCGTAGCCGAAGGCGCTCGCCGCCGTGAATGTCAGGCCGATGACCGCCGTCCTCCATTCGCCGAGCCTGGGGATGACGCGTGGCAGAACCGTGCCCATGATGATCGCGCCGCACAGGCCGAAGGCGCCGAGCGAGAAGCCGATCTGCTGCTCGCTCCAGCCATAGCGGTAATTGGAGACGAACGACCAGACCGCCGGGTACATCATGTGGCCGAGCGTCATCAGGAAGAAGACCAGCCCGATCCAGCCGATGCCATGATACTGGCGCATCTGCAGCAGCGTGCCGACCGGGTTGGCGCGTTTCCATTCGAAGCGGCGGCGATGCTTTTCATCCAGCGTTTCGGGCAGGAAGAACATCGCGATCAGGAAGTTCACGAAGGCAAGCCCGGCGGCGAAATAGAACGGCACCCGCGGTCCGAACGTGCCGAGCAATCCGCCCAGCACCGGCCCGATGACGAAACCGACGCCGAAGGCGATGCCCAACAGGCCGAAATTCTTCGCCCGGTTCTCATCGTTCGATATGTCGGCGATGAAAGCCGATGTCGTTGAATAGCTGGCGCCCGAAATGCCGGCCAGCACACGCCCGATGAACAGCATCGGGTAGGACCACGCGACCGCGCAGATCAGGTTGTCGATCGAGAAGGTCAGCACCGAGGCGAGCAGGATCGGCCGCCGTCCGAATCGATCGCTCAAGCCACCCATGATCGGCGCGAAGAAGAACTGCATCGCCGCATAGACGAAGAACAGCCAGCCGCCCTCGATCGCCGCGCCGCTGATGCTGACGCCGGTCAATTCCCTGAGATAGGCCGGCAGCACCGGCATGATCATGCCGAAGCCGATGATGTCGAGCAGCAGCGTGGTGAAAACGAGCGCCAGGCCCCGCCTGGCGGTTTTGGGATCGATCATGACGGGTCAAGCTCCTCTGTCCGCCCCGGGGCCTGGGCGGACGCACCTTATAGGCGAGACCGTAAAAAGGAACAATGCGGGAACAGGCAGGAATGTTTGATCCTGACATCCCCTGACGGCGTGTTCGCCGTCAGGCTACCGGCGTGAATCGAGTGCTCAGATTGCACCGCTCATCGTGTTGCAATCCGAAAGCTTGCCGCTCTTGTAGCCGCGCGCCAGCCAAGTCTGCCGCTGCTGCGAGGTGCCGTGGTTGAAGCTTTCCGGCACGACGTAGCCCTGCATCTTCTTCTGCAGCGTGTCGTCGCCGATCTGCTTGGCGGCGTTGAGCGCGCTTTCGAAATCGCCCTGCTCCAATATGCCCTTCTGCCCGGTGTAGTGCGCCCAGACACCGGCGAAGCAGTCGGCCTGCAACTCGATGCGCACCGACAGCTGGTTGGAATCGGCTTCGCTCATGCCTTGCCGCATCTGGTTGAACTTGCCCATGATGCCGGTGAGATTCTGCACATGGTGACCGACCTCATGCGCGATCACATAGGCACGAGCAAACTCGCCGGAAGCGCCGAACTGCTGGTCGAGCTGCTGGAAGAAGGTCATGTCGAGATAGACCTTGTGGTCTCCAGGACAATAGAACGGTCCGGCAGCCGCCGAGGCAAAGCCGCAGGCCGAACGCACCTGGCCGGAAAACAGCACCAGCTTCGGGTCTTCATAGGTCAACCCTTGCGACTTGAAGATGCCGGTCCAGGTATCCTCGGTCTCGGCGAGCACAGTCGCCACGAACTGCTTCATCTCGTCATTGGCAGGGGCGGTCCCGCTGTCCTGGCCGCCGCTGTTGTCGGTGATCTGGCCACCGCCGCCGGGCAGCAGCCCACCGTCGCCACCGCCCAGTATCGCTGAGGGATCGAAGCCGAAATACCATCCGGCCAGCACCACCAGGATGACGAGGAAGATGCTGCCGCCGCCGCCGGTGCGGCCGCCGATCGGCAGGCGGAACTGCCCGCCACCGCCGCCGAGCCCACCGCCGCCACCCCCGCTGCGGTCGTCCTCGATATTGTCACTCTGACGACGGCCTTTCCAGAGCATGGCAACTCCCCGTGATGTAAACGTCCTCGTTGCTCCGGTGCGGCCGGCTCAACCCACCAGACAAATATCCCAATGGTTGCGCCAAGTCACAGCATTTCTCAGCGGCCGAGGCAGCGCCCGCGTGATGGCTTCAGTGCACTGGCCGGGAACGGCGAAGGCCTGTAGCATCGCCGCAACGGAGGGGTGCGTGAGAGTGAAGACGATCGGTCGATTCCTGTCGCTGCTCGCGACCCTGCTCTGTCTTGGCATTATGGACGCCGGCGCGGTGACGCTCGATTCCAGTGTTGCCGTCACCGATCCCGCCACCTTGCAGGCGCTGGAGCGCGACGGTCTTTCGATCAGCCGCCTGCTCGGACCGGCACTCGGCCTCACCCGCGAGGTCGACAATCGCGGCCTGTTTTCGGTGCCGGCGCTGGCCACGGTGCGCGACACGGTCAAGCTTGAGATCGCCGAGGAGCCGAAGACCAGCCCCGACCCCTATGTCGCCGCCATGGCGAAATCGAAGGACACCAGCCAGAAATTCAATCCGAAATACATCGACGACGACGGCTCTACGCTCGACCTGACCGGCATCGTCAACCGCATGGACCGCGGCTATCTCGGCCACACCGAATGCGGCGAGATCAGGCTGATCTACCGCTTCCACTATTCGGTTGCGGAAAAGCCGGCCAAGGGCAAGCCAATCGGGGGGAAGACTGCGCAGCGCATTTCCTCGCGCCTGCCGTTGACCATGAGCCTGGTTTTCAACGCCAAGCCGAAGCAGGCCCAGGCGCGCGCCTCGAAGGATCTGCCCGATACCACCGATGTGTCCTGCGCCGACGTCGCCCGGCGCTGGCTGACGGCCGGGCAAAAGGACCTGCCGCCCGAACAGCTTGCCGCCTGGCTGCGCTCCGACGAAGGCCCGCTGTCGGGCGCCATGCTCAATTCCTCGCAGATCATGCGGCTCGAACTCAACATGCAGGTGCTCAGGCTGTCGGCCTCGACGCGGCGCGATTTCGGCGGTCACGCCGAGTATCTGCTGAAGATCTTCAAATGGAATCCGGCGACCTCGAGCTTCTACGAATCGAGGATGGAGAACCAGATCGACCGGACGACGGTGCTGGCCGACAAGCCGGCCTTCGCCAAATGGCTGCTCACCGACCGCAACATCTACGACCTCGACCATGGCCGGCTGGTCATCGACGAAAAATTCCTGGCCAAAAGCGCCGTTTCGGTCGCGCCTGGAGGCCTCAGCCGGTCGCAGAACAACATCGCCTATGGGCTGGTCGACGATGCCGATATCGACCAGGCACTGAAGGACTATGTGGCCAAGGGCAATACGCTCGCCACCATCAAGTCCGTGGCCGGCTTCGACTTGCGGCTGAACGAGATGAGCTGCACCGGCTGCCACCAGACGCACGGTATAGCCGGCTTCCACTACACCGGCGCCGACCCGGCCAGCGAGCCGCGCCGCAATGCCGTCTTCGTGCCTGGCTCGGCCGTCTTCTTCGCCGACCTGCCGCGCCGCCGCGCCATTGTCGAGCAGTTCGCCGCCGGCGGTCATCCGGATTTCACCAGGGGTTTCGCCGCCCGTCCCGACCAGAAATATGCCGAGGCGCTGAAAGGCACCGACCTCTACAATGGCTGGGGCTCGATCTGCTATAGCGGTAAGGACGCAAGCTTCAAGGACTGGACCTGCGGCGCCGGCCTGCGCTGCGCGGGCGTCCACGAAGGCGCCATCCACCCGGGTTTCGGCACCTGTGTCAGCGAGAAGGGCACCGCGGTCGGCGACCCGGTCGAGTTCGGCGAGATCAGGATGTCGACATGGGGCAGCGACCAGTATTGCCGTCTGTCGCCGGCCACCGCCAAGGCATGCGCCATCGACCCCGCGAAGGACAAGAAGCCGGTGGTCAAGCTCGCCGGATACGGTGCTGCGCGTCAGCGCTACGACAACCCGCAGCAGAAGACCGGCGGCTTTCCCGGCGGCATGCTGCGCAAGGCGACCTGCGACAAGCTTCCCGACGAGGCCACCTGCGGCCGGTTGGCCAAGACCGGCTTCAACGACTGCATCGCCTCGGGCAAGGATCACAAATTCTGCACCAGGGAATTCACCAAGACCGCCGGCCTGCGCGCCTGCGACAAGGCGCGTCCCTGCCGCGAGGACTATATCTGCACCGCCGGCTATGACGATCTGGCCGAAGCCAAGCCTGGCGAAGGCACCTGCATTCCGCCCTATTTCATCTTCCAGTTCCGCGTCGACGGCCATCCCAGGAGCTGGGTGCAGGATGTTCGCGAGTGAACCAACCCTGCATCGCGCAACGGACTTACCCCTTCTGCTTGGCGCCGGCGCTCTTGCCGTCCGAGCTTTTCGAACGCTCTTCGAAACGCGCCGCTCCCTTCTTCAGGGGGTGACCGATCTCGGCCTCGGTCTTGCGCTCGTCCTTCGCAGCCGCCTGCTTCAATCCGCTGGCCGCCTGCTTGCCCTTCGCCGTCGGTGCCTGTTCAATGCCCATCGCTTCCTCCCTTGGCGCGCGACATCGCGCGCTCCCAGGAGCAACGTGCATGACATCGGACGGTTCCGGCGGCTCGGGGAGCGGCTGGCGCGGCTCAGCGCGCCGTCATCGCCTTGCGGAACGCTTCCAGTGTCTCGGCGCTGACATGGTGCTCGATGCCCTCGGCATCGATGCGCGCCGTCTCCGCGCTGACGCCGAGCGAGCGCAGGAAAGCTTCCACAGTCTGGTGGCGGATGCGGCTTTCCTCGGCGACCTTGCGGCCGGCCTCTGTCAGGAACACGCCGCGATAGGGTTTTCTCGACACCAGCCCGTCGGCGCACAGCCGCGTCAGCATCTTGGCCACCGTCGGCTGGGCGACGCCGAGCCGTGCGGCGATATCGACCTGGCGCGCCTCGTTGCCGTCCTCGATCAGATCGGCGATCAGCTCGACATAATCCTCGACCAGCGCGCTGCGGCGCGCTTGGCGCTGCTGCCGGAATCCTTCCGAATGGACGTCGGCGTCAGGCAGTGGCTCGCGCGGGACCGGTCTGTTCTTCAGCGCCAATGCGCGCTCCTCCTCGGGAGTTTAGCCGTTGCTGCTTTATAGCACGGGCTCTGATTCTTCAGGGCGTTTATTTGCATTCCCGCACAGGCGCAACCGGCGTTCCCAATTGCGTCTGTCACCAGCGCTTCGGGGCATCGGATAAAAAGCACATACAATGAAATATAGCCTATTGCATAATGTTGAGCCATGGCATAGGTTATGGATATTCCCGGACGTGTCGGAAAGCCTTTCCATGTCAGAAGCAGAAGCCACAGCCTCCCGTTCCGCATGGCGGTTCGCCAGGCGCGACGAGGACGACCAGCCCAGCCTGCGCGAGGTCAATTCCTCGATCGCCGTGCCGAGTTCGGGCGTCTGGTTCCGCCGCCTGTTCGCCTTCATGGGCCCCGGCTACATGGTTTCGGTCGGCTATATGGACCCCGGCAACTGGGCCACCGACCTCGCCGGCGGCGCGCAGTTCGGCTACACGCTTCTGTTCATCATCATGCTGTCCAACCTGATGGCGATCCTGCTTCAGGCGCTGGCCGCTAGGCTCGGCATCGCCACCGGCCGCGACCTCGCCCAGGCCTGCCGCGCCTACTACCCGCGCCCGGTCAATTTCGTGCTGTGGATCGCCTGCGAGCTCGCCATTATCGCCTGCGACCTCGCCGAAGTCATCGGCACCGCGATCGCGCTGCAGCTACTGTTTGGCATTCCGCTGATCGGCGGCGCTATGCTGACGGCGCTCGACGCCTTCCTGGTGCTGCTCTTGATGAACAAGGGGTTCCGGTATCTCGAAGCCTTCGTCATTGCGCTGCTGATCATCATCTTCAGCTGCTTCGCCATCCAGATCTTCGTCGCCGCGCCTCCGGCCGGCACGATCCTGCATGCGATGTTCGTGCCGTCCTCCGAAATCGTCACCAATCCCGCGATGCTCTACATCGCCATCGGCATCATCGGCGCCACGGTGATGCCGCACAACCTCTATCTGCACTCCTCGATCGTGCAGACGCGTGCCTATGAGCGTACCGAAAAGGGCAAGCGCGACGCCATCAAATGGGCGACGACGGACTCAACCATCGCCCTGATGCTGGCGCTGTTCGTCAATGCCGCGATCCTGATCGTCTCGGCGGTCGCCTTCCACGACACCGGCCACCACGATGTCGCCGAGATCGGCCAGGCCTTCGAGTTGCTGTCGCCGCTGCTCGGCCTCGGCATCGCCTCCATCCTGTTTGCCGTGGCGCTGCTGGCGTCGGGCCTGAACTCGACGGTGACGGCGACGCTCGCCGGCCAGATCGTCATGGAAGGGTTCCTGCGCCTGCGCATCCCCAACTGGGCGCGCCGGCTTTTGACCCGCGGCCTCGCCATCATCCCGGTGGTGGTCGTCACCGCGCTCTACGGCGAAAAGGGCACCGGCCAGTTGCTGGTGTTCAGCCAGGTGATCCTGTCGATGCAGCTGCCCTTTGCGGTGGTGCCGCTGGTGCAGTTCGTTTCCGACAAGAAGAAGATGGGCAACCTTGCCATTCCGCGCGCTGTCGCGGCCCTTGCCTGGGTGGTCGCGGCGATCATCCTGGTGCTGAACTTCAAGCTGCTCTACGACACGATGTTCGGGGTCGGCTGAGGTTTCACCGGCAGTTCGAACGTTCCTGAACATGTAATCCGCGACAGATCGCCGGCCCGCGCTATCTCTGCATTGCCATGAGCAATATCGAGGATATCAGGAAATTCTACGCGCGGCTGATGGCGGCCAATGCCGCCTCGCCCGACCCGCGCCTGGAAGAGGTGTTCGCCGAGGTGCCGCGCGAAGCCTTCCTCGGCCCAGGGCCGTGGACGATCATCGCCGGCAACGGCAAGGTCACGACGCCGAGCGCCGACCCGGCGCACCTCTACCAGAACGTGCTGGTGGTGCTCGATGCCGACAAGGGCATCAACAATGGCGAGCCGTTCCTGCACGCCATGTGGATCGGGAAGCTGGCGCCGAAGCCCGGCGAGGCCGTTTCTCACATCGGCGCTGGTACCGGCTACTACACCGCCTTGCTGGCCAGGCTGGTTTCACCTGACGGCACCGTCACCGCCTTCGAACTCGACGGCAGGCTGGCCGACCTGGCACGCAAGAATCTCGAAGCCTATGGCAACGCGACCGCCGTCCATGGCGATGCCGTGACCGCGCCCTTGCCGCCATCCGATATCATCTATGTCAACGCCGGCGTCGTCGCCCCTCCGGCCGGATGGCTGGAGGCGTTGCGCCCAGGCGGCCGCATGATCTTTCCCTGGCGCCCGGCCGAGCGCGTGCCGCTGGCGGTGATGGTGACCCGTACCGAAAAGGGCCTCGCCTGCGATCCCTTCATGCGCTCCTGGTTCATCCCATGCTTCGGTGCCTCGGTTGCGGAGCTTGCCGCAAAAATTCCGACCCGCGACGAGGCGACGCGCAGCCGCTCGATCTGGCTGACCAAGGACAAGCCACCGGACCGCACGGCCACCGCGATCTTCAGCGACGTCTGGTTCTCGTCGAAAGGTCTCGATGCGGCACCGCGCGCCAGATCCCGGAAATGATGGAGGGCCGCCAGGAATTTCGCGTGCCCTGTCGGATTGGCCGCCGATCGCCCGTCCTTGGGGCTGGAGTCCGGCCACGACGGCATGGATTGGAGAAACGGGAGCATTCGAATGAGAAAGATCATCGCAGCCACCTTCGTCAGCCTCGACGGTGTCATGCAAGCGCCTGGCGGTCCGGAAGAAGATCCGGTCGGCGGCTTCAAGTTCGGCGGCTGGACCTTCCATTACTTTGACGAGGTGGGAGGCGCGGCAATGGATGAACTCTTCTCCAAGCCCTTCGCCCTGCTCCTCGGCCGCAGAACCTACGACATCTTCGCCGCGTACTGGCCGTATCAGAAGGATCCGATCGCGGACGCCTTCAACCCCGCGACCAAATATGTGGCCACGCACCGGCCTGACACCCTCACCTGGCAGAACACGCAATCGCTTGGGGAAGACATCATCGCGACGGTGCGCCGCCTCAGCCAGGAGGATGGACCTGACCTGCTCATCCAGGGATCGGCCGATCTGATCCAGACCCTGCTCGCCAACGGGCTGATCGACGAGATTCGGCTGATGATCTTCCCGCTGTTGCTGGGCAAGGGCAAGCGCCTGTTCGGCGGTGACGCGATGCCGGCCGCCTTCAAGCTTGCCAAGTCGCAGGCCACCAGCACCGGCGTCATCATCGCCACCTACGAGCGCGCGGGCGAAATTAAGGTCGGCTCGTTTGTCACGGGGGAGCCATCCGAAGCCGAGATTGAGCGGCGCAGGAATTGGAAGTAGCGGGACGGCCTTGGCACCTTTCCTCTCCCTCCGGAGGGGGGAGAGGTGGCGCCGCGAAGCGGCGACGGAGTGGGGGAAGCCCTCCGCGAAACGCACCACCGCAAGACAGGCACAATCAGGCGGGCAAGAAGACTGAGGCCAGCGGCAGTCAGGCGAAAAAAGATCGACCCCCACTCCGTCGAGCTTCGCTCGACACCTCTCCCCCGATCGACGGGGGAGAGGAACCCAAGCTCCTGCCTGGTTTCAAGCCGCAACCGGCCGCCGCGCCAGCCCATCGCGTATGTGCCGCGCGAACTCCTGCGCCGCCGGGCCGACGCCGTGCCTTGGCAGATGCAGGTTGATGGCAAAATTCGGCAGCGGCGGCAGCCCCGACTCGAACGGCAGGATGTCGAGGTCCGGAGGCACGGTCGAGGCGAGCCAGGTGGTGACGGCAAGGTCGGAGCGCACCGTCGCCGTCGTCGCGTCTATGTTGCCGTTCTCGAACACGGTGCGCCATTCCAGCCCATATTCGTTGAGAGCCGAAAGCACCGCCGGGCGGAAGGCGCAGGTGTCGGCGACGATCGAGACCGGCAGCGGCCGCTTGGCGCGGGCGACGCCGCCCTTCGCGCCGACCCAGACCAGCCGATCGACGGCAAGGCATTCGCCGGCCGTCGGCCCAACCCGCTCCTCGATCACCGCAAGGTCGATGGTACCTCCCGCAAGGGCCGTGGCCAGTTCCGGCGACGAGGCGCAGACCAGCGAGATCTCGACCTGCGGATAGGTCTCGGCATAGGCCTTCAGCACCGGCGCCAGCAAGGTGCCGACGAGATCGTAGGGCACGCCGAGCCGCACCTGGCCGGCGACAGCACTTCCCGCCATCTCGGCCCAGATCTCGTCGTTGAGGCTGAGCAGGCGCTTGGCCTTGTCGAACAGCCGCTCGCCGGAGCGCGTCAGGCGCAGGCCGCGTCGGTCGCGCTCGAAGAGGCTGCAGCCGAGCGTCTCCTCCAGCCGCTTGACCTGCTGGCTGACGGCGCCCTGCGTCAGATGCAGCGCGTTGGCGGCCGCCGTCATGCTCGCCTTGTCGGCCACGGTGACGAAAGTGCGCACCAGCGCAGTATCGAGATTGCGGATCATCCGTTCATTATAGGTGCTAATGCCAAGCATCGCAAACATTGCATTTACTGATATTAGCTCAAGTTTACCATGGAGCCTCCGACGAAGGACGCCCCATGCTCCAGCCCATCCTGCCGCTCATCCTGTTTGCCTTCGTGGCCACCGCCACGCCGGGCATCGCCACCACCTTGTCGACCGCCTCGGGCGCGCAGTTCGGCTTTCGCCGGTCGGTTCCCCTGATGATCGGCAGCGCCGCCGGCCTCGCCACCGTGACTGCGGCTGCGGCCGCCGGCCTTGCCGGCCTGCTGCTTGCCGTGCCCTCGCTGCAATTGGCGATGAAGGTGATCGGCTCGCTCTATCTCCTGTGGCTGGCGCTCAAGATCGGCCGAGCCGGGCCACCCAATCTCGATGTGACGATGGCCAGGCCGAACAGCTTCCTTGGCGGCGCCGGCATCCAGTGGATGAACCCCAAGGGCTGGGCGATGGGACTGGGCGCGGCGGCCTCCTTCGCAGCCCTTGCCGACGGGCCGGGACAACTCGCCTTGCTGCTCGGCTCGACCTTCGGCCTCGCCGCCGCCATCTCGCTGTCCGTCTGGTGCGTCGCCGGCATGGTGTTGGCCCGGCTGCTCAAGACGGAATGGCAATGGCGCGCGCTCAACATCGTGCTGGCGCTAGTGCTGGCCGCCTCGATCATTCCGATGTGGCGGCCGGCTTGAGGGCGCGGCGGCCTTGCAGAACCTGGGGCTTGTCCCCTACAAAGCGCTTATGCTGAGCTGGTCGACCCCCACTCCGTCTCGGCTTCGCCGAGCCACCTCTCCCCCGATCCACGGGGTAGAGGAAAGGCGCCAGGCTTTTTGCCGTCAACGCTCGTCCAGCAAAGCTCCCTTCCTTTCCCTCCGGAGGGGGAAGGTGGCGCTGCGAAGCAGCGACGGATTGGGGGAACCACGTGGCAGTCAAGCCTCGGGCCGATCGGTCACGCCAGTCACAGAAGGTATGTGCATTGGCTTCAAACCCCGTAACGCGCCGCCGGCTTGTCTGCATGCAGGCTGCCGTAGAAGGCTTGCCGGGCGCCGAGGAACGTGTCGAGCTTGGCGGTATCGGCAAGTGCGGGAACGGTGACGGCTTCGCCCCTGGCCAGGCCGACAAGGGCGGCATCGACCATGTCGTCGGCGGTCATGATGATCTCCTTCGGAACGTTGGCGATATCGGTGCCGGCAAGTTCCCAGAAATCGGTCCGGGTCGCGCCCGGCAGCACCACCTGCACCTTCACATTGGTGCCCGCGACCTCACGGTGCAGGGCTTCGGTGAAGTTGACCACATAGGCTTTGGTGCCGCTGTAGATGCCGCCGAAGGAGGTGTCGAAGGCGAGCACCGAGGCGATGTTGACGATGCCGCCGCGGTTGCGTGCCAAAAGCCCCGGCAGCACGGCGCGGGTTAGGCGCGTCAAGGCGATGGTGTTGACCTTGATCATGCGCTCGGCCGCGTCGACGTCGGCGGTGGCCACGACGGCCTGACCGCCGATGCCGGCATTGTTGACCAGCAGTGTGATGCTCTCGTCCGCTGTTACAGCTTGCTCGACGCGACGCACATCATCATCGTTTGCAAGATCGGCGCTGATCACGCTGACCTTGCGATCGTAGGCATGGCGCAGCTTTTCAGCCAGTTCTGCCAGCCGGTCGGCGCGTCGCGCCACCAGCACAAGATCGTAACCCTGGCCGGCGAGCCGGTCGGCATAGACGGCGCCGATGCCTGACGAGGC
Organism: Mesorhizobium opportunistum WSM2075; assembly: GCF_000176035.2. Classification (NCBI taxonomy): domain Bacteria; kingdom Pseudomonadati; phylum Pseudomonadota; class Alphaproteobacteria; order Hyphomicrobiales; family Phyllobacteriaceae; genus Mesorhizobium; species Mesorhizobium opportunistum. Next base: position 2,509,365 of record NC_015675.1, on the reverse strand, counting down.
GCCGGTGACGACCGCCGTGCCCTTGTTGTTTTCTGCACTCATTATCCTGCTCCTTGTTTCGACCAATTGGTTCGTTTCGACCCTTGTTGCCGGGCTCCGTGGGCAATCGCCCTCGCCTTCACCAAAGTCGCTCAACTCAATAGTGGCATATGCCACTATAAACGAAGTAGGCATATGCCACTATCTTGTCAATGATCTCAACGGGGATTATTTGTCAGGCTGCGACGGACATCATGTCTCTGCCGCGAGGACCTATCATGCCGAAAGACGCCCTGCCCGGCCTTAACCTTTGCAACAACGCCATGCTGCGGCGTGCAACGCGCAAGCTCGGCCAATTCTATGATGATGTGCTGGCCCCTTCGGGGCTCAAGGCAACACAGCAGGGTCTGCTCTACCAGATCCATGTCGGCAACGAGCCGGCAATGGGCGCCCTTGCCGCTGCCCTTGTGATGGATCTGTCGGCGCTCGGTCATACGCTGAAGCCGCTGATCCGCGACGGCTTCCTCGAAACCTTCGCCGACAAGGATGACCGCCGCATCAAGCGCGTCCGGCTGACGCCGTTGGGCCGTGTCAAGCTCGATGAGGCCGTGAAGCTTTGGGAAGTCGCCCAGCGGCGATTCGAGGATCTGGTCGGCAAGGAACAGGCGGCGAAGCTGCGCGCGGTGCTGGATGACATCGCCGCGCTGGATTTCGATCTGCCGTCGGCCACCTGAAGCAGCCGACGGCTTTTCGCAGACCTTATTCCGCCGGCATCGCCACTGGCCTGGCCAGCATCCGGCCGGCCAGCACGATGCCGAGCCCGACAATCGGGAATGCAGCCGCGACCAGGCCGAGGTCGGCCGGCGCGCCATAGCGCAGCACGGCGCCGCCGACCACGGCGCCCAGCGCCACGCCGAGATAGAGCGCCGAGGCATTGAGCGACAGCACGATCGGGGCGGCATCTGGCGCCAGCTTGATGATGCGGCTGGCCTGCGCCGGCGGGAACGCCCAGCCGACAATGCCCCACGGCACCATCATGCCCATCAGCGCCGGTCCGGCAATGTTGTGCGGCAGGAAGGTCGGGACCAGCGAGAAGGTGACCAGCATCGCCGCGCTCAGTGCCAGCGACCAGGCAACGGTGCGCGTCGCGCCGAAGCGGTCGGCGGCCTGGCCGCCGGCGACATTGCCGATGACGGCGCCGACGCCGAAGGCGAGCAGCATGCCGGGCAGCGCCAGCGGGCTGAGCCCGCCGCCTTCGATAGCCAGAGGCGCGATGAAGGCGAAGACGGTGAAGGCGCCGATCAGGGCGAAGACCGTGGTCAGCAGGATCGGCATGACGCCGGGACGCAGTGCCGCCGCCAGCCGCCGCCTGAGCGGCAGTTTGGTGCCGACGATGCCGCGCGGCAGCCGATACCACAGGATCGCGCCGGCCAGCGCGCCGAGCCCGGCGATGGCAAAGAAGGTGCCGCGCCAGCCCGCGACCGTGGCAACGAGCGCACCGAGCGGCGCGCCGAGCGCAACGGCCACCGTGGTGCCGCCGACGACGACGGCAATGGCGCGAGCGCGGTGGTGGTCATCGACCAGTGCCACCGCCGTACCTTGCGCGGTCGCCGCGAACAGGCCCGACGACAGCGCCATGATGATGCGCGCGATGAGCAGCACTTCGAAGGACGAGCTCAAGGCGGCGGTGATGTTGCCGACGACGAAGAACACCAGCGTCCACAGGATGACGCGGCGCCGGTCCCATTCGCCGGTGAGCGTCGCCAGGATCGGCGTGCCGATCGCATAGGCGAGCGCGAAGGCAGTGATCAGTGTGCCCGCCAGCGGGATGGAAATGCCTGCATCCCCAGCGATGTCAGGCAGAAGGCTGGAAATGACGAAGCCCTCGGTCGAGATCGTGAACGATCCGAGCGCGAGCCAGAAGAGACGCTTGTCCATGGGGAAGTGTCCTTAGTTCAAAAGTTATTGAACAATTGTACATAACAGGGCATGATGTCAATGAAGCCAGGGGAAAATAGCTGAACCATCCTGACAGCCCTGTGTCAGCACAAAGGTCAGCACGGGTCGAAACGGGAGAAACAGTGTGTACGGGCAGGCGAGGACGGATGCGTTGAAATCGGCCCGAACTGCGCTTAGGTTTCCAGCCATGACGCTGCCTCACCCCAATACGGACCAGATCAGCCTGCCCATCGTGCTCGGCGTGCTCGGCGACCCGACGCGGCTTGCCATCGTGCGCTATCTCGCCAGCAAGGAAGGCGTACCGCTGAACTGCAGCCGGTTCCTCGATCTCGGTTCGAAGACGAATTTGAGCTATCACCTCGCCAAATTGCGCGAGGCCGGCGTCACCCGCACCGAAGTGGTCGGCACGAACCGGATGATCACGCTGCGCCGCGTCGACCTCGACGCCCGCTTCCCCGGCCTGCTCGACAGTGTCATCGCCGCGGCCGGCAACTCTGCCCTTCCAGCGGTCGGCGGCCCCGACATCGAAGTGCCGGCATAGCCTCAAAACTCGATCGGATGGCTGACCAATGGCCAAGTTGGGTGGAAAGTCCATGTCGCTCGACGAGCACATTCTCGGGAATCAGACTTTCGAGCCAGGAGTGATCGATGCGTAGCTCTCAAATGGAAAAATACGTCTGGGCGTCGATCCTATATTACGCTGTGGCCGTGGTGGCGTCTGTGCTTCTTGTAGCCGCTTGTCTGAGCGGCCTTGGCGTCGCGTGGACCCTGATTGCAATATTCGGATATTTTGCGCTGATTGCATCTCTTAATATCTGGCGACGCAGAAGGCACCCACGAAGCCTGTACCAGGTAGAATTGACCAAATGGCGATTGGACAGCTAGTCGCCAGTGCAACCTGCCACGCAGCCAGATACTTTTTGAAGGGCCGACCGCGTCTTTCGGCCCGACGCTCTACTTCTATTTCGCGAAATAGCCCGCCACTCGTAGTCTAAGGTTCTGGCGCCCCTAGCGCTGCCAAAAGCCGATATGCGGCGCGAGAAGCTCCTCCTCCATCTCTGGGAAAGGGCCGTGGACCTCGACCGGTTTCTGCCCGGAGGCAAGGACCGTGCGCGACGCGAGGTTCATCGTCGGGTTGTCGGCATGGTCGCCAGTCAGCTCCAGAAGCTTGGTCTCCTCGAAGCCGTAGACCAGCCGGCCGATATTCGCCCAGTAAAGCGTTCCGGTGCACATCGCGCAGGGCTCGCCGGTCGAGACCAGTGTGCAGGACCAGAGGAATTCCGGCGGATAGGCGTCCGCGGCACGCCGGGCGAGTTTGGTTTCGGCGTGGCGCACGGTGCTGATGTTGCCTTGCCCCATGAGGATGCGATCGTCGGGGCCGACGAGCACACAGCCGAAAGGATGGTGCCCGTGCGCGGCGGCGTCGCGCGCGACGTCATTGGCAGCGCGCAGGTGGGCGAACATCCGGTCGCGGGTCATCGCCTGGTGCCTTTCGAGGCTGTCTAAGCGGATATTCCCATATGAATTTCGGGACGGCGTGGACGCTAGCAAATGCAGTGCTTCCGCGATAGCCACGGCTGGGCTGCCCAGTGGTCCCGTCCCGAACGATCTCAAGAGCCTGATGACAACGACGGGGGCTTGATAACGAAGGCGGGGGCTTGATAACGAAGAAGGGCCGGAAAGCCTCCAACGGCCGCGCCAAGGGAGCCCACCGCATGCGCATAGCCGTCCTCGCCGATATCCACGGCAACATACTGGCGCTGGATGCCGTGCTGGAGGATTTGGCGCGGCGTGGCGGCGCCGATCTCACCGTCAATCTTGGCGACAGCGTTTCCGGCCCGCTCTGGCCGCGCGAGACGTTTGCAAGGCTGCAGGCGCTGAACCTGCCGACGGTGCGCGGCAACCATGATCGCCGCGTCGCGGCCGACCCCGCCAATGACGAGATGTGGCCCTCGGACGTCTACGCGCAGGAGCGGCTGACGCAGGCGCAGCGCGCGGTGCTTCTCGCGCAACCCCTCACCCTGGAGATCGCACCCGGCGTCATCGCCTTCCACGCCCGTCCCGACCATGACGAGAAATATCTCACCGACGCGATCGTCGATGGCCAGTTGGTGCGCGCGCCGCTGGCGGCGATCCGGCGCCGGCTGAAGGCGCTCGCCCCGGCCTGCCGCATTGCGCTGTGCGGCCACAGCCACCGCGCCGAGTTGGTCCGTGTTCCCGATGGCCCGGTCATCTTCAACCCCGGCAGCATCGGCTGCCCTGCCTATGACGATTCAACGCCGCCGGCACATGTCTCCGAGCAGGGCTCGCCGCACGCCCGCTACGGCATCGTCACCTTGGGCGGCGCCGGCCTGCCCGACCGTTTCGAGGCCATTGCCGTCGGCTACGACCACGAGGCGGCCGCACGGCAGGCCGAGCAGGCGGGACGGCCGGAATGGGCCCACGGCTTGCGCACCGGCTTCATGCCGTAAACCGCGCGGCCGGCTTCCCAGCGATCGACCGGCACCAGCTTTGCCACAATTTTCGGACTTACATGGCGGCCCGTCGTCCCCTATAAAACCGGCCGAGCATGCGGCGGGACCGCCGCGGCATGGTGTTTTGAATATCGGCGCACGGCCAAATGATGAGGCGCACAGTTACGCTCCGAACAAGTTTGCAGGCGCTGATCGCCGTTCCGCTGCTGATGGCGGCGTGGCCGGCCATTGTCCCCGCCCATGCCGAAGACTTCATTTCGGTCGTCACCGGGCTTGCCCCCGACGACCTGCTCAATATCCGCGCCAAGCCATCGCCGATCGGCAAGACCGAGGCCCGCCTGGCCGGCGGCGCAAGCGTACGCAACCTTGGCTGCAACGACATTGACGGGCACCCCTGGTGCAAGGTCGAGTCCGACAATCCCAAGGCCACCGGCTGGGCCCCCGCGCGCTACCTCGTGCCTCTCAATCCGGCGACCGTTTCCGATCTGGACCAGGCGGCGGACGCGCCTGCCGGCGATGCCGCCGCCCCTCCGCCGGCGCCTGATCTGACGGCACGGCTGGGCGAGGAGGCCCACGCCGCCGAACCGCCGATGAAATCCGTTGCCGAGACCGCCATGCGGGACGCCTATGGCCTGGCTCTGGCGGCTGAAACTCCGCCGACCGGAGAGCTTCCTGACCCCGCGGCTGCACCTGTCGACAAGCAGACCGTCGCGGAACTCCCGCCCCAGCCCGACGCTCTTGCCTCTGGCGGCGGCATCGAGATTCCCTGCGCCCGCAAGGTCGGCCAGCCGATGACGCGCTGCGCGGCAATCGTCGTGCACAAGGGCACCGACAAGGCCGAAGTGACCGTGACCTGGCCCGATGGCGGCACGCGCGTCATCGCCTTCGACGCCGGCCGGCCGGCTGGCTCGGACGCGGACGGCAATTTCCGCTTCACCCGCGAGGGCACCCTCAACATGATCCGCATCGGCGAGGCCGAGCGTTTCGAGATCACGGATGCGGTGGCGTTTGGGGATCAGGGGTTAGGCGGTAGGCAGTAGGGACTAGATGGGAAGAAAAGCGTTCAGCAGCGCTTCTTATGGCCTACTGCCCAATCCCCACTCCCTACTGCCTAATCCCTCCCCTCATTTTCGGGGTTACATCCGACAAAACTCTTCCCTATAAGGCCCTCCTAGCCTGATACCAGAATCGCAAGCACAACCGGCCGGGTCTTCCCGTCCCGGTTTTTCGTGTAAGCCGCTCGCCGAACGGAATCCGAACCCATGCCAAGACGCACCGACATCAAGTCGATCCTGATCATCGGGGCCGGCCCCATCGTCATCGGCCAGGCCTGCGAGTTCGATTATTCCGGCACCCAGGCCTGTAAGGCGCTCAAGGAAGAGGGCTTTCGCGTCATCCTGGTCAATTCCAATCCGGCCACCATCATGACCGATCCGGAACTGGCCGACGCCACCTATATCGAGCCGATCACGCCGGAAGTGGTCGCCAAGATCATCGCCAAGGAGCGGCCCGACGCGCTGCTGCCGACCATGGGTGGCCAGACCGCGCTCAACACCGCTCTGTCGCTGCGCCGCATGGGCGTGCTCGAGCGTTACAATGTCGAAATGATCGGCGCCGACGCCACGGCAATTGACAAGGCAGAGGACCGCGCGCTGTTTCGCGAGGCGATGAGCAAGATCGGCCTGGAAACGCCGAAGTCGATGCTGGCCAACGCCACCGACGTCAAGAACGCCGACCGCAAGACCCATGAGGCCGAGCGCGCCGCGCTCAAGGCTGAGAAGCCGGCCGATCTCGACACCGCGCTCGATGCGCTGGAAACACGCTGGAACCTCGGCGAAGGCGACCGCAAGCAGCGCTATATCAGCCACGCCATGGCGATCGCCGCCCAGGCGCTCGACCATGTCGGCCTGCCGGCCATCATCCGCCCCTCCTTCACCATGGGCGGCACCGGCGGCGGCATCGCCTACAACCGCGCCGAATTCTACGACATCGTCCAGTCCGGCCTCGACGCCTCGCCGACCACCGAAGTGCTGATCGAGGAAAGCGTGCTCGGCTGGAAGGAGTATGAGATGGAGGTTGTCCGCGACAAAGCGGACAATTGCATCATCGTCTGCTCGATCGAGAACATCGACCCGATGGGCGTGCACACGGGCGATTCGATCACCGTCGCCCCGGCGCTGACCTTGACCGACAAGGAATACCAGATGATGCGCAACGCCTCGCTCGCGGTGCTGCGCGAGATCGGCGTCGAGACCGGCGGCTCCAACGTGCAGTTCGCCGTCAACCCGGCCGACGGCCGCCTTGTGGTGATCGAGATGAACCCGCGCGTCTCGCGCTCCTCGGCGCTCGCCTCCAAGGCGACTGGTTTCCCGATCGCCAAGATCGCCGCGAAACTCGCCGTCGGCTACACGCTGGACGAGCTGGAGAACGACATCACCGGCGGCGCCACGCCCGCCTCTTTCGAGCCGTCGATCGACTACGTGGTGACCAAGATCCCGCGCTTTGCCTTCGAGAAATTCCCCGGCGCCGAGCCGGTGCTGACGACCGCCATGAAGTCGGTCGGCGAAGTGATGGCCATCGGCCGCACCTTCCAGGAATCGCTGCAGAAGGCGCTGCGGGGACTGGAGACCGGCCTCACCGGCCTGGACGAGATCGAGATCCCCGGTCTCGGCCACGGGGCGGCAGTTGCCAGCCATGTCGACGACCGCAACGCCATCCGCGCCGCCTTGGGCACCCCGACCCCCGACCGGCTGCGCATGGTGGCGCAGGCGATCCGCATGGGCACCTCGCTGGAAGACGTCCACGCCATGTGCAAGATCGACCCGTGGTTCCTCGAGCAGATCGCCGGCATCCTGGCCATGGAAGCCCGCATCCGCGAGCACGGCATCCCGCAGGACGCCGTCAATCTGCGCATGCTGAAGGCGATGGGCTTCTCCGACGCCCGCCTCGCGTCGCTGACGAAGACCGACGCCGAAGTGATTCAGAAGATTCGCGAAAAGCTCGACGTTCATCCAGTTTATAAACGCATCGACACCTGCGCCGCCGAGTTCGCCTCGCCGACCGCCTACATGTACTCCACTTATGAAGTGCCGTTCGCAGGCAGCCTCGCCAACGAGGCGCAGGTCTCGTCGCGAAAGAAAGTCGTCATCCTCGGCGGCGGGCCGAACCGCATCGGCCAGGGCATCGAGTTCGACTATTGCTGCTGCCACGCGGCGTTCGCGCTGCGCGATGCCGGCTATGAAGCGATCATGATCAACTGCAACCCGGAGACCGTCTCGACCGACTACGACACCTCGGACCGGCTCTATTTCGATCCGCTGACGGCGGAGGACGTGCTGGAGATCCTGCGCGCCGAACAGGCGTCGGGCGAGCTGGTCGGCGTCATCGTCCAGTTCGGCGGCCAGACGCCGCTGAAGCTCGCCGACGCGCTGGAGAAGGCCGGCATCCCGATCCTCGGCACCTCGCCAGACATGATCGATCTGGCGGAGGACCGCGACCGCTTCCAGAAACTCCTGCACAAGCTCAACCTCAGCCAGCCGAAGAACGGCATCGCCTATTCGGTCGAGCAGGCCCGCCTCTTCGCCGGCGAGCTCGGCTTCCCGCTGGTGGTGCGCCCGTCCTATGTGCTAGGCGGCCGCGCCATGCAGATCATCCATGACGAGAGCATGCTGCAATCCTACCTGCTCGACACCGTGCCCGGCCTGGTGCCGGAGGACATCAAGCAGAAATACCCCAACGACAAGACCGGCCAGATCAACACGCTGCTGGGCAAGAACCCGCTGCTGTTCGACACCTATCTCAGTGGCGCCATCGAGGTCGATGTCGACTGCCTCTGCGACGGCAAGGCGACCTTCGTCTCCGGCATTCTCGAGCACATCGAGGAGGCCGGCATCCATTCGGGCGACAGTGCCTGCTCGCTCCCCGTCCACTCGCTGCCTTCCGAACTCGTCGACGAGCTGGAGCGCCAGACGGCAGCCCTTGCCCGTGCGCTCAATGTCGGCGGGTTGATGAACGTGCAGTATGCGATCAAGGACGGCACGGTCTATGTGCTGGAGGTCAACCCGCGGGCGTCGCGCACCGTGCCCTTCGTCGCCAAGACGATCGGCAGACCAATCGCGAAAATCGCCGCCCGCATCATGGCCGGCGAGAGCCTGGAAGACGCCTTCGCCCATTACGGCGCCATGCCCGACCCCAGGAACCCCGGGCACATCGCGGTCAAGGAAGCCGTCTTCCCCTTCGCCCGCTTCCCCGGCGTCGACATATTGCTCGGGCCGGAAATGCGCTCCACCGGCGAGGTCATGGGCCTCGACCGCGATTTCGCGCTGGCCTTCGCCAAGAGCCAATTAGGGGCCGGCGTCGACCTGCCCCGCTCCGGCACGCTGTTCGTTTCGGTGCGCGACGAGGACAAGAAAGGCATCCTGCCGGCGGTCAAGCGCCTCGCCGGCCTCGGCTTCAAGGTGCTGGCCACCTCGGGCACCCAACGCTTCCTCGCCGAAAACGGCGTCGTCGCCGAGAAGATCAACAAGGTGCTGGAAGGCCGCCCCCACATCGAAGACGCCATCCGCAACCGCCAGGTCCAGATCGTGTTCAACACCACGGATGGCCAGAAGGCGGTGTCGGACTCCAAGTCGCTGCGCCGCGCCACGCTGATGCAGAAGGTGCCGTATTACACGACGCTGTCGGGTGCCGCCGCGGTGGCGGAGGCAATTGCGGCGCTGAAGGCGGGGAGTTTGGAAGTCAGGCCGCTGCAGGAGTATTTTGCATAGAGCTTAGGCCTTCTCGTCAGAAAATGTGTCTGCTGCAAGAAGCTGCTCGCGCATAAGTTTATATCTTGCCTCAGATCTGTCAGCCTGTGTCAGCAAATTTGCACGCTGATAGGCAAGGTAACTCAGCTCAGCGGCAGCGAGTGCTGATACCTTGTTTGCCTCAAGGCCGTTTGCATCATACAAATTCTTATAGACACTACAGAGATTTCCTTGCACTAAGGCATACAGAGCTGGCTGCTGATCCATACTAAGTCGGTCTATAGCGAGCAAATAGGCGTCAGCAGCCATCTGCAATAGATCACTATTGTGAGTCCTTCTTGCAATATAAGATAACGCATTTCCGATTCCATTCTGCGTGGCAGCCCAGCGCTCAATATCGCGGTCGGGTCGTCGAATTTCTTGCGATTTTTTAAACACCTCTATCGCTTGATCTGCATATTTCTGCGACTGAGTTCGCTCAGCGAGGGCAACCAGTGCATTACCGATGCCATGCTGAACGTCCGCCCATAACTCTGGCTGTGAAAGTCTTGAAATCTCCAGTAGAACCTTTCTTTGAAGGCTCAGCGACTTTCGTACATATTTCGCTTCTGCCCGAGCGTTAACCCCCGCAGTAGAAAGCTCGCTCGCCAAACTTGCTAGCCGTTGCCTATCGATCTCTTTCGTCGGCGTCGACCACAACACTTCCAGAGACAAAAGGCCCAGAGAAAAAGCCTCGGGCTCTCGATGCAGAGCACAATACTCCTTACAAGAAACCACACCTTCCTCAACTACATCAAAGGATACTAACTTTACGTCCTTTTTATCCGAAATTTCCATGTTGTATAAATTATAAGAACCGTCAATATCTCCAGAAAGCCGCTTCGCCCTGATGGCTTTCGCTATTGTTTTATTTGGATCAGTTTCAGAAGTCGCATCGTATTTTCTCAAAAGGTCTAATCTATTTGACGCCGTAGATATCTCCGCTAAGATATCTGGGTCAACTATTATTGATGATTTTGTTTGTTTTATCCATAAGTCAATAAGTTTCAAAGGATCACCGATAGCGCTTGGCGTGCCTACCCGGAGTTCTTTAGCAAGCTCAAGAAAGAACCTATCTGAATCTTGACCAAGTATAACTCCGCTATTTCGAGACGTTCCAAGAAAATTCCTAGCTTTTTCCGATAGTGAATCAGCGTTATCTGCATGCTGAACCCAAAAAATATTCTTGTCTGGATAAATTTCCCCCGCTTTTACCAAAAGATTCATGAGTCCGTCCTCACGGCCACCGTAGCCAACAACCACGATAGCATGCGCATGGTGCAAGAGAGATTGAATAGCAGCGATCGCAGATGCATCATTTTGAACAGCGCTAACGTCAGCGCTATCATTGCGAAGCAAGTACGTGTGCCTGGAGCCATGAATCTCGATTAACTGAGGATGTCGCGGCGCTCCATCAATTCTATTCAAAGATTCCAGACCATCGCAGACGACAGGGATCACTCCAGCTCGAACCGTTCCACTTAAGACTAACTGATCAAAATTGGTTGTCAGAACGGTATTGAAGTACCCCTTTGCCACCAACTCCCCTAATACCAAATGCGACCAATTTATAGATCCGTCCGATTTATCCACCAATTCCGAGAATATGTGCCGAACGTCATCTGGCTGAGTGAAATATCTACGAAAGCAATGATCATAGACAAGCCACCAATCAATTTGACTTTCTGCTGTTTTACCAGATTTTACTTTATCAATCGACGGAATCGCGCAGCTTACAAACCGCCCGTCAGATTCAAGCTTTTTATATATTTCTTCTGGAGTTTCAGCGGCATTTGGATCAAAACCAAGACGCTCTGAAACAGACCGTATCAATATCTTGGCGATCTCGGATGCGCCGGGAATCCCTGCGGAAATCGAGGCGCCTGCGCCCATGATTATTACATTGTTTCGCCTGCCACGGCGATCTTTACTTGCAAATAGTATTCTCTCGGCCAGGAACCCAACAGTGATATCCGTTCTGGGTTCACGCATTCGATACGTTCCTGAGGGTTGAGGCTTTGATCAACGATTCCTTTTGAACTTATCATTTTTTCCGTGAAGCGATACTAGCTAACGAAATGCAAGACGATGCCGGTCTGCTCAGCATCTGGTGCGGGTGGGCGCCAGACAACACGAAGCTTCGACAAGCCGCACTCTGGTGTTGGAGTTAACATAGCGCCTTCCCCCGTTTGCGAGAAGGGTAGGAGAGTCACGCCACCGCCACGCACTCAATCTCAATATCAAACTCCATCGGCCAAGACGCCACCGGCACAAAACTCCGCGCCGGCGGGTTCACGCTGAAGTATCGCGCGTAGACCCGATTAATCGCGTTGTAGAAGCCGGAATTGACGGCGTAGATGCGCACCATCACCACATTGTCCAGCGAGGTGCCCGCCGCTTCCAGGCAGTGTTTCAGCGCTTTCAGCGACGCCTCGGTCTGGGTTTCGATGTCGCCGCGCACCATCTCGCCGGTCACCATGTCCACCGGCGGCGTCGCCGAGATGAACACGAAGCCGTTGGCTTTCACCGCGGTGGAACAAGGCAGGCCGAGTGAGCGCACCTTGTCCGACATGACGGGTACTTCGATGATTTCTTTTTTCATAATGGTGCTCCCCTGGGTTGGCAGGAGCTTATCGCGCTGCCGGCCGAACACCAGTGCAGTTCTTTCCTTCTCCCCCTGTGGGAGAAGGTGGCACGGCGCGTCAGCGCCGGGTCGGATGAGGGGTGTTCCAGCTTGGCGATACCGTCAAACAATTACGAGATCGAACCAGAAAACACCAACGCCTCACTCCGCTGGAGCACCCCTCATCCGTCTTGCCGCTTCGCGGCAATCCACCTTCTCCCACAGGGGGAGAAGGAAAGGCCGGCACCTCGCTCACCCCTGCCCCGGATACGGCGTTCCATCCTTATGCAGGAACCGCCCATCCGAACTCGGGCTCATCATGTCGATGTCGGAGCAGGTGATGACGTCGTCCGGGTTGCGCGAGCCGACCTCCAGATAGCGGGCCGTCGTCGCCGAGCGGTTGATCATATGGTGGCCGTTGCCGCTGTTCTTGGCGAAGGCAGCACTATCGCCCGCCCTGAGCAGCGTCTCGCCGCCATCCTCGACCAGCGTCAACTCGCCTTCCAGCACATAGACGAGCTCGTCCTCATGGCTGTGCCAGTGGCGCTGGCTCGACCAGCCGCCGGGCGGGAGTGTCATCAAATTGACGCCGAAATCGGTGAGGCCGCCGGCGTCACCCAGGCGGCGGCGCGTGCGGGTGGCGCAGGGGGCATTGAAGGGCGCGGGGTAGCCGGAGCCTTGGCGGACGGGCACGGTGGCGAGGTCGATCTTGGGCATGGGTGCTTCCTCGGGTGATGGCCGCAGTTTAGTTCGTGACGGGCGCGGAGCCAACTTGCGGCACGAGTTCGCCACTGGCGAAGCATCCGCCGTCGCGCCCTACGGCGCCCCCCTCTGTCCTGCCGGACATCTCCCCCTCTAGGGGGGAGATTGGCCGTCACGTCGGCTTTCGCCAATTTTCAATGTTGCGAGAAGAGAGCCGGCGCCAAAGCTGTCAATCTCCCCCTAGAGGGGGAGATGTCCGGCAGGACAGAGGGGGGCGCCGTAGAGCGCCGACTTTGACCGCCTCGCTCTCGAACCCCTAATGCGCCGCCGCCAGGTTCTTCACGTGCTTCTCGTGCATCTGCAGTGTCGGCAGCGTCTTCTTGGCGAACTCCTTCAGGGCCGGGTCGTCGCCGGACTGGACGTAGGTCGAAAACATCGCCACCGCCTGCTTGTGCGCCTCCGCCTGCAAGGCGATGTACCTGGCCTGGAAGGCGTCGCCGTCCAGCGCCTTGAGCTGGTCGAGCATCGCCTGGTCCTTGGGCAGCAGTGGCGGGCCTTCCGGCGTGACCGATGCCGTGGTCTGGCTGTTTTCCCGGGCTGCCTTGAAATCCTCGCCAGCCTTGGTGTGGTCCTTGATCATCAGTTCTGCAAAATCCTTCACATCGGCCGCGACACCCTTGGTCTCGGCCAGCTTGCTGCTCTCGATCTCGAAGCGGTTGGCGCTGACCAGCGTTTTGGAGAATGTGTCGGTGTCGATCTTGTTTTCCGACACCGGCGGTACGTCGGCAGGCGCCGCCTGCTGCGCGAAAGCCGCGGACGCGCCGGCCAGAAGGGCAAGTGTCGCAAGAGTGAGATGCGGTCTCATCTGGTTTCTCCCGTGTTCGAATCCTCGAAGGTCCAACGCGGCAGATGCGGTGAAGTTGCGCTTGGCGTCGCGCTCAGTGGCAGCACGCCTCGCCATATTGCAGCTGCTCGTGCCAGTTCGGCCGGCCCTCGGGCGTGAAATCCATCAGGTTCCACAGGATCTCGCAGGTGCCGATGGCACGCGGGTCCTGGCCGGGTTCGGGCGGCGCGAAGCCGAGCTCCGACGACCAGAAATGGCGGATGCCCTGGGCATCGCGATGGAACACCGAGAGCAGCGGGATCTGCGCGCCGTCGGCATCCTCGGCGTTGTAGTCGCGCTTGAAGCTGTTGGACGCCGACGACACCAGCCGCATGTTCCTCCAGCCACGGTCGCGGCCGAGCGTAATGAAATTTTCGAGCCCGGTCTTGGCCACCACGGCGAAATTGAAGCCGGCGGCCTGGAGATGCCCGACCGCGCCGTCGAACTGGTCGAGCAGCGCCGTGCAGGACGGGCATGGCTGGTCCGGCCGGGCGAGCTTCGCCGTGCCGCCGCTGGTGGCGACATCGCGCGTTTCCTGCGGATGGCGGGGAAACATCATCTGGTAGAGGATGAGGGTATCCTTCCCAGGCGCGAACAGCTCCGACAGCCTGACCTTGGCCGCCTTGCCATCGGCGTCCAGCGCATCGAAGACATAGTCCTGGCGGATCGGCCCGCCCGGCGGCAGCGCGCGGCGCGCCTCGGCCACCGCTTCCATGGCGCGGCGCAGCTCGATTTCCTTCGTCAGCAGCTTTTCGCGGGCGGTGCGGTATCTGGCGGATTCATTGGGAAAGGTGATCATGATCGGCTCCTTGCGTCGTCGCGCCGGCATCCCGGCGCGGTTGCTCTGCGACCCAAGGACGTTTTGCGACGACCGGTCCCGACAATTTGTACGGGGCGGCATACCATTGTATCTGTTCGCCACCGCTCCGGGGACATCCATGCAAGAAGACGACGAGATCGACCTGCGCTGCCCGCAAGTGGTGGCCGACAATGCCGCCAAGGGCCTCCGGCTGCGCCAGCAGTTCGGCCGTGGCGGCACCGAGATCGGTGTCGCGCGGGCGACAGAACTGAAGAACCGCGAGAAGCTCGCCCCTTCCACCATCCGGCGCATGGTCAGCTACTTCGCCCGCCACGAGGTCGACAAGCGCGGCAAGAACTACGGCAACGAGCAAAACCCCTCGGCAGGCCACATCGCCTGGCTGCTGTGGGGCGGCGACGAGGGTCGCGCCTGGGCGCTGGAGCTCAAGAAGAAGATCGGCAACGCGCCCGATATCTGACAGGCAAGGCCATCATCCCTGATGCGCGGCGGCCAGTTCCTTCACATGCTTTTCGTGCATCTTCAGCACCGGCAGCGTCTTCTTGGCAAACTCCTTCATCGTCGGGTCGTCGCCCGACTTGGCGTAGGTGCTGAACAGCGCGACCGCCTGCTTGTGCGCTTCGGTCTGCATCATGATGTATTTTGTGTCGAAATCCTTCCCGCTCGCGCCCTTCAGTTCGTCGAGCATCCGCTGCTCCTTGGGCTGCAGCGCCGGTCCGGCCGGTTTGATCGAAGCCGTGGTCTGGCCCTGGCTCAGCGCCGTTTTGAAATCCTCGCCGGCCTTGGTGTGGTCCTTGATCATCTGGCGTGCGAAGGCCTTGACGCCGGCCGATGCGGATTTCTGTTCGGCCAGCTTGCTCGACTGGATTTCGAACGCGTTGGCGTTGGGCACGGTGGTGACGAAGGTCTGGGTGTCGACCTTGCTGTCGGCCACCAGCGGCGCGACTTCGGTGGATTTGGTGCCGTTCGTTTGCGCAAGGGCTGCCGGCGCGCAGGCCAGCAAGGCTGCGGCGGTCGCGGTCAGAAGCGTTTTCATCTGAAATCTCCGATCCGGAATGGTCCCTCTGCCAACTCAACGCCGCACGAGCCGTGCGGTTCGCCTCGATCGACAAATCGTTGTCGATCGATCGGCCTCACCCCCTCACCCCTTGACCCCGCCGGCAGTCAGGCCGGAGACGATCTTGCGCTGGAAGATCAGCACCAGCACCAGCAGCGGCACGGTGACGATCACCGACGCGGCCATGATGTTGCCCCAGGGGATCTCGAACTGCGAATTGCCCGACAGCAGCGCGATCGCCACCGGCACGGTGCGCTGTGCGTTGTTGGAGGTGAAGGTCAGGGCAAACAGGAACTCGTTCCACGCGCCGATGAAGGCGAGCAGTCCTGTGGTCGCCAGCGCCGGCCACATCAGCGGCAGGAATATCCGCGTGATGATGATCCACGGCGTCGCGCCGTCGAGGATCGCCGCCTCCTCGACCTCGACCGGCAGGTCGCGCACGAAGGCGGTCAGCACCCACACGGTGAACGGCAGCGTGAAGATCATGTAGGAAAAGATCAGCGCGAACAGCGAATTGTAGAGGCCGAACAGGCGCACCAGTTCGAACAGCCCGGCCAGCACCGCCACCTGCGGAAACATCGAGACCGAGAGGATAGCGAACAGCAGCGCCGAGCGGCCCCGGAAGCGGATGCGCGCCAGCGCGTAGGCCGCGGTGACGCCCAGGAACAGGGAGAGTGCCACGACTGCGCCCGAAACGACCAGCGAATTCAGAAGGTTGCGCACGAAGCTGCCCTCGGTCAGCACGTTGCGGTAGTTGGCCAGGCTGAACGTCTTTGGCCAGAGGTCGGTCTGGAACAGCTCGGTGCCTGATTTCAGGCTGGTGACGATGGCGTAGTAGAACGGGAACACCGCGACGAAGACGATTACCCCAACCAGCAGGTAAAAAGCCGCGCGCTTCAGGAGCCACATCTCAGCGGCCTCCATCCAGGCTGACGCGGCCGATCCGGATGGTGGCGATGGTGAGCAGAGCCAGGATCAGGAAGAGCAGCGTCGAGGCGGCCGAGCCATAGGCGAACTTGTCGAACTCGAACAGGTTCTCGCGGGCGAACACCGACATCGACTTGGTGTGCACATTGTTGGGCGTCAGCACATAGATCAGGTCGAAGATGCGCAGCGCATCGAGGGCGCGGAAAATGACGGCCACCATCACCGCCGGGCGGATCAGCGGCAAGGTTACCCGCCAGAAGATCTGCCAGGGATTGGCGCCGTCGAGCTTCGCCACCTCGATGATCTCGCGCGGCAGCATCTGCAATGCGGCCAGGATCAGCAGTGTCATGAACGGCGTCGACTTCCAGATGTCGACGATCAATACCGCCGCCATTGCGGTTTCAGCAGTGGCCGTCCAGGCGATTTTGCCGTCGATCAGGCCGAAATTGATGAGCACGACATTGATGATGCCGAACTGGTCGTTCAGCATCCACTGCCACATCTTGGCCGAGACGATGGTCGGGATCGCCCAGGGGATCAGGATCGCCGCCCTGACGACGCCGCGGCCCGGAAATTCGGCATTGAGCACCAGCGCCACGATCATGCCGAGGATCGTCTCGCAGCTCACCGAAATAGCCGCGAAGCGCACCGTGTTCCAGACGGCGCGCCACCACACCGGATCGACCAGCAGGCCGTCATAGAGGACGCGGCCGCTCGGCATGCTGAACACCGAGAAATAGTTGGCGAAGCCGACCCACTGGCGCGCGTCGAGATCGGCCAGCGAGGCGTCGGTGAAGCTGAAATAGACCGTGCGGGCAAGCGGCCAGCCGGCCGCGGCGGCCAGCACCAGAAGCATCGGCGCCAGGAACAGCCACGCCGAGCGAACGCGCTGTGCCATCAGCCGCGAGCGCGGACGCCCCGCCTGGCTGGCGCCTGCCGGCTCCGCGCTCACCAGCCGCGGCCCTTCAGCCTGGTCAGCGTCGCTTCGAGATCGGCCAGATTGTCAGCGGCGGCGCCGTCGCCCGACAGCGTGTTGTGAACGGCATTCCAGAACTGGCTCGATGCCTCGTTGTACTTGATCCCTGTCGCGGACGAGGGACGCGGCACGGCATTGAGAAATATCTGCTTCCAGTGCGGAACGATCGGCTGTTGCCTGGCAATGTCGGCATCGTCATAGAGCGCCTGGATGGTCGGCAGGTTGGATGTCTTCAGCGTGCGGTATTTCTGCATCGCCGGCGAGGCGATGAACTTGACCAGCTCGATCGCCGCGTCCGGATGCTTTGAATATTTGGACACCGCGAGGTTCCAGCCGCCGAGCGTCGCGACCGGCCGTGCGCCTTCGCCCGTGCCGGCTGGCAGTGGCGCCACGTCGAACTTGCCCTTGATCGGCGACCCCTCGCCGTTGCCAAGCGCATAGGCATAGGGCCAGTTGCGCATGAAGACGGCGTTGCCTGTCTGCCAGACGCCGCGCGATTCCTCTTCCTGGTAGGCAAGCACGCCGGGCGGCGAGATGGTCCCGATCCAGCCCTTGGCCATGTCGAGCGCCGCTGCCGCTTGTCGGTTGTTGATGGAGACAGTGCCGTCCGGCTCGATGATCTGGCCGCCGCCATTCGACATCACCCATTCGAGCGCGTTGCAGGTCAGCCCCTCATAGGCATTGCCCTGGAAGACGAAGCCCCAGATATCCCGATTGCCGGAGGCACGTTCCTTGTCCATCACCAGCTTCGCGGTATCGCCCAGCTCCTTCCAGGTGGCCGGCACCTTGGCGCCGTACTTGTCGAGGAGATCCCTGCGGTAGTAGAGCGCCGGGGCATCGGTGAAGATCGGCAGGGCGACGAGCTTGCCGTTGACGGTCTGCGACTGGATGATCGAGGGGAAATGCGCACCCACGACATCCCGCGTCGCCGCGGTCAAATCCACGAGCTGGCTGGCGAGCTGCGGCGCCCAGATGACATCGGTCTGGTAGATGTCGATGTCGCTGTTTCCGGCGGCAAGCCACAGCCGGTACTGGCCGAACTGGTCGGTCCCGGACGACGGCATGACGACGATGGAGACCTTGTTGCCGCTTTCTTTCTCGTAGCGGTCGAGGATCTCGCGCAGCACCTTGATGCCGTTGCCGGTGTCGCCCGACACGATCGACAATTCGACGGCACGCACAGGGACCGTTCCCAGCATGACGGTGACCGCCAACGCCAGAAATGCATGGAAAAGCTTCACGATGGGGTTCTCCATGCGATCTGACGACGCGGATACGCCGGCAGTTCGTCAGGCCCCACCGTTCAATGAATGCAAAGCGACGCTTTGGGTTCCCGAGTCATCGCGGATGACCAGCGATCGGACCAACCAGCGATCGGGCTGATCGGCACGCTCGGAAGCTACCCCTCCCAGGCGACAGGCATCATCCCCAGCCGCTCATAGAGCCGAACGGCGGCGGCGTTCTCGACCGTGTTGGTCTTGAGGTCGACATGGTCGGCGCCGCGATCGCGAAAGGCGGAGAAGACGTGCCACATCAGTGCTTCCGCTATGCCCCGGCCGCGCGCCTCGGAATGGACGGCGAGATCCTTGACGAAAGCACGCGTCCAGCAAAGCGCCGCCGCCGCCAGCCGGCCCTTGGCGTCGATGACGAGGAAACAAAGCGCGGGGTCGAATTCGGGATCACCGGATATGCGCGGCCACCATTCGTCGAACGGGCCGTCGGCGCCGTCGTCGAACACGTCGCCGAGCAGCGCATGCAGGGGCAGCGCGTCACCGGGCTCAAACGAGCGCATGGTGAAACCCTCCGGCCAGTGCGGTACAACGAGCATCTCGTCGAGGATCTTGCGCAGCCGGATGTCGTTCAGGGCCGGCGGGCGCGGTTCAGGCATCGCGCTCAGGCGTCGGGCTGCAGGCGCTGCCGCTTGCGGTCGGTGCCGAGGCCCGTCGCCTCGAGCAGGCCCTTGCGCTTGGCGTCGAAATAATAGCCGGTCTGGTAGAGCCAGTCGGCCTTCTTGGCGTTGCCGTCCGACACCAGCCAGGCGCCACGCAGATATTTGACCGCGTATTTGAGATTGGTCTCGGCATCGAACAGGCCCTTGGCCGGTCCGTCATAGCCCATGCCGCGGGCCGTCGCGTGCTTGATCTGCATCAGGCCCCAATGGCCGTTGTTGTAGGCCTTGGGATTGAAGGTGCTTTCGCGGTTGACGACGTGGCGCACCAGATCCACCGGCACCTGGTAAAGGGCGGCGTATTTGACGATCAGCCGGTCGACGTCACCGCGCATGCCTGTGTGCTCTTCCTGCGCCGGAGCGGCCGGATCGACCGGCGCGGACGGGAACTGCACCAGGGCAGCCGGATTCTGCGGCACGACATAGGCCACCTGCTGCACGCCGGGCATGGTTTTCAGGCCACCCTTGGCGACTGCGGGCACGATGAGCCCTGCGGTCGTGTATGTCTCCGCCGCCTTGGCCGCTTGACCGGCCTTGGTGGGCGGCGGCGCCTGCCAGGCATTGGCGGTCATCACTGCGGGTATGGCCGGCGCGGTTGGCGTCGCTCCGGCAAAGGCAGCGGTCGCCGCAGCCGGCTGGGCAGCGGGATCGAGACCCGGCGCGGCCGGGTCAGGCGTCAGTTCGGCTGCCTGAACGGGCGCGATGCCAGAGGATTGCGGCAGCACCGAAACCTTATCCGGCAACGGTACCGTGAAGCCTGCATCGCTGCCGGCAACTTCAGCGGTTTCGGTCAGGGATGGCGCCGCCTTCATCTGCGAGGTCGACGTGCAGCCGCTAAGGCCGGCAGCGGCGACGATCACGCCGATCGCGATAAGGTTCAGTTTTGCTGGCAAGCCGCGCTCGGGTCCGGTTCGTCGGGTGTTAAGAAATCCCTTACACCAGCGATTCAGCACCGGCAATCAGGGCGATCAGGTGGTTTTCGGGTGGCGAGGCGCAGGCGGTGATGCCATATTGTTCCTGATATGTACTGGCAGGAATCCCGGATTTCGCCGCTTTGCGGAAAGGAGCGCATCATGGAAACGCCATCTTCGATCACAGCCGGCCACGCAGTGTTAGAAACAGTGATCGGTTTCATGGGCATCGCCTGGAGCGAAAAGGGCCTGATCCGGCTCTGCCTGCCCGAACGCAGCCGCGAAGCGGTGGAGCGGCGGCTGATGCGCCATCCCGGCGTTTCCGCCTCCACGGCCCAGCCACCATGGGTGGTCGACCTGATCGCTTCGATCAAGGCATATACCACAGGCGAGGACGTCGATTTCACCGGCGTACCCGTCGATCTCGACGGCGTCGACGATTTCCGCCTCGCCATCTACGACGCGGCGCGAAAGCTCAGCTATGGGCAAACCACCACCTATGGCGAACTCGCCAAGCGCGCCGGCCATGCCGGCCTGCCGCGCGAAACGGGTGCCGCCCTTGGCGCCAATCCGGTGCCGCTGGTCATCCCCTGCCACCGCATCCTGGCCGCCGGCGGCAAGATCGGCGGCTTCTCGGCACCCGGCGGCTCGATCACCAAGGAAAGGATGCTGGCCATGGAAGGCGTGCGCGTCGGCCCGCCGCCACCGGCGCAGGTCTCGTTCGGGTTCTGAACCGGCGGCCAAGGCAGCACGCAAGGGGCTGGATCAGTACATTGGTCGCTTGTTCGTCGGATTGGCCGGCACCGGCTGCATCACGTCCCAATGCTCGGCGATCTTGCCATCCTCGACGCGGAAAATATCCACGATGACAGTCTCCGCCATGTCGCCCGTCTTCGGCTGGACGACCTCCGTCATGACAAGGTCGCCTTCGGCGATCACCCGCTTGAAGTCCACCTTTTGTTTTGGCCAATTCGCAACACCCATGCTTTCGAGAAGCTTTTTGACTGAGTCTCGGCCGTCGGTCATCGTCGGGTTGTGCTGGATATACTTGTCCGCCCAATAGCGATCGAGCGCGCTGAGGTCATGGTCGCCGAACAGCGCTTGATAGGCCTTCAGGACAAGCGCCCTGTTTTCCTGGATCAGTTGATGTTGCCGAACCGCCTCCTTGGCCGGCTTGGCGTTTCCCGCATGTGCGGCGACGGTGAGGACCACGACGGCGAAAGCGGCCGCCGCGAAGGATCTAAGGCGCAACATGTATGGCTCCTTGGATTGTGTGGATTTCAGATGAGGCGGAGCATTGGGCATTCCAATGATCCCGCCGTCCCGCAATTTGTAGGTGAGCGAAGGGCACCTCGACGACGGCACGGGCCAGCATAGGGGGATGCCTCCCCTCCGCTTCGGTTCATTCGATGTCGGGGAAAGAACGGCCGCAAGATCGCCGCCGTTCTCCTCGGAAGTTCCCTCGATAGTCCGGCGGATCAGATCGAGGGTCGGTGCCATGTCAGCCCCACTTCATCTCGCCCTTGGCGACCTTGGATCCGATATCGAGGGCAACGCCCATGCCGAGACCTGGAAAGCGGGCCTCCATGGCTGCCTTTAGCGCTGCGCTGTCGGCCGCCTTGTTCAGCTCGCCCTCGAAGGCGAGGAGATAAGATTTGGTGAATTCCACCGCCGAAGGACCGGTCGCGGCATCGGGGGTCATATGGCCCGGCACCACGACGGCGGGGTAGCGCGCTGCAACCGCATCCAGCGTCTTGACCCAGGCGGCACGGCTTTCCTTGGTCTGCGTGTCGGCGGTCCAGACATGAACACCCGCGAAGATCATCACGCCGCCGAACACGGCATTGAGCGACGGCACGAACAGGTACCGGCGATTGGCTAGTCCTTCTTCGGCATTGACGATCTCGATCGTCTCGCCGTCGATCGTGAGCGTTGGGCCGTCGAAAGCCTCGGGCAAGACGATGTCGGTCAGCGCCTGAGGGCCATTTTCCTTCAATTGCGGGCCCCAGACCGCGAGCTTCTTCTCCACGCTGTCCTTGATGGCTTCGAGCGTGGCTGAAGCAGCGATCACCTTTGCCTCCGGGAAGGCTTCCCGCACCGGCTTCAGGCCGAAGTAATAATCGGGATCGGACTGGCTGACATAGATGGTGGTCAGCTTCTTGCCTGTGGCCTTGATGGCCTCGGCGAGCGCTTTGCCGTCCGGATAGGTGAAGCCGCCATCGATCAACAGGGCCTCGCTCGGTCCAGACAGCAGCACCGGCGCGCGGAAGAAGCCGTTCGGACCCGCCGGGAAATGTTTCCAGTCGAGTTTGCTGCCGGCGGCCTGGCCGCGCTCCGCGGATGCGAAGACGGCGGTTGCGCCGAGGGCCAACGACGTCTTCATGATCTGTCTCCTCGTAAACATCGAATAGCTCCTTTGAATGGAATGGGATCGGGTGGCGGTGGCATCCGCGGGTCCGCCGCTGATGAAAGGACAGATCGGAAGGTAGCCCCGTTGGATTAATTGATAAATTATCTATAATAATACAGACTGTATGCCATCAGCTTACAATAAATCGAAGGCGTCCCATGGAACCGATCAACCTCAACCGCCTCGCCTATTTTGCCACCGTCATCGACGCGGGCTCGTTTACCCGGGCAGCCGAGCGGCTTGGCATCACGAAGGCCGTCGTCAGCCAACAGGTCGCCCGCCTTGAAGCCGAACTGCAGACCACGCTTCTCGTGCGCACGACGCGAAGGCTCGAGCCGACCGAAGCAGGCCGCCTTCTGCATGCACGTTGCGTCATGATCCTGCGGGACGTTGAAGAGGCAGTCGCCGAGGTCGCAGAGGGCAACACCGAAGTGGCGGGTGTGCTGCGCGTTTCGGCGTCCAATGACTATGGCGCGATCGTGCTGGCCCCGATCGCCGCCCGCTTTCGACAGGAATTTCCAGCCTGCGGCGTCGAACTGTTCATTTCCGATGCCATAATTGATTTGATCGGCAGCAAGATGGACCTGTCCATCCGGGTCGGTTGGCTGGAAGATTCCAGCCTGCAGGCGCGCCGCATCGGCACCTTCCGGCAGATCCTCGTCGCTTCACGGGATTTTGCCGCCAAGGTCACGGTGGACGAACCGGAAGATCTTGCTTCCTTGCCGCTCGTCGCCAATTCCGTCCTTCGCAAGCCGTTCACCTGGAGCTTCACCCGAGGCGATGTCGAGCCGCGGACGGTCACCATGCGCGAGACGTTCTCCATCAACTCGACAC
The DNA here is from genome assembly GCF_000176035.2 of Mesorhizobium opportunistum WSM2075. Lineage (NCBI taxonomy): Bacteria > Pseudomonadati > Pseudomonadota > Alphaproteobacteria > Hyphomicrobiales > Phyllobacteriaceae > Mesorhizobium > Mesorhizobium opportunistum. The sequence goes on along the minus strand of NC_015675.1, from coordinate 2,486,081 downwards.
CGGCCGTCCTGGAAGCGACGCTCGCCGGCGGCGGGCTGGCGGTTCTGCCGGACTATCTGATCGCCGACTATCTATCGCAGGGTCGTCTCGTCCATATGCTGTCTGACTGGGCGCTGCCCTCCGGCGGCATTCACGTGGTCTACCCGGCCGCACGCTTTCGCCCGCAAAAGGTGACGCGGTTCGTGTCCATGCTCATGGAACAGATTCGCGAATGAAAGCGCATGCCGCCGAGCGGCGCAGGTTGAACAACTGAGAAAGCCTCCGCTGCAGTCGATGAGCGGCCTAGTCGTTGTGGAAGAATCGCCGCCGGAAACGCCTTTCATTGTCCGGCCGCTTGCAGTTGTAGACCGGACAGGACTTGGTGTCGGCGCTCGGCACATAGGCACGCGTCCTCACCTCGCCCATGGTGCAGAACTGCTGGCTTTGCACATAGCGGTCGTAGAGCGGCAGCCCCGGCACGCGTGCCGACTGATAGCGCAGGATGACGGCGCCCTGCCGCGCGATCGTCGACTGGACCTTGCCGCAGCTCATATGCGTCGGGTCGTAGCGCGAGATCGCCTGCGCCTCGGCGGCCACCAGCGTCAGGCAGGCGGCAAGCAGAATGGTTTTCATGGTCCTCTCCCCCGATCCGCCATCCTCCGACAGCGCGATCTGCCGCAACGGTTTCACCAGATTGGGGCGGCCGTTGGGCGGCCCCTCGATCACGGCTTTTTCACGCAGTCTTGTTTTTCGTCGGAAAGCAGCCTATATCAGGCCCATTGATATTTCGGCCGATCGATCCGGGCCTCGCGATCTTCGCGTTTGCTGACGTCTATCTCCAAAATCTCGATGCACACCGGCTGGACCTCGGTCTGGTCAAACCAAAGCAAATGCAAGGACTATTTTTATGGCAACTGGAACGGTCAAGTGGTTCAACGCCACCAAGGGCTTCGGCTTCATCCAGCCTGACGCGGGCGGCGCGGACGTTTTCGTCCACATCTCCGCAGTCGAGCGTGCTGGCCTGTCGACCCTGGTCGAAGGCCAGAAGATCAACTTCGAGATCGAGCAGGACCGCCGCACTGGCAAGTCGTCCGCTGGATCTCTGAGCAAGGCAGCCTGATTTTGCGAATGGCGCGCGCCGGGCGAGAGCTCGGGGCGCGCGGCAAGTCACGGATGTACTGACGGTCGCGCGAGAAGCGCGCCGGAGCGGAAAGACCCGACAGACTGGATCAGCAGATAGCTGCCAGCCCGGACTGGACGCTCCCAATCAGGCTACCAAGCACGGAAGGCGGGATTTATCCCGCCTTTTTGCTGTCTGGGGTTGGGTGCCGCAGCCGGCGCAATAGTCCCACCGGTGGTACTTTTGGCCCACTAGTGGTATCATTCGGCCATGACCAAACTTGAGCAGATCGAAAAATCCGTCGCCGAACTGAGCCCCGAGGAACTGAAGGCGTTTGCCGCCTGGTTCGAGGCGCTCCAGGCGGATATGTGGGACCGGCAGATGGAAGCCGACGCGAAGGCGGGCCGTTTGGACAGGCTTGCCGAACAGGCGCTGGCTGACCATCGCGCTGGTCGGACGCGGCCTCTGTGAACCACGTCGCCTCTCCATCGTTCTGGGAGGCTTATGAAAAACTGCCATCGTCAATCAGAGCAAAGGCGGACAGGCGTTTTGCCCGACTGCGTTGCGATCCTTTTCATCCCTCACTGCATTTCAAACAGGTCGGTCGCTATTGGTCGGCGCGAGTTGACGAAAACTACCGGGCTGTTGCCATACGCAACAATGAAGATGTGATCTGGTTCTGGATCGGCACCCACGCCGATTACGACCATCTGTTGAAATAGCCCCTCCTTCAAGAGGAGAAGGCTACCCCACCCACCCGACCGGCACATGCCCCGGATCTGCTTCCACCCGCCTCAGCCAGGCCGCCACCGCCGGATAGACGTCGAGCTGGAAGCCGCCCTGCTCCGCCGTGTGCGTGTAGGCATAGAGCGCGATGTCGGCGACGCTGAAGGCGCTGCCGGCGAAGAAGGCGTTGTTTTCCAGATATCTGTTCATCACGCCAAGCGCCTTGTTGCCGCGCTCCAATGTCACCGCCAGCCGTTCGGGCGTAGCATCCGCGGCCCTTTCGGGAAAGGTCAACAGCGCCTTGCGCACGGCGATGTAGGGCTCGTGGCTGTATTGCTCGAAGAACAGCCACTGATAGGCGAGCCCGCGCTCATACTTGTCCGCCGGAAGGAAGCGCGTGCCTTCGGCGAGGTAGAGCAGGATGGCGTTGGACTCGGCCAGCCGCCGGCCATCGTCGAGTTCGAGCAGCGGCACCATGGCGTTCGGATTCTTGGCGACGAAATCGGCTTTTCGCGTGTCGCCCGTATGCGAACTCACCTCGACCGTGGTGAAGCCGAGGCCGAGCTTGGCCATCAGCAGGCGCGGCTTGTAGCAGTTGCCGCTGTCGATCATGCTGTAAAGTATCATTGCCGTTCCCCGAGCGCTGCCTTGCAGAGGCGATTATCGCAGCGGCGGCGTCCTCAACCAATGATTTGTTTTGGCGCGACCATCAGCGCCGCTGATGCAACGTCCTGGCAAAGAGCGGCACGATCTTGTTGTCGAGGCCCAGCAGCGCGTCGATCACGAGCGGCGCTTCCTCGAAGACGGTGCCGGCCAGCGCCGGCCGGGCCAGAAGAAAGCCCTGCAGCAGATCGACGCCGGCTTCGAGCGCGACGCGCAGATGGATGGATTGCTCGATGCCTTCGACCAGGACCTTGGCGCCGCGGTCGTGCAGGCTGGATACCAGCGGGCGGAAGAAGCGTTCGGCTGCGGCATGGCGGCAGAACTGCGCGAACCAACCGCCGTCGATCTTGACGATGTCGGGCTTGAGCAGACTCACCCGCCCCTCGGTCGAGTGGCCGGTGCCGAAATCGTCGATGGCGATGCGAATGCCGTCGCGCCGCATCTCGCGCGCCAGCCGGGCAAGCAGCGCATCGTCCGCCGCCTGTTCGGTGATTTCGCAGACCAGCATGCGAGGAGCGAGGCCGAGTTCGCCCAGATGCCTGCTCATCAGCCGGATCTCGGCCAGCGCCCGCCCGGCATGATCGTTGACCAGCGGATTGTAGTTGAAGAACAGATCGAGCCGGTCGACGCCGATATTGTGAAAATTCCGAAGATGCAGCACCCGGCACATGGTCTCGACAAACAGCCGGTCCGGTGCGGCAACGCCTTCAAAGAACACCCGTGGCGACCCTGGCCGGCCGGCGCGGTGCGGCTCGATCAGGCCTTCGACCGCCACCGGGTGCAGGGTGTCGCCGCGCGGGGCGAAAATCGGCTGATAGGCGCTGCGCAGACGAAAGTCGCCATAAACGCCGAATTCGATGCCGACCTCGTCGACGAAGATCGCATCGCCGACATTGCGGCGCCGTTCGGGCCTCATGGCGCGACCCTGCGCCCGAAGGCTTTGACCGGTCGCGCCGTTTGCCGAACGGGCGACGCGACAGGCACGGTCTCGGCGGCGGAGACGGGTTCCGGCGGGACTTTGCCGAAGACGCGAAAGCTGGTCGGTGCCAGCTCGGGCCGTGCCAGCACATAGCCCTGGATCATCGACGCTCCCGACTTCTCGGCAAGCTCCAGCTGCCATCTTTCCTCGATGCCCTCGAACACGGTGCGGATGCCTTGCTCCTCGAAGCTTTTCACCATCGTGGTCAGCAGCGCGAAGCCGGCACCGGACTCCATCAGCTGCGTGATCCACTGCGCATCGAACTTGACGATGTCGGGCTTCAATTCCTTGATCCGGCCGATGTCGGACTCATCAGCGCCATAATCGTCCACCGCAATGCGAAAGCCGTTGCCCTTGAGCGCCGCCACGAAGCTGTGCAGGGTCTCCTGCGACGCCGACCTCTGTTCCGTCACCTCGCAAACGACGCGGCCCGGGTCGATGCCGGCCTCGTGCAGCACCAGCCGCATTTCGCGCAAGGCATTGTCGGCGATCGCCCGCTCGGTGAACACCGACGGGTCGAAATTGATGAAGATCGATGCCTCCTGCGGCAGGCAGGCGCCGGCGTTCAGGAGATGCAGCGTCCTGGTAAGCGCTTCGACATGCAGGCGGTCGGCGGCCGGACAAGTCGAAAAGAAGCTCATCGGCGATTGCGGCTCGCCATCGCGAAACGGCCGGATCAGCCCCTCGAAGGCGGTGACCGACAGCTTGCCCTCCTTGAAGGCGAAGATCGGCTGGAAGGCACTTTGCAGCGTATAAATGCCCCAGACACCGGTAGAGGTGCCGTCATCATGACGGATGATATGGGCAAGCCCGACGCTGCGCGACACGGTTCCTCGCTCCGCAATTGGATTGCGATCCTGTCACGCAAGCCTCTACCGCCCGTTAATAAATTTATTGTTGCCGATCACGGCGCCCGATCATGGCTCCCAATCACAGCTCATTGACCGCGCGACCCACCTGGCACAGCCAAGAAAGCTTGCACTGCGCGGAATGATGCGACATGAGAAGCGCCGCGGCCGCTCCTGGCCGCGCCGATCCTCTCAGGAGAGACAAAAGGTCATGGCCTTTCTTGCCGACACCCTTTCCCGCGTGAAGCCTTCCGCCACCATCGCAGTGACGCAGAAAGCCCGCGAGCTGAAAAATGCCGGCCGTGACATCATCGGCCTCGGCGCCGGCGAACCGGATTTCGACACGCCCGACAACATCAAGAATGCGGCGATCGAGGCGATCCGGCGTGGCGAGACCAAGTATCCGCCGGTTTCGGGCATCGTGCCGCTGCGCGAGGCGATCGCGAAAAAGTTCAAGCGCGAGAACAATCTCGACTACAAGCCCGAGCAGACCATCGTCGGCACCGGCGGCAAGCAAATCCTGTTCAACGCTTTCATGGCGACGCTGAACCCCGGCGACGAAGTCATCATCCCGCGCCCCTACTGGGTCAGCTACCCGGAAATGGTGGCGATCTGCGGCGGCACGTCGGTGTTTGCCGACACCTCGATCGAAAACGGCTTCAAGCTGACCCCGCAAGTGCTGGAGAAGGCGATCACGCCGAAGACCAAATGGCTGTTGATGAACTCGCCGTCGAACCCGTCGGGCGCGGCCTACACCGAAGCTGAACTGCGCGCGCTGGCCGACGTGCTGCTCGAGCACCCGCATGTCTGGACGCTGACCGACGACATGTACGAGCACCTGACCTATGGCGACTTCGTCTTCAAGACCCTCGCCGAGGTCGAGCCGAAGCTCTATGAGCGCACGCTGACCATGAACGGCGTATCGAAAGCCTATGCCATGACCGGCTGGCGCATCGGCTACGCGGCCGGCCCAATCCAGCTGATAAAGGCGATGGACATGATCCAGGGCCAGCAGACATCGGGCGCCTGCACCATCGCGCAATGGGCCTCGGTCGAAGCGCTCAACGGCCCGCAGGACTTCATCGCCAAAAACAAGGCGATCTTCCAGGGCAGGCGCGATCTTGTCGTCTCGATGCTCAACCAGGCACGCGGCATTTCTTGCCCATCCCCGGAAGGCGCTTTCTACGTCTATCCGTCCTGCGCGCAGCTGATCGGCAAGAAGACCAAGGCCGGCAAGGTGATCGACACCGACGAAGCCTTCTGCTCGGAACTGCTCGAGGCCGAGGGCGTGGCGGTGGTGTTCGGCTCGGCCTTCGGCCTCGGCCCGAACTTCCGCATCTCCTACGCCACCTCGGATGCCCTCCTGGAGGAAGCCTGCACGCGCATTCAGCGCTTCACCGCATCGCTGACCTGATCAGGCGCATCGTCGCAGCCAACGGAAACCCGGCTCCACGCCGGGTTTTTTGTGAGCCCGGCTCGGCACTCAGCCGCCATACTGCTCGGCGGTCACCGCTTCCAGCCAGTCGGCGTGGACGCCATCGAGCGCTTCCTGCATGGCGATATGCGTCATTGCCGATTTCGGCGCCGCGCCATGCCAGTGCTTCTCGCCGGGCGCGAACGAGATGACGTCGCCTGCCCTGAACTCCTGGACCGGTCCGCCCCAAGTCTGGGCAAGGCCGGCACCCGAGGTGACGTAGAGCGTCTGGCCGAGCGGATGTGTGTGCCAGTATGTGCGAGCACCCGGCTCGAAACTGACCAGTGTCGCCCTCAGCCGCGCCGGTTCCTCCTTCTCGATGATCGGCGTCTGCAGAACCCGGCCGGTGAAGTACTTTTCGGGTGCAATGATGGTGGGTACGCTGCCGCAAGCAATGATCTTCATCGTCTAATCCCAGGACCGGTGGTGAAGCGACCGACGGCAAACGCCGTCTCTCATTCGAGGCGGGTGCATTCTCGGCCGATATCTTCCGAGGCGCAACCGGCCGTTTGCCGCGCCGGCGCAAGAGCACCTGACGCAGCGGCTGATTCCTATTTTTCTTGCCCTGCCGGCAAACAAGTGGGACGATGCTTTCGGGCAGGTGGTGAAACCAAAAGAACCCCGCCCGCGACGGTCGAACAGGCCGGCCGCCGCTCAGGACCGATTGACCACGCCTGAACCATGCATGCCAGTCGGTCCTACGGGAAACGCCTGAGTGGAGGTCAGTCATGGGTACTCGCGCCGGAGGACGACGCACGGGACCGAAATGCATTGCCATAGTCGGTCCCTTCGCAAGCGGTAAGACGACACTTCTCGAAGCCATATTGGCCCGTACGGGCGCCATTCCCCGACAAAATCCCGTTTCTTCCGGCAACACCGTTTCCGACCATTCGCCGGAGGCGCGTGCCCACGCCATGAGCGTCGAGGCGACGATCGCCACCACCGAATTCATGGGCGAGCAGATCACCTTTGTCGACTGCCCCGGCTCGATCGAATTCTCCTTCGAGGCCGAACCGGTGCTGGCCGCCTGCGACCTCGCCGTGGTCGTGGCCGAGGCCGATGAAAAGAAGATCCCCGCCCTGCAATTGATCATGCGCAAGCTCGACGATCTCGGCGTGCCGCGCCTCCTGTTCCTCAACAAGGTCGACAAGGCGATATCGGGCGTGCGCGACACGCTGAAGATGTTGCAGCCGGCCAGTTCGGTACCGCTCCTGCTGCGCCAGATTCCGCTGCGCAAGGACGGCGTCGTCATCGGCTCGATCGACCTGGCGCTGGAGCGCGCCTACATCTACCGCGAATATGCCGAGAGCGAGGTGGCCGAGATACCGGGTGACGACAAGGCGCGCGAGCTGGAAGCGCGCTTCTCCATGCTGGAGACGCTCGCCGACCATGACGACCAGTTGATGGAACAGCTGCTCGAGGAGATCGAGCCGCCGAAGGACGCGATCTTCGACGACCTCTCGGCCGATCTGCGCGACGGCGCGGTGACGCCGGTGCTGATCGGTACCGCCGAGAAGGGCAATGGCGTGCTGCGCCTGCTGAAGACGATCCGCCACGACGCGCCCGACATCGAGGCGACCCGCAAGCGGCTCGGCGCACCGGATGGCAGCGCCACCGTGGCCCAGGTGATGAAGACCATTCACACGCCGCATGGCGGCAAGCTGTCGGTGTCGCGCATCCTGTCAGGCCAGGTTGCCGACGGCTCCGAACTCTGGCTCCCCGGCGGCGGCACCGCCAAGGTCTCCGGCATCTATCGGATGCTCGGCAAGGATCAGTTCAAGCTCACCGCCGCCAGGGCCGGCGACACGGTCGCGCTCGGCAAGCTGGACGAGGTCAAGACCGGCCAGACGCTGACCTCGGCCAAGGGCGGCATCAAGCAGCTGTTCAATGTCGAACCGCCGCAACCGGTCTTCGCCTTCGCGCTGCGCCCCAAAGAGCGCAAGGACGAGGTGAAGATGTCGGCGGCCATCCAGCGCCTGGCCGAGGAGGATCCCTCGCTCAACCTGCGCCACAACCAGGACTCGGCCGAGACCGTACTGTCCGGCCATGGCGAGATGCATCTGCGCGTCGTGCGCGAGCGGCTCGAGGGCAAGAACCAGATTCCGGTCGAAGGCCATGCGCCGGCGGTGCCCTACCGCGAGACGATCCGCAAATCGGTGCAGCAGCGCGGCCGCCACAAGAAGCAGTCGGGCGGCCATGGCCAATTCGGCGATGTGGTGATCGAGATCAAGCCGCTGCCGCGCGGCTCGGGCTTCCAGTTCACTGACACCATCACTGGCGGCGTGGTGCCGAAGACCTACATCCAGTCGGTGGAGACCGGTGTGCGCGACTACCTGAAGTCCGGCCCGCTTGGCTTCCCCGTCGTCGATGTCGCCGTCAACCTCTCTGACGGCTCCTACCATGCGGTCGATTCCTCCGACATGGCCTTCCAGATGGCGGCGAAGCTGGCGATGAAGGAAGGCATGGCCGCCTGCTCGCCGGTGCTTCTGGAACCGGTGATGAAGGTCGAGATCGTCACCCCGTCCGACGCGACGTCGAAGATCATCGCGCTGATCCCGCAACGCCGCGGCCAGATCCTCGGTTATGACGCGCGGCCCGACTGGCCGGGATGGGATGTCGTCGAGGCGACCATGCCGCAGGCCGAGATCGGCGACCTGATCATCGAGTTGCGCTCGGCAACCGCGGGCGTTGCCAGCTATCGCGCCGTCTTCGACCACATGGCCGACCTCACCGGCCGCCTCGCGGACGAGGCGATGAATGCCAACGGCAAGGCCGCGTGATTTCCATCCTGATATAACGCCCCCTCGAAATTCGAGGGGGCGGAAATAAAAAACGACGCCCGGGGAGCCGGACGCCGTTTTGTTTTGCGGACCGTTTTCTTGGGAGGAGAAACGGCAGGTCCGCCGCATATGCAGTCGCCGAGCTTCGGCAAAAAGGTTCGGACGCGGTAGCCGCCTGAGCCCGGGTCGTTCGAGTGATGCCCCCATCTCCCGTCCGAACCACACCGCGTCCTATGGTCTACATAGCAGATGGAGGATGCCCTTGTCATGTTACCAGAGGTTACATGACACTGTTACGCGGCAATTCAGGTGAAATTCTCAGCCGCCCTGGGGGGCATCTGGGCAACAAAAAAGCCGGATCAATGAAGATCCGGCTGAGTTTGATGGAAGTGCCTGTTAAGGCTAACCTCCAGAGGGGAACACTCGAGGGCGCTAATGGGAGGAGAACGCGCCCAGGAGATGATCTATATATGTGCTCATCATGCCCAAGAAACAAGCATCTATTTTGCAACACACGCATGCAAAAAGACGCAGGCTGTGGTCTAACCCGCTCCCGACGCCAATAGGACCAGTGGAATCGTCGAATTGCAGCGCGCGATCGGGCCATTGTCACACCGGAATCGCGAATAGCGATCGGTTTTCGCCGCGAAATGCCAAAACCGCGCAATGACGTGGAAGTGAGCAGCAGGCGTTCATTTCTAAGGCAATCGGGAGGAGCCAGCCAATGCGTACGTTCACGGCGATTGCCGGCAGCGCTATTTTCCTGATTGCGGCACCTGGCGTGGTCGCCGGTCTGATCCCGTGGCTGCTCAGCGATCGCTGGGGCCTGCCTTGGTCAGCGATGCCGGGCTTTGTGCTTGCCGGCTGGGGTCCTGATCCTCGCCGCGCTGGAGGCTGGGGACACCAGCACCGGTCGCGCCGACCGAAAAGCTGGTGATCGGCGGCATCTACCGCCACGTCCGCAACCCGATGTATGTCGCGGTGCTGTCGATCATCCTCGGCCAGGCGCTGCTGTTCTCGAGCTGGACGCTTGTCGCCTATGCCGCCGTCGGCGCGGTCATCATGGGCGCCTTCGTCAGGCTCTACGAGGAGCCGACGCTCAGCCGTCGTTATGGCGCAGAATACGAGACCTACCGCCGCAACGTGCCCGGCTGGCTGCCGCGCCTCACACCCTGGCGGGGGTGAGCCGGCTTGCGGACGCAGCGCCGCAGAGGATATGTCGAGATTCAGGTCAGGCCGAGCCGAGAACGGCAGCTTCCGAGAACCGGAACGGAGCGGACTTTCCGTCCGTGAGTACCGGAAGCGCAGGAAGCTCTCGTTCGCAGGCCGGCCTCACCTGAATATCGGCATATCCTAAAAAGACCAGCTTCTGGCCTTGGCGATGATGAAATCCCGGAACACGTGCAGCTTGGCCTGGTTCTTCATCGCGTCTGGATAGGCGAAATAGGTGTCGAAGGACGGCACCTCGGTCTCCGGCAGCAATTGCACCAAGCCGGAGTCCTTGCTGATCACATAGTCCGGCAGCATGGCGATGCCAGCACCGCCCTGCACGGCCCGCTTGATCGACAGGATGTCGTTGATCTGCAGCGAGGGTACACGCTGGCCGCCCTCGAAATCGCCCACCGTCTCCAGCCAGTTCAGCTCCGACAGATGCGAAGGCACCGGCAGGCCGAAGGTGACGATGCGATGGGTCCTGAGCTCCGCGACCGAGGCTGGCTTGCCATGCTTGGCGACATAGGAAGGGGCGGCGTAGAGGTGGAAATGCACGGTGAACAGGCGGCGCTGGATCAGATCCGGCTGCTGCGGCTGACGCAGCCGGATGGCGCAGTCGGCCTGGCGCATGGTGAGATCGAGCTCCTCGTTGGCGAGGATCAGCTGCAGGCTGATTTCGGGATAGAGCTCGATGAATTCCTGCACCCGCTCGGTCAGCCAGCCGGCGCCGAGGCCAACGGTCGTTGTCACCCTGAGCACGCCGGAAGGACGGTCCTTGGTCTCGGTCAGCCGCGACTTGATGGTCTCGAGCTTCATCAGCACGTCATGCGCCGTGCGGAACAGCATCTCGCCTTGCTCGGTCAGCACCAGGCCGCGTGCATGGCGGTTGAACAGCGGCACGCCGACATCATGCTCGAGCGCGCTGACCTGCCGCGAGATCGCCGATTGCGACAGGTGCAATGTCTCGGCCGCGTGCGTAAACGACCCCGCTTCCGCCGCTGCGTGAAACACGCGTAGCTTGTCCCAGTCCAACGCCATGATACCCCTCGTTCTGTTTGGCGTCTGAATGAAAAATCAGGCTTTTGCACGGCGTTTCCAAGCCGCTTTTTTAACAGTTTTACAGCGACCCCTATTCCGCTGCTTCGCGATGCACCTCGATACCGGCCAGATACTTTTCCGCCTCGAGCGCCGCCATGCAGCCGAGGCCCGCCGCCGTCACCGCCTGGCGATAGATATCGTCGGTCACGTCGCCGGCCGCGAACACGCCGGGCACGTCGGTGCGGGTCGAATCCGGCGCGGTCCACAGATAACCGTTCGGCTTCTGCTTCAGCTTGCCGGCGAACAGTTCGACCGCCGGTGCGTGGCCGATCGCCACGAACACGCCATCGACCTTGAGGTGCGTTTCGGCACCGGTCACCGCATGCTTGAGCTTCAGCCCTTCGACCGACGGCGGCAGCGGCGTCTTGCCCGGGCGGCCGGTGACCTCGTCGACGATCGTGTCCCAGATGACGCGGACATTGTCCTTCTTCAGCAGCCGCTCGCGCAGGATGCGCTCGGCGCGGAAGTCGCTGCGCCTGTGGATGACCGTCACGCTCTTGGCGAGGTTCGACAGATAGAGCGCCTCCTCCACCGCCGAATTGCCGCCGCCGACCACGGCGACATCCTTGCCGCGATAGAAGAAGCCGTCGCAGGTGGCACAGGCCGAGACGCCGAAGCCCATGAAATCCTGCTCGCTCGGAATGCCCAGCCACTTGGCTTGCGCACCGGTGGCGATGATCAGCGCGTCGGCCGTGTAGGTCGTGCCGGAATCGCCCTTGGCGCGGAACGGCCGCACGTTGAGGTCGACCTCGGTGATGATATCGTTGATGATGTCGGTGCCGACATGCTCGGCCTGCTTGAGCATCTGCTCCATCAGCCACGGCCCCTGGATAGGGTCGGCGAAGCCCGGATAATTCTCGACATCGGTGGTGATCATCAGCTGGCCGCCCTGCTGCAGGCCGGCGACAAGCATCGGCTTCAGCATGGCGCGTGCGGCATAGACCGCCGCCGTATAGCCGGCCGGGCCGGAACCGATGATGAGAACGGGCGCATGCTTGGTGGTCATTTGAAGCCTCTGCGGGGCAGACAATGGAGTGTTGCCTTGGAAAAAGACGTGGAATGTCGCGCTTAATGTAAGGGTTGCCAACCACGCCAGCAAGGCGAACGGGCCGTCGTCCCCGGAAAGCTTCGGCCTATGTGGATATTCGCGCGATGACCGCTTTTCGTTGCCGTTCCAAAATCGCGTTGATGAGGGCTGGCGTCGACACAAAAGTCGTTTAATTACAAAATCGCGAAAGATTCTTGCGCCACTCTGATCATCGAGACCTCCAATGCCGCTCAAGGCCGACCTCGACGCCATCGACTGGAAGATCCTGCGCGAATTGCAGGACGACGGCCGCATGACCAACGTCGAACTGTCGAACCGCGTCGGCATTTCGGCGCCGCCTTGCCTGCGCCGGGTCAAGCGGTTGGAGGAAGCCGGCATCATCCGAGGCTACCGCGCTCTGCTCAACGCCCCGGCGCTCGGCCTCGACGTGGTCGCCTTCTGCCTGGTCGGGCTGCATCACCAGGCCGATGCTGAACTGCGCATCTTTGCCGAGCGCACGCGCGGCTGGCCGATCGTGCGCGACGCCTGGATGGTCTCGGGCGAATCCGACTTCCTGCTGCATTGCGTGGCAAGCGACCTCGGCGCCTTCCAGACTTTCGTCATCGAGGAACTGACCTCGACGCCGAATGTCGACACGGTGCGCACCGCCCTCACCATCCGCCGGGTCAAGGATGAGGGCTTGGTCTCGTTCGAGCGCCCCTGAGGCCGGGCGAAGGCCTGTCCGCCGGCAAATTCCTTACCTTCGCCACACCGGCGCCCCGTTGGTATCAGACAGACGCTGATGTACAAGGCTGGACGGCTTGCCGGACTTCGCCGCTCGACTGACGCTCGAACAGAGCGCAAGCAGTGTTGTTCCGGGGACGGCCCGCCATGGGAAGGGGACCATGACTCGATTTGCAAGCCCGGTCTCGGCGCTTATCATCTGCGTGAACGAGGCCGATATGATCGGCCCGTGCCTGGAAAGCATCGATTTCTGCGCCGAGATCATCATCGTCGATTCCGGCTCGACCGATGGCACCGTCGAATGCGTGGAAAGCTATATCGTCAAGGGTTACCCGATAACGCTGCTGCACAATGACTGGCCGGGCTTTCCCCGACAGCGGCAATTCGCGCTCGACCATGCCAACCAGCCCTGGTGTCTTTCGATCGACCCGGACGAGCGCGTCGACGACCGGCTGCGGCAGTCGATCGTGGCCGCCACGCAGGCTGCCGACACCAAGATCGGCGGCTGGTACATCCGCCGCCGCGATTGGCTGAAGGGCTACGGCTATGCGCATCGCTGGGTGCTGCACAACAGGCTGCTGCGGCTCTTCCGGCGCGAGGGCGCCACCATGGACCTCTCCGCGCGAGTGCATGAATCCTTCCGTGTGCCCGGCGAAACCGGCACCATCGAAAACGGCGTGCTGCTGCATCGCCGCGAGATCTCGGTCGAGGAAGATCTTGCCCGGGCCAACAGCTACTCCGGCCTCAAGGCCAAAACGCTGGTCGAGAAGGGCAAGAAGCCCGGCCTGGTGCGGCTGGTGCTGTCGCCGTTCGGCAACTTCCTGAAGTTCTATCTCGCCAAGCGCTACTTCCTGTGCGGCCGGCACGGCTTCGTCTACTCGATGTCGGTGATGATCTATTCCTTCGCCACCGAGGCCAAGCTTTACGAAGCCTCGGAGCGCGACGATCAGACGTGAGCGGTCAGGCCTGGATCAGGACCCCTTGTCCCGGCCGAGCGTTTCAATGGCAGCGAGCAGACCGCCGAGGTCATCGCCGCCATGCAGGCGCCTGATGGCGAAGCCGGGCAAAGCCGCCGCCTCTCCGTCCACCAGCCATCCCTGCGCCAGGCCGGCGCGCCATCCGGCCTGCATGTCGCCCAGCCTGTCGCCGACGATAAGGGAGCGCTGGAGATCGAGATCGAGACGTTTACCCGCCTCGGCCAGCATGCCCGGATTGGGCTTGCGCATCGGATGATCCGATACGGCGAGCGGCCCGACGCCCGCCTCGTGGTAGGCGCAGGCAAGCACCATGTCGACGAATACGCCCCGCTCGCCCAACAGGTCGAGCACGCGACCGTTCACCGCCGCAAAGACGCTCCAGTCGAAATAGCCGCGCGCGATGCCCGACTGGTTGGTGACCACGACGACCGGAATCCCGTTGCGGTTGGCGGCCGCGATCGCCGGCACGATATCGTCGCGCAGCACGATCTCCGCCGGATCGCTGGGGTAATCGGTATCGACGTTGATGGTGCCGTCGCGGTCCAGGAACAGCGCCGGCGGGCGTCCCGGGAAAACCCGGTCGCCGATGCGCTCGACCCACAAGCCCGGTTCGGTCAGCGGATACGCTACCGCGTCAGCCATTGTGCAGGCGTGCTTCCACCACCTCGCACAGATGGTGGTAGAGGCACAGGTGTCCCTGCTGGATGATCGGCGTCGAGGTCGAGGGCACGTTGAGCAGGATGTCGCACAGCGGCTTCAACTTGCCGCCGGTGTCGCCGGTCAGGCCGATCACCGTCATGTCCATCATCCGCGCCTGTTCTGCGGCGGCGAGGATGCTCGGCGAATTGCCGCTGGTCGAGATCGCGAGCAGCACGCCGCCCGCCGCGCCATGCGCCTCGACCTGGCGCGAAAACACCGTGTCGAAACCGTAGTCATTGCCCCAGGCGGTCAGCACCGCGGCGTTGGCCGGCAATGCGATGACATTGTAGGCCTTGCGCTCCTTGAGGAAGCGGCCGACCAGTTCGCCGGCGATGTGGATGGCATCGCTGGCCGAGCCGCCATTGCCGGCGATCAGGAAGGCCTTGCCTGCTGAAAGCGCGGTCACCACGGCGCTCGCCGCGCGCTCCATCTCGCCGGTCAGGTCGCGCTCGACCATCGCCGTGATCGCAGCCGCCGAGCGGACCAGGTAGTCGTTCAGTTCAGACATGGAACCCTCAGTTCGTGGTGGCGCCAGCACGCAGCTTGCCGATGGTGCCGGTGGTGCTCTTGCCGGCGACGAGATCGACCAGCACCACGCGTCCGCCGGCCTTCTGCACCACATCGGCGCCGACCACGGTGTCGATCGTATAATCCGCGCCCTTGACCAGGATGTCGGGCAGAAGCGCCTCGATCAGCGCCAGCGGCGTGTCCTCCTCGAACACCACGACGGCATCGACCGAGGCAAGGGCCGCGAGCACGCAGGCGCGGTCATGCTGGTCGTTGACCGGGCGCCCCGGCCCTTTTAGCCGCCGCACCGAGGCATCGCTGTTGAGGCCGAGCACCAACCGGTCGCACTGGCTGCGCGCGGCATGCAAGAGGCTGACGTGGCCGGCATGCAGGATGTCGAAGCAGCCATTGGTGAAGCCGACGCTCAGTCCCTCCGCCTTCCAGGCCGCGACCATGCGCGCCGCCGATGCGGCATCGAGGATGGCGTCCTTGTGGGCGGTCGGTCCATGCGAGCGGAACAGCGCGCCGGCGAGTTCCTCGACCGTCAGCCGCGCGGTGCCGCGCTTGCCCACCACGACGCCGCCGGCGGCATTGGCGATCGAGGCCGCCGCGACCGGATCGGCACCGGCGGCCAGCGCCAGCGCGAAGGTCGCGATCACGGTATCGCCGGCGCCCGAGACGTCGAACACTTCGCGCGCCTGGGTGGCGATGTGGTGCGCCTCGTCGGGGCCGACCACGCTCATGCCCTTTTCGCTGCGGGTGGCGACGACGAAATCGAAGCCGTGCGCGGAAATCAGTTCACGTGCGGCCGCGACGATCTCGTCATCGGCGAACACCGCATGGCCGACGGCCTCGCCAAGCTCCTTGCGGTTAGGGGTGATGGCGGTCGCGCCGGCATAGCGGGCATAGTCGCGGCCCTTCGGGTCGACCAGCACCGGCTTTCCCGCCTCGCGGCAGATGGCGATCAGTTCTCCGGCGACGCCGTCGAGCAGGATGCCCTTGCCGTAGTCGGACAGGATAACGATATCGGCCTGCTTGAGTGCATCCCGGAAATGACCGACCAGACCAGCCCGCTCGTCGTCGTCGAGCGGCTTGATTTCTTCTTCGTCGAAACGCAGCACCTGCTGGTTGAGCGCGCTGAAGCGGCTCTTCGACGAGGTCATGCGGCCGCGCTGCTGCGAAAGCCCCATTGTTTCGGCGCCAAGCTCGCTGAGCATCCGCACCAGGCTGTCGCCGGCCGCATCGGTGCCGATCACCGAAACCGGGATGGCCCGCGCGCCAAGCGAGACTATGTTGGCCACGACATTGCCGGCGCCGCCCATGGCCGAGGCCTCGCCGCGCCCATGCAGCACCGGGATGGGCGCTTCCGGCGAGATCCGCTCGATGACGCCGTTGACGAAGCGGTCGAGGATGAGGTCGCCGACCACCAGAACGGTCACGTCGCCGAAACGCGCGATCGCGCGGTGCAAAGGTTCGGGAGAAGGCGGGTTGTGCTTGATCATGTCACTGGCAACGCGCGGGAAAGGCCGATCTCTGTCGTGCTGAAAATTGTCAATTTACGGGCCGGATCGTTCATGCCTGCCGATATACCGCAAATCCATGCAGCGCAACGGCAGGACATAGTCCGGCGGTCAGCTCTTCTGCAGGGCAACGTGGACGCCCAGTCCGACCAGCACGGCCCCGCCTGCGCGCTGCATGAGGCGCTGTGCACGGCTCGAACGCCGCAGCCGGCCGATGACGAGACCGGCCAGGAAGACGCAGACGATGTCGGCCGAGGAGAACATCAAATTGACGATGGTGCCGAGCACGACGAATTGCAGCCAGACCGGGAACGCCGCCGAGGCATCGATGAACTGCGGCAGGAAGGCCATGAAGAAGATCGCGGTCTTCGGGTTGAGCACCTCGACGGTGATGCTTTCGAAAAAGGCACGCCGCGCCGATTTCCGCTCGATGACGGGCAGCGTCGTGTCACCGTCCGCGCGCTTGCGGAACAGCGAAATGCCGAGCCAAATCAGATAGAGCGCGCCGACAAGCTTGACCGCCATGTAGAGCGGCGGCACGGCGTGGAACAGCACCGACAGGCCGGCGGCAGCGGCAAACACATGCACATAGCCGCCAAGATGAATGCCGAGTGCCGCCGTCAGCCCAGACCAGCGCCCACGCGCCATCGTCTGCGCCGCGGCATAAAGCATGGCCGGACCAGGGATGTAGGCGAAAATCGCCGTGGTGGCGAAAAACGCAATGAGCAGTTCCGTCGACGGCATTCGTTTGTTCCTTCGTGATCCAGTCCGGCAGGCGAACCAACAGAAGCGGCAGCTTTGCGGCCCCACCGTGACGTCAACCCGCCTCGCCTGCCGTCGCCCTGCACCTGCTTTGTCGACAGCCCGGCTGGCCTCCCTTATAAGGACCGGAATCGCAAGCAACCAGAGGCCTTCATGATCATCGTCACGGGCGGCGCCGGCATGATCGGCTCCAACATCGTCGCCGCGCTCAATGCCGAGGGCCATGACGACATCCTTGTCGTCGACGACCTCACCGACGGCCACAAGATCTCCAACCTCGCCGATCTTGGCATTGCCGACTATCTCGACAAGGACGATTTCCTGCCCCGCATCGAGGCCGGCTCGCTCGGCCGTATCGAGGCCGTGTTCCACCAGGGCGCCTGCTCGACCACCACAGAGTGGAACGGCAAGTTCATGATGGAGGTGAATTTTGCTTATTCGAAGCGGCTGCTGCATGCCTGCCAGGCCCTGCGCGTGCCCTTCCTCTATGCCTCCTCTGCGTCCGTATATGGCGGCGGCGCCGAGTTCCGCGAGGATCCGACGCTCGAACGGCCGCTCAATGTCTACGCCTATTCCAAGAAACTCTTCGACGACTATGTCAGGCGCAGCGTCTTTGACAGTGACCACTCGCAGGTCGCGGGCCTGCGCTACTTCAACGTCTACGGGCCGCGCGAGGCGCACAAGGGCGCCATGGCCTCGGTCGCCTTCCATCTCTTCAACCAGGTCGAGCGTGGCGAAAACCCGAAACTGTTCGGCGCCTACGATAGTTTCGGCCCTGGCGAACAGAGCCGCGACTTCATCCATGTCGGCGATGTCGCCGACGTCAATCTGTGGCTGTGGAAGCGCGGCGCGAGCGGCATCTTCAATTGCGGCACCGGCCGCGCCCAGCCGTTCCGCGCCGTCGCCGAAACCGTCATCGACACGCTCGGCAAAGGCGAGATCGAGTTCATCGAATTTCCCGACCATCTCAAGGGCAGCTACCAGAGCTTCACGCAAGCTGATATGTCCCGTTTGCGCGCGGCCGGTTACAATGGCCAGTTCCGGAGCGTCGAAACTGGCGTCAGAGACTATGTCGAATGGCTGAAAGCCCAACGATCCTCGTGATCGGCCCACGCTGGGTGGGCGATATGGTGATGGCGCAGTGCCTGTTCTCGGCGCTGAAGGAGCTGCACCCCAACGCCGCGATCGACGTGCTGGCGCCGGCCTGGGCCGCCCCGCTGGTCAAGCGCATGCCCGAAATCCGCCAGCAGATCGACTTTCCGCTGAAGCCCGGCGCGCTCGAATTCACCCATCGCCGCCGCTTCGGCCGCCTGCTGCGCGGCCGCTATGATATGGCCTATATCCTGCCGGGCAGCTGGAAGTCGGCGCTGATCCCCTTCTTTGCCCGCATCCCGCGCCGGTTCGGCCATCTCAGGGAGATGCGCTATGGCCTTTTGACCGACATCGTGCCGCTGCCCGAGGCCGCGAAACGGCGCACCGCGCAGGCCTATTTCGGCCTCGCCCAGGGTGGCACCTTCCGCGCCCCTCACCTGACCGTCGACGCCAACAACCAGGCCGCCCTGCTCGATCGTTTCGGGCTCGCGCCACAGCAATTCGTGGCCCTGATGCCCGGTGCCGAGTTCGGACCGGCCAAGCGCTGGCCGAGCGAAAGCTATGCCGGCCTGGCCCGTGACTTGATGGGCAAGGGTCTCAAGGTCGCCCTGTTCGGCTCGAAGAACGACCGCGACGTGACGGCGGAGATCGCAAGCCTCGCCCCCGGCGTCGTCGACCTCGCCGGCCAGACGCGGCTGGAAGACGCCATCGACCTGATAGCGGCGGCAAGGCTGGCGGTGTCCAACGACAGCGGGCTGATGCATGTCGCGGCGGGGGTCGGCACGCCGATCGTCGCAGTCTATGGCTCGACCTCGCCGCAAAATACACCGCCGCTGGCGGAGCGCCGCGAACTGGTCTGGCTCGGCCTGTCCTGCTCGCCCTGCCACCAGAAGATCTGCCCCCTCAGCCATCTCAACTGCCTGAAGACATTGGAAGTCGGGCAAGTCGCGGCAGCGGCGGAACGCCTGCTGGAACTTCCGGCGGCGGCATGAAGGTACTGATCGTCAAGACATCGTCGATGGGCGATGTCATTCACACCTTCCCGGCCGTCGAGGACACCAGCCTCGCCAGGCCGGACGTGTCCTTCGACTGGTGCGTCGAAGAGGCGTTCGCCGGCATCGTGGCGCTGCACCCGGCGATCGGCAGGATCCACACGGTCGGCATCCGGCGCTGGCGCAAGGCGCTGCTCGGTGGCGCCACCTGGCGCGAGGCGGCCGCGCTGCGCCGCACCTTGCGCGATTGCCGCTACGACCTTGTCATCGATGCGCAGGGCCTGTTGAAGTCGGCCCTGGTGGCACGGCAGGCGGGAGCACCGATTGCCGGCTTCGACCGGTCGAGCGCGCGCGAACCCTCGGCAACGCTGTTCTATGACGTGACCTACGGCGTGCCGCGCAACCTGCACGCCATAGAGCGCACGCGGCGGCTGTTCGGGCAGGCGCTCGGCTATCAGCCCGATCTGTCGACACTCAACTCCGGCATCGTTCCGCCGCCGGTCACTTCAACCAACATCGGCGCAAACACCGCCTTCCTGCTGCACGGCACCAGCCGTGAGGACAAGAAATGGCCGGCCGAAGACTGGATCGGGACGGCCCGCCTGCTCGTCGAGCGGGGTATGGCGCCGGTCACCACCTGGTCGAACGAGCGTGAGAAGGCCGTGGCCGAAGCGATCGCCAGGGCGGTGCCCTCCACGGCCGTGGTGCCGAAATCGCCGCTCGCCGACATCGCCGCCGTCCTCGGCCGCTCGACGCTGGTTATCGGCGCCGACACCGGCCTGACCCATCTCGCCAGCGCCTTCGGCCTGCCGACGGTCGCGGTTTTTTTGGCCACCGAGCCGGGGCTGACAGGTCCACGCGGGCCCTATGCGTCGACGCCATTGGCGCCGCCAGGTGGGCGTTTGACGCCGAGCGAGGTGGTGGCTGAGGCGGAGAGGCTGCTGGCGCGTAGAGGCGCTGCTCTGGCTGGTAAGAATTGATTTTTTCAAATGAATTCAATTGAAAAGGCTGGCGCCGCCCCTCATCTGCCTGCCGGCATCTTCTCCCCGTATAGGACGGGGAGAAGGGGCTGGCCGCAATGCTGGCGCCTATTTCTACAACCCGAAAATTAGCGAAATCACACGTGACAGCGTTTTTCTCCCCGTCCCTATACGGGGAGAAATGCCCGGTAGGGCAAGGGGCAGCGCAACCTCAACTTGAATAGGTCAGCGGCGCCCCTAATCCGCTAGATGAACTGCACCTGGACGATCTCGTAACCCCTTGCACCACCGGGGGCATTGACCTCGATGGCGTCGCCGACTTCCTTGCCGATCAGCGCGCGCGCGATCGGCGAGGAGATCGAGATGCGGCCGGACTTCACGTCGGCTTCCTGGTCGCCGACGATCTGATAAGTCTTCTTTTCCTCGGTGTCCTCGTCGACCAACACGACGGTAGCGCCGAACTTGACCTTTTCGCCGCTGAGCTTGGTGACGTCGATCACCTCGGCCCGCGCGATATAATCCTCGAGCTCGTTGACGCGGCCCTCATTGAGGCTCTGTGCCTCTTTTGCGGCATGATATTCGGCATTTTCGGACAGGTCGCCATGCGAGCGCGCTTCGGAGATCGCCTCGATGATGCGCGGCCGCTCTTCCTGCTGGCGCCAGCGCAGTTCTTCCTTCAATGACGCGAACCCCTCGCCTGTCATCGGGACCTTGTTCATCATGCCTCACCTTTCCTGCCGCCACCCCCGCGTTTCGGGGGAAGCCTTGTCGTTGGGTACAAAAAGAAAACGGTCCGGCAGCCTCGGGCTAACGGAACCGTCTCACCGCAATTTGCCCTAATATAGCAATGTCAGCGGGTTTTTCACGCCCAAAAAATGGGTTTTTCAAAAATCGTCGAGGCTGCCATCCAACCGAGGCTGCGGAGCCAATTCCAGGAACTGCTCTAACGAGACAGGTGAACAAAAAAGCGGCCGCGAACGATCGCGGCCGCTTCGAGGAATGGCCTGGAGCGTGGTCAGCTCCGCATGAAATGGTCGATCTGCTCGGCCAGCATGCCGTATTCGCGCGAGCCCTTGCCGGTGCGTTTCTCGATCTCCGCCAGCTGCTGCTGAGCGCCGGCTAGGTCGCCAATCTGCAAATGTGCCTCGCCGAGATATTCGCGCACCAGTGTGTAGTTCGGGTCGATGCGCAGCGCTTCCTCGTAGTAGCCGAGGCCGACAGTGACGCGTCCGGAATGGCGGTGCGAATAGCCGAGATAGTTGAGGATGCGCGGATCCTGCTTGTTGGCGGCGAGGCTGAGCACGGCGATCGCCTCGTCATAACGCCCGGCCATCGCCAGCGCATGTCCGGCATCATAGATGCTGTCGTCGTCCAGCATGCCTTCCTGGGGTGCCACGCATTTATGCTTCTTCTTGTCCCAGACCATGCCCTTCTTGCATTGGGTGACGGTTTCGTCGCTGCCGCCACCACTTCCGGCGGCGAACACCGGAACGACCATGAACTGCAGGGCGAGAAGCGCGCCCGCCGCCTGGATCAGCACTCTTTTATGCATCGAAGCCTCCTGGAGGGGTGAGAATAGAATACTAACGCAGGGCGGTCCGCGTTTCATCCCGGAAAAAATCAGCGTGGAGAACATCAGGTGACGGATGCCGCAAATCCGCTATCATCCGGGCAAACGACTGACGGAGACGGCCCGTGCAGCGGCGGCTTGAAAAGGACTGGGACCTTACGATCGGCCCCGACACTGTGCGCCTGTTCATCCTCAAGGCCAAGGCGCTAAGCGCGGCCGTCAACGAGGATTATACTGACGGCGCCGAGCACGAGATCGAGTTCGACGGCGGCACCCACGACAATCATCATCATGATGGCCTCGCCGAGGAAAGTTCGGAGAACCTGACCGAAGAGGAATTTCGCGAGCTGATCAACGACCTCAATGTCGACGAGGCGGCCGAACTGATCGCACTGGCCTGGGTCGGCCGCGGCGACTATGACGCGGCGGAATGGTCCGATGCCGTGACGGCGGCGCGCGAACGCGCCAACAGGCGCACGGCGAAATACCTGCTCGGCATGCCGCTGCTCGCCGATTGGCTGGAGGAAGGCCTCGAAGCAATTGGCGCGTAACGGCGCGGTTACCGATTGTGATCGGGGGAAAGCGCCTTCCAGGCAACTTCGGCATGCCGGCGCCGTTTCGAAGCGATGGCAACGCTGAGCTTTTCCCTGTTTCGCAGACTGGCGTTGTCGTTGATGGCCGCCACCTTGCTGGTGACCCCGGCCGACGCCAGGCATCGTCACAGGCATGACGGACGACCGGCGCCACGGATGGAGCAGCCGCTGACACCGCGTGCCGACCAACCGCTGGCACCCCGGGCAAGGCAGCGCCTGAAATCACGGGGCAAGCGGCACATCACCCCGGACCATATCACTCCGGACAAGGCACAACGGAAGACGCAGGACCGGCAGGCCTCGCCTGCCGATGTTCCAGTGCCTGAACCGCGTCCCGCGGACGCGCCGAAGACCGATGCCGCGACGACGGAGGAACAAAAGGCGGACGTGCCAAAGACCGCCGGGGCGGCCGGTCGGTTCAATGAAGATAAGTCCCGTCAGGAAAAGCAGGCGCACCCCGGACCGCCAGCCTCGGAGCCATCCGCCGATACGGAAAACGAGCCGGAGCCGCCGGCCGAAGTCCCGGTCCCGACACAAAGGCCCGACACCGCCGAACCAGGGGCTCAGCCGCCTGATGTCGCGCCGACGCCGCCTGAAAAACCAGCGGATGCCGGCGACGAGAAGATGCTCCCCGACCCGCGCTCTGCCGATCTGCCCGACGCGAAAATGCCGGCGGAGGAAGTCGCTTGCCGCGAGCGGTTGAAGGCGCTCGGCGTCGAATTCGAGGAGCACAAGGCTGAAAGCAATCCCGAAATCGGCTGCTCGATCCCCTATCCGCTGGTGCTGAAGAGCCTGGGCAAGTCGATTGCGATTGCCCCCAGCACCGAGCTCAACTGCCCGATGGCCGAGGCAGCCGCCCGGTTTGCCGCGGAGGTCGTGCAGCCGGCTGCAAAGGCCGAATTCGGCGCCGACCTGAAATCGATCAGCCAGGCGTCGGCCTTTGTCTGCCGTCCCCGCAACGGCACCAGGAAACTCTCGGAGCACGCTTTCGGCAACGCCCTCGACATCGCCAGCTTCACCTTATCGGACGGCAAGAAGATCGAGGTCGGGCCGGCGCCGCCGGAAAAGGACGCAAAATTCCTCGACGCCGTGCGCAAGGCCGCCTGCGGTCCGTTCAAGACCGTGCTCGGACCTGGCGCCGATGCCGACCACGCCTTGCATTTCCATCTCGATCTCGAACCGCGCCGCCATGGCGGCACGTTCTGCCAGTAAACGCGGCTGTTGCAGGATCGCCGCCGCAATTCGGCCGCATGAGTGAACGCGGTCGCTGAGTTTTCCTTTACCCTTGATCGTTAAAATGCCGGATATCCAGAAGTGGGATCCTGCAAATGGCCGGCAAATTTCGCGCCGTGTTTTTCGCCACCGCGCGCCGATCGAAACCCGTGATGCTGCTGGCCACCGGCCTCACCCTTGCGGCCGTTTCGGCCTGCAACACCGGCAGCGTGCTGTCGCTGCAGCCGGCCGTCGATGTCGGCTCGCAGACGGCGGCCGTGCCGCAATACACAGGCATGCAGAAGCTTGTCCCGTCCAATCCCTACATGACGCAGGCCGCCTATCCGCGCATGGACGAGCCGATGTCGCCGGTCGAGCAGGTTCCGGCCAGCGAGATCGATTGCCGCCGAGAGCTGAAGCGCCTCGATGTCGCCTACACCGACCTGGCACCGATCCACGAAGGCCAGTGCGGCATCGATTACCCGGTCAAGGTTACGGCCATCGGCAGCATCCAGATGAAACCCGCCGCAACGCTGACCTGCGACATGGCCGCCACCTTTGCCGCCTGGACGAAGAACGAACTCGTTCCTTCCGCGCGCTGGCGCTACTTCTCCGGCGTCAGGACCATCCACCAGGGCTCCAGCTATTCCTGCCGCAACATCGCCGGCGAAGGCGTGCTGTCCGAGCACGGCAAGGGCAACGCGCTCGACGTCATGAGCATCGAGCTCAACAATGGCGACGACATCGACGTGCGCAAGCCCGGCCTGTTCGCCTTCCGCACCCGCGGCTTCCTCAACAACGTGCGCGCCGACGGCTGCCAGTATTTCACCACCGTGCTCGGCCCCGGCTACAATTACGACCACCGCAACCATTTCCATTTCGACATCAAGAACCGCAAGAACGGTTATCGCGCCTGCCGCTAGGAAAAGCTCAAGCGTCACCGGTGGATGCGATAATTTGCCGTGCCACCAGATCCTGGATGCGCCAGAGATTCCTGTCGCGAATACCGCTTTCCTCCAGCTTGCTGACAGTCCGGAACAGATACTGCGCCGACGAGCCCCAATGTCCGGCGGCTCGCGCCAGGGTGTCCGCGACCTGCTCCAACGGCAACCGTCCGGCATAGGCCTTGCCATCCGGGGCGGCGACGAAAGCCAGAGCACGCAGCGGACCCTCCTTGGTCTTGACCTTGATCCAGCAAGGCACGTTGGTTGGCGGATTGGCATCGATCTCGCGGCGCATAAGCTGGCCGAGTTGCCCGAAATGATCTTCCGCGGGCAGTCTATAGACAATGCCATTGCAGCTGCCGCCGCGATCGAGCGCCAACATCAGGGCTGGCAATTGGCGTGTTCCGCGCCAGCGGGTTAACTTCAGGCAGAACGAGCGGTGCCATCCAGGCGCTGTCGCCGGGCGCTGCTCGACAGGAACGAATTCGGGATTCCAGATCAACGAACCATAGGCAAAGACCCACAGCGTTTCGGGTCGATATTCGGCAAGCAGTCGCTCGACCAACTCATCGAACTCCGCATCGGTGTGCTCGGTTGTTCCAGGCTCAGGGCCGGGATCCGGTTCGATGCGCTCGACCCTGACGACAAGATCGGCGGTCAACGCCATCGATCTCCGGCGCGTCGGCTTCAGCTTCATTCCAGCCCCCTGAAAAATGATGGCTGACGATAGACCGGCTGCTCATCTGTGGCCATTGATTTCCAAAGGACCGTCAGGCAACAGATACCCCCACGGATCGAGCCTCCTTCATGAGCCAACGAAGCCTCCAGCGACGCATTGCTATCTGGGTAGCGGCCCTGCTGGCCGCCTGGCTGGCGCTCGCTTATGTCGCCGCACCGGAATTCTGGACATTTCGGGAGCGCGGTTTTCGCGACCAGCGCTTCGAAATGGTGACCCATACGCCGCAAGGCATTCCCGGCGACCCGATCAATATCGGTCTCGTCGGTACTGAAAAAGAGGTGGTCCACGCCTTCGCGGTCGCCGGCTGGGACACCGCCGATGCCGTCACTTTGAGGACCGCCATCGACATCGGCGAAAGTGTCCTGTTTTCCCGCCCCTATCCCGATGCGCCGATGAGCCGGTTGCTGTTCGAAGGCCGCGCCCAGGATCTTGCCTTCGAAAAGCCCGTCGGAGACAGCGCCGACCGGCGCCACCATGTCCGCTTCTGGCAGACGGATACGGTCGGCGACGATGGCCGTCCGCTTTGGCTGGGCTCCGCGAGCTTCGATCGCGGCGTGGGGCTGAGCCACGACACCGGCGCCATCACCCACCATATCGGCCCCGACATCGACGCCGAGCGCGATTTTCTCATCGGCGACCTGCGCGCCGCCGGCGAGTTGATCTCGACCAGCGAGCTAGCCGGCATCGGCGCCACCAAAACCGGCCGCAATGGCGGCGGCGACCCCTATTTCACCGACGGCAAGGCGATCGTCGGCGTGCTGAAGCAGCCGCAGTGAAATCATGCGCACGTAGACCGGTCGGCCCGGGATCGGATTGAAAATCGCGGCGTGTTCTTCGATGTTGCCGCCGGATGTCGCCCAAGAGCCGCGACCGTCATCTTCCAAAAATCATGAAGGACTATTTTCGAGCGGCCCGCCGCAATGCTATTGAGCCCTCATGCTATACGTTGAAATTGCTATCGTGGTCGTCCTCATCTGCGTGAACGGCCTTTTGTCGATGTCCGAACTCGCCATCGTTTCATCCCGCCCCGCCCGGCTGAAGACGATGATCGACCGTGAGGTCAAAGGCGCCGGCCGCGCCCTGGCGCTCGGCTCCAATCCCGGCAAGTTCCTGTCTTCGGTGCAGATCGGCATCACCTTGGTCGGCGTGCTGTCGGGCGCGTTTTCCGGCGCCACGCTGGGCGAACGGCTGGCGCAGTTCCTGGCCTCGACCGGCATGAGGGAGACCGTCGCCGATCCGCTCGGCGTCGGCATCGTGGTTGCAATCATCACCTATTTCTCGCTGATCGTCGGCGAACTGGTGCCCAAGCAGATCGCGCTGCGCGACCCCGAGCGGGTTGCGGCCAGGGTGGCGCCGGCGATGACCATCCTTGCCACCGTCTCGGCGCCGTTGGTCTTCCTGCTCGACATTTCCGGCCGCGCCATCCTGTGGCTGCTCGGCCAGCGTGGCGAAAGCGAGGAGAAGGTCACCGACGAGGAGATCAAGATGCTGGTCGCCGAGGCCGAGCACCACGGCACCATCGAATCCGACGAGCGGCGCATGATCGCCGGCGTCATGCGGCTTGGCGACCGCGCCGTGCGCGCGGTGATGACGCCGCGCACCGAGGTCGACTGGATCAATCTGCAATCCGATGAGGCGGCCATCCGCAGGCTGTTGGTCGAGACCCAGCATTCGCGCCTGCCGGCGGGCGACGGCGGCGTCGATGTCATGGTCGGCGTCGTCCAGACGCGTGACGTGCTCGCCGCGATCCTGGCCGGCCGCACGCTCGACCCGCGCAAGCATGTGCGCGCGGCGCCAATCGTCTACGATCAGGCCGATGCGCTTGATGTGCTGCAGAAGCTGAAGGAATCCGACGTGCCGATGGCGCTGGTGCATGACGAATACGGCCATTTCGAAGGCATCGTCACCCCTGCCGATATCCTGGAGGCCATCACCGGCGTGTTCCGCGCGGACCTTGATGCCGGCGACGAGGAAAACGCCGTCAAGCGCGAGGACGGCTCATGGCTGCTTGCCGGCTATATGCAGGCCGACGAGATGGCCGAGGTTCTCGGCATCGACCTGCCCGAAAACCGCGACTACGAGACCGTCGCCGGCTATGTCCTGTCGCACATGCATCATTTGCCGGCGACCGGCGAATGCGTCGACGCTCAGGGGTGGCGCTTCGAAGTGGTCGACCTCGACGGCCGCCGCATCGACAAGCTGATCGCCACCCGCCTGCCCGGCGTCCACCGCGAAGCGGTGCGCTGACAGTCAGCGCTCCGCGAAGGCGCGAGCAAAGGAATCGAGCATCGGCCGCGCCAGATACTGGAAAAATGTCCGGTCGCCCGTGTTGATGAACGCCTCGACCGGCGTCCCGGGATAAAGCTGCTCGGGCTTCACGCCGGATGGCAATGCGGCGGCAATCTTCAGCCTGGCGCGGAAATAGGGCTCGTGCGTAGCCTGATCGATGAGCCGGTCCGCGGAAATTTGTGTCACGGTGGCTGAAACCTCCGGGGTAAGCCGCGTGTTCAAGGCGGACAATCGCAGCTTCGCCGGCTGGCCGACACGGACCTGATCGATGTCGTTGGGCCGCAGCCTTGCATCGACGACCAGGCCCGGTGCCGTGGGCAGAATCTCCATGATCTTTTCGCCGGGGGCAACCACGCTGCCCTTGGAGTTGTAGGTTGACGAGACCACGATGCCCGCCGCCGGTGCCTTGATCGTCGTTCGCCGCAGCACCGCCTCGGCCGCCCTGATCTGTTCCTCGATGTCGGCCAGGTTGGAGCGAACGTCGTCCAGCTTCGTCAGCGCCTCCTCCACGCGCTGCGTGGCGAGGTGCTCGGTCTGTTCCTGGGCCTCGACGATCTGGGTGTTGGCCGTCGCAAGATAGGCCTCCAGCGCCCCGGCTTGCCCGACAAGGTCGGCTTCGCTGCGCAAAAGCTGGGAGTATTCGCTACGATTGGTGAGGCCTCTGTCCAGCAGGCCGGTCTTGATGCCGAGTTCCTTCTTCACAACGTCGGCCTGTTGCTGAATAGCCTGTTTCTGGGCCTGCAATCCCACGACCGACTGTCGATGCATGGCCACCCGTTGGACGAGGATCGATTGTTCCGATCGAAACCGGGCGAGCCTGGCGTCGAATTCCTTCTGCTGTTCTTCAACCAGCGTCTCGAAATCGCGCTGGAACGGTGCTGGCGCCGTTTCGGTGATTGGCGCCAGCCGGTCCAACCCGTCGCGTTCCGCCTCCAGCCGCGCCGCGCTCGCCCTGAGCGCGATCGACTGTCGCGTCAACCGGTTGAGCTCGGCCCGCGCGGCTGTTGGATCCAGCACGATCAAATCCTGGGCCTGTTGCACGCGATCGCCTTCATGGACCAGCAATTCCTGGATGATGCCGCCCTCGGGATGCTGGATCAGGATGTTTCCGCCTGTCGCCGAGATCGTTCCTTGCGTGATCACCGCTCCAGACAACGGCGCCGTGACGGCCCAATAGCCAAAGCAACCCACCAATAGCGCTATTGCCGCGTATCCGGCGGATGCCACACGCCTTATGTCGGTGCGCGGACTGCCTTCCCGGGCGAGGCTCTGCACCGCCATGGTCTATGATCCAAAGCGGGTGTTATGCATGCGGACCGTCGTGGCGAACGAGCCCGTCACCACGGGATTCTGCCGGGGAATGCCCTTGCCGGCGCCCGTGCTGGCCCCAGACTGCCGCAACACCTCGCCGCTTGGGCCGAAGGCTTCGATCACGCCGCCGCGCAAAAGCATCACGCGGTCGCAGGACGCGGCGATCGAAGGACGGTGCGTGATCACGATTGTCGTGACGCCGGCCGCTTTCACAGCGGCAAGCACCGCTTCGAGCGCGGCTTCGCCCGCGCCGTCGAGATGGGCGCTGGGCTCGTCCAACACGAGGATCTTGGGCTTGCCGTAAAAGGCGCGCGCAAGCCCGATCCGCTGGCGCTCGCCACCCGACAGCGTCCTGTCCGACGGGCCTATCAATGTCTGGTAGCCGTCCCGCTGCGCCAGGATCAGTTCATGCGCCTCGGCCCGCCTTGCTGCCTCGATGATCGAGGCGTCATCCGCATCGGGGTCGAAGCGGGCGACGTTTTGCGCGATCGACCCTGGAAAGAGCTCCACCTCCTGGGCCAGGTAGCCGAGATGCTTTCCGAGCAGGCTTTCGTCCCAGGTCCTGAGGTCGGCGCCGTCGATCCTGACCGCGCCGCCGGTCGGCTGGGCGGCGCCCACAAGCAACCGCGCCAGCGTCGATTTGCCGGCGCCGCTCGGGCCGACGATGGCCAACGCTTCGCCGGCGCCGATCTGGAAGTTCAGGCGCTTGAGGATGGGTTCGGTGCCAGGCTGGGCATTCGGCGCCATGAAGAAAACGTCCTGCACGGAAATCGCGCCGGTAGGATTGGGCAGGATCAGCTTGCGCGCTTCAGCCGGACGCGCCGCAAGCGCCGTCTCCAGCCGTTTCCACGCTCGCCGGGCATCGGCGATCTGCCGCCAGGCGCCGATCAACTGGTCGAGCGGCTGCAGTGCCCGCGACGATACCAGCGAGGACGCGAAGATCATGCCTGCCGTCATCTGCCCCCTGAGCACCAGCCATGCGCCGGTGCCGAGGATCGCCAGCTGCAGCATCATGCGCAGCGCCCGCGAGGCGCCGCTGAAGATTGCATTGGCACTCGAGGAACGGTCATGGAAGGTGAGTGCAGCCGCGACGTACCCTCCCCAGACCCGCGCGGCGTTCTCCACCATGCCCATGGCGCGCAGCGTCTCGGCATTGCGGGCAAAAGCCTGTTCCGCCTGGCTGGCCAAAGCCGAACGCTCGGCCGAGAAAGCATCGTTCCTGCCGATGGCAAGCTGATTGGCCACGACCAGGAAAAGCAGAAGCGCCGCGCCGGCGACCGTCACCCAGAACAGCACCGGATGGATGAGATAGAGCAGTGCGAAGAAGACAGGAGCGAAGGGCAGGTCGAACACCACCGCCACGCCGCGCGACCTGATGAAGGCGCAGACCGAGGCAAGGTCGCGCAGCGGCGACAGGCCGCCGGCATATCTTGCGCCAAGCGAAACCGCGAATGTGCCAGCGCCCAGCTTCCGGTCGACGGTCGCCGAGACGCGCTGCGTGTAAACGGCACGGATCGCGTCCAGCAGCCCGAGGAAAGCGAGCGCAAGAACCGCAATGGCCGAGAGATAGACAAGCGTCTCGACGCTGGAGGATGGCAGCACGCGGTCATAGACCTGCAGCAGGTAGAGCGGGATCACCAACAGCAGGATGTTGATCAACAAAGAGAAGACGCCGACATCGGCGATGGCGCGCATGAAAACCGGACGCAGGCCGGACGGTCGAGTCATTTCGGCATTCCCCGCGGCTGCATGATCCCGAGACCTCAGGCGTGGCCTCCAAACTCGGAACCGCCATGCAGTGTGCTGCTGGCGATGCTGTGCGTGGCGGTGCTGCTGTTCAGGGCGTTCGCCGGCGCATTGTCCAGCGTATAGGCGCGGATGTAGTCGATCTTCATCTCGGCCGGCGTGGCCAGGTGATCCGGAGGGGTGCCGGCAAAGCCGCCGACCGCGAGATCGGCCAGCATGTACATCGGCTTGTTCATGTCGGACGGTGTCGCGGCTTCGGCGACCTGCACACCGTCATAGGTCCAGACGAGCTTGTCCGGCGTCCACAGCAGGCCATAGGTGTGGAAGCCGGCGGTATCCGAGACACTCACCGTCGAGGAGACCTTGACGTGCGTACCGGTTTCATTCGTGTGCGCCGTCATGATCAACGAGTTCGGGGCTTGGCCGGCAGTCTCCACGACATCGAGTTCCGGCGGCCACGAACCGTCTTCCGGCAGCAGCCAGAAGGCCGGCCAGGCGCCGGCGTGCTCGGGCAGGTCGGCCCGCATTTCGAAATAGCCATAGGTCTGCGAGAAGGTGTCGTGGGTCGTCAGGATGCCGGAGGTGTATTCGTAATTGTTGATCAGCGGCTTGATATCCGCCGGCGCCTGCGCCGCGGTGATGGTAAGCACGCCGTTTTCCACGCTGAACGGGTGGACGGAACTCGTCGGTGCGTAATTGGCGTCGATATACCACTGCAGTTCGCCATTGCCGCTCAAGGTGCTGCCGTTCGGCGCTCCCCACGAGAAGTTGGTGTCCCAGGTGCCGCCCTGGCTATTGTGAAGGTTCAGCGTGTTGAAATCATCGCTGAAGGACAGGCTCATTCCGGACTTGTCGATCGGCAATTCGAACTGGCTGGGCTGCAGCTTGTCGATGGTCGTGTCCTTGAACTCGAGGATCTCGCCGGATCCGAGGTTCAACAGCACGTTCGATCCCGCCTGGATCATGCTCGAGTGGATGGCGTCGAACGACGTGAACCCGTAGCCGTTGAGGCGCACGGTGTCGGTGGCGGCAAAATTCGCTATCAGGTCGCTTCCATTGCCTTTCGAGATGATGAAAGTGTCGTAACCGCCGCCGCCGTCGATCAGCACATCGTTTCCCGCGCCGCCGTCCAGCGTCTGGTGTCCGGCCGTGGCGGTGATGATGTTGTCCAGCCCATTCCCGAAAGCATAGTTATTGGCGTGTGTGACGATGAGGTTCTCGACATTATCGGGGAGCTTGTAGCTCATCCATGTGCTGATCGTGTCGATGCCGGCCCCAGCGCCCTCGGCCACCTTGTTGCCCGCCGCATAGAGGTAATAGATGTCGTCGCCCGTGCCGCCGTGCATGGTGACGTTGACACCGGATGCTCCGTAGATGGAGTCATTTCCGGAGCTGCCGTACAAGTCCGGTCCGGACCCTGCCGCCGAGAACCAGTGGTTGGAAGCGCCGCTGTAGGGAAGAGGAACGCCCAACGCGTTGACGAAGAAGCTCATCGGACAAATCCTCCTCGTGATGCCAGGCCTGCTTGAACCGCTCGACACGGGTTCGAGGCGGGTGCATCCGGACCAACGTTGCCACGCACGATATCGTTCCGGGAACTTGCCACATAGATCAACATTACATCGAGCATTCAGTGAGGTTTTCTGGACTGAAAGCACAACGATCCGGGAAATGGTCTACGGACAGTAATTCGTCCGGCGAAATATTTAATAAAATTTGCGGCGACGACAGGCTAGGGATGGCCTGTGTCCCAGTCCTGCGCAGGCTCGCACCTCCTGCACTGCAAGATCGTTCAATCGTTCGATGATCAAGCCTTCTACCGATGGAGGTGAAAATTCGAGCGGACGTCACAACCCGGCCCGCCAATTTTTGGCGGTGTCCAGCCTGGATCACCTTCTGTATGATCTTCTATGAAGACCGCCGTGAACGTGCATGGGCAGCAAGGAGGTTTCGATGGTCCTCAACGTTCCGCGCGTCGATATCGCGACCGTACCGATCGGCCTGCCCCCCAATGCCGGCAAGCTGGCGGTCAAGGCCGTCGCGTGCTCACGGCTGATCGCGGCCGACATCCGCTATGGCCTGACGCCGACAAGCCACCAGCCGCAATTCCCCAGTTGGGACGACGCCTTCAGCATCGGCGTGCGGCTCAAGGACGAGACCAGCGACATCCATGTCGACGGCCGCAACTACGCGCATCCGCGACGGAACGGCGAAACTCATGTGCTGTATTTGTCGGGGGTCGAGCACATCGATTTCAGCACCCCGCGCCACACGATCGAGACCCTGCTGCCGCGAAGTTTCATGCGCGAGATCGCCGATGACCTGGAAGTACCGCATGTCACCTATCTCGGGCGAAGCGCCTTCCACGTAACGGCCGATCCGGTGCTGCGGCATCTGACCCTGCGAACCCAACCTTTCTTCGCCGCGCCCGAAACGCTCGATCCGTTGCTGGCCGATCATTTCATGTGGAGCCTCGGCATCTATGTCTGCGCGCATTACGGCGATCTCGGAATACGGCGACGCATCACCGGCGGCTTGAACACGTGGCAGGAGCGGCTCGCCAAGGAGGTGATCGAGACCAGCCTGGTGGGCGGCATCGGCCTTGCCGAACTCGCTGGATTGTGCGGGCTCGGAACCAGCCAGTTCGCGCACGCCTTCAGGAAATCGACCGGCATGGCGCCGTATCAGTGGTTGGTGAAGCGCCGCGTCGAGCGCGCCAGGGAGATGCTTGCCGGAACGGCCTCCCTTGCCGACGTCGCGCTTATGAGCGGCTTTGCCGACCAGAGCCATCTGACCCGCGTCTTCTCCCGGCATATGGGGCTGACGCCGGGCAAATTGCGGGCCTGCCTTCAATAAAGCTCGAGACCTCGAGGTCTTCGTCGAACCTGTCGAAGGGATTCCACCGTCGTCGAGGTCCGGCCAGCCATGCGATCCAGGCGTCGGAGCCCGGCGCGGTCGCCGAACTCGTCGAGGAAGCCGCCCAGACGGCGAAGTGATCGTAAATCAGCCGACTTCGACGACGCCGATCATCAGATCCCGGTGGACCCTGACGAAGGCCGATCCACCCGCGCTGCGCCACCGCAGGATCGTTCAATCAGACAGCTGATCCAGTCGCTAGCCTGGTTTTCGGATGGTCCGGGCAGTTGCACAGCCGTGTGTCCCTCCCGCGACCAGCCGACCAATTTTCCTGAAACAAGCAATTTTTCCTGAAAGAGGAGTCTTCGAATGTCGACCGCACTGACATTGATTGCCGCCGCCGTGGGGCTCACCCTGGGCGTCAACGCGACCGCGGCCTTTGCCGCGAATACCAAGCCGACGAAGTCCATCGTTCTCGTGCATGGCGGCTTCGTCGACGGGTCCGGCTGGGAGGGTGTCTACGAGATCCTCAAGAAGGACGGCTACGATGTGACGATCGTCCAGAACCCGACCATCTCGCTTGCCGATGATGTCGCGGTCACCAGGCGCGCCATCGCCGCCGCTCCCAACCCGGTCATCCTGGTCGGCCACTCCTACGGCGGCGCCGTGGTGTCGGAGGCCGGCACCGATCCGAAGGTGGCGGGCGTGGTCTACATCACGGCCTTCGCCCTCGATGCGGGTGAGTCCGTTTCAAGCCTGATCGCCAACCCGCCGCCGGGAGCTCCGGTGCCGCCGATCCTACCGCCGGTCGATGGCTTCCTGTTCCTCGACAAGGCGAAATTTCCGGCCTCGTTCGCCGCCGACGTGCGGCCCGATCTTGCCTCGTTCATGGCGGATTCGCAGGTTCCGTGGGCGCTCGCGGCCTTGGATGGCAAGGTCACCGCACCCGCCTGGAAGGTCAAGCCCAGCTGGTACCTGATTGCGACCGAAGACAAGATGATCCCGCCCGATGCCCAGCGCTTCATGTCGAAGCGCGCCGGCTCCACGGTCGTCGAGGTTCCAGGCAGCCACGCGATCTACGTGTCCAAGCCCGGTCCGGTCGCGGAGTTGATCGAAACGGCCGCTGAGACGGCACCGGCCGCAAACTGATCGGCTCCAGCGGCCCGATCCGGCTGCTGCCCGTCATCCCATTACCAAGGCGGTCATGAATTGGCATGACCGCTCAACACAAGAGAGAGGAGCATACGATGAACTTCAGAGATACCTGCCTTGCGGCAATCGCCGTTTTCGCCATCGGCGGCGGCGCCGTCGCGGGCGCACTCGACGAGCCGTCCAACATGGCACCCTTCTACGCGGATTCGGCCCTGAAACAGTTGAAGCCGATGCCCGAGTTCAAGAAGGTGTTCATGGCAATGCCGAAGGAAAAGCAGGAAGAAGTGCACAGGCTCTGTCAGGACGCAGCAATGAGCAAGCCGCATGCCGAGTTCTGTGCCGACGTGAACGCGCTTGCCGGATCCTGATACCCCCTATCGAGGTTCAAGCCCTGCTAAGGGTTTGATAAAGAGCGCCGGCGGCAACGCCGGCGTTCTTTTGCCGTAAGAGTTACAAGATCATGCCCTGGCAGACCGGCATATGCCCGGCGCCGGACGGACCGCAGACCCAGTACGGGACGGGGTGAAGGGTGATCATGATGACTGCGAGGATCAGGTTCACGCAATGCCCTCCAAGGTATCATCGCTTCAGTATCGCGACCACGGACGCCAAGTGCAGCGCCTTGCGAAACTTGATCCAGAAGTTGAACCAAGAGATTTGGAAATTCTCAACCTTGCAATGACTGTCATCACAGCGGATACACTCTTGTCAATTTAAAAATTCGCTGCGCAGCCATGTTCACTTTTTGGTTGAAGCGACATTGCTGCATCCAAATGCAATATTAGAAATATCTAATACTTTTGCAGGTCGAACCGATCGCTGTGACGGGTCCCGCTGCCCGCCCGCATGGGCGACAAGAGCAACAGCGCCCGAAGCCGAGGGAGATCCTCAAACCGCGGCTTCGATCGGCTCGGCAAGTCTGGGATTGGAGCGAGAGGCGATCAGGCAGCTGGCCACGATAAGGCCGGCTCCCGTCAGCGTGGTCCAGGTCGCCGCCTCGTTGAAGAAGAACCAGCCGATCGCGACCGCCCAGATGAAGGCTGAATATTCCGTCGGGATCAGATATTGCGCTTCGGCGCGCGCATAGGCCCAGCTCATCAGGAACTGGCCGGCGAGCGACAGCGCCGTCACCCCGGCCAGCGGAAGCCAGAGATTGCCCGGCAGGGCGACGGCGAGCCAGGGCGCGGCAAAGCCAAGCGTGATCGCGACGCAAAGGTTCTGGAACAGCATGATCTCGATCGGCTTGGCCACCTGGGCCTGCCGTCGCGCAAGGATCAGATTGTAGGCGTAGAACACCGTCGATGCGAGCACCGCCGCCGTGCCGAGCAGCGCATCCTTGGGGTAGCTCGCCTGCCCGAACTGCCCGGCCATGATGATTATGACTCCGGCGATACCTGCCAGCGAAGCCCAGATCGCCTGGCGCTGTATGCGTTCGCCCAAAAGCAGCGCCGCCAGCAGGAGCGCAAACAGGGGCGCGACGAAGCTGAGCCCGATCGCTTCGGCCAGCGGCAGCCTGGCCAGACCCCAGAAGAAGGACAACAAGACGATGCCGACGACCACGGCGCGCAGCGCATGCAGCCTCAGCACGGAAAGCGTGGGCCACGAGCGCGTCCCTGCCGACCATGCCGCGCCGGCGACCACCGTCGCCAGCATGCTGCGCCACAGCACCGTGTTGTAGACGCCCACGGCGATGACCAGGACCTTCATCGCCGCATCCATCGCCGACAGGAGGAAGATACCGAGCGCGCAGACGAGCACCGGGATCATGGGGGAAACGACGCCTGCCAGGCTGGATGACTTCACTGGGTTGCTCATGTGATGGATCGCAACCTGACATATCAGGGCGCAAAGGCGGGACCAGATGGCAGCCCCGCTGATGTGAGGGTCCAACCCGCAATCGATGATGTATCCCTCAGTGTGCGTCCGGGGGCGGCGGCTTTGGCGCGACGTTGCGCAGGAACGGACCCAGCGTGGTCGCGATGACGAACGCGACCATGATCACCAGGAACGCATCGGCGTAGGCCGTGGTGGAGGCCTCGCGATAGGCGAGCGCCCAGGTCCAGCTCATCGAAGACCTCGGTTTTGGCACGCTCGTTCAATCGCGAAAGGTCGCGGCAGCGGCCCAATGAATGATGCAGGCCGGCACCAATGCCGGCCTGCATTGGATTCAGCCGCAAGCAGCCTTCCATCGCAGAACCCGCCAGGCGCCGCGCTAATCAAGCACGACCACGGCCTCCACCTCGAACAGCATGGGGTCGATGGCAAGCTTGGGAACAGGCACGAGGGTCTGCGCCGGCAGCGCCTCGCCGAACATGGCCTTGACGTTCTTCGTCAGCACCTCGAGCTTGGACATATGATGATCGACCACGAAGATCGTGAGCTTGGCGACGTGATCCGGCCTGGCTCCGATCCCCTCGAGCGCGCTGCGAAGGTTCGCATAGGCCTGCTTCACCTGGACAGCGAAATCGGGCGACAGGGCGCCCATGCTGTCCTGGCCGCCCTGGCCGGAGATGTAGGCCAACCGGGCCCCGCGGGGCGTGATCACCGCCGTACTGTAGCCGTTTGGCGACGGGTCGTAGAGGGTCTGCGGATTGACGATGGTCGGCTTGAGATCGCTCTCATTCGCTGTTGCCGCTGTGGTCATGATGATTAGCCCTCCGATAAGCAGATGCTTGATTGCACGTGACATGATTTTCTCTCGGCTCCACGGACCGCGATCAATGTCCTCGCGGCCGGAATAAATGAACTCGCTGATAGCTCTAGTACAATGTACCATATTGTGTACGAGGCATCGTATAGTACGCGGCACGAGTCAATCGCTCGACATCGACATTCCTGACGTTGCCTGCCAAAATCGAGGTTCCGACCAGTGAGGAAGACGGATGGCAGCCAAGCGTAGCGGCGCGCGGAGCAAACGATCTCAACGGGCACGGGAGCCGCTTCAGCCCGTGCAGGAGCCGAGCAGTGAGCCGCCGCTCTCGCGGGAGCGCATCGTGGCGACCGCAGTAGAATTGTTGGACGCTCAAGGGCTCGACGGATTGACGATGCGTCGGCTGGCCGATCGCCTCGGCTCGGGCGTGATGAGCCTGTATTGGCATGTGGACAACAAAGACGACGTCTTCGATCTGGCGCTCGACTCGGTGCTCGAATATCACGGACCGCTGGCAACGATTGTGTCTCAAGACTGGCGCGCAGAAGTCGTTCATATGCTCGAGGACTGGCGCATCGGCATGCTGCGCCATCCCTGGTCGGCATCGCTGTTGCCGCGCCGGGCGCTTGGCCCGAACATCCTCGGCCGCCTGGAACTGCTGAGCAGAACCTTGTCTGGAGCCGGTGTCACGGATGCCAATGTGAATGCCGCGATATGGTCGCTTTGGAACTATGTGATGGGCGCCACCATTACACGGGCGAGCTTCGACTTCTCGGACAACGACAGGGCCGCGGCACAGCAGCGCCTTACACATCTCGGCGAACGCTACCCGGCAATCGAACGCTCTCGCCTGCTGTTGGACAATGATTGGGATGGCGCTTTCCGCAAAGGCCTCGACTTCCTGCTCGATGGCCTCTCCCGGAGAAAATGAGCGCTTCTTTCGTCTCTCACGCCGTTGGGTGGCAACGCCGCTAGGGCACCAGCACCACCTTGCCCGTCGAGCGCCGCTCGTCCAGCAGCCGGTGCGCCTCGCCGGCCTGATCGAGCGGGAAACGGCCGCCGATCGCGACCCGTAGCCGACCGCTCGCCGCCAACTGGAACAGCTCGGACAGGCCGGCTCTCAGCACGTCCGGAGACAGCAACGGCAGCAGCGCGAACCCTCTGAGCGACTGGTTACGGCCGATCATCGCCTCGACCTCCGAAGCGCCAAGCGCGAACCGGCCGAGCGCCGCGAACACCAGTTCACCGTTGAGCGCCAGGGCCAGCAGGGAAGCTGTCGTCAGCGCACCGCCGACAATATCATAGATGATGTCGGCGCCCTCCCCGTCGGTGACGTCGCGGATGCGCACGGGCCAATCCGGATTGGTGTAATCCACGGCGACATCGGCGCCGAGCGATAAAGCGAAATCGAGCTTGGCCTTGCCGCCGCCGGCGGCGATCACCTGGCGAGCACCCTTCAGCCTGGCAAGCTGGACCAGCAACGATCCCACACCGCCCGACGCCGCAGGCACCAGCACGGACTTGCCTTCGGGCGGGCTTTGCCGCGGCAGGTGAAGCGCCGTCAGCCCTTGCACCATAAGGGCTGTCGCCTCGTCGAACGAAATTGCATCCGGCAGCGGAACGACGAGACCCGCGTCGATCGTCACCAGCTCCGCATAGCCGCCATAAGGACGTTGCGAGGCAAATAGCGGCGCCGCCACGCGCGTCCTGAGCAGCGCCGGATCCACCCCTTGGCCAATGGCCTCCACCACACCCGCCACTTCCACGCCGGGAAACATCGGCAGTTGCGGCGTCACCGCGTATCGGTCGGCGCGCATCAGCACCTCGAAGAAGTTTATTCCCGCCGCCCGAACCCGAACCAGCACCTCGCCTGCCTGCGGCACAGGCGCCGGCAAGTCGACCAGTTCCAGCACGTCGGGACCACCGAAACGGCTGAGTTGAATGGCTTTCATGGCAACCTCCGATCGCACTGGCATCGGCTGCGGTTTGCCACTATCTGCGGGGCCGCGACTACACACTCTTTTGTCCCCTGCTGACCAGGAGGTGACCATGGCCAGCCCAGCCAGGAAAATGCCAATCAAGAGACTCCCGATACTGCCGGCGGAGCGGGCGCTCAAGGTGATCGCCGGGCGCTGGAAGGCGGTCATCCTCTATCACCTGTTCGATGGGCCACGACGACTCACCGCGCTGAAGGCAATGATGCCCGGCATCACCCAGAAAGTGTTGATCCAGCAGCTGCGCGAAATGGAGGAGCACGGCCTCGTCAGCCGCGAGATCTTCGCCGAGGTCCCCGCACGCGTCGAATATTCGGCGACCAGCCTCGGCCTCAGCCTCGAACCCATCCTGCTGGCGCTCTGCCAATGGGGCCAGCATCACGCCGACGAGCTGAACGAAACGCACCGCCTCGCCGACTGCATCATCCGGCCACGGCAGGCGCGGCACGCATACATGGCATAGATCGAATCGACAGGGCGGGTTGCCGACGCTGGCTGCCCATCGCAGACTGACTGACATCTTCAGAACGGATCGGCAAAAAATGCACCGCATGGCTTCGGGCGAACTTCATTCGACCTACACTCTGGGTGACCTGCGCATCACCGCCCTGCGCGATGGCTATGTCGACATGCCGATCAGGCGGCTTCGGCAAAACGGCGACGAGCCATTTGGCGACGAATTGCCGGAACAAGTCACGCTGGTCGGTGGTCAACTCAGGCTTTCCGTCAATGCCTTCGCGATCGACGATGGACATGAGATCATGTTGATCGACACTGGCGCTTCGAACGCATGGTACCCCACCATGGGCCGGCTTCCCCAGGCGCTGGACGAGGCCGGCATCGATGTCGGACGAATCCGCGCCGTCTGCTTCACCCACACGCATCTCGACCACATCCATGGCCTTGTGCTTGCGGACGGCCGGGATGCTTTCCCACACTTGGCGCGCCTGCTCGTTCCGAGGCAGGAACTCGGCCTGTTTCGCGCCGAAGCGAGGCTCGAACGGTTTCATGGCATGGCGGAACCATTCGAAGCCGGAGACCGCCTCGATACCCATGTTGAAATTATCGGCGCGCATGGCCACGAGCTCGGTCACAGCTGCTTTCGCGTTTCGAGCGGCGGCGAGCGCATTTTGATCTGGGGCGATACCGTTCACGTCCCATCGCTTCAGTTCGGTCGGCCTGAGGTGACGTGGGAGTTCGACGACGATCAGGACCAGGCGCGCGAGAGCCGGTTGCGGCTGCTGGCGCTTGCGGCGGACGATCATTGTTTCGTTGCGGGCGCGCATCTGGACTCGCCCGGCATAGGCCGTGTCACCCGATCTGGCGGCAGCTTTCGATTTGAGCCGCTATAATTGAAAAGGGCGGCGCAAGCGCCGCCCCGTATCCCTGGGAGGATAATTCGACCGGCGATCAGGCCGCCTTGATTTCCTCGTCGACCACGTCGGCATCGCGTGCCTTCTTCAGCGCCTTCGCCCACCAGGCGACATCATTGACCAGGGCGGTGGCCGCTTGGTTCAGGTGCTCAAGCTCCTCGAGCTTCTTCTCGCCCTGGCGAACGGCGAGGAAATCGGCCCAGACGATGTGGACGGCGGACTTGACCGGCGCCATCTGCAATTCGACGGCGTGCATGCGCAGCTGCTCGACGGCGCGGGCGCCGCCAACGCCACCGTAGCCGACGAAGCCAGCCGGCTTCTTGTTCCATTCGTTGGCAGCGTAGTCGATGGCGTTCTTCAGCACGGCCGTCGGGCCGTGATTGTATTCGGCCGCGGTGAAGATGAAGCCGTCATATTCGGCGACCTTCTTCTGCCAGCGCTGCGCCACCTCGTTGGTCGACGGCACCCAGGCGGACGAAGCGACCTCGTCGAAGAAGGGCAGCGGGAAGTCGCGCAGGTCGACGATTTCGACATCGATGTCGGCATGCGATTTGGCGATCTTGGCGATCCATTGAGTGGGCACATCGGCGAAGCGCGCGGCGCGCGTCGAACCGATGACGATGGCGATTTTCGGCTTTGACATGAGGGGCTCTCCATTCCAGTAAAGCTGGTATCATTTAGATACCGGCGCTATATGAGATACTGTCAGCTGGTGACGCAAGGAGGCACCGTTTTGTTACTAAGGCACCCACACAACACCGAGGACTGCCGCGCCGTTTCGGAAATCCTGCAACGCGTCGGCGACAAATGGACGGTGCTCGTGGTCGGCAAGCTTGGCGGCGGACCGCTGCGTTTCAACGAGTTGCGCGCCGCCGTCGGCGGCATCTCGCAGAAGATGCTGACCACCACCTTGCGCGGCCTGGAACGCGACGGCTTCGTCACCCGCACCGTGTTCCCGACCATTCCACCGCGGGTCGATTACGAACTGACCGAACTCGGTCACGAATTGTTGATCCCGGTCAGCGCGCTTGGCGAATGGGCACGCAGGAACACGCAGCGCGTCAGGGCCGCGCGCGAAAAATTCGACGGTATGGATGGCTGAGACCCTTGCATGGCAAGGAGTGCGGAGTTTCGTCGTAAGCGCCCTCGCCTGACGACAAGCGAACTGGCGCTTCCTTAAACCAGGTCTCGCAACTTTGGCTTATGGCGCCTCAGACCACCCAAGCTGGCGCGGCCTTGCCGACGGCAACCGCAATGACAAAGTAATCATTCAGGATCTTGGCGCCATGCCTTCGCAATGCGCCGGCCCGCAGATCGCGCATGTCGTGGCCGACGCCCTGACGTCGACATTGCCTTGCAGGCAGGCGATGCGCGGAGGGGCTTGCTTGACTTCGGCATAGGCCGTTGCGCCGAGCAGGCAGGTCAGCGCGAGAAGGGCTGCCGCGAGCCAGCCGTTCAGCATGTGTTGACGCATTGTCTCTCCTCCAACGCCTGCAGTATCGGGCGTGAAGGCAACCATCGGATGTCGCGCGGCGCATCGCCTGCACGAGCGATGTTACAATTGCCCGGAGTGGGCAAACGGGTTTTCGTCAGCTCTCGGCCGGAACGGCCTTCGGCTTGCCCTCGCCGTCCAGCGCCACCATCACGAAATCGGCGTGCGTCACCTTCTCCATCAGGTCAGAGAGATAGCGCTGTGCCCAGGCCTCGACCTTGAGCGTCATCGAGGTGCGGCCGACGCGCTCGACATGGGTGTAGATGCACAGCGTGTCGCCGATCTTCATCGGCTTGGCGAAGGACATCTCCTTGACCGCCGCCGTCACCACGCGGCCCCTGGCGCGCTCGGCGGCGCGGATGCCGCAGGCAAGGTCCATCTGCGCCATCACCCAGCCGCCAAAAATATCGCCGGCGGCATTGGCGTCCGAAGGCATGGCCAGCGTGCGCAGCGTCAGGTCTCCGATCGGCCGTCCGTCCGCGTACTGCACCATGGGCAGAATCCTTGTGAGGTGATGGCCATCGATCCGTATCGCCGCTGCAGGACCAGGTCAACGCGCCGCAGCTGCTGTTCCCTCGCCTTCATGGGGCCATAGGCTAGCCCCGGCATTCGCGCGGTTGTGCCTGATTTTCAGCGGCTTCGGGTTTTGGAGCGGGCTTCCCCCACTCC
Organism: Mesorhizobium opportunistum WSM2075; assembly: GCF_000176035.2. Classification (NCBI taxonomy): domain Bacteria; kingdom Pseudomonadati; phylum Pseudomonadota; class Alphaproteobacteria; order Hyphomicrobiales; family Phyllobacteriaceae; genus Mesorhizobium; species Mesorhizobium opportunistum. The sequence goes on along the minus strand of NC_015675.1, from coordinate 2,443,312 downwards.
GTCGCTGCTTCGCCGAGCCATCTCTCGCCCCTCCGGAGGCTACGGCATGCACGCATTTCCAGGCGGCTGGTCTTTGACCATAGCGTGCATGGCAGCTTGGCCATGCTTTGTTTAATCCTGCGCTGGTCGACCCCCACTCCGTCTCGGCTTCGCCGAGCCACCTTGTATCTACACGAGAGCGATTTCGTGGGATTGAAGCGATTGAGCCAAGGTCCGGGCGGCCGCCCGGACCTTGGCTTGGCGAAGTCGCCCGTACCACCTGAGGTTACAGCCGCGGGAGAGCTTGGGATCTTCGCCTTCGTCACGCACGACCGAACAGTCGCTTGGTTCCAACCGTACGCACAAGGCAGGTTACCGTGAACAAGATCATTTGTGGAGTTGATGTTTCGAAGGATTGGCTGGACGCGCATGTCTGGCCAGGCGGTGCGGCAGAGCGTTTCGCCAATGACGCGACGGGCATCGCAGCTCTTTGGCTGTTCTGCCGTGGCCACGGCGCAGCAATGGCGGTGATGGAGGCGTCGGGCGGCTATGAGAGGCTGGGGTTCATGCTTTTGTGGGCGCATGGCATGCCGTGCGGCGTGGTCAATGCCAAGAGCGTGCGTCGCTTCGCCGAGGCGATGGGTTATCTGGAAAAGACCGACCGGATCGACGCTGCTGTCATCGCCCATTACAGCGAAGTCAAGAAGACGGTCCCCACGCCACCGCCGAGCGCTGCCCAGCAGCGGCTCGCCGCACTGGTTGCGCGGCTTTGCCAGGTTGTCGGCGATGCGACCATCAACAAGCAGCGCAGAAGTGCCGCACGCGACGCCGAGACATGCGCCAGCATCGAGGCCATGCTGGCCTTCCTCAAGCGCGAGCAACGACGGCTGGAAGGCGAGATTGCCTCGATGATCGACGACGATCCGCTGTGGGCCAGGCTGGAGCGGGCCTTCCGTTCGCTCAAGGGGGTGGCCGGGCGCACCGTCGCCCGCCTGATGGCCGAACTGCCTGAGATCGGCCTCATCTCCAACAAAGCCATCGCTAAGCTGGCAGGCCTCGCCCCCATCGCAGATGACAGCGGCAGGCGGGCCGGCAACAGGCATGTGCGCGGCGGACGCGCCGGGCCGCGAGGCATCCTCTTCATCGTCGCGGCCATCGTGGCCAAGTTCGATCCCCATCTCAAAGCGTTCGCTCAGCGGTTGCAACAGGCCGGAAAGTCCAAAATGCTCATCCGCATCGCACTCGCCCGAAAACTCCTCGTCATCCTCAATGCAAAAGCACGCGATGCGCGAGCCGAGTTCGCAAATGCAACTTGACACCCCAGACAGTCGCTCTCCCCCGATCGACGGGGGAGAGGAAGGGCGCCAAGCTTTTTGCTGTCAACGCTCGTCCAGCGAAGCTCCCTTCCTTCCCTCCGGAGGGGGGAAAGGTGGCGCTGCGAAGCAGCGACGGATTGGGGGAACCACATGGCAATCAAGCCTCGGCCCGATCAGTCACGCCAATTACAGAAGATGTGTGCATAGCGTAGCCCTCCGGAGGGAGAGGAAGGCACCAGCCCGGCCAAGCTCGCGCCTTCCTCTACCCCGTCGATCGGGAGAGGTGGCGAGCGAAGCTCGACGGAGTGGGGGTCGACTGCGCTGCGTAAGACCATTCGCTAGCTGAGAGGCGCCTCTTAAAAATAACGTGCCAGGTTCGAGCGGATACGATCAAGCACCGTTTCCCCGGACACATCGGGCAAGAACTCCTTGCCGGTGATCGCCTGGTAAGCCTGCGCATAGACCTTGGAGGCCTGCTCGACGATCTCGTCCGGTATTTTGGGAACAGTATCCTTGTAGGGATCGCAGCGCGCCGCCACCCATGAGCGGATGAAATCCTTGTCGAAACTCTCCGGCCGCGTGCCATTGGCCAGGGCCTGTTCGTAACTCCTGGCGATCCAATACCGGCTGCTGTCGGGCGTATGGATTTCGTCGGCCAGGATGATCGTCCCGTCCTTGTCGGTGCCGAATTCGTATTTGGTGTCGGCGAGGATGAGGCCACGTTCGGCAGCGCGCGCCTGGCCGCGGGCAAACAGCTTCAAGGCGTAGCCCGAAACGGTGTCCCACTGCGGCTCGGTGAGAAGGCCATGGTCGAGGATCTCGGTCTTCGACAGCGGCTCGTCATGGCCGCCATCCGCCGCCTTGCTGGTCGGCGTGATGACCGGCTCGGCCAGCTTCTCATTGTCGCGCAGGCCGTCCGGCAGCCGCATGCCGTACATGTCCCGTTCGCCACGCTTGTAGCGGGTCAGGATCGAGGTGCTGGTGGTCCCCGCCAGATAGCCGCGCACGACGATCTCGACCGGCAGGATGTCGAGCCTTGTGCCCACGACGACGTTGGGATCGGGATATTCAAGCACATGGTTCGGACAGATGTCGGCGGTTTCCTCGAACCAGTAGCGGGCCGTCTGCGTCAGGATCTCGCCCTTGAACGGGATCGAGGTCAGGATGATGTCGAAGGCACTGAGACGGTCGGTGGCGATGATGATGCGCCGCCCGTCGGCGAGGTCGTAATTCTCGCGCACCTTGCCCTTGTAGTGACCAGGCAGTTCGGGAATGAAGGCATCCGATAGAATACGCATATGATTTCCCGACTTCCTCGGATTGGCTGATGCCCTCGCATAAGCTGCCGACCCCATGCATATCAAGCGCGATTGTCGGTATTCCCCGCAACTCCGACCCGGCATTCCAGTCGCTTTTTTCACAACGCATGCCGGAAGGCGCTGCGACGCGGCGAAGCCGGTCCGTCTAGGCTGCGCCAGTTTTCAGGAGCCGCCCCACCCATCATGCAGACCTATGATTTCATCATCGTCGGCTCCGGCTCGGCCGGCTCGGTGCTTGCCGACAAACTGTCGGCTTCGGGCCGCTTCTCGGTGCTGGTGCTCGAAGCGGGCGGCACCGACCGCCGCTTCTACGTGCAGATGCCGCTCGGCTACGGCAAGACCTTCTTCGATCCGGCGGTCAACTGGAACTACAAGGCAGAGCCGGATCCCGGCCTCGCCGGCAATGCCGACCACTGGCCGCGCGGCAAGCTGCTTGGCGGGTCGAGCTCGATCAATGCCATGGTCTGGATCCGGGGCGCGCGCGAGGATTTCGACGACTGGCGCGCCGCCGGCAATCCCGGCTGGGGCTACGACGATCTGCTGCCGGCCTTCAAGGCGCTCGAGGACAATGAGGCCGGCGCCGACAAATGGCGTGGCGCCGGCGGGCCGCTGCATATCACCGACTGTTCAAACACCGTCCATCCGCTGACCAAGCGCTATCTCGCGGCCGGCCAGCAGGCCGGCCTGCCGCTCAATCCCGATTTCAACGGCGCTGCCCAGGAAGGCGTCGGCATCTACCAGATCTCGACCAGGAACGGCCGCCGCATGTCTGCGGCGCGCGCTTTCCTGCGCCCGGCGATGAAACGCGCAAATGTCCGCGTCGAGACCAACGCGCTGGCAAGCCGCATCCTGTTCGAAGGCAAGCGCGCGGTCGGCGTCGAGTATCTCCAGAACGGCCGCACGAATACCGCCCGTGCCGGTCGCGAGGTGATCCTGTCCGCGGGCTCGATCAATTCGCCGCAACTCCTGCAGCTCTCCGGTATCGGTCCATCGGCGCTGCTCAAGGGGTTGGGCATCCCGCTCGTCCGCGCCAACGAGAATGTCGGTGCGCATCTGCAGGACCATGTCGGCATCAACTACACGTTCAAGGGCAAGGTGCCGACGCTCAACCAGATCCTGCGCCCCTGGTGGGGCAAGCTCCTGGTCGGCATGCAATATATCCTGACGCGGTCGGGCCCGCTGTCGCTGTCGATGAACCATGCCGGCGGTTTCTTCCGCACCGACCCGGTGTTTTCGCGCCCCAACATGCAGCTCTATTTCCAGGCTTTCTCGACCGTCATCCCGAAAGGCGGCGAGCGTCCGATCCTGACGCCCGATCCCTGGCCGGGCTTCTCCATCGGCCTGTCCAACTGCCGCCCGTCGAGCCGGGGCGAGATCATGATCCGGTCCAGCAACCCGCTGGATTATCCAAAGATCGTCGCCAACGCCTATTCGACCAACGCCGACGTCGACGAAACGCTGGCGGCGGTGAAGTTCGTGCGCAAGATCGCCGCGATGCCGGCCATGGCCGAGATCATCGCCGAGGAGGTTCTGCCAGGCCCGTCGATCCAGTCGGACGCCGACCTGATCACGGATTTCAGGAAGCGTTCGGGCACCGTCTATCACCCGGTTTCGACCTGCCGCATGGGGTCCGATCCCGCGCGCGCCGTCGTCGATCCGCGCCTGAGGGTGCACGGCATCGAAGGCTTGCGCGTCATCGACGCCTCGATCTTTCCCGATAACATCACCGGCAACACCAATGCAGCCTCCATCGTGACCGGATGGAAGGGCGCAGAACTGGTTCTGGAGGACCACAAATGAAGATCACCGACGTCAAGACCTGGGTTGTCGGCAATCCGCCGCCCGGCATCGGCGGCAAGTACTTCATCTTCGTCAAGCTCACCACCGATGGCGGCGTGGTCGGTTATGGCGAGGCCTACAACGCCACCTTCTCCGCCCATGTCACGGCGAGGATGGTCGAAGACATGGCCGAACGCTACCTCGTTGGCCGCGATCCGCATGATATCGAGAATTTCTTCCGCCGCGCCTATTCCTCCGGCTTCACCCAGCGCCCCGACGTGTCCGGCATGGGCTGCTTCTCGGCGCTGGAAATGGCCTGCTGGGACATTATCGGCAAGGAGGCCAACAAGCCGGTCTACAAATTGCTCGGCGGCCAGGTGCACGAGACGCTGCGCTCCTACACCTATCTCTACCCGCACACCGGCAGTGTCCATTCCGAGGACGCGCCGGACGGCAAGAACGTCTATAACGACCCCGACCTGGCCGCGGCCTGCGCGCTCGAATATGTCGAGCAGGGCTTCAATGCGGTCAAGCTTGACCCGGCCGGCCCCTACACCGCCTTCGACGGCCACCAGCCGCGCCTCATCGACATCGATGTCTCCACCCGCATGATCAAGGCGATCCGCGAGGCGGTCGGCAACCGCGCCGACATCTTGTTCGGCACGCATGGCCAGTTCACCGCCTCCGGTGCGCTGCGCATGGCCCGCGCCATCGAACCCTATGATCCCCTATGGTTCGAGGAGCCGGTGCCGCCCGACATGCCCGAGGTGATGGCGCAGGTGGCCCGCGCGACCTCGATCCCGATCGCCACCGGCGAACGGCTGACGACCAAGTTCGAGTTCGCCCGTGTTATCGAAAACCGCGCCGCGACCATCCTGCAGCCGGACCTCGGCCGCTCCGGCGGTATTTTGGAGACAAAGAAGATCGCCGCCATGGCCGAGGCCTATCACATCCAGATCGCGCCGCATTGCTATTGCGGCCCGATCGTCGGTGCCGCCAACATCCAGCTGGCCGTGACGCTGCCCAACTTCCTGATCCTGGAATCGCTGAAGCAATGGGACGGTTTTCATGCCACGCTGCTCAAGAAGAAGATCGAGTGGCAGGACGGCAATGTCATCCCCTCGAAGGAGCCCGGCCTCGGCGTCGAGCTCGACGAGGCGGTCTGCGACGCGCACCCCTACACCGGCAAGGACCTGCATCTGCAGATGATGCAGACGCCGCTGATGCCGTGAGCGAACGCTACGCCTTCATCGGCCTCGGTCATCTCGGTGGCAATCTTGCTGCCAGCCTGATCCGCAACGGTTTTGCCGTCATCGTGTTCGACCGCGATCCCGTCGCCGTCGAGCGTCTTGTCGCGCTCGGTGCCACCGCCGCCAGCAGCCCGGCCGAAGCAGCGGCACGGGCCGGCAATGCCATAACCTGCCTGCCCTCGCCCAAGGTCAGCGAAGCGGTGCTGGCCGGGCCCGGTGGGTTATTGGAAGGTCTGCCCAGGGGTGGCACCTGGATCGAGATGTCGACCAATGGCCGCGACGAGATTCTGCGCCTTGCCGCCCTCGCCTCGGCCAAGGGCATCGAGACATTGGAGTGCCCGGTCACCGGCGGCGTTCATCTGGCGGCGGCCGGCAAGATCACCGCGCTGGTCGGTGGCGACGCCGCACTCTATGAGCGCCATCGACCGGCGATCGAGGCAATGTGCGCGAAATCGTTCCTGATGGGGCCGATCGGCTCGGCGGCGGTAATCAAGGTGATCACCAACATGCTGGCGTTCATCCATCTCGTCGCCGCCGGCGAGGCACTGATGCTGGCCAAACAAGGCGGCCTCGACCTCGCCCAGAGCTACCATGCCATCGTTGCATCCTCCGGCAACAGCTTCGTCCATGAGACCGAAAGCCAGCTCATCCTGAACGGCTCCTACGACATCGGCTTCACCATGGACCTGGCGCTGAAGGATCTCGGCTTCGCGCTGGGCATGGGCAGGGATTTCGGCGTCCCGCTCGACCTCGCCACGCGCGTCAACGCGATTTTTGAGCAAGGTAAGGGCGCCTATGGCGGCGGCGCCTGGTCGACCCAGATCGTCAAACTGCTCGAGGATGCCGTCGGCACCGACCTGCGCGCGCCCGGTTTTCCGGCCAGACTGGAGCTTTGACCTGGAGGCCAAAACCAAAGCAATTTCATGAGCTTGAGTTGATCGCCGGATTCATTCTCGAAAGGAGTTGAATCAAACCCGCAGCGCCTTGATTCAATATCTGAGCGTCAGCGCGCCCGGCAGCATCTCGAAAGTCGCCGGTATGCGCCCGGGCGACTCGCCGTCTATGTCGACCAGCGCGTTGTTTTCTGTCCCATCGCCGAGCGGTTCGACAACCACTTTCTTGCCGCGCAGGATGGTGATGGCCGGATGGTTGCGGTGCCTGCCGCCATAGAGCAGGCGGATGTCCCAGATCAGCTTTAGCTTGCCCGCCGCGCGCAGGATGACGATGTCGAACTGGCCATCGGTCAGTTCGGCATCCGGCGCGATCATCATGCCGCCGCCGAAGAATCTGCCGTTGGCCACCGCCACCAGCGCCATGTGCGCCTCGACCGGCGCGGCGTCGTCGACGGTGATCCTGACATCCTGGAAGCGGTAGCGGATGAACTCGACCACGGTGCGCCACAGGAACAGCGCCTTGGCCGACATCTTGCCCTTGCGCTTGTCGGCATTGACGGCGCGATCGGTGACGCCGGACAGGCCAAGACTGGCGATGTTGATGAAATGGCGGCTGGCCAGCGCGCCATGGTCGTCGACATAGCCGATACGCCCTGCATCGACCTTGCGCCCCTTCACTTCGGCGATCCGCTTCAGCGCCGCATCCACTTGCTTCGGCAGGCCGAGCCCGCGCGCGAAATCGATGCCGGTGCCGCATGGCAGCAGACCAAGCTCGGTTGTGCGGCCGCCTTCCTCGGCCGCCTGCAGCAGGCCATCGGCCACCTCGCTCGCCGTACCGTCGCCACCGGCTGCGATCACCAGGTCGAAACCGCTGGCGGCAAGGTCGATTGCCAAGCGTTCGGCGTCGCCCTCGGCCTGCGTCTCGCGCAGTTCGAAATCGCCGAAGTGCTTCTTCAGCGAGGCGGCGACTTGAGGCCAATGCCGTTTCAGCCGGCCGCCGCCGGCAATCGGATTGAGCACCACCCCGACTTTCAAATACTCGCCCTCCCCGTCGCCGGGCCTGTGTCCCCGATCCTTTGCCGACATTGAAGCCCGCGCGCGCCGGCAGAGCAAGGGGCGCTCGGCTACGGCTTCCGAAAAGCGCGGGGCAGGCTGTCTAAGGCGTTGGAGCTTGAAACTCCTGGGCTTTTGGCGTCGGTCCCCGATAATCCCGCTATCCACAGGTCCATGGCCATTCCCCAAAACCCTTACCCGGCGTAAGTTTAACCCATCTCAGGCGGCTACCGATCATCAAGCCGAAAGGCGAAAGTGAAAGGCGGATTTCCTGAGGCCCGTACGGCCCGGACCGAGAACAGGCTTGCCTGTGCGAGGGACGGAAGCCGAGACCTACGGGGCCGCGGAAAGCGTGCCAACGCCGACGGCGGACCGATGCTGCCATGAAGGACGGCAAAAACCTTCGATGGCACGCAGGGCAAAGCTCGCAAGGGTGGAGACCGGCGTGGTCTGGAACGGATGCTGCCTCTGGGTGGCTTCTGGCAGGACCGTCAAAATCAAGGCCGGCATGGCGCGACGACTTTACGGAAGTTGCTGCCGCGACCGTGTTCTGATCTGACAGGGAGGCGCTGGGAGAAATCCCGGCGCCGACTGTCTTTTCGCCTCTTCGACATCCTTTGCCGATGATCTTGCGGGCGCCGCTTCACCGCGCGCTAAAATCGGTTAGTATCCCAGCGTCGGAGTCCATCTGCAAAATGGACTCGCAGAAGTGGGGATACTTCATGACGCTGATCCAGAAGCTTGCCGTTGCCTATGCTTTCCTGTTCTTCGGCGTCGTCGCCATCGGCTACATACCGGCCTTCAACGATGCAAACGGCAATCTGTTCGGCCTGTTCTCGCTGCAATGGTACGACGACCTGCTGCACGCCTTCTCCGGCGTCTGGGCGCTGGCCGCCGCCTTCATCTCGCACCGCCAGGCGGTGTTCTATTTCAGGCTGTTCGGCTCGGTCTATCTGTTCGACGGTGTGCTCGGGCTGATCACCGGCTCCGGCTGCCTCGATGCCGGCATCTTCATCAACGGTTTCCGCTCCCTCAACGACATCGAATTCCCCGCCCGCTTCTTCGCCAACCTGCCACACCTCGTCATTGGCGGCTTCGCCGTCTATGTCGGCTTCTGGCTGTCGAAGCGCATTTACGACCACTTCGCCACGGCCTGACCAGCCATGTTCCTGTTCCGCTGGCTGAAGCGCATCGTCAAGACGATCCTCTGGCTGGTCGTCATCGTCATCCTGATCCCGATCGTCGGGCTGGCCTATGGCTTCCTGACGACGCCATCACTCGACAAGACGCCATTGCCCGGTATCGCCGACGGTGCACCGCCCAAGGCGCTGGCCGACAAGGTCCGCACTGAGATCCCAGGCTACCAGCGGCCGGAGGAATCGACCTTCCTCACCTACCCGGAATGGGCGATCGTCTATGCCGCGCGCGAATATGCCGGCTTCGTCGCCAAGGACCAGCCGAGCGGCTTCCCCTACTGGTCTTATGTCGGCCGCTTCTGGCAGGACTACGCCATGGTGATCCGCGCCGGTTCTGCCTACAAGTTCAACTATGCCAACCACCAGATGCTGGTCATCATCGGCACCAGCCACTCGATCGAGCACATTTTGCAATGGGCCTATGAGAACACGGTCGGCCGCATCACAGAGGCGACGACGGCCAAGCGCACCGCCGCCGACATCTACCAGGCCAAGGTGGCGGCCGAGTACGCCGCTTTCCTCGACCAGGTGCCGTGGTACCGGTTCCCCTATGCGCAGAAGCGCGCCGGCCTGTTTGCCGTGCAGCCGGCACCGGGCGACAGTTCTATCCGCACCAGCGAACGCAAGCTCGCCTTCGGTCTCGCCGACACCATCAAGCAGGGCTATGCCGACCTGATCACCAAGGCGCTTGCCGCGACCTCCGATCCGGCCTTGCTCGACATCCACGTCTGGGCCAAGGGGCCGGTCGGCGAAGCGACACGCAATGAGCCAGACACCTTGCTGGAACGTGACTACGGCATTGACGGCACCGTCTTCGTCACCAAGCGCTATCAGGTGTTCACCGATATGATCCCGCGCCTGATCGACAAGGGCGTCTCCTTCGTCGAGATCGGCGGCAATGACGAGATCATGGTCACCACGCTGTCGACGGATGCGATCGCCGTTCCCGAAGGCATGCGCATCCTGTTCAGCTACCCGCTGCCGGCCGATCCCTCGACGCGCCGCACCGGCATGGTCGTCGCCGTGCGCAAGCTGCACCTTGTGCTGCCGTCACTGATCAAGGCCGGCGCGAAACTCGAACACGTCTACGACTACTGACAGGGGACGGCGGCCGGGGCGACGGGAACCGCATCGATGTTGCAGAATCGACACCCGGTTGATCTTTCGGACACCACGCCACGCTCAATCCACAATCGCGGCCAAATCCCGCCTTGTTCGCGCGCGATGGAACGCTTCCATGTTGCCCAAAGCGGAAACCGGTTTGGGACCGTGACATGCACCTGAACCGGCTGCCGGGGGGCATCTCGAAGGGACAAGACCGTGATCAAGACCGCCCTTGTCGCCATGACCATCGTCGGCTGCGACTGCGACGCCAAGCTGTGCGAATATATCGGCGAGACGCCGGCCAAGTGGTCGACCATCGCCGAGTGCGAATCCGCGATGAAGAGCCAGATCCTGCATGAGCGCAATTTCAACTATCCGCTCGTCTCCGGCATCTGCCGCACGAAGGGTTCGTCGTCCTCCTCGCAACTGGCGGCCACCGCCTCCCGCCCGGAACTGAAGCCCGCCAGCAGGATCGTCAAAACCCAAAGCCCGCTGCCGCCCGAGCTCAGCCATCGGCCGAGCGTTCCGGTCGGCTCGCCGACCACGGCCCTGGAAGCGGCCGCCGCCCGGCCTGTCGCCTATGAGCAGGTGGTCGATGGCGGCACCGGCGTGCTCTACCGCACCAAGAACGGCTACGCCGTGGTCAAGACCGATCTCGGCCGCGCCGCATCAGTGACCGCGGACGCGGCCAAACGCTCGGTGAACTGGCTGACCGGCCTGATGCCGACGGGGTTGTAGGCTCGAACGCCGCGCTCTACGGCGCCTTCTACCTGGCCTACGCCACCCCGCTCAGCGCCTTGATGGCGCGGTAGAAGGTCGAGGAAAACAGTTCCGCCGGGTCATATTGCCGCTTTGCCGCCAGGAAGGCCGGCAGCTCGGGGTAGGACGCCAGCAACTCCCTGGCCGTGTAGTGCAGCTGGTAGGGCAGGAAGAACCGCCCGCCATGCCGGATCGTCACGTCGATAAGCGCCCGCGTCAGCGCCCGCATTCTCGCGTTGCCGTCCGCATCGGTCGGCTGGTTGATGTAGAGCACCAGCGAATAGGCCGGCCCCGGCGCATAGGTCAGCGCCAAATCCTCCTTGTGGACGATGCGCACCGAGGCGTTGAGCACCGGCAGGTCCTGGTTGCGCAGGATCTCGCGGGTCTCGGTGATGAATGGATTATACGCCGCGCGCGGAATGAAATATTCGTGCAGGATGTCGGTCTCATCCATCAAATCGTTGAAGAGATAGGGCACCGAATCGTGCATCGGGTTGTTGCGGGTGACGAGGCAGGCCTCGCCCTGCGCCATTGCAGCCGTGCGCGCCACCGTGCAGCTCTCGAATTTCGGCTCCAGCGTCTTTTCCGTGAACCATTTCAGCTCCTGGAACAGGCTGCCCTTCTTGGCCAGGTTCATGATCACCCGCTTCAGCCCGACACCCTCCGGCTCGCCGATCTCGGGCTGATCGGCCGGCGGCTGCTCGGCCACCTTGTCGTAGCGATAGACGATCATGTCCTCGAGGAAATTGCCCGGCGCCGTCGACAGATGGCCGTAAAACAGGCCGATCCCCCTGTTCGGCTCCAGCACCTCGGCAAAGAATTTCGGAAAGTCGTCGGATTTGATGATTTCGCGCGAGGTCCGGTAGACGGCGTTGTCGACGATATCGAGCGTCGCCTCCAGCACCACGCCGAACAGGCCGTAGCCGCCGACGACATGGCGGAACAGCTCGCTGTTCTCGCTCGGAGAGCAGGTGGTCACCGACCCGTCGGCCAGCATCACCCGCATCGAGCGGATCGAACCGGCAACCGAGCCCGCCTGGTGGTCCATGCCATGCGCGTTGACGGACAGCGAACCGCCGACGGAGAAGATGTCGGTCGACTGCATAGACTTCACCGCGAAGCGCGGATGCAGCATGTTCTGGATATCGTGCCAGCGCGCGCCCGGCTGCACCGTCATGGTCTTGGCCGCCGCGTCGACGGTCACCTTGTTGAATTTACTGAGGTCGAGCACCAGCGCGTTGTCGTCGAAGGCGTGACCGCCCATCGAGTGACGGATTGCGGCTAGCGAGACTTTCAGGCCGTTGGCGCGGGCGAAGGCCAACGCCCTTGCGATATGATCCTCCTCGCCGACCTCGACCACGCCATAAACGGGCGTCCTCGACAGGCCGCTGGCATCGTTGATGTCGCCGCCCTTGGCCGACCAGGGCAGCGCGGGATCGAAGACCGGTGCGTTCCCGAGCGGCTTCAGCGGCAGGGCAATGCCGTCGACATCTGCGATGCGGCCGGCATTCTTCGGCCCGGAGGGCCCGCGCGCAAGCCGCGCCATGGTGGTTCCGCCCCACAGCACCGCGCCGCCGAGCACCGCCGCACCCAGCAGCAGTCGCCGCGACAGGCGAAACCCTTTTTGGTGCTCGGCCATGAATATCCCCCGTTGGCCAAGGGATAGCGCGGCTGTTCGGCAAAAACCATAGCGGCGACACCGGGGATACGCGCTATGGTTGCAAATTCGAAACGAATGCAGGAGAGTATAGGCAGCCAGAGGGGGACGTCATTCCATGAAGTTTGTATTCCGGACCATAATATCGCTGATGCTGGCGCTTGGGCCTGGATCCGCCTGTGCGCAGGACGTGGACCGGGGTGACGACAAGACGATTATCTTTACCAAGGACGACCCCGAAATGGCCGCCGCGACCGCGCAGGCGCTCACCAGCCTCGATGAATTCCTGGCCTTGGCCGAGGCTCCTCCCTCCGGCACGGAGAGGTTCAAATTGAAGGTCAAGGTGCGCGACGGCAACGTCACCGAGCACTTCTGGGTCATCCCGTTCCGGCGCACCGAAACCGGCTTTGTCGGCATATTGGCGAACCAGCCGGAACAAGTGCGCAACGTCGTCCTCGGCCAGAACATCGAATTCACCCGGGACGATATTTCAGATTGGGGCTATACCCGCGATGGACGGCAGGTCGGCAGCTTCACCGTCTGCGTGATGTTCAAGAAAATGTCGAAGGAAGAGGTGGACACCATGCGCGACAAACACGGCTTCGATTGCTGACGGCCAAGCTCGGCTAACCCGCCGCGTCCTTTGCGCCGATCTTGCGCACCAGCGCTGCCGTGGCCAGCATGGCGCCCATATCCGATATCATCGGCGCGACGTGCCTGGTGTAATCGAGCGGCACCGAAATGTCCGGCAGCTCGAAGAAGTTCTTCGCTTGCGGCAACAGCAGGAAACCGTCGCCGCCATTGAGCGCGACGCGGGCCGGATCGTCCGGCCAGGTTTCGCCGAGCCATTTCAGCGCCTGCGCCAGCCGGCCGGTCACCAGCGGCCGCGCCGCCTCGACATTGTCGGTGCGGAATTCGTAAGCCGCGTCGAGCAGGGGCTCACCCGACGACAGCTCCTGCATCCTGGCCGTGAACATGCCGCGGAAAAAGCCGATGACCGCGTTGGTGCGCCGCGTCGCCACCAGGATTCCCGGGAACGGCTCGATGGCCTCGAAGGCGACGATGACGCCTTTGAAGGCCGTCGATGAGCCCTTGCCCGTCCCTTCCCGCAATTCCGCTTCGTAGAGCTCGAACGGAAACTCCTCGTAGCGGCCCGAAACGACATCGTCGAACGCTTGCCGGTTGAACGGCCCGACCGCCTCGCGCGGCAGCCGGTCGAAGGAATTCGGCCTGCCGCCATGCTGGTAGCGCACATCGCGGATGAAGCCGAAGATGATGGGCAGCAGCGTTTGGCGGAACGATTGCTGCAGCCGGGCGGCGGGCTTCATGGCCTGGAAGTAGAGCAGGATCGAAGCCGCCAAGCCGACGGCATAGAGGAACACATGCGGCGGCGAGAACCACTGCTCGTTTGGGTCGGCGACCTTGTTGAACAGCCAGGTGAGCACCACCACGGCGACCACCACCAGGCCGACGAACATCGGCACCCGCCAGCGCACCTGCCGCGCCACCGAGGCCCGCGCCGCCTCATAGCTCTCGATGTCTTTCCGGATGGCGGCGGTGGCCGCCTCACCAGGCATGAAATCCGCTGTTTCCATCGCCAACCCCGCAAGCTATGCTGGCATGATAGCTGGTTTTGTTGGAGCGACGCCAGACGGATGGCACTTCTCCTTCTCCCCTTGTGGGAGAAGGTGGATCGGCGCGTCAGCGCCGAGACGGATGAAGGGGTGTTCCAGCGGAGTGAGACGTTGGTGTTCCCTGGAGCACCCCTCATCCGGCCGCTTCGCGGCCACCTTCTCCCACAAGGGGAGAAGGGAAGATCACGCCCAGCCGCCGTTCGACCCTTTCCCTCATCGCCCCCTCCAACCCCTCCACCGGCACCAGCCGCTCATGATCTCCGCTCCGCAGCCGCGCAAAGGGATGCAGCCTATACGATGCAACCATCCCACGCGTCCCGGCATCGGCGCTGACATCGACGACGAAAATCCCGCCAATGCGCCCCGGCCATGGCTGGTGGGCAAGGGCGGTGCCGAGGAAATCGCCAAGTCCATAGGCGACGACCGTCTCACCGATCCGCTCCACCGGCTGCACGACATGGGCGTGATGACCGGCGATCAGGCCGACGCCCTGCCCGGTCAGGCGCATGGCAAGCGCTCGCGTTTCGGCGCGTGGAAAGTGGCGGAACTCCCAGTCCCAATGCGGCACGGCGCAGAGGAGATCGCAGCCGTCACGCGGCCAGCCTGTCGGGTCGCTGCCCATTGACACGCGGCCGGCGGACAGGTCTTCGCCCGCATTGCGCCACAGCGTGAAGGCGGCAAGGCCGACGGTCAGCGATCCGGCTTTGACGGACTGCACCGGGCCATTGGCCGCCAGGCCGATGGTGCGGATACCGAGCCGCTTCAGCGCCGCCACCGTATCGTCGAAGCCGGCGACGCCCTGGTCGAGCACATGATTGTTGGCCAGCGACAGCACCAGTTTTTCGCGCGCGATCCCGACCGAAGACAGCGCCTCGGCCAGAAATCGCTCGCTCATCGCATGATGCGTGCCGAGCTTGGTGCCCAGAACGGCACTTGGCCTGTCCACGACAGGGCTTTCGCAATTGCCGATCACCAGATCGGCGGCACCTAGCAGCGCCTTGATCGCGGGGTCGCAGTCCGGCGCGCTGCGATTGGCCACCGCCGAGATGTCGCCGATGAAGGCGAGCCGCACCGTCCGCTTCGGCGGGGGGTCCATCAACGTTGCAGCCGCAGGCGCAAACCCGTTTGCATCGCCGCCGAGCGACGGCTTCAGGAAACGCGGCAGCCAGGACAGCTTGTAGGAGAGCGGATAGTTCGACACGCAAAGCCCAATCGTTTGCCCTGTGTAGACCGTCCGCCGGACAGGTTGAAGCGCGGAGGCCGACATTCGTGTATGGTCGCCCGCAACGCTACCTGGGAGGGAAAGAATGACACGAACAGCAGGCCTGCTGGCATCCGCCTTCATGGTGCTTCTCCCCTTATCCTTCGCCAGCTTGTCTTCCGCCAGCGCCGCCGTGCCCGAAGCGGCAACCGCGCTGTTCGAGGCCAAGACCGTGGCCGCGCGCGACAGCGCCCTGTCGACGCTGGAGGCCGCCGCTCCGAAAGACCCGGCATCGGCCTATGCCGCCGGCGCCGGCGAATTCTTCACAGCACTTGAGTTGCTCGCCGCCGGTCTGCACCGCCATGGCTTCGAGAGCCCGCAATCCTTCATGCTGCCGCTGATGCAGCTGCCGGTGCCGACCAATCCCAATCCCGAGCCGCTGACCTACGAACAATTCCGCGCCATCCTGCTCGCCTTCCGCGACCGCCTGGCAAAATCCGCCGCTACATTGGGCTCGGTCCCCGCCGAGGCCGATATCGGCATGGTCATCGACCTTACCCATGTCGGCATCGACCTCAACGAGGACGGCACGATCGCGCCTGATGAAAGCATGGCGGCCATCATGGCCGCGCTGTCGCACGGCGGCGTTTCACAGGGCGACGCCGCACCCACGCTGACCTTCCGCTTCGACCGCGCCGACGGTTACTGGCTCCAGGGCTATGCCGAGTTCCTGATGGCGCAGGCCGATTTCTGGCTGGCGCATGATTTCAAGGGCACCTTCGACGGCTCCTTCCACATGCTGTTCCCGCGCGCCAAGCTGCCGCTGCAGGATATTCTCGTGCCCCCGCCCAGCGAGATGGGCTCGAGCATCTTCTCCTCGGAATGGCGCATCGCCGATTTCATCTCGATGGTGCATATGATCAACTGGCCAGTGGTCGAGCCGGAGCGCCGCAAGGCCGCACGCCAAGAGCTGCTCGAAATGATCCGCCTGTCGCGCGAGGACTGGAGGGCGATCCGCGCCGAGAAAGACAATGACCGCGAATGGCTGCCCGGCCCGCAGCAGAAGGGCGAGAACCCGCTCACCGGTCTCGAAGTCGGCGAGGAGCAGGTGCAGGCATGGCTCGCCACCTTGACCATGGCCGAGGACCTGCTCGAAGGCCGGGCGCTGCTGCCGCATTTCCGCATCGCCGGCAAAGGCATCAACATGAAGCGCTTCTTCGACGAGCCGAAGCCCTTCGACCTCGTGCTGTCGATCACCGGCCCGGGCATCGCGCCCTATCTCGAAAGCGGCAAGATCCTGACCAGCGAGGATTTCGACCAGATCCAGCGCGAGTTCGGCGGCGGCGGGTTTTTGACGTTCGCGCTGTGGTTCAACTAACGTGGAAATCCGTGCAGCCTGGCAAGGAGCCACTGCAGCGGGTTGTTGACGAAGGCGCGGGTGACGAACGTATCGTGGGCGGCATCCGAGGCGAGGAAGGCGATGGCGCCAGCTTCGAGCCGGCGCGGCGGATCGGAACTGGCGTTGATGCCCTGGCTGGCCAGCAACTGCCGGATCTCCGCATTGCCGGCGGCCGAGGACCGGCCATAGGCGCTGACGAAAAAACTCTTGCGGTGATGCGTGATCCAGTTGGCGAAAATGTCGGCCTCGTCGAACACCGCGTCGAGCAGGATGACGCCGAGCAAGCGACCGCCGATGTCACCATTCCCAAGCACGAAGGCGGCCGGGTTGTAGCCGCCGCTATAGGCGACCAGCACCACCGGCATGGCCTCGAATGTCGTCGCCTTGGCGCCGGTCAGCTTGGCCAGCTCCTGCGCCGCCTCGGCCATGAACCCAGCAAAATAGCCCGGCGTCCAGAAATTGCCGGCGCTGGAATCCAGCGCATTGCTGGCGAACTGCGGCGCCACCAGCACGGCGTTGAGGCCGGACGCCTCAACCTGTGCGACGACCCGCTGGCGGCCGACCACGTCGCGCTGCAAGGTGGCGCCATTGCCGTGGAAGAACACCACGATCACCGCCGGCCTAGCCGGGTCGAACCTCCGCGGTATCGCCAGCAGCGTCGAGCGGTCGGAATAGGTCTCGTCTTCCCAATAGATGCCGCCGCGCGGCGAGGTGTGGCCATGCCGGCCGTTGGCGGTCACGTCCAGAAACGGCCCCGAGCCGTCGGGCAATTTTCCGCGATAGGGAAAGGGTGACGCCTTGAACGGCACGATGGTGGATATCGCCTTGTGCAAGCGCGCGCCCTGGCTTGCCATCGGAAACGCTGCCGTGGCCAGCAATGCGGCGACGACGGCGCGCCGGCCGACCATCAGGCCGTCACCAACCGGACAGCCGGCGCCTTCGAGGGCAACAGCACGGCAAAGAACGCCGGGATGGCGACGAGATATGCGATCGCGGCCCATTGCAGCACGGCGCTGAGACCGAAACTGGTGGCGACGATCGGCACCGCGGCCGAGCCGATCACCGAGAAGCAGCCATTGATGCCCCACGCCCACACGAACAGATGCTCCTTGCCGAGCCGCGCCAGCCAGGTCATGGCGGTGGCCATCGGCATGCCCATCAGGAAGGCCGGCGGCGACACCAAAAGGAAGCAGAGCAGCAGCCGCGCCGCATAGGGATAGGCGCCGATCCGGTCGAGCACCGGTGACAAATAGAAACCGTAAGCGAGCAGCAGCACGCAGACGGCCAGCAGCACCACCGGCAGCAGCGTCCTGGCGCGGTCGAAGATGCGCTCCGCAAACAAGCTGCCCAGGCCGGAAAACACCAGCATCGACGAGATCAGCACCGAAGCCGACACCGTCGGATTGGCGAGCGCGACGGTGAAGCGGCTGATCAGCCCGACCTCGACCATGATATAGCCGAGGCCGAGGCAAGCGAAATAGAGGATAGTGCCGAGCTTGCCGCGCGAGCGCGAGAACACGATGCGCCAGCCGAAGATGACCGGCAAAAGCACCAGCGACGCCGCCGTGAGGCAGGCGATGCCGAGCGTCGCCCAGATCAAGAGATAACCCCAATCGTCCTGGAACAGGTCGAGCCGGTCCAGCGTGCGCGGCAGGTCGGCGACCTTCACATAGGCGGCGAAATATGGCTGGTCGTTGCTGAGCGCACGCGCGTCGAAGACATAATCGCCGGCGAGCTTTTCCCAGCCGCCGGTCAAAAGCGCATGCCATGTCATGCGCTGCAGTTCCGTCGCCGGCAGCACCTGCGGACCGGCATCGCCGCCGGCGCCCGCACAGGCGTCGAGCGTCGGATCGGCAGGCGCCGTCGGGTCGCAATCCGGGTTTGCCGGTGCGGTTGGGTCGGCGGGTGCGGTCGCATCGGCGGCGGGCTGCGTCAGCGTCGCGTCCTGTCCGCTGCCGAAGATCGAGGCGCGGTAATCATCGAGCACCTTTTGCGCACCGGCCCCATCATAGACCATGCCCGGATAATAGACTTCCTCCCAGGACATCGACTTGGTGTAGTCGCGCAGCGTCTTGATTTCGGTCTCGGTGAAGCCGCCGCGCTTGAACAGCACCGTCGTCGTCGAGAGATAGCTCGACACCGCGAAGACGTCATTGGCCGCGCCCTGCGGATCGAATGTCCTGGCCGCTTCGGCGATGGTCGCATAGAGCTTCAGCACCGATTTCGGCGGCTCTTCCTTGTTCCACAAGGTCACCGACAGCACGCCGCCATCGGCCAGCGCGTGCATGTAGCTCAGCATCGCCTCGTGCGTGTAGGCGTACTTCTCCGAGATGGCGAAACCGCCTGGATTGGACAGGCCGACACTGTCGGCGAGGCTGAGGTCGATGACGTCGTAGCGCTCGGCGGTGTTGGCGAGGAACAGGCGGCCGTCATAGTCGATCACCTTGAGCCGCGGCTCGGCCAGGATATCGCCGGTGACATCCCTGAGCACCGGATCGCGGAACGCCCGCAACGTCATCGGGTTGCTCTCGGCGACGGTCACCGAGGTCGATCCGGCATTGAGCGCGGCCTGCGTGGAGATGCCGCCGCCGAACTGCACGACGAAGGTTTTCGGCTTGTCCTTGATGACATAGGGATAGTGCATCGGCAGGTAGCGGAAATAAACCTGCTCCGCCGGCGCCAGGTTGCGCATGATGCCTTCCGGCCCGTCGCCGTCGCGATACATGCCGACATAGGTGTTGGCCGGCACCTCGGGCATGCCGAAGGCTGCGTTGTCGCTCAGGCCCGGCGCGAAATGCATGTAGGAGCTGGCATAGACCTGCAGGTCGCCGAACGGCGAGACGCTGCGGTAGATGCGCTTGCCGTCCGGGAAGTTGCGGGCGTAGGCGACGCCCTTGTATTGCGACACCGCGATGTCTTGTATGCCGAGCAGGCCGGGCAGCATCAGGTAGCCCGATATCGACAGCACTGCCACGACCACGCCGGCAACGACGCTCTTCCAGGCGCCGAAAGCGGCGAACCACAGCAGCGAACCGGCGGCCCACAACAGCAGCGGCACGACGATGATGATTTCCGGCGAAAACAGATACATCGACACCAGCACGACGAGGCCGGCGAGACCCGAACCGGTGAGATCGGCGAAATAGACGCGGCCGAAGGCGGTGCGGCTCTTCAGGAAGACGATGCCGAGAAAGAACGCACCGGCCAGGAAGGGCAGGAGATAGAGCAGGAAATTGGCCAGCAGCCGCCATTTCTGTTCGGGGTCGGAGACCAGGAAGATGGCGTTGAACGGCACCGTCTGGGCGACGAGGTTGGAGCCGACGGCAAGCGGGCCGATCAGCAGCAAGGCGGCGGTGGCCGCACCTTGCCAGTGGCGGTCGAACCAGCCCTTGCCGGCGAAGATGACGACGCTGGACAGCGAGAAGCCGAGCATGGCGAGGCTGACCACCAGCGAGCCGAAATGCGACCAGCTGCCGACGGCGAACACCCGCATCACCGCTATCTGCAATGCGATGATGGCTCCGGCGATCAGCCCGACCGCGAGATAGTGCGCGAGCCGAGGCGCCTCGAGCGGAGGAACGGCCTTCAGGGAAGGAAGAGCCGGGCGGGAATTCGATATGACGGCTGCCATTCAGGTCCCTTGATGCGGCAATGCTCAGGCGTTGTGCGTGCCGACGATCTGGTCGCCTTCGAGCTTCGTGAACGGCACGAACGGTACCACCTTGCCATTGTAGATGTCCGAGCGGACGATGTTGAAGGTGCCGTCGGCAAGCTGCTGCTTGATCACCTTGAGCACGTGCTGGGCGCCCGGCGGACCGACCGGAATGACCATCACGCCATTCGGCTTGAGCTGCTGCAGCAGCGATGGCGGGATGTGGTCGATGCCGCAGGTGACGATGATCTTGTCGAACGGGCCGACGCTTTCCCAGCCATAATAACCGTCGGCGTTGCGGCTGGTGACCGAGCCGAACTCGCTGTAGCCGCGCTCGATCAGCGCGTCGTAGGTGCGGCGGGTGCGCTGCGCCAGCGGGTTGATGATCTCTATCGTGTGCACCTTGTCGGTGAGGTTGGCGAGATACGCCGACTGGTAGCCCGAGCCGGTGCCGACCTCGAGCACGGCTTCGCCGAACTGCACGTCTATGGATGTCGTCATGCGCCCGACCAGGTGCGGACCCGAAATGGTCACGCCATAGCCGATGTCGAGGAAGGCATGGTCGTAGGCGCGGCCCAGATTCTGGGGCAGCACGAATTCTTCGCGAGGCGTCAGGAGGAAGGCGCGCTTGTTGCGGTCGTCCAGCACGTCCTTGTTGTAGACCATGATCTGGAAGCGATCGAACCGCTCGGCCAGGAACTTCGGATCCTCGCCGCGATTGGCCACCATCCAGTCGATGAACGACTTTTTGTCCTTGAACGGCACTTCGGCGTTGCGGTCGTAGGGCACCGGTACGTTGCGGTCGTAGGGCACCGGTACATTGGCCCTGACGGTGGCCGGAAGAATGGAAAACGCCGCAGCACCCGCCGACAGCGCCAAGAAGTCCCGACGCTTCATGGAAAAGCCTCCAAAGTGGCCTTTGCCACTCCAAACCAAGCACTTGAACGGAGTGCACCGGCTCCCAAAACGAGTCAATGGCCGTCGCGAGACAGCCGTCCGGGCCAAGAATTTGTGGCAGGCGGGCAACAGTTTTTGACGGTGCCCAAGGCCTTCCCGACGCCACGCAACGAGCGCCCGCCATCGTGGCATGACCGGCCGAACAGCCACCCGCACAAATTAGCGAGGGCTGTTTTGCTTGACTTGCCGGACAAAAACGGGCAGCAAAACAGGATTGGAAGGGCTGCAATACCGCGTGCATGGTCGTGGACAAGCCTTTTTCGGCACAAAGTCCACGTCTCTCTGTTGGTTTTGAGAGGGATTGGTTAACCAACTTTGTCCATATTTTGAAGCAATCGGCAACTAACGACAGGCGCGGAAAACGCGTCGGGGACCACCTGGGATCACTCACAGAATGGTCGTCGCGGCTATCACAGCCGCGGACGTGGGAGCCGATTGGAGCAAGATTGGTGGCATGGCGTTCTTGAGTAGAAACATTGTCGGGGACACGCGTTGGGAGGGCGAGAATGCCTGCGACGCTCCACGTTCCTCATCCTTCACCCCTGAACGGATCGTCCGCTGGGTCGCCGTGCCCGGCGTCAGCGCTGCCGTGGGCCTTTGGCTGATCGGCACCATGGCCGGCCTCAGTTCGGTCGGCGCCTCGCTGTCGGCGACGTCGGGCGGCCTGCCGCAGACGCTGTCCATGCCGGGCTCGCTGGCGCTGGCCGATCCGCTGAAACAACATTTCCTGACATCCTCGGCGCCGTTCGTGTTGGCCAATGCCCATGGCGGCGCAGAAGCCCTGCATGATCATGCCGTGCAATGCGGCGCCAGCTGTTTCAAGCTGGCCAGGGTGAGCCCCCACGCGGAGAAATCCGCACGCCTCGTGGCATCGGCAAAGCCGGCGGTCTTGAAGTCGAAGGCGCAGGAGCGCTTCGAACGCATGGAAGCATCGCTGTCGCCGACCAAGCTCGCGGCTGCCTTTGCCGGCGCCGGCAAACCTGTCGCCACGGCCGACGCCCGCCCGGTGATTTCCAGCATCGGGGCCCAGATTACCCAGGCGTCGCTGGTGCCGTCCGTCCAGGTCGTGGCCAGCCTGTCGGACGACATTCCACCGCCCGCGGCGGAACGCTTCGCCCGAGCCGGCACCGGCTCCGTTGTCGTGCAGACCGCGCCTGCGCCGACGGGTTTTGCCCAGCCGGAGACACCTGACAACGCGCAGCTGGCGCTCGCTCTCGTCCAGTCGATGCCGGTCGAGGACGAAGCCTTCGCCTCGCCGCTGCCGATGACCGGCGCCTCGGCCGATGTCGCGGTCGCGCCTGTCGAGACCCAAAAGGCGCAGCCCGGCGACGCCGCCTCGCTGCCGGACGCGCTCACCGACGACGTGCCGCTGCCGACCCGCCGGCCGCAATATGACGGGCCGCAGCAGCCCAAGGTGGTGGAACAGGACAAGGCCGTGGAGCAGGACAAGCCGGCTCCACAGCCCAAGATCGCGCAGCAGAAGCCGGCTCCCCAGGCAAAGCCGGCCCAACAGGCCAGGCAAGGCCGCCAAGGCGGCGACGTGCTGGCCTATGCCAAGCCGGACACGCCTTCGGGCGGCCTTGGCCAGGCGTTCAGAAACCTGTTCAACGGGCCGAGCGCCGGAAGCGGTGCCGGACACGGCGTTGCAGTCTATGACATCAGCGCCGGCATGGTTTACATGCCGGACGGCGAGAGGCTCGAAGCGCATTCGGGCGTCGGCGCCATGACGGACCAGCCGCGCTATGTCAACCAGAAGAACCGTGGACCGACGCCGCCCAACACCTACAATCTGTCGCTGCGCGAGGCGCGCTTTCACGGTGTCGAGGCGTTGCGCCTCACCCCGGTCGATGGCCGCAACAAATACAATCGCGACGGCTTCCTGGCCCATAGCTACCTGCTTCGCGGCCGCTACGGACAGTCCAGCGGCTGCGTTGCCTTCAAGGACTATGCGCGCTTCCTCGCCGCCTACAAGAAGGGCAAGATCAAGCGCCTGGTCGTCGTGCCGCGCCTGAACGGATCGGCGACGCGGGTAGCATCCAACGGAAGCGGCGCCTGATCGGCGTCGGACAGGCACGGGCCGTGGCTTTCTCCTCCTGACAGCCTTCTGTCAGGAGCCGCGTCTGGCGGCGTGCCCCGCCCCATCCCACTCTTTCCATTTTGGCCAAGACCTCCCATATTCGGGACATGGCCAGATCCCCCGACAAGAAAACGCCGCCGACGGCGAATGACGACCGCGCCGCGCCCAAGCGGCGCAGTCCGCTGACCGATTTCCTCGACGCCTCCGAACCGCTGCACAAAGGCGGCTTCGCCGAGATGCCGCAACCCGAGCTGTCGGGCACGCCGCTGACCGGTTCGATCGCCGACTGGGCCGAGCAGATAGAGCAGGAGGCGGAGAAAGAAGGGCGCCAGACCGGCAAGGGCGACGGCGGCAAATCGCCGAAACCGTCGAAGAAGATACCCGAGCGCTCCGCCGCCCCGGGACGCACGGCGCGCGGCACCTCGATGGGCGGCGCGGCCACCGCCCGCGAGCGCACCGCCGCCGGCCTCAATCCCGTCGCCGGCCTCGACGTCTCGCTGGAAGAGGCCGAGACGATGACCTCGAGCGGCGTCACCGCGACGGTGGCCGCCCTCTCCGCATTGATCGAATCCGGCAATCCGCTGCACAAGGACGGCGTGCTGTGGACACCGCACCGCCCTGCCCGACCGGAAAAATCCGAAGGTGGCATCGCCATCAAGATGGTGTCCGATTTCGAGCCGGCCGGCGACCAGCCGACCGCCATCAAGGACCTTGTCGAAGGCGTCGAGAACAACGACCGCACCCAGGTGCTGCTCGGCGTCACCGGCTCCGGCAAGACCTTCACCATGGCCAAGGTGATCGAGGAGACGCAGCGCCCGGCTTTGATCCTGGCGCCGAACAAGACGCTTGCCGCGCAGCTCTATTCCGAGTTCAAGAAATTCTTTCCCGACAACGCGGTGGAGTATTTCGTCTCCTACTACGACTATTACCAGCCGGAAGCCTACGTCCCGCGCACCGACACCTTCATCGAGAAGGAGTCCTCGATCAACGAGCAGATCGACCGCATGCGCCATTCGGCGACGCGCTCGCTGCTCGAGCGCGACGACGTCATCATCGTCGCCTCGGTGTCCTGCATCTACGGTATCGGCTCGGTCGAGACCTATACGGCAATGACCTTCCAGATGCAGATCGGCGACCGGCTCGACCAGCGCGCGCTGCTCGCCGACCTCGTCGCCCAGCAATACAAGCGCCAGGACATCAACTTCGTCCGCGGCTCGTTCCGTGTGCGTGGCGACACGATCGAGATCTTCCCGGCCCACCTGGAAGACCGCGCCTGGCGCATCTCGATGTTCGGCGACGAGATCGAGCAGATCACCGAGTTCGACCCGTTGACCGGCCAGAAGACCGGCGAGCTGAAAAGCGTCAAGATCTACGCCAATTCGCACTATGTGACGCCGCGCCCAACGCTGAACCAGGCGATCAAGTCGATCAAGGAAGAACTCAAGCAGCGCCTGGTGGAACTGGAACGCGCCGGCCGCCTGCTGGAAGCGCAGCGGCTGGAACAGCGCTGCCGCTTCGACCTCGAAATGCTGGAAGCCACAGGCTCCTGCGCCGGCATCGAGAACTATTCGCGCTATCTCACCGGCCGCCAGCCCGGCGATCCGCCGCCGACCTTGTTCGAATACATTCCCGACAATGCGCTGGTCTTCATCGACGAAAGCCACGTCACCGTTCCGCAGATCGGCGGCATGTATCGAGGCGACTTCAGGCGCAAGGCGACGCTGGCCGAATACGGCTTCCGCCTGCCGTCCTGCATGGACAACCGGCCGCTGCGCTTCGAGGAATGGGACGCCATGCGCCCGCTGTCCGTCGCGGTCTCGGCAACGCCGGGCGGCTGGGAGATGGAGCAGGCCGGCGGCGTCTTCGCCGAGCAGGTCATCCGCCCGACCGGCCTCATCGACCCGCCGGTCGAAGTGCGTCCGGCCAAAAGCCAGGTCGACGATGTCGTCGGCGAGATCCGCGAGACCACCAACGCCGGCTACCGCACGCTGGTCACCGTGCTGACCAAGCGCATGGCCGAGGACCTGACCGAATACCTGCATGAGCAGGGCGTCCGCGTGCGCTACATGCATTCCGACATCGATACGCTGGAACGCATCGAGATCCTACGCGATTTGCGCCTCGGCGCCTTCGACGTGCTGGTCGGCATCAACCTTCTGCGCGAGGGCCTCGACATTCCCGAATGCGGCTTCGTCGCCATCCTCGATGCCGACAAGGAAGGGTTCCTGCGTTCGGAAACCTCTCTCATCCAGACCATCGGCCGCGCTGCCCGCAATGTCGACGGCAAGGTCATTCTCTACGCCGACCAGGTCACCGGCTCGATGGAAAGGGCGATGGCCGAAACCAACCGCCGCCGCGAAAAGCAGATGGAATGGAACGCGGCCAACGGCATCACGCCCGAATCGGTCAAGTCGCGCATCTCCGACATTCTGGATTCGGTCTACGAGAAGGACCACGTCCGCGCCGACATCTCGCAGTTCACCGACAGCGCCGGCGCCATGATGGGCAACAATCTCAAGGCCCATCTCGACGCCATGGACAAGCAGATGCGCGACGCCGCCGCCAACCTCGATTTCGAGAAGGCAGCCCGCATCCGCGACGAAATCAAGCGGCTGCGCGAGATGGAACTGTCGATTTCCGACGATCCGCTGGCGCGCGAGGTGGAAGGCCAAAGTCCCGCCTCGGGCCGCGAAAAGGGCAAGCACAACAAGGGCGTGGCCAAACATCGTACGGCGGAGGAACAGGAGCGTTTCCGCAAATTCGAGGAAGCGCGTGCCGCCGAAGAGGCGGCCAAGGCTGCCCGGCCCAACCTCTTCCGCAAGCCTGATCTCGACGAGATGGGCGCCGACGGCGCTGTCCCGGTGAAGAAGCCGCTGTTTGCCAAACCCTCGATCGACGACATGGGCCCCGGCACCGATATGCCGACGCCGGCGGGTGCTGTATCGCGCTCGCTGTTCAAGAAACAATCGGCGTCCGAGGCACACGGCTCCGACTTCGGCATTCCGGGCGAAGCCACCAAGCCGCTGTTCAAGAAGAACTCGCTCGACGAGATGACCGTGCGGCGCACGGAAAAGCCGGTCGAAGGAAAGCTGCCCGCCAAGCCGCAGCCAATCTCCCCCCAACCGGGGGAGATGCCCGGCAGGGCAGAAGGGGGCGCGAAGGATCGCGACGACAAACCAATCATTCGCCAGCGCGCCGGCATCGGTTCGTATGAGGATCCAGGCGACGCCCGCCGAGAGAAGCGCCGGCCGGGCAAGACAGGTCGGCCGGGACGGTAGCTGCCTCTTCCTTCTCCCCCTGTGGGAGAAGGGAAAGCGCTCCGCTCCTAACGTCCCGCTTCGCCCAGCCGCAACCACCTCTGGACCATGAGCCATTCCTTGCCGCCGAGCGGCGGAAACGATACGCACGGCTGCAATTCCGCCTCTCCACGCAACATTCCGCCGGCCCACCCATGAAACCCAGGGATATCGCCGCCTACATCTTCCTGGCCATCACCTGGGGCCTGTCCTTCCTTGTCCTGCTCAAGGTTGTGCATGCCTTCGGTTGGGTCGGGGCGGTCACCTTGCGCGCGCTGATCGCCGGCATCACGCTTTTCCTACTCGCGGCGGCGACGCGGCGACGGCTCGATTTCAGCGCCGGCTGGCGGCACTTCGCCGTGGTCGGCGCGACGACCGTCGCGACGCAATTGATCGGCCTGTCCTACGCCACCCCGCGCATCGGCACCGCGATGGCGGCGATCCTCGTTGCCGCGATCCCGCTGTTCTCGATGATCCTCGGCCAATTGTGGGGGCTTGAACGCATCACTGTTCGCGGACTGGCCGGCCTGCTGCTCGGCGCCGCCGGCATCACCGTGCTGGTCGGCTTTCCCGCCGTCCCGATCACGGCACCCTTCGCGTTCGGCTGCGCCGCCTCGCTGTTCAGCTCCTTCTCCGCCGCCTTCGGCAGCAACTACGCCAACCGCCACCTGCGCGCGGCGGGCTCGTTCGAGCTCACCGGCGCCGCTTTTCTGTTCGGCGGCCTGATGACGCTGCCGCTGCTGCTGGCAGTACCGGTGCCAGCCATGCCACGCCCCGTCGACTTCCTCTACCTCGCCCTTCTCGCCTGCGTGATGAGCGCGCTGACCTACATCGTCTATTTCCGGCTGGTTGCCAGCATCGGCGCCACCAGGACGATCAGCGTCGAATTCGCGGTTACGACGATAGCGGTGCTGGCCGGAACGCTTCTGCTCGGCGAGCATCTGACCGTCGTCCAGGGCTTCGGCGCGACGGCGATCATCGGCGGCTGCATGCTGGTGCTGGACCCGTTCCCGCGCCGGACGGAAGCGGCCGTCTTGCCATCGGCCCAACCTTTGGTGTAATCGCCTCTAGCATGATCCCGAAAAGTGGAATCCGGTTTTCGGGCAAGATCATGCTTTAACAAGAGAACAGCGCCTCGGGCTCTGCACTCGAACGTCTCGAAAGGAGGGCTCACGTGTTCACGTTTCATCGTCACCATCGTCAGCGTGGCCCGATTTCTGCCCTGCGAGCTTGCTTGCAGGGCTGACCAGGGACGGTCCGGGTTTTTCCCGCTTCGATTTTTTGGTCTGCCCTTCGTGGTGCTGCAATGCCGAGCCTGATGGCCAGCAAGCGCACCGTCAAAGTGCACTGAGCCGGACACCGGCAAGACCAGAGAAATCATAATGGCCCTGATCAGCCTCAAATCCCTCGGCGTCGCCATGAGTGCGCCGCTGTTTTCCAATCTCGACCTCACCATCGGCACTGGCGACCGGCTCGGCATCGTCGCCGCCAACGGTCGCGGCAAGTCGACCTTGCTCAAATGCCTGACCGGCGAGATCGAGCCGACGTCGGGCGACATCACCCGCACGCGCGGCCTGCGCGTCGGCCATGTCGAACAGTCCGTTGCCCCTGCCTTGCTCGGCCGCACCTTCCATCAGGTGGTGGCCGACGCCCTGCCGCCCGAGCAGGCCGACAGCGAGATGTGGCGCGTCGATGTGGTGCTGGATTCGCTTGATGTGCCGGAGGCAATGCGCGAGCGAGAAATGCGCGCGCTGAGCGGCGGCTGGCAGAGGCTGGCGCTGATCGCCCGCGTCTGGGTCACCGATCCGGATATGCTCTTGCTCGACGAGCCGACCAACCATCTCGACCTCGCCCGCATCAGCCAGTTGGAGAGCTGGATGAACGCGCTGCCGCGCGAGGTGCCTGTCGTCATCGCCAGCCATGACCGCGCCTTTCTCGACGCCACCACCAACCGCACCCTGTTCCTGCGCCCGGAACAGTCGCCGGTGTTTGCGCTGCCCTACTCCCGCGCCCGGCAGGCGCTCGACGAGGTCGACGCCTCGACCGAGCGCAAGTTCCAGCGCGACATGAAGGTGGCGCAGCAACTGCGCCGCCAGGCCGCCAAGCTCAACAACATCGGCATCAATTCGGGCAGCGATCTTTTGACGGTCAAGACCAAGCAGCTCAACCAGCGGGCGGAAAGACTGGAAGAGGCGGCGAATCCGGCGCATCGCGAGAAGTCGGCCGGGGCAATAAGACTGGCCAATCGCGGCACCCACGCCAAAGTGCTGATCACGCTCGACGACGCGGCGGTTGAAACGCCCGACGGCACGCTGCTGTTCAAAACCGGCAAGCGCCACATCTGCCAGGGGGACCGCATCGTGCTGCTCGGCCGCAATGGCGTCGGCAAGTCGCGCTTCGTCACCCTGATCCGCAACGCCATCCTCGAGCCGGACGCCGTTCAGAATGTGAAGGTGACGCCGTCGACGGTGCTCGGCTACAGCGATCAGGCGCTGTCGGGCATCAGCGGCGACGACACGCCGCTGGCCATGGTCTCTCGCCGCCACGATGTCGGCGAGCAACGCGCCCGCTCGCTGCTTGCCGGCGCCGGCGTGGTCATCGAGATGCAGGAGAAGAAGATCGGCGTGTTGTCCGGCGGCCAGAAGGCACGGCTGATGATGCTGGCGCTCAGGCTCGCCAATCCCAACTTCTATTTGCTCGACGAGCCGACCAACCATCTCGACATCGACGGCCAGGAAGCGCTGGAGGAGGAATTGCTCAAGCACCAGGCAAGCTGCGTGCTCGCCTCGCACGACCGCTCCTTCATCCGCGCCATCGGCAACCGCTTCTGGCTGATCGAGAAGCGGAAGCTGACCGAGATGGAGGATCCCGAGGACTTTTTCCGCGAGGTGGCGGATATGGCGGGTTGAGAGCGATCGATTGGCCGTAGGCTATTTGCTTACAGACTCTTGATTTGTGTAAGCGATCTGTTTACATACATCCATGATCAAGTCCTTCAAGAACAAGGCGCTGTCGGACCTCTTTCAAACCGGAAAGTCAGGCAAGATCGACGCCAAGATGCACAAGCGCGTTCTTGTTCGACTTGACCGCCTGGAAGCTTCGGAGAAACCGGAGGAGATGAACCTCCCCGGCTTCGATTTTCACCAGCTCAAAGGCTTCGATCCCATCCGCTACACGGTCCACGTCAACGGCCCGTGGTGCATCACATTCGAGTTCGACGGCAAGGACGCCGCCCGCGTCGATTTCGAGCAATACCACTGAGGCGGCCAGATTGGAGAAGTTCGACTTATGACCGAGAACAAGCCGATGCGTCCTCTTGAGCGTTGTCCCTCCCACCCGGGAGCGCTGCTTGAGGACATTATCCCGGCAACCGGAAAGACCAAGGTGGAAATTGCAAATCTGCTCGGGATCTCCCGGCAGCAGCTCTATGACATCATTCGCGAAAAGAAGCCGGTTTCGCCGGCCGTGGCCGCCCGCCTTGGGAAGCTGTTCGGCGACGGAGCCGCGATCTGGCTTCGGATGCAGGCGGCTTTCGATGCCTGGCACGCCGAGCGTGAGGTTGATGTCTCAGCGATCCCGACGCTTAAGATTGCGTAGGTCTTACTCTGGGTCGAATCCCGGATCGTAACAAAAATTGCGACGCTGTGTCGGATCGTCTGAACCTGCCTCGTCCTTGGGATGCCGACACGATGATGCCGGCGTCAACCCAGGGAGAATGCATCATGTCCGTCCTTTCATCCATCGGTCGCATCGCAACCCAATATGCGGCGGCGCGTGCCCGCCATCGCAGCGAACGCATCCTGCTCTCGCTGCCGGCCGAACTGCGCAAGGATATCGGCTTTCCGGAAATCCTGGATGCGCAAGACAGCCGTCGCGCGGCTACCTTCTCGGCCAAAATCATATGACCGCGGCGAACCGGCCCATGTGCCTGTCGTTCAAACCCTCCGGTTGCCCGGCCTGTCCGGGCCCCGCCTGCGAAAAAAATTTCGCCGCCATGTAGGATCGCCGTCGTCCCGTGCGTCCTGGGATTGGCAAAGCCAAGCCAAGCGCAAAGAGGAGCAAGAGATGACCGACCAGACCCCCGTTCAGCCCAGGGCAGAAGTGCTCGGCGGATTGACCCCCTATCTGCAGGTGGACGGCGCCTTCAAGGCTGCCGAATTCTACAAAACGGCCTTTGGCGCCGAGCAGGTCTTTGCCTATCCGGCCGACGAGCAGGGCCGCACCATGCACATCCATCTCCACATCAACGGCTCGACGCTGATGCTTTGCGACGCCTATCCCGAACACGGCCATCCGCATCAGAAGGCGCAGGGCTACACGCTGCAGCTCCATCTCGGCGATGGCGATATCGATACCTGGTGGCAGCGCGCCGTCGATGCCGGCTGCGAGGTGGTCACGCCACTGCAAGTGATGTTCTGGGGCGACCGCTGGGGTCAGCTCAACGATCCGTTCGGCGTCGCCTGGGCCATGAATGCGCCGGTGAAATAAGGCGGAAGCTTTTCACCTCTCCCCTTGTGGGAGAGGTCGGATTGCCCCGAATTGCCTTTCGCAATTCGGTTGGCAATCCGGGTGAGGGGTAACTTGGCGCCAAGCTGGAACGCCCCTCATCCGTCTCGGCGCTGCGCGCCGATCCACCTTCTCCCACAAGGGGGAGAAGGAAGCACCCCACCAATGAGGAGTTCCACCATGTCCTATGTCGATGGTTTCGTGCTTGCCGTGCCTAAGGCCAAACTTGACGACTACAAGAAGCTCGCCAACCTCGCAGGCCCGATATGGATGGAACACGGCGCGCTGGCCTATGTCGAATGTATCGGCGACGACGTGCCCTATGGCGAGCTGACCTCGTTCCCGCGTGCCGTCCAGGCCAAGGACGACGAGGTCGTCATCTTCTCCTGGGCCGTTTACGAATCCAGGCAGAGCCGCGATGCGGTCATGGCCAAGGTGATGGCCGATCCGCGCCTGCAATCCGACTGGTCGACCATGCCGTTCGACGGCAAGCGCATGATCTTCGGCGGCTTCCAGCCGTTCATGGAGCTTTGAGCAGCTGGCGCAGCTGAGCGCCTGTTGCCAATCTGTTACCCGCCGAACTTGTCCAGCAGCGGCTTCAGCCTGTCGCCATAGCGCTTCCATAGGTCGACGGACCCCTGGTACATCGGCTGGCGCACTTGCGCGGCCGATGCGGTGCGCACAGGCCGGTCCGTCTGGTGGAACGACAGCACGGCATCGTCCCATGGCAGGCCGAGATGGTC
Organism: Mesorhizobium opportunistum WSM2075; assembly: GCF_000176035.2. Taxonomy (NCBI): domain Bacteria; kingdom Pseudomonadati; phylum Pseudomonadota; class Alphaproteobacteria; order Hyphomicrobiales; family Phyllobacteriaceae; genus Mesorhizobium; species Mesorhizobium opportunistum. The sequence goes on along the minus strand of NC_015675.1, from coordinate 2,411,542 downwards.
GATGAGCGCCCGGCTCTGCCCTTCCTGGTCGGCGACGAAATCCTCGTAGCGCACGTCGTGCACGACACCCGGCAGCACACTGTGCCAATGCGCCATGATGTCGGTGTAGAGATTGTAGAAGTCGGCGAGTTCGCCGAGATCATAGCCGTAGCGATGGCTGTCGCCGCGGAAATGCACCTTGTAGATCGACAGGCAGGTCGCCGCCGCATCGCGGGCGCAATGGATGATCCTGGCCTTCGGCATCATCATGTGGATGAAGCCGACGAGCAGGAAGTTGCCCGGCATCTTGTCGGTGACATGGCGCATATGCGGGAAGCGGGCGTGCAGCATGTCGAGATAGGCCCGGCCTGCCTCGGCGAAATCCGAATCGTCCGTTTCCGATACGCCCCAGGGGAAGCCGCCCGGCATCGTCGCCGGGAATTGCTTGCCGACCGCCTTCTTCAGGATGCTGAGCTCGCCCGCGCCATAGACCTGCGGATGGCTGGCGATGATCTGCTCGACCAGCGTCGTACCCGAACGCGGCATGCCGACGATGAAGATCGGCGCGTCATCGGTGATCGGGCTCGGCTTGTGCCTTTCGAAGAAGCCGGCATCGAACACCGTCTTCATCGCCTCGAATTCCGCGCGCGTCCTGACGGGATCATAGTCGATCCCCTTGCGGCGAATGGCATTGCCTTCGGCGAAATAGTCGAAGGCTCTGTCGTAGTCCTTGAGATCGTCATTGGCCTTGCCGAGTCCGAAGGACAGCTGCATGCGTGCCAGGCTGCCCTGCGGCGCCTTGGCATGCTGGGCTTCCATGCCGGCCAATTCGGCGTCGCGCTCCTTCTGGCGCTTGACCTGCGCCAGCATCAGCCAGGCCGTGGCCATGCCGGGATTGACCGCCAACGCCTGCCGGAACAGATCGGCCGCTTCGTCGAGCTTGCCCTTTTCCATCAACCCGACGCCGAGCCCGTGCAACAGATCGGCATCCTTGGGGCGAATGGTCAGCGCCTCGCTGAAAACCGCCAGCGCCTCGTCCAGCCGCCCGGCCTCCTGCAGCGTTTCGGCAAGCCCGATGCGGGCGCGCACATGAAACGGGTTGCGTGCGACCGTGCCACGATAGATCTCTTCGGCCTCCTCGAACTGGCCGACCTGCTTCAGCGACGAACCGAGATTGTCGCGCGCAGCGAGCTGGTCCGGCCGCAGATCCACCGCGCCACGGAAGAAATCGATGGCCGCGGCAGGGCGGCCGAGATCGCGCATCACCGTGCCGAAATTGTTGAGGAAATCGGGATTCGTCGGCTGCAACTGCACCGATTGTTCGATGAGATCCAGCCCTTCGTCGCTGCGCCCGGTCTGGTGCAGCAGCAACCCCAGGAAATGCGCCGCGGCCGCGTGCTTGGGCTGACGCGCCAGCACCTGCCGGTAGATCGCCTCGGCTTCCTGACGGCGCCCGGCCTGATGCAGTTGCAGCGCCTGCTGCACATACTGGTCGAGCCCCAGCGGCGGCTGTCCCCCAGCGCCAGACCTCGCTCCCGCACCCGCCGCTCTTCTCTGATCTCTGTTGATGGGAAACCTGCCGTGTTTGTCCGCCTGCCGCGATCTAAGCCATTGGCGCGGCCGGTTCAAGGCTTTGCGTGGTTCCCAGCCCTATCCGTCGTGAGGGCGATCAGATCAGACGATTGGTCTCGGCAACCTGCCTGGCCCGCCTCACGGTGCCATCGGTGTCGGCGATCGTTCGCCGTGCCGCCTCATCGCTTCTGATGGTCAGCCGTGCCGACTTGACGATCATCGGCTGGCCGATGGGGCCGACAGCAATGGCATGTATGGCGGTCGGCTTGATGATCGGATTGACCGCCGCGGTCTTTCCCCTTGAGCTTCTTGTGTAAACCATGGATTTGTCCTCGTTCAGGAGTAAATAAAAATACCTTCGCCCGGGAAATCCCGGTGCACCGTCAACAATTTTTTGAAATATCCTGCAACTGTATCAGAATTATTTGGGTATTTATAGCGATCTATTTTTCATCCAAGGCGGGTGATTTTTATGAATCATCTTGAAGACGCCGCCCAATCGATCTATATAACAGGCATCGTTTGGGCCAGAATTGGCATCTCGCGGCGTCAGAGGTTCTCGACCCGCCAATCTCATACCAAATCATCGATACCGGGCGCGCGGCACATTGGCCGTGCGACGATTTCTCAATCCGCGAAAGACATCCATGAACACCGGAACCGTGAAATTCTACAATGGCCAGAAGGGCTTTGGCTTCATTCAGCCGGCCGACGGCGGCAAGGACGTTTTCGTCCATGTCAGCGCATTGGAGCGCGCCGGTTTCCCGGGTCTCGCCGAAGGCCAGAAGCTGCAATTCGAGTTGGAGCGTGACGCCAAGGGCCGCGAATCGGCCGCCAATTTGCAACTAATCTGATCCGGCCGAATTCGATGAACGCTGACCACGGATGTACTGGCAGCTCTCGAAAGCGGCTTATTTCCAGCGATTGCCGGAAATAGGAAAGCGGGGCTCGTCCCCGCTTTTTTGCTTCCGGATCGCCGTTTCGCATGCGCCGCCCCCCAAGGCGTAAAATATGTAAAAATATCAAGGCCAGGACAATGCCGGACCGCACCACCCGTTCCATCGCCCATTTCACCGCACCGTTCGTGCTCGGCGGGCTGGAGGGCCAATTGCCGGCTGGCGAGTACGACATCGATCACGACGAAGAGCTGGTCGAGGGTATGTCGCGGCTTGCCTGGCGCCGAGTCGCCACCTTCATCCATTTGCCGGCAAGGGCGGTGAAGAACCCGCCCACCAGCCAGCTCGTCGCCATCGATTACCTGGACCTCGAAACAGCGCTGAAGCGCGACCGGGAGAATGCAGCATGATCCGTTTCCAGCCGAATGCGCGGCCGCGCAACGACACCCCCTCGCATCTCTTTGCCGTCGGCCAGACCGTGCGCATGAAAGGCCGTGGCGGCCTCCTCCTCAAGACCGCGGACCTGTTCGAAATCAAGAGCAGGCTGCCGGTCAAGGACGGTTCCCCGCAATACCGCATCCGCAGCGAACACGAGACCCATGAGCGGGTCACCACGGAAGACAATCTCGAACCGGCCGACAATCCGATAGTCGCCAGCAATCCGATTGTCTGAGACCGCGCCAAACGCCAAACCAATACGCATGAGGAGCAGCCAAGATGGCCAAGGGTCAGCAGCGAAGCAATCGCGAAACGCGCAAGCCGAAGAAGGACAAGGTGGTGGCCAAGCCCGCCTCCCCGTTCGGCTCGTCGGTCAAGCAGGCGGAGAACGGCCTGAAGCCGAAGTCCAAGGGTTGACATCCCTGGGGCCCTTCGCATGGCCCCATCGCCCTGCTGTGAGCAGGCGATGAACTGACGCAACAGGCCCATGCAACGCTTGCCACGGAGGCTTGCTTGAACTTCGTCATCGAGTTCTACCGGTCGCGTGACACGGAGGAAGCGACGCTCGACAGGGTGTCGTTGGAGGCAACGACCTTGCGTGCCGCCCTGCAGGGCGCCACCGCGCTGTTCCACAGCCTGGCCATGCCGCAAATTCCCGACCGGCTGCGCATTTCCGATGAAAACGGCAGCGAGCTTTATGCCGGGCCGGCCGATGGAGCCTATCGGGCCTAGACGAGAAGCATTTGCTGCATGACGCCATTAAAGTTGATGTAAGGACGGGGCCATAAGATCCGCCTGAACGGCGGCCGCCAATCGGCGGCCGAGGCATTGTGGGCGGCCCGGCGCGATCGTGGGCCAAGGCAGGAGGCACATGGACAGGTCTCGCATCATCGTGACGGCGGTGGTGCTGGCCTTGCTCGGCGCCATCGTGCCCATCGCGGCGATGTTTCACCTTTCATGGACCCAGGCAGTCGAAAACGAATACGAACGGCTGCACCAGTTCGCCAGCCGCGCCATCGCCAGGGCTGACATGTCGCTCGATGAGGCGAACGATGCGTTGCGGCAGGTCGACCGGTTCAGCGGCATCCCCTGTTCGGCCGAGCACATAGCCCGCATGCGGCAACTTACCATCAACACGCGCACCGTCGAGGAAATGGGCTATTTTGAAAATGGCCTGCTCAAATGCTCGTCGTGGGGACCGACCGAGGGTCGCGTCGCGCAATCCAGGCCGGACTTCGTCACCAGTGACGGCATCGCCGTAACCGCGCGCATGCAGCCGGTGATGAGCGTGGGCCATACGCTGATGGCGCTGCAGTTCAAGCACCACAACGCCCTGGTCGATCCGGTGCGTTTTGCCGACGTCGTCGTCGATCCCGGTGTCCAGATCGCTCTGACGACGAAAACCGGCATCCTGCTCGGCACGCTGAACAGCCCCGACCCGGCGCGGGTTGAAAAAATCGTCGCCGGTCCTGAGGAAGGCATCGACGACGGCCTTTTGTTTGCCACCGCGCGCGGCACCGGCTGGATCGCCGTCGCCACCGAACCGGAAAGCCAGATCCTGGACAGCGTGCGCCGGCAGCAGCTTTTGCTGCTCCCGCTCGGCGCCTTCATTGCCGCCTTCATCATCGGCATGGTTGTCTGGTTGTCGCGACGGCGGCTTTCACCCCTGGGAGAGCTGCAGATCGCCGTGCGCAAGCGCGAGTTCATCGTGCACTATCAGCCGATCGTCGACCTCAAGACCGGCAGATGCGTCGGCGCCGAAGCGCTGGTGCGCTGGAAGCGGCCGGACGGCTCCCTGGTGCGGCCCGATCTTTTCATTCCGCTTGCCGAGGAGAGCGGGCTGATCACCGCCATTACAGACCAGGTGATCGCGCTCGTCGTGTTCGACCTGAACAGCCTGCTGGTTGCCGACCGCTCCATTCACATCGCCATCAATCTCAGCGCGTCGGATGTCGGCACCGAGCGGGTTCTGCCGATTATCGCCGAGGCGCTGCAGCACACCGGGATCCAGCCGCAGCAAATCTGGCTCGAGGCGACCGAGCGCGGCTTTGTGGATATCGAGGCGGCTCGATCGGCGCTCGCGCGTGCCCGCGAACTTGGCCATGCGGTGGCGATCGACGACTTCGGCACCGGCTACTCCAGCCTCTCCCATCTCGAAGGCCTGCCGCTCGATGCGCTCAAGATCGACAAGGCGTTCATCGACACGATCAGCACGAATTCCGCCACCAGTTCGGTGACGCCGCACATCATCGACATGGCCAAGACGCTGAAGCTGACGATCGTCGCCGAAGGCGTCGAAACCCAGGCGCAGGCCGACTACCTCGTCGAACGCGGCGTCGAATATGGCCAAGGCTGGCTGTTTGCGAAGCCCATGCCGGCGGCCGAGTTCATCGCCTATTGCCGGCAGGCGGAGATACGGCCACCTGGCGGACGCTGAGCAGCCGCGTCCTCTCCCGATTCATGGGAGAAGGCGCAAGCCTACGCTTTCAGCACGGCCCGTCACCAACCACACGATAGTCCGCGGCGCGGGCTTCGCAGGCATTGGGGAAGCTGCGCATCTCGCCATGCCGGCGGGCGCAGACGGGGGCGTATTCGCGGGTGCAAAATGTCTGCTCTTCGCCGCCGCCGCCACCGCCGCCACCACCATCGCGGCAGGGACCGTCACGCACGATGCGGTAACCGGCACGGTCGGCAAGGCAGGCATTGGCGAAGGTCTGGCGGTCGCCACCGCGCCGGGCGCAGACCGGCTCGTATTGTTTGGTGCAGAATTGCGGTTCGGGCCGCGGTGGGCGCGGACGCGGCCCCGGCCCGTCATCGACGACGACGGTGCAGGCGGCCAGAAGCCCTGACAGGAACAGGACGGCAAACCCTTGCCTGGAGTAGTCGAACCCCAGTCTGGAGAAGCCAAACCCTAGTCTGGAGAAAAATGACGCCAGAATTTTCATGCTGATCTCTCCCTCGATCCCATCCCTGATGATGATCCTCGCCATTCGTCCTCCAAATGCAACCCCCGTTTGCAGCCCGCACGGAAAACCGCGACGGGAGCCATGGCGGTGATCGGTCGGCGCCGCCGATGTCGCTGGCCTATGCTTGACCGTGGCCGTGGGCCGATGACCCGCCCGGCAACGAGGCCTATTTGCGGCCGATCGACGTTCAGATCGGTCGATTCTTGCGTCGGGATGCGCCCAATGTGGCGGCCCGCGACGCTATCTTGCAACCTTCACGTTTCCGTGCGATAAATTCCGTGTTCGGGCATTTGCGACCCGGAGAGCGGAACGTTTTGGACGACCTTTCCCCGATACTGTGAATCTCTGACGGCCCCGTTTTTCGGCGGGGGGTTTGACCATGCGCCAATGCATGACTGCCGAAAGCAACCACCGGGAACTGCCCTCGACGCCAGTGGCGGGCAGGACCACCAAAGACTGAACGGGTGAAGGAGTTTCCCCAATGGCCCAGACCGGCACCGTTAAATTCTTCAACGCGACCAAAGGCTTCGGTTTCATCACGCCCGACGGCGGCGCCAAGGACGTGTTCGTCCATATTTCCGCGATCGAGGCCTCGGGCCTGCGCACGCTGGTCGATGGCCAGAAGGTCACTTTCGACGTCGAGCCGGATCGCATGGGCAAGGGCCCGAAGGCCGTCAACCTGCGCGCGGCCTGAACCGTCGACGCGTCGCACGTCCCTGCGGATGTGCGAACGAGGCACCAGGGCTTGGCCCTGGGCGTGCAAACAGTTTTTGGAAGGCGCGATGATTTTCGTCGCGCCTTTTTCATGTCGGCGACGCAGCTTGAATGCATGTTGCCCAAAACCGGATCCGGTTTTGGGTCAACGACATGCATCACAACGCTTTAAGTGCCTGTAAAACTTTCTCTTGCCGATGACGCTAAAATAAAGGACAAATTTCCTCTCGGGCATTTGCCGGCCCGAGACTGGAGTTTATGGGATCAAAGGAGCTTCCCATGCCGCAGACCGGCACCGTCAAATTCTTCAACCATGCCAAGGGCTTCGGCTTCATCACGCCGGACGATGGCGCGAAGGATGTCTTCGTCCATATTTCGGCCGTGCAGGCGTCGGGTCTTCCCGGTCTCGAAGATGGGCAGAAAGTGACATTCGACACCGAGCCGGACAAGCGCGGCAAGGGGCCCAAGGCCGTCAACCTGTCGGTCGGCTGAGCCGGCTTCGGATACAGGTCGGATCCCGACAGGGCGGTTCTGCTCGATTCCGAGCGTTTTTCGGATCGATCCGTCGAAATCCGTTCAGCCTCCGTTCAGCCACGGTCGCATATTAGTCTTTGGTAAAGCCGGACCGCATCCCCTGCAAACTGCACGGCCCGGTACGAAGGAGACCAAGATGAACCGAATTTTCAAGACAGCCGTGCTGTCCACCGCCGTTGCCGCCACCATGCTCGCGGCCCTGCCCGCTGCCAACGCGCGTGACTGGCGCCATCACGGCCATCACGGCAATGGCGATGCCATTGCCGCCGGCGTCCTCGGCCTCGCCGCCGGCGCCCTGATCGGTGGCGCGTTGGCCAATGACCGGCCGCCGCCCGACGCTGACCGCTACTACGATGACGGTTACTACGATCGTGACGTCGTGGTGCGCCCGGCCCCGGTCCGCCGCTACTACGCGGAGCCGCGGGTGGTCTACGCCGACCGTTATGCCGAACCGTGGACGCGTGACTGGTACGAGTACTGCTCCGACCGCTACCGCAGCTTCAACTCGCGTACCGGCACCTTCACCGGCAATGACGGCGAGCAGCATTTCTGCACCGCCAACTGAGTGCATGTCGCCCAAAAGTGCGCAGCGGTTTTGGGATAACGACTTGCACAAGATAGAATTTCAAAGCGCGAAAGCGCTTTAGGGCTTCCCTGCCCCACAAAAAAGCGCTGGCTGCATGGCCGGCGCTTTTTTGTTGTGTTGCCGCTTCGGAACTTTCTGAGGTCGGCTCGGATCCAGTCCGAAGGATTTCAAGTCAGGAACGGATTGGTCCTGCGCTCTTCGCCAAAACGGCCGCCGGGGCCATGGCCGCAGATGAAGCCGATATCGTCGCCGAGCGGCAGCAGCTTGTCCTTGATCGACGCGATCAGCGTCGCGTGGTCGCCGCCCGGCAGGTCGGTGCGGCCGACCGAGCCGCGGAACAGCACGTCGCCGACATGGGCGAACTTGGCCGCGCGGTTGTAGTAGACGACATGGCCAGGCGCATGACCCGGGCAGTGCAGCACCTCGAACACATGGCCGCCGAACGACACGGTCTCGCCCTCGGTGAGGAACCGGTCGGGAACGCAATCGCGCGAACCATCGATGCCGTAGCGCCTGCCCTGGTTCGCCAGATTGTCGAGCAACGGCTTGTCGGCCGCATGCGGACCGATGATCTCGATACCGAGCGCCTCCTTCAAGTCCATCGCGCCGCCGGCGTGGTCGATGTGGCCATGGGTGATCCAGATCGCCCCGGCCGTGATCGCATTGTCCTTCAGCACCGCCAGCACCTTGTCGATGTCGCCGCCCGGATCGACGACGACGCCACGCTTGTCGTCCATGTCGAACAGGATGGTGCAGTTCTGCTGGAACGGTGTGACCGGCACGATGCCGGCATTGAGCTGACCCATGATCGTCCTTTCGCTATCTCGGCCGTCATGTAGAGGCAGCGGCGAAGGGCGTCCACCCTCGAGGGGACGAACAGCCAGTCACTTCAACGACAGAAATGGCACTTCAACGACAGAAATGGCGCTTCAAAAACAGAAATGGGCGGCCGAAGCCGCCCACTTGGCCAGTCCGAGATGACAGGCTTATTTCTTCATGGCGCCCATGACCGCGCCAAGTATGCCGGTCAGGATCGCGCCGCCGCCGGCGCCGCCGACGATGTTCTGCAGGTTGAGCGCGCTGCCGAGACCGCTCGTTGCCGCCGCTGCCGCTGCCGGATCGACCGTGCCGCCGAGCAGGCTGCCGAGGATCGCCGCACCGCCGACACCGCCAATGGCGCCGCCCAGGATTTTGGGAAGCTGACCCATCGCTGCCGTCTTGAGCGCCGCACCGACCGCCTGACCACCGATGATGCCTGTAATCACCTGTATGATGATCGGAAGAAGCGTGTTCATGTCCATATGATTAGTCCCTCCATAGCTGCCAGCCTCCCGGGCCGACAGCATCATGAGACGCCGAATTGGACGAAAGTCAAATGCAGAAACGCTGAAATAAAAGGGGCGGCCCGAAAACCGCCCCTACTTGCGCGAAAAGCTGTGAGTTTCGTTATTCTGCGGCTATCGCGTGCTTCGGCTGAACCGCAACAGAATAGTCGTTCATGAGATTCTTGGCGATTTCACCGACCTCGAATCGGTAAGGTCCGATCTCCGAAACCGGCGTTACTTCCGCCGCCGTCCCGGTCAGGAAACATTGCTCGAAGCCCTCGAGCTCTTCCGGCATGATGGCGCGTTCTATGACCTCAAGGCCGCGATCCTTGGCCAGGCCAATGACCGTGCGGCGGGTGATGCCATCGAGAAAGCAGTCGGGCTTGGGTGTATGGATCTTGCCGTCCTTGACGAAGAAGATGTTGGCGCCGGTTGCTTCCGCGACTTGCCCGCGCCAGTCGAGCATCATGGCGTCGGCATAACCCTTGGCCTCGGCGGCGTGCTTGGACATGGTGCAGATCATGTAGAGGCCGGCGGCTTTCGACTTGGACGGCGCCGTGCGCGGGTCGGGCCGGCGCCATTCCGCGACGTCGAGACGAATGCCCTTCAGCTTCTGCGCCGGATCGAAATAGCTCGGCCACTGCCAGATGGCGATGGCGCAGTTGATGCGGTTGTTCTGCGCCGAAACACCCATCTGTTCGCTGCCGCGCCAGGCGATCGGCCTGACATAGGCGTCCTGGAAACCCTGCTTCTTCAAGAGTGTGGTCGAGGCGTCGTTGAGCTCGGCGACCGAATAGGGAATCTTGAAGCCGAGCAGGCGCGCCGATTCATGCAGGCGCTCGGTATGCTCGTTGAGCTTGAAGATCTCGCCGCCATAGGCGCGCTCGCCCTCGAAGACGGCGCTGGCATAGTGCAGGCCGTGCGTCAGCACGTGGATCTTGGCGTCGCCCCACTGGACGAACTCGCCGTTCATCCAGATGAAGCCGTCCAGTTGGTCGAAGGGAACGGATGCCATGGTAACCTCCCGCGGACCGTGGCCCGCATATCGTTAGTGTCGTTGCGTGTTCTTTTTGGCCGTGCCATGTGTTTGGAGACGCCGGCCGGTGTCTCGAAGCGTAAGCGGATATTCACGCTCTGGCAAACTCAGGAAGTTCCGGAAAAACCGGCTTGCCTTGCCTTTTCGTTCGCAATCCGCCCAAAAGCTTGTCAAAAATTACCATTGCAGGGAAATTACGTCAATAGTACTGACATAATATCCCTTTCCCATGGAGAAATGATGACGGATCGAAGCCACGCAGGGAAACCGATCAGGACCGCGATCTCCGACGAGGACGGCATCGACTTCGCCATCATCGAGCTGTTCTTCTTCGCCTATCGCGACTTCACCTCCGATCCCGATCAGATCCTGGCAGATTACGGCTTCGGCCGTGCCCACCACCGGGTGCTGCATTTCGTCAACCGCAGGCCGGGGCTGACGGTCGCCGAACTGCTCGATGTGCTCAAGATCACCAAGCAGAGCCTGGCGCGCGTGCTCAAGCAACTGATCGACACCGACCATGTCGTGCAATTGCAAGGTCCGCGCGACCGCCGCCAGCGCGAACTCTATCCGACGGCCAAGGGCCGGGCGCTGGCTCTGGCCCTGGCGCGGCCACAGTCGCGCCGCATCCGTGCTGCATTGGAAGATTCCGGAGCCACCGAACGGACCTTGGTGGAACGCTTCCTCGAAGCGATGGTCAATCCGGAACTGAGAGCCCAGATCGACGTTGGGTCCGCAAAAATGTCAGGGAAAAGCCATGGAGAGCACTGAGAGGGTCGATCAGGCGGCCGCACCGGACGACGACGCGCCGCATCTGCTTGTGGTCGACGACGACACCCGCATCCGCAATCTTCTGAAGCAATATCTCACCGAGAACGGCTTTCGCGTCACCGTTGCCGGCAATGCCGACGAAGCCCGGCGCAAGCTCGCCGGCCTCGATTTCGACCTGCTCGTGCTGGACGTGATGATGCCCGGCGAAAGCGGCGTCGATCTCACCAAATCGCTACGCGCCGAAAAGAACGTGCCGATCCTGATGCTAACGGCGCTGTCGGAGACAGACAGCCGCATCTCCGGACTGGAGGCCGGCGCCGACGACTATCTGCCAAAACCCTTCGATCCGCGCGAGCTGATCCTGCGCATCAACAACATCCTGCGCCGCGGCGGCCCGGCGACGACGCCCAAGGTCGAACAGCTGGTCTTCGGCCCCTACACCTTCCAGATCGCCCGTCGCGAACTGAAGCGCGGCGGCGAGGCACTGAAGCTGACCGACCGCGAGCAGGAGATCCTGGCGATCTTTGCCGCGCGCGCCGGCGAGACCATTCCACGCCACGAACTGGTCGGCGACGATTCGGAGGTCGGCGAGCGCACCATCGACGTCCAGATCAACCGGCTGCGCCGCAAGATCGAGCGCGACCCATCCAACCCGGTCTGGCTGCAGACCGTGCGCGGTATTGGGTATCGGCTCAGCGTGGAATAGAGTACCGGCGGCGGATGAAAAGAGCCAATGGCGACCACGGAACTGGAACAGCCGGAAAATGACGGCTTGAGCGCACGCGCCACGCGAACTCTCAAGACGGTGCCGCGCATCTGGAACCGGTTCTGGCGGCTCGTTTCGCTTTACATGCCCAAGCGCCTCTATGCGCGCTCGCTGATCATCGTCATTGCGCCGATGATCCTTCTGCAATCGGTCGTCGCCTTCGTCTTCATGGAGCGTCATTGGGCGACCGTGACGCAGCGCCTGTCGCAGGCCACGGTGCGCGACATCGCAGCCATCATCGATCTGATCGAGACCTATCCGCACGATGCCGACTACGCCAACATCATCCGCATCGCGCAGGACCGCATGCAGTTGAAGGTCGACCTCTTGCCGCCCGACCCCCTGCCGCCGCCTGGGCCGAAGCCCTTCTTCTCGATCCTCGACGACGTCCTCTCGGCCGAGATCACCCGCCAGATCAACCGCCCGTTCTGGATCGACACGGTCGGCAATTCCAACATCGTCGAGGTGCGCGTCCAGCTCGAGGGCAAGGTGCTGCGCGTCTTCGTGCGCCGCAGCCAGGCCTATGCCTCGAACACCCACATCTTCCTGATCTGGATGGTCGGCACCTCGCTGGTGCTGCTGATGATCGCCATCCCCTTCCTGCGCAACCAGATCCGGCCGATCCTGACGCTTGCCGAAGCCGCCGAGAGCTTCGGCAAGGGCCGGCCGATGCCGCGCGATTTTCGCCCGCGCGGAGCCGAAGAGGTTCGCCGCGCCGGCTTTGCCTTCATCCAGATGCGCGAGCGCATCGAGCGCCAGATCGAACAGCGAACCGCCATGCTGACCGGCGTCAGCCATGACCTGAGAACCATCCTCACCCGCTTCAAGCTGCAGCTGGCACTGGCCGGCGGCAAGGCCGAGACCAAGGCAGCCCTCAACCAGGACATCGACGACATGCAGTCGATGCTCGAAGGCTATCTCTCCTTTGCCCGAGGCGAGGCCTCGGAAGACCCGGGACGCTTCGACCTCGAAGCCTATTTCCAGAAGCTCGGCGAAGAAGCGGCCCTGCGCAAATGCAAACTGTCGACGACGCTCGTCGGCGATCCGACCGTGCATGTGCGGCCGAATGCCTTCGCCCGACTGTTGTCCAACGTCATCGGCAATGCCTTCCGCTATGCCAAGACGGTGGAGGTCAACGCCAACCACGGCCGTGGCTCGCTTGTCGTCACCATCGACGACAACGGCCCGGGCATTCCCGACGGCAGGCGCGAAGAGGTGTTCAAGCCCTTCGTGCGGCTCGACGAGGCCCGCAACCTCGACGCCAGCGGCACCGGCCTCGGCCTGTCGATCGCCCGCGACATCGCCCGCAGCCATGGCGGCGACATCACCCTCGACGACAGTCCGCTCGGCGGATTGCGGGCCGTGATCAAGGTTCCGGCCTGACCGCGGCACGATCCCGGAAAGTAGAACCGGGTTTTTCTCGGACAAACGGAAATCGTTTGCCCAGTCGGAAGGCTGCTTCATCCGCCCGTCATGAAATCATGATTAAGAGCGCGCATGAAACGCGCGACTACACTTGATTCGTCCTTGCCGCCTCACTTCGATCCCGTACCCGCCAAGGTGCGCTGGAGCCAAGCGCGGGCAGCAGGCGGGTCGCCGTTCCGGCATCGTCTCAAAGCAACCGTCGACCTTTCCAGCAAAGGGCCGCCATGCGCATCTTGATGGTCACCGACGCCTGGCGCCCGCAAGTCAACGGCGTCGTCCATACGCTGGAGCGGCTCACCGAAACCCTGAAATCCTTCGACGTCGCGGTCGATTTCCTGACACCCAACATCTTCCGCACGCTGCCCTTGCCGACCTATCCCGACATCAGGCTGGCGCTGACCACGCCCGGCCACGTCGCGCGACTGATCGATGCCTACAAGGCCGACCACATCCACATCGTCACCGAAGGGCCGCTCGGCATCATGGCGCGGCGCTATTGCCGCAATGCCGGCCGGCCGTTCACCACCAGCTACCACACGCGCTTTCCTGAATATCTCAGCGCCCGCCTGCCGGTGCCGGAGAGCTGGGCCTATCGCTGGCTGCGTGATTTCCACAATTCCGGCCAGGGCACGCTGGTCGCCACCCAGTCGCTCGCCGACGATCTTTCGGCCCGCGGCTTCAACAAGCTGCGGCCGTGGACGCGCGGCGTCGACACCGACCACTTCCGCCCGGACAAGCGCAAGGACCTCGGCTTTCCCGGCCCCGTCTTCCTCTGCGTCGGCCGCGTCGCCATCGAAAAGAACCTTTCCGCCCTTCTCGACCTCGACCTGCCAGGCAGCAAGGTGATCGTCGGCGAGGGGCCGGAACTCACCAAGCTCAAGGCAAGGTACCCGCAGGCGCATTTCCTGGGCCACCGCCCCAATGACGAACTGGCCGAGATCTATGCCTCGGCCGACGTCTTCGTCTTCCCCAGCCGCACCGACACCTTCGGCAACGTCATCATCGAGGCGCTGGCCAGCGGCACGCCGGTCGCCGCCTATCCGGTGACCGGACCGATCGACATCGTCGGCGACGGCTTTGGCGGCGCGGTCTCGAACGATTTGCGCGAGGCAGCGCTTGCCGCCCTCAACGTCGACCGGGCTCAGGCTCGAGAACGCGCAATGCGCTACAGCTGGAAGGCTTGCGCCGAAATGTTCCTCGACGCGGTCGAGGAGGCACTGGGCAGGACGCGTAAGCTGGCGGCCTGATGGAGCTGGCGCGCTGCGATGCATCGCGATCGTGCGCGGCGGGCTTCGATCTCCGCGAGCGCGCTTCTTGCGAGAGCTTGTGCAACCGTTCCGTGCGGTTCATTATTGTGCGCGTGTGGGGGATTGGCGCCGATTTCAACGCTGGACGAGTTGCCTGCCGTAACGCCGAAGCGCCGCCTGTTGCGCATCGGCAAGACCGTCGCGAGAGTGTTCGGCTATTGCCGTGCGAACGCCTGGCCACTTTTCGTGGCCGCCTGGTTTCCCTGCTTCCTGACGACGCTCTGTCTGATTGTGCTTGCTTTTGTTCTCTTTGCCGATCCGAGACAGGCGCCCACCTGGCTTCTATCGCGAGGCTTTGACCCCAGGACTTGGCTTTCCGCCATTGTTGCCGCGCCGTTCTCGGCAATGGTCTTTGCGTTCGTTCTGGATCGCATGGCGAACGCGCCCGAGCCCGGCCGTGTCGTTGTTCGGCGCGGCATTGAGAGCGTCAAACACGTTGCGATCCCGGGCATGCGCCTTGAGTTCGGTCAGCGGATTCTTGTGGCTGCGTTGCTGCTCGCTGTCGTCCAGCTCCTTTGCGGCTTTGCCGTCGCCAGTGAGCACGGACTGCTCGTTGCCGGCCTGATGGCCACACGTGACCTACCGCTCAGCCCCGAGGATGTCGCGCCTTGGGCATCGGCGATAGGAGTCTTCAACGTGTTCGCTGGCGGTATCGTACTAGCCTGGACATATCTGTTCGTCGGCGACTTTCTCTGGACGGGATCGTTTGATCCAATCGGGTGCTGGCGTGCACTCAATGGCAATCATCTGCGTTTCGTCGCCATTATGTTCTTCGTTCTCGCGACAGTCGCCATACTCAAATATGGGCTGGTCTTGGCCGCAGGCTTGATCCTGATTCCCGCGGATGCCACGGCGCCCTCCTTCTTGAACCTCATGCTGATGCATTTCGGCCTGGCATGGCCGTTCGACCTCCTGCATCTCGTGCTCTCAGCCGCAACGGTCGGAACCATTCTCGGCGCGTTCCGGCCCCAGACTGCTCGCTAATCTAGAACAGCCGCCCGCCGTCCGGCACCTTGCGCTCGATGGCGCCGAGCACCACGGCGCCCTCCTCGTCGGGAAAACCCAGCGTCAGCACTTCCGACATGAACGGCCCGATCTGGCGCGGCGGGAAATTGACCACCGCGAACACCTGCCGGCCTACAAGCGTTTCCGGCGTATAGTATTTGGTGATCTGCGCCGACGACTTCTTGATGCCGATGTCGGGCCCGAAGTCGATCTTCAGCTTGAAGGCCGGCTTGCGCGCTTCCGGAAACGGTTCGGCCTCGACGATCGTGCCGGCGCGGATGTCGACACGATCGAAGTCGGCAAAACTGATCTGCGGCTTGCGCTCGCTGCTCGAACTCATCTCGGTCTTGTCTGCCTACAGGGGTTCAGGCGTTGCCATAGGTCTCGAACAGCACGCCGGCCAGCGCGTCCTTGGCCGAAGTTCCCGACCAGACGACGAACTGGAACGCCTGGAAATAGCATTCGCAGGCTTCCAGCGCCGAGGACAAGAGCACCTCGACCTGCTGGCTCGACGGTTCGACCCCGCCGGCCAAAAGCAGCGACTGGCGGAACATGATCGCGCCTTCCTGCTCCCAGAGATCGAAATGGCCGAACAGCATCTGTTCGTTGATCAGCGACAACAGCCGCATCACTTCCAGCGCGCGGGTCTCCGGCACCTTGATGTCGAAGGCGCAGGCCAGATGCAGCGCCTCGAAATCCTCCATCCAGGAGAAGGACACGTGATAGTCGGTCCAGCTGCCGGCAACCGAGATCGAAATCTCGTCGTCGCCGGCCCGTTCGAAGGACCAGTCGTTGTTGTGGGCCACCTGCTCGATAACATCCACCGGGTGGATTTCGCGGGAGAATTCGAGTTCGAGAAGTTCCATGGAATGCTTCCTGTCGTTCTGAGGAGCGCCGCCACACGCTCCGCGGGAGGGCACACACAACGAACAATCTGATCTAGAACTCGGACGGCCAGGACTTTCTTCGCGCAAAAGACTGCTTCTCGACGCAAAGACCCCAGACCGGACCCCACCGCCCGGCCGCATGACCCTGCTCCGAATCATGCAACAAATTCAGTCTATTGATCGGGAGTCGCGTGAACAGCCCAATTTTTCGCACTGCGGCATTCGCATGTGGAAAGGCGCTGTCACAAAGATTCATGCAATGCCGTTAAGCGATTCACGGCAAAGCGCTTTTCAGACTCGCACTATGTGGAAAAGTTTAACGATTATTTTTTTGCGCGAGGCTTTGCCGCCGCCGCCGGTGCGGCATCACCGGCCAGTTCGGCGAGCCTGGCTTCGAGCGATTCAATACGGGCGGCAAGCCGGGCATTCTCGTCCCGGGCCTTGGCGGCCATCTCGCGCGCGGCCTCGAATTCCTCGCGCTGCACCACATCCATCGTGTTGAGGATACGCTCGGCCTGGCCCTTGAAGGCGGTCTCGACCTCGCGCCGAACGCCTTGCGCGGCACCCGCGGCATCGGTCATCAGCTTGGCGAATTCATCGAGAATGCGGTTCGGTCCGGTCGACATGGCAAATCCTCGGTTGCTGAAATTGACGTAGTGGCGCGGCGCGCCGAATGCAAGAAGGTTGAGGGCTGGTGCGGCCTCTGCGTTGCTATGGCGCATGGCAATGCCCTGCCTGTAAGAAGCTCTCAGGCAGCGCAAAAGCTGTACTTGAGGGCTCCAGATCGCCTATTGTGTTCTCATCTCCTATCACGTCAAGCACATCTCAGTCAGGGTCAATCAATGGCAACGCCCCCGCGCCGACCGACAAATCCGATGGCAGCCGCCGAAGCCGCCTTCAAACCGGTGAAGAAGCCGGCACCGCCAATTCGCGAAGCTTCCTCCGCGCCGAATGTCCGCGAGCTGGTTTCGATCCGGATCGACCGGGCCGTGCTCGATCATTTCCAGGAAGATGGCCCCGGCTGGCAGGACAGGATCAACGACGCGTTGCGGCAGTTGGTGGCCGCCAAGCCTCGGGATTGAGCGCACCGCCTGCACGGCGCGATGGGCCTGCAAGGGTGATCCGATCCGACTTTTGACGCCGACCACCTTGCCTTGACCCTGCCAAAACCCTGCCGCATGGTCCGCGCCCAAACGCGTTCGCAACCGAGAGTTCCCCGTTGAACGAATATTTCCTGCTGCCGCTGGCCTCGCTGCCGTTTCCCAACATCAACCCGATCCTCATCCAGATCGGGCCGCTGGCGGTGCACTGGTACGGCGTCGGCTACATCGTCGGCATCCTGTTCGCCTGGTGGTACGCCAAACGGCTCGCCGCCAACCCGAAGCTGTGGCCCGACGGCATCCTGCCGATGAAGCCGGACGACCTCGACGACTTCATCGTCTGGGCGGCCATCGGCGTCGTGCTCGGCGGCCGCACCGGCTACGTCCTGTTCTACGACCTGCCGCGCTACATTGCGCATCCACTCGACATCTTCGCCGTCTGGCAAGGCGGTATGTCGTTCCATGGCGGCCTGCTCGGCGTCATCCTCGCCATGACGCTGTTTTCCATCAAGCGCGGCATCCGCACCTGGTCGCTGTTCGATGTCGTGGCCGCCGGCGTGCCGGTCGGCCTTGGCCTGGTGCGCGTCGCCAACTTCATCAATTCGGAACTCTGGGGCCGGCCGACGGACGTGCCCTGGGCAATCGAATTCCCCAATGGCGGGCCGTTTGCCCGCCATCCCAGCCAACTCTACGAGGCCCTGCTCGAAGGCGTCGTGCTGTTCCTCGTGCTGCGCATCCTCACCCATTCGCGCCTCAAGCTGAAGACGCCGCGCTTCGTCGGCGGTGCCTTCATCTGCGGCTATGGCCTGTCGCGCATCTTCGTCGAGTTCTTCCGTGAGCCCGACCAGCAACTCGGCTACCTCCTCGGCACCAATTGGCTGACCATGGGCATGATCCTGTCGACGCCTATGGTGCTGGCCGGCATCTGGGCAATGGCAACCGCCAAGCCGGTGACGCAAGCAGAGCCGCAGGCGACATGACGCGGCTGAAGACCCGCATCGTCGACCTGATCGAGGCGACGGGCCCGATCCCCGTCAACGAATATATGGCGCTGTGCCTGTTCGACCCCGCGGACGGCTACTACACGACGCGCGAGCCCTTCGGCGCCGCCGGCGACTTCATCACCGCGCCCGAGATCAGCCAGATGTTCGGCGAACTCGTCGCCGTCTGGCTCTACCAGGCCTGGGCTGCGATCGGCCGGCCGATGCCGGTAACCATCGCCGAGATCGGTCCCGGCCGTGGCACGCTGATGAAGGACATGCTGCGCACCTTGTCACGGCTCGAACCTGACCTGGCCAACGGCGCAGCCTTCGCAATGGTCGAGACCAGCCCGCGCCTCGCCGAGATCCAGAAACAGACGCTTAGCGCGACGCCCTTCGCGGTTGGCTGGCACGAAACAATCGACACGCTGCCACGGCAGCCGCTGCTGATCGTCGGCAACGAATTGTTCGACGCCGTGCCCATCCGCCAGTTCGTCCGTGCCGGCTCCGGCTGGCGCGAGCGCATGGTCGGCCTCGACGACAAGGACGAACTTTGCTTCTTCGCCGGCGCCGGCTCGGTCGACCCGACGCTGCTCCCCGCCGACGCCGGCGAGGCACCACAAGGTGCGATCGCCGAAGTGGCACCGGCCCGCTCCGCCCTGATGGCAGCCATTGCCGCGCGCATATCCAGTCATGGCGGCGCCGGACTGTTCCCTGACTATGGCCATTTGCGGCCGGGTGTCGGCGACACGCTGCAGGCCCTGCGCAAGCACAATCACGAAGATGTGCTGGCCAATCCCGGCGAAGCCGACCTCACCTCCCACGTCGATTTCGCCGCCCTTGCCGCAATCGTGCGTGCGCATGGCCTCGACGCCCATCTGTCGAGGCAGGGCGATTTCCTGCTCGGCATGGGCATTCTCGAGCGTGCCGGCCGGCTTGGCGCCGATGCCGGCCAGGCGGCGCGTGACAAGATCGCCAGCGATGTCGAACGCCTCGCCGGCCCGCAGGCGATGGGCGATCTGTTCAAGGTGCTTGCCATCGTCCCGCGTGGCGTCACCATTCGCCCCTTCGCCACGGCGGATTGACTTTTCACCGTTACCCCTCCCAATCTCCCGTCCGGCAAAAGAGCGGTGGAACCGCCGGTCGCTTTTTCTTGACGAAACCGCCCACACGGACAACAACGCCCACATGCTGAATCAGACCAAACCGGATCCCATTCGGTCGCCGCTGCTGGACAAGGCGCAGGCACAGGGCATCCGCCATGGCTATTTCACCCGCATAGGCGGCGTTTCGACCGGCATCTACCAGGGCCTCAACATTGGCACCGGGTCGGATGACGACCAGGCGCTGGTGGCCGAGAACCGCTGCCGTGTCGCCGCCTGGATGGGTGTGCCGCCGAACCATCTGTTGACCGCCTGGCAGGTCCATTCGCCCGACGTCATTGTCGCCAGGGAACCCTTTTCCGGCGAGCGGCCCAAGGCCGACGCCATCGTCACCGACCAGCCGGGCATCGCCATCGGCGCCTCGACCGCCGATTGCGGCCCGGTACTCTTCGCCGATATGGACGCGCGCGTCATCGGCGCGGCGCATGCCGGCTGGAAAGGCGCCTTCACGGGCGTGCTCGAAAACACCATCACCGCCATGGAAGGCCTCGGCGCCCGGCGTGAAAACATCATTGCGGTGCTCGGCCCCTCGATCGGCCCCGAAAACTACGAGGTCGGGCCGGAATTCGTCGCCCGCTTCGTCGAGGCCGATGCGGAAAACACCGGCTATTTCGCGCCTTCGGCACATGCCGGCCACGCCATGTTCGACCTCAACCGCTACACGGTCGACCGGCTGGCCAGGGCCGGCGTAAAGGCTGAGGGCCTCGGCCGCTGCACCTATGCCGAGGAAGATCTGTTCTATTCCTACCGGCGCACCACGCACCGTGGGGAATCCGATTACGGCCGGCAGGTTTCGGCCATCGTTTTGGAGAAAGAATAATGGCGCTGCATTTTGAACGATCGGAATTCGACGCGCGGCGCGACCGGCTGATGATCGAGATGGCCGAAAAGAAGCTCGACGCCATCCTGCTGTTCGCGCAGGAAAGCATGTACTGGCTGACCGGCTACGACACGTTCGGCTTCTGCTTCTTCCAGTGCCTGGTGGTGAAGGCCGACGGCTCGATGGTGCTTTTGACCCGCTCGGCCGACCTGCGCCAGGCACGCCACACCTCCATCATCGACAACATCGTGCTGTGGACCGACCGCGACGGCGCCAATCCGGCGGTCGACCTGCGCAATCTGCTCAACGATCTCGACCTGCTCGGCGCCCGCATCGGCGTCGAATACGACACCCACGGCCTGACCGCCTTCAATGGCCGGCGGCTCGATGAGCAATTGCAGACCTTCGGCCAGATCGCCGATGCATCCGGCATCGTCGGCCGGCTGCGCCTGTTCAAGAGCCCGGCCGAGGTCGCCAAGGCCGAGAAGGCCGCCAATCTTTCCGACGACGCGCTGGACGCGGCCTTGCCGCTGATCAAGCAGGGCGGCGACGAAGCCCTGATCCTGGCCGCCATGCAGGGTGCGATCTTTGCCGGCGGCGGCGATTATCCGGCCAACGAGTTCATCATCGGCTCCGGTATCGACGCGCTGCTCTGCCGCTACAAGGCCGGCCGCCGCAAGCTCACCAAGAACGACCAGCTGACGCTGGAATGGGCCGGCGTCTTTCATCATTACCATGCGCCGATGATGCGCACGGTGCTGACCGGCAAGGTCTCGAAGCGCCATCAGGAACTGTTCGACGCGGCCCGCGCGGCCCTTCTTGCCGTCGAAAAGGCAATGACGCCGGGCAACAGCTTCGGTGATGTGTTCGACGCCCACGCCCGCACCATGGAAGCGCATGGCCTGACCAAGCATCGGCTGAACGCCTGCGGCTACTCGGTCGGCGCCCGCTTCACCCCGTCCTGGATGGACATGCCGATGTTCTACCAGGGCAACCCCGAGCCGATCGCGCCGAACATGACGCTGTTCGCCCACATGATCATCATGGATTCCGAGGCGGAGACGGCAATGACGCTTGGCCGCACCTATCTGACCACCGAATCCCAGCCGAAGCCGCTGTCCCGCCATGATCTCGACTTGATCGTACAGTGAATCCATAATGGGAGGCGTTCTTCGCCAAGGAGTTAGAAGGCAAATGAGACGATCGCATGTGACGACCGTGTCATTGCTTGTGGCATTGGCTCTTGCCGCCTGCACCAACGCAAAGGACGTTCTCGAACCTTCCGCCATCACCCCGCCGGCGGGCTCGGCGCCGGGAGCGCAAGGCGCGGCCACTGTTCCAGCGCCGTCATCGACGGCCACCGCCGCCGCCGGTGCTCCTGCAACCACTGCCGCGCCGCTCACGTCGACCCAAAGCGCTGCCATCCTGTCGAAGACACGCCTGCAGATCGCGCCGATCGTCGGCGCTTCGGTGGAAGCCGCCACGCCGCTGACGGCCGAACTGCAGACGCGGGCCAAGCAGCGTGGCATCACGCTGGCCGGCAGCCAGGATCAGACCGCAACCCATGTGCTCAAGGGCTATTTCTCGGCGATCTCCGAAGGCAAGGACACCACTGTCATCTATGTCTGGGATGTCTACGACCCGGCCGGCAACCGGCTGCACCGCATCAATGGGCAGATGAAAGCGCCTTCGGTCAATTCCGGCGGCAGCGCCGACGCCTGGAAAGCGGTGGCGCCGGCCACCATGCAGGCGATCGCCGACCAGACGATCGACCAGTTCACGGCGTTTCTCGGCGGCAAGGCCGGCTGAGGTGTTGCCCGCCAGTGAGGAGCGTGAAGTTTTCCTAGGCTTAGCCGGCGGATTCCCCATCTCGGCGCTTGCAATACCGGCGCGGGCCGCTAAAAGCCCGGTTAAAAGGTGCAGGAGAGTCTGTCCGGGTTCTCCATCCTCCACCAGGAACGGTGCATGAAACTCTTCGCGGGCAATTCCAACAGGGTGCTGGCCGAAGCGGTCGCCCGCTATCTCAACATCCCGCTGGGCAAGGCCACGGTCAGGCGCTTCGCCGACCAGGAAATCTTCGTCGAAATCCAGGAAAACGTACGCGGCGAGGATGTCTTCATCCTGCAGTCGACTTCGTTTCCGACCAACGATCACCTGATGGAACTGCTCATCATGATCGATGCCTTCATGCGTTCGTCGGCAAAACGCATCACGGCGGTCATCCCCTATTTCGGCTACGCCAGGCAAGACCGCCGCGCCTCCGGCCGCACCCCGATCTCGGCCAAGCTGGTCGCCAACATGATCACCCGTGCCGGCGTCAACCGGGTTTTGACGCTGGACCTGCATGCCGGCCAGATCCAGGGCTTCTTCGACATTCCGACCGACAACCTGTTTTCGGTGCCGGTGATGGCCCGCGACGTGAAGGCGAAATACAAGCAGCTCGGCAATGTCGTGGTGGTGTCGCCCGACATCGGCGGCGTGGTGCGGGCCCGCGCGCTGGCCAAGCGTTTCGACGCCCAGCTCGCCATCGTCGACAAGCGCCGTGAGCGCCCGGGCGAATCGGAAGTCATGAACATCATCGGCGCGGTCGCCGGCAAGGACTGCCTGCTGATCGACGACATCGTCGATTCCGGCGGCACGCTGTGCAATGCCGCCGACGCGCTGCTGGCCAACGGCGCCACCAGCGTCACCGCCTACATCACCCATGGCGTGCTGTCGGGCGGAGCGGTTGCCCGCATTAGCGGCTCGAAGCTGCAGGAACTGGTGATCACCGATTCCATCCAGCCGACGCAGGCCGTGCTCGACGCGCCCAACATCCGCGTCATCTCGATCGCCGACCTGATGGGCGAAGCTATCTCGCGTACCGCGACCGAGGAATCGGTGTCGAGCCTTTTCGATTAAAGTAATTCCAGGAAAAGTGTGAAACGGTTTTCCGTCCGGAATTACGTCAAAACAAAGAGTTAGAGCAGTTCACCGTTTCCGTTGAACAGTAAACTGCTCTAGACCGCTGCCGCTACGGCGCCGGGCTTCCCAGCCGAACCGGGCCCGGAAGGCGACGAGCGACCTCCACGTTTTCGCGCGCGCCGCGCATATAGCCGCGCGGCGAGGTGCCGAGCATCCGCTTGAACATGGTGATGAAGGCCGGCACGCTGTCATAGCCCAGGTCGAGCGCCACCCTGGTGATCGGCTCGCCATCGGCGAGCCTCGGCAGCGCGGCGAACAGGCAGGCCTGCTGGCGCCATGTCGACAGCGACAGGCCGGTCTGGCGCTGGAAGGCGCGGGTGAAGGAGCGGCGGCTCATGCCGGCGGCATCGGCCCACTCGTCGATCGTCGCGTGCGGCGAGGGCGCGGCGACGAAGCGCCGGCAGAGCGCCGCCAGCCTCGAATCGGACGGGAACGGCAGCCCGAGCGGCCGCTCCGGCAAGGTCGGGATTTCGTGCAGCAGCAGGTTCATGATCAGCCCGCCGCGCCCTTCCAGCTCACCGCCCTGCGGCAGCTTTTCCGATTCCACGATCAGGCTGTGCATCAAATCGGTGACGCCGACGACGCGCAACCCTTCCGGCAGTCCGGCGATCGCGCCTGGCATGACATAGACCGAGCGCATCGAGACATCGCCCAGCATTTCGACGGAATGCTCGGTGCCGGCCGGAATCCACATCGCATGGTCGGGCGGCACCATCCAGCGCCCGTGCCGCGTCGTCACCAGCACGACGCCGACCAGCGCATGCAGCAACTGGCTGCGGCTGTGGCGGTGCTGGGGCACGTGGTAACCGTCGGGATATTCGGTCGGCAAGGCCACCGCCGGCCCGGCCACCTGCTCCAGCCACTGCCAGCGGCTTTCGTGCAATTTGCCGAGGTCGGTATTGCCGGCGCGAAAGATTTCCCTGCCATGCGGCATCTTGTATGGCCCACTCGCGAAACTATTGGACCAAACCACGAAAGAAGTCGCGCGGCAAGCAGCTTATAAGGCAACCGTCCCTAAGGCGGCCGCAGGAGCGTCCGCCAGATTGCCCGCGGGCGTGCCCGCCAAAAAGACCACGGAGCCTATCTTGACCGATACGACAGCCACCAGCGTCGCTTCCCCCGCGACCGCCGCTTCAGCCCAGGCGACGGCCTTCACCGTCATCCTGGCGGTGAGCCTGTGCCACTGCATCAACGACATCATGCAGTCGCTGCTATCGGCCATCTATCCGCTTCTGAAAGAGAATTACGGTCTCGATTTCTGGCAGATCGGCCTGTTGACCTTCACCTTCCAGGTGACGGCATCCCTGCTGCAGCCGATCATCGGCATGGTCACCGACAAGCGACCGATGCCCTATTCCTTGCCCTACGGCATGGCCTCGTCGCTGATCGGCCTGGTCGTGCTGGCCTATGCCGGGCACTACTACCTGCTCCTGATCGGCGCCTCGCTGATCGGCATCGGTTCGGCGATCTTCCACCCGGAATCCTCGCGCATCGCCCGCTTCGCTTCCGGCGGCCGGTTCGGCCTGGCGCAATCGCTGTTCCAGGTCGGCGGCAATTTCGGCCAGTCGATGGGCCCCTTGCTGGCCGCCTTCATCGTCGTGCCCTTCGGCCAGACCAGCATCTCCTGGTTCGCCGTCGGCTCGCTGATCGGCATCGTCATCCTGTGGCAGGTCGGCGGCTGGTATAGCCGCCTGCGCGCCGCGCAAGGCAATCGCAAGGCGGCAAGCTTCGTCTCGCCCTTCCCGCGCCGCAAGGTGATGAACGCGTTGATCGTGCTGACGCTGCTGGTGTTGAGCAAGAACGCCTACATCGCCAGCCTCGCCAGCTACTACACCTTCTATTCCATCCATAAGTTCGGCGTTTCGGTGCAGATGTCGCAGGTCATGCTGTTCCTGTTCCTCGGCGCCTCGGCGCTCGGCATCCTGCTCGGCGGCCCGTTCGGCGACCGCTATGGGCAAAAGGCGATGATCTGGTTCTCGATCGTCGGCGTGCTGCCGTTCACGCTGGCGCTCCCCTACGCCAATTTGGAATGGACGATGGTGCTGACGGTGCTGATCGGGCTGATCCTGTCCTCGGCCTTCTCCAACATCGTTGTCTTCGCGCAGGAACTTGTGCCCGGTCGCGTCGGCATGATCGCCGGTATCTTCTTCGGCTTCGCCTTCGGCATGGGCGGCATCGCGGCCGCCGTGCTCGGCGTCGTCGCCGACATGAAGGGCATCGATTTCGTCTTCCAGATCTGCTCCTATCTGCCGTTTCTTGGATTGCTGACCGTGTTCCTGCCCAACATGAAGGAAGCCAGGAAGGCACAGGCGGCCGCCTAGATCAGACCTGAAACCCACGCAAGGAAGAGCACCCGCCGGACGGCGGGTGCTTCTTTCGTTCCGAACGGCCCTATGCCTTGAAGAAGGCCAGCAGGTCGGCGTTGATGACGTCCGCATGGGTTGTCGCCATGCCGTGCGGAAAACCCTTGTAGACCTTGAGCTCGCCCTTCTTGAGCAGCTTGATCGACAGCAGCGCCGAGTCGGCTATGGGCACGATCTGGTCGTCGTCGCCATGCATGACCAGCACCGGCACGTCGATTGCTTTCAGATCCTCGGTGAAGTCGGTTTCCGAAAAGGCCTTGATGCAATCGTAATGCGCCTTGGTGCCGCCCATCATGCCCTGGCGCCACCAATTGTCGATGATGCCTTGCGACACCTCTGCACCGGGACGGTTGAAGCCATAGAACGGGCCGGCCGGAACATCGCGGAAGAACTGGGCGCGGTTGGCGGCCTGGGCGGCACGGAAACCATCGAACACCTCGATCGGCAGGCCGCCGGGATTGGCTGATGTCTTGAGCATGATCGGCGGCACCGCGCCGATCAGCACCGCCTTGGCGACGCGCCCGCCGGCACCGTACTGCGCCACATAACGCGCCACCTCGCCGCCCCCGGTCGAATGGCCGACATGAATGGCGTCCTTGAGGTCGAGATGCGCGACAAGTGCCGCGACGTCGGCGGCGTAAGTGTCCATCTCGTTGCCGACATCGGTCTGCGTGGAACGGCCGTGACCACGCCGGTCATGGGCGATGACGCGGTAGCCCTGCGCCAGGAAGAACAGCATCTGGGCGTCCCAATCGTCGCTGCTCAGCGGCCAGCCGTGATGGAAGACGATGGGCTGACCGGTTCCCCAGTCCTTGTAGTAGATCTGCGTGCCATCCTGGGTGGTGATCGTGCCGCTGCCCGAGCCAGACTTTGTCTGCGATGCCATCTCAAATCTCCTTGATTATTACTGCGATAAACAATATCGCGACATCAATATCGCTAACGCAATTCGAAGGCCTTGTCTATAAAAATATGTATCACGATATCATTTTTCGTGGTATGCATCTCGTGATTAATCGGCAAAGGAATGCGTCGTGCCTCTCCCCTTGGATAACCAGCTCTGCTTCACGCTCTATGCCACCTCGATGGCGATCAATCGCACCTACAAGCCGATGCTGGACGAGATGGGGATCACCTATCCGCAATATCTGGTGCTCAACGCGCTTGGAGAGGCCGACGGCATGTCGGTCGGCTCCATCGCCCACCGCCTTGCTCTGGAATCGAGCACCATCACACCGTTGGTGAAGCGCATGGAGCAGGCGGGGCTGGTCACCCGCCAGCGCAGCCAGACCGACGAGCGCCAGGTGCAGGTCGACCTGACATCGGCCGGACGCTCGCTGCTCGTCCAGTGCAACTGCCTGAACGAGACCCTGGTCGAGCGCTCGGGCATGACGCTGGCCGAGCTGGACGCCCTGAACCGGCAGATCCAGGCGCTGCGTGACGCGTTGATCAGTGATTAGGACGGCAGGTTCGTCTTCTTGTGTTCAGGCTTGCACGAAACGAACTGGAGCAGTCGATTCGTGCGGAATGACCTACAGGCTTTCTATTCTACTACAGGGTATAGGGTATTGCGCGAGCAATGCTGGGGAAAAAGGTGGGTAAATGGGTATCAACAATCCCAAAATAAGTGGCTTCGTCATAACCTAAAACAGCGGGGAAATTCTCAAAACTTGCTTGCGTTCATCCCGCCTCGAGAAGACATTGAAAAAGATCCGTTCGCGCTTGACCGGAAGAAGGCTTTGACGCTGGAAAACGGTGCGCCTGGATTCGACATGCACGCTCCCCCGCTTCGTGTTTTGACCCTTCTGGTTCGTCACGGGACCCAGAAGTATCCGACCGCATGGCAGGACTTGCGAGCTATGTTCGCCCACCAGTTGCCGGACGTTGCGCATCGCATGCTCGTGATCGACAATTCGCTGCCGGTCGGTCATGGCTCCGATCTCGACCGCGAGGTCGAACTGATCGGCGCGTCGAACGTCGATTGGGAGTTCTCGGCGTGGGACTGTGGCATCAATCATATCGGTGCCAAACTTCATGACTACGATCTGGTTCACTTGGCCACTTCGGCCTTCGCGGCATCCACACCTGACCATCTCAAGTTGATTGATGGCGGCTCGTTACGGTCGCTGCTTGGCTTGCAAGGAGCGCTGGGCCGCGTTGATTTTCACGACGAGGCCATCTCGATTTTCGGAATCGCTTCGCAGGCATGGCTCCGCAGTTCGTTCATCTTGATGCGCCCACGGCAACTCAGCAGCCTGGGATCTTTGGTAAGCGTCGGCAGGAACACGCCGATTTTCAGCGGGAACCCCCAGCAGCCCTTCCGTGAAGACGCGCCGATCTCGCAAGGATGTCAGCGGTTTTTGCTGCGTTGGCTCACCGGCGACGGAGGCAGCAAATGGACAGTCTGGCATTCCAGGTTCGATCTTACGCCTGAAACGCTGCCGTTTTTCGAGAGCAAGGCCCGCGCCATTCTCAATGAGCAGATGCTCACCAACCGGTTGCTGGCCAATGGATGCGCGCCTGTCGACATGACATGGCTGGCGCTGAAGGTTCGAGCAGCAAGCACGGAACCCGGCAATTATGTTCCGGACCGGGATATTCCGGACTGGCGCGTGCAGATCACTTCCCGAGCACGACCCAAACGCACTTTGACCCAGAAGCTCCGCCGCCAGTGGCTTAAGCTCATGTCGCGGCAGTAGTGCCTACCATCGGCTGTTGCCCACGCGCTCGGGCACGACGCTGGCTGAACTTGGCGCGCTAATCCGGCAGATCCAGGCGCTGCGTGACGCGTTGATCCGCGATCAGAACCAGGCGGGCTGGCGACTGCCCCACCACCGCTTGCACGCCTGCCCGCCTTCCGCTATAGAGCCGCCACCCGCGTAGACACCCTTGGAGGCAACGCGGCGGAAGGCTGCCTTCCCCTTGTGATCCCGAACAAAGGTCCGCGTGAGCGGCTGCCGGCATTCGGACATCCAGGACTGGCGGCTTTCGACGTTTACGGCTTGGGAACATTGCCCGCCGCAAACGCTCCATAACACGCGAAAGGAAAAGCCATGAGCCACGACACTTACGAGCTCAAGGCCGAAGCGCGCGAACAGGTCGGTAAGGGGTCCGCCCGTGCAGTTCGCCGCAACGGTAAAGTGCCTGCAGTAATCTATGGTGACAAGCAGCCTCCCCTGGCGATCGCTCTCACCTACAAAGACATCTACTACAAGATTCATGGCGGCGGGTTCCTGACCACGATCGCCACGATCGATGTCGACGGCAAGAAGATCCAGGTCCTGCCGAAGGACTTCCAGCTCGACCCGGTCAAGGATTTCCCTGTCCATGTCGACTTCCTGCGTATCGGCAAGGACACCGAGGTCAATGTCGACGTGCCTGTCCACTTCATCAATGAGGACAAGTCGCCCGGCATCAAGCGCGGCGGCGTGCTCAACATCGTGCGTCACGAAGTCGAGTTCCACTGCCCGGCCAATGCGATCCCGGAGTTCATCACCATCGATCTCACCGGCACCAACATCGGCGATTCGATCCACATCTCGGCGGTCAAGCTGCCGGCCGGCGTCAAGCCGGTGATCTCCGACCGCGACTTCACCGTCGCAACCATTGCCGGTTCGTCGGCGATGAAGCCGGAGACGGAAGAGACGGCCGAGGTTGCACCGGAAGCGGCTCCGGCCGCCGAAGAGAAGTAACTCTTTCACGCCTGGAGCTGACGATGCCAGAGAAGACAGTGCTTGTCTTTGCAGGCCTCGGCAATCCGGGCGCGAAATACGCTGATAACCGGCACAATGTCGGGTTCATGGCGGCGGACGCAATCGCCCGCCGCCATTCCTTCTCGCCCTGGTCGAAGAAATTCCAGGGCCTGATCGCCGAGGGCACGCTCGGCGGCGAAAAGATCATCCTGATCAAACCGCAGACCTTCATGAACCTGTCCGGCCAGTCGGTCGGCGAATTGCTGCGCTTCTACAAGCTTGGCCCCGAGGCGCTCACCGTCTTCTACGACGAGATCGACCTTGCAGCGGGCAAGGTTCGGGTCAAGGTCGGTGGTGGCTCCGGTGGCCACAACGGCATCCGCTCGCTCGACCAGCATATCGGCAAGGACTTCCGCCGTGTTCGCATCGGCGTCGGCCATCCCGGCGTCAAGGAGATGGTGCATGGCCATGTCCTCGGCGACTTCGCCAAGGCCGACCGCGAATGGCTGGACGTTCTGCTCGACACCATAGCCGACGATGCCGGCTTGCTGGCCAAGGGCGACGACAATTCCTTCATGAACCGGGTGACACTCGCCTTGCGCGACAAGCTCGTGCCGACCGGCGACGACGACCGCCCGCCGCCCAAGGCCCCCAAGGCGCAAGGCCCGAAAGCCCAGAGCCACATCCGCCAGGCGCGCCCGCAGCAGGCGCCGGCCAAGCTGCCGGAAAGTGGCCCGATGGCCGCCATGCTGAAAAAGCTGTTCGGGAAAAACGACGGCTGAAACGGCTGCCGCCGGGCGACCATCCCGGAGCGAACGAACGCCGGCTGACAATTTCAGACCGCCACGGCTGATGCATCCCTGACCATGCGATCGCCTGGATAGAGCTGCCGGAATTGTCTGCCCGCGCGAAAGCAGCGAGCACGGCCTGAAGCTTGCCGACCGATGCGGCTTGGGCCGCCGATGCGCCGTCAGCATATCCAATAGTGAAATCCCTCACAGACCACCACCTCGCGGAAGGCCATGGATGCAAGGTGTGGTTGTCGCATGCCTTTCGGCTTTGCCGAGCAGTCGCACGTTTCAACCGACACGAGGGGACTGTTTATGGCCCGAAATCCTTTGACGTTCTCTGCGCTCAGCAGAGCCCTGACAACCAACAATGCCAGATGGCGGGCCGCCGAAACCCCGATCTCGCTGATGGACCCCCAAAAACGCCTGCAGATGCTGGGCGCCATTCCCAGCAATGAAGCCATCGCCCTGGTCGCGGCGGCACGCAACCAGCCGCCGTCGCTTGCCGCGGCGCCGGGTTTTGCGCCCGCCGTCGACTGGCGCAACAAGAACGGCAATCATATTACCCCGGTCAAGAACCAGGGCGGATGTGGCTCCTGCGTCTCGTTTGGCTCCGTCGGCCTTATCGAGGCGATGTCGCATATCGAGACCGGCCGCTGGTTCGACCTGTCGGAAGCCGATTCGCATTTCTGCTCATCGCACGGCGCCAATTGCGGCGGCTGGTGGCCCGACCAGTGCCTCGACCAGATCAAGGGACGCGGCGTCTGCGACGAAGCCGGCTTCCCCTACCCGTCGGCATTCCCCAACAACGATATCTGGAGCGGCCCGCCTGCCTGCCACGCCGCGCCGAACCGTCCGGCGCGCATCAGCAAGTTGACGGCCGTGCACAAGCTGGTGGATGCGAACGCGATCAAGAACCATCTCAGCAGTGTCGGTCCGGTCGCCGGCTGCTTCACCGTCTACAATGACTTCTTCAATTATTCGGGCGGCATCTACCACCACGTCACCGGCGATGTCGCCGGCGGCCACTGCGTTCTCGTCATCGGCTATTCCGAGGCGGAGCAGTGCTGGATCGTCAAGAACTCGTGGGACACGACCTGGGGCATCGGCGGCTTTGGCAAGATCAGCTATGACGACTTCAAGTATGACGGCCAGCTGTATCCGATGTACGGTGCAACCGGCATCATCCTGCCATCGTCCGGCTGGCAGCCGTTGGGCGGCAAGCTCACCACCGAAGCCGTCGCCGGCAACAACAAGGATGGCCGCATCGAGGTCTTCGCGCGCGGCACCGACAACGCGCTCTGGCACATCTGGCAGACCGTGCCCAACAATGGCTGGGGCGGCTGGGCATCGCTGGGCGGCATCATCACCAGCACCCCGGCGGTCATCAGCAATGCCGACGGCCGGCTTGAGGCGTTCGCCAGGGGAGCCGACGGCGCCCTGTGGCACATCTGGCAGACCGCACCCAGCAGCGGCTGGAGCGGCTGGGCTTCGCTCGGCGGCGGCATCACCAGCGACCCGAGTGCGGTGCGCAATGTCGACGGACGGGTAGAAGTCTTCGCCAGGGGCAATGATGGTGGCCTCTGGCACATCTGGCAAGGCGGCCCGCAACGGGGCTGGAGCGGCTGGGCTTCGCTTGGCGTCCAGATATCGGGCAATCCGGTAGCGTCCAACAACAAGGACGGCCGCATCGAGGTCTTCGCCCGTACCAACAACGGGGCAGTGGTGCATCTCTGGCAGACAGCCCCCAACAATGGCTGGAGTTCATGGGCCTCGCTGGGTGGCATTTTGACCAGCGACCTTGCGGTTGGCCAGAACAAGGACGGCCGCCTCGAAGTGTTCGGGCGCGGCACCGACAATGCGCTCTGGCACATCTGGCAGACCGCACCCAACAATGGCTGGAGCGGCTGGGCATCGCTGGGCGGCATCATCACCAGCGCGCCGGCGCTCGGCCACAATGCCGACGGGCGCATGGAAATCTTCGCCCGTGGCACCGACGGGGCCTGCTGGCATATCTGGCAGACCGCGCCGAGCAATGGCTGGAGCGGCTGGGCATCGCTGGGCGGCGGCATCGTCGGCGACACGGCGGTCGTCAACAACAAGGACGGCCGTATGGAAGTCTTCGTGCGCGGCACGGATCTCGCCCTATATCATCGTTGGCAGACGGCTCCCAGCAACGGCTGGAACTGAGGCGACGTTGATGGGATCGGAAGGTGGCGCGCATCGGCGCGCCGCCCGTCGCCACAAAGGAAGATGCGATGGCGAACGAACGAGCGACCATGAATTTCCAACCCGCAATCGGCGAGCAGATTGTCGTGGAATTGCCGGCGACGCCTGGCGCGGGCGTCGTCTGGTCGGTTCCGCCGGCGCCGGCGGGCTGCACCATCACCCAGATTGAGAGCAAGCCCGATGACACAGGGATAGGCGGCACAACCTTGCAGCGTTTCACGGTTTCCTGCGGCAAGCCTGGACAGATCCAGCTTCGCTTTGAACTGAAGCGGCCGTGGGAAGACATTGTCCGGGCCGTTCAGCCGGTCACCATCGACGTGAAGTAGCGTCCTAAAAGCGCGGTTCGAACTGCTCAAAACCGCCGATCGCCCTCCGATGCGGCCTTTCGCGGCCCTGCCCGTGCGACCGCGGGGCTTGACGTTCCTCCCCCCTATCGCCCATAGCCCTCATCAAATTTCGAATTCCCGATAGGACTGGACAAAATGGGTTTCAAATGCGGCATCGTTGGCTTGCCCAACGTCGGCAAGTCCACGCTCTTTAACGCGTTGACCAGAACGGCGGCGGCGCAGGCCGCCAACTATCCCTTCTGCACCATCGAACCGAACACCGGCGAGGTGGCGGTGCCCGATCCGCGGCTAGGCAAGATCGCCGCGATCGGCAAGTCGAAGGAGATCATCCCGACCCGCATCTCCTTCGTCGACATCGCTGGCCTGGTGCGCGGTGCCTCGAAGGGCGAAGGGCTGGGCAACCAGTTCCTCGCCAACATCCGCGAGGTCGACGCCATCGTGCACGTGCTGCGCTGCTTCGAGGATGACGACATCACCCATGTCGAGGGCCGCATCGACCCCGTCGCCGATGCCGAGACGGTCGAGACCGAGCTGATGCTCGCCGACCTCGACAGCCTCGAGCGCCGCATCGTGCAGATCCGCAAGCGCGCTTCGACCAAGGACAAGGAAGCGACGACCGTGCTGCCGATGATGGAGGCAGCGCTCGAACTGCTGCAGGCCGGCAAGCCGACCCGCATCCTGCTCAAGGGCATTTCGGCCGAGGATTTGCGCATCCTGCAGGGACTGAACCTCTTGACCTCGCATCCCGTGCTCTATGTCTGCAACGTCGCCGAGGCCGACGCCGCTACCGGCAACGAACACACCAGGGCCGTGGAAAAGATGGCGACCGCCCAGGGCGCCGGCACCGTGGTGATCTCGGCCGCGATCGAGGCCGAAGTCGCCCAGCTCTCGGACGAAGAGGAGATGGAGTTCCTGTCCTCGCTCGGGCTCGACGAGCCCGGCCTGAACAAGGTGATCCGCGCCGGCTACGAGCTGCTACACCTCATCACCTATTTCACCGTCGGGCCCAAGGAGACGCGCGCCTGGACCATCCACAAGGGCGACAAGGCCCCGCAGGCCGCCGGCGTCATCCACACCGATTTCGAACGCGGCTTCATCCGCGCCCAGACCATCGCCTACAACGACTTCGTCGCGCTGGGCGGCGAAGTAGCGGCCAAGGAAGCCGGCAAGGCACGCGACGAAGGCAAGGAATATGTCGTCCAGGACGGCGACATCATGCTGTTCAAGTTCAATACGTGATGCTTCGGGAAAGAGCGTCTCGGACTGCTGTCTGCCAACATTCTTGATATGAAGAAATTCCTACAATAGACTTATCGGGGTATTTACGATCTTCGGGCAGTTTTAAAGCAGACGAAGAGAAGAGCGGAAAATGGCCGAGACATCAATCGAATGGACTGACGCGACGTGGAACCCTGTTGCCGGATGCACGATCCTTACGGCAGGATGCACCAACTGCTACGCCATGCGGATGGCTGCCCGCCTCGAAGCGATGGGAGTCGAGAAGTACGTGGGATTGACACGGGAAAGCGGTGGAAGGGCAAAGTGGACAGGCAAAATAAGGCTCGATAGCGGTTCTCTCGACATTCCTGCGTCTTGGAAGAAACCGCGCCGTGTTTTCGTCAACTCGATGTCCGATCTTTTCCACGCGGATGTACCGGTGGACTTCATCCGCGACGTTTGGCGCGTTATGGGCGCCACCCCGCGCCACACTTATCAAATCCTCACCAAGCGGCCAGATAGGATGGCAGAAATTCTATCAACGAAAGCATTTGAAGTTCTGTCGAACGTATGGCTTGGAACAAGCGTTGAGGATAGCCGGGTGCTTCACAGATTGGATGAGCTTCGAGCTGTTCCAGCGGCCATAAGGTTTGTCTCCTATGAACCGCTGATAGGCTCAGTGGCGGGCGCAAGCCTAGCAGGCATCCACTGGGCTATAGTCGGTGGAGAAAGCGGCCCCAACGCACGTCCAATGGACCCGAAGTGGATCGACGAAATCTTCGACCAATGCACCGACGCCGATGCCGCATTCTTTTTCAAACAGTGGGGCGGGAAGAACAAGAAGGCAACAGGTCGAACCTATCGTGAGCGCTTGTGGGATGACCTACCAGAATTGAGAATGTGAGATGCCATCTTGGTCGCCAGCTTCACGGCTGCCGAGCTAGTATTCGAAACCGCAAAGAAAAGCGATGCAAGCGGCGCACCGTTCCTGTGGTGAAGCCGAACCGGATCAAGCACGGCACCTTTGAAGGCGGTTTCAAGGCGTTCTTTCACATAGGCTTCAATCGCGTTTACATCAGCTCGGCGCGCCGCCAGCCCCTGCGTTTCGAAAATGTCTTCACGCGCAATTTCATGATTATACCAACGAGACCGCCAGTCGCTGGCGCCTAGAACCCTATCTAGACTTGCTTGCTTGCCAAGATCGAGCTTTGCCGGATCGTGCGGAGCATTCCTGTAGAGGCCGGACAGCGGAAAGAAGTACCAACAATCCAGTGCCTCGGTTTTGGCAATTGCCTCCACCGTCTCCCAAGACACCTCCATGCCGTACGGATCGAGAAAAATAACCCCACGTATTCCACGGCCGACAATTTCGGAACCTCGCCAGGGGGTATTCGTGCATAGACGCTGCACGAGTTTATTGGCGTCCCCATTGCGCACGATGATTTTGCGATCTGGATACTCCTCAACCAGAGTTTGAAGTTCTGAGAACCGGAACGTGTCTTGTTCAATGAGAACAATCGAGTGCATTGGTGGATCGATTTCGATCGCGATTCGGGCCGACCCTGGTGTCGTGATTTCCTCTGGCTCAGCAAAATCCGGCCCGAATAGCGGCAAACCGGGGCGCACTTCGGTGCGAGTGCCAGAACCAGCAAATGCGTCGATGTAGATGCAAGCAAAATCCTGATTTCGAAGCGCAATCGAAAACGCCTGCAAATACTCTTGCAGACATTTCAATTTTCTCGACGTGTCAGGTCCCCCAAAGACATGTTTTGCCAAATTTAACATCCCCGCCCAAGCGCACTATCCAACCTCGAAAATGGGCAAGTGTCTAGCCAATTTGGCGTTCGAGGAACGAGCAATGTAGCCCCGAAAAGTACCCCTTATCTCTTCAACAAAGTATCTAAAGCAAATGCAACAAGCTGAAACGCGCGCATGAACCATCTATAAGGGCCTGTAACGACTTCGTCGCGCTGGGCGGCGAAGTAGCGGCCAAGGAAGCCGGCAAGGCACGCGACGAAGGCAAGGAATATGTCGTCCAGGACGGCGACATCATGCTGTTCAAGTTCAACACGTGATGCTCGCACGCTGGGCATCCAAAGCATCGTCGCCATCCTGCGGCGATGCACCATCGGCGTATCTCCGAGCCCTGTGCCATCCCGTCCAATGGCCACTTGTCTTGATTTTGTCATGGCACGGGTCTAAGCGGCAGGCACACGCTCGGCGCATGCGACGAAGAGCCGTGCAATCCGACATCAATCCAAACGCCCTTTAATCCAGCAGGGGAGATCCGGCGATGATCAAGGCCTTCGTCGTCGACAATGATCGCCTGCGCCTCACCGACGACCTCCAGGCCAATGGCGACAAGGTGGTCTGGGCCGATCTCGTCAATCCGACCAAGGAGGAAGAGGCCACCATCGAAAGCTGGCTCGGCATCGCCATCCCGACCCGCGAGGAGATGGAGGAGATCGAGATTTCCAGCCGCCTCTACATCGAGGACGGCGCCTACTTCATGACCGCCACTCTGCCCGCCCAGACCGAGGTCGACGATCCCCTGATGTCGCCGGTCACGTTCGCGCTTGCCGGCAACAGGCTGATCACCGTTCGCTACCACGAACCGAAGGCGTTCAAGACCTTTCCGCTGCGCGCGGAGAAGGCGGCGACCGGATGCACCAGCGGCGACACCATCCTGATCGGCCTGCTGGAAGCGATCGTCGATCGCCTTGCCGACATTCTCGAGCGCGCCGGCCGTGACGTGGAAGTGATCTCGCGTGACATCTTCCAGGCGACCTCGACCAAGGCGTCGAAGCGCAACCGCGACTTCCAGGAGCTGCTGAAAGCCATCGGCCGCAAGGAGGACATCGCCTCCTCCGTGCGCGACAGCCTGATCTCGCTGCAGCGCCTCGCCGGTTTCCTCGCCCATGTCGCCACCCAGACCAGGATGAGCAAGGATATTCGCGCCCGCATCAAGACCTTGTCGCGCGACGTGCTGTCGCTTGCCGACCACGCCACCTTCCTGTCGCAGAAGATCTCCTTCCTGCTCGACGCCACGCTCGGCATGATCTCGATCGAGCAGAACGCCATCATCAAGATCTTCTCGGTTGCCGCCGTCATCTTCCTGCCACCAACGCTGGTCGCCTCCATCTACGGCATGAATTTCGATGTCATTCCCGAGCTGAAATGGCAGCTTGGCTATCCCTTCGCCATCGGCCTGATGATCCTGTCGGCGATCCTGCCCTTCTGGTATTTCCGCCGCCGCGGCTGGCTTTGATCGGTTCGCCACGGGCGGACTGCCTGTTGCTGGCGCACCAGAAATAACTTGACCAAACCGCGCCCGGCCTGCATCCGGGATGCCCGATCCCTGGGGATCGCGGATTCCTGAGCCGGATTTCAGACCATGACTGCAAAAACCTGGGCCTATGAGGACTTCGTCGAGGGCATCTCGCTCGACCTCGGCACCAAGCTGGTAAGTGCCGCCGAGATCGTCGAATTCGCGCGGGAATTCGACGCCCAGCCGATGCATCTCGACGAGGAGGCCGGCAAGGCCAGCATCCTTGGCGGGCTGGCGGCCTCGGGCTGGCATACCTGCGCCATGTTCATGCGCATGCTGTGCGATGCCTTCCTGCTGGACTCCACCTGCCAGGGCGCGCCCGGCGTCGACCAGGTCAAATGGAAGAAGCCGGTCCTGGCCGGCGACCAGCTCACCGGCAGCCTCGTGGTCATCGCCAGGCGCCTGTCGAAATCGAAACCGCAACTGGGCTTCGTCACCATGCGCAGCGAACTGTTCAACCAGCGCGGCGAAAGCGTTTTCGAGCTTGAGAATTCCGTCATGTTCCTCACGCGTGAGGCCGCGGGGAGCTTGGCATGACCCTGGACGAATTCTTCCGCATCGGCACCACCGTGACGCTGGGCTCGCACACATTCGAGCCCGAGGCGATCAAGGCCTTCGCCCGCAAATACGACCCGCAGATCTTCCATGTCGACGAGGAAGCCGCCAGGAAGAGCGTGCTCGGCGGCCTCTGCGCGTCCGGCTGGCATACCGCCGCCACCTGGATGAAACTCAATCTCGAAGCCGGCATGGACACCGGGGGCGCTGCCTGGAACGGCCCCGGCATGGTCCCCGAATTCGGCCCCTCGCCCGGCTTCAAGAACCTGAAATGGCTGAAGCCAGTCTACGCCGGCGAGACCGTCACCTTCACGCGCACCGCCCTTTCCCACCGCCCGATCGCCTCGCGCCCCGGCTGGCGCCTGCTGGCACTGCGCTGCGAGGCCTTCGCCTCGGCCGGCGACAAGGTGCTGGAGTTCGAGAGCGCCGTGCTGGTGAGGACGGAGTAGCGGCGCTGGGCGCTCTTCCTTCTCCCCTTGCGGGAGAAGGGAAGAACTGCTCCCTCAATGCCCCTCGAACCCGATCAGCGTCCGCACCGGCACGCCAAGCGCTTCCAGCTTGGCGCGCCCGCCGAGGTCTGGCAGGTCGATGACGAAGCAGGCGGCGAGGATATCGGCGCCGATCTGGCGCAAGAGCTTGACCGCCGCCTCCGCCGTGCCGCCAGTGGCGATCAGGTCGTCGACGAGGATCACCTTCTCTCCAGGGGCAACGCCGTCCTTGTGCATCTCCATCTCGTCGAGCCCGTATTCCAGGCTGTAGGCGACGCGCACGGTCTCGTAGGGCAGCTTGCCCTTCTTGCGGATCGGCACGAAGCCAGCCGAGAGCTGGTGGGCGACGGCGCCGCCAAGGATGAAGCCGCGCGCCTCGATACCGGCGATCTTGTCGATCTTCTGGCCGGCATAGGGATGCACCAGCTCGTCGATGGCGCGGCGGAAGGCGCGCGCATTGCCAAGCAGCGTGGTGATGTCGCGAAACAGGATGCCGGGCTTGGGATAGTCCGGAATGGTGCGGATCGACGCCAGCAGCGTGTCTTCGAGCGAGGGTTTCATGAGACGGCTCTCCGGATGATCCAACTGACACGCGTGAAAGGCGGCAGGGTCCAATCGTAACCCGGCGCGACCGACAACGGCTAGCGCGATGTGGCGGCTGAGACAAGCCGCATCGGCGAGGGATCGATCTCGCCGACCCAGCCATATTCCGCATCCGCATGATCCGCGATGGTCCGCCCGACCCCGACTATCTGAAACGGAGATTGGAGCGCGACAATTGTCCGATCGAACTGCAGCCCATCAGCTTCATGCCGCGTTCGACCTCGACCCGCATCTGCTCGAGCGCCCTTTCGACACCCGGTTGGCCGGCCGCCGCCAGAGGAAACATATAGTAACGGCCAATGCCGACGGCCTTGGCCCCGAGCGACAGTGCCTTCAGCACATGGGTGCCGCGCTGCACACCACCATCCATGATGACGTCGATCTTGTCGCCGACGGCATCGACGACCTCGGCAAGCTGGTCGAATGCCGCCCGCGAGCCATCCAACTGCCGCCCGCCATGGTTGGACAGTACGATGCCGCTGCAGCCGATATCGACGGCGCGTCTGGCATCCTCCACCGACATGATACCCTTGAGGCAGAACGCACCCGACCACTGCCTGACCATCTCGGCGACATCGTCCCAGGTCATCGACGGATCGAGCATCTCGGTGAAATAGCGGCTGATCGACATCGTGCCGCCGCCCATGTCGACATGTTCGTCGAGCTGCGGCAACTTGAAGCCCTCATGGGTGAAATAGTTGACTGCCCAAGCCGGCTTCAGCGCGAACTGCGCCATGCCGGCAAGGTTGAGTTTGAAGGGAATGGCAAAGCCAGTGCGCTTGTCGCGTTCGCGATTGCCCCCGGTGATGCTGTCGACGGTCAGCATCATCACTTCTACGCCAACCTGCTTTGCCCGCTGTATCATCGCCCGGTTGAGGCCGCGATCTCGGTGGAAGTAGAACTGGTAGATCTGCGGGCTGCCGCTGATCCTGCGCACCTCCTCGAGGCTGACGGTGCCGAGCGTGGAAACACCGAACATCGTGCCGTATTTGGCCGCGGCTTTGGCGACCGCCCTTTCGCCCTGATGGTGGAAAAGCCGCTGCAGGGCAGTCGGCGAGCAATAGAACGGCATAGCCAATTTCTGGCCCATGACGGTCACCGACATGTCGATCTCGCTCACCCCGCGCAGGACGTTGGGGACCAGGTCACAGCTTTCGAAACTTGCGGTGTTGCGGCGATAAGTGACCTCGTCATCGGCCGCGCCATCGATGTAATTGAAGATCGGGCCCGGCAGCTTTCGCTGTGCCATCCGCCGGAAATCGGAAAAATTGTGACAGTCGCTGAGCCGCATCATCGATTTCCAAGGCCATGGCGGACGAAGCCTTTGCCACTGTTGAAATATCAACCAGATGCGGCCATGCCAACGGACTAATTGCTGAACTCCCCATAGAGCACGGCCGTGAACACGAAAAGGGGCGCCTGAAGCGCCCCTCTCTGCCGAGATTGCCGACGAACGCTACATGCCGAGGTCGGAACGCAGCTCGGCCCTGGCCACCTCATATTCGGCCTTGAAATCGTCCCGGTTGAGCAGGACCGCGGCAATGACGCTGCCGGAAATCTTGCCCATCTCGACATCGGACGGATAATGGATGCCGCCGACAATGCGGTTGTGGGCGTATTCGGCTGCGCGCGCCATGATCTCGGCGCGCCTCTCCGGAACCATGTCGGCAAGGATGATGCCCATCATGGTGCCGACAGTGGCGTGGCCGGACGGCCAGGAGCCGGAGCTCGACAGCTTGACCGCCGGCTTGACGAGCTCGCTGAGCTGGTGCGGGCGCGGACGCTTCCAGATATCCTTGGCCGGGTCGACGACAGCACCTTCGGTGGCCACGACGCGATCGAAGAAGGCGCTGAATTTCGGCAGCTTTTCCGCACTGAAATTCGGCCCCATCACATCGGCGAAGCGCCAGACATTCTCCTCGGCATCGGCGACGGCACGGACCTCCATTTCGGGCGTGCGCGTCACCTGCAGCGTCAGCACCTCGCCGAGTTCGGCCTTGGTCTCGGCCGAATCGTTCGCCGGTGGAGGCGGCAGGATCATCGTCAGGTCGACATCCTTGTTGGTGACGAAGGGTTTTGCGTCTTCGGCCTGGGCGGCCGAGCCGATGACCAGCAGCAGCAGACCAGCCGCGAGCGATGCGTATTTCTTCATGGAGCGATCCTTTGTTCGAGAATGCCGCAGGATCGCCAGATGCGGTGACGGCCATGTGACATGACCGTAACCGGACGCAAAAAGGGCGCCTCTCGGCGCCCCCTGCATTTCGCTATGTCCGCCCGCTCAGTGGGCGATGCCTTCCCACACCTTGCGCTTGGTCAGATAGACCAGCGCGCCGAACAGCAGCAGGAACACCAGCACGCGGAAACCCATTTTCTTGCGGTCTTCCATGTGCGGCTCGGCGGCCCATGTCAGGAAGGCGGCCACGTCGCGGGAATACTGGTCGACGGTCTGCGGCGAGCCGTCATCATAGGTCACCTGGCCGTCGGAGAGCGGCTTGGGCATCTTCAGCGACACGCCCGACATGAAATACGGATTGTAGTGCGTACCCTCCGGGATGACCATTCCAGCCGGCGGCGTCTGGTCGTAGCCGGTCAGCAGCGAATGGATATAGTCGGGGCCGCCCGCGTCATACTGGGTGAAGATGTCGAAGACGAACTGCGGAAAGCCGCGCTCGACGCCGCGCGCCTTGGCCAGCAGCGACATGTCCGGCGGCGCAGCGCCACCGTTGGAGGCAGCGGCAGCTTCTTCGTTGGCGAACGGCGCCGGGAAATGGTCTGACGGCTTGCCGGGACGGTCGAACATGTCGCCGGCATCGTTGGGGCCGTCATGAATGGTGTATTCGGCGGCCAGCGTCTTGATCTGGGCGTCACTGTAGCCGAGGTCCGACAGCGTGCGGAACGCTACCAAATTCATCGAATGGCAGGCCGAGCAGACTTCCTTGTAGACCTTCAGGCCGCGTTGCAGCTGCGCCTTGTCATAGGTGCCGAACGGGCCGGTGAAGCTCCAGCTCATCTCCTTCGGCTCGTCGATCGGGAAATGCGTCGGTGCGGCTGCATTGTGCGCCTCTTCGGCGGCGAATGCCCAAGTGCCTCCAGTTCCAACGCCGGCGGCCACAAGGCCGATCAGCGCCAGCGAGGTGAGAATCTTTTTCATGCCAAATCCCCTTAGATTCTCTACCGCTCTGTCTTCCTGTTTGAGCATGATCTCTGGACAAACGGTTCCGTTTGTCCGGGAAAACCGGTTCCCACTTTTCGGGATCATGCTCTAGCCCTTGGTCTCTGGTGCGGCCGTGGCGCCCGCCGGATGCCCGCTGCCGCCCTTGTTCTTCTCGAGCACCGCCTCGGTGATCGAATTCGGCACCCTGCGTGGCGTCTCGATCAGGCCCAGCACCGGCAGCGCGATCAGGAAGAAGGCGAAGTAGAACAGCGTCGCCATCTGCGCCATGAACACATAGCTGCCTTCCGCCGGCTGCGAGCCCAGCCAGCCGAGCAGGATGGCATCGGCCACGAACAGCCAGAAGAACAGCTTGTACCAGGGCCGGTAGACCGCCGAGCGCACCTTGGAGGTGTCGAGCCACGGCACCAGGAACAACATGACGATGGCGCCGAACATGCACAGCACGCCGCCGAGCTTGGAGTTGATCGGCCCGATGTTGAAGGTGATGGCGCGCAGGATCGCGTAGAACGGCAGGAAGTACCATTCCGGCACGATATGGGCCGGGGTCTTCAGCGGGTTGGCGACCGTATAATTGTCCGGATGGCCGAGATAGTTCGGCAGGTAGAAGACGAAATAGGCGAAGAAGAACAGGAACACGATCATGCCGAACGCGTCCTTGATGGTCGCGTAAGGGGTGAAGGCGACGGTGTCGGTCTTCGATTTGACCTCGATGCCGGTCGGGTTTGACTGGCCCACGACATGCAGCGCCCAGACGTGCAGCACGACGACACCGGCGATCATGAAGGGCAGCAGG
Organism: Mesorhizobium opportunistum WSM2075; assembly: GCF_000176035.2. Lineage (NCBI taxonomy): Bacteria > Pseudomonadati > Pseudomonadota > Alphaproteobacteria > Hyphomicrobiales > Phyllobacteriaceae > Mesorhizobium > Mesorhizobium opportunistum. The sequence goes on along the minus strand of NC_015675.1, from coordinate 2,368,729 downwards.
TAATGCAGCGCGAAGAAGCGGTTGAGCGTCGGGTTGTCGACGGCGAAGCCGCCCAGCAGCAGCTGCTGGATCCAGTCGCCGACCAGCGGAATGGCGCTGAAGAAGCCGGTGATGACGGTCGCGCCCCAGAAGCTCATCTGTCCCCATGGCAGCACGTAGCCCATGAAGCCGGTCGCCATCATCAGGAGGTAGATGATGCAGCCGAGGATCCAGAGCAGTTCGCGCGGAGCCTTGTAGGAGCCGTAATAGAGGCCACGGAAGATGTGGATATAGACGGCGACGAAGAAGAACGAGGCGCCGTTGGCATGCATGTAGCGCAGCAGCCAGCCGGAATTGACATCGCGCATGATCTTCTCGACCGAGCCGAAGGCGAGATTGGTGTCGGCCGTGTAGTGCATGGCCAGCACGATGCCGGTCAGGATCTGCGCCACCAGCATGATCGACAGGATGCCGCCGAAGGTCCACGCATAGTTGAGGTTGCGCGGCACCGGATAGGCGACGAAGCTGTCATAAACCAGCCGCGGCAGCGGCATGCGGGCGTCGAACCAGCGTTCGATACCGGTCTTGGGCGTGTAGGTCGAGTGTCCCTCGCTCATCGAAATATCCCCTGCCTCAACCGATAAGGATCTTGGTATCGGAAATGAACTTGAATACCGGCACAGCCATGTTCTCGGGCGCCGGGCCTTTGCGGATGCGGCCGGCGGTATCGTATTGCGAGCCGTGGCACGGGCAGAACCAGCCGCCGAAATCGCCTTCCTGGCCGAGCGGAATGCAGCCTAGATGGGTGCAGACCTGAACCATCACCATCCAGGCTTCCTTGCCGGGCGTGGTGCGGTTGGCGTCGGTCGCCGGCGCGTCGGCCGGAAGGTTGGCATTGCGGGCGATCGGATCCTTGAGATCGGAGAGCTTGACGGCCTCGCCGTCCTTCATTTCCTGTTCGGTGCGGTTGCGCACCACGACCGGCTTGCCGCGCCACTTGACGATCAAGGACATGCCCGGTGTCAGCGAGGCAACATCGACCTCGACCGAGGCAAGCGCCAGCGTCGAGGCATCGGGGCGCATCTGGTCGATGAAGGGCCAGGCAACGGCGCCGGCGCCGACCACGGCTGCCATGCCGGTGGCGACGTAGAGAAAATCTCGACGGTTGGGATCGTGGGTATCGGTTGCGCTCACGGGTGCCTGATCCTTTCGCCTCTTCCGCGCCGGTGGCCGAGCCTGTTCCCCGCTCAATCACGCCAACCCGACAGCGCATGGCGAACAGGCTAGCGAATTCCTCCGGCATTTGGACTTCGGTTTATGCGTGAAGCCCGTTTTTGTCCAGACGGGTGAAGGCACAAGGGCAGATTGTCGCGGGGACAAAATCCGCCACTGCGCGGCAAGGCGGCGAATGGTCGCAAAAGGCGGCTAAACAACCGGGAAACAACCGCAAATCCAATGCCCCGGCTCGCCTCGACACGGGACGCCGGTGTGATCTATCCTTGCTTGCATGGCACACGTCATCGATCGCGAGGAATGGGCCGTTCGCCCCGACCGCTGGAAGGGTGAACTGCAGTGCGGCGCCTATGGCTCCAACTCCTGCCTGATCTTCAATCACCTGCCCGATGTCGGCGGCGGCCCCCGGTTGCACTCCCATCCCTACGCGGAGATCTTCATCATCCGCCAGGGCACCGGCCTGTTCACGGTCGGCGACCAGGAAATCGAGGCCACCGCCGGCCAGGTCCTGATCGTGCCGCCCCACACGCCGCACAAATTCACCAATCTCGGGCCGGGGCCGCTGGAAACGACGGACATCCACGAGAACGGCACGTTCATCACCGAATGGCTGGAGTGAATCCGGCATAGCCCTGTCGAGTTCCCGATTGCCGCCTAGATCTATGGCGTGGCATCGGGCCAGGACGTGCAGGACATGCGAACCTCAAACATCGAAATCGAAGGGCTGAGCATCGCCATCCGCGAGGCAGGCCCGGCCGATGCGCCTGCCTTCCTCCTGCTGCATGGGTGGCCGCAAAGCTCCTACGCGTTCGAACGCGTGATCGGCCGGCTGGCCGCCGACTACCGGGTCGTCGCACCCGACCTGCCCTGCATCGGCGGCTCGCAAGGCATGCCCAAGGCCGGCGACAAGAAAACCCTGGCGAGGCTGATGAGGGGCGTTGCCGAGGCTTGCGGGCTGCGCCAACTCGTGGCCGCCGGCCATGATGTCGGCGGCCAGATCGTGTTCGCTCTGTTGCGTGACCATCCCGACAGTCTTTCTGGCGCGGCGATCATGGATGTCGTCGTTCCGGGTGTCGCGCCGTGGGAGGAGGTCATTCGCAATCCAATGATCTGGCATTTTGCATTCCATGCCGTCCCGGCATTGCCGGAAACGCTGGTGAGCGGCCATCAGAGCGCCTATTTCGACTTCTTCTTCAATGCGCTTTCGAAGGACCGGGCATCGATCCCCGCCGAGGCCAGGGAAATCTACGCAAGAGCCTATTCCCGGCCGGAAAGCCTTCAGGCCGGCTTCGACTGGTACCGCGCCTTCCCCGAAGACGCCAAAGCCAACGCCCTTGCGCCCAAGCAGCCGATCGCGATCCCGGTGCTGTATCTGAGGGGGGCGGCCGAGGCCGGCGACATCGGCGACTATGTCGACGGGCTGCGGGCGGCCGGGCTGTCGAACGTAGAGGGCGACATCATCGCGGGCAGCGGACACTTCGTTGCCGATGAGAACCCCGAAGCGCTCGCAACGCGCCTGGCGAGATTCCACAGGGAAATCAGCGCTGCAGGCTTCGGCCCTACATGGCGCCAAGCCTGACCAGCACGGCTTTCGGGATGTTGTATTCGCGGATCACCGCCTCATGTCGGCGAAGGCCGCACAGTTCGCGCTGGATGAAGTAGGCATGCACCGCCTTGGCGGCCTCTTTCAGGAGTGTCGAGCGTATCTGTTCGTCGGCATTGTCGCGCAACCGTGCCAGCGTTTCCTCGACCTTCTGCCCGGCGCGGCCGAGCGCAGCCGCCTTCTCGGCCAGGATCTCGTGGCCAAGCGCATCGAAGGCCGCTTCGGCAGCGGCAGCGCTCGTCGAACCAGAAGGGGGGCGTAGAGACATCAGCGGGCCTCCAAGTCCTTAGCTTCGGGAAAAGATAAAATAGGGCCGAAATCATATCTCCAAAAATCGACCGCGGAAATAACGTGTCCATCCGAGAACGCGGACACTAAGACGCCCATACCGTCGACATCCGTGTAGGCAAAATCGGAGATCAGTCGCGCCTTAGTTGTCAAGGAATGGCCAACAGCTACAGCTTCGAAGCTTCCCATGTCCCCATCGTCCATTTTTGTAAAGGAGACTGCTGCCGGCACGGAAAGTCCAGAATGGTCGGAGAGGAACTTAAGCAATTCCAACCGGAGCTCATTGAGCACTTCAGTCTCTAGCGGCAAGACAATAGCCATCAAACCTACTCCGCCGGCCGTGTCTCTTCCAGCACGCTTTCCTCGTGATAGAGGAAGCCGCCGGACTGCCGTTTCCACAGCCGCGCATAAAGACCGTCGAGCGCCACCAGTTCGTCATGCGTGCCTTGCTCGACGATGCGGCCGCCATCGAGCACCACCAGGCGATCGAGGGCGGCGATCGTCGACAGCCGGTGGGCGATGGCGATCACGGTCTTGTCCTGCATCAGCCGCGTCAAATTTTCCTGGATCGCCGCCTCGATGTCGGAATCGAGCGCCGAGGTCGCCTCGTCGAGGATCAGGATTGGCGCATCCTTGAGGAAGACACGTGCGATTGCGACGCGCTGGCGCTGGCCTCCCGAAAGCTTGACGCCGCGCTCGCCGACAAAGGCCTCGTAGCCGGCCCGGTCCCTGTTGTCGCGCAGGCCAAGGATGAACTCGTGCGCCTCGGCCTTCTTCGCCGCCGCGATCACCTCCGCATCGGTCGCATCGGGCATGCCGAGCTTGATGTTGTCGCGCAACGAGCGATGGAACAGCGCCGTGTCCTGGCTGACGACGCCGATATTGGCGCGCAGTGAATTCTGCGTAACGTCCGAAACGTCCTGGCCGTCGATGGTGATCGAGCCGCTCTCCAAATCGTAGAGCCGCAGGATCAGATTGGCGAGCGTCGTCTTGCCGGCACCCGACGGTCCGACCAGCCCGACTTTCTCGCCCGGCTTGACGACAAGGTCGATGCCGTTCAGCACCCCGAACCCCTTGCCGTAATGGAACTCGACGTTTTTCACGTCGATGCGGCCGCCAGCCACGACAAGTTCTTTCGCATCGGGCGCGTCGATGAGCCCGAGCGGCTGCGAGATCAGCGCTTTGGAGTTCTCCAGCACGCCGAGATTTCGCAAGATGCTGTTGAGCTGCATCATCAGCCGGCCGAGCAGCATGTTGAGCCGAAGCACCAGCGACAGCGTGAAGGCGACCGCGCCGACGGTGATCGAGCCCTCGACCCAGAGATAGACGGCAAAACAGCCGATCGCCGTGATCATGATGCCCGACAGCGTCGTCAGCGCCATGCGCACCCCGGTCAGCCGGCGGGTGAAGGGGCGCAGCGCGTCGAGATAGATGTCGAAGCCGTTCCTGATGTAGCGGTCGTCGCCGTCGGCCGAGAACAGCTTCAGCGTCTGCACGTTGGAATAGGAATCGACGATGCGCCCGGTGATCATCGAGCCGGCCTCGGCCGTCGCCTCGGCATGCTTGCGGATCGCCGGCAGGTAGAGCTTGGCCAGCCAGCCGAAGGCGGTGATCCAGATCACCACCAGCACAGCGAGCCTGAGATCGAGCCCGGCGACCAGCGCCAGCGTCGTCACCGTGTAGACGACCATGAACCAGACCACCTCGATGAAGCTTTCCATCAAATCGCCGGTCGCCTGGCCCGCCTGCCACACCTTGGTGGCGATGCGGCCGGCGAAATCATTCTGGAAGAAGGCATAGGACTGGCGCGAGACGTGCCGGTGCGCCTGCCAGCGCACCAGATTGTAGAAGCCCGGCGTGATCGTCTGTTCGTCGACCAGCGCCGACAGGCCGACGACGATGGTGCGGACGACCAGCACCACCACGATCATGAACACCAGCTCCGGGCCGGCAGCGGTCCACAACGCATGCCAGCTGCGCTCGCCGGGAAGCTGGTCGAGAATATCGACCAGCCGCCCGACGAAGTAGAACAGGCCCGCCTCGACCAGCGGCGCGATGCCGCCGATCACCAGCATGGCGAAGAAGGCGAATTTCGCCTGGCCGACATAATGCCAGAGAAAGCCGGTGACGCTTGAAGGTGGCCGAAGGCTCGACGGCTCCCTGAACGGATAGACCCAGTTCTCGAACCAGCGATAGACGGCTGTCATCATGCGGCGGTCATCATTCTGCGGCTTGCCCCTTGGCACCGATGTCGTTGGCAACGAGGTCGTTGGCGGCGTCGACGGAGCTTTCCTCGAGCAGGAAGCCGCCCGACTGGCGTTGCCAGAGCTGCGCATAGAGCCCGCCCTTGGCGACGAGTTCGTCGTGCGAACCCTCCTCGATGACGCGGCCCTGGTCCATCACGACCAGCCTGTCCATCGCCGCGATGGTCGACAGCCGGTGCGCGATGGCGATGACGGTCTTGCCTTGCATGAGCTTGTAGAGATTCTCCTGGATGGCCGCTTCCGCCTCGGAATCCAGCGCCGATGTCGCCTCGTCAAGGATAAGTATAGGCGCATCCTTCAACATAACGCGAGCAATGGCGATGCGTTGCCGCTGGCCTCCGGACAATTTGACCCCGCGGTCGCCGACATGGGCGTCGAACCCTTTGCGGCCATTGTGGTCCGAAAGCCCGCCGATGAAATCCAGCGCCTCGGCTCGCCGCGCCGCCTCGACAAGCATCTCGTCCGACGCGTCGGGCCGGCCATAGAGGATGTTATCGCGCACCGAACGATGCAGCAGCGAAGTGTCCTGCGTGACCATGCCAATCTGGGCACGCAGCGAATCCTGCTTCACACCGGCGATCTCCTGGCCGTCGATCAGGATCCGGCCGCTCTCCAGGTCGTAGAAGCGCAGGAGCAGATTGACCAGCGTCGACTTGCCGGCGCCCGAGCGGCCGACGATGCCGACCTTCTCGCCCGGCTTCACCGCCAGCGACAGGCTCTCAATGACGCCCTTCTGCTTGCCGTAATGGAAACGGATGTCCTCGAAGCGGATTTCACCACGGGAAACGGCGATCTCCTTCGCACCGGGCTTGTCCTCGACCAGGCGCGGCAGCGAGATCGAGGCAATGCCGTCCTGCACCGTGCCGATGTTCTCGAACAGGCCCGACATTTCCCACATAATCCACTGCGACATGCCCCACATCCTGAGCACCAGGCCGATGACCACGGCCACCGCGCCGATCGTCACCGCTTGCCCCATCCACAGCCACAGCGAGATGGCGGTGACCGAGAACAGCAGCAAGGCGTTCAGGATGTAGAGCGAACCGAAAAGCACCGTCACCAGCCGCATCGACCGGTAGACCGTGTCGAGGAAGCCCATCATGCCTTCCCTGGCGAAGGAGGCCTCGCGGCGCGAATGGCTGAACAGCTTGACCGTCTGGATGTTGGTGTAGCTGTCGACGACGCGGCCCGTCATGGTCGAGCGCGCATTGGCCTGCTCCTCGCCGACCTTGCCGAGGCGCGGGATGAAAAAGCGCAGCAACAGGATGTAACCGACCAGCCAGACGCCCAGCGGCGCCGCCAGCCGCCAGTCGGCCGAGCCGACGATGAACAGCATGCCGAGGAAATAGACGACGACGTAGTTCAGCACGTCGATCAACTTGATGACACATTCGCGCACGGCGAGCGCCGTCTGCATCAGCTTGGTGGCGATGCGGCCGGCGAACTCGTCCTGATAGAAGCTCATCGATTGCTTGAGCAGGTAACGGTGCACCTGCCAGCGGATGCGCATGGGATAATTGCCCATCAGCGTCTGCTGGTTGAGCAGCGAATGCAGCCAGACGGTGCCCGGCAGCGCGAACAGCACGATGAAGGCCATGCCGGCGAGCTTCCAGCCTTCCGTCTGCAGGAAGGTTTCGCGGTTCTGCCCCGACAGCCAGTCGACGATGCGGCCGAGGAAACCGAACATCCACACTTCCGCGATGGCGATGGCCGTCACCAGCACCGCATCGGTCAGGATATAGGGCCATGCCCCGCGCGTATAATGCAGGCAGAAGGCCACCAGCGTCTTGGGCGGCTCGACCGGTTCCGCTGCGGGGAATGGATCGAGCCTTCTTTCAAACCAGCTAAACAACAACATAGGTCATGCTCGTGAAATCTGTTTCCCGCTTACGCGGCGTGGCGACGTACGAAGTCCCCGGGCCGTGTGGCGCCGAGGGCCGACGGTCCGGAATCATCCGGACCGCCGGCCCTGCTTCGCGCTATATAGGGGCTCGCGGGCTTTTCGCCGACAGGCTCGTTTGTCGATCCTGACGGTGCGGTGTCGACGAGCCGGATTTTCGCGCCCGGCCGGATCAGCCGGATAATCCGGCGCACCAGCGAGGGCCGGCCCGGGTCGGGAACCGCACGCGAAAAATCGACATCCGGCAGCATGCCGCGATGCGGCCGGCGGCGGACTTCGGCGTGGACTGCCGACGAATAGGTTTCCCCGATCAGCAGAGCCCAGGTCGCCATCTTGCGCTCGTGCAGGCTTCTTGAACCGGGTATTCTGTAGGGATCGAACATTGGTCCGTCCTCCATGTGAAGATGTGATAAAAAAGGCGAAGCAAGTTCGACCACCGGCATTCGGCCGGAGGTGCGCATTGCCTCGGTCAGGGCATGACTGAACGAATCGGTCTGGACACGACAAGTGTCGGTCCGGACATGCTCAGCTTGGGCGTTCAGCCCTTTTGACTTTTTGAAAAACATCGCAGGATTCCTTCGAGTGCCGAAAAATCGTTTCGGCGGGAATCGGTGCGATCAAGTCTTAGAGAGTCAGGAGAATCGTCGTACCGAAACCGCCGTGGGGCGTACTGGCCCACAGGAGAGGCGCTGGATGTGCATGGTCATCATGAGTTACCCCTCCATCGGTTCGGGTTGACAATGCCGGCCGTATACCCGACTTCGCAGAAAATGGCCACCCGCAGGTCCAGGAATTTCCAAAACCGCGAGGTCGCTGTGGCCGATCTGCCACTTATTAGAAAGACGCGGAAATGAACTGTCGTCTCCGCATCGCGCTCTACCAGCCTGACATCGCCGGCAATACCGGGACAATCCTGCGCTTCGCCGCTTGCCTCGGCCTTGGCGTCGACATCATCGAACCGGCCGGCTTCCCGCTCTCCGACAAAGCGCTCAGACGCGCCGGCATGGACTACCTCGAAATGGCTGCCCTGACCCGGCATGTCGACTGGGACGCCTTCGAGGACTGGCGCAAGGTGCATGCGAAACGGCTGGTGCTTCTGTCGACCAAGGCCACGGCCCCTTACACCGAATTCGCCTTCGCCCGTGGCGACATCCTCCTGTTCGGCCGCGAATCCGCAGGCGTGCCGGATCCGATCCATCAGGCCGCGGACGCGCGGCTGACCATCCCCATGCAGGGTGGCGCGCGCAGCATCAACGTCGCGCTTTCCGTCGCCATGGTGGCTGGCGAAGCCGTCCGGCAGCTCGGATAGCGGTTCGCCGGCAACGCCGTTTCCAGTCATTTTCACCCAGGCGCACATCGCCTTCTCCTGTCATTTGCTCCATCGGCATTTCTTCGCTACAAGCTCAACTCAACTTGAGGTCAAGCGGAAAATGGGAAATGGCTCCAGCAGCGGAACTGACGGTCGGCCAGGTGGCCATGCGCAGCGGCGTGGCTGTATCGGCATTGCACTTCTACGAGGCGCGCGGGCTGATCCGCAGCCACCGCACGTCTGGCAACCAGCGCCGCTACGGCCGCGACGTGCTGCGGCGGGTGGCAATCATCAAGGTCGCGCAGGAGGTCGGCATCTCGCTGGCCGAGATCGGCGCGGCACTTGAATCGTTACCTGAAGGCCGTACGCCGACGCGAGAGGATTGGAATCTGCTTTCAACGGCTTGGCGCGATAGCCTCGACCAGAAGATCAGCCAGCTAAAGAAGCTGCGCGACGGCCTGACCGACTGCATCGGCTGCGGCTGCATGTCGATCGACAAATGTCCGCTCAGGAACAAGGGCGACAGGCTGGCAAGGGAAGGAACGGGGGCGAGAAGGCTGGTGCCTCAGACACCTTAACTTAATAGGCAGATTTCGATATCAACGCGAACATCCATTTGACATCAATTCGCTTCGAATCCGTCAAAAGCTACTTTACGTCAAACGCATAGACAGTGACACCATCCGATATTACTAATCTAGTAGATTTTCATTTGTCATGGAAATCGGGGGCGAATTCGGATGAGCGGATTTTTTAAAAAATACTGGGCGATAATTTCTGCCGTATTTTCAAGCTCGTTTTTCCTATTTATTTTGATTTTCTGCACATTTTATGCGTTTAACGGGAATAAGTATTTTATAGATATAAATATCTCCTTTGACGGATCGGGTAATAATTGCCATTTTATATCACCCGAGAAAATTTCCGACATCGTCTCAATACGGTCAAATAGATACATCAGAGATGCAGTATCCGAGAAAAAAGACATATCTGGCTTTGGATCCTTAAAAAATCCAGACAAGTCGACAGAGTTACTCCACGAGTATTACAATTCAAACAGCTACGCAAAATTAATTGGATATATATCGTCCGTTGACGTAAAAACTATCGAGATTATATTGCACATAGACGAGAAGTGTAATCCGACACGGTACGAAGTATTTACAACGGACTTTCAGGCCACCTCAGGCTTATCTGGTCTAAACTATGTGGATGAGATATCGAAAGGAGTCATCTCAGCCTCCGATGAGTATTATAGCCTATACAATACCTCAAAGTTTGATACGGATTTTGTGCGGCAAAGAGCTTTGGCCAATATCGCTGAGAATAGAGACTTGAAGTGGTATACGAATCTGATTGGCATCACATACGCGGCCGATCGTAAAAAATTAACCGATGAAAAAAATAGCCGTAAGCTTCTGGAGAAGGCGTTATTTTGGTTCACCGAATCACTAAAGTACGACAAAACATTCTTTCCTGCGATGGCAAATAAAATAGACGCTGAGATCATTTTAGATAACTATTCCGATAATTCATTTGATGCCGGCGCAAAAGAGCTATTGAACACGTATTACATGTATCCGGGAAAGGGATATATAGGATATGCAGGCATTCTGTACTACGAGGAAGTGTTCGGCATAAATGGCGGCAATGTCACGATTAATAAACAAAAACTGAATAAAATTCAATTATCTAGAGATTTCATTGAAAGAGAGATCTCTCTCTATGGGGGAAATTCCGATCTCTACGGGACTCTTTCTAGAATTTACGGTTTTTTCGGAAAAGCGGATACGAAGGAAAAATACGACTATTTGATAAAATCACAGAGTTCAAGTCGACGTCTGTAGCCTCAATCCGCCGCCGGCAACCGCCTGATGGTGAATTCGATCAAATCCCCCGGTCGTTCGAACCAGCTTTCGATCTCGGTCCAGTAGGCCTGCTTGGGGAAACGCTCGAACCATTCCTTGGCCTTGAGCCGCGCATCGGAGCGCGGCAGCACGAAGGTCTCGCGCAGGAAACCGTCGCGCGGCATGCGCTCGCGTTCGGCTCGGCTTTGGTCGAGCCTTTTCTTCAGGCCATCCAGCGGCGGTCTTGCCGGGGTGCGCACGAAACCACTCCTTGCACCTGGCGCATGACCCCGAAAGCGGGTTCGGAAAGGATCATGCGCAAAACCAAAGTGACTTGACCCTGTCCCTTAAGAGATTAGGGATCGCGCCCGGAAAAGACGAGTCTTTTGTCGACTCGGCCGACCCGCAACCGGAGACAGCACTTGGAACGACCTGAAATGCCACTTGGCCTGCCCGCCGACATCGAAGAGAAGAAGATGAAGGCACGCCTGTGGTTCGAGGCCTTGCGCGAACGCATCTGCGGCGCCTTCGAGCAGATCGAACAGGATCTCCAGGGCCCGCTGGCCTCATGGGCGCCGGGCCGCTTCGAAAAGACGCCCTGGGAGCGTGACCAGGGCAAGGGCGGCGGCGGCACCATGTCGATGATGCATGGCCGCGTCTTCGAGAAGGTCGGCGTCCACACTTCGACTGTTTATGGCGAGTTCTCACCCGAATTCAGGAAGCAGATACCCGGCGCCGAGGAAGACCCGCGTTTCTGGGCCTCCGGCATTTCGCTGATCGCGCATCCCTGGAACCCCAACGTCCCGGCGGTGCACATGAACACGCGCATGGTGGTCACTTCCAGCCATTGGTTCGGCGGCGGCGCCGATCTGACCCCGGTGCTCGACCGCCGCCGCACCCAGGACGACCCCGATAGCATCGCTTTCCACCGCGCCATGCAGTTCGCTTGCGAAAAGAACGCTGGCGTCGCCGACTACCCGAAATTCAAGACCTGGTGCGACGAGTACTTCTATCTGCCGCACCGCAACGAGCCTCGCGGCACCGGCGGCATCTTCTTCGACTACCTGCATTCAGGCGAAGCCGCGGGCGGCTGGAATGCCGATTTCAACTTCGTCCAGGATGTCGGGCGATCTTTCCTGGTCGTCTACGGCCATCTCGTGCGCGCCAACTTCAACGAGAACTGGACCGACGGCGACCGCGACGAACAGCTCATCCGCCGTGGCCGCTATGTCGAATTCAACCTGCTTCACGATCGCGGCACCATCTTCGGCCTGAAAACCGGCGGCAATGTCGCGTCGATCCTGTCCAGCCTGCCGCCAGAGGTCCGCTGGCCGTAACAAGATGGTGAGCGTGATGTGAGCCGTATTGATGTCCCATTCCCGGCGAAATGGGCATGGAATGTGGCACGGGGTCCTGCGAAAATTTCTTTTTCGTCTAATAGGCACTTGAAAAGATTGGTCTAATTCTTGTGCCGGGTCGGGAAGCGCCGGTGGTTTGCTGAGCGCAATTCCGAGAAAGTGGGAAACGGGTTTTCCGTTCGGAATTGCGTCGAAACAAGCGGGCCGCGACTCGACGCAACCGGACGGCCCAAGACGATGCGGGACACCTCGTCAAAAGGATGCCCGCTCTTTCCAGGAGTACTTTGCGATGCGCAAGATCATTGTTTCGGCCGCCGCGGCGGCCTTGCTCGCTTCCGGTTCGGTAGCATTCGCCGCCGTCAAGCACACCACCGGCACGGTCAAGACCTTCGACGCGACAGCCATGAGCCTGGTTCTTGACAACGGATCATCTTTTACGCTTCCCAGCACCTTCAAGGATCCTGGCCTGAAGGTCGGTGAAAAAGTCAGAATCTCATGGGACACGAGCGGCAAGAACAAGATTGCCGAGTCGGTCAAGATCATGAAGTGACGACCAACCCGCCCGGGCTGGACGAGACGATGTCCGGCCCTGCCCTGGGCCAAGCGTAAGAGGGCGGAGCGGAACCGCTCCGCCTTTTTGTGGTTGACCGCAACCAATATCACCCCATCTGTGTTATGCTTTCCACCCGCTCAGGCTGCGAAAGTCCAAGCCCGGAATTCGGAACCTGGGCCAAGAAAGCACCGGAGCCTCGCCCAGGCTCCACGGAGGAAAAAGGGAGAAATCCGATGAAGGAATTCCACTGCGGGTCGCTCGTTCCCGGCTGTGACTGGCACACCCGTGCCGGCGAGGAAGCCGAGGTGATGCGCCGTGCCGTCGAGCATATGCGCGAGACACATGGCGAGACGATCATCCGCGAGACGATGATCGAGGCGATTCGTTCACGCATCGAGAAAGTCCGCGACGCCGCGTAAGCTGTGCGCCGACCTTGACGCCCGCCATTCGCTTTGGCGTTGTGGGCGCTTTGATACATGGCACCGCACCTGCTCCGTATTGCGACGACGAGATGTTGCAGGAAATCGCTTCGACGCGGTGCACGTCACCTTGTGAGTAAAAAAATATATTCCCTCCAGCTAAAATAAACCCCGCGGTAACCCAACCGGTGCCACTGTCGGCCGGACAATCCGGGTACTGTGGGCTGCCAGAGAAGCCCGTCGCCACCAGGCACTGATCCGGATCGGTGGGGTGGTGAGGTGGGTTCGCGCATGGGCGAAAAGTCCGGCAGTCGACTGAGCTCCTGCACAATGGCGCTCGTTTCGTGCGCGCTCATTGGCGCATCGCCGGTTGTTGCCCAGGAATTGACGACATCGTTGGTCGACGTCCATCAGGGCTCGCCGCTCAGCGATCGCGCGCGAGGCTTGGGCAATGGCGGTTACGAATTGCAGAGCGGAAACCGGGTATCGTTCAACCAATGGTACCGCGCAAGCTGGGTCGATATGCACGTGGACCTCATCACCCAGATCACCCAGGACACCGGCATCCTTTGGGGATTTGGGACCGGGGAACAGGGCGAGAAATACAGGATCGAGCCCAGCCTCAAGCTTGGTTTCCTCACCCAGGTGCATCCGAGCCCGAACAGCACCCTTTCCCTGTCGCTTACCACCGTGATCGGCGGCAAACTCACCGAAAAATCCTGCCAGGCCGACTATGGCGACCTCGGTACCTACAGCGTCAATTGCCGGCTTGCGGCCAGCCAGATGGCTCCTGAGGAAACGTTGAAATATCTGGTTAACGCTAAACCGGAGAGCCAGCATCTGTGGCTGAACTACCGTGTTACTTTCTGATCGCCGAAGGCCATGGATTGAAAAACCGCGGTTCGCGATCGCCCGTACCAGTTTCTTGTTTGATCGGAGTAGGAACATGCCAGCTAGACATTTGAAATTCGGTATCGCCATGGCCTTCGCCATGCTGTCGGCGCCGATCGCGTCGGCCCAGCAGGCCCCCGATGCCGACGAGATGGCCGCGCTGTGCCATGGCGGCCTGTCCATATGCGTAAGCGCAAAGATCCCGGCCGCGCGCACGCAAGCAGCAACAACACCAGGGTGGATGAGCCCCGACGTCGGTGCCGCGTGGGCCGCGGGTTACAAGGGCAAGGGCGTCACGATTACGATCGTTGACGATTTTTCCAGTACATCGCGGTTCTCCGGCAACTTTGGCATTGGGGTGCAGACCCAGCGGCACGGCGAATGGACACGCGAAGAAGCCTCCATGATTGCCCCCTTGGCAACCATAAGGTCGAAAGACTTCACAACCAGCTCGGCGGTGACGCTGGCGCCTGGCCTGAACGTGCTCAATCTGAGTTATGGCATGTACGCTACAGCGGGCTACAGCCCGAACCAGATTGGATGGAGCGCCGAGGAGGCTTCGATCATCTCTTATGCCACCAGAGGGTCAGCCGTTGTCTCCAAGGCAGCCGGCAACGACTCCGTTGCCGTGGGCGGTGTCACCAATGGCCAGCAGGACTATCTCGACCTCGCCCTGGTCGGCAAAGCGTCAGCGATCTTCGTCGGTGCGCTGTCAACGAACGGCACGACGTCAAACCCGGCCCAGCTCGCCTGGTACTCCAACTACGCCGGATCCAATCCGCTTGTGCAAAGCCATTTCCTTGTAGTCGGTGTCGACGGGAGCAAGACGGGCCTTTATGGCACGTCCTTCGCCGCGCCGATCATTTCAGGCTATGCGGCGATCATCGGCAGTAAATTCACCAAGGCCACGCCGACCCAGATCACCAACGATCTGCTCAACACGGCTCGTACCGACACGCTGGTCAACTATAGCGCCTCCACCTACGGCAAGGGCGAAGCAAGCCTTTCGCGTGCCTTGGCTCCCGTGGCCATCAGGTAGATGGGCCGCGCTTCGTGTACGATATTCGAGCCAGGCTCTAGGGTTCAAGGGCCTTCGCGGCGCGTTCGAGCAATGCGCCGCGATCAGGCGCAAATCCCGCTTCGACCCATTCCGCCTCGAGGTTCTTGAGGATTTCGCCGAGCTTCGGCCCAGGCTTGGCGCCAAGTGCGGTCAGATCGGCGCCTTTCAGCGGAAACGACGGCTTCTCCCATTTGAGCGCAAAGGCGAGCAGGCGCGAGAAACCGCCGGCTTCGAGCAGTGCGTCATTGTCGTCGACGGCACGCACCCGCGCCGAGGCGAGCGACAGCCGCAGCCGATCGACAAAGCCTTGCCGATCGCCACGATAGAGCCGCTTGGCCAGTTCGCCCTCGGTCGTCTTCGGCTCGACGGCAGCCGTCAGCCCCCAGTGGCGCAGGCGGTCAGCTTCCGCAGTCGACAGTTTCAGCCGCTCTGCCAGTATTTTCATGCGCGCCGCATCCGGCGGCACGATCGCCTCCAGCCGCAGCATCGCGTCGGCCGGCCAGCCCAGATCCTTCTCGGCCTTGGCCAGCCCGTGAATGGCATCGATGCCCCACCTCTCGCTTTCCGGCAGCGCCGCGGTCAGGACACCGGCCTGCCGCATCCACAGCAGCGCCCGCGATGGGTCCGGCGCCGACAGAAGCCTCTTCAATTCTGACCAGACGCGCTCGGCGGACAGCTGTGCGAGTCCGTCCTTCAACCGCGCGCAGGCCTTCAGCCCTTCGGCGTCCGGCCGGCCTTCGCCATACCAGGCGAAAAAGCGGAAAAAGCGCAGGATACGCAGGTAATCCTCGCGGATACGTGCTTCCGGATCGCCGATGAAGCGCAGCCGCCGTGCCTCGATGTCGGCGATGCCGCCGACCAGGTCGACAACCTTGCCATCGGCCTCGGCATAGAGCGCGTTGATGGTGAAATCGCGCCGCTCGGCGTCGAGCTTCCAGTCGCGGCCGAACGAGACCTTGGCGCGGCGGCCATCGGTCTCGATATCGGCGCGCAAGGTGGTGATTTCATAGGGCTTGCCGCCTGCGACCACAGTAATGGTACCGTGCTCGATACCGGTCGGCACCGGCTTGAAACCTTGCGCCTGGGCGCGGCGGATGGTTTCCTCAGGCAAACAGGTTGTGGCGATGTCGGTGTCGGCGACCGGCTGGCCCATCAGCGTGTTGCGCACCGCCCCACCGGCAATACGCGCCTCTTCACCGCCCTCGGTGAGAGCGGCGAGCAGGCGCTGCAGATGCTTGTCGGCGAGCCAGTCGGCCCTGCCCGCGATCGAAACACTCACGCATAGAGCCTTTCATAGAGCGTACGGATGATCCCGGCGGTGACGCCCCAGATGCGCCGGTCGCCGTAAGGCATGTCGTAGAAGAACCATTCGAGATCGTTCCACATGCGGCTGTCGCGCTTATGGTTGGCGGGGTCCATCAGGAAGCGCAACGGCACCTCGAAGGCCGCGTCGACTTCATCGGCGTTCAAGGCGAGCTGGAAACCGGGCCGCACGATGCCGAGCACCGGCGCGATCCGGTAGCCGCTGCCGGCGACATAGTCGGGCATGCGTCCGAGGATCTCGATGCGATCCTGGCCAAGGCCGATCTCCTCGAAGGTCTCGCGCAGTGCCGCGGCTTCCGGGCTCGCATCGGTGGCATCGATGGTGCCGCCGGGAAAAGCCACCTGCCCCGAATGGTTGCGCAGCTTTTCGGCCCGCTTGGTCAGGAGAACCGTCGCCTCGCCTTCGTGATCGACAACCGGGATCAGCACCGCCGCGTTGCGCAGCGCCTTGCCCTGGTTGAGGCGCGGATGGCCCGGATTGAAGCGGTGATCGCCATAGTCGTCGCTGGCATGGGCCTGCGGCTGCGCGGCGAAGCGCGCGCGAAAATCCGCCGATGAAAACGGCATCGGTGACACCTGGTCCATCACGCGCTCAGCCGCTTCAGTTGATCCGCCGGCATGATCGCAAACACCGCTCCCCTGGAGCGCACGGCAAACATCGTCCTGCCGTCGATCTCGATCTCCTCGGCATGCTCGACCAGTTCGTACATGACCGGCCGCGCCACCAGCGCCTCCAGCCTGCCTCGCACCAGCACATAGGGCTTCAATCCGCCGGTCTCATTCTCGTCGACGAAGCGCAGCGGCCGCTCCGGCCCGGCCTCGACGACATCTCCGACATTGGTGCGGAAAGTGATGACTTGCTGGTCGCCGCTGCCCGAAACGTCCATTTCGACGGCGATGAAGGGCGCATCGGCGACCCGGATGCCGACCTTTTCCACCGGCGTCACCAGATAGGTCCTGCCGTCGGCATCCTTGCGCAGCACGGAAGAGAAAAGCTGCACCAGCGGCATGCGCCCGATCGGCGTACCCAGATAGAACCAGGTGCCGTCGGCCTTGATCTCCATGTCGAGATCGCCGCAAAAGTCGGGATTCCAGCGCTCGACCGGCGCCGCGCCCTTGCCGGCACGTGCCGCACGCGAGATCAGCGCCTCCAGGCCGCGCGCCTCGGTGGCATCGGTAAGGCTCTGTTCGCGATGTTCGAAGTGTTCCGACATGGTCACGAAATAGTCACTGTTGTTCCGCTTGTCAGCCTAAGTCTGTGATTTAAGTTCCAACGTAGGCGCCACGCGAGGCCGAATCGCGGCAAACTTATGCTATGCTGCAACCGTTATTTCCAACCATCTATCTCCAATTTTAAGGGATTGAGCTGAATGAGCGTAATGGTCAAGGAAAGCCCAATCAGCGAAAAGGACATGATCGCCGAGGCCGAGAAGGCGCTTGCCGACATCTCCAGAATTCGCGACGGGGTCGGCCGGGTCATCTTCGGCCAGGAGAATGTCGTCGAGCGCACGCTGGTGGCGCTGCTGGCCGGCGGCCACGCGCTGCTGGTCGGCGTGCCCGGCCTCGCCAAGACCAAGCTGGTGGAGACACTGGGTGTCGTGCTCGGCCTCGATTCGCGCCGCATCCAGTTCACGCCCGATCTGATGCCCTCCGACATCCTCGGCTCCGAAGTGATGGAGCAGGACGAATTCGGCAAGCGCTCCTTCCGCTTCATTTCCGGACCGATCTTCGCCCAGCTTTTGATGGCCGACGAGATCAACCGCGCCTCGCCGCGCACCCAGTCGGCGCTGCTGCAGGCGATGCAGGAGTACCACGTCACCATTGCCGGCGCCCGCCACGACCTGCCGGCGCCCTTCCATGTGCTGGCGACGCAGAATCCGCTGGAGCAGGAAGGCACCTATCCGCTGCCGGAAGCCCAGCTCGACCGCTTCCTGATGCAGGTCGACATCCTCTATCCCGAAATCGAGGCCGAGCGCCGCATTCTTCTGGAAACCACCGGTGTCGAGGACGCCAAGGCGCAGAACGTGCTGCAGCCGGCGCGGCTGAAGGAGATCCAGACGCTGATCCGCCGCATGCCGGTGCCCGAAAGCGTCGTCGAGGCGATCCTGACCCTGGTGCGCTCGGCGCGCCCGGGCCAGGACAACGCCGAGACCGACAAGCTTGTCGCCTGGGGTCCAGGCCCGCGCGCCAGCCAGGCGCTGATGCTGTGCACGCGTGCGCGGGCGCTCTACGATGGGCGGCTGGCACCCTCGGTCGACGATGTGCGGGCGCTGGCCGAGCCGGTGCTGCAGCATCGCATGGCGCTGACTTTCGCCGCCCGCGCCGAAGGCACCAGCGTGCGCGATGTCGTGGCGAAGCTTGTGAAAGGGATTTGATGGCGCGCATCGGCGAGGTCCAGGCTCCGGCGGCGACGCGCGACGCGCTCGCCCGTGGCCGGTTGCGGGCTTCGCTTGTGCCCGACCTGCTGGTCGAGGCGCGGCGCATCGTCAACACCGTGATCGCCGGCTGGCACGGCCGCCGCAAACGTGGCATTGGCGAGAATTTCTGGCAGTTCCGGCCCTATGTCGAAGGCGATTCCTCACGCATCGACTGGCGCCGCTCGGCACGCGACGACCATACCTATGTGCGCGACCGCGAATGGGAAGCCGCTCATACGGTGTGGCTTTGGGCCGACCCTTCGCCATCCATGCTCTACAAGTCGACCGGCGCCAGCGTTTCCAAGCAATCGCGCGCCCTGGTGCTCACGCTCGCCATGGCCGAACTTTTGTCGCGCAGCGGCGAACGCATCGCCTGGCCGGGGCTGACCGATCCGTTCACCGCCCGCAACGGCGCCGAGCGCATCGCCGCCCAGCTCATGCATGCCGGCGAGCTGCCGGCAAAACCCGACCTCACGGATATCAGGCGCTTCTGCGACATCGTCATCGCCAGCGATTTCCTCGATCCCGTGGAGGAAACGATGGCCTGGCTCGGCGTGCTGGCCCGCCATGGCGTGCGCGCCCACCTAATCGAGGTCGCCGACCCGGCCGAGGAGACCTTCCCCTATGCTGGTCGCACCGAGTTCACCGATCCCGAGACCGGCGAGAAACTGACAGCCGGGCGCGCCGAAATGCTCGCCGATGAATACCGCCTGCTCTACACTGCCCGCCGCCAGGAACTGGCCGGCTGGTGCAAGCGGCTCGGTTGGAGCTTCACCGTCAATCACACCGATCGGCTGGCGTCCGACGCGCTGGTGCGCCTGCACATGGCGATGACCGCCGAGGGCGGTCATGCGGTTAGCGGTCGTGCCGGAAAGGCGGTCGCATGAGCTGGCTGCCGCTCTCCTTCGGCGCTCCCATGGTGCTGTGGGGCCTGCTGGCGCTGCCGGTGATCTGGTGGCTGCTCAGGCTGACGCCGCCCAAGCCGCAGACCGAAGTGTTCCCGCCGCTGAAGATCCTGGCCCGTGTGCTGAAACGCGAGGAGACCCCGCAGCAGAGCCCATGGTGGCTGACGCTGCTCAGGCTCTTGATGGCGGCCCTCATCGTGGCCGCGTTGGCCGAACCGGTCTTCAACCCGCGCGAAAAACTGACGGCCGAGGGAGCAGCACTTGCACTGGTCATCGACAATGACTGGGCCAGCGCCGCCGACTGGAACAAACGTGTCGCCACCGCCGAGCGGCTGATCAACGATGCCGGTTCGAACGGCGTGCCGGTCATCATCGCCTTCACCGCCGAAAAGCCCAATGCCGAGATCGGCCCTTTCGATGCCGCTTCGGCGCTCAACCGGCTGCGCGCGGCCAAGCCGCGGCCGATCCCGACTGACCGGCCGGCCGTCTATGCCCGTGTCGCCGGCGTGTTGCAGACCGTGCGCGGTGCCAGCGTCGCCGTGCTTGCCGATGGCCTGGCGGCCAAAGACGATGAAGCCGCCTTCAACACGCTGTTGTCGAAAAATGCCGCCCGCGTCGTTTGGGCAACCGCCGACCGGCTTTCGCTGACCGGCCTCACCGCCGCCGACAATCAGGTCGACGGCTTCGCACTGACCGCCATTCGCGCGCCGGGCGACCCTGCACCGGGCCGGGTCACCGCAGGTGCTTTCGACGACAAGGGCCGCCGCATCGCCGATGCGACGCTGACCTTCGCGCCGGGCGAGGCCACCGCCACCGGCACCATGACGGTGCCGTTCGAGCTGCGCAACGACTTCGCCTCGATCGCGCTCGACGGCGAGCGCCACGCCGGCGCCGTGCGCGTGCTCGACGAAAACTCCAAGCGTCGCCGTGTCGGGCTGTTGTCACAGGCCGAGGCCGACCAGGCGCAGCCGCTGCTGTCGCCGCTCTACTACATCAGGCGCGCACTGCAGCCCTTCGCCGATCTGGTCGAACCCTCAAGCGCCGATCTTGCCGACGCCATCCCGCAGATCCTCGACCAGAAGCCGGCGATGATCATCATGGCCGATATCGGCACCATTCCCGAGCAGGTCCGGCCAAGGCTGGTCGATTGGGTCGAAAAAGGCGGCACGCTGGTACGTTTCGCCGGCTCGCGGCTGGCCGCCGCCGGCAACGACGACGACCTGCTGCCCGTGCGCCTGCGCACCGGCGAACGTTCGCTCGGCGGCGCCTTGTCATGGACGTCGCCGCAGCCGGTCACCGAATTCCCCAAGGCCGGACCGTTCGCCGATCTGGCGCCACCCACCGAAGTCACCGTGAGCCGGCAGGTGCTGGCGGAGCCAACGCCCGATATCGTCGAGCGCACCTGGGCCGCACTTGCCGACGGCACGCCGCTGGTCACCGGGCTGAAGAAGGGCAAGGGCACGCTGGTCCTGTTCCATATCACGCCGGAGGCGACATGGTCGAACCTGCCGATCTCCGGCAGCTTCGTCGAGATGCTGCGCCGCATCGTCCAGCTGTCGCGCAACCAAGGCGCTGCGATCGCCAACGCCGAAGCCGCCGCCACCTCGCTCGCGCCCTATCGCATGATAGCGGCCGACGGCTCGCTGGTGCCGCCGACGCCGGATGCACGGCCGCTGGTGCCGGGGGCCGGTACACTGCCGGTGACCTTCGAGAACCCGCCCGGCCTCTACGGTTCCGAGACTGGCGTCTTCGCTCACAACCTGCTCGATGCCGCAAGCACGCTGACCCCGCTGGCGCGCCCGCAAATCACCGTGCCGGTCACCTCGATCCAGTATGCCTTCGACGAATCGCGCAACCTGAAGGGCGGGCTGGTTGCCGCCGCTTTGATACTGATGCTGCTCGACACGCTGGCGGTGTTGTGGATGGGCGGCCTGTTTTCGCGCCGGCCGCGCCGCGCCGGCGCGGTGGCAACCACCGCCGCGATCCTGATCGCGCTCGGCGCTTTGTTCGGTCATGCCGACCTTGCCCGCGCCGACGATGCCAAGCCCGGCGACGAGGTGGCCATCGAGGCGATTTCCAAGACCCGCATCGCCTATGTGCTGACCGGCGTGCCGGGTGTCGATTCGATCAGCCGCGCCGGGCTCGAGGGCCTGACCCGCTTCCTGATCGAAAAGACCGCGCTCGAACCGGGCGAGCCGGCCGGCGTCGACATTTCGAAGGACGAGCTGTCGTTCTATCCCCTGATCTACTGGCCGATCGATCCATCGGCGCCGATGCCGAGCCAGGCGGCGATCGCCCGCATCGACGCCTATATGCAGCAGGGCGGCACGGTGCTGTTCGACACGCGCGACCAGTTCGCCAACGGCATCGGCGCCGATTCCACCAGCCCGGCGACAGAACGGCTGCGCGACATCCTCGGCAGCCTCAACGTGCCGCCATTGGAGCCGGTGCCGTCGGACCATGTGCTGACCAAATCCTTCTTCATCCTGCCCGAATTCCCGGGCCGCTTCGCCGGCAGCCCGCTCTGGGTCGAGACATCGCTCGATGCCAGCAACGCCGACAACCGGCCGGTGCGCACCGGCGACGGCGTCTCGCCGATCATGATCACCGCCAATGATTTCGCCGGCGCCTGGGCGGTCGACGAGAATGGCGACCCGCTGCTGCCGACCGTGCCGGCCGACCCGATGCAGCGGATCTACGCGCTGCGTGCCGGCGTCAACATCATGATGTACATGCTGACCGGAAACTACAAATCCGACCAGGTGCATGTCCCGATACTGCTCGAACGGCTGGGGCAGTAAGATGATGCTCCTTGTTGCACGACTCGAGTGGATCGACCCTCCCCGCAAAGCGGAGGGTAAGGCATGAACTGGTCGATCTCCTTCGAGCCGCTGATCTCGTCCTGGCCCTTGCTGGCCTTGGTGCTGGTGCCATTGGCGCTGCTTGCGCTGGTCGGCCTGTGGTTTCGCCAGCGCGGCGGTGTCCTGCGCTTCGTCGCCCTGCTGGCGCTCGCCGCCGCCCTCTTCAACCCGGTGTTCCTCAACGAGGAGCGCGAGCCGCTGAAGAGCGTCGTCGCCCTGATCGTCGACCGCAGCCAGAGTCAGGACATCGGCGACCGCACCAGGCAGACCGACGAGGCGTTGGCCGGCCTGCAGCAGCGGCTTGGCAGCTTCAAGCAGTTCGACGTCCGCGTCGTCGAAGCCGGCAAGTCCGAAGCCGCCGACGAGCGCACCGAGACACGCCTGTTCGGTGCGCTGGAAGGCGCCTTCCGCGACGTGCCGCCATCGCGCATCGGCGGCGCCATCATGGTCACCGACGGCGAAGTGCATGACGCACCGCCCGGCGCGCCCGATTTCAACGCCCCGCTGCATGCCCTGATCACCGGCAACGATCACGAAAAGGACCGCCGTATCCGCTTCGAGAACGCGCCGCGTTTCGGCCTCGTCGGCAAGCCGCTCGATATGACCTATCGCGTCATCTCGACGGAAAACGAGACCGGTCCGGTCGATGTGCGCGTCTCGGTCAATGGCGAGCAGGTCGCGGTCGAGCATGCGACCGTCGGCCAGGCGATGCCGCTGCAGGTGACCATCCCGGGCGCCGGGCGCAACATCATCGAACTCGCCATCGACCGCGAACCGGGCGAACTGACCGACACCAACAACCGCGCCATCGCGCTGGTCGACGGCATCCGCGAGAACCTGCGCGTACTGCTGGTTTCGGGCGAGCCGCACGCGGGCGAGCGTACCTGGCGCAACCTGTTGAAATCGGACGCCTCCGTCGATCTCGTCCATTTCACCATCCTGCGGCCGCCGGAAAAGCAGGACGGCACGCCGATCAACGAATTGTCGCTGATCGCCTTCCCGACGCGTGAGCTGTTCGTCGAGAAGATCAAGGATTTCGATCTCATCATCTTCGACCGCTACCAGCACCGCGACGTGCTGCCGATCCTCTATTACGACTACATCTCCGAATATGTCGAAAAGGGCGGCGCGCTGCTGATCGCCGCCGGCCCCGAATATGCCGGCGAAAGTTCGATCGCGCGTACGCCGCTGATGTCGGCCCTGCCGGCCATGCCGACCGGCGAAGTGGTCGACAAGGCCTTTTATCCGCGCCTCACCGATCTCGGCCAGCGCCATCCGGTGACCCGCGGCCTGGACGGTTCGGCCACCGAGCCGCCGCACTGGAGCCGCTGGTTCCGGACCATCGGTGTGCAGAACCCGCAGGGCGAAGTGGTGATGAAGGGCGCCGACAACCGGCCGCTGCTGCTGCTCGACCGCAAGGGCGAAGGCCGTGTCGGCATGCTTCTGTCGGACCAGGGCTGGCTGTGGGCGCGCGGCTTCGAGGGCGGCGGTCCGCATGTCCAGCTCTACCGGCGCATCGCCCACTGGCTGATGAAGGAGCCCGAGCTGGAGGAAGAGCGGCTGACCGCCGATGGACGCGGCATGGTGCTGGAGATCCGCCGCCAGACGATGGCCGACGACCCCGGCCCCGCGCAGATCATCACGCCCTCCGGCAAGACCTTGACCGTCAAGCTCGAGAAATCCGAACCCGGCGTCTTCCTCGGCAGCGTCGAGACCAACGAGATCGGCCTCTTCCAGGTCGCCAATGGCGACCTCACCGCGCTCGCCCATGTCGGACCGGTCAACGCACCGGAATTCTCGGATGTCATCTCCACCGAAAACCGGTTGAAGGCGCCGGCGGAAGCAACCGGCGGCAGCGTGCGCCGGTTGGCATCGTCCTCCGCCCTTGGCGGTGATGTGACGCTGCCCTCCATCGTGCCGGTGCGCTCGGCCGGCGAAGCCTCCGGCAGCGACTGGATCGGACTGCGCACCACCGACGACAGCGTGCTCAAGGCCGTCTCGCGCGTGCCGCTTTTCGGCGGCTTCCTCGGCCTCGGCCTGCTGCTCCTGGCAATGGGCTCGATGTGGTACCGCGAGGGACGGTGAGCTTCCTTCTCCCCGTATAGTGACGGGGAGAAAAAGGCTGTCGTGCCCTACTCCTCCGGCTCAGTCGTGAACAGCAGCGGGTAGCCCTTGGCCTTGCCGGCGTCGGTGGCCCGCGTCGCCTTGGTTTCGGCGACATCCCTGGTGAAGACGGCGACCACGCAGACGCCGCGCTGGTGGGCGGTGATCATGATCCGGTGCGCCTGGTCTTCGCTGAGCTTGAACTCGCCCTTCAGCACCGTCACCACGAATTCGCGCGGCGTGAAATCGTCGTTGATGAGGATGACCTTGTAAAGCTTCGGCCGCTCGGTTTGCGGCTTGACCTTGGTGCGCGGCTTTGTGGTGATTTCAGGCATTGGAACCGACAGTTTCGCGATCGGTCTGCATTTTGCCACGGGCGACAGCGATCGTCCATTTTGATCGGCGCGCAACCCGATAGAGCAATTCCAGGAAAAGTGTGAAACGCTTTTCCGTCCGGAATTGCGTCAAAACAAAGGGTTAGAGAGCAGTTCACCCTTTCCATGAAACGGTGAACTGCTGCTAACCGGCATGACGCGACCGTTCACAATCATGTGGGCAGTTGCCGGCCGCGCTTCAACGGTCCTGGCGGCCGAAGATGTGGCGGCCTGAAGCTGGCCGCAAGCTGCCGGCATCCGCCCGGCGTTCCATCCAGGCAGCGATCGGCCACGCCACGACGCAGATCAGTGTCACGCCGGTGAGCATGATCAGCAGCCACGTCTGCGCCGGCGTGATGTAGTCCCAGTTGCTGGAGATTGCCGGTGCAAACAGCGAAGGCTCGGTGCGTCCGCTCGCCGGATCCGGCACCGGGCTGGCGGAAAACAGAATCAGCACCCTGGCGACACCGGTGGCAACGAGGCCGCCAATTGCCATCGAACGAAAAATGGACGAAAGCCGCTTGTTCATGCGGATTGTCCTACACGGCCGGCGTTGAAAACGGGTTAAATGCGATCAGGATATCTGGCTGGAAACCGGTGTTCAGCCGTCGACCGTTTTCCTGGCAGAAGGCCGCCCCAGCCGGTCTGCGGCTGGAACGGCCTCGCCAGAACTGACCTCGAAACGGATCAGGGCTTCTTCGCAGCAGGCTTCGCAGCAGCAGGCGCAGCGGCAGCGGCAGCAGCCTTGGCCGGGGCCTTCTTGACCGGGCACTTGTGCTTCTTGGTCACCTTGCAGACGGCCTTCTTGGCGACCTTCTTCGGCGCAGCCTTCATCGGAGCAGTGGCAGCCGGAGCGGTGGTCGTGGTAGCCGGAGCGGTGGTCGTGGCAGCCGGAGCAGCGGTCGTGGCGGTTGCGGCATTGCCGAGAGCGGGCATCGCGAAAGCGAGAGCGACGGCGAGACCGGCGGCGGAAAGGATGGACTTTTTCATGGCTTCATTTTCCTTTTTTTGCGGGTCAAGTTCGAGTTTCACTGAACCGGGTCGTTCGGTGTCACTCCAAGCAGCTTCAAAGCGTTGGCGAGCATCCGGATGCCCTGCGCCTGTTTCTTGGCTGCGCAGTACCGGTTGCCCTTTCTCTGAAGTGCCTTTGCCGCGGTGACCTGCGTTGCCGTGGCATGTGTTTCGAGGGCTTCGTCAAATTGGTGGCTGAGATTGGCGCACCGTTCGCTCCGGGTGAGCGGCGCCTTTGCGTCCGATTGTCCGACAGCGGCAGTGACCAGGCCAAGGCCCAGCAACGCACCCAACAAACTGATCGACAACCTTGGCATTGGTTTTTCCGCGAACCCGGAGATTAGCGTCGCAGCCGATAACCTGACCGCCACGTCACCGTTATGCCGCCCTACCTTTTCAGGAGTTTTTCCCGATTGTAGAATTTTGTTTCTGGATTGTGTCTGGCTGGCCCGGCTGGTGCATATCGCCCAAAAGTGGTTCCGGTTTCGGGCTTTGACGCCCCATTGCATTCGGTGTGGAGAAGGCGGAATTCGTTCTTCCTTGAAATGCAAGGCACTGGCCAACATATGGCCCGAATTCTATCGTGTGGCTCACCGGCCAAGAATGACTTGGCCGGCAACCGGGACAGGCACCTGTGAAATCCGATGCGCACATACTGATCGTCGACGACGACAAGGGCATCCGTGACCTGCTTCAGGAATTCTTCCAGAAGCGGGGCCTGCACACCTCGGTCGCGGCCGACGGAATCGAGATGGAAACGATCCTGCGCCGCGCGCAGGTGGACCTCATCGTGCTTGACGTGATGCTGCCCGGCAAGAGCGGGCTTGAACTGTGCCGCGACCTTCGCGCCCAGTATTCGACGCCGATCATCATGCTGACCGCCGTCACCGAGACGACCGACCGCGTGGTCGGCCTGGAGATGGGCGCCGACGACTATGTTCCCAAACCCTTCGACCCGCGCGAACTCCTGGCCCGCATCCGCGCGGTGCTGCGGCGCAACGGTGCCGCCGCCGAACCCAAGCGCGCCACCTCCAAGCAGATCTACCGCTTCGCCGGCTGGACGATGGACTGTTCGCGGCGCCGGCTGACCGCGCCCGACGATGTCAGGGTCGAACTGACGATGGCCGAGTTCAACCTGCTGCAGACCTTCGTCAAGAGCGCCCAGCGCGTGCTGACCCGCGACCAGCTCATCGAGCTTTCCGGCGGCGACAGCGACTATTCCTTCGACCGCAGCATCGACATCCTGGTCAGCCGGCTGCGGCGCAAGATGGAAGACGACCCAAAGACGCCGAAACTGATCCTCACGGTGCGCAGCGGCGGCTATCAGTTCCTGCCCGAGACGATCTCCGAATGAGACGTTTCCTGCCGCAGACCTTGCCTGTCTGGGTGCTGCTGATCGTCATTGCCGGCCTGCTGATCAGCCAGGTCGCGACCCTCTACATCGTGTCGCGCGACCGTGCCGCCGCCAACGACGTGGTCGATCTCTACCGCCTCAACGACCGCGCCTTCTCGCTGGTCCAGCTGATGCATGACGCCACGCCGGAGGAGCGCAAGGCAACCGCGGCCGGCCTGTTCAATTCGACTTATGCGCTGACCGTCTCGGACACGCCCGCGGTCACCTCCTCGATCGCCGGCGACGACGAACTGGCCGAGCTCGAGGACATCCTCGTCGGCCGGCTGTCGAAGTTCGGCATCACCGACGCGCGCGTGCGGCGCGACCCGGCGACGCGCGAGGCCGACGACGCCGGCGGCACCGAGCCGGGGGCCGATATCGGCCAGGTCGAGCGCGACCTCTTGGTGCTGGCCGCCGATTTCGCCCAGAGCGACAAGCTGACGGCATCGCTGCGCTTCGCCGACGGCCAGTGGCTGAACTTCACCGAGCCGATCACGCCCGTCGGCCCGATCCTCAGCGTCGACAGCCTGCCGCTCTATTCGCTGATCGCCGGACTGGTGGTCATCATGTCGATCTGGTCGCTGCGCCGGCTGACGGCGCCCTACCGCATGATGGAAACCGCCGTGAACAGGATCGGCAAGGACCTGAAGAGCCCGCCCATCGCCGAATCGGGCAGCCGCGAGGTCCAGGCCGCCGCCAGGGCGATCAACGCCATGCAGGCCAGGCTGCGCGAATATGTCGAGGACCGCGAACATCTGGCCGCCGCACTCGCGCATGACCTGCGCACGCCGATGACGCGGATGCGGCTGCGCCTGGAGCTGTTGCGCAAATCGGCGGTGCGCGAGGCGCTGGCGCACGATCTCGCCGACGTCGAGAGCATCGCCAGTTCAGTGATCGACTTCGCCACCTTCGAGGTGACCGAGGAGAAGAGCGAACGCATCGACTTCTGGTCGCTCGTGGAATCGATCGCCGATGCCTACCCGGACGTCTCCTTCGACAATGACGATACTCGCTCACGCGGCTTGATCTGCATGGCGCGGCCGGTTGCGCTGAAGCGCTGCGTCACCAATCTGGTGCAGAACGCCGTCACCTACGGCAAGAAGGCGCATCTGAGCCTGCACCGCTCCGACCGCACGATCACGCTTGCCATCCGCGACGAAGGACCGGGCATACCGCAGGCCCAGATCGATGCCGTGTTCGGTTCTTTCGTTCGCCTCGAACAATCCCGCAACCGCCAGACCGGCGGCCTCGGTCTCGGCCTCACCATCGCCCGCAACATTGCCCGCGCCGCCGGCGGCGAGGTCCGCCTGTCCAACCATCCTGCCGGCGGCCTGCTAACGGAGCTACGCTTGCCGCTGGCGGCCTGACGCGGGTCGTCCAAAATGCCGGCCTCGCAAGAGGCGCGGCGATCAGGGATGGTCCCCGTTTGCCGATTTTCAACGGATGACGGCGATTTTCCATGCCAGCAGGGCAATTATTGCCATCACGCTGGACAACGTTGCCCAACCGTGCCGCCCGAATGCATGCAGGACAAGAACCGCCAGCGCGGCACTGACTGCCGCGAACGCCCCTTCGATATAAAAGAGCTGGTTTGCACTCAGCGGCGTACCGGTCGCCCCGCCGATCCTGAAGAATTCCAGGATCGATCGCATCGCGATCACAAGCAGCATGCCGAGCGCCGTTTGAGCGACCCGCGGTTTAGAAAGCCAATTCCGAATCCGCTTCAACGCGCCCTGTCCCTGCAAGACCGCGCTCGACTACCGCCGCAGCACTGCGCTCAGCACATCCCTGATGCCGATGGCGCCGACGAAGCGGGACTGGTCGTCGAACAGCGCCACCGGTGCGGTCTGCGAGCGGTGCATGGCCAGCATCACCGTTTTCAGCGATGTGCCGGGATTCGCCCAGAACACTTGCGCTGCTTCCTCCGACTGGGCTTCGACATCGGCGCAGGACATCCAGACCGCCGGCTTGCCGTCGCGTTCGGCTGCCGCCACCAGCCCGTGGTCGTCGATCTTGAAGCGCGTCGTCTTGCGCCGATCGAGCCATACCCAGCCATTGTCGCCATGCTCCAGGTCGCGGCGGTCGCGCATGACGTTCCAGGCGGTCAGCACCGACAGCGGGTTCACATTGGCGATGAAGTCGCGGACATAGTCGTTGGCGGGACGCAGCACGATGTCTTCGGGCGCGCCGGTCTGGACGATGCGGCCGCCCTCCATGATGGTGATATGGCTGCCGATCTTCAGCGCCTCCTCCAAATCGTGGCTGACGAAGATGATGGTCTTCTTCAGCTCGGCCTGCAGCTGCAGCAATTCGTCCTGCAGCTTGGTGCGGATCAGCGGGTCGAGCGCCGAGAACGGCTCGTCCATCAACAGGATCGGCGCTTCGGTGGCGAAGGCGCGCGCCAGGCCGACGCGTTGCTGCATGCCACCCGACAGTTCATGGGCGTATTTGTTCGACCACTGGTCGAGATTGACCAGCTTGAGCTGCCTGTGCACGCGCTCCTTGCGTTCGGCGTCCGGCACGCCGGCGAGTTCGAGGCCGAGCCCGACATTTTCTTCCACCGTACGCCACGGCAACAGGCCGAACTGCTGGAACACCATCGCCACCTGCTTCTGGCGTAGGCGCCGCAATGTGGCCTGGTCGCAAGTCACGACATCGACGATCTTGTCGCCGTCCTTGACCAGGACCTGGCCACGCGACACCACGTTAAGCCGGTTGACGGCCCGAAGCAGCGTCGACTTGCCGGAGCCCGACAGGCCCATCAGCACCGAAATCTCGCCTTCGTGCACGGTGAGGCTGGCGTCGGCGCAGCCCAGCACATTGCCGGTCTTCTCGAGGATTTCGGCGCGTGTCGCGCCCTTGTCGATCATCGCCAGCGAGCCCGCCTGGTCGGCGCCGAAGACGATGTCGACGTTCTTGAAATCGACGGCGACGGTCATTTCTTGCCTCCAACGCCAATGCGGGTCATCCGGTCGAGCACGATGGCAAGCACGACGATGGCGAGACCGGCCTCAAGCCCGAGATCGATGCGGCGCGAGCCGAGTGCGCGGTTGATTTCGGTGCCGAGGCCGCCGGCGCCGATTAGTGCGGCGAACACCACCATCGACAGCGACAGCATGATCGACTGGGTCAGCCCCGCCATGATGGTGGGCAATGCCGAGGGCAGTTCCACCTTCCACAAAAGCTGGCTCTTGGTGGCGCCGAACGCCTCGCCGGCTTCGATGATCGACTTCGGCACCGAGACAACGCCGAGGTGGGTGAGCCTGACCGCGGTCGGGATGACGAAGATGATGGTGACGATGAGGCCGGGCGCATTGCCGAGGCCAAACAGCGTCAGCACCGGGATCAGGTACACGAAGGTCGGCAGCGTCTGCATCAGGTCGAGCACCGGCAGCATGATGCGGTAGACCTTAGGCTTGTGCGCCGCCCAGATGCCGAGCGGCACGCCGATGGCCATCGCCATGGCGGCGGCCGCCACGACCAGCACCAGCGTCTGCACCGTCTGCTTCCACAGGTTCTGGTTGATGATGAAGATCAGGCCGAGGAATACGCCGATGGCGAGCGGTCGAGACCGCTGCAGCAGCCAGGCAATGACAGCGATGACGAGCGCCAGCAGCACCGGCGGCACCATCAGCAGGATGTTGACCAGCCCGTCGAGCAGGAAATTCAGCCCATTCGAAAAAGCCCTGAACACCGTGTCGAAATTGTCTGTGAGGAAACCGAAGAACGCCTTTCCCCAGGCGCCGATCGGAATCTTGTGATCGACCATGAATTTCGAAATCGGATCCATATCGCCCCTCTCATGCGCGAAGCCGCCGGCCCCAACTCTCGCAACGTCATCTTGTCACAGCATATGAAAAAGGGCAGCCTTTTCCAGTGGCTGCCCTCTTCTTCCCACAGCGCCGCGCGTCTTTTCAGACGCGCAAAGGACGCTGTGGCACTTTTCTTTGCGCATGAACCCTTTCCGAAAATCAAAGCCGATTTTCGGGGTCATGCGTCTAGGCCGAAACAAAAGCCGGCTCAGCCTCCGAGCGCGGTCTTGATCGCGGCCGCGGCGTCGCCGCCGTCGAAGGTGGTCACGCCGGCGATCCATGGCTTGACGGCATCCGGATTTTTCTTCAGCCAGTCGGTCGCAACCGTGTTGGCGTCGCCGCCTTTCAGGATGGCGTCCATCATCTGGCCTTCCATATCCAGGTTGAACTTCAGATTGGCGATGAACTTGCCGGCATTCGGGCATTCGGTGGTGTAGCCCTTGCGCGCGACGGTGTAGACGGTGGCGGCGCCGAAACCGCTGTCGCCCATGCCGTCGAGATAGGTGATCTTCATGGCGCCCATCACCGGGTGCGGCGTCCAGCCGAGGAAGGCGATCCACTCATTGTTCTTCATCGACTGCTCGGCCTGCGTCAGCATGCCGGCCTCCGACGACTCAACCAGTTCGAAGCCCTCAAGATTGTCCTTCGGGTTCTTGATCATGTCGAGGATGATACGGTTGCCGTCATTGCCGGCCTCGATGCCATAGATCTTGCCGTTGAACTTGTCCTTGAACTTGCCGATGTCGGTCAGCGACTTCACGCCGGCGTCCGCGACATAGGTCGGCACGACGATGCCGTAGCCTGCGCCGGTCAGGTTGGTGCTGATGGTCTCGACCGAACCATCGGCGGTGTAATCCTTGATGTCGTTGGTCATCGACGGCATCCAATTGCCGAGGAAGACATCGAGATCCTTGTTCTTCAGCGATGCCATGGTCACCGGCACCGACAGCTGGATCGTTTGCGGCTCGTAGCCGAGCGCGGTGAGCAGTACCGAGGCGACGCCGGTCGTCGCCTGGATGTCGGTCCAGCCGACATCGGAGAGACGCACGGCCTTGCAGCTTGCCGGATCGCCGGCAAAGGCAGCACTCGTGGACAGGAAAGCCGCCAGGCCGAGGCCGGCGACGAAGGAATTCATACGCGACATAGACAAGTCTCC
Source organism: Mesorhizobium opportunistum WSM2075 (assembly GCF_000176035.2). Classification (NCBI taxonomy): domain Bacteria; kingdom Pseudomonadati; phylum Pseudomonadota; class Alphaproteobacteria; order Hyphomicrobiales; family Phyllobacteriaceae; genus Mesorhizobium; species Mesorhizobium opportunistum. The sequence continues at coordinate 2,336,670 of NC_015675.1, read as the reverse complement.
CATTGTGATTCTTTGGCGAAGCGTAGTTACGGTTTCTCTGCCCGCCTTGTTTCGTCAGCCAAACACCATTCTGGTGTGGATTCAAGCGGTAAGGCAATCACGATCAACGGCGCGCAATGGCCCATCAGCGACACGGTTGGCGCTTTGCGGGTACGATCAGCCTGATCTGGCTGCCGTGATGGCGGCTTTTTCAGGGGAATGCGGCGGCGGCCCCTCCCCGCGCCTCGCCAACTCGGCTTAAGGTCTGTTTAGATTCAGGTCAGGCCGCGCCGAAAATGGTGGGTTCCGAGAACCGAAGCGGAGCGTACTTTTCGTACGTGAGCATCGGAAGCGCAGGGAGCCGCCATTTGCAGGCCGGCCTCATCTGAATATCAACAGACCTTACAGGGCGGCATGGCCAAGCTTTACTTCCACTACGCGACGATGAATGCCGGCAAGACGACGATGCTGCTGCAGGCGTCATATAACTATCGCGAGCGCGGCATGACGACGATGCTGTTCGTCGCCGGCCACTACCGCAAGGGCGACAGCGGCCTGATCTCGTCGCGCATCGGGCTGGAGACCGAGGCCGAGATGTTCCGCGACGGCGACGATCTGTTCGCCCGTGTCGCCGAGCATCATCAGCGCAGCGCCGTGCATTGCGTCTTCGTCGACGAGGCGCAGTTCCTGGAGGAGGAGCAGGTCTGGCAGCTTGCCCGCATCGCCGACCGGTTGAACATCCCCGTCATGTGCTATGGCCTGCGCACCGATTTCCAGGGCAAGCTGTTTTCCGGCTCGCGCGCGCTGCTGGCCATCGCCGACGATCTGCGCGAAGTCCGCACCATCTGCCGCTGCGGCCGCAAGGCGACGATGGTCGTGCGCCTCGGCCCCGACGGCAAGGTCGCCCGGCAAGGCGAACAGGTGGCGATCGGCAAGGACGTCTACGTTTCGCTCTGCCGCCGCCACTGGGAGGAAGAGATGGGCCGCGCCGCGCCTGACGATTTCATCGGCTTCGTCAGGAACTGACGGCGTGGCAACCCCGCCCAGGCTTGAACAGCCGGATCGGCCATCCATCCCCAATCCGCCGCGATGCAGCGTTTGTTAAGGCGTCGGCCCTATAAGGCCGTCAGCCGGAACTCCCTGGGGGTCAGCCATGCTTCGAGCCGTTTCGTCAGCCAGCATCCTTCTGCTGGCCACCTCCATTGCCGCTCACGCCGGCGGCGACCCCGTGCAGGGCAAGCACGTCTTCAACCGCTGCATCGCCTGCCATGAAGCGGCCACCGACCGCGACAAGGTCGGCCCGCATTTGATGGGTGTCGTCGGTCGCACCGCGGGCAGCGCCGAAAGCTTCCTTGGCCACTATTCGGAAGCCATGAAAAACGCCGGCGCCGCCGGTCTCGTCTGGGACGAGGCAAACCTTGCCGAATACCTCAAGGCGCCCAGGCTGAAGGTGCCCGGCAACAAGATGGCTTTCGGCGGCCTCGGCAGCGACGACGACATCGCCAACGTCATCGCCTATCTGAAGGCCGATCCCAAGCCCTGAGCGGCATGATGGCGCCGGCTGACGGCCGGCATGGAGCGGCTGCTGCAACTGGTCAGTTGTTGTCCGGCTTCAGGACCATCATAATCGATGGAGACTGACTGCTTTGCCGGCGTGGAAGTTCAAAATCAGCTGAACTATGCTCGGCTGACCAGCTAATCACGCCATGACCACCGCTCCACTGCCTTTCAAGGGCACAGCGTGATATTTTGTTTTCGCACCGTCCCTGTCTTCACGTCTTTCAATCCCCTGATACCCCACATATATTCGCCGCTGTTCGCAACCAGCGACCTGATGCCGAAGCGGGAGGCCCCTATGGCGACATTGCAGAATTTCGATGCCGAAATTGCCAAGACCAAGCAGGTCGTCCAGGATATGCGCACCAAGATCGAGCAGTCCGGCACCGTGCTCGACACGCTTGCCACCGCCGACAAGAAGATCGGCGACGCCAATTTCGACATCGAGAACGCCCGCATCGAGGATGTGCTGAAGCAGCAGAAGGTGATGGAAGGCAACATCGCCGACCTGATCATCGGGCTGGAGGACGCCACCAACGTCTTCGGCGCCGAGTTCGAGAGCATGAAGAACTACACCGGCTGGGAAAACTTCATCGGCATCTTTTCCAGCCAGAGCAAGCAACGCATGCGCACCGACCGTGTCCGCAACATGTCGCTGGCCGGCAATCTGCAGGAACTGCTGGCCAAGTCCGACACCATCGTCGGCATCCTGAAGGCGCAGAAGGAGGTGCTCGACCAGCGCTACAAGACCTCCGAGACAAGCCTGTCGCAGGTGATCGAGCGCCGCAAGACAACCATGTCCAACCTCGAAGCCGTGCAGAAGCGCATCGAGGAGCTCAACCCGATGCTGCTCGACATCGAGAACAAGATCGCCGCCTCGACCAGCCAGAAGGACCGCACGCAGCTCGAAGGCGAGCGCTCCAAGCTCGCCACCGAGTACAACGAGAAGCAGGCCAAGGAACAGGAACTGCTGGCCGAGAGCCAGACGCTGGAGCGCTACACCTCGATGTTCCAGACCTTCGTGGATTCGCTCAACAACCAGATCGCGGCACAGTCGACGCTGATCAACAAGCTGACCATCGATACCGAGCAGCGCATCGTGCTCTACAAGGCGCTGGAAGATTCGCTGAAGACCGCCGCCCAGCAGGACGTCGCCCACAAGATCAACACGCTGGGCAGCCAGGTCGACAACACCGCCGAGGAAACCATGGCCGGCATCGGCGCCGCCTCGCAAAAGCACATCGGCGACCTGCTCGAAATGCACGAGAAGAACATGGTCGCCAGCGCCGACATCCAACGCCGCAAGAAGCTTGCCGACGACGCCTTCGCCCGCCGCTTCGACGAGGTGCTGAAGAAGCACAATTCGGCCAACTACGTACAGTCTTAATTGCTGCACTCGCCAGTGTCGCGTTCCGACTTGAGGCCAGTAGCATGACCCCCGAAAACGACGCGGCGGCGCGGTATTTCTCGGCGATCACGGCCGCGCTGAGCGGCCTGGAAGTGTTCATGCGCGACGACCGCTCGCCGCTCTACCGGCACGGCATCGTCGCCAAGATCGTCGCCGAATACATCGCCCGGCTCGACAAATCCTTCTCCTGCTGGCGCAACCGGCTGGGCTTCGTGGACACGTTCCGCATTTCGCGCGCCGAAAGCGGCTTTCCAGTGTTCCAGAACCTGCTCGAACTGGAGAACGACCGCCGCCAGGCGGACAGCCGGCTCGCCAACATCCCGCTGGCCGGCGAATTGCGCGAGGAGATGGCCGATTTCATCCTGCGCCACAAGGAATTCCCCGAGGCGCTGCAGAAGTCGATGGCCGAGCGGCTCTATCTCGAGGACGTCAAGAGCGAGCAGACCTTCGGGCCTTTCACCCTGGCGCAGACCGCCAAGGTCTCGGTCAACCCGAAGACGGCGCGGCCCTACTATCTCGTCCATTGGGCGACATTCGACGGCAGCGCCAACCTGCCCCTGGTTTACATGGTGACGGTGGAAGATTCCTCGGAAACCATGGTCAGCCAGCTCGTCGACAGGAACGGCAAGCTCAACGACAAGGTCGACATTCCGCTGCCGGTCGACGGCCTGCTCAATCCGGAGCTCGCCCACCGCTTCGATGATTTCACCGAGAAGAATTCCGCCTACACCCTGTCGCCGGCGACGATCGCCGTCAACCTCGACAAGGATTTCGAGCCGCTGCACCCCAAGCAATTGCGCCGCGTCGTGCTCGGTCCCTTCTATTCGGCTGGTATCACCGACAACAATTCGACGGTGACCGAGGTGCTGGCCAAGGTGCGCAAGCCCGAGAATGCCTGGCTTTTGACCTGGACCATCCAGGAAGTCTATTCCAAGGCCGAGAAACCTGGCCGCAGGGGGCTGTTTTCAAGCGAGAAGACGACCCAGGAATTCTTCATCAACACTGACGATCTGGAGGCCGCGCGCCAGGGCGTGTCGAGCTACGAGAACCACGCACTGATCCCGCACGAGGCCTACCAGGCGCTCTACGCCGCCGGCGAGGCGCAGAAGATCTTTTCCGGCTACAAGGTCCACATCCTGTCCAACGGACAGGTCATCTCGGACGTCTGACCGTCACACCACGGAGCAACCTTCATGGATACCGGCCTGACCACCATCCCGGAAGCGGCAATCGAGAAGCACCGCGCCACCGCGCAGAGCTTCATCACCCGCATCGTCGTGCTGGAGGATCCCTCGCGAGAATCCGGCACGGCGCTGGCCGGCACCAACCGCCGCTTCGTCTCCACTGTATCGGTGGGTTCGGTGCGCCGCACGCGCGAGGTCGAGCTGTCGAAGACAGTCGGCGCCGTCCATCCCGACGACCAGTTGCTCACCATCCCGCAGCACACGCTTCTGTTTCGCGCCCGGCGCGGCACGGCCATTGCCCTGGCCATATCGGATGTTTTCGCCGAAGGCTCCGACCTCGAAAGCCTGCAGGCGAAGAACACCCGCGCCCCGCTCGAAGGCGACGAGGCATCGGCCTTCAAGAAGCTGCTGTCGGCCTCCGCCTATATCTCCGCCTTCAGCCTGGCATCCTATCTGTTCCAGCTGATCGACAGCGACGGCGAGGCGCCCAACGACATCCCGGAGCCGGATTTCCTGTTCGATACGCCGCAGGACGCGGTGAAGTCGATCCTGGCCGGCCTCGACAAGGCGATATCGGGCGCATCCGACGACGCCGACCTGATGACGCGCGCGCGCGCCTTTGCCCGTGTCGCCATCGATGGGCTGTTGGCGCGAAAAGGTCGCTTCGACGGCATAGGGCCATTCGAGAACGCCCATATCCGCATCGACGCCGACGATTTCACTCTCGACGGCTTCGACGTCGCCCCCGGCAAGCGCTCCAAGCCGCTGGTGATGACCTTCAAGACGCCCGAAGAGGTCGTCGGCAACCACATCGCCAAATACCAATCGGTCAAGCTCGCCAAGATGCTGATGGCCTACGATTTCGAGCGCGAGCTGAACCCGTTCGTCGAACTCGGCGGCTTCCTGTTCACCTTCATCGGCGACGGCGCGCCCGGCACCGGCAAGACGACGCTGATCCAGATGATCGCCGGTCTGGTCAACGGCTACTGCCAGGTCGCGGGCTATCCCTTCGCCTACGAGAATTTCGGCGTCGACCAGATCTCGTCCTATCAGGGCAAGTCGGGCCAGAACTGCCGCCAGTTCATCAACAATGTGCTGAACCCGCGCGTCATTGGCTTCGGCACCATCGACGACATCGACCAGGTGGCCGCCAAACGCTCCGACGACCGCGCCTCCGCCGGCCAGCAGGAGATCACCGGCGTCTTGATGGACGCGTTCGCCGGTGCCGCCACCGTGGTGCGCGGCAACTGCTCGTTCGGCATGTTTTCCAACTATCCCGAAAATGTCGACGATGCGCTGCGCCAGCGCGCCGGCGCCCGCTGGCTGGTCGACGGGCCGCAGAGCCGCGACGACTACATCGACATCTTCGTGCTGCTCGCCGGCAAGAACCACAAGATCCCGCTCGGTGACCACGAACTCTACGCCGCGCAGGAAATCCAGCGCGCCGTGACCGAGGCCTACGAGGAGCACGAGAAGCCGCAGGAGGACGGCCTGATGAAGGTCTACGAGCGCTACATGAAGGAGAATGGCGCGCCCAAGACCATGGCCGACATCGGCACCTACCTGCACCTGATCAAGGATGCCGAGCCGCGCTTCACCGGCCGCGCGATCAAGAACGTCACCGACGCCATCAAGATGCGCGCCATGGACATCGAGCTTCCCGACGACTGGTTCGAGAAGCCGGAAGCGTTCATGCACAAGGCCTACGACGACAAGAAAGCCATGATCGAGGAACTGCGCGGGCCGTTCTCGATGAACATGGTCATGCAGGAGATCAACCGCTACGCCGACTCGGAATTCCGCTATTCCGACAAGTCCGATGATGCCGCCGTGGAGAAGCTGCTGCGCGACGCAAGGCTGCGCGAGAGGGCGGGGCGTGAGATGGAGGAGATGAAGAAGAAGGGACTGTGGAATGCGTGACGTGCGCCGGCATTTCCTTCTCCCCTTGTGGGAGAAGGTGTCGCCGAAGGCGACGGGGTGTTCCAGCTTGGCAAGGACGGCGATCCGTCACCCACCCCTCAACCGTCTCGGCGCTGCGCGCCGATCCACCTTCTCCCACAAGGGGAGAAGGAAGGCTCGCGCCCCTCATCCGCCCTTCGGGCACCTTCTCCCCGTGAACGGGGAGAAGGCAAAATGAGCGCCAAAAAACCCGACCTTCTGCGCGACAACGAACTCATCTATGGCCGACTGCTCACCGTCGACGAGCCGCATCTCGTCCAGCGCTACAACAAGGCGCTGGCGGCCTTCGGCCTCAAGCCGACCAAGCTTGCGAGCTTCCAGATCGACCGCACCGGCTTCTCGCCCGAGATCGCCGATGAATGCGGCGACCCTGATTATCTCGATCCCAACGAGGTCAACCGCCGCTTCATCATCCTGACGCCGTCGCAGATCGACTTGCCGGTGGTGCACACCGCCTTCTCCAACACCTCGCAGCTGATGTTCGAGTTCATGTCCAAGAACCAGCGCGCCATCGACGCGCTGACCATCAAGGATGTCATCTACGGCGAGATCGAGGATACCGTTCCCAAGGTCAACGACATCGAGGACCTGCTGTCGATCAGCCAGGTCGAGTTCAAGGTGCTTTCCGCCGAGGACGTGCTGGGCAAGGCGGCCGAACTCGGCAAGCTCGTCGATAGGCTGAAGCAGGAGCCGGACGCCTGGCGCGACAATGCCATGCTGACCCGCATGGTGGAGCTGGCGAAAATCTGCGGCGACATCCGCGAGAACGCGCTGGTGCCCGACCAGGTGATCTTCCGCCACAACGCCTACTGGACCAGCCATTTCGGCGGGCTCTACGTGTTCGTCGACCCCGACATGACGACGGTGATCAGCGATCCGGCCGCCCCCGGCTTCCGCCGCTCGCGGCCCTGGCAGGTCAGCTATCTCTCGATCAACGACGCCGACAAGGTGTTCAAGTTCCTGGCCAGCACCGGCCGCATCGAACTGCCGCGCGCCTCATGGATCGAGTCGTCCGGCTATCTCGAGCACCGGGCCGAGATGGTGGTGCGTGCGCTGATCCGCGACGCCGAACCCGACCGCAACCTGACCGATGTCGACAAGGTCTGGTTGCAGACCTGGATCCAGAGCCATGCCGACCTGATCGCCAAGGACGGCAATTTCCCCTTCCTCAATGCCGCCAAGCGCGAGATCGCCCAGCTTGGCCACCTCAAGATCGAAGATGTGTTTCCACAGCAGCGCTTCCTGGTGACCCGTGCCAAGCCGGACCATCCGGACGCATGGCTGACCAACCGTCTGATCTCGGATTTCGTGCCGTCGGACTTCGTCTCGCGCTACATCTTCAACAAGCAGGGCTTCTACAAGGACTATGACGGCTTCAGCGACGGGTGGCGATCGCATGTTGTGGACGTTCTGAAAACCACATATTTGAAGGACAAGGTGGCGTTTCGCACGCGCCTCTACGGTCTGACCGACTAGAATGAAATGACCCGTTATTTCGTTCTAACTTGTTGTTTTGGTGCATGTTATTCAAAAAGTCCGCAACTTTTTTGACATCATGCTTTGAGGGGGTGACGTGAGCCATGCTTGATCCGATCGTGAATTTCTTCACCCGCATCTTCCAGTGGATCGGCCGCGGCATCGGCCTCGTCATCGGTGTGATCCTGTGGCCTTTCCTGTGGGCCGGGCGCTGGTATACGCAGCGCGGCTGGATCCTCAAGGCGGTGGTCGGCCTGGCTTTGCTGGTGCTGGTCGGCCTCTACGCCAATTTCTTCTACGCCACCCAATGGTGGAGCAATTTCAACCCGACCTATCCCGACACTTACACTTTCGAGAAGCGCAATGTCTCCGCCGGCGAGCAGGTCGCCGCCGGCAGCGGCACCGACACGGCCAAGACTTGCGGCAACTCCGCCATCGCCCAGGTGGCGGCCGATCTGATCGACTTCAACGTCAATCAGAATGCCTGGGTCTCGTCGATGGTCCTCTACAAGCTCGGCTTGTTCGGCATCGACTGGGACGACACGCCCTGGATGGACAACAAGGCTTCGTTCCAGCGTGGCATCAACCAGGCGGTGCGGCGCACCGCCACCGAGCTTGCCGACAATCTTGGCCGCGTGCGCACCACCTCGCAGATCGATACCAATCTCCAGGATGCCCGCGGTCAGCTGCAGTATGACGAGTCCATCTGGTACATCAGCCGCAACGGCATGACCGCGACCACGCCCAGCATGTATCGCCGTGCGATGGGCAATCTGCGCTCTTTCAACGCTCGCCTCGCCACCTGCCAGGCGACCTTCGATGCCCGCGCCGACAATCTGAAGCAGTATATCGACCGCATTGCTTCGGACATCGGTTCAACCTCGGCCATCCTCAAGGAGCGTGCCGAAAATCACAACAATGGCTGGTTCGACACCCGCGCCGACGACCGCTACTGGTTCGCCTATGGCCAGCTCTACGCCTATTACGGGCTGATGAAAGGCGCTCAGGCCGATTTCGAGGACGTCCTCAAGGAAAAGCATCTGCAGAGCCTGTGGGACACGATGGATGCCCAGTTCGTCTCGGCTCTCAGGATCCAGCCCTTCATCATCGCCAATGGCCGCGAGGATGGTTGGCTTTTGCCGACACACCTGACGACGATGGGCTTCTACATCCTGCGTGTGCGCTCCAACATGGTCGAGATCAGCAATGTTCTGACCCAGTAGCGCCGGATACTGCTGCACCGGCGATGGCGGATTTGCGTCGTCGCCTCTGTCGCATTCGGTGCATTGTGCGGCTGTTTTGAGACGGCGGAAGCCTCCCTGCTCTGGCTTCTATACGGCGCGGCAAGCGGAGCCAGGAAGAACCGAGGACAGGTCGGCCGGCCGCAGAGGAATTTTCTCTAGAGGAAACATAGTTGCATGCAAGTTGACGTCACGGCAGCGAGAGGGTTAGAACATGCCCGCGCGCCCGGTTTCAACCTGTTTGCGATAGAGATCAACCCCGTCCCCTCCACCGTCCAATCCAGAGGAAAGCCGTTATGGCCGAAGTGAAGTCCGACATCGAGATCGCGCGCGGCGCCAGGAAAAAGCAGATCCAGGAGATCGGCCAGAAGATCGGCATCCCGACCGAACACCTGCTGCCCTATGGCCACGACAAGGCCAAGATATCAGCCGAATTCATCAAGTCGGTGAAAGGCAACAAGGACGGCAAGCTGATCCTGGTCACCGCCATCAACCCGACCCCGGCCGGCGAAGGCAAGACCACCACCACGGTCGGCCTCGGCGACGGCCTGAACCGCATCGGCAAGAAGGCGATCGTCTGCATCCGCGAGGCCTCGCTCGGCCCGAATTTCGGCGTCAAGGGCGGTGCCGCCGGCGGCGGTTACGCACAGGTCGTGCCGATGGAGGACATGAACCTCCACTTCACCGGCGACTTCCACGCCATCACCACCGCGCACAACCTTTTGTCGGCGCTGATCGACAACCATATCTACTGGGGCAATGAGCTCGGCATCGACACCCGCCGCGTGGTGTGGCGCCGCGTCATGGACATGAACGACCGGGCGCTGCGTGAGATCATCTGCTCGCTCGGCGGCGTCGCCAACGGTTTCCCGCGCGAGGCCGGCTTCGATATCACCGTCGCCTCGGAAGTCATGGCGATCCTGTGCCTGTCGACCGACCTGAAGGATCTGGAAAAGCGCCTTGGCGACATCATCGTCGCCTATCGCCGCGACAAGTCGCCGGTCTATGCCCGCGACCTCAAGGCCGACGGCGCCATGGCCGTGCTCCTGAAGGACGCCATGCAGCCCAACCTCGTGCAGACGCTGGAGAACAACCCGGCTTTCGTGCATGGCGGCCCGTTCGCCAACATCGCGCATGGCTGCAACTCGGTCGTCGCCACCACCACGGCGCTGAAGCTCGCCGACTACGTCGTCACCGAGGCCGGCTTCGGCGCCGATCTCGGCGCCGAGAAATTCTTCGACATCAAGTGCCGCAAGGCTGGCCTCAAGCCGGCAGCCGCCGTCATCGTCGCCACTGTGCGCGCCATGAAGATGAATGGCGGCGTCAAGAAGGAAGACCTCGGCAAGGAAAACGTCGAGGCGGTGAAGAAGGGCTGCGCCAACCTTGGCCGCCATATCGAGAACATCCGCCAGTTCGGCGTGCCGGCGGTGGTTGCCATCAACCATTTCTATTCCGACACCGACGCCGAAATCCAGGCGATGAAGGACTATGTCGCCTCGATGGGCGAAGAGGCGATCCTGTGCAAGCACTGGGCCAACGGCTCGGCCGGCATCGAGGATCTTGCCAACAAGGTGGTGGCGCTGGCCGAATCCGGCGCCTCGCAATTCGCGCCGCTCTATCCCGATGCCATGCCGCTGTTCGAGAAGATCAACACCATCGTCCAGCGCATCTATCGCGGCTCGGAGGCGATCGCCGACAAGTCGGTGCGCGACCAGCTCAAGGCCTGGGAAGACGCCGGCTACGGCAACCTGCCGGTCTGCATGGCCAAGACCCAGTACTCGTTCTCGACCGACCCGAACCTGCGCGGCGCGCCGACCGGCCACACCGTGCCGGTGCGCGAAGTCAGGCTTTCGGCCGGTGCTGGCTTCGTCGTCATCATCTGCGGCGAAGTCATGACCATGCCCGGCCTGCCCAAGGCACCGTCCTCGGAAAAGATCTTCCTCAACGAGATGGGCCAGATCGAAGGCCTGTTCTAGACATTATGAACACTAGACACGAAAGGGCGCCGCAGCGATGCGGCGCCCTTTCTGTTTGCGGACATTGCTAGGCCGCGTTGCGCGCCAGCGCCCGCTGGTTGGAGGCGTAGATCGTATCGCGCTCCGGCAAGGCGCCGGTCTTCAGGCATTCCACCCACTCGGCGGTCTTGAGCACCGCCGCGAAGCGCGACTGCAGGATGATCGTGACCACGCGGTGAATCTCCTCCGCCGAGGCATAGCCGGCGCTGTTGGCATAAGGTAGCGAGCCGGTGGCGTCGGACAGGAATTCGACCGCAAAGCCCATATGCACGGCGTGGATGATGGTCGACAGATCGCAATTATGCGTCATGTAGCCGACCACCGTGAGCGTATCGATGGCGTTGGCGCGCAGCCAATCCTCGAGGTCGGTGCCGGTGAAGGCGGAAGGCAGGTTCTTTTCGATATAGTGGTCGCGGCCGCGCCTGGCGATCTCCGGATGCAATTCGGCGCCATGGCTGCCCTTGGCGAAAACTGGCGATGTCTCGGGTGCCATCTGCTTGACCACCACTACCTTGACGCCGGCAGCAGTGGCCGCATCCATGGCCCGCGCCACGTTGACGACGCTGTCGCGGAACGGCGGATGCTGGATGGCGAGATTGCCGCCATCATAGTCGTTCTGGACGTCGATGACGATGAGAGCGCGGCGCGGTGCGGTTTTGACTGGGTCAGACATGGTGTTTTCCTTTCCGGCTTGAATGCGATGGGGCCGAAAATAGGGATATCGCCAAGCGACCAAAAGTGTCCCGATTGACATCATTCGAAAGAATTGGGACAATCCGCGATCACCTGCTGGAAGCCCCCCATGACCGACCCGATCATTGCCGTCCTAGCCTTCGACGGCATCAGCCCATTCCATCTCTCCGTGCCATGCCTGGTGTTCGGCGAGGACAGGACGGCGCTTGGGCTGCCGCGCTTCGAGTTCCGCATCTGCGCGGTCAAGGCCGGCCCGGTCCACACCGAAGCCGGACTGACGGTTGCCGCACCGCATGGGCTCGAAGGACTCGACGGCGCCGATATCGTCATCATCCCAAGCTGGCATCATCTCGGCGAGCCGCCGGCGCCAGTGTTGATGGAGGCGATACGCAGAGCGCACGAGCATGGTGCATTGATTGTCGGACTGTGTCTCGGAACCTTTGCCATTGCCGCGGCTGGACTGCTTTCAGGACGCCGCGCCGCGACGCACTGGGCCTACTCCGAGCGGCTGCAGGAACTCCATCCAGACATCGCGGTCGATGCCACGGTGCTCTATGTCGACAATGGCGACGTCGTGACCTCGGCCGGGGTCGCGGCCGGCCTCGACTGCTGTCTCCACATCGTGCGCGCCCGCTACGGCGCGGAAGCAGCACTGCGGCTCGCCCGCCAGATCGTCCTTTCCCCGCACCGCCAGGGCGGGCAGGCGCAATTCATCGAGCGCCCCGTGGCAAAAAGCGCTGACGCCGACCGCTTCACCAGGGCGCTCGACGCGGTGCGCGCCACGCTCGGCGAGGCGCACAGCCTCGACAGCGTCGCCGAAGCCGCCGGCCTGACCCGGCGCACCTTCACCCGCCGCTTCCAGAAATCGATCGGCACCAGTTTTGGCGATTGGCTGACCAGCCAGCGGATCGAGCTGGCGCAGCGCTTGCTGGAGGCGACGGAGAAATCGATGGACATCGTCGCCTTCGAAGCCGGCTTCGGCAGCGCCACCTCGTTGCGCCAGCATTTTGCCGCGAGACTGAGGACATCGCCGGCGCAATACCGGCGGGAGTTTTCCAGGCGAGGCGATCGGCGGGAGGACATGGTGCACGCAGCGTCCTGAGGCATAACGGCAAAGGGCGCGCGTCGCCGCAGCGCCCTTTGCATTCCGGTCCCCGTGATCAGGGCGATGTGGTCAGGCGACGTCCTCCGGCGATGGCGCACGTTTACGGCCGGTGACCATGGCACGAACAAGGTTTTCGCCATGGCGCAGGCTGGCCAGCAACACGCCACCAACATGCAGCCCGATCAGCACCAGGATGCCATTGCCCAGGATCTTGTGCGTGTCCTCGACCCAACCCACCCCCCACCAAGTGTCGGTGGTCTGCATCCAGCCGGTAAGTGCAATTCCTGCCACGCAGGCCAGAAGTGCCAGCACCATGGCGCCGCCGGCAGGGTTATGGCCGAGATAGCGCTTTTCATCGCCCTTCGCCACATCGGAGAGATACAAGCCGACCGCGCGCGGTCCGTGCACGAACTGATGGAAGCGCGTGTATCCGGATCCGGCCAAGCCGGCGATCAGCCGAGATGTGATCAGCACGCCCGCGCTGTAGCCGGCCAGCTCATGCACCTTCATGGTTTCGCCAGAAGACAGCCACGCCACCGCAACGCACAGGACCAGCGACCAGTGAAAGAGGCGGACGTAGGGGCTCCAGACCTGGACCAAAGTCCCTCGTGTCGAAGCGGTGACGTTCATGGCGATCAACCGTCGTCGGAATCGGCGCCAACCGACTCGAGCGTCTTGGGATTAAAGACGGCTTCCAGCTTCTTGCCGTTGGCATCGAGCGCCTTGGCTTCATAGCAGCCGTTTTCCGTCTTGATGCTGCGGACCTTCCAGCCCTCGCTTTCAAGCTTCTTTTGCAGCGCTTCACGCGGCTGCCACTGGTCGGTGGGCACATCGCATCTGTCGGCAGCGAAGGCCGGCCCGGCAAAAACCATCACCAGCGCGGTCAGGATCAGGGGTTTCATCTTGTTTTCTCCATCGGCCAATTCCGATGTCGCGGACCCTGCCCCTGAAACCTGACAGCAGCCTGAACGCACCTCGCCGTGAAAGCACCTTGCCCTGAACGCACTCGCATTGTCCAAAAGCCGCGATTGGCTTTCGTTCAGCTTGCTGTCAGCCTTGTGCCGCATGAAGGCGGCGTGTTGCCGTGGACACGGAGGCAAGGTGCGCGTTCTGCTGATCGAAGACGACCCCGTGCTGGGCGAGGCGGTGCGCGATCACATCGCCGCCGACGGCCATGCCGTGGACTGGAGCACGACGCTTGGCGGTGCCGGCGATCACCTGCGGGTCGTCTCCTATGAACTCGTCCTGCTCGACCTGCATCTGCCTGATGGCAAGGGCCTCGAATTCCTGAAAACGCTGCGTCGTAAGGGCGCTGATACGCCAGTCATCATCCTGACCGCGCGCGACCAGCTCTCGGACCGCATAGCGGGCCTGAATTCCGGCGCCGACGACTATCTGGTCAAGCCCTTCCATCTCGGCGAGTTGTCCGCACGCCTTGCCGCGGTCGCGCGCCGCTATGCCGGAAACCCGAACCCTTTGGTCCGGCTCGGACTCCTCGAGATCGATCAAGCGGCCCGCCGCGTCGTGGTTAACGGCGCTGAGGCCATGCTGACGTCCCGCGAATGGGCAGTGCTGGAGCAGTTCTTGCGCCGACCCGGCATGACGATAGGCAAGAACCAGATCGAGGATGCGCTCTATGCCTTTGGCGCAGAGATCGAAAGCAACACCGTCGAAGTCTATGTTAGCCGCCTGCGCAAGAAGATCGGGCGCGGAGCGTTGACGACCGTAAGGGGGCTAGGCTACCGGCTGGCATCTCCATGAGGGTCCTCGACAGCCTTGCGGGTCGCGTCGTTGTCTCGCTGATCCTGCTGACGGTCGCCTTCGGCCTCGTCGCCGCGGGCACTGGAAGTATCACGCTGCATCGTGAAATCAACGAAGCCATGGACAGTTCCATGCAGGAATCAGCGCGTCGGCTGCTGCCGCTGGTCATCGACGATCTTTTCGGACGCGAGCCGTCGCAATCGCCGCGCCGGCTTGCGGAGGCTGTTTCGGACGACGACGGTGGCCGCCTGATTTTCCAAGTGCGGGACGCCGGCGGTCGCGTTCTCATACACTCCTATGATGCTCCCGCGGAGCCGCTCACGGCTGAACTCGTGCAGGGATTTTCCGAGGCTTCTGGATGGCGCATCTACACCGAGCCGGCGGTCAGCGGCACGGTCTTCATTCAGGTCGCCGAGCTCGATGCACGGCGCAATGAGGAAACGCTGGAAGCCGCCACCGGCTTTCTGATACCGATGGTCATCCTCATTCCGTTGAGCGCGCTGGTCGCGTGGCTGACCCTGGCGCGCTTCCTGAGGCCGATCGCGACGCTGCGCGGCGAGATTAGCGCCCGTCACGGTGACAATCTCGCTCCGATCCGCACCGACGACCTGCCCTCCGAACTCGCGGCCATCGCCAAGTCTGTCAACAGCCTGATGCGGCGTCTCAACATGGCACTCGACGCCGAAAAGGAATTCACGGCGAATGCCGCGCATGAACTGCGCACACCGATCGCCGGCGCGCTGGCCCAGACGGAGCGACTGATCGCGGAAGCTTCGGACGAGGCAGAAAAAAAGCGCCCACGCCAGATAAGGGCGGCCCTGTCCGATCTCGCCGACCTGTCCGAAAAGCTGATGCAGCTAGCGCGTGCCGATGCTGGAGTAGCAGTTGCCGGCAAACCAGCCGATCTTGCCGCGGTCGCAGCATTGGTGGTCGAAGACTTCGAGCAGCGCGGCCAGAACAAGGGCCGCCTTCGCCTTAAGACGCCTGACAATGGCAAGGCGCTGGTCGCGATCGACACAGATGCACTGGCAATAATCCTGCGCAACCTGATCGAGAACGCATTGCGGCATGGCACCGAAGGCGGCGAAGTTGTCATTCGCATCACTGATGATGCCCGGCTCAGCGTGGTCAACCAAGGTCCGGTGGTTCCGGCCCCGGATGGCCTTGTCAAACGGTTCGAACGCGGTGAAACACGTGCCGAAGGATCAGGCCTCGGACTGGCGATCGTCAATAGAATACTACAACAGATCGGTGCGACCCTGACCCTGGATTCACCGGCTTCCGGCCAGCAGGACGGCTTTGAAGCAACGATCCGCTTCCCGCCGCATAACGTCAATCGAGTTTAACCGCCCGCGCCGGATTGCCGACCACCGTGGTGTCGGCGGGCACGTCGCGCGTCACCACCGCACCGGCGCCGACGATGGCGCCCTCGCCGATGCTGACGCCGCCAAGGATGACCGCGCTACCGCCGATCCAGGCATTTGCGCCGATCTCGACCGGCCTGGCGATCTCCAGTCCCGCCTGCCGTCCCGCCGCTTGCCTGTGGTGCTCGGCGCAATAGATCTGGACATTGGGGCCGAGCAGCGTCCCCTTGCCGATGCGCACCGGCGCCGTGTCCAGGATGGTGCAGCCGGCGTTGAGAAAAACATTGTCGCCGAGAAAGATGTTGAAGCCATAGGCGCAATGGAACGGCGCTTCGATGCGGGCGCCCTCGCCCACGCCGCCCAGCAATGTCTTAAGGGCAGGCCCGAGATTGCCGCGCTGCCTCGGCGGCAACGTGTTGTGCTCGAACACCGCATCGCGCGCCTTGGCTCGCAAGGCTTCCAATTCGTCATCGAGGCAGGTGTACCATTGGCCGGCGGCCATCCTTGTGCGCTCGCTCTCAGCCATGACGGGTCTCCAATCGACGTCATTGCAAAGCACAATCGCGGCCGGCAGAAAAGTGCGGACGCAAGCACTGGCCAAATATCGGACCTATGGTAGCCTGCCTGCTCAGGGCTGTCCTGGCCCGGGGATCGAGGGGATCTACCATGCTTTATGTTCTCGCACTGTTGATCGGCGTCATTGCCGGCCTGCGCGCCATGACCGCGCCGGCCGCCGTCGCCTGGGGCGCCTGGCTCGGCTGGCTGCCGGTTGCCGGCACCTGGGCAAGCTTCATGAGCCACTGGGCCGCCGTCGGCATCTTCACCATCCTGGCCATCATCGAACTGGTCACCGACCAGCTGCCGTCGACGCCCAGCCGCAAGGTGCCGCAGCAATTCGGCGCCCGCATCCTGCTTGGCGCCTTCAGCGGTGCGGTAATCGGCGCCACGGGTGGCTCCACCATCGGCGGCCTGATCGCCGGCGCCATCGGCGCGGTCATCGGCACGCTGGGTGGCGCCGAGGCGCGCGGCCGGCTGGCAGCCGCCTTCGGCAAGGATCCGCCCGCCGCCTTCATCGAGGACGCGGTGGCGATCATCGGCGGCCTGCTGATCGTGGCGGCGGTGGCATGACAGCCAAGACTTTCGACGCCATCATCATCGGCGCTGGCCAGGCGGGGTCGCCATTGGCCGGCCGGCTGACGGCCGCTGGCATGAGCGTGGCGCTGATCGAGCGCAAGCTGGTCGGCGGCACCTGCGTCAACACCGGCTGCATGCCGACCAAGACCATGGTCGCCAGCGCCTATGCCGCGCATCTCGCCAGGCGCGCCGCCGATTATGGCGTGACGCTCTCAGGCCCCGTCGGGGTCGACTACAAAGTGATCAAGGCGCGCAAGGACAAGGTGACGATCAACGCCCGCACCAATCTGGAGACATGGATCGCCGGCATGAAGGGCTGCACCCTCTATCGCGGCCACGCACGCTTCGAGACCGCCAACACGGTGCGCGTCGGCGACGAACTTCTGACCGCCGAAAAGGTCTTCCTCAACACCGGCGGCCGCGCTTCTGTGCCCGACCTGCCCGGCGTCCACGACATCGACTACCTGACCAATTCCACGATGATGGATTTAGACGTGCTGCCGCGCCACCTGATCGTTGTCGGCGGCAGCTACATCTCGCTCGAATTCGCGCAGATGTTCCGCCGCTTCGGCTCGGAAGTCACCGTCATCGAAAAGAGCCCGCGCCTGACCGGCCGCGAGGACGAGGACGTCTCCGCCGCCATCCTGTCGATTCTCGAAAACGAAGACATCGCCGTCCATCTCGGCGCCGACGACATCGGCTTTGCCAGACAGGGCGGGGATATCGCCGTGACCTTCTCCGTCGGCAAGCCGCCGGCTGTCGGCTCGCACGTGCTGCTGGCGCTCGGCCGCACCCCCAACACCGACGATCTCGGGCTCGACAAGGCCGGCGTGGAAGTCGACAAACGCGGCTTCGTCACCATCGACGACCAGTTGCGCACCAACGTGCCAGGCATCTGGGCGATGGGCGACTGCAACGGCAGGGGCGCCTTCACCCACACCTCCTACAACGACTATGAGATCGTCGCCGCCAACTTGCTCGACAACGATCCGCGCAAGGTCAGCGACCGCATCGAGGCCTACGCGCTCTACATCGACCCGCCGCTCGGCCGCTGCGGCATGACAGAGGCCGCGGTCAGGAAATCCGGCCGCCGGGCGCTGGTCGGCCAACGGCCGATGACGCGCGTCGGCCGCGCCGTCGAAAAGGGCGAGACGCAAGGCTTCATGAAGATCCTTGTCGATGCCGACACCAGGGAAATCCTCGGCTGCTCGGTGCTCGGCCCCGGCGGCGACGAGGCGGTGCATTGCGTGCTCGACCTGATGTACGCCAAGGCGCCCGTCGACACGCTGGCGCGCGCCGTGCACATCCATCCGACCGTCTCGGAACTGCTGCCCACCATCGCGCAGGAGCTGAAGCCGCTGGCCTGAAACCTGTTCGGCTTCCGGTCCGATGCCTCGGCAGCCCGTTGCGGATCTGCTCTATCCTTTCTGCATTGCTGCATTGCAGCGATGTATGTTGCGCCCGGCATGGATCGTCGCGCAGTCTAAAATTGAACCGATTCAGTCTGGACGCCCCATGCCGTTGCCGATCCTTGCGCTTGCCATTGCGTCCTTCTGCATCGGCACCACCGAATTCGTCATCATGGGGCTGCTGCCGGAGGTCGCCGCCGATCTCGGCGTGACGATCCCCGCCGCCGGCCTGCTGGTCACCGGCTATGCGCTGGGCGTCGTCTTCGGCGCGCCGATCGTCGCCATGGCCACGGCGCATCTGCCACGCAAGCCGGTGCTGGTCGGGTTGGCCGCCCTGTTTGTTGTCGGCAATCTGTTCTGCGCCATCGCCCCCAACTACTGGCTGCTGATGGCCGCGCGCGTCTTCACCGCCTTCGGCCACGGCGCCTTCTTCGGCATCGGCTCGGTCGTCGCGGCAAGCCTGGTGCCCCGCAACAAGCGCGCCAGCGCCATCGCGCTGATGTTCGCCGGCCTGACGCTGTCCAACATTCTGGGCGTTCCGGCCGGCACGGCGCTTGGCGAAGCTTTCGGCTGGCGCTCCACCTTCCTGGCCGTGGTCGGCATCGGCCTGATCTCGGTCGCGGCCATCGCCTGGCTGGTGCCGTCCGATGTCGCCGAGCCGAGCGGCGGCGGCCTGCGCGGCGAACTGCGCGTGCTGGGCAAGTTGCAGGTCTGGCTGGCGATGCTGATCGCCTCGCTGGCCTCGGCCAGCCTGTTCGCCGTCTTCACCTACATCAAGCCCTATCTCAGCGACGTGTCCGGCCTGTCGACCTCGGCGGTCACCTGGGTGCTCTTGCTGTTCGGCGCCGGCATGACCATCGGCAACGTCATCGGCGGCCGGCTGGCCGACTGGAAGCTGATGCCGACAGTCATCGGCACGCTGCTTTTGATGGCGGTCCTGTTCGTCGGCTTCATGCAGTTCGGCGCGATCCCAAGCGTCGCCATCGGCGTGGTCTTCCTGTGGGGGCTGCTGGTCTTCGTCGTCGTGCCGCCGCTGCAAATCCGCGTCGTCGAGGCGGCTTCCGAAGGACCGAACCTTGCCGCCACGCTCAACCAGGGCGCCTTCAATGTCGGCAACGCCAGCGGGGCATGGATCGGCGGCGTGGCCCTTTCGGCTGGCGTTTCCTATGCCCATCTGCCCCTGGTCGGCGCGGTGCTCGCTTTGCTCGCGGTCACCGTGGCGGTGCTGTCACAGGCCCTGGACCGGCGGATCCCCGTCGCACAACCCGCCGAGTAGTGCGCCCATAGCGCGACAAATTGGACCAATCGACAATGGCCTCGCCGCGGGGCATGTCTCTCCGCCTGCCGAAGGAGGAAGTCATGCAGAAATCGATCGAACGCATCGCCGGCGACAGCGATGGCGTTTCCTACGAATTCCCGGTGTTCCGCTTCACCGGCGCCGACAAGGCGGCGCCCTCGGCCTATCTACAGGCGGCACTCCATGCCGGCGAACTTCCGGGCGTGGTCGCCATCGATGCCTTGATGCCGATGCTCGCCAAGGCCGAAGCCGAAGGCCGCATCAAGGGCAACATCACCATCGTGCCATGGGCCAACCCGATCGGCCGCGCCCAGTATCATTTCGGCGAGCATCAGGGCCGCTTCCATCTGGGCACCCGCACCAACTTCAACAGAGGCTTTCCGTTGCTTGCGGCACCCGATGCCAAGCTTTTGCCCGACACCACGTTCGGTGGCGCCGACCAACGGTTGAAGTCGCGCCTGATGCAGCTGTCGCTCGGCAACGACATCGTGCTCGACCTGCATTGCGACGATGAAGGCCTGGCCTATCTCTACATCCACACCAGCCTATGGCCGGCCATGGCCGATTGCGCCGCCGCCATGGGCATCGACGCGGTGGTGCTGTGGAGCGAGGACACCGACGGTACTTTCGAGGGCGCCTCGATCATGCCCTACCAGAACGTTCCCGCCGAGGTGGCGAAGCTCGACCGCCGCGTCGCCACAACGGTCGAATATCGCGGCATCCTCGACGTCGATGGCCCGCTGGCCAGCGCTGATGCCGCAGGCCTCTACCGACTGCTGGTGGCACGCGGCGTGGTCACCGATGCCACGCTTCCCGCACCCGATCCGTTCAAGGGTGTCGTCGCCCCGTTGGAAAACATCGACATGATGCCGGCGCCCCGGGCTGGCGCTGTCCTCTATGAGGTGAAACCCGGCGACCGCGTCGCGCGGGGCGCGCGGCTGGCCACCATCGTCCATGCCCCGGGCGAAGCCGATGGCCGCACGGAAGTGTTCGCGCCGCAGGACGGCCTCATCCTGACCCGCCGCTCGCGCCGCATCATCCGCGCCGGCGAGGATTTGCTGAAACTGGTCGGCGACAGGAAGAGCGCCGACGCGAGGTCAGGCACGCTCGAGGACTGAACTACCCCGAGATCGCCTGTCGCGCCTTCGCCTCCAGCCACTCAGCCATCTGCCGGTAAGGCACGGGACCATGGCTGATGCGGGCGACGCCGAGTTCGGCCAGCCGCTGCCGCGGCGGCACATGCGCCAGCGCGATGATGTTGACCGGCAGCGTCGTGGCCTTGCACAGCGCCTCGATTAGCCCTTCGTCACCAAGGCCCGGCGCAAAGAAGCCGCTTGCCCCGGCCTGTTCATAGGCATGCGCGCGCTCGATCGCCTGGTCGAGCAGGGCCCTGTCATGCGCATCGGGCTTCGCCTTGAGGAAGACGTCGGTGCGGGCGTTGAGGAAGGCCGGGATGCCGGAGGCCTTGACGGCTGCTGCAGCCGCCTCGACCCGCTTTACCTGCACGGCAATGTCGTGCAGGTCGGTGCCGCCGACAATCTGGTCCTCGAAATTGAAGCCGATGGCGCCGGCCCGCAAGGCACGCGTCACCGTTTGGGCGACGACCTCCGGCTCGACGCCATAGCCGCCCTCGAGGTCCATGGTCACCGGCAGATCGACCGCCGCCACGATGCGCTTGATGTTGTCGAGCGCCAGTTCCAGCGGGATCTTCTCGCCATCGGCGTAGCCAAAGGCGGCCGCGACCGGCCAGCTTCCGGTGGCGATGGCCTTGGCGCCCGCTTTCTCGACGATCTTGGCCGAACCCGGATCCCAGGCATTGTAGAGAACCACCGGATTTCCCTTGACGTGAAGGGAATGGAACGTTCGCGCGCGCTCGATCTGGTCGGTCATGATGTCTATCCCGTCTTCTCGATGTTGGACACGCAGTCTAGGCAGGGCTACCGGCTGTGGCGATGTGCCATGGGCCTGAGAAGCGGCGGCCACCGAACAGACTTTTCAAATCAGTTGCGTATCCGGTTTTTCGCCGCTATGGATTTCGCCATGAACATGCGTTCGACCAAGACCATTTGGTGGTGGGCCTGCTGACAGCGGCCTGTTCGAACGCGCGTGCGTGAAAGAGAGGGTGGCCGCAACGGAATGTCCGGGCGGCCATTTGTTTTTTCAAAAGCCAGTCCCGGGTCCGTTGCCCCAACAAGCTGATGGAGACGGCAATGACGATGAAGGTTCTGGAAAACGGCGCTGAAAGCTTCGTGACCGCGGGTGGCATCACCATCACCCGCGAACGCCACGACCGGCCCTATGCCGGTGCGATCGACAGCTATGTCGACGGCTTGAATTCGCGCCGGGGCGCGGTGTTCTCCTCGAATTACGAATATCCAGGCCGCTACACGCGCTGGGACACCGCCATCATCGATCCGCCGCTGGTGATCTCGGCGCGCGGCCGCGCCATGCGCATCGAGGCGCTGAACGGCCGCGGCGAGGCGCTGTTGCCGGTCATCGGCAAGACGCTCGGCGACCTTTCCGAGGTGACGATCGCCGAAACTTCAAAGAAACTCATCCGCCTCGAAATCGCCAAGCCCGGCCGCGTCTTCACCGAGGAAGAGCGCAGCCGCGTTCCCTCGGTCTTCACTGTCCTGCGCGCCATCACCGCTTTGTTCAAGACCGCCGAAGACGCCAATCTCGGCCTCTACGGCGCCTTCGGCTACGACCTCGCCTTCCAGTTCGACCCGGTCGACTACAAGCTCGAGCGCAAGCCCAGCCAGCGCGACCTCGTGCTGTTCCTGCCCGACGAAATCCTGGTCGTCGACCATTATTCGGCCAAGGCCTGGACCGACCGCTACGACTATTCGGGCGAGGGTTTTTCCACCGAGGGCCTGCCACGCGACGAAATCGCCGAGCCGTTCAAGACCGCCGACCGCATCCCGCCGCGCGGCGACCACGAGCCCGGCGAATACGCCAATCTGGTGCGCCGCGCGATGGACTCGTTCAAACGCGGCGACCTGTTCGAAGTCGTACCCGGCCAGATGTTCTACGAGCGCTGCGAGACGGAACCCTCGGAGATTTCGCGCAAGCTGAAGTCGATCAACCCCTCGCCCTATTCCTTCTTCATCAATCTGGGCGAAGGCGAATACCTGATCGGCGCCTCGCCCGAAATGTTCGTGCGCGTCAACGGCCGCCGCGTCGAAACCTGCCCGATCTCCGGCACCATCAAGCGCGGTGACGACGCCATTTCAGACAGCGAGCAGATCCTGAAACTGCTCAACTCGAAGAAGGACGAATCCGAGCTCACAATGTGCTCGGACGTCGACCGCAACGACAAGTCGCGGGTCTGCGAGCCAGGCTCGGTGCGCGTCATCGGTCGCCGCCAGATCGAGATGTATTCGCGGCTGATCCACACCGTCGATCACATCGAGGGCCGCCTGCGCGAAGGCATGGACGCCTTCGACGCGTTTCTCTCGCACGCCTGGGCGGTCACCGTCACCGGCGCGCCCAAACTGTGGGCCATGCGCTTCATCGAGCAGAATGAGAAGAGCCCGCGCGCCTGGTATGGCGGTGCGATCGGCATGGTCAATTTCAACGGCGACATGAACACCGGCCTGACGCTGCGCACCATCCGCATCAAGGACGGCATCGCAGAGGTGCGCGCCGGCGCCACGCTGCTTTTCGACAGCATTCCCGAGGAAGAAGAAGCCGAAACCGAACTGAAGGCATCCGCCATGCTCTCCGCCATCCGCGACGCCAAGGCAGGCAATTCCGCCAGCACCGAGCGCACCACCGCGCGCGTCGGTGACGGTGTCAACATCCTGCTCGTCGACCACGAAGACTCCTTCGTCCACACGCTCGCCAACTACTTCCGGCAGACCGGCGCCAATGTCTCGACGGTGCGCACGCCGGTGCCGGAGGAAGTCTTCGACCGGCTGAAGCCCGACCTCGTCGTGCTGTCGCCCGGCCCTGGCACGCCGAAGGATTTCGACTGCGCCGCCACCATCGGACGGGCTCGTGCCCGCGAGCTGCCGATCTTCGGCGTCTGCCTCGGCTTGCAGGCGCTGGCGGAGGCCTATGGCGGGGAACTCAGGCAGTTGCATATTCCCATGCACGGCAAGCCGTCGCGCATCCGCGTCTCCAAGCCGGGCATCATCTTTTCCGGCCTGCCCAAGGAAGTCACCGTCGGCCGCTACCACTCGATCTTCGCCGATCCGGTGCGGCTGCCCGATGACTTCATCGTCACGGCCGAGACCGAGGATGGCATCATCATGGCCTTCGAGCACCGCAAGGAGCCCATCGCCGCTGTCCAGTTCCACCCGGAATCGATCATGACGCTCGGCCACAATGCCGGCATGCGCATCATCGAGAACATCGTTGCCCATTTGCCGCGCAAGGCCAAGGAAAAGGCAGCCTGAACTCAATGGCCGAAGCCGAGAACACGGTGGCGATCGCGGCCAAGGCCGCGGCGAAGCGCAAGGTCGCCAACCTTGCCTTCTGGTCGATCATCATTGCCGCGATCGTGCTCGGCCTGAAAATCGTCGCCTGGTACGTGACCGGCTCCGTCGCGCTCTATTCCGACGCGCTGGAATCGATCGTCAACGTCATCGCCTCGGCCGCCGCCTTCTGGGCGATCCAGGTCAGCTACAAGCCCGCCGACCAGGATCACCCGTTCGGTCATCACAAGGCGGAATATTTCTCGGCAGTGCTCGAAGGCGTGCTGATCGTGCTCGCCGCCCTTCTGATCCTGAACGAAGTCTGGCGCTCCTGGCAGACACCGGCGCCACTCGAGCAGCCCTGGGAAGGTCTTGCCGTCAACGGCGTCGCCACCGTCATCAACGCCTTCTGGGCCTGGACGCTGATCCGCGCCGGCCGGGCCGAGAAGTCGCCGGCGCTGGTCGCCGACGGCAACCACATCATGACCGACGTGGTCACCTCGATCGGCGTCTTCGGCGGCCTGGTCGGGGCCATCCTGACCGGCTGGCAGATCCTCGATCCGGCTCTCGCCGTCCTCGTCGCGCTCAACATCCTGTGGCAGGGCTGGCACGTCATCGGCTCGTCGATGAACGGACTGATGGATCGTGCCGTCGACACGAAGGAAAACATGCGCATCCGCGACGTCATCTCGGCCAACTGCAAGGGCGCGCTGGAGGTGCATGACCTCAAGACCCGCATCGCAGGCCGCGCCACCTTCATCGAGTTCCACCTGGTCGTCGACGCCGACATGTCCGTCGGCGCCAGCCACGTCATCTGCGACCGCATCGAGGACGCGCTAAAGGCCGAAATCCCCTCGGTGCGCGTCACCATCCACGTCGAGCCCGACGACGAAGCCAAGCTGCCGAAAGGCACGACGGCCGTGCCGTTCGCATAGCCTGCAGTTTGCGAGGCCTGTCGAGATTCAGGTCAGGCCGAGCCGAGAATGGTGGCTTCCGAGAACCGGAGCGGAGCGTACTTAAGTACGTGAGCACCGGAAGCGCAGGAAGCTGCCGTTCGCAGGCCGGCATCACCTGAATATCGGCAGGCCTCACGGGGCGCAGGCTGATTGCGGCATTGGCTGCAGCCTGTAGACCTTGTCGTCGGATTGCGTCTTGCCGTCGGCGGCCTTCGAGCAGAGATCGACGATCGCCAGGCTGCTGTTGGGATTGGCCAGCATCATCATGCCGTTGGCACCGCGCTTGAGGAAAATCTCCTTCTGCGCGATGTCGCAGGAGAAATCGCTCATCTTCGAACTCGCGGCACAACGCCACTGGTCGGCCTCGCCCTGGCATGAATAGGTCTGCGTGACCTTGCCCGACTTCTGCCGCGTCGTGACCGAGACGGCAATGTCGGCGCCGTCGGGCCAATTGGCGGCGTCACCGCCGGAGGCATAGGATGCCAGTTCCACCGGGCCGCGGAAAACGCGGATCGATTGCGTCAGCTGGCCGGGATGCGAGGCCAAATGCGACGCGTCATAGTCGCGGCCGTAGCAAAAGGCCTGGTCGGGCTTCAGCCGCTCGCGCAACGGCGCCCCGAGCGCTGGATCGATCGGATCGATGCGCGCGAACTCCGCCTTGCAGGTCGCGGCCGGCATCGGGTCGAGGCGGAAATCGTCGTCCTCCTTGCCGAGCGCCTGCCTGTCGTATTCGGCCGCGCCCAGTTCTTCTTCCGAATCCGCATCAAGATAGATATCGGACGACAGATCGGACAGGAGCAGCCGGCCCTTGTCGTCGATCTTCAGCGACGCCAGCGTGCGGTCGCAATCCATGCCGCAACGGATCTGGCCCGATGCGTCGTCCTCGGACGCGTGATTGCACCAGCCGCCTGCCCATTGCGGCGCCTTGGCGCCGCGCACGGTGGTGGTGAGGAAACCATTGTAGGATGTGTCCGAATTCGCCGACGGCTCCTCGTTCGGCCTGCTGACCGGATCGTGGCCATAGTAGAAGAAGATCCGCGCCACCTTCTGCTTCGGATACGCCTGCATATGCGCCGCGTCATAGACCCGGCCGAAACAGGCGTCCGCCCCGTTCGGGCTGAGTTCGGTCAGTTTGAGCGCATTGTCGGCAGCGGCCGTGCCTGCCAGCAAACCGAGCAACGCGACACCAAATCCGGCGCCGGCGACTGTCTTCCATTCCCCTGCCCTGAACGTCATGTGACCCCTCCTCGCATCGACAGGACGTAACGTCAATTTATGCTAGTATTGCGGCTGGAGCCACGCAAATCGCTGAGAAATCCGAGGAGGGGTGCCATGCGCCGACGCGACATGTTCCGCGCGGTTCTTGCCGGAACCGGAACGCTTCTCGGCCTGCGGGCGGTGCAGGCCGCGGCTACCGAGCCCGCCAGGCTGAAGGTCGCCTATCACCTGAGCGATGTGGACAAGGTCAACTTTGTGCTCGGCAACATCAAGAACCATTACGAGGGCACTGGCGGCAATGTCGACATCGTGCTCGTCGTGCATGGCCCGGCCCTTGCCGGCTTCAAGTCGAAGGGCATATCGGCGGCGGTCTCCGGCCGCTTCGCCGGCCTGGTGCAGCAGGGGCTGGAGCCGCATGCCTGCGCCAACACCATGCACGGCATGGACATTTCGCTGGCCGACCTGCTGGCCGGCTTCCATGCCGCCGACAAGGGTGGTGTCGTCAAGCTCGCCGAACTGCAAAGCCAGGGCTATGCCTATCTCAGGCCATAGTGCACAGTCTTGGCTGGACGGTCGCGAACGGCTGGTCTCATGAAAATCCCCGGAGGAAACGGCCGTGCCAGGTACAACCGCGCTTACCATCCCCGATCTCGCGGGCAAGACGGTGCTGGTCACCGGTGCCTCGACCGGCATCGGCGCCGCACTGGCGCTGGCCTATGCCGCGCAGAAGTCCAAAGTGGCACTGCACTATAATTCAAGCCGCGACGCCGCCGAGAAACTTGGCAAGACCATTGCCGACAATGGCGGCGAGGTGTTCCTCGTCCAGGGTGACTTCTCCGTCGCCGCCGATGTCGAACGCGTCGTCGAGGACAGCGCGCAACATTTCGGCCGTCTCGACGGGCTGGTCAACAATGCCGGCGGCATGCTCGGCCGCGTGCCCTACGCCGAGCAGACCGAGGCCCATTACGATGCGGTGATGGACCTCAACGCGCGTTCGGTGCTGACCGCCTCGCGCAAGGCGATGCCGTGGCTGAAGAAGCAGGGTGGCTTCATCGTCAACACCTCGTCGATCGCCGCGCGCAACGGGGCGGGCGGCGGCGCCGGTCTCTACGGTTCGGCCAAGGCCTTCGTCTCCAACGTGACGCGCGGCATGGCCAAGGAACTGATCGGCTTCGGCATCCGCGTCAACGCGGTGGCGCCCGGCACCATTCTCACGCCCTTCCACGAGCGCTATTCGACCGAGGAACAGATGAAAGGCATGGTCGCCACCATTCCGCAAGGGCGCGCCGGCACCGCCGAAGACTGCGTCGGCGCCTATCTGTTCCTCTCATCGGACCTGTTGAGCGGCTACATCACCGGCCAGGTGATCGAGGTGAATGGCGGCCAGTTGATGCCGTGACCAGCTATCTGCATACTGGCGGCCCGCATACTCTTGTCGGAGACTTTGAAGGGGAGACAACGGAATGTACGGACTGATCGGCAAGATGCGGGCAGCGCGCGGCCAGCGCGACGCGGTGGTGGACCTCCTGCGCGCCAGCACCGGCGCCCTGCCGGGTTGCCTGAGCTATATCATCGCCCGCGACCCCGCGGATGCCGATGCGATCTGGGTCACCGAAGTGTGGACCGACGCCGAAAGGCACAAGGCCTCGCTGCAGCTTCCCGAAGTCCAGGCGGCCATCGCCAAGGCGCGGCCCTTCATCGCCGGCTTCGAGTTCCAGGTCGAGACCCACCCGGTCGGCGGCTTTGGGTTGGCCGAGGTCAAGACTGACTGACTAGAACAGACAGTGCGATGCCAACGGGGCAACCTGCAATGCAGATCGTGAACACCCAAGATGCGAAGGCCAATCTTTCACGTCTCGTTGACCAGGCCGCCAAAGGTGAGCCATTCATCATAGCCAAGGCGGGCAAACCATTGGTCAAGGTCGTGTCGATCAACCAGCAGCCGTCGGCTCACGCGCGACGGGTCGGTTTTATGGCTGGCCAGTTTTCCGTCCCCGACGACTTCGATCGCATGGGCGGCGGACAGATCGAGCAACAGTTCGACGCCAACGCGTAGGCTCCTTTTTTGGCGCAACGGCTTCGCATCGCCCCGCTTCGCGTCTAAGACCGAAAAATGGATTCCTCGGCCGAGCCACCTCTGGACCAGCCCGCCATCGAGCGCATGGCGCGCATGGGCAGGCCTTGGCAGTGGCTGGTCCTGCTCACCATCTCGGCCCTTTTTGCCGGCGCGCTCGAACTCGCTGCTTTGCCGGCGGCGCTGCTGATCGGGCCGATGCTGGCGGCCATCGCCGCCGGCACCAATGGCGCCACGGTGCGCGTGCCGCGCCTTCTGTTCGGCTCCGCCCAGGCGATCGTCGGCTGCCTCGTCGCCGCTTCGATCTCGGCCGACATCTTTCCCGTCTTCTATCGCGAATGGCCGCTGTTCCTGGGCGCCGTGGTGGCGACCGTCGCGGCCTCCAGCCTGCTCGGCTGGCTGATCAGCCGCTGGCGCATCCTGCCCGGCACCACCGCCGTCTGGGGCTCCTCGCCGGGCGCCGCCACCGCCATGGTGCTGATGGCTGGTGCCTTCGGCGCCGACCAGCGCCTCGTCGCCTTCATGCAGTATCTGCGCGTCATCTTCGTTTCGGTGACGGCGGCTCTGGTCGCCAAGATGTGGGTAGACACATCGGGCATCGAGATCCCGCCCATCGTCTGGTTTCCGCCGATCGATGCCCAGGCCTTCGCCGCCACCATCGGCATCGCGATCGTCGGCGGCCTGGCGGGCAAATTGTGCCGGCTGCCCTCGCCGTTTTTCCTCGGTACCTTCATCTTCGGCACCGTCATCCATCTCGGCCTTGGCGTGGAGATGCAATTGCCGCCCTGGCTGCTGGCCGTCAGCTACGCCATGGTCGGCTGGTCGATCGGATTGAACTTCACCCGGCCGATCCTGCGCCATGCAACGCGCGCCCTGCCGCAGATCATCGCCTCGATCGTGGCGTTGATCGCCTTTTGCGGCGGGCTCGCCTTCCTGATCAGCCATCTCCTCGGCATCGATCCGCTGACCGCCTATCTGGCGACCAGCCCCGGCGGCATGGACAGCGTCGCCATCATCGCGGCCGCCGCGCGGAACGTCGACATCTCCTTCGTCATGGCGCTGCAATCGGCACGTTTCCTCGTCGTGCTGCTGGTCGGCCCGAGCGTCGCGCGGCTGGTGGCCAGAAGCATCCGGGAATAGGCAAAACCGCTCGCTTCGGCCTCATGATTTGACCGGTCGAATCCCGACCCGCGTGGCCGCTGCGCGAAAACCCTCGACAGCTTGGGCGTAAGTCGCAAAAAATACTTGACTCACATACTCATATTTGAGAGCGCGAGGACGCAATCTGACATGAGACAGTGGAGACGAGTGGATGCGAGCACGGCCGACGACATGGCGCCTGGGGATATCGTTGCTGGGCAGCGCGGCGATACTTGGTCAACCCTTGGCTGCTCATGCGCAGGACAGTGGCGAGGCCACGGTGCTCGGCCAGATCGAGGTCACCGCGCAGAGCAACGAGATCCTG
Source organism: Mesorhizobium opportunistum WSM2075 (assembly GCF_000176035.2). Classification (NCBI taxonomy): domain Bacteria; kingdom Pseudomonadati; phylum Pseudomonadota; class Alphaproteobacteria; order Hyphomicrobiales; family Phyllobacteriaceae; genus Mesorhizobium; species Mesorhizobium opportunistum. Next base: position 2,306,957 of record NC_015675.1, on the reverse strand, counting down.
GTGCAGGATGGCTATGTCGCCAAGAAGGATCGCATCGGCACCAAGGCCGACACGCCGATCGCGGAGATCCCGCAGGCCATTTCGGTGGTGACGCAAAAGCAGATCGAGGATCAGAAGCCGCGCACGCTGAACGAGGCGCTCGGCTACACGGCCAGCGCCAATCCCAACAGCTTCGGCTTCGACACCCGCTATGACGCCTTCTTCCTGCGCGGTTTCCCGGCCTTCTACAACGGCATGTTCCGCGACGGGCTGCGCCAGTACAACGGCCCCTCCGCCTGGTTCAAGACCGAGCCCTACGGCATCGAGGGGGTCACCATCCTGAAGGGCCCGGCGCCCTCGCTCTATGGCGTCAGCGGCCCCGGCGGCATCGTCAACGTCGTCACCAAGCGTCCCAAGGATGAGCCGTTCCACGAGATCGAACTGCTGGCCGGCGAGCACGACCGGTTCCAGGCAGCCCTTGACGCTTCCGGACCGGTGAACGAGGACGGCAGCATCCTCTATCGCTTCACCAGCCTTGGCCGCCTGGGCGAAACCGATCTGCCGGCCTATCCCGACGACAAGCTTTATTTGGCGCCGGCGATCACCTTCAAGCCAGACGAGGACACCAAGCTCACCATCCTCGGCGAATATTCGAAATCGGTCACCGGCGGCACCGCTGCCTTCTACAATCCGGGCTATGGCGTGCTCTCCAACATCTACGAGGGCGATCCCGCCTGGAACGATTTCACCCAGAACCAGGGGCGTATCGGCTATGAGTTCGAGCACCGCTTCAACGATGTGCTGACGGTGCGCCAGAACCTGCGCTACAACGCCGTCGACAGCGATATCGAATACAGCGGCCACTATTTGCCCGGCGCCAACCAGCCGCTGGAGCGCTATTGGGGCCACTATACCGAGACGATGAAGAACTTCGTCGTCGACAACATGGCGCAGTTCGAGTTCGACACCGGGCCGGTCAGGCACACCGCCGTCGCCGGCATCGACTATGCCTGGTCGGACTACGATGCCGCCAGCGGCCTGTCCTATGTCTCGGTCGACGACATCAAGGCGATGCCCGTTCCCCATTCCGGCGGGCAGGAGATGAACCAGCTCGGCGTCTACCTGCACGACCAGATGGAGTGGAACGACTTCACCCTGTTCACCAGCGGCCGCTACGACTGGGTCGATACCACCTCCACATCAGCCGATTTCAGCCAGTCGAAGCAGAAGGACAATGCCTTCTCCGGCCGGCTCGGCCTGTCCTACCGGACCGAGTGGGGCATCATCCCATACGTCAACTATTCGACCTCCTTCTCGCCCAACATCGGCTTCGTCTATGACGACGTCTCCAGTACGGTCGGCCGCGTCGCCCGCCCGACCATCGCCACGCAGAAGGAGATCGGCGTCAAATATGAGATCCCCGACCACAACGCGACCGTAAGCGCCGCCTTGTTCGACATCGACCAGAAGGATGGCGTCGTCTTCGACGCCTCGACCAACGTCAACAAGCAGCGCCAGCTCGACCTCAATTCGCGCGGTGTCGAGCTGGAAGCCAATGCCTCGCTCGGCAACGGCTTCAGCTTCATCGCCTCCTACACCTATCAGCGTGTCAGGATCGAGCGCGGCGCCACGGACACCGATGGCAAGGAACTGTCGGCGACACCCAATCACATCCTGTCGCTCTGGGGTCACTACCAGTTCGAGAACGGCACGCTGGAAGGGCTGGGGCTGGGCACCGGCGTGCGCGTTGCCGGCTCGAGCTATGGCGACGACGCCAACACTTTCAAGAACAGCGCGCGCGCCTTTGTCGACGCCTCGCTGTCCTATGATTTCGGCATCCGCAATCCCAGGCTCGAAGGCGTCAGGCTGCAGGTTAACGCCAAGAACCTGTTCGACAGCCAAAAGACCATCTGCTCGGCCGGCTATTGCTACCGTGACGAAGGCCGCTCGCTGTTCGCCAGCCTGCGCTATCGTTTCTGAGATCAGCTCGTCGCAGGGGGCAGCGGCTATTCCTCGCCGCCCCCATTTTCGCCCAGCGCGCCGCGGCGCCAATAGGCGGTGACCAGATGCCTGTCGCGCGCAAGGCCCCACTCCTTGCGTACGATCTTGCGGATCTCGCGGAAGTCGGCGAATTCGCATCCGGCCCAGACATGGAGCCCGTCGGCAAGCGCGGCGTGGCTGCGCTCCCGCAAAGCGCCTGGCAGCAGGCTGGCCGTGCCGGCCTCGCGGCCGTGCCGGTAGAGCCAGGTGACGTCGATGTTCTCGCCTTGCGGCAACGCGATCCGGTCATCCGGACCATCGACCTCGATGAGCGCCTCGGCGCGGGTCGACGGCGGCAGGTGCTCCAGGATTCTGCCAATAGCGGGCAGCGCCGTGTCGTCGCCGGCCAGAAGCAAAGTCTGCGCCTCCGGCGCCTCGCCGCCGCCGGGCCCGATCATGCCGATGACATCTCCAACCCGTGCGTTCTGCGCGAAGGCGGCGGGCGTATCCTGGCCGGGATGCAGTACGAAATCGACATCGAGCCAGCCGCTTGCGGCGTCGATCGTCCGGATCGTGTAGACCCGCACGGTCAGCGCATCCTTCCCGGAGGGCCAGACAAGCAGGCCGTCAGCGCCAAGCGTGGGCCAGACCGGCCGCCGGCCACGCGGCGGCAAAAGCAGCCGCATGTGCAGTCCGCCATGGGCAAAACGGCCGAGATCCTTGCCGGCGAAACGCAGGCGCTGCATGTGCGGCGAGATCCGCGTCGACGACATCACCGTGATCTTGCGGAAGAAGACCGGCGTGCCGGCATCGCTGCCATCGCCTTCCCAACGCAATCCGCTGGTGGTGCCGAGATGCTGGGCAACATGGCCGGCGACCGTCATCTTCATGTAGGAGAGGCAGGTCTCGTCCGTCGCCGCGACGCGGATCAGCATGGCGTTGCCGTCGAGCGTGGCGCTCAACGACCCGTAATAGAGGCGAAGCTCCCATCGATCGGCGGCACCGGTCTCGATCTCGAATTCGCCGTGCTCGGTGCGCAGATGCTCGATCGCCGACCTCACCGCTTCATCGCTGATACGGGTCTGTGCGCTCAACTGGTCCATCGCTGAAATCCTTCGATAGCGGTTCAAGCGAAGCCGCCGAAAGATCTTGGCCTCGTCGCCATCGCCGGCATGCCACAGCGCCGCCGTCGTTTCCACAAGAAACTTGACTTAAGTAATCATATTTTTGGATGGGCCGTCGGAGATCTGATTTATGCCGGCCTATCGCGGTGCTGCAAGGCGTTCGGGAAGGAAATCGACGAAAACGCGCACCTTCGGCGACAGATGGCGATTGGAGGGCCATAGCATCCGGAACTGGCCACGGCCGTCGACATGATCGTCCAGCACGATGCGCAGCTTGCTGTCGTGGAGCGCCTCGCGGACCAGGAAATCGGGCATGCAGGCGATACCGAGGCCGGCGAGCGTAGCGCCCTTCAAGGCTTCCATATTGTTGCAGGTTAGCATCGAGCGGATCTGCGGTTCGGCACTACCAGTGGTGAACGGCCAGTCCAGCAGCCTGCCGCTGTTGAGAAAGCGGAAGTTTATGCCGAAATGCCTGATGAGATCCGCCGGCACGCTCGGAGTGCCATGGCGGTCGAGGTAGGAGGGCGCCGCGCACAAGAGCATACGAAACGGCGCAACGGGTCTCGACACCAACCGTGAATCGGGCAGCTCGCCACTTCTGATCGCGACATCGATGCCCTCCTCGATGACGTCGACGACGCGATCGTTGAAATCGATATCGAGCTCGATCTCGGGATAGCGGGCCATGAACTCCGACAGCACCGGCAGCAGCAGATGGTAGGTGACGATCGGGGTCGAGATACGCAGCCGCCCGCGTGGCGTCTCGCGTGTCCGCGACAGCATTGCCTCGGCATCGTCGATGTCGTCCAGGATGCGCCGCACCCGCTCGTCGAACAGTCTGCCCTCCTCGGTCAGGCCGACACGTCGCGTGCTGCGCTGCAGGAGCCGCACGCCGAGCTCCTGTTCGAGCCGTGCGACGCTCTTGCCGACGGCGGAAGCCGAGATGCCGAGCGCACGGCCGGCGGCGATGAAACTGCCGAGTTCGGCGGTGCGGGCGAAGGCCAAGAGGCCATTGAGGCGGTCCATCGCATTCTTCCATTTGAGCGTTTCAGTCCAGTATGTCAGGAAATACAATACCATTTTTCTGGAAAGGCGGCAGGCCTATCTTGTCGTTGCGACGGGTGCGCGACCCACGCGGCAAGCCGGCGGATGCTTTTTCAGATAGGAAAATCCATGACCCTGAAGACCACAACCGGCTCGGCCGAGAGATGGCTGGTGCTCTTGTCGGTATGTCTTGCCGCGATGACGATGCCCTTGACCTTCACCGGCCCGGCGGTCGCGCTCTCGCGTATAGCGGCCGATCTCGGCGGCAGCCCGATCGCGCTCAACTGGGTGACGAACGCCTTCATGCTGACTTTCGGCGCCAGCCTGATGGCGGCCGGAGCGCTGGCCGACAACCATGGCCGCAAGCGGATTTTCCTCGCCGGCCTCTGCCTCTATGTCCTGGCGTCGCTGGGCGCGATGCTGGCGCCCGACACCGTCTGGTTCGACATGTTCAGGGCCGCGCAAGGGATCGGCAGTTCCCTGGCCTTCGCCGGCGGCGCCTCGGCGCTTGCCCAGGAATTCGAGGGATCGCTGCGGCTGCGCGCCTTCTCCTTCCTCGGCACCAGCTTCGGCATCGGTCTCGCCTTCGGCCCGATCGCTTCGGGCCTGCTCATCTCGGCATTCGGTTGGCGATCGATCTTTGTTCTGGTCGCGGTACTCGCGATCGCCTCGGCGGTCCTCGGCCTGCGCACCATCAGGGACTCGCGCGATCCGGATGCGACCGGGCTCGACTGGGCGGGAGCCGGCACCTTCACCATCGCGCTGGCCTCGCTGACCTATGGCGTGTTGCAGGCGCCGCAAAGCGGCTGGGCCAATCCCCTCGTCATCGCGCTTCTGGCAGCGGCGGCCCTCTTCTTCGCCGCGTTCGTCATCGTCGAGCGGCGCGTGCGGCGACCGATGCTCGATCTCACCCTGTTTCGCTTTCCTCGCTTCGTCGGCGTCCAGTTCCTGGCCGCGGCACCCGCCTATGGCTTTGTCGTCCTGCTGGTGCTTCTGCCGATCCGCTTCATCGGCATCGAAGGGATGAGCGAGATGAAGGCCGGGCAATTGATGATCTGCCTCTCGGGACCGCTGCTGATCCTGCCTTTGCTTGCCGGCCAGCTGGCGCGCTGGATCGCGCCGGCCACGATCTGCGGCGTCGGCCTGCTCGTCACCGCCGCCGGCCTCGTCTGGCTGAGCCTGACACCACCGGTCGATATCGCGCTGGTGGCGCCGCTGGTGCTCATCGGCGTCGGCATCGCTTTGCCCTGGGGACTGATGGACGGGCTTGCCGTCAGCGTCGTGCCGAGGGAGCGCGCCGGCATGGCGGTCGGCATCTTCAACACCACGCGCGTCGCCTGCGAGGGCGTGGCAGTGGCGATCGTCATGGCGACACTGTCCGGCTTCACCGCGGCGCAGTTGGCCGCTCAGGGAGCGTCCACGGATACGGCCGCCGCGGCGCAGCTGCTGGTGACCGGCAATGTCGGTGCAAGTGCGCAACATCTGCCTACGGCCAGCGCCGCCGTCCTGGTCGAGGCTTACGAAGCGGCGTTCGACAGGCTGCTGATCGTGCTGGCGGCAATCACCATCGTCACCGCCCTTGTCGTGTTCCTCGGCCTGCGTCGCGGATCAGCAGCGGAACATGAGGCCGTGCCTGTGCCGGCATGCCAGGAAGGGTAGGCTGCGGATCTCAGGCGATGACCAGGCTCGCGATGCGATCGCCGTCCAGCGTGAAGGTCATGTCGCCCTCGCCGTTGAAGCCCTTGCCTTTGACGGCGATGCGAACACGATAAGTCCCTTCCGCCGCGGCGATGCGGACAATCCGGAGATTGGACTTCACGCCGATATTGTCCGACTGGTTCCAGCGCGCGATCTGCCCGCGGCCGTGAAAGTCCCGTCCCCAGTCGCTCAGGAACGCATCGTCGGCAAAGGTGTCGAGAAAGGCATCCGTATCACCTGCATTGGTGGCCTCGACGAAGCGGCGGATGGGTTCGGGTATCGTCATCATCTCTGCCCAAGGTGCATCAATGTAGCTTAGTCGAGCCTGTGCATCAGATCCTCATCCAGCCAGCGGCCGAAGAAATAGACCAGCTGCTTGTGCCACCATGGCCAGTCATGGCTGACATCGCCGCCCCAATAATCGACCCATGCGGGAATCGACTTGTCGCGCAGGATCTGTTCCAGCTGGCGCGTCTCGACCAGCATGCGCTCTTCCCAGGCGCCCTGCCCGCAGCAGAAGATCAGCCTGAGCAACTTGAGCCTGGCCAGCAGTTTCGGATCGACGATGCCGGGCAGATAGTCGAGCGGCGAGTTGTAGAAGATGTCGCCATCCAGCGCCTTGCCGAAGAAGTCGCGGGCCGAATAGACGCCCGACAGGGCGATGACGCCGCTCGCCAGTTCCGGAAAACGGAAGACGAAATTGGACGAGTGGTAGCCGCCCATCGAACAGCCCGAGAACAGCGGCTTCAGCTTGCGTCCGCCATTGGCTGCCGAGGCGGTCTCAAGGAATTCCGGCAGCGCCTCCTCGCGCACATAGCGGAAATAAGCCTCGTGCCGGGCGATGCGGTGCGCGGCATCGTGATGCTTGTCGAAGAAGGATTCCGAATCGATCCCGTCGACCGCGAACAGCTGGATGCGGCCGGTGTCGATGAACTCGGCCAGCGCGCCCACCCCGCCGGAATCCTCGAACTGGTAGAACCGCCCCTGCGAGGTCGGGAACACCACCACCGGCCGGCCGGCATGGCCGTAGCGCTTGTACTCCATGTCGCGGCCAAGATTGCGGGCGAAGGCCTTGTGATAGGAGATGTCCATCCCTCACGCCTTTTCCGCGTGGATATAGGCGACCGCTTCGCGCAGCGCCGCCTGATCCTTCGACCGCATCTGATAGGCGTAGTTTCCCATGGCGCGGCTGAAAACCTCTTCGATGGCCTGATGGTGGACGATCTTGTCGCCATGCGCGGCTAGCACGTCCTCATGGCTGTGCAAATAGCGGAGGCGGCGCTTGCGGCTGGCATAGGCAGTGAAATACTTGCCCTCATAGGGGCCGCCGGCGGCGTCCTTGACCACCATGTCGGCCCATGCCGCATAGACGTCGATATCGAACGTATAGTTGATCGCGTCGGTCATCCAGGCGCCGGGCGGCCGCATGTTGACCTCCAGCGCGATGATCCGGTCGTCCCTGGTCTCGAACAGCTCGATATGGAAGAAGCGCTCGCGCACGTCGAACGCCTTCAGGATCTTGCGGCCCGCTTCCTCGACAACGGGCCGGATCCGGGGGAAACAGATGTAGCTCATGTGGCGGTCCTTGTTGACCACCTCCATGACGCTCTGGTCGTAGCGGTGACTGGCGGCCAGCACCACCTCGCCGTCGCGGTTGACCAGCCCGTCATAGGTCACCACCAGCCCCTCGATGAACTGCTCCATGACGAAGGTCACGCCCTCGGGCTTGTCCCTGAAGAACTGGTCGAGCTCTCCCGTGTTGGAGATCTTGAAGGTGTTCGAGGCGCCGGAGCCCGAATCTGGCTTCACCACGACGGGATAGCCGACCCGGCGGATGAAGGTCATGGCGCCGGCGCGGTCGGAGCATTTGCGCTGCGCGATCGTCTCGACGCCGCTCTTGCGGAAGAAGGCGCGCATGCGGCTCTTGCGCTTCAGGTTCTTCACGAAATCGAGCTTGGTGCCGTAGATGTTGAAGTCGGTTCGGATGTTGGCTTCGAGTTCCAGCCAGTGCTCGTTGAGCGACTCGAAACGGTCGATGCGGCCCCATTTGTGGATGAAATGTCCCATCGCCCGGAACACCGGATCATAGTCCTCCATGTCGGCGACCCGGTAATATTCGGAGAGCGAAGCCTTCAGCTTGCCGTCCAACGCTTCATAGGGTGCGTCGCCGATGCCGAGCACCGTGGCGCCGGCCTTTTTCAGCCGGTCGCAGAAATCGGCGCCGTTGGCTGGAAAATGCGGCGAGAAGAACACGAAATTCATGGCCAGTCCCCTCCCGGCGAAAGGGCACCGCAGCCCCGCCAGCGCTCAAGTCTGGCGCATTTGCGGCGCGCGGGGAAGAGCGACCGCATTGGGATGGCATTCAACCGGGTCCCACCCCGCTTGCCTCTCACAAGCCGCTCCTGTAAGAGAACCGCCATGAACACGCGCGCCACCATCGCTTCCCGTCAGACCGGCTTTGCCGGCGAGACCGTGCGCGCGCTTGCCTCGACCCTGCTTCTTCTCGGCCTTATCGGCGATCGCCGGGTTCGCTGAAGGAGCGCCCGGCGGTCGAACCGCCGCGCAAGCGCATGCTCCTTGGCCAGTCTCAAAATTGGCAATCACATCAAGCGAACGAAAATCTGGTAAAGGCGCCACTCGCCATCAATCCGTCCAGGACGGATCCGAGGCCGCCGGGAGAAACGACGATGAACGCACGAGAACAAATCCGCCCTGATGCCGCCGCAGCCGGCAAGGATGCGGCAAGGGGCACGCCTGGGGCAGCCCGGGAAGGGTCGGCCCGAAGCATGCCGGACGCAGCCCGCAAGTACCAGCCCTACCCCACGGTCGGCCTCACCGACCGCACCTGGCCGTCCAAGGTGATCGACAAGGCGCCGATCTGGTGCTCGGTCGACCTGCGCGACGGCAACCAGGCGCTGATCGATCCGATGGGCCATGAGCGCAAGGCGCGCATGTTCGGCCTGCTGCTCGACATGGGCTTCAAGGAGATCGAGATCGGCTTCCCCTCGGCCTCGCAGACCGATTTCGACTTCGCCCGCTGGTGCATCGAGGAAGGCAATGTCCCCGCCGACGTGTCGCTGCAGGTGCTGGTGCAATGCCGGCCCGAGCTGATCACCCGCACCTTCGAAGCGCTGAAGGGTGCCACCAACCCGATCGTGCATTTCTACAATTCGACCAGTGAATTGCAGCGCCGCGTCGTCTTCGAGAAGGATGTCGGCGGCATCAAGCGCATCGCCACCGACGCGGCCAAGATGATCACCGACATGGCCGCCAAGGCGGGTGGCGGTTTCCGTTTCGAATATTCGCCGGAGAGCTTCACCGGCACCGAGCTCGACGTGGCATTGGAGATCTGCAATGCCGTCACCGAGATCGTCAGGCCGACAGCCGACAACAAGCTGATCATCAATCTGCCGTCGACGGTCGAGATGTCGACGCCCAACGTCTATGCCGATCGCATCGAATGGATGTGCCGCAATCTCGACAACAGGGAGAACCTGATCATATCGCTGCATCCGCACAATGACCGCGGCACCGGCATCGCCACCACCGAGCTCGGCCTGATGGCCGGCGCCGACCGCGTCGAAGGCACGCTGTTCGGCAATGGCGAGCGCACCGGCAATGTCGACATCGTCACGCTGGCGCTCAACATGTACACGCAAGGCGTCGATCCCGGCATCGACTGCTCCGACATCAACCGGATGAAGGACGTCTACGAATATTCGAACCAGTTGAAGATTCCCGAGCGCCACCCCTATGTCGGCGAACTCGTCTACACGGCCTTCTCCGGTTCGCATCAGGACGCCATCAACAAGGGCATGAAGGCCTTGAAGAAGGCCAACACGCCGCTGTGGGAAGTGCCCTATTTGCCGATCGATCCGGCCGATGTCGGCCGCAGCTACGAGGCGATCATCCGCATCAACTCGCAGTCGGGCAAGGGCGGCATCGCCTATGTGCTGCAGGCCGATTACGGCCTCAACCTGCCACGCAACTTGCAGATCGAGTTCAGCCAGGCGATCCAGGCGATCACCGACGCGGAAGGCAAGGAAGTGCCGGCCAAGCGCATCTATGAGCGGTTCCTCGAGGCCTATGTCGATCAGCCGGGCGCACGCTTGAAATTCCTCGATCACCACACCTACCCCGACACCGAGGTCAAGGGGCGGCGCGTGGTCGAGGCTGTCATCCTCGACAACGGCAAGGAAACGACGATATCAGGCACTGGGACCGGCCCGATCGACGGCTTCGTCGATGCGCTGTCGCGGCATGTCGGCGTCGAGATGTCGGTGCTCGACTATTCCGAGCACTCGATGCAGCGCGGCTCAAACGCCTCCGCCATTTCCTATGTCGAGATGGAATATCCAGGCGGAAAGCTGTTCGGCGCCGGCATCAACACCAACATCGTCGCCGCCTCGCTGGAAGCCGTGACTTCCGCCGCCAACCGTATCGTGGGCCGCAAGGCGCGGTAATCCCCACAGATCGGGTCGTCGGCGCGAGAGCAGCAGCGCTCTCGCGCGACGTTTTCGAACCCGAACCGGGCTTGGCCCAAAATGGCCGATGATGTCGGCGGCGCGCTTCGGCGTCCGCCGACGTCCTGCAGCGGGGCCATTAACCACTGGAAAATTATCCAGTTAGGTACGTGATCGCATAATGGGTGTATACTTGTGTGGAGATGCGGGCACTATATGATCGTGCCTCAACCTGTGCCGACTTCGAGAGGATCGACACTTGCAGCATGCCACGCCTGCCGCCCCCGCAGTGCGCGAGACACTGGAGCGACTGCTTGCCAGCGAAACGTTTGGACGGTCCGAACGCGCGCGCAAACTGATCCGCTATCTCGTCGAACGCGAACAGGCAGGCGAAGCCGACAGGCTCAAGGGCTTTTCCATCGCCATGGACGTCTTCGGCAAGGACGGTGATTTCGATCCGTCGACCGATGCGGTGGTGCGGGTCCAGGCTGGCCGGCTGCGCGATTTGCTGCAGCAGTATTTCGCCAACGAAGGCGTCGCCGAACCCGTCCGCATCGCCATTCCGCGCGGCGGCTATGTCCCGGCCTATGAGCTCAACGCGATCCGCTTGCCGGAAACGGCCAGCCTTGCCGGGCAGACGGAAGCGCTGGCATCGCCATCCGAGCAGCCGAGCGCCGCCGACATTCCGTCCGCCGTACTGCTGGCATCGACTGCCGTTCCGGAGCCCTCGGTGGCACGCCATCTTAGGTTCTTCTGGATGGCGATCGCCGTGGTCATCGCCATGCTCGGTGTTCTGATCCTGCGTCAGGGCAGCGGCGTCCTGCTGGCAGGCGGCGACATACCGGCTACGTTAGAGCCCGCCGGCTTGACCGGCAGCATCGCCCGGTCCCCGGCAAGTGAGGCCCTGCCGCTCGTCTACCTCGCCGTCAAGGCCAATGGCCAAGATGCCAGCCGTGTCGCCGCGTCCTTGCGCGCCGGTCTGAGCGGTTTCGATACGGTCGACTTCATCGGCCGCGAGGCCGCCGACGAGACCGATCCGGTCACCAATGCCACGAGCTTCATCTTCGATATCCTGCCTGGACCGGACGCGGGCGACATCACCATCGAGCTGCAGAGCATGGCGACCGGCCGGGTGCTTTTGTCGCGCAACCTGACCGCCGCCGACAGCGCGCCGAACGCCGTCGAGGACCGCATCGCCGGCATCCTGAGTTCGGCTCTTCCCGCTTCCGGCACGATCTACAACTATATCGAGCAGAGCGGCATGCAGACCGGCCTGACGCAATGCCTGCTGCTCAACGGCAAATACTATCTCGACCAAAACGTCAGAACCCACGGGGCCGCGTACCGCTGCCTAGAGGCCTTGGCCGACGACGGCGCAAAATCGTCGCTGGTTTATTCGGAACTCGCTTCGTTGCACCTCGAGGCGGTGAACGACCACTACGCCTATCCGCCGGATGCGACGATCGAGAAGGCGCTGACATTCGCCCACCGCGCCATACAGATGGGGCCGACCAGCCCTAACGCGCATCGCGCCTATGGCTACATCTATTCGCGCCTTGGCAATCCCGACGAGGCGCTGCGCTGGATGCGCAAGGCCTATGACCTCAACCCCTACGACGTCTCCATGGCCGCCGCCTATGGTTACGGGCTGATTTTCGCCGGCCGCTACACCGAGGGAACACCGCTTCTGGCCCATGCCGTGGATGCCTCCAGCGGGCATCCGACATGGTGGGATTTCGGACTCTTCGCCGGCGAATTCATGCTCGGCGACATGAACAAGGCAACCATCGCCAGCAACGCCTTGAGAACGACTGCAACAAAATCACACTATCTCGCCGCGCGACTGATCGGCGCCCAAATTGCCGGCCAGGACGGTCAGGCGCGCAAGCTGCTCGATGAGCTGAGCGCCAAATTTCCGAAATTCGCCGCCAATCCGCGTGCGACTTTCGTCGATCGGAAATATCCGGCCGATTTGACCGAGCGACTGATCGGCGCCTTGCGCGCCTCCGGGCTTGAGAGCGCCAGTTAACGCCATCGACAGCCGCGGCCCAGCGTGGCGTTATGGTCGGTTTCGTACGCTCCGGTCGTCAAATGCCCTGTTGACCGCCGAGTTCTGTCTTCAACCGTACAAATCGCGAAAATTTTACTGGTCATCGCGCCAGCCAAGGAGCAATTCAGCCACAATTGGCGTCGCGCACCCTGCAACAACAAAAAAATTTCAGCATCCATGATTTCATCGCTTCATGCCGCCGAACAAGGTGTTGGTTCGAAGACCATCGTTCTGCTGCATGGCTTCGGTGGTTGCCATGACGTCTGGGGTGAGGTGATCTCTCCCCTGTCGGCTTCGGCGCGCACGCTGGCGTATGATCTGCCGGGACACGGCTTGTCGCTTGATTTCCCGGGTGCCGGTCCGGCCAAGGTGGCGGCAAAGGCCATTCTCGCCGATCTCTCCGCGCGGGCGCTCAAGCGGGTCCATTTGGTCGGCCACTCGATGGGCGGCGCTGTCGCGGTACTGATGGCGCTGGCCGACCCGGAAAAAGTCGCCTCGCTGACGCTGTTGGCGCCCGGTGGCTTCGGCCCCGAGATCAACGGGGCGCTGTTGCGCCGCTTTGCCGCCGCGAGCGAGTCGTCCGAGATCCTTGCCTGCCTTGCCGCCATGTCGGGTCCACGCGCGCTGCCTGTTGATCACGCCGCCGATACGCTTTCCGAAATGCGCAGGCGGCCCGGGCAACTGGAAAAACTTGTCGAGATCGCAGCTGCCATGACCAGGGACGACCGGCAAGGCGTCATCCCGCGCGACCTGCTCGACACGCTGGCCATGCCCGTGATGGTGGTGTGGGGAACTGAAGACGCGGTGCTGCCCTTCACCCATGCGGATGGCCTGCCGGCGCGCTTTCATGTGCATCACGTTCTGGAGGCCGGCCATATGCTGATCGAGGAAGCGCCCGATCTGATCGCCAGGATCATCCAGCGCAACATGAACCGTCGCGCGAGACCCGTTCGCCCGAAACTCGCCACCACCGCCGATTGAGTTGCCGCTGAGCGCCATATCCCCGGCGCTTCGCCCCCTGACCTCGCCCCCCCATCTCGCCAGTGCATTTTGCCGGCGGCTGTGTTAACTGCGTGTTAACCAAACCCGCGAGGCCACGCCGATGAAGGACGCAGGCGAAAAGATCGATCCGTCAAGCAAACTGTCCGATGCCATCCGTGATGTGAAGAACGCCTTTGCCGACCGCGACGATGTCGTCGTCGACATGCGCGAGGCGCATCGCATGCGCCTCGATCTCCTGGCCGCCGAACTCGCGCCCGTCTTTGCCGACGTTCCAGCCGACATGGACAATTTCGATTTCGTCGTTTCCTCGGGGCTGCAGCCGCGTCTGTGGATCGACGCCGTCAGCCATGTCGCGATGGGCCGTGATCGCCGCACCTACCGCTTCCTCAAGGACACTCGCATCGGCCGTGTGGTGCTCGCCGAATCGACCGAGATGAAGCCGGTTGCCAACGCCGTGACACGCTATGTCGCCGAGCGTATCGTCGAGCGCCAGAGGATGATGGAAGGCGGGGTCGAACCGGCAATCGCCGGCATGAAGCGCGCCGAGGTGAGCGAGGCGGAGCCGCCGCTGCGGTCGCCACAACGCAGCAAGGGCTGGTCTGCCTTCCTGTCCGGCCTTGGCCTGATCGCCGCCGGCGCGTTGGTCGGCCTGGCGGTGTCGATCGCCCTGTTCTGGGACCGTCTCGTGGCAATGGGGCTCAGCTTGCGGCCGTAGCGGCTAGGGCCTGGGCGCCCAGTTCCAGCGTCTGCAGGTCGACAGGCGGTATCGCCGGCCCGGTCAGGCCGCGCCGGGTCAGGCGGATCCGCCAATTGTCCTTTTCGCCGTCGATATCGAACAGATTGTACTGTGCCGCCGGGTGCTTGCCGCCCGGCGCCTGGCCGGCGGCGGCGACGCCGACAACCGGGACCTTGGCGCCGCGGACCCCGATCTGGAACAGCGACGGCAGATGCGAATGACCGTGCAGGACAAGCTCGGCGCCATGCCGGCGAATGATCTTGTGGAAGCGGGCGATGCCGAAAAGCCGCTTGTGCTGCGGGACGGCGCCACGCACCGGCGGATGATGGATCATGATGGCGCGGAACAGGCCTTGCCCGCCGGTGTCGCGCAGGATCTTGCCGAGCCGGTCCGCCTGCCCCTCCATGAAGAAGCCATTGGCCATGAAGGGCGCCGTGGCGCGCGCCGTCGAGACGCCGATCAGCGCGACATTGCCGCGCACGCGCAGAAAGGGAAAGGCATTGCGGTCGACCGGCGTGTTGATGCCGTCACCGCTCATCCACGCCGCCCATGAGCGACAGACCTTGTCGAAGGCGCCGGGCACATAGGCATCGTGGTTTCCCGGAACGACGGAAACGTCTTGCGGCGGTCCCAACGTCTCCAGCCAGTGCCTGGCCATCTCGATCTCGCCGTCGAGCGCCAGATTGACCAGGTCGCCGGTGACGGCGAGATGGTCGGGACTTTGCGCCTTGACGTCGGCGACGATGGTGTCGATGACGGCGTCATGCATGTGGCGGCGGCGGTTGCGCTGCCAGTTGACGTAGCCGAGCACGCGCTTGGAGGCGAGATCGCGATAGGATACATCCGGGAGCGGCCCCAGATGGACATCGGAAATATGCGCGAGCCTGAACATGCATCCTTCATAGGCGACCAGCGCCCTCCTTTCCACCCACGGTTTCGCTACCGATGACGAGCCCGCAAGATCCCTTCCGCCAGACCGGCTGGGCTGGCCTCAGGGCCCGGCTGTTCCATCTCTATTTCGTGCTGCGGCGGCCGATGACGCTCGGCGTGCGCGGCCTGATCCACGATACCGCCACGAATTCCGTTTTCCTCATCCGCCACACCTATGTGCCGGGCTGGCAGCTTCCCGGCGGCGGCGTCGAGGTCGGCGAGACCATGGACGAAGCGCTGGCGCGCGAATTGGCAGAGGAAGGCAACATCGCGCTTACCGCCCCGCCGGCGCTGAAATCGATGCATTTCAACCGCCGCTCCAGCCGCCGCGATCATGTCGGCTTCTATCTCATCGAGCAGTTCGCCCAGACGGCGCCCAAGCTGCCTGACCACGAGATCGCCGAAGCCGGCTTCTTCCCGCTGGACCATTTGCCGAAAGCAACGACGCCGGCGACACTGCGGCGGATCGCCGAGGTTTTCCAGGGAGAGCCGACTTCTAGTTACTGGTGATTTACGAAATACAGTTATCCTGAACCTCGATTTCAATGATTTTAATTTCATTAAAATCTTATCGAGGGGCGACAAATGGCTTACGAGAAAACAGATACGGTCAGTATATGGCCTTATGTCGGCATTTACATGCTTGTAACGTTTTTAGTCAGCCTGGCTCTGATCGCTCTGGCAATAATTTTTCCGTCATTCATCGCGCTTACCGGAAAAATACCTATTTCGGGGTGAATTTCGCCTCTACTTTGACGGCGTATTCCCTGTTCATACGAAAACATGGGAGAACCTTCCATAGAGGGGAGTATTGGAAAACGGTGGTGTTTTCCACGATAGCCATCATTTTATTCTCGATGTTTTTCCTTCTGCTTTCACTCGCGGACGACGCCACGGCGGCAAAATTGAGAGGAATCCCATTTGGTGGCTGGGTTGCGATCATGGCATTGGCGACGCTGTTTGCCTTCTGCCTTAACGCCTTCGGTTACTCGAGTTGGTTCGGAAATCGCATGTTGAAAGCCAATCGCAAAAGACAAACGCAACTCGACACCAAACCTTTCCGCTGATCAGCCTGCCGGCTATCAGGCCGCCCTCCTGAACCGTCCCCGGTCATGCGGCGCGGTATAGTCCAGCTCCGGCCCCACGGGCACGATCCGCGTCGGGTTGATCGTTTCGTGGCTGCCGTAGTAATGCGCCTTGATGTGATGCAGGTTCACCGTGCCGGCGACGCCGGGCACCTGATAGAGGTCGCGCAGATAGTTCGACAGGTTGGGATAGTCGGCGATACGGCGCAGATTGCACTTGAAATGACCGACATAGACCGGGTCGAAGCGCACAAGCGTGGTGAACAGCCGCCAGTCGGCTTCGGTGATGCGATCGCCAACGAGATAACGCTGCTTGGAAAGCCGATCCTCGAGCGTGTCGAGCGCTGAGAACAATGCGTCGAAGGCCTCCTGATAGGCGGCTTGCGTGGTGGCGAAGCCGGCACGATAGACGCCGTTGTTGATAGCGGGATAGACCAGAGCGTTGATCGCATCGATCTCGCCGCGCAAGGGCTGTGGATAGAAATCGAGACCGGCATCGCCCCATTCGTCGAAGGCTGAATTGAGCATCCGGATGATCTCGGAGGATTCGTTGGAGACGATGGTCTGCTCCTTTTTGTCCCACAGCACCGGCACCGTGACCCGGCCGGAATAGGCCGGATCGGCCCTGGTGTAGATCTGGTGCAGGAAGTCGAGGCCGTAGAGCGTGTCGCCGGTGGCGCCGTCCTCGGCGAGAAACGTCCAGCCGTTCGCGCCCATGAAATGGTGCACGACCGAGACGGAGATGATGCCTTCGAGCCTCTTCAGCGCGCGAAAGATCAACGTCCGGTGCGCCCACGGACATGCAAGCGAGACATAGAGGTGGTAGCGGCCGGGCTCTGCCTTGAAGCCTCGATGGCGGCCTTCGGCCGGTTTGCCGTCACGCGTGATCCAGTCGCGCCACAGCGACTGCGCCCGCACGAACTTGCCGCCGCTGTCCTTGGTGTCGTACCAGCGGTCCTGCCACTTGCCGTCGACCAGCAATCCCATGGGATGTCCTTTCGCCTTTCCACCTGATGTAGAGCGCGACGCGGCAAGGCTGAAATCATCAGGGCTGAACAGACTGTCAATCGTTAGGGCCAGCGAACGGGGTCGATTGCAGCGGCCGAAAATTGATGCTAGCGGACACTCCGCATGTTCGATTTTGCTTTGATCCGGTTTGACCGACGACGAAAGGGCGCCCGCGCTTGATGAAGCGCTGACTGGCGAATGCTGCCGTTTGCAGCAACCTTTCCTCTCTACCGGAACGCAAAGACCATGAGCCTTGCCGACGTGAAATACCTGCCGGAAATCCCGGCGCATGATGCTGAGATCGAAGCCATCAACGACGAGGCCTTCGGCCCCGGCCGCTTTGTCCTGGCCGCCTACAAGATTCGCGAGGCTGGAGGGCACGAACGCGCTCTGTCCTTTGTCGCCGTCGACGGCGACATCGTCGTCGCTTCGGTGCGCATGACCCGCATTGCCGCCGGCCCCGGCCGCGCGCTGATGCTCGGGCCGCTCGCGGTACGGCCCGCCTTCAAGAATCTCGGCATTGGCCGCCGGCTGGTGGCGATTGCGCTTGAAGCTGCCGCCAAGGCCGGTGCGCCGGCCGTCATACTGGTCGGCGACGAGCCCTATTACGGGCCGCTCGGCTTCAAGCGGATCCCGCGCGGCCAGATTTCGATGCCGCGCCCTGTCGATCTCGACCGCTTGCTGTCGCACGAGATCGTGCCGGGTTCCGTCGCCAAGCTCTTGGGCGAGGTCGGTCACGCCAGTCAGGCCAGGGTCGCCGAGCACATCGCCGCCATGGCTTGACCTTCCCGTTCGATCTGGCACTGATCCTTTCCTGCTTTCACTGGAAGGAAATGACGCCATGATCCCGAACGGCCAGATCGCAATCGTGACCGGCGGCGGCTCCGGCCTTGGCGAGGCGACGGCGCGGGCGCTTGCCGCCAAGGGTGCCCGCGTCGCCATATTCGATGTCGGCATCGACCGCGCCGCCAAGGTCGCGGCCGAGATCAGCGGCATTGCCGTCCAATGCGACGTCAGCAGCGCCGACAGCGGCGCTGCCGCCCTCGCCGAGGTCGCGGCCAAGCTCGGCGAGCCGCGCATCCTGGTCAACTGCGCCGGCATTGCCATCGGCGTGAAGACGATCGGCAAGGATGGTCCGCATCCGCTCGACCAGTACCGCAAGGTGATCGAGGTCAATCTGATCGGCACCTTCAACATGATCCGCCTCGTCGCCGATCGCGCCGCGAAGCTCGAGCCGCTGCAGGGCGGCGAACGCGGCGTCATCGTCAACACGGCCTCGGTCGCCGCCTATGACGGCCAGATCGGCCAGGCGGCCTATTCGGCCTCCAAGGGTGGCGTGGTCGGCATGACGCTGCCGGTGGCGCGCGACCTTGCCCGTTCCGGGATCCGCGTCTGCACCATCGCGCCCGGCATCTTCAAGACACCGATGATGGCCGGCATGCCGCAGGAGGTGCAGGATTCGCTGGGCGCCGCCGTGCCCTTCCCTTCTCGCCTCGGCGAACCATCCGAATATGCCGCCCTTGCCCTGCACATCATCGAGAACCAGATGCTGAACGGCGAGACCATCCGCCTCGACGGCGCCATCCGCATGGCACCGAAGTGATGCATGCCGTCCAACTTGAGAAGCGATTTTTGAGATAACGAAATGCATAAAGAGCTAGCCCTTGCCAAACCCGGCATCTTCGTCCGATAAGTGGAATATGAAGATCAACTTAGAAGAGCCGGACCCTTGGGCGAGAGAAAGAAGGATGTGATCCGCGAGACCGATGCCGAGGCGATCCGGCTGGCGAAGACGCTTCTGCGCAGCGCCCGCTCCGGCGCACTAGCGGTGCTGGAGCCGCGGACCGGGTCGCCGCTGGCGAGCCGGGTCGGCGTGGCCACGGACATCGACGGCGCGCCGCTGATCCTGGTGTCGATGCTTTCCGCGCACACACCTGCCTTGCTTGCCGATCCGCGCTGCTCCCTGCTGCTCGGCGAGCCAGGCAAGGGCGACCCGCTGGCGCATCCTCGCCTGACGCTGATCTGCTGGGCATCGCGGCTGGAGCGTGGCTCGGACATCCACGCGCGCGCCGAGCGCCGTTATCTCAACCGCAATCCCAAGGCCAGCCTCTATGCCGGGCTCGGCGACTTTTCGATCTTTCGCCTCGAACCGCAACGCGCCAGCCTCAATGGCGGCTTCGGCAAGGCCTATCTGCTCGATCGGTCCGATCTCACCAGCAGCGGACCCATCGTCGAAGAGCTTGCGGCCAGCGAACAATCCGCCATCGAGCACATGAACGCGGAACATCTCGACGCGGTCGCCGTTTATGCACATCAGTTTGCCAGGGCATCCGGCGAGGGCTGGACCATCGCCGGATTGGATGCCGATGGCATGGATTTGATGTCGGGGGACAGTGTTTGCCGGGTTTTCTTCCCGCAACCCCTGGTGGCGGCGCGCGAACTTCGGCCCGTTCTGGTCGAAATGGCCAGGGGCGGCCGCGAAATGATGCAGACAAGTGACAGAACTTAATTGCATTTGATCAAAAGCAATGCTTGAGATTTGGAAGAAATGTTCTACGCTCAAGGGGTGGCACTGACTCGTCAGTGTCCTTTCGCAAGTGAATTTATGGATTCAGGCGCCATTGCCCCCATGGCACCTCGATGAGCAAACAGCATGGGGCATTCATGGTCTCGACAAAGCTAATCGCCAACGCTGAACCGGCGGCTGAATTTTTGATGCTTATGGGCAACGAAAAACGGCTGTTGATCATGAGCTATCTGATCGACGGTGAAATGTCGGTCGGCGCTATCGCCGAAAAGGTGATGCTCAGCCAATCCGCCCTCTCGCAGCATCTGGCCAAGCTGCGGGCGCTCGATTTGGTGGACACCCGCCGCGACCGTCAGATGATCTACTACTCCTGCAAATCCGATGCGGTGCGCGAACTGCTTGTCATGCTGGATGGTATTTTCGGCAGCGGCAAGGAGGACCTGTCCCAGATGGCACAGAGATTGCGCCGCGCCGGGACTTGACCGGACGCTTCTGCGGCCGTTTACCTCGCTGACGATTTCCGGAGCGTGGCTTGTGCGTCCTTTTCGACGCACGAACCGCGCTCTCGATCTTTGAGCAAGGGACATGAACCCAATTCGCATCGACGACCCGCAGGATCCGCGCGTCGCCGCCTATCTCGATATCCGCGAACGCGACCTTGCGGGCCGGCAAGGCCGCTTCGTCGCCGAAGGCAAGGTGGTGCTCGACCTGCTTTTGTCGTCGAGACGCTTCAGCGCCGAATCCGTCTTGGTCCTGGAAAGCCGGCTGGGCGGCCTGAAGGACACGCTGGACAAGGCGCCCGTGGATCTGCCGGTCTATATCGTCACCGGTGCGGTGATGGACGCGATCGCCGGCTTTCACCTGCATCGCGGCATCCTGGCCATCGGCCGCAAGGAGACGCCGCAGCCAGCCGGTCCATTGCTGGATGCCTTGCCCGCCCTCGCCCTGGTCGTGGTGCTCGTCGGCATTTCCAACCACGACAATATGGGTTCGATCTTCCGCAACGCCGCCGCCTTCGGCGCCGATGCGGTGCTGATCGACGCGACATGCTGCGATCCGCTGTACCGCAAGGCGATCCGTGTTTCGGTCGGCGCCGCGCTGAAGATCCCTTTCGCGTCCTTCACCGACACCGCCGGCTTCACGGCGATGCTGGCCGAACGAGGCTTTGAGCAGTTCGCGCTGTCTCCACGCGGACGGACCGACATACGCGATGCAAAGTCGGCCGGGCGCCTGGCGCTCTATCTCGGCACCGAGGGCGAAGGCCTGCCCGAAAGCCTGCTCGCGCGCCTGCAGACCGTGCGGATAACCATGGCGGAAGGCTTCGACAGCCTGAACGTCGCGGCCGCCTCAGCCATTGCCCTGCATCATTTCTCGCACCGCTAAGGCAGGTCGCCCGAAAGTGACCTCGGTTTTAGGAGAACGACAGCTGCCGGCTCAGGTCGCATCCGCATTCTGCAAGGCTCGCACACGGTCGGCGAGGCTGCGGTCGCCGCTGGGTCGGCTGTCCTGCGGTACCGCCAACGCCTTGGCGATCGGCGAATCGGGCCCCTCGAGCTTGGCCGTCAGGTGGACGACTTCCGCCGCCAGCTCGTTCATCTGCTCGCGCAGCGCGGCACCGCCATTCGTGGTGCCCGATGATGCCATGGCGCCGAGATCCGCCTTCAGCCGCTTGTTCTCGCGCGCCAGCGCCGTCAGCCTGGCCTCCAGCCGTTCGCGATCGCTGTCGAGCTTGGCGATCGCCCTATCCAGCTCATCGCGCCTTTCAGCCTCGTCACGCTTGGCAGCCTCATCGCGCCTTTCAGCCTCGTCACGCCTGTCAGTCCCAAGCTTGTCGGCCTGATCAGGCTTGCCGACCAGCCGCAGAGCCGGTCCGCCATCCTCGGTTTTCGCTTTTTCGCGCAGCCGCGCCAGATCCTTTTCGCGGCGCTCGAGCTTGTCCTCGCGATCGGCGAGCGTGGCGAGCAGCCGCTCGACCTTCTTGTCGAGTTCAGCCGTCCTTTTCTTCTCGGCCTTCAGGGCCTCGCGCGCTGCCTTGCTTTCGGCCGCGATCTCCTGCTGGCGGCGGTCCGCCTCCTTGCGCTGGCCGCGCAGCAGCGAGATGTCACTGGCAAGCTTCTGCAATTCGGACTCGCGCGCCACCAACTCGATCTGCCGGCTGCTGGAAGAAAAACTGGCGTCGTCGTACATGTGCTCCAGCTTTTCGAGCTCGAGCGCCCGCTTTTCCAGCTTTCGTTCGGTTTCCTTGAGCCGCTCCGAAAGCTGATGCAGTTCCTCTTCGCGCTGCCGCAGCGCTTCGTTCTTGGCGCCGAGTTCGGCGAGCGCGTGGTTCTTGTCCGTGCGCTCGACCGCCAGCCCCTTCAACGCCTCGCGGCCGCGATTGATCTCGACGAGTTGTTCGGCCGCCTTCTCGCGCAGCGCCTTGACGTTCATCTCGAGGCGACGCGCCGACATGGCGTACTCGGCCCGGATCCGGTCCTTGTCGGCCTGGATCTCGGCCCGGGTCAACGGGATCGAAGCTTCGATGCGCCTGCGGGTCAGGGCGACGGCACGCCGCCAGACCGCCGGAGCGATCATCAGCGCAAGAAAGCCGGCACACAGAAAGCCAAGGGCAAAGAACAGGACCGACTGAACCAAAGGACTACCCGCTATCGGCGGCAACCGCCTGAACTGGACCGTACCATCTTGGCATGGCGGAATTCCGGCGCCGCGGCAAGGGCTTGCCGCAGCGCATTGGGGATCACGGCCCTACAACCCCGTCGAAAGCCGGCTTTGCGGTCACGACGGGCTGCGATCAAAAGGGATTCCACGTCGCCCGCTCGGTCAGTTTCAGATAGCCGAGATTGACGCCGAGCCGGGCGCCGACACCGGTTCGGATCGGTACCAAAAGCACATTGTTGTTCTTCAGCACATTGAAGCCGACACCCGCCACGACATAGGCCGACCCCGCCACGCCGCCGTAGCGGTTGTAGAGGTTACCGACATCGTCGAGGTTGTAGACCAGCATCATCACCCGGGATCCCTCGCCACCGAAATCCCAACCCAGCGACGGGCCCTGCCAGAACACTTTGTGGTCGCCGGCATTTTTGGTGTAGAGCGTGCCTTCGCCATAGGTCAGGCCGCCGATGAGCGCGCCCGAACCCTCCTCGCCAAGCAGGTAACCGTTCGGCAGGCCGTAGGAAGCGAAGATCTTCTCGATGACAGTGGCCAGCCCGCCCGATGTCGCGCCGAAGAACTTGTGACCGGAATCGACAATCTCCTGAGCGGTATATTCCTGGGCCCGCAGGGCTGAAGTCGAGAAGACGAGAGCACCCATGAGCGCGATCGCCATTGATACGACACGGACAAATGTCCGGTCTGGTATGACACGGAACAGGTTCCGGCCAGAGGTGACACGGAAAAAGGTCCGGTCATAGAATCGGGAAAACATGCTTCCAATCTCCGTCAGGGAGCACCTTCGCCGACGCCTCGCACCCCGTACGGCTCTTTAGGCGGCCGTTAAGGGTAACTGTTAGGGGCAAACTATGCCGTAATCCTTTTTCAACCATTAAGCTCGCACATGAACATGGCGGTTCGAAGGCTGTTTGGGGTCGCTCACATGGGCGGCGGCCTGCGTGAACGCGCCATTTGCCATGACCACAATTTTGGATTTGTTGCTGCACGCACGGGCGCTGTGTATTCAAAAGCTCGGGGAGCGAGCGTGATTCGTGTTGGCAGGCGGCGATCGATCGCTCGGCCGTGAGTTGTGAAATTTGCAGGGATTTTCGCCGATGGCCGATCTGTTCACCCTTTCCGCACCTGATCTGGCTGCACTTTTGTGCAGCCGCGTCTGTCACGACATCATCTCGCCGGTCGGCGCGATCAACAACGGGCTCGAGCTGCTCGACGAGGGCGGCGCCGATGAAGACGCCATGCGGCTCATCCGCCAGAGCGCCAGAAACGCCTCGGCCCGATTGCAGTTCGCCCGTATCGCCTTTGGCGCGGCCGGCTCGGCGGGCATGATGATCGACACCGGAGACGCCGAAGCCGTCGCCATCGCTTTCCTCAAGAACGAAAAGCCGGAACTGGTCTGGAACGGGATCCGGGCGCTGCTGCCCAAGAACAAGGTCAAGCTGCTGCTCAACCTGCTCCTGGTTGCCAACGCCGCCATCCCGCGCGGCGGCAAGCTGGTCGTAACGCTGGAGAATCTCGAAACCGAGCCGCGTTTTTCACTCTCGGCAAGCGGGCCGATGCTGCGCGTGCCGCCGAAATTTCTCGAACTGCATTCCGGCCACAAGCCGGAAGAGCCGATCGATGCGCATTCGGTCCAGCCTTATTACACGCTGCTTCTGGCCCGTGAGGCCGCCATGACGATATCGATCCACGCCACGGCGGAAGAAATCGTACTTTCAGCGGCCTGAGTACCGGGTCGATCTGCACGGAGAATAAGTATTTTTAACAGCGTAATATTAGCGCGATCGCTGAATTGGAAGCGTTGAGCTTTCTCCCAAACGACCATATCGAAGCATCTGCAAGGAAAAGTCAGTCAAATGGCATCTTTGCAAAAATTTTACCCAATGCCTTTTCGGCTTCTTTACCAGATTGGCTTATGGTGCTCCTCGATGCCCCCGACGCTACCGGATTGCCAAAAGGCAAAGAGGACTCGGAAATGAAACGCTGCATGTTCGTCGACGATTCGAGCGTCATCAGGAAGGTTGCAAAACGCATCCTGGGCGGTTCCGACATGATGATCATCGAAGCAGCGAGCGGACTTGACGCACTGGAGATGTGTGCCGCCGACATGCCTGACATCATCGTCGTCGACGGCGCCCTGCCGGACGTGCAGGCGGTTGACCTCATCCGCCGCGTACGCGCCATGGAAAGCCCGATCAGGCCGCAGATCCTGATCTCGCTGGTCGAGCTCGATATTGCGTCGATCATGCGGGCCAAGCGCGCCGGCGCCCAGGGCTATCTCCTGAAGCCCTTCAACCGCCCGCAGCTGCTCGAGCGCTTTCGCGCCTTGAAGATCGCCGCCTGATTCGGGCCTGGAACCGTTCCGGGAAAAATCCGGAACGCTTTTCCGCAAGCATTCGCCCCGCAAGTATCCGCCCATCACGAAGTATCCGCTCATCACGCAAAAAACCCGGCCTGAGCCGGGTTTTTATCGATGGTGACGGCGTTTGCAGCTCAGGCGCTGACGCGGATGTCTTCCGGTTCGCGCAGCACATAGCCGCGGCCCCAGACCGTCTCGATGTAATTCTGGCCACCGGACGCGGCATCGAGCTTCTTGCGCAGCTTGCAGATGAAGACGTCGATGATCTTCAGCTCCGGCTCGTCCATGCCGCCATAGAGGTGGTTGAGGAACATTTCCTTGGTGAGCGTGGTGCCCTTGCGCAGCGAGAGCAGCTCCAGCATCTGATATTCCTTGCCGGTGAGGTGCACGCGCTGGCCGCCGACCTCAACGGTCTTGGCGTCGAGATTGACCACCAGGTCGCCAGTGGTGATGACCGACTGGGCGTGGCCCTTGGAACGCCGCACGATGGCATGGATGCGCGCCACCAGCTCGTCCTTGTGGAAAGGCTTGGTCATGTAGTCGTCGGCGCCGAAGCCGAGGCCGCGTACCTTGTCCTCGATGCCGGCCATGCCGGAGAGGATGAGGATGGGCGTCTTTACCTTGGAGAGGCGAAGCGTTCTCAAGACCTCGTAGCCGGACATGTCGGGCAGGTTGAGATCGAGAAGGATGATGTCGTAGTCGTAGAGTTTGCCGAGATCGACACCCTCTTCGCCGAGGTCCGTCGTATAGACGTTGAAACTTTCCGATTTCAGCATCAGTTCGATGCTTTGTGCGGTTGCACTGTCATCTTCTATCAGCAGAACACGCATTTCATTCCCCTTTTCTGCCGCCGGACCATTTCACGACCCGTCCTGCCCCGGAGCAGTGGTTGCCTTGTGCAGAGGCTGCCATTGAATGGTTAACAAAACCTAATTTCCCGTCCATGACGGTATCAGATTTTTTAACCCCTTTCTACACCCTCTTGAATCTAATAACGAATCACAGACCAAAATTCCTAATGCAACACATTAATAACCTGGACTAAGTGACTCCAGGGACTCATCGAGGCGGCTTCGCTTCGGCGGCCGGAATTTTTACCCGGCCTTAAGCCCTGACCCGTATGATTAACAATGCCCGTAAACGAATGGTTACCGTCGGCAAAAAACTTTAGGATTTTGTTTCCCATAGTTCGGGGAATGCCGGTGGACACGGGCAGAGCTTGGGCCTTTCCAAGCGGTTTGGACGATATGTGCGGGTGTGCGTTTCCGGGAGTACCGAATCATGAAGTCACGTGAAAACCTCGTTCGGCTGAAACAGTTTCAGGTGAATGAGAAGCGGCGTCAGCTGCTGCAGCTCGACATGATGATCGCCGAGTTCGAACGCATGGCGGTCGAACTGGAGCTTCAGATCACCGCCGAGGAAAAGAAAGCCGGCATCACCGACATCAACCATTTCGCCTATCCGACCTTCGCCAAGGCGGCGCGTTTGCGCCGCGACAACCTTAGAAATTCGCAAAGCGACCTCGCCCAGCAGCGAAGCGCTGCCGAATCATTACTCGGCGAAGCTGAAGCGGAGCTTTCCAAGGCTGAAATGCTGGAATCGCGCGACACGAAGATCCGCGAGACCGAAACCGGCGGCCGCAGCGCCATGATCGGCTGACATCCGCGTCCCGAGCGCGTCCGCCCGGCGCGCGCAACCTACCGGGCGACGGCCTCGAGAGGGTGAACCGGCTCTAGGCGGCCCAATCCCCTTCATTTGCGGCAATCGCCCTTGCGCGGGCATCCTTGATGTCCGGTGCATGCTGCTCGGCCCATGACCTGATCTGGGTGAGCAATCCCGCCAGGTTCTGGCCAAGCTCGGTCAGCTCATATTCGACGCGTGGCGGAATAACCGGATAGACCTCCCGCCGCACCAGGCCGTCGCGCTCCAGCACGCGCAATGTCTGCGTCAGCATCTTGGGCGTGATGCCTTCGAGCTTGCGGGCAAGCTCGCCATTGCGCTGCCGACCTTTGCGCAGCGCGCAAACCACCAGATAGACCCATTTGCTGGCCAGCATCTCGAGCACGGTGTGCGACGGACATGTCCGTCGGAACGCGTCATAGCCGAAGGAGCAACTATCTTCACTATCCATAGGGTACCTATATATCAAAAAGGTATATACTAGACAAGAGATCATTACTATCCAAATGATAGTGGCGCCAACCAAGCAGGAGACACCCCATGCGTGCCGTTATCCAGAACACCGTCGGCGGACCCGACGTCCTCGTCATTGCCAACCAGCCCGATCCCTCGCCCGAAGCCGGCGAGGTGCTGGTTCGAGTCAAGGCCGCCGGCATCAATCCCGTCGATGGCGCCGTACGCGCCGGCTATTATCCCTTGCTTGGCGAGCCGCCCTTCATCCTCGGCTGGGACATTTCGGGGACGGTCGAAGCGTTGGGCGCCGGCGTCACCGCCCTCAAGATCGGCGACGAGGTGTTCGGCATGCCGCGCTTCCCCAAGCAGGCGGCGGCCTACGCGGAACTGGTGACTGTCCCCGCGGATGAAATCGCACTCAAGCCTAAGAGAGCCGACCACATCCAGGCCGGCGCATTGCCATTGGCCGGCCTTACCGCCTGGCAAGGCCTTGTCCGCCATGGTGGACTGAAATCGGGCCAGCGCGTGCTGGTGCATGCGGGTGCCGGCGGTGTCGGCCATCTGGCGGTGCAGATCGCCAAGGCGCGCGGCGCTTACGTCATCGCCACCGCCAGCCCAAACAAGCTCGATTTCGTCCGCAAGCTCGGCGCCGACGAGGTCATCGACTACACCAAGCGCGATTTCACAAGCCAGATCAGCGACATCGATCTGGTGTTGGAGCCCGTGGGCGGCGATCATGCCGATCGCTCGCTGAAGGTCATCAAGCATGGCGGCGTGCTGGTGTCATTGCTTAATGTCAACGACGCCACGCGAGCCGATGCCGGCGCGCGCGACATCCGGGTCGAGCGCATGTCCGTCGTGCCCGATCGCGAAGGCCTGGTGGAACTTGGCCGCTTGATCGATGCGAACAAGCTCGCCGTCCATGTGGCGAAGAGCTTCCCGCTCGAAGAGGCCGGCGCTGCCCACGCCTTTCTCGCCACCAAGCCGATCGGCAAGGTGGCGCTGACGGTGTGACCGCCGGAAATTGCTCGAAAAACAAAAAGGGCGCGGAGTGCCGCGCCCTTTGATTGTTTTCGAACTGCTCTAATGCCGGTATTGCTGGATGCGCGTGGTGCGCAGTCCGGCGAGACCGTACTCGTCGATCGACGCCTGCCAGGACAGGAATTCCTCTGTGGTCAGCTTGTAGCGTTGGCAGGCCTCTTCGAGGCTCAAAAGTCCGCCACGCACCGCCGCGACCACTTCCGCCTTACGCCGAATGACCCAGCGACGCGTGTTCGTCGGCGGCAGATCGGCAATCGTAAGGGGGCTGCCGTCAGGCCCGATAACATACTTGACTCTAGGTCTAACCAGATCGGTCATCGTACTCTCTACAAAAAACTCAAAGACCCAATCCCCGCCACGTTACCGCCACAGCTTTAAAAATTGCCTAAGCAGACCCTAATGACTAGGTAAGGATCGTGAACGCCGCGTTAGTCTTTTCGCCGGCATTTGAAATATCTGGCTGGAAGCCTTGAATTGGCCGGGAAAATCCGTCCGGTCGCGGATCGGCCACAAGCCGTGAATTGGCCCGTGAATTGGCTTGCAAGCTGGCGTCGCCGGAAAGCTTGACCTATATTCTCGACATTGGCATTCAGGTGCCGCGCAGAATGAAAGCACCATGAACAGTCTCGATCTTCCCGGACGTCCCGAAAACACCCGCATCGTCGTCGCCATGTCGGGCGGCGTGGATTCGTCCGTGGTCGCCGGCCTGCTGAAGCGCGAGGGCTATGACGTCGTCGGCGTCACCTTGCAGCTCTATGATCATGGCGCGGCGACGCACCGGGCCGGTTCATGCTGCGCCGGACAGGATATCGACGATGCCCGCCGCGTCTCCGAGACGCTCGGCATTCCCCACTACGTGCTCGATTATGAGGAACGGTTCCGCAAGGCGGTCATCGACCCGTTCGCCGAGAGCTACGTCGCCGGCGAAACGCCCATCCCTTGCGTCTCCTGCAACCAGACAGTGAAGTTCGCCGATCTTCTGGCCACCGCCAAGGAGCTGGGCGCCGATGCGCTGGCCACCGGTCACTACATCCGCTCCGGCGCCAACGGCGCCCATCGCGCGCTCTACCGGCCGGTCGATGCCGACCGCGACCAGAGCTATTTCCTGTTCGCCACCACCCAGGCGCAGATCGACTATCTCAGATTTCCGCTCGGCGGCCTGTCGAAGCCGCAGGTTCGCGCCATTGCCGAGGAGATGGGGCTGACGGTCGCCGCCAAGCAGGACAGCCAGGACATCTGCTTCGTGCCGCAGGGAAAGTATTCCGACATCATCGCCAAGCTGAAGCCTTCAGCCGCCAATCCGGGCGACATCGTGCACATCGACGGCCGCGTGCTCGGCCGCCATGAAGGCATCCTGCGCTACACGATCGGCCAGCGCCGCGGCATCGGCATCGCGTCCGGCGAGCCGCTCTATGTCGTCCATCTCGACGCCGAACGGGCCCGCGTCGTGGTCGGTCCCCGCGAGGCGCTGGAGACGCGCAAGATCTACCTGCGCAATATGAACTGGCTTGGCGACGGTCAGCTCACCGATATTCCCGCAGGCGGCATCGAGCTGTTCGCCAAGGTCCGCTCGACCAGGCCGCCGCGCCCGGCGGTGCTGCGTCACGAGGCCGGCGTGACTTCGGTCGAACTGGCCGATGGCGAGTCCGGCATCGCGCCCGGACAGGCCTGCGTGCTTTATTCCGACGACGGCAACGAGGCCCGCGTCTTCGGCGGCGGCTTCATCGAGCGCTCCGAGCGTGGCGCCGAGGCCGAGGCGATGCTCAGCCGGCTTGCCGCAAAGCCGGCCCAGATTCCGGCCGAGTAAACTCTACCCTCCGAGACCGTTTCGAAATTCGCTCTGGCGAGTCATATGGTGGTGATTTCGAGAACCGGAGCGCAGCGGACATTTGGGTCCGTGAGCACCGGAAGCGCAGAAAACGCCGTCAGATGGCCGCCAGAGTAGAATTTCCAAACGGTCTCTCAGGACTTGGTGTGGGTGACCGTTCCCGCCGTCAGGATGCGCAGCACCCTGATCGCTTCCTCGCCGCTGGTGCGTGGCTCGGCCCGCGTCTCGATGCACTGGATGAAATGCTCCAGCTCGCGCGTCAGCGGCATGCCTTGCGCGACCGCGACATAGGACGGCTCGTTGGTGGTGAACGCCCATTGGCCGCTGTCCTGCCACACCGCGTGACGGTAGACGGCAAGCTTGCGCTCCCAGGGCTCGACATCGTCGAACACCGCCATCGCCTTGGTGCCGACCACCGTCAGCCGCCGCTCGCGATAGGGATTGAGCCGTGACGCGAAGAGGTGGCTGCGCAGGCCGTTGGGAAAGCGCATGTGCAGATGCGCGAAGTCGCTGAGCCTGTCGAGCAGGGCCGCCCCCTCGCCGCGCACCTCGATCGGCTCGGTGCCGGTGATGGCCAGGATCATCGACAGATCGTGCGGCGCCAGGTCCCACAACGCATCGTTCTCGGTGTGGAACTTGCCGAGGCCGAGCCGATGCGAGTGGATATAGCGGACCTCGCCGAGTTCGCCTTTGTCGATCAGCCCCTTCAGCGTCTCGAAGGCGGGGTGGAAACGCAGCACATGTCCGACCATGAAGACGCGGCCATTGTCCTTGGCCGCCTGCACCGAGCGCTCGGCATCCGCGACCGTCAGCGCGATCGGCTTTTCCACCAGCAAATCCTTGCCACTTTCGGCGGCGCGCACGGAAAGGTCGGCATGGAACTGCGGCGGCAAGGCCATGACGATGGCGTCGATGTCATCGCGGACGAACAGCTGGTCGGGCTCGATCGCCAGGCAATCCTGTTCGCTGGCAAAACCTTCGGCACGGGCACGGTTGGCGTCCGAGACCGCGTGCAGCGCGCCGAGCGCCTTGAGGGTGCGGATGTGGTTGCTGCCCCAGTATCCGCAACCGAGGACTGCAATGCGCGGCTTCATCTGTTTCAACTCTAAAAACTCGTGGCCGAGACATAGCGACGTGCCCCTTCGAACTCAACCCCGGCGGCTGCAACCAAATGTCGACGCGGCAAAGCTTTTTTCGGCAATGAGAATATGCGGCGATATGGAATGCTTCGAAGCTTGACAGGCTCGCCCTCCCAACCTTATATCCGCGCGACCTTGGCGAACGCCTCGAAATGCCTTTCGATTTAAGGCGGTTTTCGGGCCTTTCGCCGCCCTGGCGGGGTAGCTCAGTTGGTTAGAGCACGGGAATCATAATCCTGGGGTCGGGGGTTCAAGTCCCTCTCCCGCTACCATCAATACAGCGTTAGGCGCCTCTCCTGGTTTACGGTGTGCCAGGTTGAGGAGCTCCGCCAGCGCACCGTGGACCTTGAGCTCAATCTGCCCCCTGCCCTGGGTTGGAATGATCTCGATCTTCGCAACTAACGAGCGGACAATCCTCGCTGCCTCGTGACGCTCACTTTTGTCGGATTGCAGCGCCCGCTGAAGTTCCGACACCTTCCGGCGATAAGCCTCGACCGCCGCCGGGTGAAACTCCACGATGCTTTCAGCGGCTGCCATCGCTTGAAGCTCTCGCCCTAGACTTTCCTTCTCGCTCTCGAGGTCCAGCAACTTCGATTTCATGCTGGCCGTCGAGACACCGTCGGCAATGGCATCAATGATATTGGCGATCTGCGTGTCGATGCCTAGGAGTCTCTTCTCAGCTTCCTTGTTCCGTTGGCGGTTCATTGCATTCAGCCGCTTTTGTTCAGCGTGATATTCGGCAAGGAAGCCCGCTATGGCATCTGGCGCGAGCAATCGACGCTGGACGCCAGCAAGCACACGCTTTTCGAGGTCGCCAACACGTATCGTCCTGTTGTTGGTGCAGGTCCCTTTCTCACGATGCGCAGCACAGGCCAGTTGGTCCTGATTTTTCACGGTATAGGAAGCGCCACAGCAGCCGCACCGCACGAGCCCCGAGAACATATGTTTCGGCCGTCGGCGATGATGGAGCTTCGCACCTCCATACAGCTTCTTGCGAGCTTGGGCTGCTTCCCATAGCGCATCATCCACGATGCGCAGATGCGAGACCTCCATGACCTGCCACTTTTCGGGCGGGTTCGGCCGCGAGATGCGCTTGCCGGTTTCTGGATCCTTCACCATCTTGATACGGTTGAAAACGAGCAACCCAATATAGATTTCGTTGTAAAGGAAGCCGCTTCTTCGCTTGAGATTGCCGTTAATCGTCGAGGCGCCCCAAGCACCACCAAAGGGCGATGGGATACCTTCTTTATTGAGGTCAGCAGCTATCGCACGCGCTGATCGACCAACCGAGAACTCCTGAAAGATCCTGCGCACGACTTGGGCTTGATGCTCATCGATCTCGCGCAGACCGCGGATCGGTTCGCCACTTTCATCAAGCTTTTTGACCACGCGATAGCCATAGGAAAGGCCACCAGCGGCATATCCATTCAATATTCGTCCACTTTGTCCGCGCCTGATCTTAACCGCAAGGTCACGCAGGAAGAGCGCGTTCATCGTTCCCTTGAGGCCGACATGAAGTTCGTCGACTGCACCCTCGGAGAGGGTGACGAGGGTGACGCCGGCGAAGCGCAACCGTTTGAAGAGACCAGCCACATCTTCCTGGTCGCGTGAGAGGCGATCAAGCGCCTCGGCAAGAACGATCTCGAACAGCCCGCTTTGAGCATCACTTAGGAGCCGCTGAATGTCTGGTCGACGGACGATGCTTGCACCAGAGATGGCAGCATCGACATAGGTCCTAACGACAGTCCATCTCTCTTTAAATGAGTGTTCTCGGCAAAGTCGCAGTTGGTCCTCGATGGAGGCTTCGCGTTGGTTGTCGGACGAATAGCGGGCATAGAGTGCAACACGCGTCATGGCGGCGGATCCTCTCTCCTGTTCCCAGGGGTTTTGCCATCCGGCTCCCTGCCCTCTCCCTCTCGGCGGCCCGGCCGATTGTCGTTGGCCGCCAGCCCCGCCTCGAATGCCTCCCGCGCCAGCTGCCGGCCGATCAGCCGGGCGATATCCAGCACGACCCGATCCAGCCTGGCCGCCATGTTTTCTGGGCGCCCCTCGTGGTTGGTGAGGTCGCCGTTGTCGTTCGCCGGAACTAAAGCCTGTGGGCCGGTCTTGGTTTCTTCAGCCATCGCGGTCGCTCTCCCAGTGGTGGATCGACCGTCTATCGGGGGCCGCCGGACGGCTAGGGAAAGCACGAAGTTCATGAGTAGGGCCACAGCGTGCAATGACTTGCGTCGTGCGGTTTCGTCTCGATCCTTAAGGTCGGGCTGCAGGCGACAAGTGGGAACGTCCTGATGCTCACATCCAAGATCACCATCACTTAGGAGGCGTGTCGGAAGTCGGTTACACCGCTACACTACTCCGCCTCGCCTTCCGCTTTCAGCGCCGCGACCAGCTTGACTGCGCGCTCCCAATGCTTGGCGACATCGCTCCGCGTCCTTTCCCGGCTCCGGCGACCAACCGGCAAATCTCCCGCGATCGCCTTCAGGTCACGCAGTACGGAAGCTATGTGCGGCCAGGGGAAGTCGGTAGGGTCTCCAATATCTCGATCTGCGCCGAGGATCATTTCTAACTTGGCGATGACGCCGATGAGCGACGTAGCCGCGACCTCAGGGATCGAATCTTGAAATTTTAGGGCTTCGGTCATCGCAAAGACCTCGGCTTCGCAAGCTATGAGATGCTCAGAGTCGAGACGCGTAGTAGGCACTGAAGGTTGCCACGGAATCGGCTCGCCCGCAGTCAATACCTGAATTCCGGTATTGGCGATCATTCGCGCCTCCACCCGCTGCTGAATTCGACACAACAGCAATGAGGCATATCGAGCTCGTTGCCACTCGCTCCATAGTCTCAAAGCGGAATCTGTGCCTTGGGGCTCCGGCCTCTCGAGCTCATCGCGTTGGCGGCCGATGACGAAAGGCAAAGTCGTGGTATTGTCGGAATCAACCATGATCCGAGCTCCAAACAGCTTGGGTTGTGGTCAGGCCGAGCGACGTGTTCGAGCACGTTGTTCGGCCGCAAAGCGCAACCACAATTTACGTACATACCGTACATTACGGACATAGTCATTGTCAAACACGCCCGATGCTATTGATAACAAAACTGAGCGCTTCGAACTGCGGCTTACGAGTGACTTGCTTGCCCGCGTTGACGAATGGCGCCGAAATCAGCCCGATCTTCCCACCAGATCGGAGGCTTTCCGCCGACTTGTCGAGGCTGGTCTAGGCTTTAAGACAGCCGGTAAGCCAGAACCAGGCGGCACATGACGCAAGAGGAATTGCCAGAGCGCTCCGGCCTGATCGCCCGCTATGTAGGTGCCATTGAACGCGCTGATGTTTCAGCAAGTGTGCTTGGGCGCATCGCCGACGCGGCAGGAATGGAGCCGGAAGCACTCATTCGCAAAGCGAACGGCAGTCATTCAGAATAGGTCCGCGCGTAGGCGCTCGCGAGCGCGCCGTAAACAGCGCCGTAGCGAGCGAGCGGCGGGTTTGCGCCTCACTTCGGACCTAGAGACCAGCTTTGCCTGTTCTGAAAGCCGACGTTCAGGCAACCGCTCCGGAGGTCGCGGTCACGCGCAAGCAGTCATATGATCCTTGCGATTGAATGGCTACTTTGGCCGGACGAACGTCCGCGGTAGTCCGCCTGTCGGCCTCAAACGCGGATTGTACGCTAACTGCAAAGCAATGGCGGTTGCGCAAAAGGTGACACCGGCGCTGATAATGAACACAATGCTCAAACCTGCTCGATCGGCAGCCCATCCCAATGCCGGGCTTCCTAGAGCCATCGCGACATCCAGAAAGGCGGTGTAGATGCCCATCGCCAAGCCGCGGTTTTCCGGCGATGTGCCACCAACCGCCTCCACGCCAAGCCCGGGGTAGACCAGGGAGTAGCCCAGGCCCGCCAGCGCGGCTCCGGAGGAAGCAAGCATACTGCTTCGTGCCAACCCCATGAGCAGAAGCCCGGCTGACTGCACGAGCACGAACAGCAGGGCGATCTTTGCACCGCCATATCTGTCAGGCAGATGACCAAAGATCATACGCGCTGCGATCAGCGCAGCTCCAAAGGCCGTAAATCCAACCCAGATGGGTCGCCAATAATTGTCGGCGTAGAGAAGGGAGCTGAAGGCGAGGATTGAGCAGTAGCCGACACTGGCGAGTGCCGCACCGACGCCTGGCAGCCATACCGCGCCAAAAACCGCTCTCAAATCGGATTTTCTCTGCCGCAACTGTATCCGAGGGTTTGGCGCTCGCATGAGCGATCCCAAGACAAGCAACGGCAATATTGTGGTCAGCAGCCCTATCGCCGCAAAGCCGTAGGCTGTAAACAATATGGTTCCGAAAGGTCCGCTGAAGGCCAATGCCGCGAACATCGCAGTGCCGACCCATGCAATGACTTTCCCGGAATGCCCGGCATTCACGAGCCCCAGGCCCCAGGCCACGCCACCTGTGATGATGAAGCTCTCGGCACCGCCGAGCACCGCGCGTCCGACGACAAGGATCGAGACGGAGAGAACGGGCGAACGCGCGACGGCAACGGACAGAAGATAGAGCAGCCCGGCAGCCGCTGCCGTAACCAGGCCCACGAGAACGGCTCGTTTTCCTCCGTTCGCGTCGGCAAAGGAACCAGACCATACGCGTGAGACCAGGGATGCCGCGAACTGCGTTCCCGCAACTATGCCGACAACGACGCTACCGAATCCCAGATTGTGGCTGACGTGCAGTGGAAGCACTGGTAATGCTGCGCCGATGACAACAAACCCGGCCAACACCGCTGCCATGGGGGCCAGCAGGCTAACCGCGACCGAACGCAATGGTGTTGACGATGTCGGCAGGTGTGTCATTTTCGGAAGCAATCTGATGACGTTGTTTGCGGGGCTTCGGTTCGGATCACCAAGGTTGGTTGGCGGGCCCGACCGTGAACTCGTTGATCGTGGTGTCTTCCGGTGCGTCGATGGCGAACGCAACCACGTCAGCGATCCGATCGGGCGAGATTCCGTATTTGTCATAGGTATTCTGCATCGCGGTGGCCGTGCCTTGGTCGCTGATCGTTTCAAGCAGTTCTGTGTTGATCGCGGCCGGATAGATGGTCGCGGTGCGAATGTTAGTCCCTTCCATGGCGGACTCCATGCGCAGCACTTCCATGAAGTCGCGTACGAACCATTTCGTGCCTCCGTAGACCGCGCCGTTCGGGTAGGCCTTGAGCCCGGCGACTGAAGAGGTGGCGATGATGTGTCCGGATTTGCGTGCTAGGAACTCCGGCAGCACCGCGGCGACGCCGTTCAGGACGCCCTTGACGTTCACGTCGACCATCTGGTGCCAGTCGTCGGTCTTCAGTGCCGATAGTGGCGAGATCGGCATGAGGCCGGCGTTCAGGAACATGACATCGACGCCGCCGAACGCGTTCCTGGCCAACTCGACGATAGCGTCATTGTCGGACTGCTTCGTCACGTCCAGTTCCTTGTAGGCCGCCTGACCGCCGTTGTTCGCGATCTCGTCGACGATTCGCTTCAGCTTGTCAGCGCGCCGCGCGCCAAGCACGACCTTGGCGCCTTTGTTCGCGAGCAGCTTCGCGGTTGCCTCACCGATGCCCGATGAAGCTCCGGTGATGATTACGACCTTGTCCTTGATCATGGCAGTTCTCCAAAGTTGATGGTTTGATTTCTCAGGCGCCGTATTGTGCGTCCGTCACATGCTCCATCCAGTCGACGACCTTGCCGTCCTTAACCTCCTGGAGCGCGATATGGCTCATCGCTGTCTCGGGCGACGCCCCATGCCAGTGCTTCTCTCCCGGCGCGAACCAGACGACGTCACCGGGGCTAATCTCCTCGACCGGGCCTCCCTCGCGCTGCACGCGGCCTCGGCCGGAGGCAACGATCAGCGTCTGGCCAAGCGGATGAGTATGCCAGGCCGTGCGCGCGCTCGGCTCGAAAGTGACGAGCGCTCCCTGCACGCGATCGGGAGCCGCCGGGTTGAATAGCGCGTCGATGCGCACGCGGCCGCTAAACCAGTCGGCGGGGCCGGGACGGGAAGGTGTTTTTCCGGCACGATAGATCTGCATGATGACCTCCTTTGGATCACAGTGTTTCGACGCGCAGCGGATGTTCTCCGCGCAGCAGAAGCGGCGCCGGTCCGTGGTCCAGTCGCCCGAGCCGGATCAGGCCGCGCGACCAGCGATAGGGACCATGAAACATCGCCAGATTGCCCCAGGGGGCGTAGTAGCAGAGATCGCCAGTCGCCTCGTTCCCGAAGCGGCCGCCGCCTTCCTCGGTGAGCTTGCGCGGCAGGTGGGCGATCTTCTCGTTGGTCGAATAGTCGTCGATCGTCAGATCCAGCGGCAGAATCGAGACCAGATCGTGCGCGGAAGGATTGTCCTCCAGCGTCGCCGTGAAATCCTGATCCGCGAAGATGAATCTAAGTCGCATAGTGTCTCCTTTCCTATCCGTGGCTACGTCGGTCTGAGAACGCACCGAGGAGGGAAGCGCGAAACTGGCAGTGCCTGCCAGCAAGGTGCGCCGTGAAAGCCATGCGGCGTCGCGTGTCATTTGTGATTCCCCAATAGGTGCGGCCATGTCCATTGTTCCGGCACACGGCCGCACCCTTCGACGATACGCCTGGTCAGGCAGCGAGGTGCTGATTGAAGAACGACTGGATTTTGTCGAACGGGATCACGTCCACCTTGTCGTAGAGATCGGTGTGGCTCGCGCCCGGAATGATCATGAGTTCCTTCGGCTCCGCCGCCGCTGCGAAGGCGGTTTCGCTGAAATAGCGCGAATGGGCCTTTTCGCCATGGATGAACAGGACGGGGCGCGGCGAGATTTCCGCGATGTAGGTCAGGATAGGCATGTTCATGAACGACAGCGGCGTGGTCTGCGTCCAGGAATTGCCCGAGTTGACCGCGCGCGCATGATAGCCGCGCGGCGTCATGTAATAATCGTGATAGTCGACCAGGAACTGCGCCTCGCCACCCTTAAGTTCATTGAAGGGCGGCTGATAGGCCGGCGCGCCGTTTTCCGCGTCCGCCCAGCGCTGCCGGCTCATCTGTTCCAGAGCCTGCGTGCGCTGCTCTAGGGTTACGCTGTCGTTGTAGCCCTTCGACATAACACGGGTCATGTCGTACATGGTGCTCGCCACCACGGCCTTGACGCGCTTGTCTGCGGCGACGGCATTCAAAGCCATGCCGCCCCAGCCGCAGATGCCGATGACGCCTATGCGCTCACGGTCGACGGAGCCGTGCAGGCCGAGATAGTCGACGGCCGCGCTGAAATCCTCAGTGTTGATGTCCGGCGAAGCGAGATTGCGCGGCTCGCCGCCGCTTTCGCCGGTGTAGGACGGATCGAAAGCCAGCGCGACGAAGCCGCGCTCGGCCATCGTCTGCGCGTAGAGACCAGAGGATTGTTCTTTAACAGCGCCGAACGGACCGCCGACGGCAAGCGCCGGCAGACGTCCGCCGGCCCGGTCCTTCGGCAGGTAGAGATCACCCGACAGTGTGATGCCGTAGCGGTTCTTGAACGTTATCTTCTCGTGATCGATCTTGTGGCTGAGCGGAAAGACCTTATCCCATTCCTTTGACATATTCTGAGCCTTTGCTTTGAAGGGGTTGGATATTGAAACTGCACCGAATGCGGCGACGCCTGCACCGGTCAGCTTCAACAGCTCGCGCCGGTGGATTGTGCGTGCTGATGTTTTCGTGTCAGGGGTGTTCACAGGCATTTCCGATCTCCTGTTGGAGCGCTTTCGCTGAATGACGGGACGTCCGTTTCAGCAGCCGCGAGGTTCGATTGCGGTTTAGGTTCCGGCGGCGCCGCGCGCAGCCCGCCCAGCGAACGGTTATTTTGCCGTACTGAATTGCTGCAATGCACATCTAGCGGCTTTGCCATAGAACGATTAGTCATCGAAATTTGCATGAACTAATCGACTGCGTCGATTAATGTGCTGCGCGGCAACCGAAGGAACCTCATGCCCAAACCCGACCTCAACCAACTGACGTGGTTTCAGGCCGTCGCCGAAGAGCGGAGCTTCACCAGGGCCGCGGCAAAGCTCGGCGTGGCGCAATCGACGCTCAGCCACACGATCAAGCAGCTCGAAGCGCGGATGGGCATTCGCCTCCTGACCCGCACCACGCGCAATGTCGCGACGACAGCCGCAGGCGAGCGGCTCCTACGAACGATCGCCCCGCGCATCGGCGAAATCGAGGACGAGATCGCGGCATTGATGGCCTTCCGCGAAAAGCCGTCAGGCTCGGTCCGGCTGACCTTGTCCGACCACGCGCTGGAAAGCGTGGTTTGGCCCAAGCTGAAGCAGGTTCTCAGCGCCTATCCGGATATCGGTGTCGAACTGATCCTGGACAGCACATTCCGCAACATCGTCGAGGAAGGCTTCGACGCAGGCGTCCGGCTGGGCGAAAGCGTTGAAAAGGACATGATCGCAGTGCGGATCGGCCCAGACTGGCGCTTGGTGGCCGTCGGTTCTCCCGACTATTTTGCCGCGCACGGTGTGCCTGTGCATCCGCAGGATCTGGTCCGGCATGTCTGTATCAACATGCGTCAAGAGACCGCCGGCGGGCTCTACGCCTGGGAGTTCGAGAAGGATGGACAGGCGCTGCGTGTCCGTGTGGACGGTCAACTTACCTTCAACAACACCTACGCCATGATCGACGCCGCAGTGTGTGGCTACGGCATCGCCTATGTGCCTGAGAACATCGTGGAGCGGCAGATCGCGTCGGGCCTGCTAGTTCAGGTTCTCGATGAGTGGTCGCCCCTATTCGACGGCTATTTTCTCTACTATCCGAGCCGCCGGCAGAACCTCCCCGCATTCAAGGTCATTATCGACGCGCTACGCCATCGGGATTGAAGCGAGGGAGCTTAGACCTGCGGTTGGCTGATGGTTGGAGGCTCTAGACGGCAATATAGAGTAGACATGGTTCTCATAGTTACCCGGTGTGGCGCGCGCGTAGAATTGGACCTTAGACTCGACGGCTCTATCGGCGAGGAGCGGGCCTATTCTTCTCAATTTCGCTGCCGCGTTAGGATCAGTTCAGGCCGAGGCACACAGAGCTCCTGTTAAGTCCGCTTCTGACGATCTGAGCCTAGAGCCGGCAGTCCGGTTCCGGCCCAGCGCGGACGTTTTAAGGACGGGGGGCGAACCCGGTATTAGCCAGCGGATGCGCTTCGCACCTTGCAGATTCTCGCACCAGATCAACAACTTATTATAAAATCGCACATTGCAGCAAAAGCTCGCAATGTGCGAGAAATGGCGAAAACGCCAGCAATAACAACAACCCGACCGCCGCGCAATGTGCGCCCTTTTATCCTGCCATCCCAATCTGTTGTGCTCTACGAGACTTGGAATCCATCGTCGTTTCTCCTCAATTCCACGACAATATACGAATCTCTTCTCTAGGCTACGATCCCGCGTTTTGGCGTCGAGTTCCGATGCGACGAGCAGTCCTCCGCGCTCTGCGACGGGATGTTTAGGCTGCAGCGTTGCAGGGATCGAGCCGTCGCGGCGCACTTTTCCATCGCACTGACGGAGCAGCGTCACAGGCAATCGAGCGCGGTCCGGCCGTCTTCCGATCGGCGCGGCCGCAGGCAAGATACGTGCGTTCCGTCGTTGTTGGTCTGCATCGGTCCTTATCCGCCGGCGCGGTTTCCTATGTGTCAGGTCATCGCGTCGCCGCCAAGCGTTTCAAGTTCCGTCGCGCCGCTCATCGATGCGCTCCCAGCAGACGTCGGTCCTTGGTTTGGGCTCGTTGCGCGGCCTCGGTGTCGGTCGCCGTCACATCACCGACATAGAACGTGCCGTCGCTCCAGATGGCGTGCATGATCACCGCCAGCTTGCGCGCGACCGCGACGCAGGCCTTGCGATGACAAGAGCGCTTGGCGAGTTGCTGGCCCCAACTCTTGACCTTGTCCCTGCCGCGGAAACGCGCCATCAGAGCCGACGCTGCCTCGTACAGCGCGCGCCGCACATCGGCGTCGCCAGCGTTGGAGATGCGTCCCTGAACGTTGATCGACGTGCCCGACTGCCAGCGCCGCGAGGTCAGCCCGAAGTAGGCCGCGACGTCGCGGGAGCGGCGGAAGCGCAACGGATCACCGATGGCCGCCATGAACGAGAGTGCCGACACCTGGCCGATGCCGGGGATTGCCATGAGGCGTCCGCACAGCTCGCTCTTCGCGACGATTTTCACGACCAGGTCGTGCAGCCGATAGTACTCTCGCCACAGCGCTGCGCCCGCCGACAGCATGGCGTCCATCAGTTCGGCCGACAGCGGATCGTCCGCCACGGCTGCGCGCACCGCCTGGTCAAAGGACCCTCGCCCCACCTTGCCGACCCGTATGCCGAACGGCTTCAGCGAATGGCGGTGGCGTTCTCCTGGTCGAGGAACCTGGCCTTCAGATTGCGCGGGTGCGTCACCAGAAGCTTCGTCCGGTAGCAGCTTTCCGACTTGATATGGGCCTGCCGGAATCAGCCGGTGCGCATGATATGGGCGATGCCGAGCGCATCGGCCTTGTCGGCTTGTTGCGCTGCGCCGACAGGGCGGCGCGCACGTGTTGCGTCTCCAGGCAGACGGCTGGAAGTCCGAGTTTCTTGAGTTCCGGATGCAGCCAGGGCGACAGTGATTTTGCCTCGTGACCGACGAACCGAAGCAGCCCTAGAACGGGCTGAGCGTCTTGAGGATCGTTTTTGGATCGCCGCGAAGCGGTCCAATAGCATTACAAACGTTGTGCTACGAGGCATATCAAAAGTCAAAGGGACCCTATTTGAACGCTTATCCATTCCGATAGGGGCGTTCCGATAGGGCAAGGTCTAGGTGGACTATCGCTTCCCTCTGGTGCGTAGGACGTACCCCACAGCGGTGGCGCATAGCCACACAGCCGCACCAAACAGCAAGAGGCCGAAGACTTCGCGGACTTGCCCCGGCTTGAAACCCGAGCCTCCACCTTTGAAAGCGTATGCGATTAGATTTGATGCAAGCCAGAACCCCATAGGAATGACGAACGCGAACGCCGCAAGGATGGACGCTGTGATGCCGACTCTCCTGCTGTCGCCGCCAAGGCCGAAGCTATAACCGCCGAAGGCCGCTGCTGCCGCGATTATCAGGGCGTAAGCCTCCACCGCGTCCTCCTATCTTCCCGCCACCCACCGGGGGTGTCGCGGTTCCACACGTGTCGAGGTCAGGGTCACAGATTTTTCGGTGATTTTTAAACGGCGGGCTGCTGGACGGCTGCCATCTGTGGAAGCGAACAGAACAGGCTAGTTACGACTGATGCCAAGATGACATATTTCTCTTTATTGCTACATTGTTCGAATTCTTTATCAAAAGCTCTGCTCCCATTGATTTTCAAACGAAAACTCTGGCTAAATTTTGGGTATATGAGCCGCAGTTGATGGTACAAATCCAAAATTTGCTGGTCCTCAATCAAAAGCTGGCCTTTGTGGGCGAAATCATTACGTTGGCTATTTATCGTCTGAATTGGCGCCGTCCAAATATCCCGAACTCCGAGCATACGACACACTTCGAGCCGGTTTGCGAACGTCCACCCCTTCGTGCGTTTTGAGCGCCCATCGGTTAGCTTTTCCAAAACGAAGTCTAATGCTTTTTCAGTTTCATAGTGGCACCGAATGATGGCCCCTACATCATCCGCTTCGAACAACGCCCCGACAAACCGGGAGGTGTCAATATCGTGTTCCATGGTGATCGCACCGACATCTAACATAGTGCTTGCTGCTCCCTTCGCAGAAACTTGAAGATACTGCGGCTGCTCAGCGGGATATCTGGTCGTGGTCCTTGCGGCAATCATATTCTCGGCGGCGGCAGCTTCACGGCCTTAACGCAAACCCGCATGTGATCATTTGAACAGCCTCCGCGAGTAACCGTCTGTAGACAGCGCCATCATCAAACTCTGCGCCGCAGAGAGGCAGGCATTATGGGATGAGGAATGCAGCTCCGCGCTGGGTTGGAGGCCCCGGGCGAAACCGCCCACTGTCGCATCACTACTGGCAACAGATGCGCACGTGTTGCACATTGGTCGACATGGCTGGGTCGCTTCTGAGTGGACAGGGCAGTGAGTGAATATCCTTCGCTTGAGAAAACGAATTGGGCCGCAACAGCGGATCGGATCACCTCAGAGATGAGGGACTATCTAGCGGC
This sequence comes from Mesorhizobium opportunistum WSM2075, assembly GCF_000176035.2. Classification (NCBI taxonomy): domain Bacteria; kingdom Pseudomonadati; phylum Pseudomonadota; class Alphaproteobacteria; order Hyphomicrobiales; family Phyllobacteriaceae; genus Mesorhizobium; species Mesorhizobium opportunistum. Next base: position 2,264,020 of record NC_015675.1, on the reverse strand, counting down.
TTACCGAACGCCCGTATTCGAGGATTTGGGCACCCACTGCGCGGGTTGGGGAAGCGGGGCGTACCTGAGGCTTGGAAATAGCGTTTTTGTTTTGACGAACGAGCATGTCGCTGTCGCACGCGAGCAAGGCAGAAGACTGCTCCACCAACTTGCCGGCCAAGAGGACTGGACACGCATCGGCGGCGATGACGCAAAGTTGGACTTCCCATTTGATCTAGCGTTGATGCCTGTAGACACACAGGCGTGGAATGACAGTTCGAACCTTTCACGTGCAATTGAGATCGATCAAATCGCTCTGGCGCATGCCCCTGTATCCAACGAACTTTTTGCTTTCACAGGTTTTGCAGGGGAAAACGCACGTTTCTATTTTGATACGATGAGATACGGGGGAACATGTTCAGTGGCGAGGGAAGTTGCGCTTCCTTCTGACGATGAACGGTTTGATGGGCGCTACCACTTCGGGCTGGATTACAAACCCAACCTTGCTACGAATGTGACGCCGAGTGGTGGATTGCCAATGCCGCCGGGACTTAGCGGCTCTACGGTCTGGAACACGGGGTATGTCGAGGCCACGATGAACGGATGGCAATGGACCCCCGAGTTGGCCCGCGTAACCGGCGTCCTTTGGGGTTGGCCGTCTAATTTTGGCTGCATCGTCGCGACTCGGGCCGAGTATCTACGCAGCTTTTTGCTCGACGTTGCGGCAACGTTCAACACCGGCACGCTAACCGTGCCGACTAACAGCCCTAAGTGAACGGACCGCGAGAGGTATTCAACCGTCGGTCATTGGCAGCAGTATGTTGGCGTTGCGATCCGCTGCGCAGTGCCCGTGACGCGCGGTGATCTCCGGCCCAGTCTTCTGGCTCCACTTAGTCCGCCCCGACAATAAGGCGCAGTTGTCGGTCGAAGTAACGCCTGTGAAAGACCTCGCGACCACTCCTGAGCTTGTAGGTCGTACAGAAGTAGATGGCGTGCTTGTCGCTGCCGGCGAGGTCAATCCCGGCCAATCCCTCCATGTTCGGCCTCGAAACGGTTCGGTGGCATTCCTCAAGAAGCGCCTCGAATGGCACCGTCAGAAACTGTTTCAACTCCGCTTCCGCGAACAAGTCCTCTACGGGATCGAATTTGCCAATGCCAACCCGCTCACATTCGCCCGGTGGCCGAGCCGGCTTGATGCTGCGGAATACTAACTCAAAACCTCTGATCTCCCCTTGCAGCACCTCAACCGGCCGTCGGTCCATTACCTCGCATACCAACGCAGCGTGTTCAGGCTTGACTCGTGGACCCAGGAACACGCGACGAAGCGCGTCGTCGAGGAAGTGCTTAGGCCCGACTTGGCCAGTAACGAAGCGCCACTCCTTCTCATGGGCCCATTCGCTACGCTTCCGAGTAATGCAGGCGATCACCGCCTCTTCGAGTTGCTGCGCCCCCATGTCAGCGATCGTGAGCGATGGCAACGCGTTATGCGCATAGGTCACTGGGCACAGCTTCTCTCCCTGGAAATCACCTATCGTGAGGTCAGCGGTATCGAACTCTAGGCACATGCCCGCGAAGTTGCTGCTGTAGTAAGCCCACATCGGCAGATTTTCATACGTTTCCGAGAATGAAACCAGCGCGAAGCGGTTGATCGTCTCCGAGAGCAACTCGTACATGCTGTCGATATTCAGACCCGCTGTCGCAAACATCGCGTTGACGATCCGGTCACCCGGACTACCAGTCTCATAGAATGCCTCCATCGGGTCGTTCATTGCCGCGAAAGGAGGTGAGAACAAGTAACTGTCCCGAAGCGCCCCCATCTCGCGATCCAACAGAGCGTCATCCAAAGGGCGGTATCGGTAGAGCTTGGCTGGCGGTCTCACAGTCAATCCTCATCGTTCCAGACGATGCCGTCCCATCGTGAACTCGGAAAGTCGCCTAACTCGAATGCCCTAGATACTACTGAGCTGCCAATGTAACTGGGGCGATATGGAGATAGTCATAGAGCTTGGTGCCATCCTCTTGCACCGCGTTTTCTACCTCGTCTCGGCTTCGCCCTGCCATACACCCCCACCGGTCGCGCCACATAAACTGCTCTCCTGAATAAGACGCGTCTTTTGGGAAGTAGGTGCATTTGATAGCGCCCACATGGACGCCATCAATGTCGTCTCCGACAGCAATAACTGTCAGCCCAGAGAGCGGCGTAACTGTTGTTGAGCCGAGGATGACCGAGCTTTTCCCAACGTGCTTTACCTTGCTGTCGCTTTGCAAGGCGAGAGAGTTCACCCATTTGTCGGGCTTATCGGAAAGATCGGAGCTTTTGCTTTGGTCATCGCAAGCGGACACGACAATCGTTATGGCGAGTGGGATAATACGTCTCAACATTTCATTTTCGTCCGGTGCAAAGAGGCCTTGAGGCTATCACGACTGCTACCAAGCGCCCCTTTGCCTCCTAGCTTGCTGGCGAGCATCCACAATGACGGCAAAAACCGAGAACAAGAACATGAGTGCCATTGGCACAATCACAAACCAGATCGCGGTCATGAAGTCGGGGCGACGTGAAAGCAGAACATAGCCCATGAATAATGCGCTACCGATACACGCGCCCGAAGTTGTGAGTCGTGCAGCCTCGCCGCCACCGCTCTGCGCATCCTTTTGGGCCACTACCGCCCACGGTCCAGTCGCAACCGCGTAGGAGAACAATAAGAACGGAAATATAGGCTCGCCTCGGTGCCAATGCTGGGGGACATACCAAAACGCGGCAAGGCACCACACTGTCACAACGCCGTAACTCCACAGACCTGTCAACGACGCCAACAGGGTCCCGATGACGCCGTCCCCCCTCTCAAGAGCCGCAGCAGCCGGAACAGCGAACAACAAGCCGGGCAAAATCAGAAGACTTGCCCAAAACGGCGCGGCCACCGCCACCAAAAAACCGGCGACCACAAGTTTCCACTCGCCTAGATAGATCAGCCATATGCCACCGACGATTCCCGCTAGACTGTTTAGAATAAACATCGGTATCGCCACCATGGCAGTCAGAGTCCCGACCATTTCCCCCTCCAAGATCTTTTTGCAAAAAAAGAGAACGGACCTACTTCCATAGTAAAATTAAAGTCAAAGCCCAAGGTTGGACTAGAAAACTCTCACCCCTTCGGGGGCTTCGGTTTGCTTCGGTTCAACAATTGTCGCGTTCAGCCTCTCGGATTTTTTGGAGATTTTGGAGCCCCCAGCAGCGGCGGAGGGGAATCTTGTTTCGAGTTTTTTATCCCCTCCTTTGCAAGAAGGTCTTCCAAAATCCTCAACTGCTCCACGGACAACACACTCGGTCCCTTTGATGCCAACTTGCCATTCGCTTTAGTGATATATTTTTTGATTGAATCCATATTGTCGTGAATGGGCGGAACGCTGGGTTTAGCTAGATCAGCTTTTTTTTCGTCGGAACTCGCTTCATCCGAGCACAAGTCTGACAATCTCTTTAGAATATCCTGGGGCGACGCCAACAGACCGGGATTCCTCTCCAACTGGATCATCTCTGTTGCAGATAGCGTCCGCACTTGCATGGACGGTACACCGCGCACCGTCACTTTTACGAATAGAATGGAGCCGACCTGCATCGCCGCGTGTGGAACGCTCTCCGTAGACTTTGAAAGCCGCTCGACCGCGCTTGCAAGTTTGTCATCGGCCTCGGCTTGGGGCAAAGCTAAGCCTTTGATTTCCAGAGCATGCTCGACCTTCGCCAACCGCTGGGTCACGGCATCGCTCGTGGCGACCTCTTTTGTCTTAGCGAACCATTTCTGAAACCATGAGCCTCTGATCCCAGGAAATTCGTCCGCAATCTCAAAGTCGACAGCTTCAACTAGATCCGATAGTGCAGCCGCCACTTCGTCAACTTTGGTATCGGTCGTGTCAGAGAGATAAACCTTCAACGGTATGAATCTGGTTAGTGGGACCGCTTTCGTGTCTAGGCCCATCGACTGAATTGTAAGCCAAGAATGTATCTCTATGTCCGCTTGTCTTTGCGCTCGCTGTAGCTGGGTTATCTGAACCTCCAGCCTCTTAGATTGACGCTCAATGTAGCTCATCTGTCCATAGAAACGATACGTGTTGAAGGGGCCATCTCCTTCGTAGCCGATGTCTTCCGTAACCCTGGACTTCCCGTTCACAATGGCTCTGGCCAGTTCGTACATGTTCTGATCATCGAGCGGGTGTGACCGATCCCAGCGCAAGGCCTTTTTCAATCTCTTAAGCGCGGAGCGGTCGGGCTCGAAACCGGGGTTTAAGGCTAGAATTGCCGTAATCAGTTCCAGGCGCTCCAGCCTTCGGTTGAACCGATAGTCTTCTTCTGTTTCTGCCATGCACTCCCCCCTGCGTTTTATTGAATGATGTTATCATTGTGAACATCCGATTTGTTATTCAGGAAATAAAAATTTCATGAGAATTCTCTCATGCGGTCTTGCGGCGCTATCGCTTCTCCTACCCATGGGCTCTGCTTTTGCGAAACCGTTGACGTGAAGTATCGCGGCCCTGTGGACCTCGCCAAATTCGAATGCACAGGGGAATTGGGTGTCGGCACTGTTGGCCGCAGGCTCTAAGGGCAGATTCTACAACGCGATCATCAACGACTCGGGGACCGGCGGCAAGTTTAGCTGTCGAGACAAGCCAGTGCCGGCACTCTAAGCTGGGCCAACGTGCTCAAGACAGAACGAAAATAGTCTAGTTAGGCTGCCGTGGTTCTCGGCACTCGGGGTTTCAGCCCAACGCGCAATAGTCTTTCCGATGCCGAGGATGGGAGACGATTCAGCGCCGCTCATTGAATTGTAGGCATTAACGACAGGTTCGTGGAGCCTGTCAAAATCGGGTCTAGAATAGCCCACTAGCGCCGCTATCGCCAATGTGGCTGACTGCTCGAACGACTCCGCTATTTTAAACGAGAAATGATTGGCGGCCACGAAAGTGAACAAGCCCGCAGTGAAAAGTACATCGTCGTCTTCAAGACCTTTACCCGTGCTCCGCAACAGGCTGTGAGCCAGCCCCGCCGCAGCCTCCGCAACAAGCTCCGGCCCCGGAGCCGTTGGAAGTTTTACGCCAACAGTCGAGAGGGCGCTTCGCAACGACGCTAGATTGCTGCCGGCAGCGGTGGCCCTTACCATTTCGGCGATGAAAGCTTGATCCCGCTTGCGTCGGCCAGTGAGCCAGTCAAACATGCACGCACCTCCCCAAGTGCCCCACGGTCTCCGATTTGGATGATAGGTCTAATGTGTAACCTCTACAACATCACTACTAGCCAAGATGCGATCCGCGAGTGGACACGAGCTTTGCGCGATATCATGGGCAACCTTGAGCCCTCCCTTGACGTTTACCCCAACATGCCCGGCGCAGTGGTCCGCAATGCCGCTGACGGTCAACGCGAGCTCATCAAGCTTCTATGGGGCATGCCTACCCCACTAGAACGGGTGAAGGGCAAAGCCGACTACGGCACCACCAACATACGCAATCCCCAGTACGGCCATTGGCAACAGTATGTCGGCATCGAGAACCGCTGTGTGGTGCCCGTTACGAGCTTCGCAGAGCCCAGCCCCACGCCGAGCGATAAGGACCCCGAGACCGGTATCCAGCGGAACTACTGGTTTGCCCGGAGCAAGGACCGACCGCTGTTCTTCTTTGCTGGCCTTTGGACGCGCTGGCAGGGTGTCCGCAGAGTGAAGGACGGGCCGGGGGACTTCGAATTGTACGGGTTCATGACAACCAAACCTAACGCCCTCATTGCGCCGATCCATGAGAAGGCGATGCCAGTGATTTTGACCACGCAAGAGGAAACGGAGACTTGGCTTACCGCGCCGTGGTCAGAGGCGAAGCGGCTACAGCGGACAGCGCCGGACGACGCGCTTGTCATTGTTGAGAAGCCGGCAACGCAAATCAAGTTTCCGCAGGGGGCCGGAGACGCCAACGGGCAGCTGCCGTTGCTTTAGGACTAGTCAAAATGCAGCGGTGCGCAGGAGCAACGTGCGATTAGAGACCGGCGCCCTGCACTCTGGCCATACCCTCGTTCCCCGTTTCGACCAGGGTCCTCAGTGTCCTGCCCGTAATTTGAGGTTCATCGAGAGGTAGATGCATTGCCGGCCCCAGCATCGCACCAAAAGCGTGACGCTCGCCTGAGAAACTCCGGCTGACCGCACCACGGATGACCGCCCCTTGGCCGCCAAATATCGGCGCTCCGCTCATTTTGCCGGGGATTTTTGCGTTGAAGTCAAAACTCGGGCCGGGGGTGGGCACGTCTTTCTGCAAATGGTTCTCGGGAAATACCCGCATCACCTCACCCACAGAGACAAAAAGGTCCATTTGGAAGTCTTTGATGATCATTCCATCCTTTCCGTAGTCCAAGGGAATATCGCCCATCTCGGCATAACCCAGCGCGTATGCTGCTTCGCCCGGCACAAAGGGGTTCAATGATAAATTGAGGGGTTGATGGGCAGCACCGTATGGCATCTCCCCGATCTTGCAGATCGCAATGTCTGTCAAATACTCGAATCTGTCCCTCTCGTAGATTAGGGGGCTTTCCTTCCACTGTCCCCAAAGCCAGAATTTATGAAAACCAAAGTACCTAAATCCTCGTGAGCCGTAGGCGGGGTTGTAGGGGACAAAAACGCCGAAATTCAATTTGTCGGCGAGGACCATTTGATTACCCTGCCGAGTCGCACCATAGCCGCTATCAAAGGGGTCCATGAGGATATGGGCTGCGGTCATCACATAGCCGGTACAACTAATAATGGAAGCCGTCCCGATACAGCGAATGAAATCATCACCCTCGCCCCAGGCAACGACAGGGACTACACTCTGCTTCATGAGAAAGTCGGTACGTCCGAATGAAGCGAATGCCTCATGTATGTTCTGGCTTGGGGTGGACGTCATAAGTTCAATGTCGCCTTCCAATATGAAGTAATTGGCATCGAAACCCGGTTTGGGGGTCAATTTGAGGCCCTTGAGATCAGTGATGCCCCACCGGCCATCCGGTAGCCGAGACCAAAGCGATTTCAGTATTGATATTGGTCTTGTGATCAACGCTCCGCACCGCTCTTATTTGTCGATCCAAAATTGGATCTTTGATAGTCATTCCGCGAAAGGGTCTGCGTGTCGATAACGCCCATTCGGAAATGACTTCAATCCTCTCGCCAGATCACGCGACGCAGCGTCCTGATTTCGACAAGCCGCGTCACCCGAATGCCCTGCCGCTCCCTGGCCGATGGGTTTTGTGTCTCGGCGTGCATGCAATCGTTCTTGCCACACCGTTTGCAGGTCATTTTGTTCCCCACTAACTCGGCTTCGATATCCCCGAAGATTTCCCTCAGGTCACTCGGCTGATACCAGCGCTTGACGTTGCACAGCCCGCAACGGACGAGCACGAGTTGCCCAGTCTCATGGGCATTGCTGAGCTTCCATTCGCCGCCGCGCTTTCGTCTTCCACCAGTGTCAGGCATGGCTCAAAATAGGAACTCATTCCTCGACCGGTCAATCCGCCCTTGACATTTATGTTCTCTTTTTGTTCACTGCGGACATCTAAGCGTTTGGAGTGATTGCTGTGGACCACATTGTGACACTGGACAGCCGCCAAGAGGCCGCTCTTCAAGCCGTTGCCGACAAATTCGTAGCCGCCCACAGGGGCAACGTAATGAAAGCGCTCAAGGAAATGATCGTCCTCAACGGACGCCTCCAAGAGCAGCTTGACGGGCTCACTGCACCGCGCCGCGCGACACGATAGGAGAAGCCGCCATGGGCATCATGCATTTGGACGCCGAAGGCAAAGCCGAACTGCACTCGGAAGCGGTGAAGCTGATAGCACGATATGAGAGCCCGCTAGAGACCGTGAAAGCACTCATGGCCTACAACTGCGAGCTTGAGACCCAGATACTTGCTATAGCCCACCGGCATCCGGGGATCGTCTCTATCGGATACGACGATACACCGCCTGTGGTGGGATGATAGCGGTGAACACGCGACTGGACCCTGTGCCTCCCTACGGTTTCGATACCGCAGATGAGTGGAGCGAGACCTTTGAGGAGGCTTGCCCTGAGGTCCCCGAGGACGATGCTGCACACAGGCTGGCCGGATGCTACCTGGAGGAGCTGTCCGCCGACGAGATGGACCTCTACGAAGAACGCATCCTTCCATTGTTGCGTGTCGCATATTTCGAGCCATACAGGTTGGCCGAGGAGTACGCCGAACGACGATCGCCGGGCTACTATGAGCGGCCCCATGACGACCGGCAGCTTGAGCTGTTTGCAGCGTAAGCAGATGACCCCCAAACGAGACAACCCTGCCCCGCCCTCCAGTGAATGGGAGCTTGCCGCCGACGAGGCCATTGCTGCAAACGGAGGAGACGCCAGAGAGGCAGTGAAGGCCCTTCTTGCCGCCAACGCCACATTGGAGCGTGAGGTTGCCCTATGGGCTCCCGCAGTGAGCTACGGCTTCAGCCGGGGGTGGCACCGTGGCCGACGCGGCGGAACCGATTGACGAACCCCCAACAAAGGTCACCCAGCATGTCAGATAACCTACTTCCGCAGCAGAAGGCCCCAAAACTGATTGTGGTCACCGCATTCGACCGCGATGAGACGGGAGACCTTCAGCCGGTCTTCGGGCCAGCCGAGCAACAGACCGAGGACCGCGCCATAAGGACCGCAAGAGGCTTAGCTGGGAAACATGCCGGCGTCATTGCATGGTCGCGTGAAGCCAACCCGTCGCTGGGCGAATACGGGGAGCCGACGACGCTCTTTGTTGGCGGTGAAGTCCCCGCCATGGAATAGTGCTAGCTGGTTGAGGTTTTGGCTTGTGGCCTCGTGGAAAGAGGCCTCGAAAATCACTGCATCGGCGCACCGCCTCGGGTTTTGCTATAAGGAATCATAGCAGCGTCTTACGGGTGGCTAACGATGGCTCTTGTTTCATATGTGCTTGGCCGCTGCCCCGGCTGCGGTGCAGAAGACAAGTTCGGCAACGTCGATGTCTATGGAGACCACGTCTACCTTGGATGCGGTCGCTGTCGATACAATGAGCGGCGCTATTTGCCCCCCGTGAAGAAGAAGGTCCTCTACCTCGACCAGTTCTTCTTCAGCCATGCCGTGCGCGGAAATGAGGCGCAGTTTGTTGAAGCGGCCAAGCGCATAGTCGAGCTTGCCTCGCTACAGTTGTTGGTGGTGCCCTATTCCAGCGTCCATGAGGAGGAAACGCATCAGTGGGCAGGGCATAAGGAACTGTTAGAGTTCATCAAGAGCACGGCCCGTGGCTACGAATTTGCGCCGGCCTACGAGGTAGAGCAGACGCAGTTAAACCGCGCTTTCGACGCGTGGCGCTCGGGCGAACCGGCTGCATACACCCCCCATCGCCAAGACGCATTCCATGACAATCTAGACGTATGGGACGGGTATTTCCGTATCGAAGTTGGCGAATACCATGGGGACATCGACCTTATTCGCCGACTGAAAGCAGAAGCTATTGAGGGGCTTGTGGACCTCTTTCCGGGGTGGCGCGAAAGCACCGCCACGTTTGAGCAAAACGTACGGCTTGAACACGATGCCGCTGCAAAGGGCTACCTTGACGCATTCGGCACATACATGACCCGCATGGCAAAAGGGGATTTCGACGCACTGTCGGACTCACCAATTATGGCGACCGTGGTGCGCAGCCTTAGCTACCGGTTTCCCCGCGAGGAGCCCCCCGAGGGTCGAATCAAAAAAGTAATTGAATTCCTCGCCTCGGATCACTTCACCAATACACCCTATCACGACATTCAGGCGCGGATGTACGGGACCCTCAAGGACATGGTGAAAGCCGGGGCTTACACCAATCGGGCTAGAAGCATCCAGCGGCTATCAGGGTTCTACTATGACGTAAAGCATATCTCGACTTACGCGCCATATTGCGATGCCTTCGTAATGGACAATCCGATGGCGGAAATCGTCAACCGCGATACGGTGGACCTGACCGGTCGTTACGGGACAGCAGTGTTCTCCAGAAATAACTGGGACGAGTTTCTGGCTTGGCTTGACCAACTAAAGAACGGTGTAACGGACGAACACCGTTCTGGTCTTGCGACTGCCTATCCGAGGCTAAAAGTCTGACGAGAACCATCCCCGAGGGGGCGTCTCGAAGCGGAAGGTGTGAAAGCGGTGGTCCAACTCAACTTCAATTTCCACGGTTACCGTTTTCAAGAGAGCACCAAGATCCTCTACGCGAGTTTCCGATTGGCCGTGCAGGCGCTTCGTGCCGATGTCGAGCGGGCGCAGAACGAGGCGGTGGCGTATCAGAAATATCTCGATGCGGGCGGCGAATGGATCGGTGAGCGGGAAGATGGCCATGTCATTTGGGACCAAGAGCAAGTCTTGGATATGCAGATTGAGGCCAGCGATGAGGCTCTAATGGCGTTGCGAAAGGCATTCGTCATCGCCCTCTATCATTACTGGGAACGGGCAATTCGTGTCTCGACCGGTGATGACAAGGCAAAGCACGATGTTTTGGTTGCCCTAGCATCCGCCAAAGGCATCACGATCAAGCCGGGGCTTAGCCCCGTACGCGACCTAGTCAACCTGTTGAAACATGACAACGCGAGATGGGGGATCGCCCTTAGGCAAAGCTGGAGCAATCTCTTCCACCCCGGTTTCCAACCCGGTGCCGCGCGAGTGGACTGGTATAACGCGGTCACGCTCACCGATGATGACGTTGCACTGGTCTTCGAGACTGTCGCGGGCTCAGGCCCAAACTTGCACACCCCTTGACCGCGCCTGTGAGGCGGCATGCCGACTAGAGTGATGCACCCCTCTTGGCAATCCCAGCACGTCCGGGTAACTTTCCCAGCGCGGTACACAAATGCGCCGCATGAGTACACAACCACGGAATGCGGTAGGTGGACGATAGTTTCCCAAGCTACTGAAATTATTTAGGTAATTCGGCTTTTTGCTCCGGTTCGATTTTGTTCGGTTTGCCCGGCCCGGGGAGCCATTTTTCGACGCTAACTAAGAACGTAGGAGGCAGCCTGATGCACCCCAAATCTCGTCGCTGCTCCGACAAGGTGTCACAAAGCCAATTGCCGGTCTAATTCGGATTTAGGTTCGGTCCAACCAACCGCGAACGGCATGCGTGTCGAGGCATGCGTCTCATTCGAACGCTTCTCGCCGTGGAAGTCCGCCTCCGTATAGCGCCCGCCGCCTCGGTCGGCGGCTCGCCCGAGCCGTCCTTCGGCTTCACGCTCTTCATTGATCCCAGGCCTCGATCAGCGTGCAGTCTACATGTTTGCAAAGTACAGCCTGATCGCGTCCTGCTGCTTGCCGAGCGTGCCGTCCTTCCGGAACCGAGTTCCGTCGACCACAAAGATGATGCCTTTCTCGCTAGAGTAGACGGCCGTGCTCGTTACAGAGATGCGGACGCTGCGACCTTGACCCTGCCCAGTAACGATATCACCGATATCGATCCCGAGGATTGATTTTGCCACCGCCGAGCGTTCGACCTCGAGCTCCGTTTCCCATTGCTCCAGTTCTTCTTCGATCCGCGACAAGGCATCTCGGGCCGACTGAAACGGGCGGTCGGCGCCGAACCAGATTCTGTCGGCCAACGCGAGGGTATCGTTCGGCACGTTTCGCTCCATCGCGCGTGCGGCTCCAGACAGCATTTCGCATACCTGCTCCGCGTCTATTAGTGCTCGAAGCCGATTGCGGTAGGGCGTCACAGTCGCTCTGGTGATGGAAGGAGGCAGGGGTATTTCACGAGTGGGCATGTAGTCGATCGGCATAATTTCACGCAGCGCCAACCTTGCGGTGCCGATGCACACAGGGGGCTCTTCCTCGCGCCAGGCACGTCGCGTGCTTTGCACCCAAATCTCTGAGGCGGAGATGCAAAGGGTGCTGTCCAGAAACATCCGCGAATCCGGAGAGTGGATGTAGCGGGCAGACCAGGAATGGTCAGCCGACGTCAGCGGCATCACTACATGGTGGAGTTGGTGTTCGCGAACCATGCGCACCAGAGAGGCAATCCGCTCCTGTAAGGGAACGGTCAGGCGGACAAGAACGGCGGGACCGTTCCCACTCGACCACCGGTTTCCTTGCTCGCTCTCAAACATGAGAAGTTGGGTTTGCGCGACCGGAAGCAGCTTTCCGACGAGACTGGCAGCGCTTCCCTGCAGCGAGTGGCTCCAGCGGGCATCGATCTTTCCTTGCTTGATCCACTCGTGAGCGCGGTTCTGGATCAGCAGCAAGAGTTGCGCCGCGAGGTTCGGGTCGAGGTTCGGGAGTCTATTTCCGGCAACCGGAGCAGCGTCGACGCCTTGGGCCTTTAGGTCAGCTACTGCGGCGCCGTAGAATTGCTGTTGAAGATTGGAGAGAGTTCCGGCCGATTGGATCCGCACGGTTTCGCGCCGGCGCCGATCGATCTCTTCGCGGAAGGCACCCAACGCTGGGCGCCGGGGACCTCCTCCTGCCTGAACCTTGGCCCAATAGCCTCGAGGTGGCTTGGGGACCTGCAGGCGCCTGCAAAGCTTGGCAAGTGCCACATCAGAAATGCCGAGTTCCTTTGCGATCTCGCTGGTCGGCCTTTCCCAGACCAACGCGAAGAGTTCCTCGCGGGAGAATTCTCGTCGTGTCATGCATGTGCCTCTTACCGGTCCTCCCATATCTCATTCATTGGGATCGCTCACTAAATGCAATGGCCTCATTCAGGGGCGACGGTGCTATTGAGCGTGGGGGAGGATTGATCGGGAGAGGCGAAGAGTTCGTCGACCAGCGACAGAAGGCTTGTGGCTTTTGTCGCGGCCGATTCTCCCCTCGAAAGCTTGCCCCCACCACTGCGGTGCTCAGATGCGCTCATCGCCGCCGGAAACGCACATCTGCGGCCTTCACCGGGTAATGCCGCGATCCGCAGGCGGCGGGTTGAAATTCGGCGTTCCTCTCAAACGCAAAAAAACCGCCCCGGTTAGACCGGGACGATTATTGATCTATGATAGAATTGGTTGCGGGGACAGGATTTGAATCTGCGGACCGCGCTTGCGAAGTCCCTTCAACAGACGAACTCGGTTGCAGCGCTGTATTGGCGGTAGCGCTCTCCCGCTACCAAAACTCCTTAAACCCTCAACGCCCGCGCAATCTGACCACAGGGCTTCATGAGATAGGGAAGCGTTGTGGGACTGGTGGTCGAGAGGACACCTCCACCGGCGTGCCAATAGGCAAGTCCGGCAAAGCAAGTCTGCACGACGGTCAGATCGGGACGCCAGCGGGCCAGTCCTGTCGCTTTTCACTTTGGTCGGCCGTGCCGCGTGCGACAAAGCGGCGCCAGCCGCCGTAGGCCGAAATGTCGGTAGCCGCCGACAGGCCTGCTGTTTCGGCGAGAAACCCCTTCGCCAACGTTCCATCATCGAGCTCGATCGTGCCGATGCCGAGCGGCGGCGGGATGGCGGCGACGAAGCGGCCGAATGCAGCCGCATCAAGTCGCCAGACCTCGACGTCGATCCGCATGCCGCCATCGGCAACGCGGATCAGCCCCGGCTTCGGCACCAACTGGCCGGCCAGAGCATAGAGCTTGTAGGCGGCGGCGGTCCTGGTCGCGCGCCCGAACTGCGCGCCAAGCTGGTTGAGCTGGCCGTTGAGCGGCATGCCCGACAGATGCGCGCCGACCACCACTAGGTCGATCAGGCCGTCGCCAGGCGGCAGGGCGGCTGGCTGCAGGCCGGGCTGTGGCCAGTCTGTGGCGCCGAGCGAAAGGCCGCTCGCCGCATGCAGGTCGCGGGCGAGCATCGCCGTCAGTGCATCGCAGCCGGCCGGCGCCAGCAAGGTGACGCTCATCGGCAGGCCGTCGCCGCGCTTGCCGGTCGGCACGGCGATGCCGCACATATCGAGCAGGTTGACGAAATTGGTATAGGTGCCGAGGCGGCTGTTGGTCTCGACGGGATCGGCGAGCACGGTAGCAGTGGTATAGTGCGTTGGGGCGGTCGGCACGCAGAACAGGTCGACCGAGGCGATGACCGGGGCGAGCTTCGCCTTGTAGGCCTGCAACGCGTAGAGGCCGCGGAAGGCGTCTGCCGCCGACAGGTTCCTGGCGCCGCCGATGATCTTGCGCGTCACCGGATGCAAGGCGGCTTCGTTGGCCTCCATGAAATCGCGGATCGCCGCATAGCGCTCGGCCACCCAGGCGCCCTCATAGAGCAGGTTGGCGGTGGCGTAGAAATCGCCGAAGGGGATTTCTACCAGCCGGCAGCCAAGCCGCGACAGCATGGCAAGCGAAGCTTCAAATCCAGCCTGCATGGCCGTATCGCCGAAGAATTCGAGGTCCGCTTTTGCAGGCACGCCGACGGTCAGCACCGGCTGGCGCCTGGCGAGCGGCTGGACGGCGATGTCACGCGAATAAGGATCGGCAGCGTCGCGCGCGGAGGCAACGGAGAACACCCTATACGCATCATCGACGGTCAGCGCGAACACCGAGACGCAGTCGAGCGTGCGGCAGGCCGGCACGACGCCGGCGGCCGACAGCGCGCCGACCGTCGGCTTCAGCCCGACGATGTTGTTGAGGCCGGCCGGAATGCGGCCGGAGCCGGCGGTGTCGGTGCCAAGCGCGAAGGCGACGATGCCGCGCGCCGTCGCCACCGCCGACCCCGAGGAGGAGCCGCCTGGCACAAGCGCCTCGTCGATGGCGTTGCGCGGGATCGGCCAGGGCGTGCGCACGCCGACGAGGCCGGTGGCGAACTGGTCGAGATTGGTCTTGCCGACGACCAGCGCACCGGCCGCTTTCAGCCGCGCCACGACGGTGGCGTCTTTCTCGGGCCAATAGGTGTATTCGGGGCAGGCGGCCGTCGTGGGCATGCCGGCGACGTCGATGTTGTCCTTGACGGCGAAGGGAATGCCCCAGAGCGGCTTTGTCGCCGGGTCGAACGGACCGAGTGCCGCAGCCTGGGCGAGGAGATCCGCCTTGGCGGCGAGATGGATGAAGATGCCGGGGTCATCGGCCGCTTCGATGCGGGTGAAGATCGTCGCGATCACATCGCCGACGGCGAGGCCTCCCCGATAGGCTGCGTGCAGGCTCGCTATGTCGAAGTGGATATCGCTCATTTCGTCTCCCCCAGAATGATCACCGGCAGGTCCCACTGGATCAGCACCACGCAACCGTCCTTCGTCCACACCGAATGCTCGGTGCCGACCGGGTTCAGGATGACGCTGCCGGCGGGATAGTCGCCGTTCTCGTCGCTCTGGGTGCCTTCCAGCACGACGATGGTTTCCAGCCCGACATGCCGGTGTCGCGGCACGCTGGCGCCGGACCGGTATTTCAGGATCGCGACCGACGGCTCGACCGGCCCGCCCTTCAGCAGCCAGTGCACGCTGATGCCGTCGCGGAAATGTTCGAACGCGAGATCGCGCCAGCCGCCGTCGAGCAGGCCGGCAAAGGCAAGATTAGGCATTGGCAATTCCCTCGAGCACCTGGTCGGTCGTTGCCGTCCAGCCGACGATGGCGCCCTGCGCCCGGATCATGGCCAGTGCCGCCGCCTTGAATTCGGGAAAGTAGCTTTCCGTCGCGTCCTCGGCGAGCAGACACTCATAGCCGCGGTCGTTGGCTTCGCGCATCGTCGTCTGCACGCAGACTTCGGTCGTCACACCGGCAAAGACGAGGTGCTGGGCGCCGAGCCGCTTGAGGTCGTCACCGAAGCTGGTCGCATAGAACGCGCCCTTGCCGGGCTTCTCGATCACGATCTCGCCGGGCAGCGGCGCAAGCGCGTCGAGGATCGCCGTACCCGGCTCGCCGGCGATCAGCACGCGGCCCATCGGGCCGGCATCGCCGATGCGGATCGACGGATTGCCGCGGTTGCGCTTGGCCGGCGGCAGGTCTGAAAGGTCGGGCCTGTGGCACTCCATGGTGTGGATCACCGGCAGGCCGGCGGCGCGAAAGCCCTCGATCAGCCGCTTCACCGTCGGAACGATCGCCACGACCCGGCTGACGTCGTTGCCGAGGCTGGCGCCGAAGCCACCGGGCTCGGCAAAATCGCGCTGCATGTCGATGACGACCAGCGCCATGGTGCGCGGCTTGAAGGCAAATGGAAATGGCCGCGCTGCGATTTCAGCCATCAATGATGTCCCGCCATGTGCTCGCCGATCGTCTGCACGCTCGCCTGCGTGATCGATGTTTCGTAGACCAGCGCGCCGTCGGACATGACGAGGATGCGATCGGAGAGTTCGAGCAGTTCGTCGAGATCCTCCGACATCAAAAGCACGGCGGCACCGGCATTGCGCGCCTTCATGATGCGGGCGCGGATCTCGGCCACGGCCGAGAAGTCGAGACCGAAGCACGGGTTGGAGACGATTAGCAGATCGACCTCGCCGGTGAGCTCACGAGCGAGCACGGCGCGCTGCACATTGCCACCAGACAGCGAGGCGATCGGCGAGGACAGCGATGCGGTCTTGACCTTGAACTGCTCGACCAGGCGGGCGCTGAATGTCCTGATGGCACCGGCACTGATCCAGCTCACCGGCTTGCCGTTGCCGTCGATATCGAAGGTGCGGAAGGAGATGTTCTCGGCCACGGTCATCTTCGGCGCGCAGGCGTTCTTCAGCGGCTCCTCCGGGATGAGGCGGACATTGAGCGCGCGCGCCTCGGCGCGCGTCGCCGCATAGGCGGTGCCGCGCACCATGACTTCGCCGGCATCGCGCGGGCGCTGCCCGGCCAGCACTTCGAGGAATTCCTTCTGGCCGTTGCCGGAAATGCCGGCGATGCCGACGATCTCGCCCGAGCGCACGCCGAGATCCTCGATGCGGATCGACTTCAGCCCGGTGCGGTCCGGCGCCTTCAATGCCCTGACTTTCAGCACGATCTCGGCGTTCGGCTTCGTCTCAGCACGGCTGTCGAGAGCAGCGATCGGCTGGTCGCCGATCATCATCGCCGCCATCTGCCTGTGGTCGAGGTCGGCGACGCGGCCGGTGCCAGTCAGCCTGCCCTTGCGCAGCACGCTGACGTCGTCGGCGAAGGCCGTCACCTCATGGAACTTGTGCGATATCATCAGCACGGTGAGGTCGCCCGCTTTGGTCATGGCGCGCACCAGACCCAGCACTTCCTGCGCCTCGGCGGGCGTGAGTACGGAAGTCGGCTCGTCCAGCACCAGGAAGGAGCGGCCAAGATAGAGCTGCTTGACGATCTCCAGCTTCTGCTTCTCGCCGGCGGCAAGCTCGGCCACCTTCACGTCGAGCGGCAGTTTGAACGGCATCCGCTCCATGAACCGGGCAAGGCCGGCGCGCTCCTTGCGCCAGTCGATGACCCCAGGCACTTTTTCGCGCGAAATGACCAGGTTCTCGGCGCCGGTCAGCGACGGCACCAGCGTAAAATGTTGATAGACCATGCCGAGGCCGAGCGCGGAGGCATCCCTGGGGCTGGCGATCGCTACCTCGCGACCATCGACCAGTATGTCGCCTGATGTCGGATGGTAGAAACCCATCATGCATTTGACCAGCGTCGACTTGCCGGCGCCGTTCTCGCCGAGCAGCGCGTGGAAGGAGCCGGCGGGAACCTTGACCGAAACATTGTCGAGTGCGGTGAAGGCGCCGAAGCGCATGGTCATTCCGATGGTTTCGACGCCGACCGCCTTTCTGGTTCCGCTCATGGCAATTTCCTCACGGTAGCTGGGCGACGAGCGAGGCTGCGCTCGACACCACGCCGAAGACGCCGCCCTGCATCTTGATCATCTTGATGGCGGCCAGATGATTGCCGTAGTCGGTGGCGCCGCAGCAATCCTCCAGCATGACGCATTCGAAGCCGCGGTCGTTGGCCTCGCGCATGGTGGTGTGGACGCAGACATCGGTGGTGATGCCGGTGAGTACGATGTTGTCGATGCCGCGCTGGTTGAGGATGAGTTCCAGGTCGGTGGCGCAGAACGAGCCCTTGCCCGGCTTGTCGATGATCGGCTCGCCCTCGGCCGGATAGAGGTCGGGGATGATGTCCCAGCCCGGCTCGCCGCGCACCAGGATGCGCCCGCAGGGGCCGGGATCGCCGATGCCGGCATTGATGCGGCGCGAGCGCCAGCGCTTGTTGGCCGGCAGGTCGGCGAGGTCGGGCCGGTGGCCCTCGCGAGTGTGGATGATGGTGTAGCCCTTCTCGCGCATCGCCGACAGCACCGACCTGATCGGCTCGATCGGGGCGCGGACCAGCGACAGGTCGTAACCCATGTGGTCGACATAGCCACCCGGCCCGCAGAAATCGGTCTGCATGTCGATGATGATCAGCGCCGTGTTGTCGGGCCTGAGATCGCCATTGTAGGGCCATGGATAGGGATCGGCCTCGATGTAGCGCTGCCCGGTTCTGGCGTTCATGGCAAAACCTCCGGTCTCATTTGGTGATCGACAGTTCGCCCGGCGCGCCGGCGAGCGACCGGCTCGGCGACGAGGTGGCGATCATGATGACGAGGGTGAGGATGTAAGGGGCGGCGTAGAAGAGATAGTAGCCTTGCGTGACGCCGACCGACTGCAGCGCCGGCCCGAGCGCGCCGGCGCCACCGAACAGAAGCGCTGCGGCAAAGCAGCCGAGCGGGTTCCAGCGCGCGAAGATGACCAGCGCCACCGCCATCAGCCCTTGCCCCGAGGAGATGCCTTCGGTCCAGCTGCCGGGATAGTAGAGCGACAGATAGGCGCCGCCGATCCCTGCCAGCGCGCCGCCGACGCCGGTGGCGGCGAGCCGCACCGTATTCGGATTGAGGCCCATGGCGCGCGCGGCGTCGGAACTGTCGCCGACGACGCGCAGGATCAGGCCGGCGCGGGTGTTGCGGAAGGCCCACCACAGGAACACCGCCAGTGCGGCGCCGGTCAGGAACAGCACGTTGACGTCAAGCGCCGCCTGCACCTGCGGAATGTCGGACCAGGCGCCCAAGGGAATGGCCGGCAGGTCGGGCGCCGAAGGCTGGATGAAGGGCTTGCCGAAGAAGAAGGCCAGACCCGAACCGAACAGCATCAGGGCGATGCCGATGGCGATGTCGTTGACCTTCGGGAATTTGCAGATCCAGCCGTGGAACAGGCCGAAGCAGAGGCCGGCGAAGGCGGCGGCGACGAGGCCGAGCCAGGGCGAGCCTGTCTTCACCGCCACCGCGTAGGCGCTCATGGCGCCGAACACCAGCGTGCCTTCGAGACCAAGGTTGATGCGGCCGGAGCGTTCGGTGATGGCTTCGCCGAGCGAGACGAAGATGAAGGGGGTAGAAACGCGGATGGCGCCGCCGAGTATGGCGAGCGGAACGCCCCAGAGGCCGATCCCGGAGTCGTCCATCAGCTGCTCCTTTGCCAGAGATCGGGGTTGAAGGCCTTGAAGCGGCCGTAGAGGGTCTCGCTGAACAGGATGACGATGAACAGCATGCCCTGGAGCACCAGAACGGTGGCGTCGGGAAGGTCCATGCGGCGCTGGATCAGTCCGCCGGACGCATCGATGCCGCCGAGCAGGAAAGCGACCGGTATGATGGCCAGCGGATTATGGCGGGCAAGGAAGGCGACGAGAATGCCGGTATAGCCATAGCCGGCGGCGAGCGAGGCGTTGGCGCTGCCCTGCACAGCCGCGACCTCCAGCATGCCGGCGAGACCTGCGAAGGCGCCGGCCAGCCCGGTGAAGCCGACGATCAGCGAGCCGACGGCAAGCCCCTGCACCTGGGCCGCCCGCACATTGCCGCCGGCGATGCGTGCGGCAAAGCCCCAGCGGGTCTTTTCGATTAACATCCAGGACAGCACGCAGGCGACGACGCCGACGGCAAGGCCCCAATGCACCTCCATGCCGGGCATGTTGCCGATGCGGTAGATGTCGGCCAGCGGCTGGGTCGAGGGCTTGTTGAGCGAGGCTGGATCGCGCAGCGGCCCTTCAACCAGCTGGTTCATCAGGGCAATCGCGATATAGGCCATCAGCAGGCTGGAAATGGTCTCGTTGACGGCGCGGTAATGGCGGAGCGCGCCGACGGCACCTATCCAGATGCCGCCGGCGGCCATGCCCGCCACGCCCATGACGAGAATGACAATGAGGGAGGGAGCGCCGCTGAGCATGGTGCCAGCTGCCGCGGCGGCGACGCCGCCGAGCACGATGGCGCCCTCGCCACCGATGACGACCAGCCCGAGCCGGGCCGGCAGCGCCACGCAGAGCGCCGCCAGCAATAGCGGTGCGGCGCGCGACAGGGAGTTCTGGACCGAGAACCACGAGCCGAAGCCGCCGCGCCACATCGTTTCATAGAGCTGGACCGGCGACTTGCCGACAGCCAGGATGAACAGGCTGAACAGCACCATGCCGACGACCAGTGCCGCGAGCGGAATGACGAAGGCTTCCGCCCGCCTGGCGGTCCATTCGAGCGCCGCCGGATAACCCCTGGCCCCGAACGTCGCCGGCGCGCCTGCCACCGTGTCTGTCATGTTGCCGTCTCCATGCGATTCAGGCGGTCGAGCCGACGACACCATCGACGAGATAGTCCATGCTTTCGAGCTCGATGGCGGTCTCGGCGAAGGCCTGGCCTTCGGTCGCCACGACGACGCCCTTGTTGCTCTTCAGCGGGCCCTTGATGACGGAGAAGCCGCCCTTCATCATTTCGGCCAGCGTGGCGTCGAACTGCTTGCGCGCCGGCTCGGAGACGGCGGGACCGAGCGGGCTCATCTTGACGAACCCGTCGGCCAGTCCGCCGCGGGTGAAATTGGGCAGCGGCTTGCCGGCGATGAGGTCGTCGACGAACATCTTGTAGACCTTGGCCCAGTTCCATTCGGCGCCGGTGAGGTACTTCTCGGGTGCCAGCGGGCTCTGGTTCGCGTGGTAGCCGCAGACGAAGGCGCCGCGGCCGGCGGCCGTCTCGACCACGACCTTGGGGCTGTCGACATGGCAGGTGATGACGTCAATGCCCTGGTCGACCAGTGCGTTGGTGGCCTCGGCCTCCTTGACCGCCAGCGACCACTCGCCGGTGAAGATCACCTGGCAGGTGATCGTCGGGTCGACCGAGCGCGCGCCGAGCAGGAAGGAGTTGATGTTGAGAAGCACCTGCGGGATCGGCTTGGCGGCGACGAACCCAAGCTTCTTCGACTTTGAGGTGTGGCCGGCGACGACGCCGTTAAGGTACTGGCCCATGCCGATATAGCCGAAA
Organism: Mesorhizobium opportunistum WSM2075; assembly: GCF_000176035.2. Classification (NCBI taxonomy): domain Bacteria; kingdom Pseudomonadati; phylum Pseudomonadota; class Alphaproteobacteria; order Hyphomicrobiales; family Phyllobacteriaceae; genus Mesorhizobium; species Mesorhizobium opportunistum. Next base: position 2,242,950 of record NC_015675.1, on the reverse strand, counting down.
TAGGAACCGGCGTTCATCGGATGCTTGTCCTTGTTCCACATGCCGCCGCAGTGGCGGAACTGCACGTCAGGGAATTTCGTGCACATGGCCAGCATGTGGGGGTCGAAATAGCCGAAGGAGGTCGGGAAAATCAGCGAGGCGCCGTCGAGATTGATCATCGATTCCATCGTCTTCTGGACGTCGACCGTCTCGGGGACGTTCTCCTCCTCGACGACGGTGATGCCTTCGATGCCCTTCAGCGCCGCCGCACCCTCGGCATGCGCCTGGTTGTAGCCGTAGTCGTCCTTCGGCCCCACATAGATGAAGCCGACAGTGGCGGCGGCGGCAAAGGCCCTGCTGATCGGAAAGGATGCCGAGGCCAGGCCGAGCGCGGCTCCGGCGGCGGAGGTCTTGAGCAGTTCGCGGCGGTTAAGCGTGAATCTCGCGGTCATATTGAATGCTCCCCTGTAGGACCCCTTTTTCGGGTCGGTTAACATGCCATCAAGAAAGTGCATGCAATCACTGTGCCAGTTTGTTTGGCGAAATTTATTGAACAAAATCAACTACCGCTTCAAAAGCGACTGCTCATGTAGCAGGCAATTGCATGCACTTTTTGCCTTGAAAACAGCCAATTTGACAGGCAGATTAAAATAAAGGCATAGAGAGGTATATTGAGTCGAAGGCGCCGCTTCGACCGACGCCACGAGAAGACGGGACGGAGGAGATTTGTCGGGGAAGCGCAGCTTGATCAGGTCGGGCACGACCGTGGATCAGATGGTGAGGGCGATCGGCGATCGGATCGTCACCGGCTTCCTGCGCCCGGGCGAAAAGCTCGATGAAACCTCGCTCGCCGCCCGCTTCGACGTGTCACGCACTCCGGTTCGGGAGGCGCTCGGGCAGCTCAGCGCCATGGGCTTGGTCGAAAGGCGCCCCAACCGCGGCGCCATCGTCGCCGTGGTGACGCAGGAGCATCTGGCCTCGATGTTCGAGAGCATGGCCGAACTGGAAGCGATCTGCGCGCGCTTCTCGGCCGAGCGCATGACCAGCAGCGAGCGCCGGACGCTCGAGGTCGAGCACCAGGCTTCGGCGCGGATGGTACGACTAGGCGCCGAGGAGGACTACGAGTATTTCAACACCGAGTTCCACAGCCGGCTCTATCGCGGCGCCCACAACGCCCATATCTGCGAAATGACGGTGATGACGCGGAGCCGGCTGGCGCCGTTCCGCCGTGCCCAGTTCATGCTGCCGGGGCGCCTCGCCAAGTCCTGGCAGGAGCACGACGCCATCGTCACCGCGATCATGCGCGGCGATGGCAATGCGGCAGGCCAGGCTGCCAGGGATCACGTTTCCATCGTCAGCGAAGCGAGCGCCGTGTTTGCGGTTGGCGACCAAACAAGGACCGCGCCACAACACCAGTGATGTTTTTCCGAGAAGGGTGCCTGATTGCGGTTTCGGTGCTCTGGATTGCACTCCAGGCAACATCCCATCGAAGCTGTCGCTCTCCTACGCCTTCTTTAGGAATTCCGTTCGCAGAACCAGATTTTTGACCTTTTCGGCTCGACATTCAACCTCATCTTCGTTGCCCGTGAGGTGGATGTTCTTGATCAATGTTCCGCGTTTCAGAGTGACGGACGTGCCCTTGACTTTGAGATCCTTGATGAGCGTGACGGAATCTCCGTCACTCAAAGGGGTGCCATTGCTGTCTTTGACTTTCATGATTTCGCTTCCTGCCGTTGTGCATTCAGCCCGTTGAGGAGATCGGCGAGTTCCTCGGCATCGTGCTGGTTCATTCCGACAATGGTTCGGCTGCCCATCTCGGCAGGCCGCCCGGTAAGGGCATCGTCGACGGTCCAGGTGCCGGCCGGCTCCCGGCAAAGTTTGTAGCGTTGAATCATGCCGGCATGATAATCGCGCCAGTTTGCCATGCCAAGGGCGGGTCAATATTTTTCGGTTTGTATTGATGTTTTGAACATCAATGATACCATCCAGATTATCATTTTTCATACTCAGACACTGACGCCTCGATTCCGCATGGGAGGCAAGGTTCGCTCATGATCGTGTATCTGCGCCGGTTGACCGGAAAGGAGCGAAGCGAAAGAACCGACCGGCACCTCGCTCGCTTTCTGACGTTCATCGCAGGAGCCGCCAATACCGGCGGCTTTCTGGCAGTTCAGCAGTATACGTCCCACATGTCAGGCATCGTTTCCTCGATGGCTGATCATCTGGCACTCGGCAATGTCGAACTGGTGCTTTCGGGATTGGGAGCCTTCCTGTCGTTTGTTGCCGGGGCCGCCTGTTCGGCCGTCTTGGTCAACTGGGGAAGGCGGCAGGGCCTGCAGAGCGAATACGCGTTCCCGCTTGTCCTGGAAGCGATCCTGCTGATCTGTTTCGGTCTGCTCGGCAGCCATCTTGCACGTCACGAAGCGCTGTTCGTGCCGATGACCGTGATGCTGCTTTGCTTCATCATGGGGTTGCAGAACGCCATCATCACCAAGCTGTCGGAAGCCAGAATCCGGACGACGCATGTCACCGGCCTGGTGACCGACATGGGCATCGAAATCGGCAAGCTGCTTTATTGGAACATCTCGGGAAATGACTCCGACGGACTGTTCGTCAAGGCGGATCGAAGGAAGCTGAGACTGCTCGCGTCGCTTGTAGCATTGTTCTTTATCGGCGGCGTCATCGGCGCAGTGGGTTTCAAGCACGTCGGCTTTGCCGCAACGCTGTTTCTCGCAGCCATTCTCCTCGTTCTGGCCACCATGCCAGTCCTGGAGGATGTCTCCGTTCGCGTGAGACGGCTCCTGCAGTAGCTCGGCAGTCCTGCCTCAGGACCACGGCAAGACTAAGCCTTGTGCCGCCCGTCGTGAGCGCAGGGATACCTCCACCATTGCAGCTCGCCTCGCAGATGCGTCACGCATCATTATTTGAATGCTCCCCATTTTAATATATGCTCCAACGCCCAGAGATAATACCTCAAAGCTGACAAAGGGGGTGCGACCGTGATAACTGCTCCACAGTTGCGTGCCGCGAGGGCGCTCCTTGGTATCGACCAGCGCAGGCTTGCCGAATTGTCTGGCCTTTCCGTGCCGACAATTCAACGCATGGAGGCCAGCGAGTCGATTATCCGGGGCAACGTCGATTCCCTCATGAAGTTGATCGGAGCACTTGACCTCGCCGGCGTCGAATTGATCGCCGATGGCGCCTCAAGCCAGATCGGCGGGCGCGGCGTGCGGCTGAAGGCAGACTTTGATCCTGCCAAGGTTCTTGGCCGGGCAGATGCGGATGCCAAATTCCCTGTGAGGAGCGTGGCGTGATTCCGGGGGCCGCGGTCCTTCTGTGGAGCGTTGCCGCGCTCCTGGGGACCGCGGTGCTTGCGGTTTCGGAAAGCCGCAGGGCGGGACCGGCAACACGCCTGATCTACAGCTTGACGCTGGGCATATCGGCGGCCGTGCTCCTGGTTCTCGCGAGCCGCATCGCCGATGATCCCGTCACCCCGTCGACCGCCGTTTTGCCGCTTGGATTGCCATGGATCGGCGCGCATTTCCGTCTGGATGCGCTCTCGACTTTCTTCCTCGTCATCGTCAACTTCGGCGGTGCCATGGCCAGTCTTTACGGCCTCGGCTACGGCAGGCACGAGTCTGCGCCCCATCGGGTGCTGCCGTTCTTCCCGGCCTTCCTCGCCGGAATGAATCTTGTCGTGCTCGCGGACGATGCCTTCACTTTCCTGCTTTCCTGGGAATTCATGTCGCTCGCTTCCTGGGCGCTCGTCATGGCGCATCATCGCGACCAGGACAATGCGCGGGCGGGCTACATCTATCTCGTGATGGCGAGCTTCGGCACGCTCGCGCTGCTGCTTGCGTTCGGCCTGTTGGCTGGCCCGGACGGAAACTACACGTTCGAGGCGATGCGTGCCGCCTCATCCACCCCGCTGGTCACTGCTTTCGTTCTGGCTCTCATGCTGTTGGGCGCCGGCTCCAAGGCTGGACTTGTTCCGCTCCACGTTTGGCTGCCGCTCGCTCACCCGGCCGCGCCAAGCCACGTCTCGGCTCTCATGAGCGGCGTCATGACCAAAGTCGCCGTCTATGGCTTCATTCGCGTTATTTTCGATCTTCTCGGTGAGCCACCCTGGTGGTCGGGCGTCGTCGTCCTTTTCTTCGGCGGCCTGACGGCGGTTCTCGGCATCCTCTACGCGCTGATGGAAAAGGACCTGAAGCGGCTTCTTGCCTACAGCACCATCGAAAACGTCGGCGTCATCTTCGTGAGCCTTGGCCTCGCGCTGGCCTTCAAAGCGAACGCCATGCCATCGGCTGCCGCGCTGGCGCTCACCGCCGCGCTGTTCCACGTCCTCAACCATTCCTTTTTCAAGAGCCTGCTGTTTTTCGGTGCGGGCGCGGTGCTGACGGCAACTGGCGAGCGGGACATGGAGAAGCTGGGCGGCCTCATCTCTCGCATGCCCCTCACAAGTTTTGCCTTTCTGGTCGGCTGCGTGGCGATCTCGGCCCTTCCACCCTTCAACGGGTTCGTCTCGGAATGGCTGGCCTTTCAGGCGATATTGCAAAGCCCCGATCTGCCGCAATGGGGCTTGAAGGTCATGGTGCCCGCCGTTGGCGGTCTGCTGGCGCTGTCAGCGGCACTGGCCTCAGCCTGCTTCGTAAAGGCATTCGGGATCACATTCCTCGGCCGGCCACGCTCGGCCGCGGTGGAACTGGCGCACGAGGTCGACCGCTACTCGCTGGCGGCAATGTTCATTCTCGCCGCACTTTGTCTGTTTGCCGGCATTCTGCCGGGTCTTGTCATAGACGGCCTATCCTCGGTGACACTACCGCTGATCGGCAGCCGGATGCCTGTGCAGATGGCGCAACCTTGGCTGTCGATCGTGCCGATTGCAGCGAGCCGCAGTTCCTACAACGGCCTGCTGGTATTCCTGTTCATCGTCTTTTCCGCATCCGCGGCGGTATATGCAATCCACCGTTTCGCGTCGCATGCACTGCGTCGAGGTCCAGCCTGGGGTTGTGGCTTCCCGGACGTCATCCCCAGCTCGCAGTACACGGCCGTCAGCTTCGCGCAGCCTATCCGTCGCGTGTTCGGCACGTTCGTATTCCGTGCAAGGGAATCGGTCGAAATGGTTGCGCCTGGCGAAACCGGGCCGGCGCGTTTGCATGTCGAAATGCATGATGTGATCTGGGAGACGCTCTATCAGCCGATCGCCAGGGCCGTCGATTTTGCGACCGACCGCCTCAACCATCTGCAGTTCCTGACGATCCGGCGCTACCTGACCCTGGTTTTCCTCTTTCTCATTGTCCTGCTGCTGGTGCTCGCACTATGGCCATGATCCTTGAGTTGGCCGTTCAAGGCGCGCAGATGGCGCTGGTGCTTTTGCTGGCGCCGCTCCTGACTGGCTTCGTGCGCAAGGTGAAGGCACGACTCCTGCGCCGCCAGGGCCCTTCCCTGGTCCAACCCTACCGCGACCTGCTGCGGCTGATGCGCAAGGAAGTCGTTCTGGCGGACAACGCGTCCTGGCTGTTTCGCGTGACACCCTATTTGATCTTTGCCGCCACCTGGGTCGCCGCCGCACTCATCCCGACATTCGCTACCGGCCTCACCTTCAGTTGGGCCGCCGATCTGATAGCCATCGTCGCACTGCTTGGAAGCGCTCGGTTCTTCCTGGCGCTGGCGGGGATGGACGTCGGCACGAGCTTTGGCGGCATAGGTTCGAGCCGCGAGGTCATGATCGCTTCGCTGGCCGAACCAGCCATGCTGCTGATCGTATTCAGCCTGGCGCTCGTTGCCGGAGCGACGCAGTTGTCCACGGTCGCCGCCTTCATGGGCTCGCCGCAGGTTGGGCTGCGGGTATCGCTCGGCATGTCGCTCATTGCTCTCGTGATGGTGGCGGTCGCCGAAAACGCGCGCATTCCGGTGGACAATCCAGCGACCCATCTGGAACTCACCATGGTCCACGAGGCGATGGTGCTGGAATATTCCGGTCGCCATCTGGCGATGATCGAGTTTGCCGCGTTCCTCAAGCTCCTGCTCTATATGTCGCTGATTTCCTGCGTCTTCCTGCCTTGGGGAGCGGCGACAACCGGCGCAGGACTGCAATCCCTTGCCGCGGGTGTCGTCGCCTATATCGGCAAACTTGCCGTCTGCGGCGTGCTGCTCGCCGTGTTCGAGACGGCCATCGCAAAGATGCGCGTCTTCCGTGTCCCGGATTTCCTAGGCGCGGCGCTGATGCTTGCCTTGCTCGCCACGCTCCTCCGGTTTGTCTCCCGGAGCCTGTGATGAACGGTCTCACCTTCGATATCGCTCACCTGCTCGCCGGCAGCCTGGTGCTGGTCAGCTTCATGATGCTCTACCAGGACCGTCTCTTTGCGCTGATCAATGTTTTTGCGCTTCATGCAATCGTGCTCGCAATGTCCGTGGCTTGGCAGGCCTACATCCAGGACGCCCATCATCTCTACGTCACAGCGGCAATCGCGCTTATCTTCAAGGCGATCGTCATTCCCATCGGGCTTCATCGCATCATTCAGCGGCTCGGCATCCATCGCGATATCGAGACGGCCGTCGGGATCGGTCCGACCATGCTTGCCGGAATAGGTCTGGTGGCCCTGTCCATGGTCCTGATGCTGCGGGTAACACCCGAAGCCGACCCCCTCGCCCGTGAGGATCTGGCCTTCGCGCTGTCCATCATTTTGCTGGGACTGCTGGTGATGGTCACCCGCCGGAATGCCGTCAGCCAGGTTGTCGGATTCATGTCGCTCGAGAACGGCCTGGTCCTTGCCGCCACCGGGGCAAAGGGCATGCCGCTGGTCGTCGAGATCAGCGTCGCCTTCTCGATCCTTATCGCCTTCATCGTCATCGGGGTCTTCCTGTTCCGCATCCGCGAGCGGTTCGACTCGGTGGATATCGGTGCCCTCGACGATTACAGGGGAGAACACCGTTGATCGCGTTTTCCCTCGATGCGGTCGCCGCCATTTTGCTGATACCGGTCATCTCGGCCGCGCTTCTGGCGGTGCTGCCGAACTACCGGATATCGGCAGGCCTCAATGTCGCCGCCAGCTTGCTGACCTTGCTCGCTGCGGTCTCGCTGTTCGTCACGGATCGGCTGCAGCCAGATCAATACCTGCTCGTAGACGATCTCAATGTCGTTTTCATCGTGCTCAACACATTCGTCGGTTTCACGACCAGCGTCTTCAGCGCCTCCTATATAGCGCATGAGCTGGATACCGGGCGACTGACCGCGGCCAATCTGCGATTCTACCACGCGATGTACCAGATCATGATGTTCGGCATGAACCTGGCGTTCGTGTCGAACAACATCGGCTTGATGTGGGTAGCGGTGGAGCTTGCCACGCTGACCACCGTGCTCATGGTCGGCATCTATCGCACGCACGAAGCGCTGGAGGCTGCCTGGAAATATTTCATTCTGGGCAGCGTCGGCATCGCGCTCGCGCTGTTTGGCACCATCCTCGTCTACATGGCCGCACAGCCGGTCGTTGGCGAGGGCACGAATGCCATGGTCTGGACGGTGCTCATCGCTCACGCCGCGCGCTTCGATCCGGCTCTGCTCAATGTCGCCTTCGTCTTCCTGCTGCTCGGCTACGGGACGAAGGTCGGCCTTGCGCCCTTGCATGCCTGGCTGCCAGACGCGCATGCCGAGGGTCCTACGCCGATCTCCGCGGTGCTGTCGGGCTTGCTGTTAAACGTCGCCCTCTATGCCGTGCTGCGCTTCAAGCTGTTGCTCGCGGCAAGCCCTGAAGCGATCGCGCCTGGGCCACTGATGATCACGATGGGGCTGACGTCGCTTGTTTTCGCGGCCTTCATGCTCTATCGCCGCCGCGACATAAAACGCCTGTTCGCGTACTCCTCGATCGAGCACATGGGCATCATCGTGTTCGCCTTCGGCATGGGCGGCCCGCTCGCCAATTTTGCCGGACTGCTGCATATGGTCATGCATAGCCTGACCAAGTCGGCGATCTTTTTCACGGTCGGCCACATTGCCCAAGTCAAGGGGACACAGAACATCGCCGAGATCCGGGGGCTGACGGAGACACATCCGGCGCTTGGCTGGGCGCTCGTCATCGGCGTCGTTGCCATTGCCGGCCTCCCTCCGCTCGGCATCTTCATGAGCGAATTCCTGGTCGTGAGTTCGACATTTGCAAGACACCCCCTGCTGGCGATGCCGTTGGTGTTCGGGATCCTGCTCGCTTTCGGAGCCCTGCTGCTTCGACTAACCGGCGTCGCTTTCGGCGAACCGCGCGGCAGCACCGCACCCGCCGAGGCGTCCTACATTCCGATGTATTCCCATTTGGCGTTGGTGTTTGCCGCCGGCATCTACCTGCCGCCACCGCTGGTCACCTGGTTCCAGCATGTCGCAAGCCTCCTGGGGTGAGCGGAGGAGAGAAAGAGCATGCCCGCGCTGATCGACCTCATCCTTGCTGGCCAACGTGTCGAAAATCATTTCCCATGGTCGCGCGCCGTGGTGACTCCGAAAAAATGGGACTTTGCGATCGAGCAATTGGCCGAGGGCCACTGGAGCCTGCTCGGCCTATGGGGTGAGCCAGGCGCCGTCCACATGGCACTTCATGACGAAAATGCCGGGGACATCGGCGTTGTCAGCCTGGAATGCCCGAATGGCCGCTACCCATCCGTCGGTCGGCTGCATCCGCCCGCGTTGCGGCTCGAACGCGCGGCCGCTGACCTGTTCGGGCTCCTGCCGCAAGGCGCGCCTGATACGCGACGGTGGCTCGATCATGGCTATTGGGGTGTCAGCCATCCGTTGAGTACCCGCGCCCGGACGCCGGCTGCGACAGCCTCCCCCTACCCTTTCCTGTCGGCCGAGGGAGAGAGCCTGCACCAGATACCGGTCGGGCCTGTGCATGCCGGCATCATCGAGCCGGGGCATTTTCGATTTACAGCGAGTGGCGAAACCGTCGTCCGGCTGGAGGAGCGCCTCGGATACGCACACAAAGGCATAGAAGGCTTGATGGCGGGGTCCGATATCGATCACGCAGCCAAACTGGCGGGCAGAACCTCTGGCGACAGTACCGTGGCATACTCCCTCGCCTTCGCGCGCGCGGTCGAAGCGGCGCTGGGTGTCGAGGTTCCCCCACGCGCGATCTGGCTGCGAGCGCTCATGGCCGAGCTGGAGCGTCTGGCCAACCATCTGGGCGACATCGGCGCTATCTGCAATGATGCCGCCTTCGCGCTCATGCATGCCCACTGTGGGGTGCTGCGTGAGCGCGTATTGCGGGCAAGCGATGCTGCCTTCGGCCATCGTCTGATGCGCGACCGCATCGTGCCGGGAGGCGTGGCAACCAACCTGAGCGATGACGGGACAACAGCGGTTTGGTCCCTGATCGCAGAGATCCGGCAGCGGTTTCCCGCACTGGTCGATCTCTACGACAACACCGCGTCGCTGCAGGATCGGACAGTCGCAACCGGCCGGCTGAAGGTGGAACTTGCTCGACAATATCGGGCCGGAGGGTATGTCGGCCGGGCCTCCGGTCGGGATTTCGATGCGCGGCGAAGTCTCGCCTACCCTCCCTATGACACGCTCAACTTCGATGTCCCTCTCCTCCAGGAAGGCGACGTGAACGCCCGTGTCTGGATTCGCATCCGCGAGGTCGAACAGAGCTTGTCCCTGGTCGAGCAGATCCTGCGACAACTGCCGGATGGACCGATCCGCGTCGACGTCTCACGGACAGGCGGGCCGCATGAAGGCATGGCGCTGGTCGAAGGTTTCCGGGGCGACATTCTGGCCTGGCTGCGCATCGGCAAAACTGGCCTCATCGAGCGTTGTCACCTGCGCGATCCGTCTTGGTTTCAATGGCCGCTGCTTGAAGCCGCTATCGAAGGAAACATCGTTGCCGACTTTCCGCTGTGCAACAAATCGTTCAACTGCTCTTATTCGGGCCATGATCTCTGAAGGCACGCTGTCATGCGCAAGCTTCTTTTTGAAAGCCTGATACGCCGCCCTCTTACCGAGCGTCCGCCGTTGGCAAGCGGCACGGCGGTCGACGAACTCGCACGCGCGCTCGATGGGGCCGCTCGCAAACGATTGGGGCGAAGCCTGTCTATCCGGGCGGTCGATGCCGGTTCCTGCAACGGCTGCGAACTCGAAATGCACGCGCTGAACAACGCCTTCCATGACATCGAGCGTTTTGGAATCCGGTTCGTCGCCTCGCCGCGCCATGCCGATGTGCTGCTCGTTACCGGACCGGTCACAAAAAACATGCGAGAGGCATTGAAGCGGACCTACGACGCAACACCCAACCCAAAGTGGGTGGTCGCACTTGGAGATTGCGCAGGCAATGGCGGCTGTTTTGCCGGCAGCTATGCCGTGATGCGCGGAGTGTCGGAGGCCTTGCCTGTCGATCTGCACATTCCAGGTTGTCCGCCACCGCCAATTGAAATTTTGAAAGGCCTGCTCACTTTGCTTGAGGGGGTGAATTCGAAGACTGGTGCCGTCCGAAGCTGACACCGCGCCAGCAGTGCCGTTGGCCGCCCGGCGATTTCAACTTCGATCCCGCCGATCCACGATGGATCTCGAAACACGGCAACGGTTTCGATCGAGCGTTTTCGAGCTTCTGTGACCACCTTCACAGACCGCCAGGAGATTTCCGGACAGAAGTGTGACCCAGCGGAACTGGCCACCTTCGATCGGCCTTCCGCCAATTTAGAATTTGTTTCCAACCTGGGGCGAACAGATGCGGATCTCGTTTGCGTGCGGCTCGTTTCTCGCCGCGGCTTTTACGTCCGCCGATGGCAACGACGGATACCTACGTCCTTGCCACGACCATCTTCGACGCTGCCGTCGACACCGAATTGGAGCTTTGCCCAATGCAAGGCACTGGCCCACGGCCGTGCCGAGATCGTCGTTCGGATCGCACGCGACGATCTCGGCGGTTTGAACAAGGCGGTCGGCACGGATATGCCGGGCGCACTGCCGTCTGCACGTTTATCGGTGTACCTCCAGCCGTGCGTGCAGACGGCCCTCTACAAATAGTGCTGGTCGGGAGATCAATCTGTCGAGCGGCAAAACATGCGCTTTGGAGATCGTGACTGCCGCATCCTTCGTGTCAGTCAAAGAGTCGAGAAAGAGATCATTCGCGGGCTGGGTTTCTCGTACAGCCACTGGTTGAGCTGTTCGGCCGCGATTCAGAAAGGGCGCTGGGGCGAGAGGGGATCGGGCTTTCCGGTCCCCTTTCTGCTGCCAGAAGGGGCAAGCACCAAAATGACATTTGCTTTGATCGATCACCCGGTTGTCATACAATCAGTCCGGTCAAGACAACACCGGGAAGCCTTCATGCCAGCCGCCAGTGCGAACGCCAGACAGGATCTGCCGCACCTGGCGCGCATCGACCCGAGCCAGTTCGACCTCCTTTTCAGCGGCTGCAAGCTCGAACGCTATGCCGCCGGCCAGCATCTGTTCCTCCAGGAAGACGCTGCCGACCGCATCTTCGGAGTGATGAGCGGCACAGTGGAGATCTCGATCTATTCACCGGATGGCCAGAAGCTGGTCGCCAATATCGAGTTGTCGCGCAGCTTGGTCGGAGAAATCGGCGCGCTCGATGGGCGCCCGCGCACGGCCACGGCGATATGCCTCACAGCATGCGAGCTGGTTTCGCTCAGCCGGACACATCTGTTTGATCGAATTGAGAAAAACCCATCCCTGGCGCGTGCCATGATCGAATTGTTATGTGCAAGGCTGCGCTGGGTCAGCGGCGAGCTCGGTGACCAGGCCTTTTTCGGTATCGAGGCGAGGCTGGCAAAACGACTGGTCTTTCTGGAGGGTGTCATGGCCGACGGCGCGGGCTGGATATCGATCTCACAATCCGAACTGGGTGAATTCCTTGGCGTCACCAGAGAGTCGATCAACAAGACACTCAACGATTGGCGCAACCGGCGGGTCATCGCCATCAGGCGCGGCGGCCTGCGCATATCGGACGCTGGCGCGCTTCGTCGCATTGCCGAGTCGCAAGACGACTACTGACGGCGCCCACAATTGAAGTGCCGGGAGATCAGAGCCGCGAAATCAGAAACCGCAATGCCGACCTGCTCGGCATGAAGAAATAGCCGCCTCCACGGGTGGTCACGAATTGCGGGATACCTTTCAGCACTGTGACCTTTTCCCAGGATGGTATGGTGAACCTGCCATTGCCGTCGCGCGAGCCGATCGTCGGATCCTTTTCGGCCACAAGCCCCTGGAATGAGGTCGATGATACCCAGGTCTGCTGGATGAATTCGTACTGCCGCTCGATATCCGCGTTGAGGCACATGAAGAGCAGTCCTTTTTCGACCTTGCCCCCCTTCTTGTCCTGTTTTTCGTAGCTGCGACCGACCCGGATGATCCGATGGCGCTTGCCGATCCTGATTTGCGTTTCACGGTCCTCACCCAGCGAATCGCGGGGATTCGACCGCCGGACGTGAGCACCCAGCGGGCAGCGGTGCCCTTGGGGATCCTCGGTGCCGAAAGCAAAGTCATTATCGGCACCGCGCCCCGGCCGGCCGTCGGGATTGCGCACCAGCGAGCTGCCATCGGGCCAGCGGCCAAGCATCTTTGCGGCAACCCAACGCGGGGTAATGGCCGGGTCGTCGGTCTCGCTGGCCGCTTGTACCGCCGCCGCCTTGCAGTACGCGTTGAAAGTGTCGACGTGCTGCTCGAACTGGCGCATGACGAGGAAGGTGCCGTTGCGGCCGAAGTCGCGGCGCGGCGGCGGCAGGCCTGGTATCTGCCGGTTGCGGCGCACCGCCGAGAGGATACCGGTCCGGTCGAGCGACGCCTCGACAGAGGGCGATGACGGATAGAAACCGTGCTCGTCGCGATAGCCGAACAGAAACTCGCCGGGCGCGACAAGGTGCATGGGTGCCGCGCCAACGTTGGCGCGGGCGGTTCCCCTGACGATCGGCTGTGAGACGCCGTCGACGAAGCCAAAGTGCTCGACGGCGCGCTTGCCGTCGCGCTTGGTCGCGAGCGGCAGCTCCGAGACGAGGTCCATCCCCGCTGCCGTCAGCTTTGCCTTTGCGGTGCCGACCTCGACCTTCAATCGCTCCGGACTTTCCGCATAGCAGACGACCACCGCGTCAACCGGCTTTTGCGGCGAACCCCATTGCCACTTCTGAGGCACGCTTTCGCCGAGATCGTCGAGGATGCGGCTGCGCTCGGGATTGCCCATGCCATGGCGAAAGGCGACGGGGAATGTGTCGAGCGGATTGTCATCGACGCTGCCGTCCAGCCCGAGACGACGAAGGCCGTCGGGACCGAACGCAACGCTCATCGCCCGCCCCGCCGGCACGCCGTCGCCGAAGCTGGTCTGCTCGACAATGAATTCCAGCCAGGCCCTGCGCCTGCCCCTGGAAAGGTTTTCTGGTATGGCGATCGCCAGCATATGGGCATGCCCCAACGATCCGAACGGACCGAAGAACAAGGACTGGATCTCACCGGTCTCCAATTGTTCGACCGGCAGCGGGTCGGGCGCTGCTGGTCCGGCGTCCGCCTTCCTGGCCTGCGGGCGCGGCAGGGAGCCGAACAGGCTCAGCCAGTCGCGCGCCTCACTGCCCGTCGCGGTGGCGATGCCGTGCCTGATCCTGGAATTGGCGCGAATGCGCAACGTGTTGAGAGCAGGATAGGCCGAATACCAGAACAGGGTGGGCACCTGCTGGCGGCGCGCCCAGCGTTTGAAACGGTCGCCGTCGCGGGCGCCATCGAGGAAAAGCCAGCGTGTGCGAGGATAACCCTCGGTGTTGCTCCATACGCCCGTCAGGCCGGCGGCGGCCTTGGCGATGAAATCCTCGAGATAGCTTTCCCAGCTGCCGCCATAATTGGAGAAGAACATCAGCCTGTTGGTGCCGGGCAACAGCACCCATCGGGCAAAATGGATGGTGTTGATGGTGGCAAGGAACCCCGGCCTGAAGACCTTCTGCGCCGAGATCGAGATCAGGTAGAACGACAATCTGAGCGCCAGCCTCCGCAATATGCCGACCTTCATCGTCGAGATCGCCGTCAGATGGTTCTGGGCTTGCCCGGGCTGGTCTTCGCGGACCAGAATCTTGTCGAGATCGCCGAGGTCGACCGGCGTGCTGTGCGGGACATCGATGTCTTCGAGGCGCCGTAGGGCGAGAAAGCACAGGCCAAGGATCACCGCTGCCAGCGCCAGGATTCCAAGCACGGCCAATAGAAGCGCAGTGCCGGCGATGGCAATGGTGCCTAATGTGAGGCCGGGCGGATCGCCGAACACCAGCACATAGGTCATCCACCAGAAGGCGAGCACCAGCAGGGCGACAGCGGCCAGCACGGCCGGCGCCAGCAGCGTGGTTGTTATGGCCTGCCACCATTTTCCGGGGGGCCGTTCGAGCAAGCTTTCGGCAGGCCCGAATGCCCAGTCGAATTTTTCTAGGGACCGAACATGCCGACGGGCTTCGTCAAGCGCGGCCGCCGCTCCGCCCTTGGTGGCGCACGGCTGTTCGACCAGCAGGCGAACTGCATCGGCAAGTTCGGCTTCCGCCAGGATGCGCTGCACCGAATGGCCCGGTGTACCGGAAAAAACCAGTCCGGCGTTGCTGCCGAAAGATGGTGAAATCTCGACATTGTGCTTGCGCAGGAATGCGTCCAAGACGAGGCCGTCAGGCAGGTCGCAGACGTCCTTCAGGATTGGCCGCAGCCTGTCCCCGATGGCATGCGCAACAGCATTGATGACATCCTCAGTGCTGCCGTCGCCAGATACCTCCAGGACAAGCGCTCCTTTCTCATCGGCGGGGGCATTGCCCACCTCGCCGGTTGGAACAACAGCCAGGCTGGCGAAATGGATGATGCCGGTGGCATTGAGCGCGGCACGGATCTCGTCGCTGGCAGGGTTGCCGAACCCGGCGACCTCTTCGCGGATGGCGTCCAGCGACGCAGGCCGGGTGATCGGGCATACCACCGTCGCCATCGAATGGATGACCGTGCGGCAAAGAGCGGGCCGCTCGAAATCGACCTTCAGGCTGTCTGGATAGGCGCCGATATGCGTCATCCTGCCAGCCTTGCCGCGCGCGCGGCGGACATTGTTCTTCTGGAACAGGGCGCGAAGGCTTTCGCCAATCTGGATCCTGGCGATTTCGGCGCCGATGCATTGATGAATGCCGTAGCCGAAGACCAGGTAATCGCGATGCGGGCGCGACGTGTCAAAGTGATTGGGGCTTTGCACGGCCTCGGGATCGAACATCGCCGACAGCGTTGCGGGCATGACCACAGTTCCGGCCTTCACAAGGCGCTCGCGGCGCGTGCCCATGGCGATGGTTGCGTCGCGCGCGGTGTAACGCCAGGGACCAATCCAGATAGGCTTGAAGCGCATGGCTTCCAAAATGGCCCTGTCCAGGCTGCCTGTGTCGTTCTTGGCCAAGGCTGCATCGATAGCCTGCCGCGCATCGGCGCGGGACAGGATCACGTCGAGGCAGTTGCCGCCGGCGAGCACATTGGTCGGGACAAAGCCGGCGATCATGCCAAGCATGATCGAATGAATGTCGGGAAGCGAAAGGCGATCCTGATCCAGCAGATCGACCAGCCTTGCCAGGGGCAGCCGATCCTTGGCCCCCTTCCTCTCACGGATCGCATCGATGGAGCGGTCGATCACCCTGATCAGCCGGTCGCCGGCCACCACCGCGAGCTGGCGCGTGGTGGGGCTTGCCGTCGGGTCCGAAAAAAACAGCGCACTCAACGCAATGGCCCAATCGGCAAACTCGGATTCATCATCGATCTCGAGGCCGAAGTAATCGCGGCAGATGCGCACCGGAACGATCTTTATCAGATCCGTTATCGCGTCGAAGCCGGGACTTGCCCGCATCATTATTTCTTGTGAATGCCTCGCGGCGATCGGCCTGACTAGGGCCTCGACTTCTCCCGGTGGGAAAGCGCCCAGCACCGACGATTTCATGCGCCGGTAATCGGCGCCGTCCTGCATGCCGAGAATGAAGTTCGATCCGCGTGCCAGTTCGGCCATTTCCGGCCCGTAAGGCGTCTCGAATTCGTCGCCGCGCTCCAATATCTCACGGACGTCCGCATTCCTGGTTACGAGCAGGAAGTTGCCGATGGCGAGATTGGGCCAGAACCTGCGTAGCAGCGCCAGCATCCAGCGCGGATCATTGAAGAGAACGCCGATGATGCGCGACACGATGCCCTTGGAGCGGAGTCGCTCCAGATCGAATGGCGGCATTTCGGCTAGTGGGCGCTGGTTTTCTTGTCCGGCCCGGACGGCGTCGAAATACTTTAAACGGATCATGCGCGTTCAAGCCCCCCGGCTGTCCACGTCATTGCGATGCCGGCTAACCCATGGCTAGGTTTGCAGCCTTCTCGCGTATGTGAATACTTTCACAGTTGTCGGCATTCGGCACCTCAATTAATCATCGCTCGCGGCGGATTTGAAATTGGCGATGAGAAATTCGTTTGCCGCTTTGTCCACG
Source organism: Mesorhizobium opportunistum WSM2075 (assembly GCF_000176035.2). NCBI lineage: Bacteria > Pseudomonadati > Pseudomonadota > Alphaproteobacteria > Hyphomicrobiales > Phyllobacteriaceae > Mesorhizobium > Mesorhizobium opportunistum. Next base: position 2,226,534 of record NC_015675.1, on the reverse strand, counting down.
AACGGTATCCAGCGCACCCTTTGCTCCGAAAAATCCGGATGTCGCGTCATAAGTATAGCCAGCTCCCGCATGGCCTCTTGCTTGCGCCCGCTCCTCGCCAGGGCGCCGATCTTCAGAAACCGGGAATAGAAATAGCCGGGTGACAGATCGAGCGAGCGGTCCGCGGTGGAGATCGCCGATGGCCAGTCCTCTAGGAAACTGTAAGCTGCCGCCAATTCCCCCAGATTGTGGAACCGGTAGAGGTCAAACGGGCTCAGCCGCTCCGTCTCGACGAAGAACGGTATTGCACCGGCGGCATCGCCCAGCAGCAGGCGCGCACTGCCCATAGCCGAGTGCGCAAAAGCGAAGCTTGGATTGATGTGAAGCGCTTCCTCGAGATGATCGACCGCCGATGCGGGCCGCCCTCTCATGATGTCCATGACGCCGAGATGAGCGTGCGGGCGGGCATCCAGGCTGTCCATGAGCAAGGCTTTGCGTGAATATTGCTTGACCTTGTCCAGATCGTCGCTGTCGCCGAACCGCAGCCAGGCTCGCCAGAAATACCACCATGCCAGTTCGTTCAGCACCGCACTCGAATTCGGATCTTCCCGGTAAGCCTTTTCGAAAAACTCCAGCGCGATTTCCGTGTCGCCGCGTGTGCGCCGATTCATATGCCAGCGTCCACGCCGCACCAATTGCCACGTTTCCAGACTTTCCCACGGCACCTGGAAGGTCCGCGCCTGTTCGGCCCTGTCGACCTCCTTGTCGAGGATCGAGACGATCTCCGCGCCGATCTCGTCGCGCAGATTGAAGATGTCGGCCAGCGCGCGATCGAAGCGTTGCGACCATACCAATCGGCCGTTTGACACGTCGGCAAGCGAGGTTGTCAGACGAATCCGCTCATCGTTGCGCATCAGCGTGCCGCTGACGATGTAGCGTGCACCAAGGGCATTGCCGATAACGCGCGTTCCCAAGGTGTCGTCGCGAAACTGGAAGCTCGAGTTCTTGGCAATCACCGAGAGCCATCTTCTGTTGGAAAGCCCGTAAATGATGTCTTCGGCTATGCCGTCGGCCATATAGCCGACGTCGCGCTCGCCTCCATCGCTTTGGAACGGCAGCACGGCGATCGCGGGTGGACCTTTGAGCGACACGTTCTGCCGACCATTGACGGATGGGATTGCCGCCATCAGCGCTGGTGGCGGTGAAAGGTTGCCGCCGCGCCTCGCAATCAAAACGCGCACCGGCAGCGCGATATTCTTCAGCATGAGTTCGCCGAGGTCGGTGAATTCAGCCGCTGTCTTGTCCTTCACGTGGTGCCAGGTGGTTTCCGACACGGCGAGACCATCGTGGGGCGCGAATTCCTGGATTCTGGCTGCGATGTTGACGTCGTCGCCGTAAAGCCGGCCTTCACGGACGATGACATCGCCCGTGTTGATGCCGGCGCGAAACGGCATGCGCATGGGTTCGTCCAGCGATGAATTGAGCGTGACAATTCGATCCTGAAAATCGAACGCCGCGCGCAGCGCCTCGATCGGATTGCCGAATTCGGCCATGACGCTGTCGCCAGCATCGCCGAAGGTGCGGCCGCCGAAGGTGCTGCAGCTCTCGGCGATGATGTCGCGTCGTTCCTCGAAGGCAGCGACAGCCGATTCATCGTCAAGACCCATCAACCGTGAAAATCCAACGGCATCGATGGAGACGATCGTCGCCAGCTGACGGGTGTAATTCCGTTCAGCCATGTTTGAGTCCCGATTCCTTCTGGTCCTGCTGCAGCACAGGCGACCACCCGCTCCTGAACCTTCGTCGCGTTGCTGTGAGAATCGTCCTGGCAGGTGCGCCCGCGCCGATATCGCCCCGTCCTGTCAGGAACTCTAACAGTGCCGCTGCAAAAGCTCTACCACGATCAACTAATAGATCGTGGGCTTAAGCATCGTTTCCACGCTTGACAGCCGGCAATGACGCGCCAGACGCCATGCCGGGAAGGCCACGCGGCGTTTGAAGACTGGAGACGAAGCGGAACCTGCTGCCTGCGCGAGCTGCCAGGATCTGCAGGATGTCATGGATCCGGACGTCTGGATTTATGTGGCGGGGGGCCTGCGAGGCTTCTCGGCCCGCGAAACTGCAGCCAGGTTCACGGCTAAATCGATTATCTGGGTGATTTTCCGACCGATCCCAAAACTACAGGAATAGTAGACGGTCTGTCGGTGACGCCTGGTGGAAACCAGTTGGTGTTTGCGCAGCTTGCTCAGATGTTGAGAAAGAGCGCTTTTGCTAAGTCCGACCAGCACAGCCAATTCGCCAACCGAAATCTCGCCTTCCGTCAGATGGCCCAGAATCACAAGTCTTCTCTCATTGCCCAAAACCGCCAGAAGTTCGGCCGCTGGCGCCGCATGGTCAGACAAGCTGTCCAGGTTCGGAGAGTTTGCCTGCAGGGTGTTGATAGGCTGCAGTCGCCTGACAGAAAATTCTTTGCGATTGTGTTGCATTAGCCTTGACCCATTGTCCGGCCAAGCGGCAACGCTCGGTGTCAAGGCGCGTCGCTTGGACTCGCTGGAGCGCGACGCGCCTTCCTGAATTTGGAGCGGATCAGTCAGGGGCGAAGCCGGATATCACATGCGCTCCAGCAACATCCGACACCGAGTTGCCGAAGCCTCTGCTAATGGCCGGAGCCGCGCCCGGAATCGCCACCCTTGCCGCCGTTGTCGCCACTCTTGCCGCCGTCGTCACCACTCTTGCCGCCGTTGTCGCCGCTTTTGCCACCGTCGTCGCCGCTCTTGCCGCCGTCGTCACCACTCTTGCCGCCGTTGTCGCCGCTTTTGCCACCGTCGTCGCCGCTCTTGCCGCCGTTGTCGCCGCCCTTGCCGCCGTTGTCGCCGCCCTTGCCGCCGTCATCGCCGCCCTTGCCGCCGTCGTCTCCGCCCTTGCCGCCCGTACCACCGCCACTGGAACCACCTCCATTGCCAGGCCCGTTGCTGTCGCCGATGCGTGAAAGCGTGGTTGCTATGAGCGAGGTGGTGATGGGTGGGCATTGATCGAGTTGATCTGACGAAAGGATGCTTCCGCGATTGATCGCGATACAACACATCGCATAGTTCGCGTCGGTAAGAGGTTGGCATTGGGCTGCCGTCATCCGCGGCCGTATACTATCCTGTGCTGCCGTAGAACTCGTCATACTCGCAGCCAGAACAGCAGATGAGACGAGCAAGGTCGAATAAACCTTTCTCATCAAAGTCATGGATAGCAGCATTTCTTCCTCCAACGCAAAGGTGCGCATGGTCCCAAACCAAGACGCTATCAATTAATTTCTACAATCCGGTAACATATTGTTATGTATGTTTGCCGAGAATACCTTTTTAAGGATTGATTTACCATTTTCTGCGAGGCTTGTTGGCAGCTTGACAGCCAAAAGGAGATGGTACGTGATGCGTTTTGCTACGCTTGTTGCCGTAGCCATGGTGGCAACTGGTTGCAGCGCGACAGCCGGCTCCCATGCGATGATGGTCACAAAGGGGTATGCGTTCCCTCCGCCGGCCGCTCGTGTGTTCTGCGCCAACCAGCCACGACTCTGCAGCACCAGCGGGCGGGTCAAGCTGGTGACGCTGACACCGGCACGCAGAGCCGAACTCGAAGCGGTGAACACCTCCGTCAATCGCCGGATCGAGGAGCGCAGCGATCTCGTCACGGCAGGCAGTGCCGACGATTGGCGTCTACCGACCAAACAGGGTGATTGCGAGGATATTGCGATCCTGAAAAAAAGCGAGCTTTTGAAGCGTGGATGGCCGGCTTCCGCTTTGCTTCTGACGGTCGCTTCGCTTGGCGGCGAGGGTCACACGGTGCTCACGGTTCGAACCGACAAGGGCGACTTGATCCTGGATAACCGTGGCAGTGTCATCCGCGATTGGTCAAACACTTCGTACCGTTATTTTGCCAGACAGTCGCAATCGGCCAACGGGAAGTGGGTACGGATCGGTTCTTGAGCTCCGGTGCAAACCCCCGAGGCATACCGGCGAGAATGCGCGGCTGTTTGGGATAGCGGCCTGCGCAAAAATGGCTTGAAGCGTGTCGACCGGACACCCTTTTCCAACGCAATGCGCCTCCAAAGCACGGAGCGGCCTATATGCCCGAGCCTCTGTATCGGGCGGCTTCCACCCAGAATGCGAGCGCAATTGCTGGAGAACGTCCCTTCACTTCAAAATCTTGCCCGCGATGGCTTCCCGCCGCGATCCATACAGTCTTTGAACGCTGATAGATCGTGATGCCTCGTGCTTGCGCCCGAGCACACAGGTTCGCGTCATTGTGAGACATTTTTTCTAGCCCCGTTGCCCATCCACCTTGCAAAACGATTGTGGTGGCGAAGTTCTTCCCGACAAAAGCCCGCACCGGCGCGCCGGCCTTTTGCCGCGGTCTTCGTACCAAGGCCCGCCTTTTGGATTAGCTGATGCGGCATGTCTGCCCTTTCGGATGAATGCATCTTTTTTCTATAAATTTGGTAGAGTTTGATCCGTCATCAACGGAGGCAGAAATGACCAAACCTCATTTCAAGAAACTGCTCGGCGTACTGGTCGCCGCATCTGTCCAGTTCGGCACGCTCGGTTTCGCGTTTGCCGACACCACCATTCTCAACGTGTCCTACGATCCGACGCGCGAGCTCTACAAGGCCTATGACGAGGCCTTCGTCGCGCACTGGAAGGCCGAGACCGGCGAGACGGTCACCATCCAGCAGTCACATGGCGGATCGGGCGCCCAGGCGCGCGCCGTGATCGACGGCCTCGAGGCCGATGTGGTGACGCTGGCGCTCGAAGGCGACATCAACGCCATCGTCTCGAAGTCGAAGAAGATCGATCCCGACTGGCGCAAGAAATTCGAAAACAATTCGGCGCCCTACACCTCGACCATCATCTTCCTGGTCCGCAAGGGCAATCCCAAGGGCATCCATGACTGGAACGACCTCGTCAAGGACGGCACCCAGGTGATCACGCCCAACCCCAAGACCTCCGGCGGCGCCCGCTGGAACTATCTGGCGGCCTGGGCCTACGCCAACGCCAACGATGGCGGCGACGAAGCCAAGACCAAGGCATTCGTCGGCAAGCTCTATGCCAATGCCCCGGTGCTCGACACCGGTGCGCGCGGCTCGACCGTGACCTTCGCGCAAAAGGGCATCGGCGACGTGCTGATCGGCTGGGAAAACGACGCCTATCTGGCGCTCGATGAATTCGGCGCCGACAATTTCGAGATCGTCTATCCGCCGACATCGATCCTGGCCGAGCCGCCGGTGGCGATCGTCGACGCCAATGTCGATGCCAAGGGCACGCGCAAGGTCGCCGAAGCCTATCTGGGCTGGCTCTATTCCAAGGAAGGCCAGACCATCATCGCCAAGAACCACTATCGCCCGGCCAAGCCCGAACTGGTGGCGCCGGCGGATCTGCCCAAGACCCCCGATATCAAGCTGATCTCCATCGACGATCCGCTTTTCGGCGGCTGGAAGAAGGCACAGCCTTATCATTTCGGCGACGGTGGTATATTCGACCAGATCTACAAGCCCGAGTAAGCCCGCTGCTGGAAACGGGAGAAGCTTCCAAACGGCTTCTCCACCCCTGATGCCCGTGCCGTCGGTTGAACAACCATAATGGTGACCCGATTATAACGTCGGATTGGCCTCGAACCGAGAACGAGGGAGTGGCAGCGTCTGCACACCCTCCAAATTCTCGGTCTCGCGGGAGGAACCTTATGGCTGCTGGAGAACTGCAACCGGACGACAAGCTTAGTCGTCTTCTTGCCTCAGGCTGGTCCGTTGTCGGGTACTCGACGACAATGATGGCGGCCGGGAGAATGACCCATTCGGTCCTGCTGCAAAAAGAACATGTACTGATCTCGGCGACCATCGTGGCTGAGGGCGATCACGAGATCGGGCGCGCTTTCACGATGCTGGCGCCGGCTCCAGACACGAAGAAGCGTCGATCCTGAAGCCGACGCTGTGATCGGCTCAATTCAGGCGGCGCGCGTAGTGGGCTTTAGCCGCTCGGGCTTTTCCAAAACCCGTTTCTTGCCGCTCGCAAACGCGAACGTGCGATTCTGGATCGCGGTCGACGCCGCAAACAGCTTCCAACGTCCCGGGCGGAAAGCCACCCGGCTCTTCTGCGCCGCTGGGTGATCGACCGGCAGCTCGATCTCGACCCGCCGGCGTTCGCCGCCGATTTCGAGCTCGACGCGCCGCGTGCCGGCGACGCGGCGGCTGGCGGTCACCGTACCGGCGATGCAGCCGCTGCAGCCGTCCAGCAGGTCGATATCGTGCGGGCGGAAATACAGCGTCGCGTCGCCAGAGGGCTCACCGGGCGCGGCAAGCCCGATCGGACGGTCGGCGAGCCAGATCTCGCCGTTCTCGACCTTGACGGGGAGCGAGCTCGATTCGCCGATGAAGCCGTAGACGAAGGGCGAGTTCGGCGTGTCGTAGATGTCGTCGGCGGTGCCGACCTGCTCGATGCGGCCCTGGCTCATCACCACGACGCGGTCGGCAAGCTCCAGCGCCTCTTCCTGGTCGTGGGTGACGAAGACGGTGGTGTGGCCGGTGGCATCATGGATTTCGCGCAGCCAGCGGCGCAATTCACGCCGCACCTGCGCATCGAGCGCGCCGAACGGCTCGTCGAGCAAGAGCACCTTGGGCTCGATCGCCATGGCGCGTGCCAACGCCACGCGCTGGCGCTGGCCGCCGGAGAGTTGTGCCGGATAGCGCTTTTCCAGGCCCGAGAGCTGGACGAGGTCGAGAAGCTCGGAGGCGCGGCGGCGGATTTCCTGCGCCGGCGGCCGTGATGGCCCGTGCCGGACCTTGAGGCCGAAGCCGATATTGTCGGCCACCGTCATGTGCCGGAACAGCGCATAGTGCTGGAAGACGAAGCCGACATTGCGCTCCTGGATCGATCTCTGCGAGGCGTCCTCGTCGCCGAAGAAGATTTTTCCCCGCGTCGGCCGCTCCAGCCCGGCGATCAGCCTGAGCAGCGTCGTCTTGCCGGAGCCGGACGGCCCCAGCAACGCGATCAACTCGCCCGACTTGATGTCGAGCGACACGTCGTGGAGCGCGGGAAACCGCTCGAATTCCTTGCGCACATTGGCAACGCGAACTTCCATCAACAGCCCCTTTGTAATGGATGCATGTCCTCATCCCAAAACCGGTTCCCACTTTTGGGCGACATATCTTCTGGTTCATGCATGTCGTTGCCCCAAAACCGGTTCCCACTTTTGGGCGACATATCTTTTGATTCATGCATGTCGTTGCTCCAAAACCGGTTCCCACTTTTGGGCGACATGCATCTGTCAGTGCCCGCGCGTCGCGGCGAGTTCGGCGCCGTAGCGCATCTCGAGCAGTGTTTTCAAGACCAGCGTGACCAGCGCCAGCCCGGCCAGCAACGAGGCGACGGCGAAAGCGCCGACGGCGTTGTACTCGTTGTAGAGGATTTCGACATGCAGCGGCATGGTGTTGGTCAGGCCGCGTATATGGCCCGACACCACCGACACCGCGCCGAATTCGCCCATGGCGCGCGCATTGCACAACAGCACGCCGTAGAGCAGCCCCCATTTGACGTTGGGCAAGGTGACGAACCAGAAGGTCTGCCAGCCATTGGCGCCGAGCGAAAGCGCCGCCTCCTCATCGCCATTGCCCTGTTCCTGCATCAGCGGGATCAGCTCGCGGGCGACGAACGGGAAGGTGACGAAGACGGTGGCCAGCACGATGCCCGGCACGGCGAACAGGATCTGGATGCCATGTCCCTTCAGCCAATCGCCGAGCAATCCTTGCGCGCCGAACAAAAGCACATAGACCAGGCCCGAGATCACCGGCGAGACCGAGAAGGGCAGGTCGATCAGCGTGGTCAAAAACGCCTTGCCCTTGAATTCGAACTTGGCGATCGCCCAGGCGGCGGAGATGCCGAAGACGACATTGAGCGGCACCGAGATCGCGGCGACGAGCAATGTCAGGTGGATGGCCGAGCGCGCGTCCGCTTCGCCCAGGGCCTGCGTATAGGCACCGACGCCTTTCGCCAGCGCCTCATGGAAGACGATGATCAGCGGCAAGAGCAGGAAGACGCCGAGGAAGGCAAAGGCGATCGCCATCAGCACGGCCTGCGCCGGACGGCTTTCGGTCACCGCCGCCGAGCGGCTCTCATGGTAGGGTTCCCAGGATTTGATTTCGGGATCAGCCATAGCGCTTGCGGCTCCATGTCTGCACCAGATTGACGACCAGAAGCATGACGAACGACAGAGCGAGCATGATCGCCGCGATCGCGGTCGCCGCCGGATAATTGTATTCCTCGAGCCGGATGACGATCAAAAGCGGCGCGATCTCGGATTTGTAGGGCAAATTGCCGGCGATGAAGATGACCGAGCCGTATTCGCCGACGCCGCGGGCAAAGGCCAGCGAAAAGCCGGTGATGATGGCCGGCGCCAGGCCCGGGAACAGCACGCGGGTGATGATCTGGAAGCGGCTGGCGCCGAGCGTGGCGGCGGCTTCCTCGACCTCCTTGTCGATCTCTTCCATGATCGGCTGCACGGTGCGCACGACGAAGGGCAGGCCGATGAAGACCAGGGCGATGACGATGCCGAGCGGCGTGTAGGCGACCTTGATGCCGAGCGGCATCAGGAGTTTGCCGATCCAGCCGTTCGGCGCATAGAGCGTGGTCAGCGCGATGCCGGCGACCGCGGTCGGCAGGGCGAAGGGCAGGTCGACCATGGCATCGACGATGCGGCGACCGGGAAAACGGTAGCGCACCAGCACCCAGGCGACCAGCGTGCCGAACACGACATTGACGATCGCCGCGAGGAAGGCGGTGCCGAAGCTGATCTCCAGCGCATTGATGGTGCGGCGGTCGGTGGCGATCGCCCAGAAATCGGTCCAGCCAAGCGCGGCCGAGCGCCAGATCAGCCCGGACAGCGGGATGAGGATGATGAGGGTGAGGTAGGCAAGCGACAAGCCGAGCGTCAATCCGAAACCCGGAATGACACTCGGCTGCCTGAACCGCCACCCCGCCTGCGCGGGTGCTGTGGTCGCGAATGTTGCGGTCATCGAGTTCAGGGGAGTCCCTCCCGCTCAACCAGGATTGCTCCCGCTAAAGGCTCCAAGAGGTTGGCGTGCGCAAGTTGTTTGAACGATCCCTGCCACTACGTCTATTCGCTCAGTGGAATTTCGCCTCCGCCGCCATTCGGAATCTTTGCGGTCGTGCAGCTACCACTTAGTGAGCGGATAATCGGATCAGGCCGGGTAGGCCCCCTCCCCGAAATGATAAGGTCGGCCCCATTTTCAATCGGCTCATACTCCACCGCTGGAACACGCGCCGGCATCCGGCGCGATATTTCGAGAGTGTCCTGCCGTGGACCACCATGCCCGATGTGCAGCGCTCCGCTGTCGAACGTCGGCGTGAAAGCCAACATGCAGGTGAAGCCGAAAGTATAGCCATCCCCAACAGAATAGGCGGGGTGAGCCTTAATAGCATCTCTGGCAATACCCTTGGAGGAGTTCTGTGTAAGGCCAAGCCAACGTAATAATAAGGGGCTGGCTGGATATCGATCGGGGAGGAGAAGGAAATGGAGAGCATTTCAAAAGAACTGACGAAACTGGCAGAGCACATCCGCCCGGCGCGGGAAGCGTTCGCTGAAGCGGATAAAAGGAGGATCGAATCCGCCTTGGAGGCGGGGCGGCTTCTCTGCCAGGCCAAGCACGACTGCCCACACCAGCAATGGCTGGCTTTCCTGACATTGGCCGATATCTATGAGCGACAGGCGCAAGAGTTGATGCACCTGGCCCGGGCGGGATTGACGGCACACGTCGTTTCCGAAATCGGCGGCATCGATGCGGCGCTGGCCTATCTGGTGAAGGCAAGATTGCCCGAGCCAGGCGAATGCCTGACTGTGGGACGGATAGGCTGGCCTGAAAAGAACACGCCCTTCGCCATCATCAAGCCCAACGCCACCCATCCTGGTTACTATGACGTGGCAATCGCCGACATGTGGGCCAATCCCGCAACGGTCTTCTCCTCCACCAAGCCGTTGAAGGGGGGAAGTGTACGGCTTGCCGACGGGTCGTTCTTCGACAACCTCTGGCGTATTGTCGATAGGGAATTGGACGTACCGCACTCGCAGCGCGAATTCCAAATGATGCCGGTGGATCTGTTTTCCCAGGATGGAGCTTTCCTCTTCGCAAAACCGGCCACCGTTGCAACTGCTGGTTCGAAGACAAACCGGGCTCCCAACTACGCGCATTGACTTCGTCGCCTGAGCCGGGCCTGACGGCAGGTCTCCATTGCGGCCACGGAAATGAGGGGGCCCTCCAACCAATACCGCCAGAGTGGAGAGATCGATGAAAAGTCACCGTGCCAGGGCCGGCGCACTGTGCTTGGCGCTGATGATGATGTCGGAACACTCCATCGCGCAGTCCCAACTGAGCCAGGCAGAAATCTATCGGGCCCAGGCGCGGCTGTTCGAGAGCAATTTCCTGACTCGTATTCCCGACGGCAGGATTGGTCAGCGGACGTTGGACGCTCTGAGAGCCTGGCAGCGACAGGCGAAGCGGCCGCAGACCGCGGAATTGACGAAGAAAGAGTTCGATCAGCTGATGCGTTTCGATCCCGGCAAACACGCTTGGGAAGCGATATCCGGATCAACGGACGGGACCTGGATCGCGGTTTGGGGACATCGCTCGGGGGTAGAAGCAGCCAAAAAGGCTTTGGCGGGGTGCCAGAAGAAATCGTCTCGGCCCGACGATTGTTCGTACGTCTCCAATTCCGTAGATCGGAGCGGCCCAGGGTGGTCTGCTGCCGTTTTTTGTGAGCAGCAAGGTCTCTTTCGAAAGAAAGGGCAGATGTTCCTGCACAATGGCTTGAGCCGGAAATCAGCCATGGACCAAGCGTTCGCTGCTGCATCGACCGCGAAATTCCGCCAGTCTCAATGCACTCTCGTGAAGGCATTGAACGGAAACGGACAACAGTGAACCATTTCAACTGCGTTTGCGAACGGGCGCCGAAGGCGACTGGACACCTGTCCTTCGTTGACGTTCTGGCGGGGAGGTATCGCTCGGGTCCAGTCCAGCGACAAGACCATCCACATTAAGCGTAGTCAGACGGTGCCGGCCGCCGTTTTCAGATCGCGGCGGTCTCGGAAGAGGTAATGCCATACCCGATTTCGCGCTCCATTTTCTTGATCGCTGCAGGCTTAATCGAACGGTATCATCATCAGGGGTGGCGAGTTCATGCGCATTGCGGTTGTCGGCTCAGGGTATGTCGGTCTCGTGTCTGGAGCATGCTTGGCTGACTTTGGTCACAAAGTCGTCTGCATCGACAAGGCAGAAGCAAAAATTGTCGATCTTCAGGCTGGAAGAATGCCGATCTATGAGCCCGGTCTCGAAGACCTCGTCAGCAAGAATTCCGCGACCGGGCAGCTCGCCTTCACCAGCGAACTTGCGCCAGCGGTCGCAGACGCGGATGTGGTGTTCATTGCCGTCGGGACGCCTTCGCGGCGAGGCGACGGTCACGCCGATCTTTCCTATATCTACGAGGCGGCGCGGGAAATCGCAGCCGCGGTTCGCGGCTTCACGGTGGTCTGTGTCAAATCCACAGTGCCGGTGGGGACCGGAGATGAAGTCGAACGGATCATCCGCAACTGCAATCCGGCGGCGGATGTGGCAATTGTGTCGAACCCGGAATTCCTCCGCGAAGGGGCTGCCATCGACGACTTCAAACGGCCCGACAGGATCGTTATCGGCCTGCCGTCGGACGAACGCAGCCGCGAGGTGATGGCGGAAGTCTACCGGCCGCTCTATCTCAACCAGGCGCCGATCATGTTCACCGGACGTCGCACGTCAGAACTGATAAAATATGCGGCCAACGCCTTCCTGGCGCTCAAGATTACATTCATCAACGAAATCGCGGATCTTTGCGAGAACGTGGGCGCGAACGTGCAGGAGGTGGCCCGAGGTATCGGGCTCGACAATCGCATTGGCTCGAAATTCCTGCATGCAGGACCAGGGTACGGGGGATCCTGTTTTCCCAAGGACACGCTGGCTCTCGTCAAGACGGCGCAAGATAGCGGTGCGCCGCTGCGGCTGATCGAAACAACCGTCGCCGTGAACGACCAGCGAAAGCGCACAATGGCCCGCAGGATCGTCCTCGCCTGCGGCGGCAACGTGCGCGCAAAGACGATAGCCGTGCTCGGCCTCACATTCAAACCCAACACGGATGACGTCCGTGACGCACCCTCCCTCTCGATCATCCAGGCTTTGATCGATTTTGGGGCGCATGTCCGCGTGTATGACCCGGAAGGCATGGAACAGGCCAAGCTCATGCTCGGTGCGACCGTCGATTACGCGAAGGGAGTATACGAATGTGCCAAGGGCGCCGATGCCTTGGTGATCGTCACCGAGTGGAACCAGTTCCGCGCCCTGGATTTTGAACGCCTGTCACGCTCCATGTCGAAGCAGGTCGTGGTCGACCTTCGCAACATCTACAGGCGCGAAGAGGTCTGCAAGCATGGCTTCGAGTACGTGAACATAGGCGAGGGTGTGGCAGAGGACATATCTGTTTTTGCCGCGGCCGCCGAATGAGGTATTTCGTCACCGGAACCGCCGGATTTATCGGATTTCATCTGGCGCGCCGTCTGTTGGACGAAGGTCACTCCGTGACCGGCTTCGACGGGATGACGCCTTATTACGACGTCACGTTGAAGCAATCCCGACATGCCCTATTGCAGCGATACGGCGCCTTTCGCTTCCACATCGGACAGTTGGAAGACATGGACGCCCTGCGGCGGGCGGCAGACTTGGCGAACCCCGATGTGATTGTCCATCTGGCCGCGCAGGCCGGTGTGCGATACTCGATCGACAATCCGCGAAGCTACACCGACAGCAATCTGGTCGGTTCCTTCAACGTGCTTGAGCTTGCCCGCGATCTAAAGCCACGGCATCTGCTGATTGCCTCCACCAGCTCGGTCTACGGCGCGAATGAAACGACCCCGTTCGTCGAGACCGACCAGACCGACTGGCCGCTGACGTTCTACGCCGCCACCAAGAAGGCGGTGGAGGCGATGTCCCATTCGTATTCGCATCTTTTCCAGGTTCCAACGACGTCCTTCCGCTTCTTCACCGTGTATGGCCCCTGGGGCCGACCCGACATGGCGCTCTTCAAATTCGTTGACGCCATCGAGAACGGTCGCCCGATTGAAATCTATGGCGAAGGCGCGATGAGACGCGACTTCACCTATGTCGGCGATCTTGTTGAAGCCATCGTTCGGCTCATCGGATGCGCGCCCGTTTGCGGCCAGCCGGTGTCGGGCCCTGATGTCGTCGATACGCTGTCACCCGTGGCGCCATGGCGTGTGGTCAATATAGGCGGCGGCCAGCCGGTGGAGCTGTTGTCTTTCATCGAGACAATCGAGAACTGCCTCGCCAAACGCGCCATCCGGAAAAGCCTGCCGATGCAATCAGGAGATATGTCGGTGACATATGCCGACCCGCGCCTCCTGCAGACCCTGACAGGCTTTCGCCCCGAGACCAGCGTCGAGGATGGGGTGGCTGCCTTCGTGCGCTGGTATCTGCAAGAACGGCCATCGCGCCCGACAATCGCAGCCTAGGCATCTTTTCGCTCCAAGCAGCCAGCGAACATAGCCCTCTCAGGCAGACACCAGCTTGGCATGTAGCTTGGGCTTGGTACCGCGCCAGGATGTGACTTCGATGGTTTCTCCGTCGCCGCAAAGCACGGCAAAACCGCTGCCGGTGTGAGCCTGGACCTGGCCGCTCAGCCCTATGTAGCGCCCTCGCCCCGCAAACATGCGTGCCTGGTCGACGAAGATCTTGCTCCCCCCGTCGAGAGTGAAGGCGCCTGGATAGGGGTCGCCGACAGCGCGGACAAGGCGAAGAATGCTTTCCGCCGTTTGCGTCCAATCTATCGATCCGTCGTCCGCCGAGCGCTTGGCGCAGTAGCTGGCGAGCGAGTCGTCCTGCAAAATGCCCACGTTGTTGTCGCGAGCGATCGCCGAGACCACGAGAGGTGTCATTTCCCGCAGGGCCTGCTTGTGCTTTTCGTAGAGTGAACGCGCGGTCTCGTCCTCGGCCACGGGAAAAAGCTTCTGCATTACAATGGGACCGCTATCGACGCCTTCGTCGAGCCGAAAAAATGTGGACCCGGTCTCCTTCTCGTTGGCGATGATCGTCCACGGGATTACCGCCCTGCCCCGAAAGCGCGGCAGTGGGGCCGGATGGAAGCCTATCGATCCAAGGCGGGCGATCGCACGAAATTCGGCCCGGCAGATCTGCGACCAGCCGACGACCAGCGTCAAATCGGGGCGCCCTTCCGTGAGCCAGGCGATTGTGTCGGGCGCGTTGATATTCTTGGTCAGATGGGCCGAGGCTCCCGCTGCGCGCGCCGGACCTGACAGATCGACGAAATCGGAATGGCGTGCGGAAGCGTCGTCCGCCAAGGTGACAAGCAGCGAGGGCGTCATGCCCGCTTCGACGAGGGCGTCAAACGCAACACGGGACCCCTCCACCGCACCGACAAAGGCTATGCGCATGAATTCGGACTCCAATACAGTGCCGCGGCGACAGTGAGACACTGACCCTTTCTATTGTGCGCTTCGATCCTACGCCCAAGTCCAACTTTAGAGGTAACCGATCGTCTCCGATGCATCCCAATGTGCAACTCTTCGCAGCGGCAAAAAGCTGGATAGTTGGGCGGATCGGAGTTGAGATTGGAACGTTTGATGGACTGGGGCGCGGGCCTGACACTTCTGGATCGCGATGCCGTCGCGGGTGAATCCTTGCGCGTCGGCTCCAACCGGCCGCATGTGGTGATCGTCCTGCCTGGACTGGGCGCCGGCGGCACCGAACATGTCGTCAATGTTCTCGCCAATCAGTGGGCGGCAAGGGGCTGGCATGTGACGCTGGTTACATTCGAGGCCCCCGGTCCCCCGCCTTACTATCATTTCGATGCCGCGGTCAGGATAGAGCGGTTGGGATTGCCGCAGATGAAGCGGTCCAGGCTGGGGGCAATTGGCGCCGGCGCACGCCGGATATTTCTCCTGCGTCGAACGCTCAGGAAACTGGCTCCGGATGTGATCCTGAGCTTTCTCACGCGCACGAACGTGATGTCGCTGGCGGCAAGCCGGGGCCTCGGCCTCGACGTCGTGGTTTCGGAGCGCAACAATCCCGCGCTGCAGGATGTTGGCCCGGTCTGGCGGTTCCTGCGGGCAAAGCTTTATCCATCCGCCTTCGGATTGGTCACCATGACCACTGGCGCACTGAACTACTTCAGCCCTGCCATGCGAAGGCGCAGCTGGGTTATTCCCAATCCTGTCGATCTTCCCGCAACAGGCAAACCGCGCCGGAACGGCGCCGTGCTCGTCGCTGTCGGCCGCCTGGTCCCGCAGAAAGGCTTCGACCTGCTGCTGAAGGCATTCGCCAACATCCGCCGCGATTTTCCCGAATGGAAGCTGGTCATCTGGGGCGAAGGTCCCGACCGTGCCGAATTGGAAGCCGAGCGGGATCGCCTGGGCCTGCAGGGTTGCGTTGAAATGCCCGGGGTAACCAGCCGGCCTGGCATCTGGGTGGAGACCGCCGACGCCTTTGTCCTTTCGTCCCGCTACGAAGGTTGGGGGATTGTGCTGCTGGAGGCAATGGCGGCCGGCCTGCCCGTCATATCCTTCGACTGCCAGTGGGGTCCTCGCGAGATGGTCGATAATGAGAAGGACGGACTTCTCGTCGAGAACGGAAGTGTCGACGCGCTCGCGCAGGGCCTGCGGCGGCTGCTTGGCGATGAAACACTCCGCAAAAAACTCGGCGCGGCCGCAGCGGCAAGTGCTGCAAGGTTCACGCCTGAATATGTGATGCAGAACTGGGACCAGGTCATTCACGCCGTCCTGGCGGCGCGCGGCAATAAAGAGCTCTCGCCATGCTAACCACCCAGCGCGCCCTGCGCAAAATGGAAACGCGCATCAAGATGACCTGGGCCGCCTCCGGAGCGGACGCGTTCCTCGTCTCCTATCCGAAATCCGGGCGAACCTGGTTCAGGCATATCCTGTCGGACTACTTCAGTCGGACGGCTCACGACGGAAATGTCGACCTCTTCCGCATGTTCGAAGTCCTTCCGAACTTCGACCTCGATCCGGAGCGTGGGATTCCGGCTTTCCGTTACACTGAACAGCGCTCCCGGGTGCCGCTTATCCTCGTTTCGCACCTCAACTACAGGCATATGCTATTCCTGCACCGGCCGGTCATTTTCATGGTTCGCGATCCTCGCGACGTTGTGGTGTCGGCCTATTTCCACGCGACGCGCCACAAGCATCGATTCGAAGGCGATATGGATGCTTTCATCTGCGACTATCAGCAGGGCCTGCCGGCTCTTATCGTGTATCTGAACAGCTGGGCGAAGGGCCTGAAACATCACAGGCATGCCGTCTTGAGCTATGAAGAACTGACCGGTGACCCTGTCGGCACGTCCTCGCGCATTCTGAGATTCCTACGGCACGATCCGTCCGCAGCTGACCTCGAGGAGGCCATCGAGGCTTCCCGCTTTGAAGCGATGCGTGAACATGAGGTGGCGGGGGGCCTGCCGGCGCATGTGTATGACAGAGGCGACGCCGAAAGCCGGCGCATGCGCCGCGGAAAGGTCGGAGGTTTCGCCGACTACCTCACCGACGCGCAAGCCGAACTGATTGAACGGACCTGCTCCGAGTGGTTGACCTCGGCCGCCAAGGAGTTGCTTTGCCGCGGTGGAATCCACTTCTCGCGGTACAATTGAAGACTTTGTCCTAAGTTCGTCAGTTCGAGCCTGCCTCGCCCCCGGGATCGTCCGGGTCGCGGTTGCCGCAGCCTGCGGCGAAGACGGCAGTCTTCAGCGCTCTGCATTGGTTCAGCGTCTCAACTTCGTGTTCGTCATTCACCCCCACGATCGTTCGATCTGCAAGGCTGGCGGGCACGCCGCGCATCGTGCCGGCGTATCTGCGGTGAGACACGCCACGCGGGTCCGATACATGACCACACCCGGCGCGCTCGGGATTCCTTACCGCTAATGGGCTAGGCCATCAGTCGTAGCAGCGATCAGATGCTGACTGATTGAGGTTGCTCCAGAGCCAAACTTGGTTGTGGCGGGCTCTTCTTTTCCGCCGATGATGGGTGACGCCAGCAGCGATCTGGCGCGAATCCTGGATCTGCATTGCTCCGCAAGGACGGAGTGTGGGGTGAGTTTGGCAACCATTGCGATGACCACAGGCCTGATCGGACGTGCGATGGAGGCCCTCAAACGCAGGAGCGCCGGCCGCACGCGCCTGGCCAATATCGCACACCTTCTGACGGGCAATTTTCTCGGTTCATTGCTCGGGCTCGTGGCATTTGCGCTTTCGGCGCGCGCCCTTGGCGTGGCGAACTATGGCCAGCTTGCGTTGATTATCGCGTTCACCCGCGTGGTCGAGCGCGTTGTCAGTTTCCAGTCCTGGCAGCCGATCATCAAATATGCGGCGGGCCTGGACGCGTCCTCGGATCGCGATGCACTGCGCATTCTCATGAAATTTGGCCTGCTTATCGATGTTGGCGCCGCCGTTTGCGCCTGGGTCATCGCCATGGGCGCCGCACTTCTCGTCGCGCCGTTCTTCGGTTGGTCCGCGGAAGTCGTGCAACTTCTTGTCCTGTATTCCAGCGTCCTGCTGTTCCAGATATCGGGCGTTCCGGTCGCGGTGCAGCGCATGGCCGGCAACTTCCGCCTCCTGGCCTACGGGCAGCTGCTCAATGCGGTTTTGCGGGTGTTGCTGTGCTTGCTCGGGGTGCTGCTCAAGGCTGATCTCGCCTATTTCACCGCGGTTTGGGCTGGAACACAGATCCTCGGGTCCCTGACACTCTTGACCCTGACGATGCGCGCCCTGCACAGGCAGGGCGTTCGCAAGATCCTGCGCGCGCCTCTGGCCGGAATCACAAGCCGCTTTCCCGGCATCTGGAATTTCGCCTGGTCTTCGAACATTTCGCTCACATTGCGCGTGAGCGCTCAGGAGCTCGATACGCTGCTGGTCGGGTTCCTGGCCGACCCGGCTTCAGCGGGCTTGTATCAAATCGCCAAGCGCATAGGGCGCGTCGGCCAGCAGGTCGGTCCACAGGTCCAGAACGTTCTTTATCCCGACGTGGCCCGCTTCTGGGCGCAGGGAAGCATCGGAAAATTCAAACGCGCGGTCTTTCAAGCCGAAGCCATGCTGTTCGGCTTTGGCATCCTCTGCATATTGATCGTCGCGGCGTTCGTCCGGCCGCTGCTCATGTGGACCGCGGGTCCTGCTTTTCTCGGCGCGGCCAACCTCGTCATCGTGCAGATGGTGGCGGTCGCGTTCGTGCTCTCGGGCTCCGCCGCCCGCTCCGCACTGCTGGCCATGGGCAAACAGCGCGAGGTGTTGCGGATTGTCATTGTTGCGACGGCCGCCTTCCACATCACGGCACTTCTGCTGATCCCGCGCATCGGTGCGATGGGCGGCAACATCGCCCACATCGTGCTGGGCATATTGTGGACCTCGGGTTTGGCGTTTTCATTGAAACAAGCGTTGAAGACCACCCACTCCGACAGGCCGACACGGCCGGTGGACAGCCTCAATCAGGCAGATCTTTCTCCTTCAAAGGCAATCTAGATGACCCTTGCGACCCAAGCTTCAACCACCGTGCCCATAGCGTCGCGACGCCTTGGTCCGTCATCGCCGACCCTCACGCATCTGCAGCGGCTCGAGGCTGAATCGATCCACATCATTCGCGAGGTGGCGGCCGAATTGCGCAACCCTGTGATGTTGTATTCCGTGGGCAAGGACTCGGCGGTGATGCTGCATCTGGCGATGAAGGCCTTCTACCCTTCGCAACTGCCGTTCCCCTTGCTCCACATCGACACCACCTGGAAATTCAAGGAAATGATCCGCTTCCGCGACGAAACCGTCGCGCGGCTTGGCCTGGACCTGCTGGTGCGTCGCAACGAAGCCGGTCTTGCCGAGGGCATCACACCGTTTACCCACAACTCATCGATCTACACGCAGATCATGAAGACGGAAGCGTTGAAATCGGCGCTGTCCTCGTTCGGTTTCGATGCCGCCTTTGGCGGGGCGCGGCGAGATGAAGAGAAAAGCCGTGCGAAAGAGCGGGTGTTTTCGCTTCGAAGCGAGAACCATGGCTGGGATCCGAAGAACCAGCGTCCGGAGTTGTGGAACCTCTACAACGGCCGTCTGAGGCCCGGCGAATCCGTTCGCGTCTTCCCCCTCTCGAATTGGACCGAAACCGACATCTGGCAATACATCATGAGGGAGAAAATCCCCATCGTGTCGCTCTACTTTGCCGCAAAGCGTCCGGTGGTGGAGCGCAACGGACAATGGATCATGGTGGACGACGATCGTCTGCCGCTACGCCCGGGCGAGGTGCCCGAAATGCGTTCGGTGCGCTTCCGCACCCTTGGTTGCTATCCGCTGACCGCGGCCACCGAAAGCACGGCCGCTACTCTTCCCGAAGTGCTCCAGGAAACGCTTGCCACCCGGACGTCCGAGCGGTCGGGCCGTTTGATCGATCATGACGAGGCGGCATCGATGGAAAAGAAAAAGCGTGAGGGGTACTTCTGATGCTTGGTGTTGCTCAAATCGCAGATCTCGAAGCTTCCCTGGAGAGCCAGGCCGCTTTCCAGCATCTTCATGCCCATGAGCGGAAAAGCCTGTTGCGGTTTCTCACCTGCGGCAGCGTGGACGACGGCAAGTCGACGCTGATCGGCAGGCTGCTCTACGACACCCAGCTGCTGATGGAAGATCAACTTTCGGCCCTTGCGGCCGATTCCCGGCGGCACGGCACGACCGGCGACGATCTCGACTTCGCACTTCTGGTTGACGGCCTCGCCAGTGAGCGCGAACAAGGCATTACGATCGATGTGGCCTATCGCTTTTTCGCCACCGAGCAGCGCAAGTTCATCGTCGCCGACACACCCGGCCATGAGCAATACACCCGCAACATGGCCACCGGCGCATCCAATGCCGACCTAGCGGTCATTCTCGTCGATGCGCGGCAGGGGATCCTCACCCAGACCCGCCGGCATTCTTTCATCGTCTCCCTGCTCGGAATCCGGCACGTCGTTCTGGCGATCAACAAGATCGACCTGATCGGCTATTCGCAAGCCGTGTTCGATGAGATCGAGGCGGCCTATCGAAGTTTTGCGGAACCGCTCGGCTTCGTCTCGTTACAGGCCATCCCTCTGTCTGCCCGTTATGGCGACAATGTTCGTACCAGAAGCGCGAAACTGCCCTGGTATCAGGGCCCGACACTCGTCGAGTATCTGGAGTCCGTCGAGGTCGACAGCGACCGCCGTGCGGCCCCGTTCCGGATGCCGGTGCAATGGGTCAATCGCCCCAACCTCGACTTTCGTGGGTTTGCCGGCACGATCGCGGCCGGGGTGGTGAGGCCTGGAGACCGCGTGGCGGTGGCGCGCTCAGGCGTTACGAGCCTGGTGAAGCGAATTGTCACTTTCGATGGCGACCTCTCCGAAGCCGGCGCCGGCGAGGCGGTCACGCTGATGCTCGAGGACGAGATCGATGTCTCCCGCGGTGACGTTCTGGCAGCCGCGGCCGAGCGACCCGAAGTCTCCGACCAGTTTGCGGCGCATTTGCTCTGGATGCATGACGAGCCATTGATCCCCGGCCGTCCCTATCTCATCAAGCTTGCCACCAGCGTCGTGGGGGCAAGCGTCACGCACATCAAACACAGGCTGGACATCAACAATTTCGCAAAGCTCGCCACGAAGACGCTCGAGAAGAACGAAGTTGGCGTCATCAATTTGATGACACAGGCGCCGCTTGCTTTCGATCCTTTCAGCCGGGTGCATGAGACTGGTGCTTTCATCGTCATCGACCGGATGACCAATCACACGGTTGGCGCCGGGATGATCGACTTCAGCCTGCGCAGGGCAAGCAACATTCATTGGCAGGCGCTGGACGTGGACATGAACGCGCGCGCGATCGCCAAGGGCCAAAAGCCGGCGGCGCTGTGGTTCACCGGCCTCTCCGGCGCCGGCAAGTCGACGATCGCAAATCTCGTTGAGAAGCGCCTTCACGCGATCGGCAAGCACACCTACCTTCTGGATGGCGACAATGTCCGCCACGGCCTGAACCGGGATCTCGGCTTTACCGACGCTGACCGCGTCGAGAACATTCGTCGTGTCGCTGAAACCGCAAGGCTGATGGTCGATGCGGGGTTGATAGCGCTGGCTTCCTTCATTTCACCATTCCGGGCGGAACGCCGGATGGCGCGCGACCTTTTCGGCGAAGGGCAGTTTATCGAGATCTTTGTCGATACACCGCTGGAAGTGGCGGAGCGACGTGACCCGAAGGGTCTGTACCAACGCGCCCGAAACGGATTGATACAGAATTTCACCGGCATCGGCAGTCCCTATGAGCGCCCCGAGGCTCCTCATATCACGATCACCCCAGATTTGAGCGCCGAGGAGGCTGCCGAACTGATCGTCAGCTACCTTGATCGTGGCAGCTATCTTGGAAGCGCAACCGGGTAGCAGGCGATGAGTGCTGAGACCGGTCGAATTCGGGTTTGCTTTCCATTTGTCGGTGACGATGTCGGCGGAAGTCACATCTCGGCACTGAAGCTTGTCCAGAATCTCGACACCTCAAGGGTCGCACCGGTCCTGGTGCTTCAGGACATCACGGGGCCGCTCGCAGACTTTCTGAAGATGGAGGGCCAGCCCTTCATGGGTTTGCCTCCTTTGACGACATTGCCCGCGAAAGGAACGACCTGGGGAGGTGTCGCCACCTATTTGACCAGCACGCTGCCGCATTTGAGCCGCTTCATCCGGGAGCAGAGGTTCGACATCATTCATACCAATGATGGAAGAACGCATATCAATTGGGGCATTGCCGCACGGTTTGCGGGCGCCCGGCTGGTCTGGCATCATCGCGGCGATCCCGATGCAAAAGGCGCCAATATTCTCGGGCCGTTCATTGCGGATCGCATGGTGACGGTGTCGCGATTCTCACGGCCGAAGCATCCGATCCGATCCCTCAACGGACGCCTCAGCGTTATCCATAGCCCCTTCGACCACCCGTTGGACATCCCTGACAGGGCCGCGGCCAAGGCAAAGCTTCTGGAAGAGCTCGGCCTCGCGCCAGGCACGCACATTCTCAGTTTCATTGGCGGCCTGATCGAGCGAAAGCGTCCGCTTCTCTTCATCAACATCATTGAACGTTTCCGACGCGAGCATCCGCACATCCCGATCGTCGGCTGCGTGTTCGGCAACTCGCCGGCAGGCTCGCATAATCTTGAATTTGCCGCGCGCGCGCTTTGCGTCGAGCGCGGGCTGGATCGGATTATACGTTTCATGGGCTTTCGCAGCCCTATCGAGCCATTCCTGGCGGCGACGGATGTTCTGGTCGTTCCCGCGATAGGGGAGCCTTTTGGAAGGACCCTGATCGAAGCGATGTTTCTCGGCACGCCGGTGGTTGCGACCGATCACGGCGGCAACCCGGAAGCCATCGAGAATGGACGGACGGGATTTCTGGTCGCTCCGGAAGACACCAAAGCTTTCATGGAGCCGCTGCGACGGTTGCTTTCGGATCCTTCGCTGTGGGCACGCATCAGCCAGGCGGCCCGCAAGCAAGCCTGCTTTTCCTATAGCACGCAGCAGCACGTCGAAAAGGTCATGGAAGTTTATGGGCAAGCGCTCCGCGCTCCGGCGGCGGCCAGGTTGGCTTGCAGTACGACAGGTGACAAATGATCCAAGAGGGTTCTAAAATGCAGGCAGAGGATATCGACTTCCTCATCATCGGCGCTGCGAAATGCGCCACGACCTGGCTGCAGCAGTCGCTGCAGGCCGATCCGGACGTCAGCATGCCGGATCCCGAGCTGCACTACTTCAGTCGCCACTACGATCGCGGCGACGACTGGTACTTCCGCCAATTTCATAAAACTCGTCCTGGACAGCTCGTCGGTGAAAAGTCGAACTCCTACCTGGACACTCCGTCGGCACCGCAACGGGTTCACCGGCTGCTCCCCCATGTCAGGCTGATCGTGCAGCTTCGCAACCCGGTCGAGCGTGCGTACTCGGACTATTGCATGCTCTTTCGCCGCGGCGAGGTCGACCGCGACATAGAATCCTACCTTGACGTGGGCAGGGATTCGCCTGGGCGTTTTCTCGCCGGCGGCCTCTATAGCGCACAGTTGCAGGCCTATCTGGATCTCTATCCGAAGGATCGGCTGCTGGTTCTGTTTTTCGAGGAAACAGTCGCAAGGCCTGTCGAACAGTTGAGCAAGGTCAGGACGTTTTTGAACCTCCCTGAGAGCGACGTGGCTTTGCCGGTGGCGAAAAAAGTGAAGGACCGCAGCGAAGCTATGGTCGGACCGCAGCTGCGCAACATGATGAAGCCGTTGAAACCTCTGGTTCGTCCGTTCCGGAACACCTCTCTCTTCGAGGCGGCACGGGGTGCCCTGGCGGGAAAGATTGCTTATCCGCCTTTCCCCCCAAGACTTCGATCCCAGCTCGTCGACTTTTACGCCGCCGATGTCGAGCAGTTGGGCACGCTGGTGCAGCGGGACCTGTCTGGCTGGCTTGTCCAGACTGGCGGAAGTACCTCTTTGGATTAACTCGGGAAAGTTCCTCTCGCGGTTCCGATAGCTACTCCCTGCACAAAAGCAGGTGTTGCGCCAAAAGCAGGCAAGGCGCTCCATAGCAACGATAAATCGTAGCCTCGAATCCGAACGATAGCAGGCCAACCTGTTCTTGATTGAACAAGGTCTTGGCAAGCCCGGATTTGTGTCTGCGGGGTGCAAACAGCCGATAATCTTGACGTGCTCTCCCAGAGCGCGGCGGCTAAGCTTTGTCGAGGTCCTAGGATGAGCCAGTTAGATCAGCCGTTTGAAGCAATCGGTCCGCTCGGAGGCCAATCGCTTCTGATAGCCACCGCAATCGCTGTCGGCCGTCTTGTCAGCAAACCGCGTACCATCGTTCATGTTCTGTCGTACTTGCGTCGCAGGGTGGTCGGGCGCGCCAAGGCCGTCGGCAAGAATCTTCATCTCTACATCATCGATCTGGCCATGGCGCTCGCGGCGCTGTCCTTTGCTTCATTCATGCGATTGGGCCTTGATGGAGAGGTCACCAGTCCGGAGAGCTACCATTCGCTGCTTTTCGCACTTCCCTGCTTCCTGTTTACATGCGCCGTGGTCTTCCCGGTGACCTGCCTCTACACCCGCAATTGGCGATATGCTTCCGTCGGCGACATGCTCGGTATCCTGCGCGCGGTAATCGTCGCATCGCTCGCCTTCGTGTTCATGATGTTCGTGGCGACACGCCTCGATTCGATCCCTCGCTCGGTGATGGTGATCGAGGTCCTCTTGCTCGTGCCGTTGCTCATTTCGGTCCGCATCCGCTCCAAGCTCGTCGAGACAGGCCGTTTTGGCCCGGCCGCAAACAGGGCGAGAAACGGACGCGACATGGTTCCCGTGCTGCTGATCGGTGCGGGTGATGCAGCCGATCACTATATCCGGGCACTGCAGCGGGATCCGGATGCACCCCATTGGCCGGTCGGTCTGCTCGACAATGCCGCGACGACGGAGGGGTATTTCCTGCGCGGCGTGCCGGTCCTTGGCAGCATCGAAGACTTCGACACGGTGATCAGCGACCTGGAAGTCCGCGGCATCAAGCCCCGGCACGTGATCTTTACCGAAAGGATGCCTGGTCTCGTCGACCCGGCGCTCGAAGCGCTGATCGACCGGGCCGAACGCCTGGGCATCGCGGTCTCGCGGCCGGCGCCCGTCCTGGAGCTGCGCAATCCCAAGCACGAGAGCCGCTTCGAGTTGCGCCCGATCGAGCTTACCGACCTGCTGGAAAGGCCCCAGACAGTGCTCGATAAAGCTGCGTTGTCCCGCATGATCGAAAACAGCCGCATCGTCGTCACCGGCGCCGGAGGCTCGATCGGCGGCGAGCTCACACAGCAGATTGCCGCGCTTGGTCCGGCGGAACTGATCCTGATCGATAACAGCGAATACAATCTATACGCCATCGATCTGGAACTGGCGGAGAAGTTCCCGAATGTGCACCGCAAGCCATACATCTGCGATGTACGCGACCCGGTTCGCCTGGGCGAGATCTTCCAACGGCATTGCGTCGACCTGGTCTTCCATGCAGCGGCACTCAAACACGTGCCGATGGTCGAATTGAATCCCTGTGAGGGCATTCTCACCAACGTCATCGGTACGATGAACGTGGCAGAGGCGACCCGCCTTTGCGGTGCCAAGGCGATGGTCCAGATCTCCACGGACAAGGTCGTGAACACGACCAGCGTGATGGGCGCCACCAAGCGCCTGGCCGAACTCTATTGCCAGTCCCTGGACCTGGCCTTCGTCGCCGGCGAAACCCCAGCCCGCTTCATGACCGTTCGTTTCGGCAATGTCCTGGGTTCGAGTGGATCGCTGATCCCGCTGTTCAAGCGCCAACTCGCCCATGGCGGCCCGCTGACCGTAACCGACATGGAGATGAAGCGCTTCTTCATGACGATAAGGGAGGCGGTTGAGCTCACCTTGCAGGCATCGGCCCATGGCCTGGAGAAAAGCCTGGGACAGGGCGAGATCTTCGTTCTGGACATGGGGGCGCCAATCAAGATCATCGACATGGCGCGTCGCATGATCAAGCTCGCCGGTTTTCGGCCGGATGAAGACATCAAGATCAAGATTGTCGGTTGCCGGCCCGGAGAAAAGTTGTTTGAGGAACTCTTCGACGAAAGAGAAAGACGTGTCGACGTTCCGATCTCCGGAGTCTTGGGCGCGGTGCCCAATCCGGTGCCGCTCGAGATCCTTCGCAAGGAATTCTCGCAGCTGCGCCGCCTGGCGAAAGCTGGCGACACCGGGGGCGTGCTGGACCTCGTTGCCCGGTTGCTTCCCAGCTACCACAGAGAGGAAACAAAACCTGCGGCGGCGACGCCATTCGTGCCTCACGTGATCCGCGGCTCGGCCAAGGCGGCCACGCCTCAACGCGAAGCCGCTGCCTGATGCCGGCGGGAGCGGCCGTGCGAAGACGTATCGCCTCAGCTCTGGTTGTCGCGCTGTCCTGCGGCACCGCCTTGGCCGGCGAGCCTCAACCGACCGTCGCCGAGGCACGGGGCGCGATCGAGCGCGCGGGCGCCTACTTCCGCGATCACCTCGGTGTGGCCGGAACCTATGTATGGAAATATTCGCTCGATGGCCAAAGGAGAGTGGGCGAAGGCGGTGCCGTGCCGACAAGCGTTGGCTGGGTGCAACCGCCTGGGACGCCGGCGGTCGGAGCTGCCTTCCTGCGCATTTTCGAGGTTACCGGCGACAAGCAATGGCTTCAGTCGGCCCAGCTCGTGGCAACGGCTCTGGTCAAGACGCAGCTGGAATCCGGCGGGTGGTTTTACAGGATCGAGACCGACCCGAAAAAGGCGGCCACGTGGTGTTACCGCGCACTGAAGACAGATGGAAACGCCTGTCACGACATCAAGGACAATCCGCATCGCAACGAGACCGTCCTCGACGACAACAACACACAGAGCGTGCTGAATTTCCTGATGTGGTTCGACCGGGCGAGCGGCGGTTCGGATCCGGATGTCCGGTCCTGCATCGATAAGGCGCTTCATCGATTGATGCGGGTGCAGTACCCGAACGGGGCCTTTCCGGTCTTCTTCAAGGGAGCCGCGCCGGGTGCGGATGTGGAGACGGCCGCCAAGGCGAGTATTCCGGCCAGTTGGTCGCACGAGTGGCAGAAGCCCGACAGTCCGCCCTACTTCATCGTCAATGACAATCTCCCTCGCGATATGGGCCGTCTCTTTCTCAACGCTTACCGTACATACGGTGATCCCAAATATCTCCAGGCAGCCGAAAAGGTCGGCGATTTTCTCCTCGCGGCCCAGCTCCCTGCGCCGCAACAGGGCTGGGCCCAGGGATACGATCGTTCCATGCAGCCAGTGTGGGGTCGCAAGTTCGAGCCGCCAGGTGTCGTCTCGCGCGAAACCGCCGGCAATATTGATTACCTGATCGAGTTGAACGAGCAGAACAAGGATGCGCGGCTGCTGGACGCGGCCGAGGCCGCGGCCAAATGGTTGCAAGCGGCGCGCCTGCCCGACGGCAAGTGGGCACGTTTCTATGAACTCAACACCAACCGCCCGGTCTACGTCGACGATGATGACCAGGTGACGTTCGACGACAAGAACCTCCTGCACCACTACGGGATGAAAACGGGGGCCGAGATCGAGCCGGTGTTCGCCCGGCTGGAGCTTGCCAGGCGCGGCTTGCCGGTTTCCCGCCAACAGCTGTGGATCAGTGGCATGGATGAGTTGAGCGCCGGCGACCTAAGTTCGAAGGTGCGTCAGCTCATCGACAGCCAGGATGCCCAGGGGCGCTGGGTTGAGGGCCGGTTTGTAATGGGACAGGATTTTATCGACGGCGTGTTTGCCCTCGGTCGTTTTATCTCGCCGCAGGCGTCCGCGCCGGGGAAGTAGCTGCACGTCATCGGCCCTATCCATATGGAGATTCCGACCGGGCCTTCGCGAGCGCCGATCGGCCTTGTCAGGCTGGCAAAACTCAGCCGCTGTGCACCCCTAATTTGGTCCGCGTTGAAGAAGCTGTAGCCGGCCACGGGTGGAGCGGGCGCTACGCAGGAAGCCTGCGACCGCTCCTGGCACTGGCCCTCCGCGCAAAATCGCAACACTGGGCGCTATCCCAAGCAGCAGGGGCACGACAAAAAACCGGCTGTAGAGGTGCGGCAGCGCGTTGGCCAACGCGGCGAAGAGAAGGACCGTCGTCAGGGTGCAAATGGCGGATATTCGTCCCTGGCGAAGCCGGGCAGCGAGCATGCCGATGATTATTCCGGCTACCAGCATGAGCAGGAAACCGATCAACCCAGCCAGCCCCGCCTCAACCCATATCAAGAGATAGACGTTGTGGACTGGAGCATGCAGCTCGCTGAAATGTCGATACTGGTCGGCGCCGATGCCAAGCAGCGAACTGCTGTCCGCCTTGGTGATGGCCTCGCGGATAAGCCGCATGCGGTCCGCGAACGTTCCAGCCTCGTCAATGTCGCCACTCTGCAGCGCATTCAGCACGCGGCGCTGGAAGATCGGGGGCAGGAAGTCGCGGCCCCACGTGACGACGACAAAGAACGCGCCGAGCGACGACACCGCCAACAGAATGATGCGGCGCCAGGAGCCCGTCATGGCAACGAAGACGGTGAGCGCGACGACAAGGCCGATCAGCCCGGTATTGGAACCAGTCAGGACAATGCCATACGCAAAGAGCGGCACTCCGATCCAGGCCCAGCGGGGCCGGGCACCCCCTGAAGCGACCAGCCACAACAACAGGGGGACCGCGAGCGCAATCAGCGTCGCGCATTCATTCTCGCGTTCGACCCAGCCGATAAAGCGGCCATTGCCGCTGGTCAGGTAGGTGCCTTGTTGCCTGAGAATGTCGATGACCACAATACCGTGAATGCACATCAAGCCGATCGAGCAGATAAGCGCCTTCGTAAGAAGGACCGTTTCGCTCCAGGGCCTCGACGCCAGCATGAAGGCCAGGAGAAAATAGGCATACAGATACTGCGCCGAGATGATGAAGCCTCGCTGCGGATCACCATTGATCAGGCTGCTGAGCAGCAGCATGCCGCACAGGAGCGCCACCCCGGTGTTCCAGAGAAGCGTCCCGGCTGCCAGTGGGGCGGGCGAAAGGGATTTCCCCAGGACCATGGCAAAGACGGCGGCCAGGGCGAAGGCATCGCTGGCGGTGAAGTAGAACGTGTCGACCCGCAGGATGTTGCAGGGGGTGAGAAAGACGGAGGCCATTGCCAGCCAGAGGCCGATCTTGCCGGTCCCATTTGACAACGACGCCGCAGCCGGCCTGCGGTCGGGCTTTGCCCAGTACCCGCGAGGGACCCCGGCATGATTCATCGTCACTCCTGAAAACTATGTGAGCGTTCTTTTCACCAGCCTCCATGGACGTGCAGTTCGGTACATATGCCAAGATATGCCCGCGGCCACCTACGCTATCCTTTCGGATAATCCCATGGCCGCGACTAAGCCTCTTGAACGCGCTGGCGTCCGTGTATCCGTGCTAAAAACTTGTCGCTTGGTTGGGTCTCGAACTCGGCTTGAAGACCCGGTGAGATCGATAAGAACAGGGGCGCGATCAGTGAGCTTGGTAGACGAAAACAGCGTGTGGAACCGACTGGGGCCATTCCTTCAGGAGTCACCCGAACCCTTGGAGGAGCGGACGTTCGGCGCGCGCGAACTTTACAGTCTTTTCCGCAGACGCCTGCTTCTGATCGTTGCGATCGTCATTGCAGGCACCGCACTCGCGCTCATCGCCGCGGTGGAACTTCCCAAGACTTATACGGCTCGTTCCATGATCGTTGTCGAAACCGACGATCCCAATCCTCTCGACACCACGCAGGCGCAGCCGAACCAGCAGCCTGACAAGTCGCGGATGGACACCGAGGCGGATCTGATCGCCTCTCGCGTATTCGCCAGCCTGGTGGTCGACCGGCTCGACCTCATCCAGGATCCGGACTTCAACACCTATCTGCCGCCAGCCGCCGCCGGAGGAACTTCGGATTCGAGCGGCGGTGTGCTGTCACAGGCAGTCGGCCTGATTGTCTGGATACCGCAAAGACTATTCTCGCTGGTCGCCGGCTCGGGCCCGCAGGATGCCGCATCTCTGCCGCCCAAGGATGTTCAGCAAGACCGGGCAATTTCGGCTTATCTGGCGAACCTGTCAGTCGATCGCTCCGGTGAAAGCGCGGCGATGACGATCTCGTTCTTCAACGACGACGCAGCGACCGCGGCCAAGATCGCCAATGCAACTGCCAGACTGTTCGTGGAATGGTCTCGTGACAACAAGCGGCAGGACATCAAGGATGCCGTCGGCTTTTTGAGGCAGCAATCGACCGAGCTCGCATCACGGATTGCCGCGATCGAGGGTCAGATCGCCAAATACGCGACCGAGCATGGCGTCTCCAGTGATCCACGCGATGATCTGCTGCGCGCCTCGATCCAGCAGGCCAATGAACAGCTCAGCATCGCCAGGGGTGAATACACGCAAGCACAGGCGCGCCTTGCCCAGGTCAGGCTAGCGGCCAAGAACGGTGACACCGGAGCCGGCGTCGACCCGTTGCTCTCATCGGACTTCCTGACGTCGCTGCGCAACGATGAAGCGACAGCGATGAGGGATCGCGCGCAGCTGGCCAGCAATTACGGCCGCAATCATCCCCTGGTCCAGGAGGCCGATGCGAAAGTAGCGGCCGTCCGTGCGATGATTTCTCAAGAGATGCTGCGAACGATCGCAGTCCTGGAAAATGACGTGCGCGTCGACGAAGGCCGGGTGAACCAACTTGTCAAAAGCCTGGAGGCCTCCAACGAGGAGCTGCGTCAAAGGAGCCTGGCGGAGGCCAAGCTGCGTGAACTGAACAACAATCTGGCGACCGAGCAAAAGCTCTACGACCTCGTGTCCGGTAAACTTGGCAGTCTCGATCCGTTTTCGGAAGCGGTCGAACCCGGCGTGCGAACCGTCTCCATGGCCGAGATCCCGACGAGCCCTTCCTTTCCCAAGCTTCGTCTGATGCTTGCGGGCGGTTTGGCCGCGTCGCTTGTCCTGGCGCTGATTCTGGTGCTGACACTTGAAAGCATGGAAGTCCGGATACGGGACTTGCGGCGGGCATCGAAGCTGATACGCGCTCCCCTGCTGGCGTCAATTCCGCGGTTGCCTCAGAAGTTCCTGCGCCCCGCCCTGCCCCCTCTCGAAACCTTGTTGTCACGGCCGCGGTCTGCTTTCTCCGATGCTTTCCGATCGCTTTACAATGCCTGCGCCCGGATGAACGGTGGGCGGAGCAAACATGTCGTTCTGGTCAGTTCCGGCTTGCCGCAGGAAGGCAAGACGACGACAGCCATGGGCCTTGCCATGGCAGCGGGCATGGATGGCGCGCTGACCGCCCTGATCGATCTGGATTTACGAACCCGCAGCCTTCACACCGCCATGGAGCTGGGCTCCGCCAGCAGGACACTCGGCGACTATCTGCAAGGCGATTGCGCTCTGGCGGAAATCGTCCAGACGCTGCCTGATATCCCGCAGCTCGATATTCTGGCGCCGTCCGCCGACGACCAGACGCTGCCGGAATTCCTCAACTCCGGCCAGCTCACCAAATTGCTGGAGGCGTTCCGGCTTGAATACGATGTGGTGATCATCGATGCACCGCCCGTGCTCGTTGTTGAGGACGCAATCAGGATTGCCGCCTCGGTCGACACAATCGTCGTCGTGGCCGCGTTCGACAGCACCACTCAAGAAGCCCTTTCCCAGGTTGTCGAGCGCCTGCGCTTCGCCGGCGGCCCATCGATTGGCTGGGTGTTCAACCGCGTCGACCCTTTCCAACAGGCTCGCGGCGCCCTGCGGAAGGCCTACATGAGGCGGCAGCAGATCCGGCGTTATTTCTTCGCCGATAGCCCGTGACCGCACAGACGATCACGGGCGCCCTGTTACAGCCCCATCGCCTCGAGCAAGGTATGGTTCACCTTGTGCACATCGAAGCGTTCTTCCGCGAGCTTTCTTGAGTTGGCGCCCATTTTGGCGGCGAGTTCCTCATCTTCGAGAAAAGCCCGCTGCGCCGCGGCAAGCGCATTCACGTCGCGTGGCTCGACCCGAAACCCGTTCTCGCCGTCGACAACCGTTTCCTGACAGCCGGGCGCGTTGGTCGTGATGATCGGCCGGCCCGTCGACAAGGCCTCCAGCGCGCTGCGGGGAATGCCCTCGCGATAGTAGGACGGCAGCACAAACACCGTGGATGCGGTCAGGTACGGGCTGACGTCGTGTGTTTCGCCGAGATACTCCACGGCTCCTTCCCTGGTCCACTGGTCCATTTCGGCTTTCGAGATGGAGAGGGGACTGGGATCGAACGGACCGAGAATCTGGAAACGCGCGGTACGGTGCTTGGCCTTCAGGATGCGCGCGGCGGCTGCAAACTCGGCAATCCCTTTCTCGCGCAGCAAGCGAGCAATCAGGAGGAAGATGGGTGGCCCGGGTGGGGGGCGGCTGGCTGCAAACAGTGTCAGGTCCACCCCGGAACCCGCAACCTTGATCACCGGCGTGGTCGCGGAAACCATCCTGTGGCGCCGGATGTCGAGAGCATCGGCTTCATTGTAGGCGAAAACGGCTTCGCAACCCTTCAGGGCCGAGCGGTAGAGACCAATGCTCAACCGGCGCAGGACAGTTGCACGCAGGCCCGTGACGCTGCCGCTGAATATGAAGCCGAACCCGGTGAAGAGGGCAAACCGCCGAGGCACTCCGGCAAGCCGCGCCGCCAGCCCGCCATAGATGATCGGCTTCATCGTGTAGGGCAGGACGATGTCGGGAGCCAGGCGGCGCATCAGCCGGTAGAGTGTCTTGAGCGTTCGCAGATCGGCCAGCGGATTGGTACCCGTCCTGGCCATCGGAATCTGTTGGAAGCTGACGCCGATCGCACCCAGCCTGGCGATGGCCTGCCCGTCATTGTCGGGGGCGAGCGCGATGACCTCGTGCCCGGCGGCGACCATGGCTTTCAACAATTCGAGGCGAAAATTGACGAGCGAACGCGTCAGGCTTGCGATGACGACGATCCGCTTGCGGCGCATCGCATCGTCCCCGCCGGCGGGAAAATGATCTCGACCATTCGCGTGCATGACAACCACCAGTCACTCCTGTCAGCTCGAGATAAGGCGACGACGCCCCAGAGCTGTTGCGTAGAGTTCCAGGTGCCGATCGACGTAAAGCGATAGTGAGAAGTTCTCCATGACGCGGCGACGCGCCTGTTGGCCCAGAGCGCGCCGCTGGGCCGGCTCAAGGCCGACAAGCCTGATCAAGCCGGCGGCCAGTGCTTCACTGTCCCGGGGCGGAACGACCACTCCACTGTCGCCGACGAGCCAGCCGGAGTCGCCGACCGCCGTCACCACCGCCGGCACGCCACTTGCCATCGCCTCGCCGGCGGCAAGGGAAAAAGCCTCGCCCCAAGCTGAACAAAGCGCGTAGACATCGAAGCCGGGCATGAGATCGGCAACGTCACCGCGGATGCCCGGCGTCGTAATACGGTCGTCTATGCCGAGGTCGCGGGCGGCGCGCCGCACCGGCCCATCGGCATGTCCCTCCCCGATAAACACGCCCTGAACGTCGTATCCCTGCGCCAGCACACGGCTGATGGCCCGAACCAGGCTGATCTGGTCTTTCATGGGATGAAACCGCGCCACATGGCCGATGATCAGCCGTTCGGGCGGCAAGCCGAACAGATGGCGCAATTTCTCACCGGCGTCGGCCGCGGGAGAAAACTGATCGCAATCCGTTCCGTTCGGAATGACCACCCTGCGGCGCGGATCAAAGCCCAGACGCTCGTGATCGTCGGCGGCCACGCGCGAGCAATATGAGATTGCGCTGGCGCGGCTCGACAGCCGGGCCGAGAGCCGGATCAGCTGGCGCGTCAACGGTTTCTCGTCGGCGAGGTCGCGAACCGTGTGATGGATACTCCAGATTACCGGCGAGAAGTTGAAGCCCAGCACCGAGCCGAGCGTTGCCGCGACGTTGCCATGATACATCCATCCGTGAAGAAGGTCGGGCGCCGCCCTGCTTATCGACCGGGTCAGCCGAAAGACATCGCGCGGCCGCGGCCGCTCCGTCATGCTGATCGACACGAGCCCGGAATTCGCATGCTTCACCTGCGCGGCCAATGGCCCAGGTGAAAGCAGCGATAAAACCGAAGATGAGAAGTGGTTTTGGTCGATCCGGCCAAGAAAACGGGCAAGCATGACCTGGGCGCCGCCAACGTCGAGACTGGTGATCGTGTGAAGAACACTTGTGTGCACGCAAGCTTCCCAGCTGTCTGCGGCGCTCCGCCACGAGGAAGCGTTCAATCGGCCGACAGTATCCAGCCGCACCATACGTTGGTTACGATCGACATCCAGTTAGCCAAATTGGGTGGGCACGAGACCGAAGGTTGTCACCGCTCCACCAAATGTATGACTCATTGTCCGCGCACAGGTGTCGCTAGGGTCTTCACAG
The DNA here is from genome assembly GCF_000176035.2 of Mesorhizobium opportunistum WSM2075. Classification (NCBI taxonomy): domain Bacteria; kingdom Pseudomonadati; phylum Pseudomonadota; class Alphaproteobacteria; order Hyphomicrobiales; family Phyllobacteriaceae; genus Mesorhizobium; species Mesorhizobium opportunistum. Next base: position 2,192,519 of record NC_015675.1, on the reverse strand, counting down.
GAAATTTCTGTGGTGGGCTTCCATGGCATCTTTTTGCAATCCGGCACGGAGCGGGCGATCGATAGGCTCGTGGACCAGTATCCTCGCGAAAGCGTTGAAACATGCCCGGATCACGGTTCCCGCTGTTGTTGCGATCCTGGCTTGCCCGATCGCGGCCAGGGCCGCGGCTGACGACGGCTACAAGCTTTCGGTCGGCGATGTGGTTTCGTTCGACTTCATTGACGATGCGCTTCCTGCCGAACAGCTGACGGTGGCCAGCGATGGCGCGGTCAACATTCCGCTGATCGGCAGCTTTGAAGTTGGCGGCCTGACGGTGCCTGACGCTTTGAAGCATATCCGCAAGGCGTTCATCGACCGAGAGTTCTTCAACGACCCGCATATAGCCCTGGCGGTGGTCAGCTTCCGTCCGATCTTTGTCCTTGGGGATGTCAAGGCTCCGGGCTCGTTTCCGTACCAGCCAGCACTGACCGTGGAGCAGGCGGTGGCGCTTGCCGGTGGTCAATCGACGGGCGGAGCCACTGCCGAGGATCGCGTGGTGACGCGCGCCCGGCTGCGCGGAACCCTTGATGAAAGCGTGGTGCAGATCGCCAAGGAAGCCGTTGCCGCCGCGCGCATCAAGGCCCAGTTGGCAAACAACGACAAGATCTCGGAGCTGGATCTGCCTCCCAAGATCAGAGGCCTCATGAATGCCAATCTGCTCGCAACGTTGCTTCCGACGGAGCAGCGGATCCTTGAAACGGATCAACACGCACTGACCACACGTCGCAAGCAGCTGTTGGCGGGAATCGACGAAGTGAACATCGCCCTCGCCAATATTGAACAGCTATCGGACATACAGAAGACTGTGATCGCTTCGTCGCAAGCCGATCTCGAGCGTGTCAGGGCCCTCAACAAGAAAGGCATCGTCACGCTTACCGATCTCTCGAACGCCGAGCGCGAGGCGACCACGCAGCAGTCGCATCTGCTTGAAATCTACAATCAGGCGTCGACGGTTCGCCGGGAATTGAGCCAGTTGCAGCGTGACCTGGACGACGCCACCCAGACCTGGACGCACACAGCGCTGACGGAGCTTCAGGCCCACAACTCTGAAATCGAGCGCCTGGTCTCGGTTCGCGAGTCGACCGAGGAGCAGATCCTGCTGCTGAGCACACTGGCGGCGGAACAGACACGCACCAACAACACCATCGCGTTCACCTACCAAATCCGCCGCAAGCAGAACGGCCAGATAGCCACCAAGGTGGCGACCCTCGACGATCCGATTGTAGCCGGAGACACGATCCTGGTGTCGATAAACCGTCTGGACAATGCCCTGGACCTGGCCAGCCGTCTTGACGCTCCAGTCGCGGCGCCGCCTCCCGTCCAGGTGGGGCCGTCACAATGATCGGTCTCAGCAATCCGATGGCCCGGTCTCCCGAACTGACCGCTCGCGTGCCGATAGGCCGGGCGATGCCCAGCCGGATCGCTGCGGTGGTGCTTTTGATCCTCAGCCTGCCGCTATGGATGGTGGCCGCCGCAATTGTCTGGGCGAGTGTCGGTCGTCCACTGTTCTTTCGCCAGACCCGCAGCGGCTTGGCAGGCCGCCCCTTTGTCATCTGCAAGTTTCGTACGATGCGTGAAGGGCGCGATGCGGATGGCGTGCTGCTGCCCGACGCCTTGCGCGAGACGCCCGCCACCCGGCTGATGCGCGCCATCCGCATCGATGAGCTGCCTCAACTTGTCTCCATAGCCAAGGGCGACATGGCGTTCATAGGGCCGCGCCCGTTGCTTCCAGCCACCATCGCCGACTTCGGCGACCTGGGACGTGTTCGCTGCACGGTCCGTCCGGGCCTGTCTGGCTGGGCGCAGGTGAACGGCAATACCCGCCTCACCAACGGTGAAAAGCTGGCGCTAGATCTCTGGTATGTGCGCAATCGCAATCTCTGGCTCGATCTGCAGATACTGATCCTGACCGTCCTGGTCGCCCTGTTGGGCGAACGCATCGACCGCCGCCATGTCGATCACGCTTTGAAGGCGATGCCCGCCGGGACGGTTCGGTCATGAGCCCGGCCCTTGGTCGGCTCCTGGTGATCGCGCCGCATCCCGACGATGAGGTTCTGGGGTGTGGCGGCACGATAGCCCGGGTCGCCGCGGAAGGCGGGGAAGTCCATGTCGCGGTGGTTACGCGAGGCTGTCCGCCTGCCTTCACCGAGGAGATGACGCAGCAGGTCCGAAGTGAGGCGAAGGCGGCCCATGCCGGCCTGGGCGTGCGACACACGCATTGGCTTGATCTGCCCGCCGCGCAGCTCGGCCAGACACCGCACTCGACCGTCAATGCGGCGTTGCAAGCTCTGCTGCAGGCGGTCAAGCCGGACACCTTGCTCATCCCCTTCGTCGGCGATGTTCATATGGACCACCAGCTGATCTTCCTGTCGTCGCTGGTTGCCGCCCGTCCCACCCAGTCACACTACCCGCGGACGATCATGGCCTACGAGACGGTGTCTGAAACGAACTGGAATGCACCCTATGTCACGCCGAGCTTCGTGCCGAATGTCTTCATAGACATCCAGGCGACACTCGACCGCAAACTCGAAGCTGCGTCGATGTTCGCTTCGCAGATCAAGAATTTCCCGCACGAGCGTTCGATCGAAACATTACGGGCGCTGGCGATCGTTAGGGGCACCGCCGTCCATTTGAGGGCGGCCGAGGCCTTTGTCCTTCTTAGAAATGTCATCTGAATTCTAGCTGGAGTGTTCCGAGATGAAACGCTGGCCGATTTACGACGAAGAACAGATAGCCGATGTCGTGGACGTTCTGCGGTCTGGCCGGGTGAACGCCTGGACCGGCGACCATGTGAAGAGCTTCGAACGCGCTTACGCGCGCAGCCTCGGCCGACGTCATGCCGTGGCGCTGGCCAATGGCTCCCTCGCGCTGGATCTTGCAATGAAGATCCTCCACATCGGCTCCGGCGATGAGGTGATCGTAACGCCCCGCAGTTTCGTCGCGTCGGCCGCTTGCGTCATGTTTGCCGGTGCGACACCTGTCTTCGCCGATGTCGACCCGACCTCGGGCAATCTTTCCGCCGAAACGATCGCGCCGAAGATAACGGCGCGGACAAAGGCGGTCATTGTCGTGCATATCGCCGGATGGCCGTGCGACATGGCGCCGATCATGGAACTGGCAAAGCGCAGCGGCATCAAGGTGATCGAGGATTGCGCCCAGGCGCATGGCGCCGAATACAACGGGCGACCGATAGGCTCCTTCGGTGACATAGCGGCATTTTCGTTCTGCCAGGACAAGATCATCACGACGGGCGGCGAAGGCGGGCTTGTCGCGATGGACGACAGGAAATTGTGGCTTGCCGCCTGGAGCCTCAAGGACCACGGCAAGAACTATAATGTGGTCTTTGCCCCTCATCGGCCGACCGGATTCCGCTGGTTGCATGACAGCATCGGCACCAACTGGCGCATGACATCCATCCAGGCCGTGCTTGGCTTGCGGCAGCTCGAACGCCTGCCCGACTGGATTCACCAACGCGAGCGCAATGCTGCCATCTGGATAAACACGCTTGCCGATTTGCCGATGCTGTACACGCCCCGGCTCGATCCGGCACACAGGCATGCCTGGTATCGATGCTATTTCTATATCAAGCCGGAGATGTTGTCTTCGGGATGGTCGCGGGACGAGCTGATCGCGGCCGTCAACGCGGCAGGCGTTCCGTGCTTCTCGGGCAGCTGTTCCGAAATCTATCTCGAGCATGCATTCGCGGATGCCGGCGTGGCGCCGTCCGAGCGACTGCCCGTCGCGCGGCAGCTTGGTGAAACGAGCATCGCGTTCCTGGTCGACCCGTCCTGGACGACCGAGGAAACGGCGGCGGCAGCGTCGACGACGCGGTCCATCCTTGTCGCGGCTTCGCGCCAGCTCGAGGCGGCCTGATGAACGAGCACGCCATCAGGAAAGATGGAGCCATTCCGGCGTCTTCCTTTGGAGAGCTGAAATTGGTGCCGTCTTCAGCATTGCAGAACCTTACCCTTCCTCAGGAAAAAAGGACGCTGCTTGGGTTCGAATTGCCGACCGTGGCCCGGCTTTATCAGCAGATGATCCTCATCCGGCTTGTCGAGGAGCGCTTGCTGGAGCTGTTTTCCCAAGGGCTGCTGTTCGGCACCACGCACACATCCATCGGACAGGAAGCCAATGCGGTGGGGGTGGTGAACGCTCTTGACCGGGATCGCGACATTGTCTGGAGCAATCACCGCTGCCACGGTCATTTCATTGCCTACTCGGGTGAAGTCGAGGGCCTGATTGCCGAGATCATGGGGCGCGTAACCGGCATTTGCGGGGGGCGCGGCGGCAGTCAGCACCTGTGTTTCCGCAACTTCCACTCCAATGGAATCCAAGGCGGCATAGCGCCCGTGGCGGTCGGCAGTGCACTGGCACGAAAAGACGAGGGCGCCGTCGCGGTGGTGTTCCTGGGCGATGGAACGATGGGTGAAGGAGCTGTTTACGAGAGCCTGAACCTCGCTTCGGTTTTCGGTGCCCCCGTGCTTTTTGTGGTCGAGGATAACGACATCGCCCAAACCACCCCAAAACATCTCACCGTTTCCGGTTCGATCATCGCCAGGGCCGAACCTTTCGGCATCCGCACGTTCGCCTACGATGGCAACGATCCGGTCGAGATATGTGAGCTTGCCCAGGAGGCTGTAGCCTATATTCGCGCCGAGGGCCGTCCGTGCTGGCTCTATTTGCGGACCGAACGGATCGGTCCCCACAGCAAGGGAGATGATACCCGGCCGCCCTTGCGGCTTGAACAGGCTCGAGCCCGGGATCCGATCCCCCCGATGCGCCAGCGTGTTGCGCAGTTCGAGGAGATCGACGCCTTTTGTCGATCTGCCGTGGATCGCGCCGTCGAATCCGCGGCTGCCGCAACCCTGGCGCGAGGCTGACCCATGCGCGTCGTCGAATCGATCAATCGCGCGCTCCACGATCTCATGCAAGCCGATCTACGGCTGGTGGTGATGGGCGAGGACGTCCTCGACCCCTATGGCGGCGCCTTCAAAGTGACCAAGGGCCTGTCCACGGCGTATCAGGATCGTGTCTGGACCACGCCGATCAGCGAAGGTGGCATCGTCGGCATGGCGGCGGGCATGGCCCTCAAGGGCAGGCCTGTGATCGTCGAGCTCATGTTCGGAGATTTCATCGCCCTTGCCGCCGACCAGATCATCAACCACGCAGCCAAGTTTCGCTGGATGTACAACGATCAGGTCGAGGTGCCGATCATCATCCGCGCGCCCATGGGTGGACGGCGCGGCTATGGACCGACGCACTCGCAAAGCCTGGAAAAGCATTTTTGCGGCGTGCCGGGCCTTACCGTGTTTGCAACGCATGAGTATGCGGATCCAGGCGCGCTCCTGCACCGGGCCCTCGCTTCTCGGTCCCCTCACCTGATAATCGAAAACAAGGTCATGTATTCGAGGCCCGTGCTCGGCACGGCCGCCCTTCCACGTCCGGCGGATTCGGACATCGTGATCCTGACCTATGGGGGTTGCGTCGAGCACGCGGTTGCTGCCGCAAACAAGCTCGCCGAAGAGGAGGAAATCGCAACCACCGTGGTGGCCGTTGAACAGCTGTCGCCTTTTCCCGGCGAGGAGGTCCTGAGCCAGGTCGGCCAGTGCAGCCGCGTTCTCGTCGTGGAGGAGGGCTCTCCTGGCTGGGGCTTCGCGTCCGAGTGTGCGCGCGCCTTGATCGGTAGGGTCAAGCACTTCAGCGCATTGGCCGGGCCAAACCATCCTATTCCCTCAAGCCGCGAATGGGAGGACGATCTGCTGCCAGGTGTGAACGCCATCCAGGCGGCCTGCATCGATCTGTTCAAGAAAGGCTAAGCTTTCATGACTGTGCTTGTCGAGGCCCCGCGGGTTAACGCCAACGAGGACAATCTTCAGTTGATCGAGATCAAGGTCGTGCAGGGTGAAGGCGTAGAGCAAGGGGCTCTTCTCTTTGTCCTTGAGACCACGAAGGCTGCCGTTGAGGTCAATGCCCCCGAGGCAGGGGTAATCGGCCGGCTCGACGTCAAGATCGGCGACTTCGTCGCCGTCGGCTCAACGCTGTGCGAGATCGCCGACGAAAATGCGAGCGCATCCGCAGCGGCCAGCCCAACCGATAGCGCTGTCAAAGAGGTCGCGATAACGGCCAAGGCCCGCAAGGCCGCGTCCGAGCTCGGGATCGATCTGGCGGATGTCAGGCCCTCCAACGGCCGCATCGGCGAAGCCGAGGTGCGCGCGGCGGCCAGCTGCCGATCCGAGGCGATAGTTGCAGGTTCGCACGGGGCGCAGTCTGCCGTTCCTTCCGCGTCCACGCGACGGGCGGTCATCATCGGCGGCGGCGGCCACGCCGCCTGCTTGATCGATGCTCTCGATGGCTCCGGATACGAGATCCTCGGTTGCACCGACCAGGCCCTGCCCGTTGGCCACTACGTCTGCGCCGGCATTTCGGTGATCGGTACGCAAGAGAGCCTGGAGCGTCTGCTCGCCGAGGGTACCCGCTACGCCTTCATCGGCATCGGCGGAGCCCAGTCAAGCGAGGCGCGGCGGGCCATGTTCGAACGCGCTGCGGCCATGGGTTTCATCCTGCCGCCTGTGATCCACCCATCCGCGATCGTCTCCAAGGCGACCAGGATCGGAGATGGCTGCCATATTCTGGCCGGCGCGAGCATCGGCCCGCGCTGTACGATCGGCAACAACGTCATCGTCAACCAGGGGAGTATCGTCTGCCACGACAGCATCGTGCAGGACAATGCCCACCTGACCCCGGGCGCCATCGTCGCCGGCGGGGTGAGCGTCGGGGCCATGTCTGTCGTGGGCATGGGCGCAACGGTGCTGCTGGGTGTCCAGATCGGTGCCGGTTGCCTGATCCACAACGGCGCGCATATCAGTGCAAACGTCGCGGACAACACCATCGTCGACGCTCAGGGCCGCCGGCACCTCCGCTAAAAGCGATTTCCAGCAAAGTGCAAGACGGCTTTCTGCGTTTCCGTTCAAACGCTACGCGCTTTGAGCCTCGGAACCTCAGGCGCCTTGTCGCAGAGCTCTTGCAAGCAATGGCTCGAGTGCCTCGGACCCTGGGATGCTGAGGTGGTGGCTGTCAAAATACAGCAGTTTTCCGCCCATCATGACAACACACCGTTCCTGCGGACAAAGCGCCTGCGTTGGATACACGCGAACGAGGCCGCGATGTTGGCCCAGCCTGTCCAGAACGCCAAACGCAATCTGCTGCCGCTCCCGGTAGAGGCGCTCCGACACGTTGAAGCCAGACAGATCATGTCCGTGCGCTACGAGTCGGGCCGCCGTGGAGGGGACGTCATAACCCACTTCTGGGACGGGATAGACGATGATCACGTTCTTGCCGGCTTCGAGGAGCCGACGCACAGTTTTTCTCAGGGATATCTCGAATGCCTCGCGCGCCTCGTTTGAGAAGCGGTCGAATTGAACGCCGTTGCGGTCCTGCAACTGGGGAAGGTCGCCGTTGCGTTCTGCCGGTCCAAGTTCGACGGCACGGCCCTCCAGGTAGAGAGACCACCTGGCGGCGATTATAACGGTCTTCAGCTCTGGGCGGCCGAGGACGTATTTGAGCCGAAGATCGTTTCCCTGGATGCACGCTCCGTCGCTTCCGACACCAAGCAGAGGGGGGCAGCGGGGAGTGGCGCCGTAGACCGTACTTGCGCCATTCGCAGCCAACTCGGACATCGCGCCGAACAGCGCTCCGGCGTGAGAATCCCCCCACAGGAAGATGCGGGCATTTTCAGAGGTGCCTATTGTACAGGGAGACTTTGCCGCAAGCTGAAGCAACACGTTTGCGCATTTATCCGCTTCAGGGTTGGCGGAGAAAGCATAGCTGGACAACACATTCACGTCCTTGGAGAAGCGCGTCGGCCAGCCATTGTCATGGTAGATCACGGCACCGGTTAGCACCACGGCGACGATGGCCAAAGTACCTCCAGCCAAGACGGACACGGGGCGGCTTACGCGCGACGGCACCCTGAGCGGTCGCTCGATGTATCGCCAGGACAGGAGCGCCAGAGTGAACGAGGCAGTCACCAGGCCAACAGACTGAAGCGAACTCAGCTCGTCGATTGCCAGGTAACTGCCCAGGACAATCAGCGGCCAATGCCAAAGATACAGGGAGTAGCTTATCAGGCCCACGCCGACGAACGGCCTTGTCGAAATCAGCCGCGTGACCCAGCAGCTCGCTTCACGTCCTCCGTGAATGACAAGGGCAGCTCCGATGCACGGAAGTAGCGCCGCGATACCAGGAAATGAAGTCGTCTCGGAATAACCCAGCACGGCGGCGGCGATCAGGAGCAGTCCAGCCCAGGTCGCCACCTCACTTTGCCAGCGCTTGGTGACGCGTGGGAAGGCTTCGAGCGCCATGAGGCTGCCCAACAAAAGCTCCCACGCCCTGAATGGGGTCAGGTAAAAAGCGGCAGCATCGTCGTACTGCATCACCACGATGGTTGCGATGAACGAAATTCCAGCGAGGCTCGCAATGAGACAGCGAACATTGCCGGTTCCCAGGCGCCAGATCGAGACAAGGAATATCGGAAACAGGATGTAGAACTGCTCTTCCACCGCCAGTGACCAGGTGTGGATGAGTGGCTGGTCGTACGTTTCTCCATCAAAATAGCCCGTCTTCAGCCAAAACCCGATATTGGACGAGAAGAGAGCCGTGGCGACGGAATTGCGGCCGAAACGTCTGAAGTCATCGGGTAAGAAGATGAAGGCGCATGCCAGCGTACAGACCGCCAGCATGGCGAACAACGCGGGAAAAATGCGGCGTATGCGCCGCTCGTAGAAATGCCAGACCGAGAACTCGCCTGCCTGCAGATCCCTGGCGATCAATTGCGTTATCAGGTAGCCGGAGATGACAAAGAAAATGTCGACACCGACATAGCCGCCGCCGACCTTGGTGAAACCGGCGTGAAACAGCACAACCGACACGACAGCAATGGCACGTAAACCATCAATGTCGGCTCGATAGGTTGGAGCCGCCTGTGCTGAATGGAGCGATGCCGGACGAGAGGGTTTTCGACCGTCCAACATCACGCCGGCAGCGAGGCTGAGCCGATGAGCCTGAAAGCGTGACATACCGATGCTGTATAACGGCACTCTCGAACCGCTGTCCGCCCGCAATAGGAGGTAACCTGCGGCTAAATCGGACTACGCCGTGGCCCCGCGAACATGATCGAAATGGCCTCTGGAACAAGAGGGAAGCGCGAAGGTCCGGGGCTTTTCCCGAATGGAGCGGTTCGACGTGGCGACTTGCGGCCGTTTTGGCGTCCTGGCTGCCGAAAAGCCCGCCAATTCCGATCCGGTGTAGGTCACGCCCCGCCCCGGCTGCGGTTCAGCCCTCGCCTGCGGCGAAGACGGGTCCCGTTAATGTCCGCGATCCCGCAACGCGGCTGCTCGATCATCGGGTGGAGTTTCCCACGCCAGCCCACTACTTTTGGGCAGGGGTGTCCTTCGAATTCCTGAGCATTGCAAAATCTGGATCGGTGTAGGTTGGAATGGTCTGCGGGGTCCAATTTGAAGGCTCAAATGGCTGTTGCGCATCCCCCTTCCCTGAAACCATCGGACGCACCGCATGTCCTGCGCGACGCATCCGCGAAACCAGTTTCCGACAAGTCATTCAATGTGGCTGCGCACGGGCTTCGTGGTGTCGCTTCGCTTATGGTGTTCTTCGCGCATCTCCTGGGCGGCACGGCGGAGCATATCTACGCCTCGAACTCCGCCTATGTAGCGGCCATTGGGCCTTTCTGGAATTTCGGCACCTTCGGTGTGTGCCTTTTCTTCGCCATCAGTGGCTTCGTGATCCTTCCGAGTGCGCTGCACTACAGTCCCCGTGAGTTTGCCGCCCGACGGTTCCTGCGCGTCTACCCGCTGTTCTTCGTTCTCAGCGTGCTCTACGTCGCGCTGAACGCCGCGACAAACCTTTATCCCGAGACCAACAATCTCACCGCAATTCTCGCCGGACTGACGTTCCTGAATCTTTTCGCCCACACAGAGCAGCTGACGCCGAATGCCTGGAGCCTGACGTTCGAAGTCTGGTTCTATGTGTTCACCGGTACCTTCGTGTTCTTCGCCATCCGTCGCCCCAACAAGCTTGGGTTGGCCGCTCTGGGTCTCCTCGCGGCGCTCTTTATGGCCAGATATCCGATTGCGCTGTATTTCGTTGCCGGCGGCCTGATCCGTCTCGCCTACGATCGATATGATTGGATGCGTGTCGGTCGCCATCGGCTGGCCGAGAGCGCGGCGCTGGCAACGTGCGTCTTCATATCCACTCGCGGCCACTACGACTATCACTGGTCCGATTTCCAGAATGCCGAAGTGCCATTGCTGGTCGCTGCGACGGCGCTTTATTTCGGCCTGGCGGTATCGCGAAGCAGCTTGACTTCGCTGCTTCTCGGCAATCGGCTTCTTCGCTACTTCGGGACGGTCAGCTATAGCCTTTATCTGGTGCACCCCTATACGTATTTTCTGACCCGCTCCCTCTTTTCGCACGCTCACCTCTTCACCGCCAACGTCGTCGTCTCGATGGGCGCCTTCATTGTCGCTGCAAGCGCTATCACCTGGATACTCACGCATCTCGCGAACCGCAGCCTCGAACTGTGGCCCTATGAGCTGGTCTATCATCAGAAGATCTACCGCTCGACATCGCAGCAGAATGCCGTTCGGACGTGGCTTGGCTTAGGCACCAAACGCTTCGCATGGCTGCGGGGATAATGCAGGGCTGCGCCGGTCCATGGCCTGAGACCATGGCCGATCATGAGACCATGGCTGATTAATCGTCGGACTTGGAGAGCAGGTCCGTCAAGCGAGACACGTCGGGCACAAAGAGTTCCTTTGCGCGGCGCAGCACAATCCCGACACTCTGCAGATAACTGAGTTCGCGGGCCACCGCTTCCCGATGCGTGCCGATGCGATTGGCTAGATCCGTATGGGTGGGAATGGGAGAAATCATCGCCGAACCGTCCGTGTCGATACTTTCAACACACAAGCGCAGCAGTTCGCTATGCACGCGCGATCGAACGCTGAGTGTCGAGAGTTCAACGATATGCTCGACAAACGAGTGCTGGCGCTCGACCAGCATTTGGATAATGGCCTGAAGCGCCTCGGGATCGTCCTTGATTATATCCAGGAAGGCCCGATTGCCGATGGAGGCAATGGTGCACGGTCCCGCGGCTTCGATCGAATAAGGCACCGCAAGAAGGTCCCCGCTTAGAGCCACTTCATTGACGAGCGATCCCTCGTGCGCCGATGGGAGCCATACAATTTTGCCTGTGCGGGTATAGACAGGGAAGCGAAGCTCGCCCTCCAGAAGAAAAAATACTCGATCGACCCTTTCACCGGCCGGAATCAAGACATCGCCGTCTTCGAGATGGAACCAATGACAGCGTCGGTTCATCTCGGCCAGCGTGGAAGGGCGAACGGCGTGGAAATGCTCGATATCGCTCAAGTCCGGGCTTTGCGATGTGTTCCTTTCGGCTGCGGGAGTGGTCTCCCTCTCCGTCTGTGGAACAGCATATCGATCTGGCGGCTGTTTCAACTTTCCTCGCACCCTGCAAAATGTCGAGGCTTTGTCAGGCCCTCCAATTCGAGGGCCTGACAAAGCCAACCGGCACGGTTGCCGCGGGCAAAAGAAATCATCATTTTTTGACCGAGGCGGCAGCCATGCCTCAATTCCGTATGCTCACACCATCATAAGGCGTTGTGTTGAGGATGTAGGCTACCTCGGTACGATTTCTCGCGCGAAGCTTTTTCATGACATTGCGAATATGCACCTTGACCGTGCTTTCGCACATGTTGAGCTCATACGCGATCACCTTGTTTGCCTTGCCCCGCCGCAACGCCTCGATCACCGCCATCTGGCGCGACGTGAAAACATTGTCGCCCTGCGGCTGCTTGGCGGGTTGGCTGTCCTTGACCGCCTGGCCCGAACTAAAGAGGACACTCGGCGGTACGAAAGTCCCTCCTGCCGCGACAAGCTGAATAGCCTTTGCAGCAACCTGCAAGCTGACGCTTGTTGGGATGTAACCGCGTGTCCCGCTTTCCACTGCTTTGACAATATCATCAAAGCTTTCGATATCCGAGAGCATTACGATTCCCAGAGAGGGTCTGGTTGCCTTGAGATGGGCAATCCGCGACAGATGATAGTCCGCCTGAGAATTCGACCACATGACGCATAGCAAGACGGTCGAAACGCGTTCGGTCTCCTCCGGGCTGGCAGCGTCGAACGCTTCGACCGTAGGATAGCGTTGGATACGAAATGATGGCTCGATGAGTTCGAGGCTTCTGGCGAAACAGTCGCACATCAGCGGTCTGTCATCGATGATCGCTATCTCCATCTCCTCCCGTGAGGGAGCAGGTCCGATATGATTGGCATTTGCGACAGATGAATAGGGAGCCAAGTCGGTTTTGACCGGCTGATCGTTAATGGACAGAATTGTCATAGCTTTTCCCCAACCCAAAGGTTCAACTCTAACACCCGCGAAAATCACCCCAACGGAGAAATTCGCTTCGAAGACCCACCTCCTTAATGCATTAGTAATAACTTGTGGGTTGGCGAGGCGGTGTGACAAAACGCACACCGTGAATATAATCGCATTTTTTTGGCAGGATTAGACCCCAGGTCGCTAAATGCGTAGTGTCAAGGCTGCCTCCACCAAAAGGTGTATCCTCAACGAAAAGGGTGCCGGGGGCTGAGCCGCGTGCAATCTATAACGAATTGCAAAAGAGGATTTAACGTGACGTCGTTTTTAAAACTGTAATTTCTCGCGTCCGTATCCAAAGCACGTAAAGTAAATCTGAAATTATGCCATTGTGAAGTAAAGGTGTATCTTGGGAGACACTTCGTGCCGGACTCCGAGCAACGAGCCGCCAGGCTGGTCAAGCCTCCGAGCGGCCTCCGTGAGCTCCTCCAATATGGAATTGACCTCTACTCGAGCCATTGCCGCAGGTGTCGGCCCAATTTAATGGCAAGCGCGACGATCGTCAGGGTGGGCATATCGTTTCCCCCGGTTGGAAAAACGGAGCTCCCGGCGACAAAAAGGTTCCCGAGGCCGTGAACCTGGCACGTGGCATCGACCACGCCAGTCCTCGGATCGGCGCTCATCCTCGTTGTGCCCATGTGGTGCCTCACCCATCGGTATGGGATATCGTCTCCGCAAGTCGGGGTCTCGTGGGCGCTTAATTGAACGTCGCTTCTATGGCCCAGCAGCCGCATCTCCTCGGTGATGATTGTCTGCATGCGCTCGAGTGTACGCCGAACGAGAGGCCCCACCCTCCATTCCAGCTTCACGCGCGGAAGATTGAATTCGTCAAGTCTTGTATCGAGCGTAACCCGGCTTTCCGGGTCCGGCTCTTGTTCGAGGATCGTGTCAAAATGAAAATGTCTTACGCGCCCGCGTGAGTGCCCAAGGCGCTCGATGGCCGACGCGACCGACGCTGCGGGATGTCTGAGGATGGTGCGGCCACTCTTGATAAGGTCGCGATGGAGGCGTCCCTTCCGCAGCCAGAAAGCAAGATAATGCAACGCCTCGGAGCCACCCAGATCATTGGCGCAAGGTCCCGGCTTGATCCACGTCCGGGAGCCGAGAAGGCGTTCACTTTCACGAATCTCCGGGCGCAGCGCCAGCCCGAATGCACCGCTCACGCCGCAGTGCTCTTGCTCCGACAAATAAGGCCTTCGCGCCACAATGGATGGCACGTGAAGGGCCAGCGCGGTGTCGGGATGGCCGACCTGCAGGCTCCCCCATTTTACGCGCGGATGCTCCATGAAATAGCGGCCGACCAGGTCGTGCTGGTTGCCTATGCCATTCGGCGTCTGCCGGTTTGAAACCAGGAGCAGGCGCGCGTTTTCGATCCCGCCGCAGGCCAACACAAAGGACCGTGCCTGGATCCGGAAGCGCCGGTTTGGCGTGCTGGCCACCTCGATGGAGCGAACCCATCTTCCCGAGGAGTCGGTGTCTAGCCGCAAGGCCGTGGCGTGCAGGAAAACCTGCACGTTTTTTGCCCTTTGCAGCCTGGCGCGCAATGTCGCCCCTAAATCCGGGATGGGACTGAGAAAGCATCGTTCGGAAAACAGCGGCCCGGTCATAGGCAGAGCCGCGGAGGCAGGCCATTCGGCTTGCAAGTCGTCGATGCCCAGCAAACCGGCTGCCGTCTCATAGTGGGGGAGGAGCGAGTCGCGATCGACAGGCCATCCGCTCATCGGAATCCAGGACCGAGGCTCGAAATCAGCGTGGTCCAGCATCTTGCACCACCCACCCCAACCGGCCCTGCCGGTACTTCCGCCGAACTGGCGGATCCTGCAAAGGTCCAGCGCCTCATAGGGTCTGCCTACAGAGCGGCCGCGCGACAGTCTTTGGCGCCAGTGTTCGTATGTCAGCCCGCCGCTTTCGATGATGCATATGCGATGCGGTGTTCCTTCGAACTGCGAGGCGAGCGCCAAGCCCGCCGCACCTGCGCCCACGATGCACAGATCTGCCTCCAGACAAGCGCCTTGGGGAACGCCATCGCAATCCTCAATCATGGCGACATTGATCGGGCAGCAGGCGCGGCAAAATCGTCATCGATAGGACCATACGGTCAGGTTCGTGAGGTCTGATCACTGGCGGTCCGTTGTCCAAGCCTGATCCTCTTTGCCGCTTGCGAACGCAGTGCGGTGAAATTCGGCGCCACCAACGGGTAGTCAGGCGGCAAACCCCATTTCCTGCGATAGTCGGCCGGTGTCATTCCAAGCGACGCCAGATACCGCTTCAGCGATTTCATCCTGCGTCCATCCTCCAGGCTGATAATGAAATCCGGAGTCACCGATTTGCTGATTGGTACGGCGGGAACGATCTTTGGTTTGCTTTTTTCCGTGCCTCCCGCGAGGGCCTGCAAAGCGCGGCCGACATTCTCCACCAGATCCACCAGATCAGAAGGCGAGGCCCGATTCCTGCTGACAAAGGCCGAAACAATCTTGGCAGTTGATTCCAGGTGATGGACGGGGTCAGTGGCCATGGATCCGCTCTCGACTGACGATGGTTATCGTCCGTGGCCAAATGCGGGGCCCGTTTGGATCACTCGTTTGCCGAACTTTCCAACATCAAATCGGGAGCAGATGCTCCTGATCCTCCCCGCCTTTGGAACCCTTCAATGGCATCCGCAGGGGCCGTTTCTGTCAATTGCCCTTGGCGGCGCTGAATCCACCCAAAAGTGGTAACCGGCAGTGACAGCCAATGCGACCCATCCGTTGGCATCGCGGCCCATCGTGCTGCGTTTGCTTGATGTTTTCTTGAAGATCGCCAACACCGATGCGCCTTCTACACGGCGGAGATTGAAATATCGGATGCATATTTCCACCATCCTAGGTGTCGCCCATTTTAACAACGGCCGACTGCTACACAATTACGATAGAGGCATGATGGCATTTGGCTTTTTACTACTTCATAGAAATCGAGATTTTACAGGTATAATCTCGTGTCAAACTGTCATTAAATGTGTCTGACTCGATCATGATTGTGAATAAACTTTCTTCGAGAATCTGATTATTAAGTACGCGGGGGAGCTTTGATATCAGGAGACGATATGACCATTAAAGTTACAACTACGGCGAAGTTGCTGGTGGGGGCGTTCTTTGCTCTGGGAACCATAGGGATTTCCAATGCCGGCGCAGCCGGGGAGTCTGGCGTCCAGGTAAGCTCGCCTAGCGAGACCGGCGCCAAAGCTGGCGGTGCCGGCGAGACTGGCGGCAAAGCTGGCGGTGCCGGCGAGACTGGCGGCAAGGCCGGCGGTGCTGGCGAGACTGGTGGCAAGGCTGGCGGTGCTGGTGAGACTGGCGGCAAGGCTGGCGGCGCCGGCGAGACCGGCGGCAAGGTTGGCGAGACCGGCGGTACGGCCACTACCCTTAGCGCTGCGTCGAGCGAGACCGGCGGCACTGGCGAAACCGGCGGCAAGACTGGCGGCGCTGGCGAAACCGGCGGCAAGGCTGGCGGCACTGGCGAGACCGGTGGCAAGGCTGGCGGCGCTGGCGAAACCGGCGGCAAGGCTGGCGGCGCTGGCGAAACCGGCGGCAAGGCTGGCGGCGCTGGCGAAACCGGTGGCAAGGCTGGCGGCGCTGGCGAGACCGGCGGCAAGGCTGGCGGCGAGAGCGGCAAGGGCAGCGGGGGCGCCGGCGAGAGCGGCAAGGGCAGCGGTGGCGCTGGCTAGGCCGATAAAACCTTGAGACTATCGGGTGCCGGTAATGGTTGTTCCCTTATCGGCATCCGTGTCCAACAACTGGCGCAATTCATCCGCGCGAGCAGCAAGTCCCATCATTGCTCACCAGTCCGAACCGGCATAGCGCGCGGCCTCCTTCCACAGGGCAAGCGCAACCTGTGGGGAACGGGCTTTCACCTCGAAATCTTGACCTCTGTATTTCCCGGCCGCGACCCAAACTGTTTTTGAGCGCTGATAAACAGTGACGCCTAGAGCGCCGGCGAGCGTTCGCCATTGTGGATCATTTGCATTCATACATTCCAGCCCCCGCGCCATGTAAGAAGCAACGAGGGATGCCAGATTGGAGTTCCAAGGAATGTGACCATTTTAACACTTGCCGATCCGAACCTCCCATTCGGCAATCGAAACAACCCCGCCGCTGGCGCGAGCGGCGGCATCGATCCGGTCCCCGACGATCATTGCAAGCCACCAAGGGGCCAGGCACTCCCCCGACCAAAAGTCTAGCAAGAACACCCAAAAGCCTGTCTGGGATCGTTGGGTCTAGCGGCGATACCATGCACCTCATGATCTGCGCGTAACAGCAGCCGCTTCGCTTGGTGCGCAACGCTTGATCGCCCGCCGCACCAAACATGCTGCGAGCAATTCTCATCGGATGGTGCGCATGCCTGGATCGCCAAAAGTCCCTTCTCCTTCGGGCAGAATTCAGCGCGGTTTGGCCCTCTTCATCTCCGGAGGGACCGACAGCGTCCCCCGCGATTCATGGAAGCCTGCACCGTCCTTGTCCAGAAGAAGGTCCACCTTGTTGGATGATCGGCCGTAGGTAAGGTCTTGCTATGCGGGCACTGTCGCGAAGGACGTTTGGGCAGGGAGCCATATTCGGCTTGCTGCACTGGCTGGGCGCTGGCAAGGCAGCCGGCGCGTACGCTCAGCCAGGCGATGGTGTGACGTTGGTGGCGGGAGGCAGACCCGCCGTCACGCTGGTTATCCCGGACAGCCCGAAGGACTCCGTCCACTATGCTGCCGTGGAGCTCGGCTGGCATATCGAGAAAGCGACCGGCTTCCAGCCTGCCATGGCGACTGAAAGCGAAGTGACGTCGGCAAGCCTGGGCAAAGCCCATATCTTTCTGGGCGATACCCGGTTTGCCCGAAAGGCCGGCATCGATTCCGGCGCATTGGAGCCGGAGTCGTGTGCAATCCGCACCGTCGGCCGCCATCTCTGTATCGCGGGGCATGACACGAGCGGCAGCCCTCTTGATGAGGACACCTCCGCCGGAACGCTCTTCGGCGCATACGAACTTCTCGATCGCTACTTCGCGGTTCGGTGGCTATGGCCAGGCGAACTGGGAACGTTTGTTCCAAGAGCGGAGTCCGTGGTCGTTCCTCTTCAAGACCATGTCGTAACGCCTCGATTCATGCAGCGCCACGTGCGCTCGGCTGCGGGCTTGAAGGCCAAGGATCATCCCGAGCTGGGCTTCACTGCCGCGGCGGCCGAAGAATACATGAACGCGCAGGCAACATTTCTGCGTCGCAACCGCATGGGCCGCCGAATCCCAGCGAAGTACGGCCATGCCTTCGTGGACTGGTGGCGGCAGTATGGCGCCGAGCATCCTGAATGGTTTCAACTGGTCAACGGCAGACGAGGCCCCTCAAGGCTGGGTGCGCGCTTTTCCATGTGCATTTCCAATCCGGGTCTGCGCGAAGAGATTGTCGCGCAGTGGCGCGAGCATGGAGGGGATACTCCTGGACACCTTCCAACCTTCGTCAATGCTGTCGAGAATGACGTGCCTGGCCAATGCGAATGCGATGCATGCAAGGCGCTCGATGGCCCGGAACCACCGGATTATCGAAAATTCATTCCGCCGAAATCAAAGATCGCCAGCAAGCCTTTCGTATCCGACAGATATGCGCGTTCATGGCAAGCCATCCAGCAGATCGCCGCGAAATACAATTCGAACTCGGTTGTCGTCGGCTACGCCTACATGAACTACTTCGCCGCTCCGACCTCGGGCATAAAACTGGGGCCGAACGTCATGATCGGATTTTGCCCGTCATCCTGGTTCTATCCCCGAAGCGGCGACGAGCAGGATTGGATGAAAGCCCAGTGGCGAGGATGGGCGGAAACCGAGGCCAGGCTTTTCATGCGGACGAACTATTTTCTGGACGGATATTGCATGCCGCACATATTTTCCAGCCAGTTCGCCGACGAGTTTCAGAGCGCCGCGAACAACGGAATGATCGGGACCGATTTCGATTCGCTGACAGGTCATTGGGCGACACAAGGCCCAAACCTTTACCTGTTGCTCCGCTTGCAGATCCACCCCGACATGCCTGCCGGCTCCCTGCTGTCAGAATATTACTCCGCCTTCGGACCCGCGGCGGCTGACGTGAGGAAATATTTCGATTTCTGGGAGGCGTATACGTCCGGTGGGCGTGCGCGGCTGCGTGACACCTTCGAGGCTCTTGGGGCTTCGCGTTGGCGAAGCTGGGCGAAAGCGGCGCATGCGATCTATCCAGAGGAGAGCTTCGCGCCGGCCGAAGCATTGCTCGACAAGGCAGCCTCCTCCGCGGCGGCAGACCAGCAAGCGTCAAGGCGGGTGCAATTCCTTCAATTGGGATTGCAGCACGCGAAATTGTGCTCTTTGGTTGCCGCCAAGCTTACGCTCGGCGATCCGGAATCCAGCTACGAGAGAGGCAAGGTGGAATTGCAAGCGCTGTTGGAATTTCGACGAGCGCACGAGCGCACGTGGGTATCCAACATGAATCACTGCGCGTGGGTCGAGAGCACCAGCTGGGCCCTTCCCGGCGCTGCAGTCCAATTGCAGGCGCCCGATCCGGAGTGATCTTCTTCAAGCAGCGAAACTTCCAGCCTGGTCTTCGGTCACCAACAGCGAAGGCACCCCGCCAGCATGCACGCTGGCAAGGGTGCGCTCTTTACGACCTGGCAGGATCGGCAGGGCGGTCAGCCGCCCTTGCTGCCGCCACCGTCTCCAGCGCCGCCGGATTTTCCCCCGGACTCACCAGCGCCGCCAGCCTTGCCGCCGGACTCACCGGCGCCGCCGGCCTTGCCACCGGTTTCGCCAGCACCGCCGGCTTTGCCAGGTTCTGCAGCGCGCCCTGCCTTTCCGGGTTCTGCGGCGCGACCTGCCTTGCCTGCTTCCACAGACTTAATTTTGGTCGTCGATTCGGCAAAGCTAGTCGTCGAGACGGATGCGACAGATACAGCAAGAGAAATTGCGGTAAGAATGCGAATGATCATGATAAGCCTCCTTAACAGGGTGACATTCAGCCCCTGAGGATCTTGTCGTGTATTTTTTTGGGAAGATCGAGTCTTGTTCCAGGGTGAGCCCGTCGGCATGTTTTATAATTAGTGAAAAAATTTTCAGACGCAATTTTACTCATTTCTCTTTCAAAATAGGCGTATTAGCGATTTCTTGGATATCTGCCTAAAACTTGCAACTCAATGTGATCGGTCGCAACAGTCACCTACATCGATCGCGATGACCAGCGCTCCGGTGTGGCGTCGCCAAGTAGAAAATGACGCATCTATTTAAAACTCCGGGGAGTTGGATCGTCAGCTCGGTTTGACTGTTCGTCGCATTCTTGACGTCCGGACCGACAAACCTCAAAGTTCAGAGGCAACCATTTGTTAACTATCTGACAATGTTGTGGCGAGGTTGCGTGCAGTGCTGCACTTTGGGCAGGCACATAGCAATTCCGTCTATCCGTCCCGGTCTTAAGGCTTGTGCCCGATGATCGACAGGTCAATCGGGCCGACCACGCATGAGCCGGGATGGCCGGCGCCTGGGCTGCGAATGGATGCTTAGGCGTCGGAGATCCAGTCACTAAATCCGCTGACCAGCATACCGAGCGGCTTCCATCCACAACGTGAGTGCAATCGCGGGCGAGCGGGCTTTCACCTCGAAAAGTCGGCCTCGGTAGCTTCCCGTGGCCACCCACACTGTTTTTGAACGTTGAAGGATCGTAACCCCAAGAGCATCCGCCCGATGGAAAATCTCGTCGTGATCGCGATGCATTTGCTCTGGCCTTTGGCTCCTAAAAATTACGGGCGAAGATGCTCCCTCATTGGCAAACCATAGCTTGGTCTACGTTCATATTGGGGCGCTGTCATTTGCATTTGACATAGATGCCCGCTTCGTACGCATCCGTCATAGCATCCCAACAGTCGCTATGACCGTGCAACGCCATGATCCTGGTAGGTAGCGGCCTGCCGCACCCTCATCGCCCATGGGACTTCAGTCTTATTTGCGTTATTGCTAATATGTCTATAATTTGAGCAGTGCGGGGGACACCCAAACCAACCCGCAGTGGCCGGTGTGGCGCAAATCAAGCTGCCCAACGCAGCGCAGCCGCACCGGCCATTGGTTCCAAAGCGCGCGTTTGTCGTCAAACGGTTACAATGACATCTCGACTGCGACGCCTTACGATACCGCGTGGCCTAATCGATCTGCTTGCCACCCAAAGACCTGAGTTGTCGATAGGCCGCAAAGAGATCGGATTGGATCAGATTGCACTTTGAAGGCGCGAGCGGCGCGGACCCGTGAGGCACGAGCAAGGTCCGGAGCCGATCCAAGCAGCCGACACGCAAGCCAAGCCGATCATATCGACGATGGGACGCTCAATCGGCCGAAGACTAAACGGAGCCAAGACTTGCCGTCTCGTTTCATCACATAATCTTCAGCCTTGGCCATTTTCTTACACCAGCGGCCAATCGTCGACGGAGCTCCAGGGAAATAGCGCGAGCAGTACGCGCTGCCTCTTCATTGTCGTCGATATCGTCTTCAATCAGCATTGCCAACGTTTCGACATCGTCGAATGGAAATTCATCGGCGATGTCATCGGCAGCACCCCGTATCACCTCGGCATAGGCACATGTGATTTCGGCGGGCTCTTCCAACATCCGCAATTGCCGCAACAGCGATGCAATATTTTCGGATTGTTGGGACATCGCTCCAATGCCTCCGTGTGGGGCAGGAGTAAGTCTATGGCTCCCAAGCGCTAGCGCCCATAATATTTGCTAACGACAGCACTCCTTTTAGGGTTTCGTGCAAAACCCGTAAAGTCAACCGGCGAAGAAAACTGTTCACAACCCAGGCCAGGTCCGCGCGTCCCGGCAACAGGGACAGACCTTTCGCGCTTCTGGTCCCTGCGGCGAGCCGCCGAGCTTGAGCTGTCTCGCGGCTGTGGATGCTCGAGCTTAAAACGCCGAACCTCTATAACGTGTCGCTTCCTTCCACAAAGCGATCGTTGGCTTTGGAGCACGCCCCTTCACCTCGAAAGTACGGCCACGATAGCTTCCCCTGGCCACCCAAACTGTTTTTGAGCGTTGATAGATGTTGATGCCCAACGCGCATGCTCTTGCAAGCAATTCTCCATCATTTCGCATTTGATCGACCTCGTCACGGCTCCTTGAAAGTTGAGACAACAATGATGCCCAGAGTTTGTTGCAGTATCGTGTCGGCCCCCATTCTGCCGGGTAACCTGTCGTCACGGAGGCCCGTTGCCTTCCGCGTTCGCCAGGCGACCAGTCCAAGAAAACCCGCCGCCCCATTCACGGCAGCGACGGGCCGCCCCTGGGATTTTTGGGACTTGCCGGGCGTTGGGTCCCTGCCGCACCAA
This sequence comes from Mesorhizobium opportunistum WSM2075, assembly GCF_000176035.2. Classification (NCBI taxonomy): domain Bacteria; kingdom Pseudomonadati; phylum Pseudomonadota; class Alphaproteobacteria; order Hyphomicrobiales; family Phyllobacteriaceae; genus Mesorhizobium; species Mesorhizobium opportunistum. The sequence goes on along the minus strand of NC_015675.1, from coordinate 2,170,656 downwards.
AACTATTAGATGACCCTAATGTTCCATGGCCATCGCGATGGTACGTTTTTGACGATTCATCATCGCACGAGCGAAGCGGCGTCATGTGGCGCAGCCAGCGCGCGGTGAGTTTTGAGACCGCATTCTGCAGGTGTAGAGCCTCGCGCGTGGCCGCCGCCATCATGGCTTTTCAGTTCTTGGGCCCAAGCGGGTGGCTGCACGTGCTTGCGGTCGCCAAGCTCCCGTCATGTCCTGAATGACGTGGCGAGAATGACGTAGCGAGTTCCTCAGTCCTTCGGTCGCTGAGCTTCACCCCATGGCGGAAGCCCACTGTCCGAATGGAGAGGCGGAACAAAACGCATCTCGTTTAAATTGGGCCTAGCTGACCATGGAGGCCCGCTTGAGGTTCATCGCGTTGCAAGATCCGGCCGACAACTGGATGGTGTATGATCTACATTCCGAGGTTCCGGCGGAATTCACTTGCAAAGTGCTCTACGGCCTCTCGCGCGAAGAAGCAGAGCATCTGACCGTTCTGGCCAATGCGAAATTTCGATCCAGAACAGCTATCGCGGAGCCCATGCTTGGCCGCCCGGCCCTGCGGTTGAAGGATCTCACGCCCCTCACAACGCTGGATATCGGACCGGCAACCCCTGCCCGGATTTGTGACTGGGGATGCGCCGCGTGGCAACCGCGGCAGCGAAACCGGCAGCTTGAGGAGCATGGGGAAAAGCGGCGGCGCTCTCCCGCGACCAAACCCTGATTAGAGTTGACTCGGGCGTCGAGCAAGGCAGGGGATCGTGCTGTGGCAGGCTGCGATCCCCTCTTGCATTCAGTGCATTATCCTTTGCCTTAGCCAGGCAATAAACCTGTTCCCGCCAATCGTTGCGCGGACCCGGTTGGCAGCCCAGCCCGCCTTCATCGTAGCGCCGACGTGACAATCGCAGACGATGTCGTGCAGTTGCCAGTCGCTCAGCCCGAAGAAGCGTTTTGCCTCACCATAGGTGTCGTCTTTCAGGCCCGATGCGCGCAGCACCGGATCTTCGAGGGCGACAGCAATTGCCGATCCTTCCCCACGCACGCTGTCACGCTCCTCCAGGCGCAGATATTCGGTGCCTGTAAACGCTGCAAGACGTCGCTCGGGATGTTGTTCGAGAAGTTCGGCCCAACGTTCGATACGCTGGTTCCGCGTCATCTCCGAATATGCCGCCGAGGATTCGACCTTGGCGACGGCGTACAGTTGGTCGAGTGTCTGATGTTTCATGGCAGGCTCCTGTCGAGAGTGAGAAGCACCCACGCCTTCAGGGAAATTATCGCGCGGTGATGCCCCGACAAGAGCGGGAGATTGAGGCGGTCAGGATTGTAAATGTCCACAAGGCATTCGTGGAGCGGGTCGGTGGCATCGGCCAGCAATCCAGAACCAGGCTGCCCAGAACCAGACTGCCCAGAACCGAGCTGCCCAGAACCGAGCTGCATGAATCCAGCGACTGCCGCTACTTCTTGATAATGTTTCCGTTGCGCAGGTCGAAGGCTTCGGAACCGCGGGCCTGGCGATGGAAATCATCCTGCAGTTCGCCCCATTCGCCAAGAAAGGCACCGCACTTGCTGCAGTGAATTGGCGTCGACTCCTCGGCGTCGTCGGGAATGTCCATCTGGATAGTCCCGCATGCCTTGCAATCGAGCTTGTCGTCCAATCGGCGTTCCATTTTCCAAGGATTGCGCATTTTCAGCCATGAGCCAATTGTTGGTTTCGTACCAAGGAGCATCGACCAGCGCCAAGCCCTTCGGCCATCGATCACTCGCGAGAGTCAAAAAGGACGGCTAGCCCCAGTTCCCGTGCCAGATCGACGATCTTCTCCGTCAACTCGTCATCCGTATCTTGCAAATAGGGCGCATTCCTGCGAGCGGCCTCTATTGCCGCTTTGACCGAGACGATATCGCCATATCGCGCACTTCGAAGCTCTGATGCCAGAAACTCCCTAGCGGTACCGACGGGTCTTATTGCCCATCTGGCGATGCTCATGCGGTTCCTCCCATCACCCTCCGCTTCATCTTGATCTTGTCCAAGACGCCGATCAATCAATGGTACGATTTCGTACAAAATCGCTCAGCTATAAGAAGGCAAACGCGGCACGACATCGGCCGGGCGTTGGTTTGGGTGTCGCGAAAGTTGCCCGCGCGAAATTGTCCGGCGAGGCTACGGGCTGGTGATAGTCATCGCTCTTTTCGGGGCGGTCGTCATGCTGCCTATCTACAGGCAAACCGCCAACCCAAGATTATTCGATTGGATCCTCGCGTCGGCGTTACCACAAAGCGCCGCCAGTCACCTGGATGTTCTCCATGGTAATGCCCCTGGCGGCGTCCGAGCACAGGAACACCGTGAGCGCCGCGATTTCCTCCGGCTGCAGCATGCGCTGCTGCGGGTTGCCGCGAACGATTTCGGCCATGGCTTCCTCCGGCGTGCGGCCCTTGCCCTCACGCTCGACCACTTGCGCCACGTTGCGGCGCATCAGTTCCGTCTCCACCCAGGTCGGGCTGATCATGACGCAGGTGACGCCGTGTGCGGCCCCTTCCAGCGCCACGCAGCGTGTCAGCCCGAGCAGGCCGGCCTTCGAGGCGCAATAGGCAGGATTGTCCTTCCAGCCAACCGAGGCCGCGGTGGAGCCAATGTTGACAATGCGGCCCCAGCCGCGTCCGATCATGCCCGGCAGGACGGCGCGTGTGACACGGAAGGCACCGGTAAGATTGGTGTCGACGATCTTGTCCCAGAGTTCGTCCGAATGCCCCACGACCGGCTGCTCGGCGGTGGTGCCGGCGGCATTTACGAGAATGTCGACCGGCCCGATCGCAGCCTCCGCCTCGGACACGAAACGATTGCTGAGATCGCTGTCGCGCACGTCGAGATGCGCGGCGTGGACACTTGAGCCATGCGCCGCCAAAGCCGAGCGTACCCGTTCGATCTCGCCGGCGCCCGGATAGTAGGCGGCATCGGTCCTTCCCGGGCCCGGCGCGGCCACGTAGGAGCCGACGGCGACATTGGCCCCGGCCTTGGCAAGCGCGGTGGCGATGGCGAAGCCCATGCCGGAAAAACCGCCGGTGACGATGGCCCCGCGGCCCGAGAGATTGGTCATCGAACTGGATCTCCGCAATCGAATCACAAGGCGTCGCCACCGACCGTCATTTCGGAAGCCGCGACGAACCTATCCAAGGCTTGGCAACCGGCTTGGTCAAGGCTGCAGCGGCTTGCCCAGCCATTCGCGATAGAAGCCTTCGAGGTCCGGCTCGAAATCATGCACGATTGGGTAGCCGGGCGCGGCCGCTTCCACTTCGTGCATGGTCCCGCATTGCGGGCAGATGAATTCGCGGATCTCCATCCACTGCGGATCGGGAATATCGCTGTTGGGATAGATTTCGCGCAGCGTCTCCTCGGTGTTGCGCACGATGATCGCCGCCTCCAGCTTCCAGTTCTTGCGATAGTCGCCGAAGGAGTGGCCGCACTCACAACGGGTCACCCGCTCATCACCGCTCTGGCAGATGAACAGGTGATCCGAGACCGGCAGCAGGATCGGATCCTTCCAGCCGACGCGATCCTGCAGCACCGCGACGTACTTGAAGAAGCGATCGTCGTCCTTGTAGGCGCTCATCACGCGGCGCATCTGCGGCCAGGGCAGCGTGCCCGCGACCAGATCGGCGATGACTTCCTTGCTGTACGAGGTCATGGCTTTGCTCCCGGCATGAAGATCGATTTAGCGTCGACGTTCCAGAAATCGCTGAATTCCCTGGTGAAGCGCGAGGAAAGCCCGATCGCGCTGGCGTACATCTTCTTCACCTCGGGCGCGAAGTCGGCCTTCTCGACACGGTCGCGTTCGGTGGCGATCCACTCCGACACCGGCTTTGCCTGCGCGATCCGCCTGGCGCGCATCTCGGCGCGGTGACGCTTGGTGGCCTCGATGTTGGCAACGGGATAGCCATCCCCATCCTCGTCGAGGATGATGCCGAAAATGCCCTCGGCCGCTTCCTTGGTGAGATAGCCGTTCTCGACATCCAACGCTGTTTTGAGCGGATCGCGCTCCAGCACGTCGCCAAAGCCGCCACCGCCATTGTAGGAATGGGTGAAGACGTCACCGGTCTTGTGCGGGGCGGTGATGTAGGGGCCCTCCATCGTCACATGCTCGCCCTGCAGCCGCAGCTCAAGTTCCGAGCGATGCGGATTGGTGCCGGTGTGGTGCGCCAGCGGTGCCCTTTGTTCGGCAAGCTCGAAGATGTTGGAGTTGCGCACCGCGCGATGCTTCTGGCAGGTCGGCGCCGGATAGCCGCCGCACATGCCGCCATTGTCGAACACGCGGGACGAATGCTCGGATGTAACCAGCCTGAGATGATCGGTCTTGCTGACCAGCCAGGTCGACAGGAAGGAACAGCCGCCGCGATACTTGCCGGCGCCGCCGGAATTGGGAACGATCGAGCGGCCGATATAGACCATCGGCATGTTCTGTTCCCAGATCTCGATATTGCCCATGTCGGATTCCGGGTTCCAGCCGACGTAGGCGGTGTCGAGCCCATCCTTGATCGCCAGCGCGCCGGAACCGGCGGCCGCGCATTCGAAATGCGCCATGCCGAACAGCTTGCCGTACTGGCTGGTGCCGCCCATCTCGATCATCGGGCTGTTGACCTGGCCGACGAAGGCTTCCTCGACAAAGCCGCGTCCGATGAAGGAGCGCGACAACAGCCGCTGGAACACGCCATAGGCCGGAAGCAGCAGGGCCCATGAGGTGGCGGTCGCCACCATTTCGTTGTCCGGGTTGGTCCATGTGCCGTGCGGCAGTTTCAGTTCGGTCGCCATCCAGGCCCCGTCATTGACCAGCCCCTCGAAATTCATGTGCTGGGTGAGCGTCACGAACATGCCGCCATCCATGCCGGCCGGAGTGCAGTTCATCGAATGGTAGCCCCAGGGCTGCGTGCCCTCGAAGTCCATGATGATCTTGCCGTCGGTGGTGATCTCCATCTCGATCGGTATGTTGTATAGCCAGTCGGGGTCGCCGAGCGGCTGGTAGCCGGGCTTGCCCGCTGTGACATAGCCGTAGAAGGTGTGGCCGCGGTAGATGCCGGGCACGGTGAGCTGGCGCGTGCGGGCGAGCTGGGCGCGGCGGCCTTCCTCGATGAACTCCTTCGACACCTTCATCCAGTAGTCCAAGCCGATCTCGTCGATCAGCGCCTTGACGCTTTCGCGCATGTCGATGCAGGAGGCGACCTTGGCCTTCTCGTCGAGCACCCAATAGATCGGCATGCGCAGGTTGCGCTCGCAGCGGATGACATAGTCGCGGCGGATCTCGTCGTTCTCGCCGATTTTTTCGGCACAGACGAACAGCCCTTCCGTGAAGCGCTCCTGCGCCAGCGCCACGTCACCACCGGGCGTGATACCGCCGACCTCGAGCTCGTGGCAGACCGCGCCCGCCCAGCCGACCAGTTTGCCCGAGTGGAAGATCGGCACCACGTCCATCACATCGGGCACCTGCACGGTGCCGATGAAGGCGTCGTTGTTGGCGAAGATGTCGCCGTCGCGGATGCAGGGGTTTTCCTCATAGCCCTGTCTGATCATCCACTTGATGAAGCGGCTCATCGTGTGCACATGCACCATGATGCCGTTGGAGAGTGCGATCGCATCGCCTTCCGGCGTGTAGATGGCGACCACCATCTCGCCGACCTCACGTACGCCGGGCGAGGCGGAGATACGGCGGGCCATCTCGCGGGCCGAGACACAATAGGCGCGCAGCTTGGTGTGCAGCGTCTCGAATTTGAGCGGATCCTGGTTGCGCAGCGAAAGTTCCGTGATGCCGTCGTAGCAGCCGGTCTCTTCCATGAGCCGTTCGGATTCGATCAGCCTTTCGCGGATGCGGAGCGCGGAGGCGGGTTTGTCCAGCATGGCGTTCGCCCTTCTCAAGCGTGGGTGTAGTGCAGCAGCGTCCATTCATCGACATGGACACGGTCCTGCGGGTGAACGACGAGCGTTGTGGCGGGATGCTCGATGATAGCCGGGCCGGTGACCTCGTGGCCGGGCTGCAACAGATCCATCTCGTAGAGATTGGCCTTGTGCCAGCGGCCGCCGATATAGGCCTCGCGCACACCCTTGTGGGCGGCTGCCGGATCCGACTTGCCGAGCGGACGCTTCAAGAGCACCGGCTTGACCTTGTCGGCGGTGGCGATGAGCCCGAGTTCGGTGATCGAGAAGCCGGCTTCGCCATAGCGCGAGACACGGTGGTTGACCTTGGCATAGACGGCCTCGAATTCGTCGATGACACCGCGCATGTCGTCGGCCGAACGGATGGCCGAGAGCGGCGCCATCACCTCGACATCCTCGAGCTGGCCGGTATAGCGCATCATCAGGAACGGCACGGTCTTGATCTTGTCGCGCCCATGGCCGTCCTCGATCATCTCGTCGACGGCTGCCTTGGTGAGTTCGTCCCAGACATTGGTGACCTTTTTGCCGAAGGCCATCAGTTCTTCATCGCTGGCGCGCGCGCCGATGTCATGCTGCGTCGACACCGAATGGCGGCGCATGAAATCGGCCGTCGTGCAGCCGAAGGCCGAGAAGGCGGCGGCGAACTGGAAGGTGATGATGTCCTTGAAGCCGATTCCCCTGGAGCAGCCGGCCAGATGCAGCGGGCCTGAACCGCCATAGGAGAGCAGCGTGAATTCGGAGGGGTGGATGCCCTGGCCGGAGATGACGCGCCGCAATGCATTGTTGGCGTCGGCCTCCAGCATGTCGATCATGCCCTCGGCGGCCTCCTCGACGCCCACACCGAGCAGGCGCGCGCACTTTTCCTCGAAGGCTGCCCTCGCCTTCCCGACCTGCAGAACGACCTTGCCGCCAAGGAAGTAATGCGGGTTGAGGCGGCCCAGGATGGCGTCGCAATCGGCGATGGTGGGTTCGGTGCCGCCCTTGGCGAAGCAGATCGGGCCGGGATCCGAGCCCGCACTTTCCGGCCCGAGCGAGACCTTCTTGGTCAGGGGATCGACCTTGAGGATCATGCCGGCGCCGGCGCCGATCGTGTCCAGATGCAGCGTCGGCACGTTGAGCTTGAAACGGTCCATCAAAGGCTCGTTCTCGATCCGCGTCTGGCCGCGCGTGATGACGCCCATGTCGAAGGAGGTGCCGCCCATGTCCGAGCAGATCAGCGAGTCGTTGCCGATCAGCTTGCCGACATAGGCCGCGCCGAGAATGCCGCCGATCGGGCCGGAGATCATGGTTTCGTGCAGGCGCGGATGGTTGATCGAGGTCAGGCCGCCGAAGGACAGCAGCGTCTGCACGCCATATTTGAAGCCGTATTTCTTCGAGACGTCCTCGATACCCTTGAGCTGCTTGCGGCCGCGCGACGTCGCGTAGGCCTCGATCAGCACCGAGTTCAGCCGTGACTGTTCACGGATGACCGGGCGGACTTCGTGGCTGGTGTAGACGGTGATCTCGGCGCCGGCCTTTTCGATCTCCTCGCGGCAGATCTCGGCGATGCGCTTCTCGTGCACGGGATTGACGTGCGAGAAGATCGTCATGACGCAGATGCCCTCGACCTTGTCGGCGATCAGCTTTCTGGCGGCGGCAGCCACCTCATGTTCATAGAGCGGCAGGATGATGTCGCCGAACTGGTCGATGCGCTCGGTGACGCCATGGGTGCGGCGGCGCGGCACCAGCGGATCGGGATGATGATGGGTCACCGCATGCAGCCGGTCGGCATAGGAATAGTCGGCCCAGGCCTGCAAGCCGCGGCCCATCAGGATCATGTCCTCCAGGCCCTTTGTGGTGATCAGGCCGAGGCGGCGGCCAGTGCGCGACAACAGCGTGTTGAGCATACCGGTGCCGGAATAGAGCACGACGTTGACGCCGGAGAAGAGCTGCTCCAGCGAGATGCCCCAGGCATCGGCCGCGTCTTCGGCGGAGGCCAGGAAACCTTCGGCTTCGTTCTTCGGCGTGGTCGCCGACTTGCCGATCTTGAAGTGGCCGTCCTGATCGACAAGGATGGTGTCGGTCATGGTGCCGCCGGCGTCGATACCGATGACGATTGGATTGCCAATGATCGGAGGGTTGCCGACGATCGGGCCGACGGGATTGGGTTGGGTCACGGGCGCCTCGGAATGTGGTCTAGGTTGAGGCAAGGCTAGAATCCTTGGGCGGCCTCGCGCCATATGCCAAAAGACACAATGACGGTCGGGCCGGGATCGCCGAGAAAAGGGCATGCGCATGGGCAATATCTGGGCGCCGCTCGCCAAGGCGATCGCCGCCACCGGCACGGGCAGGCATGTCGACTGCCTGATCGACCTGATCGGCGCCGACATCGAGCATGACCTCGTCACGGTGACGCGCTATTCGGCGACGCAGACACCGGAATTCGTCAAGCACCGGCGCTTCTCGGACGAGATGGTGCAGCGCTATCTCGCGAGTTACTACGTGTTCGACCCGTTCTATGCCTCGTGGCGGCGCGAGCGGCGGCTTGGCATCATGCCGCTGAAACGGCTTGCCGACGACGAGGCCAAGCGCGGCCAGTACATAGCTGGCTTCCTGGCGCAGTCCGAAATCTGCGACGAAGTCGGCATCATGCTGGCGGATGGCGGCGACTGGTGCCTCGGCATCTTCCTCGACCGTTCGAGCGCCGCTTTCAAGGACAGCGAGATCGCGCGGCTGGAGGAGCGGCTGCCCGTGTTCGCAGCCCTGCACGCACTCGACATAACCGCGCGCGGAAACGAATTCTCCCGCACATCGATGCCGACAGGACCCGGCGCTTCGCCGCAGCAAAAGCCCAGCATTCCGGCCAGCCTCTGGCCAGAGCTTTCACAGCGGGAACGCGAACTCGTCCAGCTCGTCCTGGCCGGACATCCGACCGCCAGCATCGCCGAGCGGCTGGGGATCGCAGTCGGCACGGTCAAAAATCACCGCCGCCGCATCTATGAAAAACTCGACATCACCACGGAGCGCGAATTGTTCCTGCAGTTCTTTCAATCGCGGGCATCCCGGTTGAATGGTCCCTGAGGTTTCGGGCTAGACCGAACCTGTTTCGACGCCGCTGCACGCCTATTGCTTGACCGAGGTGGAAGTCCCCCACGTGTCCGACAGCACGTAGCCTTGCGGGTATGGGTCCGTCGGATCGAGGTAGTAGGCATGCTCACCGGTGATCCAGGCTCGGCCGGTGATTTCCGGAACGATCGCCTTGCGGCGGCCGATCTCCGTCAGCTCCACAATCTTGCCGGTGAAGCGCGAGCCGATGATCGATTCGTGGATCAATACGTCGCCAACTCCCATCAGGCCTCGGGCCTGCAGCACGGCCATGCGGGCCGACGTGCCGGTTCCCGTCGGGCTGCGGTCGGAGCGTCCCGGCGAGACGATGCAGGTGTTGCGGGTGACATTGCCGGGCCCCTGGAACGGCATGGCGAACTGCACGATCGACACGCCGCGCACATGTTCGAATTCCGGATGCACGACATCCAGCTGTTCGCGCGCGGCCCGTCGAACCTTCTCGCCCATCACCGCCAGCTCGCGAGCCTCGTCGGGGGCGACCGAGAAGCCGAGCGCCCTAGCATCGACGATAGCATAGAACATGCCGCCATAGGCTACATCGACCGTGAGCGTTCCCACTCCCTCGACCTCGATGTTGGCATCGAGACGTTCGGCGAAGGCAGGCGCATTGCGCAAGGTGATCGACACGCATTTGCCGTCACGGCATTCGGCGCGCACGTCGATGACGCCACCCGGCATGTCGAGCCTGAAGCGCGTCTCGGGCTCCTGCATCGGCACCATGCCGGTCTCCAGCAGGACCGTGGCGACGCAGATCGTATTGGAACCGGACATCGGAGGATATTCCGTCGGCTCCATGATGATGGCGCCGGCGACGCAATCGTCACGCGTCGATGGTACGAGCAGGTTGACATGGCGCGCGACGCTGCCGCGCGGCTCGCAGATCAGCATGCGCCTGATATGGTCGTGATCACGTTCCATCGTGATCATCTTCTCCATCATCGTGCGGCCCGCCGGCGGCAGCACGCCACCCACGATGACGTCGCCGACCTCGCCTTCGGCGTGACAGCCGACGACACGAATGCTGGCTTTGGTGCGCATTGTTGAATGCCTGTTCTAGACGGCGCGCGTTATGCCGCCATCGACGCGGATGTTCTGGCCGGTGATGTAGGCCGCGCCATCCGACGCAAGGAAAGCGATCGTGGCGGCGATTTCCTGGCTGGTGCCATAGCGCCCCAACGGCACGCTGTCGCGACGTTCCTCGGTTGCGGGCAGGCTGTCGATCCAACCTGGAAGAACGTTGTTCATGCGAATGTTGTCACCGGCATAGGTATCCGCGAAGATCTTCGTGAAGGAGGCCAGCCCGGCACGGAAGACGGCAGAGGTGGGGAACATCGGGCTCGGTTCGAACGCCCAGGCGGTGGAGATGTTGACGATGACGCCCGATTTCTGCTTCTGCATGATTGGTGTGACCAACCGCGTCGGACGAACGGCGCACAGGTAATAAACGTTCATTGCGTCATGCCAATCCTCGTCGGTAATCTCGAGGATGGGCTTTCGTGGGCCGTGGCCAGCGCTGTTTACAAGCACGTCGACGCGGCCCCACCGCTCGACAGCGCCATCGACCAGCCGCTTGAGATCGTCATTGGTTTGGTTCGAGCCGGTGACACCGAAGCCGTCGAGCTCCTTTGCCAACGCTTCCCCTTTACCTGAGGACGAGAGAATCCCGACCTTGTAGCCGTCCGCGGCAAGTCGACGGGCAGTCTCCGCGCCCATGCCGCTTCCGCCAGCGCTAACCAACGCAACTTTTTGTCCTGTCATCGTACTTCCTTCGGCTACCAACTCTCGTGCATTTTGCGAAATGCGGCAAAGTCTGACACATCGCCGTGGGTATGGCTAAACAGAAAATCGGCCATCGCCCAATAGGAAAATTATCGAATGACTCAAATGGCTGAAGGGATCGCCTCGGGGCTCCGCGCCAACTTCCGTCGAGCAATGCGGGAAAAATAGCCGTAGGCGGTCACTCGCCCAGTATGACCCCGGATGCCATGATCTGCGCCGTGCGCTCCGTCAGTTTTCCGCATTTTACAAGCGTGGGTTTGACGTAGGTTTTCTTCTTCATGATCGCGATCCGATGGCAGTGGCACCGGACTAAACGACCTTCGGCACAGCAACGTTCCATGAGATCCGGCCGGCATCGAAGGCAGCCGCCTTCTCCTCACTTTGCGCTCAACGCGACCATGCGGTCGAGCGCAGCGCTCAGGCCGTGCAGCGACACCGGAAATGTCAGCGGGGTCTCGGCATCCGTCGTGACATTGAGCTTCAGCACCGTGCCTCCCCGCATCTTTCCAACCAAGGACCGATCGATGGCAAAGACGGCGAGGCAGCCCGTCGGCAAGCAGGTCCTGAAACGCTGTTGGGACGATGGCGGCTGATCGTCGATCTGCAGCGTCACACCGGAATCGAGCAGGATGCCGAAAGGCAGAAGCAAGGTAGCCGTCGTCGAACCGTCCGCGCGTCTCTGTATCTCCACGGCAAGCAGCCTTTGGCCGTTCTTCTGGACCTGGTCCTGCGAAAGCGAGCAGACCCTCACATTCTCCTGGACAGAGCAAGCCACGCTCCAGTCCTGGTAGACTTCGCGCAGCGATGAGGGGCCAGCCGCAACTGCCGCCACCTGTTGCTGTGCCGATGCGGGCGACATCAACGAAAACAGAATTGCCCCGCATGCCGAGACTGCCTTGAAGCCAGGCTTCATGTGCAGACCCATTCGCGGATCTTGCATTTCTCGCCCGCCGCTTCGCAGGCCTGCAAGGCGAGGTCCTCGGCTTCCCTGCGGGTCTCTGCCGAGTTCACGCCCCAAGGCGTGAACCGGTTCTCGACTTTGTCGGCCACGGCGAGCGCACCGCAGTGCTTGTAGGGAAAACCGGTTTTGTCGTCATCGTTCCAATGCCGATGGTTGCGGAAGACGGTCACGACATTGCAGGCTTTTCCGCCCGCGTTCTCGCAATATTTCTGCGCGATGTCCTTCGCCTCCTGCCGCTTGTCGGCGCCCCAGAAGAAACCGTATTTGCTATCGGCCTGCGAATAGGCGATGGCCGCCCAGATGCCTTTTTCCTCCTGCTGCGGCTCCGGCGGCGCCACCAGGTCGGCCGAGACGACTTGTCCGCTCCACAACAAGGTCAAACCCAAAACCGCCAAAGCTTGCAATCTCATGGTCGGCACCCCTTTCCTCGATCCCACTCGCTCGCCTACTTCGCCGCCGAAGCGACCGAGATCACCACGCAGCTTTTGCCAGTCGGCAGGAGAAGCGCTTCCCCGGAGTTGCCGCCGAGCTCGTAGACCTCGACCTGCCCGAGATGGTCGGTGATCTTGCTGCCTTGCGGCAAGATGGCGGGGATGTCGGCGCACGGGCTGGCGAATGGCGCCACCCGCACCATCGCCCCCTCGCAGCCCGAAGCGGTGGGCGATGCGAAGACCACGCCGGCGGCCGGCCCGTTGTAGCGTTCCGACGCATAGTCCATGCCGACAAAGGCCTGGACGGCATGCTTGTCAGCGGCCTGGTCGTTCCACAACGATTTGACGCTGTATTTCGTGCCTGTCGTCAGGATCTGTCCGAGCACCGGATAGACGGTCGAGCAGGCCTGCACGCCGGCTTGCTTGACGTGCTCGAGGAAAGGCGTGTCCGGAAGCGCGGGCGACGGCGTCGAAGCCTGTGCGGCGGTCGCGCCGCCGACCAGATTGGCGATCGCGGCATAATTCCCGGCGGCGAAGCCTACGCCCGCCACCACCAGCCCCAACAGGGAAAATCCGACGACGCGCGGCCACCGCCGCCGCGATGGCTCGACGAGCCTTTGCCGATCCGCCTCGACGGCCGGGTTGCTGCGTTTCGCGGACATGAACTGGTCCTGCTGGCTCATGGTGCTGCCCCTTATTTGACTGGCGAAAGGGCTTCCGTCAGCCCCTTGAGCGTTGCGGTCACGGTGATCGTCTGGCCGTCGACGGTCGGGTAGGAGATCGCCGGCGTCGCCTTGCGCGCTATCTGCTGGCGCATCACCGGTCCCACCGGCAGCATGCCGACACAGACCATTTCGTTGCAGCCGTTCAGGTGCACGTCGATCGGCTGTGCCTGTCCATCGAACTTCAGCGACACCAGACCGTCGCTCCTGGCATTCGGCGCGGTGCGCAGGATCATGTAGGGCTTGCCGTCCTGCGTGGCGGCAAGCGACCAGCTGAAGGCCATTTTGCCGGCAGTGTCCTCGATGATCTGCGAGACGTTGCAGACCTTCTTGCGGGCCTTGAGGTTCTCGTCGCAGATCAGCGTCCAGTTCTCGAACGGACGGATGGTGCGCTGGTACTCCCCCAGTTTTGCCTCGGGAGGCACCACCACGTCCGAGGGCTTGATCCTGTAGGGCGATGTAACCTGCCCGGCGGCCGGCACGAGGCCGCCGCAGAGCGCCAGGCAGGTCAGGGCAACAAGTCCTTTCATTCCTGCCTCAGTTCAAGGTGAAGCTGATGCCGGCGCCGACGCCGACATGGCCACCGGCGGCAGTACCGGACAGGTTGCCGCGGATGCGGCCGTCCTCGCTGGTGTAGCCGGCGCCGAAGGCCAAGGCGCTCGAATCCCGCCAGAAGCCGCCACCCGCCGCGACGCTCAGCTTGCCGGGACGATCATCGTAGCGCAGCGAGGCGGCGGCGAGCCCGATCGCGGCCGCTTGCCGTGCTTCGTCGCGTATGCCGCCCAGGTCCGTGTTGAGCTGGCTGAGCTTCTGATCGGTATAGTCGTTGGCCTGTTGCAAGGTCGTGCCGGCCACCTTGTCGGTATAGGAGTTGGAGGTGTTGATGGCGTAATCCACGCGGTTGTTCATCTGGTCGACATTGACCGCATCGTTGCCCTTGACGCCAGGGCCGACATTGGAAATGACGACCGGCGCGTTGACGTCGCCGCCCTGCAGCGTGATGGTGTTCGTCTTGGCGCCGCCCTGGGTATCATAGGTCACCGCATTCTGGGTGAGACCCCCGACGCCGGCTTTCAGATCCTCGATCGCCGTGTTCGTGGCGTAGAGCTGCGAGCCGTTTATCGCGTCGGTGCTGTCTGAGGAAACGCGGCCTGCGGCGACATTGGTGATCGTCCTCTCGGCGCCGGCATCGCCGACGCTGACGGTCCCGGTTGGAGTCGTCCCGGCATAGGCATAGGTCTTGCCGTTGATGACGGTGCTGGCGGTGCCGACGGCGGTCTGCGTCACCGATCCGGAACCGAGCGCCACATCATTGGCATTGTTGGCCTTGGCGCCCTGCCCGAGCGCGACGGCACCCTGCCCGGTGGCCGTCGAGCCATTGCCGGCGGCGAGGCTGTTGGTGCCGCTCGCCACGCTGGCCGGACCGATCGCGACGCTGTCGGTGCCGCTGGCGATGGAGTCGGCCAGCGTCGAATTGGCGTGGAAATACTTGATGCCGCCGCCACTGGTGATGTTGGTCAGCGCGTTGTCGACCGCCGTGAGCCCGTCATAGACGGTCGTGTAGGTGTTGCCCTGGACGGTGTAAGTCGGTCCGGTGATCGACCCGTCGGGATTGACCGTGGTGCCGCCGCCGAACAGGTTGCTGATATTTTGCGACACGCCGCGCAGCTGCGAGACGTTGACGCCATCGGTATCGGCCGAGCCCGCCGCGACATTGGTGAGCTTGCGTTCGGCCCCGGCGGCGCCGATCGACACCTCGCCGACCGAGGTCTGCGGGGCGGTAAGGCCAAAACCCGTGTAGCCGGTCTCGGCACCGACCGAGGTGATGGACTGCGCGCCGAGCGCGACGCTGTTGATGAAGGTGCTCTGGGCACCGGCGCCGAGCGCCACCGACTGGATGCCGGACGCCAGCGAATTGGTGCCGAGCGCCAGGCCGTCGGCCAGCATCACATGCGCGTTCTGGCCGATGGCGGTGCCGCCGGGTGCTGTCTGGTCGACGATGGCACCATTGCCGATGCCGATGCCATTGTCGCCGTTGACGACCGTCGTCGGACCGACCGCGACCGACTCGGCCCCGACGGCGAGCGAGTCTCCCGCCGTCGAATTGGCATGGAAATACTTGGTCGACGTCGCCGATACGGAAGCGATGGCGCCAGCGAGCTGGCGCACCGTCACCGCATCCTGATCCAGCGTGCCGTCGGCAACGTTGGTGATCTGCCGGTAGGACGTGGCGGTGCCGACCGAAACGGCGCCGAGCAGCGTCTTGTCGGTAGTGTTGTACTGGATGAAATTGGACGGGCCGGCGGGCAGTTGTCCGGAAGCGGGAGCGATCGCGCGATCGGAGACCGAGCCGGAACCGAGCGCCACGCTGCCGTCGATGCTGGCCTGTGTGGCGCGGCCGAGCGCCAGCGCGCTGTCGCCGGTCGCCGTCGCCTGGTAGCCGACGGCGGTGGAGCCGACGCCTTGCGCGAAGGAATCGGTCTGCGCCAGCCCGGCCTCGTTGGTGCGGGCGTAGCGGATGCCGATGCCGTTGGCGTCGGTATAGGCGGTCGAGGTGTCGCCGGCGATGGTGTTGAACGTGTTTCCGAGATTGGTCACGCCACTGCCGATGTTGGCAATGTCGGTTGTGTTCTGCGTCACCTGCTGGTTGGTGGCGAAGAGCTGCGAGCCGTTGACCGCATCGGTCGAGCCGCCATTCAACTGTCCAGCCGCGACGTTCTGGATCTGGCGTTCGGCGCCCGCCGAACCGACCGAGAAGGCGCCCGCCGGCGTGCCGCCGGCGAAGGTATAGGCGGTGCCGCCGATCGTGGCGCCGCCGACATTGGTCGTTGCGCCCGACGTCGAATTCAGGCCGATCGCGACATCGCCGGCATTGTTGGCCACCGCGTTCGGTCCGACCGCGACGGAATCGGTGCCCAGCGCCTGGGAGTCCGCCGCCGTCGAGTTGGCGTGGAAATATTTGATGCCGCCGCCGACGTTGAGATTGTTGACGACGGCGCCGATGGCGTCGACGGCCTGGTTGGTGGCGGCGAGCTGCGAGCCGTTGATCGCGTCGGTCGACGTCGAACTGATCCGTCCGGCGGCGACGTTGGTAATGGTGCGTTCGGCGCCGACCGCGCCGACGCTGACCGTCGAGGTCGGGTTGGTGCCCTGGAAGGCGTAGGTCGTTCCGTTGACCACACCGCTGGCCGTGCCGACCGCGGTAGTGGTCAGCGAGCCGGAGCCGAGTGCGACGTCGCCGGAGCTTGCCGCCGCCGTCGCGCCATCGCCCAGTGCGACATTGCCTGCCAGGCCGGCGGCACCGGCGGTCGAGCCGTTGCCCAGCGCCACGGAGCCCTGCCCGATGGCCTTGTTGTTGTTGCCGATGGCGACGGCACCGTTGGCCATATTGGCGGCTGTGGCGGTCGCCGTGCCATCGCTGTTGGCGATGTTGTTGGCGCCACCGGTGAAGGCGCCGGTGCCGCTGGCGTAGCTCGGATCGCCGATGGCGACCGCGCCGTTGCCAAAGGCGGTGTTGCCGGACCCGATCGAGACCGCTTTGCCGCCGGCCGCCACCGCATTGGTGCCCATCGCGACCGCTTCGGCCGAACTGGCCTTGGCGCTCGTACCCATGGCGATGGCGTCCTGCGCGCTCGCATTGGCCGACTTGCCGACCGCAGTGCTGTTTATGCCGCTTGCCGTGGCGCCCAGGCCCAGAGCGCTCGCGCTTGCGGCGGTCGCCGCGGCGTTGTTGCCGAGCGCCGTGGCGGAAACGTCCGTGGCCTGAGCTCCCGAGCCCGCCGCGACCGAGCCTACGCCACTCGACGTGGCCGAATTGCCCAGGGCCAGCGCGAAATTGCCCGAGGCCACGGCGACGTTGCCGAGCGCTGCCGAGTTTTGCGCTGATGCATTTGCCTGAGGACCAACGGCGATGGCATTGGCGCCGGCAGCCTGGGCCTGGAAGCCGACGGCGGCCGAACTGGCGCCGGCCGCCGATGTGCCGATGCCGAGTGCGGTGCTGCCGACACCCCCGGCATTGGCATTGACACCAGCAGCGAGAGAATTGTCTCCTGCCGCATTCGCCCCGGATCCCAGCGAGGAGGCGTTCGCGCCGCTGGCAACGGCCGTATTGCCAACCGCCGTGCTGGCGTCGCCACTCGCAACCGTGGTAGCGCCCATGGCAGTGGCGAAAGCGCCGGAAGAGAGCGAATTGGTGCCGATGGCGATGCTGTTGGGCAGGGCCGTATTGGCTTGCACGCCCGCCTGCGCACCCAGGCCGAATGCGATGGACTGATTGCCCCAGGCGCTGGCGTTCCGACCCATCGCCGTGGCGCCCGTCCCCGTTGCCTTACTTTGGCGTCCGATCGCAGTGGCATCAACCTGAGAAGCTGTAACATCGGTGCCGATGCCGATGGCGCTCTGTGCCAACGCTCCCGTTCCGGCGGCGGTGCGCGAGCCGAGATAGACGGCGTTTATCGCGGTTGCGGTCGCCTGGAAGCCGACGGCGACGGCGTTCTGCTGGCTAGCAACAGTGCTGGTGCCTTGTGCGACAGTATCCAGCCCCGACGCCCCTGCGAACTGTCCAATCGCAGTGCTGCGCAGCCCGCTGGCTACGGATCCGTAGCCGGCGGCAAACGCATAGTTGTTGTTGGCTGTAGCCGAGACGCCGACTGCGGTGGAATTCCCGCCCGAAGCGTTGGCGTTGGTGCCCAGCGCGCTAGCCCCGGCTCCAGTGGCACTGGCGGCGACGCCGATCGCTACCGTATTGATGTTGTTCGAGATCGTGCCGGACCCGATCGCCACCGCGCCGCCCGTGCCCGTGGCCGACGCGGTCCGGCCGATGGCGACCGAGTATTGAGCCGTTGATTGGGCTTGAAAGCCGAGCGCTACGGCCCAGTTAAGACTGGCGGTTGAACCATTTCCGATCGCTACGGCCTCAGGCGCTGTCGCCGATCCGCCACCGGCTTGATATTGTGCCAGAGCCGGCGTCGTCGCGAAGGCGCTCAGCACCGCGGCCGCCGCCGACGCTCCGCCCACGCCCAGCGTTCCCAGCCCAAGGCGCTTGCGCCCCATACCAAGTGTGCGGTGCGCCATGCGCAGCACGGCCATCAGGCGGCGGCGAACCGAGCGCGAACCATGATCGGCCCCTGCGATCCACTGCCCGGCGAAATGCGCCGCGCGACGCTGAACAAGAAGTGAGCCGCTCGCAATCTGGCCGCTCGAAATCTGGTTGTCGGTCATGGTTCCCTCTCCGCTGGCCGGCACGAAATGTCTGACAATTCCGTTCGCCACCAGAAAGGCATGATTCCTGCTCGCAGTATTTCACGAAATTGCTGTCTTGTGAGAAAAGATCGGAGCAAACCGACAGAGGTTAACGGTGAGTTACTTTAGGAGACGCTTATAAGCTAAGTAGTCAAACAATTTCGTAAGCGCCGTTTCATCTAACCTTCGAGTTAAGCTTGCCCACCCGCGCCTGCAATGGCGTCGTCTGCCGGTATTTCTTCATAAGGGTGGTAAAATGGCTCTGGCTGGAAAAGCCGGCCAGATGGGCGATGTCGGCGATCGTCATCCGGCTCTCGGCAAGCAGCCTTTCGGCGAAATCAAGCCGCAGATCGATAACATATTGGTGCGGCGGCATTCCGAACGTCCTCGAGAAGGCTCGCATGAAGTGATAGGGTGAAAGCCCGCAAACCGCGGCCATGTCGGCAAGCGCCAGCTTGCGCGTGAAGTTCTCATCCAGGAACTCCTGCACCTTGCGTGCGCCGCGGACGGAAAGCCCGCCTTTTGGTTGCAGCGCCGGCTCTTGCGCGGAACCCGCCCCCGAAGCAGACCCTGCCGGGTCATCCTCACGCCGCCGCATGTTCTCGCCTCCTGATACGTCCCAATTGGAACACAACCCGAGGCTGATCTCCCCGTTCCCCTGAAAAACAATTCGTGATGGATCCGACGGTAATGCTGGCCGGCCTCATCTCGACGATCTGCAGCTCACCCATTCCGAACGGGGGCGGCTCAAACGATGTAACGGGGAAATCGCCCTCGTGTGTCCAGGACAGGAACTTCTGCGACCCGGGATTGCGGACGCAATAGATGACGCTCCCGCGCGCTGGGGTATGCCTGGGACCGGCACTTTCCGAAATGATGTTCAAGATGCATCGGGCTGTCCGATCGACGCCCCGGGAAACGCCGCTTTCCCGAGCTTCGTCCGCTTTGTTCATGCATGCCGCCTCAGCCGTCTTGCTGTAGCTTGAAATCCCCCTTGCCCGACCCGCACCAGCGTAACGCACAGTCCTCGGACAGGAAAGAACTTCCACGCGCAAAGAAAAATTTTTATTCGAGAAAACAAAGAAAAAACGACCGATTGAGGAAGTTGGCGAGCATTCCATTTTCGCCGCATGGCGGGTCTTCGCCATGCGCGAGTTCCGCGTATCAGCCTGGCGAGAGCGATTCCGCGATTTTCATTGATTGTCAAACGGTAAAACAGGGCCTGCTGCGCCTAAGCTGGCGTCGTGACGTCCAGTGTCAGGCTGACCGGCAATAGCGGCCTGTGGCAAGAACACGGGTAACAACACGCCCCCTGGCCGCTGCGAACTTCAAACTGAGGCGTAATTTTACAGATCACCGCGACGTTTCTCGTAGAGATCCCAGGAGAGTTCCACAAAAGCCAGAAGAACATCGTCCCGGCTCCACCCCGCCGCGACCGCTGCCTGGACGATTTCATGGATGAAAGGCAGCAGCTGGCCCTGGCATTCGGCCGACACGTCGCCGTCCCCCACGGGAGGCCCCTTGAAGTTGAATGTCATCATTCGGCGCTCCCCCTCGCCTCCGATCAAAGTGTTATACCGCTAATTTCATTCCTCTTGATATACAATAGATGTGGCACCAAAGTACAGGAAGCCCTGGAGTATCAAAACAGCTCAGGACGATGCCGGATCGCGCCAGTTCTATGCTTTACCCAAGGTCAGGGAGGGCTTTGCACGACGACATTCTATCGGAGCTTGGTCGGCTCACTCTCTGACGTGAAGGATGGTATTCTTCAGTCAACCGCATACCGTTTGGCAGCCCTGCAAGCCCCGTCAACATCACGCGTGCCATCGCAATGGCGCCAGGGAAGGCATCCCTTCTATCGCGCTGCCCGGTTTGCCTCCGTCGAGTTGCTGCAGCAGGATTCGTTCGGCCAGGCGTACCATCTCGTGCGGGCTCTGGCGTCGCCGCCTGGCCGACCTCGGTTCAAATCCTTGGCCAGCGATACCACGCCATCGGGCTGCGAGGCATGAGCTGATGCATTGCCTTCTGCAATCGCTCGCTGGATAGTCCCGGCAATGTTCGAGACTATTGCGACTCACGGGACCACAATCCTGGCGATCATCTCGGTGGCGATGGCAACCGTCGGCATCGCCCACGCCGTCATGACCAAGGAAGATGTCCGCGCTGCCACCGGCTGGGTCGGCGTGATGGTGCTGTCGCCAATCCTCGGCGTGCTGATCTATGCCGTCGCCGGCATAAACCGCATCCGTCGTGCCACGATCAGCGCACAGCGCCCGCTTGCCGGCGATGCGGTGTCGGCCAAGCATGAGCGCGACCTCGTCGCCGAGGAGGCACTGATCGTCGAGCGCTACGGACAGCGCTTCACGGGTCTTAGAACGCTCGGCGACCGGGTGGCGAGACGCACGCTCAACCCAGGAAATGCAATTGACGTGCTGGAGACGGGCGACGAGGCCTACGCCGCCATGTGCGCGGCCATCGATGGCGCCGAGCGCAGCGTCCTGCTCGAGACCTATATTTTCGACAATGACGCCGTCGGCCTGCTCTTCGTCGAATCGCTGGCCAATGCCGTCCGGCGCGGCGTTACCGTTCGCGTGCTGATCGATGCCGTCGGCGCCCGCTACTCGGTCCCCAGCATTTTGGGGCACCTGCGCGACGCGAAGATTCCCGTCGATCTCTTCAACGGCAACATCGTCATGGGCCTGCGGCTGCCCTACGCCAACCTCAGGACCCACCGGAAGATCCTGGTGGTCGACGGCACGGTTGCCTTTACCGGCGGCATGAACATCCGCAAGGGTTTTTCCGCGGAGTTCGCGGGCTCGAACAGCGCCAGGGACACGCATTTCCGGGTAACCGGCCCAGTCGTCGCCGATCTCTTCTCGGTCGCCGCCGAGGACTGGCGTTTTGTCACCAAAGAGGCGTTGAAGGGCGATGCATGGCGCATAGCGTCACTGTCGCCGGCGCCCGGCGTCCCGATGCTGGTGCGAGCGGTCGCTTCCGGCCCGGACGCCAGCAACGAGACCAACCACAAGCTGCTGATCGGCGCGTTTTCCGTCGCGCGCAAGTCGATCCGCCTGATGTCGCCCTATTTCCTGCCCGACCGCGAATTGGTCAGCGCGCTGATCACCGCCGCCCGGCGCGGCGTCGAAATCGACATCGTCGTGCCGGCGGTGAACAACCTTTTCCTCGTCGATCGAGCCATGACCGCGCAATTTGATCAGGTGCTGAAACACTATTGCCGCGTCTGGCGCACCGAAGGGCCGTTCGACCATTCGAAGCTGCTGTCGATCGACGGCGTATGGGCCTATATCGGATCGTCCAACCTCGATGCCCGGTCGCTTCGGCTCAACTTCGAAATCGATCTGGAGGTCCTCGACGCAGGCTTTGCCCGCGAGATCGAAGCGCGGATCGGATCGGCAATGACCTCCGCCGTGCCGGTGACGCTCGACGCCTTGCGCGCCCGGCCATTCCTCATCAGGCTGTTCGACCGGGTCCTTTGGCTCGGTTCACCCTATCTCTAGATGGGTTTGCCCTATCTTTAACAAAACGACGTGTTTGCCAGATAGTTTGACGCCGATCATGGAACACAGACCGAAAGACTCTATTTGATGTGCATGATGAAAGCGGCTGAAATGGCGGACACGCGATGCGGATGAACGGACGCAGCCTGCCAGCAAGCATGCTTTTGTCCATCCGCGACCGTCGGATGCAGAAGGCAAACGCCGCCGCGCACAAGACGACCGGCACCACCGGCACGCTGGTCGCCTCCTACAACGTCCACAAATGCATCGGCGTCGACCGCAAATTCGATCCCGAGCGCACCAGCCGCGTCATCCGCGAAATCGATCCCGATGTCATCGCTTTGCAGGAAGCCGATAATCGTTTCGGCGACCGTGACGGGCTTCTCGACCTGCCCCGGCTCGAACGGGAAACCGGCCTTGTCCCCGTGCCGATTTCGGCTACCGGCAAGGGCCATGGCTGGCATGGCAATGTCCTGCTGTTCAAGAGGGGAGTGGTTCGCGACGTGCATCAGATCAAGCTTCCGGGGCTGGAGCCGCGCGGTGCCGTCGTGGCGGAGATCGAGATGGATGGAAGCCAGACTTTGCGCGTCATCGCCGCTCATCTCGGCCTGTTGCGCCACTCGCGTTCCCAGCAGGCACGTGTCGTGCTCGATCTCATGAACAGCCCGGACGAAAAGCCGACCTTACTGCTTGGCGACCTGAACGAATGGCGGCTCGGCAACCGCTCGGCGCTCAACACGCTGCATGCGACGTTCGGTCCGCAGCCGCCGGCGGTTCCCACCTTCCCGTCAAACCTGCCGCTGCTGGCTCTCGACCGGATCATGACCAATCGGCACGGAATGATCGCGGCGGTGGAGGCGCACGATACGCCGCTTTCGCGCGTTGCCTCCGACCATCTGCCGCTCACGGCGCTTGTTCGCCTCGATCGTATGGCCGATCCTGATAACGCCATGATGTCCCCAGCGTCGCAAAGCGTGTAGATGCAACGGGAACGCCCAGTTCTTCCATGAGTTTATACCTCTTGGACAGGCAGGAGGATGAAATGAAAAAACTGATTTTGGCTTCCATGTTGGCATTTGCCGCGACAGCGGCAGTGACTGCACCAACGCGAGCCGCAAGCGTGACTATCCAGTCCGACGACGGCAACCGATATTCATCGGACGATGATTCCGACAGCGGAATTGTTATTCGCCGTCACCACAATCGGTATTATGACACCCAGTATGATGACGACCAGAGCGTCCAGTACGACAGTGATAGCGACTACCGGGATCGCGCATACCGGCGCCACCACCGGCACCATCGCTGCCACGTCGAAACGGTCGTGCATTGGCGCCACCACCACAAGGTGGTTGAAGACATTCGCGTCTGCGGCTGATCTCGTGCGGCGAATGCCATGACGCGCATGGCTGCGGTCTAATTGATGGACATGGCTATGCCGCATTGCACAATTTGACGGCCATGCCCACAATGCAGGCATGATCCGCCCCGCTCTAGCCGTCCTGGTGATCGATGAAAATCGCATCCGCGCCTCGATAATCGAGGCCGGCCTGCGCGAGGCCGGCCATCAGCAGGTCACCGTCATCCACGATGTCACCGGCATTGCGCGGCGGATCGCCGAGATCGAGCCTGACGTCATCGTCATCGACCTCGAAAACCCCAACCGCGACATGCTGGAAAACATGTTCCAGCTGTCGCGCGCCGTAAAGCGCCCGATCGCCATGTTCGTCGACCGCTCCGACCAGGCCTCGATCGAGGCCGCGGTCGATGCCGGCGTTTCGGCCTATGTCGTCGACGGCCTGCGGCAAGAACGCGTCAAGCCAATCCTCGACATGGCCGTCAGCCGCTTCAACGCCTTCTCGCGCATGGCGCGCGAACTGGAAGAGGCGCGTAGCGAGCTGGAGAGCCGCAAGGTGATCGACCGTGCCAAGGGCATCCTGATGAAGTCGCGCGGGCTGACGGAAGAAGCCGCCTACACGCTGCTGCGCAAGACCGCGATGAACCAGAACCGCAAGATCGGCGACATCGCCCAGAGCCTGGTGACTGCCGCCGGGCTGCTGGGACCGGCGGAGGACGAATGACGATGGGCGCCGAGCACCAGATAACCGCCGGCTTCATGCCGCTTTTCGATAGCGCCGTGCTGGTCGCCGCCGGCGAGCTTGGCTTCGCCAGGCGCGAAGGCATCGACCTGACGCTGCATCGCGAGACCTCCTGGGCCAACATCCGGGACCGCATCGCTATCGGCCACTTCCATCTCGCGCATATGCTGGGACCGATGCCGCTCGCCTGCAATCTCGGGCTGACGCCGCTCGCTTCCGAGACCATCGTGCCGTTCTCGCTTGGTCTCGGCGGCAATTGCGTCACCATCTCCAATGCAGTGTGGGAAGGCATGGCGGCGCACGGCGCGGCGCCCGATCTCGATCCGGCGCGCGCGGGTGCGGCACTTGGCGCGCTTATCCGCGAACGCGCGGCCGCTGGCCACGATCCGCTGCGCTTTGCAGTCGTGCACCCGCATTCAGGGCATAATTACGAACTGCGCTACTGGCTGGCCACTTGCGGCATCGATCCCCAGCGCGAGATCGAGATCGTCATCGTGCCGCCGCCCTTCATGGCCGACGCGCTGGCCGCGGGCCGCATCGACGGCTATTGCGTCGGCGAGCCCTGGAACAGTGCCGCGGTGGCGGCCGGCACCGGCCATATCGTCACCGTCAAGGCGCTGTTGTGGCGCAACAGCCCGGAGAAGGTGGTCGGCGTGCGCAAAGCCTGGGCCGAGCAGTCCCCCGAAGCCCTGGCGGCGCTCTTGCGCGCACTGCATCATTCGGCGCGCTGGTGCCAGGATCCGGCGAACCGCACCGAATTGGCCGATGTGATGGCCAAAGCTGCTTTCCTCGGCCTGCCGCCGGCTGTCCAGATGCCGATCCTCACCGGCCATCTCCAGTTGGGTGGCGGGGCGGACCTGGATATCGAAGACTTCTTCGTGCCCTTCGACAAGGCGGCGAACTTCCCGTGGAAGAGCCATGCCTTGTGGTTCTACACGCAGATGGTGCGCTGGGGGCATGTCGCGCACACGCCCGACAATCTCGCCATTGCCCGCGACTGCTACCGTCCCGACCTCTACCGTTCGGCGCTGAAGCCGCTGGGCGTGGCGCTGCCGGGCGCTAATTCGAAGGTCGAGGGCGCGCTCAAGGCCGCAACCGCGGTCGGCGCGACCGGGGCGGGCCTGGTGCTTGGCCCCGACGGTTTCTTTGACGGCCAGATCTTCGATCCGGACCAGATCGAAGCGTATGTCGAGAAGCAGAAATCGGCCCGCGCGAAAGCTTGATCGTTTCCGCGCCATTCTTGTGCATTGCACAAAAATTGTGCGCGCGATTGCTCTACTGAACAATCTTTGGTCTGCTCGCCATAGCGCCTGACCCGTTGACGACCGGCGTTTATCAATGATTTCATTGATATTTTTCCCTCACCGTCAAACTGGCATGGTTCCTGCTTTGAAATAATCAGGCCCTTCGCGGGTCACGGAACAGGCGTCCAATGGCGGGCGCTACAGGCAAAGCTGCCGCTCAGGTCAAGACGCGATCCGGATTCCCGGACGCGACGACCTGGCCGGCGGCTTTTTTGTTTTTGGGTCAATCGACGGCGCGGATCGCGTTCAACCGGAGACGACGATGAAGAAGACAATGAAGAAATTAATCGGCACCGGCACATCGCTCGGGGATGTGACGCGTCGTGATTTTCTGGTCAGCAGCGCGATGACGGCCGGCCTGTTCATGGCCGCCCGCAAGCTCTTTCCGTCCGGCGCCCATGCCGCTACCTCCGCCCCTGAAGTCACTGGCGCCAAGCTCGGCTTCATCGCGCTGACCGATGCCGCACCGCTGATGGTCGCCAAGGAGAAAGGGCTGTTCGCGAAATTCGGCATGCCCGATGTCGAGGTGCTGAAACAGGCCTCGTGGGGCGCGACGCGCGACAATCTGATGCTCGGCGGCGCCGCCAACGGCATCGACGGCGCCCATATACTGACGCCGCTGCCCTATCTCATGCACACCGGCAAGGTAACCCAGAACAACCAGCCGATGCCGATGGCGATCGTGGCGCGGCTCAACTACGACTGCCAGGGCATTTCGGTGGCGCAAGAATATGCCGCCACCGGCGTCGGCCTCGATGCCTCGAAGCTGAAGGACGTCTTCGCGGCCAAGAAGGCGGCCGGCAAGGACATCAAGGCCGCCATGACCTTCCCGGGCGGCACCCATGATTTGTGGCTGCGCTACTGGCTCGCCGCCGGCGGCATCGATCCCGACAAGGACGTCTCGACCATCGTGGTGCCGCCACCGCAGATGGTGGCCAATATGAAGGTCGGCAACATGGACGTGTTCTGCGTCGGCGAGCCGTGGAACGAGCAGCTCGTCCACCAGGGCGTGGGCTTCACCGCCGCCACGACGGGCGAGTTGTGGAAGGGCCATCCGGAAAAGGCGCTCGGCCTGCGCGCCGAGTTCATCGACAAGTACCCGAACGCCACCAAGGCGATCCTGATGGCCGTCATGGAAGCCCAGCAATGGTGCGAGGCCACGGAGAACAAGGACGAGATGGCCGCCATCATCGGCAAACGGCAATGGATGAACGTGCCGGTCGCCGACATCATCGGCCGCCTCAAGGGCGACATCAACTACGGCAATGGCCGCGTCGCCACCGGCACCGATCTCTACATGAAGTTCTGGAAGGGCGGCGTCTCCTATCCCTTCAAGAGCCATGATTCCTGGTTCCTCGCCGAGAACATACGCTGGGGCAAATTCGCGCCGACCACCGACATCAAGGCGCTGGTCGACCAGGTCAACCGCGAGGATCTGTGGCGCGAGGCGGCCAAGGATCTCGGCATTGCCACCGCCGACATCCCGGCGTCCTCCTCGCGCGGTGTCGAGACCTTCTTCGACGGCAAAGTCTTCGATCCGGCCAACCCGTCAGCCTATCTCGACAGCCTCAAGATCAAGGCTTCGGCCTGACCAGCGCAAACGGCGCGTTGCGCCGTTGTCGTCCCCAGCGCAACGGCACCGTTCGTGCCGTCGCACTGGCCCTCACCACCTGCCCACGGAGTTTTTCCCAGACATGTCTATCCAGACGATCGAGGACACCAAGGTGAAGGCCTTTCCCGCCAAGCCGGCCGAAGTCATCGCCTTCACGGTCAAGGCACGACGCCACTTCGATCCGGTCGCGATCGCCGGAAAGCTGGCGAGCACGCTGGTGCCGCCGGTCGTCGTCATCGCTTTGATGCTCGTCGTCTGGCAAATCGCCTGCTCGTCGCCGACATCGAGCCTGCCGCCGCCCAGCCAAGTGTGGAACGAGGCCTACGACCTCATCGCCCATCCGTTCTTCAACAATGGCCCGCAGGATATCGGGCTGGCCTGGCGGGTGCTGATCTCGCTGCAGCGTGTTGCCATCGGCTTCGGCATGGCGGCGGTCGTCGGCGTAGCGCTTGGCGCGCTGGTCGGCCAGTCTATCTGGGCGATGCGCGGCCTCGATCCGGTGTTCCAGATCCTGCGCACCGTGCCGCCGCTCGCCTGGCTGCCGCTGTCGCTGGCCGCGTTCCGCGATTCCAGCCCGTCGGCGCTGTTCGTCATCTTCATCACCTCGATCTGGCCGATCATCATCAACACCGCCGTCGGCGTGCGCAACATCCCGCAGGATTACCGCAACGTCGCCCGCATCCTGCGGCTCAACCCGCTCGAATTCTTCATCAAGATCATGGTGCCGGCCGCGGCACCCTACATCTTCACCGGCCTCAGGATCGGCATCGGCCTGTCGTGGCTCGCCATCGTGGCCGCCGAAATGCTGACAGGCGGCGTCGGCATCGGCTTCTTCATCTGGGACGCGTGGAACTCGTCGCGGCTGCCCGACATCATCGTCGCGCTCGCCTATATCGGCGTCACCGGCTTCTGCCTCGACCGCCTGGTCGCCGCGGTCGGCGTCTTCGTCACGCGCGGCACGACGGCAAAGTGAGGAGAGCGTGATGACCGCCTACCTGAAACTCGACCATATCGACAAATCCTTCGCCCGCGGCGGCCAGGTCAGCGAGGTCCTGAAGGACATCCGGCTGACCATCGACAAGGGCGAATTCGTCTCCATCATCGGTCACTCAGGCTGTGGCAAGTCGACCTTGCTCAACCTGATCGCCGGGCTGACCACGGTGTCCGCTGGCGCCGTGCTGCTCGAGAACAAGGAGGTCGACAGCCCCGGACCCGAGCGCGCCGTGGTGTTCCAGAACCACAGCCTTTTGCCGTGGCTGACGGTCTACGAGAACATCAACCTGGCGGTGTCGAAAGTCTTTGGCCGTTCCAAGAGCAAGGCCGAGCGGCATGACTGGATCATGCGCAATCTCGACCTCGTGCAGATGGCGCATGCCAGGGACAAGCGCCCGGCGGAGATCTCGGGCGGCATGAAGCAGCGCGTCGGCATCGCGCGCGCGCTGGCCATGGAGCCGAAGATCCTGCTGCTCGACGAGCCGTTCGGCGCGCTCGACGCGTTGACGCGCGCGCATCTGCAGGACGCGGTGATGGACATCCATTCCAGGCTCGGCTCGACGACGATCATGATCACCCATGATGTCGATGAGGCGGTGCTGCTCTCCGACCGCATCGTCATGATGACCAACGGCCCGGCCGCGACCATCGGCGAGGTTCTTCCCGTGCCGCTGGCCCGCCCCCGCCGGCGCATCGAACTCGCCTCGGATCGCACCTTCCTGCGCTGCCGCGAGGCGGTGCTGAAATTCCTCTACGAACGCCACCGCTTCGTCGAAGCCGCGGAGTAGGCCAATGACCGAAAAACTCGTCATCATCGGAAACGGCATGGCCCCTGGGCGCATGCTGGAGCACCTGTTGGAGCGAGCGCCGGGCCGCTACCAGGTCACCATCTTCAACGCCGAGCCCAGGGTGAACTACGATCGCATCATGCTGTCGCCGGTGCTGTCCGGTGAAAAGGCGTATGAGGAAATCATCATCCATGGCGATGGCTGGTACATCGCCAACGACATCACGCTGTACAAGGGCCACAAGATCGTCGCTATTGATCGGGCAGCGAAGACCGTCACCTCGGACCACGGCGTCACCGAACCCTACGACAAACTGGTCATCGCCACCGGCTCGGTGCCGTTCATCATCCCGGTGCCGGGCCACAATCTGCCCGGCGTGCTGACCTATCGCGACCTCGACGACGTCCAGGCGATGATGCTTGCCGCCCAGTCCAGGTCCAAGGCCGTGGTTATCGGCGGCGGCCTGCTTGGGCTCGAGGCCGCGGCCGGCCTGAGCGCGCAGGGCATGGACGTCACCGTGCTGCACGTCATGCCGACGCTGATGGAGCGCCAGCTCGATCCGGCCGCCGGCTATCTCCTGCAGCGCGCGGTCGAAGAACGCGGCATCAAGGTCATCACCAAGGCCAACACACAGGCGATCACGGGCAACGGCAAGGTGGAGCAGGTCGAACTTGCCGACGGCACAGTCATCCCGGCGACTTTGGTGGTGATGGCGGTCGGCATCCGGCCCAATGCGGCGCTGGCCAAAGAGGCGGGCATTGCCGTCAATCGCGGCATCGTCGTCGACGCCGGCATGCGCAGCAACGACCCCGACATCTTCGCGCTCGGTGAATGCGCCGAGGTCAACGGCATGGTCTATGGGCTGGTGGCGCCGCTCTATGAGATGGCGCGCGTTGCCGCGAGCCAACTCGCCGGCGACGAGGCTGCCGCCTTCGTCCACATGGACACGCCAACCAAGCTCAAGGTTACCGGCATTGACCTGTTCTCGCTCGGCGATTTCGCCGAAGGCGAGGATCGCCAGGAGATCGTGCTGCGCGATGCGGCGGCCGGCGTCTACAAGCGGCTCGTGCTCAAGGACGACCGCATCATCGGCACCGTGCTCTATGGCGAGACGGCGGACGGCGCCTGGTTCAACGACCTCAAGAAGAAACAGACCGACATATCGCAAATGCGCGATACGTTGATCTTCGGCCAGTCCTACCAGGGGGGTGCCCCGCTGGACCCTATGGCGGCCGTTGCAGCCTTGCCGGATGATGCGGAAATCTGCGGCTGCAACGGCGTCTGCAAGGGCAAGATCACCAGTACGATCACAGCCAAGGGCCTGACCTCGCTCGACGACGTCAGGGCTCACACCAAAGCGTCGGCCTCCTGCGGCTCCTGCACCGGGCTGGTCGAGAAGCTGATGGTGCTGACCATTGGCGACAACTACAACCCGGCCGCCGTACAGCCGATGTGCGGCTGCACCACGCTCGGCCATGACGAGGTGCGCCGGCTGATCAAGGCCAAGGGGCTGAAGACCATTCCCGCCGTCATGCAGGAACTGGAGTGGAAGACCTCCTGCGGCTGCGCCAAATGCAGGCCGGCGCTCAACTACTACCTCGTCTGCGATTGGCCGGACGAGTACGCCGACGACTATCAATCGCGTTTCATCAACGAGCGCGTCCACGCCAACATCCAGAAGGACGGCACCTATTCGGTGGTGCCGCGCATGTGGGGCGGCGTGACCAATGCGGCCGAGCTGCGCGCCATCGCCGATGTCGTCGACAAGTTCGAGATCCCGATGGTCAAGGTCACGGGCGGCCAGCGTATCGACATGCTGGGCATCCGCAAGGAGGACCTGCCGGCGGTGTGGGCCGATCTCGGCCAGGCCGGCTTCGTCTCGGGCCACGCCTATGCCAAGGGCCTGCGTACGGTGAAGACCTGCGTCGGTTCCGACTGGTGTCGCTTCGGCACGCAGGATTCGACCGGGCTCGGCATCCGCATCGAGAAATTCATGTGGGGCTCGTGGACCCCGGCCAAGGTCAAGATGGCGGTGTCGGGCTGCCCGAGGAACTGCGCCGAGGCGACCTGCAAGGATGTCGGCGTCATCTGCGTCGACAGTGGCTACGAGATCCATTTCGCCGGTGCCGCCGGCCTCGACATCAAGGGCACCGAAGTGCTCGGCCTCGTGAAGACGGAAGACGAGGCGCTGCAGCATATCGTGGCGCTGACACAGATGTACCGCGAGCAGGGCCGCTATCTCGAACGCATCTACAAATGGGCCAAGCGCATCGGCATCCCCGAGATCAAGCGCCAGATCATGGACGATGCGGACAAGCGCAAGGCCTATTACGAGCGCTTCGTCTTCTCGCAGAAGTTCGCCCAGGTCGATCCGTGGTCGGAGCGCGTCTCCGGCAAGGACAAGCACGAATTCCGTCCGATGGCTTCGGTCGGGTTTGCCGAGGCGGCGGAGTGATGGAGATGTTTGCGCGAGGCGCCCCCCTCTGGCCTGCCGGCCATCTCCCCCTCAAGTGGGGAGATCGGATGTCGTTTCGGTTTTCGCCAATCTCCAAAGCCGGCAGCTGGATGCCACCGTCGAAGCTGCCAATCTCCCCCCTTGCGGGGGAGATGTCCGGCAGGACAGAGGGGGGCGCCTGGGCATTTACACATCAAGCAGAGCCGGGAGCGCCCACATGAACTGGATCGCCATCGGCACCCTCTCCGACATCCCGCGCCGTGGCGCACGCTGCGTCGCCACGCCTGAAGGCAAGGTCGCTGTCTTCCGCACCGCCGACGACCAGGTCTATGCCATCGATGACCATTGCCCGCACAAAGGCGGGCCGCTTAGCCAGGGCATCGTCCATGGCGCCGCGGTGACCTGCCCTCTGCACAATTGGGTGATCTCGCTGGAGACGGGCAAGGCGCTCGGCGCCGACGAGGGCGCGGTCCGCACCATCCCGGTGAAACGGGAAGGCGAACATCTGTTCATCGCGCTGGAAGCGCTGGCCAGCCGCGCGGCCTGAACATGGACATTGAAGCAGCGCGCGAGGTGAGGACCACCTGCCCCTATTGCGGGGTAGGCTGCGGCGTGCTGGCGAAGGTTGCCGCGGACGGGCAAGTGTCCGTCCGCGGCGACCCCGACCATCCCGCGAATTTCGGCAGGCTCTGTTCGAAAGGTTCGGCTTTGGCCGAAACCATCGACCTCGAAGGCAGGCTGCTTCATCCTGAAATCCACGGCAGCCGCGCCGGCTGGGACGAGGCGCTCGACCTTGTCGCGTCGACCTTCTCGCAAACCATCGCCGAGCACGGACCGGATGCGGTCGCCTTCTACGTCTCCGGCCAGTTGCTGACCGAGGACTATTACCTCGCCAACAAGCTGATGAAGGGTTTTGTCGGCTCGGCCAACATCGACACCAATTCGCGGCTCTGCATGGCCTCGTCGGTCGCCGGCCACCGCCGCGCCTTCGGCTCCGACACCGTGCCGGGGAACTACGACGATCTCGAGCTTGCCGACCTGATCGTGCTGGTCGGCTCCAACCTCGCCTGGTGCCATCCCGTCCTCTACCAGCGCATCGCCGCGGCCCGCGAAAAGCGGCCGGACATGAAGATCGTGCTGGTCGACCCGCGCCGCACCATGACATCGGACATTGCCGACATGCACCTGGCGATCGCGGCGGACGGCGACGTCGCCTTGTTCACCGGTCTGCTCGCCTGGCTCGGCCAGCACAATGCGCTGGACCGCGCCTATATCACCGCGCACACCACCGGCTTCGGACAAGCGCTTTTCGCCGCCTCGGCGCTCGATCTGGCGGGCGTTGCCGCAGCGACGGGCCTCGGCGAAGACGAGCTTGTCCGTTTCTACAGCCTGTTTGCCGCGACCGCCAAGACGGTGACCGTCTACAGCCAGGGCGTGAACCAGTCGTCCTCCGGCACCGACAAAGTCAACGCCATCATCAACTGTCATCTCGCCACCGGCCGCATCGGCAGGCCGGGCGCCGGACCATTTTCGGTGACCGGCCAGCCCAACGCCATGGGCGGCCGCGAGGTCGGCGGCATGGCCAACATGCTCGCCGCCCATATGGAGATCGAGAACCCCGAACACCGTGACCGCGTGCGGCGCTTCTGGAATGCACCTGCTGTCGCGCAAAAGCCTGGCCTGAAGGCGGTCGAGATGTTTCAAGGCGTGGCCGACGGGCGCATCAAGGCGCTGTGGATCATAGCCACCAACCCGGTCGATTCGATGCCGGACGCCGATGCCGTCGAGGCCGCGATCAAGGCTTGCCCGTTCGTCGTGGTCTCCGACGTGCTGGTGAGCACCGACACCGTCCGCCACGCCCATGTCCGGCTGCCGGCCGCCGCCTGGGGCGAGAAGGACGGCACTGTCACCAATTCCGAGCGCCGCATCTCGCGCCAGCGCGCGTTTCTCAGCCTGCCCGGCGAAGCGCGGCCCGACTGGTGGATCATTGCCGAGGTGGCGCGTCGGATGGGATTTGGCGAAGCGTTTGCGCATGAGACGCCGGCGGCGGTTTTTGGCGAGCATGCCGCGCTGTCGGGCTTCGAGAACGATGGCGCGCGGGATTTCGATATTGGTGCTTATGAGGGTGTCGATGCGGATGAATACGACGCGCTGGCGCCTTTCCAATGGCCAGCGCCGAGCCCAGGCACCCCCCTCTGGCCTGCCGGCCATCTCCCCCGCAAGGGGGGAGATCAGCTATTGTCGCGGCCTTCGCCAATCACCAGCGACGCAGGAAACCTGCCGGCGTCGAAGCTGCCAATCTCCCCCCTTGCGGGGGAGATGTCCGGCAGGACAGAGGGGGGTGTTCAAGCTGGACCTGGCCCCTCCACCACCCGCTTCTTCGCCAACGGCAATTTCTATACCCCCGACCGCAAGGCGCGCTTCATCGCCATCCGCGCCACCACGGAAATCCGCACCACACCTGACTTCCCACTCGTCCTCAACACCGGCCGGATCCGCGACCATTGGCACACGATGACGCGCACCGGCAAAAGCCCGCGTCTGTCCCAGCACATCGCCGAGCCCTTCGTCGAAATCCATCCGGCGGATGCAGAACACCGTGGCATTGGCGATGCCGACATCGTGCGCATCTCCAGCCCGCGTGGCGAAGTGTTCGCACGTGCGCTGATCACGGCCCGCCAGCGCCGTGGCAGCCTCTTCGCGCCGATGCACTGGACCGATCAGTTCGCCGCCAAAGGGCGGCTCGACACGCTTACCGCGCCGCTCACCGATCCAATCTCAGGCCAGCCGGCGCTGAAGCACGTCGCGGCCCATATCGAGAAATTTGCCGCCAGGGCCTTTGGTTTCGCCGTGATGCGGCAACGTCCCCAAGCAATTGCCGCTCCCTATTGGGCGGCAACTCGCTGCAAGGGTGGCTGGCGAGTCGAGCTTGCTTTCGCCGAGCCGGAGGTCGATTGGACGGGCTTTGCCCGGTCAATGTTCGGTGTGGAGCCGCGAGCAGAAATGCTTGCCTATCACGACCGCGATGCCGGACAGCATCGCATTGCCGCTTTCGATGGCGAGCACCTCGCCGGCGCCTTGTTCGTCGCGCCCGGTCCGGTCGCTGTGTCGCGCGGCTGGGCGGCTGAACAGTTGGAAATATCCCACGCCGGCCAACGCGAACGCTTCCGCATCGTCGCCGGTCGTGCCGGCGCCGAACGGCCCGATGCCGGCGCGACCGTCTGCTCCTGCTTCACCGTCGGCGTCAACCAGATCGTGACCGCCGTGGCGGCCGGCTGCACGACCGTCGAAGCCATCGGCGATGCCCTGAAGGCCGGCACCAATTGCGGCTCCTGCCGGTCCGAGATCCGCGCCATCATCCTGGCCAACCGCGTCCAGGCCGCCGAATGAGCTGCGTCCAAGGCGTTTGACCGGCCGCCGATC
This sequence comes from Mesorhizobium opportunistum WSM2075, assembly GCF_000176035.2. Taxonomy (NCBI): domain Bacteria; kingdom Pseudomonadati; phylum Pseudomonadota; class Alphaproteobacteria; order Hyphomicrobiales; family Phyllobacteriaceae; genus Mesorhizobium; species Mesorhizobium opportunistum. The sequence continues at coordinate 2,136,290 of NC_015675.1, read as the reverse complement.
ACAAGCTGTCCACTTTGCGTTCCTTGCCCTCTAACGAGTTGGAACGCCCTCTATATGGATTACAGGGCCACGAACCGCCGGCGATGAGAGGATCATCGCGACGCGACGGGAGTGGATGGCCCGCGATTGGAAAGCGATACCTTTACCGCTTTTTCCGCTGAAGGGAGGCGCGACCATGCGCAGTTTCACACCGAAGATCATAGCAATCGCATCGCTTCTGGCGGCGATGCCTTTATCGAGTGCCTACGCGGTGCATCGCCACCGGGTCGAACCGAGCGGCATGTCTGTCGAGGCAAAAGTGGTCGTGGATCAGTTGCAGGGCGTCAAGCAGGGGATTGTCGAGGCAAGAGTTGCCGGCATTTTTGCCAATCACGATCTTCTTTCGATAGTCCTCTCAGTCACTCGCATTTCGGAGTAGAACGCGGCAAAGCTTCGCCGCCGGGCGATGTCTTATCGCTCGTCAAAACCACGGCTGGTCTGCACCCATGTCCGAAAGGCGTGCCCCGCCGCTCGGAATGACGCGGAAACTATGCCTGGCCCTGATGAAGGTCAATTCAACGGGGGGCCGTTCGGCTGACTATCATTGGGAGGGGTTTTCCAAGTCATAGCAATCAGTTAGCGGACTGGACTATGCCCCATCGCCGTAGCTCCATGCCTTGGCTGGCCTGTTCTCCACAATTGGTACGTCTGGACAGAAGTGTTGAAGACTGAAAAATGGGAAACGTAACTTCGCCATGCGAGTTTGATTCAAGCATCAGGAGACCAGCGCTGAATCTGGAAGACATAGCCCGACATCCGGCCCTGCACCGCTACGTTCAAGAACAGTCGAAGGCGCTGATCCGAATCTATGAGGAGAGCCCGCGGCTGGCGTCCATTTTTGCCACGCAGCAGCGCTGGCTGATGGGTCATGCCGGCCTGGCCATGCACTTCAGGCGCGACCCTAACGACCGCCGCAAGGAACTGACCGTATCGCGCTTCATCGAGGTTGTGCACAAGAACGAGGTAGCCAGCCGCAACACGGCAGACGCTTTCATCAAGGAGATGCTGCACTACAACATCGCCGAGTATGTGGCGGGTGGAGACGGTCGCACCCATCCCCTGCAACCGACGGCGGCCACCATCGAGAGATTCACCGGCTGGGTGATCGCCCATCTGCGCACGCTTGACCATATCGACGGCGGCGACCGGCTGGCCAGATACCTGGACCGGCCCGACATGCTTGCCACGTTGCAGCCCCTGGTGGCTGACGGCCTGCTTGCCTCAAAGCCAGTGCGCGAACCCAACCAGACCTTTTCCCTGTTCATCTGGCTCAACAATGGCGGCATCGTCATGGACTGGTTGATGTCAGGCATCGATCCCGACCATGCCGACCTGGAGCGGATTCCGACCAGCGTGGTTTCGATCGGCGACTTCGCCAAATGGCTCAAGCTGTCGCGGACCCATCTCGGCCGCAAACTGCGCACCGCCGAGGAACTCGGCAGCATCGGCTGGCTCGGCCAGCGAGGCCATTCGGTGATGTGGGTATCACACGGATTCTACGAGGAATACATGACCGTCCAGGCCGCCAAGCTGGCCGTCGTCGACGGTGCCTTCAAAGCTTGCTTCCCGCCATCGCAAGGCAATTGAGCAATATCGGGCATCGAAGCAATTCCAGGAAAAGTGTGAGACGGCTTCCCTCCCACAAACCAACGAGATCATGCGGTTCGGCGTTTTCGTGGAACGCCGGACCGCTTGCGTCACCTCTCCGGCAGGCGGATGATCCGGGCGGCATCCCCCATACGGGAGATGCACAAATCCGGCATGGCAGGTAGACACTTTGATTGCCGCCGCCTGTGCGGCGTTGCGGTCGGTGAGAAATCCGCATGAAAAGACGCTACGAAAGGCCAACGCCGGACAAGCGCGAAAGACTGTCCAGCGTTACGGCGTTGTGTACGCCCTCCACCTGTGTCGATTCATGCTCGCCGAGCACCGACACTGATCTAGGGTAAGCCCCGACTGTCTCAATCGATGTCGAACGAGACACCCTGGGCAAGCGGCAGCGCCTTGGAATAGTTCACCGTATTGGTGGCGCGCCGCATATAGGCCTTCCACGCATCGGAGCCGCTCTCGCGGCCGCCGCCGGTTTCCTTTTCGCCGCCGAAAGCACCGCCGATCTCGGCCCCCGACGTGCCGATATTGACGTTGGCGATGCCGCAGTCCGAACCGTCAACCCCGAGGAAGCGCTCGGATTCCTGCAGGTCACGGGTGAAGATCGACGACGAAAGGCCGGCGCCAACCGCGTTGTGCTCGTCGAGCACGGTATCGAAATCCGAATATTTCATCACATAAAGGATCGGCGCGAAGGTCTCTTCCGTCACCGGCGAGACCTGTTTCGGCATCTCGACCAGCGCCGGGTGCACGTAGTAGGCGTCCGGATGACCGTTCTCGAGCCGCGCCCCGCCAGTCACCTTGCCGCCATGCGACACCGCTTCCTTCAAGGCCTTCTGCATGTTGTCGAAGGCAGCCTTGTCGATCAGCGGCCCGACCAGCGAAGAGGTCTCCAGCGGGTTGCCGACCGAAACACTTTCGTATGCTTTCTTCAGACGTGGAACCAGGGCGTCATAGACGCTGTCATGCACGAACAGGCGCCGCAGCGTCGTGCAACGCTGGCCGGCGGTGCCCATCGCTCCAAAGGCAATCGCGCGCAGCGCCATGTCGAGGTCCGCCGTCGGGCAGACGATGCCGGCATTGTTGCCGCCGAGCTCCAGCACGGCGCGCGCGAAGCGCTTGGCCAGGCGCGGCCCGACGTCCCTGCCCATCCGGGTCGAGCCGGTGGCCGAAACCAGCGGCACCTTGGGATGGTCGACCAGGATCTCGCCGACCGCACGATCGCCGATCAGCACCGGCGCCAGGCCCTGAGGCGCGTCCGCGCCGAAGCGCTTGACGGCGCGCTTGAAGATCGCCTCGCAGGCAAGTGCGGTCAGCGGCGTCTTCTCCGACGGCTTCCACACCACCGCGTCGCCGCAGACCAGCGCCAGCGCTGCGTTCCACGACCATACCGCGACCGGGAAGTTGAAGGCCGAAATGACGCCGACGACGCCAAGCGGATGCCAGGTTTCCATCATCCGGTGGCCCGGACGCTCGGTGGCGATGGTCAGGCCGTACAATTGCCGGGACAGACCAACGGCGAAATCGCATATGTCGATCATCTCCTGCACTTCGCCGAGGCCCTCGGACGGGATCTTGCCGACCTCGATCGACACCAACCGGCCGAGCTCGGCCTTGTGCGCGCGCAGTTCCTCGCCAAGCAGGCGCACCAGTTCGCCGCGCTTCGGGCCCGGAACCAGCCGCCAGGACTGGAACGCCTTGTGCGCGGCATCGATGGTCTTGGCCGCCTCAGTCGGCGAGATGGTCTTCAGCGCCGCGATCTCCTCGCCCGTCACCGGGCTGCGCACGATCAGGTCGCCGCCAACAAGCGCGTCCTTGGCGACACCCAGTTTCGCCAGAAGTTCGGCCGTTTCCTTCGCTATCGTCATTTTTGTCCCTTTCAGATCCCGTCGCTCAAATGGCTTCGGTCAGAGCTTCGCGCCACGTTACCCGCGTGCCGGCTGGCATATCGGGCACGGTCATGGCGTGGCATTACGCGTTTCGGGGGAAAATCGCCACCCCGGCATGGTCCAAGCCCGACCTGCACGATTGAGCCAGGCAGACGGAGCTCAGTTGGCCTTTTTTGCCGGCGCGCGCACGGCGCCGTCCTTCATCAGGCGGTCGATATGCATGCGGATATGGGCCGCTTCGGCCGCCGTATTGGCAAGCGCGATGGCGCGGTCGAAGGCGATGCGCGCCTCGTCGCCCCGGTCGAGCTGCATCAACAGCCCGCCCTTGAGGCCGAAGAAGTGGAAATAGCCGGAAAGCCTCGGCTCCAGCGGTTCGATGATGGCAAGGGCTGCTTCCGGGCCGCTCACCTTGGAGACCGCAACCGCGCGGTTGAGCGTCACCACCGGCGATGGCTGCATCTGTTCGAGCAGGCCGTAAAGCAGGTCGATCTCCACCCAGTCGGTATCCTCGGCCTTCGTAGCCCGGGCGTGCAGCGCCGCGATCGCCGCTTGCACCTGATAGGGACCGGGCTTGCGATGGCGCAACGCCTTGTCGACCAGCGCCAGCCCTTCGTCGATCATCTTGCGGCTCCACAGGCCGCGATCCTGGTCCTCGAGCAGCACGATCTCGCCGTCTTCGTCGAAACGGGCCGGCGCGCGCGCATGCTGCAGCAAAAGCAGCGCCGTCAGCCCCATGATCTCCGGTTCGGCCTGGAACAGCCTGAGCAGCAGCCGAGCCAGCCGGATTGCCTCCTCGCAGAGCGGTGCACGGGCTGGCGCCTCGCCGCTGTTGGTCGAATAGCCTTCGTTGAAGATCAGGTAGACCATGGCCGCCACCGCGGCCAGCCGTTCCGAGCGCTCGACCGCGCCCGGTGTCTCGAACGGCACGCCGGCGTCCGCGATGCGTGCCTTGGCGCGGGTGATGCGTTGTTCCATGGCGCTTTCACCGACCAGGAAGGCGCGCGCGATCTGCTTGACGGTGAGACCGGAGACGATGCGCAGCGCGACGGCGATCTGCTGTGTCGCGGGCAAGTCAGGGTGGCAGCAGATGAACAGGAGCCGCAGGATGTCGTCGCGGTAATGCGCGCCGTCCAGCCGCTCGGCGATATCGCTTTCGGCATCCTCCAGATCGGAGATCTGGTCCTCTTCCGGCATCGGCGCCTGTTTGGCGCGCTTGCGCACCGCGTCGATGCCGCTGTTGCGGCCGACGAAGATAAGCCAGGCCGCCGGGTCGCGCGGCGGCCCGTTCTGCGGCCAGTTCTTCAACGCCCTGAGGCAGGCATCCTGGAAAGCTTCCTCCGCGGTATCGAGATCGCGGAAATAGCGCAGCAGCGCTCCCATCGCCTGCGGGCGGGCGGCGCTGATCGCGGAGCTGATCCAGGCAAGTTCGGTCATACGGCAACCCTGGTGGGATTGAAGATGGAGACCGGCCGGATCTCGTAGGAACCGCCGCTCGGGTTGACCTCGGAGAGTTCGCGCGCGAATTCGACCGCCTCGTCGAGATCGGCGCAATCAAGCGTGTAGAAGCCGAGGAACTGTTCCTTGGTCTCGGCGAACGGCCCGTCGATGACGACCGATTCGCCCTTGACCTTCCGCAGCGTCGTCGCCGCCGTCGTCGGCAAAAGCCGTGCCACCGGGCCGAGCCGGCCGGCATTGGCGTATTTCTGCTGAACGTCGAGGAGATCGGTCATGACCTTGTCGTCCTGCTCCTTGCTCCAGGAGCAGACGACGTCTTCGGAGGCATAGCAGAGGATGGCATAAAGCATGGGCGGTCCTTTTCTGTATCAAAGGACGAAACAGTAAGGCCGATCCCGACATGACGTCGATAAAAAAATCCGACGGCTTTGGATTTGGCGCCGCTGGCAACCGCAATCAACCTTCATGTGCCCTCAACCATCTCAGCACGAGCGCTTCCTCCTCGTCGAGACCGTCGATGGAACGCTTGCGCCTGTTGGCTTCGGCTATTTCGGCAAGTAGGCGCCCCTGTGACCAGGCTTCGAGGACCCGCGGGTGGATATAGCATTTTCGGCAGACGGCGCGAGTGTTGCCCAACCGCTCGGCCACCTTGTCGATGACGCTGTTCATCACACGCTTTTGCTGCGCCTGGCTTTCGGGCAATTCCGTCTGCGCAAACAGCGAAGCGGCACGGATGGTGCCGCCCCATGTGCGGAAATGCTTCGAAGTGAATGCGTCGCCCGCGGCCTGCCGGATATAGAGGTTGATGTCCTCCGAACGGACCGGCCGTCTGTTGTCGTCCTCGTCCAGGTATTGGAACAGTTTCTGGCCAGGCAGGTCCTGCGCGCCCCGTACGATCCCGGCGATGCGGCGATCGACCAGTTTCAATTTCCATTCCTTCCCGGACTTGCCCTTGAAGGCGAACCGCAGGCTCGATCCCTTGATGTCGACATGCCGATCCCGCAATGTCGTCAGTCCGAAGCTCTTGTTGTCGCGGGCGTAGGCGGCATTGCCGACGCGTATCATCGTGTTGTCGAGCAGCCAGACGACCGCGGCGACGACGCGTTCCAGCGGCAGACCGTGGCGGCGCAGGTCGCTGTCTATCCTGCGCCTCAATTCCGGCAGGCTTTCGGCGAAGGCGACGAGGCTCGAATATTTGGCGCTGTCGCGTTCTTCGGCCCATTGCGGATGATAGCGATACTGCTTGCGCCCCCGCTGATCCCTTCCGGTCGCCTGGATATGCCCATTGGCGTCGGGCGAGATCCAGACATCCGTCCACGCCGGCGGGATGACGATAGCCTCGATACGTGCCCTGGTGGCATCCGAGACCGGTCGCCCGTCCGGTCGCTCGTAGGAAAATCCCTTACCTGCCTTCAGCCGGCGAATACCGGGCTCGGCATCGCTGACATAGGTCAGCGCAGCGTGCTCGGCCGAGGTTTGCGCCCCGTTCTTCGGCGCAGCGCAGCTGCCGGCCGACATGCCGCGCGATAATCCAGATCTCCGCAGCATGACGGCTCCACGCAAATACCCGTACATAAGCCGTTGGCTGACCGCTGGTTCCACCGCCGGCCGCAAAGTCGATGGTAACCGACATCCGTCGGCCGGCGAGATGCAGGGAATCCAGAGCAATTCCAGGAAAAATATGAAACGGTTTCCCGGGAAAAGCGCAGCGCTTTCCCTTTGGGAGTTGCGTCAAAAGAAAGAGTTAGAGGGCGCCTTGCAGCTCTATCCGTGGTGCCGACAGACGGCACCGTACGGCGAGCTTCAGCCTGTAGCGCAGGCAGCGCCAGGCTTCCGACCGCCGCTTCGGCGCGGCTGCGGCCACCGCCAGGAAGCGCGCGGCGGTGTCGAGATCGCCGCGTGCATAGTGGACGCGCGCGATCTTGAGGGCGACAAGCCCCTCCCTCGTCTTCAGTGCCGAGACCGGGATGTTGCAATCGGTGAGCGTGCGCAATTCCCGGCGCCACTCCAGGAAGCGCCGCACCGGGTTGATCGCGAAACGATCGTCGGAACGGGCCGGCGAAACCTCATAGACCATGACGGGCTGCGGGATCATGGCCAGCGACGCCTTGCTCATCAGCCGCGCCCAGAACAGCGTGTCCTCGTCATAGGCAAGGCTGACCGGAAACCGTGTTTCGCCGATCAGGCGCCGAGATGCCAGCACGCTGCCAACGGCCACCGAACGTATATCGCCTTTGACATAGGCCGAAGCGTTTGCGAGGCAGGCGTCCTGATAGCCGTTCGGCACCTTAATCTGCCGGTCCTGGCCATTCACGCGTCGGCGGTAGGCGCCAACGATCATGTCGGCTTTCGGCTGGCTCTGGGCCTGCCGCAGCAGCGCGCGCAATCCACCTTGAAGATGCAGGTCGTCGGCGTCGATCAGATATACCCAGGGATGAAGCGCCTGCGCCAGCGCCCCGTTGCGGGCGCCACCGGCATCGCGGCAGTCGGCCGGCAACACGCGTAGCGGCAGCGACAGTTGCGCCGCCGCCCGCCTTGCGACCGCCGCCGTGTCGTCCGTCGATGCGTCGTCGACCAGCAGGATCTCGCCGATGACCTCGGCCTCGCCTCGCAGCGACGCCAACGTTGTCCCAATGGTAGCCGACGCGTTGTGGGCAGGAATGACGACGCTGACCGCTTTCAATTACAAAATCCCGCGCCTGCGCGCTCTAGCAGTATAATGGCTGTGCCCTCGAAACGAACATAGAATAGCGGCCCCTTCGATGTTTGAGAAGCCGCTTCATCCACCGCATTTGCAGCGACAGGGTGCGCCTCCTGTTTCGGTCCGCCTCACGCCTTTTCAAGGGCGACCGGAATGACGTCGACAGCCTGCTCGCCGACCTGCCCGCCGGTGGTCTTCAACACACCGACGATCGGTGCCACGTCCGAATAATCGCGGCCGAAGCCGACCGTGATATGGTCGTTGCTGGCCCGCATGCCGTTGGTCGGGTCGAACTCCTGCCAGCCGGCGTCGCGCCCGCACCACACCTTGACCCAGGCGTGCATGGCATCGGCGCCTTCCAGCCGCGGCTTCCCCTTCGGTGGAATGGTGCGCAGGAAGCCGCTGACATAGCCGGCCGGAATGCCGAGCCCGCGCAATCCGGCGATCATGATGTGCGAAAAATCCTGGCAAACGCCGCGCTTCAACCGGAAAGCATCGCTGGCCCGGGTCCGCACCGTGGTCGCCTCGCCATCATAGGTGAAATCGCGATGGATGCGGTTGCACAGGGTCATCGCAGTACCGGCGGCCGAATTGCTGACGCTGTCCTGCGCATAGGCGGTGATCGCGGCATCGATGCCCGCATGGCTGCTGGCAGTCAGAAAGTGATGCGGCGAGGCAGACGCCAACGACCGCACCACGGCGAGTTCCTGCCTGAGCCGGCCGATATCGGGCGACACATCGAGCCCCGGCTCGGGCCGCGACACCGAGACGCGTGCGCTCATCCTGATGTCGAGCGCGTCATGCGCGTCGCGAAAGGCGATCGAGGTAACGCTGTTGCCGAAGAAGTCAGAGAAATCCGACCGTTCGTTGGGCGCCGGCGCAAAGGACAGGGATGCCGCAATGACGCGCTGCACGCCGGAAATCGTCGACGGCAGAACACGGATCTGATGACGGCCGCCGCCGGCCGCGGCTGCGTAGTCGTAATGGAGATGAAGCCTGATGTCGTAAAGCATGCGCCACTTTTCTTGTCTTGTCTTGGCTCGGGTTCCGGTCGCAAAACCGTGCGATCCGGGCCTAGCCGAAATAGGCCTTCGAAAGGCTGCTGTAGAGGCCGCCTATCTCGCTGGCGAGATCATCCAGAGCCTTTGCCGTCATGTCCGACGGCTCCTTGATGGCGATGGCCGTGTTGAGCTGCAGGATCTCCTTCGCCGCCGGCGACATATGCCCCTCGCCGCCAACCGAGGGCAACAGGCCGATCTCGGCCTTCAGCCTTTCGAGCTGGAACAGGATCGAGCGCGGATTGAGCGGATCGAGCGCCAGAAGATCGATCACCGTGCGCCGGCCGGCCTGCACCGGATATTGCCGGCGATGGGTCATCACGCTGTCGCCGATCTCCAACATCATGTCGAGCGCGCCGTCCGGCGCCTTGGTGCTGGTCAGCCGGGCGAGCGTGCGGGCGATCTGGATGCCGCGCTCCAGCCGCCGGCCGATCTCGAGGAAGCGCCAGCCGGCGAAGCGGTACATGTTCTCGTGCAGCAGGCCGGAGAAGCCGGCAAGCTTGCGCAGGATGACGGTCATTGCCCGCGTCGCGTCGTCGCCCGGCGACACCGTCGTTGCGAACTGATGGATGGTCTTCGACAGGTCCTTGAGCGCCAGCCAGCCATCCGGTGAGAAGCGGTCGCGGATCTGCCCGGCGCTGTAGACGGCGCTGTCCAGCGTGCCGATCAGTCCCGACGGTATCGCCGTTTCGACGTCGATGCCGAACGGTTCGAGATAATCCCTGATGTCGGCCAGCAGCGGCATGTCCGGATCGGATGTTTCGGCAAGCCGCACATGATAGGCGCGCAGGATGCGCACCGTGTCTTCCGAGCGTTCGATGTAGCGGCCGAGCCAGGTCAGGTTTTCCGCAGCGCGGCTGGGCAGGCTGCCTGGCCGGGTGCGGTTGAAGCTGTCGCCCTCCTGCGGCAGCAGCGTTTCGCGCTCCACCGGCCGGTCGCTGACCACCCAGACGTCGGCCGCCTGGCCGCCGCGCTGCATGGCTATCGCCGTCGGGTCGAGCGACAGGCCGACGCGGGCAAAACCGCCCGGCATGACCGTCCAGCCCTCGGGCGTGCGCGCCAGATAGACGCGCAGGCTCGCCGGCCGCGGCTCCAGCCAGCCGCCGACATAGACTGGTGTCGTCGAAAGCGTCACCGCTTCCTGGCCGACGAAGGCACCGCCCTCGCGTTCGATGTGCGCCACCAACTCCGCCCGCTCTCCGGCCGACAACGCCGAGCCAAGCCTGGTCTGGTCGTCATCCTCGAAGGCAAGCCTTGTCGACAGTGCCGGGCCGATCACCATGCGGTCGATATTGGCAAGCACGTGGGCCCGTTCCGATTGTTGCCCGCACCACCATGTCGCCACGCTGGGCAACTTGAGTTCCTCCCCGCGCAGCTCGCGCGCGATCTTGGGCAGGAAGCCGAGCAGCGCCCGCGTTTCCATCAGCCCCGAGCCCAGCGCATTGACCGTCGCAACCGCACCCTGGCGGATCGCCTCGACCAGCCCCGGCGTCCCGATTTGCGAATCCGATCTCAGTTCCAGCGGATCGGCGAAAGCGGCATCGAGCCGTCGCCACAACACGCTGATCGACATCAGGCCCGACACGGTGCGGACCATCAGCCGGCCGCCGGAAACGGTCAGATCCTCGCCTTCGAGCAGCATGATGCCGAGGTAGCGGGCGATATAGGCGTGTTCGTAATAGGTTTCATTGAGCGGCCCCGGCGTCAGGATGGCGACGCGGCCGTCGGTTTCCTTGGCCATGCCGATCAGCGCATCGCGGAAGCGGCGGAAGAAGCCCGCGAGCCGGTGCACATGCATCTCGCCATAGATGTCGGACAGCGCGCGCGTGGTGGCGACGCGGTTCTCCAGCGCGAAACCGGCGCCGGACGGCGCCTGCGTGCGGTCGCCCAGCACCCACCAGCTTCCGTCTGGTCCACGGCCAAGCTCGAAGGCGCAGAAATGCAGGAAATGGCCGCCGGCCGGATTGGTGCCGACCACCGGCCGCAAATATTCCGGGCTGGCGGCAATCAGTCCCGCCGGCAGGATGCCCTTTTCGACGAGCCGGTTCGGCCCATAGATATCGGCGATGGTTTCCTCGAACAGCTCGGCGCGCTGGACAAGGCCGGCGCTGATGTCGGCCCATTCGGCGTCTTCGATGAGCAGCGGCACATGCGCCAGCGGCCATTCGCGTTCATTGGCGCCGGCCTTGTCATAGACGCGGTAGTAGACGCCGGCATCGCGCAGATACTGGTCGGCGCGGGCGAACCGCTGGCCGAGCTTTTCGGCGCCGAGCTCGTCGAGCGCCTCGATGAAATGCTTCCAGACCGGGCGGGGATTGCCCGACGCATCGACCATCTCATCGACGACGCCGTCAATCGGCTGGTAGTGCTCCAGCAAGCTGTGGGTCTGCGGCTTGCCGCGTACCCTTCTGTGATTCCCCTTTGCCATCGCTGATCAGAGTCTTGCCGGCCGCCGAAGGTCAAGGGTCATCGGGAAATCTTCCGCCGGTTGTTCCTCGCGCAGCACATAGCCCGATGGCGTGTGGCCGCGCGGTTCGAAGCGGGCGAGCCGCCGTGCCTCGGCCTCATTGCCGTTGACCGGGAAGGTGTCGTAATTGCGCCCGCCGGGATGGGCGACGTGGTAGACGCAACCGCCGACCGCCCGGCCGGACCAGCGGTCATAGATGTCGAACACCAGCGGCGTGTTGACCGGCAGCGCCGGATGCAGGCCGGAGGCCGGCTGCCAGGCCTTGAAGCGGACGCCCGCCACCGCGATCTCGCGGTTGTCGGTAACCTTCATCGGCACGATGCGGCCATTGCAGACGATCGCATGACGCTCGGGGTTGAGACCCTCGGTCTTGACCTGCAGCCGCTCGACCGAGGAATCGACGAAGCGCACGGTGCCGCCGATGGCGCCCTGCTCGCCCATCACATGCCACGGCTCCAGCGCCTGCCGCAGCTCCAGCTTGATGCCAGCATGCTGGACCTCGCCGCAGAAGGGAAAGCGGAATTCAAGCTGGGCGTCGAACCATTCGGGACGGAATTCGAAGCCATTGAGGTTGAGGTCGTCCAGCACGTCGAGAAAATCCGCCCAGACATGATGCGGCAGCATGAAACGGTCATGCAGCGAGGTGCCCCAGCGCACGAAGCGCCCGTCGAGCGGGTTTTTCCACGCGCGAGCAATGATCGCCCTGACCAGCAATTGCTGTGCCAGCGACATACGCGCGTTGGGCGGCATCTCGAAGCCGCGGAATTCGACCAGCCCAAGACGCCCTGTCGGACCGTCCGGCGAAAACAGCTTGTCGATGCAGATTTCCGAGCGGTGCGTGTTGCCGGTGACGTCGGTCAACAAATTGCGGAACAGCCGGTCGACCAGCCACGGCAGAGGTGCGGAGCCGGTGTCCGGATGCGGCACCTGCGCCATGGCGATCTCGAGCTCGTAGAGCGAATCGTGACGCGCTTCATCGAAGCGCGGCGCCTGGCTGGTCGGACCGATGAAGAGGCCGGAGAACAGATAGGACAGCGAGGGATGCCGCTGCCATTGCAACACCAGGCTCTTCAGCAAATCGGGCCGGCGCAGGAACGGACTGTCATTGGGCGTCGCGCCGCCGACCACCACATGGTTGCCGCCGCCGGTGCCGGTATGGCGGCCGTCGATCATGAACTTGTCGGCGCCAAGCCGCGTCAGCCGCGCTTCGTCATAGATCGCCGTAGTTGTCGCCACGCAGTCCTGCCAATTGGCAGCTGGATGGATGTTGACCTCGATGACGCCCGGATCGGGTGCCACGCGGATGACGTTGAGGCGAGGATCATGCGGCGGGCCATAGCCCTCTATATGCACGGGAAGACCAATCGCCTTTGCTGCATTCTCGGCTGCGGCGACCAGTTCGAGATAGTCCTCCAGCGCCTCGACCGGCGGCATGAAGACGCACAACCGTCCATCGCGCGGCTCGACCGAGAGCGCCGTGCGCACCGCGCCGCCGATCTCGGTGATCTCCTGCTCGACCCGGTCCTGCTGTCCGGTCGCGGCGGTAAATGAGGCAGCCTGCTGGCGCCGCGCCATCTCGTCGGCGCCTTCAAGCTCGGCTGGCGCGGGCCCTGGCAACATGGCTTCACGCGTCGGCAACGGTCCACGCGGCAGCGACGGATCGACCGGCACGATGTAGGGGAACTGCGCCGGCGGCACGTGAGGAAGCGTGCCGAGCGGCAGCCGATAGCCGACCGGTGAATCGCCTGGCACCAGGAACAGCCGGCCGCGCCGCGTCGTCCATTTTTCGGATCGCCAGCGAGGGTCCGAGGCCTGGCTGTTCCACCGCTGCACCGGCAGCACGTAGCCAGACGGCTTGGTCAGCCCGCGCTCGAACACCTTTGCCATGCGGCTGCGTTCTTCCGGGTCTTCCAGCTTGGAGTTCGACGGATCGACATTCTCGGGCAGCTTGCCTTCCTTGAGCAGCCATTCGGCCGGGTCCTCATAGGCTTCGCTGACCATGGACGTGTCGATGCCAAGCTCATCGGCGATCGCCGTCAGCAGGTTTTCCGCCTGCTGCGGGCCGACATTATCGGCCGCGCTCTTTTCGTGCGCGATCAGCGATGGGTCGCTCCATACCGGCTGACCGTCGGTGCGCCAGTAGAGCGAAAAGGTCCAGCGCGGCAGGCTTTCGCCGGGATACCATTTGCCCTGGCCATAATGCAGGAAGCCGCCGGGCGCAAAGCGTTCGCGCAGCCTTCGGATCAGCGCATCGGCCTTTTCGCGCTTGGTCGGCCCGACGGCGGCGGTGTTCCACTCGGCGGATTCAAAATCGTCGATCGACACGAAGGTCGGCTCGCCGCCCATGGTCAGCCGTACGTCCCCCGTCGCCAGTGCGGCATCGACCTTGTTGCCGAGAGCGTCGAGCGCCTGCCAGCTTTCATCGGAGAACGGCTTGGTGATGCGCGGATGCTCGGCGATGCGGTCGACCCGCATGTCAAAGCCGAACTCGACATTGGCGAAACTCGCCATGCCGGAAATCGGTGCTGCATTGCGGAAATGTGGCGTTGCCGCCAACGGCACATGGCTCTCGCCGGTGAGCAGGCCCGAGGTAGGATCGAAGCCGATCCAGCCGGCGCCGGGAAGATAGACTTCGCACCAGGCGTGCAGGTCTGTGAAATCGACAGCGGTGCCGGCCGGCCCATCGAGCGCCACCAGATCCGGCTTCAGTTGGATCAGATAGCCCGAAACGAAGCGCGCGGCGATGCCCAGATTGCGCAGGATCTGCACCAGCAGCCAGCTCGAATCGCGGCACGATCCCTTGGCCGCGGCCAGCGTCTCCTCCGGCGAGAACACGCCGGTCTCCATGCGCACGATATAGGCGATCTCGCGCTGCAGCCTGGCATTGAGATCGACGAGGAAATTGACCGTATTTTCCGCGCTGCGGTCGATGGTGTTGAGGAAGGCCGAGAGCAGCGGTCCCGCTGGCTCCGGCGTGCGGTAAATGGCGAGGTCGTCGCGGATCTCTTCCGGATATTCGAACGGAAATGCCTCGGCGGACGGCTCGACGAAGAAATCGAACGGATTGTAGATCGTCATGTCGGCGACGAGATCGACCTCGATCTTCAGTTCGCTCACCGGTTCCGGAAACACGAAGCGAGCGAGGAAGTTGCCGTAGGGATCCTGCTGCAGGTTGACGAAGTGGTTCGCCGGCTCGATCTTCAGCGAATGGCTCAGCACCTTGGTGCGGGAATGCGGCGCCGGTTGCAGCCTGATGATCTGAGGACCGAGCACCACCGGCCGGTCGTATTTGTAATGGGTCAGGTGATAGACGGCTGCCAGAATTGCCATAGGGCCCCGGAATTCAGCGTTTCAAACGAACGCTAGACCCTGACACAGATAGTAGCCGATCTCCAAGCGGATGTTGCGGTGCACCCAATCGAACACCTTGTTTCGTCGCCCCAAGCCTTCCCGACCCCGAGCAGTTCGACCCCCACTCCGTCTCGGCTTCGCCGAGCCACCTCTCCCCCGATCGGGTAGAGGAAAGGCGCGAACCTATTCCGGCTGGCTCCCTTCCTCTCCCTCCGGAGGGGGGAGAGGTGGCTCGGCGAAGCCGAGACGGAGTGGGGGAAGGCGGCCCTCAATCGCGCGGCCTTTGGTAACATGGTGCTGACCGGCTCAGAAAAACGCCTGTATCCCGGTCTGTGCCCGTCCCAGGATGAGCGCATGCACGTCATGTGTGCCCTCATAGGTGTTGACCGTCTCCAAATTCTGCGCGTGGCGCATGACGTGGTAGCCGATCTGGATGCCGTTGCCGCCGTGCATGTCGCGGGCCTGGCGAGCGATGTCGAGCGCCTTGCCGCAATTGTTGCGCTTTACGATCGAGATCATCTCCGGCGCCATCTTGCCTTCATCCATTAGCCGCCCAACCCTGAGCGAGCCCTGCAGGCCAAGCGCGATCTCGGTCTGCATGTCGGCGAGCTTCTTCTGGAACAACTGCGTGCCGGCGAGCGGCTTGCCGAACTGCTTGCGGTCGAGGCCATATTGGCGCGCCCGGTGCCAGCAATCCTCGGCGGCGCCCATGGCGCCCCAGGAAATGCCGTAGCGCGCCCGGTTGAGGCAGCCGAACGGGCCACCAAGGCCCTTGGCGTTGGGCAGCAATGCGTCCTCGCCGACCTCGACGCCTTCCATCACCACCTCGCCGGTGATCGACGCGCGCAGCGACAGCTTGCCGCCGATCTTCGGCGCCGACAGCCCCTTCATGCCCTTTTCCAGCACGAAGCCGCGGATCTCGTCCTTGCCGTTGTCACCCTTCAACTTCGCCCAGACGACGAACACGTCTGCGATCGGCGCGTTGGAAATCCACATTTTGGAGCCGGTGAGCTTGTAACCGTCGGCGGTCTTCTCGGCGCGCGTCTTCATGCCGCCCGGGTCCGAGCCGGCATCCGGCTCGGTAAGGCCAAAGCAGCCGATCCATTCACCCGACGCCAGCTTCGGCAGGTATTTCTTGCGCTGCGCCTCCGAGCCATAGGCGTGTATCGGATACATAACCAGCGACGACTGCACAGACATCATCGAACGATAACCGGAATCGACACGCTCGACTTCCCGCGCGACCAGCCCGTAGGTGACATAGTTGGCACCGAGCCCGCCATATTCCTCGGGGATGGTGATGCCGAGCAGACCCGCCTCGCCCATCTCGCGAAAGATGCCGGCATCGGTCTTTTCCTCGAGATACGCTTCCTCGATGCGTGGCGCGAGCTTGTCGGCGGCAAAGGCCGCCGCGCCGTCCCGCACCATGCGCTCGTCTTCCGAAAGCTGGCCCTCGATCAGGAACGGGTCTTCCCAGACGAATGCATTCTTGTCGGCGGCCATGGCTTCTTGATCCTCAAAACGGGTGAAGTCCGGCTTATCGGCCCGTGGTCCCAAAAAATCAAACGAAATTGCTTCACCGATCAATGAGCGTTAGGAATGGATCATGAGTGCCCAGCGCCGCCTTTTGCCCAACACCAGCGCCCTTGCTGCCTTCGAGGCGGTGGCCCGGCTTGGCAGTTTCACCGCCGCCGCGCAGGAACTGGATCTGACCCAGGGCGCGGTCAGTCGGCAGATCAGGGTACTCGAGGACCAGTTCGGCCGCCGGCTGTTCGAGCGCGACAGCCGCAATGTCCGGCTGTCGACAGCCGGCGAAATCTATGCCGACGCCGTGCGTTCGGCCCTCGGCCAGTTGCGCGACGCAGCCCTTGGATTGATGAGCAATCGACATAGCGGCATCCTGAACCTGGCCATCTTGCCGACGTTCGGCACGCGCTGGCTGATGCCCATGATCCCCGATTTCGTCGAGAACAATCCCGATATCACCATCAACTTCGTCACCCGCGTCGGCCGCTTCGACTTCGCCCGGGAGAGGCTGGACGCCGCCATCCACTACGGCCTGCCGGATTGGCCGGAGGCGGACTCGACGCTCCTGGTGCGCGAGACGGTGGCGCCGGTGGTGTCGCCGGAATTCCTCGCCGGCCGAGCCATTGCCACGCCGGCCGATATTGGCCGCTTGCCGCTGCTGCACATGGCGACGCGACCCGGCGCCTGGACCGAATGGTTCGAGCACCAGGGCCTGAGCGCCCCGACCGGACCGGGCATGCAGTTCGAGCAGTTCGGCACGGCCGCCCAAGCGTGCATGGCAGGGCTCGGCGTCGCGTTGTTGCCGCTGATCCTCATCGCCGGCGAATTGCAGCGCGGTCAGCTCGTGCCCGCACCCGGCCAGCCCATGCAAAGCCGCAGCGCCTATTATCTCGTCGTCCCGCACGGCAAGCGCGGCCACATGCCCGTCGCCAGTTTCCGCGACTGGCTGCTGGGCCAGCTCGAAAAGGAGCCGGCTGTTCTGGCGTGGTAGCTACTTCCGCTTCAGCGCATCCGCCAGCGCGGCGCCAAACGCGCCTTGCTGGGCCGGCCGTTCCGGCTGGCGCTGCGGCAGCGGCGAACGTGGCGCCGGCTTGCCGCCACCATTGTCGCGTGGCCCTCTCGATGCGCCGCCCTCGCCGCCATCCTTGCGCATGGAGAGCGCGATGCGCTTGCGCTTGATGTCGACATCGACGACGCGCACCTTGACCACGTCGCCGGCCTTGACCACCTCATGCGCGTCCTTGATGAAGCGGTCGGCCAGTTGCGAGACATGCACCAGCCCGTCCTGGTGGACACCGATATCGATGAAGGCGCCGAAGGCGGCGACATTGGTGACGGTGCCTTCCAGCAGCATGCCGGGCTTCAGATCCTTGATGTCGTCGACGCCCTCGGCGAAGGTCGCCGTCTTGAAGCCGGGACGCGGATCGCGGCCGGGCTTTTCCAGCTCGGCCAGGATGTCGCGCACCGTCGGCAGGCCGAAACGCTCGTCGACGAAGACGCGTGGGTCGAGCGCCTTGAGCGCCGCGCTGTCGCCCATCAGCGCGCGGACATCCCGCCCACAGGCGGCGACGATCTTCTTGGCCACGCCATAGGCTTCCGGATGCACCGAGGAGGCATCGAGCGGCTCGCTGCCATTGGCAATACGCAGGAAGCCGGCGGACTGTTCGAACGCGCGAGGTCCGAGCCGCGGCACTTTCAGCAGATCCTTGCGGCTGGCAAAGGGGCCGGTCGCGTCGCGATGCGCGACGATGGCATCGGCCAGCGATGCGCCAAGGCCCGAAACCCGCGCCAGCAATGGCGCCGAAGCCGTGTTGAGATCGACGCCGACCGCGTTGACCGCGTCCTCAACCACCGCTTCCAGCGACCGGCCAAGCCGGTACTGGTCGACATCGTGCTGGTACTGGCCGACGCCGATCGACTTCGGCTCGATCTTGACCAGTTCGGCGAGCGGATCCTGCAGCCGCCGTGCGATCGACACCGCGCCGCGCAGCGACACGTCGAGGCCGGGGAATTCAGCCGCCGCCGTCGCCGATGCAGAATAGACCGAGGCGCCCGCCTCGCTGACGATCACCTTGAGCGGCTTTGGCCCGCCATCCGACGGCATGTCGGACAGCATATCCGCCACCAGCTTCTCCGTCTCGCGGCTGCCGGTGCCGTTACCGATGGAAATCAGCTCGACCTTGTGCAGGCGAACGAGCCTGGCGAGTTCCGCCTGCGTGCCCCTCACATCGTTCTTCGGCGGGAACGGGTAGACGGTCATCGTCGTCAGCACCTTGCCGGTGCCGTCGACCACCGCCACCTTGACGCCGGTGCGGATGCCGGGGTCGAGCCCCATCGTCGGCCGTGAGCCAGCCGGCGCGGCGAGCAGCAAATCCTTCAGATTGCGGGCAAAGACATGGATCGCCTCTTCCTCGGCCCGTTCGCGCAGGTCGCGCATCAGATCGAGCGTCAGGTGCAGCGAAAGCTTGATCCGCCACGTCCAGCCCGCGACCTCCATCAGCCAGCGGTCGCCCGGCAGGCTGCCGCCGATGGCATAGGCATTGGCGACCATTCGCTCGACCGGCTTCACCGGCGAGGTGTCATCGGCATCGACCTCGATATCGAGCGACAGCACCTCCTCATTGCGCCCACGCAGCATGGCCAGCGCGCGGTGGCTCGGCACATTAGCCCAGCGTTCGACATGGTCGAAATAGTCGGAGAATTTCGCGCCGGCCTCCTGCTTGCCGTCGACCACCCTGGCGCGCATAAAGGCGCGTTCCTTCATGTAGGTCCGCAATTTGCCGACCAGATCGGCATTTTCGGCGAACTGTTCCGACAGGATGTCGCGCGCGCCTTCCAATGCGGTCTTGGCATCGGCCACCTCTTGGCTGACATAGGCCAGCGCCAGTTCGGCAGGCACGAGCGAACGATCGGCGAGGATGGCCTCCGCCAGCGGCCCCAGCCCGCGCTCCCGGGCGATCTCGGCCTTGGTGCGGCGCTTGGGCTTGTAGGGCAGGTAGATGTCTTCCAGCTCCGCCTTGGTGGCGGCGGCGATGATCTTGCCCTCGAGTTCGTCGGTCAGCTTGCCCTGCTCTCGGATGGAGCCCAGGATCGTGTCACGCCGTGCATCGAGTTCGCGCAGATAGGCGAGCCGCTCGGCAAGGTCGCGTAGCTGCGTATCGTCCAACCCGCCGGTCACTTCCTTGCGGTAGCGCGCAACGAACGGCACAGTAGCGCCCTCATCGAGCAGTTCGATCGCCGCTGCCGCCTGCTCGGGCCGCGCGGCGATCTCGGTCGCGATGATGGCTGCGATGCGCTTGATGTCGGATGCCATGTCATTCCCACTCGCTTCGAAAAGAGCGGCGACCATAGGCGCTGACATCCGGTCCGCCAACCGCCGCGCTTTCGTCAGCCCGGCGGGTCCACAGGAAAGCGCACGCTAATTTGGTGGCAGGAGGCGCTTAGACCATCCGGCTCAGCGCTTCGAAAAACGCCACAAGCTCGAGATCGAGCGCATCGTCGACCGGCTCCGGCTGCGACGACATCTTGGCGATCACCACTTCGGTCCTGGGGTCGATATAGAGCCACTGGCCATGGATGCCGATGCCGCAATAGGCGCCGTTCTCGTGTCCGGTCTGGTACCATTTGTTGCGATAGCGCCCCCTAGGGAACAGTGGCAGCATGGCGCCGCGCTGCCAGGCTTCCGCACTGCCGCCGGTGCTGGTCGTGTCGCGCACCCAGGCCTCCGGCACGATGCGCCGGCCATTGGCCACCCCGCCCTGACGCATCAATTCGCCGATGCGCGCCAGATCGCGCGGCGTCACCGAAATGCCGCCGGCGGTGCGTGCCGTGCCTTCCATGTCGACGCCGATAGAAGCCTCGCTGACGGCGCCGAGCGGCAGCCAGAGCTTCTCACGCATCAGATCGTTGAAGCGCTGGCCCGAGGCGCGCTCCAGCAGCAGGCCGAGCAGGTCGGAATTGGGCGAACGGTAGCGGAAGGTCTGGCCATGCGGCTCGGCCAGCCGCTGCAAGGTCAGGATGAATTCGCGCAGGCTTTCGGTGCCGCCGCCCGGGTTCCACAGCGTCGCCCGGCGATAGCGGGCAAAGGCGCTTTCCGGATCGAGATAGGCTTCCTCGAAATCGAGACTGACGCTCATATCGAGCACATGCCGTGCGCTGGCATCGCCATAGGCCGAACCGGCGGCTTCCGGAATGTAGTGCGTCACCGGCGCTTCCGGATCGAACACCCCCTCGGCTTCCAGTATGCCGGCAACGATGGCGGTCACCGACTTGCTGATCGAGAAGATGATGTGGCGGGCGCCGAAATCCATGTGCGGCGCGAACCAGTCGCCAATGGTCCTGCCGCCTTTCATCACCGTCAGCGCATCGGTGCTGGAGCGGACGAGAAATTCGGCCACCGTTTCCGGCGCGCTGGCGACCGAGACCTTTTCGCCAAGCAGGCCACCGAGATCCTGCATCGGGGCCTCGATGCCCCCGGCCGCCGTGACGCGCGCCGTCGGCACCAGTTCGCCGAGGTTCTGGAACGACCATCGGTTGAACGGGCTCTCGCGCCAGTTGGCGAGCAGCACCTCGTTGCGACGGAAGCCGTAGCGGGTCTCGAACACGGTCGTACCGGTCATGGCGTTTCCTCTTGGAGTCTAGGGGGGCTCAGCTCAACGCGGCGGCGATGGCATGCACGGCCTTCAATGTCGCCATGGAGTAGGCGAGGTTGTTGAAGTCCGGATAGCTCGACAGCTTCACCACGACCATTCCCGTGTTCCAGTCGATATGGATCATCTGCCCGAACACGCCCCGGCACATCAGCGCGCGCGAGCTGGGATCCTCGATCCAGAACTGGTTGCGGTAGCTGCCTTCCGGCAGGCTGGCGGAAAAATCGGGGCCATGCCTGCCATTGCGTGTCGTCTCGATCCATTCGGCCGGCACGATGCCGCTGCCATTGCCGAGGATCATCTGGCCGAAGCGGCCATAGTCGCGCAACGTTGCATTGAAACCACCATCGGCGAGCGCATAGCCGGCGCTGTCGACGGTGAAGCAGGCGCTTTCGTCGGCGCCGAGCTTTTGCCAAAGTTCTTCCGAGACCAGCTGCGCCAGCCGCTTGCCCGTCACCCGTTCCATGATGAAGGCGAGCACGTCGGTCTCGATCGAGCGGTACTCGAATTTCGCTCCGTGCGGACGGATTGTGTCCTTCAAGCCCAGGATCAGTTCGAACATGTGCGAAGGCCAGCGAAAATCCGGATCGCTGCCTGGCGGCACCGGCTTCCAGCCGGTCGCGACATCGACCTGGCCGATGTCGGAATAGCGGTCGGTGTATTCCTCGGAGAAGCGCACGCCCGTGGTCATGTCCAGCACAT
The DNA here is from genome assembly GCF_000176035.2 of Mesorhizobium opportunistum WSM2075. Classification (NCBI taxonomy): domain Bacteria; kingdom Pseudomonadati; phylum Pseudomonadota; class Alphaproteobacteria; order Hyphomicrobiales; family Phyllobacteriaceae; genus Mesorhizobium; species Mesorhizobium opportunistum. Next base: position 2,114,844 of record NC_015675.1, on the reverse strand, counting down.
GCTGGACGCTGGCCCCGGCCCATCCCGTTGCCCTCAGCTCTGGCAGGTAGTCGGTCACCGCCTTGGCTGGATCGATCAGGCCACGGTCGGCCAATATGCCGAACACCGATCCGGTGACGGACTTCGCCATCGACTGCGACAGATGCAGCGTGCGCTCGTCCATGCCGTTGAAATAGCGCTCATAGGCGACCTTGCCGTTTTTGAGCACCAGGATGCCATCCGTGTAGGTCTCGTCGAGCAGCCCGGCGAGCGTCGAAGGCAGACCCTCGCTGCCCTCGACCGGCAGCCCGTCGAGATCGACCTCGGCGCGTTCGAGGCGGTGGCGATGCCCATTGCCGCGCCAGACTTCGGCGGTCGGCAGAATTTCCCTGATGTGCTGGAACGCCCAGCGGTTCCATGGCGGCCTGTCCCAGTCGAGCTTCGGCGGCACCATGGCCGGCGGCGAGCCTTGCATGATCGGCGGCCGCGGATCGCTGTTGCGATAGGAGTCCATGAAAGCCATTCCCGGAACAAAAAAAAAGACCCGGAGGCGTGTACCGCCGGGTCCGTCGCGTCGCGATTACTTCTGCAGCTCGGTCCAGATTTTGGTGTAGAGTTCCTGCGTTTCAGGCGGGCACATCTTCTGGAATTCGCCTTTCGGCTTGGCGTCGGCCGGAATGACGACTTCCGGTGCGTCCTTCATGTCGGCCGGCATGTACTTGTCCGAGCCGGTGATGGCGTTGGCATAGCGGTGGAAGGCCGAGAGGCCAGCCGCGTTTTCCGGATCCATGATGAAGTTCTGGAACAGCTTGGCGTTTTCGACGTTCTTGGCTTCCTTGAGGACGACGACGTTGTCGCTCCACAGGCCAAAGCCTTCCTTCGGATAATTGTAGTGGATGGCCGGGTTGGCCAGCCGCTGGCGCAGCGCCGAGCCGTTCCAGTCGCTGGTTGCCTTGAAGTCGCCGGCGCCCATCTTTTCGATGGTGTTGTATTCCATGGCGATCCAGTTCGGCTTGGCCGCCACCAAGAGGTCACGCACCTTCTTCAGCACCGCCTTGTCATCGGTGCACTGCTGGCCGCCGACATATTTGATCGCCGCGAAGATGACGTCGCCCATTTCCGGGACGACATTGACCTTGCCCTTCAGTTCGTCCGGCGTGTTGAAGACAATACCCCACGTGTCGGCCGGGCCCTTGTAGGCATCGGTGTTGACGACGACGCCGATCGTGCCCCAGGCCCATGGCACGGAATATTTGCGGCCAGGGTCGAATTCAGGATTGGCCCATTCCGGCGCCACGTTCTTGAAGTTCTCCATCTTGCCTGGATCGGTCTCCAGCACGAGACCTTCCTTGATCCAGATCGGCACATAGGTCTGCGACGGAACCGCGATGTCGAAACCGGTGCCGCCCTGGCGAATCTTGGCAAGCGCGGTGTCGTTGGAATCGTAGTCGGTGATGGTCACCTTGACCTTGTATTTGTCCTCGAACTTCTTGATCACGTCGGGGCTGGTGTAGTTGCCCCAATTGTAGATGTTGAGCACGCCCTCGGCGCGGGCAAGCCCCGTCGATGCGAGCAACGCCAACCCCATGGCGGTCGCTGTTGTCTTCCAGTTCATCGTTCTAACTCCCATTTCAGGTTTCAGTCTCGTTTCCTGCTGACGAAGAAAAACAACGTGACGATCGCGACCGAAAGCAGCAGGAAAGCGGTCGATATCGCGTTGATCTCGGGTGTGATGCCGCGGCGGATCTGGCCGAGCATGTAGGTGGGCAGCGTGTCCTGGCCGCCCGATTTGACGAACTCGGTGATGACCACGTCATCGAGCGAGATGACGAAGGCCAGCATCAGTCCGGCCAGGATGCCGGGCCACAAAAGCGGCAGCGTGATGCGGCGGAAGGTCTTCCACGGCGTCGCGTAGAGGTCGGCTGCGGCACGTTCCAGCGTCAGGTCCATATTCTCCAGCCGCGCCCGGATCGGCAGGTAGGCGAAGGGAATGCAGAACGCCGTATGCGCGGCGACCAGGTAGCCTATCCCCGAATAGCCGGTGAAGATCTTGATGCGCGAGAAGAAGATCAGCAGCGCCACGCCGGTGACGATCTCGGGCACCATCAGCGGCTGGTTGATTGCCGCGTATTTGAAGGTGAGGCCGGGATAGGATGCCGTGCGCGTGGTGGCGAGCGCGGCCATGGTGGCGAAGATGGTCGAAAGCACCGCCGCGATGGAACCGATCTGGAAGGATCGCAGCGTCGCATCGATGACCTGCGTGTTCTGGTACGCCGACTGGAACCATTTGAACGAAAACCCGCCCCATTCCGATGTCGAGCTGGCCGCGTTGAAGGCGTAGATGACCAGCACCATGATGGGCAGATAGAGCACGACGAAGCAGGTCGCGGCGATCGCCGTGAACCCCGGCTGGTGCTTGATGGAGAAGTTGTCAGCCATGACGCACCCCCGACTTGCCGGCATTGCGCACATACGCCAGCAGCGCCACCATGACGATGATCATCACCGTGATCGACAGCGCCGAGCCGAGCGGCCAGTTGCGGCCCTGGCCGAACTGCAGTTCGATCAGGTTGGACAGCATCATGTTCTTGCCGCCGCCAAGCACGCTCGGCGTCACATAGGCGCCAAGTGCGGGGATGAAAACCAGGATCGAGCCGGCGATGACGCCGGGTTTGACCAGCGGGAAAATGATCTTGCGCAGCACCTTGAAGCGTGTCGCGTAGAGATCATAGCCCGCCTCGACCAAACGAAAATCGAGCTTCTCCATGCTGGCATAGATCGGCAGCACCATCAGCGGCAGGTAGACATAGGCCATGCCGACCAGGATCGCCGTGTCGGTGTAGAGGATCTGGACCGGCGCCGAGACGATGCCGAGCTTCAAGAGGATCGTGTTGATGATGCCTTCGTTGCGAATGATCTGCAGCACGGCGAAGGTCCGGATCAGGAGGTTGGTCCAGAACGGGATAGTGATCAGGAACAGCCAGAGATCCCTGGTCTTTTCGCTGCGCGTTGCCATGAAATAGGCGGTCGGGAAACCGAGCGCCAAGGTCGCGAGCGTCGTCACCACCGCAAGCTTTATCGAACGCCAAAAGATGGTGACATGCGCCGCCGCGAGCGAAAGCGTATCGTCGAAAATGTCGCGCTCCAGCAGCACCGATGTCCAGGCGTCGGACGAGAACTGCCATTTCACGTCGCCATAGGCGCCTGGCGTCAGGAACGAATAGACAAGCACGATCAGCAACGGGCCGGTCGCGGCAAACAGAATGACCAGCAGCGCCGGTGCTGACAACAGCCAGCGGTCACGCACATCGCGCCGCTCCGCTGCCTTGGCGACTTCTTCCGCGGTGGCCATCAGTCCCTCAGCACTTGCGCGGCGTCGTTGCCGATCATGATGCCGACCTTGTCGCCACGTTCGAAACCGCAGCCGGCGCTGCGCGTGTTCTGCTGGCGCACGGTGAAGGCCTCGCCGCTGTCGAGCTGGACATGGATATGCGTGTCAGTGCCGAAATAGACGATGTTTTCGACCGTGCCCGCGAGGTCGCCCTTGTCCCTCGTCAGCTTGGCATGCTCGGGCCTCACCACCACGGTGGCGTTGTCCTTTGGCTGGAAGCCTTCGGCAATGGTCGCCTCGATGGCCGTGCCGGATTTGAGCGTCGCGCGAGCCCTTCCGTTGCCGATGCCCGTTATCGCCGCGGTGAGAAAGTTGGTTTCGCCGATGAAGTCGGCGACGAAGCGTTCCGCCGGCTTGTCGTAAATGTCCCAGGGCGAGCCGACCTGCAGGATCTTGCCCGACGACATCACCGCGATGCGGTCCGACATCGTCAGCGCTTCTTCCTGGTCGTGGGTGACGAAGATGAAGGTGATGCCGGTCTCGTGCTGCAGCCGCTTCAGTTCGATCTGCATCTCCTTGCGCAGCTTGTAGTCGAGTGCGGATAGTGGTTCGTCGAGCAACAGCACTTTGGGCTGCGGCGCCAGCGCCCGGGCCAGTGCCACGCGCTGCTGCTGGCCGCCGGAGATCTGGCTGGTGCGCCGGCCCGCCAGCGCTTCCATCTTGACCAGCTTCAGCATCTCGGCGACGCGTGCCTTGATCTCGGCCTTGGGCTTGCCCAGCATTTCAAGGCCGAAGCCGATATTGTCGGCCACCGTCATGTGCGGAAACAGCGCGTAGGACTGGAAGACGGTGTTGACCGGCCGCTTGAAGGGCGGCAACGGTGCGATGTCCTGGCCGTAAAGCAGGATCTCGCCGGCGGTTGGAAAATCGAAGCCGGCGATCAGCCGCAGCAGCGTGGTCTTGCCGCAGCCGGATGGTCCCAGCAGCGTGAAGAACTCGTTTTCGCGGATGGTTACCGAGACCGTGTCGAGGGCAGCGACCTGCCCTTCCCCTGATCCGAAAATTTTACTGACGTTTACGACTTCAATTGCATTCCGATCCGGTTTTTCCGGCACGATACGCCTCACTGTTGACCCCGCTCTTGCTGGCGAGGTTTTTCCCCTGTTGGATGTGACCACACGGCCGGTAGGTTGGCAAGTCCGGCATTGAATCACAGTTCAGTAGTCATTCATTCGGCTAGCAAGCCGCATGCCATTGTCAGGCCTGATAGGTGACCTTGCCGCCGCAGATCGTCGTCACCGGCCGCAGTCTGTGCAGATTGGCCGGCGCCGTCTTCTCGATATCGGCAGATAAAACCACCAGATCGGCCAAATAGCCTGGTTTCAGCATACCCTTGCGGTGCTCGGCGAACTCCGCATAGGCACCCTCCACCGTGTAGGCGGCAAGCGATTCATGCAGCGAGAAGCTCTGGTCCGGGTCGCTTTCTGCCCATGGTTTGCGCATCACTGCCGCTTGAATGCCCAGGATCGGATCGATCGGCGATACCGGCCAGTCCGATGCGAACACGACATGCGCGCCGGCATTCTTCAAGGTCCGCCAGGCATAGCTCAGCGGCCAACGGGCCGGCCCGATGCGCGACACGGTCGGCTCCAGCGGAAAATCCATGGCGCCGGGCGGATGCGGCGGCTGCATGGAGGCGATGACACCGAGTTCGGCGAAGCGCGGCACGTCCGATGCGGTTGTGACCTCGATATGTTCGACGCGATGCCGGCTGTCGCGCTTGCCATTGGCTTTTTGCGCCGCCTCGTAGCCGTCGAGCACGGCGCGGACCGCGCCGTCGCCGATCGAGTGCACGGCAATCTGCAGTCCACGTTTGTCGACGGCAACCGCCAGATCGATGAACTGCTGCGGCGTGAACAGCGGCTCGCCGACCCAGTCGGTGCGATCGGCATAAGGCTCGACCATCACCGCCGTCCAGGAATCGAGCACGCCGTCGTAGAACACCTTGACCATGCCCGAAGACAGCCACTCGCTGTTGTAGCGCTCGTTCATCACGAACGCCTTGTCGAGCATGTCGAGCGTCATGAAATTCTTGTAGTGGAACGGGATCTGGACGCGGCAGGGCAAGCCTTCCGCGGCGTCGATTTCGGCCAGCAGCTCGAGCTGGTAGAGATTGCCGTCCATGTTCTGGATCGAGGTGATGCCGTGGCGCGTGCACCAGGCAAGCCCACGCCGCATGATGTCGCGGTCGGCGGCGCGTTCTTCCGCCGACGGCATCGGGTCCGGCTCGCCGCCTGTCGCCAGCCCCAGCCGCACCCGGCTCTCGCCGGCAAGGTCGAGCACCGGACCGAAGGCCTCGCCCTCGCGCAATTCACCCGTTGCCAGCCCATCGTCACCCATGACGATCTCGTTGCCCGGACCAAGCGTGCGTCCGTGCAGGATGCCGGCCATCTCCAGCGCCCTGGTGTTGGCCCACATCGTGTGATGGTCGGGCGCAGCCATGCAGAAGGGCCGGTCCGGCAGGATTTGGTCGAGATGGTGGCGCGTCACCCGCTCGCTGCCAAGCACGGTGTAGTCGACGCCCTGCCCGACCAGCATCGTGGCATGTGGCCGTGTCGGCGCATAGTCGCGGATCGCCTTTTGCAACGCCTCGAAGCCATGGACACCGCCAAGCTGAAGATGCGCGAGCTCGGCCCCGCCGGAGAACAGATGCATGTGGGCTTCGATGAAGCCCGGGATCACCGAACCGCCCTTGGCGTCGATCACCTTTGTGACCGGACCTTTGAGCTCTTCGATGGAGGCACGGCCGCCGATGGCGATGATGGTGCCGTCCTTGACGGCAACGGCCTCGGCGGTGGGATTGTCATCGTCCATGGTCAGCACATGACCATTGATGACGATCAGATCCGCATTGTGACCCGCACCTGTGACAGACATCGCGACTCCGCGCTTTGACGACTGACTGAGACCGGCAATCCTCTTGTCCGACAACCTGCCACGTCACCGCAGCGGCGCTATCGGACGAAAAATGATGCCAGTGCGCTGTCTCTGGAAATTCCCCTTGTGATCCCTGAAAACAGCGTGGATAAAAGAATGCGACTAATTATTCGCGTTTGTCAACGTACCGAATTTCGAATGTATTGGACAGCACCTGCACCCGTATTGAGACCCGGCAGGGAACGAGGACATCGAGCAGTGAAGCGCAGTCTCAGCCGCGAAACCAGGATGGCGCTCGAACCGCGCAAGCAGCCGCGGCAACAGCGGTCGAGCAAGGTGGTCGACCGGATTCTCGACGCGGCGCTGGTCTTGACGCGGGAGCAGGGAACCAAGGCGCCGACGACGCTCGCCATTGCCCGGCGCGCCGGCCTGTCGGTCGGTTCGGTCTACCAATACTTTCCCAACAAGGAAGCCATTCTCCTGGACCTCGCCCGGCGCTGGCTGTCCTCCTTTCCCGAGGTGATCGCGAGGCGCATCGAGGTCGTGCCGCCCACCAACCGCGACGAGTTTCGCCAGGAAGTGCGCAAGCTCTTCATCGACACGTCCACGCTCTATCGCGACAACGCCACCCTGATGCCGGTGATCGAGGCCATTTCCGGCAACGCCGACCTCAGGCCGATCCAGGACGAATATGACGAGCAGATCATCGCGCTGTACGCCGCATGGCTGCAGCATGTGAATCCAGCCCTTGAAGACGAGATCGCCAGCCGGCTCGGCGTGCTGATGATGGACGTCGGGCACGCCTGCCGGCTCGTGGGGCTGAAAAGAGATCGCAAGACATATGACCTCATCGAGGACGATGTGGAAAGAATGTGGCTCGCTTTGGTGACCCCCTACCTCAACCTTGACTGATTTCGCATTTCGAGAGGAATTTTATGAAGACTGTCTATTCGCCGCTTCATGCCGGCCATGCCGGCCAGATGGAACTGGTCACATCAGCGATCGTGCCGGGTTTTGAAAAGCCCTCGCGCGCCGAATTCATCAAGGCGCGGGTCGAAAGCGAGAAGCTCGGTCCGATCGTCCTGCCGCTCGAGCACGATCTTGCGGCCGCCAAACGCATTCACAAATCGGACTATATCGACTTCCTGCCGACAGTCTGGCCGCAGTGGGTGGCTTCCGGTCACGAGGGCACGGCGATGCCCTTCACCTGGCCGACGCGCGGCCTGCGCGGCGACGTGCCGCCGAAGCGTGTCGATGCGCTGCTCGGCTACTATTCCTTCGATGCCGGCGCCACCTTCGTCGAAGGCACATGGACGGCGATCAAGTCGTCCTATGACGTGGCGCTCACCGCCGCCGGCCTGGTCAAGGCCGGCGAAAGGTCCGCCTTCGCGCTCTGCCGTCCGCCCGGCCATCATGCCGGCGCCGGCTTCATGGGCGGCTATTGCTACATCAACAACGCCGCCGTCGCGGCGCAATGGTTCCGCGACCAGGGCGCAAGCCGTGTCTCCATCCTCGACGTCGACTACCACCACGGCAACGGTACGCAGGAGATCTTCTATGATCGCGCCGACGTACAGGTTCTCAATCTGCATGGCGACCCGATGGTCGAGTATCCGTTCTTCCTCGGCCACGCCGACGAGCGTGGCGCCGGCGCGGGCGAAGGCTTCAACATCAACTATCCGATGCCCTTCGGCACCGGCTGGGACGCCTGGAACGCCTCGCTGGAGGACGCCTGCGCGAAGCTCGCCGCCTACGCGCCCGACATCGTCATCGTCTCGCTCGGCGTCGACACCTTCGAGAAGGACCCGATCAGCCAGTTCAAGCTGACCAGCCCCGACTATCCCAAGATCGGGCGCCGCATCGCCAAACTCGGCCTGCCGACGCTGTTCGTCATGGAAGGCGGCTATGCCGTCGAGGAGATCGGCATCAACGCCGTCGGCGTGCTGACCGGTTTCGAGGATCGGTAGACCTTCTCGCAAGCACAGCGACAGGCACGAAAGAAAAGGGCGCGTGGCCGCCCTTGTTCGCAGGCTACGCCGCGGTGCCAGTGCCTGGCGCGGCCATCGGCGCCACTGGCTTGCGTGACCGCCCGAGATAATAGACCGCCGCCGCAGCGATGACGCCGGCGGCCAGGATGCCAACCGCCAGAACCGGCCGATACCAGAACCAGGCAATCGCGATCGTCGTCGTGCCGACCAGGATCGCCAGGAAGAAGGCGATGATGCCGGTTCCCATCCGCGCCATGCTGCCGAGGAACGGGATGACGTCGAGGATCACGCCGATCGGGCTGAGGAACAGCGCAAAGCCGATCGTCAAAAGCAGCAGGCCGGCGGCACGCAGCAGCCAGGTGATCAGCGTGTTGGCGCTGACCGCCTCGGCGAACATCTTGTCGGCTGGCACCTGGCCCGTATCGACCATCAGCAGCGCATCGCCTGCTTCCGTCTGGTAAGGCTCGAACCGGCTGCCGGCCTGGCGCGCGACGATGCTGATCACGCCGAGCGGCGCAAGGTCGTAGCCGATGCGGTAGTCGCCGAGCGCCGGCGTTGTGTTGTCGGTACCGAGATAGATCCTGCCGTCGACGATGCTGAGCGGCTTCGTCCCGGAATAGGCGGCCTTTATCGCGGCCGACTGGCTTGGCGATAGCGAAAGATCCTTGTCGCCCTCGATGCGATCCAGCACTGGCGCATCGAGATCGAAGGCGACGAGCTTGCCTTCCGGAATCTGGAAGGTCCGGCTGTGGATCGCCATCGGCGGATTCTGATGGCCATCCGGCTTCTTGAAATCCGACGAGTCGATCTGGCTGTCGTCCCACACCTTCGAATAGCTGTAGGTCGTCTCCGTCTCCTCGCCGCCGCCGAGCTTCTTGGTGGTCTCGGATTTGGAGTCTTCCTTCCACTGATACATCTCGACGCTGCGCGACAGGCGCAGGCCTTGCGCCGCGATCCCGAAATCCGGATCCGACAGCCCGCTATCGGCTGTCACCGGCCCGCTGACATGCACCAGTTTGCCGTCATTGGCGGCGTCGACACTGGCGGCGCCCGTGGAGACGACGGCGCCGGCGCCCTCGGCCAGCGAGCGCGCCGTCTGCACCGCGCGGCCTTCGTTCCAGAACAGCCCGATCACCATCAGCACGACTAGAAGCAGGCCGAATATGACCCCGCCGACCGCGCGTTTGATCCGCCCGAACCACGAGACGGACGTAACTTCCCGAAATGAATCGCTCATAGTTTCCCCCCGAAACCCAAATATGCCATCAGCCTGTGTAACGACTTCGTGAGTCATGCCGTCTACAGGCTCGATTGCCGGAGATGCCCATCCCTTCGGCATTTTCGAATCTATCGCAACGGGCCGGCCGCCGATATGGCCGGCTTGCACAGTCCCGACATTTTCACGCCTCGAAGGCTACGAAAATCGCCTCCTGAATCGCACCTCGAGTCCATCAGATTCGATTTTGTCAAATCGCGTTTGATGTCGGATTCATCTGCGGGTAGATTAGAACCGAATCAGCCGGTCCTCGGGGGGCGCGGCGACCACCCAAAGTCTCACGTTCCGGAAATTTTCCGGCGCCAGACGCGGACGGCTTCGCGTTCCCTGAATGGATTCCGTCTGATTGGCGCGGCCCCGCGCCTCGTGTGTGTCTCGTAAAAGTAACGCGTTTTCGGGTTCGGCGGCTGGCTCTCCAGCATCCGGACATCAGAATCGATTCCGGCCAAAAGCATCAGATGAGCAGTCCCGCCGCGCTTCTTCAATCCGACACACTAGGCTCGCGCCTGACGTCGCGCGGTGATCTCACCAGCTTTTTCATGGAATTGACCGCCGAGATCGGCGCCGACAGCTACATGCTGGTCGCCATGGTCCATGACCAGGACCGCAACGACGCGCGCATCGTCTCCTCGAACTGGATCTTCGACGCCATCGAATTGATCGGCAAGCGGCTGATCGCCGGCCTTGCCCAGGGCACGCTCACCGTTGCGCCCGGTACCCGTCCAAGACCGCTGGTGGCGGCGCAGGCGCCGGATGCGGATGGACTGGTCTCCGGCGAAGAGGCCCGCCTGCTCGACGTGCTCGGCCATGCCGAGATCTATTCGCTGCGGCTGAATGTCGGTCGTCAGCGCCTGTTCGCCCTGTTCTCGGCGGCAAGTGCCGGCAAGATCGACCAGCCGGCACTGATGAAGGCGCAACTGAAGTGCTGCTATGCGCTCTCGCACATTCCGCAGCTGATCGCCGCCGCCGCCATGCAGGATCCGCTGTCTGACCGCGAGCGCGAATGCCTGTTCTGGGTCTCGGAGGGCAAGACCACCGATGAGGTCGCCGTCATCCTTGGCGTCTCGTCCAACACCGTCAACAGCTACATCACCCACGCCATCCAGAAGTTTGCCGCCAGCAACCGCGCGATGGCCATCGCCACGGCGATCAGGAGTGGCATCATTTGAAAAACGCCGACATCAAGGAAGCAGCCGAAGCCCTTTTCAACGAGCAGCGCAACCCGTTCGGCGCCTTCTCGCTCGGCTCCGAAACGCATCACGCGGTCACCATTCCCGATGCCGTGCGCCGCTGCCGCTGGATATCGGTCGACATCAACGCCTCGGCCTTCGGCCTGTTCTTCGTCAGCCCGTCACCGGAGCGGGCACGGCTGGTCCCGTGTTTCGATTCCGACTATCCCGGCGTCGCGGTGGCGACGAAGTTCATCTCGGCCGCCAATGGCGAGGAGATCGTGCGTCACACCCGAAACTCGACGGAGCCGCGCTGGTGGGCGGATGACGGCGTCGCGGCTATGGCTGAGATGTTCGGCAAACTCGCCTGGACCGAGCAGATGGCGCCGCTGGCGCCCGGCACCAGCGGTATCGCCTTGCCCGTCCATGCCGATCGCGGCCAGTGCGGTCTTGTCGTCTTCCTCGGATCGGAGATCGCCCTCCCCCAGGATACGCTCTACGAAATCCATGCCCGCTGTTTTTCGCTGTTCGCCGCTGTCGCCCGGATCCTTCCGAGCGATGCCGGCAGGACGCGCGCCATCTCCAAGCGCGAACTCGAATGCCTGAAGCTGACCGCCAACGGCAACACCAGCGAAGAGATCGCGCGGCTGCTGAAACTGTCGGTGCACACCGCCAACCAGTACCTGACCCAGTCGACGCAGAAGCTCAACGCCGTCAACCGCAACCAGGCGGTGGCCAAGGCGCTGCGGCTCGGTTTGATCGAATAGTGAAACGATCCGAGCGGTCGAGGTCTGTTGAGGTTCAAGTAGATATCAGAAGGCCAGCGGCTCGACCCTGCGGATACGAGCCTCTTCGATCACAGTCTCGAGCAAGGCCGTATTGTGCTCGGGATCTTCGCCCGGCTTCTCGAACGAGACGTAGTTGACCACGACCGAGTTGCCGTTCTCGCTCAGCGTCAGCTGGAAATAGACCGTCGCCCCAGGCGGCCGCAGCTCAAGGTCGAGCACGATGCGCGGGCTGCCGCTCCAGTCGACATGCGCCTCGCCGCCATGACCGAGCCTGAGCGTGCCGGGCATGAAGAACAGCTCCGCCGCTGAATCGACCAGGTCCGACAGGCAGGCGAAATGCTCCAGCCGGATGAAGGCGATATAGTCGGCGACATCGATCAGCCTCAGTTCGCCCACCACTTGCTCGATGGCGCTGGCGACGATGATCTCGCGGGATTTTGCGTGCGGTTGGCGGTTCATGAAATCTGTCTGCGCTCAGCCTTTTTCGAGTAGACGATCCGCACCAGTTCGGCGACGGCCTGGTAGAATTGCGACGGGATCACATTATCGACCGAAACTTGCTTGTACATGGAGCGGGCGAGCGCCACGTCCTCGAAGATCGGGATGTTGTGTTCCCTGGCGATCTCGCGGATTTTCAGCGCCACCAGGTCCTGCCCCTTGGCCACCACAAGCGGCGCCGAATCCTCGTCGCGCACATATTTCAGCGCAATCGAGAAGTGGGTCGGGTTGGCGATGATCAGCGTCGCGCGCGGCACCGCCGTCATCATCCGCTTGCGCGCGCGGTCGCGTGCCAGCGAGCGCAGCCGAGACTTGACGATCGGGTCGCCCTCGGACTGCTTGAACTCATCCTTGACCTCCTGCTTGCTCATGCGCAGGTCCTGCTTCCAGTGGAAGCGCGACCAGACGATGTCGATCGCCGCGATCAGCCCCATGACGAAGACGATCGCCACCAATATGTCGACCGCGATGCCGCGGATGACGAGGCCGAAGGCAACGGGATTGGTGATCATCCCGGCGAGCAGCTTGCGGTGATCTTCCGACAGCGTGAAGGAGAGCACGGCAATGGCGAAGCCGACCTTTCCCAAGGACTTCAGGAACTCGACCCAGCCCTGAACGCCGAACATGCGGTTCCAGCCCTTGACGATCGAGATGCGCGAAAACTGCGGCCTGATGCGCTCGCCGACGATCTGCGGCATGTTCTGCAGCACCGAGGCGCCGATGCCGGCGACACTCAGCAGCACCAGCAGGCTGACGAGGGCGCGGCCCACTTCCAGCATGACGAGTTTGTAGAGCGCGATGACATCGGTCTCGGTGTCCATCGGCCAGGCTTCCGGCTTCTCGAGAAATGTCGCCAGGAACATGCCGAGGTCGATGATGGCATCCTTGGCATAGAAGACGGTGAACACCAGTATGGCGACGAAGGAGGCGAGAAGCGCGGTTTCCCTCGAATGGGGCAGCTTGCCCTGTTCAATGGTGTCGCGGATCTTCTTTTCCGTCGCCTCCTCGGTTTTCGAATCCTTGTCGACGGCGTCGGACATGCCTTAGGCGGCGTCCTGCGTCGAAGGAAGTTCGAACGCCCCTTCGCGCGACAGACGGATCGTCGTCGTCACGATGGTCTTGCGTGCCGCCGTGATGTCGGCGGCGGGGATGCCTTCCGACCCCTCCCCGAGTTCGGCTTCGATCATGCGTCGTGACCGTGCGCCGATCGCCGACAGCACCGCCTCGGCGAGCGCCGCAGACGTGCCGCGCAACGCCAGCGTGACAAGTTCGGTCGACAGTCCGTCGAACAGCAGCACGCGTGCCTTCTGCGTAAGCAGCGGCAGGTCGTCGAAAGCGAACAGTCGCGCGCGCACGCCGTCGAGATCGGGCGTACCGGCGGCTTCCAGATCCTGCATGACCTCCTCGAGCAGCGGCTTGTCCAGTTCATTGAGCACGCTGGCGACGCGCGCCTGCCCCACCGACGTGTCCTTGGTCGAGGTTTCGGCCAGCACGCTGGTGCGCAGCCGGTTCTCGACAATCCTGGCCGCGGCATCCGGAACATTGGCCATGGTCACCATGCGCTTGATGATTTCGCCACGCATCGGCTTGGTCAGGGTCAAAAGCACCCCCGCCGCCGTCTGCGGCGCCAGCTTCGACAGCACCATGGCCGCCGTCTGCGGATGTTCGCCGGCCAGGAACGTGCCCAGCCGCGCCGGCTCGAGCTTCTCGAGCTCGGGCCAGATCGGTGGTGGGCCTTCCGGAGCGACCTCGAATTTCTTGTCGCCCATGATCGCGCTCATCTCTTCGGGCGAGAGCGATTCATTGAGGATCGTGTCCATCCTGTCGGCGGAATCGAGCAAGCCCGCGCCCTCGGTGAACTCGGCTTCGAATTCGGCGACGATGCGCTCGAGATCGCTCTGTGGAATTGTCCTGAGCAGCCGCGCACCCTCGATCAGCGCCTTCAGCTCCTCCTGCTTGAAGAATTTCAGGAGACGGCTGGCCGACGGCTTGCCCATAGCCACCAGGATGGCGGCCGCCTTCTGCGCGCGCGTCAGGGTCGCCGGCGTCGTCATATTGCCTCTCGCCTCCGCTGCCACCGGCAAGCCCCGCAAACCATGTCTAGGCGCCCTTCGTACCGGCGATGATTTCGGTCAGCCTGATGCCGAAGCGCGAGGGATCGCTTTCCAGCACCGTGATCTCGCCACGCGCGATCTTGCGGCCGTTGACGACGACGTCGACCGGTTCGCCGATGCGGCGGTTGAGCGCGACCGTCGACCCTTTCTGCAACGCCATCAGGTCGGACACAGCCATCTCGGTGCTGCCGAGGATGATCTGGACATCGACGGGGATGTTCATGATGACGCTGGAATTGGCCCCTGCCGCGGCCCGGAAGGCTGCATCGGGGCGCTGTTCCTCTTCATGCAGGACCCCGCGCAATTCCTCGATGGCGCGGTCGAGCTGCTCGTCCGGCTGGTCGAGGTCTGGTTCTGCCTTGGTCTTGGCCATCAATCGTCTCCAAATGCTCAGGCGCGCCCGGCGCCAGCCGGCATCAACCCGTCGATAAAGTCCTGCCCGGCATCGAAGGGATGCCTGATCCGGACGGTGTAATTCTGCCCCAGCTTGCCGAACTCGCATACGAACAGCGTCTGGCCGCGCGCGCCGAGGCGAGCCCGCGATTGCGCCGTTTCCTCGAAATCGATGACCTGGCCCACTTCCAGCTTCGCAAGGTCGCCCAGCGTCAGCCGCGCCAGCGGCATGGTGGCTTCGAGCGCCACCGTCGAGCGCATCACCTCTTCAGAAAAGCGTGCGCGCCAACTGGTGCCGGGATCGGCCTCGCTGGCGCTGGCGATGCCGTCGCGGCCGGCCAGCACGATACGCTGCGGCATCATCACCGTGATGCTGCCGCTGTCGACCGGCGTCGAGATGCCAAGGACGATGCGAATTGCCGCGCCGTCACGCAAAACATGCCGCCTGGCCTCGATGCCGGACATGGCACGCGGGGCCGGCAGTCGCAGTTCGAGCGAGCGCTGCCCCGATCCGTTCAGCGCCTGCGCTACCTCCTGGAACACCATGGTCGAGACATCGGCCTCGAGCGGCGACAGGTCGCGCTCGATTGGCGACACCGGCATGTCCGGGTCGCCGCCGAACAACGTGGAGACCATGATCGCGATCGCGGCTGCGTCGATGACGAGTGTCATCGCGTCCGACGACGCCGGCGAGCCGACCACGGTCATGGCGAAATTGTCGCCGGCGCGCGAGCGCGCCTCGGTAACGCGGCTGACCTCGACCGCCTTGAGATCGACGATGACGGGGACGCCAAGTCCGCTCGACAGCCCCTTCTGCAGCAGCGGCACGGCGCGTTCGGCCATGGCACGGCCGGCGTCGATGACCTGATCGGCCTCGCCGCTGTCACCGACCAGACGCTCTATGATCAGCGAGCGCGCTTGCGCGGGGCTGCCTGGACTGGTCATGACCGTGTGGGCACCGATCTGTCGTGCATCGCTCAGGCGGCCTTCTTCTCGGCGGCGCCGGTGTTCATCGTGCTCTGCTCGACGGCGTCGATGGTCGGCCGCTCATAGGACGAGATGGTCTTGCGGCCGAACTCGATCGCCACCTGCGGCAGGGCGCCGTTCATGTAGGCGAGCAGCGTCTGCTTGACGATGATATAGAGGCGGTTCTTCTTCTCGCGCACCGTCTTGATCTTGGTGGCGACCGGCCCGACCACCGCGTAGGACAGGAAGATGCCAAGGAACGTGCCGACCAGGGCGGCGCCGATCAGGCCACCGAGGATTTCCGGCGACTGGTCGAGCGCGCCCATCGCCTTGACCACGCCAAGCACAGCAGCAACGATGCCCAGCGCCGGCAGGCCGTCGCCGACCGCGACCAGCGCGTGATAGGCCTTCATCTTGTCGGACTTGATGGTCTGGATTTCCTCGTCCATCAGCGCCTCGATCTCATGCGAGCGGGCATTGCCGATGATGATGATGCGGCAGTAGTCGCAGATGAAGGCCATCAAATCGTGGTTCTTGAGCACGGTCGGAAAGGCCTGGAAGATCGCTGATTCTTCCGGATTGTCGATATGCGCCTCGACCTCGCTGCGCGATTTCGAGCGCAGCTCGCGCATCAGGCTGTGCAGCACGCCGAGCGTCTCCAGGTAATCCTGTTCCTTCGGCACCGCCTGCTTGAAGGCCTCGAGGATGCCCTTGCCGGTATCCTTGACCGTCTTCATCGGGTTCGCGACCAGGAAGGTGCCCAGTGCGGCGCCGCAGATGACCACGGCTTCCCACGGCTGGACCAGCACGTGCAGATGCCCGCCCATGGCCATGAAGCCGCCGAGGACGCAGCCGAGCGTTACCACCAGTCCAATCAGAATGCCCACGACAGGTCCTTCCGCATTTCACATCAGGTGCAAGGGATAGTCCCCGTGCCTTGTGTGAGGCTTGAATCGGAGCCGTCATGGAACCGAATTGAGGCGATTCAGTTTCGCGCAAGGAAGTGGCGCTATTGTGCTGGCATTGCTTCGGCCGGAGGCGCTTCCTTGCTCAATACCTTTACCAGCTACCAGTTGATCACCAGAGACATCTCGAAGTCGATCGACCGGATCGAGAAACAGCCGACGGTCGATCGCGACACGCAATATTATCTCGCCAACATCACCAAGGTGAAATCGATAGACGATTTCGTCAAAAACGATCGGTTGTTCAAATATGCCATGAAGGCCTACGGGCTTGAAGACATGGACTACGCCAAGGCGTTCATGGTCAAGGCGCTCAAGGAAGGCGTCACCGATCCCGACAGCTTCGCCAACAAGCTGACCGACAAGCGCTACGCCCAGTTCGTCAGCGCATTTAATTTTGCCGCCAACGGCGCCGATGCGACGATCTACAACAAGGCGCAGCAGCTGGTGATGAAGAACTACGCCACGCAGGCGCAGATCGCCGGTCTCGATCCGAATTCCGACTATGTGAAGGGCGAGACGACCTATTATCTCGCCAACATCACCAAGGTGAAGTCCGTCGACGATCTGATGTCGAACAGCCGGCTCTACACCTACGCGCTGGCTGCATATGGTCTAGACTCCGCGACCGAGGACAAGGACCTGATCAAGCAGGTTCTGCAAAGCAAGGTGAGCGATCCTGACAGTGTCGCCAACAAGCAGACGAACCCAGCTTACGCGGGACTGGCTTTGGCCTTCAATTTCGAAGCCAATGGCGAGAACGCCACCACCATCAGTCCGGCGCAGCAGCCAACTGTCGACAAGTATCTGCGCCAGACGCTCGAAGAGGATGCCGGCCAGACCAATCAGGGCGTGCGGCTGGCGCTTTATTTCCAACGCAAGGCGCCTGACATAACCAGCTGGTACGACGTGCTGGCCGACACGGCTCTTGCCAGCGTCGTGCGCACCGCGCTCGGCCTGCCCGATTCCTTCGCCACCGCCAATATCGACAAGCAGGCGCAGTTGTTCGAGCAGAAGCTCGACCTCACGGATTTCACCGATCCCGCGAAGCTCACCAAGTTCCTGACCCGCTTCACCAGCATGTACGAGATCAACAACCCGACCTCGACCGCGGTGTCGTCGATCAGCGTGCTCTTCGCCAAGCCGGTCACGTCGGGCATCTCCACCGACCTGATGATGGCCATGCAGAAGTTGAAGTTCTGACCATGCGGGACAGTCTCTACGTCGCCCTTTCCGCGCAAATGGCGCTCGAGCGCCGGCTCGACACGATCGCCGACAATGTCGCCAACGCCAATACCGTCGGGTTTCGCGCCACTGGCGTGAAATTCGAGGACGTGGTGTCCGGCACCGGGCAGAAATCGGTCTCCTTCGCTTCGTCCGGCAAGACCTATCTTTCCGGCGCCCACGGCCCCCTGAACGAGACCGGCAACCCATTCGATTTCGCCATCCAGGGCGACGCCTGGTTCGCCATCGACACGCCCGCCGGCCCCGTCATGACCCGCGACGGCCGGTTTTCCATGAACGAGAATGGTGAGCTGATGTCGATCGAGGGCCATCCGGTGCTCGATGCCGGCGGGGCGCCGATCCAGCTCGACCCGCGCAACGGCCCGCCCAAGGCAGGCGCCGACGGCTCGCTGCGCCAGAACGATCAGCTTGTCGGCTCGATCGGCCTCTACAATTTCGATCCGGGCGTAAACTTCGTGCGCTACGGCAATTCGGGCATCGTGCCGGCACGCACGCCCGAACCGGTCACCGATCGCTCCGATGTCGGCATCGCCCAGGGCTTCGTCGAGGAGTCCAACGTCAATCCGGTGCTGGAGATGACGCGGCTGATCATGGTCCAGCGTGCCTTCGAAAACACCGCGGCCCTGATGCGGCAGACGGATTCCTCCACAGACGAGGCGATCAAGACGCTCGGCTCGAAGTAGCATGTCGCTCCAACAGCCATCCATCCGCGCACCCGAGAGACAGCCGCAGCCGGCGCCGGAAGACCGCCTGGCCGCGCTCGAGCGTGTATGGCGCCGCTTCAGCGGCGCCGACGCGCTGGTCAAGCGTGGCGGCCTCGTCACCGAAGTTACGCCCACGCACTACAAGGTGCGCGGCCTTTCCGATTTCGCTCGGTTGGGCGACATCGTCGAGCAGCGCGGCCTGGCCGGCGCGCGCCGCGGCGAAATCGTCAAGATCAGCCGCGACGAGGTTGTCGTAGCCCCCTTCGAACGCAGTGCCGATGCCGGTATCGGCGATGCCGTCTTCCGCCGCGGCCCGCTCGCCGTGGCTCCGCACGGCTCGTGGCGCGGCCGCACCATAGATGCGCTGACCCGGGCGATCGACGGAGGCCCGCCGCTCGTCAGGGGTGACGACATGGCGGCCAGCGCCACCACGCCCGGTGCCATGGCCCGGCAGCGTGTCGGCACGGCGTTCATGACCGGCGTCAAGGTCATCGACATCTTCACGCCGCTGTGCCTAGGCCAGCGCCTCGGCGTCTTTGCCGGCTCCGGCGTCGGCAAGTCGACGCTGCTTGCCATGCTCGCCGGTGCCGACGCTTTCGACACTGTCGTCGTGGCGCTGATCGGCGAACGCGGCCGCGAGGTCCGCGAATTCCTCGAGGATACGATCGGCGACAGCATGGCCAAGACCGTGGCCGTTGTCGCCACCAGCGATGAGAGCGCCATGATGCGCCGGCGCGCACCCGACACCGCCATGCGGGTCGCGGAGCATTTTCGCGACCAGGGCCACCGCGTGCTCCTGGTGCTGGATTCGATCACCCGCTTCGCCCATGCGTTGCGCGAAGTGGCGACGGGAACCGGCGAGCCGCCGGTCGCCCGCGGATACCCTGCCTCGGTTTTCACAGAACTGCCGAAGCTGCTTGAGCGAGCCGGGCCAGGAGCTGAGGGAAAAGGCTCGATTACCGCCATCATTTCCGTGCTGGTCGATGGCGACGATCACAACGATCCGGTCGCCGATTCCGTGCGCGGCATCCTCGACGGCCATGTCGTGCTCGACCGCGCGATCGCCGAACAGGGCCGCTATCCGCCGGTCAATCCGCTGTCGTCCATATCGCGTCTGGCTGGCAAGGCGTGGAGCCTCGAGCAGCGCGCCCTGGTGACCCGGCTGAAGTCGATGATCTCGCGCTTCGAGGACACACGCGACATTCGCCTGCTCGGCGCCTATCAGGGTGGCGTCGATGCCGAGCTCGACATTGCCGTGCGCCAGGTGCCGCTGATCTACGAGGCGCTGACGCAGTCGCCCAGGGACCGTCCTTCGACCGATCCGTTCTCCGACCTTGCCCGTCATCTCAAGGGAAAGCAGAATGCCGAACCAGGAGAGTGAACGACAGTACACCGAGCGCGTCCTGCGCGAGATGATCGCCGACGCGAACGCCGCGGAGGAAGCCAGGACACGGGAAGCGAATGCGGCCAAGACAAAAGCCGCTCGCGCCATAGCCGCCAAGGCCGAGGCTGTTCTGGCCAGGGCTGTCAAGCCGATCCTGCCCCGGGCTGGCAGAGCCGAGCCTATTGCGCCCAGGGTTGTCGAGCCCACCCTTCACGAGGTTCCTCATGTAGAGGCTGCCGAGATGGCGCAGGCCAGCCGCAACTTGCTGATCGACGACCTGTTCCGCGTCACCGAGTGGCCGCAGCCGCCAAAGGCGCAATTTCCCAGGGTGGGCAAGAAGCCCGACCGGCGAAGCGATGTCGTCATTGCCGCGCTCGGCATTGCGCTCGGTCTCACCTGCGCCCTGTTTCCCTGGTACATCTTCTTCAACCAGGACCAGTTCGGCGTCCAGGCGATCAAGTTCGGCGGCACCGGCACCAATTCGGGGCGCGAGGGTGGCGGCGTGGTCGCCGAACGCAGTGCGCCGCTGACGGCGAAGGACGTTCCCAACGCCAATCTCGACCTGTTTGCCACGGCAACGGTGCAGGACGATTCAAGGCCGGCATCGCCGCCCGGCGATCAGCCCTTTCCTGCCGACGTCGCGAAATTCCGTATGGTCCACGTCGCCAACGGCCGCGCCATGATCGAGGACGACACCGGCCTGTGGCTCGTCCAGCGCGGCTCGAAATTGCCCGATTCCAGCAAGGTGTCGGCGATCGAACAGCGCAACGGCAAATGGGTCATGCTCACCAGCACCAATCAGGTGATCGAGCTTTCCAGGTAGTCGACGCGGTTTGCCCTAAATCAAAGGGGTAAAGCCTGATGCCTGGACAAACGGTGCCCGTTTGTCCGAGAAAACCGGGTCACGCTTTTGAGCATCCGCTTTAGCGGTCGTCCGCAAGGTCCGCGCAAGACTGGCGGCCTAGTCTCTGGGGCATCTGCCCGGAGATTCCCATGGAGCCCGTTTCCCTTTTCGATCTCGCCGCCAAGCAAGCGCAGTGGCTGGCCGTGCGCCAGTCGGCGATCGCCGGCAACATCGCCAATGCCAACACGCCGGGCTACACGGCAAACGATGTCGAGCCGTTCGAAAAGGTGCTCGACCGTGCCGCGGTGTCGCTGCAGGCCACCCAGGCCGGCCATCTCGGCAGCGCCGCGACCAATGCCGGCTTCGCCATCAAGCCACAGGAAGACGACGGTGTCGTCATGCCGTCCAAGAATTCGGTGGTGCTCGAGGACCAGCTTCTCAAGGCCGGCGAGGTGCGCCGTTCCTTCGAGCTCAACACGGCCATCGTCAAGGCGTTCCACTCGATGATGATGATGGCGGTTAAGAGCTGACCATGGACGCGCTGACCGCAGCCCTGAAAGTCGCAGCATCCGGCCTTGGCGCCCAGTCCGAGCGCCTGCGTGTTGTTTCTGAAAACCTCGCCAATGCCCAGTCGACCGGTACCACGCCCGGCTCCGACCCGTATCGCCGCAAGACCATCAGCTTCGTTTCCGAACTCGACAGGGCCTCGGGCAGCTCGACCGTCGAAGTGAACTCGATCGACCGCGACCCGAGTGACTTTCCCGTCGAATTCCAGCCCGGCAACGAAGCCGCCGATGAGAAGGGCTACGTCAAGATGCCCAATGTCAACGTGCTGATCGAAATGGCCGACATGACCGAGGCCAACCGCTCCTACGAGGCCAACCTGCAAGTCGTGAAGCAGGCGCGCGACCTCATTTCCATGACCATCGACCTGATGAGGAACCAATGATCGTGAACGGCATCGGCGCGCTTAACCTGAAGCCTGGGCTGGGCGACACGGCGACGGACCTGCTTCAAGGCGGCGTTGCGCCCGCGGCGCCCGGTAACCTTGGCACGTCCTTCGCCGAGGCGCTGAGCCAGGCCGCCTCCAAGACCGTCAGCACGATGCAGAATGCCGAGCAGGTGTCGATGCAGGCGCTCAAGGGCGACGCCGATACCCGCCAGGTCGTCGATGCCGTGATGAGCGCGCAGCAGGCGCTTCAGACCGCCGTCGCCATCCGCGACAAGGTCGTTTCGGCCTATCTCGAAGTCAGTCGTATGGGCATCTGAGGAGTAGGTCATGAAAGCACTCGCCATCGCCGCCACCGGCATGAATGCCCAGCAGACAAATCTGGAAGTCATCGCCAACAACATCGCCAACATCAACACCACCGGCTACAAGCGGGCACGCGCCGAATTCTCCGACCTGCTCTATCAGGTCGACCGCACGCAAGGCGTACCCAACCGCTCCAACGCCTCGCTGGTGCCGGAAGGCGTCTCGATCGGCCTCGGCGTCAAGACGACCGCCGTGCGCAACGTCCACACCCAGGGCGAACTGACCAGCACCGGCAACAGTTTCGACATGGCGCTCACCGGCCGGGGCTGGTTCCAGATCGAGGGCGCCGATGGCGGCACGCTCTACAGCCGCGCCGGTGCCTTCAACACCAACGCCACCGGCCAGTTGGTGACCGTGGACGGCGCCAGTGTCATTCCGGCCATCAACGTGCCTGTCGATGCCGTCGAGGTCATCGTCAACAAGACCGGCCAGGTCTTCGCCCGCATCGACGGCCAGACCGACCTGCAGAACCTCGGCCAGCTTCAGATCGCGAACTTCGCCAACGAGGCGGGCCTCGCCCCGCTCGGCGACAATCTGTTCCAGGAAACAACCGCCTCCGGCCCGGCCAATGTCGGCGTCCCCGGCGACCCCGGCTTCGCCACCATCCAGCAGGGTTACCTCGAGGCCTCCAACGTCGATCCGGTCAAGGAAATCACCGAGTTGATCTCGGCGCAGCGCGCCTATGAGATGAACTCCAAGGTCATTCAGGCCGCCGACGACATGGCCTCCGTCGTCTCCAAGAACATCAGGTAACGATGGCCATGCCGATCTCCTGCTCCGCATTCCGCCGCACCGCGCTCGTCCTTGCGCTGGTGACCGGTGGCATGCCGGCTTTCGCCCAGGAATCGACAAACCAATCGGCAGGTCAATCGGCAAATCAATCAGCCACTCAGATCGCCAGCAATCAAGCCGTCGGCGAGGTCGTGCTGATCCCCAACCGGGTCATCTATCCCGGCGAGACCATCGAGCTCACCGCCTTGAAACAGGTGACCCTGATCCCGGGCAAGCACAAGCCCGAGGCGATGGCGACGGTGGCCGAGGAACTCCAGGGCAAGGTCGCCAAGCGCACGCTGCTGCCCGGCCGCTATATTCCTTCGACAGCCATTCGCGATGCCTGGCTGGTTGAACAGGGTGCTGCCGTTCAGGTATTCTTCATCTCGGGCGGCCTGACGATATCGGCCACAGCCGTGACGTTGCAGCCAGGTTCCGCCGGCGACCTCATCAAGGTTCGCAACAGCGACAGCGGCAAGATCCTCTCCGGCACGGTGATGGCCGACGGAACCATCCAGGTCAGCGCTTCATGATGCGTCCGCTTGCCCTTCTGCTGGCGGCCTTGCTCGGCCTGCAGCCGGCGCTGGCTGACGGCCTGACGCCCAAGGCCAAGCGCGAACTCGCGGCCAGGAATGGCGGCGTCTACGACGATCCCGAATATGATCCGGCCACCACCACCCGCATGTTCCGCGTTTCGCCCGGGCCGAGCTCGCTGCCGCCTGGCCAGGTCGCCTCGCGCATCAAGGACATCGCCCAGCTGCAGAGTTCGCGCGACAACCAGCTCGTCGGCTACGGCCTGGTCATCGGGCTTGCCGGATCGGGTGACAGCCTGCGCAATTCGCCGTTCACCGAACAATCGATCCGCGCCATGCTCGAAAACCTCGGCATCGCCACCGAAGGCGGCAGCGCACGCGCCAAGAACGTCGCCGCCGTTATCGTCACCGCCAACATGCCGCCCTATGTGCAGTCGGGCGCGCGCATCGACATCGACGTCTCCTCGATGGGCGACGCGACCTCGCTTGCCGGCGGCACGCTGATCATGACGCCGCTGAAAGCGGCGGACGGCGAGATCTACGCCGTCGGCCAGGGCGCGGTCATCGTTTCGGGCTTCACCGCCCAGGGGCAGGCCGAGCAATTGACGCAAGGCGTGCCGACCGCCGGCCGGGTGCCGAACGGCGCCATCGTCGAGCGTTCGGTGAAAGCCGAGTTCGACGACCAGGCGATCCTCACGCTGCAATTGCGCAATCCCGATTTTTCGACGGCCATCCGCATCGCCGACGCAATCAACGACTACACCAGCCAGCGCTTCGGCATGCGCGTGGCGGGCGAGCGCGATTCCCGAACCGTGCAGATCAGGCGGCCGAAGAATGTTTCGGCGGCGCGCTTCTACGCCGAGATCGAGAATCTGGTGGTCGAGTCCGACACGCCGGCCCGTGTCGTCATCGACGAGCGCACCGGCACCATCGTCATCGGCAACGACGTCAAGATCTCGCGCGTCGCCATCAGCCACGGCACGCTGACCGTGCGCATTACCGAAGCGCCGCGCGTCGTGCAGCCCGAACCCTTCTCCAAGGGCGAAACCGCCGTCGAGCCATTCACCGCCATCGATGCCAGCCGGCCGGACGCGCGTGTCGCCGTGCTGGACGGGCCGGACCTGCAGACTCTCGTCTCCGGCCTCAACCGGCTCGGCGTCAAGCCGGACGGCATCATTGCCATCCTGCAAGGCATCAAGTCGGCTGGCGCCCTGCAAGCCGATCTGGTTCTCCAATAGGCGATGCCGATGATCCTTTCCCTCTCACCCCATGAAAGACGCCGCTCCGGCGCGATCCTGCTCGCCACAGCTGCCCTTGCGGCCATGTCCTTTTCCGGCAGCGCGCGCGGCGAGGACACCGTTCGCCAGGTTCTGCCCGGAGCGCAGCCCGCCGTGGCGCCACAGCAATTGACACGGCAGAAGGCACCGGACCAAAGCGAGATCGAGCGCTTTTGCTCAAACATAGCCGATGCCGCCCGTGACCGCCGCTATGCCTTGCAGGCCGAGGAGCTGAAGCAGCTCCAGGCCGGCATCGACGAGCGCATGAAGGCTCTGGACGCAAAGAAGGCCGAATACGAGACCTGGCTGAAGCGGCGCGAGGTCTTCCTGGCCCGGGCAGAGGACGGCGTCGTCAAGATCTATGCCGGCATGAAGCCCGATGCGGCGGCCGAGCGCCTGGCAATCGTCAACGCCGACCTCGCCGCGGCCATCCTGATGAAGCTCGATTCACGCAAGGCCAGCGTCATCCTCAATGAAATGGACCAGAAGGCGGCGGCGGCGCTCACCGGCATCATGGCCAGCGCAGCTCGAAGGGTAGACCCGTCATGATCCGCAGAATGCTTGTCCTGTGCGCGGTCGCGGCGCTGTCCGGCTGCGGCACCAACCTCAAGGAAGTCGGCAAGGAACCGGCGCTCTCTCCGGTCGGCTCGGGCATAGACGGCGGCGATACCGGCTCCCTTTACAAATATCCCGAGACGCCACGCGCGCCGGTCAAGAAATTCTCGCTGTGGGACGATCGCCAGAGCCGGCTCTTCACCGACCCACGGGCACTGTCGCAGGGCGACATCCTGACCGTCAGGATCAAGATCAACGACCGCGCCAACTTCAAGAACCAGAATGACAGGAGCCGTACCGCCAACCGCAAGCTCGGCTTCGATATCAGCGCGCAATGGGACAAGATCGGCAGCACTGCCGGCAAAGGCGCTGGAGCACTGAATTCCCAAACCGACACGACCGCCGATGGCGAGATAAAGCGATCCGAGACGTTGGAACTCAACGTGGCGGCCATCGTCACCGACGTCCTGCCCAATGGCAATCTGATGATCACAGGCTCGCAGGAAGTGCGTGTCAACGCCGAACTCAGGGTGCTGACCATCGCCGGCATCGTGCGGCCGGCCGATATCGGCGCCGAGAACACGATCCCCTACGAACGCATCGCCGAAGCGCGCATTTCCTACGGCGGACGCGGCCGTATCACCGAGGTCCAGCAACCCGCCTACGGCCAGCAGGTTCTCGACCAGGTTCTTCCGTTCTAGGATTGGGAAGCAAAACGTGGCCAATGTCGAACAGCTTCAGCCTCGCAAGGGTCCTTCCCTTGCCGTCCAGGGCGCCATGCTGCTGGTGGTGACGGCCGCCGCCATCGGCATGGGCTGGATGTCGGGCGGCTATCTCAAGGGTGTCGGCGCACCGTCATCGGTGCCGGCTGCGCCTGAGAATGAGGGCAAGACGGCCGAGCCCGCCGCCACGCATGAACCTGGCACGGGATCGACGCTCGTTGTACTGGCGCCGATCACCACCAACATCGCCTCGCCTGCGGAAACCTGGCTCAGGATGGAAGTGTCGGTGGTCTATGACGCGCCGCAGCCGCCGGCCATGTCGGAAGACATCCATCAGGATCTTCTAGCCTTCGTTCGCACCTTGAAGATGCACCAGATCGAGGGCGCCAGCGGCTACCAGCACCTGAAGGCAGATCTCGACGAACGCGCGTCGATCCGCAGTCAGGGACATGCCAAGCAAGTACTCATCAGGACATTGCTGCTCGAATGAGAAAGTTCCTTCTCGCCGCGGCGCTGATCGGCGCCACCACATCGATTGCCGCGGCCCAGCAATTGGACCTTGGCGGCATCGGCAAGGCCGACGGCACCACCGTCGGCTACATCATCCAGATGTTCGGCCTGCTGACCGTGCTGTCGGTGGCGCCGGGCCTGCTGATCATGGTGACCAGCTTCACCCGTTTCGTCATCGCCTTCTCGATCCTGCGCGCCGGCATCGGCCTGCAATCGACACCCGCAAACCTTATCCTAATCTCGTTATCGCTGTTCATGACCTTCTACGTCATGGCGCCGACCTTCGACCAGGCCTGGAACACCGGCGTCAAGCCGCTGATGGACAACCAGATCAGCCAGACCGAGGCCTTCGACAAGATCTCGGATCCGTTCCGCACCTTCATGCTGCACAATGTGCGCGATAAGGATTTCGACCTTTTCGCCGACCTCGCCCGCGAGCGTGGGCAGACCGTTTCGCGCGACACCGTCGACCTGCGCATCCTGGTGCCTGCCTTCATGATTTCCGAGATCCGGCGCGGCTTCGAGATCGGCTTCCTGATCGTGCTGCCGTTCCTGGTCATCGACCTGATCGTCGCCACCATCACCATGGCGATGGGCATGATGATGCTGCCGCCCACCGTGGTGTCTCTGCCATTCAAGATCCTGTTCTTCGTGCTGATCGACGGCTGGAACCTGCTCGTCGGCAGCCTGGTGCGCTCGTTCAACTGATCGTCCGCACCGTAACGCCTCGCTAGAGCAATTCCAGAAAAAGTGTGACACGGTTTCCGTCCGGAATTGCGTAAAAACAAAGAGATAGAGCGGTTCGCCGTTTCCGTGAAACGGTGAAATGCTCTAGAAGCACCGTCCGCCGAAGAGGCTGGACGGGGTGCGCGGCATCGTCGAAATTTCCCAAATTATTTTCGGTTAACCCTCAGGTTTAGTCCTTTGGTAGGGACTTGCCGCCATATTCGCTCGCAGATGGCGGGTGATCGAAACAACGGTCATTGGCATGATGCCGCTCCGTCATACCGGGAAAGCCGGTATGTCAAAAAAACACCTGTAAAAACAAGGTACGAGTAGCCATGTCCAGTATCATGACGAACGCCGCTGCGTTGACCGCGCTGCAGAGCTTGAACGCCACCCAGAAGAACCTCGACACCACCCAGTCCCGCATCTCGACGGGTTATCGCGTCTCCCAGGCTTCGGACAACGCCGCTTACTGGTCGATCGCTACCACGATGCGCTCCGACAACCAGGCCATGTCCACCGTTTCGGACGCGCTCGGCCTCGGCGCTTCGAAGGTCGACACCGCCTACACCGGCATGGACAGCGCGATCACGACCATCAACCAGATCCAGCAGAAGCTGACTGCATCTTACGGCCAGACGGATGCGTCGAAGGAAAAGACCCAGGTCGAAATCGCCGCTCTTCAGAAGCAGCTGAAGGCCTACGCCGACGGCGCCACCTTCTCGGGTACCAACATGCTGTCGGTAAACAGCGGCACGGCCACCACGGCCGCCGACGTCAAGGTCGTTTCGGCCTTCAATCGCAGCTCCGCCGGCGCGGTTTCGATCTCCACGATCGACGTGAACGTGGAAAGCATCAAGCTGTATGAAGCCGGTGCTTCGGCGACCGCCAAGGGTATCCTCGACACCGACCGCCTCGGCATCAGCGGTGTTGCCGCAGCGGCCTCGGCCCCGACCCTCGGCGCTGCCGCGGCGGCCACCGATACCTATTCGGTCGCCTCGCTGAAAATCTTCTCGGGCACCACGGCCGCCAGCGACACCCAGATCGCGCAGATGATGACCGTCGTCGATGCCGCGCTCAAGGACATGACGAACGCCGCCACCAAGCTCGGCGCCGCCAAGAGCTCCATCGATCTGCAGAAGACCTTCACCTCGAGCCTGATGGACTCTATCGACCGCGGTGTCGGCCAGCTCGTCGACGCCGACATGAACAAGGAATCGACCCGCCTCCAGGCCCTGCAGGTCCAGCAGCAGCTCGGCGTCCAGGCGCTGTCGATCGCCAACGGTTCGTCGCAGTCGATCCTGTCGCTCTTCCGCGGCTGATCGCTCTCACCAACCACGAACAGCACTAGAATATCGGGCCGCGCCAAAAAGCGCGGCCCGATTTGCGTTTGCTCCAGCCCCGCGCAACGCTCGTTCCTTAACCCTCGAAAGCGAGCCATTAACAGGCCGTTAACCATAACGCGCTAGTCATGGTTAACCATTAGCTTACAACGGATTGGCGAATCGGCCTGGTCGGCACGATGGCAATCCATGGGCGGGCCAGCGGCTCGCGAGGGCAATGCCGGTTTTGAGAGACCGGCTCGGGAAAAAGGAGCGAGTTTCTTGGCGAGCATCATGACAAACGCTGCGGCGTTGACAGCACTTCAAAGCCTTAACGCCACCAACAAGTCGCTCGAGCAGACGCAGTCGCGGATTTCGACGGGCTACAGGGTCTCCGAGGCCTCCGACAACGCCGCCTACTGGTCGATCGCCACGACGATGCGCTCCGACAACCAGGCGCTGTCGACCGTTCAGGATGCGCTCGGTCTCGGCGCCTCGAAGGTCGACACCGCCTACACGGGCATGAACAATGCGCTGGATGCGATCGGCAAGATCAAGACCAAGCTGCTTTCGACCGTTGGCCAGACGGATGCCGCCAAGGCAAAGACGCAGACCGAAATCACGGCGCTCCAGGCGCAGATGAAATCCTTTGCCGATTCCGCAACCTTCTCGGGCTCGAATTTCCTTTCGGTGACGTCGAAGCAGGTCGCCGGGAATAATGACGGCGTCCAGCCCGACGCCCATATCGTGTCCTCGTTCAATCGCTCCTCGTCGGGCGCCATCTCGCTCGGAACGATCGACATCAATGTCGAGAGCACCAAGCTGTTCGATTCCGGCCTCGCCGCCGACGTCAAGAACCAGGGCACGCTCGACCGCCAGACCTCCGTCTACTCCACCGCCGCCGACCAAGCCCAGTACGACTCCGCCTATGCGGCCGCGCTCGCCACCGGCGGCACCGACATCGCCGCCAACGCCGCCGGCCAGGCCGCCGTGACGAACACGACGCCCACCAAGATCGACAATGTTTCCGCCTTCAATCTCGACATTACGGCTTCCGGCGTGACCGATGACATCATCACCCAGATGATCGGCAAGATCGACAATGTCATGAGCCAGCTGACCGACCAGGCCACCATCCTCGGCGCCGCCAAGAGCTCAATCGATCTGCAGAAGACCTTCACGCAAAGCCTGATGGACTCCATCGACCGCGGCGTCGGCCAGCTCGTCGATGCCGACATGAACAAGGAATCGACGCGCCTCCAGGCGCTGCAGGTCCAGCAGCAGCTCGGCATCCAGTCGCTGTCGATCGCCAACAGCTCCTCGCAGTCGATCCTGTCGCTCTTCAAGAACGGCTAATCCAGCCGTAGCTGACGGATACCCCACCTCCAATTCACGGGCCGCGCCGCAAGCGCGGCCCGATTTCATTTTCGCACAAGCTTCGGAGATTAGTGTTCCGGCGGAACAGTCATGCTGGGAGTCGCTCTATCGTGCCGGAACAGATCCAGAGCATCATCTCGAATCTCCGCGGTTTTGGTGTGAAGCGCCTCGCCATGCTTGCGGGCATCGCCGTGCTGGTGATGGGCGTCATCGGCATCGCCTCGGTCTATCTCAACCGCCCTGCCTACGACACGCTCTATGTCGGGCTCGATCGCTCCGACGTGAACCAGATCGGGCTGGTGCTGGGCGAGGCCGGCATCGGCTTCGACGTCGGTGCCGACGGAACCTCCGTGCTGGTGCCGGCCGGCACCACGGCGCAGGCACGCATGCTGCTCGCCGAAAAGGGCCTGCCCACCAGCGCCAATGCTGGCTACGAACTGTTCGACAATGTCGGCGCGATGGGCCTCACCTCCTTCATGCAGCAGATCACTCGCGTGCGTGCGCTCGAAGGCGAGATCGCCCGCACCATCCAGTCCATCGCAGGCATCAAGGCGGCGCGCGTCCACATCGTCATGTCCGAACGCGCCAACTTCCGCCGCGACGAGCAACAGCCCTCGGCATCGGTCGTCATCCGCTATGCCGGCATCGACGCCGAGAAAAGCGCCATGTCGATCCGCCATCTCGTCGCCGCCGCCGTGCCGGGCCTGTCGGCCGACAAGGTGACGGTGCTTGATTCCAACGGCAATTTGCTGGCCGCGGGCGATGATCCGTCCAACACCAGTGCTGCCCGCACGCTCGGCGTCGAGCAGACGGTGGAGGCACAGATCGGCGACAACATCCGCCGCGCGCTCACCCCCTATCTCGGCCCGGACAATTTCCGCGCCAGCGTCAAGGCCGAGGTCAACACCGACACCCGCCAGACCGAAGAAACCATTTTCGACCCGAATTCCCGCGTCGAACGCTCCGTGCAGTCGGTGCGGGCCAACGAAAACAGCAACCAGAAGCAGGCTTCGACCCCGGCCAGCGTCGAGCAGAACCTGCCGGAGACCCAGGCGGCCAGCACCGAGGGTCCGCAGACCTCTTCGGCGAACGACCGCAAGGAGGAGATCACCAATTACGAGATCAACTCCAAGAAGATCGCCACTGTCTCAAATGGCTACACCGTCACCAAGATGTCGATCGCCGTCGTCGTCAACCAGGACCGGCTGAAAACGATCCTGGGCAAGGACGCAACGCCGGAGCAGATCGCCAAGCGCGTCGCCGAGATCCAGAAGATGGTGAGTTCGGCCACCGGTTTCGACGACAAGCGCGGCGACGTCATCGACGTCTCGGCGGTCGAGTTCATCGATGGGCTGGACGGCGAGGCGGTTCCGCAAGCTGGAATGCTCGATTCCATCGGCCAGCATGCCGGCACGCTGATCAATGCCGGTGCCTTTATCGTCGTGGTATTCCTGGTCGCCTTCTTCGGCCTGCGGCCGATGGCGGCCGCGCTGACGGCAAAGGCGACGCCGACGCCCGCCATATCCGGCCCCAACTTCGATGAGGTCCAGCGCTCGTTGCCGACACCGGAGGCAGCCGCTTCAGCCAATGCCGCCGTCGGCGCCTTGCCCAGTGCAAGGCCCGGCGCCACCCCGCTCGACGATCTTCGCCAGAAAATCAGGCCCGCGCCGCAGGAGCGGCTTGCCCGCATGGTCGACATCAACGAGGAACGCACCGCGCAGATCCTGCGCAAATGGGCGGCCCAGGAAGTCGCGGCCTAGACCATGCCCTCCGCAACCCTTTTCGATCTCCTCCCTGATTTCGGTACGCGCGCGCAGCGCGTCAGCCCGCCTCAGGCCACGGTCGACCCTCGGCGGGCCCCTGAACCGGCGGCATCCCAGGCCGATATCGGCACCCTGATCGCCGAGGCGGTTGCCCAGGCGGAGGCCACACTCACGGAACGCTTCTCGGCCGCCCATGAAGCCGCGCTGGAAGCGGAGCGCCAGGCCAATGCCGAGGAAGCGAGAATCTTTCTGGAGAGCTTCGGCGGCGATGTCGGCAACGCCGTGTCGTCGCGCATCGACGCCATGGAGGCGCGTGTCACCGATCTCGTCGCCGCCACGGTCGCCCGCATCCTTGGCGGCGTCGTCAGCGACGACGTGCAGAAGCGTTCGCTTGAAGCGCTGGCCGGCGCGGTTCGTGAAGCTGTCGGCGACAGCGAAGCGGTGCGTATCGCCGTGCGCGGGCCGCTCTCGCTATTCGAAACACTGAAGGCATCGCTCGGGCCGCGCACTGCCAATCTCGACTTCACCGAGGCGCCCGGCTTCGACCTGACCGTCAACATCGACGAAGCGGTGTTCGAGACCCGCATGGCCGAGTGGTCGGAAACTCTGTCCGAGGTTCTGTCGTGAGCGTCGCTGAAGCCGATCACGGCAGGCACGAGATCATCATCGTGCGGCATGCGCATGGCGACCACGACGAAGGTCACCACGGCGGCGTCTGGAAGATCGCCTTCGCCGACTTCATGACGGCGATGATGTGTTTCTTCCTGGTCATGTGGCTGATCAACGCCGCCAACGAACAGACCAAGGCGGCTGTCGCCAGCTATTTCAACCCCGTCAAGCTGGTCGACCGCAACTCGAGCCGCAAGGGCCTGGAAGACCTTGGTGACGGTCCGAATGCAATCGGCGCGACCGCCGAAAGCCCGCAACAGGCGACAGGCAA
This sequence comes from Mesorhizobium opportunistum WSM2075, assembly GCF_000176035.2. Lineage (NCBI taxonomy): Bacteria > Pseudomonadati > Pseudomonadota > Alphaproteobacteria > Hyphomicrobiales > Phyllobacteriaceae > Mesorhizobium > Mesorhizobium opportunistum. The sequence goes on along the minus strand of NC_015675.1, from coordinate 2,082,452 downwards.
GAGCGGGCAGGACGGCACCGGTGGCGCGGGCACATCCGAACGCAAACAGGACAAGCAGGAACAACAGCAGTCGGAGAGGTCCGACGAGCATCTCTTCGCCGACCCTTACGCGGTGCTCTCGGAGATCGCCACCGACACCGGCGTCATGCAGAACGTCAGCCAGAAGGGCGACGGCGGCGCGCAAAGTGCCGGCCCGGCGACCGGCGCCTCCGGTGGCGCGTCCTATCGCGATCCCTTCGAGCCGGATTTCTGGTCGCAGCAGGTCGCGGCACCGGGCGCCGAGGCGAGTGCCCAGCGCCCCAGGATCGAAGGCGACCCGGTCAAGCCGGGCGACAAGGCCGCCGAGACACAGGTCGCCAAGGTCAAGGCCGTGCCGCCGGCACCGCCTCTCAAGGACGCGCCCCTCGAGCCCTTGGCCAAGGATGCGGCCGCGACGATGGCCAAGGCCAGCGATATCAAGGCCGGCGATACCAAGGCCAGCGATACCAAGGCCAGCAATGCAAAGGCTGGAGAAGGCAACGCCGCGGAAGCGGCCAAGGCGGACGCCACCCTTGCCAGCCGAGAAGCCGCGAAGCCCGAAGCCGCGAAGCCCGAAGCCGCGGAAAAAGCTCCGACCGCCGCCGCGCTGAAGGCGGCGGCCGATGTCAAGCGGCAGCTGGCCGATGCCTTCAAGCCCGGCGACAAGCTGCACGATGGCGTCTCGGTCGAGGCCACGGACAAGGGCGTCGTCATCTCCATCACCGATCGGCTCGACTTCGGCATGTTCGAAGTCGGCTCGGCCTTGCCGAGCCGCGAACTGGTGCTGGCGATGGAAAAGATCGGCCGCATCGTCAACAGCCAGAAGGGCACCATCAGCATCAACGGCCACACCGATGCACGCCCCTTCCGCAGTGACAGCTACGACAACTGGCGGCTGTCGACGGCGCGCGCCCATTCCGCTTACTACATGCTCGTGCGCGGCGGCGTCGACGAACGCCGCATCACCGAAGTCGCAGGCTTCGCCGACCGCCAACCAAAGGATCCGGCCGATCCCATGGCGGCGGTCAACCGTCGCATCGAGATATTGATGGCGGCCGGCGGATGAGGCGGGTGGCCGTCACCAGCCGCTTGATGGGCCTGTTGCTGCTGGCCGCCGGACATCCATCGTCCGGCTTCGCCCAGGATGCGCTGCAGCCCTATCAGCTGGTGCGCTCGCTGCAGCTCATCCAGGACCGCATCGCCGCCGGCGATCACGCCGCCATGCCGATGCAGGCCAAGCTGCTCGAGATGACCGATGCGCGTCTGCGCGAGGCGGATGCGCAGGATTTCGAGGACCCAAAGAACTTTCGCGCGCTCCTGGTCTACGGCATGAGCGGCGGCAATCCGGTGACTGTCGAGGCAGCCGTGTCACGTGCCGCCGCCGATCCGGGTGACCTGGCCATCGCCAAGGGCGTGATCGACTATCTGAATGGCCGGCCCGGCGACGCGATCACAGCCCTCGGGCCGATCGATCCGATGGCGCTGCCCGGCGATCTCGGCGCATTCCTGGCCTTGGTCAAGGGATCGCTTCTAGCCGGCGACGATCCAGCGGCGGCACTCAAATTGCTCGATGAGGCCAAGCTGCTCAGCCCCGGCACGCTGGTCGAGGAAGCGGCCTTGCGGCGCTCGGTCGGCATTGCCGTGGCGCAAGGCGACGCGGCGCGTTTCGCGCTTGCTTCCACGCAGTATGTCGAGCGCTACCTCTATTCGCCCTATGCCAGCCAGTTCGCGGATTCTTTCGTCTCCGGGGTCATCGCACTGCACATGTCGATCAGCCAGGACAAGCTGGCCGACATCACCTCGATGATGGATCCCGAGCGCGAGAAGGTGATCTATCTGCGCATCGCCCGCCGTGCCGCGATCGACGGCCTGAACGAATTGTCGGCCTTCGCCTCGACGCGAGCCGAACAGGGCCGCGACGGCAACACCAATCAGGACGATCCGCGCGCCCTGCTTTATTCCAGCCTATCCACCGTGACCTCGGACACCATCGAGGATGTGCGCACCAAGCTCGGCAAGATCGATCGCAGCAAGCTGTCGGATGGTGACCGCGACCTGCTCGACGCCGCACAGGCCATCGCCGGTGAAGTGGTGGCGCCACCCGCTTCTCTTCCAGCTACAAGTCCGGCGCCCGCGGCAGCTGCGCCGACGCAACCCGAAGTTACCGCCGCGCAGGCCGCCGACGCCGCCGGGTTGCCACCCGTCGAAGGCGCGGCCTCCGAACAGCCCGCAGTTGCGCCAGCCAGCGGCGTCGCGACCGTTGCGCCAAGCGCGCCGGTTCCTTCGGCCGAAACCGCAACCGTCCTCCCGGCCTCGGCGCCCGCGGCCTCGGCCAGCCCTGACAAGACCGACCCAACCGACGCCGCCATGATGAAAACCCGTCGACAGCTCGACCTGATCGACCAGATGCTTGGAGCCGCCCCGAAATGACACCCAGCCTCGGCCCAGGCCTGCCAGGATTTACCGCCGCGCGCACCACGGCGGACCAGCCGGCCGCGCCGGGAAAGAAGGATGATGACGGTTTCGGCAAGATGGTGCACGCCGACGCGAACCCGGCCCGCCCGGAAAAGCAGCCGCCGACAGAGGCCGGGTCGCGCGATCCGCGCTGGAGCAAGCTCGCCGCTGGCCTTGCGGCGCAGGCGGGCGAGGACAAGCCGATGCCGGACGGCAAAGCTCGGGCCGCACGGGCCGCACCGACCGGATTGACGGCGGCGAAATCCACGAAGGACGGCAAGGATGCCCGGGCTGCCAAGGACACCGACGCTGAAACACCAGTGTCCGATGCCGGTTCAACGCCGCTTGACGATCATCTGCCGCTTCTGATGGCATTTCATGACCTGCGCCATTTCTCGACATCGACCAAGTCGGCCGACGTCGGCGAAACCGGCCAGGACGCCGCTGTCGAGGGGCAGGTTCTGCCGAAGGGCTACCGGCCGAAGTCGGCCGCCAGCAATGGCAACGTCGAACCTATGTCGAAGCCTGAGCGGGCGTCGCTCGTCGACGGGCCGTTGACGAAACTTGACGAGCCTTCCGCGCGCGACGCCGCTGCTGGCGCGCCGCGGCGCGACAATGCGATCGCCGCCGGCCCATTGCCGGAGACGACCCCGGCCGACGTGCCGGGCGTGGATCCGAAACAGGCGACGCCACGGCTGAAGTCTATCGCCGACGTTCAGTCTTCGTTGCGTTCCGAACCGGGAAAACGGCTCTCGACGGCGGGGCGCATCGATGTGGTTTCCGAGCGCAGCTTCCCTGCCCCGCCGCAGGCGCCGATGAGCCAGGCAGCGCTCAGCGTGATCGGCGCCATAACCGCCGATGGCGGCCCGCGGCAGGTGCATTCGACGGCTTCCGCGGCTACCCAACTGGCCAGCCCTGTTGCCGTTCCGACACATGTGTTGAAGATCGAACTCCACCCGGCCGAACTGGGCATGGTCGCGGCACACCTTCGCCTCTCCGGAGAACAACTCACGATTGAACTGAAGCCCGAAACACACGACGCTTACCGTCGGCTTTCCAGCGATAGCGAGGCTATCGTCAAGTCGCTGCGCGGCCTGGGCTTCGAGGTTGATAAGGTCACCATCATGCAACCGTCGGTGGCCGTTGCGGCTGCAACCCGGACGGATGCAACCGCGTCGATGACCGCGGTGCCTGGCCGCGACCAGTCGTCCTTTCAGCCCGGAAATTCCAGCGGCGGCAATGGCGGAGCCGGCGGCCAGCAACCGGGCCAGCAATCCGCAAGGGGTAACCACGATGACGCGCAAGCACACGGCCGCGCCGTTTCGCCTTCTCGCGAGCGCGCTGGCGGCGATATCTTTATCTAGCTTTGCGGGCGGCGCCGCTGCCGCCACCAATCCCTGCGAGCCGGAGATCCTGCGTGCCGCCGACCGCTACGGCATACCTGCCGGCATCCTCTACGCGGTTGGCCTGACAGAGACCGGCAAGAAAGGCAGCCTTCAGCCTAACGCATTGAATATAGAAGGAAAAGCAGTCTTCCCGAAAAGCCGTACCGAGGCACTTGCCACTTTCGCCAACGCCCAGCGCGAGGGCAAGACGCTGATCGATCTCGGCTGCATGCAGATCAATCATCACTACCACGCCTCGCATTTCCGCAGCGTCGAGGACATGCTCGACCCCCGCCAGAATGTCGACTACGCGGCACGTTTCCTGGCCGATCTCCATGCCCGCCACGAGACCTGGTCGATGGCCGTCGCGCGCTATCATGCCGGTCCCGACAACGATCCGGCGCAGAAGGTCTATGTCTGCCGGGTCATCGCCAACATGGTTGCCACCGGTTTTGGCAAATGGACAACCAACGCCCGCTCCTTCTGCAACCCATAGGCGTATTTTCAACCTCCAATATGCCCGCCGCGCCGCACCGGGGCGTCATTTTGACTTCGACAAGACTTGGCCTCCCAAGCACATCTGGCTGCACGCTAATGCAACCGGCACGATTCCAGACTCCCAAGAAACTAGTTACAAGAAATGACCGTGTTCAGGATTCCCGCCACCGGTTACGCCTCTTTCCACGGGGCAAATGTGCTGATTCGGAGGCGGGGCCGATGATCGTTATCGTTGACGAGCGAGAGCTCGTAACAGAGGGATACAACTCACTTTTTGACCGCGAGGGGGTCGCCTGCGCAGGTTTCGCGCCCGGCGAGTTCGGCGAGTGGGTGAACTCGGCCGCCGACGCCGATCTGCGCTCGGTCCGCGCCTTCCTTATCGGCGACTGCCGCGAAGGCTCGATCTCTCCACGCCAGATCCGCGACCGCACCGGAGCTCCCGTCATAGCTCTCAGCGAACAGCATTCGCTGGAAAACACGCTGCGGTTGTTCGAGAGCGGCGTTGACGACGTCGTCCGCAAGCCCGTCCACATCAGAGAGATCCTAGCCCGCATCACCGCAATCCGCCGCCGCGCCCAGGAGGATGTCGCCTACACCGAGATCGGCGCCATGCGCATCTTCATGGACGGCCGCGATCCGGAGATCGACGGCCAGCCGCTGCCCTTGCCGCGCCGTGAACGCCGCATTCTCGAATATCTGGCGAGCAACCGCGGCCGCCGCGTCACCAAGACCCAGGTGTTCAACGCCATCTATGGCATCTTCGACGAAGAGGTCGAAGAGAACGTGGTCGAAAGCCACATCAGCAAACTGCGCAAGAAGCTGCGCGAGAAGCTGGGCACCGACCCGATCGATTCCAAACGTTTCCTCGGCTACCGGCTGGTGTTCTGATGCCGTATCGCGCCAGCTTCGCGCAAGACAAGGCGCGTAGCCTCGCCGCCAGTGGCATGGATATTGCGGAGACATCTCGATGAGCCTCTACGGAATGATGCGGACCGGCGTTTCCGGCATGAACGCACAGGCCAACCGCCTGTCGACGACAGCCGACAACATCGCCAATTCCGATACCACCGGTTACAAGCGATCCTCCGCCGAATTTTCGACGCTGATCATGCCGTCGACGGGTGGCGCCTACAATTCCGGCGGCGTCACCACGACGATCCGGCAGGCGGTCAGCGATCCGGGCGTGCTCCAATACACCACCTCTGTCTCCGACCTTGCCGTCAGCGGCGATGGCTTCTTTGTCGTCCAGGACCCGAGCGGTACGCCCTATCTGACCCGTGCCGGCGCCTTCGTTCCCGACGCGCAGGGCCGACTGGTCAATGCGGCCGGCTTCCAGCTGATGGCCTACAGCTACGCCAACGGCACGCCGGCTGCGACGGTGAACGGCTTCGAAGGTCTGGAGCCGGTTGTCATCGCCGACCAGGGATTGACCGCGACTCCGAGCACCGCGGGTAGTTTCAGCGGCAATTTGCCTGCAGGTGCGACAGCGGTCGCCACCGCCAACCTGCCCGGCGCCAACGCTGCCACAGCACAGTACACCTCGAAATCGTCGATGGTCGCCTATGACAATCTCGGCAACAAGAAGCTGCTCGACGTCTATTTCACCAACACGGGTACCGGCACTTGGCAGGTGGCGGTTTTCGACCAGTCGAAGGCGACGGCCGGAACATCGTTCCCCTACACCGGCGGCGCACTCGGCACGGCCAACCTGACCTTCGACACCACCACCGGCAAACTCACAGGCACGCCCACCAGCGTTTCATTCACCGTGCCGGGCGGCGCCAGCCTCAATCTCGACCTGTCGACGCTGACCCAGCTCGGGACCGGCTTCACCGTTTCCGACGCCCAGGTCAACGGCAACGCGCCGAGCGCCATCGACAAGGTCCAGATCAGCAAGGACGGCACCATCTACGCCCAGTACAAGGACGGCACCTCCAAGCCGCTCTACAAGATACCGCTGGCCGACGTGCAGAGCCCGGACCAGCTCAAGGCCCTTCCCGGCAACGTCTATGCCCAGGGCACTGATTCCGGTGCGGTCCGTGTCGGCTTCGCCAATGAAGGCAAGGCCGGTTCCATCATCTCCGGCGCGCTCGAAAACTCCAATGTCGATATCGCCGAGGAACTCACCGACATGATCGCGGCGCAGCGCAGCTACACCGCCAATTCGAAAGTCTTCCAGACCGGTTCCGACCTGATGGACGTCCTTGTCAACCTGAAGAGATAAACCGGGCGTCGCCCGTGAAAGACCAGCATGTCGCTATCCTCCGCATTGAGTATCGCCCAATCGGCGCTTATGAATACCGCGCGGCAGACCAGCGTTGTCTCGCGCAACATCGCCGACGCTTCCAATCCGGATTACACGCGCCGCATCTCCGTCATCACCAGCACGGCGCCCGGCGCTCGTTTCGTTGATGTCCAGCGTGCGGCCAACGACCTGCTGTTCCGCCAGAACCTCGGTGCCCTGTCGGCGTACAGCGGTCAGAACGCGCTCTACAGCGGCATGGATCAGCTGGACGTTTCGGTCAACGGTGTCGACAACGCGTCCTCGCCCTCGGCGGCGATCGCCAATCTGCAGCAGGCGCTGCAGCTCTACGCCACATCGCCGTCCAATCAGAATCTCGGCTCGAGCGTCATCGACGCGGCCAAGCAGGTCGTGCGCTCCCTGAATGAAGGCTCCAAGGCCATTCAGGATTTTCGAACCCAGACGGACGGCCAGATCGACACGGCGGTCAAGGACCTTAACTCGCTGCTTGGCCAGTTCCAGGACGCCAACCAGGCAGTCATGTCCGGGACCCGTTCCGGCACCGATGTTTCCGACGCTCTCGACCAGCGCGACGCGCTGCTGAAGAAGATCTCGAACTATGTTCCGATCTCGACTTTCACGCGCGGCGACAACGATATGGTCATCACCACGGGCGACGGCACGACGCTGTTCGAGACGATACCGCGCACGGTGAGCTTCACGCCGGCGGCCGGCTATGCCGCCGGAGCCGCCGGCAACACCGTCTATATCGACAACGTGCCGATTTCGGCGGGAACCGGTGGCAACACAACCGCCAGCGGCACGCTTGCCGGTCTGCTGCAATTGCGCGACGGCGTCGCCTCGACCATGCAGAGCCAGCTCGACGAAACCGCACGCGGCTTGATCACCGCCTTTGCCGAGACCGCACCGTCGATGCCCAACGCCGCCGGCCTGTTCACCTGGTCTGGCGCGCCGGCCGTACCGGCGGCAGGCACGCTCGTCAACGGCCTTGCCGGCACGATCAGCATCAATGCCGCGATGGATCCAAGCGTCGGCGGCAATCCGACATTGCTGCGCGATGGCGGCGCCAACGGTTTGGCCTATGTCGCGAACACCACGGGCGGCGCCTCCTATTCCAACCTCCTGATCGCTTATGGCGACCAGCTCGACAAGCCGATGACGTTCGATTCCGCGGCAGGTATTTCGGCAACGTCCAGTGTTTCCGACTACGCCGCCAATTCGATCGGCTGGCTCCAAAGCGTGCGCCAGCAGGCTTCGACCGCCGCCGACGCCAAGGAGGCATTGGCCCAGCGCAGCGCCGACGCGCTGTCCAACGCGACCGGGGTCAATATCGACCAGGAAATGTCGCTGATGCTCGATCTCGAACACACCTATCAGGCATCGGCCCGGATGATGAAGACTGTCGACGACATGATGACGGCGCTGTTGAGCGCGGTGGGATAAAGCCATGACTTCCGTCTCTTCTGCTGCCCTTTCGAACGCCGCGCGCTATCAGCAGATGCGCATGCAGGCCGATCTTGTCAAAGCCACGAAAGAATCCTCGACCGGCAGGATCGCCGATGTTGGACTTGCGCTGGGTGGCCGCACCGCCCAGTCCGTAACCTTCTCGCGCGATCTCGACCGGCTCAACGTCATTGTCGATTCGAACGGACTGGTCGCGGCCCGGCTTTCATCGACCCAGACCTCGCTCGGCCAGCTCTCAAGCGTCGCGCAGACCTTCCTGTCCAGCCTGACCACGGCATCGTCGGGCGACAACTCCGACAGCCTGACCCAGTCGACCGGCCAGACGACGATCCAGCAGCTTGCCTCGATCCTCAACACCAGCGTCAACGGCGAATACCTGTTTGCCGGCACCAACACCGACGTCAAGCCGATCAACGATTTCACCGCGCCCGGCTCACCCGCCAAGGCCGCCTTCGACGCCTCTTTCGTCGCCAATTTCGGCTTCCCGCCCAATGACCCGCTCGCGGCCAACATCACCGCCGCCCAGATGGACGACTTCATCACCAACGACGTCGAGCCGCAGTTCCTCGGCTCTGGCTGGCAGACCAACATGTCGAATGCCACCGACCAGCAGATCGTCAGCCGCATCGCGCTCAACGAAACCACCGAGACCTCGACCGGCGCCAACAGCGACGGCATCAAGAAGCTTGCCATGGCCGCTGCCATGGTCAGCAGCCTGATGTCCACCAACATCAGCCAGGCTGCGAAAGATACGATCGTTAGCCGCTCGCAGATCTTGGTCGGCGAGGCGCTGAGCGGCATCGCCCAGGTCCAGTCGGAAACCGGCATCGTCCAGAAGCGCGTCTCGGACGCCAGCGACCGCATGAAGACGCAGGTCGACCTGTTCGAACGGCACATTCTCGATCTCGAAGCCGTCGACCCGGCGGAAGCCGCGACCCGCGTCGCCGATCTGACGCAGCATATCGAGACGTCCTTTGCTCTGACGGCGCGCCTGCAGCAGCTCAGCCTGTTGAATTACCTGACCTGACAACTCCAGCGGAACGGTAGAGCCAACGATGTACCAATTCTCCTACGCCGACGTCCAAAGCACCTCCGTCTCGGACGCCAAGGACCGTGAGCGTGAGCTTTTGACCCGCTCGATCGACATGCTGTCGGCGGCCGCCGCCGCCGGCCAGGATTCGATGGAGGCGGTGGAGGCGCTGCATTTCACCAACCGTGTCTGGACGACCTTCGTCGAGGATCTCGGCTCCAGCGACAACGCGCTTCCCAAGGAATTGCGCGCCAACCTGATTTCCATCGGCCTGTGGCTGCTGCGCGAGGCGGAGGATATCCGCCAGGGCCGCACCGACAATTTCGAAGGGCTGATCGAAGTGTCCCAGATCATCCGCGACGGCATTCAATGACCAACACGCTGAAGATCTCGTTGAAGCCGAACGAGAAGATCTACATCAACGGCGCCGTCATCCGAGTCGACCGCAAGGTTACCGTCGAACTGATGAACGATGTGCAATTCCTGCTCGAGAGCCATGTGATCCAGGCCGAAGAGGCCTCGACACCGCTCAGGCAGCTGTACTTCATCCTGCAGGTCATGCTGATGAACCCGGCCGGCGCGGACGAAGCGCGCGAGATGTTCCGCCGCTCCCTGCCGCTATTCCTGGCCAGCTTCGAGGACGCCGATATCTGTCGCACGCTGAAGCAGATCGACCGCATGGTCGGCGAGGACCATATCTACGAGGCATTGAAGGCGATCCGTTCGCTTTATCCTCTCGAACGCCGCGCGCTTGGCGGCAATGACGATGTTCCGGGCGCGTCGCGCCCGCTTGCCGTGGGAGCACGCTGCTAATGACCGTGGACATGACGACGACGATACCGGTTGGCTCCAATTCGACCACCACGTCGACCTCGAAGACAGCGGTCGACTATCAGTCCTTCCTGAAGCTTCTGATCGCCGAGATGAAGAACCAGGATCCGACCAAGCCGATGGATTCGACGCAATACGTCGCCCAGCTCGCCACCTTCTCGCAGGTCGAGCAGTCGGTTCAGACAAACACCAAGCTCGAGCAGATCATGCAGTCCTCGGCACTGTCGCAGGCCGACGCGATCATCGGCCGCACGATCACCTCGGCCGACGGCAAGACCACCGGAACGGTGGCTTCGGTGACGCTCGCCAGCAACGGACTTATCGCTGTGCTGCAGGACGGCACCCAGGTTCCCGTCGGCGCAGGCGTGTCCATCAAGCCGGCAAGCTAGGCCAACCGCCACATGAACGAGGCCGACGCACTCGACATCGTCCAGTATGCGGTGTGGACGGTGCTGACCGCGTCTGCTCCGGTCGTGCTGGTCGCCATGGCGGTCGGCATCGGCATCGCCCTCATCCAGGCGCTGACGCAGGTCCAGGAAATCACCTTGACCTTCGTCCCGAAGATCGTCGCCATCATGCTTGTGGTGGCGCTGACCGGCCCGTTCATCGGGGGCCAGATATCGGCCTTCACCAACGTCATCTTCGAGCGCATCCAGAACGGGTTCTGAGCCTAGAAGTATCCGTTTTGATCAAGGGGTTTTAGGGACCCATTCTTGCTGCGCTTTGAGGAGGGCGTTTGCGAGGGTCGGCATGGAGCTTTTCCTTCGCTTGCATGCCGGCGGCCAGACCGCGGGCCACCTCCCGAGATGCTGCATGCCGCGAGGCGCGTTGAGATAAGGCATCCGGCAAGCCAGCGGAAACGTGGCCCTTTGCTATCCCCTTGTTGGACCATGATCTTCCGCGCAAGACATTCGCCCTTTGCGGCGCGATGCCATAGTTTCGGCAAACCATCCGGGGAAACGGATCAGCGCAAGGATCAGCACGCCGTGGCAGGAACCCATCCATGATTGACGAAAAACCGGAAAGCGAAGGCGTCTCGGCGCTGGCACCCTTCCGGCATGGCATCTTCCGCGCCGTATGGGCCGCGAGTCTCGTCTCGAATTTCGGAGGCCTGATCCAGGGCGTCGGCGCTGCCTGGATGATGACCACGATCGCCACCTCGCCCTATCAGGTCGCGCTGGTCCAGGCCTCGACCACCTTGCCGATCATGCTGTTCGCGCTCGTCGCCGGCGCCATTGCCGACAGCTTCGACCGGCGCAAGGTGATGCTGGTCGCACAGAGCTTCATGCTGGTCGTCTCGGTGCTTCTGACCGTATTCACCTACTGCAATTTGCTCACGCCCTGGACGCTCCTGGCCTTCACCTTCCTGATCGACAGCGGCACGGCGCTCAACAGCCCCTCCTGGCAGGCTTCCGTCGGCGACATGGTTCCTCGCAACAAGGTGCCCGCCGCCGTGGCGCTGAACTCCATGGGCTTCAATCTGACGCGCAGCGTCGGCCCGGCGATCGGCGGCATCATCGTCGCCGCCGCTGGTGCCGCGGCTGCATTCGCGGCGAATGCGGTGAGCTATATCGGCCTCATCGTCGTGATGGCGCGCTGGAAGCCCGATGTCCCGGCATCGACCTTGCCGCGCGAGTCGTTGGGCGCGGCCATGGGCGCGGGCCTGCGCTATGTCGCCATGTCGCCTAACATCGGCAAGGTGCTGGTCAGGGGCGCGGCCTTCGGCTTCAGCGCCGGCGCCGTGCTGGCGCTCCTGCCGCTGGTGGCGCGCGACGTCGTCAAGGGCGACGCCTTGACCTACGGCATCATGCTCGGCGCCTTCGGCATCGGCGCCGTCGGCGGCGCGCTGATCAGCGTACGGCTGCGGCAATTGCTCTCCAGCGAGACGATGGTGCGCTGCGCCTTCGCCGGTTTCGCCGTCTGTGCCTTCAATGCGGCGATCAGCCAGCATGCCTGGCAGACATCGCTTGGCCTGCTGGTCGGCGGTGCCTGCTGGGTGATCGCGCTCTCGCATTTCAACGTCACCGTGCAGATGGCGACGCCGCGCTGGGTGGTCGGCAGGGTGCTGTCGGTCTATCAGACCGCGACCTTCGGCGGCATCGCGCTCGGCAGCTGGATCTGGGGCGTCGTCGCCGATGCGCATGGCGCCGAGACGGCGCTGATCGCGGCCGCCATCGCCATGCTGGCCGGCGACGCCATCGGCCTTGTGCTGCCGCTGCCGCAGCAGCAGGTGCTGAACCTCGACCCGCTCAACCGCTTCAAGGAGCCGCATCTGGCACTCGACTTGAAGCCGCGCAGCGGCCCCATCGCCATCATGATCGAATATGTGATCCGGCACGAGGACGAGGCGGAATTCCTCGCCACCATGGCCGAACGCGGACGCATCCGCCGCCGCGACGGCGCCCGCAACTGGACGCTGGCGCGCGATCTCGAAAATCCCACGATATGGATCGAGCACTATCACACGCCGACCTGGCTCGAATATGTCAGGCACAATAGCCGCATCACCCATGCCGACGCCATGGTCGGCGAACGCCTGCGGGCGCTGCACAGCGGCGACGAGCCGCCGCGCGTGCGTCGTGTGATCGAGCGTCCGACGACCGCCGGCACGGCGCTCGTGATGGCCAAGGGACCGATCGAGCATTGACGACGATCGCGGACCGCAGCTTTATCCTTCGCCCGACAGATCCCGGCGGGCCTTTTCGAGTTCCTCGGCGTAGCGCCGCATCAAATGGCCCTCGGTCAGAAGCCCGAGCACGATGTGATCGGTGAAATCCTCGACCACGGCCAGTTCTTCGGCGCCGGCACGCTGGAACGTCTCGGCGGCGGCCTGCACGTTCATGCTGGGCACCAGGACAGCATCCTTGTACTGGGCAAGATCGCGCACCGGCACCTCGCCGCCGGCTTGATCGCTGTGCAGTTCGGCCACGATCAGCACGCCGACATACTCGTCACCCGGATCGACGGCGATAACGCGCTGGGCCGAGCCGAGCGGGATTTCCTTGCGGAAGACGTCCAGCGTCGTCGAGGCATCGATCGTCCTGATGTCCTTGCGCATCATCGAGCCGACGGTGAGGCTTCGCATCCAGCCGACGTCGTGGGCGCTGCGGATCGTCTCGCCACGCAGATGGAAGCGCCATGTCGAGAACGAGTAGCCGAAGGTCTCGCGCACCAGGATGGCCGACATGATCGAAGCAGCCAGCACGACACCGGTGAGCGTCAGGTCGCGGGTCGATTCCAGCGCCAGGAAGGTCATCGTCAGCGGACCGCCGACGACACCGACGGCAAGCGACGTCATGCCGACGACCGCCGCCACGGAAGGGTCGATACCGGTCGCCGGCGAGACCAGCGCCATCACGCCGCCGAACGCCTTGCCGAGCAGCGCGCCGAGAAACAGCGAAGCGAAAAACAAGCCGCCGCGAAAACCGGAGCCGAGCGAGACGGCTGATGCCGCGAGCTTCAGCACGAAGACGCTGGCGACAACGGCCAGACCGTAATTCATGGCGAATTCGCGATGCAGCGCGCCATGGCCGCTGGACAGGACCTGCGGCGTGATCAGTCCCAGCAGGCCGACAATGACGCCGCCGATGACAGGGCGCAGCGAGGCATCGATGGACAGCCTGTTGAACCCGCGTTCGATCAGCGTCACCAGTTGCATGATGGCGATCGAGGCCGCACCCCCGAGCAGCCCAAGCATCAGGAACGGCACATACTGGCTGGGGGTGAGCGCCGGCAAGCCGGCAAGTTCCAGCGGAAACGGCACGCCGCCGAACATTTCCGCCGTCAGCGAAGCCGAGATCGCGGCGGTCATGACCGGCGCGACGTTGGCGACCGAATAGATGCCGATGACCAGTTCGAAGCCGTAGAACGCCCCCGTCAGCGGCGCGTCGAAGGCGGCGGCGATGGCGCCGGCGGCACCGCAGCCGACCAGGATGCGGACATCGTTGCGGCGCAGCCTGAACATCCGCGCCAGCCGCGACGCCACGCCGGAGCCGACCTGCGTATAGCCCGCCTCCAGGCCGACCGAAGCGCCGAAGCCGCTGGAGATCATCGTCTGGCCGACGATGATGAAGGTGTCGGTCAGCGACATGCGCCCGCCATAGAGCGCGTTGGCCTCGATCGGATCGACCGGCGTGCGGAATTTCCGCTTTCTCAGCCAGATCACGCTCAGTCCGAGCAGGATGCCGCCGATTGGCGGGATCAGCGCCTGCATCGGATTGGCGAGCGAGAACATGCCGGAAAGCCGGCCACCCGGTTGGACGCCAAACAACAGCCCGTGCATATCCTGCACGATCTGGCTCATCGCGGTGACCAATATGCCCGCCATGACGCCGATGATGCCGGCCAGGATGACCACCGCGATGCCGCGCGCCTCGAGCAGCGGGATCGACCTCAAAAGCACCGCGCGCAGCCGGCGGGCGTAGACTTGCGGTTGGTTTCTGGAAAGCACCGGGGCGGCTCGCCGATATCGGAAAAGGCAACGGAAAGCCGCTGATACGCCCGCCGACACCGCATGGCAACCACAATGGCGACATGGAAGGCGCCGTTGTGGCCAAGAGGCCGCTCATTGCGTGAAGCGCTCAGGTCGGCATCGGCTCGCCTGCCTCATAGAGCACGAGATTGCGCTCGCCGATGCCCAGCGCCGGCCAGCTCGAGCGCCACTCGGCGATGTGCGGCGAACGGAAATGCGCATCGAGGGCAAGCCTGTCTCGCCACACTTCGGTGACGCGGATCAGCCCGGCATCGAGCACGTCGCGTGCATAGGAATATTCGAGGCAGCCATCCTCGGCGCGGCTGCCCGAGATCATGCGCTCCATCGCGGACTTAGCCTCCTCGAACTTGTCGGGCGGCAGGCGGATGGTGCCGATGATCAGGAGCATGGGTCTTCCTTTTTGCGAGACGTCGGAGCGAGCCACTTTCCCACCCTCGCGCAAGCTTGGCCAGTTACCCTCGCCCGGTTGTCGCATGCGCGGCAGCACATGGTTCGAGGACTTCAATGGCGATCACCGAAAGCATCCAGCCAGGCGCGGTGGCCAAGAATGGCCGCGACATCTTCTTCGCGCTCGGCATCGTCGTCATCCTGGCCGTGCTGTTCCTGCCGATCCCGGCCTTTCTCATCGACATCGGCCTCGCCTTCTCGATCGCGCTTTCGGTGCTGATCCTGATGGTGGCGCTGTGGATCCAGCGGCCGCTCGATTTCTCCTCGTTTCCGACCGTGCTGCTCATCGCCACCATGCTGCGGCTATCACTCAACATCGCCACCACGCGCATGATCCTGTCGCACGGCAATGAGGGCACGCACGCCGCCGGCTACGTCATCGCCGGCTTCTCCAAGCTGGTGATGGCGAGCGACTTCGTCATCGGCCTGATCGTCTTCATGATCCTGATCGTGGTGAACTTCATCGTCATCACCAAGGGCGCCACCCGTATCGCCGAAGTCGGCGCCCGCTTCACGCTGGACGCCATCCCCGGCAAGCAGATGTCGATCGACGCCGACCTTTCCGCCGGCATGATCGACGACAAGACCGCGCAGTTGCGGCGACGCGAACTGGAGGAGGAGTCCTCCTTCTTCGGCTCGATGGACGGCGCTTCGAAATTCGTCCGCGGCGACGCCATCGCCGGCCTCATCATCACCGCCATCAACATCGTCGGCGGCATTGCCATCGGCTACATCAGGCACGGCATGGGCATGGGCCAGGCCGCCGACGTGTTCATCAAGCTGTCGGTCGGCGACGGCCTCGTCACCCAGATCCCGGCGCTCATCGTCTCGCTCGCCGCCGGCCTGCTCGTTTCCAAGGGGGGCACCCGCGGCTCGACCAACCAGGCCGTGTTCGGCCAGCTCGGCGCCCATCCGCGAGCCCTTTATGTCGCGGCGGCGCTGCTGGTGCTGCTCGGCCTGATGCCCGGCCTGCCGCTCTTCCCGTTCTTCGCGCTGGCCAGCGGCATGGCCGGCCTCGGCTACATCATCCCAATGCGCGCCAACCGCGTCCTCGCCGAGGCCGAGGCGCTGAAGGACAAGGAAAAGGCAAGCAAGGTCGAGGAGGAGAAGAACTCGGTCAAGGCCTCGCTCGCCACCGCCGAGATCGAGCTTCTCATCGGCAAGCAGCTTTCGACCCGTCTCCTGGTATCGCACCAGGAGCTGGTCTTCCGCATGTCCAAGATGCGCAAGAAATTCGCGCAGCAATACGGCTTCGTCGTGCCGGAAGTGCGCGTCGCCGACGATTTCGCCATCCCGCCGAAGAGCTACCAGATCAAGGTGCACGGCACCGTGGTCGCCGAATACCAGATGCGCGTCGGCGAGATCATGGTGCTGCTCGGCAATCGCGACGTGCCCGAGATACCGGGCGAGGAGATCCGCGAGCCTGCCTTCGGCATGCGCGCCTATTCCGTCATGGAAACCTTCGCCGAGGATTTGAAGCGCGAGAACTACACCTTCGCCGACAACATGTCGGTGCTGCTCACCCATCTCTCGGAAGTCATCCGCAACAACCTGCCGCAGCTTCTGTCTTACAAGGACATGAAGGCGCTGCTGGAGCGCCAGGACCAGGAATATCGCAAGCTCGCCGATGAGATCTGCACCACGCACATCTCCTATCCCGGCCTGCAGGCGGTGCTGAAGCTGCTGCTCGCCGAGCGTGTCTCGATCCGCAACCTGCATCTGATCATCGAGGCCATCGCCGAGATCGCGCCGCATGTGCGCCGCACCGAGCAGATCGTCGAACATGTCCGCATCCGCATGGCCCAGCAGATCTGCGGCGACCTCTCCGAGGGCGGCGTGCTCAAGGTGCTGCGCCTCGGCAACCGCTGGGACCTCGCCTTCCACCAGAGCCTCAAGCGCGACGCCAAGGGTGAGGTGCGCGAGTTCGACATCGATCCGCGCCAGCTCGAGGAATTCGGCCAGGACGCCACCAAGGCGATCAAGAAATTCCTCGAAGCCGGCGAGCGTTTCGTCCTTGTCACCGCGCCCGACGCCCGCCCCTATGTGCGCATGATCATCGAGCGCCTGTTCACCACGCTGCCGGTGCTCTCCCACGTCGAAATCGCCAAGGGCGTCGAGATCAGGGTGCTCGGGACCATATCGTGAGCGTTCTCTCGCAGAGCGTCGTCATCGCGGCGTTCCTCGCCTTCTGCCGCATCGGCGCCTGCTTCATGCTGATGCCGGGCCTGTCCAGCGCCCGCGTGCCGGTCCAGGTCAGGCTGTTCGTGGCGGTCGCCGCCACCGGTGGCCTGCTCGCCTTCCTGTGGGACAAGATCTTTCCCTTCGTCGATGCGCGCCCGCAGATCCTGGTGCCGATGATCATCTCGGAACTTCTGGTCGGCGGGCTGATCGGCGCCATGACCAGGCTCTACATGGAAGCGCTACGCTTCATGGGCTCGGCCATCGCCATGCTGATCGGCTATGGCGGCTCCGGCGGACCGGCGATCGAGGAGCCCGAGCCGCAGGCAGCCCTTGCCGCCATCATCTCGTTCTCGGCGCTGCTGATGCTGTTCGTCTTCGATTTCGACCACGAAATCATACGCGCCCTGGTGACGTCCTACACGGTCGCGCCAGTCAACATCTTCTTCAACCCGCAGGCGGCCCTCGTCGATGTCGCCGACACGGTGTCGGACACGTTCTTCCTGGTCATCCGCCTCGGCAGTCCCTTTGTCGCCTACGCCCTTCTCGTCAACCTGACGATCGGCTTCGTCAACAAGCTGACCCCTCAGATCCCGATCTACTTCATCTCGCAGCCCTTCGTCATCGTCGGCGGCATGATCATCTTCTATTTCGCCATCGGCACCATGCTGTCGCTGTTTGTCGACGGCTTCGTCGACCTGACGCTGGCGAGGTGACATGAGTATGCGCAAGGACCGCCTGCGGAAACTGGTCAAGGTGCAGGAACAGCTAAAGGCGCTGCACGAGACCCGCCACGCCACCTTCCTGGCCGCGGCAAACGCCGCCGAGGCCGAGGCCAAGGAGCTGATCGGCCATTTCGACCAGGACAATTCCCTCTCCAGCCTGTTCCCCGATCTCTACCACCGCCGCATCGCCCAGGCCGTCGTGCGCCAGGAAGAAAACCTGGAAAGCGCCAGGCAAGAGGCCGGCCTGATTGCCACGGCAAACGCGCGCACCAACATGGTCGAACGCGCCTACAAGGACGTGCGCAACCGCGACGAGCGCGAACGCTCCGACCGTGAACGGCTGGATTTGATCGCGCAGAAGCGAAGCCAGGAGTAGCCGAGGGAATTCTGTCTATGATCCTGCAAGCTGACGCTGGCAGCGACCATGCTGGAGATTGCTGCTGCGCCATCTCCCGGCGCCGCCTAGCCTTCACAGCGGGTGGTCGACGTTCATACTTACTTCAGTGACCAGCTTGCGACGAAGGGCCATGACATAGTCGTCCGGCCCCTTCGGCGTTATGACGAAGGCCTGGGAACCGCCAATGACCGATTTGGCAAAATAGGATGCCAACGTATTGTCGGGGTTCTCATCTTCCATCGGGATGGCGATCGCGTTGATCGTGTATCCCTTGGCAATGGCGTTCAACCTGCTCGGCTGAACAGGAAGCCCATCGTTGTTCTCGCCATTGGAAGAGATGTCGATTACTTTCCTGGCCGCCTTTCCAGGAAACTGGTCGAGCAGAAGACTGCCGATGTCGATGGCTGAGGAAACGGATGTTCCTCTGCGTCCTCTGCGGGTGATCCCGGTATCGCCTTTCTTGCTGATCACCGATGCTGCCGCTCTGGCGTCTTCCAGCCCGCAGATGTTTGTCCACGGAAGCACAGTGCGTGCGTGTCCGGGACTCGACCATTCAAAGTAAGCCACGCTGATGCAGCCAACATAGTTCCGCGCGATGGCCGCGATGATCTCTGGCGACGTGAGCGCGGCGGCATGACCCTCGCGCTGCAGGTCGGCAATCTTCGGATCGATCGAGGATGAGAAATCGACCGCGAATACGATGGCGACATCGACATCGGCGGCATGTGCTTGCGGCCCCCAAAACATCGAAGCGGCAAGTGCCCCCGCCAGTCCAAAGTACGAGCTAACCCGCTTTGCCGGCCACCTGACCGATCGCTTCGCCGGCTCCGGAATGCCCTTCCCTCTCATCCGCGGCTGCTCGTGAAAGGAGCCTGTCACAGACAAGCCAGTTACGTCCTGATGCACAGTTGCGCACATGTCATTCTCCATCGAGCAGCCGTTTCAAAGCGGCCATTTTCAGCATGTGGAAATTTGGCGAGGGATCCCCACGCCGAACAGCAGCAGATCGGCCCTGGTCCACAGAGCGTAACAACCAAGCAAGGTCAGCGGCATGGCGAGTACCGCGAAGGATCCGCCCAACCAGACCTCCTGCAAGGCCCAGCCCAGGGCGACGGCCGCCGCCAAGATCGCGGGCAACCGGCTGGCAAGCACCGCGCTGCGGAATGGATCGGGCCAGGCGGCCGGCCACACCGGAACCTGAGTGCCCGGTGTGTGGAAGGTGCTGCCGAATTTGCCCAGGGCGTGCAGCAGGCCGGACGTCGCCGCAAGCAGAGGATCGCCGAGCAGCAACAGAGCGATGCCGAGCCCGATCGCGCCCAGGCCTGACAGGAAGTCGCCGAGACGGTTGAGGGCGAGATCGGGAGGATCCTGCCTTGCCCAAGCTCGGTGATAGGCTTCGCCGCCGCAGAAGAAGACCAGAGTAGCCAAGGTCAGCGCAACCGTGCCACGGCTGCCAGCGAAATGGTCCATCATCGCCGTGATGACAGCGCTTCCCTCCTGCAAGCCGACAGGCGCGTCGGCGATCTGGATTGCAAAACCGACGACGAGGCCGAGCGCGTTGCCGCTGTTGTAATAGCCGCCGGGTCCCCTCATGCGGGAGCGAAGCGCCGAAGCAAATTGTGCGAGCGGAACAAGGTTTGCTGGTGCGGTCACCACGGCACCCTCGCGACAAATCCGGCCGCCATCGACAAGGCGAACGCCGCCTGGCCGATCAAGATCATCGGCGCCGTGCCGGGCGGCAGCCGGATCTGGAACAAGTTGGCATCAACGGCAAGGGACATTGCGTTCCTCCACTGGACCTAAACTGTTGGGGGGACGATCGCCTGCCCAGGTTGCAGGCACGGCTGCAAAGGCAGAAGCCGTGTCCAAGGGATCATTCGAAGCGACCCGCAAGGGCCCGCCTGCCTGCGGCGTTCGGTTCGACATTGCGACAGACAGGATCGCACCCAGGATGATGCCGGCACCCAATACGCTCGCCGATGAGTTACGCTCGCCGAGAAAGATCGCCGCGCCCAGTGCCCCGAAAACGCATTCGGCACTGACGATCACGGCGGCGTGGCTCGCCGGCGTGAAGCGGAGGGCAGCCGTCTGTATGCCGAAGGCAATTGCGGTGGAGAACAGGCCGAGGACCGCCAGCTCCGGGGCGGCTGCGAATGCAGCGGCCAGCGACAGGTTGCCTTGCGTTGCCCCGAGCGGCAGGGCGAAGGCCGCGGCGCCAAGAAACTGTGTCGCGGCGGCGGTGAACGGTCGCGCGTGGGTCTGCATGTGCCGGCCCAATTCGATGGTCCAGAGCGCATAGCAGGCAGCCGAAAGGATGGCGGTTAGATCGCCGCCGCTGAGGCCGGTGATCCCATCCGACAAAAGCAGGGCTCCAACCACGGTCAGCCCGGCAGCGACTGTGAGGCTCGCTGTCGGGCGTTCGCCGATGAGCAACCAGGCGGCTAGTGGCGTCATTACCGTTGCCGTGCTCACAAGGAAGCTTGCATTGGTGACGGAGGCGCCGACATAGCAAAACTGCTGAAGCGTGATGGAGATTGCAAACAACGCCCCCACCCTGGCCAAGCTGGAATAATAGCCCAGCCCAACCGGCAGCCGCCTTTCGGTCATGATGAAGGGCAGCACAAGAAGCCCACCGATCAGACAGCGCAGGCCTACCGCACTCAGCGCGTCGAGATGAACAAGCACCGTCTTTTGCGCGACATTGCCGAAGCCCCACAAAGCGGCTGCAAATAGCAGCAGCAAATTGGCTTTTGTCCTGGACACTCGCCCCCCCAAACCAAGTCTTCCGTTGACTTGGCTCACCTAATTTAGGAAAGCCTACGTTACTTGCCGTTACGGCAGCATTTGAGCGCGGGGGCCAACGGCGGCGAAACGTTAGTTTCGAGTTAGGATTTCGTCAGGCTGGGATAGCGAATGCGAAGTGAGGACAGCGGCGCTGCAAACAGAATCTCACTCTTCGGCGGGTTCCGGATTGATAATGAAACGGCCGGTCCGCTTCGGCTGACCGGGAAAAGGGGGCCAGCAATCATTGCTTATCTGGCCCTGAGTCCGGGTATGGCGGCGACACGGGAGAGGCTGGCGGACCTGTTATGGGGCGACAGCGATAGCGAACATTCGCGCAATAGTCTTCGGCAAACCCTCAGCGTCTTGCGCCGGGATCTATCGCTTGCAGGAGTGGATCTTATCCACTCGAGCGGAGAGTCCATCAACCTCGGGCCTGAGCTGGTTCGGGTCGACGTGCAGGAGTTCGAAGCGGGTCTCGCGGCCCGGTCCGCGCACGAACTCGAAACGGCTTTGGCGAGCTACACCGGCCCATTTCTCGACGGACTTTATTTGGGAAGCAGTGGGTTCGATGACTGGGTCTCATCGGAACGCGACAGGCTGCTCGGCCGCGCTCTTGTGTCTTTCGAAAAACTGGCTCGCCTTGTCGACTCTGAAACCGGGCTGGTCCTTGCCGATCGCCTTCTGGCCATGGAACCGACGCGGGAAGAATCTTACCGGCTCAAGATGGAATTATTCCTCGCACGTGGCCAACGCGACAGGGCGATCAAGACATACGAGACCTGCAGAAGCATGCTGAAGAAGGAGTTCGGTGTCGAACCTGGCCCTGAGACGCGGGCGCTTTGGCAATCCCTGCTCCTTGCTGCCGAGACGGCGTCAAATGTTCCGTCGGCAAATGGTATTCCGACCGGCCAGCGCCTCGGGCGCCCGTCTATCAGCGTTGCCGATTTCACCAATCTGACCGGAAAACAAGGCGATGATTTTTTCGCCAGGGGGCTCGTCCAGGACATCACCACGGCCCTCTCCGAGGTAGCCGACTACGTCGTGCTATCCGCGCCTCCGTCCATGGAGAAGAAAGGCCCCGGCGAAGAAGACAAAACGCCGGGAATGCTCCGGGCGCAATATTTGCTCAGCGGCAGTGTCCAGAGATCCGGCAATGGGCTGAGGGTGAACATTCAGCTTGTCGATACTGCGGGCGGCCAGCATGTCTGGGCCCAGAAATTCGACGGCAACTCAGAGAACGCGCTCGAATTCCAGGACAGGATCGCGCAGTCCGTTGTTCTGGCCGTGATCCTCGAACTTCAACTGACCAACTGGAAAGTCCGTGACAAAAGCCCGCCTGGCCCCCCTGAAGTGCGCAGGTTGGTGAACGAGGCTCTCATGAAGTATTTTGAGATGACCCAGGATTCGCTGTTGGTCGGGATTGAGCTTGCCGAGAAGGCCCTCTTGATAGGTCCCGACAACGCCCGTGCAAAGCGGACGCTCTCGATCGTGACCTCCATGGGCGTGGCGTTTGGCGCACTGCCTCGGGAGGAAGGGCTGATCGAGCGTGCGCTTCAGCTTGCGGAAGCCGCGGTGAGGGCCGTGCCGGACGATGAAATTGCCCGGTGTATCCTGTCATTCGCACTCGAAAGTTCTGGCCGTATCGACGAGGCGGTCGTCGAGTCCCGCCATGCAATCAGCCTCAACCCGAACTATCCAAGCGGTCACGGCGATATTGCGATGCTGTTTGCCCTCCGCGGACAGATCAGCGAAGCAGTCCGCGAGGCCAACGAGGCAATTCGGCTCGGGGCGCATGACGTCATCGACTTCTGGCGTCACCACGGCTTGGTTGTGGCGCTGTTTGCCGGCGGAGACGATCAGCGGGCGCTCGAAGTCGCCCGCAGGGTGGTCAGGACAAAGCCGGGCTTCGTTCGAGGCGCCCTATATTGGGCTGCGGCCGCGTCGGCAACCGGAAACAACGAAGAGGCGTCCCGGGCCATCCACCATTGCCTCTCACAACTTCCACATCTCAACCTGGGCAATGTCTGCCCTGGTTTTGTGCCACGTTATGTGAAGGATCATCAGCACTCGAGATTCCTTGAAATGTTGTCGAGAGCCGGCCTTCCCAGTTCCTAGAGCAAGGTGAGAAATCGCGGCCGGTCTGTGATCGGTTGGTCTCAAGGCAATTTCCTCCTGCCGCTCTCCAGTTTCTTCCAAGACGTTCAAATTTGAGCTTCCGTACTCACGCTTTGTCGAGAGTATCTCCTGTAATCACTTGAACCTCCTGCGCCGAAAGTTTTAGCCGTTCTGAATCGCCGGCGGCGACGATGACGATGAAATAGGAGAACGCAATGACTCGCAATCACGTTGAACGTCTTGAAGAGTTCAGGGAAATCCTGATCGCGACTCGACGCGAAGGAGTCCGCAACGTGCACCATACTCGCGACGCGATGCGGGCAAGCGGCTTTCAGATCGGAGACAGCGACGGCTCTAGCTACGGAGCCGAACTGAAGGCGCTCCAAGAGGAAATCGAGGCCGTCGATCGCGCCATCGAAGACGAGAAGCGGTTGGTTTTGGCCCTCGAGAGCGCGGCTCAATCCCGTCGACCGGCTAAACCGAGAATCGTGAAGGGAACATAGCTTCAGGTACGGCCGTTGGCGCTGGTCGCGCCGATCGCCCGCGGTCTGGTGTCGGGCTCGCCGCCGTGGCGTGCACCCCTGGCGTCATCCGTTGCCATCAAACGTCGGGACAGCCGAAGCTGCCTTCTGCCGAGGTTGTCAATGCTTCGGGCATTGCGCTTGGCATTGTTGCCTTTGCGTCTGCTGAAATTCACGCGGGTGGGGTCAGTTCTCCGCTTGGCCGCTGTTCGCGATGGGCCAGTAGGCCCAACTCTACGCCCCTAGCACCAGCATATCTGGGACCCTAAACATCTCGGTAGAGACTAATGTTCGCGCCAAGTGAGCTTTTGTTGAGTTTCGAGGGAGCGTTGCGAAACAGCTTCCGGTCCTTCTGCATATTGAAACGAGCCGCAGTTGTAGCCGTAAGCGTCAGCATGCAGTTTTGCCCGGCGGTGGCCCACTCCTCAGAAGAGCAGGACGTGCGCTGCCCCCCTGGTCGCAACCAGGATCCGTATCTAGTTTGGAAAGGTGTTGCCGATCCGGCGCAAGCAAAGCTGTTCCTGAGAAAACAGTTAGCGGACATCGGGAACTTAAATGACTTTTCCGTTTGGCTTAAATGCCAAGGTTTTGAAGTAAAGGTTGACAAATCTGGCTTTCACAACCCCTCACCCGAAGCGGTGGTGATCGCATCGTTCGTGATCAAAGGCAAGAACAGACATCCTTTGTGGAACGAGCGGGTAGCTTTTTTGTTTGGCATTTGGCCAAAACTCTATGCCCACAATCTGAGAATCTATGTTCGCAACGGGCATGACGTATCGCGAATCACAATTGAGCACACGGTTGAATAGGCTGCGACTAAACGACAAGTGAGATCACCAAAGCCAGCAAGCCGATGCTGGTGAGAACGGCCCGCGCTACATGGGCATATTCCCAACGATCACGAAGTTCGGTCCAATCCGGCTGCGGACCGTCGCGCTTCCCGCCAACCCCGAAGAAGGCTGCGCCAGGCGCGCCCACCGGCGCGCCTTCCATCCAGTATTTGTTTACCGGGTGGATCGCGAGCCAGTAGATCGCGACCGTTGCCAGCAAGGCAAAAAAAAGCGAGCAGGACAGCCCAGAAGGCAGTGGTTCCAGCCGGGACCAGGAATAGCAGGAGACCGGTCACGACGACACTCAGCGGTTCGGCCGCGCCGCCGATCGTGAAGCCGGGATAATAGATGTGCTGCACGGCGCGATATGTGCGCTCGTCGAGGCGCATCTTGCCTGGAAGCTCCAGGGCGTGTGCGACCGATAGCGCCATGGGCAGCGCGGCGATCACGACAGCCACGACTTGCAGCAGGCTGTACATTCCTCGCCTCCGGGTTCGCCATCGACAATACTCGACTCTGTGGGGCGAACGCCGATGGGCACGCGATGTTCCATTGTAGCATCTGGATTTGAGGCCTTTTGGCGCCAGGCAACAGGCAGGCCTGATTGCCATGGCAAACGCGCGCACAAACATGGTCGAGCGCGCCTGCAAGGACATGCGCAACCGAGACGAACGCGAACGCTCAGACCGCGAACGGCTGGATTTGACCGCGCAGAAGCGAAGTCAGGAGTAGCCGTGGAATTCTGTGCCGTTTGGGTGGCGAGGGCAACCATCTACCCGTCCGCCACCCTCCAGGAACACTGATCGGCGCCGTGGCTCAGCCGGCTTTGCTAAGGTGGAGTTCATCGGCAAGTACACGTTCGTTGGGATCGATCGGACCCAGGTTCTTGACGACCCGGAAGCGACCGCCCTGCGCCTGCGCGATGTACATGTTCATGCGAACATGGTGCTGGCCGGGGACCATTTCGGCCGGGCCGCCTGGGCCCTCGCTGATGCGGGCGTGATCGAGTGCCCGGATGACCGCGCCCTGATCGAGCGTGCCGGCTTCGTTCACTGCTGCTTCCCACATCTTGATTGCCCGGTAGTGGCCAGTGCAGCCGCTGCCTGCGGTCAACATGGCGCTGCCGGAGAATCGGTCCTGGTAGCGACGCAGGAGTGCTCGGCCAAACGGATCCTCGAGCTCCTGATAGTAGTCGAGGCAGCTGTAGAGGCCTTCGATCTGTTCGGACGGCACGAGATTGAAGAAGTTCTCGTCGAAGTAGGTGCAGACGATCTTGCCGCCGCGTTTGCCGAAACCGGCCTTGTACAGCTCTTCGAAGAACGGTGTCAGGCCCGGCGGAACGATGGTATTGAAAATCACGTCGGTGCCGCTCGCCATGATCTGATGCACAGTCCGCCTGAAATCGATGGTGTCCAGCGGAAAATACTCCTCGCCGACGATCTCGCCGCCATTGGCACGCACCACCCGGCTCGCCGCCTTGTTCAGCAGATGGGGCCAGATGTAATCAGCCGACGGCAAATAAAACCGCTTCGCGCCGGTGCTGCTCATGAGCCACGGTATCAATGGCTCAACCTGCTGCGCGGGGACGGGTCCCGTGCAGAAGATCAGGGGATGGTTTTCCTGTCCCTCATACTGCTCGGTATAGATGTAGAGCGTCTTGCCCCGCGTAACCGCCTCGCTCTTGATGGCCTGTCGGGTTGAGCTGTAGATGCCGCCTACGACCAGGTCGACCTTGTCGACGTCGATCAGTTTCGCGGTCCTTGCCTTGGCGGCGCCGTCGATGGTTTCGCCATCCTCGACGACAAGCTTCAGCGGCCGGCCGAGCAAGCCGCCCCTGGCGTTGATATCGTCGACGAGCATGGTGGTGAGGTTCGCATTGGCGATGCCCATGAAAGACAACGGGCCGGTGAGTTCGGCGATAAGGCCGATCTTGATGGGTTTCGGATTCATTTGATCTCTCCAAATCTGGGGGGTTCGTCGGGCGCGCCGCCGCCGGGTGGCAGGCGGCACTCAGCGAGGGGACCTCAGGCCTCGTAGTGGCCGAGCAGGAGTGCTGCCTGCGGCTTGCCGACATGGCCGGCTTCCTGCAGGATCGCGGGCACCTCCGGATCCGACACGAAATTCTTCCAGCCCTCGGCATCCCAGTCGAAGATCGCCCAGATGCGGTCTGGCTCGCTTGGGTCGCGGAAGACGGTCGCACCATTCGAGCCGTGCAGCCGGCGCTTATCGGCGCCCTTGGTCGAAAAGATACGGATGAAGTGGTCGATATCAGCCACTTTGGTCGTTGCGAGAAGCATTTGATTTCCTCCTGTCGGTCGCGGCCACCATTGGTCCGTCGACAGGATCACGATGCGCGCCCCGGAGCGGGCGCACATGGGGTGGATTCCCTATGTCTGCGTCTCGCCTGGCCGGACAAGGCCATGCTCGACCGCATAGAGCGCTGCTGCCGCGCGGGTGGTCACACCGATCTTGGCATAGACGCTCTGGATATGGTGGTCGGCGGTCTTGGGCGAGATATCCAGCTTGCGCGCCGCTTCCTTCGCCGTAAGGCCGGCGGCAATCAGGCGCAGCACCTCGATTTCGCGCGGCGTCATTCCAGCCAGCGGCCGGGGCGGCGTCCGGCGCGACGGCTGCCCGGCGAAGGACAGCACGGCCTCGGCAGCGTCAGGGCAGATGCAGCCCTCGCGAACGGCGGCACGTAACTGGCTTGCCGCCGCATCACTGGACAGTGCCCGGCGGTGAGGGCGTTCCTCTCGCGACGTCTGGAATGCTTCGGCAGCGGCCAGGATCCTCGCCGCCGGGGACAGGTCGGAGGCGTGGACCTTGCGGTGATAGCCCGAGCCGTCCAGGCGTTCGTGATGGCGAAGCACGAGAGCGGCCATCGCTTCGCCCTCGCGACCGAACGAGGCCAGCGCCCGCTCGCCGTAATAGGCATGCAGCTGCGCCGCGTCGCGCTCACGGACAGACAGCGGGCCGTTACGCATCCAAGTCGCCACCGGCACCACGAGTTCGCCAATGTCGTGGATACAACCCGACCAGCGCAGCGCACGCAGGTCGGCGGCGGGAAGCTTCATTTGTCCCCCGGCTCCCTCGGCCAGTTGCGCCACCATCCGTGAATGGCCGTAGGTAAGCGGCATGCGCATGTCGATCATGTCCGCGATAGCAAGGAACGCCTCGTCGCAGCCTGCCTCGTCCAGCGTCACCGGCGGATCGGGCTCGAGCGCCAGTATCGTCTCGCGGTCGACCGTCGCGCCGATCCCCTCCATCAGCGCCGGCGCGTTGGCTGAGACGAGCCGGGCCAGATCCGCTTCGTATGGGCCATCCGCGCGACTGGCTATGGTTTCGGCCATTTCCTCGATGCCGACGGCTTCGCTGAGCGCGATGGCATCCTGCGCCAGCGTAATCAGGCGCACGGCTGGCAGGACATCCTCGCCGCTCAATCCACGCGGCAGGCCCTTGCCGTCCCAGCGTTCGTAGATCTGCCCGAGATTGTGCCGAATCTCCTCGGAAAGGCCGAGCCGTTGGCCGATCCGCTGCGCGACCTCGCAATGCGCTGTAAGCACCGGGCGCGCGACCGCGAGCGCCTGCGACATCGCGGCCTCGATCGCCCTGGCCTGCGTGTCAGGCTCGAGATCGTAGTAGACCCGCTTGAAGGCCTGCACGAAGACCCTGCCCAGCTCCGCCCGATTGCCCATGTCAAGACCGACAAGATCCTGACGGAGCGCGATTTCGTCGCCGAAGGTGGCCGACAGAAGGTCCGTGTCGGCATTGCAGCCGACATAGCGCAGCATCGACTGGTGGTAAGCATTGCGCCGAATCTCATCGGAAACACCCCCAAGCGTGGCGATCCGCATTGCAAGCACGCAAGATTTCAGCGCGAAGTCGCGAGAATGGCCAGTGGCGAGATCGGAAGCATAAGCCAGGACCATCATGAAGTCCGCGCGGCGTATCGAGACGTCTGTCATCGCACACCCCCCCAGTGAGCTCTATGCTAGCCCCGTGGGCCGTCAATACCTAGGGAAAATCGCAAGCTTGACGTATCGACGCGCGCCTGCATTCCGCCTCCCCTCTCCCTCGCAAGCCTGCCACAAGCTTGTTGAGGCATGGTCTGGCCAAGGAAACCCGGCAAAAGGCGGACTTTCTTGGCCATTTCTCCACCCAGCGACATCGTTATGGATGTCGCCCGAGCCGCGGAGCCGGCGGACATCGAGGCTGCCCGCGCCGCGCTGACCAAGCGCGCCGGCGGTGCTGCCGGCACGTTCTCGGTCGACGCCGCCGCGTCGGTCGATGCCGGCTCGATCCTGTCGCGCGCCACGGCCGACAAGGCTGCCGCGACAGCCGACCCGGCCAAGAAATTCAAGAAGTTCGAAGCGATGGTCTTGCAGACCTTCATCCAGAACATGCTGCCCAAGGACACCGAAGGCGTCTACGGCACGGGTCTCGCCGGCGACATGTGGAAATCGCAGCTTGCCGAGCGTGTCGCCGACGTCATGGCCGATCGCGGCGGCATCGGCATCGCCAAGTCGCTGCTCGCCGACCACTACATGGACGGCAAGCGCAAGGTGCCGATCGGCCCGGTTTCAAATGGACCGGAGAAGACCGAGATCGACCAGCAAACCCGTCTGTCCACTTCGCTCGTCCAGGAATGGCAGCGCAAGGCCGCAAGGTCGATGACCGGCGATGAGATAACCACAAAAACAGACATCAAGATCTAAACTGGGAAACGCCATGGCCGACATTACGGAATTCACCCCAAACCTGCCGGCGCGCACGACAGAATCGGAAACACCGATCCAGTTCGCACGGCCTGGAAACCTGGCCGCCATCATCGGCCGCATCGAGGAAGTGGTCGAGGAAGAGACCGCCGGCATCCGTAGCGACACCAGCTACGACCTCAAGGCGTCGAACGCCCGCAAGAGCCGCTATCTCTATGAACTGACCCGCGCCATGAAGGGCGGCAGCGAGGTCGAATTCCTCGAGCAGCACCGCGAGGGCCTGACCCGGCTGCGCCAGAAGCTGGCGAGGAACGAGGCGGCGATCCTGGCGCATCTCTCCGCCGTCAACGAGGTTGCCGGCCTGTTGCGGACGGCCATTCAGCGCGCCGAGACCGACGGCACCTACTCCGCCGTTGAATTCGGCAGGAAAGGTTAGGGCGCGATGATTTCGGGCTCGGGCTCTCGATGATCAAGGTCATTGCCATCGCGGTCTGGATCTGCGCCGCCACGCTCGGCGCGGTGTTCTATTCGTTCCAGGCAGCGGGTGAAAAAGGTGTCGGCGAAACCCCGAAGCCGATGCTGGGCGGGTTGGACTACGTCAAGACCGACATCATTTCGGTGCCGCTGATCCACAACGCCTCGATCGACGGCTACTTCCTGACCAAGCTCGTCTACACTGTCGAGCCGGAGCAGATAAAGAAGCTGTCGATCCCGGCCGACGCGCTGATCACCGATCAGGTCTACACCTACCTCTATTCCAATCCCCAGATCGACTTCACCAACAAGCAAACGATCGACCTCGATGCCTTTCGCGCCGCGATCCGCGACACCATCAACACCCGTGTCGGCGCGAACCTGGTGCATGAGGTCCTGATCGATCAGGTCAACTTCCTGTCGAAGGACGAAATCCGCGACAACTGGCTGCGCCGCAAGAAAAGCGAGACCGCAAGCGAGATGACCAAGGCGTTCAAGGACCATTGAGCCTCGCAAGGTGCTGCTCGTGTCGACGCCGGCATGTGCGGCGATAGGAACCAGCCCCTGCAAACCGCGTTGACGTAAACGTCAATCCAAAGCTATATGCGGCAGCGATCATGATCGCCAAAGATGCGGCACGGGCTTCCGCCGGACCGAAATGCCCTGCGCTACAGATACAACCAGACAAGCAGATGCAACCAGACAGGAGAACAGCGTGAGCGTTCAGGAGATTGCCGAGAAGATCAAGTCACGCGTGGCCAGCAGCGGGTTCGATCGTTCCGTGAAGTTCGACACCGGCAGCGACGGCGTCATCGTCATCGACGGTGCCACCGTATCGAACACCGATGCCCCGACCGACTGCACCATCAAGCTCTCGCTCGACGACCTGGACTCGCTGATCGCGGGCGATCTGAACCCGACCATGGCGTTCATGACCGGCAAGATCAAAGTCGAAGGCGACATGACGGTCGCCATGGCGCTGAGCCAGTTGATCGGCTGAGTGCGCGGCCGCTTGAACGCGGCTCTTTGAGATCAAACGAACGCCGCCGAAAGGCGGCGTCCGTTTGAGGGGTTGGTGCCTCAGGCCGCCAGTGTCGGCGCCTGCGCCTTCAGCTTGCGGCCGGCAGCCTTCAGCGTGCCCGCGGCACCATCCAGCGCCCCGTCCACCAGTTCCAGCGCCAGCAGGCGATGCCGCTCATAAGGTCCGGGCATGGCGAGCGAACCGGTCCTGGCGGCCGAGAACCCGAAGCGTCCGTAGTAGGGCGCATCGCCGACCAGAAGGATCGCCGCGTGGCCGAGGCGCGCCGCCTCGGCGATGGCGTGACGCATCAGCGCCGAACCGATGCCGGCATTCTTGAGCGACGGGTCGACCGCAAGCGGGCCAAGCAGCAGTGCGGCCGCACCGCCCTCGCCCAGCCTGACATCCCACAGCCGCACCGTGCCGGCAACGCCGCCCGAGGCATCGCGCGCGACGAAAGCCAGGCCTTCCGAAGGCCGGCGGCCGCGCCGCAGCTTCTCCGATGATTTGGTCTTGCGCTTCGGCCCCATGGCACGATCGAGCAAGGCTTCGCGCGCCGCGACGTCGGCAACGGTTTCCGCGACCATCACGAAGGCCGGCGCATGAGCTACGAGTTCAACTGACATTTCCATTTCCGCAATCCCTGGCGAGCGGAGATCTGTTCCACAGGCGAGCCCGGGTGGGCGACAGCCGCCCACCTGGGATGATCCGATCGGCTCTCTCAGCGCATTTTCAGGCGAAATCGTGTCCGGTTCGCCGTCCGAAAATGCGCCGAGGAAGCGCCGTCAGATCACGTAGGATCGGAGAGGCTCGAAGCCGTTGAACGCGACCGCCGAGTAGGTCGTCGTGTAGGCGCCGGTGCCTTCGATCAGCACCTCGTCGCCGATGGTCAGCGACAAGGGCAGCGGATAGGGTGTCTTCTCGTACATCACGTCGGCCGAATCGCAGGTCGGGCCGGCGAGCACGCAAGGCGCGGTCTCTGTGCCGTCATGACGGGTGACGATCGGGTAACGGATCGCCTCGTCCATCGTCTCGGCCAGGCCGCCGAACTTGCCGATGTCGAGGAACACCCAGCGCACAT
This sequence comes from Mesorhizobium opportunistum WSM2075, assembly GCF_000176035.2. Lineage (NCBI taxonomy): Bacteria > Pseudomonadati > Pseudomonadota > Alphaproteobacteria > Hyphomicrobiales > Phyllobacteriaceae > Mesorhizobium > Mesorhizobium opportunistum. Next base: position 2,050,732 of record NC_015675.1, on the reverse strand, counting down.
TGTCGTTATCGGCTTTCTTCGAGATCAGCACGACTTCCGACTTTATGACGCCGGCATTGCCCACCATGCCGCGGCCCGGCTCGATGATGGTCTCCGGGATCGCGTTGCCGAAATGCTTGCGCAGCGCCGAGAAGATCGCCTGGCCATAGGCTTGGGCCGCCGGCACGTCGCGCAGGTAGCGCGTCGGGAAACCGCCGCCCATGTTGACCATCTTCAAGACGATGCCTTCCTCGGCGAGCGTCGCGAAAACCGTCTTGGCGTCGCGCAACGCACGGTCCCAGGCGGTCAGGTCGGTCTGCTGCGAGCCGACGTGGAACGACACGCCATAGGCGTCGAGGCCGAGGCCCTTGGCATGGCGAAGCACGTCGACTGCCATCGCCGGCACGCAGCCGAACTTGCGCGACAGCGGCCATTCGGCGCCCTCGCCGTCGGTCAGCACGCGGCAGAACACGCGCGAGCCTGGAGCGACACGGGCGACCTTCTCGACCTCCTCGACGCAATCGACCGCGAACAGGCGGATGCCGAGCTGGTAGGCGCGTGCGATGTCACGCTCCTTCTTGATGGTGTTGCCGAAGGAGATGCGGTCCGCCGGCGCACCGGCGTCCATCGCCATCTCGACTTCGGCAACGGAAGCCGTGTCGAAGGACGAGCCCATCGCAGCAAGGAGACGCAGGATTTCCGGCGCCGGGTTTGCTTTCACCGCATAGTAGATCCTGGAATCGGGCAGCGCCTTCTCGAAGGCGCGGAAATTGTCGCGAACGACATCGAGGTCGACGACGAGGCAAGGGCCGGTCGGACGTCGGGTGGCGAGGAAGTCGAGGATGCGCTGAGTGGCCATCGGTATCTCCATCACGCCTTTCGGCGCGCACAAGGGTGCGGACGCGGGCTTTCGGCCTCGCGAACACGCGGTGGACAAAGGCGGGACGTCAAATCATGGAACCAGCCGGTGGAGACCCCGGAACCATGAAACGCCGTCTCGCGGCGATGAACCTTAGCCTTGCCCGGCTTCGGTTCGCTTTGTCTGCCTTGGCTTGGATTGGGAGAACCCCGTTCCGCACTGCCGGCAATGATGGTGTGCCTCTTCAGTAACCCCGGTCTTTGGACAACCGGCAGAGAACCAGAAAGGCCCGCACCGTCGTTGCTTCAAGGTGTCCTCGGTCTGGCGGTTGGCCGCTAAACCGACTGGAGGGGTTAGCTCCAGTTACCTTACCGATTTCCCTCACCATTCGAGGATCGGCGGACACCCACAGGCACGTGCGACTTTGGGCAAGCGCGATATAAGAGCGAAGAGTTTCACAATCAATAAAAATCGTATCCAAGGTTGTAAAATTTCTGGCATCGAACAATGTTGGTTCAACCGTATCCGGATAGCGAACGATGACAGGCACGCATGGCCCTCTCAATGCCTTTCTCGATCTTCGCCAGATGCCGGTGGCGCATGCCGAGCTTGGCCCGCTGGCCGGCCTGCGGCTGGCCGTAAAGGACATCTACGACGTTGCCGGCTATCGCAGCGGCTGTGGCAATCCCAGGAAATTCGCCGATAGCCCTGCCGCCTCGCGCACGGCGCCGGCCGTACAGGTGATTCTCGATGCCGGCGCGCGCTTCGTCGGCAAGACTCAGACCGACGAGCTTGCCTTCGCGCTGTTCGGCCAGAATGCGCATTTTTCTTTTCCGGTGAACCCGGCCGCGCCCGACCGCGTCACCGGCGGCTCGTCGTCGGGATCGGCGGCAGCGGTGGCGGGCAAGCTCGCCGACATCGCCACGGGATCCGACACCGGCGGCTCGATCCGCGCGCCGGCGAGCTTTTGCGGGCTCATCGGGCTGCGCACCACGCATGGCCGCATTTCGCTCGACGGCACCATGAAGCTGGCGCCGAGCTTCGACACTTTCGGCTGGTTCGCCGACGACATCGAGACTTACGAGACCGTCGGCAAGCTGCTGCTCGGCCGCGACCAACACCATCACCATCTGGACCGCCAGCTGGCGCTCGGCTGGCTGGACGAGCTGGTCGCCCGCCCGGCACTTGCCGAATATGCCGGAATGAAGAGGTTGGCGAGCGCGGTTTTCGGCGCGCCGGCGACGCCGACGATGCCCTTCAGTTCGTCGCCGGATGAACTCTACTGGTGCTTTCGCCGCCTCCAGGCCAAGGAAGCCTGGGGCGTGCATGGCGAATGGATCACCAGCGGCGAGCGCGACCTAGGCCCCGGCGTCGAGGAGCGATTCGGCTTCGGCCGTGCCGTCGACGAGCGGACGGCGCAGGCTGAGGAGGTGCGAAGGCTGACCTTTCGCGGCGAACTCGGTGCCCTGCTCGGCAAGGACGGCTTCCTTGTCCTGCCGACGGTGCCGGGCCCGGCGCCCTATGTCGACTCGACGCCGGAGCAATTCCAGGCCTATCGCGAGCGGGCGCTGCACCTTTTGTGCCTCGCCGGGCTCTCCGGCTTTCCACAGATCACCTTGCCGATCGGCTCGGTCGCCGGCGCTCCGTTCGGCCTGTCGCTACTTGGCCCTTCCGGCAGCGACATTGCCCTGATACGGCTCGGCCGAAAACTTCTCGACGCAGCACAAAAGGCCTGACAATGGACACACTGACCCGCATGCGCGCCTTCATCGACGTCGTCGAGGCCGAAGGCTTTTCGGCGGCGGCGCGCAAGATCGGCCGCTCCAAGGCGCTGCTGTCGAAATATGTGCGAGAGCTGGAGGACGAGCTCGGCGCGTTGCTCCTCAACCGCACCACGCGCCAGTTCTCGATGACCGAGGCCGGCCACACATATTACCGGCGCGCCTCCGAGATCGTGCGCGAGGTCGACAGCCTCGCCGACGCCGTGCGCGAATCATCCGGCGACGTGCGTGGCCGCATCAAGGTGTCGGCGCCGCGCACCTTCGCCGACGCGCCGATCGGTCAATCGCTGATCGACTTCGCCAAGCAGCACCCCGACATCGTGCTCGACATCCAGCTCGACGACCGCTTCGTCGATCTGGTCGAGGAAGGCTTCGACCTCGCGGTGCGCATCTCGCGCCTGGAGAATTCGTCGCTGATCGCCAGGCGGCTGGCGCCGTTTTCGGTAAAACTCTGCGCCTCTCCCGAACTGATCGCCAAGCATGGCATGCCGACGCGGCCGCAGGATCTCGGCCACATGCCTTGCATCGTCGACACCAATGGCCGCGGGTTGAACAACTGGCCGTTCAAGGGTGACAACAACGACCAGCTGAGCGTCGCGGTGTCGGGCCCGATCGAGGTCAACAGCCCGATGGCGGCGCGCGCCGCCGCCATATCGGGGCTCGGATTCTGCATCCTGCCGGATTTCATCGCCGCGCCCGATTTGAAGAGCGGCCTGCTGGTGACGGCGCTCGATGACCGCATCCTGTCCGGCGGCGGTATCTTCGCCGTCTACCCGCACCGCCGCTATCTGCCGGCCAAGGTCCGCGTCTTCGTCGACTTCCTGGTGCAGTGGTTCAGGACACGCGAGATCGCCTAGCCGGTTTTAACCGTCTCACGGTCCCAATTTCGCCCCCTTTCTAGTCACTCTCGACATCTCTCCGAGGCCAATGGAATCGCGACCGGTAATGCACCTGAAACGGCACGCAATCATGCTGGCTTCGGCCTTGACGGCGACCTTTGCCGCGACTGGTCCAGCTTACGTGCACCCGCACGTCTTCGCCGAGGCGCGCCTCGACGTGATCCTCGGCCCGGATCACCAAACCGTGAAGGCGCTGCGTCATCTCTGGCGCTTCGACGACCTGTTTTCGAGTACGGTGATGATGGAGTTCGACAAGAACTCCGACCTGAAGCTTGACGACAAGGAGCTGAAGGAGGTTGCCGACACGGTTCACGCCTCGCTGGCCGAGTTCAACTATTTCCAGCTCGTCACCCAGAACGGCAAGGACGTAACGATGGTGCCGCCGCCGCATCTGATGGCCAATTTCGACAACGACCAGTTGATCATCCTGTTCGAGTCCGAACCCAAGGTCCCGATCAAGCTGACCGGCACGATCGACATCGGCGTCTACGACCCGACCTTCTACACCGCGATTGACTTCACCGAGGATTCCAACATCACGGTTGAAGGCCTGCCGTCGAACTGCACCAGCAAGGTGATCCGTCCAGACCCGGATGAGGCGATCAAGGAAAACCAGAAGACCCTTACGGATGCCTTCTTCAACGACCCGACAGGCACCGACATGAGCAAGATCTTTGCCACCAAGCTCGAACTGACCTGTCAGCCAGAAGGATGAAGCCGGTGACGAAACCGTCCCTGCGTTTGGCACTCGGCCTATTGGCCCTCACCTTTGCCGCGATGCATTTCGCCAACGCCGCGCATGCCCAGTCCTCGCTCGGCATCGGCGTCAATGACGGCATGGCACCGAGTACCGGTCCGTTCGCCCACATCCTGATGTGGATCAATCTGCGCCAGCAGGAATTCTATCGCGCGCTGGCGACAGCCATGAAGGCGATGCGCCAGGACAACAGCAAGATCTGGATCCTTATCGGCCTGTCCTTCGCCTATGGCATCTTCCATGCCGCCGGCCCTGGCCACGGCAAGGCCGTCATCTCGTCCTACATGGTGGCCAATGAAGTGGCGCTGCGGCGCGGCATCCTGCTGTCCTTCGTCTCGGCCCTGCTCCAGGGCCTGACGGCGATCGTGGTCATGCTGGTCGCCTATTTCGTCCTGCGCGGCACCACCATCTCGATGACCGACGCGGCCTGGTTCATGGAGATCATGAGCTTTGCGCTGGTCACCCTGTTCGGCGCCTGGCTGCTGTGGCGCAAGCTCGGCCCTTCCGTCCTGCGCCTGTTTGGCAAAGGTCCCGCCTACAGCCTGTCGGCGGCTCACGCCGGCCATTCTCATGGTGGCCATTCTCATGCGGGTCACTCCCACGCCGGCCATTCGCATGCCGCCCACAGCCATTCGGCGCATGCCCATTCGCACGCGGTCCATGTGCATGACGATCACGGCCATGCGCATGACCATTCGCACGATCACCACGAGCATAGCGCGCATGACCACCATCATGACCATGGCGCGCATGCCCATCACGATCACGCTGCGGGTGAGGTCTGCGAAACCTGCGGCCACTCGCACGCACCCGATCCGGCGCTGCTCTCTGGCGACCGCTTCGACTGGCGCACGGCGTGGTCGGCGGTGGCCGCCGTCGGCATCCGCCCCTGCTCCGGCGCGTTGATCGTGCTCAGCTTCGCCCTGCTCAACGGGCTGTGGCTCGGCGGCCTGCTGTCGGTGCTGGCAATGTCGATCGGCACCGCCATCACCGTCTCGGCACTGGCGACGCTGGCGGTGACCGCCAAGAACTGGGCGGTGTATTTCGCCGGCGACGGCCGCATGGGCAACCGCATCCATTCGATCGTCGAGATCGGCGGCGCCGCCTTCGTCTTCCTGTTCGGACTTTTGCTGCTGTCGGCAAGCCTGACCGGCAGCGTCTAGGCCTGCTCGAACGGATGGGCTGCACGAACTCCTAGTCGGGAAGCTTGCCGCCTAGCTCATCCTCGATATGGGCGCGAATAATCTCATCAAAGCTCTTTTCGGCGCTGAAGCCGAGCTCCCGTGACCGCTTCGCCTCGAACCGAGTCGGCCAGCCCTTCACGATCGCCCAGATCGTTTCGTCCGGCACCTCGCGGATCAGGCTTGTCACTTTTGGCCCTGCAATGCGCTCCAGCGCCTCGATCTGCTCGCCGACGGTGACGGCGACGCCAGGCATCGTCAGGTTGCGGCGCGGCCCGACGGCGGCGCCGTCGATCCCCGCCGCATGGATCAGGAAGTTGACGGCCGAGCGCGGGCTGGCATGGGTGTGCACGACCGAGCGCGGCACCGGCAGGATCGCCTCCTGGCCGTTCAGCGGCTCGCGGATGATGCCGGAGAAGAAGCCGGAGGCCGCCTTGTTCGGCTTGCCGGGCCGCACGCAGATGGTCGGCAGCCGGATGCCGATGCCGTCGAAGAAGCCGCGCCTCGTGTAATCGGCCAGCAGCGCTTCGCTCATCTGCTTCTGGGTCCCGTAGGAGGTCAGCGGCGTCGGATGGAAGTCGTCGGGAATGACATCGGGGAACGGCGCGCCGAACACCGCGATCGACGAGGTGAAGACGACGCGCGGCGCAAAACCGGCCAGCCGGATGGCGTCGAACACGGCGCGCGTGCCATCGAGATTGACGCGGTAGCCGAGATCGAAATTGGCTTCCGCCTCGCCCGACACGATACCTGCAAGATGGAACACAACGTCGGGTCGCGACTTGACCAGGCCCTCGGCGGCGCCCGCCTCGGCGAGATCGCCGGTGTGGGTGTTGATGCTGACACCGTCCATCGCCGGCGCCTGCGGCGGCACGATGTCGTGCAGATCGAGCGCGGTGATCTTCTCGGCCCGCAGCGTGCCGTCCTTTGCCAGCCGGGCGATCAGCTTGCGGCCGACCATGCCCGCGGCGCCCGTGATCAGAATGCGCATGTCAAAATCCCTTACTTGCCCTGATTTTTGCGCTGGCTGCGCGCGCGCAGCCAGAACACTAGGAAAAACGCCAGCACGAAGAGGGTGCCGAAGATACCGGCCAGCACGGTCGAAAAGCTGCCGAGTGCCAGCATCATGGTCGGCAGGTAGAAGGCGGCAATGCCGAACAGAAGCATGATCCAGACCGCTGCGATGGCCGCATTGCGCGTGTCGCGATCCATCATGCCGCACCGGGGCGGCGGTCGTCGGGCTGGGTTTTCAAAGCTGGAGAACTCCTGAGGCAGGTTCGATCGATGGTCATCGACAGGACCTAGTGATAGTGGCCGTGATGCGGGACAGCATCGTGCTCGTGCTCGTGACCATGGTCGTCGCCCTCGTCGGCGCACTTTCCGAATTCCGGCTCCACGGTGGCATGGCTGATGCCGTGCTCGCTGGCAAGCCGCTTCTTGACGGCGCTGACCGCCTGATACGCATCGACGCCGTCATTGAGGCAGGCATGCAGCGTCGCCATGTTGCTGGCGCCATCGAGCGACCAGATATGCATATGGTGCACCTCCCGCACGCCCCTGACCGTTGCCTCGATATCCCGGGCGATCAGGTCCCGGTCGAGGCTGGGCGGCACGCCTTCGAGCAGCACATGGGCCGCGGCGCGCATCAGCGACCAGGCCGTCGACAGGATAAGCAGCGAGACCAGCACCGACAGGATCGGATCGATCGGCGTCCAGCCGGTCGCCAGGATAACCAGTGCGGCCACGATCGCCGCGGCCGAGCCGAGCAGGTCGCCAAGCACATGCAGGATGGCGCCACGCATGTTCAGGCTTTCGCGGTCGCCGCCATGCAGCACGAAGAAGGAGCCGAGATTGACCAGCAGGCCGAGGATCGCCACAACCAGCATCGGTCCGCCCAGCACTGGCGCCGGCGTCTGCAGTCGCTCCCACGCCTCGTAGATGATCCACAGCGCGATGACGAAGATGGCGATGCCGTTGGTGTAGGCGACCAGCGTCTTGACCCGGCCGAAGCCGTAGGTGAGCTGGCCGGTCGCGGGCCGTCCCGCAAGATGGAAGGCATACCAGGCAAGGCCCAGCGCGATCGCGTCGGCGAGCATGTGCCCGGCGTCGGCCAGCAGCGCCAGCGAGCCGGTGAAGAGGCCGCCGAGTGCCTCCGCCACCATGAACCCCGCCGTCAGGCCGGCCGCGATCAGCACGCGCTTCTTGTCGGTCGAGCCATGCACATGGCCGGCCCCACCGTGATCATGGCCGCTATGGTCGTGGGAATGGGCCAAAATAAGAACTCCTAGGCGCCGAATTCAGCGCGACAATCCTCGAGCCGTCGCTTCTGCTGGCCGTCGCCATCGAAATTGGCCGGGTCGAGCCACGCTTCGTAAGCCTTGCGCAACGCCGGCCATTCCTTGTCGATGATCGAATACCATGCGGTGTCGCGGTTTTCACCCTTGACGATGAGATGCTGGCGGAAAATGCCCTCGAATTTGAAGCCGAACCGTTCCGCCGCCCGCTTCGACGGCTCGTTGCGGTTGTTGCACTTCCATTCATAACGGCGATAGCCGAGCCCGTCGAAGATGTATTTCATGAACAGGAACTGCGCTTCCGTGGCTGCCGGCTTGCGCGAAATGAGCGGTCCCCAATAGATGTTGCCGATCTCGATGACGCCGTAGGCCGGATCGATGCGCATCAGCGTCTGGCGTCCGGCGACCTTGCCGCTGGCCTTGTCGATGATAACGAAGAACAGCGGATCTTCGCTGGCCTCGACCTTGTCCAGCCATGGCTGGAAGGCCGCACGGGTTTGCGGCGGATAATCGGGCAGCCAGGCAAAGCGGCCGTCGACATCGGACACCGAGGACGCTTCGTAGAGCCCATCACCGTGCTTTGCGGCGCTCAGCGGTTCAAGCCGGACGTATCGACCGTCGATGGGCTTGCGCTCGGGTCGCGGACGCGGTTGCCAGTCTTTGAGATTTTCCGACACCAAAAACTCCAATCCGTTTGACTTTTGCGGGCCAAGGCTCACAAAAACGCGACCCAACAGTAAGAACCACACGGACGGGAAAAATGCTCCACACGATTTCGGCCTTCGACCGTCTCGGCGAGGAAAATGCGTTCGCGGTGCTCGCGCGTGCGACGGCACTGGCTCAACAGGGCCGCGACATCGTCAATCTCGGCATCGGCCAGCCCGACTTCAAGACGCCGCAGCACATCGTCGAGGCCGCCATCAAGGCGCTGCGCGACGGCCACCACGGCTACACGCCGGCCAACGGGCTTCTGGCGACGCGCGAGGCTGTGGTGCGCCGCACGCTGACCACCACCGGCGTCGAAGTGTCGCCAGAGACGGTGATGGTCCTGCCCGGCGGCAAGCCGACCATGTTCGCCGCCATCCTGATGTTCGGCGAGCCTGGCGCCGAGATCCTCTACCCGGACCCCGGCTTTCCCATCTACCGCTCGATGATCGAGTTCACCGGTGCAGCACCCATTCCCGTGCCGATGCGCGAGGAGAACGGCTTTGCCTTCTCCGCCGAGGAAACGCTGGCGCTGATCACCTCCAGGACCAGGCTCTTGATCCTCAACTCGCCGGCCAACCCGACCGGCGGTGTCACGCCGCGTGCCGAGATCGAGAAGCTGGTCAAGGGCCTGGAGAAGCACCCAGACGTCGCCATCCTTTCCGACGAGATCTACGACGTCATGACCTATGACGGCGAGACACATTGCTCGCTGCTCGGCTTCCCCGAGATCCGCGACCGGCTGATCGTGCTCAACGGCTGGTCCAAGACCTGGGCGATGACCGGCTGGCGCATGGGCTGGTCGATCTGGCCGAATGGCGACAAGGGCGCTCATCTCTACGACAAGGTGCGCAAACTGGCGGTCAATTGCTGGTCGTGCGTCAATGCGCCGAGCCAGTTCGCCGGCATCGCCGCCATCGACGGCCCGCAGGACGACGTCGACAAGATGATGCGCGCCTTCGACCGCCGCAGGAAGATCGTGGTCGAAGGCCTGAACGCCTTGCCCAACATTTCCTGCATCACCCCCAAGGGCGCCTTCTACGCCTTCCCCAACGTGTCGAAGACCGGCTGGAAGGCAAAGAAGCTCGCTTCCGCCCTGCTCGACGACGCCGGCGTGGCGCTGATCGGCGGCCCCGATTTCGGCATTCTCGGGGAAGGCTATGTCAGGCTCTCCTACGCCAACTCCGAGGAGAATATTTTGCGGGCGCTGGAGCGGATTGGAGCCTTCCTGGCGAAGTGAGCTTCAAAGCGGCCTAATGCCCTCTCCCGGACGGTGTCATGAGCCGTCCGGAGGCGCACGGCCAAGACTGGGCGTGCATGTCGGGAACGGCTACGGTCCTCGGATCAGGATCGAAGTGGGGTGACATCCGAATGTTCTATGCAATCCTTGCCTATCATGTGGAAGACGCGATCAAGGCGCTGACGCCACAGGAAGACGCGGCGCTGATGACTGATTTGCTCAAGATTCATGAAAGGCTCTATGCCGACGGCAGCCTTGGCCCGTCGGCGCGGCTTGGCGCGACACAATCGGCCTGCACCTTGCGCGACGGCCTGATCGTCGATGGCCCCTTCGCCGAAACCAAGGAACAGCTTCTCGGCCTCTATGTCGTCGACTGCCCGACGCGGGATGACGCCATCGCCATCGCGCGCGAGTTCAGACGCGTCAACCCGACCGCCGTCTACGAGATCCGCCCCGTTCCGCTCTATCTGCCCGGCGTTCCGTTGGAGACACCGCCTCAGGGGTAGGGAGCATGATCCCTTAAAAGGGGAACTTGGTTTCTCAGACTAGCCACGCCCCACGAACGGCATCTTGGTCGCCATCACCGTCATGAACAGCACGTTGGCGTCGAGCGGCAGGCTGGCCATGTGGACGACCGCGTCGGCAACATGCTGGACATCCATCACGGCCTCGGCGGCGATGGAGCCGTTGGCCTGCGGCACGCCGACGGTCATCGGCTGCGCCATGTCGGTCAGCGCATTGCCGATGTCGATCTGGCCGCAGGCGATGTCATAGGGGCGGCCGTCGAGCGCCAGCGTCTTGGTCAGTCCGGTGATGGCGTGCTTGGTCGCCGTGTAGGGCACCGAGCCCGGGCGCGGCGCATAGGCCGACACCGAACCGTTGTTGATGATGCGGCCACCCATCGGCCGCTGCTTGCGCATGGCGCCAAAGGCGGCACGCGCGCACAGGAACGAACCGGTGAGGTTGACGCCGACGATATCATTCCACACCTCGACCGGGATCTCGTCGATCGGCGTCGACTTGTAGCCCATGCCGGCATTGTTGAAGAGCAGGTCGACGCGGCCAAAGGCCTCCGCCACCGTCTCGAAAAGATCATCGACCTCGCCGGCCTTGCTGATGTCGCAGGCAACCGCCAGCGCCTTGGCATCCGAGGGTCCGGCCTCGGCGACCGCCGCGTCCAGCACCGCCTTGCGGCGCCCGCAGAACACCGTGTTCCAGCCGGCCTTGAGCAATGCCGTGGCGACGCTCTTGCCGATGCCGGTGCCGGCGCCGGTGACGATGGCGGTTTTCTCGGTCATGGCAGTTGTCCTCCGGCAGCGCCGCGCGTGCCCGCTTGATTTTCAGGATCTGGCTTCAGAACAGAAGGCATCGCAAATGACGGCAGCGATGGCAAGCGGAGCGGCCAGATCACGTTCCCGAAAAGTGGAATCCGGTGCGCGGAAGCGGCCTCGTCCGGGCCGACAAAAAGGGCGGTCATTGGCGACCGCCCTGATCTGAACCGGACTTGGGAGGAGGAAAGCCGATCCGACTGTGTAGAATCATGCGCTTCCTGAGTTAACGAAGGGTAAACGCAGGTTAAGCACGCCTGTGCCGATATGGGCTACCAGCGCGGATTGGGCGAGGTGCCCGCCTTGGCGGCCGGCACCTTGGCCGCCGAAACCGTCGCCTCGACATGGTCGACCAGTGCATCCGGCAGGCCAAGCCGGCCGGCGAGCAGATCGAGATAGCCGCGCTCGGCGCGCGTGTCCGGGTCTATGGTCAGGCGCGACGCCGTGTAGAGCTCGAGCTTCTGCGCGTCGGTCTTGGCACCCGCCACCAACGTGTCGAGATCGAGCGGGCTTTCCAGCTCCGCCATCAGGAATTTCTCGGCGTCGGAGCCGATCCCCGAAAGGCTGAGCTTGCCGGCGATCTTCTTGCGTTCCTCCTCGTCGACATGGCCGTCGGCCTTGGCCGCCGAGATCATCGCGCGAACGAGCGTCAGCGTGAACTCATCCTCGCCCTGTGGCGCCTGCGACGGGTGGAAGGCGGTGTCCTTGGGCGGCGGCAGCAATTCCGGTTCACCGGCGGCGGGCGCCTGCTCCGGTGCGTTGCCGGCCTTGTAGTTCTGGTAGGCCTTGTAGGCGAGACCGCCGATGGCAGCCAATCCACCGAGCTTCACCGCGGTGCCTGTCACCTGGCGCCCGGCGCCGGTTCCAAGCAGCACCGCCGCCAGCGCGCCGGCTGCCAGCGGATTGTCCTTGGCCATCTGCACGGCCTGGCCCGCCTTGTCGCGGACGGTGCCGCTGGTGCCGGGAATTTGCGAGCCGAGCAGATCGTCGAGAAGCTTCTTGGGATCGAACATCAATGCCTCCAGGATTTGCCCGGCTGAACGGGCAGGTTTCGAACGTCGAAGACGTAAGTCCCGAAGCCCAGCATTGCAATGACAGGTAGCCGCTTGGCAGCGGCCAGATGCCGGGATCAGGAGCCGATATGCGGGCCCTTGCCCCGCGCTTGCGCGAGTTCGACCTGGCGCTGGCGCTCGGCGTAGCGCTTGCGGTCTTCCTCCGAGCGGGCATCGAAGCAATGCGGGCAAGAGATACCGGCGGCAAATTTCGGCGACGACCGCTCGCTTTCCGTCAGCGGATGGCGGCAGGCGCGGCAGAGTTCGGCGTCCCCCTCGGCCAGGCCATGCGACACCGAAACGCGCTCGTCGAAGACGAAGCACTCGCCCTGCCACAGACTTTGTTCGGCCGGAACCTCCTCGAGATATCTGAGGATGCCGCCCTTGAGGTGGAACACATCCTCGAAGCCGAGCGACCTGACATAGGCGGTCGCTTTCTCGCAGCGGATGCCGCCGGTGCAGAACATCGCCACCTTGCGGCCTTCGAGCTCCGCCCGGTGCGCTTCCACCCAGGCCGGAAACTCCCGAAAGCTCGCGGTCGCCGGGTCGATCGCCCCCTTGAAGGTGCCGATCGACACCTCATAGGCGTTGCGCGTGTCGATGACGATCGTGTCGGGCTGCGAAATCAGGGCGTTCCAGTCGGTCGGCGCGACATAGGTGCCCGCACTTGTCGCCGGGTCGATGTCCCCGACGCCCATGGTGACGATCTCGCGCTTCAGCCGCACCTTCATGCGGTGGAACGGCATTTCCGCAGCTTCGCTGTACTTGACCTCCAGGCCCGCCAAGCCCTCGACGGCCTCGATATGGTCGATGAGTTCGGCGATCGCTGCTTCGCTGCCCGCGACGGTACCGTTGATACCTTCATGCGCCAGGAGCAGTGTGCCCTTGATGCCGCGTCCGCAACAGAAGGCGGCAAGCGGCGCACGCAATGCCTCGAAGGCGTCGAGCCGGGCAAACCGGTAGAGCGCGGCGACGCGGACGGGTTGGGATGGCGCGGACGGTGTCATTGCCAGAGCAACTAGACGCTCGTAAAAGGCGATTCAAGGCAAAACGGGCTCGGCGGCCTGTTTCGGTTGCCTGTCATGGCCTTGTCGGGAAAGAGACCGTAAGCTGTCCGATGGCGCGTGATATCGCGACGCGACCCGGTTCGTGGACAGGCAAACACCCGTCTGCTAATCGGTTGAAATAGCCCTTTACATGGAGAGACAGATGCCCAGCAAGACCGAGAAACTCCTGTCGCTTCTGAACGGCCAGCCGGTCATTCCGGTGCTGAAGATCACCGATGTCGCCAGCGCGGTGCCGCTGGCCCGTGCGCTGGCGCGTGGCGGCCTGCCGGCGATCGAGATCACGCTCAGAACCGCCGATGCGCTCGAAGCGATCCGGCGAGTCGCCGCCGAGGTCGAGGAAGCCATTGTCGGCGCCGGCACCATTCTGGACAGCAGGCAGTTCGACGAGGCAGCCAGCGCCGGTTCGCGCTTCATCGTCAGCCCCGGCATCACCCGCGAGCTTCTGGCGGCGGCCGCCGACAGCGACGTTCCGCTGCTGCCCGGCGCCATCACGCCCGGCGAGATCATGGCCGCGCGCGAGGCCGGGCTGCGCTTCCTGAAGTTCTTCCCTGCCGAGCAGTCGGGCGGCATCGCCTCCTTGAAGGCCTTCGCCTCGCCACTGGCCGATGTCAAATTCTGCCCGACTGGCGGCATCACCGGCAAGAACGCGGCCGACTACCTCAGCCTGCCGAACGTGATCTGCGTCGGCGGTTCCTGGGTCGCGCCCGACGAGATGGTCAAGGCCGGCAAGTGGGACGAGATCGAAGCCCTCGCAAGCGCCGCCAGCCAGCTTCGGAAATAGCCATCGCTCACCAGGGCAACGGACCATTCTCATCGAAATAGCCGCCGGTGGGGCTGCCGGCCTTCAGCGTCGCCAGCTGCACGATGATCCCGGCAGCCTGCTGCACCGTACGGCCGCCCTTGTGCGCATTGAGGTCCGTCGCGGTGTAGCCGGGAGCGGCAGCGTTCACCATGATGCCGAGCGTCGAAAGCTCCCGGGCGAAGGCCACGGTGATGGCATTGAGCGCTGTTTTCGAGCTGCCATAGCCCATGACATTGGGCGATTGGCTGTTGGCTGCGGCGCGCGCGATCGAGCCGAGATAGCTGCTGACCATGACGATGCGGGCGGCGGGCGATGCCAGGAGGAGCGGCAGGAATGCCTGAGTGACGCGAACCGGACCGAAGACGTTGACGTCATAGGTGGCCTTCATGTCGGCGACACTCTCGCGGCTCGGCGGCCGTTCGTAGCGGCCGTCCGGCCCCAGCGCGTCGACATAGCCGGGGGCAATGCCGGCATTGTTGACCAGCACGTCAAGGCTGGATATCCGCGCCGTCAAGGTTTTGGCCGCGGCCGTTACGCTGTCGTCGCTGGCGACGTCGAGTTCGAACCATTCGACGTCGAGCCCTTCGTTGCGCAACGTCTTTGCCGCAGCCTCGCCGCGCTCGGTATCGCGGGCGCCGAGCCAGACCTTGAACCCCATGGCCGCCAGCCGGCGAGCGGTCTCGAGGCCGATGCCCTTGTTGGCGCCGGTGACCAGCGCATTCACGTTCGTCGTCATGTCCGTGTCTCCTTCTTGGTGACCTAGAAATGACCTGCGTTGGCCGGTTTCGCGCGCCGGATACTCGCGTCTTTTTGCCTAATCCTCTCAACTGGTTGCGCGGCCAGCATGGATCGGCAATGCTGAAGACATGGAAGAAGCCCTGCAGGAATTGATCGTGATCGCCGGCCGCTATGCGCATGGGCGGCGCACAAAGACAGCTATCCCGCGTGTTTCCATCGGCCGCAGCGAGATTGCGACCTCGCCGTTGCCCGAGCTTTGCCAACCGACGGCGCTGTTCGTGCTGCAGGGAACGAAAACGGTGCTGATCGGCGACCGCACGCTTTTCTACGGCGCCGGCAGCTATTTCGTCTATGCGGTAGAGACGCCCGCCACCAGCCAGCTCATCGAGGCGAGCAGCGCCCGTCCCTACGTAGCCGTCGCCTTCGCCCTCGACATCGAGTTGATCGCCACGTTGATCGTCGACCACAAGCCGGCGCTCGACGGCGACAGCTTCGTGACCAACCGGGCCGATGACGAACTGCTCGATGCATGGCGCCGTATGCTGCGGCTACTCGACCGGCCAGCCGAGATTCCTGTGCTCGCGCCCATGCTCGAACGCGAGATCGCATTCCGCCTGTTGCAGGGTCCGCAAGGCGCGAAGCTTCGCCAGCTCGCGCGCGCTGACGGCCGCTTGTCACAGATCCGCCGCGCCACCGCCTGGATACGATCGCACTACAACGAGCCTATCGACGTGACGGAATTGGCCGAGCTCGCGCATATGAGCAACGCTTCGTTTCACCGCCACTTCAAGGCGGCAACCGCCATGAGCCCGATCCAGTATCAGAAGCAGGTCCGTCTGCTGGAGGCGCGTCATCTGCTGATCGCCGAGTCGGGCAACGCCACGCGCGTCGCCTTTGCCGTCGGCTATGAAAGCGCATCCCAGTTCAGCCGGGAATATGCGCGCCATTTCGGACTGCCGCCGGCGCGTGACGCCGCGCGGCTTCTGGCCGAGGGCGAAGCTGCTACGCTGGAAATCGATTGATGCCGCCGCCCAGAAGTGACCACGGTTTGGGGGGACGAAAGCTCGCGGTGACTTCCCGACAGGTCGGCTCCGACCAGTGTAAGAGCCTCGTCAGCCGGCATATGAAAAGCCCGGTCGACTCTCGCCGATCGGGCCAATTCACCGGATCCTACCGGTCCTGGATCAATTGCAGACCCTGACCTTGTCGACCACCCTATGGTGGTGAACCCAATGCGTGACCACCTTGGTCCTGCAGTGATGCTTGCCGTTCTTGATGATCACGGTTTCGGCTTGCGAAGGAGCAATCGCAGCGGATGCTGCCGCCAGTGCCAGAACTGATGCCAGTAGAATCTTCTTCATGAATATCCCCAGGTTGGAACGCGCCGATAGTAATCTGGAAATGGGTCCATCGTTCCGATCTCACGAGAAGTTCAGTCTCGCGTGATCTGGCTCCCGACGGTGATGACCGGCGAGCCTTTCAGGCATCGAATGGGTAATATTGAACAGCAAGAAGCCGCGCAGGCTGCCCGGCGCGGCTTTGCGATTGGCTGGTCGGCTACTTCGTCTGGAAGCGGGCGACCGACATGAACTTGACGGCGTTGCCGGTGAAGCGATTGGGGTCGGCCACCACGTCGCCCGACTGGAAGCCGGCCGTATAGACCTCGATCGGCGGGGTATGCACGATATTGTAGGCGTAGCCCGGTGCCGTCGTCGCGCTCGAAACGGCGGCGACAGTCTCGCCGCTGGTCAGCGCCCAGCGGGCGGCCTGAGGCGCGGCTGCAACCACAACGGCCCTGGGGCCGGGCTTCTGGTCGCGTGCGGTGGCCCTGGCTTCCTTGCGGGTCGTCTTCACGCCGGCGCCGATCGCGGCTGCCGGATCGGAACCGGCCGGACGGGCGGCAACGGCCTGGCGAGGCGATGCCGCATCGACGGCGGACGGATCGTTGAAGGCCGAGCGCGGTTCCTGGGACAGCGAGGCAAGCTGGTATTCGTCACCGCCGCCGACCTGTGCATTGGCGACCGAGGCATTAGCGGCCGGGGCGTTGACAACCTGGGCATTGGCGATCTGGGCATTGGCTTCGTCGAGCACGGCCTTGACGGCATCCGGCTTGACCGGTGCCGGCCGCGCCGTCGGCAGCACCGAGAACGCATCCGTGGCGGACTTGTCCTGATCAGCCGTCTCGGCCAGCGCCATCAGCACATCCTTGCTGGGTGGCGGTGCAAGATCGGCCGGCAACGAGTGTTCGGGACGCCAGGTCGGCAATGGGATGTTGTTGACGGCAACCTGCGCCGGATCGGCCGCGGCAGCCGCCGCCATCGCCGCGGCGTCGGCCTTGCCGAAAGGCATGTTCGCCGGCGCCTGCGCGGTCGCCACGGCCTGTTCGGTGGTGGCCGTCGCATCCGCCGTGGCGAACGGAACATTCTCAGGCTGCTGCACGCCGACATCAGCCTTCGGCCGCGGCGCGAAGTCGGGCAGCGGAATCTCCTTGGCAGGCAGCGCCGCGATGATCGTCTCCGGCGTGTCCGTCTGCGGCTCCGGAGCCTGCTCGTCGGCGACCTGCGGAATTTCGGCGCGCTGCGCATTCTCGGGCGCGACGATGGCGATACCCGGCAGGTTGCTGCTCTTGGCAGTGGCCAGCGGCTTCACGTTTCTCGGCTTGGGCGCGGGTGCGGCCGAAGCGGTTTCGACATCGGCGCTGTCGTCGGCTTCATCGTCACCGCCGCCAAAGAACGCCGAGAGGAACCCGCCGGACTTCTTGCTGCTGCCACCGGCGCTGGCCAGTTCGATGTTGGGTGTGCCTGAGCCCCTGCGCGCCTTGTAGGAGGCGAGCGCCTGCTCATAGCCTGGCAGCGGCCGGCCGTCGCTCGGCACATGCAGCGTCTTGCCATTGGGGAACAGGCCGACCAGTTCCTGGCGGCTGATGCCGGGCCAATGGCGTACATTGCCGACGTCCATGTGGACGAACGGCGAACCGGAGGACGGGTAGTAGCCGACGCCACCGCCCTGCATCTTGAGGCCGATGTTGCGCAGCTTCTTCAGTGGCACGCCGGGAATGTAGAAATCCATCGCCTTGCCAAGCATGTGCTGGCTCTTCTCGGCGACGCCCCGGCTGCGGCTGCGCAGCATCGAGTTGGTCGCCGGCGAGCGGTAGCCGCAGACGACCTGGATGTAGTCGGTGGCGCCGCTTTCCCGATACGCCTCCCAGACCAGGTCCAGCAGGCGCGGATCCATCTTGGTCGGCTCGTTGCGCCGCCAGTCGCGCAGGATGATGTTGATCTTCCTCAGACCCTCGGGAATGTAGCGGCCATTGCGCTTGTAGACGATCTCGGCCTTCTCGTGGGTATGGAGGTGGTAGAGCTTCAGCGAACGAACTTCGGCCTGGGCGCCCGTGGCGGCCGCGGCAACAAAACCAAATGCGACAATCACCGCTGCCAGCCATCTCGGCCAGACGCGCAAATGATGATGACGCCCGTTTGTGAGTCGTTCGATTCTGTTCAAATCAAAAGGCCTTGCAGGCTGCCGTTTGTCCCCGGATTTGCCCAAACGGATGTGTCGTTTTCACATCCGAATATCGATCCTAATGGTTAATCATCGCTTATTGAAGCCGAAATGCGGTAACACCATGGCGATATCCCGTCAAAAATTGTTCGCAGGGGTTCTTGGTAAACCGCTGGTTTAGATCACGTTTCCGCCCTTGGCTGAAACACGATCTGTTACCATTAGCCTTAATGCGTGATCGCCACCTGTCGAGCACCGCCGTCAGCCCGCCATAATCCGGCCGGGGCAGGTGCAAGGATCGCCCCATGACAGGGCAAGCTGGTCCCGGCCTTGCGCCGCTCAGGAGGCGAGGCGGTCGATACGCCCGGTTTCCGGATCGATGCCGTATTCCTTGAGCTTGCGGTAAAGCGTCGAGCGGCCGATGCCGAGGCGGCGGGCGACTTCGCTCATCTGGCCGTTGTAGTGATCGATGGCGAGCTTGATCATCTCGAGTTCGACATCGGCCAGCGCCCGCACATTGCCGCGTTCGTCGAGCGCCCTCACCGTGCCGAAGCGAGGCTGCGTCCTGACAGCCTGGTCGTGGACGCTAGCCGCGACAGCATCGCCGGGCACGACATCCTCATCGCGGGGCTCCAGCGGTGGCGGCGCAAGACCGTCTGCTTCCTGATCGCCATCGGTTCCGAGATTGACGGTGCCTTCCACCTGCGCCCGGATTTGCGGGAAGTCGTCGACCGTCAGCACATCGCCTTCGCACAACACCGAGGCGCGGAAGACCGCGTTCTCCAATTGCCTGATGTTGCCTGGCCAATCATAGGCCTGCAGCACGGCAAGCGCCGCCGCCGAAATGCCCGTAAGACGATGGCGCGGGTCGGCGGGCGCCACCTTCTCCATGAAATGTCTGACTAGGTGCGGGATGTCGTCGCGGCGGTCGCGCAGCGGCGGCACGAAGATCGGATAGACGTTCAGCCGATAGAACAGATCCTCGCGGAACTTGCCGTCCTTGACCTGCTGCAGGAGGTTGCGGTGCGTCGCCGAGATCAGCCTGATGTCGACCCTGACGGTGGCGCGGCCGCCGACCGGATCGACCTCGCCGTCCTGCACGGCGCGCAGCAGCTTGACCTGCACATCGAGCGGCAGGTCGCCGATCTCGTCGAGGAACAGCGTGCCCGAATGCGCTTCGACGAACTTGCCGGTGTGCTTGTCGGTGGCGCCGGTGAACGAGCCCTTCTCGTGGCCGAACAGGATGGATTCGACCAGATTGTCGGGAATGGCGCCGCAATTGACGGTGACGAAGGGTTTCGAACGGCGGTCGCCGCTGCCCTGGATGGCGCGCGCCACCAGTTCCTTGCCGACGCCGGATTCGCCTTCGATCAGGATCGGGATATTGGAAGCCGCCGCTTTCTGGCCAAGGCGTATCACCCTGTCCATGGCCGGACTGTGCGTGATCATGTCCTTGAAGGTCAGCAGTCCGCCGCGCTTGCGCGACGTGCGCTTGACCTCGCCCTCGACCGCCTCGACCTTGAGCGCATTGGCGATCGCGGCCTGCAGCCTGTCGGGCGAAGCCGGCTTGACGACGAAATCGAACGCGCCATGGCGCATCGCCGAAACCACGGTTTCGATGCCGCCCTGGGCGGTCTGCACGATGACCGGCACGCTGATGTCGCGCTCGCGCATCGCCTTCAGCACACCGATGCCGTCGAGGCCGGGCATGACCAGGTCGAGGATGACGACGGAGACGTCGCGAGTGCCAGGCCCGTCGAGCACTTCGAGACCCGCGGCACCGCCGTCGGCGACGATTGCCGTATGGCCGAACCGCGTCACCGCCGCCTCGAGCAGCCGGCGCTGCACGGGATCGTCATCGACTATGAGTATGGAACCTGTCATGACTGTCTTGAGTTGCCCGCGCCCGAAATCCCCATGGATCATCTTGGCACAGGGTTCTAAATAAGGTTTCAAAAAACCCGGTGAACGAATTCCTTAGGATTTGACCGGCTTCTCCATTCCCTTTGATTCTGACCCCAGATTCTGACCCGTTGATTCACAGAAGGTATTGTCGATGCGCATGATGTTTGGTCGGCGGCTTGCGGCGCCAGCGTCCGGTCAGGGCGCGGCCGGGCTTGGCGATCTGCCGGAATGGAACCTTGCCGACCTTTACACCGGCATGGACGCGCCGGAGCTGAAGCGTGACATCGCCAGGGCCGCCGCCGATGCGATCGCCTTCGAGGCCCGTTGGAAGGGCACGCTGGCCGCCGAAGCCGAGCGCGGCAGCGCCGGCCGGCTGGGCGAGGCGCTGGTCGCCTACGAGGCGCTGGAGGAACTGATCGGCCGCATCGTCTCCTATGCCGGCCTGGTCTATGCCGGCAACACGGCCGACCCGCAGCGCGCCAAGCTCTATGGCGACATCCAGGAGAAGATGACCGACGCCAGTGCGCATCTTCTGTTCTTCGCGCTCGAACTGAACCTGATCGACGACGCGGCGATCGAGGGCGCGCTGGCCGGCGACCCCGCTTTCGGCCACTACCGGCCCTGGGTGCTCGACCTCAGGATGGACAAGCCCTATCAGCTCGAGGACCGCGTCGAGCAGCTTTTCCATGAGAAGTCGATCACCGGACGCGGTGCCTGGAACCGCTTGTTCGACGAAACGATGACCGACCTTCGCTTCGATGTCGATGGCGAGGAACTGACGCTGGAGCCGGCACTCAACCGCCTGCAGGATGCTGATGGTGAAGTCCGGCGTCGGGCCTCCGAGGCGCTGGCCGCGACTTTCCGCAAGAATTTGCGCACCTTCACCCTGATCACCAACACGCTGGCCAAGGACAAGGAAATCTCGGACCGCTGGCGCGGCTTCGAGGACATCGCCGATTCACGCCACCTCGCCAACCGGGTCGAGCGCAGCGTGGTCGATGCGCTCGCCACCGCAGTACGCGAGGCCTATCCGCGCCTGTCGCACCGCTATTACCAGATGAAGGCGCGGTGGCTTGGCATGGAGGTGATGAACCACTGGGATCGCAACGCACCGCTGCCGGAGACGCCGCAAGCGGTGATCGGCTGGGACGAGGCCAGGAACACCGTGTTGTCGGCCTATCAGCGTTTCTCACCCGATATGGCCGAGATCGCACGCACCTTCTTCGACCGCAACTGGATCGATGCGCCGGTGCGCCCGGGCAAGTCGCCCGGCGCCTTCGCCCACCCGACCGTGCCGTCGGCTCACCCCTATGTGCTGCTCAACTACATGGGCAAGCCGCGCGACGTGATGACGCTGGCGCATGAACTTGGTCACGGCGTGCACCAGGTGCTGGCCGCTGGCCAGGGCGCGCTGATGGCCTCGACACCGCTGACGCTGGCCGAGACGGCCTCCGTCTTCGGCGAGATGCTGACCTTCCGCTCGTTGCTCGAGCAGACCACCGACAGGCGCGAGCGCAAGGCCATGCTCGCCCAGAAGGTCGAGGACATGATCAACACGGTGGTGCGCCAGATCGCCTTCTACGAATTCGAGCGCAAGGTGCATGCCGAGCGCCGCAACGGCGAACTGACATCCGACCGGCTCGGCCAGTTCTGGCTCGAGGTGCAGGCGGAAAGCCTGGGACCCGCGATCAAATTGCGCGAGGGTTATGAAGTGTTCTGGACTTACATCCCGCACTTCATCCATTCGCCCTTCTACGTCTACGCCTATGCTTTCGGCGACTGCCTGGTGAACTCGCTCTATGCCGTCTACCAGAACGCCGAGCGCGGCTTCCAAGACAAATATTTCGAGATGCTGCGCGCCGGCGGCACCAAGCATCACTCCGAACTTCTGGCGCCGTTCGGTCTCGACGCCACCGATCCGGCCTTCTGGCAGATCGGGCTCGGCGTGATCGGCGGCCTCATCGACGAGCTGGAAGCGCTCGACGGTTGACGTCTCGCGCCGGCACGGAACAGTTTAGCCGGAATGCATGTTGGGACAGCACCATTCCTGCGCTAAATATCTGTTCTTCAACAACTCTCGACGTCAAGTTTTCCGATAGCTTTCCGCAAGCCCTATGGTAGCCTTCGCTCCAAGCTCAGCCGGAGCGCACGCGGATCGGCGAGGAAAAATCTCGGCCGACCGTGGCGCTCTGGCGAACGCGACAACGGCCGTTGGCCATGGCAGCAAGCCGATCGCCGACAGCTCGACCGAAGCCGGCTGTTCCGCGCCGCGGAATCACCATCGAGTAGTCCTTCGCCGAAGGTCATGAATCCATACCGCGGCAGACGGATCTGACTGGAGAGAGACAATGGGCACTTTTTTCTACATGCTCCTGGCGTTCCTTGTGGGTGTGTTGGTTGGCTGGTTCATCTGGGGACGTCTGCGTGGTGAGCTCGACAGCTTGCGCGGCGATCTCGACCGCACCCGCAGCGAGCGCGACAGGCTGCGTGCCGACAGCGACCGCCTGACGGGTGAACTGAATGCCTGCGGCAAGACCCGCTCGGATCTCGAGCGCCAGCTGCGTGACGCGCAGGCTTCCGCCGGAGCCGGCGCGGCAAAGGCCGCAAGTCAACCGTCGGCCGCCCTGATGTCGACGCCGGCCACGGCCAAATCTGCTCCGGCAGCGGCCAGGGCCGCACCAGCCAAACCGGCCGCGGCAAAGCCGGCAGCGGCCAAGGCACCAGCCAAACCCGCTGCGAGCAAATCCGCGGCCGCTGGCGCGGCGACCAAGAGCGCGGCCGCTCCCAAGGCCGCAGCAGCGAAGAAGGCCACGCCGGCCGCGGCCAAGCCCGCATCCGGCAAACCCGACAATCTGCGCCGCCTGATCGGTATCGGCCCGGTCAACGAGAAACTTCTCAAGGCGCAAGGCGTGACCTCCTTCGCCCAGATCGCCGCCTGGACCGCCGCCGACATCAAGCGCATCGAGGACGTGATGAACTTCGACGGCCGCATCGAGCGCGAACGCTGGATCGAGCAGGCCAAGCTGCTCGCCGCCGGCAACGAAAAGGAATTCGCCAAGCAGTTCCCGACAGCCGGAACCGCCAGCAACACTTGAGCGAGAGAAACAGCGATTAGCCGGCGGCGCCAAGGCGCCGCCGGCTTGTTTTGAGCGGACAGAGCCAGCAGAGGTCGGCCCAAGGGTCAGCCCGGAGGTCGGCTTTGAGTGGCAGCGTGCCGTTCCCTCGATTGCGCGCGAACGGCCCCCCATATAGAGCGGTCAACGGCTTCATTGACCGCAGCACCAGAGTCCCATGTCCCTGCCCGCCGTCATTTTCCGCAACGACGAAAGCGCGCGTCAGCTCGTTTTCGACCGGCCGGCCGATATCATCGTGGCGCATGCGGCAAAGGACTTCCTGCCGGCGCTGGAGGCCGCGCAGGCCGCGCATGATGCCGGTAAGTGGCTGGCCGGCTATTTCTCCTACGAGGCGGGCTACCTGCTCGAGCCGAAGCTGGTTCCCTTGCTGCCAAGCGGACGCCGCGCGCCGCTGGTCTGCCTCGGCATCTTCGATGCCCCGGTCGAAGAAGCGGTGCCTCAGCGCGCCGCGCCGACCAACGGCCCGATCTTCGATGCAAGGGCGGCATGGTCGTTCGAGGACTACGAGAAGCGCTTCGCACGGCTGCACCAGCACATCAGGCAAGGCGATTGCTACCAGGGCAACCTGACCTTTCCGGTGCAGGCGCAATGGTCGGGCGACCCGCTTGCCGCCTTCGATGCGCTGACCGAACGCCAGCCGGTGAAGTATGGCGCGCTGGTCGCGCTCGGTGACCCCGTCGTGCTGTCGCGCTCGCCCGAACTGTTCTTCGAGATCGACGCCGGCGGCATGATCGAGACGCATCCGATGAAGGGCACCGCACCGCGCGGCGCGACCAAAGCCGAGGACGAATGGCAGAAGAACTTCCTGCGCAACGACGAGAAGAACCAGGCCGAGAACCGGATGATCGTCGACCTTCTGCGCAACGACATCTCGCTGATCAGCGAGGTCGGCACGCTGGACGTGCCGGCGCTATTCCGCATCGAGAGCTATCCGACCGTCCACCAGATGGTGAGCGACGTCAGGGCGAAACTGCTGCCCGGGCTCTCGATCCGCCAGATCTTCGCGGCGCTGTTTCCCTGCGGCTCGATCACCGGCGCGCCGAAGATCCGCGCCATGGAAATCCTGCACGATCTGGAAAGCACGCCCCGCGACGTCTATTGCGGCGCCATCGGCTGGATCGCACCCGGTGGCACGATGCGCTTTTCGGTGGCGATCCGCACCATATCGCTCTTTTCCAGCGGCGAGGCCGTCTACAATGTCGGTGGCGGCATCGTCTTCGATTCGACGGCGCAAGAGGAGTATCAGGAGTGTCTGCTCAAGGCCCGCTTCGCGACGGGGACGCCACCGATTTCGAGCTGATCGAGACCATGCGCTGGGAGCCGGACAGCGGTTTCCTGCGCTTCGATCGCCACCTTGCGCGCCTCTATGGCTCGGCGGCGGAACTGGGCTTCAGCCATGATCCGGACAGGATCGGCGAGGCCCTGAGCAGCGCGGTCGGCGGCTCCCCCATCGCCATGCGCACGCGGCTCGCTTTGTCGCGCCGTGGCGAGGCGAGCGCCTCCGCGCAACCTTATGAACCGCTCGCCGCCGACAAGGTCTGGGTGCTGCGGCTGGCGCGGACAAGGCTCGACTCGGGCAATACGCTGCTGCGCCACAAGACCAGCCGGCGACAGCTCTACACGCATGCCCGCTCCGAATATCTCGTCACCCAGGCCGACGAAGTGCTCCTGGCCAATGAGCGTGGCGAAATCTGCGAAGGCACGATCACCAATGTCTTCGCCGATTTCGGCGACGGCGTGCTGGCAACGCCCCGACTCGACTGCGGCTTGCTGCCTGGCGTATTGCGCGCCGAGCTTCTGGACGAAGGCCGCGCCCGGGAAGCGATCTACAGCTTGGACGAGTTGAAATCCGCCAAGGCGTTGTTCGTCGGCAATTCGCTGCGCGGACTGATCCAGGCAAAATTGATCTGAACCATGACCCCCTTGCCCACCCATACGCCCTATGACGGCTCGTCGAAACTCTTCACCATCGGGCTGAAGCCGCTCGATCCGGCGGATTGGATCGAGGTCGACGGCCATCTCCTGCCCTACCTCGCCGAGAAGCGCCGGCTCTATGCCGAAATCCCAGAGCGGGTTTTCGTCGAGGAGGACGGCACGCGGGACGCACAGCAGGAAGTGCTCGACTTGCTCGGCGCCTATCTGCCGGAGCGATTTCCAAACAGCCATGGCCGCACCGATGCGGGTATCGAGGTGATGGGCGCTGTGAACCGCCCTGCCTTGCCTCCGGATCTTGCCGACGCGCCGCTCGTCGCGGCATCGCTGCTGGTCCAGGAAGACCTGATCCTGATGCGCCGCGACGACAGTGGCTGGCGGCTCGCCGCCGGTTCGCTGTGCTTTCCCTCGTCCTGGTCGCTCCTGGAGAAGTTCGGCAAGCCGCTGCAGCAGATCCACGCCCCGGTGCCGGGCTTTGGTCCGGGCACACGTCCGGCCGACTTGATCAACCGCATGTTCGACGGCCTGCAGGGCCAAGCGGTCGTGCGCTTCAACTGGTCGATCCAGGCCGACAATGCACTCTACCATCCGCTGTCCAATGTCGAGCGCATCGACCGCGCCACGAACCGGCCGACACGCTTCCCAGACGGTGACGTCAACGCGCACGCCTTCATCCGTGTCGAGCGGCAGACGCTGCGCAAGCTTCCCGTGTCGGGCGATATCCTGTTCACCGTCCGCATCCACCTCGACCCGCTCGCCGTACTGGCGCGGCACCCGGACTGGGCGACGCTGGCGCTGTCTTTCGCCGCCCAACTCGAAGCGCTCGACCTCGCCCAGCTCGACTACAAGGGCCTGACATCGGATCGCGACCGGCTGATCGAACGATTGAAGACAATGGCCGGCTGAAGCCGCCTACAGGCTGCCCGCCAGGAAATCGACGAAGGTCCTTGCCCTGACGCTGGCCTTGCGTCCGGCCGGAAACAGCGCCCACAATTCAACAGGCGGCAGCGCCCAGTCGACCAGGATCGGCCGCACCGCACCGCTGCGCAGTTCTGCATCGAACATCCATTCGGAGCCGACCGTGAAGCCGATGCCGGCAAGTACTGCCTCACGTATCCCTTCGGCGGAAGTCACGCGCAGCCGCCCTTGGCCGGCAAGCGAAATCTCTTCGGCGCCTCGCCGGAACGTCCAGCGATTGGAAGTGCCTGCTCGGACGAAAAGGATCGCCTCGTGCCGCGACAGCTCATCCGGCGCGATGGGTTCGCCCTCGCGTGCCAGGTACGAGGGTGCCGCCACCACGAGACGACGACAGGTGGCGATCTTGCGCCCGATATGAGCAGGGGCGAAGCTTTCACCCAGACGCAGCATGACATCTACCCCTTCCTCGACGAGGTCGACGTTCCTGTCGTCCATCGCCACCTCGACGTCGAGCCTCGGATGAGCGTCCAGGAAGGCTTTCAGCCTCGGCACGACATGCAGGCGGCCGAAGGTTACCGACGTACCGATGCGCAGCAACCCGGTAAGCGCCGCCGCAGTGCCACGCGCCGCGTTCTCCGCTTCGTCGGCCTCATCGACCGCGCGCTTCGCGCCTTCATAGAAGCTGAGGCCGGCATCGGTCGGCGAGAGACCTCGGGTGGTGCGCGACAGCAGGCGAACGCCGAGCCGTTCCTCGAGCTGCGCGATGGCCTTCGAGACGGCTGGCTGCCCGACGCGCAAATGCCGCGCAGCCGCCGAGAACGAGCCGGTTTCGATGACTCTTATAAAGGTGTTCATCACCATGAGCCTGTCCATCTATTCCACCTTGGAATTAGTAATATGTTTTTGTTCACTCTACCTGACCCACTCAGGAATGGCCAATTGGGCGGTTGTCAAATCCATCCATCCATTCGGAGAACCAAAATGGGCAAGCTCAACAACAAGGTCGCCATCGTCACCGGTGCCGCGCGAGGCATCGGTGCGGGCATCGCCAAACGACTGGCGGCGGAAGGCGCCGCCGTCATCGTCAACTACGCCTCCAGCCGTGAGGCTGCGGAACGCACGGTCAAGGAGATCGTCGCCGCCGGTGGCAAGGCTACTGCGGTCCGGGGCGACGTGGCCGATGCCGCCGAAGTCGAGAAGATGTTCGAGGCCGCCGAGATCGCATTTGGCAAGCCAAGCATTCTGATCAACAATGCCGCGACCGCCAGCTTCGGCACTTTCGAGGAAGCCAGTGAGGCGGATTATCGGCGGCTCTTCGACACCAACGTACTGGGCACGATCCTGACCACGAAGGCGGCCATGCGCCACTTCCCCGAGACCGGCGGCAGCATCGTCAACATCGGCACGATCTCGAGCTGGAACCCAGTGCCAAACACCAGCCTCTATTCCGCCAGCAAAGCGGCGATCGATACGCTGACGCTTAGCCTGTCGAGAGAACTCGGAGCCCGCAACATCCGTGTCAACATCGTGGCGCCCGGCTATACCCATACAGAAATGACCGAAGGCATGGTTGGCACCGATTTCGGCAATATGCTGATCGCTGGCGTCCCCCTTGGCCAGCGCTTCGGCAAGCCGGACGACATCGCCCCGACCGTGGCCTTCCTCGCCTCGGACGAGGCGGCGTGGCTGACCGGCGAACGCATCAACGCGTCCGGCGGCGCTCGCTGATACGACGCCGGCTCAACATCCGCCATCGGCAGGCCATGGCCTCCCGGTGGCATCGCCGAGCACCTCCACGGCGGCGCTCCCAAGCGTTTCGCTGCTTTTCCCTTTATTGTGACAATGATCTATGGTTTGTCGCGCCGCGGCCAAGCGGCTGTTCTGGAGTGTTTTTTGAGGAGTGCTCGATAAAATGGCGACTGAAAACTGGCCCGTTTACGGTGAGATCACCGGCCCTGTGGTGATGATCGGCTTTGGCTCGATCGGACGGGGAACGCTGCCGCTGATCGAGCGCCATTTCAAGTTCGACAAGTCGCGCATGACGGTCCTCGACCCGCGCGACACCGACCGCAAGCTGCTCGACGAGCGCGGCATCGCTTTCGTCCAGGAAGCGGTGACCGAGAAGAATTACAAGAAGCTCCTGACCCCGCTGCTGACCAATGGCGGCGGCCAGGGCTTTTGCGTCAACCTGTCGGTCGATACCGGCTCGGTCGACCTGATGCGGCTCTGCCGCAAGCTCGGCGTGCTCTACATCGACACCGTCGTCGAGCCCTGGCTCGGCTTCTATTTCGACGCCAAGGCCGACAATGCCAGCCGCACCAACTATGCGCTGCGCGAAGCCCTGATCAAGGAAAAGCACGACAAGCCCGGCGGCGCCACCGCGGTCTCCACATGCGGTGCCAATCCCGGCATGGTCTCGTGGTTCGTCAAGCAGGCGCTGGTCAATCTCGCCACCGATCTTGGCCTGGAATTCTCGGAGCCAGCGCAGGAAGACCGCGAAGGCTGGGCCAAGCTTATGAAGAAGGCCGGCGTCAAGGGCATCCACATCGCCGAGCGCGACACGCAGCGCACCAAGAAGCCGAAGCCGATGGATGTGTTCTGGAATACCTGGTCGGTCGAGGGCTTCATCTCCGAAGGCTTGCAGCCGGCCGAGCTTGGCTGGGGCACACACGAAAAATGGATGCCGAAGAACGGCAAGAAGCACAAGCATGGCTCCAAGGCCGCGATCTATCTGGAGCAGCCGGGCGCCAACACGCGCGTGCGCTCATGGTGCCCGACGCCGGGCGCCCAGTACGGCCTGCTGGTGACGCACAACGAGGCCATCTCGATCGCCGATTTCTTCACCGTGCGTTCCAAGAAGGGCAAGGTCCAGTACCGCCCGACCTGCCACTATGCCTACCATCCCTGCAACGACGCGATGCTGTCGCTGGACGAGATGTTCGGCGCTGCCGGCAAGCCTCAGCCGGTGCACCACGTGCTCGACGAGAACGAACTGGTCGACGGCGTCGACGAGCTCGGCGTCCTGCTCTACGGCCATGACAAGAATGCCTACTGGTACGGCTCCCAGCTTTCGCTGGCCGAGGCGCGCAAGCTGGCGCCCTATCAGAACGCCACCGGCATGCAGGTCACCTCGGCGGTTCTCGCCGGCATGGTCTGGGCTCTGGAAAATCCGGACGCCGGCATCGTCGAGGCCGACGAAATGGACTACAGGCGCTGCCTCGACGTGCAGTCGCCCTATCTCGGACCGGTCAAGGGTTACTACACCGACTGGACCCCGCTCGACAGGCGTCCGGGCCTGTTCCCGGAGGACCTCGACCGCAGTGACCCGTGGCAATTCCGCAACATCCTCGTCCGATAGCATGCCCCATTACCTTGCAATCGCCCGGAAATCGGGCGATTGAAGGGATGCGGCCTAGACAGCTTTGTGCCTCCCGTTGGGCGCACAAGGCACACTCTAGCATTTTGGGCGTTCGCATCGCGCTTTCCAAAATCGAACCCGATTTTTGGGCCGATGCGTTTGGAGAGGATTTCATATGACTATTGCGCGCAAAATTCTTTCGATGGGCGTGGCGGGTGCCATGGCCTCGATGCTTGCTGCCTGTGCCACCAGCGGTCCCGGCGAGCCGCCGATGGCAACCTCGCCGAAAGGCGTCGAAGGCTCCTGGATCGACGCCAAGGGCACCGGCCTGTCGACCTTCACCGCCGGGAAATTCGCGACGGTGGCCACCGACACCGGCCAGAAGCTGGCGGATGGCAGCTACACGATGACCGGCGCCACGTCGGTGCAGATCAACGGCACATCGCTGATCCGCCAGACCGGTGTCAGCTTCAACTGCCTGCTGGTGTCGACCAGCCAGCTGAACTGCACCAGTTCGTCCGGCCAGAACTTCGTGCTGACGCGACGCACCTGAACGAGCAGGGTTCGCCTCATAGCGCCTCACGAGGGACGGCGGTCAACAGGCCGCGGTCCCTTTTTTTGCGCCAGAAAACACCCCGGGTTTTTCGCCAGAAAATACCCCGGGGTTTTCGCCGGAAAATACAGCCGGCATTTCCGCTTGCGTCTGCCGAAACGCGATGGGAACATGGTCAAAATGCTGGCTGTTATGTCCCAGTCAAGCAAGGGTGTTAAACGCCTCTGATCAGCCTGCCGGGAGACGAAGATGAAGAAGCTTGCCGCCATTGCCGCCCTTTCCGTATCGACGCTCGGCCTGTCGGCCGGCGCATCCTTTGCCGACTACACACTGAACATTTTGCATTTCAACGATTGGCACAGCCGCATCGAAGGCAACAACAAATACGAATCGACCTGTTCGGCCGATGAGGAGACCAAGGGCGAATGCATTGGCGGCGCCGGCCGGCTGGTCACCGCGATCGCCCAGGAACGCAAGAAGCTCGAAGGCCAGAACGTACTGCTGCTCAATGCAGGTGACAGCTTCCAAGGATCGCTGTTCTACACCACCTACAAGGGCGCCGTGGAAGAGGAATTCCTCAATCAGATAAAACCCGACGCTGTGACGCTCGGGAACCACGAATTCGACGACGGCGAGAGCGCGCTGGTGCCTTACCTCGACAAGGCGAAGTTTCCGGTCGTCAGTGCCAATGTCGTGCCCAACGACAAGTCCGGCGCGGCGGGCAAGATCAAGCCGTCGATCGTCGTGGAGGTCGGCGGCCAGAAGATCGGCATTGTCGGCGCCGTCACCAACGACACGCCCGAACTCGCCTCCCCCGGGCCCAACATCGCCATCGCGGACGACGTCAAGTCGATCACCGCGGAGGTCGAGAAGCTGAAGGCACAAGGCGTCAACAAGATCATCGCCGTGACCCATATCGGCTACAACCGGGAGCGCGACGTCATCGCCAAGATCCCGGGCATCGACGTGGTCGTCGGCGGCCACAGCCATACGCTTTTGTCGAATACCGATCCGAAGGCGGCAGGCCCCTATCCGACGATGGCGGACAATCCCGACGGCTACAAGGTGCCGGTCGTGCAGGCGGCGTCCTATTCGAAATATCTCGGCGAGTTCAAGGTCGTGTTCGACGACAATGGCGTCGTCAAATCGGCGAGCGGCGATCCGATCTACCTCGACAAGTCGATCACGCCGGATCCTGCCGTGCTCGCCCGCATCAAGGAGCTTGGAGCGCCGATCGAGGCCTTGAAGAACAAGGAAGTCGCCGAGACCACCGACGTGATCGACGGCAGCCGCGAGAGCTGCCGCGTCCATGAATGCGCGATGGGCAACCTCGTCTCCGACGCCATCCTCGACCGCGTCAAGGGACAGGGCGTCGAGATCGTGATCTCCAATGGCGGCGGCCTGCGCGCCTCGATCGACAAGGGCACCGTCACCATGGGTGAGGTGCTGACCGTGCTGCCGTTCCAGAACACGCTGGCGACCTTCCAGATCTCCGGCAAGGACCTGGTCGCCGGCCTCGAAAGCGGCCTCAGCCAGATCGAGGACGGCGCCGGCCGCTTCCCGCAGGTCGCCGGCCTGAAATATTCCTTCGACAAGTCGGTCGCGCCCAATGCCGGCCGCGTCAAGTCGGTCGAAGTGATGGAGAACGGCGCCTGGGCGCCGATCAATCCCGACAAGGACTATCTGGTCGCCACCAACAATTACGTCCGCCAGGGTGGCGACGGCTACAAGGTCTTCGCCGAAAAGGCCAAGAAGGCCTACGACTACGGCCCCGGCCTCGAACAGGTGGTTGCCGACTATCTCGGCGCGCATCGGCCCTACACGCCCAAGCTCGACGGCCGCATCACCGAGATTGCCGCGACCGTCGCGGCGGCACCGGCGGCAGAACCGGCAAAGCCCGCCGAACCGGCGAAGCCAGCGCCGGCCGAAGCCGCCAAGCCGGCTGAACCGGCAAAGCCCGCGGACGCGGCACCGGCAATGCCTGAACTGCCCGCCAACTCCGGCGATATCGCCAACAAGCCGCCGGCCATATCGACAGAGGCGGCACCCGCTGAACCGGCAAAGCCGGCCGAGACGGCTCCTGCACCGGCAGCACCCGCCCCGGCAGCACCCGCGCCCGCCGAGCCGGCAAAACCCGCAGCGGCCGCGCCGGCCACGGGCAACCATGTCATCGTTGCCGGCGATACCTACTGGGACCTGGCAAAGAAGGCCTATGGCGACGCGACCAAGTGGAAGCTCATCTTTGAGGCCAACAAGGGACAAAGGCCGCACCGGCTTATGCCCGGCGCGACGCTGACCATCCCGGCGAAATAGCCTCACTTCGCCTCTTCCAACACCAAGCCTGCCTGGGAAACCGGGCGGGTTTTGTGTTTTAGGCTAAGGTGCGGCCAGACGCTGCATTGAAAGCGCGCGCAAGATGGTTAGGTTCGCGTCTCCTGGAGAACCCTTATGACGCTTTCCACCCCTGTCGATGCCAAGGCCGCAAAGGCTGTCAGTCCGCAGCCCGGTCCGGCCCAGGCCGGCAAGGTCGGCGTCATGCTGGTCAATCTCGGCACGCCCGACGGCACCGATTTCAAGCCGATGTGGCGCTATCTCAGGGAATTCCTGTCCGATCCGCGTGTCATCGAGCTCAACAAGGCGATCTGGTATCCGATCCTCTATGGCCTCGTGCTCACCATGCGGCCGAAGAAGTCGGGCGCCAACTATGCCCGCATATGGAACCGGGAGAGGAACGAGTCGCCGTTGCGCACCTACACCCGTGCTCAAAGCGAAAAGCTGGGCGCCGCACTGGCCGACCTGCCCGATGTCGTCGTCGATTGGGCGATGCGCTACGGCAACCCTTCGACGGCTAGCATCGCCGAAAAGCTGGTTGCGCAAGGCTGCGACCGCATTCTTTCGTTCCCGCTCTATCCGCAATATTCGGCGACGACGACGGCGACGGCCAACGACCAGCTGTTTCGGGCGCTGATGAAGATGCGCGCGGCACCGGCTATCCGCAGCGTGCCGCCCTACTATGCCGAACCGGTCTATATCGAAGCGCTTGCCCGTTCGATCGAGCGGCACCTGGTAACGCTCGATTTCGAACCGGAGGTGGTCATCACCTCCTATCACGGCATCCCGAAACCCTATTCCGACAAAGGCGATCCCTACCAGACGCACTGTCTCGAGACGACGCGGCTGCTGCGCCAAAAGCTTGGCTGGGACGAGAAGAAGCTGATCACTACCTTCCAGTCGCGCTTCGGCGCGCAGGAATGGCTGCAGCCCTACACGGACAAGACGGTGGAGAAACTGGGCAAGGACGGCGTGAAATCGATCGCCATCGTCAATCCCGGCTTTTCCGTCGACTGCATCGAGACGCTGGACGAGATTGGCCGCGAGGCCGCCGAAACCTTCCATCATGCCGGCGGCAAGAACTTCGCCCACATCCCTTGTCTCAACGACAGCGCCGAGGGCATGGCGGTGATCGAGGCGCTGGTGCGGCGCGAACTCTCCGGCTGGGCCTGACGCCGGAACAACGGCCACTCCGGGGCGTTGAGGCGCACCTTCCGGAGCGTTCGATGCCCCGCCAACTCGACCTCAGAACTGGCCGGCCCGTCTGGTCCGCCTATCGGGCGCCCGCGGTGCCGACGACCGCGCTGAGCCGTGACGCCAAGGCCGATGTACTGATCGTCGGCATGGGGGTCAGCGGCGCCATGATGGCCGAAGTACTGACGGCGGACGGCCATTCCGTGATCTGCATCGACCGGCGCGGACCGGTGAAAGGCTCGACCGCCGCGACCACGGCACTGGTCGAATTCGAACTCGACCAGCCGCTTTCAGTGTTGATCAAGATGATCGGCAAGTCCAAAGCGCAGCAGGCCTGGAGACGCTCGCGGCTCGCCATTTCCAATCTGGCCGGTCGTATCGAGGACCTGGCCATCGGCTGCCGCCTGTGCCGTACCCAATCGCTCTATCTGGCCGGCACCATGCTCAGCGCTTCGGAACTGCGGGACGAAACCGAAGCGCGCCGGCAAGCGGGTATCGCCGCAACCTATCTCGCTCCGCAGCCGCTGGCCGAGCGCTACGGCGTCGAGCGCGGCGGCGCCATCCTCAGCCACGGCAATATCGCGCTCGACCCGCGCAAGCTGACCGCCGGGCTGCTGTTGAAGGCGTTGGAGCGCAAGGCATGTTTCCACGCCCCCGTCGAGGCAACAAGGATCGAGGACAGTGACGACGCGGTGGTCGTGGCGACCAAGGGTGGCCCGACGATCACGGCGCGGCATGTTGTTCTGGCCACCGGCTATGAACTGGTCGACATCGTGCCGGCGGCCGCTCACCGGATCATCTCGACCTGGGCTATAGCGACACGCCCGCAGCCGCGAAAGCTCTGGCCGCAGGCAGCTTTCATCTGGGAAGCATCAGAGCCCTATCTCTACGCCAGGGCGACAGCCGACGGCAGGGTCATCTGCGGCGGCGAGGACGAGGACTTCATCGACGAGGCACGCCGCGACGAACTGATCGCCGACAAGAGCGCGCGCATCGCGGCAAAACTTAGCCGGCTGTTTCCACGTCTCGACGTCAGGCCTGAATTTGCCTGGACCGGTTCCTTCGGCACCACGACCACCGGCCTGCCCTATATCGGCGCCATTCCGAGACACCCGCGCATCCATGCCGTGATGGGTTACGGCGGCAACGGCATCACCTTCTCGCGGATTGCCTCGGAGATCGTCTCAGCCTCCATCGGCGGCTTCGATGACACGGATGCAGGCCTGTTTGCCTTCAACCGCTAGCTGCAGACCCACAAACAATCCCTCATCACCAGATTGTAACGTTGCTGAAACACACTTAAGTCTTTGCTGAAGCTGGCTGCGCGGGAATGGCTCGCGCGACTTGCTTCTGAGGGAGAGCCAAATGGATTTCAGTGGTTTCGATATTGCGGTCGTAGTGCTGGTCGCGCTTGTCGTGCTGGTGCTGTTCAAAGGCATTAAGACAATTCCGCAAGGCTACAACTATACCGTCGAACGTTTCGGCCGTTATACAAGGACACTGAGCCCAGGCCTCAACATCATCACGCCGTTCGTCGACCGTATCGGCGCCAAGATGAACATGATGGAGCAGGTGCTCGACGTTCCGAGCCAGGAGATCATCACCCGCGACAACGCGATTGTCGGTGTCGACGGCATCGCCTTCTTCCAGATCCTCAATGCAGCACAGGCGGCCTATCAGGTTGCCGGCCTGCAGAACGCCATCCTCAACCTGACGATGACCAACATCCGCACCGTCATGGGTTCGATGGATCTCGACGAGTTGTTGTCCAACCGCGACGCCATCAACGAGCGCTTGCTGCGCGTGGTCGACGAGGCCGCGCATCCGTGGGGCATCAAGATCACCCGCGTCGAGATCAAGGACATCAACCCGCCGGCCAACCTGATCGAATCGATGGGCCGCCAGATGACCGCCGAGCGCAACAAGCGGGCGCAGATTCTCGCCGCCGAAGGCCTCAAGCAGTCGCAGATCCTCGAAGCCGAGGGCCGCAAGGAAGCCGCCTTCCGCGACGCCGAGG
Source organism: Mesorhizobium opportunistum WSM2075 (assembly GCF_000176035.2). Taxonomy (NCBI): domain Bacteria; kingdom Pseudomonadati; phylum Pseudomonadota; class Alphaproteobacteria; order Hyphomicrobiales; family Phyllobacteriaceae; genus Mesorhizobium; species Mesorhizobium opportunistum. Next base: position 2,015,207 of record NC_015675.1, on the reverse strand, counting down.
CGCGAGAACGCTCGGCCGAAGCGGAAGCCCGCGCCACCCAGGTGGTGTCGGAGGCGATTTCCAAGGGCGACGTGCAGGCGCTGAACTACTTCGTCGCCCAGAAATACACCGAGGCACTGGGCAAGATCGGCTCGGCCACCAACAGCAAGATCGTGCTGATGCCTTTCGAGGCGTCGTCGCTGATCGGTTCGCTCGGCGGCATCGGCGAGATCGCCAGGGAAGTGTTCAAGGGCGACGGCCCGGCCGGCACGCAGCGGCAGGTTTCACGCCCGCCCGTCGTCAAGCCAAGCGACAATTGATGTCTGCGGTTGGGAGTAGACCATGATCGACCGTGTCATTTCCGAACTCGGCCCGTGGAGCTGGATGGTCCTGGGCTTCGTCCTGCTGGTGATGGAAATCATCGCGCCGGGCATCTTCATGCTGTGGATCGGCATCGCGGCGCTCATCATCGGCGCGGTGTCGCTGCTGATCTGGGACGCGGCCATCTGGACCTGGCAGGTCCAGGTACTCGCTTTCCTCGCGCTTTCGCTGGTCTCTGCCTATGTCGGCAAGAAACTGGTCGGCGGGCGCCATGATCCGACGGACCAGCCGCTGCTCAACCGTCGCGGCGCCCAGATGATCGGCAAGATGGCGACGCTCGCCGAGCCGATCAAGGACGGCCGTGGCCGCATCAAGCTCGGCGATACGCTGTGGCGTGTCTCCGGCCCGGATCTGCCCGCCGGCACGCAGGTCCGTGTCACGAGTGCGGCGGATACCGACCTGGAACTCACGGTGGAGCGGGTCTGAATTTTCAGCCCGGCACCGACACGCAAGATGAGTTGAGATTCAGGTCAGGACCAGTCGATATCTTAGGCTGCGCCGATGCGAAGCAGGTCGTGGAAGTGAACCACGCCCAGCGGCATGTTGTTCTTGGTCACCACCAGGGCGCCGATATTGTGCTCGTTGAGCAGCGCGATCGCCGTACCGGCAAGCGTCTGCGGGTCGACTGTCTTGGGCGTGCGGGTCATCACCTCGTCGACGATGACGTCGGCCAGGTTGCGGTGCAGGTTTCGCGCCACGTCGCCGTCGGTGATGATCCCGGCCAGTTCGCCGTTGGCGTCGACGATCAGGACGCAGCCGACCTTCTTCTGCGACAGCGTCATCACCGCTTCCGGCATCTTGGTGCCGAGCGAAGCCAGCGGGATCTGGTCGCCGATCCGCATGATCTCCGAGACCAGGGTCAGGTTGGCGCCAAGCTGGCCGCCGGGATGGAAAGTGCGGAAATGGTCCGGCGTGAAGCCGCGCGCCTCGAGCAGCGCGATCGCCAGCGCGTCGCCAATGACCAGTTGCAGCAGGGTCGACGTCGTCGGCGCCAGGCCGTGCGGGCAGGCTTCCGGGGTGCGTGGCAAAAGCAGCACGACGTCGGCGGCCCGCGCCAGCGCCGATGTCTCTCCGGAGGTGATGGCGATGAGCGGAATGGAGAAGCGCCTGGAATAGGCGACGATGCCCAGCATCTCCTTGCTCTCGCCAGACCATGAGATGGCGATGATGGCGTCGTCCCTGGCGATCATGCCGAGATCGCCGTGGTTGGCCTCGACGGGATGGACGAAGAAAGCCGGCGTGCCGGTCGAGGCAAGCGTGGCCGCGATCTTCGCACCGATATGGCCGCTTTTGCCGACACCGGTGACGATGAGCCGGCCTTCGATCTTCGAGATCATGTCGACGGCCTGGGCGAAAGGTGCGGCCAGGCCGTTCTCGAGCGCTTCGGCCAAGGCTGCGATCCCGGCCTGTTCGGTCGCCACCGTTCTCAGCGCCGAAGCGATCGACGCCTGCCTGTCCAGGGGCTTCTTATCGAGGGATTTCACATGCATGGGTGATGCGATTAGCGCTTTGCCGCCCGCCTGTCCAACAGAAATGGCCCCACGGATATCGGCCGAGCTGTGAGACGGAATGGGCCAGCGACAGGCATGAAAACAGGAAGCTTAACGAAGGCGGTATGATTCCCTTTCGAAATCGGCATCCGGAACCCGGTAAGGGGCCCGTCTCAACCCTCCGTTAACCATCCCCATTTACGGTTCGGTAAGTATGGCGCTCAAGGCGCCGCGCAAGCAGTGGTGGCGATGTCCGAGGTCCAGCCAGAAAAATCGACAGGACGACAGGGCAAGGCGGTCTGCGCCTTGCTGCTGGCGACCAGCATGTTTGCCTTGCTGCGCCCGGCACCGCTGCATGCCCAGGAGACGGAACTGCGCGGCGAGGTGTCCGAATCGGCGATCCTGTCCGACCAGCAGCGCAAGGCGCGGCAGCTTGCCTTGGCAAGACCGGGCCAGCAGGCACCGGCCAACGCCGTGCAGGACGCACAGGCCGACACCTATCTGCCGGCCAGCGCCGGCGCCGTGCCTGACGATACGGACAGCAACGACGCAAGCCCGTCCGGCAGCATTTTCGACCCGCCGCAGGCGAGCGACGACACCTCCGCCGACACTTCGACACCGCCCAAGCCTCGCCGCCGTCCATCGACTGCCGGACAGGCGGATCGGGACAAGACCAAGGCGGGCTCCAAGACTTCCGACAAGTCGACAGACAAGTCGAAAAAGAAGAAGAAAACGACGTCCACCGATACCACCGCTTCAACGACGGTTTCCACGACGGATACAGCCGATACGACGGACACGGGCGAGGAGACGGCCAACCGCCGTGCCCGCACCATCGACAGCGCCGACAAGCAAAAGCTCGACCCCGGTGCCGAGCGCACCGACGCCATCGAAGGCCAGAAGAAGAAGCCAGAGGACGACCCGTTCGCCGCCCCCGGCGTCAAATGGGGTTCCTTCGTCATCCGGCCGACGATCGAACAGGGCCTGACCGCCACGTCGAACGGCGATTCGAGCAGCGCCGGCAACTCGGCGCTGCTGTCGGAGACGGCGCTGCGCTTTTCCGCCACTTCCGACTGGCGCGAGAACTCCGCTGTCATCGACGGCTACGGCTTGTTCCGCGAGACGGTGTCGGGCTACCCGGTTCACAATGCGCAGGGCCGCATCGAAGGCCAGTACAATGTCGATCTCGACAACGAACTGCGCGCCATCGCCAAGCTCGGCTACGAGGCCGTGCCGGAATCGGCGTCATCGCCGGACGCCATTGCCGGCGTCAGCACCCAGCCGCTGCGGCAGACCGTCGATGGCAGCCTTGCCGTCGAAAAGGCGGTCGGCAAGATGCAGTACACGCTGACCGGCGCGGTTGCGCACGACTTCTACGGCGACGCCAAGCTTTCGGACGGCACCTCGCTCTCGCAGAAGGACCAGGACAACACGCTCTATACGGCGACTTTGCGCACCGGTTACGAAATCTCCCCCGCCCTCACCCCGTTCAGCGAAATCGAGGTCGGCCGCCGCATCTACGATCAGCGCATCGACAACGAAGGCTTTGAGCGTTCCTCGACGCGGCTCGGCGCCCGTGCCGGCCTGCAGCTCGACATGGGCGAGAAGCTCTCGGGCGAATTCTCGGCGGGGTGGCTGCGCGAAGCGATCGATGACAAGAGCCTGGAGCCGATTTCAGGCGCCACCGTCAACGCCGCCCTCAAATGGTCGCCCGAGCGCGGCACCATGATCGGCCTGACCGGCAGCACCACTGTCGAGACCACGACCACCGCAGGTGAAAGCGGCGACATCCTCTATTCCGGCCGCTTGACCGGCGAACGCCAGATCCGTGCCAACCTCACCGGCAACGCGGCCCTGGGCCTCGACTGGCGCAACTATGTCGGCATCGACGGCCACGACAGGATTTTGAGCGCCGAGGCCGGGCTGACCTGGTGGCTGAACCGCTATGCCGGGCTCACCAGCAAGGTGAGGACCGAAAAGCTGACCAGCAATTTGCCAGGCCGCGACTACACCGCCAACAGCATCTATCTCGGCGTGAAGGTGCAGCAGTGAAGGCGCCTGCAACGCCAAGGATGTGTTGAGATTCAGGTCAGGCGGCGCCGAGAATGGTGGGTTCCGAGAACCGGAACGGAGCGTACGTTTGGGTACGTGAGTACCGGAAGCGCAGGAAGCCGCCATTCGCAGGCCGGCCTCACCTGAATATCAGCACATCCTAGAATGCTGCCCCGCGCCGCTCTGATGGCTTCATCTCGTCGAGAAGCGTGCGGATGACGGTGGCCATGCTGTGGTTCATGTCGCTTCGCCACAGCGCGAAGGCGACATTGGCCTCGACGAAGCCTTCCGGGGAGCCGCAGTCGAAGGTGCGGCCCTGATAGTGGTAGCCGTAGAAGGCCTGCTGCTTCTCCAGCTTCAGCATCGCGTCGGTGAGCTGGATCTCGTTGCCGGCGCCCTTCTCCTGCCCTTCGAGGATCTTGAAGATCTCGGGCTGCAGGATGTAGCGGCCGTTGATGTACAGGTTCGACGGCGCGGTGCCCGTCTTTGGCTTCTCGACCATTTCGGTGATGCGGAAGCCGTGATGGGTCGGTTCGCCCCGGCCGACAATGCCGTATTTATGGGCTTCGGCCGGATCGCACTCCTGCACGGCGATGATGTTGTTGCCGGTCTCGGCGTAAAGATCGACCATCTCCTTCATGCAGCTCTTTTCCGACTGCATGATCATGTCGGGCAACAGCAGCGCGAACGGCTCGTCGCCGACCAGTTCGCGCGCGCACCAGACGGCATGGCCAAGCCCCATCGGCACCTGCTGGCGCGTGAAGCTGGTCTGTCCCGGCGCCGGCTGCAGCCGCTGCAACCGGGCAAGCTGCTCGTCCTTGCCGCGCTGGGCGAGGGTGTCATAGAGCTCGAACTGGATATCGAAATGATCCTCGATGACCGCCTTGTTGCGGCCGGTGACGAAGATGAAATGTTCGATGCCCGCCTCGCGCGCCTCATCCACCACATACTGGATGACCGGCCGGTCGACGACGGTCAGCATTTCCTTGGGAACAGCCTTGGTGGCGGGGAGAAACCGCGTGCCGAGACCAGCGACTGGAAAAACTGCCTTGCGAACTCTCTTCATACGCCAATTATCCATTTGATGGCTGGCTCCGCAATCCCCGTCCGGCGACATTTTCACGCCGGATTTAAGGATTACTGGCAAGACCGAGGGGAAACTCCCATCCGTAAAGCATCGAGACGTCTTTTCGTTCCAGGCATTGCCTATGGTAAACTAATTCATAACCCGGTTCGGCGATGAATGGTCTTTCCTGAGACAGAGAAGGAGGAAGAGATGTCCGTTCGCAATGCCGCAAAACGTTTCACCAGCGTCATGACGGCGGCCAGCCTCTCGCTCGCTATGCTGATGCCTGCCGGGCCGGCCTTCGCCGACGCCGGTTTCCGGCAATGGGTCGCCGGCTTCCGCGCCACGGCCGTGGCGGGCGGCGTTTCCGGCTCTGTCTACGATCAGGCGTTCAGGAGTATCAACGAACCCGATCCGGTGGTGCTGGAAAAAGCCCGCACCCAGCCCGAATTCACCGCGCCCGCCTGGGACTATTTCGACAACCGCGTCCATGACCAGTCCGTCGCCGTCGGGCAGCAGATGGCCAAGAAATGGAAGCCGTGGCTGGACAGGATCGAGGCGAAGTTCGGCGTCGACCGCTACATTCTGCTGGCCATCTGGTCGATGGAATCGAACTATGGCGAAATCCTCAAGCGCGACGACATCATGCGCAATGTCGTGCGTTCGCTGGCGACGCTTGCCTATGGCGATCCGAAGCGGTCCAAATATGCCCGCACCCAGCTGGTCGCGGCGCTGAAGATCCTGCAGACCGGCGACATCGACGAAGGCCACCTGATGGGCTCCTGGGCCGGCGCCATGGGCCAGACCCAGTTCATTCCCACCAGCTACCAGCATTATGCCGTCGACATGGACGGCAACGGCAGGCGCGATATCTGGAATTCCATTCCCGACGCGCTGGCGACATCGGCCAATCTGCTGAAGAAGAATGGCTGGCAGGCCGGCAAGACCTGGGGCTATGAAGTCGCCTTGCCGGCGGGAAAACTGCCGGCTGGCTCGAAAACGCTGGCGCAATGGCAAGCGCTCGGCGTCGTCAGGGCCAGCGGCAAGCCGTTCAAGAACCTCACCGACAAGGCGACGCTCAAAGTGCCGGATGGCCGCGGCGGGCCGGCGTTCCTGATGATCAGGAATTTCTCGGTGATCAAGGCCTACAACAACGCCGACAAATATGCCCTTGCCGTCGGCCTTCTCGCCGACGAGATCGCCGGCTCCAGCGGTCTTGTGCAGGATTGGAAGCGGCCTTTCACCAAGCTCAGTTTCGAGGAACGGCAGGAGCTGCAGAAGCGGCTTTCGCAACATGGACTTTACGACGGCAAGTTCGACGGCAAGATCGGCGACGGATCGAAGACCGCCATCATGGCCTATCAGGCGAAGGTCGGCTTGACCCAGGACGGGTATCCGAGCATGGAAGTGCTCAAATGGCTCCGGCAAAAATAGAGCCGGCCATGGCGCCGTGCGCGTTTTTGGCGGAGCCACCGGGCGCAACGGTACTTTGAACTTGCGCCCGGTCCCAAAACCGGCTCGTTTTGTGGGGTGGGCGCAAGGGGAGGAGGAGTGATTGGTTTCGGCCGCGCGTATCGCGATCCTTGTTCGCCGCATGCCGATCCTGATTCTAGCAATCGTTCTGCTTGTGATCGGCGCTGCCAGTGCCTTCCATGCGCCGGCCATGGCGCAGGAGCAGCAGCAAAATCGTGGCTGGTCGCTGCGCGACCTTCTGTTTCCGCGCCGCAGCGAGCGGTTTGAGCCGCCGCCGACCATCCAGAAGGCAAGACCCAAGGCGAAAAAGCCGCGCGCCCCCCGTCCGCCCGCGGAACCGGAAACCCCGGTGGTCGACAAGGCACCGGATGCCCGTACCGTCCTGGTGGTCGGCGACTTCATGGCGACCGGCCTCTCCGAAGGCCTGGACACCGCCTTCGCGGAGAATCCCGGCGTCAGGATCGTCGTCCGCTCTAATGGTTCGTCCGGTTTCGTGCGCGACGATGTCTACAATTGGCCCGAACAGATCAAGTCGCTGATCGAGACCGAGAAACCGGCCGCCGTGGTCGTCATGCTGGGGTCCAACGACCGTCAGCAGATGATGGTGGGGGACGTTCGCGAGCAACCCCGGTCCGAGAACTGGACCAAGGAATACGAGCGCCGCACCGACGAACTCGGCAAAGCCATCGCCAGCACCAAGGTGCCGTTCCTTTGGGTCGGCATGCCGGCCTTCCGGGTGTCGAAGATGACCTCCGACATGCTGGCCTTCAACGACATCTACCACTCGGCGGCCGAGAAGAACGGCGGCGAGTTCGTCGATGTCTGGGATGGCTTCGTCGACGAGAACGGCGCCTTCATCACCAGCGGCCCCGACATGAACGGTCAGCCGGTGCGACTGCGCGCCGATGACGGCATCAACGTCTCGAAAGCCGGCAAGCGCAAGCTCGCCTTCTACACCGAAAAGCCGCTGATGAAGATCCTCGGTCTCGCCGCGCCCGGAAGCGTGGCCCCGGCCGCCGCACCGGCAGGCGCCCCTGTCGAGGCCCCGGCGCCGGCCGCCGCACCCATCGTCATCGACCGCACCGTGCCCATGCTGCTCAGCGATCCGGCGCTCGACGGCGGCACCGAACTGCTCGGCGCCGCGCCGCCGGCAAAGGCCAATCCGGCTCTTCCCGGCGAAAGACTGGTGATCGAGGGCAAGGCGCCGGCGGCTTCACCCGGCCGCGCCGACGATTTTTCCTGGCCGCCCAAGACAAGCTCCGCCGCTGCGGCCGCCTCGGCTGACACGACGACGGCGATCGCGCCTTAACGAGGCAGTACGCTCGTTCCCATCAACGCCTCGTCGATCGAGCGCGCCGCCTGGCGGCCTTCGCGGATCGCCCAGACCACCAGCGACTGGCCGCGGCGTACATCGCCCGCCGCGTAGAGCCTGTCGACGCTGGTCTTGTAGTCGCGGTCATTGGCCTCGACATTCCGGGAGCGGCGGCTGTCGGTGGTGACCTTCATCTCCCCCTCCAGTTCCGTCACCACGCCGGCCGTCGCCGGCCCGGCAAAGCCGATGGCGATGAAGGCAAGGTCGGCGCGGATGACGAAGTCGGTGCCGGGGATCGGCTTGCGCTTCTCGTCGACCTCGCAGCATTTGACGCCGGTCAGCTGGCCCTCCTCGCCGATGAACTCGAGCGTCGCCACCTGGAACTCGCGCTCGGCGCCTTCGGCCTGCGAGGACGACGTGCGCATCTTGGTCGCCCAGTAGGGCCAGACCGCGAGCTTGTCTTCCTTCTCCGGCGGCTGCGGGCGGATGTCGAGTTGGGTGACGCGCACCGCGCCCTGGCGGAAAGCCGTGCCGACACAGTCGGAGGCCGTATCGCCGCCACCGACGACGACGACATGCTGTCCGCCGGCGATGATCGGATGCGAGGGCCAGGCCACCGACTGTATCGGCTCGCCGCCGACGCGGCGGTTCTGCTGCACCAGATAGGGCATAGCGTCATGCACGCCGCCGAGATCGTCGCCGGGAATGCCGGCCGCGCGCGGCGTTTCCGAACCGCCGCAATAGAGCACGGCATCGTGTTCGGCGAGCAGTTCGGCGACAGGCTTGTCGACACCGACATTGACGCCGCAATGGAAAGTCACGCCCTCGCCCTGCATCTGCTCGATGCGGCGGTCGATATAGTGCTTCTCGATCTTGAAGTCGGGGATGCCGTAGCGCATCAGCCCGCCTGGACGGCTTTCGCGCTCGTAGACGTGAACGTCGTGGCCGGCGCGCCCAAGCTGCTGGGCTGCTGCCATGCCCGCGGGGCCGGAACCGATGATGGCGACCCGCTTGCCGGTCTTCTTCTCCGGCGGATAGGGCCTGATATGGCCGGTCTCATAGGCCTTGTCGGCTATCGCCTGCTCCACCGTCTTGATGGCGACCGGAATGTCCTCGAGGTTCAGCGTGCAGGCTTCCTCGCAAGGCGCCGGGCAGATGCGGCCGGTGAATTCCGGGAAATTGTTGGTCGAATGCAGGTTGCGGATCGCATTGTCCCAGTCCCGGTTGTAAACGAGATCGTTCCAGTCGGGGATCTGGTTATGGATCGGGCAGCCCGTCGGCCCGTGGCAGAACGGAATGCCGCAATCCATGCAGCGCGCGGCCTGTTTCTCGACCTCCTTGTCCGACATCGGCAGCGTGAATTCGCGGAAATGCCGGATGCGGTCGGACGCCGGCTGGTACTTGTGGACCTGCCGGTCGATTTCGAGAAAGCCTGTTACCTTGCCCATAGTCCAGTTCCTGCTGTCCAGATGGTGCGGTTTTCGCCGCACCCGTTAACCTCTTGAGGCAGCCATGGCAACCTTCGGCAAGAGGTCAAATTGTCGGTGACATGAAGCCGGGAAGCCTGGGCCTCCCGGCCGTTGCAAAATCTATTCGGCGGCAACGCCCATGCGCATGCGTTCCATCTCGATCAGCGCACGGCGGTACTCGACTGGCATGATCTTGCGGAATTTCGGCCGGAACGTCGTCCAGTCGTCGAGGATCTCGCGGCCGCGCACCGAACCCGTATAGTGCACATGGTTCGAGATCAGCTGGTAGAGCCGTTCCTCGTCGTGGCTGGTCATGTCGCCGGACACGTCGACGCGGCCCTTGTGATCGAGGTCGCCGCCATGGTGCAGCAGCTTTTCCATCAGATCGTCTTCTTCCGGAACCGGTTCCAGCTCGACCATGGCCATGTTGCAGCGTTCGGCGAAATCGCCCGCCTCGTCCAGCACATAGGCGACGCCGCCCGACATGCCGGCGGCGAAGTTGCGGCCGGTCTTGCCGATGACGACGACGATGCCGCCGGTCATGTACTCGCAGCCATGGTCACCGACGCCTTCGACGACGGCGGCAACACCGGAATTGCGCACGGCGAAGCGCTCACCGGCAACACCGGCGAAATAAGCCTCGCCCTCTGTCGCGCCATAGAGCACCGTGTTGCCGACGATGATGGATTCGGCCGCGACGATCTTGGCTTCTGCCGGTGGCCGGATGACGATGCGGCCGCCCGACAGCCCCTTGCCGACATAGTCGTTGCCGGCGCCGACAAGCTCGAACGAGATGCCGCGCGCCAGGAAGGCGCCGAACGACTGGCCGGCCGTGCCGGTCAGCTTCACCTGGATGGTGTCCTCGCGCAGCCCCTTGTGCTTGAAGCGCTTGGCGACTTCGCCCGACAGCATGGCGCCCGTCGAACGGTCGACATTGCGGATGTCGACCTCGATCTGGACCGGCTGCTTGGCCTCCAGCGCGGGCTTGGCCAATTCGATCAGCTTGCGGTCCAGCACATCGTCGATGGGATGCTTCTGCCGCTCGGTCCAATGCACCGCCTCATGTGGGGCATCGGGCTTGTAGAACATCTTCGAAAAATCGAGCCCCCGCGCCTTCCAGTGCACGATCAGGTCGCGCTTTTCCAGAAGATCGGTGTCGCCGATGATCTGGTCGAGATGGGTGAAGCCCATTTCGGCGAGCAGCGCCCTCACCTCTTCCGCGACGTAGAAGAAGAAGTTGATGACGTGCTCGGGCGTGCCCTTGAAGCGCTTGCGCAGCACCGGATCCTGCGTCGCGACGCCGACCGGGCAGGTGTTCAGGTGGCACTTGCGCATCATGATGCAGCCGGCCGCGATCAAGGGCGCGGTCGAGAAGCCGAACTCGTCGGCGCCGAGCAGCGCGCCGATGATGACGTCGCGCCCGGTGCGCAGGCCGCCATCGACCTGCAGCGCCACCCGCGAACGCAAGCCGTTCAGCACCAGCGTCTGATGCGTCTCGGCCAGGCCCATTTCCCACGGGGAACCGGCGTGCTTCAGCGAGGTCAGCGGCGAGGCGCCGGTGCCGCCATCGTAGCCCGAGATGGTGATATGGTCGGCGCGTGCCTTGGCGACACCCGCCGCGACCGTGCCGACACCGACTTCCGACACCAGCTTGACCGACACGTCGGCCGCCGGATTGACGTTCTTCAAATCGTAGATCAGCTGCGCCAGATCCTCGATCGAATAGATGTCGTGATGCGGCGGCGGCGAGATCAGGCCGACGCCGGGCGTCGAGTGCCGGACCTTGGCGATGGTCGCGTCGACCTTGTGGCCGGGTAACTGGCCGCCCTCGCCAGGCTTGGCACCCTGCGCGACCTTGATCTGCATGACATCGGAATTGACCAGATATTCCGCCGTAACGCCGAACCGGCCGGAAGCGACCTGCTTGATCGCCGAGCGTTCCGGGTTCTTGCCACCACCGGGCAGCGGCAGATAGCGGTCGGCTTCTTCGCCGCCTTCGCCGGTGTTCGACTTGCCGCCGATCTGGTTCATGGCGCGTGCCAGCGTGGTGTGGGCTTCGCGCGAAATCGAACCGAACGACATCGCCCCGGTCGAGAAGCGCTTGACGATATCGGCTGCCGACATGACGTCGTCGAGCGCGACCTTCTTGCGTCCGGTCTCCTCGGCCAGCTTGATCTTGAACAGGCCGCGAATGGCCTGGGCGCGCGCCGTCTCGCTGTCGATCTGCGCGGAATAGTCCTTGAACGTCTCCCACGAACCCTGGCGCACGGCATGCTGCAAGGTGGCGACCGCGTCGGGCGACCACATATGCGCCTCGCCGCGCATGCGGAACAGATATTCGCCGCCGACATCCAGGCTGTTGCGCAGCACCGGGTCGCTGCCGAAGCCGTCCGTGTGACGGCTGACCGTCTCGCCGGCGACCTCCTCCAGCCCAACGCCTTCGATCAGCGTGGCGGTGCCGGTGAAATATTGCTGCACGAAGTCGGACTTCAGCCCGATCGCGTCGAAAATCTGCGCGCCGCAATAGGACTGGTAAGTCGAGATGCCCATCTTGGACATCACCTTGAGGATGCCCTTGCCGATCGACTTGATGTAGCGCGACACCACCTCGTAGGCGTCGACCTCCTCCGGCAGCTCGCCGCGCTTGTGCATGTCGAGCAGCGTGTCGAAGGCGAGATAGGGATTGATCGCCTCGGCGCCATAGCCGGCAAGGCAGCAGAAATGATGCACTTCGCGCGGCTCGCCGGATTCCACGACGAGACCGACAGAGGTGCGCAGCCCCTTGCGGATCAGGTGGTGATGCACGGCTGCCGTCGCCAGCAGTGCCGGGATGGCGATCCGGTCCGGGCCAAGCTGGCGGTCGGACAGGATGATGATGTTGTAGCCGCCGGCGACCGCTGCCTCCGCGCGCTCACAGAGCCTGTCGATGGCGCCTTGCATGCCGGCAGCGCCCTCGCTCGACCCGTAGGTGATGTCGATCGTCTTGGTGTCGAAGCGGTCTTCGGTATGGCCGATCGAGCGGATCTTTTCCAGATCGCCATTGGTCAGGATCGGCTGGCGCACTTCGAGCCGCTTGCGGCGCGAATTGCCGACCAGGTCGAAAATGTTCGGCCGAGGCCCGATGAAGGACACCAGGCTCATCACCAGTTCCTCGCGGATCGGGTCGATCGGCGGATTGGTGACCTGGGCGAAGTTCTGCTTGAAATAGGTGTAGAGCAGCTTCGACTTGTCCGACATGGCCGAGATCGGCGTGTCGGTGCCCATCGAACCCACGGCTTCCTGGCCGGTGGTGGCCATCGGCGACATCAACAGCTTGGTGTCTTCCTGGGTGTAGCCGAACGCCTGCTGGCGATCGAGCAGGCTGACATCCTTGCGCAGCGCGCGCGGTTCGACCGGCTTCAGATCTTCGAGGATGAGTTGGGTATTCGCAAGCCAGGTCTTGTACGGATGCTTCGTCGCGATCTCCGACTTGATCTCCTCGTCGGGAACGATGCGGCCCTTGGCAAGGTCGATCAGAAGCATGCGGCCGGGCTGCAGCCGCCACTTCTTGACGATCTTCTCCTCCGGCACCGGCAGCACGCCGGCTTCCGAGGCCATGATGACGCGGTCGTCGTCGGTGACGATATAGCGTGCCGGGCGCAGTCCGTTGCGGTCGAGCGTGGCGCCGATCTGGCGGCCGTCGGTGAAGGCGACTGCCGCCGGGCCGTCCCATGGCTCCATAAGGGCTGCATGGTACTCGTAGAAAGCCTTGCGATCGGCGCCCATGAGCTTGTTGCCGGCCCAGGCTTCCGGGATCAGCATCATCATGGCGTGGCTGAGGCTGTAGCCGCCCTGGAACAGGAATTCGAGCGCATTGTCGAAGCAGGCGGTGTCGGACTGGCCGTCATAGGAGATCGGCCACAGCTTCGAGATGTTGTTGCCGAACAGTTCGGAATCGACGGAAGCCTGTCTGGCCGCCATCCAGTTGTTGTTGCCGCGCACCGTGTTGATCTCGCCATTGTGGGCGACCATGCGGTACGGATGCGCCAGCTTCCACGATGGGAAGGTGTTGGTCGAGAAGCGCTGGTGGACCAGGATCAGCGCGGTCTCGAAGCGCGGGTCCTTGAGGTCCTTGTAATAGGCGCCGACCTGATAGGCCAGGAACATGCCCTTGTAGACGATGGTGCGCGCCGACAGCGACACGCAATAGGCGCCGATGTCCTTGTTGTCGTTTTCGGCGTAGATGCGGCCCGATATCACCTTGCGCAGCAGGTAAAGCCTGGCCTCGTACTCCTCGTCGTCGGGAATATCCGCGGTGCGACCAATGAAGACCTGCCGATGGAACGGCTCGGACGCCACGATGTCGGCCGCCTTCGACAGGGATGAATTGTCGACGGGCACGTCGCGGAAACCGATGAGCGGCAGTCCCTCGGACTGCGCCGATTCGGCGATGATCTCTTCGATATGGGCGCGAAGGGCGGCGTCCTGCGGCATGAACCAGTGCCCGACGCCATATTGGCCAGAAGGCGGCAGTTCGATGCCCTGGGCCGCCATCTCCTCACGGAAGAATTGGTCCGGAAGCTGCACCAGCACGCCGGCGCCGTCGCCGACCAGCGGATCGGCGCCGACGGCGCCGCGATGCGTTAGGTTCTCGAGCACGGCAAGGCCGTCCTTGACGATCTGGTGCGACTTCACGCCCTTCATGTTGACGATGAAGCCGACGCCGCAGGCGTCATGCTCGTTGCGCGGATCGTAGAGGCCCTGGGCGGCAAAACCGTTGGCGGTTCGGCCGATGTTGGATCGAGGCGCAGTTTTGACGGCAGCCGCTTTCGTCTGCGCGGCCTGGCCGTTCGTCGCAGCAAGCGTCATGTCCGTCATTGTCCTGTCCTCCGTTCCCAGCCTTCGGGCGCTGGCCATTTCTTCGGTCGCTAATTTGCCTCGGCAAGCGTCTTGCTCACCCTGATCCTTGCGGCACGTCTTGCGAAATCCTTGCCGGATCATGCGGCTTTTCGCATGGTCCGCATCTGGTATCGTACAGGCCAGAGTCTGGCCGTCCACCTGTCGCTCGCGGCAACAGCCGGAGAGGCCCATATGTTACGCCAATCCAGCCTGTTTTGTGCGACAAAATAAGACAGCACTACTGTCCTAAATTTTTATGGCAGAATTCCCCGGCGCACACAAGACCGATTCACAAAAAACTTGGGCTCCACACGACAGAAAATGTCGCGAAGTCGACCGAAAACGTAAGCTTCGGTCGCCAGCCGCCGCACTGACAAGTTGATCGGGGCCGGTGGTTTTTTCGGCGTCTGGCCCTTGCGGTCGGCTTGCGAAACCGGTCAACTTCGCGCTGATTTCCCCAGCACAGGCAGATACATGTTCTTCGCTTCCGACAATTGGGCAGGCGCCCATCCCAATATCGTCGCCGGCCTGTCGGCCGCGGCCGGCGGCTTTTCCACCGCCTATGGTGACGGCGCGCTCGACCAGACGGTCTACGCCAGCTTCAGCGAGATTTTCGAACGCGAAGTCGCGGTGTTCTTCGTCGCAACCGGCACCGCCGCCAACTCGCTGTCGCTGACCACCTACAACAAGCCCGGCGGCATTTCCTTCGCCCACCGCGAATCGCATGTCATCGAAGACGAATGCGGCGCGCCGGAATATTTTTCCGGCGGCTCGCGGCTTCATGCCGTCGACGGCCCCCTCGGCAAGATCGACCCGCACAATCTGGAACGGACCATCGGCCGCTTCGCGCCAGAGATCGTCCATTGGGGCCGGCCGATGGCCGTTTCGATCACCCAGTCGACCGAGGTCGGCACCATTTACGGCCTGCAAGAGATCGAGACGATCGCGGCCATCGCCAAGCAACATTCCGTGCCGTTGCACATGGATGGCGCCCGCTTTGCCAACGCGCTGGCCGCGCTCGACACGACGCCGGCCGAAATGACCTGGAAACGCGGCGTCGACATCCTGTCCTTCGGTGGCACCAAGAACGGCTGCTGGTGCGCGGAGGCGATCGTGCTGTTCGACCTCGACCGCGCCAGGGAATTGGCCTTTCTGCGCAAGCGCGCGGCTCAACTGTTTTCGAAATCGCGCTTCGTGGCGGCGCAATTCGAGGCCTATTTCAAGGACGGGCTGTGGCTCGACACGGCCCGGCACGCCAACGCCATGGCCGCGCGCCTCGCGGCGGCGATCGAGGATTCGGAAACGGCGAAGCTCGCCTGGCTGCCGCAGGCCAACGAGGTGTTCGCAGTAATCAAGAAGACAGAAGCCGACAGGCTGCAGACGGCGGGCGCCGCCTTCTACGACTGGCACAAGCCGCATGGTTTCGACGGCCATATCGGCGAGGACGAGTTGCTCTACCGCTTCGTCACCAGCTTTGCCACGACGACCGAGGAAGTCGATCGCTTTGGCCAGTTCTTGGCCGGATAAGCGGGCAAAATGGCTGCGACACGCCCCGTTTTTGAATTGGCCTCGGACCTTGATAAGCGGACCAAGGTGGAAGGCAGCGGATCAAGGTTCATACGTCGTTCGCGATACCATTGGCTTCGCTGGACAATTCAGTTGCGAGCAGCGCTAGTCACAATGATCCTCGCTTGCAGCCTGCAAGGGGCTTGGTCCCAGAGCTGCTCCGTCACGGCCGCCAACGGATCGTACGGCGTGTTGGACATTCTGAGCGGAGCCGTTGACGACACGACGGCAACCTTCTCGATCAACTGCACCGGGACAGCCAACCAGACCGTGCGCCTTTGCGTCGAACTTTCACCTGGCCAGACCAACGCGGCCGGCAACCGCCGGCTGGCTTCCGGGTCCGAGCGATTGGTCCACGAGCTCTACAGCGACGCGTCGCGAACGACGATCTGGGGGTCCTGGGGTCTGGCCACGACCAGTTACGGGCTCTATCCCATTGGGGCGACCTACGATCTTGCTTTGGGTTCCTCGGGCAGCGCCGGCACTGCGTTGACCGTTTACGGCAGAGTATTCTCCAACCAGACCGCCGCTGGACCCGGATCGTATGTCTGGACCATGACCACCGCACCGGCTGCCAGCTATGATTACAAGACCGCCTCGGCGTGTCCGACAGGCAGCCGGCAAGCCACGTCCAGCGGCTCGACCTGGACCGCGACAATCAACGCGAACTGCAACGTCTCGGCCACCAACGTGAACTTTGGCTCCGTCGGAGTGCTGGCATCCAATGTCGATTCGACCGGTTCGGTCACCGTTCGCTGTACCGACACGACGCCGTACAATATCGGACTGAGCGCCGGGGCCGGCTCCGGTGCCACGGTTGCCAGCCGCAAGATGACGAGCGGCGCAAAGACCGTGACCTATTCGCTCTACAGCGACAGCGGCAGGGCCAGTGTCTGGGGAAACACGATCGGCATTAACACCGCTAGCAGCACCGGCACCGGGCTCGATCAACCATACACCGTATACGCCCGCGCGCCCGCGCAGACGACGCCCGCGCCCGGAGCCTACACCGACACGATCGTCGTGACGGTTACGTACTGATGACCCACAGACAGCCGATCCGGGATCAGCGGCAGACAACCGGGATGACCACTTGCTCGTTTGCTTTTGTCATGTAGCCGAATGATGCGCGGCACGAACCCTTGGCGGTCTGGGAAACGACAGTGTTGCTTCGCGCCAGTGCTTTCACATAAGCGCGTCCGTCGTAGCCGATGACGAAGTCCTGCGTGCCGTTGATCGTGCCGTGCGACCCGACCTCGAGCGGCTGTCCGTCCGGCCCTGACAAGACGAGGACCGCGGCGCTGACGTCGGTGCGAACTCGGAAATCGACCCGCACGCCAGCCCGGTCGGCTGGCGCGATGATATCCTGCGTGGTCGTGACGTCGGCGTCGACGGGCAGATTGGTCGTGTCGATGGCGATCTTGTTGCGCTGATAGGAGCGCAGGCTCGGCACCAGAAGCCTTCCTTTCGCGTCGGTGACGCCGGCCGGCCGGTTCTCGAAAAGCACGCCGACACCCGGCAAACCCGTCTCGACAACGGCGAAACTGTCGTCGATTCGGTCTGTCAGGAAAATGCCGGAACCCATCGTTGCGATTGCCCCCTCGAACTGGGCTGTCGCCGCTGTGCCCGAGATTGAACGGCCGACGCCGGCCTCGGCATGCCCATGGGAGGAGCGATAGGAGACTGCCGCGGAGCCCTCGGCGGACCCGTCCTGACTGAAGCTCGTCCGCCAGCCAAGGCTGCCCGGGTCCTCGCCGAGCGGTTTGCTCACATCGGCAATCACATCGACACCGTGCTTGTCGGCTGAGATGGCCGTCGAAGCCATTACATTGCCGCCGATCGGGATCGACAGGCCGGCGAAGAGGCCGGCATTCCGTCGCCCGCCAAGGGCGGCGAAGGCGGTCGCGTTGAGATAGCCGAATGGCAGCGCCCGCGAATAGGAAGCGGTGAGTATCCTGGAACCTTCACCGCAGGCCGGCGTCAGATCGATGTAGCTTGCGCTAATGCTGCCACTGTCGAAGGGCAGCGGCGTTCCGAAGGAAATGCTGTTGACCATCTTCGGCGGCCTGGATCGGGTCGACGCACCCACGGCCATGGGGTCGAAGGACAGCAGCCTGAAGAAGGCGTGGCCGGACGTTCCGCCGTCTTGAAGACGGTCGCTCACCGAGGCGAGATCGTCATAGGACCCGAACGTCATTTGCGAACTGGCGTTTACACTGAGGGTCCCTATTCTGATCTCATAGGAGGCATAGGACTGCAGCCCGCCGCCCGCCGCGCCATGGCTGCCGGCCACCGCGAAGGAAGCAACGCCGAGCGAACCGGTGCGCGTCACCATGCCGAGACCGCCATTGAGCAGGCCGCTGCTGGCCTCCGCGTGGGCTTCGAGCGTCAGCCAGTCGAAGATGCCCTTTCTCAGGCTTGCCGACAGGACTGGCTGGTTGACGGCATAGGCGTCGGATGTCGTCGCGTATCCCAACCTCGGCAGGCCTGCCTCCAGCGAGAAGTCGAAGAGCCCCGGCCTCAGTAGGTTAGGCGAGGCGTAGAATGGCACGCTCGTGCGCGTTTCACGGCCGGCCGCATCGCGCAAGACGATAACCGCCTGCCCACCTCCGGTGGTGACGGGGATGTCGGTGATCTGGAACGGTCCGGTGTCGACGGGGTGCGAATAGGTCTTCAACTCGTTGACATAGACGTCGACCGTCGACGGCACCGCCGCGCTGCCGCTCGCTGATACAAGCGGCTGGGTGATCAGATCGGTGCGAAGGCCGAAGTCGCGGCGCGCCTGAAGCCCGCCGATGCGGATCGGCCTGGTCCAGGCGAACCCGCCGGAAATCGCATCGCCAGCTTGGTACGTGGTTAGCGTTGCCGGGTCGGAATAAGTGTAGGCGGTATCGAGCCTCAATGCATCGGCGCGGCCATTGTCCTCCAGCCGCAGGATCGCCGATTGGCCGAAGGTGCCGACCGGCGAAAAGGCCCGTGCATCGAGGGTGGTGGAAGCGCCGCTGAAGGCGAAGCCACTGGCGTCGGGCTCCTGCCGCGATGCCGCGAACAAATTGTAGTTGAGAACCCCGCCGAACCCCGCTCGAACGTCAGGGGAAGCCTCCCGGCCGGGCGCGGCGTCATAGGATATCATGCCGCGCAGGCCATCATTGATCGTCAGAAAAATGCGTTGCTCCCGCTCTTCGTAGCGGTAGCCCAGCCCCCGCACGGTGTCGAGCATGACGATGGCCTCCCGAGGTCGGGCTTGCTTCCCGAGATCCAGTCCCAAAGCGTGCAGTTCGTCGGGAGCGGCGCCGAGATGCCGGCCGTCGAAAGACTCGAATGCCGCGATCTGGTTGGTGGCGGCGCCGTTGATGAAGACTTCGAGCTGAAGCTGCTGCGCTGCTCCGTCCGCTCGATTGGACTGTATCAGCGTCGCAACCAATATCGACAATGTCAGGAGCCAAGCCGCATTCACGGCGCGGCGACAACCGGCGCCACGGCATTGATCGGGCCATCATTGCCTTGGCCCGAGATCGAGACCGATCCCTTGGTGGCGAATTTGCGCCCGCTGGCCGGTGCCGCCCACCGCATGGTCGACTGACCGAGCGCATAGCCGACCAAACCCCGGCCGAATGAAATCTTGTGCCCGCTGACGTCGCGTAGCGAGAGTGCGGAGATGCGCAAGCGGGTACCGCCCCTGTTATGGGCTGAAACGATCAAACGGCCGTCCTGTCTCGATATCGTCCAGTCCAAGCTGGGTGGCGTTCTTGCCTGCGAACCGAAGAAGACTGGGATCGAGTGGCGAACCAGCAGCCTCACCGTGCCTGTCTTGGCCCGACTGGCGTCTGGAAGCTCGTCGACGAGCAGGCGATAGGCCTCCTCGGTCGCAACCGGTCGCTTGACCACTCGCACGATGCGGGCAACATAGTCGGTACCCGGCAGGAGCGTGACGGCAGGAGGCGAGGCAACCACATCATCCGTGGGCTGAAGGGATTCTTCGCCATTGACCTGCGACCAGCGAAAAACACGAATCTGCACGTTGGTCGGCGTTGTCCCCTCATTGCGCAGCGTAATGGTCGACGCCGCGCTCGGCGCGACGACATCGACCAGAGCGGGCTGCACTTGAAGCGACTCCGCGCGGACCTGCACAGCGCCGAACAGCAATGCCCCCGCCAGGGCCGAAGCCAGCCTTGCCCAATTCATTGCCACCCCCATGGCGTCGACCGTCAATGAGGCCGACTTCAGTAGGTTACCGTGACGGTCACGGTGTCTGTATAGACAGCTGGCGCAGGCGTTGATTGCGCCGGCACGCGTCCATAGACGGTAAAGTTTTGCGCGGCGCCGGAACCGGTCGCCGAAACCGCATTTGTCCCGATGGTGTTGCCCCAGACGGTCGTTCTGCCGCTGTCGCTATAGAGAGAATAGGTAATCGTGGCGGCACCATTGGTCATCTTGCGGGCGGCGACGGTCGCGCCCGATCCGGTGCCCGCGTCCAGGCCAACATTGTATGGAGTCGTGTTCGTGCACTGAACCTGGACCGTGGACGTCTGGTCGACATTGGCCGCAATGACGCCGGACGAGCCGAAGTTCAGGGTTGACGCGCTGTTGATGGTGCAGGACGCGGTGATCGTCATCTGCACGGCCATGGAAGCGGTTGTTGTCGTGGCGCGCGCCTCGCCGCCGGTAATTGCCAGGATCGCCAGGCACGCTGCTGTTTTCCGCCACATCCGGCGAGGTCCTTTTTCGATGGTCCCAGGAGAAGACGAGGCGGGATTGGGAGCATGTGCCCGTGATTGAGCCTCGCCAAAATATGTTCGATGTTGCTTAACAAGATATTACTTATTTAGAGAAAGCTAAACCAATTCATGCTCGGCCCCTCCCGAGGGCAAAAAGAGGTATCCCGCTGCCGGATTCGAGCAGCGTCAGGGCAAAGCCCCCTTTTCACACCCCCCAGCAAACGCACAAAAAAGCGACGCCTTTCGGCGCCGCTTCCGTCTCGGGAGGAGACTTTAACTTTACGCGTTAGCAAGCCGTCTGGTTAGGCGGCGGTTTTGGCCTCGATCTGCTTGGCCTTGGCCGGAGCCGAGGTGATCGCGATCTTGCGCGGCTTCAGTTCCTCGGGGATGTTGCGCTTGAGGTCGACGAAGAGCAGGCCGTTCTTCAGCGCGGCGCCGACGACTTCAACGTGATCGGCAAGCTGGAAGCGGCGCTCGAAAGCCCTCGAGGCAATACCACGATAGAGCAGTTCGGAACCTTCGCCGGTGCCCTCGTCCTTGCGCTCACCCTTCACGGTCAGCACGTTGCGATGGGCTTCGATCGAGATTTCCTCATCCGAGAAACCGGCGACCGCCATCGAAATCCGGTAGGAATCCTCGCCGGTGCGCTCGATATTATAAGGCGGATAGGTCTGCGCGCCATCAGGCTGCGCAAGCGAATCGAGCATGGTGAAGAGACGGTCGAAGCCGACGGTCGAACGATAAAGCGGGGAAAAATCAACGTGACGCATGAGGTGTTCTCCTGTTGAGCAACATGGTTTGCGTATGGTCGGTGCGAAACCCGCGAGCGGCGTTTCGGCTAGACCAGCGGCCCCGACATTGGCGACCGCAAACCACATTTGGGGAGCGTTCGAAGGCATTTCAAGATTTGGCCGGACGGCAAAAAAAGCAGCGCGGCCTGCCGTGATGAACGGCAGATGAACCGGCGCTTCGGCGCGCGTTCAGACAGCTGCCGCTAAAGTGGCTCTCAAGATCAAGGATTGGCGGCGCCGAATTTGCAGAGGGGCCGCAACGAGGCCGAACCGGGTGTTAACGTCCCTTCCTCCCGGATCGACAGAAGGCCGGAAACGCGCTCAATGCCGCTTCCGGCCTTCCCTGTGCTGCGTCCCCCGTTACCTGGAATTCCTTTGCTTTTGATGTATTGACGTCTATCACCTTGAGAGGCCGGTCCCGACAGGCTGGCACGTGAAGACGCCGAGCACAAAGCGCCGTATGACGGACATCCTCCAAGACACCTCCCTTTTCCATGAGACTGAGGGCAATCCGCGGCCGGAGAACGCCGCCGGCGGCTTTTTCACCGCGCGCGATCGCAAGAAGATCCGCTATGGCCTGTTCGGAGCGGTCGCGCGCCCGATGAGAGGCACCGTGGTGCTGCTGCCAGGCCGCAACGAGTGCATCGAGAAATATTTCGAAACCATCCGCGATCTTGCCGCCCGGGGACTTGGCGTCGCCACGCTCGACTGGCGCGGCCAGGGCGGTTCCGACCGGCTGATCGGCGATCGCCAGCGCGGTTATGTCAGGTCCTTCCGCGATTATACGGCCGACCTCGAGCAGTTCTTCGAGGAGATCGTGCTGCCCGACTGCCGTGGACCCTACTACATCCTGGCTCATTCCGCCGGCGCGGTGATCACGCTGCTTGCGGCGCCGTCGATGGTCAACCGCGTGCGGCGCATGGTGCTGATCGCGCCGTTCCTGACGCTGCCCGACCTGCCGGTCTCGATAAGCACCGTTCGCCGCGTCTGTTCGTTTTTCTGCGCTTTGGGCCTTGGCAGGCTCTATGCCGCCTGGGGCCCACTGCCGAGAGACACGCTGCCTTTCGAAGCCAACAAGGTGACGTCGGATCCACAGCGCTATCGTCGCAACACCCGCATCTATGAAGGGTATCCGCAACTGGCCCTCGGCGGCCCGACGATCCGTTGGCTGCAGGCGGCGGCAAAGGCTTCGGAAGCGATCAGCGATCCCGACTTCATGGCCAGGATCCAGGTTCCCCTGCTGATCATCGCCGCCGGCGCCGACCAGGTCGTCTCGACCAGGGCGGTGGAAGCATACGCCAGAAGTCTGAGGCTCGGCTCGATGCTGATGATCGACGGCGCCAAGCACGAAATCCTGCAGGAGGCCGACCTCTACCGCGAACAATTCCTCGCCGCCTTCGATGCCTTCGTTCCCGGCTCCGACGACCCGACGGCCTGACTGGCGCCAAAGCCCTTCACGGATCGGCCGGCATAGCTGACACCCCGTTGTCAGGAAGATGGGGCGTGGGCGCCCGCAGCACTCAAAAATGCTAAAGATTCTGACAGTCCGCGCCCGTACCGGAATGCTCATCTGCTCGCGTCGAATTGAATGCCGAGGAGATGAGATCATGACCGACAAAACCTGCGCCGCCTGCGATTGCCAGCTGGACGCCAATCCGATCCGCGTCAAAGTCGGCGGCAAGACCGTCGAGGTCTGCTGCGAGGAATGCGCCCAGGCACTCAACGAAGCCGGCGCTTCGGCGGCCGGCGCCGGTGAGGATTGAGCCATGCGCCCCGATCATTCAATAGCGCAGCGCTTGGCCGGCCATGTCCCGGCACGTGCAACGACCCTCCGCACCACGACCATGCTGCAGTCCTTGCACGCCCGATGCCATGTGGCAGCCCGATGGGTCGGTCGCCAGATGGAGAAACGCCGAAGCCGCCTTGCCTTGCTCGAAATGACCGACGAACAGCTCAAGGACATCGGCCTGTCGCGCGGCGATGCCTATTGCGAATTCAGCCGCCGCTTGTGGGATTGACGCACCGTCCGGGAAGTCTCCTGACAGGATCGGACTGGCCGATTGCGTAGAGTGCCTTCGTAATTCCGGAATCATTTTCGGGTACGAGGAATGAAAGCAACGGCCATGTCGCAATTCACGGTACAGCCGCTCCTGGACACCGGCACAGTCAGGGTGCGCGACATCGTCTGCAGCGGCGAATGCCGGCACCGGAGCGACGAAGAGTGCAGCGCGGCCACGCATCTGGTGTTTCCCTATCGCGGAGTCTTCGTGCGCCATGTCGGGCGCAACGACGTCGTCGCTGAGGCCAATCAGCTGCTGTTCTTCAACGCGGCTGAGGCCTATCAGGTCAGCCATCCCGTCGAAGGTGGCGATGCCTGTCTCGACCTTGTGGTGGAGGAAGGCCAATTGCGGGAACTGGCGCCGAAGGGGCAGTTGCGCGCCGGCGACCGCCTAGCGTTCCGCCGCCAGCGCCGGCGCATCGACCCGCGCGCGCAGGCTCTGGTGGCGTTGCTGCGCCATAGCCTCAGCCGCAATGTCGCCGAGCCCTTGGAAGCCGAGACGCTCGCCTTGACGCTGGTGCGGCGCTCGCTCGGCGAACACACCTCGCATGTCGCGGGCGCCAGCCCTGGACGGCAGAAATTGGTCGACCGCGCCAAGCTCGTCCTGTCCTCGGACCTGTCGCGGCGCTGGAGGCTGGCCGAGATTGCCGCCGACGTCGGCGTCTCGCCGGTCTACCTGACGCAAGTCTTCCAGCAGGTCGAGGCGATGCCGCTCTATCGCTATCACCTGCGCCTGCGGCTGGCGCGCGCGCTCGACCTGCTCGGCCGCTACGACAATCTGACCACGCTGGGCATGGATCTTGGCTTCTCCAGCCACAGCCATTTCAGCTCGACGTTCAGACAGGTCTACGGGCGCACCCCAGCGGAATTCCAGCGCTCGATCGGGTCGCGCTGATTGAATCGCGTCAAAGAAGGCGCCGAAATATCAGCCGCGCAGGGCAGCCATGGCGGCCGCGTGAAGCTCCGGCGTTGCCGCCGCCAGCACATCGCCGCCCTTTTCCGCCGGTCCGCCGTCGAAGGTGGTGACGACACCGCCCGCCTTCTCGATGATCGGGATCAGCGCCACGATGTCGTAGGGCTGCAATCCGGGATCGGCGACAATGTCGACGCTTCCGGAGGCGATCATGGCGAAGGCGTAGCAATCGGCGCCGTACCGGGCGAGCTGGATCTGCCTCTCGAAGGCGTCATAGCGATTGCGCGCCTCGCCTTTGAACAGCGCCGGTGTGGTGGTGAACAGGGTTGCCTCGGAAAGCTTCGTCGTCTTGCGGGTCGAAAGCTTGCGCGGCCCTCCCGGCCCCTCATAGTGCGAGCCGGATGCATTGGCATAGAACAGCTCGCCGGTGAAGGGTTGCGCCATCATGCCGGCGACCGCGTCCCCGTCGACCGTCAGCCCGACCAGCGTCCCCCATACCGGCAGGCCTGAGATGAAGGCGCGCGTGCCGTCGATCGGATCGATCACCCAGACATGCCTGCTGGAGATATTTTCGCTGCCATGCTCCTCGCCAAGGATGCCATGGTCGGGATACTCGGCCGAGATCAGCGCCCGGATGGCGCGCTCGGTCTCGCGATCGGCTTCGGTGACCGGATCGAAACTGCCCTTTTCCTTGTTGGCGACAGCCCCTTGGGCACGGAAGCGCGGCAAGGTCTCCGCCGCTGCCGCCTGCGCGATGCGGCGCATGAAATCGATGCTGATGTCCAACTGATTCTCCCGCATACGGCATGCCCGAATAGGGCTCTGCCGCCACTTTCCTGCTAAAACAAGCCCGTCCATCGATTTATCCGCTGCCGCGACTGTTGCCGGAATGTCACGCCAGCGTCATCGAAAGGCAGTTTCCACATCACTCTGAATTAAAAAAGCCTGAACGTCGCTTGACATTTGTGCAGCGCACAATACCCTCAATCTCGGACAGGTTCTCCTGTCCATGCCCTCCTTGGGCGTTTCCTCCCTAGACTTCGACCGTATCGTGAAAACGATGCGGTCTTTTTTTACGCCGCAAATCCTGAGCTGCCCATCCGGTGCGCGATCTCACTCCGCGGCCAGCGGCAGGTCGATGAAATGATGGTCGGGCATCGCCATCAGATCGGCCGAAAATCGCGTCAAATCATCCGCCAGCGCATCAAAGCCGGCCGCCTTCTCGAATGTCCGCTCGTTCATGTAGAGCCCGCGATTGACCTCGATCTGCAGTGCATGCAGATGACGCGCCGGGCGGCCATAGTGCTCGGTGATGAAGCCGCCTGCATAAGGCTTGTTGTGGGCGACGGTGTAGCCCATGGCGCAGAGCAGGCCGATCGCGGTTTCGGTCAGGGCAGCGGTGGCCGAGATGCCGAAACGGTCGCCGATGATGAAGTCCGGCCTCAGGCCGTTGTCGCCGACACGGATGCTCGCCGGCATCGAATGGCAATCGATCAGCACCGCAAAGCCGAAACGGGCATGGGTTCTCGTCAAAAGCCGCTTCAGTGTTTCGTGATAGGGCTTGTAGACGGCCTCGATGCGGGCGACCGCTTCTGCGAGCGGCAAGCGGCCGGAATAGATGTCGAGCCCCTCGCCAACCAGCTTGGGTACCGTGCCGAGCCCGCCCGCCACCCGCGCCGAGCGGATGTTGCAGAAGGACGGCACCGGCTCGGCGAACATGCGCGGGTCGAGTTCCCAGGGCTCGCGATTGACGTCGAGATAGGCGCGCGGGAAATTTGCCGCCAGCATCGGCGCGCCCAGCGCCACCGCGCCCCCGAACAGCTCATCGACGTAGCAATCCTCCGAACGGCGGATGGCGTTGCGGTCGAGCCTTGCCATGGCAAGGAAGCGTTCGGGATAGTAGCGGCCGCTGTGTGGTGAGTTGAAGAGGAAGGGAACGCGCTGTTCGGCGCCCGATCGGATTTCGAAGGGTGAAACGACCGAAAAATCCTCGGCTGCCGTCTTCAATTTGAACGAACCCGAAAGCACCAGTGCATCATGATATGAAACTGCCACCTTGCCGGCCGCATGTCCAGCATTTCGGCGGCCTCACCGCTTACCAAATGTGGGTCTTCCTCGTCCTCGTTCACTTGATGTTTACCCTCACCTCCTCATATACAGGATGGTTAACGGGCCTGCCCCACGGCAGTCTCGGGCGGGTGATTCGGACGGGACATCATGGCACGCATTCTTCTGGCGGAAGACGACGACGATATGCGTCGGTTCCTCGTCAAGGCGCTGGAGCGCGCTGGTTATCAGGTCAGCGATTTCGACAATGGCGCCAGCGCCTATGAGCGCCTGCGCGAGGAACCGTTCTCGCTGCTGTTGACGGACATCGTCATGCCGGAGATGGACGGCATCGAACTGGCACGGCGCGCCACCGAGATCGATCCCGACCTCAAGGTCATGTTCATCACCGGTTTCGCCGCCGTTGCGCTGAACCCGGATTCCAAGGCGCCGAAAGACGCCAAGGTGCTGTCGAAGCCCTTCCACCTGCGCGATCTCGTCAATGAGGTCGAGAAGATGCTGCAGGCGGCCTGAGCCGCCTTCGGCCAAGGCATCGCCGCTGCGGCGAGACGACGCCTTCTTTCCTTTTTCCTGCTATTGACGCGCTGGATCAAAAATGGTGTATGCGCGGCTTCGGATGGGCGTGTAGCTCAGCGGGAGAGCACTGCATTGACATTGCAGGGGTCACAGGTTCAATCCCTGTCACGCCCACCATCCTTTCAAAGACTTAGCCAACTCCCTGACGACGTGGCTTATCGACCGTGTTGGCCGACACGCCGAGCGCGCCGGCCGCTTCCCAAATCGATGCCTGCGAGCAAGGCTGGTTGCATGGCCAGCAGCGCGATGTGCGCTGGCCGAGAAAGGCAACCTTCGGCCGGATCCGCACCGTGCCGCCCGTGGTGCGGACCCACACACTGGGAGGTTGTAAATGGGACAAGGATCTCTTTTTCCTTAAGTGGAACCTAATATACAGGCGCTCAGTTTCAGTAGTGCAGCAACCCCCTCCGCTGCGGCCAGGAGAATTCACTCTTGGTCGGCCCGCATCGTCCCAACCCGGCGGTGCGGGCTCATTTTGTTTGAAACCGTACTTCCTCGGTAAAGTTCAACGGAGCTCCAGATGCGGAGCGGATCACTGCAACGGCAATTTTTGGCCGATCAAGGAACTTGTTTTCGAGATTGGAGTTTGGAAGCCGCTTGGGTTCCCTCACCAAGCAGAACACGGGAAAGGCCCGTCACTGCTTCCTCAGTGGCGGGCTTTTTTCGGGGCTTGGACGCGTGCCTACGGCGCCTGAACTCGGCAAGCCCCACCCGTATCCGCTGGCCTTCGGCAAAGGCCGGTGGCGAACGATTCCAAATCGAATGAACGGCTAAGTTCATGGTCGTCGGCCACTATGCGCATGAATCATTCCGGCAGGCCTCGACCACTTCAACGCGCGCCGGCGTCCCATTTGAATTTGCGCTTTCCATTGCAGGCTCCTTGGAAAGCAATGGCAAAGGGAATTGTTGGGTCGAAGCCGGGCGTCGCAAGGCTATGTATAACAGCTGCCCGCTTGCTGAAGGACAGGGCGCCGCCGCTAGTGCGCTACCTATTCAGGTCTCCGGTTCGACAACGAACGATGCTGCGATCAGATCGTCGCCAGCAATCTGCCCGCGCCCGTCATCCATGATCGCTGCGACCTTTTGGAAGGTTCTTATTTCGGTCTCGGTTATGCGAGCTGCCCGCACTCTCGCCTGGAGATCAACCAAGCGCGCCTCGAGGGCTTGAGATGTTTCGACTTCAAGGTTCATCATCTTCACTTGTCCGGTTGAGTGGCGACCGACATGCACTGCCCGCCGCCATGGGGTGGCGGCGGGAGTGGTAGTTCGAAGTTCAGTCGTAGACTTTGACAATCTTGCGGGTGCCTGGGTCCACCAGAACCGTGTGGTTGTCGACCATCACGTAGCGGTATTTGACGTTGGGGATCTCATGAAGTTCAACCGTGTCCGGCAGAGCCGTTCCGACGTTCAGTTCCACACCAGGAACCTTCACGGAAGCAAGTGGCTGCTTCTTCACGTATTCGCGCACGACGGTGTCCTGCTCCGGCGTGATGACAACGTCCTGTGCCGCAACTGCGCCGACGCCGGCTAAAAGCAGTAGCGCCGCAGCGCTGCTGGTAAGGTGCATTCTCATGGTTTTCTCCTCTTATAGTCCGGGCGACAGCACGACCGGCTGCGCGCCAGCCGTCCGAACACCTCGTCCGGCCAAACGTTCCGCTGCCGGGCTTCAGGCTGAAACAGGATAGGACCAAAGTCCGGCCGCAAAACGCAATGGTCTTGCCTCTCGGGACTGGTCGGAACGGCATACGTCCGGCGTAGTTGCCTCTCCAAATCGGAGAAAGCAGATGGATAGGAGTGTTGGCCAAGCGCGGTGGTTGCTCGCACCGGTTTTCGCGACGGCCGTCACCTTTCTGGTGATCGGCATAGCTCTTGGCTGACATGTCGTGGATCGGCACAGCTACGTCCCTTCCTGTGCTGACAGGACCCGCGAGCCGCTTAGGGCAGCTGGCGGGTCCTCTATTATCTGGTGAGCAAAGGACAATGACATTGATCCAGAAATCGAATGAAGGTGGCAACGCGAACGACCCTGCGAATGACAATGATCAGCCTGTATTGCTGGACGCTGTCTCCTTGACCGACGAGGAAAATATTGCCGATCTTGTCAGACGAACCGAGCGCACTGCTCTTTGGGTGGTTCTAGGAATGGGCGGCTGGTTGATGTTAGTCCCCGCTATCTACGTTGTACTGACCCACGGAATATGAAGGCAACAACTGCGCCCGCCGTAGGGGCATTGCTCAACGAGCGGCGCCATCCGAGACCGACTGTGGAAGCGGATCCAAGCACGTGGGGCCGGCGCCGAAGGTCATGAAGCGGCCGGCAACACAATGGGTCAGCCCGGCATCGTCGACCGCATTAAGCACTTGCGCGGAAAGGAAGATTTGCGGCACGCTTCACTGCAGGAATTTCGGGAGGAAGATCATGCCGATTCGACGGAAGGCGACTGAGGTAGGTATTTTTGACGCTTCAGAGATAGCTCTCCTCGGGCGGGTCTTTGATAGGCTCAAGCTTGATGGCCAGTTGGCCGATGCACGCGACGCAATCGCATCCCGCATTATAGCAAACTACATGGCGGGTGTGGTCGACGAGGACGAACTCGCCTCGCTTTCGAAACAGCCGTTGGGGCGCTAACAATGGCAGTCGCCAAGAAGGATCAAGAGTGCGCCAACTACGCCTGAATGTACTGCGTTACAAGCGCGGGAACATGGCAAAGAACGCGTCCTGCCTGATATCTGCCGACGTCTTGCTAGAAGCCTTTGACGACGTTCTTGTAGGAGTGCGATCGGCTCGATCATCCCAGCGTGGTCATTGAAAACGGCGCATGGCTGGAGAAGTGCCCAGGATCTCACTTCTTGTCGGCGAGCGATACCGTCCGCTCGTAGTAGCCGTTGGCCGGGATGAGACAGCGCTTTGAAGGATCGTTGGACATCCCAAAAACCTGTCCAGACAGCCCCGCCTGACTCCCGGTCGGCGGGGCTTTTCCATGCGTTTCAACTCACCATGCGTTCAACTCGCTAGAACGAGTGGCCGTAACCACGCGGCCTGGCTTTCGGCCCCGGCGAACTTTCCGCTGGATTTGCGGCCAATTTGGCGAAGCGCCGGTCTCTTAGCTGCAGGAACTTCTCCTTTGCCATGGGCTCGTCGCGCTCATCATCATCCGCGGCCATTCGGCCATACGTCGCGGCAATTACATAGTCGGCTTTGTTGGTTCGATAGTCTTCTTTTCGCACAGACATCGTTTCCTCCCGATCCGCGGCCTTTTCCCTCCTTTTGGCCTGACGGAGGAATTAACTGCCGGTGCGCCGCGCGAGTCTACCAATTGGGGATTGTATTAAAACGGTACACGCCACGTCGGGGCGGCCCCACGCAGCGGCTCCGATCGCCGAGATCACAAATCACCCCATGCGGGGATACTTCTGGTCGATCCCGCTGGGCTCAGAAACCCGCGACCGCGCACAGGCTCTTCATCCTGGATACGGCCAGGTCGGGATCGGCCAGCAGGCCTGCCTGGTCGGCAAGGCGAAAGATATCGGCATAGTGGCGGATGCCACGCGCCGACTGCATGCCGCCGACCATCGTGAAATGGTCTTGATGGCCGTTCAGCCAGGCCATGAAGACGATGCCGGCCTTGTAGTACTCGGTCGGTGCCTCGAAGATCTTTCGCGACAGCGGCACCGTCGGCGCCATCAGCGCGTCATACCCGGCGCGGTCGCCCTCGGCGAGTTTCGCCAGGGCGGCATTGGCGACCGGTGCGATGGCGTCGAAAATGCCGAGCAGCGCGTGCGAATGACCATGGCCGTCTCCGGCGATCAGTTCGGGGTAATTGAAGTCGTCGCCGGTGAACATCACGACCCCATCAGGCAGCCGGTTGCGCAGCGCGACTTCCTTGCCGGCATCGAGCAGCGAGATTTTTATGCCTTCGACCTTGCCGGCATGACGCTCGATGATGGCGACCACAGTATCGAGCGCTGTCTCGAAATCGCTGCTGCCCCAATAGCCTTTCAAGGCCGGGTCGAACATGTCGCCCAGCCAGTGCAGGATCACCTTGCCGGACGTCTGGCTCAAAAGGCGGTCGTAGACGCGCGCATAATCTTCCGGGCCCTCTGCGACAGCCGCCAGTGCCCGGCTCGCCATCATGATCACCTTGCCGCCTTGGCCTTCGATGAAAGCGAACTGCTCTTCATAGGCGGCGATCACATCGTCTGGTGTCCGGGCCGCCGCCGGCGCCAGATGATCGGTGCCGGCGCCCGAAGCGAGGTCGGCGCCTTCGACGGTCCGCGCTTCGGCGATCGAGCGGCGGATCAATTCCTGCGCATTTGCCCAGTCGAAACCCATCCCGCGCTGCGAGGTGTCCATCGCCTCGGCGATACGGAAGCCGAGCCGCCACAGATGATGGCGGAACGCCATCGTCCGCTCCCAGTCGACCGCCGGCCGCGACCATGGATCGGTCATCCCGAGTGGATCGGCAACGACATGCGCCGCCGCATAGGCAATGCGCGAAAACCGCGCGCCGATCATCGGCCGCACCGGCTGGCCGACAAGCGCATAGGGGCTGCTGCGGCCACCCTCACCAGGCAAGGCTATGTCCATCGATCTCTCCCTGTAATCGCGCCTATTAAATGGAACGTTCCAATAAATCAAGAACCTTTAAGATTCGAGATTCACCTCCCTCGGATTGCTGCAACGCAGCACGATAGCTCTGCAATTACAGGGCCTACGGCGTCGGATTATCGATATTCGGGAATCCAAAAATTCCCGATTGACTCCCGATTGGAGCAGTGATTAGAACGTTCCAATAGAATTGACAGAAATTGGGGAGGAGGCATCAGGATGGCCAGCCGGGCCAAGGCGACGATCTTCGACATCGCCCGCGAGGCGGGCGTGTCCAAATCGACGGTGTCGCTCGTACTCCAGGGCAGCGGGCTGATCCGCCCCGAGACCGCGGTCAAGGTGCGCAAGGCGATCGAGGACGTCGGCTATGTCTACAACCGCGGCGCCGCCAATCTGCGCAAGGCCCACTCCAACGTCATCGGCATGGTCATCAACGACCTCACCAATCCGTTCTTCGCCGAACTGGCGGTCGGCATGGAGCGCGTCTTCCAGTCCGCCGGCATCGTGCCTTTCATCGCCAATACGGCGGAAAACCCGGTGCGTCAGGAAGAAGTGCTGAAATCGCTGATGGAACAGGGCGTCGCCGGGCTCATCGTGTCGCCGGCGCGCGGCACGACCCCGGGGGCATTCCGGCGGCTGGAAATGGCCGGCGTTCCGATTGCCTTCGCCATGCGCCGGCTGCCTGAGAGCCGCATTCCGGTGATTGCTCCCGACAATCATCGCGGTGCCTATCTCGCCGCCGCCCATCTCATCGGCAAGGGACATCGCCGGTTGGCCTTCTTCGGCGGCTCGTCAGACCTCGTGGTCTATCATGACCGGCTGGGCGGCTTTCGCGAGGCCTGCGAGACGCTCGGGATAGATACGCGTGACATGCTCGTCATCGAAGGTGAGACAAGCCGTCGGGGTGGCATCGCTTGCCTGGAAACCGCGCTTGCAATGGCTGAACCGCCGAGTGCGGCCCTGTGTTTTAACGATGCGGTCGCCTTTGGCGCCATGCTGGCGCTGCGCAAGCGTGGACTTGAGCCGGGACCGGATTTCGCCGTCGTCGGCTTTGACGATGTGACGGAAGCCGAACACTACATGCCTGCGCTGACCAGCGTCGCAGTGGACAGCGCCGGCCTCGGCGAACGCGCCGCCCATGTCATGATCAAGATGATCCAGTCGCGCACCACACGTGCCGAGGATCATATCGGGGCGGTCAATCTCGTGGTCAGGGAAAGCTGCGGTCCAGACCGCCGCGCCAGAAACAGGTGGTCGGGAACGGGAGGCGCCGCATGAGCCTCAAATGGGGACTGATCGGCGCCAGCACGATCGCCAGGCAATTCATGGTCAACGCCATCCGCGTGCAGGCCGATGGCAAGATCGCGGCGGTGATGAGTTCCAGCCCGGAGCGGGCCCAAGCCTATGCCGTGGAAAACAACATTGCGCTTGCGGTCTCGACGCTTGACGAGCTGCTCGCCGAGGATATCGACGCCGTCTACATCTCGACCACCAACGAATTGCACCTGGAACAGGCGCTCGCCGCGATCAGGGCGGGCAAGCACGTGCTGTGCGAAAAGCCGCTGGCACTGACGAGTGCCGATGCGCGCACGATGGTCGCTGCCGCCAGGGCGGCCGGCGTCGTGCTCGGCACCAACCACCACCTGCGCAACGCCGGCGCGCATCGTGCCATGCGCGAGGCCGTCGCCGCCGGCCGCATCGGCAGGCCGATCGCGGCGCGTGTCTTCCACGCCGTCTACCTGCCCGAAAACCTGCAGGGCTGGCGCATCGCCAGGCCCGAGGCGGGCGGCGGCGTGGTGCTCGACATCACAGTGCACGATGCCGACACGCTGCGCTTCGTGCTCGGCGACGATCCCGTCGAGGTTTCGGCTTTCACACAGTCCGCCGGCATGGCCGGCAGCGGGCTGGAGGATGGCGCCATGTGCATCTGGCGCTTCAAGTCCGGCCTCATCGCGCAGTCGCATGAAGGTTTCACCACCAGCTATGCCGGCACCGGCTTCGAGGTGCATGGCTCGGAAGGTTCGCTGATCGCCAGCAATGTGATGACGCAGAAGCCGGTCGGCACCGTGATGCTGCGCACGGCAGGCGGCGAGGAGGAGTTGAGCTTCGACCACGAGGATCTCTACGTCAGGTCCGTGCGGCGGTTCCATGCCGCGATCCACGGCGACGGCCAGCCTGCCGCCACCGGCGAGGACGGCATCTGGTCGCTCGCCTCGGCCGAGGCGGCATTGCAATCGGCCAGCTCCGGCAAGGCCGTCGAGATCGACCCGAAACTCGGGAGCACGAAGTGAGCAAGGTCGTTTCAGCGGCGCAGGCAGCCGGTCTGATCAAGGATGGGATGACGGTGTCCGTGTCCTCGTCGAGTGGCCTCGGTTGCCCGGACGCCGTGCTCGCCGCCATCGGTGAGCGCTTCGACGGGGAAGGCCACCCGAAAGATATCACCACGCTGCACCCGATCGCCGCGGGCGACATGTATGGCATCAAGGGCATCGACCATCTGGCAAAGCCTGGCCTTTTGAAGCGCACCTTGTGCGGCTCCTATCCATCCGGTCCCTCCTCTTCCGAACCGCCGCGGATCTGGAAGATGATCGGTGACAATTCGGTCGCCGCCTACAACGTGCCGTCCGGCATCCTGTTCGACATGCACCGCGAAGCCGCCGCCAAGCGGCCGGGCGTGCTGACCAAGGTCGGGCTCGACACCTTCGCCGACCCGCGCCATCAGGGCTGTGCCATGAACGCGGCGGCCAGCGAACCGATCGTCTCGGTGCAGCAGTTCGATGGCGAGGAATGGCTGTATTTCCGCTCGATCGTGCCCCACGTCTCGATCATCCGCGCCACCACGGCGGATGAGCGCGGCAACCTCACCTATGAACACGAGGGCGCCTATCTCGGCGGCCTCGAACAGGCACTCGCCGCCCGCAACAATGGCGGTGTCGTCATCGCGCAGGTCAAGCGCGTCGTCGAAAACGGCACGCTCAAGCCGCATGACGTGCGCGTGCCGGGCGTGCTGGTCGATCACATCGTCGTCGCGCCCGACCAGTTGCAGACGACGCTGACGCATTACGACCCGGCCATATCAGGCGAGATCTTCCGGCCGTTGTCGACCTTCCGCAACGCCGAGATGAACGTCCAGAAGGTGATCGCCCGCCGCGTCGCCATGGAGTTGCGCGACGGCATGGCCGTCAACATCGGTTTCGGCATCTCCGCCAACGTTCCGCGCATCCTTCTGGAAGAAGGCCAGCACGGCAAGGTCACCTGGGTGATCGAGCAGGGCGCGGTCGGCGGCGTGCCGCTGCTCGACTTCAAATTCGGCTGCTCATCGAATGCCGACGCCTTCATGCCCTCGCCGCACCAGTTCATCTATTTCCAGGCCGGCGGCTTCGACGCTTCGCTGCTCTCCTTCCTGCAGATCGACCGCCATGGCTCGGTCAACGTCTCGAAACTGTCGGCGCGGCCGCACGTCACCGCCGGCGCCGGCGGTTTCGTCGACATCACCGCACGCGCAAAAAAGATTGTTTTCTCGGGCTTCTTCAATGCCGGGGCAAAACTGTCATTGGCCGAGGGCGGCATCCGCATCGACGCTGAGGGCAAGGTCAAGAAGGTGGTCAACGAAGTCGAGCACATCTCCTTCTCCGGCAAGCGCGCGGTCGCGCAAGGACAGGACATCACCTATGTCACCGAGCGCTGCGTGATGAAGCTGACGCCTGACGGGTTGATGGTGACGGAACTGGCGCCGGGCATCGATCTCGAGCGCGACGTGCTGGGGCAGTCGGAGATCGCGCTCGGTGTCGCCAACGACCTGAAGGTGACGCCGTCAGCACTCTATCACAACCAGCCGATCGGCCTGTCGCTCAATGGCGGCGCCTCGCTCGGAGGCGCGCATGGCTGAACGCCTCGTCACCTTCGAGCAGGACGGCGCCATCGGCATCGTCACCTTGCGCCGCCCGGAGAAATTCAACGCGCTGGATATTCCGATGCTTCGCGCGCTCGAAACAGTGCTCGATGAAGCGGAGGCGGCCGACGACGTTCGCGTCGTGCTCATCCGCGGCGAAGGCAAGGGCTTCTGTGCCGGTGGCGATGTCGAGGCGTGGGCCCAGATGGGCGCCGCCGATTTCCAGGTGCAATGGGTGCGCTACGGCCACCGCGTCTTCGACCGGCTGGCGCGGCTGCGGCAACCGACCATCGCCGTGCTGTCGGGCCACGCGCTGGGCGGCGGGCTGGAACTGGCGGCGGCCTGCGATTTCCGGGTCGCGGAAACACAGGTGAAATTGGGCTTCCCCGAAACCTCCATCGGCGTCGTGCCCGGCTGGTCCGGTACGCAGCGCGCCGTGCGGCGCTTCGGCGCGCAGACGGTGCGTCGCATGGCGTTGGGCGGCGAGGTTCTCCTTGCTCCTGAAGCGTTGGCCCTGGGCGTGGTCGACCGGGTGGTCGAAACCGGCAAGGCACTCGCCGAGGCCAAGGCCTGGGCCGAGAAGATCGCCGAGCGCGGTCCGCTGGCGACGGAAGCGGCCAAGCTGATGATCGCGATTGCCGAAGGTGAGGAAAGTGCCGCCGCGACCGAAGCGCTGGCCAGCGGCTTCATTGCGCTGACCGGCGACCTCAAAGCCGGCGTCGGCGGCTTCAAGGCCAGGCAGAAACCGGCATTTTCAAGATCCTGAGGATTCACGACCCACGATGAACGCGCCTCTCAACATCGCCATGCCCACCGAGGCTTCCGCAGCGCCGAAGACCTATCGGCTGCTGATCGATGGCAAACATGTCGATGCCCGCGACGGCAGGACGCTGGAACGCAACAGCCCCGGCCATGGCTTCACGGTTTCGCGTTACGCGCAGGCCGGCGAGGCCGAGGTGGAAGCGGCGATGCAAGCCGCGCACAGGGCGTTCGAGACCGGTCCCTGGCCGCGCATGAAGGCGGCCGAACGCGCCGCGCTCCTGCACAAGGCGGCCGACCTGATCGAAGCTCGGCTTAAAGACATTGCCCGTCTCGATGCGCTGGAATCCGGCAAGCCGATCGCCCAGGCCCGCGGCGAGATCGGCGGTGCCGTCGACATCTGGCGCTATGCCGCATCGCTGGCCCGCACGCTGCATGGCGAGAGCTACGCCAATCTCGGCGACGCCATGCTGGGCGTCGTGCTGCGCGAACCGATCGGCGTCGTCTCTATCATCACGCCGTGGAATTTCCCGTTCCTGATCGTCAGCCAGAAACTGCCCTTCGCGCTCGCCGCCGGCTGCACGGCCGTGGTCAAGCCGAGCGAGATGACCTCGGCCTCGACCTTCGTGCTCGGCGACATCCTGATCGAGGCCGGCCTGCCTGCCGGCGTCGTCAACATCCTCGCCGGCCTTGGCGGCGATGTCGGCGCACCGATGGTCAGCCATCCCCTGGTCGAGATGGTGTCCTTCACCGGCTCCACCCGCGTCGGCAAGATGACCATGGCTTCCGCCGCGCAGTCGCTGAAGAAGGTCTCGATGGAGCTCGGCGGCAAGAACGGCCAGATCGTCTTCCCCGATGCCGATCTCGAAGCCGCGGCCGACGCGGCGGTGTTTGGCGGCTTCTTCAATGCCGGTGAATGCTGCAATGCCGGCAGCCGGCTGATCGTGCACGAGGCGATCGCCGAGGATTTTCTGGCCGCCGTAAAGGCACTTGCGGCCAAGGTGACAGTCGGCGATCCGCTCGACGACCGAACCAAGGTCGGTGCGATGATCTCGTCGGACCACCTGGCCAAGGTGACCGGTTACGTTACGGCAGCGGCAAGCGACGGCAGCAGCATCTACAGCGGCGGCAAGCAATTGGCCTCCAATGCCGGCCAATACCTCGACCCGACCATCATCCGCGGCGTCACCGATGACATGGCAATTGCGCGTGAGGAAGTGTTCGGTCCGGTGCTTTCCGTGCTGACTTTTGAATCGATTGAAAAGGCGTTGCACATCGCCAACAACACGCCCTATGGTTTGTCGGCCGGCGTGTGGACCGCCAGCATCGACACTTGCATGTCGGTGGCGCGTGGGGTGCGTTCGGGGACGGTTTGGGTGAACACATTCATGGAAGGTTATCCCGAGCTGCCTTTCGGGGGCTACAAGCAGTCCGGTCTCGGACGCGAACTCGGCAAGCGCGCCGTCGAGGATTATACAGAGGAAAAGACAATCCAGTTTCATCGCGGCCGGCGCACCGGATG
The DNA here is from genome assembly GCF_000176035.2 of Mesorhizobium opportunistum WSM2075. Classification (NCBI taxonomy): domain Bacteria; kingdom Pseudomonadati; phylum Pseudomonadota; class Alphaproteobacteria; order Hyphomicrobiales; family Phyllobacteriaceae; genus Mesorhizobium; species Mesorhizobium opportunistum. The sequence goes on along the minus strand of NC_015675.1, from coordinate 1,977,635 downwards.
GTGGGTCGGCTGAGTTGGGAAGGACCCGGTGGGCTTCCACCGGTCGTGTAATGCAACAAGGGAGGAAGTACATGTTGCGCAAACTGCTTATCGGAACGGCTCTCGCATCGGGGCTCGCTTTCGCGGCCCATGCCGAGGACGTCAAGGAAGTGCAGATGCTGCATTGGTGGACGTCGGGTGGCGAAGCGGCTGCCCTCAACGTCCTCAAGGGCGATCTGGCCAAGGAAGGCTATGCCTGGAAGGACGTGCCGGTGGCCGGTGGCGGCGGCGACGCTGCAATGACCGCGCTGAAGGCGATGGTCGCGGCGGGCAATTATCCGACCGCCTCGCAGATGCTCGGCTACACCGTGCTCGACTATGCCGCTGCCGGCGTCATGGGCGACCTGACCGAGACGGCGAAGAAGGAAGGCTGGGACAAGTCGGTTCCGGCGGCCCTGCAGAAGTTCTCTGTCTATGACGGCAAGTGGGTCGCGGCTCCAGTCAACGTCCACTCGGTCAACTGGCTGTGGATCAACAAGGCCGTCATGGACAAGATCGGCGGCGCCGAGCCGAAGACTTTCGACGACTTCGTTGCGCTGCTCGACAAAGCCAAGGCGGCAGGCGTGATCCCGCTCGCTCTCGGCGGCCAGAACTGGCAGGAAGCCACCATGTTCGACTCGGTCGTGCTGTCGACCGGCGGACCTGAGTTCTACAAGAAGGCTTTCAACGACCTCGACGACGCGTCGCTCAAGTCCGACACGATGAAGAAGTCGTTCGACAACCTCGCCAAGCTCGTCACCTATGTCGACCCGAATTTCTCGGGCCGCGACTGGAACCTTGCCACCGCCATGGTCATCAAGGGCGATGCCCTGGTGCAGGTCATGGGCGACTGGGCCAAGGGCGAGTTCCACGCCGCCAAGAAGACCCCGGGCACGGACTTCCTGTGCTATCGCTTCCCGGGCACCGACGGCTCGGTGATCTACAACTCCGACATGTTCGGCATGTTCAACGTTCCGGACGACCGCAAGGCCGCCCAGGTCGCACTGGCCACCGCCACCCTGTCGAAGAGCTTCCAGTCGGCCTTCAACGTCGTCAAGGGTTCCGTTCCGGCCCGTACCGACGTTCCGGACACCGACTTCGACGCTTGCGGCAAGAAGGGCATCGCCGACCTGAAGGCCGCCAATGAAGGTGGCACGCTGTTCGGTTCGCTGGCCCAGGGCTACGGCGCGCCTCCGGCAGTCGCCAATGCCTACAAGGACGTCGTCTCCAAGTTCGTCCATGGTCAGATCAAGACCTCGGACGAAGCCGTGACCGAGCTGGTCAAGGCGATCGACGACGCCAAGTAGGCGCTACGCCAGAAAACACCTTCCCCGCTTCGGCGGGGAAGGTTTTATCTCAACGATTGGCCGGCTCAACAGCATGCCGACCGAAGACCCGTATGCACGGGCCGCCTTGCCGCCTGACGGCAGAGCACGGACGACCCAAAACGGGAGGAGCTCATGAGCACGGTAGCGACAAGCCAAATCAAGCTGACGCCGGAGCACACCAGGCCACGCGCCTCGGTGCGCTCGCGCCTGCAGGACGCCTTGCCGAAGATCGTGCTGGCGCCGAGCTTCGCCATCACCATCGTCTTCGTCTACGGCTTCATCCTGTGGACGATCTATCTGTCCTTCACCAACTCCAAGACCTTCCCGTCCTATGTCATCACCGGCTCGCGCGCCTATCAGCGGCTGTGGGGCTGGACCTTCGACACCGACCCGCCGTCGAGCTGGTACACGTCGATCACCAACATGGGTATTTTCGGCTTTCTCTATATCCTGATCTGCCTGGCGCTCGGCCTGTTCCTGGCCATCCTGCTCGACCAGAAGATCCGCGGCGAAGGCGTGCTGCGCCCCATCTACCTCTATCCCATGGCGCTCTCCTTCATCGTCACCGGTGTCGCCTGGAAATGGTTCCTCGATCCGGGTCTTGGCCTCGAGCAGACGTTGCACCAGTGGGGCTGGACGAGCTTCCATTTCGACTGGATCAAGAACAAGGATTTCGTCATCTACACCGTGGTCATTGCCGGCGTCTGGCAGGCTTCCGGCTTCATCATGGCGATGTTCCTGGCCGGCCTGCGCGGCATCGATGGCGAAATCATGAAGGCGGCGCAGATCGACGGCGCCACCACCTTCCAGCTCTATCGCCGCATCGTCATTCCGCTGCTGCGGCCGATCTTCCTGTCGGCCTTCATCGTGCTCGCCCACCTTGCCATCAAGTCCTATGACCTTGTCGTGGCGCTGACCTCCGGTGGACCCGGCGGCTCGGCCTGGCTGCCATCCAACTTCATGTACGAGTACACTTTCAAGCGTAATGAGATGGCTGTCGGCTCGGCAAGTGCGGTGATCATGCTGATGACCATCGTCGCCATCATCGTGCCCTATCTCTATTCCGAACTGCGGGAGAAGCCGCGATGAGCGCTGTCACCACTCCCGCCCGCCAAGCCTCCGGCGGCGTCAATGTCAAACTCGTCAACCGCATCGTCATCTATGGGCTGCTGGCGCTGTTCGCGCTGTTCTACCTGATGCCGCTGTTCGTCATGCTGGTCACCTCGTTCAAGACCATGGACGAGATCCAGAACGGCAACATGCTGGCGCTGCCCAAGGCGCCGACCTTCGATCCATGGCTGAAGGCCTGGGGCGAGACCTGCGTCGGCCTCACCTGTGCCGGCATCAAGGGCTATTTCTGGAACTCCATCAAGATGGTGGTTCCGGCCGTCATCATCTCGACGATGCTCGGAGCGCTGAACGGCTACGTGCTGACCAAATGGCGGTTTCGCGGCGCCACGCTGGTGTTCGGGCTGATGCTGTTCGCCTGCTTCATCCCGTTCCAGTCGGTGCTGTTGCCGATGGCCACGATCCTCGGCAGCCTCGGCCGCTTCGGCGTGACGCTGCAGAATTCGATCGGAACCAGCTTCGGGCTCGGCAATCCGACCGTAAACCTGGTCTTCGTCCACGTCGTCTACGGTCTCGGCTTCACCACCTTGTTCTTCCGCAACTATTACGAAGCGTTCCCGACGGAATTGGTGAAGGCCGCCCAGGTCGATGGTGCGTCCTTCTTCCAGATCTTCCGCCGCATCATGCTGCCGAACTCGATGCCGATCTTCGTCGTCACCGTGATCTACCAGTTCACCAACATCTGGAACGACTTCCTGTTCGCCTCCGCCTATGCCGGCACCGGCGACTCGATGCCGATGACGGTGGCGCTCAACAACGTCGTCAACACCTCGACCGGCGTCGTCGAATACAACGTCAACATGGCGGCGGCGATGATCGCCGCACTCCCAACCCTTCTCGTCTATGTGCTCGCCGGCCGCTATTTCGTGCGCGGTCTCATGGCCGGCGCCGTCAAAGGATAATCCGATGGCTTTTCTGGAAATTGATGGTCTGAGGAAGCGCTTCGGCCAGGTCGAGATACTCAAGGGGATCGACCTCGAGCTGGAAAAGGGCGGCTTCCTGGTGCTGGTGGGCCCGTCCGGCTGCGGCAAGTCCACGCTGCTCAACACCATTGCCGGGCTGGAGACGATCACCTCGGGCGAGATCCGTGTCGACGGCCGCGCCATCAACGATCTCCACCCTTCGAAGCGCGACATCGCCATGGTGTTCCAGAGCTACGCGCTCTATCCGAACATGACGGTGGCCGGCAACATCTCCTTTGGCATGGAGATGCGCGGCGTGCCGGCGGCGGAGCGCCAGAAGGCGATCGACAAGGTGGCCAAAGTTTTGCAGATCGGGCACCTGCTGCAGCGCAAGCCGAGCCAGCTTTCAGGCGGCCAGCGCCAGCGCGTCGCCATGGGGCGGGCGCTGGTACGCGACCCCAAGCTGTTCCTGTTCGACGAGCCTTTGTCCAACCTCGACGCCAAGCTGCGCGTCGACATGCGCATCGAGATCAAGCGCCTGCATGCCACCACCGGCACCACAATCGTCTACGTCACCCACGACCAGATCGAGGCGATGACGCTGGCGACCAAGATCGCCGTCATGCGCGACGGCGAGGTGCAGCAGTTCGGCACGCCGGCCGAGATCTACAACAACCCCAGCAATTTGTTCGTTGCCGACTTCATGGGCTCGCCGGCGATGAACCTGATCCCGGCGACCATCTCCACCTCAGGCAATGCACTGTCCGTTGTGCTGCAGCGCGAGGCGCGCGAGCCCATCACCTTGCCGATGGCCAGTGCCCCGGCGGGCCTGTCGGCTTTCCAGGGCAAGCCGATCATTTTCGGCGTTCGCCCGGAGGCACTGACCGATCCGGAGGGCGCCGAGCGAAACGCCTCGAACATCGCCACCGCTGACCTGCACATCGAAGTGGTCGAGCCGGCTGGTTCCGACACTTTCGCCGTCACCAATCTCGGCGGCAAGGGCGTGGTGGCGCGGCTGCGTGCCGACGCCAACATCCAGCCGGGCACCAGCACGCCACTCGCCTTCAATCTGACCAAGGCGGTATTCTTCGATCCGGCGACCGAAAACCGCATCCTCTGAGCGAAATGACAAATCCCGATATCGTCATCATCGGCTCCGGCATTGGCGGCTCGACAATTGCTTCCGGCCTGGCCGGCAGCGGCGCCTCGATCCTGATGCTGGAGCGCGGCGACCCCTTGCCGGCAACGCCGCATGCGCGCGATACGCGTTCCATCTTCGTCGACGGCCACTACCGGCCGAAGGAGATGTGGCGCGAGGCCGGTGGAGCGGCCTTCAACCCTGGTAATTACTATTATGTCGGCGGCAATTCGAAATTCTACGGCGCGGTGCTGATCCGCTATCGCAGGCAAGATTTTTCGGCCATGGAACATTTCGGCGGCGTCTCGCCGGCCTGGCCGTTTTCCTATGACGAGTTCGAGCCCTGGTATTCCAAGGCGGAGCAGCTGTTTCGCGTCCGCGGCGCACTGGGCGAAGATCCGACCGAGCCGTTCCACTCGGTCCCCTATGCCTATAAGCCGGTGCCCGACGAGGCGCCGATCGCGCGCGCCCGCGCCGAGCTCAAGGGACTGGGCCTGCATCCCGCCTCGCTGCCGCTCGGCGTCGATATCGACACTTGGTTGAAGGAAGGCAAGACCGGCTGGGACGCGTTTCCCAACACCGGCCAGGGCAAGGTCGACGCGCAGACCGGACCGCTGACGGCGGCACTGACGGACACCAATATCCGGCTCGAAACTGGCTGCTATGTCGAATACCTGGAGACCTCGGCCGACGGCAAAACGATTGCTGCCATCCACTATCGGCAGAATGGCGAGCTGAAAAAGGTCGCGCCGAAGCTGGTGATCCTGTCCGCCGGCGCGGTCAATTCCGCCGTTATCCTGCTGCGCTCGCCGTCTTCCGATGGCAAAGGCCTCGCCAACAGCTCCGACCAGGTCGGCCGCAATTTCATGAACCACAATTCGAGCGCCATGCTGGCGATCGATCCGCGCCGCCGCAACGATGCCGTCTACCAGAAGACGCTGATGCTGAACGATTACTACCTGTCCGACGGCAAGGGCGGCAAACCTCTGGGCAATGTCCAGCTGCTCGGCAAGATCGACGGCAATATGCTGAAGGCCAACGTGAAGTCGATGCCGAAATTCGCGCTCGACTTCATGGCCGGCCACGCCGTCGACTGGTACCTGATGTGCGAGGACCTGCCCGATCCGGAAAGCCGCATCATGGTCGACGGCAAGGACATCGTCATGCAGTGGCGGCGCTCCAACATGCAGTCGCTCGACGGACTGACCAAGGTGATGCGCGAAAACTTCCGCGCCTGCGGTTACCCGATCGTGCTGTCGCGCCCCTTCGACAAGCGCACCCCCTCGCACCAGTGCGGCACGGTCAAGATGGGCGACGATCCGGCGACCGCGCCGCTCGATCCGTTCTGCCGCTCGTTCGACCACCACAACCTGTTCGTCGTCGACGGCAGCTTTTTGCCCAATTCGGCCGCCGTAAACCCGGCGCTGTCGATCGCGGCGCAAGCGCTGCGGGTAGCTGATCACATCCGCAAGGCTGGCCTCCAATGACCCGCCCGGCGGCCCTTGTTACGGGCGGCGCGCGCGGCATTGGGCTTGCCTGTGCGGAGGCACTGGCCGATGCCGGCTTCGACATCCTCGTTGCCGATCTGGCCGAGAAAGCCGCAGACGGGCTGGCCGGGAACATCACCGCACGCGGCGCGAAATTCGCCTACACGCAATGCGACATCGCAGACCTCGACACCCACACAGCACTTGTCGATGGCGCGCTACGCTCCTTCGGCCGCATCGACTGCCTCGTCAACAATGCCGGCGTCGGCGCCGTCGTTCGCGGCGATTTGCTGGATCTGAAACCGGAGAATTTCGACCGCACGCTCGGCATCAACCTGCGCGGCACCGTGTTCCTCAGCCAGGCCGTCGCCAAGGCGATGCTGGCCGCACCAGGCGACGGCCCAAAATCGATCATCACCATCACCTCGGTCAGCGCCGAAATGGCGTCGCCCGAACGCCCGGACTACTGCATCTCCAAGGCCGGGCTTTCGATGTGGGTGAAGAACCTTGCGCTCCGGCTCGCTCCGGAAAACATCGGCGTGTTCGAGGTGAGGCCGGGCATCATCCGCACCGACATGACTGCAGGCGTGACCGCCAAATACGACGCCCTGATCGACGGTGGACTGGTGCCGGCAAAGCGCTGGGGCGAAGCATCAGACATCGGCGCCGTGGTGGCGACGCTTGCCGCCGGCAAGCTCGGCTTTTCGACCGGCTCGATCATCAATGTCGACGGCGCCCTTTCGGTGCCGCGGCTGTAAGTGGACAGTGTCATGACCGACTACATCATCGTGGGCGCCGGCCCGGCCGGCTGCGTTCTGGCCAACCGGCTGAGCGAGGACCCGGCCAATTCCGTGCTGCTGCTGGAGGCCGGTGGCAAGGACTGGCATCCCTATATCCATATGCCGGCGGGCTTCGCCAAGATGACCAAGGGCATCGCGTCCTGGGGCTGGTCGACCGTGCCGCAAAAACACATGAAGGACCGCGTCTTCTGGTACACGCAGGCCAAGGTGATCGGCGGCGGTTCCTCCATCAACGCCCAGATCTACACGCGTGGCAATGCCCGCGACTATGACGCCTGGGAGAAGGAAGAGGGTCTTGCCGGCTGGGGCTATCGCGACGTGCTGCCCTACTTCAAGCGGGCCGAGAACAACCAGCGCTTTGCCAACGACTTCCACGGCGACCAGGGCCCACTCGGCGTGTCGAACCCGATCTCGCCGCTGCCGATCTGCGAGGCCTATTTCCGCGCTGGCCAGGAGATGGGCATTCCCTTCAACCCGGATTTCAATGGCGCTGCCCAGGAAGGCGTCGGCTATTATCAGCTCACCCAGAAGGATGCCCGGCGTTCCTCCGCTTCGGTGGCCTATCTCAAGCCGATCCGCGCCCGCAAGAACCTGACCGTCAGGACCGATGTGCTGGTGATCCGCATCGTCGTCGAGAACAGTCGCGCCATCGGCGTCGAGATCGTCGACAGGCCAGGCGGCGAGAAGAAAATCTTGCGCGCCGAGCGCGAGGTGATCGTCTCGTCCGGCGCCATCGGCTCGCCGAAGCTGCTGATGCAATCGGGCATCGGCCCGGCCGATCATTTGAAGTCTGTCGGCATCACGCCGGTTCACGACCTGCCCGGCGTCGGCTCCAACATGCAGGATCATCTCGATCTGTTCGTCATCGCCGAATGCACCGGCGACCACACCTACGACAATTACGCCAAGCTGCACCGCACCGCCTGGGCCGGCCTGCAATATCTGCTTTTGAAAAAGGGGCCGGTTGCCTCCAGCCTGTTCGAGACCGGCGGCTTCTGGTACGCTGATCCGACCGCCGCCTCGCCCGACATCCAGTTTCATCTCGGTCTGGGCTCGGGCATCGAGGCCGGCGTCGAGAAGCTGAACAATCCCGGCGTAACCTTGAACTCGGCCTTCCTGCGGCCACGCTCGCGCGGCACGGTGCGGCTGAAGAGCGCCGACCCGGCCGACCATCCGCTGATCGATCCGAACTACTGGTCCGATCCCTACGACCGCGCAATGTCGATAAAGGGCTTGAGGCTCGCGCGCGAGATCATGCGGCAGAAGGCGCTTGCTCCCTACGTGCTGCGCGAGGTGCTGCCCGGCCCTTCGCTCGCCAGCGACGACGAGCTGTTCGACTATGCCTGCCGCGCCTCCAAGACCGATCACCATCCTGTCGGCACCTGCCGCATGGGCCATGACGACATGGCCGTGGTGGCGCCGGACCTGCGGCTGCGCGGCATCGAAGCCCTGCGTGTCTGTGACGCTTCGGTGATGCCGCGCGTGCCCTCCTCCAACACCAACGCACCGACCATCATGGTCGGCGAGAAGGGTGCCGACCTGATACTCGGCCGCGAGCCCTTGCCGCCGGCTGTGTTTTCCGGCAACCGGGCTGCTTAGGAGCAAAAGATGATCAGGCACTGTGTCTTCGTCAAATTCCGCAACGATGTCGGTATCGGTGAACACAAGGCGATCCATGCCGACCTCGAGGCGTTGCGCCAGGTGATCGACGGCATGGACACCGTCCATTTCAGTGCCAATGTCAGCCCGGAGCCGTTCGCGCGCGGCTTCAGCCATGGCTTCACCATCGATTTCCGCGATGCCGCCGCGCGCGACGCCTATCTGGTGCATGAAGCGCATCAACGGGCCGGGGCCCGGCTGGTCGCCGCACTGGAAGGCGGCACCGACGGGTTGATGGTCTTCGACCTCGAGCTTACGAAAAAGTGACCGCTTAGCCTTTCGAAGGCCGGCTGAATGCTGTTCTCTTTTGCCAATCGGGCGACATATCGTTCCTTTGGGGGATACAAAGGAGGACGCCTTGAACCTCACTGCCGAGCAGAAGAAAACCGTCCTGGCCTCGTTCCTGGGGTGGACGCTGGACGCTTTTGATTTCTTCCTGCTGACATTCCTGCTCACCGATATCGCGAGTGAATTCCAGACAGACGTCCCGGCGGTCTCAAAGGCACTGTTCCTGACCTTGGCGATGCGCTTCATCGGCGCGTTCTTCTTTGGCATGCTCGCCGACAAATACGGGCGCAAGCCCATCCTCATGCTCAACATCGTCAGCTACTCGGTGATCGGCGCGCTCGCCGCCTTCTCGCCCAGTCTCGGCATCTTCCTGGCGCTGCGTGCACTGTTCGGCATCGCCATGGGCGGCGAATGGGGGCTCGGCAGTTCGCTCGCCATGGAATCCGTCCCGCCGAGTGCACGCGGCTTCGTCTCGGGCATCCTGCAATGCGGCTATCCAGCCGGCTACCTGCTGGCGGCCGTGGTCTATGGCCTGCTCTATCAGCAGACGATCGCCGGTTACACGATCGGCTGGCGCGCCATGTTCCTGCTCTCCTTCATCCCGGCGCTGATCGTGCTCTTCATCCGCTCGCATGTGCCGGAATCGCCGGCCTTCGTCGAGGCGCAGAAGACCGCCAGGCCCGGCATGCTGGAAACGCTGCGCAAGCACTGGGGTATTGCGCTCTATGCCGTCGTGCTGATGATGTTCTTCAATTTCTTCAGCCATGGCACGCAGGATCTCTATCCGACCTTCCTGAAGAAGCAGCATGGCTTCGATCCGCATACGGTGAGTTGGATCACCATCGTCGCCAACATCGGCGCCATCGTCGGCGGCCTGGCGTTCGGCGCGTTGTCCGAGAAGATCGGCCGCGTCAACGCCATCACGCTCGCCTGCCTGATAGCGCTGCCGTCGATTCCGCTATGGGCCTACAGCTCGACACCGTTCATGCTCGCCGTCGGCGCCTTCGTCATGCAGGTCGCCGTCCAGGGCGCATGGGGCGTCATCCCGGTGCATTTGAACGAGCTGTCGCCCGGCGCGGTGCGCGCGACCTTGCCCGGTTTCATCTACCAGGCCGGCAATCTGGCCGCGTCTTATGGCGGCCCGTATCAGGCCGGCATCGCCGAAGCGCCCGGAGGCAGCTATGGCTACGCACTGGCGCTGTTTGCCGGCGTGGTCGCCATCTGCATCATCGTCGTCATCCGCTTCAGTCCCGAACGGCGCGGCCAGGTCATGACGGTGCTGGACCACGAGGTCAGCCGAGTCTGAGCGCCACCACACCGGCGACAATGCTGAGCGCGGCCGCGCCGCGCCAGCCCGTCATCTTCTCGCCGAGCGCGAAGACCGAGATCATCATGGCAAACAGGATCGAGGTCTCGCGCAGCGAGGCCACCGAGGCGATCGGCGCCTTGGTCATCGCCCACATCACGATCCAGTAGGCAGCGCCGCTGAGCACGCCTGTGAACAGTCCGGTCTTCCAGTCGCGCGCCAGAACAGGAAGCGCCTTGGGACCCCGGAAGATCAGGCACAGCACCAGGGCGCCAAAAGCATCGCAAATGAACAGCCAGGCGGCATAGCTCTGCGCGGTGGCCGCCAGCCGCGCGCCGCTGCCGTCCGACAGCGTGTAGCTGGCGATGAAGATCGATGTGCCGAGCGCAAAACCGACCGCGCGCAGGTTCAGCTTCTCCAGATGCGCGCCGCCGCGAAACGACATCACCAGCGTGCCGGCCGACAACAGGAAGATGCCCAGAATGGCAAGCGGCGCCGGCACTTCGGCAACGACGAACATGCCGCCGAGGGCTGCCAGCAAAGGTGCCGTGCCGCGCGCCAGCGGATAGGTCTGGGCGAAATCGCCGGCCTGGTAGGCGCCGATCAGGAAGGTGCGGTAGCCCATGTGAAAGAAGACCGAGGCGACGATGTAGGGCCATACTTCTGCCTTCGGCACCTCGACGAAGGGCAATACCACCAGGCCCGCGACACCCATGCCCAGCGTCATCAGCGTGATCGACAGGAAACGGTCGAGATGGACCTTGACCAGCGCGTTCCAGATCGCGTGCATGGCGGCGGCGGCAAGCACCACGAAGAAGACGAACAGGGTCATGCACAGCTCATGTGGCGATGCCCGGCGTCTCCAGATCGATGTCGATCCGCAGCGGAAAATGATCAGACGCAACCTCGCCGATGTCGGCGCCAACCGAGCGCACGCGGCCCGCGAACATGCCGCCGACAAAGCAATGGTCGAGCCGGCGGTTCGTCAGTTTGCCGTCGATGGTCTTCACATGAGTGTGGAAATCCCGGGTGTGGAAATCCAGGACCGGCTCGCTGGCGACAGCGGCTGCGTCAACGAAGCCGTCCAGATAGGCGGCACCGCGATGATAGGGCGTGCTGCCGACGATGCGGCGGTATTCCGCGCTGCCCGGCTCCATGTTGAAATCGCCCATCCAGATCGCCGCCAGCGGATTTTCCGGCTCGGCCTCGCCGCTGGTCCAGTTGCGCGACGGCTCGTCGTCGGCGCCGCTCCACGGGCCACCCTCGGAAGGCGCCCGGCGGTGTTGGGCGAGCAGATAGTCGATCTGCTCCAGCCGCTCCTCCGCCGCGATGTGGGCGAGGTGCAGCGACAGCACCCGCAGCGGCCCGGCCGGTGTGCGGATCATGCATTCGAGTGCAGCGTTGCGGGTGTTGAGCGGCCGCAGCGTACGCCGCATCGGCAGCGCGTGAAGCCGCGACCAGGCGATCGGCAGCTTCGACAGCACCATGGTGCCGAACTGCCGGCGCCGATTGACCAGGCGGCCGTCGCGCCGCTCGCTGGCGTCCATGTCGAAGGCCGGTCCATAGACCCAATGATAATCCGGCAGCAGGCGTGAAAGCAGTTCGGGCTGGTCGTCGAAATTGCTGCGCTGCCAGTGCCGCTCCACCTCTTGCAGCGCAATGATGTCGGCGCCGGCAACGATCCGCGCCGCGCGCGAAAGATCGTAGCGGCCGTCGCTGCCGAACCCGTACTGGATGTTGTAGCTGACCAGCTTCATTGCTTATCCGGCTCAATTTCGACGTTGGCAGTAGCGGTTCGGCGAATTGGTTGCAATGTGCAGCGAAATGGCATCGGCTTGGGCCAGAAGCCTCCCTGCCGGCCCGGCTGCCTAGTCCGCCTAGTCGGTCGTCAGCGGTTGGAACCGGCCAGCCGGCGACGCCGCCAGTTCCGACCAGTCGATCTCTTCCTCCAGCCGGTGATAGGCTTCATCGCCGATCGTGCCGTTGCTGCGCAATTCCTCGAGCGTGTCGCGCTGGCGGTTGATGGCATAGAGGCGCAACCGGTCATATTCGGTGGCGGCTTGCGCGTCGTCCGGGTTTTCAGCGATCACACGCTGAGCCTCATACTGCTCGCGCACAACGGCGGCCGCCGCCGACGTCTTGCGGCTCAACACGTCGAGCGCGGCCTGCATGACGGCGACGCGTGCCTGAGCCACTTCGCGATCTATTGTCGTATCCCGTTCGAAGTCGAGTATCCGCAGCAGGGGCTTCAGCGTCATGCCTTGCAGCACGAGCGTGCCCAGAACCACCGCGAAGGCCGCAAGCACGATCGGATCACGACCGGGAAAATTGGCCGGCAGTGCAATGGCCACCACCAGCGTCACCAGCCCCCGCATGCCGCACCAGCCGACGAGAATGGCGCCGCCGAACGTCGGCGACTCCCGCCTTGCCTCTTTGCCACCGAAGCGGGCAATCCATCGGATGATCGCGACGTAACTCGCCACCCAGACAAGACGTGCGACGATAACGACGACCAGCACCGTTGCGGCGAAAAGGAAGGCTTCGCCTTGCCCGTCTCCGGCCAGCCGGCCGACGATCGAACGCGCCTGCAGGCCCATCAGCACGAAGGCCAGCACGTTGAGCACGAACACTGCCGATTCCCATACCGAATAGGTGCTGACGCGGCGTCTCGCCGACATGCGGCGCGGCGCTGTGCGCGCAATCGTCATGGCATAGACGACGATGGTGATGATGGCGGACAGGCCCAGCCTGTCAGCCAGTATCCAGACCCCGAAAGTCCCGGCGAATTGCACCACCGTGCTGCTTGCCGCGTCCTCGATACGGGTGAGCGTCAAGAGTGAGATGCGGCCAAACAGATAACCCGCGATCAGGCTGCCGATCGTCCCCAGCAGGATCGTCGGAACGGCGTTGCTCAGCATGATCGAGCCGAGCGCGGCCGAAACCGCCAACCGGTAGATCAGCAGCGCGGTGGCGTCGTTGAGCAGGCTCTCGCCTTGCAGGATGGCGGTGATGCGATGCGGTACCTTGAACTGGCTGAGCACAGCGCTTGCCGCCACCGCATCCGGTGGCGCCACGATGGCGCCGAGCGCGATGGCCGCCGCGATCGGCAGGCCGGCCATCTTCCAGCCGACGAAGGCCACGACGGCAGTGGTGAAAACAACGGCGCCCAGCGCCAGCAGCGCCAGCGACAGCCGGTAGCGCTTGAGGTCGCGCAGCGACGTGTCATAGGCGGCATCGAGAAGCACCGGCGCGATGAACAGGGCAAGCGCCAGTTCCGGATCGATCTCGATCGTTGGCGCACCTGGTACGAAGGCGATCGCAACCCCGGCCAGCGCCAGCAGCGACGGATAGGGAATCTCCAGCCGTCGCGACAGCGCCGTCAGCGCAACGGCGGTCAAAAGCAGGACAAGCGTCAGTTCGAAAAGAGCCATGGCTCATCGTAGCGACGGAACAAGCCGATTGGCAGTGCCAAAGTCATTACAGTAGGCAGTTACGTGCCGTCTGGTAGCGCCGTGGTTAGTGAAGTACCAGCATGTCGCCCGACGAGAACGAAATCTCGGCCTTCTCGCCGACGGCGGGCGGCGGCGTCGCCGGGCTGTTGAACGTGTCGAGCGAAACCGTGTTGCCGCCGATGCCGACGCGAACACGGATGACCGAGCCGAGGAAGTGGACTTCGGAAATCTCGCCGGACAGGCTGGAATCGCGGCCAGGCTGGCGGCCGAGCGAAATCGCTTCCGGCCGCAGCGCCAGCGACAGCGTGTCGCCGGACTTCGAACCATTGAGCTTGCCCTTGAGCGAGACTTCCTGCGTGTTCACCTGCACCGTGCCGGCCGCGGCATCGGTGACCTTGCCTTCGAGCACGTTCAGCGTGCCGACGAAATTGGCGACGAACTTGGTCGCCGGCCGGTTGTAGATCTCGAACGGCGTGCCGACCTGCTCGGCCTTGCCGCCATACATGACCGCGATGCGGTCGGAGATCGACAGCGCCTCTTCCTGGTCATGGGTGACGAAAATGGTGGTGATGCCGAGCTTCTTCTGGATCGAGCGGATCTCCTCGCGCAGCGACACGCGAACCTTGGCGTCGAGCGCCGAGAGCGGCTCGTCGAGCAGCAGAAGCTTCGGCTTCGGCGCGATGGCGCGCGCCAGCGCGATGCGCTGCTGCTGGCCACCGGAGAGCTGGTAGGGATAACGATCGGCCATCTGCGGCAGTTTGATCATGTCGAGCATCTCGGCGACGCGCCTGTCGGCATCGGCCTTCGACATGCCGGCGACCTTCAGCCCGAAAGCGATGTTCTGTGCCACGGTCAGGTTGGGAAACAGCGCGTAGGCCTGGAACACCATGCCGACATTGCGCTGGTTGGGCTTCAGCCTCGTAATGTCCTTGCCTGCGACGACGATCTTGCCGGCCGACGGCTCCTCAAAGCCGGCGACCATGCGCAGCACGGTGGTCTTGCCGCAACCGGACGGCCCGAGGAAGGAAACGAATTCACCGGGCTCGACGTCGAGGCTGAAATCCTGGACCACGGTGTTGGAACCGTAGGATTTTCGCACATGCTGGATGGACAGGAATGGCTCGGCCATGGCTTTTTCTCTCAGGTCAGTGCTTTTCGTTCAGTTCGGGCGGTTCGCCGATTTCGGCGCGAAGCGGGACAGGATCTGGATCAGCGACATACAGCCCCAGGTAATGGCGAAGGCGATGATGGCAAGGGCCGCCGGTTCATAGGCGCGGTTGGCGCCGATGTTCTGCAGATAGGGGCCAAAGGCCGGGCGATTGAGCAGGCTGGCCATTGTGAACTCGCCGATGACGATGGCAAAGGTCAGGAAGGCGCCCGACAGCACGGCGATCAGCACATTGGGCAGGATGACGCGGCCAATGATCGTTCCCCAGCCGGCGCCCAGGATCTGTGCCGCTTCCGTCAAGGTGCGCACGTCGATGGTGCGCAGCCCGGTATCGACCGCGCGATACATGTAAGGCAGCGCCAGCGTCGCGTAACCGATCACCAGCAAGGCATTGGCACCCATATTGCTGCCCAGGAACGGCAGCGGCGAATTGGAGCCGTACATCCTGATATAGCCGAAGACGATGACGATGGCCGGAATGACCAGCGGCAGCAGCGTGATGAATTCGACGATCGGCCTGAGCTGCGGCAGGCGCAGCCGGATCCAGTAGGCCGCCGGCACCACGATCAGCACACCCAGAATGATGGTGAAGATGGCAGCGACCACCGAATACAGGAAAGTCGACTGGAAGCGCGCGTCGCCCAGCACGATCTGATAGGCGTCGAAGGAATGGACGCCTCGGCGCATGCGCAGCGAAAACTCGACCGTCGCCATCAGCGGAATGAAGAAATAGGCCGCACCGATGATGAAGACGACCCAGGCCCAGAATTTTCCCGACTTCATTTCAGCCACCTCTCCGAGCGAGTCCGGAACCAGATGTAGAAGACATTGGCGAGTCCGGTGATGACGATCATGCCGAAGGCGATGGCATAGCCGAGCTGCGGATTGTGCAGCACGTCGCCGTTGATCTGCGAGTACAGCTTGATGGGAACGATGTTGAGCGCCGGACCGGCAAACGCATAAGCGGTGGCGATGGCGCCGAAGGCGTTGGCGAACAGAAGGATGACCGTTCCAAGGAAGCTCGGCCATATCACCGGTATGACCACCATGCGCCAATACTGCGCCTGAGTGGCGCCGAGCGTCGCTGCCGCCTCGCCCCATTCCTTCTTCAGTCCGTCAATGGCCGGCACGATGATGACCACCATCAGCGGAATCTGGAAGAACAGATAGACCGCGATCAGGCCCGACGTGGTGAGGAAATTGAAGCCCATCGCATAGATGTTGATATTGAGCACATCACGCAGAAGCGTTGTGACGATGCCGACACGGCCGAGCGTGGCCAGGAACGCGAAGGCGAGCGGCAAGCCCGCGAAATTCGACGCGACACCGGAAAAGGTCAACGTCGCGGAGCGCGTCCAGCTCGGCAGCCCGCCGCGCACGATGGCGATGGCGATTGCCAGGCCGGCAAAGGCGCCGATGATGGCCGACCAGAAACTGATCTTGATCGAGACCCAATAGGAACTGCTGATCGAGGGATCGCTGACCAGTTGCAGGATGTTGTCCAGCGTGAACTGGCCATCGCTTCGCTGGAAAGCTCCCACCACGAGATAGATCGTGGGCAGGATCAGGAACATCAGGGCGAAGATGAAGAACGGCGCCACACCAATCCATTGCGTCGGCAAGCGGAAAGCGGTCGCCTCGTTCGGTGGCGCGGGCTTGGTGGCAATCGTTCGATTTGAAAGCGAGAGGTCGGTCATGCGCCGGCTACCGTCTTCGAGGGAAGGCCGGGCGGCCTCGCGACCGCCCGGTGGATTTCAAGTCTTACTTGACGTTGGCGCCGACAACGGCGTCCCAGTTCTTGCTGATGACTTCCTTGGCCTTGCCCTGCTCGTCGAGCGTCGGGAATGCGGCCGAGGCGTAGGATTCCGCCGGCGGCAGCTTGGCCAGCACGTCCGCCGGGATCTTGCCGTTCTTGGCGAGATCGTTGAAGCGGATCGGGTGGCAATAGCCCTTCAGCCAGCCGACCTGGCCTTCGTCGGAATAGAGGTATTCCATCCAGAGCTTGGCTGCGTTCGGATGCGGCGCAAAGGCGCTGATGGCCTGCACGTAAACACCGGCGACAACGCCGGTCTTCGGCACCACGACGTCGACGGGCGGGTTGCCCTTCAGCGTGTCGCGGCCAGCAAGCGCGTTATAGTCCCAGTTGATCAGGATCGGCGTCTGGCCCTGGGCGAGCGTAGCGGGCTTGCCAACGACCGGGACGAAATTGCCGGCGGCGTTGAGCTTCTTGAAGAAGTCGAGACCAGCGGTACCGGCAGCTTCACCAGCGGCAGCCCCCGACGACAGGCCGGCGGCATAAACCGCCTGGATGGCCTGGTTCGAAGCGCGCGGATCACCGGCGACGGCAACCGCGTTGGCGAATTCAGGCTTCAGCAGGTCCGCCCAGTCAGCCGGCGCTTCCTTGATCAGATCCTTGTTCACCATGAACGAAAGAACGCCGTAGTAGTCGCCGTACCAGGCGCCGTCGGCATCCTTGGCGCTGTCAGGGATCGAGTCCCAG
This sequence comes from Mesorhizobium opportunistum WSM2075, assembly GCF_000176035.2. Lineage (NCBI taxonomy): Bacteria > Pseudomonadati > Pseudomonadota > Alphaproteobacteria > Hyphomicrobiales > Phyllobacteriaceae > Mesorhizobium > Mesorhizobium opportunistum. The sequence continues at coordinate 1,960,461 of NC_015675.1, read as the reverse complement.
GTCGACACCTTGTAAGGCATCAGCAGGCCGTCGGCCTTGGCGGTCGGACCGAAGGACAGGCCGACGTCGATGACGTCGGGTGCCTGCGGGCCCTTGTTGTCCTTGTTGGCCTTGATCGCCTCGACCTCGTCGCCGGAGCCGGCATCGGGGTTGAGCTCATTGATGGTGATTTCGGGATACTTAGCCTTGAAGCCGGCGATGACGTCGCCGTAACCGCACCAGTCATGCGGCAGCGCGATGGTGGTTAGCTGGCCTTCAGCCTTGGCGGCCTTGACGAGATCATCCAGCGAAGCCGCGGACGAAATCACCGACGACACCATCAGTGTCGCGGCCGAAAGGGAAAGCACTTTCCCCGTGAATTTGAACATGTGTTCTCTCCGTTGAACTGACGCCGTTGGACGCCTGCGATGCGGTATCTTTTTCATGTGACAGCCAGATGAAGCCTTTGTGAAACCATTGGCCGGCAACGGAAAAAGTTAACTCTTTTTAACGGGCTGTAGCAATTAGCCGTCACTTATTTTTCCGGCTAATCACTTTCTGCCTTGTTCTCCATCCCTTCCCCCTTGGTTTGCGCTTATTTTCAGATCAATTTTCCGCAACGGCACGCCGTCTCAGATCGTGCCGGCGATAGCGTTTTCCAGCAGCGCCAGCGCCGCCTTCTTGGTCAGCTTGACCGGATTGCCGCCGGCCGTCGGATCGACCACCGCCATGTCGGCGATCAGCGCCTTGCGCTTCTTGTCCATGTCGAGCCCCTTGATCAGACCCGGCAGCGCATGCGGCACCTTCAATTCCTTGCGCAGCTTGATGATCGCCTTGGCGAAGCCGTCGAAGCCGCCCTTGATGCCACAGTAGGCGGCGAGCCTGGCGATACGCTCCTCGATGGCGTCACGGTTGAAGGCGAGCACATAGGGCATGAACACGGCGTTGGTCATGCCGTGATGGGTGTCATAGAGCGCACCGATCGGATGCGACAGCGAATGGATGGCGCCGAGGCCTTTCTGGAAGGCGGTGGCGCCCATCGCGGCGGCACTCATCATGTGCGCCCGGGCGACGAGATCCTTGCCGTTGGCAAAGGCCTTCGGCAGGTTTTCGAACACCAGACGCACGCCTTCGACCGCAATGCCGTCGGCCATCGGATGATAGCCTGGCGCGCAATAGGCTTCGAGGCAATGGGCAAGCGCGTCCATGCCGGTGCCGGCGGTGATGAAGCCCGGCATGCCGACCGACAGTTCCGGATCGGCGATCACGATCGCCGGCAGCAGCTTGGGATGGAAGATGACCTTCTTGGTGTGGGTCGCCTCATTGGTGATGACCCCGGCGCGGCCGACTTCCGATCCGGTGCCGGCCGTGGTCGGCACCGCGATGATCGGAGCGATCGCATCCGAATTGGCGCGCGTCCACCAATCGCCGACATCCTCGAAATCCCACACCGGCCGCGTCTGGCCGGCCTGGAAGGCGATCAGCTTGCCCAGATCGAGCGCCGAGCCGCCGCCGAAAGCGATGACGCCGTCATGCTTGCCCTTCTTGAACACAGCGATGCCGGCGGTCAGGTTGGATTCGACCGGGTTCGGCCTCACCTCGGAGAAGACCCCGTATGGGATTTTGGCATCGTCGAGGATCTTCAGGGTCGAGGCCACGACCGGCAGTTTGGCCAGGCCCGGATCGGTGACGAACAAAGGCCGCTTGATGCCGGTGGCACCAAGCACCTCGGGCAGTTCCTTGATACGCCCGGCGCCGAAGCGAACGGTGGTAGGGTAGTTCCATTTGGAGATCAGCTTGGACATTTTTTGTCTTTCGAAAAATCAGATGGCTTCGCGCAGGTGGAAGGATTTCGGCCGGGTCAGATTGTCGTAGCCGATGGCTGACAGGCCCGCGCCCTTGCCGGTGTCCTTGACGCCGGTCCAGACCAGGGCCGGATCGAGATAGTCGCAGCGGTTCATGAATACCGTGCCGGTCTCGACGCGGTTGCCGATCGCCACCGCGTGCTCGGTATCGCGCGTCCAGATCGAGGCCGTCAGCCCATAGGGACTGTCGTTCATCAGCGCGATCGCCTCCTCGTCGTTGCGCACCTTCATGATGCCGACGATCGGACCGAAACTCTCCTCGCGCATGACGCTCATCTGGTGATCGACCTCGGTCAGCACCTCCGGCGCCAGATAGGGCGAGCCAGCCTTGTCGTCGGCCACCTTCATGTTGATGTGCGCCTTGGCTCCCTTGCGCAGCGCCTCGGCCTTCTGCTCGCGGATCAGGTCGGCGAAACGAGCCTGCGCCATCGGCCCCATCGTCGTTGCCTGATCGAGCGGATTGCCGACGACGTAATTCTTCGTCTCGGCGATGAAGCCCTCGACGAATTCATCATAGACCTTTTCGTGCACATAGACACGCTCGATGCCGCAGCAGCACTGGCCGGAATTGTAGAAGGCGCCGTCAACCAGATTGGCGACCGCGTGGTCCATCTTGGCGTCGGGCAACACATAGGCCGGGTCCTTGCCGCCAAGCTCGAGCCCGAGCGTCATGAAGGTGCCCGCCGCCGCCTTCTCGATGGCACGGCCGCCGGCGACCGAGCCGGTGAAATTGACATGGTCGATCTTGCCCGAGCCGAGCAGCTTTTCGGTTTGGGCATGGTTGAGCACGACATTCTGGAACACGCCCTTGGGCAGGCCGATCTTGTCGAAGGCCTGCTGAAAACGCTCGCCGACCAGCAGCGTTTGCGCCGCGTGTTTCAGGATGACGCTGTTGCCGGCCATCAGCGCCGGCACGATGGTGTTGACGGCCGTGAGATAGGGATAGTTCCAGGGCGCGATAACCATGACCACACCGAGCGGATCCTTCTTCACATAGCGGCGGAACCCGTCCTTCGGGTTGGAGGCCGGCACGGATTTGAGCGCCGCCTCGGCGATCTCGACCATGTAGTTGGTGCGTTCCTTGACGCCGCCGAATTCGCCGCCATAGCGCACCGGCCGCCCCATCTGCCAGGCGATCTCCGGCACGATCTCGTCGGTCATCGCGACCAGCGCTTCCAGCATGGCGAGCATGTATTTGCCGCGCTCGACGATCGGCACCTGCGCCCACTTCTCCTGCGCCGCCTTGGCGCGCTCGACTGCCGCATTGACCGCCTGGTCCGTTGCGATCGGCCGCTCGGCATAGATCGAGCCGTCGACGGGGGTGATGAGTTTGACCGTTTCGGTCATCGTTTAAGTCCTCGCACTTCTTTAAAATCGAAAATCATCGGTCTTTGTGCTGCCTCATCCGCCCGCCGGCACCTTCCCCGTATAGTGACGGGGAGAAGGGAACGCTCCAAGGTCGACGCATCCTCCACCCGTTCTTCACTGGGAGAGGGTGAGGGGCAGCGCGGACGCTTCGCAGCCAATCTAGTACCGCTCGAATCCCCTGTGCAGTTCCCAATCCGTAATGCGGCGATCGTATTCGAACTGCTCCCACTTGGCGGTGTGGACGTAGTGTTCGAGCACGTCCTCGCCGAGCGCCTGTTTCAGCATCTTCGACTTCGCCAGCGTCTCGGTGGCATCGCGCAGCGTCTTCGGAATCTCCGGCAGGCGAGAGGCCTGATAGGCATCGCCGACGAAGGGTTTCTGCAATTCGAGCTTCTCGTCGATGCCGGCAAGGCCGGCCGCGATCAGTGCGGCGAAGGCGAGATACGGATTGAGGTCGGCGCCCCCGATCCGGCATTCCATGCGGATGCCCTTGGTGCCCTCGCCGCACAGGCGGAAGCCGGCGGTGCGGTTGTCCTCGCTCCACATGATCTTGGTCGGCGCGAAGGTGCCGGCCTGGAAGCGCTTGTAGGAGTTGATGTAGGGCGCCAGGAACCAGGTGAACTCCTTGGCGTATTTGAGCTGGCCCGCCGCCCATTGCTGGCCGAGTGTGGACAGCGTCCAATCAGCCTTCTTGTCGAAGAACAGCGGCGTCTTGCCGTCGGCGCTCCACAGCGAATTGTGGATGTGGCTGGAGTTGCCGGCGAGCCCGTAATTGTATTTCGACATGAACGAGATCGCCTTGCCCTCGGATTCGGCAATCTCCTTGGCGCCATTCTTCAGGATGACGTGGCGGTCGGCCATGTCGAGCGCCTCGGCATAGCGCACATTGATCTCTTCCTGACCCGGACCCCACTCGCCCTTGGAGTTCTCGATCGGAATGCCGGCCGCTTCCATCTCGTTGCGAAGCCGGCGCATGACGCCTTCTTCCTTGGTGGTGATGCCGATCTGGTAGTCGCCGATATAGGGCGAAGCGGTGTCGAGACCCTGCCAGTGCTTCTTGCGGGCGGAATCGTAGGTTTCGTTGAACAGATAGAATTCAAGCTCGGACGCGAAATAGCCGATATAGCCGCGTTCCGTCAGCCGCTTGATCTGCTTCTTCAGGATGGCGCGCGGCGAATGCGGCAGGTCGTCATGGGTGTGGTGGTCGAGCACGTCGCAGATCACCAGCGCGGTCTTTTCCAGCCACGGAATGCGCCGCAGCGTGGCGAGATCCGGCTTCATGACGAAATCGCCATAGCCCTTCGACCAGCTTGCCGCCTTGTAGCCGGGCACCGGCTCCATATCGATATCGGCGGCCAGCAGATAGTTGCAGCCATGCGTTTCGTCATGCGCGGAATCGACGAAGTACTGCGCCAGGAACCGTTTTCCCGCCAGCCGGCCCTGCAGGTCGACGATGCAGGCCAGCACCGTGTCGATCTCGCCGCTGGAGACCGCTTTCTTCAACTGATCGAACGAGAAATTTCCGGCCATTCCTGTGGCACTCCAGTGCTTGGTCGTTGAAGGGGATAAACGAAACCATGGCCGGCGCGATTCCGGCCATGGTTGGTGATGGCCTCAGTGGCCGGTCTCGCCGACCGCCTGTTCCGCTGCCTTGATGGCCGCCTGACGCGCCGCGATGATGTCGCCGAGCGGCGGACCCTGGAAGCGGTTCCGCTCGAAGGCAAACCAGACGATCGCCGTCAGAATGAAGAAGCCGACGGTGATGTAGAGCGCCCAGTCGTTGGGCGGCTGGATGCCGATGACGAAGATCAGGATCATCGACAGGATCGACAGGAAGGCGAACAGCATGAACACGCCGCGCCCCATGTTCCACGGTCCCATCTTGTCCCACTTCGGCGTTCCCCAAGCCAGCATGCCGAGCACGATCGGCACGGTGAAGGACAGGAACAGGAAGATGACGGTGCAGGACACCACGATGGTGTAGGCCGAGGTGCCGGCGACCGAAACCAGCGTCGAGCCCCAGACGAACAGCACCGACAGGACCGACGCCGTCCAGATCGCCGCCACCGGCGTGCGGTAGGTCGGGCTGACCTTGGCGAGCGCCGCCGAGCCAGGCAGGCCGCCGTCACGCGAGAAGGCGAAGATCATGCGCGACGCTGAGGTGACGGTTGCCAGGCCGCACAGCAGCTGCGCGACGAACACGACGAGGTAGACGAACTCCTTGATGCCGGGGCTGACGCGCTGGTCGAAGGCCCAGAAGAACACGTTCCAGCCCTGCTTGGCGGCGTCGTCCATGTTCGGGATCATCAGCACGAAAGCCGCGAGGAACAGGTAGCCGAACAAGGCCGACCAGATCACCGACATGACCATGGCGCGTGGCACGGAAGAGGCCGCCTTGATGGTTTCTTCCGATGTGTGCGCCGAGGCATCGTAGCCGGTGATCGTATAGATCGGCAGCAACAGGCCAAGCGCGAACACCCAGGCATTCGACACCGACGGCCAGACGCCGCCGCCTGCGTCGCCGGAATAGTTGTGGAACGTGAACAGGCGGCTGAAATCCCAGGTCTCGGCCGAGAGCAGGCAGACCACCGCGATCAGGATGGCGCCGAAGAAGATCAGATAGCCGGAGAAGTCGGTCAGCTTGGCCGTCAGCTTGATGCCGAGATGGTTGATCAGTGCCTGAAGACCGGTGACGACGACCAGGAAGATCATCTGGTTGGTCAGCGTGCCTTCGATGCCGAGAGCCGGACCGAAGGCGCCGATGAAGAACGTCCAGGTGCCGACATTGATGGCGCCGAGAACGGTGATCAGGCCGAGCAGGTTGAGCCAGGCCGTCACCCAGCCGGTACCGCGATTGCCGAGAATCGAACCCCAGTGATAGAGGCCGCCGGCGGTCGGATAGGCCGAACTGATCTGCGACATGGCGACCGCGAAAGTCAGCGACACGAAGCAGCCGACCAGCCAGCCGATGCCGATGCCGATGCCGCCGGCGCCCGACGTGCCTTGCGCCAGCGAGTTGATGCCGCCCGACAGGATGCAGATGATGGAGAAGGAAACCGCGAAGTTCGAGAAACGGCTGAGACGCCGCTCCAGTTCCTGGGCGTAGCCCATGCTATGGAGGGCCTTTACGTCCTCCGCCTTGTCAATGTCTGTATAACCCGGTGCTGCCATTGGTATTCCCCTGTTTGTTTCTCAGCTGGCCGATTGGACTGACTTTCTGATTGAATGCGATCTGGGCCGCGTGGCCTCCTCTGGTTCCAGATCCGAAAAAATACCGGTGAGCAGATCCGCCCATTTCCGCTGCCCGGTGTCGCCGGAGATTTCATCGTTGCGGATTTCGATCATGGCGCAGGCCAGCCCGCGCGAGCGTGCATGCCGTTCCAGCGTGAAATAGACGCGGTCAGCGGGCGAATAGGGTTCGTTGACGCCGACGGCGATGCCGGCGAGCCGTTTGAGCGCCGATATCAGCGGTGACGCCAGCCGGCGGTCATCGTCATGGATGATGCCGATATGCCAGGGCCGGTTGCGGCCCTTGTAGACCGGTGTGAAGGAATGCACGGACACCAGGCGCGTCTCCTGGCCGCGCACCAGCCTGTCCTCGACAATATGCTCGATGGCGTCGTGAAACGGCTGCCAAGAAAGGGCGATCCGCGCCGCGCGCTGTTTTTCCGACAGGCCCGTATTGCCGGGTATGGCCGTTGTCTCGCTGACCGGCGGCACCAGGTCCGGCGCGTCGAGCGGCCGGTTGCAGTCGATGACGAGACGCGAAATGCGGGTTTCGACCAGCGTGGCATCGAGTGCCTGCGCCATGCGCATTGCCACCGGCAGCGCGCCGGGATCCCAGGCGATGTGCCGGGACAGATCCTCGGTGGCAAGGCCGAGCGTGCCGAATTCGGCGGGCAGGAAATTGGAAGCGTGATCGCAGGTCAGCACGAAAGGGCTCGATCCGCCCGGGTTCGTCACCCTCACGGTATCGGATGATGCAACGCTGGCGGGCCGTGCTTTCTCCATAGTCTGCGGTCCCCGGGGAGCGCTGTATCGTATGTTACGTATTTTGCCTCATTGCGTCCCTACGGATGATTTCATACAGTTTGTCCGGCTTTGTCAAATGCGATCTCGTGGGCCAGGCCAAGGGGTGGGGAAAACATGATTTCCAGCATTGCCGAACTGATCGCCGACCGCGTCGGCACAATGCCGGCCGGCGAACGTCGCGCGGCCCAGACGCTGATCGCGAGCTATCCCTTGATCGGCCTCAAGACGGTCGCCGAATTCTCGGCCGCGGCCGGCGTCTCCTCGCCGACGATCCTGCGCTTCGTTGCCCGGCTGGGCTTCCAGAATTATCCGGAATTCCAGTCGAGCCTGCAGGACGAGTTGGCGGCGCAACTACAATCGCCGGCCACGCGAACGCTCAACCCGCCCTCGCCCGGCGGCGGCACGGTGTCGCCGATGCTGGAAGCGACGCTCGACAACATGCGCGAGACCTTCCGCCACCTCTCGGACAGGCAGCTTGCCGACATTGCCACCCGGCTTGCCGAGCGGCGCGGCAAGACATTCCTGATCGGCGGCCGCTTCACCGATCCGCTGGCGCGCTACATGGCCGCCCATCTCGCCGTCATCCAGCCCGATGTGTTCCATCTCGCCGGCCAGGAAAGCATGTGGCGCGACCGGCTGATCGACATGGGCAAGCGCGACGTGCTGGTGATCTTCGACATCAGGCGCTACCAGGACAGCCTCGTCCGCTTCGCCGAGAAGGCGCATCAGCGCGGCGTTCAGATCGTGCTCTTCACCGACCAGTGGCTGTCGCCGATTGCCCGGTTTGCCCGCCATGTTATCGCCGGACGCACCGCTGTGCCTTCCGCATGGGATTCCTCGGCAGCGCTTTTCGTCGTCGCCGAAACGCTGATCGGCGCCGTCACCAGACAACTCGAGGCCGATGGCGCCCGGCGTATTCGGGAAATGGAAGGCCTGCGCTAGGTAGGTTTCCAAGGCAAATCGCAACGACTCCAGGGAGCGTCCGGATCTCACGTTACCGAGATTTAATGTGCACGATCGCGTGATAATTGCCATAAACCGATGATATCGGGATGTGGCGTGGCCGGTTTTCGCCCCCAGCCCGTATCGTCTCTGCATTCGTTTCCATCTGGAACCGGCAGACGATTCTTGCTGCTGGAGTGTCGATGTCGCGCTGGAAACAGATTGTCCTTTCGCTTGTGATTTTGGTCGCCGCCGCGGCCGCCTGGGCGCGCTTCTACCCCGGTGCTCCCGAAGTGCTGGCGCGCTGGGGGATGGATTGGGCGTATGGCGCGACACCTCCGGCGAAAGAGGCCTCGGCCGCCGGTTCCCGGCGGGGTGGGCGTAACGGCGCCCAGATCGTCACCATCGTCGCATCGCCGGCCGCCTCCGCAACCATCAACGACCGCCTGCAGGCGATCGGCACCGGCCGCGCCAACGCCTCGGTGACCGTCAATCCCTATAGCTCCGGCCGCCTTGCCGAACTGCTGGTGGAATCGGGCAGTCATGTCGACAAGGGCCAGATCATCGCGACGCTGGATTCCGAGACCGAGATCATCTCTCAGGACCGCGCCAAGCTCGCTTTGCAGGATGCGCAATCCAAGCTTGACCGCGTCAAGTCGCTGCGCGCCTCCAACGCGGCGACGCCTGTCGCCGTTGCCGACGCCGAAGTGGTTCTGGCAGGCGCGAAGCTGGTGCTTCAGGATGCCGAACTTGCATTGCAGCGCCGCTCGATCCTGGCGCCGATCGCCGGCACCGTCGGCATCTTGCCGATCTCCGCCGGCAACTATGTGACCAACCAGTCGGCGATTGCCACACTCGACGACCGTTCCTCGATCCTGGTCGATTTCCAGGTGCCGGAACGCTTCGCCGCCGCCATCAAAGTCGGCGCCCAATTGACGGCGACGCCCATTGCCAATCCGAGCAACGCCTATACCGGCACGGTTTCGGCCATCGACAACCACATCGACGAAAAGAGCCGCACGCTGCTGGTCAAGGCCAAGATCGCCAACCCGGCCGATTCGCTGCGCGCCGGCATGTCGTTCGGCATCACCATGAAATTCCCAGGTGAGACCTATCCGGCGGTCAGTCCGCTGGCGATCCTGTGGGGATCGGACGGTGCCTATGTCTGGCAGATCGAAGACGGCAAGGCCAAGCGGGTGCCGGTGCGCATCATCCAGCGCAACACTGAAACCGTGCTGATCGATGCGAAGATCGACAACGGCGACATGGTGGTCACCGAAGGCACGCAGAGCGTCAGCGAGGGCGGCGAGGTTCGCATCGCCGGCCAGGAGCAGCCCAACCCCAACGCCGCCGAAGGCTCATGACCGGCCCCGTCAACGCCGCCAGCGACACCGGCTTCACCGCCCTGTTCATCCGCAGGCCGGTGATGGCCTTCGTGCTGAACACCCTCATTGCCGTTGCCGGCCTTGCCGCCTTCTACGGCGTCGAGATCCGTGAACTGCCCGACGTCGACCGCGCCGTCGTCACCGTTTCCACCACCTTCGAGGGGGCGGCGGCCGAAACCGTCGACCGCGAGCTGACCGACACGATCGAGGGTGCCGTCGCCCGCGTCTCCGGCGTCAAGTCGATTTCGTCCTCGTCGTCCTTCGGCTCGAGCCGCGTCACCATCGAGTTCAATGACGGCGTCGACCTGAATGTGGCCGCCTCCGATGTGCGCGACGCCGTCGGCCGCGTCGCCAACCAGATGCCGGACACCGCCGATCCGCCACGCATCGTCAAGGCCGATGCCAATTCCGACGCGGTGATGCGGCTGGCGGTGACCTCCGACAACATGTCGATCCAGGACATGACGGTCGTGGTCCAGGACCAGATCGAAGACGAACTGGCGGCCGTGCCCGGCGTCGCCGACGTCCAGGTCTATGGCGACCGCGACAAGATCTTCCGCATCGACGTCGACCAGAACAAGCTCGCCAGCCTCGGCTTCACGGTCGCCGACCTCAGGACGGCGCTTGCGTCCGTCGCCTTCGATTCTCCTGCCGGCTCGATCACCACGACCAACCAGGACCTGATCGTACGCACGACCGCCGACGTGACAACGCCCGAGGAATTCGAAAACATCATCATCGGCGGCACGACGCGCATCCGCGATGTCGCCACCGTCACGCTCGGCCCCGATATCGGCCAGACGACGCTGCGTTCGGATGGCAAGACCGGCATCGGCATCGGCATCATCCGCCAGGCGGAATCGAACACTTTGGACATTTCGACCGGCGTCCAGGCCGCCGTCGCCAAATTGCAGCAGAACCTGCCCAAGGGCATGGCGATCAAGATCACCAGCGACGACGCCGTCTTCGTCAAGGGCGCCGTGCACGAGGTCGAGATCGCGCTCGGCCTGTCGGTCACCATGGTGCTGATCGTCATCTATGTCTTCCTGCTCGACTGGCGCGCAACGCTGATCCCCGGCCTGTCGATGCCGGTGGCCATGATCGGCACCATCGCCGCCATCTATCTGGCCGGCTTCTCGGTCAACATCCTGACGCTGCTCGCCTTGGTTCTGGCAACTGGACTGGTGGTGGACGACGCCATCGTGGTGCTCGAAAACATCGTGCGACGGCGCAACGAAGGCATGGGGCCGCGCGCGGCCGCCGTGCTCGGCGCGCAGGAAGTATTCTTCGCAGTCGTTGCGACCACGTTGACGCTGGTCGCCGTCTTCGTGCCGATCTCGTTCCTGCCCGGCCAGACCGGCGGCCTGTTTCGCGAATTCGGCTTCGTGCTCGCCATGTCGGTGCTTCTGTCCTGCGTGGTGGCGCTCACGCTCTGCCCGATGCTCGCCTCGCGCATGCTGACCAGCGCATCGCTTCACCACGAAGGCGGCCACGGCATCGGCGCCCGCATCGGCGGTGTCTTGAATGCAGGCTATCGGCGCGGCCTGCACGCTTGCCTCGACGCGCCCTGGATCGTGGTTCTGGTCGCGGTGCTGTTTGCCGGTACCGCCTTCACGCTGTTCGGCACCATCCGCCAGGAACTGACGCCGACCGAGGACCGCGCCGCCGTGCTATTGCGCATCAGCGCCCCGCAAGGCGTCAGCCTCGACTACACGACGCAGCAGATGCAGAAGATCGAGAAACTGATCCAGCCGATGCGCGATTCCGGCGAGATCCGCTCGACCTTCGAGAATGCCGGCCAGAACGGCTCCTACAATTCCGGCTTCATGGTGATGACGCTCGCGCCCTGGAACGAGCGCAGCCGCAGCCAGCAGGAGATCATGGCCGAGATCAGCCAGCTCACCAAGCAGGTGCCGAGCGTGCGCATTTTCCCGGTGCAGCCCAACAGCCTCGGTATCCGCGGCGCCGGCAACGGTCTGCAATTCGCGCTGGTCGGCAACGACCGCAAGGCGCTCGGCGACGCGGCGCTGAAGATCATCGCCGAGATGCAGAAGGACCCGCGCTTCCAGACGCCGCGCCTGTCGATCGACCCGACCCAGCCGCAGCTTGCCGTCGCCATCGACCGCGAGCGCGCCTCCGACCTCGGCATCGACATCACCGGCCTCGCCAACACCATGCAGGCCATGCTCGACGGCAATGATGTCGTCGACGTCTACATCGCCGACCGCAGCTATGGCGTGAAGCTGGTTTCCACCACCAATCCGATCAACGATCCGACCGACCTCGAAAACGTCTTCCTGAAGACGGCGGACGGCCGTTTCGTGCCGATGTCGACCATCGCTACATTGACCGAGCGTGCCGTGCCGCCATCGCTGTCGCGCGAGCAGCAGCAGCCGTCGGTGGCGATCACCTCCAACCTCTCAGGCAATTTCGCGCTTGGCGATGCCTTGACCCGCGCCGAGGAGATCGCCACGCCACTGCTGCCGCCAGGCAGCCGCATCTTGCCACTGGCCGAGGCGGCGACGCTGGGCGAAACCAACAGCGCCATGATCACCATCTTCGGCTTCGCGCTGGTCATCATCCTCCTGGTGCTGGCCGCGCAGTTCGAGAGTTTCGTCAGCGCCGTTATCATCATGGCGACGGTGCCGCTAGGTCTTGCCTGCGCCATCATCGCACTGCTGTTGAGTGGAACCAGCCTCAATGCCTACAGCCAGATCGGCCTGGTGCTTCTGGTCGGCGTCATGGCCAAGAACGGCATCCTGATCGTCGAATTCGCCAACCAGTTGCGCGATCGAGGGCTTGGTGTGCGCGAGGCGATCGAGCAGGCCTCGACCATTCGCCTGCGGCCGGTGATGATGACGATGATCTGCACCATACTTGGCGGCGTGCCGCTGGTGCTGGCCGCCGGCGCCGGCGCCGAGGCGCGCGTGGCGCTCGGCTGGGTGATCGTTGGCGGACTGGGCCTGGCCACCGTCTCGACGCTGTTCCTGACGCCGGTCGCCTATCTCCTGCTTGGCCGCTTCATCACGCCCAAGACGCATGAGGAAGCACGGCTTAAGCGCGAACTCGAGGAAGCCGCCTACACCAATGTGGAGCCGGCGGAATAAAAAATTCCACGAAAGTGCGTCGCGATATTCCATCCGGAATTTCGCCGGAACAGAATACGCTATCTTAAGAGCCGGCCCTCGATCGACCAGCGCGCGGCGATGAAATTCAGCACCGCCGCCACGATGACACCGCCGATCTTTGCCGGCCACACGCCGGCGATGCCGGCAAGGAGTGCGATCGACAGGCTGGAGACGCCGAGCGAGATCAGCGCTCCAAGCGAGACGAAGCGAAGGAAGGCGTCATGCAGCCGGATCGCGCGATTGCGCTCGAACGACCAGAAGCCATTCGCCACGAAGGAGAAGACGACGGCGATGGACCATGAGACGATGTTGGCCGGCAGCGGCGGGACATGCAGCTTGAGCAGCAGGAAAAAACCGGCAAGGTCGATGGCCGTGTTCACCAGCCCGACAATGGCGAAGCGCACGATCTTGCTGCCGGTCGAACGCTGGGGCTGGTCGGCGCCGCTCATCCCCTGCCATCCATGATCTCGACACCGGCGCGGGCGAGGCTCGCGCCGAATGCGTCCGAGGCCAGCACCTCGAATTCCACTTCGCGCACCCGCTGCATCGGATCACGCCCGCGCAATGTCTCGTCGACATGGCCGGGATGGCACATGAACAGGCCTCGTTCCGGCAGTGTTTCGACAGCGGCTTGCAGAACCGGAGCAAATCTCTCGGGTTGCCGCCAGTCGTAGATGCCGGCGAGCGGCTCGAAAATGGTGAAGCCGGCGCGCGCCATCGCACGGTTGAAGCCGGCGGCCACGGCGGCGATTGCCGCGACTTTCGGCGCCACGGCGGCATTGCCGAGCGCCGGCGCCCCGCGCAGCACCGGCTTCTCGGAAGCTTCTGAAAAACGCGCCCGCAGCCATGTGCGTACGACCGGCAGGAAATGCACGTGCTGGTGCCCGTCGATGAAGTCGGGCCGGCGGCCCAACGCCTCGACGAAGCGGCCGTACTGTGCGTCGAGCTCGGCATGGACATCGCACTCATCGACGCGGCCGCGCAGGACCGGCAGTGCCAGCCGGCGGAGCGGCGGCAACCGGCCTTCCGGCGCCAGGCTCGATCGGCCGGTGACCGCAGGCTGATCCGTCAGGGTAAGATGCAGACCGACCGCCGCGCGGCCGCACAGCGGCTTTATGAGCGCTGCCGCATCAGGCCATTCGGGAAAGCCGGTCATGCAGCTGGTGCCCGTCAGGCGCCCTCGATCGAGCAGGTCGAGAATCCCGGCGGAAACGCCTGGCGCCAGGCCGTAATCGTCGGCGATCAGGCGGATGCGCCGCGTCATGCCCCGGGTGCGCCTGGCAACCTGTCAGGGGCGACCTCGCCGCGCAAGACCTCACCATGCAAGACATCCCCGCGCAAGACGTCGCGCACGATATAGACCGGTCGATCCTTGCTCTCCGAGAGCGTGACCCAGACATATTCGCCGATCAGCCCGAGCAGTGTGAGGTTGAGGCCGCCGAGCAGGACGACGGCGACCATCAGGCTGGGATAGCCGGGCACGGCAATGCCGTAGAACATCACTTCGAAGAACACTTTGGCGCCGTAAAGCAGGCCCGCCAGCGCCGCCAGCATCCCGCTCAGGCTGATGATGCGCAGCGGGATGACGGAAAACGACGTAAACCCTTCCAACGAGAACGCGATCAGGTTGAGGCGGCTCCATTTCGAGGTACCGCTGGCGCGGTTCTCCGGCGAATATTCTATGGCCTTCTGGCGGAAGCCGGCCCAGGCGAACAGACCCTTGTTGAAGCGCCGCTTGTCGCGCAAGCTCGTCAGCGCGCGTGCCACAGCGGCCCGCATGACGCGGAAATCACCCGCGTTCTCCGGAATGTCGAAGCGCTGGCTGCTGTTGATCAGGCTGTAGAAAAGCCGTGCCAGCTGGCTGCGCCGCCAGCTGGCCTCGCGCCGGTCGTTCTGCGCGTAGATGACGTCGATGTCGGGGTTTTCCACCAGTTCGGCGATCATCTTCAGGCTGATGTCCATCGAATGCTGGAGATCGGCGTCCATGATCAGGACCATGTCGCTCCTCGACTGGTCGAGGCCGGCAAGCACCGCGACTTCCTTGCCGAAATTGCGGCTGAGCCGCACGATCTCCCAGGAACCCGACAGCGCCTGCGAAAATCGCTCGGCGCCATCGTCGCGGCTGCCGTCGTCGATCAGGATCTTGTGGACGGCCATGCCGAAACGTTGCGACACCGTGGCTTCGAGCCTGTCGAGCAATTCGGCAAAAGCCGAAGCCGATTGCGCCTCGTTGAAGAACGGCGCCACGATATCGAGAGTGGGTCGCGACTCAGCCATTTGCGACAGGCCCTTCATTCATCACCTTTTCCCGCGTCACCTTGCCTTGCGCCTTGGCCCAGAACCACCAGATCAGGGAACCGGCAATGACGGTGACCGCGATCGGCCGAAACCAGGGATAGGTCAAATCTTGGATATGGCGCTCGACGCCCGTCAATCCGGTCAGGAACAGCATCACCGACAGCACCGAGGCCAGGACACCGCCTTTTTCCTCGCGCCATAACAAGGCAATGGCTAGGCCGGCGGGCACGGCGATCATGGCATAAGTGTTGGGCTCGACACGC
Source organism: Mesorhizobium opportunistum WSM2075 (assembly GCF_000176035.2). NCBI lineage: Bacteria > Pseudomonadati > Pseudomonadota > Alphaproteobacteria > Hyphomicrobiales > Phyllobacteriaceae > Mesorhizobium > Mesorhizobium opportunistum. The sequence continues at coordinate 1,945,201 of NC_015675.1, read as the reverse complement.
GGGTTGAAGACGCACATGTAGAACGTCGCCGTCAGGAAGATGGCGAGATCAGCCGTTCCGCGCTCGAGCCTGCGGTCGAACCAAATGACCGCGCAGAGCGTAAACAGGGCCATGACGATGCGTATGACCGTGGCGCCGATTTCCGGCAGCGGCAGTCCCATCCGGGTGAAGGGGGCTGTGAAATCGGTGGGGACGAAATGGCTGGTGTTGTCGACGGCCATCGAGGTCAGCATCTCGGCGAAAAGACGATACTGGTCGTTGAGATAGCCTGCAGGTGCGAAAGCGTAGGGCAAGGCGAGCACGAACAGCACCGCCAGCACCAGGACCGGTATCAACCGGAGGCGCAGGGCTCCCAGCAACAGCAGCATGATGATCGCCGTCGGCTTGGCGATGATGGCAACGGAAGCCCAGAAGAACGTTTCGGCGCGACGCCCCTCGAGCGCAGAAAAGGTAAGGAGCCAGCAGGCGCCGGCCAAGAGGATCGTCGCCTGGCCGTTGCGGATTGCACCCATCGCCATCGGCAGGGCAAGAAAGAGCCCGAAGGAAAGCAGCCATGGCAGTTCCCCGCCGCCGAGCTTGCGCACCTGCCGCATGGCGGCCAATGTCAGCACCGCGAAACCGATAATGTGCCAGGTCAGGCCGCCGAGATGCGGGCCGAGCTTGACCAGCGGAACGTAGAGCGCGGCAAAGGCCGGCGCGTAGAGATACCCCATCTCGGAGCTGAGATTGTAGAGCGGCCGGCCGGCCAGAAGGGCCTCGCTGCCGTCTATATAGGCCTGCCAGACAGTACGCGTGTGGGGTGACCACAGGACGAGCGCAAGAACGACCAGGAAGGCTCCGATCCACATGCCAAGTCCCAAACGGTCGAAAACCGGCTTGGAAAGCGTCATCCGCGCACCCCACACAATTCCAGAACGATTTCCCATCACCGCCTGTATTTGAAGGCGGCATATCACGGACAAAGCAGCGTGGCATAGAGGGGCCGGAAGCCGTGGACTTCGAAACCGCTGGCCCACCCTGAAGCCAAAGACCGGCCTTTGTTGATGACCATCGATGGCCTTTTGAAGGCCTCGGCATCGAACTGCAGATGCCCTAGGAATTGCGCTAACGCTTTGTTTTGACGCAATTTCCAAGGGGAAGCGCTATGCGCTTTTCCCGGGAAAACGGCTTCCCACTTTTCCGGAAGTTGCTTTAAGGCCGGATGAAAACCTTGCCATTGGGCTTGGCCAGTTCCGCCGGCAACCGCGCCATGGCCTCGGTGAGCGGCACGACCGACGTCACGTCGGTCGACCAGCGCCCGTCGGAAAACCGCTTCTGCGCTTCCAGGATCGCCGGACCGCGACGATCCCTGGATTGCCGCATCCATTCGCTCAGCCAGAAGCCCTCGATATGCTTGTGCTGGAAGATCAGCTGGCCAGGCTCGCGGATAACAGTGGCTTCGGGATCGAGCCGTCCATAGATGATCCAGCGCGAACGCTTCGGCATGGCGTCGAAGATGGCCGAGGCCAATGGTCCGGTCACCGCATCGAGGAAGATGCGCGGCTGCTCTTCCTTCATCACTTGACGCAGCGCCGCCTTGAAGTCCGGCGCCTTTTCATTGAGGACATGCGCCGCGCCAAGCTCTTTCAGCAATGCGGTCTGGTCGTCACGGCGCACGGTGACGATAGGCCGGAACCCCGCTTCCCCAGCCAGGCCGATGATCAGCTTGCAGAGCTGGCTGGCGCCGGCAGTCATGACGAAGGCCTTTTCACCCTCCTGTCTGACGATCTCGAACATGGCGATCGCGGTGAGCGGATTGACGATCATCGCCGCCCCATCCTCATCACGCACGGTGTCGAGGAGCGGAATGCAGACCGCCGCCTCGGCGACGGCATATTGCGCCCACGAACCCCAGTTGGTGACGCCGGTGGCGAAGGCGACCCGCTTGCCGATCAGGCTTTTCGGATAGGGCTCATCACCGCCGGCAACGACCGTGCCGACGCCCTCGAAGCCGGCCGGTTGGCCCTTGGCGCGCGGCTGGCCGTACTGGCCCTTGATGAAGGCGACGTCGGAAGGATTGATCGAGGCGAGACTGACCCTGATCAGCACTTGGCTCGGTCCAGGCGCCGGCACCGCGATGCTGCCCGGTTCGATGTAGGGCTCCATCGCCTCCAGCACGCTGCCGCTCGGCGTCCTGGTGTAGCCGTCGCCGACCAGCAGTAGCGCCTGCATTTCGGAGGGGATGGTCATCGCGGGCTCCTTGCTTGCCGGCAGAGGTCAGGCAACGGCTCAGACCTTTTCCTGCGTGTATTTTTTCAGCTCCGTCCGCGCCACCTGGCGGCGATGCACGGCGTCGGGTCCGTCGGCGAGGCGCAACGTCCTCAGATGCGTCCACGAACGCGCCAGCGGCGTATCCTGGCTGATGCCCTGGGCGCCGAACATCTGCACCGCCTCGTCGGTCACCTTGAGCGCGACGCGCGGTGCGATGACCTTGATCTGGCTGATCCAGGGGGCCGCGGCGCGCGCATCGCCCTGGTCGATCATCCACGCCGCCTTCAGGCACAGCAGCCGCGCCATCTCGATCTCCATGCGGCATTCGGCGATGATGTCGAAATTGGCGCCGAGTTTCGCCAGGGGCTGGCCGAAGGCCTCGCGGCGCACGGAGCGCTGGCACAGCATCTCCAGGGCCATCTCGGCCTGGCCGATGGCGCGCATGCAGTGGTGGATGCGGCCCGGCCCGAGCCGGCCTTGCGCGATCTCGAAGCCCCTGCCCTCACCGAGAATGAGGTTCGAGGCGGGTACCCGGACATTGTCGAAGCGAAGGTGCATGTGGCCATGCGGCGCGTCATCGTCGCCATAGACCTGCATGGCGCGGATTTTGGTCACGCCCTTGGTGTCCGATGGCACCAGGATCATCGAATGGCGGCGGTGCCGCGGCTCCTGATCGCCGCCGGTCCGCACCATGACGATGTAGATGGCGCAACGCGGATCGCCGGCGCCCGACGCCCACCATTTCTCGCCATTGAGCACATAGTCGTTGCCCTGCCGCTCGCAGCGCATCGCAATGTTGGTGGCGTCCGACGAGGCCACATCCGGCTCGGTCATCAGATAGGCCGAGCGTATCTTGCCGTCGAGCAGCGGATCGAGCCACGTCTTCTTGTGGTCGGCCGAACCGTAGCGTTCCAGCACCTCCATGTTGCCGGTGTCTGGCGCCGAGCAGTTGAAGGTCTCCGCGCCGAGATGCGCCTTGCCCATCTCCTCGGCCAGATAGGCGTATTCGACAGTCGATAGGCCATAGCCGCGCTCCGAGCCGGTCAGCCAGAAATTCCACAGGCCGCGCTCCCGTGCGGTTCTCTTAAGCCCTTCGAGGATCTCGCTTTGCCGTGCGCTGTAGACCCAGCGGTCACCGTCCTTGCCCACTTCGGCGAGGAATTCCTTGTCCAGCGGCATGATCTCGTCGCGCACCATGGCCGCGACGCGGGCGTGGATCGGCTTCAGCCGCTCGGTCATGCCGAGGTTCATCTCCGTCATCGGTCGCTAACCCTTCATACAGGCCGGGCATTTTACCCGTGGCAAGGATGACCGTACTTCGGATAGCCTTGTCAACGCGAACTGATTGCCGCATGCCGAGGCAGGGCGCGGAGGATTGTGATGGGCTATCTGGACGAGCTGTTTTCGGTGGCCGGCAAGACCGCGCTGGTGACGGGTGCGGCGACCGGCATCGGCCGCATGGCGGCCACCGCGCTGGTCAAGGCCGGCGCCAGCGTCATGATTGCCTCGCGCAAGGGCGAAGACTGCGTCAAGGTCGCCGCCGAATTGAACGATCTCGGCACCTCGGGGCGGGCCGATGGCTTTACAGGCGACGTCTCCAGCGAGGCCGGCATTGCCGCGCTTGTCGCCGAGGTCAAGGCGCGGACCGATCAGCTCGATATTCTGATCAACAATGCCGGGATTTCCTGGGGCGCGCCGCTGGAGAGCTTTCCCTACCACGCCTGGGCCAAGGTTTTTGGCGTCAATGTCACCGCGGTCTTCCATCTGACGCGCGAATTGCTGCCGCTGCTTGAGGCCGCCGCCAGCGACGTCGACCCGGCCCGGGTGATCAATCTGGGTTCGGTGATGGGCACGCAGCCGCTCGCCGACGACGCCTATTCCTACACCGCCTCGAAGGCCGCCGTTCATCATCTGACGCGCACGCTGGCGCTCGAATTCGCCCCTCGCCGCATCACCGTCAATGCCTTCGCACCCGGCCCCTTCCAAAGCCGCATGACTGCCTTTGCCACCGGCACCCAGGAACAGGCCGACCATGTCGGCAGTCATGTTCCGATCGGCCGTATCGGCACACCGGATGACATTGCCGGCGCAACGCTCTATTTGTGCAGCCGTGCAGGCAGCTATGTCACCGGCGCCATCCTGCCGATCGACGGCGGGCAATCGGTGCAGCATGGATTGACCTTGTTCAAGGAATGACATTTGCCGGCCGCAGAAGCCGGGGGTGAACTGGAGGACATGAGCGTGGAACCGATCAGTCTCGATGTGCTTCTGGCCAGCGTCGGCAAGGAAGTTGGCGTTTCACCCTGGCGTGCGGTCACACAACGCATGATCGACCAGTTTGCGGACGCTACCGACGACCACCAGTTCATCCACTGCGACCCGGAGCGGGCCAAGCGCGAGACGCCGTTCGGTGGCACCATCGCCCATGGCTTCCTGTCGCTGTCGCTGCTGTCGGCGATGACCTTCGAGACCATGCCGCCGCTGGAAAACGGCAAGATGGGTGTCAATCACGGCTTCGATTCGCTGCGCTTCCTGGCGCCGGTCAAGACTGGCGCCCGCATCCGCACCCGTTTCGTGCTGGCCGACGTCAAGGTCAGGCCGTCGGGCTGGGTGCAGACCGCGCACGACGTGACGATCGAGATCGAGGGCTCGAAGAAACCGGCGCTCACCGCCCGCTGGCTGACGCTGACCCTGATCGAACGCCAGCCCGAGACCGCATGAACGACCCGAACGCGCTCGACCAGGCCGCGCTCGCGTCCTACCTCGAGGCGGAAATCCCGGGCTTTTCCGGGCTCGCCGCAATCGAAAAGTTCAAATCCGGCCAGTCGAACCCGACCTATCTGCTGACGGCGGCAAGCGGCCGCTATGTGCTGCGCGCCAAGCCGCCGGGGCAGTTGCTTAAATCGGCGCATCAGGTCGACCGCGAATTTCGGGTGATGAAGGCGCTTGCCGGCAGCGCGGTGCCCGTCCCCCGGATGCTGCATCTGTCGGCGGAGGATTCGCCGATCGGCCGCATGTTCTACGTCATGGATTTCCTCGACGGCCGCATCTTCTGGGATCCGGCGCTGCCCGAGGCGCGCGACAACGATGAGCGTTCCGCCATCTATGACGCCATGAACGAGACGCTGGCGGCCTTGCACGACGTCGATGTCGAGGCCGTGGGCCTCGGTGATTTCGGCCGGCCGGGCAATTATTTCGAGCGGCAGCTGGCGCGCTGGACCAGCCAGTACCGCGCTTCGGAAACCGGCGCCATCGCCGACATGGACCGCCTGATCGCCTGGCTGGAAACGCATATGCCCGCCGATGACGGCCGTGTCTCGCTCGTCCATGGCGACTACCGGCTGGATAATCTGATCTTCGCGCCGGACCAGCCAAAGGTGCTGGCGATGCTCGACTGGGAACTGTCGACATCTGGCCATCCCTTCGCCGACATCGCCTATCAGTGCATGCAGTGGCGCTTGCCGCACGCATCCGGCTTTCGCGGCCTCGGCGGCATTGACCGTGCGGCGCTCGGCCTGCCCTTCGAAGAGGAGTATGTCGCCGCTTACTGCCGGCGACGCGACCTCACTGGCATCGGCAACTGGACATTCTTCCTCGCCTTCTCCTTCTTCAGGTTGGCAGCGATCTGCCAGGGTGTCTACAAGCGGGCGTTGGACGGCAATGCCTCCAATCCCGAAAAGGCCAGAACCTATGGCGAGGCGGTGAAGCTCTTGTCGCATCTTGCAGTCAAACTGATCGACAAAGAGATGTGACGTGATGGGAGAGACGGCTGCGTCGGAGCGATCTGATGCCTGCCGTTTGGGAACCTGGGGCGCCCTTGTCCATTTCCGTACAGCGTATATAATTTAGTCGGAACACCACCAACCGAAAGGCACCAGACTTGCCGCCGAGCGTCCAGACACGCCGCGAGAAACAAAAGGCCGAGCTACGCTCCGAACTGGTCGCAGCCGCGCACAAGCTCGTCCAGGAAGAAGGCTATGAGGGTCTGACCATCCGCAAGCTGGCCAAGCGGGTCGGCTATGCACCGATGTCGGTCTATTCCTACTTCGCCGACAAGCAGGACATCCTGTTCGCGCTGGCCGAAGATGCGTTCGAGACCCTTGCCCGGCGCATCGAGGAGCATCCGTCAGACGATCCGATCGCGGCTTTGCAGGCGGTCATGACCGAATATGCCGCCTTCGGCCTCGGCAATCCCAATGAATACCGCACCGTCTTCATGACCGAAAAGACCAAGCTGCCGGAAGGCAGGAGCTACGCGGACATGGAGGAAGGCAACCCGGCGATGAAGGCGCTGATCAGCCGGGTCGAGGCCTGCGTCGCCGCAGGCGAGTTGCAGGGCGATCCGCGCGCCATCGCCACCATGCTGTGGGCGGTCGGCCATGGCACGATCTCGCTGCTGATCACCTTTCCGTTCTACCCCTTCGGCGACCCGCAGGCCTTTGTGAAGCGGATGTGCGATTTCACGCTTGCGACACTGCGCACGCAAAATGTGCCTCCGCTGACCGAGACCCCGGTCAACTGCTGAACGATATCTCCTTTCCTGCAAGCCTCGTCGCCACCAGGTAAACCGGTGGCGATTTCTTGGTTAACAAAAAATTTCCGTACATGTACGATTTCAGCTTGAACTTCGCGAACGGCAGGCGTATCTGTACGGCATAACGTACACGTACGAAGAAATTCACCTGTTGGAAAACGGAGACTGACAATGAAAAAGACCGTCCTCACCCTCGCCGCCATTCTGGCCCTGTCGGGCTCGGCTTTCGCCGCCAGCGCCACCCAGCCGGCCAAGCACCTGCCGGCCGCGACCTGCGTCGACACCAGGACCCATGTGAAGCTCGATTGCGCTTCGACCGGCTCGGTCGAGAAGAAGGGCACCACGGAAAACACCGCTGAGGGCAAGGGCCCGCGCCTCGGCATCAGCATCAACCCGTGGATCGTGCCGAGCGCTTTCTAACATTTGCGCCAAACGCTTCTGGCCGGCGCGGCCGGCCATTCGGTGACGTCAGCCGATCGAGACCGGCAGCCTGGTCGCCGAACTCTCGAACGCTGCATCGATCAGCTTCTGCATGTCGGCGGCGCGCCGGAACGACGGATCGCCGTTTTGCCCGCTATCCAGCGCATCGGCGAAGCGTCTTGCATTGCGTTTGACGTCCGGCGGCGCCAGAGTCCGCCAGCGCTGCAGGTCGATATCTCCGCCGAGACAGGCGGACAGGTGCGAAACCTTGCCGTCGGTCTCGACCTTGATGGCGCCCTTGGTGCCGTGCAGCGTCAGCGAGAGATCGTTGGCGTGGCCTGTCGTGTAGCGGCTCGCCATGATCGTGGCGAGCGCGCCTGACTTCAGCCGCGCTGTCATCGCCACGCTGTCATTGGCGTCCAGCACGTAGTCGCCGATCTGCTCGCCCTCGGCCTTCGGAAACGTCACCAGGTCGGCATGCAGGCTGACGATGTCCTGGGCGGCGCCATAGGTGGCGAAGTCCAGTATATGTATGCCGACATCACCCAGCACGCCTGTCGATCCATGCCGGCTCGACAGGCGCCACAGCCATTTGTCCTCGACCCGCCAGTTGCCCCAGGATTTGCTGACCAGCCAGCTTTGCCGATAACTCGCCTCGACATGGCGGAGTTCGCCGATGGCGCCGGCCTGCACCATGCGCCGCGCTTCCTGGATGGCCGGCGAATTGCGATAGGTCAGGTTGACCATGTTGACGACGCCTGCTGCCTCGGCGGCTTCGGTCATGACAAGCGCGTCGGCATGGTTCGGCGCCAGCGGCTTCTCGCAAAAGACGTGTTTGCCCGAGGCAAGCAGCGCCAGCGTCGTTGCCTTGTGCACGCCGTCCGGCGTGGCGTTGATGGCGGCATCGAACTGGCTCCAGGCGATCGCCGCCTCCAGGCTCTCGAAGCAGTCGCCTATCTTGTTTGCCCCGGCGAACGTCGCCGCGCGGCCTGGCACCTGGTCGACACAGGCCACGATGCTGCAGCCGGGAATCCCGGCGAACTCCTCGACATGATGCCCGGCGATGCCGCCGGTGCCGAGCAGAAGAATTCGGTGCATCAACCCACCCCCAACCAGTTCATGCCCCGATCAGCCCAGGTCGCGGTCAGCTTAGGCCGATCAACTAAGACCCTTATCGCCATCGGCATGCAGGCGCAGGCCTTTCTGGACGATCTTCTCCTTGGCCCTGTCCGTCGGCACGTTCGGCGCATTGGTGACGCCGGACCATGCGGGTGCGGGATTATGCGCCCAGTGCACGGCGTTGCGCAGCACCTGTTGCACCCCGTCATTGTGGTAGATCGGATAGGTCTCGTGGCCCGGCGAAAAATAGAAGATCCGTCCCGCGCCGCGCTGATAGGTCAGTCCCGACCGGAACACCTCGCCGCCCTCGTACCAGGAGATGAATACCGTCTCCAGCGGCTCCGGCACCGCGAACGGCTCGCCATACATTTCCGTCTCGCCGATCTCCAGGCATTCGCCGATGCCTTGCGCGATCGGATGGCCGCGATTGATCGCCCAGACGCGTTCACGCTCGCCCGCCTCGCGCCATTTCAGCGAGCAAGGCGTACCCATCAGGCGCTTGAAGATCTTCGAGTAGTGCCCGGAATGGAGCACGATCAGCCCCATGCCTTCCCAGACCCGCTTCTGCACGCGTTCGACGATCTCGTCCTTGACCTCGCCATGGGCGGCGTGGCCCCACCACAGCAGGACCTCGGTGCCGGCAAGGCGCTTCTCGCCCAGGCCATGTTCGGGCTCCTGCAAGGTGGCCGTGGTCGCTTCGATGCCCTTGTCCTGGTTGAGCGCGGCGGCAATAGTGCCGTGCATGCCCAAAGGATAGAGGTCCCGCACGGCGGCATTGGTCTGCTCGTGCACGTTCTCGCCCCAGACGACAGCTTTTATCGGCATTTTCATCTCCCAAAGCGCTTTAAATAGCGCATGTGACGGGACCTTGAGAAGGTACCGCCAAGATTGAAACTGGGGAAATCAGGGCTTGCGGGTTTTCCGTCCCGCAACGGTCTTGGCCTTGCCGGGTTTGGCAGGAGCGCCTGAGATGACTGATCCGGTGATCGACACCGGATCGCTGGCCGGAAAAGTGTCCTCGAGGCCCTCCTCGAGTTCCTCTTCGGCATTGGCCTCGTGATGCCGCTCGTGTTCGAGCGAGCGGACCGCCGCGGTTTTGGATTGCGGCGGCGACTTCGGCGCGGACTTGGACGGCATCGACATTCTCCCTCGACTTGTTGCCGCACAACGGACGCGCGCGGCAAACGTTCCGGGTTCAGACCGCCGCGTCGCGTGCCCCTTCGGACAGGAAAGTAAAGACATAGTCCGAGAAGGAACGCCAGCACTCGACCCGGAAGGCGTCCGCGGCCGTACGCAACAACACGATTTCGGCCTTGCCAAGGATAGTGCGCGAGGCAGCCCCCACCGGGAATGCATCGAGCGACAGATCCTGCGGGCAACCCGAATTGATCGTTGCGGCCGCCGCCGCGCCGGTAACGGCAATCGCGATATTGCGGTGAGAGACACCCACTGCCGAATGGAGCGCGGCAACCGTGGCGCAAGCGGCGAGCGGATCGTTGCCGGCCTCGTCGATGACAAACCATTCGTCCGGCCCAAGCCACAGCGCGGTGCGGCCAGCCTTCGACACGGACGTCTTCGGCTTTTTCGGCAAGGTCACGCCGAGCGCCTTCGACAGCGCCGCGACGGAAGCCTCCGGCGCGCGCAGCGAAATACGCTCTGCCGGCGGCAGGATCTCGACCTTGGCGTTGGTTGCGGTGGTGCTACGTCCAGCCAGTGCCGGGCGACGCTCAACCGAAGGCGATACGGCGGAAACCGTCTTCTTTTCAGCAGCCTTAGCCATTGAGGCGCCCTCCCGTCTCGTCGAAGAACACCATGCCGGTAACCTCCACTTCGATCACTCCGTTCGGCATCGGCACGTAGAGCGTGTCGCCCATGCGGTCGCGGCCGCCGGCGACCAGCGCCAGCGCGATGGAGCGGCCGCAATTTTCCGACCAGTAGCTCGAGGTGACATGGCCGATCATCTTCATCGGGATCGCCTGCTTCGGGTCCTCGACGATCTGCGCGCCTTCCTCCAGCACCACCTTAGGGTCCTTGGTCTTGAGGCCGACCAACTGCTTGCGGCCCTTGGCCACCAGATCCGGCCGCGTCAGGCCGCGGATGCCGACGAAATCGGCCTTCTTCTTGCCGACCGCCCAATCGAGGCCGGCATCACCAGGGGTCACCGTGCCGTCGGTGTCCTGGCCAACGATGATGTAGCCTTTTTCGGCGCGCAATACGTGCATGGCCTCGGTGCCGTAGGCGGCGGCGCCATGCTTCTGGCCCTCGGCCCACAGCGCTTCCCAGACGGCCTGGCCGTAATCGGCCGGGACATTGACCTCGAAGCCGCGCTCGCCGGTGAACGACATGCGGAACAGCCGCGTTGGCACGCCGCAGATCTTGCCTTCGCGCACCGACATATGCGGCAGCGCCTCGTCGGACATGTCGATGCCCTCGACCAGCGGTGCGATGATGTCGCGCGACTTTGGCCCTTGCACGGCGATCACCGCCCATTGTTCGGTGATCGAGGTCAGCCAGACATTGAGATGCGGAAACTCGGTCTGGAGATAGTCCTCCATGTGGTTCATGACCCGCGGCGCGCCACCGGTCGTCGTCGTCACATGGAAACGGTCCGGTGCCAGTCGGCCGACGACGCCGTCATCATAGATGAAGCCGTCCTCGCGCAGCATGATGCCATAGCGGCAGCGGCCGGGTTCCAGCTTCTCCCACGGATTGGTGTAGAGCAACTCCATGAACTTGGCGGCATCCGGCCCGACCACTTCGATCTTGCCGAGCGTCGAGGCATCGAACAGCCCTGCCTTGTTACGAACCGCGACGCATTCGCGGTCGACCGCTGCATGCATGTCTTCGCCCGCCTTCGGGAAATACCAGGCGCGCTTCCACTGGCCGACATCCTCGAACACCGCGCCCTGCGCTTCGGCCCAGGGATGGATCGCGGTCTTGCGTGTCGGGTCGAACAGCGGCCCGCGCGCATGGCTGACGATCGCGCCGAAAGTGACCGGCGTGTAGGGCGCGCGGAACGTGGTCAGGCCGACTTCCGGGATCGGCTTGCCCAGCGTCTCGGCGGCGATCGCCAGGCCGTGCATGTTGGAGGTCTTGCCCTGGTCGGTCGCCATGCCGTTGGTGGTGAAGCGCTTGACGTGCTCGATCGAGCGCATGCCCTCATGCACCGCCTGGCGAATATCCTTGGCGGTGACGTCGTTCTGGAAATCGACGAACGCCTTCACCGTCGTGTCCGGTCCGGCGCCGGGGCCAGCCCCCAGCATGCCGCGCGACCAGCTCTCCGAGGCATCGACCTTCGGCTTGGCGCCCTTGGCGGTTTTCGCGCCGGCATCTTTCGCTGCCTTGGCGCCAGCCGCGTAGGCCTCGTCGACCGTCGCCGACAGCCCGTCAGTGCCGTTGCAGGCGCCGACGGAGACGCAGTCTTGTGCGTAGATGCCCGGCACGAAGCGCTTGGTCTCGTCGTTGAAGGCGACCTTGCCGCGCGACTGCGAGAACAGATGCACCGACGGCGTCCAGCCGGCCGACATCAGGATCGCGTCGACGGGGATAGTGCGTTCGCCGCCGCCATTCTTCGGCTGCACGGTCATCGACGACACCCGCAATTTGCCGCCGGCACGGATCACCGCGCGGCCGAAATTGATCTCGATGCCGAGCGCCCTTGCCTCGTCGATCACCGGTCCTGTCGGGTTGTCGCGCAGGTCGACGATCGCCGCCACGTTGACGCCGGCCTTCTTCAGGTCGATCGCCGCCGCGTAGGCCGAATCATTGGCGGTGTAGACGCCGACATTCCTGCCGACCGCCACGCCATAATGATTGAGGAAAGTGCGCGCCGCGCCCGCCAGCATGATGCCCGGCCGGTCGTTGTTCGCAAACACCATATGGCGCTCGATGGCGCCGGAGGCCAGCACGACGCGCTTGGCGCGGACCTGCCACAGCCGCTCGCGCGGCAAATCGTGGCCGGGGGCCTTCAGATGATCGCTGACACGCTCGACCAGGCCGACGAAATTCTGCGCGTAGTAGCCAAAAGCAGTTGTGCGCGAGAGCACGCGGACATTGTCCATCGCGCTCAGTCTGGCGATCGCCGCCTGTGCCCAGGCAAAACCGTCCTGGCCGTCTATTTTCGCGCCACTCTCGAAACGCAGGCTGCCGCCGAATTCGACCTGCTCGTCGGCGAGGATGACGCGCACGCCGGTCTCCGCCGCCGCCAATGCCGCCGCGATACCTGCGGCACCGCCGCCCAGAACCAGCACGTCGCAATGCGCGTAGCGCGAGGAATAATGGTCGGGATCGGGTTTGTCCGGAGAAACGCCAAGGCCGGCGGCTTCGCGGATCTTGGGCTCGTAAAAGCTCTTCCAGGCCGCCTTGGGCCACATGAAGGTCTTGTAGTAGAAGCCGGCCGAAAACATCGGCGATGCGATGTCGTTGACCGCGCCTATGTCGAAGGACAGCGACGGCCAGCGGTTCTGCGAATTGGCGGCAAGTCCGTCATAAAGCTCCTGCACGGTGGCGCGCACATTCGGCGTCTTGCGCGCGTCGTCGCGCACGATCTGCACCAGCGCGTTAGGCTCTTCCGCGCCTGCCGACAGAATGCCGCGCGGCCGGTGGTACTTGAACGAGCGGCCGACCAGATGCACGCCATTGGCAAGCAGCGCCGAGGCCAACGTGTCGCCCTCGATGCCGGTATAGGGCTGGCCGTCGAAGCTGAACCGCGCGGTCTTGGCCTGGCTGAGGCGACCGGCGCTCGGAATGCGGAACCCGCCGCTCATTTGGTAACCACTTCGTTGGAGTTTTTGGGCAGCTTGGCGGGTTTCGGCTCACCGGCCTTGTAGGTCATGACGAACTTGTCGGTGACGGTGTCGCGCACTGCGTTGAAGAAGCGGGCGCAGCCATGCATGTGCCGCCAGCGCTCGTAGATGATGCCCTTGGGGTTCGAGCGGATGAAGAAGAATTTCTCGAAATCGTCGTCGCTCTCGCCGGCCATATTGGCCGAGCGCGCGATATGGGCCTCGCCGGCGTTGCGAAATTCGAGCTCCGGGCGCTCTTCCTCGCAATAGGGGCAGCGTATGAGCAGCATCGTCTTCGTTCCTACAATTCGCCGTGGCCGACGTGGGCGCCGGCGGGTTGGTCGCAAAGCTTCTGACCCATGGTCATGAATGGAGCGACGAGCCGCAGGCGCTCCTCGACGTTTGTCGCATCGCGAAACAAAGCGCGGTTGGCCATGTTGCCGAGCGTCAGTTGCATCGGGTCGGTGGTGACGATCACGCCACGCGGCTCGAAATCCTCGTCCTCGTCCAGCCCATGCGGCCGGCCTTCAAAGAACATCACCACTTTCTGGCCGGCGCTCCACACGCATGCCAGCGTCCCCTCGTCGACCGAAAACGGCCAGCCGGCCTCGTTGCCGGCACGTTCGATCGGCTGCAGCCGCACCTCTTCCGGCGACGGCAAATGGAACATGCCCTGTTCCCCCGCCAGCACCAGCGGCATGGCGACAGCGAGTTCCGTCATCATCAATGCGCCACCGCCGCCGCCGCGGCCTCGTCGATGAGGCGGCCGGTGCGGAAGCGTTCGATGGTGAAGGGCGCGTTGATCGGATGCGGATCGTCCCTGGCGATGGTGTGGGCAAAGACATGGCCCGAGCCGGGCGTCGCCTTGAAGCCGCCGGTGCCCCAGCCGCAATTGACGTAGAGGCCGGGCACCGGCGTCTTGGCCAGGATCGGCGAGCGGTCGGGCGTGACGTCGACGATGCCGCCCCACGAGCGCAGCATCTTCATGCGCGTGAAGATCGGGAACATCTCGCAGATTGCGTCGAGCGTATGCTGCAAGATGTGCAGGCCGCCGGTCTGCGAATAGGAGACATACTGGTCGGTGCCGGCGCCGATGACCAGCTCGCCCTTGTCGGACTGCGAGATATAGGCGTGCACGGTGTTGGACATCACCACGCAAGGCACCACCGGCTTGACCGGCTCCGACACCAGCGCTTGCAGCGGATAGCTTTCCAGCGGCATGCGCACGCCGGCCATGTTCATGATGACAGACGAATGGCCAGCAGCGACGACGCCGACCTTCTTGGCGCCGATGAAGCCGCGTGTCGTATCGACGCCCATGACCGCGCCATTGGCGGCCCGCTTGACGCCGGTGACCTCGCAATTCTGGATGATGTGCACGCCGCGCGCCGAAGCGCCGCGCGCGTAACCCCAGGCCACCGCATCGTGGCGCGCCGTGCCGCCGCGCCGCTGCAAGGCGGTCCCGACCACCGGATAGCGCGCATCCCTGGAGATGTTGAGCGGCGGGCAGAATTCCTTGGCCTGCTCCGGCGACAGCCATTCATTGTCGATGCCGTTCAGCCGGTTGGCATGGACATGGCGCTTCAGCACCTGGACGTCGTGCACATTGTGGGCGAGCATCATGACGCCGCGCGCCGAATACATGACGTTGTAGTTGAGCTCCTGGGAAAGCCCATCCCACAGCTTCAGCGCATGGTCGTAGATGCCGGCGCTCTCGTCATAGAGATAGTTGGAGCGGATGATGGTGGTGTTGCGGCCGGTGTTGCCGCCGCCCAACCAACCCTTTTCCAGCACAGCGACATTGGTGATGCCATGCACGCTGGCGAGATAGTAGGCGGTGGCCAGCCCATGGCCGCCGGCGCCGACGATGATGACGTCGTATTCCTTCTTCGGCTCGGGCGAGGACCATTGCTCCTCCCAGCCCTTATGGCCGCGCATGGCCTCGCGGGCGATGGCGAATACCGAATATTTTTTCAACGTTCCAGCCTCGCAAATGGCGGCGAGGCGTTCACTTGGCCCCGGCGCGCGAGGTGTATCACTAGCGAAACAGCGCTTCCACCCTTGCGCTGTTTGCGACGGCGCTTGCCGTTTTGCGCCGCGACGAGAAACAGGCATGCGGGCTGGCTGCCATGGCTGCGGTCAGTCACACTGCCTGTCGCGAGATTCTTGAGGACGAGAGGACGAGTATGGGCAACGCCTGGTGGAATCTGACGCTACGCTTCCTGTTGGAGCTTGCCGCCTTGCTTGGTCTCGGCGTCGCGGGCTGGAACCTCTCCGAGGGATGGTGGCGATGGGGCCTGGCCCTGGTCCTGCCGCTTGTTGCAGCCGTGCTGTGGGGCACTTTCGCGGTACTCGACGACCCGAGCCGATCAGGCCGTGCGCCAGTACCGGTTCCGGGCACGGTGCGGCTGGCGTTGGAATTGGTCATCCTGTTCGGCGGCGCTGCTGGATTCCATGTGGCCGGTTACACGACCACGGGCATCATCGTCGCCCTGCTTATCGCCATGAGCTACGCATTTTCGCTCGACCGGCTCGGTTGGCTGCTGAAGCAATAGTTCAGGGACGACGCAGCCTTCGCAGGTATCGGGTGGCTCCGACCAACCCCATTTGCGACCAAGCATCCGATCGCCGGCAGAACTGGCGCCAAGCAAAGGATGCAAAAAATGCTCGCACTCGCCAACAAGGTCGCCATCGTCACCGGCGCCAGTTCCGGCATCGGCCGCGCTGCCGCAAAACTCTTTGCCGAGGAAGGCGCGAAGCTCGTCGTCGCCGCGCGGCGCCAGGCAGAGCTCGACGCGCTCGTCGCCGAAATATCGGACGCGGACGGCACCGCCGTTGCGCTTGCCGGCGACGTCAGGGACGAAGCCTATGCAAAGGCTCTTGTCGATCTGCCGTTGGAAAGGTTCGGCGGCCTCGACATCGCCTTCAACAACGCCGGCGCCGTCGGCGTGATGGCGCCCCTGCCCGACATGGTGCCGGCGGCATGGCACGAGACGATGGACATCAACCTGACAAGCGCCTTTCTCGGGGCAAAGCACCAGATACCGGCCATGCTGGAGCGGGGCGGCGGCTCGCTGATCTTTACCTCGAGTTTTGTCGGCTACACTGCCGGCATGCCGGGCATGGCCGCTTATGCCGCTGCCAAGGCTGGCCTGATCGGCCTGACGCAGGTGCTGGCCGCCGAATATGGGCCAAGGGGGCTACGCGTCAACGCGCTGCTGCCCGGCGGCACCGACACACCCGGCGCGACGACCACCACGCCGCAGGCACGCGCTTTCGTCGAAGGCATCCACGCCTTGAAGCGCATGGCACAGCCGGAGGAGATTGCCCGCTCGGCGCTTTATCTCGCCTCCGATGCCTCGAGCTTCACCACGGGAACCGCGCTGTTTGCCGATGGCGGCGTCTCGATCAACCGGACGTGAACCCGGCGAACAGGCCCGTTCGTCCAAGTGACGCAGGCCGCCGGTCTTGATTTTTCCGCGCGATTTGGCGATTCCGTTTGTCGAACCGCTCTTCTTGCCGAAACAGGTCCTGGAACCATGATGCTGATCCGAACCTATGTGGCCGCGAGCGCGATCGAGGGCGTCGGCATGTTCGCCGCCGAGCCGATCCGCAAGGGTGCCTCGATCTGGCGCCTCGATCCTGATTTCGACCGGCTGATCCCGATGGACAAATACGAGGCAGCGCCACCAGCGCTGAAGGAATTGCTCGACCGCTATGCCTATCCGAGCCCGGATCGCCCGGGTTTCATGGTCTATGAAGTCGACAATGGCCGTTTCATGAACCATTCGGCGACGCCGAATACCGATTTTTCGCAATATGGCGGCGCGACGGCGACCCGCGATATCGCGGCGGGCGAAGAGATCACCTGCGACTACGGCGAGTTCTTCGAGGATTTCGAGCGGCTGCATCTGGCCACGGCGTAGCTGATGGCCTATCTACCGGGCAACCGGTGGCAATTTGGCCGTTGTCCTTCATTTCGACTGTGGACAGCGCGGCTTGATTCTGCTATCAGCCGCCACAATTCGTGGTGTCGAGCGCCGCGGAGGCTAGTGGCTATGGCTGCTTGCCTGTTGATATCAAACCCGAAAGACAGGATTGCCCGTGCAGGTACTCGTCCGCGACAACAACGTTGATCAGGCGCTTCGCGCGCTCAAGAAGAAGATGCAGCGCGAAGGCATTTTCCGCGAAATGAAGATGCGCGGTCACTACGAGAAGCCTTCCGAGAAGCGCGCCCGTGAAAAGGCCGAGGCCGTTCGCCGCGCCCGCAAGCTGGCCCGCAAGCGCGCACAGCGCGAAGGGCTGCTGCCGATGACGCCGCGTCCGGTGGCTGCCGGCGGTGCTGCCGGTGCAGCGCGTCCGCCGCGCTGATTAACGCCAATATTTCGTCCTTTTCGAAGGATACCAAGGTGGCGCGATGTGGAATCGCCGCCACCTTTTTATTTTGATGTGACCGGCCCGGAGGGGGGATCCGGGCCTGAATGACGCGGCGCAAGTGAGGACAGGGCAGACATGAACGCAACGAGCGTGGAGCGCGGGACCGCATTGCGTGGTTTTGCCCTGACAGCGGCCCTGCTTTCCGGACTGGTGCTTGCCGGCTGCCAGACATCGGGCCCGACCGGCGAGTTCAACAACATCGACAAGGCGCAAGGGTCGAGCGAGAACATCTCCTCGCTGTCGGCGGTGATCCAGCGCAATCCCCAGGATCCCGAAGGCTACAATGTGCGCGGCTCGGCCTATGGCCGCGGCGGCCAGTACCAGGCGGCGCTCAAGGATTTCAACCAGGCCATCCAGCTCAACCCGAATTTCTACCAGGCCTATTCGAACCGGGCACTCATCCAGCGCTTCCTCGGCAACCAGGAAGCCGCGCTTGCGGACTACAACCGCTCGATCCAGATCAACGGCAACTATGACGCCGCCTATATCGGCCGCGGCAATCTCTACCGCAAGGCGGGCCGCACCCAGGATGCCTTCAACGACTTCCAGAAGGCGATCCAGCTCGACACCACCGATGCCCGCGCCTATCACAATCGCGGCCTGATCTATCAGAGCCAGGGCCAGCACAAATTCGCCATCGAGGATTTCTCGACCGCCATCTCGCTGGCGCCGGACGCAGCCGAACCGTACAACGGCCGTGGCCTTTCCTATCTGGCGACAGGCGACGAGGACAATGCCTTCTCCGACTTCAACATGGCCATCAAGCTTGACGGCAAGAACGCCGAGGCCTGGGCCAACCAGGCGCTGATCTACGAGCGGCGCGGCGACAAGGCGAAGGCCGCGAAATCCTACAAGGAAGCCGTTCGCCTCAACCCGACCTACCAGCCGGCCAAGGACGGCCTCGCCCGCGTCAGCTGACATCGGTTTCACCAGATCCGCTAAACATTCCAGATCGTTAGCGTGTCCAAAAGGACACGCTGCTCTGGCTTTCGCCGGCGATCCGGCAACCGCGCGTTAACCCCCGCTGCAACCCGTCGACCCTTGCCTTGTTCGCGCCAAGTTTTCAGCGGAACGGTCTGGCCATCAAAGCCGTTACTTGGAAGCAATCGCAAAAGGACCCTCCCATGATCAAGAAACTCGCCTGCGCCGCCGCTCTCGCCATGACCGCGTTCGCTGCCGCACCGGCCAGCGCCGGCAAGCTGCAGCTCGGCACGCTCGACTGCACCATCGATGGCGGCACCGGTTACATCGTGACGTCCAACAAGGGCGTGTCCTGCGTCTTCCGGCCCCACCATCATGGACCGTCCGAGGTCTACACAGGCGTCATCTCCAAGCTTGGCGTCGATCTCGGCAAGACTCATCAGGGCCAGTTGGTCTGGGCCGTTTTTGCCGCGACACGCGACCGTGACGCGGGCGACCTCGCCGGCAGCTATTACGGCGTCAACGCCGAGGCCAGCGTCGTGACCGGCGGTGGCGCCAATCTGCTGGTTGGTGGCTTCGACAGCGCCTTCATGCTCGAGCCGCTCAGCGTCCAGGCGCAGACCGGCGTCAATCTTGCCGTCGCCGTGACGTCGCTCGAGCTGATCCACTCGCTCAAATGAATGCATGGAGCCATGGGCTCCACGACCCCTCACTTCGCGGCGCGGAACCGGATAGGATGGTTCCGCGCCGTTTCATTTTTGAGGGGAACAGTATGCCGAAGACAGCCATCGCCGCTGCCGTGATTGCAACCGCGCTTGCCGGTGCGGCACGAGCCCAGGACCGTGGCATCGAACTCGGCGCGCTTGAATGCGCCATATCAGGCGGCACCGGCTTCATTTTCGGCTCGACCAAGGATTTGAGCTGCACCTTCACCCCCTCCGACAAGACCTTCGCGCCGGAAGCCTATTTCGGCGCCGTCAACAAATACGGCCTCGACATCGGCACGACAAAGCAAGCGGTGATGCGATGGTTGGTGCTGACGCCGCTGAAGAACATCTACGCGCCGGGTGCGCTGGCGGGCGACTATATTGGCGCCAGTGCCGAGGTGACGGCGGCCGTCGGCGCCGGCGCCAATCTGCTGGTTGGCGGTTCGTCGCAGGCCTTCACCCTCCAGCCGCTCAGCCTGCAGACCCAGACCGGCATCAATCTCGCCATCGGCGTCAGCCAGTTCCAACTGCGCAGCACCGAGAATTGAACCGCCGGCCGCCGGCCGCAAACATCTCGAAAATTTCGCTTGAGCTCAATCGCGGTTGAGGTTTTACAAGCCTGCCCTGACCGGAACAGCGCCCCGGTCTGACGCGCGATCCGGCGTTGCCAACACGCATGGTCCTGCCGGAAACCCTTTCTGGCTTCTGGGCCCAGCGCCGTCATCGAGCTATGCAAGGCCGGGGTAGAAATGACTGAAATCGGTATAAACAGGGTCGACTGGCGCGCATTGTGGGCGAGCGGCGACCTGGCGCGCTTCTGCTTCATCAGCCTCGGCATCCTGCTGCACGCGACCAATGAGACGATGGTGGCGACCGTCATGCCCGCCATGGTCGGTGAACTGGCCGGCGTGCAGCTCGTTGGCTGGTCGCTGGCGATCTACGAGCTCGGCGCCATCGTCGCCGGTGCCGCGGCCGGGCGGCTGGTGAGTTATGTGGCGCTGCGCACCAACATGGTTGTCGCCGCCCTGCTCTACGCGGCCGGAGCGTTGATCTGCGCCACCTCGCCTTCCATGCAGCTGTTCCTCGCCGGCCGCCTGATCGAGGGGCTTGGCGGCGGCGCGCTGGTGTCGCTGGCCTTCGTCTCGGTCGAGCGGTTGTTTTCGCGTGCCATCTGGCCGCAGCTTTTCGGCATCATGTCCGCGATCTGGGGCGTCGCGGCCTTCAGCGGCCCGTTGCTCGGCGCGATCATGACCGAGCTTCTCTCATGGCGCTGGGCGTTCGGCGTCTTCACCGTCGGCGGCACGGCCATGGCGTTGGCAAGCTTCATCGTGCTCGACACGCCCGAGGCGACGAGACCCACCACGAGCAAGGGCAAGGCGCCGCCCTTCCCGTTCGCCGCCCTCGCCTGCCTTGCCGTAGCCGTGGTGCTGATCGCCTCTGCCGGCGTCGACATCGCCTTGCTGCGCTCTTCGCTGCTGATCGCCCTCGGTCTCGGCGGCCTGGCGCTGTTCTTCTACATCGACGCGCTGAAGCCGCGCTCCCGGCTGTTCCCGGCGCGGCTGTTCTCGTGGCGCACGCCGGTAGGCGCCGGCATGACCATGGTCGCCGCCTTCTCGGTGGCGACCTGCTCCTTCGGCGTCTACGGGCCGCTGCTGTTGACCAGCCTGCACGACATCCCGCTGCTGACCACCGGTTATATCATCGCCGCCGAATCGATCGCCTGGTCGATCCTGTCGATCCTCGTCGCCAACGCGCCACCGCGCCGCGAGCGGCTGATCATCGTCTGCGGCGCGCTGATGATCGCCGCCGGCATCGCCGGCTTTGCCTATACGCTACCGCTGGGCTCTATCCCGCTGATCCTGGTCTGCGCCCTGTTGCAGGGCGGCGGCTTCGGCATCGCCTGGCCGTTCCTGACCCGCGTCATCGTCGCCTCCGCCCCGGATGACGAGCAGACAATTGCCTCGGCAGCGGTGCCGACCATGCAGCGCATCGGCTATGCCGTGGGTGCCGCCCTTGCCGGCATCGTCGCCAATGCCAGCGGTTTTTCGCAAGGGTTGAACCACGACGCGGCCGCCAATGTCGCGAGCTGGCTGTTCCTGGCCTTCGTGCCGCTTGGAATTCTCGGCTGCCTGGCCGCCTTGCGGGCATCATCGACCGCGAACCGACTGCAGCAGGAAGCAATCGGTTAAGTGACGGCTCTCGCCTACTCGACCTCGCGCAGGCGATAGCCGACACCGGTCTCCGTGGTGATGTAGCGTGGCTGGTCCGGGGTCTTCTCGATCTTCTGCCTGAGTTGCCGGACATAGACCCTGAGATACTGCACGTCGGTCGAATCGCCCCAGACCTGCTTCAACAGGAAATGGTGGGTCAGCACTTTGCCGGCATGCTGCACCAGCATGCGCAGGATCTCGTATTCCTTCGGCGAGAGCTTCACCTCCTTGCCCTCGACCTTGACGACGCGCTTGACCAGGTCGACGCTGAGGTCACCGGTCTGGAAAACCGGCTTTTCACCCTGCTGCTGGAATTTGTGGCGCAGCGCCACGCGGATGCGGGCGACCAGCTCGTTCATGCCGAACGGCTTGGTGACATAGTCGTCGGCGCCGAGTTCGAGCGCGTTGACGATGCCGGCCTCGTCGGTGCGGCTAGAGAGGATGACGACGGGAATGTCGAGGCCATCGTCACGCCATTTGCGCAGCAGTTCATGGCCGCTCATGCCCGGCAGGCCGAGGTCGAGCAGGACGAGATCAGGCTTTTCCGTCTCCATCAATTCGATCGCCACCTTGGCGTTCGGCGCCTCGCTGATTGCATAGCCCTGGCTGCCGAGCCCGACCCGCAGCAGCTTGCGGATCGGCGGCTCGTCATCCACGACCAGTATCCTGACGTTCGAGTTTGTCATGCCAAGTCACCAACATCGTCGGTAGTGGAGGTGTCGAGGTCGGGCGGGATCGCCGGCTTCGGCATGCTGATGGTGAAAACCGCGCCCGGACGGTCGGTTCGGTTCGCGGCTGTGATCGTGCCGCCCATCGCTTCGATGAAACCACGGCAGATCGACAGGCCGAGCCCGGTGCCGGCGCGGACCTGGTCGCGCTTGCGCACCCGGTAGAAGGTGTCGAAAATCCGTTCCACGTCTCCGGGCGGAATGCCCGGCCCTTCATCCATGACCTGCAGGATGACGGAACCATTGTCGGTCCAGCCCTGCACGCGGATCGTCGAGCCGGGTGGGGCGTATTTCGCCGCATTGTCGAGGAGATTGAACAGCGCCTGCTCGAACAGGACGGGATCGACCTTCAGCATCGGCAGATCCATGGGGATGTCGATCTCGGTCTTGTGCTCGGCGATGATCTTCCTCGCCCTCTGCAGGGCCGAGCCGACGATATCGCCGACATAGTGGAAAGCGTAGTTCGGCTCCATGGCCCCGGACTCGATCTTGGTCATGTCGAGCAGATTGGCGATGAAGCGGTTCAACCGCTCGGACTCGTCAAGCACGGTCGACAAAAGTTCCGCCCGATCCTGTTCCGGCAATGCCGGTGCGAATTCCCGCAGCGTGCCGGCCGCACCCATGATGGCGGCGAGCGGCGTCTTCAGATCATGCGAAATCGAGGTGAGCAGCGCCGAACGCAGCCTGTCCGCCTCGGCGGCGAGCTTGGCACGGTCGACGTCGGCGACCAGTTGGATGCGTTCGATGGCGACCGCCGCCTGGTCGGCCAGCGCGTCGAGCAGGCGCTGCTGCTCTGGCGTCAGCAGCGGACCCTGCTTGTCGTTGTCGAGCCCGACGACGCCGATCGCGGTGCGCCCTGTCCGCAGGGGCAGATAGAGGCGCTTGGCACCGGGAAGCGTGTCGGCGCCGCGTCCTGCCGCGCGGTTGTGCTCCCAGGCCCAGCGGGCGGCCGCGATGTCGGCCTCCGCCAGCGTATCGTCGGGCGGATAGCCGGCCTTGACGGTGATCGTTCCATCTTCCGGCAAAAGCAGCACCACGCGCAGCTTCAGCATCGAGGCGATCTGGAAGGCGGTGGCCCACAGAACGTCGTCGAGCGTGCCGGCACCGGCGAGCTTCTTGGAAAAGAGGTAGATGTCCTCCGTGGCCCGCGCCCGCGAGCGGGCGGCGACCGCCTGGCGTTGCACGCGCGCCGTCAGATTGCTGGCGATGACCGCCACGACCAGGAACACGCCGAGCGCGACGATGCTCTCCGGATCCCGGATCGTCAGCGTGTAGCGCGGCTCCAGGAAGAAATAGTTGAAGGCGACGGCGCTGGCGAGACAGGCATACAGGGCCGGCCAGAGGCCGCCGGTCACCGCCGACGTCAGCACCCCGATGAGAAAGATGATCGCCAGATTGCGAACGTCGAGAAACTGGTCGAGCAGGACGGCGAAGGCGAGCGAACCGGCGACAAAACCCGTGGCGCTGAGATAAGGCCAGATCTGGAACTGCCACTGCTCGTCCGCCGCCTTGACGCTTCTCGACGTCGCCTCGGTGTTGCGCTCGGTTCCCGAAATGACATGGACGCTGATGTCGCCGGCATTGCGGATGAGATCATAGGTGAGCGAACCTTCGATCAATTCGCGCCAGCGCGACCGGGTCGGCCGGCCGACCACGATGTGGGTGAAATTGTTGGCCGTCGCATGCCGCACGATATCCTGCGCGACGTTCTGGCCGGGAATGGTCGTCACCTCGGCGCCGAGCTGTTCGGCAAGGCGCAGCAATGCCGCCAGCCGGTCCTTGTCCTCCTCGGACATGGCGGCCGAACGAGGCGTATCCACATGCAGCGCCGTCCACGGCGCGCGCAGCCGGTCGGCCAGCCGGCGCGCATAGCGAATGCGGGCCGCCCCGCCCGGACGCGCGTCGACGCAGACGAGCACCCGCTCGCCCGCGGCCCACGGCCCCGGAATGGCGTGGGCCTGCATATGGATCAGTAACTGGTCGTCGACGCGCTGCGCCGTGCGGCGCAGCGCCAGTTCCCTGAGCGCGGTCAGATTGCCCGGCGAGAAATAGTTCTCGATCGCGCGCTGGGCGGTGTTGGGGAAATAGACCTTGCCTTCCTCGAGCCGCTTGATCAGGTCGTCGGGCGTGAGGTCGATGATCTCGACGTCGTCGGCCTGGTCGATGATGGAATCGGGAACCGTCTCGCGCACCCTGACCTTGGTGATCTGGGCGACGACATCGTTCAGGCTTTCGACATGCTGGATGTTGAGCGTCGTGTAGACGTCGATGCCTTGCGTCAGGATTTCCTGGACGTCGAGATAGCGCTTGGGATGGCGGCTGCCGGGCGCGTTGGTGTGGGCGAGCTCGTCGACGAGAACCAGCGCCGGACGCCGGGCGAGGATGGCGTCTATATCCATCTCGTCGAGGATGCGGCCCTTGTAGTCGACCTTGCGGCGGGGAATGACCTCATAGCCCTCGACAAGGGCCATCGTCTCCTTGCGGCCATGCGTCTCGACGACGCCGATCACCACGTCCACGCCGTCGGCCAGGCGGGCACGGCCCGACATCAGCATTTCATAGGTCTTGCCGACACCTGGTGCCGCACCGAGGAATATGCGCAAACGACCGCGACCTTCCCGCTCGGCATGATCGAGCAGTGCGTCGGGAGAAGGTCTGGATTCGTTGCTTCGGTCGTCCGGCATCAGCTTCGATCATGGACGGCGCCAGGGGTACTGTCGATCCCCGGTCACCCCTTCGTTATTTCGCATCGTCGAGTGCGAGGTTGAGCGCCAGCACATTGACGACCGGCTCACCCAGGAAGCCCAGTTCGCGGCCATCGATGTGGCTGTCGACGAGCGCCTTGACCTTGGCCTCGTCGATGCCCCGGGCTTTCGCCACCCTGGCGACCTGGAAGTAGGCGGCCTCGGGGCTGATGGCTGGATCGAGGCCGCTGCCGGACGTCGTCACCAGGTCCATCGGGACCGGCTGGTTCGGATTCTCCGCCTTCAGCTTTTCGGCATCGCCCTTGATGCGATCGATCAGCTTCGGATTGGTCGGGCCGAGATTGCTGCCGCCGGAGGCGGTTGCGTCGTAGCCGCTGCTGCCGGCCGCCGAAGGCCGGCCATGGAAATACTTGTCGCTGGCAAAGCCCTGGCCGATCAGGCCGGAGCCGATGACCTTGCCGTCCTTTTCGATCAGGCTGCCATTGGCCTGGCGCGGGAACAGCGCCTGGGCGATGCCGGTCATGCCCAAGGGATAGATCAGGCCGGTCAGCACCGTGAAGAAGACGATCATGATGATCGCGGGTCTTATCTGGGAGAGCATGGAAATTTTCCTCAAAGCAATTCCAGGAAAAGTGTGAAGCGGTTTCCCACAGGAATTGCGTTAAAACAAAGAGTTAAGCGAGGCCGAGGGCGGTGACGATCATGTCGATCGCCTTGATGCCGACGAAGGGGACGATGATGCCGCCGAGGCCGTAGACCAAGAGGTTGCGGCTGAGCAGCGCACCGGCGCCGATGGCACGATACTTGACGCCTTTCAGCGACAGCGGGATCAGCGCGATGATGATCAGCGCGTTGAAGATGATCGCCGACAGGATGGCGCTCTGCGGCGTCCCCAGATGCATGATGTTGAGTGCCTGCAGCGGCCCGGTCGTCTGTCCCGGCGCGATGTAGAAGACGGCGAACATCGCCGGGATGATGGCGAAGTACTTGGCGACGTCGTTGGCGATCGAAAACGTCGTCAGCGAGCCGCGCGTCATCAACAGCGCCTTGCCGATCTCGACGATCTCGATCAGCTTGGTCGGATCGCTGTCGAGATCGATCATGTTGCCGGCTTCGCGGGCCGCGACCGTGCCGGTGTTCATGGCCACGCCGACATCAGCCTGGGCAAGGGCGGGCGCATCGTTGGTGCCGTCGCCGCACATGGCGACCAGCTTGCCCTTGGCCTGTTCGTCGCGGATCAGCTTCAGCTTGTCCTCGGGCGTCGCCTGGGCCAGGAAGTCGTCGACGCCGGCCTCCGCGGCGATCGCAGCGGCCGTCATCGGATTGTCGCCGGTGATCATCACAGTTCGGATGCCCATGCGGCGCAGTTCTGTGAAGCGCTCGCTGATGCCGCCTTTGACGATGTCCTTGAGGTGGACGACGCCGAGCAGGCGCCCATCGCGTTCCACCGCCAGCGGTGTGCCGCCGGACTTGGCGACCTCGTCTGCGATGGCCTGGAGGTCGCGGATGGAGTCACTGCTCGGGCGCACGCCATGGGCGGCCGATGCCGACTGGTTGACATGGGCGAGCACCGAATCGACGGCACCCTTGCGCACCGACGAACCGTCGATGTCGACGCCGCTCATACGGGTCTGCGCGGTGAAGGGCACGAAGGTGGCGTGCAGCGTTGCCATGTCGCGGGCGCGGATTGCGTATTTCTCCTTGGCCAGCACCACGATCGAGCGGCCTTCCGGCGTTTCGTCGGCGAGCGAGGCGAGCTGCGCCGCGTCGGCCAGCTCCTGCTCGGTGACACCTTTGACCGGGCGAAATTGCGTCGCCTGGCGATTGCCGAGCGTGATCGTGCCGGTCTTGTCGAGCAGCAGCGTGTCGACGTCACCCGCCGCCTCGACGGCGCGGCCGGACATCGCCAGCACGTTGAACCGCACCAGCCGGTCCATGCCGGCGATGCCGATGGCCGACAGCAGCGCGCCGATGGTGGTCGGGATCAGGGTGACGAACAGGGCGACCAGGACGGTCACCGGGATGTAGCCGCCCGAATAGGAGGCAAAGCTCGGGATGGTGGCGGTGGCTAGCACGAAGATCAGCGTCATGCCGACCAGCAGGATGTTGAGCGCTATCTCGTTCGGCGTCTTCTGGCGCTCGGCGCCCTCGACCAGCGAGATCATGCGGTCGAGGAAAGTATGGCCCGATGCCGCCGTGATGCGCACGCGAATCCAGTCGGACAGCACCTGCGTGCCGCCGGTGACCGCAGAACGGTCGCCGCCGGATTCACGGATGACCGGCGCGGATTCGCCTGTTATCGCCGCCTCGTTCACCGAGGCGACGCCTTCGACCACCTCGCCGTCCGACGGGATGATGTCGCCGGCCTCGACCAGCACGGCATCCCCGACCTTCAGGCTGGTGCCGGGCACCAGTTTGTATTTCGTGCGGTCCTCACCGGTCAGAAGCTTGGCCTGGGTTTCGGTGCGCGCCTTGCGCAGCGAATCGGCCTGCGCCTTGCCGCGGCCTTCGGCGACGGCCTCGGCGAAATTGGCGAACAGCACGGTGAACCACAGCCAGATGATGATCTGCAGCGTGAATTTGGAATCGCCGCCGCCGGTGATCAGGTCCTTGGCGAACAGGACGGTCGTCAGCGCCGAGACGACGGCAACGACGAACATGACCGGGTTCCTGATCAGGGTGCGCGGATTCAGCTTCCTGAAGGCTCCACCGACGGCGGGCCACAGGATGCCGGCATCCATGATGCTGGCGGATTTGGACTGGCTCATTTGTTGGCTCCAGTATCGATGTTGTTGGCAGGCACCGATCGATCGGATGCCGAAAAGGGTGGGCCATAGACCAGCAGCCAGATCACGATCATGACCGCCGCAATGCCCAGGAATGTGGAGATGGTCGGGAAGGGAGGAGGCGTTGCCTCTCCCTCGTTTCCGGCCCGGGGCCGGCTCTTCCGTCGCATGATGTTGAACCAGGACATGATGTTGATCCAAGGCCGGGCCGTGTCAGAATGTCTGCCCATGGATCATGGCCAGGTGTTCGACGATCGGTCCGATCGCCAGTGCCGGGAAGAAGGTCAGGCCGGCGACGATCAGGATGACGCCGACCAGCAGGCCGACGAACAGCGGGCCATCTGTCGGGAAGGTGCCGGCCGAGGCCGGCACCGTCTTCTTCGCCACCAGCGAGCCGGCGATGGCGAGCGCCGGGATGATGACCAGGAAGCGGCCCATCAGCATGGTGATGCCGAGCGTGATGTTGTACCAGGGCGTGTTGCCGCTGAGGCCGCCAAAGGTCGAGCCATTGTTCGCCGCCGCCGAGGTGTAGGCGTAGAGCACCTCGGAGAAGCCGTGCGGCCCGCCATTGGCCATGGACGCGACACCCGTCGGCAGCACCACGGCGATTGCCGTGAAGATCAGCATGGCCAGCGGCAGGCACAGTATGGCCAGCATCGCCATCTTGACTTCCTTGGCCTCGATCTTCTTGCCGAGATATTCCGGCGTGCGGCCGACCATCAGGCCGGCGACGAAGACGGCGAGGACGATGAACATCATCATGCCGTAGAAACCGGCGCCGACGCCGCCGACGATGACCTCGCCGAGTTGCATGTTGACCATCGGGATCAGCCCCCCGAGCGCGGTGAAGCTGTCATGCATGGCGTTGACGGCGCCGCACGAGGCGGCCGTGGTGATGACCGCGAACAGTGCCGACAGGGCAATGCCGAAGCGGCTCTCCTTGCCTTCCATGTTGCCGCCGTCGATGCCGAGCGCATGGACCAGCGGATTGCCGGATGCCTCCGCCCAGTAGCAGATGGCGACGCCGGCGATGAACAGCACGCCCATCGTGGCCAGGATCGCCCAGCCCTGGCGCTGGTTGCCGACCATGCGGCCGAAGACGTTGGTCAGCGCCGCACCCAGCGCGAAGATCGTCACCATCTGGATCAGGTTGGAGATGGCGTCGGGATTTTCGAACGGATGCGCGGCATTGGCATTGAAGAAACCGCCGCCATTGGTGCCGAGCATCTTGATGGCCACCTGCGAGGCGACCGGGCCGAGCGCGAGGGTCTGCTTGGCGCCTTCCAGCGTGGTGGCGTCGACGTACGGACCGAGCGTCTGCGGTATCCCGAGCCAGACATAGACCAGCGTCAGCACAATGCAGAGCGGCAGGAGGATGTAGAGCGTGCAGCGGGTCATATCGACCCAGAAATTGCCGATCGATTTTGCCGAGGCACGGGCAAAGCCGCGGATCAGCGCGATGGCGATCGAGACACCGACGGCGGCCGACATGAAGTTCTGCACGGTGAGGCCGGCCATCTGCACGAGGTAGGACATCGTGCTCTCGCCGCCATAGTTCTGCCAGTTGGTGTTGGTGACGAAGCTGGCGGCGGTGTTGAAGGCGAGGTTGGCGTCGACGGACGCCATGCCGGTCGGATTGTAGGGAAGCACACCCTGGAGCCGCTGCAGGACATAAAGCACCAGGAAGCTGGCGACGCTGAAGAACAGGATGCCCGCCGCATAGGCGGTCCAATGCTGTTCCTCGCGCTCACTGGTTCCCGAAATGCGATAGAGCTCGCGTTCGACCGGACCCAGAACCGGCGACAGGAATGTCCGGTCGCCATTGAAGACGCGGTATATGTAGCCACCGAGCGGCTTCACCAGCAAAACGACGATCCCGCAGTAGACGAGGATCTGTAGCCATCCGTTGAGAGTCATGGTTTCCGGCCTTCAGAAGCGTTCTGGACGAACGAGGGCGTATGTCAGGTAAACGAGCAGGAACAGCGTCACGCCGCCACCGAGAATGTAGTCGACAAGCATCGTTTCGTCCTCGCGTTAAAGAATGTCGCAGGCTTTGACGTAGGCGAAGGAAAGGACGAAAAACAAAATCCCTATTCCGAGAACGACGATATCCATCGTGTTTATTCCTTGCTTTCGCTTTTCTACGTTTCGCCCACTCGAAGCAGGTGGAAATACGTGATACGGCGCGCCACACCTCGATTGGTGAGGGCGTTCGACGTTTTTGCTCGAGATGGAATATGGACCCGATCGCCATAAAGGTTCGAGACGGGGCGAAGCGGAAAGAAATAGGAATTTCATAAAGGTTTTCGGGGCGGCAGCGTGGCTGGCCCCGTGGGACCGCCGGCATCAATGGCGGATCAGCGGGATAAGCAGGACGTGGCGATCACTGTCCCGTCCGGCGACAGAATGATAGCAGGCAAAAGGCGGAAGGCAGCGCCAAACACCGATGTCGGGCGGCTAGGTCCGCGACCCGACCCACGCCTCGCGGCATCCTAGAATCGATCGTTCACCGCTGTGAACCGGGCATGTGCGAATAGGAGCGATGGGTTGCGCTCGAGCCGCACGACCGTGGGAGGCTTTGCGTGAATCCTCTGGCCTTCGGCAAAGGCCAGAGCGAAAGATTTCAACGTGAAAGAGTAGGTGCGCTCCTCGTCATGTTCAACAATTCGCACTAACCACTCACCGTCGGCCTCAATCACTTCAATACGCGTTGCCAGAGGGCCTCCATAACTGGCCAGATAACCATCAACGTTGCGTTGGGGACCAGGCACTGCTTTCCTCCCGATGTGGCGAAACATGCAACTATGCCAATCAAGATATCGGGTGGACTGAAACAGACTATGACATAGCTCACACGGGTTCGGCGGGCACGGGCAATGGCATGCCAACGAGCCCCGAAAGTGAAAGCGCCAGGAGTGGTCGACGCGGCATTGCCTGAAAGCCCGCGCCGACCTTGGCGGCGAGTTGGGTACCGCCGCAACCCAAAATTAGGTGATTCTAATTGATCGCAATATTACGCGAACGCGGAAGGCTTAAGTGGCGACACGTTACCCAACGGAACGTGCTCCGACACAGTGCTGCAACGCGCGTTGGGCATGATCGGTACGTCAATTTTCAAGGAGCGGGTGACGAGGGTCGATCAAATGCGAAATGATGCAGAACTGCTTGCGAGGGCGTGCGCATTGGGCATCAAGATCTATCGACGTTCAAAAACAGTGTGGGTGGCCAGGGGAAGCTATCGGGGTCGTAATTTCGAGGTGAAGGGACGCACCCCGCGGCCGACGATCGCTTTATGGAAGGAAGCCACCCGCTACAGAGGCTCGGCACTGTAGTTTATCTGCGACCCGCCATGGCGGATCAGCGGATACAGGCTGCCAACGCCCTGACAGTTTAGCCCTTGCTGGACAGAAATGTGGAATAATGGCGGAGAGAGCGGGATTCGAACCCGCGTTACGGTCTCCCGTAAACACACTTTCCAGGCGTGCGCCTTCAACCACTCGGCCACCTCTCCGTCCTTGCATGTCGCGCCGGCCGGTTTCGCCGCGCGGGTTGGGGAGATGCATCTCCCTTAGGGCTGCGATGCGGAACTTCCGCGCCATGGACGCCGCCCAACCAGCGAACGTCCTTCCCCTGCACCTGAGCCGTCGAAGCAACAGGCGCGGGGCTCATCTAGTCGATCCCGCGCCGAATGCCAAGCCATAACGGCAGTCTATTCGCTTTGCCGGCGACATGGGATTTCGCGGGCCGCCGGCAGATCCGCTTTTGAAGCGCCGCCACCCGAATGATGTGCACAGCCAGGACCGCGGAGGCTGCCGTGCTTGACTTCGCCTCGAACCAACTGTCGAGTGACCGGGAGGCTTTGCGGGGGCACCAGCCGGACATGACGTCAAGCAGCGGAATTCCGGGCAACGCGCCGGACAATGACAAGGCGCCGTTCGGGCGCCCAGGCAATCGTCCGCACAACGGCCCAGATAGCGGATTGTCCTTCGTCCCGGTGGCATGGCTCATCTTCGTCATGGCGTGGTCGGTGTACGGTCTGGCGTCATCCTGGTGGCTGTTCGGGAATTCCGGCCTGCCGGACGACATCTTCTATTTCTTCATCGGCGGGCTCATCGTCGACGTCGTCACGATCCTGTGGGGGCTTTACCTGCTCGGCCTCGCCTTTAGCCGCTCAGCGCGCTTCCCGCGCCACTTCATCATCTGGCAGGCCGTCATCATCATCTGGTCGCTGGCGAGGCAAGCCTATGTGCTTGCCTCGCCGAGCTTTGTTTTCTCCGCCGAGAACCTGGCCATCACCGGCGCCGAGATCGCCATCGGCCTGCTTTGCATCTACCTGCTGCGCCGTGGCTCCGGCGCCGAAACCGTCTACGCCAAGCCGGACACCGAAGCGCCGTCGGTCTTCGTTTCCATTGTCGCAGCCTTGCTCGGCATCATCCTCGGCGCCGTCATCGGCGCCCTCGGCGGTTTTTTCGCCGGCTCGGTGATTGCCGATGTTGCCGAAGTAAGCTGCTTCGAGGGCGGCTGCGGATATTTCGCGGCGTTCATCGGTCTGGCCGGGCTGGTGGTCGGCGCCATCGTCGGCGGCATTCTCGCTGTCTGGCTCGTTCACCGGCGCAGGCGCAGGCCAGCCGTACAGGGGCCGGTCGCATAGCGCCAGCCGCATCGCGTAGGGAGAGAACGCGCAAGTCCTCAAATTCGCGTATCGTGATTGCGGACCAGTCACACCCACTCTATTTGTCGTTTCGGGACACGTGCCGGCGATCTCTTGGAAAGCGTCCAGGATCGGCCGGGGGAGAGCTTGATGTTTCGTTTCGTCTTTCGGCTAGCGGCCATGGTCGCGCTGTCGGTTTCCGTCATCATGGCGGTGCTCGACGCGACACGCACGGTGGCGGCCTCGGCGCTTGTGCTGACCCCGCTCAACGCAAGCTGGCTGGCCGTCTCGCCGGACACGCGGGCGGCCTTCGAAACCTTCGTCCGCGCCAAGGCGGGTCCGTTGCTGTGGGACGGCGCCATCGCGTGGGTGCTCAACCAGCCGGGATTTGCGGTGTTCGCGGTGCTGGCCTTCCTGCTTTACGCCATCGGCTACAGGCGGCAGCGGCGCACGGGGCAGTTCGCCGCCAACTGATCGATTTCCTGCTCCCTGCCCAGCGACGGGCCACCTTCCAACGGCTTGCGCGCAAGGATCGGACTGCGGCGCGGCTCGCCCGTGGCACGCTTTTCCAAAAGGTCAAAATTCCACGTGAATTTTGTTTCAGGCCGTGCCAGATTGCCCGGGAGCGGGAGGGGAATACACTCCTGGCTGACGTCGCGTGCCTGCCGGTGAACCGGGCAGGCAAGCGGTGCGTAACGGAAAAAATAACCGACAGGGTGTGGATCACATGAAACGTATCGTTCTCGGCCTCCTGGCCGCAACCGCAATGGTTCTTCCGGCTTTCGCCGCGGATGTGCAGCCGGCCATCCTTTATGATCTCGGCGGCAAGTTCGACAAATCCTTCAATGAGGCAGCCTATCACGGCGCCGAGAAATTCAAGACCGAGACCGGAACCGCCTATGTCGAGTTCGAGGTCTCCAACGCTTCGCAGCGCGAGCAGGCGCTGCGCCGCTTCGCCGAGGACGGCCGCAACCCGATCGTCATGGCCGGCTTTGCCTGGGAGGATGCGCTGAAGGTGGTCGCCAAGGAATATCCTGACCTCAACTTCGCCATCATCGACGATGCCGTCGATCTGCCCAATGTCCGCTCGCTTGTCTTCAAGGAGAATGAAGGCTCCTATCTCGTCGGCATCCTGGCGGCGATGGCCTCGAAGACCAAGAAGGTCAGCTTTATCGGCGGCATGGACATCCCGCTGATCCGCAAGTTCGAATGCGGCTATGTCGGCGGCGCCAAGTCGGCCGGAGCGACCGACGTCATCCAGAACATGACCGGCGACACGCCGGCGGCCTGGAACGACCCGGCCAAAGGTGGCGAGATCGCCAAGACGCAGATCGACCAGGGCTCCGACGTGGTCTACGCGGCGGCCGGCGGTACCGGCGTCGGCGTGCTGCAGGCGGCGGCGGATGCCGGCAAGCTTGGCATCGGCGTCGATTCCAACCAGAACGGCCTGCAGCCAGGCAAAGTGCTGACCTCGATGATGAAGCGCGTCGACGTCGCCGTCTACACCGCCTTCATGGACGGCAAGAACGGCACCTTCAAGGGCGGCTTGCAAAATCTCGGCCTCAAGGAAGGCGGCGTCGACTACGCCCTGGACGACAACAACAAGGCGCTGGTGACCGACGAGATGAAGGCGGCGGTCGAAAAGGCCAAGGCCGACATCATCGCCGGCAAGCTCGAAGTGCACGACTACACCGCCGACAACGCCTGCCCCTATTGATCGGTAGGCACCAGGTTTCGAACCGCCGGGTGAAAGCCCGGCGGTTTTGTTTTTTGGAGGGATATCGAAGGACGCTGAAGATTGGCGAAGGTCTCGGCGATATCCGATCTCCCCCCTTGCGGGGGAGATGCCTGGCAAGGCAGAGGGGGGTGCTGTCCCTCGGCCTAACAGCCAATTCACCGTTATTCAGAAGTCATTCAGGTTGGCGATCCTTCACACCCCCCTCTGGCCTGCCGGCCATTTCCCCCGCATGGGGGGAGATGGCAGTTCCGGCGTTGCGGGTCCTTGTTCGCAAGAATCTTATTTGATTGGCTCGCAGGTCAGGGCCGAAGCGCGCTACCCGTCGACCAAAGCCCAGCGAGATAGCCAAGCGCGAAAACCGCGATCAGCACGATGGCGATGATGGCCCCGCGCCGGCCGCCAAGCGAATGCACGCCGACGCCATGGGGACGATGCTCCAGCTTGCTGATCACCGGCGTCGGCTTCGCCTTGTCCTGGCCGACCACACGCATCTGCGGCAGTTCGGCGATGCGTTGCGTCACCAGCGCCCAGTGATTGGCGCCACCCGGCTTTTCGGCACGGTCGAACATATGCATGCGTTCGGCAAGCTGCACCACCGCGTCGCGGAAGGCGGGGTCGATTTCCAGATCGCGCTCGGCCCGTTCGCGCTCCGCGTCGTTCATAAGGCCAAGCACATAGTCACCGGCCCTTGCGATGCGGTCGCTCATGATTGCGCCCTCCCCTTTTTCCTCACCAATGTGGCGGCTTGGTCACCGGCACGTCGGGAGCGGACTGCTCCTCCAGCGCCAGGAAACGGTCGGTCAACGCGTCGAGCTTGCGCTGCATGCGCTCGATCACCTTCCACTGCTCGGCAATCTGGCCTGACAATTCCTCGATGGTCTTCTCCTGCTCGGCGGCGCGAATTTCCAGCGTCGTCAGCCGGTCGGCGGGCATGGTCATTGGCAATCCCTGGCTTTCATCAAGATGCTGATTTCGGCTCGTCATATTAGCGAATATGAAGGCCAGGGACACGTTGGAAATTGACAAGCGCACCGGGATTTGCCGAGAGTGGACGCCGCTCCGGCCGATTGGCATGGGCGGAGCGTCATGCTAGGCATTTTGACCAAGCGATAAAAAAATAAGAGTGGGACTGGCTGCATGGCGCAAGCCGCGATCGAACTGATTGGCATCAACAAGAGCTTTGGCGCCGTACGCGCCAACCGCGACATCAACCTGGAGATCGCGCGCGGCACCATCCACGGCATCGTCGGCGAAAACGGCGCCGGCAAATCGACGCTGATGTCGATCCTCTATGGCTTCTACCAGGCCGACAGCGGCGAGATCCACGTTGGCGGCAAGCTGGCATCGATCAAGACGCCCAACGATGCGATCGCGCTCGGCATCGGCATGGTGCACCAGCATTTCATGCTGGTCGACAATTTCTCGGTGCTGGAAAACATCATCCTCGGCGCCGAAACCAATGCCTTGCTGAAGAGCAGCATCGCCAAGGCGCGTTCCGAACTGGAGCGGCTCGAGCGCGAATACGGGCTCGAAGTCGATCCCGACGCCATCATCGAGGAACTGCCGGTCGGCCTGCAGCAGCGTGTCGAAATCCTCAAGGCGCTTTATCGCGGCGCCGATATCCTGATCCTCGACGAACCGACGGGCGTGCTCACGCCGGCCGAGGCCGACCATCTCTTCCGTATCCTCAAGCAGTTGAAGGAACAGGGCAAGACGGTGGTGCTGATCACCCACAAGCTGCGCGAGATCATGGCCATCACCGACACCGTGTCGGTGATGCGCCAGGGCACGATGGTGGCGACCCGCGAGACCAAGAAAACCACCGTCGGGGAACTGGCCGAACTGATGGTGGGGCGGCGCGTGCTGCTCCGGGTGGAAAAGGGCGAGGCGGAAGCCGGCGGCGTCAAGCTCGCAGTCAAGAACCTGACGGTCAAGGATTCCCGCGGCGTCACCATGGTCGACGACATCTCCTTCGACGTGCGCGCCGGCGAGATCGTCGGCATCGCCGGCGTCGCCGGCAACGGACAATCCGAACTGCTCGAGGCGATTTCCGGCATCAGGCGCGCCGTTTCAGGCTCTGTCATGCTCGACGGCACGCCGATCGACCTGACGGGTGCCGCCGATCCGGGCGAACTGCGCGACCGGGGCTTGGCCCATGTGCCGGAGGATCGCCACCATGTCGGGCTGGTGCTGGCCTTCGAGGAGAACGAGAATTCGATCCTCGGCTATCACGACGACCCGCGCTATCTCAAAGGGCCGCTGCTCAACATCGAGGCCATCATCGCCGATGCCAAGGACAAGATCGAGAAATACGACATCCGCCCCGGCAATCCGCGCCTGAAGACCGCCAATTTCTCCGGCGGCAACCAGCAGAAGATCGTGCTCGCGCGGGAGATGGAACAGGACCCCGGTGTGCTGATCGTGGGCCAGCCGACGCGCGGCGTCGACGTCGGCGCCATCGAATTCATCCACAAGCGCCTGATTGCCATGCGCGACCAGGGCAAGGCAGTGCTGGTGGTGTCGGTCGAGCTCGACGAGATCCGTTCGCTCTCCGACCGTATCCTGGTGATGTTTGCCGGCCGCATCGTCGGCGAGCGCGGCCCCGAGGCGACCGAAGGCGAGCTTGGCCTGCTGATGGCGGGCGTCGAGCGCCAGGAGGCTGCGGAATGAGCACGCCTTATGCCAAACTGCCGGCCTGGGCCGACTACGGGCTGATCCCGCTGATCAACCTGGCGGTGGCTTTCATCGTCGCCGGCTTCGTCGTGCTTCTGGTCGGCGAAAATCCGTTCCGCGCCGCAATCATCCTGGTCGAGGGCGCCTTCGGCAGGGGAACGGGCATCGCCTTCACCCTCTTCTATGCCACCACGTTCATCTTCACCGGGCTTTCGGTTGCGGTGGCGGCGCATTGTGGCCTGTTCAACATCGGCACCGAGGGGCAGGCCTATATCGCCGGCCTCGGCATCGCCATCGTCTGTCTGCCCTTGGACAGCGTGTTCCCGTGGTGGCTGACATTTCCGCTGGCGATCGTCGCTTCGGCGCTTGTGGGCGCGTTGTGGGCGCTGATTCCCGCCTATCTGCAGGCCAGGCGCGGGTCCCACATCGTCATCACCACCATCATGTTCAACTTCATCGCCGCCTCCATCATGGTCTACCTGCTGGTCGGCCCCTTGAAGCCGGCGGCCTCGCAAGCACCGCAGACGCGCAACTTCCTCGCCGGCGCCGAATTGCCGAAGCTCAACTGGATCATCGAACTGTTCGGCGCCAAGATCCGCTCGGCGCCGCTCAACGTCACCTTCCTGCTGGCGCTGGTCATGGCCTTCCTGGTCTGGCTGCTGATCTGGCGCACCAAGCTCGGCTACGAGATGCGCACCTATGGCCACAGCCCGAAGGCGGCGCGCTATGCCGGCATTTCGGAGACCCGCATCATCATCACCGCCATGATGATCTCGGGCGCGCTCGCCGGCATGATGGCGCTCAATCCGGTGATGGGCGACCAGCACAATGTCGCGATCGACTTCGTTTCCGGCGCCGGCTTCGTCGGCATTGCCGTGGCGCTGATGGGGCGCCTGCATCCGGTCGGCATCGTGCTGGCGGCGATCCTGTTCGGCATGCTCTACCAGGGCGGCGCCGAACTCGCGTTCGAGATGCCTGCGATCAGCCGCGACATGATCGTCATCATCCAGGGGTTGGTGATCCTGTTCGCTGGCGCGCTGGAGCACATGTTCAGGCCATACATCCAGGCGCTGTTCGCCTCGTTCAGTCCGGGATCGGTCGAGATGGAAGCGGTCAAGGGAAAGGGTGCCTGAGATGGATGTCTTTATCGCCATCGTGCAGATACTCGACTCGACCATCCGCCTGTCGGTGCCGCTGCTGCTGGCCTGCCTCGCCGGCCTTTATTCCGAGCGTGCCGGCATCTTCGACATCGGGCTCGAGGGCAAGATGCTGGTCGGCGCTTTCGCCGGCGCCGCCGCCGCTTCCGTGTTCCATTCGGCCCTTCTCGGCCTCGGCATGGCCATCCTGATCTCGGTCGCCTTCGCGCTGGTGCACGGCTTCGCCTCGATTACACACCGCGGCAACCAGATCGTCTCCGGCGTGGCTATCAATTTCATCGCCGCCGGATCGACCATCATCCTCGGCCAGGCCTGGTTCCAGCAAGGCGGGCGCACGCCGGCACTTGGACCTGGCGAGCGGTTCGACGCGATCATCTGGCCCGGCGCCGAGGCGGTTCGCGGCGTGCCGATCATCGGCCCAATCTACGCGGAACTGATCTCCGGCCATTCGATTCTTGTCTATCTTGCCTTCCTGATGGTGCCGTTCACCTGGTGGGTGCTGTTTCGCACCCGTTTTGGCCTCAGGCTGCGCGCGGTCGGCGAAAACCCGGCCGCCGTCGACACCGCCGGCATATCGGTCGCCTGGCTGCGCTACCGCGCGCTGATCTGCACCGGCATCCTCACCGGCGTTGCCGGCGCCTATTTGTCGATGGTGCAGAATGGCGGCTTCGTGAAGGACATGACCGCCGGCAAGGGCTACATCGCGCTGGCCGCGCTGATCTTCGCCAAATGGAAGCCGGTCAACGCCATGTTCGCTTGCCTTTTGTTTGGCTTCCTCGACGCGGCGGCAATCCGCCTGCAGGGATCACCGCTGCCCTTGATCGGCAAGGTGCCGGTACAGTTCATGCAGGCCCTGCCCTATATCCTCACCGTCATCCTGCTTGCCGGCTTCATCGGCAAGGCGATCCCGCCGCGCGCCGGCGGCGTGCCCTATGTCAAGGAACGCTGAGACCGCACCAGCGGGAAATCGCAGCGGTCGAAATCGGCACCAGCTTTTTGAACAAGATCATGGGAGAGAAGTACTAAAATGTCGCATGATCTGTTCGAGGCGGCCAGGGCCGCCATGGCCAAAGCCTATGCGCCCTACTCGAAGTTTCCGGTGGGTGCTGCCTTGCGCACCGAGGACGGGCGTGTCTTCAGCGGCGCCAACATCGAGGTCGCCTCCTATCCCGAAGGCTGGTGCGCCGAGACCACCGCGCTTGGCCACTACATCATGGGCGGCGGCGGCAAGATCGTCGAAATCGCCGTCCTTGCCGAGCGCATGGCCAAATGCTCGCCTTGCGGCGGCTGCCGCCAGCGGCTGGCCGAATTTTGCCGGCCGGAAACCAAGCTCTACCTCTGCGACAATACCGGCGTCGCCGAGACCGTGACCATGGGCGACATGCTGCCCTACGGTTTTCGCGGCGATATTCTCAAGTGAAAGATCGGCTCCAATGAAGGGCAGGCTGGAATGATCGAAAAGGCCGTGGATCGTCTTATCGAAAGGCTGGACGGCTTGGCACCGACCACGGCGCTGGTGCTGGGTTCGGGCCTCGGCGGCTTGGTCGACCGGATCGAGAACCCGATCCGTGTCTCCTATGCCGACCTGCCCGGCTTCCCCAGAAGCGGCGTCAGCGGCCATGCCGGCGAAGTGGTGGCCGGGCTGTTTGCCGGCACGCCGGTGCTGATGCTGTCCGGCCGTGCTCACTATTACGAGCATGGCAATGCCGCGGCGATGCGACCGGTGCTGGAAGTGCTTGCCGGCATCGGCATCACCAAACTGATCCTCACCAACGCCGCCGGCTCGGTCGATCCCGAGATGCTGCCGGGCTCGATCATGCTGATATCGGACCACATCAACTTCTCCGGCACCAATCCTTTGATCGGCGAGCCGAGCGACCGCCGCTTCGTCGGTCTCACTGAAGCCTATGATGCCGGCATCCGCAAAGCGATTGAACAGGCCGCGAAGGCAACCGGCACGGCGCTGCACAAGGGCGTCTATATGTGGTTTTCCGGCCCGTGCTTCGAAACGCCGGCCGAGATCCGCATGGCGCGCATCATGGGCGC
Organism: Mesorhizobium opportunistum WSM2075; assembly: GCF_000176035.2. Classification (NCBI taxonomy): domain Bacteria; kingdom Pseudomonadati; phylum Pseudomonadota; class Alphaproteobacteria; order Hyphomicrobiales; family Phyllobacteriaceae; genus Mesorhizobium; species Mesorhizobium opportunistum. The sequence goes on along the minus strand of NC_015675.1, from coordinate 1,905,335 downwards.
CAACGCCGTCGGCATGTCGACCGTGCCGGAGGTCATTCTCGCCCGCTTCCTTGGCCTGCGCGTCGCCGCCTGCTCGGTCATCACCAACCTGGCAGCCGGCATGACCGGAGCCGAGCTTTCGCACCAGGAGACCAAGGACATGGCGCCGGTCGGCGGGTCGCGGCTGGCGACGGTCCTGCAGCGTGTGTTCCGCGACGGACTGCTGGAGACCTGATGCTTCCGCAGGAAATCATCCGCCACAAGCGCGACGGCCAGAGGCTGCCGGCTCGTGAGATCGCTGCCTTCATCGACGGCGTGACGTCGGGCGCCGTCACCGATGGCCAGGTCGCGGCTTTTGCCATGGCGGTGTTCTTCAACGGCATGAGCCGCGACGAGGCCGTGGCGTCGACACTGGCCATGCGCGATTCCGGCGACGTGCTCGACTGGTCGGATCTGCCGGGTCCCGTCACCGACAAGCATTCGACGGGCGGCGTCGGCGACAATGTCTCGCTGATGCTGGCGCCGATCGTTGCCGCCTGCGGCGCCTATGTACCGATGATCTCGGGCCGTGGCCTCGGCCATACAGGCGGCACACTGGACAAGATGGATGCCATCCCCGGCTATGCCAGCCAGCCCGATATCGCGCTGTTTCGCAAGGCGGTGCTGGAAACGGGTTGCGCCATCATCGGCCAGACCGCCGATCTCGCGCCGGCGGACCGCCGGCTTTACGCCATCCGCGACGTCACCGGAACCGTGGAATCGGTGCCGCTGATCACCGCCTCGATCCTGTCGAAGAAGCTGGCCGCCGGCCTCGGCTCGCTGGTGCTCGACGTCAAGGTCGGCAACGGCGCCTTCATGGAGAAGTCGCGCGACGCGACAGCGCTCGCCAACAGTCTGGTCGAGGTCGCCAGCGGCGCGGGATTGAAGGTCTCGGCGTTGATCACCGGCATGAACGAACCGCTGGCGTCCGCCGCCGGCAATGCCGTCGAGGTGCGCAACGCCGTCGATTTCCTGACCGGCCGTTTTCGCGACCGGCGGCTGGAGGATGTGACGCTGGCGCTGGCGGCCGAAATGCTGCAGTCGGCGGGACTGGTATCATCCAACCAGGATGGCATGCGGCGCGCCACGGAGACGCTTGTCAGCGGCCGCGCCGCCGCCACCTTCGCGCGCATGGTTTCGGTGCTCGGCGGCCCCGCCGATTTCATCGAGAGACCGGAAAAATACCTGGCTGAGGCGGCAACCGAATTTGCGGTCAAGGCAACGACCGACGGCTTCGTCACCGGCATCGCCACCCGCGATATCGGCCTGGCGGTGGTTGGCCTGGGCGGCGGGCGCACGCGGCCGGACGACAAGATCGATCCGGCGGTCGGCATCACCAGGCTGCTGCCCATCGGCGCCGAGGTGGGGGCTGGCGAGCCGCTGGCGCTGGTGCATGCCCGCTCGCCATCCGATGCCGAGGCCGCCGCCGCAACCGTGCTTTCCGCCTACACCATTGGGGCTTCGAAACCACCGGCGGATAAAACCGTCATGCGGCGGATTCTGGCGCGCGGTTGACCGGGCCAAACCCTTCCTATTGGGCGAGCAGCAAGGTGCCGTTCTCGGCCTGGTATTTGCCAAGCCTGTTGAGGAAGCTCATGCCGATCAGGTTGGTGTGCAGCGCCTTGTCGTCGAGCACGATGGCCTGCACGTCATTGACGGTGATGCTGCCTATCTGCAGCCGATCGATCATCACCACGGCCGCCTTGATGGTGCCGTTGGCGGTGCTGACCTCACGGCTGAAATCGGACGGATTGAGCGACAGCCCGATCCTGCGCGCCGTCGAGGTATTGACCGCGACCAGTGTCGCGCCGGTGTCGATCATGCCATCGACCTGACGGCCGTTGAGCTTGAAGGTCGATGAAAAGTGTCCGCGCTCGTCCGCCGCGACGACGACCTTGCGGCCGGCCGGCTGCGGCGCCACCGGCTTGTCGGGCACCGATGCCAGGTTGATGTCCGGCTGGGCCTGAGCCTCGGCGTCGGGCTTGGCCGTAACCGCCGATCTCAGAAGGTTTTCGAAGACCTGCGGATTTGACTGGTAGACAACCGGGATCGACGCCGATGTGCCGGCAAAGACACTGAAGATGAGAAGTTTGCGCAGCATGGATCGGCCTTTGTGAGTACCGATCCTTTAGCGCCGGATGGTGTTTGCCGCTTTAACGGGCGCTAAAACCGCGCCGTTGCGTAAACATTTGGTAAATTATTTGGTCCCGTACATGCGGTCGCCGGCGTCGCCGAGGCCGGGCATGATATAGCCCTTCTCGTTGAGCTGGCGGTCGATGGACGCGGTGAAGACCGGAACGTCGGGATGCGCGGTGGTGAAGCGCTCGATGCCTTCGGGTGCCGCCAGCAGGCACAGGAAGCGGATGTTGGTGGCGCCGCGCTCTTTCAATTTGTCGATCGCCGCGATCGCCGAATTGGCTGTCGCCAGCATCGGATCGACGACGATCACCAGCCGGTCGGCCAGATCGCTCGGCGCCTTGAAGAAATACTCGACTGCTTCCAGCGTTTCGTGATCGCGGTAGAGGCCGACATGGGCGACGCGAGCCGCCGGCACCAGGTCGAGCAGGCCTTCCAGCAAGCCGTTGCCGGCGCGCAGCACCGAGGCGAAGACCAGCTTCTTGCCCTCGAGCGTCGGCGCTTCCATGGTCTCCATCGGCGTTTCGATCGTCGTCGTCGTCAGTTCGAGATTGCGGGTGACCTCGTAGCCGAGCAGCAGCGATATTTCGCGCAGCAACCGCCGGAAGCCGGCCGTGGAGGTCTCCTTCTTGCGCATGATGGTCAGCTTGTGCTGGACAAGCGGATGGTCGACGACGGTGACGCCCTTCATGATGTTCTCCTCATGCGTGTCGCCCTATGCGCGCAGGCGCGGCAGGCAGCTCGGACGACCCTAGCGGCTATGCGCCGGCCAAGGAACCGCCTGGGCTCGGTGGACCACAGATTTCGCAGAAATCAGCGCGCCGCCGCGTTCAGCCGGGCAAGAAGCGCGGACTTGGTCTTGCGATCGACGAAAGCGGCCTCGATCGCCGTTTTGGTGACGGCGGCCAGCGCCTTCTCGCTCATCGCGAAATGTTCGGCGGCGATGTCGTATTCGCGCTTCAGCGAGGTCCAGAAATAGGGCGGGTCGTCGGAGTTGAGCGTCACCTTGCAGCCGGCGGCCTTGAGCGCCGGAAACGGATGATCGGCAAAACTGTCGAACACTTTGAGCGCGATGTTGGAACCCGGGCAGCACTCCAAAACGACGCCTTCGTCCGCGATGCGCCGGACAAGATCCGGGTTTTCGATGGCGCGCACGCCATGGCCGATGCGCGAGGGACGGATGTGGTCGAGCGCTGCCTGGACAGTCTCCCAGCCGGTCAGTTCGCCGGCATGGACGGTGATGCCGAGCCCAGCCTCGCGGGCGATCTCGAAAGCCCTGACATAGTCCTCCATGTCGCCGATGCGCTCATCGCCGGCGACACCGAAGCCGGTGACCAGCGGATGCCCGCAGCGCGCCGCAAAGCGCGCCGCCCGCTCGATCGATTCCACGCCGACATGACGCACGCCGGTGACAATCATGCGGCCCTCTATGCCCGTCTTGGCCTTGGCGCGCAGCATGCCTTCGCCGAGCGCGTCGGTATAGGCCTTGGGCGACAGTCCGGCTTTCGCCGCATGGTCCGGCGAGGTGAACACCTCGGAATAGATGGCGCCGTCGCGGGCCAGGCTGGTCAGATAATGGTCGGCCAGCCGCGCATAATCCTCCTCGGTCCGAAACAGATCGGATGAGAAGTCATAGGCCGCGAGAAAGGACGTGAAATCATGCCAGACGAAGGAACCGTTCTGGATATAGGGCGAGGTATCCTTGCCGTATTTCTGCGCCTGGCGGATGACGAGTTCGGGCGCCGCTGCCCCTTCGATGTGGCAGTGCAGTTCCGCTTTCAAAGGCATTCAAACATCCCGTCGGTCAGTCCAGGTCCTTGAAAACCAGCACCTGGAAGCGCGGCTGAACACCGCGCCTTAAACAATAGCGCCCGCACCATCGATCGGCTATGGTCCCGCCGGTTTTATGACGGATCAAAAAAATGTCAGTTGAGAGAACCACGGCCGCGGGCGGCATGGAAACCTCCTATGGTTTCAAGCGTGTAGGGGAAGGCGAAAAGCAGTCCCTAGTCAACGATGTTTTCCACAAGGTCGCCAACCGCTACGACCTGATGAACGATCTGATGTCGGGCGGCCTGCACCGGCTATGGAAGGATGCCATGGTGACGTGGCTGAACCCTCCGAAAAGAGTGGGCTGGAAGGTGCTCGACGTGGCCGGCGGCACCGGCGACATCGCGTTTCGCATCGTCGACGCAAGCCATGGCAACGCACATGCCACCGTGCTCGACATCAATGGCTCGATGCTCGCTGTCGGCCGCGACAGGGCGCAGAAGAAAGGCTTGTCCGGCAACACCGACTTCGTCGAGGCAAATGCCGAGGAACTGCCTTTCGCCGACGCCACTTTCGACGCGTACACCATCGCTTTCGGCATTCGCAACGTGCCGCATATCGACGTCGCTCTGGGTGAAGCGTTCCGCGTGCTGAAGCCGGGCGGCCGTTTCCTGTGCCTGGAATTTTCCGAGGTCGAGATGCCGCTGCTCGACAAAGTCTATGAAGCCTGGTCGTTCAACGCCATTCCCAGGATCGGCAAGATGGTCACCGGCGACGGCGAGCCCTATTCCTATCTGGTCGAATCGATCGCGAAATTCCCCAACCAGGCAAACTTTGCTTCCATGATCACCCACGCGGGCTTCGACCGTGTTTCCTTCCGCAATTATTCCGGCGGCATCGCGGCATTGCATTCGGGCTGGAAGCTTTGAGGCTGCACCGCGTTTCCCATCCTCGATATGGCTCCTGCCTGTTCTTTGAACCGGCCGGATGGATGCAGCCATGAGCAGCGTCGGCGCTGGTTTCAGGCTGGTGCGGGCCGGCTGGGTGCTGGTGCGCGAGGGCGTCGTCGCCGCCTTGCCGGGCGAGGAACTCTCAGGCCTGCCGAAACTCGGCTGGCGACTGGCGCGCCTGTTCACCCGCCGCCGCGCACTGGCCTATGAGCGCAGCGACCGACTGGCCAAGGCGGTGGTCCGGCTCGGACCGTCCTACGTCAAGCTCGGCCAGTTCCTGGCGACAAGGCCCGACGTCGTCGGCAACGACATGGCGCTCGATCTCGCCATGCTGCAAGACAAGATGCACACCTTCCCGAAGGTCGAGGCGGTCACCGCCATCGAGGCTTCTCTCGGGCGCAAGATAGGCGATCTCTACACGCAATTCGGCGATCCGGTCGCCGCTGCCTCGATCGCCCAGGTTCATGCCGCTGAAACCGTCCAGGCTGGCGCCGCGACCAAGGTGGCGGTCAAGGTGATCCGACCGGGCGTGCGCCGCCGCTTCTTCCAGGATCTGGAAAGCTATTTTCTAGCCGCGCGCCTGCAGGAGAAATACATCCCGTCGTCGCGCCGGCTGCGGCCGGTGGAGGTGACTGAGACGCTGGCGCAGACCACCAGGATCGAGATGGATCTGCGCCTCGAGGCGGCGGCCCTCTCGGAACTCGGCGAAAGCACCAGGAATGATCCTGGTTTTCGCGTGCCATCCGTCGACTGGGAGCGCACCGGCCGCGACGTGCTGACCATGGAGTGGGTCGACGGCATCAAGATGAACGATATCGCGAGCCTTCAAGCGGCGGGCCACGATCTCAAGGCGATTGCCACCAACCTCATCCAGTCCTTCCTGCGCCATACGTTGCGCGACGGCTTCTTCCACGCCGACATGCATCCGGGAAACCTGTTCGTCGAGGCAAACGGCACCATCGTCGCCGTCGATCTCGGCATTGCCGGCCGGCTCGGCAAGAAGGAGCGCCGCTTCCTCGCCGAAATCCTCTACGGCTTCATCACGCGCGACTATCTGCGTGTCGCCGAGGTGCATTTCGAGGCCGGCTACGTTCCGCGCCAGCACAATGTCTCGGCTTTCGCGCAGGCGATCCGCGCCATCGGAGAGCCGATCCATGGCCAGCCGGCCGAGACGATTTCGATGGCCAAGCTTCTGACGCTGCTGTTCGAGGTCACCGAACTCTTCGACATGGCGACGCGGCCCGAACTGATCCTGCTGCAGAAGACCATGGTGGTGGTCGAGGGCGTGGCGCGCACGCTCGATCCGGCCTTCAACATGTGGAAGACGGCCGAGCCGGTGGTCGGCGGCTGGATATCAGGCAATCTCGGCCCGCGTGGCCTGATGGCCGATGCGCGCGACGGCGGCAAGGCGATGCTGGCGCTGCTTCGCCAGGTGCCTGAGCTTGCGGTCCGCACCGAGCGGCTGTCGCGCGAGATCGACCTGATGGCCGAGCACGGCCTGCGCTTCGACGAGACCACCGCCCACGCGATCGGCAAGGCCGAAGCGCGCTACAGCCGCTCCGGCCGTGTCGCGCTATGGGTGATCGCGCTGACGCTGGTCTATATCGCCTGGAAGATCTTTTAGGCTCGGCTATCGCCATAGCGCCATAGCTTGCGAGCATTTGATTGCATTGATATCATTGCAATCGATCAATCTCAGCAAAGTGCAATCATATGGCTAGCATCACGATCCGCAATCTCGACCATGAGGTCAAGGAACTGCTGCGCCGACTCGCGGCGGAAAATAGCCGTTCCATGGAAGAACAGGCGCGGGTGATGATCCGGGCCGCTGTCGACCGCCAGATCGTGCCTGAAAAGACCCTGCGCGAGCTGACCAGCGTGCACGGCACGGCGATTCCGGCTGCCGCCCCGGCAGGCAAGATGTCGCCGCGCGGCGCCCTTTCCGGCAAACGCATCCTGCTCATCATCGGCGGTGGCATCGCCGCCTACAAATCGCTCCATCTCATCCGCCGGCTGCGCGAGCGCGGTGCCAAGGTGCGCGTGGTCATGACACTGGCGGCGCAGGAATTCGTCACCACATTGTCGGTCGGCGCGCTCTCGGCCGATCATGTCTTCACCGAACTGTTCGACCGCAATGACGAGCACGATGTCGGCCACATCAGGCTGTCGCGCGAAGCCGACCTTTTGGTGGTCGCTCCCGCCACCGCCGACCTGATGGCCAAGCTCGCCAACGGCCATGCCAACGATCTTGCCTCGACAGTGCTCATCGCCACCGACAAGCCGGTGCTGATGGCGCCGGCCATGAACCCCAGGATGTGGTCACACGCCGCCACCCGCCGCAATCGCGCGACCCTGGGCAAGGATGGCGTCGGCTTCGTCGGCCCGGCCAAAGGCGAGATGGCCGAGAGCAACGAGGCCGGCGAAGGCCGCATGGCCGAACCGCTGGAGATCGTGGCCGCCGTCGAGGCGCTGCTCGATGTCGGCCCCAAGCCGCTGGCGGGGCGCAAGATCATCGTCACCTCCGGCCCGACGCACGAGCCGATCGACCCGGTGCGCTATATCGCCAACCGTTCGTCCGGCAAGCAGGGCCATGCGATCGCCGCCGCATTGGCAAGGCTTGGCGCCGACGTGCGCCTCGTCTCCGGTCCTGTCGGCATCGCCGATCCCGCCGGCGTGAAGACCATCCATGTCGAGCGTGCACAGGAAATGCGTGACGCGGTGGAACAGCTCCTGCCCGCCGACGCGGCGGTGTTCGTCGCCGCCGTCGCCGACTGGCGCACCGAAAATTCAGCCGATGAAAAGATCAAGAAGGTGGCTGGCGAAGGGCCACCGGTACTGCGCATGGTCGAGAACCCCGACATCCTTGCAGGGGTCGGCCATCACAAGCAGCGGCCCCGCCTTGTCGTCGGCTTCGCGGCCGAGACCCAGGATCTCCTGCGCAACGCCGAGGCCAAGCTCAGGAAGAAGGGCGCCGATTTCATCGTCGCCAACGATGTGTCGCAGGAAAGCGGCATCGGCGCTTCGGGCGTGATGGGCGGTGATCGCAACCGGGTGCGGATCGTGTCCGAGGCCGGTGTCGAGGAATGGCCCGAGATGACCAAGGACGAGGTGGCGGCACGGCTCGCCGCCCTCATCGCCGAGCGGCTGAAAACGATCGCCGTCAGAGCAATTCCAGGAAAAGTGTGAACGGTTTTCCCGGGAAAAGCGCGTAGCGCTTTCCCTTGGGAATTGCGTCAAAACAAAGAGTTAGAGCAGTTCACCGGTTCCGTTGACAGTGAACTGCTCCGTCAATTGGACAGGAGTTCCGCGGTTCGAGCCAGCGCCCCACCGAAACCGTTGAGTGGAATGGAGAAACTCACCGCCTGGCCGGTATCGGCGGCGAAGGCGTCGATCTTGAGCGTCGTGCCCGTCTTGAGCAGCGGCGTGGTGTTGGCATCGAACGCCACCGGCACCAGGCAGCCGACCGCCTGACACGTGTTGAATGACAGGCTGCCGTCGAGTTTCTGGTCGTCGATGGTCAGGCTGACGCCCTTGGCGAGCGCCAGTCCGAACGGCAAGGCGAGCGTACCCGTCGCGTCATCGCCGGTCTTGCTCGACAGTTCTATCGCCAGCAGGCGCTGGTTGTTTTGCTTGTTGAACTGTTGATGCGACAGGCTGCAGATCTTGTTCGTGCCCGATATCTGGCAGTTGACGGTCCAGTCGCCATGGGTTTCGGACAGTGCCGATGCCCCGCCGGGCAGTTGTGGCGCATCGGCTGCCGGCGGCGCCGCCACCTTGTCGCCCTTGGTTTGCGCCGCCGCTGCCGGCAGGCCGGCGATGCAGGCGGCACCCAGCATCGCCACGAAATACACGGACTTCCGCATCAAGATCTCTCCCGCCCAGCTCCGCCTCGAGCCAGCCTGGAAACCGACCTTGAGAGACGCGCTGACTGCATTCTGTTTGACCGTTTCCCCGAAAGCGCCGTTGTACCTGACGGACACGCCGACACCATTGACGCCATTCGTTTCGAGACCGGCGCCAACCCGATAGAGCGGCGAATCGATCGCTTCCGTCAAGTGCAATGCTGGGTTGCCGGGCAGATTCTCCGCCGCCGCGAAGGCAATCCAGGGCGATCCATGTGCCGGCCATGGCATCGCCGGATAAACACCCTATATGCAAGGGATGAACAGGATTTTTTGCAGGAACGAGCGAATGTCAGCGCGTCGAACACCGGCGGCCATTGCCGCGGCGCTATTGGCCGCTGTGGTCCTGGCGGGCTTTGGTCAATCTGCTTCCGCGCAGATCATCATTCCCTCGGCCAACGGCAATGCCCAGATCCAGCAGAACGACCTGCAGGCCTTGCAGAACCGGGTTCAGCGCCAGCAATTCCAGCAGCAGCAGCAGCAGTATCGTGCCCAGGACCGCGTGGTCGTCCAGCCGCCGCAGCCGGTCGTGCCGCGGGTCAAGCCGAGCTGTCAGACGCAGATAATTGGCAACACCGCCGTGAGCACCTGCCGCTGACAGGCGGCTACCTTCTTTTATTTAGCCGACTTACATGGTAGGGACCTTCAAGTGCCCCTGCGGCAGTTTGGGTTTTGCAAAGATGCCGCATCACGCTATGGGGCACTGCACCGACTGGATTTTTACGAATGGCAGCCACCAAGAAAAAGGCCGTGCGCAAAGCCAAGAAAGGCGAGAGAATCCGCCAGGTGGCGGCTATCCCCTTTCGGCTGAACGCGCACGGCGGCATCGAGGTGATGCTGGTCACATCGAGAACGACGAGACGCTTCATCGTGCCCAAGGGCTGGCCAATGAAAGGCAAGAGCGGGCGCAAGGCGGCCACCATCGAGGCGCAAGAGGAAGCCGGCGTGCTCGGCAGGACGCTGAAGCAGCCGGCGGGCCTCTATTCCTACTGGAAGCGGCTGGCCAACCGTTTTGTCCGCGTCGACGTCATCGTCTATCTGCTTGAAGTGACCGAAGAGCTTGCCGACTGGCAGGAAGCCAAGCGGCGGCAGCGGGCCTGGCTGGCGCCGGCCGACGCGGCGATGCTCATCGATGAGCCCGATCTCTCGACGCTGGTGAAGACCTTGAAGCTTCCCGAGCCCCTGCCGGTCGACGCTGCCTGAGGCAAGGCCATGGGCAAGCGCACCATCCCGAGGTCGTCGAAAGCGACGGCATCGCAGCCGCCCTGCCGACGATCGGCGTCGATGCCCAGGGCTATGGGATCGCCATGCCGCAGCCCTTCGATGCCTCGGCGGTGCGCTCGGCCCGAGAAGCACTCCAGCCACAGCCGACACCGCCGATCCTTGAGCCGATCAGGCGCGCAAGCTGCGCCGCAAGGCGGGCCAAGGTCTCCAATCCCGGTTTTAAGGCTGCCGCTCCAGCAGGACCATCGGGGCGTCGTGATAGCTTGTCCGAACCACTTCCCGGTAGCCGCACTTCGTCGCGACGTTCAATGAGGCGGTATTCTCCGGATCGATGATGCAGACGGTTTTCGTGCGCCCGAATGTCTCTTCACCCCATGAAAGCACGCGGCCGACGACCTCGGTGGCAAGGCCGGCGCCATGCACCGTCGGCGCCAGCGCCCAGCCAGCCTCCGGGATACCCTCTATCGATGGCTGGATATCGCGCTTCAGGTCATGAAAACCGGCCTCGCCGACGAAGCGGCCCGTCGCCTTCTCCTCGATGGCCCAGAAGCCGTAGCCGAGCAGCGACCATAGGCCGGCGTGGCGCAGGAAGCGGATCCAGCTTTCCTCGCGCGTGCGTGGCTTGCCGCCGATGAAGCGAGTGACGATCGGATCGGCCCACATGGCGACATAAGCATCGAAATCGCCGAGCCGATGCGCCCGCAGGATGGTTCGCTGCGTCTCGATGACCGGAACGCCGTGCGGATTGTTCATGATGATCTGCCTCGCTGGTCGTCAGCGCTTATCAAATCGCCGCTGCGGCGCAAGGGCCAGGGCGACACGCGCCATCGTCCAGGGCGCCGTGGCGCTACACAAGCTCGCTCTGGGAATTTTGTCCGGGAGTGTTATTTTCCCGGCAGGCGGATTCAAGCACCCTTCTGGTGCCGTCATCAAACCCAAGGGAATGAGCATGGACACCACTGACCTTGTGCTTGCCATCGTCCATCATCTGCTGGTGTTTTCCCTTGCGGGCATCATCGGCGCCGAGTTCGTGCTGATCCGCGGCGACCTCGCCGCCGTCACGCTCAAGCGGCTCGCCGGCATCGACCGCCACTATGGCATCATCGCCGTGCTGATCATCATCGTCGGCATCGGCCGTGTCTTCTGGGGCCTCAAGGGTTGGGAATTCTATGTCTACAACTGGATGTTCTGGGCCAAGATGGCGGCTTTTGGCGTTGTCGGCCTGCTGTCGATCATCCCGACCATCCGTTTTATCTCCTGGAACAGGCAGGCCAGCGCCAATCCAGCCTTCGCCGTGCCAGCAAGCGAACTGGCTTCGGTCAAGACCTATATCCGCGCCGAAGCCTTCGTCTTCCTGCTGATCCCGGTCTTCGCGGCGGCGATGGCGCGCGGCTACGGTTACTAACCAGCGGCAACCGTTTCGAGTGGAGCGATCGGCACCAGGGGCGCCGGAATGCTGGTCGTCTTCACCTCCGCCTTGCAGATGTCGGCGATGACGCAGGCCGGGCAATCCGGTTTGCGCGCCTTGCAGACATAGCGGCCATGCAGGATCAGCCAGTGATGCGCATGGCGCATATATTCGTCCGGGATGATCTTCAACAACCCATGCTCGACCTGCTCCGGCGTTTTGCCGGGCGCCAGCCCGAGCCGGTTGCCGATCCGGAAAATATGTGTGTCGACCGCCATCGTATGCTGGCCGAAGGCCATGTTGAGCACGACATTGGCGGTCTTGCGCCCGACCCCGGGCAGTTTGACCAACTCATCGCGGTCGTCAGGCACTGCGCCGCCATGGTCGCGGATCAGCGCTTCGGACAGCGCGATGACGTTCTTGGCCTTGTTGCGCCACAGACCGATGGTTCTGATGTGGTCGCCGACCTTGGCCTCACCCAGCGCCAGCATCTTCTGCGGCGTATCGGCGGCCTTGAACAGGGCTCGTGTCGCCTTGTTGACGCCGGCATCTGTCGCCTGCGCCGACAGCACCACCGCCACCAGCAGCGTGAAGGCGTTGATGTGTTCGAGTTCGCCCTTCGGCTCCGGCCGCTGGACGGAAAAGCGCCGGAATATCTCGTGCACTTCGGCCGGGCTGTAGCGCGACGAACCCCGTGCCGGACGTGGGCGTGGTTTGGCGTTCGAGCCGTCACGCCGGCCGGGAGCGAGTTCTTTTTTGGGCATGGAAGACTCTTTGGACTTGGGGCTCGCCATTCCCTTCCTATAATATCCAGTCATGAGCGACACAAACGCCTCATTCCAGGCCGACGAACCATTCTTCCAGGCACTGCTGACCCCACACCGGTCGCTGGGCAGGACGGGTTTCTTCGTGCTGATGGGAGCGCTGCTGTTCGGCTGGCTGGTGACGGGCGCGTTTTTCCTGTCGCGCGGCGCCTGGCCGGTGTTCGGCTTCTTTGGCCTCGACGTGGTTGCCGTCTACATCGCCTTTCGCGTCAATTATCGGGCTGCCCGCGCCCGCGAGGAGGTGTCGGTCTCCCGCACCAGCCTCGACATCCGCAAGACCGCCCCCTCCGGAAAATCGGAAGCGCATCGCTTCAATCCGTTCTGGGCAAGGTTTTCGGTCGCCCGCCACGCCGAGATCGGGATCACCAAAATGACGGTCGAGGGGCAAGGCCAGAACGTACCAATCGGCGGCTTTCTCGATCCCGAGTCACGCGAGAGTTTTGCGACGGCCTTTTCGCGGGCGCTGGCGACCGCCAAGACGCGCTAGTAGCTCTGCGCAGAGGATTTGACGGGTTGCGCGCGACCTGGTGCCCAGTCCTAATGTCGGTGGGTTCGGCTCCCCTGGATGGGCAGCTTTTTGTGAACCGATCAGTCAGCTTCCGGGCTGACGATGCGAGAAAGCGGACTTCCAATGTTGCAAAAAATCTGTCGCGCAAGTCTGGTTTCTTTAGGTTTTCGTCTGTTCATAGGCCATGAATAGATCGGTTACGAGAACGCCGTTGATCCGCATCCCAGTCAAATCGGCGTCTTTGATATCTGAATTTGCCAATGTGACATCGCGTATGGTCAATCGCGATAGATTTGCGTTCGTGATGGTGGTTCCGGACAGATTGACGTTGTTAAAGCGCGCGTCTGCAAGGCTGATATCGTCAAAAAGCGCTTCGCTTAAATTGGTGTCGGTGAATTTTGCCTTAGTCAAAACTGCGTAAAATCGTGCGTCTGCGAGGTTTACACCATCGAAATGAGCGCCCGACATATCGGCCCGCTCGTAATGCATTCCCTGCATCTGAGGGCCATCAAATGGGTTGTGTTCTTGATGATCGCTCATTGTTCCTCCGGTCAATCATGATTGGGCCTAAAGAATGCCAGATTGCACAGTCATTTGCGACCGTCGAATCTGAAATTGAAAAGAGCCCATGCCAGTTTGGCATCGCGAAATTCCCCAAAACATGCGACAGCTTTGGCCACCTTGGCGCCCGGAATGAGGAACGTCATTCATAACGACCAGCGGCAGAGAAGGGTCGAATGCGGCCCATCGTTCAACCCGGGGAACTACGGCAAACAACGTATTCAGAACCTGTAGCGCAAAAGCCTGCCGATCTTGCGCAATGCGGGAATGTGCTTCCAGAGGCGAACGAACAGCTTGGCGGGCCAGCCCATGCGGGCGGCGTGTTCGGGCTTGTAGGCTGGGATATCCTCGACGAACCGCAGCTTCGGAATCGCCAGTTCCAGCTCGTGCGGATCCTCGATCGCCCAATGGACCTCGGCGCCTGTCGCCCTGACCGCCGGATTGAGGCGAAGCAGCTTCAGGCCGAAACGGCTATAGGCGTCGAATATCAGCTCGCCGCCGGCAAGATGGGAGACAAGCCTCGAAAGCAGGCGTGGCCCTTCTTCGGCCGGGAGATAGGGCGTCAGCCCCTCCGCCACGACGATGGCTGCGCGGTTGCGCGGCATTTCAGCCAGCCAATCGGGATGGGTCAGCGACGAACCGACCAAATGGTAGCGATCGCGTGGCGGGTAAAGTTTGCGCCTGAGTTCGATGGCCTCGGGATAGTCGACGTCGAACCAGTCCACGCCTGATGGTGGATCGACCCGAAAGACACGCGTATCGAGCCCGCAACCCAGATGCAGCACGATGGCGCCGGGATTTCTGGCTAGAAAATCCTGCACGTGGACGTCCAGTGTCTTGGCCCGGATCGCCAGGCCGATGCCAAGATTGACGTCGACCTTGAGCCTGGCAAAATCATAGTCGATCTTGCCAACCGCCTCGTCGGCAAAATGGTCCTCCAGCAGCGAATTGGGCAGCCGGCTCTCCAGCGCCTTGCCGTAGAGCGTCATCAGCAAGGTTTCCCTTTCCCCGGTCAGATGCACTTTCTCGCCAGCCATCGGTGCCTCGTGGTTCGAAATTGGGTGTCTATCTGGGTATGCGCCGCAAGAAGGCAAGTTTCGGGTGGCGATCGGCGCCCCAAGGGGCGATATTCCGGCTCAAGGAGATGCTTCCATGAGCACACACACAGCAGTCCTCGAGAAGGACATCACGCCGCAAGGCAGCGACTACGAGATCGTGCGCCGCGCCATCGAGAAGATCAGCCTCGACTACCGTGACCAGCCATCGCTGGAAGAACTGGCCGAAGAGGTCGGCGAGACACCGACCGGCCTGCAAAAACTCTTCACCCGCTGGGCCGGCCTGTCGCCCAAGGCGTTCCTCCAGGCAGTGACGCTGGACCATGCGCGCAGATTGCTCGATTCCGGCATGCCGCTGCTTGAAACCTCATTCGAACTGGGCATGTCCGGCCCCGGCCGGCTGCATGACCTGTTCGTCACCCATGAGGCGATGTCGCCGGGCGACTACAAGACGCGCGGCGCGGGCCTCACCATCCGCTATGGCTACCACCCCTCGCCGTTCGGCACCGCACTGATCATGGCCACCGACCGCGGGCTTGCCGGCCTTGCCTTCAGCGATCCGGGCGAGGAGCGCACCGCCTTCGCCGACATGTCCAGCCGCTGGCCGAACGCCAACTATGTCGAGGACATGGCCGCGACCGGCCCCTATGCCGCGCGCATCTTCGACCCGACGCTGTGGCGTCCCGATCAGCCGCTGCATGTCGTCATGATTGGTACCGACTTCCAGGTTCGTGTCTGGGAGGCGCTGCTCAAGATCCCGATGGGCAAGGCTCGCACCTATTCCTCGATCGCCGCCAGCATAGGCGCGCCAAGCGCCAGCCGGGCGGTCGGCGCCGCCAACGGCGCCAATCCGCTCTCCTTCGTGGTTCCCTGCCACCGCGCCATCGGCAAGTCCGGCGACCTCACCGGCTATCACTGGGGCCTGACTCGCAAGCGCGCCATCCTTGGATGGGAGGCCGGGCAAGTGTCGACGTGAATGTCGATTTTTCTATTTTCACCGAAAAAATATATAAATGCCGTTCTGATTGAGTATTACTGCGATTGTTGTTCCGAATTTTCCTTTATGCAACCAGCAACAACCTATGGTTATTACGAATGTTATTTTCGTCTATTATTTAAGTTAACGCTAAATTAACCACGGTACCGCGATGATGACCTGTATTAACTCGGGCGAGCCGGCTTGATAGGAGGGTCTCGATGCTGTCGTTTCGCGCCGCCTTCGGCGCCGCTCTGCTGGTTGTCTGTTTTGACCGGGCCGCATTGGCCACAACGCAGAACGTCACTTTCAATGGCACGATCAACCCGACCTGCACGCTTGTCGTTGCCACCAATGGCACGATGATGGTCAGTCCCGATCTCCAGTCCCTCAGTTCCCACAACAGCGGCGGCTCGGCCGGAACGGTCACGCTGACGACAACCGGAGGCGTGTCGCTGAGCGTCGATCCCGTCACCACCACCACGGTGCCGTCCGCCGACACCACCTCGACCACCTGGACGCCGACCTACTTCGCCGCCGGCGCGCATTCCATCGCCGAGACCGGCTCGGCCACCAGCATCGGCACACCCGGCGCCGACCTCGTCTCGGTCCATCTCGCCGGCACCAAGGGCGGCAGCAACCGCTTCGCGAACGGAAACTATCAGGCAACGGTCACGCTGCGCTGCGAATAGCGTCATCGCGAAGGAGGGATCCTTGAAACAAGCTCGAATCCTGATGGCGCTGACTCTCGGCTTGCTGCCGATTGCCGCCGGCGCCCAGTCGATGTCGCCGATGCGCGGCGAGGTCAACAGCTTCACCGACGTCTTCGCGGTTCGCGTTTTCCCGGCCAATCCCTACGATCGGAAGATCAAGGTCGAAATCCATGTCTACGATCAGGATTTTGAGCCGGTGGACGCCAGGATATCTCCGCCTGCCTTTCAACTCGCTTCCCAGGCTTCCCGCCCTGTCCTTGTGGTCGTGCCCTTCGACGGCGCCGCCGAGCGTAAAGTGCGTATCTGTACCGAAAGCATCCCCTTCCCCAATCAACAGACGCAGATAAGGGCACAGATATGCGGAAAGTTTTTTGGGCGCCGCAAGTCCTGACAGCCGCGCTCGCGGCCGCGTCGGCGGGGATCAGTCCGGTGCTGGCCGAGGATGTCTACAACCTCAACCAGAACGAGAGCGGCTTCAACCTGCCCGGCGTCACCTTGCCCCAGGGCCAGGACGAGGTTCATGCCGCTGACGGCACCACCTGCCGCTCGGCGGTTTCGGGAAGCGGCGCCTATCTCGATCTCGGCGTCATCAGAGGCAACAGCCAGTCGAACAATGACGTCGCCACCTACGGCCGCGTGGTGATCCCGATCGGGCGCACGCCCAAGCGTGTCGATTGCAGCCGCCTCTACGAACTTGAGGTCGAGCGCCTGCAGCTGGAGCTGAAACTTCTCAAGATGGGCCTCGGTGCCGACGGCCAGACGGCGAGCGTCGCCGCAGCGCCCACGGCCGCGTCACCTGGGTGGGCCAATGAAGGCTGGAGCATCAGGACCGGAAATGGCGACGGCAGGAAAAAGAAGAAGAAATAACCGCGCGCTGCTGGCGATGGCCGCACTTGCCGGCCTTTGCCTTCCGGCGCAGGCCGCTATCATCGGCACTTGCACCATCATGGTCGGGGGATCGGGGACGATGACCGCCAATCCGGCCATCGGCATACTGAGTTCCAAGCAGGCAGGCGGATCGAGCGCGAGCGCGACCATCGTGGCAAGCTCCCTGCTGTGCTCCCTGTTCAACCTGCTGGACTGCTATTCCGTTTCGGCCCCAGCGCCTGCCGCATTCTCGTCCGCGCCGAGCGGCGGCGGCACCAACGTGACCTTTGCCTCGGTCTTCCGCCTGGATGGTGCCGGGGTCGACAACACCGGCAGCGTGGCGCAGAAGATCGTCAACGGAACGCACAGCATGCAGGTCGACCTCATCGCCACCAAATCGAGCGGAATCTTTCCTGCCGGCAGCTATCAGGGCACGGTCACCGTGCGCTGCGAATAGGCTCCGGCAGGACAAATCCGGCTGGACCACTCGCGTGGTCTGGCAAGCCGCGGCCTTACAGGCTAGCTTCCCGCGCGATTGGAGCGACGTGCGTCGGCAGGATGCGCAAGCGACGCTCCGGCGTCTTGAATTTGTACCGGCAGGAGGCCTTGCTTGATTATCGTTGTCGGCTCGATCAACCTCGATCTTATCGCCAATGTCGACCGATTGCCGAGCCCTGGCGAGACGGTGAGCGGCTCGAGTTTCGCCACCGCGCCAGGCGGCAAGGGCGCCAACCAGGCGCTGGCCGCCGCGCGCGCCGGTGGCCAAGTGCGCATGGTGGGCGCCGTTGGCAAGGACAGCTTCGCCGCGGAGGCGCTGGCACTGCTGCGCGACGGCAAGGTCGACCTGTCCGGCGTCGCCGAAACCTTTGCCTCGACGGGTACGGCGCTGATCATGGTCGGCGATGACGGCGAGAACATCATCGCCGTGGTGCCGGGGGCCAACGCTTCCGTCCTGCCC
Source organism: Mesorhizobium opportunistum WSM2075 (assembly GCF_000176035.2). Taxonomy (NCBI): domain Bacteria; kingdom Pseudomonadati; phylum Pseudomonadota; class Alphaproteobacteria; order Hyphomicrobiales; family Phyllobacteriaceae; genus Mesorhizobium; species Mesorhizobium opportunistum. Next base: position 1,887,465 of record NC_015675.1, on the reverse strand, counting down.
GGCGACCTCTCGAAGGCCTTTCTGAAAAAGGGCGATATCGTGCTTTTGCAGCACGAGATCCCGCTGGCGACCGTCGATGCAGCACTCGACCAGGCCAGGGCGGCCGGCGCCATCACCGTGCTCAACACGGCGCCCTTCCAGGGCGAAGCAGCGGCCTTCCTCGGCAAGGCCGACTACGCGATCGCCAACGAGACCGAGTTCGACCTCTATGGCGAAGCGTTGAAGCTGAGCGGCCGCGACCGGGCGGCACGCATGCGCGACTTCGCGGCGAAAACCGGCCGCACCATCGTCGTCACACTCGGCGGCGACGGCGTCATGGCGGCGACGCCAGCCGACTTCCTGACTGTTCCGGCCATGAAGATCGCGCCTGTCGACACGGTCGGCGCCGGCGACACGTTCTGCGGTTACTTCGCCGCCGGCCTGTCGTCCGGCCTTGCGCTTGACAAGGCGCTGGCGCGCGCCGGTGCGGCCGGCTCGCTGGCCTGCCTGAAGCCCGGCGCCCAGCCGGCGATCCCGCTGGCTGGGGATGTCGACCAGGCTTTGCAGGAAAAGCGCTGAGATGCTGCGCCCCAAAACCAAACACGCCGTGCCGCCGGCCGGTGACATCTGCCGCCTGTCGGCGATCGACCTGGCCGCCGCGATCCGGCACAAGAAACTTTCCGTGCGCGAGGTGGTGGCGGCCTTCCTCGACCGCATCGAGGCGGTCAATCCGCAGGTCAACGCCATCGTCTCCTTGCGCGACCGTGGCGATATCCTGCGCGAGGCCGATGCGGCCGATAGCCGCCGGCAGGGCGAAACAGGCCCGCTCTTCGGCCTGCCGATCGCCATCAAGGACCTCGCCTCGACCGCCGGCCTCAGAACCTCCTTCGGCTCGTCGATCTTCGCCGATTTCGTCCCCCAGGAAGACGATTTCTTCGTCGAGCGCATCCGCGACGCCGGTGCCATCATCATCGGCAAGACCAATGTCCCCGAATTCGGGCTCGGCTCGAACACCTACAACCCCGTATTCGGGCCGACACTGAACGCTTTCGATCCGGCGCTCACCGCCGGCGGATCGAGCGGCGGCGCGGCGGTGGCGCTGGCGCTCGACATGGTGCCCGTCGCCGACGGCAGCGATTTCGGCGGCTCGCTGCGCAATCCGGCGGCCTGGAACAATGTCTACGGCTTCCGCCCGTCGCAGGGGCTTGTCCCCGGCGGGCCGGACGTCGAGGTCTTCCACGCTCAGATGGGCGTCGACGGGCCGATGGGCCGCAATGTCGCCGACATGGCGCTGCTGCTCGACGTGCAGGCGGGTTACCATCCGCAAGCGCCCTTGTCCTATGAGAAGGAAGGCTCGTTCCTCGAGGAGCTTGGAACGCCGGTGAAAGGCGGCCGCATCGCCTGGTTCGGCGATCTCGGCGGCCATCTGCCGGTCGAACCGGGCATCCTCGACCTGTGCGAGGCGGCACTGGGCCGGTTCACGGAAGCATCCTTCCTGGCCGACCCCTTCAAGCCGGATTTCGATTTGGAGGCGCTGTGGCAGGCCTTCGTGACGCTGCGCCAGGCCAGCAGCGGCTGCGCGCTCAAAACCCACTATGACGATCCTTCCAGGCGTGGCCTGCTGAAGCCGGAAGCCACCTGGGAGGTGGAAAACGCAATGCGGCTGACGGCACCGCAGATCCGCGCGGCATCGGTCATCCGCACGTCCTGGCATCGGATGCTGCTGTCGATCTTCGACCGCTTCGACCTCATCGCGCTGCCGACCGCGCAGGTCTTTCCCTTCGACGTCGGCACCCATTGGCCGCGCGAGGTCGCCGGTCGGGCGATGGACAGCTATCATCGCTGGATGCAGGTTTCGGCCTTCGCCACGCTGGGCGGCTGCCCGGCGGTCAACGTGCCCATTGGCTTCGACGACAAGGGCCGGCCAATGGGCATGCAGCTGATCGGCCGGCCGCGCGCCGACCTCGCCGTGCTCAAGGCGGCGGCGGCCTATGAGGCGACACTGCCCTGGCAGGCCGGCGCCTGACCCGGGCGCATCGGCGTATCGCAACGCTTCGCGCGCCGGCTTGCATCGCCATCGCCGCCATGCATTGATTGCCGCCAGCCGCACCGCATCGGCGGCATTCCAAGGGAAAAATCCATGTCGCTGGAACTCTACGCCGCCTATGTCCTCGCCTGCATCGTCATCATCCTTGTGCCCGGTCCGACGGTCACGCTGATCATCGCCAACAGCATCCGCCACGGCTCCCGCGCCGGCCTTGCCAATGTCGCCGGCACGCAGGCCGGGCTTGCCATCATGATCGCCATCGTCGGCATCGGCCTCAACACGCTGATCGCGGGCATGGGCCACTGGTTCGAATGGGTCAGGCTGATCGGCGCCGCCTACCTGATCTGGATGGGCGTGCAGATGTTCCGCTCCAAGGGCACGCTGAATGCCGACGGAACGGCGCGAAAGCCGCGCGGCGGCTTCTTCCTGCAGGGCCTGCTGGTGGCGCTGAGCAATCCCAAGACGCTGGTGTTCTTCGGCGCTTTCTTCCCGCAGTTCATCGCCCCGCAAGGCAATTATTCGCTGCAGATCGCCGTCATGGGCCTCACCGCCATGATCTTCGCCGCCTTCTCGGATTCGTCCTATGCGCTCGCTGCCGGCCGCGCCGGGCGCCTGCTGTCGGCCAGCCGTATCAAGCTCATGTCGAGGATCAGCGGCAGCTTCCTGGTCGGCGGCGGCCTGTGGCTGGCGTTTTCACGGTCGAAGTGAAGCGGAACCTTGCCTCCTTCTCCCCCTGTGGGAGAAGGTGGATCGGCGCGCAGCGCCGAGACGGTTGAGGGGTGTTCCAGCGGAGTGAGACGTTGGAGTTCCCTGGAGCACCCCTCATCCGACCGAGCTTCGCTCGGCCACCGCCCTGGACGAGTCACGTGCCTCGCCCGCCCTTCGGGCCCCGCAGGGGGAGAAGGCAAAAGGACGGCCCCTAGAGCCGCCCCAGCCTCTCCACCAGCAGCGCGAAAAAGCCGTCATGGTCGATGTCGCGCATCACCATGGCGTTCTTTTTCCGATTGGTGACGCCCCACCAGTCGATGACGGTCATGCCCATGGTCAGCTCCGAAGCGGTTTCCACGCTGACGTTGCAGTTGCGGCCCTTGAACAGGTCGGGTTTCAACAAATAGGCGATGACGCAGGGATCGTGCAGCGGGCCACCGTCGGTGCCGTATTTCTCCTCGTCGAAGCGCTCGAAGAATTCCAGCATCTCGGCGGCGGCAATGCCGACCTTGGTGCCGAGTTTGCGGAAGGCCTGCGTGCGCTTGGCTGTGGTCAGCGCCTTGTGGGTGACGTCGAGCGGCATCATCACGATCGGAATGCCGGACTTGAACACCAGGTCGGCCGCCTGCGGATCGACATAGATGTTGAATTCGGCCGTCGGGGTGACGTTGCCGCCTTCGAAGAAGCCGCCGCCCATCAGCACGATTTCCTTGATGCGCGGCGCGATCCGCGGTTCGCGGATCAGCGCCAGCGCGATGTTGGTCAGCGGTCCGAGCGGGCAGAGCGTGATGGTGCCACTGTCTTCCTTCATCAGCGTCTCGACGATGAAGTCGACGGCATACTGCTCCTGCAGCTTCATCGTCGGTTCGGGCAATTGCGGCCCGTTGAGGCCGGTCTTGCCGTGCACTGCCTCGGCGGTGACCAGTTCGCGCGCCAGCGGACGGATGGCGCCGGCATAGACCTTCATGTCGGGTCGACCGGCCAGTTCGCAGATCTTGCGGGCATTCTTTTCGGTAAGCTTCAGCGGCACGTTGCCGGCGACGGCGGATATGCCGACGATCTCCAGTTCGGGGCTGCCAAGTGCCAGCAGAATGGCGACGGCATCGTCCTGGCCGGGGTCGGTGTCGATGATGATCTTGCGTGGTTGAGGCATTTCAATTCCTTGTCTGGCTGGCCGTGAGCTCACCGGGTCGATCACGCGCCCGTAGGACGCCGAAACGTCTGCAAACTGCCGAACCGCTCGACCGGGAACGATCCCGACCCCAACGCTTCTCCTTGCATCCGCGCGTCGTTTCAAGCGCCATGTCGATTATTCCTGTGAGTCGTCGATTATTCCTGTGAGTCCAAGGCCTGGTCTTTTTGGGCGGGTCTTTGACGGCTTGAACTTGGTCGTGGGGCGGACCATATCAAGGACAACGGGAAAAATGCCATCTGGGTTTTTCCACTTTATGTCGCTCTTGAGAGGACAGTGTAACATGAGCCGAATGACGCCTTTCTCCAGCCCGCTTCTCCTGGGTTTCGACGCCATGGAAAAGACGCTGGAACGTCTGGCGAAATCCGGCGACAGCTACCCTCCCTACAACATCGAACGGCTCAGCGGTGCCGACGGCAAGGCCGAAAGGCTGCGCATCACGCTCGCCGTCGCCGGTTTCGCCGAAAGCGATCTCGATGTGACAACGGAGGAAAACCAGTTGGTCGTGCGCGGCCGTCAGACCGACGACACCGAGCGCGAATTCCTCCATCGCGGCATTGCCGCGCGCCAGTTCCAGCGCTGCTTCGTGCTGGCCGACGGCATGCGGGTTATCGCGGCGGAACTGAAGAACGGCCTTTTGTCGATCGACCTCGATCGGCCGGAGTCCGAACGGCTGGTACGGAAAATAAACATATCGGTGAAAGACTGATCTTTACCGATGGCTCTCATGCGGGATGGCCTATGCCCCTGAAAAGGGCGGCGTCTTCGCGCCAAGGAGGCTTGAAATGACCAGAACTGAAAATATCACCATGACCAATGGCGAATTCGCCCATCTCGGCGAGGGCTCCGTCGCTTATCTGCGCAAGGTCTCGAGCGATGAACTGCTCGGCCGCTTCCCTAATATCGGTGAAATCGCGCCCGGCATGGAATTGTGGGCCCTGTTTGCCGCCAATGGCCAGCCGATCCTGCTTTCCGACGCGCGTGACCGCGCACTGGCCGGCGCCATGGAAAACGACCTGACCACCGTCGCCATTCATTAAGGCAATTCCAGGAAGAGTGTTTGGCGGTTTTCCCGGGAAAAACGCATGGCGTTTTCCCTTGGGAATTGCATAAGACAAAAATCGGCGGACTGGCCGGCTGAAACGAAAAGGGCCGCTCATCGCGGCCCTTGGATATCCGTTCAAAAAAGACATCAGGCGGCGTGCGAGGCCTGCGTATCCGACAAAAGCGCGTGGATCGCCGTGGCATCGCGCGTACCCCTGACCTTGGCCACGGTGTCGGCGTCGCGCAGCACCCGGGCAATGCGCGACAGCGCCTTCAGGTGATCGGCGCCCGCCCCTTCCGGCGCCAGCAGCAGAAACACCAGATCGACAGGCTGGTCGTCCAGCGATTCGAAATCGACCGGCGTCTCCAGCCGGGCGAAAACACCGGCAATGCGCTTCACGCCGGCCAGCTTGCCGTGCGGAATGGCGATGCCATTGCCGACGCCGGTCGAGCCCAGCCGCTCACGCTGCAGGATGGTGTCGAACACCTCCCGTTCCGGAATGCCCGAAATCGCCGCGGCACGCTCGGACAGCAACTGCAGAAGCTGCTTCTTGGAGTTGGCCTTCAACGCCGGCAAAATCGCCGGAACGCTGATAAGATCGCTCAGACCCATACTTGAAAATCCTTGTTCGCCTGCCGTCACCAGTCCCCACCCCTCGTGCGGCCGGCTTTTATCCCAGTGCGACCCTTGTCGTCACGCCCAGTGCGACCCTTGTCGTCACCCTTGTGAGACCTTGGTCGTGGACGGGTCGATCCAGCCGATATTTCCATCGGGCCGACGATAGACGATGTTGAGATGGTCGGTTCCAGCGTTACGGAAGACGAAGACCGGGCTGTCCTTGGTGTCGAGTTCGATCACCGCCGACGCCACCGACATTGTCTTCAGCGTCATGGTCGATTCGGCGACGATGGCCGGCGCGAAATTCTCCGGAATATCCTCGTCGTCATCAGCCAGCGGCGCCATCACCGTATAGGCGATGTTGGTCGGATCGCCATTGGCGGAGCCTGAATTGTGCGATTTCAGGCGACGCTTGTAGCGCCGAAGCCGGGTCTCCAACCGGTCCGCCGCCGTCTCGAAGGCAAGCGTCGGATCCTGGGCATCGCCGGTGGCCTGCAGCGAAGCGCCCGAATCCAGCCGGATCATGCAATCCGCCGAATAGCGCGAGCCCGATTTGATGACCGTGACGTGTCCCGCGAAGCCGCGATCGAAATATTTGCCGATTGCTTCGCCGACACGATCGTTGATGCGTGTGCGGAACGCATCGCCGATATCCATGTGTTTTCCCGATATGCGCAGATTCATCTGAAAACTGACCTTCCTTGCTCAGGCTTCAAACTGGCCAGAGTTTATACTCGTGGTCCGTGCGCACAAGCTTTGCGGCGTCACTCGCGCCGATTTAAATCCAAACTTTCCGGTTGATCACAAGCCGCCTTCTTGACCATCCCGAGGTCATTGTCGTGACGGACCATCCGCTAGCGGGCATCGAGCCCGTCTCATGCGGGCGGGCTTCTAGCCACTTCACCGCGGCTTGTCAATGAAGCTCGAAAGCTGTGGAAAATCGGGGGCGTCTGGAGCGGTTCGTCGTTTCGCGGAAACGCCGAACCGCTTCATCTCTTTGCCTTCACGCAATTCCCTCGGGAATTGCCTCTAGCGTCCGGCGCTGGCCAACGCTCGTTTCTCGCGCCGGCGCTGCACGGAGGATGGAATATTCATGCCTTCCCGGTATTTGGCGACCGTTCGCCGCGCAATATCGACGCCGCTTTCCCTGAGCATGTCGACGATCGCATCGTCCGACAGCACGTCGACGGGCTTCTCCTCGTCGATCAGCTGCTTGATGCGGTCACGCACGGCTTCCGAGGAATGCGCGTCGCCGCCGCCCGATGCCGCGATCGAAGCGGTGAAGAAATAGCGCAGCTCAAACACACCGCGCGGGGTCAGCATATATTTGTTCGCGGTGACCCGGCTCACGGTCGATTCGTGCATGCCGATGGCATCGGCCACCGTGCGCAGGTTGAGCGGCTTCAGGTGGCGCACGCCATGGACCAGGAAGGCATCTTGCTGGCGGACGATCTCCGAGGCCACTTTGAGGATCGTCTTTGCCCGCTGGTCGAGGCTGCGCGTCAGCCAGTTGGCGTTTTGCAGGCACTCGGCCAGGAAATCCTTTTCCGCCTGGTTCTTGGCGTGCGGAGAGACCTGGGCGAAATAGATATGATCGACCAGCACGCGCGGCAGCGTTTCGGCATTGAGTTCGACGGTCCAGCTGCCGTCATTGGCCGCGCGCACCTCGACATCGGCGACGATGGCGTCGCTGGCGCCGCCCGAAAACGCCATGCCCGGCCGCGGATCGAGAGCTCGGATCTCGGCCAGCATGTCGAGCAGGTCTTCTTCGTCGACGCCGCAGATCCGTTTCAGCGCGTGGAAATCGCGCCGCGCCAACAGTTCGAGATTGGCGACCAGGGCCTTCATCGCCGGATCGAGCCGGTCACGCATGGCAAGCTGCAGCGACAGGCATTCGGCAAGATCGCGCGCGAACAGCCCCACCGGCTCGAAGGTCTGGCACACGGCCAGCACCTTGCCCACGGCAGCGGCGTCGGCGCCCAGCCGCGTGGCGATTTCGGCGAGATCGGCCCTGACATAGCCGGTTTCGTCGAGGCCATCGGCGAGTTCCCTGGCGATCAGGCGTGCCGCGGGATCGATGAAGGCGAGTGCGATTTGCTCGCCGACATGGTCGCGCAGCGTGATGGCGCTCGCCGCCATGTCGCCGGCATCGAGCCCTTCGGACGAGGAGCCGCCGCTATTGCCCGAAGCCGATTTCCATTGCGCCGTCAGGTCAGGCCCGAGCCGCTCGCTGGTGCCCGGGTCGTCGGGAAACAGGTTTTCCAGGGACGTATCGAGCTTTTCCGAGATCGCCTCGGCGCTCCAGCCCGCCTCGTTCTCGAACCAGTCGCCTTCGGCGGCCGCTTGCGGCTCCGCCTCGGTTTTCTGCGCCAGGTCGCCCACGGCATCGTCCTGCGGCTCGGCGCGCTCCAGGAGGGGGTTGCGCTCGATCTCCTCGTCGATGAAATGTTCGAGTTCGACATGGGTGAACTGCAGCAGCCGAATCGACTGCATCAGCTGCGGTGTCATCACCAGCGACTGCGATTGTCGGAGCTGTAGTTTGGCCGCCAACGCCATGGTTCGGTTTCAAACGCCTCGTCTACGCATCCGGACATCCGGAAAAGAATTTTCGCGGCCGGCCATAGAAACTGGCCCGGCTTTTGCTTGTCAAGGCAAAGGCTAGCAAAACCCGCTTACCGGAGCGTTATCCCGGAGCAAAATCGCGGAAAAACGGGGCCGCAACGCGCCAAAAATCGTGTCAGGAAACAAATTTCACGCTCAGAGCGATTCCAGACAAAGTGTCAGACGGCCTTCCCTGGGAAAAGCACCCAACGCTTTCCCCAGGGAATTGCGTCACGACAAAAGGCTGAGCGGCTTAGCGTTTCCGTGAAGCGGTGAACCGCTTACAGCGTAAAACCCTCACCGAGGTAAAGTCGCCGCACGTCGGGGTTTGCCACCACTTCATCGGCGCGGCCATGGGTCAGCACCTGGCCGGCGTGGATGATGTAGGCGCGATCGATCAGGCCGAGCGTCTCACGCACATTGTGGTCGGTGATCAGCACGCCGATGCCGCGCGCCGTCAGGTGGCGCACCAGCTGCTGGATGTCGGCGACGGCGATCGGATCGATACCGGCAAAGGGCTCGTCGAGCAGCATGTAGGCCGGGCGCGTCGCCAGAGCGCGCGCGATTTCCAGGCGCCGCCGCTCGCCGCCCGACAGCGACATGGATGGCGCCTTGCGCAGGTGGCTGATGTGGAATTCCTCGAGCAGTTCGTCCAGGTTGCGCTCGCGCACCTTGCGGTCCTTCTCGACCACTTCCAGCACGGCGCGGATATTCTGCTCGACGTTGAGGCCACGGAAAATCGACGCTTCCTGGGGCAGGTAGCCGATGCCGAGGCGGGCGCGGCGGTACATCGGCATCGAGGTGACGTCGAAGCCGTCGATCTCGATCGTGCCTTCATCGACCGGCACCAGGCCGGTGACCATGTAGAAGCAGGTGGTCTTGCCGGCGCCGTTGGGGCCAAGCAGCCCCACAGCCTCGCCGGCACGCACGCCGAGCGTGACGCCACTGACGACCTTGCGGCCCTTGTAGCTCTTGGTCAGACCCTTGGCGATCAAGGTTCCCTTGAACTTCGCCTTGTCGACGGTGATCGTGGCCGGAGCCGAAAGCTTAGCTGCGGCTCGTCCCGGAAGACGTGCCGTCAGCGACGACAGGCTGGCCATCAGGGGTTCGTCGCTCCCGATTTCGGCGGCGGCGTGATCGACATGATGACACGACCGCCACAGGCGTCGACTTGGGCCAGGCCGCTCTTCATCTGCACGGTGAGCTTGCAGCCCTTGAGAACGTTGTCTCCTTGCGAGAGAACGACTTCCTTCCCCGACAGCACCAGCACTTGGGTCTTCATGTCGAAGGTTCCGTTGTCACCGGTGGCGACCTGGTCGTTCGACTTTATGTAGACCTTGCTGCTGACCTCGAGATGATCGATGTTGGCTGAGCCGGTCATGGCCGCCGCGCCGGCGGCTTCCGTGCCTTTGGCACCAGCGTTGGGATCCTTGACGTAGTAGACGGTCATCTTGCCGGCCTTCATCATGGTCGCCCCTTGCACGACGGTGACGTTGCCGGTGAAGATTGCGGTGCTGTCGGCCTGATGGACTTCCAGCTTGTCGCTCTCGATCTGGATCGGCTGGTCTCCGGACAGTTTGAGCCCGGACATCTGGCTGGCGGCACCGGACTGCGCCGACGACGGTGCCAGGCCCAGCAGGAGCAGCGCTGACGTTGCGGCCACCAGCCGTGTCGAACTATTGAGCCACATTCGCTTCTTCGCCCTTTGCCTCAGCCGCCTTCAGAGCGGCGGGATCGATGTTGACGCGCACTTTGTTCTCGAACACCAGGACCTTGCCATTGTCCTGGACCGACATCGAATCCGCCGTGATCTGCGACCCGCCACGGCTGACATCGACGGGATCATCCGTCTTCATAGTGCCTTTGCCCATGTCGAGGAAGACCGATTTGAACTTGGCTTGCAAGCCGTCTGTCGTGGTGATCGTGACATCGCTGTTCAGTTTCATCGTATTGCCGTCGCGATCGTAGGTACCGTGCGAGGCTTTGACCGCCGCGACATTGTCGGGCGCGATCGGCACCTTGGCGTCTATGCCCTCAAGCTCGATGATGCCTTGCGTGCTGACGTCCTGTATCGCCCGCAGGGCCGTCATCGAATAGGGCTGCTTCAGCTTGGTGAAACCGTTGAGCTTGGGATTGGCCATCACCAGCTTGCCATTCGAAAAGGCGGTACCTTCCGCCTGTACGGCGACGGAAACGGGTGCGGCGAGATAGGAATAGACCGGGAAGGCGACGGCGATCAGCGCCGCGGCCAAGGGCACGGCGAATTTGAGCACCCGCACGCGGCGCGAATGACGCTGGGCGCGGTCGAACGCATCGCCCCGCGTCTGGTCATCCGCCGGGGGCGCCAACTCCGCCTCGGGACTGGTCGGTTCAATCGGTCGCGCTAACATGACTGCTTTCTTCTAAAACCCCGCCCGCCGGGGAGCACCGCCTATAGGTGGGACGCCAGCGCTCTCAAGCAAGCACAAGCCCACGAAAACCGCAAAAATGTGACAGCTGTCGTTGTACAAACGAAAACGAGGTCAGCACAACAGCCGCTGCTTCATAGCAGAAATGGACGCCCTTGCGTCTTTTTTTCATGACTGGCGCGCCTCGGCTCACCTTGCGTGCGTTGCGCGGGCCATCCACAAAACCGACCGCATGGAAACGCCGTGCGCGGATTGCCGCGCCGTAAAAGGACGGAACTGCTTCCCGATAGGGACATCATGGTCTAAAAGCGTCTCTTCCCGCCGACTGTGAGGCTGACCATGGCACTAAGAGCCGACGACCTGATCGACCGCCGCCGTTTGCGGCGCAAGCTGACATTCTGGCGTGTCGCGGCCTTCGGCATCGTGGCCCTCGGGGTGATTGCGCTGTCGGCCTGGCTTTATGGCGACGATTTCGGCGGCGCGACGGTCGACCATATCGCCAAGGTCAGGATCGAAGGCACCATCACCGAGGATGACGAACTGATCAAGCGGCTGGAGACCATCCGCCAGTCGTCGAAGGTGAAGGGCGTGATCCTGGCGATCGATTCGCCCGGCGGCACCACCGTCGGTGGTGAATCGATCTACGAGGAGGTGCGCAAGCTGGCCGCCGACAAGCCTGTCGTGGCCGAGGTCGGCACGCTCGCCGCTTCGGCGGGCTACATGATCGCCAGTGCCGCCGATCACATCGTCGCCCGCAAGACCTCGATCGTCGGCTCGATCGGCGTGCTGATCCAGTATCCTGACGTCAGCGGCATGATGGACAAGCTCGGCGTCAAGCTGGAAGAGGTGAAATCCTCGCCGCTGAAGGCCTCGCCCTCGCCCTTCAAGCCGACCAATGACGACGAGCGCGCCATGGTCCGCAAGCTTATCCTCGACAGCTACGACTGGTTCGTCGGCATCGTTGCCGAGCGCCGCAAGATGAGCCATGAGCAAGCGCTGGCGCTGGCCGATGGTTCGATCTTCACTGGCCGCCAGGGCGTCGCCAACGGACTGATCGACGCTGTCGGCGGCGAGACCGTGGCGATCGACTGGCTGGCGACCAAAGGGGTCGATGCCAAACTCAAGGTGGTCGAGTGGAAGGAGACAGAACGGCGCGGCGGCTTCCTGTGGTCAAAATCCATGGTGAAAACGATCGGCAGCGCGCTCGGCCTGCCCGATTCCGGCGGCGACATCATCCATGAACTTGGCGCCGACCGCTTGTTTCTTGACGGTCTCGTTTCCGTCTGGCACCCTTGAGCGCCGTTTGGGACAGCCGAAAAAGCAAATAAAATCATCCTCATAATTTTGACCGCAGTACTTTCACGGGGACCCGTCTGATGATCAAGTCCGAACTTGTGCAGATTATTGCCACGCGCAATCCGCATCTTTTCCTGCGCGATGTCGAAAACATCGTCGGCGCGATCTTCGATGAGATCACCGACGCGCTTGCCGAAGGCAACCGGGTCGAGTTGCGCGGCTTCGGTGCGTTTTCTGTGAAAAACCGCCCTGCCCGCACCGGCCGCAATCCGCGCACCGGCGAATCCGTCGAGGTCGAGGAGAAGTGGGTGCCGTTCTTCAAGACCGGCAAGGAACTGCGCGAAAGGCTGAACGGCGGCAAGTAGGCGCCGCGTCAGCGCCAGCTTCCGACGGAAAACACAATGCTCAATCGTTTCATGCTCATCGTGGTCTTCGTGCCTCTCGCGATCATCCTGATCGCGCTCGCCGTCGCCAACCGCGAACTCGTCGCCTTCACGCTGGACCCGTTCAACCCAGGCAATCCAAAGCTGACGCTGAGCTTGCCACTGTTCATCTTCCTGTTCGCGGCTCTCGCCATCGGCATGATCGTCGGCAGCCTGGCAACCTGGGTCAAGCAGGGCCGTTACCGCAAGCTGGCGCGCCAGCGCGGCGTCGAGGCCGAGAACCTGCGCCAGGCGGTCAGCCGCGCGCCGGCGGCACCACAGGGGCCTGTCCAAGGGGCAGTATTGCCGAAGCCGACCGCTTGAACCGCTGGTCGCCGTCTTTCGTTCAACGGAGCTTTTCATGCTGACCATTTCGGCCGCCGAGGTCGACCGTGCGCTGACCTTTCCTGGACTGGTCGAGACATTGCGCACGGCGTTTCGCGAGGGCGCGGTGCAGCCGGTCAGGCATCATCATGCGGTCGAGCGGCCGGATGGCGCGGCCTCGACCTTGCTGCTGATGCCGGCATGGACCGATTTCAACGCCGCCGGCACCTCGGCCGGCGGTCACATCGGCGTCAAGATCGTCACCGTCTCGCCCGACAACAACGCCGTCGGCAAGCCCGCGGTGATGGGGCTCTATCTCCTGCTCGACGGCGCCACCGGCGAACCGGAAGCCTTGATCGACGGCCAGCGGCTAACCCAGTGGCGCACGGCCTGTGCATCGGCGCTGGCGGCGTCCTATCTCGCCCGCGACGATGCCGCGCGGCTGCTCGTGGTCGGCGCCGGGGCGCTGTCGCCCTTCCTCGCCAAGGCGCATTCGGCAGTGCGGCCGATCAAGACCATCCGCATCTGGAACCGCACGCCGGCCAACGCCGAGAAAGTCGCGGCCGAGCTGCGCGCCGAGGGCTTCGCGGCCAGCGCCGCGACCGATCTCGATGCCGAACTTGGGCAGGCCGACATTATCTCCTCGGCGACAATCACCACCACGCCGCTCATCAAGGGCGCACTGCTCAAGCCCGGAACCCATGTCGACCTGGTCGGCGGCTTCACGCCGGCGATGCGCGAGAGCGATGACGACACCATCGTGCGCGCCCGCGTCTATGTCGACACCCGCGCCGGCGCCACCAAGGAGGCCGGCGACATCGTCCAGCCGTTGGCCTCGGGCGTACTGAAGCCGGAAGCCATCGTCGCCGACTTGCACGAACTGGCGCGCGGCCAGAAGAAGGGCCGCGAAAGCGCCGGCGAAATCACGTTGTTCAAATCGGTCGGCGCCGCGCTCGAGGATCTTGCCGCCGGCATTGCCGTCTACGAGGCGCTCAAGAACTAGCTTGACGCCGGCACCGCCACTTCGGCACCCATTGCCCCGGCGATCAGCGCGAAATCGGCCGCGCTGATCGGGAACAGGCCAAAGCGCAGCTGATACCCCCAATTCGATTTGCCGACGGTGAAGTCCAGCCTGTCGAGCAACGGCTTGATCGGCGTTTCCTCGGCCCTTGCCCAGTCGACATCGCGGCGGAACGGCGTGAAGCCGCCGCCCATCTCGCCTTGATAGAGTTCGCCTTCCCGCACCGTGCCGATCGCCGTGAACGACTGCAGGCCATCTTTCTCGCCCAGGATAGTGGTCGGCGAATAATAGACGACGCCATCGCCGGGCTTGACGCGGCGCAGGGGTGCCGACTTGCCGTGGTTGACCTGCATGAAGCCGCCCTGGCGGCCGCGCCGGACATGTTGCGCCGACGCCACCGCAATCCAATGCGCGCTCATTTCTTTTCCCCGTCGGCCTGTTCCCCGTCGGACAGCCAGTAGACGCGCAGCCGATGATTGTCGGGATCGAGCGCGACGAATGTGCGGCCGAAATCCATGTCGGTCGGCGCCTGCAGGATCTTCAGGCCACGCCCGGACCAGTCGGCATGGGCGGCATCGACCGCCTCAGGCGTATCGAGCGCAAAGACGATCTCGGCGCCGCCACCGACCGCTTCGGCCGCCGGCTCCACCGTATGCCGCGACCAGAGGCCGAGCTTGAAGCCGTTGTCGAGCACGAACAGCACGAAGGTCGGCGCGCTTTCCACCGGCTCGCGTCCCAGCAGCGCACTATAGAAGGCGCCGCTCCGCAGCGGCTGGTCGACATAGAGGATAACGAAATTCGGGGTTGCCATATCTGTTCTCCAGGGCTGAGCGTTTCGATATGTGCCCTGTATAGGATGACATACTGTCAGATTCTGGCAGCAGCATTCATGGACCACGCGGCTGGTCGAGCGTCGCCCGCCATTCCTTGAGCAGCGCCTGCCGGCGGCGCGGGTAGCGCATGTCGGTTGCCTTCAGCTCGGCGATACGATCGGCGCGAAAATGGCGAAAATCCTGCCGCATTTCGCACCACGCCACCACTACCCGCACCTTGTCGAAGAAGCCGAGCGCAAACGGCCAGACCACGCGCTCGGAAGCGGCGCCACCCGCGTCGCGATAGAGGAAGCCGAGCTTGCGTTCGTTGCGGATGGCCTGCCGCACGACGCCGAGGTCGATGCCCTCGATAATCGCCGCGGGCGGCCCGACAAGCAGCGTCGAGGCATCGAGATCCTCGCGCAGATCATCCGGCAACACCGCGGCGATCTTGGCCAGCGCATTGGCGGCCGCGGCCGAGAGACGCCGGTCCGGCTGCTTTGCGACCCAGCGCGAGCCGAGCACGATGGCCTCGATCTCCTCGTCGCTGAACATCAGCGGCGGCAGCATGAAACCAGGCTTGAGCACATAGCCGACACCTGCCTCACCCTCAATCGGCGCGCCCTGCCCCTGCAGCGTTGCGATGTCGCGGTAGAGCGTGCGGATCGAAATCCCGAGTTCAGCGGCCAGCGCTTGACCGCTCACCGGCCGGCGGTGCCGGCGCAGGCACTGGATGAGGTCGAGAAGGCGTTCGGAGCGGGACATGATGCTACAATCCGGTACTGCCGGACGATAGGGCTCCCGCGCTTTCGACGGCAAGCGATTTGACCTGGAACACGTTCGGCATCCCCCCGTTATCCGAAGATGACGGAGATCCGCGGCTTCCTGTTGTTCTGGTGTGCCCTGACCGCCACCATCGCGGCGCTCAGCCTTGGACCGTCCTTCGCCCATGTCCTGGAATCGGTCCCTCGACTGACCAAATGGTCGCCATCCCTCTGGCGCGAAACCACCGTTTTCAACGGCCAATTCCTGCTGTTCGCGGTTATTGGCGCTCCCCTGGACGTGGCTGCGATTGCCTGTCCGGGGCTTCTGGCGTGGTTGCTGCGTGCCGATCGTCCGGCCTTCTGGTTCGTGCTGGCCGCCGCCGTGCTTTATGCCGTCTCCCTGGCGATGTGGTCCGTTCTGGTCAAACCGGCGAATGACGTTCTGGCCACATGGGTACCCGGACCGATCCCTGAGAACTTCGACGCCATCCGGCTGCGTTGGGAAACCGGCCATATGGTCGTCACCGGCATCAAGGCCGCCGGCTTCGTATCGCTGGTTGTCGGCTTGCTTTCGATCCGGCACGGCTGACCGGTTGGAGCCGTCGGCGATCGCCGTTTGTTGCGCACAGGGGTGAAGCTGTGGCAGAAGCGGGCCGAACCGCCGGAGATGCTGCTTCTTGAAGTCTTTTCGCGACAAACGCCGCGACGGCCGCCCGCACCAGCCGACGAAAAGTGGGGCCGCACAGCCGCGCCCGCCGGAGAATCGGCCGGCGGTCAAGGCAGACGCCAGGCCGCGCGAACAACACATCGTGAAACCGGACAACCAGCCCGAGCCGAAATCCGCGCCGCGCATCCTGGCCCGCCGCGATGGCGCCCTGCCCGCCGAGCAGCTTCCCGTGATCCTCGAAGTGGCGCCGAATGCCGATTATGCGCTGCTCGACAGCGGTACTGGCCAAAAACTCGAGCAGTACGGCCCCTACCGGATCGTGCGGCCGGAAGGCCAGGCGATCTGGCAAAAGGCCTTGCCGGCGAAGGACTGGGAGCGTGCCGACGCCGTCTTCACCGGCGATACCGACGAGGAAGGCATTGGCCGCTGGCGTTTTCCAAAGATGCCGCTCGGCGAGACCTGGCCGATGAAGCATGACGGCATCGATTATCTCGGCCGTTTCACCTCGTTTCGCCATGTCGGCGTCTTTCCCGAGCAGGCCTCGCACTGGGACCACATGGCAGGGCTGATCACGGCGGCCAAGCGTCCGGTCAAGGTGCTGAACCTGTTCGGCTACACGGGTCTTGCCTCGCTGGTGGCGGCCCGCGCCGGCGCCGAGGTCACCCATGTCGACGCCTCGAAGAAAGCCATCGGCTGGGCGCGTGAAAACCAGGAGATGGCCGGGCTTGGTGGCAAGCCGATCCGCTGGATCGTCGACGACGCGGTGAAGTTCGCCGAGCGCGAGGAACGCCGCGGCAGCCGCTACGACATCGTGCTCTTCGATCCGCCGGCCTATGGTCGCGGCCCCAGGGGCGAAGTCTGGCAATTGTTCGAGGATTTGCCGGCGCTGACCGATCTCTGCCGCTCGATCCTGACCCCAAAGCCGCTTGCCGTTGTGCTGACCGCCTATTCGATCCGAGCTTCCTTCTTCGCCATCCATGCCTTGATGCGCGATACGTTTGCCGGCATGGGCGGCAAGGTCGAGTCGGGCGAGTTGATCATCCGCGAAAAGTCCGCCGGCCGGGCACTTTCGACCTCACTGTTTTCGCGCTGGGTAGCGTGAATGCCCCGGAGTCCTGAATGAACGAACGGCACGCCGGCGCACCCGGGCAGGTTAAGGAAGTCACCAGCCTCGCCAATCCGCTGGTCAAGGATATCAAGGCGCTCGCCTTGAAGAAATTCCGGGACCAGCAGAACGCCTTCATGGCCGAAGGACTGAAGCTGGTCATCGATGCGCTCGATCTGGGCTGGCAGATCCGGACGCTTGTGTTCGCCAAGGCCGGACGCGGCAACCCCGCGGTGGGAAAGGTC
This sequence comes from Mesorhizobium opportunistum WSM2075, assembly GCF_000176035.2. Lineage (NCBI taxonomy): Bacteria > Pseudomonadati > Pseudomonadota > Alphaproteobacteria > Hyphomicrobiales > Phyllobacteriaceae > Mesorhizobium > Mesorhizobium opportunistum. The sequence continues at coordinate 1,870,211 of NC_015675.1, read as the reverse complement.
GCGGCGCGCACGGTTGCCGCCGGCGGCACGGTGCTCGAAGTGTCGGAAAAGGTGCTCGTCGCCATCACCCGCCGCGACAATCCGCAAATGGTGGTCGGCGTCTTCTCGCAGAAATTCCTGGCCCTGAAAGATGTCCACGCCGACAATGGCGACGTCTGGGTGGCGCTCGACCGGGTGCGCGATCCCGGCAACCTCGGTACCGTCATCCGCACCGTCGACGCCGTCGGCGCCAAGGGTATCATCCTGGTCGGCGACACCACCGATCCGTTTTCCGTGGAGACGGTGCGCGCGACCATGGGTTCGATCTTCGCCGTACCCATCGCCAAGGCGACGACCGAGGCTTTCCTCGCCTGGCGCGGAGCCTTCTCAGGCCTCGTCGCCGGCACCCACCTGAAGGGCGCGGTCGACTACCGTTCGGTCGATTTTTCCCGCGGCCCGGTGCTCCTGATGATGGGCAACGAGCAGCAGGGCCTGCCTGAAAGCCTGGCGGCGAGTTGCGACAGGCTGCTCAGGATTCCCCAAGCGGGCCGCGCCGATTCGCTCAATCTGGCCGTCGCCACCGGCATCATGCTGTTCGAGATCCGGCGCGGCGCGCTGAAGCTCGAACCCGTTGCCGACCAGCAGTGAAGGTTGCCTGCCCGTGAGATCATGGTCCCCCTATGCACTGCTCGCCATCGTCGCCATAGCGCTCGACCAGTGGATAAAACACCTGGTCGAGACCGGCCTGCCCTTTCAGGAAAAGCTCGATCTCTTGCCGTTCCTGGCGTTGTTTCGCACCTACAACACCGGCATCGCCTTTTCGATGTTCTCCTCCCTCGGCGATACCGGCCTCGTGGTCATCGCCGTGTTGGTCGTCGCTTTCGTGCTCTACCTTGCTACGCACACGCCATCGGGCCATGTCATCGCCCGCACCGGCTTTGCCCTGATCATCGGCGGAGCGCTGGGCAATCTGATCGATCGCGCCGTCTACGGCCACGTCATCGATTACATCCTGTTTCACACTCCGGTCTGGTCCTTCGCCGTCTTCAACCTCGCCGACGCCTTCATTTCCGTGGGCGCGGCATTGGTCGTCTTCGACGAGCTCATCGGCTGGCGGCGCGAGCCCAAGCCTTCCAACGCCAAGCCTTCCAACGCCAAGCCTTCGAGCGCCGAGGCTTCGGACGCCAAGCCTTCCAAAGATTGACCGCGCGCGGCCATCGCCGCACAGTTCACACCGCCAAGCAAACTCGCGGAGAAGAAGATGCCCGAAACCTTCAAAGCCATCCTCGTTTCGCGCGACGCCGACAAGAAGCAGTCGGTAGCCGTGACAAATCTAACCGATGCCGACCTAATGGACGGCGACGTCACTGTCGCGGTGGAGGCAACGACGGTGAATTACAAGGACGGACTGGCCATTACGGGCAAGGCGCCGGTGATCCGCCGCTGGCCGCTGGTGCCGGGCATCGATCTCTCCGGCACCGTCGTCTCGTCTTCCCATTCCGGCTGGCGCAAGGGAGACAAGGTGATCTTGAACGGCTGGGGTGTCGGCGAAACGCATTTCGGCGCCTATGCGGTGCGCGCCCGTGTCAACGGCGACTGGCTGGTGCCGCTGCCGGAAGGCATGAGCCCGCATGATGCGATGGCGGTCGGCACCGCCGGCTATACCGCCATGCTCTGCGTCATGGCGCTGGAACGGCACGGCATCCTACCCGATCGCGGCCCGGTGGTGGTGACGGGCGCCGCCGGCGGCGTCGGTTCGGTCGCGGTCTCCATCCTGTCCAGCCTCGGCTATCATGTCATTGCCTCGACCGGCCGCAATGCCGAAAGCCCCTATCTGATCAATCTTGGCGCCGCCGAGGTGATCTCGCGCGACGAGCTCAACCAGCCCGCCAAGCCGCTGGCCAAGGAACGCTGGGCCGGCGGCATCGATGCGGTCGGCAGCCACACGTTGGCCAATGTGCTGTCGATGACCTCCTATGGTGGCGCTGTCGCCGCCTGCGGCCTGGCCGGCGGCATGGATCTGCCGTCGAGCGTGGCCCCCTTCATCCTGCGCGGCGTTTCCCTGCTCGGCATCGATTCAGTGATGGCGCCGAAGGCAGTGCGCCTCGAAGCCTGGCGGCGCATCGGCTCCGATCTCGACCTGCAGAAGCTCGCCGGCCTGTCCACGACTATCGGCTTCGACGGCATCATCGATGCCGCGCGCGACATCGTCGACGGCAAGATCCGTGGGCGCGTCGTCGTCGACATGTGACCTGCCTGGTAGGCCAGAATCGGCCAATCCGGTGGCAAATCCGCCGCTGTCGGGACAAAAACGCTTAACCGCTAAAATTCGAACGATCCGCCGCAATTTTCCATAATCTCTGTCTGGCAAGGGTTTCGCATGATCGCGGAATCCGGCAGCCAACAGGCGGATATTGGCAACGACGTCGACGCGCTTGCCGCGCCGGCGCCGGCGCGGCGGTTCATCGCCGCGCCACCGCTGGTGCCCGAGCAGCAATTGGCCGGGCGGGAAGGTCTGCCGCTTGTGACCTTCTTTGCCATCGTCGTGCTGGCCGGCCTCGCGCATCTGACCGGAGCCCCGATCTTCATCAGCCTCGCTCTGCTGGCAACCGGCCTCGCCGGCCTTGCCATGCATCTGCATGCCAGGCGCAGCGTACACCGCACCGCGGTCCTGCTCGACGAGACCAGCGCCCGCAGCCGCGCCGAGATCGAGACGCTGGCCGACCGCATGTGGGAAATGCAGGAAAGCGAAGAGCGCTTTCGCGGTCTCATCGACGCACTTGGCGACCTCGTCATCCATCGCGACCGCGATGGCTACATCGTCTATGCCAACAAAGTATTCGCCGACCTCGTCGAAACCGATCAGCGCGACCTTGCCGGCAAGACGCTGGCCGAACTCGGAATCGAGGTCGGCATCGTCCCCGATGCCGCCTTTTCCGACCATGAATGCCTGAGTTCCACCGATGTCGCCATCCGCACGCCGAGCGGCCCGCGCTGGTTCTCGTGGATCGAACTGTCGGTGCGCGACAAGGACAGCGGAGCGGCTTCGCATCGCGCGATCGCCCGCGACATCACCGCCCGCAAGCGCGCCGAATCCTCGCTGATCACCGCGCGCGAGCGGGCCGAATACGCAAGCCAGGCCAAATCGCGCTTCCTCGCCACCGTCAGCCATGAGATCCGCACGCCGATGAACGGCATCATGGGCATGGCCAGGCTGCTCGCCGACACCAGCCTGTCGCCGGAGCAGCAGACTTATGTCGGCGCCATCTCGACATCGGCCAGCGCCTTGCTCGCCCTGATCGAGGACCTGCTCGACTATTCCAAGATCGAGGCCGGCCGCTTCGACCCCGAGCCGCAGCCGATATCGGTGCGCGAGATCGCCGACAACATCATCGAACTCCTGGCCGCGCGCGCCTTCGCCAAGGATATCGGCCTCGGCTGCCACGTCGAACCGGATGTGCCGCAGATGATCACCGCCGATCCGGGCAGGGTCAGGCAGGTGCTGCTCAATCTCATCGGCAACGCTATCAAGTTCACCGACGGCGGCGGCGTGCTGGTCAGCGTCGCGCGCGCCCGCACCGCGACCACCGACCGCATCTGCTTCACCATCGCCGATACCGGTCCCGGCCTGCGCGACGAGGATATGGAGCGCATCTTCGAGGAGTTCGAGCAGGCCGACGGCACCTCGACGCGCACGCATGGCGGAGCCGGCCTGGGACTTGCCATCTCCAAGCGCCTGGTGGCTGCCATGGGCGGCACGATTTCGGTCTCCAGCCGGCTTGGTCAGGGATCGGAATTCGTCTTCGAGATCCCCGCCACAGCGGCCACCGAGGCGCCGCAGGGCCGGCTCGACGCGCTTGCCGGCAGGCGCGCTGTGATCCTGTCCAGGAACGCCGTCGAGGCCGATGCCATCGCCCGCACCATCCGCGCCAGTGGCGGCACGGCCGGGATCGCCACCACCGTGGCGCAGGCCGCGCCCTTCGCTCACGGCTGCGACGTGCTTCTGGTCGACGCGGCCATGGAAGAGAGCGATGGAAGGCTGCTCAAGCGGTTGCGCCAAAGCGGCTTCTCCGATTGCGAGGCCATCACGCTGATCGCACCGACCGACCGCGGCATGCTGGGCGAATTCCGCGCCAGCGGCTACACGACCTTCCTTGCCCGGCCGGTGCGCGGGGGAACACTTTTGCGTGTCCTCTTGAGCAGCCATGCGCCGGCACTTGCCCACCCGCAACCGGAAAAGCGTCGGGCACCGGCGCTGCGTGCATCGAGCGAGCGCCAGCAAGGCCTGTCCGTGCTGATCGCCGAGGACAACGACATCAATGCCATGCTGGCCCGCGCCACGCTGCTGAAGGCTGGGCATCGCGTCCAGGTGGTCGGCAATGGCAAGGCAGCGGTCGAGGCCGTCACCAGCGCCGGGCACAAGCACCGCTTCGACGTGGTGCTGATGGACCTGCATATGCCGGTCATGGATGGGCTGGACGCCATTGCCGCGATCCGCCGCCATGAGGAGGAGACATCCGCGCCGCCCGTGCCGATCATGGTGCTGTCGGCCGATAGCCAGGAAAAGACCCGCCATGCCGTGCTTGCTCACGGCGCCAGCGGTTTTGTCACCAAGCCGCTCGATCCCGACGCGCTGGTCAACGCCGTCGAGGGCCAGGTCGCCGCTTGAGCCGGTTTTTTCCGGTACGCGGCTGATCCATTTGCCCAAAAGTGGGCCTCCGCTTCGGAAAAACGACATGCATGAAAACAAGGCCTGGAGCGCGTTGCCTGAACCCGCGCGGGCGCGTCGCGCCTCGAGTCTCCTTACCGAACGTAGCCGGTTGACCGTTTTCGCCAGCCGACGAAGTATTGCCCGCGACGTCGTATCACGGTACTGTCACAATCCTGTTGCACCTACACCGTATCCCCGTGCCAAGAGGGATGGCTCGAAGGAGAATCACTCGTGCATACAGTTATGCCGGAATGTGACACTCGGCCGAACGCCAGCAGCGCCTTGCTTGCCGGACGTAATGTCGATTCCGTCATAAAGGGCGCAGCACTCGGCCGAATCGGCAATCTCGAAGTGCGGCTTGCTCGCAACGAGGCCGAGATCGCGGCCGCGCAGGAAGTGCGTTACCGGGTGTTTTACGACGAGCTTGGTGCCAGGAAAGATCTGTTCCAGGCGCAGGACCGCCGTGACGCCGACCGGTTCGATCCGCTCTGCGACCATCTGCTTGTCTTCGACAATTCAATTTCCGGCCCCGAGCATCGCCGCATCGTCGGCACCTATCGCCTGCTGCGGCAAGAAATCGCGGCTGCCGCCGGAGGCTTCTATTCCGAAGGCGAATTCGAGCTGACCAAGCTCATCGCCCGTCATCCTGGCCAACGTTTTCTCGAGCTCGGCCGTTCCTGCGTTTTGCCCGAATACCGGTCGAAGCGCACCATCGAGGCGCTCTGGCAAGGCATCTGGGCCTACATCAATCACTACGAAATCGGCGTGATGACCGGCTGTGCTTCCTTCCAGGGCACCGTGCCGGCGGCGCATGCCGAGGCGCTCACCTATCTCTCTCATCATTGCCGTACGAACTCGGCCTGGGACGTGCGCGCGGTGTCCGGGCGCTATTGTTCCATGGACCTGATGCCGATCGAGGCGGTCAATGCCAAGGCAGCGATCGCGGCGATGCCGCCTTTGGTCAAGGGCTATCTGCGCGTCGGTGCCCGCATCGGCGACGGCTGCGTCATCGACCGCGAGTTTTCGACGGTCGACGTCTTCGTGGTGATGCCGGTCAAGGAGATCGGTGCCCGCTACGTCAACTACTATGGCGGGGAAGCCCAGCGCTTCGCCGCGTGAGGCAGTAGGCAGTAGGCAAGACGTCACGAGTCACGCTCCTCTCACTACTCACTACTGACTAGTCCCTACTGCCTCTTTTACGGAATATCCTCAGGCCGCCGGCCGGGCCGGCTCTTGTAGGACGGAAATGCCCAGCCGAAACGAAGCGCACCGCCACGCACCGCGAGCGCCACGGCGAAACCGGCCAAGCCTGAGACAAGCTGCGGCAGTCCGGCGACGTCGCCCAGTGTGAAGATAGCGGCGCCCGCCAGGGCAGCCGTGACGTAGATCTCGGGCTTCAGCAGCACCGATGGCTCACCGGCCAGGAGATCGCGCAATATGCCGCCGAAGGTCGCGGTCAGCATGCCGGTGATGATGGAAACCACCGGCGAGCCGGTGATTGCCAGGCCCTTTGCCGCGCCCATCACCGAAAAGGCAGCCAGCCCGACGGCGTCGAGCCAGAGCAGCAGCCTATAGCGGGATTCGACGCGGTGCGCGGTGAAGAACACCAGGACCGCCACCACCGCGCAGATCAGCACATAGTCGCGGTTTCCCACCCAGAACACAGGCACATTGAGGATGAGGTCGCGAAACGTGCCGCCGCCGATGCCGGTGACGCTGGCCAGGAACAGGAAACCGATGACGTCGAGCTGCTTGCGCGACGCAGCCAACGCCCCCGTCGCCGCAAAAACGGCAATGCCGGCATAGTCGAGAAGGGCGATGGGGTGCATGGAAGGCCAGGCAGTAGGGGAGTAGGGGAGTATGTTTAGCACGAAGCCGCACCGTCGGTGGGACTCCCTTTTTCCCTACTCCCCTACTGCCTTACTCCCCTACTGCCTTAATCACGCATCCTTCTCCGCCTGCTCGTTGACCGGCCCCGGTTCGACCGGCGCCTCGGCGGCGACCTTCGGGCCGCCCTTGGCGACGCCGACCATGGCCGGCCGCAGCACGCGCTCGCCGATCGAATAGCCCGGCTGCACGACCTGAACCACCGTGTTGGCCGGGACATCGGGATTGGGCACTTCGAACATCGCCTGATGGAAATTGGGATCGAATTTCTCGCCTTCCGGAGTCAATTTCTTGACCCCGTGCCGTTCCAGCGCCGACAGCATGGCGCGCTCGGTGAGGTCGACGCCTTCGATCAGCGCCTTGAAGCCGGCATCGCCCGACGCCTTGGCCTCGGCCGGAATGGCGTCCAGCGCGCGGCGCAGATTGTCCGATACCGACAGCATGTCGCGGGCGAAATTCGCCACCGCATAGGTGCGTGCGTCGTGTACGTCGCGCGCGGTGCGGCGACGCAGGTTTTCCATCTCGGCCGCGACGCGCAGCGCGCGGTCCTTCAGCTCTTCATTTTCCTTGAGCAATCGCACAAGCGCTTCATAGTCGCCGTCGATGCCGCCTTCCGTGCGCTCGGCATTGGCCTCGGCCGCCTCGGCTTCGTTGGGCGCGCGTTCGTCTTTTGCCTGGTCGCTCATCGCCGTTTCCCGTCATCTCGAATGGTTTGGATTTTGTGCCCGATATCGAGGTTTGACGCTCAAAAATCAAGGGGCAAGCGACCGTGAAGGCCTTCGGCCGGCCCAAATGGCGCCAATGGCAATACTTCGATTTTAATTCAAACTTTACCGTACTTGCCGGCTTTGCTTGCCACAAGCGCGTGATGCGGGAACCATTCGCTTGCTGGAGGAGTTTCGGAGCCGACACAGGATTTTGAAATGATGACCCGCAACAAGGCTGAAAAGGAAAAACGGCTTGCCGCGGAGGTCAGGCGCCAGGTCGGCGCCAAGGCAATGACGCGCTTTCTGCGCACCCTGCCGGCCTTCCGCATCGACGCCGACATTCCCGACCGCTTCAGGGATTTACTTGACCGCCTCGATCGGGCAGCCGGCAGCCCCTCAGGCAGCAGCGGGCGCCGGTAGCGACACATCTGGCCCTATGCGACGCAGGGCTCCAGCCAGGATCCGCACACGAATTGGCTCGTCAAATATCCAGGGCCTTGCCCGTTCCGGCATCGAACAGGTTCAGCTTGGCGATGTCGGGGGCGACGAAGAGCGTCTCTCCGGGACGGGCGCTGATTCTGTCGCGAAACACGGCGACCGCCGGCTCACCGCCGATCGTCAGATGAACCTGGGTCTCCGAACCCATCGGCTCGACCACGCCAACCAATGCGGCAGTCCCCTTGCCCGGCGCACAGACGCTCAAATGCTCTGGCCGGAACCCGTATTGGACCGGCTTTCCGTCTGGCGCGCTGAAGGCTGAACCGACCGGCAACAATGTCCCGTCGGCTGTTCGCACCGCCGGTATGCCGTTGTCGCGTGCGACCACGCCGCTGATGATGTTCATCGACGGCGAACCGATGAAGGTCGCGACGAACATATTGACCGGGTGATCGTAGAGATCGAGCGGCGTGCCGATCTGCTCCACCCGTCCGTTGTTCAACACGACGATCTGGTCGGCCATCGTCATGGCTTCGACCTGGTCGTGCGTTACATAGACAGTGGTGGTGCGCAGGCGCTGGTGCAGCCCCTTGATCTCGGCGCGCATGGCCACGCGCAGTTTGGCGTCCAAGTTCGACAGCGGCTCGTCAAACAGGAAGACCTGCGGGTTGCGCACGATCGACCGCCCCATGGCGACACGCTGCCGCTGGCCGCCCGACAGCTGGCGCGGATAGCGATCAAGCAGCGGCGTCAGGCCCAGGATTTCCGCGGCCTTGGCCACCCGCTCGGCCTTTTCCGCCTTCGGCGCCTTGGCAAGCGTCATCGAGAACGCCATGTTTTCAGCGACCGTCATATGCGGATAGAGCGCATAATTCTGGAACACCATGGATATGTCGCGTTGCTTGGGCGGCAGGTCGTTGACCACTCTGTCACCGATGCTGATCGTGCCGCCCGAAATATCCTCCAGTCCGGCGATCATGCGCAGCAAAGTAGACTTGCCGCAGCCCGACGGACCGACGAGAACCACGAATTGACCGTCCGGAATCTTGACCGAGACGCCGTGCAGCACCTCGTGCCCGGCGTAGGATTTGAGGACGTTGGCGATTTCGACTGAAGCCATCGGGATTTTTCCTGGGATTGTGGTCGCGAGACGTTCAGGTCGCGCTCACATGTATGTTGTCGGTGGACAGCGCGCCTTCCGCGATCAGCAATCCGATGCCGCCGTTGGTGAGCGCCTGCGAACTCGTGTCGTCAGCCTCGAGCGCCACGCCGCCGAAAAGCGCCGTGATGCGGCTGCCCTTGACGGTCAGCGTCACCGGAATGGTCTTTTCGAAGACCAGTTCGAAATCGGTCTCCGCCAGAACGACCGTTTCGGCATCCCGTGTACGCACGATCTGCAGCTTGCCATCGCGCGTGGCGCGCACGGCGTAGTAGCGCCGCAAGCCCTGGACGCGCGCGCAGACACCGCCGTAATTGCCAAGGTGGATGACGATGTCGCTCGATACCTTGTAATCGGTCCACTGCCGCGTGCCGTGAATGACGATGCCCTCGTCGCGGCTCTGCGAAATGCGGAAACTCGGCGGAAAACGCTTGGAAAAGAAGCTGACGCCGTTGACCCAGGCCATGCGCCAGAAATCGCAATCGCCGGCCGGCCGATGCAAGTTCAGGTCCGGCGCCCCATCCCATCTGAGATAGTCGAGCAGCACACGACCGTCGGCGCGCCTGCCCTCGCTGGTGAGCATGATGCCGATCTCGGCGATCGGCTGGCCGTCCAGATCCGGCAGGCGCCATGAAAGCACGCGGTCCTCGCCGGCATTCAGGGCAATCGCATCGCTATCGATGTCGCGCAGGCGATCGTCGCCATCATAGGCGCGAATGCGCAGCCGCACCGACACCGCGCCCTTGTTGCGGCGATCGGCGACGACGCGCGCCTTGACCACCTGCCCGGGATAGACGAGCGGCGTGGCCATCAGGTCGTAGGTGCGCATCGACAGCACCTCCCGCGGCGAGAAGGTCGGTGTCGTCACGACGGCAGCCAGGCCGGGAGCCAGGGCTTCATAGCTTACGGTCAGGGCACGGCCATTCTCGAACTCGACATTGCCGACGCGAACGCCGCTGGCCAAGCCATGCCCCTCCACCGGCCGAAAACCCTGCTGGCTGCCGGAAAGCGAGAAGTGGAATTGGGCGCCGGCCTTCGGCGCGTCGAGCGGATTTCCACCGGCGAGCGCCATGCCGAGATTGGCGATATAGTAGGCTGTTCGCACCGCGTCGTTGATCGAGTTGCCGCCGTCGGCCGAGGAAATCAGCAGGCGGTCGGCGATCGGCCCGCGCCAGTCCGGTCCGGCCTCGATGCCGTCGAGGCCGAGCATCAGGGCAAGCAGGCAGCCGACATTGCCCGCATTGCAATCGGTGTCCCAGCCCGACGTGTTGACGATCATCTGCGCCTTTTGGAAATCGTCCGGCGCATAGAGCACGGCCATCACCATCAGCGCGTGGTTGGGCACGACATGGCAATTACCTGGATATTTGTCGTAGCCGTATTTGTCTTCGATCTTCTGGCGCGTGTCGTGCCAGTCGGGATGTGCCTTCACCCAGCCGCGGATGTCGGCGATGAGTTTGGCGATCAGGCTGTCGCGCGGGATGACCGACAGGCCGGTATCGATGAGATGGTCGATGTCGCTGGAGACAAAGGCTTCGGCCTCCATTGCCGCCCACAGCATCGCCGCATGGACGGATTCGCCGTCATGCGAGACCTTGCCGGCCTGTTCGGCAAGCTTTGCCGCCAGTTGCGGCTGCTCAGGCGCCACCATCGCCCAGCCGTCGATGAAGATCTGGGCGCCGATCTGCTCGGCGACGGTCGCACCATTGGTGGCGATGGAACCCGAATGCGGGGCCGGTATGCCCTTCTTGAGATTGAGCCATGCAGTATGCTCGGTCGAGTTGCCGCTGCCGCCCCACCACAGGATCGAACGCTCCTCGACGATATAGTTCAGCCATGCCTTGCCGATGGCCTCGGCGGGCAGATTGGGCGAGATGCCGTAATCCTCGAGCGCGCGGATGAACGTGAAGGTGCCGGCAACGTCGTCATCGGTCACCACCAGCGGCTGGTTCAGGCGCTCATGCACGTAATAGTCGATCGGGCCGAGCTCCTTCATGATCTTCTGGTAGGTCCAACCCTCGAACGGCCGGCCGAGATAGACACCCACCAGCTTGCCGAGCACACCGGCATAGACCCGTTCCAGATAGTCGTTTGGCAACTGCATGTTCTGCTCCAGATAATCCAAAAATTTCAGCCTTTGACCGAGCCGCCCGCCATGCCTTCGATGAACCGTTTCTGCATGGCGACGAACAGCACCACCACCGGCACCACGATGATCAGCGCGGCAGCCATGATCTCACCCCAGTCCGAGCTGTACTGCCCGCTGAGCAGGTAGAAGGCGATCACGGCGGTGACCTTGTCCGCCTTCTGCAGGAAGGTCGCCGCGATCAGGAATTCGTTCCAGGAGTTGAGCCCGATGATCAGTGCGACGGTCAGGATGCCGGGCGACACGATGGGCAGCATCACCCTGGAAAACACCTGCCAGGAGGTGGCGCCGTCGATCAGCGCGGCCTCCTCGAGTTCCTTCGGCACGGCGATGAAATACGTCCTCAGCAGCATCACCGCGAATGGACTGTAGAGGGCGGTGTAGATCAGCGCGACGCCGAACACGTTGTTGATCAGCCCGAGCTTGGCGAAGCCGAAATAGAGCGGGAAAATATAGAGCTGGATCGGCGCCGTGGTCGTCGCCAGCAGGTAGAACGTCCAGATCTTCCACGAAGCGATTTTCCTGCGCGCCAGCACATAGGCCGACAGCGAGGACGTCGAGCAGACGAGGATGATCGTCGTTCCCGAAAGCAGCAGCGAATTGACGAAGGTTTTCGAAAACTTGGCGTGGGTCCAGGCGTTGACGAAATTCTCCCAGCGGATGGGATTGGGCAGCGCCAGCGGGCTCTGCACGATCTGCGCCGCTGGCTTCAGCGAATTGAGCACCAGCAAGGCGATCGGAAACAGGGCGATGAAGGCACCGATACCCAGCACCACGTAGGAGATCGTCAGGGTGGCCCGGCTTTCGACCATTCTCATTGCTCGCCTTCCTGCGTCTGCAGGCGTACGTAGAAGAACGTGCCGACGAGGCCGAACAGGCTGATGACCAGCGCCGCCGCGGCTGCCTGGCCGACGTTGAGATCGTAGAAGGCGTGGCGGTAGGCCAGCGTCGACAGCACCTCGCTCGAAAAAGCCGGGCCGCCCTGGGTCAGGATGTAGACGAAATCAAAGGCGAGGAAGCTCCAGATCACCGTCATGATCATCATCAGCATGATGGTCGGCCGGATCGCTGGCAGCAGCACGTAGCGCATCATTTGCCCATAGCTCGCGCCCTCGATACGCGCCGCCTCGATGTGCTCCTGCGGCACCTGGCGCAGCGCCGCGAAGAAGATGACGCACAGAAATCCCCACCAGTGCCAAAGATCGACGGTCGCCACGCCCAACAGCGCTGTCGATGGCTGTGCCAGCGGATTGGCCACATGCAGGCCCATGCGTGCCAACATGCCGAACACGCCGGTGACCGGGCTGTAGATCATCCCCTGCCAGACGCGGGCCGTGATCACCGTGGCGATGACCACGGGCAGGAAGTAGACGACCTGGAAGAAATTGCTGCCGCGCCTGACGATCAGCAGCATCGAGGCCGCCAGCAGCCCCATGGCGATCGGCACGATGAGGAAGATGCAGGTCCAGATGATGTTGTTGGCCAGCGCCGACCAGAAGACGCCGTCGGCGAACAGCGCCCGGAAATTGTCCAGTCCCGAAAAGGTCGGCGTCGAAATGCCGTCCCAGCTGCAGAACGCCAGGACGACCGTCAGCAAGGCCGGGACGAGGACGATGACGAAATTGATGATCAGCGTCGGGACGAGATAGAGCCGGTGCATGGACGATTGCCCTGGGTTTTAGAGGGCGCCGGACGGGCGCCGCTCCTTTCGCTGCGTTCGGATGGTTCGCGGCGCTGCCGGTGCCCGCCGCGTCAAGCCCGCTTCAGGCCCGCTTCAGGCCCGCTTCGGAACTGCCGGCACCTTGCCGGCCGCCTTTTCCTGCTGGAAGGTCTCATCGAGTTTCTTGAGGTAGTCCTTCGAGCTGATCTTCTTCAGCCAGACCTCCTCCATGCCGCTGACCAGATAGGTGTCGGTGGCGGGCGGCAGGAAAGTCCATGTCGTGTAGCCGTACTGGCCGGCGCCGACGGCCGTCGACAGGTTCTTCATCACCTCGGTATAAAGCGGCAGCACCTTGTCGGAGAGTTTTACACCGGACAGGTCCTTCAACGGCAGATTCCACTCGCCCTGCCATACAGAGTTCATCTCGCTGTAGAACTTGTCGTTGAAAATATAGTCGAGCACCGCCGCCGCGCCGTCGGCATTTTCGGATTTCGCGTTGATCGAGAGCGTCGAGCCAATGCCGAGCGCATAGACCGGCGGGCCGCTCGTGCTTGGAAAGCCGACGAACGCCGCTTCGGCGTTGTTGGTCGGGAAATAGGTCGGGATGTTGGTGAAGCTCCAGGTGCCGCTCGGCGCCATGCCGGCCTGGCCGGTCGCCACCTGGGCGAATGCCTGCTCCAGCGTCAGCGAGAAGTAGTTCGGGCCGTAGTAGCCCTTCTGCCACCACTCATCGAGCTTATCGATGGCGGCCAGGATGGAGGCGTCTGTCCAGGGACTGGCACCGGTCAGCGCCTTGTAGACATTGTCGGGGCCGGCCACCGAATTGAGCACGATCGAGACATGGTGCTCGTTGGCCGGCCGCCAATCGGCATTGCCGCAGCCGAACGGGACCAGGCCCTTGCCCTTCATCTCGTCGGCGAGCGTCTCGAGTTCGGCGATGGTGGTGGGCGCCTTCCAGCCGTTCTTGTCGAACAGCGTCTTGTTGTAGAACAGGCCCAGCGTCTCATAGGTCTTGGCAAGCGCGTAGAGCTTGCCGTCATACTTGCCCAGTTCCATGAATAGCGGCAGCAGCCGGTCGTTCCAGCCGAGCTTTGCGGCGTAATCATCGAGCGGCAGCAACTGCCCCGCTTGCGCCATCGACGCCACATAGCTTGGACCGGCGGTGAAGACGACATCCGGGCCATTGCCCGAGAGCATGGCGATGCGCAACTGCTTGTCGAGGTCGGAGCCGCGGAAATCGATCGAGAGATCGTCCTGCGGATGCGCGGCATTGAATGGGTCGATCAAGATGGTCTTGAGATTGTCCTGGTTTTCCGGCGAGGCGGACTCGTACCAGAAACCGACGGGCTTCTTGTCGTCGGCAAAGGCCAGACGTGGGAGCAGCGGCAGGGCGGCGAGGCCGAGGCCGGTCTTGAGCAACGTACGGCGTTCCATGTTTTCTCCTCCGATGATTTTCGTTTCTTGTTTCAGGTTGAGCCACGTTCGATCAGGCTGAAGGGCATTTCGAGCGCGGTGCCCGCGCCGGGCTTGGAGCCGCGCAGCCTTTCCATCAGGATCTGCGCTGCCTTGACCCCGATATCGCCCTGGAACTGGGAGACGGTGGTCAAGGACGGCGTGACCAGCCGGGCGGCTGAAATGTCGTCGAAGCCGGCGACGGCGATATCGCCGGGGATGGCGATGCCGCGATCGCGCAGCGCCTGCATCACGCCAATGGCCATAAGGTCATTGGCGGCAAAGATCGCCGTCGGCGCATAGCCGCTGGCCAGCACCGCCTCCGCGGCCCGGGCACCGCCGGTTTCGCTGAACTCCTCGTCGATGACGACGTAGGGCGCGCCGCCTGCTTCGGTCAGCGCGGTGCGATAGCCCTCGACCCGAACGCCCTGAGGGCCACCCCGGCCGGCGACCATGGCGATGCGGTGATGGCCGCGACCGATGAGAAATTGTGTTACCGCAAGGGCGGCGGCGTAGCTGTCGATGAAAATATCGTCGATGGCGATATCGCCGCCGCGCTTCTTGCTCGATTCGATGCGCACCACAGGCACGCCCGCATCGACCAGTGGCTTGAAATCGCCGGCGCGCAGCGTGAAGAACACCCCTATCACGCCGTCGACGCGTCCCTGCCTGGACCAGTCGAGGAAATGCCGCTCCCGCTCGGCGGAGCCATCGGTGCTGACCGCGATCACGTCATAGTTGAGTTCTTCGGCCACCGACTGGATGCCTCGCATCAGCGCCGGATAGAAGGGATTGGTGATGTCGGGCACGATGCAGGCAATGGTCATGGTGCGGTTGGTCTTGAGCGCCTGCGCAAACCGGTTGGGCGTATAGCCGAGCTGCGCCGCCGCATTGGTGATCCGCTCCCAGGTCTCGGATGACAGCGCCGGAGAGCCGCCGCCACTCATCACCATCGAGACGCTGGCCTGCGAAACCCCGGCCAGCCGCGCGACATCCTTTTGAGTGGCTCGCTTCAAGAAAAGTTTCCTTATACGTATTAGTGATACGTATAAAAGGCATGCGAGCCGGAAAGTCAAGAGCATGCCCGTCGCGGCGTCATGGCATGGAATTGATCCATCGCGCGACAATTACGCACAGTAATTTCGCGTGATCTTTGTCTTGCGGCGGCGGAACGCGCCGCCTATGGTTCCTGATGAACATGATTTCCCCTGAGGCCGCGGCCAACAGCAAGCGCGCCTGGCTCAAAATTCTGGCGCGCTACAAGAAGCCCGACCGGCGGCGCAGCACACTCGAGCTCGCCATCACCCTCATTCCGTTCGTCACGCTCTGGGCGCTCTCTTCGGCTGCCTATGCCTATGGCCATTGGTGGGGACTGATCCTCATCCTTCCCGCGGCCGGGTTCCTGGTGCGGATCTTCATGATCCAGCACGATTGCGGCCACGGCTCCTTCTTCGCCAATCGCTACGCCGACGACTGGATCGGCCGGGCGCTCGGCATTCTGACCTTGACGCCCTATGACTGCTGGCGGCGCGCCCACGCCGTGCATCATGCCAGCGCCGGCAATCTCGACGAGCGTGGCATGGGAGACATCAGGACGCTGACCGTTGCCGAATATCGGCAATTGTCATGGCGAGGCCGCCTGGCCTATCGTCTCTATCGCCATCCCCTCGTGATGTTCGGCCTGGGGCCGATCTGGCTGTTCATCTTCGAGCAAAGGCTGCCTGTCGGCATGATGCGCGGCGGCCTGACGCCCTGGGTGTCGTCGATGACCACCAATCTCGGCATCGCGCTTGCCGCGGCCATCCTCATCTGGTTCGTTGGCCCCGGCGCCTTCCTAGTGGTCCATCTGCCGATCGTCATCCTCGCCGGTTCGGCTGGCATCTGGCTGTTCTACGTCCAGCATCAGTTCGAGGAGACGGAATGGGCAAAGGATTCCGAATGGGAATTCCAGCACGCCGCTTTGCACGGGTCATCCTACTACGACCTGCCGCGGGTGCTGAACTGGTTCACCGGCAACATCGGTGTCCACCACGTCCACCACCTCTCCGCCAAAGTGCCCGGATACAGGTTGCAGGAAGTGCTGCGCGACTATCCGGAGCTGCGTGGCATCGGCCGCGTCACGCTGATCGAGAGCCTGCGCTGCGTCAAACTGGCATTGTGGGATGAAAGCCGCCGCAAGCTGGTGTCGTTCCGCGAGGCACGGGCAGCGGTCTAGGCAATTCCAGGAAAAGTGTGACGGTTCCCCGGGGAAAAGGCGCGTAGCGTTTTCCCGTCGAAAACCGCCGCGCCTTAGGCGCGGCGGCTGGCAACGTCCGGGTCAGGCCGCCTGGCGTTCGTCGCGCATCAGGATCTCGCCATGGCGGATTTCCGTGCCCAGCACCTTCAGGCATTCGCGGATGAAGTTGGATAGGCCCGGCCAGCCCTTGGCTGACACGAGATTGCCGTCGACATGGGCGCCGGTCGGCGCGACGTCGATGTAGATGCCACCGGCCAGCGTCACCTCCGGCTCGCAATAGTGAAGTGCCGCGACTTCCCTGCCGCGCACCACGCCGTCGACGGCGATCAGGATCTGCACGCCGTGGCAGATGGTGAAGATCGGCTTGCCGGCCTCGTGGAAATGGCGCACCAGCGCCTGCACGCGCTTGTCGATGCGGATGTATTCCGGCCCGCGTCCGCCCGCCGCGTAGACGGCGTCGTATTTGGCCGGGTCCACTTCGGAAAACGTCTTGTTGAGGATATAGTCGTGGCCGAGCTTTTCCGTATAGGTCTGGTGGCCTTCGAAGTCGTGCAGCGAGGTCTTCAGGACGTCGCCCGCCTTCTTGTCCGGACAGACGACATGCACCGTGTGGCCGACGGCATGCATGGCCTGTTCAAAGACGAAAATCTCATACTCCTCGCTGAACTCGCCAACGAGCATCAATATCTTCTTGCCAGCCATTTCCGGTTCCTCCCTTGTAGCCATATTTATTTCGGATCACGAAATAATAGCCATATCCTAAGGGCAGGACGACGAAAGGGAAAGCACAAATCGCACAATTGGTATGACCAGTTGGCGTCGATAGCTGTGCCCCCGGTCAGTGAGCACTTCGCTGCAGAGGAAAACCGCGCCACTGGTTCGACCAGAGCTACAATCAGGCGGCCGTCTTGATCATGTCGGCGGCCTTTTCGGCGATCATGATGGTCGGCGCGTTGGTGTTGCCGCCGATCAGCGTCGGCATCACCGAAGCGTCGACGACACGCAAGGCCTGCATGCCGCGCACACGCAGTTGCGGATCGACAACCGCCATATCGTCGACGCCCATCCTGCAGGTGCCCACGGGGTGATAGACGGTGTCGGCGCGAGCGCGGATATGGGCCATCAAATCGGCATCGCTCGAAGCGCCGGCGGTGTAGATCTCCCTGGCGCGGTATTTGGCCAGCGCCGGCGCTTCCAGGATGCCGCGCATCGTCCTGACGCCCTTGAGGAGCAGATGGGCGTCGCGTTCGTCGGACAGGAAGCGCGGATCGATGCGCGGTGGCGCCAACGGGTCCGGCGTCGACAGCCCGACCTCGCCGCGCGAATGCGGCCGCAGCACGCAGACATGGCAGGAGAAGCCGTAGCCCATATGCAGCTTGCGGCCATGATCATCGACGATGGCGATGCAAAAATGGAGTTGCAGGTCAGGGCGGTCGATCGCTGGGTCGGATTTGAGGAAGGCGCCGCCCTCCGCATAGGGCGTGGCGATCATGCCGCCGCCATCCTTGCGCCAGCGTAGCATATGCCGCAGCAAGCCAGGCAGACCGCGCAGCCCGATGCCCATCATGTCGGCATCCCTCGATGTCCAGCCCATGATGAAATCCAGATGATCCTGCAGGTTCTTGCCGACGCCAGGCAATTCATGGACCATTGGAATTCCGTGGGCGGCAAGCTCGACGGCTGGGCCTACTCCAGAAAGCATCAACAGTTGCGGCGAGCCAAAGGCGCCGCCGCAGACGATGACCTCGCGCGTGGCTCGCGCAACGGCTTCGCTGTTGCCCTTGCGATAGCGCACGCCAGTGGCCCGCTTGCCGTCAAGGACAATGCCGGTGGCATGCGCTCCGGTGATGACGGTCAGATTTGGCCGGCCGATCGCCGGATGCAGATAGGCCGCCGCCGCCGAACAGCGTTCGCCATTGCGGTCTCCGCCCCAGAACTGCGTGACCTGATAGAGTCCTGCTCCTTCCTGTTCCGGTCCATGAAATCGTCATTGCGGCGGATCTGGTTTTCGCCGCAAGCCTCGACAAAGGCCCGGGAGAGCGCACGCGGCTCCTGCTGCTCGGCAACCCGCAGCGGCCCGTCATCGCCGTGCAGGGCATCGCTCCCGCGCTGGTTGCCTTCCGCGCGCCGAAAATATGGCAACACCTCGTCCCAGGACCAGCCGTCGCAGCCGAAATCGGCCCACTCGTCATAGTCGCTGCGATGGCCCCTGACATAGAGCATGGCATTGATGGCACTCGAGCCGCCAAGCGCCTTGCCGCGCGGCTGGTAGCCCTTGCGGCCGCCAAGACCCTGCTGCGGCACCGTCTCGAATGCCCAGTTGTGGATCTTCGGTCGGCCGGGCAACAGCGCGATGACGCCGGCCGGGGCGCGGATGAACAGGTTCCTGCCCTCGCCGCCGGCTTCGACCAGGCAGACCGTCTTCGATGGATCCTCGGAGAGACGCGCGGCAAGCGTGCAGCCGGCGGACCCGCCGCCGGCGATGACGTAGTCGAAAGTCATGATTCCCTCCTCGCACCCGGCGGATGTTTCCGTCCGGATAGCCCAGAGAAGGCCCGATCAGAGCTGATGTAAAGACGTCGGCGATTACCGCTGCGTCAGCTGTTGCGAAGGCGCCGCCAGGAATATTTCGGGCCCTTGGGTTCCTGCACCTCGGCCGGCTGGTAGTAGAGCCCCAGGCCGCCGGTGCGGCCCTCCTCCAGGCGCTTCAACAGCACAGGGTTGGAGATCTCGAACTCGTCGAAGCCGAGGCGCAGCATATGCGGCAGCTGGTCGACGAGGACCTGGCCGGTCGCGCGGACGGCGCCCTCGAAATCAAAGCGCTCGCGCAGCAATTCTCCCTTGGAGAAGGAGCGGCCATCACTGAAGGCAGGAAAGGCCAATGCCACCAGCGACAGCTGGTCGAGCAGGTCGGCTATCTTCTCGAGCTGATCGCCGGGCTGCAGCGCCACGCCGAGCCGCTCCCTGGCGGAGCGGCGCACCTCCGGATCGAGATCTAGGAATGCCTGCAGCGGCAGGATGAAGCGGCCATTGCCGGTGAGCGCGTCCGCACTCTCGGCATGCGTCCACTCATCCTCGCGAAAACCATCCGGGGTCCAGAGCCGGGTGACCGGTGTCGTCGGTTCAGTCATCAAAAATTCCTAAATTCGAACAGGCTCGGCATGTGATGAGATTCAGGTCAGGCTGCGCCGAAAATGGCGGCTTCCGAGAACCGGAGCGGAGCGTACTAGAAGTACGTGAGCACCGGCCTTCGCCGACCGTAGCCTTAATTACCACGGCCATTCAAGAGTGCTTCGGCCGGCGAAGGCCGGAAGCGCAGTAAGCTGGCATTTGCAGCCATTCTCACCTGAATACCAGCATATCCTACAGGGATGCGTCGGTCAGCGATACTTCCAGCCCCGACAGGTGAATGCCGCACTCGGTCTTGGCATGGCCGGCCCAGCGGCCGCTGCGCGCGTCCTCGCCCGGCTGCACCGGTTGCGTGCACGGGAAACAGCCGATCGACAGATAGCCATAGGCGACGAGCGGATTTTCGCGCAGCGCATGCGCACGCATGTAGTCCGCCTGGTCCGATGTCGTCCAGTGCGCCAGCGGATTGATGCGGATGCGCGGACCGACCGCCTCGAACACCGGCAGTGCGGCGCGCGTCGAGGCCTGGAAGCGCTTGCGCCCGGTGAACCAGGCACGGAACGGTGCAACGCCACGCGCCAGCGGCTCGACCTTGCGCACGTTGCAGCAGGCATCGGTATTGCTCTGGTGCAAATTGCCCGTCGGGTCGATCCGCTCGAGCGCCGCTTCCTCGGGTTTGATCACCCTTATGTTGGTCAGCCCGAAATCGGCGACGAGCGCGTCGCGGTAGCCGAGCGTCTCCTCGAAATGCTTGCCGGTGTCGAGGAAGATGACAGGCAGTGTACGGTCGATCTCCGAGATCATGTGCAGCAGCACGGCCGAATCCGCCCCGAAGGACGACACGGCCGCGATCTCGTCGTGAAACAGATCGCTCGCCGATCGTTCGATGATCTCGAGCGCGTTCAGGTGACCATAGAGCGCATCGAGCCCCGCCGCCTTGGCGGCGGCGCCGTCATCGACGTCGGCTATATGGTCAAGCGGCCTTGGCTTCGCCAGCATAGAGCGCCTCCTTGAACGGCGCGGGACCGACTCGGCGGTAGGCGTCGATGAATTTTTCCTGCGGGTTGAGCCGAAGGCCGAGATAGGTGTCGACGATCTGCTCGATGGCGTCGGTGATCTCTTCCGACGAGAAGCCGCGGCCGATGATCTCGCCGACCGACGTGTTTTCGTCGGCCGAGCCGCCCAGCGTCACCTGGTAGAGCTCGGAGCCCTTCTTCTCGACACCGAGGATGCCGATATGGCCGACATGGTGGTGGCCACAGGCGTTGATGCAGCCGGAAATCTTCAGCTTCAACTCGCCGATCTCGCGCTGCCGCTCCAGCGAGGCGAAGCGGCGCGAAATTTCCTGCGCGATCGGGATCGAGCGCGCCGTGGCCAGCGCGCAATAGTCGAGGCCCGGGCACGCGATGATGTCCGATATCAAATTGGAATTGGCCGTCGCCAACCCGATGTCGACCAGCGCGTCATACACGGCCTTGAGGTCGGCGCGCGCCACATGCGGCAGGATCAGGTTCTGCTCATGGCTGACGCGAAGCTCGTCGAAAGCGTATTTCTCGGCGATGTCGGCGACCGCTTCCATCTGGCTGTCCGAAGCGTCGCCCGGCACTTCGCCGATGCCCTTGAGCGAGATCGTCACCGCCGCATAGTCGGGATGGCGATGCGTCACCACGTTCTGGTCGAGCCATTCCGAGAAGCCCCTGGAATCGAGACGTGCCAGTTTGACCGTCTCGTCGCCGTCCGGCCGATCCGTCAGCGCCGGCGGCGCGAAATAAGCCTCGATGGCGCGGATGTCGGCATCCGGCAGCTTCAGCTCCGCGTCCTTCAGTTCTTGCCACTCGGCCTCGACCTGGCGGGTGATTTCCTCGACGCCGGTCTCGTGCACCAGGATCTTGATGCGTGCCTTGTACTTGTTGTCGCGGCGGCCATAGAGGTTGTAAACGCGCAGGATCGCCGTGCAGTAGGACAGAAGATCGGCTTCCGGCAGGAAGTCGCGGATCTTGCGGGCCACCATCGGCGTGCGGCCCTGGCCGCCGCCGATATAGACGGCAAAGCCCAGTTCGCCGGCGGCATTCTTCTTCAGGTGCAGGCCGATGTCATGCGTCTGGATGGCCGCGCGGTCGCGCTCGGCACCGGTCACCGCGATCTTGAACTTGCGCGGCAGGAACGAGAATTCCGGATGCACCGACGACCACTGGCGCAGGATTTCCGCATAAGGGCGCGGATCGGCGACCTCGTCGGCGGCGGCTCCGGCAAAATGGTCGGCGGTGACGTTGCGGATGCAATTGCCGCTGGTCTGGATGGCGTGCATCTCGACGCTTGCGAGATCCGCCAGGATCGCCGGGATGTCCGACAACGCCGGCCAGTTGAACTGGATGTTCTGGCGCGTGGTGAAATGGCCATAGCCCTTGTCGTATTTGCGGGCGATGTGGCCGAGCATGCGCAGCTGCTTGCCGTTCAGCGTGCCATAGGGCACCGCGATGCGCAGCATGTAGGCATGCAGCTGCAGGTAGACGCCGTTCATCAGCCGCAGCGGCCTGAACTGGTCCTCGGTGATCTCGCCGGACAGCCGGCGCTGGACCTGGTCGCTGAACTCGGCGACGCGGGCCTGGACAAAATCGTGATCGAACTCATCGTAACGGTACATGCTTCGTCTTTCAGGGCGCGTCCGCCCGCGTCTGGTGTCTGTTAGGCCGCCCACGTCGACTGCTTGGCGGCCTGCTTGCCGAGATCGTTGCGGATGGTCGGACCTGCGGCGCGGATCTTCTCGCGCAACCGCACCGGCTCGACCATGCCGCCGACGACTTCAGCGTCGATCAGGTTGACGTCGACCACCTCATTGTCGGCATAGGCCTTGGCGCCGATCGCCTCCAGGCGGTCTTCGTCCGCCTTGTCATGAGCAAGGTCGGCGTGGTCCACCGTCTCGGCCCAGCCGCCATCGGCGTACCACACGGCGATGCCGTCGCTCAGGCGGTTGGCGGTCAGTATCTTCATGACTGAACTTTCTCGGAGGTGGCCTTGGCCACGCCTTCATGCGTGTGTGCCGCAAGCGGCTCTGAACGTTCAAAATTGGCGCCGGCGACGGCGTCGCCGATAATGGTCATGACCGGCCCGGAGAGATCGGCGCGCGCTTCCAGCGACGGCAGGTCGGCCAGCGTGCCGTGGAAGCGGCGGCGGTTGGCGAGGCTGGCATTCTCTACCACGGCGACCGCCGTGTCCGGCGACAGGCCGGCCTCGATCAGCCGGCCGGCAACCTCGGCCGCAACCGAGCGGCCCATGTAGACGGCGACGGTGGCGCCGGAAATCGCGAGCTTGGCCCAGTCGGGCAATGAATTGCCCTTGAGGTCGTGGCCGGTGGTGAACACCATCGACGATGAAACCCCGCGTAAAGTGAGCGGCAGTTCGAAATCGGCGGCGGCGGCAAAGGCCGCGGTGACGCCGGGAACCACCTCATAGGCGATGCCGGCATCGCGCAATGCCGCCATCTCTTCGCCGGCCCGGCCGAACACCAGCGGATCGCCCGACTTGAGCCGCACGACGCGCTTGCCCTGGCGGCCGAGCTCGACCAGCAGCGCATTGATTTCGGCCTGGCTCTTGGTGTGGCAGCCTTTGCGCTTTCCCACCGGCAAGCGCTCGGCGTCGCGGCGGCCCATGGCAACGACCGCCTCCGGCACCAGTGCGTCATGGACGATGACGTCGGCCTCCATCAGCAGGCGATGCGCCCGCAGCGTCAGAAGATCCTCGGCACCGGGACCAGCGCCGACCAGGGCGATGTGGCCCGAGACCGGTGCGTTCGACAGCAACAGGTCGGTCGCGGCTTCATGCGCCTGCGAAAGCTCGCCCGCCTCGACGGCACGCGCTGGCGCACCGCCAAAGAAGTCGCTCCAGAAGCGGCGGCGGATATTGCCCTTGGGCAGTCTCTCGGCGGCGGCACGGAACGAAGCGGCAAGCGCCGCAAGCCTGCCGAGCGACGGCGACAGCATGCGGTCAATGCGGCTGCGCAATATCTGGGCGAGCACCGGGCCGGCACCCTCGGTGCCGATGGCGATGGCGACCGGCGCACGGTTGACCAGCGCCGGCGTGAAGAAATCGCAAAGTTCCGGCCGGTCGACGGCGTTGACTGGAATGCCCAGCGTGCGCGCGTCCCCGGCGACCCGGCGGTCCAGCGCCTCTTCGCCGCTGGCGGCAAACACCAAGACCGCGCCTTCGAGCTGCGCCACGTCGTAAGCCGCCGCGACATGGTTCGCGCCGGTCTGGGCGATGAAAGCCAACAGCTCCGGTTCGGCGTCTTGGGCGATGATGCGCAAAACCGCGCTCGACTGTCCGACCAGCCGCGCTTTGGCCAGCGCTTCCTCGCCGCCGCCGACAATGGCCACGGCTTCGCCCTCGACCCGCACGAAGACGGGGAAGGCATTGAGCTTGGGGGCGGTGTGCGGCATGAAAACGAGCAGGGTCCTGAACAGGCTGCAGTTTTACGCCCGGGCGCGTAAAACCAGAAGCAAAGCACTCGCGCATCCTGTGATGGCAGGCAATCGCTTTTTCGCAACTGCGAAGGGCAAGAGAAAAATATTCCACATCCGCGCAAAGAGCGGATTCAAGCAGCCACGGCAAAGCTTGATTTCAGGTCTTTTTAGCCATTGGCGCAGCATCTCGCAAAACAGTTTTTTCTAATTTCTACCAATTCAGTAGATTAAAGCAGCCTTCGGGCGCCTCTGCCTTTCGGCGTCCGTCGCGCCGGCCTCAAGGCCGATTCCAGAGGCTGGAACATTAACGGTTCGCCACGCGTTCCCCTCGTGCCGAAGTCGAACTGTTCGGGGCGCGCGGAAAGCCATGACGTCGAAGAAAGGAACCCGCCACATGATCAAGCTGAAGCACGGTATCTGGATCATGGTGGCTGATGGCGAAAAGGCACTTTTCCTCAGGAACGCCGGCGACAACAAATTTCCGGACCTCCAGGTCGTGCAGGAGATGGAGCAGGAAAATCCGCCCACGCGCGAGCAAGGCAGTGACAGTCCGGGTCGCTACAATGACGGTCCCTCGGTGCACCGCAGCGCGGTCGAGGACACGGACTGGCACCGCATCGGTAAGGAACGCTTCGCCGACGAGATCGTCGACCGGCTCTACAAGCTCGCGCATGGCGGCGAATTCAACGAGATCGTGCTCATCGCGCCGCCAATGGTGCTCGGATCCATGCGCAAGAAATTGCACAAGGAGGTCGAGGAAAAGGTTGTCGCCGAAATCCCCAAGACGTTGACCAACCACGCCATACCAGAGATCGAGGCCATGCTGCGGGCCGCCTGATCGGCAGCCTGCCGATCGTCTGCGCTCAAGCATCCGCGGTCAAGTATTTGTCTCCCCGCCGGCGATTTCGCCGCTTTGCGGGTTGCATCGCCGACATCCCATCCACCATATTGCAAAACAGGCGACGGCTTTGGGCGGCGCACTTCCGACATCGCTAGCTTGAAAGGCGCTCCATAGACAATGCCGCATGACACGCCCCTTATCGCCACCATCGTCGCCGGTCTGGGGCTGGCTTTCGTCTTCGGGGCTCTCGCCAATCGTTTCCGCATTCCGCCGCTGGTCGGTTATCTCATAGCCGGCGTGCTGGTCGGGCCGAACACGCCCGGCTTCGTCGCCGATGCCGGCGTCGCCAATGAATTGGCCGAGATCGGCGTCATCCTGCTGATGTTCGGCGTCGGCCTGCATTTCTCGCTCAAGGACCTCTTGTCGGTCCGCGCCATCGCCGTGCCCGGCGCCATCGTCCAGATCGGCTTTGCCACCGCGCTCGGCGCCGGCCTTTCCTGGATGCTCGGCTGGTCGATGGGCGCGGGGGTTGTGTTCGGCCTGGCGCTGTCGGTCGCCTCGACCGTGGTGCTGCTGCGCGCGCTTCAGGAGCGCCGGCTGATCGAGACCGAGCGCGGCCGCATCGCCGTCGGCTGGCTGATCGTCGAGGATCTGGCCATGGTGCTGGCGCTGGTGCTTTTGCCGGCCCTCGCCGGCGCGCTTGGCGGCCAGGAACAGGCGGATGTGCACGCAAGCGGGCTGCTGTCGTTGCCGCCGAGCTACGGCATCTGGGGCGTCGTCGGCATCACGCTGGCCAAGGTCGCCGCCTTCGTCGTCGTCATGCTCGTGGTGGGCCGCCGGGTCATTCCCTGGATCCTGCACTATGTCGCCCACACCGGATCGCGCGAGTTGTTCCGCCTCTCGGTGCTGGCCATTGCGCTCGGCGTCGCTTTCGGCGCCGCCAAGCTGTTCGGCGTCTCGCTGGCACTGGGCGCCTTCTTCGCCGGCATGATCATGAGCGAGTCCGAGCTCAGCCATCGCGCGGCGGAAGAATCGCTGCCACTGCGCGATGCTTTCTCGGTGCTGTTCTTCGTCTCGGTCGGCATGCTGTTCGACCCGTTCAGCCTGGTCAGCAACGGCCTGCCGATCCTGGCGACGCTCGCCATCATCGTCATCGGCAAGTCGCTGGCGGCGTTCGTCATCGTCGTCGCCTTCGGCTATCCCCTGGCCACCGCCTTGATGATTTCGGCAAGCCTTGCCCAGATCGGCGAATTCTCCTTCATCCTGGCGGAACTCGGCGTCGGTTTGAAACTTCTGCCGGAACAGGGCCGCGACCTGATCCTGGCCGGCGCGATCCTGTCGATCGTGCTGAACCCGCTGATGTTCCTTGTCGTCGACTGGATGAAGCCGTGGCTGGAGGCGCGTGCCGCCAGGACCGCGGTACCGGCCGACGCAAAGCCGGTTGGTCCGGCGACGGAGCCGGGCCAGGTCGCCTCGGTTGCCTCGACCTCCAAAAATGAAGACGGTCCGCCGCCGAAGACGGCGCTCACCGGCCACGCCATCCTGATCGGCTATGGCCGTGTCGGCGGCCTCGTCGGCGCCGCGTTGAGAGACGCTGGACTGCCCTTCCTCGTCATCGAGGACGCCGACAAGACGCTGGCGAAGCTGAAGGCGGACGGCGTCGAGACCGTCGCAGGCAATGCGGCCAACGCCGAAGTCTTCGCCGCCGCCAATCCGGAAGGCGCCAGGCAGCTGATCCTGGCCATTCCCAATGCGTTCGAGGCCGGTCAGGTCGTGCTGCGTGCCCGCGCCGCCAATCCCGGCATCAACGTCGTCGCCCGCGCCCATTCCGACGCCGAAGTCGAGCATCTCAAGGGGCTCGGCGCCGACACGGTGATCATGGGCGAGCGCGAGATCGCGCGCGGGATCGTCGAAGAGGTGCTCGGCCGCAAGCCGGAGGCGGCTGAACCGTCTGCTGCCTAAAGCCGATCCTGGTTACGCCACGAAGGCAGAGCCGCCATTTTGCGCGATGCCGCCGAGATATTTTGCCGGCGGCTTCCCGAGCGCCTTCTTGAACATGGTGATGAAGGCGGTGACGGAACCGTAGCCCAGATCGCCAGAGACCTGCTGCACGCTGGCACCGGAGGCCAATTCCCGAATTGCCACGATCAAATGCAATTGCTGGCGCCAGCGGCCGAAGCTCAGCCCTGTTTCCTTGACCACCAAGCGCGCGAGACTGCTCTCGCTGAGCGCAACGCGGTTGGCCCATTGTGCGAGAGTGCTGCGGTCGGCCGGATCTTCCGCCAACGCTTCGGCGATTCTCTTCAAGCGCGGCTCGGACGAGATCGGCAGGTGCAGTTGCTGGACAGGCATGCGCGGCAATTCGGTGAGCAGCGTCCTGGTCAGCAGCTCATCCCGCGCCGGATCGTCCTGGACACCATCGGAAAGCTCGATGATCAGTTCGCGCAGCAGCGGCGAGATCGACAGCGTGCAGCACCGATCCGGCAGGTCGGCGGCTCCCGGCTCGATGTAGACGAAGAAGATCCGGGCGTTGGCCGTGGCGACATTGCTGTGTTCCATGTCGCCCGGAATCCAGACCCCGCAATGCGGCGGCACCATCCATAGGCCGCTTGGGACGCGGCATGTGACGCCGCCCCCGAGCGTGAAGACGAGCTGGCCTTTGCGGTGCCGATGGGCGGGCACCTCTGCCTTGGTCTCGGGAACGTCGACGCGCACGGCAATCGCCGGAACGGAAGGATCGTCCACATCGAAATCGAGCCAGGGGTAGCGGAGAGGCTGTCTCATGATTGACTGTTTTTAGAGATCACCTGGTTTGATATCTAAATTACTCAAACGGGAAAATCGATAGGATGCGCTTGTGAATGAGCATCCTTGGGGCGTCTTCGGTTGCCCCAGGAGCTGTTCGTTCCGCCAAGCGGCAATGAGGTATGGACCATGCTCGCCCTAGCCATTTCTTCCGATAGCGTGGCCGGGCTGACGCTCGCCGAAGTCGACGAACCCCAGCCTCTCCCGAATGAAGCGCTGATCTCGGTCCGAACAACCTCGTTGAACCGCGGTGAACTGCGCCTGCTCACCATACGTCCGAACGGCTGGATACCCGGCCAGGACATCGCCGGGATTGTCGAACGGGCTGCCGCCGATGGCTCCGGGCCAGCCGTGGGCGCCCGGGTTGCGGCTTTGGTCGACCAGGCCGGCTGGGCCGAACGTGTCGCCGTTTCAACCGACCGTCTTGCGGTCATCCCCGACGCGGTTAGCTTTGCCTCCGCCGCCACGCTTCCGGTCGCGGGCACCACGGCGCTTCGGACCTTGCGCCATGGCGGCGACCTGGCCGGCCTAAAGGTCCTGATCACAGGTGCAAGCGGCGCTGTCGGCCGTTTCCAGATCCAGATCGCCCGCGAGCAAGGCGCTTCCGTGACCGCGATTGCCGCGGCCCGGCATGCCGAGGATCTCCGCGGCCTCGGAGCTGGGCAGATTATCGAGTCGATAGAGCAGGCCGAGGGGCTGTTTTCACTGATCACCGAGTCGGTCGGCGGCGAAAGCCTGGCACACGCGATCGAACGCGTTGCACCCGGCGGCACCATCGTCATGTTCGGTTCGAGCAGTGGCGAACTCACGCCGGTCGGGTTCCGCCAGTTCGTTCCCGGCCACGAGGGGGCGAGGCTGCAGACCTTCGCCTACTACACGTCTGGTCCTGACATTGGCGCGGACATCGCCTCGCTGCTCACCCTGGCCGCGGCCGGCCGGCTGGAGACCCGCGTCGCCATGACCGTGCCGTGGACGGACATCGCCCAGGCCCTGGACGCACTGCGACAGCGTAGCTTCAGCGGCAAGGCGGTTCTCACCATCACCGGATGAGGCGATCCTAGCCTGAAGCCTCACACGTGCTGGCCGCCATTGATGTGGATTTCCGAGCCGGTCACGTAGGACGCCTGCTGCGAACACAGGAAGAAGATGATGTCGGCGACCTCGGCCGTGGTGCCGAGGCGCCTCAGCGGAATGGTCTCGACGATCTTGCCCGTGCCCGGCGACAGGATCGCCGTGTCGATCTCGCCCGGCGCGATGGCGTTGACGCGGATGCCGTGCGGGCCGAAATCATGCGCCATTTCGCGCGTCAGCGAGCCGAGTGCCGCCTTCGATGTCGCATAGGCGGTGCCAGCGAAAGGATGCACGCGCGTGCCGGCGATCGAGGTGACGTTGACGATCGATCCCTTGGCCGCCGCCAGTTCCTTGAACAGGCCGCGCGCCAGCATGATCGGCGCGAAGAAATTGACCTGGAACACGTCACGCCAGACATGCATCGGCGTGTCGATCGAGTTCATGCGGCTGTTGCCGTCGCTGAGCTTCGGCGAAATACCGGCATTGTTGACCAGCGCGTTGAGCTGGCCGCCATGTGCTTCCAGCCGGTGGCGGATTTCCGAGACGGCGATGCCGACGTCTTCCTGGTCGGCGAGATCGACCTTGATGTGGTCCTCGGGACCTGCCGGCCATGGGCAATCCTCGGCAAAGGCCTGGCGCGAACAGGTGATGACGCGCCAGCCCTCGCGCGAAAAGCGCTTGACCGTGGCATGGCCGATGCCCCGGCTGGCGCCGGTCAGCACGATGGTTTTTCGGGTGTCGAGTTCAGCCATGTCGGGTCTCCTGGCTGGAGATGTAGCCGAACGTCAGCGAGGTGGCGAGAGGCCGAAATGTCACCATTCGCCAGAAAGCCGGAACCGGGAAGCCGCCGCCTCGTTGGTTCGACAATGCAAGCCAATCGACGAGATAGAGCCATGACACAGACAGCACCTCTCGACATCGCCACTGCCTTCACCACGGCGTGGACCAGCCATGACCTCGAAAAGGCCGCATCCTATGTCGCCGAGGACGTCGTTTTCGATGGGCCGATGCAGCAGTCGACCGGCAAAGAACCCTATCTGAAGGGCCTGGCGAAGCTCTCGCAGGACGTGACCGGCGTGCGCATGATTGCCGCCTTTGGCGACGATCGCCAGGCTTTGCTCATGTACGACCTGATGACGAAGTCGTCCGGAGCGCTGTCCTGCGCCAAACATCTTACCGTCAGCGACGGCAAGATCCATAGCGACAAGTTGACCTTTGACAGCAAGAAGCTTGGCAGCGCCAAGCCAAAGGCAAACGGCGGTTAACTCACCCCCCGCCAAGGATGTCGAGGATCGAGGTCTGCCGCTTCTTCAACGGGCCACCGACGCTGCCTGGCGGCACGGGATGTCCGACCGAGGCCGTGGTGCCATCATCCGCCGGCATGCTGAAGCCATCGGCATCGACCGTCTGGGCCGGCCGCGCCGCGCGGATCGGAGCGGCCGCTTGTGCGGCCGGCGCCTGCTGGCCAACCGACGCGGACGGAACCGGCGCCGGCTGGTTGTTGCCGGCCGACGGTATCTCGTCGGGTACGATCGTGTCGGGCGGCGTCGATTTCCAGGTGCCGGGCAGCGGCCTCACCGGCACCCCCTCATGCGCGGCGACCATGAACTCGTGCCATGCCTGCGCCGGAAGCGCACCGCCGGTGACCTTCTTCATCGGGCTGCCATCATCATTGCCGAACCACACACCTGTGGTGAGGTTGGCGGTGTAGCCGACGAACCAGGCGTCGCGCGAATTCTGGCTGGTGCCGGTCTTGCCGGCCGACGGCCAGGCAAAGGCTGCCTTCTTCGCGGTGCCGATCTCGACGGTGCCGGTCATCATCGAATTCATCATGCCGACGATCTCGGGCTTGACGACACGCGGCGCGCTGCCGCCACCGCTGTTGTACAGCACCTTGCCGTCGGCGGTTGTGATGCGGCGGATGAAGTGGATGTCCGGCTTGTAGCCGCCATTGGCGAAAGGCACATAAGCTGAGGTCAGTTCCAGCGGCGTCACTTCCGACGTGCCGAGCGCGATCGAGGTATTGGACTGCAGATCGGATTGCACGCCCATGCGGTGCGCCGCCTCGACCACCGCGTTCGGCCCCACTTCCATGGTCAATTGCGCGGCGACCGAGTTCAGCGATTTCGCCAAGGCGGTCGCCAGCGTCACCTTGCCGAAATACTTGCCGCCGTAATTGTCGGGCGTCCAGTTGCCGATCTTGATTGGCGCATCGTTGCGTACGCTGTCGGGCGTGCGGCCGGCTTCGAGCGCCGCCATATAGACGAACGGCTTGAACGCCGAGCCCGGCTGGCGGCGTGCCTCGGAGGCGCGGTCGAACTGGCTGGTCGAGTAGTCGTAGCCGCCGACCATGGCGCGCACCGCGCCGGAATCGTCGATCGACACCAGCGCGCCCTGGGTGACGTTGAGCTTCTTGCCGCTGTCGTCGATCAGCCTGCGGATCGACTGTTCGGCCAGCTTCTGCAGGTTCAGGTCGACAGTGCTATCGATGACGATGTCGCCGCGCACGTCGCCGATCAGGTCGGGCAGTTCTTCCATGATGGTGTCGGCAACGTAGTTTTCCGACCCGGTCCAATAGGACGGCGAGCGCGTCGCCGGCGCGCTCAGCGCGGTCTTGAGCTCCTTCTCGCTGATCTTGCCCTCCTCGCGCATGGCGGCGAGCACGAGCTGCGACCGCTCCTCGGCAGCCTTCGGATCGCGCGCCGGCGACAGCCGCGACGGGGCTTTCAGCAAGCCGGCAAGCAGCGCTGCTTCCGACAGGGTGACGTCGCGCGCGCTCTTGCCGAAATAGCGCCGGGAAGCCGCTTCGACGCCATAGGCGCCGGAGCCGAAATAGACCCGGTTGAGGTACATTTCGAGGATCTGGTCCTTGGTGTGCTTGTGCTCCAGCCACAGCGCCAGCAACACCTCCTGCACCTTGCGCTCCAGCGTGCGGTCGGGCGTCAGGAACAGGTTTTTGGCCAATTGCTGGGTCAGCGTCGAACCGCCTTGCGAGAAATGCCCGCCGATCACGTTGGTCACCATGGCGCGCGACAGGCCGATCGGGTCGATGCCGAAATGCGAATAGAAACGGCGGTCCTCGATGGCGATCACCGCCTCGGGAATATAGGGCGACATTTCGTGCAAGCCGACCGCCTCGCCGCCGCTCATGCCGCGATTGGCGAGCAACTGGCCGTCGGCCGAGACGATCTTGATGTTGGGGGCGCGGTCCGGGATCGACCAGGTGGTGGCCGCCGGCATCTTGGCGCCGTAGTAGACGACAACGCCCGCCACCGCGATTCCGCCCCAGATGGCGAGCACGAAGCACCAATAGAACAGCCGGCCAAGCCCGCCGAACAGGCCGCGCCGGCTTCTGCCACGCCCACCGCGCGACGATTTCGCCTTCGACGATTTGCGCTTTGCGGAGGCTTTGCGGTTGCTCGGCACGACGCGATCCTCTTCGCTCACCGAAAGACCCGGCTGGGATCGCGCCTGTGGCGGTCCCTCGAAACTCGGTTCGATACGGTTGTCCCTGCGGTTCGCCATGCGCTGCGCTGTCTGTCCCCGGTGCCTATGGCGCTCCGGTTGAAGAGTAGATGCGGCGATTTAAGGGCGGGTTAAAGCAGGGTTTATGCACCCTTTTGAAATTCCTTACGATTTTCTAAATTCGTCACTGCCCGTCACCGCTATGAGAGAGAAAAAGGCCAGTGCCTGCTCCTCGCAGGTCACCGCCACGACGCTGTTCGACCGGTCGATGTCGAGGCCTTTCGGGCCGCCTTCTTCGATGCTGGCCCTGCCGCGCTGAAAAATTTCCTCGTCGAGCACGGCGACCGAACGCGACGGGCGGCGATGCCCGGTCCAATCGCCATTGCTGGCATAGACATGCACCGCCGCGCTGCCCGCGTCGGCGACGAGGATGTGCCGGTCGTCATCGGTAAAGCGCAGGCCATGCGGAAAGCCGGCGTCCTGCAGGATGCCGATGGGCTCGGTGTCGAGCCCAAGCGATGGGGACATCTGGTAAAGCTTGACGTCCCTTGTGCCGTGGCTGCTGACGGCAATCCACCGGCCGTCATGGTTGAGCGCGATGCCGTCGGGAATGTCCAGCCCATTCCTGAGCAATGGCCGGTTCCTGATCGTCCGGTAGCCCAACCAGCGGACTGCCACATGCCGGGTGACCAGATGCGTGTAATTGTTGCAGACCAGCAGGCTGATGCGGCCGCCGGACTGACGCCGGACGACAACCGAGCCTGGTGTGTTGAGTTTGCAAAAGGGCTTGCCGTTGATCCGGCGAACGGCCGTGATTTCCCGATGCTGCCCCGCCATGCTTTCCACCGGCAGTTCGAACACCGCAAGCTTCCCGTCGCGGTTGGCCACGACCAGGGTCCGGTCATCGATGAAGTCCAGCCCATGCACCTCGCCGATGCTCTCCGATCTCAGCTCCATGAAATCATGGATCGTGACATCGGGACCACCCGGCCCCATCCCGACATCGACACGCAGGACCAGGCACCGCTTGCGCGCGAAGCCCGCGATCGCCAGCAGCCGATTGTCCGGCGAAAAGCGCAGGTCCTCGGTTCTTCCGATCGCTGAAAGGGCCGCCCGCACCGCTTCACTGGCCTTGAAGCCGATCTGGGGTGTCATGATGTGCTTTTCGTCCAGATCGAACGCGGGAAATACTCGGTTTGCGCCCGCCGGCGAATCTCCAACCGGTTTGATGTCATGCTAGAGACCCGCTGCCTTTGCCAGATAGCCCTTGAATTTCAGGCCGCCAGCCATGCTCTTTGCGCCTATCGGTCAAGGCTGTCCGCCATCTGCACATCGAGCAAAATGAAGACCCCCATTTTCAGATCGGCTCGAACGTCACATCCGGCTGGTCGGGACCGCCGGCTTGCCGCAGCAAGGCAACCAGGTGTTCGCGCCTGTCGACCGGCTGTTTTCGCCAGTTCGATGCATTCGTTATATGCAGCCAGCCGTCGACAGACATGAAAAAGTCCTCATGCCGATCATCCCCCTCGCCGAAGCGGAGCAAGGTGTCCTCCGTAAACCTGATCGACGCCGGATCCATCGACCGGTAAAGCACCGGCCAGTTGCCGCCGCCTGAATCCATGTGAAACTTGTAGCTCGGGGCGAAATCCAGCGGTCGCCGCAGCAGGCTCCCGTCGAAGAAGCAGAAGGCGGGCCACAGGAACCAGCCGCCCGGCGTCGGCGTATCGCGCCGCACGCTACCGTAGGCGCTCTTGCCCTTGAGCCGGTCGCGGATGGAGAATGCTTGCGTGGGAAAGATATCATGGTCGATGAAACCGAAGAGCTTCGGGCCGAAACCGGTCACGAAGTTCCGCACGATCCAGTTCAGGGCCTGGCCGTGCGATCTGGAGACGACAAGCCTGTTCTTCGGCAAGGCGACATAGGGGACCTGCTGGCGACGGCAGAGGTCGCGGATCGCCTCCCTTGCCTCGTCCTTCTTGCTGTTGTCGAAGACGATGTAGCTCTCATGTTCGGCCAGGTATCGGCGCACGAGATGGATCTGCCACTCGATCACATCAGGCCGGTTGAAGGCCACGGTGGCGACGATCGCGTTGCGGAATGCCTGTTGTCGCCCCTGCAATTCGCTGACCGGCGCGGCCGTCCGCAGGAAGCGAAATGTCCGCCAGTGGTAGCGTAGCAGCGCTTCGCGCCTTGGCGGCCTGTTCAGCCGCTCCCATTCCGCCACGCTAATCCTGGGCTGATCGTCGCCCTCCGGCGCGTTGGAAGCCCCCATGTCGCGCTCCTGCATCCGCCAAATCAACGGCGGGTTCAGTTCTGCTGGATCGAAATGCCCTTGTCGTCGATCTTGAGTTCAACGCCTTTCGGCTTGGTCTGCTCGCGGTAGACATAGACGCCGAGCGCGATGACCACGACGGCGAGCGCGCCAATGATGAGATAGAGCGTATTCTGTTTCATGCCGCGCTCTTTCCGATGTCGAGCCTCAGGCTCGTTTCAGCACCTTCACCAGCACCAGCAGGATAATGGCGCCGATCGTGGCGTGGATGATGGAAGCGATGACGCCGCCGCCGATGGAAAAACCGATCCGAGGGAAAAGCCAGCCGGCGATGAAAGCGCCGACGATGCCGACGATGATGTTGCCGATCAGGCCGAAGCCGAAACCCGAGACGATGAGACCGGCAAGCCAACCGGCGATGGCACCAATGATGATGAAAACGAGAAGGCTTTCGACACCCATAGCGATTTTCCTCCAAGCAAGAGGGCGAACGCGGAGCGGAAGCTCCGAATCGGCCTCGATATCAACGGCTTCAGGCTATGCGAAAGCAGCCGGCCTCGCCAGCGGCGCGCTCACTGGAGCATGATCCTGAAAAGTGGAACCGGTTTTCGAAAAAGATCATGCTCCAACAAAGGGATAGAGCAATTCCAGGAAAGCTGTGAGCCGGTTTTCCCGGGAAAAGCGCGTAGCGCTTTCCCTGGGGATCGCGTCAAAATCTAGTCGTCATCGTCGCTAACGGCGGGCCGCCAGCTGGTCGGCTCGACCTTCTTTTGCGTGTGGCTGTCGGTGTAGACCCACCAGCCGTCGTCCCGATATTGCGCGATGGATTCGTTGACGACGCCGTCGCTGTCTTTCCACATGACGGTGACCTTGGAGCCGTCGGTCGGCGCGGTCGCTATGGGCTTTCGGTCGGCCATGTTATCCCCTTCGAACCGACAAACTGAGCCGAAAAAACGCGACGGCTTGCAGGTGGTTCCGAACGCCCCGGCAACGCAGTTGCGCGAGGCCTGTCAGCTGTGAGCGAAGATATCCTCTTCGCCCCAGCCCATCAGGTCAAGCTTGGCCCGCGTCGGCAGGAAGCGGAAACAGGCATCGGCCTCCTTGGTCCGCCCATCGCGTGCCAGCCGCCCGGAGAGCACATCGCGTAGCCGGTGCAGATAGAGCACATCGGAAGCGGCATATTCGAGCTGTTCGGGCGACAGTATTTCGGCCGCCCAGTCCGACGATTGCTGCGCCTTGGACAGGCCGACGCCGAGAAGCTCGAAGCAGATGTCCTTCAGCCCGTGACGGTCGGTATAGGTACGGGTCAGCCGCGAGGCGATCTTGGTGCAGAACACCGGCTCGGGCATCACCCCGAACGCATTGTAGAGCACGGCAAGATCGAAGCGCCCGTAATGGAACAGCTTGGTTATGCCGCGGTTCCTGAGCAGGCTGACGAGGTTCGGCGCCTTCTTCTGCCCTGGTGCGATCTGGATAACGTCGGCGCTGCCGTCGCCGGGCGAGATCTGCACCACGCACAGCCGGTCGCGATGCGGGTTGAGGCCCAGCGTTTCCGTGTCGATGGCCACCGCCCCGACATTGTAATGCGTGAGGTCAGGCAGATCATGCTTGTGGAAACGGATATCGGCCATTGTCTTCTCCGGTCGCGGCGTTACCCGTCCTCGCCGCGATCCGGTTAAAAATCAACAAGAAATCTCGTTTTCCGCCGCTCAGCGCGTCAGTGCATCGAGAATGCGCGCCCAGGAACGCTGTCCCTTGTGGAAGGATGAGAGCTCATATTTCTCGTTGGGCGAATGGATGCGGTCGTCGTCGAGGCCGAAGCCGACCAGCAGCGATTCCATGCCGAGATAGGTCTGGAAGTCGCCGACCACGGGAATGGAGCCGCCGCTGCCGGTCGTCACCGCAGGCTTCGGCCACTCATCGGACAGTGCATTCTTGGCCTTGGCCAGGAAAGGCGAGTCGTAGGAAAGCTGGATTGCCGGGGAGCCGCCATGCGGGTGGAACTCGACCGAACAGTCGGCCGGAATGCGCTCGCTGACGAATTTCTGGAAGGCTGCGCGGATCTTCTTGGGATCCTGCTTGTGGACGAGGCGGAACGACACCTTCGCCGATGCCTCCGCCGCGATCACCGTCTTGAACCCCTTTCCGGTATAGCCGCCGATGATGCCGTTGAACTCGGCGGTCGGCCGCGCCCAGGTCAGTTCCAGCACCGAACGGCCTTTTTCCCCCGACGGGATCGACAGGCCGACAGGCCCGAGGAAGGTCTCGGCCGTCTCGCCAAGCGTCTCCCATGATTTCAGCACCTGCGACGGCGTTTCCTCGACGCCGTCATAGAAACCGGGGATGGTGATATGGCCGTCCTTGTCATGAATGTCGGCCAGCACCTTGGTGAGGATGCGGATCGGGTTGGCGGCGGCCCCGCCATAGAGGCCGGAATGCAGGTCGCGGTCGGCGGCCTTGACCGTGATCTCCTCGCCGACCAGTCCGCGCAGTCCCACGCAGATCGACGGCGTGTCGCGGTCCCACATGCCGGTATCGCAGACCAGCGCGAAGTCGGCCTTGAGCTCCCCGGCATTGGCTTCGAGGAACGGCTTCAGCGACGGTGAGCCGGACTCCTCCTCGCCCTCGAACAGGATGGTGATGTTGCATGGCAGGTTGCCATGCACCTGCTTCCAGGCGCGGCACGCCTCGACGAAGGTCATCAGCTGGCCCTTGTCGTCGGCCGAGCCACGCCCGGTGATCACCTTGTGGCCAGGCCCGACCTCCTTGATGGCAGGCGAGAACGGATCGTTTTCCCACAGTTCGATCGGGTCGACCGGCTGTACGTCGTAGTGGCCATAGAACAGCACATGCGGCGCACCGGCCGGCCCGTCATGATGCGCGACGACCATCGGATGTCCGGGCGTGTCACGCACGCTGGCGTCGAAGCCGATCAGCTTCAGTTCCGCCACCAGCCATTCCGCCGCTTTGCGGCAGTCTGCGGCATAGGCCGGATCGGTGGAGATCGACTTGATCCTCAGCAGGCCGAACAGCCGTTCGAGGCTCTGGTCGAGATTCTTGTCGAGGCGGTCGAGGACGGGGGAAATTGCGGACATTTGCTAAGCCTTTCGATTCAGTGCCGGAACCGTAAAGGCAGAGCGGCAAAACGAAAAGCCCGGGACGATTGGACCACGGCCGCGCAGCTATGTCGCAAGGCAAAAAAATGCCGCCGTGGTGGAGGGGAACCACGGCGGCCTTTACTCGAAACGATGCGGCAGCCCGGAGAGGGGGGATAGGCTGCCGCAAGTGTCCGGGATAGGCGGGGGACGGGCCTTGCTCCGGACTTCGGCGAAAACTGCCGATGACATCTATTTGGGTCTGTGAACGTGGCGATTCAAGGGCACGAGTATTACACTTTTGTAACGTGGCCGTGATCAGGCCGCCTCGACCTGGTTCTGTCAGGGTCTTGCCGGAACCGATATCTGGCGATGTCTTTGGCATGGACCAAGCCGTCGCGCCGCGCTATCCCTGCCGGCATGAAAAAAGGCGATCATCTCTTCCTTGTCGACGGCTCCGGCTACATCTTCCGGGCCTATCACGCGCTGCCGCCGCTGACACGCAAGTCCGACGGCCTGCCGGTCGGCGCCGTTTCCGGTTTCTGCAACATGCTGTGGAAGCTGATGCAGGATGCCCGCAACACCGATGTAGGCATTGTGCCGACGCATTTCGCGGTCATCTTCGACTATTCCTCGAAAACCTTCCGCAACGACCTCTATCCCGAATACAAGGCCAACCGTTCGGCGCCGCCCGAGGATCTGATCCCGCAATTCGGCCTGATCCGCCAGGCGACCCGGGCGTTCAACCTGCCTTGCATCGAGATGGAAGGCTTCGAGGCCGACGATCTCATCGCCACCTATTGCCGGCTGGCCTGCGAGGCCGGCGGCGACACCACCATCATCTCCTCCGACAAGGACCTGATGCAGCTGGTCGGCGACACGGTCGCCATGTACGATCCGATGAAGGACCGCCAGATCGGCATCCCCGAGGTGATCGAGAAATGGGGCGTCCCGCCGGAAAAGATGGTCGATCTGCAGGCGTTGACCGGCGACTCCGTGGATAACGTTCCCGGCGTGCCCGGCATCGGCCCGAAGACGGCGGCGCAACTGCTGGAGCAGTTCGGCGACCTCGACGGGCTGCTGGCCCGCGCCGGCGAGATCAAGCAGGACAAGAGGCGCGAATCGATCATCGCCAACACCGACAAGGCGCGCATCTCGCGCCAGCTGGTGACGCTGAAGAACGACGTGCCGGTGGCCGAGGGGCTGGACGACTTCGTCCTGCACGCACCGGACGGCCCGAAGCTGATCGGCTTCCTCAAGACCATGGAATTCACCTCGCTGACCCGTCGTGTGGCGGAAGCGACCAGCACCGAGGCCGGCGATGTCCCTGCCGTCGCGGTCACCGTCGAACGCGCTGACAGCGCGCATGGGCCGGATGTCGGCGCCGGAGCCCCCGTCATGGCCCGAAACGGGGCCGAGCCGAGCCAGGCCAACGGAACGACCCAAACACCAAAGCAGGGCGACACGCCTTCCCTGCTCGCGGCGCTGCGGCTGGAGCGGGCGGCCACCCGCAAGATCGACATATCGGCCTACCAATGCATTCGCGATATCGCGACCTTGAAAGCATGGGTGGCCGAAGCGCGCGAGGCTGGTATCGCCGCTTTCGACGTCAGGGCGACAGCGGCCGATCCGATGCAGGCCGAACTGATCGGCATGGCAATGGCGACCGCGCCCGGTCGCGCCGCCTACATTCCCTTTGCCCACAAGAGCGGCAACGGTGACCTGCTCGGCGGCGGTACGCTCGAAAACCAGATTCCTCTTCGCGAGGCGCTGGCGGTGCTGAAACCACTGCTGGAGGACAAATCGGTCCTCAAGATCGCGCAGAACCTGAAATACGATCTCGTCATCATGAGCCGCTATGGCATCGATGTCGCGCCGTTCGACGACACCATGCTGATCTCCTATGTGCTCGATGCCGGTACCCCGCATGGCCACGGCATGGACGCGCTTGCCGACAAATGGCTTGGCCATACCCCTCTCCAGCTCAAGGACGTGATCGGCTCCGGCAAGAACTCGGTCGGTTTCGATCAGGTCGACATCGACAAGGCAACCGCCCACGCCGCCGAGGACGCCGACGTGACGCTCAGGCTCTGGCTGGTGCTGAAGCCCCGGCTTGCCGCCACCGGCTTGGTATCGGTCTACGAGCGGCTGGAACGACCGCTGGTGTCGGTGCTGGCGCGCATGGAACAGCGCGGCATTTCGGTCGACCGGCAGATCTTGTCCAGGCTGTCGGGCGAACTGGCGCAAGGTGCCGCCCGGCTGGAGGAGGAAATCTACCAGCTCGTCGGCGAGCGCATCAACATCGGCTCGCCCAAGCAGCTCGGCGACATCCTGTTTGGCCGCATGGGCCTTCCCGGTGGCTCCAAGACCAAGACCGGCCAGTGGTCGACCTCGGCGCAACTTCTGGAAGACCTTGCCGCCGAGGGTCACGAACTGCCGCGCAAGATCGTCGACTGGCGTCAGCTGACCAAGCTGAAATCGACCTATACCGATGCGCTGCCCGGCTTCATCCATCCCGAGACCAAACGCGTCCACACCTCCTACGCGCTTGCCGCGACCACCACGGGCCGCCTGTCATCCTCCGACCCGAACCTGCAGAACATTCCCGTACGCACCGCCGAGGGGCGCAAGATCAGGACCGCCTTCATCGCCGACAAGGGCAACCGGCTGGTCTCGGCCGACTACAGCCAGATCGAACTGCGCGTGCTCGCCCATGTCGCCGAGATCCCGCAACTGCGGCAGGCCTTCGCCGACGGCGCCGACATCCACGCAATCACCGCCTCGGAAATGTTCAACGTGCCCGTGGAGGGCATGCCTTCGGAAGTTCGCCGCCGGGCCAAGGCGATCAATTTTGGCATCATCTACGGCATCTCCGCCTTCGGCCTCGCCAACCAACTGTCGATCCCGCGCGAGGAGGCAAGCAACTACATCAAGAAATACTTCGAGCGTTTCCCCGGCATCCGCGACTATATCGAGGAGACCAAGGCCTACGCCCGCGAGCACGGCTTCGTCGAAACGATCTTCGGCCGCCGCATCCACTATCCCGATATCAGATCGTCCAACCCCTCGATCCGCGCGTTCAACGAGCGCGCCTCGATCAACGCCCGCCTGCAAGGCACCGCCGCCGACATCATCCGCCGCGCCATGGTGCGCATGGACGAGGCGCTGGAGAAGGCAAAGCTGTCCGCCCGCATGCTTCTTCAAGTGCATGACGAACTGATCTTCGAAACCGTCGACGCGGAAGTCGAGGCGACCATTCCCATCGTGCGCCATGTCATGGAAAACGCTGCGATGCCGGCGGTATCGATGTCGGTCCCGCTGCACGTCGACGCGCGAGCGGCCAACAACTGGGACGAGGCGCATTAGGGCCAAAGCAAGGTGTTGAGATTCAGGTCAAGCCGCCATTTGCAGGTCGGCCTCACCTGAATATCAATACACCTTAGGCCGCTTCAGCCCGGCACTTGGCGCACGTCCCACGAAATTCGATCACCGCCTTCTTGGCGGCGAAGCCGGTCGAGTTGACCCATTCGTTCAGCCGGTGATCGACGTCGTGATCGGACATTTCGGTCACCTGCCCGCATGCGTCGCAGATGGCGAAGGCCGTCATCGAATGGCTGTGGTCGTGCGGTTCGGCGCAGGCAACGAAGGAGTTGATGCTTTCCAGCCGGTGCACGAAGCCGGATTTCACCAGCGTGTCGAGCGCGCGGTAGACCTGTAGCGGGGCGCGGAAGCCCCGCTCACGCAGCTGATCGAGCAAGGTATAGGCGCTGAGCGGCCCACTGGCGGTCTCGAGCTTCTCGAGCACGCACAGCTGGTTTTTCGTCAGCACATCCCTTGCCGCCATGGTTCCGTTCCAACTTGTCCTGCGCCGTTTGCAGGCTGCTTGTTCGAACACACAGCCTGATCCCATTCAGATAGCGACGAACCGCGGTCTTTGCTACTCTTCTGTTGCTGTCCTGGCCGATCGATGACCTGCCGGCACATTTGGGGATGGCGGAGGGATGGCGGGATCTATGGCGAAGCGACATTCAAAATACTGACAAGATCCTCGGCGAGGGTGGCCTCGCTTGGGAAATTCGATCGGGCTTGGGGAAGCAATATGATCAAATTGACACGCCGGACGCTGCTTGTCGGCACGTCGGCGCTGATGGCGGTCGGTACGGTGCCGTTCCGGGCGCTAGCCGCATCGCGCACCTATCATGCGCTGCTGGTGGCATGCACTGAATATCCTGCCCTGCCCCAGAGGAACTGGCTGATCGGGCCGAAGAACGATGCCGGCCTTGTTCACGAATATCTTCTCAAGAACGTGCCCGATCCGGTGCGGTTCGCGCCCGAAAACGTCACGCTGCTCGCCAAGGACGTGCCCGGCGCCAAGGGCTTGCCGACCCATGCGGCGATCAAGGCTGCACTCGCCGATCTTGCCGAGAAAGTGCAGCGCGACGATTTCGTCTATCTGCATCTGTCCGGTCACGGCGCCCAGCAGCCTGCGAGAGTCAAGGGCGACGAGACCGATGGGCTCGATGAGATCTTCCTGCCTGTCGACATCGACAAGTGGATCAATCGCGATGCCGGCGTGCCCAACGCGCTGGTCGACAATGAGATCGGCGACGCGCTGGACGCCATCCGCGACAAGGGCGCCTTCGTCTGGGCGGTGTTCGACTGCTGCCATTCCGGCACTGCGACACGCGCCGTCGAAGTCGATGACGAACTGGAGCGCAAGGTCGAGTTCGCCGATCTGGTCGGCGGCGACGAAGCAGCCCGGGCGGCAGCCGTCAAGACCTATGAGGACACGGTCGCAAGCGCCTCGCGCGGCCTCGACGAAAATGGCGCGCGCAAGCCCGCCTTCAACCTGACGCCGACCGGCGGCGAACCGATCGCCAAGGGCAAGCTGGTCGCCTTCTACGCCGCACAGACGGTGGAGACGACGCCGGAGATGCCGCTGCCCAAGGGCACCGCGGATGCACCGCGCTTCGGCCTGTTCACCTTCACCATCCTGTCGAAACTGGCCGAGAACCCCAACATCACCTATCGCCAGCTTGGCCAGGCCGTGCTGCAGCAATATTCGGCCGACAGCCGCACCCGGCCGACGCCGCTGTTCGAGGGCGAACTCGACGCGCGCGTCTTCGGCACCGACAAGACGGACGCAGTCATGCAATGGCCTGTAGCCGTCAAGGACGGTGAGGCGACGATCGGCGCCGGCCTGCTGCACCGCCTGACCCCCGGCAGCAAGCTCGCCATCCTGCCCTCGGCGCTGTCGTCGCTGTCGGATGCCGTCGGCTATCTCGAAGTGCAGTCGGCAAAGAACCTGGAAAGCCGCGTCAAGCCAGTCGAGTTCGACAAGAAGCCGGCGCTGAAGCTGGCCGACATTCCAGCCAACGCCTATGCGCGGGTGGCGGAGATCGCCGTCGACTACAGGCTCACTGTCGCGCGGCCAGCCGCGATCAAGGGACTTGAGAAGGAAACCGCTCTCGTCAATTCGGTTCTCGACGAGTTGGCCACGGCCAAGGAAACCGGCTTCAACATCGAGCTGGTCGATCCGGGCAAGAGCGCCGAGCTGCGTTTCGCAGTGATGCGCGAGAACGCCGTTGCCGGTGCCGCCAAGGACGCGACCGACAAGCCGGCGCTGTGGTTCCTGCCGGCGTCGGGCGACGTGACCCTGAAGGACGGCAGCAAGCCGCCGCTGATCATGATCCACCCGGACGATCGCCAGAAACTGGTCGACGCGACCACCAGGAATTTGCGCACCATCTTCCGGGCCACCGGACTTTCGCGACTGGCGGCGGCCTCCGACTACAAGCCCGAGGATGTCGACGTCCAGTTCCAGGTCAAGCGCCGCGACAGGGAGGGGCTCGAGCCGTTGCAGGCTTCGGTGGTTCCCCGCGTCTCACCGGGCGACGAGGTGCATGTGCTGGCCAGGAATAGCTCGGACCAGCTGGTCGACATCAACGTGCTTTACGTCGGCAGCGACTATTCGATCACCCACATCGTTGCCGAGAGCCTCGCGCCGCAGGCCACGCTGGAGGAAGGATTGCTGGCCTTCACCGACACCAGTTTCGGCATGGAGCGGATGATCGCGGTGCTGACCGAGGCGCCACCGGAGAGCGAGAAGGAGGATCTGAGCTTCCTGGCGCAGGACGGCGTCGCGTCGATGACGCGCGGCCTTGGCGCCGCCAGCTTCTCCGACATGCTCGCCGATATCGGCATGGCGCCGCCGACCCGCTCCGTGATGCGGCTTGCCGACAAGAGCGGCCCGAAAGGCGCGGTGATGATCTTTCCGATGGAGACGGTGCCGCGCGCCTGAAACTCCGGCACCAGGGCCGCGCGGCCCTGGCGCTGACTCTCTTGCGAGCCTGCCCTTGCGCGCTTGGGGCGATATGAGAACATTCCCGGCCGCAGCCAAAGGGTGAGCGGCTGATCAAACAGATAGGATCGGTCTTGAGGAACAGTGTTTTTTCCTGGCGTGGAGCGGTTGCCGGACTTGCCGGTGGCCTGTTCATGATCGCCAATGCCTCGGCGCAGGACACTTGCGGCCTCTGTGCCAAGCAGGTGGTCATCAATTCGGAACTGGCAACTTGCTTCCTCGATCAATACGACCAGTTCGCCAAAACCAGCAGTGACGCGGTCGTGGTCGATCTCTCGAGTTGCGCCTCGCGCGGCGTGGTCGAAGCGTTGCCCTCGCCGAGCAAGGCACCGGCGGAGCCGGACGTGCAGTTCATGGTTTCGCGCCCGCAGCTGGCATGCCTGAAAAAGCAGCTTGAAGCGCCGGGCGTGGTGCTCGATCCCTCCGCCACCATCGAATTGGACAACTGCAAATGAAAAAGCCGGGGGGCACGACAAAGCAGACACAGGTGGTTGCGACCACCAAGGCGACGGCGGCGACGCAGACGCTTCCTGAAACCACCGAAGGTTTCCCCTGGCCGAGCAGCCATGAGATCAAGAAGGAGAGCAATCCGTTCACCGACCGCGACTGGCGCATGCTGGTTTACGCCTGG
This sequence comes from Mesorhizobium opportunistum WSM2075, assembly GCF_000176035.2. NCBI lineage: Bacteria > Pseudomonadati > Pseudomonadota > Alphaproteobacteria > Hyphomicrobiales > Phyllobacteriaceae > Mesorhizobium > Mesorhizobium opportunistum. The sequence goes on along the minus strand of NC_015675.1, from coordinate 1,825,706 downwards.
TCGGGAATGCTGGTGCGCTTTGCCATCATCTTCACTTTGGCGTTCTCGGTCTACCAGTTCCTGGCCAACCAGGAGCAGAAGCGCGTCGAACAGACCATGTCGCTGGTCGAGCTCTGGGAGACCAAGGACTACCAGCAGGCGCAGCGTGCGCTGAAGGATCGTCTCGCCGCCCTCAATGCCAAATACGACAATCTGCTCAGTGCCAATCCCTCGCCGACCGAGGAACAGGTGTTCCGGCAGCGTATCGGTATCGAGGCGATGAGCGCTTCGGGGGGTGACATGCCGCTTGCCGATTTCAACGAGAATTTCGACCGCATCGTCTATTTCCTCAACCGCCTGTCCTTCTGCGTCGACGGCGACCTGTGTTCGCGCAAAGTGACCGATGCCTATTTCCACGACTATGCCGTCTCGTTCTGGAGTTACTTTGCCGGCTATGTCGACAAGCAGCGCAAGGCGGGTTCACCGACTTTCGCCACGGCCATCGAAGCCTATGTGCGCAATGGGCAGCCCGCTGCCGAAGCCAAATGACGATGGGAAAAGCGGGTTCTAACCTTACGCGCGCCTGCCGCTGGCTGGCCGTGGCTGGAGCCCTGGTTTCCGCCTCGATCGCCCGCGCCGAGGACGTCCCCGATTTCCACCTCGACCTCGACACCGGCGGGCACAGCGCCCAAGTCACCGACCTTGCCTTCACGCCCGACGGCGAAGACATCGTCTCGGCGTCCGACGACAAGACCATCCGCATCTGGGACTGGCAGAGCGGCGTGACGCTGCGCACCATTCGCGGCTATCTCGGCAATGGCAGCGACGGCAAGATCTTCGCGGTCGCGGTTTCGCCGGATGGCAAGACGATCGCCGCCGGCGGCTATTTCGGCGTCGGCCTCGGCGACAAGCCGCCCTATGGCGACGTCAGGCTGTTCGACTTTGCCACCGGCAAGATGAAGGCCGTGCTCAAGGCCGCCGACTACGCGACCTATGACCTCGCCTTCTCCCCCGACGGCAAGACCCTTGCTGCCGGTGGTGGCGACGGCATGGTCTATCTCTGGGGGCTCGACGACGCGACCGGCTGGACGTTGGACAAGAAGCTCGACGCCGATTCCTGGCACATCGACAAGCTGGCCTTCGCCGCCGGGGGAACCCGCCTGGCTGCGGCCACCACCGACAATGGCATCCGGCTCTGGGATGTCGCCAAGGGCGAGGAGATCGCCTTGCCGGCCGAGGCGGAACAATTGAGAGACGTCAGCGTCCAGGCGCTGGCCGCCTCGCCGGACGGCAGCCTGTTTGCCACCGGCAGCAAGGACGGACAGGTCCAGCTCTGGCGCGCGGCCGACGGCACGCTGGCGCGCACCATTCCGAAGCAGGATTTCCTGATCGGTTCGCTGACCTTCGCCAAGGGTTCGCGGCTGGTTGCCTCCTGCGGCTATCGCTGCGCCGATAAGCATCGTTCCACCGTCTGGAACATCGACACCGGTGAAAAGCTGCTCGACTACTCCGGTCATGACGGCACCGTCTATGCCAGCGCCGCCAACGCAGATGGCTCGCTGGTGGCGACCGCCGGCGGCACGCGCAACGCCATCCAGGTCTGGGATCCGGCCACTGGCGAACACAAGGCATTGCTGCAGGGCTTGGGCGAGCCGGTGACATCAGTCGGCATTGATGCGGCGAACGGCGTCATCGCCTGGGGCAACGCCAACCCCTGCCCCGATCGCGTGGCCTGCCCGGAAAAGCAGGGCACGTTGAGCAACACGCTGATATTGCCCACAACCGAACGGTTTTTCGATGGCCCGCAGCCGCTGACGGAACCGGGCTCGTTTGCCCGCGCCGTGCTGGCCGACGAACAGTGGTCGCTACGTGCCGCCACGGGTGGCAAGGACGCGCTGGAAAATGCGGTGCTGGAGATCGTCCATGACGGCAAGGCTGTGCGCTCGATCGAAAACGATGCAACCGACGGCTTTGTCCATTCCGCCTTTACCCTGATCGATGACGGGCTTGGCCTGATCACTGGCGGCAATGACGGCACGCTGCTGGAATACAAGGCCGCGACCGCCAGGGTCTCCGGCGAGTTCACCGGCCACACCGGCGAAATCAATGCCATGGTCGCTTCGCAGAAGGCCGGCCTGCTGGTCACCGGCAGCGCCGACCAGACGCTCAGGCTGTGGAACCTGAAGACCCACGAACTGATCGTGTCGATGTTCTTTGCCGGCTCGCAATGGATCGCCTGGATGCCGCAGGGCTATTACTACTCCTCCGACGAGGGCGACAAGCTGATCGGCTGGCAGGTCAACCAGGGCCGCGACCACGAAGGCCGTTTCATCCGCGCCGGCCAGTTGAAGAAATACCTCTGGAGCCCTGAAATGGTGCGCCGCGCCATCATCCTGCGCAGCGCCAGACAGGCGGTCGAGGAGATGCGGCCGGGCGTCGATAACGAGCTGCAAAAGCTTTTGCAGCGCAAGCCGCCGGAATTCGGCATCCGCCTCGCGGAAGACCAGAGCAAGGTCCGCGACGGTTATGTCGCTGTCGAGATCACCGGCGCCAGGGAAGCCGGAACCAATGTCGCCGGCTTCTCGATCCTATCGAACAGCCGCAACGTCGGTGACCTCGCCGCACGCTCGGTGGACGGCAACAGCACCATGGTCGAGGTACCGGTCGAGGAGGGAAAAAACACTATCCGCATCACCGGCACCAACGAATATGGCTATCTGACCGAGCGCAGCGTCACCGCGCTGGCGAGGAAGACCGAGAAGGCCGAGCCCAAGGGCAAGCTCTATGTCGCGGTGATCGGCGTCGACAAATATCCGTTCCTGACCGACGCCTGCTCCGGCCACGCCTGCGACCTGCGCTACCCCGTCGATGACGCCACCGAATTCCTCGAGGTCATTGCGCAGAAATCGGCGCCGCTGTTCTCGTCCATGGAGACGCTGGTTTTGGTCAACCGCGAAGCGCTCGACGAAGCCCCCGACAACGCCAAGCAGGCCTACGCGGTCGCCAGCGCCGACAACATCATGGAGCCCGATTCGGACACGATCGGCGACCAGCTCGCCGATTTCCTCGACCGGCCTGGCGAGCACGACACCACCATCATCTTCGTTGCCGGCCACGGCATCAATATCGACGAGGACTATTATTTCATCCCGACCGACGGCCGCAAACAGGATGCCGAGCGCTGGAAGCGCTCCTCGCTTGTCGACTGGTCCGACATCCAGAAATCGGTCGAACGGGCCAAGGGCATGCGCTTCATGCTGCTCGACACCTGCCACGCCGCCAACGCCTTCAACCCGCGCCTGGAAAAGGACGCGCAGGATGCGCGCATCGTCGTGTTCTCAGCCACCGCCGCCAACAACACCGCCGCCGAACTGCCCGAACTCGGCCATGGCGTCTTCACCTATTCGATCCTCGAAGGCCTGCGCGGCAAGGCGAGGACGTCGGACGGTGGCGTCACGCTGTTCGGCCTCGCCGATTTCATTTCGCGCGAGGTGGTGCGGCTGACCGCGTCGAAGCAGAAGCCGTTCTACTATGTCGGCGGCGTGGAGAACATCGTGTTGGTGGAGCCATGAGGCCGATCTTCCTAATCGTGCTCCTAACCCTGCTCCCCCTCCCCACCTTCGCCGCCCCAGTCGTCTGCCCGCCCGGCACCGAAAAGTTTCCGCCCTTCTACGACGACGCCACTTTGTTCAAAAATGCCGTCGCCAACGTCGCCAATGTCCAGCCATCCAATCAGCGGCTGACCGGCATCACGGTGCCGCATCATCTGCTCGCCGCCGATCTGGTGGCGCTCGGTTTCAGGGCAGCCTCCGGCTTCCGCTACAAACGCATCGTCATCCTGTCGCCGGACCACTTCCACAAGACGCACAAGCTCTACGCCACCTCCGTGCGCGGCTTCGACACCGTGCTTGGCTCGGTTGCAGCCGACGCTGACGCGGTGCGCCGGCTGGAGGCAAACAGCGACATGGTCGAGGAATCCTGCCTGTTCGACAAGGAACATGGCGTGCGGGCTATGCTGCCTTTCCTGCACCATTATTTCCCCGAGGCGAGCATCGTTCCGATAGCGATGTCGGTGAAGGCGAAGCGTGGCGATTGGGACCGGCTGGCGGAGGCGCTCAAAGCCATCGTCGACCAGGACACGCTGATCGTCGAATCCACCGACTTTTCGCATTACCTGCCGCAGCACGACTCCAGGCGTTTCGACCAGCAGTCCCTGAACATGCTGGCCGCCGACTCGCTCGACGGCATAGCGGCGCTACGCCAACCCGATCACGCCGATTCCGTCGGTGCGCTCTACATCCAGACCAGGCTGCAGCGCGAATTGTTCGGCGCCCAGCCGCTGGTTATCGCCAACGAGAATTCGCAGGAGCACACGCCGGATTATGTCGAGCGGACCACCAGCTACGTGGTGGCGCTGTTCGGCGCGTTCGGCCCCGGCTTCAACAACCCGGCACGGCCAAAGGACAGGATCTACTATCTCGCCGGCGACGTGAATTTCGGCCGCGCCATGAAGAAGATTTTGGTCCGCGACGGCATCGCCGCTCGAATAGTCGACAGCATCCTTTCGCTGACTGGATCGCGGCCGCTGATTGTCAATCTCGAAGGCGTCATCCTGCCCAACGTGCCGGAAGCAATCGACGACATGACGCTGGCGATGCCGGAGGGCCTCGCCGTCGACATGCTGAAGCGGCTCAATGTCGCCGGTGTCAGCCTCGCCAACAACCATGCCTACGATCTCGGCCCGTCAGGCTATGCCGAGACGCTGCGCGCCCTGGACGAAGCCGGCATCCCTCATGTCGGCCAGGGCGAAACGCTGGCGCTCGCCGATCTCGATCTTGTCGGCCTGACCGACATCGACACCAACGGCTCGAAGAACACCGACCTGCTCACCCCTGCCCTGCTCGACCGGCTGCTGCATGAGAATGCAAAGCGGCCGGTGGTCGCCTTCGTCCACTGGGGCCGTGAGTACAAGACCGAGCCGTCGCCGCGCGAAGACATGCTGGCCGACGAGATGCGCCTGCGCGGCGTGTCGGCCATCGTCGGCGGCCATCCGCATGTGTCGAGCGAGGCGATCGTGCCGCTGGCCGGCGGCGATGTCGCGGAGGTTTATTCGCTCGGCAATTTCCTGTTCGACCAGAGCGCCGAACGCTCATCGGGATCGATGCTGGAACTGCGCGTCTTCGCCCAGGGCACGATCTTCACCAGGCTCATTCCGCTGCCGAATTATTTCGAGATGGGCAGGAAATAGCACCTGCCCGATCAGGCTATGTTGAGATTCAGGTCAGGCCGGCCCCACCTGAATATCGACATACCTTAGCCGCAGCCGACCATATCGCGCGGCAGATAGCACGCCGCCGGCTCGGTCTTGGTCTCGAACAGCGACCGCTTCGGCTTGAAATAGAAGAAGGTCACCGGCTTGCTCTCGCGCACGCTGCCATCGGCGAAATGCGCCGCGATGCTGAAGCTGTGGATCGACGACATCGACGACCACATCTTCAGCCGCGCCGTGTAAGCGCTGATACTCTTGTTGCCACGCACCGGCATGGCGATCGTGTAGTCATGCTTGCCGATCGGAAACTCGATGTTCTGGTAGCGCATCGCCTCCGGCGTGCCGCCGCCGCCATCGCCACATTCGGCCATCGATTCCGGGGTCTCGAAAACCGCCATGGTCACGGAGGTGCGGAACGGCTCGCTCTGCTGGTGGACGTGACCTTCGTCATCCACCCAGGAATAATCGAACTTGCCGATAGCATTCAGCGTCATCGCCTGTTGCATGTTGCCGAGATAGTCGGCGACCTCGCCGAACTTGATCTTGTTGGTCAGTTGGCTGCGGCAGACATTGAGACTGTCGACCGAAGGACAGGGGAAACGTCCGGTCTCGAGGCTCGCCGTATCGACGCCAGCCTCGGCGAGCACACTCTTGACCGACACGTCGACACCTTCGCCGAAACCGCCGATGTCCTTGGTGAACATGCGGCTTGGCTGGCCGGTTGGGTCGCCATCCTCGTTCACCGCTGTGAACTGGATCGACATCTTCATGTCCTTGGCATCGCCCCAGCCGTTGTTGATAATCGAGAAATCCGGCCGGAAGCCGACGCAGCCGAAATGCTCCGATATCGACAGCATCGGCTTGCGGTAGGCATCGCTCGACGCGACCTTCATTTCCAGGCTGTCGAGCTTGACTTTGGATTTGCCTGTCGTCTTGAGGTCGACCTCGGCGAAAGCCGGCGCATCGTCCCAGTCCTTGCTGCCAAAGACATTGCTGGTCGTGATCTGCCCGCTGCCGTTCCAGCTGTCATTGTCCTCATCTGCCTGCGGATAGATCGCAATGTCCTCGTCGCGTACCAAGTGCTGGTACTGCATGTCGGACTGCTGGGTCATGCGCTGATCGACCACGACGCCGATCTCGACCTTGTCGGCGTCACCCCCACCGGCCTGCGCCTTGATGAGGCCGCCCACCCTGGCGTCGGCCAGAACGTCGGGGCGCGACCCGCCGACCTCCTTGCCCATCACCCATTGCGACGCGTAGACCGTGCCACTGGCGAGCCGGGTCCGGCCCCTGCCGTTTTTCAGTCCGTCGACAAATGAACCGGCAAAAATCTCCCCGGTCGTTGACGACAATTGGCCCTCGCCATTCGCAATGCCGTCGACGAACCGGCCCTCGTAGCGGTTGCCATCGGCGTCGATATGAATGCCCTTGCCGTTGAGTTCCCCGGCGAGCCAATGCCCTTCGAAAACCTCGCCCGAGCGCAGTTCGAGCCGGCCTTGCCCGTCGGGCCGGCCGTTCCTGACATCCCCGAGATAGCTGGAATAGATGGTCTTGGGATCGTAGCTCGCCGAGCCTCGCACCCGCCAAACCAGCCTGCCCTTGCCATTGACGGTGCCGTCTCCGGCGATCGTCCGGTCTGGAGATTGGCCTGCAGCCGGTTCCCAGACGAAATCGAGATTTTTCTCCGGATGGAAATCCCAAACGCGCACTGCCCTGCGCAACACGGAACGGGTGTCGGCCTGATAGAGGATTTGTACCCGCTCCGCCCAGGCGCCGCCGGCGGGCGCGGCGGCCGGATCGGCGAAAGCCGGTGAAAGCATAAGCGCGCCCAGCATCGATGCGGCCGCGACCCCGAACACTGCCCTTGCCCGCGCCATCCCTTGAGCCCCCTGGACGCCCCGACCTCTTGGCCGATCAAAGCGTAGCCGGCGACCCGGCCTCGTGCAAGGGAAGCCGCATCGACCCAGGAAAAAGGCGGCGAGATCGACCCGCCGCCTTTTCCCGTGCCGTGAATGCGCAGCGATTATTTATACAGGCTGTTGATCCACTGGATGTTGGCGGCGTTCAGACGCACGGCGGTGTTCGCGTCGGGACTTTCGGCCACGTTGACGCCGGTGATGATGCGCTGCTTGGAGCTGTTGTCATAGGCATAGACCGAGCTGCCGCTCGACCCCGGGAACGTATCGCAGTCATACTGGAAATATTCCGGACCGATGTTTTCGGCATGCACTTCGCAGCTTGCCTTCCACATCGTGCCCATCGGCTTGTCGCCGGGATAGCCGACGAGGTTGGCGGTGAAGTCGCCGAGATCGTCATAATTGGCGTAGCCGAGCCAGCCCAAATTGGTGCCGACATCCTGCTTCAGCGTGACGATGCCGAGATCCCACGGGATGACCGAACCATAGTAACCCTGGTAATTGTCGATGAAGCCCTGCAGCACATAGGCGCTTTCATAGGCGAAGGCGCCGAACGGCGCGTCGTCTGCCGTGCTGCCGTTGAGGCCCGGCACGAACAGATAGTCCGCCAGCCAGTCCTTGTCCTCATGGCTGTAGAGGCAGTGCGCCGCGGTGAGAACGGTGCGCGGACCGATCAGCGTTGCCGAGCAGCTGCCGAAGCCGGTCTTCGACTTGGCTTCGAGATAGCCGATCGCCGAGAAGGGATAGGTCTTGGTGTTCTTGACCTGCACCCGATCGTCGGCGCCGAAAACCTGTCGCCCGGCTTCGCCTTCGCCAAGGTCCGGATCCTCGGTCTTGCGCTGGGCCCCGTCCGCGCCATCGGCCGGCGCGTTCAGTTGCTTGATGATAAGCTCCCGCAGCGCCTCGCTGGGTTCGATCTTGATCTCCTTGCCATCGGCGGAACGCCCGACGATGCCATAGGATTTGACAGCCGTTGCCTCGTCGGCGAGCGGCGCGGCGCGGTTGTCTTCGTCGGTCAGCTTGGGCGGCGCGATCGGCTTTGCCCGCCCGGGCGTGAAGTCGCCCGAAGTCACGTCCCGCATGCTTTCGCCGTTGCCGGCACTGGCTGAGCCGGGGTCGGCGGCGAAAGCGGGGACCGCCCACATTGCAGTGGAAAGCAATGCGGACGCAATCATAGCGTTTGTCAGTTTTGTCATGGTGAGACTCTCCCAAAAGTCAGCAAGGACTGGATCAAAATACAGAAATATTGTCGAGATCGTGGTGGCGTCGAAAAATGAGCAAGCCTATCGACGCGCAGGCCGGACCGTTATTTGCCATGGTCAATCAAAAGCCCCCGCCAAAATGACCCTACCCGATATACTGCCTAAAATAATCCTAGATTGGCAATGATAAATCGCTTCCACGTAGCCCGTGGGGGGCTATAGGATTTTGTGCGGGTTCTGCTCGCGGGCACGGTTAGCAAAAGTGGGATTCGGTTTTGTGACCGATCGCGCGCCGATTGAATGCGGCAAGTGATCGGGTGTCCGAACCGGCACCGCCTCCTTGCACGATGCCCGGCGCCGGTCCGCGCGGGAAATTGTCTTAGGAGGGGTTCAGGTGCACATCACAAATCGGTTCGGGTCAATCGTTGCCGCTTCGCTGCTTGGCGTCGCCGCTGCCGTCACATTCATCAACACCGGCCAGGCGGGTGAAGGCAACGCAAGACCCGAAGCGGCTGTCTCGCCGATGAAGCGCGTGACCGATGCCAGGGCAAAGGCCGCGGCGGAGAATCCGGACGGCGCCGACCGGGTCTATGGCGGCAACCAGGCCGAGAAGGGTGCCTATCCATTCCAGGTCGCGTTGCTCACCACCGAGAGGCTGGACGAGAACCCGGCCTCTCAGGCCAACGCACAATTCTGCGGCGGCAGCCTGATCGCGCCGCAATGGGTGCTGACGGCGGCACACTGTCTCAACGACAACGGCCAGCCGATCTCGCCAGACTCCGTCACCGTGCTGACCGGCGCCACCGAGCTCAGCGAAGGCACGCGCCACAAGGTGGCTGAAGTCATCGTCAACGAGGGCTACAGCGAGCAGACGCTCGACAACGACCTCGGCCTGCTCCGGCTTGCCGAGCCGGCCGATGCGCCGGCCATCAAGGTCACCCATGATGCGACCCCCGAGGCCGGCAAGACCACGGTCACCGGCTGGGGCAAGATGCAGGACGGTACATTTCCGACCACGCTGATGGTCGCCGACCTCGACTTGCAACCCAACAGCGCCTGCAACACCGGCATCAAGGCCATCTATGCGCATGACCTGAAGGCTGCACTTGGCGATCTGTCCCATCGCATGCGCTATTCGGAAAAGGGCATCGACGCCGCCGCGAACGCGATCGCCGCCGATATGACGGATCCACTGACCGGCAACATGATCTGCGCCGGCACGACCAGCGGCGTGCGTGACGCCTGCAATGGCGACAGCGGCGGCCCGCTGTTCATGGCCGGCGCCGACGGCCCGGTCCAGGTTGGCGTCGTCAGCTGGGGTGAAGGCCCGGCGGACGGAAGCGCGGCCTGCGGCCATAAGGATGCCTACGGCATCTACACGCGGCTGGCCAACTACACCGGCTGGATCGAAGCCAAGATGAAGACCTCGGTTCCGGCGCCGGAAAAGCCCAAGGCGGGACTAGGCACGGCCCAGAAGCCGAAAGCACCCTGACGCAGCGATAGCGCGCATAAAATGGCGGAGAGGCTCCCGCCATTTTGTTTGCCGGCTTGATGCGCGCGCCTTACTTCCTCGGCGGTCCCTATTTCCTCGGCGGTCCTTTGCGCTCGGCGGAGGCCGCCCACAAATTGATGTCGGACTCACGCGCATAAGTATCGATCTCGGCCAATTCGGCATCGCTGAAGTCGAGCACCTTGAGCGCCCCGACACAGTCCTCGACCTGTTCCGGCCGGCTGGCGCCGATCAACGCCGACGTCACCTTGCCCCTGCGCAGCACCCAGGCGAGCGCCATCTGCGCCAACGTCTGGCCGCGTTTACCGGCGATCGCGTTGAGCGCCTTGATGTTGGCGATGGTGCGGTCGTTGATGAAGGCTGTCTTCAGCGACTTGCCCTGGGAAGCGCGGCTGCCCTCGGGAATGCCGCCAAGATATTTATCGGTCAGCATGCCTTGCGCGAGCGGCGAGAACACGATGGAGCCGACGCCGAGCCCATCGAGCGTGTCGAGGAGACCGTCATCCTCGACCCAGCGATTGAGCATCGAATAGCTCGGCTGGTGGATGATGCATGGCGTGCCGAGCTGCCGCAATATGTCGGCGGCTTCGCGGGTGCGCTGCGAGTTGTAGGACGAGATGCCGGCATAGAGTGCCTTGCCCGAACGCACCGCATGGTCGAGTGCACCCATGGTTTCTTCCAGCGGCGTGTCGGGGTCGAAGCGGTGCGAGTAGAAGATGTCGACATACTCGAGCCCCATCCGCTTCAGGCTCTGGTCGAGGCTGGCCAGCATGTATTTGCGCCCGCCCCATTCGCCGTAGGGACCAGCCCACATTTCATAACCGGCCTTGGTCGAGATGATCAGCTCGTCGCGGTATCCGGCGAAATCGGTGCGCAGGATTTCGCCGAAAGCGGTCTCGGCCGAGCCGGGCGGCGGGCCATAATTGTTGGCGAGGTCGAAATGGGTGATGCCGAGATCGAAAGCCTTGCGGGCGATCGCCTGCTTGGTCCTGTGCGGCGTGTCATTGCCGAAATTGTGCCACAGCCCGAGTGAGATCGCCGGCAGTTTGAGGCCGGACCGTCCGCAACGGTTGTAGATCATTTTCTCATAGCGGTTTTCGGCAGGGATGTAGGGCATGACAGGAATCCTCGAATTTGAACGGAGGGAGCACGGTCATCGTTGCCTGATAACAGTGCCCGCGCCCCCTCCTTACGCTCTCCCCGGCCGAACGGGGAGAGGGGGTAAATCAAAATTATCGATAATCCTGCGCCTACTTTGTCTTCGCCAGCAATTCCTTGGCTGCCTTGACACCAAGAGCGGCCGGCCGCTCACAAGTGGTCTGCATGGCGACGAATTTGCCGGTCTCGCCGGAGCGCAATATGCCGGTCATGACATCGACGGCATGCAGCGCCAGCTCCATCGAACAGCGGTGCGGCCGCCCTTCGGCGATTGCCAGCGCCATGTCGGCGAGGCCGGCGGTACGGTAATTGGCCATCAGGCCCTGACCGTGCATTTCGTTCGGGATGCCAAGCGGATGCTTCCACTTCGGCAGCTTCTTGACCGGCTTGCCTTCGGCGGTAAAGCGCACCTCGCCACCGAAGAAGTTCGGATCCGGTACGAACACGGTCCCCGCTTCGCCATAGAGTTCCATCGGCGCGTGGCCGTGAGCCCAGACGTCCCAGCTGGTGTTCAGCGTCACCACGGCGCCATTCTCGAACTCCAGCAGGCCATGGATGGTGGTCGGCGTGTTGACCGGGATTTTTTCGCCCGCGCGCGGCTTTGAGCTGATCGTCCGTTCCTTGGCCGGGGTTATCGCGAAGGCCGCCACCTGCTTCACCGGTCCGATCAACTGGATCAGATTGGTGATATAGTACGGCCCGATATCGAGCACCGGCCCCGCACCCGGCTGGAAGAAGAAGTCCGGATTGGGGTGCCAATGCTCCATGCCATGGCCCATGACGTGGCAGGTGCCGCTGGTGATCTTGCCAAGGTTTCCCCCGTCGATCAGTTCACGCACCAACTGGTGCGCGCCGCCGAGGAAGGTGTCGGGCGCCGAGCCGATGCGCAGCCCCTTCTTTTCCGCCCGCGCCTTGAGGTCCAGGCCCTCTTTAAGCGACAGCACGAACGGCTTTTCCGAATAGACGTGCTTGCCGGCATCGAGCACCTGTTTCGACACCTCATAATGCACAGCCGGTATCGTCAGGTTGACGACAATGTCGATATCATCCGCCTTGAGCAGGTTCTCGACGGTCTCGGCGCGCAGCTTGAACTCCTTCGCCCGCGCCTTGGCCACATCCATGTTTATGTCGGCGCAGGCGCGCATCTCGATGCCGCGAAACAGCGGCGCCAGCGAAAAATACGCCTTCGAGATGTTGCCGCAGCCAATGACGCCAATACCCAATTTCTTTGCCATTGTGATTGTTCCTAGTAGGTCTTGACGGTTGCGATCGAGCGGCGGGCAAAGCGCTCGATATCGTTGGGATTGTCCTGTTCCATGACGAAGTATTTTGCCGCGCTCTTGGCCCGCAGCACCTTGATGAGGCCAGCCCAGTCGATCGTGCCGTGGCCGACATCCGACCAGCCATCCTCGTCCAGCCCCTCGCCTGGCTTGGCGATGTCCTTCACATGCACGGCGACGATGCGCTTGCCGTGCTTTTCGATCCAGGGCAACGGATCGGCGCCGCCGCGCACCACCCAGGCAAGGTCCATCTCCCAGCCGACATCAGGGGCGGAAGACAGGATGTGATCCTGCGGCACCGAGCCGTCGGCCAGTGCCTTGAACTCGAAATCATGGTTGTGCCAGGCGAAGCCGTAGCCGGCCTTCGATGCCACCTCGCCGACCTTGGCCAGGCGCTCGCCGAAGCCGCGCCAGCCGGCGCTGTCGGACGGCCTGTCCTCGGCCATCAGATAGGGGCAGATCAAGAGCTTGATGCCGAGCGCATCGGCGATCTTGCGCACGCCGCCGAAGTCGTTCTCCAGCGCATCGATGGAAAAATGCCCGGTCGGCATGGCAAGTCCGTTCTTGTCGAGTTCGGCGCGGAAGGCCTTAGGATCGTCATAGACGCCGCCAAAGCCTTCGACCTGTGTATAGCCGAGCTTGCCGAGTGTCTTGAGCACGCCTTCCCAGGGCTGGAAATTGCGGGCGCTGTAAAGTTGGAATGACCAGTTCATCGTCTTTGTCCGTTTTGCTTGGGGATGGTTATTCGGGCGTTAGATGCGGCTGCCGGTTTCGGCGTGGAATAGCGAGGCTCGCATCGGGTCGAAGCCCACCGTCACCGCCTCGTCGTTCTTGGGCGTGCGTTCCGAGGTGACCCGGACGCTGAATTTCTGCTCGGCAAGCTTCAGCCACACCAGCGTGTCGGAGCCCATCGGCTCGACCACCTCGACATTGGCCGCTGTCGAGAACGGCCAGCCCGTGCCGCTGTTCAGGCTGACATGCTCAGGCCTGATGCCGAACACGGCTGGACCGGCTTCCGGTTGCCCGTCGAACTGATAGGTGCCGAGTGGAATATTGAGATCTTCGGCCACAAAGAACCAGCCGTCACCGCGCTTCTCCAGCCGCCCCTCGACGAAGTTCATCGCCGGCGAACCGAGGAAGCCCGCGACAAAGCGATTGACCGGGCGGTTGTAGATGGTCTGCGGCGCGTCGAGCTGCTGGATGACGCCGCCCTTCATCACCGCGATCCGGTCGGCCAGGGTCATCGCCTCGATCTGGTCGTGGGTGACGTAGATCATGGTGTTCTGCAGCCTGCGATGCAAAAGCTTGATCTCGACGCGCAGTTCCGAGCGCAGTTTGGCATCGAGATTGGAAAGCGGCTCGTCGAACAGGAAGACGTCGACATCGCGCACCAGCGCCCGCCCGATCGCCACCCGCTGGCGTTGGCCGCCGGAAAGCGCCGAGGGCTTGCGCTGCAGCAGCGGTTCGATCTGCAGGATCTCAGCGGCGCGCGCGATGCGTTTGACGATCTCGCCCCTGGGCAGGCCCGCGACACGCAGGCCAAAGGACAGGTTCTTCTCCACCGTCATTTGCGGGTAGAGCGCGTAGGACTGGAACACCATGCCGATGCCACGGTCCTTGGGCTCTTCCCAGGTGACGTTCTTGCCCTTGATAAAGATGCGGCCCTTCGAGATGTCGAGCAGCCCGGCAATGCAATTGAGCAAGGTCGACTTGCCGCATCCGGAGGGGCCCAGCAGCACGATGAACTCGCCATCGGCGATATCGAGATTGAGCGTCTGCAGAACCGACACCGCGCCGTAGTTCAGCGACAGGTTCTGGATCGATACGCTGGGATTTTCAATTTCTGCCATCATCACCCTTTCACCGCGCCGGCGGCAATGCCACGCACGAAAAGCCTGCCGGAAATGAAGTAGATGACGAGCGGGACCAGCCCGGTCAGGATCGTAGCCGCCATATTGACGTTGTATTCCTTCACGCCCTGCACCGAGTTGACGATGTTGTTGAGCTGCACCGTCATCGGATAGGTGTCGGGGCGGGTGTAGACGACGCCGAACAGGAAGTCGTTCCAGATGCCGGTCACCTGCAGGATGACGGCGACGACGAAGATCGGCAGCGACATCGGCACCATGATGCGCAGGTAGATGCCCCAGAAGCCGGCACCATCGACACGCGCCGCCCGGAACAGTTCCTCCGGCATGGAGGTGAAATAGTTGCGGAACAGAAGCGTCAGGATCGGCATGCCGAAAATGGAATGGACGATGACCAGGCCGCTGAGGCTGCCATAGAGCCCGATCTCGCGCAGGATGATGACGATCGGATAGATCATCACCTGATAGGGAATGAACGCACCGACGATGAGGATGATGAAGAACGTGTCGGCGCCCTTGAAGCGCCAGTTGGCCAGCGCATACCCGTTTACGGAGGCTATCGCGATCGACAGGATCACCGAGGGCACGGTGATGCGAACCGAGTTCCAGAAGCCGCGCGAAAGTCCGTCGCAATTGAGTCCGGTGCAAGCCGTCGACCACGCCTTGACCCAGGGCTCGAAGGTGATCTCGAGCGGCGGCGAGAAGATGTTGCCAAGGCGGATTTCCGGCATGCCCTTGAGCGAGGTAACGATCATCACGTAGAGCGGCAAGAGGTAGTAGAGCGCCACCAGGATGAGCGTGCCATAGAGGAAGATGTTGCGGCGCGAGAACATGTGACGCGGCTTCGGCCCATTGGGTTCCGAGGCATCGGCTCGAATGGTGCCGGGCGGTGCGGACAGGGAAATGGCAGGATCAGACACGCTTCCTGCCTCCGAATTCGAGATAGGCCCACGGCACGATGACGATCATCACCGAGAGCAGCATCATGGTCGAGGCGGCAAAACCCTGGCCGAGGTTCTGGGCGAAGAACATATAGTCGTAGACATACTTTGCCGGCACTTCCGACGCGATGCCAGGCCCGCCGCTGGTCTGGGCGACGACCAGGTCGTAGACCTTGACGATGCCCGATGCGATGATGACGAGGGTGGTGATGAAGACCGGTCGCATCATCGGGATGATGATGAACAGATAGGTCTTCCACATCGGTATCCCGTCGACCCGTGCCGCCTTCCAGATGCCCTCGTCGATGCCGCGCAGGCCGGCCAGCATCAGGCACATGATCAGCCCGGTGCCTTGCCACAACGCGGCGATCGATATGCCGTAGATGACGATGCTGGAATTGTAGAGCGGATCGAAATTGAAGCTCGTCCAGCCAAGGCCTCGTATCACTGCCTGAATACCGAAATCCGGATTGAGCAGCCATTGCCATACAAGACCGGTGACGATGAAGGAGAGCGCGAAGGGATAGAGGAAGATCGTGCGGAACGTGTCCTCGAAGCGGATCTTCTGGTCGAGCAGAGCGGCCAAAATGAAGCCGATCACCAGCGAAAACACCAGCGAGATCACGCCATAGATCAGAAGGTTCTCGATCGAAATCAGCCAGCGCGGAGTCGCCCACAACCGGTGATACTGGTCGAGGCCGACAAAATTCAGCCGCGGCAACAGCTTCGAATTGGTGAAGGAATAGAGCACCGTCCACGCTGTGCCGCCAACGAACACCACCAGCGCGGTGAGGATCATCGGGATCGAGGCGACCTTCGCATTCAGGTTGCGAAACAGTCGAATGGGGCGTTCGCTCTTGCTCATCGGTACAGCCATGCTGGATCGGGTAAGGGCGGCGGGCTCCCGGCCTGGTTTTGCACCAGGCCGGGAGGAAGGGAATTTGCCTGCGATATCAGTCCGCCGTCGCGATGATGTCGGCGAAGCGCTTCTGTGCCTCCTCGAGCGTCATCTCAGGCTTGGCGAAGAACTCGGAGAACAGGTCCTCCTTCTGCTTCTGACTGTCTTGCGAAAGCAGTTGGTCTGTCCACGGGATGACGGCGCCCTTGGCCAGGATGGCGAGGCCCTTCTTCATGCAGTCGTTGGCCGCGTTGAGGTCGACGTCGCCCCGCACCGGCAGGGAGCCTTTCTTGAGATTGAAGGCGACCTGGGTCTTGGGATCCAGCAAGGTCTCGGCCAGCACTTCCTGCGCCTTGGACTTGTCGGCATCCTTGAGCAGCGGGAAGTAGAAGGCATCGCCACCGGTAGCGATGACCTCATTCAGGCCGAGGCCGGGAAGGCAGGTATAGTCCTTGCCGGCGGTCTTACCGGCCACCTGGAATTCACCTTGCGCCCAGTCGCCCATGATCTGGCCGCCGGCCTTGCCGGTGATGACCATGTTGGTGGCCTGGTTCCAGTCCTGCACATTGGTATTCTTGGCCATCTTGCGCGCATCGTCGGCCGCCTTGAACACCTTGGCGACCTCGGGGCCGGCGGCGAACTTGGCGTCCTTGTCCTTGTAGACCTTGAGGAAGGTGTCGGTGCCGCCGACCGCGGCAAGCAACACGTCGAAAGCGCCGGACGATTGCCAGGCCTGCCCGCCGACCGCGAGCGGCACGATGCCTGCCTTCTCCAGCGCCGGAGCGGCGGCGACATATTCATTCCAGTTCTTCGGTACCGGCACGCCGGCCTTCTCGAACGCCGCGTTCGAGAGCCACAGCCACTGCCAGGAGTGGATGTTGACCGGCACGCAATAGATCTTGCCGTCGATGGTGCAGCTGTCGAGCAGGCTCTTCGGCCGCACGACCTCGGTCCATTTGCCCTTGGTGGCGACATCGGTGAGATCGCGCATCAGGCCGGCCTGCACCAACTCTTCCGCTTGCCGGCCGTGATTGAACTGGGTGGCGCCCATCGGATCGCCGCCGGTGATGCGGCTGATCATGATCGGCCGCGCCGTGCCCCCGGAGCCGGCAATGGCGCCATCGACCCAATGGTTGCCGGTGGCGTCGAAAGCCTTGGCGAGTTCCGCGACCGCCGCCGCCTCGCCGCCGGAGGTCCACCAATGAGTGACTTCCAGGTCTGTCGCGGCGGCTTGGCCGGCGAACTGCAGAGCGGCCGTTGCCGCTAACGCGGCGGTCAAAAGTTCGTATCGCATTTCGGTTCCTCCCAGAATCTGAAACGTTACAGATTTTCGATACGGCAATTGCGCGGATGGCGCAACCCCTTGAGCAAACGGGCTCCGACATTTTTTCGAGCCGTGAACAAATTCGGTCGAAAGCCCGTGTCTATGTGCACCGCAGCATAGGCCGCTGCGGCGCAAAAACACCAAACAGTGCATTAAAGCCGGCAAAAATCCGTGATCAAGGCATTTTCCTCTGGAATCCCAATGGGTTTCGCAAAAGGCGCCATCACGTGGCGGACACGCTCAAGCGTGGTGCATTGGCATTCTGTAACGTTTCAGTATATTGAGCCAATTCTGGCTGGAGTGCATATCGTATTGCAATGACGGCGATTGCCGACCCAGCCTGCGGCTGCTATGCGCCTGACGGGCGGGACGAATGGACAGACGGCGTACGGACAAGAATGACGAGGCGTCGGCGCAAGGGCGGCCGACGTTGAAGACGCTTGCCTTCATGACCGGGCTCGGCGTCACCACCGTCTCGCGCGCCTTGAAGGATGCTCCGGAGATCGGCGCCGAGACCAGACGCCGCGTCCAGTTGGTCGCCAAGCAGATCGGCTACCGACCGAACCGCGCCGGTGTGCGACTGCGCACCGGCAAGACCAATGTCATCAGCCTCGTGCTCAACACAGAGCAGGAGATCATGAGTTTTGTCTCCGACATCATATACGGCGTCTCTGAGGTCATTGCCGACACGCCCTATCACCTGATCGTCACGCCTTATTCGCGCTCTCAGGATCCGCTCGACCCCATACGCTATCTGGTCGAGACCGGTTCCGCCGACGGCGTCATCATTTCACGCACGCAGCCGAACGACGCCAGGGCGCGCTACATGCTGGAACATGGCATTCCCTTTGCCACGCATGGACGCACCGAGATGGGGCTGGTTCATCCCTATCATGATTTCGACAACTACGCCTTCGCGGTGGAGGCCGTGCGGCGCCTGGCCGGTGTCGGCCGCCGCAGGCTCGCTTTGCTTGCCCCCCCGGTCGGGCTGACCTATCACAGCCACACCGTCAACGGCTTTGCCGACGCACTGAGCGAGGTCGGCGCCAGTGAGATCCCGTTCAGCACCGTGTCGATCGATCATTCAATCGAGCAGATCAGGACGAGGACCGCCCAGTTGATGCGCCGCGACATCAGGCCGGACGGCTTCGTCAGCAGCGCCGCCGCCGCGACGCTCGCGCTCGTCGCCGGCATCGAGGATGCCGGCCTCAAGCTTGGCCGTGACGTCGACATCGTTTCCAAGCAGTCGTCGGACCTTTTGCATCTGTTCCGGCCGGAACTGCTGATCGTCAACGAGAACTTCCGGCTGGCGGGCTCCGAGCTCGCCCGCTCGGTGCTCGGCTGGATCGGCGGCGCCGCGCCCGGCTCGCTGCAGTCGCTCAGCGTGCCAGGTGAAGTCCTGGCCTACAGACGTTCGGGCGACTAACCCGCCGCGCCGCTGCCCCACGGGCCGTGGAATGCGCCCTGTTCGCCGATGCGTTCGAAGCCATGCGCGCCGAAGAAATCACGCTGCGCCTGGATCAGATTCGAGGTGCCGCGGCCCTGGCGGTAGCTGTCGAAATAAGCAAGCGCCGAAGCAAGCGCCGGCACCGGTGAGCCGGCCTCGGAAGCCCTGGCCACGGCGCGCCGCAGCGACGGGTGCGCCTCCTGCATCATGGTGATGAAGGCCGGCGCCATCAAAAGGTTGGTCGAAGCGCCGCCGCTGCCGAAAGCCTCGGCCATCGTATCCAGCATCTGCGAGCGGATGATGCAGCCGGCCCGCCAGATCTTGGCGATGGTCGGCATCGGCAGGTTCCAGTTGAACTCCTTCGAGGCGCCGCTCATCACAGCGAAGCCTTGCGCGTAGGCGGATATCTTGCCGGCGAACAGCGCCAGTTCGAGGTCTTTCAGCAGCGCATCCTTGTCCCCGGAAATCTTCGTCACGCCGATGTTGCCGTAGGCCTTTTGCGCCGCCTGCCGCTCGTCCTTGATCGACGACAGAACGCGCGCCGCCACCGCCGCCTCGATCGCGGTCGCCGGAATGCCGAGCTGCTGCGCCTCGATGACCGACCATTTGCCGGTGCCCTTCTGGCCGGCGCGGTCGAGGATAATGTCGACCACCGGCTTGCCGGTCTTCGGATCGTCGGCGGCCAGCACCTTGGCGGTGATCTCGATCAGGTAAGAATTGAGCCGGCCCTTGTTCCAGGTTTCAAACACTGTGCCGATGTCCTTCGGCCCCATGCCCAGGCCGTCGCGCAGGATGCCGTAGATCTCGGCGATCATCTGCATGTCGGCATATTCGATGCCATTGTGAATGGTCTTGACGAAATGCCCGGCGCCGTCGGTGCCGAGCCAGGCGGCACACGGCTCGTCCTTGAACTTGGCGGAGATCGCCGTCAGCACCTTCTCGACACGCTTCCAGGAGTCTTCGGTGCCGCCGACCATGATAGACGGCCCGTGGCGCGCGCCCTCCTCGCCGCCCGACACACCCATGCCGATGAAGGTCAGGCCCGAGCCCGAAAGCTCGGAGAAGCGCCGCATCGTATCACGGAAATTGGCGTTGCCCGCATCGATGACGATGTCGTTGGCCGACAGCACGCCGCGCAGGGCTTCGATTTGTTCGTCGACCGGCTTGCCGGCCAGCACCATGATGATGATCGGGCGCGGCGGCCGGATCGCGGCGGCGAGCTCTTCCAGGCTGTAGCAGGGAACAACCATATCCCTGAGCGCGCCGGCATTCTCGACGAAAGCGTCGGTGCGCGCCTTTGTGCGATTGAAGACGGCGATGCGGTGACCGTGCTCGGCGATGTTGAGCGCCAGGTTGGACCCCATCGTGCCAAGGCCGATCAGGCCGATTTCGGCTTTTTCCATCGTTTCTTCCCTGCTTTCGGATTTTGTTGAGACCGCGTTTTGCGAACGATGATTGACGGGCCTTGCGGGTCGCGTCAACCGCCTCGCCGAATTGTGTTGCGCCGAACTCCGGTCGGGGTGCTCGGCCCTACGGCCTGATATCCACCGGCGCTTCGATCTTCACCATGTCGAAATCCGAGACCAGGATGTCGAGGTGCACCGTCCAGCGGCCGGGAACCGGAATGACCAGGTTGTCGACCCGCCAGCTGCCGTCGCCGGGCTTGGTCGCCGCTCGCTTCAGCGGCTCGATGCCGGAATCGGGTTTCGACAGGACCAGCGTCACCTCCTTGGCGTCGAGCGGTCCGAAATCGCCGCTCATGATGATCATCGAGGCGGCAACCGGTCCGGCATGGCCGGGGGTGATGCTGAGATCGGCCATCGCCTGCAGCGCGTGAATGTGAACCGAGACCGGCTGCGCCGCCGCGATCGCGAGCGCCCTCGGCGGCGGTGTGAAGCGCCAGCCCGCGGCAACGCCGAAGATCGCCAGCACGATCAGCATTTCGACGCCGATCGAACGGGTGAGCCGGCGCTGCACCTCCGTCGATCCCGCCTCGGCCGAGGCGGTGAGCCTCCAACGGTTGACGGCGGCCAGCGTGAACAGAAAGACCAGCAGGGCGAACTTGACCAGCAGCAGCCGACCATAGGCGGTGTCGACCAGCGCAACGGGCATCTGCACCTGGATGACGGCCAATACGACGCCGGCCATGGCAAGTGCCGCTACCACCGGCATGATCAGGCGCGAAAACCGCCGCAGGAAGGGCGCCGCATGTGCGGACGACCCCTTCAGCGCCAGGCCGAGCGGCACAAGGGCGCCGGCCCAGAAGGCAATGCCGACGCCGTGCAGGAACACCAGCGGCCGCGTCAGCCATTGCGGTTCGGCCGCACTGGCATGGCCGCTGGCGGCAAGCGCAACGCCGACACCGGCGAGGCCCGCAAGGGCGAATGGCCTGGCGACCACGCGCGGTCCGGCCAGCGAAAGCAGGCCAAGCCCCAGTGCGATCAGGGCGATCAGCACCGTCCAGCCGAAGCTGGTGCCAAGCCCGGTTCGCCAGATGACCGGCTGCGCCAGGTGGGAGAGCGGCGCCCCGAGCGCATCGAGACCCTGAAAGCCAAGCGAAAGCGGCGCCGCCACCAGTCCGCACAGGACCGCGGCCGTGACGAAGCGCTGACCGGCTCGTGCTTCACCGGCCAGCCAGGCAAGCGCGAAGGCTCCGCCAACACCGAGGAAAAGGCCTGTGTAGAGGAAGATTTTGCCGATCCAGATCGCCGACCGCAGCGGCCAGTCGACCGCTTCCGACACGACCGGCGGCTCGCTTGGCGCGCCGACCGAAAACAGCAGCGAGCCGCCGACCGGATGGCCGTCGGCGGAAATGACACGCCAGCTCAGCACATGCGTGCCGGATTTGAGTGCCTGCGGATTGTCGATCTCGACAGTCTGGTCGCTGAGGCGGAAATCGGTCAACGGAACCGGCGTGCCGTCGGGCTTCACCAAGGTCAGCACCAGCGGCGAAACCGGCTCGCTGAAGGTCAGCGAGAACCGTGTCGGAGCTTGTGCCAGCACGGCGCCATCGGCCGGATCGGTCTTGATCAGCGCTGCGTGGGCAAAAGCCTGACTTGTCGAGGCCATGACAATAAGTGCCATGACCACGGCGAGCAGCCCGCCGGCGGTCCAGCCGACGCGCTTGCCGGTCATTATGGCCCTTTGAAGTGGAAATATCGCGCTCATGTCACCGCCATCGAACGAACCGGCGGCGCACTTTGCAAACAGAGTGCGCCGCCAGGAGATCATTTCTTCGGCAACAGCTTGATGCCGGGCGCCGGATTCTCCAGCGCGTCTTCATTCTGCCCCGCCGCCGGGATCTCGATCCAGCGGGCGGCGGCGCCGTCGCATTCCTGCACCACGGGGAAGTAGAGTTTCTGGCCGACTGCAAGGTCCGCCGTCAGCGTCGCGCGGAAGACGAACTCGTCGTAGAATTCATCCGGCAGGCTGCCGCCGCTCCAGTCGACTTCCTTGACCCCATCGGTCACCGCCTGTCCGTAGAGCTGGTAGGACTTTTCGTATTTGCCCTTCTTGGTCTGCAGCGTCCAGCCCGGCTTCGGCATCGGCTTCACAGCGATCACCCCTTCCGGAATCTGCACGCGCACGGCGGTCGTCGCCTTGCCCTCGCAACCATGCGGTACGCGCAGGACTGCCTTGTAGGTCGAGCCGACGGCCGCTTCCTGGGTTTCGAGCGTAATGTGCGCGAAGGCGGCATTCGTCCCCAGCACCAGAAGTGCGCCGGCCGCCAAAAGATACTTGTTCATGATGGTCCCTCTGATCTCAAATTGTAGAACTGACAAGATCAATTGGCGTGGTCGTCCATGCCGCCGCCCATGCCCTCGACCGCGAACTCGACGCTGACGACGCCGGCCTTCTCGAAAGTCAGCGTGGCGGAGAATTTTTCACCCTGCTTGGGCTGCCGCTTCAGGCCGATGAACATCAGGTGATAGCCGCCGGGCGCCAGCGCCACCTTGCCGCCGGCCGGAATCTCCAGGCCGCCGGCAACCGGCCGCATGGTCATGACGCCATCCTTGACGCCCATTTCATGCAGCTCGGCCTTTTCAGAGATGTCGGAGGAGATCGACAGCAGCCGGTCTGGTGCGCTGCCGTTGTTGGTGACTGTGAAATAGCCGCCGGCCACCTTGGCGCCGGCTGGCGTGGCGCGCGACCAGGGATGCCCGATCTCAAGGTCGCCGACCTTGAACTCGTGCGCCAGGACGGCCTGGGCGCCCAGGAGCACAAGCCCGAAGGCCAGTGCGGCAATGCCGAAGTTTTCCCGCAAGCGCGAGACGATGCGGCCGAACATGGTGTCCGCCGCGATGTGGAGGGAATGAGACATGGTTGCTCCATGAATTGACAATCGCGCCGTTGCCGGCCGCGAACAGTTTGATCTTTGGATGGGTGCGCCCGCGAAAGGTTCCACCGGGCGAACAAGCTCAGGCCGCCGGCGGCGGCGCGCGCGGGTTCGACGGCGAGCGCTCGCGCGCAAAGTCGAGATGAATGCTTGCCGGAAAGACGAAGGCGACCGCTTCGAAGGCCAGGCCTGCCAACCCCAGGCCGGTGTCGGGCGGCGGCGCATGAACGGACGAAAACATGCTGCAGCCAAGCGTGCAGCAGGCCGGCAAATGAGATGGGTGCTGGTCCTCACCAGGGAGCTGGGTGGCGCCATCGTGGGTACAGATGACATTGCCGAAGGCATCGAGCCGCGCGGCGTTCGGCCCGATGCCGAAGGCGAATGCGCCGAGCGTCGACTGGAGCAGCAGCAGATAGGCCGCGACAAGCGCGACCGGCATGCTCCACCGTCTCCCCTTCTTGTTCAAACGACTTGCCTGTTCAAACCATCTGGAGAGATACCTATCACGCCCACAGAACGTCGAAAATCGCCAAATCCAGACTGCGGCAACACGGCACGATCAGGATTTTTGCAGCCGGCTTTCGGGGATCGACGTCAGCAATGTCTGGCGCGCCGACTTCAGGTGCTTGCGGCAGGCGGCGTCGACCTTGCCGAGGTCGCGCGACTTGAGCGCCTCGATATAGGCAAGATGCTCGCCGACCGCGACTTCATTGCGCTCGCGTTCCTGCGCCTTGTTCCATTGGTAGTGGTAGTGGAAGATCATGGCGATGACATCGTAGAAATCGACGATGAAGCGGTTGTGCGAGGCGCGATGGATGAGCCGGTGGAAACGCTCGTCCAGCTCCGAGAACTCGTTGAAGCGCGTCGCGATCTCGCTTGCCAGGAGACGATGCTCCTCTTCCAGTCGATCGAGATCGGCCCAGACCGGGCTGTCCTGCGGCAGCGCCGCGAAGGCCGCGGCCGAGCGCATTTCGAACATCTCGCGGATTTCGGTCAGTTCGAGTGCAAAGGCGCGTGTAAAGCCCTTCAGCACCCAATGGCTGTTGCGGCGCTTCTCGATCAGGCCGAAGCGGGAGAAGCGGATCAGGAACTCGCGCACACTGGTGGTGCCGACGCCGATCTCGCGCGCCAGTTCGAGCTCGTTGATCTGCATGCCGGCCTCGGCGCCGCTGGCGAGCAGCCGCCGCATGAAGGACCGCTCGATGATCTCGGCCAGCGTGTCGGTCTCTTCCTCGGGGAAGAAATCATCGGGACGCGGATCGCGCAGCACCGTCTTGGCACGCTTGTTCCAGGCGATCAGCCCGGTTTCTTCCATGCGCGTCAGGATGCTGCGCACGGTCGTGCGGCTGACGCCGAGCAGCGCGCCCAACTCAGGCTCCGACGGCAGGCTGCGCGTCTCGTCGAGCAGCCGGAGACACCTGTTGTAGGCATCCTTGTAGACGTTATTGCTCTTCGACATCCCCTGACCCAATCATGCCGGCGCTTGCGGCTGCCGGCTTGAAGCGCAATATGACGTTCACATGACCCTGAAAAGCGGAATCGCTTTCGCCAGGGGCTCGCCCACCGGTTGCAGCACCACTCATCCAAGGCAGAGCCGCCGCGAAAAAACAATTGACGCAAAACTGTTTTTTCCCGATAAAAGACATTAACTCTTAACATGCGCGTGTCAATCCGCCCGCGCATCCCAGGATCACCCAGGAAACGCTCGTGAACGCCTCAAACACCATTCTTCTGTCCCCCGCCGACAATGTCGCGGTTGCCAATGGCCGCATCGAGATGGGCACCGTGCTGCCAGGCGGCGCGCTTGCCAGCTCCGTCATCGAACCCGGCCACAAGGTCGCGATCAAGCCAATTCCCGCCGGTTCGGCGGTGGTCAAATATGCCCAGGCGATCGGTCGCGCCACGCAGGATATCGCGCCCGGCGAGCACGTCCATTCGCACAATCTGGTTTTCGAGGCCGGCCGCTTGCCGGTGGTGCCGCCGAGCGAGGCCGAACACGCGACCGAAGCCGATCGCGCCCGCACCTTCATGGGCTATCGGCGCGCCGACGGCCGTGCCGGCACGCGCAACTTCATCGGCATCATCGCCAGCGTCAATTGCTCGGCCACCGTCTGCCATTCCATCGCCGACACCGCCAACCGCACCTTGCTGCCGAAATATCCCGGCATCGACGGCTTCGTGCCCATCGTCCACGGCCAGGGCTGCGGCATGAGCGGCACCGGCGACGGCATGATGGTGCTGCACCGCACGCTTGCCGGCTATGCCCGACATCCCAATTTCGGCGGCGTGCTGATGGTTGGCCTCGGCTGCGAGGTCAACCAGCTCACCCTCTACGGCCAGAAGGGTGCGGCCGCGGGAAAGCGCCATTTCAACATCCAGGACGCCGGCGGGTCGCGCAAATCGGTCGAAAAGGCGATGGGCGTGCTGGCCGAGATCGCCGAGGAGGTCGGCCAACTGAAGCGTGAGCCGATCCCGGTCAGCGAGATCGTCGTCGGCCTACAATGCGGCGGCTCCGACGGCATGTCGGGCATCACCGCCAATCCGGCACTGGGTGCGGCCGTCGACATATTGGCCGGCGTCGGCGGGATCGGCATCCTGTCCGAGACCACGGAAATCTATGGCGCCGAGCATCTGCTCGCCTATCGCGCCGCGACCCCCGAGATCGCCAAGAAGCTCGACGGCTATGTGAAGTGGTGGGAAGACCACGTCGCCAAGCATGGCGCCTCCATCGACAACAACCCCTCGCCCGGCAACAAGCGCGGCGGCCTCACCACCATCCTGGAAAAGTCGCTGGGCGCGGTCGCCAAGGGCGGCCAGACGCCGCTCAACGGTGTCTTCGGCTATGCCGAGAAGGTCACCGGCAACGGACTGGTGTTCATGGACACGCCCGGTTACGATCCGGTCTCGGCCACCGGCCAGGTCGCGGGTGGCGCCAATGTCATCGTCTTCACCACTGGCCGCGGTTCCTGCTTCGGCTGCAGGCCGACACCATCGATCAAGGTCGCCACCAACTCGACCATGTATCACCAGATGGAAGAGGACATGGACGTCAATTGCGGCGTCATCGCTTCGGGAGAAAAGACTATCGCCGGCATGGGCCGCGAAATCTTCGAACTGATCGTCGAGACGGCTTCGGGCCGCAAGACGAAGAGCGAGGATTTTGGCTATGGCGACAACGAATTCGTGCCCTGGCATCTCGGCGCGACGCTCTAACGTCGACTGAATATCTGGTAGACTTGCCGGGCCGGACAACGGCCGGCAACGGGGAGGTTGTGCATGGAAAAACGCCGCATCGGCCAGACAGCGCTGGAGGTCACCGAAATCAGCTTCGGCGGCGCCGCGATCGGCGGCCTTTACCGCGCCTGTTCGCGCGAGGCGGCGATGGAGACGCTGCAAGGCGCCTGGGAGGCGGGCTTGCGCTATTTCGACACCGCACCCTTCTATGGTTTCGGCCTGTCGGAACGGCGCTTCGGCGATTTCCTGCGCTATAAGCCGCGCGATTCCTACGTGCTGTCCACCAAGGTCGGCCGCCTGTTCCGCCCGGTGCCCGAGGACCAGGTTCCCGACCATTCCTATGTCGATCCGCTGCCCTTCGCGCTCGACTACGACTATTCCTATGACGGCATCATGCGGTCGGTCGACTTCAGCTATGCCCGGCTTGGCCTGAACAAGATCGACATCCTCTATGTGCATGACATCGGCACCTACACGCACGGCGTCGAGAAGACCAAACTGCACTTTCGCCAGTTGATGGACGGTGGCCTCAAGGCGCTCGAGGAGCTGAAGCGGTCGGGTACGATTTCCGCCTACGGGCTCGGCGTCAACGAGGTCCAGATCTGCCTCGACGTGATGCGCCGGGCGCCGCTCGACTGCATCCTGCTCGCCAGCCGCTATTCGCTGCTCGATCGCAGCGCGGAAGCCGAACTGCTGCCCTTGTGCCGGGCGCAGCAGACATCCCTTGTCATCGGCGGCGTGTTCAACTCCGGCATATTGGCGACCGGACCCGTACAAGGCGCGCATTTCGACTACCGGCCCGCCAACCGCGATATGCTCGACCGTGTCGACGCCATGGAGAAGATTGCCAGCGAAGGCGGCTACCCGCTGGCCGCCGCCGCATTCCAGTTTCCCCTGCACGAGCCGGCGGTCGCTACCGTGCTGACCGGCACCGCCAAGCTGGCGAACCTGATACGAAACCTCGAACTGCTCGACATCGACGCGCCGGGGACGGAATACGCCAAATATCGTCCCTACACGGTGGTCCAGGATCTGACGTGAAGCCGGTATGCCGTCAATGGCAGGCCCCGGCTTCACAAATCCGCGACCTCGTAGGAAGAATGAATATTCCATATTGACTGACACATGGAATTAATATTCCATGTGTTTCCAGAATGGAACGGGAGCTTCTGACTGCGTTGGGGAGGAGCGGCGTATGAATGTGTCTTCGCCCGAGATCGGGCGCGAAACACCGCTTGCATCCGCCGGATCGATGCACTATCAAAATAGCGTAAATGTTTTTTATTGATAAAGTTCTGTTTGGGCCACGCCTATCCGAACGGAGCTTCCGTAACGTTCACCGGGCGACTTAGGGAGGATCCTATGAAATTCGTGACCAGCATTCTCAACCGCCGCGCCGTCATGGCACTGGCCGCGGCGTCCATGCTCGCCGGCGTCATGCATTCGGCGCCGGTTTCGGCGGCGGACGTGACCATTCCGATCATCGTCAAGGACACCACGTCCTTCTACTGGCAGATCGTGCTTGCCGGCGCCCGCAAGGCCGGCAAGGATCTCGGCGTCAACGTGCCGGAACTCGGCGCCCAGGCTGAAACCGACGTCAACGGCCAGATCTCGATCCTCGAGAACGCCGTCGCCGGCAGCCCGGCCGCGGTCGTCATCGCGCCGACCGAAGCCAAGGCGCTCGGCAAGCCGATCGACGAGGCGGCGAGCAAGGTCAAGATCATCGGCATCGACTCCAGCGCCGACTCCAAGGCCTTCACCTCGTTCCTGACCACCGACAACGTCCAGGGCGGCCGCGTCGCAGCGGACGGTCTTGCGGCGGCCATCGGCGCGGCCAATGGCGGCAAGGTCGAAGGCAAGGTTGCCTTGATCACCGCACTGCCCGGCGCCGGCTCGCTCGAGCAGCGCGCCCAGGGCTTCAAGGAACAGCTCAAGGCCAAGTATCCCGGTCTTGAACTGGTTGCCGACAAATATGCCGACGGCCAGGCCACGACCGGTCTCAACATCGCGACGGACCTGATCACCGCCAATCCAGACCTGAAGGGCATCTTCGCGTCCAACCTGATCATGGCGCAGGGCGTCGGCCAGGCGATCGCCGAGAATAACCTTGCCGGGAAGGTTGGGCTGATCGGCTTCGACAGCGACGAGAAGCTGATCAAGTTCTTGAACGACGGCGTCATTTCCGGCCTCGTTGTCCAGGATCCGTACCGGATGGGCTATGATGGCATCAAGACCGCGCTCGCCGCCTCGAAGGGCGAAAAGGTCGAGGCCAATGTCGACACCGGCGCCAACCTCGTCACCAAGGCCAACATGAAGGATCCCAAGATCGACGCGCTGCTCAATCCGAAGCTCTAGCATCGGTACAGCCGCACAGTTTCCGGGGCCTCGTGCCCCGGAAACAAAAGCCATATCGGTTGGAAATCCGTCAGCCTGGGCTAGGCTGCCTCAGCGGGCGTTCAAGAGCCTCGCGGCGTGCCAAATCGTGAGGCCGGTCTGGGAAGCCAGTCTGGGAGGCCCATTTGGGAGGCCCATTTTGGGAGGATTGTCATGACATCGACGGCGCAAGACCTGCACCCGGCCCCCGTTCTGGAGCCCGGCAGGACGATCCTGGAACTACAGGGGCTGGAGAAGAAATATCCTGGCACCCATGCGTTGAAGCCGGTGACCCTCGCCTTCAAGGCGGGTGAGATCCATGCCATCGTCGGCGAGAACGGTGCCGGCAAGTCCACGCTGATCAAGCTTCTGACCGGCGTCATGCCGCGCACCTCGGGCGAGGTCATCTGGGAAGGCAAACCGGCAGCACTCGCGACCCCCCATGAGGCGATGGCGCTCGGCATCAATGCCGTCCACCAGGAAGTCGTGCTCTGCCGCCACCTGACCGTTGCCGCCAACATGTTCCTCGGCGAGGAGAATTCGCGCTTCGGCATCCTGCAGCAGCGCGCCATGGTCAAGGAAGCACAGAAGATCATCGACGATCTCGGCTTCGACCTGCCGGCGCATGTCGTGCTCGGCGACCTCACCATCGGCCAGCAGCAGTTGATCGCCGCCGCCCGTGCCACTGTGCGCGGCACCAAATTCCTCATCTTCGACGAGCCGACCGCCTACCTGACCCGCAAGGAGGCCGACCAGCTCTTCACCCTGATCCGCAGGCTGAAATCCGAAGGCGTGACCATCATCTACATCAGCCACCGCATGGAGGAAGTGTTCGAACTCGCCGATCGCGTCTCCGTGCTGCGCGATGGCACGCTGGTCGGCACCAGGAACATCGCCGAGACCAACGACGCCGAACTGGTCAAGCTGATGATCAACCGCTCGATCGAGCAGATCTACCATAAGGAGCATTTCACCCCGGGTGCCGCGATCGTCGAGGCACGCAACCTGTCCGGCAAGGGGTTTGAAAATATCTCGATGACGGTTCGCGCCGGCGAGATCGTCGGACTCTACGGCCTGATCGGCGCCGGCCGCAGCGAATTCGTCACCACCCTCTACGGCCGCCATCGCAAATCGGCCGGCCATATCCTGTGGGAAGGCAAGGACGTTCTGGTCAATTCCGAGCACGACGCGATCAGGCTCGGCATGGCGCTAGCGCCTGAAAGCCGCCGCGACCAGGGCCTCTGCCTCAATCTGCCGGTCGGCTTCAATCTCAACCTGCCGATCTACAAGCGCATCTCGAACAATCTGCTGATCTCCGGCGTGCAGGAAAAAACCCAGGCCGACCGCCAGATCGCCGATCTCAGGATCAAGACGCCGACGCGCAATGCACTGGCCTCCAGCCTGTCGGGCGGCAACCAGCAGAAGATCGTTATCGGCAAATGGCTGGCGCATGGCGCCAAGCTGTTCATCTTCGACGAGCCGACGGTCGGCGTCGATGTCGGCACCAAGGCCGAGATCTACCGGCTGTTCAGCGCGCTCTTGTCGAAAGGTGCCGGCATCATCCTGATCTCCTCCTATCTGCCGGAGGTCTATGAGCTTGCCGACACGCTGCATGTGTTCCGCCGCGGCAAATTGGTGGCGACACACGGGTTCCGCACCGCCGATCACGAGGAAATTCTCACTCAGGCGCTCGCCGAGAAACAAGAAAAGCTGGGAGGACAGATATGAGCACCGAGGCGATTCCTGCTGAAAAACCGAAGCGCAACTACAACGCCTTGTTCGGACTGACGCTGCTGGCGCTGCTGGTGCTGCTGTGGGTCATCCTGTCACTATCGACATCAAGCTTCGCCTCCGCGAACAACATCTCGAACCTCTTGCGCCAGGGCTCGATGATCGCCATCCTGGCTGTCGGCCAGACCTTCGTCATCATCACCGGAGGCATCGACCTCTCCGTCGGCGCCGTGGTCGGCTTCGCCACCGTCATTGCGGCGATGCTGATCAATGCCGGCATACCAGTGTTCCTCGCCATCCTGATCACGCTGCTGGTGGGCGTCGCCATCGGCCTGTTCCATGGTTTTGGCATCGTCAAGATGGGGCTGCCGCCCTTCATCATCACGCTGGCGACGCTGACATCCTTGCGCGGCATCGGCCTTCTGATGACCAACGGCAACTCGATCTCGATCAACAACGATGCCTTCCAGGTATTCTCGCGCAACTCCTTCCTCGGTGTCCCCAATCTGTTCTGGATGGTCATCCTGGTCGGCATTCCGGCCTATGTCTTCCTGCATCACAGCCGCTGGGGACGTTACCTCTTCTCCGTCGGCTCCAACGCCGAAGCCTCGCGCCTGTCGGGCGTCAACGTCCAGCGCACCATCTACATGGCCTACACGCTGTCGGGTCTGTGCGCTGCCTTCGTCGGCGTGCTCTTGGCCTCGCGCATCGGGATCGGCAATCCGACCCAGGCCGAGGGCTGGGAACTGCAGGCGATCGCGTCCTCGGTGATCGGCGGCACCTCGCTGTTCGGCGCGGTCGGGTCGGTGCATGGCCCGCTGCTAGGTGCCTTCATCTTGGCCACCATCAACAACGGCGCCAATCTCTTGAACGTCAACGCCTTCTGGCAACGCATCATCACCGGCGTTCTGATCATCGTCATCGTCTATTTCGACGGCCTGCGCCGCCGCGGGGGCAAGTGACCACCACCTAAATCGATCGCCGGCCCGTATGAAGATGGGCCGGCGACTTCATGACCGACTGGATTGAAAGCATGAAAGCCGTCGTCTGCCGCTCGCCCGGCGAGCTTGTCCTGGAGGATCGCCCGGCGCCAGGAGCCCCCCCTGCCGGCTGGGCGCTGGTCGCGGTCAGCCATGTCGGCATCTGCGGCACCGATTATCACATCTTCGAAGGCAAGCACCCGTTCCTCGCCTATCCCCGCATCATGGGCCACGAAGTGTCGGGAACGATCGTCGAGGTCGGCGAAGGCGTCGACCTGGCAATTGGTGAGCCGGTCGTCATCAATCCCTACCTGTCCTGCGGCAAATGCATCGCCTGCCGGCACGGCAAGCCGAATTGCTGCGTCAGGATCGAGGTGCTCGGCGTCCATCGCGACGGTGCCATGTGCGAACATATTCTTGTCCCGGCCCAAAATCTCTACCCGGCGGACGGCCTGTCGCTGGCGGACGCCGCCGCCGTCGAATTCCTGGCCATCGGGGCGCATGCCGTGCGCCGCTCGCGCGCCGATCCCGATGCCCGCACGCTGGTCATCGGCGCCGGCCCGATCGGCCTCGGCACCGCCATCTTCGCCCGCATCGCCGGGCTCGACGTGACGCTGCTCGACATGAGCACCGAGAGACTTGCCTTCGCCGCAACAGAACTCGGCTTCAAGACCCTCGACGGCTCGCGCGGCGCGGTGCCCGATCTGGTCAGGGACGCGACATCAGGCGAAGGTTTCGACGTGGTCTTCGACGCCACCGGCAACACCCGGTCGGTGCAGTCGGCCTTCGCCCATGTCGCCCATGGCGGCTCGCTGGTGTTGGTCAGCGTCGTCAAGGACGACATCGTCTTTTCCGATCCCGAATTCCACAAGCGCGAGATGACGCTGATCGGCAGCCGCAATGCCTTGCGCGCCGACTTCGACCATGTCGCCGCCTCGATCCGCAACGGTACGGTGCCATTGGCCAAGCTCGTCACCCACCGCACCACACTCGACGGCACGCCGCGCGATCTCGCCCGCTGGGCGCATGAGAAATCCGGCCTGATCAAGGCCGTGATCGAGATCGGGTCATAACCTGGCAGACGCCGGGCCCGGCCCGAATTGACGACGTCCCGCTCAGGTCGACCCCCACTCCGTCTCGGCTTCGCCGAGCGACCTTTCCCCCGATCGACGGGGTAGAGGAAGGGCGCAAGCCTGTTGTAGCCAGCGCTCCTTAACCAGACTCCCTCCTCTGCCAGCGGACTCCCTTCCTCTCCTTCCGGAGGGGGGAGAGGTGGCTCGGCGAAGCCGAGACGGAGTGGGGGAAGGCGGTCCTCAAATGCGCCGCCGCTGACAAGTGACCGCGACCGAGTTGGGCTGATGTCAGCGTGAGCCAGATAATCACGATTTCGTACAAGGCCGGCAATCCCTACAGCGCCGACAGCTTCAACTCCACCCGCTCTGCCGAGAAACGCGTCTCGGAAAACTGGATCGGCTGGCCGTCAGGCGTGACGTTGATGGCGGCCGTGACCAGTACGATGGCGCCCGGCTGCAAGCCGAGATCGGCAAGATCGCCCGCATCGGCGTGGCGCGCCGACAGCACGGTCGATTGCCGGAGATAATCGTCAATGCCGAAACGCGCCAGCGACGCGGTGATCGAGCCCGTCTGCGCCATGGCCTTGTCGATGCCGGCAAAGCGCCTGGCATCGAACCAGCTGGCCGCGCGCGACACCGGCCGGCCATCCGCTTCGCCGCGCGTCTCCAGCCTTATCACCTCGGCACCCTTGGCCAGGCCAAGACCCTCGGCGACGCGCTGGCTGGCCGGCTCGACCGAGGAATCCAGCAGCACGGTGTGCCGCTCCGACGTCTGCCCTTGCAGGCCTGTCGAGAAGCGGGTGCGCGCGCCGATCGGATAGGACAACCGCTTGCGCGACAGCACGAAGGTGCCGCGTCCCTGCTCGGCTCGCAAAACCCCTTCCTGGACGAGGGCTGATATGGCGCTGCGCACCGTATGACGGTTGACGCCATAGCGCTCGGCCAGCACCACCTCCGGCGGCAGTGCGGCATTCTCCGCGAAATCGCCTGTCGCGATCGCGTGCAGGATCTTGTCGGCGATCTGCCGCCACAGTGAAACGCCGCTGCGCCGCTCGATGCCGTCAGCCGCCATCTGCCCGATCATGACTTGCCCCACGCAGCTTCTGGCGCCCCAGCCTTCATGACTGTCACGCACCCGTCATGGACTAGCGCTAGGTAATATGTATAATTTGTATAGTTGTCTATATCAATAGACAAATTTAACAGGAGGAATGCTGCTGATGCGAGGACAGGAAGCCCGCGACCAGGCGGGGCGCAAGGCCGCCATGGCGACCCTGGCGCAATCCAGCGGCGATGACATCGTCCGGCTCTGGAATGGGGCCGGGCTGCCTTCGGAGGCTGAATTGCTGCGTGGCCCCGAGACCGGGCTGGTGACGCTGCGCGGCCGCATCGGTGGTGGCGGCGCGCCTTTCAATGTCGGTGAGGCAACCGTCACCCGTGCCACCGTCCGCCTGCCGTCGGGACAGGTTGGGCATTGCTATGCGCTTGGCCGCGACAAGCAGAAGGCGAAGCTGGGGGCAATAGCCGACGCGCTGTGGCAGGACCCTGCCCGCCGCGCCGAGGTCGAGACCCGCCTGATTGCGCCTCTGCAATCCGCCTTGGCCACCTCCCAGGAGAAACGCCGCGCCGAGACGGCGGCAACAAAGGTGGACTTCTTCACCATGGTTCGCGGAGAAGATTGATGGAGATCGCAGCGCAATCGATTGAAGGTGGTTTCGCCGATCCGGTCTTCAACGCCCAAGCGGTGTTCCGCGCGATCATGGACGCCATGGCGCGGCCGGGCAGCGTTCAGCCCTTGCCGGTCCTGGCCCGCCCGCCGGCACCGCTCTTGGCAACAGCCGGCGCCATCGCGCTGGCGCTCTGCGACAACGACACGCCGCTCTGGCTCGACCCCGCCCTGCACGCCTCCGCCGCGATCGGCTCCTGGCTCGGCTTCCACACCGGCGCACCGCTGGCCAACACGCCAGCCGATGCGCATTTCGCCTTCATTGCCACACCGGCCGAGATGATGGCGCTCGACGGCTTTTCGCAAGGAACGCAGGACTATCCTGACCGCTCGACCACGCTGATCCTGCAGGTCGGCGATCTCGTGTCGGGCGCCCCGCTGTTGCTTGAGGGCCCCGGGATCGAAACCAGCGCGACGATCGCACCGGCGCAGATGCCGCGCCATTTTGTCGAGCAGTGGAAGCAGAATACCAAGCGCTTTCCACGCGGCGTCGACATCATCCTCGCCACGTCAGGCGGCATAGCCTGCCTGCCGCGCACGACGCGCGTCAAGACGATGGAGGCCTAGGATGTATGTCGCGGTAAAAGGCGGCGAGGCCGCAATTGCCAACGCCCACAGCCTGCTTGCCGATCGCCGGCGCGGCGACCGTACGGTGCCCGCGCTGCGCCTCGACCAGATCGTCGAGCAGTTGGCGCTCGGCGTCGACCGGGTGATGAGCGAGGGTTCGCTCTACGACCGCGAACTCGCCGCACTCGCCATCGTCCAGGCGCGCGGCGACATGATCGAGGCGATCTTCCTGGTGCGCGCCCACCGCACCACGCTGCCGCGCTTCGGCTACTCGAAGCCGATCGACACCGGCGCCATGCGGGTCGAGCGGCGCGTGTCGGCAACCTACAAGGACCTGCCTGGTGGCCAGCTGCTCGGACCGACCTTCGACTATACCCACCGGCTGCTCGACCCGGACCTTGCCGCCGGCGCCGATGTCGCGGAGCCGCTGCAGCGCGAGACGGAGACGCAGGCGATGCCGCGCGTCTCGGCGATCCTTGCCCGCGAAGGCTTGATCGAGCCGGATGGCGAGATGCCGCAGGATCATGTTCCCGGCGACATCACCCGTGAGCCGCTGGAATTCCCGATGGCGCGCGACATCCGCTTGCAGGCACTGTCCCGCGGCGACGAGGGTTTCCTGCTGGCGCTCGGCTATTCCACCCAGCGCGGCTATGCCCGCAACCACCCCTTTGTCGGCGAAATCCGCATCGGCGAGGTCGAGCTGGAGCTCGACGTGCCCGAACTGCCTTTCGCGGTGCCGCTCGGCAGCGTGCGCGTCACCGAATGCCAGATGGTCAACCAGTTCAAGGGCTCGGCCAAGGCTCCGCCGCAATTCACCCGCGGCTACGGTCTGGTCTTCGGCCAGAGCGAGCGCAAGGCGATGGCGATGGCGCTCTGCGACCGCGCGCTGCGCGCCTCGGAACTGGGCGAGGACGTCGTTGCCGCAGCACAGGACGAGGAATTCGTCATCTCCCATTCAGACAATGTCCAGGCGACCGGCTTCGTCGAGCATCTGAAGCTGCCGCACTATGTCGACTTCCAGGCCGAACTCGACCTCGTGCGCCGTATGCGCGCCGAGTATGAGGCACGCGAAAATCCGATGACGAAGGACGAGAAGAAGGAGGCGGCGGAATGACGACGCAATCGACCGACATCGCCACCTACAACTTCGCCTATCTCGACGAACAGACCAAAAGGATGATCCGCCGGGCGATCCTCAAGGGCATCGCCATCCCCGGCTACCAGGTGCCGTTCGCCTCGCGCGAAATGCCGATGCCTTATGGCTGGGGCACCGGCGGCGTGCAGGTCACCGCCTCGATTATCGGCCCCAACGATGTCCTGAAGGTCATCGACCAGGGCGCCGACGACACCACCAACGCGGTCTCGATCCGCGCCTTCTTCAAGAAGGTCGCCAATGTCGCCGTCACGACCGATACCGCCAGCGCCACCATCATCCAGACCCGTCACCGCATCCCCGAGCATCCACTGACGGCGGGCCAGGTGCTGGTCTATCAGGTGCCGATCCCCGAACCGCTGCGCTTCCTCGAACCGCGCGAGACTGAAACGCGCAAGATGCATGCGCTGGAGGAATACGGCCTCATGCATGTGAAGCTCTACGAGGACATCGCCAAGCATGGCCGCATCGCCACAACCTATGCCTATCCGGTCAAGGTCGAGGGCCGCTATGTGATGGACCCGTCGCCGACGCCGAAATTCGACAATCCCAAGATGCACCGCTCGCCGGCGCTGCAGCTCTTCGGCGCCGGCCGCGAGAAGCGCATCTACGCGGTGCCACCGTTCACCGAGGTCGTCAGCCTCGACTTCGAGGATCATCCGTTCGAAGTCCAGACCTTCGACCAGCCCTGCGCGCTGTGCGCGGCCGAGAACGTCTACCTCGACGAGGTCATTCTCGACGACCATGGCGGCCACATGTTCGTCTGCTCCGACACCGATCATTGCGAGAAGCGGCGGGCCGACGGCCATCGCGGCCACCTTGCTCCGGAAACCCATTCTGTCTCGGAAAAAATGGAGCCGGCGCAATGACCGACGAACCACTGCTGCGCGTCTCGGCACTCTCCAAATTCTATGGCTCGCGCGTCGGCTGCGACAATGTTTCGTTCGACCTGTGGCCGGGCGAGGTCCTGGCTGTCGTCGGCGAATCCGGCTCCGGCAAGACGACGCTGCTGAATTGCCTGTCGACGCGGCTGCTGCCCTCCTCCGGCACCGCCAGCTACCGCATGCGCGACGGCCAGTTCCGCGAACTCTACCGCATGAGCGAGGCCGAGCGCCGCTTCCTGATGCGCACCGACTGGGGCTTCGTCCATCAGAACCCGGCCGACGGCCTGCGCATGACGGTGTCTGCCGGCGCCAATGTCGGCGAGCGGCTGATGGCCGTCGGTGACCGCCACTATGGCAAGATCCGCGCCACCGCCGTCGACTGGCTGTCGCGCGTCGAGATCGAGCAAGACCGCATCGACGACGAGCCGCGCGCCTTTTCCGGCGGCATGCGCCAGCGCCTGCAGATCGCCCGCAATCTCGTCACCGGACCACGGCTGGTGTTCATGGACGAGCCAACGGGTGGCCTCGATGTTTCGGTCCAGGCCCGCCTGCTCGACCTCCTGCGCGGGCTGGTCACCGATCTCGGTCTCGCGGCCATCGTCGTCACCCACGACCTCGCGGTGGCGCGGCTCCTGTCGCAGCGCATGATGGTGATGAAGGACGGCCGCGTCGTCGAAAGCGGCCTCACCGACCGCGTGCTCGACGATCCGCGCGCGCCCTACACGCAATTGCTTGTTTCCTCGATTTTGCAGGTGTGACGATGGCGCCAAGGCACCCCCCTCTGGCCTGCCGGCCATCTCCCCCTCAAGGGGGGAGATCGAAAGCTTTTCGGCCTCGCACATTCTCCGACGTCGAAAATTGGCGAAAACAGAAGTGACAGCCAATCTCCCCCCTTGAGGGGGAGATGGCCGGCAGGCCAGAGGGGGGCGCTGGCCCGCAAACGAACGACTGGAGACCCCTCTGATGCCGACCCCGCTCGTTGTCTCCGACGTCGCGAAGAGCTTCACCATGCATCTGCGTGACGGCATCAAACTGCCGGTCGTCGCTGGTGTCTCGTTCTCCATCAAGGCCGGCGAATGCACGGTGCTCGGCGGCCCGTCCGGTGCCGGCAAGAGCTCGATCCTGAAAATGCTCTACGGCAATTATGCCGCCGACGAAGGCCAGATCATCGTCAATCATGAGGACGGGCTGATCGATCTCGCCAACGCCAGCCCGCGCACCGTTCTTGCCGTGCGCCGGCAAACGATCGGCTATGTCAGCCAGTTCTTGCGCACCGTGCCACGCGTCTCGGCGCTGGATGTGGTCGCCGAACCGCTGTTCGAGCGTGGCGAGGAGCGCGAGGCGGCGAGAGGCAAGGCGCGCGCGCTGCTGGCGCAGCTCAACCTGCCGGAGAAACTCTGGGCGCTGCCGCCGGCGACCTTCTCCGGCGGCGAGCAGCAGCGTGTCAACATCGCGCGCGGCTTCATCACCGAGCACCCGATCCTGCTGCTCGATGAACCGACCGCCTCGCTCGATGCCAGGAACCGCGACGTGGTGATCGAACTCATCGCCGCCAAGAAGGCGGACGGCGTCGCCCTGCTCGGCATCTTCCACGACCACGACGTGCGCGAGGCGGTTGCCGACCGCATCATCGACGTCACCGCGTTTGCCCCCGGGAAAATCGCCGCATGAGCAGGAAATTGTCGGAGACGCCGCTGGTTCACCCGACGGCGGAGGTGCACAATTCCACGCTCGGCCGCTGGACCGAGATCGCCGACCGCAGCCGGGTCTCGGAAAGCGAACTCGGCGACTATTCATACATGATGCAGGATTGCGCCGTCTGGTGCGCGACCATCGGCAAATTTGCCAACATCGCCGCAAGCGTGCGCCTCAATGCCACCAATCACCCGACCTGGCGGCCGACGTTGCACCACTTCACCTACCGCGCCTCCGACTATTGGGACGACGCCGAGCATGAGAGCGAATTCTTCGCGGAGCGTCGCGCCAAGCGCGTCACCATCGGCCACGACACCTGGCTCGGCCATGGCTCGACCGTCCTGCCCGGCGTCACCGTCGGCGAGGGCGCGGCGGTTGGCGCTGGAGCCGTCGTATCGAAAGATGTCGCCCCCTACACGATCGTCGCCGGCGTGCCGGCAAAACCGATCCGCGAGCGCTTCGACCGCCGCACGGCGGAGCGCTATCAGGCACTCGCCTGGTGGGATTGGGATCACGCCAGGCTGCGCGCCTCGCTCGATGATTTCCGGGAACTGTCTGCCGAAGCCTTCCTGGAGAAATACGAGGGATAGCTCCTCACATCGTCGTCATGGGAACTCGTTCATACCCTTGACATACGACTCGGACAGGAGGCCATCTTCCCAGGGAGATCGCCATGCCCGACACAATCAGCCCCTCGCTCGCCGGATTCTTTGCCGGCTCCAATCCTACCACCCCGGCGCATCTCGGCACACGCCACGACATGTCGGGCAACTTCCTGATCGAGCCCGGCAACACCGTCGTTAGTCACCTGGTCGGCGGCTCGCCGTCGGAGGCCGTGGTGCTTGCAGTGCGCGAGAAGATGCTGGCGATGCCTGACGCCGACCGGTTGGCCTTCACCCCCATCTCCAGCCTGCACATGACGCTGTTCCAAGGCGTCATCGAGTATCGCCGCCGCTTGCCCTACTGGCCCCAGGACGTACCGCTCGACACCAGCATCGAGGCCATGACCCGGCTCTATCTGGAACGGCTGAAGGATTTTCGGGGCTTCGGCCCGTTCAACATCAGGGTGGTCGAAATCGTGCCGAGCGGCCTCACCGTTGCCGGCGCGACCGACGACGACGTGCGCATCATGCGTCAATGGCGCGATGCGCTGGCGGTCCCGTTCGGGTATCGGCACCCCGATCACGACGCTTACGTCTTCCACATCACCTTCGCCTATCAGATCCAGCGTCTTGCCGACGACAGGGCGGCCGCGTGGCAGACGCTGTTCGACGATTGCCTGGCGCTTTTCGCGCGCCAGGCGCCGGTCATCGAGATCAAGCCGCCCGCATTCTGCAGCTTCCGCGACATGGAGCATTTCGAGGAATTGCAAGTGCTCGGCTGATCGCGCGGAAACGGGCGCATGACGCAGCGCCTGTGGAGCGTAACAAAACTGACATCCAGGCGACACGGCAGGTTCATGTGGCTGCGTTAGGCGAGAAGCCTGACGATCAACATGGTCCTGACGGGAACCTGCCCATGCCAGCAACCTCAGCCACGCTCGAAATCCGCGGCGTCACCCGACGATTTGGCAAGAACACCGCTGTCAGCGATATCAACATCTCGATCCCGCAGGGTCAGATGGTCGGCGTCATCGGCCGTTCCGGCGCCGGCAAATCGACCCTCCTTCGCATGATCAACCGCCTCATCGATCCCAGCCAGGGGTCGATTTTTTTTGACGGCGCCGAAGTCTCCCAGTTGCGCGGCTCACCGCTGCGGCGCTGGCAGCGCGACTGCGCCATGATCTTCCAGCAGTTCAACCTGGTGCCACGCCTCGACGTGCTGACCAATGTGCTGCTCGGCAAGCTGAACCACCGTTCGACGATATCGAACCTTTTCGGCATGTTCTCCCGCGCCGAATGCGCCGAGGCCGTCGCCGCCCTCGAGCGGCTCGACATCGCCCGCACCGCACTGCAGCCCGCCGGAACGCTATCGGGCGGACAGCAGCAGCGCGTCGCCATCGCCCGCGCCATGATGCAGCAGCCCAGGGTGATCCTCGCCGACGAGCCGATCGCCTCGCTCGACCCGCTCAATGCCAAGGTGGTGATGGATTCGCTGCAGGACATCAATCTGCGCGAAGGCATCACCGTCGTCACCAACCTCCACACGCTGGATACCGCCCGCACCTATTGCAACCGCATCATCGGCATGGCGGCCGGCAAGGTCGTCTTCGATGGCGCGCCGGAAGAGCTCGACCGCGAGGCCGTCCGCCTCGTCTACGGCGCCGACAGCAATGGTGGCGAGATTTCGGAGGCCATCACCTCCACCAGCGTTGCCTTCAAGCGAAAGATCGCCGCATCCGCCGGACCGCTCGAACCTGCATTCCCAGCTTACTGAGTTCAAGAAAGAGCGGCTCGGATCGTCCGCCCGCGTCAAGGGCACCTGTCAAAATCGATAACGCTGCCGGCGCGGGGCCGGAACCTACAGGAGAGATATCAATGTTCAGGAAGATGGTTCTCAGCGCCGTTTCGGTGCTCGCCATGGCCACCAGCATGGCCCACGCCGCCGATATGAAGGAATTCCGCGTCGGCATTCTCGGTGGCGAGAACGAAACCGACCGGCTGCGCAACTACCAGTGCCTGGCCGACCATTTGAAGGCCGAATTCGGCTTCGAAAAGGTCTCGCTGTTCCCGGCCGCCGACTATGACGGCGTCATCCAGGGCCTGCTCGGCGGCACGCTCGACTTCGCCGAACTCGGCGCTTCCGGCTACGCCAGCGTCGTCCTGAAGGACCCGAAGGCCGTTACCCCGATCCTCACCACCCAGCAGACCGACGGCGCCACCGGCTATTATTCGATCGGCCTGGCACTCAAGTCCTCCGGCATCACCGACATCAAGTCGGCCAAGGGCAAGAAGCTCGGCTACGCCGATCCGGATTCGACCTCGGGCTACCTGATCCCGCTGACCCAGATT
Source organism: Mesorhizobium opportunistum WSM2075 (assembly GCF_000176035.2). NCBI lineage: Bacteria > Pseudomonadati > Pseudomonadota > Alphaproteobacteria > Hyphomicrobiales > Phyllobacteriaceae > Mesorhizobium > Mesorhizobium opportunistum. The sequence goes on along the minus strand of NC_015675.1, from coordinate 1,784,211 downwards.
CCGAAGGAGACCGGCGCTTCGAACGAGACCTTTTTCGCTTCGACCCAGTTCAACGGCGGCCACGAGAACAACGTCCTGGCCGTGCGTGACGGCAAGGTCGACGTCGCCGTCGATGATTCCTCGGGCATCGGCGACTTCAAGAACGGCTACACTTCGGGCACCTTCCACAAGGAAGTCGCCAAGGGCGCCGTCGACCCCAATGACTTCGTCGAAGTCTGGCGCTCGGGCCTGATTCCGAACGGCCCGTTGGTCGTGCGCACCGCGCTCGGCGACGACATGACCGCCAAACTGGCCGCCTTCTTCACCGACCTGCCCAAGAAGGACAAGGCTTGCTTCGAAGGCGTCGAAGGCGGCGATTTCACCGGCTACGTTCCGGTGAAGGCCGACTTCTACAACGTCATCGTCGAAGCCCGTAAGGCAGCCATCGGCGGCTAACGGCGAAATCGGAAAGGGCGGCGCTAAAAACGCCGCCCTTTTTGCATCTCCGATCATGACCCTTTCCGTGACAGCCCCCTCTTCTGGCGCTACCCACCAGATGGCCGATGCCTGGCGACGGCAGACGTCGTTGCGCCGGTTCTATACCGCCCTCGGCGTCGCGCTGCTGCTTGTCGCCATGCTCGCCAGCATGTGGTTTGCCGACGAAGCCAATGCCGGCCACTTCTTCGACCGGCTGCCGCACATCCTGGATTTCCTGAGCTGGCTCGTCCCCAAGGACTGGAATGACGTCTGGCGGGCTTTGTTCGACATCGCCTCGCCGCATGATACCGGCACCCAGGAATTCAACTTCCCGCTTGGACGCGTCTATGTCTGGGGCGGTTTCTACATCCCCGAATATTTCGAGCTGATGCTGACCACGGTGAACGTGGCGCTGGTCTCGACCTTCATCGGCTTCGTCTTCGCCGTGCCGTTCTCCTTCATCGCCGCGCGCAACCTGACGCCGCACCCTGTGCTGCGGCTTGTCGTCAAGCGCTTCATGGAGCTGCTGCGCGCCTTCCCCGAGATCGTCATCGCCGGCCTGTTCGCGGCCATCGTCTCGATCGGCCCGGTCGCCGCCATCATCGCCATCGGCCTGCATTCGATCGGCGCGCTGGGCAAGCTGTTCTACGAGATCAACGAGAACATCGACATGCGGGCCGAGGAAGGCCTGCGGGCGGTTGGCGCCAACTGGTTCGAGCGGGTTCGCTTTGCCGGCCTGCCGCAGGTTCTGCCCAATTTCATGTCCTACACGCTGCTGCGGATCGAGATCAACGTTCGCATCTCCACCATCATGGGCGCGGTCGGCGGCGGCGGCATTGGCGAGGAGTTGAAGCTCTCCATCTCGCGCGGCTTCGGCGCCAAGACGCTGGCGCTGGTGCTGCTTCTGTTCACCACCATCTTCATCGTCGACCAGTTCTCCGCCTGGCTGCGCCGCAAGCTGGTCGGCGAGCAGGCCTTCGTGATGGGGGCTTAGACCATGGTCCCGAAAAGTGGAGGCCGGTTTTCGGAAGAGATCATGGTCAAACAAAAAGATGAATCATGGTGACGATGACGTCAGACGAAATCAGCGCGATCGAGGACCGCTTTCCGCAGGTGTTCCAACGCCCGGCCTACAAGCGCTTCGGCCCGCTGTTCCTGCTTCTGGGCACAGTGCTCTACCTCGCCTATGCGATGTGGTTCTTCAGCCTGCCGCAGGTGCTGCGGGAATCGCACTGGGAGCGCCTGCCGCTGTTCCTGTCGCAGTGGGTCAGCTACGATCTGCAGCCGGAGTTTCGCCTCGACCAAGCCGAGATCACGCCAAAATATCCGCGCTTCTCCGCGCTTGGCGAGAACCCGAACCCCGACTGGGTGATCAGGAACCCGGACGGCACGTTCACCGTGCAGATCGACGGGCCGGCTAAATCCGTCACTTTCGACAAGGCGCAGGCGACGATCATGGCCAACGGCCAAACCGTGCCTGTCACGCTGACCAGCGGCAAGCCGGTTATCTCAGGCCCAGTGCCGGACTGGATCACCGCGCATGACGACGAAGTGGTCGCCAAGATGGACTTCGCCGGCGAGGTGCGCGTTACCGTCGATCGCGTCAAGGTGCGCAAGCGCTTCCTCGGCTGGGCGAATTTCGTCTTCGACACCCGCTCGCCCTTCTTCGGCAAATCGGCGGGAGACGTGGTCTCCCTGATCGTGTCCGGGCCGCAGTTGAAACCCGGCACCTCGAACCTCGCGCTGGCCGGCGACAACATCTGGAACAACGCCCAGTGGCAGCACGGCGACGTTTGGACGAAGCTGCTACAGACCATCGTCATGGCGTTTCTGGGCACGCTGCTCGGTGGCATCGTCGCCTTTCCGCTAGCTTTCTTTGCCGCCCGCAACATCACGCCGAGCGGATTGCTGAGCCAGGTGCTCAAGCGCTTCTTCGACTTCATGCGCTCGGTCGACATGCTGATCTGGGCGCTGTTCTTCACCCGCGCCTTCGGCCCCGGCCCCCTGGCTGGCAGTGCGGCGATCTTCTTCACCGAGATCGGCACGCTTGGCAAAACCTATTCCGAGGCGTTGGAGAACATCGACGACAAGCCGCGCGAGGGCGTCGTCTCGACCGGCGCCAACGGCCTTCTGGTGCAGCGCTACGGCGTGATACCGGAAGTGGTGCCCGTGTTCATCAGCCAGACGCTCTACCAGTGGGAATCCAACACCCGCGGTGCCACCATCATCGGCGCCGTCGGCGCCGGCGGCATCGGCCTGAAATTGTGGGAAGCGATGCGCACCAATTCCAACTGGGCCAATGTCTTCTACATGGTGCTGCTGACGCTGGTGGTGGTCTTCATCTTCGACAACATCTCCAACTTCCTGCGTCGCAGGCTCAGCCGGACGATCCACGATTACAACAGGATCCAGGCTGAACAGGGGTAGCCTTGTGACGCATAAGCGCGGGCGTCGTATAGGGCGCCAAGGGTCGACCCCCCACTCCGTCGAGCTGCGCTCGACACCTCTCCCCCGATCGACGGGGTAGAGGAAAGGCGCCAGGCTGTCCTAGCCGAAGCCTGTCCTCCTGGGCCGAATCTTCTTCCTCTTCCCGAGCCACCGGGCTCCCTTTCCTCTCCCTCCGGAGGGGGGAGAGGTGGCTCGGCGAAGCCGAGACGGAGTGGGGGAACCACCTGGCAATCGCCGCGAACCCAAAATCGAATGAACCAGACGCAATCATCGTCTCGCCTCGCGCCTAGGGTCGCCGACGCAGGTCTTCCGACCAGGGCGCCTAAGCCGCCCGTCTCCAACCGTTTTTGATATGGTTATACCCCTCCCGATACACCGCTTCCGGCGTCTCGGAAAAATCGCGCCACACCTTGGTCGCCGCCGCCAGATCCTTCAGCGAGCGGCCGAAAGCTTCGATCGTCAACCAGTCGTCATAGCCGCTCTTGCGGATCGCCGCGAACGTCTCTTTCCATGGAATGTTGCCGCGCCCCGGCACGCCGCGATCGTTTTCCGAAATATGGATGTGCACGATATTGCGGCGGTGCTTCGTGTAGGCGCCGATCGGATCTGCCTCTTCGATATTGGCGTGGAATGTGTCGTACATCGCCTTGATATACGGCCGGTCGATGGCGTCGATGTGCTCCGACAGGTCGGCCATCGTGTTGAGAAGATAGCATTCGAAGCGGTTCAGCGCCTCGAGCCCGATGGTGACGTTCCGCTTGCCGGCATGGTCGCCGATGGCGCGCTGCGAGGCGATCGAGCGTTTCTTCTCGGCGGCTGTCGGCCCGGAACCGGAAAAGGCGCCGAGTGTCGAGTGCAGCGGACCGCTCAGCGTCCTCGCCCCAAGCGCCTCGGCGCAATCGACAGCCCACTTCATGTAGTCGACCCCAGCCTTGCGCGTGGCCGCATCGGCCGAGATCAGGTTCATCGCCGGATCGCCCATTGCCGAGACCGCGGTCCGCTCCAAGCCGATGCGGTCAAGCAATTCGCCCAGTTTCCTGTAGTCGTCCGGTGTGCCGGAAAAGATCGGTATCTCGACGCCATCGAAGCCGGTCGCCTTGATGTCGCGTAGCAGCGGCTCGTGCTTCTTAGACACCGCCGTCGTCCACAAGAACATGCACATGCCGATTTTCATCGACGCCCCTCCCCTTGATCCCCCAGATCCCCTCAGTCTTAGAGTTTGGTCCACGCCCCGTTCTTCTTCGACGACTTCACGCAGGCCTCGATGAAGGCCATGCCCTCGACGCCGTCGGCGATCGTTGGGAAGACGACATCCTTTGCCGGCTTGCCGCCCTTCCTGCGCGCTGCCCGGATGGCGCGCGCGGCTTCCTGGTAGATGTTGGCGAAACCTTCCAGATAACCCTCGGGATGGCCCGATGGGACGCGGCTGACACGGCCCGCCACCGGCAGCGCGCCGGCACCGTTGCGGGTGATCAATTGCTTCGGCTGCCCGAACGGCGTGTACCAGAGATAGTTCGGATCGGCCTGCACCCATTCCAGCCCGCCCTTCGAGCCATAGATGCGCAACTTCAGGCCGTTCTCGTGCCCGGGCGCCACCTGGCTTGCCCAGATCATGCCCTTGGCCGGATGCGTCTTGCCGGAGGGCTTGAAGCGCAGCATGACGTTGACATTGTCGTCGAGCAGCCGCCCCGGCACGAAGGCATCGAGATCGGCCGAGAGCGAATCGAGTTCCAACCCAGAGACGAAGCGGGCGAGATTGTAGGCATGGGTGCCGATGTCGCCCAGCGCACCACCCGCACCCGCCTGCTTCGGATCGCCGCGCCATGATGCTTGTTTCTGGCCGGTGGCGGCGAGATCCTCGGTCAGCCAGTCCTGCGGATATTCGGACTGCACGATGCGGATGTCGCCGAGCATGCCCTTGGCGACCATCTCGCGCGCCTGCCGCACCATCGGATAGGCGGTGTAATTGTGGGTCAGCACGAACACCTTGCCGGTCTTCTCGACGATCGCCGCGAGCTTCTTCGCCTCGGCCAGCGTCGTCGCCAGCGGCTTGTCGCAGATGACGTGGATGCCCGCCTCGAGGAAGGCCTTTGCCGCCGGCACATGCACATTGTTGGGCGTCACGATGGCCACCGCCTCGATGCCGTCGGGACGTTTGGCCTCGGCCTTGGCCATCTCGGCATAGGACGCGTAGCTGCGGTCCGGATCGAGCCCGAGTTCGGCGGCCGAAGCCTTGGCGCGCACCGGGTCGGACGACAGCGCGCCGGCAACCAGCACGAAATCATTGTCCAAACGCGCCGCGATCCGGTGCACCGCGCCGATGAAGGCGCCCTGCCCGCCACCGACCATGCCGTAGCGGATCGGGCCGCCTCCCGTCTCCGACTTCGATGCGCCGACCATGTCTTTCTCCCTCATGTCTGAAATATCATTCCCTCGATGGAGGGAAGCCGCGTCAAATTCCCATCATGGCGCGCAACAGCTTCTTGTCGGTGGTGCCGGCGGCGAAATCGTCGAATGCCTTCTCCGTCACCCGGATGATGTGGTGCTGGATGAAGGGCGCCCCTTCGGCAGCACCGTCTTCCGGATGCTTCAGGCAGCATTCCCATTCCAGCACCGCCCAGGAATCATAATTGTACTGCGTCAGCTTGGAGAAGATGCCGCCGAAATCCACCTGCCCGTCGCCGAGCGAACGGAAGCGGCCGGCACGGTTGGTCCAGCTCTGATAGCCGGAATAGACGCCTTGCCGGCCGGTCGGGTTGAACTCGGCGTCCTTGACGTGGAAGGCCTTGATGCGCTCGTGATAGATGTCGATGAATTCTAGATAATCGAGCTGCTGCAGCAGGAAGTGCGACGGGTCGTAGTTGATGTTGCAGCGCTTGTGGCCGCCGACCGCGTCGAGGAACATTTCGAAAGTGGCGCCGTCGAACACGTCCTCAGAGGGGTGAATTTCATAGCCGACATCGACGCCATTGTCCTCGTAGACGTCGAGGATCGGCTTCCAGCGTTTGCCGAGCTCGCCAAACGCTTCCTCAATGAGTCCAGCCGGCCGCTGCGGGAACGGATAGAGGTAAGGGAACGCCAGCGAGCCGGTAAACGACACAGAAGCATTCAGGCCCAGATTGCGCGATGCTTTGGCGCCGAACTTCATCTGCTCGACAGCCCACTTCTGCCGGGCTGCGGGATTATTGTGCACCGACGGCGGCGCAAAGCCATCCATCTGCGCGTCATAGGCCGGATGAACCGCGACCAGCTGCCCCTGCAGATGCGTCGACAGTTCGGTGATCTCGACGCCGGCGTCAGCGCAGATGCCCTTCACCTCGTCGCAATAGGCCTTGGAAGACGCCGCTTTCTCGAGGTCGAACAGGCGTGCGTCCCAGGTCGGGATCTGCACGCCCTTGTAACCGAGACCCGCGGCCCATTTGGTGATCGAAGGCAGCGAATTGAACGGCGCCGCATCACCCGCGAACTGCGCCAGAAACAGTCCAGGACCCTTCATTGTCGTCGGCATCGGCATCCTCCTCATTTGTCGCGACCAAGCATAGCGCCGATTGGAAGCAGGGCCAGCCATTTTGGTCTTCTCGCATCGGGCGCTTTGCAGGCACTGCCATTCTGGTATTACCAAATGGGCAAATTTGGTCAAGCCTCCCAATGCGCCGCCAAAGCCCTCCAATTACTCAAAATGATGGCATATATCGCAATATAATCAATAGCGTAATCCGCGCGAAAAGTTGCGATGCCGCGCTTCTTGCCGTTCCGGGGAATTTGCTGTAGACCTCATTTAAGGCCCAATTGGTCGAACCAGTTTGCAAGGAAAAGGCTGGGGATGCCTTGGGGAGGAACACTTGCGTCGCCTTTCGGCGATGCATGTCGCAGGCAAACCATACGGACGAACTTTGGGAAGGACGGACCATGCATCTTTCGACGCACAACTGGATGCGCGCGGAACCTCTGGAGACGACGCTCAAACGCATCAAGAAATTCGGTTACGAGTCGATCGAGATTTCCGGCGAGCCCGAACAGTACAAGACCAAGGAGACGCGGGCGCTGTTAAAGGAACATGGCATCCGCTGCTGGGGCGCGGTCACCTTGATGCTGGGCGAACGCAACCTCGCCGCCAGGAACCAGGGCCAGCGCGAGCGCTCGGTGCAGTATGTCAAGGACGTGCTGACCATGGTCAGCGAACTCGATGGCGAGATCATCACGCTTGTCCCCGCGACCGTCGGCAAGGTGGTGCCTGACGGCACCGAGGAAGAGGAATGGAAGTGGGTGGTCGATGCGACCCGCGAGTGCTTCACCCACGCCAAGAAGGTCGGCGTCAAGATCGCGGTCGAGCCGCTGAACCGCTTCGAAACCTATCTGTTCAACCGTGGCGCCCAGGCGCTGGCGCTGGCCGACGCGGTCAGCCCCGAATGCGGCGTCTGCCTCGACGCTTATCACATCCACATGGAGGAATTTAACGTCCACGACGCCATCCGCCAGGTCGGAAAGCGCCTGTTCGACTTCCACGTCGCCGACAACAACCGCTTCGCCGCCGGCCTCGGCCAGATCGACTGGCCCAGGATCGTCGCCACCTTGAAGGAAGTCGGCTACGACGGCGCGCTGACCAACGAGTTCGTCGCCCCCGTCGACCGGACGCCGGCGGCACCCTACCCCGAAATGGTCGAGCGCCATCCGGTCGACATCTCGCCTGAACAGCTGAAGTTCATCCAGGACCATGGCTCCAGCGTGCTCACCGAAAAATTCTACACCGACCAGATGCGCATCACCGCCGAAACGCTGCTGCCGCTGATCAAGTAGTCGACTGCTTTGGGATTTTGCCCTTTCGCCCTGGCCGGCGGCAGGGCTGGGGAAAAATATGCGCATCAAGACCGTCCAAGCCTGGTGGGTCCGCATCCCGATCGAAGCCGCTCGGCAACACCGTAGCGACTTCGGCCAGGTCACGACCTTCGACGCCGCCATCCTGCGCATCGAAACCGATGATGGGCTGGTCGGCTGGGGCGAAGGCAAGAACGCCGCCGGCAGCGCCGGCAGTTACGGCGCCCTTGTCCACATGCTGAACCATGAGGTTGGGCCGCAGCTGATCGGCCGTGATCCGGCCGACATCGGCGTCATCTGGGAAATGCTCTACAACGGCGTGCGCCACGACAGCGCCATACGCGCCGGCCATGCCATGCCGCAGCTGGCGCGGCGCGGCATGAGTGTCGCCGCCATCAGCGCCGTCGACATCGCGCTCTGGGATATTCTGGGCAAATCGCTGGGCGTCCCGGTCTGGCGGCTGCTGGGTGGCCGCAAGGCCGACCGCATGCAGGCCTATGCCTCGGGTGGCTGGGCCGCCGCCGATGCCATTGGCGAGCAGTTGAAGTCCTATATCGCCCGGGGTGGCTTCAAGGCGCTGAAGATGCGGGTCGGCGCCATGGATGGCGCCGCGCACATTTCCGCCGCGCGCGTCCGCGCCGCGCGCCAGGCGCTCGGCCCCGACGTCGAACTGATGGTCGACGCCCACGGTACCTATACGGTCGCCGAAGCAAAGCGCTTCATTCATCTGGTCAACGACCTCGATCTCGCCTGGTTCGAAGAGCCGATCATCGCCGATGACAAGCCTGGCATGGCTGAAGTGCGCGCCTCGTGCGCCGTCCCGATCGCCACCGGCGAAAGCGAGGCGACACGCTATGCCTTCCGCGACCTCGCCGTGCTCAAGGCCGCCGACATCTTCCAGCCGGATCCTGCCTTCTGCGGCGGCATCAGCGAGGCGATGAAGATCGGCACCATCGCCAGCGCCTTCAACCTGCGCTTTGCGCCGCATCTGTGGGCCGGCGCCCCCTGCTTCTTTGCCGGGCTGCATGTCTGCGCCGCCTCGCCGGCGAGTTTCACGGTCGAATATTCGCTCGGCGCCAACCCGATGATCCACGATCTGATCGAAGAGACTGTCGAAGCAAGGGACGGTATGATAGCGATCCCCGAAAAGCCGGGGCTGGGATTCACCATTTCGGAGCGGTTCCTGGAGGCGCACGCGCAACGCAATTGACGATGAAAGAAAAGAACCTTCTCGCGGAACTCGCCGCCTATCTGTTCTCCCACTCGGACAAGGAGACCGGCCGGACACCGTCGGAACGTGAGCTGGCGGAGCATTTCGGCGTCAGCCGCGGCCAGATCCGCGAGGCGCTCGCCATCCTCGAAGCCATGCGGATCGTCGAACGCCGCGCCAAGTCCGGCATCTACATCGACACAAAGCAGGCGAGCGTCGAGGCGCTGGCGCTGTTTGCCCGCGCCGGGCTGCCGCTCGATCCGCTGCAGATTTACGAGACAGTCGAGTTGCGCAAGATCCACGAGATCAAGGCCGCAGAACTTGCCTGTTCGCGTGCCACCGAGGAAAATTTCGAACGCCTGCGCGAAATCCTCAAGGCTTCCGAGGAGCGCATCGCCGCCGGCGAGGGCCTTGCCAAGGAGGACCGCGAATTCCATCTTGAGATCGTGCGCGCCACCAAGAACAGCGTCTTCCACAACATCTGCAGCGTCTATTATTTGATGGGCGAGCAGCGCCTGCCGATCTATTTCAACGATCCCGAACGCAGCGTGCGCTCGCATGCCGAGCACGTGCAGATCTACGAGGCGCTGCTGCGCCGCGACGGCAATCTCGCCCAGGCGCTGATGAGCGCGCATCTGCAAGGGGCGGAAAGCTACTGGAAGGGCCTGATCGAAGGCGGCATGGCGGCTGCGCCGCCGAGCCCAGCGCTCGAAAAGGCCTGACCGTGGCCCAGCCGAAGATCCTGTCGACCCATCCGCTGCACCCGCGCGCCGCGGCCAAACTGGCGGGCGCCGGCCAGCTTGTGATCGCATCGGCGCTCGATGCTGGCACCTTGGCCAGGGAAGCGAAGGACGCCGACATCGTCATCGTGCGTGCACCGCTGCCGCCGGCGCTGTTCGAGGGTGCCTGGAAGCTGAGGGCGGCCATCCGCCATGGCGCCGGGCTCGACATGATCCCGATGGAGGCGGCGGCCGCCGCCGGTGTGCTGGTGGCCAATGTGCCGGCGGTCAATGCGCGCTCGGTTGCCGAACACGTCATGTTCACTGCACTTGCCCTGCTTCGGCAATTCCGCAAGGTCGACCGCGACCTGCGCACCAAAGGCTGGCTCGCCGGACGCGAGCATGCCAACGCCAACGTCGAACTCGCCGGCAAGACCATCGGCATCGTCGGCCTTGGCGCCGTCGGCCAGGCTGTCGGCCATATCGCAGCGCACGGCTTCGACTTGAAAGTGGTGGCCACGACGCGCAGCATGCAGCCGGCGCCGGAAAAGGTCGGATTCCTGTCGATCGATGCGCTGGTCGAGCAGAGCGACATCATCGTGCTCTGCTGCCCGCTGACGCCGGAGACGCGCGGCCTGATCAGCCGAGAGCGCATCGCCCGCATGAAACCCAATGCGCTGTTGATCAACGTGTCGCGAGGCCCGGTCGTCGATGACGACGCGTTGATCGAGGCCTTGCAGAAGCGCCGTATCGGCGGTGCCGCGCTCGACGTTTTCTCGACGCAGCCGCTGCCGTCGAATCATTCCTATTTCGGCTTCGACAACGTCATCATCACCCCGCATATGGCAGGGATTACCGAGGAATCGATGATGCGCATGGGCGTCGGCGCCGCGGGCGAGGCCCTGCTGGTGCTGGCTGGCAAACTGCCGGTCAACCTGCGCAATCCGGAAGTGGTCGATCACTACCGGCGGCGCTTTCCGCTCGACATATAGCGCATCGCGGTTTCGCCCCAATTCTCCGCGACGTTGCAACCATGTCCGGTTTTCGCCTCGCATTTCTGACTGTTGTAGCTTCGTCGATCTTCGCTGTGCCGGCACTCGCCGCAGGCGAAAGCAGTTATGTCTATTGCGACAACGGGCTTCGCTGCTTCAAGGCGCCCTGCCCGTCGAACAGCGCGCTCGACCTTGCCACCGGCACGATCATCAAGGGAGTATCGATCGACACCAGCGGATTGCCGCAGGCCGACAAGGCGATAACGGATCAGTCCGACGTGCTTTACAGCGGAAAGATCATCGTCAGGGGTTCGATCGAGCACCGTACCCAAACCATCACCGGCAAGGACTACAGCCTGCCCTGGCTGGTCGCGACCCGCATCGTGCGCACCGCCAAGGACAGCGAACGCAAGCACTGTTCGTCGCACTGATCCGCCATCTGCGGTCGACTGCCGATCATCCGCCCAGCAGCCTTTCCACTTCAGCGGCAATCCGCAAAAGACGGCGATCATGGCCATTGCGCGCCACCAGCATCAGCCCCGCTGGTAGCGTCATGCCCGGCATGGGCAGCGAGATCGCGCAGAGGTCGAACTGGTTGGCAACCTGCGTGTTGCGCAGCAGCAGGCCCTCTATGTGATCGCGCAGCTCGGCATTCTCGGCCATCGATACGATACTCGGCGCCGTCACCGGCGTCGTCGGCAAGGCCAGCACATCGAACGATGTCAGCCGCTCGTCCATGGCGGCGACCAGCGCGGCGCGGCGGCGTAGGGCCCTGATGTAGACCGGCGTCGGTATGGCAGCTGCCCGCGACAAAGGTCCGCTGACATGCGGGTCGACCGGCACCGATGCTCCCGTCGCCAGCCAGTCGGCATGGATTTCGGCCCCTTCCATCGCAGCGATCGAGCCACGCTTCGTCGCCGCGCGCATCTCTCCAAGCAGATCGTCTATCGACATGTCAGCCAGGCGCGCATCTGCCTGTTCGATCTTGCCGAGACAATGCTCGAACGCCGCGGCCACCTCGCTTTCCGTGTCTCCAAAGAGAACGCCGCGCGGAATGCCGATGCGAAGGCCTGAAAGGGGGATCGGCGCCAGCTCGGCCGGCATATTGCCAGCCATCACGGCATCGGCGGCGGCGCACTGGACTACAGTTCGAGCGAGCGGCCCGATCGAGTCGAGAGTGGCGGACAGCGGGAAGGCGCCAGTCAGCGGCACGCGCCGCGCCGTCGGCTTGAAGCCGACGACACCGTTGAGCGACGCTGGTATGCGCACCGAGCCGCCGGTGTCGGAGCCGATCGATATTTCGCTCGTCGCCTCGCCGACGGAAACGCCGGCACCTGAGGACGAACCGCCGGGAATGCGGCTGGCATCGACGGCATTGCCTGGCGTGCCGTAGTGCATGTTGTCGCCGATCGCGGTGAAGGCGAATTCGGTCATGTTGGTCTTGCCGATGATCACAGCGCCGGCTTGCCGCAACCGGCTGACGGTGGCCGCGTCGCGCGAAGCGGGCATGGCGGTCTTGCGCATCAGCGAGCCGGCTGTGGTTGGTTCGCCGGCGACATCGAACAGATCCTTGACCGAGACGATGGTGCCGTCGAGCGGTCCGAACGTCACGCCGGCGCGGCGGCGGGCATCACTGGCATCGGCTGCCGCCCGCGCCACTTCGGCGTAGAGCTTGGTAAACACGCGTTCCTCACCGGCACGAGCGGCAAGGCGCGCCAGGATGATTTCCAGATGATCGCGGGCTGACTGCATTTTCGGTGTCGGACTCCGGACGCCTCGAACGTCCTTGGGCAAGCGCATGGAATGCCAAGACTTAACCCGGCGCAGGTGGTTTTGCACCCCTGCCGGAGGCAAGGAAGAAACGATGCTCTACAAAGGCAGCTGTCACTGCGGCAAGGTCGCCTTCGAATTCGAGGCGGAACTGACCGGGGCCGTACGGTGCAATTGTTCGATCTGCTCACGCAAGGGCGCGCTTCTGTGCGCCATTCCGCACGCGACCTTGGCCGTGCTGGCGTGGGGTGATGATTTGGGCACCTACACATTCGGCAAACATGCGATGGCGCACCGCTTCTGCCGCACCTGCGGCATCCACCCTTTCGCCGAGGATGTACGCGAAGGCGGGGAACGCAGTGCCTACATCAACCTCAACTGTGTCGCCGATCTCGATCCTTCGACCCTGTCGATCTTCGACTTCGACGGGCGCTCGGCCTGATACTGTTGCACAAGCCATCACAAAGACAGCGGCCCGAAGACCGTGACGGTTTTCGGGCCGCTCCCAAATCAGGGATTCGGCGACACTATTCCACGCGCTTCGGGCCGCGCAGGAACACCACGATGGCCGCCAGCAATGTCGCTGTGCCGCAATAGGCGAAGGCGCTGGCGACGCCGGCATGGTCGACCAGCAGGCCACCAAAGACGGCGCCCAATGCAATCGCCACCTGGAACGTTGCCACCATCAAGCCGCCGGCGCTTTCAGCCTGGTCGGGCGCGGCCCGCACCAGCCAGCTCTGCAGCCCGACCGGTACCGCGCCGAAGGCAAAGCCCCAGACCGCAACTGAAACCGCGGCAATGGTCGGCGAGGCGCCAAGAACCAGCATCGAGGCGGCGGCCAGTGCAATCAGCAGGGGTGCCAGCGCGACCGCTGCCTTGAGATTGCGCTCGGCCAGGATGCCGCCGGCGACATTGCCGAAGAAGCCGCCTATGCCGTAGGCCAGCAGCACCAGCGAAATCGTCTCGATGTCAAGCACGGGCACCTTTTCGAGGAACGGGCGCACATAGGTGAAACCGGCAAAGTGCCCCGAGGCGACCAGCAGCACGACCAGCAGCGCCACCCGGATCGACGGCCGTTCCAGCACCTCGAGCAAGGTGCGGAAGCTTGCCACACCCACGGGCGGCAGCTTCGGGATGGTCGCCACCTGCACCAGCAGCGCCAGCGCGCCGACGATGGTCGCGATCATGAAGGCGGTGCGCCATCCCCAGATATCACCGACATAGGCGCCGACGGGAGCCGCGGTGACGGTGGCGAGCGAAACCCCGGTCAGGATGATCGACATGGCGCGCGGCATCAGCCGCATCGGCACCAGCCGCAGCGCCATGGCAGCCGACATCGCCCAGAAGCCGCCCAGGGCGACGCCAAGCACGACGCGGGCAAGCAGAAGCATGGACAAGGATGAAGCAAAGGTGGCCAGGAGATTGGACAGGATCAGGAACATCGTCAGCATCCACATCACCAGCCTGCGGTCCATGCGCCTTGTGATGATTGCCATTGTCGGTGCGGCAATGGCGCCGACGATCGCGGTCGCTGTCACCGCTTGTCCCGCCACGCCTTCTGTGACGCCGAGATCGCGCGCCATCGGGGTCAGCAGGCTGGCGGGCAGGAATTCAGCGGTAACGAGGCCGAAAACCCCAAGCGCGAGCGAGACCACGGCACCCCATGCCGGTTCTGTTCGTTCCTCCTGGTCTGCAGGGTTCAGTAGGGCGGCGTCGACAGCGCCCGTTGCGGATTCGGCCATGGTCAGTCTCCGATGAAGTTGCAGCGCAGCATTTGGCTGCAGCGCAACATAGGGAGTGACGGGCTGGAGTTTCCATGTTAGAAACACCATTATGTTTGACCGTTCGTCCAAAATTCCGGTCACTGGCGACGCGCTGACCGACATATTGCGCGGCTTGCGTCTCGATGGCGTCGAGTATGGCCGCTGCGAAATGAAAGAGCCCTGGGGCATCCAGTTCCCGGCCCAGCCTGCGGCCCGGTTTCACTTCATCGGCCGCAAAGGCTGCTGGCTGAAGCAGCCATCCGGCGAGTGGGTGCAGCTCAATGCCGGCGATGCGGTATTGCTGCCGCGAGGCGCTGCTCATGTGTTGGCAAGCGAACCCGGCGCCCAGGCCTGGCCAATTCACAGCTACGGCCGCGAAGAGGTCTGCAAGGACGTCTATTGTACGTCGAACGCGGAGATGTGCGACAAGAATGGCCAGCCGGGCACGCTGCTGTTCTGCGCCAGCATGTATTTCAACCTCGATGGCCTGCATCCGCTGCTCGGGATGATGCCGGATGTGATGCGCACACACGAGCTCGAAGACTACGAACCGGGCATTCCGCACCTGCTGGATTCGATGGCGCGCGAAGTGACGATGGAGCGCGTCGGGTCCGGCGGCATCCTGGCGCGGCTGGCCGATGTGCTTGCCGCCACCGTCATCCGCTCATGGGTCGAGCGTGGCTGCGGCGACTCCTCCGGCTGGATCGCGGCGGTCAGGGACCGCGACATCGGCCGCGTGCTGGCCGCCATTCATCTCGAACCGGACCATGACTGGACGGTCGAGTCGCTGGCCCGGATGATGGGCGCCTCGCGCTCGGGCTTTGCCGAGCGCTTCGCCACCATCGTCGGCGAAACGCCGGCAAAATATGTCACCCAGGTCAGGATGCATCAGGCGCGGCAATGGCTGGTCCGCGACCGGATGAAGATATCGGTCGTTGCCGCCCGCCTCGGTTACGAATCGGACGCCGCCTTCAGCCGCGCCTTCAAGCGCGTCATCGGTTCGGCGCCCAGCCACCTGCGGGCCGAGGAACAGGCTGAGATACGGCAGGCCAGCTGATGCGCCGGCCGTGACGACTGGTGATTCCGGTTTGCCAAGTTGCCCCCACGCAATAGTTTGCCTGCTAATGGAGGGCCGGCGGCAAATCAGCCTATGGAGCATAGTCGATGCTAAATAATGTGAAAATCCTGACGCTCGCCGCCATGCTCGTGGTCTCCGGCCAGGCCTTCGCCCTCGAAGACAGCTATCTGCCGGCCGACAAGATCCCCTATGTCGCCGAAATTCCCGACCAGCCGCATCGCCTTGGCCCGCTGTGGGGCGAGCGGGCCAAGGGCCCGGCGGGCACGTTGCTGAAGGTCCCGGGCAACTGGCGTGCTCCTGTTCACGCGCACACCGCGGACTACCGGGCGGTGGTCATAAAGGGGCTGTGGGCGCATTGGCAGATGAACGGCGGCGAAGCAACCAAGGTCGAACTGCCTCCGGGATCCTACTGGACCCAGAAGGCCAACGAGATGCACGACGACGCCTGCCTCTCCGACACGGAATGCGTGATCTTGCTGATCAACGACACCCCTTACGAGACCTACATGGCAAAGTGATCGGGCGCTCTATCCGGCGTGCCGCAAGCTGACGCCACTGCCCTTGTCGAACAGCACGACCTTGTCCGGGTTCCAGGCAAAGCGCACCGGCTGCTCGATCGCGACATCGGTCCTTGCCGGCACCGTCGCACGCAGCGTCGTATCGCCGACCCTGAGCGTCAGGATCTTTTCGACGCCGTGATTCTCGACATCGTGGACGCGCGCCTCGACCGGCGCGCCGCTTTCTAGATAGACATCCTCCGGACGGATGCCGAAGACGAGCGGGCGACCGTCGGTCGCGCCGCTCGTCTTTGGTCCCCCCGAGCTATTGGCTCCCCCTGCATAAGGCAGTTCGAAATTCAGCGGTGCCATCACCGCGCGGCCGTTGACCAGTTTGCCGTCGATGAGGTTCATCGGCGGCGAGCCGACGAAGCTCGCCACATAGGTGTCGCGCGGGTTGTTGTAGATCTCGTGCGGCGTGCCAGTCTGGACGATGCGGCCATGGTTGAGCACGCCGACCTTGTCGCCCATCGACATCGCCTCGATCTGGTCGTGGGTGACGAACAGGAAAGTGGCGCCGAGCTGTATCTGCAGGTTCTTCAGTTCCGTGCGCAGCGCCTCGCGCAGCTTGGCATCGAGCGCCGACAGCGGCTCGTCCATCAGGAACACGCGCGGCTTGCGCACGATGGCGCGGCCGATGGAGACGCGCTGCATCTCGCCGCCCGACAGCCGGTCGGTCTTGCGGTCGAGCAGATGCTCGATCCTGAGCGTACGCGCGGCGCGGTCGACGCGATCCTTGATCTCGGCGTCGGGCAGCCGGCGGATCTTCGGCTTGAGCGGGAATTCGAGGTTTTCGCGCACCGTGTAGCGCGGATAGAGCGAGTATTGCTGCAGCACCAACGCCACGTCGCGCTCGGCCGCTCCCCACTCGGCGACGTCGACGCCGTCGATGAAGACCTGGCCTTCGCTTGGCTTTTCCAGGCCGGCGATCAGCCGCAGCGTCGTCGTCTTGCCGGCACCCGTCTCGCCCAGCAGGACGAAGAACTCGCCATCGGCGATGTCGAGATCGAGCCCGGCCAAGGCGGTGTGGTTGCCGAAGGTCTTGGAGATGTTCTTGAGCTGGATATGCGCCATCAGAGTCTCACATCAAGCGACTTGCCGCTTGCCTTGTCGAAGAAATGCGCCTGGGTCGGGTCGATCCTGGCGAACACCTTCTCGCCGGGTCCGGCGACGAAACCGCTCTTGGTGCGCGCGCGCAGCATCTTGGAACCGACCGTCAGGTCGACGATGTCGAAGGAGCCGAGCGGTTCCACGATCTGCGTTTCGACAGCCATGAAACCCTCGGCCGCGTCACGGCGGATGAGCACGCCTTCCGGCCGGATGCCGAGTGCCAGTCCACCCGCGGCATGGCCATTGAGCTTCGACAGGAGAGCTCGCGGAAACTCGAAGCCGGTGGCCGCGTCACCCACGGTCACCGATGCGGACGAGGCTTTTTCGGCCACCGCCGCGTCGGCGACATTCATCACTGGACTGCCGACGAATTGCGCCACGAACAGATTGGCCGGGCGCGAATAGACTTCGTCCGGCGAACCGACCTGCTGCAGCACGCCTTCATGCATGATGACGATGCGGTCGGCGAGGCTCATCGCCTCGATCTGGTCGTGCGTGACATAGATGGTGGTCGAGCCCTGCTTGATGTGCAGCCGCTTGATCTCGGCCCGCATCTCTTCGCGCAGCTTGGCGTCGAGCGCGCCGATCGGCTCGTCCATCAGCATGGCCTTCGGCCGCCGCACCAGCGCCCGGCCGATGGCCACGCGCTGCATGTCGCCGCCCGACAGCGCCGACGGCTTTTTGGCCAGCAGGTCCGTTATCTGCAGCGTCTTGGCGACTGAGCGCACCTCGCTGTCGATCTCCGCCTTGCTCTTGCGCGTGGCGCGCAGGGGAAAGGCGATGTTCTCGTAGACGCTCATATGCGGGTAGAGCGAAAACGACTGGAAGACCATGGCGATGTCGCGGTCGGCAGCCTTCAGATGCTGGATCGGTTTGCCATCGATAAGGATATCGCCTTCGTCGATCGTCTCCAGCCCGGCGATGGCGCGCAATGTCGTCGTCTTGCCGCAGCCCGACTGGCCGAGCAGAACGATGAACTCGTTGTCGGCGATCTGGAGGTTGAGGTCCTTGATGACCTGGACGGCACCGAAAAATTTCTGGACGCCGCGAAGCTCGATCTGGGTCAATGCTGTGCTCCCGGATTTCGCGCCTGCATGTCCCCGGAATGCCCGGTACCGGCCTTGTCTTCCGGTGCGATCTTCGAGGTGACGTTGAAGCCGATCAGCCCGATCAGGATGATGGTCAGGCCGTATGTGTGCAGCAGCATGTTCCACGGCTGGCAGAGCGCGACGATGCCGAGCACCATCAGCACCTGGCTGCCTGGCTCCAGATATTTCTGATTGATGGCGCGAAAGCTCATTTGCGGATCGCTCCGAAGGACATGCCACGCAGCAGGTGATTGCGCAGCAGGAAGGTGAAGATGGCGACCGGCAGCAGGAACAGGAAGGTACCGGCGGCGATCACCGTCCAGTCCGGCAGGCCGGAGCCGACCTGGCTGGGGATGAACGGCGGGGCCGTCTGCGCACGGCGATTGGTCATGATCAGCGCGAAGGCATATTCGTTCCACGCGGTGATGAAGCAGAACACGGCGGTGGCGGCGATGCCGGTGGCCGCCTCCGGCAGCACGATCTTGAAGAAGGCTTCCATGCGCGTGTAGCCGTCGACGAGTGCCGCCTCCTCATATTCTTTCGGTATCTCGTCCATGAAGCCCTTCATCAACCACACCGAGAAGGACAGGTTGAAGGCGGTGTAGAGGATGATCAGCCCGACATGGGTGTCGTTGAGGCCGACCGCTCGGTACATCAGGAACATCGGGATCGCCACCACCACCGGCGGCAGCATGCGCGTGGACAGGATGAAGAAGAGCAGATCCGCCTCCCCCTTCACCTTGAAGCGCGAGAAGCCGTAGGCGGTGAACGTGCCCATGCCGACCGCCAGCACCGTCGAGGTGATGGCGATGATCAGCGAGTTCAGGAAGCGGCTCGGATAGCCCGACCACTGCACCTGACCTTTACCGTCACGCACGATCTTCTCGCCGCCATCGAAAACGACGCGCTCCCACCACGGGGCGGCCGCGTACTCTTCGGGCGTCGGCGGGCTGCGCAATTGCGAGCGCTTGGTGAACAGCTTCACGAAAGGCGAAATTTCCGGCTGGAAGACGACCGTCGGCGGGATGGTGGTGGCCAGGTTGCGCGGCTTGAACGCCGTCGAGGCGATCCAGTAGATCGGGGCGAGGAAGATGATCGTCACCAACAGCACGGCGACGATGGCGACGCGATTGAAGCCGATCTCGGAAGAAGTGCGGACTGCGGCCATCTCAGCGCTCCTTCACCTTGTTGAGGTATTTGACATAGATGTTGGTAATGGCCAGCACCATGATCAGCACGATGTAGGCCATCGCGCAGGAACGCCCGGTCTGCCACTCCTGGAACGCCATCTTGTAGAGCCGGATCGAGATCAGCTCGGCCGTCGGCTGGCTGGTCAGGATGTAGGCGAGGTCGAAGGTCTTGAACGCCTCCATGGTGCGGAAGATGACCGCGATCATCAGGATCGGCGCGACCAGCGGCAGCGTGATGCGGAAGAAGGTGTAGAACGGTCCGGCGCGGTCGATCGCGGCGGCCTCGTAGAGATGTTTCGGCACCGCCGAGAGGCCTGCCAACGACAACAGCATGACGAAGGGCGACCACATCCAGATGTCGGTCAGCGCAACCGCATAGAGCGCCATCTTGGGATCGGCCAGCCACTCGAAATTGCCGAGCCCGAGCGCATAGTTGATGACGCCCCATGATGGATCGTAGAGAAGCTTCCAGAACAAGCCGACAACAGCCATCGACAGCATCATCGGCAGCAGCAGGAGCGTGGTGATAAGGCCCTTGAGCGGGATATCCCGGTTGAGCAGCATCGCCACGCCGAAGCCGACAAACAACTGGCCGGCGACCGAGATGATGACGTATTTGGCGGTGATGGCGAAATTGGACCAGACATAGGGGTCGTTGAGCAGGTCGCGATAGTTCTGCAGCCCGATGAAAGTCGCCGGCGCATTGGTCGACGCACGAAAGTCGGTGAAGGAATAACCAAGCGAATAGATCAGCGGAAAGATGTTGAAGACGATCAGGAACAGGACCGTCGGGATGATGAAGAGATTGCGGATGGAAGTGTCGCTCAGGCCGCGCGCGGCCGCTCTTGAAGACCTGTCCAGCGTGGTGATCATCGTGGTCGCCAAGACCCTGCTCCCGGTTGCGGAAAAAGAAACGGAGGGGGCTTCAAGCCCCCTCCGCGAGGCATGATCGTTACTGGCCGCGGCCGTACTTCTTGAAGGTCGCGTTCCAGTCGGCCGCCAAAGCGTCCAGCGTTTCCTTGGCGGTACCTTCCCCGCCGATCATGTAGGGATAGACGCGCTGGTTGAGCTGCTGCAGCAGTTCGGCATATTCCGGCACCGCCCAGAAATCCTTCACCTTGAACATGGTCTCGTAGAAGGCCTTGTTGTAGGGCGTGGCGTTCTGGAATTCCGGCGACTTGAGCACCGCCGCGCTGCAGGTATAGCCGCCAAGGGCCGCCCACTTCTTCTGGGTTTCGTCCTTGATGAACCATTCCAGGAACTTCGTCGCCTCTTCCTGCTTCTGCGAGTAGGAGACGATGGAGATGCCCTGCCCGCCGAGTGCGGCGAACTGGTCGCCGTTCGGGCCTGGAGGGTTGGCGAAGAAGCCGGTGTTCTTGGCATTCGGGTTCGACGCCTCGTTGATCAGCGAGGGGAAGAACGCGAAGAAGTTCATGCTCATCGCGGCCAGGTTTTCGGTGATGGCCTGGTTGTCCTCGACGAAGAACGACTTGGCCCAGCCCGGAGGCGTGAACTTGTAGAGTTCCTTGTAGGCATCGAGCGCCGCCACCGCCTTTTCGGAGTTGATGTGGCCGTCGACCTTGTAGGTCGAATAGTCGCCCAGATCACCGCCATAGGAAAACAGCGCGTTCTCGAAACCCATCGCCATCGCGTCGTAGGAATTGTCGGTGTAGATGGCGATGCCGTATCTCTTCTGATCCGGCCGGTAGAAGAATTCGGCGATGTCGCGCAACGCCTTGAAATCCTTCGGCACGTCGAGGTCATAACCATACTTGGCTTTGAAGGCCTCCTTTTCCTTGGGATCCTCGAACCAGTCCTTGCGATAGGACCAGCCGACGGCATCGCCTTCGAGCGGGATGGCCCAGTATTTGCCGCTGTTGCCGGGATATTCGGAGTAATATTTCACCGTCGCCGGCGCCATTACATTGCCGAGGTCATGCTTCTTGAAGAAATCGGTCAGGTCCACATAGTGGCCGCCGGTCGAGCCGGCGCCAAGCCACTGCGAGTCGCCGACGACCAGGTCGTAGGCGTCGCCATGGGCGTTGAACTCGGTGAAGGCCTTGGTCTGGAAGTCGGACCACGGGGTGGTTTCCACCGTGATCTTGACGCCCGTTTCCTTCTCGTACTCGTTGCCGAGTTCCTGCAAATAGTTGGCCGGATCCCATTCCGCCCAGAAGATGGTGAGCGACTTTTCCTGCGCGTAGACGGACGTTCCGCAGGCAAGCGTTAAGCCGATACCAGCAAGCACGCTGGTCACTAACTTGCGCATAATGATTTCCTCCCTTGTGCGCGTTCTACCTTGTCATCCGAGCCGGCGACGCAGCCGACCCTGGTAGTTCCTCCCGTAATCGCACCTTTCCGGTTTCGGCCTCCTCGCCCTGCCGGAAAAATGGATCGCAACCCTCACTTTCAATCCACTTTTCTGATCCAATCTGGTATTACCAATCCTGCGTCGACGTCAAGCCCTTTCTTGGGAGCCCGCGTTCCTCAGGGCCCCCGGATTCAGACATTATCTGCCTGTTTTCGCATGATTTTCCTACTCAGTGATATGCACAGGTGTTGCCTGGCACCTCGCGCTGGAGTTAATATCGATAGTCGGCATGCAAATCTGGTCGAACCAGATTGATGCTATTTCACGGCTGTCCTTGAACCGACACCGCCTCCTTCATCGATCGATTCCGCAACCGCCGCACGCACCAGCGCGCCAGCCGCCCATTGCGCGACCGCCATCGTTTTGCGGCTATCCAGCCCCCAGATGTCTTTCAGCACGATCAGCACCTCGACCCCGAAGATCAGCGACAGTGCCTGCGCCAGGCGTTTGAAGTCGCGCGGCGGCAAGCGGCCTTTGAGCGGCGCGATCGCCTCCTTCAAAAGATCGACGCGATGACCGCGCGTGAGGGCCGGCTCGCCGCCCAGCGTGCCGGCCTGGCGCCTCGCCCACTGGTCGAGCGACAGCTTCAGCGCCGCCTTGAACGTCGCCTCGAAGGCCTCGATACGCGGCATGGCGGTGGCGAACAGCTCGGCGACCCGGCGCCCGGCATCGGTGGAGGTCGATTGCCAGGTGAGGATCGGGCCGAGCCCCTCATTGACGACTGCCTGCACCAACGCCGCCTGGCTCGGGAAATAACGATAGGCGGTGGCACGGGAAACCTGCGCCGCTTCCGCGACCTCGCTGACCGAAGGCGTGACGCCCGCCTGCATCAGCCGCGTCGCCGTCTCCAGCATCAGCCGTTTCGTGCGCGCCCGGGGTCCGCGCTCGGCTCTCTCGCCGGCGTCGTCCTGCACGGCGGCTTGTTGACGTGAGACATCCATATCAATACGATACGCGCGTCTCAAAAATTTGCAATGACCTGGGAACGGCCCGTGAAGCGCATCTACGTCGTGGGCACCGCCGATACCAAGGGTGAGGAACTCGCCTTCCTGGCCGATGCGGTCGCCGCCACCGGCGCCGCTGTTTGCCGTGTCGATGTCGGAACGCGCAACGCAACCGTGCCTGTCGACATCACCGCCAAGGAAATTTCCGGCCATCACCCCGACGGCGTCAACGCCGTGCTCGGCGGAAGTGATCGCGGCGCCGCCGTCGCCGCGATGGGCGTCGCCTTCGCCCGCTTCATCCAATCGCGAAACGACATTGCCGCGATTATCGGTATCGGCGGCGGCGGCGGCACATCGATCATCACCTCGGGCATGCGCGCCCTGCCGCTCGGCCTGCCCAAGATCATGGTCTCGACGCTCGCATCGGGCGACACCGCGCCCTATGTCGATGTCTCCGACATCATCATGATGCCTGCGGTGACCGACATGGCGGGGTTGAACCGGCTCTCCCGCGTCGTCCTGCACAATGCCGCCCAGGCGATCTCCGGCATGGCGGCGAGGCCTGCGCCGCCGCCCGACGGCAAGGCTTCGATCGGTCTCACCATGTTCGGCGTCACCACGCCGTGCGTGACCGCCATCGCCGACCAGCTCCGCTCCCGATACGATTGCATGGTTTTTCACGCCACCGGCACCGGCGGCCGCAGCATGGAGAAGCTCGCCGACAGCGGCTTGCTGTCCGGCGTCATCGACGTCACCTCCACCGAAGTCTGTGACCTTCTGCTCGGCGGCGTGCTGCCGGCGACGCAGGATCGTTTCGGAGCGATCATGCGCACCCGCCTGCCCTATGTCGGTTCGGTCGGCGCGCTCGACATGGTCAATTTCTGGGCGCCTTCGACCGTTCCGGAACGATATCGCGGCCGGCTGTTCTACGAGCACAATCCGAACGTCACGCTGATGCGCACCACGGCTGACGAGTGCCGCCAGATCGGCGAATGGATCGGCGCCAGGCTCGCCCGCTGCGAAGGGCCGGTGCATTTCCTGATCCCTGAAAAGGGTGTCTCGGCGCTCGACATCAAGGGTGGCGCCTTTTTCCATCCGGAGGCCGATGCCGTCCTGTTCGAAGCCATCGAGCGCACCATCCAGCCAAACGACACGCGCCGCGTCACCCGCCTGCCGCTGCACATCAACGACCCCGAATTCGCCCGGGCGGCAACCGCTGCCTTCCTCGACATCGCCAGACACTGAGGTCCAAGAACATGCCCGCAATCCCTCGCAAGGACATATTGAAGAAGTTCCGGGGAATGATCGACAAGGGCGTGCCGATCGTCGGCGGCGGCGCCGGCACCGGCCTGTCAGCCAAGGCCGAGGAGGCTGGCGGCATCGACCTCATCATCATCTACAATTCAGGCCGTTACCGCATGGCCGGGCGCGGCTCGGCCGCCGGCCTGCTCGCCTATGGCAACGCCAACGAGATCGTCAAGGAAATGGCGTACGAAGTGCTGCCGGTGGTGAAGAAGACACCGGTTCTGGCCGGCGTCAACGGCACCGATCCTTTTGTCATCATGCCCCTGCTTCTGGCCGAGCTGAAGACCATGGGCTTTTCCGGCGTGCAGAACTTTCCGACCATCGGCCTGTTCGACGGCTCCATGCGGCAGAGTTTCGAGGAAACCGGCATGGGCTTTGGGCTCGAGGTCGACATGATCGCCGAGGCGCACAAGCTTGACCTCTTGACCACACCCTATGTCTTCAACCCCGACGAGGCCCGCGCCATGACCAAGGCCGGTGCCGACATCGTCGTTGCCCATATGGGCGTGACGACGGGCGGCTCGATCGGCGCCACCTCGGCGAAATCGCTCGACGACTGCGTGGTCCAGATCGACGCCATCGCCGAAGCCGCCCGCTCGGTGCGCAAGGACGTCATCCTGCTTTGCCATGGCGGCCCGATCTCGATGCCCGACGACGCGCGCTACATTCTCTCACGAGCCAAGGGCCTGCATGGCTTCTATGGCGCAAGCTCGATGGAACGGCTGCCGGCCGAAGCGGCGATCGCCAGGCAGACTGCCGATTTCAAGGCGCTCGGCAGCGAGAAAGCCGCGAAGAAAAAGAAGGGTGATGAGAGATGATCGACAAGAGCAAGGTGTTTGTCTACCCGAAGGACGTCAGCGCCTTCGGCTTCGACTGGGGAAAACTATCGCTGACGGTGGCTCCGGAAGTGAACGGCGCTGTCCGTTTTTCCGGCGGCGTGGTCGACCTGCCCTCCGGCAAGGGCCACGCCCGCCACAACCATCCCGGCGCCGAAGAGATAATCTTCGTCATTTCGGGCCATGGCGAGCAGATGGTCGAGGACGAGAAGGGCAATCCGGCGGTCGAGAAGGTCGGCCCCGGCTGCACCATCTATGTGCCGGAAAGCCGGTTTCATTCGACATTGAACACAGGCGACGGGCCGATGCAGCTCTTCGTCGTCTATTCGCCGGCCGGGCCGGAATTGGGCTTGCGGGAACTGCCGGATTTCAGGCTGATTCCGGCGGGCCAGTGAAGAACTTATTATAGGGTGGCGCCGCCCCTCATCCGCCTGCCGGCACCTTCTCCCCGTAGAACGGGGAGAAGGGAGCAGCTCCGGCGATGGCGAAATCGTTGGTGACAGCGCCTTTCTCCCCGTCACTATACGGGGAGAAATGTCCGGCAGGACAATGAGGGGCGGCGCCGGCCTTGGGTTCTATGAAATCCCACCCCGGTTCCACCCCCTGCCCCGATCACCGAACATCACATAGCCGCTCTCGGTCACCGCCAGTGTATCCTCAAGCTTGATGAAGCCACGCGTCGGGTGGAGCATCGTCGTCTCGACCGACAGCACCATGTTCTTCTCCAGCGGCTTGGCCGCATAGGTGCCTTCATAGGTCACCGGATGGTTGGTCATCAGGAACGGCGCCTCATGCGTGATCAGGCCCATGCCGTGGGCGAAGAAATCCGTGTAGGGCGCCACCTTGGATGTCTTCAGCACGCCCTCGGCGTGGGAAATCATGTCGCCGCCGAGTGTGCCCGCTTTGACCTTCGAGAAGGCAGCCTGCTGCACCGTCTCGACCTCGGCCAGCAGATCCTCCAGCTCGGTATCCGGCTCGCCCAGGATGCCCATCCGGCAGAGGTCGCCGATATAGCCGTGGTAATTGCCGCCGGAATCGATCGACAGCACCTCGCCCTTCTTCCAAGCCTGCGGCGAGGCGGCGCGGTTGTGGCTGGGGCCCAGCGTCAGCAGGCAATATTCGAAATGGATCCCGCGATTGGTTTCCTCGCGCCGCAGCTGCTCGATCATCTCGGCCTTGGTCGTGCCTTCGCGCGCCCATTGGATGGTTGCCAGCATGGAATCGGTGATCAGTTCGGAAGCCGTGCGCAGCTTCTCCAGCTCGGCATCGGTCTTGATCGCACGCATGCGCTCCAGCATGTCGGTCGCATCGATCAGCTTGGCCTCCGGCAGCGCCTTGCGGATCAGCGTGTAGGCGTCCGAGGGCAGGAAACCCGGCTCGATGCCGATGCGCGCGCCCGCCTTGCCGATCTTCTGCAGATGTTCGACGGCGAGGTTCGCGGCATCGAGCGTGCCCCAGCAGGCGGCATGCAGCGTCGGTGTCCAGAACGGGTTGTTCTGGTGCTCGCCGCCTTCCATGCGGTTGCCGATATAGGCGGCGTGATCGGGTCCGCCCTTCTCGTAAACGACTATGGGCAGATAGCGGCTATGGCCGATCGCATCCATGGCGGCGAAGAAGATGAATTTGTAGCCGCCAAGCAGATATTGCGTGTTGTGCTTGGAGGTCGCGAGCAGCACATCGATGCCGGCCTCCTCCATCAGCCGATCGACCCTAGCCTGGTCGAACGGGATCTTGCTGACGGCACTCTTGCCCGGGGCAATGTTCATCTCTCTCTCCCTTGGATTGCCTGGGATCACAGGCCGCTCCGCGCCCGATCCGCTGGCTGTCGATCAAATCTGCACCATTTTTCCCACACTGGTCCAGCCAGAATGCGCGAAGAGCGCGACTGCGCCGTCACCAAGTCGTCATTGGCCGTATATCCATCAAATCTGGTCTTACCAGATAGTTGGAATTGAGCCTTTTCCCGCAAACTGGTCCAGCGGACGAAAATTTCAAAGCCAAGCAAGGATGCGCCAATTCCGTCTCTGGCGAAACCCTTGGCAAGGCTCATAATCGCCGCCGCAAGGATGCCGGCGGGCTCGCAGGCGTTCGAGGGGTATGGCGCGCCGTGTGGGGTCGCGGAGAGGACGGAGTTCGATCATGTCAGGTTTCACGATTTCCAGACGCAGAATGCTTGCCGGCTCGGCGATACTGCTCGCCTCCACCGCCATGCCGACACTTGGCTGGGCGCAGACACCGAAGAAGGGGGGCCGGCTGGTGCTCGCCGCCGATTCCGAGCCGCGCAACCTCAACCCGGCGATCGTCGCCTCAAACGGCGTCTTCTTCATCTCCAGCAAGATCGTCGAAACGCTGGCCGAAGCCTCCTTCGACGGCAAGGACGGGCTTGCGCCACGCCTGGCTCTGAGCTGGGAAGGCGCCGCCGATGGGCTTTCGGTGACGTTCAAGCTGCGCGAAGGCGTCAAATGGCATGACGGCAAGCCGTTCACGTCGGCCGACGTCGCCTTCTCGGCGCTGCAGATCTGGAAGCCGCTGCAAAATCTCGGCCGCACCGTGTTCAAGGACCTGGCCGCCGTCGACACGCCCGACGATCTCACCGCCGTGTTCAAATTCGCCAAGCCGACGCCGTTCCAGCTGATCCGCAACGCGCTGCCGGCGCTGAGCAGCGTCGTGCCGAAGCATGTCTACGAGGTCGGCAAGATCGAGGACAACCCGGCCAACAACGCGCCCATCGGCACTGGGCCGTTCAAGTTCGGCGAGTACAAGGCCGGCCAGTATTACCGGCTGATCAAAAACACGGATTACTGGGGCAAGGACGAGCCCTACCTCGACGAGATCATCTACCAGGTGCTGCCCGACCGCACGTCGGCGGCAAGCGCGCTGGAAGCCGAGGAAATCCAGCTTGCCGCCTTCTCGGCCGTGCCGCTGGCCGACCTCGACCGCATCTCCAAGGTGCCGGGCCTGAAGGTGATCACCAAGGGTTATGAAGGACTGACCTATCAGCTCGTCGTCGAAATCAACCATCGCCGCAAGGAACTGGCCGATGTGAAAGTGCGCCAGGCGATCGCGCACGCCATCGACAAGGATTTCGTCGTCAAGACGGTGTTCCTTGGCTATGCCGCGACCGCCACCGGCCCGGTGCCGAAGAACGACCCGCAGTTCTACACCGCCGACGTGCCGACCTATGCCTTCGACGTCGCCAAGGCCAACGCCTTGCTCGACGAGGCCGGCTACAAGAAAGGCCCGGACGGCAAGCGCTTTTCGCTCAAGCTCCTGCCCGCGCCATATTTCAACGAGACCAAGCAGTTCGGCGACTATTTGCGCCAGGCACTCGCCGCCATCGGCATCGACGCGGAGCTCGTCAACAACGACTCCGCCGCGCACATCAAGGCCGTCTACACCGACCACGCCTTCGACCTTGCGGTGGGTCCGCCGGTGTTCCGCGGCGATCCCGCGATCTCGACAACCATCCTGGTGCAGAGCGGCATTCCCGACGGCGTGCCGTTCTCCAACCAGGGCGGCTACAAGAACGACGCGCTCGATGCGCTCATCGCCAAGGCGTCCGAGACGCTCGACACCACGGCCCGCACCGACCTCTACAAGGAGTTCCAGAAGGAGGTGGCCGCCGACCTGCCGCTGATCAACGTCGCCGAATGGAGTTTTATCAGCGTCGCGCGCGATACGGTTGGCAACATCGCCAACAACCCGCGCTGGGCGGTGTCGAACTGGGCGGACACGTATTTGGAATCGTGACACATTTGCGCGGATGAGAATTCGCGAGAAAAGGGGAATTTGGCCGAAGGCCGAGTTCCTTCGCACCCCCCTCTGTCCTGCCGGACATCTCCCCCGCAAGGGGGGAGATCAGCTATTTGTCCGCTCCGCCAATTATGCGGCGTCGAAAGTTGGCGAAGCCGTCGGTGACATCCAATCTCCCCCCCTGCGGGGGAGATGTCCGGCAGGACAGAGGGGGGTGCCTGGGCTCGGCATTTCTTATAGGCGGACATACGCCAACACTCGGAGGGGCCTATGACCCGCGCCCTCATCCTCATCCGCCGTCGCCTCGTCGGCAGCATCTTCGTGCTGCTGGTCGTCGTCATCGGCACATTCCTTTTGCTCGAGGCGGCCCCTGGCGATGCCGTCGACGCCTATATCGTCTCGACCGGCGGCGACGCCGGCATGATCGAATTGCTGCGTCATCGCTGGGGTCTCGACCAGTCGGAGCTGACGCGGCTGGCCAACTATCTCTGGGCGTTGCTGCATCTCGACCTCGGCCAGTCGGTGACCTTCTCCCGGCCGATCCGCGACGTCATCCTCGAACGCCTGCCCAACACGCTGCTGCTGATGGTCAGCGCCACCGCGCTCTCCTTCGGGCTCGGCTCGGCGCTCGGCATCTATGCGGGCGCGAGGCCAGGGAGTTTGCGCGACCGCTTCCTGTCGATCGGCTCGCTGGCGCTTTATGCCGTGCCCGGTTTCTGGCTCGGCCTGGTGCTGATCGTCGTCTTTGCCGTCGACCTGCGCTGGCTGCCGATCGGCGGCATCGAAACCCTGGCCTCGGACAAGACCGGCCTCGACCGCGCCGCCGACATCGCCATCCATCTCGTCCTGCCGGTTTCCGCTCTCGGCTTCATCTATCTCGCGCTCTATCTGCGCATGATGCGTGCCGGCATGGCCGAGGTCTGGCGGCAGGATTTTGTGCTGGCCGCCCGCGCCAGGGGGCTTTCGCGCCGCCGCATCGTGCTCGCCCACATTGCCCGCAACGCGCTGCTGCCGCTGGTCACCATGCTCGGCTTGCAGTCGGCGCAGATGCTCGGCGGCAGTGTCGTCATCGAAAGCGTTTTCTCCCTGCCCGGCCTCGGCCGGCTGGCGCAGGAAGCGGTGGCCGCGCGCGACACACCTTTGCTGCTCGGCATCATCTTGGTCAGCGCCGTGCTGGTCATCGTTATCAACCTCCTGGTCGACATCGCCTATGTCTTCCTCGATCCGCGCGTCGGCGCCAGCGAGGCCGGCGCGTGAACCCGCTTCGCCGCTTTCTGCGGAGGCCTGAGGCCGTCGCCGGCGCCATCCTTCTGGCGGCATTGATCGCCATGGCGCTGTCGGCACCGCTGCTGTTCTCCGGTGATCCGCAAGCCATTGCCGGGCCGTCGCTGCTGCCGCCGTTCCAGGACTGGTC
Source organism: Mesorhizobium opportunistum WSM2075 (assembly GCF_000176035.2). NCBI lineage: Bacteria > Pseudomonadati > Pseudomonadota > Alphaproteobacteria > Hyphomicrobiales > Phyllobacteriaceae > Mesorhizobium > Mesorhizobium opportunistum. The sequence continues at coordinate 1,754,392 of NC_015675.1, read as the reverse complement.
GCTGCCGCTCGGCACCGACCGGCTCGGCCGCGACGTGCTGGCCGAGCTGTTCCACGGCGCCCGCACCTCGCTCGCCGTCGGGCTTGCGGCGGCGGCGGCGGCACTGGCCATCGGCGCAGCGGTCGGCACGCTGGCCGGCTTTGCCGGCGGCCTTATCGACGAGCTGCTGATGCGCGTCACTGATGCCTTCCAGACCGTGCCGGGCTTCCTGCTGGCTCTGGCCTTCGTCAGTGTCGTCGGGCCATCATTGGGCGTCGTCGTGATCGCCATCGCGCTCGGCACCTGGACCGGGCCTGCCCGTATCGCCCGCGCGGAAGTTCTCTCCATTCGCGAGCGCGACTATGTCGCCAGCGCCCGCGCCGTCGGCATGCATCCGCTCGAAATCGCCTTTCGCGAAGTGCTGCCCAATGCGCTGCCGCCGGTGCTGGCGATGTCATCGGTGATCGTCGCCGCCGCCATCCTCACCGAGGCAGCCTTGTCGTTTCTCGGCCTCGGCGACCCCAATCGGGTCACCTGGGGCGGCATGATCGCCGAAGGCCGCACTGTTTTGCGCACCGCGCCCTTCCTGTCGATCGTCCCTGGCATAGCACTGGTGCTGACGGTGCTCGGCGTCTATCTCGCCGGCGAAGGCATCGTCGAGACGACGGCAATCAGGAGTGGCCTGTCGTGACCGCACTCGCAGCGATCCGCGACTTGACGGTCACCTACCGCCGTGACGGCGGCGAGGTCGCGGCGTTGAAGCACGTCAGCTTCGATATCGTCGCTGGCGAGCGCCTGGCCATCATCGGCGAAAGCGGATCCGGCAAGAGCACGCTGGCGCTGGCTATTGCGGGGTTGTTGCCGGGGTCTGCCGCTGTTGAAGGCCGCATCGACTGGTCCTTGCCAACCTTCGGCGCCAAGGCACCCCCCTCTGTCCTGCCGGACATCTCCCCCGCAAGGGGGGAGATTGTGCATTCATCTCCGCTTTCGCCAGTCACCAACGTTGCCAAAAGTGGGCCGTCGAAGACGCTGCCGATCTCCCCCCTTGCGGGGGAGATGTCCGGCAGGACAGAGGGGGGTGTGACGGAACGCCAACCTTTCGAATCCGAGCTCAGCAGAATCCCTCTCGGCGGCCGCGATATCGGCTTCGTCTTCCAGGACCCATCCGCCAGCCTCGACCCCGTTATGCCAATCGGCAAACAAATCGCCGAAGTCGCCCGCACCCATCTCGGCCTCACCTGGCCACAGGCATACACGCAAGCAAAAACCCTGCTCGAACGCGTCCGGCTGCCCGATCCTGACTCGGCCCTGCGAGCCTTCCCGCACCAGCTCTCCGGCGGCCAGAAGCAGCGCGTTGCAATTGCCGCCGCCATCGCCGCCGGGCCGAAATTGCTGATCGCCGACGAGGCGACCAGCGCGCTCGACACCATCGTGCAGGCCGACATCGTTGCCTTGATCCGGCGGCTGGTGGCCGAGGACGGCATGACGCTGCTGTTCATCAGCCATGACATCGCGCTTGCCGCGGAGCTTGCCGAGCGCATCGCCGTGTTCCGCCATGGCCAGTTGGTCGAACTTGGCACGACGCCGAGGATTATCGACGCCCCGGCCCAGGCCTACACGAGCGCGCTGCTTGATGCCCATATCGGCCTCGATGCCGAACCGTTGTCGAACCGGAGCGGGCGCCACGCATGAGCCTGCTCTCGGTGTCCAGCCTCACCAAACGCTACCGTCGCGGCGGCAAGACCGTTGCCGCCGTGGACGATGTCTCTTTTCACATCGAGCCGGGCGAAACGCTGGCGCTCGCCGGCCCCTCCGGCAGCGGCAAGTCGACAATCGCGCGGCTCGTACTGCGATTGACCGACCCGGATGCCGGCCGCATCGAATTCGAAGGCAATGATTTCCTGGCCTTGGGTGGCGCCGCGTTGCGAGCGCATCGCGCGCGCCTGCAAATGGTGTTCCAGGACCCGCTGGCCGCCTTCAATCCGCGGGCCACGGTGGCGCGTGTGCTCGACGATCCGTTGCGCATCCATCGCATTGCCTCGCGCGCTGAGCGCCCGCGGCGCATCGCCGCCTTGCTCGAACGCGTAGGGCTGGCGGCGGATCTTGCCGCGCGCGCCATCCACGAAATTTCCGGAGGCCAGCGCCAGCGCGTCGCCATCGCGCGCGCCATCGCCACGAAACCGTCGCTGATCGTGCTCGACGAAGCGGTGTCGGCGCTCGACGTCTCCGTGCGCGGGCAGATCCTTGATCTTTTGCTCGACCTGCAAAGGCAGGAACGGATCGCCTATCTCTTCATTTCACATGATCTCGGCGTGGTCCGCGCGATCGCTCAGCGCGTCATCCTCCTCGACGCTGGGCGAATTGCCGAGAGCGGCGACGCCCGTGCCGTCATCGACGCACCGCAATCGGCCATCGGCAAGGCCCTGGTGGCCGCCGCGCCAAAACTCAAGAGAACCGCACAGGACGTATCATGACCGACCCCGTAGCCAGAGCCGAGAAACTGTCGCGCGAACTCGATTCCGCCTTCCGCAACCGCGCCGATCTCTACCGTCTGTTCCTTGACGAACTGACCGGAGAGCTCGGTGCCGAAAAGGCCGAGGCGGTCATGATCCGAACCATCGAGCAGCGCGGCAAGGAAGTGGCTGCAGCCGCCTTCGCCAGCTTCGGCGCCAACGACGCGCGCGCCATCGGCGAGGCCTTCCTGGCGGTCAGCCCGGATGGCGGCCTGATGTACCCGACCGATGTCGAGCGCGGCGATGACCGCATCGCCTTCAAGGTGAAGCGCTGCCCGCTCAAGGACGCCTGGGTCGAGGCCGGAGTCGGTGACGAAAAGCTCGCCACGCTCTGCCGCATCGCCGGCGCCTTCGACCGCGGCCTGTTCGAGGCGACGGGCGTGCGTTTCGACAATGTCACCTGGACGCCGGGCCACGGCCCAGGCTGCTGCCACATCGCGCTGACCAATCGCGATGCCGGCTAGAGCAATTCCAGGAAAAGTGTGACATTGTTTTCCCGGGAAAAGCGCGTAGCGCTTTCCGTTCGGAATTGCGTAAAAACAAAGAGATAGAGCGGTTCGCCGTTTCCGTGAAACGGTGAAATGCTCTAGCCGCCGACCATCAGCCTGACGACTTCGTCATGGTTGGTCTCGGAGATTTTGCGCTCGCCGGCCTGGATGCCGCGCCGCAACACGACGATGCGGTCCGAGACGGCAAAGATGTCCTGCAGATTGTGCGAGATGAAGATCACCCCGCGCCCCTGCGCCTTGAGCTGGTGGATGAGCGAAATCACCTTGCGCTGCTCCGGCACGCCAAGGGCTGCGGTCGGCTCGTCCATGATCAGGATCTGCGCATCCCAGTAGACGGCGCGGCCGATGGCGACGGCCTGGCGTTGGCCGCCGGAGAAGTTGCTGACCGGGGCTTCGAGCCGGCTGACGTGGAAATCCAGCCGCCCCATCGTCTCCTTGGCCGCCGCGGCCATCGCCTTGCGGTCGAGCACCGGCAGGAAGCCGAACGCCTTGCGCATCGGTTCGCGGCCAAGGAAGATGTTGGCGCCGATCGACAGATTGTCGGCAAGCGCGAGGTCCTGGTAGATCGTCTCGATGCCCTTTTCGCGCGCCTCCTGCGGCGTCGCGAACGTCACCGGCTGACCCCTGAGCAGGATTTCGCCGCCGGTCGGCTGGAACACGCCCGATATCGCCTTGATCAGCGTCGTCTTGCCGGCGCCATTATCACCGGCGAGCGCCACCACTTCACCCGGCCGCACGGCCATGGAGAAGTCGTTCAGCGCCCGCACGGCGCCAAAGTGCCTCGACAGATTGCGGACTTCCAGCAGGGGTGCGTTCTGGTTGGTGCTATTCATCCTGACGGGCTCCACTGAACCGGCGCTGCGCCTGGTCGATGAGAACGGAAATGATAATGACGATGCCGACGGCGATGAATTGCCAGAACGGTTCGACATTGACGAAGACCAGCCCGTACTGGATGACCGCGATCACGAGCGCGCCGGCGACCGTGCCGAAGATGGTGCCGGAGCCGCCGAACAGGCTGGCGCCGCCGATCACCACGGCCGCGACGCTATCGAGCAGCAAAGGCTCGCCGGCTTGCGCGGCACCGGCGGTGAAGCGCGCGGCATAGAGCGCGCCGCCAAGGCCGGCGCACATCGCCGACAGCACATAGAGCCGAAGGATGTGGCCCCTGATGTCGATGCCGGCGCGCCGCGCCGCCTGCACGTTGGCGCCGATGGCATAATTGTGCTGGCCGAACCGGGTCTGGCTGAGCAGATAGTGCATCACGACGACGAAGACGGCGGCGATCATCACCAGATAGGGGACGCCATGGAACTTGCCGTTGCCGAGCAGCGCGAACCACGAATTCTGCACCGGCACCGTCGTGCCCCCGGCGAGCAGAAAGGCGGCACCGCGCGCGACGCCGAACATGCCAAGCGTGCCGATGAAAGGCGGGACCCTGAGGCGCGATATCAGCAAGCCGTTGATGACGCCCGGCACGCCGGCAACGATCACCGCGGCAAGGATGCCCGCCAGCATCGCCAGCGGCAAGGGGATGGCCGCGCCCGCCATGTTGGTGGCATGCGCGGCGATGACGGCGGCCAGCCCCATGATGAAGCCGAGCGACAGGTCGATGCCGCCCGAGATGATGACGAAGGTCTGCCCTGTCGCCAAGAGCAGCGGCGCCACCGCGAATATCGCGATGGACTGCAGGTTGAACGGATTGAGCACGAAGGTCGCGCCGAAGTCGGTCCTCGACCAGATCTCAAAGCAGATGATCAGGCCGGCAAGGAACAGCCAGGCGCGCGCTTCCGCTATGCGTGCGATCCAGTTCCTGGCCGGATCGCCGTGATCGGCCTGAGGGGCGACATGCTTCTCGACCGGCTGGGCTGGTGATGTGGAAGTCATGGATACTCCGCGGCTGCCATCAAAAAAGGTCCTGCCTTCGGCGAGAACCCGGCACGGGCTCCTCCCGGCGGACCGGGAAGAGCCGGGCTCGTCTGGATTACTCGGAGTAGAGATACTTCGAGACGTTCGGATCCGCGATGTTGGACTTGTCCATGATCGTGAAGCCGGTGCCGATCATGACCGGAATCGACTGGCCGGTCAGATGGGCATAGGCCGAAACGACGCCGTAATAGCCGATCTCGGCGGGATGCTGGGCGATCGCCACGTCCACCAGGCCGGTGTTGATGTTGTCGACGATGCTGGTCGGAGCATCGAAGGCGACCACCTTGACGGTTCCCGTCTGTCCGGCCTGCTTGACGCCATTGGCCGCGCCCAGCGCCGAGAACAAATTGGCGCCGAACACGCCGACCAGGTCCGGATTGCGCGCGAACACGGCCTGCAGTTGCGAGGCCGCCTTGTTGGCATCGTCGTCGTTGAACTGGGTCTCCAGCACGGTGATGCCCGTATGCTTGGCCATCTCCTTCTTGAAGCCCTCTTCACGCTGGTCGGTGGTCGAGATTCCGGGCTTGACGTTCGAGACGTAGACCTTGCCCTTGTCGCCAACCGCGGTGGCCAGCGCGCGAGCGGCAATCTCGCCGCCGAGCACATTGTCCGAGGCGATGTAGGACAGCGGGAAATCAGCGTCACCCGCACCGGTCTGGTAGGCGCCGCTGCCGATGAAAGTGTCGACGGTGATGACCGGAATGCCGGCATCATTGGCCTTGCGCAGCGGCTCGACCAGTTGGACCTTGTCGGTCGGCGCGATCAGGATCGCGTCAGGCTTCTTGGCGATGACCGCATCGAGCACCGGCACCTGGGTGACCGGGTTGAATTCCGGCGCGCCCTGGAAAACCAGGTTTACGCCAAGCGCATCGGCAGCCGCCTGGGCGCCCTTGCGCATGGTGATGTAGAAACCATCGGTGGTGAGGCCCGGAATGAGCGCAATGGTGTATTTCTTGTCCTGCGCCTGCGCGGGCGCGATCAGCACCGTCGCACTGACGGCAAGCGCCGCGAGCGCGGCAACAATCTTCTTCATGACATCCTCCTCATTATTGGCAGATCTGCCGTTGCAAGTGACATTGGAATGGCCGCCATCCGCTAGGGGACAAGGCGGCGTGAACGCCTTTTTGCCGTCACGGGCAGCTTTCCTCCCAAGCGCCCTCCAGTCGATATGTCAGCCGGTCAGCCAGACCGGTACACTTGGCCACAGCCCCATTCCCCTACCTCCGCGAGGTCCCGGCAAACTGTGCCCCCGCCGCGCCTTGCTGGCGGGCATTCTGACTTGTAACACTTTGCAGAAATAAATTGCAACTCGGTTTTTCCGAGCTTGCAGCGCCGGGTTTTTCACACCGTACGACATTCGACTGCTCCGCGGAGCCCCAGCAAACTATTGCCCGCGCCTTTCGGCGACACAACTTGTTTTCGCAGCCGGCTCCATCCTGCCGCCAGTGTTCTGCCGATCCTATCGCTGCGCAAGCGTCGCGAGGATGGCCTGCGCCGTCTTCGTATCGGTGACCAGCGTGTTGATCAGCCCTGCGCGAGCCGCGCCGATAATTGCCGTCGCCTTCTCCGGCGATGCGGCAAGGCCGATCACCTGCGGCACGGCGCGAAGCTGTGCCGGCGACATGGCGATCATCCGGCTCTCCCCTTCCCACGCGATCGGCTGCCCCTCGACATCGAAATAATGCCGAAGCACATCACCGGCCGCATGAACCAACGCCTGCTCGCTCGGCGTGGCGGCACTCGCCTCCGGCGCATTGATGGCATGCGGCAGGCCGATACCGACGATCGCGATGTCGGTCTTCCCCCACAAGGCGACGGCATCGCGGATGGCGACATCGCGCAGGAAGACATCCCGCAACTCCGTGGACGGCAGATAGGGCGCATGGATGAAGTGCGGCGTGCCGCCGAACTCCTCGGCGGCGAGCCGCACGAACTCGTTGACCTGAAAATGCGCCGCGTGCTGCTGCATGCCGCCGGTGGCGGCGACGGTGAGCACACCGGGCATGCGCGGCAGGCCGGCCCGGATAACTTCGCGCACAGCGCGCCCCCAGCCGATGGCGACCACGGAGCCTGCCACCAGTTGCGCCTGCCTGAGCAGCCCGCCAAGCGGTGCCGCTAGTGCTGCCAGCGTGCCTGCCGCCGGCGTCTCGACCACCGCGGCATCCCGCAACTTCAATCCATCGATCAACTGCCTGGTGATGTCCTCCGGCGTCGCCAGATCGAGAACCTCGATACGCACGATCCCTTCCGTCCGCGCCCGCTGCAGCAGGCGCGAAATCGTCGCGGTGGAGACACCGAGCTGCCGCGCGATGTCGACCTGCGACATCTCCTCCAGATAGTGCAGCTTGGCGACCGTGTGCAGCAATGTCCGCGACGCGGTCGCATCCTGGATGGAGGGAACAGACAGCTTGCAATTCCTTTCAGCAACGTGTTACACACGTATACGCCGATGGGAGTTATCGCGCAAATCCAGCCAACTCGCAACGTGGGGCCGTCTCCATGCGGCAATGCCGGCGGGCACCGTTTTTGAGAGCGGAGGGCGCACCACGCGGCAAAAATCTCCTCGCCGGCAAAGGCGGGCAGAACTGAACATTGTTGTTTCCACGGGATCCGCGCCCTCGGCAAGACGGCGCCAACATCGGACTGAAGATCATGACGAAGATGACCACCGCGGAGCTGCGCGGCTACCAGCAGATATGCGGCAAGGACGGGGCCATGGTGGCCATCGCCTGCGACCAGCGCGGCGGCATGCGGACCTTGCTGGCGTCGGATCCGGCCGAGCAGGCCAGGATCACCAACGACATGCTCGGCGACACCAAGGCTGACATCACGCGCTACCTCGCCAGTGCAGCATCCTGCGTGCTGCTCGACCCGCTCTGCGCGGTGCCGCGCATTGTCGACGAGGGCGTCTTGAACCGCGATACGGCACTGCTCATCGGCCTCGACGCCTCCGGTTTTGACGTCTCGCCCGAGGGCTACCGGCTGTCACGCCTGGTTCCAGGCATCGATGCGCGCCGTGTCCGCGCCCTGGGCGGCACGGGCGGCAAGATCATGGTGTATCTGCGGGCCGACAAGCCGCAGGCCAACGAACACAACACCGCCATCCTGCGCCAGTGCATCGCCGATTTCGGCAAGGAGGACCTGTTGCTGGTCGTCGAGTTCCTGACCTATCCGCTCGAAGGCGAAAGCCCCGAGGACTATGCGGCCATGACACCACGGCTTGTCGAGGAAGGGACAAGAATCTCGCTGGAATGCGGCGCCAAGGTGCTGAAGCTTCCCTATCCCGGCACGCCCGAAGCCTGTGCCAACATCACCGCAATGGCAGGCGATGTGCCCTGGGCAGTGCTTTCGGCCGGCGTCAACCACGCAACCTTCCTCGGCCAGGTCGAGATCGCCATGCAGAACGGCGCCTCGGGCGTCATCGCCGGCCGTTCGCTGTGGAAAGACTGCATCTCGCTCGACCGTGACATCCAGCGCGAAAGGCTTAAGACCATCGCAGTGCCGCGACTGCGTGAGATCCAGGCCGTGATCGGGCACTACCGGCAAAAAGCAGCTGCCTGATAATTGCGTTTGGACGAGAGCTATTCCAGTAAAAGCGTGAAGCGGTTTGCGTCCGGAATTTGCGGAAAAACAGATGCAGGACGTCATGCCCCTCAGCATAGGGATCGATATAGGCGGCACCAATCTGCGCGCCGCCCGCGTCTCCGGGACCGGTGAAATCCTCAAGCGCGTTTCCGAAAAGAGTGCGCCCGACCCGGAGCTGGTGCTTGGCCGCATCGCCGACATGGTGCGCCTTCTCGACACGCCCGATGTGAAGGCCATCGGCGTCGGCGTCCCCGGCCGTGTCGATGCGCGGCGCGGCGCCGTCCTGTCGGGTGGCTACGTCAACCTCGCTTCGGTCGCGCTGGCGCAACGCCTGGAAGACATGACAGGCAAGCCCGTCATCATCGACAACGACTGCAACATGGCGTTGGCCGCCGAGATGGCGCTCGGCGCCGGGCGCGGCCATGACAACATCGTCATGTTCACCATAGGCACCGGCATTGGCGGCGCCGTCGCTCAAGATCGCCTGATTACGCGTGGCTCGGCAACGGCGGGCCAGCTTGGCCACATCACCGTCGATGTCGACGGCGAGTTTTGCGCCTGCGGCCGGCGCGGCTGCGTCGAGACCACCAGTTCAGGCACCGCGCTCGGCCGCCACATTGCGCGCGCCGGGCTCGGCGCCGACATTTCTGTCGATCAGCTTTTTGCCCGCGATGCGGCCGGCGACATCCAGGCGCGCGGCATACTCGACGCCTGGGCGAGACCGCTGCGTGCCGCCATCGACACGGCCGTTGCCGTGCTCGATCCCGACATGGTGCTGCTTGGCGGCGGCCTTGGCCGGGCAGCACATACAGCTCTCGGCCGAGCGCCGGCGCTGGCGCCCTGGTACCAATGCCCGGTGGAACCCGCGCAGCTCGGCGACGACGCCGGTGTGATCGGCGCTGGCCTCCAGGCGCTCGCCGTGGGACCGGGCGCAGGTACGTCTCCGCGCTTGGCCCAGTCCAGCCACGCCAGGCGTGCCGTGCTCGTCAACGGCATTCCCGCAAGCGGCAAGAGCACCGTCTCGCGCGGCATCGCCGACCGCATGGGATGGCCGTTGCTCGCGCTCGACACGATCAAGAATCCGTTCCTCGAAGTGCTTGGCGGCGGCGACCGCGAATTCAACCGCACGCTCGGCCGCGCCAGCTATCAGGCGATCTGGTCGGCCGTCGGCGAAGCGCCAGCGGGCAGCACCTTTGTCATCGATGCCTGGTTCGGCTTCCAGCCGCGTGAAGTCCTCGAGGACCATCTGCGAAAAGCTGGCGTCGAACAGACCTTCGAAATCTGGTGCCACGCGCCCGGGGAGGTCCTTGCCGAGCGCTATGGCGTCCGGCTCGACCAGCGCCCCGCTGGTCATCCCGGCGCCGCCTATATCCCCGAACTGATAGAACTCGCCAGGCGCGCCGAACCGCTGCGGCGCGGACCGCTCTTCGACGTCGACACGACAAAACCGATCGACTTCGATGCCATCTCGGCATGGCTGCGGGCGGTCATGGCCGCCCGCTTGGATGTACCTGGCTGAACCAGGACGTCAGTCCCGTTTGATCAATAGCCGACCGTAAAACGCTGCCTGACATGCGCAGGCTTCTCGATCTCGTCGACCATGACGATGGCGTAATCCTCGAAGGAGATGCTGCTGCCCTTGTCCGAGGCGAGGAGCGTGTCCTTGCCGAGGCGGAATTTGCCGGTGCGCTCGCCCGGGATGAACATGGCGGACGGCGACAGGAACGTCCAATCGAGATCGCCGACGGTCTTCAACTTGTCGAGGAAGTCGGCGCCCTTCTGTGCCTCCGCCTTGTAGATTGCAGGGAATTCGGCTGTATCGACCAGGCGCTTGCCTGGCGCGACCTCGAGGCTGCCGGCGCCGCCGACAACGAGGTAGCGCTTCACGCCGGAAGCACGCACCGCGGCGATCAGCGTGTCGGCATCGCTGTCCAGAAAATGCACCGAGCTGATCACCACGTCATGGCCGCGGATCAGGTCGGCGAGAGCTTGGCTGTCGAAGACATCCCCCTTCCTGGCCGTGACGCCGGGCAACGCAGCGATCTTTTCCGGATGTCGCGCAATGCCGGTGACTGTGTGGCCACGATCCGAGAGTTCCTTGAGGATGCGCGAACCGACGGCGCCCGATGCACCGATGAGAGCGACTTTTGCCATGTCTTTTTCCGTTCCTTGCTGGAGATTAGTTGGGAGAGATCACGCCGCCTCGATATGGGCGACAAGATTGTCGAAGCTGCCGAACAGTGCGTTCGAACCGATAAGCCGGGGCGCATCGTTGCGGATGACCGCGAGCGAAGGCACGCCGTTGGCATGAAGGCGCTCGAACAGCGTGCGGCCTTGGCCGACCAGGTCGCGGTGCGCTTTCATCAGCCGTTCCGTCGGCGCCTGCAGCAGCCCGGCGGCATCCGCCATGCCGGCGGCGGCAAGCACCTCTGCGACACCGTCGATCGTCACGATATCCCTGCCATCGACGTAACGCGCCCACTGGATCGCCTTCAGCGCCGTCAGCCGGCCGCCGGGGCCTTCCAGGCCAGCCGCGCTGATGCCGAGCGTGGCGGCATGGGAATCGAGCAAGGTGCCACGGACATTGAGGACATCGCGCCGATAGGCCTGCGTGAATCTCTGCCCGGTCAGGCGCTCGATGCGCTGGTCGTTCGCCCAGGCGTGGGCGGCGAAGGCTTCATCCATCGGTCGCGCCCCTGCGCCGGAGAACAAGCCGGTCGGCAGCAGGTCGATGAGCACGCCGCTGGCCGACAGCCTGTCCAGCATCGGGGTGGCGCCGTAGCACCAGCCGCAGAGCGGATCGAAAAGATAGGTCACGTCTGGATTGCTCATGATCATGCTGTCCTTGCTGTGGGCATCGGGCGCGGCCCACCGGAATGTGCTGGCCATATGTGGCAGACGGCGACCTTGCGATAAACCAGAGCCAATAATACAAACTGTCCGATCAAATCGGACAAAGGCAGGTCATATGGCCGAGCTTCTGAATCTCAATCGGCTCGTCTACTTCACCACGGTGATGGAGACCGGCTCGTTCACCGTGGCGGGGGACCGGCTGGGCGTGGCCAAGGCCGTGGTCAGCCACCAGATCGGCAAGCTTGAGGAGGAATTGGGCGCAACGCTCATGCGGCGCACGACGCGGCGCATCACGCCGACAGAAGAGGGGCGCCTCTTCTATGACCGCGCGACCATCATCCTGCGCGAGGCCGAGGCAGCCTATGGCGAGATCTCGCACGGGGCGGTCGAGCCCGCCGGAATGCTGAGGCTGACCGCGCCGCTCGACTATGGCGCTAAGGTGGTCGCGCCGGTGATGGCCGCGTATCTGAAGACCTATCCGCAGATGCGTGTCGAGGCGATCTTCGACGACGCTGTGAGCAATCTGGTGGACGAGCAGATCGACCTCGGCATCCGCGTCGGCTGGCTTGCCGATTCCTCCAACCAGGCACGGCGCCTGGGAACGATACGGCAGATCGTGGTGGCGAGTCCGGCCTTTGCCGCAAGCCTGCCATCAGACGTCGGTCCGCACCAGGCAAGATCGCTGGCCTGGGTCGGCAACGCGCAACTGCGCGGCATCGGCCAATGGCTGTTTTCCAGGGATGGGGAAACGGTGCTGACCGAACTCAATCCGGTCATCATGTGCGACAAGAGCCCGGCGGCCCTGGCCTGCGTGCTCGCCGGCATCGGGCTGGGCATCTTCCCTGACTACAGTGTCGATGACGATATCGCCGAGGGACGGCTGGTGCCGGTGTTCGCTGATTGGACCTTGCCGACCGGCGGTATCCACGCGGTCTTCCCGCCGGCCCGCTTCCGGCCCGCCAAGGTGCGCGCCTTCGTCGACTTGCTCGCGGCGGCCGAGAGAAAGCGCGCGCGCCGCCTCGAAACGGCATGACGCCGCCGGGCGCGCGACACTGTCAGCAAGAACTTACATTCACGCGCGGAGCCGTGCCGTTCGATTGCCGACGAGAGGCACTCCTCATGGTCTGGAACTTGCCGCCTGAATGCAAACGGCCCGCATTGATGCGGGCCGTTTTAAGTTTGGTTGCGGGGACAGGATTTGAACCTGTGACCTTCAGGTTATGAGCCTGACGAGCTACCGGGCTGCTCCACCCCGCGTCAACCCTAAGCAAGCGTTTGCTTGCTGACCCTAAGCAAGCGTTTGCTTGCTGACCCTAAGCAAGCGTTTGCTTGCTGATCTAGGCAAGCGTTTGCCTGCTTTGGACGTAAGCCGATGCCTATGACTAGGATGGCCTACAGATAGGTAGATGGCTCACCAAATGAAAGGGCCGCTTGCGCGGCCCGTTGTTCCCTAGGCGGGCCTTGATCGTGAAGAGAAGATTTAGAACGTGCGTTTGGCAGACCTGGCAGCGACCTACTCTCCCGCGTCTTGAGACGAAGTACCATCAGCGCTGGAGCGTTTCACGGCCGAGTTCGGAATGGGATCGGGTGCAGCCGCTCCGCCATAACCACCAGGTCGGCAAAACGCACGTTGTTTTCGAGAAGCTGGGTTAGGGATCAGGCAGCAGGGAATAGTGAGTAGGGAAACCCGCTCGCTATTGGCTTGTGCCGTTTGCCCGTCTTTCCGTGCCAATGGCGACGTTCATTGCAGGGCGCCCCGGGCGTAAGCCCGCAAGCGCGACTGCGCGTCGCCGGTTTTCCGGCGCCCTCGCGGAGCATAGGCCCGTAAGGGCCGCTCATGCGTGAGCGCTGGCCAGATCATCGTGTTCACGATGAGCATAAGGAATGAGAACGATCAAGCCGATCGAACTATTAGTACCGGTAAGCTTCAAGCGTTGCCGCTCTTCCACACCCGGCCTATCAACGTGGTCGTCTTCCACGGTTCTCAGGGAATACTCGTTTTAAGGTGGGTTTCCCGCTTAGATGCCTTCAGCGGTTATCCCGTCCGGATATAGCTACCCTGCTATGCGGCTGGCGCCACAACAGGTCCACCAGAGATCCGTCCATCCCGGTCCTCTCGTACTAGGGACAGATCCTTTCAATATTCCTACACCCACGGCAGATAGGGACCGAACTGTCTCACGACGTTCTGAACCCAACTCACGTACCGCTTTAAATGGCGAACAGCCATACCCTTGGGACCTGCTCCAGCCCCAGGATGCGATGAGTCGACATCGAGGTGCCAAACAACCCCGTCGATATGGACTCTTGGGGGTCATCAGCCTGTTATCCCCGGCGTACCTTTTATCCGTTGAGCGATGGCCCTTCCACGCGGGACCACCGGATCACTATGACCGACTTTCGTCTCTGCTCGACTTGTCAGTCTCGCAGTCAGGCAGGCTTATGCCATTGCACTCAGCGAACGATTTCCGACCGTTCTGAGCCCACCATCGCGCGCCTCCGTTACTCTTTAGGAGGCGACCGCCCCAGTCAAACTACCCACCATACATTGTCCCGGACCCGGATAACGGGCCGCGGTTAGACATCCATAGTAATAAGGGTGGTATTTCAAGGGTGGCTCCACCTGAGCTGGCGCCCAGGTTTCAAAGCCTACCACCTATCCTACACATGCCACTACGAATGCCAATGTAAAGCTATAGTAAAGGTGCACGGGGTCTTTCCGTCTAACCGCAGGAACCCCGCATCTTCACGGGGAATTCAATTTCACTGAGTCTATGCTGGAGACAGCGGGGAAGTCGTTACGCCATTCGTGCAGGTCGGAACTTACCCGACAAGGAATTTCGCTACCTTAGGACCGTTATAGTTACGGCCGCCGTTTACTGGGGCTTCGATTCAGAGCTTGCACCCCTCCTCTTAACCTTCCAGCACCGGGCAGGCGTCAGACCCTATACGTCGTCTTGCGACTTCGCAGAGCCCTGTGTTTTTGATAAACAGTCGCTACCCCCTGGTCTGTGCCACCCTCCT